>NZ_CP185986.1:0-5210872 GCF_055814425.1 Dyella sp. CR10
AAAATCTTCTTCGAAGGTGTTGACGGATAGGAAAGACGATGTATAGTAAGCGGCTCACCCGGGACGAAACGCCTCGGGGCGATCTGAAGAAAGGATCGCAAGTGATTGATCTTTGACAGTGTGCGCAGGTGACTTGTGTGGGCGCCTTGCGGTGGATGGGAAATCTGTCCATATATGCAAGCGTCTAACCTAAGAGTCAATTCAAAAGCTTGACGTTTTACGGTTAGGACAACGCTTCAGAAAGATAGATCGACTTCGGTTGATCGAAAACTTAAGTGAAGAGTTTGATCCTGGCTCAGATTGAACGCTGGCGGCATGCCTAACACATGCAAGTCGAACGGCAGCACAGTGGAGCTTGCTCCATGGGTGGCGAGTGGCGGACGGGTGAGGAATACATCGGGACCTGCCCAGACGTGGGGGATAACGTAGGGAAACTTACGCTAATACCGCATACGTCCTACGGGAGAAAGCGGGGGATCTTCGGACCTCGCGCGGTTGGATGGACCGATGTTCGATTAGCTAGTTGGTGAGGTAATGGCTCACCAAGGCGACGATCGATAGCTGGTCTGAGAGGATGATCAGCCACACTGGGACTGAGACACGGCCCAGACTCCTACGGGAGGCAGCAGTGGGGAATATTGGACAATGGGCGAAAGCCTGATCCAGCAATGCCGCGTGTGTGAAGAAGGCCTTCGGGTTGTAAAGCACTTTTATCAGGAGCGAAATGCCATTGGCTAATACCCGGTGGAGCTGACGGTACCTGAGGAATAAGCACCGGCTAACTTCGTGCCAGCAGCCGCGGTAATACGAAGGGTGCAAGCGTTAATCGGAATTACTGGGCGTAAAGCGTGCGTAGGCGGTTTCTTAAGTCTGCTGTGAAATCCCCGGGCTCAACCTGGGAATGGCAGTGGATACTGGGAAGCTAGAGTGTGATAGAGGATGGTGGAATTCCCGGTGTAGCGGTGAAATGCGTAGAGATCGGGAGGAACATCAGTGGCGAAGGCGGCCATCTGGATCAACACTGACGCTGAGGCACGAAAGCGTGGGGAGCAAACAGGATTAGATACCCTGGTAGTCCACGCCCTAAACGATGCGAACTGGATGTTGGTCTCAACTCGGAGATCAGTGTCGAAGCTAACGCGTTAAGTTCGCCGCCTGGGGAGTACGGTCGCAAGACTGAAACTCAAAGGAATTGACGGGGGCCCGCACAAGCGGTGGAGTATGTGGTTTAATTCGATGCAACGCGAAGAACCTTACCTGGCCTTGACATGTCTGGAATCCTGCAGAGATGCGGGAGTGCCTTCGGGAATCAGAACACAGGTGCTGCATGGCTGTCGTCAGCTCGTGTCGTGAGATGTTGGGTTAAGTCCCGCAACGAGCGCAACCCTTGTCCTTAGTTGCCAGCACGTAATGGTGGGAACTCTAAGGAGACTGCCGGTGACAAACCGGAGGAAGGTGGGGATGACGTCAAGTCATCATGGCCCTTACGGCCAGGGCTACACACGTACTACAATGGTCGGTACAGAGGGTTGCAATACCGCGAGGTGGAGCCAATCCCAGAAAGCCGATCCCAGTCCGGATCGAAGTCTGCAACTCGACTTCGTGAAGTCGGAATCGCTAGTAATCGCAGATCAGCTATGCTGCGGTGAATACGTTCCCGGGCCTTGTACACACCGCCCGTCACACCATGGGAGTGAGTTGCTCCAGAAGCCGTTAGCCTAACCGCAAGGAGGGCGACGACCACGGAGTGGTTCATGACTGGGGTGAAGTCGTAACAAGGTAGCCGTATCGGAAGGTGCGGCTGGATCACCTCCTTTCGAGAACGACAGATCCTCCTCCGCAAGACGTCCACACAAGACACCTGCACATCCCGCATGCCGACTGGCATGCCTGGCCCATCCCATCTGATGTGGGGGCCTATAGCTTTATGGGTCTGTAGCTCAGGTGGTTAGAGCGCACCCCTGATAAGGGTGAGGCCGGTGGTTCGAGTCCTCCCAGACCCACCACTTTATGGGGCCATAGCTCAGCTGGGAGAGCACCTGCTTTGCAAGCAGGGGGTCGTCGGTTCGATCCCGACTGGCTCCACCAGTGACCAGGCTGTAAGCGGATGTGTAGCGCACACGACAAGATTTGAAACGAGACGGCACTGTGGCCGGTCTTGTGTTCTTTGAAAATGTAAACGAGTGACAAGCGTCTTGGTTCGAAACCGAATCGAGATGTGTCGTTGAGGCAATTAAGCGAACGCGTTGTTTGGCATGCCATTCGAAAGAATGGAGCCCTGAGGCGACTTGGGGTTATATGGTCAAGCGACCAAGCGTATACGGTGGATGCCTTGGCGGTCAGAGGCGATGAAGGACGTGGCAGCCTGCGAAAAGTGTCGGGGAGCTGGCAACAAGCTTTGATCCGGCAATGTCCGAATGGGGAAACCCACTGCGTAAGCAGTATCCAGCACTGAATTCATAGGTGTTGGAAGCGAACCCGGGGAACTGAAATATCTAAGTACCCGGAGGAAAAGAAATCAACCGAGATTCCGTCAGTAGCGACGAGCGAACGCGGACTAGCCCAAAAGCACAGCATGTTTTAGCCGAACGGTTTGGAAAGGCCGGCCATAGCAGGTGATAGCCCTGTAGGCGAAAAGGCACGTTGTGTGAAATTGAGTAAGGCGGGGCACGTGAAACCCTGTCTGAACATGGGGGGACCATCCTCCAAGGCTAAATACTCCTGACCGACCGATAGCGAACAAGTACCGTGAGGGAAAGGCGAAAAGAACCCCGGAGAGGGGAGTGAAATAGACCCTGAAACCGTATACGTACAAGCAGTGGAAGCCCGCAAGGGTGACTGCGTACCTTTTGTATAATGGGTCAGCGACTTACTGTCAGTGGCGAGCTTAACCGTCTAGGGGAGGCGAAGGGAAACCGAGTCTGAATAGGGCGCATAGTCTCTGGCAGTAGACCCGAAACCGAGTGATCTATCCTTGGCCAGGTTGAAGGTGCGGTAACACGCACTGGAGGACCGAACCCACATCTGTTGCAATAGATGGGGATGAGCTGAGGATAGGAGTGAAAGGCTAAACAAACTCGGAGATAGCTGGTTCTCCTCGAAAGCTATTTAGGTAGCGCCTCGTATGTATCTTCCTGGGGGTAGAGCACTGTTATGGCTAGCGGGTCATCGCGACTTAGCAAACCATGGCAAACTCCGAATACCAGGACAGACTGTACGGGAGACACACGGCGGGTGCTAACGTCCGTCGTGAAAAGGGAAACAACCCAGACCCGCAGCTAAGGTCCCAAAGTTAGTGCTAAGTGGAAAACGATGTGGGAAGGCATAGACAGCCAGGAGGTTGGCTTAGAAGCAGCCACCCTTTAAAGAAAGCGTAATAGCTCACTGGTCGAGTCGGCCTGCGCGGAAGATTTAACGGGGCTAAGCACTACACCGAAGCTCGGGGTGCACACGCAAGTGTGCGCGGTAGAGGAGCGTTCCGTAAGCCTGTGAAGGTGGGTTGAGAAGCCTGCTGGAGGTATCGGAAGTGCGAATGCTGACATGAGTAACGATAATGCGGGTGAAAAGCCCGCACGCCGAAAGCCCAAGGTTTCCTCGCGCAACGTTCATCGGCGCAGGGTGAGTCGGCCCCTAAGGCGAGGCAGAAATGCGTAGTCGATGGGAAGCCGGTTAATATTCCGGCACTTGTCTGCAGTGCGATGTGGGGACGGAGAAAGTTAGGTCTACCGGGCGTTGGTTGTCCCGGGGAAAGGCGGTAGGTGGTGATCTTTGGCAAATCCGGGATCACATACACCGAGCACCGAGACGAGCCCTTTTGGGCGAAGTGACTGATACTACGCTTCCAGGAAAAGCCACTAAGCTTCAGCTGCAGAGAAACCGTACCGTAAACCGACACTGGTAGGCAGGGTGAGAATCCCAAGGCGCTTGAGAGAACTCGGGTGAAGGAACTAGGCAAAATGGCACCGTAACTTCGGGAGAAGGTGCGCCCTTTTTTGGCTACATGCGTAGCTGAGCTGAGAAGGGTCGCAGTAACCTGGCCGCTGCGACTGTTTATCAAAAACACAGCACTCTGCAAACACGAAAGTGGACGTATAGGGTGTGACGCCTGCCCGGTGCTGGAAGGTTAATTGATGGGGTCAGCCGCAAGGCGAAGCTCTTGATCGAAGCCCCAGTAAACGGCGGCCGTAACTATAACGGTCCTAAGGTAGCGAAATTCCTTGTCGGGTAAGTTCCGACCTGCACGAATGGCGTAACGACAGCGGCGCTGTCTCCACCCGAGACTCAGTGAAATTGAAATCGCTGTGAAGATGCAGCGTTCCCGCGGCAAGACGGAAAGACCCCGTGAACCTTTACTACAGCTTCACACTGAACGTTGAGTTCTTCTGTGTAGGATAGGTGGGAGGCTATGAAACCGAGACGCTAGTTTCGGTGGAGCCATCCTTGAAATACCACCCTGAAGTGCTTGACGTTCTAACCTAGGTCCGTAATCCGGATCAGGGACCGTGTGTGGTGGGTAGTTTGACTGGGGCGGTCTCCTCCCAAAGAGTAACGGAGGAGCACGAAGGTACGCTCAGCGCGGTCGGACATCGCGCACTGTGTGCAAAGGCATAAGCGTGCTTGACTGCGAGATCGACGGATCAAGCAGGTACGAAAGTAGGTCTTAGTGATCCGGTGGTTCTGTATGGAAGGGCCATCGCTCAACGGATAAAAGGTACTCCGGGGATAACAGGCTGATACCGCCCAAGAGTTCATATCGACGGCGGTGTTTGGCACCTCGATGTCGGCTCATCACATCCTGGGGCTGTAGTCGGTCCCAAGGGTATGGCTGTTCGCCATTTAAAGTGGTACGCGAGCTGGGTTCAGAACGTCGTGAGACAGTTCGGTCCCTATCTGTCGTGGGCGTTGGAGATTTGAGGGGGGCTGCTCCTAGTACGAGAGGACCGGAGTGGACGTTCCGCTGGTGTTCGGGTTGTCATGCCCATGGCATTGCCCGGTAGCTACGAACGGAAGTGATAACCGCTGAAAGCATCTAAGCGGGAAGCACGCCCCAAGATGAGATCTCCCGAGTCCCAGAGACTCCTTAAGGCCCCATCTAGACTAGGTGGTTGATAGGCGCGGTGTGGAAGTGCAGCAATGCATTGAGCTTACGCGTACTAATGAGCCGTGCGGCTTGACCATATAACCCCAAGACGCTTCGTGAGACGTCGCTTCAACTCACATCCCGATTCACCAGACGCTTGTCACTCGTTTACCCCTTCTGCCGGACCGGCGCTCATAGCGCTGTCCTGCACCCTTTCCCTGGCGACGATAGCGCTGTGGCCCCACCCGATCCCATCCCGAACTCGGAAGTGAAACGCAGCTGCGCCGATGGTAGTGTGGCTTGCCATGCAAGAGTAGGTCATCGCCAGGGGCTTTATCCTTAAAACCCTCACCTCATCGGTGAGGGTTTTTTCTTTTTGCTCAGCCTCTCTTGCCACCGCGCACTTTCTTGCCACAAGAAGCCAAGGGCGGCTCGAGCTTCGTTTGACATGCGCCGCTATGCGCATGGGACGGTATGCATCCTCGGTCACTCTGATTCCCAGAAGAGATCGTGGCCGACGCCTTCAAACATCGTGTTGGGAAGGTCTGTGTTTACGAGCTGGCGTCAATGCGTTGCGCTTTTGCGACAACGCTTGGAGAGAATTTCTCAGGCGAAGCTACCTGACATACCCAATAAAAAGGCCTCCGTAAGGAGGCCTTTCATGCAAAACCGGATTTGAGCAGAAAGCTCAATCGAGCCCGTATCCGAACTGCTCCTCGAACTCCGCCGCAAACTGCGCGTAATCGAAGCGCTGGTTCTGCGTCCCCGGATACTCGACCTTCAGCGCGCCCATCAGCGACGCCATGCGTCCGACCGTCGGCCAATCCTTGCCTCGCATGATGCCGAAAATCAGGCCCGCACGATAAGCATCGCCGCAACCCGTCGGGTCGACGATCTTGCGCTCGCGCGCAGGCGGAATCTCATGGACCGTCCCGTCAGTATGAATCAGCGAGCCGCGCGGACCGAGCGTGACGATATAGGCCTCCACGCGCTGGGCGATATCTTCCGCGCTCCAGCCCGTACGCGATTGCAGCAACTGGGATTCGTAGTCGTTGACGATCACATAGGTCGACTTGTCGATCATCGACCGGAACTCTTCGCCATTGAACAGCGGCATCGCCTGGCCGGGATCGAAGATGAAAGGCACGCCGCGCGAGGCGAATTCGTCCACGTGCTGAAGCATCGCCTCACGGCTGTCCGGTGCGACGATGGCGAAGCTGATTTCGGGAATATCGCGGACGTGATTCTCGTGCGCGCTCAACATCGCGCCCGGGTGGAAGGCAGTGATCTGGTTGTTATCCAGGTCTGTCGTGATGAAGCACTGCGGCGTGAACTGGTCACCGAACTCGCGTACATAATCCAGGCGGATCCCGCATTGCTGCATGTGCGCCCGGTAGGGGCCGAAATCCTGACCCACCGTGGCCACGGGCAGCGGATCGGCACCCAGCAGCTTGAGGTTGTATGCGATGTTGCCGGCGCAGCCGCCGAACTCGCGACGCATCCGAGGCACCAGGAACGACACGTTCAGGATGTGCACCTGGTCGGGCAGGATGTGATTTTTGAACTGGTCCTGGAAGACCATGATGGTGTCGTATGCCAACGAACCGCAGATGACGGCAGACATGGTGCGTGGTTGTCCCCGGGCTAGTGAACAGGCCGCGCGAGCGCGGTCGGACCGAACGGCCGGACAGGGCGTCCGGCCAAAGCTCCGAATTTTACCGATATCTGATCGTCAGGGCGACTTCTCTTCGGCGTTGCCAGCTCACGCGACCTGATCGAAAGTACGCATATCACCGCGTCCTACAAGGCTTTCTTAACGATATTGTCCTTGCGCGCAAGGTGCCGCCTCTTTAGACTGGCGCGCTTACTTTTTAGCCAGATCGACGCACGGCGGCCCCATGTTCAAGAAGTTTCGCGGGATTTTCTCCAACGACATCTCCATCGATCTCGGCACGGCCAATACCCTGATTTATGTACGCGGCCAGGGCATCGTCCTCAACGAGCCGTCGGTCGTCGCGATTCGCCAGGATCGCGGTCCGGGCGGTCCCCGCGCCGTTGCCGCCGTCGGCAGCGATGCGAAGAAGATGCTGGGCCGCACCCCAGGCAATATCGCGACCGTTCGTCCCATGAAGGATGGCGTGATCGCCAACTTTTCCATGACCGAAGCGATGCTGCAGCACTTCATCAAGCAGGTGCATCGCTCGCGTCTGCTGCGTCCCAGCCCCCGCGTGCTGGTCTGCGTGCCCTGCGGCTCCACTCAGGTCGAGCGCCGGGCCATCAAGGAATCGGCCGAAGGCGCCGGTGCCCGCGACGTGTTTCTGATCGAGGAGCCGATGGCCGCCGCGATCGGCGCCGGCATCCCGGTGCATGAAGCCCGCGGCTCGATGGTGCTGGATATCGGCGGCGGTACCTCCGAAGTGGCGGTCATCTCGCTCAACGGTATCGTCTATTCGCAGTCGGTCCGCGTCGGCGGCGATCGCTTCGACGAGGCGATCATCAACTACGTACGCCGCAACCACGGCACGCTGATCGGCGAATCCACGGCCGAGCGCATCAAGATGGAAATCGGCTGCGCGTTCCCGCAGACCGACGTACGCGAGATCGAAATCTCCGGCCGCAACCTGGCCGAGGGCGTGCCGCGCATGTTCACCATCAATTCCAACGAGGTGCTGGAAGCACTGCACGAGCCGCTCTCCGGCATCGTGGCCGCGGTGAAGTCAGCGCTCGAGCAGACCCCGCCGGAACTGTGCTCCGACGTCGCCGAGCGCGGCATCGTGCTCACCGGCGGCGGTGCGCTGCTGCGCGACCTGGATCGCCTGATCTCCGAGGAAACCGGCCTGCACGTGCAGGTGGCCGAGGAGCCGCTCACCTGCGTCGCGCGCGGTGGTGGCAAGGCGCTGGAGCTGATCGATCAGCACGGCAGCGACTTCTTCGCCGCCGAATAAGCACTGACGGGGGCAGGGGATGGCACTCGCTCGCGAGGACTCCTCGCCCCTGTTTGCCGGCACGGTAGCCGGCACCCTGCGGCTCATTCTCTATCTTGCCCTCGCCATGGTGCTGATGGTCCTGGACCATCGCAACGGCTGGATGTGGCGCGTCCGCTATGCCGCTTCCATCGTGGTGGAACCCGTCTACAAGCTCGCCGGCATGCCCGCTGCGGGCATGCGCACGCTCAGCGTCGCCTTCGCCGACCGCAAGCTGCTCACCGAGCAGAATCAGCGTCTGCGTGAAGACTTGCTGCTGGCCAACGCCAAGCTTAACCGCATGGCGGCCGTGGCCGAGCAGAACGAACGCCTGAAGGAACTCCTCGCCACCCAGCACAGCCTGGAGCTCAACGTGCAATTGGCGCGCGTCGTCGATGTGGACCTGGGCAGCTACCGCCACCGCATGCTGCTCAATGTCGGCGCGAACAATGGCGTGAAGAAGGGGCAGGTGGTGATCGACGCACACGGCGTGATGGGGCAGGTGGTGGAAGTGATGCCGCGCACGTCACTGGTGATGCTGATCACCGATCCCGACCATGCCATCCCGGTCGTCGTCGAGCGCACCGGCCTGCGCACGGTCGCCTATGGTTCGCGCGAGGGCGACCTGCTCAGCCTGCCCAATATTTCCATGGCCGCGGACGTGCGCCCCGGCGACAAGCTGCTGACTTCCGGCCTGGGCGGCCGCTTTCCGCCGGGATTCCCGGTTGGCGAGATTCAGCGCGTGGAACCGGCGGCTTCCGGCATGTTCCTGGAAGGACGCGCCCGCCCGACGGCGGACCTGGACCGTAGCGAAGATGTGCTCCTGCTGCACGACCAGGCTGAGCCGGTCGGTCCGCCCGAGCTGCCCGCGCCGGCCGGCCCGCCGGCGGACCTCGCCCCGGCGCCTGGTGCCAGCACCGCGCCGCCGCCGCGTCCGGCAGCGGTTCCTGCAGTCTCCGCGTCCTCGCCGGGAACGACGCCATGAGCAAGCAACGTGTCGGCACACTCTGGTTTGTGGGCTCGCTCGCCTTCGCCCTGCTGTCCATGCTCGTGCCGCTGCCTGGCGCGCTGCAGCCGTTCAAGCCGTACTGGCCGGCGCTGTTCCTGCTCTATTGGGCATTGGAGGCAGGCGACCAGCGTGTGAGCCTGGGGTTGGCTTTCTGCATCGGTCTGTGTGCGGATCTGCTCGACGGCGTGCTGCTCGGCGAGCAGGCCATGCGTCTGTGCGCCATGGTATTCATTGCCTTGCGCTTCCGCTCGCGGCTGCGCTTCTTCCCGATGTGGCAGCAGACCCTGGCGGTGCTGGCACTGCTGCTCAATGATCGCGTGGTGCTGCTGATCGTGCGCACGTTCGCGGGCGAATCGGTGCCGCCCGCCACCTGGTGGTTCTCGCCCTTCGTCGGCGCCGCGCTGTGGCCGTTCCTGTTCCTTCTCATGGACGACCTGCGCACGCGCTTGCGCCTGCAGTAGGGCCATGGCTCTCCGTCGCCGCTCGATCAAGGATTCCCGGGGCGAAAGCACCCTGTTCAGGGTGCGCGCGCTGGTCGGTTTCGCACTGATTCTGCTGGGCCTGAGCGCCCTGGTCAGCCGCTACTTCTATCTGCAGGTCCAGCGCCACGACGAGTTCGCCCTGCGCTCGGAGAACAATCGCGTGAAGCCGCGCGCGATTCCGCCGGCGCGTGGACTCATCTACGACCGCAGCGGCGTGCTGCTGGCCGACAACGTCCCGGCGTTCCGGCTGGAAGTGGTGCCCGAGCAGGTGCCCGACATGAAAGCAATGCTGGCCAGCATTCGCGACGTGGTGCCACTGGGCGACGACGATGTCGAGGCCTTCAAGAAGCAGCTCAAGCAGAACCGTCGTTTCGACAGCGTGCCGCTGAAGCTGCACCTGACCGAGGACGACATCGCGCGTTTTGCCGTCAACCGCTGGCGTTTCCCCGGGCTGGACGTGGTGCCGTACCTGACCCGCCGCTATCCGTACGGGCCGCTGTTCGCACACATCGTCGGCTACGTCGGCCGCATCGATGCCGATGACATGAACCGGCTCGACGCCGACCGCTACAAAGGCACCAGCCATGTGGGGCGCAGTGGCCTGGAGCGTTCCTACGAGGATGTGCTGCACGGCGAACCCGGCTACGAGCTGGTCGAGGTCAACGCCGACGGCCGCGTGCAGCGCGTGCTGGAAACGCACCCGCCCAAGCCCGGCAAGAACCTCTACCTGAGCATCGACCTGAAAGTGCAGAAGGCGGCGACCGACGCCTTCGACGGCCGGCCCGGTTCGGCCGTGGCGATCGATCCGCGCAACGGCCAGGTCATGGCGATGGTCAGCGTGCCGAGCTTCGATCCCAACCTGTTCGTCAACGGCATCAGCAAGGCCGACTACACCGCCTACACCACCGCCGAAGACAAGCCCCTGCTCAATCGCGCGCTGAAGAGCGCCTATCCGCCCGGCTCCACGGTCAAGCCGTTCCTGGCGCTGGGCGGCCTCGAGTACGGCATCCGCCGGCCCGAGGACACGGTGCTCTCCACCGGTGAGTTCTGCATTGCGGGCCAGCAGCGCTGCTATCGCGATGATGTACGCGGCGGCAATGGCGTGGTGAACATGGTCAGGGCGATCCAGCTATCTACCAACACCTACTTCTACAAACTAGCCCTGGACATGGGCATCGACCGCCTCAGCGCGTGGATGGGCAGCCTTGGTTTCGGCAGGAAGACCGGCATCGACCTGCTGGGCGAAGTGGAAGGCATCCTACCCTCGCGCGAGTGGAAGGCGACTCGCAGCAAGTACGGCTGGTTCCCGGGCGAGACCATCCTCGCGGGCATCGGCCAAGGCTACTGGAACGTGACGCCGCTGCAGCTCGCACATGCGACGGCCACATTCGCCGGTCACGGCATACCCTATGCACCGCGCCTGGTGATGGCCACCTCCGCGGTGAAGGAGCGCCCTGTGCCGCTACCCAACCCACCCACCGGTCCGAGCCTGATCCACAAGGACAGCCACTGGAACGTAGTGAATCAAGGCATGGAAGCAGTGGTGAGTGGCGGTACCGCAAAAACGCAGTTCATCGGCTTTCCGTATGTCGTAGCGGGCAAGAGCGGTACCGCCGAGCGCTTTTCCCGCCGAACCAATGATTACGACACCAACAAGAACAGCGCCTACCTGGCGTCGCGTCACCGCGCGTGGTTCATCGGCTATACCCCGGCCGACGCACCGCGCATCGCAGTAGCCGCGATGCTGGAGCAGGGCGCCTGGGGTGCCCAGGACGCTGGCCCTATCGTGCGTCGGATCATGGAAGCGTGGCTCGCCGCGCAGGGCGGTGCGGTGCCCGGCAAGACGGTGACGGAGCAGCTCTCTCCGATCACTTCCGGTACGACACCCCAAACACCGCCTGACGGCCCCGAAGACACGCCCATGGCCACGCCTGCCGACACCCCTGCCTCCATCCCGTCCGACAACGGCGGCGACAACCAGGACGACGGAGGCAACCCATGATCGACGAACTCCAGGTCCGCCTGCAGCGCTTCCTGCGCCGTGTCATGACGCGCCCGCGCATCGACTTGCCGCTCGCCTTCGGCCTGTTCCTGCTGGCCGTCACCGGCCTGGTGACGCTGTACAGCGCCAGCGGCGGCAGCATGCCGATGATCGTCGGACAGGCCGCCCGCTTCGTGATGGGCGGCATCCTGGTGCTGCTGATCTCGCGCATTCCTCCGCCGGTATTGCGCGGCTGGACGCCCTGGCTCTACTCCGGCAGCGTGTGCCTCTTGCTGGTAGTCGCGGCGGTGGGCGAGATCCGCAGCGGCTCCAAGCGCTGGCTGGATCTGGGCGTGGTGTCGTTCCAGCCTTCCGAACTGCTCAAGCTTACCGTGCCGATGATGGTGGCGTGGTATCTGCACCCGCGTCAGCTGCCGCCGTCGTGGAAGGACATCATCGCCGTCGGCATGATCATCGCCATCCCCGCCGGACTGATCGCCGAGCAGCCGGACCTTGGCACGGCCCTGCTGGTGTCCGGCGCCGGCGCCTTCGCGCTGTTCCTCTCGGGCATGGCCTGGTGGAAGATCGGCAGCCTGCTGGCCGCCGTCGGCGGCATGATTCCGGTCGCCTGGCATTTCCTGCACGAATACCAGCGCAATCGCGTGCGCACCCTGCTCGATCCGGAATCGGATCCGCTGGGCAACGGCTGGCACATCATCCAGTCGCAGATCGCGGTCGGTTCCGGTGGCGTGTTCGGCAAAGGCTGGCAGCACGGTACGCAGTCGCGCCTGGATTTCCTGCCCGAGCACACCACCGATTTCATCTTCGCCGTGTTCTCCGAAGAGTTCGGCCTGGTCGGCGTGATCGCCGTGATGGCGCTGTATGCCTTCATCATCGGCCGCTGCCTGTGGATCGCGATGGAGGCGCGCGACACCTATTCGCGTCTGCTCGCCGGCGCCATCGGCATGAGCTTCTTCGTCTACGTCTTCGTCAATGGCGGCATGGTCGCCGGCATGCTGCCGGTGGTCGGCGTGCCGATGCCGTTGGTGAGCTACGGCGGCACGTCTGCCGTGTCGCTGCTTACCGGCTTTGGCGTGCTCATGGCCATTCATGCCAACCGCAAGATGCACGACTGAACCACTGCCCCGGCGCGCCTCGATTCCGCCCGGGTTTGCGCCGCCATGCGTGCTAGGCTCTGCGCGCATGCCTTATGGCAATAAGTTTTTCGCCAGCGAAGTAGCCTGATGACCGAGATCGCCATGCCTCGTCCCCTGCAATGGATTGCCGCCCTGGGTTTCACTCTTGCCGCTGCCGCGATGCCGGCATGGGCCGATACTCATCCCGGACAGGCACAGCTGATCAATGAGGTGGCCAAGGAAACCGGCAAGGATCCCGCCGCGCTGAACCGCTTGCTGGATGGCGCGAAGAAGCAGCAGAGCATCCTCGATGCGATCAGCCGTCCGGCCGAGGCCAAGCCCTGGAAGGACTACCGGCCCATCTTTGTCACCGACAAGCGCATCAACGACGGCGTCGCGTTCTATCTGGAGCACCGCGACCTGCTCGAACGCATCGGCCGCCAATACGGCGTGGCGCCGGAATACATCGTGGCCATCGTCGGCGTCGAAACCTTCTACGGCCGCAATACCGGCAAGTACAAAGTGCTCGATGCGCTGGTCACGCTCGGTCTGTATTACCCGCCGCGCGCGACGTTTTTCCGCGAGCAGCTGAAGGTGCTGCTGAGTCTGCCGGACCGCATGCTCGGCGGTCCGCTGGATACGCTCACCGGCTCCTATGCCGGCGCGCAGGGCTGGGGTCAGTTCATGCCTTCGAGCGTCCGCGACTTCGGCGTGGACGAGGACGGCGACGGACACATCGATCTGCACGATTCGCTGCCGGATATCCTTGGCAGCGTCGCCAACTATTTCGCCAAGCACGGCTGGGTCACCGGCGCGCCGGTGGTGGCGCGCGCGCAACCCGATGCCGCGCCGCGGCCTATCCAGGTCAAGGACTCCAAGCCCCAGTGGCCGCTGGAGCAGCTCATGGCCTGGGGCTATGCACCATTGACGCCGCTGGATCCGGGTCTGCCCAGCAGCCTGCAGAGCCTGGAAGGGCCGGCGGGCACCGAATACTGGTTCACCTTCCAGAACTTCTACGTGATCACTCGCTACAACCGCAGTCCGCTCTACGCATTGGCCGTGCACCAGCTGGCGCAGGCCATCGCCGAGGGCGTGCGGGAGCATGAGGCCACGCGATGAGGCATCGCGCGCTAGCGCTGTCGCTGCTGGCGATCACCGCGTTGGCGCTGGTCGGGTGCAGCGGCAGCAAGCCGCGCCCAGCCAAGTCGGGAGGCGGCTACACGCCTGGCCGCAGTGCTGGCGGCGCGACTCGGTCGAGCGATGGCAGCCGCCGCGGCGGCATCAGCGACGATGTCACGCGTCCCCAGAGCAGTCGCTATCGCGATAACGCGGACAGCGTGCCGGATGGGCCGCCGCCGGACATCAGCAAGCTGGTTGAGCCCGTGCCCAAGGTCGAGCCGCGCGCACTCTATGGCAACAAGTCCCCGTACTCGGTGCTCGGCCAGACCTATACCGTGCTGCCCAGCGCCAGCGGCTACGTGGAGCGCGGCATCGCGTCGTTCTACGGCAACAAGTTCCACGGGTACAAGACCTCGAGCCTCGAGGAATACGACATGTACCAGTTCAGCGCCGCGCACAAGACGCTGCCGCTGCCCAGCTACGCGCGCGTCACCAACCTGGACAATGGCAAGAGCGTGATCGTGCGTATCAACGATCGCGGCCCGTTCCACGACAACCGCCTGATCGACCTCTCCTTCGCCGCCGCCGTGAAGATCGGCGTGTATCCCAAGGGCACTGGCCTGGTCGAGGTGCGTGCCATCACGCCAGGTGAGCCCTTGCAGGACCTGCCGCCGCCACCGCCGCCGGTCGCCGCCGGCGCGCCCAAGCCCGGCATCTACCTGCAGGTGGGCGCGTTTGCCGACGGCGCCAATGCCGAACGCGTGGCGCGCCAGCTGCGTTCGGCGAACTTTGCGCCGGTCCAGGTGGTCGATGCGCAGATCAACGGCCGCAGTGTGCGGCGCGTGCGCGTGGGGCCGCTTGCCGACGTCGACAGCGCCGACCAGGTGACCGCCAAGATCGAGAACATGGGCCTGCCGCGCCCGCAGGTCGCGGTAGACTGACACTTTTCCTTTTCGGCGCTCCGGCGCCAGCCACATCAAGACCGGATTGCACAGAACGATGAACCTTCTCCGCCGTACCCTCGCCCCGCTCGCCGTCGCCGCCCTGGTGATGGGCACCGCCGCTGTCGCCCAGCAGACCCCACCCAAGCCGGCGCCCGTGCCGCGGCCGGTGGTGGCCGAAGCGCCGGTGCCGCCGCCGCCGGATGTGGACGGCAAGAGCTGGGTGCTGATGGATTACGCCACCGGCCAGGTGCTCGCCGCCAAGGATCCGGACGTCCGCCTGGAGCCGGCCTCGATCACCAAAGTGATGACCGATTACGTGGTGTCCGCCGAGATCGCCAACGGCAAGATCCACATGAACGACCAGGTCACCATCAGCGAGAACGCCTGGCGCAGCGGCGGCGCCGGCACCGACGGCTCCACCAGCTTCCTCAAGCTCAACAGCCAGGTGCCGCTGAAGGATCTGCTGTCCGGCATGATCATCCAGTCCGGCAACGACGCCGCCATCGCCCTGGCCGAGCACACCGCCGGTTCCGAAGGCGCGTTCGCCAACCTGATGAATGCCTACGCCAAGCAGCTGGGCATGGTGAATTCCAACTTCCAGAACGCCTCCGGCTATCCCATCGCCAACCACTACACCACCGCCCGCGACATCGCGATCCTGTCGCGCGCGTTGATTCACGACTTCCCGGAGGACTACGCCATCTCCGCCGTGAAGGACTTCGAGTGGAACGGCATCAAGCAGCACAACCGCAACCTGCTGTTGTGGCGCGATCCCAGTGTCGACGGCATCAAGACCGGCCACACCGCGGCCGCCGGTTTCTGTCTGGCCGCCTCGGCCAAGCAGGGCGAGGCGCGCATGATCGCCATCGTGATGGGCGCCAGCAGCGAGAAGGCGCGCGCCGATGCCGCGCTGGCGCTGATGAACTACGGGTTCCGCTTCTACGAGACCCACAAGCTCTATGACGCCAACAAGCCGCTGGCGACGCCGCGTCTGTGGAAGGGCAAGCCGAGCGAGCTGCCGCTGGGCGTGGCCGAGAACGTGCTGGTCACCGTCAAGCGCGGCGACTACGAGAAGCTGAAGGCTGACGTGGACGTGCCCGCCACCCTGATCGCCCCGTTCACCAAGGGCCAGCAGGTCGGCACGCTGCGTATTACCCTGGACGGGCAGCCGGTCCAGAACCTGCCCCTGGTGGCGCTGGAGGACGCGCCCCAGGCCGGCTTCTTCGGCCGCCTGTGGGACAGCATCATGCTGTGGTTCCACAGCGACAAAAAGCCTGACGAAGCGAAGAAGTGAGGTAGCGCGATGCAGGACATAGATTCGATCCAGCCGCAGAACGAAGGCCAGGGCTTCCAGTTCCCGGGCGAGTTCGAGATCACCGCCATGGGCAACGCCGGCGCCGACCTGCCCAAGCGGGTCCCGGCGATCCTCGAAAGCATCGGGCTGCACGTGCTGCACGAGACCGTGAAGCATCGCCAGTCCCGCGAGGGCAATTTCCTCTCGGTGACGGTCAGCTTCCGCTGCGACACGCGTGAGCAGTACGACCTGGCCCACGCCACCCTGCGTGCGGATCCGGACATCCGCTTCACCCTCTGAACGCGCGCGGCGGGCCGGGTTTTCCGGCCCGCCGCCGTTTTGGGTCCGCACAGTATCCGCGCCGCGGAGACCGTGCTCCGGCACCTTGCAAGCCCGGGCCGCTGGCCGCACGTTCATCCAACCCCTCGTTTTTCCGGTTTCCCCATGTCCCAGCCGTTGAAAATCCGCCGCCTCGGCCGCCAGCCCTACGAGGCGACCTGGAAGGCCATGAGCGCCTTCACCGACCAGCGCGGCCCCGACACCATCGACGAGCTCTGGCTGCTGGAACACGACCCGGTATTCACCCTCGGCCAGGCCGGCAAGATGGAGCACGTGCTGACGCCGGGCGACATCCCGGTGGTGCCGGTGGATCGCGGCGGCCAGGTCACCTACCACGGCCCCGGCCAGATCGTGGGCTATCCGCTGATCGATCTGCGTCGTGCCGGCGTGGGCGTGCGCGAGATGGTCAACAAGATCGAGCAATCCATTATCGACACCCTGGGCCACTGGAATATCGGCGCCGAGCGCCTGGAAGGGGCCCCTGGCGTCTACGTGGCCGGCGCCAAGGTGGCCGCCCTGGGCCTGCGCGTGCGCCGCGGCTGCAGCTTCCACGGGCTGGCCTTCAACGTCGACATGGACCTGGAGCCTTACCACCGCATCAACCCTTGTGGCTACAAGGGTTTGGCCGTCACCCAGGTGCTAGACTTGGGCGGTCCGTCGCGGCTGGCGGAAGTGGAAGACGCATTGGTGGAAGAGTTCTGCCGCCAGTTCGATTTCACGGCCGAGCCCGCCGCTCCCGTCCTTCCCGAACTCCCCGCTCGCGTAGCGGTCTGAGCTTGCCTACATGAGCGAAATGTCTCCCTCCAAGGTCATCCCGATCAGCGTCGTCAGCGGCACGCCCGCGGTCGAGAAGCAACTGGGCAACGACAAGATCGCGCGCAACCGCGCCGGCTTCGACACCGATACGCCGGCCCTGCGCAAACCCAGCTGGATTCGCGTGCGCCTGCCGCAAGGCAACGCCGTGCAGCAGCTCAAGGCGCGTCTGCGCGAGAACGCGCTGGTCACGGTGTGCGAGGAAGCCTCCTGCCCGAACATCCACGAGTGCTTCAGCAAGGGCACGGCCACCTTCATGATCCTCGGCGAGGTGTGCACCCGCCGCTGCTCGTTCTGCGACGTGGCCCATGGTCGTCCGGCGGCACCGGATCCGCTCGAGCCCGCGCGTCTGGCCGAGACCATCCGCGACATGCGGCTGAAGTACGTGGTCATCACCTCGGTGGACCGCGACGACCTGCGCGACGGCGGTGCCGAGCATTTCGCCGCATGCATCCGCGCGACACGCCACGCCAGCCCGAACATCAAGATCGAGATCCTCACGCCCGACTTCCGCGGCAAGGGCCGCATGGAGCGCGCGCTCGAGGTGCTCAAGGACTTCCCGCCGGACGTGTTCAACCACAACCTGGAAACCGTCCCGCACCTCTATCGCGAGGTGCGCCCGGGCGCCGACTACCAGTGGTCGCTGGATCTGCTCAAGCGCTTCAAGGCGCAGCATCCGGACGTGCCGACCAAGTCCGGCATCATGCTGGGCCTGGGCGAGACCATGGACCAGGTGCTGGAAACGATGCGGGATCTACGCGCCCATGACGTGGACATGATCACCATCGGCCAGTACCTGCAGCCCACGCCACATCACCACCCCGTGGTGCGCTACTGGACGCCGGAAGAATTCGACGCGCTGCGCGAAGCTGGCGAGGCGATGGGCTTCGGCCACGTCGCCTCCGGCCCGCTGGTGCGTTCGTCCTACCACGCCGACCTTCAGGCCCACGCCGCCGGTGTCACCGAGCATGCCTAAAGAGAAACTCATGAAACTGCGTACCGTCTCGCTCGCGCTGCTGCTCGCCTTCACCGTCGGCGGCGCGCAAGCGCAGTCTGCCGCCGACCTCGGCGCGGGCACCACCGGCCGCAAGGCTTCCTCGCTGCCGCTCAAGCCTTCGCTCACGCAGGCGCAGGCCGCGCAGCTGTCCGCGCGCTTTCTCACGCGCTTCCACTACGACGCCCAGCCGCTCGACGACGCGATGTCGGCCAAGATCTACAAGGCCTACTTCGATTCGCTCGACAGCGAGAAGGTGTTCTTCACCCAGGCCGACATGGCCAAGTTCGCGCCGCTGAAGTCGCAGTTCGACGACGCGATCTGGAACCAGGACCTGTCCGGTCCGTTCTCGGTGTTCAACCTCTACATCCAGCGCGCGGTCGACCGCATGAGCTATGCGCGCGAGCTGCTGAAGAAGGGCGTGGATCTCAATACCAACGAGAGCTACACCTACGACCGCAAGAAGGCCGACTGGCCCAAGGACCAGGCCGAGCTCGACACCCTGTGGCGCCAGCGCACCACCAACGACTGGCTGCGCCTGAAGCTCGCCGGCAAGAGCGACGATGAAATCCGCAAGACGCTGGACAAGCGCTACGCCAGCTACATCGAGCGCGTGCGCCAGCTCGACGGCGAGGACGCGTTCCAGACCTTCATGAACGCCTATGCCGAGTCCACCGACCCGCACACCGACTACCTCGGCCCGCGTGCGGCGGAGAACTTCGACATCTCCATGAAGCTGTCGCTGGAAGGCATTGGCGCGGTGCTGCAGGCGCGCGACGAATACACCGCCATCCGCGAGGTCGTGCCCGCCGGTCCGGCCGCCAAGTCCGGCAAGGTCCACGTGGGCGACCGCATCGTGGCGATCGGCCAGGGCACCGACGGCCCGATGGTCGACGTGATCGGCTGGCGCCTGGACGATGTGGTCAACCGCATCCGCGGCAAGAAGGACACCACCGTGCGGCTGGAGATCCTTCCCTCCGATGCGGGCCTGGACGGCAAGCACGAGATCGTCACCCTGGTGCGCCAGAAGGTGAGCATCGAAGAGCAGGCCGCCAAGAAGAAGATCATCGACATCAAGGACGGCAACGTCAGCCGCAAGATCGGCGTGATCGAGCTGCCCACCTTCTATTCGGACTTCGGCGCGCGCCGCGACGGCGACAAGAACTTCAAGAGCGCCACGCGCGACGTCGCCAAGCTGCTGGGTGAGCTCAAGCAGGCCGGCGTGGAAGGCGTGATCATGGACCTGCGCAACAACGGCGGCGGTTCGCTCACCGAGGCCAACGAACTCACCGGCCTGTTCATCGACAAGGGCCCGGTCGTGCAGGTGCGCGACGCGCGCGGCCAGGTGGATGTGCAGGGCGACGACGATCCGGGCATGGCCTGGTCGGGCCCGATGGCGGTGCTGGTCAATCGCGGTTCCGCCTCGGCATCGGAGATCTTCGCCGCCGCCATCCAGGACTACGGCCGCGGCCTGATCGTCGGCCAGCCGACCTTCGGCAAGGGCACGGTGCAGAACCTGGTCGACCTCGACCGCTTCGCCAGCCGCACGAAGGAGAAGCCGCAGCTGGGCGAGCTGAAGATGACCATCGCCGAGTTCTTCCGCATCAACGGCGGCTCCACCCAGCTCAAGGGCGTGACGCCGGACATCAACTTCCCGAAGAACGGCGACGAGAAGGACTTCGGCGAATCCACCTACGACAACGCGCTGCAGTGGACGCAGATCGCGCCCGCGCCGGAGTACAAGCCGGTGGCGGACCTGAAGGCCTACCTGGGCCAGCTGCAAGCCAAGCACGATGCGCGCGTGGTCAAGTCGCCGTCGTGGAAGCTGATGCTCGACGAGCTGGCGCAGTACCGGAAGATGCGCGACAAGACCGCCATCTCGCTCAACCTTGCCCAGCGTCAGACCGAGCGCAAGGATCAGGACGCGCTTCAGGCCGATTTCCGCAACCGTCACAAGGCGATCGACGGCAATTCGGTCGACGATGATCGCGACAACCTGGACGACGGCCTCAACCCGAACGAGCGCAGCCTCAAGAGCGAGCTCAAGCAGGAGAAGGAAGCCAAGAAGGCCGCCGATCCGCAGCTCGACGAAACGGCGCACATCCTGTTCGACGCCGTGGGCCTGATCAAGAGCGATGCCAAGCTGGCCTCCGAAGTGCTGCCGTACGGTGGCCGCTTCTCCGCCAATGCCACGGCGGCGGCGGTCTCGCCGCCGGACCAGCCGGCGAGCCCTGGCGCCCACTGAGCGGCGTTCGACCGAAGACAGAAAGCGGCGCGCAAGCGCCGCTTTTTTTTTCGCGATCATCCCCGCCCTGGCTTGTAGTTCATACGGACGGTCCCCATCCCGGCGCAGTACAAAGGGAGGCGTCATGATCGAGCTCTACAAGCTGCACTGGTCGCACTACGTGGAAAAAGTGCGTTGGGCCTTGGACTTCAAACGGCTGCCCTGGCAGGGCATCGACATCGTTGCATTCACCAAGAAGGAAATGCGGCGGTTCGACTGCCCGCAAACGGTGCCGCTGATCCACGACACCGCCACGAGCGTGGCCATCAGCGATTCCTCGCCGATCATCCGCTACCTGGAGGACACCTATCCGGAGCCGCGGCTGTTTCCCGCCGAGCCGGCGGATCGCGACGAGGTGTGGCAGTGGATGCTCCGGCTCGATTCCACGCTTGGTCTCTACGCGCGCCGCCTCGGCTATACGCAGCTCATCATGGAATGCCCCCAGACGCTGGCGCAGCTGTTCATGCCCAACGTCTGCGGCGGCCTGTTCACTCGCCGCGGCTGGCGCCGGCTGGCCGCCCCGGTGCTGGGCATGATGCTGACCCTGCGCTTTCGCTTCCATCGCAATCGGCAAGATCGCATCTACGAAAAACTGGAAGCGCTGCTGCTTCCCATCGAACGTCAATTGGCACGCGAAGGTTTCCTGGCAGGCGGTCGCTTCACCGCGGCGGATCTCACGCTGGCCTCGCTGCTGCGCCCGTTGCGCATCGTTCCGCATTTCAGCCACCACCCGCGTTTGCAGGCGCTGTTCGTATGGCAGGAGCAGCTGTTCCGCGCCCATGGCCGCGACGTCACCTTCCCCTATGAAGACGCCATCCGCGAGGCACGGCAGCGCCGCGGCACCATGCGTGGCCTGGTGAGCTGGATGAAAACGCGCGCCGACGCGGGTCTCGATACGGCCGAGGCGATGCTGCAGGTCGCAAAGAACGACCAGCAGCCGGTCAGTCGCTGGACCCTGATCACCGGCCTGCCGGCCTATCTCAAGTTGCGCTGGTTCAACGGTATCGGCCGGATGCCCTACGCACCACCGGTGTATAGCGCCGGATGAGGTGGACTTGCCGCCCCGCCGGGCGTACATAGGCGCTGCCCCTTTCGCTTGAGGCCGCCATGGACACGTTATCGAACGTCGCGCTCGCCGGCGGCCTGGCCTGGGCCAGCGGCATCCGCCTCTACGCCACCGTGTTCCTGGCCGGCCTGCTCGGCCGCCTCGGCTATGTGCATCTGCCGCCGGGCCTGGACGTGCTCGCCGACAGCTGGATGCTCGGCATCTCCGGCGTGCTGATGGTCGGGGAATTCCTGGCCGACAAGGTGCCCGCCTTCGACAGCGTGTGGGATGCCATCCACACCTTCATTCGCATCCCCGCCGGCACGCTGCTGGCCTGGGGCGTCTTCAAGGATGCCTCGCCCGCGATGCAGACCGCCGCGGCCTTGCTCGGCGGCGCGCTGGTATCGGGCACACACCTGACCAAGGCCGGCGGCCGCGCGCTCATCAATACCTCGCCGGAGCCCTTCAGCAACTGGGGCGCCAGCGTGGGCGAAGACCTCACCTGGGCCGGCATGTTCTACCTGATGTGGCAGCACCCGATGGCGCTGCTGGTGGTGCTGGGTCTGTTCGTGCTGCTGATGCTGTGGCTGCTGCCGAAAATCGTGCGCGGCCTGCGCGCGGTATTCCGAACGTTGCGCCGCCTGTTCGGCGCAACGGAGCCAGTACCTCTGGAACGCCTGCCGCCCCCGTGAGTCCCGACGCCGGTTGGGGTGAGCCGCGCCGGCGACCCCCAACCCGCGCAAGGCAGCGAAGCTCAGCCCTTCTTCTCCGCCGCCTTCTTCTTGTCCTTCTCCATCTGCTCCTTCCGCCACTGCTGGAACTCCGGAATATGCGGCAGCTCGCGCAGCACCTTGCTGCGCGGATCGACGATCACCAGTGCGCCGGCTGGCGCCGCCAGCGTGCCGCTGCCGTTGGTCATCGGCAGCGTGTGCAAGGTGTCGCCCACCTGTACTTCCACGGGCAGCGGGAACGGCTTGTCGTGCGGCACTTTCCAGCGCACCGTCAGCGTGTCGCCCTCGTGCTTGACGTCCAGCGCCGGCAGCGCGGCTTCGTACAGGTACACGTCGAAGAACCAGCGCAGGTCCTTGCCCGTCACCTGATTCACGATGTCGATGTAGTCGCGCGTAGTCGCGTAATGCGGCGCGAAATTGCCGGGCTTCGGGTCCATCCGCCCGTACACCAGCTGGCGCACCGTCTCGAAGAACGCCTTGTCGCCGATCAGCTGCCGCAGCGTGTGCAGCATCAGCGAGCCCTTGTAGTAGATGTCGTTGCCCGGCCCGTGGTCGGCGTCGTACACCTCATGCTCGAACTGGCTGCGCCCCGCCACGACAGGGTAGGTGTTCATCACTGCCCTGCGCTCGGTCTGCAGCATCGCGAAGTAGGGCATGTCGCCGTAGAGGTATTGCCCGTACAGCGGCTGCATGTAGGTGCCGAAGCTCTCGTGGATCCACATGTCGTCCCAGTCGGCGTTGGTCACCTGGTTGCCGAACCACTCGTGGGAAAACTCGTGCTGCAGCAGCCAGTCGAAACCGAACTCGCTGCGCGGATAGCCATTGCCGTAGGCGTTGATGGTCTGGTGCTCCATGCCCAGGTGCGGCGTTTCCACCACGCCCATCTTTTCGTCGCCGAACGGATAGGGGCCGATCTGCTCCTCGAAGAAATCCAGCATGCGCGGGAACTCGCCGAACAGCTGCTTGGCTTGCGCCTCGTGGCCGCGCAGGTACCACATCTGCATCGGGATGGTGTTGCCGTAGCGGCTCTTGTAGTCGCCCTTGAGCACGTCGAACGGGCCGATGTTGAGCGAGATCGCGTACGTCGTCGGGTGCTTGGCCCGCCAGTGATAGATGTGGTTGGCGCCTTTGTCCTTGATGTCCACCAGCGTGCCGTTGCCCGGTGCGGCCAGCGACTTGGGCACGGTGATGTAGGTGTCCACCAGGTCCGGCTTGCCCATCGGATGGTCGATGCACGGCCAGAACAGATCGCAGCCTTCGCCTTCCACCGCGGTGGCGACCCACGGCTGGCCGTCCTCGGTCTTGGACCAGACGAAGCCGCCATCCCACGGCGCGCGCTTGGCCACATGCGGCTTGCCGCCGTAGCGAATGTCCACCGTGGCCTTGTCGCCCTTCGCCAGCGGCTTTGTCAGGGAAATCCGCAGACGGCCGTCAGGGTTGCTCCATGCCGTGCTGGCCAGCGCCTTGCCGTCCAGCGTGATGGCGCTGATCGTGAAGTTGGGGTCCAGGTCCAGCAGCAGCACGTCCGTCGCCTCGCGCGCGCTGAAGGTCAGGCGGGCGGTGGCGTCCAGCGTCTGCTTGGCGATGTCCGGCGCGAAATGCAGCTCGGCATGATCGAAGTTCAGCCGTTTCTGCTCGGCTGGCATCGGCCCGCCGGAGCGCTGCGTCTGTGCGCTGAGCGGCGGCTGCTCCGGCGCCTTGGCCGGCGTGTCGGCGGCCAGCGCGGCGTGCGTGCCGAGCAGGGTGGCCAGGCCCAGGGCGAGCAGGCGAGGGCGAAGGATCGGCATGGACGGCTCCCTATGGACAAAGCTCATAGCATGGCAGCGAACTCCCGGGGGCGACATCGCCGAAGGTCATACCCACGCGATGGCGGTCCGCGCCGTCGGCGGCGTGGCGTATCGCCCGCCCTGCCTGTCGGTGTGGGCTGACGCCGTGCGGCTCGTGCGGCCGATGGTGGGGCACGGCCCCGGGGCGGCTAACTCTCCTGCAGTCCATCGCAAGGAGCGACCCATGCACTACCTACGCCGCCAGATCGAACGCCGCCAGGATCACTACCTCCACGCCGAACGCCATCTGTGGCTGGCCCTGCAAGGCGAGATCAGCGTCCGTTACCGCTTCCGCCGCCATCACCTCATCGGGGGCTATCTGGTCGACATGGTGTGCATTCCCGGACGGCTGATCGTGGAGATCGACGACGGCCGCGTGAAGGCTGCACCGTCCTACCATTCCGCCCGCGCCGCGGTGCTGGAACAGCTCGGCTACCGCCTGCGCCGCTTCCAGAGCGAGGAAGTGCTGTTGCGCGAGCCGCGCGTGCTGGCCGAGATCTGGCGCGAGCTGGGGCGCGAGAAGCGGATGCCGCGGCTGGTCTCGATGTGATCCGCACCGCGCAAAAAAAATGGCCCGCCGATCGGCGGGCCATGTTCCCACGAGAGCCGGACTTCAGCGTGGTGCGTACCGTTGCTGCAGCAACGCGAACATCGCGCGCAGGCCCATCGCCTCGCCGCCGCGCGGGCGGCCCGGACGGTCGCCGTCGTTCCATGCGTAGGTATCCAGGTGCAGCCACGGCGTGCCGTCGGCCACGAAGCGCTCCAGGTACAGCGCCGCGGTGATCGCGCCGGCGTGCCGCGAGGCGCCGCTGTTGGCGAAGTCGGCGAGGTACGACTCCAGCATCTTCCGGTACGGCCGCCACAGCGGCAGGCGCCACAGCGGGTCGTTGGTCGCACGGCCGGCGGCCAGCGCCTGCTCGGCCAGCTCGTCACGGTTGGCGAACAGCGCCGGCAGGTCCGGGCCCAGCGCCACGCGCGCGGCGCCGGTCAGCGTGGCGAAGTCCACGATCAGGTCCGGCTGCTGCTCGCCGGCGTAGGCCAGCGCGTCGCACAGCACCAGGCGGCCCTCGGCGTCGGTGTTGTCGATCTCCACGCTGTGGCCGGCGCGCGTAACCACTACTTCGCCCGGACGCAGCGCGTTGCCGCTCACCGCGTTCTCCACCGCGGGGATCAGCAAGGTCAGGCGCACCGGCAGCTTCGCTTCCATGATCAGGCGCGCCAGCGCGATCGCGTGCGCGGCGCCGCCCATATCCTTCTTCATCCAGCGCATGCCGTCGGCCGGCTTCAGGTCCAGACCGCCGGTGTCGAAGCACACGCCCTTGCCGATCACCACCAGCTTCGGATCGCCGTTCTTGCCCCAGCTCAGCTCCACGAGGCGCGGCGAGCGGTGGCTGGCGCGGCCCACGGCGTGGATGGTGGGGAAGTTGTCCTTGAGCAGTTCGTCGCCCACCCACTCGCGCACCTTCGCCTTGTGCGCCTTGCCCAGCTGGTTCACCGCTTCGGCGAGCTGCTTGGGGCCCATGTCTTCGGTCGGGGTGTTGACCAGGTCGCGCACCTGCGCGGTCGCTTCCACCAGCGGCGTCAGCGTCTTCAGCTCGGCGGCCGGCACGGCCAGCGTCGCCGGCGCGCGCCTGGCCTTGCGGTAGCGGGTGAACTCGTAGGCGCCCAGCGCCCAGCCCAGCGCGGCCTGGCCCTTATCGGCCAGCACGCCCTCGTCGGCCAGGTAGTACGTGCCTTCAGGCAGCACGCGGGGCAGGTGAGCGATCGCATTCAGCGCATCGGCCGCATCCACACCCGCCAGCACGCGCGCCAGCTTGCCGTTGGCGTCGGCCAGCAGCGCGATCGTGCCCGGCGCACCCTCGAAGCCGGTCTGCTCCAGCCACCGCCGCTGCGCGGCGCTCAGTCGCTTCTTCGTCGCGGCGAGGCGGCTGGCATCGGTGGTTTCGATGGCGACGCTCTGGCGGTCGCCGGCTTTGCGTTCGATCAGGGACATGAGACTCCATTCGGCGCGCGGCGCGCGCCAGGATTGCGGGACATTAGCGCGCGATGATGCGCGCTTTTTGGTGGAGCGGCGACACCGCTTCGCATCCTCTCCCCTCAACGCCGCTCCCTCTCCCCTCTGGGGAGAGGGCTGGGGTGAGGGGCCGGGCGGAGCGTAGAAGCGGAGCCTCAAAAAGAGCAGCTAGTCGCTCCGTAGAACCTCTTTCTCGAGCACCCACCCCTCATCCGCCTGTCGGCACCTTCTCCCCGAAGGGGAGAAGGGAGGCACTAGGGGCCGCCTTGCAACGCCAGCCAATCCGCCAGCGCCGCCATATCGGCCAGATCCAGATCCGGCGCCGCCCCCAGCTCTTCCGGCCACGCCACGCGTGCACGATTGATCCATGCCGTCCGCAATCCCGCATCGCGCGCGCCGACCACGTCCAGCACCGGGTCGTCGCCCACGTGCAGGATCTCGCTGGGCGCCACGCCCAGCCGCTCCGCCGCCGTGGAAAAGATGCGCGGGTCGGGCTTGGCGACGCCGGCGTCGCGCGCGCAAATGTGATGCGCGAAATGCGCGCGGATGCCGATCATGTCCAGGTCCGCGTTGCCGTTGGTCAGGCTGGCCACGGGATGGGTCGTGGTGATGCGTTCGAGCGCCGGCAGGCTATCGGCGTACAACTCCACGCTGTTGCGCGCGGTGAAGTAGATGTCCCACAGCACATCCAGCGGCGCCTCGTCCATGCCGCAGGCGGCGAATGCGCGCTGCATGGTCAGGTGGCGCTGGGCGGTGAAATCGTGGGCGAGGTCCAGGCGTTCTTGCGCCACCTGGGCGCGCAGGGCGCGCATGGCCGGGATGGGCCATGCGCGCGCTACGTCGGGATAGTGCTGGCGCAGGTAGGCGTCCAGCTCGCGGTCGGCACGCTCCAGCGCGGGAAGTACTGGCCAGAGCGTGTCGTCCAGGTCCAGCGTGACAGCGCGGATGCGCAAGGGGGTCAGAGACCCACCTTCAGCACCTGGCCGATGCGGACGTTGTCGTTCTTCAGGCTGTTCCAGCTGCGCAGGTCGGCCACGGTCACCGAGTACTTCTTGGCGATCACCGACAGCGTGTCGCCCTTGGTCACGGTGTAGTTCTTGTCCGCGGCCGCCGAGGTGGCGGCGGCGGTCGCGTTCGCGGTGGCGGCGGCGCTGGCTTCGGCCTTCTTCTCGACGTTTTCGGCGTTGCGCGTCTGCATGTCCTGCTTGGACTGCTGGGTCAGCTCCGAGGTCGGCGAGATCGCGGCGCGCGAGGCATACATCGCGCCCGGTGCGGCGACAGGCGTCGGGGTCGGCTCGACCGGCATCGGGCGGGCGCCCACCTCGGCCAGGATCTTCGGACGGCGCGACGCATCCAGCTCGGCCAGCGCCGGGGCTTCGTCGTACGGCACCAGGTCGTGCTTGCGCGCCACGTCGCGCGCCGGCTCGGTCGCCAGGAAGTCCATGAAGTTCTTCAGCTGCTCAGCCTTCGGGCTGCTCTGGCTGGTGATCAGGTAGACCGGGATGAACAGCGGGTAGCTGCCGTCCTTCACCGTCGCCGGGCTCGGCGGCGTGCCGTTGATGCTGATCGCCTTCACCTTGCGGTTGCCGGTGACGCCGGCCAGCGTGGTCACGCCCAGCGCCTTCGGATCCAGCGTCACCGCCTCTTCGAGCTTGGCGGTATTCACGTACAGGCGCGGCGCGGCCACCGGCTGGCTGCCGCGGCCGAACAGCAGCTTGCGCAGGCTGTATTCCACACCGTCGCCCGGGCTGGCCACGGCGTACAGGTTGATCGGCTCGTCATTGCCGCCAACGTCCTTCCAGTTGGTGACCTTGCCGTAGTAGATATCGTGCACCTGCTTGAGCGTCAGGCTGTTCACCGGGTTGGACGGGTAGGTGATCATCACCAGCGCGTCCCACGCGACCGGCGTGAACACCAGGCTGGCTTCGCTGGAGCCGTCCGGGCCGCGGGCCGAGCCGGCGAAGTCCGCCGTGCCCTTGGCCACGGCATCCAGGCCCGAGGCGGTGTTGAATGGCTGCACTTCGATCTTGCCCTTCTTGGACTTCTCGAAGGCTTTGGCCACGTCCGTCACCAGACCGCGCGCGGTGGCGACGTCGCCGCGCCACACCAGCGTGGGGATGGCCGGCGCGGCGGCTTTCTTGGTGGAGGCCTTGGCCTTGGGGGCGGCGTGCACCGCGGTGACGGCGGCGACGCCGAACAGGGCGACGGAAAGGATGCGTGCGAGACGGAAGGACATATGTGTGGGAAACCCCAGGGTTCGACTTAAGAAGGACCGCGTACTGCCGTCATGGCGCGCATGCGTTGGATGAAGCTGCGGTATTTCATCCGGCTGCCTGAGAACAATCAAGCGAATCGATGCGTCATCGGGCCATAAAAAACGCCCGGAATCTCCCTCACCCGGCATCGTGGCGCAAGAAGGCGAAACGGTGGCTGACGGACGGGGTGCATATCAGGGGTTGTTGCGACGCGCGTCGCGGTTCCGTGGCGCGTCTTCACGGAAGTGTGAAAGCCCCACGCCAGCGCACCCTTTACCCCCTCTCCCCTCCGGGGAGAGGGCTGGGGTGAGGGGCCGGGCGGAGCGCGAGGCTGACGTTCGCGGGAAGCCAAAAAACCTCTTTGCTCGTCGCCCCGTCGAACCGCTACCGCGAGCACCCGCCCCTCATCCGCCTGCCGGCACCTTCTCCCCGACGGGGAGAAGGAACTCACGTTGGAATGTCTCAACGCACATCCACATACCGCACGCCATCGTCCCCTGACACCACCAGCACCAGCTGCCGCGGCTTCACCCCCGCCAGCCGCTTCAGCGTCGCCAGGTTCGGAATCCGCGCATTACCCACGCCGATCACGATATCCCCCTCGCTCAACCCCGCCTGCGCGGCGCGGCTGCCGGCCTTCACGCCCTGCACCGCGACGCCCGCCACGCCCTGGCTGCGCAGGTTCTGCGCCAGTTCGCTGAAGGTCACCCCGGCCAGGCGCGCGTCCAGCGTGGCGCCATCCACGCTGGCCAGCTTCTCCGGTGTGAGCTTGGCGGTGACTTCGCGGCTGGTGCCGTTGCGCTGCACGGTCAGCTTCACCGAGCTGCCCACCGGCAGCAGGCCCTCGGCGTTGCGCAGCTCCTGCGCGTTGCGCAGCGGCTTGCCGTCGATGGCGGTGATCACGTCGCCCACCTCGATCTCCGCACCCTCCGCGGCGGAGCCCGTACTCACCCGCGTCACCACCGCGCCGTTGGTGTTCTTCAGGTTCAGCACCTGGGCGATGCGCGGGGTGATGTCCTGCGTCTCCACGCCCAGGTTGCCGCGGCTCACCTTGCCGTGTGCGATCAGCTGCTGCATCACGTCGCGGCTGAGATTGGTGGGGATGGCGAAGCCGATGCCCACGTTGCCGCCCGAGGGCGAGAAGATCATCGTGTTGATGCCCACCAGCTCGCCGCGCAGATTTACCAGCGCGCCGCCGGAGTTGCCGGGATTGATCGAGGCATCGGTCTGGATGAAGTTCTGGTAGCCCGTACCGCCCAGCCCCGAGCGGCCCAGTGCCGACACGATGCCCGATGTCACCGTCTGGCTCAGTCCGAACGGGTCGCCCACCGCCACCACGAAATCGCCCACGCGCAGCTTGCTGGAATCGGCGATCGGCAGCGCCTGCAGCCCCGTGGCCTGGATCTGCACCACCGCCACGTCCGTATCCGGATCGGTACCGATCAGCTTGCCCTTGAAGTCGCGCCCGTCCTGCAGGCTCACCGTGATGTCATCCGCGCCGCCCACCACATGGTTGTTGGTGAGGATGTAGCCCTTGGCCGCATCCACGATCACACCCGACCCCAGGCTCTGCGCCACCCGCTCGCGCTGCTGGCCGGGCAGGCCGAAGAACTGGCGGAACATCGGGTCGTCGAAAAACGGATCGCGCACCTGCACGCGCGTCTTGGTCGAGATGTTCACCACCGCCGGCGTCACCTTCTCCAGCATCGGCGCCAGCGAAGGCAGCGGCTGGCCATCCACCGCGGGCGGCAGAGAGGCATGGCCGGCCAGCGGCACGGCGGCGCCCAGCAGGGCGGCGAACAGGGCAGCAAGCGGACGGATACGGCGATGCGACATGGAAAACGGCTCCCTATCGTTTGGATGTATCGAGATGAATGCGATGGTTCGTAACCAGCGCCAGGCGGCATCTTAAGCCGCTCGGCGCATCACTTTCCGGTGCTCTGCGTGAGGGCGCCGCACGTGTCAGGCAAGCCTGACTTAAGTCTCGGCACGCACCGACACGCCCGCCGAAAACACGCCCACACAGCCACCGGAAAGCCGCTCACTTCGACGCAGCACGACGCCGACAGTTCCGAATGTGATCCCCCTCAAAAATCTTTGACATCGGGCGACCACGGGGGTAACTTGCACCTCCGTTCGCACCACAACATCTTGTGTATAGGCGCCGGCGCTCTAACTAATGCTGGTGCCAAGCTGACAGCTCTAGGGGGAGCTGTCTCAGGACTCGGCAGGGGGACGTCAGGCACGGCCTCGCACAGAGCGACGTACGAGCGGGCGATCACACCAAGACAAGAAGAAACCAACGGGGCCGTGAGGCCAAACCGGGAGGTCAGGAAGCCGATGAGCACTGTGCGTGCACCAGCCGTGGGTCCGGAAATCAATCGAGATGGCGTCGCCATGATTCCGCTGCAGCCTGCGTCCTACGACATCTGGGACAAGAAGTACCGACTGAAGGCCAAGACCGGCGAGCCGGTCGACGGCAACGTCGATGAAACCTATCAGCGCATCGCGCGCGCGCTCGCCGAAGTGGAAGCCACGCCGGAGCTGCGCCAGCACTGGTTCGAGCGCTTCCTGTGGGCGCTGCGCCGCGGCGCCATTCCGGCCGGCCGCATCACCTCCAACGCGGGCGCGCTGGAGCACAAGCCGGCCACGTCCACGATCAACTGCACCGTGTCCGGCACCATCCACGACTCCATGGACGACATCCTGGAGAAGGTGCACGAAGCGGGCCTCACCCTGAAGGCCGGCTGCGGCATCGGCTACGAGTTCTCGACGCTGCGTCCGCGCGGCGCGTACGTCTCGGGCGCTGGCGCCTACACCAGCGGCCCGCTGTCCTTCATGGATATCTACGACAAGATGTGCTTCACCGTCTCGTCCGCCGGCGGTCGCCGCGGCGCGCAGATGGGCACGTTCGACGTCAGCCATCCGGACGTGAAGGAATTCATCCGCGCCAAGCGCGAAGACGGCCGCCTGCGCCAGTTCAACCTGAGCCTGCTCATCACCGACGGCTTCATGCAGGCGGTGGAGCACGACCAGGATTGGCCGCTGGTCTTCCCGGTGCACGTGAAGGAACAGACCGAGGTCGATCTCAACGATCCGGCCCAGGTCGTGTGGCGCGAGTGGCCCACCCACCAGAACTACGTGTCCCGCGAGGACGGCCTGGTCGCCTGCAAGATCTACGGCCACATCCGCGCCCGCCACCTGTGGGACATGATCATGGTCTCGACGTACGACTACGCCGAGCCCGGGTTCATCCTGATCGACAAGGTCAACGAGATGAACAACAACTGGTGGTGCGAGCACATCCGCGCCACCAACCCCTGCGGCGAGCAGCCCCTGCCGCCGTACGGCTCGTGCCTGCTCGGCTCGATCAACCTCACCACCTTCGTGCGCGATCCCTTCGGCCCCAAAGCCCGCTTCGACTGGGACGAATACCGCGAAGTGGTGAAGGTGTTCACCCGCATGCTCGACAACGTGGTGGAGATCAACGGCCTGCCGCTGGAACAGCAGCGCAACGAGATCCTCTCCAAGCGCCGCCACGGCATGGGCTTCCTGGGGCTGGGTTCCACCATCACCATGCTCAAGATGCGCTACGGCAACGCCGACGCGGTGGCCTTCACCGAGGACGTCTCGCGCGAAATGGCCGTGGCCGGCTGGGAAGTGGCGCTGGACCTGGCCAAGGAAAAGGGCCCCGCCCCGATCCTCGCCCAGGAGTTCACTGTCACCGGCGACATGCTGCGCAAGCGCCCGGAAATGGTCGCCGACGGCTGGAAAGTGGGCGACGCCATCCCCGGCCGCGTGCTGCACGCCAAGTACAGCCGCTACATGCAGCGCGTGGCCTCGGTGGCCCCCAACCTCGTGGCTGAGCTCGCCGAAGTCGGCGCCCGCTTCACCCACCACAGCTCGATCGCGCCCACCGGCACCATCTCGCTCTCGCTGGCCAACAATGCCAGCAACGGCATCGAGCCGAGCTTTGCCCACCACTATTCGCGCAATGTCATCCGCGAAGGCCGCAAGACCAAGGAAAAGGTCGAGGTGTACAGCTACGAGCTGCTCGCCTACCGCGGCCTGATCAACGCCGCCGCCATGCCGTTCACCGACGACCCCCTGGCCAAGCTGCCGGATTACTTCGTCGCCGCCGACGACATCACGCCCAAAGAGCACGTGGATATCCAGGCCGCCTCGCAGAAATGGATCGATTCCTCGATCTCCAAGACCGCGAACGTGCCGACCGACTATCCGTACGAAGATTTCAAGGACATCTACTTCTACGCCTATAAACAGGGCCTCAAAGGCTGCACCACCTTCCGTTTCAACCCTGCCGCATTCCAGGGTGTGCTCGTGAAGGAAGCCGATCTTGAGAGCACCCTCTACCGCTTCGAATTGGAAGACGGTAGCGTTATCGAACTGAAAGGCAACGAAGAAGTGGAATACGACGGGGAGCTGCATACCGCCGCAAACCTTTTTGATGCCTTGAAGGAAGGCTATTACGGCAAGTTCTGAGTAAAGGCCGGCGGTTGCTTTGCAACCGTCGGCCTGTGCCCGGTGAGCTGTTTTGACGCCTTGATACACGCAGGCCCACGCCAAGTACTGAACTCACGTCGGAGGGGAAACCCAGATGTCCATTGATACCGATTTCGATTCGATTGCCACCCCGGCCGCGCCGGAAGTCCCGGCTGCTGCCGAAGCCCCGGCCGCCCCCAAGAAGGCGCGCAAGACGGCCAAGAAGGCTGCCAAGAAGGCCGCTCCGGCCAAGAAGGCGGCTAAGAAGGCCGTCAAGAAGGCTGCGAAGAAAGCCGCAGGCAAGAAGACTGCCAAGAAAGCCGCCAAGAAGGCGGTGAAGAAGGCTGGCGCCAAGAAGACGGCCAAGAAGGCCGTCAAGAAAGCCGCTGCCAAGAAGGTCGCCAAGAAGGCGGTCAAGAAGGCCGGCGCCAAGAAGACCGCCAAGAAGGCCGTGAAGAAGACGGCCCGCAAGGCTGCAAAGAAGGTCAGCAGCAAGAAGACGGCCAAAAAGGCCGTGAAGAAGACGGCCAAGAAGGCCGCAGGTAAGAAGGTCGCCAAGAAGGCGGTCAAGAGGTCCACTGCCAGCAAGAAGGCAGCCGTCAAGTCCGCGCGCAAGCCGGCCAAGAAGGTCGCCCGCAAGAAGAAGTAAGCCGTACCGCGTACCGGCCCGGCGTTCGCGCCGGGCCGGTGCCGTTTCAAGGCTCCTGCGCGCCACCGTTCTCCCGCCAACACTGAAAAAAGAAGCATCCCCATGGCGATCAAGATCGAAAAGAAGATCAAGGGCTACAACGTCGTCAAGCCCGAGGACAAGGCCGCGCCCGCAGTAGCCGCCGCTCCCGCCGCGCCTAAAGAGGCGCCCAAGGCGGAAGTCATCCAGATGCACGAGAGCCTGGAGCGCCCCGACACGCTCGTCGGCTCCACCTACAAGATCAAGTCGCCGCTGTTCGAGCATGCGTTGTACGTCACCGTCAACGACATCGTGCTCAACGCCGGCACGCCCCACGAGCAGCGCCGCCCCTTCGAGATCTTCATCAACTCGAAGAACATGGACCACTTCCAGTGGATCGTCGCGCTCACCCGCATCATCTCCGCCGTGTTCCGCAAGGGCGGCGACGTCACCTTCCTGGTGGAAGAGATGAAAGCGGTGTTCGACCCCCGCGGCGGCTACTTCAAGCCCGGCGGCATCTACATGCCCAGCATCGTCGCCGAGATCGGCGCGGTGATCGAGCAGCATATGAAGACCATCGGCCTGATCCACGATCCGGAGATGGATGAGTCGACCAAGCGGTTGATTGCCGAGAAACGCGCTGCCTATGAGGCTGGCGCGGCAAAAAAAAACGGTGACGTGAGCCAGGTGGCGCCGGTGGGTGGCGCTGCGGCGTCCGCTGCCGCCGATACGGTCGCTAGCGATTCAAGCAATGGGTTCCCGCCGGGGGCGACCTTGTGCGCCAAGTGCAATACGAAGGCGCTGGTGCTGATGGATGGGTGTCAGACTTGTTTGAATTGTGGGTATAGCAAGTGTGGGTAACCACGCAATAAACAGGCACTCTTCATATTGTTAGGGCGACATATGGTCGCCCTTTGTTTTTAAGCTCGACTGGACCCAGGCTAAGGATAATGTATGAGCGATATGATCGAGATCATTCCCGACGATCAACAGGAAGATGAAAACGATCTTGGGCAACGTATTTCATTCAAAGATGCAGTTGTATTGAATGCCGACTGGACGATAGAAACAATCAATCTGCAGATTAAGAAAGGCAACATTGATCTCCAGCCAGGCTTTCAGCGAAGGGTCGCTTGGGATGACATTCGCAAGAGTAGGCTGTTGGAATCAATTATCGTAGGAATGCCTGTTCCTAATATCGTGTTGGCCGAAAACAAAGACCATCGTGGGCGCTTTATTGTAATTGATGGTAAGCAAAGGCTCGTCGCAATTAGCGAATTTATGAGTGGCGAGTATAAGCTAAAGGGTCTCGATATTAGGTCGGACCTAAATGATAAGCGTATCCAGGAACTTCCTACCGAAGACCGGGAGTATTTGGAGAATGCGACACTTCGATCCACGGTAATTAGAAATTGGAACGATCAGAATTTTTTGTATGCAATCTTCTATCGCTTGAATAGCGGTAGCTTGCCCCTTTCTCCCCAGGAGCTTCGTAAGGCTTTAATTGGCGGTAATCTGCTTGATACAATTGAAAAATACTTAGAGAGCAGTGCGCCGTTCAAGCGTATATTTGGCGAGGCTCTAGACAAGCGCATGCGTGACTCTGAACTCGTATTGCGCTTTATCGCTTATGATCGCGATTTGAAATCCTATCGAGGCGACTTTAAAGATTTTCTTGATGCCACTACCAAGTATTTCGAGTCTGATTGGACTGTTCGCGAAGATGATTTGGTTGGTGCATTAAAGGGCTTGGATCGCGCATTAGATCTCGCATTTTATATATTCGGCCCTGACGCCTTTAAGAAGTGGCTGGGTGATAAATATGAAAGAGTAATAAATAGAGCAATTTTTGATTGTATAGCCAGATTTTTCTCTAGTGAGATTGTTGCCGATGCGGCAAAAGAGAAGAAAGAGCAAGTTGTTGCTATTTACAAAAAGGTATGCCTAGAGCGTGATTTCAAGGATTCTATTGAGAAAACGCCAAAAACTGTACATGCGACCTTCACGCGGATTGATCGCTGGGGAGTAGAGCTGGCTGATTGCTTGGGTCTGAATTACGATCAAGAGAGTCATCGGATTATCTAAATATGGCGAACCAGTGTCCGCACTTTCGCTTGCTTAACGATCGATTCTTGGAGCTTTCAAAGAAGTTCGTTGATGACCAGGTTCTGGGCGAAAGTAACGATCCGGCGTCTTTCAAGCCGGATTTAGATAGGTTGGCTGCATACAGACTCTTAGTGCATGCCGAGATTGAAGACTTCCTTGAGCAAAAAGCGAGGGAGAATTTAATCGCAATGGAAGCAGAGTTGACGGCGGGGACTTCCTGGGTTGGGCGTTCAGAGGATTATGTTGTTATCCTTGCGATATTCAGAGAGTTGCGCGCAAATTATGATCAGCTGGATTCAGTCAATTTTGAAAAATTACTTCGTGAGCTAATCGCATTAGGCAAAGATGCGATAGCAAAGAATAATGGCGTAAAGTCGGCCTCCTTTCAGCTTCTTTCTTTCTTGTCAGGCAAAAAGCCCGATGAGATTGACACAGTGCTCAGTGCTGGGCTCAATAGTTACGGCAAAGATAGAGGGGACGTGGCGCATAAGAGCGTGACTAGATCTACTACATTGCTTGCCCCTTCTGCGGAATTCAATGCCGCCAAGAATCTCATTAGCGGAGTTGCTATTTATTTCGATGTCTGTCCCTGATTATCGGTGCAAATAACGGGGTCGCCAAAGAACGGAAAGAACGGGGTCAGGTTCACTTCCATGGGGCTGCGGTTAGAAAAAAAGACCGGAGATAGTTAAGAGAGCGGCACCAGTAACCTCCACCGGCAAGATTAAGCAGGGACGTCACATCAAACCACTTCGGTACGGAGACTGAAGACAAATGCTTGGATGGTTTCGTAGGGGAACACTTCTAGGCAGCGAGCTTACTCAGTGGCAGTTCGACTGCTTCGGCTGGCTGCTTCGACACACCGGTGGAATTGAGGCGCTCAAGCAGCGTCCATTGGTTCAACCCACGCCGCACTTTTTCCCAGAACGGGGCTTGCGAGGGCATGCCATGGCGGAAGCCGTCTTCGCCCGCGTGCGTGGATACGCCGGCATGGCTGAGTGGCCGTGCGAGCTGCAGGTGCAGGAGGCCGATCCCAACCCTGTCGTGGCACCAACGCTTTTGGTGAAGAACAGCCCATCGTCTCCGGCGGGCACCTTCCGTGCCACGGAAAGTGGGGCGCTCATCACTTACCATCCTGACCGTGTCGACGATCCGATGAGTTTGGTGGCTACATTCGCGCACGAACTGGCGCACTACAGGACGGTCGGTTTTTCCGAGCCGCCACCCGGCGGTTGGGAAGTGTGGGAGCATGCAACGGATCTCGCCGCCGTGTTCCTTGGGTTCGGTCTCTTCCTCGCCAACTCGCGATTCAACTTCTCCCAGTTCTCCGATGGACAAACGATGGGTTGGCGGTGGCAGCAGCAGGGTTACCTGTCCGAGCCGGAGATCCTTCATATGCATGCCATTCGTTGTGTGCTTCTAGGCACTCCGGAACGCGATACGCTGGGCCACCTTAAGCCAGCTTTGCGCGGCATCTATAAACGCGTACAACGCGAGGTTGCTGGATCAAAATTTGAAGTCGACCGCTTGAGTCGCACCGGATAGGGCGCTTTACGTCGTGAGGGGCGAACACACCAAGAACGGGGTCAGGTTGGACTACTCCCATGGGGTTGCAGCTAGCGTCGCTATGTCGAACGGCGACTCACGAAGAATGACCTTGGAGCGATCGGATGACGCTGGGAAGGATTCGAGAGCGACTACTAGATCAGGATGTATGTGAGTGGTGCTATGTACCTATCACACTCCTATTCCTCGCCTCTCTAGCGATCTTCTTCATATGTTCGTATCAGATCACCTGCGTGTATGCCGTCGAACGCAACGTGACCTTAAGTGAGCCATTCACGGTATGCGAGCAGCCCCTTGGCAATAGATGCAGGACGGAATATATGGCCGCCTCATCGGACGGACGAAGGTTGTTTTCGCCCTACCTATTCGAGTTCGGGCGTCACGTGCTCCACTATGGCCTCAAGATAGAAAAAGCTAAGTACAGCTTTAAATACCGACTGGATGGTAACGAACAAGTTTGGTCTAACCTGCCCAGGCTGGGTACGGCCTGGATAGTCAGTCTGATGGGAATCATCATGTGGTCTCTCCTGGCTGGCCCGAAGCATTTCGGTCGATTCATGCGCCGAGGAGAGGATTGAAAGGGGACACTTCAGGAGCTGGAGGTAGTTAAGAACGCGCGGCTACTTCCGTCCCCCGCAATCAAGGATCAAAGAACGGGGTCAGGTTCACTTCCATGGCGCTCGAAGGCCAACCTGACCCCGTCCTCGCCGTCCGCGTATTGCTATTCATCACTGACTGGATGGACGCAAATCTGTCGCGTTAAAGCGTTAGGGAAGAACGGGATCGGTTGACACCGACCCTGTCTGCACCTTGATAGAGTCCACTTCAATGCACGTGGACATCAGATTCGGGGAGCCAATCGGACATGGCGAGTCATGGGAGCGCAGATGAGCGGCGGAATCGAATGGCGGGAGGCCTTCAAGGATTGCTCATAGGTGATGCGCTTGGTGTTCCTTACGAGTTCCACGAGGCCTCAGGGCTGCCACCGCTGTCATTGATCGATTTCGATCCTCCGGCTGGTTTTCGGCGCTCTCATAATGGCGTTCCGCCCGGAACATGGTCTGACGATGGCGCCCAGGCGCTCTGCCTGCTGGCGTCGTTGCTTGATTGCGAAGGCCTGGACCTAGCTAATTTTGCGGGTCGCCTTCTCAATTGGGCCTATTGGGGATATCTGGCCGTGGATGGCCATGTCTTCGATGTGGGCGTACAGACTCAGCGTGCTCTCGATGCGCTCAGGGACGGAGAGGCACCTGAGCGGGCTGGGCCTGCGGGCGAATACGACAACGGCAATGGGGCTTTGATGCGCGTACTGCCGCTCGCCCTGTGGCATATCGGAGATGATCTGTCGCTGATCTCTATGGCCGCCAGGCAGTGCTTGCCAACTCACGGGCACCCGCGTTCGGCGGTAGCGTGCGCCATGCTCTGTCTCTGGGCTCGCGCTGAGCTGTCCTCGGTCCCGTCGAGCTGGGAATCGGCCGCTACGCGTCTGCGAGCGCTAGGGCCAAGCGCTGCTCTGCCTCCTGAGGAGATTGATCTTGTTCTCGACCCGGCTCATCTTGAGCGAGTGAAGGGGACCGGATACGTGTTGGACACCCTTTGGTCGGCGCGGTACGCCCTTGAAGGTGCAGGGGACTTCGCTGAGGCCGTCAGGCGAGCCATTGCGCTCGGAAACGATACGGACACCACGGCGGCGGTTGCCGGTGGTGTCGCAGGCATTCGCTATGGCCTTTCGGGCATTCCAAAAACGTGGCGTGACCGCCTAAGGGGACGAGAGATACTGAGCGGCCTAGAGGCAGAGCTGCTTTCGCGGGCAGCGAACGGCTAGTTCAAGATCTTCCCACACGATATGCCCGCCAGTAAGCAAGGCGGGCTAGGCCCAAGATAACCAGCGCACTCAAATGACAACACTGATCCTCACGCCTCGATACACGGATGATTCTCAAGCTCTGTGGAAAGCCGCAGCACAGTTGGGCTGGGCCGTCGAGAGGTTGACCGGATGGCGTGTGCCAGACCACCTTCGTGTCCTGGATGACGTCGCGCTCTATGTGGAGGCGCTCTTTGGGCAGACGATTGCCGATCAACTCGACGTCGAGCTCCTGAATCCACCTGAGGACTGGCTGGTAACGCTCCCGTTCGAGTACAAGTTGCGGAATATCCAGCTTACGACCCTTGGCATCGCGAGGCAGTCCGAGGCCATTGCCTTCGTCAAACCTCCCAATGACAAAAGTTTCCCTGCGCGCGTGTATGTGGGCAGTTCATTGCCCAGCGAATACGACGACGACATGCCGGTACTGGTATCGGATGTAGTGTCGTGGGAAACCGAGTTTCGGTGCTTCGTCCTGGACAGGGCGCTAGTCACCTATTCCATCTACTCAAGGAACGGAGAACTTCAAAGGGACTCTGAATTTCAGAGTGAGGCGGCGGAGGATCAAAGCCTTGAGGAGTTCATGGCGGGATTGCTGACCGACCCAAGGGTTGATCTTCCCGAGGCAGCGGTGGTTGATGTCGGCTACATCAAAGGTTTGGGCTGGGCATGCGTAGAGCAGAATGCCGCCTGGGGAGCGGGCATATATGGGTGTGACCCCAGGAAGGTACTTGAGGTTGTTCGTCGAGCGTCTGTTAGATCTGCCGGGTAGTTCTTCGGTCTTTCCAAGAACGGGGGCCGGTTCACTTTCCATGAGTTTGAAAGCCAACCTGCCCCCGACTGAAGTTGCCAGCCCCAAGCGTTGTGTTTCCCTAGAGTGCATGTCGTGACCGCCCCCATTCCTTCCGCCTACGCGCATCTCCTTGAAGTGCTGGAGCGCTCTGACGCCTCGGCATGCGTGGAATTGAATGAGCAGCTGCCGCCGAATATCGCCAGCCTGATCCTGTCGGCTGACGAGCCAACGAGGGGAGCGGCGGCGGCCGCGTCCCTGGCTTCGCTACTGAAGGCGCGCATAGCGGTCATGCAGGCGGCCTTCGATACCCGGTTGGTGGCTGATGAGCTACGCCGTTACCAGAAGTACGCCAAGCCGGGTAAACCGGAGCCTCATATCGTCCAGCTTCGGCGCAAGCAGGCCGCAGCGCGACAAGCCAGTAGCGTGGCGCGGCAGTCGTTGATCAGGGCGGCCACGGTGTTCGTGCGCGACGCCGGTCTGGATGTTCCTCCGCGGGTTGCGCTGGATGTATTCATCACGGACTGGATGGACGCACATCTGGCACGCTAAAGCGTCGGAGAGGAATGGGTCAGATTCCATGGGCTCGAAAGCCAGGTTGCCTCGCTATCGATAGATGGACGTTAGTCATGCATAGGCAAGATAGGGCGTGGTTCCTCCTCAATGTCGCGATCATTGCGAGCTGCGCAATCGTTGCGCCTTTGCAGGTGATCCTGTCAGGTGCGCCTCCCGGCTTTGACAAGGGCTCATGGTCGTTCCCATGGCTGATAGGGGGATTTAGCCTGTTTGCCGTGGTGATCCTCGTGGGGATGCAAGCGATCAATCCATGGAGTGAGGGGCGATGGATGCGTCCAACGCTTTATACGAGGCCCCTGCGATTCGATGAGCCACTTCAGACGTTCTACATGGGAGCGTTGTGCGCCATGGCGGCTGGTGTTGGCTACTTGGTGCTGGGGATATTTGACGCCTCGGTCCGGTGGCTCTGGGAACTGCCGCTGTCGGTTGGCGTTGGCGTGTGGCTAGGTGTTCGGTTGTGTATCTGGGGTTTCCCGAAGCGATTCGAGATGTAAAACAGAGTGGGTCAGGTTCACTGGCGGGCATTCCGATGGTTGAGAGCCCAGGGGCAAAAGGAATTCGTTCGGAGGGATTTGTGACGAGCTATCAACGGATTGCCATGCTGGCGCTGCGGCTGATTGGGGCTATCTGGACCGCATTCTTCGTATTCGTCTGGGGCATCTATCTCGTCGAGATGGTGTTTGGCATGGAAGTGCAGCGCTACCCGTTACACACCGTCATCGGCAACATGGCCTACGTGGTTTTTGGGTTGCTGCTGATGATCCTCTCCAGGCCGTTGGGGCGTTTGATCGCCCGAGGCTTGGACACGTAGTTGGAAACAAGGTGTGAGGGGACGGAGGTGAATATGGCGGCCTCCGTCCCGCGAATGGGAGGGCAAAGAGAGACCCGCTACGGCGCCACCACCGTGCGCTTGATGTCTTCCTGCACCCGCTCCCACTGCATCCGCAGATGCCCTTGCGCCGCACTGCGCGCGCCCATCTCGATAAACGCTCCAATACCTTCCAGCATGATCGTCAACCGACGCGCATCCGGGCTGCCGCGCTCGTGGGTCAGCTCCGTCAGCACGTGAACGGCGCAACGCGCGTACTGCAACCACTCGGTCGCGTCGTTCAACAGCGCCTCCGCGCCGGCGTCGGGATCGGAGAAGTAGGTGGTGTGCCGGACGATCCAGGGTTCGCCAAAAACGTGGTTCATAAGCAACTCCTTGCTAGCGCCGCCACCTCGCGCCGAGAACGGCACGCCGCCAACCGCACGACGTGCCGCGATCACACGGACTGGAGGTCTCACCGACAGCCCATGCCTGGGCGCCGGGCGGCTTGATGGAGGAAGTAGGGTGTGGCCTCAGTGCATGTCGCCGTCGCGCAGAGCGACGCGCCGGGTAGAACGGCTTGGGCTCATGCCTGCGAATGCACTTAGGTCGCGGTTCTTCAACCGTGTCCGCGAGGTCGTCGGACAACCCGGATAAGCGGTGAGGATGTCGCCGAGGGGATCGGTGGGCGTGCGGGTGCCGTATGATCTGGGGTAGCCATGATCAACTCTCGTCTAGTTGGTGATGGTCAGCGGGTCAGGGGTGTTGACGCACCCTTGGCCCGCGCTTCTCACAGCATTGCTGCCATGGTCACCCGCGACGCGCATTGCACCACCTCGCGGGTAACGCCATCGACACTAGCAAAACGATTTTTGATTGTCTGTAGGCGCCTGCACGCGCAACGCGTGCATGCCGCGCTTTGCGGAGATGTCCGATGGCTTTGCGTCCATCTACACGAAACATTGACGGTCTCAGGCTGCGTGCCTGCATCGCGAAGCGAATGAAAGCCGCCAACGAGCCGTCGAGCGCACTTCCTGTAAGGACTACAGATATGGGGCGCGTGAAGAGGGGTGCCTCCTACAGACACGCGCGCCCGAATCTGTGATTCTTTCGCCACCCCGAGGGGAGAGATCTATCGCTCTGTCACCGCGTTGGAAGCACGGCTGATACCGAGTGCGATACCGAAGAAGGCGAATATTCGCCCAGACGATCGGGCGCGGCATGGAAGTGAGGTATTCACTGCATGATGTTGCCGTTTGAACCCGAAGGGCCCATCGCGTTCAACGCGTTGCATGGCATCGAAATGCGTTAGCCACATATCATGTCTGGCACTTGTGCTTGCTCGATCGGTGGCGCCGAGAGAAAGAAGCAATGAAGCACACTGACTTGGCATGGCATTGAGATTCAAAATCAAGCATAGGAGAGGGCTGGATATGACATTGAAGTTCACCTTGAACGAATCGGTGGCCTCGGATCCGAAGCTTGGTATCGACATCTATAGCCCGCGTGTAGAGCCTGTTGGCAATACATCAGAGCGCGAGTACCAATACAGACTCGCGGAAGCCTTCCTGAAAAGGAAGTGATGGCGAAAAGGCTTGAGCGGTCTATGGTGACGCGTGGCGTTGAGGCACGGGAGAAGAACTACGTTGGTGCACTCGAAGACATCATATGGAACGCCGGCAGCGAGACCTACATGCGGAACGCGATAGCTTCCGATCGCCCCATTCGAGGCTTTGTCGAGAACGCCCCGCTCAATCGTGGTTTCACCAACTTCGAGCTGCCTACGGCGCTTAAATGGCGCCACGACACGGAAGTAATGAAATGGAGGCCGTAGCATGACATTGAAATTTGAAGCTAAAGGCTCTGTCGCGGTTGAGCCTAGGTACGGCGTGGAAATCCGGCGGCCGCGTATAGAGCCGGGCACAACGCCCGACGAAGTGGGGTATGAGTACTACTTTTTGATCCGAGGCGAACTCGACGGCTTAGGGTTCTTCGGGACTTACGCAAGGCGTGACGACCAGGGTGTGATGGTCGGTGTCTGGGAGCTTTATCTGGCGCCGGATCGTGTGTTGGAGCGGATTATTGGCTTGCAACGCAAGATTGGAGATGTAGATACACCATGGTGCTTCCTTTGTGCATTTGCCAAAGGGCTCATTACGGTCTTCGAGTCAGGAATTTTCAATTATGAAAACTCGCGCTACATCGTGTTGGCCGATGCGGATGCGCTGAGCCGTCAGGGCATCAATTTTCCTGCATCGGCCGTACGCGCTAACGACGGCAGGGTCATTCTCGCGGAACTTGATGTGCCTTATGAGGAGGAAGCATCGTCTGGGGCTCAGCCATGAGTATCAATTTCGATGCTTCCGTTCGTACAACCATGGGGGCAGCCATGGACTTAGCACGAGGAGCTCCTCTTGATGTGGCACAGAGACAGCAGGTAGCGGACTATTTGCGCTCGTCCGGTTCAGGTATCGACGCACATTCCAGCTTCGAAGACTTTGTTCGCCACCACATTGAGATCAACAGTCCAAGGCTGCCGGATGGAATGGATTACGTTGTTTACGCCGGTAAGGATAGCGCAGGAAGAAAGAACTTCGATAATGCGATGGACTACATCAACGCGCGAGGTGGCGCGGGTTTGATTGGTCATACCCCCTGGGGGCAGTTCATCGAAGGCTCGGCCAATGATCCGCAATACAAAATTATCAGCGACAAGCTAAAGGCCTTCATGGCGAAGGAAGGCTTCGAGCCCTATGGGAAAGACTATATAGGCGCGCTGAAGGACGTGATGTGGAATGCTGGCAGTGAGTCTTTTATCGACAATGCTATTGCTAGTGGGCGGCCCATACGCGGCTTTGTCGAAAATGCTACGCCGGATCGTGGTTTTACAAATTTTGAGCTGCCTACGGCGCTCGCCAGCCCCGATACCATCTTCAACGGCCATCCCATGCGCGCCTTCCATGGCGACGTCGTTGTGTACGCGAGTCAATCGGCCACTGAACTGCAGAACGTCGAAAATCGGTTGGTGGCTGTGACTGCACAGCACAGCGGCCACGCGGTTTCCCTGGACGACGTGCGCATGAGGGTCGATGTGCTCCGCGGCTACGATGGCGTGCAGAAGACGCTCTTTGGCCGTCCATTGGAAGCTTTTGACCAAGCCAGCCTCAACGAGCTGGCGAAGGTAAACGATGCTTGGCTGGCTTCGCGCCTCGCTCCTCCGGTTCCGGAAGGACGTGCCGCCGAGATCAAAGCTGCCGAAATCCGGTTGCATCCGCCGACAGGGCCACCCGCAACATCCCTTCCGGAAGCAGTCGCCGCCCCGCATACCATGAAGTTGTCCGCGCCGGGCGCCTCCGGGATGGCGACAGGCGCGCTTCACGTTGCCGGCACCGCGTTCATTGCATACGACTCCACGCACACGGTTCTCAAGACCTCAGACTTGCTGCACCAGGGCAGCCTGACGGGCGCCCAATCGGGCCTGGTGCACTTCGGTACTCGCACCCTCGGTTGGATCGGCGGCGCGCAGCTGGTGGGCGGAGCTCTAGCATTGGCTGGCTCGGAAACCGGGCCGGGTGCGTTCCTCTTCGGTACGGCCGGCGCCCTGGTTGGTGGCTGGGCCGGCGATAAAGTCGCCGACCGCATCGATCAGTATCAGATCACGCATCAGCGAGATGCCGAAGGCCAGCCTTGGCGCTATGAAGACGGCCGGGGTTGGGTCTCGGATCTGCCACCCCTGCCTGGTGTAGCGCCGCTCGTGGCCGACGCTGCGCTCCAGAACCAGCTGGATTACCAGGCGTCGACCAGAGCCGTCGAATTGCGCCTGGCCAACCCCGGCGAGCTTGCCGATCCCTATAAGCAGCCGCCTGGCGGCAGTGATACCCCGCGTCTGCAATCGAGCGATTGGACGCGCGATCCGCAAACCCATCAATGGTCGCGCCACTTTGTCAGCGATGTGGTCGATCGGGCGATCATTCGCGGATCGGAAGTGGCGTCCCCTGTGCGGGCCGCCGAACTCGAGCAGGCTGCGGCGCGGACTATGGCGCACAATCGTTTGATGTCGCCGGAGGGCGTTGCGCAGACCTACGCGAACTATCACCACGCGCGCGGCTGGGATGCCGTGGGTCCGATGCCCGATAGCGTGATCCATGCGCTGCGAGATCACGTCACCTTTGTGCGTGCCGCTTCGTCTTCATCCGACGGCTCGTCCAGTTCGAGCGATGCCGCACCTATGATCCAAGGAAAGGTGCTTACGCCAAGCCATACCCACCAGGCCCACGCGGCGCAGTGGGCCGCGATCGTAGGCGGCGATGCCGCGGCTCAACGGCAAGCCGCGAACATCTTGAGCGACGCTCAAAAGATCCATGCACCAGCACCCCATGAAGGGCATCTGTCGAACAGCGTGCCTGACGCAGGGCACGCGAGGGCAGCCATCGACCACGAAGCCGACAGGCACGCGCGTCATGCGGCGGAGAGGCAGGCGCTAGAGCCCTCGTTACGCGACGTCGAGCAGGATCACCTGCGGATCCAGATTCAAGAGCAAGCGCGGGTACACCAAGCGACCGAGCAGCGGCCTGAGGCCGAGCAAGCACGGGATGAGCGCTCTGCACAGGCCCGTGCTGCCGAACAACGAGTGGCGGATGGTCAGCGGCAAGAAGCGCACGCCCGCGAGCGCGAGCACCAGGTACAGCACGATCGCACGCAGGCGCAGGAAGAGCCCGACAAGGCGGACGCGCGAGCGGGTGAGGCTCGTAAGGTAAGCGCTGGCTCCTCGGCAGCGCCGGAGAGGGTGCAAGACGCCGGGCAGTTCGACGCCGCTCAACATGCGCCCCAGCCGAAGGTGCATGCCCAACCCCGTCTCGGGTCAGAACGGGCCGCTCCTGCCCTGACTGCGGCAGGGGCCAGCGCGCCTGAAGCTGGTCAAGTTATGGCGACGCGCCATGCGCAGGAGCTTCCCATGCCCGATGCCTCGGCATGGCCGGCTCAACGTGATGAGACCCATCCGGCAGCGGCGCAGAGAAGCGCGACCACACCGCAGCCGTTGGCCTATGCATCAGACCCCTCTGCCGTCCACTCCGATGGGGCGGCACTCCCTTCAGAGCCCGCTCAATCCGTGCGAGCGAACTCGGAAGAGCGCGTACAGGAGGCAACGCGCGAGCAAGTCGGCGCGGAGCCGTCCAAGGGCGAAGCGGACCGAGTGCGCTCGCAACCAGACGTGCCTGAAGAATCTCAGCGCGAAGAGCCGGCTCTCCGCCGTGCGGTATTCGAAGAGCGTATGCGGGAAAAAGCCCATGCTGAAGCCAGCCAGCAGGCTTCGGAACCTCCGCCAGCTGCGACCCGTGAAGAGCGCGGCCAGGAGGTCAGCCGACCTGAGCCCAAAGCGCCGACCATGATGGACTCGGCATCGCGACGTACCGGACCATCGTCACACGCGATGCACGCGGAGATAGCGCCGGCGGCGAGCGTGCAGCAGAAAAGATGGCATGACGAATCGATCAAGCCGGCAGCTTCCGCGCTCGAATCCACGTCACCGTTGCAGGAATCCCGCGAAGGTCGGGAGAAATCGATCGGGGCCACTGCCAATTCCATGGCACAACTGACCTCCCTTGCTAGGGCCTCGCAGATCGAGGTGACCCCGATGCCGCCGGGCACGCATCCCAGCGTGTCGGATCGGGAGTCGCGCAATCCCTTTGGACCCGGATCGGCGATGGAGGACAAAGAAATCGCTGATCTGTGGTTTGCGCTCCATGCCAAGAACCCACTGACGATCGACGCTGCCTGCGAGCGGCTAGGCGCACGGCCGGAAGCGCAGCAACTTCTCAAGCAGGCCGATGACTACATGGTGGCCATCGAAACCGAGCAGTTGAAACAGCGCATCGCGATGGCGCCGGATGACATGGCGCCAATGGTCGTGGCACAAGCTACCAGCAAAGCATCGCCCGAAGTCCAGCACGCTGCGCCGATGATGATCATGACCTTGCTCAACAACCCACCCGGCGCGGGCGGTGGTGCGGGGGGAGGTGATGGTGGCGGAGGCGGCTCAGGCGGGGGAGGGGGTGGTGGCGGAGGTGGTGGTTGAGGCAACGGAACGGAGACGATGCATGGAAGAGAACCGCACATCCGACGTGGCACGAGAAGCTATCGCGACGATCGCCATGCTTCGATCGTCCCTGAAAGAACAAGCCGCTGAAACGCGGAACACCTTGCGAGGAGAGGTGCGCCAGGCGGGCGCGGCGTTCAAGGGCGAGATGGATCTGGCCGGGCAGGCGCTTCAGCGCCGCATGGAGGCTGTTCTAGATAAGGCGGACCGTGCCGCTTCGGCGTTCGCCACGGCACAAGACGCGCTGGCCGCACAGCGACGAAAGAACTTCTGGATTCTCGGCATCGTCCTGGCGCTCTGCCTCGCCAGTTTGATCACCACGTACTTGTGCCTCTACGGGTTCTATCAAGCGCGCTACGACGAGTTGAGAGCGAAGGTGTCGTATCTCGATGCCATCAATCGCTCCGACGTCGTTCCCTGTGGTGATGGAAAACTATGTGCGCGCGTGGACGACAAGGCCCCCCGCTACGGCGATAAGAAGGACTACCGCGTAGTAGCGCCTCGGCCGTAGGTCTCATGGAAGTGGCCTCTGGACCTTTTCGAAGAATGGGGTCGGGTGAGCGTGGTCATGGAGGCGATCGCCTACAGACGCGGAAGTCTAAATGGGCAATCCTTGGGCTTCCTGTTAGCTGCAAGAGCGGCAGCCAAGGGACGCACCCTTCGCCAAGCCATGACTCTTCAGCGTTGAATCAAAGGAGGGGATATGAAGTTCTTGAGCCCATTGGCCCTGTTGTTTGTCTTCGCCATCGCTTTCCATAGCCCGGCGAGCGCTCAGGACACCGAGGCCAGCTACATCGAGAAACATGCCCCGCCGGGGATATCCGCGACGTTCTATGCCTGTGTCAACAAAGCCAACACGAACGTAGTCGCCGCCGGCGCATGCCTGACCACCGAGCACGACTATCAGGACAAGCGATTGAACGTCGCATACAAGAAGCTTCTTGGTGCGCTTAACCAGAAGGAGCGGCCAATGCTGGTGGCCGCTGAGCGGGCCTGGATCAGCCTGCAAGACAAGGATGGGGCGTTGGAAGCAGCCCTGTATGGCGACGATCAGATTTACAGCATGCAGCAGGACCAGAACGAGATATTTCGGATCTGCGAAAGGGCTAACGCCTTGGAACGGTATCTGGACATCGTAAAGAACAAGTAACGGGGTGCTTAGCGCCCCATTCTTTTGCACTGTGAGGTGTTGTAGTTAGGGAGGGGGGCTCACTTGGGTGTCCCGCCGTATTTCAGGGCCCATAACGACGTCGCTCTTGGTCGCAATAGATGAGATTGCCCCATGATCTCTTGAGAGTGTGCCGGTCCTGGCACGTTGCCTTTCGGTGGACATATGGTGCTAGTAGAACAATTGACTCCCGTCGCCAAGCTTCTTCTCGAGGCGTCAAGATCGCGAGACACGGTGCCCTTTAGAGAGTTTCACGAACTCTTTGATGTAAAGGCCTCCGAAAAGGACAAATATGACACGTTGGAAGCTGCTTCCCGAGCACTTTGCTCTACGGATGTCGCAGTTTACAGCGCAGTGTTGGCTAAGGTGAGGACTGGCTGCCCTGGCGATGGTTTTTTTGACATCTTCAAGAACCGGCGACCCGAAGAGTATCGAGAGATTGCAGGTCAGTCCCTGACGATAGAGTTGACCGTCGATCAAATGAGAGAGATTGCGTTACTCGAGCGGGAACGCGTATACGAGCATACGGAACGGAATTTCCTCTTGGACTAAATGGCAGATGCAACTGTTTCGAATGGATCCCGTCGTATTTGATCGAGTGAATTAGTTGCACGGCAGAGTGCGATGTCGTTTTGTGCAAGGAATCATCTTTGCATCTTCCTGTTATCCGAGGCGCTGGGATGGTCCAGCCAAATGTTTCATAGATGATCAGCGAGGAAAATTCATGGATAGGCGCAATTTTCTAGGTTCATTACCTGTGGCCTTCGCGGCCGGTACATCCCTATTTGGTGCAGCTCAGTCTTCCAGTGCACAAAGCGCAGCTACGTCGCAGGTGGCTAACGTCCTGGACTTCGGGGCTGTTGGTAATGGAGTCCACGACGATACAGGCGCGGTGCAATCTGCATTCACCTCGGTTGCCGGTGGCGGAACTGTTTTGTTTCCACCTGGCCGCTACCTGATAACCAGTGCGGTATCCGTCACCATGGACGCAGGCAAGGCATTGTTCATTCAAGGGTACGGACAAGATTCGACGGTGCTCTATTTTCCTTCGGGCGGCGGCATGGTCGTATCGTTCTCCAATCAGTTCTGTTCCGTGCATGTCAGAGACATGTCGTTTACGACCGGCAGAGCGGGCCCCGGGGATACCGCGCTAGCACTGAAGCAACTTGTGACGTGCGATTCCAATCCTGCGCTTAATCCGATTTCTGACCTTAGTTACGTTACTTTCCGCGGAGACGATGGTTACGGTGTATCTGACTACTGGGGTACGGGCGTTAACGTTATTGATGTTTCCAATATCAATTTTACCGGTGTTGGATATTTTGGCTCAGGTGTTCTTGGGAACGGGGTGATTCTTAGCGGCGTTGATAAATACGGCCCTTGCGGAGGTACCGTGGCGTACGGGGTTGTCTATAATTTCTACGGCTGTGTTTTCGAAAGCTTCAATGCGGGGATTGTTTATGGTACCGACATACAGGGTGTGGCGGTGGTTTCATGCAATTTCACACACGGTAACATGGGCGTGTACACCCCGGCAGGAGGTTTGAATCTCGATCAACTGACCATTGTGTCGAGCCAGTTTGGGAGCTTAAACAATGCGGTCAACATTCAAAGTAAGTTGAATTCGACTATTATTACTGGAAATTTATTCATTTTTTCCGCAAATCAAAATGGCATCGTCCTTAATAGCGACTCTTCGTGCATCACTGGTAACGTCTTTGCTGGTGACGGGGCAAGTAATAACAATGGAGTGTTTATTACGAGTTCGATTCAATGTATTGTCACGGGCAATTCATTCAGTGACTCTACGACAGGCGTGGCGTTGATGTCTGGGGCGTCTGGCGTCAACATTCAATCCAATAGCTACCGCAATATTCCAACGCCTGTTTTCAATAACGGCGGCGCCGGAAATACGGTTGGTGGCGGTTCGCCATAACAGCTGGTTCAAGAAGGAGACGGGTTGGTGAGATTAATCACCATTCCGTTTGTCTCCTTGCTTTCGACTAATCTCCGCCAGTGGATATCGTCCGGTATAAAGGGCCGGAGGTGATTAGCCTTGCGGATTCTTTGCAATCACGACGGCCTCATCAAAGGGCCGTCTCTCGTTAATAAGAAGAATGAACCCAGGTTCTTATCATGCGGCCTTTTCTTATACCGTCTTTGTGCCTTGCGATCATTGGCTGGGCCGTCCTACTGGTTGCCAAGGCGATAACCGGCCACAAATTGCCTCTTCGAAACAATGCCATTCTGGCGATGATGGCGCTGGTGGTGGAATGCCTTTGCCTGTATGCAGGGATGATGCTGGATCAGAGGTTCGGCACTCCTGGCATACCATGGGTCGGCAAGGTCTTTAGCATTCTCGGGCTACTTGTTTTCACCGGTGTTGTCTTTAAGAGGAGCTGGTCAAAAGAGATAGGCTTTTGCTTTCCTTTGCCTAAGAGTTGGGTGGCTACCTTAGCGTCACTGATTGCCTTGGGCTTGATGAACTGGGTTGTCGTGCATTACGCCTCGCTCCATCAGCCATTCTCAGCGAGTCGATTGCTCTTTATGATGCTTCTGTCTGGAGTCGATGAGGAGTTAGTGTTCAGAGGTCTTATGCCTTCACTATTGCTCAGATCTGGCGACGATGGATATAAGGGCGGGCGCTTTGAGACTTTCCTTGCTTTAGCAACGCCAACGCTTATCTTCGCTCTTATTCACGCGTGGCGCTTTCAGGGTGGATATTCTCATTTCAACATTCTCTTGTTCGTCTTTTCAGGTATCGGCGGATGCTTGCTTATGTACGTCAGGCGTCGGTCCGGAAGTCTGCTAAGCAGCGTACTAGTGCATAACGTTGCTAATGCAGCGACAGTAGCTTTTCTGGCATGAGGTTAGAGGCTGAGGTGCATCAATAGCTTGCCGGTCCCAGCGACGTCCCCCGCTACCGAAAGCGGGGGACGTCGCGCCTAGAGCCATTTGCCGGAACCTCCAGTTCCATGGCAAACATATCCCCCGACTTTCGATTAATCTTCGCAACGGATTTGATCCGGGGCTCTGCTGCCGCATAAGCCCCAACGCACAAGGAGGTTGCCATGGGCTTGAGTATTCAAGTGGGTGGGTTTGAGGACCCCGGGATGTACGAGGGGCTATCGGAAGCGCTGGTGCAGGCGGGCCTTTCTCCCCATAAGGAGCCGGATGGTCTTGGTGACGATCCGGCGTTTTCGTGCCAGATGCGGGGCTACTCGGGCTTGCACTATCTGCGGCGGCTAGCGGCCTATATCGGCCTGGGCCGGGGCGTTCCGGTGCCGGGAACGGGGGATGCGACCGAGGATCCAGTGCTGGAGGAGTACTACGACGAGCTGGCGCCCGGGTTTGAGCATCTTCTGCTGCACAGTGATGCCGAAGGCTTCTATGTGCCGCAGGATTTCGAGGACGTGGTCTTTCCGGACGATGCGCTGCGGATTCCGGGCGGCATGATCGGGTCCTCGCCGCGCCTCTTGGACGAGTGCAAGCGATTGGCCGAATGGCTGGAGCTGCCTCTCGATACAGACCCGGAAAGCGACGAAGTCTGGGACGCCGCCGACGCGCCGCCATCGGACGGCCCCAAGTGGAAGCGTTACGGCAACGAGTCGTTTAGTTGCATCCGCCTGATCAGGGCGGCGGAGGCTTCCATCGAGTCCGGCGCGGCCATCGTTTTCTGCTGATCTGCAGCGCTGCCGTTCCAGTACAAAGAGCATGAACATCTTGGGTTGGCTTGATCGCCAACGATCTGGGGGGTAAATGCATTCTTTGTGGCTGGCACTGATTGCCTTAGGTACGACAAACCCATCGGCCGACGCTTGCGCTTCTTTGGTACCGCCGGCGCTTGAGCGCAGGCTAGAGGAGAGCTTCCCCGATACCAGGCTCCCCACGACGACAGATTCGGATGGCGAACGTCGTCGATATGCGGCCACGCAAGGAAAGGCCTGTCTTCTGATCGCTCAGGCGGATGTCGACGGCGACGGGCGCCCTGACCTGGCCCTGATACTCCCCACCAGGAATGCGGATGGATACCGGCTGGTCGCGGCCCTCAACGAGCCGGCGGGATTCGAGATTCGCGAGCTTGGGGCCTGGAAAGGACCCGTGACGAACCTCTATGTCGACGTGGCGGCTGCCGGCACTTACTGGCATACGGAGGCCTACCCTTTTCGGCCATTACCTGGCGTCGTTGAGCAAATCAGCAGCAAGCAGCCGGGCTTCTATTTCGGAACCATCGAATCCGCTGCCGATGTTTACTTCCTCGATCACGGTCGATGGCTTCTCGTACACGTGATGGACTAGGGATTGGCGATCAGGTTCCGAGATGGCTATCTCGCTGATGGGTCTTTGACTTCACCAATGCGCTAAGCGCTGCCGAAATTTGCATAAGGAGATGCCATGAATTCCCCCAGACTGACTTCCATCGACATAGATGGCTGGATGGTTGACGACGGAGAGGTCGCGCACGCGGCATCGCCCGATACCTACTGGATCCCCTCATTGGCCGACCGCTTATCTCTTCGCCCCGGAGATATGGCGAAGCTGCGGTTCTATATCCGTGTCGTCGGCGAGGATGGCGACACCGCCGATGAGGGGAGCGCATGTGGGTCTGGATCACCGGGTGCCTTGGGCATTGGTATCGCGGCCAGCTTGATAACCAACCCTGTTGCACCGATGACATCGGCCCCGGACTCGAGGTCTGGTTCCAGGCCAGGCACGTCATTGACGTCATTCGTTTCGAAGAGATTCCCGAGGATTCTCGCCGCTTCATTTCCTGATGCCGACGGATCCGAAAGAGTTTCGATCCATGGCTATCGCGTGAACATGCATGGACAGATCGCTCTCAGTTAACGCTGCAGTTGATCAACTGCCTGTCAACGGGGGCAGGTGCATCGTCGTCCATGGCATTCTCCATTTTCGCTTTGAAGACGTATCGCTTCGGCACTACCCAGTCTCCGAGTGCCGCGATAACGAGTATGACTCCGCTATCTGGTTGAGCGAGGGCACCGGAAGTATCCGGTTCAACAGGCCTGTCCTCGCACGTTGGCGTGGGAAGAGAGTGGTTGTTGCAGGGACAGTTTACGGTCCGAGCAGGGGATTTCGTGGCTGCGGCCACATGTCTCTGTTCGCAGCGGAGATGCTGGTGACGTCCATCGATCGGATGTCGCCAGACATATGACAACAAGCCGCATCGAGAGGCTTCCCGGGCCAGCCCTGCTCCTCATGGCGACTATCAGGGAAGCGACCCCCTTGGCGTCTTTAGACGCGCAACAAAAGACCGGAGGCAGCGAATCACCTCCGGTCTGCTTTTCCCGATGAAAAGCCCGCAAGCAGGCAGCATTCCTGGGCTCCCGGCAAACCCTCATGCCCCCTCAGTTCTCCTGAAAATAATTCCAAAGCCCTTCATCGGTAATCCACCGGGCCTTGCTCCTGGCAAGGGACATGGTTTCGGCCTTCTTCCTCGCTTGCGCGATGGCCGCCAGGTCATGGCCGGCCATCGCCGCCTCCAGTGCCACGCTCGCCTGTGTCATGAAGTCCGCCAAACCGTCTTCGAGCAACCAGACCGCTTCATCGAATGGCTGTAGCTTCGACGTGGACGCGGAGAACCGGCCAAGCGCATCCTGCAGGCTGGCGATGTGCTCTGGATAGTCTTTGAGCAGCTCGCGGAGCTTCTCAGGAACCGGCGGTGCCGTGCGTTTCGACATGATGATTTCCCTGCGCGGGCATCAAAGCCCCCAGTGCGTCGTCACATAGCCATCGAACTTCCCGATATCCAGGCTTCCCCAGCCGGCGCAAGGCGTCCACCCGGTGTTGGTGCAGCTGGCGTTCTGCCACGGTTCGCCGTTGCCGAAGTTGTGCAGCGGACTGCGGTCGCTGGCGAAGTTCGCGTACATCTGCGGCGTCGGCAAGCCTAGCCGGTTGCCATGCGCCGATTCGATGCGCGCGAACAAGCCGGTAAAGATACTCGTTGCCAGTTCCGAGCCATTGAACAGATGCTGCTCGGCGCCGTTGACGATGATGCGCGCGCCGGTAGTGGCCGGCAGTACCTGGGTCGAATCCCAGTCGTCGGGTACGGTCTTGACCGCATCGAACACGAGGTCGGGAGCCAGCCGGCCTGTGACCGGCGGCTGCGGGCTGCCGGGCAGCGGATTGCCCAGCGGGGTCTGCCAGAACGGCACCGGTGCATAGGTGCTGGGGCCGGAAGGGCTGAGCCAGTAGTTGTAGTAGGTGCGGCTCCCTGGGAAGGCGGAGCTCGACATCTCGTACCAGGGCGATTCGGTCGACCAGTGGCCGGCACCGTCGGCACCCACCGAGGAGCCACCTACCGCCACCACGTTAGGCGACGTCGACGGCTCGAACGGCGGCGCGTAGATCGTGAAGTTCTGCACGTCCAGGAACAGGTTGCTGCCGGCGGTAGCCATCACCACCTGTCCTTGCGCGCGGGCCGCCAGGAAGATCGCATCGTCGATCACCTGCTGGCCGGTGCGGTGCGAGCTTTCCTCGTCCAATGACCACGAGGTCTGGATGATCTTCACCGCGTTGTCCGCCACCGCCCGGCTGTAAGCAGCCGTGACCTCCGCCTGGTTCGGCTTCGCGCCGATCGGTGCGATAGCGTAGAACACCATCTGCTTCAGCTGCCCGGCCGTGGCGGCGATGACCTGGCTCTCGTCCTGCGCGCCATCCGTGCCGAACGTGCCATGGCCGACCTGCACCACGCGCGTGTCTACGCGCGGCAGGGTTTCGCGATCGGTGAAGGTGTTCAAGTCGGCGATGGTTTGCGTCATGTCGCCGGCCGCGATGATGCCCACCGTGGTGTCATGCGCGGTGCTTACCGCGTCGGCGTTGTAGATCGTGCTGTACGCATGCGGGTTGCGGCCATAGCCGGCGATCGGGCCAGGCGGCGGCGGTTGATAGTCGCCATGATGGTTGTCCGGCGCCGACAGGGCATCGGTAAGTCCCAGCACGCCGACAACGATGCCGCCCAACGCGTCCGGCACCTGCGCCGGGCCCACATTGACCGTGTAGTGCTGCACTGGATTCGTGCTGCTGTCGGTCAACGTCGCCATGGTCAGGTTGAACGCGGAGGACACGCCGCCGGCGGTGCCATCGGCCGTGATGGTCAGGTGATTGGAGGCCACCTCGATCCCGCTGAAGCCATGCTGGGCGAGATAGGTGACGACGGCGGCCACCTGTGCATCCGTGGGCGCGTAGTCGCGCATGAACGCATCGCGGTCGAGGTACTGCGCATAGACCGGCGAGCCCGGCTGCGTCACGTCGTGCAGATAGGTTTCCAGCTGGGGCCGGTTGCGCAGCTGCAGGCCGAGGGTGATGTGCAACGGTGCCGTAGCGGTCATCGTCACGACGCTGGCCGGATCGAAGCAGCGTGGGGAGTAGAAGTTCAGTTCGTACTTGGCGCCGCAATCGGCATTGGGCGGCGGCGTGAGGACGGTCTGCGTCGCGGTGGTCGACCAGGTGGTATCGGCCCATGCCGGCGCCGCGCCAAACAGCGCCGCGCAGGCGGTGGCGAGGAGCAGGCTGATGCTTGACCGGCGCATGACATGCAAGCGAAAGGGATGTGGGACGGAGCAACGGCGCATGACTACCTCCGATGACGGGCAATCCGACTATGCGGCGTTTGCCCGCGCGTGGCGGTCATCCGGTCCCCGTGTCCGGCGGCGAGTCTAGGTCGGCCGTTCCGCCGCATTCTGAGCACTGGTTGGTGTTGGCTGGGAACGCTCGGTTCAGGTGGCGCGGGTGTCGGGTACCAGTCAGCATAAAAAGTGCCAGCGCGAAGACACTCGAACGTTGAGTGTCTTACTTGCGCTTCGCAGGATTCAGCGCCGTCGCACCGGGTAGCTGTCGCGCACCGCGTGCCAATCCCCGCCATGGGTCGCGAAAAACGCGTAGTGCGTGTCCAACGTCTCCCACAGGAAATCGACGTTCCGCAGCGAATCGCGGTCGGTGAGCTCGCCGGCGGTAGCGCAAACCTTGGGCAGTTGTTCGAGCCGATCGACGGTCATTCCGGACACGATGAGATGCCAGACCTGGCCGGACCTTGCTTCATCGGCGGCTCAATCGCCGAAGCTGCCTCCGTGGGAACCCTGGGATACCGCCGAACCGCGGGGAGTCCGGCAAGGTGGGCGAGCGGAGGGGAAGTGCTGCTCGTCCGTGTCTGGGGGCTATTGAGCGGTAGATGGCTCGTCTTGGTCGGATGGCATGGCATCTTGCGGCGAGCGAATGGGATGGCGGTTCAAGCTCTCGCTTTCGTCCAGACGCGAATGTTGGCAGGATTGCGGCCGAGAGGTCTGCCAATCCTGCTGGCCGTTCTTCACCTTAAGGATAAGGAAATCACATGTCGCTCTTCCGCCGCTTCAAGGCGAAGCCGCCCGCGGACCTCACGGTTCTCGTGAATGGTATGGAGCTGTGCACCTTTCACGCCGACGAGTTGCCGGTCGAGAAGAATCCGTCCGTGCGAATCGGCGTAGACGCGTCGGTTTCCTTCATCGACTCGAGCAATGTCGTCCACACGCACGTGCTAGGCCAGGCCTTTGGCTGGGCACATTTCTCGATACGATTGCACGCGAACAAAGGCTGTCAGGCCGATTGCGTCATCAGCGATTCGCCGACGTTTGATCCTGGCGCGCTGGGCCAGGGCAAGGCCATCGGCATTCGATTTCAGCCCTTTTTCCTGTCTGGCGCGGCCGTTGCCAACGCGGAATTTACGGGAAAGGGTCTCTTTGGCCGAGGCCTGCATTTCAGCGGATCGGTGACGCCGGGTAGCGTGCTTCTATCGTGTGAGTGCGACCGTTGCCATCGCAGTTTCCTGATTCGCTCATACCATGCGGGATTCAGCGAGTCGGGCTATTTCTACTCGGACTCCGGCAAGTACACGATTACCGTCAGCACGCGGGTGCCGGGCAGTCCTGTACCCCTGTCGACACCGGATCCTGAAGCACTCGCCAAGCTCGAGCAGTCGCTTCCCGAGGCGCCTGATGGGTCGCGCTATCGCTACCTCAATCCTTTTCGTTGCCCGCATTGTCGCGAGCCCTATATCAATTTTGCCGATAATCCCGGCATGCGCGAGAACGAGTATTACGGGAATTACTTCGCTCAGGCGCAGCTGCTGCGGTATGAGCCTGTAGAGGCGTGAAAGCGTTCGTTTATGCCAAAGGGGATGCGATGAAGATGTCAGATATTCCGTTCGGCACGACCGACTGGTCGTCGATTGCGCCGATAGAACATCGAGGCGAGTCAGGAGCGGCCTATTGGCGAACCCGGCATGTCGGCGAGATACGAGTGCGGATGGTCGACTACTCGCCGGGTTATGTCGCGGACCACTGGTGCACCAAAGGCCACATTCTGTTGTGTCTGGAAGGCGAGCTTCATACCGAGCTTGAGGATGGTCGCCGGTTCACTCTCAAGCCCGGCATGAGCTATCAGGTCGCCGATGGCGCCGAGCCGCATCGGTCCCATACGGAGATCGGCGCCAAGCTGTTCGTGGTCGACTAGCCTGCGAGGATGGCGAGTCATCGATACTTTCCATCAGAAACGAAATCATCATGCATGACGTCAAGGCGCTCATTGCCGACGAATCCCATCTACGCCAGACGATGGCGGCTCTTTCCAATGCCGTGATCTGCCCACTGGGGGACGGCTTCGCCTTGGTGCCCATCACGGATGGGCTGACTGCCGAACTGGCGCAATTCGCGCCGAGTGCCGAGGCTTCATGGCTACCGGACATGAAGCCTGGTGTGCGCCAGATAGCGCTGCGCATATCCAGCGATTCGCCGGTGGCCTATGTCTCCACCGAGTACTTCGGCGGCGACGGCGGCCAGGACGCCATGGCCTGGTCGCAAGGCGAAGTCATCTTCTCGCCCCAAAGCCAAGGCTACGGCGAGGCCTGGCCGAACACGTCCATCAGTCGTGCGCTGCGCGCCATCGGCGTCATTGCCGAGCAGGGCAAGGACGAATTCGACACGCTCGGGCTGGGGCGCCATCGTGAAACCCATCGCTGGGCAGAGGCCTACGCATCGACCTGATCTGTGCGAAGGGCATGCCGCTTGCCATCTCCCGAATCCATAAAGGACTACCGATTCATGCTTCCCAGCGACTACGCCGACCTGTCACGAATGGACAAGATCACCCACTGGGCCGGCGTCATCCAGCGCCATATGCGATGGATGGGTGAAAGCGGCAAGGACGAGATGCTGGTCTTCGGCCCCAAGTTGCTGGCCGATCTCCGGTCCGCCGATCTATCCATCGATGCGCTCATGCCGGCGATCCTGACTTACGTATCGCGCATGTGGCTCGAACCGCCGGCCACTTTCCTGAGCATGGTCAACTCGCGCATGGGCACGGACTACCCGGTTGACGAAGCGCTGGCCGTGATGACATTTGGAACGTCCGCCCATTAAGCGAGGCAGGGCTCAGATTTCAGGGGTGGCGTGGCGTAAAAGGTTTCTCGCACTCCACCGGCCCGCCCGATCCCTATATAGTGACGAACCAGCAACAGATCGCGCGCTTTCGGCATGAGTCGCCCGTCTCGCAGCGTCAGGCGGGCCCTTCCACTACCGCCATCCTGAAAAGAAAAAAGGGCTACCCATGCGCCATTCCCGCCTGTGCCTGCTCTGCGCTTGCCTCATCGCCGCTCATGCGCCGGTCCATGCCGAAGACAGCTTCGACGATATCTTCGACAAAGGGCACGTCGACGGCGAACTACGTCTCTACAACTTCAACCGGCTCTACGACACCGCCGGCACGCCCGATGCACGTGCGCTGTCGCTCGCAGCATTGATCAATGCCCAGACAGGTACGGTATTCGGCGGGCTGAGCGCGGGTGGTTCGTTCGTCACGGCCAATATGCTGGGCACGAAGCCGGACACCCTCGCCAAGACCGACACCTCGCTGATGGGCCCCCACAGTTCGCTGGGCGCCTGGAGCCAGGCCTACTTGCAGTTCCAGCGCGGCTGGTTCCTGTTTCGCGGCGGCTACCAGTACCTCAACACGCCGTGGATGGGCGGCAACGACTCGCGCGTGATTCCCTCCTCGTACAACGCCGCGCAGATCGCTCTGACGCCGGCAAAGGGATGGAACATCTATGCCATCCGCACGTTCAGCTGGAAGAGCCGCACGTCGCAGGGCATGTACAACGACAACCTGTACTACCCGTCGAAGTACGACGGCGACTCCATGTACGGCAACAACGGCGCGCTGCCCGGCACGGCACCGCAGGCCAATGGCGCCTGGGCGGCCGGCACCACCTACGCCGATGGCGGCCTGAAAGCCGAAGCCTGGTACTACAACTTCCTGCGCTTCGCGCGCATGGGCTACGTCGCCGGCAACTATGCGTTCAAGACCGGCACGGCATTCGATCCTTACGTGGCCGTGCAGTGGCTCAACGAGAACGGTGGCAGCGACAACATCCTGGTGGGTACGCATACCAAGCTGGTCGGTGTGGCGGGTAGCCGGGTGAAGGCCGAAGCGTGGGGTGCGCGTGTTGGCACGACTATCTACGAAGGCAGCATCGACGTCGCCTACAACAAGCTCGATGGCGAGGCCGGTGCGGTAGGCGAAGGGGCGTTGATCTCGCCGTACACCTCCAGCTACGCCACCGATCCGCTGTTCACCACGTCGATGATCCGCGGCCTGGTGGAAGAGGGGCCGGGCCATGCTTGGAAAGCGCGGGCGCAGTACAACTTCTTCGACAAGAAGCTGCAGATCGTCGCCGCTTACGCGAAGTACACCACGCTGGAACGCGGCAGCAGCCACGACATCTACGTCGACATCATCTACAACCTGGACAGCCTGCTCAAAGGCCTCCAGGTGCGCGACCGCTGGGAGCGCTCGGTAGGCGGCATCGCCAACCTCAATCCGGGCAATGAGCCTTTTACGTATAACCGCTTGATGATTGCGTACAAGTTCTGAGTAGCGTCGCCATCAGCGATGGATGCCCTGCATGAGCTCGAAGCGAAGCCAGGTCCCCGGCGCTAAGGAATGGGCCGGCTACGAAGCCGACCACGATATTCGCTATGCGCGCAAGCTTCTCGGCGGAAAGTCGATCTCCGAGGCCGTGGGGTACTTTGCGAGTGGACGAAGCATCGAGCGCGGCCACGAGCTGCGCCACATGCCTCGCGCTGCATTCCAGTACTACGTCTTCGCGTTCGTGGCGTATCTCCATTCCGCGGAAGCCGTGGGCGACGCGGATGCGGCGAGCGTATTCCTGAGGCTGCTGCTCGACCGGGAGGAAAGAGATCCCGGAAGTGTACGGTCGATCTATCCGGAACTTCGCCAGTGCGTCCGGTTTGCCTCGGGCGGCCAGGAGTACTTCGAGGCGTCGCCGGATATCTACGGCAGCTTTAGCGAACTGGGTAGGAAGATCGATGACGCATGCGCATCGGAGTGAGGGCGGCTTGCTGGTGTGTGAAATCGGGCAGCGATTGACTTGCATGCGAGATGCGGCCTCGACATGGCGCTGTCTTGATCCTGATGTCGAAAACTCTGGCAAAAATGGCAGGGTTTCCACCTCGGGTTGGCGCCACGGCGCTCTAGGTTGATGCCACGGTCGTCCTGTAGGCCGTCGTCGGTTTCCATCAGCAGCTTGTGGTGGAATCCATTCCATCGCACCCATCAAGGAGTGAAACTGTGTTCAATCCTTTCATCATCCGCATGTCATCCCGTCGTTCCGATCTCCGGCCGTGGCAGCACTTGATCATCGGGCTGGCGGCGCTCGTCAGTGCCTTCCTGGTATTCGTGTTCGAACTGGGGCTGAAAGATGCTGCCCGGGTTGCCGATACGCCCCTGAAGGTGAGCGCAGTGGTCATGCTCTTCTTCGTTTACTTCGGAGCCAAGCTCTACTACAGCCGTCAGATCGTGCGGAGCGCGCGGATGCTGATGGGGTGGTACTAGCCAGGCGATGCGCTTCGTTCGGGGAGCGGCTGACCGGCTTTCCGGACGAAGCGCGACTCGCCATGCCATCAAGAAATTGGCGTGGCGAGGCGTGCGTCCAGGTGTGCCTTTCGGTGTCCCGCCGCTCGCTAGGGACTCGTCGAAGAGCCACTCCTTTTCGTGGCCTTGCGCTCTTCCATCGCCTGCCGGCACGCGGCGTAGCCTTGATCAGGCTGCTCCGCGCCATGCTCGCGCAGCCATGCCGCGGCATGCTCCGCCTCATAGCAACGCGCCAGCGCCAGCATGCTGAAGCCGTTGGGATCGGTCAGTTTGAGGTTGAGCGGCTTGGCGCTCTGCATCGCGTCGAGCATGTCCGCGCGGTCGTCCATGATGGCGTAGGTGAAGTAGGGGAATTTCTCGTTATCGAGCGCATTGGGGTCGGCACCATAGCGCACCAGAACCTTCACCACGTCGGCGCTGTGAGGGCCGCTGTTGCCGAGCGCGATGCCGAGCGGGCTGTACTTGCAATCGGTGCAGGGCTTGCCGGTCGCGGCGTTGTTGTGCCGCTTGAGCATGGCTTCGACGACGTCGGCGCGCGGGCCTTCGGGCAGCCAGTTGATCCTGAGCGTCAAATAGCGGCTGAGCAACGCCTGGCCGCCGAGCGGATATGCCAGGTCGACGCGCAGGCCATGGTTCAATAGATCCAGGAAGCGATCCGGCGCGCTGCGCGCGAAGTAGGCGAGGGAGTCGCGGTCGTCGGTTACGCCCATGAAGCTGCGCGACAGGTCGCCACCTTGCTTGAGCAGCGGATCGAGCTTGCTCCAGTCGATCGCCTTCTCCCGGTCCTTGAACAGCGCCGCCTGAACCAGCGGATCGATGACTTCGGGACGCAGCTTGCCACCGCTGCCCTTGGCTTGCTTGAGGGCCGCTTCCTGGAGGAGCGCATAGACCTTGGGATAATCGCGCGCGCGCAGCAGCACGGTGGCGTCGCTCGGGTCCATGCCATGCCGGAGCAGGCGGTTGACGCTGGTCGTGTCGTCCTTGCCGAGGTGGAGGGCGGTGAGAAAAAGGTCGCGCGCATCCGCCTGCGGGGGCTTGGCGACGTTCCACAGGAACTCGAACACCGCGTCGGAGACCGTCGGCGAAAGTGCCCGTGTCACCCCGCCGCGTGCGACGCTGCTGCCGGCGACCCGTATGTCCAGCGCGCCTGTCGCCTGTAACCGGGTGAGCGCCTGAAGCGCCTGCGCCTCGGGCATTTCCAGCGTGTAGCGAACCACGTCCGACACGCTCTGCGTATCGTCGGCTGGCGCCTTGGGCAGATGCGGCAGGATGTCTTCGTTGAAGGTAGTGAAGTACTCGGCCTTGAGCGGCACCGGCGGGCTGTTGTCCAGCACCGGGGTGTTGCGCATCAGCCAATGGCGCGACGCACTCCACCAGGTGGCGCGGCCGTCCTCGTCGCGCGGCGTTTCGCCGGCCTTGAGCAGGATCTTTGCCTCGGCGAGCGTGGCGGCGCGATCCGCATCCAGGTCCACCGAGGTAAACGTATCGAGGCTGAGCAGATCGTTGAGCCGTTGCCCGCAGATCACTTCGGCCTGCGATGCCGGCTTCATGCCCTGGAAGCGCTTGCGGTAATCGGCAGGCAGCGCATCGAAGGCCGCCTGGCTCATCGCCGCCGCCGGACCGCCCGGGCAGGAGAAGCTGCTCGCCTCCTTGCCCGGTGCGGCCCTGGCCAGCGGCTTCGGAGGCGGCGGCGACGCGTCTTTGGCCGCCACCCGGTACAGATCCTGGCCATTGACCTGGAAGCCCTGCATCGCGAGCAAGAGCGAGTCGGTGCCCATATGGAACGTGCCGAAGTTCTGGCCGGTGATGGCGGTGGCCTGGTAGGCCGTGCCTTTCGGCGCCTTGATAAAGAGCGCGCCATCGCCGGCCAGCACGCAACCATGCTGTGCCATCGGCACGTCGAGCTCGGGTTCGTGCGTGACGTCCTTCAGCTCGACGGTTTGCGCGCTCCATTGGCCGTCTTCCTTGCCGCGAAGCACGAAGCCTTGCTTGCCGTGCTCGATGCGCAGCTGGGCGGGATCGGTCGCTTTGCCGGCGTAGTCGCCCACCCAGGCTTCGCAACCCTGCGAGGAGGTCGCGGCATGAAGGCCAAGGGGCATCAGTCCCAGTACGAACAGGCCGCATAGAGGCAGCCGCAGCGAGCGGTGCGAGGTGAAAAGACGACCGGCGCGGGCCGGGTGAGCGGGGCTTACGGCGGGATACGAGGTCTTCAAGACAACAGTCCTTTGTTCGATCGACTTGGCTTTCCTTGGTGCCGGGCATGGCCGGCGTGTCCATGGTAAACGACCAGCGCCAGGTTCCACGGATTTTCCCTGCCGGTGACGCGTACATGGGCGCAGAAGTGCTGGGTATTTCACGTACCATCCTGGCGGATGGCCTGACGTGTCTATCCACAGGGGATGCCGCATGAACCGCAAGTCTGTCGCCACGGTCGTACTCGCCCTGGCGTGTTGCCTGTCGTACTTGCACGCGGAGGAAGCGCTCGCTCCAGTCGAGGCCAGAGTGCCTTTCGCGCCGAGTCCATTTACCGGCAGCGACGGCCTGCTTCATCTGGCCTACGAGCTGCACGTCACCAATTTCTATGGCGACACCGGTCCGTTGAAGCCGAAGGGGTTGCAGGTCTTCGGCGACGACGCCACCACGCCGCTGCTCGCCCTGGACGGCGATAGCCTCTCCGGCATGGTTCGCCCGGCGCCGGCGGAACACGCCGCGGTATCGATTCTTCCGGGAAAGCGCGCCGTGATGTACGTCTGGATCACGTTGCCGTCGAACGCCGCCGTGCCGCATCGCCTGCGCCACCGCATCGTTTTCGATACGGACAAACAGGTCGCCGTGACGCTGGATGGCGCGACAGTCCAAGTCGATAGCCAGCAACTGATGACACTGGGGCCGCCCTTGCGTGGCGGACATTGGCTTGCGCACGAAGGGCCGGGCGCGGCGCAGTCGCACCATTGGGGCAGTCTGGTCGCCGTCAACGGCGCGCTGACGATTCCCCAGCGCTATGCGCTCGATCTGGTCGGGGTCGATGCGTCGGGACACGCGCTGCGTTCGGGCGTGAAGAACATTCAGCAGACCGCGTATGCGGACTGGATCGGCTACGGCGCAGACGTGCTCGCCGTGGCCGATGGCGTGGTGATCGATACCCGCGACGGCGAGCAGGAACACAAGCCGCTCAGTCCGCAGCCCGAGCCGGCGTCTTTGACGGCGCATGGCCTGTTCGGCAACTACGTCGTGCTGCAAGTGGCGCCCGGCGTCTTCGCCAGCTACGCCCATCTGCAGAAGGGCAGCGTGAAGGTGAAGCCGGGCGAGCACGTGCATCGCGGCCAGGTGCTGGCGCATCTAGGCCAGTCCGGCAATTCGGCGGCGCCGCATCTGCATTTCCAGCTCTCCAACGCGGCGACGTTCGAAGGCTCGGAGGGGCTGCCTTATGTGTTCGAGAGCTTCGATGTCCTCGGCCCTGAAACGGAGGCGCAGCTGTTCGGGCAGGGCGAGCCATGGAAAGCGACCGCGGCCGAACGGCGCCACCAGCAGCTACCCTTGAACGACGTGGTCATCCGCTTTGCGGAGCCTTGAGCCCGATCGGCGACGGCTTTGCATGGTGGGCGCCTAGGTCGGGGTGAGCGCAGCGAACCCCAACTGGCTTCTACGCTATCGCATCGTTCGGGTTCGCTGCGCTCACCCCAACCTACGCACGCCTCCGTGCAATGCGATACGGCAGCTGACCGTCAGTCGGACTGCACCTGACAGCTCAGCGGCATCGTCGCCGTGCGATGGGCTCCAAACGTCACGAAGCTCGCGATAGCCAACACCCAGGCGCCGGCGCCGCCGTACAGCATCACCCACTGAAAGCCATGGACCAGCGCCTCATGCGCCGCGGCCGCCACCTGTGCGGTCGTACCAGACGACGAGGGCAGGCTGCCTGATGCAATGCTGTTGGCCGCATCGCGCAGCGTCGCCGCATCGAATTGACCAGGCAAAGCCCGCCGGAGCGACGCCAAGATCCCCTCGATCAACAGAAACCCCATCAGCGCGATATTGATCGCCAAGGTAATCAGCCGCGCACTCATGTCGATCCCCGACGCCATCCCCGCGCGTGCGGTCGGCACGGCGCCGGTCGTGGTGTTGGTCACCGGCGTATTGGTCATGCCCAGCCCGATGCCTGCCAGCACGCAGCCGGCCAGCAGCGCGGACAAGCCGAATCCCGCGCCGTGCAGCAGCATCACGAAGAACCCCAGGCCGATGGTGAACAATCCTGCCGGGATGACGGCGCGCGGCTGATAGCGCACGGCCATGCGCTCGGCGAGTGGCGGTACGACCAGCGTCGGCAAGGTATAGGCGAGCAGGGCCAGCCCGGAGGTCACCACGTCGTAGCCGAGCACCGACTGGAAATAGATCGGCAGGTAAATCATGAAAGGCCAGAAGCTGAAGTTCATGCCCATCGAGCCGTACAGCGCACCTGAAAAGGCGCGGATGCGGAACACCGAGAAATCGAACATCGGATGTGCGCGGTGCTTCTCCACGTAGAGAAACGCCGCGAAGCTGATGGCCGTCACCAGCAACGCGCCATAGGCCAGCGGATGCCCCAGGCCGAGCGCGGGCCCCTGCGTGATGAAGAACGTCAGGCCGAACACGGCCAGCGACATCGACACGATGCCCGCCAGGTCCAGGTGCTTGGCGTCCGGATCGCGCGATTCGTCGACGCTCCACGCGATCAGCGCCAGCGTGAGCAGCGCCAGCGGCACCTGGATCAGGAACACCCAGGTCCAGTCGAGCAGCACCGCGATGGCGCTCCCGATCATCGGCCCGAAGCCCAGCCCCACGCCGAAGATGATGCCCCACGCGGCGAACGCGCGGCTGCGCGACGGCCCTTCCTGGAACTGGTGCGACAGCGCGGCGATCTGGCAGATCACCATCGCGCCGCCGGCCATGCCTTGCAGAAAGCGGCTGACGATCAGCACGGACGCGTCGCGCGCCAACCCGCAGGCAAGCGAGGTGATGCCGAAGGCGAGCACGCTCAGCAGAAGCACGCGCTTGCGCCCGTAGCGGTCGGCCAGCGTGCCGGCGGCCATCAGCACGGTGGTGCAGGCGATGGTGTAGGCGTTCATGATCCACTGCGCGCCGCTGAAGCCGGCATGCAGGACGTTCTCGACAGTGGGCAGCACGGCCGGCACGCTGGATATCTCCAGGCCGAACATCAATGCGGCGAGGCAGATGGCGACAGCGGCGACGCCGTTGCGATGGGAAGGGGAAAGAGACACGACGGAGGCTCCGGGCCGAAAGGGCGAATACGGCAGCGCGGCCAGGCAGGCGCCAGCCGGCGGTACGTATCCGCGTGACTCATTGATCGCAGGGAAACAGGCGATGCGCGCCGGATAGGCCGGCGCCAGCTCTTCGACGAGCCCTGCGCGTTGGTGTGCTTGGGCGGGTGCGGCCATTGTCGGCAGGCGCAGCCCATGATGGAAATGAATTGTTTTTGTGGTCACCATGATGGCCCGTCATCAATGCGGTCACCGCCATGGACTTCGATCCCGCCCTGCTGCGTGCCTTCGTCGCCGTCACCGAAGCCGGCGGCTTCACCCGCGCCGCCCAGCGGCTCAACCTCACGCAGTCCGCGATCAGCCATCAGATCCGGCGACTGGAGGAGCAGGTCGGCTGCCAGTTGCTCTACCGCACCACGCGCGCACTGACACTCACCGAAGACGGCCAGGATTTCCTGCAATACGCGCAGAAGATCCTCGACACGCTGGACACCATGGCGCGGCGCTTCCGCCCGTCGCCGATCTCCGGCGTGGTGCGCTTCGGCGTGCTGGAGAATTTCCTCGGCGATCGCCTGCCCACCTTGCTGTGCCAGTTCGGCCGTGCCTTTCCCTCGGTGCGGCTGGACGTGAGCGTGGGCATGAATCTCGACCTGATGCCGATGATCAAGGCAGGCGAACTGGACCTTGCCGTCGTCATGACCGCGCCAGGCGACAAGGAAGGCACGCCACTGCGCCGCACGCAGTTCGTATGGGTCGCGGCCGATACCTTCGATGCCGCCCCCGGCGCATCGCTGCCCTTCGCCTTCTTCCCTTCGCCGTGCATCAACCGCAAGGTCGGCATCGCCGCGCTGGAAGGCAAGGACGTCCCCTGGCACGTGGTGTTCACCTCGCAGAGCCAGCAAGGCATCCGCGCCGCCATCCTCGCCGGGCTCGCGGTCACCGTGCTCGCGCGCGACGACGTCGAACCCGGCATGAAGATCATCGACGGCCAGTACGGCCTGCCGTCGCTGTCCAAGGTGGACTTCACCCTGGTGTGGAGCGCCGGCGGCAAGACGCCGGCGGCGGTGGAGTTCGGGCGGATGATCGAGCAGATGACGGGAGCGGCGAAGGGGCCTGGGCGCGGCTGACCGGGCCGGCACCTGATGTCGCTGGCGGGCCGCCGCGCTTTCCGGGTGGATCATTTTCTCGCCTTGGCGGCTTCCGCGGCGGCCTCTTCGGCATCCGCCTTCAGATAGGCCGCATAGCCCTTGGCCTCATCCGCCTGCGTGGTGATGTGCAACGTCACCTCGTCGCTGACCTGCGGCACGAACTTGCCCAGGCCGAAGTCGGAGCGCTTGAGTGTCGTCGTGGCGTCGAAGCCGACCGCAGGCAGGTGCAGGCGCGGGTTCGTGCCGATCTTGTTGATCGTGACGTCGAGCGTGACGGGCCGGGTCACGCCGCGCAGGGTCAGCTCGCCGATGACTTTGAGGCGATGGGGCGTGCCGGTGGGTTCGACCCGGGTGCTCTTGAAGGTGGCCGTGGGGAAGCGGGCGAGGTCGAAGAATGCGGGCGAGCGGAAATCGTCGTCCAGGTCGGGGATGCCGCTGCTGAGCGTGGCCAGCGGGATGGTCACCAGCACGCTGGCCTTGCGCGGTTCGGCCGGATCGAACACCAGCGTCCCCTCGACCTGGCTGAACTGCGCGGTGGGGTAAGCGAAATCCAGATGGCTCCAGCGGACCGTGCCCACCGTGTGCCTGGGTTCCAGCGTGTACGTGGTGGCCCCCAGCGGACAGGTGGCGAGGGCGAGCGCAAGGGCGAAGGCAGTGCGGCGGATCATGGGCGGGGCTCCTGGTGAGATGGGCGGCACGCGGCAGGCGTGCCCCGGCAATCTGCGCGGAGCCTTGGCGGGAAGTCCTGAAAACAGCGCTGAAATAGCCTGAAAACTTCTGAGCGGACGCCCGCGGCCTTCGGTTGTCGCTCCTTGGCGTTGATGCCACCATCCGGAAGCTATCCACTGGCGGTGATGAACGATGGGGAACGGATCGTCTGATGCTGATCGCTCAATCCGGGGAACCTTGCGTGTCGGCGACTGGCGCGTCGATTCGGCGACGGACCAGCTGTCGCGCGACAGCACCACGGTTCGCGTGGAGGCCCGCACGATGCGGCTGTTGCTGTGCCTGGCCGATCGTGCCGGCGAGGTGGTCAGCATCGACGAGTTGCTGGGGGAGGTCTGGGCCGGTGTCATCGTCACGCCCGATTCGGTCTACCAGGCAGTGACGTCATTGCGCCGCTTGCTGGGGGACGACCCGAAACAGCCGACTTATATCGCTACCGTGCCGCGGCGCGGCTATCGGTTGATCGCACCGGTCGACCTGCAAGCGGACAAGGCGCAGTCGCCCGCGCAGATGCCTGTCGCCAGCACAGTCGAGGCTGTGCAGCCCGATGGCGGTGAAGCCCCGACGAAACGGCAGGCGCTGTCGATGCGCGCTTTGCTTGCCTTTGCGGTCCTTGTGCTCGCCTGCGGCGCGGTCTCGGCCTATTGGCTGGCGCGCGACCACTCCGGCACCGCGTCGACGGCCGCTCTCCCGGGCGCATCGAATCCGCGTTCCATCGCTGTGCTGCCCTTCCTCGATCTCACCGATGCGATGAGCGAGGAACCATTCGCCGACGGCATGACCGAGGAGCTGATCGACAAGCTCAGCACCTTCCCTGGCATGCAGGTATCGGCGCCGACGTCCTCGTTCTACTACAAGAACAAGCAGGTCCCGGTCGCCGACATCGCCCGCTCGCTCGGCGTCGCCTACATCCTCGACGGCAGCGTGCGCCGCTCCGGGACCACCATGCGTGTGGCGGCGCGCCTGGTGCGCGCGGCGGACGGTTTCGTGGTGTGGTCCGCGACGTACGACCGGCCGGCCGGCGACAAGCTCAAGGTGCAGGACGATATCGCGGGCGAGGCGGCGAAGGCATTGACGCCGGCGATAAGGTAGCGGTCATGCTGAAACGATGGATGCGTTATCTGGCGGGAAAGCAGCATGCGGGCGTCCCCATGGATTGCGAGGCTACGATCCGTTGGGTGGCTGCATCCATCCGCGACGAAGCCGAATTTCCCAAGCGGGCGTCTGTAGCGGCGCAGCGGCTGGGGCCGACAGCGATTCTCGAGCTGATGTACCTGTTCCATAGCGAAAGCACGCCGCCTGCGGAGCTCGCAGATCGCTTTCCAGGGCTTGGTGATTGGATGGCCGCGCGCCAGTTCGCCATCTTTGAAATCCTGTATGTCCTGGGAGAACCATCTCTGCCGGCGCTGCGCGAGGTCGCCTTCGGGGAGTACGACTGGACTCAGGGAAATGCCATCGAAATCCTCTGTCGCCTCGCCGCCGATGGCATGCAGCGCGAGGCCATCATCGAAGAGCTGAAGCGCGAACTGCCGCACTTGCGCGAAGAGGCGCTTCTCTACGCCTTCGGTCCGCTGCTGTGGCGAGCGAAGACGAACGCGTCATTGCTTGAAGTCATCGATGAGCTGTCGTCGGTCCCGGAAGTGGCTGATGCGCGGGAACGTCTTCTCAAGAGAAAGTGACCTTCGCAACGCGACTTATCAGCGTTGCTGGGCCGCTGGAACGCCTTTCGCCACTTGTGCCTCCGGCAGCGTGTCGTTCACTCGTCCATCGAAGTCGCGACTATCGACGACTTCGACGCCGACGCGATCATGCGGCAGAAAAACCAGCACGTAGGCTTTGTTCCAGCGCGATCCGTAATGCGGCAGAGTCACCCGCGCCTGCAGCAGTTCGCCGTCGCCGCCGCAATGCGTCACGACCGCAGCGCCACAGGGGGCGACGCGCTGCCATGACACCAGCACGGTCCGTTTGGCCGACCAGCCCGGCGTAACGGTTTCGCTGGGCTGCAGTTCGACCGGCAGATCCGGCGTGAAGTGCTGCCATGCGTAGCCGTCGGGTGCTTGGGTGGGATCCATGAAGAAGCTGATGCTGGAGATGTCGTCCGGTGACCGGTTGGCGATGGCCCAGTGCAGATGCCGGGCTTGCTGCAGTCGCTCATAGGCAGCGCGTCCGCCGAAATGCCAGAGACCGAAGCCCAGCGTGGCGGCGAGCGCCGCGACCGGCAGCAACGACAGCGGGAACCACAAGAACGTAAAGCGCCGGCGGCGCCGCTTGCGCAGCCAGCAACCGCCGAGCACGCCCCCTGCGAGGATCAGCAGCGGCGTGCCGATCGCAATGCCATAGAGCAGGGCCAGCGCGGCGCCCAGCGAGCTCCACGAACCTTGCTGATGGTGTACATCCTCATAGATCGAGACGCCGAAGAACGCCGCGATCGCCAGCAGCAACGCGAAGACCAGGCCGATGAGCAGGCCCAGCCCGATGGCGCGTGGAAGAGAGCGGGGCGAGTCGATCGGCATGGACATGATGGCGGTGAGCGGGATGAGGACTGGCGTGGCCGTTCGTTGCGCAGGTGTCCCGCGGGCCACCGGCCCGCGGGACCGCCCCGTCAGCGACCGCCGATCTGCTGCACCGGTGCCGAATGCTGCTGGCCCTGTGCCTGCGATGGCTGCTGTTGCTGCGCCTGAGCCTGTTGCTGCCCCTGCGCCTGTTCGTGCTGCTGGTACTTGTCCATCGCCTGCGGCCACTGCGCGGCGCTTTGCTCCATCGACGTGTTGGCGGCCGCGGTAGGCACGCTGGTCTGCTTGTCGAAGAAGTGGTCGCGCATGCCGGGCGGCGTCTGCACGGCGAACAGCTTGCTGCCGTCCTGGCTGAGAGCGACCTGGTCGATGCGGCTGAGCCCATCGGCGCGCGCGGAGACCGTGACCGCCGAAGCGAGGTTGTCGCTGTGCTGGTCCGGTGCGCGGCCCAGCTGGCGATCCAGCGCGTGCACGTGTTCGCGCGCCTGCTGGAACATGCCGTGGTCGGGGTGCGACGGATTATCCAGCCGGGTCGCCTTCTGCGGATCGGGCACGTACTTGTTGTCCTCGCGCGTGTCGTGGAAGTGCGACGGCGTCGGCGGGTTGGTGCTCTTGTCGAGGAAGGGCATGGGGCTGCGGTCGACGCCGAGCTGGAGGCCATTCTGCTCGAGCGTCTTGCGGTCCAGCCCGAGCTCGGCGAGGTTGATGCTCATCTGCGACTGTTGATCGGTCGGTCGACCCACGTTGTAGGCGCGTTCGGCCTTGACCGCCTCGCTCACCAGGTCGACACCGTACCAGTTGCCGTACTCCGATGTCCCGCTGGGACCCATCGCCAGACGGTTGTCGGTGAGGATGTTCTTGGTGATGCCTTCGACGTTGCGGTCGTCCAGCGGCATCGTCAGATCGGGGTTGAGGTGGATGTTGGGCTTGAGCGTGTAGGTGTACTTGCCGTTCTGATCGGGCGCGCGATCGATGAAGTTCTGGGCATCGTTGCCATTGCGCTGGTAGATGTCCTCCAGCGTCAGCGGCCCGCGCTTGGCTTCGGCGAACTCCTTGCGCGCCGCGCTCACGTCCGCGTTCCAGCCCGAGACCTGTCCGCTCGCTTCGTCGCGCAGATTCTCCTTGAGCATCTTGCCGATCGCCTGGGTGTAGTCGTGATCGCGCTGCGGAGAGCTGGCGACACGCTCCAGATCTTTCTCGAACGTCTGTCGGGCGCGCTCGATGCGCTCGGCATTCAAGGCGTGCTGCACCTCGTGCCCCAGCGTATTGGTCAGCCCTTCGCGGGCTTGCTGGTAGGCCGGATCGCTGGAGTTGGCGAGGGCGAAGGGCTGGACCTGGACGCTGCGCGTCGCAGGGTCGTACTGGCCGGCGGTTCCGGGATCGCGGCCGTCCATCAGCTGGAAGCTTTCCAGCCGGCCTTCCTTCACGGCGCGGTTGATCTCGTCCGTCATCGCCGGCGAGCGGTCGATCGCGCGACGCAGGTTCTGTTCGTGTTCCGGCAGCACGCCGGGTTGCCTGCCAAAGTCGTCGACGATGGCAAGGGCTTCGGGGGAAAGCGGCATGTGGGGTCTCCTTACCTCACCAGCACGCGGCGGACACAGCGCGTGCCCAGTGCGTTGGCGTCATCCTTGGCCTGGGCATACATGGGATACACCTCGACACGCATGCCCGGCTTGTCGAAGGAGTCGAACTTCCAGCGGCCGTGTTCACCGTACGCGGGATGGCGCATGAAACCCATGCTTTCCAGCGAGGTGGTGAATGCGGCGTAATCCGGATCGCAGCTTTCTACTTCTGTCGCGCCGGCATTCGGCACCGGATCGAAACCCAGTTCCATCTGTGGCACGTCGTGCGGCCGCTGCAGATACCACTGCAGGCCGACGGCCCAGTCGCCGGACAGGCGCTGGCCGAAGCCGAAGCTGCCTTCGCCGGTGTCGTGGACTTGTTTGCCCATCACCCGCGCCATCAGGTCCGGGGTCACGTCCTTCACGTGGTGAATGCCGCGGATCAGCTCCAGCATGCGCTGGAGCGCCTGCGTCGCAGTGAGTTCCTGGGCGGGAGGGGAATTCGGTGTGGTCATCGCGTCATGGTCCTTCACGTCTGCATGAAACATCGCCGGTGAGGCGTCGGGAAACGACAAGGTGCCCGCTACGACAAGGGCACCCATCACCAGCAAGCGTCGGCCTAACCCTGGCCTGGGCGGGTTCACGGGTGTCATGGTGGCACATTCTGGTTGGCATCGAATGGCGGGCGCAACACCTCAGGCCGATCGCGAGCAGGCGTGCGAGGGCCGAAAATGTGAATCAACGCACAGGCTTGCACCTGCTAAGGTTGCCACGAGCCGGCGCGCGCCGGCCGCCATCGGGGGGATGGATGACGTACTTCGAAGTGACGCTTTCGGGGCGCAGGCACGGTCGGCGGGCATCCGGCGCCGATGCGTAAGTGGGGCTTCTTGCTGCTCCTGGTCGTCGTCGGCTGGGGCGCATTGCACTGGTGGCGACATCGGCCGGTGGCCGCACCGCCCGGCGTGCTCGCGCCGGAAGCGCCTGAGCAGGTCGATCTCGATCACGGCGTCCGTTTGCAACGCGGCGATGTCACGCTCACCACGCGCGCGCACTTCGAATTGACCGCGCGCGTACTGTCGCGCGAAGACTATCGCTTCGACGCCGGCGCTTCGCTCGCGCCCGTCGATCTCGTGCTCGGCTGGGGGCGCATGTCCGACAGCGCGGTACTGGCGAAAATCGCCATCTCGCAGTCGAATCGTTTCTACTACTGGCGCGTCGAATCCTTTCCGATCCCGCAACGCGAGATCGAGATCTCCAGCGCCAACATGCACATGATTCCTGCCGACGAGACGGTGCGCCGCGCGCTGGAGCGAATCCGCTCAGGCCAAGTGATTCACCTGGGGGGGGTCCTCGTCGATGCCGACCGGCCGGACGGCTGGCGCTGGCGCACCTCGATGACGCGCGAGGACACGGGCAGCGGGGCGTGCGAGCTGGTGTACGTGGAGGAGATCGGTGCGGTAAGTCCGTGATCGAGACGGGCGTGCGCGCCTCACTTTGCCGTACCCTGCGGGGCACCCCGAACCCACGGAGCATCCCCATGAAAGCCCGGTTCGCCGTTCTGCCGTTCGTCCTCGCAATGCACAGCGCCACGGCGCTCGCGCAACCTCCGGCGGCCTCTCCGTTGCTGGGCCAGTGGGCGGTCGATGTCTCGCGCCTGCCGATGGCGCCGGAGGCGCGGCCCAAGAGCGTCACCTTCACCTTCGCTGACGCTGGCGAAGGCAAGTGGGCGGCGGAGGTCGCGATCGTCGATCCCGCCGGCGTGCAGCTGCGCTCCTTCGCCACCGTCGCTCTCGACGGAACGTCCGTGCCGATCAAGGGCGCCACTCTCGAAGCCGACACGGTGGCCTTGAAGCAGCCGGTGCCGAACGTGCTGATCATGGCGCTGGCCAAAGATGGCCATCCGGCATCGACGCGCATTTACTCAGTCGCCGCCGACGGCAAGACGCTGGTGGAAACCTCCGTCTATGCCGATGACAAAGGCGTACCGATCATGCGCACCTATGAACTGACGCGTATCCGCTAGGCATGCCAGTGGCGCCGCGCCGGAGCGCGGCGCCCGTGGTTGCTCAAGGCACCGGCAGCTGCGCATCCATGAAGGCGAAGATATCCGCATACTCGGCCGCTTCCGCGCCGAGCGAGGTCTGGATGCCGTGGCCGCCGTTCGCGTTGGTGCGAATCCAGATCGGCCGTCCGCTGGTATTGGCGGCGCGGAGTTTCGCGGCGAACTTGCCGGTCTCCCAGGGCGCGACCCGGCTGTCGTTGAGACCCACGTTCAGCATGACCGCGGGATACGCGGTATGCGGCTTGATCTGCTGGTACGGATCCATCGCCAGGATGAAGGGGAAATCCGTCGCTTGCCGCGGGTCGCCCATCTCGCCGATCTGGTTGGCACCGTTGGGTGCTTGCAACAGCCGCACCGGATTGAGCATGGCCACGCGCACCACCGCGGCGCCGAACGCTCCGGGATCATTCACCAGCGCGCCGCCGATCAACAGGCCGCCGGCGCTGCCGGCGCTCAGGCCGGTGCGCTGAGGGCGGCTGTAGCCCAGTTCGCTCAGGCGCGCCACGCCGGCGACGAAATCTTCCACGCCCTTGTGCTTGTTGGCGCCCTTGCCGGCCTGATGCCAGGCCTCGCCTTTCTCGCCGCCGCCGCGCACGTGCGCGATGGCCAGCACGTTGCCGTGCTTGACCCATTCCAGCCGCACGGGAAGAAACGCGGGCGTGATGGGCAGGCCATAGCTGCCGTAGCCGTAGAGGATGGCGCGGTGGCTGCCGTCCAGTGCGGCGTCCTTGCGATGCAGGATGGTCAGCGGCACATGCGTGCCGTCCTTGCTGATCAGCTCGGTCTCGGTCGCCTCGATCATGCTGTAGTCGGCTGGGCTGGCTTCGTCCTGGCCGAGGCTGGCGAACTTGCCGTTGGCCGGGTCGTAGCGCCACGACTTGGGAGGCGTTGTCCAGCCGCGCAGTTCGAGCAGGAAGCCGTCGTGGCGGCTGTCGCCCTGGAACAGCGAAGCGCTGCCGGGGAAAGGCAACGGTACGTTCTGCGCCTTGCCGCTGCGGTAATCGATGCGGCGGACGCCATCGATGCCGTTGCGCGCCACCTTCAGGTACAACGCGTCGCGCGCGGCGATGATGGCCTTGGTGTCGGTGAGCGTCATGCCGACGATGATGTCGTCGTCGTCGAGCGGGAGGACGGGACGCGCATCGGCGAGCGTGGCGTCCGGGCGCGAGAGGTCCAGCGCGAGGAGTTCGCCGTTGGAGTGCTTGCGGCTGGAGATCAGGTAGAGCGTGTCGCCATGCAGGGTGGCGGATTGCACCTGGTCGCTCAGTTGGGCCAGGCAGCGCCATGTCGCGCCGGGCTTGATCGCATCGGCCTGCGGCGCGACGCAATACTGGGTCTCCGGCTGCGCGCCCGTGGCCGTGGCGAGGGCCCAGCGCGAACCGGCAGGGAAATCGACGTCCGGAAAGCGGTTGGAAGGAATCGCGAATGAGGCATTGGCGCCTTCGCCCTTGCCCGCGCGCAGCAGGATGGGATCCTGTGCCGGTGGCGTGCCCAGGCGGTGGAAGCGCAGGCGCATGTCCTGCAGCGGATCGCCGCCGGTGCGCTGGTCGGGCGGTGCCATCTGGGTGTAGGCGAACCCGCTGCCGTCGGGCAGCCAGTCGGCGCCGAACTCGCCCCACACCGGTTCGAGCGCGTCGCCGGTGGGCTTGCCGCTCTTCACGTCGAACACTTCCAGGCGCGTGACCTCGTTGCCGCCCCGGTCGGTATTCACCGCCACTTTGCTGCCGTCCGGCGACGGCGCGTACAGCGTGATCGAGGCATGCGTGCCCTCGCCGAGCGTGGCCGGGTCGAGCAGCACGCGCTCTGTACCGTCGGCCTCGCGCACCATCAGCGCGCCGCTGCCCTGCGCGCTCTGACGGATGAAGAACAGCCGGCCGCTGACCTGGCGCTGAGCGCGATGGATGACGGTGGCGCCGTTGATCTTCTGCAGCGTTTCCTGCCATGCCTTCAGCGTCGGCAGCGCGTCGAGCTTCGCGCGCGTGTCGTCGCCCTGCGCGGCGAGCCATTGCTGGAACTCGGTGTTCTTCTCGCCTTCCATCCAGCGGTAGGGATCGCTCACGGTATGGCCGAACAGCGATTCGACGACATCGACCGTGCGCGCCTTGGGCGGCGCGCTCTCGTGTTGCGCCGCCAGGGCAGGAAGCGAGGCGGCGACCATGCACGTGGCGGCGGCAAGGCATCGGGGGAGGAGCCGGGACTGCGAGAGAGCGAAGCGCATGGCAGGTCCTTGGTGCGCGGAAAGAGTGGGCGAGCTTAGGCGCGGCGCGCGCCGGCACGACATCTGCCAAGCGTCATGTGACGCGTGCCGAATGTGATCGGGATCGCACTGCGCATGGCCGTGCGAACGGCCGCAGTATCGCCGAAGAGCGGGCCAGGCCAAGCGCCATGCGGGATCACATTCCTTTCACGGGGCTGGGTGATTGATAACCGCTCGGATATAACGCGCCTTAAGCACAGGGGTCGTGCTGGATGACCTCGCCTACGCATGCGGGGGGCATTGCGTGATGGAGCAGGCAGGGCAAGTCGGAACGCCGCGACAGGGGAAATCATGAGTACGCATGGGCAGCGAGGCGTGTCGCCTTGCGCTCGCGCGTGCGCGATCGATACAACGCCGCGCCGTTACGTCGCCCGGCGCAATGCACGGACCAGTTTCATCGCAGCCGCGCTCACTGCGATCAAAGCAGTGCGTTCGACCTGAGCGCTTACCCAAACCAAACGTAAGGAGTGACACCAATGCAGACCGACAACATTCTGGAAGGTTGGCTGAAGGGCTCCGATAGCGTGAACGGCTACGCCAATCCGGCGGGCCCGCTGTACACCGAAGGCCAGGCCGCGACGATCGCCGCCGTGACCAGCCCGGAAATCGCGCTGGATACTCGCTGCAGCGGCTGCACGGCTTCGCGCCCGGGCCTCTGCTGTTGATGTGACTTCGCCGCAGCCGTGGCTTGCCACGGCTGCGGACGAGCGATTTCTCATTTCTGCCGGGTGTTGAATATGGGCGACGCGCCGTCGAACGATACGTTCCTTGGGATCATCGATTACCTCACGGCCGACGCCAGGCAATCGATCGCCGAACGCCTCCGCGCGATGTCCGGGCTGAGCGACGACGAAAGCGCGTTGCTGGTGCGCGACGCACAGCAGGCGCTGCGCGACAACGCCGAACGCAAGCTCAATCGCATCCTGCTGCTGGAATTGCACGCCGCCAAGCTCGGCGGGCAGCTCACCGCTACCGACGAGCGGGGCAAGTTCGCGCAATTCGTCGAACTGGCGATGCAGGACGCATTCAAAGCCGCGTTGCGGCGCCGCTACCCGGTACTCGACGAACGGCTCGGCCGCGCGCTCGGCCAGCAGAGCCAGGCCATTGTGACGCTGGTGCAGCGCATGGTCGCCGATCGCGAGGCACTCGCCGAGCTGCTGGGCCAGCCTGCCGGCGCGCTGCGCGGCATCCGGCTCGGGCGTGGCGACGTGCACGAAGGCGGCCAGGCGGTAGCGCAGCTGACCTTCGATGGCGGCAAGGTGATGTACAAGCCGCGGTCGGTACGCATCGACCAGGCGCTGGAAACGTTCCTCGCCGATATCTTTTCCGAAGTGCCGGATCGTATCCGGGTGCCCGCCGCGCTCGATCGCGGAAGCTACGGCTGGACCACGTTCGTCGAGCACCGCTATTGCGCGGGCGAGGACGAACTGAAGACCTTCTATCGCAACATCGGCCATTGGCTTGCGGTGCTGCGCCTGCTCGGCGGCACCGATGTGCATCACGAGAACCTGATCGCCTGCGGTCCCGTGCCTTGCGTGGTGGATATGGAGAGCCTGTTCGTGCCCGAACCGCCGCCGCAAGCATCCGGCCTGGGGCAGGCGGTGGATCTGGCCGACGCGATGATCCGCTCGTCGGTGCTGCGCACGGGGCTGGTGCCGTTCCGCGCGCCGGCGCTGGGTCTGGACGGCGTGGACATCTCGGCGATCGGTGCGCTGCCGGGGCAGCAACCGAAGATCCGCGTGCCGGAAATTGTCAACCACGGCACCACCGAGGCGCGCGTGGGCCTGGTCAGTGTCGACATCGACATGGCCAGCAACCATCCTTGCGAAAACCCGGACATCTCGCGCTACTGGTCGGACATCGTGGCGGGGTTCCAGGCGCTCACCGGCCGTTTCCTCGCCATGCATCGCGAAGGCGCACTGGCGCCCAAGCTCGCGGGTTTCCTCGGCTGCCGCATCCGGCAGATCCAGCGGCCGACGCATATCTACGTCGAGATCATGCGCATGCTGTGGCATCCGGCATCGCTGCACGACGAGCCGGCTGCGATCGAGCGCGCGCGCGATTTGCTGGAAAAGAACTCGGCCGTCTCGCTGGTGGCGTCGAAGGACCCGGTGGTGATCGCGGCCGAGATCGACGATATGCGTTATGGCGACGTGCCAGTGTTCGTCAATGAACTGGACCAGGCGCAGCTCGACGAGATCTTTGGCGCGTGGCAGGCGATGCGGCTCGATCTGGAGGAACTCACCATCCGCGGCGCGCTGGTGACGGCGCATCTCAATGCGCGGCTGAATGACGACAAGCGCGCGCCGTACGACCTGCGCCCGCGTCATCCGAGCGCGAAGGATCTGGATCGCCGGCGGCGCACCATGGCGGCGCTGACCGTGAAGGAGCTGCTCGAACTGTCCGTGCGCGGCGGCGACGGCACGATCACCTGGATCAGCCCGATCCTGGGCCGCAGCGGCTGGGCCATGCGCAGCCTTCAGCCCAACCTGTACGTCGGCCTGTGCGGCGTGGCGACCACACTGGCGGCCTACCGCCGCGAGATGCGCGCGCAGCGCACCGATCCGGTCGAGGGCGTGCAGGAAGCACTCGATGGCGTGCTCAAGGTGCTGCGTGCCACCGAAGAAGCGCGTCCGGTGGAAGCGGTGGGCGGGTATATCGGGGTGGGTTCGCAGATCCTGTCCTGGCTCACCTTGCACGGTTTCCAGCCGCAGTCGGATTTCCTCGCCATGGCGATCCGCCAGGGTGTGGCGATGGCGCAGCGAGACTTCGGCGCGGACCGCAACTTCGACATTCTGGAAGGTGTCGCCGGCGCGATCGTACCGCTGCTGCATCTGGCCGACGCAACTGGCGAGGCCCGCTGGCTAGAGCTGGCGGCGAAGGCTGCGTGGCGGCTGGAAGAAACCGCCATCGTCGATGCGCGCGGCGCGCGCTGGCCAGCCGCCGTGCACGACGAGCCGCTGGGCGGGTTCGCCCACGGTTCCACCGGCATCGGCTGGGTATTGAGCCGCATCGGCCTGAGCCAGGCCGGCACGCGCGCGGATCGCGAGCGCTGGCTGGCGTTGGCCGAGCGCGCGTTCGATTTCGAGGAATCGCTGTATCTGCCCGAGTTCGGCAACTGGCTCGACGTGCGCAAACCCGAGAGCCGCGACTTCCCCAATACCTGGTGCCATGGCAGCGTCGGGATCGGCCTGGCGGCCTGCGATCTGTATGCGCGCACCGGCAGCGAGCGCCATCTGGATACGTTGCGCCGCGCGGTGCAGGCGGCCCGGCGCGGCGGCTGGGGCTACAGCCACACGCTGTGCCACGGCGATCTGAGCATGTGGGAGCTGATGATGCGCGCGAGCAAGCTCGCGCCGGAGCTGCTGCCACCGGAGGCGATGCCGGGCAGCGCGGTGATCCTGTCGAGCATCGAGGAGCACGGCATCGTCGGCGGCCTGGCCAGGGACGCGTTCACGCCGGGCCTGATGAGCGGCATTTCCGGTTCGATCCATCAGCTGCTGCGCATGCATCCGGATTGCGACATTCCTTCGCCCCTGCTGATGGAATGCCGTCCTGGCGAATACGCGCGCAACCGCGTGTTCGAAGCGGAACTGTTGACGGCCTGAATCCGGTGGCGACTTGCCCATGATCCTGCAGCGCTTTCTACGCCGGCACTACGGTGCGCTGATCGGCGCGGCGCTGCTCTCCTGCGCCAGCGCCGGCTGCACGGTGGCACTGCTGTCGCACATCAACCGGCTTGCTTCGCAGGGCCTGCGCGGCGAGGCGGCGCATCCGCTACTGGTGGGGCTGCTGTGGCTGGTGGCGCTGCTGGCCACCAACGCGCTGTCGCAAGTGCTGCTGGCGCGGCTGGGCGGCAACCTGGTGGCGCAGCTGCGCACGGAGCTGTCCCGGCGTTTCATCGAGCTGGAGTACGAGAAGCTCGCCGACCGCAAACACACGGTGTTCGGCTCGCTGATCGACGACGTCGCCAACATCGCGCCGTTGGCGCTGGTGGCGCCGCTGCTGGCCTACAACGCGCTGCTGGCGGTGCTGTACGCGTGCTACCTGGCGACGGTGTCGCCGGTACTGCTCGCCATCCTTGGCGCGTTCCTGGCGACAACGTTCGCCGCATCGCTGCTGCTGGCGCGCGTCATGCGCGGCCAGCTGGACGAGTTGCGCCGCGCCAACGAGAAGGTGTTCGAGTATTTCCGCTTCATCAGCGACGGCAAGAAGGAAATGACCCTCAATGCTGCGCGCGCCGCGCATTTCACGCACGAGCTGATGGACCCGGCGATTGTGCGCGCGCGGCGGCTGATGGTGCGCGCGCATGCCGGGCTCGGGCTCAACGAGGCGTGGTCGATGGCCGTGCTGTACGGCTCGATCTTCCTGATCGTGTATCTGGGCTATGCGGTGCTGGGTCTGACGCAGGACACGATCATCCACTTCGTGATCGGTGCGGTGTTCCTGGGCGGACCCGTGGGTTTTCTGGTGAGCGCGGGGCGGCAAGTGGCAGTGGGCGCGGCGAGCCTGCGCCATCTGGAGCGCATGGGGCTGGATACTGCCGGCGCGGCGGAGGAAGGCCGCGCGACACTGGTGCAGCAGAGCACGCCTTTGCGCTGGCACAGCATCCGCCTGGAAGGCGTGTGCTACAGCTATCCCGGCCGCGACGCGGCGAAGCCGACCGTCGGGCCGATCGATCTGGCCATCGCGCGCGGCGAGATGGTGTTCATCGTGGGCGGCAACGGTAGCGGCAAGTCGACGCTGCTGCTTCTGCTCAGTTCCTTGCTGACGCCGCGCAGGGGCACGCTCCGCATCGACGGCGCGCCAGTGGAAGCGGACTTGCGCGCGTATCGGGATCGCTTCACCGGCGTGTTCGGCGATTTCTTTCTGTTTCCGCACGTACTGGACGCGGCGGGCACGCCGCTATCCGACGAACGCATCGGGCAGCTGCTCGACGTGCTCGATCTCGATGCGCAGGTGGAAGCGCACGAGGGCGAGCTGTCGCGGCTGGCCTTGTCCACCGGGCAGCGCAAGCGGCTGGCGCTGCTGCAATGCTACGCGGAGGACCGCGACATCTTTTTCTTCGACGAGTGGGCGGCCGATCAGGACATCCATTTCCGCGACTACTTCTACCGCAGCCTGCTGCCGGCGCTGAAGGCGGGCGGGAAGACGGTGATCGCGATCAGCCACGACGACCGGTATTTCCATATGGCCGATCGGGTGATCACGTTGGAGGCGGGGCTGGTTGTTTCGGATGTGCGCCAAGGCCCATCCCTTTGCCCCTCCGGGGAGAAGGTGCCGCTAGGCGGATGAGGGGCGGGTGCTCGAGAAAGAGGTGCTATGTAGCGAGGCCTGCTTTGAAGCTCCCGCGTCTACGCTCCGCAGGTCCCCCTCACCCCAGCCCTCTCCCCGCAGGGGAGAGGGAGTCAAGTGCTTCGCTCGCGCCTGTGCCCGCTTGCTGCTAATGTCTTGCGCCGGACTGGCAAGCCGCCGGTCATGTCAGGGGAAGCAAGGATGCGCTCTCGGCCAGTGGGATGGCTGTTTCATGCCGTCAGGTCACGTCGCCAGGACGCCGTCCGCTACCGCGGAAACCGGTGCGCGTGCTCGCGCGTCTTCTCCGCGACCTGCCAAGGGATTTCACTCGCGCCGCAAGCGCACTTCAACCTCACTAGGGACAGGTACTCATGCGTCATTTGTTTCTGACCGCCTCGCTGGGCGTCGCCCTGGCCGCTTCCTCGTTCGCCGCGCATGCGGGCAATGCGGATCCGGACCATATGTTCGTCAATGTCGGCGCGGGCGTGTCGCACTCCAACGTCTCCGGCCTCACCGACAAGAACAGCTGGGGCTACAACCTCAACTTCGGCTACCGCTGGCAGGACACCTGGGGTATCGAAGGCGGCTACGTCGACCTGGGCAAGCCCAAGGTGCAGGCGTTCTACTTCGGCCCGCCCTTCAACGACCCCTACGGCGTGCCCTTCAAGTACGAGCTGCACGTCACCGGCTGGACGCTGGGCGCCAACGGCCGCTGGAGCTTCGGCGAAAACTGGCACGCCAGCGCGCGCCTGGGCGCGTTCTTCTCCAAGTCGAAGGTGACCGCCAACGGCGCCTTCATCGGCGAGGACTCGGCCACCGACACCAACCTGTACGTCGGCGCCGGCATCGGTTACGACTTCAGCCCGCAGCTGAGCCTGGGCCTGAACGTCGACCGCTACCGCGCCAAGGCCAAGGGCATCATCAACGGCACCAATAGCCCGTACATGGCGTCGGCGACGCTGGAGTATCGTTTCAACATTCATTGATCGATCGCTCCGTCCGGCATGCCTGCCGGCGGTCCCATGGCCAGGACGCTGCCGCGACTGGTCATGGGATGAGCGACGAAGGGGATGCGTCATGTGGCCGTTGCTGGTTTTTGCCGTGGCCTTGGTGTTGATCCCGATCTTCACGGGCGGGTTGTCATGGAGCAGCCGGGCCGAATCTCTGCTAGAGGCGTCTTTCGCCAGGCAGCGCCCCATCGTGCACGGCGCGGAGGTTCCGGCCACCAGCCTGCGCGTGCTGCATCGCTGGCGCACGCACGTGATGAGCGGGAACCAGGGCGGCCTGTACGAAATCGACGCCAACTGGCTGTGCCGAACCCCGGATGGCTTGTTCGTGGTCGCGATAGGGCAGGGAGAGCCCGATTGGAGCAAGGCGACCTTCCTTTCTCTGCGCAGGCCATTCGAGATCCGCTGGACCTGGCGCAGCCTTTCGAAGGAACGGGTGCGGCAGCTGCTGACTGCGACGCCCGATGTCTACCGGGATGTGTTCGGCGAGCATCCAGCCGCGCCGCACTGAACCGGCGCTATGGCGTGCCGGTGGCTCCCACGTAAGCCTTCATGAAATCCACCCACGTCCGCACCTTCCGCGGCACGTGCGGCTGCGACAGATACAGCGCGTAGATGCCCTGCGTGGGGAAGCGGTAACCCGGCAGCGCGTCGATCAGCGTGCCGTCGGCCAGGTCCTCGCGTACCAGCCAATCGGGCAACAGCGCCACGCCGGCGCCGCGGCGCGCGAGCAGGCGCAGTACGGACGCGTTGTCTACCGTGAGTGGCGGATTCGCGGAGGGTTCGTAGCGATGGGATGCGCCGCCGCGGTCTTGCAGTGTCCATGCCGCGATGTGTTCGAGACGGCTATGGCCCAGCTGCGGCAGGCGAGCCAGCGCTTCGGGCGATGCGATGCGACGTTTGCCGGTAGTGGCGAGCAATGCGGGAGCGATCACCGGACGGATGTCGTAGCTGCCCAGGCGCATGCCGCGATAGGGCAGATCGGCGAACTGCTCCGGGCGGCCCAGGCGGATGGCGACGTCGAACCGGTCGCGCATCAGGTCGGCCTGCGCGGTATGCGTCTCCAGGCGCACGCGCAGCGTGGGATGCGCCTGGGTGAATGCGTGCAACGCCGGCGCGACCACGGCCAGGCCGTACTCCACGGTGGTCGTTACGCGCAGCATGCCGTGCATGCCGCCATGCTCGCCGCGTGCTTCCTCGATGGCGTTCTCGGCTTCCTCGAGGACGCGCAGGCAGCGCCGATAGAAACGCTCGCCCGCTTCGGTGGGCTGCACGCGCCGCGTGGTGCGCGTGAGCAAGGCCACGCCCAGTTCCGCTTCGAGCTGCTTGATGTGAAAGCTCACCGCCGCACGTGCCTGGCCGAGAGCCGTGGCGGCGGCGGTGAACGAGCCGCTTTCCACCACGGCGCGAAAAACGATGAAGCGGTCCAGGCTCACCATGGCTGAGGGAGATCGTCCTGCTGGCATGAGGGAGTGGCCGGCATTGTCAAAAAATATCGACGGGTGAATTCGGCGGGCCGCGCTTATCCGTGTGCGACGCGAATTCTACACTGCCGCCCGTCGCTCGCTTCCCCCGTGCCTGCCATGTCCGCGCGTTCGCGTATCGCCATTGTCTACCTGCTTGGCTTCGGTATCGATCTGGCCAACATGTTCATGATCAATGCCGCGTATCCGGCGTTGCAGCGCGAGTTGCACGCGTCGGTGGCGCAGCTGGCGTGGATCGGCAACATGTACGTGCTGGGCCTCACCGTGGTGATTCCGCTGGGCGCCTGGCTGGCGCGCCGCTACGGCGAGCGGCGCGTGCTGGTGGCATCGTTGCTGTTGTTCGCCTTGGGCTGTCTCGGCGTCGGCGGTGCGCGCACGATCCAGGCCGTGCTTGGCTGGCGCCTGCTGCAAGGCCTGGGCGGCGGCCTGCTGATTCCAGTGGGACAGGCCATGGCGTATCGCGCTTACCCGCCGTCGGCACGGGCGCAGCTGACCTCGGTAGTGATGACGGTGGCGCTGCTGGTGCCGGCCTTGTCACCGGCGGTGGGCGGCCTGGTGGCCGATCACGCGTCGTGGCGCGCGATGTTCTTCGGTATGTTGCCGCTGGCGATGGTGACCGCGGTGCTCGCGCTGGCCTGGCTGCCGCGCGATGAAGCGGCGGACCAGCCGCGCACGCTCGATGCGCCGGGCCTGGCGCTCAGTGCCATCGCACTCGTGGCCTTGTTGCTGGGCCTGACCTGGGCCGGTGACACGGGCAAGGCAGCGGCGGCGGGTGTGGCGCTGACGCTGGCGGGCATTGCCGTCTGCGCTTACGTGTTTCACGCGCGACGCGTCCGCGCACCCGTGCTCGACTTGGGGTTGCTCACGCAGCCGCTGCTGCGTGCCGGGCTGGTGATCTACCTCTGCGTGCCTGGCGTATTTACCGGCGTGAATCTGGTCGCCTCGCTTTATCTGCAGAACCGGCTCGGGCTCAGCGCGACGCACGTCGGCGCGCTGATGCTGCCGTGGGCGCTGGCCTCGTTCGTGGCGATCGCGACCACGCGCCGCGGTTTTTCCCGGTGGGGCGCCCGCCCCCTGTTCGCCTGGGGTATCGCGGTGGAAGCCGCGGGGATCGCCGTGCTTGCCACGCCGCTGGCCGCCACGGAAGCCGGCCGGCTGCTGGCCTTCGCCGCGATGGGCTTCGGCGCGAGCCTGTGTACGAGCACCGCGCAGAGCGCCGCTTTTCTCGACGTGCCGGCCGAACGCATGGGCGACGCCAGCGCGCTGTGGAACATCAATCGCCAGCTGAGCTTCTGCCTCGGCGTGGCGGTGCTTGGCAGCGCGCTCAATCTGCTGTTGCCGCTCGCTGCGGATGGCGCGGCGACGCTGCCGTACCGGCAATGCTTCGGCCTGGCCGCGCTGCTGACGCTGGTGCCGCTGCCGATGATCCGGCGCCTGGCGGCGCACGGTGCGGCCGCGGCGCTTCCTCCTTCTCGTTGAATGCAAGGATGTCTTCCATGTCGCTATCCGATCCTTTCCTGCAGGAAGTCGTCGACGCTCATGTGGTGATCGAGCAATGGCTGTCGGGGCAGGCCGCGGCCGACCGGCTTGCGCCGCTGCTGCGGCGCTTCTCGCCGCGGTTTTCGATGATCGCGCTGTCCGGCGCACGGGTCGGCCATGCCGACGTGGAGGCCTTGTTCGCGCAGGGGCATGGCGCGCGTCCGGGCTTGCGCATCGCGATCGACGAACTGCACGGCATCGCCGCATGGCCGGACGGGGCCGTCGTCGGCTATCGCGAGATCCAGACCGACGCGGCCGGCCAGCGCACGGTACGGCGCTCGACCGCGGTGTTCGAGCGCGATGCCGGCGGCACCATCGCCTGGCGGCATCTGCACGAGACGCCCGTGGCGGCGTGAGGGCGCGGGCCTGGCGAGTCCGGTACTCTTCGCTTCCCTGTTTCCCGAGAAGTCCGCCGTGCCGCACTACACCGGCCCCTTGCTTACGCGTTCCGAAGCCGAAGCGCTGCTGGCGGCGCATCGTGCCGGCAAGACCGCCTGGAGCGGGTCGCTCGACCTGGGGCGTTCCACCGGCAACGCGGCTCTGCAAGCGGACGCGTGGACGTGGCAGGGCCACGCTTATCCCTATCCCGGCAAGATCAAGGACCGCACGATCTATTTCTGGGACGGCGAAGACTTCGCGCCGGTATCGCGCTTCTCCGGCTCGCTGATCAAGCTGGTGCCTACCGAGTGGGGCGCGCCGACCTTCGAGATCGACGGCATCAAGATGCTGCCCACCGCGAAGACTTCGCCGTTCGACGATGCGCGTCGAAAGGTGGCGCTGGTCGAGCCGCGCGGCAAAGTGGTGCTCGATACCTGCGGCGGCCTGGGTTACTTCGCCGCCTGCTGCCTCGAGGCCGGCGTAGCGCGCATCGTTTCGTTCGAAAAGAACCCCGACGTGCTGTGGCTGCGCACGCTCAATCCATGGTCGCCGGACCCGGACGCGCCGTCGGCGGGCGGCCGGCTGCAGCTGACGCATGCGGACGTATCGCAGGCGATCGCGGGCATCGCCGATGCCTCGGTGGATGCATTGCTGCACGATCCGCCGCGCTTCGGCATCGCCGGCGAGTTGTATTCGCAGGCGTTCTACGATCAGCTCGCGCGGGTCGTGCGCCGTGGCGGCCGGCTGTTCCACTACACCGGCAGCCCGAACAAGCTCACCAGCGACCGCGACGTGCCGCGCGAGGTATCGCGGCGGCTGGAGAAGGCGGGGTTCAGAGCGGAGCTGGCGCTGGACGGCGTGCTGGCGACGCGACGCTGAGACGCAACACGCAGGAGCGAGGCCATGGCTGATCCAGCGCGGTTCTACGTGCGGCCGGTGTACTACGGCACCGATCTGCTGGTCGAAATCGTCGACGATCATCGCGTCGAAGGTTTCCCCGATGTGGCCGGCATCCTGCGCGATGCGTTGGGCGCGCAACGCGTGGCGCATCCACAGGGCATGGATACCGCCGATGTGGCGCTACTGCACGACCGCTTCTTCAGCTACTGGCGCTACCCCGGCGGCGAGTACGAGATCGACGACGACATCTGGGCGTTGTTCGTGGCGGCGCCGGTCGGCAACGCAGCCGTGATCGCCGATGTCGAGCGGGCTCTGTCGGCCTCGGGCTTATTCGCCAAGAAGGATGTGGATTTCGCCAAGTATCGCTAGCGCCGTTCGGCTTGCCGCCGCGCGGCACCTTCGCAGCCTTATGCCGACCCGCGCGTGAGCACGCCGCTGGACAGGTGCCGCCGGCCTTGTCCAAGGCGCTGGAGCGCATCGGTCGTGCCGGCCGGCCGAAGTAGCCGCGGCCGGCGATGCTAAAGTGCGTCGCTTCAGCCATCCGCCCGTGGAGCGAACGACGCCATGACGACTCAAGCCTTCTATCCGATCGGTACCCCTGGCACCCCGTGGGGGCCAGCGGAAGTCGCCGCATGGCTGGCGCGTCAGGTGCGGCACCGCAGTTACGCGGTTGATGTGCTGAGCAAGATCGACGCCTTGCGTTCGCGCTTCGACGTGGTGACGTACGGCCGTATCGACTACGCCCCCGACAGCTATCCGCTGCTGGCGATCCGCAGCCGGGATTGGCGCGACGACCTGCCCGTGATGCTGGTGACCGGTGGCGTGCACGGCTACGAGACCAGTGGCGTGCATGGCGCGCTGGAGTTCGTCGATCGCCACGCGGCCGCTTACGAAGGCCGCGCCAACCTGCTGGTGGCACCGTGCGTCAGTCCCTGGGCCTATGAGCGCATCCATCGCTGGAATCCGCTCGCCATCGACCCGAACCGTTCTTTCCGCGCCAACAGCCCGGCGCAGGAATCGGCGGCACTGCTGGGCCTGGTGTCGCCGCTGCGCGGACGCGTGCTGATGCACATCGACCTGCATGAAACCACCGACAGCGACGAGAGCGAGTTCCGCCCCGCGCTGGCCGCACGCGACGGCAAGCCGTTCGAGCCGGGCGAGATCCCCGATGGCTTTTATCTCGTCGACGACACCGAGAATCCGCAGCCCGCATTCCAGCAGGCGGTGATCGCGGCCGTCGAGAAGGTCACTCATATCGCACCGGCCGACGCTCACGGCGAGATCATCGGCTCCCCGGTAGTGGCGCCGGGCGTAATCCGCTATCCGCTGCGCGAGCTCGGCCTGTGCGCCGGCATAACCGGCGCGCGCTTCACCACCACGACCGAAGTCTATCCGGACAGTCCGCGCGCCACGCCCGAGCAATGCAATGGAGCGCAGGCAGCGGCGGTTTGCGCGGCGATCGATTTCGCGCTGGCGCTGGCCTAGCGGCAGGCGACTGGCATGCATGCCGTCAGGGAGGCTTTATGGATCAGATGCAGCTGATCGGCCTGCTGGGCCTGGGTATCAGTATCGCAGCGCAGGTCACCTTGCTTGCACTGCAGCTGGATGCGTTGAGGGCGTACGGCCACGTGAGTTTTCTGCGACTGGGCATCGGCACCGCCTGCCTCCTGATCAGCGCTATCGTCTGGGGGCTTCCGATGGTCGTGCCAATGGCGACTGAACGGGTCGTGGCCTGCAACTGGGCAGGCTTGGCGCTTTCCACGCTCGGTATCGCGGTGAGCATCTGGGGAGCCGCAACGTTGTTCAGGCAGTACGGCAGGCTGCACCGCGCCGCCTCATCCGTGCCCGATTCAGGACAGCGGGAGCCCGCGTAACTGCATTCTTTGTGCGCCAGGCGAACCAAACGGCGCCCGCGGGCGACTACACTCCCGACGGCTGGCGAACGGAAGCCGTAACTTTCCGGCGCCACACACTAAGGAGAATGCATTCATGGAACCGAATCCGCCCGCCGCCGGCGAGCCGCTTCACCCCGCGGACATCATCCGCGAAACCACCTCCGCGCTCGGCCTGCTGCAGGCCTCGCTGCAAAGCCAGGTCAGCGAGTTCCGCCACGCCATCAAGACCGAGGTGCGCGAGGCCGGCCTGGATTTCCACCGCGAGAGCGAGCGCGCCCGGCTGGAACTGCAGAAGCATCTGTCGCATGCGATCGGCGAAGCGCAGCGCGCGGCCGATGGTTTCAAGCGCGCGCATGCGATCTATGCGCGACAGCGCAAGTGGGCGCTATGGGGCATGGGCGTGGTGACGGCGCTGTGCCTGATCACGCTGGTCTATGCATGGCAGGCGGTGCACGGCGGCTACCGCGAGCGGCTGGACCAGCTGCGCGCGCAGGTGGCTTATCTGGAGACGGTCAACCGTGCCAAAGTGGCGCCCTGCGGCGACCAGCAGCTGTGCGCGGAAATCGACCTGAAGGCGCCGCGCTATGGCGATCAGAAGCAGTACTACGTGGTGAAGCCGCGTTAGGGCGAGACATTGCACGGCGATGGCGAAGCCAGCCTGGCCACCAAACGAAACGGGCCCACGATAGTCGCAGGCCCGTTCGTCGCGTCCCCAGTGGATGGGAAGCGCTTTATAGCTTGAAGTTCATGCTCAGCGTATACGTGCGCCCGTTCTTGTATGCGTTGTACGGCTGGCTCGGCGTGCCGTTGTAGACGAAGTAGGTCTCGTCCAGCAGGTTGGTGCCGTCCAGCTGCACGCGCATGTGGTCGTTGACCTGGTACGACACCGAAGCATCGAGCTGGCGGAAGCGGCCGGTGATCTGCTGCGATTCCAGCGTGCCGATCTGCGTGAAGTACGGCGAGCGGCGGCTGAAGGTGACGCGGGCGCTCCAGGGACCCTGCTCGTAGTACGGCGTGAGCGTGAACGAGTTCTTGGAGTTATACGGCAGCGGGAAGTCGTTGCTGGTGCTGTCGTCGGAGTACGTGTAGTTCGCCGCCAGGCCGAAACCGTGGCCGAAGCTGGTCTGGTAGGTCAGCGACACGCCCTTGACCTTGGCCACACCTGCGTTGGTCGGGGTCACCATCTGGTAGACCGTGTTCCGTTGCTCGGTGAGGTTGTAGTACGTGCGCGCGACGGTGGTGTAGAGCACGTAGTCGCTGATGCGGCGGAAGAAGAACTCCGCCGACAGCAGGCTGTTCTCCGCGAAGTACCACTCGGCCGTGGCGTCGTAATTGGTGGCCTTGTAGGGCTTGAGGTTGACGTTGCCGGAAGAGCCCGTCTTGGTGCGGTCGTCCAGCGCCACGTACGGCGTCATGTCCTGGTAGCGCGGGCGGGCCAGGGTCTTGGCGGCGGCGAAGCGCAAGGTCAGGTCATCGCGCACGTCGTAGGCGATGTTGAACGACGGCAGCCACTCGTTGTAGCGGTTCTTCTGGTCCACCGGCTCGTACTGGTTGTTCGCCGCCACGTTGTAGCCGGTGATGCCGTTGCGCGTGTGCACGTAGCGCGCGCCGATGTTGCCGCGATAGTTGTCGCCGCCGAAATCGCCCTGGATATAGAAGGCGCGGTTCTGCTCGGTGATGGCGTAGGTCGCCTTCGGGTCCATCGGCGCATCGGTGTACAGCGTGTTGACGTACTGCTTCAGGCCGCCCTTGCTGATCTGCACCCAGCGGCCCATGTTGCCGGCCGGGCTCAGACCGTCGAGGTAGCCGCCGGGCGTCATGCCGCCTTGCAGGTCGGCCAGGGTCACGCCGCTGCCGTCCTGGACGGGAATGCTCGCCGCATAGTTGGTCTGGCCGTTGAAGTGGTTGCTGCTCTTGATGCCCAGCTCCACCGTGTTCAATGGCCCCAGCGTGACGTCGTGACTGAAGTCGGCCTGGAAGTAGCGCTCGCGGTCGTAGCTGGGCGCACGGCTGAAGCCGGCGCCGTGGGCGAACATCTGGCTGGTGTCGGTCGGGTCGGTGTTGTAGTTGATCTGCGGGTGCTGGCCGGCGAGGTTCCAGTTGTAGCCGCCGTAGCCGCGGAGCTGCAGGCTGTAGATGCCCTGCGAGCCGCCGGACGAATTGGTGTAGCCGATCTGGCTGGAGGCGTTCCAGCCTTCGCCGTGCCAGTCGGCGCGCAGCTGCAGGGCGCCGGTGTTGACCTTGGAGAAGCGCTCGTAGCCGTCCAGATAGGTCGGCGCGGCGGAGCCATAGGAGCCGCCGGTGGCGACGCCGTTCTGCACGTTGACCGACGTGGCCGCCGGCGCGCTGCCGGACCAGTCGCCATAGCGGCTCTGGTTGTAGTTGTCGAACTTCTCGGTGACGAACAGGCCGGTGAAGTTCAGCTCGAACGACTTGTTCGGCTTCCACTGCACGCCGGTTGCCACACCGTCACGCTTGCGGTGCTGCTGGAACAGCGCGGTGTTGATCGCGGTGGGGTAGGTGAAGCTGGTGCCCGGCGCCACGACGCTGGGCGGGAATTGATGGGTCGGATCGGTATCGGTCGGATCGTTGGCGCGCTGGTAGCCGAAGATCTCCGTGCCTTCGCGGTAGATCACCTTGTCCGAATGCATCAACGAACCGAGCACGCCGAAGGTCTCGTCGCTGTTCTTCCAGCTGTACAGCACCGAGGCATTGGGTTTGCCCTTGTCGGCGCGGTCGTTGTAGCCGTAGCTGACGGTGCCGGTGAGCGTGTTGGCCTTCAGGTCGAGCGGGCGGCGCGTATTGACGATGACGGTGCCGCCGATGCTGCCTTCGTCGATGCGCGCCTGCGGTGTCTTGTAGACCTCCGCGGTGCCGATGATCTCGGAGGTGAGCAGGCTGTAGTTGAAGGAGCGGCCGTCCGGATGATTCGGGTCGCTGGTCCAGTTGGTCGACGCCACCGTCTGGCCGTTGAGCAGCAGGCGGTTGAGCGCCGGGTCGGTGCCGAGGATGGACACCTTGTCGCCTTCGCCGAAGTTGCGGTCGACGCTGATGCCGGGCAGGTGCGAGAGCGATTCGGCGACGTTGGTGTCGGGGAACTTGCCCACGTCCTCGGCCGAGATGGCGTCGATGATCGAATCGGAGTTGCGCTTGAGGTCGAGCGACTTCTGCAGGCTCGCGCGGATGCCGCTGACGGTGACGCCTTCGAGCTGCTTGGCCTGGCCCTGGTCCGCCTGCGCCGGCGGCGTGCTCTTGTCGGTGCCGGCCTGCGGTTGCGGTGGCGTGGTGCCGGTGTCCTGCGCCATCGCGGTGCCGGCGCAGAACAGCGCGGCGAGGATGGCGGTAGAGAGCGTGCTTCTGCGGTGGTCCATGTCGATGCCTCCCATCGGGGGTGGTAGCCGGGCGGCTGAGCTGTCCGCCGCCCGTTCGTTTTCGTAGGGCGAACGACACCGCACGAGCAGTCAGCCCGTGTGCGTCCGTCCGGTGTTTGCTTGGGGTCCCGCGCCGCATTCATTCCGGCCGATCCGTCAGCCCCCCCTGCTGTCGGATCGTCCTGCGGCCTCTCCGTCGCCGGCGCTGTCGCCTGTATCCCGCCGCGCCGTCGCGCGGCGCCGATGCGGCCGCATCGGTCACCTGCCACGTAAGTCCTGCGAGGAAGAACCACTCCCTTTCGACGGAGGAGTGGGCGAAGTCTTAGGGTCGCCCGATAACGTTGTCAACGAATTTTTAGCTCGATCTAAAAACGCGGCCTACCCATCTAAGTAGCTGAGTCGGCGAGTCTTTATGGCGCATCGCAAAAAATTGTCGCGTCTAATTTGTATCGATCCAAGCGGAGCGCCAATGCGGTTTTTTTGCAGTGCACACATGACTCGTTCCTAAAGGCCCGCTAAGCGAAGGCTGGCTGCGTCGCGGAATGGCAGTGCTTTCGTTGTCATTGCCGGCGGCCGGCTCAGCCCGGCGGGGCGGTCGGCGTGCCCTGGTGGAAGACCATGCGCCAGGCGTCGCCGTCGCGCCGCCAGATCGAGCTGCGCAGGGCGTGGAACGGGAGCTCGCCGTGCCGGACGGTGCGATAGGTGAGCAGGGCCGCGTCGGCGCCGAGCGGGTGCAGGAGGAAGTCCAAGGCCGTGATCGTCACCGGCGTTTCGTCGCGCAACGCGGCGAGGATGTCGGCCCGGCGGAAGACGCGGCCGGAACTGCCGAACTCCACGAAATCCTCGGCCAGCAGCTGGCCGACGCGGTCCGACCGGCGCACCGAGGGCGATAGGAGTTCGCGCTCCAGAGATTGGAGCAGTTCGGCGAGGGTGTGCTGTGCGTGCATCGGTCTGCGTTCGCGAGGCGGGTGGCGTCGTTACGGTACCGCGTGTCTCGGGCGGGCACTCGACCGGCTCCCGCGCATCCGTATGATGGCGTTCGCTTCAGGAGGCTGGCCGATCGCCTGGGACGCATCGAGCCTGCCTTGGATGACGACGCGGGCCGCTGCCCGCCGGTTCGAACACCGCATGCAGGATGCAACATGAGCGACGAACGCAAACCCAAGGCCGCCGACGCGGTTTCTCTGAGCGGCAACCCGATCTACCACCACGTCGAAGAGCGCCCCTGGCAGGTGCCGCAGACCGAGGGGCGGATCGAAGAGATCTCCCGGCATATCGAAGCGCATCTCGGCCCGGTGGAAACGGTCTTTCACGAGCTGGTGTCCGATACCGTGCATATCGACGTCCACTTGGTGAAAGCCACGCCGGTGTTTCCATATCACCGCCTGGTGACCTCGGGCATGAGCGATCTGCCGATGGCTACGCCGGACATGCCGGATATTCCGCGCCGCATGGAGCTGATGATCACGCTGCCGGGATCGTGGCGGCTGGATCAGGAAGCGTTCCAGATCGAGGATGAGCGCTGGTATTGGCCGGTGCGGCTGCTCAAGTTCCTCGCGCGCCTGCCCCACAAGTACGACACCTGGCTCGGCTGGGGCCACACCGTGCCCCACGGCGACCCGGCCAAACCCTATGCGCCCACCACTGCGCTGTGCGGCGCCATCCTGCTACCTTCGGTCACCGTGCCGGAGGCCTTTCATCAACTGGAGACCGCCGACGGCGAGGGCATCGCCTTCCTGGCCGTGGTGCCGCTTTATCAGGCGGAGATGGACCTGAAGCTGCGCGAAGGGTCGGACGAGCTGCTGAAGCGCTTCGGCAAGAAGGACGTCAGCGATATCGTTGATGTGCAGCGCCCCGACGTCGCGGCCAGGCGCTTCCGGTTCTGGTAACTCGCACGTGTATCGCATGGCCCCGCATCTCCCTCTCATCCATCCCCGCATTCATCACATCAAGGACCGATAACCATGAAGTCATTTTTCCGCCGGCTCGCCATCCTGTTGATCTGCATGGCCGCGCTTCCCGCCCTGGCGGCGGCCGACGCGCAGGTCGAACAGAAGGTGCTCGGCAATCACCCACTGACGCTGCAGTGGCTGAGCTTCGAGAATGCGCCCACTGGCACGGCCAGGATCTATCGCGAGGGCGAAGACATTCTCGTCGACGGCGAGCAGCGCTACAGCGGCCGCGAAGGCAGCGGCTTCCTCACGCTGAAGGGCAAGCTGCGCATCCTCAACGAGCGCGAACTGGAGTTCGACGGCTCCATCGTCACCCAGTCGACCAGCGTCAACGGCGGCAAGCCGCATACGCGCGAAGGCAAGTACCTGCTCAAGGCCTGGGGCAAGCGGCAATACTGGCGCATGCAGAACATGACGCAACCGGACGGCGACTACATGATTACCGACTACATCGACATTTTCTTCGCCAAGCGCTGAGCGCGTGCGCCAACCGAAGGGTTGGCGCACCGGCGTTTCCGTGGTTGGATGCGTGGCTTATCCATCGGAAGCGCCTCGTGATCCTTCGCCCTGCCGCCATGCTGGCGGCCCTCGCATTGCTCGCCGCTTGCTCGAAAACACCGGCGTCCGTCGTTTCCGCTACGCCCGCCCCGGCGTCCGCCGGGCCGGCGGTGGCAGCGAGTGCCGCTCCGGCGCCCTATGTGCTGGAAGGTACCGAAGTGCGCGAGCTGCCTTCGAAGGCGCTCGGGCGCGACTACCAGCTCTACGTCAGCCTGCCGGCGGACTACGCAGCTGATCGGGCGCGCAGCTATCCGGTGGTGTTCGTCACCGACGCGCCGTATGCCTTTCCGCTGATCCGCAGTATCGCGCGGCGCGTGGGCGACCATGGACACGGGTTGCGCGATTTCATCCTGGTAGGGCTCTCCTATGCCAAGGGCGACACGCCCAAATTCAGCCGCAACCGCGACTACACCACGACGCCGCGCGGTCCGTCGGATGCCGAGTCGGACATGCCCGGACGCGCGCCGCTGTACGGCGAAGCGGAGGGCTATCGACGCTTCATCGCGGAAGAGGTGTTCCCGTTCGTCGCACGCGAGTATCGGGCCGACATGCGCGAGAAGATCTATGTTGGCCATTCGTACGGCGGTCTGCTCGGCGTGCACATGCTGCTCACCGAACCGGGCATGTTCGAGCACTACATTCTCGGCAGCCCGTCGCTGCAGTTCGATCACAAGGTGATGTTCGAACGCGAGAAGGCCTATGCGGCCGCGCACAAGGATCTGCCCGCGGATGTCTTCATGGCCCTGGGTGGCCTGGAGACCATCGACATGGCCTCCAGCGATCCGCGTTATCACAACACGGTGGACATGGTGCGCAACGCGCAGGCGTTCGAGCGGATACTGAAGTCCAGACACTATCCGGGACTGCATGTCCGCTCGGAAGTGATCGGCGGCGAAGACCATCTCAGTGTCTTCCCGATGCTCGTCACGCATGGCCTGCAAGCGATGCTGGAGCCGCCGCGCGAGAAGGGCGGCGACGCGACATCCACTGGGAGCGGCGCTACAGCGGCTGCGAAGGCAGCGGTTATCTCACGCTGAAGGGCAAGCTGTTTGTTCGCCAAGCGCTGAAAACAGCCGCCCGCCGGCGCGATGGCGCGAACGGGCGTTCCGGTCACCGGTGCAGCGTGCGCAACGCCTGCCATACGACCTCCGGGCTGAGCAGCCCCTTGTAGACCGCGGGCGGTTTCTTATCGAGGCCGAGCAGGGTGTACACGGCCGTGGCGGCGGTACGCACCGAGTATTCGACCGTGAACACCACATCGTCCGGCTGTTCGGCGAACTGGCCGAGGAAGGCGAGATTGGTGGAGCCGGGCGGCACGACCTGCGGCCGGTCGCCGCCATTGCGCACGAGGAACTGGCTGGTGATGTACGGCATCAGGCAGGGAATGCAATCGGCGTCGGCCATGATGCGCTCGCGCTGCGCGTCGAAATGCAGGTGGCCAAGTACTTCTTCCAGGATCTCCGCGCCGGTGCATGCGTTCATCGGCTTCTTTACGTAGTCGCCGGGCCGGTCGTGGAACAGGCCGTAGCCCCACCATACGTAGGTGCCTTCCGGCTGATCGCGGAAGAACGGCTGGTGATAGATCGACAGCGTGAGCAGCCAGCTGGAATCCTTGAACGTGATTAGTCCGCCCATCCCCGCCTCGCTGCCGCTGAAAGCCTCCATCAGCTCGAAGAACAACGGGTCCCTCATCGTGGCGGTGAAGGAGACCCAGGCCGATTCGCCGGTATGTTCGTCGAACACGGACGGGTTGCCGAACAGAGGGCGGCCGCGCGCCAGGTTCTCCCACAGCTGCCACGCGCCGGCTTTCTTGCCCTGCGCCAGCGAGGGCGCATGGTCCGTCGCGCCGAAGCGCTTGTCGGCCGTCATCGAACCCAGCGTGACGAACACCTTGTCGTTCTCTGCGATCGGCACGCGACCGGTCAGGCCGGCCTGTTCCCAATGGATGCCGCTGACGGTGATCCGGCGACCGGCGGGCAGGAAGTCCAGATCGTTCACGCGCGCGCCATGGCGGAACTCGACCCCGCGCGTGGCCAGCCAGCGCGCGAGGGGTTCGGCGATGGCGTCGTACTGGTTGTAGAGCGTGCGGTACACACCCTCCTGCGTATCGATGGTGGCGAAGTGATGCACGAAACGCAGGAGGTAGCGCTTGAACTCGATGGCGCTGTGCCACGGCTCGAACGCGAACAGCGTGCACCACTCGAACCAGAAGTTGGTCTGGAAGAAGTGCGGCTGGAAACAGTCGGCGATGGAACGGTCGTCCAGCAGATGTTCGGGCTTGGCCATGATCGCCAGGAGGTCCAGGCGGTCGCGCTCGTTGAAGCCCAGTTCGTGGAAGTCGGTGATGTTGCCGTCGCGGTCGACCAATCTGGCGTGGTTGAACCAGGGCACCTCGCGCGCGGCCAGATCGGTTTCTTCCTTGATGGAGATATTCGGGTTGCTCGCCGAAGGGATCGAGGAAAGCAGATCGAAGGTGCACCGGTACTTGGATTCGAACATCCGGCTGCCGCTCATGTAATAGCCATGCGCCGCGTCGCCGTGCGCATCGAAGGCGCCGCCGAGATGTTGCGATTCTTCGAAGATGACGATGTCCTGGCCCAGCACGCCGCCATCGCGGATGAGAAATGCCGCGCCGGCCAGCGAGGCGATGCCGCTGCCCACGAAATAGTACTTGCCCATCGGTGCCTCTCCATCCGGATCCATGAAGGAAAAGCCGCTCGCGCAGGCGCGGGCGGCAACTCGATGGAATCTAGATCCGCCGCGGCGAGCAGCTGTTGATGGAGATCAAGCGGGGGGAGCCGGCGCGGTCAGGCGCCGCCAGGAACGGGCTCAGCGCGGCGTGCGCAGGATCGAATGGCGCAGCGCGTCTTCACGTTGCAGTTCGTCCGATTCGGCCGTCTCCACCGTGTCCAGCACGCTGTGCCCGGGGCGGTGCATGCCGGTGGCGTCGCCATCGGCGGGATCGGGGTGGATGTTCGTCTCGGCAGGCGTCTTGTGAGTCATGGGAGCGATGGCATGCTGGCCCGACCGGGCGGGGAAGATCCGATGATGGGGGCGGGCAGGGCGGAAGTCACCTGGTGGCGCCGATCGGGCCGCCGGTCAGGCGTAGTAGGCCAGGAACATGTCCACCGCGCCTTCGGCCACGCGCTTGCGTTCTTTTGCACTCAAGGCGGGCTGGCCCAGGGTGATCTGTGGCCAGAAGGCGAAGGTTTTCACCAGGCCCTGCAGCTGGAGCGCGGCGAACGCGGGGTCCTTGAGCTTGAGGCGGCCGTCTTTCGCGGCCGCGCGCAGCCAGGTGACGATGTTCTCCTCGCGCTGTTCCATGCGCGCGACCATTTCCTGTGCGCGCTCGGGCGAATGGATGGTGGCGCCGATGGCCACGCGCGCCAGCGACACGAAGGCCTCGTCGTTGAGCAGGCGCAGTTTCTGCGCCACCAGCTCCAGCAATTGTTCGCGCAACGGGCGATCGGCGCGGTAGGCGAGATCTTCGCCGTCGCGGCTGGCCTCCCACAGCTGATGGAGGATCTCGGCGAACAGGGCTTCCTTGCTGGGGAAGTGGTTGTAGACGGTCCGCTTGGACACCTCCGCGCGTGCCGCGATGCGGTCCATGCTGGTGGTTTCGTAGCCCGCGGCGCGGAACTCATCGATGGCCGCATCGATGATGGCGGCGCGCTTGCGATCGGTGAGGCGGCGGGGGCGGGCAGACGTGGGCATTGGGGGAATTTTACACCGGGTGGTTTACTTTGGGTGGATCAATTAATTACACTGCTCGGTGTAGTTTCCTTTTCCCGGGGATTTTCCCATGAAAACCATGCTGGGCCTGATCGTCGCCGTTATCGTCGTGCTGGCTTGCCTGCGCCTGCTGTTCCGCCCCGCGCTAGGCGGCTACGAGGCGTCGCCGCAGCGTCGCGACGGGCGTTTCCGCAATGTCGTGCCGCGCCCGCGCGAGGGCCTGGGCAAGATGCTGGGCATCATGTGGAACATGCTGCTGCACAAGCCCAAGGACACCGCGCCCGCCGCGCCGCTGCCGGTGCAGCCCCTGACTCGCGCGCAGCTGGAGGCCGCGCCGGACCGAAGCCTGTATCGGCTGGGCCACTCCACCTTGCTGCTGAAGCTGCGCGGCGGCTTCTGGCTCACCGACCCGGTATTCGCCGAGCGCGCTTCGCCCTTCCGCTGGATGGGGCCGAAGCGTTTCCACGCGCCACCGATCGCGCTGGAAGACCTGCCGCCGATCCGCGGCGTGGTGCTGTCGCACGATCACTACGATCATCTGGATCGCGACACCATCGCCTATCTGGCCGATCGCGTGGATGTCTTCCTCACGCCGCTGGGCGTGGGTGACCGGCTGGCCGCCTGGGGCGTGGACCGCGCCAAAGTGCGTCAGCTCGACTGGTGGGAAAGCACCGATGTGGACGGCCTGCGCTTCACCGCTACGCCTGCCCAGCATTTCTCCGGCCGCGGCATGTTCGATGGCGACCGCACGCTGTGGGCTTCGTGGGTGATCGCCGATGAAGGCCTGCGCGTGTTCTTCAGCGGCGACACGGGTTACTTCGATGGCTTCAAGGCCATCGGCGAGCGCCTGGGTCCGTTCGACGTGACCTTCATGGAAACCGGCGCCTACGACCCGCAATGGCCTTACGTGCACATGCAGCCGGCCCAGACGGTGCAGGCGCACCTGGATCTGCGCGGGCGCTGGATGTTGCCGATCCACAACGGCACCTTCGACCTGGCCATGCATCGCTGGGAGGACCCGTTCGAACAGGTGAGTGCCTTGGCGCTGGCGCGCGACGTTGCACTGACGACGCCGCGCATGGGCGAGCGCCTGGATCTGGAGTCGCCGCACCAGGGTGAGCGCTGGTGGCGGGTGTCGCCGGCCGCGCAGCCGGCAGTCAGCGGCGAGCGAGCCGGCGCCGGCGCCTGATTCCGTGTGCGCGCAGCGCGAGCGGTGGACCGCTGCTCGCGTTTGTTTCACCGGCATTGCCCGTGGATACTCGATCTCTCGTTCGCCGCCGGGGTGCGCGCCATGAACACGCCACGCGAGCTGCTCAAGGCGATGGCCATCGAAGCCATGCCCGTGCAGCGCCATGTGCATAGCCTCAACCCGAATGCCGTGCGTCTGAAGAAATCGCTCGGCGATGCCACCGGCCTCACCCGCATGGGCTTTCACATGATCACTCTCATGCCCGGGCGCGAGTCGTCGGCGTACCACCGGCATCTGTACGAGGAAGAGTGTGTCTACGTGCTCTCGGGCAGCGGCGAGGCGGATATCGGCGAGGAGTGCTGCGCCATCGCGGCGGGCGACTTCCTCGGTTTTCCGTGCAAGGGTCCCGCGCACGTGCTGCGCAATACCGGCGACGATCCGCTGGTGCTGCTGGTGGCAGGGCTGCGACTGGAGCAGGACGTGTGCGACTACCCGCGACTGGGCAAGCGCCTGTACATCCATGGCGACCACGAAGATCTGGTCGACGAGCAGCACATCCGGCGCGAGCGCATCTGAAAGGCCCGCAGCTCAGCGGGCCGCGCACGGCAACGAGGCGTCTTCCCCGCGGTGCACGACTTCGCCACCGTCGGGGAACTCCAGCACCATGCGCGGCGCGCGCTGCATCCAGGCAGCGGTTTCCTGCTGCACGCCCAGCGTCGCGGCGATGGCGCGGCGCTCGACCGCACGGGTGCGCTGGCGACGGTCGCGATGGGCGAAGCGCAGGTAGTTGTAGGACGACCACACCATCATCAGCAGCCCGCAGCCCGCGGCAAGGGCGAGCAGCATCGCCAGGTCCTGGCCGCCGTGGCCGTGTTCGCGCACCGCCATCTCCACGTAACCGACATGGAAGCCCAGCGCCCATGCGACCAGCGTCACCAGCGGCAGCCATAGCGATGCCCAGGCCATCCAGGCCATGAGCGTGGCGGTCGTGAAGAAAAAACGCCGCGCGGGATGCTGGCGCTCAGGACGATGGATGAGAATGGCTTCGGCTTTCATCGGATACCTCGATCAGGGCTGGTCCACACGGCGCGCGTGCCTTTGCGCTTGAGCAAGGCCTTGGGCAAGGCCGCCACGGTGGTGGCTGTGCTCAAGATCCAGTAGGTGAGGGGATACCAGATCATCCAGTAGTAGTTGCGGCCCACGCGTGTCTCGTAGCGCCGGTCGATCAGCGTGCTGAGGCCGAACTGCAGCAGGCACACGATGCCAAGCACGACGCCGTGCCATTGCGGCAGCAAGGTGTCGATGTGCAATGCGGGCGGCAACGCGACGAACTTGCCCAGCAGCCACAGCGCGACGATGCCGGTCACCACGTAGGCCCAGGCCAGGCTGGCCATGTACTCCAGCGCCACCGGCCACATGCGCCGGCGGCGCCAGGAGAGCAGCTGGCGCGCATAGCGCAGGGTGACTTCCACGCCGCCCTGGGCCCAGCGCAGGCGTTGCTTCCACAGGCCGCGCAGCGTTTCGGGCATCAGAATCCAGCACAGGGCATTGGGCTCATAGCGGATGTCCCAGTGGCGCATCTGCAGGCGCCAGCTGATGTCGATGTCCTCGGTCACCATGTCGGTATTCCAGTAGCCGACGTCGTGCAGCGCGCTGCGGCGAAAGCAGGCGATCACACCCGATACGGTGAATACGCGGCCATACACGCGCTGCGCGCGCTTGATCAGGCCGATGATCGAGGAAAACTCGCCGACCTGCAGCTTGCCCAGCAAGGTGGAGCGATTGCGGATGCGCGGATTGCCGGTGACCGCGCCCACGCGCGGGCTGGCGATCATGTGGGAGACCAGCCAATGGGTGGCGTATTCGTCCAGCAGGGCATCGCCGTCGACGCAGACCAGGAAATCGCCGCGCGCGGCCATCGCCGCCATGCGCAGGCCCATTGCCTTACCCTGATTGCTGGCGAAATGGATCACGCGCAGGCGCGGATATTCCTTCAGCAACTGGTCCAGCTGTGCGCCGGTGTCGTCGGTGGAACCGTCATTGACGGCAATGATCTCGAAGTCCGGATAGCGCTGCGCATCCAGGTGCGCGATGGTCTCGCGCACCTGCTCGCCCTCGTTGTGGCAGGGCACGATCAAGGTCACGAACGGATAGCGCGGCAGTGGCCGCGGAGCGACGCGGCCGGGCCGGTTGCGCTCCCAGCGCAAGTAATAGATCAGGCCGCCGCTCATCCATACGAAGGACATCAGCAGCGGATAGTAGAAGGCATAGTCCATCAGCCATTCGACGAGCTCGCGCATGCCCTTGCCTCACGGTTCCTTGTACGGATGCCCGGCCGCCGAAATGTACGGTCGGATCGCTTCCAGCGATGGACGGTCCTCGACGAAGTTGTCGGGGTAATAGCCGAGGTGGCGCGCACCCTGCGCTTGCAGCAGCCGCAGCCGCGCGCCGAGCACCTGGACCGGCACCGGTTTGCCGCTGGCGCGCCAGTCCACCGCCGCCAGCTCGAACACGGTACGGTCCATGCCTTGCGGCTGCGCGGCGACCGCCGCGGCGAGCCGGCGGAACCACGCGTCGGTCGCCGGTTCGCGGTCCAGCTGCGGCATCGCCATCAGGCCGGTGTAGTCGTAGGCGGCGTTGAAGGCGGCGAGACTCTGCGCGAACCAGGCTTCCGCCGCCGGCTGCAGCAGCGGGCGTGCGTAGAGATTGCGCGCGGTCTTCAGTTGCGCGCGCCATTGCCGTGCGCGCTCGGCGAGTTCGCGGGTGAAGTCGATCAGGTACTGCGTGCGCTGCGCCGGCATGCTGCGGGCGAGCGGGCCGAGGCGGTCGGTGTCGCGCAGGTAGGCATCGTCGGAGAACAGCAGGCCGTTCATGCCGCCGTGCATGGCGAGGTCTTCGTAAACCTCGCCGATCAAGGCGCGTACGTGCGGGTCCCATGGTGCGAGGCGATAGTGATCGCCATCCCTGGGCGCGCCGTTGCCCAGGGTCGGCAGGTCGTATTCCTTGGGAAACCGGAACGCCAGCACCGGCATCCACGCATACACCTCGACTTCGCAGCGTGTTCGCAACTGCCACGCCACACGGCCGAACAGGTCGGCGCGCATCGGCAGGTGACGGTTGGGGAAGTACACCGCATCGGCCACGCCGTCGCCGTCCGGGTCGGCATAGGCCTGCAGCCATACCTGCGTGGGCTTCATGCGGCGGATGCGGTCCAGCAGGGCGGAGAGGTTCTTTTCCTGCTGTGCCGGATCCGGGTCGTAGACGTAGTCGAGGTCCACCTGCACCACGCGCTGCGGATCGATCGCGCGCTGGCGATAGATCAGCGCGGCGAGACCTTCGACGCCGATGTTGCCATCGATCAGCAGGCGCGGAAGGTTGGCGCCTTTGGCCAGCGTCGCCGGTTCGTCGTCCAGGCTGAGCGAGACGTTCATGCCGACGTCGGCGGCCTCGGCCTGTGCCACGCGGTTGTAGGCGCCGTATGGCCACACGATCGCGCGCGGACGATGACCGGTATGGCGCTCGATCTCGTCGGCGCTGTGGCGCAGGTCGGCGCGGATGCGCGCGCGGTAGGCGTCGGGGCTTTCATAACCGTGCGCAGGGTCGTAGGCGAGCGCGATCGCCGCGGGCATGGTGTTGCCCTGCGGATTGGCGATCACGCCCTTGTGCAAGTCGTAGGTGTGCGAAGCGATCTCCACCAGGCCGGAGTCGCGCATCTCGTTCACCTGTCGCCAGTCGACGAAGCAGTCGTGGCCGCAGGTCTCGCCGTTGTAGTCGAAGCGCTGTCCTTCAGGCAGATCCATCCATGAGCCTTCCAGCGCGAACAGCGCCGGGTAGCCGTAGGCGCGCAGCAGCGGAAACACGCGCGTATAGAAACTGACGAGGCCGTCGTCGAAGGTGAGCAGCACGGCTTTGGGCGGCAATGCGCGCGTGCCTCGGCGTGCGGCCAGCACGTCGTCCAGGCTCACCATGCGAAAACCGTTGGCACGCAGCCACTCAAGGTGGGCGATCAGATGATCGGTGCTGATCGCAGTGCTGTCGCTGCGGCCGGCGTCGCGGATGTCGTCGCGTACATCGTGATAGTTCAGTACGATCAGCGGCGGCAGCGGCGCGCGCGCAGGCAACGGCGCGGCGAGCACGGCGAGCCGGTCGGCGGCGCCGGCCACGGAAGCCATGGAGAGCAGCACAAGCACGAGAAGGCAGCGGCAGTACGTCATCTCATTCGCCCCAGTGCAGCGAGAGGTCGAGCGTCACGCGGTGGTCGCGCTTGCCGTCGTAAGGCTGGCTGGCCCAGCCCAGGCCCCAGCCGAAGGCGAGGCCGCCGCGTGGCGCATAGGTCTGGCCGTAGCGCATGCTGGCCATCCAGCCGCTGCCGTAGCGGCATTCGTCGTAGCTGCCGAACGAGAGATCGACATGCTGCCGCCACATGCGCTCGTAGCGTTGGTAGAGCATGTTCTCCAGCCGGCCGGTGGCCGCTGCCCAGCGCGCGCAGGCGGGGCTGTAGTACGCGACGTCGGTGCGAGAGTTGCGCGTGGCGCCCGCTTCCAGGCCGGCATCGAGGGTGAGCCACGGCGCCGTATAGGCGCGCTGCGTCCATGCCGCATCCAAGCCGTAGCGACGGTTGCCGTCGCTGAAACGGTCGGCGCTGGCGCTGAGCTTCACGGCACTTTGCTCGCTCGCCCGCCACTGCACGGAGGCGTCGAGCGCATGCGCGGTGACGCCGTAGTAGTGAGCGCGCAGCGGCACGTCCCGGTCGCCCGTGTTGCTCCAATCCAGTGCGTAAGCCCAGCGGTCGTTCGGCGACCAGCGCAGACCGGCTTCGTATGCAGTGCGCCGCGTGGCGCCGCCCAGGGCGGGCAGAGCCTGTACGTAAGCTTCCCATCCACGCGCATAGCGGCGCAGGCCCAGGCCGAGGCGTTCGCGCCGCGTGTCGCCTTCAGGCAGGCTGGCGTAGGCCAGGCGAGTGATGCCGTAGACGCGCCAGCGCCCGGCCAGCAGCGGGCTCTGCAGGGTGGCTTCGGTCTCGTGGTCGGCGTCGCCGAAGTTGACTGCGCCGCCGCGGCCGCGCGCATGGTCCACATCGAACTGCCAGCCGCGCTGGCGATCCCAGGACTGGCGCGCCAGGGCGACATGGAGATCGCGCGGCACCACGTTTTCGACCTCGCGCAGTGCCGGCTCGACGCGCGGGAAATCGCCCAGCTCACGCCAGGCTTCGATGGCGCCCAGGCGTGTGGCGGTGTCATCCGGATCGAGGCCGGCCGCGCCCATCAGCGTGTCTTCCGCGCGGCGCGGCCAGCCGCGCATGCGTTCGACTTCGGCCAGCGCGTGCCAGATCGCAGCGTTGGTCGGGCCCTCCGCGCGCAGTGCTTCGAGACGGCGCCAAGCATCGCGGTACAGCCAGGCTTCCTGGCGCACCTGCGCGGCGGTCAGCGCGGCGTCCACCTTGTGGTCGTTGTTCTGAGGGAGGTGGCTGCCGTGTATGGCGAGCCAGGCCGGTTCCGTGTCGGCGACCCGGTCGATCAGGCGCACGGCGTCGCGGTAACGATCGGCTTCGAGATACGCGTAGGCGAGGCCGATGCGCGGGTCCGTCTGCTCTTGCGCATAAGGGCCCGGATCGGCGCGCAACGCTTGTTCGTATAACGGGATCGCCTGCTCCGGCTGGCGCTGTTGCATCAGCGCATCGGCCAGCGCGGCGGCGGCATAGGGCGGCAAGGCCGCGCCTTGTGCGCGCAGGCTCTGCTCGTCGCGCAGCGCGGCGTCGCTCAACGCGGCGCGGTCGTGCGCGACGAGGCGGTCGGCGAGCACCGCGGCGGCATCGGCGGATGGTGGCCGTTGGCGTTCCAGGGCTGCGTTTTCCAGTGCGACGGCGCGATCGGCTTCGGTATAGGGCTGGCGCGTGTCGGCCGGCATGGCCTGGGTCCAGCGCGTCTGGTGCGCGGCGGCATCTGCTTCGAGGCGGGCCATGTCCGCGGGCGGCAGTGGTTCGGGCAGGACGCGGGCCAGCTCAAGCGCGCGTCCGGCGGCGCCCAGTTCGGATAGCAGGCGTACGCGCAGGATGAGCGCCTCGCCGTCGCCGGGCCAGCGCTGGAGCAGGGTTTCGCACAGGCTCAGGGCCTGCGCGCGGTGGCCGCCGACGTGTTCGGCGCGTGCCTGCGCCAGCAGCCGCTCGCGCGTTGGCGATGCGGTGGCGTGGACAGGGGCGATGCAGGCCAGGGCCAGCGCAGCGGCGAGCGCGGCGCGACAAGGCGCCGCGGAGAATGTGTCGCCGCGTCGTGCTCGCGACCCGGCGGGCGGCATCGCGGCAACGTCGCGTTGGAGGGCTGTGACTGACTGCATGGCTGCGCTGTTGCTGATCGCGCGTGCCGCCCGGCGTGGTGCCGGCCGACATTAGGAACACCCTCGCGTCGCCACGGCGGGCGGACAGGTTCTGAGGGGTTCCTCGCGTCGTGCTCCTTGGCGACGTGAGTAAGTTTCCAGACAGGCCGCGCCGGGGTAGAGCGCGGCCTGCCTTCGACACGTGGTCGACGCATGGCGTCCTTGGCATGCGGGAAGGCGGATGGCGATCCGTGTTGTTTGTCCTGGCCGGATGGGGGGTCAGGGCACGTCGCCGTTGCGCTTAGGATTCTTCTCAGATGGAGGGGGTGCTGGAATCAGAAAAGTCCTAGGGGCCCCATTTTTCCTTGGCGCGGTGCGCGGCGACTCAAGGCTGCTGGAACCAGGCTTCCAAGCGCTGGCGTGCCTGCGCGTCGCGCGGGCCGGTGCAGGTGACGCGGTAGTCGTTGCCGCCATCGGTGGCGACCTGGCAAGTCCACGCGAGAGCGGGACGCGTGTCGATGCGCACGGCGAGCTGCGCGATCCGATCGGGTCCGCAGCGTTCGAACCATGCGTCGCCCCGCGTCACGCGGCCTTCGGCCCGGCGCACGAGCGTGTAGTGCGTGTCACCGACGCTTAGCGTGAGCGTGCCGCTGTAGGCACGGCCCTCTGGTGTGACGCCGATGAGGCGATAGCGGCCGGCGAAACCGGCCGGCAGCTCCGGATCGATGCGCGCGTTGCGCTCGCAGGCATCGTGCGCTCGCGCGCTTCCGGCGAGCAGGCAGAGCATGCACAGCGCAAATCGTGCGTGGGGGGACATCCGTGCCTCCGTGGTGAAGTTTTGTTGAGTGTCCAGGATTGTCCACGGGCTTTCCGAGAAATCCCATGGATGGAGTGGGGCACGCATGCTGCAATCGCCGGATCGCCTTGCATTGCCTGGGCGATGCCGCCGGCGCCGGCGCCAGGCCAGCGATCCGCCAGCCATTGTTCCTCCGCGAACGCGGTATCCGGAATGACCTTATCGCGCCTGGCGTGATGTCCCGGCGCCGCCGGGCGGACCCAACCACCCGAGAGTGCTTCGCCATGTCGCTAACCCCCGCCCGCGGTCCCTATCTCACGAGCAAGAGCGCCACCCGCAATCCCATCCGCGTCGCCTTGCTGGACGATCACGAATTTATCCTCAAGGGCCTGGCCTCGCACCTGCGGCAGGTGGCGGGACTCACCGTGGTGGGCAGCCACAGCTGCAGCCGCGCCTTTCGCGCCATGCTGGCCGAAACCCCGGTGGACGTGGCGCTGGTCGATTACTCGCTCGGCACCGATGACCTCGACGGCATCGCGCTGGTGAAGGCGCTGCGCGCGCACTACCCGCGGCTGCGCATCCTGGTGGTCTCCGGACATGCGGAGGCCGTGACGGTGCGCATGCTGTTGCGCGAGGGCGCCGACGGCTTCTTCGCCAAGAGCCAGGACGCGAACGACATGGTGGAAGCGATCACCAAAGTCATGTCCGGCGAGACGTACTCGCCGCCGAGCCTGGGCGCGATTTCGCCGGCCAAGCCGCCGTCGCCGCTGTCGCCGCGCGAATGGGAGGTGATCCGCTGCTTCCTGGACGGCATGTCGGTAAGCCAGATCGCCGGCAAGTTCAATCGCAGCCTCAAGACGATCAGCACGCAGAAATCCACCGCCTTCAAGAAGCTCGGCATCCATACCGACGCAGAGTTGTTCAAGATGCGCGAGCAGGTCCTGCATTCGCAGGGCATGGCCTGAGGACGCGGCGTCATGACTGCGCGGCGCCGGCCGCCTGAGCCGGGCAATGCCGCGACTCCTTTCGCTGCCGATGATGCAGCCGGTGCCTTGCGCTGCGATGCGTTCGCCGTTGCGCGCGCATGCGTGGCGCTACGGGAGCCGCTGTTCGATGGTGGGGGTGCGCCGATGCGTATCGAGCTGCCCTGCGGCCCATTGCCCTGGCTATGGTTGGACCAAGACCGCCTGCACAGCGTGCTGGAGGGTGCTCTGGCGAGCATGGCCAAGGGCGCGGATCGGAGCGGGGCATCCATCGCGCTCTGGCTGGAGCCGCCGTGCGGCGAGGCCCGCTTGCACGTGGAGCTTTACGCGAACGACCCGGGTACGGGCCTGTTCTTTGATATCGCGCTCGAGGGCGTGCCGCCGATGCCTCGCGCAAGCGACACGCCGATGGGTCGCGCGCTGCTGATCGGAAGCCATCCGGCCCGTTGCCGCATCGTCGGCGCGCAGCTCGCCTGCCTGGGCCTGGGCAGCGACACTTGCGCCACCGGCGATGCGGCGCTCGCCGCCTTCGCCAGGACGCCTTATCGGCTGATCTGGCTGGATGATGTGCCTGACCTGGAGTCCGGAACGCTGGCCGGCACCCTGCGCGGACTCGAACGGAAGCACGGCGAAGGGGCATGCCGCCTGGTGTCGATGTGCGAGGGTGACGATGCGACGGTGCACGTCGAGGGTATCGACGCACGGCTGGACTGGCCCGTACCGCTCGAAGCATGGCGCGTGCTATGCGCCGGGCGTCCATGGCCTGAGCCGGACGGCGAGGCGGCCGCCTGTCGGCTGTTCTTCGAAGAGAGCCGACGTGACATGAAGACCATGCGCGCGGCGCTGGCCCGACAGGATTGGGCCGCGGTGGCGCGCCATGCGCATCGCATCAAGGGCGGCACGATCGTGCTCGGCGAAGAGGCCATCTGCGCACAGGCCGAATGCGTCGAGGAAGCCGCGCGCCGCGGCTCGCCACAGGCGGGCGAAGTGGCGCGCCTGCTGGCCGAACTCGAAGCCGCGCTGCGCGGACGCTAGGTGTTCCTGCCGCCCCGGATCATCGCCGGCAGCCGCCAGCGCGCGACCGCACCCACGCCGGCGATCAGCACGCGCGACAACAGGGCCAGATCCTTCGGCAAGTCGCGGCGGCGTACATCCAGCAGAAGTGCAATGCGCCACTGGTCGCTGGCGTTCCATACCTCGTGCGGATAGGTGTCGTCCCACAGCAGCGCTTCGCCGCTGCCGATGCGGTAATCGCGCCCGGCCAGGCGCAGGATCGATGCGGGCAGTCCGTTTGCGTCCAGCGGCACCGAGAGCCCGAGCTGGAAGCGCAGCACGCCCTTGAACGGGCCACGATGCTGCGGGATGTGCTTGCGCGGCGCGAGGAACGAGAGCGTGGCCGAAAGCACGTCGGGCGACGTGCGTACGAGTTCGCCCAGATACGGGCAGGCAGTCATGTGTTCGTCGACATCGTTGCCGTAGACCTTGAGCAGGTACATGCGCCAATCGTGGCCATCGTTGGCCGAAATGCCGGCCTGTTCGGCCATCAGCTCGTGGAAGCGCGGCACGGTGTGCAGGCGGTCGGTGAGTGCCAGCGCTTCGTCGCGCAACGCCGTCCAGGCATCGGCGAAGCGGTAGCCGTCGGCGAAGCGGTCGACCATGTCCAGTACCGGCGGATTGGCAACGCGAGCCTCGTACAGCGCGCGCAGCGCCTGCGACGAGAGATCGTAAAGACGGCTCATGACGGTTGGCAGCCCCCGGCCCTTGGAACGCGCCAGGAATACTAGCCCGCCTGTGAGCGCGCCGTCAGAGGTGGCACGGCCGCCGCAGGCGCGCGGAGCGGCATGGCCGCCCCGCGCTCGAGGCCTCAGCGGCCCAGGTCGGACAGGAAGCGCTTGGTGTATTGCAGTGGCGTCGTCGACGGCAGCGAGTTGCAGGTCGGCGAAGCCCAGCTGCTGCTGCACGGCGTGTCGCGGTCCAGCGACCAGAAGTGCAGGCCCGCCAGGCCATTGCTCACCGCATAGCTCACCACCGAGTCGGTATTGGCGACGGAGAACACCTCGCTGGTGTTGTCGTTCATGCCGATCATCGGCGTCAGTTCGATCTTGCCGAGCGGGATGCCGTAGGTGTGCTGCAGGTTCTTCGCCGCCTGGATCGCCGATTGCGCCATGTCGCACTGACCGTTGACCACGACGCAGATCGAGGGGCCGGCGGTGCCGTAATCCATCACCATCAGATTGATGGTGTAGTTGCTGAGCGAGGACGCCTTGATCGCCTTCACCACCATGTCGCCGGTGGCGTTGAGGCCGCCGTAGCTGCCGTCGGATGCAGCCAGCGTGGCGAGGGTGAACGAGAAGCGCAGGTTCGGATGCAGCGACTGGCCGTAGGCCGCCGCGGCAATGAGGCTGTTGATCTGTGCCTGGGTCTGGCCGGCTTCGATATCGAAGTCCACGCCCAGCATCTGCGACGTGTAATAGCGGGACAGGAAGCTGGCCATGCCCGCGGTGCTGGAGCAGGTAAAGCTGCCCGCCGCGCCGCCGGTGGAGACGACATAGGGCAGGCCCGCGCTCGCCAGCGCCGTGATGTTGGCGCTGGCAAAGGTGGCGCCGGGAATGCCGCCCCAATTCTCGCTGCCGCACTCGCCCGTGGCGAAAGCCAGCGTCACCGCACTGAGGTTATGCACGTAGTTGGCGTACAGGCTGCCGCTGCCGACCAGCGGGATCGGCGTACCGGTCGCGGCGGCCGTCTGCATCGTGTTGGTGTTCCAGTTGAGATTGATCGTGACGTCCTTGTAGGGACTGAACAGCAGATTGGCGCCGGTGCCCGGCGGAGGCGGGGGGGTACCTCCGCCACCGCCGCCACCGCCGCCGCCGCCATTCGAGCCGCTGCATGCGCCCTGCGACGTCCAAGGCTGGCCGGACCCGGCGCCGCCGTTGTTGGTCGCCGGGTCGTTGCCTTGGGTCCACCAGTTGGCCTTGTAGTTGACGCCGTTCTCGCTGGCGACGTCGCCGCCGACATAGACGGCGCCGGCGCTCCAGGCGGACGCGCAGGCCGGTGCGGTCTGCGCGATCGCCGAGGACGCGGGTGCGATGGCGAGCAAGCTGGCATAAGCGATGGTGCTGGCGATGCTGCCCAGCGCAGCGGACAACAGCTGCGGTCTCGCGGGTGACTTGGCACGCATGATCGATCTCCTCTCTTTTTGGAATGCGGCGAAGGTGGTTGACCGAGGCGCTGCGGTGCATCGCCCCCGAGGGAAGGGCGGTGCGCCATGCCGCTACCGGCAGGCGGTCGTGCGTGCGCGGAGCGGGCGGCAGACGCCTTGGCGATGACAACGTTGTCTTTTACCGGTCCGGCAAACTGTGATGCCTGACTTGAAAAGCGCTTTTGCGGCGCAGCAAGCGAGTTCCTGCGACATGGCTTGGATAGCGATCGCTGCCTGAGGGCGTGACAGACAGGTGAAGAATGACAACGTTATCCATCATGTACCGCCGGTGCTCGGCGTGCCGGTCTGGCGCGTCCGGGCGGATGTACTACCATCGCGTCCTCCCACCCGACGCGAGCGACCGACCATGAAGTTCCTGGTGATGATCTATTGCGACGATCAGCTGCTCGGCGATCTGCCGGACGGACAGTTCGACACGATGATGCGCGGTTGCCTGGACAAGGCCGATGCGCTCAAGCGCGAGGGCACGCTGATCGACAGCCAGAAACTGGAAGCGCCCAAGCAATCGCGCACCATGCGCATCCGCGATGGCAAGACCACCGTCGTGGATGGCCCCTTCGCGGAGACCAAGGAATATCTGGGCGGCTTCAATCTGATCGAAGCCAAGGACATGGACGAGGCGCTCGAGATCGCCAAGTCGTTCCCGTGGGCCAGCATCGGCAGTATCGAAGTGCGCCCCGTGGCCAGCCTGGACGACGAGCGCAAGCGCGTCAGCGTCGCGGCCTGAAGCGCCATGAATAACGCCCCGTCTTCCGGTGAGGAAGGCGGGGCGTCGTTGTTTCCGTGGTTCGTGTTTATTTCTTCGCGGTGACGGTTTCCGATTCCACCACCATGTCCAGCACATAGGCGCTGGACGGCGCATCGGCCGGCGGGTTCTTCAGCGTGAAACGTTTCAGGCGCAGTACGTTGCGGACACCTGGTTCGTGCGTATAGCCCTCGATGTCCTGGTACAGCGGCTGCCATTCGCCGGTGGAAGCGATCGTGCCGTTTTCGGCGTACTTGCGTTCCCGCACCTGCAGGCATTGCTTGTCGGGGATCAGGGGATGGCTGCACGGCTTGGTCTCGGCCGCCACTTCGAGGAACACCGTCTCGCCTTCGCCGCCGTAGCGCGTTTCGGCGGTGGGCTCGCCGGTGAAGACCAATGTGTCGCCCGCATCGGTGACCAGGCGCAGCGTCGGCGTGTCGCCACCGTGCAGGCTGAGCTTCGGGCCGCCTTCGAGGCGTTGGGAGATCGCGCCGTCCAGCGCGGCCAGGGCCGGGTCCGGGCAGGCCATCATGGTCGAGGCGAGGGGGCCGGCCTTGAGCCGGTCGCCCTCGATGCGGAAGCCGCCGCCGATGCGGTTGCAGGCGTTGGCGACAGCCAGGCGGTCGCGCACGAAATCCAGTTGCAGCGGCTTGTCCGGCCGTGCGAACAGCGCGTCGATACGCTTGCCGTCGGCTGTCGTCGCCTCGCTCAGGCGCCAGTGGTAGCGAGGCAGCGATGCGGTGTCCACGGCGGCCGTGGCCGCGGTCGGCGTGCTGGCGACGCTGGCCGCGGAAGCCGTCGGCGCGGGCGTGCCGGACGTCGCCGGCGGAGGCGTCTGCGAGCAGGCGGCCAGGGCGAGCGGAAGCAGCAGCAAGCGGTATTTCATGTTTTTCTCCTTGTTGACCTTCATTCAACGGATCGGCCCGCGGAACGGGGTCGAGCGGGCGGCCGGCGGTGGCCACGGCGTGAATTTCCCCGGCGCCGCATATGCCACAGCGCACGTTGCCCTTTCGTCATGACGGCGGATTCACACCGATTGCGTTCCCTTGGCGCGAGACCACCGCGCCGCGCTTTCCGGCGTCGCGCCAACAGACTGGGGGATCCGCCATGGGCAAGAAACCAAACGTCGTGCTGGTGCATGGAGCCTGGGGCGACGGCTCGCACTGGAGCAAGATGATCCCCGTGTTGCATGCCAAGGGTTTCCGCGTCAGTGCCGCGCAGAACCCGCTGACGTCGCTGGCCGATGACATCGAGTGGACGCGGCGCCTGGTCGAGGCGCAGGACGGGCCAGTGTTGCTGGTCGGGCACTCCTACGGCGGCGCGGTGATTTCCGGCGTCGGTCAGGCACCCAATGTGGCCGGTCTGGTGTACGTGGCGGCGTTCGCGCCAGACGAGGGCGAGACGGTACGAGGCCTGCTCGGGCGACGCGAGCCGCCGATCGGCGCGGCCGCGATCCGGCCCGACAAGTACGGATTCCTGTGGCTCGATCGGCGGCTGTACAAGGAGAGCTTCTGCCAGGATCTGGGTGACGACGCGGCCCTGGTCATGGCCGCCACGCAGAAGCCGACGGCTGCGCGCTGCTTCGATGAAAAGATGGGCGCGCCGGCATGGAAGCTGCGGCCGAGCTGGTACCAGGTATCGCTGGAAGACCACATGATCCCGCCGGAAACCCAGCAATGGATGGCCCAGCGAATCGGAGCCCGCAAGACCATCGAGCTGGCATCGAGCCACGCCTCGCTAGCGGTCTATCCACACGAACTGGCAACGCTGATCGAGGAGGCGGCCGGGCAGCTCTAGAGGCGTTCCGTCAGCCGCCGGACAAGGCAGCGAGCCGGCGGTCTGCGCGCCGCTGTTCCTGCGCCCCGCGCATGCGCAGGCATTGCGCGCGCAATGCGTCGTACGACGTCAGCCGGGTCTGCAGCCAGCGTTGTGCCTTGGCGCCGGGCATGGCGTCGGCCCTGCCTTTCGGCGCGAGCGGTTTCCATGGTGCCTGGTCGAGGTCGGCGATCGCCTGCGTGCAGTCCGCGTCGCCGGAGCGGGCCGGGTCCAGGCCCAGGAACTGGCATAGGCGCTTCCACTCCCGCTGGGGCTGTTCGATCAGATCTTCGAGGAACAGCAGGTAGTGCCGCGGGTGGCCCAGGTACTGACCGTGGATCTTCATGGCGCGGTTCCAGCGTCGCGACCACCGCACGGTGCCGCCGCCGAAGGCGTCGTCGCGCTCGGACAGCAGGCCGCCATCGAGCAGCGAGGCGATCACGTCCGCGCCAGGCCTGACCACATGGATGAAGTGCGCATCCGGTACCAGCGCTTCGATCTCCGGGAGGTAGAGCAGATGCCCGGGGCTCGGTTCCAGCCACATGTCGCAGCCGGCCGCCTCGCCGAGCAGGTCGAGCAGGCGTACGAAGCGTTGTTGCAGCCGTTGCCTGGACAGGGATGGGCGTACCAGCGTCGATGGCGTGGCGGGCGCGAGGCGTTGCAGGTCGCGCAGCAGCTGGCGCTCATGCTTGCGGCTCAGGCCAAGGCGCTGACGAAGACGTGGTGGCTGGCGGTTGGCGTGCGCGTCGCCCCAACGCGACGCGAGGTCACCGTGCATGTGCTCGAAGAACGCGGTCTCCGGCAGGGGGAGTACGGCCGGATGCCGGGCCAGCATGGCCTGGACGATCGTCGTGCCGGCGCGCGGACAGCCGACCACAAAAGTTTGTTTCATCGCGGGGGCTTCCCCTGGAGCGCACGGCCACGGACATCACGGCTAACGGATAGCGAGCAACGCAGGAAACCGCGATGGGTTGACGGTAGCGTGCCGAAACTGTGGGCACCGTCATGCAAAGGCGCCCCCCCGGCCGGTTCGACAGGCTGCGGCCGGCGCGCTAACGTCGCGCTCCACCGTGACTTGCCCGATCCGCATGAGCGATGTTCCCACCGGTGCCACGGAGCGCGTGGTGCTGGACACCAATGTCTGCCTCGATCTGTTCGTGTTCGCCGACCCGCGCGTGGCGCCGCTCGCCGAGGCGCTGGCCGCCGGCAAGCTGGAGGCGGTGACCGACGATCATTGCCGCGGAGAATGGTGCCGTGTGCTGGCCTACCCCGCGCTGGCGCTGGACGAGGCCGCACAGGCGACGGCATTGTCCGCCTATGATCGCGTGCTGCGCCGTCTGGACGCCGTGCCGCCGCCGGGCATCCGCCTGCCGCGTTGTGCCGATCCGGACGACCAGAAATTCCTCGAGCTCGCCCTGGCCGCACGGGCGCGCTGGCTGCTCAGCAAGGACAAGGAAGTGCTGCGCCTCGGGCGGCGCACGGCGCGCGAAGGGTGGTTCGCCATCGCCACGCCGGCGGCGTGGCTGCTGGCTTGCACGGGCGCTCCGGCGCGGTAGGCTTGCGCCATGCTCGAGCCGACCGTCATCCATTGCCCGTACTGCGGCGAGCCCATCGAGATCTTGCTCGACGGCTCCGCCGGCGAGCAGCAGTACGTGGAGGACTGCCAGGTGTGCTGCCAGCCGATCGTGCTCAGCGTGTGGCTGGACGACGACGGCGAGCCGAGCGTGCGCGCGGTGCGCGAAGACGGGGCCTGAGGCGCGTCAGGCCGCGATCGGCAGGGAGTCCTCGACCACATTCACGCCGGCCTGGTCGAAGCGGGCGCGCGTGGCGATGTCGGTCTCCGGCGTGACGGGGCGCGTGAGATCCCACAGCACGTGGGTCTTGAAGCCGAGGGTCGCCGCGTCCTGCGCCGTCCACAGCACGCAGACGTCGCGCGCCAGGCCGCACACGTAGACCTCGTCGACGCCGCGCAGGCGCAGCCATTCGGCCAGCTCGGTGCTCGGGCGCGTGCCGTTCGGGCCGAAGTTCTCGCGGAAGCCGCTGTAGGAATCGACCCGCGGATCGCTGCCTTTGCGCACGATCTTGTCCAGCGGGGACCAGTCGATGCCCGGATGCAGCGCCGCGCCTGGCGTGTCCTGCATGCAGTGCTCGGGCCACAGGGTCTGGGCGTGGCCGTACAGCGGGATGCGCTCGAACGGCTGGCGGCCCGGGTGGCTGGTGACGAAGGAGACATGACCGCGCGGATGCCAGTCCTGCGTGGCCACTACGTGGCGGAACACGCGGCTGTCCAGCAGGCGGCGAATGCCGGGCACGATGGCGTCGCCTTCATGACAGGCGAGGCTTCCCCCGGGCATGAAGTCCGGCTGCACGTCCACGAGGATGAGCGAGGCGCGTTGGCTGATGGGGAGTCGCATTGAGGTGTCGCGGTGTACGGTGTCTCGGTGCACCGAGTCTAGCGCTGCCGCGTCGCGCCGAGGTGTGACGCGGTGGGCGCCCGGCCGATGGCATCGGGGCGGCGACCGGCACTGCGTCACATCCCGGAAAGTGGGACACCGTACGGCATAATAATGCGCCGTCATACCCGGAGCAGTGGTAACCACATGCATTACGACCAATCGTGGATGGGCTACGGGCTTGTCGGCGCCCTGCAGGCGGGCGCGATTTCCGCGGCCGCGGGTTTTCTGCTCTATGCCCTGTTCCGTTGGATCGGCAACCGCAACGACTGGAAACACGGCCAGCGTACGGCCTGGGCTTTCCTGACCGCGTTGTTCCTTACCGGCAGCGGCGATCTGTGGGACATCGTGTATTTCAACTACGGCCGGGTCGAGTCGATCCAATTCCTCAAGGCCAAGCTGGCGGAAGTGCACGATCCCGATGGCCTGGGCTCGCGCGTATTCTTCGAGTTGCTAGGCGTATCGGTTGGCGTGTTCGTGGCTTGGCTGCTGTTGGAACACTGGCACCGCAGTACGGCGCGCGGTAAGCAGTGAACGGCGGACAGACGCGTCTGGACGTCCATTGGTCCGACAGTCTGATGATTTCGCGCTGCCTGCGCCTCCCGCAAGACGCGCCGCTCAGGTGTCCGCGGGCGCGCGGATCAGTGCCAGTACGTCCGCTTCCTGTGCTTGCATGCTTGCTTGCAGATGATCGACGAACAGGCGGATGCGCGCGGGCAAGTAATCGCGGCTGGGGTAGATGGCATAGATGTGCGCCTCCTGGATGGCGCAGTGGGTCAGCACCGGCACCAGGCGGCCGGCGCGCACGTCGGTCGCGATGTCCCAGATCGATTTGAACGCCAGACCATGGCCGGCAATGGCCAGCTCGCGCATCAGGTCCCCGCTGTCGGTGGTGAGGCTGGCGTCCAGGCGCAGGGGACGCGGGCCCTCCGGCGTCTGCAGCATCCACGGCAGGATGCCGCGGCCGGGACGATGCAGCATCAGGCAGGCGTGCCGCTCCAGATCGTCCGTGTTCCGCGGGCGGCCGTGTTTCTGCAGATAGGCCGGCGCCGCGCAGACCACGCGGTAGTTGAGGGCGACGCGCCGGGAGATGAGCCGCGAATCGGCCATGGCGCCGCTGCGCACGGCCACGTCCACGCCGTGCTCGAACAGGTCGAGCATGGCGTCGGAAGCGCTGATGCGCACGCGCAGTGCCGGATGCTGCGCAGCGAAATCGGCGGCCAGCGGGCCGACGTACTGGCGGCCCAGGTCCAGTGCGGTGGAGACGTGCAGGGCACCGCGCACTTCCAGCTGGCCCAGCCGCACAGTGGCATTGGCTTCGTCGAGATCGGCGAGGATGCTTACGCAGCGTTCGTAATAGCAATTGCCCTCACCGGTGAGGGCGAGGCGGCGCGAGCTGCGCTGGAGCAGGCGCACTCCCAGCGCCTGTTCCAGGCGGGACAGGCGCTTGCTGGCCACGGCAGGCGACAGATTCAGCTCACGCCCGGCGGCGGACAGGCTGCCGGCGATCACGGCGCGCACGAACAGACGGATGTCTTCGAGTTCTACCATCTTCAATATTCTGGAAAAGATGATTGCGCAGTTTCGGCAATTCTCATCGTCCAGGGCAAGTTGCACAGTGCCGCCTCCCTTCAAGGAGGCTCCCCCATGTCCGGTCCCACTCCGCCGCCGGCCGCGCCCACGCCGGGGCACGCAGGGCGGCATGACCACTCCCGCGCCGCACTGCTGGCGCTGTCGGTGGCGGCCTTCGCCATCGGCACCACCGAGTTCGTGATCATGGGCCTGCTGCCGGAAGTGGCGGCGGACCTGCGCGTGAGTATCCCCTCGGCCGGTCTGCTGGTGTCCGGCTATGCGCTAGGCGTGGCCGTCGGCGCGCCGCTGCTGGCCGCGCTGACGGCGAAGATGGAGCGGCGCAATGCGCTGCTGGCACTGCTGGGCCTGTTCATCCTGGGCAATGCGCTGTGCGCCATCTCGCCGAATTACACCGTGCTGATGCTGGCGCGCGTGGTGGCCGCGTTCTGCCATGGCTCGTTCTTCGGCATCGGCGCGGTGGTGGCCTCGCACGTGGTGCCGCGTGGCCAGGGCGCGCGGGCGATCGCGCTGATGTTTGCGGGGCTGACGCTGGCCAATGTGCTGGGCGTGCCGTTCGGCACCTTCCTGGGCCAGTGGGCGGGCTGGCGCTCGACCTTCGGCGCGGTGGCCGGGCTGGGCGTGGTCGCCGCGCTGGGCGTCTGGCGCCTGGTACCGCCGCTGCCGGAGCTGCACGCGCCGGACATGCGCCGCGAGATGGCCGTGCTGCGCCAGCCGCAGGTGCTGATCGCGCTGGCGATGACGGTGCTGGGCTTCGGCGGCGTGTTCACCGTATTCACTTACATCGCGCCGATCCTGCAGACGCAATCGCACGTGAGCGTCGGCGCCACCGGCTGGGTGCTGGTGCTGTTCGGCGCGGGCACCACGCTGGGTAATCTGCTCGGCGGACGCCTGGCCGACTGGCGGCTGATGCCCTCGCTGGCGGCGATCCTGGCGGCGCTCGCGCTGATCATGCTGGGCTTCGCCTGGACCATGCACGACACCATCGCCGCCATCGCCACCGTGTTCGTGTGGGGCGTGGCCGCGTTCGCCACCGTACCGCCGCTGCAGATGCGCGTGGTGCAGCAGGCGGTGGACGGGCCGCACCTGGCCTCCACGCTCAACATCGCCGCCTTCAATCTCGGCAATGCGATCGGCGCCTTCATCGGCGGCCTGGTGATCGATGCCGGCCTGGGCATGCCCGCGCTCGGCATCGCCGGTGCCGCCGTCACCGTGCTCGGCCTGATCGCCACGTGGTGGAGCATGGCGCTGGAGCGTCGCCGCGCATCGTCGGTCGTTTCGTGCGCCGCCGGCGCCTGATAACCCTCACGAGGAGCCACCATGGATACGCAGAAGACCGCCCTGGTCGTCGGCGCGCAGGGCGTGATCGGCCGCAACCTGATCGATCACCTGCGCACGCTGGAGGACTGGCGGACCATCGGGCTTTCCCGCCGCGGCGGCACTTCGGATGAGCGCGTGCGGCACATCGCGGTGGATCTGCTCGACGCGGCCGACGCGCAAGCGAAACTCGGCGCGCTGGCGGAGGTGACCCACGTGTTCTACGCCGCCTACCAGGATCGTCCGAGCTGGGCGGAGCTGGTGCCTCCCAACGTTGCCATGCTGCGTCACGTGCTCGATGCGATCGAGCCGGCGGCCACGCGGCTTGAGCACGTGAGCCTGATGCAGGGCTACAAGGTCTATGGCGGGCATCTGGGGCCGTTCAAGACGCCCGCGCGCGAGGACGATGCCTATTTCATGCCGCCGGAGTTCATGCACGACCAGCAGCGCCTGCTCGAAGCGCGGCAGCAGGGCAGGAGGTGGAGCTGGACGGCGATCCGCCCGGCGGTGGTCGGCGGCTTCGCTCTCGGCAATCCGATGAATCTCGCGCTGGCGATCGCCGTCTATGCGTCGATGTCCAAGGAACTGGCCATTCCGCTGCGTTTCCCCGGCAAACCCGGCGCCTATGACCGGCTGCTGGAGATGACCGACGCCGGGTTGCTCGCGCGGGCCACGGTATGGGCGGCCACCGACGTTCGCTGCGCCAACCAAGCGTTCAACATCACCAATGGCGACCTGTTCCGCTGGAGCGAGATGTGGCCGTTCATCGCCGACTACTTCGGCCTGGCGGTGGCGCCGCCGCTGCCGCTGGCGCTGGATGGCGTGATGGCCGACAAGGAGCCGTTGTGGCGCGACATGCAGGCGAGGCATGGTCTGGAGCCGCACCCGTATGCCGATGTCTCTTCCTGGCGCTTCGCCGACTTCGTGTTCTCTTGGGATTACGACATGTTCGGCGATGGTTCCAAGGCGCGCCGCTTCGGCTTTCACGAGTTCGTCGATACGCGCGCCATGTTCACGTCACTGTTTGACGATTTCCGCCGGCGCAGGATCATTCCCTGACGCCCCTTCACCGCTGGAGTTGCCATGAAAGCCGTTGCCTATCGCCACTCGCTCCCCGTCACGGATGCCGAGTGCCTGATCGACGTGAATCTGCCGGAGCCAAAGCCGGGCGGGCGCGACCTGCTGGTGCGCGTCGAGGCCGTATCGGTGAACCCGGTCGATACCAAGATCCGCCGGCGCGTCGATCCGCAGGGCGTGGACAAAGTGCTGGGCTGGGATGCTGCCGGCACGGTGGTGGCGGTGGGCGAGGAGGTCACGCTGTTCAAGCCGGGCGACCAAGTGTATTACTCCGGCGCGATCGACCGCCCCGGCAGCAACGCCGAATTGCAATTGGTCGACGAGCGCATTGTCGGTCGCAAGCCTTCCACGCTGGATATGTTCCAGGCCGCGGCGATGCCGCTGACCACGATCACCGCGTGGGAACTGTTGTTCGACCGTTTCGCGATTCCGCGCGGCACGGCGGCACATACCGGGTCGGTGCTGATCGTCGGCGCCGCCGGCGGGGTGGGGTCGATGGCGGTGCAACTGGCGCGCCGGCTCACCAATCTGACCGTGATCGGCACCGCGTCGAGACCGGAGACCCGGGACTGGGTGCACGAGCTGGGCGCGCATCATGTGGTTGACCATCGCGGCGACCTGAAAGCGCAGGTGCTGGCGGTGTCGCCGCAAGGCGTGGACTACGTGCTGAGCCTCACGCACACCGACCAGCATTACCCGGTACTGGTGGAGCTGATGAAGCCGCAGGGCAAGTTCGGGTTGATCGACGATCCGGACGGCGTGCTGGACATCAGCCTGCTCAAGCGCCGCAGCCTGTCGTTGCATTGGGAATTCATGTTCACTCGTCCGCTGTTCCAGACCGAGGATATGAAGGCCCAGCACCAGCTGTTGAACGAGGTAGCGGACCTGGTCGATGCCGGCGTGCTGCGCACGACGCTGCGCGAGCATCTTGGGCTTATCGATGCGGCGAACCTGCGGCGCGCGCACGAGCGGCTGGAAAGCGGCAGCGCGATCGGCAAGGTGGTGCTCGGCGGATTCGCCTGAGTCGCCCTTCCGTAATCGAAAAGAAAAAAGCGCGCCATGAGCGCGCTTTTTTTAGTCGGCCAGCAACCGATCGGCGAGCTGTCGCGCCTGCTGGCGTATCTCCGGCATCGCCGTGGATTCCCAGAAGGTGCCGCGCAACAGGCTGCCCATGGCATAGAGGTGCGGCCAGGTGTCGTCGTCGTGGCGGAGACGTCCTTCCGTCGTGGCGTTCCAGCCAAGCCCCAGCGGGTCGGGCGTGATATGGCCGTTGGTGGCCAGCTGGCGCACCAGTGTGTGACGCGTGCGGCGCACATCGGTGTTGAGGCCGACGGTCTGGATCACCAGGTCCGCTTCCTTCGGCTCGGGCGTGGTGCTGCCCGTGGGTGTGACGCTGAGGCGCAGGTGATCGCCTTCCACGTCCACGGCATGCAGCCTGGCGCGGCGCCGGCGCAGGCGGCCGGCCGCTTCCAGCGCAAGGATGGTCTCCATCACCTGCGGGGCCATGCGGTGGCGTGCCCGTTCCCAGGCCCAGCGTACGTGCCGCAGAAAGCGTGCGCGCTCTTCCTGCGGCAGCTCGCGCCACAGGCCGGGCGTGTGCGGCCGCATGCTGTCGATCACCACGCGCCAGTCGTCCGCGCCGCGTGCGGCGTCGCGCAGCAGCCGCATCCAGCTGCGGATCTCCGGTGCGGCGTGCATGGCTTCGATCAGATCGGCGCTGTCGTCGCTCGGCGCGGTGGCGGAAGCCAGGTGCGCTTCCGGCAGCAGGCCGTGGCGCGAGATCGCGGTGAAACTCGCGGTCGGCCACAGCTCGGCCAACTCCAGGATCACATCGACCGCGGTAAGGCCCAGGCCGACCAGTACGACCTTGCGTGGCGTCGGATCGGGTTTCGCCTGGGCCAGGAACGTCCAGGGATCGACCACGTACCGGCCTTGTTCGATTGCCGCGTCGCTCACGCCGCTCAGCGGCTGCGGCGGCAGCGCGCCGATGGCCAGCACGGCGGCATCGACCCGGGTACTTTCCTCGCCCTGGAAGATGGTGACCCCATCGTTCTCCGGGACTACCGCATCTACCGCGGACGAACGCACGCGCACGTCGTGGCCGAGCGTAGCGGCGCGCTCGAGCGCGCGTTCGATTTCCGCTTGCAGGTAGTCGCCATAAAGGCGACGCGGCAGGAAATCGGTGCCCGCGATGCTGTGATCGCCGCGCTGGGCGAAGTCCAGGAAGCCGCGCGGCTTGCTGGCGAACATGCTCATCGAGGCGGCGCGCACGTTGAGCAGATGCCGCTCCGAGCGCGTACCGTAGGCGATGCCGCGCCCGGGCGCAGCGCTCCCGGTGAACCAGTCCAGATGCAGCGGATGAGCCGGCTGGCGTTCCAGCAGCTCGCTCAGCAGCGTCGCCGCTGCCGCGCCGCCGCCGATGATGGCGACCCGTCGATACATGCCATTCCTTTTTTGGTGAGGTCGGCCGGGAGGAAGTGGTCGAACGCTCAGGCGCTGAGGCGGCCCGTGATCGCGGCGTGCTGCGGCCGGGCGAGCCACGGCTCGTCCTCGGCGGTGCGCTCATATGCGAGATACTTTGCCAGATCGCCGCCATACACGTGAAGCGTCAGCGCGGTGTCGTGCCGCGAGAGATTGCGGCAGCGGTGCGCGTAGCCGGCGTCGGCATCGAACCACGTCGCGTCGCCCGGGCCCAGCCAATCCTGGCCTTTCAGGCGTAGTTCGCCGTTGGTTTCGTCGCGCGACCATGCCTGCACTTCGAGCGCGCCATGCAGCGCCAGCTCGAGGCCCCACAGTCCGCCATGGTCGTGCACGGGCGTGGCGTGATTGGCCGGCCATGCCATTACCAGGATGCTGATGGCGGGTTTGCCGCGCTCGGCGAGCAGCCAGCGTTCGAAGCCTCGCTGTCGCGTACGCAGGTCATGAAGTCCTTCGTTCAGCGCCGTGCCGTCGCGATGCACCACACGACCCAGCTCGCGCGCCATGGCGGCGAGGTCGGGGTGCTTGCCGACACCGAGATCGAACGCGATGTCACGCAGCGCCTTGAGGGTGTGCATGGGTTGGCTCATGCGGTGGAACTCGGTTGGAACCGGCCGGCAGTGGACCATGGGCACCGTTAAAGACCCGTAACCCGCGCATGGCGAAGGCATGACTTCCGCACCATGTGCGCGCGCCGCGGCCGGAGGATGCTTCGCCCATGGCAAAACGGCTTGCGTATGCCGCGCCATTGCAAGGAGGACGCCATGTTCGTGTTGAGCGTGATCGTGATGACGGTGCTGGCGCTGTGGCTGGTCGGCTCGCTGATCGGCCTGCTGTTCAAATGCGTGTTCGCGGTGGTTGGCGGCGTATTCGGTCTGCTCGGCGCCGCGCTCGGCGTGCTGTTCGGTGGGCTCGCGCTGCTGATTGCGGCACCGGTGGTGTTGCTGGCCCTGCTGCCGCTGTGCCTGCCGGCGCTGCTACTCGTCGCGCTGGTATGGCTGGTGGTTCGCGCCGGACGCCGCGCGCCGGCCATCGCCGGTCCGGCGCACTGATCGATTCAGCAAGGTTGCCGTGGAAAGGGCCGGCCGGTCACGCAAGACCGGTCGGCCCTTACCTCAATCAGGCCTTCATTTCATACGTGCGGTTTGGCGTGGTTGTCTTCGCTATAGCTGCTGCAGTTCGAAGCTCACGGGCACGCGCGCCCATGCGGACACGGCGTGGCCCTGCACCATCGCCGGTTGGAAACGCCAGTTGGCCAGCACCTGATCGTGCGCGCTGCGATCCAGCAGCGAATGACCGCTCGTGTGTTCGATCTCCACTTGCAACGGCTTGCCTTCCGCATCGACGAGCACGCGCAGCATCACGGTGCCGTGCATCTTCTGGCGGATGGCCTGCGCGGGGAAAGTAAGCGGTGCAGAGCGGTAGGCGAGCGACGCTTCGATCGGTGCCGTGTCGACAGCGGCCTGCGGCGGCGTATCGGTAGCCGTTTCGATGCCGGGCGTGGTTACCGCCGGTGGCGCGACCATGCTGCCTTCGTCTGTAGGCGTGGCGACCGGTGGCGCCATCTTGGGCTGTACGCGCGTATGCGGCACGACGGGCGGCGGTGTCGGCTGCGGTTTCATGACGACCGGCGGTGGCGGGTCGGGTACCTTCGGCGGCGCGGTGACCCAGGTCAGGACCATCTCCCGAGTGTGATCGACAGTGGTGGCGATCTGCGGCGCCATTGGCCGCAGGGCAGCCAGCAGCATGGCGAGATTGACGGCGATGGCCGCGCTGAGCGCAGCGATGCGCACGCGGTCGGGATGGGGACGATGAGCGACAGCCAGGCTTGCGGACGGCATGAGCGACCTCCTGACGATGATGGCGATGTGGACGCGCCCTGGGCACGCTGCGTGGGGACGCAGGGGGATCGTGCGGAACGCGAATCCAGCCTATGCCTGCCGGAACCGCCTGTGCAAGAGGTGTATGGACGGCTAAACCGGAGTACGCTCCACGCGTTCTCTTCCCGCGTTTGCCGATCCCTTTTTTCTAGTGAGCCACCAGCATCGGCAAATCGCCGTGCATGAAAAGGTGGCGGGTCGTGCCGCCCAGGACCATTTGCGCGAGGCGCGAACGGCTCCAGGCGCCCATCACCAGCAGGTCGGCACCGTGGCCGCGTGCCGCGTCCAGGATCAAGGTGCCGGCAGCATGGGTGGGGCCGGCGTCGAGGGTCTGGATGCGTGCCTTGATGCCATGGCGTTCCAGCCAGTCGGCGAGGCCCGGCGGCGGCAGCACGGCGATGCTGTCGGCGTACATCTCGCTGCCGTCGAGCAGCAGGACCTCGTCGGCCTTCTGCAGCAGCGGCACGGCGGCGGCCAGCGCCAGGGCGGATTCGCGGCTGCCGTTCCAGGCCACCAGTACACGCGCACCGATCACCTCGCCCACCCGCGCGATATCGGGCACCACCAGCACCGGCCGGTCGCTGCCGAACACGCAGCGCGACACCGTACCGAAGCCCACCGGCGCATCGCTGCGCTGCTGGCTGCGTTCCATCACCAGGTAGTCGTAGCCAGCTGCCGCCTGACAGACGGTCTGCACCGTGTCGCCCTGGGCGACGCGCCATTGGCCGGCGAGCCCGCGCGAAGCGAGCAAGCCCTGCCACTCCGCCCCGTGCTCTTCCGCCTCCACGCAGCGGCGGCGCGTTTCTTCCAGCTGAACCGGCACGGCCTCCGGCAGGCTGAAGGCGGCGGCCGGGAGGTCGGCTACGTAGAGTCCGTCCAGCCGCGCGCCGAGTCGAGCTGCCAGGGCCAGCGCGGCGCGGGGGCCGGGGCTATGCAGGTCGGTTTCCTGGAGGTACAGCAGCAGGTCGGTGCAAGGCATGGGTCACTCCGTTCGCCAGTCCGGTTCGAGCTTAACGCGCGAGGATGGGTGAGGATTGATGCGGGACAAAAAAAGGCCCCGCACAGGAGGCGGGGCTCAATGAGCCGGGCATCGGGGGAGAGAGGGGGAGATGCCCGGACTGCGGACACTGCGCCTGGACAGCTTTGCAAGCCGTTCAAGCCGCGTGAACAACCCATTCACGGCGGTTCATGCACCTGCTTACACAATCGACGGCGCCCGGCGCCGCGCCGGTCCGCACGAAGGAGAACGGTCATGTGGAAGAAATGGTTGGGCTGCGTCGCGCTGGCGCTGGCCTGGGGGGGGATGCCGGCGCCGGCCAAGGCGGCGGATATATCCTGCAAGATGGACTTCCAGGTATCCGGCTGGTCGGTGTTCTACCAGACCGCCACCGGCAGCGGCGTGGTCCGCTGCGACAACGGACAGAGCATGCATGTGAGGATCCGCGTCAAGGGCGGCGGGCTCACCTTTGGCAAGACCAAGATCACCGACGGCGTGGGCAAGTTCACCGGGGTGCATGGCATCGGCGAGATCAAGGGGCATTACGCCAATGCGGAAGTGCATGCCGGCGCGGAGAAATCCGCCGCGGCGCAGGTGCTGACCAAGGGCAATGTATCGCTTGCCCTCAGCGGTACCGGGCAGGGATGGAATCTGGGTATTGCCTTCGGCGCCTTCATCATCGAATAGCCGCCGGCGCACCATGCGCCGCAGTATGCAAAGCCGTGCGGCGCGGGTAAGGTGAGCGGGAGCGCCGGCTGGCGCACCCTGCTCCAAGGACATCCCCCATGTCGGTCACCTCAAGCGCCGCAGTCCCGCGCTACGCCTTCGGCGATGAACTCGCCAGCAGCGTCATCCACGGCATCGGCATCCTGCTCAGCATCGCCGGCCTGGCGACGCTGGTGGCTTATGCGTCGCTGGTGGGCGATGCGCGCGCGGTGGTAGCCAGCGCGGTGTTCGGCAGCACGCTGATCCTTTGCTACACCGCTTCCACGCTGTACCACTCGATCCACGGTGAGCTGGCCAAGCGGGTACTGCGCACACTCGATCACATCGCGATCTTCCTGCTGATCGCCGGTACCTACACGCCTTTCACCCTGGTGGCCCTGCCGGGCGCCTGGGGCTGGAGCCTGTTCGCCTTGATCTGGACGCTGGCGCTCGCCGGCAGCGCGCTGGAGCTGGGCGTGCTCAAGCGCTACCGCAAGTTCGCCGTGCTGCTGTACGTGGCAATGGGCTGGGTGGGCGCGGTGGCGTTCAAGCCGCTGAGCGCGCACCTGGAAACCGGTGGGATGGTGCTGCTGATCGCCGGTGGCGTCGCCTATACGGCCGGCGTGCCGTTCTATCTGGCGCGGCGCATGCCTTACCATCACGCGGTATGGCACGGTTTCGTGCTGGCCGGCAGCGTGCTGCATTACCTTGCCGTGCTGCTCTACGTGATTCCCGACCCGGCGTCGTGAGCGCACGGGAAGCGATGCGCCGCGACCTGGAAGATGCGGCGACGCATCTAGGTATCGCGCACGAACTACGCTTCCATCCCATGTTCGGCGGCCTGATGGCCTACCTCTACGAGAAGCCCTGCGCGTGGCTGGGCGACGGCGGACTGGCACTCAAGCTGGCACCTGCGGATCAGCCCGAACTGCTCGCACTGGACGGTGTGACGCGCTTCATTCCCCGGGGTGTCGCAAAGGCCAGTCGCCAATACCTGATCCTGCCGCCGGCGCTTACCGGCGATACCCCTGTGTTCGCCATCTGGCTGGAAAAGAGCCTGCGCGCAGCGCAAAAAAGGCCGGCGCGCAAACGCCGGCCTTGACGGGAAACCTTTGTTGGACAGGCCGGCTCAGGGCTTCTTCTGGTATGGCGGAATGAACTGGCTATGCACTGCCTCGGCCAGCTGTTGCGGTGGCAGCAGGCCCTGATTGATCACGAAATCATTGAAGGCTTTGCGGTCGAAGCGCGAGCCGAGCGTCAACTCGGTCTCCAGCCGCAGCTGCTGCAGGCGCATGTAGCCGTAGAAATACGCCGTGGCCTGGCCAGGGCTGTTGAAGGTGTAGCGATCCAGCTCCTGGCGTGCCAGCGCCTCTGACAGGCCGACGTCGTGGGTGAGCACGTCATGGGCGCGCTCGCGCGTGATCAGGCCGAGGTTGAGCATCGGATCCAGGTAGGCGCGGGCCGCGCGCATCATGCGCATCTGCAGCGCGCCGAACTGGCCGGCCGGTGGCTCGTAGGGCAGCGTTTCGGCTTCGGCGTACAGCGCCCACCCCTCGACGTTGACGCTGTTGAAGGCGAACAGGCTGCGCGCCAGCGAGACGCCGCGCTCCACCATCGCCGCGAACTGCAGTTCGTGGCCCGGCCGTCCTTCGTGCGCCGTCAGCGTCCACGCGGCGGCCTTGAAGGTGAAGTCGTCATACGCATCCGAGCTGCCGGCCTTGGCCGAGGGGTTGCCCATGGTCAGCACGAATGTGCCCTGTTCGCCCTTGTTGTTGATGAAGGGCGGCGGGTCCATGTGCGGCGCCGGCACGGCCGCTGCCTCGGCTTCCGAGGCCAGACGCATGGCCATCTTGCGCTGGGGCAGGGTGACGATGCGCTCACGACGGATGATGTCCTCGATCTTGCCGATGATCTCGCCATACCAGGGCATCACCTGGTCCTTGGCAAGCTGCTGTTTCTTGAGCGCCTTGAGTACGTCGCGATAGTCGCTGGCCTGGATGTTCTCGGCCTTGGCCACCACCGGCGCCATCATCTGCATGGCCGAGCGCAGCTCGACGAATTCCAGTTCGGCCTGCTTGATCAGCTCCTGTGGCGGGATGTCGATGCCGACCTGGCGCAGGTTGTACGCGTACACAGGCTCGGGCAGGCGGAAATCGGCGCGCGCGCGCGGCAGCACCGTGCTGCGCACCCAGGCGTCGTAATCCTTCATCTGGCTGTCCAGCGCATCGAGCGCGGCCTTGCCTTCGGCGTTGTCCAGCTTGTACTTGGCGAAGAGCTGGCGTACGCCGTCGACGTAGCGCGGCGTATTGGACAGCTTCTGCTCGATCTCGCCCTTGTAAGGGCCGAGCAGCGACTTGTTGTCCAGACGCTCGGTGGTGCGTGTCTTCGCCAACTCGGTGAGCGGGGTGCAGCCCGGCGCCTTGCCGACGTAGCACTGCAGGCGATTGAGCGCGAGCGCGCGGCGCTTGGGGTCCACGTCATCCTTGAGCAGCGCGAACTCGCCGCCGAAGATCAGCTGGCCCACGTCCTGCACGGGCAGCATGTACTTGCGATTGAGATCGATGCCTTCGACCTGGTCGTCGATGCTCTTGAGCATGATCTGCAGGTCCTGCCGCACGTTCGAGTCCTTCTCCGTGGCGAGCAGTTTCTGCAGCTTGCCCTTGGCGTCCAGCAACGCGGCGCGGGAACGGTCGTCCACGCCCGGCTTGAGGTCGGCCACCTTGTCGTCGTAACCGGGCAAGCCGACCTGCGAGGCGAACTCGGGGGAGAAGCGGGCCATGACGTCCAGCAGCACCTTGGCGTCTTCGTTGCTGCGCGCGATCCAGGCCGGAGACGAAGCCTGGGCATGGACGGAGCCGGTCGCCGCCAGCGCGGCGGCAACGACAAAAGCGAGGCGTTTGCTCATGGAGGAAATCCCTGTAGTGGTCGCGCCAGCCTAAGAGGCCGACGCCGCGGCGCGCCTGTGCCGAAGGTCGCCCGGGCAGGTGGCGCAGGACGGCACGCCGCCGGCGAAGGTGGCGTGAAACGTCTCAGCCGACCAGCATGGCGAAGCCGAACAGGCCGATCATCACCAGCGAGATCACCAGCTTCACCAGCGTGCCGAACAGCAGGCCGAGCCAGGTGCCGATGCCGACGTGGGTGGAGCGCAGCACGCTGTTGCCGGCGGCCAGCTCGCCCGCGAGCGCGCCCACGAAGGGCCCGAGCGCCAGCCCGATCAGACCGAAGAACATACCGATCAACGTCCCCAGCGTCGCCCCCCATAAGGCCATCTTGCTGGCGCCCACGCGCTTGGCGCCGAGCACGCCGGCCATGAAATCCACCAGCACGCCAAATGCGCCCAACACCCCGATGGTCACCAGCCAGCCCGTGCCCACACGCTGGTAGCCGTCCACCGCGGCGGCCAGCCAGATGCCGCCGAAGATCATCGGAATGCCCGGCAGTGCGGGCAGGATGTTGCCGGCAAGGCCGCCGATCATCAGCAGGGCGGCGAGCAGGTACAGGGCGATGTCCATGTCGTTCCTTGGCGCGTGAGGCGGGCGTCGGCGGATGGCGCCGCGACGGGCGTACCGGGAGTGGATCGGCCACAATACGCCCTACTCGCGGTATGCGGACCAGTGTACGTGTGCCCCAGTTTGCCGGAATGTCCTTGAATCCACGCCCGTGAATCCCAGCGATACCACCCTGCTCAAGGCCGATGAACTGGGCCGCATCGAAGTGACCCATCGCGATGGCGCCGTGGTGATCCGCCGCGATGTGGCCGCGGCGCGCTGGTGGGCGCGTGGTTTCGCGCGCCGGGCCGCCGCCCGCGAGGCACGCGCGCTGGCCAGGCTGAGCGGCCTCGATGGGGTTCCTCCGCTGTTGCGATGGGATGGGCGGGAGCTGCTGCGCGGCTATATCGCCGGTGCGCCGATGCAGCAGGTCGGGCCGCGGGATCGTGCCTACTATCGCGATGCGCTGCGTCTGCTCGCTGCGCTGCACCGCCGCGGCATCGTGCACAACGATCTGGCGAAAGAACCCAACTGGCTGGTGCGCGAGGATGGCCGCCCGGCGCTGGTGGATTTCCAGATCGCCTGGACGCGCGGCCGCCGCGGACGGCTGTTCCGACTGCTTGCGCGCGAGGACCTGCGACACCTGTTGAAGCACAAGCGCACCTATTGCCCCGATGCCCTGAGCGCACGCCAGCGCGCGATCCTGTCGACGCCGGCGCCGCACGCACGGTTGTGGCGCGCCACATTCAAGCGGCTCTACAAGCTGGTGGCGCGGCGGATCTTCGGCTACTGGGACAACGAGGGGCAGGGGCGCATCCGCCAGTAGCGGTGCGCCCGCTCGGTCATTTCTCGACGAAGGCGCGCTCGACCACGTAATCGCCCGGTTCGCGCGTGCGCGGCGAGACCTGGAAGCCGCGGCCATCGAGCAATGCGCTGGTGTCCTCCAGCATGGAGGGGCTGCCGCAAAGCATCACGCGGTCGGTTTCCGGATTGAGCGGCGGCAGGCCGATGGCCTGGCTCATCATCCCGTCGGCGATCGCATCGGTAATGCGGCCGCGATGACGATAGGGTTCACGCGTCACGGTGGGGTAGTAGATGAGCTTTTCGCGCGCCATGTCGCCCAGGTATTCGTGCTGCGGCAGCTCGCGTTCCAGATAGTCAGCATAGGCCAGGTCGTTGACGTGGCGCACGCCATGGGCCACCACGATCTTGTCGAAGCGTTCGTAGGTTTCCGGGTCGCGGACGATGCTCATGAAGGGCGCCAGGCCGGTGCCGGTCCCGAGCAGGTAAAGATGCTTGCCCGGCTTCAGATCGTTGAGCACCAGCGTGCCGGTCGGTTTGCGGCTGACCGTGACCGGGTCGCCCGGCTTGAGGTGCTGCAGTCGCGAGGTAAGGGGGCCGTTTGGCACCTTGATGCTGAAAAACTCCAGGTGTTCTTCCCAGTTCGCGCTAGCGATCGAGTAGGCGCGCATGAGGGGGCGGCCGTCCACTTCCAGGCCGATCATCACGAACTGACCGCTGTCGAAGCGGAAGCCGGGGTCGCGCGTCGTGCGGAAGCTGAAAAGGGTGTCGTTCCAGTGGTGCACGTCGATCACGTGCTCCGTTGCCAATGCGACCATGCGATTACCGTGACTTAAGAGGATTCGAGTGGATTGCGCAGGGAGGCGGGCCGGCGCGGACCGGCTCGTCGACTCGTGTGGGTGGCGGGGCGCTGCCTGACGAGCGCTGCCCGATGGGCAGCCCAGGGTCGCCATTATGCCATCTGACGGGGAAAAGGGCCCGGAAGGGGCCGCTCGAGAGGCATCCGGGCGTCAAGCCGGCAAGGCTCGGGGCGGAGCGTGGAGGTGTGCGGGGGATAAGGAGGCGGTGGCGTAAGACGACTCTTAAATGGTCACGCCGTCTTAGTTCTTTAAGACAAATCCCATGCCACTTTTCGGCATTTTCAGACAACTTACCTGTCCGACGCGCTGCTCTTGGTCTCATTCATCTTTCGAGGGGCAGGCAGTTTGTAAATTCGGTCTTGACGTCCCGCAAAAAAAAGCATTTCGGGCATTTCGATTTCTTGGCATTTCCAACTTTGGCACTGACATGACTAAGATTAATCCTATCTCCTATGATGTTCGCGCCACGCACGGAACGGACTCAGGCCAGAGCGCCTACTGGCAGGCGGAAATGCCTGATAGTGGGCTGATCGCCGGGGCTCAGGGAAGCGGCATCAAGGATCGTGAAACACATGGGGGCAGCGTGCAGATACGAGTCATCGTTGCGGACGATCATCCCGTGGTGCTTGCCGGCGTCCAGGCCGTGCTGGAGCGTGCGGGCGACATCAAGGTCGTGGGCGAGGCCCAAAACGGGCATGAGCTCATCGAGTTGCTGAAGCGCTGTCCTTGCGATGTGATCGTCACGGACTTTTCCATGCCCCGCGCCGCCGGCAGCGGCGACGAAATGACCAGCGCCCGTCTGGACGATGGCCTGCCGTTGATCGTGGCGCTGGCGTCGCGTTTCCCCGGCATACCGGTGATCGTGCAGACCATGGTCAATAACGTCGGCGTGCTGCGCACCCTGCAGAACCAGGGTGTGCTCGGCCTGGCCGACAAGCGCGCTGGCATCGGCGAGCTGGTGCACGCGGTTCGCGCGGTCATCAACGGCAAATCCTTCGTCAGCAAGACGTTGCGCGAGCGCTTCGAGCAGACCGATATGGAGGTGCCGACGGAGACGACCAATGAGCCTTCGCCTCGTGAAATGGAGGTGCTGCGCAAGTTCATTGAAGGCGCCAAGGTGACCGACATCGCCAAGGACCTCAATCGCAGCGTGAAGACGGTCAGTACGCAGAAGCGACAGGCAATGAAGAAGCTCGGTCTGAAAAGCGATCAGGAAATCATGGCGTATGCCCTCGCGCATGGACTCAAATGAGCGAATGCCAAGGCGATCGGGGTATCCGGTTTCAGATGAATATTTCAGATCGATCCGATTTTTCCACGCGATTGGGCTGAATAAGGTGGTTGCTCCCTTGACGGGTCGCGTATGTCAGCGGCCCCTCGACACGAGAGCGCCAAATGATCACCCATGTGGAATACCAAGTGACCAGCAGCCCGGCCCGCGGGTGGGCGATTTTCCGTAACGACCAGCAGATCGGTTACCGCTACGACCTGTTCGATGCCGTCGCCTTCGCCACGCTTCTGGCCGAGCGGGAAGCGACCCTCCCCCGACATGCGACGCGCGTCGCGATCGAGGCGGGCAGGGAGCCGGCGCAGGTCGCGTTATGGTCCGCCTGGCGCTGCGGCGATCCGTTGGCCATGGTGTTGTAGTCAGCGGCATTGTTTGCGTCCCGCGGTGCTGACGTCGCGGCCCGGAACATGGAGCGGTCCCGTTTCGCTCTGTCGCATCGCCGGGTGGGGCCGTAGCTTCAGCAAAATCGGCAAGGGCCGGGGTGTACCGCCGGCTTTCCCTATCAAAGGAAAAAATCCGGATGGCCTGGTTGCGCTATTGTCTGCTCGCGATGCTTCTTGGCGTGATGCGCCTTGCCCAGGCTGAGCAAGTCCACCTGACGCAGGAAGAAGAGCAGTGGCTGCGCGCTCATCCGGTCGTGGTGGTCGGCACGTACACGGAAGGCTTCGCTCCTTTCGAAAGCGTGGTCAATGGCGACGTGCGCGGCATGGGGCCGGACTATCTGGCCGATTTTGCCGGCCGCCTCGGCGTGCAGGTGAAGTACCGGGTCTTTCCCAGCTGGCAGGCGCTTCTCGGTGCCGTGCGCACGGGTGCCGTGGATCTGGTCATGAACGTCTCGCCCACGCCGGAGCGTGAGAGCTACCTGGATTTCAGCCAGCCGTATTTCGAGGATTTTCCGTCCCTGGTCACGCGCGTCGACGACGACCGCATCAAAGATGTAGCAGAGCTGCGCAACGCTACTCTGGTGAGCCTGGTCGATGATGCCACCGCCAGCACGGCGCGGCAGTACCTCCCGGGCGTGAGGCTGCTGCAGGCTGAGAGCGCGCGCGAGGCGTTGCAGATGGTGGCCGACGGCCGCGCCGACGCCTACATCGAGGATCCTTATGCGGCGAGGCTTTCCATCGCCGCCGCGGGCCTGCAGAACCAGCTGCGCGTGGGCGCACCCGTCGCGCTGCCGATCTCGGCGCTGTGCTTCGGCGCGCCGCGCGACCGCACATTGCTGATCAATGCACTGGACAAGGCGCTGGAAGGGCTGGGCAACGACGATCATGCGCGCCTGCGTGCGCCATGGCTCAATGGCGACCTCCGCCATGTGCGCGGCGACGATTCCTCGGTGCCGCTCAGCGACGAGGAACGGGCCTGGCTGCGCCAGCTGCCGCCATTGAGGGTCTCCTTCGATCCCACCTCGCCGCCCTATACGCTGCTTGACCGCAACGGCCAACCCGCTGGCATCGCCAGCGACTATCTGCGGGAAGTCGCCAAAGCCCTGAACCTGAGCCTGACCTACGTGCCGGCGCGCAACTGGGCTGAGACGGTGCGGTTGGCGGAGGAAGGCAAGGTCGACCTGCTGCCGGCGATGTCGCCGCTCAGCAAGGAGCACGCCAAGTTCATGGATGCCAGCGTGGCCTACCTGGACTACCCGGTGATGATCATCACCCGTGCCGATGCCAACGCCATTCCGGGCATCCGGGATCTGGCCGGTCTGCGCGTCAGCGCGAACATCAGCAAGCAGTCGATCAAGTCCGTCGTCGAGCGCGCGCACGGCATGCAGGTCATCCCCGTGACGAGTACGGAAGAAGGTCTGGCGATGGTGGCGGACGGCAGGGCGGATGCATTCATCGGCGATCTGGCCAATGCGGACTTCGTGATGCGCGAACGTTTTCCGGGGCGGCTGAAGATCAACGCGCCGACGGATGAACACATCTTGCTGTCGATGGGCGTCGCCAAGCGGTACGCGCCGCTGGTGCCGCTGATCAACCGCGTCCTGGTGAACATGTCCGAGCGCAAGCAGCAGTCCATCCGCAATACCTGGCTTGCTTCGCACTACACCTATGGCGGCACCTGGAAGGAGATCACCCGCAAGACCCTGCCGCTGATCGCCGTGATCGTGTTGTTCCTGCTTACCGTGTCCTATGCCTACCTGCGGCTGCGCCGCGAGACGCGCGAGCGCCAGCGCAGCGAGCAGGAGCTCACGGATATCACGCGCAACTTGCCAGCGGTGGTCTACAAGTTTCGCTATGCGCCGGAAGACGGCGTGCAGTTCCTGTTCGTCGGCGGCAACCCGGAACCGGTGTTCGGCATCCCCGCACGGGTCTTCATCGACGACGAGCCTCGGGCCTTCGCGACGATCGTGGAGGAAGACCGGGAGCCGCTGATGGCCGACGTGGCCCGCGCGGCCGCCGCGATGACGCCGCTTCACGCCATCATGCGGGTGAAGGCCGGGGACGGCGTCCGCTGGGTATCGACCCGCGCCACGCCGCGCAAGCACGGAGCGGCGGTGCATTTTAGCGGCTACTGGATCGACGTGACCGAGCAGCATCTGCAGGCGGAGCAGCTGGCCAAGGCCAAGGAACAGGCGGAAACCGCCACGCAGGCCAAGACCGAATTCCTCGCCACCATGAGTCACGAGATCCGCACGCCAATGAATGGCGTGATCGGCATGCTCGAACTGCTCGGCCATACCCAGCTCAGCCAGGAGCAGCGCCAGATGCTCGGCACGGTGGAAGCTTCCGCCACCGCATTGCTGCAGATTCTCGATGACGTGCTGGACTTCTCCAAGATGGAAGCCGGCCGCCTCACTATCGAGTACGTACCGGTGGACGTGCGCGATCTGGTCGACAGTACCGTGAGCGTGCTTTCCGCGCAGGCGCACCGCAAAGGCCTGGCCATTGGCGTGGATATCGACGAGCGCCTGGCTGCGGAGGTCAGCGCCGAGAACGTGCGCCTGCGCCAGGTACTGCTCAACCTGCTCAGCAACGCCATCAAGTTCACCGTGCTCGGCTCCGTGAGCGTGCGGGTGGATATGCTGGAGGATCATGGCGACGCCCAGCGCGTGCGTTTCAGCGTCATCGATACGGGCATCGGCATGTCGCCCGATCAGGTGCAGCGCCTGTTCGAGCCATTCACGCAGGCGGAGTCGTCTACCACCCGCCGCTACGGTGGCACGGGGCTTGGCTTGTACATCTGTCGGCGTCTGGTCGAGATGATGGGCGGCGATATCTGGCTGGAAAGCGAGGTGAACAAGGGAACGCGGATGTACGTGGATCTGACCGTCCCCATCCATCGCCGCGAGCTATCCCATCACGTGCTGCGCGGCCGCGTGGCGCGCGTCGAGGTGGCGGACGCGGAAGTGGCGCATGCGCTTGAGCAGTATCTGCTGGCTCTTGGCATGACGGTGGATGCGCAGGGCAACTACGGACATCCCGACCTGCTGTTCGTCGACGAGGAGTTCGGCGGCAGCCGGCCGCGCGACGCGCGGGCTACGATTGCGGTCACGGGCATTCCCGATCCACATGGGTATGTCAGCGATGCCTCGGGTGTGACCATCACCAGCAATCCGCTCAAATGGAGCACCTTCGCCATCGCCTGCCAGCAGGCGCTCGGCCTGGATGCCGGCGAGGCCGGCCTTGCCGGCGAAGTCACGCGCCTTCCCAAGAGCGACCAGCGCGTGCTGGTCGCGGAAGACAATCCGATCAACCAGACCCTCATCGCCGCGCAGCTGGAGAAGCTCGGGTATCCCTGCGATGTAGTCGGCAACGGCAAGGACGCGCTTGACGCGCTCGAGCGCCAGACCTATGCGCTGCTGATTACCGACTGCCATATGCCATTGATGGATGGCTATGAGTTGGCGCGCGCGGTCCGCCGACGCGAAACCCACAGCGGTGAGCACCTGCGCATCCTGGCCATGACGGCGAACGCGATGCCGGGCGAACTGGAGCGCTGCACCGAGGCGGGCATGGACGATTTCCTGCCCAAGCCAGTGCGCATTCCGGAGCTGCGCGCCAAGCTGGAACGGGCCTTTGGTGGATCGATGCCGGCTGTTGTCGACGTGGCGCCCGCCGGCGCCGCGGAATTCGACGTGGATCTGGCGGCGCTGCGCGAAAGCTTCGGCGACGATCAGGTGATTCAGTCGCTGATGGTGCGCTTCGTGCGCGCCACCCGCGGCGACCTGGCCACCCTCGATATGCTGGTCGAGGGGCGCCGTCCGGCCGACGTGGCGCATTGGGTCCACCGGCTGCTCGGCGGCCTGCAGGTGTTCGGCAGCAATCCGCTCACCGCGGAGGGCGAGGCGCTGGAGCATGCCTTGAAGGCCGAATCCCGTTATGAGGCACTGGCGGATGCGCAGGCGTTCCGGCGCCGGGTGGAGGCGTATCTCGATCGTCTCGATGAAGTGGCGCGAGGCCTGGCGGAAGCCTGATCGCGCCGCTCAGTGGAAGTCGCGCGAGCGCGCGTCGAGCGCGCCGAGCAGCGGGCTGAGATCCAGCAATCGCCGCGCGATCAGGTGGTTGACGCCATCGACGGTCTCCCAATGACCCTCCACGCCGAGCAGGCGTGATTCCAGATAAGGGCGCCGCTGACGTTCGGCTACGTGTCGCCACACCACCACATTGACTGGCCCGTGCTCGTCTTCGAGCGTGATGAAAGTGACGCCGCTGGCGGTCTGCGGTTGTTGGCGCTGGGTGACGAGGCCGGCGACGCGCGCCGGCGCCTCATGTGGCAACTGGCCGAGCTGTTTCGAATCCAGGAAGCGGTGCGCCCGCAGGCGAGCGCGCAATAGGCGCAGCGGATGCGGCCCCAGGCTGAGGCCCGTGTGCGCGTAGTCGGCCAGCAGGTTTTCCGCCTGCGTCGGCGGCGGAAGCACGATGTCGTCCTCGACGGGACTGGCCCGGCCGAACAACGGCAACTGCGCCTCCACGCCGCTGACCGCCCATTTCGCGCGATGGCGATGTCCGGCAAGCCCGCGCAGCGCGCCGGCATCGGCGAGCAGATCCTGGTGGCGCCGATCCAGGTTGGCGCGCGTGCAGAGGTCGACGATATCGGCGAACGGAGCGCGCTCGCGTGCCTGCGCGAGGCGTCGCGTCACGGTTTCCGAGCAGCCGCGCACCTGGCGCAGGCCCAGGCGCAGGGCGAGACCGCCACCGCTGCGCGTGTGGCGTTCGAGCGTGCAATCCCAATCGCTGTAGCGGACATCCGCCGGCAGCACGGCAACCTTATGCCGCCGCGCGTCCTGCACGATCTGGCTGGCACTGTAGAAGCCCATCGGCTGCGCGTTGAGCAGGGCGCAGGCGAAAGCCGCCGGGTGGTGGCATTTGAGCCAGGCGCTGACATAGGCGACCTTGGCGAAACCGGCGGCATGACTTTCAGGAAAGCCGTAGCTGCCGAAGCCTTTGATCTGCTCGAAGAGGCGGGCGGCGAAGTCGGCGCTGTAGCCGTTATCCGCCATGCCCTTCATCAATCGCTCGCGATGGCGCTCCATGCCGCCGTGGCGTTTCCAGGCGGCCATCGCGCGACGCAGGTCATCGGCCTCGGCACCGCTGTAGCCGGCCGCTTCCATCGCCAGCTGCATGACCTGTTCCTGGAACAGCGGCACGCCGAGTGTCCGCTGCAGCACTTTTTCGAATGCAGGTGAGGGATAGGTCACTGGCTCTTCGCCGCGTCTTCGTCGCAAATAGGGATGCACCATGTCGCCCTGGATCGGTCCCGGACGCACGATGGCCACCTGGATCACCAGGTCGTAGTAATCCTTCGGCCGCAGGCGCGGCAGCATCGACATCTGCGCGCGGCTTTCGATCTGGAACACGCCGATGGTGTCGGCCTTCTGGATCATCTCGTAGGTGGCATCGTCGTCATGCGGGATCGACGCCATGGTGTGCGATACGCCGTCATGGCGCGCCATCAGATCCAGGCACTTGCGCACGCACGTGAGCATCCCCAGCGCCAGGCAATCCACTTTCAGCAGATTCATCCGGTCCAGGTCATCCTTGTCCCACTGGATGATGGTGCGGTCGGCCATGGCCGCGTTTTCCACCGGCACCAGTTGGGACAGTGGTGCGTCGGAGATCACGAAGCCGCCCACGTGCTGCGAGAGATGACGCGGAAAATCCAATAGCTCGTAGGCGAGAACCAGCACGCGCTTGAGCAGCGGGCTTTCCGGATCCAGGCCGGCCTCGCGCAGGTGCTGGTCCAGCGAACCGCCGTTGCGCCAGGCGAACACGTCGCTCAGCGCCGCTACCTGGTCGGTGGACAGGCCTAGCGCCTTGCCCACGTCGCGCGCGGCGCTGCGGCCGCGGTAGCTGATCACCGTGGCGGCCAGTGCGGTGCGTTCGCGGCCGTACTTGCGGTAGATGTACTGAATGACCTCCTCGCGCCGCTCATGCTCGAAATCGATGTCGATGTCGGGCGGCTCGGGGCGGCCGAACTTGCTGTCCTTGCGGCTCTCCGACATGAAGCGTTCGGTGAGCAGGTTGGCTTCGTCGGGGCTGACGCTGGTGACACCGAGCGCGTAGCACACCACGGAGTTGGCGGCCGAGCCGCGGCCCTGACAGAGAATGCCCTGGCTGCGCGCATAGCGGACGATGTCTTCGACAGTGAGGAAGTAGTGCTCGTATTCCAGTTGTTGAACGAGCGCGAGTTCCTTCTCGATCTTGGCCCGGTTCTCCGGACTGATGCCGTCTGCCCAGCGCTCGCGGATGCCTTGCTCGGTGAGCTCGCGCAACCATGATGTGGCGGTGTATCCGGCCGGCACCAGCTCCGCCGGATAGCGGTAGCGGAGCTGGTCCATGGAGAACTGGCACCGGTCCGCGATGCGCACGGTCTCGTCCAGCAGATGCACCGGATAGATCTGCGCCAGCGCCTCACGTTTGCGCAGATGCCGTTCGCCGTTCTTGAATAGCACCGCGCCCGCCTGCGCCACGGTCAGGCCGTGGCGGATCGCGGTAAGCGTGTCCTGCAACGCGCGCCGGCCACGTACGTGCATATGCACATCGCCCGTGGCGACCGCAGGGATATCCAGGTCGGCGGCGAGGCTTTCGAGCTGGCGCAGGCGGGCGTCGTCGTCCGGTCCGCGATGCAATTCGATCGCCAGCCATAGCCGCTGTGCAAAGCGCTCGGCCAGCCAGCGCCCATCCTCGGCGTTCGGTGCGGGCTGCGGCAGCCACAGCGCCAGCGTGCCTGGCAGGCCATCGGCGAGATCGGCGCGGGCGAGGTGATACGTGCCCTTGGTCGAGGCGCGCCGGCCGCGCGTGATGAGCCCGCACAACGAGGCATAGCCTTCGCGGTTCTCGCACAGCAGGACGAAGCGCAGGCCATCGTCCAGCGTGAACTCCGCGCCGACGATCAGCTTCAAGCCGGTTTCCAGCGAAGCCTCGTACGCGCGCACGATGCCCGCCAGCGAGCATTCGTCGGTGATGGCCAGCGCCTCGTAGCCGCACGCCTTCGCCCGCTCGAACAACTCGGCAGCGCTCGATGCTCCGCGCTGGAACGAGAAGTTCGACAGGCAATGCAGCTCCGCGTAGCCGCTCATGCGAACCACCCATGCAGCATCCATGGCCCCTGTTCGCCGATGCCGCAGAACACCCAGGCACGTTGCCCCTGCGCGGTTTCCACCATGTAGTAGTCGCGGCGCAGGTCGCCGTCCCACCAGCCGGTTTCCAGGCGTTCGGGTCCGGCGAGGATGCGCGGCGCTGGGCCGCGCAGCGGAATGGGCGTTTCCAGCAGCCAGGTGGGGCGCGGCAGCGGTGCGGGCGTGCCGACGAATTCGGCGTGCATATCGCGCGTCTGCGCGTGCTCCGGGCGCGGGTCGGTGCTGGCGCGCCATTGATGGATGGCGCCATCGCCCAGCCTGGCGCGCAGGCGTTCGCGCAGCTGGTCCAGCGGCAGTGCGTTCGCGGGGCGCGTGTCGAACAGGTCGCGGCCGGCTGGTACGAACGGTGGCAGTTCGTGCGCGACCAGCCGCATCGCCACTACCGGCTGCGGCAGCGTGGTGCGTTCCAGTCGTCCGCGTGCGTGTTCGAACAGCATGGCCGCGTCGCGCTCCGGCGCGAGCAGGCCGATGCTCACGTCGGTGGAACTGCCATCGCGATGGATCAGCCGCACCATGAAGCGCTGCACGCCGCCATCGCGCCCGGCCAGATACGCGGCCAGATCGCCCGCGAGGCGGCGCAGCGGGAACACCAGCGCCTCCACGTGCTCGATCTCGTGCGTCCATTCCATGCCCAGGTCCAGTCGATCCGGCGGGCGGTAGAACGGCAGCACTTCCTGCGTGGCACCGGTGAGGTGATCCAGGTGCTCGATCAGCGCGTCGCCGAAGCGCCGGCGCAGGCCGTCGCGCGGCGTACGCAGTACCTGGCCGAGCGTGCGCAGGCCCATGCCGGCGAGGCTGTCGGCGGCTTGCGCGGGCAGGCGCGCCTTGCTCACGGGAATGGGCAGCAGCGCACCGCGCAACGTATCCGGTGTCGTCACCGCCAGGCCATCATGCACGCCGGCCAGTACGTGGGCGCCGCGCGCCGTGGGTGCGAGAGCGATGCGATGGCGGAAGCCCAGCTCGACGAGGTCGCAGCGCAGCCGGCGCTCGAACTCGGGCCACGGCCCGAACAGGCCGAGGCTCTTGCTGATCTCCAGCACGATCGCGCGCGGCCATAGCGCCACCTCGGCGCTGTAGCGATAGGCCCAGGCGGCGAGCAGGCGATGCCAGCGCTCGGCCGCGGCCGGGTCGTATTCGACGGATTCGAAGCGCGCCAGCAGCGCCTGCGCCGCGGCCAGCCGCTGCCCCGGCCGCAAGCCCGCGGCGCGCGCGGCGTCGTTCACCGCATAGAGGCTGCGTGCCTGCGCATGGCCGGTGACCAGCGCCAGCGGCTCGTCCGAGGGCGGCCTGCGGCGCAGCACGCCGTCCAGTGCCAGATGCGGAAGAAGAATGCAGGCCCACAGCATGGCGTCACCGCGCACCGTCGGCGTGGGAGGGATGGACGGGGAAGGGAATGGCTTGCGCGGGCGGCTGCCCGCCGCGGCATTTGCGGATGCGCAGCTGACGCGCCGGCGCGGTTTCCACTTCCAGGCGCAACGCAGCCGGCGACGCCTGCGCGGCATGCCGGCGATCGCGGAACAGGAAGCCGAGCGCGCGTCCGCCATCGGCCGCCACCTGCAAGCGACGGAGGGCGCGATCGTCGGCCTCGCGCGGCCAAGCGAGCACGGCCGCGCAGCTGGCCGAGCGCAGGCATTGCTCGGCAGCCCACAGTGCATCGCGCGGCGTGGCGGTTTGCACGATATCCACCCGCGACATCGTCACGCCGAGGTTTTCCCAGCCGGCGACGCAAGGCGCATAAGGCGGCGCGATCACGGCGACGATGCCGCCGGCGCGCGTCAGTCGCGCCAGGGTCGGCAGCACCAGTTGCAGTTCGCCCACACCGTCGGCGGGCAGCAGGATTTCGCTCAACGCGTGTTCCGGCCAGCCGCCCGCAGGCAGGGCGGCATCCAACGCTGCCCAGCCTGTGGGTTGGTTGCCAGGCGCCGGCGCGGGCTGGGCGCGGCCGTGCCAGACTTGGCGGCCGGCGAACAGTGCATCGAGAGTGAGCACCCGGCCCATGGCGCGCTCAACGCAGGTTGCGCAGGCAGCGGGTGACCACGCCCCACAGCTCCAGCGTTTCGCCTTCCTTGAACACGATGGGCTTGAAGTGCGCGTTCTCCGGCAGCAGCGCCACCTTGCCGTCGACCTGGCCCAGTCGCTTGATCGACAGCTCGCCGTTGACGATGGCCACCACGATGTCGCCCTGGCGCGCCTTGAGTGCGCGATCCACCAGCACTTCGTCGCCGTCGAAGATGCCCGCGCCGATCATCGACCAGCCGGACACGCGCACGATGAAGGTGCTCGGCTCGTGGCCATGAATGACGAGGTGGCGGTTCAGATCCACCACGTCGGCCACGTCGTCGTCCGCAGGACTGGGCAGGCCCGCCGGCACCCGGCTGCTGAAGGCGGTGAGCGCCACCGTCGAAGGCAGCAGCGACAGCGGCCGCGGCGCCCCGAGCGAGGCGCCCTGGCGATATGCTTCCAGATAGGCCAGCACCGTCGGCACCTGGCTTTCCGGCACGCGCAAGCGCTGGGTGGGTTCGCTGGCGGGGCGACCGGCGCCGGGACGGGCGCCGCCGTGCGGAGGGGGCGACATGACGGGCATCTTGAAAATCGGGACGGTATTCAAGATACCACCGACAGGGTCTCAATGGATGAGATATCGGACCTGCGGCATGACGGAAAGGACAGTGGCCGCCAGCAGCCTGATCCCTCGAGCGTGCCTGCCGCGGCCGGCGGGCGAGTCGCCGTGGCCGATGAGCTTGCGCGCTGGGTGTGCGCACTCGCTAACGGCCGCGTGCCCACCCCGCAAAGCTTCCGTGAGATGTCGACGCCGGCGCCGCTTCCCGGCATGTCGCCAACACGGCGTTATGGGTCGAGCTCACACCTGCGGCTAGAGCATTGGGCCACGGGTGAGTTCATGGACGGCTAACTGCCGCCGTCCCTGATCCGGCGCCTCCCCTAATCTGTTCCGTTACCTCTTCAACAGCCTCGATAACGATCCGGGGCTTGATTTGCTGGATGTAATGCGTGGTATCCGGAACGACGATATCGCGTCCTCGCGACGATAACGCCGCGAGGCGCTGATGTCCCTTGATATGTTCAGCCCATTTCGAGCCTGCTTCGGCAGAGGTCAGGGACGGCGTGGACGTCCAAACCGTCCCGGCAGATAGCACGATGAGCGGCATGGCGCGCAGGCTGTGCCAGTGCGCCAGCAACTCCCGGTCATTTTCCGATTGGCCATGGTCATCCCTGAGATGGAGATTTTCGGCTTCCGAAAGCCGTGCCGCGTTGTTCTGGACGCGTGACCACTGCCGATTCAGTTCGTCGTGGAGAGCGGCATCGCTATTGGGAGGGGAATCCAGGCAATGCTGGAGCGAGTCCTGGACGTCATGGCCCAACAGGTTGGCCTGAGCCGCGCGCAAGCAGGAGCGATTGTTGGCGAGCTGCTCCACCTCGTCTCCTGTCTGTGGCTGGCCGGGATATGCGGGATCGACCAGGACCATGCCGGCAACGGCGTCGGGTTTCTCCAGCGCGAAAAGCAAGGCTTGCTCGCCACCCAGGGAATGGGCGACGAGAACGACTTTCGGTCCCAGGGAGGCCCGGTCGACCAGCGCGGCCATGTCGTCGACCGCCGCTTGTGCCGTGGATGGCCTGGTGGCTTCGTCGCTGAAACCGTAACCGGCGCGGTCGAATGCGCAGACCCGGGTTCGCTTCGCCAGCGCTGCCTGTACCTCGCGCCATGTCAGCGACGAGTCGCCAAGGCCCGAATCCAGTAAGACAGTAGGCGATCCGCGGCCGATGCAGAGGAGATTCAATCGGCGCCCGCGCTCCACTTCGACCAGCGTTTGCGGATGCAGGTAGTTTGCGGCTGATAAGGAGTCTTTCTCGGACGCGCTTGCTTGATGCGTCGCTAGAGTCAGCAAGGAGCCCAAGAGTGTGACGAATACGGAGTATCGTCCGCGGCGATGCCTGTCGTTGCCCATGGTGAACACGCTTAGCCGATCGTTGAGCTGGATGGCATCGCCCTGGAGCGAGCCGGCACATTCGGGAACGCCGTTCGTTCTCTCGGGATCGATGCGGTAAGACACGGTCTCGAACTCCCTGTAGGCATACGTCGACTGACGGATGATCGCCGTGCGATCCGCGAGCGGATGAAGACCTTTCAGGCAACCGCGATCGCAGTCGGCCGGGGTTTGGGATTCGAACAGCGGGAGACGGCATTCGATGGAGGGGGGCATGGCTGGATTTTTGCAGAAGCGGACGGGGCCGATAAGGAGTCGAAAGTCACGGCGAAGGGTGCAGTGTCCGTTCTCGTCGGGCAGGGGGATGCCTGGGGACGCCGAGGCAAAGGGCTCGCTTCTAACAGCGCTTCGTTACCCCGTGATCTGTGCCTTTCTACAGGTGCATTGCGAGGCGAACAGCGGAGACGCTTTGCCCGTCAGCTCGTACCGTTCTCGCATGGCACGCTACTTCATCTGGTTGTGCGCCCGGTTGTCAGCTGGTTACGAAGGCGCCGCGCTGGAAGAGCGGATGAAACCTCGGACATGTTGCATCGCGAGCAGGGCGGCGATCCATGGCGGAAGGTTTCTCCGGAGGTCCGTGTCGATCCTGCCGTCGCTCATTCGTCGCCTGCGTAGAGGTGACCATCCCGGGTCACCCTTCACGTCAAGGAAACAAACATGTCCTATATCGACGGTTTCGTGATCGCCGTACCCAATGCCAACCGCGAGAAATTCATCGCGCACGCCAGTACCTTCGACGCCATTTTCGTGGAGTATGGCGCCACCCGAGTGGTGGAGTGCTGGGGCGACGATGTGCCCGACGGCAAGCTCACCGATTTCAGCCGCGCCGTGCAGGCGAAGCAGGATGAATCCGTGGTTTTCTCGTGGGTGGAATGGCCCGACAAGGCCACTCGCGACGCCGGCATGGCGAAATTCATGAAAGATCCACGCATGGAGGCCGCGGCCGATTGTCCTTTCGATGGCAAGCGCATGATCTTTGGCGGCTTCAGGCCGGTGGTCAGCTTGCCGGGCTAATGAGGTTGTGAGCTGCGCGCTTTCAGGCAACGCCCGCATACCCAGAATCAGCGAGCAGCGAGGCGGGCTAAGGTTGATCTCCGATCCATGGGAAGCGAACCTTAGCCCGTTCTTATTCCTGCTCGGCATTGAGCCGCATGCGGCATGATGGAGGCGTCCGCTTTTTGAGCCAAGGTGGCTATGGCTGGGATGATGCGGCGGTTTTTTAAGGGGATTGGCGTAATGAAAAATGCTCCACCCGGGTACGAGTGCCCGTTCTGCGGTATTGCTGGAACGCTTCCATCGCCAGCTCCAGAGTCAGCCGTTGTCCTGATGGACGCCAACGTGTTCGCCCTGGTTCCGACTCATCACTACGGCGGCATAAAAGGCAACTGCCTGGTCGTACCTCGGAGCCACTATGAGAATGTGCTGGACATCCCTGACGATCTCGGCAGCGACTTCTTTCGTGCCACGCGTCGCTTGGCGCACGCTATGCGGAATGCCTTTGGGTGCGAGGGAATCTCCACTCGCCAACACAACGGTCCGGCCGGTAATCAGGATGTGTGGCACTACCATCTTCATGTATTTCCGCGCTACTCGAATGACGGGCTGTATGCGGGACAGAAGATGCCTTACGCCCCTGAAGAGCGAGTAGCGTTGGCAACCAGTCTCCGGGCGGCTTTGCAAAGCTGAGGAGCGTCCAATTCTCTCGGACGTGAGCCGGAACCCCTCCTTAGGCGTAGACAGAGCGGACGGAGAGACTTGATGATCGATGAAGACTTCGATTTGAAGATCATCTTCACCGATAAAGGTTTCCTCGGCGTGCGCATCGGTATCGTTGGCTTTGCGATGGCTGGAGCCGGCTTTGCTCTCGCTCTCCTTGGTGCGCACAAGCTTGGATATGCAGTCACGTTGCTTGGATGGATCATCGCCGCTGTCGGGTTCTTTACCCCCATTTCGGGGATGAAAAAGGCGGGGGCGGCGACCAAGCCGCCAATGAAGTCGGAGTCGCGAGAAGGCTAGCCGCGCCAGACTAAAAGCCCCAGTCTTGGCGTGAAACGGGACCAGTGGCGTTAAGTCGGGACGGGGCGTCAAGCGTGAGCGCCTTGCCGAGATCTCAGCCTTAAGCAACATCACCTCGTTCGGCGAGGGAGTGGCAAAGAAGCCCTGCTCCAAGGGGAGAGCTCAACCATGTTCCCGAATGTGAGACAAGAGCCTGCATCCGACGACATCTGCCGCTTCGCGTGTCGGGAAATGGCCGATGCCGTCCAATACGATGCGCTGATAGCCGCGGCTGAACCATTTCTCCTGGCCTTCGGGGCTTGACGCCAGGACAGTGCCATCGGCTGCCCCCTGGATCAGGAGTGTCGGCACGCCGAGTTGTTCCACTGCCGCGATCCGGCGCGAAAGTTCGAGGTATCGCGAATCCCGCACTTCATCATCTCGCCAACGACTGCGATAGCCGTTCAAGGTAATGGCGAGCCAGTCCGGGTTTTCGAAGCTCCGCGCGGTCGCTTCGAATTCGGCCTCGTCGAACCATCCCGGCGGACTCCAAGTCTCCCACTGCAGTTTCGCGAATTCTTTGGGGTCCTTCGCTACAGCTTCAGCCCCCTTATCGACCGACATGAACCACTGATACCACCACGCACGCGATTGCCGAAATGCCGAAATGCCGGAACGACGAACGCGCCGCGTGGTGCGTAGGCCAACGAAATCGAGGCGATCGAGAGGAGGCGGTGGGGAATCAACGCGGCGAGTGCATATGCGGCGCGTGCACCCCAGTCGTGTCCTATCACGGAGAAGCGCTCGATGCCCAGGCTATCCATAAGGTCAATCGCATCTTGCGCCAGGGCCTCGGTTCGACCATCGCGCAGGGTCGTATCCGAAAGAAAGCGAGTCGGTCCGCATCCTCTGAGCCAGGGCGCGATCCACCAACAATCGTCACTTTCAAGCACCGGCGTGATGCCTCTCCAGCCACGCACATCGTCAGGCCATCCGTGCAGCAGCAACACCGCTGAAGTCGTCGGATCACCTCCGGTTTCGTAGTGGATCTCGAGAAGTCTGTTCTGGCGAAGGGCATGGTAACGAACTCACGATGCGTGCCATCTGTGTTCAGTCAACATCAGCCTCGACACGCCACTATCTTGAGAACCGCTTCAGCAAAAGCCTGTGGCGCTTCGCGAGGCACGAAATGACCGGCGCCTGGAAAGCCATATATGCAAACACGATAGGTCCGGTCAGCTGAACTCTCCACCGATCAGGTCGCTGCCGACATCCTGCAGATTATTGGTGTTTGCACGTCCGCGGAATAATTACGAAGCGTTGTGTGAGTGCTGCTCACCGTTGCTATTGCATGCGGTGACAATGATCACAGGGATCGATGGCATTGGCTCTTTAGCCACATGCCGCAGTTGATATGTGCGCTCAGCGAGCGACCAAGTGGATTTCCGCCCTACGTCGCCTACGCGAAATGGGGGCGTGAGTCATTAAGTTACTGGCGAAGGCGGACTCACTAGATGGGCGGTCCGAAAACGACCAGCACACGGGGCAGCTAGAATATCCCCATGCAAACCCTCGCCCCCTCCGATTTCCGCCTCTCGGTCGCCCCCATGATGGACTGGACCGACCGTCACTGTCGGTACTTCCATCGCCTGCTTTCCCCTCACGCCCGTCTGTACACCGAGATGGTGACCAGCGCTGCGTTGGTGCGCGGCAAGCAGTTGCGGTTGCTGGAGCACAGCCAGCAGGAGCATCCGGTGGCGTTGCAGTTGGGTGGCAGCGATCCGGTGGAGCTGGCGCAGGCCGCGCGTCATGGCGCGGAGGCGGGGTATGACGAGATCAACCTCAACGTGGGCTGTCCGTCCGATCGGGTGCAATCGGGCAAGTTCGGTGCCTGCCTGATGCGTGAGCCAGTGCTGGTGGGCGATTGCGTGAAGGCCATGCGCGATGCGGTGGACGTGCCGGTGACGGTGAAGTGCCGCATCGGCGTGGACGACCAGGACGAGTACGCCGACCTGCAGCATTTCACCGAGACCATGATCGGCGCGGGCGTGGAGATACTGGTGGTGCATGCGCGCAAGGCGTGGCTGCAGGGGCTGAGCCCGAAGGAAAACCGCGAGATCCCGCCGCTGGACTACGAGCGCGTCTACCGACTGAAGCGCGAATTCCCTCAACTTGCCATCGTCATCAATGGCGGTATCACCACCGCCGAGCAGGTGCAGGCCCATCTGGTCCATGTCGATGGCGTGATGCTCGGCCGCGCGGCTTACCACGATCCCTACGTGCTGGCCCGGGTGGAGGCAGCGCTTTACGGCGAGCCGCTGCCAGAGCGCGAGGACGTGCTGCGGCACATGCGCCCCTACATCGAGGCGGAACTGGCCCGCGGCACCGCGCTCAAGCACATCACCCGCCACCTGCTCGGGCTCTACCAGGGCGAGCCGGGTGCGCGCGGATTCCGCCGCCTCCTCAGCGAGGAGGCCCATCTGCCGGGAGCGGGCTGGGCCTTGCTGGAGCGGGCCATGCTGTCCAGGCGGCCTGTAGCGGCGTGACAGCCGGGGGCGATCGGGTCAGTATTCAGGCCCGGTTCCATAGTCTGAACGAGGATAGCCTCCGTTCCCCGGGGTTTTGTTGGCGAAATGAAGACAATTTTGCGCATATCGGCTCTTTTGTTGCTCCTGACGACCATTTCGGTGGCCGCGCAGGCGCTGGAGCCGGCCATGACGCTCGAGCAGGCGGTCAACAAGGTGCAGCAGGAGACCGGGGGCAAAGTGCTGTCGGCCAGTACCGTGCAGCGCGGCCGTAATGCGTTCGAGCACCGCATCAAGGTGCTCACCCCCTCCGGGCACGTACGCGTGATTACCCTGAACACGGAAGCGGGCAAGGCTCCGGCTTCCTCGGATTCAACCAAGAGCCCGGCCGGCAATGGCGAGGGCAATAAGGAGAAACACTGATGCGCATCCTTCTGGTAGAGGACGAGGCGCCGCTGCGCGAGACGCTCGCCGCACGCCTGAAGCGCGACGGCTTTGCTGTCGATGCGGCGCAGGACGGCGAAGAGGGCATGTACCTTGGCCGTGAAGTGCCGTTTGATCTGGCCATCATCGACCTGGGGCTGCCCAAGATGTCGGGCATGGACCTGGTCAAGGCGCTGCGCGAAGCCGGGCAGCGCTACCCCATCCTGATCCTTACCGCGCGCGGCAGCTGGCAGGACAAGGTCGAAGGCCTCAAGCACGGAGCCGACGACTATCTGGTCAAGCCGTTCCACGTCGAGGAGCTGCTGGCGCGCATCAACGCGCTGGTGCGCCGCGCCAGCGGCTGGTCCAAGCCGGTGCTGGCCTGTGGCCCGATCAAGCTGGACACCACCGCGCAGACCGTGTCGGTGGAAGGCAAGCTCGTGGACCTCACCAGCTATGAGTACAAAGTGCTGGAATACCTGATGTTGCACGCGGGTGAGCTGGTCTCCAAGGCGGACCTGACCGAGCACATCTACCAGCAGGACTTCGACCGCGACTCCAATGTGCTGGAGGTCTTCATCGGCCGTCTGCGCAGGAAGCTCGACCCGGAAGGCACCCTCAAGCCCATCGAGACGGTACGTGGACGCGGATACCGCTTTGCCATCCCCCGCAGCGAAAACGAAGGCGAATGATCCCGACCAGCCGCGCCGCCCGTTCTCGCTGGCGGCGCGAGCGGCGCTGGCCACCGGCTTCGTGCTGGCAGCCTTCCTGGGTGTCGTAGGCCTCACGCTCTCCCGCACCAGCGCCGAAACCGCGCAGAAGGAACTGCAGGACCGCCTGACGAATTTCCTCGTCGCCTACCTTGCCGGCACCGAAGTCGGGCGCAACGGCAAAGTGCTGCTGCCCGATACTCCGCCTGACCCGCGCTTTTCCCAGCCGGGCTCGGGCCTGTATGCGCTCGCGCTGGGCGAGAATGGCGCGACGCTGAAATCGCCTTCGGCGATCGGCCGCGATTTCCCCTTCCTCAAGCATCTCGATCCCGGCCAGGGCCAGTTCGTCGGGCCGATCGACACGCGCATGGGGCGACTCTACTACTACGCCTACGGCGTGGTGCTGGATACCTCGGAAAGGAAATCGGTGAAAGTCACCTTCATGGTGGCGCAGGCGGAGGACCAGCTCGAAGGCCAGAACGCGGTGTTCCGGCGCAGCCTGATCTTCTGGCTGGCCTCGCTGGGCGTGATGCTGATCCTGCTGCAATTGCTGCTGCTGCGCTGGAGCCTCACCCCGTTGCGCAAGGTGGCGCACGACATGAGCCGCGTGGAGCGCGGCGACGCCGAGCAACTCGACAGTCGCTATCCGCTGGAACTGACCGGCCTCACCGAGCGCATCAATGCCTTCATCGACAGCGAGCGCGAGCAGCGCACGCGTTACCGCAACACGCTGGCGGATCTCGCGCATAGCCTGAAGACGCCGCTGGCGGTGATTCGCTCGCGGTTGGAATCCACCGACGGCAGCCTCTCGCCGCTGCGTAACGACGTGCTCGACCAGGTGCGCCGCATGGACGAGCTGGTGGCCTACCAGCTGGCCCGTGCCGCCACCACCGGACGCCAGACGTTCGCGAGCGCGATCCCGATCGCCGGCCACGCGGAAGACCTGGTGCAGAGCCTGGAAAAGGTCTACGCGGCGAAGAACGTGCTGTGCGAGTTCGACATCGAAGAGGGCGCCGCTTTTTACGGCGAGCAGGGCGACCTGCTCGAACTGCTGGGCAACCTGCTGGAGAACGCCTTCAAGTGGGCAGGCCACCGCGTGCTGCTGGTGGTGAAGATGGAACCGGTCGCCGGCCGTCAGCGCCCGGGGCTGTGGATCAGCGTGGAAGACGACGGCCCGGGCATCGACGACGACAAGATCGAGAAGGTCCTGCAGCGCGGCGTACGCGGCGACGAGCGCGTGCAGGGGCACGGCATCGGCCTGTCGATCGTGCAGGACATCATCAAGGCCTACCGCGGTGAGTTGAGCGTGGATCATTCGCCGGAATTCGGCGGCGCCCGCTTCAGCGTGCGCTTGCCGCCGGGCTGAGTCACAGCGGTGCGGGCGAGGGGCCGTAATAGGCGTCGAGCAGCGCCGCCACGGGGGCGTCGGCCCGGCGCAGCACGCCTGGCTGCGACCAGTGCAGCTCGCTCGTCACCGCGAAGAATTCGTCAGGGCCTTCGGCCGCGTAGGCGTCGATCAGCGTGTCGCGCCCGCGCGCCACTTCGTCCGACAGGTTGTCGTAGGCGCGCTGGAAGGCCACGATCCAGTCGCGCCGGCGGATGTATTCGGGCAGCGGCGGCACGCCGTCCGGCGCGCCGTCGAGCATGTCGAACTTGTGCGCCATTTCGTGCACGACCACGTTATAGCCATCCCACGGTTGCTCGAGGTCCAGCTGCACGTCGGCCAGGGACAGGATCAGCGGGCCGCGCTCCCAGGCTTCGCCGATCAGTACGTCATCTGCCTCGCTGACCACGCCGCTGTGTTCATCGTGGTGGCTGCGACGCACCTTGAATTCGCCTGGATAGACCAGGATTTCGCGCCAGCCGCGCAGCCCGCCGGCCCCCTGCTGCAGCGCCGGCAGGCAGGCTTGCAAAGCGATCAGCAGGCGCAGACGGTCGTCCAGCTCCGCCCCGGCGAGCGGGTGGAAGCGCTTGCGCGCGAGGAATTGGGCGGCGAGGCGGCGCAGCAGGTTCTGGCGGTCTTCATCGAGACGGCGCGCCAGCGGACATACGGCCAGGGCGCGGCGCCAGAGCGGGTCGGGAACCGGCGGCGGGTCAAAGCGCGACAGCCACTGTCGCCACCACGCCCCCACCACGAGAACGGCTTACTGGATGGAGCCCGGCAGCAACGACTGCCAGCCCAGGCTGATGCGGCGGCTGCGTTGCGTGGCGGAGGAACCGCCGCCGCCGGGCGGGCAGTTCTCGCTGGAGGAGCCGGAGGCCGGAGCGCTCTGCGTGCTGTTGTCGTGCGGAACGCCGAGCGCATCGCTGCCGTTGCCGCTGACGTCATGGCTGACGGCGCCGTCGGCGCCGCGCTGCAGGGAGCCCAATTCCTGGGTATCGGCCTCCATGGCCGATGCGGCACCGATGCCGCCGACGCAGAGAACACACGCGAACAGGAACTGCCTGATGCCCATGGCGGCTCAACCCCTTGATCCGCAAGCCAAGGGTCCGATCCTCTCAGAATCGTGAACGTGACGCCAGTGCCAGGACCGGCAAGGGTGCCCTGCACCAGTCCCACAAGTACTAGGCCGGGCGGTGCGTCGGCCGCTACTCGACGTCAGGCGCAGGCTCTAAGATGGCCCAATGCATGCGATTTCTTCCTCCCCGGCGGCCGTTTCCGCCCGCCGGGCGCCATTCGTCGACGGTCCGCGCTGATGCAGGCGCAGCAACTGCTTGCCCTGTTGGCGTCGGGGGAGCCGCTCTCCGGCGAGCGCCTGGCCGAACAGGGCGGCGTGACGCGTGCGGCCATCTGGAAACAGATTCAGGCCCTGCGTGCCCGTGGCGTGCCGATCGAGGCGCGCGGCGCGGCCGGCTACCGGCTGCCCTGGCCTTTGCAGATGCTCGACGCCCGGCCTATCCGGGCTGGCGTGCCAGAGCCGCTGCGCAAGCGCCTTGGCGAGCTGGAGGTGCATTGGGAGCTCGACTCCACCTCCAGCGAACTGCAACGGCGCAGCGCCACGCTGCCGGACCTGAGCGTGGTGATCGCCGAGACCCAGAGCGCCGGCCGCGGGCGCCGTGGGCGTAGCTGGCTGTCGCCGCCGGGACTCAATCTGTACCTGTCCTGCTTCAAGCGCTTCGATGCGGGTTTTGCCGCGTTGTCGGGCCTGTCGCTGGCGGTCGGCGTGATCCTGCTCCATGCGCTCGAATCGCTGTGCATCGCCGACGCCGGGCTCAAGTGGCCCAATGACGTATTGGCGCGCGGCGGCAAGCTGGCCGGCATCCTGGTCGAGCTCAGCGGGGAGTATCAGGGGCCTTGCGCGGCAGTGATCGGCATCGGCCTCAACCTGTGCCTGACCGATGCCCTGCGCGAACAGGCCGGGCAGCCCAGCTGCGACTTGTCGTCGCTGACCGACGGCACGCCGCCCGATCGCAACGCCGTGGCGGCGGCGCTGATCGCCGCGCTTGTCGATGGGCTCGATCGCTTCGAGCGCGAAGGCTTCGCCGGCTTCGTCGAGGATTACGCCCGCCACGACCTGCTCAAGAACGCGCCGCTGCGCGTGCAGGGCGCGCAAGGGACACTCGAAGGCATCGGAGCCGGCGTGGACGAGCGCGGCGCGCTGCTGGTGACTGCCGCCGACGGACTGCACCGGATCGATAGCGCCGATGTCACGGTGCGCCGCGCATGAAGCTGCTGCTGGACCTGGGTAATACGCGCCTGAAGTGGGCGATGCGTCAGGGCGATGCATGGCACGCGCGTGGTGCGGTGGCCTGGGACGAAGACGTCCGTGCGGTCTTGCGCGATGCCTGGCGCGGCATGCCGGCGCCGGAAGCTGTATTGGGCGCTTCGGTGGTCGACCTCGCGCGCGAATCGCACGTGGCCGGCGCGGTGCAGGAAGCTTGGACGCATGCCACCTTCTGGTTGCGCACGCCGGCCGAGGGCTGCGGTGTGCGCAGCGCTTACGCGGAACCGCAGCGGCTGGGCGTGGATCGTTTTCTCGCCATGGTTGCCGCGTACGCGGCAGGGCATGCGCCCTGCGTGCTCGCCGGTGTCGGCACTGCGCTGACGCTCGACGCGCTCGCCGCCGATGGCCGCCATCTGGGCGGCTTGATCGCGCCGGGGCCGCAGCTCATGCAGCAATCGCTGGTGGGCGCCACGGCGCGGGTCCGGCCGGAGCGGGCCGGCGAAGTGCTCGACGTGGCGGACAACACGGCCGATGCCGTGGCCTCCGGTTGCTGGCAGGCGGCCGCAGCGCTCATCGAGCGCTTCGCCCGGCGTATGGCGCCCGCGCTGGGTGGCGCGCCGTCGCTGCGTCTGGGCGGCGGCGATGCGCAGGCCCTGCTGCCGCTGCTGGACCTGCCGGCGCAATTGGCCGAGGACGGCGTGCTGCACGGGCTGGCGGTGTGGGCTGATACGCATCCCGCGCCCACCCGCTCTCTCTAGAATGGCGCGTTTCCTTCGTCCCTCGTGCCCGTGTAGGTCTTGAATGGTTCTGCGCCTGTTGTTGGTCTTGCTGGTCGCGCTCAACATTGCCGTCGGTGCGTGGCTATGGCTGGGTCAGGACGATGCGCACGGCCGCAGCGCCAGCGATCCGGACGTACCGACGCTGCACCTGCTGACCGAACGACCCGCACCGCCGGCCAGCGTGCCGGCCAGTGTGGGCACGGCACCCGCTCCCGCCCCGGTGGCCTCCGCGCCATCCCGCCAGGAAGCGCCGGCAACGAAGGCGGCCGTGCCGGAGGCCGCCAATCCTTCGCGTCCCACCAGCTACACCTGCATTTCCATCGGTCCTTTCGCCACGCCGGTGGATCTGCACAGCGCGCGCAACGCGCTTTCGGCGCAGGCCACACGCATGCGCTCGCGCCAGGAACAGACCACGCAGACCCGTGGCTGGTGGGTTTATCTGCCGGCCAGCGCCAGTCGCGAGCAGGCGCTGGCGCAGGCGCGGCGGCTCAGTGCGGCGAACATCGGCGACTATTTCGTGGTTGGCTCCGGCGGGCAGCCGAATACCATCTCCCTGGGCCTGTTCAAGGACCCGGCGAATGCGCGCAAGCGGCGCGATGAAGTGGTGGCCGCCGGTTTCCCCGCGCAGATGATCGAGCGCACCGAGACCGTGCCCGAGTACTGGCTGGATCTGGCCGTCGCCGACGGCGCGCGCTTCGACTGGCGCAGCCGCCTGCGCAACAGCGCCGGCGTGGGCTCGCACAGCACTGGATGCTTCTGATCGCCGCGCCTTGCGCCTGCAGGCGGCGGGGGTGACCTGCTAGACTGCGCGTCCCTCGCCGGCATAGCTCAGTTGGTAGAGCAACCGCCTTGTAAGCGGTAGGTCGTCTGTTCGAGTCAGACTGTCGGCACCAGCCGTTTCCCGAAATCCCGCTCCGGCGGGATTTTGCGTTTCCATGGCACAGTGTTTCGCGCGCTGCCTGCAACGGCGAACAGTCCACATTTTTTTCAGCGGCTGCTGGCTATAAGCATCGGCATGCAGTGAGGAAAGCACGCCCTGGTTCGACGGGAGCCGTGATGCCGCAGGCAGAGCAAGGACGACGGGAGCCGCGTTGGATGCGCTGGGGGGAGGCCTCGGCGCTGCTCGTCGCCGTGCTCGTGGCTACGGCTTATTCGCTGCTGCTCACGCGCCAGACCGGCAGCACGGTGACCATGTGGATCGCCAATGGCGTGGTGGTGGGGACGCTGCTGCGCGTGGCCAGCGATCGCTGGCCGCTCTATCTGGCGACGGCCTACCTGGGTTACCTGATCGGCAGGCTGTTGCTGTTGCGCGATCCGCTGGTCTCCAGTGTCCTGCTCGGCCTGGTGAACGGCATCGAGGTGGTGATCGTTGCCCACGGCGTGCGGCGATTCTTTCCGCGCATCCAGGACGACACACCCTTCCTGCGCCTCGGGCAAGTGGCGATGGCTTCCACTTTGGTGGCTTCGCTGGTTTCCGCGCTGCTTGCCGCCTTCGTGCTCTACGCCGCGACCGATACGCCGTTCTGGGAGACCGCCGACTGGTGGTTCCGCGCGCACCTGCTGGGCATGGTGATCATCGCCACGCTTACCCTGGTGGTGCTCATCCAGCGTTCGCGCATGCTTGGTCCTCCACGCCGGAGGCTGGTGTTCCTGCGCGACATGGTCCTGCTGGGCGCGATCACCATCGCGGTGTTCATGCAGTCGCGCTATCCGTTGCTGTTCGTGGTGTTCGCACCGCTGCTGTATGTGGTGATGCGTCACCGTTTTCCCGGGCTGGTGCTTGGCGTGGCGGCGGTCACCCTGATCGCGAACGTCGCCATGTCGACCGGCCAGGGCCCGCTGAATCTCATTCCCGGCGCCGGCTCGGTCGAGCGCGCCGTCCTGGGACAGGTATTCCTTGGCGTGGTGTGCCTGGTCGCGGTGCCGGTGGCGCTGGGGCAGGCCGATCGCCGGCGCTTCGCGCGGCGCATGCGTGAAAGTGAGGTGCGCTATCGCCTGCTGGCCGACTATGCCGGCGATCTGGTGATGCGCATCGCACGGGATGGTGCACGGCGCTACGTTTCGCCGTCCATCAAGGATCTGCTCGGCTGGGAGCCGGGCGAGTTCATGCTGCCGCGCCCCGACCTGGTCCATCCGGACGACCGCGCGCGCGTGGCTACGGCCATGGACCTGATGTGGAGCACCGGCAAGGTGTCGACTACGCGTTATCGCCTGCAGCACCGCAAGGGCCACTACGTATGGATCGAGGCGCTGGTGCGCGTCGCCCCCAGTCCCGACCACGCCGGTGAGATGGAGCTGATCTATACCGGCCGCGACATCACCGAAAGCGTGCTCGCTGAGGAAGCGCTCGCCGACACCGAAAAGCGGCTGCGCACCATCACTGACCGGGTGCCGGCCCTGATCGCGCATGTCGACGCAGACGAGCACTACCTGTTCGTCAACGGCTATGCACGGGAAATCACCGGCCAGGCACCGGAGGTGATGGCCGGGCGTTCGGTGCGCGAGGTGCACGGACCGCAGTTGTATGGCTTGCTCAAGCCGCACATCGCCGCGGCGTTGCAGGGCAGGGAGACGACCTTCGAGTATGAACTGGATCGCGACGGCCGCCACTTTCATTTGCAGGCCACGTACCTGCCGGCGACCTCCGCGATGGGCGAGAGCACGGGCTTCTACGCCTTCACCACCGATGTCACGCGAATCAAGCTGGCCGAGCAGAAGCTGTCCTTCCTGGCCCATTACGACACGCTCACCAATCTGGCCAATCGCCGCTACTTCACCGAGTGCGCGCAGGCGGCGCTCGAACGCGCATCCATCACGCGTTCGCCGATGTTGCTGATGTTGGTGGACGTGGACTACTTCAAGCAGATCAACGACGGGCACGGGCACGCCGCGGGCGACGCCGTGTTGCGCGAAGTGGCGCGGCGACTCAAATCTTCGGTGCGCAAGTCGGATCTGGTCGCGCGGCTGGGCGGCGACGAGTTCGTCATCCTCTGCGACGACGTGGATGCCACCTATGCCGCCGAAGCGCTGGCGGGCAAGGTGGTCGAAGCGATGAGCGCCTCGATCGCGCTGGACGCGACCCGTATCCAGGCGAGTCTCAGCGTCGGCGCCGCGCTGTGTCGCGATCCGGCTTCGTTGGACGAGTTGATGCAATGCGCGGACGAAGCGCTGTACAAAGCCAAGGAGGACGGCAGGGACCGCTATCGCCTCAGCGTGCACGGGCTATGAGACGTTCACGCCGCCCTTGACGGTTTACGAGCGCTCCTTCGAAGATCGGGTGGTGCAACGCACCAATGCCGCCGATACGGTCACGCTCAAGCTCGCCCTGCAAGGGGGCGGAGCCCATGGCGCTTTTACGTGGGGCGCGCTGGATCGCCTGCTGCAATGGCCGGGACTGAACGTCGAGGCCGTGTGCGGCACCAGCAGTGGTGCCATGAACGCAGCGGCCTTGGCGCAAGGCTGGGCCCGTGGCGGTGCCGAAGGCGCGCGGGCATCGCTGGATGCGTTCTGGCAAGGATTGGGCGGACGCAACGCGATCGCCGACTGGTGGCAGGCGCAATCGCGGCTGTTCGGCGATGCCCTGCCATGGCCTCCCGCGGCCGCGGGAGCCCATGGCGGCGTCAATCCGCTGCGTCCAGTGGTGGAGGAGTTCTTCGATATCGAGACCTTGCGGCACGGACCGGTCGCGCTGCATGTGGCGGCCACGCGCATGCGTGACGGCGCCCTCGTCGTGTTCGATGGCGCGCGCCTCAGCCACGACGCCTTGCTCGCCTCGGCGAGCCTGCCACCGTGGTTTCCGCCGACGGATATCGACGGCGAGGCGTACTGGGACGGTGGTTTCGCCGGCAATCCGGCGCTCGAACCGCTGCTGGGCGAAGGTGGTGACGATCTGCTGTGCGTGCTGCTGCAGCCGCTGCAACGCCGCGCGATGCCGCGCAACGCGCGCGAGGCGGCGATGCTGTCGGCGGAGCTTTCTTTTGGCGCGGCGTTCTCACGCGAGCTGCGCGACCTCGCCCTGGCCCGCGAACGCGCTGCGCGCCACCTGTGGCCCTCGCCAGCGGAGCGTCGGCTGCGCGACTTGCGGCTGCATCTGCTCGCGCCTGACGAAGGGCTCGCCGCGCTGGGGCATTCCGCCGCCGATACGCGCTCCAACCAGCTTCGGGCCCTGCACGACCTCGGCTGGGATACCGCCGAGCGCTGGCTGGCGCAGCATGCCGCGGCGCTGGGCCGGCGGGCCAGCTTCGCGCTGGAAGCCTGGTTCGCCCAATCCGGGCAGCCGTGGCGGCCGTGGGCCGGATCCTGAGTCATCCCCCTTTCGTCGCGGGGAACGCCAGGGAGCCTTCTTGTAGACTTGGCCGAACCATCACGTTCATCTTCACGCTTTCGCGAAACGCCATGACTCGCCATGACCATCGTTCGCCTCGTCTCGCCATGCCTTTGATCGGAAGGACATGGGCTTGGCGCGTGGCATTCGCCGCCGCCGGCCTTGCCGCCGGTCCGGTCATGGCGGGCGATGCGCCACTGCTTCCTGCCCGTCTGGTGGCATTGCAGCAGACGGGCCAGGCCCCGCTGCTGGTGGACGTGCGCCACGCGGACGAATACCGCGAAGGCCATATCGTCGGCGCGCTCAACATCCCGGTGGAGCAGCTGGCCGAGCGCTACACCGCGCTGGGCGTGCCCCGCGACCGCGAGATCGTGCTCTATTGCGCCTCCGGGCGCCGCGCGGCGAAGGCGCAGGCACTGCTCGAGGAGCGCGGCTACGGCCACGTGCGTCTCCTGGACGGCAGCATCAAAGCCTGGCGAGAACAGCAGCTGCCGCTGGTGCGCGAAGGCGCATCCCATCCCTGAAAAAATCAAGCAACGACCGAGGAAGCATGGGTAATCAGGCTGTATCGCTGATCGGTGCGCCCACCGATATCGGAGCGGGGCACCGCGGTGCCTCGATGGGGCCGGAGGCCCTGCGCGTGGCTAATCTGGTAGCGCGCCTGGCCGCGCGCGGATTGGACGTCGTCGACCGCGGCAATCTGCAGGGGCCGCTCAATCCGTGGCAACCGCCGCACGCGGGTTATCGACACCTCGCCGGTGTGGTGGAGTGGAATCGCGCCGTGTACGAGGCCACCTACGCCGAGCTGCAAGCCGGCCGCCTGCCGGTGATGCTCGGCGGCGATCACTGCCTGGCGATCGGCTCGATCACCGCGGTAGCCCGTCATTGCCGCGAGCGGGGCAAGGAGCTGCGCGTGCTGTGGCTGGATGCGCACGCCGATTTCAACACCGCGCAGATCACCCCTTCGGGCAACATCCACGGCATGCCAGTGGCCTGCCTGTGCGGCATGGGGCCGGATGAGCTCACCCATCTCGGCGGTACGTCGCCCGCCGCCACGCCGCAGGCGTTTCGCCAGATCGGCATCCGCTCGGTGGACGATGGCGAAAAGCGCCTCGTGCGCGAGGCCAAGGTGCATATCTACGACATGCGCCGCATCGACGAGCTGGGGATGAAGCGGGTGATGGAGGAAGCACTCGAGGGCGTGGACGACAACACGCACCTGCATGTGAGCTTCGACGTCGATTTCCTCGATCCGAGCATTGCGCCTGGCGTCGGCACCACGGTGCGCGGCGGCCCGAATTACCGCGAAGCGCAGCTGTGCATGGAGATGATCGCCGACACCGGCCGCCTCGCCTCGCTGGACATCGTCGAGCTCAACCCGGCCTTCGACAAGCGCAACCAGACCGCCAAACTGGCGGTGGACCTGGTGGAATCGATGTTCGGCAAGTCGACCTTGATCCGCTGAGCCACGTCAAAAACCAGAACAAGCAGAAGACTCATGCAAACCCGTGTACTGACCGGCATCACCACCACCGGCACGCCGCACCTTGGCAACTACGTCGGCGCGATCCGACCGGCGGTGGCCGCCAGCCTGCGTCCGGACGTGGATGCGTTCTACTTCATGGCCGACTACCACGCGCTGATCAAGAGCGACGATCCGGCACGCATCGAACGCTCGCGCCTGGAGATCGCCGCCACGTGGCTGGCCGCCGGCCTCGATCCGGATCGCGTGACCTTCTATCGGCAGTCGGACATCCCGGAAATTCCGGAACTGACCTGGTTCCTCACCTGCGTCACCGCCAAAGGCCTACTCAACCGCGCGCATGCCTACAAGGCCGCCGTGGACAAGAACACCGAAGCGGGAGAAGACGCCGACGCGGGCGTCACGGCCGGCCTGTACATGTATCCGGTGCTGATGGCGGCGGACATCCTCGCCTTCAATGCGCACAAGGTGCCGGTGGGGCGCGATCAGATCCAGCACATCGAAATGGCGCGCGATATCGCGCAGCGTTTCAACCACATCTACGGCAACGACTACTTCGTGCTGCCGGAAGTGGTGATCGAGGAACAGGTGGCCACCTTGCCGGGCCTGGACGGCCGCAAGATGTCCAAGAGCTACGACAACACCATTCCCTTGTTCGCCGGCGGGCAGAAGCATCTGCGCGACAGCATCATGCGCATCGTCACCGACTCGCGCCTGCCGGGCGAGCCGAAGGATCCGGATAGCTCCTCCCTGTTCACCATCTTCCGCGCCTTCGCCACCGAGACGGAGGCCGGCGCGTTCCGTCAGGCGCTGCTGGACGGCATCGGCTGGGGCGAGGCCAAGCAGGTGCTGTTCGAACGCATCGAGGCGGACGTCGCGCCGATGCGCGAGCGCTACGACGAGCTGATTGCGCGGCCGGACCGGATCGAGGCGATCCTGCGGGAAGGTGCGCGCAAGGCGCGCCTGATCGCCGCGCCGAAGATAGCCGAGCTGCGCGATGCCATCGGCCTGCGTTCGGGCGCTGTGGCCGCCGCCTCGCCGGCGGCCGCCAAGCCGGAGAGCAAGGCGGGCAAATTGCCGCGCTTCGCCAGTTTCCGCGAGACGGATGGTAGCTTCCGCTTCCGCCTGCTCGCCGCCGATGGCGAAGAGCTGTTGTTGTCCAAACCGTTCGCCGACCCCAAGGCGGCCGGCGTGTTCCAGAAGCGTCTGAAGGGGCCGGGGGCCACGGCCGCCGTGCTGCAGGTGCAGCCGCGCGCACTGAACCTGGAACTGGACGGTGAGTACGTCGGCAGCACGCCGGAATACCGCGACGAACAGGCACGTGACGAAGCCCTGGCGCGTCTGCGCGAGGCACTGGACCAGCTCGCCGCGCAGGAGTGATCGCGCGGCCAGCCACCTGGAGTGACTGACCGATGCGTTACCTCGCCATCCTGCTGCTGGCTCCCTGGCTGCTGATCCTGGCCTGGGCCTACTGGACCTATCCCAAGAGCCTGCCGCGCACGCGCGGCAGGCGCGTGTTCGACGTGGTCGCGCTGCTGCTGGCCGCGTTGCTGGCGGTGCAGGCGGCGGTGCTGGGCTTCGAGGCGGCGACGGTACCGGCGGTCGGCCAGTTCGGCCCGTCCAGCGGCGCCATCTGGCAGCAGGTACTGCCGGCTCTTTACGGCTATGGCGCCTGCGTCGTGGCGCTGGTGGTCGCGCTGTTCGTGCGCGCTGCCGTCTGGGGCCGCAGACGCTGAGTCGCGCTGGCGCGACAGCTCAATCCCATTTATTCAGATGCGGGCCGAACTGCTCGCGCTGCTTCTTCACCACGCAGAAGCGGTGCCCGCTCGGCGCCTGCATGACCCACCAGCGTCCATGCACGCATTGCAGGCGTTTGGCGCCGAGCTTTTCCAGGCGCGAGGCTTCGGCTTCGATATCGTCGGTCTCGATGTCCAGGTGCACGCGGCTCTCATGTTCGACGCGCTGCAGCAGGATGATCGGCTCGTCGGCCAGCGTAGCCAGCTCGGCATATTTGCCGTCGCCGTCCTGATCGTAGGAGACGATGGGCTTGCCCAGGGCCTGACTCCAGAAATCGGCAGCCTGCTTGAGATCGACGGACTGGCAATCGATGACCAGGGTGCTTAGGCGGCTGTGGTGCATGGCGCTCTCCGGTGAAACGTGAAGGACATGTGTGTGGACGCAAGCATCGTGTGATTGCAATCACACTATAGGCGGCGCCATGTCGAGCTTCCCTCAAGTCCAGCTGTCGCGGTGCCGATAGCCCCACGTCGATTCAGGAGTGGGGAGCTCATGATTCGCTACACCATCAAACTGCGCATGGGCGCGAGGTTGGCCTTGCTGTTGTTGTTCCTGATCGCCATCGGGCTGGTCGGAATCTACGGGATTGAACAGGCCAACGGTGGCGCGGAGCACCAATACCGCGAAGACGTCCTGGCCCTGGGCGAGCTCGGCCGTGTGCAGGATGCATTGAACCGGCGCGAGGCCGCCTGGCTGGCAGCGGCAGCAGGATCGCCGGGCGAAGCGGTCGAAGGTGCCGTGGCATCGCCAACGCCATCGCCGTTCGACGCGTTCGCCAAGCCTCTCGATGCCCTGGAACAACGTCTCGCCACCGCGCGCGGCAAGGGTGACCGCGCGGCCCAGGTGGGCCTGGCGGTCGAGGCGTTGCCACTGCTGCGGGCATGGCGCGAGGCCGTGCGGAACGCGCTGGATCATCGCTTGTCAGTGGCCGATGCACGTCACGTCGCCGTGGCCGCGCAAGGCAATCGCATCCGCAATATCGCGTTGGGCGTGGTGCTCGCGGGCCTGCTGCTGGCGGTGATCAGCGACGGCGTGTTCGTGCGTTCGGTGACGGCGCGTATTCGCTCCGCGCTCGAACTGGCGCGCACCGTGGCGAGCGGCCGGCTCGACAATCGCATTCCAACGCTCTACGGCGACGAGATCGGTGACCTGCGCACGGCATTTCGCGAGATGGACGAGCATCTATCAAGCGTGATCCGGCGCGTGCGCGGAAGCGCCGAAGCCGTCAACACCACATCGCACGAACTGGCCGCCGGCAACGGTGAGCTGGCGGCCCTGATGCAGGAGCAGGTCGTTTCGCTGGGCGAGACCGCTGCCAGCATGGAGCAGATGGCGCAGCATGTGCGGCGTACCGCCGACAACGCAGGCGAGGCGGACCGCCTGGCCGCGTCCGCCCGCGAGCAGGCCGAGCGTGGCGGCGAATCCGTGGCGCGCATGATCGGCGCGATGGCGGCGATCGATGCCTCCAGCCGCCATATCGCCGACATCACCGGCGAGATCGATGGCATTGCGTTCCAGACCAATCTGCTTGCACTCAACGCAGCGGTCGAAGCGGCGCGTGCCGGTGAGCAGGGGCGCGGTTTCGCGGTGGTGGCCGGCGAGGTGCGGGCGCTCGCGCAGCGCAGCGCCGCAGCCGCGCGCGAAGTACGTCGCCTGATCGACGAGAGTCAGGCCACCGTGGCGGAAGGGACGCAGCTGGTGGCGAACTCCTGCGAGGATTTCCGCCGCATCTCGCTGAGCGTACGCAAGCTCAGCGACGTGATGGCCGAGATCGCCGCCGCCAGCGAACATCAAGCGGCCGACGTCGGCCAGGTCAGCGCCACCGTGACGCGCATGGACGCCAGCACGCGGCGCCATCACGCCCAGGTGCAGGGCGTACGGCAGGCCAGCCAGGCCTTGCTCGAACAGTCCAGGATGCTGGCCGGTGAAGTGGAGTACTTCCGCTTCGCCGACAGCGAAGCTGGCGCCTGATTCAAGCGCTCTGTCGACCGGCATCCCCACTCCAGCCAAAGGAATCCGCGCATGGACAAGCACTATGACCTCCTGCTGGTGGCCTACTCGTTCGTGATCGCTTCGCTCACCGGCTATTGCGGCATCGAGATGACCTCGCGTGTGCGGCGCGCACTGGATAACCAGTGGGCCTGGATCGCCGCAGCTGCACTGGCCTTCGGCACCGGCGTGTGGGGCATGCATTTCATGGGCATGGTGGCGCTGGTGCTGACCGTGCCGGTGACCTTCGATGCATGGATCACCTTTGGCTCGTGGGCCGTGGCCGTGCTGGTGAGCGGCATCGGCTTCTACGTGATTCGGAACGGCGTGCGCGTCGGTTCGTGGCTTCTGGCCTCGGCGCTGATGGCCGCAGGCGTGTGCCTGATGCATTACGGCGGCATGTACGCGATGCGCATGGGCGACGGACTGACGTATCGGCCCGTGCTGTTCTGGGTCTCGGTGGGGATCGCTTTCGGCGCGAGCGCGGCGGCTTTGCTGATCATGACCTGGCTGCGCGATAGCGAACGCTGGCCAGGCATCCTCGCGCGCCTGGGCGCGGCCCTGGTGATGGGATTAGCGGTGACCGGCATGCACTACACCGGCATGGCGGCAGCAATGTTCTCGCCCGGAGCGTTCTGTCGCCGGCCAACGCGCTCAGCGAGGCCTGGGTGATTCTCGGACTGGTGATCGCTGCCACTGCGGTGGTGAGCCTGTCGCAGTGGTCGGCCTTGCTGCGGTAGATCGATAGCACGACAGCGCAGGTAGAAAATTTCCTAACCATGGCGCCGACATCGGGCGGGATGGATAGGACATAAGACTTATCTGATGATTTACCCCGCTACTGGCACGCCGGCCGATGCGACGGCGGTGGGGCGCTACGCCATCAACCTGCCCAACGGCGGCACGGTATGGGCGATCGAGGACCCCAACCTGACGGCGCCTGCGCTGAGCGTGCTGGCGGCGTGCATGGTGCCGCTGGACGATGGTCGCATCACCAAGCCGGTGCTGTTCCATGGTTACACCAACTACCCCAGCTTCATCGACAAGCTGCAGGTGAGCGTGGCGCGATACCGACCTGGTGACGCCGCTGGCCACGTTCGACTTGCCGGTGGCCAACACCACCGACTACACCTGGGACGGCACGTTGCCCGAGGGCCTGAACCTCAAGCCCGGCGACGAGCTGATCTATGTCGCACGCGCCTATGGCGCGGGCGGCGTCTACGGCGAGACCTTCATCCAGCGCCTGAAGCTGGTGACGCCGGCCGATTACGAGCGCGGCCTGACCGGCACGCAAGACGACATGCAGCGGCGGCTCGGCCAGCAGCTGGGCGCGGACTAGGCGCGGTCGCTGGCGATCCAGGACAGCATCCAGGGCGAAAGCGGCCTGCGGCTGCGGAACATCCCCGTCTATGGTTCGCGCGTCCGCTTGATGGGGCGCGGCCTGGGACCCAACGCGCAGCTCACGGTCAACGGCCAGTCGGTGCTGGTCGATCGCGAGCGCAAGTTCACTGCCGAATTTCTCGAGCCGGTGGGCGAGCACCGCTATGGCGTGCAGCTGCAGTCGGCGGACGGCCAAGGGCAGCCGCAGTACCTTGATGTCAACGTGACGGGCAAGTACGACTTCCTTGTCGCGATCGCGGACGTGACGCTGTCCAAGAATGCGGCCCAGGGTAACGTCGCGCCGCTGGCGGACAACCACCAGTACGAGGACGGCTTTCTCGGCGAGGGCCGCCTGGCCTTCTATCTGAAGAAGAAATTCCAGGGCAAGTACCTGCTCACCGCGCAGGCGGATACGCACCAGAATCCGCTCGACCGTGAGTTCACCGGCTTCCTCAAGGCCAGTCCGCGCGACGTGTTCTGGCGCCTGGATCCGAACAACTACTATCCGGTGTACGGCGACGATTCGGTCGCCTGCCGCGACGTAGATACGCAAGGCCGCCTGTACCTGCGGCTGGACTGGGATCAGAACCAGGCGCTGTGGGGCAACTTCAACACCGGCCTGACAGGCACGGAGTTCAGCCAGTACAGCCGCTCGCTGTACGGCGCGGCGGTGAGCTGGCGCAGCCGCGAGACGACCCAGCTGGGCGATCCGTCGAGCGAACTGAGGAGCTTCGCCTCGCAGGCGCAGACGGCGCCGGGCCACAGCGAGTTCCTGGGCACCGGCGGCAGCCTGTACTACCTGCGCCATACCGGCATCCTGCCGGGCTCGGACAAGCTGGTGCTCGAAGTGCGCGACCGCACCACCGGCCGCACGGAAGCGCGAGTGGAACTGGCGCGGGGCGCGGATTACCAGATCAACGAACTGCAGGGCCGCGTGATCCTGACCCGCCCGCTGGCGCAGATGACGCGCAAGAACGTGCGCACGATCACCAGCGACACGCCGCTGGACGGCTACGACCAGATCCTGATGGCGGATTACGAGTACGTGCCGGGCAGCTTCAACCCGGCCAAGCTCAGCGGCGGCGTGCGCGGCAAACACTGGTTCGGTGACCATGTCGGCGTGGGCGGCACCGTCGTCGAGGAAAACCGCGATGGCGAAGATTACGCGCTCACAGGCGCGGACGTGACCTTCCAGGCCGGACGCGGCACCTACCTGAAGCTGGAGCAGAGCCACTCCGAATCTGTAGCGACGCCGATCTTCTACTGTCAACCGCCACGCCTACAGCGCCAGCGGCGGGCCGGTGAACGAGATCCTGCAATGGAGCAGCAAACTCGAGTACCGCGAGGACCGCGGCGCGGAACGGCGCCGGCAGTGGGTGGCGACCAATCGCGCATCCTACAAGGTCAACGACGACTGGCGTCTGGCGGCGCGCATCAATTACGCCGACACCAAGGACCTGATCAATCGCGTGGGCAGCGCCAGGACGATGGACAGCAACATCGGCTTCGCCTGACGTGCGCACGACAACACGCGCTGGGCCGCCTTCGGCAAGTACACGTATCTCTACAACATGGCGTCGGCGGGGCAGGAGGGCGCGCTGAACATCTACGAGCAGCGCTCGCACGTGCTGGCGTTCGAAGGGATCACCCAGCTGGGCAAGCGCTGGGAAGTCGGCGGCAAATGGGCTTCGCGCTGGGGCGAATACCGCACCGGGCGCGGCGCCGGCAGCTGGCTGGACAGCCGTGCGGATTTCCTCGCCGGGCAGCTGCGTTACCGGCTCGGCGGCAAATGGGAAGCGCTTGGCGAGCATCGCTGGCTGAAGGTGCGCGACGGCGGCATCCGCAAGGGCTGGCTGCTTGGCGTGGATCGCCAGATCGGCGAGAACTTCAAGCTGGGCGCCGGCTACAACTTCACCAAGTTCAGCGACCTGACCAATCTGCGCTACGACAACCATGGCTTGTTCCTCAACCTGGTGGGCTACTACTGACAACGTGACCATCCATGTCTGCTGACGGAAGAGCGCCCATTCCGGGCGCTCTTTTCTTGACGAGGCGCCGATGGCCTGGGCGGCGAAGCTGAGGCAGGGGCCCGGGGTTTTTTAGTACCTGTCCTATATCGAGTGCCCCGTAGGCACCGAATAATCCTTGGGATCGACGCCGGCGGGGTCTCGTCGCCGCCTCAAGTCGCCGGCACGCGGCGGATCTCGCCGCCGACACGCCGTCCACCGCTCGTTCCACGCGTCACATGCGCCGCGTATTCAGCAGCGGCATCGGAGCCGACATGTCCCGTCCCAAGCTTGCGTTTCCGTCGATGGCTTTCGCGTGGGCCGGCATGGCGTTGATGTCGCTGCCGGCAGCGGCGCTCGCCAGTGCGGCGCCGGGCGGATCGCCGCTGATCTACGAGGGCAATGCCACCGGCGTGCAGCTGGAGGTGCGCAACGACAGCGCCGAACGGCGCGCCGTGCAGGTGTGGGTAAGCGCGACGGCCTGCGAGGACGGCCAGGCGTTGGCGCCCATCGCCGCCAATCCCCCCGTGTTCCGCCTCGAGGCGCACGGTTCGCGCGAGATCCGGTTGACGCGTATCCCCGGCTATTTGCCGGACGATCGCGAATCGATGTTATTCGTCAGCGCGAAACAGAGCCCGTTGGCGGGTGAGGATGGCGACGTTGCGAAAGGCGAGGCTTTCTGCCGGCGGACGCGGCTGTTCTATCGGCCGGCCGGGCTGGATGGGCGCGCAGGCGACGCGCCGGGAGCCTTGCGCTGGGACGTGGCGGGGCAGGGCGGGCGGCCGATGCTGCACGTGGCCAATCCGACGCCTTTCCATGTGCGTTTCCGCAGCCTGCTGGCGACGGTGGCGGGAGACGAGCGCGAAGTCGGCCAGCCGGAGACGGTGCTGCCGTATGCGGAGCGGTGGTACGCGATCGGCGACATCGGCGAAGCCGCCGAGGTGAAAGTCGCCTACGTGCCGATCTGCGACGATGGAAGCGATGGCGAGCCGCTGATCATCGTCGTGCACTGAAGCCCGCGAGGGACGCAAAGAAAAAGGCGCCGCAAGGCGCCTTTTTCATGCCGTACGCGGATGCGTGCTCAGTTCGGCTGCGCCAGATCGTCGAGCAGCGCCTTGAGGAAGCGCGCGGCTTCGCCGCCGGTGGCGGCGCGGTGATCGAAGGTCAGGCTGATCGGCATGCGGCGATGCACTTCGATGCCGCCCATCACTGCCACCACGTCGTGGCACAGCTTGCCGGCGCCGATGATGGCGACGGTCGGGGGCACCACGACCGGCGTGGCGTAGCGACCCGCGAACATGCCGAAGTTGGACAGGCTGATGGTGTAGCCCGACAGCTCCGACGCGGGGATCGAACGGTCTTCAACTTGTGAGCGCAGGCGCTTGATCGCGGCGCGCACGCCGGCGCCGTCCAGCACGTCGGCATTGCGCAGGGCCGGCACGAACAGACCGTCCTCGGTGTCCACGGCGATGCCGATGTCCACGTGCGGATGCAGGGTGCGGGTGAGGTTCTTGCCGTCGAACCAGGCATTGAGCGCCGGCACGGCCTTGCACGCGGCCACGATCGCGCGGATCAGGCGGGCGGTGATGTCCTGCTTGCCGATCCAGGCGTGCAGGTCGGCGTCGTCCACCAGGGTGGTGGGCACCACGTTGGCGTGGGCTTCGGCCATGACGCGCGCCATGTTGCGACGCACGCCCTTGAGCTGTTCCGGCTGGCCGCTGGCCTGCACGCTCGGCGGCGCGGTGCGTACCGGCTTGCCCGACAGCGAGACGGCCGTGCGCGACGGCGCCGGGCCCGGCTCCGGCAGTTCCGGCGCCAGGTGGCGGCCGGCCGAGGCGGAGACTGCGCGCGCCGGCGCGGCACCGAGCGGAGCGGAACCGTCGGCGGCGGCATTCTTCACGTCCTGCATGGTGATCACGCCGTCGGCGCCGGTCGGGCGGACGCGGGCCAGATCGACCTTCATCTTCTTGGCGAGCGCGCGCACCGCGGGCACGGCCTTCACGCCGCCGGCGCTGCTGACCTGCTCGACGTGCACGGCATTGCCGCTGACCATGGCGCCGACCACGGTGCCTTCGTCTTCGCGATCGCCCTTGGTCTCGACTTCGCCGCCTTCGTCGGAGGCGACCACCTTGCCGGCGTTGTCCGGCGTGGGGCTGCCCACGCTCTTCTTCGGGCCGTGGTGATGGCCGGTGGCTTCGGCCTCGGCGCGCTGCTTGGCATTCGGATCGGGTTCGAAGTCGGCCAGCGCGGCGCCGGTCTCGATGATGTCGCCCGGCGCGCCGTACAGCTTCTTCACCGTGCCGGTGTAGGGCGACGGCACGTCGACCACTGCCTTGGCGGTTTCCATCGAGGCCAGCGGCGCGTCGAGCTTGATGTAGTCGCCTTCCTTCACGTGCCACTCGACGATGGTGGCGTCGGGCAGGCCTTCGCCGAGGTCGGGGAGGTGGAATGTCTTGATATCGGCCATGGGTGTGTTCCGGTAATCAGGCTTTGGATGATTCGGCGCGTCGCTCAGGAGGCAGCCAGTGTGCGCTTGGCCGCTTCGACCACGCGCTCGGTGCTGGGCAGGTACTTCATCTCCAGGCGGAACAGCGGAATGTGCGTGTCGAAGCCGGTGACGCGCTCGACCGGCGCGAGCAGGTCGTACATGCATTCCTCGGCCAGGCGCGCGGCGATCTCGGCGCCGAAGCCAGCGGTCTTGGGGGCTTCGTGCACAATCACGCAGCGGCCGGTCTTCTGCACGGACTCGGCGATGGTGTCGAAGTCCAGCGGAGTCAGCGTGGCCACGTCGATCACTTCGGCGCTGATGCCCTGGGCGGCCAGCTCGTCGGCGGCCTCCAGGGCCTCCTTCACCTGCGCGCCCCAGGTCACGATGGTGACGTCGGTGCCGTCGCGCAGCACGAAGCACACGTCCAGCGGCAGCGCCTCGCCGTCATCCGGCACTTCTTCCTTGTACTGGCGGTAGATGCGCTTGGGCTCGAAGAACATCACCGGATCCGGGTCGCGAATGGCGGCGAGCAGCAGGCCGTAGGCGCGCGCGGGCGACGACGGCATCACCACGCGCAAGCCGGGGATGTTGGTGAACAGGTGTTCGTTCGCTTCCGAATGATGCTCCGGCGCGCGGATGCCGCCGCCCCACGGGGCACGCCACACGGCCGGCACGGTAATGCGGCCGCGGGTGCGGTTGCGCAGGCGCGCGGCGTGGCAGGCGATCTGCTCCATCATCGGATAGATGAAGCCTTCGAACTGCGCCTCGGCCACCGGCTTCATGCCTTGGGCAGCAAGGCCCACGGTGACGCCGGCGATGGTGGTTTCGTCGAGCGGGGTATCCAGCACGCGCAGCTCGCCGAACTTTTCCTGCAGGCCCTGGGTGGCGCGGAACACGCCGCCGTTGACGCCGACGTCCTCGCCCAGCACCACGACGCTCGGGTCGTGTGCCATTTCATAAGCAAGCGCCTGGGTGACGGCTTCGATAAGGGTGATCTGTGCCATGGCTTAGTGGGCCTTCTTGTCGAGCGAGAGAGCGAGGTCGCGTTGCTTGGCGAGGTCCGCCGGCACTTCGGCGAAGGTGTAGTCGAACATCGCGGTGACCGGCTGCGTCTTGGTCTCGAGGTAGGCGTTTACCTCGTTGTCCATCCACTCGTCGCACTCGGCCTTCCAGGCTTCTTCCCTGGCGTCGTCCCACACGCCCTTGGCCACCAGCCAGGCGCGCAGGCGCTTCATCGGCTCCTTCGCCCACGCGTCCTTCACTTCCTGCTCGCCGCGGTAGCGGCGGGCGTCGTCGGCGGTGGTGTGGTCGGAGAGGCGGTAGGTGACCAGCTCCAGCACGCTGCCGCCCTGGCCGTTGCGGGCGCGCTCGAGCGCGTCCTCCATCGCCTTGCGCACGGCGATGATGTCGTTGCCGTCCACCTGGATCGAGAACAGGCCAGCGGCGATGCCCTTCTGCGCCAGCGTCGGCGCGCCTGACTGGATCTTGCGCGGCACCGAGATCGCCCACTGGTTGTTGACGATCACCGCCACCAGCGGCAGGTTCTGCGCGCCGGCGATGTTGATGGCGCCGTAGAAGTCGCCCTTGGACGAGCCGCCGTCGCCGATGGTGCACACGGCCACGCGCTTTTCGTTGCGGATCTTGAAGGCCAGAGCGGAACCGGCCGCATGCAGGCACTGCGTGGCGATCGGCACGGACCAGGCGAAGTCGTGGCGCGCCGGTTCCTTCTGGTAATCGTTGCCGCGCTCGTCGCCGCCCCAGTACATGTACACCTCGCGCGGCTGCACGCCGCGGTACAGCTGCGCGCCGTATTCGCGGTAGCTGGGCGCGAACACGTCCTCCGGCTTCATTGCGCTGCCGATGCCTACGTGCGCGGCCTCGTGGCCCAGGCAGCTGGCGTAGGTGCCGAGCTTGCCGGTGCGCTGCAGGGCCACGGACTTCGCGTCGAACACGCGGGTGGACATCATCAGCTTGTACAGCTCGACCATGTGGTCGAGGTCCTTGGCGAAGGCAGGCAGGTCGTCACGGACCTGTTTGCCTTCGGCATCGAGATACTGCAGGTATTCGATTTCGAACTTGGCGGCGATGGACACGACTCGCTCCGGGAGTGAGTGAAGGCGAAAACGGGTGAGGGAGTGGAGCCGGCGGCGACCCATCCAGTGGGGTCAAGCACGCACGTAGGGCCCTGACAAGACGGCAATTGAAGCAGGGGCGGATGTTGCGCCGCAAGGCACGGTGCAGCATGCGCAAGGGTTAGGGGGCTTGCGTTAAAGGCAGGTAATATGGCTGCTTTTCCCGCCTTCGGAATGCCATGACGGACAATCGGCGCGACCTGGAAGCCGGCATCGAGACCGACCTGCAGGGCCGGCTCACCTACGGGGGCTATCTGCGGCTGGATGCATTGCTGTCCGCTCAGCAGCCGCTGAGCCAGCCGCCGCACCACGACGAGATGCTGTTCATCGTGCAGCACCAGGTGGCGGAGCTGTGGATGAAGCTGATCATTCACGAATTGAAGTCGGCCATCGATCATCTGCGAAGAGATGACATCGATCCGTGCCTGAAGATCCTCGCCCGGGTCAAACAGGTGCAGCGGCAGCTGTACGAGCAGTGGGGCGTGCTGGAAACGCTGACCCCGTCGGAATACCTGGAATTCCGCGACATTCTCGGTTCGTCCTCGGGCTTCCAGTCGCTGCAATACCGGCAGATCGAGTTCCTGCTGGGCAACAAGAACGAGCAGATGCTGGCGGTGTTCGCCTATGACCCGGCCGCGCAGGCGGCGCTGCGCGGGGTGCTCGAAGCGCCCAGCCTCTACGACGAATTCCTCGCCTATCTTGCGCGGCGCGGTCACGCGGTGCCGGCCGAACTGCTGGCGCGCGACTGGAGCCAGCCGCACCGGCGTCACGAAGGCCTGCTGCCGGTGTTCAAGCGCATCTACGAGAATCGCGCGGAATTCTGGCCCGAGTACCACATGTGCGAGCAGCTGGTGGATGTCGAGGGTCAATTCCAGCAGTGGCGTTTCCGCCACATGAAGACGGTCGAGCGCATCATCGGCCATCGCCGCGGCACCGGCGGCTCGTCCGGCGTGGCCTTTCTCAAGAAGGCGCTGGAACTGGAGTTTTTCCCGGAGCTGCTGGACGTGCGGACGGTGCTGGGCACCTGATGCCGCCGAAGGGCGCCACCTTAAGCAAGGCAGCCTGGAACAAATTCGCCGGAAGACCGCTTTTTTTGCGCCGCCCGCCTTCGGCTGCCTTGTCGCCCCGGATCCGCAGAATATTGCGCCGCATTTGACGCCCATGGCCCCGGCCGGTTACATGTCTGCCGTTTTGTATCCCGATCCGCACGCGACGTGCCGATCAGCCTCCACCCAGCACGACAAGGGGAACGCATGACCGACACCACCACCACGACCACGGCGCCCGCGGTGCCGGATTACCCGCAAACGATGGGCCACCCGCGTCCCCTGTGGATGCTGTTCATGACCGAGTTCTGGGAGCGCTTCGCCTTCTATGGCATGCGCTGGGCGCTCACGCTGTACATCGTGGCGGAGTTCTTCGGCGGCAGTCCCACCGGCCAGGCTTTCGCGAGCCGCACTTACGGCGCCTACCTGGCGCTGGTCTACGCGGCGGCAGTATTCGGCGGCTACGTGGCCGATAAGGTGATCGGCTACCAGCGCTCGATCCTGGTCGGCGCGGTGGTGATGTCGGCCGGCCTGTTCATGATCATGCTGCCGAACGAGCAGATTTTCTTGCTGGGCCTGTCCACGGTGATCGTCGGCAACGGCCTGTTCAAGCCGAATATCTCTTCGATGGTGGGCCAGCTCTACGGCGTCGGTGATCCGCGCCGCGACCGCGGCTTCACGCTGTTCTATATGGGCATCAACGCCGGCGCGCTGGCGTCGCCCTTGCTCACCGGCTGGCTGGCCAGCTACTTCACCGATACCCCGATGCAGCAGAACTACAAGCTGGTGTTCCTGGCATCGGGCATCGGCATGCTGATCAGCCTGCTGTGGTTCTGGGTCGGCCGCCGCCAGCTCAAGGGCGTGGGCCGCCCGCTGCCGGAGCAGGCCAATCGCATGCGCGTGGTCTACGTGCTGATCGGTTGCCTGGTGGCCATCCCGCTGGTGTACCTGGTGATGGCCAAGGCCGGCGCGGTGGTGCTGCAGTGGCTGCTGAGCATCCTGTTCGTGGGCCTGTGCGTGATGTTGATGATCGATGGCATCCGCGAGGGCAAGGTACAGCGAGACCGCGTGATCGCGATGCTGGTGATCTTCGTATTCAACGTGCTGTTCTGGATGTTCTACGAACAGGCCGGCAGCTCGTTCAACTTCCTCGCCGAAAACATCGTGGACCGCAAGATGTTCGGCGGCTGGGAGTTCCCGGTGGGCTGGTTCCAGTCCGTCGCGCCGCTGGCTCTCGTGCTGCTGGCGCCGCTGATGTCGCTGGTGTGGGGCTGGCTGGACAAGCGCAAGCTGGAGCCGTCCATCCCGCGCAAGTTCGGCTTCGGCCTGCTGGGCAACGCGCTGGCCTTCATCGTGCTGATGTATGCGCTGTCGAGCCTGGTCGACAGCAGCGGGCTGATCCCGTTCTGGCCGCTGGTGCTGGTCTATGTGCTGCAGACCGTGGGCGAGCTGTGCTTGTCGCCGATCGGCCTGTCGATGGTGACCAAGCTGGCGCCCAGCCGGCTGGTCGGCCTGGCGATGGGCGGCTGGTTCCTGTCCACCGGTATTGGCAACAACCTGTCGGGCATCTTCGCCAGCCACGTCAGCGGCGAGACTGGCATGACCGTGGCCTCGGCCCTGAGCGGCTTCACCTTCAGCTTCTGGCTGCTCGCCGGCGCGGCGCTGATCCTGCTGGGGGTGGCGCCACTGATCAACCGGCTGATGCACGGCGTGAAGTAAGCGGCCGGCAATGCAGGCGGGAAGAGGCGGCGCAAGCCGCCTTTTCCTTGTTCAGGCCACGCTGGCCTGTTCCTCGGATGTCGCGCTGCGCGGCGGTACCGGCGGCCCGAGCAGCTTGTCCAGGATCCGCGCCAGCCAGACCCGTTCCTCGGCATCCAGCTTCTCCAGCACTTCGCGCTCGCGCGCCCGCGCCATGGGAGCGACCACGTCGTGCACCTGCCAGCCGGCCTCGCTGAGACTGAGTACGGAGCGGCGCTTGTCGCCCTCATAGGTGCCGCGATGGACCCGGCCGGCATCGACCAGCCGCGCCAGTGCGCGGCTCACGGCCACCTTGTCCATCGCCGTGCGCTCGGCCACTTCGCGGGCGGACAGGCCATCGAACCGGGCCAGCACCGCCATCACCCGCCATTCCGTGACGCTGAGGTCAAAGCGCTGCTGGTAGTCGTTGGCAATGGCCTGGCTGACCGTGTTGGACAGGATCGACAGGCGATAGGGCAGGAAGCGTTCCAGTTCCAGCGGGGCGTGGTCGGGTTTGGATTCGGCGGGCACTGCTGCACCACTCCTTGCAAATGGTTTCATGTGTAACTATAACGCTGGACTTATGCGGCCCGTCGCAGGCTAGGCGGCCGGCAGAACCCGTTCGCACCCCCAGGCATCGACCCAGGAGATTCCCCGTATGAGCGCGCAGCCCAATCTTGGCATGCAGGTGACCACTTTCGAGAACCCGATGGGCATCGATGGCTTCGAATTCGTCGAATTCGCCGCCCCGGCCGGTCGAGGTAGCGAGCTGCACGACCTGTTTGGCCGCATGGGCTTCAGCGCGGTGCTCAAGCACAAGAGCCGCCCGATCACGGTGTACCGCCAGGGCGGCGTGAACTTCCTGGTCAACGAAGACCCGGCTTCCTTCGCCGCCGACTTCGCCGCCAAGCACGGCCCCTGCGCCGCGGGTTTCGCCATCCGCTTCAAGAAGCCGGCCGGCGAGGTGTACGACAAAGTGCTGGCCAATGGCGGCGAGGCAGTGGGCGACAAGGAAGCGACCAAGGCGGTGAACGCGCCGGTGGTCAAGGGCATCGGCGACTGCATGCTGTACCTGGTCGACCGCTACGGCGACAAGGGCGGCATCTATGATGGCGACTTCGCGCCGATCCCGGGCGCCGAGCAGAACCCGGTCGGCTTCGGTCTGACCTTCATCGACCACCTCACGCACAACCTCTACTTCGGCAACATGCAGAAGTGGTCCGATTACTACGAGCGCCTGTTCAACTTCCGCGAGATCCGCTACTTCGACATCAAGGGCGCCAAGACCGGCCTGGTGTCCAAGGCGATGACCGCGCCGGACGGCATCGTGCGCATCCCACTCAACGAATCGAGCGATCCGAAGTCGCAGATCAACGAGTACCTCGACGCTTACCACGGCGAAGGCATCCAGCACATCGCCTGCTTCACCGACAACATCTACGACACCGTCGAAGCGATGCGTGCGAAGGGCGTGGCCTTTCTCGATACGCCGGATACCTATTTCGACGTGATCGACCTGCGTATCCCCAACCACGGCGAGGATGTGCCGCGCCTGGCGAAGAACAAGATCCTGATCGACGCCGATCCGGAGACCAAGCAGCGCAAGCTGCTGCAGATCTTCACCGAAAACAACATCGGCCCGATCTTCTTCGAGATCATCCAGCGCAAGGGCAACGAAGGCTTCGGCGAAGGCAACTTCCAGGCCCTGTTCGAGTCGATCGAGCGCGATCAGATGCGCCGCGGCGTGCTGTAAGCCGCACTCCGCTCGTCACGGCCCGAGGCCCCACCGCCCCGGGCGTTCCATACTCGTCCTGGCCCCCTCCGCGTGGGAGGGGGAGGATCCGCCAAGAGTGAAGCGCAATGGAAACCAACGGCTACCAGTCCGGCTTCGGCAACGAATTCGCCACGGAGGCGGTCCCCGGCGTGCTGCCCGAAGGGCAGAACTCGCCCCAGCGCGTGGCGCATGGCCTGTATGCCGAACAGCTTTCAGGCACGGCCTTCACTGCGCCGCGGCATAGCAATCGGCGCAGCTGGCTGTACCGCATCCGGCCGGCGGCGGTGCATCAGCCGTTCGAGCCGCACGCGCATGCCCGGTTCCACAACCGCTTCGACGAAGCGCCCGTCACGCCGAATCAGCTGCGCTGGGACCCCTGGCCGCTGCCGGCGGCGCCGGTCGACTTCGTCGAGGGGCTGGTCACTCTTGCGGGCAACGGCGGCCCGGCCGAGCAGGCCGGCTGCGGCATACATATATATGCGGCGAACCGCTCCATGCAGGGCCGCTTCTTCTACGACGCCGACGGCGAACTGCTGATCGTTCCCCAGCAGGGGCGCCTGCGCTTGTGCACCGAGCTGGGCGTGCTCGAGGTGAGCCCGCTGGAGGTCGCGGTGATTCCCCGCGGCGTGCGCTTCCGGGTCGAACTTCCCGACGGCGCGGCGCGTGGCTATGTCTGCGAGAACTTCGGCGCGCTGCTGCGCCTGCCGGACCTGGGGCCGATCGGCGCCAACTCGATGGCCCTGCCGCGAGATTTCCTGACGCCGCATGCGTCCTATGAGGAAGACGAAGGCCAGTTCGAGCTGATCGCCAAGTTCCAGGGTTCGCTATGGACTGCCAGGATCGATCACTCCCCGCTCGACGTGGTGGCCTGGCACGGCAACTACGCGCCGTACAAGTACGACCTCACCAGATACAACACGGTCGGCTCGATCAGCGTCGACCACCCGGACCCGTCGATCTTCACCGTGCTCACGTCGCCCAGCGACACCCCGGGCACGGCCAACATCGATTTCGTGATTTTCCCGCCGCGCTGGCTGGTGGCCGAGCACACATTCCGCCCGCCGTACTTCCACCGCAACGTGGCCAGCGAGTTCATGGGGCTGATCGAAGGCGCCTACGACGCGAAGGAAGGCGGCTTCGTGCCGGGCGGCGCCAGCCTGCACAATTGCATGAGTGGGCATGGTCCCGATGCGGCGAGTTTCGAGAAAGCGACGAACGCGGCATTGGACAAGCCCGATCACCTGACCGGCACCATGGCCTTCATGTTCGAGACGCGCAAGGTGATTCGCCCGACCCGCCAGGCGCTCGAGGCGCCGCAGTTGCAGCGCGGTTACTACGAGTGCTGGCAAGGTATACGGAAGCACTTCCACAAGGACTGACGCCATGAGCCTGCATCGTCCCCTGTTCGCCGTTCTCCTGGCCGCCGGACTGACGGCCTGCGGCGGCAACGAGCCCGCCGCTCCGGTTGCCCAGGCTCCGGCAGCGTCCACTGCGGCTCCGGCCATTCCGGCCGCGCCAGCACCCGCGGCACCAGCAGGGCAGGCCGCGTTCGCCGGGTTCGGCGACATGCGTTTCGGCATGGACGAGGCGGCGTTCCGGCAGGCCTGGGGCGGTGAGCTGAAGACGCAGCGTCCGGCGACGGGTTCCACCTGCGCCTATTTCTACCCGGCATGGGTGAAGACCCCGCCCGACCTCGGCTTCATGTTCGAGGAGGGCAAGTTCGTCCGCTACGACGTCGCTACGGCGAAAGAGACCGCGCCGGGCGGCGGCAAGGTCGGCATGGACAAGAGCGAGCTGGTTCGTCTCTACGGCGACAAGGGCGAAACGTTCCCGGACAAGTACGATCCCGCTGCAAGCACCTTCCGCGTGCGCGGCGAGGGGGGAGCGGCCGCCGTCTTCGCGATCGGCGCCGACGGCAAGGTAAGCAAATGGCGCGTGGGCGTACCCCCGCAGGTCGATTACGTCGAAGGCTGCGGCTGACGCGCAGCACACGGAGCAGAGAATGAAGCTTGGCAGTCTGAAGGAAGGCGGTCGCGACGGCACCCTGGTCGTGGTGAGCCGCGATCTGGGCGTGGCGGTGAAGGCCACGGGCATCGCGGCGACCATGCAGGCCGCACTGGACGATTGGTCCCGCGTTGCGCCGCGGCTCAATGCGCTCTACGAACAACTCAATGCCGACCAGGCCGAAGGCGCCTTCGCGCTGGATATGGATGCGCTGGCCGCGCCGCTGCCGCGCGCGTACGAGTTCGTCGACGGCAGTGCCTACCTGCCGCACGTCGAGCGCGTACGCAAGGCGCGCGGCGCCGACGTGCCGGAGTCGTTCTACGTCGATCCGCTGATGTATCAGGCGACCAGCGCGGGCTTCCTTGCGCCGCGCGATCCGGTGGTGGTGCCGAGCGAGGACTATGGCATCGACCTGGAAGCCGAAGTGGTCGTCATTACCGACGACGTGCCGATGGCGGCGACGCCCGCGCAGGCCGCCGGTCACATCCAACTGGTCGGTCTGGTCAATGATGTCTCGCTGCGCGGCCTGATTCCTGCCGAGCTGGCCAAGGGCTTCGGCTTCCTGCAATCCAAGCCGCGTTCGGCCTTGTCGCCGGTGTTCGTCACGCCCGATGAGCTGGGCGATGCATGGCGCGACGAGAAGCTGCATCTGCCGATGCGTACATGGATCAACGGTACATGGTTCGGTGCCGCCGAATGCGGCGTCGACATGCAGTTCAACTTCGCGCAGCTGGTCGCCCACGCGGCGAAGACGCGACCGCTGGTCGCCGGCACCATCGTCGGTTCCGGCACCATCGCCAACGAAGATACCGGCAAGGGGGCTTCGTGCCTGGCCGAGCAGCGCACGGTCGAGACACTGCGCGATGGCAAGCCGAGCACGCCGTTCCTCAAGTACGGCGACACGGTGCGCATCGATGTCACCGATCATGCCGGCGCATCGATCTTCGGCGCGATCGAACAGCGCATTGCGCCACAGAAGACGTGAGACATTCGACGCGTTCTACACGAAACCGTCACGCAAGAGCTCGCTAACGCGGGCTCTTGTCGTATTTAGACATGTAAAAAAATGTCGATGCGTACAGCTCGTCCCCGAACGCGGGCTGTACGGCTATGCAACATTCGCGACGCGATTCTCGCCATCGAGCCGGAATATTCTCTAGGATAGGTCTGGTTTTCGTCCGGCAACGTTGGTTAGACGAAACAGGGGGATGTCGGTGTCAGGCTCGCTTGGATGCGGCCTCCACATTCTTTTGTAGAGTCGGGCAACGCTGTGTTCGAACGCATCTTGCTTGTGTGTGTGGGCAATATTTGCCGCAGCCCCACCGCCGAATATCTCTTGCGGCATCGCCTGGACACTGCTCAGGCGACCATCTCGAGCGCCGGTCTCGGCGCGCTCGAAGACCATCCCATGGATGCCACCGCGGCGGCGTTGCTGCGCGAGAAAGGCATCGACGGCAGTGCGCACCGCGGCCGCCAGCTGCAGCCTTCGATGCTGCGCGAGGCCGATCTCGTGCTGGTGATGGAAAAGACCCACGCGGCGCGCATCGCGCGCATCGCGCCGGAAGTCAGCGGCAAGGTGATGCTCCTCGGCAAATGGCTGGGGGAAAGGGAAATTCCTGATCCGTACGGGCAGTCGCGGCCGGCCTTCGAACATGTCTACGGACTGATCGATCAGGCCATCGCGCGCTGGCTGCCGTACCTCGCTCCCTCTTTCTCCAAAGCGGCGTCCTCATGACCGATCCCCGACCTGTCACCCAGCGCAACGACGACGAACTCGACTTAGGTGCGATTCTCGGCACGATCGTCGACAACAAATGGCTGATCGCCTCGATCACCGGCCTGTTCCTGGCCTGCAGCCTCGCCTATGCGCTGCTCGCCACACCGATCTACCAGGCCGACGCGATGGTGCAGGTGGAGCAGAAGGTGCCCGAACTGCCGGGTATCAGTGCGCTCAGCCAGACGCTGGGCGCCTCCAACTCGCAGGCCAACACCGAGATCGCGCTGATCACTTCGCGCGCGGTGATCGGCAAGGCGGTGGATGACCTGAAGCTCGACATCATGGTGTCGCCGCGCCACTTTCCGCTGGTCGGCACCGGCATCGCGAGGCGCTTCGCCACGTCGCACCCGGGTGAGATAGCGACACCGTGGCTTGGCTTCGCGCGCTACGACTGGGGCGGTTCGAAGCTGGATCTGCAGCGCATCGAAGTGCCCGATCACCTGCTCGGCAAGACCATGAGCCTAGTCGCCGGGGACAATGGCAACTACACGCTGTTCGATCCGGATGGCGATGAGCTGTTGCAAGGCGCGGCCGGGCAGATCGCGACCGGCAAGGGCGTGACCTTGCAGGTCGGTTCGCTCAAGGCCAATCCGGGCACGCGCTTCGATGTGCGGCGCGAGCGTGCGCTGACCACCATCAATCAACTGCAGCAGGCCATCCAGGCCACTGAGAAAGGCAAGGACTCCGGCATCATCGGCCTGTCCTACCAGGACGCCAGTCCCAAGCTCGCCGCCGCGCTGCTGGATCGCGTCAGCGAGTGGTATGTGCGCCAGAACGTGGAGTGGAACGCCGCCGAGGCCGCCAACAGCCTGAAGTTCGTGCAGGAACAGCTGCCCAAGGTGCGGCAGGATCTGGATCGCGCGCAGGCCGCGCTCAATGCCTTCCAGATCCAGGCCAAATCGGTCGACATCACCATGCAGACCAAAGCCTTGCTCGACCAGAGCGTCGCGGTCGAGACCAACATCCAGCAGTTGCGGATGCAGCAGGCGGACATCGAGCGCCGCTTCACGCCGCAGCATCCGGCATATCGCGCACTGATGCAGCAGATCGGCCAGCTGGAACAGCAGAAAGCCGACATGAACAAGCAGGTCGGCGACTTGCCCGACACTCAGCAAGAACTGCTCAAGCTCACCCGCGACGTCGAGGTGAGCAACCAGACCTATACGGGCCTGCTCAACCAGGCGCAGCAGCTGGACATCGCGCGCGCCGGCAAGGTCGGCAACGTGCATATCGTCGACAACGCCGAAGTGGACGTCACCAGCCCGGTGAAGCCGAAGAAGGTGATAGTGGTATTCGGCGGCACCTTCGTCGGCGCCTTCCTCGCGCTGGGCCTGGTGTTCGTGCGCCAGATGCTCAATCGCGGCGTCGAGGAGCCGGCCGCCATCGAGCAGCTCGGCCTGCCGGTCTACGCCTCGGTTCCGGTCAGTCCGACCGAGCGCGAGATCGGCCTCACTGATCGCGCGCGCGGCGACGGCAGGCATCACCTGCTGGCGGTCAGCTCGCCGACCGACCTGGCGACCGAAGCGTTGCGCAGCCTGCGCACCAGCCTGCATTTCGCCCGGATGGAGGCCAAGAACAACGTCTTGATGATCTCCGGCTCAAGTCCGGAGGCGGGCAAGACCTTCGTATCCGCCAACCTCGCTGCGGTAATCGCGCAGGCCGGTCAACGCGTGTTGGTGATCGATGGCGACATGCGCAAGGGTTCGCTGCATAAAGTCATGGGCGGCCGACCCAATAATGGCTTGTCCGAGCTGATCTCCGGCCAGATCGACATTGATGCCGCCGTGCGTCCGCTGCTGGCGCTGGAAAACCTGCACTACATCGCGCGCGGCAAGGTGCCGCCCAACCCGTCGGAGCTGCTGATGAATCCGCGCTTCGCCGAGTTGATGGAAAAGTTGATCCCGCGCTACGACCTGGTGTTGATCGATACGCCGCCGATCCTGGCGGTGACCGACGCCTCGATCATCGGCCATATGGCCGGCACCAGTCTGCTGGTCGTGCGCTTCGGTCTGAACCAGGCGCGCGAGATCGCGCTGGCGCGGCAACGGTTCGCGCAGAACGGCGTGGAGATCAAGGGCGCGATCTTCAATGCCGTCGAGCGCCGCAGCAGCGGCTACTACTCGTACGGCTATTACGAGTACAAGAACGGCACGTGAGTGAATGCCGCGTGATGTTCGTTGGACGGAATTTGCGATACGCGTCGTGAATTCCGCCAGCCAGCTTCATGATCCTGTCAAGAGCATGGGCGAATATTTGGACGTTTGGACGGCTAAACGTTGACGCGTTTCGCTCTATTGAGAATGCGCATCGGCAAGTTGTTTCGCTTCAGGCCGCAGTAAAGAAATACTTGCCACATTAGCCGACTCGACGTGCATCGAAGGCCGCAAGGCTCCCCCTCGTTCACGGTCCTTTGACAAGGCGAACCGCCGGACCGTCACCAACTGGAAGATCGGATGCAGCAAGTGATCAATGCCAAGATCGCCGTGATCGGCCTGGGCTATGTAGGCCTTCCGCTGGCCGTGGAATTCGGCAAGAAGTACGACACGGTGGGTTTCGACATCCGCGGTGCGCGGGTGGAGGAGTTGCGCGCGGGGAAGGACGCGACGCTGGAAGTGGAGGCGTCGGAGCTGGCCTCGGCGACGCGGCTGCGTTATAGCGCTGCGCTGGAGGATCTGCGCGACCGCAACGTGTACATCGTGACGGTGCCCACGCCGATCGACGCGGCCAAGCGGCCGGACCTGACGCCGCTGGTGCGGGCGAGCGAGATGCTGGCCAAGGTGCTCAAGCGCGGCGACGTGGTGGTGTACGAATCGACGGTGTATCCGGGCTGCACGGAAGAAGTGTGCGTGCCGCTGCTGGAGGCGGGCTCGGGCCTGACGTTCAACCAGGATTTCTTCGCCGGCTACAGCCCGGAACGGATCAACCCGGGCGACAAGCAGCACCGGGTGACGAGCATCCTGAAGGTGACCTCCGGTTCGACGCCGGAGGCGGCCAGCTACGTGGATGCGCTGTACTCGAGCATCATCGCGGCCGGCACGCACAGGGCCAGCAGCATCAAGGTGGCCGAGGCGGCGAAGGTGATCGAGAACACGCAGCGGGATCTGAACATCGCGCTGGTGAACGACTTGGCGATGCTGTTCAACAAGCTGGGCATCGACACGCTGGAAGTGCTGGAGGCGGCGGGAACGAAGTGGAACTTCCTGCCGTTCCGCCCGGGCCTGGTGGGCGGCCACTGCATCAGCGTGGACCCGTACTACCTGACCCATAAGGCGCAGGAGGTGGGCCACCACCCGGACGTGATCCTGGCGGGGCGGCGCACCAACGACGGCATGGGCCCGTACGTGGCCGGCGAGGTGGTGCGGCTGATGGTGCGCAAGGGCATCAACCCGGTGCGGGCGAAGGTGCTGGTGCTGGGCCTGGCGTTCAAGGAGAACTGCCCGGACCTGCGCAACACGCGAGTGATCGACATCGTGCAGGCGCTGCGCGGCTACAACGCGCAGGTGGACGTGCACGACCCGTGGGTGGACGCGGCCGAGGCGGCGCACGAGTACGGGCTCGAACCGATCGGCGCGCCGGCGCAGGGCGCGTACGACGCGGTGATCGTGGCGGTGGGCCACCGCGAGTTCACCGCGCTGGGCGGGGCGGGCATCCGCGCGCTGGGCAAGCCCGCCTCGGTGGTCTACGACGTGAAGTACGTGCTGCCGCGCGAGGCGGTGGACGGGAGGCTGTGATGAAAGTGCTGGTGACCGGCACGGCCGGCTTCATCGGATCGCACGTGGCGCTGAAGCTGCTGGCGCGCGGCGACGAGGTGATCGGGCTGGACAACCTCAACGACTACTACGACGTGTCGTTGAAGCAGGCGCGGCTGGCGCGGGTGCAGGCGCACGCGGGCTACACCCACGTGCACGCCGACCTGGCCGACCGCGACGCGATCGAGCGGTTGTTCGCGCAGCACCGGCCCGAGCGCGTGGTGCACCTGGCCGCGCAGGCGGGCGTGCGCTACGCGGCGACCAACCCGCATGTGTACGTGAGCAGCAACGTCACCGGCTTCCTGCACGTGCTGGAGGGCTGCCGCCATCACGGCGTGCAGCACCTGGTGTTCGCCTCGACCAGCTCGGTGTACGGCGCCAACACGGACCTGCCGTTCTCCGAGCACCGCTCGGCCGAGCATCCGCTGACGCTGTACGCGGCGACCAAGAAAGCCAACGAGCAGATGGCGCACAGCTACGCGCATCTGTACGGGCTGCCGTGCACGGGGCTGCGCTTCTTCACGGTGTACGGCCCATGGGGTCGGCCGGACATGGCGCTGTTCCTGTTCACCAAGGCGATCCTTGCCGGCGAGCCGATCCCGGTGTTCAACGAGGGGCGGCACAAGCGCAGCTTCACCTACATCGACGACATCGTCGAAGGAGTGGTGCGCACGCTGGACCAGGTGCCGAGCAAGGATGCGTCGTGGGACGGCCGTCATCCGGACCCGGCCACCAGCGGGGTGGCGCCGTACCGGCTGTACAACATCGGCAACGAGCGTCCGGTGGAACTGCTGCGCTACATCGAGGTGCTGGAGCAATGCCTGGGCCGCAAGGCGACGCTGCAACTGCTGCCGCTGCAGGCCGGCGACGTGCCGGCGACGGAGGCGGATGTGTCCAGCCTCGCCGCCGCGGTGGGTTACCGGCCGACGGTGTCGGTGGAAGAGGGCGTGGCCGCTTTCGTGAAGTGGTATCTGACCTATGATGCCGTCGCGGCTCCGGTCGCGGCGATCGCAGGAGCCGCTTGATGAAGAACTTCGCTTTGATCGGCGCCGCCGGTTATATCGCTCCGCGCCATATGCAGGCCATCCGCGACACCGGCAACAAGCTGGTAGCAGCCTACGATCCGAACAACGCGGTTGGCGTGATCGACAGCTATTTCCCCGAGGCCGATTTTTTTACCGAGTTCGAGCGCTTCGACCGTCACGTGGATAAGCTGCGCCGCGCCCGCCATCCGCAGCGCGCGGACTACGTGTCGATCTGCTCGCCCAACTATCTGCATGACTCGCACATGCGTTTCGCCCTGCGCTCCGGCGCCGATGCGATCTGCGAGAAGCCGCTGGTGCTCAATCCGTGGAATATCGACGGCCTGCAGGAGCTCGAGCGGGACAGCGGCCACCGGATCCATACCATCCTGCAGCTTCGATTGCATCCGCCGATCGTCGCGCTGCGCGAAAAGGTGCGCAGTTCCAGGCGGGCCGTCCGCCACGAGGTGGACCTGGCCTACGTCACCTCGCGCGGCCACTGGTACCTGCAGTCCTGGAATGGCGACACCAAGCAGTTCGGCGGCATCGCCACCAGTATCGGCGTGCATCTCTTCGACATGCTGCATTTCATTTTCGGCGAGCTGCAGCAGAACGTGGTGCACCAGCTGACCGAGACCAAGGCCGGCGGCTATCTCGAATACGAGCACGCCCGCGTACGCTGGTTCCTCTCGGCGGAGGTGGGAGACATGCCGGCCGCGCAACGCCTGGCCGGCCAGCGCAGCTATCGCTCGATCACGGTGGACGGCGAGGAGATCGAGTTCTCCGGTGGCTTCACCGACCTGCATACACGCAGCTACCAGGAAATCCTGGCTGGTCGCGGTTTCGGGCTGGAAGAGAACCGTTGCGCCATCGCCACCGTACTGGATATCCGCCACGCCGCCCCGATCGGCCGGCGCGGCGAATACCACCCATTCTTCAAACGCAAGGCCGGCTGAGGCAATCATGGCCTACTACCAACATCCCAGCGCGAAAGTCGACGAAGGCCCCCGGGTCGACGAAGGCTCGCATGTTGGCAAGGGCGTATCGCTCCATGCCGAGCGCACGTACCTGTCCGACGCGCAGACCGCCATGATGGCCGACGATCTTGCCGCAGTGCCGGCGAGGTGGACACCGTGATCGACCTGTTCGCCCGATGCATTAGCGGTTCGGTGGACTGGGCCCAGCGCCGCAGCCATGCGCGGCGGCTGCGCGGTTATCCGGGAGTGGCGGCGTCGGCCACGGTAGGGCTGGGCAGCAAGCTGATCGGACCGCCGGAGAACTTCCACATCGGCGAGCACAGCTATCTCAACCAGGCGCACCTGTCCTGCGGACCGGGTTCGCACGTGGTGATCGGGTCCGGCTGCGCGATCGGCTACAACGTGTCGATCAAGGCGCTGACCCACGATCCGGCCAAGCCCACCAACAATGCCGAGGGTCCGTTGCGCCATCTGGAGCGCGACATCGTGATCGGCGACGACTGCTGGATCGGTGACAACGTGTTCATCCGCGATGGCGTGGTGCTGGGCGACCGCGTCATCGTTGGCGCCAATTCGGTGGTGACGAAATCGTTCGCCGGCAACCAGGTCATCGCCGGGATCCCGGCGCGGGTCATTCGGGAGCGCTGACGACATGTACGCATCCGCCGTCCGCGACGACTTCCACGTGCTGGTGATTCCGTCCTGGTATCTGGCCCGTCCGGGTGACATCAACGGCAGTTTCTTCCGCGAGCAGGCGCTGGCTTTGCATCGGCACGGCTGCAAGCTGGGCGTGATCTATCCGCAGTTGCGCTCGATGCGTCAATGGCGCGGGCTGACCGGCAGCCAGAACGGTCCGCGGCGCGAGTTCGACCAGGGCATGCCGGTGCTGCGCTCGCCGGGCCTCAATCCGTTCCCGCTGCTGCATCACGCCGCCTGCGCGTGGTGGGTGCGCCATGGCCTGAAGCTGTACCGGCAGTACGTCGCCGAGTTCGGCCGCCCGGACGTGATTCACGCCCACTCCGCTCTGTACGGCGGCGCGCTGGCGCGGCAGCTATGGCTGCGCGAGGGAGTGCCCTACGTGCTGACCGAGCACAGCTCCATGTATCCGCGCGGCCGGGTGAGTGCTGCCCAGGCGCGCATTGCGCGCGAAGTGGCCCGCGACGCGCGGCGGCGTTTCGCGGTGAGTGCCTCGTTCGGCGGCTTTCTCGAAGGCTATTTCGGCGCGGACGTTGGATCGTGGGAAGTGATGCCCAACATTGTCGATGCCTCGTTCGGCGAGCGCCCGCTGGGCGATGCGGCGGTCGAGGACCGCTTTGCCTTTCTTACCGTGGGCGGGCTCAACGAGAACAAAGGCATCCACAAGCTGTTCGAAGCCTTCGCACGCGGCTTCGCCAGCGCGCCGCAAGTGCACCTGCGCATCGGCGGCCACGGCCCGGAACGCGCGCGGCTGGAGAAGCTGGCCGTGCAACTGGGCATCGCCGACCGCGTGAGCTTCCTCGGCGCGCTGACGCGTCAGCAGGTGGCCGAGGAACTGGCGCGTGCGCAGGCGCTGGTGCATCCCAGCCGCTACGAAACCTTCGGCGTGGCCATCGTGGAGGCGCTGGCGATGGGCCGGCCGGTGGTGGCCACCCGCTGCGGCGGCCCGGAAGGCATCATCACGGCGCGCGACGGCCTGCTCGTACCGGTCGACGATGTGGATGCCCTGGCCGATGCCATGCGCGAGCTGCGCGAGCGAATCGACCGCTACGACGCGGCGGCGATCCGTCAGGGCTGCCTGGAACGTTTCGGCGAAAGTGCAATGGTGGCGCGTCTGCGTGGGGTCTATGACGCGGTGACGGGTCGCGAGCCGGGCCAGTGGCGCGAATACGCCGAGCCGTCGCCGGGCAAGGTGGCCGGGCAATGAACCGGAGCAAGCTGCTCGGTTTCGCGCTCGGTCCGCTCGGTTCGGCGGCGGTCGGCTTCGTCACACTGCCGATGCTGGCCTGGTTCTTCAGCGCCGAGGACATCGGCCGCATCGCCATGCTGCAGGTGGCGACCAATTTCGCGGTGATCCTGTTCACCTTCGGGCTGGATCAGAGCTATGCGCGCGAATATCACGAGTCGGCCGACAAGCCGGCGCTGCTGAAATCTGCAGCGCTGCCGGGCCTGCTTATCCTGGGCTTGCTGCTGGTGGCGATGATGGTCATCGCGCGAGGTTCGCTGTCGCAGGCGCTGTTCGCGGTCGACGACAGCGCGCTGAGCGCGATCGCGGCGGTGTCGATCCTGGCCACCTTCGTCTCGCGCTTCCTGTCGGTCATCCTGCGCATGGAAGAGAAGGGTCTGGCTTTCTCCATGAGCCAGGTGCTGCCGAAGCTGCTTTTCCTGGCGCTGGTGGTTGTCTATGCGCTCGCGGTGCCGGGGCGGACTTTCTTCATGCTGCTGGCGGCGTACACGCTCTCGATCGTGGCGGTGATGTTCGCCTACGCCTGGAACACCCGCCACGCCTGGGTACCGGCGCTGGCGGCGCGGGTGGACCGGCAGCGTCTGCGCGCGCTGGTCGCGTTCGGCTTTCCGCTGATCTTCGGTGGCGTGGCCTCCTGGGCGCTGATGGCCATGGACCGGGTGTTCCTGCGCCAGTTGTCGACGTTGACGGAGCTGGGCGTGTTCTCGGTGGCGGCGAGCATTGCCGCGGCGGCCGGCATCGTGTCCAGCATCTTCTCCACCGTGTGGGCGCCGACCGTGTATCGCTGGGCCGCCGAGGGCGATGCGCAGGCGAAAATCGATGCGGTCACCGATCACCTGCTGGCAGCGGTGGTGCTGATCTTCGTTGCCACCGGCCTGCTGTCCTGGGTGCTGGCGCTGGTGCTGCCGGCGACCTACGACCGCGTGCAATACCTGGTGGCTGCCAGTCTGGCGCCGCCGCTGCTGTATGCGCTGTCCGAATGCGCGGCGGTGGGCATCAGTCTCGCGCGCCGCAGCATGTATTCGATGCTGGCCTCGTTCCTGGCCGCGGTGGCCAACGTGGTCGGCAACTACCTGCTGGTGCCGCGGCTGGGCGCGGGCGGCGCGGCAATCTCCACCGCGGTGTCGTTCCTGTTGTTTCTGGTCGCGCGCACCGAGTTCTCGTGCCGCGTATGGCGGATCGTACCGCGCGCGCGGCTGTATTCGGCCACCGCGGCGGTGACCGCGCTGGCAGTGGCTGTCGTGCTGTTCGGCGAACACCACCGCGGCGCCTTCCTGTGGCTGTGGGCCGGGTTGGGGCTGGTGTCGCTGGCGTGGTTCCGTACTTCGCTTTCGTTGGCCGTGCGGGCCTGTGCGAAAGCCGTGCAGAACGTGCGGTTGCGCGCGGCAAGTGCGCCGGCTGAGCTACGTGGAAATGGAGCGCAATGAGCAAGATCAATCTCTTCCTGTTCGCCGCCCATCACGCCACCGGCAACATCGCCGCGCTGCGCTTCAAGGGCCTTATGAAGTACCTGGACGAGAAGCGTTACCGGGTGCATGTATTGGCGCGCGAACAGGGCGCGGTGCCGACGGTGTCGGGCCCGTCGGCGGTGGAAGTGATCCGGCTGCCGGGACACTGCGTGGGCAGCGAGTCGTCGCTGGTCTCGTCGCTGCTGAGCATGGCTTCGGCCTTCGTGCCCGCGCTGCCGTTCGTTGCGGCCCGCGGTGGCGATGCCGCCAGCCGCCCCTGGCTGGTCAATGCGCTGGCCGAGGCGGATCGGCGTTGCAGCGAACGGCTGGCGGCCGGCGAGCGCTGCGTCGTGATCGGCACCTATTCGCCGATCGACGCACTGATCGCCGCGGCGAGCCTGGCTTCGCGCCACGGTTTGCCATGCATCCAGGATTTCCGCGACGGGCTGGTGTTCGAACCGCTGGGCCGGCCGGGCATCGCCGCCGATGCCGCACGTCGCCTGATCGAAGCGCGGGTGATTGCCGCGGCGAGTCTGGTCACCTCGGTCAGTCCGGCGCTGGTGGAGGATTTCGCGCGCCGCTATCCGGGCAAGCGCACCGGCCTGCTGCCGAATGGCTTCGATCCCGACGACTTCGCGGAACATCTCGAAGAAGATGTCGAGGAGGCGGCAGCCCTGCTGGAGCGGGAGACTCCCCAGGGTGCCATGCTGATCGGCCACTTTGGCCGTGTGGGCGCGAGCGACGCTTCGGCCTCGCAGAGCATGGAGCACTTCATCTCGCTGATGAACGCGCTCGAGGACGGCCATGCTCGTCGTCACGTGCTGTTCGTCGGCGAGTTGACCGAGGGCGAACAGCGGTCGCTACAGCGCGCGCGCTTCGGCGTCACCACCATTAAGCCCGTGCGGCGGGGGCTGGCCTTGCAGCTGATGAAGCGCTGCGACCGCCTGCTGCTGCTTACCGGCAACCGCGCGGGCTGCATTCCTGGCAAGGTGTTCGAGTACCTGGCTTCCGGCTTGCCGGTGGTGTGCGTGTCTCGTGTGGAGAGCGCGGCCTCGTCGATCCTGGCCCAGACTGGCGCCGGACGAACCCTGGTGACGCAAGGCGGCGGCGAGAGCGCCGAAGCCTTGCGCCGCATCCTGGCCGTGCCGGCCGAGAGGCGCCGCGATATCGACGCCTACAGCAAGGTGGTGCAGGCCGGCGTACTGGATCGGTGGATCGCCGACATGGTGGCCTTATGAATCCGTCTCTCTCGCCTTCGATGCGCGGCATGCCCGGCCCCGTGCCGATGAGCGAGCGCAGCATCACGCGCCGGCACCTGTTCCTGCTGTCGGCGATCGGCCTGCTGCTGCTGGCGGTGGTGGTGCCCAATTCGCTGCCGGTACCCACCGCGGCGTTGCTGGGCCTGACCGCGGTGCTGGCGCTGCCCGGTTTCCGCCTGGGCCTGGGTTTCAAGAAGCTGCTGGCGCTGTACGTGTGCACGGCGCTGATTACGGTGATCTACACCGCCGTCGGCTATCTCAACGACGCGCCGCCGGAAGCGGCCGCGCAGATGCTGGTGATCTATCTCCTGTCGCCGTTGCTGTGGATGCTGGTGGCGGCGGGCCTGATGCGCGCGCCGGGGCCCGAGCGGCTGGTCGACTGGTTCGTCGTGCTGACCGTGTTCGCCTGCGCCAGCGTGGCCGTGTATTTCTACCTGTACTTCCATTACGGCGCGGATGCCGTGTCGTTCTTCTTCAAGGGGCAGGCCAACATCAACCTGCAGGGCGGCTTCGCCGGCGCGATCATGCATGTGTACGGTTCGCTGATCTTCCTGGCCGGCGGCTTCTACAGCTCGCCGGAACTGATCCGCAACCGCCTGCTGCGAATGGCCGTTTTGGCGATGATCTTCGTGAGCGCGGTCACCTCCGGCCGTTCGGCGCTGATCCTGGCCATTCCGGTGGGCTGGGTTCTGGGGCGCCTGCTCGGCTCGCGCACGCTGGGGTTCCGGCGCAGCATACGTTCGCCGCTGGCGCGGCTGGTCAAGGTAGGCCTGCCGATGGTGGTGGGCATGGTGGCGGTGGTGGTGTTGCTGCAGACTTACACCAGCATCCGCCTTGAAGTGATCTACGACAGCTTCGCCGACAAGCTCAGCTCCGGCGGCGGCAGCTCTCGCGTGGGCATGGCCGGCTCGCTGTTCGAGGGTATCCTCGACAACGGCGGCATCGGCGCCGGCCACGGCAAGGGCGTGAGCTTCGTCAGCAGCACGGAATATCCGTGGCGTTACGAGCTGGTCTGGCTGGCCACGATCTACCGTGTCGGACTGCTCGGCGCGGCCGTATATGCGCTACCGTTCGTGGTCTACATCTGGCGCGTGCTGATGCTGGCCAAGGCCAGGAAGCTGCCGCCGCACCACAAGTTTCTGTTCAGCGCCTTCGTGGCCGCGTTCATCGCTTCCAACACGAATCCCTACATCGAGGCGTTCGCGTTCCAGTGGATGTACACCATCCCGCTGGTGGCGCTGTTCGTGGAATACCCGAGAGGGACCGAGCGAGCGCCTGCATGAAGCGACTGAAAGTAGCCCTGTTCTCCCGTTATTCCCGTCTGGGTCCGAGCACGCGACTGCGCAGCTTGCAGTACCTGGACGAGCTGGAGCGGCAGGGCATCGACGTGGACGTGCACGAGCTGTTTCCCGATTCCTATCTGGAAGGCCTGTATGGCGCGCGGCCGCAGGCGGCGAAGTTCACTGCGTGGCGCTACTACGGTCGGCGCATCGCCGAACTGTTCCGTGGCGCCGGGCACGACCTGGCCTGGATCGAGGGCGAGCTGTTTCCGTACCTGCCGTATGGTTTGGAGGCTGCGCTTTCGCGGGGCGCGCGCCCTTACGTGGTGGATTACGACGACGCGCTGTTCCACAAGTACGACCTCTCGCCCAGCCCGGTGGTACGCCGCGTGCTCGGGCGCAAGATCGACCGCGTGATGGCGCGCTCGGCCTGCGTGATCGCCGGCAATCCCTATCTCGCCGCGCGCGCCGAGCAGGCGAAGGCCGGACGCGTGGAGATCATCCCCACCGTGGTGGACGAGCAGCGCTACGCCACGGTGAGCCACGGCCAGCGCGCGCAGCCGGCGATCGGCTGGATTGGCTCGCCGGCGACCGAGCATTACGCGCTGGACATCCGCGATGTGCTGCTGCGTGCCTGCGCCGGCGGCGCAGCGCGCCTGCTGCTGGTCGGCGCGCGGCCGGAGACGGCAGCGCAGTTCGAAGGGATCGACGTCGAAGTGGCGTCGTGGTCTGAAGAGACCGAGGCCGAGCAGATCGCCCGCATGGACATCGGCATCATGCCGTTGCGCGACGGTCCGTGGGAGCGCGGCAAGTGCGGCTACAAGATCATCCAGTACATGGCTTGTGGCCTGCCGGTGGTGGCCTCGCCGGTCGGCGTCAATGCCGACATCGTGCGCCACGGCGACAACGGTTTTCTCGCTGCGAACGACGATGACTGGCAGCGCAGCCTGTGCCGCCTGATCGAAAGCCCGCTGCTGCGCGAGCGCCAGGGCCGTGCCGGCCGCCGCCGGGTGGAAGACGATTACAGCCTCGCCTCGCAGGCCCCGCGCCTGGCTGACGTGCTGCGCACCGTGGAGGCCGGCTGATGTGCGGCATCGCTGGACTGTGGACACCGGCCGGCGCGCCGCGCGAGCGGCTGGAGCGCACCGCGCTCGCCATGACGGCACAACTGCTGCATCGTGGCCCGGACGATGGTGGCGTGTGGAGCGACGAGGGCGCCGGCATCGCGCTGGCGCAGCGGCGCCTGGCCATCATCGATCTGTCGCCGGCGGGCCATCAGCCGATGCATTCGGCTTGTGGCCGCTATGTGGCGGTGTTCAATGGCGAGATCTACAACCATCTCGAACTGCGCGCGCATCTCGCCGTGGAAGGCAGCGCGCCGGCGTGGCGCGGCCACTCCGACACCGAGACGCTGGTGGCGTGCATCGCGGCGTGGGGGCTTGAGCGCAGCCTGCAGGCGTGCATCGGCATGTTCGCCGTGGCGCTGTGGGACCGGCACGAGCGCAGCCTCGCGCTGGCGCGCGACCGCCTCGGCGAGAAGCCGCTCTATTACGGCTGGCAGAGCGGCAGCCTGCTGTTCGGGTCCGAACTGAAGGCGTTGAAGGCGCACGAGGGCTTTCGCGCCGACATCGACCGCGACGCACTGGCTCTGCTGCTGCGGCACAACTGTGTGCCCGCGCCGTACAGCATCTATCGTGGCATCTTCAAGTTGCGCCCTGGCCACGTGCTGCGCTATCACGCGGACGGTCCGCGCGAAGTCGAGCCGCGGCCGTACTGGCGCTACAACGACGTGGTCGCCGCTGGCATGGCCGAGCCGTTCTTCGGTAGCGAGCAGGAAGCGGTGGACGCGCTGGAGACGCAGTTGGCCGAAAGTGTGCGCGCGCAGATGCTGGCCGATGTGCCGCTGGGCGCCTTCCTCAGCGGCGGCGTGGACAGCAGCACCATCGTCGCGCTGATGCAGAAGCAGAGTAGCCGGCCGGTGAAGACCTTCACCATCGGCTTCGGCGAGGACGGCTATGACGAGGCCGCGCACGCCAAGGCGGTCGCGGCGCATCTTGGCACCGACCACACCGAGCTGTACGTGCGACCGGACGATGCACTGGCGGTGATTCCGAAGCTGCCGTCGATGTACTGCGAACCGTTCGCCGACAGTTCGCAGATCCCGACCTATCTGGTCAGCCAGCTTGCTCGTCGTCATGTCACCGTTGCGCTCAGCGGCGATGCCGGCGACGAACTGTTCGGCGGCTACAACCGTTACCTCGCCGTGCGGCGGGTGTGGGAACGCATGCAACGCCTGCCGTCGTTCGTGCGCCACGCCGCCGCCGGCGCTCTGCGCGCCGTGCCGCCGGCCACCTGGGACCGCTGGTACGAGCATGCCCGCGTGCTGCTGCCGCGGCGCTTGCACGTGTCCACCCCGGGCGACAAGGCGCAGAAGCTGGCTGGCGTGCTGACACTCTCCAGCGGCCAGCAGTTTTTTCATCAGCTCACCAGCCAGTGGAGCGATCCGGAAAGCCTGGTGCACGGCGCCGCCGAGCCGCCGACGCTGCTGACCGACCCGCAGGCCTGGCCGCAGACCGACAGCCTCGAGCACTGGATGATGGCGATGGACGCGCAGGCGTACATGGCCGACGACATCCTGGTGAAGGTGGACCGCGCGGCGATGGCCAACAGCCTGGAGACGCGCGTGCCGCTGCTCGATCCGCGCGTGGTCGCGCTGGCCTGGCGCATGCCGCTGCACTTGAAGATCCGCGACGGCCAGGGCAAATGGCTGCTGCGCCAGGTGCTGTACCGGCACGTGCCGCAGGCCATGATCGAACGTCCGAAGCAAGGCTTCGGCGTGCCGCTTGACAGCTGGCTGCGCGGTCCGCTGCGCGACTGGGCCGAGAGCCTGCTCGACGAACAACGCTTGCGCCGCGAAGGCTATCTGCGTCCCGCGCCGATCCGGCGTGTGTGGGCCGAGCATCTGAGCGGCAAACGCAATTGGCAGCACCAGCTGTGGAACGTGCTCATGTTCCAGGCCTGGCTGGGCGCCGAACAGGGGAAACCGGCATGAACGCGCTCCACGCAGACCGGCGCATGCGCCGTCTGTGGCGGAACCGCGCGAGCGATCCCCACCCCCGATGCGGTACGTGCTTCCATGAAGATCGTCCTGTTCGCCAATACCGACTGGTATTTCTACAACTTCCGTCGCTCGCTGGCGCTGACCCTGCATAGGGCAGGGCACGAACTGCTGCTGCTGTCGCCGCCCGGGCCCTACGGCGAAAAGCTGCAGGCCCTGGGACTGCGCTGGGAGGCGTTGCCGATGGAGCGGCGAAGCCTCAACCCGCTGCGCGAGGTGGCTTTGCTGCGCCATCTCGCCGCGCTGCTGCGGCGTGAGCAGCCGGCACTGGTGCACGGCTTCACCATCAAGTGCGCGGTGTACGGTTCGCTCGCCGCGCGCCTGGCCGGCGTGCCGGCGCGGGTCAACGCGGTGGCGGGCATGGGCTACGTGTTCACCAGCGATGACCTGAAGGCGCGCGCGTTGCGTCCGGTGGTGCGCGCCTTGCTGCGCCTGGCGCTGGACGGCGAGGGCGCCAGGCTCATCCTGCAGAACAACGACGACGTCGCGCTGTTCGAGCGCGCGGGGCTGATCGATCCGTCGCGCATTCGGCTGGTGCGCGGTTCCGGCGTGGACTGTTCGCGCTTTACCAAGCGCACGGGCGAGCGCTCGTCCGGGCCGCTGCGCGTGCTGGTGGCGGCACGCCTGCTGTGGGACAAAGGTCTGGAGGAGTACGTCGCGGCGGCGCGCGAGCTGCTGGCCGAGGGACGGCGCATCGAGTTCCTGCTCGCCGGCACCCCCGACCCGGGCAATCCCGCCGCGGTGCCGGAGGAAACCGTCCGTGGCTGGGTCAGCGAAGGCGTGGTGAACTGGCTCGGTCATGTCGACGACATGGCGACCTTGCTGGGTGCGGTCGATGTCGTCGCGCTGCCCAGCTATCGCGAAGGCCTGCCCAAGACGCTGATCGAAGCGGCGGCCTGCGCGCAGCCGTTGATTACGACCGACGTGCCCGGTTGCCGCGAAGTGGTCACCGACGGCGTGGACGGACTGCTGGTGCCGGTGCGCGATGCGAAGGCGCTGGCGCACGCCATCCGCCGCCTGGATGACGACCCCGTGCTGGCACGGCGCCTGGGCGAAGCCGCGTGGGCGAAGGCGCATGCGGAGTTCGACGAGCGCATCGTGATTCGCCGTACCGTGGACGTCTATCGCGAACTGTGCGGCGAAGTCGAGGTGCCTCTGAAGCAGGCGGCGTAGAAGTTCTTGCGCGGGATCGCAAGGAATGGGTTCATGCGCGGGTAAACCACGGGACGCCGCATCTGCCTAGACTCGCCGCTTCAGGGGAAAGCATGTCGCGCGAACCGTCGCGCGATCGGATCCGCACACACACGAGGAGCGGCCATGCCCGATACCCCGGTCAACGTACTGGACTTCCTGCCCGCGGCCGAGCGCGCCGCGATCCGCGCCGGCCGCAGCCGCTACGACTGCACGGCTGGTATCCAGAAGGCGATCGACGGCGGCAGCCGTGTGCTCGTGCCGACCGGCGTCTACCTGGTCAAGCAGCTCAACCTGCGCTCCGGCCTGGAGCTGTATGGCGAGGGCGCGGGCAGCGTGCTGCGTTCATTCGACGATTCGCTGGCCTGCGAATTCATGCTGGCCACCTACCTCAAGGACGGCGGCACGTCGCGCGTGGCCGACAACATGCGCAACATCCGCGTGCACGATCTGCGGCTGGAGGGGCGCGTGGAGGAGTTCGGCTACTCGCAGTACTACTACCTGCTGGCGGCGAACGCGACGTCGGACTTGACCGTCGAGCGCGTGACCTTCCACGGCTTCCGCGGTGACGGGATGTACGTGGGCTCGGGAACGCTGCATAGCACCGAGCGCCACAACGAACGGGTCGCCGTACGCGACTGCGTATTCGATGGCGCGGTGAAGGACAACCGCAACGGCCTGTCGATCATCGACTGCGACGGGCTCGTGGTGGAGAACTGCATTTTTCGCAATATCGGCAACGCCAAACTGTCTCATTCGGTGGGCGGCATCGACTTCGAGCCGGACCACGACTTCAGCGTGTATCGCAACGTGACGATCCGCCATTGCAGCTTCATCGATATCGATACGGTGAACACTGCGGGCATCACGTTCTTCAACGGGCACCAGAAGGGCGGGAACATCGGCAATTGGCAGGTGATCGATTGCCAGTTCCGCAACTGCTACTGGGGCATCGACAGTTCGACCCGGCCGAAAACCGCAGCGGACACGCCCGACAACCTGACCGTGCGCAACTGCCATTTTCTCAATTCGGTGCGCACGGACCTGGCGATCAAGGGCCTGAGCGGTGCGCGTGTGATGGGCTGCACTTTCGAGCGCTCGCCGCCGGGCGCCGGTGCCGGGGGCGATGCGATACGCCTGGGCGACATGGCCTCGGCGCGCAGCCGCAATGCGGTCAACGCGGTGATCACCGGCAACACGTTCATCGGGATCCGCCCGCAGATGGGCGCGATCGGCGTGCTCGGCGTCAGCGGCCTGGTGTGCGCCGGCAATACCTTCATCGACATCTACGGCACCTGCATCAACTTCTCCGAGGACGAGGCGGCCGACAGCGCGCGACACATCGACTCGGTAGTGATCTCGGGCAATACGGTGAGGCGCAGTCGTGCCGCAGCCGGCGCTAGGCCGGTGCCGATGGCCTTCCTCAGCACGGGCAAGCAGTTCCGGATCAGCAAGGGCGACGTGCGCCTGGATGCTGCCTCGTTCGAATACGACAATCGCGTCGATACCGACGTGCCGCATGTGGCCAACGGCGCGACGGTGGAATTTGGCGGCAAGCGCTAAGGACGCGCCGCGACTAAGCCCAGCCGCGCAGGCGATAAACCCACAGGCCGATGTATTCGTGCAGCGTGTGCGAGGCGTCCCACAGCACGGCGCGGCGCGGCTTCCATGCGTTGCCGCGCGGTTCCGGCGGGGGCAGGGCAGGTGCGGGTATCACGTGCAGGCCTTGTTTCTCGAAGCTCGCTGCGGCCCGCGGCATGTGCGCGGGCGAGGTCACCAGCAGGATGGTATGCATGCCTTCGCGGTGCAGCAGCGCCGCGCTGTTGCGTGCGTTCTCGTAGGTGGTGCGGCTGGCCGTCTCCAGGCGCAGCGCGGCCGGATCCACGCCTTCACGTTCCAGGATGGTTGCCATGCGTCGTGCGTCGTTGTCGCCGGAGAGCAGCACGACGGGCGCGCGGCCGGCGCGATAGAGCAGGTAACCGAAGCCTTCGCGACTGTTGGCCAAGCCACCGGGCTCGCCGCGCCAGGCGGACTCGGCATCGCGTATGGCCTCACCGCCCAATATCACAATGGCATCGCTCCTGGGATAGGCCGATGGCGGACGTGCCTCGTACTGGCCTTCCAGCAGTCGCTGAAGGCCATGTGCAAAGGCCGGTGTCGCACACAGCAGCAGCCACACCGGAATGAACGCGGCGATGCCGAGCCCTGCGCGGAGACGGCGTGCCAGCAGGCACAGCACCGCCAGACCGGCTAGCAGCCAGGCCTGCGTGATCGGATGGCTGATGCTCAGGTTGACGAGGTAGTCGAGCATGGCGCTGACACCCCGGCGCGGGCGTTGCCGCCCGCGCTCACTGTCCCCGCTGCTGCACGGCCTGGTTCGCCGCGATGTTGGCGCGGCGGGTGGTACCGAGGATGTAGGCCAGCAGCAGAAAACCGAACAGGCCAAGGCTCGCCAGCTGGCCGTAGTCGCGCACGATATGGCCGATGAAGGACAGCAGGATCGCGGTGATCACCAGCACCAGCAGCGTGATGCGCGGACTGAGACCGAGGCGCAGCAGCATGTGGTGGATATGTCCACGGTCGGGTTTGAATGGCGACTGATGGTTGCGCATGCGCCGGCACATCACCGCGAGGGTGTCGAGCGCGGGCAGGGCGACGCACCACAGCACGTCGGTCGGCCGCAGGTCGGACGACGGGCTCTGACTGAGTTCGATCAGCGTCCAGCCGAGCAGATAGCCCAGCGCGGTGCTGCCCGCGTCGCCCATGAAGATCTTCTTGCCGAAGAAGCCGAGGTTCGCGGCGAGGTAAGGCAGCATCGCCGCGCCCAGCAGAGCGATCAGAAGCGTGACGCCCGGCGTGACGCCGCCGTGATGAAACAGGAAGACCGAGCCGATGCCGACCAGGCCCATGCTGCCGGCGAGGCCGTCGATGCCGTCCATCATGTTGAACGCGTTCAAGAGGCCGATCACGGCGATCAGGGTGAGCGGGATGCCGAGCGGACCCAGTTGGAGCTGAACGCCGTTGAGCGTGCCGAGCGAACGGATATAGACGTCTGTACTTCCAATCATCAGCAGCACGGCGCCGGTCTGCACGAGAAGGCGGGTGCGCACGCTCAGTTCATGGCGATCGTCCAGCGCGCCTATGATGGTCAATCCGGCGGCCGTGGTGAGCAGCATGCGGCTGAATTGCGTAGCGTCGCCGCCGTACCACCAGGCGCCGATGAGCACGCCGCAGAACATCGCCAGGCCGCCGACCAGAGGCACGCTGCCCAGGTGCTGTTTGCGATCGTTGGGCCGGTCGAGCAGGCCCAGCGGCTCCGCGAGGCGGCGAAGAACAACGATCGCCACGGCCGAAGTGAACAAAGCCGCGGCGCAGGCAAGCATCGTTCTGGTGTCGAGCATTTCGTGGCTTCCTCGGGGCAATCCTGGTGGGACAGCTTGCAACGATGGACAGGTCACGCGTTGCGTATCGTTGCTCGCTTCTACGAAGAAGTGATGACAGCGACCTGTACCGGCGATGCCGCAACGCTAAAAAGGTTGCGCGACATCACGATCCCGCGACATAGATGTGCCATGCGTGTTGAAGGCGATCGCGGTGAACGGCAACTCTAAGCGATGTGAGTGAATGTCTTGTGGAATTCTCTTATGTCGGGTTGGTGTTGGTTCAGTCATGTCCGAACGAACGACGCTACATTCCACTAGCTCCACGTTACGCATCTCCTCCTCCCATGCGATGAATCCAAGAGGATGCATATGAAACTTCTCGCCGCTACCACGCTTGCTCTGCTCCTCACTGGCACGGGCGCTGCTTTCGCTCAGAACGCGCAGAGTCCGTCGCAACAGCCCACAACTGTGAACCAGCTCATAGAACAGCAGCAGGCGAAGCCTGCGAACCCCGCGCAGCTGGTGACGCCTGCGCGTGCGAAAGCCGCTGCGCACGGCAGCATGAAAGCTGCACATGCTGGCCCTGGTGCAGCGGCCGCCGCGGCGGTAGCCGGTACGGGCGGCACCGGAGGTACGGGTGGCACCGGAGGAACCGGCGGCACCACGGGTACGACAGGTACGCATTGATCTGGTCTTAACGACGCGCTTCACAAAAAGCGCGTCGATCGGCTCGCCGGCCAGCGTGGTCGCGCTGGCCGGGTACGTCATACGTCATCGGTAGGGGGCCGAGGATCCAATCGCCGCTTCGCGGCGTTAGCGATAATCGAAGGGCTCTACGGATGAACAAGCGACGGGCATTGTTGTTGGCGTGTGCCGCCCTGACCCTGCATGGCTGTATCTGGGCACCTGGTCAGCACATGAGCACGTACGACTTCTCGCGCCAGGGCTCGATCGACGCGGCACGCTATCAACTGGTGCCGATCACGCCCAAGCTGCTGGCGATGGACAAGGCGACCAATCCGCCGTCCAGCATTCCCGCGGAACTGCGTGACTATCAGCCGGAGCCTTACCGCATCGGTATTGGCGACTCGCTCTACATCACGGTGTGGGACCACCCGGAACTGACCTCGCCGGCGGGCTCGCAGCAGTTGCCCAGCGCTAATGGTCGCGTGGTGCGTGCCGACGGCACGCTGTTCTATCCCTATGTCGGCGTGGTGAAGGCCGCGGGCAAGACCGTGGAGGAACTGCGCACGGAGATCACACGGCGACTGGCTTCGTTCGTGCGCGATCCGCAGGTGGATATGAGCGTGATCAGCTACGGCGCGCAGCGCATCGTGATGCGCGGCGCATTCGTGAAGACCGAGCCGCTGCCGGTGACAGTCACGCCGATCAGCCTCGCGCAGGCGATCGGCACGGCACAGATCAATACCGACCAGGCGGATCTTTCCGGCCTGGTGCTTTCGCGCGAAGGACACGATTACCACCTCGATCTCGATGCGCTGACGCGCAGCAGCCAGCTGGGCGATATCTGGCTCAAGCCCGGCGACCAGATCTTCCTTCCCTATGCCGACCGCAAGGAGGTCTACGTGGTGGGTGAGGTGCTCCGTCCGGCGGCATTCCCGTTCAAGACCAGCGACATGAGTTTGTCGCAGGCGCTGGGCAAGGCCGGTGGACTCAATGAGACGACCTCCAAGGGCAATGCGGTGTACGTGATCCGTGGTGTGGAAGACATGGAGAAGTCACCGGCCACGATCTACCAGCTCGATGCGAAGTCGCCCGCCGCCTTCGCGATGGCGTCACAGTTTTCGGTGCGACCGGGCGACGTGGTGTTCGTCGGTCCTGCCGGCGTGACGCGCTGGAACCGCTTCCTCTCTCAGTTGCTGCCTCTGTCGGGCATCGTCAGCAACGCGGCTTCGGCTAAGAACGACCTGACCAATTGATGCGTGCGCGCATGATGAATCTACCGTGGCGAGCTTGGCTCCGCCTCGCGGCCATCGCGGCTGCGGGCTGCGCGGCCACCGCCTGCACCGATGTCTCCATGGGCAGCATGGAGAGCGTGCGGCAGGCGATCGGCGGCGGCACCTCGGTGCGGCCGACGGCGGCGTCTGTCGCGGCCGAGCCCTATTACCAGCTCGAAGTGACGGCGCCGGGCGGCGAGGCCGTCTTGTTGCTGGCCAGCGTGCGCGGGGACGTGCAGGGTTGGTACGGGCAAGATGGCCAGGCGCTGTTTCTGCGTCACGGCGTGCTGATGCGCACGGTGGGTCTCGAGCAGAACCTCGACGGCGTCGCGTTCGATGGTGCCGATCCATTCGCCGACGGTCTGCAACACGTGCAGGCGCCGGTTGCTTACCGGCGGGTGCTCGACTGGTCGCCGGGCTACCGTTACGGCGTTGTCGCCACGGCGACGCTGGAACCCCGTGACATCGAGGATGTGAACATCCTCGGCCAGGTGCATCGCCTGCGCCGCTATGACGAGCGCATACGCGCCGACGGCTTCGACGTGGTCAATCGCTACTGGGCCGATCCCGCCGACGGCTTCATCTGGAAGAGCCGCCAGCATGCCGCGCCGGGCCAGGCGCTGGAGCTGGTGCAGCTGCGTCCCTACCGGGAGCCGCGAACGTGAGGCTCGTCCGCCTGCTCGGATGGCTGGCCTGTCTTTGCTGGCCGATCCACGCGGTAGCGGCGGTTTCGGTCACCGTTTCCGGCGACGTCGAAAAGCCGGGCACGCAGACACTGCAAGGCAATGCGAGGCTGGCCGATGCCGCGGCGGCGGCGCAGGTGCGCACCACTGCCTATGCGCTGGGCGCGAGCTGGACGCAGCAAGCGCTGATTTTGCCGCAACGACGCCTGCAAGCTGGCCTGCTCTATGAGCTCGGGGCGGTCGCCAACCGTGCGCGGGACGAGGGCGATACACCGCTGGCGGAGCTGAGCGGAAGACTGCGAACCTGGTTGCAGGCGATGCCGGTGACCGGGCGACGCGTGGCGCGAACGCTCGATCCGGGCGCGCTCGCGGCGACCAGCGCGGATAACCTTCCGCTGCAAGATGGCGACGCGCTGGCCTATCCGTTGCGACCGCATACGGTGCGCGTCGTGGGTGCCGTGGAGCAGCCGTGCGAGCTGCCGCACGTGGCGCTGCAGGACGCTCGGCGCTACCTGAAGGATTGTCCCGTGCGCATGGCCGATCGCGATGCGCTGTTCGTGATCCAGCCTGACGGACAGGTGTTCGCGTTGGGTGTCGCGTTGTGGAACGAAAGCTCGCCGATCGTGCTGGCGCCCGGTGCGATCATCTATGTGCCCCTGGATCAGCGGCGCATCGCTGGCGCAGCGGACGCCGTGTTCAATCGCGAAATGGCCGATTTCATCGCCACGCAGCCGCTCGCTGGCGGAGCGGAGCGATGAGCAGCGCGCGCCGCCGTTACTACGTGCAGGCCGCGCTTCCCGCCGGCCTGTTGCTGGCGCAGTGCATTGCCGGCGTGCTGCACGCGCAGGATGCGCCCGGCTATACGCGCAACGACTTCGGCGAAGTGGGTCTGATGCAGACGCCCACGGCGCGCATGGCCGACGAAGGCGACCTCGCGTTGACGGCGTCACGCACGTATCCATACACGCATTACAACCTGTCCATGCAGCCGCTGCCCTGGATCGAGGGCACGTTCCGTTATTCGGCGGTGAGCAACCGCTTGTATGGGCCCGTCGGTCTGAGCGGCCATCAGAGTTACAAGGACAAATCGATCGACCTGAAGGTGCGCCTCTGGGATGAAACGCGCTGGCGTCCGGCGGTGGCAGTGGGCGGGCGCGACATCGGCGGTACCGGCCTGTTCGGCAGCGAGTACGTGGTGGCGAGCAAGCGCTTCGGGCCGGTGGACGTCACGGCGGGTCTGGCCTGGGGCAACATGGGCTCGCGCGGCGACATCAAGAGCCCGCTGGGATGGGCCTGGAGCGGCTTCGACAACCGCGCCGGCAATACCAACCAGCAGGGTGGCGAGTTCAACACACTGCGCTACTTCCGCGGACCGGCGGCGGTCATCGGCGGCATCGAGTACCAGACGCCGCTGGACAAGCTGCGCCTGAAAGTCGAGCTGGACGGCAACAACTACAAGCACGAAGGGTTGGGCAACCGCTTCAAGCAGCGTTCGCCGATCAATGTGGCGGCGCTGTATCGCGTCAACGACAACGTCGATTTCTCGATCGGATTCGAGCGCGGCGACAAGGTGATGGCGACGCTGACGCTGCATTCCAACCTCGCGCGTCACGCAGAGCCGCGCAAGACTGCCGATCCGCCGCCGGAGCCGGTGCGTGGCCTTGCCGCCACGCTGGATCCGCCGGAGGGACCGGCGGCGCTGCCGCAGAAGCCGCCGGAGCAGGTCGACTGGCAGGCGCTGAGCAAGGCGCTCGGCGACAACGCGGGTATCGACGTGAGCAGCATCGGCCGGCGCGGGTCGGAGCTGGTGGTGCATGGCGAGCCGCGTGCGTATTTCTATCCAAGTCGCTCGCTGGGGCGCACGGCGCGCATCCTGGACAACCGGGTCGACCACAGCATCGACTGGTTCACCCTGGCCGACGAAAGCTATGGCATGCCCGTGGCCGAGCAGAGCGTGCACCGGCCGCGCTTCATCGATGCGCTCGACCATCGCATCGACATGCAGGAGTTCCGCCGCAGCGCAGAGCAGAACCCGCCGGCGACCCAGCAGGAAGAAACGCTCTACACGCAGCCTCCGAAGAAATTCGATGGCGGCGTGGCGCTGTCCTACCAGCAGAGCCTGGGCGGACCTAACGCGTTCGTGCTTTACCAGTTCGCGGTCAACGGCAGCGCGACCTACCGTTTCAACCGCAACCTGTGGTGGGACGGCGTGGTGAGCGTCAACCTGCTCAACAACTACGACAAGTTCACTTACACCGCACCCAGTCTGCTGCCGCGCGTGCGCACCAATATCCGGCAGTACATGACCACGTCCGACGTGACCATGCCGAACTTCCAGCTCACCGGCACCAAGGTCCTTGCGCCGGATGTGTTCGGGATGGCCTATGCCGGCATGCTGGAGCCGATGTACGCCGGTGTGGGTGGCGAAGTGCTGTACCGGCCCTATGGCGAGCGCTGGGCCTTCGGGGTGGACCTCAATTGGGTGCGCCAGCGCGGCTACCGCCAGGATTTCGCGCTGCGTCCGTACCACACCGTGGTGGGCAACGCGACGGTGTACTTCAACACCGGCTTCCACGATGTCACCGTCGCCGCCAGCGTGGGGCGCTACCTGGCCAAGGACTATGGCGTGACGGTGGACGTGTCGCGCGAGTTCGACAACGGCGTACGCATGGGCGCGTATGCCACGCTGACCAACAAGTCCGGCACGCAGACGGGCGAGGGCAGTTTCGACAAGGGCATCTACTTCTCGATTCCGTTCGACCTGCTGCTGCCGCACTCCAGCCGCGCCCGTGCCACCTTCAACTGGGAACCGCTGCTGCGCGACGGTGGCGCGCGCCTGAATCGGCGCTACAACCTTTACGACATGACCAGCGACCGCGACAGCGACCTGTTCGAGAAGAACCTGGAAAAGGCCCTGGACTGAGCCACATGGATGCCGCCATCGTGGCGTGGTTTACTTGGCGGCCATTCCCAATCAGGAGATTCGCATGTCTACGGTTACGCTCAAAGGCAACCCGGTGCAGGTCGACGGCCGCTTCCCCGTCGCCGGCGACAAGGCGCCGGCGTTCAAGCTGGTCGCCAAGGATCTGTCGGACAAGGCGCTGTCGTCGTTCGACGGCAAGCGCAAGGTCCTCAACATCTTCCCCAGCATCGATACGCCGACCTGCGCTACGTCGGTGCGCCGCTTCAACGAGAAGGCCGCTGCGCTCGATAACGCCGTGGTGCTGTGCATTTCTGCCGACCTGCCGTTCGCGCAGGCACGCTTCTGCGGCGCCGAGGGTCTGGACAACGTGGTGACGCTGTCGACGCTGCGCGGCGGGGAGTTCCTGCGTGACTACGGCGTGGCGCTCGCTTCCGGCCCGCTGGCCGGCCTGGCCGCGCGCGCGGTGGTCGTGCTCGACGCGAATGACAAGGTGCTGCATGCGGAACTGGTGGGCGAGATCGCCGACGAGCCGAATTACGATGCGGCGCTGAAGGTGCTGGCGTAAGGCGCCAATCGCGCGAGCTCAGCCGTTGACGATAGGAATGCCGAGCGGCCGCGCCCCTCGGCGTTCCGACAGGCCAAGCCCCATGCGCAGGCTGTTGCCGATGCGTTCGGCGTATTCGACCATTCGCGCGGCGGCCGCTTCATCGAACACTTCCGACGCCGTTTCGCGCCACAGCGTCAGCCAGCGGTCGAAGTGCTCGGTGCGGATCGGCAGGCGCCGGTGCGCCGACATCGGCGAACCACGATAACGCTGCGTGCCCTGTGCCACGGACGACCAGAACGAGACCAGCGTGCGCTTGTGCTCGTCCCAGTCGTGCACGGCGGCGTCGAATACCGGTCCGAGCATCGGGTCGGTGCGGACCTTGTCGTAGAAGCGGTCGACCAGGGCCGCCAGGCCGGTTTCGTCAATGATCGGGGAGCGTGCCATGTGCTCATGATAGGCGCGGTGCACGCGCAAGCTGTGCGGCAAGAGGACGCAATGAAAAAGGCCGGGCATGGCCCGGCCTTTTCGTCCATCCGGCGGAGGCCTCTTACTTGGCGGCCATCAGCGCCTTGGTGATGTCGAGCATGCGGTTGGAGAAACCCCACTCGTTGTCGTACCAGCTGAGCACCTTCACCAGCGTACCGCCCATCACGCGGGTCTGGGTCGCGTCGTAGGTGGAGGAGGCCGGGTTGTGGTTGAAGTCCACCGACACCAGTGGCTTGGTGTTCACCGCCAGGATGCCCTTGAGCTTGCCGTTGGCGGCTTCGTTGATGATTGCGTCGATCTCTTCGTGGCTGGTGGCGCGGGCGGCGACGAAGCTCAGGTCCACCACGGACACGTTGATGGTCGGCACGCGCATGGCGAAGCCGTCCAGCTTGCCGTTCAGCTCCGGCAGCACCAGGCCCACCGCGGCGGCGGCGCCGGTCTTGGTCGGGATCTGGCTCATGGTGGCCGAGCGGGCGCGGCGCAGGTCCTTGTGATAGACGTCGGTGAGGACCTGGTCGTTGGTGTAGGCGTGGATGGTGGTCATCAGGCCGTGCACGATGCCGACCTTCTCGTGCAGCACCTTGGCCAGCGGCGCCAGGCAATTGGTGGTACACGAGGCGTTGGAGATGACCTGATGCGCGGCGGTGAGCTTGTCGTCGTTGACGCCGAACACGAAGGTGCCGTCCACGTCCTTTTCGCCCGGGGCGGAGATGATCACCTTCTTGGCGCCCGCGGTGATGTGCGCGCCGGCCTTGGCCTTTGAGGTGAACAGGCCGGTGCACTCAAGCACCACGTCCACGCCCAGTTCGCCCCACGGCAGCTTGGACGGGTCGCGTTCGGCACAGACCTTGATGCGGTCGCCATTGACGATCAAATCGCCGCCGTCCACCGACACGGTGCCCGGGAACTTGCCGTGCGCGGTGTCGTACTGAGTCAGGTGGGCATTGGTCTCGGCGTCGCCGAGGTCGTTGATCGCAACGATCTGGAATTCGTTGGTGCGACCGGACTCGTACAGCGCGCGCAGAACATTGCGGCCGATGCGACCGTAACCGTTGATGGCGACCTTGATGGCCATGAGACAGCGTCCTCCGGAGTGATGACGGGACAGCGGCGGCCGGACCCGGCCGCCAACGAACGCTTATGGTAGCCGGAACGCGGGTCCATCTCATCCGGCACGGTTCAGCAGGGGCGCATGTGGGGTAGGCTCCCGCCTTTATCCGCGAGCGATCACCAGAGGGAAGCCATGAGCGACGAACAACAGACCATCGAGGTCAGTCTCGAGCAGGTCGCCGCTTACGAATTCCGCGTGCGCTTCGACGATACGGCCATCCCGGATCTGCTCACCGACGAGAACCCGCCGCTAGGCATGGGCGAGGGCCCCAATCCCTCGCGCATGCTGGCCGTCGCCGTGGCCAACTGCCTGTCGGCCAGCCTGTTGTTCGCCCTGCGCAAGTACAAGAACGAACCGGAGCGGCTTGCCGCCAAGGCCCGCGCCACGATCGCCCGCAACGCGCAGGGTCGCTGGCGTGTTGCGCGCATTGCGGTGGATCTGCAGCTGGGCAGCCAGGAGGCCGATCTGGCCCATACGGACCGCGCGCTGGCGCAGTTCGAAGAGTTCTGCACGGTGACGCAGAGCGTGCGCCAGGGCATTCCGGTCGACGTGAGCGTACGCGACGCTGCCGGCACGCTGCTGCACAAGGCTGCCACCGGCTGAGTCCGGCCATGGCAGACTGCGCGCTTCGCGCGGCCGCTCGCCGTGCTTCGTCGCGCCGCGGGCCTTGGCGGGCCCGTGTTTTTCCCCTCCCGCATCATCGGTTTCGCTCATGTTCTCTTCTCGCCGTTTCTTCGCCGGCCTGCTGGCCGCGCTCGCCGTCGCACCTTCCGTCCATGCCTGGGGCCGCCAGGGCCATGCCATTGTCGCCGCGCTGGCCCAGCGTCAGCTGAGCCCGGCCGCCGAGGCCGAAGTGGAGCGCCTGCTCGCCCCGGAGCACACCACTGCGCTGGCGGATGTTGCCAGCTGGCCCGACGAACTGCGCGACGATGCGACGCGCCAGGATCTGTCCAAGGCGACGGCCCGGCTGCACTACATCAATTTTCGCGCCGACGATTGCATCTATGTGCCGCCGCGCGATTGCCAGGACGGGCAGTGCGTGGTCGACGGGCTGGCGCGCTACGTGGCGATTCTCGCCGACCGCGGCCAGCCGGATGCCGCACGCCTGGAGGCGCTGAAATTCGTGGTGCATTTCGTCGGCGACGTGCATCAGCCGCTGCACGCCGGTTATCGCGACGACAAGGGCGGCAATGCGTACCAGGTGCAGTTCCAGGGCAAGGGCAGCAACCTGCACAGCGTGTGGGATTCCGGCCTGCTCTCGACGCACGGCAAGGATTGGAGCGCCTACGCGCAGGAGCTGCAGGCGCGGCCGGCGGAAACCATGCCGGCACCGATCGCGCCGCTGGATAACCCTTATGCCCAGTGGGCCGAGCAGTCCTGTGCGGCGACCCGCGACATCTACCCGGATGGGCACAAGATCGACGATGCCTATGTCGCTGCCGAACTGCAGGTGGCCGAGCGGCAACTGCGCGTGGCCGGCGTGCGCTTGGCCGACGTATTGAATCGCGCGCTGGCGCCTTGATTGCCGCCTGCTGCATTGGCTTTTTGTTGCGGTGCAGGATGTGTTTTTCGGGACGATGGCGGGCCTTCGATGGCCCTGGACGGACGCCTGCACGGCGAATCGGAGCGATCGCGCGAATGGGTTTGCGGGACGCCTGGGTGGGGATCTGGCGAAGGACGTCTGGACGTCCTTATGGCATACCAGTTTGATGGCTGGTGACTCATGTGGTCTTCGGTCAGTGATACCACTTCGAACAGTGGTAGACCGCTTGGCAGTCGTCCCGGCCATGGCATGGAACGGCACCGGAAAAGGTCTGCCCAGACCCTCTGGCGCGGCGGAGAAGTTCTGCTAGCCTCGAAGGATGACTAACGAAACTACGCTGCGCCGCACCAAGATCGTCGCCACCCTTGGCCCCGCCACCGATGTGCCGGGCATGCTCGAGAAAATCATCGCCGAAGGCGTGGACGTCGTCCGCCTCAACCTGTCGCACGGTCAGCCCGACGACCACCGCGCCCGCGCCAATGCCGTCCGCGTGGCGGCCGAGAAGCTAGGGCGCGAAGTGGGCGTGCTGGCCGACCTGCAAGGTCCGAAGATCCGTATCGAGAAGTTCGCCAACGGGCCAGTGGAGCTGCGCGTCGGCGATAGCTTCGTGCTGGACTGCAGCCCGGGCGCAGCCCCCGGTGACGCCACCCGCGTGGGCGTGAGCTATCACGATCTGCCCCGGGATGTGAGCGCCGGTGACGTGCTGCTGCTGGACGACGGCCTGGTCGCGCTGACGGTCGAGAGCGTAGTCGGTGCCGAAGTGCGCTGCCGCGTGCTGGTGGCCGGGCGCTTGTCCGACCGCAAGGGCCTAAACCGCCAGGGCGGCGGCCTTTCCGTATCGGCGCTGTCGGAGAAGGACAAGTCGGACATCAAGCTCGCTGCCGAGATCGGCGCGGATTTCCTGGCGGTGTCGTTCGTGCGTTCCGCCGCGGACATGGAGCTGGCGCGCCGCCTGCTGGAAGAAGCCGGCGGCAAGGCGTCACTGGTGGCGAAGATCGAGCGCGCCGACGCGATCCCTCTGCTGGGCGAGATCATCGATGCGTCCGACGTGGTGATGGTGGCGCGCGGCGACCTGGGCGTGGAGATCGGCGACGCCGAGCTGCCGGGCCTGCAGAAGAAGATCATCCGCGAGTCGGTGCAGCGCAACCGCGCAGTGATCACCGCCACGCAGATGCTGCAATCGATGGTGCGTTCGCCGATCCCGACCCGCGCGGAAGTGCTGGACGTCGCCAATGCGGTGATCGACGGCACTGATGCGGTGATGCTGTCAGAGGAGTCGGCCGCCGGCGCGCATCCTGACAAGGCGGTGGCGGCGCTGCGCCGCATCTGTCTGGGTGCCGAGCGCCAGTTCGAGCCCAAGGAAGACTTGGCCACCGCGGGGCACCGCCTGGACCGTACCGACCAAGCCATTGCGCTGGCCGCGATGGTGCTGGCCAGTCAGGTCGGCGTGCGCGCACTGGTGGCGCTGACCGAGTCCGGCGCCACGGCTCAGTGGCTGTCGCGCTACCGCAGCGCGGTACCGATCTATGCGCTGTCGCCATTCGCCGACGCGCGCCGCCGCATGCTGATGTTGCGCGACGTGCAGCCGGTGGAGTTCACCCACGCCAGTTCGCACACCACCGCGGCCTCGGCGCGCGAAGCAGTGCGCCTGCTGTTCGCCCAGGGCAAGCTCGCCGAGGGCGACCGCGTGGTGATGACCCATGGCGACCATATCGGTCGCGGCGGCGGCACCAATACGCTGAAGCTGCTCTCGGTGGGGCCGGAGGGCGTGGTGGAAAGCCTGCAGGACCTGTAAGCGGGTCTCGCGTGTCGGCTTGCGCCGCGACGCGGCGCCAGGACTACACTGCTTTCCACATCCCCACGTTCCAAGGAGTCGGCTACATGAACACGATGCTTCGTTCTCCGTCGCTGGCCGCCGCAGCGGCGCTGGCGGTAGCCGTCGCCGCGCCGGCGATGGCTCAGTCGCAGGCGCGCAAGGTCGGCCCCGAACATCTTTCGTCGTACTGGATCCTGCTCAATACCAAGGTGGACGCGGACGTCCCCAACAGCGGGCAGAACCTCAACAAGCCGGTATGCGTGGCGGTGGCGTACGACATCGGCGTGGTCGGGGAGGTCGGCAAGGCCTTGAATCCGGTGGTGGCCAAGGTCGTGCCGCAGAGCGATCTCAGCTCCGCGGCGTTAAGCATGGTCAAGCGTTTCGAGTACGGCCCGGCGCTCAACAACAGCGGCAAGAAGGAACCCGTCTCCACCTACTACGTGATGGGCTTCAACCTGCCCGACGACAAGGCTGAGGCCAAGAAGATCACCGACGCCTGCAAGTTGCCCGGCTACGATCAGGCCTGACCCGCTCCCGCGAAGCTCCGCGGCCTGCCTGCACCCTGCCTCCTTCTGGAGGCGGGGCGTTCCCTTGCGTCGATCCGGCTATAATCGCGCTTTTAGGCTTGGCCGCCCGGCGACGGGATGGTCTCCATTTCAACGCGGCCAAGGGCCGTCCCGCGTTTCTACGGAGTCGTCATGAGCATCGAAGATCTTGAAAGCATCGCGCTGGCGATGGTCGCGCCCGGCAAGGGCATCATCGCCATCGACGAGTCGACCAACACCATCAAGAAGCGATTCGAGGCCGTCGGCATCGAGAACACCGAGGAGAACCGCCGCGCCTACCGCGAGCTGCTGCTCACCACGCCGAACCTGAGCGAGCACATCTCCGGCGCCATCCTGTACGACGAAACCATCCGCCAGTCCACCAAGGATGGCGTGCCCTTCACCGAGGTGATGAAGAAGAACGGCATCATCCCGGGCATCAAGGTCGACAAGGGCCCGGTGCCGCTGGCCGGCTTTCCGGGTGACGTGGTGACCGAAGGCCTGGACGGCCTGCGCGAGCGCCTGCAGGAATACGTGAAGCTTGGCGCGCAGTTCGCCAAGTGGCGCGCGGTGATCAACATCAGCGAAGACAACCCCAGCTCCACCGCGATTGAAGCCAACTGCCACGCGCTGGCCCGTTACGCCGCGTTGTGCCAGGAAGCCGGTCTGGTGCCGATGGTCGAGCCGGAAGTGATCATGGACGGCGACCACAGCATCGAGGTCAGCTACGAGGTGCACGAGGCCGTGCTGCGCAGCCTGTTCAACGCGCTGTACGAGCAGAACGTGCTGCTGGAAGGCACCATCCTGAAGGTCAGCATGGTGATCCCGGGCAAGGATTCGGACGAGCAGGCCAGCGTCGAGGAAGTGGCCGAGGCCACGGTGCGCGTACTCAAGACCACCGTGCCGGCCACGCTGCCGGGCATCGTGTTCCTGTCCGGCGGCCAGACCGACGAACAGTCGACCGCGCATTTGAATGCGATGAACCGCATGGGTCCGCATCCGTGGCCGCTGTCCTTCTCCTACGGCCGCGCCATGCAGCAGGCTGCGCTGAAGCTGTGGGCCAAGGACATCAAGGCCAATGTCGCGGAAGCGCAGAAGACCGTCCACGCTCGCGCGAAGGACAACGGCTTGGCTGCCCTGGGGCAGTGGAACGGCTGAAGCCCGGTTCCATCGAGGCAAAGAAAAAAGGCGCCTGAGGGCGCCTTTTTTCTTTGCCGGACAAGCGGGAGGGCATCCTTCGGCGCCCTCCCGCGTTCATGCTCGCTTGCTTGCCATGACGCATGGCAGCCTGCGACTTGCCTTATCTCAGAAGCGGTATTCCGCGCTCACCGACACCATGTCCGTGCTCAGGTCCACCTTGTTCTTCTTCGCGTCGAAGTAGTCGTAGTTCAGACCGACGCTCATGTTGTTACTGAAGTTGTAACCGAAGCCTGCACCCGCATACCAGCTGGTGTCGTCCAGGCTCTTGCGCACCGGATTGACATCGTTGCTCAGGCCGTGACCCTTCCAGCTGTACACGCCGGCGCGCGCGCCGACATACCAGTTCTGATCGATGTTGAAGCGGCCGTTGACGCCGGCGGTCCAGCCATGCAGCTGGGTCTTGCCCTTATCGACGACCGGATTGCTGTTGAAGATGTTCTTCGGGTGGATATTACCCAGGTCGTTGTAGCCGACTTCGGCACCCAGCGCGAAGTTAGGAGCCAGCGACCAACGGTAGCCGCCGTTGAGGGCGTAGCCGGTGTCGTGGTCGTCGTACGGGCCCTTGTTGATCGAAGTGCGACCCACATTGCCGTTGATGAACCAGCCGCCGTTGTCGGACGGCGCGTTCTGCGCGAAAGCGGCAGGGATGGCCATCAGGCCGGCGGTGGCGAAAGCGAGGGCAAGCAGCGTCTTCTTCATGGAGAGTCTCCTGTTATGGAAAGACGGTCGCCAGCCACATGACGGGGATGGGGGAGGGGCTGACGCCGTGTGGGCCGACGGGGATCGGCTTCACGTCTCTTAGATGGGTCTTAGCTAGGAAGTTTCAATACTGATTAGTACAGAATTAAGCAAAAGTTAATCTTTCTGACAAGGTTCTGACCACCAAAAGAAAAACGGGCGCCAGAGGCGCCCGTTTTCACCCGGCTTGCTGTTTCCCAGATATCAGAAGCGGTATTCGCCGCTCAGCGACACGATGCCAGTGGAACGCTTCAGGCCTTGGGTGACCTCGCCGGTGGTCGTGTTCTTGATCTTGCCGGCGTTGGCGTGGAAGTAGTCGTAGTTCACGCCCAGGCTGACGTTCTCGTTGATGTCCCAGCCCGTGCCGATGCCGGCATACCAGCTGCCGCGACCGGAACGGCCGCCGCTGGTCAGGCCAAGGTCCTGGCCGAGGCTGTTGTTGTAGTTGTTGTTGTTGTCATTGGCGTGGAAATAGCCGCCATGGGCGCTGATGTACCACTGCGGCACCAGGTTGATGCGGCCGTTCACGCCCAGCAGCCAGCCGCGCAGGGCGTTGGTGGTGCTGCGCTGGTTCACGTCGTTGTCGTTGAAGGCGTTCTTGACGCGGTAGTTGCCCAGGTCGGTGTAGCCGGCCTCAAGGCCCAGGCCCAGGTCCTGGCCGACCTTCCAGCGATAGCCGCCGAGCAGGCCGTAACCGGTACGGCGACCCTTCTCGCCTTTGAGGAAATTGAAACCGCTGCCGTTACCGCTGCCGAAGCCGCCGGTATCGCTGCCATTGGTGCGGCCCACGTTGGCACCGATGAACCAGTTGCCGTTGCCCACCGGCTGGCTGGGCAGGTAGTTGCCGCCCGCCTGGGCGGTCGAAGCCGTGTCCTGAGCCAGGACGGGGGCGCCAATGACGCTGGCGCTGGTGAAAGCGAGGGCAAGTAGGGACTTTTTCATGGGGGAATACTCCTCTTCTTCCTTAACTGGGGAGCGATCGCGGCCGACAGGGAGGGGAAAATGACGCGCGATCGCACATGGCTTCGTAAGCCATGCGAAGGATTAGAGCGATCCAGGCCTGAAGGGTTTCCGTATTGCGATCGCAAAAATTAAGGCCAAGTTAAGGCCCGGCTAACGGGGTGAAGCGCGGCGACAGCTTCGGGCGGATCGGCGACAATGCACGTTTTTCGCCGCCGCCTGCCCCCGGAGACTCCCAGATGACCACCCGCCGCGAACTCGCCAACGCCGTCCGCGCCCTTGCCATGGACGCCGTCGAGGCCGCCAAATCCGGCCACCCCGGCATGCCGATGGGCATGGCCGACATTGCCGAGGTGTTGTGGAACGATTTCCTCAGCCACAACCCGGCGAACCCCAAGTGGTTCAACCGCGACCGCTTCGTGCTCTCCAATGGCCACGGCTCGATGCTGCAGTACGCGTTGCTGCATCTGACCGGCTACGACCTGCCGATGGATGAACTCAAGCGCTTCCGCCAGCTGCACTCGAAGACTGCCGGCCATCCGGAAGCCAGCGAAACCCCTGGCGTGGAAACCACCACCGGTCCGCTGGGCCAGGGCTTGGCCAATGCGGTCGGTTTCGCGCTGGCCGAGAAGGTGCTGGCCGCGCATTTCAACCGTCCGGGTCATGAGATCGTCAATCACCACACTTACGTGTTCCTCGGCGACGGTTGCCTCATGGAAGGCATCTCCCACGAGGTCGCCGCGCTCGCCGGTACCTGGGGACTTGGCAAGCTGGTGGCGATCTACGACGACAACGGCATCTCCATCGACGGCGAAGTGCACGGCTGGTTCACCGACGACACGCCCAAGCGTTTCGAGGCCTACGGCTGGAACGTGGTCCGCGGCGTGGACGGTCACGATGCGGAATCCATCAAGCAGGCCATCGCCAAGGCGGTTGCACAGAGCGAGAAGCCGACGCTGATCTGCGCCAAGACCATCATCGGTTTCGGCGCGCCACACAAACAGGGCAAGGAAGAGAGCCACGGCGCGCCGCTGGGCAAAGACGAGATCGCCGCCGCCCGCGATCAGCTGGACTGGCATTACGCGCCGTTCGAGATTCCGGCCGAGATCTATGCCGGCTGGGACCACAAGGCGGCCGGCGCGAAGCGTGAGCAGGCCTGGGATCAGGTGTTCAATGCCTACGCCGCAGCACACCCCGAGCTCGCCGCCGAATTCAAGCGCCGCGTAGCCGGGCAGCTGCCGGCCGATTGGGCCGAGAAATCCAGCGCCTACATTGCCAAGTTGCAGGCGGAAGGTCCGGAAGTCGCCACGCGCAAGGCTTCGCAGATGACGCTCGACGCGTTTGGTCCGCTGCTGCCTGAGCTGATCGGCGGGTCCGCCGACCTGGCCGGCTCCAACCTCACCAAGTGGAAGGGCAGCTTCGACGCCGGCAATGGCAACAGCGCCGATGGCAAGGGCAACTACGTCTATTACGGCGTGCGCGAGTTCGGCATGACCGCGATCGCCAATGGCCTGGCGCTGCATGGCGGCTTCATTCCGTACGACGCCACCTTCCTGGTGTTTTCCGACTATGCACGTAACGCCGTGCGCATGAGTGCACTGATTCCGGCACACGCCATTCACGTCTATACCCACGACTCCATCGGCCTGGGCGAGGATGGCCCGACGCACCAGCCGGTGGAGCATCTGGCCAGCCTGCGCTACATCCCGAACAACCAGGTATGGCGCCCGTGCGATGCGGTGGAGTCTGCGGTGTCGTGGAAGGCCGCGATCGAGCGCAAGGGTGCTCCGGCCTGCCTGATCTTCTCGCGCCAGAATCTCAAGCATCAGCAGCGCAGCGAGCAGCAGGTCGCTGCGATCGCGCGTGGCGGCTACGTGCTGTCGGATCCGCAGGACACCAAGTTCAAGGCCATCCTGATCGCTACCGGTTCGGAAGTGGAGCTGGCGATGGAAGCGGCACGTGCGCTGGCGCAGCAGGGCATTCCGGTGCGTGTGGTGTCGATGCCGTGTACCGAGGTGTTCGACGAGCAGCCGCTGGAGTATCGCGAGGGCGTGCTCCCGGGCTGGTGCCGCGCGCGCGTAGCGGTGGAAGCGGCGACGGCCGATTTCTGGCGCAAATATGTCGGTCTGGACGGCGAAGTGGTCGGCATGACTACCTTCGGTGCGTCCGCGCCCGCGGGCCAGCTGTTCGAGCACTTCGGCTTCACCGTGCCGCATGTGATCGACGCCGTGAAGCGCGTAGTGGGCTGATATCCACTCGTCATCGAGGGAGGAGGATCTCCCTCGACCCTATAAGAAACGCCGCGTCATGCGGCGTTTTTTTTATAGGTGGGTTTTACCGGGTCAGGCGACGAGCAATTCGCCCAGATGCGCCGGATCGCTTGCCAGTGCGCTGGCGCCGGCCTGCTCCAGTTCTTCGCGCGAACCGAAACCCCACAACACACCGATGCCGCGCACGCGGTTGGCAACGGCACCATCGATATCGAAGTGCCTGTCGCCGATCATTACCGTCCGCTCCGGCGCTGCGCCGAAATCGGCGAGTGCCGCGGCGATCATCGAAGCTTTTTCGCTGTGCGGGCTGCTCGGATCTGGGCCATAGACCCGGCTGAAAGCCTGGCTGAACGGGAAGGATTCGATGATCGGCGCGGCATGCCGATGGGGCTTGCTGGTCACGATGGCCAATTCGTGGCCCGCATCGAGCAGGCGCTGAATCATGGCCTCGATGCCTGGATACACCGTGTGCTCGCGCCAGCCCACGGTATGAAAGCGCTCGTGGTAATGCTCGACCGCCGCCTCGACGCGCACCGGGTCGTGATCAAGCAGCGGTGCGAAGCTATAGCGCAGCGGCGGACCAATCCAGTGGCGCAGCTCGGCGGGCGCCGGCACGCCAAGCCGATCGAAGGCGTGCCGGATACAGGACAGAATGCCCAATTCCGAGTCGATCAGCGTTCCGTCGAGGTCGAACAGGCAAAGCATCGGTGTGCGGTTCACTTCGCCGCGCGTGCCTTGAGTGCCGCCACTGCCGGCAGCTCCTTGCCTTCCAGGAACTCCAGGAAGGCACCGCCGCCGGTGGAGATATAGGAGACATCATTCTCGATGCCGTACTTGTCCACCGCGGCCAGCGTGTCGCCGCCGCCGGCGATGGAGAAGGCGCTGGAAGCGGCGATCGCCCGAGCCAGCGTCTCGGTACCTTTGCCGAAGGCGTCGAATTCGAACACGCCCACGGGGCCGTTCCACACCACCGTGCCGGCCTTGGCGATCAGATCGGCATAGTTCTTTGCGGTCTGCGGGCCGATATCCAGGATCAGCTCGCCGTCCTTGACCTGGTCCACGGGTTTCACCGTGGCCGGCGCATGCGCTGAGAACTCGGGCGCCACCACCACGTCCACCGGCATTGGCACTTCGGCGCCGCGGCGCTTGGCGTCGGCGATCACCTTCTTGGCGGCGCCCAGCAGATCGGGTTCGTACAACGAATTGCCGACGCCATAGCCGGCAGCGGCGATGAAAGTATTGGCGATGCCGCCGCCGACGATCAGCTGATCGACCTTGCCGATCAGGTTCTCCAACAGGGTCAGCTTGGTGGATACCTTGGAGCCGGCGACGATCGCCAGCAACGGTTTCGCCGGGTGTTCCAGCGCCTTGCCCAGCGCGTCCAGTTCGGCCGACAGCAGCGGGCCGGCGGCGGCGACGGGGGCGTACTTGATCACCCCGTGGGTGGAGGCCTGAGCGCGGTGTGCGGTGCCAAAAGCGTCCATTACGAAGATGTCGCACAGCGAGGCATACTTCCTGGACAGGGTCTCGTCATCCTTGCCCTCGCCGACGTTCATGCGGCAGTTCTCGAGTACCACTACCTCGCCGGCAGCGACGTCCACGCCGTCGAGGTAGTCGGCCACGAGGCGCACCGGGGAGCCGAGCTTGTCGCCCAGCCACTTCGCCACCGGCGCGAGCGAGGATTCGGCATCGAACTGCCCTTCCTTCGGGCGGCCCAGATGGGACATGACCATCACCTTGGCGCCGGCATCGCGCGCGGCCTTGATGGTGGGCAGGGACGCGTCGAGGCGCTGGGTGGAAGTGATCCGGCCCTCCTCGATCGGCACGTTCAAGTCTTCGCGGATCAGCACGCGCTTGCCGCGCAGATCAAGATCGCTCATGCGGAGGAAGGACACGGCGCTACTCCTGGTTGGATGTCGTGGATGCAAGTTGATGGCGCCCGGAGGGCGCGAACCCGGTATTGTCCCGCCCGCCCCATGGGGATGCAAACCGCACCGCGGGTATCCTAGGCGGCCTCGAAGACACGGCTTGAGGGCGACCCATGACCCAGGATCTGGTGCTGTACGGTTATTGGCGTTCCAGCGCCGCGTACCGCGTGCGCATCGCGTTGAACCTCAAGGGTCTTGCCTACGAAAGCCATCCGGTGCACCTGGTGCGCGACGGCGGCGAGCAGCACCAGCCGGACTACCGGGCGCTCAATCCGCAGGAGCTGGTGCCCTGTCTGGTGGATGGCGGCCGGGTGCTCACCCAGTCCATGGCGATCATGGAATACCTGGACGAAACCCGTCCGGCTCCGCCCCTGTTGCCGCGGGATGCGATGGGCCGTGCCCGGGTCCGCGCGCTGGCACAGCTGCTGGCGTGCGATGTGCATCCGATCGGCAATCTGCGCGTGTTGCAGTACCTGGGCTGCGAATTCCACGCGGACGATGCAGTGCGCGGCACATGGTCGCGGCATTGGATCGGCGAGGGCTTCCGTGCGTTGGAAGCCATGCTGGCGGGCAGTACGGCGACCGGGCGTTTCTGCCATGGCGAGGTGCCGACAATGGCCGACGCCTGCCTGGTGCCGCAGTACTACAACGCGGTGCGCTGGAAACTGCCGTTAGAGACTTATCCGACGATTCGCCGCATCGTCGAAGCCTGCCAGGAGTTGGACGCGTTCGCGCGAGCGGCGCCGGAGGTTCAGCCTGATGCAGTGTCGGCCACAGGCTGAATCTGATGTGGGCTGGCTTGGGGCCGGCCTGAACCAGGCCGGCGTCGCGTCCATTCGTCGGTTGTTTAGAAGCCCAGCCCGTAAGGGTCGTTGCCGACCAGCTCGGCATTGTCGGTGCCGCCGCCTTCGGAAAGGCGGATCTTCAGTGCCAGGCCGTCGCGCGAATCGGCCTTGGCCAGCGCCTCTTCCAGTTCGATGCGGCCTTCCTTGTAGAGGCGATACAGCGACTGGTCGAAGGTCTGCATGCCTTCCTGCAGGCTGCGATCCATGGCTTCCTTCACCTCGTGGATCTGGCCGCGGCGGATCATGTCGCGGATGAACGGGGTGTTGAGCAGCACCTCGGTCGCGGGCAGACGGCGGCCATCCTTGCCGATCACCAGGCGCTGGCTGATCACCGCGCGCAGGTTCAGCGCAAGGTTCATCAGCACGTTCTTGTGCGCCGATTCCGGGAAGAAGTTGAGGATGCGCTCAAGAGTCTGGTCGGCGTTGTTGGAGTGCAGCGTGGCCAGGCAGAGATGACCGGTTTCCGAGAAGGCAATGGCCGCCTCCATGGTGTCGGTGTCGCGGATCTCACCGATCATGATCACGTCCGGCGCCTCGCGCATCGCGTTCTTCAGCGCCTCGTGATAGCTGTGCGTGTCCAGGCCGACTTCACGCTGGTTCACGATCGACTTCTTGTGGCGGTGCAGGTACTCGATCGGATCCTCGATGGTGAGGATATGGCCGGAGGAATTCTGGTTGCGGTGGTCCAGCATGGCTGCCAGAGTGGTGGACTTGCCGGAACCGGTCGCGCCCACCACGAGGATCAGGCCGCGCGGCTCCATGATCAGGTCGCGGAAGATGCCGGGGAGCTGGAGCTGGTCGATGCTGGGGATTTCGCTCTTGATCGCGCGGATCACCATGCCCACTTCGCCGCGCTGCTTGAACACGTTGATGCGGAAACGGCCGGCTTCCTTCACCGCCAGCGCCATGTTGAGCTCGAGGTCGCGCTCGAACTGGGGTACCTGGCCTTCGTCCATCAGCGAATAGGCGATCTTCTTGACCATACCGCCAGGCAGGCCGGTGTTGCCCAGCGGGTACAACTTGCCCTCTACCTTGATGTTCACAGGGGCGCCGGTCGTCAGGAACATGTCCGACGCGCCCTTGTCCACCATCAGCTTGAGGAAGTAACCAATGTCCACTCGTGTCCCCTGAAAATGACGCTCACGCGTTGCAAACAACGATTATGCCCGCCCACAATACGCTGCGACACTCTTAGAGGAATGAGTGATGGTGCACATCTTCTCCGCGCCGGATGGCCGTCTACAAGGCGTCCGCACGGTACTTTTCACCCTGATGCTGGCCCTTGTGCTGGGGGCTCTCGGCGGCTGCGCCAGCGTGCCTCCGCCGGACGGTTCCATGAACCAGGCACAGATGCAGCTGCAGGCCGCGCGTGACGCCGGGGCGGCCGACTACGCGCCGGTTGACCTCGATTTCGCGCAGAACAAGTTCCAGCAGGCCCAGGCCGCCATGGCCAGCCGCAAGTACGAGGATGCGGCCACGCTGGCGGAAGAGGCCCAGGCCGACGCCGAGCTGGCGCGCGCCAAGGCCCGCCTCGGTGCCGCGCGTGCCCAGATTCAGCAGAAATCCCAGGGCAACCGGGACCTGCGAGAGCAGATCGAGCAATCCCTGCACGCCCAGGAAGTTCAGCAGCAGCAACAGCAGCAGCAACTGCAGGACCAGCAGCAGGGCCTGCCAGCGCAGGAGCAGAGCGCCGACATGCCGGCGCCGCCGTCATCCGTGCTTCAGCCGGTGCCGTCGGGCCAAGGTTTCCAGACCCTGCCTCAGTCGAACGATCAGGGAGGCCACCCGTGAAATCGCTGAAACCCGCCTTGTCGGCGCTCTTCCTGGCCCTCGCCATCATTGGCAGCGCGCATGCGGCCAAGGATGACCTGGACATCGCCCGCCTGACCAACAGTCTCGACCAGCTGTCCCGCGATCCGGCCCTGGGCGGTTACGCCCAGAGCGAGCAGGCCCGTGCCCGCGACGCCATCTCCCGGCTCGCCCAGGCTCGTTCGCGCGATCGTGCCCATGCGCTTTACGTCGCCGAGCGCCGCGTCGACCTGGCCAAAGCGGTCGCGCAATTGCAGGACGCCCAGCTCAAGATCAACCAGCTCGATCGCGAGCACGATCAGATCCAGCTGGACGGCTCCCGTCGCGAGGCCGAGGCCGCCCGCCGCGAACTGGAACGGCAGCGCCTGCAGTACCAGCTGGCCCAGGAAGAGGCCGCCCGCCTCCAGGAGGAGGGCGCCGCTGCCCAGGCCCAGGCCCAGCAGGCCCAGGCTCAGGCCGACCAGGCGCGCAAGCTGGCGGCAGCCCAGGCCAAGGTCGCCAATGCGGCCAAGCGCCAAGCCGAGCTGGCCACGCAGGCCGCCAAGGCCATGCGCTCGCAGATGCAGGATGGTTCCGACAATCCTGCTCCGCGGAAGGGAAAGTAAGGCCAGATCGATCGCAGGTCGGGCTTGGAAACACCCGGTGGCCCAATGCCCGCCGGGTGTTTTTCTTTGCGTGACAGGGTGCGCTATCCAGGGGAATAAGCCTGTCCAGGCAGTTGTTGCCGTCTGCGGACCGCGTCGTGACAGGGGGTCCTCACGGCGCTTGCACGTCCCGAAAGGCGGGAGTAGGGTCGGATACCCATGGGGCATTCAAGCGCCATGGGTCACTGACCTGAATCATGCGCATATCCGTCCTTCACTCGATCACCTGCGTCCCGGCAAGCCGGCGCGGGTCGTTGGCATGCGCATGTTTCCCCACCGTTAGCGGGCGCACCGATCCCGCGTCCGCAGTCATTCGCGAGGAGGTCGGATCATGTTCGAAAACCAGCAGCGTGACGATGTCGAAGCCCTGATGAAGTCCGACGCGGAATTCCGCCGGCTTTATCAGCATCACCAGGAGCTCGACAGCAAGGTACACGACGCCGAGATCGGCGTTCTTCCCATCGACGACATGACCCTGTCGGGCATGAAGAAGGAAAAGCTCCACGCCAAGGAACGGTTGCAGCGCATGTGGGATGAGCGCAAGCAGCGCCGCGTCAACTGACCTGCGGTTTTCGCCCGCCAAGCGGCCCCGGAGCCCCCCGCAAGGGATCGGCTACCGGGGCCGCTTCGTGTTCCGGGATGGCTTGGCCGCTCGGTTATGATCGCTTTCCCTGACGGGCCGGCCGGCTCGTCCTGACGCAAACCCAGGAGTTTCCATGTCGGTCCACCAGAGTGTCCTCGAACTGATCGGTCGCACCCCGATGGTGCGCGCGCAGCACCTGGATACCGGCTCGTGTGAACTCTTCCTCAAACTGGAAAGCGCCAACCCGGGCGGTTCCATCAAGGACCGCATCGGCCTGTCGATGATCGAAGGCGCCGAGCGCGCCGGAAAGATCAAGCCTGGCGCGACCTTGGTCGAAGGCACCGCGGGCAACACCGGCCTGGGTCTGGCCCTGGTGGCGCAGCAGAAGGGCTATCGGCTGGTGCTGGTGGTGCCCGACAAGATGAGCAGGGAGAAGATCTTCAACCTCAAGGCGATGGGGGCGGAGGTCGTACTGACGCGCTCAGATGTCGCCAAGGGCCATCCCGAGTATTACCAGGACATGGCCGAGCGTATCGCGCGCGAAACGCCTGGGGCTTATTTCATCAATCAGTTCGGCAATCCCGATAACCCCGCGGCGCATGTCGCCACGACGGGGCCGGAGATCTACGAGCAGATGGACGGCAAGGTGGACGCGATCGTGGTCGGCTGTGGCTCTTCCGGCACCATGAGCGGCCTGTCGCGGTATTTCGCCGAGGTCTCCCCGAACACGGAAATCGTACTGGCCGACCCGGTCGGCTCGATCCTGGCCCAGTACATCAATGAAGGTGTGCTTTCGACCAAATCGGGCAGCTGGATGGTCGAGGGTATCGGCGAAGATTTCCTGCCGAGCATCAGCGACTTCAGCCGGGTCAAGAAGGCCTACGCCATCAGCGACAAGGAAAGCTTCCTGGCCGCGCGCGAGCTGCTGGCGAAGGAAGGAGTGTTGGGCGGTTCGTCCACCGGCACCTTGCTGGCTGCTGCGCTCAAGTATTGCCGCGAACAGACCGCGCACAAGCGCGTGGTGACGTTGGTGTGCGATACCGGCAACAAATACCTGTCGAAGATGTACAACGACTACTGGATGCTGGACAACGGCTTCATCGACCGCCAGCAGCATGGTGACCTGCGTGACTTATTGTTGCGTCCCTTCACCCAGCGCGACACGGTGGTGGTCGGCCCGGGCGAGTTGCTGATGACGGCCTACACGCGCATGAAACTCTACGACGTGTCGCAGCTGCCGGTGATGGACGGCAACCGGCTGGTCGGCATCCTCGACGAATCGGACGTGCTGATGCACGTGCATGCGGACGAGAGCCGGTTCCGCGACCCGGTCTCCACGGCCATGATCAGCAACCTGCAGATTCTCGACATGCACGAACCGATCACCTCGCTGCTGCCGGTGTTCGAACGCGGCCATGTGGCCATCGTGATGGACGGCGAGCAGTTCATGGGGCTGATCACTCGTATCGACCTGCTGAATTACCTACGCCGTAAGGTGCACTAGGCGTCAACTCGGGGTTGGCGGATGCTTGACTCCGCGATCCCGGCTGGCGGATGAACGGGCAGGAGGATCGGGCGCACGAAACGGGATGCGCACGGTCCGGTGTGTCACGAAAGTCTGTTGAAATGGGTGACCGACAAAGTCCCGGCTCCTGGAAGTGATCTTCCGGCTCCTGTCTATCCCCAAGAGGACTCTGCCTATGTGTGGAATCGTCGCCGCAGCCGCCCAGCGTGACGTGGCCCCCCTGTTGATCGCCGGCCTGAAGGCGCTGGAATACCGTGGTTACGATTCCGCCGGTCTGGCGGTGTTACAGGCTGGCGAGATCCGTCGCGTGCGCGAGAAGGGTAAGGTGCGCGAGATGGAAGCGTTGTACCAGGCCGATCCGTTTCCTGGCGGTACTGGCATTGCACACACGCGTTGGGCCACACATGGCGTGCCGAACAAGGTCAATGCGCATCCGCACGTGGCCGGTCATGTGGCGATCGTGCACAACGGCATCATCGAGAACTACGCGACGTTGCGTGAAGAGTTGGCTTCGCGTGGGCATGTCTTTACTTCGGAGACCGATACCGAGGTGATGGCCGCTTTGATCAGCGAGCGACTGTCTTCCGACAAGTCCTTGTTGGATGCCGTGTCTTCGGTAGTGCATGAGTTGGAAGGCGCGTACGCCATCGCCGTGATCAGCGACAAGGAACCTGGACGAGTCATTGGCGCCCGTCGCGGCGCGCCGCTGCTGGTCGGTGTGGGCATCGGCGAGAATTTCCTCGGCTCCGATGCGCAGGCGCTGATCCAGGTCACCAACCGGATGATCTACCTCGAAGAACACGACGTGGTGGAAATCACTCGTGATCAGGTGCGCATCTTCGGCCAGGACGGGCAGCAGGTGGAGCGTGCGATCCACGAGAGCGAGCTGTCTACCGACGCAGTCGAGCGCGGCGAATACCGCCACTACATGCAGAAGGAGATCTTCGAGCAGCCGCGCGCGGTGGCCGATACGCTGGAAGCGCGCATCGGTCCGCATGGTGTGCTGCCGAATATCTTTGGCGTCAATGGCGACGAGCTGCTGAGCAAGGCCAAGGGCCTGCACATCATCGCCTGCGGCACTAGCTATCACGCCGGCCTGGTCGCTAAGTACTGGATCGAGGATTACGCGCGCCTGCCGGTCAACGTCGAAGTGGCCAGCGAATATCGCTACCGTGAAGCAGTGGTGCCGGAAGGCACGTTGTTCGTGGCGATTTCCCAGTCCGGCGAAACCGCCGATACCCTGGCAGCGATGCGCGAATCGCGCCGCCGCGGCTATCTCGGTACGTTGGCGATCTGCAACGTGCCGGAATCCTCGGTAGTGCGCGAAGCGGACCTCAAGCTGATGACGCGCGCGGGTCCGGAAATCGGCGTGGCTTCCACCAAAGCCTTCACCACGCAGCTGGCCGCTCTGGGCTTGCTGACACTTCAGCTTGCTCGCCACCGTGGCCTGGACGATGTTCGTTATGCGGATCTGGTGGCGCAGCTACAGAGCTTGCCGAGCATGCTCCAAGAAGCGCTGCAGCTAGAGCCGAAGGTTCTCGAGCTTGCTGAGCATCTGATCCAGCGACAGCACGCTTTGTTCCTGGGTCGAGGTGTGCAATACCCGGTTGCAATGGAAGGGGCCTTAAAGCTTAAAGAGATTTCCTACATCCATGCCGAAGCTTATGCCGCCGGAGAGCTCAAGCATGGTCCGCTCGCGTTAGTGGACGAGGATATGCCGGTGATTGCGGTCGCGCCCAATGGCCCACTACTGGATAAGCTGAAATCAAACCTGCAAGAGGTGCGCGCTCGGGGAGGCGAGTTGCTGGTATTTGCCGATGGCTCGGCGAGTATGGATGGCAATGCGGCGAGAGGCGCCATCGTTCGCATTGATGGAGGCGGCGAATTTATAGCCCCAGCGGTATTCACGGTGCCGTTGCAGCTGCTGGCCTACCACGTAGCGGTATTGCGAGGAACCGACGTGGATCAGCCGCGTAACTTGGCTAAGTCTGTCACGGTTGAGTAAGCGAATGGCCATATGGAAGGCCGCGCGAAAGCACGGCCTTTAGGGGCTACTGTAGTTCAGGATCGACCGTAGACATCCTCTAGGCGAACGATATCGTCCTCACCTAGATAACTGCCGGATTGAACCTCGATGATCTCAAGCGGCACTTTGCCGGGATTGCGTAGACGGTGAACGCTTCCAAGTGGAATATAGGTGCTCTGGTTCTCGCCCATCAGAAACACATGATCATCGCAAGTCACTTCGGCCGTACCCGATACGACGATCCAATGTTCCGCACGATGATGATGCTTCTGCAGGCTTAATGCTGCACCGGGCTTGACCACGATGCGCTTGACCTGAAAGCGGTCGCCTGATTCCAGGGAGTCGTAGCTTCCCCATGGGCGGCGCACAATTCGATGTAGCGAGTGTTCGGTTCGGCCGGCAGCTTTAAGCTCGTCTACGATGCGTTTGACGTCTTGGGCTGCGTCACGGTGGGCCACCAGCGTGGCATCCGGAGTGGTAACGACAACAATGTTCTCAATGCCTACCGTCGCGAGTAGATGGCGATCATGTGAGCGGAGTAGGGAGTTGCTGGTGTTTATGGCGATGGTGTCGCCCTCCCGAAGGTTACCTTGCGTGTCTCGCTCTCCCGCAAGCCACAGTGCGGACCATGAGCCGATATCACTCCAGTTGCAGGCCACTGGTATCACGGCCGCGCGTTGGGTCTTCTCCATTACGGCATAGTCAATGGAGTCATCCCTTACCTTGGCGAAGGCTTCACTGTCCACGCGTACGAAGTCGAGATCCGATATCGCCAGCGCGTGAGCAGCGCGGACGCTCTCCAGGATATCTGGCGCATGTTCGCTTAGCTCCTCGAGATATCGGGCAGCCTTGAAGAGAAACATACCGGAGTTCCAGTCATACTGGCCATTGGCTAGATACGCTTCGGCTGTCACCAAAGCTGGCTTTTCCACGAAGTGGTCCACGCGAAACGCTCCGTCGCCGATCGACGCGCCCCGATGGATGTACCCGAAGCCCGTTTCCGGTCGATCGGGGCGTATGCCGAAAGTAACCAGCCAGCCATCCTTTGCTGCGGATAGGGAAGTCTGAACTCCCAGCAGAAAGCTTTCGGTATCGCCGATCAAATGGTCCGCAGGCAATACCAGGAGGAGCGCTTCCGGATCGCGTTCCATGGCTTGCAGTGCGCCGAGCGCGATCGCTGGCGCGGTGTTTCGGGCCATCGGCTCCAGAACAATGGTGGCCCCCTGGATCCCCACTTCCAGAAGTTGTTCGGCTGCAAGGAACCGATGGTCGTCACTGGCTACGATGATGGGGGGGGCAACGTCCGGGAGCAATCGGGTGCGCGTAATCGTCTGCTGGAACAAAGTACCCTGCCCACTGAGCGAAAGGAATTGCTTGGGTAGATTCTTACGCGACACCGGCCATAGCCGCGTGCCGCTACCGCCACTGAGAACGAGAGGGACCAACATGTTTCAATTTCCTTGGGGAGCGAGTTCGCGCATGACCTCGGCAAGGCCTGCGGTCCAGTGCGGCAGGACGATACCAAACCGTTCCTGAAACATCATGTTATCAAGGACCGAGTAAGTCGGTCGGCGGGCAGGGGTAGGGTAGTCGGCGGTCGTTATAGCTTCGATTTGGGGCATTTTGGTCAGAACGCCCAGGGATCGTGCTTGCTCGAGCGAGGCTGTGGCGAATCCGTGCCAGGTGGTTGCCCCACTGGCAACCAAATGGTAAGTGCCTTCAAGGGACGGGCGCACTGATCCGGGAGCGTTCACCCATTGCCGCAAGGCCGCGGCGGTAGCCTCGACCAGCAGGTTCGTCGATGTGGGCGCCCCATATTGGTCCGCCACTACCCTTACATGATCGCGTTCTTTTCCAAGGCGGAGCATGGTCAGAAGGAAATTATGCCCGCGGGATGCATATACCCAGGATGTGCGAAACACCATGTGTGGCGCAGTGCTGGCACGTAAGGCTTCCTCGCCGGCGAGCTTGCTCTGGCCATATACGCTGACCGGTCCGGTTGGGGCGCAGATGGGATAGGGCGATGTCGCCCTGCCATCGAATACGTAGTCGGTCGAAAAATGCACCACCAGTGCACCATGTCGTTCGGCCCACTTGGCAAGCAAAGCGACAGCCTCGGCGTTAATGCGAAAGGCCATGGCGGAGTCCTTCTCCGCACGGTCGACGGCCGTGTAAGCCGCAGCGTTGACAATTATATCGGGCGAGGTTCGTTCAAGTAGCGCCAGAAATTCCTCCGGCTCAGCCATGTCTGCGGCTTCACCGCGACCACCCTCCACCAAGACTCCATCTCGGGAGACTGCTGTGATGGAGCCTAAATGCGTCAACGCATCGTGTCGTAGATATGTGCGCCCGAGTTGTCCGTTCGCGCCAAGCAAGAGGACTTTCAAGGAAGAAGCCTCGGCAGACGCTCAGGACTTACTTCGCGAAGATAAGGCGCCCGCTCGTCCTTCTCGGAAAGAATGGGCTGCGCAAGCGGCCAGTCAATGCCGATATCGGCATCATTCCAGCGGACCCCTGCGTCAGCAGCACGGTTATAGGGCGCGCTGCACTGATAGGTGAATGTGGCGGATTCCGAAAGGACGCAGAACCCATGTGCAAAGCCCTCTGGAATCCAAAAGTGCCTATGGTTGTCGGCTGTCAGCATGACGCCGGTCCATTGGCCGAAAGTCGGTGAGTTGCGGCGTATGTCGACGGCGACGTCGAATACTTCGCCTTCGAGGACGCTTACAAGCTTCCCCTGAGGATCTGGCCACTGGTAATGGAGGCCACGCAGAACGCCCTTGGAAGAGCGCGATACGTTGGATTGCACAAACTCAGCGGTGAGTCCTGCCGCGCGATACTTGTCTTTGTTGTAGCTTTCATAAAAAAAACCGCGCGCGTCCTCGAAGACTTGAGGTTCGATAACCAAGGCGCCTGGCAATGAAGTCTGCACAATTCTCATTTGGGGCGTCCCTGCTCGCTGAGCTGGCGAAGATACTGGCCGTAACCGGTTTTCGACAGCGGTGCGGCCAGACGAGAAAGCTCATTGGCGTCAATCCAGCCATTGATGAAGGCGATTTCCTCGGGACAGCACACTTTCAATCCCTGGCGATGCTCGATGGTCTGAATGAAGTTGCCGGCTTCCATGAGGGATTGGTGGGTACCAGTATCAAGCCATGCGTAACCACGCCCAAGCTGCTCCAGATGCAAAGACCCGTCCCCAAGGTATCGTCTGTTGAGGTCAGTGATTTCCAGTTCTCCGCGTGCGGAGGGTTTAAGCTCCGCGGCGAAGCGGCATGCTCTCTCATCGTAGAAGTAGAGGCCCGTTACCGCGTATTGGGACTTTGGTGCCGTGGGTTTTTCCTCTAGCCCAATGACTTTGCCTTGTTCATCGAATTCTGCGACGCCGTAGCGCTCCGGGTCGCGTACCCAGTATCCAAAGACGGTAGCACCATGCTCCCGGGAGGCGGCCCGCCGTAGACGTTCGGTAAGGCCTACACCGTAAAAAATATTGTCACCCAACACCAGGCAGCTACGGTGACCTTCGACGAAATCGCGGCCGATTAGATAGGCCTGTGCGAGCCCCTCGGGATAGGGTTGCACGGCATATTCGATCTGAATACCCCATTGAGATCCATCTCCAAGCAGTCGTTGGAACAAGATCTGTTCATGCGGCGTGTTGATTATCAGTATTTGTCTAATACCCGCAAGCATCAATGTGGCGAGCGGATAATAGATCATCGGTTTGTCGTAAACAGGCAGTAATTGCTTACTCACTCCTTGGGTGATGGGATGCAGACGTGTGCCAGCGCCGCCCGCCAGAATAATGCCCTTCGTTACCCTGCTCATACGCCAAGACGCTCCATGCGGTAGCTACCGTCCAGGACCCGCTCAACCCAGTCCCGGTGCGAGAGATACCAATCGACAGTGTGGGCAATGCCACTCTCAAACGTCTGACTTGGCTTCCAGTTGGTTTCCCGGTTGAGTTTGCTGGCATCGATGGCGTAGCGGCGGTCATGTCCGGGCCGGTCCTGCACGAAGCGAATAAGCGATCGATACTTGCGGCCGCCAGACAGGGGGACTCGTTCATCGAGAAGTTCGCAGATAGTCTGTACAACCGCAATATTCTCTTTCTCTGCATTGCCGCCTACGTTGTAACTTTCGCCGATGCTGCCTTTATAAAGAACTTGCTCGATGGCGGAGCAATGATCCTCTACATACAACCAATCGCGGACATTCCTTCCGTCACCATAGACCGGAATAGGTTGTTCCGCGAGCGCTTTCTGAATTACCAAAGGAATGAGCTTTTCAGGAAATTGATAGGGGCCATAGTTATTGGAGCAATTGGTTACCAGGGTCGGCAGTCCATAGGTGTGGTGAAACGCGCGCACCAAATGGTCGGAGGCCGCTTTCGAGGCAGAATACGGCGAATTCGGCGCATAAGGAGTGGACTCCGTGAAGGCGCCGGTTCCGCCCAGGGTGCCATATACCTCATCGGTCGACACGTGAAGAAATCGAAACCCCGTGCGCGCACGGTCGCTGAGTTCACGCCAGTAGTTGCGAGCGCTTTCAAGCAGAGTCAGCGTGCCCATGACATTCGTGTCTGCGAACAAGCCCGGTTGATCTATGGAACGGTCCACGTGAGATTCTGCGGCGAAATTGATCACGGCATCTGGTTGGTGATCCTTGAGTAATTGGGATACCAGCGCGCGGTCACGGATGTCGCCATGCACAAAAAAATGCCGACCATCATCACCCAGCGAACTGAGCGTATCGAGGTTGCCGGCGTAGGTGAGCAAATCTAGGTTGACAACGCGGTATCCGTTAGCGACGGCTTTCAACACGAAGTTCCCGCCGATGAAGCCCGCGCCACCCGTGACTAGCAGTGTTTTCATAGAAATCAATACCATAGCTAAAGTCTTTGGGCATTTTCGCATGCTGATCCGTGCAGGCATAGTGATTAAGCCCGATAGGATTAAGCGGGGCCTCAGTAGGGCTTCAAACTGCGACGTAGTTGGTGTCGCTGAGAAGTTTGCCTATCCCGAAGATCTAGCTAAGCGAGATGCTGCGATGTTTTTTGCGATCCCGGTGTGTGAGGGGCGCTCATGCTGCTCCGCAATATTCTGACCACTCATCCCTGGATGGCCATTCCTCCGGTTCAGCCCGACGGCTGATAGAATCACGACAATTTTTCAGAGCGAGTAGCGTGATGTCGGAACCCCGCGATCAGAGCCCCGAAGGTGAGCGGCCGTACGCCCTCGAGACCCTGGCAATTCATGGTGGCCAAGCTCCGGATCCCAGTACGGGCGCGGTAATGCCGCCGATCTACGCCACCTCGACCTATGCGCAATCGAGCCCGGGGCAGCATCTGGGATTCGAATACTCCCGCACGCAAAATCCAACGCGTTTCGCCTATGAGCGCTGTGTGGCAGCGTTGGAGGGAGGGGCGCGTGGATTCGCCTTTGCATCTGGTATGGCAGCGACGGCTACTATCTTGGAGTTGCTCGATAGTGGGGATCATGTCATTGCCATGGACGATTTGTACGGCGGCAGCTTTCGGCTGTTCGAACGCGTACGCCGCCGGAGTGCGGGGCTCGAGTTTGGTTTCGTCGATCTGACAGATCTGGCGGCGTTCAAGGCGGCGATACAGCCTCGAACAAAAATGGTATGGGTCGAGACGCCGACCAATCCGATGCTCAAGATCGTCGATATTGAAGCGATATCGCGCATCGCCCACGAACATAATCTGATCGTTGTAGTAGATAACACGTTCGCATCGCCCTTCCTGCAGCGCCCCTTATCGCTCGGAGCGGATATCGTGGTGCATTCGGCAACCAAATATCTCAATGGCCATTCCGATATGGTCGGTGGTGTGGCCGTTGTTGGCCAGAGGGCAGATTTGGTCGAAAGCCTGGCGTTTCTCCAGAATTCCGTCGGAGCGGTGCAAGGACCTTTCGACAGTTTCCTGGCGCTCCGTGGGCTTAAGACTCTGCACCTGCGCATGAAAGCGCACTGCGATAATGCGCTGATCATCGCACAATGGCTTGAAAACCAGCCAAGCATTGCAAGGGTCATATACCCGGGGCTGGATTCACATCCGCAAAGGGAGCTCGCCGCACGGCAAATGAAGGGGTTCGGCGGCATTGTCTCTATTGTTCTCAAGGGCGGGCTCCCCGCCGCCAAGCGTTTCTGCGAGCGCTGTGAGATATTCACTTTGGCCGAGTCGCTCGGCGGCGTAGAAAGCCTAGTTAATCACCCTGCTACCATGACGCATGCCTCGGTGCCGGTTGAGCGCCGCGAGCTGCTGGGGATTAGTGAAGGCTTGGTGCGGCTAAGCGTTGGTGTGGAAGCGGTGGATGATCTGATCGCAGATATCGCTCGCGCGCTGGGTTGAACAATCTGATCGCTTACATGCCGGGCTTTTGAGTGAATGAAAACAGCAGCGAATTATTTTGGACTGATTTATCAGCTGACCAAGCGAGAAGTTACCGGTCGCTACAAGGGCTCGGTACTTGGGATCCTCTGGTCCTTTGTTAACCCATTGCTGATGCTTACGGTATACACGGTCTTCTTTTCCGTGATCCTTAAGGTGAGGTGGGGAAGCGATGGAGAGAGTCAATCGGATTTCGCCTTGCTTCTATTCGTGGGGCTAGTCATGTACGGCTTCATCGCCGAATGCATTACCCGTGCGCCAGGACTGATTACGGGGAATGTCAACTACGTGAAAAAGGTGGTGTTCCCGATTGAGGTGTTGCCGATCGTGTCCTGCAGCTCTGCGTTGTTTCATTGGTTGATCGGCATGATCGTGCTGCTGCTCGCTTTGATCGTGACGGGGCATGGTATTCCCTGGACATCTTTGCTTATTGTCCCGGTGATGGTGCCACTCGTTTTCTACGGTCTTGGTGTTGGCTGGATTCTCGCTTCAATTGGTGTTTTTCTGCGCGACCTAAACCAGGTTGTCGGTGTGATTGCGCAGGTGCTGATGTTCATGTCGCCGGTTTTTTTTTCGGCGGCCAGGATTCCCGAGTCTTATCGCGGTTTTTTCCTCGCCAATCCGCTTACTACTATTATTGAGCAGGCGCGGGCGGTATTGATCTTTGGGCGCCCGCTGGACTGGGGGGCCATTGCGTTTCAGTTGATGATTGGATTTGCGATCTGCATTGCTGGCTATGCCTGGTTTCGATTCACCAGGCGTGGCTTCGCCGACGTTCTTTAATGATTATTAATTGTTGCGGGGAGTCGTGTGGGAGCACTCAAGCATTGGTTGGCCCGGCGGAGCTTCTTCTATCTGCTGATGGGATGGAAATATTATCTTGGAAATAATTTCATCGCTCATTTTCCGAATGAGCGGATAAGGAATTTCTATCTAACGCGAATCATGCGGGTTTCGATTGGCAAGGATACGCACATTAGTATGCGTGTGTTCGTGACTGGCTATCCGAGCCGAGCCAACGTTAGGATCGGGGATAATTGCGTCATTAATCGTGAGGCTTATCTGGACGGCCGTGTGGGTGTGACTATAGGGAACAACGTAAATGTCTCGTTCCAGGCGTGCATCCTGAGCCTTCATCATGATCATAACGACGCAGCTTTTCCGGCCGTCGGAGGTGCCGTGACTATTTGCGATCACGCTTGGATCGGCGCACGCGCCATTCTGCTGCCAGGAGTCACCGTGGGTGAAGGAGCGGTGGTGGCCGCCGGTGCGGTGGTGACACGCGATGTTGGTCCCTACGAAGTGGTGGGGGGCGTGCCTGCCAGGAAAATCGGCGAGCGAAAGCGCGAGATTGGCTACAAGACGAAATTTTCGCCGTATTTCGATACAGATATTTTTGACGAAACTGCTGTTTGAATGAAAATGAATGTTCAGAAAAAGAAAAGGCAGGTGCTGGTATTCATGCTCGCTCCGCCTTTGCCGGCGGTGGCGGGCGGCGATATCTATGCCGTCAATGCGCTGATTCCGTTTGCAGCAGACATTGATTTTCATCTGTTCTGCTACGTGGGCGGGGAAGAGGACATTCGTAAGGTCGATAGGCATCGTAGAGCGTACGATGAGGTCTTCAGAAGCGTTCATCTGGAACAGCGCCCGACCATGCCGTTCCAGATGCCGCGGGTGAGGCGCGCATTTACCCTTGCATGGCAGGCCATCCGCGGCATGCCGTTCATCGATGCGAGCTACTATAGTCACTCGGCGATCGCGTCAGCTCGTAGGCTCGTGCGGAAGCACAGAATCGATGCCATGGAGATCAATTCGGCGCACTTGGCATTCTTCAAGAAATTTTTCCCTGGAATTCCGGCGATGTTAGTCGGGCACAACATCGAATCTGACATCTTTCCTTTCTGGATGCCGACTGGATTGCGGGGTTGGAAGCTTCGTTTTATGGAATGGGTGGCGCAGTGCAGTCGTCGCGCAGCTCATGCCGTGGAAATCGAGAATAGCCTGGGTTTTGAGGTCATGACGTTCATTTCGAGTCGTGACATGTCCAGGGTGACAGCAGGTGCGCCCAAACTATTGATGCCACTTTCGTTTGCACGGCGAGAGCGTAAACGTGAAGGTCGAAACGGAGGCACGTTCAATGTGCTTTGGATGGGGGGCTTCGGTTGGTACCCAAATGCAGAGGGGGTGACATGGTTCGCAAGAGAGATATTCCCTCTTCTCGGTGAGAAGCTGAAGAGAAATAACATCGTACTGCATTTCTGCGGAAGCAATCCCCCTGAAGAGCTCAGGGCCCTGCACGATGGCGTTAACGTTCTGGTTCATGGCTTCGTCGAAGACATAAACGCCATGTTGGATCAGGCCCATCTATTGATGGTCCCGCTTCTCTCCGGTGCCGGGATTCGTGTGAAGATCATTGAGGCCATGTCGGCGGGCCTGCCGGTGTTGAGCACCAGCAAAGGCTGCGAGGGTGTCGGTGCGGAGGATGGACTGAACATCATTATCCGAGACGAAGCTGCTGAGTTCGCCAAGGCGATCATCCAGGCATCTCACGAGCCCGAGCGCCTGGAAAATCTATCGAGAGAAGCGCTACAGCTGATGGAAGATCAATATTCCATAGAGGCCAGCCTACGAGCAAAGCGTATGGCCTATGGCTATGTGGGCGTGCCTCATGACTAATCAAGAATTGGTTACAGAAGATACCCGGGCCGCAAAAGGCGCGGTGGTATCTGCGCGTTCCATTGGCAAAACGTTCCGCATCTATTCTCGACCAGCGGATCGTCTGTTGACTCCTTTAAGGAATCGCTTACGTCGACTGTTCGGTGCAGCGGCGCTCCCCCCGCGGCTCTTTCACGCTTTGCAGGGCGTAAGCTTCGATATAGCGCGGGGAGAAACTGTGGGCATTATCGGGCGCAATGGCAGCGGCAAATCGACTCTATTGCAGATTGTGGTGGGTACGCTCAGGCCGAGCGAAGGCTCAGTTGAGGTCAATGGCCGTATTTCCGCATTGTTGGAGCTTGGCGCCGGCTTCAACCCAGAGTTCACAGGGCGGGAGAATGTCTATTTGGCGGGTGCGATCATCGGCATGGGGGCTGCGGAGATGTCGGCGCTGATGCCGGTAATCGAGAAATTCGCCGATATCGGGGAGTACATTGATCAGCCAGTGAAGACTTATTCATCAGGCATGTACGTACGGCTTGCATTCTCCGTGGCGATACATGTTGCGCCGGATATTCTGGTCGTGGATGAGGCGCTTGCGGTCGGCGACACCGCTTTTCAGACCAAATGTCTCACCCGCATCCGCAAGATGCAGGCCGAGGGCGTTAGCATCATTCTTGTCACCCATTCGACCAATACCCTGCTCGAATATTGCGATCGCGGCATCTATTTGCGTCACGGGCAGGTCGTGCTGGACGGGGCTTGTCGGGATGTGGTCAAGCGCTATGCCGATGATCTCGTCGACGAGGAAGGCGGCGCAGTTATCTATGCCGAGTCCGATGCGGCGGGAGAAACGGTTGCAGCGAAAGAGCCAGTCAAGATTGAGGGAAGGCTCGCTGATGGTGATCATGGCGCGGCCAGTGAGATCGTTTCTATCGAGATGTGCGATGAAGCTGGAAAGAGTCGTACTACCTTTACCTATGGCGAGCGCCTGATCGTCAAAGTGCGCATTCGAGTACATCGCCCTATCGAGACTCCATGCTACGGAATTCAATTCAAGAGCGTGGACGATATCGCGTTATGGGCCGGCACGACACAGAACATGCAGAGAGCTGTTCCTCCAACCAAGCCGGGTCTGCATGAATTCAGCTGGGAACTTACATTGCATGTCACAGGTAACCGCTATGTCATCGCGGTGGGTGTCGGCGATATCGATAGCGGCGAATATCACAGGCACTCACGTGTCCCATATGCCGGGCATATCGACGTGCTTCCTCAGCCACACTCGGGGCACGGGTGGCTAGCACTGCAGCCCGTTTTTAGTTCGATACCTGAGGCAAACCGATGAACGACATGTCCCGCCCCTCCTTTAGGGCGCTCGTAGTCGGATGGTACGGTGCGCCAAATGTCGGTGACGAGCTGCTGCTTGAAATTCTAAAGACATCGATCGAAGCCAGGGGGGGGGCCATAACAGTGGCCAGCGTGGATCCAGCGCTTACGCGCGCGATGCACGGTGTAGATAGCGTGGACTTCCATAATGTCGGCGAGCTGGCGCGCGCATTGCTTTGGGCAGATATTCTGATCATGGGCGGTGGGGGCATTTTTCAAGACCATCATCCCTTCCATATCCATGCAGTCTACGACCCTGTCCTTAATGACATCTCGGCCTACGCGCGGCCAATCCTGATGGCCCGCCAATTCGGAGTGCCGGTGGTCATCTGGGGGCACGGCGTTGGGCCACTGGCGGGGACCGAGGCGCGCGAGCTCGTCCAGGACATTTTCAATAACGCCAATGCGGTCTCGATCAGGGACGATAAGTCGCTCGGATTGCTCCGGGAGATTGGCGTGGATCGCCCCATCGACCTGGGGGCCGATCCCGGTTGGCTGTACAAGCAATGCTGCATGCGTGGTACTGCGTTGCAGGGTGTGGCATCGCAGGGCAAGAAGACGCTTGCGGTTGTTATCCGAGAATGGCCTGGGGGGCATGGGGCCTGGCGGCAAAGACTCGTATCGGCACTTGAGTTGCTTATTAACGAAGATTGGCAAGTGAAATGGGTGGCTTTCCAAGCAAACACCCGCGTTAGCGGTGCAACATCCGATCTAAGTCTTCTGGAGGAGATTCGCGCGAATCTCCCAGAGCACGTCAAGGGCGAGATATTCCTGCCAAGTACGCCGCGCGAAGCGTGGGACCTGCTTGCGTCGGCGGATGCGATCTTCTCCATGCGGTTACATGCAAGCATCATGGGATTGCTTGCCAGGCGGCCGCTGGTGGGCCTCGAGTATGATGACAAGATGACCCAGGCGCATGCGATGGCCGGCTTGCCCGCGGACCAGTGCCTGAGGTTGGAAGATTCGCAGGAACGGTTTGTGGAGGCGCTCAGGGCCGCCATGGGGTATGCGGGCGTGCCTTGGGTAACGGACGTTGCCACGATACGTCGACTGGAGGATAGCGCGAGTGTTCATCTGGCGCTTCTTGATGGTGTGCACGCATACGTGCCTGGCAAGAAGCATTGGGTAGGAGGGCGGTTTGACTGGTTAGCTACCTGGTTGCAGCAGACGCTGGCTGATTTGCGGGAAACCAAGGAAAGAAGCCGTGCAGCGCACGAACTCCTTCAGTACCGCGATTACATGCTTAGCGAACGGGATGCAAACTTGGAATCTCTCCGCGGCTCGCTTAAGGACTTGCAAGAGATGACTGATCTTGCGAATCAGCGAGCGGAGATCCTGGCGGCGCAAGACATTAGTTCAAATAACGCAATCAAGGAACTGCAGCTTAAGGTCGCTGGGTTGGATGAGCAGCTTGCTGCCTCTCAGGCGGAAGCGTTGCGCTTGCTCGAAGAGGTTGCCCAGAAGAACGAAGAATTGGTGCGACTCTCTGTCAGATGGGGGCGTGTCCAGGATGCGGTTGCAGAGATGCTGATCGGCTTTGGCGGGCGTAGTAATGGGACGGATAGTACGGCAGGTAGTTTGGAAATAGAAAATATGCAGGGACAGAGACAGCAGGATACTTTGGCATCGCCGGAGAGCATCTCACTGGGCGGAGCGAATGGCATCGAAGACCTTGATGGACAACTTCGGACGCTTCGCTTGGAGTGGCGGGAAGTTGTTGACGAGGTAGAGAAAAAAGACGCCTACATCGCCGACAAGGAGATCTATATAGCGCAGCTGCTCGGTCGTCTGGGTGAGCTTGAGGAGCGGATGGCCATCACCGAGCGCCAGTTACGCGAAGCGCAAGACAACTGGCTCAAAGTTCGCCATCTTGCTGCTGCGGTATATCGGCGTGGAGTACGCTTGGTGAAACTGCCATTCAAATTTCTGCTGGTATGGCGGAGGCAAGGTCTTCGTTCCGCGATGCGGCAGGCTGTCCGGCGTATTGCTTTAGCAGAAACCGACATGGAGTCGCCCGTGCGTGGCGACGCGACACCGGTCATGATCGTGCCGAAGCCGGTTCGTAGCGAGCGGTTGCTTGTCATATGCGCTGATCTTTGTGCGAATGATTGGCCCACGCGCGCGGCGTCCCTGATCAAGGGCGCGACGAGGGCGGGCTATTTTGTGCGCTGGGTTAGTTCCACGTCAGGTGGTGAACAGATGCTTCCGGAGCTCGCTTTGCTGGAAACTAGCGGAGCCGGTTTGCTCGATGAAATTCGGGCCGGTGTCACTCGGGTCCTCCTCACGGACATCTCTCCGTTTGCTCTGGAGCTCGCTTTGCTGGCCAAAGAGCGTGGGGCGGAGATTATTTTCGATTTTGGTTCAGTCAATGCCGAAACGATTTCTGATGAGCAACAAAAAGCTCTCGAATCATGTGTTTCCCGCGCGGTATCGTTCGATGGCAGGGCGAATGCACGTTTTTCGGCATGGGATATCGATTGCTTGCCTGCCGGCGCGGACAACGAGGAATTCGACTCCTACAAGACTTATCCCTTTCCAGAGGGCTTCAGAAAGAGGCGGCGAAACATCCTCTTCTTCGCTGAAGGTGACATGGCGCGCAGCATGCTGGCTGATCTACTGGCCGCTCACCCGCATGACCTGATTCACACAGTAGACCCATCGATATGCGATAACGATCGTGTTCGCTTGGCCTCATGGGATTACACTACTCGGGCGTCGATTCTTGCTGCGGTAGACGCAGTTGTTGTTATTGGCGATGAGTCCGCCACGCACGGGTTAATTGAAACAGTTCGTTCCGCGCTGATCATGGAGCGGCCGGTAATAAGCAATGTAGCTCTGGGATTCGAATCGGCCAGGAACTTTCATTTGCTTGGGAAAAGGGTGCTGGCGGAAGTCATCCAGGGGGTCGGCCCGCTCGAAGATTTCGGCTTTGTTTCCGCCAACAGCTGGCTGGGCCGAGCTGAACAATTCATGCGGGCCGCGTTTCCGCGCTCAGTAAGCGTGGTCGTACTGATCCACAACAACCGTAAGATCATTGATCGTTGCATATCGACGATTCTTTTGCACTGCCGCGAATGGCTTCAGGAGATCGTGGTAGTTGACAACCAATCGGCTGATGGCGGGGCCGAACTGGTAGAGCAGTTATATGCTGGTCATCCCAAGGTCAAGCTGGTGCGCAACAGCGAGAATGGATGCTCTTCGGGGCGCAATCTTGGCGTGAAGGCATCGACAGGCGAGTACATTGCCTTCTTCGATTCTGACCAGTGGCTCACGTCGCCTTCGTGCTTCGCGGAAGCCATTCATATCCTAGAGCAGAATCCGAGAGTCGGCACCATCGGGTGGAATGCCGGTTGGTTCGATGCCCAGCGCGCCGACCTTGGCGGCGCGATTTCCGACTACGTGCCACGCCGGGGTATGAATGCCAATGCTTTGCTGCAGGGCTATCGTGACGACGTTGGTTTCCTGGGTACAAGCGGGATGTTCATCAAGCGCGAACTGTTTGAGAAGATCGAAGGTTTCGATACCTATTACGACCCGACATGTTTCGAGGACACGGATATATGCTTCCAGGTCAAGAAGGCTGGCTATGCAGTGGCGTTTCGCGATCTAGCCGGTATCCGTCATCAGCCTCATCAGACCACGGGTGCGAGCGAGGGCAGCGAGCGATATAAAAAATTGTTCAATCGAAACGCCGAATACTTTCGCAAGAAGTGGAAGGATCACCCAGAGTTCTTTGTCGATTACACGCCTTGACGTGCAGAGCAAAGGCGACAGGTGTTGCTAATGGCCAGGGAAGTATCTTCGCGATCGAGGATGCATTGCCTGGTAGGGGGCTCGGTCCGCATGGCGCATTGATCATATTGTCATTGGAGTTCTGCAATTGCATCTGGCGGCTATCAAGCATAGGTTGTTACGGCTAATACTGGCCTATGCCCCTTGGCTGTATGTTTCGCGGGCAAGACGTTTGCGGTGGTTCGTTCGAGGGAAGGGCGGCTTGCCAAGGAAGGGAGCGCAGTCGACTGGTCGGGCTTGGAAGCCATGTGTCTTGGTGGTGGATCATGACTTTCCCGAGCTTGGTCGAGACGCAGGCTCCAAGGCGATTTACCACTTGGTGGGATTGCTGCAGGATCGTGCGAAAGTTGTCTTTTGGTCGGCTTCTTCCATGCCATCAGTCGCGGGTGCAGATTTGCTGCGATCGCTGGGGGTGGAGGTTGCCGCAAAGGAAGCTGGCGCAGATCTGGATCAATGGCTTGGTCAGCGTGAACGTGATGGCTGCTCGTTCGATGCGATGGTGCTCAGTCGCCCCATTATCGCTGCGATATATATGCCGCTGGCGCGCAGGTACATCAGGGGGATAACGGCCTACTACGGGCACGATATCCATCATGTCAGACTGGCTGACATGAAGATGTTTGAATCGGTCCCGGGGCTTGAAGCTGAGCAAAGGGAGATTGGACGAATCGAACGCCGTCTCTGGAAAGCGGCGGACGTCGTTTTCTATCCCTCCGACAATGAAGTTGACACCGTCAACGAATATCGCCGTAGGCAAAGGCTGGGGCCTAATGCCTTAGTGCTGCCGCTCTGGGAAGCACCTGATGTTCCTGGGCGAGAGATGTCGGCGGGTTCTCGAAGTGGTTTGCTGTTTGTAGGAAGTCATGCTCATGCTCCGAATACTGATGGGTTGAATTGGTTCTTCGAGCAGATTCTTCCTGTTATTCGCCGGCATGGATGCGATGACATCGTATACATCGTAGGTTCGGGCATGGATCGGTACCGGCCGCCTTCGGACGACTCTTTCGTTGACGTATTAGGGCAAATCGACGATCAAGCTCTGGATGCGTTATACGCAAAAGTGCGTGTCGCCCTCGTTCCGTTGCGATACGGTGGGGGGGTCAAAGGCAAGGTGATTGAAGCCATGGGCAAGGGTGTTCCATGTGTCACCACGTCGGTTGGCGCACAAGGTCTCGCCTGGGCTTCAGAGGTGCTGGAGCCGATTGACAGCCCTGACGCATTCGCGAACGCGGTTGCAAGGTTGACTGTGAGCGATGCGCTCTGGGAGGAAAAATCTTCGAGAGGTCAGGGCCTGCTGTCAGCGGCCTATGCGCGAACAGTCATTTCCGGCCGTTTATTCAATGCGCTGCATTTGGATGCCGGCTGTGCGGGCTCCCCATCGTAGAGAGTCTTAGACGAGCAGTTTGTGCTGCAGCAGAGGTGAATCACCGCGCGTTTCAATGTTGATGAAGCGTTCTCGTACTTTCGAGTCATCCGGAAGTAGCGGTGTTTGATGATGCCATGGCATAACGGATGGGCGACAGGCCGCCGGAGAGCGATGCGGTCGGTCATGGTTGTAGCGGTGTTGCCAGTCCTCGGTCATGCGTCGGACTTCGGCTGGCGTTTACGCCCACGGCAAGAGCCTCCTGTCGCGATGGGCTGCTCAAGCGGACCTCCCTGGCCCAATACGACCGGGCCAGGGAGAAGCAGCTGCGTTATCGCGTTGCCGATTTGCCAGATGAGCTCCTCGTTAAGCTTGTCTGGAACGCGGCCGCGGATATCGCATGCCTTGAAGCGGTTAGGTTCATGTCGCGTGAATCAGATGGCTTGTTCGAGCTCTGGAATAATCTTGAACAGATCGCCGACAAGACCGATATCCGCGATCTCGAAAATCGGCGCTTCGCTATCCTTATTGATTGCTACGATGGTTCCTGCGTCCTTTATGCCCGTGAGATGCTGGATGGCGCCGGAAATACCAATGGCCATGTACAACTCCGGGGCGATGATCTTGCCGGTCTGGCCCACCTGCAGATCGCTCGGTACGTAGCCGGCATCAACTGCTGCCCGCGAGGCCCCCACGGCGGCGCCAAGCTTGTCAGCAAGTTTGTAAACAATATCGAAGTTCTCTTTCGATCCCACGCCTCGGCCACCCGAAACAACTTTGCTGGCGCTCTGCAGGTCGGGGCGATCGCTCTTGCCCTGGTGCAGCGCTACAAAGTGCGTATGCGAGGGAAGTGCGACGTCGATATCGAGCGTCTCCACCGGGGCCAGTACGGCGTTCAAGGTTGCGGCAGGCCACGACGCATTTCGGATGGTTGCAACCACCTTTGAGTCTGGGTCCACTTCCACCGTGATGATCGCGTTGCCAGCGTAGATCGGGCGTTTGAAAGTGTGAGATCCCTCCACGCTCATCACATCGCTCACCTGCGACACGCCGAGGAGTGCCGCCACGCGTGGCATGACATCCTTGCCGAAGGTCGTTGACGGAGCGAACACATGGCTATAGCTCGCCGCAACGCACGCGATTTGGGGGGCGAGCACTGCTGCCAACGGATGCGCGTTCTCAGGGCGCATGATGGTCAGCACGCGGCTGACGCCTTGAATCATGGCGGCATCGGTCGCGACGGCATCGGTTTGGTTGGTCAGCACCAGTACGTCGATCGCTTCGGGCGCAACGGCAGCGGCTGCGCTGACGGCACGTGCCGTCGAAGGGTTTAGTTTGCCGTCCAGGTGTTCGGCAACGACGAGAATCTTGCTCATGTCATTATCTCCTAGAGGTTGCTTAGAGCAGACCCTTCTGTTTCAGCGTGGCGACTAGTTCGGCCGCATCCTTCACCATGACGCCTTTGCTACGCTTCGCAGGTGCAGCGTAGTGGATCGTCTTGACATGCATGGCGGCTTCGATGCCCAGTGAGCCCAGATCGATGGTGTCAATGGGCTTGGACTTAGCCTTCATGATGTCAGGCAGTTTGATGAAGCGCGGTTCATTCAAACGCAGATCGGTAGTGATCACCGCAGGCAGTTCCGCCTCAATCACCTCGAGGCCGGCATCCACTTCGCGCGTCACCGTAGCCTTACCTCCAGCAATTTCTAGCTTGCTGGCAAAGGTGGCTTGTGGGCGGTCCCACAGCGACGCCAGCATCTGGCCAGTCTGGTTAGCGTCGTCGTCGATCGCCTGTTTGCCCAGAATCACCAGTCCGGGCCGCTCCTTCTCGACCAACTTCTGGAACACGCGGGCGGCTGTTAATGGTTGGACCGTATCAGTCGCGACTATATGGATGGCGCGATTGGCGCCCATGGCCAATCCGTTGCGCAGGTGCGCGGTGAGGTCGGCTGGTCCGATGCCTACGATCACGACTTCTTCGGCGAACCCCTTTTCCCTCAGCCGCAGGGCTTCTTCCAGCGCGATATCGTCAAAGGGATTGGCGGAGAGCTTTACCCCGTCGGTGATGACGCCCGTACCATCGGGTTTGACTTGAATGCGGACGTTATAGTCCACGACGCGCTTGTAGCCGACCAGAATTTTCATCAGCGAATTTCCTCGGGTTGCGGACGCCTGGGGACATCCGGAGGTTTACTCAGTCGGCCATTCTAATCGGATTTACCCAACCATGCGGATGCGCACGGTGGTGCGCCGCAGCGTACTGGAGGAGGGCTGTGCCCTCGTCGGCCAAGCGTCTTTTTGTCCAGGGATGAGATTGGCCCGGCTGTGCGAGGGGTAGTGAGTAGAGCTATGTTTGGCCGGCGAGGGGCTCGCACGCCGTGGCAGCATCCAGGGTCTCGAGTTTCGCGCTGGCGGCGGCCAAGACGAAAGCATGCTCAATGGCGCGTGCCATGGGGCTAAACCCTGCGATGTCCCCTTCGAAGTCAGCGAGGTCGAAGTTCGCATCCAGTAGTGGGCGAATGGCGGTAAGGCGGGCCCAAAACATAGGGCCAGTAAGGAAGCAGGGCTGCGGGGCCGGCGGGATGCCCAGGCGTCGGTAAGCATAGGCGGCCACCGGATCCCTATCCGGATGCTCGCCAGGATCCGTCCGCTGGATGTGCCCTTCCGGCACTACGAGTCCGAGTCCGGAGCGCTGCTCGAAGGCATTCAGGATGCGGGCAGCGCGTTCCTGTGAAAGCAGCAGATCGATTGGCGGATGGCCTGCGCCATGATCGATGCACCCGGCGTCCAGCCTAAGCACATACGTCGTGCCCTCGTCCAGAAGCCGGTCAGCGACTTGCAAGAATGGCCATGTGTCGCCTTGCCGGCTCTCGAATAATTCGATCTGTGCGTCTAAACGGTGCTCGAGTAAGCGGGTGCGTATCCATGACTCATGGTCTGCCGTCGTTGCCACGACGATGCGCCATGAAATGCCGCTGTGGCGCAGTGCCTGCATGATCGTGTCAAAACCGTCGATGCGTCGCGCATGAATAACAGCACACGGATAATGACCCTGCCCAAGGAACGCGTTGGGCTGCAGGGCCTGCCTGGTAGCCTCAAGCCACGCATAACCAAGGCGAGAATCTGGTTCGAGTACGGCTCCCTCCGCCCACTCATTCCATGCATTGACGAAAACCATGGGCGACGTCGGGGTGCGCCGCTTAGTGGTCTCAATAGCACTCCGCAGCCAATCGCGATACCCGCGTGGCGATGCATGCAGAAATACACGCCCGCGACCGCTACGTCGTGGCTCATTGTCCCACCCTGGGTTGACGCCGGGATACAGGGGATAAGCAGGCTCATGTTTGCCTGATATCTGGGCGAGTTCCCGCCAGTCAAAGACGTCGCCGCGGAACGCCGGGTTGATCAACTGCTGCTGCGCAGTAATGGGCGCCATAGAGGTGTTGTTAGGGGGGAACTCCACGGCGGCATCGAATCCGATCGTGTAAGGATCGACGCGATCGAAGCTCTGCACGTAGGCCAGATATATTTCACCGATACCATTGGTTCGGCACCATGAGCGCCATCGCTCAGCGGTGGCTTTCGGGTCTGGAAGCAGGCCAGGGCGATAGACCAGCAGCAGCGGTTTGCCCATGACGCGTAAATAACGCCCGTCTTTGAGATAGCGCGATACATGCGCGATAAAGGCCAAATCGTCGTCGTCGCTGTGCGCTTGGCTGATAAGGATCTCATCGGCGCGCCCATCCCAGCGCCGGGACCAGTTCTCGTTGGCCCAGCAAAGGCAGAGCGGCAGGCTTAGCGAGGGATCGTTGAGCCATTGCTGCAGGGGCGATTCCAGGAGCGTCTTGCCGGCGAACCAGTAGAAATAAGTGCAGAAGGCGCTGATGCCATATTCGCTAGCCAACTGCATCTGACGGCGCATGACATGGATGCAGCGTAGGTCGTAGAACCCTAGTTCCCCTGGGAGGCGCGGCTGCATATGCCCCTCAAACTGGGGTAGGGCTCGGCTGACATTGTTCCATTCGGTAAATCCATTGCCCCACCAGGCGTCGTTCTCCGGAATCGGGTGGAACTGCGGGAGATAAAACGCTATGACCTGGGCCGGAGGCGGGTTCGGTAGATCGCTTGCTCGATAAGTTCGGTAGCCGATGGCGCGTGCGCCAGCCGCTCGGCGGGGGCGGCAGGACAAATATCCCGAAGGTGGCTGGCCCCGCGGGCCTTCGGGAATCCATGCGGCGTACTGCCTAATGAACCGTTGGCGCAACTGGTCACGCAGGATCTGCGGCATGGGCATCAGCTGGAAGCCAGCGCGCAGGATTTGGAATACGTAGCGGCGTGCGAGGTCGGCGACTGGCATAGATCAATGGTCTGGCATTTTGTTGGGCTAGACGGAGGCGACCAGTAACGCAAGTGATCTGCGCAGAGTTTCCGCGGCCGCCTCTCTAGAGAAATGACGCCTTACATTGTCCTGTCCGCCGAGCGATAGGCGCATCCAAAGGCGGTCGTCATGTCGCAAGCGCCACACTGCTTCGGCGAAGGCTGGTGCGTTATCTGCGATGAGCACATTGTCACCGTCGACCAACTGCATGCCTTCAGCAGCGATAGTGGTCGCGATGACGGGAACACCATAACTCATCGCCATATTGATCTTGCCTTTCACACCAGCGCCGAAGCGCAATGGAGCCAGAGATGCCAGCGAGGTCCCAAGCCATGGAGATAGGTCAGGGACGCGGCCGTGTAGTTCTAAGCCCGGCGTGGCCAGTTCCTGCCTGATAGCATCCGTCATGTCTCCCAGCACGTGGATCCGCAAGTCGGGATGATGCTTGCGTATAAGGGGCAGGATCTCCGCCGCGATCCATCGCAATGCATCTACATTCGGAGGATGGCTGCAGCCGCCGATAAACACGAGGTCATTTCGCTCGGCGGGAAGGGCTTGGCTGCCATGCACATCATGAATATTCGAGAGCAGCTCCACACGGGCGTGAGGTAGCTCGGCGCGCAACAGCGTCTGTTCGTGCGGACTGACGACGAAGGTAACGTCGGCTTTCTTGACCAGAGTTAGCTCGCTGCGCCGCGAAGCCCTGGCCTGCCTTGCCATGCTAGGACTGCCGCTCAGCTCGGCGGCACGCTGCTCGCGCAAGTAGTGCAGATCCACCGTGTCGAACAGAAGCAGGGCCTGGGGAGCGTGTTTCCTTACCAAATCGGCGTACTGGCCGGCCACTGCGTGGCGGCAGAGGACAACCGCGTGCAGCGTACGACCATGCTCCTGTAGCCATTGCAGCGGATTCTTTGTCCATGGCAGGCAGTGCACTTCGGTTCCTAGCGCGCCTAGTGCCTGGATCTCGGATTGGCTGGCGCGGCCATCGTCCGGTAGCAGGCTGACTTGCCAGCCTTGCTCATCCAGGAGGCCTAGAATCGCGGAAAGCCGGAGCGAACCCGAGTCGCGAGTTGGATCGGGCGTCATGCTGTCCACCACGAGGATGTGGCCGTTACGGCGCCAGGGGATCGCGCGACTCAGAGGAGTCCCGGCCGGTGGATGGCTCGATAGGGTTGTGCGCCATTTCTCTCGAAACTTGTCCTGGTTGATGACTTGATGACGCTTCATGCCCGAGTGCAGATCGGTGCCGGCACTGATGCCTTCGCAATGGATGATCGTGCTGGCGGGTTCGTAATAAACGCGCAGTCCGATCTTTCGCACGGCAAACGCGATGTCCGTATCCTCGAAATAAGCGGGTGAGTAGCGAGTATCGAAGCCGCCAATCCGAGTAAAGGTCTCGCGGCGGATCATCAACGCCGCTCCACTGACATAATCGACCTCGCGTCGGTAGCGCCATGCGGGGGCATCGCGCTCTTCGAAGCGGCCGACGTTCCAGCTCGTGCCATCGGCGAACACCAGGCCTCCGGCTTCTTGCAAGCGGCCATCGGGGTAGACCAGTCGGCTACCGGCGATCCCGCAGTCGGCACGATCCGAGAAACAGGACAAGAGGCCATCGAGCCAGTTTGGCGTTACCTGGGTGTCGTTGTTGAGGAAGAACAGGTATTCGCCCTTGGCTACGCTGGCACCTGCGTTGCAGCTTCCGACGAAGCCAAGGTTTCTGACGTTGTTGACGAGGTGTATCCCCCCCAGTTGCTTGAGAGTCTTCAAGTCGTCATTGGGCGAGGCATCATTGACGACAATCACTTCAAACGGAGCGTCGGGCACATGACGAACTAGCGAACGCAGGCAAGCCAGCGTGTAATCCAGCTTGCCATACACGGGGATGACGACTGATACAAGCGGCTGCGTATGGGTAGGCAGCACGAATGGTTTGAAGGGTACGTCAAGTGGCGCTATCGAAAGATCGTCATCGATAGCTGAGCGTGATTGGAACTCTTGGCGCACGCGCGCCCAGGTGCCGCGCAAGCCACGCAGTGCCATGCTGCCGCGTACCCGCTGCAGCGTGTAGTGCAGGCGCCTGAGGCGCCAAGTCAATCGAGCGGACAGCGCCTGATCCTCGATTTACAAATTCTGATAATTCGGCCCCGACCCACCCTCTGGCGTCACCCAGTTGATGATCTGATACGGGTCCTTGATATCGCACGTCTTGCAATGCACGCAGTTGGCGGCATTGATCTGCAGGCGCTTGCCGGCCTCGTCCTGCACCATCTCATAGACGTTGGCCGGGCAGAAGCGCTGGCAGGGATTGCCGTATTCCTCGGCGCACTGGGTGACGCAGATGGAGGTGTCGGCCACATGCAGGTGCACGGGCTGGTCCTCGTCGTGCTCGGTGGCGGCGAAGTACACGCCGGCCAGGCGGTCGCGTGGCGGGAGTTCGCGCTGCACGTAGTCGCGCTTGGGTTCCTCTTGCTGGCCAACCTTGTGCAGCGAGGACCAGTCCGCCTTGTTCTTGAGCGTCCATGGCGAGGCGCCGCCGGTAACGGTCTCCCAGGCGGCGTTGAGCATGCCGAACCACAGGCCCTTCTTGAAGGCGGGCTTGATGTTGCGGACGCTCTTCAGTTCAGCCATGACGTCTGAGCCGCGCAGCTTGGCGTCGAAACCGGCAGGGTCGAGGCCGGAGGTGGCCAGGTGCTCGGCGGCGAGCATGCCGCTCTTGATGGCCTGATGGGTGCCTTTGACCTTGGGCACGTTGAGCAGGCCGGCGGTATCGCCGATCAGCAGGGCGCCGGGCATTTCCGTCTTCGGCAGCGACTGGTAGCCGCCGGTGACGATGGCGCGCGCGCCGGCGGAGAGAATGCTGCCGCCTTCTAGCAACGCCTTCACCGACGGATGGTTCTTCCACTGCTGAAAGGCTTCCCACGGCTGGTAGTTCGGGTCGCTGTAATCCAGGCCGCTGACGTAGCCGAGCGCGATGCGGTCCTTGTCCAGGTGGTACAGGAAGCTGCCGCCGTACGTGTGGCTGTCGGCCGGCCAGCCGAAACTGTGCACGATCTTGCCGGGGCTCACCCGGCCCGCCGGCACCTGCCACAGTTCCTTGATGCCGATGGAGTAGCCCTGCGGGTCGCTGTCCTTGTCGAGGGCGAAACGCTTGATCAGCTGCTTGGTCAGGCTGCCGCGCGCGCCTTCGGCGAGCACAGTGACCTTGGCCTTGATGTCGATGCCCTGGGTGTAACCCGCCTTGTGCGAACCGTCCTTCGCCACGCCCATGTCGCCGATACGCACGCCGGCGACGGCACCGTTCTCGTCATAGATGTTGTCGGCGGCGGCGAAGCCAGGGAATACGTCTACGCCCAGCGCTTCGGCCTGCGGCGCCAGCCAGGCGCACATGGCGCCGAGCGAGACGATGAAGTTGCCATGGTTGTTCATGCCCGGAGGCACTGGCAGCTTGCGCGCGCCGGTCTTGCTGAGCAGCCAGAACTCGTCCTCGGTCGCGGGCACGCAGATCGGCGGCGGATTGTCGCGCCAGCCTGGCAGCAGGGCATCCAGCGGCTGCGGTTCGATCACGGCACCGGACAGGATCTGCGCGCCGATGGTGGAGGCTTTCTCGATCACGCACACGGTGACGTCCGGCTTCAACTGCTTCAGCCGGATCGCGAACGACAGGCCGGCGGGGCCTGCGCCCACGACGACGACGTCGTATTCCATGATTTCGCGTTCGCTCATCGGGTGCTCCAGAGGCTATCAGCTGGCTGTCGTTGGCTGGCATCGCCTGCGCCTCACCGGTACGTAGCCGGTGCGTGCGGCGAAGGGCGGCCGTGGCCGCCCCAGCGGGACATTGTCCGTTTTCAGGCACCGTGCGGCAACGCATGGTGCGATACCGCTTGCAATCGCTTCACGGCTGCCATTGATAATCGAACCCGCTGAAAGGGAGTTTTCATGAGTTCATTGCCGCCGATCTCCGACCGCGACCTGCGCCGCGCCACCGTTTGTCAACTGCTGCACTGGCTGGCGGCGGGGAGGGTCCAGCCGCAAGGGCTGGCCGACGTGTACCAGGCGGCGATCGATCGGTTGAATCCCCAGCTCAATGCGTTCGTCGGCCTGAGCCCGAGCCTGCTCCAGGAACAGGCGCAGGCGGCGCAGCATCGCCGGCGCGATGGCGTGCTGGGCCGGCTGGACGGTATCCCCATCGCCGTCAAGGACAACTTCGACGTGGCTGGCTGGGTCACGCGGGCGGGCTTGCCCGGGCGCCGGCAGCCGGCTCAGGAGGACGCCCACGTCGTGGCGCGTCTGCGCGCCTCTGGCGCGGTGCTGGTGGGCAAGACCAACATGGACGAGGGCGCTCTGGGCGCGTCCACCGACAACCCGCATTTCGGCCCCACGCATAACCCCCACCGCCTTGGCTACACGGCCGGTGGTTCGTCAGGTGGCGCAGCCGCGGCAGTGGCTGCCGGCATGGCAGTGGCTGCGGTCGGTTCGGACAGTCTTGGCTCGATCCGCATTCCGGCCAGTTACTGCGGTCTGTTCGCGCTCAAGCCGACCCATGGCGAGATTTCCGCGCGCGGCCTGGTGCCGGCGGCCCGCCGTCTCGATGCGATCGGCCTGATCGCCCGCGGCGCCAACGACCTGACCGTCTTGTTGCAGGTTCTGGCCGGTTACGACGCCGACGACGCGCGCTCGCGCCGCCGGCGAGTCGCTTTCGCGCCGCCGGACTGGGAGCCGGGCAACCTGCGCTGCGGCCTGTTGCCCGATCTGGCCGCGGTGGGCGTCGAGCCGGCGGTGATCGAGGTATTCGAAGCCGCGCTCGCCAAGCTTCCACGCGAACTGGGTGAACGCCGTGCCGTGGATTTCACCGACTGGGATTTCGCACGTACCCGCCGCGCCGGTCTGTTCCTGATGGAGGCGGAGATGCTCAGTACCTTCGCCGACGACCTGGCCGATACCGAGCGCCCCGTGTCCGATCGTTTCCGCCGCATGCTGTCGTATGCCTCGGCCAAGAGCGCGGCCGACTATGCGGTGGCCGACCGTGTGCTGGATGCGGCCACGTTGAAGATGCGCCGTCTGTTCGCGCAGGTGGACGTGCTGATCATGCCCACCACGCCGCAAGGCGCCTTCCCGTTGGGTGGCGCAGTGCCGGATTCGCAAGCGGATCTGACCAGCTTTGCCAGCCTCGCCGGTTGCCCGGCCGTCAGCATCCCCATGGGAACCCTGCCGGACGGCATGCCGGTCGGCATGCAACTGGTCGGCGCGCGCGGCTCCGACCTGCGCCTGCTGGAGCTCGCCGAGGTCTGCGCGGCTACGCTGGATGCGGAGCCGGTCTACCCCGTGGAGCCGCTTTCCGGCGCATGAGCCTGTTCGGCGGCGACGTGGGCGCGGCGTGGCAGGCCATTCCACTGCCCGGTGCGGATCTGCGCCTGATGCCGCACTGGCTGGGTCGCGACGAGGCCGATGCCCTGTTCGCGGCGCTGCATGGCTCGATTCCCTGGGAGGTGCATCGCATCCGTATCTTCGGACGCGAAGTGGATTCGCCACGCCTGAGCTGCTGGATCGGCGATCCGGATGCCACCTACGTATACTCGCGCACGCGATTCGAGCCACACCCCTGGAGCGACGAGCTGGCCAGCCTGCGCCAGCGGGTGGAGGCCGCTTGCCAGGCTCGTTTCAACAGCGTGCTGGCCAATCTCTACCGCGACGGCCGGCATGCGATGGGCTGGCACAGCGACGACGAGCCCGAGCTGGGCGCGCGTCCGGTGATCGCTTCGCTAAGCCTCGGCGCAGAGCGCCGTTTTTGTCTGCGCGGGCGCGATCCGGCGCGGCGAGAGGTGCGCGGACTGGAACTCCCGCACGGCAGCCTGCTGCGCATGGCGGGCGAGACGCAGCGGCTTTATCAGCATGCCTTGCCGCGCACCAGCGCAGGGGCAGGGCCACGGATCAACCTCACGTTCCGCTGGATAGACCGGCGCCGTTGAGGCGGCGGACGGCTCAGGGGGCGGTCGTATCCGCGTGCTGCGCCAGCGTCCAGCCCACCACCTGCGCGGCGAGCGCGTCGCTGGCCTGGCCGAACGCGGCAACCACCTGCGGCACGGCGGTGCCGCTGACCGGCTGGGTCACTTCGAAGCGGCGTGAAGCGACAATCTTCAGCCCGCTGTTGCGAACCAGCCGGGCGTCGTAGCGCACCACGACCACCGGCTGCTTGTCGCGGTACTCGGACTGGAAGGCGGTCAGGTCCCCGCTCAGCACGTAATCGGCCTGGAGGTTGGTGTCGTCGCTGCTCAGCGCGCCGATACGGCCGTCATTGCGGAAGCCTTCGATCAAACGGTTGCGCAGCAGTACCGGGACGCGGTCGCTCCATCGCGCGCCCTTGTACACGCTGACCACATCGCCCTCCGGAAAGACGGCGATGCGTGCACTGTCAAGCATGCGTTCGGCCTGCGGCGCATCCACTCGCAGCGACCAGTTCACCGTGTTCGCCTGCGCCCGCGGCAGCGGGGCGGCAGGCAGACGGTAGATATCCGGCGATTCGGCTTTGGGCAGCACGGAACAGCCGGACAGGGCGAGCAAGGCCGCCGCGAACAGGACAGGGCGGACGATGGTCCTCATGGCACGAACTCCTTGCTGCGGTCGCGGCCGAGCAGGAAGCCGGCCGGGTTGTCGTCGAGTTTGCGGGTGATGCCGCGCAGCGAGCCGGCCGCGTCGCGCAGCTCGCGCACGGCGGGGCCCAGTTCGCCCAAGCCCTGCATGCCTCCGTTGAGCGCAGCGCGATTGTCGTTGAGCAGGCGGTCGATCGCGGCGGTGGAGCGCTCCAGCGAAGCCATCGCGTTGCGCGCGCTTTCCAGCGTGGCGCGTGCCTGCTGGTCGACGAGGCCGTTGGCGCTACGGGCCAACTGCTCGGTCTGCTCCAGGGTGGCGGTCGCCTGCTTGCTCGCTATCGCGAGCTGGCTAAGGAGGGCACGGATATCGTCGCGCTGGTCGGCTACCGCGCCGGTGGCCTTGTCCAGGTGATCCAGGGTGCGGCTGATGCGCGCGACGTTCTCTTCGGACATCAGCTGGCTGGCGCGCGAAACGACATCGTTGATATTGGTCATCACGTCCTCGCCATTGGCCAGCAACTTGCTCAAGGGCGATGGGTCGGCCACGATCACCGGCAGCTCGCCGCCGTCGGCGGTGAGCCGCGGGCTGTTCGGCGAACCGCCGCTCAGCTGGATGACCGCCATGCCGGTGACGCCGGTCAGCGCGAGCTTGGCGTGCGTGTCCTGCCGGATCGGCGTGTCGGCGCCGACGCGGATGCGCGCGAGGACCCGCCGCGGATCCTGCGGATCGAGCTTGAGTTGCGTGACGTCGCCGACTTTGATGCCGTTGTATTGCACGGCTCCGCCTTGCGACAGGCCGGTGACGGCTTCGTTGAAGATCACCTGGTATTCGGCGAACTGCCGGTCCGTGCTGGATTTGGCCAGCCACAGCCCGAACAGCAGGGCAGCCGCCACCACGATCACGGTGAACAGGCCGATCAATACATGATGGGCGCGGGTTTCCATCTCACTTCACCTCTCGCGTTGCTTCCGCAGCCAGCGCTGCGCGGCCGCGGGGGCCGTGGAAATACGATTGAACCCAGGCATCGTCCGTTTCCGCGACCACGTCCAGGCGGTCGCACACCAGCACCTTCTTCTGCGAGAGCACGGCCACGCGGTCGCAGATGGTGTAGAGCGTGTCCAGGTCGTGGGTCACCAGGAACACGGTCAGTCCGAGCGCGTCGCGCAGGGTCAGGATGAGCTGATCGAACGCGGCCGCGCTGATCGGGTCCAGGCCGGCGGTGGGTTCGTCGAGGAACAGGATCTCCGGATCCAGGGCCAGCGCGCGCGCCAGCGCGGCGCGCTTGACCATGCCGCCGGAGAGCTCGGAGGGGTACTTGGTGCCCGTGCCCTGCGGCAAACCGGCCAGCGCGAGCTTGACCTCCGCCAGCCCCTCCGCATCGGGCCGCTTGAGGCTGGCGTATTCGATCAACGGCATCGCGACGTTCTCTACCACGTTCTGCGAGGAGAACAGCGCACCGTTCTGGAACAGCACGCCGAAGCGGCGCTCGATGCGCGAGCGCTGTTCGGGGGGGAGGCTGAGCAGATCCTGCCCGAACACCCGGACCTGTCCGGCCGTGGGGCGGCGCAGGCCGACGATGGTGCGAAGCAGGACCGACTTGCCGGTGCCCGACCCGCCCACCACGCCGAGAATCTCGCCCCGGCGCACGTCGAGGTCCAGGTGTTCGTGCACCGCCTGCGTGCCGAAGCGGTTGATGAGGCCGCGGACCTGGATCACATCCTCTATCGACGTCTGTTTGGCGGGAACGGCGTTCACCAGCCCATCTCCATGAAGAACAGTGCGGCCAGCGCATCGATCAGGATGACCACGAAGATCGACTGGACCACGCTGGAAGTCGTGTGCTCGCCTACCGACTGTGCGCTACCGCTGACCTTGAAACCCTCCAGGCAGCCAATGACCGCGATCAGGAAGGCGAACACCGGCGCCTTGACGAGGCCGACCAGAAAATGGCGCACGCCGATGTCGGCCTTGAACAAGGTCATGAACATGGTCGGCGAGATATCCAGCGTCAGGGCACAGACCACGGCGCCACCCACCAGGCCGGAGAGCATGGCCAGGAAGGTAAGCAAGGGCAGGGACACCAGCAGAGCCAGGACGCGCGGCAGCACCAGCAGTTCGACCGGATCCAGACCCAGCGCGCGGATGGCGTCGATCTCCTCGTTGGCTTTCATCGAGCCGATCTGCGCGGTGAAAGCGCTGGCAGTGCGACCGGCCATCAGGATGGCCGTGAGCAGCACGCCGAACTCGCGCAGGAAGGAGAACGCGATCAGATCCACCGTATAGATGGTGGCGCCGAAATCGGCTAGCACGGTGGAGCCGAGGAACGCCACCACCGCGCCGACCATGAAGGTCAGCAGCGCCACGATCGGTACCGCGTCCAGGCCGGTCTGCTCGATGTGCGCCACCAGCGAGGTGATCCGCCAGCGGCGCGGACGCAGCATGCCGCGGGCCAATGTCTCCAGCGTCATGCCGATGAAGCCGAGCAGTTGCAGTTGCTGGCGCCACACGCTCTCCATGGTGCGGCCGATGCGCGACAGCACTTCGATCGCCGTGGAGGTGCGCCGTTCGCGCTTGGGCCTCTGGTAGGCGTCAAGCGCCTTGCCTACGGTTTCGAGCAAGGCGCGCCGGGCCGGCGGAAGTTCGGTGCCGCCGCCGGCCAGTTCGGCGATCCGGCCCGGGCCGAGCAGGCGCACCAGGAGCGAGGCGCCCGCCGTATCCAGCTCGGCCAGCCCGTCCAGGTCTATGCGGGCGCCATCGGGCAGCGTTGGGGCCAGGGTATCGACGCGGCGTTCGAGCACGACATAGTGGGCCAACGTCCAATCGCCCGCGATGCGCAGCCTGGGCGGCTGTGCGCTGGCATCGAGTTCTGCGCTTCCTGTCGCGGTCGATGGACTCATGGTGGGCGATCTTATCGACATGCGTGGCCTTTGTATGCGTGACAGCCGCGTGGACGCCGCAACGCAGCACGGATGCGGCTTGGAATGCCAGGGGACGAGCGGCGATAATCCGGTTTTTCCCCCAGGCCCAAAGCGATGACCGAGAAGACCGTACTCAACGCCACCCACCGCGCGCTCGGCGCGCGCATGGTCGATTTCGGTGGCTGGGACATGCCGATCAACTACGGCTCGCAGATCGAGGAGCACCACGCCGTGCGCCGCGATGCCGGCATGTTCGACGTCTCGCACATGACGGTGGTCGATCTGCACGGCGACCGCACGCGGGAGTTCCTGCGGTACCTGGTGGCCAACAATGTCGACAAGCTGAAGGTCCAGGGCAAGGCGCTCTATACCTGCATGCTCGACGAGCAGGGTGGCGTGATCGATGACCTGATCGTCTACTTCTTCGACGACCAGCATTTCCGTCTGGTGGTAAATGCCGCCACCCGTGCCAAGGACCTGGCCTGGATCGGCAAGCAGGCGGCGCCGTTCGGGGTGGAAGTGAAGGAGCGGCCCGATTTCGCGATGATCGCCGTGCAGGGCCCGAACGCCCGTGACAAGGTAATCGGCCTGCTGCACGAGGTGGACCGCGAGCGCATCCGCAAACTCGGCAAATTCGTCGCCGCTGCCGCGCAGGGGCCGCATGGCATGCCGCTGTTCATCGCCCGCACCGGCTACACCGGTGAGGACGGCTTCGAGATCATCGTGCCGGAAGAACATGCCGTCGCCCTGTGGGAAGCACTGGCCGCCACTGGCGTGAAGCCGGCGGGCCTGGGCGCGCGCGACACCTTGCGCCTCGAGGCCGGCATGAACCTCTACGGCCAGGACATGGACGAGACCGTCAGCCCGTGGGAGGCGAACCTCGGCTGGACGATCGCTCTCGACGAAGGCCGCGACTTCATCGGCCGCAAGGCGCTGGAAGCCCAGAAGGCGGCTGGCGTAAAGCGCGTGATGGTCGGCCTGGTGATGGACGAGAAGGGCGTGCTGCGCCACGGGCAGAAGGTCCTCACTGCCAACGGCGAAGGCGAGATTCTTTCCGGCGGTTTCGCGCCGACCCTCGAGAAGTCGGTGGCGTTCGCGCGCATTCCGGCGGGCGATCCGGGTGCGGTGCGGGTAGACATCCGTGGCCGCGAGATGCCGGTGCGCGTGGTGAAGTACCCGTTCGTGCGCGACGGCAAGCCTTGCGAAGGCATCTGACGACGGGCACGTGTTGCCCGTTTCGTGAAGCGGCTAGAATGCCGCGCATCTTCCAACCCCAAGACTGGATCCGATCATGAGCGAGATTCCCGGCGATCTGAAATTCCTCAAGTCCCATGAATGGGCTCGCCCCGAAGACAGCGGCCTGGTCCGCGTAGGCATTTCCGATCACGCTCAGGAAGCGCTCGGCGACCTGGTCTACGTCGAGCTGCCGGAGATCGGCGCGGCGGTGACCAAGGGCAACAGCGCGGCGACCGTGGAGTCGGTGAAAGCCGCTTCCGACGTCTATTCGCCGGTGTCCGGCGAGATCGTCGAGGTCAACGAAGCCCTGGCGGACAAGCCCGAAACGATCAACGAGGACGCCTTCGGCGAAGGCTGGCTGTTCGTGGTCAAGCCCAGCGATCGCGCCGAGCTCGATGACCTGCTCGACGCAGACGCGTATGCCGAGCAGGTGGAGAACGAAGACCACTGATCGACTGGCCGCGCAGCGGTCCGAACGCATCGAACGACGGCCGCGCAAGCGGCCGTCCGTTTGTCGGAGGCAGCTCGAGCGACTCGCGCGGGCGAGGCAAGGCAGTCGCTCGTCGAGACCGTCGACGAGGGGCTGAAGGCGCCTTCGGGAGGGTCGAGGGAGGTGCTGAAGGGGCTCCGGTCGAATTTCGTTCATCCGCCCGAAAAGGGTGCCTGACGGCCCTGTAAGCCCTTGCCAGGCAAGGGCTTACGCGCTGGCGCATTTAGTGCGAACGATTATGTGCGAATGAAGCGGAATAGCGGGTTTTACGCGGGATTTAGGCGGTTTTTTGTTTTTCGACGATTTTCTTGGATGGACGTATGGACGTCCAAACGGATAATCCCATCCAAGCCCGTGGAGCCTTGTGGGACAGGGCTTCCGGGGTGGAAGGGCCGGGTCGGGCGGATTGATTTTCTGGTTGAAATCAATTGACAGCCGAAATAATCGGGAATAGTTTTCGCACCAGATAACGGGGAACAGGCGTTATGGCATCACAGAAGTACATCAAGCCGTATGTCGAGCACGGCGAGAAGGCCGGAGCAGTACGCAAGATCACGGTCTCCATTCCAGTGCACGTACTGCGGCTTCTGTCGGACGAGCGCACCCGTCGTCAAGTGAACAATTTGAGGCACGCCACGAACAGCGACCTGCTGGTCGAGGCGTTCCTCCACGCTTTTACTGGGCAACCACTGCCAACTGATGAGGAGCTGAGACGAACTATGGCCACTGCCAAGAAAGCTGCTAAGAAACCCGCCGCCAAGAAGGCTGCCAAGAAGACCACCGCGAAGAAGGCCGCTACCAAGCGTCCGGTCGCCAAGAAGCCGGCCGCCAAGAAGGCCGTGAGGAAGACCGCGAAGAAGGCCGCCGCCCGCAAGCGTCCGGCCGCCGCCAAGAAGGCGTCCGTCAAGAAGGTCGCCGTCAAGAAGGTTGCCAAGAAGGCCGCCAAGAAGGTTGCCAAGAAGCGCACCGTGAAGAAGGCTGCTGCTGCCAAGGTGGTCAAGGCCACCAAGACGGCCAAGGCCAAGACTGCCAAGAAGTAAGAACTACTAGAACACGTCGTACATCGATTTTCTCTCCCTGCGGTGCCCAGCGCAGGGAGGGGCACTTCGAAAAGCGTTTCGTCCCGGCCCATGCCGGGACGCTTCGTTTCCGGGGTACGGAAACGAACTCCTCTGCGCGCTGGCGTGTCGCCGCCCGTGCGACGCGTTAACGCATTCCCTCCCGCCACACCGTGAAGCTACGCGCGATTTGCCGTAGTGCTGCATTGCGGTTACCTTTCGCGTATCCGCGCCGCGGCAGGCCGGGGGGTCCGCCGCTCCTGGGTGTACAGGGGGAAAAAGCGCGGGTATCTGATGACACTCAGCGAGAGACCATGGATACCCGATATATCCGTCATGCGCGCACGCACGCGCAGGGGGCGATCCAGCCCGTTGTCATAGCCATTGTGGTCGTGATCGCCGTACTGGCGGCGGCCGCATGGTTCCTCATCATCAAACCCCATCAGGATCTGGTGCAGGCCGACAATGGCGGGCATCCGTCCACGCCGGTCGCGGCAGGCCATGAGGCGCCACCGCCGCCGGCCAATGTGGAAGCGATGAGCCTCAACCAGCTGCTTTCCGAGGCGCGCCGCGCGATGAACGAGCAGCGTCTGCTGGCGCCTGCCGGCAACAACGCGTTCGAGTTCTACTTGAAGGTGCTGCAGAAGCAGCCTGGCAACCAGGTGGCCACCGATGCGCTACGCGAGACCTTCCCGTTCGCCGCGACCGCGGCGGAGCAGGCGATCAATCAGCGCGATTTCAACGATGCCCAGCGCCAGATCGAATTGCTCGCCAAGGCCGACCCCGCGAATTACACGCTGACCATCCTGCGCTCCAAGCTCGACGCCCAACGCAAGCTGGCCGACCGCGAGCAGCAGCTGGCGGCGGACAAAGAGAAGCAGGCACAGCTCGCGGCGCAGAAGGCGGCAGCGGATAAGGTCGAAGCCGATCGCCAGGCAGAGCTCAAGGTACAGCAGGCAGCCGCCGAACAGCAGCGTCTCGCGCAGCAGGCGCGCCAGGCCCAGCAGCAACAGCAGGCGGCCGAGGCGGCTCGACAGCAGGCGGCCGCGAGCAATACCGCGGCACCAGCCGGTGACGCAGGTACGCATGCTGCCGTGCTGGTCAAGAACACCGCGCCGCGCTATCCCACCGCGGCCATGCGCGCCAACCAGGAAGGTTGGGTGGAGTTGTCCTTCACGATCTCCGCGACCGGAGACGTGGGCGACGTGAAGGTGGTCGATGCGCAGCCGCGCCACGTTTTCGACCGCGCCGCGATCGACGCGGTGAGCCGCTGGAAGTACCAGCCGGCGACCCAGGACGGCACGCCGGTGGCGACCACCAAGCGTCAGCGCATCGAGTTCAAGCTCTGAACCGGAGCGCCTGGCGCGCTCCCTGACATGCAAGAGGCGCCGCACGAAAGTGCGGCGCCTCTTTTGTTTGCCTGGGAAATGCGGGACGCCGGAGGTACGTCAGCGCTTGCGGCCGTGCTTGCTGGATGCGGCCTTGCCACCGCTGCGTGATTTGCCCTTGGCCTTGCCCTTGGCGGCAGGCTTGGCGCTGGCCACGGCGGGTGCGTCGCTTTCCACGCCGGCCCAGTCCACGTGCTCCAGGCCCAGCATGCTGTCGAACACCATCGGCATCAGGCCGGAAGGCATCGGACTGGCCGAATTCCACATGGTCACCACACCCGCGTGATACTTGGGGAAGAAGCCGATCATGGTGCGATAGCCCTCCACCGCGCCGGCATGGAAGATCAGGGTTTCGCCCCCGTACTGGAAGACGCGCCAACCGAGTGCGTAGGAGGCCGCGCTGAGGCGCTCGCGGCGCCAGGGCGTCGAGCGCAGCTCCACCGGCGTGGTCACTTCCGGCGCGTGCAGGGTTTCCAGCAGCGCCGGCGAGAGCACGTCAGGCCGGCCGCCCATTTGCGCGATCAGCCATTGCTCCATGTCGCGCAGGCTGGCGTTGACGCCGGCGGCGGGCGCGACCCGGTAGTAGGCCTCCTTCGGTTCGAACGGACGCCAGTTGCCCGGTCCGGCGGGGCGATGCGGGCGTGCCCAGCTCGCGCTCGCCTCCAGCGCTTCGCGGCCGTAGCTCGCCGTCTTCATGCCCAGCGGGAGGAAGACGCGTTTGTCGACCTGTCGATAGAAGAAGTCGCCCGTCATGGCATAGACCACGTCGCCGATCATGCTGAAGGCGACGTTCTGGTAGCCGTAGCACTGGCCGACCGCGCAGGTCATGTTGACCTCGTCGAGTTTGCGCACCAGCTCCTCGTAGGAAACGTCGCCCTCGAGCATGTTGTCGTAGGTGTTGCGCGGAAGGCCCAGGCGCTGGCCGAGGATGTCGCGCACGGTGGCCTTCTCGGCGGCGGCGGCGTCCTTGAGCTTGAAGAACGGCAGTACGTCGGCGAGCTTGGTATCCCAATCGAAGCGGCCGTCGCTGATCAGCAGGCCGGCCACTGCCGTGGCGAACGCTTTGGACAGGGAGGCCAGGCGGAACACCGTTTCCGGCGTGACCGGCTCCTGCGTGGTGGCGTTGGCATAGCCCAGGGTGTGCTCGAAGACGACCTTGTCGTCGACCACCACCGCGGTGGCGAGACCGGCGACCGCGTGGCGCTGGTCGAGCTTCTCCAGCCATTCCTTATAGGCGGCCAGCGTCGTCTTGACGCGTTCTTCAGGGAGACGTTGCGGCGCGGCAGTCGCGCTCTGCATGGAAACTTGCGCCGGCGCAGCCGCGGGCTCGGCGAGCAGCGGGCCGCTGGCGAGGCCGAGGATGCCGGCGATCGACAAGAAAAGGTTGCGAAACTGCATGCTACTCTGGCGTGGTGTCAGCGCGGAACGCGCCGGAAACTTTGGGGGAAAAGCAATGGGATGGCTGGTCGTGCTGGCGATCGTCGCCGTGATTGTCGTGTACTTCGTGTCGGTCTACAACGGACTGGTGGCCGCGCGCAACGGCTACAAGAACGCCTTCGCGCAGATCGACGTGCAGCTCAACCGTCGCCATGACCTGATTCCCAACCTGGTCGAAACGGCCAAGGCGTACCTCGCGCATGAACGCGAGACGCTGGAGTCGGTGATCCGCGCCCGCCAGGCCGCGATCAGCGGATTGGCGGGCGCCAAGGCCAACCCGGGCGATACCGTCGCCATGCAGCAGTTGGCGGGCGCCGAGAACGCCCTGAGCGCGAGTCTGGGCCGCCTGTTCGCGGTCAGCGAGTCCTATCCGGAGCTGAAAGCCAACCAGACGATGGCGCAACTGGCCGAGGAGCTGAGTTCCAGCGAGAACCGCGTCGCCTTTGCCCGCCAGGCGTTCAACGACGCCGTGATGGCCTACAACAACAAGCGCGAAATGTTCCCGGGCTCGCTGCTCGCCGACCGCTACGGCTTCAGGCCGGCCGGTCAGCTCGAGCTGGATAATCCGGCGGCACGCGACGTGCCCAAGGTCTCGTTCGCCTGAGGCAGCGTCGCCGCGATGGCGCGGCGTACACAGGGGCGTCGATGGATTTCTTAGCGCAGCAGACTCGACAGCGCGCCGCCAGCCGGCGGTTGGTGGTGCTGTTCGCGCTGGCGGTGGCGGTCATCGTCGCGCTGGTCGATGCCGTGGCGTGGGTGGCATGGGGGCTGTGCTCGCTGTTTTTCATGCGTTCGCCGTTCCCGACGGGAAAAGTGCTCGCGCTGATGACCGCCGTCGTGGCGGGCGGCATTCTTGCCTGTTCGTTCTATCGCATGCGCCGCCTGGCGGCCGGTGGCCGGGTCGTGGCCGACTCGGTGCTGGCTGACGAGGTGACGTCGGCGCCCGACGACCCACGGCTCCATCGCTTGCGCAATGTGGTCGAGGAAATGGCGATCGCTGCCGGCGTGCCGACGCCGGGCATCTATGTCCTGCCCGATGAGTCCGGCATCAATGCCTTCGCCGCGGGCCGCGAGCCGCGCGACGCGGTGATCTGCGTGACCCAGGGCTGCCTGGACCATCTGTCCCGTGACGAGCTGCAGGGCGTGGTCGCCCACGAGTTCAGCCACGTGCTCAACGGCGACATGCGCCTGAACATTCGCATCATGGGTCTGCTTTACGGCATCCAGGCCATCGGCTTCCTGGGCCGCCGCCTGCTCGACCAGAGCGATGACAATGGTCATTACGACCGGCGCCAGGCCCTCGGCATCCATATAGTCACCCTCGGCGTGGCCTTTATGGTGATCGGCTATGTCGGCGTGTATGCCGGCCGGATGATTCAGGCGGCGCTGAGCCGGTCGCGCGAGTCCCTCGCCGACGCTTCGGCGGTGCAGTTCACGCGGCAGACCGATGGTCTGGTCGGCGCACTCAAGAAAGTGGGCGCGATCGCGGAGGGTTCATATCTGTGCACGGGTCGCCGCGGCGAGCTCGCGCATATGCTGTTTGCCGAAGGCGACGAATTCCAGCGCCGGTTCTCCACGCATCCTCCGCTGCTGGAGCGTGTCCGTGCGCTCGACCCCGCCTGCAGCGCCACCGAGCTGAAGTTGTTCGCCGCCAAGTATGCAGCGTCGCTGGGGCGAGAAGATGAGGACGTCACGGCACGCGAAACACCCACCGCGCCATTGCCGACGATCTTCGAACCGCCGCCGGAAAGCCTGAGTCTCTACACGCAGTTCGGCGCTGCGCCTGCCAAGGGGGCTGTGCCATCGTTGTCGGCCGAGGTGCCAGGTCAGCTGTCCGGCGAACTGGTCGGCATGGCGCGCGAACCCGAAAGTGCAGCCGGCTTGGTGCTGGCCTACGCCTTGTCACCGGAATGGGCGGTGCGCGATGGTCAGCGCCGCACCATCGGTTCGGTCCTGGGCGAGGCGGTCGCGGCAACGGCTGCGGTGACGGCCGACGCGGTCGACGGCTTGCCGCTGAAGCAACGGCACCTGCTGCTGGCGCTGGCCGTACCCGCGCTCAAGCGCCTTGGGCCGGCCCGCCGTGGCGCGCTGTTGCATGCGGTCGACCAGCTCGTTCGGGCCGACGGACGCATGGAGCTGCGGGAATATGCGCTGTTGCGGCTGTTGCGGGCGCAACTGCGCGAAGCGCCATCGGCGGCGGCGGAACCCACGGCGTCCGGCAAGTTGTCCGCTTGCCGCGAGAGTTATTCCCTGGTGTGCGCCGTGCTGGCGTGCCACGGCAGCGCCAGCGAAGATGAGGCGAAGCGTGCCTGGTGGCTGGCGCTGCAGGAAGCGCTCCCTGGCGAGGCACTGCGCTGGCCTTCGTTGCCGGCGCTGTGGCAGGACGATTTCGATCGTGCCCTGGACGAGCTGGACCGGCTCGGTGCGATGGGCAAGGAACTGGCCCTGCGCGGATGGATGCGCGCGATCATGGCGGACGGCAAAGTCACCGGCGATGAAGCGCAGCTGCTGCGGCTGATCTGCGCGAGCCTGCATTGCATGCCGCCGGCGGAGCTGGCGGCGGCCTGATCAGGCTACGCCGAGCATCAGGGCGCTGGCACGCTCGGCAATCATGATCGTCGGGGCATTGGTGTTGCCGGTCACCAGCGAAGGCATCACCGACGCGTCGACCACGCGTAATCCCTGAATGCCCCATACGCGCAGCTCGCTGTCCACGACCGCGTCCTCCTCGCGTCCCATGCGGCAGGTGCCCACCGGGTGGTAGATGGTCTCCGCGCGCCGCCGGACGAACTCGAGGTATGCCGCATCGGTGTTCAGTGCGTGAGGCGGCTGCACCGGCGCCCCCCGGTAGGCGTCGAACGAAGACTGCGCGAGGATCTCACGGGAGATTTTCGCGGCCTCGACCATCATCTTCAGGTCGTGTCCCTCAGGATCGGTGAGATAGCCGGCCCGGATGCCGATATGCGCTGCCGGATCGGCTGAGCGCAGGCGCAGCTGGCCGCGGCTGCGTGGATGCAGGTAGCAGGCGTGGACGGTGTAGCCGCGCCCCGGTAGCGCCTGTGCGCCATGGTCGTCCAGTTGCGCCGGGATGAAATGGAACTGGATGTCGCAACGCTCATCCGTCGCGAAGCGGCTGCGCACAAAACCGCCGGCCTCCGCTGCGTTGGACGTGCCAACGCCGCCGCGCGTGCGCAGGTAGCGCCAGGCGACGGCGGCATCGTTGAGGTGATCGAGCGTTGCGCGGCTGGTGGTGCCGACGACGGTGCAGATATCCAGGTGATCCTGCAGATGGGCGCCCACATGCGGCTGGGCCAGCACCACCGGCAGGCCATGCTCACGCAGATGGTCCGCCGGCCCTACGCCGGACAGCATGAGCAACTGCGGGGTGTTGATGGCGCCGGCGGCAAGGATTACTTCGCCCGCCTCGATACGCGAACCACCCACCTGCACGCCGATGGCCTGTCCACCTTCGATCAGTACCCGGTCTACCTGCGCACCGGTACGCACGTGCAGGTTGGGACGATCTTTGACGGGGAGGAGATAGGCGACGGCCGCCGAGCAGCGTGCGCCATCTCGCTGGGTGACCTGGTAGAGGCCGAAGCCGTCCTGGCGTTCGCCGTTGAAATCGTCGTTGCGGGCGAAGCCCGCTTCGGTGCCGGCGGCGACGAACGCGTCCGACAGCTCGCTGTGGCAGCGCAGGTCGTCCACCCCCAGCGGGCCGCCTGCGCCGTGCCAGGGACCCGCGCCGCGGCGATTGTCTTCGCTGCGCAGGAACCAGGGCAGCACCTCGCGCCAGCGCCAGCGCGCGTCGCCAGTGACTTGGGCCCAGCCGTCGTAGTCCGCGGCGGCGCCGCGGATGTAGCACATCGCATTGATCGAGCTGGATCCGCCCAGGGTCTTGCCGCGCGGCCACCACAGGCGGCGGTCCAGCAACTGGGGCTCCGGCTCCGTGCGGTATCCCCAGTTGATCCGGTGACCGCCATATAGCCGCGCCAGGCCGTGATGGTCGCCTACCAGCTTGGCGATGCCGGCGGGCATGTGGATCAGCGGATTCCAGTCGCGCGGACCGGCTTCCAGCAGCAAGACGCGTTTATCCGGACGGGCGCTCAGCCGGTTGGCCAGCACGCAGCCGGCCGAACCGCCGCCGACGATCACATAGTCGTAGCTCATCGATCCCCTCATCGATCCCTCCTGGCCGGATGGGCCGTCACACGCCCATGCTAGTCTTCGCGCGACCCACGCAGGATGTCCCCCGGTGAATTCACCCCGTCCTATCGCGACCGGCCAGGCTTATGCGCCCGTGCTGTCCGCGTTGGCGTTTTTCTTCTTGATGGCGGCCTACTACATCATCCGCCCAGTGCGCGACCAGCTCAGCGGTGCGGTGGGCTCGCAGTCGCTGCCGCTGTTCTACCTGGCGGTATTCGTGGTGATGCTGCTGCTCACGCCGGTATTCGGCATGCTGGTGGCGCGTTTCCCGCGCAAGCGGCTGCTGGCCTGGAGCTATAGCTTCTTTGCGTTGTGCCTGCTCGCCTTCGTGCCGGCGTTCATGGCGCAGGATCGCATCGGCGCACGTGGACTGGGGGTGGTGTTCTACGTCTGGGTCAGCGTGTTCAACCTGTTCGTGGTGTCGCTGTTCTGGAGCTTCATGGCGGACATCTTCGACAGCCAGCAGGCGCGGAAAGTCTTTTCGCTGATCGCGCTGGGCGGCATGGCGGGCGCGGTGGCCGGTCCGGTGCTGACCAAGCTGCTGGTAACCATGATCGGGGTAGCGCCACTGCTGGTGGTGTCTGCCCTGGCGCTGCTGCTGTCGTTGTCGTTGCTGCTATTCCTCTCGGGGCAGCAGGAACGGCAACAGGGCGGGAGCGAGCCGGTGGGCGGCTCGCTATGGGCGGGTATCCGCGAACTCTGGTCGCGGCCCTTCCTGCGCTACATGGCCATCCTGATGCTGCTGGGCGACGGCATCGGTACGCTGGCCTATGCGCTGATGGCCGATTACACCAAGGCGCACTTTGCGGACAAAGTGGCGCGCACCGCGTTCTACAACGATATCGACCTGTATACGAACGTCCTCGGCGCGATCTTGCAGCTGACCGTGACACGCTGGCTGATGGCGCGCCACGGCGCCGGTTGGGGCCTGGTGGTGCCGGCGCTGGTGAATCTGGTGCTGCTGCTGGGGCTGACGGTTGTGGGGAGCGGGCAGATCGCATGGTTCGGATACGCCGTACCGATGCTCGCCGTGACCATGGTCGGCTCGCGCGCTTTCGCCTATGGCATGACCAAGCCAGCGCAGGATGCCCTGTACACCCGCGTGCCGCGGGAGACGCGCTACAAAGGCAAGAATTTCGTGGAAACCGCCGTCTGGCGCTTCGGCGACGTGGTGGTGACGCTCGGCGTGAATCTGTTCGCCGCACTGGGCGTGACGCTGGCCGGCATGGCCTCGGTGGGAGTAGGTATTTCGGCGCTCGCCGCGTGGATCGCACGCCGCGCGGGGCACGCGCCGGACCTGGCGCCGGAGACGCCGCTGCCGCCGGCCGCGGGGCGCGATCCGGCGGTCAAGGCCTGAAGCCCCGGGCGCGTCAGCGCTATCCGGAGATGTACTTCTCGAGGTGGTCGATCTGCTCGGCCTGCTCCTCGATCACTGCTTTCACCAGGTCGCCGATGGAGATCACGCCGACGACGTGGTTGTTGTCCACCACCGGCAGATGACGGATGCGGCTGTCGGTACACAGACGCATGCAGTAATTGACATCGTTATCCGGGCTGACGGTGAGCGCAGGGGTGCTCATGATGTCCGCCACCTGGGTTTGTGCCGAGGAGCGGCCCATGAGGATCACCTTGCGTGCGTAGTCGCGCTCGGAAACCATGCCGACCAGTTGCTCGCCGCGCATCACCAGCAGCGCACCGACCTGGCGTTCGGCCATGTGCTTGATCGCGTCCAGCACCTGCGCATCCTCCGCAATGCTGAAGATCTGGTGCCCCTTGCTGTCCAACAGATGCTTGACCTTGCGCATGCCTAGCCTCCGGTGTCGCCGTGGACGTTCGCCGGAAACCAGTCTAGCGCCGCCGCGCGACGGAGGTGTAGCGCAGACGTGAATCCGGCCGGTGCAAGTTTTCAGCCCTCGCGGGAGCGGCGCCGCTCCTCGATGAAATACAACGGCCGTTGCTTGCTTTCCGCGTAGCTGCGGCCCAGGTATTCGCCGATCACGCCCAGTGCCAGCAGCTGTATGCCGCCCAGGAAGAGGATCACCAGCATCAGCGTGGGGTAGCCGCGCACCGGGTCGCCGTAGAACAGCGCCTTGCCGAGCACCCACAGTCCGTAGGTAAAGGCCAGGACGGACGCGCTCAGGCCGGTCCAAGTGGCCAGGCGCAGCGGTGCGGTGGAGAACGAGGTGATGCCTTCCACCGCCAGCTGGGTGAGTCGCCAGTAGTTCCACTTGGTGTCGCCGGCGTGGCGCGGATCGCGCTCGTAATGCACCGCCGTCTGCCGGTAGCCGATCCAGGCGAACAGGCCCTTCATGAAACGTTGGCGCTCGCGCAGCTGCCGCAGCGCATCGAGCGCGCGGCGGGACATCAGGCGGAAATCGCCGGTGTCGCGCGGCACCGGCGTATCGGAGAGCCGTTCCATCGTGCGGTAGAAGGCCGCGGAGGTGAAGCGCTTGAATCCCGTCTCGCCCGCGCGGGCGCTGCGAGTGGCGTACACCACGTCGTAGCCGGCGCGCCATTGGTCGACCAGGGCGGGGATCAGCTCGGGCGGATCCTGGAGGTCCGCGTCGATCACCACCACGGCCTCGGCATCCGCCTCGTCGAGTCCGGCGGTCATTGCCGCCTCCTTGCCGAAATTGCGGGAGAGCTTGAGTGCGCCGGCGCGCGGATCGCGCGCCGCCAGCGCTTCGGCAATCGCCCAGGTGGCGTCGCTGCTGCCGTCGTCCACATACAACACGCTGCTGCTCAGCGGCAGCTGATCGAGAACCAGCGCCAGACGCTGGTGGAACGCCTCCAGCACGGCCGCTTCGTTGTAGGCCGGGACGATGACGGTGAGCTGCGGCATGCGCGGATCCATGCGGGAAATGCGCGCATGCTAGCGGAGGGCGTGCGGGCGGGCGAGGCCGGTGCGGTCAGCGGCGCCGTACTTGCGGCGGATCATCGCTCTGCAGATAACCCGGTCCGCCGAGCTGGCCCATCTGCTGCTGAATCCATGTGGCTCGGCTCAGTACGTAGGGGCTGGGCTGGTCGGCTTTGAAGCGGCGCGGGCTGGGCAATACCGCGGCCAGCCGCGCGGCCTGGGCTGGCCCGAGGCGCGCAGGCGGCGTGCGGAAGAATGCATCGCTGGCCGCGCCCACGCCGTAGATGCCATCGCCCAGCTCGGCGATGTTCGCGTAGACCTCCAGAATGCGCTGCTTGGGCCACGTCAGTTCGATCAGCACGGTGAAGTAAGCCTCCAGTCCCTTGCGCACGAAGCTGCGGCCGTTCCACAGGAACAGATTCTTGGCCGTCTGCTGGCTGATCGTGCTGGCGCCGCGCAGGCGCTTGCCATCCTCGGCGGCATCCATGGCGTCCTGGATGGAGTCGAAATCGAAGCCGTGATGGAACGGGAATTTCTGGTCCTCGCCCGCCACCATGGCCAGCGGGACGTAGGGTGACATCTGCGACCACGGCACCCAGCGATAGCGCAGGCGGAAGTCCCTCTCGCCGTGGACCGCGGCAGAGACGCGCCGCTCCATCATTACCGCCGAGGTCCAGGGTGGTACGAAACGCAGAACCAACACCATGAGCCAGCTGAGCGCAAGCCATGCGACAGCAAGGATGAGGAGCGCGCGCAACAGTCGGGCGGGCAGAAAGCGGCGTGGCGGCATGGCGGCAGATCGGGAAGGTCGCGGCAGTATAAGAGCCTGTCGGCGCTCTGCGATGGCGGGTTTCGCGAGGCGCCTGGCTTACACTCGGCTTATCCGGTCGGTGGCGCGCGACGGATGCCCACCGCTCGCGGTCGCTTGCGTGGGCAGCCGCCGCCCCCATCTACCGGGGCTTGCCCTGAGAGGTCCGAATTCGTGGAAACCGTTCTTGTCGAAGATGTGCTGCACCGCTTCCTGCTCGAACGCGCGGGCGTGCGGGGCGTGCTGGTGCGCCTGGGCGCCGCATGGCGTGAAGTGGCCGGGCGCGCCGATTACCCTCCGGCACTGCGCTCGATGCTGGGTGAGGCGCTGGCGGCCAGCGCCCTGATGACCGGCAATATCAAGCTGGAAGGCCATCTGTCCGTGGAACTCAAAAGCAGCGGCGCGCTGCGTTTGCTGTTTGCCGAGTGCTCCGATCAGGGCCGGCTGCGCGGCCTGGCGCGCTGGAATGCCCCACTGCCAGCGGCTCTGGCATTGAATGAGCTGTCTGACGCGGTGATGGCCATCACCATCGGCAACGTGGAGCGCGGCCAGCGCTATCAAGGTCTGGTGGAACTGAGGGAGCCGGAGCTGGCTGGCGCGTTGGAAAGTTATTTCAGCCATTCGGAACAGCTGCCGGCGAGGATCCTGCTTGCCGCCGATGGCGAGCACGCGGTAGGCCTGATGCTGCAGCGCCTGCCTGGCGAAGGCGGCCATGACAGCGTGCAGGACGAGGATGCCTGGCCGCGCATTCTCCACCTGGCCGCAACTCTGGGGCGCGACGAACTGCTGACGACCGCGCCGGAGGAATTGCTGTACCGCCTCTTCCATGAAGAGGCCGTGCGGTTGTTCGAGCCGCGGCCGCTGGCTTTCGGCTGCAACTGCACGCGCGAGCGCGTGGAGTCGATGCTGCGTTCCCTCGGCCGTGAGGAGGTGGAGGCGGCGCTAGAGGCGCGTGATGGCGAAATCGAGGTCATCTGCGAATTCTGCGCACGCCGCTACACCTTCGATCGCATCGACGCCGAGCATCTGCTCAGCCATGCCGCCGCGAGCGCGCCGGATACGGCGCAATAACGGCGATGCTCAGGGCAGCGCGAAGTGGTACTCGCGCTGCAGCCATACGTCGGCGGCGCGTGGCGTGGCGAACAGGAAGCCCTGTCCGTAGCGGCAGCCGACGCGCAGCAGCGCGTCTCGCTGGCTTTCCTGCTCGATGCCCTCGGCGATCACCTGCATTTGCAGCGAATCGGCCAGCACCTGGATGGCGCGCACCACGGCGAGGCTGTGGCCGCCCTCGCGGGGCAGTTCGGTAATGAAGGAGCGGTCCACCTTCAGTGTGCTGATCGGGTACTGGTGCAGGTAGCTCAGCGAGGAATAGCCGGTACCGAAGTCGTCCAGCGCAATGCCCACACCGTGGCCGCGAAGGTTGTCCAGGATCCGCTTCACCTGCGAGGCGTTTTCCAGCAGCGCGCGTTCGGTGACCTCGATGCGCAAGCAGCGCGGCGGCACGCGGTGGGCGGCCAGCAGATCCAGTAGCCGTCTGTCCAGGTCCGGCGAGCGGAAATGCCGTCCTGAGACGTTGATGCTGACGAAGCCGTCGCTGCCGGTAAGCGCCTCCGTTTGAGCGCAGACCTGTTCGAATATCTGCCAATCGATGCTTTCCGAACAGCCGCTTTCCTCGGCTACCGCGAGGAAATCGCTCGGCGTGAGCAGGCCGCGGTCCGGGTGGCGCCAGCGCAGCAGGGCTTCGTAGCCGACGGTACGGCCGTCCTCGAGCGAGACGATGGGCTGGTAGAACGGCACGAACTCGTTGCGGCTGAGCGCGCGGCGCAGGTCGCCCTCCATCTCCAGCAGCGAGAGTGCTTCGCGGCGCAGCCGGTCGTCGAAGACGGCGGCGCGGTGGCGGCCCTCGTCCTTGGCGCGGTACATGGCCGCGTCGGCGTCGCGCAGCAGTTCCTCGGGGCGCTGATAGTGCGGGCCGGGCAGGGCGATGCCGATCGAGGCAGAGGTGAAGATCTCCTTCGCGCCGAGACGAAATGGCGTCTGCAGCTCGGCGATGATGCGCTCGGCGATGACCAGGGCCATCTTGTAGTCGGTAATGCCTTCGGCCAGCACGGCAAATTCGTCGCCGCCCAGGCGCGCGACCACGTCGCGGGTCTTCAGACAGGCGCGGATGCGTCCACCGACCTGGAACAGCAGGTCGTCGCCGACCAGGTGACCCACGGAGTCGTTGATGACCTTGAAGCGGTCCAGATCGATGAACAGCACCGCGAAGGTGTCCTGCGGATTGCCGTGGTAGCGCTGTAACGCCTGTTCCAGGCGCTGCAGCAGCAAGGTGCGGTTGGGCAGGCCGGTCAGCGAATCGTGCAGGGTTTCGTACTTGAGACGGCGCTCCACGCGTTCGCGTTCAGCGATCTGCTCACGCAGGTCGCGGTTGGCCAGGGCCAGCGCGCGCGTACGCTCGGTGACGCGCCGTTCCAGGCCGGCATAGGCTTGCTTCAGCGATTCGGTGGTGTGCTTGCGCTGCAGCGCGTTGGCGACGTGGTAGCTCACGAACGTGAGCAACTCCTGGTCGCGCACATCGTAGGTGTGCTCGGGCGAGTAGCTCTGCACCGCCAGTACGCCCATCGCCCGTTCGCCCCAGATCAGCGGTACGCCCAGCCAGCATACGGAGCGCGAACCGTGGTGGCCGATTTCGCCCTGGCGCACCAGACGGTCGATATCATCCGGCGCGGCCAGGAGTGGCTTGCCGTGGCGCAGCACATACTCGGTGAGACCGCGGCCATGCGAGCGCGGCAGGCGCACGGTGTCGAACTCGTCGATCGAATAGGGAAAGGTGAGCTGATTGGGTTCTTCGTCCAGCAGCGCGATATAGAAATTGCGCGCGTAGAGCAGGCCGCCGATCACGCGATGTACCGCAGCGTAGAAGTTGTCCAGGCTTTCGGAGGCATTGGCCAGTTCGGCGATGCGGAACAGCGCTGCTTGCAGGCGCTCCCCGCGCTGGCGCTGCAGGACCTGCTGGCGCAGCACGCGATTGGCTTCGCGCAGCGCGGCGGTGCGGCTCGCTACGCGGCGTTCCAGCTCGGCATGCGCTTCGCGGCGTTCAAGCGCGGTCTGTACGTGCTTGGCTACGTAGCTGAGAAGCTCGCGGTCGTGGTCGGTGTAATGCGTGTCCTCGCGGTAGCTCTGCACGACCAGGCCGCCGACCACGCGGCCGTCGCGTTGCAGCGGCACGCCCAGCCAATGCTCGCAGACCGGACCCAGCAGCACGAACTGGCCGGCGAACTGGCGCGACAGTTCGTCCACCGAGCCCATGATCGGCTGGCCGCCCTGCAGCAGATTCCAGGTGAGGCTGTGGCGCATGTCCTGCAGGGGCACGCTCTGGTCGGGCGAGGGCGGGTCCTTGTCCATCGTGTCCACGTAATACGGGAAGCGCACGCTGTCCGTGGCCGCGTCGTAGAGCGCGATGTAGAAGTTCTCCGCATACATCAGGCTGCCAAGGATGCCGTGCAGGGCATGCATCATGTCGGCCATGTTGTGTTCGGTACTGGCCTGGTCGGCGATGGCGTACAGCGCGCGCTGCAGGCGCTCGGCCATGGCCAGCTTGGAAATGGCCTCGTACAGACGGGAGGTCTCGGCCAGCTGGCGCAGCCGCGAGGCCGCCACCCGGCCCAGCCAGGCGATCTGGTCGCAGAGCTCGCCGCTCAGAGGTGCTTCCGGCCGCAGCGCCAACATGCGCTGGCCTTGCGGGTCCTCGGCCAGATCCAGCTGGTCGGGCAGGGTCGCCGGGGCCGGCATGTCGAGCGGCCGCCAATCCAGTCCGCCCCGGATGCCTAGCGCACGGACCATGCCGGTGCAGACCTCGGCCACGCCGGCCGCGTCGGTCGTCCGGAACAGGCCTTCCACAGCGGCATGCATCGCCGCGGAACCGGGCTCCGCAGACGGCAGGACAGGAATGGGATTGGTCGGTACTGAACTCATCCGGCGTGGACCGGTCCATGCTAGGTCACATGCTCTTTATATCGTCTCTGTTCAGCGTTGTCGCTGACGGGACGCCAGGGCGTACGCAGTGCTGGATGGGTCCGATTGTCCCTCGGATTATGCGGTCCTGGTCACCAAAAAAACGGGGGCAAAAAGGGTGTAAGCAAAAGTTAAATTGTGGTAAGCTCGGTCTGCCCGCACTCTCTGGGAGGGGAGTGCCGGTTACCCATGACGGAATGTCCTGATCCTCGGTCGAACTCCATGCGCCGCCTGTTGCTGTCCTTGCCAATCCTGCTGATGCCGCTCGCCGCGGCAGGGCAGTCGCTGGCCGGCGATACGCACGAGCTGGCGAACCGGCTGCTCGCTCAGAAGCCGGATCAGGTGGTCGAGCTGGGATCGGGTACGGCCGTGCCGCTATGGCGTGGCAGCGATGGCCGCTGGCTTGCGCTCAAGGCCGACAGCGGCATGTCCGGTGGCGGCCAGCACAACGATGGTCCGCTGCAGTTCAGCGTCGTCGACGCTTCGCGCGCCATGTCCACCGACCTCACCTATGGGCTTGGCAACAATCTGCAGGCCCACGTCGGTGTCAGCGAACAGACTTGGATGAACAATCGCGCGCCGCGCGTGATCGGCAGCGAGATCGGCGCCACCTACAGCAGCGGTCGCTACAGCGTGGGCCTCAGCCTTGGCGCCAACAGCACGCCGAACACGTCGGTGCTGCCGCGCCTGCTGCCGGGCGCGGCGCCGGGCGTCAACGGGTTGAGCGCGTTCGACAGCAGCGCGCAGCTCAATGCGCGCGGCCGGGTCGCGCTGGACAACAAGAGCGGCATTGATCTCGGCGCCAGCGTGGGCCGCGTCCGCCTGCTGCCGGGCAATCTGCTGGGCATCAATACGCTGGACCAGAAGGCGCTGAGCTTCGGCGTCGATCACGGCCCGCTGAGCGGCGGGGTGGTCGGCCGCGTGATGCAGCCTGCGTTGCCGGGTTCCGGCTACAACAGCGAGCGCCGCTGGAGCAGCATCGACCTGGGCGTGACCCTGCGCCTGCCATGGCAGGGCGAACTGAGCATCGGTGCCCAGAACGTCTGGTCGTCCGGCAATGCGGTGAATACGCCTGTGGGTCCGGAGCCGGACCAGTCGCGCACACCCTACGTGCAATATCATCAGGATCTCTGAGCGGCCAGTCCGCCGGATCATCGTCAAAAGAAAAACGCCGTCGCCAGAGCGACGGCGTTTTCGTTTACGAAGCCTCGGCGTCAGTCTTGCCGGCGAATGCGCAGGTCGCCGCTGAATGTCTCGATCTTGATCTTCGCGCCGCCGCTGCCGGCCGTGGTCTCCAGCTCGGTGCCGGGCCCGTGCTCGACCTTGCGTGGCGTGCCGAAGTCGCTGCGCAGGTCGCCGCTGAACGTATTGGCGTGGATGGCTGCGGACAGGTTGCCCGGTGTCTGCAACTGCACGTCGCCGCTCATGCTGTCCACGCTCATGTCGCCCTCCGGCGCCATGCCGCCGTTGAGCTGGACGTCGCCAGAGACCGTGCTCAGATTGAGCCGCTTCCAGGGACCGCCGCCCACGCGGATGCGACCCGACACGGTCTGCAGCTCGGCCTCGCGCTGCACGGAAGGGGCGAGGATGTCGCCGCTCACCGTCTGCAGATTCACCTTGTCCGCGCGTCCGGCCAGTTCGATGCTGCCGCTGACGCTTTCGGCTTCCACCGAGGGAGCGCGCGCATTCACGCGCACCTTGCCGCTCACCGAATTGACCCGGATGGGGCCGCCGTCGATGCCGTCGATGCTCGCCGAGGCGCTCACCACCTCCACGTCGAGCGTGGCTGCCCTCGGTACGCGCACGTCCAGGGCGGTGTCACTCATCGACGTATCGTTGTTCCAGTTGAACCAGCCGGATTTGCCCTGCGAGGTGACCTTGAGCGAAAGGTGACCGTTGTCGCCCTCGAGGGTCAGCGGCCGGGCGCCGTCGCCGAGCCGCCCGCCCACCTGTACCTGGTTACGGTCCCAGGCGGTGATGTTGACCGAGCCTTTGACGTTGCTGATCTCCAGGCGCACGGTGGGGGTGGCGTCGTGGGTGAGATTGATCGGGGTATCGGCCAGGGCCTGGCCGATCGACAGCGCCAGCAGGAGGGGGAGATAGCGTGCGGTTTTCATGGGTGTCTCCTTGGCTCAGCCCGCCTGTTGTTCCAGCAGACGCAGTTGCGATTGTCGTTTCTGAGTGAGATCCAGCAGCCGCTGCAGGGCAGGGGAATGCGGAGCCTGCTGGATGGCCTGTTGCAGTTCCATGCGTGCCGCATCGAGTTCCACCGCGGCGCCGGCCAGGCGCGGATCGGCGGGCTTCCACGCTTCGACTTTGTGCGCCTCGGGCACGGCCGGTGCGTCGACGCGCAGGCGCTGGTTGACGCCGATCGCCAGCAGGGACAGCCCGGCGAAGCTGGCGGCGAGCAGCCAGCCCTGGCGGCGCGGCGCGCGTGCCGGAGTGGCCGCGGCCGCGGGGACATCGAGCTTCGCTTCGATGTCCGCCCACAGGTCGCGCCGCGGGGACGCGGGTTCGCGCAGGGCGCGCATCTGGCGATGCCATTCGAATTCGTTCATGACGCTTCTCCAAGAACCTTTCGCAGCAGTCCGCGGGCGCGGTGCAACTGCGCTTTCGACGAGCCGACGGCCATGCCCAGCTCGGCGCTGATTTCTTCGTGTCGCCAACCTTCGACATCGTGCAGCACCAGCACGGCGCGGGCACGCGGCGGCAGGCGGCCAATGGCCCGTTCCAGCTCTTCGCGCTCGGCTGCGCAGAACGGCGTTTCGCCGTGGTCGGGCAGGTCGTCCTCGTCCATCGTGCTCACGGGGTCGGAGCCGCGCGAGCGGATATCCATCAGCGCGACGTTGACCGCCAGGCGATACAGCCAGGTACCGAAGGCGCTTTCGTGGCGAAAGCCGTCGAGCTTCTGCCAGGCGCGCACGAAGGCATCCTGAGTGATGTCCTCGGCACGGGCATGGTCGTAGCCGGCCAGGCGATATACCGCGCCGTACACGCGATCCACATGCCGCCGGTAGAGCCGCTGGAACGCGACGCGATCGCCGGCCGCGGCCGCGCGCACGTCGTCGGCGTCGTCGGCGGCGTCGTCGTCGTCGGGCGCTGCGACGATGGCAGGCGGCATGGAGCTTCCGGTAGCGGGGCAGGCGCTGATCATCTTGCTAGCTTGGATGCGCCCGCAAGCGGCAAGGTTTAGAGGCCTGGGAGTGACTGCAGGAGAAAGTGGCGGCCGGCCGAACGGCGGGCCGCCACGGGCGGTCAGGAAGCGACGGCCTGAGAGCGCGACGCGCCGGCCAGCGCGTCGCCGACGCGGCGCAGCTCGTCATGGAGCTGCTGCGGCATGCGGGGGCCGAACTCGCGCAGGTAGTCGCCGATGGCGCCGACTTCGGCCTGCCAGCCTTCCTGGTCGACATGCAGCAGTTCGTCCAGCGCGGCGCCATCGATGGCGAGGCCGTCCATGCGCAGCTCATGGCGCGCGGGCAGGGTGCCGATCGGCGTCGCGACTCCCTGAGCCTTGCCTTCCACGCGCGCGATCATCCATTCGAGTACGCGCAGGTTGTCGCCGAAGCCCGGCCACAGGAACTTGCCGTCCTTGCCCTTGCGGAACCAGTTGACGTGGAAGACCTTCGGCAGCTTCGCGCCGGGCTGGTCGAACGACAGCCAATGTTGGAAATAGTCGCCATAGTGGTAGCCGCAGAAGGGCTTCATCGCCATGGAGTCGCGGCGCAGCACGCCGACCGCGCCGGTCGCGGCGGCCGTGGTTTCCGAGCCCATCGCGCCACCGACCAGGACGCCGTGCGCCCAGTCGCGCGCCTCGAACACCAGCGGCACCAGCGAAGGCCGGCGGCCGCCGAACACGATCGCGCTGATCGGCACGCCTTGCGCATCCTCGGCCTTGGGCGACCAGGTGGGGCATTGCCTGGCGCTCACCGTGAAGCGCGAGTTCGGGTGCGCCGCGGGGCCGTTGGCCGGGTCGTAGGGACGGCCCTGCCAGTCGCGCGCCGGCTCGCCCGGCAGACCTTCCCACCAGGGCTGGTTGTCGGCGGTCACAGCGACGTTGGTGAAAATCGTGTCGCGCGCGATGCTGGCCAGCGCATTCGGATTGCTGTTCGCGCTGGTGCCCGGCGCCACGCCGAAGAAGCCGGCTTCCGGATTGATCGCGTACAGGCGGCCGTCCGCGCCCGTGCGCATCCAGCAGATATCATCGCCCACGGTCCATACCTTCCAGCCGTCACGGCGATAGCCCTCAGGCGGAATCAGCATGGCGAGGTTGGTCTTGCCGCAGGCCGACGGGAAGGCGGCCGCGACGTAATGCGTCTGGCCCTGCGGGTTTTCTATGCCCACGATCAGCATGTGCTCGGCGAGCCAGCCCTCGGACTTGGCTTGCCAGCTGGCGATGCGCAGCGCGTGGCACTTCTTGCCAAGCAGCGCATTGCCGCCGTAGCCGGAGCCGTACGACTTGATGGTCAGCTCCTCGGGGAAATGCATGATGAAGCGGCGTTCCGGATCCAGCTCGCCGGTGGAATGCAGGCCCTTCACGAAGCTTCCTTCCCACTCGATGCGCGACTGCGCCGCGGCGCCCATGCGCGTCATGGTGCGCATATTGGCCACCACGTAGGGGCTGTCGGTGATTTCGACGCCGCAGCGGGCCAGCGGGGAATCGATCGGGCCCATGCAGTACGGGATGACGTACATGGTGCGGCCTTCCATGCAGCCGGCAAACAGGCCGTCCATCTTGGCGTGAGCCTCGGCCGGCGCCATCCAATGGTTGTTGGGGCCGGCGTCCTCGCGGTCCTCCGTACAGACGAAGGTGAGGTGTTCGACGCGGGCTACATCGGAGGGGTTCGAGCGGTGCAGGTAGCAGCCCGGGTGGGTCTCCTGGTTCAGCTCGATCAGGTCGCCGGTCTGCAGCATCTGCTGCACCAGTTCCTGATATTCGGCGTCAGAGCCATCGCACCAATGGATGCGGGCGGGGCGGGTCAGCGCCGCCACCTCGTCAACCCAGCGCTGCAGCGCCTCCAGCTTGCTCGCCATGCGTTCCTCACTCTGGTCTTAGGACAAAAAAGAGTAGAAACGGTAGTTTGCGTGAACTGGCATTTGCAAGGCGGAGTGCAGCAAAGCGGCCCCGAAATGCCGGCAAGCCGCTGATGCGGCTTGCCTTTCAGGCCGGCGTGAGCGTGCGGATCATGTGCTCGACGTAGGCGTCGAACTCTTCATGGCTGATGCGCGGTAGACCCAGCGTGAAGTTGAGCTGCAGGAAGCCGACATAGGCCGCGTACGTCAGGCGAGCCCGGTTGAGCGCCTCCGACGGCGGCAAGCCGGCCTCGCGGTAGATGGTGGTGAGGAATTCCATGCGCCGCTGCGACACGCGAGCCATCACCGGCACCACCTGCGGGTGGTCCAGCGCCTTGAGCAGGGCGGCATAGACGCGGTGCGGGGCAATTTCGTGGGCGACGCGGCGGAACAGTTCCGGCAGGCGCGCGCGCGGATCGGGCATGGCCTCGATCTGGCTGATGACTTCGCGCTCGCCGTACTGCTCCCAGCGCTCCAGGGCGGCCTGAAGCAGGGCTTCGCGGGTACGGAAATGCCAATAGAAGCTGCCCTTGGTCACGCCCAGCTGGCGGGCCAGGGCTTCTACGGCGAGGGCGCCGACACCTTGGTCGGCGATCAGCTTGAGGGCGGCATCTTCCCAATCCTCGGCGGAGAGGCGGGTACGTTCGGGTTTGGCGCTCACATTCATGTGCGCATGGTAGCCCCAGTGCCGAGGTTTGTAATCCGCGCCAGCCGGACGGAAGGGCGCGCAGATCGGCGTCAACTGCCGGTTGACGGCGGCTCGGACAGCAATCCATACTCGTCCGTATGGTCACCTACCAGGCTTCCGCTGCCGCATCGATGATTCCGTTCGTCGCCGAAGACGGCGTGCGCCTCGCCGTCGAGGTGCGCCAGCCCGAGGGTGACCCCACCTTGCTGTTCGCCCACGGTTTCGGGCAGACCCGCCACGCCTGGACCGCGACCGCCGCTGCGCTCGCGGCCGAGGGTTTCCGCTGTGTCACCTTCGATAGCCGTGGCCACGGCGAAAGCGAGCGCGTGCCGGATGGCGGCTACCACATGGAACAGTTCGCATCCGACCTGGTGCAGCTCGCCCGCGCGCAGCCCGCGCCGCCGGTGCTGGTCGGCGCGTCGATGGGCGGCCTGCTTGGGCTGGTGGTGGCGGGAGAGATCGATCCCTCGCTGTTTCGTGCGCTCGTCCTGGTCGACATCACGCCGCGCTGGGAGACGGCCGGCGTCGAACGCATCCTCGCCTTCATGCAGGCCCATCCCGACGGCTTCGCCGATTACGCCGAAGCCGCCGAACAGATCGCCGCGTACCTGCCGCACCGCGCCGGTCGCAAGAGCGAGGAGCAGCTGCGTCCGTTGCTGCGCGAGGGCGCCGATGGCCGCCTGCGCTGGCATTGGGATCCGGCCCTGCTCGGCGGCGACCTCGTGCGTGAGAGCGAGCGCTACCAGCCGCGCCTCATGAGCGCCGCCGCCAACGTGCGCGTTCCGGTGCTGCTGCTCTCGGGCGGTCGCAGCGACGTGGTCTCACGCGACACCGTCGACGAATTTCTCCGGCTCGTGCCTCAGGCCGAGCATGTGGAACTGCCTCGTGCCACGCATATGGTGGCCGGGGACGCCAACGACGCTTTCACCCGGCAGATCGCACGATTTCTGCGCAAGCCGGGCGATGAAACGCAGCATCGCACCCGCACGGACGCGGACCTGATCGAGTAGTGCTCATGCCAGTCTTCCGCAACAACGCCATTCGCGACGAGGTGTTCTCATGTCCGTGATCCTCACCCTGCTGGCGGCGCTCATCGCCACCGGCGTCTGTGCCTACCATCGCAGCAGCCTGCGGACCTGGGCGATCGTCACCGTCGCTGCCACGCTGGTGGTTGGCCTGATCGTCGGCGCGCCGGTCACCACTATCGTGCTGCTGGCGATCGAATTGCTGATCGCGGTGCCGCTGCTGATGGTGGACTTCCGCCGCAAGAAAATCAGCGCGCCGCTGTTGAAGATGTTCGCCAGGGTCACGCCCAAGCTGTCGGAGACCGAGCAGACCGCGCTGGAAGCCGGCACGGTCGGCTTCGAGGGCCAGCTGTTCTCCGGCAAGCCGGACTGGCATGAACTGACCAGGCAGCCGAAGCCCGAGCTGAGCACCGAAGAGCAGGCCTACATGGACGGCCCGGTCGAGCAGCTGTGCGGCATGCTCAACGACTGGCAGATCACGCATGAGCTGGCCGACCTGCCGCCGGAAGTCTGGGCCTTCATCAAGAAGCACAAGTTCTTCGGCATGATCATCCCGAAGCAGTACGGCGGCCTGGGCTTCTCCGCGCTCGCGCATTCGGCGGTACTGCAGAAGCTGGCGACCATGTCGGCGACCGTGGCCTCGACCGTCGCCGTGCCCAACTCGCTCGGTCCGGCGGAACTGCTGCTGCACTACGGCAGCGACGAACAGAAGAACTATTACCTGCCGCGCCTCGCGGTAGGCGAGGAAATTCCCTGTTTCGCGCTCACCGGCCCGTACGCGGGCTCCGACGCCACCTCGATCACCGACTACGGCATCGTCTGCAAGCAGCTGGTCGATGGCGTCGAGACGCTGGGCATCCGCCTCACCTTCGACAAGCGCTACATCACGCTGGCGCCGATCGCTACCGTGGTCGGCCTGGCTTTCCGCATGTATGACCCGGACAAGCTGCTGGGCGACAAGCAAGACCTCGGCATCACCCTCGCGCTGATTCCGCGCTCGACCCCGGGCCTGGAGATCGGTCGCCGCCACTTCCCGCTGAACATCCCGTTCCAGAACGGCCCGGTGCATGGCAAGGACATGTTCGTGCCGATGTCGGTGCTGATCGGCGGTCCTGACATGGCCGGCCACGGCTGGCGCATGCTGGTGGAATGCCTCTCGGTCGGCCGCGCCATTTCGCTGCCCTCCAACGCCACCGGCGGCGTGCGCGCCGCGGTCGCGGCCACCGGCGCCTATGCGCGCATGCGCAAGCAGTTCGGCCTGTCCATCGCCCGCTTCGAGGGCGTGGAGGAAGCGCTCGCCCGCATCGGCGGCCTGACCTACGCCACCGCGGCGCTGTCGCGCGCCACCGCCGCCGCGGTCGATCGCGGCGAGAAGCCGGCAGTTCCTTCGGCGATCGCCAAGTACCACGCCACCGAATGGGGCCGTGTGATCGCCGGCGACGCGATGGACGTGCACGGCGGCAAGGCGGTGCAGCTGGGGCCGAAGAACTATGCCGGCCGCGCCTGGCAGGGCGTGCCGATCGCCATCACGGTGGAAGGCGCCAACATCATGACGCGCAGCCTGATGATCTTCGGTCAGGGCGCGATCCGCTGCCATCCCTATGTGCTGAAGGAAATGCAGGCGCTGTCCATCGCCGATTACGGCGAGCGCCTGAAGACCTTCGACCGCCTGCTGTTCAGCCATATCGGCTTCGGCATCTCCAACGCGGTGCGCTCGTTCGCCTTCGGCATCACGGGCGCGCGCATCGGTGAGACGGCGGGCGATGCCTATACGCACCGCTACTACCGCAAGCTCGACCGCTACTCGGCGGCGCTGGCGCTGTGCGCAGACACCTTCATGGGTGTGCTCGGCGGCAAGCTGAAGTTCAAGGAAAAGCTATCCGCGCGCCTGGGCGACGTGCTCAGCTATCTGTACATCGCCAGCGCCATGCTCAAGCGCTACGAAGACACCGGTCGCCCGGAAGCGGACCGGCCGCTGCTCGCCTGGGCGTTCCACGAGTGCATGTGGCGCACGCAGATGGCGCTGGACGGCGCGATCCGCAATTTCCCGGTCCGCCCGGTTGCCTGGCTGATCCGTGCCCTCGTGTTTCCGTTCGGTCGCCGCGAAGTACCGCCGTCCGACCGCCTGGGTCGACGCGTCGCCGCCATCATCACCGCGCCGGGCGAAGCGCGCGATCGCCTGATGGAGTGGGTGTACCTCACCCCGACGGCGAACAACACCGTCGGCCGCATGAATGCGCTGCTGCCCGACGTGATCGCCGCCGAGCCGGTGGAGCGCAAGTTCCTCAAGGCGCAGAAGGCCGGTCAGTTCAAGTCGCACGACTACGTGGGCCAGCTGGCGGAAGCCGAGAAGGCCGGCGTGATCGACAGCGCCGAAGCCGCTTTGCTCAAGCGCGTACGCGAGGGCGTGTTCGAGTTCATCTCGGTCGACGATTTCGATCCGGCCGAGCTGGGCGCCGCCAAGGCGAAGGACGAGAAGAAGCTCGCCGACGCGGCCTGAAAGCGATGACGAACGGCGGGATCCGGTCGACCCGGGTCCCGCCGTTTTTGTTTGCGGTGCCGATATGGGTGGGCTTTACGGCGCGACCACGCAGCGGTTCTTGCCGTCTTCTTTCGCGCGATACAGTGCACGGTCGGCTGCCAGGATCAGGTCCTCGTCGTTGCGCGCGTCACCGTTCCACACGGCGATGCCGATGCTGGCGCTCACGTCGGCGACAAACGGGCCGTGACGGCCGTCCAGCGGATAGGGTTCGGCCAATCCGGCACCGATGCCATGGCAGCGCTCGACCAGAGCGGAAAGATCGGTGACGTCTTCCAGAATCAGGGCGAACTCGTCGCCGCCCAGGCGCGCCACCGTGTCGTTGGCGCGCAGCGAGTCGTGCAGGCGCTGTGCGATCGCACGCAGCAGCGCATCGCCCGCGGGATGGCCGTGGTTGTCGTTCACAGCCTTGAAGCCATCGATGTCCAGCATGACCAGCGCGAACGGCTGGCCGTGCCGCGGCACGCGTTGCATGGCGGTAGACAGGCGGTCATGGAACAGCATGCGGTTGGGCAGGCCGGTGAGGAGGTCGTGCGTGGCCTGGTGGCGGATCTGCGCTTCGATGCGCTTGCGTTCGGCGATCTCCTCGCCCAGCTGCCGGTTGCGCGCGGCCAGCTCCGTCAGCGCAGCCTTGATCTGCGCGCGCGCCGCGTACAGTTCGAGGAACACGCGCACCTTCGACTGCAGAATCGCGTCGTTGACCGGCTTGGCGAGGTAGTCCACCGCGCCGAAGCGGTAGCCCTTGAGGCGGTTGATGTCGTCGGCGTAGGCCGCGGTGACGAAGATGATCGGCGTTTCGTGCAACTGCCCGGATTCGCCAAGCAGCGAAGCCACTTCGAAACCGTCCATGTCGGGCATGTTCACGTCGAGCAGGATCAGCGCGTACTCGTGATCCAGGCACATCGCCAGAGCGTCATTGCCGCTGCCGGCCTCGTGCAGTTCGGCGCCGCAGTCGGCCAGCAGCCGGCGCATCGCCACCAGGTTGGCGTGAGTGTCGTCGACGACGAGGATCTTTGGGCGTTCGGGAGTCATGACAGGCAGATCCGGTTGAGCAGCGGCGCGATCGCCGCGAGGGGTACGCAATAGTCCGCGCCGGCGAGTTCCAGTGCGGCTCGCGGCATGGCCGGGGAATCGGCCTCGTCCGGCCGCTGCACGATGGCGATGCCGCCGCGCTCGCGCACTGCGGCCAGCCCTGCGGCGCCATCGCTGTTGGCGCCGGTGAGGATCACCCCGATCAGGCCATCGCCGTAGGTTTCGGCAGCGGAGGCGAACAGCACGTCGATCGAAGGGCGCGCGAAGCTCACGCGCGGGTCCACGCTGAGCGCGAAGCGGCCATCGGTCTCCACCAGCAGGTGATAGCCGCTGGGCGCCACGTACACCGTGCCGCCGCGCGGCAGCTCGCGTTCGCGCGCTTCTTCCACCGGCATGGCCGCATGGCGCGCCAGCAGGTCGCACATCAGGTCCACGTTGGGCGAACCGGTATGGCAGCACACCAGAAACGGCGGTGGCAGTGCCGGCAGCAGGGCGCCGAACAGCTGCTCCAGCGCAACGAGCCCTCCGGCCGAACAGCCGATGACGACGGCCAGCGGCGCGCCCATCTCAGTCCGCCGCCTTCGGCGCCAGCCGGTAGATGCGCAAGGCCGCATCCACCGGCTGGAAGTCGGCCGCGGACGGCGCGAAGTCCAGGCTCTCGCGCGTGCCCAGGCAGAGGAAGCCACCGCGTACCAGGCTGTCGCGGAACAGCGCGAGGGTGCGGTCCTGCAGCGGGTCGGAGAAATAGATCAGCACATTGCGGCACAGCACCAGGTGCGCCTCGCAGAACACCTCATCGGCGACCAGGTTGTGGTTGGCGAAGATCACATTGCGGCGCAGCCGGCTGTCCAGCTTGAGCAACTCGTAGCGCGCACTGTAGTAGTCGGCCAGCGAGTGGCTGCCGCCGGCGGCAAGGTAGTTGCGCGACCACAGTTGCGCCTCCTTGGCCGGATAGATGCCTTCCTGCGCATGGCGCAGCGCGGCTTCGTTGAAGTCGGTGGCGTAGATCTGCGTGCGCTCGTACAGCCCGGCCTCTTCGAGCAGAATGGCCAGCGAGTACACCTCCTGCCCGTGCGCGCAGCCGGCCTGCCAGATGTTGATCTGCGGATACGAGGCCAGCATCGGGAACACCTGTTCGCGCAGGGCGCGGAACACCTCCGGGTCGCGGAACATCTCGGAAACCGGCACCGACAGCCCTTCCAGCACCTTCGGCAGGAACGCCGGTTCGTGCAGCACGCGTGCCGTGAGCGCGCTGATCGTGTCGGTCTGATGGGCCAGCACGAGCTGCTTCACGCGCCGCTTCAGCGACGCCGGCGCGTACTGGCTGAAGTCGTAGCCATGGCGAAGTTGCAGCGCACGCACGAACAACTCGACCTCGATGTCCTCGAGCCCCGTCTCGCCCGCGCTGCCGCTGCGCTCGCTCATCGGTGCAGCCATACGCGCAGCATCGACGAGAGCTTGTCGACGTCGATCGGCTTGGAGAGGTAGTCGTTGGCGCCGGCCTCGAGGCACTTCTCGCGATCGCCGCGCATGGCCTTGGCGGTGAGGGCGATGATCGGCAGCTTGGCGAAGCGCGACTGCGCGCGGACCGCGCGCATGGTGTCGTAGCCATCCATCACGGGCATCATGATGTCCATCAATATCAGCTCGATGCCATCCTGTTCGGCCAGCGCCTTGAGCGCCTTCTGCCCGTCCTGCGCCATGCTTACCTGCATGCCCCAGCCGCGCAGCACCTTGGACAGGGCGAACAGATTGCGCATGTCGTCGTCCACCAGCAGCAACTTGCGCCCGGCCAGCTCGCCTACGTCGTCGGCGACGGGCGCAGCGACGGCCGCTGCGGCGGCGCTCTTGCGGATGCTGTGCAGGAACAGGCTGACTTCATCCATCAGGCGCTCCGGCGAGCGCGCGCCCTTGATCACGATGCTGTCGGTGTACTGGCGCAGCTTCAGGCTTTCCTCGCGACTCAGTTCGCGTCCGGAGTAGATCACCACCGGCGGAATGCGCCCTTCGCCCGCGAGGCGTTCTAGCAGTTCGATACCGGACATGCCGGGCAGGCCGAGGTCGAGCACGATGCAGTCGTAGTCGGTATCGGCCATCCGGGCCAGCGCGTCTTCCGCGCTGCCGGCCTCGTCGATGGAGACGTCGTCGTTGCGCAGCAGCGTGCGTAGCGCCGCGCGCGCATCGGCATCGTCGTCCACCAGCAGCAGATGCCGCGCCTGGCCTTCGGCGAAATGCAGCAGGCGATCGAACGCGCCGTTGATCGCCTCGCGGCTGACCGGCTTGGTGAGAAAGCCCACCGCGCCCAGTTCACGGCCGCGTCCGGCGTCATCCACCGCGGAGATGAAGTGAACAGGGATGTGCCGCGTGGCTGGGTTCTCCTTGAGCCGGGAGATCACGGTCCAGCCGTCCATGCCCGGCAGCATGACGTCCAGCAGGATGCCGGTGGGGCGGTAGCGCTGCGCGAGCTGCAGGCCCGATTCGCCATCGGCGGCGGCCAGCACGCGGTAGCCCTTGCGATGCACCATGTCGGCGAGGATGCGCGCGAACACCGGATCGTCCTCCACGATCAGGATCGCCGTGGCGCCTGCTTCCAGCTGGTCGCGGTCGTCCTCGATGGTTTCGGGCAGCAGAGCGCTGGTCGTGGCCGGCCGCGTTTCCGCGAGTGCCGGCGCGGATGGCTCCGGCACCGGGTTTTCGCCGACATCGAGGCGCTCCGGCAGCAGCAGGGTGAACACGCTGCCCTGGCCTTCCTCGCTATGCAGCGCGATGTCGCCGCCCAGCAGCTCCACCAGGCGGCGCGAGATCGCCAGCCCGAGGCCGGTACCGCCGTACTGCCGGCTGGTGCTGGCATCGACCTGCTCGAAGGCGTGGAAGACCTTGTCCAGCTTGGCCGGTGGAATGCCGATGCCGGTGTCGCGTACCGCGATAGCGACGACGGCGCGCCCCTGCAGCTTTTCCGGCAGGGGCGCGCCTGCCGGTGGCCGCGTGATCTGCACGGTCACGCCGCCCTGATGAGTGAACTTGAAGGCGTTGCCGACCAGGTTGTTGACCACCTGCTCCAGCTTGGCCGCGTCGGTGAGGATGCCGACTGGCAGGTCGGGCGCGGTCTCCACGCGGAACGCCAGCTGCTTCTCCTGCGCCACATGGGCGAAGGTGCGCGTGAGCGCGCGTTGCAGGTCGGCCAGCGGCAGTTCGCCGACCACCAGCTCCATCTTGCCGGCTTCCACCTTGGACAGGTCCAGGATGTCGTTGATCAGGCGCAGCAGGCTGCTGCCGGAGTCGTGGATGATGCGCGCCGATTCCACTTGTTCGCCGTCGAGATTGCCCTCGCGGTTCTCGGCCAGGCTGCGCGACAGGATGAGCAGGCTGTTGAGCGGCGTGCGCAACTCGTGCGACATGTTGGCCAGGAACTCCGACTTGTACTGGCTGGCCCGGGCCAGCTCGTCGGCCTTGTCCGCCGTCTCGCGCTGCAATGCCTCCAGCATGCGTTTCTGCTCGTTGAGCGTGTCGGTCTTCTGACGCAGTTCTTCATTGCTGGCCTGCAACTCTTCGGTCTGCACGCGCAGTTCTTCTTCGGATGCGAGCAGCCGCTGCGACTGCTCCTGCAACTCCTGCGTCTTGAGGCTGAGTTCTTCGTTGCTGGCCTGCAGCTCGTGCTGCTGGTTGCGCAGGGTTTCCTCGGAAGCGCGCAATTCGTCGGCCTGCTCACGCGTGCGGTTCAACAGATCCTTCGTGCGCTGGGCGCGGCCAAGGTTTTCCAGCGAAAGCGCGGCGATCGGCAGCAGCTCGTCGAGCAGGTGCTGCTGCGACGCGGTGAGATGCTGGAAACTGGCCAGCTCCAGCACGCCCAGCAGCTTGTCGCGCGACAGCAGCGGCAGCACGGCGATGCTGCGCGGCGGCGCCTCGCCTGTGCCCGAATGGATGCGCACGTAGTCTTCGGGAACGTCCTGCAGGACGATAGGCTTGCGCTCCAGCGCGCATTGGCCGACCAGGCCTTCGCCCAGCGCATAGCCGGTGCTCAGATGGCGACGCTCGCGGTAGCCATAGCTGCCGTGCAGTTCGAGCCGTCCGCTGTCTTCGTCGTGCGCGTAGAAGACGCCGACGCCGCCTTGCAGCAGCGGCACCAGCGTGCTGGTGAGGCGTTCGCCGAATTCGCGCCGGCCGTCCACTTTCTGCAGCTCGCCGGCGATCTCCGAGACGTTGCTCTTGACCCAGGTCTGCGCTGCCGTCTCGATCGCCATTTGCTTGAACACCTGCAAGGCGCGGGCGATCTCGCCGATCTCGTCGCGGCGCTCGATCTGGCGGATCTCCACCGTATGGTCGTGCTGGGCCAGGCGAGTCATCAGGTCCGTCATGCGGCGGATCGGCCGGGTGATCAGGCGGAAGGTCATGGTGACCACCGAGATACCCAGCAGGATGGCGATCACCATGCCGCTCCAGGTCACCGCCCGCACCTCGATCTCGTCGCGGCGCTGCGACGCTTCGCGTTCGTTGAGCAGGCCGGCCTCGGTGGCATCCATCTGATTGAGCAGGGCCAGGATGTCGGTCGGCGTCACGGATCGGTGATCCATGTAGCTGCTCTGGATGCGGCTGCGCTCCAAGGCCATCTCGGCCGGGTCGGTGGACTTGATCGCGGCCACGGCATCGACGCCGTTGCGGGTGACCTCCTGCTGCCACTGCCGGGCCATCACCTGCACGCGGTCCAGGCGGGTCTGTTGCAACGGGTTGTCGGCGATCAGGCCACGCAAGGCGTCAATGGCCGCCTGCGACTTGCGGTTGGCTTCTCCGTAGCTGTCCAGCTCCTTGCGGTCCTGCGTCAGCAGATAACCACGCACGGCGTACTGGCCGTCCTGCATGGCCTCGATCACGTCATCCAGCGCGGCACGGACCTCGTAGGTGTGGCGCGACCACCGCCAGCTTTCGTCCTGGCGGGACAGCGAGATGAGGGTGACCGACCCGCAGATGACGAACAGCAGCGTGAGGATGCCGATCGCGAACAGAATCTTGCGCTGGATCGGCTGGTGCGCGAGCCAGGAGTAGCGTCGGTTGGCGGTGGCCATGCGGGGTTCCCTGTAGCGAAGGCCGCGGCGCCGCCACGGCCGAATGTTTCGGCGCAGGGTAGCGCAGCAGGCTTCAGCTGCGTGTGGCCTGCGCGAGGGGCGCGCGCCGTTTCCAGGCCGGCGGCACGATCGAGCGGCGCCGCAGGGCGATGCCCAGCAGCACCGCGCTGAGGCTGGTGCATACCAGCAGGGCGACCACCGAGGCCTCGGCGCCGAAGGCGCCTCCGCTGAGCCATTCGGGGCCGCTCAGGCGCGCCACCAGGAAGCCGTCCGCCGGGTGGCCGGAGACGGCGATGCCGAACACCGTGCCTTGCATGACGTTCCACGCCAGATGCATGCCGGAGCAGACCCACAGCGAGCGGGTGACGTGATAGAGCAGGCCGAGCAGGATGCCGGCCTCGATGGCGATCGCCGCCGAGCTCCACAGCGTCGCGGCGGGATTGCCGATGTGCATCGCGCCGAAGAACAGCGCCGAGATGGCCAGCGCCCACCAGGTGCCGAGCCCTTCCTCGACGATGCGGAACAGCACGCCGCGCGAGATGATTTCCTCGCCCAGCCCCGCGCCCAGACCGACCACCAGCACGGCGGAGATCCAGTCGGGCGATGAGTTGGTGCCGGTGACGCGGTAGCTGCCCAGCAGCCATAGCACGGAGACCGTCGTACCCATCAGCAGTGTGCCGATCAGCAGTCCCAGGCCGGCCTGCCGAGGCAGTGCGCGCAGCGCCAGCTCGTTGAGCGGGCGCCGTTCCACGCCGCGCACCAGGGCGAGGTAGGCGAACAGGGCGGGCACCAGCTGGAGCAGCAGCATGGCCAACGCCCGGTACAGCGGATCGGCGCCCTTGTCGCGCCAGCCCAGGAGGTGGGTCAGCGATCCGGCCAGGAAGCTCAGCGCAAGCATCGTCACCGCGAAGTTGGCGATGCGCGCCCCGGGCGAGAACACCAGCCAGCGTTGCCACGGCGTGGCAGCGCGTGGCGTCGTGAAGGCGGGGACGGTCGTGTCGGCGTGGCGCATGCGGACCTCGAGGTTGTCGTTGTGGGAGCGCAGGCCCGCGCCGCCGGGATCAGACGTCCACGGAAGCCGCGTGCTCGCGGGTGGCCGAGAAGCGCACCTGCGGCCAGCGCTCCTGCGCCAGCTGCAGGTTCACCCGCGACGGCGCCAGATAGACCAGCTCGCCGGCGGCGTCCACGGCCAGATTCATCGCGTTCTTCTCGCGGAACTCTTCCAGCTTCTTCGCGTCGTCGCAATGGATCCAGCGCGCGGTGACCACGCCGACCGGTTCGAACGCCGCGTCGACGCCGTATTCGTCCTTCAGGCGATAAGCCACCACATCGAACTGCAGCACGCCCACCGCGCCGAGCACCAGGTCGTTGCTCATCAGCGGACGGAAGAACTGCGTTGCGCCTTCCTCGGACAGTTGCGCCAGGCCCTTCTGCAGCGCTTTCATCTTCAGCGGGTCGCGCAGGCGCGCGCGGCGGAACAGTTCCGGCGCGAAGTTCGGGATACCGGTGAACGAAATCGCCTCACCTTCGGTGAAGGTGTCGCCGATGCTGATCGTGCCGTGGTTGTGCAGGCCGATCACATCGCCGGGATAGGCGCTTTCGACGATCTCGCGATCGCTGGCCATGAAGGTCAGCGCGTTGGCGATGCGCACTTCCTTGCCGGTGCGCGTCTGGATCATCTTCATGCCGGCGGTGTAGGTGCCCGAGCACACGCGCATGAACGCCACGCGGTCCCGGTGCGCCGGGTCCATGTTCGCCTGGATCTTGAACACGAAGCCGGTGAGCTTCTCCTCGTCCGGCTCGATCTCGCGGGTGAGTGTGGCGCGCGGCTTGGGCGAGGGTGCGTGCTCGACGAAGAAGTCCAGCAACAGCTGCACGCCGAAGTTGTTCACCGCCGAGCCGAAGAACACCGGCGTCAGCTTGCCGGCCAGGTATTGCTCCAGGTCGAATGGATGCGAGGCGCCCTGCACCAGCTCCAGCTCCTCGCGCAGCTCGGCCATGGCTTCGGCGCCGATGGCCTCTTCCACGCCCGGCGCATCCAGGCCCTTGAAGATGGTCGAGTCCTGGCGCGTAAAGTTCTTGCCCGGTTCGAACACGTGCACTTCGTCCAGCAGCAGGTGGTACACGCCCTTCAGGCGCTTGCCCATGCCGATCGGCCAGGTCAGCGGCGCGCAGGCGATGCCCAGCACCGATTCCACTTCGTCGAGCAATTCGATCGGCGAGCGGCCCTCGCGGTCGAGCTTGTTGATGAAGGTCATGATCGGCGTGTCGCGCAGGCGGCACACCTCCATCAGCTTGATCGTGCGCTCCTCCACGCCCTTGGCGCAGTCGATCACCATCAGCGCGGAGTCCACCGCGGTGAGCACGCGGTAGGTGTCTTCCGAGAAGTCCGCATGGCCGGGCGTGTCGAGCAGGTTGACGATCTTGCCTTCGTACGGGAACTGCATCACCGACGAGGTCACCGAGATGCCGCGTTCCTTTTCCAGCGCCATCCAGTCCGAGGTGGCGTGGCGAGCCGCCTTGCGGCCCTTCACCGAGCCGGCCATCTGGATCGCGCCGCCGAACAGCAGCAGCTTTTCCGTGAGCGTGGTCTTGCCTGCGTCAGGGTGGCTGACGATGGCGAAGGTGCGGCGGCGGCGGGTTTCGTCGAGATGGGTGGACATGCGGGCGGGCCGGACAGTCAATGGCGAACCCGCGATTGTACCGTGGCCTGGGCCCGGTCACCCCGCCGAGCGGCCCGAAACCGCCCCTTCGACAGCGATTCGCCGCCGCTCCAGGCTCTCCGGTGACCACACCTCGCTGCGCCGGTAGAACTCCGGTACCGCCCGTGCGTCCGGGGGGATCACTACCCAGGGTTGCTTGCTGGCGGTGAAGACATGGATATCCGGCGGCAGCCGGTCCGGGTCGTCCAGCGTGCCCACCCGCACGTAGGCGAAGGTGGCGCCGCCGCCGGCGTAGTGGCTCCACAGGGCGATCATGCAGTCCGGGCAGCGCGCCACCTGCTGGCCCTTGCCGCTGAAGCTGGGAATGGTCTCCAGCAGCGGACGGCCGCGCAGCAGCTTGATCCGGCTGGTCTCGATCATGGCGTTGAGGGCGAAGGCGCCGCCGCTCTCGCGTTGGCACCAGCGGCAATGGCAGCACTGCACGATCAGCGGTCCGCTGGCCAGGCGATAGCGGACGCCGCCGCAGGTGCAGCCGCCGTCCAGGGGCAGACTTTCGACGGCCATCGCGAGGCTCCGGCAGTTCGGAGCCGCCAGCCTACTCCTGGACCAGCAGGTCCTCGTAGAAGGCGCCGTAGGGTTCGGTGGGGTGGGCGATCTGGATCTCCAGGATCCACAGGCCGCTGGCCGGCGGGCGTTCCAGCGTGCCCAGGTCGCCGGCCTTGTAGATCGCGTGAGGGAAGTCGCTCACCCGATGGCCCTTGATCGCGTGATTCAGGCGCCAGCCCATGGCTTGCGCCCGCTCGCCGGCAAAGGCGTAGAGCGCCTCGCCGCTCAAGCCTTGCGAGCGCCAGGCTGAGGCCACCTGGTCGAACAGCGTACGCGCGGCGGCGGCGCAAGCGCGCCGGCCGGGGTCGCTGCCGGTCACGAAGGCCTCGCCGACATCGCCCTCGTGGCCATCGAACACCAGCCCCAGGTCGATGAAATAGATGTCGTCCTCGCCCAGGCGCACGTCCGGGTTGGAGCGTTCGCGGAAGGTCTTGGTGGTGTTCTCGCCGATGCGGATCACCACCGGATGCCAAAGCCGCTCCATGCCCAGCGAGGCGAACACCTGCGCGGCTTCGGCCCGGGCCTCATCCTCGCTGATGCCCGGGCGCATGCGCTCGCGGATGCCGCGCAGCGCGGCCCAGCTGCGCTCGCGGGCGCGCAGCATCAGGGTCGGATCGAAGGCCTGGCCTACCGCTTCGCGCGGGTGATCGGTGGTACCCATGCGCTCACAGCCACAGCAGGAGCAGGCCGATCGCCGCCGGCGCCGCCTGGAACAGCAGGATCCGCCGCGACGCCGTGAAACCGCCATAAAGGCCGGCCACCAGCACGCAGCCCAGGAAGAAGCGCGCGATGGCCATGCCATCTCCGCCCAGCCACAGCGACCACAGCAGTCCGGCGGCGAGGAAGCCGTTGTACAGGCCCTGGTTGGCGGCCAGTACCTTCGACTGCGCGGCAAACTCGGCCGTGGTGCCGAACGCGCGGCGGCCCGCCGGCCTGGTCCACAGGAACATTTCCAGCACCAGGAACCACAGGTGCAGCAGGGCGACCACGGCGATGACGATCTGGGCGGCTAGGGACACGGCGGTTCCTCGAGGCAATGGCGCATTGTAGGGGTGGCGGGTGCTCAGGCGGCCTTGCGGAATGTCACCACCAGCACGTCGCGATGCGCCGGCCGCGCGGGATCGTGCGGCGTCACCGGCGTCACGCCGTGGTAGACGCGAGCATCGTCCACCAGCGCGGCGTCCAGCGGGTGGGTGAGGGTGAAGTGGCCCAGCTCCGTGCCGTCGGCGGTATGGATGGTGGTGGTGCCGCTCTCGATATTCTCGCGGTCCACCAGCAGTACCAGGACATAGTCCACGCCGTCGCGATGTACCCCCTCGGGGGTCGGCTCGCCGGCCTGGCCCGCGCGGGCTTCGATGCGGAACTGATGGACTTCGATATGCCAGCGCCCGGTGGCCGGCGCCAGCGGGCCGAAGAAGTCGCGGCTGAAACCGAGGATGGCCTGCAGGCTTGCGCCCTGCGCAATGTCCGGCCGCACCGGTTCGAACCAGCGCTCGATGCCCCCCTGCAACGCGTTGTAGTCCACGCTCTGGTAGTGAGGCTGGCGTTCGCGCAGCTCGAACGGGCCGCTGGCGCCGGCCGCGAATACCGCATGGCGCCGCTGCCGGTGGCGGCCCTTGGCTGCCAGGTAATCGTCCGGCCCCAGGTCGTTCCAGCTGTCGGCGAAGGCCGCCCAGTCCGCCATCCCTTCGCCCAGCAGACGCTCCATGGCGTGGTGGGTGGCGAAGGCGAAGCCGTCGCGGCGCAGCTGGTCGCGCAGGGTGGAGGCGGATGTATCCGGGTGGTCGGGGGCGGTCATCGGGCAATCCCGGGGAGGGGGAAAGCGGCCAAGCATAGCGCTGTCGCGGGCGCGCCGTATGGCGGGGGGATGCGGGTCGGGCGGAGGATCGCATGCGGCCGGAAGCGTGATGGCGGCGTGTTTTCCGCGACTTCCGCAAGACATTTGGATTCTATGGATGTTTAGACGTTTGGACGTCCAAACTGTTGACACGGTTGTCCGCCGGTCGATAGAGTGTCGGCCACTCATCGAGACCGGCTGAGGGACAGGCCCTTTGAAGCCGGGGCAACCTGCGGGATCCGCCCGCGACGGTGCCAACTCCTGCGGAGGCGCGTACAGCGCCACCGAGAGATGGGCGAGCTTCGTGCCGGCAGCCATGCCGGCGGCGTGGCGACCTCTCCGGATCCGCAGGGCGATGCCCGAACCGGAGAGCGAAGATGTCCAGCCAGCCTCAGCCCGCCACCGCCGCTATCGCACCCTGTACCGTGGCGGGCGCCGTTCGCGTGGATCTCACGACGCAGCGCAGCTCCCGCCGCATCCGCCTTTCGCCGAAATACGGCAGCCATGGCTGCGAAGTCGACGTGCGCTACCTGTGGTGCGGCGCTCCCGATGCGCCGACCGTGATCGTACAGGGCGGCATCTCCGCCCACCGCGACGTGGTGGCGCTGGACGACGATGCCGCGCCGGGCTGGTGGCAAGAAGCGATCGGCGCCGGCCGGCCGATCGACCTCGACCGTTATCGCGTGCTGTCCATCGACTGGCTCGCGCCGACCGACCTCGACGGCGTCACCGCCATTTCGAGCGAAGACCAGGCGGATGCCCTGGCCGCGTTGGTCGAGGCGCTGGGCATCGGTCGCGTGCATGCCTTCGTCGGTTCTTCCTATGGCGCCATGGCCGGCCTGGCCTTCGCCGCGCGTCATCCCTACGCGCTGGATCGCCTGGTGCTGCTGGCCGGCGCGCACCGACCGCATCCGCTGGCTACCGCGCAACGCGCCGTGCAACGCGGCATCGTGCGCCTGGGTCTGCAGACCGGCCAGCCCGAGCAGGCGCTGTCGCTGGCGCGCCAGCTGGCCATGACCACCTATCGCGGCAGCGAGGAATTCTCGCGCCGCTTCACCGCCGCGCCGGAGTTTCGCGAAGGGCGCTTCCATTTCCCGGTCGAGGATTACCTCGAGCATGCCGGCCGCCGCTTCGTCGAGCGCTTCGACGTGGAGCGCTTCCTGGCCCTGTCCGAATCCATCGACCTGCACGACGTGACGCCCGAGCAGGTTGCCGCGCCTGCCACGCTCATCGGCTTTCCGTCCGACCGGCTGGTGCCGCTGTCTGACCTGTGCGAATTGCAGCGTCGCCTGCATGGCCCGGCCACGCTCGAGGTACTCGAGTCGCCGTACGGCCACGACGCCTTCCTCAAGGAAACCCATCGCCTCGCGCCGCTGCTGCGCGATGCGCTGGCTTGAACCGATCACATCCCACGCCATCGCCGCACGACGCAAGAGACACGGAGATCCACCATGAGCGACACCACCGCCCCCTGTAGCAGCACCACCCGCGCGGTGCGCGCCGGCATCGAGTCCGACACCCAGCACGGCGCCGTGGTGCCGCCGCTGCATCTGTCGACCAACTATGCCTTCGAAGGCCTTGGCGGCAAGCGCGCCTACGACTACTCGCGCAGCGGCAATCCCACGCGCGACCAGCTGGGCAGCGCGCTGGCCGAACTGGAGCAGGGCGCCGGCGCGGTGGTGACGGCCAGCGGCATGGCGGCCGTGGCGCTGGCACTGGAGCTGGTGCCGGCAGGCGGCCGCGTGCTGGCGGCGCACGATTGCTACGGCGGCACCTGGCGCCTGCTCGATGCATGGGCGAAGAAGGGCCGTTTCAGCATCGAATTCGCAGATCTCACCGATAGCGTCGCGCTGGCCGCGGCCCTCGCGTCCAAGCCTTCGCTGGTGTGGGTGGAAACGCCGTCGAACCCACTGCTGCGCATCACCGACATCCGTCACGTGGCACAGGCTTCACATGCTGCGGGCGCGCTGGTGGTGGTCGACAACACCTTCCTGTCGCCCGCGTTGCAGCAGCCGCTGCTGCTGGGCGCCGACGTGGTGGTGCACTCCACCACCAAGTACATCAATGGTCACAGCGATGTGGTGGGCGGCGCGGTGGTGGCGCGCGAGGCGGCGGTGGCCGAGCAGCTCAAGTGGTGGGGCAATTGCAACGGCCTTACCGGCGCGCCGTTCGACAGCTTCCTCACCCTGCGCGGCCTGCGCACGCTCAGCGTGCGCCTGCGCCAGCATCAAGAGAATGCGCAGCGCATCGCCACGCTGCTGGACGGCCATGCGGCCGTGCGCAAGGTCTATTACCCGGGGCTGGAAAGCCATGCCGGCCATGCGCTGGCCGCGCGCCAGCAGTCCGGTTTCGGCGCCATGCTGAGTTTCGAGCTGGAAGGCGATGTGCCGCAGATCGAAGCCTTCGTCGACGGCCTGAAGTATTTCTCGCTGGCCGAGTCGCTGGGCGGCGTGGAGAGCCTGGTCGCACACCCGGCCTCGATGACGCATGCCTCCATGGCGCCGGAAGCGCGCCGCAACGCCGGCATCGCCGATAGCCTGCTGCGCCTTTCGGTCGGCATCGAAGATGGCGACGATCTGTTGCGTGACGTCGAGGCCGCGCTGGCTCGCTCGCTGGCCTCGCAGTCCGCCAAACGCCGGGTGACCGCATGAGCGCGGTGCTGGCCGAAACGGCCGTCCAGACGGCTGCCCCGGCATCCACCGCCCGCGGTACGGCCGCGGTGCTGCTGGGCACCGGCGTGGTCGGCGGCGCGCTGCTCAAGCTGCTCAACACCCCCGCTGCCGCGTCGCTGCGCCTGGTCGGCGCGGCCAATTCGCGCCGCCAGCAGACCGATCCGGAGAAGCTGGCGGACCGTGCCCTGCGCGAGAAGCTCAAGAGCCATGGCGATCCGCGCGACGATGCCACGCTGCTGCGCGCGCTCGACGCCAGCGGCGCGGCGGTGAAAGTGATCATCGACGCCACCGCCAATGCCGGCCTCGCTGCGCGCCACGCGGACTGGCTGGCACGCGGCTACCACGTCGTCACCGCCAACAAGGCGCTGGCCGGTGGGGAATTGCCGGGCTGGCGCGCCTTGCAGGCGGCCGTGGCCGAGGGCGGCCGTTATGGCGATTCGGCCACGGTCGGCGCCGGCCTGCCGGTGCTGTCCACCTTGCGCCGTCTGCGCGCTTGCGGCGATGCGCTGCTCACCCTGGAAGGCGTGTTCTCCGGTTCGCTCTCCTACCTGTTCAACCAGTACGACGGCAGCCAGCCGTTTTCCGCCCTGCTGCGCGAAGCGCGCAAGCTCGGCTATACCGAGCCGGACCCGCGCTCGGATCTCTCCGGCGAAGACGTGGCGCGCAAGCTGCTGATCATCGCGCGCAACGCCGGCTTCGCGCTGGGCACGGACGAAGTGGACGTGGAAAGCCTGGTGCCCGAGGCCTTGCGTACGGTGGATACCGATACCTTCCTCGCCCGCCTCGAGGAACTGGACGAGCCGCTCGCGCGCCGGCACGCCGAAGCGAAGGCGCGCGGCGGCGTGTTGCGTTTCCTTGCGCGGCTCAATCAGCGCGGCAAGGCCCGCGTCGGCTTGGTCGAGGTGCCCGCCACGCATCCGGCGGCGCGCCTGTACGGCACCGACAACCAGTTCGCCCTCACCACCACGCGCTACCACTCGCAGCCGCTGGTGATCCAGGGTCCTGGCGCAGGTCCGGAAGTCACGGCACAAGCGCTGCTGGGCGACGTACTCGCCCTGTCCTGACGCAGGTCGGGTTGAGCTGCAGGCGAACCACAACGGCACGGCGGCACATCGAGTCGAAGTGGAAGGCATAAAAAAACGCGCGGCTCGCACCGCGCGTTTTTTGTTTGGATGTTCGCGAAGCTCAATGCCGCGCGATGCGCTCCGATTCGAACTCATCCGGCGGCACCAGCGGCGCACCCGGGTGCGCCTGCGCTTCCAGCTCGGCGGCTTCCACCGACGGCGTACGCCAGCCGGACTTCACGCCCCACACGTAGAACACCAGTCCGACCACGGCGACCACTACCAGGTCGGTGCCATAGGTGAGGTAGCCGTTGCCGCCGAACATCGTGCTGCCAGCCCACGACACCAGGGCGAGGGTGGGCAGGTAGAAGATCAGCCACCATGCGCCTTTGAGCTGACGGCCGAAGTCCTGCCAGCCGTTCTTCGCCTGGTAGTAGAAGTACACCGGCAACGCCACGACCATCAGCAGGATGATCTCGCCGGTCAGTGGCCACTTGGCCCAGTACAGCAGCTCGGTCGCCATGATGAAGGCGACGCCGGCCAGTACCGGCAGACCGACGATGCGCAGCGGGCGGTGCAGGCTGGGCGCGGTGCGACGCAGGGTCATCGCGCTGACCGGGCCGGTCAGGTAGGAAATGATCGTCGCCACCGAGATCACCGCCGCCAGCGTGCCCCAGCCGCGGAAGCAGAACAGGAACACGAACGACACCGCCAGGTTGAACCACATCGCCGGACGCGGGATGCCCCACTTCGGATGGATACGGCCCATGATCGCCGGCAGCGTGCCGTTGCGCTCCATGCCGTAGATCATGCGCGCGGTGGTGGCGGTATAGGTGATGCCGGTGCCGGAGGGGCTGATGAAGGCATCGGCGTACAGCAGGATCGCCAGCCAGTTGAGGTTGACGATCACCGCCAGCTGCGCGAACGGCGAGCTGAAGTCGATGCCGTGCCAGCCGGCCTTGGCCAGCATGTCCGGCGGCACCGCGCCCAGGTAGGCCACCTGCAGGATCACGTAGACGACAGTGGCCAGCGCGATCGAGCCGATCACCGCGAACGGGATGCTCTTGCCCGGGTTGTGCGCTTCACCGGCCAAGTTCACCGGGCTCTGGAAGCCGTTGAAGCTGAAGACGATGCCGGCGGTAGCCACGGCGGTCAGTACGGCGGCGAAATCGATCGCGTGCGAATCGCCGTGCACGCCCACCGAGAAATTCTCGCTGTGGAAGCCGCTGGCGATCAGGGCCAGGCCGGTGGCGGCCGGTACCACCAGCTTGAACACCGTGATGGTGGTATTGGAGCGCGCGAACAGCTTCACGCTCCAGAAGTTGAGCAGGAAGTAGAGGATGACCAGCACGGCGGCGATGGCCAGACCCGGCGGCGTCAGCTCGCCGTGGCCGCCCGGGGCGTGCATGTACAGGTCCTGCGCCCACTGCCACTTCCAGCCGGCCATGTACTGCACCGAGGCTTCGGCTTCGACCGGGATCACCGACACGATGGCGATCCAGTTCGCCCATGCGCCGATGAAGCCCACCAGCGAGCCGTGCGAGTAGTGGCTGTAGCGCACCATGCCGCCGGACTCGGGGAACATCGAACCGAGTTCCGCGTAAGTCAGTGCGATGGTGGTGATGATCGCCGCGCCGAGCACCCACGCCCAGATCGCGCCGGGGCCTGCCAGGCCTGCCGCCTTCCATGCGCCGAACAGCCAGCCGGAGCCGATGATGGAGCCCAGGCCGGTAAGCATGAGCGCGAAAGGACCGACTTCGCGCCGGATGGAGCTCGAAGAGGACATGCAGACTCCCGCAGATTTGGATCTCGAACGGCCGCCCCCTCGGACGGCATAAGGGCGGGATCATGACAGCCCCTCGCGCCGCTGTCAGCCTGCACAAGTCACGGCGGCGCCTCTGCTGGAGCACCGGCAATTGCATGTCGCGGCGCAACATTCGCCCGCGCGGCGCGGACTTCGCCATCCCTTCAGCGGCGTATGGAGCGCCTTGTGGCGATCGCCGCGGCCGGGTGCGTGCGCCTCGTGCGCAGGCCCCGGCCGCGCGCCGTCAATGGCTGTCCAGCCAGGCCGCGGCCTGGTTCAAGGCCTGCGCTCGCGCGGCGGTGTCCGGATCGCCGTCGGCCGAGCTCTGGATCTCCTTGGCGCTGGCGCGCAGATCATTGGCCAGGTCCGCCTTGCTCGGCGCACCGCTTTCCTGCGGGAAGAAATTCGGATGGCCGAGCACGTACATGACCTCGCTCACGCCGGTGCCCGGCCGCAGCCCCTGGTCGGATGCCATCAGCATGTCGTACAGGCCGTTGCCATCGAGTCCGGTGCGTTTCTGCAGGGTGAGCAGCGAATCGAGGGCCGGGCCGTAGCCGTGTTCGCTCTGCAGCAGCTGCGGATAGAGCGGTGCCAGGTGCTGCAGCTGGTCCGGCGTCATGCCGGTGGCGAGCAACTGCTTGACCTGATCTGGATCGCTGTTCGCCATCGCCTTGCGGGTGTCCTCGTCCAGACCCACGCCGCCGTCGCCGAGGTATTTCTCGACCTGCTCGTGCAGCTCCTTCGCCTCCCGGTTGCCGTCGATCAGGCCGCCGACGAACTGGAACGGCGCCGAGATCAGGAAGCCGATGCCGTTGACGAACGCGCCAGGCACTTCGCCCACACCGGTGGTTTCCAGCGCGCTGCCGATCACCGAGAACATGTCGCCCACCAGCGCGCCGGCATAGACCGGGTTGTTCTTGAGCTTGTCGAAATCGGTGGCGAACGCCGCCGTGCTGGCGATCACCGCCAGGCCGGGCACGAAGCGCGCGCTGAACTTGGCGAAGGCCTCGGCGCCCTCGGTATAGCGGCCGAACTTGCCCGCATCGGCCAGATACTGCACGGCGCCGCTGGCCAGTCCGGCCGCGTTGCCGCCAGCGGTGCTGTAGGCGCTGATCATCGAGGAGATGCTCTCGGCCTGCTGGCCGTTGTAGGCGCTGACCATCACCGAGGCCAGGGCAAGGCCCTTGCCGGCCGGGCCCATCTTGGCGAACTGCTCGCCGAGTGTCTTGGAATCGAAGGCTTTGTCTTCGTTTGCGCCGAGCCGCTCGTAGTTCTCCTTCAGCGATTCCCAGCCTTCCTTGCCTTTGAACAGCGGCTCGACCATTTCCATCAGCTTGTCGGTCGCGGTCTTGCTGTCGCCCTTGGCTTCCACCAGCAACTGGCCTTGGGCCGAGGCGATGGCCTTGGGCAGGAAGTCGCTCTGATAGTCGGAGAAGCTGCCGAAGGCCTTGGACGCGGCGCTGTCGGACTGGATGGCATCGGCGAACGCGACGGCGGTTTCGCCCTGGCCGGATTGCGCCAGGTCCTTCATGCACTGATACAGCTGGCTGGCCGAATCCGGACTGCGCCCGGCGGCAGCCACCAGATCGTTCTTGTTGGCGTTCATGTACGCCGCGAGGTTCTTCGCGGCATCCGCGTCGGCCTGGTACACCTTCGCGTTGTCCGGATCCTTGGTATAGGCCTGGATGAAGGCCTTCTTCTGCTCGTCGCTGAGCGGCCCCGCGTTGGCGAGCAGCTCGGACAGGCGTTCGTCCTTCTTTTCCGCCGCGCCATGCGCGTCTTCATAGGCCTTCAGCGGGTTGTCCTTGCCGTAGGCCAGGTAGTCATGCAGGCCCTGGGTCGCCATGTTGGTGACGCCATCGGCCTGTTCGCCCTTGCCGTCCTGGCGCAGCGCATCGGCCAAGGCCAGTGCGAGTTTCGGGCTGGCGCCATCGGAGACGGCCAGCTTGGTGGACTGGGTCGTGAAGCCGTCCCAGCGTTCGGCCTGGTGCACGTAGGCGCCAGCGATCTGGTTGGCGAGGTCTTGCGCCTGCGGGGCATCGCCCAGGGCACTGACCACGTGCTGCATGGTGCCGTACGCGCCCTGGCCGCCGGAGACCATTTCGCACTGCGCGATCTTCTGGATGGTGGGCATGCTCTGCTGCACCACGGCCGCGGCCAGCGGCGGGGGCAGGCCCTTCACCGTGTCGAGCAGGCGCTGCGCGGCGTCGGGCGCCTGCGTTTCGGCGTTGGCATAGTCGCTGACGCCGTTGTACGGCTGGCCGACCTGGTTGGCCGCATCCTTGATCCAGCCCTGCACGCGCGGATCGGCGAGTACTGCATCGACCACCTCCTGCGGCTGGCCGTCGAGCGTGATGCCCTTGAGCTTGTCCGCCGGACTCCAGTCGCCGTAGTAATCGGGAATCAGTGCATTGGCCTTGGCCTGCACCTGATCGGCGTGGATGCTGTCGTTGAGCGTCGCGGTGAGCGTCGGATCGCCCTGATGGCGCGCGAGGATCGCGTCGCCGGCGCTGGCGATCAGCTGATCGGTCGGCGCGCGGAATTCCGCCGGCACGCCCTGGTTGCGCGCGGCCACCTGGCCGTTGACCTCGTCCTTGATCGCCTGGTCCATGGCGGTCTTGGCGGCGGCGACCTTGGTCGACTCGTCGCCATAGATCTCCGAGCGCAGGCCCATGTTGTGCGGCGCGTTGTGCATCGCGTCGTCGCGCTCTTTCACCGCGGCCTGATAGGCGGCGATCGCCGCATCGGTCTTTTGCGCGGGCGTCTGCGGCGCCGGTGCGGACTGCGCGGTGGCGGGCGCCACCGCGTGGGCCGGCAGCGTCAGCACCTGGCCGGGCGACAGCGTGCTGTCCACGCTGATGTGATTGGTGCGCGCGAGCTCTTCGGGCGTCACGCTGTATTGCTGCGCCACCTGCGTCACCGTTTCCTTGCCGGTGGCGCTGTAGGTCTGCGGAGGCGGAGCCGGCGGCGGGGTGTAGCCGAGGGGTGAGCGCGAGTCGACGTAAGTCATGGCGGATCGTCCATGCCGTGGGGATATCGCCCGGCATTTAGAACCGCTGTCATCGCCCGGCAATACGGGCTTTCCCTAGGCTCAGGTTCTTGCGTCGCGGCATGTGGCGGACATACCGCTTTTGAAGCGCGCCGACGGCGCCCGCCGCGAAATCCTGCGGCTGACGCGGCGGCGGATCACCGCCCGCTCAGCATTCGATGACGTTGACCGCCAGGCCGCCGCGCGAGGTTTCTTTGTACTTGTCTTTCATGTCGCGGCCGGTGTCGCGCATGGTGGCGATCACCTTGTCCAGCGACACGCGATGCTTGCCGTCGCTCTTGAGCGCCATGCGGCTGGCGTTGATCGCCTTGACCGAGCCCATCGCGTTGCGCTCGATGCAAGGGATCTGCACCAGGCCGCCGATCGGATCGCAGGTCAGGCCGAGGTTGTGCTCCATGCCGATCTCGGCGGCGTTCTCCACCTGCAGCACGTTGCCGCCCAGCGCGGCGGTGAGGCCGCCGGCGGCCATCGAGCAAGCCACGCCCACTTCGCCCTGGCAGCCGACCTCGGCGCCGGAGATCGACGCGTTCTCCTTGTAGAGAATGCCGATCGCCGCGGCAGTGAGCAGGAACTCGATCACGCCGTCGTCGTTCGATTTGGGGCAGAAGCGGTGGTAGTAGTGCAGCACCGCCGGCACGATGCCGGCCGCGCCGTTGGTCGGCGCGGTGACCACGCGGCCGCCGGCGGCGTTCTCTTCGTTCACCGCCAGCGCGTAGAGATTCACCCAATCGAGAATGGTCAGCGGATCCTTCAGCGCCGCTTCGGGCTGGTTGCGCAGCTCGGTCGCCATCGCCGGCGCGCGTCGCGTCACCTTGAGGCCGCCGGGCAGGGTGCCGGGCGAGCGCAGACCGCGATTGACGCAATCTTGCATGGCCTTCCAGATGGTGAGCAGGCCGGCGCGCGTTTCTTCTTCGCTGCGCCAGACTTTTTCGTTGGCCATCATCAGCTGCGCGATGGTCATGCCGTGCTGCTGGCACAGCGCGAGCATCTCGTCGCCGGTGGAGAACGGATAAGGCAGCGCGGTGGTGTCGGCCACGATGCGGTCTTCGGCCGCTTCGTCCTGGTTGACCACGAAGCCGCCGCCGACCGAGTAGTAGTCGCGCGTGCCCAGCTCGTTGCCGTCCGCGTCGTAGGCGGTGAAGCGCATGCCGTTGGTGTGGAACGGCAGCTTCTGGCGCTTGTTGAAGACCAGATCGCGCTTCTCGTCGAATTCGATCTCGTGCTTGCCCAGCACGCGCAGCCGCTTGGTGTGGCGGATGCGCTCGAGCATCTCGCAGATGCGGTCCGGATCGATCGTGTCCGGATGCTCGCCTTCGAAGCCCAGCAGCACCGCCTTGTCGGTGCCATGGCCGCGGCCGGTCATGGCCAGCGAGCCGTACAGTTCCGCGCGCAGGCGCGTGACGCGGTCCAGCACGCCTTTTTCCTCCAGCCAGCGTTCCGCGAAGCGGGCGGCGGCACGCATCGGACCGACCGTGTGCGAGGAGGACGGACCGATGCCGATCTTGAAGAGGTCGAATACGCTGACGGCCATGATGCGCTGCAGGGATGGGGAAAGAACCCGCTATTCTACGCGCGCCCTTTCTTCCCCGCAGTCCGTACGCAACCGTCTGTTGGCATGGCCGACCTGATCCTTTACCAGCGCGATTACTGCCACCTGTGCGACCAGGCCCTCGCGGTGATGGCCGAGGCGCGCGCGCCGGACTTCGACAGCCTGTGGGTGGATGACGATACGGCGCTGGAAGCGCGCTACGGCACGCGGGTGCCGGTGCTGCGCGATACCCGCGACGGGCGCGAACTGGACTGGCCGTTCGACGCCGCGGCGGTGCGCGCCTTCCTGGCCGTCAGCGCGACTTGAGTCGCCGCAGGATCTCTTCGCGCGCCTCGCGCAGGATCGACTCGCGGTCCAGGCTGGCCACGATGTCGGCGACGACGCGCTTGGCACCCAGTTCGCCCCAGGACTTGCCGGCCATCAGGTAACGCTCGGCCGCGCGGCCGATCAGCACCGTGGCATACCAGGCCAGCGCGCCCTGCGCTGCCGCGGTGACCACGACGGAAAGGCCGGCGCTGATGCCCTTGAGCGCCGACGCGACCAGCTGCATGCCCCACACCGCGCCCATCAGCGCGATCAGCTGGGCCGAGATCACCGTCACCAGCCGGCCGGATTCGGCACGGGTCAGCGGCAGGCCGTAGACGCGCGACAGCTGCAGCACCATGGCCGCATCCATGCCGGCCGCGGCGAGCAGATCGGCCACCGGGATCGGATTGAGCGCCACCGCCACGCCCTTGGCCAGGCAGTAGTTGCGGATCAGCCGGTCGGCCAGGCGCCGGCGGCTTTCGACGATGCGCGCGTTGACCTGGTCGGTGAGCCGGCTGGCATACAGCCCGGCATTGAGCGCGGACAGCGTCTTGCCCTCGCGCCGCGCGATGGCGAGCAGGCGTTCGCGCAGTGCGGCCACATCGGGCGGCACCGGCTGCTCGCGCATGCGTTCGTCGTGCTCTACCACGCGCCTGGGCGCCGGCCGCGCGGCCACCGCCACCACGTCTTCCTCGCGCACCAGCCCGCGTGTGCGTTCGCGCAGCTGCGTCAGCAGCGCATCGCGTTCGAGGTCGGCGTAGCGATCGGCCTTGTTGAGCGCGAGCAGCACCGGACGCTGGGTGGCGGCCAGCGTCTTCAGCGCATCGAGTTCGTCGCGGGTGAGATCGCCGTCGGCGACGAACACCACCAGATCGCTGACTTCGGCCACCTCGAAGGCGAGGCGCTCGCGCGCCTCGCCGTCCAGTTCATTGATGCCGGGCGTATCGATCAGCACCAGCCCGTCCTGATTGGCTTCGTCCAGCGCGGCCTGTTCGGCCTGCGTGGTCGTGCCGTGCAGGACGCCGACGGTAAACGCCTCGCGCCCGAGCAGGGCATTGCCCAGCGCCGACTTGCCGGCGGACACGCGGCCGAACACCGCCACATGCAGTTCGCCGCGCTGCAGCCGGTCGAGCATGTGCTCGACGCGGCCGAAGTCGGCGGCCAGCTCTTCGCGGATCGCCGGCGGGATGCCGGGATCGTCCAGCAGGCGGCGCAGGCTGTCGGCCATGCGCGCCTGGGCCGGCGCAGCCTCGGCCGGCCGGGTTGCCGTGTCGGCGTGCGCGGCGCCTGGCTTCTTCAGCCAGCCGCGCAGGCGCGCCCACAGCGGGGTCTCGCTCATGCGCTCACTTCGCGGCGAGCACGAGGTGCGCGTTCACCTTCACGTCGCCGCCGATCACCGAGGTGTCCGCGTAGTCGCCGCTACCCACGCCGAAGTCCAGGCGCTTGATGGTGCCGGCGACGTCCAGTGTGGCGCCCGCGCCGGCCGGCTTGAAGGTGACGTTGAGGCTCACCGGCTTGGTCACGCCGCGCAGGGTGAGGTTGCCGTCGGCGATCACCTGCGTACCGTTCTGGCGGAAGCCGGTGGTGACGAAGTGCGCCTTGGGGAATTTGGCGACGTTGAAGAAATCGGCGCCGGGCAGCGCGCCGTCGCGATCCTTGTCGCCGGTCTTCACGCTGGCCAGGTCCACTTCCACGTCGAACTTCGAGGTGGCGAGCTTGGCGGCGTCATAGCTGATCGCGGCCGTCCATTTGCCGAACGTGCCGTCGAAAGACGCGCCCTGGAAGCTGCCAGTGAAACCGAGCTTGCTGCCGGCAGGCTGCACCGTGTAGTCGGCGGCGCCGGCGAGGCCGGGCAGGGCCAGGGCGAGCAGCAGCGGGGCGAAAGCGTAGCGTTTCATCGACGGTCTCCTTGAGCAGGGGTATCGCCGCGCAGGCGGCGGAAGGGAAGCATGCGCAGCAGGGTGTTGTCGCGGTCGGCGAAGTGGTGCTTCAGCGCGCCGCCGACGTGTGCCACCAGCAGCAGCACCAGGAACCAGAACAGATACTCGTGCACCTCGCCGGCGAACCCGCGCAGATCGGGATTGGCGTCGGCCAGTGCCGGCAGATTGAACATCTTGAAGAACTGCAGCGGTTTGCCCGCGATCGAGTTGAACCACCAGCCGGTCAGCGGCAGGGCCAGGATCAGCAGGTACAGCAGGCCATGCACCACGTGCGCGGCCACTTGCTGCCAGCGCGGTGCGGCGTCTTCGCGCGGACGCCCGTCGCGCCAGCGCCACAGCACGCGCAGTACGAACAGCGCCAACACCGTCAGGCCGATCGACTTGTGCAGCGCCAGCCAGTTGATCTTCTGCATCGGGTTGGAGGCCAGGTCCATGGACAGGCCGAAAATGCCGTTGCCGATGATCAGCAGGGCCACGGTCCAGTGGAAGAACTTGGCGACCGCGCCCCAGCGGCGGTCGTTACTGAGCAGGCTCATGGTTTCTCCTTGTCGGCCTTGGTGTTGTCGGGGGTCGCGTCGGCGGGACCGGCGCCGTCGTCGAGAATGGCTTCCAGCTCCAGCCATACCGTGACGGTGCGGCCGATGGAATTGGGCGTGGCGGTAATGCCGTAGTCGTTGCGGTCCAGCGTGGTACGGGCGGAGAACCCGGCCACCGTATGCAGGCCGTAGATGGTCTTGCCCACGCGGTTGACGGTGAACGGCAGCTCTACGTCGCGCGTCACGCCACGCAAGGTCAGCTTGCCGTGCAGCACGCCGCTGTGGTCGTCCTTGCGCTCTACCGAGGTGGAAACGAAATGCGCATAGCGCGCACCGCTGCTGTCGAGGTACGACCCGCCCAGCACCGCCTTGTTCCACTCGGCATCGCCCATGTCCAGTGAAGCCAGGTCGATGTCCGCCTTGGTGGCCGACGTCGACCAGTCGTCCGGGTCGAAGCGCAGCCAGCCCTTGGCGACGTGCAGGCGGCCGAACGGTCGCGAGAAGCCGTTGTGGTCGATGCTGAAAAGGATCTGGCTGTGGGTGGTGTCGTAGCGGTAGGTCGCCGGCGCGGCCACGGCCGTGCCGGCAAAGGCGGCAGCGAGAAAGAACGTGAGGGCGATGGTGCGTGCGAAGGGCATGGCGGGAAAGTCTGGACGAAGGTGAAAGGGTGCGCCAGCGGCCGGCGTGGAACGGATTGTTTCCCTGGCCGTCATGCGCGCGACGATGGCAAGGAGTGAGTGCACCGCACCGATGCGATGGTTCTACCGCATCACTAAGTACCATTCCTACCTAAGATTGAGCTTTGTCCTTCCAGGCCTCCATCGTCAGCGCCGCCAGGTCCTTCATGCGCGCGCCGCTGCCATCGGCGAGCAAGGCCCTGAGCTTGCCGGCGGCATCCACCTGGTCCAGCGACTGGCGCTCGGCCAGCGAGGCGGCCAGGGCGTGGCCCAGGCTGTCGAAGATCAGCGCATAGGCGAAGGCATGCAGCACGCCGCCGCCCAGCGTGCCCAGGCCGGGGAAGGCCTTCAGCGCGTTGCCGGCGATGGCCAGCACCAGCGAGCTGCCGGTGCGCAGGGTCAGCCGCGCCTGGCGTACGAAGTCGTCGATCTGCACGTCGCTGACGCGCACGCCGTAGAGCTGCGCCAGTTCCCGGGTGAGTGCGGTGGCGAGCGCGCCCTGGATGACCAGATCGCTGCCCGGCGCGATCGCCGCCAGCGCACCGACGACCGCGCGACGCGCGTAACGACGCACGATACGTTCGGCCTCAGCGGCGCGCGTGCGCGTTTCGAGCGTGCCGACCCGTTCGTGCAATCCAGCCAGCACGGCGTTCTCGCGTTGCGCCTCCAGGCCGTCCGCGCCTGGCGCGGTGAGGCGCGTCAGGGCCTTGAGCAGCGGTTCGATCGCCGGCTTGCGCTGGCGCTCGACCTGCTCCACGCCGCCATCGGGCAGCTGGCGCGCAAAGCGTTCGCTGCCGCCCGCGCTCACCGCCACCACCTCCGCCGCGGCATCGCCGCACTGGCGACGCAGGCGCTCCAGCAGTTGCGTGCGCTCGGCGTCGCTCCATTGGTCGGCTTTGTTGAGCACCACCAGCAGCGGTTTGCCGAACGTCGCCAGCCAGCGCACTTCGTCGGCCTGCGTGCGAGTGAGATCGCCCGCGCAGACATAGACCACCACGTGCGCGCGCAGCGCCTCCTCGCGCGCCATCGCTTCGCGCGCATCGCCGCCGGCCTCGCGGCTGCCTGGTACATCGGCGAGCACCAGCGTGCGGCCATCGGGCAGCTGGCCGTCCACATGCAGCACCTGGCGCGTGGTGCCGCCGCGCGCGTCGCTGGCCGCGGCCGCGTGCGGCGAAAGCGCGCGGATCAAAGTGGATTTGCCGGTAGAGATCTCGCCGAACAGGGCGGCGTACACGCGCGCCGATGCGCGGCGGCGGTCCAGTTCGCCCAGTTCGGCGGTCAGGGCGTCGGTATCGGCGCCGCGCGTCTGCAACTGATCGATGCGTTGTTCCAGGCTGCCGCGGTCGGGCGCGGCCACCGGGCGGCGCCGACGGCGTGGGCCGAACAGCCACCACAGCACCGCCAGGCCGGCCAGCGCGAACACGCTCAGGCCAGCACCCAGCGTCCATTGCAGCCAGGTCGGCAATTGCAGGAAGCGCTGCGCCAGCGCGAGCGCGCGCTCGGCGGCGGCGAACAGCAGCCAGGCCAGGGCGGCGAAGGCGAGGGCGGCCAACAACAGGCGGAAGCGTCTGGGCATGGCGGAATGTTAGAGGCGGCTGGAGGCGGTATTTCGGCGGCTCATGAGAGGCTTCGGAACGAAAGTTCTGTGTGAAGACGATCTTCACACTTCTGCGCTCGTACTGACTTGGGCTATTTGGCATGATCCCCGGTCTCGGGGGGAGATTCATGTTTTCTTCACTGCTGCTGAGCGTTGCGCTGCTCGCGTCATCGGCTTCTGCCGATGCCGTCGCCCAGCCGCAGGCGAAAGCCGCGGGCGTGATGCCCACCCCTCAGTTCCGCCGCTATGGCACCGCCAACGGTCTGCCCAGCAGCAGCGTCTATGCCGTGGTGCAGGCGCCCGATGGCGCGATGTGGTTCGGCACCAAGGGCGGCATCGCGCGCTACGACGGCGTGTCCTCCTTCAAGGTCTACCGCCACGTAGCGGACGATCCGCGCTCGCTGCACGACAACGGCATCGCCACGCTGCTGTTCGATCGTCATGGGCAGCTGTGGGCAGCGGGATTGGAGGCCGGGCTCAATCGCTTCGAACCGGCCACGCAGACTTTCGAACACTGGTCGCACGACCCGGCCAATCCCGACAGCATCAGCAGCGACAAGGTCTGGGCCGCGGTAGAAGGCCCCGACGGCGCGCTGTGGATCGGCACCCAGCACGGTCTCGATCGCATGCGTCCGGACGGCAGCGGCTTCGATCACATCGTCGCGCCGCCACCGAGCAACGATCCGGCCGGGTTCGGCGCGGTCGGCGCGCTGTATTTCGATCCGAAAGGCCGCCTGTGGATCGGCACCGACGATTCCGTCTACGTGCGCGAGACGGACGGGCGCATCCGCAAGGTGCCGCGCGATAGCCCTGGTGGAACGATGTCCCCTTGGAGCATCGACGGCGAAGGCGACGAGGTACGCATCGCCGACGCGCACGGCTTGCTGGTGGTCGGCGAAGACGGCATCGCGCACAAGTTCTGCGATGACATCGCCGACTTCAATGTCCTCAGCAGCGTGCGCGATCGGGCCGGCCGCCTCTGGATCGGCACGCAGCGCGGCCTGTATCTGCAGATGAAACCCGGTGCGCCGGTGAAGGCGGTGCTCAACCAGCCGCTGCTCTACGGCAACCTGCCGGGCACCTGGGTGTGGCGCATCCTGCAGGACCGCGAGGGTGGTCTGTGGATCACGCTGTTCGATGGCGGCGTCGGTTATCTGGCGCCAGGCTGGAACAGCATCAGCCGCTTCACCTACATCCCCGAAGACAAGGACAGCCTGCGCGACCCGGTCGCCACCACCATGGCACGTGGTCGCAGCGATGGCCGCGTCTGGGTGGGGCAGCGCGGCGGGCGCGTGGACAAGCTCGATCCGACGACCGGCAAGGCCGAACACGTCATCACCGGCATGCGCGGCGATGTGATCGGCATGACTGAGGACGACCAGGGACGGTTATGGATCGCCACCCAGGGCAGCCTTTATCGCTACGCCGCCGGCAAGCTCGATCGCGTTACGCCGGACGGCAACGGCATGGTGCACCCTCTGGAGGTGGAGCTGGGGCCAGACCGCAAGCTCTATGCGCGCAGCTTCGCCGAGGGCCTGTTCCAGGTGGATCAGGACACGCTGAAGGTGACGCCGGTGAGTTTCCTGCCCACCGAAGAGAAGGCGCGCTGGGGTGCGCAGCTCACTCTGGTCGGCGACATGTTCCTGTATGCCAGCGATGCCGGCCTGTGGCGGCTGGATGCCACGCGCGACCACTTCGAGCCGGTACCCGGCGTGCGCAACGACCGCAAGGTCGACACCTTCATGTTCTCCGCCGACGGCAAGGTCGCCTGGATGGCGCGCCCGGATGGCCTGGAGCGTTATCGCCGCGAGGGCGACCGCCTGGTGCTCGAGCGCAAGGTGGATGCGCGCCATGGCTGGCCGTCGGTCAATGTGACGGATCTGGCGATCGACAAGCGCGGGCGCGTGTGGATGCTCGGCCGCGACGGCATGTGGCGTTTCGATCCGGACAAGGGCACCTTCCGCCAGTTCGGCCTCAAGGACGGTCTGAGCAACAGTGAGTTCATGCGCGGCTACGCGATCATGCCGGACGGCTACATCTACGCGGCCACCATGGGCGGCGTGATGGCCTTCAATCCCGACCAGGACGAACCGGAATCGCCGGCGCCGCAGGTCGCCATCACCGGCGTAAGCGTGCGCGGACGCAACGGGCTGCAGGCCGTGACGCTGGGGCAGGGGCCGCTGGAGCTGGACTGGCATGTGCGCGGCCTCAACATCGAGGCGCGTGTGTTTTCGTACATCGATCCGGCGGCCAATCGCTACCGCTTCCACCTCGACGGCCTGGACACCGAGTGGGTGGATACGGATACGCGCGGCGAACGCGAGTTCGCCAGCCTGCCACCGGGCGACTACACGCTCAGCGTGATGGGCGCGGGCGCCGACGGCGTGTGGGGGCGCGTGGCGACGCCGCTGCACATCCACGTACAGGCGCCGCCGTGGCAGCGCTGGTGGGCCTGGGGGTTGTACGCGCTGGTCGTCATCGCGTTCGTGTGGATCGGCTTGCAGGCGTGGCGCCGCCGTCTCGCGCATCGGCACCAGATGCAGCTGGCCGAGCAGCGCCGCATGCTTGCCGAGCAGGCCAGCGCGGCCAAGACACAGTTCCTCGCCACACTGAGCCACGAGATCCGCACGCCGATGACCGGCGTGATGGGCATGACCGAACTGCTGCTCAACAGCGAACTGGGCGCGCAGCAGCACGAATACGCCGAAGCGATCCAGCGTTCCGGGCGGATGCTGCTGAAGCTGCTCAACGATGCGCTCGATCTGGCGCGCATCGAGGCGGGCAAGTTCACGCTGGATCTGGCGCCGTTCGATCCTCGCGCGCTGCTGCGCGACATCGCCGCGCTGGAACTGGGGCAGGCGCGCGCGAAAGGATTGGCCTTCCATCTGGATATCGCCGACGACCTGCCGGCGCGCGTGCTGGGGGATGCGCTGCGCGTGCAGCAGATCCTGCTCAACCTGGCCAACAATGCGCTGAAGTTCACCGAGCACGGCAGCGTCACCTTGCGCGCCACGCGCGAGGGCAGCGAGCTGCGCTTCAGCGTGATCGACACCGGCCCCGGCATTTCGGAGGCGAGCCAGACCCGTCTGTTCCAGCGCTATCAGCAGCTGGACGGCCCGCAGCGGCGCGCCGGCAGCGGCCTGGGCCTGGCGATCTGCCGGGAGCTGGTGGGGCTGATGGGCGGCCACATCGAACTGGAATCGAAAGTCGCGCACGGCAGCAGCTTCCACGTGCACCTGCCGCTGGAAGTGGTGCAGGACGACATCGCCGCGCCGGCGCCGGCGCGTGCACCGGATGCCGAAGGGCTGCGCATCCTGCTGGTGGAAGACGACACCATCGTTGCCGCGGTGGTGCGGGGGCTGCTGGAACGGCAAGGCCATCACGTGCACTACGTGGGCAACGGCCTCGCCGCGATGACCGAACTGACCCAGGGCGGCTGGGATGCCATGTTGCTGGATCTGGACCTGCCGGGCGTGGACGGTTTCCAGATCGCCCGCCTGATCCGCCAGCGCGAAGATGCCAGCGCGCACCTGCCGATCATCGCCATCACGGCACGTTCCGGCGGCGACGAAGAGGAGCGGGCCAAGGCGGCCGGCATGGATGGCTTCCTGCGCAAGCCGCTGACCGGCGAAGAACTGGCCGAGGCACTGGCGGGTCTCGCCGCGATCGAGCACGCGGCGTAAGCGCGAAACGAGCGCTTACATGTCGTGCTTGGCGACGTCGATGCCCAGGCGCTTGTATTCGCCCCAGCGCGTGCGCGAGCCATCGCGCTCGGCCGGATCGGCGGCCACCACTTCCAGCACGCGTTCGAAGCTTCCGGCGGGGCAGGTCTCGCGCAGATTGATCAGCATCGGGCGGTCCGGCGTTTCCACGCCCGGCGGCACGATGAGCACGGCGGTGCTCGCATCGTCGTCGTCGCCGGCGATCTGATGCGGGATCCACGCGTCCTCGTCGAAATCCCACAACAGCTGATCGATCGCCTCGGCCTGCTCGAAATCGCGCGCGAGGATCAGTGTCGGCTGCTGCGCCGCATACGCGCGCTTGGCCAGCTCGCACACCAGCAGCAGAGGCTGTTCGCGGAAGCGTGGCTTGTCGATCAGATAGAAGTCGGCGCGGGGCATGGCTCGGAGGCAGGGAACGGGGAAAGGGAAACAGGGACCGACAAGGAGCGGCGACGAGGCGCCCCTTGCCGTCTCGTTCTTACTCCGCGACGCGGTCGATCAGCCATTGCGCGAGCAGCGGCACCGGGCGGCCGGTGGCCATGCCTTTGCGGCCTTCGTCCCAGGCGGTGCCGGCGATGTCCAGATGGGCCCAGCGCTGGCCGTCGGTGAAGCGCGCAAGGAAGCAGCCGGCGGTGATCGCGCCGGCGTTCTTGCCGCCGATGTTGGCGACGTCGGCGAAGCCGGAATCCAGCTGCACCTGGTAGTCATCCCACAGCGGCAGGCGCCAGGCGCGGTCGAGCGAAGCCTCGCCGGCGGCGAGCAGCTCGGCGGCCAGGTCATCGTGCTTGCTCATCAGGCCGCTGGCATGCTTGCCCAGCGCGACCACGCAGGCGCCGGTCAGCGTGGCTGCATCGATCAGCACCTTGGGCTGGAAGGTCTGCGCCGTGTACGTCAGCGCGTCGCACAGGATCAGGCGACCTTCCGCATCGGTGTTGAGCACTTCGATGGTGAGGCCGGAGAGACTGGTGAGCACGTCACTGGGACGATAGGCGTCGCCGTCGGGCATGTTCTCCACCGCCGGCACCACGCAGGCGAGATTCACCGGCAGGCCCATCTTCACCGCGGCGACGAAGGCGCCGAGCACGCCGGCCGCGCCGCCCATGTCGTACTTCATTTCCTCCATGCCTGCGCCGGGCTTGAGGCTGATGCCGCCGGTGTCGAAGGTGATGCCCTTGCCGACGAAGGCGTAGGGCTTGTCGCCCTCGGTGCCGCCCTTGTACTCCAGCACCACTAGCTTGGGCTTGTTGGCCGAGCCGCGGCCCACCGCCAGCAGCGAGCCGAAGCCGAGCTTTTCCATCTCCTCGTGGTCGAGCACGCGGCATTCGACCTTGTCGTTCGCCTCCGCGAAGGCCTGGGCCTGGCTGGCGATATAGGCGGGGTTGCAGATGTTCGGCGGCAGGTTGGCCAGCTCACGGGCGAAGCGCACGCCCTCGGCGATGGCCGCGGCCTGTGCCAGGCCGACCTTGCCGTCGTCGCCGCCGGCGAAGGCCAGCGTGCTCAGTTCGGGCTGAGCGCTCTTCTCGCGCGGCTTGAAGGTGGCGGTATAGCGGTAGGCGGCATGGTCGGCGGCCAGCGCGGCGGTGCGCACGCGCCAGGCGGCATCGCGGCCGGGCACATCGATCTCGGTCAGGCAGGACACGGCTGCATCGATCGGCAGCCGGCCCAGGGCGCGCGCGGCTTCCACGCACACTTTCTGGAAGCGCGCGCCGTCGAAGGATTTCTGGCCGCCCAGCCCCACCACCAGCACGCGCCGGGCGGTGACGCCCTCCGGCCCGAACAGCACGTTGACGCTGCCGGCCTTGCCGCTGATGTCGCCGCTCTCCACCTGGCGCTTGATCGCGCCGTTGGCCGCCGTGTCCACGCGGGCGGCAGCACTGGTGAAGACGCCGTTCTCGTAGACGCCGACCACCACGCAGGGGGTGTCGACGGATTCGGGAGCGACGGGGCCGAGACTGAACTGGAGCGTCATCGATAAGATCCTGCGGAGGTCCTGCCCGAGGGGCGGACAGGCTAGACTTGGGGTTTGCCGGCCCCTTGGGGGCGAGGCACGGAGCCTTTCACTTTACCTCATGCTGAGCATCCTCGACCGATACTTCCTGCGCGAGCTGGCCCAGACTGTCGCCGCCGTAGCGGTGGTGCTGCTGGTGATCATGGCCGGCTCGGCCTTTGCGCGCGTGCTGCAGCAGGTGGCCAACGGCAGCTTCCCGGCGAGTGTGATGTTCCAGGTGCTGGGCCTGAACATGCTCGACGGCCTCGCCAACCTGCTGCCGCTGGCCGGCTTCCTCGGCGTGTTCTGGGCGCTGGGCCGCATGTACCGCGAAAGCGAGATGCACGTGCTCGCGTCCTCCGGCATGGGCCCGATGGGCTTGCTGCGTCCGGTGGGCATCCTGGCCGTGGCGCTGGCCGTACTGGTGGGCATCGTGTCGATGTGGCTGGGCCCGTGGGCGGCGCGCACGTCCGACGCGCTGGTCGCCGACGCCAATCGTTCGGTGATCGCCGCCGGTCTCGATGCCGGCCGTTTCACCCCCTTGCCGGGCAAGGGCGGCATCATCTTCGTCGACAGCCTCAGCCGTGACGGCAGCGTGCTTGGCCACACCCTGATGGTCACCGAGCGCCCCGGCAAGGAAGGCGGCCTGCCGGTGATCAAGCTGGTTACCGGCAACAGCGGGCAGCTCTACCAGGACACCAGCGGCGATGGCCGTTACCTGTCGCTGCGCGACGGCTGGCAGTACGAGGTTCCGCTGGGCGGGGACAACTGGCGCAAGATGCAGTACGCGCGCAACGACGCGGCGCTGTCCAACGTGCAGAACGACGACAGCGACGAGGATCCGGCGCACACGCTGGACACCTTCGCGCTGGCACACGCCACCACCGCCGACGCGCGCGCCGAGTTCGCCTGGCGCATCACCGTGCCGCTGATGGCGATCGTGCTGATGATGATGTCGCTGCCGATGTCGCGACAGAGCCCGCGCGAACCGCGTTACGGACGCATGCTGCTAGCGGTGGCGGCGTTCTTTCTCTACTTCAATCTGCTGGCGTTGTGCCGCGGCCAGATCATCAAGGGCCATTGGCACAACGCCGGTCCGATGTGGCTGGTCAGCCTGCTGATCCTGGCCGGCGCCGCGTGGATGTTCCGCAACCAGTACGTGGCGCGTGCCCCGCGTCGGGGTAAAGCCTGATGGCCATCTCGCTCCGGCTCAAGCGTGTCGATTGGCTGATCGGCACCACGGTGCTCGGCTCGATGCTGACCGTGTGGCTGCTGCTCACCGGTCTGGACGCGGTACTGCAGTTCCTGCGCCAGCTCGGCTCGGTGGGCAAGAACGGCTACACGCTCACCAACGCGGTGGTGTACATCCTCGTCACCTTCCCGCGCCGCATGTACGAGATGTTCGGCCACTCGGCGCTGATCGGCGGCCTGCTCGGTCTTGGCGGCCTGGCCGCCAGCGGCGAGCTGACCGCGCTGCGCGCCGCGGGCATGTCCAAGCTGCGCATCGGCGCATCGGCGGTCGGCGTGGTGGCGGCGCTGATCGTCGGCGTGGTGATCCTCGGCGAGACGGCCGCGCCGTGGGGCGACCGCCAGGCGCAGGCGATGCAGCTGCGCATGAAGACCAACAACCTCGGCATGAGCGGCAACACGGGCCTGTGGGCGCGCGATGGCGATCGCGTGATCAATGCCAAGGCGGCGCTGGCCAAGCAGACCGGCGTGCGCAGCACGGTGCAGCTGGCCGACGTGCGCGTATTTACCCTCACCAAGGATGGCCAGCTCAGTCGTTTCGATTGGGCCAAGACGGCCGAGCACGACGGGCGCCACTGGGTCATGAGCGGCGTGCGCAGCACGACGCTCGACGATACCGGCACGCACAGCAAGGTCAGCGATACCGAGCAGTGGGATTCGAGTCTGAATCCGCAGGTGCTGGAGCAGTCGGTGATCCAGCCGCAGTATCTGCCGATGCGCGATCTGCAGCGCAATATTCATTACCTGGAAGCGAATAACCAGAATCCCGGTGTGTACGCGGTGGCGTTCTGGACGCGCGCGCTGTATCCGCTGAACGTGCTGGTGCTGGTGTTGTGCGCGATGCCGTTCGCGTTTGGCACGTTGCGTTCGGGTGGTCTGGGCAAGCGCATGTTCATCGGTATTCTGCTGGCGATCGGCTGGTATTTCCTGCAGAAGGCGATGGTGAATTTCGGCACGGTGTATGGGGTGCCGCCGATGATGGCGAATCTGTTGCCGGCGGTGATTCTGGCGCTGGCGGCTTGGTTGTATTTCCGCAAGCACGGATGAGGTTCTGCGGCACACGTGTCTCGCCCTCTGGGCGAGGGTTTCGGACTGCTGCCGCAGCCCGAGTTACTTTTCTCTGCTTGCCCAGAGAAAAGTAACCAACCCCCCGAGGGGGCCTCGAAGAGAGGGCACCCCGGCACGTCGCCCTGCGGTGGCTGCGCCACCTCCGGGTGCGTGAGGGCAGGCCGGGCTTTTCGACATGACATCCATGTCATGTCGAAAAGGAGCCGACGTCCTGTCGGCTCCCCCTTCGGGGCCTGATCGTCCAGCCCTCACCGACGCACAGGGGGCCCTGGTAGATCAAGAGCCAAGTCAAAAGCGGCCGCGTCGCGGCCACGCCGTGTGCTCGTAGCAGGTTGTCGCGACATGACCGCACTTCTCCCTCTCCCCACCGGGGAGAGGGCGGGGTGAGGGGCGGGTGCTCGCGGGAACGTGGCTACTGAAGCCGAGCGAGAAACCTCACTCCTGCCCAGCCTCCACCGCATCCGGCGCGAATTTCCCTTCCTCCGCCAGTCGCGCGAACAACCCGCCGCGCCGAACCAGCTCGTCGAACCTTCCCTGTTCCACCAGCCGCCCCTGATCCAGCACCAGGATCAGATCTGCATTGCGCACGGTGGAAAGCCGATGCGCGATCACGAACGTGGTGCGTCCGCGCGTAAGCGCATCGAGTGCCCGCTGGATGCGCGCCTCGGTGGCGTTGTCCAGCGCACTGGTGGCTTCGTCCAGCACCAGGATCGGCGCGTTCTTCAGCATCGCGCGGGCGATCGCCAGGCGCTGGCGTTCGCCGCCGGATAGCGAGCGGCCGCGTTCGGCGACCATGGTTTCGTAGCCTTCCGGCTTGCGCGCGATGAAAGCGGCCGCTTCGGCCGCGACCACCGCGGCTTCGATCTCGGCCTGCTCCGCATCGGGCTTGCCCACGCGCAGGTTGTCGAGGATCGAGCGATAGAACATGCCGGGGTCCTGGAACACCACGCCCACGTTCCAGCGCAGCGATTCCAGCGTGACCGCCCGAATGTCGTGCCCGTCGATGGTGATGCGCCCGGCGCTGGGATCATAGGCGCGATAGAGCAGGCTTAGCGCCGTGGTCTTGCCCGCGCCGGTCGGGCCGACCAGGGCGATCGTGCTGCCGGGCTCGGCGCGGAAATTCAGATCGTGCAGGGCCGGCTGCACCGGGTCGTAACCGAAGCTCACATGCTCGAAGGCCACCTCGCCGCGCACCGCGGGCAGATCCTTCGCACCGGGTGCATCGACGATCGCCGTCCGCTCGTCCAGGACGGCGAAGAAATCGCGCAGCGACTGGCTCTGGAAGAACAGGCCGGAAATGAAGTTCGCCAGCTGCTCCAGCCGCCCGATCAGCATCATCGAGAATCCCACGAAGCTGACGATGCCGCCCACCGTCACCTCACCGCGTGCATGCAGTGCGCTGCCCAGCGCGAAGATCGCCACGATGGTCAGCGTGCTGGCCGCGCGATTGAGTACCGAAAGGATCGCCCAGCCGCGCAGCACCGGATATTGCGCATCCAGCACGCGCCGCATCATGTCGCGCAGCGCGGCGGACTCGGCGGCCAGGCGGGTGAAGCTCTGCACCACGGTGACGTTGCCGAACACGTCGCCTGCGCGCGTGGCGATCTCGTGGTGCAGCTCCTCCACCTCGCCCTGCGCGTGCTGCGTGCGGCGCACCGCCACCGCGTTGAAGGTCGCGAAGCTGAGCATCAGCGCGACCATCAGGAGGCCCAGCTTCCAGTTCATCCACAGCGCCAGCGGCACCATCACAAGGATCGCCAGCAAGGTGGCCAGCTGTTCCCGGAAGAAGCCCAGCCACAATCCGAACAGGTTGCCCACGCCGTTGTTCATGATGCGCGCGAGCCGGCCGGTGTGATGTTCGCTGTGGAAGCCGAGCGAAAGCGCCGAGGCATGCTCGAAGAACAGCGCGATCGCCGCCAGCCGCCGGCGATGCGCGAGGCGGTCCGCATGCAGCGACACCCACACCCCGGCCAGCACGCCGCCGAAGCCCACCGCCGCCCACCATCCGATCAACCGCGGCGCCGCGGCGGAGGACGGCGCTGCCAGCGCGTCCACCACGCGGCCGAACAGCACCGGCTCCAGGAAGAACACGCCGGCCAGCGCGAGGTTGGCCAGCCCCAGCGTGATGGCGAGGTTGCGCTCGGGGGCGAGCAGGCCAAGCACGCGCATGTACAGGCGTAAGAACGACAAGGCGACGGCTTCCCGTAAGGCGCGGTATCGCGTAGCGCTTAGCATCGCACGGCGTGTCACGCGCCCGGAATCCAGCCGCGCCGGCAGGGCCGGAGCTAGCGTGTGATCACTTCGAACTCCGCCCGGCAGCCCCGGTCGACCCAGACACCATCGCGGTTCCAGCCCCAGCTTTCACGGTAGTCGCAGTCGGCCTCGGACAGCCGCCGCCACAGACGAACACGCAACACGCGTCCGTCCGCCGCGCAATGCCGCATGCCGTAGGCTTCGCTGCTGCAGGTGAGAATGTCACGCCGCCCCTCGTGCATAGGCGGATGCTCGGCGCAGCCGGCGAGCAGGGCGAGGGCGGCCAGCAGACCGCTACGCCAGGTGTTTGCAGATGTCATCGACGCTCTCCCTCGACTCAGAAGCGGTAGGCCAGGGACAGGGCTGCCACGTAGTTGGTGCGCTCCTGAACGATGGGGCTGCGGCCGGCATTGCGCATATAGCGGGTGGCGGCGAGCGATGCGCGGGTGAACCAGTGCGCGTCGAACTGATGGGTCCAGGTTGCGCTGGCCGAGGCCGCGTACAGGCCGCTGCCAGGTTTGAATGCCGCGAAGCGGCTGCGCGCGGCCTGTGCGGCGCTGATGCCGAAGTAGGTCTGGTTGTATTGGCGATTGCCCGCATCCAGCGCGCCGCTCAGATCGATGCTGTCGCGCCCGCCGCGCCATGCGACCACGCTGCCGACCAGGTGCGCGCTCATGCCGTACTCGGCATGGCCCAGTGGCTTGCTGGCCAGTACGACAAGATCGGCGCGGTCACCGAAGCGGTAGCCCAGCCCGACGTTCGCCAGCGCGGTGGCCTTGATCTCGCCCATGCCGCGTAGATAGTCGGCACCGGGTCGCGCCACATCGTCCTTGTCCTTGCGTCCGGGGTCCATGCCCAAAGCCGCGGTGGCGTAGAAGCTCTCGGAGAATTTCAGCCGGTAACCGAAGCCTTGCCTGGTATCGGCGAAGATGCCGTTCTGGAACAGTACCGAGGCCTCGATCAGCGGCATGGGACGATAGTCCTTGCTGCCTGCATAGCGCGGCGCATACGCGGCGCCGCCGCCGACATAGGCTGATTCGGAGGCAAAGCGCGAAGCCGGCTCAATGTCGGCTTGTTTCGTCTCGGCGTGCGTGGCGCAGCTCAGCGCGGCGAGGAACGCGGGAAGGGTGGCCAGAGCAATGGAACGGTTCTTCTTCATGGGGCACTCCGAGTGGGGAGCGGCGATCCTAAGAAGCGCAGGCGGTCCAAGGCTGTGGAAGATGTGCGCGAGATTGTGCATTTGTGTAACCGGCGTTCCGCCGCTGCACAAATATGCACAAATCACCTGGCGCCATTGCGTTGTCGGGGGGGCGGCGCCGGTGCTACGTTGCGCCGTTCTTTTTTGCCCGGCCCCGCCATGCACAAGCTTTTGCTCATCGAGGACGACAGACGCCTGGCGCTGCTGATCCAGGAGTTTCTCTCCGGCTACGAATTCGATGTGCACGTCACGGGGCGCGGCGATACCGCCGTGGCCAGCTTTCGCCAGATCGATCCGGACGTGGTCGTGCTGGATCTGATGCTGCCGGGTATGGATGGCGTGGAGGTATGCCGCCTGCTGCGCCAGTTCACCGATCGGCCGATCCTGATGCTCACCGCGCGTGCCGACACCATCGACCAGGTAGCGGGCCTGGAGATCGGCGCGGACGATTATGTGCTCAAGCCGGTCGAGCCGCGCCTTCTGCTGGCGCGGCTGCGCGCGATCATGCGCCGCGGTGCCGAGCGTCCATCGCCGAAGGAAGAGACTAGGTTTTCGAGACTCGTCTTCGGCCATCTGTCGATCGACGAGCTAGCGCGCGATGTGCGCTGGAAGGAGCTCCCGGTCGATCTGAAAACCAGCGAGTACAACCTGCTTCTGGCCTTCGCTCATGCCCCCGGCCAGGTGCTGAGCCGCGACGACCTGATGAAGCGCCTGCGCGGCATCGAATTCGACGGCCTGGACCGTAGCATCGACGCGGGCGTGTCTCGCCTGCGGCGCCGTTTCGACGACCTGGCGCAGGAGCCGCAGAAGTTCAAGACCGTGTGGGGTCGCGGCTACCTGTTCAACCCGTATGCGTGGGAGGACTGAGGCTGCCATGTTGCGCAGTTTCTACAAGTTGTACCTGCTGGTGGTGCTGGCGGTGCTGGTGTGCGCGCTGGCGGTCGTGCCGGGCATGCAGCGGCTGTTCGTGTTCGGCGACAGCGGGACGGACGCAGACAACGTCCGCACCTCGCTGTACCTGGCGCGCGAGCAGTTGCTGGCCTTGCCGCAGGACCGGCGCGAGAACGGCCTGCTGGCGCGACGTGCACCACTGCCGCTGATCGATTTCAAGCTGGTGCCGCGCGGGACCTGGGCGCCGGACGCCGAAGAAGCGCTGGTGCTGGATCGCGGCCTGGTAGTGACGCGCGCTTCGGGCGAAGTGGCGGCCGCGCTGCCGCCCAGCCGGATGCTGCTCATCGGCAAGCCGGCGCCGTCGGAGCTGGTGGTGACCCTGTTTCAGGCGATCGCCTGGCTGATGATCGCCGGCGTTCTGTTCGGCGGCCTGTTCCTGTGGCTGCGGCCGCACTGGCTCGACCTGGAGCGGCTGCGCGCCGCCGCGGATCGTTTCGGCCAGGGCCAGCTGCAGGTGCGCGCAGGTCTGTCTGAGCGTTCCAGCATTGCGCCGCTGGCGCGTCGCTTCGACAGCATGGCCGCGCGCATCCAGATACTGGTGTCTACCCAGAACGACATGATCCATGCGATCTCGCACGAGCTGCGCACGCCGATCGCGCGCTTCGGTTTCGGGTTGGCGCTGCTGCGCGGCGCGCGCACCGACGAAGAGCGACAGCGCCATTCCGACGCGCTGGCACGCGACGTGGCGGAGCTGGACCAGCTCGTGGCCGAACTGCTCTCCTACGGTGCGCTCGAACAGCCTGGCCGCACACCTGAGCGCAGCCTGGTGCACCTGGGCGAGTTGATCGACAGTGTGGTCGGCGGGCTGGCGCTGGAAATGGAATTGCTGGACGCGCAGTGCGCGGTGAGGCTGGACCTTCCTTCGCCGCAAGTGATCTGCGACCCGCGCCTTACCGCGCGCGCACTGATCAATCTGGTGAAGAACGCCATGCGCTATGGGCACGGGCACATCGTCATTGCGGCCGACCTTGTAGGCGCCGCGTTGCGGATCCGCGTAGACGACAACGGCCTCGGCATCGCGCCGGACGATCGCAAGGCGATCTTCGAACCCTTTCATCGCCTGGACCGCAGTCGCGATCGCGATACCGGCGGCGTCGGCCTTGGGCTGGCGATCGCCCTGCGTGCCGTCCGCGCGCAGGGTGGCGAACTGCAGGCTGGCGACTCGCCGCTGGGTGGAGCGCGGTTCGAGCTGCGATTGCCGTCGGCTATGAGTGGTAGCTCGCTGGCCTGATCGACAGTCTCCATGCGAGGGGCTTTTCTTCCGGACGGGGAAGGCAGTGGCGCCCTTCATCCCCCCTCCCGAAGGGGACGGCGCCTGTATTCCGCCGTGTGACCGGCGCATCACTGCGCCGTCACAAAGCCGTTCTAATCTGCGCCGCTTTCGCCGCCCGTTTTTGGGGCGGCCTTCTGGGGTGGCGGGCGCAGGTCCGCCCAAGGAAAAAGGGAAACGACATGAAAGTCAGTCCGCGCGCGCGGCTGTTGCCGCTCGTCATTGCTTCGCTGCTGGCCGCTCCGGCCTTCGCGCAGAACACATCCTCCTCGCTGAGCGGCCGCGTGCTCGACGCCGGCGGCCAGCCCGTCGCCGGTGCCCGCGTGCAGATCGTGCACGTGCCCTCCGGCACCACGCAGGCGGTCGTCACCGACGGCGACGGCCGCTACAAGGCGCAGGGCTTGCGCGTGGGCGGTCCGTTCGACATCACGGTGAGCAAGGACGGCCAGGCCTCCGGCGAGAAGGACGGCGTTTACCTGCAGCTGGCGCAGGAGACCTCGCTGGACCTGAGCATGGGTGCCGCCGCGGCCAACGCCACCAATCTGCAGGGTGTGCAGGTCAGCGCCAACAGCGACGCCGTGGCGATGGCGCAGATCTTTCAGCCGGACGCCAAGGGCATCAGCACCAACGTGTCGCAGCGCGAGCTGAAGGTACTGCCCATCCCCAACCGCTCGATCCAGGACATCGCGCGGATGGACCCGATGATCACGGTCACCAACAAGAGCAAGGGCGAGATTTCCGCGCTCGGCCAGAACAGCCGCTACAACAACATCAGCATCGACGCGGTGCCGACCAACGACTCGTTCGGCCTGGAAGACAACGGCCTGCCGGCGCTCAACCAGCCGGTGGCGCTGGATGCGATCGAGGAATACAACATCTCCACCGCCAACTACGACGTGGCGAACAAGCGCGCCGTCGGCGCGGCGATCAACATCGTCACCAAGAGCGGCACCAACGATTTCCACGGCTCGGCCTACTACGCCTACCGCAATGCGGACGGCTGGGTCGGCGAGGACCGTGCCGGCAACCAGTTCACCGGCTTCAAGCGCCAGTGGACCGGCGGCGCCACCTTCGGCGGCCCGATCATCAAGGACAAGCTGTTCTTCTTCGCCAATGTCGAAGAGTCCAAGACGATTGCGGCGGCGCCGAACTTCGGCCCGCTCGGTTCCGGCAAGGGCAATATCGTGCCGATCGCGCAGGCGGATATCGACCGCATCGCGCAGATCGCCGGCCAACTGGGCATGAAGCCCGGCGTGGTCAACGCCGCCGGCGCCGATCAGGACGAGAAGCGCGCCTTGTTCAAGCTGGACTGGAACGTCGCCGACGGCCACCGCCTGAGTTTCCGCTTCGACCGGGTCAAGAGCACCCAGCCCAATCTCAACGGCTACAGCACCTCATCCACGACGCCGAGCCTGAGCCTCTCCAGCTACTGGTTCACCAAGCACCGCGAAAGCAAGCAGTACGTGCTCAATGCGTACGACGCCTGGACCGACAGCTTTTCCACCGAGGCGGCGGTGTCGTACACCACCTATGACGCCACGCCGGTGCCGTTCGCGCAGCAGCCGCAGGTGCGCGTGTTCACCAATGGCAGCATCAGCGGCAGCACCATCACCGGCCCGAGCGTGTACCTGGGCGAGGAGGAGTTCCGTCACTACAACGTGCTGAACATCAAGAGCCTCAACACTTTCTTCGCCGGTACCTGGGCGCTGGGCGACCACAGCGTGAAGGTGGGCTTCGATTTCCAGCGCGACAAGTTCTACAACCTGTTCGGCCGCACCGAGTTCGGTGCCTATACCTTCCCCAGCATCGACGCGTTCGCCGCCGGCAACTGGTTCCAGTACAGCGTGTTCCGCCCGACCAACGGCGACCTGCAGAGCATCGCGGCGCGCTGGACGCTCAACCAGTGGGGCTTCTTCGCCCAGGACACCTGGCAGATCGGGAACCTCTCGCTGCAGTACGGCTTCCGCTATGACCTGCCGAAGGTCAGCAGCACACCGCTGGCGAACCCGACATTCAATGCGTCCTATCCGGGGACGCCGAACAACGCTACCTTCGACGGCAACGGCCTGTTCGAGCCGCGCATCTCGTTCAACTACAACTTCGACGGCGAGCGCGCGATGCAGCTGCGCGGCGGCGTGGGCCTGTCCGAAGGTGCGCCTCCGGGCGTGTGGCTGTCCAATCCGTACACCAACAACGGCGTGGCGCTGACCAGCTATTCGGCGTCCAACGGCACGGGCTTCTCGGCCGATCCGAACAATCCGCTGATCCCCGCCGGCGCGCGCAAGGGCGGCTCGCCGGAGGTGGATGTGACCGACGCGCGCTTCCGCATGCCGTCGGTGTGGAAGATGAGCCTGGGCTTCGATCGCCAGCTGCCGTGGTGGAGCACCGTGTTCACCGCCGAGGTCGAGCACCTGTCCACGCGCGACGGCGTGTACTTCCAGGACATCAATCTGGGCCGCGCCAACGGCGTGCTGCCGGACGGCCGTTCGAGCTACTGGAACACCACCGACCCGAACGCCTTCCTGGTCACCGGCAAGAACCCCACCGGCCAGTCGCTGTGCGCCACGCCGGACCGCAGCTGCGCGGCTGCGCGCGCCAACCGCGATCCGCGCTTCGGCAACGTGATCTATCTGAGCAACACTCGCAACGGCTCGGCCGACTACCTCACGCTCAAGCTGAGCCGCCCGTTCACCGCCGACTCCGACTGGTCCGGCTCGCTCGGCGTGGTGTTCGGCCGCTCCACGGATGTCAGCTCCGGCAACGAGAAGGTGGCCGCGAGCACCTGGGCCAACGATGCCGTCTATAACCCCAACGCGGACAAGGCCAGCCACAGCAACTTCGAGATCGCGCGCCGCGTGATCGCCTCGCTGACCTGGCAGCACCGCTTCTTCGGCGACTACGCCACCAGCATCAGCGCGTTCTACGACGGCCATACCGGCCAGCCGTACAGCTGGGTGTTCGGCAATGACGTCAGCGGCATCAAGCCGGCGGGCCTGTCCGCGCCGCCGGGGCTGATGTACATCCCGAACGTGGGCGACGTGCAGTTCCAGAAGGGCACTACGCAGAAGGCGATTGATCAGTTCTATGCCTTCATCCAGCGCGACGATTACCTGCGCGAGCACCAGGGCAAGGTGGCCGGCCGCAATGGCGCGCGCTCGCCGTGGGTGAACGAGCTGGACCTGGCCTTCCGCCAGGAAATCCCTGGCCTGTTCAAGGGCAACAAGGGCGAGGTGCGGCTGGATCTGTTCAACGTGCTGAACATGGTCAACAAGCGCTGGGGCCAGGTGCGCGACGTGGGCTATCCCTACATGCGCAGCCTCGCCAACTTCGCCGGTGTCGATCCGGCCACCGGCAAGTACGTCTATGCCTTGCCCACCGACAAGAACGGCAACTTCAACAGCGGCGGCTATGTGCTGGAAGACGACCGCGCCCAATCGCGCTGGTCGGTGCAGGCGACGCTGCGCTATACGTTCTGATGGGATGTAGCCGGCCTCCCCGCGGGGCCTGATCATCCGATGCGCCAGGGCTCCCGGAAGATCGGGAGCCCTCTCGAAAGCGGCGGCATCCGGCAGCGCGACATGCTCCTGGCTGCTTGCGGGGATCCCCGCACTTCTCCCTCTCCCCGCCGGGAGAGGGCGGGGTGAGGGGCGGGTGCTCGAGAAAGCGCCACCGGAACCCCGCACTGAGGCGAGCCCCTTGCTCGCACCCCTAAAGTTTTCCCCCTCCCTGCCGACCCTGTGGACGAACCAGGCGCCCATCTACCCGGATGGAATGCGTCGATTCCCAGCTGCTACTATTTTGCGCATGCCTGCGGTTCCCTCTCGCCGCCGGCACGTCTACAGGGGACTTCTTCCATGGATGGGAACGCATCAAGCCGCGCCGGCTTACGGCGCTTGCGGGCAAGCTGCATGCTTGCGCTGGCCATGTGTGCGCCAGCGCACGTGCTGGCCCAGAACGCCGCCACACTTTCACCCGACCAGCAGCAGGAACAGCGCGAGCGCGCCCAGCGCGAAGCGCGAGAGCGCGAGCAGCGGCGCGAGGCGCCGGACGTGCGCCTGCAGCCGGAACTGGCCACCGATTTCCGCCATACGGACTTGCCGGACGAAACGCCGTGTTTCCGGCTGGAGAAGCTGACGCTCGACGGTCCGCGCAGCGATGCCTTCGGCTTCGTGCAGGATTACCTCGACCGCTACGCGGGGCAGTGCGTCGGCCAGCAGGGGCTACAGCTGATCGTGCGTCGCGCCTCGGACCTGCTCCTGTCGCGCGGCTACGTCACCACCAAGCTGGTGACGCCGGAGCAGAACCTCGCCCAGGGCACCTTCCGCGTGATCCTGGTTGCCGGCACGGTCGGCAAGGTGCGCTTCGCCGACGGCTCGGCCAAGGCGAACTGGCGCAGCGCGCTGCCGCTGCGTCCCGGCGACCTGCTCAACCTGCGCGCGATCGAGCAGGGCCTGGAGCAGATGAAGCGCGTGCCGTCGCAGGACGTGAAGATCGACATCGCACCCGGCGACGCACCGGGCACCTCGGACCTGGTGCTTTCGGTGACGCGCGGCAAGCCCTGGCGCGTCACGCTCAACCAGGACGACAGCGGTTCGCGTTCCACCGGTCGCGAGCAGGGCGGCGTGAATCTCGCACTGGATCAGCCCTTCGGCTTCAACGACATGTTCGTCGCCGGCGCCACGCATTCGGTCGGCCGCGACCGCGGCGAGCGCGGCACGCACGGCGCCAACTTCAACTACAGCTTTCCGTGGGACTACTGGACCGTCAGCGCGTCCACCAATGCCTACGGCTATCGCCAGCCGGTCACCGGCGCGCTGCAGACCTTCAGTTTCACCGGCAAGTCGCGCACCAACACGCTCAGCGTCACCCGCCTGATCCAGCGCGACGCCAGCAGCAAGACCGCCGTGCAGGTCACCCTCAGCGGCCGCCAGGCGCACAGCTATGTCGACGGCACCGAGATCGAGACGCAGCGCCGGCAGACCCGCGCCGCCGAACTGGCGGTGACGCATCGCCGCTATATCGGCAACGGCCAGCTCGACCTGCGCCTGGGCTACCGCCGCAACGTGCCGTGGTTCGACGGCCAATGGGAGCGCGGCGGCCAGGGCACGCCGACCTTCCGCGCGCGCATCCTCACGCTGGACGCCAGCTTCAACCTGCCGTTCCACGCGGTCGGCCAGCAGTGGCTATGGACCTCCGAACTGCGCGCGCAGGCTACCGGCGACACTGTGTACGCCGAGGACTACCTCACCATCGCCAGCCGCTACACCGTGCGCGGTTTCGATGGCGAGAACACGATCGGCGGCCCTCACGGTTACTACTGGCGCAACACCGTGGCCTGGCCGCTCGGCGGCAGCGGCGCCTCGCTGTACGGCGGCGTGGATGTCGGCCGCGCGGGCGGCGCACCCACGCCGGGCCTGGATAGCCACGTCGTCAGCGGCGCCGTGCTCGGCCTGCGCGGCGAGCGCTGGGGCCTGAGCTGGGACCTGTTTGCGGGCTGGGCCATGCAGCATCCCGATGGGCTGAAGTCGCGGCGGCCCGCCGCCGGCATGCAGTGGATCTACTCGTTCTGATCGAAGCGTAGTGTGCCGGCGCATTGCGCGCGGGCAGGGAAATCACAAGGACCGACACCATGATGGACGTCTCTTTCCGTTCCTCCCGCGCCGACCGTTCGCGCGCCTTCCGTCGCCAGGCCCTGTGGGCGGCGCTGACCATGGCGATGGGGCTGCCCTACGCCCACGCGCAGAGCGCGCCGCCGCAGCATCCGGACGGCAGCACATCCACGGGCGTCGTACAGGCGGCCAACGGCGTGCCGGTGGTGAACATCGCCGCGCCAAACGCTTCGGGCCTCTCGCACAACCGCTTCCAGCAGTTCGACGTCGACAATCGCGGCGTGGTGCTCAACAACAGCGGCGGCGTGGTCAGCACGCAGCTGGCCGGCTTCATCTACGGCAATCCGAACCTCGCCAACGGCCAGTCCGCACGGCTGATCCTCAACGAAGTCACCTCCACGCTGCCCAGCCAGCTCAACGGCGCCATCGAAGTAGGCGGGCGCGCGGCCGACGTGATCGTGGCCAACCCCAACGGCATCAGCTGCACCGGTTGCGGCTTCATCAACACGCCGCGCGGCGTACTCACCACCGGCACGCCGATCCTCGGTGCAGATGGCTCGCTGCAAGGCCTGCACGTGACCGGCGGCAGCATCGCCATCAACGGCACGGGCCTCGACGGCAGCACGATCGACCGCGTCGACCTGATCGCGCGCGCCGTCGCCGTCAATGCAGGCGTGTGGGCGAAGCAGCTCAACGTCATCACCGGCGCCAACGATGTCGACTACGCGACGCTCGCCGCGCACAACCTGAGCAACGCGGGCGCTTCGCCCGCCGTGGCGCTGGACGTGTCGGCCATCGGCGGCATGTACGCGGGCGTGATCCGCCTGGTCGGCACCGACGCGGGCCTGGGCGTGAACAACCAGGGCCAGATCGCAGCGCAGAGCGGCGACCTGGTGCTCAATAGCGCAGGCCAGGTGACGCTGGCCGGCAAGACCACCGCGGCGGGCAATCTTTCCATCCAGGCCGCGCAGGCATTGAGCAACAGCGGGACGCTGGCGGCGGGTGGCGCGTTGAATGCGAACGCCAACGGCATCGCCAACAGCGGCGTGGTCTATGGCGGCAATGGCATCTCGCTGAGCAGCGGCGGCGCATGGAGCAACAGCGGTCAGGTGCAGGCGCAAGGCGGTGGCCTGACGCTGCAAGCCAACGGCGCGCTGAGCAACGCTGTCGGCGGCGATATCTACGGCACGGGCGCGGTGAACCTGCAAGGCGCCTCGATCGCCAATGCCGGTGCACTGGAAGCGGGCCAGACGCTGACGCTCACCAGCAGCGGCGCGCTGCTCAACAGCGGCAAGATGCAGGCGGACGCCGGCCATCTCACCGCCAACGCAGGCGCCACCTTCGATAACGGCGGCACGCTGAGCGCGACTGGCGGCATCGGCGTGAACGCCGTGCAGGCATTGGGCAACACCGGTTCGATCGTCGCCAACGGCGCGATCAGCTTGAACGGCGCCAGCCTCACCAACGCTGGCACCGTGCAGGGCGGGCAAGGCCTGACGCTCAACGCGCAGGGCGATCTCGTCAATCGCGGCAAGCTCTATGCGCTGGGCGGCGGCTGGACGGCGCAAGCAGGCGGTGCCTTCACCAACGAGAGCGCCGGCGATATCTACGGTGCCGGTGCCGTGAACTTGCAGGCCGAGTCCATCGCCAACGCCGGTGCGCTCGAAGCGGGGCAAGCGCTGACGCTCACCAGCAACGGCGCGCTGCTCAACAGCGGCAAGGCCCAGGCCGACGCTGGCGATCTCACCGCCAAGGCCGGTGCCACTTTCGACAACAGCGGCACGCTGAGCGCGACCGGCGGGGTACGCCTGAGCGCCGCGCAGGCGCTGGGCAATACCGGTTCGATCGTCGCCAATGGCGCGCTCTCGTTGAGCGGTGCCAGTCTTACCAATGCAGGCACGGCGCAGGGCGGACAGGGCCTCGCTCTGACCACGCCGGGTGCGCTCGTCAACCGCGGCAAGCTCTATGCGCTGGGTGGCGGCTGGACCGCGCAGGCAGGGGGCGCCTTTACCAACGAAAGCGGCGGCGACATCTACGGTGCCGGTGCCGTGAATCTGCAGGCCGCGTCCATCGCCAACGCCGGCGCGCTCGAAGCCGGGCAAGCGCTCACGCTCAACAGCAGCGGAGCGCTGCTCAACAGCGGCAAGGCGCAGGCCGACGCCGGCGATCTCACCGCGAAGGCCGGCAGCAAGATCGACAACAGCGGCACCTTGAGCGCGACCGGCCAGCTCGGGCTGACCGCCATACAGGCGCTGGGCAATACCGGTGCCGTGGTGGCCAACGGCGCGGTGACATTGAACGGCGCGAGCCTGACCAACGCGGGCACGGTGCAGGGCGGGCAGGGCCTGGCGCTGACCGCGCAAGGCGATCTCGCCAACCGCGGCAAGCTCTATGCGCTGGGCGGCGGCTGGACCGCGCAGGTGAGCGGCGCCTTCACCAACGAGAGCACCGGCGATATCTATGGCGCGACTAACGTGGATCTTCACGCGGGCTCGCTGAGCAATGCCGGCGGCGTGGAAGCGAAGCAGGGCGCGAATCTGCGCATCGACGGCGCCTTCGCCAACACCGGCAAGGCGCAGGCGGATCAGTCGGACTTGATCGTCGCCGCCGGCTCGCTCGACAACGGCGGTGTGCTCAGCGCGATCCGTCATCTGCAACTGCAGGCGGCTCAGACCGCGCGCAACGGCGGTGTGATGGTCAGCGGGCAGAATCTATCGCTCTCCGCTGCCTCGTTCGATAACCGCGGCGGCGGCCAGGTGCAGAGCGGTGCGGATCTCATGCTCAGCGCCGGCAGCATCACCAACGCCGGCAGCCTCTATGCGAAGGGCCAGGGCAATGTCGCCGGCGCCGACCTGAGCAATGCCGCGGGCGCGCAGCTGCTCGCCGATGGCGCGCTGACGCTGGCGCAGACCGGCACCGTGTCCAATGCCGGCGTACTGCAGGCGGGCGCCGATCTGGATCTGAGCCATGCCTCCGCATTGAGCAACCTGGCGAACGCCACACTCTATGCCGCGGGCAACCTGCATGTCGCGATCGGCCAGGCGTTCACCAACGCGGGCATGGCCTACGGCGGCGCATCCGCAACGCTGACCGCGGCAGACATCAACAACACCGGCGTGCTGCGCAGCGGTGGCGATCTGAGCGCGAGCGCGAGCGGCAGCCTCACCAGCAGCGGCGCGATCCAGGCGCAGCATGACCTGGCGCTGCGTGGCGACGGCACGCTCAGCAACAGCGGCAAGCTCTACGCCATCGACGGCAAGCTCGGTCTGCAGGCCGGCACCTTGCAGGCGCTCGCCGGCGGAGACATCTACGCGGGCCAGGACATCGCGATCGGTGCGACCCGCTTCACCCATGCGGGCACGCTGGAGGCCAAGCGCGGCGTGGCCATCACGGTACAGGGCGACGTCAGCAACAGCGGCGCGATGCAGGCCGATGCCGGCGATGTCGTCATCGGAGCGACTACGCTGAGCAATCTCGGCTCGCTGAGCGCTACCGGCAACACCGCGCTCACCGCCGGCCAGAGCCTGGCCAACAGCGGCCAGATCGTCACCGGTCAAGCCTTGACGCTCGCCAGCGCCAGCATCGACAACAGCGGCCAGACGCAAAGCGGCACGGATACCTTCGTGCAGGCGGCCAGCGTGGCCAACCGCGGCCGCGTGCAGGCCGGTGGCGCGTTGTCTTTCAGCGGCAATGCGCAGTTGAACAATCAATCCGGCGGTCAGCTGCTCGCTGCGGGCGACGTGACGAGCGACACCTCCGGCCAGCTGAGCAATGCCGGCGTGATCCAGGCCGGCGCGAATCTCTCCATCGCCGGCGCGGGCGGCATCGACAATCAGGCGAGCGGCACACTGTACGGCACGAAGCAGAGCACGCTTCGCCTCGGCGGCGCATTGAGCAACGCCGGCACGCTTTACGGCGGACAGGGCGTGGCGGTGGATGCGGCCAGTCTGACCAGCGGCGGCAGCCTGCGCAGCGGCGCCGACCTCGGCGTGACCGTGCGCGGCGACGCGGCCAACAGCGGCAGCATCTACGCGCTCGGTAGCGCTACGTGGAATGTCAGCGGCGCGCTGCGCAACGATGGCGTGCTAGCCGCTGCCGGCAATACCACGCTCAGTGCAGCCAGCTTTGCCGGTGCAGGCACGCTCGCCGCGGGCTTGCAGGGTGACGGCAATCTCGGCAGCAGCGGCCTCCTCACGTTGAGCGCCAGCGGCGCGCTTGGTGCGCATGGCCGCAATCTGGCCGGCGGCGACATCACGCTCAATGGCGCATCCATCGATCTCTCTGGCAGTCAGACGCGCGCGGGCGGCAACGCGACCCTCACGGCCACGCAGGGCGATATCAGTAACGCGGGTGGCGATCTGGCCGCCAATGGCGCGCTCAACGTGACCACGCCTGGAGCGTTGATCAATGGCGGTGGCACGAGCGCGCAGGGCGGCAAGCTTAGCGCGCAGACGCTGGCATTCCAGATGAGCAACCTGGTCAACCGTTACGGCAGCATCAGCCAGAGCGGCGCTGGCGATCTGACGTGGCGTCTGGCTGGCGCTATCGATAACGCGTACGGCCGCCTCGCCGTGAATGCGGGCAATCTCACCCTGGGCGCCACCACGCTGGACAACACCGGCGGCTCGATCCTGCATGCTGGCAGCGGCTTGCTGAGCATCGCCACCACCGGCGACCTCAATGGCAATGGCGGGCAGATCGCCGGCAACGGCGCATTGAACCTGCAAGCCGACGGCACGCTGCGCAATGCCGGCGGCAGCCTGGGCGCGAGCGGCGACGCCACGGTGCGCGCGGGGGCGTTCGACAACACGCAGGGCACACTCGCCGGGCGCAACGTCAGCCTCACCGTCAATCAGGCGCTGACCAACCGCAGCGGCACGGTGCAAGGCGCGAGCTTGGGCGTGAGCGCCGGATCGCTCGACAACACCGGTGGCTTCCTCAAAGGCACCGGCGTCGGCGCGATGAACGTGGCCGTGGGCGGCGCGCTGGTCAATGGCACCGGCGGTTTCATCGGCGGTAATGGCGCGGTAACCGTGCGTGGCGCCAGCCTCGCGAACGCGGGGCAGATCTACGCGGGCAGTGCATTGTCGGTGCGCGGGGACGGCTCGCTGGTCAACGATGGCGGCGCCTTGCAGGCGCTGTCGTCGCTCAGCGCGACCAGCGCCGGTGGCTTGAGCAACCGCGGCGGCCGCATCGAAGCAGGCGCCGGCGATGGCAATGCCACGCTGACGATCAACGGCTCGGGCCTGGACAACACCGGCGGCCGACTCGCCAATGCGGGCGCCGGCAGCACCACGTTCGGCATCGGCGGCAATATCGGCAACCAGGGCGGCACGCTCGGCGGCCAAGGCGACGTCACGCTCAACGCCAACTGGCTTGACAACGGCGGCAGCGGCCATCTCGTCGCCGGCCGCAATCTCGCGCTCGGCCTTGGCAGCATGAGCAACGCCGGCGGCACCACCTATGCGGCGGGCAATCTTGATTGGAACAACGGTGGCGCCACGCTGGGCAATGCCAGCGGCGCGTTCAGCGCGGGCGGCAGCGTCGGCCTGGCGCTGGCGTCGATCGACAACAACGGCGGCGATCTCGCCGCGCAGTACAACCTCAGCCTCAACCTGGGCAGCTTCGGCGGCAACGGCCGCGCCGTGGCGGGGCAGGACCTCACCCTCACCCTGCCGGGCGACTACAACAACAACGGCGGTACGCTGAAAGCCAACCGCGACCTCACGCTCAACCTCGGCGGCAGCTTCGCCAACCCCTACGGCGCCGCCTTGCAGGCGGTGCGCAACCTCACCGTCAACGCCTACAACATCGACAACGCCGCCGGCGCCGGCATCAACAGCGCCGGCACCACGCTCAACGCGCGCGGCACGTTGAGCAACGAAGGGCGCATCGAAGGCGACAGCATCACGCTGAGCGCGCCGACGCTGACCAATACCGGCACGATCATCGGCGGCGCGATCACGGCCACCGCGGGCAATCTGACGAATGGCGCCGATCTGGGCGCCGGCGGCCCCCTGGCCGCCGATGGCAGCAATCCAGCCGGCTCGTACCAGACCGCCTTGATCGCGGCGACCAACAGCATCGATCTGTTCGTGAGCGACACGCTGCTCAACCGCGATGCATCGATCTTCACGCTCGGCAACCTGCGCATCGCCGCCGACGCCAGCAACAATCGCAGCCGCGCGGTGACCAACCTCTCCGGCGATATCGAAGCCGACGGCAGCATCAGCGTGGCGGCGGATCAGCTGACCAATCGCCGCCGTGTATTCCAGACTGAGCAGTACACGCTCAACGCCGGCGAGCAAGCTGCCAACACCACGCAGCAGACAGCGGTGCGCTACGCCTACAACGATAGTAACCCGCAGCATCGGCCACCGTACGTGGATGCAAGCCAGGTGATTGACGCGTCCGAGTTCGCGGTGGCGCAGGCCTACTGCGATTCGCATAGCTTCAGTTCCGACCGTTGCATTGGCTATCCGCAAGGCCGCGGTTCGCCGAACACCTTTCAGGGCACCACCACGTATCAAGTGGTGTCGGTGACGCGCCTGGCCTCGGCCAGCGCGCGCGGCCAGCTGCTGGCCGGCGGCGACATCACACTGTCCGGCTCGGTAACGAACGACAACTCCACCATCGCCGCTGGCCGCAACCTCACCATCAATGGGCAGGACGGCAACGGTGGTGGCGGCAGCGGTAACGGCTTCACCGTGCAGAATCTCGCCTTCGTGCCGACGGCGCACGTGCAGGCGACCATGGAGCAGCAGGTGCGCTCGCAGCACCTGGTAACCAGTCCCAGCCGCACCTGGCTCGACGCGGCGTACTGGACTTACGGGACTTCGAACAGCGAGTCCGATATTTCGCTTGCGCCCGGTGCGGCGCCGGCCTGGGTGACCTTCAACCCCGGCACGGGCGGCGGCGCGATCATGAGCGCGGGTCAGACCGTCTCGATCACCGCGCACACCATCGACAACAGCAATGTCGGTGCCGATGGACAGCCCGTGCGCAATGCCATCGGCCTCGGCCAGAACGTCGGCGGACAAGCTGTGGGCGGCAATGGGCCCGGCACAGTGAGCCAGGTCGGTGCTGGGTCAGGCGGCGCCGGCAATGTGGCGCTGGGCAGCGGCCCGCAGGCGACGGCAGGCGGCGCGCTCGGTGTCGCGCAGGGGCGCGGTGGCGTGGATGCGGGCCATGCGCCGCAACAAGGCAGTGCCGCAGGCACCTCGACCTCGCAGCAGGGCAACCCCAAAGGTACGACAACGGCGCAGCAGGGCAGCCCGTCGGATGTGGCGACGGCGCCGCCGCAGGTGGTGAGCTGGTTCGGCGGCCCCAACCCGACCGTCACCTTGCCGCAGTCCGGCCTCTACACCGTGCACAGCGAACCAGGCAGCCGCTACCTGGTCGAGACCGACCCGCGCTTCACCTCGTACACGCAGTTCACCAGCAGCGACTACATGATGCAGAAGCTGGGCTTCGACCCCAGCGGCATCCGCAAGCGCCTGGGTGACGGCTTCTACGAACAGCGCAGCGTGCTCGACCAGATCACCTCGCTGACCGGCCGCCGCTACCTCGACGACAACACCGACGCCATGTCGCAGTACCGCTCACTGATGGACGCGGGCGTGCAAGTGGCGCAGCAGTATCAGCTCAGCGTGGGTGTGGCGCTCACCCCGGCGCAGGTGGCCAACCTGACGCAGGACATGGTGTGGATGGTCAACGCCACCGTGGATGGCCAGCAGGTGCTGGTGCCGGTGGTGTATCTCTCCGCCGAGCATGCGCGCGAGCTGGCCGCGGGCGGCGCGACCATCGCCGGCAAGAACGTGATCCTCACCGCCGATGGCGACATCACCAACCGCGGCACCATCGCCGCCAGCCAGAACGCGCAGCTCACCGCGGCCAATCTGCTCAACAGCGGCAGCATCCAGGCCGGCGGCAATCTCAGCGTCAACGCCGCGCAGAACATCCTCAACGGCGGCACGCTCAAGGCTGGCGGAAACGTCAGTCTCGTAGCGGGCAACGACGTGCGCTCCGGCTTCAACGTGGCGCAGGAGCTGGGCGCGATCAACCTGGGCAATCCGGGCGCGCCGGTGAGCACCGTGGCGTTGCAGGGCTTGCAGCCCGGTGCGATCAGCGCGGGCGGCAACCTGTCGATCGGTGCAGGGCGCGATCTATCGCTCGATGCCGCACCAGTGGCCGCTGGCGGCAACCTGAGCTTGTCAGCGGGCCGCGACCTTACCGCGACCGCCACGTCGATCAGCGCTGGCCGCGATGCGCAGCTGCTGGCCGGACGCGACCTCAATCTGGAGGCCACCGGCCGCACCACGCGTCAGACTACGGCGACCGGCTACGTCGAAACCACCACGCACACCGTCAGCAGCATCACGGCCGGCGGCGCACTCAGCGTGGCGGCCAACCGCGATATCAACAGCCAAGGCACGCAGCTGAAGGCCGGCGACGTACTGGCCGTCTCCGCTGGTCGCGATGTCAATCTCGCCGCCGTTACCGACTCGAAGACCACGCACGACCAGACCTTCGAAGGCCGCACCGTCGTCAAGACCAACACTTACGACGAAACGCTGCGCGGCAGCAGCCTGAGCGGCAGCAGCGGCGTGGCCGTGAGCGCCGGCCGCGACATCAACGCCACCGCCGCCAGCCTCACCAGCGACAAGGGCAACCTCGCGCTGGCCGCTGGCCACGATCTCAATCTGATGGCCGGCACGGAGAACCACGACAGCAGTCGCGACACCAAGACCACCAGCGGCAACCTGATCTCCAGCAAGACCACCCGCACGCACGATGCGACCCACGACAGCCTCGTGGTGGGGAGCAACCTCAGCGGCAACAACGTGAGCCTGGTGGCGGGGAACGACCTCACCGCGCAGGCGGCGCAGGTGCATGCCGATGGCGCGTTGAATCTGGCAGCGGGGCATGACGTGAACCTCACGGATGCACACGACGTGCATAGCGAGGAGCACGACCGGAGCGTCAAGTCGACCAGCTACATCAACACCAGCAGCAAGCGCTTCGGCTCCATCGACCCGGAATGGCGCAGCCGTACCGACAGCAACAGCAGCACGCAGAGCACCAGCGTCGGCACGCTGCTCAGCGGCGACACGGTGACCATCGGCGCCGGTCACGACATCAATGCCACGGCGGCGCAGATCGCCGGCACGCACGACGTGGTGCTGGCGGCGGGCAATGATCTCAACATCAAGGCGGGCGAGAACACCTATACCGAAAGCCATGGCTCGCGCACCAGTCACACCGGGCTGATGAACAACGGCGGCTTCAGTGTGCTCATCGGCAACCGCACGCTCGAGACCACCAACACCGTCAGCGACACCAGCTACACCGGCAGCATCGTGGGCAGCACCAACGGCAAGGTGACGTTGAGCGCCGGCAACAACGTGCATATCACCGGCAGCGATGTCATCAGCCAGGCCGGCACGGCCATCGTCGGCAAGAACGTCACCATCGATGCGGCCGTGGGCGCAACGGATGCGCGGCAGACGCAGAAGATGAGCCAGGGCGGTATTAACGTCGGTATCGGCGGTGCGCTGTCTGAGACGTTGCAGGGCGCCTATAACTCGGCCAAGCGCGGAAGCGAGGTCAAGGACGACAGGCTGAAGGCGTTGTATGCGGCGCAGGCGGCGTATCAGGTATCCGACGCTCTCAAGATGGGCGGCGGCAACGAAGGCCAGATGGCAAGCAAGCCCGACAAGGATGGCAAGGGCGGCAACGCGAATGGCATCAACCTTCAGGTCGGCATCGGCGGTAGCAGTGCCAGCGCCAAGGCCGAGACGCATGATGAGCAGGCCTATGGCAGCCATATTCGCAGCCAGGGCGATGTCACCATCGCCGCTACCGGCGGCGACTTGACCATCGTCGGCAGCCAGGTCAGCGGCCAGAACGTGGCTCTTGCCGCGAAGAACAACCTCAATCTGCTCAGTCAGGCCGAGCAGCACACCGACACCAGCACGAACAAGAACGCCAGCGGCGGTATCGGCCTGCAGATCGGCAGTGATGGTGTCGGTATTTACGCGCAAGCTGCCATGGGTCAAGGCAAGGCCCACGGCAATGGAACGACGCATGCCGAGACCGTGATCGACGCCAAGGACACGTTGACCCTGATCAGCGGCAACGACACCAACATCATCGGTGCTCAAGCCAAGGGCAACACCGTCCTCGCCAACATCGGCGGCAATCTCAATATCGCCAGTCAGCAGGACACGGACGATTACGCCAGCAAGCAGTGGCAGGCCGCCGGCAAGGTCGTCATCGGCTATGGCTCCGGTGCGCAGGGCAGCTATAGCCAGGGCAAGATCGAGAGCCACTATGCGAGCGTCAACGAAGTCAGCGGAATTGGGGCTGGAAGTGGCGGGTATCAGATCAGCGTGGGTGGCAATACCGACCTGAAGGGGGCGGTGATTGCGAGTGCGGCGGACCCGAGCCGGAATCTCTTGAGTACGGGGTCGTTGACGTTTAGTGACATCCAGAACAAGGCGAGCTATAGCGCCAGTCAGGTGGGTATCAGTGGTGGTTATAGCGCGGGTGGTGGCGGCAGTTTTAGTGCCATGCCGAGTATGAGTGTTCCGCAGCACGACAAAGAAAGCAGTACGACGAAGGCTGGCATTGCTCAAGGAACGATAGATGTTCGGAGCGGGGTGAAAGATCTATCTGGTCTGGATAGAAATCCGAGCCTGGACAACCAGGCGCTGAAACACATCTTTGACCAGGAAAAGGTACAGGAGAAGCAGGAGCTCGGGCAGGTCGCTGGACTCGTGGGTTTCCGCGCTGCGGGTGATCTTGCAGGCAAGATGGGGTGGGATGAAGGCAGCAAAGAACGCACGGTGTTGCATGGCGTTGTAGGAGCAGGCGTAGCCGCTCTTGGTGGCGGCAATGCACTCACAGGCGCGATTGGTGCGGCGGCCAATCAGGCGGCTATTCCGGCGATGGAGCAATACCTGCTCGATCACGGGTATACAAAGGGATCACCCGAGTTTGCGACGATGATGCAGCTGGGGAGTGCCGCGATCGGCGACGCAGTGGGCGGGGCGACGGGCGCTGCGACTGCGTTGAACGGAACGAAGTACAACTATCTAACTCACGCACAAGTTGATGATCTCAACAAGGAACTAGAGAAATGTGGTGCTGATCAAGGATGTCGCCAGGACAAGTTAGATGCTGCGGAGCAGCTGTCTGCGATACAAGACCTTGCGCTGCGTACGGCCTGTATGGCCGGTGATGCATCGTGCGCGAAAGGGATGGGTTCTCTCGAGCAATATATTGAGAACTCGGATGTTCCCTCTGGTTTGCGGACAGATCAGAAAACTGATCGACGCATTGAGCAAGAAGGATACTTTGGCGAGACGAGTTTGTGGACGGACTTCAAGGTCATGTGGTACGCCCACATGCCTGAATCGGAAAATCAAAATCGACTGCAGCAGCTTGGCACAGTTCTAGGGTTCGGCCGCTCCTTCCTCCCCTGGTCCGGAGGCTACGAAGGGCCTCTCAGTCCTGGACAGAAGCCGCCCTCTCCATTTGATCAGACAGCTGGATTGCCGGATGGCATGCGTCTTGGTCACGGCGTTGGTCAAGAGCTGGGAAATCTTGTGTGGGCTGGTTTGGGTGAAGGGGCTCTAGGACAGGGTGTCTCACCGAAAGATCCCCCAAATGCTGTGACTCCTTCCGCCGTTCCTCAGGCAAAAGCGGGCTTAGTGGCAGATGCGAATTTTGCCCAGTCAAAAATTCGAGCAAATGAAACGTTTAGCCCAGAAGGCGTTTATAAGTACAGTCAGTTAGCTGGGCGCCCGATTAAAACTGTGGATGACCTCGCGCAGGCCATCAGAGATGGTGCGATACGGCCGAGCGAATTGCCTGTTGATTACGTAGAGATGAATGGAACCAAGCTCATTCTTAACACGAGGACATCCGTAGCATTGGATCGAGCCGGGGTTCCTAAATCTGACTGGTATGGTAATAATCAAACGGGTCTGCTCGTTCCAGGAAGAGACGGGGAGACTTTCGAAGATTTAGCAAGGCAACAGTTGAAAAAGAATAAGTTGCCTCCTGCAGGCTCACCAGATATGCCAAAGGGGCGTAAATAATGAAAGCGGGTCAAGCATTTGAAATACTTAATCCTTATGACTGGCTTCCGCCATACGGTGAAAGCGCGGTATCCCTGGCCACTGAGGGTGGGGATCTTATTATTTCGATTTCGTATGATGGAGAAGATGGTTCAGTTTTACAGAGGAATATGCGCTTTCAAGAGGCGCACAGCTTCTTTAAGGCATCTTTCCCCGGGCCATATCTCCTTGGTATTAAAAAAGAGCCAATTGTTAAAGAGGAAAATTTAGGTGCATTATTTGAGTATCCGAACTCGGACGGGGCGCGTGCCTGGATGAGCCATTTCAACGATGGGCGGATTGTCAAGCATTTTGGCATAATTTTCCTATCAGAAAATATCGCCGTGGAAGTCTTTTCCAAAAATGTCATTTTGGGGGATGTTTTTAGAGAAGTTGTAGGTTCTTGATCTGATTTTCAGTATTCTGTCCGGAGGATGAATGATGCGGGCACATGCTCTGTAAGCCACACTCCGTTCTCCGCCTGAAAAAATGCGAAGCCCTGATGGTGCATTTGTAAAGCTTCAATTTTTAAGATAACTGATTTGCCGTGACGTTGACCAACCGACGTGGCAATTGAAATATCCTCTGATAGATGCACATGGTGGCGCTGACCTGGAAGCAGCCCCTTTATGAGGATCGAGTCAAGAAAGCGCGAAGCAGTGCCATGATAAAGAGATTCTGGCGGCACTCTCTTGATGTACTTGATAGCAACCGTGTCAGTCGAATGGCCTTGCACGGCGCGGATGCGAAGGCCATCTTCTGAGATTGCAAATCGCTTCTTGTCGCTGCTGTTGACTACGGCTCGGATTTGTTCCAGATCGAGCTCTTTGCCAGCAGTCTTGGCTCCTGCAATCAGCGCCGCGATGGCTCCCCATCCTTCGCGATCTAACTGCAGGCCAACGGTATGGGGTTCGTGGCGTAGCACATAGCTGAGAAACTTGCTTACCTCAATCAGTTGCTGATTTTTCACGAGTTCAATCTCTAAAAAAGGGCATGGAGCGCAATAAGCGTTGGTGGTTGGCGGCACGGAGGCAAATTAGTGATCGAATAAATAATGATTGAAAAAAATATTCTGTGCCAGTGTCACCTTCTGGTAAATCAGTGCCACGTAAACCTAGCGGTCTTCGGTTCGTTTTGAAGGCGGAATTCGGCGGAAGTTGGCCCACCGAGGCTGTCGTGGGGAATCTAACGCTCGGTGTGCTCGCGAGCTTCGTTCAAGGCGTGGAACAGGCGCATGTCGAGCACGCCGTGCCGATAGCTGCCGTTGAAGCGTTCAGTGAAGTCGTTTTGCATAGGGCTAATTTTCTTGTGTACGAAGAGTTCAAGATTCAAACAACAGGGGTTGTATATGGGCGAGTTGGAGAACGGCCTTGCTTACAAGGTCGAACGGAGTGCGGTCAGTTGTAATGATGTGGTGACAAGGCGGGTGCGTTCTAAAACGGGGTCAGGTTCACTTATTGCGGGCCGGCTAATGGGCTGGAGAGATATTTGCGAAGTGTCGTGTCGAGTCTTGCTTCAACCATAGCCCTGAAAGAGTCGCAGGCCAGCTGCGCGTTGCTGCTGCAAGTAGACACGTGTGGCATGGAGGTCGTCATCCAAGCCTCCTTGAGTATGTTGCGATAGTTGGCAGGCGTTGGAGAATGTCATCGAATGACGGTGTGGCGCGTCAGTATCAGTCACTGCATCGATTGAAAGTGAACCAGCCCCCTTTGGTCGAAAAATGTTGATTTTGCGCGCAAGTGGTTCCGGCGCGGGCATGGGGGCCAACAATCCGGTGTGGTCCCATGTTGAGAGCGAATTGGAACGTGCTTATAAGCTTGGCGGAATTGTTGAACTGATCGCAGGAACCGCAAGTGATCGGGGAGTTAGGCTTGGCGTTACCCTCACGATGGACGCTCATCCTGGTAATTTTAGAATCGTGTACTACCGCCCAACTCCGCTCACCGAGAGGAGCGATAGACGGGAATGGTGGGAGCCCGGTGATGAGTCCTTCCGCGGAACAGCCAATTTTAGTGATCATGAGTGGGACGACCGAACAGTGTGCAAGGATCTGAATGTGGCGATCGAGATGTTCCGCGACTTCTTTGCAAACCAGGATCTAACTGAGGTTAGCCTGCGTCAGCTGCGCTCGGAATGGGAGCGCAAGCCTCGTCACTAGATCGCATTCAGAACGGGGTTAGGTTCACTTATCGCGGGCCGGTCGGTGGGCTGGGCGGATAATTGCGAAGCGTCGAGTCTTTGCTTCAACCATGGCTCTGAAAGAGTCACGACGCAGGGCGCGTTGCTGCTGCAGCTAGGCTCGTATGGCATGGAGATAGTCGTCCGATAACGCCTCCTTGAGCATGCCGCGATAGATGGACGCTCGCTCGTCAGCAGTGGTTCCTAGGGCGATATACGTTGGATGGGGTGTCAATAGAGAAGATGTCATCGGTTCGCGATGTGGCGTGTCAGCATCTGACACTGCATTGCTTGGAAGTGAACCTGACCCCGTTCTTTCGCAGGGAAAACCATTGATTTCATGTTAACTCCGGATAATATGGCCAGGGCGGAGAACACGAACCGTTTTTTTGAAACCAATTTGAGTAATTTTCGAAACGTATTGAATGATCACTTGGACAAGGCTGATATTGTGTCAATGGATATGCGCTTTCTAACTGAGGGGAATAAGTCTCTCTTGATGGATGTAATAAGTAAAATTCCGCCGGATAAGCAGGCAAGAATCGTTTTGATAAGGTGATATCATGGCTGGCTCAATACTGATATCGAAGGACTTGATTGTTTCGTCAGGCGGTCTTGTCTTTGATTATTTGGTGGAAAGAGTTCGGAGGTCATTTAAGCCTTCGGATTTCGATTGCATGCAAGAGATCTATAAAAGTTTGGACGATCAGGGCATGGATTTTATTGCCCTCGTTGATGTTGATCGTTCATGTTTTATGACATTCTCAAGCTCGGTTGATGCCGCAATTGAGTCCGCAAGACTGGACGGCTCTTACGATAAGTACAAGGTTTGGTGGGATGAGTTGTCTTTGAAGTTGCGGTCCGATTCGAGATGGGGTGTGTAGAAAGAAAAGGACTCTCTGAGAACGGCACGCCGCAATCGGCGTGCCGTGAGCAACATCAACCAGCCTCACCCAGCTGGCAAAACGGGGTCGGGTTCACTTATCGCGGGCCGGTCGGTGAGCTAGGCGGATATTTGCGAAACGTCGGGCAAAACGGGGTCAGGTTCACTTATGGCGAAATGGCCGGTGAGCTGGGTGGATGTTTACGAACCGGCGCGTCTTCGCTTCAACCATGGCCTTGAACGCATCGGGTCTCTGAGCGCGCTGCTGCAAACTGAGATCATGCCCAGGTCGGATTCATTTGTGGGTCGAAAGGAACGTGGGACGCAAACAACAGGGGTTGTATATGGACGATTTGGAGAACGGCCTTTCTTACAAGGTCGGACGGAGTGCGATCAGTTGTAATGATGTAGTGACAAGGCGAGTGCGTTGGATTGCTCTTCCGGCAGCGCTTCTGCTTTCCGCATGTGGCCCGGAGATGCTCAAGTCGGCAATTCCACTGGACGTGTCGCTGACGCCCACGGCGATCTATCTATTGCCCTGTGCTGAGGACAAGAAGGGATTCCTCGGCTTCCTGGGGGCCGCGGATCGCGCGCCCGGTGAGGCGACGTGTTCGCTTATGTGGATGGCTCTGCAAAGGCAGGTTGCTGGGATGACGGGACGCCACGTTCTGCTGCATGTTGAGAAAGAGAGTGATGCATCGAACTTCGAGCCCGATCTTGCTGCCGAGAAGGACATCGGGGCTGCTTATCGGGTAATCCTGACTCCGCCCAAGTCCTACAGGACGGGGCAGTCCGACGGCGGCGGCGGTCGCATGGAATGGGTTCAGACATCGATGCAGGCCCGTTTCGTTTCTATCGCGGACGGCAAGGACCTGGGGAGGGTGTGGCTGAATGGTCGCAGCAGTCCGGTCGACATGGCTAATGATTTTTCGAGTCGAATCGTGAAGGGCATTGAGGGGCCTCGTTGCCAGCCAGTCAATGGCTATTCGATCAAGGCGACATTCAAGAACGCCTTTTCCAAGGGCGGTTGTGATTCGCTGACATTGCGCGCAGCCAACGAAGATGACTGATCGGCACGGTATGTTGACAGTTGGTTAGCTTGGCGTGATTGGTCGATTCGGATCAGGGTCGTTTAACGCCACCGACAGCAGATCCAGCGCACACCCTCTCAAACGGCAAGCCGTGATCGGCGTGCCGTGAGCCACGTGAGGTGGTTTCCTCGAGCCGGTAGCTGAGCGGATCCGCATACAAGCTCAGGAAATGTAAAACGGGGTCAGGCTCACTTATTGCTAGCTGGCCGGTAGGCCGGCGGACATTCGCGAAGCGTCGAGTCTTTGCTTCCAGGCGTCTTTTCAAAAACGGGGCCAGGTCATCTTGTCGCGGGTCGGTCAATGGGTCGGGCGGATCAGCAATTGCCACTGCACTGCTTGGAAGTGAACCTGACCCCGTTCTTGGTTGCAGATGCTGCACGAACATACATTCGATCAACGCAGTATCGAGATGCAGTGACTGTCCGCGTCAGGAGCGGGAACTAATGAGTGCTTCAGATATCGAGTTGTGGGTGTATGCGAGAGCGATCAAGGCGCAAAGCATTGAATCTCGGCACCAGGAGGTTATGGGCAGAATGCTCGCGGTGCCGGGTCCCCTGGGCTTTGAGGGGTTGGCGCCTCCGCCTGCGCCAGATTGTGGGGACAGATTGGTTGCAGCGTATGGACTGAAATTATCTGTTCGTGGATTGCAGTTTATTGGAGAGTATATTTATCGTGGTGACGATTTTATTAACAGTGACAGTGCTCGATTCGATGATTATCTGAGCTATCGTTTTAAGGCTAATAGCAAGGGTGTAGATTATTCAGATGTGTTGATGAGTAATTTTCCAGAGGTGATAGAGGCATTTGATGGCTATCGTGCTGTTGTTAGTTATGGATATCACGCGCTCCACTACGAGGCCGGGGGGAATAATGGATATGATATCCAATGGATACCCGATTGAAAATAATGTGATTTTCAATCAGCTTCGGGCAGACCCATCCGTGGATATGGATGGCCGTCGATTCATTTATACGCTTGGTCCTGCGCAGTATTGGGATGCTGAGCTATGTAAGAGTGCGCTGGGGTACGGGGCGGACGAGGTTGTTTCGCGATTGCAGGGGCTTGTTCCAAAGGTCAAGCGGCTGATGGATGGGGTTTATTTGGTTCTCAATAATGACCCGAATCTCAGCTATGAGGACTTTGTTGCTATGAATGAGCGGTTCAAGGCGATCTTGGGATTGCGGTGAATAGGCGGGAGCGATAAGGGGCCGGAGACTGAGGTATCCCCACGTTTTTCACGCCGCCACCCGCATCAGCTGGATAAAGGGCCGGAGGTAGTTAAGCTGGTTGATCTCCAAGCATCCGCGAACCATAAAACGGGGTCAGGTTCACTTATCGCGGGCCGGTCGGTGAGCTGGGCGGATATTTGCGAAGCGTCGAGTCTTTGCTTCAACCATGGCTCTGAAAGAGTCACGACCCAGGGCGCGTTGCTGCTGCAAGTAGGCCCGTATGGCATGGAGATCGTCGTCCGATAACGCCTCCTTGAGCATGCCGCGATAGATGGACGCACGCGCGTCAGCGGTGGTTCCTAGGGCGATATACGCTGGATGGGGTGTCAATAGAGAATCGGTACGGTGCCCGCAATTCGCAGCGGCGCTGGACCAAGAGAACGACAGAGGATCCTCTGTGATGCGAGCCCGGACAGGATTCAGATCTATATATCGATAGCAATGCAGGAGATAACTTTCGCTATCGACCAGGCAAGATTTATATCGGCCCTCCCAAAGGGTTCCTGTGCGGCGATGCCGCGCGTTGAACTGTCCAACATACTGACGCCCAAGCTTTTGCATCAAGCGAGCAACCATGCCGGTTGCCGGTGGTGTAAGCAGTAGATGGACGTGATTGTCCATGAGCACGTAGGCGTGAAGATGGCAGCCGGTATGCAGTAGAGATTCCCGCAGGAGTTGCAGGTATCTGAGCCGATCGCCGTCGTCGAGAAAGCACGGGAGCCGATTATTTCCCCGCTGCACGACGTGCTGTGGGATGTGCGGTAGATCGAGACGAGGGGAGCGCGCCATGGCTCCAGTGTGATGTCCGGCTGGCGCTGGAGGATGTCATCGGTTCGCGATGTGGCGTGTCAGCATCTGCCGCTGCATTGCTTGGAAGTGAACCTGATCCAGTTCTTGCAGAGACAAAGGCGGCGGCATTAAACGTTTGGAGGGCTACCAGGTGATTAATTTTCTATTGAAGAGAAAGATGGCCGCGAATGAGCTCGGAACGTTCGTTGCACATGCTGCGCGTATCGATCCGCGCAATGTTATCTGTATCTCCTTAGATGAATTTAATTCCTCTGGTCCAATTGACGGGTTTGAATGCATATGCGTTTTTAGTCAAGCCCATGGAGATGCGGAGCAAATGGTTCAGCTTTATAGGTATGGGGTTGGGGATGAGGTGATTATTGGTGGAGTAATTGAGGCCTGTGCGACTTTTGGGGTCGGCTGTTATATACCCACGAACGGGTTTGATGAGTGGCTGTACGTAGAGGGTGCGCTTAGGGCTATCGTTGTACGAAGGGATTCTCCAGAGGAGGATTTCTTTTTTAGCCGAAAGCCAGCGGGGCACGGGTGATACAAACGAGCGGAGATGCGAGCCACTTCTGACGATCTCCACCAAACACCTCTGTGTGGGGTTGTCCTCGTTTTCTCGCTTTTAGGTGTCCGTGAAATAAGGGGTAGTCCGCCAGCCTGACTCCCTTTTTCTAAAACGGGGTCAGTTCACTTATTGCTAGCTGGCCGGTGGGCCGTCGGACATTCGCGAAGCGTCGAGTCTTTGCTTCCAGACGTCTTTTCAAAAACGGGGCCGGGTCATCTTGTCGCGGGTCGGTCAATGGGCCGGGCGGATCAGCAATTGCCACTGCATTGCTTGGAAGTGAACCTGGCCCCCTTCTTCGACCCCCTTCTTCGTAGAGCCGGTTGCGTGGAATGCCAAGTTCGCGCGCCACCACCGCTGCTGGCTTGCCGCTCGTCGTCAGCAAACGAACAGCCTCGCGTTTCAATTCAGGACTGAGCTTCTGGCGCTTCTCCATCGAACACCTCCGTGCGAGGATTGTCCCCACTTTTAGGTGTCCGTTAAATCAGGGGTAGTCCAACCTGACCCCGTTCTTTCGAGATAAGGGCATGACTGAGGATGGGGAGCGAAGTTATGAAGAAATTTGTGAGTCGAATTTATCCATTTGCGATTGTGCTGTTTGGAGTTCTGTCTGGCGGGTATGCAATTTATAGAAATCCTGGGGCGCAAGTATCTCATCAGAAATACCTGGTTATGCAGAAAGATATGGGGGAGTTGCTTTCCTTGGGGGGAATGGTCGCTTTCAAGAAGAGTTCCGATAAGTACGGAGGTTCATCTTTACTATATGGAATTTTTGCGAGCTCCTTGTCTGAGAAAGTGCGTGTCGAACAGTACATGGCACTGGAACGCTTAGGATGGATGGCTCAAAATGCCAGCCATAATAGATATTGCAAGAATGGAATTTTGTTTTATTCAAAATTGTCTGAAGAGCACTACGAGAGCAAATCCGTGTTAATAGTGGCAATGATCTACGGGCCGGATTCGATTGACGAGTGTGGCGCATTACCGCAAAACGGGGTCAGGTTCGCTTATCGCGGGCCGGTCGGTGGGCTAGGCGGATATTTGCGAAGCGTCGAGTCTTCGCTTCAACCATGGCTCTGAAAGAGTCACGACCCAGGGCGCGTTGCTGCTGCAAGTAGGCCCGTATGGCATGGAGATCGTCGTCCGATAACGCCTCCTTGAGCATGCCGCGATAAATGGACGCACGCGCGTCAGAGTGGTTCCTAGGGCGATATACGTCGGATGGGGTGTCAATAGAGAAGATGTCATCGGTTCGCGATGTGGCGTGTCAGCATCTGACACTGCATTGCTTGGAAGTGAACCTGACCCCGTTCTTTCAAAAGGAAAGAACTAATGTTTACATATGTATTGGTGGCGAGCCTTTCATCAAGGCCAAGCACTTTTTCCCTGATTAAAGGGATGGGGGAAGCGCATGCGGAGGTTGGTGATCGATACGCTGTTCATGCCCATGGAGGGATGGATGACGGATGGATGGCTGTGGAGTATTTGGGGGCGGAGGTAATTGGTTACGAGGAGGATGAGCTTGCCGATATAAAGAGGTTGATAAGTGATCCATGTTTTTTTTTGGTGGAGGGGCGAGACGGCGTTGTGAATTATTCGGATAATTTTATTATGCAGATGGATGGCGCTTTGGGGTTACTGGTAGATAATGATCATGGAGTAATTGATTCGCTTGTAGGCATTAAAGAAAAGATCATGAATGGTGTTCAGTGGAAATATCTAAGACGTTAACGAAGTTGGTGGGTTCAATAAAACGGCAATAAAACGGGGTCAGGTTCACTTATTGCTAGCTGGCCGGTGGGCCGGCGGACATTCGCGAAGCGTCGAGTCTTTGCTTCCAGGCGTCTTCTCAAAAACGGGGCCAGGTCATCTTGTCGCGGGTCGATCAATGGGCCGGGCGGATCAGCAATTGCCACTGCACTGCTTGGAAGTGAACCTGTCCCCATTCTTGGAATTATTATGGGTATTTCAAAGTGAAGAAGGTTCTACTTCTACGTGTTAGTGCGGGGCTTGGTGCGGGCGCAGATGATCCGGTGTGGCCGCATGTCGAGGATGAAATAGATGCCGCTTTCAAGCTCGGTGGAAGAGTTCGACTGATACAGGGCGTCCTGCGTGACGAAAGGATGATGCTCGGAACTACCTTGTCCATGGATGCACAGCCGGGTGCTTTCAGAATCATCTATTCGCCGGTTACTCCCTCGTCGGAAAGAAGCAACATGCTCGAATGGTGGGAGCCGGGTGATCTACCGTTTCGTGGCACAACGAATTTTAGTCACCACGAATGGGATGATCGAACTGTATGCAGAGATGTAAGCGTGGCCAAGCAGATATTCAATGATTTTTTTGAAAACCAAGACTTGACGAAGGTTAGTTTGGATCAGATGCGATCGGAGTGGGATCCAAAGCCTTGTTAACGTGATTTTTTATTGGTGGAGCACATTTTTCACTGTGATCTAGGTTGGTGTTGGAAGTCGCGCAGAACGGTGTCAGGTTCACTTATTGCGGGCCGGTCGGTGCGCTGGACGGATATTTGCGAAGCGTCGAGTCTTCGCTTCAACCATGGCTCTGAAAGAGTCACGACCCAGAGCGGGTTGCTGCTGCTAGTAGGCCCGTATGGCATGGAGATCGTCGTCCGATAACGCCTCCTTGAGCATGCCGCGATAAATGGACGCTCGCGCGTCAGCGGTGATTCCTAGGGCGATATGTGTTGGATGGGGTGTCAATAGAGAATCGGTACGGTGCCCGCAGTTCGCGGCGGCGCTGGGCCAAGAAAATGGCAGGAGGTTCTCTGTCATGCGAGCCCGGACAGGATTCAGATCGGAACCATCAGATAAGGGGCCGGAGGTGGTTAAGCGGCTTACCAATGAAGATGACGCTGTCCGTAGCCGGCGTCGTTGCAACAGGGCATGTAAGTCTGTTGTTTCAACGCGACCGTCGACAAGCTACGTGAGGTGGAGTTAATGCTGTTCAAGTTCTCGTACGTCAACGGCGGCAGGCACTCTGTCATGGGTGATGTTTTGTATTGGAGGATGGAGGTCACCGGCGGCGCGGATGTCGGGCGATATCGCCGATATATCTGTGAAGTCTTGGGCGCGGTTGCGCAGACTGTGGGCGATTGTGTCCGTCTTTTGGCATGCATAGGGATCGTGGAGCGCGGCGAGGAGAGCGCTATAGAGGCTGGCGGCAATGACGTTACCTTGACGATGGATCCTTCCGGCGTGCAAGTGGACATTGACATTAATGATGAGTGGATTGGACAGCCGGAGGGGAAATTCCGTCTTGAGGAGTGGCGCCTTGTTCTCGAGAAGTGGAAGTGCTTCTTGAAGATGCCTGCGTCTTTGCATTCGGCCGTCCAGTTTGAGCTTCGATAGCGCCATGAACATTGACCGGCTCGCTGAGTCCATATCACGGAGCGCATACGGCTTCTCTCTGGCGGCTGTGTGGCAGCACCTGGCTATGGCACTTGCTTCGCAAGTTGCCTATGAAGAGAGGGTTTCGATCTTCTTTTCCATGCTGGCTGTGATGCTACGGTCCGGCCGGCTCAAATTCGCTGCGCGCGGAGAGTTATGTACCGCTGATATCGCGTCTCAATTGAATGCACTTGGGGCGGCTTGGCCCGCTAGCCCGGAGGAAGACCAGCTGGATGGCTTCGGGCTTTGGTTTCTTATCGATTGCCCCGTCGGCGCCGTGTGGGTTGGCGAGGACGGTGACCTTACCTGGACTTAGTGAAGAATGGCCCCAAGAGCACGGCTTACCTGGGCCAGACTGAACGGGCTGGCCATCGCCCGTGTGTCGGTAGAGAGAACGGCGGGCCTTCACTAAAGATGGCCTCTATTCGGTCGTTACAGTGTTGAGTCAGAAGGTGATGTTTTCTATCCACAAGGAAGTCTTTGAAATATGCAGAAGCTCTTCATTTTCGCCGCGCTGGCATTGCTCGTGAGTGGCTGCACCACGCTCAAGAGCACGGCACGTCAACCTACGGAAGGCCCACGCGCACGCATTCGCCTTGCTTCGTTCGCCGATGAGTTGGAGGTCGAAGTGCGCGAGCCCGGGGGCAGCAAGGGCACCCTTTACACCCGGAGCGGGTTCTATCCGGGCAAGGTCGCTGATCTGGGCATGCCAGTGGGGCCGGCAGGCCGGAGCGGATACAACGAGTACTACGTGGTAGCGGATCAAGATCCCATTGTGACGCTGCATGTGACGCACGTGGTGTCGAACAGCCCGACCATGCAGTGGCAGTCGTACTGCGCAGCCAAGGGTACGTTTCACGTCGATGCCGGCAAGGATTATGAACTGGATGCCGTGATTCTTCCCGGCGCGAAAAAGGGGGAAATCTCCATGTGTGCCATCCGCGCTACGGAGATCGCCCGGGATGCGAATGGGAGCGTTATGTTCCACCCCATCCGTGTAACGCGAGTCGCAGGCGCATATAAGGACTCGAGCTGGTTCATCCCCTTCAAGAAGTCGAAGGAGGGCAGCGACTCGTAATGTCGACGCTTATGCTTTCCTTGGCAAGGAGCGAAGCGATCAATTCGTTAGTGCGCGTGATAACGTCCCCTGCATGGGCGCTAAAGGACACGGTCGCATGGAAGTTCAAAGAATCACGGATGGAGAGGGCGAGCTACTGAACGTTCTGCAAGATGTCAGTCCTCTGGCTTGGCGGCGCTACCAGGCAAGGCGTCTGCGCGTATGGAAGGAAGGGCGGTTTGTCGACGAAGACGGCTCGATATATCCACCCTTTGTTTGTTTCAGATTCATCGAAGAGGACGTCTTGCTGATAGGCGAACTTCGTCGCGTCATTGAGAGCTATGTCGGTACGGTGAAATGGGCGATCAAAGCGCGGCAGCGCGAATACCTGCCGGGCACGAACTGGATGGTGGCGCCGGCGCTGCTCATGGAGATCAGGGACGCTGCGCTGGCTGAAGGTGTTTCTCCCAGTCAGTATCTGGCAGAGCGCGATCCGGTCTTTGGCCCTGGTGCTCACGATGACTTTCTGCGTCTGACCCACTACATCAAGCATGAGTTGGCTGGTCTGTTCCATCGAGATGATCGCTAATTTCCGACCATGTCGAACAGCTCCCCCGGCCGTGCTGCCTGCCATCCGCCATGTGCGATCAGGAGCAATGGTATGAAAAGGAAAGTTGAAGCGGGCGACTACGCCATTGCTTTGAGTTCCGACGTTGAATCACTGGGTCTGCGTGGATGACATTCGATGTCCAGCAATTTCGCCGCTTGACCACGCATTCCAAGGTCGCTTTTGCCATAGCTATCGCGAGCCCCTTTGTGGCAGAGCTGGAGGGCGATGCAAGAGCCTTGGCTGAAAGGGGGCTGGCTCTGGCGTCCGCCTGGCAAGCTGGAGAGGCGGTGTCAGCGGAAGAGGTCTACTTCATCCTCATGAACGATCGTGATGAAGGCTTGCTGGTCTATTCGGATAATCGACAAAGCCGGCCAAGCGACATGGCAATTGGCGTCATCAGTGGCGTCATTTGCTACGTGTCGAACCATATCTATGGATCGACTGGTGAGCATCCTCCCGATGGCATTGACGGAGCGGATGACGATTTCCTGTTTGGGTGGCTGATCGACGAAGTCGCCCGGTCGCCGCATTTTGATCAAGAAGCATGGGCTGGCTTGTATCAGCACTTGTCGGCTAGGGACGAGAAGACGCTGTCGTAGTTCTCTTCGGGTAGGAGGCGAGCAGCTCCGGTTTCTCTTGTGGCTATCCGAGCTATGGCGCATGGCCTTTCGACACATCCTTTAAATACGGCACGCCGAGACCGGCGTGCCGTGAGCCACGTCAGGCGGCTTCCTCGAGGCGGTAGCTGAGCGTCTCCGCATACAAGCTCAGGAAATGCACCGCCGCGAATATCCCTTCGACACACGTCGGCGGCAGTGGCCATTCCCCTTCGCCAGCGGGCATGCCGCATGCCTGGGTATCACGAAAACTCTCGCTGTTGGCGAGCAGCCCGTTGAGCACGTTGATGGCCATGCTGATGCCGGCGAGGCGGCCTTGCAGGCGTTGCCGCGGGTCGGCGTCTTCGTCGGAAAGGTAAAAGGGGCGCCCCAGGGGGCTGGTGCGGGGTTCCTCGTTAGGAACCTTCGGGCAAACGACTGCCGTATCATCGCTGATAGCCATGACTAACTCCCGTTTAGTTGGTTGTGGTTAGCGGGTCGTGTGGGCTCCACCCCATGCGATCCGCGCTTTTCTCTTACTACGTTGCTGCGTTGTCGCCGGCCGATATCTCGAACAGGAAACACCGGCCACAAAGCAACCTAACCCAACGCCCTTCGGCCTGTATGTAGGTGATCGCCTTTTCTTTGTAGGCATCGACAGGCGGATGCACGCTCTCAAAAACAGGCAGTGTGGCGTTCCTCTTGAGTCATCCGCGGCGCGCCGAAGCGTCACTCCTATCCGCCCCCTGTCGAAATCGGACCCGCCCGTTCGTCGCCATGACGAAAGCCGGCCATCGGGCCGTCTGAGCTGATCGAGGAGGCGCCGACATGTCGCGACAACGCGTATCGCCATCTATCGCGCCGTTGGCGATTACACCGTTTCGCTGCCGGCATCGCGGACGGGCTTTGCGCCTCGGCCTGTCGGGGGCATTCGCAAGAAATTACAATCACCGTCTTTGTAACGGCAACACCACATTGCGCAGGGACGGGCACGCGGCTGCACGGTCTCGGCGGCACGCTAAGCCAGGGCCAACGCGCCCTCATCGGCTGTCTGTGGCCATTTCGCCCCCCTGTCTTCAGTCTCGTTGACTAATCCTAAAGATTGGTTCAATAATGAGAATGATCGTTCACTCTTGTTCTGTCGCCTTCCCCTGCGACAGCGGCCGAGGTCTCCCATGATTTCCAAGCGTATGTTCTTGCGCCGGCTGGTGGCCGGTGTGCTGGCCGTTTTGGCGTTGTCCCTGGCTGCCTGCAAGGGACAGCACGGCGAGCAGCAAGCGGGCGGCGGGCCGGCCGAGGTCACGGTGGTCACGCTCAAGCCGCAGCCGGTGACTGTCACGCGCGAATTGCCCGGTCGCACCAGTGCCTTCCTTATTGCCGAGGTGCGGCCGCAGGTGAACGGCATCGTCAAGCAGCGCCTGTTCGAGGAGGGCGCGCTGGTGAAGGCGGGGCAGCCGCTGTACCAGCTGGACGACGCGATGTATCGCGCGGAAAACAGCAATGCCAAGGCGACGCTGGCCAAGGCCAAGGCCTCGCTGTATTCGGCGCAGCTCAATGCCAAGCGCACCAGCGAGCTGGCACGCATCGACGCGGTCAGCAAGCAGGACGACGAGGCGGCGACGGCCGCATGGCGTCAGGCGGAAGCCGACGTGGCGGCGGGTCAGGCACAAGTGGAGAGCACCGGCGTGACGCTCGCCTTCGCGCGCATCGTGGCGCCGATCAGCGGACGCATCGGCAAATCCGCCGTGACGCCGGGTGCGCTGGTGACGGCCAATCAGGCCGAGCCGATGGCGCGCGTGCAGCAGCTCGATCCGATCTTCGTGGACGTCACCCAATCCAGCGGCGAGCTGCTGGCGCTGCGCAAGCAGATCGCCACCGGCACGCTGAAAGAGGCCGACAGCACGCCGGTAAAGATCCTGCTGGAAGACGGCAGCACGTATGCGCACGAGGGCAAGCTGCAGTTCGCCGACGTCAGCGTGGACCCGACCACCGGCAGCTTCGCGCTGCGCGTGATCGTGCCCAACCCGGAGCACGTGCTGCTGCCCGGCATGTACGTGCGCGCGGTGCTCGACAAGGGCACCAGCCCGAGTGCGCTACTGGTGCCGCAGGCGGGCATCTCGCGCGATCCCAAGGGCGGCGCCACCGCGATGGTGGTGGACAAGGACGGAAAGGCCGCGCTGCGCGAAGTGCAGGTCAGCCGCACCGTCGGCGACAAGTGGCTGGTCGAGAGCGGCCTGGCCGCCGGCGACAAGGTGATCGTGGAAGGCCTGCAGATGATCCAGCCCGGCATGCCGGTGCACGCCAGCGAGGCCGGCGCGCCGGGCGCGGCGGCGGCAGGACACGCGGCAGCGGCCCACTGAGGACATAGACCCATGGCACGGTTCTTTATCGATCGCCCCATCTTCGCGTGGGTGATCGCCATCATCGTGATGCTGGCCGGCGCGCTGTCCATGCTGCGCCTGCCGGTATCGCAATACCCGGTGATCGCGCCGCCGCAGGTGACGATCAACGCCAACTATCCCGGCGCGTCCGCGCAGGCGGCGGAAGACTCGGTGACGCAGATCATCGAGCAGAACATGAAGGGCCTGGACGGCCTGATCTACATGTCCGCCACCAGCGATTCGGACGGCCAGGTGCAGGTGACGCTCACCTTCGAGAACGGCACCAACCCCGACATCGCCCAGGTGCAGGTGCAGAACAAGCTGCAGCTGGCGACGCCGCTGCTGCCGCAGATCGTGCAGCAGCAGGGCATCAACGTGGTCAAGTCCAACTCGGGCTTCCTGATGGTGGTGGGTTTCGTCTCCGAAGATGGCCGCCTGGATGGCGATGACATCTCCGACTTCGTCACCGCGCAGCTGGTGGATCCGCTCAGCCGTGTGGCGGGCGTGGGCAATATCGAAGTATTCGGTTCCAAGTACGCCATGCGCGTGTGGCTGGATCCGAACAAGCTCGATACCTACAAGCTGACGCCGACCGAAGTGGTGGCGGCGCTGCGTGCGCAGAACCAGCAGGTGGCGGTCGGCCAGATCGGCGGCAACCCGGCGGTGAAGGGCCAGCAGATCAATGCCTCGGTGATTGCGCAGCAGCGCCTGCAGACGCCGGAGCAGTTCCGCAACATCGTGGTCCGCAGCAACACCGATGGCTCGGTGCTGACGCTGGGCGATGTGGCGCGCGTGGAACTTGGCCTGCAGGACTACGGCTTCACCAGCAAGTACAACGGCAAGTCGGCCACCGGCATCGCCATCTCGCTGACCTCCGGCGCGAACGCGCTGGCCACGGCCGAGCGCGTGAAGGCGGCGCTCAAGCAGATGGAGCCGTCGTTCCCGCGCGGCGTGAAGTCGGTGATCGCGTTCGACACCACGCCGTTCGTGAAGGTGTCGATCGAGGGCGTGATCAAGACGCTGCTCGAAGCGATCGCGCTGGTGTTCCTGGTGATGTATCTGTTCCTGCAGAACTTCCGCGCCACGCTGATCCCCACGATCGCGGTGCCGGTGGTGCTGCTGGGTACGTTCGGCGTGCTCGGCGCGATGGGCTACTCGATCAATATGCTGACCATGTTCGCCATGGTGCTGGCGATCGGCCTGCTGGTGGACGACGCCATCGTGGTGGTGGAGAACGTCGAACGCGTGATGAGCGAAGAAGGCTTGTCGCCGCTGGAGGCCACGCGCAAGTCGATGTCACAGATCACCGGCGCATTGGTGGGCATCGCGCTGGTGCTGTCGGCGGTGTTTGTGCCGATGGCGTTCCTGAGCGGTTCCACGGGTGTGATCTACCGGCAGTTTTCGGTGACCATCGTCTCGTCGATGGCCTTGTCGGTGATGGTGGCGATCGTGCTGACGCCGGCGCTGTGCGCCACCTTGCTCAAGCCGATCGCCAAGGGCCATCACGCCTCCGATCGCGGTTTCTTCGGCTGGTTCAACCGCCGCTTCGACCAGGGCACGCGCAAGTATCAGGGCGCGGTGGGTGCGATCATCGCGCGCGGCCGGCGCTTCCTGCTGGTGTTCCTGGCGATGAGCGCGGCGATGGTGGTGGTGTTCCTGCGCTTGCCGACCTCGTTCCTGCCGATGGAAGACCAGGGCTTCGTGTTTGCCATGGTGCAGGCGCCGGTGGGTGCGACGACGGAACGCACCAGCCACGTGATGGATCGCGTGGAGAAGCAGTTCCTGGATGATCCGGCGGTGGAGTCGTTGTTCTCCGTGCAGGGCTTCAGCTTCGCCGGCGGCGGTCAGAATGCGGCGATGGCCTTCGTGCAGCTGAAGGACTGGAGCGTGCGCCACGCCAGCGACCTCAGCCTGGATGCCGTCACCGGCCGAGCGATGGGCGCCTTCAGCCAGTACAAGGATGCGATGGTGTTCGCCTTCGCGCCGCCGGCGGTGCCGGAGCTGGGCAATTCGGCGGGCTTCGACTTCTATCTGAAGGACAACGCCGGCCTGGGTCACGAAGCGCTGGTGAAAGCGCGCAATCAGTTCCTGCAGGCGGCAGGTCAAAGCAAGCTGCTGGCGAATGTGCGCGCCAATGGCCAGGACGATACGCCGCAGTTCCGCATCGACGTGGATTACAAGAAAGCCGCGGCGCAGGGTCTTTCCATTGGCGATCTCAACGACACGCTGACCATGGCCTGGGGCGGGCAGTACATCGACGACTTCATGGACCGCGGCCGCGTGAAGCGCGTGTTCGTGCAGGCCGATGCGCCGTTCCGCATGGCGCCGGAAGATTTCGAGAAGTGGTCGGTGCGCAACGCGGCCGGCGCGATGGTGCCTTTCCGCGCCTTCGCCAGCACGCGCTGGGATTTCGGTTCGCCGCGCCTGGAGCGCTACAACGGCGTCTCCGCCATGCAGATCAACGGCGAAGCCGCGCCAGGCGTGAGTTCGGGCGATGCCATGGCCGAAGTGGAGAAGCTGGTGGCGCAGCTGCCGGCCGGCGTCGGCCTGGAATGGACCGGCCAGTCGTACCAGGAGCGCGAAGCCGGCGCGCAGGCGCCGATGCTCTACACGCTGTCGGTGCTGGTGGTGTTCCTGTGCCTGGCGGCGCTGTACGAGAGCTGGTCGATTCCTACCGCCGTGTTGCTGGTGGCGCCGCTGGGCATTCTCGGCACGGTGCTGGCGGCGACCTTCCGCGGGCTGGATCGCGACGTGTACTTCCAGGTGGCGATGCTCACCACGGTGGGCTTGTCGAGCAAGAACGCGATCCTGATCGTGGAGTTTGCCAAGGAGAACATCGAGAAAGGCATGGCCGTGCTCGATGCCACCTTGCTGGCGGTGCGCATGCGTTTGCGCCCCATCCTGATGACCTCGCTGGCGTTCGGCCTGGGCGTGTTGCCGCTGGCGCTGGCCAGCGGCGCGGGATCCGGCGCGCAGCGCGCGATCGGCACCGGCGTGCTCGGCGGTATGGTCGCCGGCACGGCGCTGGGACTGTTCTTCGTGCCGCTGTTCTTCGTGGTGGTGCGGCGTTGGTTCGGGAAGCAGAAGACCGTGGGCGAGCTGACGCCGGCATTCGGAGAGACGACTCATGAGTAAGGCCATCCTCACCGCATGCGGCGCGGCACTCGCGCTTGCCCTGGGCGGGTGCGTGAACATGGCGCCGAAACTGCCGGCGGCGCAGCCGGCGATTGCCGCGACGTGGCCGCTGCCGGCGGACGGCGCCGGGCAGGGCAACGCGGCGGAGATCGGCTGGCGCCAGTTCTATACGGACGCGCGGCTGGTCCAGCTGATCGAACTGGCGCTGCAGAACAACCGCGACCTGCGCGTGGCGGTGCTCAATGTGGAGAAGGCGCGCGCGCTGTACCGCGTGCAGCGCGCCGATCGCCTGCCGTCGGTCGGCGTCACCGCGCAGCAGCAGCGCGTCGGCGGTAGCGGCGGCGCGCAGCAGGTGGGGCCGGAGTACAGCGTGAACCTGGGCGTCACCGACTTCGAGCTCGATCTGTTCGGTCGCGTGCGCTCGCTCAGTACCAGCGCGTTGGAACGGTATCTCGCCGAAGGCGAGGCCAGCCGCAGCACGCAGCTGAGCCTGATCGCCGAGGTGGCCAATGCCTGGCTGACGCTGGCAGCGGATCAGGAATCGCTCAAAGTGGCCAAGGCCACGCGCGATAACCAGGAGGCGTCGTTCAAACTCACCCAGCAGCGCCATGCGCTGGGCGGCGCGTCCAGTCTCGACGTGAGCCAGGCGCAGACCACGGTGGAAACCGCGCGAGCGGACATGGCACGCTATACCGGGCAGGTGGCGCAGGACACCAACGCGCTGCGCCTGCTGATCGGCGGGCCATTCGACGAGGCGTTGCTTCCCGCGGGGCTGGACGACCGCGTGACCATGCTCGGCGGCCTGCCGGCGGGCTTGCCGTCGGACGTGCTGCTGCGCCGGCCGGATATCCGCCAGGCCGAACATCTGTTGCGCGCCGCCAACGCGGACATCGGTGCGGCGCGCGCGGCGTTCTTCCCGTCGATCCGCCTCACCGGCAGCATCGGTACGGCGAGCAATGAGTTGTCCGGCTTGTTCGACAGCGGTACGCGGGTGTGGAGCTTCACGCCGCAGATCAACCTGCCGATCTTCCAGGGCGGTCGCCTGCGCGCGCAGCTGGCGGGCGCCAAGGCCGACCAGCAGATTGCCCTGGCGCAGTACGAGAAAGCGATCCAGGCCGGCTTCCGCGAAGTGGCCGATGCGCTGGCCCTCACCGGCACCCTGGGCGAGCAGCGCCAGGCGCAGGAAGCCTTGGTGGGCGCGGCATCGCGTGCGGACGAGCTTTCCCGCGCGCGCTACAGGGCCGGCAGGGACAGCTATCTGGTGGCGCTGGATGCGCAGCGCGCGCTGTACGCCGCGCAGCAGCAGCTGATCGCCACGCGGCTGGCCGAGCAGACCAATCGGGTCACTTTGTATAAAGTGCTGGGCGGTGGTTGGAACGAACGTAGCCCATGACCCGAGCAGAGAAACCCGACGAAGCAGCCCTCAGCCCGCGCGTGCGGGAGCAACGCGAGCGCATCCTGGTCGCCGCGCAGCATTGTTTCGTCAAGTACGGTTTCCACGCCGCCAGCATGGCCAACATCGCCGAGGCGGCCGGCATGAGCGCCGGGCTGATCTATCGCTACTTTCCGAACAAGAGCGCCATCGTGCTGGCGATCATCGAGCGCCAGAGCGAGATCGAGCTGGAGGACATCCGCGCGCTCAGCGCTTCGATGGATCCGGTCGAGGCGCTGATGGAGTGTTTCGTGGAGTGGAGCCGGCCGCGGCCGGACATGCGCATCATGAACGCGGCGCTGTTCCTGGAGACCAGCGCCGAGGCCACCCGCGACAAGCAGGTAGCCAAGGCGATCCATCATGCGGACGAACTGGCCTGTGCCGAGTTCGTGCAATGGCTCGAGAAGCCTGCGGACGAGGGCGGCATCGGGATGTCGTCCTCGATCAGCGAGCGCCGCTCGCTGGCGCTGATGCTGCTGATCGAGGGCCTGGCCGTGCGGGCCGCGCGCGATCCGAAGCTGGACGTGCAGCGCCTGCGCGAGGCGCTGGCGGAGATGGTGCCGCGCCTGATGGGCGAGTAGGGCACAGGTGCTTGCCGGCCCGGCCGGCGCGGCTCAAGCTTGGTTTTTCCATCGAGGAGCCATGCCGTGGATTGGGTCGACCTGCGCAGCGATACCGTGACCAAACCTACCCGCGCGATGCGCGAGGCCATGCTGCTGGCCGAGGTGGGCGACGACGTCTACGGGGAAGATCCCACGGTCAATGCCTTGCAGGCGAAGCTGGCGGCGGAGCTCGGTTTCGAAGCGGGGCTGTTCGTCCCCACAGGTACCCAGTCGAACCTGCTGGCGTTGATGGCGCATTGCGAGCGCGGCGACGAGTACCTGGTCGGTGCCGATGCGCACACTTACAAGTTCGAAGGCGGCGGGGCCGCCGTGCTCGGTTCGATCCAACCGCAGCCGATTCCGCACGACGCGGACGGCAGCCTGCCGCTGGACAAGCTGGCGGCGGCGATCAAGCCGATCGATCCGCACTTCGCTCGTACCCGGCTGCTGGCGCTGGAAAACACCTGGCATGGACGCGTGCTGCCGCTCGATTACCTGCATGCCGCGCAGAAATTCGCGCGCGAGCGAGGCTTGGGTTTCCACCTCGATGGTGCGCGCCTGTTCAACGCCGCCATCGCGAGCGGCGTGCACGCGCGCGAGATCGCGAGCCTGTTCGATACCGTGTCGGTCTGCCTGTCGAAGGGCCTGGGCGCGCCGGTCGGCTCGGTACTGCTCGGTCCTGGCGCGTTGATCGAGAAAGCGCGACGCTGGCGCAAGGTCGCCGGCGGCGGCTGGCGCCAGGCGGGCATGCTTGCGGCGGCGGGCATGTATGCGCTGGAGCACCACGTCGCGCGATTGGCCGACGACCATGCGCGCGCCGCGACGCTGGCAGCGCGGCTTGGCGACATTCATGGCGTGAAACTGCTGGGCCATCACACCAACATGGTGTTCGTCGATGTGCCGGCGGATCGGTTGTGCGAACTGGATGCGCACCTGCGCGGGCGACAGGTGCGCATCAGCATCGGCTATCTGCCGACGCTGCGCCTGGTAACGCATCTGGACATCGACGACGAGGGTGTCGAGCGCACGGTGGAAGCCTTGCGCAGCTTTTTCGCGCGTTGAAGTCCGTCAGGCCGGGGCGAGCCGCAGGCGTCCCCGCCCTGTGCGCGGGCGTCAGGCCACGGGTTTATCGAAGCGCTTGATGAAGTCGCGCACCTGCGGATACACCACCTCGCGCCAACGACGGCCGCTGAAGATGCCGTAGTGGCCGGCGCCTTCGATCACCTTGTGTGCGCGGCGATCGTCCGGGATGCCGCTGCACAGCGTATGCGCAGCCTCGGTCTGGCCCAGGCCGGAGATGTCGTCCAGCTCGCCTTCCACGGTGAGAAGCGCGCTCTGCGTGATGGCCGAGGGCGTGACGCGTTCGCCGCGCACGTCCCACAGGCCGCGCGGCAGCAGGGCCTGCTGGAACACGGTGTGGATGGTGTCGAGGTAGTACTCGGCCGGCATGTCCAGCACGGCGTTGTACTCGTCGTAGAACTTGCGATGCGCTTCGGCGTCGTCGAGGTCGCCGCGCAGCAGGTTGAGGTAGAAGTCCCAGTGCGAGCTGAGGTGGCGGCCCGGGTTCATCGCCACGAAGCCGGCGTGCTGCAGGAAGCCCGGATACACCTCGCGGCCGCGGCCGGGGTAGTTCGGCGGCACGGTGTGGATCACGTTGCCCTTGAACCAGCTCAGCGGCTGCGTGGTGGCGAGGTTGTTCACGCCGGTGGGGTTGCTGCGCGGCTCGATCGGGCCGCCCATCATGGTGAGGCTGCGCGGCGTGGTCTCGCCGCGCGCGGCCATCAGGGAGACCGCGGCCAGCACGGGCACGGTCGGCTGACAGACCGAGACCACGTGCACGCGGTGCGCACCGATGTGGCGGATGAAGTCCTCGATGTACGCGACGTAGTCGTCCAGGTGGAACGCACCTTCGCTCGCCGGCACCATGCGCGCGTCGACCCAGTCGGTGATGTACACCTTGTGGTCGCGCAGCAGCGTGCGCACGGTATCGCGCAGCAGCGTGGCGTGATGGCCCGAGAGCGGTGCCACCACGAGTACGGACGGTTCGTTCTTCAGGCGCTCGATGGTGTCCGGATCGTCGCTGAAGCGCTTGAAGCGTTTCAGTTCGCAGAACGGCTTGGCCAGCACGGTGCGTTCGACGATGGCGATCTCCTGCCCGTGCGACTCCACCTTGTGGATGTCGAAGGCGGGCTTCTCGTATTCCTTGCCCAGGCGATGCATCAGCTCGTAGCCGGCCGCCATGCGCTGTGCGCCGGGCACTTGCGCGAACGGACCCGACGGATCGGTCAGCATCTTCGCGCTGGCATCGGCGTAGTGGCTGAGCGGGCCGAGGATGGCGCGTTGCCATTCGTGGATCTGATAGAGCATGGGCGAGGCCGGGGGACGGAAAGCGCGCATTCTACTCGCTCGCGCGCTTGCCTGCTGCATTGCCGCACAAATGTTATGTGAGCGTAATCATGTGGTTAGGCTCAGTGGTATGCGAGATGCGCTTACGCGTGGCGGCAAACGAGCAGGATTTCGTCCACGCCGGCCGTATCGCCCAGGCCATCGCGCCATTGCAGCGGCTTCTGCATGCGCACGGCGATCGGCATGAAGACGCGGTTGTACCACCACATCGCGCGTTCGCGCTGATGGGTGAGGTACCACTGGCCCAGTTCGAGCAGGCGCGAGGATTTGGGCTGCATGCCGTAGATCGCGCTGCGCTCGATGCGGAAGCCGTGGTGCGCGAGGCGCGCTTCGATCTCTGCCGGCTCGTAACGGCGGCAATGGCCGACGAAGGCGTCGAATGCGGTCCACGCGGCAGCATGCAGCGGCACGGAGAGCAGCAACGTGGCGCCGGGCGCGGCTACGCGCGCGAGTTCGGCCAGGGCGCTTTCGTCGTCGGCGACATGTTCAAGGATGTCGAAGGCGCAGACGAGGTCGAACTGCGCGGTCGGGCAGGGCAGCGCGCCAATCATGCCGTTGACCGCGTTGGCGCCGTGCTCGCTCAGCTTGCGCAGGGCGGTCGCGCTCAGGTCGACGAAGCAGGTGTCCTGCAGCGGCAGGCGCGGGCGCAGGCCCGGAGCGATTTCCAGGCGCCGCGGCGCGGCCGCGGCCAGTTCGCGTACCAGCGGCCAGGTATTGAAGCGCTCCGGCGGCACCAGCCGCGCCTCGGCCCAGAGTGGTTCGTAAAAGCTGCGGTTGGCTTGCAGCAGGTCGGCATCGGTGGGAGCTGTGGCGGGCGCGGATGGGCTGTGCATCGCTTAGTCTCGCTCCGCTGTGAATGAGGACGGTGTGAATCGCGCCGCGATTTCCTGCGGCATCAACCGATCCGGCGCAGTTCGGTGCCGGCGATCACGTCGTGCAACGCGCGCCGACGCGCGTCGACCAACGCCCAGGCGAACCATGCGGCCCAGAACAGCAGCACCGCCCACAGCGCCGCCGATACGCCGAACCAGGGCGCCAACCCGAGCAGCAGCAGTGGCGCGGCAGCGGCGAGCAGGCGAACCACTGCCTGGGCGAAACGCACCGGGCCGCCGTCGGCACGCACCAGGCGCAGACGCCATGGACGCATGCCCAGCGTCTGTCCGCCGCGCAGCCACGAAATGATGAAATACGCCGCCAGCACCAGTCCCTGCAGCGGCTGGTACCACCAGGCGGTGTGCACGTGGCCGGCGGTGGCGATCAGCTCGCCGCCGGTCGCGCGCTGGCAGATGTAGCCCACCGTCGCGACGATCGCGATCACCGCCCACAAGTCGTAGAACACCGCCAGCATGCGGCGGACGAAGGTGGCTGGCATGGCCTGAGTGGTGGCTTGGGGAGCGGCATTCATGCGGCGGCTTGCGTCCTGCGCGCGCTATGCCCAGCATCTCGCGCATGTCAGAGAAAGCCGCAAGTATCGCCGAAGCCGACCAGCACAGCATCGCCGCCTTTCTGGAGCGCGTATGGTCGGAGGATGGCCTGTCCGACCGTACCCTCGACGCCTACCGCCGCGACCTCGAAGGCCTGGCGCGCTGGCTCGCCGGTCGTGGCCTGAGCCTGCGCGAGGCACGACGGCAGCACCTTTCCGAGTATCACGGCGCGGAACCGGTGGCGGTGCGCTCGATGGCGCGGCGGCAGTCATCGTTCCGGCGGTACTACGGCTTCATGGCGCGCAACGAGCCAGGCTTCGAAGATCCCACCTTGCTGATCGAGCGTCCGCGCATGCCGCGCAGCCTGCCCAAGGCGCTGGCCGAGCGCGAAGTCGAGGCGCTGCTCGGCGCGCCGGACGTGGAGACGCCGCTAGGGCTGCGCGATCGCGCCATGCTGGAACTGATGTATGCCTCGGGCCTGCGTGTGTCCGAGCTGGTGGAGCTGCCGCTGGCCGCGCTCAATCCGCGCCAGGGCGTGCTGCGCGTCACCGGTAAGGGCGGCAAGGACCGGCTGGTGCCGGTGGGCGAAATGGCGCTGGAGCGGATCGAGGTCTATCTGACTACGGTGCGTCCCGTGCTGGCCAAGGGCCGGCAGCCGGCGGCGCTGTTTCTCAGCAAGCGCGGCGAGGGCATGACGCGGCAGATGTTCTGGACTCTGGTCAAGCGCTATGCGCAGCGGGTAGGCATCGTGCCCAAGCGCATCTCGCCGCACGTGCTGCGGCACTCCTTCGCCACGCATCTGCTCAACCACGGCGCCGACCTGCGCGCGCTGCAGATGCTGCTGGGCCATAGCGCACTGAGCACCACGCAGATCTATACGCTGGTGGCGAAGGAAGGCCTCAAGCGCCTGCATGCGCAGCACCATCCGCGCGGCTGATATGAGATTCGTCCGACGGAGCCGTTAAGTCCGCTGTGCGAGAATCGGAGCGGTCCGACCCACTTCCACCCCCATCCGTGCCCCACGGAAGCCAGAGAGGATTTGCGATGCTGAAGAAAGGATGGCTGGCGCTCGGCGCCAGCGCGGTATGCGCGGTGGCGTTCGCCCACGCCGCGTTCGCCGCCGACGACGCGGCCAAGGCAGGCCCCGAGGCCACCGTGCGCCAGGCCGTGCTGGGGCTGGCCAAGGTGCAGATCGACTCGGTCAAGCCGGCGCCGATCCCGGGCTTCTACCAGGTGATCGCGTCCGGCCAGATGGTCTACGTCAGCGCCGACGGCAAGTACATGCTCACCGGCAACCTGATCGACCTGGCCAGCAAGAAGAACCTCAGCGACGACGTCTGGGCCGATTTTCGCAAGGCCGAGCTGGCCAAGGTGCCTGCCGCCGAGCGCATCGTGTTCGCGCCGGCCAAGCCGCGCTATACGGTGAGCGTCTTCACGGACGTCAACTGCGGTTACTGCCGCGCGCTGCACGAGCACGTGGCCGACTTCAACAAGGCTGGCATCGCGCTGGAATACATCGCCTGGCCGCGCGAAGGCGTGACCACCACGAGCGGCAGCCCGACGCCGACCTATACCGAAATGGTCTCGGTGTGGTGCGCGGCCGACCGCAAGGCCGCCTTCACCGCCGCGAAGGCCGGCAAGCAGCCCAAGAGCGCCTCCTGCACCAACCCGGTGAAGGACGAGTTCGACCTGGGCGTGCGCCTGGGTGTGACCGGCACTCCCACCATCGTGGCCGAGGACGGCACTGTGCTGGGCGGCTACATGACGCCGGACCAGCTGCTGAAGGCCCTGGAAAAGCGCGGCATCAAGCCGGCCGGGGGCTGATCGCCCGGCCAGGCGGGCGGCGGGCCTCCGGCCCCCGTCCGCGATGTTGTCCTGCAGCATGGGGTAGAATGGGCGTTTTCTCCGCATAGCTCCCGTTCCCCGCATGATCGCACTCGACGGGCAGGCCGCCCTTTCGCCGTTCCGCCTCGAACGTCTCAACGCTCGCCTGGATGCCCTGCATCGTGGCGCTCGCGTGCAGGCCTCGTGGTTCGTCTACTTCATCGATGCCGACAGCGCCCCGGAGGGCGAAGCGCGCCGGCGCCTGCTCGAGGTGCTGGAAGCCAAGGACACGGCCGCCGAGACCGCCTCCCTGTGGGTTGTGCCCCGGCTGGGCACGATCTCGCCCTGGTCGAGCAAGGCCACCGACATCCTGCATGGCGCCGGTTTCGCGGTGCGCCGGGTGGAACGCGGCGTGGCCTACCAGATCGCCGGCCTTCCGGAGCCGGGCGCGCCCGAATACGACGCGATGATGGCGGTGCTGTGCGATGCCATGACGCAGTCGGTGCTCCATCGCATCGACGACGCCAAGGGCCTGTTCCTCTACGGCACGCCGGGCGACCTCGTGCACATCGCGCTGGGCGCCGATCCGCGCGCCGCGTTGGCCAAGGCCAACGCGGAGCTGGGCCTGGCGCTGGCCGAGGACGAGATCGAGTACCTCGCCGAGCGCTACGCCGAGCTGGGTCGCGATCCCACCGACGCCGAACTCTTCATGTTCGCGCAGGCCAATTCCGAGCACTGCCGCCACAAGGTGTTCAACGCCAGCTGGACGCTGGACGGCCAGCCGCAGGACAAGAGCCTGTTCGGCATGATCAAGAACACCCACCAGCACTCGCCCGCCTACACGCTGTCCGCCTACAAGGACAACGCGGCGGTGATCGAGGGCAGCACGGGCAAGCGCTTCTTCGCCGACGCCGACGGCGTGTGGCGCAAGCACGGCGAGCGCATCGACTACGCGATCAAGGTGGAGACGCACAACCATCCCACCGCGATCGCGCCCTGGCCGGGCGCGGCCACCGGCGCCGGCGGCGAGATCCGCGACGAGGGCGCCACCGGCCGCGGTGCCAAGCCGAAGGCGGGCCTCACCGGTTTCTCCGTGTCCGACCTGCGCATCCCCGGCCATCCGCAGCCGTGGGAAGTGGAGCGCCCGCTGCCGCCGCGCATGGCCAGCGCGTTCGAGATCATGCGCGACGGCCCGCTGGGCGCCGCCGCGTTCAACAACGAATTCGGCCGTCCGTGCCTGGGCGGCTATTTCCGTACCTACGAGCACGAGACCGGCGAAGCCGGCGTGCGCCGCGGCTACGACAAGCCGATCATGATTGCCGGCGGCCTGGCCAACATCCGCGCCGACCATGTGCAGAAGCGTGAGCTGGAACCGGGCCACAAAGTGATCGTGCTGGGCGGCCCGGCGATGCTGATCGGCCTGGGCGGCGGCGCTGCCTCGTCGGTGGCTTCGGGTACGTCCAGCGCCGAGCTGGATTTCGCTTCCGTGCAGCGCGACAACGCCGAGATGGAGCGCCGCTGCCAGCAGGTCATCGACAGCTGCTGGGCGCTGGGCGACAAGAACCCGATCGTCAGCGTCCACGACGTGGGCGCGGGCGGTCTTTCCAACGCGATTCCCGAGATCCTCAACGACGCCGGCGTGGGCGGCGCGATCGACCTGTCCAAGGTGCCGTGCGACGACCCGTCGCTATCACCGATGCAGGTGTGGAGCAACGAATCGCAGGAGCGCTACGTGCTCGGCATCGCGCCGGAGAACCTCGCCGAATTCGAGGCTTTCTGCGCACGCGAGCGTTGTCCCTATGCGGTGGTCGGCGACGCCACCGAGGAGCGCCGCCTGCTGGTGCGCGATCCGCGCCGCGACCTCACCGTGATCGACCTGCCGATGGATGTGCTGTTCGGCAAGCCCCCGCGCATGCATCGTGACGCCAAGCGCCTGAAACCGCGCATCGACCTGGTGCCTGACCTGGGCGGCATCGGCATGGACGAGGCTCTGCTGCGCGTGCTGCGCCTGCCCACCGTGGGCAGCAAGAGCTTCCTGGTCACCATCGGCGATCGCACCGTGGGCGGCCTCAACCACCGCGACCCGATGGTCGGCCCGTGGCAGGTGCCGGTGGCCGACTGCGCGGTGACCATCGCCGATTTCGATGGCTACGCGGGCGAAGCGATGGCGATGGCCGAACGCGCGCCGGTGGCCCTGCTCAGCAGCGCGGATGCCGCGCGCCTGGCGGTGGGCGAGGCGATCACCAATCTCGCCGCCGCGCCGATCGACTCGCTGGGCGAGGTGCGCCTTTCCGCCAACTGGATGGCCGCGGTCAACCATGCCGGCGAAGACGCCGCGCTGTTCGACGCGGTGAAGGCGGTGGGCATGGAGCTGTGCCCCGAGCTGGATATCTCCATTCCGGTAGGCAAGGACTCGCTGTCCATGCAGACGGTGTGGAAGGACGGCGATCAGCCGCAGCGCACGATCGCGCCGGTGTCGCTGGTGATCACGGGGTTCGCGCGCGTTACCGACGTGCGGCGCACGCTGACTCCGCAGCTGCGCCTGGACCGCGGCGATACCGACCTGTGGCTGCTCGACCTCGGCGATGGCCGGGACCGCCTCGGCGGTTCCGCGCTGACCCAGGTGTTCAACCGCGGCGGTGGCGTGCCGCCGGACCTGGACGACGCCAAGCGCTTGAAGGGCCTGTTCGAGCTGGTGCAGGAGGCCAACGCGGCCGGCCTGATTCTTGCCTACCACGATCGCTCCGACGGCGGCGCTATCGTCACGCTGCTGGAAATGGCTTTCGCCGGACGCTGCGGCCTGGAGATCCAGCTGGAAGGCTGGGCCGAGGCCGCGATGCGCGCGCTGTTCAACGAAGAGCTGGGTGCGGTGGTGCAGGTGGCGCAGGCCAATCGCGAAGCCTTCGAAGCGCTGCTGGTCAAGCACGGCCTGGCCAGCATGAGCCATCGCATCGGTCATCCGAAGGAAAAGCTCGGCATCAAGCTGTTCCATGGCGGCGAAAAGCAGTTCGCGTGGAAGTGGACCGAGCTGTTCGCCGCGTGGAACGAAACCAGCCACCACATGCAGCGTCTGCGCGACAACCCGCTCAGTGCCGACGCCGAACTGGAATGGCGCCTGGACGATGCCGACCCGGGCATCAGCCCCAAGCTCAGCTTCGATCCGGCCGACGACGTGGCCGCGCCGCTGATCGCCAAGGACGCGCGTCCGCGCGTGGCGATCCTGCGCGAGCAGGGCGTGAACGGCCAGGTGGAAATGGCCGCCGCGTTCGAGCGCGCCGGTTTCGAAGCCGTCGACGTGCACATGACCGACCTGGCTAGCGGGCGCGTCAAGCTGGCGGACTTCCGCGGCTTCGCGGCATGCGGCGGCTTCTCCTACGGCGACGTGCTCGGCGCGGGCCGCGGCTGGGCCACGTCGATCATGTACAACGACATGCTGCGCGCTGAATTCACGGCGTTTTTCGCCGATACCACCAAGTTCGCGCTGGGCGTGTGCAACGGCTGCCAGATGCTGTCGCAACTGAAGGACATCATCCCGGGCGCGCAGCATTGGCCGAAGTTCCTGCGCAACGCGTCCGAGCAATACGAGGGGCGCCTGGCCACGCTGGAAGTGCTCGATTCACCGAGCATCTTCTTCAAGGGCATGGCCGGTTCGCGCATTCCGGTGGCGGTAGCGCATGGCGAAGGTCGCGTGAGCTTCCCGCAGGCGTGCAGCCCGTCGAAGTCGGGCGGCGCGGTGCGCTTCGTCGACAACCGCGGCCGACCCACCGAGCACTACCCGCTCAACCCGAACGGTTCGCCCGGCGGCCTGGCGGGTTTCACCGCGGCCGACGGCCGTGTGACGATCATGATGCCTCACCCCGAGCGCGTGTTCCGCACCGCGCAGATGAGCTGGCATCCGGACCACTGGGGCGAGGACTCGCCGTGGATGCGCATGTTCCGCAACGCGCGGGTGTGGTGCGGCTGAGCGCCGCCGGCATCCGGCTTCGGCCCGGGCGCGCGGCGTGAGAGCGCCGCCCGGGCAGCGCATGGTCAGGAGCCTGCTGCTCGCAGGCTGGATCGTTCTGCTCGCGCTGTGTCCCTGGTGGCTGGGGCTGCTCCTGCTGATGCTGGCTGCGGCAGGCGCGCTGTTTCATGCGCGCCGCTCCAGGCCGCTGAGCGACGCCTGCCGTCTTGCGGCCAAATGGGGCCTGCCCGGTGTGCTGTTCGCCGTGCAGCGTGCGCTCGGCGGCGATCTGGTGGCCTGGGGGGCGGCATTGCTGGGCGCACTGGTCGGCTTCTCGCTGATCGCATTGCTCGAATCGCTGCTGCCGCGCGATGTGCGTCCGCGTACGGCGGTGTCGCCCGTATCGCCGGAATGGCGCGAGATCGCGCTGGCGTCGGTCGGGCCGCCGGCGTGCATCATCGAACTGACGCCGCCGGTCTGGGGTGAGGCGGGGGATGTCCGCGACCCGCGTGGCCAGTTGCAGTACCAGGCGACGGCGTCAGGCGAAGGGCGTTACCGCCTCGCTGACGGAATGGCGCTCGAGCGGCTGGACGCGCGCTGCGCTTTCAGTCCGACCGGGCGCTGGTTTGCCGCCGGCCTGGCTGGTGGGCGTGGTCTGGTCTTGCTCGACCGCGACCGTGGCAGAACCAAACCGCATCGGTTGCGCGGCTGGGAACTATGCGGCTGGGACGAAGGCGAGAGGCCCTGGCTGTCGCGCGAGGCCGATGGCGTGCCTGTGCCTTTACACGAAGCACTCGGCCAGGACGTATCGCACGCATGAACGAACCGCGCATCATGCCGTCACGCGCCGTCTATGCCGCCGCCATCCGCCTCCTCCATACTTGCCGGCCATGAACGCCTCCGTCTTCCAGACCACACCCAGTGTCAGCGTGATCGTGGTGGCCGCCGACAGCGGCCCCACGCTGCGCGAGTGTGTACGTCGCGTGATGGCGTGCAGCCTGCCGCTGGAACTGATCCTGGTGGACAACGGTTCCACCGACGGCGTGCCGCAGGCGATCGAGCGCGCGATGCAGCAGGAGTGGCGGCTGCGCCTGGTCTACAACCGCGCCAATCTCGGCTTCGGTCCTGCGGTGAACCGCGGCGCTGCGCAGGCGCGCGCAGACGTGCTGCTGATCCTCAACCCGGATTGCATGCTCGACGAAGAAAACCTGCACCGCCTGCTCGACCTGCTGAAAGCGCACCCGAAAGCCGGTGTGATCGGCGCGGTGGTGTGCGACGAAAGCGGCGTGCCGGATCCAGCCTCATACCGCCGCGATCCTTACATGGCGCGCGCGCTGCGCAGCCTGTTCGGCGGCGCGGGCGAGCGCGTGACCATCGACGGCGCGATGCCCGCCGAGCCGGTGCGCGCCGAGGCGGTGTCGGGTGCGCTGATGGTGATGCCGCGCGTGGTGTTCGAGAACCTCAAGGGTTTCGACGAAGACTACTTCCTGCATTGCGAAGATCTCGATCTGTGTCGCCGCGCGCGCGACGCCGGTTATCAGGTCTGGCTGGCCGGCGACGTGCATGTGCTGCACGGCAAGGGCGGCTCCAGTCGTCATCGCCCCGTGTTCGTCAGCTGGCACAAGCATCGCGGCATGTGGCGCTGGTTCCGCAAGTTCGATCCGGCCGCGCGCAATCCGCTGACGTCGGCCATGGTGTGGCTGGGCTTGTGGGGGCACTTTCTGCTGAAGATCCCGGGGCAGTGGCTCCGCCTGCTGAAGAAGCGCCGCCCGGCACTGGCGACGGATCAGGAATGAGCGCCCCGCATGGGCGCGTCGCCGCATGGGCGACGCTGGGCCTGGTTGCGGTCACCACGATCTGGGGCTCCACGTTCTTCCTGATCAAGGATCTGGTGGGGCGCATGCCGCCGGCCGACTTCCTGGCGGTGCGCTTCGTCATCGCAGGGGTGTCGATGCTGGTGCTGTTCCATCGGCCGCTGCTGCGACTGTCGCGTCGCAAGTGGGCGCAGGGCATCGCGCTCGGTGCGGTCTACGGCGTGGCGCAGCTGCTGCAGACGCATGGTCTCGAACACACCTCCGCGAGCATCAGCGGCTTCGCCACCGGCATGTATGTGGTCTTTACGCCGCTGCTGGGCACGATGCTGCTGCGCCAGCGCCTTCCGCCGGTGACCTGGATCGCGGTGCTGCTGGCGGCGGGCGGCCTCGCTCTGCTGGCGCTGCGCGGTTTCAGCCTGGGCTACGGCGTGGTGCTCACGTTGGCGTCGGCGCTGCTCTATGCGTTGCATATCGTCGGTCTTGGCGCATGGTCGCGGCCGGGGCATGCCTTCGCGCTGTCCACGGTGCAGATGCTGGTGATCGCAATCGTGTGCCTGCTGGCGACGGCACCGCATGGCCCGATGTTGCCGCCCGACCCGAAAGCGTGGGTCGCGGTGGTGTACATGGCGCTGGCCGCCGGTGCCGGCGCGATGCTGGTGCAGACCTGGGCGCAGGCGCACTTGAGCGCGACGCGCGCGGCGATCGTGATGACCACCGAACCGGTCTTCGCCGCAGGCTTCGCGGTGGCGTTCGGCGGCGAGGCCCCGACCTGGCGCATGCTTGCCGGCGGCGCGCTGGTGCTGGCGGCGATGTATCTGGTGGAGCTGGCGCCGCGGCGCGCGGGCGCGCTGCCGGCGGAGGCCGTACACCACGACGTCTGATCCGGATGGCCCGAACTTGAGCGGTCGCGCGTTTGGCCTATGATGCGGCCATGACAGGAAGTCCCGATCGACGGCCCATTGCCGCCCGAGCCACCGGATGGGCGCGCTCCTTGAGTTCGGCCCTTGCGCGTTCGCGCATCACGCCGAACCAGATTTCCGTGGCGAGCATGTTCTTCGCCGGCGCTGGCGCCAGCGTGCTGGCCTGGGCGTTTTCCGCGCCGGCGCTGCTGCTGGTCGCGCTCGGCTGTGCCTGCGGCCAGCCGTGGCTGGGCTGGCTGGGTGCGCTGATCGAAGGCCACGGCGGATTCCTGGACCGGCTCGATTCGGTGGTCTTCGCCGCGCCGGTGTTTTTTCACGTGGTCCGATATGGATTCCAGTAACGTCGAGGCATCGTGTCTACCCGAGAATGGCGAAGCGCCGCCAGGCGCGTATGCGGCAACCTGTTCCTGTTCGGCATCGTCGGACCGGTCCTGGGGGCACTGACGCTGTCGCTAGCCATGTTCGGTCTGTCCGTTTCCCACGCCGCGTCGCCGGGCGCCTGGTGGCAGGCGGCGTGGGGTGCGGTACTGCTGCTGATCGCCGCCATCGTTTCCGGGGGCGCCTTTCTTCTGGGCGGGCCGCCCGCGTTGGCGACGGCGGTGGCGATGGGGTTGCTGCAGCGCCGGATCACGCGCCGGCGGCATTGTCTCTGGATCGCGCTGATCGGCCTGGCCGCGGGCGCGCTCTACGGGTGGTGCCTTCTGGGCGAGCTGCGCCTGATCAGCTTCTGCAGCGGTCCGGCGGCACTGGGCTGCGCTCTGATCAGCCGCAAGGCCTATGCGCGCGAGCCGAACCGCGCGCCGCCGTGACGCGGCCTCAGTGCGCGCGGGCCTTGCCCGGCCGCGGTTGCAGCGCGATGCGCACCAGGTAGACCACGATCGCGATATTTCCCAGCAGCACCGCCAGCTTCAGCCAGGTGAAGTGGACGATCGTCTCGTACAGCTCCACCGGAATCAGCGAACCGGTGGCGATCACGGTGAACCATTCGGCCCAGTGCTTGCGCAGCCACAAGCCGATGCCCTCGGTCGCGAAGATTGCAGCATAAGCGAGCGCCACGATGCCGACCGCCACCAGCTTGCTGGGCCCTTGTTCGGTCAGCAGGTTCACCAGCTGCCAGCGCATATGGTTGCTGTCGGTCAGCGACAGGTGCTCGAGCCAGTGCACGAAGTGCTCGAAGTTAGCCTGCTGGTTGAGCCGGAACGCGGCGATGGCGACCAGGATCAAGCCGACCGTCTTCACCGCCTTGTAGATCGCGATCACGCGCAGGCCAACGCTGTGCTGCGCTTCGACCGCGGAGCTTGGCTCGGTAAGGTGATGGTCTCGGTGGCTCATGGTGGGCTGGGGGTGTGGGCCGCGCATTGTCGCTCAGGGGGAGCATCCCTGAAATATGGCCAGGTGCCGCGCCGGGCAAGGCGGCAAGGTCTGCCAAAAGAAAAGGCCACGCTCAGAAAGCGTGGCCTTGCGAGAGCAGGAGCTGCTTGGATCAGCAGCACCGTCCCCCCGTCCCCTTGTACCGCGCCACCTGCCGCTCCCTGAAGAACTCCGCATACGTGGGCACCTTGCGTTCGGGATGGTGCTCGCGCAGATGCTTCACGTAGACGTCGTAGTCGGGGACGCCACAGCAGAGGCGGGCGGTCTGCACCGCCCATTTCCGGAATGCCTGCAGTTGAGCTTTCATGGCAACGCCCTCAGCGGGTGGGCACGCTGTTCAAAGCCACGTACGGTTCTTCGTGCGCGGTCGGATGGTTGGCGCGCCAGGCTTTCAGGATGGCACGGATGGCGAAGCCGGCCATCGCCACCACCAGCAGCATGAACAGGCCGGTGAGCGCGGCGTCGACATAGTTGTTGGTGACGATGCGCTGCATCTCCGCCGCGGTCTTGGCCGGTGCCAGCAGCTTGCCGTCCGCGGCGGCCTGCGCGTACTTCTGCGCGGCGGCGCTGAAGCTGATCGAGCCGACCAGCTTGTAGTAGCCGGCGGTGAGCGTGCACACCACCAGCCAGATCGCGGGAATCCCCGGCACCCACACGTAGCGTTCGCGCTTGAGCTTCACCGTCACGACCGTGGCCAGCATCAGCGCTACCGCGGCGAGCATCTGGTTGGCGATGCCGAACAGCGGCCACAGGGTGTTGATGCCGCCCAGCGGATCTACCGCGCCCTGGTACAGGAAGTAGCCCCACAGGCCCACGCAGATCGCGGTGGCGACCAGGTTGCCGGTCCACGATTCGGTGTGTTTCAGCGGCTCGTGGATGAGGCCGGCGATCTCCTGGATCATGAAGCGGCCTACGCGCGTGCCTGCATCCACCGTGGTGAGGATGAACAGCGCTTCGAACAGGATGGCGTAGTGGTACCAGAACGCCATCATGCCTTCGCCGGGGATGATCCCGTGCAGCAGCTGGGCCATGCCTACCGCCAGCGTCGGCGCGCCGCCGGCGCGGCTGAGAATGCTGCCTTCGCCGATGTTCTTGGCGGTGGTGAGCAGCTCGTCGGGCGTGACCACGAAGCCCCACTGGCTGATCGCCGTGGCCGCGCTCTCGGCGGTGGTGCCGATCAGGGCGCCGGGCGAGTTCATCGCGAAGTACACGCCCGGATGCAGCGAGGCGGCGGCGATCAGGGCCATGATCGCGACGAAGGCCTCCATCAGCATGCCGCCGTAGCCGACCATGCGCGCCTCGCCTTCATTGCTCAGCAGTTTGGGCGTGGTGCCGGAGGCGATGATCGAATGCCAGCCGGACACCGCGCCGCAGGCGATCGTGATGAACAGGAACGGGAACAGGTTGCCCTGGAACACCGGGCCGGTGCCGTCGACGAACTTGGTCAGTGCGGGCATCTGCAGCGTGGGCGCGGCAAGGACGATGGCGAGCGCGAGCAACGCGATGGTGCCGATCTTGAGGAAGGTACTGAGGTAATCGCGCGGTGCCAGCAGCAGCCAGACCGGCAGCACCGACGCGCAGAAGCCGTAGGCGATCAGCAGCCAGGCCAGCGCCTTGGCGTCGAAGTCGAAGGCGGCCGACCAGGTCGGCGAAGCGGCGACGTGGGCGCCGAACCAGATCGAGGCCAGCAGCAGGATCAGGCCGATGATCGACACCTCGAGGATCCGGCCCGGACGGATCCAGCGCAGATACACGCCCATCAGCAGCGCGATCGGAATGGTGCAGGCCACGGTGAACGTGCCCCAGGGGCTGTGCGTGAGCGCCTTGACCACTACCAGCGCCAGCACCGCCAGCACGATCATCATCAGCACCAGCACGCCGAACATCGCGACCACGCCGGCCACCGGGCCCAGTTCATCGCGCAGCATGTTGCCGAGCGAGCGGCCGTCGCGACGCACCGAGAGGCCGAGGATCATGAAATCCTGCACCGCGCCGGCGAACACCACGCCGAACAGAATCCACAGGGTGCCTGGCAGATAGCCCATCTGCGCGGCGAGCACGGGGCCGACCAGCGGGCCGGCGCCGGCGATCGCGGCGAAGTGGTGGCCGAACACCACCCACTTGTCGGTGGGGACGTAATCGAGGCCGTCGTTACGCAGCACCGCGGGCGTGGCCCGGCTGGAGTCCATGCGCAGCACGCGTTCGGCGATGAATTTGCTGTAGAAGCGGTAGCCGATGACGAACACGGCGATCGCCGCGGCGACCAGCCAGATCGCGTTGATCGGCTCGCCGCGGCGCAAGGCGACGACGCCCAGGCACCATGCGCCCACGATGGCGATGGCGACCCACAGGATCTTTCCCGCGGGACTCGGTTTGGTGACGGCGGTGTGCATGAAGGGACTCCCACTGGCGTGCTGAGGCAAGGGTCGTCCCCGCCGTCCCGGGGGTCAATGGCGGGGTGCCCGTCGGGGCATTAGCCATTGGTCGAATAGGCGGGGACCGGATTCGCCGTCTCAGGCGCGCAGCATGTTTCCCTTCACCCGGCGGCCTCGGCCGGCGCCGGGGCCAGCAGCGCGGCCAGTGCCCGCGCCAGCTGTTCGCCCTGCAGCGGCTTGCGCAGGAAGCCGTCCATGCCGGCGGCGTAGGCACGAGTCTCTTCGTCGCCGCCGGAGCGCGCGGTGACGGCGATCATCGGCAGGCGGGCGCCGTGTTCGCGCGAGCGCACCAGGCGGGCCCACTGGAAGCCGTCCAGGCCGGGCAGGTCCAGGTCGACGAAGGCGGCGTCGAAACGGGCGCGTTCCAGTGCTTCCATGGCGTGCAGCGCGTTGGGCACGTGCTCGACCGTGTGGCCCTGCACTTCCAGCAGGCCAATGATCACCGCCGCCACGGTGGGGTCGTCTTCCAGCAACAGCAGATGCCAGCGCGGACCTTCGGCAGCGTGAGGTACGGCGACCCGTTCGCGTGGCGCGGCGACCGCAGGCAGCGGCAGGTAGACACGGAAGCGGCTGCCTTGTCCGGGGGTCGATTCCAGCGCGATGTCGCCACCCATCAGCGTGGTCAGCTCGCGGCAGATCGCCAGGCCCAGGCCGCTGCCGGAACTGCGCTGCGGGCCTTCCAGCTGCTGGTAGCGCTGGAATAGCTTGGCCTGGTCGGCCGGCGCGATGCCCGGGCCGGTATCGCTGACGACGAAACGCAACGCGTCACCTTCCGTGTCCAGGGTGAGAAGCACTTCGCCGCGCTCGGTAAATTTGAGCGCGTTGTTGCTGAGGTTGAGCAGGATCTGCCGTACGCGCACCGCATCGCCGAGCACCAGCGCCGGCACCGCCGGTTCGATGGCGACGCGCAGGGCAAGGTTCTTGGCGGCAGCCTTGGCCCGCTGCAGCTCGACCACGTCGTGCAGCAATGCACGCGGATCGAACGGTGCCGGGGTCAGCTGCAGCCGCCCTGCCTCGATGCGAGCGAGATCCAGCGTGTCGTTCACCAGGGTCAGCAGCACTTCGCCGGAATTGCGGATGGTCTGTGCATAGCGCTTTTCGGTGGTGCCCAGCGGGCGGCTCAGCAGCAGTTCGGCCATGCCCAGCACGCCGGTCATCGGCGTGCGGATCTCGTGGCCCAGTTCGGCCAGGAATTGCGTCTTGGCCCGGCTGGCGGCCTGTGCGAGCTGGTGCTCCTGGGTGATCAGCTCCAGCCGATGCCGTTGTGCCTGGCGACGGCGCATGGCGGCCAGCAGCGCGGTGAACAGCAGCACCAGTAGCCCGATATAGGCCAGCCATGCCCACCAGCGCAGCCACGGCGGGCTGTCCACCTGGATAGACAGGGGCGCGGCCAGCTCGCCCCACACGCCATCCGGGCCGGCGGCCTGTGCGTGCAAGGTGTAGTCGCCGCCGGAGAGCTGAGTGAAGGTGCGGTCGCCGCGCGCGCCGGTGTCGACCCATCCGGTGTCCAGCCCATCGAGGCGGAAGCGGTAGCGCGTACGCTCCGGCGCCATGTAGGTCAGCGCGCGCACGGTCAGGGTGAGGTCGCGATCGTTCCACGCCAGTTGCCATGGCTGTTGCGGCGTGAAGCGCAGCGTCGTATCGCGTCGTCGTGCCGTGCCGCCTTCGAGGCGCACGATCGGTTCGCGGGCCCGCTCTTTGATGGTGTCCGGGACGAAGGCGGCGACTCCGCCGCCGGTCGCGGCGAACACATGGCCGTCCGGCGTTTCGGCGAAGGACGAATTGGTGAATTCGCCTTCGGGCAGGCCTTGTTCCAGGCCGAGTTCGCGCACATTGCCGCTGGCCGGATCGAAACGCCACAGGCCGCTGCGCGAGAAGAACCAGACGCGGCCCAGGTTGTCGCCACGCATGGCCAGGATGTCGTTGAGCGCGTGCTGGCGATACAGCGCGTAGCTGCCCGCCGCAACCCCGTGGCCGCCTTCCAGCTGGTAGGCGTAGAGATTTTCGCCGTCGAGCAACCACAGCCGGTTGCCGCGCAGGTCCAGCGCGTCATAGCGGATCGGCTTCACACCATCGACGAACGTGGCCCGTGCGTCGCCGGGCTTCCAGCGCAGCACCCCCATGGTGGTGGTGAACCACAGCGCGCCGTCGCGCAGGCGCATGTCGGTGATGGTGGCCTTGACGGCGCGCGGATCGAACGCGATGACGCGCGCCTTGAGCGTATCGGGGTCGTAGGCGAATACACCGTCTTCGAGCTGCAGATACACGGTGCCGTCGTCGCCGGCGACGATGCGTTCGGCCATCGACGCCTCCAGCGGGGTGACCTTGTCGCCATCGACGACGAACGCGCCGCTGACCGAGCACACCCACAGCCGGCCGCGCGCGTCCTCGGCCATGCTGTAGACCGCGCGGCCCTGCGGCACCTGGAAGCGCAGATGGCTGGCCTTGCCGGTGGCAAGATCCAGGCGATCGATGCGGCCGTTCTTGCCGGCGATCCACACATGGCCATCGCCGCGCGCGGCCACGGCGGAGTAGTAGCCGGGCACGAGGCTGTCGGGATCTTCCGGCGTATGGGTGAGATAGCGGATGTTGGACCAGTCCGGCGGCAGATACGCCAGGCCATGGATGCCGCCGGCCCACAGGCCACCCTCGTGGTCGAGCAGCAGGTTGTCGATGAAGCCATCCGGCAGGCCGTGGCGCAGCAGCGGCTGAGCCGCGATGCGGCGGTAGTCGCCGCCGACATCGCGCACGTAGATGCCGTCGCTGGTGCCGATCCAGAGCCGGCCCTCGGTATCGGCGGCCAGCGAGAACGCGGCCTTGGCCGGCACGGCGCCAGGCATTTCCGGCACGGCCTCGGCGGCGCCGGGCTTGAGCGCGTACAGCCCGAAGTTGGTGCCGATGTAAAGCACGCCATTCAGCCGCAAGGCTCGATGCGCGCGCAGCGGCTTGTCGCGCAACGCATCGTCGGGGCGCGCGAAGGCGATGTGTTCTATCTTCCCGTCGGGCCGGATTCGATCGAGGCCGCGCACCGTGCAGACCCACACTGTCCCGTCGTCCTCGGCGAGCAGCGAATAGACCTGGTCGGCCACCAGCGCATCGGGATCGGCGGGATTCTGGCGAAAATGATCGAAGCCGCGTCCGTCCGCGCGCAGGCGGTCGAGGCCGGCATCGAAGTGCGCGACCCACAGCGGCCCCTTGCCGGCGCGTGCTATCGCCGTCACGTCATCGCTGCCCAGCGACGCCGGATCGGCTGAATCGTGGCGCCAGTGCGTGAAGTTCTCGCGGGCTGGGTCGTAGCGCACCATGCCGTCGCGGCCGCCGCCCCATAGATGTCCGTCCGCATCCACCAGCAGCGTGGCCAGCGGGAAGGCGGACAGGGAGCGCGGATCGCGCGGGTCGTTGCGCCAGATGCGGAACGTGCTGCCGTCGTAGCGCGCCAGGCCCGATTCGGTCGCGAACCACAGATAGCCGTCGCGGTCCTGCGCCATCGCATCGATGCTGCTGCTGGGCAGGCCCTGGGCCATGCCGTAATTGCGGAAGCTGGGCTCGGTCCACGCCGCCGGGGCGGCGGTAGCGGCGCCGGCGGCCAGCAGCGTTTGCAGCGTCAGGGCGGATAGCAACGTACGGTCTCCTCTCTGGCCGAACGCCGCCGGGGCGGCGTTCGACATCCGGGCAATCGCGGGGCGGGAGGTGCGGGACCCCGCGCGCCAATCCGCGGATGATGCCGTATTGCCCGTGGGTATGCTGTTGGGCCATTCACGCCGCCTGCACCCCTGCACGCCTGCGCACCGGTTTTTGGGTCTGGTTCCGCGCCAGCCAGCCTGCCGCGGGCTGGCGCCCTTGCAAAGGCGCCGCGTGGCCCTCAGTCACAAGGCAACGATTCCACCGCCGAGGCTTCCATGATCCGCGACATCCTGAAAATGGGCGACCCGCGCCTGCTGCGCGTGGCGCCTCCCGTGCCTGATGCGATGATCGGGAGCGCCGACCTGGACGCGCTGATCCAGGACATGTTCGACACCATGCACCACGCCGGCGGCGTGGGCCTGGCCGCCCCGCAGATCGGCGTGGACCTGCAACTGGTGATTTTCGGCTTCGACAGTTCCGAGCGTTATCCGGACGCGCCGGCAGTACCTCGCACGATCCTGCTCAATCCGGTGATCACGCCGCTGTCGCAGGACATGGAAGAGGGCTGGGAGGGCTGCCTGTCGGTGCCCGGCCTGCGTGGCGCGGTCAATCGCTACACCTTGATCCGCTACGAGGGTGTGGACCCGCAGGGCGCGCGCATCGACCGCCGCGCGGAAGGCTTCCATGCACGCGTGGTGCAGCACGAATGCGATCATCTGATCGGCCGGCTGTATCCGTCGCGCATCACGGATTTCAGCAAGTTCGGCTTTACCGAGGTACTGTTTCCGGGGCTCGATCCCGGCGCGGACGAGTAATTCAGGCGATCGAGGCCCGCCCGGGGCCTTGGCGCGGGCAATGCTTCGCGCATGGCGCGGCTCGAGGTCGGCTCAGCCGGCGCGACGCCATGCCGACCAGGGGCCATGCCGGCCATGCGGCGCGCGCCGCTCGGCCAGCGGTGCCTCCGGCAGATCGAACCAGAACGTGCTGCCGCGGCCCGGTGCCGAGCGCAGGCCGATATGCGTGCCCAGCAGCCGCGCCAGGCGATCGCCGATGGTGAGGCCCAGGCCGTAGCCATCGCGGCGTGAGGCTTCGCTGCCGGGCAGCTGTACGAATTCCTCGAAGATGTGCTGCTGGTGGTCTTCCGGGATACCGGCGCCGTTGTCGCGCACTTCGATGCGGATGGCGTCGCCGCGCCGTCTTGCGGCAATCAGCACGCGGCCCATCGGCGCATTGGCGATTGCGTTGCTGACCAGTTGCAGCAGCAGGTTCGCGGCCAGGTCGGCGTCAGCGTGCAGGCGGTGGTGGCTGCCGCGCCAGATCAGCGTCACACCTCGTCGTGCGGCTTCTTCGGCCAGTGCCGCGCGGTCGTGCAGGAACAGTTCCGCAGCGCTGAACTCGACGGGCTTCACCGCGACCACGCCGGCATCCAGCCGCGAGATTTCCAGCAGCGCATCGAGCAGCCGCGTCATCGAAGCGACGCTGGCGCGCATGTGCGCCAGCAGCGCCTGCTGGTCCGGGTCGGGGCCGGGCTGGAAATTCGCGACGAACAGCTGCAAGGCCTGCAGCGGCTGGCGGAAATGGTGATTGACCAGTGCGATGAAGCGCGATTTGCCGCGCGCGGCCACCTGGGTCTGGCGAGCGCTCTCCGGTGCGCCGGGCGCCTGTGCGGTGCGCCAGGCGCGCGGCCAGCCTTCGGCCATGCAGTACTCGAGGGCGCGTTCCAGTTCGTCGAATTCGCGCGTGGTGGCCGTCACCCCGAGCGGCAGCAGGCGCCCCTCCGCGAGGGCCTGGCGCATCTCGCCGAGCGGCCGCAGCACGTGGCGCCGCAGCGACCACCGAGCCATCCAGGCCAGCAGCACGATGCCGCCGGCGCACAGGGCGCCAAGCAGCCAGGTCATGGCCTGGGCGCGGTGCAGCGGGCCCAGGTCGGCCTGGGCGGTGAGACGGGGCCGGTTGCCGGCCAGGCCGGGCAGCTCGCGCTGGTAGTTGCCGGCCTGCTGGCCGGGCAATGCCGAGCCGCTGGTCCAGGCTGGGCCGTCCGGATAACGCAGCGCGACCTGGCGTAGCACACCGTCGCGGCGCGCCTCCTCCAGCACGGCCTGTGGCGCATTGAGCCCGCCGCCGCCAAGCGCGCCGGCCAACTGCTCCACGCGCAGCATGGCGCGGTCGTCCAGGCGCTCGGCCTGCATGCTGCTCACTCGCACGGTCAGCGCGACGGTGAGCGCCAGCGCGGCGAGCGTGGCAGGGAGTACCGCATCGATGAACAGCCGGCGCAGCAGGGTCTCGCGTGGCGCCATGGCGTCAGCCTTGTGCGTCGCGGTGGAGGCCGTGCGCGTCGGCGGGCCTGACGGGGTCGATACAGCGCGCGGCGGATAGGTTCGGCATGGACACGACATGGCGATGGTTGGAGACGGGGCGCGTGGACGCTGTCGGCCGTGATCCCTGGCATACGGGTCACTCTAGGCGAGACGCAGAAGGCGTTCGATACGCTGTTCGACCTAGCTAGGTCGGCTATCCCGCGCGGAGAAACGCCCGGGCACAAGCGCGTCCCGCATCCCGGGCATGACGCAGCAGCGTTTTGCCGCTACCTTGCGCCAGCCGGCGGCCCGGGTTGGCCGTCCATTCATCGACCAAGGCCAGGGAGCACCCGTATGTCCATCCGTATCCGTCCGTTGTTCGCGCTGTCCTTGCTGTGCCTCGCCGGTACCGCCGTGGCGGTGGACGTGCCCGCCAACTTGCCCAAGCGCAAGGCCGGCCTGTGGGAAATGCAGATGGGCGCCGTCGGTGGCCAGGCGCAGAGCATGAAAGTCTGCCTGGACGAGGCCACCGACAAGGCCATGTACCAGATGGGCGCGCAGATGAGCGGCTCGCTCTGCAGCAAGTTCGCGCTGAACGTGAAAGACGGCGTGGTGGTCGCCGAAGGCGTATGCAACATCCCGGGCCCGCAGGGCAACATCACCATGACGAGCCATAGCGAGACCCGCTTCCAGGGCGACAGCGCCTACCAGACCGCCGGCCACGTGAAGTACGACCCGGCAGTGATGGGCCGCAGCGAAGCCGACGTGTCGAGCAGCGGCCGCTGGACGGGGCCGTGCGCGGCCGGGCAGAAGCCGGGCGACATGATTCTGCCGAATGGGCAGAAGGTGAATCTCAACGACATGGCGGCTGCCAAGTAACCGGATATCCGGCAGAGGAACGGTACGAGCTTCCGTTCCTCCAGTCGCTCAGGGCGAAGCGGGTGTGCTCAGGGTGCGCACCATCGCCTCGTGATCTGCGTCGATCTTCTTCAGCCGCGTCTCCAGTGCGGCCTTGTTCACCCATTGCGCGCTCAGTGCGCGCTTGCGTTCCAGCGTGTAGGCCATGTCCGCGAATGGCACCAGCGTCGCATTGCCGGCCGGCGCGAAACCGCTGATGTCATGGATCAGCTTGAGCTTGGCCAGTTCGCTGGCCCCGTTCTTGCCTTTGGCGTAGCCGGTGAAGAAGGCCGCGATGCGCTGGCGCAGATCCGTCGGCAGGTCGGTGCGCATGATCATGACCGCGTGGGGAATCAGGGTGGACCGCCACAGGATGCGCACGCGCGCGTACTGCTCGGGGAAGCGCGTGGCGAAACGTTCCAGGTCGGCGGTGTTGTTGGTGGCGACATCGGCTTCGCGGTTGGCCACGGCGAGCGCATTGTTCTGGTGGTTGTCCACCGCGACGCTGGCGAAGAACGTGTCCGAATCCAGTCCGCGCGCGGCGAACAGCTGCGCCTCCGGCACCACGTAGCCGGACATGGAAAGCGCCTCGCCGCGCGCATAGCGCCAATGACCGGGGCGGCGGAAGATATCTTCCACGTCGCGTAGCGGCGCGTTTTTCTCGACCAGCAACAGCGAGTAGTAGCCGTGCGAGCCGTCGCCGCGCGTGAGCTGGGCGAAAACCTGCATGCGCTCGCGTCCCACCGCGTTCAGGGCGAGGCGGCCGGATACGAAGGCCACGTCGATGCGGTCTTCGGCCAAGGCTTGCGCGAGGCCTTCGTAGGTGCTGACCGACAACGGCCGGACCTTGCGATGCAGGGCGCGTTCCATGTCGTCGAGCAGCGGGCGCCACGCTTCCAGTGATTCAGACGGGCCGCCGATGGGCAAAATGCCGAAAGTGAGCGGCCGCTCGTCGGCGCGCGGCGCGGCAGGAGCGATGCACAGGCATAGCAGGAGCGCCAGCAGCGTGGCCCAGCGCGAGGCAGAAAACGCCGCCGCGGCCGGGCGTGGCCGGTCATCCCGTGAGCCTGCGATCCGTCCCTCGCGCAACGCTGCGTCTCCCCGGCGGTCGGTGAGCGAGTCACCGTGTCGGAGCGTCTCCGCGCCCCCGATGGCGGGCAAGCATACGCCAAGCGCAGCGGACCGAAAGTAGGCTGGCCGCACGCTGTCGGAAGAATGTCGTTGCGTGCCTAGAGGCCGCTGATGCGCCGCGAGGCGACGACGGCTTCGACCCGGTTGCGCACGTTCAGGGCACGAAAAATCGCGGCGAGATGGATCTTCACCGTGCCTTCGCTGATGCCCAGGTCACGCGCGATCAGCTTGTTCGGCTTGCCTTGCGACAGCAGCCGCAGCACGTCGATCTGCCGCTCGGTGAGCAGCTTGCGCAGTCGCTCCTCCAGCGTGCGCGCATTCTCGGCGGACGCGCCGGGCAGGGCAGGCGGGGCGACGTGGTGTTCGTCCAGCATCATCGGCGGTACATAGGTGCCGCCGGACAGCACCAGGCGCACGGCCGACAGCATCACTTCCGGCGAATAGGCTTTCGGGATGAAGCCGCGCGCGCCCATCGCGAGCAGCTCTTTCATCAACGCAGGATCTTCCGAGCCGGACAGCACGATGACCGGCAGCCCGGGCAGGGTCTGGATGGTTTCGGCCAGGTGAGCGGTGCCGTGCGCACCGGGCATGGCCAGGTCGACCAGGGCAAGATGGAAGCCGCGGGCTTGTTCGCCGTGGATGATCCGGCGCAGTTCGTCCACGTCCACGGCTTCGGCGAAGGTGGTGTCCGGCCCCAGCTCGGCGAGCTTGAGCTTCACGCCCTCAACGATCAGCCGATGATCGTCCGCAATGAGTATCCGCATAGCTCCCCCGCGCCAGCCCTGTCATCCCTATGGCGCACGCGCGCAACATAGACCCCCGTGCGGTCCGGCGGCAACTACGGCCCGCGTTGCCATAAGAACTAGGCTCTAGGTGATAGGGCCGTGAATGGCCAGGCCCGCGTCAGGTCGCGTGGCGGGCGGCGGTGCGCAGCGCCACCATCGCCTCGCGCAGTTGCTCAGGCGAGACCGGCTTGTAGAGCACATGGATCTTGGCGGCCATGATCTCGCGCAGGCGGTCGCTGCGCGTCTCGCCGGTAATGAGCAGGCGCGGAAACGGTTCGAAGCCCATGTCCGCGTAGCGCCGTTCGAGTTCGGCCAGCACGTCCAGACCGCTTTCGTTCTCGCGCAGGCGCAGGTCGGAGATCACCAGATCCGGCGGCATGGCCCAGGTGTCCATCGCCTCCAGCGCCTGCACGCGGTCTTCGGCCACGGCTACTTCGCAGCCCCAGCTGCGCAGCAGGTAGCGGATGCCGGAGAGGATGGCCGGCTCGTCGTCGATCACCAGCACGCGCATGCCCGACACGTCCAGCGCGGCGGCGTTCACTTCCTTGCGTGGCGGGAGCTGCGGCGGCACTTCCGGCAGATGGAAGCTGAAGACGCTGCCGCGGCCGGGCGTCGACTTCAGCTGCACGCGCGTATCCAGCAGTTCGGCCAGGCGTTGCACCGTGGCCAGGCCCAGGCCGAGGCCGCGGCGCGGGCCGGCATCGTGCTCGCCGTTGCCGTGATGATCGATGCGGTAGAACTCGTCGAACACGCGCGCCTGGTGCTCCGGCTCGATGCCGCTGCCGGTGTCCCACACATCGACCCGCACGGTGCCGTCGCAGCGGCGCCGCGCCACCACCAGCACGCCGCCTTCGCGCGTATAGCGCAGCGCGTTGCTCACCAGGTTGTTGAGGATGCGCGCGAGCATGGTGCGGTCGCTGCGCACCCACAAATGCGTGGTGCGCATGACCAGGCGCAGGTCGTGCTGCTCGGCGATCATGCGGAAGTTGCGGCTGACCTCCTCGAACACCAGGTCGAGCGGAAACTCGCTGATCTCGATCTGCATCGCGCCGGTTTCCAGTCGCGACAGGTCGAGCAGCTCACTGAACAGGTGATCCAGCGCCTCGACGCATTCCTGGATGTGCGCGATGCGGTCCAGTCGCACCGGATCGCGTTCGTCCACCGCGAGCGACGAGGAGAACAGCGTCAGCGCGTACAGCGGCTGGCGCAGGTCGTGCGAAGCGGCCGCGAGGAAGCGCGCCTTGGCCACGCTGGCCGCTTCCAGCGCGGCGTTCTTGCGCGCCAGCTCCACCGTGGCGTGTTCGATCTCCTGCTCCATGCCGCGCTGCACGTCGTACAGCGCGGCGGCGGCACTGTTGAAACCGCGCTGCAATTCGCCGATCTCATTCTCGTCGGTCAATTCCACCTCGACCCGGCGGTCGCCGCGGCCGAGCTGATGCACTGCGCCGGCGAGGCGTCGCAGCGGTGCGCTGATCCAGCGCGCGGTCTGCCAGCCGAGCACGCCGGCGATGAACAGGCTCAGCGCCAGCGCGATCAGCGCATTGCGCAGGCTGGCGCGCTGCGCGGCGATCGCCTCGCCCAGGCTCAGGTCGATCAGCACCGAGCCCAGTGCCGGCTCCAGCGATTGCTCGCCGGTCTTTACGTCGCGCACGACGGTGAGCACGTCGCCCGGTCGCGCGTCGCTGTTGCCGCGCGTATCGGCAAGGATCTCGCCATCGGCGGCGCGAATCTGCACATGCGCCACGTGCGGCAGTTCGCCGATCGATTCGGCGATGCGCTTGAGGTCGCGACGCCGCATGGCAAGGATGGGCTCAGCCGAGATCGAAGCAGCCTGCGTGGCGATGGCGTCGGCCGTGCTCTGCGCCATGCCGCGCAGGGTGTTGAGCTGGTATCGCGTGAGCATCACCACCAGGATCGCCGCGGTAACCAGGGTAGGCACCAGCGCGACGAAGGCCAGTCGCTGCATCAGCGACGTCCGCCTCCATAAGCGCACCGCCCAGTTTGCCCCTGCAGCCATCGGCTGTCCCCGTGCGGCGCGCGCGGCGCCAGCGCCGAGAGCCTAGCGCGAAACAGGGGGATGGGAGGTAGTCGGCCGGATGGACGGGGAAGGGGGGCGGAACCAGCGCCGCAAGCTTGCGACGGGCTATCGTTCCTCGTTCACTGCCATGCGTTCCCTGCGCTTGCGCAGGATGCGTTCGACGGTAAGCGGAAGCAAAGCAAGCAGCGCGATGCACCCCAGCGAGGCGAGGATCTGCGGCTGCAGGAGGATCGATGTGTCGAAGTGCCCGTGCGTGCGCTGCAGCGCTTCGCCCAGGCCGGCACCGATCGACGTTTCGAAAATCAGCGACACGGTACCGCCGAGCCAGCTGGCGCCGAGGAACAGCCACAGTGGACAGCGCAGCCAGGCCAGGCAGACCGTGATCAGCCCGAACGGCGCCACCGGCACGAAACGCAGGAACAGCGTGTAGGCCACCGGGTGCCGTTCGAAGCCGTGATGGATGCGCTCGATGAGGGCCGGCGGATGGCGGCTGCCGCTGCCGAAGGCGTAGCGGCTGGCCAGGTACAGGATGAGCGTGCCCAGGGTGAGCCCGATCGATGCGTAGGCGGTGCCTTCGAGCGTACCGAACACGAAGCCGCCGGCCATGATGATCAGCACCGTGCCCGGCACGCCGGTGGACATGGCCAGGGTGAGCAGGCCGATGAAGGTGATGCGGCTGAGCCAGGGGCTATCGGCGACCTGCGCGCGCAGCTGGTCCTGGTGCGCGACCAGCCGCTCGGGATGCAACTGGTCGAGCGCGCCGGAGGCGAACAGGACGATGCCGGCCAGCACCAGCAGCACCAGCGGCAGTGCGGCGCGTAGACGACTCAATAGCTTTGTCCGCGGGAGCCGTAGGCGGCCAGCACGGCGCACGCTTCATTGCGCAGGATGTCGCGGCGCACCGCGATGCCGCGGCGCTCCAGCTCGCCCGCCCAGTCGGCAGGCAGCGGGCCTTCGTCGAACGCGGTCAGTTCCATCACGTCCTCCGCCCGCGCACCGATCAGCAGCTCGTCGACGCCGGCCCATACGGTGGCGCCATAGCATTGGCAGCACGGCTGCGCACTGGTGGCCAGCGTGTACCGGTTGCCGTCGGCATTGAGACGGAAGCTGGCCATGCGCTGCTGCGCGGCCATGTAGGCCATCATCTCGGCGTGGGCTACCGAGCAGGTCTGCGGGACCACGCGGTTGACGCCGACCGAGATGACACGCCCCTGCGCATCGAACACGGCCGCGCCGAACGGGCCGCCGAGGCCGTGCTCGATGTTGTGGCTGGACAGCTGGATGGCCAGGCCGACGCGTTCCTCGTCAGTGAGGTAGCGCTTGCCGGTATCGACCAGCTCGCCCAGCCACGGCGGCAGGGTCAGGTGGATCTGCAACGGCAGCATGCTCACGCTCCCTGCTTGGCCCAGGTATCGCGCAGCGTCACCGTGCGGTTGAACACCGGCTTGTCCGCGCGATGCTCGACGCGGTCGGCGACGAAGTAGCCCAGGCGCTCGAACTGGAAGCGCTGCTCCGGCGCGGCAACGGCCGCGGCAGGCTCCACCCAGGCCTGCACGATGCGCTTGGCGTCGGGGTTGATGTGTTCGATCCAGGTCTTGCCGTCGCTCTCGTCGTCCGGCGCGGCCACATTGAACAGGCGATCGTAGATGCGTACTTCGGCGGCCACCGCGTGGCGCGCGCTCACCCAGTGGATGGTGCCCTTCACCTTGCGGTCCGCGCCGGGCATGCCGTGGCGCGATTCGAGATCGAGCGTGCAGCGCAGCTCGATCACGTTGCCGGCGGCATCCTTCACCAGTTCGTCGCACTTGACGATACCCACGCCGCGCAGGCGTACCTCGCCCTCGGGCTTGAGGCGGTGGAAGCCCTTCGGCGGCACCTCGGCGAAATCTTCGCGCTCGATCCACAGCTCGCGCGAAAACGGCACTTCGCGCGTGCCGAAGCTTTCGTCTTTGGGATGGTTGGCGAAGCTCAGCGTTTCTTCGTGGTCTTCGGGCAGGTTGGCGATCACCAGCTTGAGCGGATCGAGCACGGCCATGCGGCGCGGCGCGGCGGCGTCGAGGTCTTCGCGTACGCAGTTCTCGAAGATGGCGTAATCGATCACGCTGTTCTGCTTGCTCACGCCCAGGCGCTCGATCAGCAGGCGAATGCCGCCCGGCGTGAAGCCGCGGCGGCGCAGGCCGCGCAAAGTGTTCATGCGCGGGTCGTCCCAACCGTCCACGAGGCCTTCGTTCACCAGCTGGGCGAGCTTGCGCTTGCTGGTGATGCAATAGCTGAGGTTGAGGCGCGAGAACTCGATCTGACGCGGCTTGGCCGGCTCGGTCTTGAAGCCTTCCTCGCGCAGATGAGTCCACAGTTCCGGATGGTTGACCAGGTCCACCTTGTCGACGAACCAGTCGTACAGCGGGCGATGATCCTCGAACTCCAGCGTGCACAGCGAATGGGTGATGCCTTCGAGCGCGTCCGACAGGCAGTGTGCGTAGTCGTACATCGGGTAGATCGGCCAGGCATCGCCGGTGTTCTGGTGCGCAATGCGGCGGATGCGGTAGATCGCCGGATCGCGCATGTTGATGTTGCCCGAGGCCATGTCGATCTTAGCGCGCAGCGTCTTGGCGCCGTCGGCGAACTCGCCCGCGCGCATGCGGCGGAACAGGTCCAGGTTCTCTTCCACGCTGCGCTCGCGATACGGCGAGTTGCGGCCCGGCGCGGTGAGCGTGCCGCGGTATTCGCGCATCTCCTCGGCATTGAGGTCGTCGACGTAGGCGTGGCCGTCCTCGATCAGCTTGAGCGCGGCGCGGTAGAACACCTCGAAGTAGTCGGAGGCATGGCGCAGGTCGTGCCAGTCGTAGCCTAGCCAGCGCACGTCATCCTTGATGCCTTCGACGAATTCGGGGTCTTCCTTGCCCGGATTGGTGTCGTCCAGGCGCAGGTTGCACCAGCCGGCGAATTCGCCGGCAATGCCGAAGTTCAGGCAGATCGCCTTGGCATGGCCGATGTGCAGGTAGCCGTTGGGCTCGGGCGGGAAGCGCGTGCGGATGGCGTGGTGCTTGCCGGTCGCCAGGTCGTCGCGAATGATCTGGCGCACGAAGTCACGTTGCCCCTCGGCCGGCGCGGCGCTGGTGGTCGTGGTTTCGGCGGCGTGATTTTCGTTCGACATCGGAGCGGGCTCGCGGGTGATTGGCTGAAACAGCCAAGTTTACCCTTTCCTCCGCGTCTTCTCCCCCCGGCCGCCCGCAGACGGGCCGGAGCCGGGTTTCACGCCGGCGTCGCCGTCACCGGATGGCCGCCGCCGCGACTGGCGGCCACGCAGACGCGGTTGCGACCTTGGGCCTTGGCCCGGTAGAGCGCGAGGTCGGCCTGGCGCATCCAGACGCCGACGTCGGTGGACTCCTCGGAGATCGCCGCCACGCCGAGGCTGATCGTCCACGGAATGGGCGTGCCGGCACGGTCGGGCCGGCTGTTCTCCGCCAGCAGGCGGATCCGCTCGGCCACGGCGCTGGCGCGCTCCAGGTCGGTTTCCGGCAGCACGATGCCGAACTCGTCGCCGCCGATGCGTCCAGGCGTGTCCACGTCGCGCAAGCCGCGCTGCAGCAGGCGCGCCAGATCGCCCAGCAGCTGATCGCCAGCGGCATGGCCGTAGCGATCGTTGATCTGCTTGAAGCCGTCCACGTCCAGCAGGATCAGTGCGGCGGGGCGCTGATTGCGCTGGTAGCGCAGCCATTCGACGGCGGCGGCCTCCAGCCATTGGTTGCGGTTGTTCAGGCCGGTGAGCGCGTCGGTGCGGCTGAGCTGGTCCAGTTGGCGGTTCTGCTGGCGCACGCGTTGTGCCAGGGTGAAATTCACCAGGCTCAACCATATCGGGTAGATCATCAGCATCGGGATGCTGGTAGCGACGTTGAGCATGCTGCTCGCCGGCTGCAGGCGGAACCCGTTCAGCCACCACGTCGCCAGGCACACGGCTGCCTGCAGCGCGAGCGCCTTGAGCACCAGCCGCCAGCCGCCGGCGGAGATCCGGTCCATCGCCATCATGGAGATCAGCAGCGCGCTGGGCAGCAGGTTGAACTGCATCAGCGCCACCCAGACGCCGCCCATCGCGCCATCGACCATCATGTTGGCGTGCTCGGCATCGATCGGACGCGCCGCGCGCGAAGCCAGCAGATAGGCCGCGTGCGGCCAAAGCAGCGCATTGACGGCGAGCAGCGCCATGGTCCACCACGCGGCGTGCAGCTGGTACAGCACGCTGGCCACGGGCAGGGCGCCCAGGGCAAGACCCACCAGGCGCATCCGGTAGACCCGCCTGACGAATCTCAGGTGTCCTTCCTGCGCCGCCTTCGCCATTCCTGCCGCTTCCCCCGAAGTGCCATCTCGGGGCCGACCTTAGTGCAGCGTGCCCCCGCCTCGCCACTGGCCGGACGGCCGGCGCGGCGCTCTTGAACGCGCTCTACGGGCGGGGTAGCGTGCGGCCCATGCGCATCGCCTACCGAGCCGAGACCCTGATCGACGCCCACCTGGTGAAGGATGCGCTGGAACGAGCAGATATCCCCGCCTTCGTGTCCGGCGAGTACCTCACCGGCGCGGTCGGCAATCTGCCGGCGCTCGATTACGTTGCGGTGCTGGTGCCGGAAGCGAGCCTTCCCGCCGCCGAAGCGGTGGTACGCGAAGTGGAGCGCCAGCTGGCCGATGCGCGGCACGCCATCGACGAAGTCGCGGACGACGATTCGCCGGCATTCGTCCTGGCCTGACACCGCCCGCCGGCGCGCTATCCTTGCGCGTTCCTTCCCCTGCTGGCCGGCTTTCCATGGCATCGAGCATGCAACTGATCGAGGCGCTGATCCGCGCCGTCCCCGACTTTCCGCAACCGGGCGTGGTGTTTCGCGACATCACGCCGCTGCTGGCCGATGCCGGCGGTTTCGCGCGCTGCATTGACGCGCTGGCCGAGCCGTGGCAGGGCAGCGGCGTGCAGGCGGTATGCGGCATCGAGTCGCGTGGCTTCATCTTCGGCGCCGCGCTGGCGCAGAAGCTGCACGCGGGCTTCGTGCCGCTGCGCAAGCCGAACAAGCTGCCGCCACCGGTGGTGTCAGTGGATTACGCGCTTGAATACGGCAAGGACCGCCTCGAGGCGCGTAACGATGCACTGCGTCCGGGCGAAAGAGTGCTGATCGTCGACGACGTGCTGGCGACCGGTGGCACCCTGGACGCGGCCTGCCGATTGGTGGAAACCCTCGGCGCGGTGCGCGTGGGCGCCAGCGTGGTGATCGAGCTGGAGGGCCTGAGCGGACGCCACCGGCTTCCCGGCGACACGCCGCTGCACGCCTTGTTGCGTTACTGAACGCCGCGCGGAGGCGTTGAGAAGCGCACCGGTCGACGCCACTTCGTATGTCTCTCGAAAAGCAGGAGAATGTCATGCTCGGTATCGGCGCCTGGAAACAACGCATGCCACGCCGCGAAGACGCTTTGCCCGGTCGCGCGCAGCCGATCGCGCCACCCGCGGCGCACCACGTGCACGGCCGTCCGCTGACGCCCGACGCATTCGCGGACAGTGACGTGCTGCAGTTCGGCATGGGTTGCTTCTGGGGTGCGGAGCGCAAGTTCTGGAATCTGCCCGGCGTGCTGACCACGGCGGTCGGTTACGCCGGCGGCTATACGCCCAATCCCACCTATCGCGAAGTGTGCTCCGGCGAAACGGGGCACGCGGAAGTGGTGCAGGTGGTGTACGACCCGCGGCAGATCGACATCGACACCTTGTTGCGCATGTTCTGGGAAAGTCACGACCCGACCCAGGGCATGCGCCAGGGCAACGACACTGGCACGCAATACCGTTCGGCCATCTATACGTCCACGCCGGCGCAACGCGAGGCGGCCGAAGCCTCGCTGCGGCGCTATCAGGCCGAACTCGATCGCGCTGGCCATGGCCGCATCACCACCGAGATCGCGAATGCCGGCCCGTTCTACTACGCCGAGGAAGACCACCAGCAGTATCTGTCCAAGCATCCGCAAGGCTATTGCGGACTGGGCGGCACGGGCGTGAGCTGTCCGATCGGTCTGGCGACCTGACCGCGAATGGGAGCGCCTTCCAGGGCGCTCTCCATTTCACTTCACGCCGCGCGACAGTCGCGTTTTCCAGTAGCCCCAGAGCGTGGGGTGATACCACTGCTGCGACGGCCCCTCGCCCGCGCGTGGCGAGAGCCGGTCTTCGGCAGCGTCGACCAGCGCGGCCTTCATCGATGGCACCGCCGCCGCCAGCTGCAGCACGGGATAGGTGGCGAAGCTGTCTTTCTCTGTCACCTCGATGCGCGCCTGGTAGAGGATGCCGCCGGTATCCACGCCTTCGTCCACCAGATGCACCGTGACGCCGCAGCGCGCGCGGTCGTCGCTGGCCAGCGCCCAATAGCCGCCGTGCACGCCGCGATACGCCGGCGTGATGCCCATGTGGGTGTTGATGAACGGGGCGCGCACCGCGGCGAGCAGCTTCTTCGACAGGATGCGCGTGCCGTTCACTACTACCGCTTGCGGTGCCAGTTCGCGGAGCAGCTTCGTCACGCGGTGGTCGTTGACGCTTTCCACGCGGGTGATCGCCGCCTCGGGAATGGGCGCGTCCGACAGGCCATATCGTCCCAACAGGGCTTCGATGCGCGGCTGCGCGGCACGGGCCAGCAGGCGGCTGTAAAGAATGAAAGCGAACTGCCCGGCGGTTTCCACGAGGCCGAGCTTGCGCACGCGATGGCGCAGCATCTTCCGTGCCGACGGCTTGTTCTCCAGGATGACCGCCACGATGTCGAAGTCGTCGCGCAGGCTGTGATACATCGCGCGAGTCGACCAGCCATCGCCGGCAAGCAAGGCGATCCTTGGCCTAGGCGGCATGCAGTTCCTCCAGCAGACAGGCCACTTCGCCCATGTTGAGCGATTGCATGCCGTAGCGCTCCCTCAGATAGCCGAAGTAGCCGAGGATCTCACCCAGGCAGGCAAGGTTGTGTTCGGTATTCGCGCCGAAATTGTGCGGGTGCCACCAGAGGTGGAACAGCCGGTCGCCGGTCGCCGCGTCGTGCATGGCGCGCTTGATGCGCCGCAGACGCAGGCCTTCGAGCGGGGCAAGCGTGCGCGAATAGGGGCGCAGAAAGCGGCTCGACGGGATATTGAACGGCTTGCTGCGCGCGCAATCGGCCAGCGTGTGGGTGTTGTAGCCGCTCATGTTGAGGTACGCATCGAGCAGCCGCGAGGCGCGCACGAACAGATTCTGCTCGCGCTGGTTGCGCGGCGTGTAGAACGGGGCGTCCTCGTTGCCGCGATAGCAGGTGATGCCCAGTTCCTCGAGCACGTCGAGGTAAGCCGGATTGCTCTGGTTGCGCGGAAAAACCAGGCTGGCGATCGGGATGCCCCATGCCTGGGCCGCGGCGAGCGCAGCGCGCAGGTCGGCGCGGAACGCTTCGATCGTCTGGCCTTCTTCCAGGCAGTAGTAGTGGGAAAAGGTGTGTGTGCCGATTTCCTGGCCGTCGTAGCGGCGGATCAGTTCGATCATCTCGGGCGCGAAGTGATAGCCGTCGTGCTTGCCGTCCCAGGCGTGATCCCGCAGGTAGTGATACGACGACAACTGTCCGTGGCGATAGTCGGGCAAGACCTCGGGAAGATGCTGCTTGAGTTCGTCAGCGTCCTTGTAGAACAGAAAACCCAGCGTCGCCCAGGTGGCATGGACATCGTGCTCTTCGAAGAGGTCCAGCATGCCCTGGATGGCATCGCGTTCGCCGCGCAGGTTCGCCTCGTAGCTCTCGATGCTGCGCGCATCGCGCACGCCCCAGTAGAGCTCAAGATCCAGCGAGACCGTAAAGATGCCAGGCATAGTCCGCACTCACCTCTGACTGAAAGGATCCACCGCCGATGACCGCAGGCGCCGGGCGCTATGCCGCTTCCGCGGCATGGCGATCAATGGCGGTCCTTCTGCCCCCCTTTGTTTTGTTCAGACTCGAAGCAACGTGAGCGAACAATCTCGCGGATTGTTTGCGTAGAAATCTGAAGGGCGGATGAGGGGCAGGCCCGCGGGCGGGCCTGCCGTTTAACGTGCGGATGATGTGCGGTTGCACATCCCCTTCACGGCGTCAGGCCGGGGTGTGTGCGCGTTTTGCGGCTTTGCTCTCGCTTAGCTGCGGCTGCAGCAAATCGGCGGGAATGCCGCGCACGACCTCGGCGAATCGCTTCAGGAACGAACCCATGGACGAGCTCTTGCGCCATACCAGCGCGATGCGCCGGCTGGGTGCATGGCCGGCGAATTCGATCAGGTGCACGTTGTCGGTGCGCGCCACCGGCGGCTTGATCGCCAGCGTCGGCAAAAGCGTGATACCGACATTGGCGGCCACCATCTGCCGCAGCGTCTCGAGACTGGTGGCGCGGAAGCCCGACTTCTCGCCCGCGCCGGCCAGCTGGCACACCTCCAGCGCCTGATCGCGCATGCAATGGCCGTCTTCCAGCAGCAGCAGGCTTTCGTCTTCCAGATCGCCCAGCTTCAGGCGCTGCTTCTTGCCATGCGCGAGCGGGTGGCTTTCCGGCACCGCCAGCACGAAGGGTTCCTCGAACAGAAATTCGGTATGCAGGCTGTCTTCGTGCAAGGGCAGGGCAAGCACGCCCACGTCCAGCGAGCCTTCGCGCAGCATGCGGATCACCTGCTCGGTCTTTTCTTCGACCAGCAGCAATTCCAGTCGCGGGAAGCGCGTGCGCACCAGCGGCACCAGATGCGGCAGCAGGTAGGGACCAAGCGTCGGGAAGATGCCCAGGCGCAATGTGCCGGATTCCGGATCGCGGGTGCGCTGCGCGATCGCCTTGATCTCATCGACTTCCGCCAGCACGCCACGTGCGCGGCGGGCGATCTCGCGGCCGGTCTCGGTCAGCAGCACCTTGCGCGGCGTGCGTTCGACCAGCGGCACGCCCAGCTCGTCCTCCAGCTTCTTGATCTGGGTGGACAGGGTGGGCTGGCTGACGAAGCTGGCCTCGGCCGCGCGGCCGAAGTGGCGATGTTCGGCCAGGGCCACCAGGTATTGGAGATCGCGCAGATTCATGGACTTGCCGCCGGAAAGAACTTCAATAGCTTCAATCTATCATGATCATGAGAACAATCAATTGGAGCAATATGAAGCGACGGCCTAGGCTTCGTCCATCGCAAGTTGCTCCACCCGCGCGCCAACCTCTCCCTCCCCCGCAGGCGCGCGGCGCTCCCACCGGTGGCGAATCCCCCTTTCGCCACCGGTTTTTTTGTGCCCGCCGAGGTCTGCCGCCGTGTCGTGCTGCGCGGCAGCGAGGATGGGCATGCCTTCTGGCACTGTGTCCGAAGTCACGCCTCCACCTAGCGTGAATGGCTCTTTGTGTCCCCTGGGGAAAATCTCATGCGTCGTCTCGTCCGCCCGCTCGTGCTGAGCGTCCTTGCCGCGTCCTGCGGCGCAGCCCTGGCTGCCACGCCCGCCAACGACCAGCCGCAAGGCAAGCTGCCGCGCTGGGCAATGCCGGAGTCCTACCAGCTGGCGTTCAAGGTGGACCCGAAGCAGCAGGATTTCTCCGGCGCCACGACCATCAAGCTCAAGCTGACTCAGGCTGCTGATCACATCTGGATGCACGGCCGCGAGCTGAAGGTGAGCAAGGTCACCGTCACCGACGCCAAGGGCAAGACGCACGCCGCCAAATACGTGGACGTCGCGCCGAAGGAAGGCGTGGTGCGCATCGACTTCGGCACCACCCTGCAGCCGCAGGAACTGAGCGTGGCGATCGAGTACACCGCGCCGCTCAATCAGCAGCTGCAGGGCCTGTACAAGGTCAGTCACGAAGGCCAGCCGTACGCGATGACGCAGATGGAGCCGATCAGCGCGCGCTTCGCCTTCCCGGGCTTCGACGAGCCGTCGTTCAAGACGCCGTTCGACCTGAAGCTGACCATCCCGAACGACGAGGTCGGCATTGCCAACACCAAGCAGATGAAGGAAGAGAAGGCTGGCGACGGCTGGAAGACCCTCACCTTCGCCACCACCCAGCCGCTGCCGACCTATCTGGTCGCATTCGGCGTGGGTCCGTGGGACGTGGTCAACGGCCCGACCATTCCCGCTTCCGAATACCGCAAGCAGGCCACCGATCTGCGCGGCATCGCTGCCAAGGGCGAAGGCCACCGCATGGAGCATGTGCTGGGCGAGACGCCCAGCATCATCAAGGCACTCGAGGACTACTACGGCTTCGGCTATCCGTTCGACAAGCTCGATCTGCTCGCCGCGCCCGACTTCTCCGCCGGCGCGATGGAAAACCCTGGCCTGGTCACCTTCCGCGACTGGCTGTTGCTGCTGGACAAGGATTCGGCCGCCCAGTACGTGCGTGGTTCTTTCAACGTCACCGCGCATGAGCTGGCTCACCAGTGGACCGGCGACACCGTGACCATGGGCTGGTGGGATGACCTGTGGCTCAACGAAGCCTTCGCCACCTGGATGCAGCAGAAGGTCACCCAGAAGGTGCATCCGGAATACCGCGCCGACCTCGATCGCGTGCGCGGCGCGCAGGGGGCGATGAACGGCGACAGCCTCGTTTCCACGCGCAAGATCCGCCAGCCGATCACTGGCAACGGCGACATCGAGACCGCGTTCGACGGCATCACCTACCAGAAGGGTGCCGCGGTGCTGGGCATGTTCGAAGGCTATGTGAGCGAGCCGGTGTTCCAGAAGGGCATGCGCGCCTATATCCAGGATCACAAGTTCAGCAACGCCACCGCGGACGACCTGGTCGACTCCATCGCCAAGGCCGCCGACAAGGGCAACGATTTCAAGGAGGCCTTCAAGAGCTTCCTCAACCAGCCGGGCGTGCCGTATGTACAGACCAAGCTGGCGCAGGAAGGCGGCAAGACCGTGCTGCACCTGAGCCAGAGCCGCTACCTGCCCGCCGGCAGCACCGGCGACGCCAACCATCTGTGGGGCGTGCCGGTGTGCGTGCGCTACAGCACCGCCGACGGCAGCAAGGTCAGCTGCGAACTGCTGAACAAGGCGCAGGGCACGATGGCCCTGCCGGGCGCCACCGCGCAGAGCTGGGTGATGCCCAACGCCAACGGCACCGGCTACTACCGCTTCAGCATGGACAAGGGCGACCTGGCCAACCTCGGCAAGCAGATCGGCAAGCTCGACGACGCCGAGCAGCTGGCCTATGCCGATGCGATCAATGCCGCGTTCAAGCGCGGCGACGTCGACGCCGGCGCCGCGCTGGCCGCGTTGAAGCCGCTCACCGGCTCCAAGACCCGCGAGGTGTCCACCGCACCGCTGAGCACCTTCAACTGGATCTATAACCAGCTGGCCACTACCGATGCGCAGCGCGCCAAGCTGGTGGCCTGGGCGAAGTCGTCCTACCTGCCGGAGATGCAGCGCCTGGGCTACAAGCGCAAGGACGGCGAGCCGGACGGCGATTCGCTGCAGCGCGCGACCCTGGCCAATTTCCTCGGCCTGGACGTGAAGCTGCCGGAAGTACGTGCGGAACTGCTCAAGCAGGGCGACTCCGTGCTCAAGCCGAATGCCGACGGTCGCCTGAACTTCGCCGCCGCCGACTCCAACCTGCTTGGTGCCGCCCTCGGCGTGGCCGTGCAGCAGCACGGCAAGAGCGCTGTGGATACGCTGATGGCCGAGCTGCCCAAGACCAGCGATCCGGCGCAGCGCAATGCGATCCTCGCCGGCCTGGCACAGGCCGAGGATGCGGCGCTGTCCAAGCAGGTGCGCGACTTCTCGCTCGACAAGCAGGTGAAGGTCGGCGAGATGGCCGCCCTGTTGATGGGTAACCGCGATACCCAGGCCGGTCGCGATGCGATGTGGAACTGGTCGGTAGCCAACTACGACAAGATCGTGGCCCGCACCGGCAGCTTCGCTGGCGGTCGTCTGCCGGGCCTGATGGGCGGTGGCGGTTGCTCGAAGGCCGAGGCCGATCGCCTGCAGGAGTTCTTCAAGACCCGCGCGAAGGAAGTCACCGGCGCCGAGCGCGGCCTGGCCCAGAACACCGAGGCCACGCTGCTGTGCTCCGCGCTGAAGGCCAAGCAGGATCCGGCCGCGATCCTGCGCTGAGCAACAGGCAGTGCATCGATGAAACCGGGCGGCGCGAGCCGCCCGGTTTTTTTGCGTCCCCTGCAAACCCCACCGCGCCATCGGCGCCGTTGCATCTATCCAGGCGCTGCCCGGACCTTGTCCCCGGCGGCGCCGTTCCACCTACACTGCGTCGCGGCCACCGCTGGCCACAGGGAGACAGGTATGCGTCGAAGGGGATGGTTGTTGGGTCTGTGGGCGCTTGCCGCGCCGCTGCTGGCGCAGGACGTGCCGCCGCCGCTGCGTGACTGGCAGGCATGGGTGCTGCACGACGTGCCGCAGCATGCCTGTCCGTTCCTTGCCAACCAGGGGCCCGGCAATGTGCAGTGCGCCTGGCCGGGCCGTCTGGACGTGGAGGCTGGCAAGGATGGCGGCCGCTTCGCGCTCGACGTGCACGTCGACGCGCCCAGCTGGGTGAGCCTTCCGGGTGACGCGCGCAGCTGGCCTCAGCAGGTGAGCGCCGGCGCGAAGGGGCTGGCGGTGCTCGACCGCGGCGGCGAGCCGGCCGTATGGCTGGAGCCGGGCGATTACAGCCTGCGTGGCGCGCTGCCGTGGTCGGCGCGTCCGGCACGCCTGCGCGTGCCGGCGTCGATCGGGCTGGTCGCTCTCCAGGTGGACGGCGCGGCGGTGAGCCGCATCGAGCGCAATGGCGACCAGCTCACCCTGGGCGAGGCGGCCGAGGCGCAGCGCGCGGCCGACGCTATCGCTCTGCACGTGTATCGACGCCTGGAGGATGGCCTCCCGTCATCGCTGGAGACGCGTCTGCAGATCAACGTCACCGGTAGCGCGCGCGAGCAACTGCTGGGGCCGGCGCTGCCGCAGGGTTTCGTGGCGACGGCATTGTCCGGCGATCTGCCGGCGCGGCTGGAAAGCGACGGCCGGTTGCGCATCCAGCTGCGTCCCGGCCAGTGGACCCTGAACCTCATGGCGCGCGGCACCGACGTGCTCAAGCAGGTCGCGCTGAAGTTGCCGGCCGAGCCATGGCCGCGCCAGGAAATCTGGAGTTACCAGGATGACACCGCGCTGCGCAGCACGCGCATCGAAGGCCAGTCCACCGATGCGGCGCAGGCCGGCGTGCCCGGCGAGTGGCGCGAACTGCCCGCATTCGCGCTGGACGACGGCCAGGGCCTGGCGATCGAACAGGGCACCCGCGGCAGCGAAGGCGGGCAGGGCGATCAGGTCAAGGTGGCGCGCGAGATCTGGCTGGACTTCGACGGACGTGGACTGAACGTCAGCGATCACCTCATCGGCACGCTGCGCAGAACCCAGCGCCTGGATGCGGGCGCGCCATGGCAGCTGCAACGTGCCATGCAGGGCGAAACGCCATTGCTGGTGACCGAAGGCGGCAGCGGCCGCAGCGGCGTGGAGCTGCGCGACAGCGAGCTGGATCTCCACGCGGGGCTGCGTGTGCCGCAGGGCGGCCGGCTGCCCAGTGGCGGCTGGCAGCTGCCACTGGAAAACATCGATGCGACCCTGCACCTGCCGTATGGCTACCGCTTGCTCGGCGCGCCGGGCGCGGACCGTTCACCGGATTCGTGGATTGCGCAGTGGAGTCTGCTCGATCTGTTCATCGTGGCACTGATCGCGTTGCTCGCCGGCCGCCTGCTCGGCTGGCCGTGGGCGCTGCTCGCGGTGGGTTTCCTCGCCTTGTCGCAGCATGAACTCGGCGCGCCGCGCTGGACACTGGGCGTGGCCCTGGCACTGGCGCTGCTGGCGCGCGCGCTGCCGGAGGGCAAGCTGCGCCTCGGCGCGCGCATCGGCACCGGCGCGGCGCTGGCATTGGCGGTGCTGTGGTCGCTGCCGTTCGCGGCGAGGCAGATGGACGAGGTGCTGCATCCGCAGCTCGAGGGCACCGAGCTGATTGCCCGTTCGGCGACCGCGGTCGAGGAGGCCAGCACGGCGCCGGTACCCGCCGCGGCTCCCGAACCGACGCAGGACGAAGTCGCCGCGGTCGCACCGGCGGAACCGGCGCCGAAGCTAATGGCCAGACGTGCGCCCCCGCCCCCGCCGGCGCCGGCCGCCCCGCCGTCGGACGCCAATGCATCGTCTTCCGGTGGCGAAGCCGGCGCGCTGTCGAGCGTCACGGTGATGGCCTCGGTGCTGCAGGGCCCGCGTCTGCGCGACCAGACCGATACGCACAGCATTATCCAGGCCGGCCATGGCGAAGCGTCATGGGACGTCGGCAACAACTACAGCCTGGGCTGGTCCGGTCCGGTCACAGCTGAGCAGACCACGCGCCTGGTGATCGCTCCCGCGTGGCTGGTGCGCCTGCTGCGCTTCGCCATGCTGGTGCTGCTGGCGGCGCTGCTCGCGCGCGTCGTGCTGCGCGTGTTCCGTTCGACGGACAGCACGGCCCCGCGCTGGCCATTCGGCCGCGCGAGCGCCGCGCTGGTGCTGCTCGCGCTGGCGCCGCACGTCACGCACGCCCAGGATGCGTTGCCTAACGATGCGCTCTTGCAGCAGCTGCGTCAGCGCCTAACCGAGGCGCCGAAATGCGTGCCGAACTGCGCGGCGTTCGCCTCCGTCCAGGTACAGGCGAACGGCGACCAGATCGACGTCGATCTCGAAGTGCACGCGGGCGCGCCGGTGGCGGTGCCGCTGCCGCAGGTCGATGCGGCCTTGTCATTGCAAAGCGTGGGCGTGGACGGTCGCGGGGACGCGGCGTTGGCGCGGCGTGGCGAGCAACCTTTCGTACGCATCGATCGCGGCGTGCATCGCGTTGCACTGCGCTATCGCGCCGTGGCGGCCGATACGGTAAGCCTGCGGTTCGCCCTGCATCCGCAGCGCGTCGGCTTCGCGGGCCAGGGCTGGGCGATCGATGGCGTGGACGAAGGGCGGGCGCTGGGCGACAGCCTTTCGCTGCACCGCGTGCGTGCCGGCGCGGACGGCAAGGAAGTGGCTGCCACGGAGCAGGCTTTCCCGCCGTTCGTGCGTGTGCGTCGCAATCTGGTGCTTGGCGTAGATTGGACGGTGGAAACCACGGTCGAGCGCATCGCGCCGGAGAGCGGCGGCTTCAGCCTCGACTTGCCGCTGCTGCCTGGTGAGCATCCGCTGGGCGACGGCGCGCGCGTGCGCGACGGCCGCATCGGCGTGACTTTCAATGGCGGCCAGGAATCGGTGAGCTGGACCAGCCGACTCGATCGCTCCGACAAGCTGACGCTGAACGCGCCCGCGCTCGGCGAGCGTGCCGAGCAATGGGTCGTGCAGGCGGCTCCGATGTGGCACGTGCAGGGCGATGGCGTGCCGGCGGAACAGACTGACGACGGTCTTTCCTATCAGCCGCTGCCGGGCGAGACGCTGCAGCTGGTGTTGACCCAGCCGAAAGCGATCGCCGGCGACAGCCTCGCATTCGACGAAGTGAGCATCGAAAGCGCGGTGGGCGACCGCGCCACCGAGACGAGCATGAAGCTGCTCGCCCGCAGCACGCGCGGCGGTGAGCACGCCATCGCGCTGCCTGCCGGCGCGGAGCTGCTGGAGGCGCGGCGCGACGGCCAGCCGCTGAGCCTCGCGGTGCGCGACGGCAAGCTGAGCCTGCCGCTGCTGCCGGGCACGCACAGTTTCGAGCTGCGCCTGCGCGAGCCGCGCGGCATCGCCACCGCCACGCGCAGCGCGCAGCTGGCACTGGGTGCGCCTGCGGCGAACCTGTACCTGGGCCTGAACCTGCCGGAGGATCGCTGGGTGCTGTGGACCTGGGGGCCGACCGCGGGACCGGCAGTGCTGTACTGGTCGCAGCTGGTCGTGCTGCTGCTGGCCGCCTGGCTGCTCGCGCGCTATGCGCCCACGCCGTTGCGCTTCCATCACTGGCTGCTGCTGGGGCTGGGTTTCTCGGCCTTTGCCTGGAGCGCGTATGCGCTGGTGGTCGCATGGCTGATCGTGCTGGGCCTGCGTGCGCGCCATGCGCCATCGCAACGGCTGGGCGCCACGGGCTTCAACCTGCTGCAGATTGGCCTGGCGCTGTTCACCGCGATCGCGCTGGCCGTGCTGGTCTCGGCCGTGCCGAAGGGACTGCTCGGTCTGCCGGACATGCATGTCGCGGGCAACGGTTCCAGCGCATGGCAGCTACGCTGGTTCGCCGACCAGACCACCGACGCACTGCCGCGCGGCGGCGTGCTCAGCGTGTCTCTATGGGCCTACAAGATCGCCATGCTGCTGTGGGCGCTGTGGCTGGCCAACGCGCTGATCGGCTGGCTGCGCTGGGGCTTCGAGGCGTGGACGCGCGGGGGCTACTGGCGCAAGCGTGAGCCGAAGGTGGCGATGCCTCCGGAGCTGCCGCCGCAGGCGCCGTCGGAAGAGCCGCGCCAGGATGGCTGACGTACGCAGCATGCTGGCCGCGGCGACGCGACGCCTTGGCGACCGGATCGATGCCGAGGCGCTGCTGCTGCATGCGCTGGACAAGCCACGCAGCTGGCTGATCGCACACGACACCGACGTGCTGGACGAAACCACGCGCGCGTTGTTCGAGGCCATGGTGACCCGACGCGAAGCCGGCGAGCCGGTGGCTTACATCACCGGCCGCCGCGGCTTCTGGTCGCTGGAGCTGGAGGTCACGCCGGCGACGCTGATCCCGCGGCCGGAAACCGAGCTGCTGGTCGAGCTGGCGTTGGAGCGTCTGCCGGCCGGCGATGCGCGACGCGTCGTGGATCTGGGTACCGGCAGCGGTGCGATCGCGCTGGCCATCGCGCACGAACGCCCGCTGGCCAGCGTGAGCGCGGTGGACCTGAGCGCGGAAGCGCTCGCGGTCGCGCGCGGCAATGCGCAGCGCCTGGGTCTGACGCGCGTGCGGTTCCTGCAGGGAACCTGGATGACACCGTTGTCCGGCGAGCGCTTCGACCTGATCGTGTCCAATCCGCCCTATATCGAAGCGGCCGATCCTCATCTCGAGCAGGGCGACCTGCGTTTCGAGCCGGCCGCCGCGCTGGCCTCCGGCGCCGATGGCCTGGATGCGATCCGCAAGATCGTCGCCGGCGCGCCGGCTCATCTCGAAGCGGGTGGCTGGCTGCTGATGGAGCATGGCTGGAACCAGGGCGGCGCGGTGCGCGCGCTGCTGAAGCGCGCCGGCTATGCCGAGGTGTTCACCGCCACCGACCTCGAAGGCCGCGACCGCGTCAGCGGCGGGCGCCGATAGCTCGCTCTTGATGGCCTCTTCACCTCGCCGCGACGTGCGCGGCGGCGTGGTCATGTGCATCCGCCGCAAAAGCGTGCGCGCCGCCGCAGTCTTGCGCGAGACATGATTGACAACGTTGTCAGACAGGAGTCCAGTGGCTCGGCTGGCGTCTGGGCGCCAGTGCTGATGGGGAGCCGGGGAGGGCGCCACATCGTCGGGAGGGAAGCGGGCGTCCGGTGGGGGCCGGGCATCGTTTTTCGGGCGGCGCGCCACGGCGTGGCCGTGCCAGCGCATCCGGCGTTCCACGCGTCAGGTCCGGCGTTCGACATCCTTTCGATCACGGAGTCGTGTCATGCGCAACCTGTTGAGGGTTCTCCTGCTGCTGGCCATGCTGCCGGCGGCGCTGTGGAGCGGAGCGGTCGCCGCGCAAAGCGCCAGCTGTGCGGGCGTGGCGGCGTGGAACGCCACCACCATCTACAACGCGGGCGACAAGATGGTCTACAACAACCATCTGTATCAGGCCTCCACGCAGATCTGGAACACGCCGCCGGATTACTGTCCGAGCTGCGGCTGGTACCAGGATCTGGGGCAATGCGGCGCCAGCGGCAATCAACCGCCTTCAGTCAGCCTTACGTCGCCGGCCAACGGCGCCACGTTCAGCGCCGGTGCCAACATCACGCTCAGCGCCAATGCGAGCGACAGCGACGGCACCGTCAGCAAGGTGGAGTTTTTCAGCGGTTCCACCTCGCTGGGCGTGAAGACTGCGACGCCCTACGCCGTGACCTGGAGCAATGTCGCCGCCGGCAGCTACACGCTCAAGGCGGTGGCGACCGACAACGGCGGCCTCAGCACCACATCGTCGACCGTCAGCATCACCGTCAATCCGGCCGGCGGTGGCGACACCACGCCGCCCAGCGTGCCGCAGGGCCTGGCTTCGCCGTCGCAGACCGCCAGCTCCGTATCGCTGAGCTGGAGCGCGTCCACCGACAACAGTGGTGGCAGCGGCGTGGCGGGCTATGACGTATACCGCAACGGTGCGCTGGCTGGGTCCACTTCCGCGACCAGCTATACCGACACGGGTCTCGCGGCGAGCACCAGCTACAGCTACACCGTGCGCGCACGCGACAACGCAGGCAACGCCTCCGCGCAGAGCGCGGCGATCAGCGCCAAGACCAGCGCGGGCGGCGGCGGTGGCGGCAAGCGCGTGATCGGCTACTTCACCCAGTGGGGCATCTACGGCCGCAATTACCAGGTGAAGAACATCGACACCAGCGGCTCGGCTGCGGTGCTCACGCATATCAACTACGCCTTCGGCAATGTGCGCAACAACGTGTGCGAAGTGGGCGTGACGCAAGCTTCCGATCCGAACACCGGCGTCGGTGGCGATGCCTATGCCGACTACACCAAGTCCTACGATGCGGCCAGCAGCGTCAGCGGCGTGGGCGACACCTGGAACCAGCCGCTGCGCGGCAATTGGAACCAGCTCAAGCAGCTGAAGGCCAAGTACCCCAACCTGAAAGTGCTGATCTCGCTCGGCGGCTGGACCTGGTCGCGCGGTTTCGCCAGTGCCGCGCAACCGGCGAATCGCCAGGCCTTCGTCGCGTCCTGCATCGATGCCTACATCAAGGGCAACCTGCCGGTGACGGACAGCGCCGGCGGCGCAGGCGCCGCGGCGGGCGTGTTCGATGGCATCGACATCGACTGGGAGTATCCGGCCGCATGCGGCCTGTCCTGCGGGACCAGCGAGGACACCGCCAACTTCACCGCGCTGCTGGCCGAGTTCCGTCGCCAGCTCGATGCGGTGCGTCCGGGGCTGCTGCTGACCATCGCCGGTGGCGCCGGCGTGGACAAGATCCGCGTGACGCAGCCGAGTCAGTACGCAGCGTCCGTCGACTTCGTGAACCTGATGACGTACGACTTCCACGGCGCCTGGGAGAGCCCGACCAATTTCCATTCCGCGCTGTACCACCCGTCGGGCGATCCCTCCACCGGCGACGCGGCCAAGTACGACACCAACGATGCCATCCAGGCGCTGATCGCCGCGGGCATGCCCGCGTCCAAGATCAACCTCGGCATCGGCTTCTACGGCCGCGGCTGGACCAACGTGCCCAATGCCAACAACGGCTTGTTCCAGCCGAGCACCACCGCCGCGCCAGGCACCTACGAGGCAGGCATCGAGGACTACAAGGTGCTCAAGAACCTCGGCTACCCGTCCTTCGATGACACCGCGGCCGGCGCGCACTGGATCTTCAATGGCAGCACGTTCTGGAGCTTCGACGATCCGGCCAATATCCAGCGCAAGATGAACTACGTGAAGGCGCAATCGCTAGGCGGCGCATTCTCGTGGGAGTTCAGCGGCGACGATGCCGGCGGCACATTGATCAAGGCGATGGCGAACGGGTTGAAGTAAGCGCGATGCATGAAACGAAGAAGGCCGCCCGAAGAGGCGGCCTTCTTTCTTGTCATCTTCCGTTGAGCGGATCAGGCCGAAGCGGCGGCCGCGAACTGGGGAAATCGCGCGCGGATCGCGTGGCGGATGCCGGGCAGATCCAGGCCGGCCATGGTCAGCACTTCCTCGCGGCTGCCGTGTTCCAGGTAGGTGTCGGGCAGGCCCAGATGCAGGATCGGCAACGTGACGCCGTGCGCGGCAAGGCATTCGGCCACGCCCGAGCCGGCGCCGCCGGCGACTGCATTGTCTTCGAGAGTGACGAAGGCTTCGTGCGTCTTCGCCAGCTCCAGGATCATCGCTTCGTCCAGCGGCTTCACGAAGCGCATGTTGACCAGCGTGGCGTCCAGCTCGGCGGCGATCACGGCGGCGGGCGCCAGCATCGCGCCGAAGCTCAGCAAGGCCAGGCGGCGGCCGCGGCGACGCAGGTCGGCCTTGCCCATGGGCAGGGTGTCCAGTTCCTTGCGCAAAGGCACGCCAGGGCCGGTGCCGCGCGGATAGCGCACCGCGGCGGGGCCCTGATACTGGAAGCCGGTGCTGAGCATCATGCGGCATTCGTTCTCGTCCGCCGGTGCCATGATCACCATGTTCGGCAGACAGCGCAGGAAGGAGAGATCGAAACTGCCCGCATGGGTGGCGCCGTCCGGGCCGACCACGCCGGCGCGGTCGATGGCGAAGGTCACGTCCAGGTTCTGCAGGGCCACGTCGTGGATGGCCTGGTCATAGGCTCGCTGCAGGAAGGTGGAATAAATCGCCACCACCGGCTTGGCGCCTTCGCAGGCCATGCCAGCGGCCAGCGTCACGGCGTGCTGCTCGGCGATCGCCACGTCGAAATAGCGCTGCGGATACTCCTTGGAGAAGCGCACCAGGCCCGAGCCTTCGCGCATCGCCGGGGTGATGCCGAGCAAGCGCTCGTCGGCGGCAGCCTGGTCGCACAGCCAGTCGCTGAAGACGTCGGTATAGGTCGGCTTGGCGGGGCCGGCCTTCTTCACCAGGCCGGCCTGCGGATCGAACGGGCCGACCGCGTGGTACTCGATCTGCGCCTGCTCGGCCGGGGCGTAGCCCTTGCCCTTGGTGGTGATCACGTGCAGCAGCTGCGGGCCGGGCAGGTCCTTCACCATGCGCAGCGCATGCAGCAGCTGTGGGATGTTGTGGCCGTCGATGGGGCCGGTGTAGTGGAAGCCCAGTTCCTCAAACAGCGTGCTGGGCACGAACATGCCCTTGGCGTGCTCTTCCCAGCGCTTGAAGAAGCGGCCGAAGAACGACTGCTTCGGGATCGCCCGCTTGGCGCGCTCGCGCCACGCGTTGAGCGTGTGGCTAGCCATGGCCCGGGCCATCATCTTGGTCAGGGCGCCGACGTTTTCGCTGATCGACATGCCGTTGTCGTTGAACACGACCAGCATGTTCGGCTCCACGTCGCCGCCGTGGTTGAGCGCCTCGAAGGCCATGCCGGCGGTCATCGCGCCGTCGCCGATCACGGCGACGACCTTGCGGTTGTCGCCCTTGCGCTGCGCGGCGATGGCCATGCCCAGCGCGGCCGAGATCGAGGTGGAGGAATGGCCGACGCCGAAGGTGTCGTACTCGCTTTCCTCGCGCCGCGGGAACGGTGCCAGGCCGTCCTTCTTCTTGATGGTGGTGATGCGGTCGCGTCGGCCCGTGAGGATCTTGTGCGGGTAGCACTGATGACCCACGTCCCACACCAGGCGGTCGCGCGGCGTGTCGAACACGTGGTGCAGCGCCACCGTGAGTTCGACCACGCCCAGGCCGGCCCCGAAATGGCCGCCGGAGCTGGCCACAGATTCGATCAGGTACTGGCGCAGCTCGTCGGCGACGGCCGGCAGCTCTTCGTCGGCGACGCGGCGCAGGTCGACCGGCGTCTCGATGGTCGCCAGGTGGGGAAAGCGGGAGAGGTCGTTCATTCGCATATTGTTGGCCCAGCGGGAGGGCGGGGCAAGGGCAGGACCGTGAAGGAACGCTGTCCGCGGGTTTCCGTCCGGACCGATCTCACGCTACGCCGACATCGCGCCCACACGGCGCCGGCCAGTGTGGCCGTACCGAACCCAAGGGAGCGTGTCATGAAAGGGCAGACCGCATTCCGGCGCTTCGCCGAAGCCACGGCGCACTACGCGGGCAAGCCGATGGCCTTCCTGCTGGCCGTGCTGCTGATCCTCGGCTGGGCGGTCACCGGGCCGATCTTTCACTTCAATGACACTTGGCAGCTGGTGATCAACACCGGCACGACCATCATTACCTTCCTGATGGTGTTCCTGATCCAGAACACGCAGAACCGCGACACGGCCGCCCTGCAGATCAAGCTGGACGAACTCATCTGCAGCAGCCAGGCGCACAACGCACTGCTTGACCTGGAGAACCTGGACGATGAACAGCTCGAGCGCATCCGCCGCCACTACGTGGGCCTGGCGGAGGCGGCGCGCAGCGACCTGGACCGGTTCGAGGAGGTGGTCGAGGGCCTGCGCCAGCGCGAGGAAGAAGCGCCCCCCTGAGCCCTCAACCCATCAGGTGCCGCCGGTCGCGCGGCAGGTGGCTGACCAGGAATTCCATCTGGTCGGCCAGGATGTTGCGGTTGGACAGGATCAGGTGCTCGACCCAGCTGGGGCGGTACGGCACCGCCAGCAGCGGCATGTTGGCCTGCTGCGGCGTGCGGTTGCTCTTGCGCAGGTTGCAGGCCACGCAAGCGCTGACCACGTTCTCCCATTCGTCCTTGCCCTTCTTGGAGATCGGCAGGACATGGTCGCGGGTCAGCTCGCCGCGGCTGAAATGCTCGCCGCAGTAGAGGCACAGATAGCGGTCGCGGGCGAACAGGGCGGTATTGGTCAGGGTGGGCGCCGGATCGACGGCGTGTTCGCGGCAATGCCCGGTGCTGGCCACGATGGGGTGCAGTTGCAGGGAGCTGCGCCGGCCCAGGTCGCGATTGTGCCCGCCGTAGACGGTCAGGCACGGATCGCCCAGGGTCCAAGCCACGGCTTCGCGGACATAGAGGCAAACGGCGTCCTGCCAGCTGATCCAGTCGAGAATGCGGCCCGCCGCATCCAGCGAGAGGATGCGGGCGGCGTGCAGATCGGCGACCTTTCCGGGCCCGTCGATCAGCCGCATGGGGGTTTCCATCGGCATGAAAGTTCGTCCTTCAGGCGAAACAACAAAAGCGTTCAGACGATGCAACGGCGCTGGTTCGGCCGAGCATAAACCATCTCTCATTGCAAAATGCATGCACAAAAACGCACGCAACTACCTGTCGGGACTGGCGGAAGCCGCAGATCGGCAGGTATTTCCGCATTGCCGGGGGGCTGCGATATAGTGACCGTTCATCTGTAGACCCGACGCCGGGTTTGGGAGGGGAAGCCTGGGTGGCGACCCCGGCACGGCGGGGCAGAGGTAAACGACGTGGCTGAAGTTCTTTTCTACGAGCGCCCGGTACCGCTCAATCGTACCGTTCACAAGGATCTGCGCCTGAAGGGCATGCCCAGCCTGCGCTTCGCCGCCGGTGTGCACTCGGTGCCGCTGACCGGGGTGGAGTTCCCCGCTGCCGCGCGCGATCTGCCGATCCTGTTCGCCGGCTCCAGCATGGAGGAGGCCGGTCCCATGGCGCTGCTGGGCCTGCGCCAGAACGAAAACCTGTTCGTCGACGCCGACGGCCAGTGGGCGGCCAATACCTACATCCCGGCGTTCGTGCGCCGCTATCCGTTCGTGCTGGCCGAGAAGCCGGCCGATCAGGAAGGCGACGACTTCACCGTGTTCCTGGATGAGGCCTACGAAGGCTTCGGCAGCGACGAAGGTGAGCGCCTGTTCATGGAAGACGGCACCGACAGCGAGATGCTGAAGAACGCCGTGAACTTCCTCGGCGAATTCCAGCAGCACGTGGGCCGCACCCAGTGGTTCATGGCGCAGCTGCGCAAGCACGACCTGCTCGAGCCGCGCAACATCCGCCTGGAGAAGGACGGCAAGGCGATCAACCTCAACGGCCTGTATGTGGTCAGCGAGGAGAAGCTGCGCAATCTCGACGAGAAGACCGCGCACGAATTCCTCAAGGAAGGCGTGTTCGGCTGGATCTACGCGCACCTGCTGTCGCTGGCCAACATCGACCGCGTGGCGCAGCGCCTGGACCAGCTGGAACAGGTCGAAGGCAAGGCCACCAGGAACTGAGCGTCCCGGCCATGCAGAAAAAACGGCGCCCCGGGGGCGCCGTTTTTTTGTGCGCTGCTCAAGGCCGCACCGCGATCACCTCGATCTCCACCCGATAGCCGGGATTGCCCAGCGCCGCGATCTGGAATGCCGAGCGCGCCGGCAGGTTGGGCTGTTCCTTGGTGCCGAAGAACTGGCGGTAACCGGTCATGAAGCCCGCGAAGTCCATGCGGCCGCCATGGGCCTCGTCGCCCACCAGGAACACCTGCATCTTCACCACGTCGCCCATGCCAAGGCCCATGCCCTTGAGCTGTTTTTCGATGGCGGTGAGTACGCCGACGGTCTGCGTCTTGGTGTCGCCGTAGGCCGCGGCCGAATCCTTCGGCGCCGACGTATCGATGACCGGCGGCACGTTGCCGCTGACATAAATGGTGGCCTTGCCCGCGGGGACCTCGACGGCAGCGGAAATGGGGAAGTCGCTGTCCGGGATCTTGTAGCGCTTTACCGCCTGCGCCTGCGTCGCCGACGCGGCGGCGAGAAAGAGAAGGGCGAGGGCATAACGGCTCTTCTGCTGCATGGAATGCTCCTGTGGGGAAGGGGTGTCAGCGATGCATCGCGGCGACGTCGTCGGCGGTGATGCGGTCGGTGTACTGGTTGCCGAAATGGGTGCGGATGAAGTTGATCACGCCGGCGATCTGCGCGTCACTGAGCTTCGCATCGCGCAGGAAACGATCCTCGTCCTCCGGCGCGGGTTTGAAAGCAGGCATGTCGCGCCGGCCATGCAGAATGACCGCAGCCATGTACTGCGGCGACGCCAGCCGCGGATTGCCCGTGAGGGCCGGGTAAGCGCCGGCGCCCTGTGCGCCCCTGGCGTCGGGCATGTGGCAGCCCTGGCAGATGCTGCGGAATACCGTTTCGCCATCGGCGGTGGCGAGTTTGCTGCCGCGACGCCCGGCGTTGTCCGAAGACTGGGCGCATACCACGCTTGCCATCAGCATCGATGCCGCGCAAGACAGCGTCAGCCGCCCGAATACCGTTCGCCATGTCATCACGCACCTCCCGTCGCGCGCCGGTGGATGCGTTCGATGGCGTCCAGCGCGGACGTCACCGCACCTTCCTGCCATGCCGGCAGGTAGGAAGCGTGTTCGCCCGCCAGCACGATGCGACCGTCCACCTGGCACAAGTTGTCGTAATGGCGCTCGCGCGCCTCGTCGGACCACACGCCAAAACAGCCGAGCGTGAACGGTGAGCGGTGCCAGCCGACCGCGATGCCATGCTCGAATTCCTCGCGGTACTGCGGATGGATGCGGCTGCCGTATTCCACAGCCATGCGGACGCGTTCATCGGGCGACTTGGCGGTGAATTCGTACGCATTCATGCCCCAGATGTACGCGCCCAGCAGCACGCCCTTGCCGCCGCTGTGAAAGCCCGTGCTCGGATAGCTGATGTTTGCGATGGGCAGATCGGTGTAGCTGATGCCGCCGTAGATGTGCTCGTCTTCTTCCCAGAAGCGCCGCTTGAACTGCAGGCCCACTTTCACCGAGGCGGCATAAGGCACCGCGGCGATCGCCTCGGCCATGGACGGCGATACGTCCATCGGCAGCTGGCCGAGAATCGACAGCGGGATCGTGCATACGCACCAGTCCGCGCTGGCGGTGAGCGTGTGGCCGGGGGCGGCAGCGTCTTCGTACGCCACCGTGACGCCGTGTCCGTCCTGTCGGATCGCGGTGACTTTGGCGCCGTAGCGGATCAGCTCTTTCAACTCGCGCCCGAATGCTTCGCCGATCCGACCCATCCCGCCCACCGGCTGGAACAGCGTGGTCTGAAACTCGTAGATCTCGCCGGCGACGAGATGCTGCCATAACCGCGAACCGAGCACGTCCGACAGGCCCAGAGGCGTCGAGGTCACCGGACGTGCGGACAGGCCGCCGCCGGCGTCGCGTTCGTAGCCTCGCCGGTTGCTGCTGGCCTGGCCGCGGACGTAGGCGAACTTCTTGTCCAGCGCGCCCCATTCGCGCAGCGATTCGAGCAGCTGCTCCTGGTCTTCTTTCGTGACCGCCTGATCGAGCTTGCCCTGCTGGGTAGTCTTGGCCAGCAGTTCGGCGACATGGCCGCGATAATCGGCATGGACGGCGTGGTAGCGCTGCGGCTTGCCGTCGAAGGCATCGGCGCTGTGCAGATAGGCGTTGTGGTTGACCTGCACGAAGGGTTCCAGCGCCACGCCCAGCTTGCGGCAGTAATGCAGGATCCCGTGGTGGTGGTAAGGCAGGCGCCACGGACCGGGATTGAGGTACAGGCCGTCATCGAACCGGCACTGCTGGGTGAAGCCGCCCAGCTCGGTGAAGCAATCGCCGCCGCGCAGCGACCAGTTGCGGCCGCCGGGACGCTGGTTGTACTCGAGCACCTGCACCTGATAGCCGGCGGCGCGCAGTTCGTACGCCGCGACCATCCCGGCGATGCCTGCGCCGAGCACCAGCACGGATGCGCCGCGCGGCGCGCCCTGCAGGCGTGGCTGCTCGCGAAACGGCGACTCGGCCGCGAGCCCCAGGCTGCTCATCGCCTGATACATCGCGCCGCCGCCGGCCGCGATGCCGATCATGCGCAGCAGGTCGCGGCGTTTCATGGAGCGCGGATCGTCGTCCGCGCGCTGAAGAACTTCCTCGTGCATCGATCACCTCTGACGTGGGGGGACGGGAGCGCGCCATGCGACGCGGGTCATGCCACCCCTCCGCGCCGCCGGCGCGGAGGGGATGCCGTCAGAAGCGATACGCGACCTTGCCGTACCAGTAGCGGCCGTTGAAGCCGAACGGCGACAGCGACGAATACTGCAAGCCGTCGGCCCGGTCTTCGTACACGTTCGCCAGCGAGGCCTTGGTCGGGTATTGATTGGTGAGGTTGTCGACGCCGGCGGTGAAGGTCCATTCGCGCCAGGCGTAGCTGGCGGACAGATCCAGCAGCCAGCGCGCGGCGAAGCTCTGGTCCTGACTGCCATCCTCCGCATCGCCGCGCCGGATCACCGAGCCGTAGCGCGTGAGGTTGGCGTGCAGCCCGAAAGCCTGCAGCTGCCAGTCGCCCGCGAACACGTACTTGGTGCGCGGCGTGGATGACGTCAGCAGGCCTTCGCTGGCGCGGCCGAACGCCGGCGTGGAGATGCTCAGCACCTTGGTCTTGTTGTAGTTGCCGCTGGCGGTGAAGTTGAGCTTGCCCCACGCATCCAGATCCATGCGGTAGTTGGCGATCAGATCCGCGCCGCGCGTGCGCGTGGTGGCGCCGTTGACGAAGAACTGGGCGCCGGTGACCTGGCTGTTCGGGATGCTGACCGCGATCTGGTCGGAATAGAGAATCGCGTTGCCTACGCGGATCTGGTACAGGTCCAGCGTCGCGCTGAAATCGCTCCAGGGTTGCCATACCGCGCCCAGGCCGTAGTTGGTCGACTTTTCCGGCTTCAGCGGTCTGGCGCCCAACGCGATCGCGACCGGATCGGAGGTGCGGTAGGTGCCGATCTGCGCGAGCTGGCCGTTCTGGATCAGCGTCACCACCGACTCGTAGTTCTGCTGCGCCAGCGACGGTGCGCGGAAGCCGTTGGAGGCCGTGCCGCGCAAGGCGAACGTGTCGGTGAACTGGTAACGCGTCGAGAGCTTGCCCGAGCGCGTCGAACCGGCATCGCTGTAGTGCTCGTAGCGGCCGGCCAGGCCTGCTGAAAGCTTGCTGGTCACATCGGTTTCCAGGTCCACGTAGGCCGCCTGGCTATGCCGGCCGAAACTGCCGGCGACTTGCGGCGTCAGGCCCGGAAACACCTGCGAGCCGCCCGCGTACGGCGTGCTGGTGCCGGGGATGAGCGTCGTGGGATCGAAGAAATAGGAATCCGGATCGCCCGCGTCGATCACGTACGTTTCCTTGCGGTATTCGGCGCCGAACGCGACCGTCACCGGATTGGGCAGGAAGCCGACGTGCACGTCCTTGCTCAGGTCCAGGTTGGCGACACTCTGCTTGTTGCGGAACGTGCCGGCGTTGAAGTACGTCGGCGAATAGCCGAGCGTGTGATACAGATTTGTGTTGACGCTGTTGGCGATATCGAAGGCCAGATTGTTCTCGCCATGGTCGGCCGAGAAGTCCCAGTGCCAGCCGCCCGCGGTGGTGCCGCGCACGCCGAGCACCGCAGCGATGTCGTTGCTGTGGTTGACGATGCGCGGCAGAAAGCCGTTGGGATAGATAGCCGGCACATTGCGTGCGGAATCGTACGCGCGGTAGTAGCCGTTGGAGGTGACGTCGCGCTTGCTGCCGTTGATATAGCCATACAGCTCCACACCTGGCGTGATGTCGTAGCCGAAGTTCAGCAGCAGCTGGTACGTCTTCACCGCCGGATCGCCGTAGCGTTCGTACGGGATACCGCTGGGATTGGCCGCGCCGGCGATGGTAGTGGCCTTGTCGCGGTTTTCCGCGCGGTTGGTGTTCATGGCGTTCTGGTAGTTCCACGCCACGCGCAGCCAGCCCGGTGCGCTGCCGTTGGGGCCGCCGAGCGGAATGCCCATGCTGCCCTGCACGCCGTTCTGCGCACCGTCGCCCTTGTCCATGACGCCGCCGCTGGCGGTGATGCTGTTGCCGCCTTCGACACTGCCGCGCTTGAGCACCACGTTGATCACGCCTGCAATGGCGTCCGAGCCGTACTGCGCCGCGGCGCCGTCGCGCAGTACCTCGATGTGATCGATGGCCGCGATCGGGATGGAGTTGAGATCCACCGGGGCCGAGCCCCGGCCGACGGACGAGTTGTAGTTGACCAGGCTGGTGGTGTGGTACCGCTTGCCATCGACCAGTACGAGCACCTGGTCCGGCGACATGCCGCGCAGGCTGGCGGGCCGGATCGCGTCGTTGCCGTCGTTGATGGCGGGGCGGGGGAAGTCCAGCGAGGGGAGCAGGGTGCTCAGGGCGCTGGCCAGATCGGTACTGCCGGTGGCGTTGAGATCCGCGGGGGTCAGTACGTCGATGGGTGCGAGGGATTCGGAGGCGGTACGGTCGGTGCTGCGCGTACCGGTGACGACGACTTGCTGGAGCTGCTTGGCTTTCTCGGGTGAGGCTGCCGGATCGGCGGGTTTATCGTCGGCCCAGGCCGTGGCGGCCAGGGCATTCATACAGCAAAGGGGTAGCAGCGCGGCCGCCGGCAGGCGCCGCTTGAGTCGTTTGGTCATGAGTGGTTTTTCCCCGGTCAGGCAGTCAGTGGACGGCTCCTTGCCTGCATCTTGCGTCGCAGCAAATCCTCCCCAGGGCTGCGACGGTTCGAGGCTAAGCGCGCATGTTGCGTCGCGTCAATATCTGGTCATTTCGCTGTCATTGCGCTGTAATTGGCGGCCCGGTCGGTTTTTGCGGTGCGGCAGAACTCGCTGCCATCGACGAAGCTCTAAGGTCCGTCTAAGACCGGGCCGGGATGATCTGCGAGATGCGATACGTTTTCCCGCACCATTCCTGGTCGGCCCGCTTCCACGCCATGGGCATGACCTTCCTCGCCACGCTGGCCGGCTGTGCGCACTACCAGCCGCGACCGATCGACCCCGCCGCCACCGCCGCGCAATGGCAGGCCCGCCGCCTGGACGATCCCGCGCTGGCCGAACGTCTGCGTCCTCTGCTGCGCGACACGCAGCTGGCTTGGCCGCCCTCGCGCTACGGGCGTGGCGAACTGCTGCTGGTCGCGTTCGCCTTGAATCCCGACCTGGCCGAGGCGCGCGCGCATCTTGCCGAGGCCGATGCCGCGGTGCGTACGGCCAAGGCGCTGCCCAATCCTTCGGTAAGCCTCGCGCTGGAGCGCTACGCGCAGGACCAGGCCGGCAGCAGCCCGTGGCTGTGGGGTGTGACCACTAACTGGCTGCTCGATACGGCCTTGCGCCGGCGCTTGCGTACGGACCTGGCCGATGCCGGCGTGCGCACCGCACGCCTGGACTACGCCGAGAAAGTATGGGAGGTGCGCCGCACGCTGCGTGCCGCGCTGGCCGACGTGCTGCTGGGCGAGCGCCAGCGCGTCCTGGCAGATGACACGGTAAGCAAGGCGGGTGCGTTGCAGGCCGCGCTTGAGCAGCGCCGTGCGCTGGGCGAGGCGATGCCCGCGGAGGTACTGCAGGCGGGTTCGACACTCGCGCAGGCACGCCAGGCTTCCGCCGCGGCGGCGCAGCGCGTGGCCGATGCGCGCGCACGACTGGCGCGCGCGGTGGGCGTGCCGATGCATGCCTTGGATGGCGTCGCGTTCGCCTGGGACGATCTGGAATCTCCGGTGTCCGTGGAGCCGGCGCGCATCGACGATCTCGCCGCGCGAGCGCGGCTTTCGCGCCCCGATCTGGATCGCGCGCTCACCGACTACGCCAGCCGCGAGACGGAGCTGCGCCAGCAGGTGCGCATGCAATATCCGCAGCTCAGCCTCGGGCCGGGCTACACCTACGATCACGGTGTCCGCAAACTGCAATTCAACCTGGGCGCGACCTTGCCGCTGTTCGACCAGAACCAGGGCCCGATCGCCGAAGCCGAAGCGCGCCGCGCCGCGGCAGGCCGCCACGTGGAAGCCGTGCAGGCCGGCATCGACAGCGAGATCGCCGGCGCCACCGCGAAACTCGCCGCTGCGCGCGACGCGCTGACAGCGGCCGATCACGGGCGTGACACGGCCGAGCGCCTGCAGCGGCAGGTCGAAGCCGGACATGCGCAGGGCGAGGACGATCGCGTCGCCGTGCTCAATGCGCAACTTGTTTCCATCGCCGCCGCGCAGGCCCGGCTGGCGGCGGCGGACCAGGCCCAGCAGGCGTTCGGCGCGCTGGAGGACGCCGTGCGCGCTCCCCTGGAAGGCAACGAGGCCGAGCTGCTGCACGCCGCCGGTCCGTCACACCTTGGAGATACGAAGTGATCGCTCGTCTTTGTTCGCGCCGCATGGCGCGCATCCTGTTCGCGGCGGCGCCGCTGCTGATCGCGACGCATGCCGCTGCGACGGAAGTGGACGCCGGCGCGCAGTCGCGCCTGGGCCTCGCCTTGGTGGAGCTTCATGCCGCGCAGGCGCCGGCCGGCGTGGCCGCGAGCGCTGAAGTGCTGGATCCGGCGGCGCTGGCCAAGACCGCCGACGACATCGCCGCGCTGCAGGCAGCGGCCGATGCCTCCGGTGCCGAAGCGCGTCGTGTGCAGGCGCTGTTTGCGGCAGATGGCAACATGTCGCGCAAGGCGCTGGACGCGGCGCGCGCGCAGGCGGCGGCCGACCAGGCGAAGCTGCGCCAGGCGCGCACGCAACTGCGCGTGGACTGGGGTCCTGCCATCGCCGCGCTCGATGCGCCGGCGCTGCATGCGCGCGCAGAGGCGCTGCTGGATGGGCGCGTGGCGTGGCTGAAGGCCGAGCCGCTCGCTACGCCTGCACCCAGATTCCAGGCCGCAGGCGCGACGCTGCGACAAGGCGATGGGCCAGAAGCGGCTGCGCGCGTGCTCGGGCCATTGCCGCGCAGCACCTCCGGCCTTGCCGGCGGCTGGCTGCTGGAAGCGCCGGGTGCCGGCCTGGCGCCAGGCATGCTGCTCACCGCGCGCCTGCAGGGGGCGGGCGCGGGCGCGACGGGCGTGCTGCTGCCGCGCGGCGCCGTGGTGCGCTGGAATGGCGTGGCCTGGGCGTACGTTGCGATCGATGCGACGCATTTCGAGCGCCGCGCCGTGAACGCGCTCGCGCTCACCGCCGATGGCTGGATCGTCGGCGCGCCGTTCAAGGTCGGCGAGAAAGTCGTGGCTCGCGGTGCGCAGACGTTGATCGCGCTCGACGCCGCGCCGGTTCCGGCGCAGGCGGACAATGCCGCCGCGAATGACGACTGAGCCATGCTGACTTTCATCGTCCGCGGCGCCTTGCGCCATCCGTGGTGGATCGCGTTGTTTGCCGCGCTGCTCCTGACCGTCGGCATCGTCCAGCTGCGCAGCGCGCGCTATGACGTCTTCCCCGAATTCGTTCCGGCCCAGCTCACCATCCAGGTCGAAGCGCCTGGGTTCACCGCGCTGCAGGTGGAGCAGCGCGTGACGCAGTCCATCGAGAACGCCGTCAACGGCGGCACCGATGTGGACACGGTGCGGTCGCAATCCATCCAGGGCCTGGCGGTGGTCACGGTGGTGTTCAAGGAAGGCAGTGATCCCTTCCGCGATCGCCAGCTGCTGGCCGAGCGCGTCACCGAAGCCGCCGCGCGCCTGCCGCAGGGCGTGCAGGCACCGGTGCTCAGTCCCATGGTGTCGTCCACCATGGACCTGCTGAAGTTCGGCCTGGTCAGCGACCGGCTCGATCCGCTGGCGCTGCGTTCGCTCGCCGACTGGACGGTGAAGCCGCGCCTGCTCGCGGTGGCTGGCGTGGCCGATGTCACCGTGTTCGGCGGTGGCGTGCGCGAGTGGCAGGTGCGCGTGCATCCGGACCGCCTCGCCGCGTTCGGGCTCACGCTGGAAGACGTGCGCGCGGCCGCCGCTGCGGCCAGTGGCGTGCGCGGCGCCGGCTACGTCGACACACCCGCGCAGCGCGTGGTGCTGGAGGCCGACGGCACGCTCGCCGATCCGGCCCAGCTCGGCCGCGCCATCATCACGCAGCACGCTGGTCGCAATGTCACGCTGGCTGACGTGGCGGAGGTGGCCGAGCATGCGGCACCGGCGTTCGGCGATGCGCGCATCATGGGCCGCCCCGGCGTGCTGGTGGCGCTCAACAGCCAGTACGGCGCCAATACGCTGGAAGTGACCCGCGCGGTCGAAGCCGCGCTGGCCGGGCTCAAGCCCATGCTCGATACGCAGGGCGTGACGCTGGTGTCGTCGCTGCACCGGCCGGCGACCTTCGTCGAGGTCGCGCTGGCGAACATGCGTGGCGCGCTGTTGCTCGGCGCGGCGCTGGTGCTGGCGGTGCTGGTGCTGTTCCTGCGCGACTGGCGCACCGCGCTGATCTCGTTCCTGAGCATTCCGCTGTCGCTCGCGGTGGCGGTGCTGGCGTTTCCCTGGTTCGGCTGGACCATCAACACGATGACCCTGGGCGGCCTCGCCGTGGCACTGGGCGTGGTCGTGGACGACGCGATCATCGACGTGGAGAACATCACGCGCCGGTTGCGCCGCGCCGACGCTGCGGCATCGCGGGCGGAGGTCGTCCTCGACGCCTCGCTGGAAGTGCGCCGGCCGGTGGTGCTGGCCACGCTGGTGGTTGGCCTGGTGTTCCTGCCGATCCTGTTGTTGCCCGGTTTGCAGGGCAGCTTCTTCGCGCCGCTGGCGGGGGCTTTCCTGCTGGCGACTTTCGCCTCGCTGCTGGTGGCGCTGACGGTGACGCCCGCCTTGTGCTGGCTGCTGCTGCGCAGCGGCGGCGGCCATCGCGAGCCGCGCTGGCTCAAGCGCGTGAAGCGAATGCAGCATCGGTTGCTCGAACGCGTCCTGCTGCACGGTCGCGCATTGCTGATCGGCGCCTTGTTGCTCGGTGCGATGGCGGTGGCGGCATTGCCGTTCTTCGGCGCGTCGCTGCTGCCGGAGTTCCGCGAAGGTCATTTCGTGATCCAGCTGCTTGGGCCCAGCGGCACCTCCATCGGCGAGATGACGCGCATCGGCGAGCACATCAGTAAGGACGTGCTGGCCGTGCGGGGGGTGGCGACGGTGTCGCAGCAGGTCGGTCGCGCCGAGATGGTGCAGGATACCTGGCCGCCCAATCAGAGCGAGTTGCACGTTGAGCTGAAACCGGGGCTGGGGGCGGCCGATCAGGCACGCGTCGAGGAAGCGCTCAAACGCGTGATCGACGGCTATCCCGGCTTCAGCGGCGAGGTGGTGACCTTCCTGGGCGACCGCATCGGCGAATCGCTGTCGGGCGAAACGGCACCGGTGACGATCAGCATCTACGGCAACGACCTGGACACGCTCGACCAGCTCGCGACGCGGGTTGCCCAGACGGTGCGGCAGGTGCCTGGCGCGGGCAGCGTGCGCTTGTCGGATGCGCCGACGGTGCCGACGCTACGCATTGCGCCGCGCGCGGATCGCCTCGCGGCCTACGGCCTGCGCATGACCGACGTGCTGGATGCGGTGGCCGCCGCGCATCAGGGCGTAGTCGCGGGCGAGGTTTTCGACGGCATGCAGCCGATCGCTATCCGCCTGCAGCTCGATCCGTCCACGCAGCAGGACCCCGAGGCCGCAGGCGAGCTTCTGCTGCGCAGCCAGGCCGGCCGCAGCGTGCCGTTGTCCGCCGTAGCCGATACCGATCTGCTGGAGGGCCGCGCCAATGTGCTGCATGAAGGCGGGCGCCGACGGCTGGTGCTGGCGGTGCATCCGGTGGCCGCCGACGTGGTCGGTTTCGTCGCTCAGGCGCAGGCGGCCCTGACCAGGGACGTGGCACTGCCGGCGGGCTATTACCTGGAATTCGGCGGCGCAGCCGCCGGCGCCACCCAGGCACGGCACGACCTGCTGCTGCATAGCAGCCTGGCCGGCATCGGCATCATCGCCTTGCTGCTGGCGGCCTTCCCCGAGCGTCGCAGCGTGGCGCTGATCCTTGCCAACGTGCCGTTCGCCCTGGTCGGCGGCGTGATCGCGGCGGGTCTGGCAGGCGGCGTGCTGTCGATCGGCGCACTCGTAGGATTCGTCACGCTGTTCGGCATTTCTGCGCGCAACACCATCATGCTGATTTCCCACTACGAACACCTGGTGCATGCGGAAGGTGCGCACTGGAACCGTTTCACCGTACTGCGCGGTGCGCGCGAGCGACTCACGCCGATCGTGATGACCGCGCTGGTGACCGCGCTTGGCCTGTTGCCGCTGGCGCTGGGCAACGGCGAGCCTGGACGCGAGGTGGAAGGGCCGATGGCGATCGTGATCCTGGGCGGCCTGGCCAGTTCCACGCTGCTCAATCTGCTGGTGCTGCCGGCGCTGGCCGGACGCTATCTGCGCCTGGGCCAGGCACCTGGCGACGCTCAGCGCACCGGCTTGGCCAGGCGCAGCAGATCGGCGCCGTAGCCTGCTTCCTCGTAGATCTTCCGCGCGCGCTCGTTGCCGGGAAACACCGCCATCGTGACCAGGTGGCAGCGATGCTCGCGCGCCCACGCCTCGGCGTGATCGAGCAGCGCGCGGCCCACGCCTTTGCCTTCGTGCGATTGCGCCACGGCGAGGTCGGAGATGTGGCAATTGATACGCCCGGTGAAGTAGTCCTGCGTCTTCTGCAGGTGGATGAACCCCACGGCCGCGCCATCGTCGTCCTCGGCGACGAACAGGAAGCTGTTGGCGGGTTGTTCCTCCAGATGCCGCGACAGGTCTTTGCGGATGCCGTCGATGCACTCGTGACGCTTGCGCCACGCGGGCAGATGGAAGTCGACGAAGCGGGGTACCAGGCCGAGGATGAAGTCGTCGTCGTCTTCGGCGAGACGGATCAGGAACGTCGGGTCGCTCATGCGAGTGGGTGTGCTTGGGAACCGGCTTCCGGTTCTACACCCGCGGCGAGGGGCAGGGAAGTCCCGCCGGGCTCGGGCGAATCCAAAAAAGAAAAGCCCGGCCGTCGAGCCGGGCTTTTCCCTTTGCGAGAGCATGGCTCAGGCGATGGCCGGCAACGTCTCCACACCCGCTTCGATCGCCGCCTTGTGCATCAGGCAGCGCGGCAGCATGCGGGCGAAGTAGAACGCCGCGGTGTCGCGCTTGGCCTGCTTGAACGCTTCGGACTGGCTGCTGGCGTTGGCGGCGGCGACACTGCGTGCCCACAGATAGGCCAGGGTGGCGTAGCCGGAGTAGTAGAGGTAATCGTTGGCGGCACCGCCCAGCTCCTCGGGATGGCCGGCCACGCGCGCGGCAAGCTTCTGGGTCAGTTCGCCCCACTCCTTGGCGACGTTCGCCAACGGCGCGAGCAACGAAGCCAGCGCGGCATCCTGTGCGTGCTGCTGGCAGAACGCCTGGATTTCCTTGAGGAACAGCTTGAGGCCCGCGCCCTGCAGCTGGAGGATCTTGCGGCCCAGCAGATCAGCCGCCTGGATGCCGGTGGTGCCTTCGTACAGGGTGATGATGCGGGCATCGCGCACGAACTGCTCCACACCGCTCTCCACGATGTAGCCGTGGCCGCCGTACACCTGCAGGGCTTCCTTGGTCGCTTCCTGGGCCAGCTCGGTGACCAGGCCCTTGGCGATCGGAATCAGGAAAGCGACGAGGTCGCTGGCGTTCTTGCGCGCGGCTTCGTCGGTGGCGCGGGCTTCCACGTCGGTCTGCAGCGAGGTGTACAGCAGCAGTGCGCGCGAGCCTTCCACGATGGCGCGCTGGGTCAGCAGCATGCGGCGCACGTCCGGCTGCACCAGCAGGTTGTCGGCCGGCTTGTCGGGGAATTTCGGGCCCGACAGCGAGCGACCCTGCAGGCGCTCGCGCGCATAGTTGGCGCTGTTCTGCAGCGCGCGCTCGGACAGCGCCAGACCCTGCACACCCACGCCCAGGCGCGCCGCGTTCATCATGGTGAACATCGCGGCCAGGCCCTTGTGCGGCTGGCCGATCAGATAGCCCTCGGCGCCGTCGAAATTCATCACGCAGGTGGCCGAACCGCGCAGGCCCATCTTGTGTTCGATGTTGCTGGCCACGACGGTATTGCGCGCGCCCAGGGAGCCGTCCGCGTTCACCTTGAACTTCGGCACGATGAACATCGAGATGCCGCGGCTGCCGGCCGGCGCGTCGGGCAGGCGAGCCAGCACGAGGTGGATGATGTTGTCGGCCAGGTCGTGCTCGCCGGCGCTGATGAAGATCTTGGTGCCGGTGATCTTCCAGGCACCGTTCTCGCCCGGCTCGGCGCGGGTCTTGAGCAGGCCAAGGTCGGAGCCGGCCTGCGGTTCGGTCAGGCACATGGTGCCGGTCCAGCGACCTTCCACGATGGGCTTGAGGTAGGTGTCCTGCTGTTCCTTGGTGCCGTGCAACTCCATCGCGTGGCAGGCGCCTTCAGACAGCAGCGGATACAGGCTCCACGACAGGTTGCCGGCCTGGAAGATCTCGGTGGTGGCCGTGCCGATCGTGTTGGGCAGGGCCTGGCCGCCGAAGTGCTCGGCCTGGGTGAGCCCGGTCCAGCCGCCCTCGGCGAAGGCCTTGAAGGCCTCCTTGAAGCCCTTCGGCGTGGTGACCGTCTGAGTGGCCTTGTCGTACTTGCAGCCTTCTTCGTCGCCGCTGGCGTTGAACGGAGCCAGCAGCGCCTCGCTGAGGCGACCGGCTTCTTCGAGTACCGCGTCGAGCAGATCGCGCGTATGGCCTTCGCCGCCCTGCAGCTGGGTCAGGATCGCTTCCGCGCCCAGCACGTCGTAGAGGGCGAAGCGCAGATCGTCGAGGGGAGCCTTGTAGATGGTCATATGCGAAATTCCTGCTGAGAAGGATGAAAGGCGCGGGTTCAGCGCCAGGTGTTGGGGATGCCCGGCACCGGCGAGAGCCAGTCGTTGCCGTGGAATTCGAAGTCGCGTGGCTGGTCTTCCTGCTCCGGCTTGGCGCTGGCGCGGCCGGTGATGCCGTATGGCACCGAGCCGCTGCTGCCCTTGGCGGCGGCCGCGGCCAGGGCCTGGCTCATCTCCCGCGTGGGCAGCACGTTGATCCGGGTGATGTCGCCGGCAAAGGCGGGGATATCCAGGTCGAAGCTGGCGTGCAGGCGCACCGGCACCAGCTCGGCCAGCTTCAGTTCGCCGTCGATCGCGCGGAAATTCATGCCGCCATAGCTGTTGTTCTGGATGCGCACGGTCAGCTGCCACTGCCCGTCGGGGCGCACGGCCATCTCCTGGATGCTGACCGAAGGCGGGAACACGCTCTTGCGCGGTGGCCCGCAGGCGACCAGGCCAAGGGCGAGCACGACAGGGATCAAGCGGCACAGCCGACGGAACATGGCTCCTCCAAACGATCGTTTGAATGACGATTCTAACCACGGGAAAGGGGGAACGGGGAAGCGGGGGCGCACCATGGTGGAAAAAGCCGGAAAGGGCGCGGCCGCTCCCCCGCGATTCCACCGTCACGCGGAAAGAGGCATCATCGACGTTTTACCCAAGGCAGGTCCCCGCATGTCACGTCGTTTCGTCGCGCGCCGCTCCCCCATCCACGGCAATGGCGTGTTCGCCACCGCGCCGATCAAGAAGGGCGAGGAGATCATCGAGTACAAGGGCACGCTGATGACCCACGGGGAAGCCGACGTGATGTACGGCGACGGCGGCGAGACGGGCCACACCTTCCTGTTCACGCTCAACGACGATTACCTGATCGACGCCAACCGCAAGGGCAACACCGCGCGCTGGATCAATCACAGCTGCGATCCGAACTGCCAGGCGCTGGTGATCGAGGCCGAGGACGGCAACCCGCGCAAGGACAAGGTGGTGATCGAGGCCATCCGCAACATCAAGCCGGGCGAAGAGCTGACCTACGACTACGGCATCACCCTCGACGTGCCCCACACCGCCCGCCTGAAAAAGGTGTGGAAGTGCTTGTGCGGCTCGCCCAAGTGCATCGGTACGCTGCTCAAGCCCAAGCGCTGAACCGGCGGCGGGCGGAGATGCCGCCGCTGTCATGAAACCTCCATGTAACGACATGCGGCCGCTCCGTCAGAAGCGGCCGCATGCGTTTGCGCGCCTGTTTCCCGGCAGGGCCTGCCCCATTCCGTAAGAATCGCCCCTATACTCCAGACTCGGTGCCCGTCATGGGGGCCGGCACCTTTTCACAAGGACGAGAAGATGGAAAAGGAACAAAACTGGTACGCCGCGCCTCAAGCGGCGGTGGCCGACGTCGGGGGGATGTCGGCGGACGATCTGGAAGCGCGCAAGGCGTCGCGCGGACAGCGGCTCGGCGCCGCCATCCTCGATGGCCTGATCGTGGGCATCGGCGCGGGTATCGCCGGCTACGGGGTCGACAACAACAAGCTGGTCGTCGTCATCGGCGTGCTGATCTTCCTGGCGGCGGTGGTGGGCAACTGCGTCTTGCTGCATCAAAACGGCCAGACCATCGGCAAGCGTACGCTGGGCATCAAGATCGTGCGTTCCAACGGCGACCGCATCGGGCTGGGCCGCATCATCGGCATGCGCATCATCCCCGTGGGCATCCTCGGCGCGATCCCTTACATCGGTGGCCTGGTCTCGCTGGTCGACTCGTTGCTGATCTTCAACAACGAGCGCCGCTGCCTCCACGACATGATCGCGGACACCATCGTCATCAACGACTGATGCTGGACACCATCCGGCAGATCGAAACGCCCGAAGGCGTGTTCCTGCGCCTGCGCGCGGCCGGTGCGTTGCCGCGTGCGCAGGCGTGGACGATCGACCTGGTGCTGCGCATGGTGGTGTTCTGGCTGGCGATGATCCCGCTGACGTTCCTGGGACGGGCCGGCATGGGCGTCGGCGCGCTGCTGATGTTCGTGCTGATGTGGGCCTATGCGGTGGTGTGCGAGGTGTGGTTCGGCGGACAGACCCTGGGCAAGCGCGCGATGGGGCTGCGCGTGGTCAGCGCCGATGGCGCGCCGATCACCCTGGTGCCGTCGGTGCTGCGCAACCTGCTGCGCGTGGTGGACATGCTGCCGGGCGTCTATGCGGTAGGACTGGCCAGCACGCTGATCGATCCCTATGCGCGGCGCCTCGGCGACATCATCGCGGGGACCCTGGTGATCCATGGCGGCGAACTGCCCGCCGGCAGCATGGTGCCCGCGGCGCCGGCGCTCGCGCCGCCGCCGGGCCTGGCGGCGGAAGAGCAGGCGCTGATCGTGGAGTTCGCCGAGCGTTGCCCGCAGCTCACCCCGCAGCGCCAGCAGGAGCTGGCCGACCTGCTGCAGCCGTTGACCGGTTGCCGCGGCGAAGAAGGCGTCAGGCGCCTGCTCGGTTATGCCAACTGGCTGCTGGGGCGTCCATGAAACAGGAACGCTTCGTTGCCCTTCATCGCGCATCCTGGGACGAGCTGCAGCACTGGCTCGATCGCGCCGACAAGCAGCCAGGCCGGTTCATGCGCGATGCGCAGGCGGCCACGTTTCCGGTGGCGTACCGGCGTCTGTGCCATCACCTGGCGCTGGCCCGGGCGCGTGGCTACAGCCGCGAAGTCACCGATCGGCTGCAGCGGATGGTGCAGCAAGGCCATCGCCTGCTGTACCGGCCGCCGGCACCGCGCTGGCATCGCGCGCTGGCATTCCTGGTTTCCGGTTTTCCGCGGCTGGTGCGCGCCGAATGGCGCTGCATGGCGGCAGCTGCGGCGCTGTTCCTGTTGCCGGCGCTGATCTGCCTGATCGCCCTGCAGCTGCGCCCGGAGTGGGCGCATTCGCTGTTCGGCAGCGCCAAGCTGGCGGAGTTCGAGCAGATGTACGACCCGGCCAACGACCGCATCGGCCGCAGCAGCGGCACCGACCTGGCGATGTTCGGCCACTACGTGTTCAACAACGTCACCATCGCGTTCCGCACATTCGCTTCCGGCCTGGTGTTCGGGGTCGGCGCGATCTATGTGCTCGCCGCCAACGGCGTGATCATCGGCGGCATCGCCGGGCATCTGACCCAGATGGGTTATGGCGGCCCGTTCTGGCGCTTCGTCGCGGCGCATGCCGCGTTCGAGCTGACCGCGCTGGTGATCGCCGGCGGCGCAGGGCTCAAGTTGGGTCTTACGTTGCTGGCGCCCGGCCGGCAACGACGCGGGCCGGCCATGGTCGCCGCCGGCTGGGTCGGCGCGCAGCTTGCGCTGGGGGCGTTCGCGATGCTGGTGATCGCCGCGGCGATCGAAGCGTTCTGGTCGTCGATCGCATCGTTTTCCGACTCGCTGAAGTTCGGCAGCGCGGCTCTGCTGTGGCTGCTCGTGCTGGTGTGGCTGTGGCGCGGCGGCGCGCGCGTCCCGGTGGCGGAGGGCGGCGATGGAACTTGAAAGCATCACCGTCGCCCTGCGCCCGCGCACCGCGCGCGAGGCGATGGATCTCGGCGCGGCCATGCTGCGCGCGCATGCGCGCGCAGTGTGGACGGCGTGGTTCGTGTTCAGTCTGCCGGTCGCGGTCGTGTGCATCGGCGCCGGCTGGCTGCTGGACCTGCCATGGCTGAGCACGCTGCTGATCTGGTGGCTGCTGCCACTGTTCGATCGCGTGCCGCTGTACGTGCTCGCACGCGCGGTGTTCGAGCGCGCGCCAAGCTGGCGCGAGACGCTGCGAGGCCAGCGGCAATGGCCGTGGGCTGGCACGCTGGCCTCGATCACCTGGCGTCGTATCGACAGCCATCGTGCGCTGCGCTTGCCGATGGAACTGCTCGAAGGCCTGCCGCGCGCGCAGCGCGGCGAGCGCTGGCGCGTGCTGCGGCGGCCGATCGGCTCCGATGCCTCGGTGCTCGCGTTCGGCTGCTTGGAGCTGTCCGTGGTGCTGTTCGCCAGCGTGTTCCTGTTCGCGCTGCTGTTCATTCCGCGCGAGCTGATGCCCGACTGGCTGAGCGATGGCCCGCTGCCCTCGGGCGTGCGCCGCTCGCTGGCGCTCAGCGGCACGCTATGCGCCAGCGTGGCCTATCTGGCCTGGAGCGTGATCGAGCCGCTGCATGTCGCCGCGGGTTTCGCGCTGTACCTCAATCGGCGCACCCAGCTCGAAGCCTGGGACGTGGATCTGGGTTTTCGCCGCCTGCGCAGCCGCTGGCTCGGCGCTGGCCGAATGACGGCGCTGTGGCTGGCGCTGCTGGTCTGCGCGCTGCCGCCGCAGGCATCGGCGCAGCAGGCCAAGGATGAGCCGGTGCGCGTCGAGCATGTATTCGATGCGCCGGTCTCGGCCGAGGACAAGCGTTTCGCCGAAGCGGCTGCCGAGGCTTATCGCGACCCGCGTTTCGGCGGCGAGCACAAGGAGCGCAGCTGGGCCTTGCGTGAGCGCTTCCAGCCCAAGGAGCCGCCGGTGACCCGGGGGAGCATGCCGCTGGAAGGCATCGGCAATGGCGTCGCGATCGGCGTGAAGGGCTTGCTCGTGCTGTTGCTGATCGGCCTGGCCATCGTGATCGGTCTCTACATCTACCGGCACGTGCGCCTCCCGGTACGCGCCCCGCGCGAACGCCACGAGGCCAAGCTGCAAACCCATCTGGAAACCATCGATACGGAAGAGCGCCTTCCCGACGATCTGGCCGCGGCCACGCGTCGCCTGTGGCAGGGCGGGCGTCCTCGCGAGGCGTTGGCGCTGCTGTACCGCGGTTGCGTGGAACAGGTGGCCGCCGCGTTGCAGATCGAACTGCCGCCGGATGCCACCGAGGCCGACTGCCTGCGCGGTGCGCGCCGCCTGGACGATGCGCAGCGGCAACGTCGCGCCGTGGCCATCGTGCGCGCCTGGCAGTACGCGGCCTACGCGGACCGCTATCCGCGCGAGGAAGAATTCGAACAGCTGCTGGCCGGCTGGCCCGCGCAGCGCGAGAGCGTCGCATGAGCCGCGTACCTGCCAGCGTGCTGGTCTTGCTGGGATTGGCGCTGCTGGCGGTGGCGGGCTTCTTCGTGCTGTTCGAGCGCAAGGACGTCACGGTGCAGCAGCCGGCGCGCGGCGAGGCTCGCTACAACCGCTTCCTCGCGCTGCAGCGCACGCTGCAGAAGCTGGACGTCCCGGCCAGTTCGATCGCCACGCTGACGCCGGAGCGCGTGCCGCTGGGCAGCAGCGACACGCTGGTACTCGGCGCTGGCCTGGAGCGTATCGATACCGATACCGCCGCGCGCATTGCCGAGTGGGTCGGCGGCGGCGGTCATCTGGTGTTGTCGCCGGGCACCGCCGATGACGCGGCGCATACGCCGCTGCTCGAAGCGCTCGATCTCCTGCAGCCGCGCAGCGTCGATGGTCACGGTTGTACGCGGGTGTCCACCGAAGGCAGCAAGCCCGACGATTTCGAGCTGTGCGGCGCGCGCTTCCTGCTCAAGGATGAAGCGGCCGAAACCCTCGACGCATGGATCGGCGATGCCCGTGAGGGTTATGCCTTCGCTCGCCTCACCTATGGCGATGGCCAGGTCAGCCTGCTGTCCGATCTCACGCCGCTGTCGTACGGCGAGCTGAAAGACACGACGGCGCAGCGATTCGTGCTGCGCCTGCTTGCGCCGCACGAACGGGAAGGGCATGTCTGGCTGTTGTATGCGCTGGACGGACCGTCGTTCTGGCTGGCGCTGTTCACTCGCGGCTGGCCCGCGCTGCTGGCGTTCGCCGTATTGCTGCTGGCCTGGATGGCGCGGCGCGGCGAGCGGCTGGGGCCGCTGATGCCGGCGCCGCCGCTGCAACGTCGCGCGCTGCTCGAACACGTGCAGGCCGCCGGCGAATTCCTTTACCGCCGCGACGGCGGGCTCGGCCTGCACGGGCTCGCCTGCCGCGCCACGCTGGCACGCGCGCGCCGCCAGGACCCGGCCTGCGCCGGGCTGGACGACGAGGCGCTGCATCAGCGCCTGGCCGAGCGGCATGGCCTCGATCCCGCGCAGGTGGCGCGGGCCTTCCAGTTACCCGCCAACGCGACCGCGTTCCGCGACAGCATCGCCACTCTGGCCCGACTCAGGAGCCGCCCATGACGACCGATTCTCCCTCTCCCGCCCTCGCACCCGAGCCGGCCGCGCCCGTGCCGCCGTTTCCCGAGCTGGTAGCGCGCATCGCCGCGCTGCGCGAACAGGTCGCGCGTGCCTTCATCGGCCAGGAGCAGGTGTTCGACGACGTGCTGCTGGCCTTCCTCGCCGGTGGCCACGTGCTGATCGAAGGCGTGCCCGGCCTGGGCAAGACCCTGCTGGTACGCGCGCTCGCCGCGGCGGTGAGCTGCAGCTTCGGCCGCGTGCAGTTCACGCCGGACCTGATGCCCACCGACGTCACCGGCCACGCGATCTACGACCCCAAGGCCGAGCGCTTCCAGATCCGCCGCGGCCCGGTGTTCGCCAACCTGCTGCTGGCCGACGAGATCAACCGCGCGCCGGCCAAGACCCAGGCGGCGCTGCTCGAATGCATGCAGGAAGGGCAGGTGACCATCGAAGGCCGCCGCTTCGCGCTGCCGGCCCCGTTCATGGTGGTCGCCACGCAGAACCCGATCGAGCAGGAGGGCACCTACCCGCTGCCGGAGGCGCAGCTGGATCGCTTCCTGATCAAGGTACTGATCGACTATCCGTCCCTGGACGACGAGACGCGCATGGTCGGCGAGGTACTGAACGGGCGCGTCGCGGCTGACCTGGACGTATCGCGCGTGCATCCCGTGCTCAGCCAGCCGGAACTGCTGGCTCTGCAGCAGGGTGTGGCGGAGTTGCGCGTGGACGCGGCGGTGATCGATTACGCGGTGCGCATCGCCCGCGCCACGCGGGAGTGGGCGGGCGTGCTCAGCGGCGCCGGTCCACGCGGCGGCCTGGCGCTGGTGCGCCTGGCACGCGCGCAGGCGGTGCTGGAACAGCGCGACTTCGTGACGCCCGATGACGTGCGTGCGGTCGCGCTGCCGGCCTTGCGCCATCGCCTGATGCTGGCGCCGGAGGCATTGATCGAGCGCCAGCGCGCGGACGACGTGCTCAAGGCGCTGCTGCACAAGGTGGCCGCGCCGCGCCAATGATGCGTCCCGCTCCCGCGCTGTTATGGCTGCTGCTCGGCTGGACCGGGCTGGGCGCGCTGGTCGCGTTCGGCTGGCTGCCGCTGCCGGCGTGGCTGGCGTTCGCGCTGCTACTCGTCGCGCTGGTCATGTTCGATGCGTGGCGGCTGCGCGCCGAGCCCAGTCCGGGCATCGCGCGCGAACTGCCGCCGGTGGTGCCGCTGGGGCCGGAGCTGGTCGTGGCGTTGCGCCTGCGTCCGCAGGGGCGGCGCACGCTGTCGTTCGAATTGCACGACCTGCATCCGGGCGGCTGGCCGGTGCGGGGCATGCCGCGCCGGCTGGCGCTGCCGCCTGGCCGGGAACTGGCGCTGGACTACGCGCTCACTCCCACGGGCCGCGGCCAGTTCGATTTCGCCGGCAGCCATCTGCGCTTGCTCTCGCCGTGGCGGTTGTGGACGCAGCGGCGCACGGCCGGCGAACCGGCCAGCTTGCGCGTCTATCCCAACTTCGCGCCGCTGGCCCGTATGGCCGGGCTCAGCGTGGAACTGGCTTCGCGTAGCGTCGGTGCGCGCCTGCAGCGGCGACGCGGCGAGGGCACCGAGTTCCAGGAACTGCGCGATTACCGCATCGGCGACAGCCTGCGCAAGATCGACTGGAAGGCCACCGCGCGCGTGTCGCGCCTGGTCTCGCGCGAGTACCGCGATGAGCGCAACCAGCAGGTGGTGCTGCTGCTCGACTGCGGCCGCCGCATGCTGGCCCAGGATGATCGCCTGGCGCATTTCGATCACGTGCTCAACGCGTCGCTCGCGCTGGCCTACATCGCGCTGCGCCAGGGCGACGCCGTAGGCATGCTGGCCTGCGCCGGCGAAGACCGGCGCTGGTTGCCGCCGCACCAGGGCAGCGGCGGCATGGACATGCTGCTGGGCGCCGGCTACGACCTGCAGCCGCGGGCGGTCGCCACCGACTTTCTCGCCGCCGCCAGCGCGCTGCAGGAGCGGCAGCGCCGCCGCGCCTTCGTGGTGCTGGTCACCAACGTGCGTGATGAAGACGACGAAGAATTGCGCATGGCCGTGCGACTGCTGTCGCGTCGCCACCTGGTGCTGGTGGTGAGCCTGCGCGAACTGGCGCTGGACCAGGCCGCCGCCAGCGTGGACATGGAAGTGGACAGCGCGATCCGCGCCGCCGCCGCGATGGATTACCTGGCGCAGCGCGATGCCATGCACGAGGCGCTGCGCCGCGAAGGCGTGGCGATGCTGGACGTGAGCTGCCACGAACTGTCGGGCGTGCTGGTGGAGCGGTATCTGGCGGTGAAGCGGGCAGGGCGGCTCTGAAGCCCGGGTTACGTGTCGTCCTCGTAATCGATTGCCACGACCTCGACGGTCAGGTCGCCAGCCGGCCGCCGCCACGTCACCTCATCGCCCACCCGCGCGCCGATCAGCGCCTGCGCCAGCGGCGAGACGTAGCTCACCAGCCCGCGTTCCGCATCCGCTTCGTCCTCGCCGACGATGCGGTAGCGGTGCTCGCCTTCTTCGCTCGACTCCACCGTCACGCCGGCGCCGAAAGCCACGCGATCGCGCGGCTGTTGCGCGAGATCGATCTCGATCGCGGTGGTCGCGCGCGCCTTCAGCCAGCGCAACTCGCGCTCAACCGCGGCCAGCTCGCTCTGCTGCGCCAGTGCCTGGTCGCCCGCCTTGAGTTCGTCGCGCCGTCGCTGCACGGTATCGAGGCGATCGCGCAGCTGCGCCAGACCACGTGGCGTCACATAGTTCGGATGCTCGCTCAGCGGGATTTCCGGCAGCGCGTCGCCCGCGTTGTCGTCGCCATCTTTCACGAAGGCACGGCTCATGGATGTCCTCCTGCGCCCTTGGCGCGGATCATCTCCCGATGTACATGGCGATGCCGGCCGCGCGACTCAAGCCGGCGGCGCGGCCTTGGGCATCTGCGGCCGTCAGTCCTCTTCCGCCTTCGGTTTCCACGCTTCGCTGAGTTGCCGCTGCACTGGCGGCGGCACTGGCTCGTAGTGGCTGAGGTCCAGGCTGTAGCGGCCGCGACCGCCGGTGACGGCCTTCAGCTCGGTGGGATAGTCGATCAGTTCCGCCAGCGGCGCCTGGGCCTTGATCACCAGCTCGCCGCCGCGTTGCGTGTCGGTACCCAGAATGCGCGCGCGCTTGCCGGCGAGCCCGCCAGTGACATCGCCCACATTGGCTTCGGGGATGGCCACCTCCACGTCGACGATCGGCTCCAGCACGATCGGCCGCGCCTTGCCCACCGCCTCGAGGAAGGCCTTCTTGCCGGCGGCGATGAAGGCCACTTCCTTGGAGTCCACCGGATGGTACTTGCCGTCGTACACGATCACGCGCAGATCCTGCATCGGATAGCCGGCGACCGCGCCGTTCTCCATCGCCTGGCGCACGCCTTTTTCGATCGCGGGCAAGAACTGGTTGGGAATCACGCCGCCCTTCACTTCGTCGACGAATTCGAAGCCGGCGCCGCGGTCGAGCGGCTCCACGCGCAGGAAGACTTCGCCGAACTGGCCGGCGCCGCCGGTCTGCTTCTTGTGGCGGTGATGGCCGTCCGCGCGGCTGGCGATGGTTTCGCGGTAGGCCACGCGCGGCGGATGCGTCACCACCTCCACGCCGTAGCGTTCCTTCATGCGTTCGAGCATCACCTTCAGGTGCAGGTCGGAGAGGCCGCGCACCACCGTCTCGTTGAGTTCCTTGTGGTGCTCGACGCGAAAGCAGGGGTCTTCTTCGGCCAGCCGCGCCAGCGCCTGCGACAGTTTCTGTTCCTGACCCTTGTGCCTGGGCTCCAGCGCCAGGCCGAACATCGGTTGCGGGAAGCGCAGCGGCGCGAGATGGATGCGGTCTTCGTCGTGCGAGTCGTGCAGCACGGCGTCGAAATGGATCTCCTCGACCTTTGCCACTGCCGCGATGTCGCCGGGAATGGCCTGCTCGATTTCCACATGTTGCTTGCCGTTGAGGCGGAACAGGTGGCCCACTTTGAACGGCTTGCGGCCGGCATCGATGAACAGCTGCGTGTCGCGGCGGATCGTGCCTTGCCACACGCGGAACACGCCCAGTTTGCCCACGAACGGGTCGTTGACGATCTTGAAGACGTCGGCGATCGCGTGCCTGGACGGATCGGCGCTCACTTCCACCGGTTCGTCCCTCGCATTGAGGAAGGGCGGCGGATTGCCCTCGGCGGGATTCGGCAGCAGTCGTTCGGCCAGTTCCAGGAATTCGGCGATGCCCGCGCCGGTGCGCGCGCTGACGAAGCAGATCGGCACCAGGTGGCCCTCGCGCAGGCATTGCTCGAAGGCGTCGTGCAGCTGCTGCGGCGTGAGCGCGTCTTCGCCGGCGTCGAGGTAGGAGCCCATCACCGTCTCGTTGATCTCCACGACCTGGTCGAGAATGCGCTGGTGCGCGTCGGCGAGCGAGGAGATATCGGTGGCGCCATCGCGGTGAAAAAAGCAGTCGAGCACTTTCGCGCCGTCTTCCGCGGGCAGGTTGACGGGCAGGCATTCGGCGCCGAATTCTTCGCGCAGCGCGTCGACCAGGGTGTCCAGGCGCGCGACATCGGTATCGATCTTGTTGATCAGCAGTACGCGCGCGAGGCCGCGCTCTTTCGCACGCTCCATCATGCGGCGCGTACCGTATTCGATGCCGTTGGCGGCGTTGACCACGATGGCGACGGTCTCGACCGCGGTGAACGCCGACAGCGTGGCGCCGCGGAAATCCGCGTAGCCGGCGGTATCGATCAGGTTGATGTGGCAACTGGGGCGATCGATGGTGGCGACGCAGCTATCGATGGAGTGGCCGCGCGCCTTTTCCTGGCTGTCGGTATCCGATTGCGTGGTGCCGCGCTCCACCGAGCCCTGGGTCTGGATGACGCCGCCGGCGTGCAGCAAGGCCTCGAACAGGGTGGTCTTGCCGGCGCCGGCATGGCCAGCGAGCGCGATGTTGCGGATGGTTTCCGTGTTGTACGACACGATGCGACCCTCCTCTGACGGAGTGCGGTCGTCGACCTGCGGCGCCGCACGACGCCGCGCGAAGCGGCGGGCGATGGCGGGCCGTCATGGCGAGTCCGGGCGTACGGGACGCGGGGGCGGTCATGGCGGGGTACGGCGCGGGGCGCCGTGCGCATAGCCTTGAGCGAGGGGGCGGCAGGGTCAAGCTGCACCGCACGGGAAGGCCGTGCCGGGGAACCTGGAGGCGGGTGGATTTGTCTTGGATGTTCCCGCGCGGCCCATTCGCGCTCTCTGCTGCCAGGCCGTTGCCATCGAACACGCACCGCAGGTCGAACATCACCGCTGGAACGCGCCGGACGGACGCGACCGTGGCCTGGCCCCGCTGGACGGCGAAACGCGTGCGCTGCTGCATGAGCTGCGCTGGCGCCGGCCGCCGCGCGACCGGCGGCGGTTCTGGGTGGGCGCGTCACTGGCCCTGGCGGTACATCTGGTGTTCGTGGGGGTGACCTGGCGGGAGATGCTGCCGCGGCCCGGCGAGCCGCCGCCGCCGCGCCGCTCGGGCGACGCCCTGCAGGTGCGCTTCATTCCACGCAGCGTCCCGCGAGCGGCGCCGCCGCCGGTGGAGGCCGTGCCGCCTGCGCCGCCCGCACCACCGGTACCCCCGGCACGCGAGGCGCCGGCGAAGAACGCGATGACGGCCAGCCTGCCCACGTCGCAGGCCGCGCCGGCGCCGGCCACCAGCACCGCCACGGCGGCGCCGCGCCTGTTCGACGCCGACGGGCGTCCGCTGCTGCCGGAGAACCGGCCTGCGCCAGCCTCCACGGCGGGCTATGTGGAACGGGGCGTGGTCGGCGATGCGCAGGTGATGCGTCACGACAGCCCGGTGAAGTACCAGGCGACGCGCTTCGACGAGGCATGGGACAAGAGCAACTCGCTGGACAGCGCACTCAAACACGCGGTGGACAAGACCACCGTCAAGCGGACCATCACGCTCGCACCGGGCCTGCGCCTGCATTGCGGCGTCGCGTTCGCCGCGCTTTCGGGCGGCTGCGGCCTCGGCGACCCACCGTCGCCGCCATCGGCGAAGGACGGCGACGAACGCCTCAGCATGGCGCCGGCTCGTTCGCTCGCGCCACCGCCGGACCCGCCCAAGCCGCCTGGCGAAGACGAGTGCATCAAGATCTATCGCGACGGCAAGCCGTTGCCGCATGGCTGCCCGGTGGACACGCCCACCCGCGCGGTGGATGCGGAACTGCGCGAGCGCGCCGCGAAGGAAGCGAAGCAGGGCGACAGCGGCCACTGAGGCAGCCGCACCGGACTGGTCCATGGCAGCGGAACGGCGGGCCCGCCGGCTACACTGCGCGGCATGTCGTCACCTCCCCAGGAACCCTCCCGCGCGGCTCGTGCCACCGTATCGCTGCCCTCGCCGCGCGAGGCGGCTTCGCGCGCATCGGTCTACCGCAATCGCCGCAAGGAGCGTCCGCGCGACCGGCTGCTGCGCGTGCTCGGGCTGGTGGGCGCATTGCTGGTGCATCTGCTGGTGCTGTTCGGCGCGATCCTGGGGCCGGCCTATGAGCCGGTCGAGTCGGAGGCACCGAGCAGCCCACCGCTGCAGGTGCGCCTGATCGAAAAGAAAAAGGAGGAACCGCCGCCGCCGCCACCCGTGCGCGGCACGCCGCCGAAGGAAGTGGGGCCCGTGCGCAAGGCCGGCGCCGCGCCGTCGGTGGTGCGCACGCAGCGCGCCAGCAGCAGCTCGACCCGCACCGATGCGGACATTGCACCGGTGCCGGTGCCGGCGCTGGAAACGCCGGTGGTCGTGGTGAAGGCACATCCGGCCGCGCCTAAACCTGAGCCGGTCGCCGCACCGCGACCGGCCGTGACCTTGCCCAAGCCGTCGCCCGCGCCGGAGCTGCAACCGGTGCCGACCAGTGCCGAGCCGCCGCAGGTCAGCCTCGATACGCCACCCACGCCGCAGCCGGTGCCGCCGAAGTTCCAGCCCGAGCCGGTGCGCAAGGCGCAGATGGAAGGCACGCAGCCGATGCCGCCGCCGGCTTCGCTGGCGCTGCCGGACGTGCCGGCCCAGTCCGCGCCGCAGGTGAGCGCACCGACCATTGCGATGGAGCACGCCGTACCCAAGCCCACGCCGCCCAGTCCGCCGCAGGCGATCCGTGCCGAGACCGTCGCCGCGCCAAGCGAGCCGGAGCTGCAAGCCGTGCCGCTGCCGGCACAGGCGGCACCGACGGTGAATCTGCAGGCACAGTCGAGCACCAGCACGGCGGTCGTGCCGCGCGACCAGCCGCGCATCCAGGCACCGTCGATCCGCGTCGCCGAGGCCGAGCTCGAAGCCGTGCCGCTGCCGGAGAACGCGCGTCCGAGCCTGGACAAGCCGCAAGCGCCGCGCCTGGAGACGGCCGCGCCCAAGGCCGTGGCGGTCGATCAGAAACCGTCACTGGAGCGTCCGCAGCTCCAGCCCGAACCCGCCGCGGCCGAGGCGGCCAAGGCAGCCAGCCAGCAGGCCGCCGCGAATGCGGCGAGCCAGGCCGCGAGCACCGTGGCCGGCCCGAAGAGCAGCGCGTCCGCCAACGAATCGACCAGCGCCGAAAGCGGCAGAAGCAGCGCGCCGAACGCGACGCCGCAAGGCAGCGAACCGGGTACGCCGGGCGCCTCGCCCAACGGCGTGGCTTCTTCGCCGGGCGGTCCGGGCAAGAGCGGTCTCAATCTTTCGCTGCCGCCGGGCCAGGGCAACGGTCCGGGCGGCGGTTCGAGCGGCCAGGGGCAGAAGGAAGGCCTCGCGGGGGATTACGTGCAGCTGCAGCCGCGCGGCAACACCGAGATCATGGAGCACCGCGCGCCCAACATCGGCTACAAGTCCACACGCTTCGAGAAGGATTGGACGCCCGAGGGCGAAAGCTCGCTGGATACCGCGTTGCGTCACGCGGTGGAGAAGACCACCGTGCGCCACACCTTCCACCTGCCGCGCGGCGTGCGCGTGGAATGCGTGGTGATGCCGTTGTTCCCGGTGGGCCTGTTCGGCTGCGGCAACGGCGATCCGCCGCCGAAACCGGTCGACGACAAAGTCTACGAGCGCATGAAGCTGGCGCCCGCCAATCCGCTGGTGCCGCCGGCGCCGGCGGCTTCCGCGGCACCGTCCGCGCCGATCAAGCTCGACAACGCCGCGCAGTGCGCGACGGCAAAGGTGAGCGGTGGCCCGCTGCCGCCGGGCTGCGTGGACGATCGCCTGCCGGCGGGCAGTGCCGCGCCGGCGAAGGCGTCCAGCTCGTGGGTGCCGGCGAGCGATCAATTCCACTGACGGCTTCCACGAGATCCCGCATGGCTCCCTCTCTCCACCAGGGAGAGGGAGCCAGCGGGCTTACTTGAAGTTCACCGCCAGGCGAGCAAACCACGATGCGCCGTTCAAGCCGAACTGCACGGCTTCGTACTTGAAGCCGTTGTCGGTTTCGTTAGGGTCTTGCCTGGTCGGGAACTTGTCGAAGATGTTCGCGCCGCCGACGGTGAGTTTGACCTGATCATTGAAGTGATAGGTCAGGCTGACGTCGGCGGACGTCTTGTCGGCGTAGTGCTGGTTCGGCACCGGCGGACCGTCGAAGGTGCCCAGGGTCATCGGGCCGAAGTAGATGAACTTCCAGCTCGCTTCCCACGGGCCGCGCGCGTAGTCGAAGCCCAGGATGGCTTTGGAGCTGGGCGCACCGTCTTCCAGGAACAGGCGCTCGCGATCGGAGAGCAATACGTCTTCGCGGCCCTGCAGCGCGGGCGGCGCGTGGATGCGTTCGACGCGGGTGAAGCTGCGGTTGAAGCCGAAGTTGGTGCGCAGGGTGCCGCCGCCCAGGTCCATGCGGTGGCTGGCGGTAAAGTCCAGGCCCTTGGTGCGCGTGTCCACCGAGTTGACGAAGAACTGCGCCTGGCCCACGCCGAGGCGATCGAGGATCGCGCCGATATTCGGGTCGCTGGTATCGAAGCGGCCGCTCAGCACGATGCGGTCGTCGATATCGATGCGATAGCCATCCAATGTGAACTGCAGATCGTCGCGCGGCGACCAGGTGGCGCCCAGTGTGTAACTCTTCGACTTCTCTTCCTTCAGTGGCGGAATACCCGCGGCGTTGGCGATGGCGCCGCCGTTAGGCGCCAGCACCACATCCACCGGCTTGCCGCTGACGAAGTCGGTGAAGGTGGAAGAGAACCAGCGCTGCTGCAGCGACGGTGCGCGGAAGCCGGTGGAGAACGAACCGCGCAGCAGCAGCTTGTCGGTGGCGTGGAACGCCGCCGCGAGCTTGCCGGTGGTGGTGGAGCCGAAGTCGCTGTAGTGCTCGTAGCGCACCGCCGCGTCGGTGAGGAAGCGCTCGGTCCAATCCGTTTCCACGTCGGCGTAGGCGGCGTAGCTGTGGCGGCTTTGGTTGGTTTCATCGCCTGGCTGGAAGCCGGGGAAGCCCTGGCTGCCGGCGTTGCCGCCGCCAGGACCGTCGGCGTCGATGTACGAACCGGGTTCGCCGGGCTTGATGCGGTAGTTCTCGCGGCGGTATTCCGCGCCGAAGGCGACGTTGAGGCCGGCGAGGATGTCGCCGTAGTAGCGCGACAGGTCGAGGTTGGTGGTTTCCTGCTCGAACGAGAAGCCGCCGGCATGGAACCGGTTGGGGCTGATGCCGAGGCCGCCGGCGAGCAGGTCGGCATTGGCGATGGATGCGTTGAGTGTGTGGCTGATGATGTCCTGCAGCGAATTGTAGCCATAGGTCTGCGACAGGTCGGCGCGCCAGTCGCCGAAGTTGTTCCACACGCCGAGGATCGCGTAGCGGTCCTTGATCGAGCCGTTGATGTACGGCACGAAGCCGTCCGGATACATCGCGGCCGAGTTGCGCGAGGGAATATCATCCGAACCGATGCCGCCGCGCGCGAACGCGGCGGACGAGGCGGAGCGGTTCTGCACACCGCCGGTGAAATACAGGTGCGCGGATTCGGCTACCGGTACTTCGCCGTTGACGTAGAGCGTTTCGTTGTCGACCTTGGTGTCGCCGATGGTGCGCGGATCGCCCGGATCGGAGCGGTTGGAACGCCCGCGCTTCTGCCACTCGGCGGTGACGCCGACGCTGCCACCATTGTCGAAGCGGAAACCGCAATAGGCCGAGGTGAGGTAATTCTTGCCGTCGCCGCGGGTGTATTCGCCAAAGCCGGCTACGCCTTCGCAACCAGGGCTCTTCTTCAGCACGATGTTCATCACGCCGGCGATGGCGTCGGAGCCGTACTGCGCCGCGGCGCCGTCGCGCAGCACTTCCACGCGCTCGATCGCCAGCGCGGGAATCGCGTTGAGGTCGGTGCCGGTATTGCCGCGGTTGCGCGCGCCGAACAGGTTCACCAGCGCCACGCTATGGCGGCGCTTGCCGTTCTCCAGCACCAGTGTCTGGTCGGAGCCCAGCCCGCGCAGGGCGGCCGAGTCGACCAGGTCCGCATTGTCCGAACCGGTCTGCCGCACCGAAGTGAACGAAGGCACGGAGTACTGCAGGTTCTGCGCCAGATCGAACTGCGGGCTTTGCTCGGCGAGCTTCTGCATGGGAATGACGTCGACCGGCACGGGCGTTTCCGTTTCCGAGCCGCCGACGCGGCGCGAGCCGAGTACGGTGACACCTTCGAGATTGGTGGCTTTCTTTTGTTCCGCCGGCGCCGTAGCGGATGTCTGTGCCGTATCGGCAGTCTTGGCATCCTGTGCCGCCGCGGGTGCGACGAAGCCGGCCATGGCCAGCGCGATGGCCGCGCACAGCACGGTCTTGCGTGAGTAATGCATTTCACCCTCCCCGGTGAATGACGTTCCCCCCGGGAGGCGAGACTAAGCGACGGGCGTGGTAGCTGAAAACCGGTGTCGCGCACATTGTCGCGATGTCAGCTGTGCGCAAGCCTCGACGCTATTTTCACGTGCTTCATGCCGCAGCGGCGAAGCGTTTCAAACGCGCCGCCGCCACGGGACTCACAGCAGCCGCAGCAGTTCCTTCATCAGCGGCAGGCGGCGCACGCGCACCGCGCTCACGCGGAACACCGCGTTGGCCAGTGCCGGCGCCGCGGTGGGCATGGCCAGGAAGCTGGCGCCGGCCGGGTCGCGGTCGCCTGGCACGACGATGACATCCACGCTATCGGGCAACTGCGCCATGGTGGCCAGCGGGTAGTCCTTGTAGCTGCGCTGCTGCGGCTGGCCATCCTTGAAGGTGACGGCGAGGTTGAGCGCGGCGGAGAGCGCGTCCAGCGTGGCGCCGGCCACCTGGCCCTCCAGGCCGAGCGGATTGATCACGCGGCCCACGTCCACCGCGCACACGACGCGCTCGATGTTGAGCTTCGTGCCCTGCAGCGAAGTCTCTACGGCATGCGCGACGTAGGCGCCGTCCATGTGCCAGCAGGCGATGCCCAGGCCGTTCACCGTGCGCAGCCAGTTCTTCCACTCGATGCGGTCGGCGACCAGCTTGAGCACGTTGATCAGGCGGCCGGTGTCGAAGCTTCCACCTCCCTGTAGCGGCACTTCGCGCGCGTCGCCGAGCAGGCGCAGGCGCGTGTCCAGCGGGTTCTCTTTCAGCGCGTTGGCGATCTCGTCGATGAAGCTCTCCACCGCGAAGGCATTGCTCAGGTGCGGCATGCCGCGGTGCGGGCCGCGCGGCAGCGCGGACTGCAGGCCGTACCAATCGCTGCGGTAGTTCGGCACCAGGCCGGCGGGTAGCTGGTTGACGTCCACTTCGGAGGTCCACAAGCGCTGCTCGGGCGTGCCGCGGCGCGCCAGCACCGAAGCGCTGGCCATGCGCTGGTTCCAGCCGACGATCTCGCGCTTGCGGTCGAGCGTGGCGCTGAGCTTGTGCACGGTCGCGGAGCGGTAGAAATCGGTGCCCAGATCCTCGTCGCGGGTCCACAGCAGGCGCACGGGGCGATCGGCGAGCTTGGCCAGCATGACGGCCTCGGCGACGAAGTCGTGGTCCAGCCGGCGGCCGTAACCGCCGCCGACGCGGGGCACGCGGATCTCGATCTGGTCCGGCTTGAAGCCGGTGAGGCGCTGCACCACCGACCACGCGCGCTGTGGCGCCTGGGTGGGCACCACCAGCACGGCGCGATCTTTATCCACGCGGGCCAGGCAGTTCATCGGCTCGGACGTGGCGTGTGCGAGCCAGGGCTGCACATAGACCGCGTCCACGCGGCGCGCGGCCTTCTTGTCGGCGCTGTCGACATCGCCATCGTTGCGCACGCGCGTGGTGGGCGCGGCGTCCTTGTCGTTGAGCAGCTCATTGGCGTGCTGCTCCAGCGCGGCGCTGGTCTCGCTGCCGCTGGGGCCGGCCTTCCACTCCAGCTTGAGCTTGGCGCGGCCCTGCAGCGCGGCCCAGGTGTCCTCGGCCAGCACCGCCACCGACGGCGCCAGCGGCGTTTCGCCGGGCAGCAGGCCAGGTTCGGGCTTGAGCTCGACCACCTTCACCACGCCCTTGACCGCCTCGGCGGCGCTGAAGTCTTTGCTGGCCAACGTGCCATCCGCCCAGGGGCAGTGCAGCAGGACCGCGACGAGCGAATCGCCGAAGTGACTGTCGCTGGCGAACTGGGCCTGGCCGGTGACGATCGCGCGTGCGTCGACGTCACCGGCGGGCTGGCCGACCAGGGTGTAGCGGTCCGGCGTCTTCACCGCCACGGGCGTCTGCGGCGGGGCCACCTTGGCGGCGGCTTCGGCCAGCGTGCCGTAGTCGAAACGGCGCCCGTCCGGCGAGATCACCGCACCGCCCTGGGTGCGCAGGCGATCGGCCGGCACGCCCAGGCGGCGCGCCGCCGCTTGCAGCAGCAGCCAGCGCGCGAGTGCGCCGGCCTGGCGCAGATCGGCCCAGGCGGCGGGAATCGAGCTGCCGGTGCCGCCAAGCTGATGGCCGTAGATCCAGCGCGGCTCGCCGTTGCCGTTTTCCACGCCAAGCCCCAGCGGGATCACGCTCACGCGCGACCAGTCGGCGTCCAGTTCCTCGGCGATGATGCGCGGCAGCGCGGTAGACGTGCCGGTGCCCGTGTCCGGATCGCGCGCGCCGATCAGCACATTGCCGTCGGCGTCGATGCGCACGTAGGCGCCCAGGCCGTACAACGTGTCGCCGAGCATGGCCGGCGGCAGCGGCGGTTCGCCGGCTTCGGCGATGCGTACGCCGACGATCAGCGCGCCGGCCGTGCCGGCCAGCACCTGCAGGAAGCGGCGGCGGGAAGGAAGGATGGGGCGGGGTGTCGTCATCGTTTCGTCGCGGCTCATGCGCGGCCTCCAGCCATCGCGGCCGCGGCGCGCTTGATCGCGCGGCGCACGCGGGTCTGGCAGCCGCAGCGGCACAGGTTCGGCAGCTGGTCGATGTCGCTGTCGCCCGGCTGCGGGTGGCGGTTGAGCAGGTCCAGCGAAGCGATCAGCCAGCCCGGCGTGCAATAGCCGCAGCCGATCGCGTCTTCATCGACGAAGGCCTGCTGCAGCGGGTGCAGCTTGCCGTCCGCGGCCGCCAGGCCCTCCACCGTGGTGACCTTCTTGCCGGCCAGCTCGTGCATGGGCACGGTCGAGGCGGATACCGGCTTGTTGTTGACCAGCACCAGGTCGGCGCCGCCGAGGCCGTGCTCGCTCGCGTACTTGGTGCCGGTCAGGCGCAGCACGTCGCGCAGGTACCACAGCAGGGGCATGTCCGGATCGCCGGTATGGCTGAACTGCCGCCCGTTGATTTCCAGGGTGACGCCTTCACGCACCTTCTCGGGCGTGATGCTGCTGGTGGGATTGCCTGCCGGAACCTGGGCTCGCGCCATCGTGGAACTCTCCTTGCCGATCCTTGCCATTGTGGCATCGCGGCGCCTCGCTGGGGACAGCACGGACCGTGCGAGGCCGCCCCGCGTTCATGCAGAAGCGCCGGGCAGCAGGGAAAAATTGCCGGTTATGCGCTGGAGGCGGAGAGCGGGAAGAGCTTGCGCCAGATGTAGTACACGGGCACGCCGGCAGCCATGATCAGCACGCCGATACCGGCGTTGACCGGATTGCTGCGCATGGTCTCGATCACCACCCAGGCCACCACGCCGACGAAGATCAGCGGTAGCAACGGATAGCCGGGCACGCGGAAGCTCGCTTCCGCACCCTGGCGACGCCGGTACCAGAACAGCGTGGCGACGCCTAGCGCACATGCAAGCCAGTCGCCGAAGGTGGCGTAGTCCAGCAACTGGCCGTAGCTGCCCGAGAGCGCCAGCAGCACGGCCCAGCCCGAGAGCAGCAGCAGCGCCACGTTCGGCGTGTGGTGCCGTGGGTGCAGTCTGGCGACGCTGCGGAAAAACAGACCGTCTTCGCCCATCACCTGCAGCACGCGCGCGCCGGCGACCAGGGTGATGTTGCAGAAGCCCAGCGTGGAAATGGCGATGCCGATCGCGATCAGCTTGGCGCCGACCGGGCCGAACACACGATTCATCACGTCCGCCGCAGGCGTGGTGCTGGCCGCGAGGCCCGCATGGCCCAGCACCGCCAGATAAGCCACGTTGACCAGCGCATAGACGGCGATGACCAGTAGCATGCCAAGGAACAGCGCCCGCGGCAGCGTCCGCTGCGGCTCGCGCACTTCGCCGGCGAGATTATTGAGATAGGTGAAGCCCGAGTACGCGAACAGCACCGGCAGCGCCGCGCCGATGAAGCCCACCTCGCCGCGCGCCGGATCGGTGGCCAGCACGCCCGCGCCATTGGCGCCGGCCAGGAACAACCCGCACACCACCAGCACTGCGACCGCCAGCAGCTTCAGCAGGGTGAACAGGTTCTGCACTTGCGCGCCCAGCTTCAGGCCGAACAGATTGATGCCCGCGACGAACACCAGGGCGCCGGCGGCGAGCGGCTTGATCGTGCCCGGCGGCAGGCCGAACACGCCGGACGCGTAGCTGGCGAAGATCGTCGCCACCGCCGCCGCCGAGCCGGAATAGATCACCAGCAACATGGTCCAGCCGAACAGGAAGCCGGCCAGCGAGCCGAACGCCTCGCGCAGGTACACATAGCTGCCGCCGGCATGCGGCCGCCGCGCGCCGAGCTCGGCGTAGCACAGCGCGCCGATCAGGGTGAGCAGGCCCGCGCCGACCCATACCAGCAGCAGAGCCAGCCCCGACTCCGTGCGTTGCGCGGCGATGCCGGGATTCAAGAAGATCCCGCCTCCGATGATCCCGCCCACCACGATCATGGCGGCATCCCACGAACTCAGTCGCCGCACGTAGCCGGATGCCGGGGTATCGCTCATGGAGGGGCCGCCCTGTGGGAAAAAAACTGGCGGCGAGCATGGCCGGTTATGGGGGAGGGGGCAAGGGTGTGGCGCGCGGCGGAGGGGGCGCGAAAAAAACCGGCCCCTCGCGGGGCCGGCCAAAGTCCTGTACCGCTATAGACGTTTCAGGTCAGAACGCGCGCAGGAACAAATCGAAGTTCGCCACGTTGAGCGTGCCGATGCCCGAACCCGGCTCGTAACCGCCCTTGCCCTGGTAGTACCAGTTGTCGCCCTGGCGGATGTCATTGAAGCTGCTCCAGCTGCCGTAGCCGAAGATGTTCTGCAGCGCATACACCTGCGGATTCCAGAAGCCCACGCGGCGGCCCGCGCTCTGGGTCAGCAGCGCGCTGATGCCGTTGAGCTGCGGCGCGACGAAGCTGGTGCCGCCGTTGCCCGCGGTAACGCCGCCGTCGACGGTGGAGACCACCAGGTAGCCGGTCTCCGGATCCGCGTTGAGCGAGATGTCCGGCAGGTTGCGGCCGTGGAAGTTGCCCGGCAGCTTCAACAGCACCTGCGGACCGGTGGTGTCGTTGTAGGTCAGCGTCTGGTTCTTCTCGCTGGCGCGGACGCCCTGGGTGAACAGCTGATAGAACGGCCGCTTCCAGTACACGCTCACGCCGCCGCCCGCACCGACCGAGTACAGGTCGATCACGCCCTGGCCGACGTACTTGTCGAAGTAGTTCTGGATGTAGTCCCAGCCCCAGACCTGTTCCTTGGTGATCGACTCCACCGGGCCGGTGCGGAACTTGTAGCTGAAAGGCGTGGTGGTGCCGCCCGCCGCGGTCATCAGCGGATCGGAAGCCGGCGAATCCACCGTCAGCGGCGCGTTGTAGGTGCCGGGCGTGGTGCCATGGCCCAGGCCGCGGACCGTGTCGTACGCGCCCGAATCGCCCGTGGCCGCGAAGAACGACTGACCCTGCACGGCCGCTTCAAGCAGGATCTGGTGCCAGATCTGCAGGTCGCCCACGTCGGTGGTGTCGGTGTTCTTGGCGCCGTCGACGTTGAGCGCGGCGAAGTTGTAGATCTCAGGCAGGCCCCAGCTGGTGGAGATGGTGTCGGCCACGTTGTCCGATACCGCCTGCAGCGCGGCATTGGTGAAGCTGTTGCCGGCGTTGGGCGCGTGATAGACCAGGATGTTCGCCTGGGGCGCCAGGCCGCCGGCCTGTTCCACGTCCAGCGAGGTCTCGCCGCTGCCGCCGTCGATCGCGGCGCCGCCGTCCACGGCGATCTTGGTGATGCGGTTGGCCTTGGTGGTCAGACCAATGCCGTCCCAGTAGGCCTGTGCGTCCTCCGTGTAGAAGTCCGACAGCGTGACGATGGCGACCGTAGTGCCGTCGCCGGTGATGCCGCGCGCATACAGCGGATTGATGTTGTAGAAGTTGGCCGCGTCGCCCACGGTGTACTCGCCCGGCACGCCCGTCGCGGTCGGATTGCTGCTGGCCGGCGTGGTGGCGGTCGCGAGCTTGGCTTCGGTCCTGGCCGTGGCCGGCAGCGTGGCTTTGGCCGCGTCCGGCGTGGTGATGCGGTGCGAGAGCAGCTTGTGCTCATTGCTCAGGCTGGAACCGAGCAGCACGGTGTCGGCGATCGAAGCGGGCAGCGTGGGCGCCTTGGCGGGACGGTGGAAGACGTCGCCGCCCTTCTTCGACACGTAGTTGTGGATCGGCGTCTGGAAAGCCGTGGCGAACTGGCTGATGGTGCCGCTGGTGCGGATCGCCATGCGGTTGGGCAGCAAGGTGCCGGTCAGCCCGTTCTGGCGGAGGAAGTCCTGCACCCGCTTGATCTCCTGGTCCGTCGCGCCGTACTTCTCGGCGAACTGCGCGGTGGTCAGGAAGCGGCGGAAGTTCGGCCGGCCGGGTGTCACGGTGTCCTGGACGTATTGCTCCAGCTGTTCCTGGTTGTGCAGCTTCAGCACCAGGGTGACGTTGATCTGCTGATTGGCATTGGCCGCGCCCAGATCGGCGGCGGGCTTGGTCCCGGCGGCGAACGAAGCGGTGGAAACAGTGGCTAACAGGAGCGTCAGGGACGCGGCGAGGGTCTTGCGCTGAAGCGTGGCGAGCATGTGCGTTCCTCCGTGGATGGACCCGGATGCGCGGAACCGCGACGGCGCGACAGGACGCCGCCGCGCTTCCCGGCCCGGGCCGGCAAAGCGCTGCTAAAGGTCATGCGAATGAACTTCCCCGCCGATGCCTGCGCTCCCCTGTACGCGCCGTGCACCGGTCCGGCAAAGCTAGCGCGAGGAAAGGCGGTCGCAAAGGGTTTAATAAGCGAAAATTCTTGCGGAATAGTTCTTATGGCTGCGGTAAATAGTCAGATTTTTGCGCCAAAGTGTTTGATTTGAACGCGAAATTGCGCAGGCTCGCCGATCCGGCTTCCCCGCGCCTCCGCCTTTGGTTGGGTGCAGCACGGCCGGACGCTCTGTCCCCAAGCAAGGATCAAATCAATGCGCAATTCATTCTCCAAGGCCGCCGCCCTGGCGCTTTGCCTCGCCGCCGCTCCCGCCTTCGCCGACGACGGCAACTTCTTCATCAACGGCAGTCTCGGCCAGTCCGACTATCACCTGCCCAGCTCCGCCCGCACGAACCTGTCCAAAGTGGATCGCCAGGACAACGCCGCCGCCCTGCGCCTGGGCTATCGCTGGAACAGCGTGGTCGACTATGGCGTCGAGCTCGGCTATGCCTACCTGGGCAAGGCCAAGGGCCGCTACGAAACGGATTCGGCCAGCTATCACGACCGCACCAAGATGCACGGCTGGACGCTGGGCGGAAAGCTCAACTACGACATCACGCCGAACTGGTTCGTGTCGGCCCGCGCCGGCTGGATCCGCGCCCACAACAACGTCAAGGTGAGCTACGACACGCCGGTCGTCGACGGCGCCGTGTCGCGCAGTACCACCCGCACCGGCGAGTACTTCGGCGCCGGCGTCGGCTACAACGTCAACGAGCACGTCAGCGTTGGCCTGGCCTATGACAACTACCACCTGCGTTTCGGCGACAAGGGTCGCGGCGACAACTGGAACGTGGGCATGTACTCGCTGACGGGCGAATACCGCTTCTGATCGGCGCCACAGGTTCGAGGCAAGGCAGCCGTCCCGCAGGGCGGCTGCCTTTCTTTTTGGCCTCGGCGGCCAGGCGAAAAGCCGAGCAGGGCCAGGAGTTTGGGCGCTCCCGCCCGCTTGCGGCACAATAAGCGGCTTATGCGCCGCGGAAAAACCGCATCGCGGCGCGATCGCTTCCCACGAGTCCCAAGCCGCCGCCATGACCACCATCAAGCAAGACGATCTGATCCAGTCCGTCGCCGACGCCCTGCAGTACATCAGCTACTACCACCCGGTCGACTACATCACCAACCTCGCCAAGGCCTACGAGCGCGAGGAGTCGCCGGCGGCGCGCGATGCGATGGCGCAGATCCTGATCAACTCGCGCATGGCGGCCGAAGGCCATCGTCCGCTGTGCCAGGACACCGGCATCGTCACCGTGTTCCTCAAGGTGGGCATGCACGTGCGCTGGGACGCCACGATGTCGCTGGAGGACATGGTCAACGAAGGCGTGCGCCGCGCCTACAACCATCCGGACAACAAGCTGCGCGCCAGCGTGCTGGCCGATCCGGCCGGCAAGCGCCTCAACACCAGGGACAACACGCCGGCGGTGATCAACGTCTCGATCGTGCCGGGCGATGCCGTCGAGGTGATCGTGGCGGCCAAGGGCGGCGGTTCCGAAGCCAAGTCGAAGTTCGCCATGCTCAACCCGTCCGATTCGATCGTCGACTGGGTGCTCAAGACCGTGCCGACCATGGGCGCCGGCTGGTGCCCGCCGGGCATGCTCGGCATCGGCATCGGCGGTACCGCCGAGAAGGCGATGCTGCTGGCGAAGGAATCGCTGATGGAGCACATCGACATCCAGGAGCTGATCGCGCGCGGCCCGCAGAATCGCATCGAGGAATTGCGCATCGAGCTGTACGAGAAGGTCAACGCGCTGGGCATCGGCGCGCAGGGCCTGGGTGGCCTCACCACGGTGCTCGACGTGAAGATCAAGGACTATCCGACCCACGCCGCCAACCTGCCGGTGGCGATGATCCCGAACTGCGCCGCCACCCGCCACGCGCACTTCACGCTTGATGGCTCCGGTCCGGTCGCGCTCGATCCGCCGTCGCTGGAGCACTGGCCCAAGCTCACCTACGACGCCTCCAAGGGCCGCCGCGTGAACCTCGATACGGTCACGCGCGAAGAAGTCGCCAGCTGGAAGCCGGGCGAGGTGCTGCTGCTCAACGGCAAGCTGCTGACCGGCCGCGACGCTGCGCACAAGCGCATGGTCGACATGCTCAACAAGGGCGAACCGCTGCCGGTCGACTTCAAGGGCCGCTTCATCTATTACGTCGGCCCGGTCGATCCGGTACGCGACGAAGTGGTCGGCCCCGCCGGTCCCACCACCGCCACGCGCATGGACAAGTTCACCGAGCAGGTGCTCGCGCAGACCGGCCTGCTGGGCATGGTCGGCAAGGCCGAGCGCGGCCCGGCGGCGATCGAGGCGATCAAGAAGCACCAGTCGGTGTACCTGATGGCCGTGGGCGGTGCCGCCTACCTCGTCTCCAAGGCGATCAAATCCTCGCGCGTGGTTGGCTTCGCCGATCTCGGCATGGAAGCGATCTACGAGTTCGAGGTGCAGGACATGCCGGTCACCGTCGCGGTCGACTCGGCCGGCACCTCCGTGCACCAGACCGGCCCGAAGGAATGGCAGGCGCGGATCGGCAAGATCCCCGTCGTCGTCGCATAAGCGCTTTTTTTCCCCCTCTCCCCTCCGGGGAGAGGGTTGGGGTGAGGGGCCGGGCGGAGCGTAGAAGCGGGAGCCTTAAAGCAAGTTTCGCTTCGTAGAGCCTCTTCCTCGAGCACCCGCCCCTCATCCGCCTGCCGGCACCTTCTCCCCGGAGGGGAGAAGGGTCTCATCCTGGAAAGGCTTCTACCTACGCCAACGTTCGGTCCCGATGCACCCGCAACATCCATTGCATTTCCACCTTTTGCAGCGCAACACTGGCCGAATCCCTTTTCTCCAACCACGCAACCGAAGGTACCCGTGAACCCGCAAAGCCCCGCGTCGCTTCCTGCTGACGCATCCTGGATCGTGATGAAGTTCGGCGGCACCAGTGTCGCCACCCTGCCGCGCTGGCAGAACATCCGTGAGCTGGTCGCCAGCCGCCGCGCCGAAAGCGCCCGCGTGCTGGTGGTCGTGTCCGCGCTCACCGGCATCACCGACGCACTCAAACAACTGTGCGCGCAGGAAGACAAGGGCAAACGCATCGAGGCTGCACGGGCGATCGCCCAGCGTCATTACGACCTGCTCGATCACATGCAGCTGGCAGTCCCGCAGACGCTCGCCGAGCGCCTCTCCGAACTGGCGAAGCTTGCCGAGGAAGGGCCGGGCGCGATGGGCGAACTGGCCTGGGCGGCGCTGGTGCAGGCGCACGGCGAGCTGATGTCCAGCGCGCTGGGCGCCGCGTTTCTCACGCATACGGGATTGACCACGCAATGGGTGGACGCGCGCGATTGCCTCGCGGCGGTCGCGCTGCCCAACCAGAACGAACGCACCAAGCTGCTCTCGGCGATGGTCGAGGCGCGGCCGGATCCGGCGCTCAACGCGCGCCTCGCGCAACTCGGCGAGGTGTTCATCACGCAAGGCTTCATCGCGCGCGAAGCGCAGGGCCGCACCGTGCTGCTGGGCCGTGGCGGCTCCGACACCTCGGCGTCGTACTTCGGCGCGTTGCTGAAAGCGCAACGCGTGGAAATCTGGACCGACGTAGCCGGCATGTTCACCGCCAATCCGCGTCAGGTGCCGGGCGCGCGCCTGCTGCAGCGCCTGGATTACGAAGAAGCCCAGGAAATCGCCTCCACCGGCGCGAAGGTGCTCCATCCGCGCTGCTTGTCGCCGCTGCGTGAGCCGCGCGTGCCGATGCTGATCAAGGACACCAACCGACCCGAGCTGGAAGGCACCGTGATCGGTCCGGAAGTGCGCGAGCACGCACCGAGCGTCAAAGCGATCAGCGCGCGCAAGGGCCTCACCCTGGTGTCGATGGAGTCGGTGGGCATGTGGCAGCAGGTCGGCTTCCTCGCCGACGTGTTCGCGCAGTTCAAGCAGCACGGTTTATCGGTGGACTTGATCGGTTCGGCCGAGACCAACGTCACCGTGTCGCTCGATCCCACCGAGAACCTGCTCGATTCCGACGCCGTCGCCGCACTGGCCAGCGATCTGGCCAAGGTGTGCCGGGTGAAGGTGATCGCGCCGTGCGCGGCGATCACCCTGGTCGGCCGCGGCATGCGCTCGATGCTGCATACGCTGTCGGGCGTGCTGGCGGAGTTCGGCCAGATCCGTGTGCACCTGATTTCGCAGTCGTCCAACAATCTCAACCTCACCTTCGTGGTGGACGAGAACGTGGTGGACGACCTGCTGCCGCACCTGCACGAACTGCTGATCGCCGCGGGCGCGCTGCGCACCGACGACAGCGCCCTGTTCGGTCCCAGCTGGCAGGCGCTGTACGGCAGCGGCGAAGTGGTCGCGCCGGCCGCCTCGTGGTGGCGCACCACCGAGCGTGAGCGGCTGCTCAAGCTCGGCACGGAGCGCACGCCGCGTTACGTCTACCACCTGCCCACCGTGCGCCAGCAGGCGCGCGAGCTGAAGTCGCTGGGCGCGGTCGATCGCCTGCACTACGCGGTGAAAGCCAACACGCATCCGGCCATCCTCAAGGCGCTGGCCGAAGAGGGTTTCGGTTTCGAGTGCGTGTCGCCGGGCGAACTCAAGGCCGTGATGGCCGTGGTGCCCGAGTCGGCGCCGTTGCTGTTCACGCCCAATTTCGCGCCGCGCGCCGACTACGAGTGGGCATTGACGACACGGGCGACGATCTCGCTCGATTCGCTCTACCAGCTCGAACACTGGGGCGAGATCTTCCGCGGCCGGGAGATCGTGCTGCGCGTGGACCTTGGGCGCGGCCTGGGCCACCACGAGAAGGTGCGTACCGGCGGCAGCGGCAGCAAGTTCGGCCTGCCGGTCGAACTGGTGGATCAGTTCCTGCGCCAGGCCGACACGCATGGCGTGATCGTGCGCGGCCTGCATGCGCACCTGGGCTCGGGCATCCTCGACGAGGGCCACTGGGGCGAGGTGTACGGCCAATTGGCCAGCCTGGCCGAACGCATCGGCAGCGTGGCTTTCCTCGATATCGGCGGCGGCCTGGGCGTGCCCTCGCATCCGGGCGAGGCGCGGCTGGATATCGCCGCGCTGGATCGCGTGCTGCGCGGCGTCAAGGCGGCCTATCCGCATTACCAGCTGTGGATGGAACCCGGCCGCTACCTGGTGGCCGATGCCGGCGTGCTGCTCACCCGCGTCACCCAGCAGAAAGGCAAAGGCTCCTGGCGCTACCTCGGCGTGGACACGGGCATGAACAGCCTGATCCGCCCCGCGCTGTACGAAGCCTGGCACGAGATCGTCAACCTCACCCGCCTGGACGAGCCGGCCACCGGCCTGTTCCAGGTGGTCGGCCCGATCTGCGAAAGCGGCGATGTGCTCGGCACCGACCGCCGCATGCCGGAGGCGCAGGAGGGCGACGTGGTGCTGGTCGCCCAGGCCGGCGCCTACGGCAAGGTGATGTCGTCGCCGTACAACATGCGGGATGAGGCGGAAGAGGTGATCCTCGAGTAAGTCCTTGCCTCGGTACTTCACTTCTCCCTCTCCCCTCCGGGGAGAGGGCGGGGTGAGGGGCCGGGGCTCGCCACAACGTTTCAACGGAGCGTTCAAGGATGAAACGCTTAAACGTAAACAGGGCGCGCAGTCTTCGCCAGAAGCAAACCGACGCCGAGCAAATGCTCTGGCGTTATTTACGAGCCAGGCAACTACAAGGATGGAAGTTCCGCCGGCAGCATCAAGTTGGCAGTTACATCGTCGACTTCGTTTGCACGGATGCGTGGTTGATCGTTGAGCTTGATGGCGGCCAGCATGCCGATCAGGTGGTCTACGACGAGCGCCGGACTCTGGAACTGCAAGCCATGGGCTACCGCGTCCTGCGTTTCTGGAACAATGATGTCCTGGCCAGCCTGGAAAGCGTGCTTGAGGTTCTGTCGGAGGCTCTCGCAAGCCCCGGCCCCTCACCCCAACCCTCTCCCCGGAGGGGAGAGGGGGCAGGAAGAGGCAAGCACCAGGCGTCGCTGCACGAAAAGAATTCAGCCACCCTGCCGCCAGCACGGATAGGCAAGGTGACAACCCGGAGCCACTCATAGTGACCACCCCCATCCAACCCCGCCTCACCCAGGTCTTCCGCTTCGTTCGCTGCAGCTACGCCGACGGCGTGGCCGAGCTGGCCTATGCCTTCGACAACGGCGAGGAACTGGTCGAGCGTGTGCGCTTTCCGCATGCACCCGCCGTGCCGCCCGCGCATGCCGCCGCCTTCGAGCGCGCGCTCAAGCTGCTGCATCTGGTCGCCGGTGTCAGCTACTACAAGGCCGGCGTGCCGCCTCGCATCGAGGTGGCCGGCGGTCCGCTGGACGACGCTACCGCCGACCTGCTCGACACGCTGTACCTCAACGGCCTTGCCGAGTTCGCCTACCGTAACGGACTGGACTTGCGCGGCCGCATCGCCTTCCCGCGCGGCGGCGCGGCGCCTGCGGCGGCTCCGTCGATCCAACTGCCCAAGCGCACGCTCGTGCCGATCGGCGGCGGCAAGGATTCGCTCGTCGCCGTGGAAGCCATCAAGTCCGCCGGCGGCGACGCTACGGCGGTGTGGGTGGGCAATTCGGAGCTGATCGCCGCCTGCGCCGCGCGCACCGGCCTGCCCACGCTCAACATCCAGCGCGAACTGGCGCCGCAGTTGTTCGACCTCAACCGCCTCGGCGCGTGGAACGGCCATATCCCGGTGACCGCGGTGAATTCGGCGATCCTGGCGCTGGCCGCCATTCTCTACGGCTTTGACAGCATTGCTTTCGCCAATGAGCGTTCGGCTTCGGCTGCGACGCTCGAATACGAAGGCCAGCAGGTCAATCACCAATGGAGCAAGGGTTACGCCTTCGAGCAATTGCTTGGCGACTGGCTGCATGCGCAGGTCGCGGCGGACCTGGATTACTTCTCGCTGCTGCGCCCCTATTCGGAGCTGGCGGTGACCCGTGCCTTCGCCAAGCTCACGCCGTACTTCGATGCGTTTTCCAGCTGCAATCGCAACTTCCGCATCCTCGGTCCCAAGCCGGCGGATCGCTGGTGCGGGCAGTGTCCGAAATGCCATTTCGTGTTCCTCGCGCTGGCGCCGTTCCTGTCCAAGCCGCGGCTGCTGCAGATCTTCGGCCGCAACCTGCTGGACGATGAAAGCCAGGCCGCCGGCTTCGACGCGTTGCTGGAATACCAGGACCACAAGCCGTTCGAATGCGTGGGCGAGGGTGCCGAGGCGCGTGCGGCGATGTATGCGCTGAGTCAGCGTCCGGAATGGCAGGAAGACGCTCTGGTCGCGCGCTTCCGCAGCGAGATCCTGCCGCAGCTGGATGTTTCCGGGCTGGCGCTGGAGCCGTGGCTGCAGCCCGCTGCTGAACACCGCATCCCCGCGCGCCTGCGTGGCGCGCTCGACTTCTTCGCCTGAGCGACCCGCATGCGCATCGCTGATCTGGCCGGCCGGCGCGTCGCCATCTGGGGCTTCGGCCGCGAGGGGCGCGCCGCCATCGCCGCCTTGCGCCAACGGCTGCCGGCTCTGCCGCTGACGCTGTTCTGTGGCGAGGCGGAAGCGGCATCGGCCAAGGCCTTCGACGCCACGCTCGATGTGCGCGGCCGAGAACCCGACGCGATCGATCTCGCTCCGTTCGAGGTGGTGGTGAAATCGCCTGGTGTTTCCGCCTATAAGCCCGTGCTGCTGGCCGCGCAAGAAGCCGGCCTGCGCGTGACCTCCGGCACGGCGTTGTGGTTCGGCGAGAACCCGGACGCCAAGGTGATTGCCGTCACCGGCACCAAGGGCAAGAGCACCACCACCGCCTTGCTGGCGCATCTGGCGCGTGCGCTGGGTGTGCGCACCGCGCTGGCCGGCAACATCGGCATGCCGCTGCTGGAGCTGCTCGGGCAGTCCGCCGAGCTGTGGGCGATAGAGCTGTCCAGTTTCCAGACGGGCGAGGCCGGCCCGCTGGCGCTGGGCGTGATCACCAGCCTGTACGAGGAACATCTCGACTGGCACGGTTCGCGCGAACGCTACGTGGCCGACAAGCTCAAGCTCGCCGATGTATCGCGGCGCCTGCTGGTCAATGCATGGCAGCCGTCGCTGCTGGAAAAGACGGCTGGCCATCCCGCGCGGCTGCTGTTCGGCGAAGCGCATGGCTGGCATGTCGCCGATGGTTTCATTCGTCGTGGCGGCGACAACATTTTCGAAGCGAAGCGTCTCGCCGCGCCCGGCGCGCACAACGCACTCAATGCCTGCGCGGCGCTCGCCGCGCTGGAAGCGATGGGTTATGACGCCGTCGCCGCCGCGCCGGCGCTCGCCAGCTTCGTGCCGCTGCCGCATCGCCTGCAGCCGCTGGGCGAGCGCGATGGCGTCGACTGGATCAACGATTCGATCAGCACCACGCCGCAAGCCACGCTCGCGGCGCTGGAAAGCTTGCATGGCCACGCGGTCACCGTACTGGCCGGCGGCCATGACCGCGGCCTCGACTGGTCGGACTTCGTCGCCGCCGCCGTCGCGCAGCCGCCGCACGCCATCGTGTGCAGCGGCGCCAACGGTCCGCGCATCGCCGCCGCGCTGCGCGAGGCGAAGGTCGCCACCACGCTGGTCGAGACGGCCAATCTGGACGCGGCAGTGGTGCAGGCGCGACAGCTCACGCCGCCTGGCGGATGCATCCTGCTGTCACCTGGTGCTCCAAGCTTCGACCAGTTTCACGATTACGCCGAACGCGGTCGCCACTTCGCCGATCTCGCCGGCTTCGATGGTCGCGCCATCACCGGCATTACCGGTTTGGGCATCGCCTGAAGGAAGCGAATGTCGTAGGTTGGGGTGAGCCGCAGGCGAACCCCAACGTCGCGAGGCCGTGTTGTTGGGGTTCGCCTGCGGTTCACCCCAACCTACGAAGGACTTCCATGAGCCGCGTCGCCTCCGCCTCCATCGTCTCCTCAGACGTCGACTACCTGCACCACATCCAGGCCGGTCACTACGCACTGGATACCGACGAACCCAAGGCGCTGGGCGGGCAGGGAGCGGCGCCGGCGCCGTTCGATCTCTATCTCTCGTCGCTCGCGGCGTGCACCGCGATCACGCTGCGCATGTATGCGCAGCGCAAAGGATGGAATCTTGGCGAGTTTCGCGCGGAGCTCAGCCTCACGCGCGACGACGACGGCAAGCTGCACATCCACCGCGTGCTGCATTCGGACCAGCCGCTGAGCGATGACCAGTGGAAGCGCCTGCTGGAGATCGTCGCCAATACGCCGGTGACCAAGGCGATGCGCGAGGGCGCCGAAATTACCAGCGAGCGGGGCGCGGCGTAATCGCGTTCAGGGCGCCTTCGTCGCGCTCATTTGCCTGGCCAGCGCATACAACACACGCAGATCGTCCGCGTCGAGCGTATCGCCATCCATGCCACGGAAATGGTGGTGGAACGAGCGCACCGCGGCGGGCCGGTTGTCGAGGGCGTAGCCGATCAGGCCAAGCGCCATCCACGGATCGAAATCCGCCGGCGGATCGGCCAGCGGCCCCTGTGGCCACAGGCCATAGCCCGCGTCGGCCAGGCGATTCCATGGAAACAGCGGGCCGGGGTCGTCCTTGCGGCCAGGGGCGAGGTCTTCGTGGCCGATGATCTGCGTACGCGGAATGCGCAGCCGCGTCGTGAGGTCGGCCAGCAGGCGCAGCAGGCTGTCGATCTGTGCCTGGGCGAACGGCGAGTGGCCGTCGTTGTCCAGCTCGATGCCGATCGACGCGGAGTTCACGTCAGTGATGGTGCCCCAGCGTCCCGGACCGGCATGCCACGCGCGCTGCTCGTCCGCCACCAGCTGGTAGATGCCGCCGTCGGCGCCGATCAGGTAATGCGCGCTCACCGGTCCGCCGCTGTTGGCGGTACGCAGCGTATGCAGGCTCTCCTGCACCGAATGCTGATCGGTGAAATGCAACACGATCAGCACCGGTCGACGGATGTCGTGATTGGGCGAGGGCACCCAGGTGGCCATGGGGTTGCGCGCCGGCAGGGGCGCACAGCCGGCCAGCCAGGCCAGTGGCAGCAGCAACAAGACGTGGCGCGCGGCGCGGCGCGGGGAGACGCAAGCGGAAAGGGACAAGGCGGTCACTCGCGGCTGAAATCCGCCGCAAGCTGCCGCAGCGCCGGCGTGGCGTCAAGCGGCACCGGCGGTTTCGGCGCGCGCCAGCGTGTCCGCGATGACTTGCTCGAGCGGGCTGGCCGCCACGCCGAGCGCGGCCTGCGTCGCCGCCGCATCCAGATGCTGCGTGCGCTCGGATGCGCTGCCCGCCAGCGGTGGCCTTGCTGGCGGGCTTCGCCCACCAGAGCCACATGGCGCGCTGGATGCGCCGGCTGCTAGGCGTGACGCCGCGGCAGCTTTGAGCGCAAAAGGGCTGGGCCGGCGGGCGAGGCGCGGCTAGCATGCGACGAGGTTCACTTGCGCAACGCCCGCCATGGACATCTGCCTCGACCGCGACCTCACCGACCCGCGCATCATCGACCTGTTGAGTGAACACCTGCGCGACATGGCGCGGCATTCGCCGCCGGAAAGCATCCACGCGCTGGACCTGGACGGGCTGCGCCGGCCCGAGATCAGCTTCTGGACGCTGTGGGATGGCGAGGATCTGCTCGGCTGCGGCGCGCTCAAACAGCTCGATCCGACGCACGGCGAAATCAAGTCCATGCGCACCGCCCAGGCGCATCGGCGGCGCGGCGTGGCGGCGGCGATGCTGCGGCATCTGGTGGATGAGGCCGGTCGCCGTGCTTATCGCACGCTTAGCCTGGAGACGGGTTCGATGGCGGCGTTCGAGCCGGCCAGGCAGCTCTATGTTCGATTCGGCTTCACGTACTGCGCTCCGTTCGCCGACTACGTGGACGATCCCAACAGCGTGTTCATGACGCGGACGCTGTAACCGCCGTCCGCAGCGAAGGCCGCGCACGGCGCGGCGCCCTGGGAGATAATGCGGCCGTCTGCACAGGGGCGCCGGCCAGGCGCGGGGGCGGCGATGCATCTGGATCTTTTCACGCTCGGCGTCATGGGGCTTGCCGTCGGAGCGACCATCTCTCTGAGTTTCACCTTGCTTGGCCTGGTGCTGCGCGGCATGCCCGCGCTGCGCATCTGGACGGCTGCGTTCTGGATCATCACGTTTGCCGGCGTTGCGCAGGGGCTGGACGAACGCGAGACGTTTCTGTCGGTGATCGTCGGCAATGCGCTGATCGCGATCGGCAACGCGCTGATGCTGATGGGCATTGCCGTGCACGTGCGCTATCCGCTGCGCTGGCGCTGGCCGCTGCTGTTGTCGGCGGCGTTCTTCGCGGTGCAGGTGGTGTTCCTGCTCGCGCCGCCGTCGCAACGGCTCGAGGCGATGGTGTTCGGCGCCAAGAGCATCGTGTGGGATGCGTGGATGATCTGGGTGCTGCTGCGTCGCGCGCCCGGCGACCTGCGCGTGAGTTGCGGTTTCACCGCGCTGGTGTTCGGCTGTGATGCGGCGTTCTACCTGTTGCGATCGGTGGTGATGCTGGCACCGGATACCAAGTCGCAGATGCTGCTCGCCACGCAGCTGATGACCGCCAACTACCTGTTCGCGATCATCTGCACCTTCCTGGTCAGTACCGGCTTCACGCTGATGCTGGCCCAGCGCCTCACGCTGGACCTGCGCAGCATGGCGCGCACCGACGGCCTGACCGGCCTGCGCAACCGCAACGCGGTGATCGAGGACGGCCGCCGTGCCGTCGAACTGTGCCGTGCGCGCGGCCAGACGTCATCGGTGCTGTTGATCGACCTCGATCGCTTCAAAGGCATCAACGACAACTGGGGTCATGACGCCGGTGACGAAGTGCTGCGCCACTTCGTACGCACGGTGCAGGCCGTGCATCTGCCGGACGGTGCGCTGTTAGGCCGTTACGGCGGCGAGGAATTCCTGCTCGTGCTGCCAGGCATCGACGCCGCCCAGGCCATCGTCGCCGCCGAGGACGTGCGCGCGCGTCTCGCCGCCGCGCCCGCGGTGCACGGCGACCAGCCGATTCCCGCGACCACCAGCGTCGGCGTGGCTGGCGCGGCCGACCTGGACTTTCAGGCCCTCATCAGTGCCGCTGACGCGGCGCTGTATCGCGCCAAGCATCTGGGACGGAACCGGGTGGAGTGGGCCGGGCTCCGCGAGGCGGGGGCGATTCCGGCCTGATTCGCAGGTTTCGCCAACCGCCAGTTGACAGCATTATTTATTTCCATAATTCTGGAAATATGGAATCCAATGATGCGCTCGCCTGTCTTTCCGCTCTCGCCCAGGAGCACCGCCTGAACCTGTTCCGCCTGCTGGTGCAGGCGGGCGACGCGGGCATGGCGGTGGGTGAACTGGCGGCGGCGACCGGGCTGGCCGGCGCCACGCTGACGAATCACCTGCACATCCTGCGCCGGGCCGGCATGGTCTCCGACGAACGGCAGGGGCGGATCATCCGCTGCCGCGCCGACTACGCGCGCATGAACGCGTTGCTGGATTACCTCACCGAGAACTGTTGCGCGGGAACGGCCCAGGCCGACTGTTGCCCGCCGGCTATCTGCGCACCCGCGAAAACCAGGAGCAAGCGATGAAACGCTTCCACGTGCACGTCAACGTCGACCGGCTCGATAGCAGCATCCGTTTCTACACGACGCTGTTCGGCGTCGAGCCGAGCGTCATCAAGTCCGATTACGCCAAGTGGATGCTGGAGGACCCGCGCATCAATTTCGCGATCTCCCAGCGCGGCCGCCAGGCCGGTATCGATCACCTGGGCCTGCAGGCGGAGAACGAGGCGGAACTGACCGCGATCGGCGATCGCCTGCGTGCGGCGGACGCGGTGGCGCTGGCCGAGCAGGGCACCACCTGCTGTTATGCGCGCTCCGACAAGTTCTGGGCCGAAGATCCTCAGGGCGTGCGCTGGGAGAGCTTCCACAGCCTGGGTGAGGCCACCACGTATACCAGTGCCGAGGAGCCGAGCGGCCCGGCCTGCTGCGGACCCGCGCCGGTGCGCAAGGCCTGCGATACCGCCTCCGGCTGCTGCTGAGAGGGATGTCGGATGAAGCGCGTCCTGTTCGTGTGCGTCGAGAACGCCAATCGCAGTCAGATGGCCGAAGCCTTCGCGCATATCTACGGTGGCGACGGCGTCGAGGCCTTGAGCGCCGGTTCGCGCCCTTCGGGCCGGATCAATCCCAAGGCGATCCGCTTCATGGGCGAACTGGGGTACGACCTGAGTCGCCATGCTTCCAAATCGCTCGATGACGTCGAGGGCGAATTCGACGCCGTCATCACCATGGGCTGCGGCGACGCCTGCCCGTGGGTGCCGGCGAAACGGCGCGAGGATTGGGCATTGCCGGACCCTCGCGACATGGACGACGACGCCTACCGCGCCGTGCGCGACGACATTGCCGCGCGCGTGCGCGCCTTGCTGGGTTCGCTCGCATGAGGCTGCCGCGCAGGTCATTACCTCCGAGGTAATCGTCGCCGCGCGGGACGGGCGGCAAGCTGGCGGCACACCCACCAAGGAGAACCGCCATGAACGATATCGCCACCCCCGCCCTGGTCGAACGCTACTTGCAGGGCTGGAACGAAACCGATCCGCTGCGCCGGCGTGTGCTGATCGAAGAGCTCTATGCCGAGCACGCCGTCTACACCGATCCGATGGTCCAGGCGCGTGGATGGGAAGCGATCGACGCGACCATCGCCGCGGTGCAGTCGATGTTCCCGGGTCACGTGTTCCGCCTCGGCGGGCCGGTCGATGCCCATCACGACATGGTGCGTTTCCATTGGCACCTCGCCGCTCCGGGTGCGGACGAGCCGCTGGTGATCGGCTTCGACGTCGCGCAGCTGGACGACGGCCGCATCCGCCAAGTGCTGGGTTTCCTCGACAAGGTCCCGCAGGCGGCCTGAGCGACAGCGCGGGCGGCCGCGTGCCGCCCGCGCCGTCGTGCCGCATGGGATCATCGCCGCCCTTGGCCTGCTTCGACGAGGACAACGCATGCCGCCAGCCGCCCGTTCTTCGCGCCCCGTCGGCGACCTCCTGCGCGAGTGGCGTCGCCACCGCCGCCTGAGCCAGCTGGAGCTGGCTTCGGAAGCGGAGATCTCGACGCGCCACCTCAGCTTCGTCGAATCCGGCCGCGCCATGCCCAGCCGCGACATGATCCTGCACCTGGCCGACTATCTGGACATTCCGTTGCGCGAACGCAATGCGCTGCTGGTGGCCGCGGGCTTCGCGCCGGTCTATGCCGAGCGCGCGCTGGACGATCCCGCGTTCGATACCGTGCGGCACACCATCGAGCGGCTGCTCAAGGGCATGGAGCCGTATCCCGCGCTGGCGGTGGATCGCTACTGGCAGCTGGTGACCGCCAACCAGGCGGCGCTGCGCCTGATGGCGGGCCTGCCCGCGGCCTTGCTTGCGCCGCCGGCCAACGTGCTGCGCGCCAGCCTGCATCCTTCCGGCCTCGCGCCGCGCATCCGCAATCTCGCGCAGTGGCGGACGCATCTGCTGGAACGCCTGCGCCGCCAGGTCGATAGCAGCCAGGATCCGCGATTGATGGAACTCCTGCGCGAGCTGCAGAGCTATCCGGCGCCGGCGCTCGAAGACGGCTGTGCGGTGGATGCCGCCGGCCACATTGCGGTGCCGATGGCGCTGGAAGTGGATGGAGCGGTGCTATCGATGCTCAGCACCACGACTGTGTTCGGCACGCCGACGGACGTAATGCTGCAGGAGCTGGCGATCGAGGCGTTCGTGCCGGCGGACGAAGGGACGGCGGAGCGGTTGCGCGCGATGGCGCTCGCAACGGCGACCTGATGTCGGCACCCGCGCTCCCCTCCAGACAACGGTGAGGAGAGCGCGTTGGAACGCAACTAGCGGGGCAGCGCTTGCGTCCCGTCGATGCGCAAGATCATGCCCGCCGCATCTGCGCCAGGCTGCCCGCCGCCGACATACAAGGCATAGGCGCCGGCTTTCACCGCGCGCTGCCCCTGCGCATCCACCACGCTCAACTGCCGCGGATCGATGTCGAAGTGCACGGTCTTCGCTTCGCCCGCCTTGAACGCGACGCGGCGGAACGCCACCAGGCTGTGGCGCGCTGCACCGGCCGCCGCATCCTGCGGGCGCAGGTAGACCTGCACCACTTCGTCGCCGTCGCGGTCACCGGTATTGCGCACCAGGACGTCCACACCGAGCTTGTCGCCTGCCTTCACGGTGGTCGCCGATAGTTTCGGCGGCTCGTAGGCGAAGCGCGTGTAGCTCAGCCCTTCGCCGAACGCGAACAGCGGCGTGCCGCGGAAGTAGCGGTAGGTGCGCCCCTCCATGCGGTAGTCGTCGAACTTGGGAAGATCGTCCGCCGACGCATAGAACGTGATCGGCAGACGTCCCGCGGGGTTGTAGCGACCGCTCAGTACATCGGCGATCGCGGTGCCGCCTTCTTCGCCCGGATACCAGGCGGCCACGATGGCGTCCGCGTGCTCTCTGGCCCAGTTCAGCGCCACGGCGCTGCCGCTGGTGAGCACGACGATCAGCGGCTTGCCGCTGGCGGCTGCGGCTTCCAGCAAACGCTGCTGCGGCGCAGGCAGGGCGAGGTCGGTGCGGTCGCCACCGGCGAAGCCGGGCACGGTCACCTGCAATTCCTCGCCTTCGACATCGGGCGACAGGCCGACCACGGCGACGACGGCATCGGCCTTGGCGATCGCCTGCGTCGCCTCGCGCAGCTGCGCATCGGCCGGCGCGCTCCATTGCAGGCGGATGCCCTGATCCTCGCCGGTGTGGCGCAGTTCCAGCCGCAAGGAGCGCGGGCGCGTGTCGGCGACATGCAGCGGCACGTTGAGGTCGTAGTCCTTGCCGTGATCGTCCAGCACCTGCTTGCCATCCAGGTACAGGCGCACGGCATCGTGCCCCTTGCAGTCGAAGCAGCGATCGATGTGCACGTTGAGCGTGTAGTCGCCGGGGCCCGGCGGCAGCAACTGGCCGGTCCAGCGCACGGCGTAGCGGCTCGCGTCGAAGCCCTTCGCGGGTGGCACTTCATCCCAGTCGAAATCGATGCGGCGGTCGGTGCGGACCAGCGCGGGCTTGCCCTTGACGGCGTCGTCCTTGAAGTACTCGGCGCGCAATCCGGGTTCTGCCTGTGTGCCACCCGTGCGCAGCGCGCTCGAGGGAATCGGCACCGTCACGCCCGGCGCGAGCGTCGAGCCCTGGGCGTAAGCCACGCGCTCGGCGCCGAATTGCCGGACGAGTCCCGCCAGGGGCGTCACCGGGGCAATGGCGGTGCCGTGGTAATTCGCTTCGAGGATGTTCAGCGCATCGGCATTGGGCCCGATCACCGCGAGGCGCGTGCCGTCCTTCAGCGGCAGGGTGCCGCGTGCGTTCTTCAGCAACACGATCGATTCGCGTGCCGCCCGCAGCGCGAGCGCGCGGTGCGCCGGCGAGCCGATGTCGTCCGCGCCGAGCTTCGCGTAAGGCCCGTTCGTCGCGTCCAGCATGCCCATGCGGTAGCGCGCGGCGAACAGGCGGCGTGCGGCCTGGTCGAGCACCGCTTCGCCGACCTGGCCGCTGCGTACCGCGTCGCCCAGCGCGGCATAGGCGATGCCGCAATCCAGGTCCGTGCCGGCGGCGACGGCGGCGGCCGAGGAACCGGCGTTGTCCGGCTTGTAGTGGTGGAACTGCGTCATGTCGTCCACGGCGTCGCAGTCGGAGACGACATAACCGGCGAAGTTCCAGTCATGGCGCAGGCGCTCCTGCAACAACAGCGGCGACGCGCAGGCGGGCGTTCCGTCCAGCGCGTTGTACGCGCACATCACCGATGCCGCGTGGCCCTGCGTCACGGCCATGCGGAAGGCGGGCAGGTAGGTGTCCTCCAGGTCGTGCGGCGACACGCGCGAGTCGAAACCGTGACGCCCCTTTTCGGGGCCGCTGTGCACGGCGAAGTGCTTGGGTGTGGCCGCGGCTTTCAGTACGTCCGCGTCGTCGCCCTGGATGCCGCGCACGAAGGCGGTCGCCAAGGTGCCGGTCAGCAGCGGATCTTCGCCGTAGGTCTCCTGGCCGCGTCCCCAGCGCGGATCGCGGAAGATATTGATGTTCGGCGACCAGATGCTCAGGCCGTGGTAACGCGGATGATCGCCCTTGTCGACAAGGTTGTACTTGGCGCGCGCCTCGGTGGATACCGCGTCGCCCACCTGGTGCAGCAGCGCATCGTTCCAGCTTGCCGCCAAGCCGATCGCCTGCGGGAACACGGTGGCATAGCCGGCGCGGGCAGAGCCGTGCAGGCCCTCGTTCCACCAGTCGTAAGCCGGCACGCCCAGGCGCGGGATGGCCGGCGCCGAGCTTTGCAGCTGGGTGATCTTTTCCTCCAGCGTCATGCGCGCGACCAGCTGCGCGGCGCGCTGGTCGGCCTGGGCGGCGTCCATGGCGCCGGCATGTCCGGCCAGCAGCAGGCTCAGCGCGAAGGCGAGGCGGCGCGTGGTGCGCGTCGGGCGGGACGGGGAAACGCGGGCGTGCTGCATGGACTTCACGAAGACTCCTCGACCGTGGCGCAGGCGGTGGCGCCGATGTCTGCCATGGCACAGGGCGGGGCAGGGAAGCCCCGAATATGCCACGGTCGCGCGTTTTGACGGGGCAAGATGGCGCGGCGCTTGCGGATGTCCAGACCGGGCGGCAAGGTGGCCGTCTCCATCGCGAGGAAGACCGCCCATGCCCTGGCTGATCGTGAAGTACCTGGTGACTGCCGGCGTGGTGGTGGCGGTATCGGAGCTGGCCAAGCGCAGCGACCGGCTCGGAGCGCTGATCGCGTCGCTGCCACTGGTGACGTTCCTGGCGCTGATCTGGCTCTACGTGGAGAAGCAGCCGGCGACGAAGATCGCCAACCACGCCTGGTACACCTTCTGGTACGTCGTCCCGACGCTGCCGATGTTCCTGCTGTTTCCCCGGCTGTTCGCCCGGTTCGGATTCTGGCCGGCCCTGGGTCTGAGCGCGGTGATCACCTTCGTCTGCTTCGTGCTGTTCGCGGTGGCGCTGAAGCCGCTGGGCGTGAAGCTGCTGTAGCCGCGTGGCCTGTCGCCACGGTCAGCGGTAGCTGGCTTCCATCAGCGCCGTCGCCAGCTCGCCGATCTTCAGATGATCGAAGCTGGTGTTGTTCATCACGATCACGCAGTGGCCGTCGTCCAGCGTGCGCCAGGCGAGCACGCGATAGGCGCCATCGGAGCCGTACTCCCACGCGATCGGATGGTCCTTGCCGGCGAAGGGCAAGGTCTTGGTGCGCCCGCCAAGGGCGTATTGCTGGGGCGCACGCTCCACGGCCATGAGCGTGCGCGTGCTCTCCGGCGACAGCAGCTTGCCGGCGAACAGGCCATCCATGAGCGCGAACAGATCACTGGCGCTCGCATAGAAGCCACCGGCGAGCACCATGAAGTCCGGCAGCGGCTTGTCGAGCGGCGCCGGATCGGGCGCGAGCACTTTGTACCCCGCCGCCATGCCCGGTACGGCAGCGGCGTTCCCGGCGTAGACGCCGCTGCGGTGCAGGCCGAGCGGCCGGACCAGATAGCCATCCACCAGGGAGGCATAGCTCTGTCCGGTGACTTTCTCCACGATGGCTTTCACCAACAGCCAGTTGGCGTGCGAGTAGTCCCAGTCCGTGCCCGGTTCGAAGCGCAGGTCGCCGCTGGCGAAGCGGCGCACGGCCTCGGCATTGCCCAGCGACAGGCGGCGTATCGACGGATCGCGCTTGATGGCCTCGTCGATGGCGTTGGGCACGCCGCTGGCGTGGCTCAGCAGTTGGCGGAGCGTGAGCCTGGCGCCGTTGTCGCGGCGATAGTCCGGCAGATAGGTCGAGATCGGTTCGTCGAGGGCGAGCTGGCCTTGCTGGACCAGCCGCATCACCACCATCGACGCGATCCATTTGGAAATCGAGCCGGTGACGAAAGGCGTGTCGGCCGTCAGTGGCTGATGCGTCGCGGCATTGGCCACGCCGAAACTCTCGCTGTAATCCACCTGTGCGCCGTGGCCGACCAGCACGACGCCATTGAAATGCTGGTCCACCGCGAAGCGCCGGGTGATGGCGGCGCAATCGCCGCAGTCCGCCAGGACCGGAGCGGTGGCGAGCAGGGCGATGACCGCCAGTGCACACCGCCATCCCGCGCTTCGATACTTCCGCCACATCGACCAGCTATCCATCGGGCACCTTGCGATCGGGAGACTCCCGGTCCGATGCCCTGCGGCGCGATAAGGTTTAAGCGCACCGCGATCCGTTGCCTTCAAACGATCAACGGCTGGCCGACACCGCGGCGTTGCTGGCGACCGACTCCGGTGCCGATGCATGGGTGGTCAGCATGCCGCCCAGGACCAGGGCGCAGACCAGCAGGCCGGCGGCGAAGAAGCCTTGCAGCATCAGGTTCTCGAATTTCATGGTGTCTCTCCTTGCGTAGTGATTGAGGCTTTCGAGGTAGATATGGCAAGGGGCGTGCCAAGCGCGGCGATGCCTCGCAGACCGCGCGGTTGAGCCATTTCTCGAAACCTTCACCGCGCGGGAGCGATGTCCGCGGACACGTGGACACGGCCATCCGGACAGCGCGGACAGCGGACATCGCGCCTATCGCAGCGCTTCCCGATGGCGCTCCAGGAAATCGCCCACCAGCGTCGCCACCTCGTCCGGCGCATCCAGCGTCGCGAAGTGAGTGGAATCCAGGATGTGTACTTCGGCCTGTGGCGCCTCGCGCCGGTAGGCCCAGGCGCCGGGCACGGTGAAGTAGTCGTCGCGCTTGCCCCACAGCACCAGCACGGGGACATGCAAGTCGCGCAGCAGCGCCTGCCATGCCGGATAGCGTGCGATGTTGCTGCCGTAGTCGAACCACAGGTCGTTGCGCGCCTCGACCACGCCGGAACGCTGCACCGCGGCGCGCATCAGCGCCCAAACATCGGGGCCGGCATGATCCTCGTCGTCCCAGCCGTCGGCGCCCGGGTAGGGCAGGCTCGCCGCATACGCGGCGCGACGGCGATCGAGTGCGGCATCGCGCTCGCGCCAGTGCCGCCGCAGTTCGCCTTGCGGATCCTGCGCGGCGGGAAAGCCATCCAGGTGGATCACGCCGTTCTGCACCATCACGCCGGTCACGGCCGACGGGTCGGCCGCGATCAGGCGGAAGCCGACCGGGACGCCGTAATCCTGCATGTACAGGCTGTAGCGCCGGATGCCGCGCGCGGCGAGAAAGTGCGCCACGGTCTGCGCCAAGTGGTCGAAGGTGTAGCGATAGCTGCGGCGGTCCGGCGCATCGGAATAACCGAATGAGGGGTAGTCCATCGCGATCACGTGGAAGTGCCGATCGGCCAGCTGCGCCATCACCTGCGCGTACTGGATCGACGACAGCGGATAGCCGTGCAGGAACACCACCGTGGGGTCGTCCGCCGAGCCGCCTTCGCGATAGAACAGGCGCAGGCCGTCCACCGCCTGCCAGCCTTCCTTCAGCGTGGCCGCATTGGCCGACGGGACGGTGCAGGCAAGTACGCACAGCCACAGGAGGGACACGAGCGTCTTCATGGGTTCTCCGGCAAGATTCGCGAGGTGCCGAATAGTCGGCGCACCGACAAGGCCGGTGAAGCGACGAATCTTCATCGCGCCATGAACACCCTTCATGCCACCGGACTTGCGATGCGATACACGCTGCCGCCCATGCACACGCTGCGCGCCTTCGAGGCGGCCGCGCGTCTGCGCAATTTCACCCTGGCCGGCGAGGAACTGCACCTGACAGCCAGCGCGATAAGCCACCAGATCCGCGCACTGGAGGCGTTCTACGCCACGGCGCTGTTCCGGCGTCAGCGCCACGAGGTCGTGCTGACACCGGCGGGCGAACGCCTGCTCGAAGCGACGCAACCGTGGCTGGAGCGGCTGTCGGCCGTGGGCGAGGCGTTGCGCGTCCGCGATGCGCAGCGCCTGTCGCTCACCGCACCGCCATCGCTGGTGAGCCGTTGGCTGATGTCCCGGCTCGGCGGCTTTCTCGCCGCGCATCCGGACGTGGATTTCAAGCTGCATGCCACGACGGCATTGCTGGAACTGGATACCGAGCAGGCCGACCTGGCGATCCGCTATGGCGACGGCCGCTGGCCGGGGCTGCGCGCGGACAAGCTGTTCGACGAGTCGATCTTTCCGGTGGCGGCGCCCGCCTATGCACGAAAGCTCGGCGGCGACAGCATGCAGGCCGCCACGCTGTTGCGCGATGACTTCCATGCGTGGGAGCGCTGGTTCGGCGAGCGGCATCCGGCCCCGGCCGGCCCCGTGTACAGCGACTCCGCCCTGCTGCTGCAGGCCGCCGAAGCGGGGCATGGCGTGGCGCTCGGCCGCAGCGTGCTGGTGGCCGACGCCCTCGCGTCCGGCGCTCTCGTGCGCCTGGGCGAGCGAAGCATCGCCGCGCCGGGCGCCTACTATCTGGTGTCGCCGCGCGACGCCACGGACACGCCGGCGGTCGCAGCGTTCCGGCAGTGGCTGGCGACGCAGGCCTGACGAGGCGTTGCCGCAGGCGCGGGGCGCAAGAACTGGCGATCGGCGTGCGCCCGCGCACATCGTTCGCGCGCGAATGCGCCCATACCCATCCGGGGAGTTGAAGCGGCGGCAAACGTGCCCATGTCGCAGCGACCCGGCCGCGGGTCTCGCGGCGCGCGGCCGGCTCTACTCCCTCACGACCAGGAACGAACGATGAGCATGAGTTCCACTTTCGCCCGCACCGCCTTGGCCGCCGCCGTGCTGTTCGGCGGCACGCTGGCCGTGCCGGCCGCGCAGGCTGCCGCGCCGATGGCCAAGACCAGCGCGCCGGGCTACTACCGCATGATGCTGGGCGACTTCGAAGTGACCGCACTGTCCGACGGCACGCACGCCATGGACGCCACCCAGCTGCTCGACCCGGGCAAGGCGCAGGTCGCCGGGCAGGCGATGAAGGCGGCGGACCAGCCGGCGTCGTACGAATGGAGCTTCAACGCCTACCTGGTCAACACCGGCAGCAAGCTGGTGCTGATCGACACCGGCGGCGGGGCCTTCATGGGCAGCGACCTGGGCAAGCTGGTCGCGCGCATCAAGGCCGCCGGCTATTCGCCGGAGCAGATCGACGAGATCTACATCACCCACATGCATCTGGACCACGTCGGTGGCCTGGTGGCCGACGGCAAGCCGGTGTTCCCCAAGGCCATCGTGCGCGCGGGCAAGGCCGATGCGGATTTCTGGCTGAGCAAGGCGCAGCAGGAGAAGGCGCCGGCCGACGCGCGCGAATTCTTCGATATCGCGCAGAAGGCGCTGGGGCCATATGTGACGTCGGGTCATTTCAAGCCGATCGCTGGCGATGTCGAACTCGTGCCGGGCATCCGTTCGGTGAATCTGAGCGGACACACGCCGGGTCACACCGGCTACGCCATCGAGAGCAAGGGACAGAAGCTGCTGGTGTGGGGCGACACGCTGCACGTGCAGACGGTGCAGTTCCCGCATCCGGACATCTCCATCAAGTTCGACGGCGACGCCGCCACGGCGGAGAAGGTGCGTGAGCGCATCCTCGCCGACGCGGCGAAGAGCGGCTATCTGGTCGCCGGCGCGCACATCGCGTTCCCGGGCATCGGCCATGTGGCCGCTGACGGCAATGGGTACCGCTGGCTGCCGGTGAGCTACGCGGAGATTCACTGATCGACTGAAGGGCCCGCGCAAGCGGGCCCTTCTTTCATGGGCGGATACTTACCAGGCTCGTCATCGCGTCGACGTAGGAAAGCTTTTCGTCCACCAGCAACGGCAGCAGCGGCGTGACCGAGACTTCATTGGTCTTGGTCCAGCGCATGCGGCCCTCGCCGTCGCGGAAGACCAGCCCGCCGACGTCCTGGATCACATACGGTTCGCCATCCACGCGGCCGAGAAACATCATCACGTGACCGGGGATATAGATCAGGTCACCCACCTGTGCATCGGCCAGCGCGCGCATGCGTGCCTCGTGACTGTCTTGCTGGCCGAACAGGCGATGCTTCAGCGCCGGGCTCCTGGCCTGGTCACCCGAGTTGCGCGGCAGTTGCACGCCCATGCTGCGATACACGTCGGAGACGAAGCCGCTGCAATCGCGGCCGTTGTAGAGATGCCCCCAGCCATAGCGTTCGCCGAGGAACTTGAATGCCTGGCGGATCAGGTTGGCGCGGGTGAGCGGAAGATAATCCGGCGCGCTGTCGCCCTTGCGCTGGAGCAACGCCGGTTGCAGATGCAGCGAACCGTCCGCGGCGCGAGTGGGCAGAGACAGCGTCCAGGCTTCGTAAGGCCCCTGGCCGTTGACCGGTTGATCCGGCGGCAGATCCGCCAGCGGCAAGCGCAGGCCCATGTCGAGCTGGATCTCCGACACCTCCGGCGCTTCCGGCGTGTAGACCGTGCGCAGCTTGTCGCCGGTGATGACGCGGTATGACCCGTGGGTCACATAGGCCAGTACTTCCTCGCGCGTACTTGTCGCGATGGCGTCCGCTTGTACCCAGGCCGCGTAGCGCGGGCTGACCACGAAGAACCAGCGGCTATCGGCGCTGGTGTGGACGATGGCGACCGGATCGCCGGGGAACAGCGTGCTTTCCTGGAACTGTTCGAAGTCCTGCAGGCCTTTGCCGGGAAAAACGCGCAGGTTGCTCGGGAAGTTGCGCATCGACACGCGATGCACGATCAGGCCGTAGCGCGGCGTCACGTTCGCGGGGATCTTGTCCAGCGCCTGGTTGGCGACGACCGCGTCGATGGCGGCCTTGGGCACCGGCTGGTCTTTGGCGTCGAACAATGGCTTGGACGGCCATCTGGCGATCTTGCCGATCCAGCCTGCAATCTGCGACTGCGGTAGCGTCGCGCCGATCTTCGACAGGTCGTACATGCTCGGGTCGCTGGCGACGAGGCGCGCATTCAGTGCGTCGACCGTGGTCTTGTCCAGGACGATCCGGTCGGGCGCATCGACGAGAGTGATCCAATAATCCGGCGAGAGCATCGCATCGTTGGTGCCGATCACTCCCGAGGGCGGTATCGGCAGCACGTTCCCGGCGAAGGCCGGTGCGCAGGTGAGTGACAGCAGCGCACCGGCGAGGCGGGTGGTCATTCGCATCGCTTGCCTCTGCTCAGCGGCTGGCGACGACGGCGGCGTGGGCAGCGACCGCTGCCGGCGCGGAGGCGTGGGTGGTCAGCATGCCGCCCAGGACCAGGGCGCAGACCAGCAGGCCGGCGGCGAAGAAGCCTTGCAGCATCAGGTTCTCGAATTTCATGGTGTCTCTCCTTGCGTCGGTGATTGAGGCTTTCGAGGTAGATATGGCAAGGGGCGTGCCAAGCGCGGCGATGCCTCGCAGGCCGCGCGGTTGAGCCATTTCTCGAAACCTTCACCGTGCGGCAGAGATGTCCGCGGACAGGTGGACACGGCCATCCGGACAGCGGACACGCACTTGATGCGATGCCTCTGATGCCATCGCCGATGCCACGGGCTGCGCCGCGAAACCCATGCCAATCGGCAGGTGCGCTTGCCGCTACACTCGTGCGCTCGGTCGACGAAAAGGAGTTTCGTATGAGCTGGAAAGACAAGCTGAGCCGCCTGTTCGGCGGCGGCACACCGCCCACCGGTGACGGCCCGGGCGATCCGGCGCAACGCACGCACAAGTGCCTGGATCGGCATTGGTCATCGATCGGTGTCTTGGAGCCGGACGTGCTGGGACATCTGATCAGCCCCGGCCTGACGGGCGGGCCGTCCTGGCCGACCACACGGCAGGCTTATCGCGTCGTGCGCCGTGCAAGCGGCGTCTTGCTCGCCACCGACGGCATGAGCGATCCATTCGAAGGCGACGGCGCGCCGGTTGCCAACGGCTTCGGCATGGAGCTGTTCCTGGAGACGCCCGACATTCCCGCCGAGCTGTGCGGCGCGCCGGGCGATATCGCGCGCCTCTCGCAGAGCTGGGCGTTCGAGCTGCTCAGCCACGTGGCAGGCATCGTCGCGGACGCCGGCGGCATCGTGGACCGGCTAGAACAGTACGGCGCACTGTCGATGGAGCTGCCCGGCGTAAGCCATTCGCACGCGATCGGTGGGCAACTGCCTGCGCACTACATCACCGCCGACGACAGTGTCGGCGTGCTGCTTGGCGCGCCTGCGCCGGATTTTCCCCATCTCATCGAAGACATGCCGTTATCGCCGGTGCGACTGGTGCCGCTGGTACTGCTCACCGCCGACGAGCTGGAATACCTGCGTCAGGGCGGTGGGGCCGCTCGGCGCGACGTGGCGCAGCGCCTGGCCGAGGGGCCGCACGGCCATCGTTCCGTGTTGGCGAGGGAAAGCGTGGCGGTTGTTGCCCGGTAGCGGGGTGAGTCCGGGATGCCCATCGAAACGATCGACGACTTGAAGGAGCATTTGCGAGTGCTTCTGGACGAGCCATCTCTGCGCTTTGAGGATATTTTCGAGTATGGCGTGGGCTTCAACGTGCCAAGCAAGGTCAAGTCGCTCGTGCACAGCCTTCATGCGCGCACGGACGCATCGCGATGGAGTGGCGAAGGCGGCAAGTGGTTCTACGTATGCGCTGAGGAAGGATGGGCGCTTCACCTGCGACCGATGTCGCACACGGTGTTCGGCCGCGCTCTGGTGTTGTCGCTGCATGAAAAGCACATCGGGCCGTTTCGGCCGATCGCTTACGATCCGTTGTCCACCGCCAAGGAGTTGCCATGAGCCAGGAAGCCTTTCAGCGCAAAGCCCGTTCCGAAGCCCGCCTTGAGCACGAGGCCGTACCGATCAATCGCCATCTGCCGGTGATCGAAGCGGAGTCCGAGACCATGGGGCGCGCGCAAGAAGCGATCGCTTGGCGCGCGATGTGCCTGCTGATCGTCGCGGTGAAAGGCGAGGGCCTGGAGCAGGATATCGTCGAGCGGATCGTCGATGACTATGGTCTTGGCGCGCACTTCACGCCAAAGGAAAGCGCTTTCATCGCTGACCTGGCGCCGTCGGAGCACAATCGCAACCAATTCTCCTGGCGCTACGAGGCGGCGTGGGTGCTGTTATGGGCGCTGGGCTACGTGGATGCGTTGGGCAAGCCGACGCATGCCTGCGATGTCGGCTACGCGGTGGAGCAGATGCAACGGCGCAGCGCTGAGGCATTCATTGCCGCCGCGAAGGTCCGCCCGCGCGCCGAGATCCTCGACGAAGCCGACCTGATCTACCGCTATCACTGGGCCGTGGTGGATGCCCGGCTCAAGCGCAACCCGGCGCCAGCAGGGCTCGAGCCTGGCGTGACCATGGAGCGGCATTACGCGCTCAACTGGCTGGTCGGGTATATGGACCAGGCCTGGGACGATATTTCGACGGATACCTGAGCGCGCAGAGCTTCGGAGTCCCGTGTCGGTGCGGCGTTCCTACCTGACGTAGTAGTCGCACGCGTTACGGCCGGAGATCAGGAATCCGAGGTCGGTCGCTGCGCCGACAATTCTGTTGTCCCGTGGTCGCATGCCGGCGGAATGACCGGATGCGACCGAGGAAGGCGGGTGACTTCCAACGACGTAAAGTCAGTTGAATCAGCGCGAGATTTCTCACGTGGCTTGCCCACAGACATCGGGTTGCATGCAAGACCATCGAGTGCGCTAGCGTAGCCCTTTCAACGCTGTCGGCGGAGCCCGGATGCCATGAAGAACTGGCTGTTTCTAGCGATCGCGATCTGCGCGGAGGTGGTGGCGACCACTGCGTTGAAGTCGAGCGACGGCTTCACTCGTCTCGGCGCTTCGGCGCTGACGATCGCGGGCTATGGCGTCGCCTTTTTCTTTCTTTCGCTCACACTGCGCGCCATTCCGGTCGGCGTGGCCTATGCGATCTGGTCGGGCGTGGGCATCGTGCTGGTATCGCTGATCGCGTGGCTGGCTTACGGACAGAAGCTGGATTTGCCGGCGATGATCGGCATGGGCTTGATCATGGCGGGCGCAGTGGTGATCAATGTGTTCTCCAGAGCAATGGCGCATTGATCTGCGCCGGCAGGCAGGCGCGTGAGGGCGACGCGGCGGATCGCCGCTATGCCAAACACTCCTGTTGATCGAATGTCAGGGCAAGGAAGTAGCGTTCATGGTTGACGAACACAAAAGATCCATTACGCCGGAAGCGGCGCAGACGCTGGAGAAACTGCGGGCTATGTTGCGACCCGCGTCAGTGGCCGAAGTCGGTGGCTTCCGTCCGCCGGAGAATCCGTTGACGTCGTGGTTTCTTCGCGGCGTGGGCCTGCCGGGAGAGGCGCTGCCCGTATGGCGCGGGGAGCCCATGTTTCCGCTGCTGCAGATACGCGTGGACGAGTTGCCGTTCGTTCCCCCGTCACTCGAAGGTATCGCACTGCTGGTGCTATTCCATAACACGCGCGAACTCCCGTTCGATCTGCCGCACGGCGAGGGATGGCTGATTCGGGAGTATCCGAGCCTCGATGGGCTGGTGCCCTTGCCGCAGGTGGACGTCCCCTATCGGCCTTTTCCCGTGCGCTGGCATGAAGCCGGCGACGACGCGCCCGGTTGGGAGGATGCGTGGGAATTGCTGGATATGTCGCCAGTCAACGAGGACGAGGCGGCGTGCGACGTGTTCTTTCGCGACTTTCCCCGTCACCGGCATACCAAGGTCGGCGGCTTCCCGACCGATATCCAGCATGCGGTGGGCATCGAGGATTTTGTGTTCCAGGTCGACTCGGAGGAAAAGGTGCGCTGGATGTGGGCCGACAACGGCGTCGGCTATTTCCATCGTTCGAGCGAAGGCGTGTGGCGGTTTTCCTGCCAGTTCTACTAGCTTGCCAGTTCAAGCCTCAGGCGGCGTCACGCCGCACGCTTCCAGCATTTCGGTAATCCGCGCGCTCACCCAATCGAAATCCTCCGGACCCGCCGCGGCCAGCGGCGGGTCGGTGAGGGTGGCGAAGGCAGACCAGAACTCATCGCGGTCACCGGTTTCTCGCAGCAGATGCGGGACCTTCTGCGCAATGGCGTCGAGCATGCTCTGGAGCTGGTCGCGGGGCGTGGTCATGGGCGCAGGCTACGCTCCGGATTGCTACGGCGGCGTGTAGAACCGCTGCCCGTGCCGGTCAGGAGACACTCCAGAGTTTCCTGGCTTCCTCCGCGATCACGTCCGGAAACTCCTCCGGGAAAAACAGATTCGCCCCTTCGATCTTCCGCACACCCTTCGAGTTACCGAGCGTCTTGTCCAGATACCCCGGATCGCTGGCGGCGAAAATCTTGTCGCCGGTGCCCCAGAGGATCCGCGTGGGGATCGTGCTCTTCTTCAGCAGCGGCTCGACGCCGGCCAGCGGGTTGGGCGTCAGGCCGAGCGCGTAGGCATCGGCGAGCGCCTTGCGCGCCGGCGTGGCGATGATCGGCTGGAGATACATGTCGAAGGTCTCGTCGGCCATGCGTTCGGGGTAGGTGAACGTGGCGCCGCCGAGGCCCTTGGGTGAGCGGGCGAAGATCTTGTCGGCCACGTTGGGGGCCAGCCATTCGTCGGCGAAGCGGCCGCGGCGGGCGGCTTCGATCACCGGCAGCACGGCGGGCGGCGGACTGTCCGGTTCCACGTCGCAGTTGGTCAGCAGCACGCTGCGTACGCGGTCCGGGTGCGTGGTCATGAAGAGCTGCGCGACGGCGCCGCCGCTGTCGTTGGCGACGATGTCCACGGTGTCGATGCCGAGCTGGTCGAGCAGCGTGTCGAGCATGCGCACCTGATCGGCCGGTGCCACGCCCTGACCTTGCGCCGGGCGGGTGTAACCCAGCCCCATCGAGTCGGGCGCCACGCAGCGGCGGTACGGCGAGAGGCGGTCGATGGCGCCGCGCCACTGGTAGCCATTGAGCGGAAAGCCATGCAGGAACAGCGCGGCCGGGCCGCTGCCGCGTTCGACGTAGGCGATCTCGCCGAAGCGGTTGCTGGCGAAGCGCCGCGCCGCGTTGAAGGCGGCAACGCTGTCGAGTTTGCCGCGGTCGCTCGCCGTGGCGGCGAGAACCTTTTGCGCGGCGCGGGGCGCGCAGGCGGCCAGTGCGCCGACGGCCAGGGTGCCGGCGGTCAGGCCGAGGAACTGTCTGCGATGCATGGCGGTGCTCTCCGGATGCGGTGGCGATGAGGAAGTCGATGGGTGGCGATCATTCGCCGCGGACGGCATGGCGGCAATGACCTGGGAGGTCATGGTTTCGGCGCGGGTGCCGCCGTATGCTCGGCCTCCGTGAACCGAGCCCACGCCCCGCTGCCGAACACCATGCCCGCCTCCGCCGTAGGCGGCCTGCTGCGCGAATGGCGCGCGGCGCGCCGTCTGAGCCAGCTGGACCTGGCGCTGGAGGCCGGCATCTCAGCCCGTCACTTGAGCTGTGTCGAAACCGGCAAAGCACAGGCGAGCCGCGAACTGCTGGCGCGTCTGGCCGACACGCTGGGCATGCCGCTGCGCGAGCGCAACGGCCTGCTGGTGGCGGCGGGCTTCGCGCCGCGCTACCCGGAGAGCGCCCTGGCCACGCCGGCGATGGCGCGCATCCGTGGCGCCATCGATGCGATCCTGCAGCAGCAGGAGCCGTATCCGGCCTTCCTGCTCAACCGCCACTGGGATGTGCTCGCCGCCAACCGCGCCGCCGCGCGGGTGAGCGACTATGTGATGCACGGCAAGCCGAGCCGGCACACCAACATGCTGCGCCAGATGTTCGACCCGGACGACTTCCGCCAGGCGGTGGTCAACTGGGAGGAGATCGCCGAAAGCATCGTGCGCCACCTGCACAACGAAGTGGCCGCAGCGCCCTCGGATAGCAAGGCGCGCGAACTGCTGGACGAAGTGCTCGGCTACCCGGGTGTTCCGGCCAGCTGGCGCACGCGCGACCTCGCGAGCGCGCCATCGCCGCTGATGACGACGGTGCTGCAGGGCGACGGCGAACAGCTCAATTTCTTCTCCACCATCACCACTTTCGGCACGCCGCGCGACGTGACGCTCGACGAACTGCACATCGAGTGCTGCTTTCCGATGGACGAGGTCACCACGGCGCGCTGCCGCCAGCTCGCGGCGCACTATCCCTAGTCGTTTTCAGTGGCAGACCAGCACCGGCACGTCGCAGCACAGGATCACCTTGTGCGTGACGTTGCCGAGCATCAGCCGCTCGATGCCATTGTGGATGTGCGCGTCCATCACGATCAGGTCGCAATGGTGCTTGCTGGCGGCACCGGCGATGGCGGCGTAGGGGCGGTTGTCGAAGACGTATTCCGCATCGCAGGGCACGCCGGCCGCCTGCGCTTTCTCACGCACTTCGTCGAGGCAGTGTTCCGCACGCTCCACCGAGCGCCGCTTGCAGGTGTCGCCCTGGACGACATCGGCGATGAAGCTGACCGCCGGCAGCGGCGGCAGCACATGCAAGGCGTGCACGCGCGCATGCATTTGCGCAGCGAGACGGATGCCCGTATCGATGGCATGCGAAGCGGCGTCCGTACCGTCGGTAGGAATGAGGATATGGGTGTACATGGTGTCCCCCTTCTGGCGAGCCCGTCCTGCCGGCTGGCGTCAGGGGCGGTCGGCGGCGAGGCGGGCCACGATTTCTCTATCCGCCGATTGGGCGTGAGTTGCAAGAAGGCCATTGGTGGGATGGGCCTTTCTCTTCCGCATGTCATAGCCAAAAAGAAAGCCGCGCCCTTGCGGGCACGGCTTTGCGGACGGACAACCGCAGGTCTTACCAGATCTTCACGCGCTGCTTCGGATCCAGGTAGAGCTTCTCTCCCTGCTTCACCTTGAACGCGTCGTACCACTCGTCCAGGTTACGCACCGTCTGCGCGCGGTACGGCCCCGGCGAATGGACATCGCCGATCAGCCGCGCGCGCAGGGCGGCATCGCGAGTCTTGCTGCGCCAGGACTGCGCGAAGGCGAGGAAGAAGCGCTGGTCGCCGCTGAGGCCGTCGATCACGGGCGCCGGCTTGCCGCCGAGGGACTTCACATAGGCGGCATGCGCGATGGCTAGGCCGGCGACGTCGGCGATGTTCTCGCCCAGGGTCTGCTGGCCGTTGATGTGCTGGCCCGGCAGCGGTTCATAGGCGTTGTACTGCTCGACCAGTTTCTGGCCGGCGGCCTTGAAGTGGGCCTGGTCTTCCGGCGTCCACCAGTTGGCGAGGCGGCCCTCGGCGTCGAATTCGGCACCGGTATTGTCGAAGCTGTGGCTGATCTCGTGGCCGATCACCGAGCCGATCGAACCGTAGTTGGCGGCATCGTCGGCCTTGGGATCGAAGAACGGCGCTTCCAGGATGGCGGCCGGGAAGTTCAGCGCATTCTGCAGGGGCAGATTCACTGCGTTGACGGTCTGCGGCGTCATCCACCATTCGCCCTTGTCGACCGGCTGGCCGAGCTTGGCGAGCTGATGCTTGTACTCGTACGCCTCGGCGCGCAGATGGTTGCCGACCGGATCGTCGGCGCGCACCTCGAGCGGACCGTAGTCGCGCCAAGTTTCCGGATAGCCCACGCCGACCTTGAGCGTGGCGATCTTGGCCTTGGCCTTCTGCTTGGTCGCCGCGCTCATCCAGTCCAGCGTATCGACGTGGTCGTTGAAGGCGGCCTTGATGTTGTCGACCATCTGCGCCACTTGCGCCTTGGACGAGGCGGGAAAGTAGCGCTGCACATAGATCTGGCCGACCGCGTCGCCCAGTCCGTCGTTGGTGGCGACGATCGCGCGCTTCCAGCGGTCGCGCTGCTTGGGCGTGCCGTTGAGGGTGTGGCCGTAGAACTCGAACTGCGCGTCGGCGTAGGCCTTGGGCAGCAGGTCGGCGCTGTGATTGAGGGTGTGGAAGGTCATCCAGTCCTTCCAGGTGTCGAGGGACTCGCTGCCGACCAGCGCCGAGATCTGGCGGATGGCTTCGGGCTGCCACACGATCACCTGTTTCTGGCCGGACAGGCCGGCGGCGGCGAAGTAGGCGTTCCAGTCCAGGCCGGGCGCCTTCTTGGCGAAGTCGGCCATGGCCCAGGGGTTGTTCGCCTTATGCACGTCTTCGCTCTCGACCAGGCTTTCCTGCGCCTTGGCGATCTTGGTTTCCAGCGCGAGGATGGCCTTGGCTTTCTCGTCCGCGTTCTTGTCGCCGCTGAGCTTGAGCAGGCTGGCGATATAGGCCTGATACTTCTCGCGGTAGCCCTTCATCTGGGCATCGTCGGCGAGGTAGTAGTCGCGGTTAGGCATCCCGAGGCCGCCCTGCAGCAGGTAGGGCACGTTATGCGAGGGATCTTCCAGGCCCTGCGTGACGAACAGGCCGAACAGATGCTCGGTGCTCCAGTTCGTAGCGTTGATCGGGTCGACGTCGGCGCGCAGCGTGCCGCCGAGCGCGCTGGAGAGGGCGGCCTTGTCCTTGATCGCGTCGATCTTCGCCAATTCAGGCTTGAGCGGATTCAGGCCGTTCTTCTCGATCGCGGCCTCGTTCATGAAGGCCGCGTAGTAATCGGCGATCTTGCGTTCGTTGCTGCCGGCCTTGGGGTTGTTCTTGCCGACGTCGCGGATCAGTTCGGCGGTGCGCTGCTCGGCCTTCTCGAACACCTTGAGGAAGATGCCGGTGCTGGAGCGGTCGGCGGGAATCTGTGCCGTCTTCGCCCAGGTGCCGTTGGCGTAGCCGTTGAAGTCGTCGCCCGGCTTCACCGCGTGGTCGATGCCGGCGAGGTCCACGCCCGCGTCGGTAGCAGCGGGGGCGGCATGCAGGCTGCCGCAGGCGGCCGCGATGGCGGCGGCGAGGATCCAGCGTTTGGACGTCATGGTGAGACTCCTGGCGAAAAGGTGGCTCACGATACCGCCGGGCCGGCGTGGCAGGGGCATGACCTATGGGCTAGCGGGTCGGTCACCGGATTCGACTCCGGACACCCGTGCGGCCGTCCGCGGACAGCACGCGCCGGCGACGCACTACGGCTTGGCGAGCGGATAGCTGCGCCGTAGCGCGGTTGGCGGCGCATGGCACGCCGCTTGCTCGCAAGGTTGATCCGCCGCGCACCATCACCCGAGGATCGTCCATGCGTTTTCCAGGATTGCCGTTCGCTGCCGCGCTCGCGTTGTGCGCCGCCTTTGCGCCCTTGCACGCGGACGAGCCGCCCGGTCCGTCGAACCGCGCCGAGGCGATCAAGATCGTCGCTGACATGCGCCGCATCGTGACCCCCGAAGGCATCGAGCGTCACGAGAAGGTGCGTATCGGCGGCATCGACCAGTGGGTGAGCATTCGCGGCACGGACCTGCGCCATCCGATCCTGTTGATGATCCATGGCGGGCCCGGCTGGGTGGCGATGCCGACCAGCTGGTATTTCCAGCGTGGCTGGGAGGAGTACTTCACCGTGGTGCAGTGGGACCAGCGTGGTGCGGGCAGCACCTACGCCGCCAACGATCCGGTGGCGGTGGCGCCGACCATGACGCCGGAACGGATGATCGCCGACGCCGAGGAAATGGTGGCCTGGCTGCGCAAGACCTACGGCCGCGACAAGATCTTTGTGCTCGGGCACTCGTGGGGTTCGTATCTCGGCCTGGAAGTCGCGCGGCGGCATCCTGGCTGGCTGTATGCCTACATCGGCATTGGCCAGGCTACCGACATGCCGGCGAGCGAACGCGAAGGCTGGCGCTTCGCCATGGACGAAGCGCGCAAGGCCGGCGATGCGCAAGCCGTCAAGGAGCTGCAATCCATCGCGCCCTACGCCGAAGGCGATCATCCGGTGCCGTTGAAGGACCTGATGGTTCAGCGCAAATGGCTCAATCGTTATGGCGGCATGGTGTATGGCCGCACCGGTGGCGACGCCGAAGGCGCGGCGATGGCGCTGTCGCCCGAATACACCGACCGCGACTTGAGCGCGGTGGGCGAAGCCAGCGGGTACTCGCTCGACAAGTTGCTGAGCAAGGTGCTGACGCTCGACCTGAGCAGGATCGACCGGCTCGACTGCCCGCTGATCCTGCTGGAGGGGCGACACGACCATAACGTTTCTTCGCACCTGGCGGCGGTGTGGTTCAAGAAAGTGCATGCACCGTCGAAGCGGCTGGTGTGGTTCGAGCATTCGGCCCACGAGGTCATGAACGAGGAACCGGGGAAGACGCTGGTGGCGCTGGTGCAGTACGCGCTGCCGCTGGCGGAGCAGGGCGCCGACGGCGCGGCAAAGCAGGCCTCCGTGGAGCACTAGACGACTGGTCTAATGGTCGCTAGAGTGCGCGTCCCATGACCGCCTCCGCTCCAACGACCGACGTCCGCCGGCACATCCTCGAGGTGGCCCGCCCGCTATTGCTGCGCAAGGGTTTTACCGCGGTGGGGCTGGCCGAGGTGCTGGCGGCGGCGCGGGTGCCGAAGGGGTCGTTCTATCACTACTTCGGCTCCAAGGAAGCGTTCGGCGAGGCCATGCTGGACGGCTATTTCACTGACTATCTGGCGCGCATCGACATCCTGTTCGCTCAGCCCGGCAGTGCGGCGCAGCGTTTGCTGGCCTTCTTCGACGACTGGCTGGATTCGCAGACCGGCGACGAAGCGCAGCGCCGCTGCCTGGCGGTGAAGCTGGGCGCCGAGGTGTCCGATCTCTCCGAGAGCATGCGCACGGCACTGGATCGCGGCACACGCGCAGTGATGGCGAAGCTGGCGCATTGCATCGAGGAAGGCCACGCCGATGGTTCGCTCGCGGCGCTGCCGGATGCGCAGCTGGCGGCGGCGATGCTTTACCAGAGCTGGTTCGGCGCAAGCCTGCTGGCCAAGATCGCGCGCGACCGCGCACCGCTGGATACGGCGATGGCCGGCACGCGGCAATTGCTCGGCCTGCACGAAGAAGCCTGAGGCGGGATATGCGAAGGCATGCCCGCTTTTTTTGCACCCTGTTACTAGACGACTGGTCTAGCCTCCGCGCCCCGGCGCTTCCCGCTTCCCTCATGGAGTGAACCCATGCCCCAGAACGACACCGTCAACCGCCGCATCGTGCTCGCGGCGCATCCCAAGGGCGCGCCGACGCCGCAGGACCTTCGTCTCGAGGAAGCGCCAGTGCCGGTCCCCGGCGAAGGGCAGGTGCTGCTGCGCACGCTGTATCTCTCGCTCGATCCGTACATGCGCAACCTGATGGATGTGGTCGGTCCGAGCTACGCGGAAGCGGTGAAGCTGGGCGCGCCGATGGCCGGCGGTACGGTAAGCCGCGTCGCGACGTCGAAGCATCCGGGCTTCAAGGTGGGCGACCTGGTGCTGAGCAATGCCGGCTGGCAGGACTACGCCTTGTCGGACGGCAAGGACCTGATGCCGCTCGGCGAGATGCCGCATCCGTCGCTCGCGCTCGGCGGCCTGGGCATGCCGGCGTTCACCGCGCATGTCGGCCTGCTGGACATCGGCCAGCCCAAGCCGGGCGAGACGGTCGTGGTGGCCGCTGCCACCGGCGCCGTCGGCGCGGTGGTGGGGCAGATCGCCAAGTTGAAGGGCGCGCGCGTGGTGGGCATCGCCGGCGGCGCGGACAAATGCCGCTATGCGGTGGACGAGCTGGGCTTCGACGTGTGCCTGGATCGTCGCGATCCGGATCTGGCGAAGCGCCTGGCCGAGGCCTGCCCCGGCGGTATCGACGTCTATTTCGAGAATGTCGGCGGCGAGGTGTTTGACGCGGTGCTGCCGCTGCTCAACAACCATGCGCGCGTGCCGGTGTGCGGCATCATCGCTCACTACAACGACAAGTCCCTGCCGCCGGGCCCGAACCGCCTGCCGCAGGCGATGTCCACCGTGCTGCAGAAGCGCGTGCGCATGGAAGGCTTCATCATTCTCGACCATTACGGCGAGCGCTTCGAGCGATTCCGCCGCGAGATGGGCGAGTGGATCGCGGCAGGGAAGGTGAAGCTGCGCGAGGATGTGGTCGATGGGCTGGAGAGCGCGCCGCAGGCTTTCATCGGGCTGCTCGAGGGGAAGAATTTCGGGAAGGTGGTAGTGCGCGTCGCCGACGCGTGATCGCACGATTGCCGTTGCAGGTCGGAGCGAGCCAAGTGCTATGCCGGCCTGCGCGGCGTGCTCAGGGCAGTCGCTCCTCCCGGCGCGCAGCGGGCATGCCATCAGCATGAAATTCCAGTGCCGTGGGGCGTCCCTTCGTATCGCGCACGATATGGATGTAATCGGTACCGTCGCCGGAGTAGTACAGAACGTCGCCTTCCGCCGCGACGAGTTCGCGATCGGGGCCGCCATCGCGCCGGATGGTGAGCCTGCCGTCGCGGGCGCTCAGCGTATGCGCGCTGTCGGCCGAGATACGGTAGTTGCCGGCCAATGCCTGTGCATCCTGTACGGAGAGTGCGTGAGGGACCCATGCGGTGTATGGGTCGCCGATGGCCAGCGCCCCAAGCCGGTGGGCAAGCGAGCGTGGGTTGGGGTGGCCGCCGTCGGTATTGGCGAGCACCACGACGGTGACATCTTGTGCGGGGAAATAGGTGAACTGCGTGGCGAAGCCCGAGATGCCACCGTTGTGCTCCAGCACCGGCCTGCCACGCACCGTGCCCAGGGCGATGCCGTAGCCATAAGGCACGGGCTGGCCATCGGAGGTCGCTTTCGGCGTCGTCATCGCTTCGCGCAGCGCGCCCGGCAACAGGGTGCCGTGCAGCGCGCGAAGGAATTTGAACAGGTCATCCACGGTGGACGTCAGCGCGCCGGCGGCACCGGGGCCGGTCATGCTGGCATAGGGCGCGCGCACGGTTTCGCCCTGAGCGTCGATGCCGTAACCATCCACCTGCCCGGGCACGATGCGTTCGTCGCCGCCATAGATGGTGTGATCCATGCCCGCAGGCGCGAGGACGAGTTCGCGCATCGCGCGATGCCATGGCTGGCCGGTCGCGCGCTCGATCACCGCACCCAGCAGCATGTAGCCGGCATTGCTGTAGCGCCATGCGGTACCCGGCGCGAAATCGGGCGCCTTGGCCGCGATGCGCTTGATCAGCGCCTGGGTATCGAGCGCCTCGGCCGGATCGGCTTCCCATTCGTCGCTGATGCCCGAAGTGTGATCGAGCAACTGCGCCAGGGTGATGTGCGCGCCGTTGGGAAAATCCGGCAGGTAGCGGGATAGCGGATCGCCAGGCGAAAGCCTGCCCATCGCCACGAGCTTCAGCACCGTGGCGGCGGTCAGTGTCTTGGTGAGGGACCCGATGTGGAAGCGTTGGTCGGCGGACAGCGGCACGGCCAACTCCATGCTGGCCATGCCTGCCGCGTCTCGGTAAAGCACCCGATCGCCCTTTGCCACCAGCACGGCGGCGCCCGGATGCCCGGCAGCCACCTCGACGGCGAGCATGGACCGCGCCTGCGCCGCAAGATCTTCCGCGGCGGTGGCCGGCAGGGCGAGGGCGTATAGAAGGCCGAACAAACGAACGAGGCGCACCTGGTTCATGGCATCCCTGCATGCGTTGGCATGGTGGCCGACTATACGCGAAGCCTCGGGCCGGTTCAGTGCGGTGACGTCTCTCCATTGCCCAGCCACTCCAGCTCGGCCAGCGCCGCCGGCGCGGCGTTGCCGAACCTCAACCGATACCACGAGTGGCTGCCCGGCTGCCGGATGCCGAATACACGCGTCTGGCCGGGCCATGGGAAGCGCTCGTCATGGCGGCGATCCAGCACGGTCCATCGTTTGCCGTCGTTCGATCCCTCCAGCGTCCAGTCGGCGGGGGCGTCGCCGCTCATCGCCGAGGTCAACGTGTACATCGCCACGCGCGCCGGAGCGGAGCCATGCCAGCTGACGGACGCGTTCGGTGCGAGCGCGCTTTGGGTGCTGCCGTCGTTGTCGAACAGCGCATCGACGTTGGCGATGCCTTTCGCTTCGCGCTCGCCCTTGCTGCCGTCAGTCAGATCGCGCAGCGGCTGCGGTCCCGCCGCGCCGCTGAGCGATGCTGGTAGCGCCGCCTCGTCGCTGGCCCAGCGCGAGGGCTGCGGGCCCATCTCGAAGCTCAGCGTGGCGCCATTGGCGAGTATCTCGTGCGGCAGGGTCAGCCGGTTCCACGGCTGTCCGTTGACGCGAACGCTCTGCACGTAGCGGTTGCGATCGCTCACCTGCGGCGCGTCGATCACGATATGCCGCCCGTTATCCAGACGGATGTCCATGTGCGGGAAGTACGGGGCGCCGATCACATATTCGGGTGAGCCCATGCGCAGCGGATAGAAGCCGGCGGCGCCGAACACGTACCACGCCGACATCTCGCCGTTGTCTTCGTCGCCGGGATAACCCTGGCCGATTTCGCTGCCGGCGTACAGGCGCGAGAGCGCGTCGCGCACTTTGTCCTGCGTCTTCCATGGCTGTCCGGCATAGGCATACATGTAGAGGATGTGGTGCGAGGGTTGGTTGCTGTGGCCGTACTGGCCCATGCGCACGTCGCGCGCTTCCAGCATTTCGTGGATCGGCTCGCCATAGCCGCCGACGTGGAACTCGCCGGGCGTGGCGAAGAACTGGTCGAGCTTGGCCGCGAGCTTGTCGCGTCCGCCGTACAGCGCAGCCAGGCCGGCGCCGTCGTGGGGCGCATGGAACGCCATGTTCCATGCATTGGTCTCGGTGTAGTCGTCGCCCCAGCGCAGCGGATCGAACTGCGCCTTGGTGTAGCGCCACTGGCCCTTGGCATCACGGCCGACGAAGAAGCCGATGTCCGGATTGAACAGGTGGGTGTAATCCTGCGCGCGCGAATGGAAGTACGCCGCGTCGTCGGCATAGTGCGCGCGATACGGATCGGCGGCGTCGCCTTGCGCGGCGAGTGCCGCGGCGAGATTGCCGATGGCGAAATCGTTGATATAGCCGTCCATCGACCAGGACAGGCCTTCCTTCACGCCGGTGTCGACATAGCCGTTGAAGTTGGAGCGTTGCAGGCCCTTGCGTCCCGCGCCGGCGACCGGGCTGGTCACGGTCGCGTCCTTCAGCGCGGCCTGGTAGAAGCCGCGCACGTCGAAGTTGCGCACGCCCTTGAGCCAGGCGTCCGCGAAAGCGACGTCGGCGCTGGTGCCGACCATCAGGTCGGCATAGCCGGGCGAGGACCAGCGTGCGATCCAGCCGGCATCGCGGTACTCCTGCACGAAGCCATCGATCATCTCGCCGGCCTGCCTGGGCACGAGCAGGGTGTAGGCGGGCCACGCCGTGCGGTAGGTGTCCCAGAAACCGTTGTTGACGTAGACCTTGCCATCGACGATGCGCGCACCGGTCTGCGTGGGCGTGTTGCTGCCGGCCGGCGCAGAGAACGGACTGGCATAGCGATACACCGGCTGCTCTTTGCTGCCGGTGTTCTCGAAGGCCGAGTTCGGATACAGGAACAGGCGGTAAAGGCTCGAATACAGCGTGGTGAGTTCGTCGCGGCCGGCGCCTTGCACAGCGACGATGCCGAGCTGGTCGTCCCAGCGCTGGCGCGCGCGCTCGCGCACGTTGTCGAAGCTGTCGTCCGATGCGATTTCCAGCGCGAGGTTGTGCTTGGCCTGTTCGATGCTGATCAGCGAAGTGGCGATGCGCAGGTTGACGGTCTTGTGCCTGGATGTGTCGAAACCGATCCATGCCGTGACGCTGTCGCGGCCTTCGCCGCTGAGGCGGCCGCTATGGGTGATCGGTTGATCGGCCTCGGCGTAGAAGAACAGGCGGGTGGCGCCGGTGGAGAGGCGGCTCTTCACGTCGGAATAGCCGCTGAAGCCGCGTCCGGCGGGATCGAGCGTGATACCGCCTTCGCTGGTGCGGTTGTCGAAGACCAGCTGGCCGCGCTTGCCGGGGAAGGTGAAGCGGAACATCGCCGCGTGATCGGTCGGCGTGACTTCGCCGACGATGCCGTTGTCGAACGTCACCTTGTAATAGTCGGCGCGCGCGACTTCGTGGTGGTGATCGAAGCTCAGCGCACGTACCTTGCGGTTGGCGCTGGGCGCGCCATCCGCCGCGGCCGGCATCAGTTGGAAGGTCTGGCGGTCGCCCATCCACGGGCTGGGTTCGTGCGAGAGCGCGAAGGCTTCCAGGCGCGGGCGATTGTCGTCGCCGTTGCGCTGCTGGTACTGGTACATCCAGTCGGAGCCGGCATCGGTCACCGGCGTCCAGAAATTGAAGCCGTGGGGCACGGCGACCGCGGGAAAATTGTTGCCGCGCGAGAAGTCGGCATTGGAGTTCGTGCCACGAGTGGTAATGACGTAATCGCTGGGATGCGTCGCGGTATCGGCCGGTGCATCGGCGATGCGCAGGTCATCCAGAAAGCCCTCGACCGCGCCGGCCGGACCATCCTGCACCAGCAGAATGCGCGTGATGGTGCGGCCCTTGGCCACCGCGCCCAGGTCGATGGCCAGCCGGTTCCACTGATTGGGATAGAGCGTGCGGCTTTCGCCTTGCGCGCGGGCGCTGGCGGCGATGCGGCGCTGGTCGCGCGCGGGCAGCGCGGACAGGCGCGTGCCGTCGTCGAAGATCAGGTCGACCGCGGCGTAGGTCGACGGATTGGCGAGGTCGTCGCCATGCGTGACGGGGAACAGCAGATAGGACAGCTGTGTTCTGGCGCCGACCGGAATCTTCACGTCGAACAGGGATGCTTCCTGCACCTTGCCGCCGGGACCGCGGTAATGCAGCGAGCGCAGTCCGGTGAAGCCGACGCCGGGTTTTGCGGTGAGCACGACGGTTTTATCCGGGCCGCCGGTCACGTCGGTGGCGAGCGTGCCCTTGGCCGCCAGCGGGGCGGGTTCGCCTCGTTCGAAAGAGCGATAGAAGCCGTCGTCGGACGCGGCGTGGGCCAGCGGCAGAGCTAGCAGCAGAGCCCATGACAGACGGCGCGTGGCGAAGGTGCGGACCCGATGGCGCATGCGTGTGTTTCCCCTCTGGAGGCGCCTGGCGCTGGGGTGTGGCCTGGCGCGGAAGCCCGATTTGAATCGTTCTAAATGAGATGTGTCAAACCGCGGCGCAGCAATGCCCTTTACTCCCTCTCCCCGGGGGGGAGAGGGTTGGGGTGAGGGGGACCTACGGAGCGTAGAAGCGGGAGCCTTCGAGCGTGCCCTGCTTCGTAGAGCTTCTTCCGCGAGCACCGGCCCCCGTCTGCTTGCCGCCATCTTCCTCGCTCCTCCACCCGGCTTTCATGAGCGAGAAAAGCGGAGCACATCCATGTGCTCTTCCCGCGTGCTCTCCGGAGGAGAGAAGAGTTCTTTCGAAATTGTCGATTCCAACCTTCGACATTCGTCGTTCCCACAAACCCGGCGCAAGATGCACCGGTCATCTCTCTCACAAGCGAGCCGAACATGACGAACGAGGTTTCCCCCGGGATGCACGCCGAACACCACGAGCGACGCCGCTGGATCGCGTTGCTGGTGCTGTGCATGGGTGTGCTGATGATCGTGCTGGACACCACCATCGTGAACGTGGCGCTGCCTTCGATCAAAACCGACCTGAAGTTCACCGACACCGAACTGGCCTGGGTGGTGAACGCGTACATGCTGACCTATGGCGGCTTTCTGCTGCTGGGCGGACGGCTGGGCGATCTGTATGGCCATCTGCGCTTCTTTCTGCTCGGCATCGCGCTGTTCACGCTGGCATCGCTGGCCTGCGGCCTGGCGCAGACGCAGGGCTTCCTGATCGCCTCGCGGGCGGTGCAGGGCCTGGGCGGCGCGGTGGTCACGGCGGTGGCGCTGTCGTTGATCATGGATCTGTTCACCGAGGCGGGCGACCGCGCCAAGGCGATGGGCATCTACGGCTTCGTATGCGCTGGCGGCGGCAGCCTGGGCGCGATGCTGGGCGGTGTGCTGACCAGCACGCTGACCTGGCACTGGGTGTTCCTGGTGAATCTGCCGATCGGTATCGCGGTGATCGTGTTCGCGCCGCGGCTGCTGCCGGCCACCAGGGGCGCGAGCGATACGCGTCATCTCGACGTGAGCGGCGCGATCACGGTGACCGGCGCGCTGATGCTGGCGGTGTACGCCATCGTCAATGGCAACGAGCGCGGCTGGACATCCGCGCGCACGCTGGGCGAGCTGGGCTGCGCGGCGGCGTTGCTGGCGCTGTTCTTCGCGATCGAGGCACGCGTTCGCAAGCCGCTGATGCCGCTGCGCCTGTTCGTCCGGCGCAACATCGCCGTGTCGAACACGGTGGGTGTGCTGTGGGCGGCGGCGATGTTCGCGTGGTTTTTTCTTTCCGCGCTCTATATGCAGCTGGTGCTTGGCTATGGACCGATGGAAGTGGGCCTGGCCTTTCTGCCGGCCAATCTGATCATGGCGCTGTTCTCGCTGGGCATCTCCGCGAAGCTGGTGATGCGCTTCGGTATCCGCAAGCCGCTGGCGGTGGGGCTGGCGCTGGCGGCGGCCGGCCTGCTGCTGTTCGCGCGCGTGCCGCTCGATGGGCACTACGTGCTCGACATCATGCCGGGGATGATCCTGCTGGGACTGGGTGCCGGCATCGCGTTGAACCCGGTGTTGCTGGCGGCGATGAACGACGTGGAGCCGTCGGAATCGGGCCTAGCCTCGGGGCTGGTGAATACCGCTTTCATGATGGGCGGCGCGCTGGGGCTGGCAGTGCTGGCGAGCCTGGCCGCTTCGCAGACCGGCGCGGCGCTGGCCGATGGAGCGGAGCGCGGTGCGGCCTTGCTGGCCGGTTATCGAGCGGCGTTTCTCGCCGGCGCCTGCTTCGCGGCGCTCGGCGCAACGCTTGGCGCGACGTTGCTCCGTCCGCGCGACATGGATGCCGCATCCGACGCGCCGGTGTCGGCGCACTGACTTGCACAGGAGACATCGTCATGACTCATCGCGTGGTATCCCGCGACGCATGGACCAGAGAACGGGTGGCGTTGCTGGCGAAGGAAAAGGAGTTCACCCGCCTGAAGGACGAGCTCAGCGCCGCGCGGCGCGAGCTGCCCTGGGTGGAGGTGACCGAGCCGTACGTGTTCGATGGCCCCGAGGGCGAGTTGACGCTGACGGATCTGTTCCGTGGACGCAGCCAGCTGTTCGTGAAGCACTTCATGCTGGCGCCGGGCCAGCGCAATCCTTGCATCGGCTGCTCGTTCGAAGTGGACCATCTGCAAGGCATCCAGGTGCATCTGGAAAACCACGACGTGTCGTATGTCGCCATCGCGCGTGCGCCGATCGAGGAAATCGAGGCGGTGCGTCGGCGCATGGGCTGGACGTTCCCGTTCGTGTCCGCATACCGCAGCAACTTCAACTATGACTTCCAGGTCTCGTTCACGCCCGAACAGATGGCGGCCGGCAAGGCGATCTACAACTATCGCGAAGAGCGTCCCGAGATGGCCGACTACTCGGGCGACAGCGTGTTCCTCAAAGATGAGGAAGGCCGCATCTTCCACACCTATTCCACGTTCGGGCGTGGCGGCGAACAGTTTCTCGGTGCGTACGGATTTCTCGACGTCATGCCGAAAGGGCGCGACGAGAACGGGCCGCATCACTCGTTGGGCGATTGGGTACGGCTGCGCGACGCGTATGGGCACGCCGGCGGGTGCTGCCACGCGCACCAGGCCTAGCCGTCGCGGGTTCCAGGCTCCGCTCCGGAATGGAGCGGAGCCTTACTTCTCGATGCGGTAATTGAGGCTGGCGCGATTGAAATCGGTCGCGTTCTGCGCCTCGAAGTTCCAGCGGTGGCTGAGGCGGTAGCGCATGGTGATCACCTGTCCCGGTTCGAACAGGCCCACGCCGTAGCTCAGATACAGGCGCGGCGAGAGGTACTTGCCGACGGTGAAGGCGGAGGTGCCACCGAGCGCTTCGTTGCTGGACACGCCCACATCGTCGATGCCCAGCTTGCTGCCCACGCTCTTGGCCAGCAGGTCGCCCGCCGCCGAACCCAGCGCCTGCGCGGCGGCGCCCACCATGTCGCCTTCGCCCCCCTTCACCTGCGACAGCGGTTTGCCGGTGATCAGGTAGGAGAGGGCATCGGACTGCTCCATCACGGGGTTGGAGAACACGGTGAGGATCGGGCGCTGTGCGGTGCCGCTGACCATCAGGCCGACCTTCTGGCCTTCGTCGATGGTGGCGTTGGGATTGAGCTTGCGGGAGGCGCGGATGTCCAGGCCGGGGTTGTCTACCGGCGTGCTGGCGAACAGGAGGCGGCCCTGTTCGATCTGCAGGTTCTGTCCGTAGGCTTTGTAGATGCCGTCCACGGTGATCTGGCCCTGGCCCGTGGTGGTGCGGCCGGGGCGTTCGCTGATGGTGAGCGTGCCGCCGAGTCGGCCATCCAGGCCGAGGCCGACCAGGTGCGTCTTGCGCCCGAGATCCACCTTTACTTGCGCGGTGATGGGCATGGCGGCGGCTTTCTCTGCCTGCTTTTCCTGGTCGACCACCACGACATCGGGCGAGGCCTTGGTGGCGCCGGCGCCGGGCAGCTTGGAGACGTCGATATCGGCCAGATCGAGCGTGACGGCGCCGCCGACGTTGATGCCTTTCGCGTCCTGGGTGATCTGCAGGTCGGGCGAGACGATCACTTTGACGGACGGGATGTCGGCCGCGGTGAACTCGCTGCCCTTCACGCCGATCGCGGCGGTCGCGCCCTCGCCGAGCCCGGCATGGCCGTCGATGCGCAGCGTGCCCTTGCCCGAGCGCACACTGCCGCCGATCAGGAACTGCTTCGCATCGGCGGTGCTGACGGTGAGCTGGCCCTGGTCGAGCTTGAGGCCGGCGGAGGGCACTTCGGCGGCGAAGCCGGTGACCGCGGCCTGGCCGATCACCTGCGGTTGCGCCAGCGTGCCGCCGAAACGGAAGTTGCCGTTGGCGGCGCCCTTCACGCTGGCCAGTTCGCTGGTGAACAGCTCCAGCACTGCGAGATTGCGCAGCTGCAGTTCGAGCTGGCCACTCAGTGCCTGCTGTGCGCCGTTGACGGCGATCTGGCCGTCCAGACGGCCGCCGTCGCTGAGGCTGGCGCGCAGGGTCGCGCTCTGGCTGCCGGGGCTGAGCTGTGCCTGCACGGCGAGATCGCTGTAGGCCAGCAGCGGATGCTCGGGATGCTCCAGGTAGGTGACGCTGCCGCGCGAGGAGGTGATCGACGCGGAGCCGTTGAGCGCCCCGGCCGCGTTGCGGCGGATATTGCCGCTGCCGCCGAGCGTACCGTCGGCGCGCATCGGCATGTCGGGTCCGGCGAAGGTCATCAGCAAGGCCAACGGCAGATCGCGCAGGCGGTAGCTGGCGTCGAGGTTGCCGGCCTTGTCCTGCCTGGCGGCGAGGCACAGCTGCGGCTCGCCGGCGCTGAGGCACAGCTCGGACAGGCTCATCGAGCCGTCGTTATAGGCCAGCTGCGAAGACTGCAGCAGGTGCCAGCGGGGCAGGCCCTTGGGCTCCAGGTCGAGCGTGGACAGCGTGCCGTTCCATGCGCTGCCCTTCATGCCGCCGTTCAACGCGACGCGGGTGGATAGCTGCTCGCCGGTCGCCTGCAGGGTCAGCCCATGGCGCTCGGCGGTGCCGTCGCCGCGCAGATCGATGCGGTTGAATGCCAGGCCGCCCACGGTGGCGCGGCCGGTTTCCAGATCGAGCTTGCCGCCGGGATGGCTCAGATCCGGCACGCTGGCGGTGAGGCGAAGACTATCGATCGCCTGGTCCGCATAGACGATGCCATGTCCCTGCAGGTCGCCTTCCAGCGAGAAGGTCGGCTGGCGTCCGCGCAGGCGGAAATCGCCCTGCAGGCGGCCCTGTGCATCGGGCAGCCAGTCGCCGAGCGAGGCGATGGCGAGGTCGAGCTGGATGTCGTTGCTGCTGCCGGGCCGGGCCTGAAGCTTGATGGTGCTGCCGCCGGAGGCGAGGTCCAGCGTGCCGTCCACGACCTGTTCGGGCGTGAGATGCAGCTTGCCCTGGCCGCGTACGGCGCGGTCGCGCAGCGTGCCGGCGAGCTTGCGGATCTCGAGCGTGGCATCCGGCTGGTCCTTGGGCAGGGTGCCGGTGGTGGCGATGTCGAAATCCAGCGCGCCGTTCCAGCCGGCGAGCAGCTGGCCGGGATCGAGCCTGTTCGCGGTGGCGTCCAGCTGCCAGGCCAGCGCCGGCTTCAGGGTGAGCGTGCCCTTGGCCTGCATGCCGCCCTGCGGCTGCTTGAGCTCCAGCGTGTGCAGGCTGATCGCCTTCGGCGTGCCGTCCAGATTGAGCGCGAGCTTGGCCAGCTTGCCGGGCGGTCCGACATCCACGTCGCCCTCGGCATGGAAAGCGTCGGCGCTGCCGCGCGCCTTGAGGCTGCCGTGGCTGGCCAGGTCCTGGCCGACCAGCGAGGCGGGCAGCAGCAGATCCTTCCAGCTGATGGCCAGGTCGCCGCTGACAGGCTGCGCGCCGAGCTGCACGGTGCCGCTGGCTTCTAGTTGTCCCTTGATCTGCGGCGAGCCCAGCGCGAGCTGCTCGAGCGCGAGCGTCTTGAAGTCGTCGCTGAAGCGTGCGCGCAGGGGCTGCAGCAGCAACTGGTAGTCGTTGAGTTCCACCTTGCCTTGCAGTGCGCCACCGTGGCGGTCGCCACTGCCCTGCACGGCGAGCCCGAGCGCGCTGAGCGAGCTGTCGCCGAGCAGCGGCTTGGGATTAAAGCGTGGTGCATCCAGGCGTGCATTCCAGGCGTAGTCACCGCTTTGCGCGGCGTCCACGGTCAGCTGCAGTGCCGTCGGCTGGGTGAGCTTGAGGTCGGCCTTGATGCGCTTGCCGTCGCCTTGCGCTTCGATGGTGCCGGCGTAGTCCACGCCGGCGACCTTCCAGGCAAAGCCGGCGCTGCCGTCGCCCTTCTCGCCGGTCTCGATCACCAGCGCGCCGTTGAGATCGGCATGGCCATCCGGCGCGAGCAGGGAAAGCTTGCGCAACTCGACGCCCTTGCCGGTCCACTGGCCGGCGAGGTCGAGGCGGCTGGATTGGAACAGCGGCTCGCCGGCCTGGGTGATGCGCACGCTGCCGACGTGCACGTTGTCCAGCACGATGTCGAGCGGCGGCTGTAGCGAGAAGCTGCTTTCGCTGGGCGGCTGCTCTTCTTTCGGCTTGGGCAGCGCGACGTCCACACCGTCCACTTGCAGGTCCAGCACGTGCACGCGCTTGCGCAGCAGCGGCCAGACGCGCAGGTCCAGCGCGACGTCGGCGACCTTCACGTCCATGCCCTGGCCGTCGTCGTAGCGCACGCCCTTGAGTCGCAGAGGCCCGACGAGGCGGCCATCGGCCTGCTGCACGGTGAGTGCGCCGTTGGTAGCCGCCTGGGCGCGCGCCAGCGCGAAACGCAGGCCGGAGGCGCTACCCAGCAGCCACCACAGCGCGACGGCGAGTACGAGCAGCAGCACGCCGAAGGCGAGGGCGATGCGCTTGAGCCATTTCATCGTGCGCTCCTCACAGATCCGGGCCGATCACGAGGTGCAGTTCCACCCCGTGCTCGCGCTTGTCATGGACGGGAGTACCGAGATCGACGCGGATCATGCCCACCGGCGAGAGCCAGCGCAGGCCCAGGCCCGCGCCGATGCGCGGGCGGTAGTCGGTACCGTTGAAGGCGTTGCCCGCGTCGACGAAGGCGGCCATGCCCCAGTTGCGCGTGAAGTAATGCTCGACCTCGGTGCTGGCGACCAGCAGGTTGTGACCGCCGATCACGCGGTCGTAGCTGTTGCGCGGGCCGATCGACTCGAAGCCGTAGCCGCGCACCGAGCGGTCGCCGCCGGCAAAGAAGCGCAGCTGCGGCGGCAGCGCATTGAAGTCGTTGGTCCAGGTGTAACCGGCGCTGCCGCGCAGGATCAGGCGGTCGCGGCGGGTGAAGGCGCGGATCCATTTCGCGTTCGCGGCGATCTGGCTGAAGCTGGTGTCGGAGAGCAGCGTGCCGACGGTGCTGCGCGCGTAGACGTCGATGGACCAGCCGTTGCGCACGAAGGTCGGGTTATCGGCCTTCTTCTTCGACAGCGAGGCCTCCGGATAGAACAGCGTGCTGCGGCCGCGCTCGATGCCTTCGGCGTCGTTGTTCTCGCCGGCGCGCTTGCCCACGGTGAAAGTGCCGGACAGCGCGTGCAGGCCGATGGTGCGCGTCCAGCCATGCCACAGGCGGCTTTCGTTGGCGACCAGTTCGAGCGTGCGCTCCTTGGAGGTCGTGGTGTCGGCATCGCGGAAGTTGGCGCCGAAATTGAAGGCGCGCTGGTTGTCGCCGGGCATGGGGATGGAGTACAGCGTGGACAGCGTCTTCAGGCGTTGCGCCAGCACCAGCTCGTTCTTCCACTTGTGGCCGCGGCGATTGATCCAGCGCCGTTCCATGCCGGCGCGCACGCCGGCGCCGGTATCGGTGCCGATGAACGGACCGCCGGTGTAGATGGTGCGCTTGGCCGGCGCCAGCTGCACGGTGATGTCGATGACGCCGTCCTTGGCCTCGTCCACGTCGGGCAGCACGTTGACCACGGAGAAGTAGTCGGCGCCATTGAGCGCCTGCTGCAACTGGAGCAGCTGGTCCTGCTGGAAATAATCGCCGCGCTTGAACGGCACGTAGCGATCGAGGAAGCCTTCGTTGAACTGCGAGCCCTCGAAATGCACTTCGCCATAGCGGTAACGCTTGCCCGCCTCCCAGGCGAGTTTGATCTGCGCGCTGCGGTTGGCGCGGTTGACCTCGACGGTGTGGGTGACCAGTCGCGCGCCCAGGAAGCCATTGGCGGTGAGCGCGGCGCCGAGCGCGTCGCGCGCGCTGTCGTAGGTGCCGTGATTGAGCTGCTGTCCCTTGAGTCGCTCGATCGCGCGCCTGGCGCGGCGGATCGCGGGGATGTCGTCGGCGTCCTTATCCAGCCGGACCTCGGACGAGGTAACCATGACCGGCTCGCCGGGCTTCACGTGCAGCGTGACGCGCCAGTCGGCGCCGACCTGCAGGATCTCGCCATCCGCGCTCGCCTCGTAATAGCCGTATGGCTCCAGCGCGGCGCGCACCTGCTGCGGTGCGCGATCGAACAGGCGGCGCACCTGGGCGTCGCTCACGTCGCGATTGGCGTATTGGGAAAGCTCGACGCCGGCGATCACCGGGCCTTTGAGCGTGTCGTCCACGCCGTCCACCACCAGTTGCACGCCCGCCTGCGCGAGCGGGCAGAACAGCAGAAGGGACAGGGCGGCCAGGCCCAGGCGTCGGTTTCGGCGCATGCGGTGGTTCCATCCGATGGGGCGGCAGGCGAACGCGTCGCCAGCACGCAGCTTAATAGGTGGAAGCTTGACCGCAAATGGACAGGGCGGGTTTCTCGGATTGAAACGAAGCGTTGCGGGAGAGCCTCACGCAGGCTCTCCCGTGACGATCAGCCGGCCTTGTCGCCGGCCTTGTGCGCGATCCAGGCGCCGACGACGGCCGATACGTAGGGAATGGACTGCGCGGCGAGGATGAACATCCACAGCGTGCTTTCCACGTAGTACGTGCCGTAGGCCTTGCCCATGCCGACCACGCACAGCAGCAGGGCGATCGCCATCAGCATTTCCTCGCGCACCGGCGCGAACGCGGCGAAGTTGCTGCCGCCGAGGCGGCGGCTCTTGGCGGTCACCACGAAGGAGGTCTTTTCGCGGGTCAGGCCGTGCAGGATGCCGCGCGCGATCGCATGCGACAGACCCATGCTGGCCAGCGACGCCATCAGCGTGTCGTACCAGCCGCAGGGCACGCGGGCGCGGTACAGCACGATGCCGAAGATCGCCTTGGCGAAGAAGAAGCCGATCACCGGGATCAGGAACAACTGCATTGGCAGGGTGAACAGCTTCGGCGCGGCCACCATGCCGGCGGTCCAGAAGATCGCCATCAGGGTGAAGATCAGGTGCAGCGCATCGGCGAACCAGCTGAACCAGCCGGTGAGGAAGTGGAAGCGCTGGCCGGCGGAGAGCGGACCCTTCTTGGTCATCCAGTCCCAGCGACCCTTGAGGATCTGCATGGCGCCGAAGGCCCAGCGGTAGCGCTGGCTCTTGTAGGCCTTGAAGTCCGCCGGGGTGAGGCCCTTGCCCATCAGTTCGTCGACGTAGACCAGCTCGTAACCGGCGTGCATCAGGCGCAGGCCCAGCTCCGCGTCTTCGCAGATGGTCCACTCGGACCAGCCGCCGGTGCCTTCCAAGGCCGAGCGGCGCACCATCGTCATGGTGCCGTGCTGGATGATCGCGTTGCGCTCGTTGCGGTGGTGCATGCCGATGCGGAAGAAGCCGTCGTATTCCCACGCGGTCATGCGGCGGAAGCGGTTGTGCTCGAAGTCGCGATGCGCCTGCGGGCACTGCACCACCGCCACCTTCGGATCGTGGAAATGGCCGGTGAGCGTGGCGAGCCAGTCCTGGCGCACCACGTAGTCGGCATCGATCACCGCCACGACGTCGGCTTGCGGATCGGTTTCCTTGAGGCCGAAGTTCAGCGCGCCCGCCTTGAAGCCGGGCCACGGCTCCAGATGGAAGAAGCGGAAGCGGCTGCCGAGTTTTTCGCAGTACTCCTGCACCGGCTTCCAGATCGCCGGATCCTTGGTGTTGTTGTCGATCACCAGGACTTCGTAGTTCTCGTAGTCCAGCTCGGCCAGCGAATCGAGGGTGACGATCACCATCTCCGGCGGCTCGTTGTAGCAGGCCAGGTGGATCGACACGAACGGCTGCTTCGCCGGCGGATCGGGGCGCAGCATGCCGGCGTGGCGTACCCACGAGCGGCGCCACAGCACTTCGGTGAACTCGAAGCCGTTGATCAGCAGGATGGCCAGGATGGCGATCTGCGCCGGGAACAGCAGGACCAGCATGGTCCAGTCGATCCAGCTCAGGTAGAAATTGAAGGGCAGGGTGGCCGACCACACCACCAGGCCGCAGGCCAGCTGGATCAGCGCGGCGAAGAAGAACCGCCCGGTCAGCTTGAAGCGCGCGAAGCGGCGCCCGAACCAGACCATCGGCAGCAGTGCCAGCAGGCTGGCGGCCAGCGCCTTCCACGGCCAGCCGGTGTCCTCGGTCACCGGGCCGGTGAACGGGAACTTGGGCTGGCGGTCGGCATTGAACATGCCCCAGTAAGCCTCAGTGCGGCCGGCCAGCTTTTCCTTCCAGGGCTGGTCGAAGGCTTCCATCACGTAATAGTCGATGTTGTCCTTCTTGGCCTGGTTGAACCAGGTGCGCAGGAAGATTGCTTCGTCGGAGACGGAGGGCTGGGCGTACTTGAAGCGGTCGCCGTTGGACGGCCAGCCGATTTCGCCGATCACGATGTGCTTGTTGGGGAACAGCTGCTGCAAGGCTTTATAGCTGTCCTCTGCGTCCTTGACCGCATCGGCGCGCGGGATGCCGTTCCAGTACGGAAACAGGTGGACGGTGATGAAGTCCACATGCTCGGCCAGCTCCGGATATCGGGCCCAGATGTGCCAGGGCTCGGCGATCGACACCGGCTGCTTGATCGCCGCACGCACGCGATCGGCGTAGGCCATGAGCTGCTCAGGCGTGAGGTCGCCGCGGAACAGCACCTCGTTGCCCACGATCACGCGGGTGATCGAATTGGGATAGCGGCGCGCCTGGGCGATCAGCGCTTCCAGCTCCAGCTCGTTGTTGTCCAGGCGGCGGTCCATCCACGCGCCGGCCAGCACATCCAGCCCCTCGTGCTCGGCCAGGCGAAAGACCTGGGGATTCTGCAGGGTGGAATAGGTGCGCACGCGCGAGGTGTAGCGACTGAGCAGCTTCAGATCGCCTTCGATTTCCTCGTCGCTGGGGAAATCGTTCTTCAACGGATTCTGGTAGCGCTGGAAGGCGGACAGGGCAAAGCCGCCGATCGGGCCTTTCCAGTCTTCGGGACCGTGGGGAAGGTTGCTCCACCACCACAGGCCGATATTCATGGCCGCCACGATCAGCGCGAGCACGATGGCTGCAAGTAGTGGATGCCGGCTGTGGCGGGTGGCTGACGCGGTGGCGCTCAAGAACGATCCCCGTGGTTGCCTCTCACACGAGGCGCTAAAGCCCCGGGAGCTTACCGAGCCGGGGCGGCCGGCTCAATAAAGGCTTGCCCCAGGTGGTCAGCGCGAGGTCAGGGGGAAGGCGAGGGGAGCGCCCCTCGCCCCGGGATCATCACTTGAGCAAGGAGCGCAGCATCCAGGCGGTCTTCTCGTGCTCCTTCAGGCGGCCGGTGACCATGTCGGCCGTGCCTTCGTCGCCGGCCTGGTCGGCCACCTTGATGGCCTGCCGGGCGGTGTGGGCGGCGATTTCGTGGCCCTCGACCAGCTGGGAGACCATCTCCTTCCAATCCGGCACGCCGGATTCTTCCTTGATGGTGGTGAGCTTGCCGAACTGGCTGTAGGAGCCGGGGGCGAACACATCCAGGGTGCGGATGCGCTCGGCCACCTCGTCCGCGGCCAGCCACAGCTCGTTGTACTGGGTCTCGAACATGGCGTGCAGGCTGTTGAACTGCGGGCCGGTGACGTTCCAGTGGAAGCTGTGGGTCTTCAGGTAAAGGGAATAGGTGTCGGCGAGCAGCTTGGACAGATGCTTGGCGACCTCTTCGCGGTCCTTCTTGGCGATGCCGATGTCGATGGCCATGGGGCTCCTCCTTCCGGATGTCTTTGCGGAAAACCTGGAGATCGAGCTTAGCCGCCGGGTGCGTAGCGAAGAAATGAATCCTTCCGATGCCGCCGATAGCCGCGAGCTATGGCGCGCCAGCCGTTATCATGTGCGGTCCGATGAGCGATACACCTGCCTCCCCCACCGTACCCGGTCCTTCGCCCGACACACGCCTGCGCGCGTTGCGCAAGGCGCTGGACGGGGTTTCCAGCCGCGATTTCGGCCGCCTGCTGGGGCGCTGGCGCGGTCTTTCACGCCGCGCCGACGAAACCCGGCTGACGGCGCTGGCGGCCGACATCGAGCGCTCCGCGGCGAAACGCCGCGCCCGCGCCGAGGCCAAGCCGGCGATCCGGCTGGACGAATCGCTGCCGATCACGGCGCGCGCCGACGACATCATCAAGCTGATCCGCGAGCACCAGGTGGTGGTGATCGCCGGCGAGACGGGGTCGGGCAAGACCACCCAGCTGCCCAAGCTGTGCCTGGCCGCCGGCCGTGGCGAAGCCGGCATGATCGGCTGCACCCAGCCGCGCCGGCTGGCCGCGCGCTCGGTGGCGCGCCGCGTCGCCGAGGAATTGGGCACCCAGCTCGGCGACCAGGTCGGTTTCCAGGTGCGCTTCACCGACCAGGTCTCCGAGCGCAGCCTGGTCAAGTTCATGACCGACGGCATTCTGCTGGCCGAGACGCAGGGCGATCCTTGGCTGTCGGCTTATGACACGCTGATCATCGACGAGGCGCACGAGCGCAGCCTCAACATCGACTTCCTGCTCGGCTACCTCCGGCGCCTGGCGGCGAAGCGGCCGGACCTGAAGATCATCGTCACCTCCGCCACCATCGACACCGAACGCTTCGCCGAGCATTTCGGCGGTGCGCCGGTGGTGTCGGTGGAAGGGCGCACATATCCGGTGGAAGTGCGCTGGCGCTCGCTCGACGAACTGGGCGAGCGCCGCGCTGGCCGCGACATGCAGCAGGGCAGCGCCGAGCACATCGGCGCGGTGCTGGACGAAATCACCCATGCCGATCCGCGCGGCGACGTGCTGGTGTTCCTGCCGGGCGAGCGCGAGATCCGCGACGCGCATCTGCTGCTGTCGCGGCGGCAATACCGCGAGACCGAGATCCTGCCGCTGTACGCGCGCCTCTCCGCTGGCGACCAGGATCGCGTGTTCAAGCCGGGTCCGAAGCGCCGTGTGGTGCTGGCGACCAATGTGGCCGAAACCTCACTGACCGTGCCGCGCATCCGCTATGTGATCGACTCCGGCCAGGCCCGCGTGAAGCGCTACAGCCAGCGCAGCCAGCTCGAGCGCCTGCACGTGGAGCCGATCTCGCGTGCCGCGGCCGACCAGCGCAAGGGGCGCTGCGGCCGCGTGGGCCCGGGTATCTGCTACCGCCTCTACGACGAGGCCGACTATGCCAGCCGCGCCGCCTATACCGACCCGGAACTGCTGCGTTCTTCGCTGGCCAACGTCATCCTGCGCATGCTGTCGCTGCAGCTGGGCGAAGTGGACGATTTTCCGTTCCTGGAAGCGCCGGATCCGCGCGTCGTCGCCGACGGCTATCGCCGTCTGGCCGAAATTTCGGCGATCGACGACCAGCGCAAGCTGACGGCCATCGGCCGCACGCTGGCCAGGCTGCCGATCGACGTGCAGCTGGCGCGCATGCTGGTCGAAGCGCAGCAGCTGGGCAGTCTGCGCGAGCTGCTGCTGCTGGTTGCCTTCCTGAGCATCCAGGATCCGCGCGAACGCCCGGCCGACGCGCGCCAGCAGGCCGACGCGGCGCATGCGCAGTTCGCCGACCCGAAGTCGGATTTCGCCGGTGTGCTGAATCTGTGGCACGCGTACGACGAGGCGCATCAGGAACTGACGCAATCCAAGTTGCGCGACTGGTGCGCGCGGCATTTCCTCAGCTTCATGCGGATGCGCGAATGGCGGGAGCTGCATCGGCAGTTGTTGCTCGTCGCCGAGGAGCTGGGGTGGAACCCTGCGTCGCTATCGCTCTCTTCTCCCAAGGGAGACGGTCGTGGCGAGGTGCCGCGGGCGCGAAAGAGCCAGCCGGTGCCCCAGGCCAGAAAAGGCGCTCCGAACAAACCTTTCCGCGAGCCCCGACCTCATAACGCCGAGGGGAGTGAGGGTGACGAGCAGCGCTTGTATGAGGCCGTTCATCGCAGCCTCCTGGCCGGTCTTCCCACCCAGGTCGGCCACAAGGACGAAAAAGGCCTCTACCGCGGCACCCGCGAACGCCGCTTCCAGGTCTTCCCAGGCTCGGCGCTGGCGAAGGTACCGCCGAACTGGATCTTCGCCGCGCAAATCCTCGACGTCGGCGGCAAGGTGTGGGGCATGATGTGCGCCCGCGTGGAGCCGGCATGGGTAGAGCAGCAGGCGGCGCATTTGCTGAAGGCCAGCTGCCGCGATGCGCATTGGTCGCGCAAGCGTGGCACCGTGGTGGCTTACGAGCAGGTGAGCCTGTTCGGCCTCACCCTGGTCGAGCGCCGGCCGGTGACGTTCCAGCAGCAGGATCCTGCGCTCGCGCACGAGATCTTCGTGCGCGAGGCGCTGGCCCGCGGCGACATCGATGCGCGGGCGGATTTCGTGCGCGCCAACCAGCGCGTGCTGGAAGACGCGCGCGGCATCGAGGCCAAGCAGCGCCGCGAAGGCCTGATCCGGCACGAAGACGAGCTGGCCGGTTTCTTCGAAGGCAAGCTGCCGCAGGACATCGCCAGCAGCCGCGCGCTGGATGCCTGGTACGGCCGCGCGCGGCCGGCCGAGCAGGCGGCGCTGCGCTGGTCGCTGGACGACGTGATGGTCGGCGGCGCGGGACTGGACCCGAAGGCGTTCCCGGCTTCGCTGGACACGGGGCCGCAACGCTACCGGCTGGAATACCGCTTCGTGCCTGGCGATGAGGCTGACGGTGTCACGCTGCATTTGCCGCTGGCGATGCTCAACGCATTGCCCGCGGCGCGCTGCGAGTGGCTGGTGCCTGGCCTGGTGGGCGACAAGGTGGCGGAACTGATCCGTGGCCTGCCCAAGGCGCTGCGGCGCAATTTCGTGCCAGCGCCGGATTTCGCGCGCGCTTTCGTCGAGGCCGAGGCGCCGCGCGATGAGCCGTTGGCGCGGGCGCTGGCGGGGTTTCTCAAGCGCACCACCGGCGTCGACATCGCGGCGACGGAATTCGACGCCGCCGCGCTGCCGGCGCATTTCCACATGCGCTTCCGCCTGCATGACGAAAAGGGCCGCACGCTGGCCACGGGCCGCGACCTGGGCGCCCTGCGCGGGCAATGGGAAGGGCAGGCGCGTGAGGCGTTCTCGCGCAAGACCGACCTGGAACTGACCCGCGAGGATGTGACCAGCTGGGATTTCGAAGACATCCCCGCGCAGGTGCGCTCCGAAGGCGGCCTGATGGCGTTCCCCGCGCTGGTCGATCTGGGCGACGCGGTCGCGCTGCGCGTGTTCGAGCGCGGCGACGAAGCGCGCGAGGCGCATCGCGGTGGCGTGGTGCGCCTGCTGCGCAACGCGCTGGCCAGCGACATGAAGCAGGCGCGCCGCCGCCTGCCGATCGCCAATCCGCTGGCGCTGAAGTACGCGCCGCTGGGCAGCGTGGACAGCCTGCGCGAAGACCTGGTGGAGGGCGGCTTCGACGATCTGCTGGCGCGCCATGCGCTGGACGTACGCACGGCCGGCACGTTCGAGGCGCTGCGCACGCAGTTCTCGCGTGACCTGTTCGGCGCGGCGGTGGAGCGGCTGAAGCTGGCCGAACCGATCATCGAGGCACAGGCCGACATGAAACCGTGGCTGGAGCCACCCCTGATCGGTTTCGCGCGCGCCAGCTACGACGACCTGCGCGAGCAGCTGCCGAATTTGCTGGAGCCTGGCTTCCTGCGCGAACTGCCGACCGCGCGGCTCGCGCACCTGCCGCGCTACCTCAAGGCGATGCGCCTGCGTGCCGAGCGCCTGCGCCAGGACCCGGCCAAGGACCAGCAGCGCATGCTGCAGGTGCTGCCGTACTGGCGCGAGTACCTCAAGCATCGCGCCGGCGGCGCCGATGCCGCCGAGCTGGCCGAGCTGCGCTGGCTGATCGAGGAGTGGCGCGTATCGCTGTTCGCGCAGGAGCTGAAGACGGCCGAGCCGGTCTCGGCCAAGCGGCTGGCGCGGGCGCTGGAAGCCTTGGGCTGAGCGGCGGAGAGCCGGCCGCCAGGTACTAGAATGGCGACGTTCCCAAAGGATGTTCAGAGTGGTCCAAGCCGCCTCCTCCGCATCGTCCAGCCTGGCCCCGTGGCGCGAACGCGTCGATACCCTGCCGCCTGCCTTCGCGCAGGCGCTGGAGGCGTGCGCCACGCGTGACGTGCACGCGGCCGAGTGCGCGGATGTGCTCGAGTTGCTGGGCATGCTCGGCTGCGATGCGCAGACCCAGGCCTCGGCCCTGTGGTTCGAGCTGGCGCGGATCGACCCGTCGTTCTGGGCCGAGCGCGAATCGACATTGCCGCCGGACCTGCAGCGGCTGGTACAGGGGCAGCTGGCGGCGGAGAAGGTATGGGCGCTGCATGCGCAGCAGTCCGCGCAGAGCGGTTCGGAAGGACTGCGCCGCCTGCTGCTGGCGATCATCCGCGATCTGCGCGTCGTGTTCGTGCTGCTGGCGCGGCAACTGGCGCGCATGCGCGCGGCCAGCGCGCTGCCGGAGGCCGAGCGCATGGAACTGGCGCGCCTGACCCGCGACATTCACGCGCCGCTGGCCAACCGCCTCGGTATCTGGCAGTTGAAGTGGGAGCTGGAAGATCTGGCCTTCCGCTATCTGCAGCCGGAAACCTACCGCCGTATCGCCAAGCTGCTGGACGAGCGCCGCACCGATCGCGAAGCCTTCATCGGCGAATCGCTGGATGTGCTGCGTCGCGCGCTCGATGCCGCCGGCATCCGCGCCGACCTGGCCGGCCGGCCCAAGCACATCTATTCCATCTGGAAGAAGATGCAGCGCAAGTCGCTGGAGTTCTCCGACCTGTACGACATCCGCGCGATCCGCGTGCTGGTCGACAGCATCGCCGACTGCTATGCGGCGCTCGGCGTGGTGCATACGCTGTGGCCGCACCTGCCGGGCGAGTTCGACGATTACATCGCGCGCCCGAAGGGCAACGACTATCGCTCGCTGCATACGGCGGTGATCGGCCCGCGCGGCAAGACGCTGGAAGTGCAGATCCGCACGCACGAGATGCACCGCGTCAACGAGCTGGGCGTGGCCGCGCACTGGCGCTACAAGGAAGGCGGCGGCGCCGACAGCGAATTCGAGGCGAAGATCGCCTGGATGCGCCGCCTGCTCGAGCCCAAGGCGGAAAGCGAGGGCGACCTCGCCGCGGAACTCCACACCGAGCTGATGGAAGACCGCGTCTATGTGCTCACGCCGCGTGGCGAAGTGGTGGACATGCCGCGCGGCGCCACCGTGCTGGATTTCGCCTATCACGTGCATACGGAAGTGGGCCACCGTTGCCGCGGCGCCAAGGTGAACGGGCGCATCGTGCCGCTGACCTATCAGCCGCACAGCGGCGACCGCGTGGAAATCCTCACCGCGAAAGTCGCCGAGCCGAGCCGCGACTGGCTGTCCGCGCATCATGGCTATCTGCACACGGCGCGTGCGCGGGAGAAGGTGCGCGCCTGGTTCCGACGCAGTGCGCACGACGCCAATCTCGCGGCGGGGCGTGCCATGTTCGAGCGCGAGTTGAAGCGCCTGGCCTTGTCATCGCCGGATCTGACCAAGTTGCCTGCGCATTTCCATCTGAAGCAGATGGATGACGTATTGGTCGCGCTGGCCCTCGGCGAGATCTCGCCAGGCCAGATCGCGCGCGCGTTGCAGGAAGCGGAGGCGCCGCCACCCGCGGAGACGACCCAATCGTCGTTGCCGGTGGCCTCTCGCCACCACACGCTCGATCACACGGCATTGAGCATCGAGGGCGTGGGCAACCTGCTCACCACGCTGGCGCGGTGCTGCCAGCCATTGCCGGGCGATCCGGTACGCGGCTTCGTCACGCGCGGCCGCGGCGTGTCGGTGCATCGCACCGATTGCGCCAGCCTGGCGCGGCTGGCCAAGCGCGACCCGGATCGGGTGATCGAGGTGGAGTGGGGCAAGGCGTCGGCGCAGGCGTACGAGGTGGACGTCGAGCTGCGTGGCTACGATCGCAAGGGCTTGCAGAAAGACGTTACCAGCGTGATCAGCAACTCGGGGACGCACATCATCGCCTCGTCCAGTCGGGTATTCGTGCGTACCGGCGAAGTGGAGATGCGCTTCACGCTGCGCGTGCGCGACTTCGAGCAGCTGTCCACCCTGCTTGGGCGCCTGGCGGTACTGCCGAACGTGGTGGACGCGCGGCGCGTTCGCGGCGGCTGACGGCAAGCCTTTGCGGCAGATAGCAACGTCATGGCGCAGTGCTAAGCTCGCGCGGTCAACTCCGATGCGTGGACCATGAACGGACGCAAAGACCAGCACGAACACGATCCGCAGGGGCGCACGGAACCCACCCTGGGCGATCTCGATCACCTGGACGACTCGCCCCGGCCGAAGGCCGACGACGGCCTTCCCCGGGTCACCCTGGATGCCGGGCAGCGCCGGTCGGCGCCATCCGCCGGTACCGGCGGGCATGCGCGTCCTTCCCGGCGCGGCTGGCTTTGGCCGGTGCTGCTGCTGGTCGCGATCGGGCTGGGCGTGACGTTCTGGCAGCAGCAGGATCGCCTGCGCGGCCTGCTGCCCACCACGGAACTCAACGACGTGCTCGGCCGCGCCGAGCAGGCGTTGCGCGATGGCCGCCTGGATGGCAACGACGGCACCAGCGCGCGCGAACTGTTCGAGGCGGCGCGCGCGCTTGAACCCGACAACGACCGCGCGCGCGACGGTCTGCGCAAGGTCGGCTTGGCCGAGGTGGGCAAGGCGGATGCCGCGCTCGCCGCCGGCAAGCTGGATGAAGCCGAGCAGGCCATGAATGCGGCACGCGAGCTGCTCGGCGGGGGCAGCGACGTGGACCGTCTGGCGCAGTCCATCGCCAAGGCGCGCGGGGCCACGTTCCAGGCCGGGACACTGGTCGACCAGGCGCAGCAGGCGATGGCGGACGGCAAGCCGGAGGAAGCCGGGGCGCTTTATAAGCGCATCCTCGCCGCCGAACCCGGCAACGCGGTAGCGGCGCATGGACTGGACAAGGTGGGTGATGCGCTCGCCGCGCAGGTGCGCAAAGCCGTGGAAGAGGGCAATCGCGAGGCTGCCAGCGCCAGCGTCGACCGCCTCGCCGCGCTGCTGCCCAACTATGGCGAGCTGCCTTCGCTGCGCGCCGCCCTGGTGCAGGACCAGAAGGAAGACGACGGTCAGCTCTCGGAGGCAATCCGCCAGGGCCAGGCGGCGCTGCGCGCCGGCCGCATCACCGGCGAAGGCAGCGACACCGCGCTGGCGCATTTCAAGCAGGCGCTGACGCTCGATCCGGACAATGCGCAGGCCAAAGCGGGCCTGGGCCAGGTGGCGCAGGCGCTGGTGGTGCAGGCGAATGCGGCGCTGGACAGTGGCGACAGCGCGCAGGCGTCGCGCCTGCTCGACCAGGCGGCCGAGCTGGCGCCGAAGTCCGCTGAACTGGCCGCGGCCCGTGCGCACCTGTCCGACGCGGCTCGCTCCGCCGGCGCCGTGACGGCAGCCGGCGAACCGCCGCAGGCCGACATGCACGCCGCGCTGACGCCGCAGCAAAGCGCGGAACTGGCCCGCCTGGTGCGTCAGGCCGAGGGCGCCGCGCGGCGCGGCAATGTCATGTTGCCGCCGGGCGAGAGCGCCTACGACTTGTACCGGCAAGCGCTGGCCATCGACGGCAACAATGAAGCGGCCCGTCATGGCCTGCAGAAGCTGCCGGCGCTGGTGGTGCAGCAGTTCAACCAGGCCCTGGCCAACGGCAATCTGCAGCAGGCCGGCGAACGTCTTTCTGATCTGGGCGATCTCGCGCCCGGCGAAGCGGGACAAGCCGAACTGCGCCAGCGACTGGCGAACGCCTGGATGGACCAGGCCGAGGAACGCTTGTCCGGCGGCGATCGACCGGGCGCCGCGCAGGCGCTCGACCACGCGCGCAAGCTGGCGCCGGCGAATCCGCGGGTCTCCAGCATCGCGGCTCGCCTGCAGGCAGGCGGCTGAGGCGGTCCGTGCGCGTACTCGTCTTCGGCGCCAGCAGCCAGATCGGTCATTTTCTGTTGCCTCGCCTGCGCGAGCGCGGCGCGGAGGTCGTCGCGGTCAGCCGGCGCCCGCGCGAAAGCGCGGAGGCGACCTGGCTTTGCGGCGACTTGCCGGACGCGGTGCCGGCAACAGGCGCGTTTTCGGCGATCGTCAGCTTTGGCCCCTTGCTGGGCATGGCCGACTGGCTGCGCACGGCGCCGATCGACGCGCCGCGGGTGATCGCCACCAGTTCCATGAGCGCGGAGAGCAAGCGCGAGTCCGAGGTGCCGGCGGAACGCGCCTTGGCCAGGCAGCTGCGCGATGCCGAGGCCGCCCTGGCCGAGGTCTGCGCGCAACGCGGTTATGCGTGGACGGTCTTCCGGCCCACCCTGGTTTATGGCGCGGGCCTGGACAAAAGCCTCACTCCGATCGCGCGCCGTGCGATGCGGACACGGGTCTTTCCGCTGCCCGCCGGAAGCGGCATGCGCCAGCCGGTGCATGCCGACGACATCGCGCAGGCCGTGCTGGCGGCGCTGGACGCACCGGAGGCGGCGGGCAAGGTGATTCCGCTGGGCGGCGGCGAGCGGCTGCGCGCAGGCGAGATGTTCGCGCGCGTGCGCCGCAGCCTTCCGGTGGCGACCGTGCCGGTACCGTTGCCTGCCTGGCTGTTGCGGCTGGGCCGCCATGCGTTGCCGCGGCTGCGCGGTCCGCTGAGCCGCCTGGAAGGCGATCTGATCGCCGACAACGGTGCTCTGCAGGCGCTGCTGGGCTTGTCGCCAAGGCCGTTCCGGCCGGATGCGGCCTGCTGGGGGCTCGACGCGAGGCGCTGAATCCCGGTTCCGCGACTTCTCATCCCGGGATCGTTGGCGTGGCGCCATCTTTCCGCCTCAAACCGCGCTCTGCGTTCATATGCGCGCCGGGAAGCAGGCCCTATGATCGCTCCCTTATCGTTCAGGATTCTCCGCGTTGGCCTTTCTGTCCCGACTTCGCTCGTTCGCAAGCGCCATCTGGCCCTGGGTGCGCATTCCCTTCTGGATCGGCCTGGGTCTGTTCTTCGGATTCGTGCTGCCGTACACCCTGGTGTTGAACAAGCGGGTGCAAGACCGCTTCAACGACCTGGTGTTCGCCGTGCCCACTCGCGTCTATGCCCGCCCGCTGCCGCTCGAGGCCGGCGCGCCGATGACGCCGGCCGCGCTGGAGCTGGAGCTGACGTTCGCCGGCTATGGCAACGACGGCCACGGCCAGGTGGCCGGTACCTGGGCCAAGGACGGTTCGACCTACATCATTTCCTCGCGCGGTTACGCCGGCCCGGATGGCGGCGAGCTGCCGCGACGCATCCGCCTGGCGCTGGGCAAGGGCAGCGTGGCCTCGGTGAAGGACGCGGCCAGCGGCAAGACGGTGGAAACGGCGCATCTGGATCCGGCGCGCATCGCCACCGTATATGGCTCGCAGCAGGAAGAACGCCGCATCGTGCGCCTGGCCGACGTGCCGCCGCTGCTGGTGGCAGGCCTGCAGGCGGTCGAGGATCGCGACTTCAAGCATCATATCGGCATCGATTTCTCGGCCATCCTGCGCGCCAGCTTCGCCAATCTGCGTGCCGGGCATACCGTGCAGGGCGGTTCCACGCTGACCCAGCAGCTGGTGCGCAACTTGTTCCTGGATCGCGATCAGAACTTCACGCGCAAGTTCAACGAAGCGCTGATGTCGATCCTGATCGAAGCGCATTACGACAAGGGCCGCATCCTGGAGGCTTACGTCAACCAGGTGTTCCTGGGTCAGCAGGGCAGCCAGGCCGTGCACGGCTTTGCCGCTGCCTCCGAGTTCTACTTCGGCCGTCGCATGGAAGACCTGCGTCCGCAGGAGATGGCGCTGCTGATCGGCATGGTGAAGGGTCCCAGCTATTACGATCCACGGCGCTACCCGGACCGCGCGCTGTCGCGCCGCAACCTGGTGCTCGAACAGTTCGCCACCACAGGCCTGATAACGGCCGCGGAAGCGAAGGCCGCCGAAGCTACCCCGCTGGGCATCGTCAGCAACGGCTCGCTGCCGCACAACCGCTTCCCGGCGTTCATGCAGCTGGTGCGCGCACAGATCACCAACGATTTCGACGACGCCACGCTCAGCGCCGGCAACCTGAGCATCTTCACCACGCTCGATCCCGCCGCGCAGCTGTACGCCGAGCAAGGCATCACCACGGCGATGAGCGGCCTGGGCAAGCGCGGTGAGGCAGCGCAGGCGGCGGCGGTGGTCACCGACGCGCAAACTGGCAGTGTGCTTGCGATCGTCGGCAGCAAGGATCCGGGCGACCAGGGTTTCAATCGTGCCATCGATGCCCGTCGTTCGATCGGCTCGCTGATCAAGCCACTGGTCTATCTGGTGGCGCTGGCGCAGCCGGAGCGCTGGAACCTCGGCTCGCCGGTGGAAGACACGCCGATCAGCATGCGCCAGCCCGACGGCACGCAGTGGACGCCGAAGAACGACGAAGGCGACGTGCATGGCTCGGTGCCGATGGTCGATGCGCTGGTGCATTCGTGGAACCTGGCGACGATCCATCTCGGCCTGGAAGTGGGACTGCCGCGCATCAAGGCATTCCTGGAGTCGTTCGGCCTGACCGACGTCAACCCCAGTCCTTCGCTGCTGCTCGGCGCGCAGGGCATCCCGCCGCTGCAGGTGGCCCAGCTGTACCAGTACATTGCCGCGGACGGCCATGCACTGCCGCTGGTAGCGGTGCGTGGGGTGGTCGATGCCAACGGCAAGACCATCAAGCGTTATGAAGTGAAGACCGGCAACGGCGAATATCAGCTGGCCGTGCGCCAGGTGACCTGGGCCATGCAGCAGGTCGTGCGCTCGGGCACCGCGGCGGCCATCGGCAAGACCCTGCCCAACCTCAACGCCGCTGGCAAGACCGGTACCAGCAACGAGATGCGCGACAGCTGGTTCGCGGGTTTCACCGCCGACCACCTGGCGGTGTTCTGGATGGGGCGCGACGACAACAAGCCCAGCGGCCTGTATGGCGCTACCGGCAGCCTGCGCGCATGGCAGGAATTGTTCCGCAAGCTGCCGTCGAGGCCGCTGCCGGCCGCGCCGGGCGAAGGCCTGGAGATGGCCTGGATCAATCCGGCCGACGGCAAGCGCACCGATCCGTCCTGCGAAGGCGCGCGCCAGATCCCCGTCGTTGCAGGTACCCTTGCGCAGGATTCCGAAGGCTGCTTCTGGCAGCGCGTACAGAACTGGTTCGGCGGCAGCGACAGCAATGCGCCGGCGCCGGCATCCACCGCACCTATCCGAGATTGATCATGTCGTACCGTCGTTTCCGCCGTCCGCTCCTTGCCTGCACCGTGCTGGGCACGCTCGTGCTCGCCGCCTGCAACCAGCCCAGCGCGCCGTCGCAAGCGACGCGCCCGACGCGTTCGGACAGCGACATCCTGGCCGCGATCCAGGCCGCGGGCGACAAGGAAAAGTCGGTGATCGACGTCAATCCGCTGCGCGATCCGGGCGTGGCCTCGCTGCAGGATGCCGCGCAGGCGGAAGTGCGCACCGGCCAGATCGACGCCGCCGCGGCCAAGCTCGACCAGGCGATGAAGCTCAGCCCGAATTCGCCCGATCTGATGCAGGACCGCGCCGAACTGGCGATCCGCCTGAAGGACTACAACACCGCGGAGCAATTGGCGCGCAAGTCGTGGGAGATCGGTCCGCGCCTGGGCCCGCTGTGCGCGCGCAACTGGCAGACCATCGCGGAGCTGCGCCAGCGCGCCGGCGACGAGACGGCTGCCGCCACCGCGGGCAAGTGGGTGAAGCAGTGCCACGTGGAAGGCGTGCCGCGTTACTGAAGGGGGCTTGAGGCGCCAGGGACCGGTGCCGCATCAACAGTCGGGGCCGATCGCCTCGATGATGCCAGCATCAAGCATGTCGGCAACGGTGATGCCTGGCGCGTAACGCGATGCGACCGTCAGGGTCATGGGAGCGATCAGTGCTGCCCACAGTTCCTGTTCGGCGGTGTCGGCATCACGACATAGCCGAGGCAGGCCCGGCGCGAAGAACATCACTGGCTCCGAATCGGCGAGCGTCAGCAGGGTCGCCCAGGCACCGCGTCCCACGAGCGTGCCGGGCGCCAGCCTGGTCGGCGGCCGGAACGTAGGCATACCGTTCGTTGCCAGGCGAATTGCCCGTTCGATGCGGCAAAGCTCCGCGACCTGCGGGTCGTCCGCCAAGTGCTCGGCCAGGTAGTCGAGAAAGCGCAGGGCTTCATCCGGCGCGAAACTGTCGCGCCCGCCGCCACGATCGATCCACTCCCGCAGCAGTTCCTGCACCCGGGACGCCGGCAAGGTCCCCAGCGTTGCCCGCGCCATCGCCGCAGCGCGGCCTTCGCACCATGAGCGCCGGATCGTGCGAGTGAAGGCGAAGCCCGGGCTGTCCAGCAAGGCAGCGATGGGAATGTCCCGCTCTGGCGCCGGTTCGCCTGCAGCGTCCGCCGGATCGCGCAGCGCATGGCCCAGCCGGTTCTGGAAGTCACGCAGCCGCATGGTCGCGCCGCAACTGTGCGACATCACGACGATTCCAGGCGCGGCGAAGCCGCTCCAGCGTATCGACGATCGTGGCGACATCCATGCGCAGCGCGTGCATCTCCAAGAGCTCGAAAACCACACCGGCCAGGTTGGGGCAACGCGGCAAGGTATGTTCGAGCAAGTCCCATACCGGTTCTGGCGGAACGCCATCGTGCGCGTCCATCCAGTAGCCGGCATGCCACGATCCGCCGGCAATGTGGATCTCCACAACGCGCGACAGGTCGAAGCGTTCGACAGCGGCGAATGCATCGAAGCGCCGATTGAGCGCATTGCAGTACAGGTTATGCAGGTCGAGCAGCTGGCCGCAGCCGCTCGATGACGTGATCCGGTTCATCAGCGCGAACTCGTCGTCGATGCCGTCGTCGCACGGCAGGCAATCGAGGTAGTGCGCGGGATTCTCCAGCAGGAACGGCACGCGGTAGCGCTCCAGCAGTTCGCTGGCGCGCGTGGCGACCAGATCCGCTGCTTCGCGCGTCATGGGGAGTGGCAATGGCGTGCCGATGGCGACCTCTGCGCCGCTGGCGTCGGCGAACGTCTGGAAGGAAAGGTGTTCGCTGTGCCACAAGAACGGCCACTCGGTCTGCAGTGCATCGAGCATCGGCACATAAGCGGCATTCCAACCGTGTGCCGAGCCGATCGACAGTTCGACGCCATGCACCGTCATGGGCAGGTTCGCGCAGGTGCGGCGGGCGCGTTCCAGGCGAGCGGGGATCAACGCCAGGTGCGTCCCCTGCGCGTCGCGCCGCTGGCCACATAGCATCTCCGGCGAGACTTCGACGAAGTCCAGCAAGCCTGTGTCGTACACCGATTCCGGGAGGCTCGCGAAATAGTTGAAGCCGATACCGAGCGGGCGCGGAAACGCCCCGGCGTGCCGGGGCGTGGTGATGCATGCATCCGCGGCCGCTGGCATGGCGGCGATCAGAAGCCTTGCAGGTGGATCGAAGCCACGCCCTGCTTGGCCAGATCCGGCGGCGGGTCGGTGACGAAGTCGATCTGGAAGATGGCGGCGCGACCGCAGTTCGGGCAACCGCCCAGCTTCAGGATCTGATCGACGATGGCATGGACGCGTTCGGCACTCTGGTGCTGCGTTTCCAGCACTGCATGGGCGAACTTTGAGGAACGGGTCAAAGTGTTCATGGCGTTTCCCTCCGAAGGTCCGGCAATGAGCTTGAGTCGGGCCGTCCGCACCGCCGGAACCTGCGGTACGACCCGGGACGAAAGCGAGCGACATGCGCTCGATGGCATGGGCGGTCTCGCGGCGCTATGGGAAGCGCACAGCGGCGGCGATCATGGCGCCGTTACACACATGCGCGCGATCCACCATTCGCTCAGTACAGGCCGTCTTTGCGTCGTAGGGAATCCCTTACGCCCTACGGCTGCGGTCGTTTCACGGCGTCTCCACTCGCCGGGGCAGGCCCGGCTCGGCCATACTTTGCTCATGACCGATTCCGATGTTTCCGCGCTGCTCGGCGCGGAGGGCCCCTTCGCCCGTGAACTGCCCAATTTCGCGCCGCGCGCCGCCCAGCAGGCGATGGCGCGCGCCGTGCAGCACGCCATCGCCGAGCGCGAGACACTGATCGCCGAGGCGGGCACCGGCACCGGCAAGACATATGCGTATCTTGTGCCGGCCCTGCTGTCGGGCGAACGGGTGATCGTGTCCACCGGCACCAAGGCGCTGCAGGATCAGCTTTATTTCCGCGACCTGCCCAAAGTGCGTTCGGTGCTGGGCGCGCGCCTGAAGATGGCGTTGCTGAAAGGGCGGGCCAACTACCTGTGCCTTTATCGGCTCGACCAGACGGTGCGCGAAGGCGCCACGTTCGATCGCGTGCAGGCGTCGCAGCTGGCGGCGATCCGTACCTGGTCGGCACGCACGCGCCATGGCGACCGCATGGAGCTGGCGGAGGTGCCGGAGGAGTCGCCGATGTGGCCGCGCGTCACCTCCACGCCGGAAAATTGCCTCGGTGCCGAATGCCCCTTCTTCGACGACTGCCATGTGGTGAAAGCGCGGCGCGAGGCGCAGGAAGCCGATCTGGTCGTGGTCAACCATCATCTGCTGTTCGCCGACTTGGCGCTGAAGCAGGAAGGGTTCGGCGAGATTCTGCCCGGCGCGCAGGCTTTCATCCTGGACGAGGCGCATCAGGTGCCGGAGCTGGCCGGCCAGTTCTTCTCGCAAAGCATCAGCGCGCGCCAGCTCACCGAGCTGGCGCAGGATGCGCTGGGCGAATGCAATGGCATCACCGGTGCGATCAGCGTGGTGCTGGAGCCGGTGGAGGCGCTGCAGGATGCCGTGCGCAAGCTGCGCCTGGCGATGGATCCCCTGCCGGATCGCGGACCGTTCCATCTGCTGGAAAACGCCGCGGCGGTGCGCGTGGCGATGCACGATGTGCGCGAACTGCTCGCCGCGCTCGCCGATGTGCTGGCGTCGCAGGCGGAGCGCTCACGCGGTTTCGCCAACGCGCACGAGCGCGCGGCGCTGTACAGCGAGCGGCTGGACCGCATCGCCGAACAGGCGGACGAGCAGGATGTGCGCTGGTACGAAACGTTCCCGCGCGGCTTCGCGTTGCACGCGACACCGCTGGATCTGGCGGCGCCCATGCGTGCCTTGCGCGAGCAAACACAAGCGGCATGGATCCATACCTCGGCGACGTTGTCGGTGGCGGGGCGGTTCGATCACTTCGAGCGGCAATTGGGCCTGGACGATCCGCAGACGCTGAGCCTGGAAAGCCCCTTCGACTACGAGCGCCAGGCGCTCTGCTACCTCCCTGCGGGCCTGCCCGATCCGGCGGCGCGCGATTACACGGAGCAGGTGGTCGAAGCGGTGTTGCCGGTGCTGCATGCCTCGAATGGCCGCGCCTTCCTGCTGTTCACGTCGCATCGCGCGTTGCGACGTGCGGCCGAACTGCTGGAAGGGCGCACGCCCTGGCCGCTGTTCGTGCAGGGCACGGCGCCGCGCCATCGCCTGCTGGAGGATTTCCGCGCCAGCGGGCACGGTGTGCTGCTCGGTGCGGCCAGTTTCTGGGAGGGCGTGGATGTGGCGGGTGAAGCGCTGAGCGTGGTGGTGATCGACAAGCTGCCGTTCGCCGCGCCGGACGATCCGGTGCTGCAGGCGCGCCTGGATGCGCTGGAGCAGGCCGGCATCAATCCCTTCATGGGCTGGCAGGTACCCAGTGCGGTGATCGCGCTGAAACAGGGGGTGGGGCGGCTGATCCGTGACGTGCATGACCGCGGTGTGCTGGTGCTGTGCGATCCGCGTCTGACCACCAAAGGCTACGGTCGACTGTTCATGGCCAGCCTGCCGCCGATGCCGCGAACGAAGGCATTCACGGACGTGCAGGCCTTCTTCGGTGAAGCCGCGGAAGCGGTGACGGGTTAGCGCAACCTGCTCAGGACGCCTCTCCGCACGCGCGGGCGCGCTCCAGCAGCAGCTCTTTTTCGCGCGCGTTGCGCGTCAGCGAGGCGGCGCGCTCGAACTCGCGCTTTGCTTCTTCCGTGCGGCCGAGCTTGCGCAGCAGGTCGCCACGCACGCTCGGCAGCAGGTGATAGCTCTTCAGCGACGGCTCGTTGACCAGCCCCTCCACGATGACCAGTGCGGCCGCCGGCCCCGCCGCCATCGACACGGCCACCGCGCGGTTGAGCTCGACGACCGGCGAAGGCGCGATCTGCGCGAGCTCGGCATACAGGGTGGCGATGCGCCGCCAGTCGGTGGCTTCGGGCGTGCGCGCGCGTGCGTGGCAGGCCGCGATCGCGGCCTGGCTGGTGTAGATACCGCGCTGTTCGGATAGCCGTTCGGCACGTTCGAGCGAGGCGAGGCCGCGGCGGATCAGCAGGCGATCCCATTGCGCGCGGTTCTGGTCGAGCAGCAGGATCGGCTCGCCGGTGGGGCCGGTGCGGGCCTTGGCGCGCGAGGCCTGGATCTCCATCAGCGCGGCCAGTCCGTGGGCCTCCGGTTCGCGTGGCATCAATTCCGCCAGTACGCGGCCCAGGCGCAATGCCTCGTCGCACAGCGCCGGGCGCATCCAGTCGTCGCCGGCAGTGGCCGAGTAACCCTCGTTGAAGATCAGGTAGATGACGCCGAGCACCGCGGTGAGGCGTTCGGTCAGCTCGTCGCCGCGCGGCACTTCGAAGGGCACCTTCGCTTCGGCCAGCGTGCGCTTGGCGCGAACGATGCGCTGGGCGACGGTGGGTTCGGGTACCAGGAACGCGCGCGCGATTTCATCGGTGGTGAGGCCACCGAGCAGGCGCAGCGTGAGTGCGACGCGCGCCTCCATCGACAGCACCGGGTGACAGGCGGTGAAGACCAGGCGCAGCATGTCGTCGCCGATATGGTCGTCGGCGGCCAGTTCCACCTCGGAATAGGCCGGCTCCTGATCCAGCTCCAGGTCGCGGCCGATTTCCTCGTATTTGCGCTCCTGCAGCTTGTGGCGGCGCAGGCGGTCGATCGCGCGGTGCTTGGCGGTGGTCATCAGCCAGGCGCCGGGGTTGTCCGGCACGCCGCCCGTGGGCCACTGCTCCAGCGCCGCGACCAGAGCGTCCTGGGCCAATTCTTCTGCCAGGCCGACGTCGCGCACCATGCGGGCGAGGCCGGCGATCAGCTTGGCCGATTCGATGCGCCAGACGGCATCGATGGTGCGATGGATATCGGAGGCGGTCATGGGCGCCGATCAGAGCACCCTGGCGTCTCAGGAAGCAAGACGACGAGCGAAAGCTTTCTTCCTTCGGATGGGAGGGACGGACGGCATCGTTCCGGCCGTACCCTCACATCCCCCCGTGCTCTCTGCAATATTCTGGAGGGCAAGGGGCCCATCCTGGGCTCTTACTGCTGCATCGTCAGGACCATCCAGTTCACGCCGAACTTGTCGGTCAGCATGCCGAAGCTGGAGGTGAAGAAGGTCTTGCCTAGCGGCATGGTCACCTGGCCTCCGTCGGCCAGTGCGTCGAAGCGCTTCTTCGCCTCGGCGTCGTTGGCGCAGGTGAGCGACAGGGAGAAGCCGCTGAAGTTGGTCTTGCCGGTGTTGAAGCCGTCGGTGGCCATCACCATGGTCTCGCCGATGCGGAAGGCCGAGTGCATGACCTTGTCCTCGAAGCCGGCCTGCGGTGTGCAGCCTTCCATCGGCTCCACCGGGCTGTCCTTGTAGCGCATCAGCATGTCGACCTTGGCGTCGACCGCCTGCTTGTAGAACTCGATCGCTTCATCGCAACGACCTTCGAAATGGAGGTAAGGCTGGACGATCATGGACGTAGGCCCCTGGCAGGTGGGTGGACGGAAGTCAGTTCGCGGCGCGAGCGGCGACTTCGGCACGCAGGCGTTCTTCCTGCTCGCGCAATGCCGGCGTGAATTCGGCGCCGAAGTCCTCGGCTTCGAAGACGCGGCGGATTTCGATGTCCGATGTTTCGTTCATCGGATTGGGACAGCGCTTGACCCATTCGATCGCTTCTTCTAGCGACTTCACCTGGATCAGCCAGAACCCGGCGATCAGCTCCTTGGTCTCGGTGAAGGGGCCGTCGATCACGGTGCGCTGGTTGCCGGAAAAGCGCACGCGGGCGCCGCGCGAGCTCGGATGCAGACCCTCGGCGGCAAGCAGGATGCCGGCCTTGACCAGCTCCTCGTTGTACTTGCCCATCGCGGTGAGCAGTTCTTCGCTGGGCAGCACGCCAGCTTCGGACTCCTTGGTGGCACGGACGATCAGCATGAAGCGCATGGGTATCTCCTGTCTGGTCGGTGGTTTCTTGCCTAGGCGACGAACGGCGCGGAAGGAAATCGACACAGACAACGAGAAAGGGGCGCGGGCGCCCCAAGGCGCCGCCGTCGTGCCCCGAACCGGCCGCTCGGCGCCCGCCGCCGGCCTTGCGCCGGCGCTCTGATGGGCGACCTGGCATGACGCCAGCCGTTACTATGGTGCCCCTATGAATCTGCTTGCCATCGAAACCTCCACCGAAGCCTGCTCCGTTGCCCTGGTTCACGGCGACCAGGTGGCGGCCCGCAGCGACATCGCTCCCCGCCGTCATGCCGAACTGGTTCTGCCCATGGCCGACAGCCTGTTGGCTGAGGCCGGTCTGGGGCGCCACGCGCTGGATGCGATCGCCGTCGGCCGCGGGCCCGGTGCGTTCACTGGCGTGCGACTGGGCATTTCGCTGGCGCAAGGCATGGCGCTGGCGCTGGACCGGCCGGTGGTGACGGTGTCGTCGCTGGCGGCGCTGGCACTCGAGGCGCCGGAAGGCGAGGGGGCGATGCTGGCCGTGATCGATGCACGCATGGGCGAGGTCTACGCGGCCTGCTATGCGCGCGACGACCAGGGCGGGCTGGTCGCGCTGGACGAGGAACGGGTTTGTGCACCGGAACAGCTCGTGCTGCCGGCGGTCTCGGGCTGGCACGTGGTCGGCACGGGCTGGGCGACATATGGCGGAGTACTGCGCGGGCGGATCGCCGCGCCGGTGCTGTCCGAGCGCGGCCATGCCTATCCGCAGGCACGGCACGTGGCGGAACTGGCCGTGCGCGAGTTCCGCGCCGGTCATGCCCTCGCGCCGGACCTGGCGCTGCCGGTCTATCTGCGCGACAAGGTCGCGCTGACACTGGTCGAACAGGGCAAGGCCTGAGGCCTCGCCCCGTTCTTACAACTGACCGATCGCCAGCTGTACCAGCAGACTGCTCACCGACACCGCCGCCCATACGCCCAGGCCCAGCAGGATCGGGCGCGCGCCGGTGGCGGCCATCTTGCGCAGGTTGGCGGACAGGCCGATCGCTGTCAGCGCCACGATGATCAGGAATTCCGCGGCCATGTGGATGGCCGGCTGGATTGCCACCGGCACCAGGCCTGCGGTGCGTACCGCGGAGGCGACCAGGAACCACAAGATGAACCAGGGGAAGATCTTGCGCAGGCTGAAGTCGGTCGCGCCCTGTTTTTTCTCTCGCCACGCCACCAGCAGCGCCAGCACCAGGCAGACCGGGATGATCAGGGTGGCGCGGGTGAGTTTGACGATGGTGGCGTAGTCGCCCGCGGCCTTGCTGAAGCTATAGCCGGCGGCCACCACCGACGAGGTGTCGTTGATCGCCGTGCCGGCCCACAGGCCAAAACCCAGATCCGACAGGTGCAACAGGTGCCCCAGCAAGGGAAACAGCAGTACCGCGACCAGGTTGAACAGGAAAATGGTCGAGATGGCGAAGGCGGTGTCGTGTTCGTCCGGTTTGAGGATCGGCGTCACCGCGGCGATGGCTGAGCCGCCGCAGATCGCGGTGCCCACGCCGATCAGGATCTTCAGCTTGTCATGCACCTTGAGCGCGCGGCCAAGACCCCACGCAGCGAGGAAGGCCACCGTGATCGTCACCAGGGTGACCGACAGCGATTCGAGGCCCGTGCGCGCCACCTGATCCAGACTGAGGCCGAAGCCCAGGGCGATGATCGACCATTGCAGCACCTGCTTGCCGGCGAACTGGATGCCGGGGGTGAAGCGGCCGGACGGCGAGAACAGGTTGCGCACCAGAATGCCCAGCACGATGCCGAACACCGGACCGCCGATCAGGGGCGCCAGGCGGCCCAGCCCCAGCGCCAGCAAGGCGATGGCGATGGCGAGCAGCAGGCCGGGGGCGCGCTGACCGAACGTGGGCGTAGCGAGAGGTGGAACGGTGGTGGCGCTCATGGGGCGATTCCTCGGGGACGAGGTATTGTCCGAGCGCTCGTCGATCAGGAAAATTTTAAATAACTGATCGGTGATATAAATATATCTGATGATTAATATCAGCCCCCGCCAGCTCGATGTGTTCGTCCAGGTGGCTCGCCTGGGCAGCGTGCGCGCGGCGGCGGAAGCGCTGCACCTGACCCAGCCGGCCGCGAGCATGGCGCTGGCCGAGATGGAGCGGCAGCTGGATGTCACCGTGTTCGCGCGCGAGCGCGGACGGCTACGCCTCAATGCGCGAGGGCGCGAACTGCTGCCCCTCGCGCAAGAGCTGCTGGAGCGTTATGCGGAGTTCGGCCGGCTGGCGCGTGGCGCCCCGGCGACGCTGGCAGGCGAGTTGAGAATCGGCGCCAGCAATACGGTGGGCAATTACCTGGTAGGCGACCTGCTGGGCGAGTTCGTCCGGGCGCAGCCACAGGTGGCCATTCGCCTGCGCGTGGCCAATACGGATGCGATCGCCGCCGCGCTGCTGGCACACGAACTGGACGTGGGCTGCGTGGAAGGACCCGTGGCGCATCCGCTGCTGGAAATGGAGGCTTGGCGCGATGACGCGCTGGTGGTCTGCGCGCGGCCCGACCACCCTTTGGCGCGGCGACGCGGGCTGCGGCCCGACGATTTCGCCGGTGTTCGCTGGGTCATGCGCGAGCCCGGTTCGGCCACGCGCGCCTCCAGCGAACGCGTACTGGCCCAGCTGCCGCCCGGCGAGACGGCGCTGGAGCTGGATCAGATCGAGGCGATCAAGCAAGCGGTGGTCGCCGGCCTGGGGATCGCCCTCCTGCCCGCCGTGGCGGTTACCGATGCCTTGGCGGCCGGCCGCCTGAAGGCGCTCGTCACGCCGTTCCTGGATCTGCGCCGCAAGCTGTTCCTGCTGATGCATCGTGAGAAGTACCGCGGGGCGCTGCTGGATGCCTTCCTGGCCAATGCCAGGCAACCGCTCAGCAAGTGATTCGCGTCAGCAATTCTTCCGCTTCTTCGTGGGTACGGCAGCGCAGGATGCTCGTAGCGAGGCGGCGCAACGCCTGGTGGTCCAGCGAGGCGATGCGGTCGCGCACGTGCAGCAGCTGGCTGGAGTGCATGCTGAACTCGCACAGGCCCAGCGCCAGCAGCAGGGCGGTGAACCGGGTGTCGCCACCGATTTCGCCGCACAGGCTCACCGGCTTGTTCGCGCGGCGGCCGCTGGAGATCACGAAGGCGATCAGGCGCAGCAGCGCCGGCTGCAGCGGATTGTAGATATTGTCCAGTGCGTCGTTGCCGCGGTCGGAGGCCAGCACGTACTGCGCCAGGTCGTTGGTGCCGATGGCGAGGAAGTCGGCATGCTCCAGCAGCGCGCGCACGTTGATGGCGGCGGCGGGCACTTCGATCATCGCGCCAAGCGGCAGTTTTTCCGGCAGATCTACGCTTTCGCGCTTGAGATCCTGGCGCGCCAGCTTGAACAGCGTACGCACGGCGATCAGCTCATCCGGCTGCGTCACCATCGGCACCAGCACGCGCACCGGTCCGTAGCAGGCAGCGCGCAGAATCGCGCGGATCTGCGTGGTGAACACCGCCGGATAGCGCAGCGACAGGCGCACGCCACGCACGCCGAGTGCGGGATTCTCTTCGCCGCGCAGCGCGAGGCCGGCGGCGTCGGCCTTGTCCGCGCCCAGGTCGAGGGTGCGAATGGTCACCGGCAGGCCGCCCATGCCCAGCACGAGGTCGCGGTAGGCGATGAACTGTTCGTCTTCCGAAGGCAGGCCCTTGTGGCGCAGGAACAGGAACTCGGTGCGATACAGGCCCACGCCATCGGCGCCGCGTGCACGGGCCACGGCGATATCGGCGGAGGTTTCGGCGTTGGCCAGCAGGCGAATGTCGACGCCGTCGCGCGTGCGCGTGGGGGCATTGGCCAGTGAGGCCAGGCGCCGTCCCTCCTGCTGCGCCTCGCGCTGCCAGGCACGGTAGCGGGCCAGGTCCTGCGCGGTGGGATGCACCACCGCCTCGCCGCGCTCGGCGTCGAGCAGAATCAGGTCGTCATCGTGGATGGTGGCCAGCGCGTCGCGCACACCCACCATCATGGGCAGGTCGAGGCTGCGTGCCAGGATCGCACTGTGCGAATAGGGGCTGCCGGAGCTGGCCACCACGCCCAGCAGGCCGTTACCGGCCAGGTGGGCCATATCGGCCGGAGCGATGGTGTCGGCGATCAGGATCTCGCCCACGCGAGCGGCCAGCTTGCGCTCTTCGCGGCTGGTCTGGCGTTGCAGGGCAGAGATGACGCGATTGATGACCTGGTCGACGTCTTCCTTGCGGCTGCGCAGATAGGGGTCGTCCATCGCCTCGAACACCGCCGCGAGGCGGTCGCGCTGTTTCTTCAGCGCGGCGCCGGGACGGTAATGACCGACGCGGACCAGATCGTCCAGTCCGCGCAGCAGTTCCTGGTCGTCCAGCAGCAGGCTGTGCGCATCGATGAATTCATTGACTTCGCGGGCCAGTGCGCCGTGCAGCTTGCCGCGGAGTTCGCGCAGCTCCTGGCGGGCGGTATCCAGGGCGCGATGGAGCTTGCCGAGTTCGACGTCGACTTCTTCCTCGGCGAGCGGGCGCGTGTCGACCAGGTAGCGGCTCGGCTGGACTAGCCGGGCGCGGCCCAGGGCCATGCCGCGGGACGCGTTGGCGCCAGGCAGGACATGCCTCATGCGCAGCCCTCCACGCAGGACGGCATCGCAGCTGGCGCGTGGCGACGCGGAGCATCCGATACGCCATACGGCATACGGCTGTTCAAGCTCCGGTTCGCGTGCGCCATGGCTACTTCCACATCAAGCTCCTTCGTCGAACTTCCGATCGAACAGCTCCACCACCGCATCCAGCGCCTGCCGCTCGTCCGGCCCTTCGGCGCGGACGGTGAGCGGCGTGCCGATGCCGGCGGCCAGCATCATCACGCCCATGATGCTCTGCGCATTGACCTCGCGGCCCTTGCTGACCAGCCACACGGTGGATTTGAAACCCTGCACCAGCTGCACCAGCTTGGCCGATGCGCGTGCGTGCAGGCCTAGCTTGTTGGTTACGACAATCTCTTTTTCAAGCATGGTCGATGAAAATTCCTCCGCGCCCGCCGCTGGCGGCGATCTCGGCCAGTTCGTCGAGCGGCTTTTCCGCGTAGTTGAGCACGCGCAGCAGCATCGGCAGATTCAGGCCGGAGACGCAACGCAGATGGACGCCCAGCTTGCCCAGGGACAGGCCGATGTTGCAGGGCGTGGCGCCGTACAGATCCGCGAGCACCAGGACGCCATCGCCGGTGTCCAGCTCGCGTGCATGCTTGGCGGTGAGAGAGCGCATCACGTCCGGATCGGCGGACGGCGGCACTTCGACCGCGTCGACCTGGAGCGGGAGCTTCGGCAGCACGTGATGGGCGGCCGAAATCAGCGCCTGGCCGACCGATTCGTGGGTCATCAGCAGAACGCCGACGCTCATGACCGCCGGCCGCCGCAGGAGAACGGGAACGCTTGCATCGGCATCACTCGAGCTCGCGATGGAAGGTGAGCGCGCCCTCGTGGCGGGCGCGATAGTGAGCCGCCAGGCGCTCCACCAGGTAGACGGAGCGATGGCGGCCGCCGGTACAGCCGATGGCGACGGTGACGTAGCTGCGGTCGTCGGAGGCGAAGCGGGGCAGCCAGGCATCCAGCCAGCGCACCGTGTCGTCAAAATACTCCTCGACCAGCGGCTGTGATTCGAGATACTCGCGCACCGGCGCGTCCTTGCCCGACAGCGGACGCAGGCGCGGCTCCCAGTGCGGGTTCGGCAGGCAGCGCGCATCGAACACGAAATCCGCGTCGAGCGGCAGGCCGCGGCGGTAGGCGAAGGACGTGAACATCAGGGTGAGGCCATCGGTGGCCTGCGCGTAGCCAGTGGCGATCAGACGCCGCAGCTGATGCACGTTGAGTTCGCTGGAGTCGATCACTTTCTCGGCGATGGCGATCAGCGGACGCAGCAGCTTGCGTTCTTCGGCGATCGCATCGGAGAGAGACAGCCCCAAAGCGGAAAGCGGATGGCGCCGCCGCGTTTCCGAATAGCGCTTGATCAGCACTTCATCGCGGCAGTCGATGAAGATCAGGTGCACCTGCACGCCTGCCGCGGCCAGCTCGGAGAGCACGGTGGGCATGCGCAGGAAATCTTCGCCGCGGTTGCGCACGTCCACGCCCACCGCGATGTTCTGGCGCTTGCCCGCCACCGCGCCGTGGCTCACCGCCGCCACCAGTTCGGGCAGCAGGGCGGTAGGCAGGTTGTCCACGCAGTAGAACTCGAGGTCCTCCAGGGCGCGCAAGGCCACGGTCTTGCCGCCGCCGGACATGCCGGTGAGCACGATCAGGTGGATCGTGTCGGGCTGGTGGATGTCTGAAGTCAGGAAAGCGTTGCTCATCGGGTCACCACGGAGGCAGGCGCCGCATCTGGTGGGCCTGTCGGTCGATGAAGGTCTGGGCCGGGTCGATGCCCTTGCTCTTCAACATATGGTTGCGCACCGCCGCTTCCACCAGTACCGCGAGGTTGCGTCCGGGGGCCACGGGAATCGTGATCATCGGCACCTGCACCTCGAAAATGTCGCGGCGGCCCACGTCGCCGGTGAGGCGGGTAAGGCCGTCGGTGTCCTCGCCGTCGCGCATGGGCTTGAGGTGGATCACCAGGCGCAGGTACTTCGACTGTTTGACCGCCGTGTGGCCAAACATCTCGCGTACGTTGAGCACGCCCAGTCCGCGCACTTCGAGCAGGTCCTGCAGCAGCTCGGGGCAGGTGCCGTCGATGACATCGGGCGCGATCAGGGTGAATTCGGTAGCGTCGTCGGCGACCAGGCGGTGGCCGCGGCTGATCAGTTCAAGCGCCAGCTCGCTCTTGCCGGAGCCGGATTCGCCAGTGATCAGCACGCCGATGGAGAACACTTCGAGGAACACGCCGTGCAGCGTGACCTTGGGCGCGAGCATGCGCGCGAGGTAGTACTGCATCCAGGTCAGCAACTCGTGGCCGCGCTTGGAGCTGATCCACAGGGGCGTGTTGGTTTCCTCGGCGACCTCGCGCAGGTCGGCCGGGATGGCCTGGTCCTTGGTGACAATGATCGCCACCGGCTGGTAGGCGGCGATCTTGTTGATCGCTTCCCAGCGCTGGCGCGAATCGAGGCCGTCGAGGAAGTTGAGCTCCTCGGTGCCGATGATCTGGATCTTGTTCGGATAGATGACGTTGAGATAGCCGATCAACGAGGGCCGGCGCGAGGTGGTCGCGCCGCGCTCCAGTGCACGGGATTCGCCGCGCATGCCCGCGACCCAGCGCAGCACCATGCGTTCGTGCACGCCATCGTAAAGTTGTCGGGCGGTAAGCCGATCCAAGCCGCATCCTTTGCGCCGGGTGGTGGCAAGGCTAAGGATGGCCCGGCGGCGAATGGCGGACATTGTGCCAGTTCGAGCGGCTGGCTGCCCTGCCTGGGACGGGGAGGATGAATCGGAAAGGCCCGCCCCCGGGGAGGAGCGGGCCTTGAGGATCAGCCGTATTGGCGTTCCTCGCGCACTTCGCGCTGATGCTTGTCGCATACCTTGTCGCGGTGTTTGCGTAGCTGAGCGACCAGCTTGTCGAACATGGTGTCGATCGAGACGTACATGTCCGACTCGGTAGCCTCCGCGTGCAGCGGCACGGCACCAGGGACCTTGAGGGTTCCCTCGCAGCGTTGCTGGAGCTTGTCGACGGAGAGGACGACGGACAATTCGAGGAGTCTGCTTTCGAGGCGGGTAAGTCGTTCACAGTGGCCGTTCACGCGTTCGCGAAGGGCCGGGGTGATCTCGATCTTCTGGCCGCTGAGCTGGACTTGCATGGTGCGCCTCCTCTGGTACTGCCGCATGCTGCGGCGTGGGTCGATGCGCCGGTGCCGGTAGGTCGCCGACACATCACTGTCATCTCTTGGTATGGGGACGCTTTCCGTCCCGCCAAGTTCCCGTATCCAGCACAAAAGCGCGCGGCAGGGTGACTTGCGTCAACCGGCGCGCTGGCGCTCGCTGGAGCTGGGGATTCGCATGGCCTCCCTATATTTGGCGACGGTGCGGCGGGCCACCTGGATGCCCTTGCGGTGCAATTCCTCGGCGATGGCCTGGTCGGACAGGGGTTTGCGCGGGTCCTCCGCGTCGATGAGCTTGCGCAGCATGGCCTGGATGGCGGTTGCCGAGGCACTGCCGCCGTCCTCGGTGGACACGCCGCTGGAGAAGAAATGCTTCAGTTCGAAGGTGCCCCGCGGCGTATGGATGTACTTGCGGGTGGTGACGCGCGAAATGGTCGATTCATGCATGCCCACTTCCTCGGCGACCTCGCGCAGCACCAGCGGGTGCATGGCTTCCGGGCCGTAGTCGAGGAAGGCGCTCTGCCGCCGCACGATGGCCTCGGCCACCTTGAGCAGGGTTTCGGCACGCGATTCCAGGCTCTTGATCAGCCACCGCGCCTCTTGCAACTGGCCGCGCATCCAGCTGGCATCCTCGCCGCGCGCCTGCGCGATGAGGTTGCAGTAATGCTGGTTGAGGCCCAGGCGGGGCTGGCAATCCGGATTGAGGCTCACGCGCCAGCGGCCGCCGTCCTTGCGGGCGTAGACATCGGGAGCGACATATTCCACCGGCGTCACGTCGAGCGCCGCGCCGGGGCGCGGATCGAGACTGCGGATGAGCACGGCCGCGGCGTGGGTGTCGTCTTCACTTGCGCGCAAGCGTCGCGACAGTCGGGCGATGTCGTTGCGTGCGAGCAGTTCCAGTTCGCCGTCGACGATGCGCAGCGCCAGTTCGCGCTGCGGAGTGTCGGGATCGAACTGCTCCAGCTGTACGCGCAGGCAGTCGCGCAGGTCCAGGCTGGCCACGCCGGTGGGGTCGAAGCGCTGCACCTGGCGGCGCACGGCATCGACTTCCTCGACGCCGGCTTTCAGATCCGCCGGCACGGCCGCGGTGACCGATTCCAGCGTTTCGCCGAGGTAGCCGTCGGCGTTGAGCGCATCGATGATGATGGCCGCGATGGTGCGTTCACGCAGGCTCAGGTGAGTGAGGTTGAGCTGCCACAGGAGATGCTCCTGCAGCGTCTCGGGTGCAGCGTTCTGCGGCTCGAAACCGTCGTCGTCGGATGCGCCGCTGGCACGACTGCCGCCGACGGAGGAAAAATCGATGGGCTCCTCGGCGACGCCGCCGGCTTCGCTCCATTCGGAGGGGTCGTCGCCATCTGTGTCGCTGCTGGCGCTGGACGTTTCGGCGGCAGTTTCGAAACTGGCGCTCTCGCCTTCGGCGTCGTTCTCGGCGGACGCGTCTTCGGAGAACTCCAGCAGCGGGTTGCTTTCGGCGATCTGGCGCAGCTCAGCCTCCAGCTCCAGCTGCGAGAGCTGCAAGAGGCGGATCGCCTGCTGCAACTGCGGCGTCAGGGTGAGCTGTTGGTTGAGGCGAAACTGCAGTCCGGGCTTCATACCAGCGGTTCGGATGAACGTCGGGTCATCCTAACCCCTAGGGGGAACAGCGGCCATAGCTTCCCGCTGGTGGCCGCGTAGGTCATATGGCCGAATGTGACGGCGAGCGCGTGGCGGGCATCCGCCGCTGAAACGGCTACAGCCTGAACTCGCGGCCGAGATATACCTCGCGGACTTTCTCGTCCGCCAGGATGTGCGCCGGCGTGCCGCGGGAGAGCACCTCGCCATCGTTGAGGATATAGGCGCGATCACAGATGCCCAGTGTCTCACGCACATTGTGATCGGTGATCAACACCCCGATGCCGCGTTCCTTGAGATGGCGCACGATGCGCTGAATCTCGCCCACGGAAATCGGGTCCACGCCGGCGAACGGCTCGTCCAGCAGCATGTAGCGCGGTTCGGCGGCCAGCGCGCGGGCGATCTCCACGCGACGGCGCTCACCGCCAGACAGGCTGATACCCCGCTGGTCGGCGATGTGGGCGATCTTCAGCTCGTCCAGCAGGTTTTCCAGTTCGGTGGCGCGCTGCTTGGCGTCGAGGTTTTCGCGCAGCTCCAGCACGGCCATGATGTTGTCGGCGACGGTGAGGCGACGGAACACCGAGGGTTCCTGCGGCAGGTAGCCGATGCCCAGCTTGGCGCGCGCGTGCATGGGCAAGCCGGTGATGTCGTACTTATCGAGCTTGATCGTGCCGGCATCGGCCTCGATCAGGCCTACGACCATGTAGAAGCAGGTGGTCTTGCCGGCGCCGTTGGGGCCGAGCAGGCCGACCACTTCGCCTTCGCGGATGGAAAAGGCGAAGTCGCGCACCACTTGGCGCGCGCGGAAACGCTTTTGCAGGCCTTCAGCGGACAGCATCGATTACTTGCCCTCGGCCGGCTTGGCCGCAGCCGGAGCGGCTGGCTTGGGCTTGGGCAGGAAGGTGCCGTGGACCAGGCCGTCGCCGCCCGCTTCGCCGGTGATCAGGCTGGTATCGGTGTTGTAGGTGAGCTTGTCGCCGTGGAACTCGCCGCGGCCCTGCTGGGTCACCTTGGCGTTGCCGGTAAGTACGGCGATGCCGTTGATGTTGTCGTAGTCCAGCGTGGCGGCGTCGCCCTGCATGAGGTTGTTGCTCTCATCCAGCTGCTGGATGTGCGCCGGGCTGCCGGTGACCACGACGCGCGCGATCTGCGTGTCCTTGTCCAGGTACACCTTGGCTTCGCTGCCGGTGATCAGCAGCGTGCCCTGGGTGAGTTTCACGTTGCCGGTCAGCGTGGTGACCGTGTTCGGCGCGTCGTAGGCGTTGGTGGTCTTGGACGTGAAGTCCATCGGCTGGTTGCGGTCGTCTTTCTTGGCGACGGCGAGCGCCGGCAGCAGGGCGAGCGCGGCCAGGACGAGCAGGCCGGCAACGGGCAGACCCCGCGCGAGATCAGGACTTCCGTTTGCGCGGCGGGAACGAGCCGTGGCTGTCATCGAGCAGCTCCAGGTGATTGTCAGTGAGATTGGCACGCATGCCGACGCCGCTCATTCTACTGGCGCCTTGGGTCAACTGTGCCGGCTCGGCCGTCTCCATGCGGTTCTCCTTGGGCCAGGCTGTGACCTCGGAGGTGTGCAGGTCGGCTTGCGGGGTATCGCCATAGGCCGGGCGGTGCATGTAGACCGGGCCTTGCAGTTTCAGCAGGGTGCCGCTTTTGTCCACCCAGCCGTAGCGGGATTCGCCGAGCCAGTCGGGAACACCGTCCTTCTTGGCAGGAATCTCGAACTTGGGCGAGTCGATATACAGCGAATCGTCGCCCTCGCGGCGATCCAGGCGGGGGCCGGTGACGCGAAAGGTCGGGCGGCCGTCTTCCCCGTAGACGTAGCCCTTGAAGTCCATCAGCGAATAGCCTGAACGTGGCGGGCCGACGAAGTCGTTGGTCTTGACGGCCGGCGCCAGCCACCACAGCAGCAGCTGGCTCAGCACCGCGGCGCCGCCGATCAGGACGATCGCGACCGTCAGGCGACGGTCGCGGAAATATTCGCGCAGGCTCACTGCCAGCGCTCCCGTTCCGGGTCGGCCTGGCCCTGGGCCAGCAGGATCAGGTCGCACACCTCGCGCGCGGCGCCGAGGCCACCGTCCTTGCTGGTGCGCCAGTGAGCCCGTTCGGCGACCCAGGGGTGGGCGTTGGCCACCGCCACGGCAAGGCCGGCCTGGCCCATCGGGCGCAGGTCAGGCAGATCGTCGCCGATGAAGGCCGCCTGCTCGGGAGTCAGGCCGAGCGCTTCGAGCAGCTCGAGGAAGCAGGCCAGCTTGTCGCTCTGGCCCTGGTAGACGTGGGCGATCTTCAGCTCCTCGGCACGCAGCGCAACGGGGTGACTGATGCGCGCCGTGATGAGCGCGACCTGGACGCCGTGGGTCTGCAGGAGCTTCAGCCCCAGGCCGTCGTGCACGTGGAACACCTTGGTTTCGCGGCCATCTTCGCCGTACCACAGGCGGCCGTCGGTCAGGGTGCCGTCCACGTCGAACACCGCCAGACGGATCTTGGCGGCGCGGGCGAGCAGGTCGGCAGGCAGGTGGTCGAGATAGTGGGCCACGGAAAAAGGTCTAGTTGCGTAAGAGATCAGGCCGGGCGATGGCCGGCCACGGCCGGCAGAACGCACGGCGGGGCGAGCGGTTGTCGTGCGGTGGGACGGCAGCCGTCAAGCCACCGCCCACGGCCCGCCATCACACCACGCGGGCACGGAGCAGATCGTGAATGTTCAGGGCGCCAACCACCCGTTGCCGCTTGTCGACCACCAGCAGGGCATGAATCTGGTGTTTTTCCATCACCTGGGCTGCTTCGATGGCGAGCTTGTCGGCGCCGATCGTCTTGGGGCCGCGGGTCATCAGCTCGGCCACGGTGGCGCCGCGCAGGTCTATGCCTTCGTCGTCCAGGGCACGGCGAAGGTCACCGTCGGTGAACACGCCGAGCAGGCGCTGGTCGGCATCGACCACGGCGGTCATGCCCAGATGCTTGCGGGTCATTTCCATCAATGCCTCGGTCAGGGTGGCGTCCGGCGAGACGGCCGGGATGCCCTCGCCGGTATGCATCACATCGCTGATGTGCAGCAGCAGCCGGCGGCCGAGGCTGCCGGCCGGGTGCGAGCGCGCGAAATCCTCGGACGTGAAGCCGCGCGCCTCCAGCAGCGCGATGGCCAGGGCGTCGCCCATGACCAGGGCAGCCGTGGTGCTGGCGGTCGGGGCCAGGCCCAGGGGGCAGGCCTCGGCCGAGATGCTGGCGTCCAGGTGCACGTTGGCCTGTTCAGCAAGAGAAGAGCGCTCGTTGCCGGTGATGGCGATCAGCGGGATGCCTTGGCGCTTGAGCACCGGCAGGATGAACAGCACCTCGTCGGTTTCGCCGGAATTGGAGAGTGCCAGCACCACGTCCTGCGGCAGGATCATGCCCAGGTCGCCATGGCTGGCCTCGCCCGGATGCACGAAGAACGCCGGCGTCCCGGTGGAAGCCAGCGTGGCGGCGATCTTGCGGCCGACATGGCCGGACTTGCCCATGCCCGTCACGACCACGCGGCCGGCACAGCCCAGGATCACCCGGCACGCTTCCACGAAGGCGGAGCCGATGCGCGGTTCCAGCGCACGGATCGTGGCCGCCTCGGTGGCGATCACCGTACGGGCACTGCGCACCAGGGCATCGGCATCGAGCATGGCGGGTTTGGCAGGGGGGGCGACGTGGGCGTTCATGCGTCCTCGGAGTTGGCTGCCGCGGGCGCGGCGAACGGGATTCCTCGGGTTTCCCGTTCAAGAGTTAGCTGCCGCGGAAGCGTGGCGGGCGGGCATCCCGGCCCTGGCGCATCGTTTCTGTGACAGCGGATTTCCATTACCATGGCATATTCGCATTTTATCGTCACGGTCGGCGCCGATGGAGCCCGTTTGGTTCCTTCTACCGGCACCGTCTATGGCAAGTGAATTCCCGACTGGACCCCTGATGGACGCTGCCACTATCCAGGCAATGATCGAACAAGGCCTGCCTGGTGCGCAGGCGCAAGTCTCCGGCGACGACGGCGTGCATTTCGAGGCGCAAGTGGTGGCGACGCAGTTCGCCGGCAAGCTGCCGCTGGCGCGCCACCGGCTGGTCTACGCCACGCTGGGCGACCTGATGGGCGGCGCGATCCACGCGCTTGCGCTCAAGACCCTGACTCCCGAAGAAGCCGCCGCGCGCCGCTGACGTCGGCGCCCCGGTTTCTGAATACCCAAGGAAAAGAATGGCCAAGATCCTGATCAGCGGCGGCGTGCCGCTCCATGGCGAGGTCGGCATTTCCGGCGCCAAGAACGCGGTGCTGCCGATCCTCGCCTCCTGCCTGCTGGCCGACGAGCCGGTGACCATCAGCAATGTGCCGCACCTGCACGATGTCACCACCTTCATCGAGCTGCTCGGCCAGATGGGCGTCCAGCTGGTGCTCGACGACCGCATGAAGATGCACGTCGATCCGCGCTCCACCGACCGCCATGTGGCGCCGTACGACCTGGTGCGCACCATGCGCGCTTCGATCCTGGTGCTGGGTCCGCTGGTGGCGCGCTTCGGCCAGGCCGAGGTCTCGCTGCCAGGCGGCTGCGCGATCGGTTCGCGCCCGGTGGATCAGCACATCCGTGGCCTGCAGGCGCTGGGCGCCGACGTGAGCGTGGAGAACGGTTACATCAAGGCCAAGGCGGACCGCCTCAAGGGCGCGCGCATCGCCATGGACATGGTCACCGTCACCGGTACCGAAAACATCATGATGGCCGCCGCCCTCGCGCAGGGCACCAGCATCATCGAGAACGCGGCACAAGAACCCGAAGTGGTCGACTTGGCCAATTGCCTGATCGCCATGGGCGCGCAGATCGAGGGCGCTGGCACGTCCACGCTCACCATCCACGGTGTCGAGCGTCTGCACGGCGCCCAGTACGAAGTGCTGCCGGACCGCATCGAGACCGGCACCTTCCTGGTCGGCGCGGCGATGACCGGTGGCAAGGTGCGCGCCCGCAACGCGCGCGCCAATACGCTGGATTCGGTGCTGGCCAAGCTCGAAGAAGCCGGCGCGCACATCAATACCGGGCCGGACTGGATCGAGCTGGACATGCAGGGCCGTCGACCGAAGGCCGTCAACATCACCACCGCTCCGTATCCCGCGTTTCCCACGGACATGCAGGCGCAGTTCACCGCGCTCAACTGCGTAGCCGAAGGCGTGGGCGTGATTACCGAGACGGTGTTCGAGAACCGCTTCATGCACGCGCATGAGCTGCAGCGCCTGGGCGCGGATATCCGCCTGGAAGGCAACACCGCGATCATCAAGGGCGTGGATAAGATGAGCGGCGCGCCGATCATGGCGACCGACCTGCGCGCCTCTGCCTGCCTGGTGCTGGCCGGCCTGGTGGCCGATGGCGACACCACGGTGGATCGCGTGTATCACATCGATCGCGGCTACGAGAACATCGAGGAAAAGCTCGGCGTGCTGGGCGCCAGGATCCGGCGCCTGCCGTCCTGAGCGGCAACGAAAAAGCCGGCGCTTGCGCCGGTCTTTTTTATCGAAAGGCGTGCATGTCGCACGCCTTTTCTTTTTTTTGCGATTACCGGCCAGCCTTATAGCTGACCAGCTGCAAGGTAAGGTTGCCGCCATCGCTCTGGGTGAGCTTCACCGGCACCGGATATTTCTGCGGCACGTACCAGGCGCTGAAGCTCTGATCCTTGTCGGTTCGCTCCACGCGTTGCGCCGTGAAGCTGCCCGCTGGCACCTTCACGGCATCGTTGCCGGCCACCTTGAACTGCTGATTCTCCACATTGCGCTTAACCGCCACCGGGAGCGTGATCGTCTGCTTGCCGTCATGCAGCGCCAGACCGATCGCATAAGGCGCGGTGTTGCGGTCGACCAGGCCGGGCGCGGCAGGATACGTTTCCGCGCCCTTGCCGTCGTCGACGCTCACCTGTCCGGCGTCCCAATCCACTCGCGTCGTGCGCTGCTTGCTCTTGATCGCCGCGTTCATGCGGTAGTCGTAAGCCACGGTTTCCGGTGCGCCATGGTTCCAGCGGAAGCGCGTGGTTTCACTGGAATTGGCCCCCAGCGCAGCGGCGAGGCCACCAGTGCCGCGCGTCTGGTTGCTGTATTCCCATCCGGTGATAGTGGATTTGAGACTGATCGTGGCCTCGCCGATCACCTGATCGCCTTGCAGCACCTGGTATGTGGCGGTGAACGGCGCGGGCGTCGTCGCGGCGAATACCGTGGTGACGGAAGCCGCCAGCACGAGGCCGGCGAAGAACTTGCGGGTGAGGGGGAGGGTAGCCATGGCCGGGCAGTCTACGCCCGCTGGCTGAACGCGGGGAGGGCGCATGGATGTGCCCGGCGTTGAAGCGCGAGGCGCGTCTTGTACGACGTGCTCAGCGAACCAGCTCGTCGCCCAGCAGCTTCAGTGGAGCGGACAGACGTTCGCCATCCAAAGCCACGCCATCCGGCGCGACATAAGCCAGCCGGCCCGCGGCGATCATCCGCACCACCGCCGGCAGCAGGCGATGTTCGTAGGCGAGCAGCCGCTGCGCGAGCCGTTCTTCGTGATCGCCAGCTTCGATGCCGATCCGCGCCTGGGCGATCACTGGACCGCCATCGAGCTCTGCCGTCACGTAGTGCACGCTGGCGCCATGTTCGAGGTCGCCGGCCTCCAGGGCACGCCGGTGGGTATGCAGGCCGCGGTACTTGGGCAGCAGCGACGGGTGGATATTGATCATCCGGCCGACCCAGGGCTTGAGTGCTTCGCCATCGAGGATGCGCATGAAGCCCGCCAATACCAGCAGATCCGCGCCGGTGTCCTGCAGGCGGGCGAACAGATCGACGTCGAAATCGCGGCGTGAGGGGTAATCCTTCGGGCTCAGCACGATGCGCGGTATGCCCGCGGCCCGGGCCAGGTCGAGCGCCCCGGCGGTCGCCTTGTCGGTGCCCACGGCGACGAACTCGACCGGCAGTGCACCCGCGTCGCGCGCGGCGATCAGGGCTTGCAGGTTGCTGCCGCGTCCCGAGGCGAGGACAGCGATGCGAAGAGGAGAGGACATGCTCGGGCCGGGCGTTCGGGCCGCGCGGTCGGAGCCGGCGCGGCAATGGAAAACGAAGAAAAAGGGTGGCGCCGGCTCAGCCGATGTGCACGCGTTCGTCGCCCTTGGCCGCGACGACCTTGCCGATCACCGCGCTGGCAAGGCCATGCCTGGCAAGCAATGCCGAGGCGCCGGCCACGCCATCGGGCGGCAGAATCACGGTGAAGCCGATGCCGCAGTTGAACGTGCGCCACATTTCTTCGCGCGCCACCTTGCCTTCGCGCATCAGCCAGTCGAACACCGGCGGCAGCACGATGGCGGAGGCGTCGATGGCCAGACCCAGCGCGTCGGGCACCACGCGGATGATGTTTTCCTTCAGGCCGCCGCCCGTGATGTGGGCCATGCCATGGACCGGTGCGGAGCGCAGCAGCTCCAGCATCGGCTTGACGTAGATGGTAGTGGGTGCCATCAGGGCATCGGCCAGCGTCACGCCGCCGAGATCGAGGTCCATGGGGCTGCCGGCGCGCTCGACGATCTTGCGGATCAGCGAGTAGCCGTTGGAATGCGGGCCGGAGGAGGCTACGCCCAGAATCACGTCGCCGGCCACGATGGCCTCGCCGGTCATCAGTGCCGACTTCTCGACCGCGCCGACGGTGAAGCCGGCCAGGTCGTACTCGCCCGGCGGATACATGTCCGGCATCTCGGCGGTTTCGCCGCCGATCAGCGCGCAGCCGGCCAGCTCGCAGCCTTTGGCGATGCCGCCGACCACGGCGACCGTGGTGTCCACATCCAGCTTGCCGGTGGCGAAATAGTCGAGGAAGAACAGCGGCTCGGCACCCTGTACCAGCACGTCGTTGACGCACATGCCGACCAGGTCGATGCCGATGCTGTCGTGGCGGCCCAACTGCTGGGCGAGCTTGAGCTTGGTGCCCACACCGTCCGTGCCGGAGACCAGCACCGGTTCCTTGTAGCGACCGGACAGGTCGAACAGGCCGCCGAAACCGCCCAGGCCGCCCATCACTTCCGGACGGAAAGTGCGCTTGACCAGGGGCTTGATGCGTTCGACCACGGCATTGCCCGCGTCGATATCGACACCGGCGGCGCGGTAAGTGAGAGCGTCGGACATGGCAGGAACCGGCGTGGAGAAACGCCCAATGATAGACGCTGGGGGGCGGATTGGGCAGACTTCGGGGCGTTTTCCCGCCGCCTCTTCGAGCTTATGCGCCTGTCACGACTGCTGTTCGTCGGCCTCCTGCTGGCCTTGCTGGTTCCCGTCGCGCACGTCCCCGTTGCGCATGCCCAAGGCCAGATATCGCCCTACACCGTAGTGGTGCCGATCGCCGATACCAGCGAAGCCAAGCGCGACGAGGCCTTCGGGGTGGCGCTCAGCCAGGTGCTGGCGCGCACCGCCGGCGGCCAGGACCTTCGCGGCAAGCCGGGTTACGACGATGCGCTCAAGGCAGCGCCGGGCATCGTGCAGCAGTATCAGTACCAGCGCGCCCCGGGCGGGGGGCTGGCGCTGCAGGTGAGCTTCGACCAGGGCGCGGTGCAGCGTGCGATCGGCCAGATGGGCGTGGCCAGCACATCCGGCAAGCCGCCAGTGCTGCTGCTGGTGCGTGACGCGAACGGCAGCGTGCTGGACAAGGAGGCGCTTGCGCCGCTGTCCCAGGCCGTGGCCCAGCGCGGCTACAACGTGGTTCTCGCCGATCCGGCCAAGACGGGAGAAGGCCCGTCCGTGGCCACCGCCGAGCCTGAGCAGATCTTCAGCCTTGCGCGCCAGTACAAGACCGGCCTGGTCCTGCTGGGTCAGCTGCGCGCCGATGGCGCCGACTGGAACCTGGTCTCGGGCGGCCCGCAGCAGAAGTGGGCCAGCACCGGCGCGGTGAGCCAGCAGACTCTGACCGATGCCGGCAATGCACTGTCCGACCGCCTGGGCAAGCAGCTCAATGTGATCGGCTCCGGCAATATCGATGGGAAACTGTGGGTCAGCGGTATCGCCTCGGCGATGGATTACGCCAATCTGCTGGCCACCCTGCGCGCCGACCCGATGGTGCGACAGGTGGTCACGCTGAGTGCGCAGGGCGACGGCATGCTGTTCGCCATCAAGACCGGGCTGCCGCTCAATGCGATGGCCGGCAACCTGACCGCGGGCGGCCGTCTGCTGGAGGCCGACGCTCATCCTGGCGCCGACGCCAGCCTCCGCTGGGTCCACTGAGGCCTGGCCGGCCGGGAGCGGGGCGATGCCTGACCGGCCGCTTTCGCCCTGGCGCCATCTGCCGAACGCCATCACGGTCCTGCGCATGCTGCTGGTCCTGCCGATCGCCTGGGCCATCCTGGCGCGCGAGCCGCGCCTGGCTCTGGGCTTGAGCGCCGTGGCGGGTTTCACCGATGGACTGGACGGCTTCCTGGCCCGGCGCTATGGCTGGCGGAGCCGCCTTGGCGGTGTGCTCGATGCCGCGGCGGACAAGTGGCTGCTGGTCACCTGCTTTCTGCTGCTGGCCTGGGAGGGACAGTTGCCCTGGTGGCTGGCCGTGCTGGTGTGCGGACGTGACGCCGTCATCGCGGCCGGTGCGCTGGCCTGGCGGCTGCTGATCGGGCGGATCCAGCCCGAACCCAGTCTGCTGTCCAAGGCCTGCACGCTGATGCAGATCCTCTACGTGCTGGCGGTACTGGCGGCCGCTGCGGCCTGGCTGCCGGCGCCGGTGGCGCCGCTGGCCTGGCTGGTGGCAGCGCTGTGCGTGACCAGCGGCTCGGACTATGTGCTGCGCTGGTCGTTGCGCGCCCGGCTTGCGCTGGGCGGAAGCCGCGCCTCGCGCTGACAGCGCCGCCCGCATCAGTCACACTTGCGCGCAGGCCATGCCGCCCGGCAAGCCGCCTCGCCCCCTCGACGAGCCGCGACGAATGACCCAAGAGACCTCCCACCGCTGGCAGATGCTGGCGATCACCGCAGTCCTCCTCTACCTGTTCTGGCTGCTGGCGCCGGTGCTGATGCCGTTCGCGGTCGCGGCCATGATGGCCTACATGGGCGACCCGCTGGCCGACCGGCTGGAGCGGCTGGGGCTGGGGCGGACGCTGGCGGTGACCGTGGTGTTCATCGTGCTGGCGCTGGTCGCGGTCGGCGCGCTGCTGTTGCTGATTCCGCTGATTTCGCGTCAGGTGGACAACCTCGTGCAGAGCCTGCCGCACTACGTGGACTGGGTGCGCAACACCGCGCTGCCCTGGCTGCAGACCAAGCTGCGGCTGGACCCGAGCGCCTTCGATACCGATCGCCTGATCAGCGAGATCAAGGATCACCTGGGTTCGATCGGCGGCGTTGCCTCGGCCTTGCTCGGCAAGCTCACCCGTTCGGGCGTGGGTGTGATCGCGTGGCTGACCAATCTGGTGCTGATTCCGGTGGTGGCGTTTTACCTGCTGCGCGATTGGGACCGCCTGGTGGCGTGGATCGACAACATGCTGCCGCGCTCGATCGAACCGACGGTCGCGCACCTGGCACGCGAATCGGATCTGGTGCTCGGCGCCTTCGTGCGCGGCCAGCTGCTGGTGATGCTGGCGCTGGGCATCTTCTATGGCGCGGGCCTGTCCATCGTCGGTCTCTCGGTGGGGCCGCTGATCGGCATGGTCGCGGGACTGCTGAGCTTCGTTCCCTACCTGGGCTTCATCGTGGGCTTCGGCTCGGCGGTGATCGCGGTGCTGGTGCAGTATGGCGACTGGAGCCATCTGCTGATGGTGGTCGGCGTGTTCACCGTGGGCCAGCTGCTGGAAGGCTATGTGCTGGTGCCCCGCCTGGTCGGCGAGAAGATCGGCCTGCACCCGGTGGCGGTGATCTTCGCGGTGCTGGCCGGCGGTTATCTGTTCGGTTTCCTCGGCATCCTGCTGGCCTTGCCGGCGGCTTCGGTGATCCTGGTGGTGCTGCGCTATCTCAGCCAGCGATACCGGCATAGCGGACTGTATACGGAAGAAGGGCGCCAGGACCCGGTGATCGCGGAGATGGATATCGCCGCGCAGGCGGGCGGCGAATCCGTCGAAGTAGACGTGAAAGTGGACCGCGCGGCGGACCAGGACGACAAGTAGCACCCATGATTCCCCAACTTCCCCTGGCGCTGCGCTGGCCGCGCCGCCAGCGTTTCGAGCATTTTTACGCTGGTTCCAACGATGTCACCGTCGCGGCAGTGCGGGAGCTCGCCGCCGTACCGCAGGCGCCGTGGCTGTATCTGAGCGGGCCTGCCGGCAGCGGTAAGAGTCATCTGCTGATGGCCGCCTGCCAGGCGGCCAGCGAGACCGGGCGTACGGTGCAGTACCTGCCGCTCGCCAGCATCGGCCAGCGTGCGACGGCGATCCGCGGCGTCGCTGGAAGCGAGTTGCTGGCTCTGGACGATCTGGGCGCGATTGCCGGCGATCGCGAAGCCGAGCATGCGCTGTTCGATGTCTACAACCAGGCCAAGGCCGACGGGCTGGCCATGCTGTTCGCCGCCGAGGCGATCCCGCAGCAACTGGGGCTGGGGCTGCCGGATCTGCGGTCGCGTCTTGGCGCCTGCCAGCAGGCCGTGTTGCGGCCACTGGACGACGAGGAACGGCGCGCGGTGCTGAAGAAGGAGGCGGGCGGCCGCGGCATCGAATTGGACGCCGCCGTGCTGGATTGGCTGTTTACCCGCTACGCACGCGACCTCGGTGCGCTGCTCGATCTGCTGGAGCAACTGGACAAGGCCTCGCTCGCCGCCCGGCGACGCATCACGGTGCCGTTCCTGCGCGGGCTTCTGCGCGACGCGGGCGAACCCTCCGCATCGTGAGATGAGGGATACGAAAAAGGCGCCGTGAGGCGCCTTTTTCTGGCCCGCAAGCGGTGCGGCTCAGGCTTTGAGCAACGCCGGCGTGGCCTGCGCGCCGATCGCATCCACCATGGCCTGCGCCACGTGCAGGTTGCCGGCGATGATGTTGCCGCTGGCGGGGATGCCGTCGCGGCCGGCGAAGTCGCAGTAGCGGCCGCCGGCCTCACGCACCAGCAGCACGCCGGCAGCCATATCCCACGGCTTCAGGCCGATCTCGAAATAGCCGTCGTAGCGGCCGGCCGCCACGTAGGCCAGGTCCAGTGCGGCCGAGCCGGAGCGGCGGATATCCTCGGCCTGGCCGAGCAGGGCGCGGGTCATGTTGAGCTGCGGTTCGAGGTGCTGGCGCTGACGGTAGGGAAAACCCGTGGCGAGCATCGCGCCGCCGAGATTCTCGCGCTTGCTGACGCGGATGCGCCGGTCGTTGAGGTAGGCGCCGTCGCCCTTGCTGGCGGTGAACAGCTCGCCGCGCAGCGGATCGAACACCACGCCGTAGACCGGCTCGCCCTTTTCCAGCATGGCGATCGAGACGGAGAAGTGCGGAATGCCGCGCAGGTAGTTGTGCGTGCCGTCCAGCGGATCGATCACCCACTGCAGCGGACCCTTGCCGATCGCGCCGCTTTCTTCGGCGAGGATCGCGTGAGTGGGGTAGGCGCGGCGCAGTTCCTTGACGATCTCGGCTTCGGCCAGGCGGTCGACTTCGGACGCGAAGTCCATGCGCTGCTTCTCGACGACATTGAGCCCGTCGATGCGGTTCATGTAGCGCAGGATCACGTTTCCAGCGGCGCGAGCGGCGCGCACCGCGACGTTGACGGCGGGTCTTGGCATGGCTTCGGCTTTCGAAAGAACGGGTTGCGGCCGCGTAGTCTAGCAGGGGCAGGGAACGGGGAACAGGGAAGCGGCCCCGCCGCCATGCGGGGAAGGGGCATTCGGCGGGCCTTCCGGCTAGCGGCCGCCGTTCCCGGTATCCTTGCGCCCCCTTTGGTCACCCCTCTCCCCGTCATGCCGTCGACCGATCTGGCCAGCTTCATCCGCTTCGTCCTGGTGCGGACCTCGCATCCGGGCAACATCGGCAGTTCGGCGCGCGCGATGCGGACCATGGGCTTCCATCGGATGACCCTGGTGGCACCTCACCGCTTCCCTCACGCGGAGGCTTCGGCGCTGGCAGCCGGCGCCGACGACGTGCTGGCGGAGGCGGGCGTGCACGAAGCGCTGATCGACGGGCTGGCCGGCTGCAGCCTGGCGCTGGGTCTGTCGGCGCGCCGGCGCGGAGTGGATCTGGAAGAACTGTCGCCGCGCGAAGCGGCCGCGCGCGTGCTGGCTGCCGCCTCGCGCGGCGAACAGGTGGCGCTGGTGTTCGGCAACGAGCGCACCGGGCTGGAGAACGAGGAACTGGCACGCTGCCATGCGATGGTGCGGATCCCCAGCGTGGATGATTTCAGCTCGCTGAATCTCTCGCAGGCCGTGCAAGTAATGGCGTACGAATTGCGCGTGGCCCTGCTGGGCGGCGAAGTGCCCGCAGCACCCGTGCGAGACGATGCCGAACCGCCGGCGGATGCGGCGCGGATGGAGCGCTTCTACGAACATCTCGCGCAGACCCTGGACGACATCGATTTCCATAAGGGACGCGCGCCGACCACGATCATGCTCAGGCTGCGCAAGCTGTTCCAGCGTGCGCAGATGGACGAGCGGGAGCTGCGCATCCTGCACGGCATCTTCGCCGACGCGCAGCGCATGGCGCGTCTGGCCGGCGACAAGGACGATCAGTAAGCCGGACTATTGTTCGTCGTCGGCCGGCTCGTCGCGCCGCGCAGGGGTGATGAGCAGCTTATCGATGCGCGCGCCGTCGAGGTCGACCACTTCGAAGCGGATGCCCTGCCATGCGAAGACTTCGCCCGTCTGCGGGATGTGCCCGAGCACGGCCATCACCATGCCGGCCGCGGTGCGGTACTCGTGTTCCTGCTCGCCGGGCAGATGGTCCACGTGCAGCAGTTCGCGCAGATCGTCGGTGGAGATGGATCCGTCGACCAGCCAGCTGCCGTCCTCGCGCGGCACGATCGGCGCGGTTTCCTCGCCGCCTTGCGAGCCGCGCTGACTGGCGCCGACCACCGCCGAGAGCAGGTCGTTGAGCGTGACCAGCCCTTCGATGTCGCCGTATTCGTCCACGACAAGGGCGAGCTGGCTTTCCGCGTCGCGGAATTCTTCCAGGAGGTCCAGCGCACGCGCCGTGGCGGGCACGAATAATGGCTTGGCCATGCGGCCAAACAGGTCTGGCGAGCCGTGGCGAAAATTGCGCAGCAGGTGCTTCACTTCGACCACGCCCACCACATCGCTTTCGTCGCCGCGATAGACGGGATAGCGGGAATAGGGCGTGTCGCGCAGGACTTCGTCGTTTTCCTCGGGCGTGGCGGCGACATCCAGCCAGGCGATCCGCGTGCGCGGGGTCATCACGCTATCCACCGTGCGGTCGCCCAGGCGCAGGACGCGGTTGACCATGTTGTGCTCGTCCGCGTCCAGCACGCCCTGCTCGGCGCTCTCGGCGACCAGTAGGCGGATCTCTTCTTCGGTCACCGCGTCGCTGCTGCGCTGGGCCACGCGCAGCACACGCAACAGTTGGGTGCTGGAAAAATTGAGCAGCCACACGAATGGCGCGGCGATGCGCGAGAGCACCAGCATCGGCATGGCCACGAGGCCGGAGACCTTCTCTGGCGCGGACAAGGCCAGCCGCTTGGGCACCAGTTCGCCGATCACGATCTGGATGAAGGAGATCAGCGCGAAGCCGAGCACCAGGCCGATCACCTTGGCATATGGCTCCAGCCAGGCAGCGCGGCCGCCGTGCAGGGCCTCGGCGATGTGATCGCCCAGGGCATCGCCGGCCATGGCACCGGTGATCAGGATCACCAGGGTCATGCCCACCTGTACGGTAGACAGGAAGTGTTCCGGAGCTTCGGCATGGCGCAGCGCCACACGGGCGCGGCGGCTGGTCCGGGCCATCTGCTTGAGGCGGCTCTTGCGGGAGGCGACCAGCGCCATTTCCGAGAGGGCGAAGAAGCCATTGGCCAGCGCGAGCACGAAAACGGTCGCGATCTCGGTCAGCATCGGGGGGCGGCGGGTCGGGGCATGTCGCCCAGTGTAAGGCCTGCCGGGGCAGGGCCGGCAGCGTCCGCTTGGTGCGGCGCCGCAGGGGTGTCCTGTAACATATCGGTCACTTCCTTCCGTTCCCTTTACTTCCAGGCACTTCCCGCATGTTTTCACTGCAGACGATCTTCGGCAAAGGCGACAAGTTCTATGGCCTGCTCGAACAAAGCGCGGAGGCTGCCCGGGAAAGCGCCCGAGCCCTGCACGAACTGGTGACCCACACCGACCGCGCCCCCGTGATGGCGGCGTTCGCCTCGGCGCGGGCGCGCGAAAAAGCGCTGGCCGCGCAGATCAGCGAAGAACTGGTGAATACCTTCGTGACCGCGCTCGACCGCGAGGACATCGAGGCGCTCAATTCGGCGCTGTACAAGATCCCCAAGACGGTGGAGAAGTTCGCCGAGCGCTACGAGATCGTCGCGCCGCGCGTCGCCGAAGTGGATTTCGCCCAGCGCGCCCAGGTGCTGGAGCAAGCCAGCGGCGTGGTCTCGGAGATGATCGGCGAGCTGCGCCGCGGCCTGCGCATCGATCCGGTCAAGAAGCTGCAGGATCGCCTGCAGACGCTCGAATCCGAGGGCGACCGCATGCTGCTGTCGCCATATCGCACGCTGTACGTGGAAGGCAACGATGCGATGCGCGCGATGCTGGCCAAGGATCTGTTCGAGCTGATCGAGAAAGCCATCGACAAGTGCCGCGACGTCGGCAACATCGTCTATTCCATCGTGCTCAAGAACTCCTGAGGCCGCCGCGATGAGCCTCGTTCTCGCGGTGGTGCTGATCGCACTCGTCTTCACTTACATCAACGGCTTCCACGACACCGCCAACTCCATCGCCACGGTGGTGGCGACCAAGGTGCTCACGCCCGGCCAGGCGGTGCTGCTGGCGGCCGTCACCAACCTGATCGGCGCGTTGTGGGGCACGGCAGTGGCCAAGACCATCGCCGCAGGGCTGCTGGATACCAACGTGGTCGCCGCCGGCTCGCAACTGCTGATCTGCGCGCTCGCCGCGGCCACGGCGTGGAACCTGCTCACCTGGTGGTGGGGCCTGCCGTCCAGCTCCAGCCATGCCCTGGTCGGTGCGCTGGTGGGCGCGGCGATCGCGGCCTCGGGCGACAATTTCGGCGCCATCATCTGGTCGCAGGGCGGCGAGCACTGGTGGCAGGGCAAGGGCGTGATTCCCAAGGTGGTGGTACCGATGGTGGTGTCGCCGCTGCTCGGCTTCGTGATGGGCTTCCTGCTGATGGGCGCGCTCTATGCGCTGCTCAGCTGGTTCTCCAATCGCCAGGGCTTTTTGCGCCGGTTCGGCCGCACGCCATTCGTCAACAGCTTCTTCGGCAAGGCGCAGATCTTCTCGGCCAGCGCGATGGGCCTGGCCCATGGCATGAACGACGCGCAGAAGAGCATGGGCATCATCGCGCTGGCGCTGGCCGGCGCCACTGCCGCCGGTCAGTTCGACAGTCTGCCGTCGTGGCTGGGCTTTCTGCGTATCCACGGCTCGGCCACCGGCGGTTTCGACGTACCGGCGTGGGTGGCGGTGGTGTGCGCGCTGACCATGGCCGGCGGTACCGCCGGCGGCGGCTGGCGCATCATCAAGACGCTCGGCCACAAGATGGTGAAGCTGCATCCGATCAACGGTTTCGCCGCGGAGGGCAGCTCGGCTGCGGTGATCCTCACCGCCTCGGCGCTGGGCGTGCCGGTGTCCACCACGCACAACGTATCGGCTTCGATCATGGGCGTAGGCGCGGCCAAGCGCTGGAATGCCATCCGTTGGTCCGTCGTGGAGCGCATGGTGTGGGCATGGATCCTGACCCTGCCGATCACGGCCCTGCTGGCTTACGGCGCGGTGCGGCTGGCGCAGCTGCTGTCCTGATCCTTCTTCGTCAGAAGTCGTCGCCGCCGTCGGCGACGACTTGCTCGAGCTGGTCGCCCAGGGTGCCAAGCTCCTCGATCACCCTGACCAGTTCCTCGGCGGACAGCAGTTCGTAGGGGCGGTTCTCGCACAGGTGCAGGAAGGGCGAGCCGTCCAGGTCGGCGACAGCCAGGAAGCCGACGCGCTGCTCCCAATTGAAACGCAGGCAGCGGCGGGCGTCCGAGCCGGCCAGGGGACCGATCGGCGTGGAGATGCGCAGGAAGCGCCGCCCCGCTTCGTCCTCCAGTTCCGCCAGGTAGATGCCCTGGTGCCGTCCGCGCGGCAGCGGCAGGTCGAAACTGATCAGGTAGGGGTCGTTATGGCGCAGCTCATGCCGGCTGCCGATCTGGGAACGCACGGCTTCGAAGTGGCGCATGATGCGGCTCCCGGCGGAAGAACGGGTTGGGCTACTCTGCCACGACTTTATGACGCCGCGCCGTAAGACTTACTGCTATGTCCGATGGCAGTGCTTCCGGCCGTTTCCTTTCCGATACGCCATGAACGAAGCCCACGCCCGCATCTTTGCCGCCATCGCCGCCATTCCGCCAGGACGCGTCGCCAGCTACGGCGCGATCGCCGCCCGGGCGGGCCTGCCGGGACGCGCCCGGCTGGTCGGTCGCGTCCTGGGCGAGGTGCCCGATGGCATGACCCTGCCGTGGTTCCGCGTGCTGCGCTCCAGTGGCCAGATCGCCTTTCCGCCGGGCAGCCGCGGCTTCCGCGAGCAGTCGCGCCGGCTGCGCGCAGAAGGGGTGGAAGTGAAGAACGGGCGGGTGCCGCTGTCGCGCTTCGGTCTGGATGCGGACATCGATCGCATGCTGTGGGGCATGCCGGGCGATTGATCTTTTCGGGCGCCGGTGCTTCGCCTACAAGCATGGCTGAAGTTTCCGACCCATCGGCGCGGCGCTAAACGCCGGGACGCGCAAGCCGCATTTGTTAGCATTCCCCTGATGCCTCCCACGCCCCTCGACATCCTTCATAGCGTTTTCGGCTACACCAGCTTCCGCGGTCAGCAGCAAGCCATCGTCGAACAGGTGGCCGAAGGCGGCGACGCTCTGGTGCTGATGCCTACCGGCGGCGGCAAATCGCTGTGCTATCAGATCCCGGCGCTGCTGCGGCAAGGCACCGGCATCGTGGTATCGCCGCTGATCGCGTTGATGCAGGATCAGGTGGACGCGCTGCGCGAGGCCGGCGTGGCGGCGGCCTATCTCAATTCCAGCCTGGGCGCGGAGGAGCAGCGCGAGGTGGAACGCCAGCTGCTCGCCGGCGAGCTGAATCTGCTCTACGTTGCGCCGGAACGTCTGTTGACGGCGCGCTTCCTGAGCCTGCTCGAGCGCACGGAAGTCGCGCTGTTCGCCATCGACGAGGCGCATTGCGTATCGCAATGGGGGCACGACTTCCGCCCGGAGTATCGCGAACTCGCGGTATTGCACCAGCGCTTTCCCCACGTACCGCGCATCGCGCTCACGGCGACGGCCGACCCGCGCACGCGCGACGAGATCGTGGAGCGCCTGGCCTTGCAGGACGCGCGGCAGTTCGTGTCCAGCTTCGACCGGCCCAACATCGGTTATCGCGTGGGTTTGCGGCACAACGCGCGCCGGCAGCTGACCGATTTTCTCGAAGGGCATCGCGGTGAAGCCGGCATCGTGTACTGCCTCAGCCGCCGCAAGGTGGACGAGACCGCCGCGTGGCTGGCCGAGGCGGGCGTGGAGGCACTGCCTTACCACGCGGGCCTGGACGCGGCCACGCGCGCCGGCAACCAGCAGCGCTTCCTGCGCGAGGATGGCGTCGTAATGGTGGCGACGGTAGCGTTCGGCATGGGTATCGACAAGCCGGATGTGCGCTTCGTGGCGCATCTGGATCTGCCGCGCAGCATGGAAGGCTATTACCAGGAGACCGGACGCGCCGGACGCGACGGCCTGCCGGCCGAAGCCTGGATGATTTACGGGCTGTCCGACGTGGTCACCATGAGCCAGATGATCGCGCAGTCCGAGTCGGCGGATGAGCGCAAGCGTGTCGAGCGGCAGAAGCTCGAATCGCTGCTCGCTTATGCCGAGGCGACGGAATGCCGGCGCGAGCGCCTGCTTGCCGCGTTCGGCGAGACATATCACGGCCCCTGTGGCCATTGCGACAACTGCCTCGAGCCGCCCAAGACCTGGGATGCCACCGTGCCGGCGCAGAAGGCGCTGTCGGCGGTATATCGCAGCGGACAGCGCTTCGGCTCGGGACACGTGATCGACATCCTGCGCGGCATCGATGGCGAGCGCATGGGGCAGCTAGGGCACGATCGGCTCAGCACTTTCGGCATCGGCGCCGACATGGACGAAAAGCAATGGCGCTCGATCTTCCGGCAGCTGCTGGCGGCCGGCCTGCTCGAGGCCGACGCCGACGGTTTCGGTACGTTGCGCCTCACCCGCGCCAGCCGCGATGTCCTGGTGGGAAATCGACAGGTACGCCTGCGCGAAGATACGCGCCCGGAGCGTCGTTCGCGACATCGCCGCGACAGCCAGCTGGTGACCGGCGGGAGCCTGGGGATCGAAGCCTACGAGCAGCCGATGTGGGATGCGTTGCGCGCGTTGCGCTCGAAGCTGGCCAAGCAGCACGGCGTGCCCGCCTACGTGATCTTCCATGATGCGACTTTGCTCGCGATGCTGCGCGCGCTGCCTTCCGATGAGGAGGAGATGGCGTCGATCAGCGGCGTCGGTGAGGCGAAACTCAAGCGCTATGGGCGCGATTTCCTGGCGGTGATCAACGCGCAGGAATGACGGTGAGCTTCGGTCGGTAGCGGCCGCAGAGGCGCTGCGCCGTTGCGATTTCGGTCAAGATCGCTTCGTTGCGCTTGTGCCGGGCGTATATAGCCCTTACAACTTAACGATACGCCAAGGCGGGCTTGCGTCCTTCAGGACGGCGGCCCGGCGGCGCCCCCGCGCTTAAGGCGACACGGATAAAGCAGCGCCCGGGTTTCCGCTCATCACTTCAAGGACCGCCGCCATGCATGACGCCCCTCTCATAGGCACGATCGTCGGTGGCATCGTGCTCGCGTTTTTCTTCGCCGCGATCGCGCATCGCCTCAAGCTGCCTGCGCTCGCCGGCTATCTGCTGGCTGGCGTAGTGTGCGGGCCGTTCACGCCCGGCTTCGTGGCGGACGGTCATCTCGCCCATCAGCTCGCCGAGATCGGCGTGGTGCTGCTGATGTTCGGGGTGGGTCTTCACTTCTCGCTGAAGGACCTGCTTTCGGTCAAGGCCATCGCCATTCCCGGCGCACTGGGCCAGATGACCGTGGCGACCGTACTCGGCATGCTGCTTGGCTGGGCGCTGGGCTGGCCGGTGGCGCAGAGCTTCGTCTTCGGCCTGGCGCTGTCGGTGGCAAGCACCGTGGTGTTGTTGCGCGCGATGGAAGAGCGCCGGTTGATGGAGACCGAGCGCGGCCGCATCGCCGTGGGCTGGCTGATCGTCGAGGATCTGGCGATGGTGCTTGCGCTGGTGCTGTTGCCGGCGATGGGCGCATCGCTGAGTTCGGGGCAGTCGATGTCCTTCGGCGAGATCGCCTCGACAGTCGGCGTCACCGTGGGCAAGGTGGTGGCGTTCGTGGCGGTGATGCTGATCGTTGGCCGTCGCCTGATTCCCTGGCTGCTGCAAGTGATCGCCCAGACCGGGTCGCGCGAGCTGTTCCGCCTGGCCGTGCTGGCGATCGCGTTGGGCGTGGCGTTCGGCGCGGCGGGCCTGTTTGGCGTGTCTTTCGAACTGGGCGCGTTCTTCGCGGGCATGATGATGGGCGAATCCAAGCTCGCCCACGATGCCGCCGAAGAAACGCTGCCGTTGCGCGATGCGTTCGCCGTGCTTTTCTTCGTCTCCATCGGCATGCTGTTCAACTATCAGGTGCTGCTGACCGAGCCGCTGGTGGTGCTGGCTGCGCTGGCCATCATCGTGGTGGGCAAGTCGCTCGCGGCGCTGGGCATCGTGCTGGCATTCCGCAAACCGCTGAGCACGGCGCTGACCATTGCCACCAGCTTGTCGCAGATCGGCGAATTCTCTTTCATCCTGATCGGCGTAGGCGTGGCGCAGAACCTGGTGTCCAAAGAGGCGCAGGACGTGCTGCTCGCCGCCGCGATCCTGTCCATCCTGATCAATCCCCTGTTGTTCAAACTGCTTGATCGCGCCAAGGCTCGCCTGGATGCGCGGGACGCGCAGGAGCAAAGTGCACCCGAGGGCATCAAGGCCGACGACGCCGGCACGCCGCTGCAACCCACCACCTTGCATGGCCATGTGGTGATCGCCGGCTACGGCCAGCTGGGTCGCCTGCTTGGCGAGGCGGTGCACGAACAGGGGGGAGCACTGCTGGTGCTGGAAGAAGAAAAGGATCATGTCGAAACCCTGCGTCAGCGTGGCATCGACACGATCGTCGGCAACGCATCGAGCGACGAGGTGCTGGAAGCGGCCAACCTGCCGCAGGCGCGAGCGCTGCTGGTGACCTTGCCGCAGGCGTTCGAAAGCGGCGAGGTCGTGCGTGCCGCCCGCCATTTGAATCCCTCTCTGCGCATCGTGGCGCGCGCCGATTCGGAGGCGTGCAGCGAACATCTGCGCAAGCAGGGCGCCGATCTGGTGGTGCTGGGCGAGCGCGAGCTGGCCCGCGCGATGGTGGACGGCATGAAGCCGGCATCCGCGTCGGCCGCTTGAGCGCGCTGTCCCCGTTCTTATTTCAGCCGGCCAGTCGCCAGCGGATCACCGGCTCGCCGGAAGCGCGCTCGTGCGCCAGCGCAAGCTGGGGGATATGGCGCCAGTCATCCAGCGCGGCGGGCAGGCGCGCCTGCGGCCACTGGTCGCGCAACGCTCGCAAAGCGGCTTCGGCGCTGTCGTGGCGGCCGGTTTCCTGCATGTCGAGCAGGCTCCGCCAACGACGTCCGTGACGGACGATGCGGAACAGGCCTGCCTTGGTCGGATAGACGTACTGGGCCAGCATGATGCGGTCTTGCCGTGGGGACGGTGCGGACAGAGTTTGCCGGCGGCAAATGACCGGTTCGTGATCCGCCGAAGACGGCTTCGTGGCTTTTCCGTGAGAGGGACGTCAACGCGTGCAACGTGCGACGTGCCGGCACCTCCATGTGCCGGCGGGGGGAGCGGTCAGGCTGTGACGAGCGTGCGCTCGTCGCGGCGCAACGGGGCGCCGTTGGCGACGTAGTACGAGGCTTTGGCGCGCGGTAGCGGCTGACGGCCGCGGATCATGTCGGCGATCTTCTCGGCCATCATGATGGTCGGAGCATTGAGGTTGCCGGTGGTGACCTGCGGCATGATCGAAGCATCCACTACGCGCAGGCCATCCATGCCATGCACGCGGCCCTGGCCATCGACCACGCACATGTCGCCTTCGCCCATCTGGTTGGAACAGGACGGGTGATAAGCGGTCTCGCCATGCTCGCGGACGAACGCATCGAGCTGCGCGTCGGTCTTGACGTCGGCGGTCGGCGAGATCTCGCGGCCGCGGTAAGGGTCCATCGCCTTCTGCTGCATGATTTCGCGGGTGATGCGAATGGCCGCACGGAACTCGCGCCAGTCCTGTTCGTGCGACATGTAATTGAACAGGATGCTCGGATGCTGGCGCGGATCGCGCGAGCGCAGATGGATGCGACCGCGACTGGGCGAGCGCATCGAGCCGACGTGCGCCTGGAAACTGTGCACCTTGATCGGGTTGCTGCCGTTGTAATTGATGGCGACCGGCAGGAAGTGATACTGCAGGTTGGGCCACTCGAATTCTTCGTGGCTGCGGATGAAGCCGCCGGCTTCGAATTCGTTGCTGGCGCCGATGCCGGTGCCGCAGAACAGCCATTCCGCGCCGATCTTCGGCTTGTTGTACCACTCCAGTGCAGGCGCCAGTGACACTGGCTGCTTGCATTCCCACTGCATGTACATCTCCAGGTGGTCCTGCAGATTGGCGCCGACGCCGGGCAGGTGATGCACCACCGGGATGTCCAGGCCACGCAGCAGATCCGCCGGACCGACACCCGAGCGCTGCAGGATCTGCGGCGAGGCGATCGCGCCTCCGCACAGCAGCACCTCACGCCGGGCATGCGCCTGCATGGATTCATCGCCGCGCAGCCACGCCACGCCAATCGCGCGCTTGCCGGAGAACAGGATGCGGTCGGTCAGCGCGTGCGTGACGATGGTGAGGTTGGGACGCCCGCGCGCCTGGTCGAGATAGCCGCGCGCGGTGCTGGCGCGGCGTCCCTGCGGCGTCACTGTACGGTCCATCGGACCGAAACCTTCCTGCTGGTAGCCGTTGAGGTCGTCGGTGCGTGGATAGCCCGCCTGCACGCCGGCCTCGACCATCGCGTGAAACAGAACGTTGTTGCCCGGCTTGGGCGTGGTCACGCTGACCGGGCCTTCGCCGCCGTGATAGTCGTTAGGGCCGATGTCGCGCGTTTCTGCCTTGCGGAAGTAGGGCAGGCAATCGAGATAGGTCCAGTTTTCCAGACCCGGGCGCTTGGCCCAGTGGTCGTAATCCAGCGCGTTCCCGCGGATGTAGCACATGCCGTTGATCAGCGAGGAACCGCCCAGGCCCTTGCCGCGGCCGCATTCCATGCGGCGGTTGTTCATATGCGGCTCCGGATCCGTCAGATACGCCCAGTTGTAGCGGCGGCCCTGCAGCGGATAGGCGAGGGCGGCCGGCATCTGCGTACGGAAGTCGAGACGGTAATCCGGGCCGCCGGCCTCGAGCAGCAGCACGCTGACGTCCGCGTCCTCGGTGAGACGGGTGGCCAGCACGTTACCGGCCGAACCGGCGCCGATGATGATGTAGTCGTAGGCCTTGATAGCGCTCATGGGGAACTCCTTGCGAGAGAAGCGGGTGGCGCCGCGGGCGGCCGCCCACCTTTGAAGCGGGTCGGAAATGCGTGGGATCAGAACACCGAGGCGTAGGGCCCCAGTTCCACCTGCACCGACTTGATCCGCGTGTAATGGGCGAGCGTGCTGATGCCGTTCTCGCGGCCCACGCCGGATTGCTTGTAGCCGCCGACCGGCATTTCCGCGGGCGATTCGCCCCAGGTGTTGATCCAGCAGATACCTGCCTGAAGCTGATGGATGACGCGGTGCGCGCGCGACAGGTCGGGCGTGACCACGCCGGCGGCAAGGCCGAAGTGGGTGTCGTTGGCTCGTGCCACCACTTCGCTCTCGTCGCGCCACGCCAGGATGCTCATCACCGGCCCGAAGATTTCCTCGCGCACGATGGTCATGTCGTCGCGGCAATCGGTGAATACGGTCGGCTGCACGTACGCGCCCTTGGCAAATGCACCGTCCTGGGCGCGGCCGCCGCCGGTCAGCAGGCGCGCGCCTTCGCGCTTGCCGCTCTCGATCAGCGACAACACCTTCTCCATGTGCGGGAAGCTTGCCAGCGGGCCGAAGTTGGTCCGGGCGTCGGTGGGGTCGCCCATGCGGATGCGTTGCACGCGCTCCAGTACGGCAGCTTCGAATGCATCCTTGATCGACTGGTGCACGAATACGCGCGTGCCGTTGGTGCAGACCTGGCCGGAGCTGAAGAAATTGGCCATCACCGCAATGTCGGCCGCACGTGCGATATCCGCGTCGGGGAACACGATCAGCGGCGACTTGCCGCCCAGCTCCATGGTCACTTCCTTCAGCGAGGACGAAGCCGCGCTGGCCATCACCTTCTTGCCCGTCTCCACGCCACCGGTGAAGGAAATCTTCTCGATGCGCGGATGTTCGGTGAGCCATTGGCCGACCTCGCGGCCGGCGCCCTGCACGACGTTGAACACACCCGCCGGTACGCCGGCCTCGGTATAGATTTCGGCCAGCTTCAGCGCGGTGAGCGGAGTCACTTCGCTGGGCTTGAAGATCATCGCGTTGCCGGCGGCGAGCGCGGGCGCGGATTTCCACAACGCGATCTGGATGGGATAGTTCCAGGCTCCGATGCCGGCGACCACGCCCAGCGGCTCGCGGCGGGTATAGAAGAAACTGGACTCGCGCAGCGGCATCTGTTCGCCCTCGATGGCGCAGGCGAGACCGGCGTAGTACTCCAGCACGTCGGCGCCCGTGACGATGTCGACAGTCGAGGTCTCGGCGTAGGGCTTGCCGGTGTCCTCGGTTTCCAGGCACGCCAGTTCGTCGTTGCGCTCGCGCAGGATGTCCACGGCGCGTCGCAGGATGCGTGAACGCTGTACGGCGGTCAGCGCCGCCCACTCGCGCTGGCCGGTTTCGGCGCTTTCGACCGCGCGCTCCACGTCGGCCTGGGTGGCGCGCTGGACCTGCGCCAGCACCTCGCCGTTGGCGGGGTTGATGGTGTCGAACGTTTCGCTGCCGCTGGCGTCCACCGGCGCGCCGTGGATGTACTGCTTCTGGATTCCGTACTTGCTCATGTCATGGGTTCCGTCGGACCGTCGCGTCAGTGCGTGCGGGTGGGCAGGAGGTGATCGAGGTAGTCGTAGGCGAGGCGGCGCGCTTGCGCCACGTCGAATTCGCCGCCGACCAGGCTGCCGCGCAGCCACAGGCCGTCGATCAGCGCCGCGAGGCCGCGTGCGGCGTGGCGAGCGCGGTCCGCCGGCATCGTGCGGCGGAACTGATGGCACAGATTGGAGTAGAGGCGGCGGTCGTTGGCCCGCTGCAGCCTGCGCAGTTCCGGGTGGTGCATGCTGGCCGCCCAGAAGGTGAGCCAGACGCGCATCGCGGTGGCGTTGACCTGTGTCTCGTCGAAGTTCCCATCGACGATGGCGCGCAGCTGCGCGAGCGCATCGGTGTCGGCCTCGGTACGGCGCCGGGCCACCGCGTCGCGCAGCTGACGCAGGATGTGGCGCATGGCGGCATTGATCAGGCCGTCCTTGTCGCCGAAGTAATGGCTGACGATGCCGGTGGAGAGCCCGGCGCTGCGCGCGACCTGCGCCATGGTCGTATCGGCCAGGCCGACGCGTTCGATGGTTTCGAAGGTGGCGCGGATCAGCTGCTCGCGCCGGATGGGTTGCATGCCGAGTTTGGGCATCGGAGTCGTCCCAAGTAGTTGGCGAAGAAGGGGAAGACGCCGCTGCCAAGAGCGTCGTCAACTGCTCGAGCCTACGTTATTTTGATTGATCGTTCAATAAAAAATGCGTAGGCTGCGACGGCTTGGCTCCTGCCGCCCGGTTCGGACCACGCCACGAGACAGACCGGAAAAAGCGGCTCCTCAGGACGCCGGCCCGCTCGTGCAGCTATCGCGCGAAGCAGCTTGCCCGCGCGGTCTGGATTGGCAATCGCCGACACGGAACACCGCTGGTGCCCGTGCATGCGGCATCCGAGGGTCGAAAGATGGATCAGGCGGTAAAGCAGCCGGTCACGCATGCGCCGGCGCGGCTCAACAAGGTGGTGTTCTTCAGCTCGGCGGCGGTGATCCTGCTGCTGGGCACGCTCACCGTGGTTTACCCGCAGGCAAGCCAGGCCTGGCTGCTCCTTGCGCAGGCCTGGGTGTCGAAGGCGTTCGGCGGGTACTACATGCTGGTGATGGTGGCTTGCATGGTCTTCGTGCTGTGGCTGGGCGCGTCGCGCTACGGCGCGATCCGGCTGGGGAAGGACGACGAGAGGCCGGCTTTCAGCTATGCCTCGTGGACGTCCATGCTGTTTTCCTCCGGTATCGGCATCGCGCTGCTCTACTACGGCGCCTACGAGCCGCTAGATCATTTTCTCGCGCCACCGGCGGGCGAGGGCGGCACCGCGCATGCCGCGCGAGAGGCGATGGCGATCACCTTCCTGCACTGGGGCCTGCACGGCTGGGCGCTGTATGCGTTGATCGCGGCCGCGCTGGGCTATTTCGCCTATCGACGGGGACTGCCACTGGCGTTGCGTTCCGCGTTGTACCCGCTGTTCGGAGAACGCATCCATGGCTGGATCGGTCACCTGGTCGATGGTTTCGGCATTCTGGTCACTCTGGTCTCGATGGTCACCAACCTGGGCATCGGGGCACTTCTGCTCAATTCGGGCCTGCATTACCTGTTCGGCGTGCCGGCCACGCCGCAGGTGCTGGTGGGCTTGGTGATCGTGATGATGGTGGTGGCGACGCTGGCGGCCGTCTCCGGCGTGGAGAAGGGCATCGCGGTGCTGTCCAACCTCAACATCCGCCTGCTCTGCCTGCTGCTGCTGTTCGTGCTGGTCTGCGGCCCGACGCTGCATCTGTTCGACGGCATGGTGCAGAACGTCGGCGACTATCTGGTCGCGATCGTTCCCAAGAGCTTCGACCTCTATCTCTACGGCAGCTCGCGCAAATGGCTCGGCGAGTGGACGCTGTTCTACTGGGCATGGTGGATTGCCTGGGCGCCGTTCGTCGGCATGTTCATCGCGCGCATTTCGCGCGGTCGCACCATCCGCGAGCTGGTGTTCGGCGTGCTGCTGATCCCGCTGGGTTTCACCCTGGCCTGGCTGTCGATCTTCGGCAATACGGCGATCGACCTAGTGCTCAATCATGGGGCGACGGAACTGGGCAAGGTGGCGGTGTCCGATCCGCCCATGGCGCTGTTCAAGCTGTTCGAATACCTGCCATGGACCAAGCTCGTGGCGGGCATCACCGTGGTGATCGGCTTCGTGCTGTTCCTCACGCCAGTCGACTCCGGCACGTTGATGATCGCCAACCTGTCGATGCGCGAGGGCTCCGGCAGCGAGGATGCACCGGTGTGGATTCGCGTGTTCTGGGCCGCAGCGACCACGGTGGTAAGCATCGGACTGCTGCTCGGCGGCAGTTTCGATGCCATGCAGACCGCGGTGGTGCTTTGCGGCCTGCCGTTCTCGGCGGTGCTTCTGCTGTACATGCTCAGTCTGCGTCGCGCGTTGGCCGCCGATATCCGCGGTGACGCATGAAGTGGCGCGGCGCGCTCGTCGCCGTGGCGCTTTGCGCGGCAGCAACCGAGGTCCGCGCGGATGAAGCGGACAGCGCATGGAGCGGCAACGTCGCGGTAGCGTCGCAGTATGTCTCTCGCGGATTCCAGCAGAGCTGGGGACAGCCCGCGCTGCAGGGCGGCATGGATTACGCCACGCCCTCGGGCTGGTTCGCGGGAACCTGGCTATCGACGGTCAGCCCGTACTTCGTCGAGGGCGGTCACCTCGAGTGGGATCTCTACGCCGGCTACGCAGGTAGCCGTGGCGAACTGAACTACCGCGCAGGCCTCTACTACTATCGCTATCCCGGCGCGAAGGTCAGCGCCACCGGTACGCCGCTGGACTATGGCGAAATCGTGCTGAGCCTCGACTGGCGGCATTGGTCGCTGGCGTATTCCATCACAGCCACGCGGGACTACTTCGGTTTCAACAGCCAGACGCTGGGCATCGGCCGGCGCGCACATTCACGTGGCTCCGCCTATCTGGATCTCGGGCGGCGCTTCGCGCTTCCCGGCGGCTATGTGCTGGCGCTGCACTATGGCTGGCAGCGCGTGAATCATTTCGCCGACTACAGCTGGCGCGATGCCAGCGTCGCGCTATCGCGCGGCATCGCCGGGTTCGATGTCGAAGCAGGGTACGCGAGGGCATGGAATGGCGCCGGCGTGTACGCGCGCTACAGCACCGGGGCGCTGGACGGGCGCGGACGCGTGCATGTATCCAATCCGATCGATGGCACCTGGTTTCTCAAAGTCGCGCGCACGTTCTGATATCGCCGAGCCGCGGCGGATGCGCAAAAAGGAAACGGCCCGCCAGGCGGGCCGTTTTTTTTGCTTCTGAAGCGAGTTATTTGCGCTGCGCCGCCGTCTCGTCGCGCGCGGCCCGGAACTCCGAATCCTTGCTCCAATCCGGCCACTGGTTCGAGTTGGCCAGGTCGCTGCCCAGCGTGTAGAGGATCTGCAGGTCGCGCGCCAAGCCGGTGAACGGCCAGGCCGCTTCCCACTCGTCCGACGGCTGGTGGTAGTGCTTGTCGGTGTACTCGTCCTCGGCCTTCTTGCCGGCCGCGAGGCCGCCATCCACCCAGTCGTTGCCCGAGCCGAAGGAAATCGCCGGCACACCGCGCTTGGCGAACGAGAAATGATCGGAGCGGAAGAAGTGGCCGGCTTCCGGCTTGGGATCCGGCGAATAGGTGAGGTTCCAGTGCTTGGCGGTGGCGATCAGATCGTCGAGCAGATCCAGCTTCGCGCTGCCGGAGATGGTGAAATTGCGCGCGGGGCCGTGCGGGTCCAGCGCATCGAGATTGATCACACCGACCGTCTTGCCCAGCGGATAGAGCGGATTGGCGGCGTAGTACTCGGAACCGAGCAGGCCCTTCTCCTCGGCCGTCACGTCGAGAAACACGATGGAACGTTCCGGCTTGGGCGCATTCTTGAACGCCCGCGCCAGCTCGATCAGCGCCGCGGCGCCGGTGGCGTTATCCACCGCGCCGTTGTAGATGCGATCGCCCTTGGCATCCGGCGCGCCCACGCCCAGGTGGTCCCAATGAGCGCTGTAGATCACCGTTTCGTCCGGGCGCTTAGTGCCTTCGATGCGCCCCACTACGTTGTGTGAGGTGATTACCTTGTTGTCGACCTTGTAGCTGGCCGAGAAGGTCTCGCCCTTGAGCGTCACCGGCTTGAAGTCGCGCGACTGTGCCTGCTTCTTGAGCGCGTCGAAATCCAGGCCGGCGCGCTTGAACAGATCCACCGCCAGATCGCGCTGGATCCAGGCCTCTACCTGCGGATGAACGGCAGCCGGCTTGTCGCGCACGATGTCGAACATCGCATTGGTGTTGGAATTCTTCACCGTGTTCCAGCCATAGGACGCCGGCTCGGTCTCGTGCACGATCAGCACGCCCGCGGCGCCCTGGCGCGCGGCTTCTTCGTACTTGTAGGTCCAGCGGCCGTAGTAGGTCATGGCCTTGCCGCCGAAGTCGCCGACGCCGGTCTCGAAGTCCGGGTCGTTGATCAGCACCACGGCGATCTTGCCCTTGAGATCCACACCCTTGAAGTCGTCCCAGCGGCGCTCGGGCGCCTTCACGCCGTAGCCGACGAATACCAGCGGCGCATCCTTGATCGCGACCTGCCTGGAGCCATCCATCGCGGCGCGCACGGCGATCTGCTCGCCTTGGGTCAAGGGCTGCGCCTTGCCGTCGACCTTGATCGACAGCGATGGCGTGCCGACGATCTCGGCGCGTTGCAGCGGCACCGCCTGCGTCCACTCGCGCTTGCCATTCTTTAGGTCGCCGCCCGGCTGCAGGCCGGCTTCCTTGTACTGCGCGATGAGGTAGTCGATGGTCTTGGTCTCGCCGGCCGTGGCCGGGCCGCGGCCTTCGAAGGCATCGGAAGAAAGTGTCTTCACGTCGGCCGACAGGCGGTGCGGGTCGAAGCTGGGGGCCTCCGCCGCGAACAGGGCGGTGGAGACGGACAGGGCAAGGAACGAAAGGGCGAGTCGTTTCACGGGCGTTACCTGTGGGGAACCGTCGCCGATAGTAGATAGCTGGCGGCGGGCCGGTCCACCCATGCGGTCCCCCGGCGCCGGTGAGCAGCACTGGTTGCGCCGACTGGATCGGTCGGGAATCGCGCGACAGATCGCAAGTGCGCGCTCGTTCCGCATCTGTATTCGGGAGGCGGCGTTCGGCCTCTTGCGGCGTGTTAACCGGGGTATCCCTCATGGCTCGGCGCAACAGCGGAGGGTCGCGAGCGCCGGCCCGCCGGCCGCGATGCCTTCCGGCAGGGGTGCGGCCGGCGGAGACGCAAGGTCAGTTGCTGCCGATCACCTTGCCGGTCTGCGGATCGATCTGCAGCTTCACGTCGGCACCGGCCGGGTTCTCCGCCTTGGCTTGCCACACGCCATCCTTGAAATCCACGTCATGCACGTGTGTGTAGCCGGCGGTGGACAGCGATGCGCGCACGTCAGTCTCGCTGAGGCGGGACACCTGTTCGTCCGGATAGGCTTCGCCCGTACGCGGATCGATTTTCACCGATACGCGCTTTCCATCGGCGCTCTTCGCGCGGGCCCGCCACATGCCGTCGCGGAATTTCACGTCATGGATCTTGGTGTAACCCTGCTGCTCGAGCTGGGTATGGATCTGCCGCTCTGTGAGCGCATCCTGCGCCATCGCGGCGGAGGCCCCGAAAACCAGGGCAAGGACCAATGAAGCGAGACGAATCTTCATGGACGACTCCTCTTTGCGGTGGGATTTGGGAGTCTTGCCCCGGTTGCGCAACCTGAGGTGAACGCGGGGAAGGGCGGCCAGCCCTCGGCAAAAACGAGCGTATCTACGTTTGGCCGTCTATTCGGCGCGCATCCGATTCATCGCCGCGCCGCGACGATCACCATCATGGGGCGATGCCGTTCGTCTTCCAGGCCGGGCTGTGCGGCCAGCTGCTGCTCGGTCGGCCCCATTCGTCGAGGCCGTTGAGCGTGAAGCCGCAGCGGATGAGCGTATTGATCAACGTACCCAGCGTGCGGTGCTGCTTGACCACGCCATCGGCGAGCCAGTCGGTCACGCGCGCGCCCTCGACCTGGTAATGGTCGACAGGCCATGCGCGATCACCACCGGCGTTGGTCAACCAGTCCGGATGCCGCGACGCCATGTAGATCGGATGCTCCATCGAGAACACCAGATGGCCGCCAGGCACCAAAGCCCGATGAAGCGTACGCAACAGCGGCTCGAGGTGTTCGACGTAATGGAAGGCGAGTGAGCTGTAGGCGAGATCAAAGGCAGCTTCCGGGAGTTCGAGTGTTTCCAGGTCGGCCGTTTCGTAGCGGATGCCATCGTCGTGCGTCAGCGAACGTGCCCGCTCGAGCATTCGCCGCGAGACGTCGAGTCCCAGCACGCTTGCCGCGCCACGCTCGCACGCCCAGCGGCAGAACCAGCCATAGCCGCAACCCAGATCGACCACGCGCAAGTCCTGCATCCGCGGCAGGCGCGCCTGGATTGCCGCCCATTCGGGAGCGCCTTCCAGGCGGCGCATCGAACGGTCGAGGCGGCTGTAGCCTTCGAAGAACGAAGGATCGTCGTAGATGTTCTGCGCCACGGTTATCGCCCATCAAAAATTGCGGACAGGGCGGAGGAGTGTGCATCAAAGGCGTCGTGACCTTCGACTCATCATGACTGGCGTCGCACCAAAGAAAGGTCGCAAGACGCGGGGAAGATCCCGGCGGCGAGTCGCTCCGACGCCTCGCCGCCGCTGGCGTGCTCGCCAGTACAGGCCATCCCCGGCTGGTAGGAAAGATGGCCCACGGTGAGGGTCAAGCTGGCAAGGGGGCACGTGCAACAAGCCTCGCCGCGGGCACGGGAGGCATCGTGCCGGCAGCCGTATGGTCGGGGAATCAGAAAAGTCCTACTCAAACGCTGCCGCAAGGCTGTCTATCAGCTCGCTGGAAGCGACCTTTTTCACAAGGGCGGCCTGGCGGATCCACCGGTGTTGGGAAAGCTCCAGCTTGCGGGGCGCGCAAGGGGAGAAGCCATCAATGATGCGCACGTCTTGCAGTCTTGGCCGACTGCACCGCCTCGCGATTACACGCGCGACAGGCGCGCCACCAGTTGCGACAGATCTTCGACGAACCAGAAGTCCTTTCCCTGATTGGTCTCAAGCGCGAAATCGCGCAAGGCCTTGCTCCGCGCCAGCCATGGCGTGATGTCGCCGATGACCGCCAGCTTCACGCCATAGTTGACCAGCTTCTGCAGGACGGATCCCGCCAGTCGCGTCTCCAGGCGGAAGAAATCCTCGTGCAGGCGGCTCACCGGCAGCACTACCCAGGACGCATCCTGGCCGGCCGCTTCGCCGATCAGGTCGAGGGCGTCGGATTCCTTTGCGAGCAAGGCGCCCTGCGGCGCGTAGACGAGCACGCGCTCGTTGCCGATAAGCGTGAGTCCTGCGGTCATCTTCCAATCCTTGCGTTCATGCCTGCACGGTCGATCAGCCGCCGAGTATAGGCTTGCGCGAGGGCCGGATGATGGCGTGGACGCATGCCGTGCGTGCACGGCATGGCGAACGCATTGCCTAATGCATCAGCCCCTGCAGGTACGCGACGACTTCTTCTTCGGGCAGGAACGTAAGCACGTCGTCCACTTTCAGGCGGTATTTGCGCTTGAGGTCGAGGAATTCGGTTCTGGCAAGCAGGAGCTTCTGCTCCGGCGTCAGCCTGGCCAGTTCTTCCTGGTCCAGTGGTGCCGACGGTTTCCGGTCGGCGGCGGCCAGCTCTTCCTGGAATTGGCGCCAGACATCGTCAGGAATGCGAGCGGGCATCTCAGTGGCGTTTCTGGGGAAGGAGGGGATGGGTGGTTGCGTCAGCATAGTGCTGGAAAACCGCCATGAAATGGTGGCCGGGGACGGAATCGAACCGCCGACACGGGGATTTTCAATCCCCTGCTCTACCAACTGAGCTACCCGGCCGAAGCGTTGATGACCGTGGCGGTCATCCGTACTGCGTGGAGCCGCGCATTAAACCGGAGTCGGGGCGATCCGTCAAGATTCCGTATCCGGCGTCACATAGCCTTCCGGGCGTTCGGCGCCGCCGCCGAACAGGAATTTCTCCATTTCCGCGCCGAGGAACTGGCGCGCCTTGGGATCCAGCGGATTGAGGCGGTATTCGTTGATGAGCATGGTCTGGTGCGCCAGCCATTCCTGCCATGCCGGCTTGGAGATCTCCGCATAGATGCGCTGGCCGAGCGGGCCGGGCCAGGGGGCGAAATCCAGGCCTTCGGCATCGATGCCGAGCTTGGCGCAGTGAACGGTACGGCTCATGGCGTTTCCTTCAGAGACTTTGCAGCAGCGTGCGTACGGGTGCGGGCAGGCCCAGCGCGGCGATGTCGCCGGCATCGCACCAGCGCAGCGCCGGATTATCGGCGATGGCCCCGTGCGCTGTCGCGCCGTCGAACAGCAAGGGCTCGACCTGCAGACGGTAATGGCTGAATACATGCACGAACGGCGCGAGTGCCTGCGCGTCGTCGATGCGGGCGAATTGCTGCGCCTTGCGCCATGCATCTTCGTGTCCTGCCGCCTCGGGCAGGCTCCACAGACCGGCCCACACGCCTTGCGGGCCACGCCGTTCCAGCAGGACGCGTCGGCCGCCGTCGCGCAGCAGCAGCATGACGGTCGCGCGGGTCGGGATGGTTTTCGTCGGTTTCGCACTGGGCAGCTGCGCGGTAAGGCCGTCGCGCAAAGCGATGCAATCGGCGGCGACGGGACACGACTCGCAGAGCGGACGCGAACGGACGCAGACCGTTGCGCCCAGATCCATGATGGCCTGGGTGTAGTCGGCCAGGCGCGCATCCGGCGTGCGTTCCTCGGCGTGGCGCCACAGTTCCTTCTCCACGGCGCTCTGGCCAGGATGACCGTGGATGCCGAGATGGCGCGTCAGCACGCGCTTCACATTGCCGTCCAGGATGGGAAAGCGCAGCCCGTACGCCTGCGCGAGGATCGCACCGGCGGTGGAACGGCCGATGCCGGGCAGCGCGGCCAGTGCGTCGAAATCGCGCGGCAGTTCGCCGCCGTGGCGCGCCACGCACAGCTGCGCGGCATGGTGCAAGAAGCGGGCGCGACGGTAATAGCCCAGGCCCGACCACAGCGCCAGCACGGTGTCTTCGTCCGCTGCCGCCAGATCGCGTAGGGCAGGCAAGGCGGCGATGAAGCGCTGGAAGTACGGAATCACCGTGCTCACCTGCGTCTGCTGCAGCATCACCTCGGACAGCCACACGCGGTACGCATCGCGTGGATGCTGCCAGGGCAGGTCGTGGCGGCCATGCCGGTCGAACCACGCGAGCAGCCGCGTGGCGAAACGGTTCGGGTCGGAAGCGGTCATTTCGTCTTGCGCGCGGGTGTCGCTTTGTCCTTGCCGCCGGCGGGCGAGGAGGTCGAGCTGGCGGACGCCGGCGCGACTCCGGCCTGGATGCTGAGACCTTCGATGCTGATGCCGCCGGTTTCCAGTTTGTCCATCTGCGCGGTGCCGGTGCCGGGCGGAACGCTCAGGCGCGGGTCCTGCGGATGGTTGAGCTGCGACCACCAGTCGGCGAGAGCCAGCGGCGGCAAGCGCAGGTCGGCATGGTTGCCCGGGCCGTCGAACTTGATCGCCAGCAGCAGCGGATCGACCTGGTTGGCCGGCGTCAGCACCAGCGACGTGTCGTAGGCGCCCATGTCGGCATGGTCCAGCTTGCCGTGCAGGCGCAGCGATGCATCGGCCGCGCCGTGCCAGTGCGCGTCACCGGCGAGCTGCAAGGTAGTGCGGCTGCCCTGCGAAAAGCGCACGTCGATATCGTCCAGCTGCAGGGTGTCGCCTTTCAGGCGGGGTGTGGCCGAGAGGCGCAGTTGCAGTGGCTCGCCGCCTCCGTCCTTGGCGGTGATTTCGAGCGGAAAGGGCTGGCCGGAGATCAGGCTGCCGGCATCCAGCGACACGTCGCCCAGCAACGTCTCGTTGCCGCGCACCAGGCTGCCGCGGGTGATGTGCACGCCTGCGTCGATGCGCGGGATTTCCGGCGGCGTGCTCTCCGGGCGTGGCGGCAGGCTGGCCAGCCACGCCTGCAGTGCATCGAGGTCGACGCGGGGAGAATCGATCTCCAGCCGCGAGATCACCGTCTCCTTGCCCAGCAGCGCGCGCCACGGCAACTGCAGGCGGCCGCGCGCGGCGAGCAGGATCGGCATGCTTGCGCCCTTGGCGCTGAGCGTGAGCCCCTGCAGTTCGAGGGCGGGGCGGGGAAACAGCGTGGGGCTGGCCGGGCTGGCGAGATTGAGATCGAGCCCGGCGCGACCGGCTTCGTTCTGCAGCATCGACGTGAAGCGCGCCGGCTGCAGCAGCAGATACAGCGAGACCACCAGAGTCACCAGCGCGATCGCGATCACGCCGCCGATGCTCCACAAAGTAATGCGCAGCCAGCGCGGCATTCGCTCAGCCCTGGCCAAGGCTGGCCGGCAGCAGGCCGTCGACATAGGCCTGGGCATCGAACGTGCGCAGGTCGGTGGCGCTCTCGCCCAGGCCGACGTAGCGGATTGGCAGGCCGAATTCGCGCGCCAGCGCGAACACCACGCCACCCTTGGCCGTGCCGTCCAGCTTGGTCACCACTAGGCCGCTCACGCCGACGATCTGGCGGAACTGGCGTACCTGGCTCACGGCGTTCTGGCCGGTAGTGCCGTCGATCACCATCAGCACTTCGTGCGGCGCTTCGGCGTCGAGCTTCTTGAGTACGCGTGCGATCTTGCCCAGCTCGTCCATCAGGCCACCCTGGGTATGCAAGCGGCCGGCGGTATCGGCGATCAGCACGTCGGCGCCGCGCGAGCGGGCGGCCTGCAGCGCATCGAAGATGACGCTTGCCGAATCCGCATCCTGGCCCTGCGAAATCACCGGCACGCCGTTGCGCGCGCCCCAGGTCTTGAGCTGCTCGACGGCGGCGGCGCGGAAGGTGTCGCCGGCCGCGAGCAGCACCGTGCGGCCTTCGTCGCTGTAGCGGCGCGCCAGCTTGCCGATGGTGGTGGTCTTGCCCACGCCGTTGATGCCCACGGTGAGCACCACGAACGGCTTGCGGCCCGCGACGTCGAGCGGACGCTGCACCGGCTCGAGCAGCGCCACCAGTTCGCCGCGCAGCGCCGCCAGCAGCGCCGTGGCATCGGCGAATTCGCGCTTGTGCATGCGCTTGCGCAGGTTCTCGACCAGGTTGGTGCTGGCTTCAATGCCGACGTCGGCCGTGATCAGGGTGGTTTCCAGCTCGTCCAGCAACGCGTCGTCCAGCTTGGGATTGCGGCTGAACAGGGAGCTGAGGCCACGCGCGAAGGCGCTGCCGGAAAGGCGCTCGCGCCAGCTGCGCCTGGCCGGGGCGACCTCCTCGGCAGGTACCTGGAACGGCTGTTCCTCGCCGGGCGCTTCGGCCGGCGGGGAGGCCTCGGACAGCGCTTCGCCAAGCGAGGGGGTATCCAGGGAAGCGGCATCCGCGTCGTGCGGCATGGCCGAGGCGTCCGTCTCCGGCGCGCCGGCCGGCGGCGGAGGCGTCTGCGTCTCGGCGGGTTTCTTCTTCCAGAACTTGAGCATTGCGGGGGGGATTCGAAGACAATGACGCGCATGCTATCACCCCTGCCTTTTCCGCCCCGGCCGGTGCGGCGTGCACCATGCCGACCCGCATGAGCGCTGCTCCCGGCCGCATCCGCATCATCGGCGGCAGCCTGCGCAACTCCCGCCTGGATGTGCCCGGGCTGCCAGGCCTGCGCCCCACCGCCGAGCGGGTGCGCGAGACGCTGTTCAACTGGCTGGCGCCGATGATTGCCGGCGCCAGCTGCCTCGACCTGTGCGCCGGCACCGGCGCGCTGGGCATCGAAGCCTTGTCGCGCGGCGCCGCCCGGGTGCAGTTCGTCGAACGCGACCCGCGCGCCGCCCAGGCCCTGCGCGACAACCTGGTGCGACTGAAGGCCGCTGGCGGTGAAGTGGCCGCAGCGGATGCGGCCGCGTATCTGCACGGTACGGCGCGGCCGTTCGATATCGCCTTTCTCGATCCGCCGTTCGCCCTGGACCTGTGGGAGCTGCTGGCACGCCGGCTCGAAGAGGGCGGATGGCTCGCGCCGTCGGCCTGGATCTACGTCGAATCGCCGCGCGGCAAGGCCATCGTCTTGCCGTCTTCGTGGCGGCCGCACCGCGAAGGGCAGGCCGGCGAAGTGCGCTACGCGCTCTACCGGCGAGCCCCCTGACGGCCTGCGGGCTACGCAGAGACCGCGAACTGGTTCTAAGCTACCGGTCCTTTTCGCCGTAGCGCCGAAGCTCAACGTGAATCAGCCGGTCAATCCGCGTCTCGCCGTCTACCCTGGCACTTTCGATCCCATTACCAACGGGCACGCCGACTTGGTCGCGCGCGCCGCGCCACTGTTCGAACGCATCGTGGTGGCCGTGGCCGAGAGCCCCAACAAGGGCAAGGGTCCGGGCTTCAGCCTCAACGAGCGCATCGCGTTGGCCCGGCTGGCTCTGGCCGACCTGCGCAATGTGGAAGTGCGCGGTTTCGACTGCCTGCTGGCGGACTTCGTGCGCGAGCTCCATGCCGGCGTGATCATCCGCGGCCTGCGCGCGGTGTCGGATTTCGAATACGAATTCCAGCTCGCCAGCATGAACCGTCATCTGATCCCGGGTGTGGAGACGCTGTTCCTCACCCCCGCCGAGCAGTACAGCTTCATCTCTTCCTCGCTGGTGCGCGAGATCGGCCGCCTCGGCGGCGATATCTCCGGCTTCGTGCATCCGGCCGTGCAGCAGGCGATGCGCCAGCGTCGCCAGTAGCGTTTGGCCCGCATGGCCCGCTGTGGTTGCACCGGGGCCGCTCGTGTATCCTCGCCGCCATCCTGCGGACAGGACAGGCAAGCCATTGCGCCGGGCGCCGCCACGACGGTTTGGACAGCGGCGCCAAGGGGTTCCGACTTCCGGGGGATCCTCACGTCCCGCAATCCACCACTCAGGGTGACCACCATGTACAAGTACGCTCTCCTCGCCGCCATCGCGCTCGGCTCGCTGGCTCTCACCGGCTGCAACAAGGGTGGCGAAGAAAACGCCAGCCAGGCGACCGAGCAGGCCGCCAAGGTCTCCAAGCCGACCGATCCGAACGACTCCAAGGCGTGGAACGCGTACCTGGGCCAGATCGTGCAGCAGAACATGCAGGGCATGACGGCCGACCGCCCGTATCCGTACCTGGTGCCGGCCGGCGACGGCGACGATGCCAACGGCCTGCGCCAGCGCCAGCTCGAGCAGGTTCAGGACACGGTCGCGCGCGGCGTTCTGCCGGGCAACATGCTGGTGTTCGCCGGCCCGGATTCGGCCAAGACCGCCGAGTTCGTGACGGAAGCGTTCAAGGACGCCAAGCCCGGTTCGTTCAAGGACGTGATCGTGCTGGTGATCGGCGATGCCGCCGACAAGGACAAGGTCACCACCGCGCTGCAGCCGACCGGCGCCACGGTCCGCTACGTGAACATGTAATTCCGCTTTTCAGTACTGCTCGAAACCCGCGGTGCGCGAGCGCCGCGGGTTTTCTTTTTGGGCTCGCGCGGCGCGCGGCCGAAGCGATGGCTGTTCTCATCGGCAGCGCATTCGACATGTCCCCGTTGCCCGTCTTGTTGCGCCGCAGCAGGCGACGCTACCGTGTACACTCGTCCGATGTCCCTGAAGATCCTAGACACCTGCGTCAACTGCGACGTGTGCGAACCGGTTTGTCCGAACAAGGCTATCTCGCTCGGCGAGGAGTACTACGTGATCGACCCGGCGTTGTGCACGGAATGCGTGGGGCATCATGACGAACCGCAGTGCGTGGAGGTCTGCCCGGTCGAATGCATCATCGTCGACCCCGAGCACACCGAGACGAACGATCAACTCGAACTGAAATATCACCAGTTGATGAAAAAGGGTCAGGCATGAGGTTTTCCACGAAGTGGCCGGCGCTGCGCGTCCGCGCCGTGCTGTTGGGCCTGCTGCTGGTCGGCGGTCCCGCTTGCGCCGATGTTTCCCGTACCGATACCGCGCCCCACAAGGGGCCGGTCGCCCTGCGCGGACCGGGCAAGGCGGCGATCGCCAGCGCGAATTTCCACGCCACCGAAGCCGGCCTGGAGGTGATCGCCAAGGGCGGCAACGCCTTCGACGCCGCCATCGCGGTCGCGGCCACGCTCTCCGTGGTCGAACCGGAAAGCTCCGGCATCGGCGGCGGCTTCATGGCGGTGCTGCATCGCGCTTCCGATGGCAAACAATTCTTCATCGACGCGCGCGAAACCGCGCCAGCCGCGGTGAACCCGAAGGACTATCTCGACAAGGACGGCTCGCCCAACCGCGATACCGCCCTCAACGGTCCGCTCTCCGCCGGTATCCCCGGCGAGCCGGGGGGGCTGGCATACCTGGCCGAGCACTACGGCAAGTTGCCGCTGAAGGATTCGCTGGCGCCCGCCGTGCGCATCGCGCGCGACGGCTTCACCCCGGACAGCCGTCTGCTCGGCGCCATCGCCGAGCGCCAGCAGGATCTGCGCCGCTGGCCCGCCTCCGCCGCCAAATTCCTGCCCGGCGGCCAGCCGCCGGCGGCGGGACAGACCTGGCGCGATCCGGACCAGGCGCGCACGCTGGAAACACTCGGCGAGAAGGGGCACGACGGTTTCTACCGCGGCGAGGTCGCGCAGAAGCTGGTCGCCGCCGTGCGCGCCGCCGGCGGCAACTGGACGGCGAAGGATCTTGAGAGCTACCAGGTCAAGGAACGCGAGCCGATCGTGGTGAACTACCGCGGCTATCGCATCGTCACCGCGCCGCCGCCGTCTTCCGGCGGTGTGGCGGTGGCCGAGATTCTCAACATCCTGTCCGGCTTCGACCTGAGCAAGCTGGACGACGCGCACCGCACGCATCTGGTGATCGAGGCGATGCGCCGCGCCTTCCGCGACCACAACGATTACCTGGGCGATCCGGATTTCGTAAAGATGCCGCTGGACATGCTGCTGTCGCCGTACTACGCCGACGGCCTGCGCCAGACCATCCTGCCGGACAAGGCCACGCCCTCGGCGATGCTGCCGGCCAGCACCGGCGTCGAGCCGGGCATGCACACCACGCATTTCTCGGTGATCGACCGCGAAGGCAACATCGCCTCGATCACCCTGACGGTGAACTACGTGCTCGGCTCCACCTTCGTCGCGCAGGGCACTGGCGTGCTGCTCAACGACGAGATGGACGATTTCGCGCTGGTGCCCAACCAGCCCAACGTGTACGGCCTGCTCGGCAGCAAGGCCAACGCGCCGGAACCCGGCAAGCGCATGCTGTCGTCGATGACGCCCAGCATCGTGTTCGGCGCCGATCGCATCGGCGTGATCGGCTCGCCCGGCGGCTCGACCATCATCACGCAGGTGCTGGAAGGCATCCTCGCTTTCATCGACGGCAAGGATGCGCTTGGCATCGCCGGGCAGAAGCGTTTCCACCACCAGTTCATGCCCGATCGCGTGGACGTGGAAGACGGCGTGTTCGACGCCGCCACCGCCGAGGCGCTGACCCGCATGGGTCATACGCTCAAGCCGCGCCAGCCCTGGGGCTACATGAACGTGGTCACCTGGGATCTCAAGAGCGGCAAGCTCGATGCGGCCAGTGATCCGCGCCGCCCCTCGGGGCTCGGCAAGGTGCAGTAATGACGATCGCCGGCGCGCTGCGGGGGCGCGCGTCGGTCATACACGACAGGTTGTAGGGCAGGGGAAGTTTCATGCAGTTGTGGTCGATCACCGGCAATTCCCAGCAACTCGACGGCGGCGCCATGTTCGGCAACGCCCCCAAGGCGCTCTGGTCACGCTGGATCGCACCGGATGCGCAAAACCGCATCCCGCTGGCCTGCCGCTGCCTGCTGGCGAAGGACCTGGGCGGCCGCAACGTCCTGTTCGAGGCCGGCATCGGCGCGTTCTTCGAACCTGCGCTGCGCGAGCGCTACGGCGTGGTGGAAGAGCGTCACGTGCTGCTCGACTCGCTCGCCGCCGCCGGCCTGTCGCACGAGGACATCGATGTCGTGGTGCTCTCGCACCTGCACTTCGATCATGCCGGCGGCCTGCTCGCCGCGTGGGAAGAAGGCGAGCCGCCGCGCTTGCTGTTCCCCAAGGCCACCTTCGTGGTCGGTGCCGAGCATTGGCGCCGTGCGCAGCAGCCGCATCCGCGCGATCGCGCGTCGTTCATTCCCGAGCTGCAGCAGCTGCTTGCCGACAGCGGCCGCCTGGAGCTGGTCGAGGGCGAACATGCCCAGGTGCTCGGCGATGCCGTGCGCTTCAGCTATTCGGACGGCCACACGCCGGGGCTCATGCTCTCCGAGGTCGGCGGCGTGGTGTTCTGCGCCGATCTCATTCCCGGTCGCTTCTGGGTGCACCTGCCCATCACCATGGGCTACGACCGTTACCCCGAGGCGCTGATCGACGAGAAGCGCGTGTTCCTCGAGGACAAGCTCGCACGCGGCATCGAACTGTTCTTCACTCACGATCACGATTGCGCGTTGGCTCGCGTGGTCCGCGATGAGCGCGGCCGCTACGGCACGGCGGACGAGCGCCGCGAGCTCGCCGGGCTGGTGCGTCCATGAGCGCGCGCAATGCGGGCGCGCGTCAGTGGATCGCCGGCATCGCCGGCGCGCTGCTGGTCCTGGCGGGGCTGGGCGTGGTGGCCATGACCGAGCAGGCCGTGATCGAGCATCGCGTCGCCGCGGAGCGCCATGGCGGGCAGGTGCTCGAGGTGCAGGGCGACGCGCGGCCGGAGACCGGCAAGGACCGCTACATGGTTCGCGTCGCCGGGCGCCTCAACGTGGTCGACGCGCCGCTCGATCCGGAATTCAATCAGCATGTGGATACGCCCGTACTGATCCGCCACGTGGAAATGTTCCAGTGGCGCGAAGTGCGGGTCGGTACCGACGTGCATTACGAACAGGACTGGGTCGATCGTCCGCTCGATGCCGGACGTTTCGAAAAGCCTGCCGGACATGCCAATCCCGGCCCGTTTCCGATCCAGGGCAAGCAGTTCGACGCCGGGCTGGTGAAGCTCGGTGCCTATGCCTTGTCGCCTGCGCTGGTACACGCGCTGCCGGGTGGCGACCGCATCGCGCCGGATCTGAAAAGCTTGCCCGCCAATCTTGCGGCCAGCTTTTCGCCGCAGGGCGATTACCTGCTCACCAGCACCAATCCCGCGCACCCCCGCCTGGGCGATCTGCGCATCAGCTGGGAGGCGGTGCCAGTCCAGGTGGTGACCGTCTTCGCGCGCCCACAGGGCGACCTGCTGGTGCCGGCCAGCGATGCGCCGGACGGCAAGGGCTACGACGTGCAGGTCGGCGACCGCCGCCTGATCGACGTGCTGCCCGACGTGCCGGAGCCGCCGGGCTTCGCCATGGCGCGGCGCGTGCTCGCCGTCCTGCTGGCCGGCTTCGGCGTGCTGCTGTTGTTGAGCGGGCGCATGTCCGCCGGCCATGCGCTGCCGGTAGCGCTGGGCGCGGGCGTGCTGCTCGCCGGCGCGGTGGGTGGCGTGATGTGGCTGGGCAAGGATCTGCAGGCCAGTGCGTACTGGTTCGTGCTGGCCGTGGCCGGTCTGGCCGCGGTGGTGTGGCGCCTGCACGCGAGAGCGGCGCATTAACAGGGCAGTTTCTCGAGAACATTGATCCACACCGCGGACAGGAACGAGGCATGGCGGAGCAAGTCGATGTTCTGGTGGTCGGCGGCGGCATCAACGGCACGGGCATCGCGCGCGACGCGGCCGGGCGCGGACTGAGCGTCTGGCTGTGCGAGCAGGACGATCTGGCCTCGCACACCTCCAGTGCCAGCACCAAGCTGATCCATGGCGGCCTGCGCTACCTGGAGCAGTTCGAGTTCGCCCTGGTCGGCAAGGCCCTGGCCGAGCGCGAGGTGCTTCTGCGGGTCGCGCCGCACATCATCTGGCCGCTGCGCTTCGTGCTGCCGCATCAGTCGCACCTGCGGCCGGCCTGGATGATCCGCCTCGGCTTGTTTCTCTACGACCACCTGCAACGCGGCCGCCGCAGCCTGCCCGGCTCGCGGCGCGTGCGCCTGGACCGGCATGCCGTGGGGCAGCCGCTGCGCGAGGAATTCCAGACTGGCTTCGTCTACTCCGACGCCTGGGTGCAGGACGCACGGCTGGTGGTGCTCAACGCGATGGACGCGGTGCAGCGCGGCGCGCGCGTGACCACGCACACGCGCTGTGTCAGCGCGCGGCGCAGCGGCGACCGCTGGCTGGCTCGCCTGCAGCATGCGGACGGCCGGGTCACCGAGGTGGCGGCGCGCGCCCTGGTCAATGCCACCGGTCCATGGGCCGTCGAATTCCTCGATGAGGTCGCCGCCGAAGACCACGACCACGGCCTGCGCCTGGTCAAGGGCAGCCATATCGTCGTGCCCAGGCTGTACGACCATCGCTATGCGTACATCTTCCAGCAACCGGACCGGCGCATCGTGTTCGCCATCCCCTACGAACGCGAGTTCACCTTGATCGGGACCACCGACGTCGACTATCGCGCCGACCCTTCGCACCCGCGCATGGACGCGGCGGAGGTGACGTATCTGTGCGATGCCGTCAATCGCTACTTTAAGCGCGGCATCACTCCCGCGGACGTCGTGTGGAGCTACAGCGGCGTGCGCCCGCTGCTCGACGACGAAAGCGGCAACGCCTCGGAAGTCACGCGCGACTACCTGCTCGAGATCGAGCCCGCGAGGGGTGCGCCGCTGCTCAACGTGTTCGGCGGCAAGCTGACCACCTATCGCAAGCTGGCCGAAGAGGCGGTGGACAAGCTCGCGCCCCTGCTCGGCAACAAGGAGCCGGCGTGGACGGGCAAAGGCCATCCCCTGCCGGGCGGCGATATCCAGGATGCCGAACGGCTCGCCCGGCAATTGCGCGCGACCCGTCCCTGGCTGGGCGAGGCGACGGCTTGGCGCCTGGCACACACCTACGGCAGCCAGGCGGTCCGCGTCATCGGCGAGGCCGCCTCGCTGGTCGAGCTCGGCGAGCATTTCGGCGCCGATCTTTACGCCAGCGAAGTGGAATACCTGCGCCGCTACGAATGGGCGGTCAGCGCCGAGGACGTGCTGTGGCGGCGCACCAAGCTGGGCCTGCACGTCGACGCGGAGGGCGTGTCGCGCCTGGCTGCATGGTTCGCGCGGTGCGAGACGCCCGGCGCGGCGTGATGTTCCGATTCATAGGCCGGGCGCGCGTCGCCCGGTGTATCCAAGGAGAGCGGTGAATGCGGCAGTCGATCGGTGAGTTGATTTCGGAAGCGCTGGCGATGTTCATCATCATCGGCCTGGGCGATTCGGTGGCGTGCATGTATGTGCTGTACGACCCCAGCCCCTATCAGAACGCGTACTGGGGCGTGTGCATCGCCTGGGGCCTGGCGGTGACCATCGCGATCTACGCGACCGCGTCGGTCTCCGGCACGCATGCCAACCCTGCCGTGACGTTGGCGCTGGCGCTGTTCCGCGGCTTTCCGTGGAAGAAGGTCGTGCCTTACGTGATCGCGCAGGTGATCGGCGCCTTCCTGGGCGCGGCCATCGTCTACGTGCTGTTCGGCCCGGTGATCGATCACTACAACCAGACCCATGGCCTGACCCGCGAAGCCGGCGGCGCGGCCGGGGTGTTCTTCACGCATCCGGGTCTGGCGGTCACGCCGATGCATGCGCTGCTGGACCAGGTCATCCTCACCGCGTTCCTGCTGTTCGGCATCTTCGCCATCACCGAGCGGTTCAACGAGATGGCGCCCGGCGCCAATTCCGGCGCATTGATGATCGGCCTGCTGGTCGCGACGATCGGTGCCTCGATGGGCTACCTCGAAGCCTGGGCGATCAATCCGGCGCGCGACTTCGGCCCGCGGCTGTTCGCGTTCTTCGCCGGCTGGGGCCAGTCCGCCTTGCCCAGTCCCGACAACTACTGGTGGGTGCCCATCGTCGGCCCGTTGATCGGCGGCGTGGTCGGCGCCGGCGCGTATCAGCTGCTGGTGCATCCGTTCCTGCCCGCGCGGATGCGCGAGCTGGAAGCGGCGCGCGAGGCAGCTGCCGAAGGCAAGCCGGTTTCTTCTTCCCGTCCTTCGGCCTGAGCGGAGCGAGACATGGACAAGACCTACATCATGGCGATCGACCAGGGCACGACCAGCTCGCGCGCCATCCTGTTCGATCACGACGGCCATATCGCCGGCACGGCGCAGCGCGAGTTCCCGCAGGTGTTCCCCCAGCCGGGCTGGGTGGAGCACAACCCGCGCGAGATCATGACCAGCGTGCTGGTGACGATGACGGAGGCGATCAACCAGGCCGGCATCGATCCGGCGCGCATCGCGGGCATCGGCATCACCAACCAGCGCGAGACGACGGTGGTGTGGGACAAGGCCACCGGTCAACCGATCCACAACGCCATCGTGTGGCAGTCGCGCCAGACCGCCGATATCTGCGAACGGCTGAAGCGGGAAGGCTACGACGAACTCGTGCGCGGCAAGACCGGCCTGCTGATCGATGCGTATTTCTCCGGCACCAAGGCGCGCTGGATCCTCGATCGCGTCGATGGCGCGCAGGCGCGCGCGGAACGGGGCGAGCTGCTGTTCGGCACCATCGACACCTGGCTGATCTGGAACCTCACCGGCGGCAAGGCGCACGTCACCGACTACACCAATGCCTCGCGCACGCTGCTCTACGACATCTATCGCCGGCAGTGGGACGAGGAGCTGCTGAAGATGCTCGACATCCCGCGTGCGATGTTGCCGGAGGTGAAGTCCTCCAGCGAGATCTACGGCCAGACGTTGCCGAAGCATTTCTTCGGCCGCGAAGTGCCGATCGCCGGCATTGCCGGCGACCAGCAGGCGGCGCTGTTCGGCCAGGCCTGCTTCGAACCGGGGCTGGCGAAGAACACTTACGGGACCGGCTGCTTCATGCTGATGAACACCGGCGAGAAAGCGGTGCCGTCGAAAAACGGCCTGCTCACTACCATCGCCTGGGGCGTCGACGGCAAGGTCGAGTACGCGCTCGAAGGCAGCATCTTCGTGGCCGGCTCGGTGATCCAGTGGCTGCGCGACGGCTTGCGCATGCTCGGCAAGGCCAGCGATTCGCAGGACTATGCCGAACGCGCGCGCGACAGCGAGGGCGTGTATTTCGTGCCGGCCTTCGTCGGCCTCGGCGCGCCGTACTGGCGCAGCGACGTGCGCGGCGCGGTGTTCGGCCTGTCGCGCGGCACGACCAAAGAACAGTTCATCCGCGCCGCATTGGAATCGATGGCCTACCAGACGCGCGACGTGCTCGAGGCGATGCAGAGCGACTCGGGCATCGAGCTGAAGGAGCTGCGCGCCGACGGTGGCGCGATCGCCAACGACTTCATGGCGCAGTTCCAGGCCGACATCCTCGACGTGACCCTGCTGCGGCCCAAGGTGCAGGAGACGACGGCGCAGGGCGCGGCCTACCTGGCGGGGTTGGCGGTGGGATTCTGGAAAAACCGCGACGATATCGCCCGACGCTGGGCGGTGGACCGGGAGTTCAAGCCGTCGATGTCCGTCGACAAGCGCGAAAAGCTCTACGGCGGCTGGAAGCGGGCCGTGCAGGCGACGATGCAGTTCGCACCGGATGAATAGCCAAAGGTCGGGGTTCGCTTCGCGCACCCCAACCTGCGTGGCTCACGCAGCCGTCTGGCCCAAGCTCTCTCCCCAGGCTCTCTCCCAGGTCCCCTCCCGAATGGAGGGGGCTTTTTTCAATGCGGCTTCTGCTCCGCAAACGCATGCACATGGTCCGCCCAGCGGATCGCTTCCAGATAGGCCGCCGCCATGCGCCGGATATGCTGCGGCGATGCTTCGCCGCCGCGCAGCTCGCCGGCTTCCCAGCGCTGCACCTGTTCCAGCAGCGGGGCGTACGGGCCCTGCTGATCCAGCAAGGCGGAGCGGATGTCCGGCGCCAGCGGCAGATGCTGCAGCAGCAGTTCCATCGGCGCGCACATCAGGCTTTCGAGCAACGAGAACAGGCCGGTCGTGAAGGCCGTCTCGCGCTGCTCGCGCGACATGTGCTGGGCCAGCTGCTCGCACATGTGCGCGCGGATCAGCGCTGCGCGCAGCAGTTCCGGCGGGCGGTCGTCCATGCCGCTGAGCGCCATGGTGCTGATCCAGTTGCGCATGCGGGTGAGGCCGAAGAAGATCGCCGCCTGCTCCACCGACTTCAGCTGGCGCGGCAGCGCGAAGTAGGCCGAGTTCACGCAGCCCAGCAGCTTGTAGCTGAGGATCACATCGTTGCGGATGATCTGGCCCAGCTCCACCGGGCCGGTGCCGTCTTCCTCCATCGCGCGCAGCAGGCGCAGCACGCTCAGGCGATTGGCGGTGAGCACCGGCATGTCCACTTTTTCCGGGCGCAGCAGATACGGGCCCTGGATGCCGGCGAAGGGCAGGCCCATGCAACGGTGGCAGGTGTCGTGATCGTTGACGTGCCCGGCCACCACGTGCAGGCCGCGCGCGTGCAGTGCCTCGCAGCGTTCGCGTAGCGCCGCTTCATCGAGGCGGCTCGCATCCAGGCGCACGTAGCGCGCAAGGTCCAATAGCTGGCGCAACTCGTCGTCGCCGTGCGCGTCGCCGGCAGGGCCTTCCAGGTCCAGCAGCAGCGCGCAGCCGCGCGAGGAGATCTGGCGCAGGCGCTCCATCAGCAATACGTCGTGCATGGCGGCGGGCGACACCACCAGGCCGATGCGCGGATGGCGCAGCACCTGGTCGGCTTGCTCCAGCACGAGCTCGCGCGGCAGGCGCAGGAACACGCGATTGCCGCGCGCCCACTGGGTGACCGAGCCGTCGATGATGGTGGTGAGCAGGCGATGGCCGAGCGCGGCCTCGCTTTCGCCGTCTTCCTGCAGCAGCAGTTCGTACGCCACCAGCTGGCGGTCGCGGTCGAGAATCGGGATGCGTACGACCGGCAGCGGCGTGCTGGCGGCGGTGGCGGCGGTCACGGCGGCGGCTTGCGCGGCCTGTACAGCGGTATCGGTCATGGGAACATCACGGCCAGCGGAGGGCGCGCGCATCGATGGCGCCCGGTTGTTTCGCCCGCCGTTTCCCGCGACGGGTCCCTATTGCTTCCTGCCGTTCACGCTTCTGCCAGCGACAGCGAGCGGTGATCGACGCGCAGCGTGCCTTCGGGGCCGTACACGCCCGTGTCGCTGCTGCCGGTCAGCACGGAGAGGGCCTGGCGCACCTGGCGCAGGCGTTGTCCGACGAGCTGCCCGTTGGATTGATTGGTTTGCCGGCAGTCGGCCAGCGCCGCCAGGACATCCTCCCAGGCCGCGCGCTGCGCGGGCGTGGTGGCGGCGACGGCGCGGGTCAGTTGCTGGCGCTCGGCATCGAGCTGTTCGAGTTTTTCCAGTTGCGCCTGCTTGTTCGAGCCGGCGAGGTGCAGCGCGTCGGCGTCGGCCTGCTCCAGCGCGCCGCGTTCGGCGGCGAGGGCGGTGGCCAGTCCGGCGACGGCCGCGCGCATGTCGCCGAGCACGGCGTCCAGGGCGCTGGCCATCTCGTCGCGCAGGTCCGGGCTCATGGCTTGCCGCTGATCTGGCCTTCCAGGGAGAGCAGGCGGTCGGCGATCTTGCCGGCGTCGACGCGGTAGCTGCCGTCGGCCAGCGCCTGGCGGATCTGCTCCACGCGCTTGGTATCGATGGCCGGCGCCTGATCCTTGGCCGCGGCGGCGAGCGCGCGGGCCGATTCGGTGAGCTTCACGCTGTCCTCGGGCTTGGCCGCGGGCGCGGTCTCGGCGGCGGCCTGGCTCGACTGGGCCGGGGCGTTCTGATTGCCCTTGGCCTGGGGGAGTACCGGCAATCCGTTGGAGGTGATGGTGGTGTTCATGGAGGCATGTCCTAGGGGGTTCACGACCCTTCAGGCAGTTTATCGGCGACGTATGACGGAACTTTAGAGGTGCGAAGGCCCATCAGGGGAGGGCCTCCACTACGCCCGGGTCGCGCACCAGCGCGTCCACGGTGCGGCCGGAGCTTTCGTTGCGCACGCGCAGGCGCGCGCCGGTATCGCCGCCGCCCAGCGCCACGCCATTGGCGCGCACTTCGATGCCGTCCAGGCGGGCGATCAGTTGCACGCGGTCGCCCGCGCGCACCGCCTGGCGGGCGCCGAACACGCCCGGGGTGAGCACGCCGCCGGCGCCCAGCGGGCGTGCCAGCTGGCGGCCTTCGAGCTGGTCGAGCCGGTCGATGTAGCCATAACCCAGGCGGGCGACGTCGCGTTCCTCGCCATGCACGTCGGCGGCGGTGACGCCGTCGCCACGCTGCAGGGGGCGGCTGGCTACCAGCACGGTGCGGAACAGTTGCAGCTTCACCGGCACCTGCAGGCGCGCGCCGCTGGCGGCGCAACGCATTTCCACGCTCATGCGCGGCGCCGGCCGCGCGTTGACGGGCAGGGCGGCCTGCCACGGCTGCGGACAGGCCGGCGGCTGCAGGCGGGAGTTCAAGGTGTCGGCCTCGGCGACCACGCGGTTGCCGGGCTGGTCGTAATGCTGGCGCAGCCATGCTTCGGCGGCATGGCCCAGCTCCTGCACCGAGCCGGCATGCGCCGCGCCCGCCGCGAACAGCGGCAGGCCGAGCAGCCAGCGGGCGCAGGCGAAGGTCATGCGGTGGCCTGGTTCAGCAGCTCGCCGAGCTGCTGATGGATGGCTTCGCGTTCGCGCTCGACCATATCGGGCAGCTGCGCAGCCTGGCCGGTCTGTCCTTCGCCGACCAGTCTGACGAAGCTCTCGGCGTGCGAGGACAAGCGCCGGCCCGCTTCCAGCAGCGCGGCCACCGCCGGGCTGGCGGCATGCTGCTCGCCCAGCCGGACCAGCGCATGGTCGAAGGCGGCCGTATCGAACCAGCGGCGGTCGAGCGCGGCCGGTTCGTGCAGTGCCAGTTCCATCGCCTGGCGCAGGCCCTGGATGGATTCGCGCAGAGACAGGCTGAGGCTGGCCACCGATGGCGTATCGGCATGGTCCAGCCAGCTCAGGCACAGGCGGTGCGCGAGCACCGCCGCGCGGTCCAGCGACTCGGCCTGGCGCATCGCCTCGCTGCTGCGCCGCTGCAGCGCGCCGAGCGTGGCCTGCGCCGCTGCGATGCGCGCATTCTGCGCATCGCAGCCTTGTTGCGCTGTCTGCACGCGCGCGGCGATGCCGCGCAGCGAAGTACCGCCGTTGCCGAGCGCGCCGACAGTGTGGTCGATGCGTTCCTGCGCGCGTTCCAGGCGCTGCATGCCCTGGCGCACGTCGCCATCGAGCTGCTGCGAGAACGCACCGATGGAACTGGTCACCGCTTCGATCTCGTCGGTGGCCTGGGTGGTCTTCTCCGCCAGCTGTTTCACCTCGTCGGCGACGATGGCGAAGCCGCGGCCCGCTTCGCCGGCGCGGGCCGCTTCGATGGCGGCATTGAGTGCGACCAGGTTGGTCTGGTGCGCGATCTCCTGCACGGTGGCGGTGAGCTTGCGGATCTGCGCCACCTGTTCGGCCAGCTTGCTCTGATTGCGGTTCATTGCCGACAGCGCGCTGCGCAGCAGGCGCAGCTGGCCATCCAGCTCGTTGACCGTGTCCGCGCCCTGGCGATTGTGTTCGCTGGCCTGCGCCACCTCGCCGGCGGTCTGCTGCAGGGCCGTCGAGATCCCGGCGCCATGCTCCGTCAAGCGGCCGACGCCATCGCGTGCTTCGCCGGTAGCCTGGTGCAGGGCGTCCTGCGCGCGCAGCAGCGTCTGTGCGCTGCCCATGACCAGGCTCTGCTGCTCCACGGCCTGCAGCGCGACGGCCGCCGGCTCGCGCGGCGCGGCGCGGGCGATCAGCGGCGCGAGGGCCTGGGCCAGGCGCGGGTACTGGCGCGAGAGCCGTTCGACCTGACGAGCGTCGCCGTCGGCGGCGGCCTGCGCTAGCGCGGCGAGGGGTTTGCTCGGGAGCAGGGGCATGGATCGGGTGGTCCTTAGGTTTACGGGTGTTGCGTAGTGATCGTCCGGGTGTGGCGGAACTTGAGGAAGCAAGGGGTGTGCCATGGGTTGTCGTCGCGCTGATCGACGGCGAATGAGGTGGTGTTATCGCACTTGGGTCTCGCCCTACGGGCGAGGGTTTCGCTCTCCTGCCGGAGAGCGAGTTACTTCTTCTTTGCGTGCCCAAAGAAGAAGTAACCAAGAAGAAAGGGCACCCCGGCACGTCGCCCTGCGCAGCTGCGCTGCTCCGGGTGCGTGAGGGCTGGCCGGGCTTTTCGACATGACATCCCTGTCATGTCGAAAAGGCAGCGACATCCCCGTCGCTGCCCTCTTCGGGGCCTGATCGTCCAGCCCTCACCGACGCACAGGGGACCCTGGTAGGTCAAAAGCCAAGAGCAAAAGCTAAAAGCAAAAGCTGCAGCTTCGCGGCTGCGCCGCTTGCTCGTGGCTGCTTGCGGGGTGCACTGCACTTCGCCCTCTCCCCGTCGGGGAGAGGGCGGGGTGAGGGGCGGGTGCTCGCGGAGGCGTGGCTGGTGTGCGGATGTCATGCGCGCTACCGCGTCGGAATTCCGACTCTCGCGGCACGCGGCTTTTCCGCGCTCTCCTGCAAACCCAGGCACCACAAGGCCTCGCGCCACCCTGGCACGCGTTTTGCCACTCGACATTCCGCGGACTCTCCGCGTGGAGCTTCGAAGGCCCATGAGCCAGATCAACGACAACCTGTTCGGCATTCACACGCAGGCGCTGGGCCTGTGGCAGCGGCGCGCGGAAGTGCTCGCCGGAAATCTGGCGAATGCCGATACGCCCAACTATCTCGCGCGCGATGTGGATTTCCGCAAGGCGCTCGCCGACGCCGGTGCGGATGGCAAGTTGCCGATGGCCGCGACCGAGACGGGTCACCTCGACCCTGCCGCGCAGGCGAACGACCGCCTCGCCTATCGCACGCCCATGCAGCCGACGATGGACGGCAACACCGTGGACACGCAGGTGGAGCAGGCGAACTTCGCCGCCAACAGCGTGCATTACCAGGCGAGTCTTTCCTTCATCACCGCGCAGATCCGCATGCTGCGCACCGCCATCACAGGGGGCCAAGGCTGATGTCGCTCTTCAAGATCTTCGACGTCGCCGGGTCCGGCATGGCCGCGCAGTCGATGCGCCTCAACACCGTGGCCAGCAACATCGCCAATGCCGACAGTGTGGCCAGTTCGCCCGAAGCGGCTTATCGCGCCAAGGAGCCCTTGTTCGCCACCGTGCAGCGCAACCTCGCCGAGCGTGGTTCGGGCGGCAAGGAGCAAGAGGGCGCGCAAGGTGTGCAGGTACTCGGCGTCGCCGAAAGCCAGGCCGCGGTGGAAAGTCGCTATGAGCCGGGCAATCCGCTCGCCGACGGCAACGGCTACGTCTACGCCAGCAACGTCAATCCCGTGGACGAGCTGGTCAACATGATTTCCGCCTCGCGTTCGTACCAGAACAACGTCGAGGTGATGAACAGCACGCGCCAGCTCATGCAGAAGACGCTGGACCTGGGCAAGTAAGGCGCCGCGGAGACGACCATGGCCGATATCGCGATCAACAATACCACCGGCTCTGCCGCTTCCGGCGCCGTGCAGAAGACCAAGGGCAGCACGCTGTCGCAGGCGGATTTCCTCAGCCTGCTTACGCAGCAGATGCGCAACCAGGACCCGACCCAGCCGATGGACTCCTCGCAGATGGTCAGCCAGCTCGCGCAGATCGCGCAGGTCTCGGCCACCCAGTCGCTGCAGACCTCCTTCGACACGCTGAGCACCGCGCTGCAGGGCAACCAGCTGCTGCAGGCCAGCGACCTGGTCGGACGCAACGTCACCGTGCCTTCGAATGCCGCGAAGCTGGAAGGCAGCGCCGGTGTCGACGGCGCAATCAATGTATCGACCGGCGGCCAGACCGCTTCGGTACAGATCCTCGATACCGCGGGCAACGTGGTGCGCACGATCGATCTGGGCAAGCCCGACGTGGGCCTGGCCGATTTCCACTGGGACGGCAAGGACGAGAACGGCCAGCCATTGCCGGCCGGCAACTACGGCATCAAGGCGCAGGTCGGCACCGCGGCGGTGCAGGCCTACGTCACCGGCAAGGTCGACAGCGTCGGCATGGCCGGCGAGCAGGGCGCCTACCTGCAGGTCGCCGGTTTCGGCGGCGTCCTGCTGGGCCAGGTCGCACGCATCGACTGACACACGAGGGCCGGGCGGCCCGCACACACAGCCTCCACAGGGGAGCAGCAGCATGGCATTCAACATCGCACTGAGCGGACTGAAGGCGGCTTCGTCGGATCTCGAAGTCACCGCCAACAACATCGCCAATACCTCCACCACCGGCTTCAAGGGTTCGCGCGCCGAGTTCGCCGAGCTCTACAGCGTGGCCGGCAAGAACCTCAGCTCCACCCAGGTCGGCAGCGGCGTGCGCCTGACCAACGTGGCGCAGCAGTTCACCGCCGGCAACATCGAAAACACCAACAACAGTCTGGATTTCGCCATCAGCGGCGACGGCTTCTTCACGGTGAAGGACGGCAAGGGCCTGTCCTACACCCGCGCCGGCGCGTTCCGCCAGGATCCCAACGGCTACGTGGTGAACGCCGCCGGACAGAACCTGCAGGTGTTTCCGCCCAACAATGCCGGCGGCTTCGACACCAGCACCATGACCGACCTGCGCCTGATCACGTCGCAGAACGCGGCGAAGGCCACCAGCAGCGTGCAGCTGGCGCTGAACCTGCCGTCCAACGCCACGGCGCCGGCCAACGCGTTCGATCCCAAGGACGCCACCAGCTACAACCAGGCCACGCCGTTCACTGCCTACGATTCGCTCGGCGCCACTCACAACGGCACCGTGTATTTCGTGCGCGACGCCGCCGCCAACACCTGGAACGCGCACCTGTTCATCGACGGCAAGGACACGGGCGCCGTGCAGCAGCTGAGCTTCAGCAGCACCGGCGCGCTGTCGGCGCCGGTGGGCGGCAAGCTGACCTTCCCGGCGATCAGCGCCAGCCCTGGCGCGGATCCGATGCAGATCAATCTGGACGTGACCAAGGCTACGCAGTTCGGCAACAACTACGCGGTCACCTCGATCAGCCAGGACGGTTATCCGACCGGCACGCTGTCGAGCATCGACGTGTCCAGCGACGGCGTGGTGCAGGCGAAGTATTCCAACGGCCAGTCGCAGGCGCTGGGCCAGCTGGCGCTGGCCAACTTCGCCAACCCGCAGGGCCTGCGCCAGCTGGACAACACCAACTGGGCCGCCTCGTACGACTCCGGCACGCCGGTGATGGGTGCGGCCGGCAGCGGCAACTTCGGCGGCGTGCAGTCCGGCGCGCTGGAGGCCTCCAACACGGCCGACCTCACCGCGCAGCTGGTGAACATGATCAAGGCGCAGCGCAACTACCAGGCGAACGCGCAGGTGATCTCCACCGACGACAAGCTCACCCAGACCATCATCAACATCCGCAACTGATGAAGCGCCACGGACGGGGCGCACTGCACGCGCCCCATCCCTCGAACCTCGCTGCCCTGAGATAAGCCATGGATCGCTCCGTCTACGTAGCCATGACCGGCGCCACGCAAATGATGCGTGCGCAGACCGAAGTGGCGCACAACCTCGCCAACGCCGACACGGTCGGCTTCAAGACGCAGCTGTCCGCGTTCCAGCCGCTGCCGGTGCAAGGCCAGGGCCTGGGCACGCGCGTCAACGGCGTGGCGCAGGGCATCGGCTGGGATCTGCGCGCCGGCGCGCAGACCGATACCGGCCGTCCGCTCGACGTCGCCGTGCAGGGCGAGGGCTGGCTGGCGGTGCAGACCGCCGATGGCGGCGAGGGCTATACCCGTGCCGGTCAGCTGCAGCTCGATGCCGATGGCCTGCTCACCGACGTGCGCGGCAATCCGGTGATGGGCGACGGTGGCCCGATCACCGTGCCCGACGCTACGCAGATCAGCATCGGTACCGACGGCACCGTTTCAGTGGTGCCGAAAGGGCAGGGGCCGGAGACCTCTTCGGTGATCGGCAAGCTCAAGCTGGTCAATCCCGCTCCGGATCAATTGCAGCTGGGCGAGGACGGGCTGATGCACCTGTCCGGCGGCGGCGTCGCGCAGGTCGATCCGGCAGTGACGCTCAAGGCCGGCGCGCTCGAGGCGAGCAACGTCAACCCGTCGCAGACGCTGGTGCAGATGATCCAGCTGTCGCGCCAATACGAATTGCAGGTGCGTGCGATCCGCACCGCCGACGACAACGCGCAGTCGGCCACGCGCCTGCTGCAGGTGACCTGATTTTTTTCTAGCGGCTGCGGCCGCACGGAGAGCCAAGCATGTTTTCTTCCCTGTGGGTCGCCAAGACCGGTCTCGATGCGCAGCAGACGCGCATGGACGTGGTCTCCAACAACCTCGCCAACGCCAATACCACCGGCTTCAAGAGTTCGCGCGCGTCGTTCCAGGATCTGATGTACCAGAACGTGCGCCAGCCCGGCGGCCAGACCACCGAGCAGACGCAGGCGCCGTCCGGCCTGATGCTCGGCACCGGCGTGCGCGTGGTCGGCAGCGAGAAGCTGTTCACCCAGGGCAATCTCCAGCAGACCGGCAACTCGCTGGACCTGGCGATCGAGGGTCGCGGCTTCCTGCAGGTGACCATGCCCGACGGCACCGTGGCCTACACCCGCGACGGTTCGCTGCACCTGGATCAGAACGGCCAGATCGTCACCGCCTCCGGTTACCAGCTGGACCCGGCCATCATCGTTCCGCAGAACGCGCAGAGCGTGACCATCGGCACCGACGGCACGGTCAGCGCCAAGCTGCAGGGCCAGGCCGCGCCGCAGCAGATCGGCACCATCCAGCTGGCGGATTTCATCAATCCGGCCGGCCTGCAGCCCAGCGGCGACAACCTGTATCTGGAAACCGCTTCCAGCGGCACGCCGCAGATCGGCCAGCCGGGCCTCAACGGCCTGGGCACGGTGGCGCAGGGTTCACTGGAAAGCTCGAACGTCAACGTGGTCGAGCAGATGGTGGACATGATCGAAACGCAGCGCACCTACGAGATGAATTCCAAGGCGATCTCCGCCGCCGATTCGATGCTGCAGTTCCTCACCAACAAGACCTGAGCACGACCATGTCGAACCTCCGTCGCCTGCGCCTGTGCGGCGCGCTCCTCGTCCTGGCCCAGCTGGCCGGTTGCGCCATGCCCATGCCGCGCGGCGACGAAGCGGCATGGGCCGCCACGCCGCCGCAGGAGCCGGTCGCGCCGCCGCCGGCCGACGGGGCGATCTATCACGAAGCGCAGAACATGGAGCTGTTCAACGATCCGCGCGCGCATCGCGTGGGCGACATCCTCACCATTGCGCTGGTGGAGAGCACGCAGGCGAGCAAGAAAGCGTCGACCAGCACGAGCAAGAAGGACAAGAGCAACCTGGCCGCACCGACTATCCTGGGCCGGCCGGTCAGCATCGGCGGCAAGGATGTGAGCTTCGGCACCAGCGGCGACCGCAGCTTCGACGGCAGCGGCAACAGCAGCCAGAGCAACCAGCTCACCGGCTCGATCACGGTGACCGTGGCACAGCGGCTGTCCAACGGCAATCTGCTGGTGCGCGGCGAAAAGTGGCTGACCATCAACCAGGGCCAGGAGCTGGTGCGCATCTCCGGCATCGTGCGTCCGCAGGACATCGGCCAGGACAACAGCGTGCCGTCGACACGCGTGGCCGACGCACGCATCGGCTACACCGGACGCGGCACCCTGGCCGATGCCAACACGCAGGGCTGGCTGTCGCGCTTCTTCGGTTCGAAGTGGATGCCGTTCTGATGAATGCCTTTGCATATTCGCCGCGGTCCCGAACTTCTCCCTCTCCCCACCAGGGAGAGGGCCGGGGTGAGGGGCGGGTGCTCGAGAAGGTGTCGCATGGTGCGGGCGTTTCGCGCCTGAGGTTCTGGCAAGCCTTCAACCTCTCGCTCCGCCCGGCCCCTCACCCCAACCCTCTCCCCGGAGGGGAGAGGGAGCGGTCCTCGTTCTTCCAGACGTTACGGGTAAGTCGTATGCGCTCATGCGTCATTACTTTCTTCTCCATGTTGCTGCTGGTCGCGACTTCGGCCCACGCCGACAAGATCCGCGACCTCGCCCAGGTCGCCGGCGTGCGCAGCAACCAGTTGATCGGCTATGGCCTGGTGGTCGGCCTCGACGGTAGCGGCGACCAGACCACGCAGGCGCCGTTCACCACGCAGAGCCTGGAAAACATGCTGCAGCAGTTCGGCATCACGGTGCCGGCGAACGTGCGGCCGCAGCTGAAGAACGCCGCGGCAGTGACGGTCACGGCCGAGTTGCCGCCGTTCGCCAAGCCGGGGCAGGCGATCGACGTCACCGTGGCCTCGATCGGCAATGCCAAGAGCATCCGCGGCGGCGAACTGCTGATGACGCCGCTGCGCGGCGCCGACGGCAACGTCTATGCGATGGCGCAGGGCAGCGTGGTGGTCGGAGGCATCAGCGCGCAGGGCAAGAGCGGTTCCAGCGTGCAGGTGAACATTTCCGCCAGCGGCCGTGTGCCGAACGGCGCGACCGTGGAGCGCAGCGTCGCTTCGTCGTTCGGCAACGGCGGCGACCTGGTGCTCAATCTCAACACGCCGGATTTCACCACCGCGGCGCGCGTCGCCGAGGCGGTCAACCGCGCTTACGGCGCAGGCACCGCGCAACCGGTGGACGGCGGCTCGGTGGCGGTGCGCGGGCCGGCCGATCCGGCGCAGCGCGTGTCCTGGCTGGGCATGATCCAGTCGCTGGATGTGCAGCCTGGCGACGCGCCGGCGCGCGTGGTGGTCAATTCGCGCACCGGCACGGTGGTGATCGGTGCGGACGTGAAAGTCAGCGCCGCCGCGGTGGCGCATGGTTCCATCCAGGTCACCATCAGCGAGCAGCCGCAGGTCAGCCAGCCGGCGCCGTTCAGCCGCGGCGGACAGACCGCGGTCGTGCCCAGCAGCAGCGTGCAGGTCAGCGAAGACGGCGCGCACATGTTCAAGTTCGGTCCCGGCGTGAGCCTGGACGCGATCGTGCGGGCGGTGAACCAGGTGGGCGCCTCGCCGACCGATCTCATTTCCATCCTGCAAGCGCTCAAGCAGGCCGGCGCGCTGCATGCCGAACTGGTGGTGATCTGACATGGCGACCGGCGATGGCATCGTGGGCGCGGCGACCGGTGCGCTCAACACCTGGACCGAGCTTTCCGGTTTCCAGCAGTTGCGCGCGCAGGCGCAGGGTGACGGCAAGGCCGCGCTGCCGGCCGTGGCCAGGCAGTTCGAGGCGATCTTCACCCAGATGATGCTCAAGTCCATGCGCGAAGCCAGCCCAGGCGGCGGCATGGGCGAGAGCGAGCAGGGCAACGCTTACCGCGACCTGTTCGATCACCAGCTCTCGCTGAGCCTGTCCAATGGCGGCCGTGGGCTGGGTATCGCGCAGATGCTGATGCGCCAGCTCGGCGGCAAGGACGGCGCGGCCTCCGCCGATGCGTCGGCCGATACCGCGTCGGCGTGGCAGAGCACGCTGGACAAACTGACCCACGGCGCGGCGAGTGCCGCCGGCAAGGTGGCCGAGTGGATGCCCGGCACCGGCGACGCGGTGAATTTCGTGCAGGCGCTGGCGCCGCATGCGCAGGCTGCGGCCGAGAAGCTGGGCGTGTCGGTGCGCGCGCTGCTCGCCCAGGCCGCGCTGGAAACCGGCTGGGGCAAGCATCTGCCGTCGCATCACGACGGCAGCACCAGCAACAACCTGTTCGGCATGAAGGCCGGCCGCAGCTGGGATGGCGACAAGGTCAGCGTGCCCACGCTGGAATACGAGGATGGCGTGGCGGTGCGCCGGCGTGACCAGTTCCGCGCCTACGACTCGCCCGGCCAGTCGTTCTCCGACTACGCCGAGGTGATCGCCAACAACCCGCGCTACGCCAACGCCCTCGGCAAGGGCGAAGACATCAAGGGTTTCGCCAGGGCGCTGGCACACGGCGGCTATGCCACCGATCCGGCTTATGCGGCCAAGCTCGAAGCGATCGCCAACAGTCCGGAAATGCGCAAGGGCCTGGAGGCGCTGGCCTCGCTCAAGTCCGGCGACGGCGTGCCGTCACAGATGCCATGACGCGCCTCTCCCTCCCCATGACACACCACGCGACAAGGACCGCCACCCATGGCTGACCTGCTTTCCACCGGCGTCTCGGGCCTGCTGGCCTCGCAGATCGGCCTCAGCACCGTCAGCCACAACGTGGCCAACGTCAACACCGACGGCTACAGCCGCCAGACCGTGCAGTTCAATGCGCGCCAGGCGCAGCAGCTGGGCAACTTCTACGTCGGCACCGGCGTGAACACGGTCGCGGTGCAGCGCGCCTACAGCCAGTACCTCAACACCGCGCTGTGGACCGCCTCGTCGAACCAGAGCCGCGCGGCGACATACCAGAGCCTCACCGGGCAGCTCAATAACCAGCTTTCCGGCAGCACCAACCTGCAGACCTCGCTGGACGCGTTCTACGGCGCGCTGGGCGATGTGGCCAACGCGCCGGCCGATTCGGCCGCGCGCGGTGTGCTGCTGGCGCGCGCCAACGCGCTGGGCAGCACCTTCCAGGCGCTGTCCAGCCAGTTCAACCAGTTGAGCGGACAGGTGCAGCGACAGATCGGCGACACGGTCGATTCGATTAACAGCGACAGCGCGTCCATCGCCAAGCTCAACGAGCAGATCCGCACCGCCTACGCCAGCGGCAAGGGCGAGCCGTCGGACCTGCTCGATCAGCGCGACGCGCTGGTGAAGAAGCTCTCCGGCGAAGTCGGCGTCACGGTGGTGCAGCAGAACGATCACACGGTGAGCCTGTTCGTCGGCAACGGCCAGGCGCTGGTCAACGGTTCCAATGCCTTTGAGCTGGGTGCCGCGCCGAATCAGTACGACCCGACCCGGCTGGAGATCACCGGCAAGGACAGCGGCATCGTGCTCACCGGTCAGGTGGGCGGCGGTTCGCTGGGCGCGCTGCTGGATTTTCGCAGCAACGTGCTGGACCCGGCGCAGAATCAGCTCGGCCGCGCCGCGGTGGCGATGGCCAGCGCGTTCAACGCGCAGCACGCGCAAGGCATGGACCTCAATGGCGCCATGGGCGGCACGTTCTTCAACGTGGGCGCGCCGCTGGTGCAGACCGGCTCGGGCAACCAAGGCACCGGCACGGTGAGCGCCAGCATCGCCAATGTCGGCGCAGTGACTGCCAAGGACTACGTCATGCGCTACGACGGCAGCGCGTGGAGCCTGCGCGATACGGCCGGCAATGCCGTTGCCATGACCGGCAGCGGCACCGCCGCCGATCCGTTCAAGGCCGATGGCCTGAGCCTGGTGGTGGGTGGTACGGCGAGTGCGGGCGACAGCTTCCAGGTCCGGCCGACGGCGGGCGCCGCCGCGGGCTTCAGCGCAGCCATCACCGACCCGAACAAGATCGCCGCATCCGCGCCGCTGGTGGGATCGGCTGGCGCGGCCAACAAGGGCACGGCCAGCGTCGGCGGCATCGGCGTGACCGATCCGTCCAACGCGAGTCTGCTCGGCACGGCGAATATCGTATTCACCTCGGCCACCACGTACACCATCAACGGTGGCGCGCCGCAGACCTACACCGCCGGCCAGCCGATCAGCTACAACGGCTGGAGCCTGACCCTCAACGGCACACCGGCGGCCAACGACACCTTCACCCTCAAGGCCAACACCAATGCACGCGGCGACAACGGCAACGCGCTCGCCCTGGGCAAGGTCGCCAACCTCGGCGTGCTCGACAACGGCGCCACCAGCGTGGGCCGCGCCTACGGCCTGCTGACCAGCCAGGTGGGCAGCGCAGGTTCGCTGGCCAAGGACGCGCTGAGCACGCAGAACGCGGTGTACCAGCAGGCGCTGCAATCGCAGCAGGGCGTATCGGGCGTGAACATCGACGAGGAGGCGGCCAGCCTGGTGCGCTACCAGCAGGCCTATCAGGCTTCCGCGCAGGTGATCTCCACCGCCAGCCAGATCTTCAACGCGCTGCTCAGCGCCGTGCAGAACTGAGGGAGAGCACGATGAGAGTTTCCACCAGCTGGATGGCCCAGCAGTCGGTCAACAGCATGCTCGACGGGCAGGCCAGCCTGTCCGACCTGCAGAACCGCATCAACAGCGGCAAGCGCATCAACCAGCCGTCGGACGATCCGGTCGGCGCGGCACGTGCGCTGGAACTGACGCACATGACCGCCGACACCGCGCAATATCAGCGCAACATCACCTCGGCCAACGCGCGGCTCGGGCTGGAGGACCAGGCCCTGTCCACCACGTCCGACGCGCTGACCCGCGTGCGCACGCTGGTGCTGCAAGCCATCAATGGTTCGCAGACCGACGAGACGCGCGCCGATATCGCCGCCGAGCTGACCCAGATCCGCACTCAGCTGATGGGCCTGGCCAATGGCAAGGACGGCAATGGCGATTATCTGTTCGCCGGCAACCAGGTCGGCGCGCAGCCGTTTGCCATGCAGGGCGCAACGGTGACCTACAGCGGCGACGACGGTCAGCGCATGGTCGCGGCCGGACCGGGCATGCAGGTGGCCACCGGTGATCCGGGCTCGGCGGTCTTCATGAACATCCCCACCGGCAACGGCACCTTCCAGGTGGCCGCCGGCGCGGGCAACACCGGCACCGCTGTGGCCGGCAGCCTCAGCGTGGCCGATCGCACGCAGTGGGACGGCGGCAACTACACCATCGCCTTCACCTCGGCCACCGCGTACGAGGTGCGCGATGCGTCCAACAACGTGGTGAGCAGCGGCAGCTACAGCAACGACGGCAATGCCGTGGTGGCATTCCGCGGCGTGCAGGTGGCCATGAGCGGCAAGCCCGCGGCGGGCGACAGCTTCAGCGTGGGGCCTTCGGGCAAGCAGGATATTTTCTCCACCATGAGCAACATCATCGACGCGCTGCACACGGTCGGTGGCGGCACGGCCATGCAGAACACGCTCAACCAGCAGTTCTCCAACCTTGATCAGGCGATCGGCACGCTCACCCAGACGCGCGCCGCGATCGGTGGCCGCATGAACGCGCTGGATCAGCAGCAGTCGCTCAACGGCGACCTCACCCTGCAATACCAGAGCTCGCTGTCGGACGTGCAGGACCTCGATTACTACGACGCGATCAGCAAGCTCAATCTGCAGAACACCGCGTTGCAGGCGGCGCAGATGACCTACACCAAGGTGCAGTCGTCGACCCTGTTCGACTACCTGCGATAAGGAGGGGCTCAAGTAACCGGTCTTGATGCCGAAACAGTGACTGAGGCGGCGATGTTCCAGCAGGAATTCCCGCTGAGTCCACAACCGCCGGCCTAACTGTCGGCTTCAAGACCCGAAACGGAGCAAATTCCCATGGTCATGAGCGTTACCACCAACATCAGCTCGCTGAATGCCCAGAACAACCTGGCCAAGACGCAGAGCAAGCTGAGCACCGCCATCGAGCGCCTGTCCTCCGGTATGCGCATCAACAGCGCCAAGGACGATGCCGCCGGCCTGGCCATCTCGACCCGCTTCACCACCCAGATCAACGGCCTGAACCAGGCCGTGCGCAACGCCAACGACGGTATCTCGATGGCGCAGACCACCGAGTCGGCGCTGGACGAAGTGACCAACAACCTGCAGCGCATCCGCGAGCTGGCCGTGCAGTCGGCCACCGGTTCGAACTCCACCACCGACCGCGCCGCGCTGGACAAGGAAGTGCAGCAGCGTCTGGCCGAAGTGACCCGTATCGCGCAGCAGACCAACTTCAACGGCACCAAGGTGCTGGACGGCTCGGCCGGTTCGGTGTCCTTCCAGGTCGGCGCCAACGTCGGCGAGACCATCAGCGTCGACTTCAGCGTCGGCATGAAGACCAACCAGGTCGGCCAGGTCGATACCGCCGCGGTGACCGCCAGCGGCACGGCCCCGACCTACCCGCTGACCCTCGCCGCCGACCAGACGGTGAAGATCGGCACGTCGAACATCACGCTCAAGAGCGGCACGGTGTTCAACACCGCGGCGGACGTGACCAATGCCCTGAACGCGGGCTTCAAGGACGCCGGCGTGGACGCGCAGGCCTCGGCCGATGCCACCGGCAAGATCTCGATCGCCGCCTTCGGCGCCGACGTCGATGCCTCCGGCGCCACCGCCCTGGGCTTCGCCGCCACCGACAAGGCCACGCACGCTCTCGACGCCAAGCATCTGTCCGACGCTTCGGTGTCCACCGTGTCCGGCGCCAACGATGCCATCCGCCGCGTCGATTCCGCCCTGCAGGCGGTGAGCGACCTGCGCTCCAACCTCGGTGCGGTGCAGAACCGCTTCGAGTCCACCATCTCCAACCTGCAGACGATCTCGCAGAACCTGTCCTCGTCGCGCAGCCAGATCCAGGATGCGGACTTCGCTTCGGAGACGGCCAACATGTCCAGCGCGAACATCCTGCAGCAGGCCGGCGTGTCGGTGCTGGCCCAGGCCAACTCCAGCCAGCAGAGCGTGCTCAAGCTCCTGCAGTAACCGTGAACCGGACGGCCGCGCGCAGCGCGGCCGTCCCTTTTTCATAAGGACCACGAAAGACCATGGCGATCACGACTTCTTCCACCTCTTCGGGGGGCACGCTCACCGCCGCCGGCATCGGTTCGGGACTGGACGTGAACGGCCTGGTCAGCCAGCTGGTGGCGGCCAAGAAGAAGCCGCTGCAAGACCAGATCGATTCCCAGACCAGCACGGCGAAGACGCAGATCTCGGCGCTCGGGCAGGTCAGCTCGGCGCTGTCAGCGTTGCAGACGGCCTTGAAGGGCCTCAGCGACGGCACCGCCTTCCAGACACGCAAGGCAGCGACCAGCGACGCCAGCGTGTTCAGCGTCACCTCCACCACGGGGGCGATGAACGGCAGCTACAACATCAACGTGAGCCAGCTGGCGACGGCGCTGAAGGCGCAGTCCGGTGCGTTCGCCAGCAGCGACGCGACCGTGGGCACAGGCACGCTGACCATCGCGGTGGGTTCGAAGTCGATGAGCATCGACATCGGCAGCGACGGCGATTCGCTGGCGCAGGTCCGCGACGCGATCAACAAGAACAGCAACAACCCCGGCGTTACCGCCACCATCGTGACCGGCAGCGACGGCGCGCACCTGGTGCTCAGCAGTACCGCGACCGGCCAGGCCAATGCGTTCACGGTATCCAGCAGCGGCGGCGACGGCGGCCTGGCCAAGCTCAACTATGACCCGGCCTCCAGCAGCAACGGCCTGGCCGTGACCACCGCCGCGCAGGACGCGAAGTTCACCATCGACGGCATGGCCGCGACCAGCGCCAGCAATACGGTGACCGGCGCCATCGACGGCATCACGCTGAACCTGTGGAAGCAGGGTACGGCGACCTTGTCGGTGAGCAGCGATACCTCCGCCGCCTCGACGGCGGTGAGCAATCTCGTCACGGCGTACAACAATTTCGTCGGCGTGTACCAGTCGCTGACCGCCTACGATCCGAGCGGCGCCAACACCGGCGCGCTGATCGGCGACGCCACGCTCAACAGCATCAAAAGCACGCTGTCGCAGATCATGAGCGGCCCGGGCGGCAACGGCGCGATGCTCAATTCGATCGGCATCACTCTGCAGGTGGACGGCACGCTCAAGCTTGACGCCGGCGCGCTCACCACCGCGCTCAGCGACGGCGGCACCAAGGTCAGCGGCATCTTCGCCGGCAGCAACGGCATGGCCACCAAGCTCACCAGCCCCCTGAGCGACTGGACGTCCACCAGCGGCGTGCTGACCACGCGCACCAAGAATCTCAACCAGCAGCTGAAGGACCTGAGCACCCGCCAGGATGCCCTGAACGCCAGCATGGACGCGCTCACCACGCGCTACACCAAGCAATTCACCGCGCTGGACACCATGCTGACCAAGCTCAACAACACCAGCAGCTACCTGACGCAGCAGTTCGACGCGTTGAACAAGAAACAGTAAGCGAGGAGCCACACCATGGGATTCGGATATGGCGCCGGCGCCTACCAGCAAGTGCGTTCGCATGGCGCGGCGGAGACCGCCGACGCGCATGGACTGATCACCATGCTGATGGACGGCGTGCTCGAGCGCCTCACCCAGGCCCGCGGCCACATGTTGCGCGGCGAAGTAGCGGCGAAGGGCGAGTTGATCACGCGTTGCATGGACATCGTCAGCGAGCTTCGCGGCAGCCTCGACACCAAGGTGGAAACGCCGCTGGTCGAGCGGCTCGGCGCGCTCTACGACTACATGGGTCTGCGCCTGCTGCAGGCCAATCTCCATAACGATCCGGACGCGCTGGACGAAGTGTCCCGCCTGTTGCAGCCCGTGCGCGACGCCTGGGTCCGCATTCCGCTGGACGCGCGCCATCCGCCGCGCCCGGTCCAGGCCGTCCCGTGAACGATCCGCTGAACCAGGCGGTGGCGACCAGCCAGGCCATGCTGGCGGCGGCGAGGGAAGGCGACTGGGAAGGTTTCGCCAGCTTGCAGGAAGCGCGCGAACGCCTGCTCGAACAGGCCTTGCCCGCCGGGCAGCAGGATGGTCCGCTGCTGCGCGCGCTGATCGACTGCAACCGCCAGTTGTGCGAGGTGGTGCAGCGCGAACGCGACAGCGTGGCACGCGAGTGGAGTGCAGCGCAGGGGCGCTCGCAGGCGATCGCCGCCTACTTGAGCCACTGAGGCATGCCGATCGTGTCGATGGGGGACGCGCCGCAGGCAAACCCCAAGCGGGTCGGGTTGCCATAGCATCCGGCTTCCGGAACGTCCGTCGAGATTTGCCCGCGGCGCATCCGGCACATGCCGCCAGACAAGAGGAACCCCGCCATGACCGCCAGCCCCTGGGACGAGTTTCAGCAGCTTCTGGCCTGCGAAGGCGACTGGCTGGCCGAGGCGGAGCCGCTGACTCTGCCGCTGGACGAGCGCATCGCCGCCGGCTACGCCGCGCGCAACCTGTCCGCCTTGTCCATGCTCGATGCCCTGGAAGACCGGGCGCCGGAGCCGGCCGACGAGGACGATCCCCTGCGCCAGGAACTGGCGCGGATGGATGCCAAGCTCAATGCGCTGATCCACATCATCAATCGCGTGCTGCTGCCGGACGCCCTGAGCCGGCCGCGCCAGCCGCTGCGTTTCAACGCCTTGGGCGCCCTGTTGCCACCAGCACTCGTCCCCGCTGGCGAGTCGATGCTGCTCAGGATTCGCTTAGACGGCTGCCCGAGCTTGCCGCTGGAACTGCCTGGGCGCGTGGAGCGCCGCTTCGCCGACGGCCACGCATTCGTCACGTTCGAAACCATTCCTGACGCACTGCGCGAGGGACTGGAACGGATGGTTTTTCGCCATCACCGACGCAGAGTGGCAGTGACGCGTTTGGCACATGCGCCGAATTCGTGAATGGGCACGGTTTTCGAGTGTGATTGATCTCACAAAACGAAGGGCTCGCGAGTTCAGATTTTGACGCGCCTGGCACTTGGCATGTGCGCTGGCACAAACCTGGCTCGCCTCAGCTGCCATTCATTTTGGCCCGCTCTCTCAACGGTTTGCGTCGCTTCGTCGACACCTTGGCCGGCCCGTCGCGACACGCGCGGGGACGAAAAACCGACCCCACCCTTATCGCGTGTCGTATCCCCGCCACCGCGTTGGCCTCGATCTTGCGTATGGCCTCGAGGCGTCAGCGTCGAAGCGTTGACGCAGGTGAAAACGCGTGACCCGGAAGGAAAGCCGGGCACGGCCAATGCAGTAAAGGGGGTTTGCGTGCTAAACGAAGTCCAAGACATCGAGATACTGGTCATCGAAGCAGATGCCGTCCGTGCGGAAACGGTCAAATCGGCGCTGCAGTTTCTGGGATATCGCCCGCGAACGGCCGGACAGGATGTCCCGGCTGGCGCGAGCCGCGGCGACTGGTGCGCGATCTATATCGGCGACGTGGTGGACCTCGACGACTTTCAGCGCCAGCTCGACACGCTGGGCGAACAGGCGCTGCATCTTCCGCTGCTGGTGGCGGCCGATTCCCCGCTCGCTTCGCAGTTGCCCGGCGCGCTGCCGGGCTCGCGTTCGCGGCCGGTGGAACGGCTGACCTTCCCGCTGCGCTACGAACAGGTGCTGGAGGCGCTGCGCCGTTTTGCCGGCCCCGGGCAGCTGGGCTTCAAGAGCGGGCAGGGGCCGTCTTCCATGCATCGCATCGTCGGCGGCTCCAGCGCGCTGGGTCGCGTGAATGCGCTGGTCCGCCAGGTGGCGCCGTTCGATTCCACCGTGCTGGTGCTGGGCGAATCCGGTACGGGCAAGGAAATGGTGGCGCGCGCGATCCACGAATCCTCGCAGCGCCGCGACAAGCCGTTCATCGCGATCAACTGCGGTGCGATCCCCGCCGAGCTGCTCGAGAGCGAGCTGTTCGGCCATGAGAAGGGTGCCTTCACCGGCGCGATCAGTTCGCGCAAGGGCCGCTTCGAGCTGGCCGAGGGCGGCACGCTGTTCCTCGACGAGATCGGCGACATGAGCCTGCCGATGCAGGTGAAGCTGCTGCGCGTGCTGCAGGAGCGTGTGTTCGAGCGCGTGGGCGGCAGCAAGACCCAGCGCTGCGACGTGCGCATCATCGCCGCCACGCACCGCAATCTCGAGCAGGCCATCGCGGATGGCCGCTTCCGCGAGGATCTGTTCTACCGTCTCAGCGTGTTTCCACTGGAGATGCCGCCGCTGCGCGAGCACCTGGAAGATCTGCCGGAGCTGATCGCCGAGTTCAATCAGCGCCTGCTGCGCCGCGGCCTCGGCGGCGTGCGTTTCAGCGCCAGCGCGATGGGCGCGCTGCGCGCGCACGCATGGCCGGGCAATGTGCGCGAGCTGTGCAATCTGGTCGAACGCATGGCGATTCTTTATCCCTCCTGCGAGGTGCGCGCGAGCGACCTGCCGGACAAGTATCGCGGCGTGCCGGTGGGTGAGGAGGTGACGGGCGCGGCGCTGCTGGCGGTGATGGAAGGCCGCGCACCGGCGATGCCTGCGCCGGTGGCTGCGGTGACGGTGCATGAGGCGTCGCCGGTGATCCTGCCGGAGGGTGGGTTGGATCTGAAGGATCATCTGTCGGATATCGAGGTGGGTTTGATCCGGCAGGCGCTGGATGCGACGGGCGGGGTGGTGGCGCATGCGGCGAAGTTGTTGCGCATGCAGCGCACGACGCTGGTGGAGAAGTTGCGCAAGTATGGGTTGCAGGCGGGGTTGCAGGTGCCGTGAGTGGGTTGCCCTGGCGGGATTTTTTTTGCACGCCAGGGTTTGGATCGTTTTTATTTCGCTTGGGTGTCGCGCTGGTGGTTGGGTTACCGCGACCTGGCCGCTTATGCAGCGGGCATTCCGGACGACTGCCGTCGCCCGGGTCACTTTCTCTTTGCTGGCCCAAAGAGAAAGTAACCAAAGAGAAATGGCCTCAGAGCCAGAGCTCGTGGCTGGACTAAGGAGAGCAGGGATAGGTCATGGCAACGGATTAACCTGAGTCGACGCGAGGCTGCACTGCGGTTTCGGAGCGGTGACTTCGAGGCATCCGTAGTGGAGAGGACACAGGGAGATAGATAAGGGATGTTTGCCTTGGCGTCTTGGCACGCTGCTGCATGACGCTCTCCGAGCCACGTTGCGGCGATCCCGCACTTCTCCCTCTCCCCGCCGGGGAGAGGGCCGGGGTGAGGGGCCCTACGAAGCGCACCGCTTCCATCCCCTCAGTCGAAAGCACAGGCGACACGCTCACCTATCCGCGTAACGCACGAAGCAACCAGGCGCGGAAAACCACCCAGCCCCACCTACCTCCCTGCGTCCTCTCCACTACGGATGCCTCGAAGTCCCCGCTCCGAAACCGCACTGTGGCCTCGGATCGCCCCAGGTTAATCCGTTGCCATGACCTATCCCTGCTCTGCTTAGTCCAGCCACGAGCCTTGGCTCTGAGGCCATTTCTCTTTGGTTACTTTCTCTTTGGGCCAGCAAAGAGAAAGTGACCCGGGCGACGGCAGTCGTCCGGAATGCCCGCTGCATAAGCGGCCAGGTCGCGATAACCCAAACAACAGCGCGACCCACAGAAACGCCCGCTGCATAAGCGACCAGTTCGCAATAACCCCGCCAACAAAGCAATCACCAAAAAGCACACCCCAGCGACACAGCCCAAGCTCACCGATCCCCATCGGCAACAACGCAGCACACGCGCCCCCCTTCCCATCGATGGCACACCTTGTGCATCCACCCCTCCAGTCACCACACCCCGCGTTGGAAAACCGTCATGAGTCAGATCGACGTCAACAGCCTTCTGTCCCAGATGCGCCAGATGAGCACGAAGATGCCGACCCCCGAAATCGGCATGAGCAACCTCAAGCCGACCACGGCGCAAGGCGGCGACTTCGGCGCGCTGCTCAAGCAATCCATCGCCGCCGTCGGCCAGAACCAGATGGAAGCCGGAAAACTGGCGACCGCCTTCGAGCGCGGCGACAGCGGCGCCGATCTCGGGCGCACCATGGTGGCGGTACAGAAAGCCGACCTCTCGCTGCGCGCCATGACCGAAGTGCGCAACAAACTGGTCGACGCCTACAAAGACATCATGAACATGCCCGTGTAAGGCGCGCACGTCACCGCCCGCTGACACCGCCCACCCACCACGACACGAGCAGTTTTCATGGCAGAGAACGCCATCGCGACGGCCGACACCGACAAGTCGGGCAAGCGCCTGGACCCCTTCAAGCAACTCGCGCAGAGCCCGGCGACGCGGCAGCTGCTGCTGCTCGTCGCCGTCGCGGCAGCCGTCGCGTTCGGCGTCGCGGTGGTGCTGTGGTCGCGCGGACCTAACTTCGCGCTGCTGTACGCGGGGCTGGATTCGAAGGACGCCGCGGCGGTCACGCAGGCGCTGCAGGCTTCCAACACGCCCTATCAGCTAGGCCCTGACGGAGCATCCATCTCGGTGCCGGCCTCCGATCTGGCCGCGGTGCGCCTCAAGCTCGCCGCGCAAGGGTTGCCGCAGGGCAGCGCGGGCACGGCCGCAAGCATGCCGGGGGCGGACTCGCCGTTCGGCATGAGCGACCTGGCCGAGCGCACCCGCTACCAGCAGATGCTGGAAACCGACTTGGGCAACACCATCGCGGGCCTGCAATCGGTGCGTGCCGCGCGCGTGCACCTGGCGCTGCCCAAACCATCGGCGTTCATCCGCGACAACCGCCAGGCCAGCGCTTCGGTGTTGGTCACGCTGTTCCCCGGACGCCAGCTTGACGCTTCGCAGGTAGCGGCGATCGTGCACCTGGTCGCCTCCAGCGTGCCGGAACTCGACCCGCGCCAGGTTTCCGTCGTGGATCAGCAGGGACAGCTGCTCACCGTCAACGATCCGGACAGCGCCGGCGCGGTGGGCGACAGTCGCCTGCGCCTGGCGACGCGCATGGAGAACACCTACGCGCAGCGCATCGAGGAGCTGCTCACGCCGCTGGTCGGCCCGGGCAAGGTGCGCGCGCAGGTGTATGCGGATCTGGATTTCAGCCAGACCGAGAAAGCCACCGAGACCTACAACCACGAGAACCCCGCGCTGCGCAGCGAGCAGACCAGCAGCGAAACGCGTCGCGACGGCACCGCCGGCGCCGTGCCGGGCGCGCTGAGCAACCAGCCGCCGACTACGGTGGCGCAGCCGACCGCGGCCAAGCCCAACGCGGGCAACGGCGCGACGGCAGCCACGACGAATGCCAGTGCCGGCGGCGACAGCTCCAGCAGCGCCACGCGCAACTACGAACTGGACCGCACCATCAGTCATGTGAGCGATCCGGCCGGCCGCCTCGCGCGCCTCACCGTCGCGGTGGCGGTGGACAACAAGGTGGTCGTCGACGACAAGGGCGGCAGCAAGAGCGTGCCGTTCACCGCGCAGGAGCTGGAGCACCTTTCCGATCTGGCCAAGAACGCGGTGGGTTTCAGCCAGCAGCGCGGCGACAGCGTCACAGTGATCAACCAGCCGTTCCACAAGGCGCCGGGCAACGACGCGCTGCCGGAAACGCCATTCTGGCAGCGCCCCGGCGTGATGGACCTGATCAAGCAGGGCGGCGGCGTGCTGGTCGCGCTGATCATCGCCTTCGGCTTGTTGCGCCCGCTGCTGCGCGGCGTCTTCAAGGCACCAGGCACCGGCTTGCAGGCATTGCCGGCAGGCGCGGGTGCCGTGCCGACCGTCTCGGTGCGCATCGATGACATCGACGACGACGACGGACCCGGGCGTCTGGCTGCACCGGCGCCCGGCTTGAACTACGAGGCGCGCGTGGCTATGGCCAAGCGCATGGTCACCGAGAACCCCAAGCAGGTAGCGCAGGTGGTCAGGAGCTGGGTGGGCGAAGATGGCGGCTAATAGGGAGTCTGTAGTCATGTTCCGCATGGCTCGCGCCGGGCCTGTGCGCACGCAAGTCGAGGAAGAGCGAGGGCGTGTATGTCGATACACAACCAAGCGATGACGAAGGATTGCGTGCGCACAGGCCCGGCCCGGAGGGTTGTCCAGCCATGGCCGCCAGCTGGCGGGCCACGGCTTGACCAGGGCGCCACCCTGGCCTGCGCCGCGCCCCACCACCTGGCGGCCATGGCTGGACAACGCGAGCTATGCGGAACATGACTACAGACTCCTTAATCACCGGCGCGCAGCGCGCGGCCATTCTGCTGCTCACGCTCGGCGAGCAGGACGCGGCCGAAGTGCTCAAGCACCTGAACGCGCGCGACGTGCAGGCGGTCGGCCAGGCCATGGCCGGCCTGAGCAATGTCTCGCGCGATCAGGTCGAACAGGTGCTGGCCCGCCTCACTGAGGACATGGGCCGTCACACCTCGCTGGGCGTGGGCACCGAGGAATACATCCGCAAGATCCTGGTCAACGCGCTGGGCGAGAGCAAGGCGGGCGGCCTGATCGACCGCATCCTGCTCGGCCGCAGCAGCAAGGGGCTGGAATCGCTCAAGTGGATGGAGAGCCGCGCCATCGCCGAGATGATCGGCCAGGAACATCCGCAGATCATCGCGCTGGTGCTGGCGCATCTGGAACCCGACCAGGCGGCCGAAGTCATCGGCTACCTGCCGCCGCGCGTGCGTAGCGATTCGGTGATGCGCATCGCCACGCTCGACGGCGTGCAGCCGCATGCGCTCAACGAGCTGGACGAGATCATGGAGCGCCAGTTCTCCGGCAATACCAACAAGCTCAAGTCCGCCACCGTGGGCGGACTGAAGGCGGCAGCGGACATCCTCAACGCGATGGAATCCAGTCGCGAGGCCGAGCTGATGTCCGCCATCCGCGGCCACGATGCGTCGCTGAGCGGGCGCATCGAGGAGCTGATGTTCGTGTTCGAGGATCTGGGCGAGCTGGACGACCGCAGCATGCAGATGCTGCTGCGCGAAGTACCGTCGGCCCGTCTGGTGACCGCATTGAAGGGCGCGGAGCCGGCGGTGCGCGAGCGCATCTTCGCCAATATGTCCAAGCGCGCGTCCGACATGTTGCGCGACGACCTGGAAGTGAAGGGGCCGGTGCGCCTGAGCGAGGTGGATGCCGCGCAGAAGGAAGTGCTGCAGATCGCCCGCCGGCTGGCTGACAGCGGACAGATCAGCCTCACCGGCGGCGGTGACGAATTCGTCTGATGGCCGCCGCGATCCTTTCCCGCGAACAGCTCGGCGGCTTTCAGCGCTGGGAACTGCCCGAGATGGGGCAGCCAAAGACGCCCGAGCCGGCGGCGGAGCCTGCGGCCATGCCGACCGTGGCCGATCTGGAAGGTCTCGAGCGCGAGGCACGCGAAGCCGGCTACGCCTCAGGGCTGGCCGAGGGCCGTGCTGCCGCGCGCGCCGAGCTGGACGAGCGGCTGGCGCGGCTGGACGGCATCCTGCAAGCCGCGGCGCGCCCGCTGGACAAACTCGATGACGCGGCCGAACAGGAACTGGCGCGCCTGGCGCTGGTGATCGCGCGGCAGGTGATCGCCCATGAATTGAAAACCGCGCCGGCGCTGATCGTGCAGACCGTGCGCCAGGCCGCGCTGGCATTGCCCGCCGCGACACGCGCGCTGCGCGTGCATCTGCATCCGGACGATCTGGCGCTGCTGCGCGAGCTGGATGCGACCGAGCCGCATTGGACGCTACTGCCCGACCCCGCCATGCAGCGCGGCGATTGCCGCCTGGAGAGCGAGAGTTCGCGCCTGGATGCGCGCGTGGAAACGCGCCTTGCGGCCATCGCGGAGGCGGTGTTCGGCGATGACGCCGACAACGACGACCCCGAGGCGGAGATGGCATGAGCGTCGGCACCGCGCAGCGCTGGCAACACCGTTTCGCGCGTCGCATACGACGCGCCGAAGCTGCAGTACCGCTGGTGGTGGAGGGGCGCCTGCGCCGCGTGGTCGGCCTGACGCTGGAAGCAGAGGGCTGCGAAGCGCCGCTGGGCGCACGCTGCCTGGTCGCCACGGCCGGCGATGCGCAACTGGAAACCGAAGTGGTCGGCTTCGCCGACGATCGCCTGCTGCTGATGCCGGTGACCGAAATGCACGGCGTGCTGCCGAACGCGCGCGTGCGCCCGTGCGCGCAGGCCGGTGGCTTGCCTGTGGGCACGGCGCTGCTCGGCCGCGTGATCGGTGCCGACGGCGTGCCGCTGGACGGGCTGGGGCCGCTCGACGTGGACGAACACGCCTCGCTCAAGCGCGAGCCGATCAACCCGATGGCGCGCAAGCCCATCGACGCGCCGCTGGATACCGGCGTGCGCGCGATCAATGCGCTGCTCACCGTCGGCCGCGGCCAGCGCCTGGGCCTGTTCGCCGGTTCCGGCGTCGGCAAATCGACGCTGCTGGGCATGATGACCCGCTACACCGACGCCGACGTGGTGGTGGTGGGCCTGATCGGCGAGCGCGGCCGCGAAGTGAAGGAGTTCGTCGAGCACACACTGGGCGAGGAGGGGCGCGCCCGCGCGGTGATCGTTGCCGCGCCGGCCGACGCGCCGCCGCTCAAGCGGCTGCGGGGGGCCCAGTACGCCACCGCCATCGCCGAATGGTTCCGTGACCGCGGCCAGCGCGTGCTGTTGCTGATGGATTCGATTACCCGTTACGCGCAGGCGCAGCGCGAGATCGCTCTGGCGATCGGCGAACCGCCGGCGACCAAGGGCTATCCGCCGTCCGTGTTCGCGCTGCTGCCGGCGCTGGTCGAACGCGCCGGCAACGATGCCGAAGGGCGCGGATCGATCACCGCGTTCTACACCGTGCTCACCGAGGGCGACGATTACCGTCACGATCCCATCGCCGATGCGGCGCGGGCGATCCTGGACGGCCATATCGTGTTGTCGCGCGACCTGGCCGAGGCAGGGCATTACCCGGCGATCGACATCGAGGCGTCGATCAGCCGCGTCATGCCAGCGGTGGTCGAGCGCGCGCACTTGCGCGCCGCGCAGCAGTTCCGTCAGGTCTATTCGGCCTATCGCCAGCAGCGCGACCTGATCGCGGTGGGTGCCTACCAGAAAGGCTCCGATCCCCAGGTGGACAAGGCCATCGCCATGTGGCCGCAACTGCGCGCCTTCCTGCAGCAGGAGGTCGACGACCCCACGGCGCTGGCTCAGGCCATCGCCGCGCTGGAAACCATCGCCGCCGAGGCCGTCGCATGAAGCCGCGCTCCGCCCGCCTGGCACCGGCCGCCGATCACGCGCGCGAAAAACGCGAAACCGCGGCGCAGCGGCTGGCCGAGCAGCAAGACAAGCTGCGCGCCGCCGAACACCAGCTCTCCGAGCTGCGCCGCTACCGCGCCGAGTACGCGCTCGATGGCGCGGCGGTGTCGGTGGCCGCGCTGCTCAATCGGCAGCAGTTCGTGGAGCGCATCGATCGCGCCATCGCCCAGCAGTTGCTCGACGTGGAACGCCAGCGCCGCCTGCTCGAGCAGGCCGGCGCGAACTGGCGCGATGCGCACGCGCGCGAACGCGCGCTGGAAAGCGTGATCGGACAGGCGCGCGAGCAGGAGCGCAAGAGCGAAGAGCGCCGCGAGCAGAACGACATCGACGAACGCATGCAGCATCGCCGCCCCCGAAACCGGGGCTAGCAGGTACCTCTCCATGACGCCCAACGTAGCCATGCCCACGCCCTCCGCCCCCAAGCCCGCCGGCGCCGCACGCGCCGCGACCGGCCGCGATGCCGCTCATGCTGCCGCGCCGGCGGGGCAGGAGCGCTTCGGCCATCAGTTCGATCACGCGATGAAGCAACAGCAAGGCGAGGGCGCCGTGGCGGCCGAGACCGCGCCGCCGCTGATGCTGCCCAAGGCGGCGCTGCCATCGACCGAAACGGGCCAGGCGTTGGCCGGCAAGGACGGCGACACTTCCACCGATCCTGCCGAACGCGACGGCAACGTGCTGGCCGCCGCCGTGCTGGCCCTGCTGGGGCAGGGCGTGGCGGCGCCGGCGAACGCGGTCGTGGCGGCGGCAAAGGGACAAAGCGTGTCGTTGGACGCGGGCAAAGGCGGCACGCCGCATGGCGGTGCTGCGGCGCTGCTGGCGGCGGCGAAGGGCGGCGAAGCAGCCCCCGCCCCGGCGACCGCGCCTTCCGCCGGTGTCGATGCGGGCGCACTGCTCGCCATCGCGACGCAACCCACTGCGCTGGAAACCCGCAAGAGCGAGCCGCCGACCATGATCGATGCACTGGCGGCGCCAATGGCTCCACATGCCGCCGGTTCCGGCGCGCCTACCGCCGCGCATGCGCTGAAGATGGACGCGCCCGCCGGCAGCCCGGCGTTCGCAGAGGAGCTGGGCCAGCAGGTGGCCTGGCTGGGCGGACAGGAGATCAAGCAGGCCCGTATCCGCCTGCGTCCGGAAGAGCTCGGCCAGCTCGACGTGAAAGTGAGTGTGGCCGAACACGGCCGCGTGGATGTCAGCTTCACCGCACAGCATCCCTCCGCCGTCACCGCAGTCCAGCAGACCCTCGGTCAGTTGGACCTGATGCTGGCGGGGCAGGGCTTGTCGTTGGGGCAGGCGCAGGTAGGGCAACACGGAAGACAGGGGGACGGGCATGCGCAAGGGGCGCAGGCCAGCGCCGTCTTCGGCGATGAGGCAGAGGCATCCGAGCTGGCGGTTCAGCGAGTGGCTGTTGGCTTGCTCGACACTTTCGCGTAAATGCCAAATGGGCAGCTCATCATTTCCATGGTCGGCCTATTTGATCAGGCCAATTTTCTTTAGATTTTCGCGCAAAGTCGCCACGCCCTCCTCGTCGGATCTCCAGCCCGCCAACTGAGCTACCACCTGTCCGTCTTTGAAAAAATAGAAAGTCGGCGTCCCCCATTCCGAAAGCATTGACCAGTGCTCCTTTTTATATGCATAAACCATCGACTGCCGAGGGTGTTCCATATTCCATTTCTTTACGGCAGCGACGTCCAGATTCCCTTCTACGGGCATTAACCAGAGCGCCCGCCCCTTCAGCGCCTGAGCCACGTCCGAGTGCGATTCGATGGCACGAATGCCGTTACGAGCAAAATGACACCACGGGGTGGCTACCACCACTACATGCAAAGTATCGACATTCACTTGGTGGACCCCAAGTGATTTTCCATCGAGATCCAGTTCAAGCACGGCTGGCAAATCCTGAAGAACCATTCCCGGGTCTCGCATGATTGGTGCATGATCCTTTTCCGGAATGCTGTACAGATGAGTATATCGGTCGGCCTCGGCGAACTTTCGCTCGGCAATTAACGATCTATAATAATCGACCCGGTTGTTTTCCGAGGCGATATGCCGCGCCTCCATGGCTGCCAAATATTTCGCCATCTCACTTCCGTACTTCGGTTCGTGGGTATAGAAATGAATGCGCTGCGCAGCCCTGAACAAGAAGGTTAAGTCGCTGTCGGTAACGTGGCGCCAATCGATCGTCTTGTCTTCAAAGAGCCTGATGTAAACGTCTTCCAGTGATTTAAATCTTTCCGTATCAGGTCTTTCGAAGCTGGCATTGTCGGCCTCTACCAACTGGTTATATCGCCTTTCAATGATTCCTTGTGACTCCTGCGCTTCAATCCATGGCGGAACAAAAGAGAGTGCCAAGAGAACTAACATCCTCACCATCATTCTTATCCCTTTCACTTTCTACATGCGAAGCCCTGTGGCGCTGCATTGCCGGAGCGCTCACCCATTTAAGACATAAGCTGGACCGGCGGTAATCGACGGAATTTGAGTGCCGCCCCGTCTTGCCGCCCTGAGTTGTTCGCAATTATTGCAACCAGGCGAAACCTGCTGCATTGGGCGGCAGGTCCCGCCTATATCAAATGTCAGCACCCGCTCATGCAGATATAGCCTGCCCGTACATTGCAGGTGGCTCGCCCGATGCAAGCATAGCCATCATGGTCATCTATTGGTGGCATCTGAGTCGGCAGTGTGTCCGAAAAATTCTGAATCCTGATGCCTTTAATGAGCGCGGTATCATGCTGTGCACCGAAGAGTGACAAGACCTTGTAAATTTCGATAGCCGTCAATTCGATCTTCAAGTCTTCATAGCTAAATCCGGTCACCCCATTTTCATTGAACGTCAAGCTTGCCAAGAAGCGATCTCTCGCGCCCGGCGAAAGTTTGGAAAGTGGTGAAAGCGGAGCGGCCACGCCATGAATGTAAGCGAATAGATCTGCGCGACTTTTAATTGGAGCTGCAGCCAGATTCAGCTGTGCTTGTCGAGCCTGCGCCTGCTCAATTGAGTCCTGAGAAAAATGCGCAGAAGGTGTTTGTGCAGATGCAGTGGAGGCGGTGGAGATGAGAATAGAGAACGCAACAATCCGTGCATTTAAGATGGGCATGACTTTATTACTCCTTGTTCGGCGCCTAGATGATTTTTTGAGTGCCCGCGAAAATTTGCGAGCGTTTTGACGCTATCGCAAATTTCGCAAAGTGACTGTCAATTTGTATGCAAGACAAATCCGATGCACGGATTCCGTATCGCCGTTATGACCGAGTACATCTGTCGAGACCCGCTTGATTTTAATCGTCTGACGAAAGTTCAGGTCGGCGGGTCCGTGGGGCCGGCTTTAACGTGAGGCCGGGGAGCAAGCTGGCCCGAGAGCTCAATCACCGCCAGCGAGCCTTGCTGCTTAATGCGTTGAAACACCCCGACAAGCACTTCACCATCGAGAAGCACAGGCAAACCCACGACACCGCTTACCGGACGGCCCGTGCGGATCTACTTGGCCTGGTCAGGGCCGGACTCGTCTAGCAGCATCGCCTGGACAAGGCGTTTGTGTTTGTGGCGCGGCCAGACCCCGATAAGAAGCTGCGCCATTAGAGACGCCGCTGCGTGACGATAGCCCGAGGCAGAGATGGCGGCCGGTCGAAGCCGCCATGACGGCGACGCGTCGCCTCATCGCCACGCGTCAATAAAACGCCGCCGCCTTTGCTCGACGGCTCGCCACCCGCGCCGTTAAGCCATTTCTATCGATGGCATGCCGATTGCTACAAGACCTTCGCCCGGCCTCGCCCGATGCGCGCGGCCGGCAAGGAACCGTGTCAATCCGAGGTCATGCATGTCGAACGCCGAACCTACTCCCGCCGTTGCCGCACCCGCCCCGAAAGCGAGCGGAGGGCGGGGCACCATCCTGATTCTGGCCGTGGCGCTGCTGGTGGTATCGGCGGTGTGCGGCTATGCGCTGTACACGCTGCGCGGCCGTGGCGAGGCGGCGGCTGCCGGCGAGGCCAAGAGCGAGAAGAAGAAGGGGCCGGAGGTCTATCTCGCGATGGATCCGGCGTTCGTGGTCAATTTCCAGAAGGCCGACGGCCTCAGCTACCTGCAGGTCGGCGTCACGCTGATGTCGCACGATCCGGCCGCGCTGCAGGCCGCCAAGGAAGCCGATCCGGTCATCCGCAATGCGCTGGTGATGCTGTTCTCCAGCCAGGACTACGCCGCGCTGTCGGATACCGCCGGCAAGCAGAAGCTGCAGGCCAAGGCGCTGGCAGCGGTGCAGAAGATCGTCGAGGAGCGCACCGGCCACAGCGGCGTGGAAGCGCTGTACTTCACCAGCTTCGTGATGCAGTGAGGCGGCCGTGAGCGACCTGCTCTCCCAGGAAGAAATCGACGCGCTGCTCAATGGCGTCAACGGCGGCGACGTGCCCACCGGCGGCGACGAGCCGCCGCCGAAAGACTCGGTGCTGTCGTACGACTTCACCCAGCAGGACCGCATCGTGCGCGGCCGCCTGCCCACGCTGGAGATGGTCAACGATCGCTTCGCGCGCTATTTCCGCACCGGCATCTTCGGCGTGCTGCGCAAGACCTGCGAGGTCTCGGTGCTGGGCGTGAAGATGTCCAAGTTCAACGAATACGTGCACGGGCTGGCGGTGCCGAGCAATCTCAACCTCGTGCGCGTGAAACCGCTGCGCGGCACGGCGCTGATCGTGATGGAGCCGCGCCTGGTCTTCAGCGTGATCGACAATTTCTTCGGCGGCGACGGGCGCTATCACGCGCGCATCGAAGGCCGCGACTTCACGCCGACCGAGACGCGGGTGATCCAGATCGTGCTGGCGGAGATCTTCACCGCCATGGTCGAAGCGTGGGCGCCGGTATTGCCGCTCACGTTCGAATTCCTCAACTCGGAGATCAATCCGCAGTTCGCCAATATCGTCAGCCCCACCGAGACGGTGGTGGTGTCGCGCTTCCACGTCGAAGTGGATGGTGGCGGCGGCGAGATCCATCTCACCTTGCCGTACTCGATGGTCGAGCCGATCCGCGTGCTGCTCGACGCCGGCGTGCAGAGCGACCGCGTCGAGCGCGACGAGCGCTGGCTGCAGAGCCTGCATCAGGAAGTGCTGGACGCCGAAGTGGAACTGAGTTCACTGCTGCTGGAGGCGGACATGAGTATCGGCGACTTCCTCAAGCTGCGTCCCGGCGACGTGATCCCGGTGAACCTGCCTGATCTGTGCACGGTGTTCGCCGAAGACGTACCCATCTTCCGCGGCCAGATCGGCCGCACCGGCGGCCACAAGGCCGTGCGCTTCCAGACCCCCGCCGGCAGGCGTGAATCGCGCCAGTCCACTGAGTTCTCCACCGGGAATCCCACTGCATGAGCACCACCACCAACGATTCGGCCACCCTGCTCGATCCCACCGGCCGCCCCGAGTACGAAACCATGCTCGGCGTGGCGGGCGAGAGCGGCGACGTCAACCTGGACCTGATCCTGGACGTGCCGGTCACGCTGGCGATGGAAGTCGGCCGCACGCGCATCAGCATCCGCAACCTGCTGCAGCTCAACCAGGGCTCGGTGGTGGAACTGGACCGCGCCGCCGGCGAACCGCTGGATGTGTTCGTCAATGGCACCCTGGTGGCGCATGGCGAAGTGGTGGTGATCAACGAGAAGTTCGGTATCCGCCTGACCGACGTGATCAGCCCCGCCGAACGCGTGCGGAAGCTGCGCTGACATGAGTCTGCTGCTTGCCTTCGCCGCCATACCGGCGGCCGAGCCCGGTGCGGGCGCGGAACTGCTGCGCGTGATCCTGAGCCTGGCCGGGATCATGGCGCTGATCTTTGCCGCCGGCTGGTTCGGCCGTCGCGTGCAAGGGCGTGTGCATCCGGGCGGGCGGCGCATCCGCTGCGTCGAATCGTTCGCGGTGGGGGCGCGCGATCGCGTGCTGCTGCTGGAGGCCGACGGCAAGCGGCTGCTGGTCGGCGTGGGGCAGGGCGGCCTGCGCACGCTGCACATCTACGAGGGCGAGGCACCGGCGGCCGAAACGCCGCCGACGCCGCCGACGCCCGCCTTCGCTGAGCTGCTCGGCTTCTGGAAGCGCAAGTGATGAAGTACCTCGTTCTCCTCCTTCTGCTGCTCGCACCGCTGCCGCTGCTGGCCGAACCGGCCACGGGCATTCCCGTGCTGACCGTGCAGAACGCCGCCGGCGGCGGCCAGAGCTGGACACTGTCGCTGCAGCTGCTGGCACTGATGACGGTGCTGACGCTGCTGCCGGCGATTTTGCTGATGATGACCTCGTTCACGCGGATCATCATCGTGCTGGGTTTCCTGCGCCAGGCGCTGGGCACGCAATCCACGCCGCCGAACCAGGTGTTGCTGGGCCTGGCGCTGTTCATCACGCTGTTCGTGATGTCGCCGGTGCTGGAGCGGGCCTACGCCGACGGCGTCAAACCCTATATGGATGGCCAGCTCACGGCCGAACAGGCGATTCCCGCCGCCGCCGCGCCGTTCAAGCGCTTCATGCTGGATCAGACGCGCGATCCGGACCTGCAGCTGTTCACGCGGCTGGCGAAAGAGCAGCCGTACGCGAGCAAGGACGATGTGCCGTTCCGCGTGGCGATGCCGGCGTTCGTGACCAGCGAGCTGAAGACCGCATTCCAGATGGGCTTCCTGCTGTTCATACCGTTCCTGATCATCGATCTGGTGGTGGCCAGCGTGCTGATGTCGATGGGCATGATGATGGTGTCGCCGATGATCATCTCGCTGCCGTTCAAGATCATGTTGTTCGTGCTGGTGGACGGGTGGTCATTGCTGCTGGGGACGCTGGCGGGGAGTTTTTTTTCGTGAGCGTGGATTTCTTCGTGCGAGGCCATCGCTCTTCTCCCTCTCCCCTCCGGGGAGAGGGTTGGGGTGAGGGGCGGGTGCTCGAGAAGGCGTCGCATCGTGCGGGTGTTTCGCGCATGAGGTCTTGGCAAGCCTTCAACTTCTCGCTCCGCCCGGCCCATCGCCCCAACCCTCTCCCCGAAGGGGAGAGGGGGCTGGAGGTTTTCGCGAGTGCACAGCACTTCTCCCTCTCCCCATCGGGGAGAGGGAGGGGTGAGGGGCGGGTGCTCGAGAAGGCGTCGCATGGTGCGGGCGTTTCGCGCCTGAGGTTCTGGCGAGCCCTCAACTTCTCGCTCCGCCCGGCCCCTCACCCCAACCCTCTCCCCGGAGGGGAGAGGGGGCTGGAGGTTTTCGCGAGTGCACAGCACTTCTCCCTCTCCCCATCGGGGAGAGGGAGGGGTGAGGGGCGGGTGCTCGAGAAGGCGTCGCATGGTGCGGGCGTTTCGCGCCTGAGGTTCTGGCGAGCCCTCAACTTCTCGCTCCGCCCGGCCCCTCACCCCAACCCTCTTCCCGGAGGGGAGAGGGGGCAGAAGATGGAGGGTTTCGCATGACGCCCGAATCCGTCATCGAATTCGGCCAGCACGCGCTCTATGTCGCCATGCTGGTCGCCGCGCCGCTGCTGCTCACCGCGCTGGCGGTGGGCGTGCTGATCGGCGTGATCCAGGCGGCGACGCAGATCAACGAAATGACGCTGAGCTTCATCCCCAAGCTGATCGCGATGGCGCTGGTGGCGCTGATCGCAGGGCCGTGGATGCTGCGTACGCTGGTGCTGTTCACGCGGCAGCTGATCGAGAGCCTGCCGGGAGCAGTGCGGTGAACACTGTCGATCTCGCCCAGCTGCCGGTATGGCTCGGCGGCCTGCTGTGGGCGATGGGACGCGTGGCGGGGTTGTTCCTGGTCGCGCCGGTCTACAGCGCGACGGTGCTGCCGGCGCGCGTCCGCGTGGCGCTGATCGTGTTGCTCACCGTGGTGCTGGCGCCGCTCGCGCCGGCGCGCATCGATCCGATGACGGCTGCGGGCATCGCCACCATGGCGGGGCAGGTGCTGATCGGCGCCGCGGTGGGTTTCGTGCTGCGGCTGACCTTCGAGGCGGTGGCGTTCGGCGGGCAGTTGGTGGCGCAGAGCATGAGCCTGGGTTTCGCCGAAGTGGTGAACCCGCAGGGCGGCGGCAGTTCGCCGGTGCTCAATCAGTTCTATCTGCTGCTGGTGACGCTGCTGTTCCTGGCGATGGACGGACACCTTCGCCTGATCGGCCTGCTGGCCGAAAGCTTCCGCACGCTGCCGCCGGGCGTCGACGCGATCTCGCCCGATGGCCTGCATGCGGTGGCCGCGTTCGGCAGCCAGCTGTTTGCCGGCGCGGTGCGCGTCGCCTTGCCGGCGATGACGGCACTGCTGGTGGTCAACATGGGCTTCGCGGCGATCAGCCGCGCGGCGCCGGCGATGAATCTGTTCGCGGTGGGCTTTCCGATCACCTTGTGCCTGGGCTTCGTCGCCTTGTGGCTGGCGCTGCGCGCGCTGCCGGGCGCATTCGGTGCGCTGGAAGAAAGCGCGTGGTCGTTGATGCGCGAGCTGCTGGGAGCCTGAGATGTCCGAGCATGACGATCAGGAACGCACCGAAAAACCATCAGAGAAGCGCCTGCGCGAGGCGCGCGAGAAGGGCGACGTTCCGCGTTCGCGCGATCTGTCCGGTGCCCTGGTGGTGCTGGCCGGCGTCGCCGCGCTGATGAGCGGCAGCGAGCGCGCGTTCGCGCATGCGCGTCGTATCTACGAACTGGGTTTCGGCTACGGGCGCGAGGCGCTGTTCTCCGGCGAGCTGCCCGGGCGCGTGCTGGGCGCCGCGCTGCGCGAGGCGATGGCCCTGCTGATGCCGGTGGCCGTGGCGACCTTGCTGGCGACGTTCGCCGCACCGATCCTGCTGGGCGGCCTGAGCTTCAGCGCGCAGGTGCTGCAGCCAAAGTTCGAGCGGCTCGACCCGATCGCCGGGCTGGGCCGCCTGGTCTCGCTGCGCGGGCTGGTCGAGCTGGCCAAGTCGCTGCTCAAGCTGCTCTTCATCGGCGCGGCGCTGGCCTGGTTTCTGTGGCATGCGCAGGAGGCGATGCAGGCGAGCGGGCGAGGCACCGTCGTGGCCGGTATCGCGCAGTCGCTGTCCCAGCTGGGCCGCGCGGCGCTGCTGTTCGGCACGATGCTGTTGCTGATCGGCGGCATCGATGCGGCCTACCAGCGCTTCGACTACGGCCGTCGCTTGCGCATGACCAAGCAGGAACTGCGCGACGAAGCCAAAGAAAGCGACGGCAATCCCGAGCTCAAGGGCCGTATCCGCCAGGTGCAGCACCAGCTCGCCCGCCGCCGCATGATGCAGGAGCTGCCCAAGGCTGACGTGGTGGTGACCAACCCCACGCACTTCGCGGTGGCGCTGAAGTACGACGAAGACCGCATGCGCGCGCCGCGCGTGATCGCCAAGGGCGTGGACGTGATCGCCATGCAGATCCGCCAGGTCGCCGCCGGCCACCGTATTCCCATGGTGGAAGCGCCGCCGCTAGCGCGCGCCTTGTATGCCACCACCGAACTCGGCCGGGAGATCCCCGCCTCGTTGTACGTCGCCGTGGCGCAGGTGCTGGCTTACGTATTCCAGCTGCGCCAGGCCGTCGCGCACGGCGACGTACCGCCCGCGCCACCTTCGCCACAGGTCGATCCGGACCTGCTTGGCCCCTATCGCTGATTCTGTACAGGACACCCGCTAGATGGCTGCCGCAAGCGCGAGCGCGTTCGAAACCTTCAAGCAGATAAGCCGCCGCGGCGCCGGCGCGCCCATTGTCATGCTGGCTGCGCTGGCAATGGTGATGTTGCCGCTGCCGCCGTTCTTGCTGGATATCCTCTTCAGCTTCAACATCGCGCTGTCGCTGGTGATCCTGCTGGCGGTGGTCTACGTGCTGCGGCCGCTGGAATTCGCCGCGTTTCCCACCGTCGTGCTGATGGCCACGCTGCTGCGCCTGGCGCTGAACATCGCCTCGACCCGCGTGGTGCTGCTGCACGGTCACAACGGTCCCGGTGCGGCAGGCAAGGTGATCGAGGCATTCGGCGAGTTCGTGATCGGCGGCAATTTCGCAGTGGGCCTGGTGGTGTTCGCCATCCTCACCATCATCAACTTCGTGGTGGTGACCAAGGGCGCCACGCGCGTGTCCGAGGTGACCGCGCGCTTCACCCTGGATGCGATGCCCGGCAAGCAGATGGCGATCGACGCCGACCTCAACGCCGGCCTGCTCACCCAGGAACAGGCGCGCGAGCGCCGCCAGGAAGTGCGCGAGGAAGCGGACTTCTACGGCTCGATGGACGGCGCTTCCAAATTCGTGCGCGGCGACGCCACGGCCGGCATTCTGATCCTGATCATCAATATCGTCGGCGGTTTCTTCGTCGGCGTGATGCAGCATGGCCTCTCGGCCGGCGAGGCGGCCAAGACCTACACGCTGCTGACCATCGGCGACGGCCTGGTGGCGCAGGTGCCGGCGTTGATGCTGTCGATCTCCACCGCGGTGATCGTCACCCGCGTATCGCGCGCGCAGGACATGGGCAAGCAGGTGCTCGGCCAGGTGTTCGGCCAGCCGCGCGCGCTGGCCGTGGCGGGCGTGGTGCTGGGCGTGATGGGCCTGGTGCCGGGCATGCCGAACATCGCCTTCCTGCTGCTGGGCGCGATCTGCGGTGGCGCGGCCTGGCTGATGCTCAAGCGCGAACGCGAGACGCGCGAGCGACTGGCCGAAGAGGCCGCCGTGGAAGCCGCGCCCGCGGCGGCGCCGGCCGAACGCCTGGAGCTGGGTTGGGAAGATGTCGCCGGCGTCGATCCGGTTGGCCTCGAGGTGGGTTATCGACTGATCCCGCTGGTGGACAAGAACCAGGGCGGCGAGCTGATGGGGCGGATCAAGTCGGTGCGCCGCAAGCTGTCGCAGGAGCTGGGCTTCCTGGTGCCGCCGGTGCACATCCGCGACAACCTCGATCTTGGCCCCAATACCTATCGCATCACCTTGATGGGCGTGCCGATGGGCGAAGCCGAGGTGCACAACGAGCGCCTGCTGGCGATCAATCCCGGCCGCGTGCACGGGCCGCTGCAGGGCATCGCCACGCAAGATCCGGCGTTCGGCCTGGAAGCGGTGTGGATCGAATCCGGCCAGCGCGACAACGCACAGGCGCTGGGCTACACCGTAGTCGATCCGGCCACCGTGGTGGCCACGCATCTGTCGCATATCCTGCAGGGCCACGCGCACGAACTGCTCAGTCACCAGGACGTGCAGCAGCTGCTCGATCGCCTGGCCGCCGTCGCGCCGAAGCTGGTGGAAGACCTGGTGCCCAAGCGCATGTCGCTGGGCGTGGTGGTGAAGGTGCTGCAGAACCTGCTGGCCGAGCGCGTGCCGATCCGCAACATGCGTTCCATCGTCGAATCCTTGGCGGAGCACGCGGGCCAGAGTCAGGATCCCGGCGCGCTCACCGCCGCCGTGCGCGTCGCGCTGGGCCGGCAGATCGTGCAGGAGATCGCGGGCCTTGGCACCGAGATTCCGGTCATCACGCTGGCGCCGGAGCTGGAGCAGATCCTGCTCGCCTCGCTCGGAAACGGCGGCGTGGCGGGCGCCGCGGTGGAACCGGGCCTGGCCGACCGCCTGCAGAGCGGCGTCGCCGACGCGGCGCGCCGCCAGGAAATGGGTGGCGAACCGGCCGTGTTGCTGGTCGCGCCGCAGCTGCGTCCGTGGCTCGCGCGCTTCACGCGCCACGTGGCACAGAACCTGCACGTACTGGCCTACAACGAGGTGCCCGACAACCGTCGGGTGCGTTTGGTGCAGGCGCTTGGCCGGTAATCCGGCGCGCCGCGACAGGGGTTGAACCGACCGATGAAGATCAAGCGTTTCGTAGCCGCGGACATGCGCCAGGCCATGCGCGAAGTGCGCGAGGAGCAGGGTCCGGACGCGGTGATCCTCTCCACCCGCCGCCTGGACGAGGGCGTGGAGATCATCGCGGCCGTCGATTACGACGAGTCGCTGGTACGCGAAGCGGCACGCTCGGGCGAGCCGCTGCCGACCGAAGTGCGTGTGGCGCGCAGCGAAGCGCCGGCACCGCCGCCGCCGCTGCCGTCCAGGCGCGCACCGGCCGCGGTCGAAGCCGTGGCGACGATGCCCGCTGCGCCGGCTGCGCCCACGGAGCCGCCGCCGCTGCATCCGATGATGGAGCAGGCCGCGCTGGATACCGCGCGCATGCGCGCCGAGCTGGGCAGCCTGCGCGAAATGCTCGAAGCGCAGATGGCCTCGCTCGCATGGAACGACTTGCAGCGACGCCATCCGCTGCGCGGCCGCGTGTTGCGCGACATGGCGCGCCTGGGGATCGAACCCGATGTGGCTCGCCGGCTCGCCGATGAACTGCCCGACCAGCTCAGCCCCGATCAGGCGCGCTATCTGCCGCTGGGCGTGCTGAGCCGCAGTCTCGCGATCACGGGTCATGACGTGGCGGGCAGCGGCGGCGTGGTAGCGCTGGTCGGGCCGACCGGCGTGGGCAAGACCACCACCATCGCCAAGCTCGCCGCGCGCGCCGTGCTGCGCCATGGGGCGTCGCAGGTCGCACTGGTATGCACCGACAACTACCGCATCGGCGCCGCCGCGCAGCTGGAGCATTACGGCCGCCTGCTCGGCACCCGCGTGTTCTCGGCGCACGATGCCGAAAGCCTGCGCGAAGTGCTGGATGTCCTGCGTGGCCGCCGCCTGGTGCTGGTCGATACCGCCGGCGTAGCGGGCAGCGATCCGCGCCTGCAAGAGCAGATGGATCTCCTGCGTGCCGCCGGCGAGCTGCGCACCTGCCTGGTGCTGGCCGCCAACGCGCAGGCGCAGGCCCTGGACGAAATGTTGCGCGCGTTCCTGCCGCAAGGCCCGCAGGCCTGCATCCTCACCAAGCTGGACGAGGCGCCCAGCCTTGGCGGCGCGCTATCCGCGCTGATCCGCCATCGCCTCCCGCTGGACTACACCACCGACGGCCAGCGTGTGCCCGAGGACATCACCGCCGCGGACGCGCGCGTGCTGGTATGCCGGGCCGCGCAGGTGCTCAAGAGTGGCGGCGCGGTGGACGAGAGCTATATGGCCGAACGCTTCGGCCTCGCCGTGGCGAATGCATGATGAGTACTTTGGCGATGAATCAGGCATGGGGCCTGACGAACCTGTTCGCCGCGCTCAACCCGGGCGCGGGCGACGCTGAATCCGCGCCCGGCGCGGCGAAGGACCAGACGCGCGAACCTGCTCCGCGACGCTGCCGCGCGATCGCGGTGGCCGGCGGCAAGGGCGGCGTGGGCAAGTCCACCGTGGCGGTGAATCTGGGCATGTCGCTGGCGATGGCCGGGCGCGACGTGGCCTTGCTCGATGCCGACATGGGGCTGGCCAACCTGGACGTGCTGCTCGGCCTGCAGCCCGCGCGGCACATCGGTCACCTGCTCGACGGCAGCTGCACGTTGAGCGAACTGATGCTGCCGGCACCGCACGGGCTCAAGGTGATTCCCGCCGGTTCCGGCGCACGCCGCCTGGCGCAGCTGGACACCCGCGAGTACGCCGCGGTGATTCGCGCTTTCGACGAGCTGCCCGATCCGCCGGAGTTCCTGGTGGTCGATACCGCCGCGGGCGTGTCCGACAACGTGGTGATGTTCGCCGCGGCCGCCGACGATGTAGTGCTGGTGGTCTGCGACGAGCCGGCTTCGCTCACCGACGCCTATGCGTTGACCAAGGTGCTCAGCCGCGACTTCCGCGTACGGCGCTTCCACGTGGTGGCCAACATGGTGCGCCATGCCGGCGAGGCCCGGCAGCTCTACGAGAAGCTGGCGCGCGTGTGCGATCGCTTCCTGGATGTGGCGCTCGATTTTCTCGGCTCGGTGCCCTACGACGAGCACCTGCGCCAGGCCATCCGCCGCCAGGGCGCGGTGGTGGATCTGTGGCCGGCCAGCCGCGCCGCGCGGGGATTCAAGCAAATGGCCGGTGCGGTCGATACATGGGGGGAACCCCAGCGGACAAGTCGTGACCGTATCGCCTTCTTCGGCGGGCGGGCCGCATCGGCATCGACGGGGTGGTGAGATGAGCGTGGCTTCCGAATACCTGCAACTGCAACGCGAGAGCACAGAAGAGATGGTGCGCCGGCACGCTCCGCTGGTGCGGCGCATCGCCTATCACCTGATGGGCCGCCTCCCGCCGAGCGTGGACGTCGATGACCTGGTGCAGGCCGGGATGATCGGCCTGCTGGAAGCGGCGCGCAATTACGCCACCGACCGTATGGCCAGTTTCGAGACCTATGCGGGGATCCGTATCCGCGGGGCGATGCTGGACGAGTTGCGCAAGACCGATTGGACGCCGCGCTCGGTGCATCGCAAGTTGCGCGAGGTCACCGAGGTGGTGCGCCAGATCGAAAACGAAACGGGCGCCGATGCCGCCGATGCCGAGGTGATCCGGCGCCTGGGCATCAGCGCGCAGGAGTACCACCAGATCCTGGCCGACGCCGCGAGCGCGCGCCTGCTCAGTCTGTCCGCGCCGGAGGACGACGAAGAGGGCGCCGCGCTGGACGTGGCCGACCAGGAAGGACTGGGCCCGCAGGACCGCTTCGAGCAGGAAGGCATGCGCGAAGCCCTGGTCGAGGCGATCGGCGGCCTGCCGGAACGCGAGCAGCTGGTGATGTCGCTGTATTACGAGCAGGAACTGAACTTGAAGGAGATCGGCGCAGTGCTCGGCGTGACCGAGTCGCGCGTGTGCCAGATCCACGGACAGGCGCTGATCCGCTTGCGGGCGCGCATGACCGGGTGGCGCGAAGGCGAGGGCGCCAAGGGGGCGGGAGGCCGGCGCGGCAGCGCGAAGCCAGCCGCCGCCGCGTCGCGCTGAGCATCCCGCTTCCGGTTCTTCCACCCACACAAACCCCACAAGGACCCCTGGAGCCAACGTTGGACAAGAACATGAAAATCCTCGTGGTGGATGACTTCTCCACCATGCGGCGCATCGTCCGCAACCTGCTGGTGGAGCTGGGCTTCACCAATGCGCTGATCCAGGAGGCCGACGACGGCGTGAACGCCATGGCGATGCTCAAGCAGCAATCGTTCGACATGGTCGTGACCGACTGGAACATGCCCAACATGACCGGCATCGACCTGCTGCGCGCGATCCGTGCCGAGGCCGCGCTCAAGGCGTTGCCGGTGCTGATGGTCACCGCCGAAAACAATCGCGACCAGATCATCGCCGCCGCCCAGGCCGGCGTGAACGGTTACATCGTCAAGCCTTTCACCGCGGCCACGCTGAAGGAAAAGCTGGACAAGATCTTCGAGCGGCTTGCCGCGCAAGGAGCAGGCGCATGAGCGCTGTGATGGTCACCCCGATGAGCGCGGCGCTGCCGCAGGAAGTGCAGGAACTGCTGGCCAGCCCCGACGGCGCCACCTTCGAAATGGCGCTGGACGCGATGGTGCGCCAGCGCGAGCAGCACCTGTTCCGCGCGCTGGGCCTGCTGGCCCGCGACCTGCACGAAGCCGTGCGCCGCCTCGGCGGCGAGCTGGCGCAGGAAGGCGTGCCCGACAGCGTGGCCGATGCGCGCCAGAACCTGCACGACGTGCTGGAGATGAGCGCCAAGGCCGCGCATCGCAGCATCGATTTCGCCGAGCGCATGCGGCCGAAGGCCACCGCGCTGGAAGCCGACGCCAGTGCCTTGCTCGGCGCCGATGCCGGTGCGCCGCCAGTGTCCGCGTTCGCCGTGCAGGCGCGCGACTTCGCCGCGCAGTGCCGTGAGGGTCTGTCGGACATGGTGATGGCGCAGTCCTGGCAGGATCTGTCCGGCCAGCGCATCAAGAAGGTCGCCACCTTCATCGGCAGCGTGGAGTCGTCGTTGCTGGAGCTGGTGCGTCTGACCGGCGCACTGGCCGGCGGCGAGGCACCGGTGGCCGCGGCCAAGGTGTCCAGCCAGGACGAGGCCGATCGCCTGCTCAGCGAATTCGGTTTCTGAGCGCGGGGGCCTGATGGATCCCTCCCTGGACAGCGAGCTGCGCGACGATTTCCTGGTCGAGGCCGGGGAACTGGTGCAGCGCCTGGGCGAACAGCTCGTGGCGCTGGAGGCCGCGCCGCGCGATGCCGACCTGCTCAATGCCGTGTTCCGCGCCTTCCATACGGTGAAGGGCGGCGCGGGTTTCCTCGGCGTCGAGCCGATGGTGCAGCTGTGCCATCACGCCGAGGATCTGCTCAACGAAGCGCGCGCGAGCCGCTTCGTGCTGGATTCGGTGCAGATGGATGCGCTGCTGGAAGCGCTCGACCTGCTTAACGACATGATGGCCGCGCTGGCCGCGTCCGCCGACATGCCGCAGGCACCGGCCGCGTTGCTGCGGCGGCTGCAGCCGCCGGCGGCCGCGCGCGCACCGGCGCCCGTGCCTGCACCCGCACCGGCGCCCGCACCGGTGGCGGAAGACAGCGCAAGCATCGACGACAGCGAATTCGAAGCCTTGCTCGACAACCTCTACGGCAAGGGCGGCGCGCCCGGTGCGCCGGTAGTGGAATCCTCGTCCGGCACGATCGACGACGCGGAGTTCGAAAAGCTGCTCGATGACTTGCACGGCAGGGGCAAGGCGCCCGGTGCCGATGAAGCGATGACCAAGGCATCTGGCGCGATCGACGACAGCGAATTCGAAGCCTTGCTCGACAGTCTGCACGGCAAGGGAGGCGCGCCCGGCGTCGCCGCGGCGCCTGTCGCGCCGGTTCCGCCGAAGGTCGCGGCCAAGGCCGCGCCGCCGCCGGAAGCCACCGTGCGCGTGGATACCGGCCGTCTCGACGCGCTGGTCAATCGCGCCGGCGAGCTGGTGCTGGTGCGCAACCGCTTGCTGAGCCTCGCCGCGAGCAGCGGCGACGAACCCTTGAGCGTTGCCGCCGGTGAACTCGATCGCGTCGCCGACGAACTGCAGGGCGCCGTGCTCGGCATGCGCATGCAGCCGATCGGGCGCCTGTTCCAGCGCTATCCGCGCATCGTGCGCGATCTCGCCCGTCAGTTGGGCAAGGAGATCGAGCTGGTGCTGGAAGGCGAGGACACCGACCTGGATCGCAGCCTGGTCGAGGCCCTGGCCGATCCGTTGATTCACCTGTTGCGCAATGCCGTCGACCATGGTCTGGAAACGCCGGACCTGCGTGAAGCCGCCGGCAAGCCGCGTAAGGGCCGCGTGCGCCTGGCCGCGAGCCAGCGCGGCGAGCGCATCGTGATCGTGGTGGCCGACGATGGCCGCGGCATGGATCCCGATGTCCTGCGCCGCAAGGCGGTGGAGAAGGGCGTGATCGATCAGGCGCAGGCGGCGCGCCTGTCCGAGACCGAATGCCTGGAACTGATTTTCCGCCCCGGCTTCAGCACCGCCGCGCAGGTCTCCGACATCTCCGGCCGCGGCGTTGGCATGGACGTGGTGAAGACGCGCGTGGCCGAGCTGGGCGGCACCTTGCAGGTGCGCTCGAAGCTGGGGCAGGGCAGCGAGCTGGAACTGACCGTGCCGCTGACCCTGGCGATCGTGCGCGTGCTGATGGTGCGCGTGGGCGAGCGCCTGTTCGCGATGCCGCTGAGCAATGTGGACGAAGTCTTCGAACTCGCGCCCGGCCAGGACCGCCTGCTCGATGGCAGCCTGGTCGCGGCGCATCGCGACCGCGCATTGCCGCTGGGCGACCTCGCCGGCTGGTCCCGGACCGGCATCGATGCGGGTCGTCACGTGGTGGTGCTGCATATCGGCCATCAGCGCCTGGGTTGCCTGGTGCACGCGGTGCTCGGCCGCGAGGACGTGATGGTCAAGCCGCTGGGTCCGTTGTTCGCCGGTGTGCCCGGCGTGGCCGGCGCCACCATCACCGGCGACGGACGCCTCGCCCTGGTGCTGGACCTGGCGGGGCTGGCTGGCGCAGGCGGTCCGTGGCAGCCCGCGGGCATGTCGGCGGCGCTTTCATCTTCTGCAGAGGCAGTGGTCTGACATGGATCTGGTTAGTCTCATTGGAACGATCCTGGCCTTCGTGGTCGTGATCGTCGGCACCATCCTCAAGGGTTCGAGCGTCGAGGCCCTGTGGAACCCGGCCGCCTTCGTGATCGTGTTCGTCGGCACCATCGCCGCGCTTCTGGTGCAGACCCAGGGCAAGGTGCTCAAGCACGCGCTGGGCATGCTGCCGATGATCTACAAGCCGCCGCGGCACCAGCCCAACGATCTGATCAGCCGCGTGATCGGCTGGAGCGAGATCTCGCGCCGCCAGGGCCTGCTGGGCCTGGAGCCGCAGATCGAATCCGAACAGGATCCGTTCGTGCGCAAGGGCCTGCAGCTGCTGGTCGACGGCAGCGAGCCGGAGCAGATCCGCGGCGTGCTGGAAGTGGAGCAGGACACGCGTGAGCACGCCGATCTCGCCGGCGCGAAAGTGTTCGAGCAGGCCGGCATCTATTCGCCGACCATGGGCATCATCGGCGCAGTGATGGGCCTGATGGCGGTGATGCAGAACCTGGCCGATCCGAGCAAGCTCGGCCACGGCATCGCCGCGGCCTTTGTCGCCACCATCTACGGCGTGGCGCTGGCCAACCTGCTGATGCTGCCGATGTCCTCGCGCCTGAAGGGGATGATCCACAAGCAGGGCAAGATGCGCGAAATCATCATCGAGGGGCTGGTCTCCATCGCGCGCGGCGACAACCCGCGCCAGATCGAGAGCCGCTTGCAGGGCTACCTCGGATGAAAAAGCACAAGCACGAGGATCACGTCAATCACGAGGCCTGGGCGATTCCCTACGCCGACCTGATGACGCTGCTGCTCGCGTTCTTCGTGGTGATGTACGCGGTGTCGGTGGTCAACGAGGGCAAGTACCGTGTGATGTCCGAATCGATCATCGAAGCGTTCAACGGCAACAACAAGCAGATCCAGCCGGTGCACAGCAACAACGCTACGCCGACCGCGCCGGTGCCGGCCAAGCGCTCCACCTCCACCACGCCGCCTTCGCTGCGCCCGCGTCTGGCGGTGCCGTTGCCCACGCAGGCGCTGCCGCCGCAGATGACGCAGGGCGCGCTGACCACGCGCGAGGCCGCGCAGCGCAACCTGCAGCAGATTCAGGACGAAGTGCAGAAAGCGCTGCAGCCGCTGATCGACCAGAGCCTGGTGGTGGTGCGTCGTACGCAGAGCTGGCTGGAGATCGAGATCCGCACCGACATTCTGTTTCCCAGCGGCGTGGCGCGCCTGTCGCCGGAGGCCGACACCACGCTGCGCAGCGTGGCCGGCATCCTGGCGCCGTTCCCGAATCCGCTGCGCGTGGAAGGCTATACGGACGACAAGCCGATCAACACGACGGTGTTCCCTTCCAACTGGGAGTTGTCCGCCGCGCGCGCGGCCAGCGTGGCGCGCCTGTTCGCCGACAACGGCGTGGACCCCAACCGCATGGGCATCATCGGCTGGGGCGAATACCGCCCGGCGGCCGACAACGCCAGCATCGAAGGCCGCAACCGCAACCGCCGCGTGCTGGTAGTGGTGCTCAGCGACCAGCAAGCCCCGGCGCGTTTCTACAGCGACGCCGACCGCGCCGCGCCAGCGGACGAAACGGTCGAAGCCGTCCCCGCGCAGGCGCCTGCGAAGTCGGCTCCCGTGCTCCCTGCCACGACCTTGCCGATCGCGGCCAAGCTCGAGGTGCTGCGGGTGCCGCCGCCCGCTTCACCGCGCGGCGCGCCGTGACCGGCGCGTTTCTTATCCGAATGCCCAGAGCCTACGCATGAGTCAGGACCACGCCATCGCGATGCCCGCCGAACGCGGCTGGCTGATTTTCCATCTCGCCGGGCAGTCGTATGCCGCGCCGCTCACCCGGGTGAGCGAAGTGGTTCGCGACGGCGACGTCACGCCGGTACCCGGCGCGGCGAGCGACGTGCTCGGCATTCGCCAGCTGCGCGGACGCATCGTGCCGGTGCTGGATGGCCGCCGTCGCCTCGGCCTGACCGGCGCGCCGGCGGATGCCGCACACTCGCGCATCGTGGTGCTGTCGCACCAGGGGCATCTGGTCGGGCTGCGTGTGGACACGGTGGGCGACCTGCTCGACGTCGGCGCGGAAACCCTGGCGCCGCCGCCGGGCCGCACCTCGCGCGAGGACGATCCGGTCGACGCCGTGGCGCCATGGCAGGGCGGCTTCGTCGCGTTGCTGGACGTGCGCCGCCTGTGCCGCCTGCCGGAGGAGCTCGAGCATGCTGCCTGAGCTGGTGCAAGGCGTGCTGATCCTGGCCATCGCCGGGCAAGGCCTGTTGCTGTGGCGCATGCGCAGCGAGCTGCGCAGCCTGCGCGCGGCGTGCGAAGCGGTGGCGCAGACCGATGTGCCTACCTCGATGCTGGTGACGTTGCTGGCGCGGGTGGAACGCAGGTTGGGGCAGGCCGCTGTCGTGCCTGCCGTCGCCGCGCCTTCGGCCCCGGTGGCGCAGCCCGCCATCGCCGACCTGCCGCCCACGCCCGCGCGCGCCTCCAGCTACGACATGGCTCGCCGCCTTGCCAGCGAAGGCGTGGGCACGCGTCAGCTGGTGGAAGACTGCGGCCTGTCGGTTGGCGAGGCGGAGTTGCTGCGCAGCTTGCAGGCGGCGCGGGAGCGAATGTCGGAAGGCTACGACGCCTGAGGGGTCTTTCCCAGGTTCAGACTTGTCGGTCCAGGGCGCCCCTTTCTGCCACGGCGGCCTCCCGGCAGAATCGGGCGACTTCCGATGCAAGGACATGGCGGTGTCGCTGGACTGGATACAAGGCACCTGGCTGCTGGGCGTGGACTGGCTGATCCGGCTGGCCGCGCTGCTATGGATTCCCTCGCGCACGACGCCGGCGGCGGCGCGCAGCTGGCTGCTGCTGGTGGGATTCGTGCCGCTGCTCGGCTTGCCGCTGTACCTGCTGTTCGGGCACCCGTGGCTGTCGCGCGAACGGGTGCGCCGCCAGACCAACGCGTCGGAGGTGATCCGCGACGAGCAGGCCCGCCTTGTCGCGCTGCGCTGGACGCCGCCGGCAGGCTCGGTGGCGGCGGAGATGGTGCCGCTGACGCAGCGGCTGGGCGATTTCATGCCCACGCATGGCAACAGCGTGCAGCTCTGCGGCGATTACGACGAATCGCTGCGCATGCTGATCGCCGATATCGACGCCGCGCGCGAGCGCGTGCATCTGCTGTATTACCTGATGTTCGACGACGCGGTCGGCGATGCGGTGGTGGCCGCGCTGACGCGCGCCGCGGCGCGTGGCGTGCAGTGCCGCGTGCTGCTGGATGCGGTGGGCGCCAAGCGTGGCCTGCGGCGCTACGCGGGGCCGCTGCGCGAGGCGGGCGTGATGGTGCACGACATGTTGCCCGGCGGATTGCGCTGGCGTCGCAGCGGGCGCATGGATCTGCGCAATCACCGCAAGATCGCCGTGTTCGACACCCACGCCGCGTACGTGGGTTCGCAGAACCTGGCCGCGCCGCAGTTCGTGCCCGGCTTTCCCAATCGCGAGCTGGTGGCGCGGGTGGAGGGTCCTGTCGTCGCGCACCTGCAGGCGGTGTTCGCCAGTGACTGGTACATCGAGACCGGCGCCCGGCTGGAGGTGGCGGTGACCTATCCGATGCGCGACGCGGACGTCTGCACGCAGCTGCTGCCCAGCGGGCCGGCCTATCCGTTCGAGAATGCGCGCGACGTGGTGGTGTCGCTCATCCACCTGGCACGGCACCGGCTGGTGCTGACCACGCCGTACTTCGTGCCGGACGACGCCACGCTCAGCGCACTGCGCGTCGCCGCGCTGTCGGGCGTGGACGTGCAGCTGATCCTGTCGGAGAGCAACAACCAGCGCCTGACCGAATGGGCGCAGGAGTCGTACTACGACGAGCTGCTGGGCTGCGGCGTGCGGATCGCGCTGTATCGTCCGCACTTCCTGCACGCCAAGCACCTGAGCATCGACGACGACGTCGCCTTGATCGGCTCGATCAACCTGGACATCCGCTCGTTCGCGCTGAACGCCGAGATCGGCATGTTGTGCTACGACCGCGAGGTGGTGGCGCGTATCCGCGAAGTAGAGGCGAGCTACCTGGCCGATGCCACCGTGCTGTCGCTGGACGCGTGGCGCGCGCGGCGAAGCTGGCGACGCGTGCGCGAAGGCGTGGCGCGGCTGGCGGATTCGTTCATGTAGGCGGCGGCGCCGCTGCGGAATATCAGAAGAACGCAGCGGGGCTCACGCCGAATCGTTCGGCCAGACCACGGATATGGTTGACGTTGAGTTCGCGGCGCCCGGAGAGGATCTCCGATACCACGCTCTGCGTGCCGATTTCCGGCAACTGGTTCTGACGCAGGTCGTGCTGCTCCATCAGGAAGCGCAGCATTTCCACGCCACTCACCGAAGGCTGCGGGTAATGCGTCTGGTCGTAGGCGTAGATCAGGTCGCTGAGCACCATCAGCAGCGAATGCTGTGGATGCGCCTCGTCCATGGCGCCGTCGTCGAGAAGGGCGTCGGCCAGGTCGGTCGCTTCCGTGTAGTCGGCATCGGTCTCGATGTGGCGAATGCCGGAGAGTTCCTGGAAGGTTTCCCAGGCGTCGAAGACAGGGGCGAGTCGCGCGTTCATCTCCAGGCTCCTTGGTCGTATTCGGCGTGCGTGAGCACGGCCTTGATGTAGCAGGTCTGCGCCTGGAAGCTGATGAACGTGATCAGGCGATATCGATTGCCGCGGATATCGAAGACACACTTGTCGCCCACGACGTCCACCGAACCGAAAGTTCGCTTGAGGTCGGCGAAGCGGCCGAACTCGGTGGATTCCATCAATTTGCGCCAAGCCTGCATGGCCGTGCCGGCGTCGGGATATCGGGTCGAGAACTCGACCAGCCGCTTGTTGGATATCACTCGCATCCTGTTGCCATCCCTTGGCCGGCTCGATCAGATTATCGCAAAATGCGATATTGTCAATGCGCCGGCGACACGGTCGATTTTGTGCGGCTAGAACAGGAGGGCCCATCGGCCAAAGGCGTCGAACCGGGTAGGAGGAGGCCTTGCTCCTGCGCCGGCGCGGAAGCGGGTCAGCCTTCCTCGGACGCCCTGTACACGCAGCTGAGCACCGCCGCCGCGGCGGCATACAGCTCTTGCGGGATATCGGTGCGCAGGCGCAGTGCGGCGAGCAGTGCCGCAACCTGGGCGTCGTGGTGCAGCGGAATGCCGAGCGCGCGGGCGCGGGCCAGCAACTGGTCGAGCGCTTCAGGCGGCAGCGCAGGTGGCGTGGCGCCGCCAGGGGCGGCCAGGCGCAGGGCCACCTTGCGGCTGGGCGGGGGCAGCGCGGCGGTCATGCGGTCGCCTTGAGCAGGACGGCGGTGCGCGAGCCGGGCGGATGCGGCAGGCCGGTCTGGCAGGTGAGCTGATCGAGCAACAGGCCGCTGGCGGTGAGCTGCCGGCCCAGATCGGCGAAGCGCCGCTCGAGCCGTTCGGCGGTGTCGGTGCGTTGGGCCCACAGCCGCACCGACAGGCGCAGGCCGCGCAGCTGCAGCTCGCCCTGCACGGGGCCGAGGCGCGGCAGGTCGATGGCGAAGCCGAGCACCCACGCGGTGGGTTGATCCGGATCGTCCTCGGGTGGCGCGATCTGCAACTGCAGCACGTCCTGGCCACCTTCGCCCTGCAGCGGGATCTCGATCATCCAGGCGCCGCTGGCCTGCGCTTCCAGCTGCGCCACTTCCAGGCGGGCGAGCGCGGCATGTACCTCGCCGTGCAGGCGGACCAGCAGACTTTCCACCTCGCCCGGCTGGGATGGCTCGGGCAGCGGCGCGCGCGGCTGCGCGAGCAGGCCGCGCTGGGCCAGCGGCGGTGCGGTCTCGGTATCGCTCGCCGGCGGTGGCGAGCCGTGATGTTCCAGCGTGGCAGCCAGGCGCAGCAGCGCGGCTTTCCAGTCGTCCTCGCCAAGCAGGCCGAGATCGGTCTGCGGTTGCAGCAGCTGAGCCTCGAGGAACAGGCCGCTGCGCTTCACCGCTTCCTTGAGGCCGGGGCCCTGCGCAATCTCGACGGGAGCGCGGATGCTGTGCTCGAGCAGGGCCAGCGCGGTGCGCAGCGGCGCCGGCAGCTGGCGCAGCAGCGGGCGCTGGGCCAGCGCGCCGAGCGTGGCCAGCAGTGGCGCATAACCGTTCTGCTGCGGCAGGCGCTCGCGCATGGCGCGGCTCAGGGCCGGATCCAGCGCGGCGGCGGCGCCGAGTACCTCCAGTTTGGGCTCGGCGCCGAGGCTGAGCACGCGCACCTGGAATTGCGAGGGCAACTGCGTGCCGGGCGGGTCGGTCTCCACCGTCAGCGCGCCGATCTGCAGCACCAGCTTGCTCTGTTCGTTGTAGCCGAGCGTGCGCGCGGCCAGCACCGCGCCGACGCGCCAGCTCTCCGCGCTGGCGCCTGAGGCGGCGCCGGCCCAGGTCAAGGCGGCAAGGCTGGTTGGCTGAATGATCACGCGGGCTCCTTGGCTTGGCGTCTACCGGTTCGACGCCCCATGCCATCTCTTCAAGCATGTCTTCGGCAGGACGCGCAGGAACTTGAGCGACGTTTTTTTGGCGCGCGCCGGGTCCATGCCGCCGCCGCCCGGCAGTGCGAGCACGTTCCGTGCCGCCGACAAAAAAGCGTTGGCGTTGGCCTAAAGCGATGCGTCCTTCCGCCGATAACCGCCCTGAAAGCCAATAGCAGGGGCGCGAGATGGGCAAGGCGAAAACGGCGGACAAAGTGGACGGGCGCGTGGCGCTGCCGGCGGATTGCCGCATCGCGGAAGCCCCGGCGCTCAAGGCCGTGCTGCAGGCTGCGCTGGACACGCCGGCGGTGACGCTGGAAGCCGCCGCGGTCGAACGCATCGACACCGCGGCGCTGCAACTGCTGGCCGTGTTCCGTCGTGAGGCGACGGCGCGCGGCGTGGCGGTGGCCTGGTCCGGCGCGGGCAATGCGCTGCGCGACGGAGCGGCCCGGCTGGGCCTGGTACAGACACTGGAACTGCCGGCAGCGACGCCGGCCTGACGAGGTAGACGATGGCAAAGATCCTGGCGGTAGACGATTCGGCTTCGATGCGCGGCATGGTGGCCTTCACCCTGCGTGGCGCGGGCCATGATGTGAGCGAAGCCGAGAACGGCCAGCTGGCGGTGGACGCGGCCAAGGGCGCGCGCTTCGACCTGGTGCTGGCCGACGTGAACATGCCGGTGATGGACGGCATCAGCATGGTCAAGGAGCTTCGCACGCTGCCCGAATACAAAGGCGTGCCGATCCTGATGCTCACCACCGAGTCGCACACCGACCGGAAGATGGAAGGCAAGGCGGCCGGCGCGACCGGCTGGCTGGTCAAGCCGTTCGATCCGGAGCAGTTGCTGGCCACGGTCAAGCGCGTTCTCGGCTGACGGCGGAATCCCCTATGAGCACGGTGAGCCTGGCGCAGTTCCATCAGACCTTCTTCGACGAGAGCCACGAAGGCCTCGACGCCATGGAAACGGCGCTGCTCGCGCTGGACGGCGGTGGCGACAAGGAACTGGTCCACGGCATTTTCCGCGCGGCGCATTCGATCAAGGGCGGCGCGGCCACGTTCGGTTTTCCGGACATGGCGGCGTTCACGCATGAGGCGGAATCGCTGCTCGATGAACTGCGCGACGGCCGCCGGGCCATCGACGCGGGCATCGTCGAGCTGTTGCTGCGCTCGGTGGATTGCCTGCGCGGCATGTTCGCCCGTGCACAGGCCGGCGAAGCGCTGGCCGATGCCGCCAGCGAAGCGCTGCGCCATGAACTGGCCGCGGCGGTCGGGCGCAGCCTCGCGCCGGCGACCGTGCAGGCGCGGCGCGGCGATGACGCTTCCACCGGCTGGGCCATCGCTTTCCGCCCCCACGCGGGCATGCTCGCTGGCGGCAACGACCCGTTGCGTCTGCTGCGCGAGCTTGGGGAGCTGGGTGACCTGACGGTCACGGCCGAGCTGGACAAGCTGCCTGGCCTGGACGCGCTCGATCCGGGCGAATGCCATCTGGGCTGGCGCCTGGAGCTGCGCGGCGATGCGACCCGCGCGGCGATCAAGAGCGTATTCGACTGGGTCGAAGACGAATGCGATCTGGCGATCGAGCCCTTGCCGGGCGCCGAGGTGCATGTCGCGCACGCGCCGGCTGCGGCCGCGCCCGCGGCGCCCGTGGCCAAGGCGGCGCCGCGCGAAAGTGCGTCGAACGAGTCTGGTTCGGTGCGCGTGGCGATCGACAAGATCGACGGCCTGATCGACCTGGTCGGCGAGCTGGTGATCACGCAGTCGATGCTCGATACCTTCCGCGAGGACTTCGATCCGGCGCGCCTGGAAGCGTTGCAGCAGGGCCTGGCGCAACTGGCGCGCCACACGCGCCTGCTGCAGGAAAGCGTGATGGGCATCCGCATGCTGCCCATCGCCTCGGTGTTCAACCGCTTCCCGCGCATGGTGCGCGACCTGAGCCAGAAGCTCGGCAAGCAAGTGAAGCTGGAGCTGGTCGGCGAGCAGACCGAGCTGGACAAGACCGTGCTGGAGAAGATCGGCGACCCGCTGGTGCATCTGGTGCGCAACGCGATCGACCACGGCCTGGAGATCCCGGAGCGCCGTCGCGCGGCCGGCAAGGGCGACATCGGCACGCTGCGTCTGGAAGCGTCGCATCGCAATGGTTCCATCGTGGTGGAAATCAGCGACGACGGCGCGGGACTGAATCGCGAGGCGATCGTCGCTAAGGCGCTGCAACGTGGCCTCATCGCCAGCGGCGAGGGTCTGAGCGACGACGCTGTCGCGGAGCTGATCTTCCAGCCGGGCTTTTCCACCGCAGCGGTGACCACCGACCTGTCTGGCCGCGGCGTGGGCATGGACGTGGTCCGCCGTAACGTGGTGGATCTGGGCGGCAGCATCGGCATCCGCAGCGTGGCCGGGCAGGGCTCGGTATTCACCATCACCTTGCCGCTGACGCTGGCGATCATCGATGGCCTGACCGCGGTGGTGGCCGGCGAGAACTACATCGTGCCGCTGGCATCGATTGTGGAGACCGTGCAGTTGCGCGGCGAGCAGCTGCGCACGGTGACCGGCGGCGGCGAGCTGTTCCATTTCCGCGACGCGTGGCTGCCGGTGCTGCGGTTGCAGGACGCGTTCGGCTGCGAGGGCGGTCGCCGCGCGGTGGAGCAAGGGTTGGTGATCGTGGTGGAGGGTGACGGTACTCGCGTGGGGTTGTTCGTGGATGAGTTGATCGGGCAGCAGCAGGCGGTGGTGAAGTCGCTGGAGGCGAATTACCGCAGGGTGGTGGGGATTTCCGGGGCTACGATCCTGGCGGATGGTTCTGTGGCGCTGATTGTGGATGTGGCGGGGTTGTCGCGGCAGATGGGGCGCCGGCGGGCGGCTTGATGGTGCTGGTGGTTGGGGTGTCTTCGCCTGGCTTTGGTTGGTGTTTGGGGATGTTGTTGCTTGATCGTATGTGTGTGGGTCGCGCTGTTGTTTGGGTTGTCGCGACCTGGCCGCTTATGCAGCGGGCATTCCGGACGGCTGCCGCCGCCCGGGTCACTTTCTCTTTGCTGGCCCAAAGAGAAAGTAACCAAAGAGAAATGGCCTGAGAGCCAAGGCTCGTGGCTGGACTAAGCAGAGCGGTGGACGGTCATGGCAACGGATTAACCTGGGGCGATTCGAGGCCGCACTGCGGTTTCGGAACGGGGACTTCGAGGCATCCGTAGTGGAGAGGACGCAGGGAGGTAGGTGGGGCTGGGTGGTTTTCCGCGCCTGGTTGCTTCGTGCGTTACGCGGATAGGTGAGCGTGTCGCCTGTGCTTTCGACTGAGGGGATGGAAGCGGTGCGCTTCGTAGGGCCCCTCACCCCGGCCCTCTCCCCGGCGGGGAGAGGGAGAAGTGCGGGACCGGCGCAACGTGGCTCGGAGAGCGTCATGCAGCAGCGTGCCAAGACGCCAAGGCAAACATCCCTTATCTATCTCCCTGTGTCCTCTCCACCACGGATGCCTCGAAGTCCCCGTTCCGAAACCGCAGTGCAGCCTCGAATCGCCCCAGGTTAATCCGTTGCCATGACCGTCCACTGCTCTGCTTAGTCCAGCCACGAGCCTTGGCTCTCAGGCCATTTCTCTTTGGTTACTTTCTCTTTGGGCCAGCAAAGAGAAAGTGACCCGGGCGGCGGCAGCCGTCCGGAATGCCCGCTGCATAAGCGGCCAGGTCGCGATAACCCATCATCAGCGCGACACACAGAAACACCCACTGGATAAGCGGCCAGATCGCGGTAACCCCACCACCAGCGCGACACCCAAAAAGCGAAACCCACCGCCACAGCCCCACAAAACCCCTCAAGCCCCGCCTTCACCTGCCGATAACGCCGATACAGGGGCGGGGAATTCCCGCGTAAGAGAAACGCATGAGCCAGCCATCGACCGGTGCCCGGGCACCCGCCGCCGAAGCGGCAACCACGCAATACCTCATCGTCGGCCTCGGTCGCGAGGAATACGGCATGGACATCCTCGCCGTGCGCGAAATCCGCGGCTGGACACCCGTGACGCGCATCCCCCAGGCGCCTCACTACGTACTGGGCGTGCTCAACCTGCGCGGCGCCATCGTGCCCGTGCTCGACCTGCGCCTGCGCTTCGGCCTGCCGCGCGAGGAATACACGCCCACCACCGTCACGGTGATCGTCACCGTCGCCGGACGCCTCTTCGGCGTCGTCGTGGACGGCGTCTCCGACGTGCTCGACGTCAAAGCCGACGCGGTCGACCCGGTGCCGGACATGGGCACCACCGTGGACACCGAATACCTCAAGGGACTCACCTCCGCCGCGGAACGCATGGTGCTGCTGCTGGACGTGGACAAACTGCTGCAGCCGCAGGACGCGCAGATGCTGGAGGCCGCCTTGCCCGCGGCCATCGACGAGAAGGCCGTGGCCTAAGGAATCCCCATGAAGATCCCCGCAATCAAGTTCAAGCTCCCCGCGATGACCGTCCGCAACCGCCTGCGCGGCGTGCTCGGCCTGCTCGGCCTGATGCTGCTGGCCGGCGCCGCCATCGGCCTCGGTGCGATGCAGCTGCAGAACGAAGGCATGCGCAAGATGTACGACGAAGAGCTGGTGCCGACCGAGATCATCAGCCGCATCAACACGCGCTCGCTGATGTCCTTCATCGTCATGGGCGAAGCCAGCAATCTGCTCGAAAAGCCCGACCAGCTGAAGCAGAAGCTGGGCGAGTTCGAGAAGTTCCAGGCCGAGATGGCGGAACTCAAGAAAGAGTACGCCGCGCTGCCGAAGTCGCCGGCGCTGGTCGAGCTGTACAACAAGTGGCGCTCCACCGACGAGGAGTACACGCAGGCCAAGAAGGACATGATCGACGCGCTCAACCAGAAGGACCCGGGCGCGACCGATGTGCTGGAAATGCAGGTGCGTCCGCTGCTGATGGAGCGCCAGGACGCGCTGGCCAAACTGATCGAGGCGCAGCGTGTGGAGGCCAAGCAGATCTACGACGGTCAGCTGAGTCGTTACCAGTGGATCCGCGCAATGTGCCTGATCGCCCTGGTCGGCGGCCTGCTGGTGGCGCTGGTGGCTGCGATCCTGCTGATCCGTTCGATCATCGGCACGCTGACGCATGCGGTGCGCGTCGCCAACGAGATCGCGCAGGGCCGGCTCGGCCATGGCATCAAGGTCGACCGCACCGACGAGCTGGGCCAGCTGCTGGAAGCGTTCCGCAGCATGGATGAGCGCCTGGCGGCGATCGTGGGCGAGGTGCGTCATGGTTCCGGCGCGGTGAGCACGGCGGCGCAGCAGATCGCCCGCGGCAACGACGACCTGAGCCAGCGTACGCAGGAACAGGCATCCAGCCTCGAAGAGACCGCTTCGTCGATGGAGGAAATGACCTCCACCGTGAAGCAGAACGCCGAGAACGCCAGCCACGCCAATCAGCTGGCCCGCGGTGCGCGCGAGCAAGCCGAGCGCGGCGGCGAGGTGGTGACGCAGGCGGTGGGCGCCATGCGTGAGATCAATGATTCCAGCCGCAAGATTTCCGACATCGTCAGCCTGATTGACGAGATCGCCTTCCAGACCAACCTGCTCGCGCTCAATGCGGCGGTGGAGGCGGCGCGCGCCGGCGAGCAGGGCCGCGGCTTCGCGGTGGTGGCGACGGAGGTGCGCAACCTCGCGCAGCGCAGCGCGGGCGCGGCCAAGGAGATCAAGGGCCTGATCGCCGACAGTGCGGAGAAGGTGCGTACCGGCACCTCGCTGGTCGATCAGTCCGGCAAGGCGCTGGCCGAGATCGTCGACAGCGTGAAGAAGGTGACCGACATCGTGGCTGAGATCGCCGCGGCCAGCCAGGAGCAGTCGGCCGGCATCGATCAGGTCAACAACGCCGTCACCCAGATGGACGAGATGACCCAGCAGAACGCCGCGCTGGTGGAGGAAGCGGCCGCCGCCGCGCGTGCCATGCAGGAGCAGGCCGGCGAGCTGGCGCGCCAGGTGGGCTTCTTCCGCCTGGGCGACGAAGCCGCTGCGGCCGCGCCGGTGCGCAAGGCCGCCGAGACGGTCAGCGCGGAAACCGAGGCGGTGTTCGCCGCGGTGCGGAGCTCCGCGCCCGCGCCGGTTCGCGCGCAGCGTCCCGTGGAGACCGCCGACGCTGGCGTGTGGAAGGAGTTCTGAGGCAGTTGCCGTGCCGATAGGCGCGGCACCTCCGGACGGTAGGGACGCTGTGGCGAGACCGCCGCCCTTCGAGCGGCGGATCAGGGGAGGGGGCGACCCCGGTGTTTCCTAACCATAAGAGGTACGAGTGTGAAGCTCGGCAAGTGGACCATTTCGCGAAAGTTGCTCTTCGCGCTTTCCCTTTGCGCGCTGGCGATGATCGCCATCGGCGCCGTCGGCATCCAGGCCCTGCGGGCCAGCAACGGGGCGCTGGCTGACATCTACAACACCAACATGCTGCCCGTGATGAACATCTCGCGGGTGATCGACCTGCAGAACGACTGGCGTACGCGCCTGGACCTGGCGGTGATCAAGCGCGACGCGGCAATGGCGTCTCGTCTGAAGACCGAATGGCCGGCGGTGAAGCGCTCGCTGGATCAGGCGTGGTCTTCCTATTACCCGGCCTTCATCTCCTCCGACGTGGAGGCGCGTGAGGCCGGGCGCTACGCGCCACTGCGCCAGCGCTACGACGCGCAGGTGGACGAAGCGCTGGGCAAGCTCGAGCACAACGATGTCGCCGGCGCCGCCGACCTGGTCGACACCGGTTTCGCCGCCACGGCCGGCGAACTGCGCGAGGTGATGAGCAATCTTTTGAAGATCAACGCCGACCAGGTGCGCGAACACTATGACGCGGCGCATGAGCGTTTCAGCTACGTGCTGGCATTGGTCGGCGCTTGCCTGCTGGGCGGCCTGGCAGTGATGGCGGCGATCGTGGTCTACCTGCAGCGCACGATTGCGCGGCCGTTGCGCGCGGCGGCCGACGTGGCGGGCCTGATCACGCAGGGACAGCTCGGCCACAAGCTGGCGGTGCGCGGCGACGACGAACTGGGCCTGCTGCAGCACGCGCTGCAATCGATGAGCGACAAGCTGGTGGAGATCGTCAGCGCGGTGCGCGACAACGCGGTCGCGGTCAGCGGCGCCGCGCAGCAGATCTCGCGCGGCAATGACGACCTGAGCCAGCGCACGCAGGAGCAGGCGTCCAGCCTGGAGGAAACCGCCGCCTCGATGGAAGAAATGACGGCCACGGTGAAGCAGAACGCCGACAACGCCAGCCAAGCCGACAGCCTCGCCCGTGGCGCGCGCGATCGAGCCGAGCAGGGCGGACGCGTGGTGCAGGAAGCGGTGGCGGCGATGACCCAGATCGACGCATCCAGCCGTCGCATGGCCGACATTGTCGGGCTGATCGACGAGATCGCGTTCCAGACCAATCTGCTCGCGCTCAATGCGGCGGTGGAGGCCGCGCGGGCCGGCGAGCAAGGCCGCGGCTTCGCGGTGGTGGCGACGGAAGTGCGCAACCTGGCCCAGCGCAGCGCCAGCGCGGCGAAGGAAATCAAGGGGCTGATCGGCGAGGCCGGCGAGCGTGTGCGCATCGGTTCCGAACTGGTCGATCGTTCTGGGCGCGCGTTGGCGGACATCGTCGACGGCGTGAAGAAAGTGACCGACATCGTGGCCGAGATCGCCGCGGCCAGCCAGGAACAATCGGCCGGCATCACGCAGGTCAACAACGCAGTGACCCAGATGGATGAAGCCACCCAGCAGAACGCGGCGCTGGTGGAAGAGGCCGCGGCTGCCGCACGTGCCATGCAGGAACAGGCGCGCGAGCTGACCCGCCAGGTAGCGTTCTTCCGCATCGAGGGCGAGGCCGGGCAGGTCGCGGGCGGTGCCGCGAAGCCGCAGCACGACGAGGCCGCTTCCGCCACGGCGGCGATCCTGGCCGCGGCCGCGCGGACGCCGATAACGCCGCGCGCACAGCCGGTCGCCGCGGGCGAGTGGGCGGAGTTCTGAGCCATGGCCTCCGTCGGCGCCGATACCGCGCAAGCTCCGGGCGGGCCCGTGCTGGGCGACCGCGAGTTCGCGTTCCTGCGCGAATTCGTGCTCCAGCACTGTGGCATCGCGCTGGGTGAGCAGAAGCGCCAGCTGGTGCAGGGGCGCCTGCTGCGCCGCCTGCGCGCGCTGGGGTTGAAGGAGTTCGCCGGCTACTGCGAGCTGCTGCGCAGCGATCCGGAGGCCGAGCTGGGCGACCTGGCCAGCGCGATCAGCACCAATGTCACGTCGTTCTTCCGCGAGTCGCACCACTACGACCTGCTCGAACAGGCCTTGCTGCCGCAGTGGCTGGCCGAGAAGCGGCGCAGCGGCGAACGGCTGCGCATCTGGTCGGCGGGCTGTTCGACCGGCGAGGAGCCCTATGCCTTGGCGATGGTGCTGGCCGAAGCGCTGGAGAAACACGGCGGCGGCGTGGATGCCCGGATCCTCGCCACCGATCTTTCGCCGCAGGCCCTGGCCGGCGCGCGCGAAGGCGTGTATGCGATCGACAAGCTGGGCGGGGTGAGCGCCGAGCGGCGCCGGCGCTGGTTCCTGCGTGGCGAGGGCAGCTATGCCGGTCTCGCCTGCGTGCATCCGCGGCTGCGCGAGCTGGTGACGATCCAGCCGCTGAATCTGTTGCACGAGTGGCCGATGAGCGGGCCGTTCGACGCGATCTTCTGTCGCAACGTGGTGATCTACTTCGACAAGCCGACCAAGGAGCGTCTGTTCCGGCGCTATGCCGGCATGCTGGTGCCCGAGGGCTATCTGTTCCTCGGTCATTCGGAATCGATGCACGGCTTGAACGACGATTTCGCCCTGGTCGGCCGCACCGTCTACCGGAAGAAGCCCGCATGAACGCGCAGACACAGGCCGCGGGGGCCGACGAGGTGCTGCCGGGCTTCGAGCACGTGCGGCGCTACTGGGATCCGACCCAGGGCAGCATGACGGCCAAGGTGCTGCCCGGCGAGTACTACGTCAGCCGCCAGGAAGAGCTGATCGCCACCGTGCTGGGTTCCTGCGTGTCCGCCTGCATTCGCGATCGCCGCCGCGGCATCGGCGGCATGAATCACTTCATGCTGCCCGAGCCGATGGGCGAGCGCGACGCGTGGTCCGCCACGGTGGGCCGCGCCGCGCGCTACGGCAACGATGCGATGGAGCAGCTGATCAACGCCATCCTCAAGGCGGGCGGCCGGCGTGAGGATCTGGAAGTGAAGATCTTCGGCGGCGGCCGCGTGCTCACCCAGATGACCGACATCGGCGAACGCAACATCGCCTTCGTGCGGCGTTACCTGGCTGCCGAACATCTGGAGCTGGTGGCCGAAGACGTCGGCGACGTGTATCCGCGCCAGGTGCAGTTCTTCCCGCGCAGCGGCAAGGCCCGCGTGCGCCAGCTGCGCGGCCAGCAGGCCGTGCTGGTGGACGGCGAGCGGAATTACCTCAAGCGTTTGGCCAACGATCCGATAAAGGGAGAGGTGGAGCTGTTCTGAAGGAACGAAAGATGAGCAGCGAGGGCGCGCGGCCGATCGTCGCGCGACAGCGCAGATTCGCCGGAGACGGCCAGGAACAGGGGGCTGCCGCGCGTGCCGGCGCTGCGCCCTCGCTGCTCATCCTTCATTCCGCGACGCCGCCTCAAGCGCAACCGAAGAGAAGCGAAGAATGTCCCGAGTCCGTGTCCTGGTGATCGACGATTCCGCGCTGGTGCGGAAACTGCTGACGACCATGCTCTCCTGCGATCCGATGATCGAGGTGGTGGGCACGGCGGCCGATCCCTTCATTGCGCGCGAAAAGATCAAGCAGCTGGAGCCGGACGTGCTCACGCTCGACGTGGAGATGCCGCGCATGGACGGCCTCACCTTCCTCGAGAACCTGATGCGCCTTCGCCCGATGCCGGTGGTGATGGTGTCCTCGCTGACCCAGCAGGGCGCGGAAGTGACGCTGCGGGCGCTGGAGCTGGGCGCGGTGGATTTCTTCACCAAGCCGAGCAGCGACCTGGCCAGCACCTTCGCCGAAGGTGCGCAGGACATCTGCGCCAAAGTGAAGTTGGCCGCGCTGGCGCGTCCGCGCGTGCGCACCGCGGTGCGCAAGCTGGAAGTGGCGCCGCGCCTCTCCGCCGATGCGGTGCTGCCGCGCGCGCAGACGCCGGATACGCGCGGCGGCAGCCCGATCATCGCCATCGGCGCCTCCACCGGCGGTACCGAGGCGATCCGCGTGGTGCTGGAGGCGATGCCGCCGGACGCGCCGCCGATCGTGATCACCCAGCACATCCCGGCCGCCTTCAGCGGCCCGTTCGCCGCGCGCATGGATAACTGCTCGGCCATGCGCGTATGCGAGGCCCGCGACGGCCAGCCGATCCAGCCCGGTCACGCTTATATCGCGCCGGGCAGCCAACATCTGCTGGTGATGTGGGATGGCGCCAGGCATGTGTGCCGCCTGCACGACGGCCCGCCGGTGAACCGGCACAAGCCGAGCGTGGACGTGCTGTTCCGCTCGATGGCCGCCACCGTGGGCCGCACCACCATCGCCGCGCTGCTCACCGGCATGGGCGACGACGGCGCGCGCGGCCTGCTGGAACTGAAGGAGGCCGGCGCCGCCACGGTGGTGCAGGACGAGGCCACCTCGGTCGTGTGGGGTATGCCGGGCGCTGCCTGGAAGCTCGGCGCCGCGCCCGACATGCTGCCGCTGGAACATATCGCTGCGCGCCTGCTGGAGCTGGCGCGCCAACCTTCCGTCGGCGCGCCGCGCGTCGCCATCCGTTGACCTGGACGCTGTCATGTCTGCCATCCCCGCCCCGTCGTTTCCCCGCCTGCCGCTGGGCCTGACCGCCAGCGCCTTGGCGCTGGTGCTATGCCTGCTGTGGCAGCCCGCATGGCTGGCGCCGCTGGCGATCGCCGGCGTCACCGTGGCATGGCTCGTCGAGCAGCGCCGCGCACCGGCGCCCATCGTCACGATCGCGCCGCCGGCGCAGGATCCGGCGCCGGTACGCGAAGCGCTGGAAGACGTGCGCGAAGCGCTGGTGGACGAACTGGGCCACGCCGCGCGCGAACTGCACCAGGCGCTGGACCTGTTGCGCGACGCGGTGTCCGAACTCGGTGGCGGTTTCGACGGCCTGTCGCACAAGACCGGCCTGCAGCAGTCGCTGCTCAAGCAGATCATCGACGCGCAGAAAGACGGCGTGTCGGTGCAGGATTTCGCCGCGCGCACCAGCGACCTGCTGGAGCACTTCGTCGGCCTGATCGTGCAGCTCTCGCGCGACAGCCTGCGCATCGTCTATCGCATCGACGGCATGGCCAAGGAAATGGACGCGGTGTTCGGCCTGCTGAAGAACGTCAACACCATCGCTGAGGAAACTAACCTTCTGGCGCTCAATGCCTCGATCGAGGCGGCGCGCGCGGGCGAGGCGGGCCGCGGCTTCGCGGTGGTGGCCGGTGAGATCCGCAACCTGGCCAGTCATTCCAATCAGTTCAACGAGCAGATCGGCAGCCACGTCGAGCGCGCGCGCACGGCGATGGAGCAGCTGCGCGGCCTGGTCGGCGCGATGGCGTCGCAGGACCTCAACATGGCGCTGTCCACCAAGGGCGGCATCGACGCGATGCTGGCGCACGTCACCGAAAGCGACGCGCGCACCAGCCAGGTCGCCGACCAGGTGGTGGAGATCAACCGCGGCCTGGGCAGCGACGTGTCCACCACGATCCGCTCGCTGCAGTTCGAAGACATCCTGAGCCAGCTGATCAACCAGACGCGCACGCGCCTGGTGGAGCTGCAGGAAGTGACCGCCGAGTGCACGCGCGATATCGAGGAGCTGGCCTGCACCGACGTGGACGCCACGGCGTTGGCCGAGCATGCGCAGCGCGTGCGCGTGCGCCTGTCGATGCAGCGCGAGAAGGCCCGCCTGCGCTCGCGCGGCCCCGCTTTGCAGAATTCGATGGACGCCGGCGAGATCGAGCTGTTCTGACGCGACGGACCCGCCCGAGGAAAACATCATGAGCCTGACCATCCACCACGATACCGAACAGGATTGCCTCACCCTGCAGCTGGGCGAGCGCTTCGATTTCACCGTGCACCGCGATTTCCACGACGCCTGCCTGGGCGGACGCCCGGCGCGCAGCTACGTGATCGATCTGGGCGAAGTGAACCGCATGGACAGTTCCGCGCTAGGCATGCTGCTGTTGCTGCGCGAGCATGCCGGCGGCGAGCGTTCGGAGATCCGCATCGTCAACGCCGGAAGCGAGCTGCGCGGAACTCTTCGCGTGGCGGGATTCGACAAGCTGTTCGTGCTGCACTGAGCGGTCATCGAGGTCTGGCGGAAGAACGGCCCCGCAGGGGCCGTTCTTCGTTGCGGAGCCAGAGGCCATGCAGGTTTTCGCAGCCGAAAAAAAGGCCCCCGAAGGGGCCGAAAGCCTTGCAGTTTCGGTTAGCGGTAAAGCGTTACCAAGTCTTCACTTCGGAGACGCTGACGGTGTAGTCCTGCATGTCCGACTCGTAACGGAACAGGCGGCCGAGGTCGAAGCTGACCGACTGGCCGGGGCCGATGTTGGCGGTGCCGGCGGGCCAGCCCTGCTTGCTCTGCAGCACCTTGCCGGAAGCGTCCTTCGCTTCGATACGGACCTGGGCGGCAGAGGCCTCGGCGCAATGGTTGGTGAGCTGGCCGCTGAGGCTCAGGCGCATGCCGGCGCCCGAACCGTTGGACTTCATCTTGAAATCGGAGATGGCGAAGTCGGTCGGGGAGCAGGCGGCGTGCGAGACGACAGGAGCCAGCAGGAGCGCGGCGGCGACGAAGAGGGTCTTCATGGGCGTATATCCGATCGATTGGGAAATCTGAGAACGACGTTCCAAGGATCGGCAGGGACGGGGATAACTTTAGGGAAACTGCAAATGAGGGAGTCCTTCTCCCCTTCGGGAAGAAGGTGGCGGTCCACGGGGATTCCTTTCGGTCACACCGGACGAGGGGTGGGTGCTCGCGAAGATGTTTCGACGAAGCGAGGCCAGCTCTGCCTTTCCCGCTTCTACGCTCCGCCCGGCCCCTCACCCCGGCCCTCTCCCCGCAGGGGAGAGGGAGCAAAAGCATCAGCCGATCACGCGGCCGTGTTCGATGAACCAAAGGCCGGCGAACAGCTTCGGATCGATCGAATAGCCTTCCGCCGCGCGCGCGAACAGCCACGCGCCGGCTTCGCGGCGGGGTACCTCATGCACCACGATGTTCTCGCTCTCGTCGCCGCCGCCGGGGCCGACCTTCTCGAGGTCCCAGGCCCGCACGAAGGCGATCATCTCGGTGCTCATGCCGGAGGACGACGGGCCCTCGTGCACGAATTCCACGCGCTGGCAGCGGTAGCCGGTTTCTTCTTCCAGTTCGCGCTGGGCGGCGAGCAGAGCGCTTTCGTCGTGGTGGCCGGCCTCGTCGCCGATCAGGCCGGCGGGCATCTCGATGGTCTTCTGCAAAATCGATACGCGGTACTGCTCGACGAACAGCACGTTGTCCTCCGGCGTGACCGCCAGAATGATCACCGCGCCGGCGGGGTTGTTGCGCTCGGCGTACTCCCAGCGGCCGCGCTTGCGCAGGCTGAGCCAGCGGCCTTCGTACAGGGTTTCGACGGGAGCGTTGGCGTCGTGCGGGACGTGCTGGGCGGGTGATGTCATGGATGGCGCGCGCGGAAAGGGAAAAGCCGATGGTGCCCCGCGTGCATGACGGCTACAACCGTTCCGGTTCCAGCTCCACCGGTACCGGCTTCACCCGCGTGGCCCAGGCCACGCCGGCGACCAGCAGGCACACGCCGAGCACGGTCTGCGGCCCCGGCCACTGGCCGCGCAGGGCGAAGGCGTAGCTGAGCGCGGCCAGCGTTTCGAACACGATCAGCTGTCCGGCCAGCGCAGTGGGCAGGCGCTGGCTGGCTTCGTTCCAGCACAAGGTGCCCAGCCAGGAAGCGAACAGGCCGATGGCCGCCATCAGCGCGACGAACACCGCCGGGCGCGGCCCGAGCGGCATCGGGAAGGCGTCGCCGCGGATGCCCATCACGGCCCACAGCAGCGCATAGCCGGCGAGCGCCAGCGGCAGCGTGGCCACGCCTTGCGCGGTGGCCCAGGTGCGCGGGCTGCGCTCGCGGTGCTGACGCAGCCAGTCGGCATTGCGCAGCGGGTACCAGGTCCAGCAGGCCACCGCGCCGAAGGCGAGCAGGGCGCCGGTGGCATAGCGGCCGAGGTCGGCATGCGCGTCGGCGCGCAGCGCGGCCAGTTCGGCCTGATTGACGCAGGCGATGCCGGCCCCGATCAGCAGTAGCGAGGGCGCCAGCTGCGCCCACGGCAGGCGGCCGTCGCGGCGCGCGTTGCGCAGGTTGGCGCTGATCGCGATCACCACCGGCAGCGTGCCGATGATCATGGTGGGCAGCGGGCCGCCCGCGCGCTGGATCGCGCTGGCCAGGCACAGGTAATAGAGCAGGTTGCCGATCGCGGCGAGCTTGAGCGCTTCCAGCCAGTCGGCGCGGCGCAGCTGGCGCAGCGCGGCGCGGTCCAGCCAGGCCAGCGGCAGGGCGATCAGCCCGAAGGCGAGATAGCGGCCCACCGATTGCAGCGCGGCGGGGTATTCGGGCACCAGCAGGGGGCCGACGAACACCAGGCCCCACATCAGGCCGGCGGCGAGCGCGTAGAGAGATCCGATCCACATGCCCGGAGCATCGCACCACGGGCAGGGGCGGTCTTGTACGAGCTTGCTATCGCTGCAGCTGGCGCTGGTAGCGCGCCGGCGTGACGCCGTAGCGGCGCGCGAACGCGCGGGTGAGATGGGCCTGGTCGGCCAGCCCGGTGGCGGCGGCGACTTGTGCCGGTGCCTCGCCGGCGGTGAGCTGGCGCTTGGCGGCCGACAGGCGCAGGGCCATCAGCATTTGCTGGGGCGTGACGTGATGGCGCGCCTGGAATTGGCGCAGGAAGTGGAACGGGCTGAGCCCGGCGACGGCGGCCAGTTCGTCCAGCGAAAGCCGGCCGGACAGGTGCTCGCGCATGTACTCGATGACCGGCTCGAAGCGCGAGAGCGCTTCGGCTCGCAGCGGATGCGGCGCGCGTGCATGGCGGCGGAAGGCTTGCAGCAGCTGCAGCAACAGGCTGTCGAAGGCCAGCGGTTCGCGGGCCTGCCACAGCGCGTCGAGCAGGCTGGTGACGCGACGCGCGCCGGCGGCGTCGGCGCCCACTACGTCGCCGAACCACCAGCCGGGTTCGCCGGTGATCTCGTCCACCGCCGAGGGCTCGATGTAGACCATGCGGTAATGCCAGCCGCCTTCGGTCTCGGCGCGACCGGTGTGGGGCTCGTCCGGATTCATCATCACCAGCGAGTCCGGCGGCGCGAGATGGTCGACGCCGCGGTAGCGGAATCGTTCCACGCCGGTTTCGATCGCGCCGAGGCCGAAGCCGTCGTGCACATGCGGCTCGAAGGCATGGCGCACGATGTGCGCGCGGTAGAGCTCGATGCCCGCGCGGTGGGACGGGAGGCGGAACCGCGCCTCGTCCGCGGGGTGGTCGAAGTGGTGGGGAACGCCTTGCATGGGGCGTGATGGTACGCCCGGAGAAGTCAGGCGAACGCTTTCAGCCGCTGCCGCGTCAGCGGCCCGAAGCGCAGCAGCTCGCACAGCTCGTCCAGCAGCGGCGCCTTCGCGCCGCTCCATGCCAGTGCATCGGCCGCGGCCGAAACCGGCGCGTCCAGCGCGATGCGCGTGAGGCGGCGATACAGCAGCGCGGCGTCCTTGTGCTCGCGCAGTTTCTGCGCGCAGCTGGCGGCGCCGCGGATGCGCAGGAACGGGACTTCGTCCACGCGTTCGAGCAAGGCATCGAGGCTGCCGAAGTGGGCAAGCAAGGCGGCGGCGGTCTTGGCGCCGATGCCGGGGACGCCGGGGATGTTGTCCACCGCGTCGCCGCACAGCGCGAGGTAATCGGCTACCTGGTGCGGATGCACGCCCAGACGCTCGTGCACGCCGGCCGGGCCCCAGCGCAGGTTGCGCGCGTAGTCCCATTGCTCGTCGTGTTCGCCCAGCAGCTGGCCGAAATCCTTGTCGGCGGACACGATCACGCCGCGGAAGCCATGCGCGCGAAGGCTCCACAGCGAGCTGCCGATCAGATCGTCGGCTTCGTAGCTGTGGTCGATCAGCACGACCAGGCCCAGCGCTTCGGCGATCCGGCGGCACAGTACGAACTGGCGCTCCAGATCCGGCGGCGGCAACTCGCGGTTGGCCTTGTACGCCGGATAGATGGCGTTGCGGAACGAGGTGGTGAGCGAGGCGTCGAAAGCCACCGCGATGTGCGCGGGTTTCGCGCGCTCCAGCAGTTCGCACAGGAAGCGCGTGAAGCCGTGCACCGCATTGGCCGGATGGCCTTCGGCATCGGTGAATTCGTCCGGCATGGAATGCCAGGCGCGGAAGACGTACAGGCTTCCGTCGACGAGGTGAGCGGACAGCGCGCTCATGCCCGCCACGTGCTCAGCAGATCGTCCAGGGCGGGACGGTCGCGATCGGGCACGTCCAGCTGTGGCGTACCTAGGTGCACGAAGCCGACCACGTGTTCGTGCGTCGACAGGCCGAGCATGCCGGCGACCTCGCGGTCGTAGGCGGCCCACCCGGTCAGCCACTGCGCGCCATAGCCGAGCTGCGAGGCGCCCAGCAGCAGGTTGTAGGCGACGCAGCCGGCGCTGAGCTTCTGCTCGATCTCCGGCACCTTGCTGTCCGGATCGATGCGCGCGATCACCGCCACCACCAGCGGGGCGAAGGTATAGCGGCGGCGCTCCTTCTCGCGCTTGGAATCGGGCAGGGCCGGATCGCGCGACTCGGCCAGTGCGGCGAGGCGCTCGCCGAAGCGCAGCTTGTCTTCGCCGCGCAGCAAAATGAGGCGGAACGGCACCAGCTTGCCGTGGTCCGGCACGCGGATGGCGGCCTCCAGCAGTGCGCGCAGCGTGGCCTCATCCGGCGCCGGCCCGCCCAGCTGGGCGACGGGCGCGGAATGGCGGTGCAGCAGCGGCTGGAGCGGGGAAGACATGGGCGGATCCTGGCGATGCAAAGCGTCCATGCTAACCGCCGCTCGCCAGCGAGGCGACTCGCGCTCTCATGCCATCAGCGGCAGGCGGAACGAGCCGGGCAGCAGCGCGTTCACGGTGGTCTCCTGCACTTTGCCGTGCAGGTTGGCCAGCAGTACGGGCATGCCGGCGTCGCACAGCTCGGACATCACCTGGCGGCAGGCGCCGCAGGGGCTGATCGGGCCCTCGGTGTCGCCGATCACGGCAAGGCGGGTGAAATCGCCCGGGCGGCAGCCGGCGGCGACGGCGGCGAACAGCGCGGTGCGTTCGGCGCAGTTGCACAGGCCATAGGCCGCGTTCTCCACGTTGCAGCCGAGGAAGCGGCGGCCGTCGCGCGTTTCCAGCGCGGCGCCGACGAGGAAGCGGGAGTAGGGAGCGTAGGCCTGCTCGCGGGCCTGGCGGGCGAGGTCGAGCAGGGTATCGGTCACGGATTGCACGGACACTTGGGATCTCCATGTGGGATCCCCGCGGCAGCCCGGCGCGGGCGCCGGGTTGCCGGCGGTGGGCCAGTCTAGCGCCATCGGGCCGGCTGCGGGCAACCGCCCCAACCCGCGCAAGGGCTCGCGTAAGATGCGGAAACCTTTGTCGCCGGGGATGCACGATGCCGATCACCGTGGCCGCTTTGCGAGAGACCGCCGCCGGCGAACGCCGGGTAGCGATCACGCCCGAGGTGGCGAAGAAGCTGCGGAGCAAGGGCCTGCGCGTATTGCTGGAGCACGATGCGGGCGCGGCGGCGGGTTTCCCCGATGCCAGCTATGCCGACACGGAGTTCGCCGATGCCGCCACGGTGCGTGCACAGGCGGACTTGCTCGCCTGCGTACTGCCGCCGGACGACGCGGTATGGGGGCAGTTGCGCGAAGGCGCCATCGTGGTCGGCCAGCTGCGGCCTTACGGCGCCGCGGCGCGCGTCGCGGCGATGGGCGCGCGCAGGCTGACCGCATTCGCGCTGGAACTGCTTCCGCGCACCACGCGCGCGCAGGCGATGGACGTGCTCAGTTCGCAGGCCGCCGTGGCCGGCTACCGCGCGATGCTGATCGCCGCCGAAGCCGCGCCGAAGTTCTTCCCGATGCTCACCACCGCGGCCGGGACGATCCGGCCCTCGCGCGTGCTGGTGATTGGCGCCGGCGTGGCCGGCCTGCAGGCGATCGCCACCGCGCGCCGGCTGGGCGCGCAGACCGAGGGTTACGACGTACGTCCGGAAACCCGCGAGCAGGTGGAATCGCTGGGCGCGAAATTCCTCGATCTCGGCGTGAGCGCCGCCGGCAGCGGCGGCTATGCGCGCGAGCTGTCGGCCGACGAGCGTGCGGCGCAGCAGCAGGCGCTGGCCGAACACCTCAAGTCGGTCGACGTGATCGTCACGACGGCGGCGGTACCTGGGCGGCCCGCGCCGAAGATCCTCAGCGCCGCGATGGTCGAGGGCATGAAGCCGGGCGCGCTGATCGTGGATCTCGCCGCCGAGGGTGGCGGCAACTGCGAGCTGACCCGCCCGGGCGAACGCGTCGAGCACGGCGGCGTGGTCGTGCTCGGTCCGCTCAACCTGCCCGCGGGCGCGCCGCTGCATGCGTCGGAGATGTATGCGCGCAACGTGTACAACTTCGTCGAGCTGCTGGTGAAGGACGGTGCGCTGGTGCCGGACTTCGGCGACGAACTGGTCGCGAAGAGCTGCGTGGTGCGCGACGGCGAGGCGCAGTTCAACGGCTGAATGCGCGTGTGCCGTTGCGGCGGCGCAGGCATGAAAAAAGCCCCGCTTTCGCGGGGCTTTTCGTCAGTGGCCGTTGCGCGGTCCGGCTCCGTGCGGCGGCGAGCCGAAGCCGCCCATCGGACGCGGCATGCCCGGAGGCGGCGGCATGTGCGGCGGGATGCCGTGCTGCTGGCGGAACTGGTGCATCAGCTGCTGGCGCTGTTCGGGAGGCAGCTGCTGGTAACGCTTGAAGGCGTCGTGCAGCTGATCGCGCTGCGCCGGCGTGAGCTGCTGGAACTTGCGCATGTTCTCGCGCGCCTGCTCGCGTTGCTCGGGCGTCATCTTCTGCCATTGCTCGATGCGCTGGCGGATTTCCTGGCGCTTGTCCGCGGGCAGCGAATCCCACTGGTGCACGCGTTCGAGCATGCGCGCCTGGCGCTGCGGCGGGATGGTGTCCCACTCGCCGCGCATCGGGCCGAGCATGTCGCGTTCGGATGGCGATAGGCTGTCCCACGAACGCGGCGGCGGCCCCGGCGGCGCACCGGTCGGAGGCGGCGGGCCTTGCTGCGCCCACACGGGCGCGGCCAGACCGCCGAACAGCAGCGTCAGCAAGAACAGGAGCGAAGCGATACGACCTGGATGCATGGATCAGCGGCTCGCCTGGCTGGCATCGTTGGTGGCGAGCCAGCCGTAGAAGTCGAGGTTCTGCACCATCGATGGGTCGGTATTGCTCAGGTCCGGCGGCAGCACGTCGGCCTCGGTCTCGGTCGCCTGTTCGATGCCGGCGGCCTGCGTCGGCGCGTTGTCGCGCGATACCGGCGAGGACACCATCAGCACCGCCAGCGCGATTGCGGCGAAGGCACCGGCAGGCACCAGCCGGCGTGCGAAGCGTGCGTGCGCCGGCTCCGCGGCGGCGGCCAGGGCCTCGCGCCGGGCGGCGCGCAGCCGGCCGGCCGTGGCCGGATCGATACGCTGGCCTGCCTCGCGGTACAGCGCGCGGGCGCGGCGTTCCAGGTTGTCGGGCGCATTCATCGCCAGTCCTCCAATTGGTCTCGCAGGTTGTGCATGGCACGCGACAGATGGGTTTTCACGCTTCCCTCGGAGCAGCCCATGGCCTGGGCGGTCTCCGCTACGTCCAGCCCTTCCAGCACGCGCAGCATGAACGCTTCGCGCTGGCGCTGCGGCAGCTTGCGCACGGCCTCGGCCATGTCGGCGTAGGACTGCGCATCCTGCAGGCGGTCCAGCGGGCCGGGTCCGTTGTCGGCGGGCTCCCAGGCGGGCAATTCCTCGCCGTCGTCGTCGCGGCCGCCGCCGAGCCAGCCCACCACGATCGAGCGCACCTTGCGGCGGCGCTGCAGGTCCACGATGCGGCGGCGCAGGATGCCCCAGAACAGCGGCGTCCATTCCTGCGCGGGTTTGTCGCGGTAGTTGCGGACCAGACGCAGCATGGCGTCCTGCACGGCATCCATCGCGTCCTCGCGATGGCCGAGATTCATCTCGGCCAGGCGAAAGGCGCGTCGCTCCACCTGTGCCAGGAAGGCATCCAGGGAGGTGGGCACCGCCTGGACGTCTTCGGCCAGCAGTTCCGTTTCGAGCGTGGAGACGGCGCTGTTCATGGCGCTGTCGTCCGCATCGTCGGATCGGACATCCGGGGACTCCATCGGTTCGACTCCACGCCTCAACGCGGCACGCTCGCACGGGTTGACCTGCAACCGTATGATGCGCTGACAACCGCGGGTTGGCAGGGAGGGGTCATGATCGACGGGTTCCTGGCGCTTTACATCTTCATGCTGGCCGCGTTCACCGGCTACGAGATCATTGCGAGGGTGCCGGTGATCCTGCATACCCCGTTGATGTCCGGATCGAACTTCGTACACGGCATTGTGCTGGTTGGCGCCATGGTCGCGCTAGGGCATGCGCAGACATCGTTTGAACTTGCGATCGGCTTCCTCGGCGTGCTGCTGGGCGCAGGCAACGCGGCCGGCGGCTACGTGGTGACCGAGCGCATGCTGGAGATGTTCAAGTCCAGCAAGCCCGGCGGCAAGGAGGTCAAGTGATGGCTTGGCTGCCGACCCTGATCAAAGCCTGTTACTTCGTCGCGGCATTGCTGTTCATTCTCGGCCTCAAGCGCATGAGCTCGCCGCGCACCGCGCGCGGCGGCATCGTGTGGGCCGGCGCGGGCATGCTGGTGGCGGTGCTGGCGACCTTCGCCCTGCCGGACATGCACAACCGCGGGCTGATCCTGGTGGCTGTACTGCTGGGCGTATCGGCGGCTTGGTGGTCCGGCCGCAAGGTGGCGATGACGGCGATGCCGCAGATGGTGGCGCTGTACAACGGCATGGGCGGCGGCGCCGCGGCGGCGATCGGCGCGGCGGAACTGACCGGCTACGCCGCGCGCAGCGTAGCCTTGCTGGATGGTGGTCGCTTCACCGCCGACGGCGCCGGACCCGGCGCCGCGCAGCTGGTGCTGGCCGTGCTTGGCGCGCTGATCGGTGCGGTGAGTTTTTCCGGTTCGCTGATCGCCTTCGCCAAATTGCAGGGCTGGCTGGACCGGCGTTTCGTGTTTCCCGGCCAACGCGTGGTGAACCTGCTGATGCTGGCCGGCGCGGTAGTGCTGGGCGCGCTGCTGGTAAGCGGCCAGCTCAGCCAGGGCGTGATCGCCGGGTTCTTCGTGCTGGCGTTGCTGTTCGGCCTGATGATGACGCTGCCGATCGGCGGCGCCGACATGCCGGTGGTGATCTCGCTGTACAACGCCTTCACCGGCCTGGCCGTGGCGTTCGAGGGTTTCGTGCTGCAGAACGAAGCGATGATCATCGCCGGCACCGTGGTCGGCGCGGCCGGCACGCTGCTCACCCAGCTGATGGCCAAGGCGATGAATCGCTCGCTGGGCAATGTGCTGTTCGGAAATTTTGGCGCGGGCGGTGCAGCCGCGCAGGCGATCGACGGTGCGCAGAAACCGATCGAGGCGGCGGACGCGGCGGTGATGATGGCCTACGCCGAGCGCGTGGTGATCGTGCCCGGCTACGGCATGGCCGTGGCGCAGGCGCAGCACAAGGTGTGGGAATTCGCGCAGCTGCTGATCGCACGTGGGGTCAAGGTGAAGTTCGCCATCCACCCGGTGGCGGGGCGCATGCCTGGCCATATGAACGTGCTGCTGGCGGAGGCCGGCGTGCCGTATGACCTGATCGCCGACATGGACGATATCAATCCGGAATTCCCCGCCACCGATGTGGCGCTGGTGATCGGCGCCAACGACGTGGTGAATCCGCTGGCCAAGACCGATCCGGCGTCGCCGATCTACGGCATGCCGATCCTCGACGTGGCCGAGGCCAGGCAGGTCATCGTGGTCAAGCGTGGCAAGGGCACGGGGTTTGCCGGCATCGAGAACGCGCTGTTCTACGCGGACAACGCGCGCATGCTCTACGGCGACGGCCAGGCCGCGGCCGGGCAGCTGGTGGCCGAGCTGAAGACGCTCGACACCTGAAGGCTCATGCCCGGCGCGGGACAGTGCGCCAGGCCACCCACGCCGACAGCGCGGTACCGGCGGCGAACCAGGCGAGGTCCGTGGCGGTGGTGTTGAGGCGGGCCAGGTCCATGAGCAGGCCGGTACCGGCGGTGCGCATCGCCTCCACCAGCCCCATGCCCATCAGCCCGGCCACGCGTGCCGCGGCGGTGAGCACGCATACATAAGCGCTGGCCAGCGCCGTGGCCATGGCGGCCAGCAGGGCCGCGCCGCGCGGCTCGGGGCGGACCCAGCCGCGCATCATCCGGCCCAGGACCCAGCCTATCGGCAACGAGAGCCAGGGCAGCACACGGGCGAGGAACAGCGTCGGCAACATCCATACCGCGCCGAAGGCCAGGCCAAGCATCACCGCGCTGAACAGCGCGAACAGAAAGGAAAACAGCACACGCGCGCTCATGAGGGGCGGTGTCCGGAAAACGGGGCTGGCACGCAGGCTCTTCCCTGAGGGTGAAAGCCCTGGATGATACCGCGACCGCCCGGGCCGGCCCGGGATCGGCCTTGAGATCGACTCCGGCCGACCTGATCTGAGGGTCGGGCTGCATAATAGGCAGCTTGGGTCCGGCGCCTTGCCGCACCTTCGACATTTCGCAGGATCGGCATGAGCGGTTTCAGTCTTAGCAGTGAACCTTTCACCCTCGAGCGCGATTGCGACGCCGTGATGGTGCCGCAGGGAGAAACGGTGACCCTGCCGGCAGGGCAGATCGGCTATATCACCCAGGCGCTGGGCGGCAGCTTCACGGTGTACGTGGAGGGCAACCTGTTCCGCGTTGCCGGCAAAGACGCCGATGCGCTGGGCAAGGAGCCGCCGCCGCCGATCGAGCTGCCGGACGACGCGACCGACGCCGACGTCGAGAAACTGGTGTGGCAGCAGCTGCGCACCGTGTTCGATCCGGAGATTCCAGTGAACGTGGTGGAGCTGGGCCTGGTGTACGACGTGAGCCTGGAAGCGCTGGATAGCGGCCGCAAGGTGTACGTCAAGATGACCCTGACCGCGCCCGGCTGCGGCATGGGCGACATTCTGATCGACGATGCGCGTACCAAACTGGAGCTGATCCCTACCGTGAAGGAAGCGGACGTGGATCTGGTGTTCGACCCGCCGTGGAATCACTCGATGATGTCGGAGATCGCCAAGCTTGAGACCGGCATGCTCTGAGTGCCGTTTTTGCGCACTGCGCTAGGAAAAGCACCTAGGAAAAAAGCGCCCCTTGCGGCGCTTTTTTTGTGGTTTGCGACACGGTACGTGCCGGCGTTTCCTGCACGCGAAACGGCATGGATAGTCGCCGCTGAAACCATTATTCAGTCGTCGTTTATCTATGACGGAAGTCATGCCTGGAGCGGCTTCGTTTCAAACGCAAGAAATCGAGGCGGCTATGTCCTCATGCTGCGGAAGCATGTGTTGACGCTGTCGCGAGCGCGCAGCCGGGCGTCATCGCAACTACGCGCGTGGTCGGGCCCGCTTCGCAAAAAATTGCTGGCGGAAGGTGTCGAAAAGCACGCTTTTTGCCGGCTTTTCGTGCGGATTGACGAAGTCCTAGGTGACGCTTAGCGTCGATGAATCCGTCGACGTGGAAGTTGACGGATGACCCGAGGCGGCGGTCTGCGCGGTAGCGGCGCCGCTCAACAAGCGAGTCTGGCAGGGCTGGGTCAGGGACTGACCGGGGGACAGCAGGCCGGGCGTTCAACACGGATCGCAGGGCAAACACACCAAAAGGGCGCCGTGCCCAAGCACGGCAATTCACATGGGGCCACGTGGCCGCATCGGGCTCGTTCGTCCCGAAAAAATATCTGGGGAGTTTACGGAATGACCAGTCGTAAGCATTCGTGGGGCACCAAGGGTTATCGCAAGGCACTTCTGCCGGTCGCCGTTTCGATGGCGATGCTGGCCGGTTCGGCGCACGCCGCCGACAACTGGGTGGGCACCCGCACGCACGCCGCCATGCAGAAGAACGCCGCCGGCGTTTCGACCATGGCAACCGGCGCTTCGCACGCGGCATGGACGCTCACCATGCGCGGCAATCCCACTGTCGACGACGCGCTGGTGGCGCCGCTGGAGCAGAGCAAGCCGCTGCATGTAGCCGTGAGCCTGAAGCTGCGTAACGCCGCGCAGCTGCAGCAGTTCTTGCATGAGTTGGCCACGCCCGGCAGCGCGCACTACGGCAAGTACCTCACGCCCGAGCAGTTCAAGGCGGCCTATGCGCCGACCGAGCAGCAGGTGCAGGCGGTGGTGGCGCATCTGCGTGCCGCGGGCTTCAGCAACATCGCGGTGTCGCCGAACAACCTGCTGGTCGAGGCCGACGGCAATGCCGGTCATGTGCAGGCAGCTTTCCGCACCAGCATGAAGACCTTCCAGTTCCGCGGTCGCCAACGCATCGCCAACGACGGCGAGGTGCAGGTGCCGGCGTCGCTGGCCGATACCGTCGATGCGGTGCTCGGTCTGCAGGACGTGAGCGTGAAGCACACCATGCACCATGTGCTGAAGCAGCTGACGCCGGCCGAGATCCATCCCGACGCGACCACCGCCAGCGTCACCAGCCACAACCCGAAGGACTTCCCGGCGATCTATGACGTCGGCACCGTGCCGGCGGCGACCAACACCACGGTCGGCATCATCACCTGGGGCGACACCAGCACCACCATCAACGACCTCAACACCTTCACCACCAATGCCGGTCTGCCGACCACCAACGTGCAGACGGTGAAAGTGGGCACGGCCGCGCTGTGGGACGACACCAACGGCGACGGCGAGTGGAACCTGGACAGCCAGACCATCGTCGGCACCACCGGTGGCGTGCAAAAGCTGATCTTCTACACCGCCGCCAACGGCACCAATAACGCCTCGCTGACCGACGCCGGCATCACCGCGGCGTACAACAAAGCGGTGACCGACAACGTCGCCAAGATCGTCAACGTGTCGCTGGGCGAAGACGAAACCGCTTCGCACAACGCCGGCACCCAGGCGGCCGACGACAACGTGTTCCAGCAGGCCGTCGCGCAAGGCCAGACCTTCTCGGTCTCCTCCGGCGACGAAGGCGTGTACGAGTCGCAGGGCGGCATCCTGACGAACTCGTCCGGCACCGTCACGGCCAATCTCAGCTCGTACTCGGTAAGCGAGCCGGCGGCGTCTCCGTATGTCGTGGCGGTGGGCGGCACCACGCTGTCGACCAACGGCACCACCTGGGCCGGCGAGACGGTGTGGAACGAGGGTCTGGCGACGGTCAGCTCCACCGACACGCGCAAGCGTCTGTGGGCGACCGGCGGCGGGGTCAGCTCGTTCGAGACCGCACCGACCTGGCAGACCACGGCCCTGGGTTCCTCGGTGACCAAGCGTGTACTGCCCGACGTGGCGTTCGACGCGGCGCAGTCCAGCGGCGCGCAGATCGTCTATCAGGGCGGCACCTACGCCATCGGCGGCACTAGCCTGGCCTCGCCGATCTTCGTGGGCGTGTGGGCGCGCCTGCAGTCGAACAACGGCAATTCGCTGCCGTTCCCGACCTCGAAGTTCTACGGCGACTTCCCGAATCATCCCGAGCTGCTGCATGACGTGACCTCGGGCAACAACGGCTACAACGGCTACGGCTATAACGCCGCCGCCGGCTGGGATTACACCACCGGCTTCGGCAGCCTGGACATCGCCAAGGTCAACACCTTCGCGGCGGCCAACTGGGCTTCCGGCGGCAGCACTGGCGGCACGCCCACGGCGAACTTCAGCTTCGTGACGAGCGGGCTGACTGCCACCTTCACCGACAGCTCCACCGATAGCGGCGGCACCATCTCGTCGCACTCCTGGACTTTCGGCGACGGCGCTACCTCCACCGCTACCAGTCCGAGCCACACTTACGCAGCGGCCGGTACCTACACCGTGACCGAGACGGTGACCGACAGCGCCAGCGGCAAGACCAGCTCCAAGAGCTCGTCGGTCACGGTGTCCAGCGGCGGTGGCGGCGGTGCGACGCAGCTGCTGGGCAACCCGGGCTTCGAGACCGGCACGGCTTCGCCGTGGTCGATCAGTTCCGGCGCGCTGTGCAGTAACAGCGGCTGCAGCGGTGAAACGGCGCATGGCGGCAGCTGGTTCACCTGGCTGGACGGTTATGGCAGCAGCCATACCGATACCGTCTCGCAGAGCGTGGCCATTCCCAGCGGCAAGACCAGCGCGACGCTGACGTTCTACCTGCATATCGACACGGCCGAGACCACCACCACGACCGCGTACGACAAGCTCAACGTGCAGGTGCTCAACAGCAGCGGCACGGTGCTCAAGACGCTGGCGACGTACTCCAACCTCAATGCGGGGTCGGGCTACGCGCAGAAGTCGTTCGACCTGAGCGCGTACATCGGCCAGACCGTGACCATCAAGTTCACGGGCACCGAGGACAGCTCGCTGCAGACCTCGTTCGTGCTGGATGATGTGAACCTCAACGTGCAGTGAGAAAAACGAAACGGGGCCCGGTCTTCAGACCGGGCCCCGTTTCTTTTTCCACGCAGGTTGGGGTGAGCCGGAGGCGAACCCCAACGGGCGTTTCCACAGGTTGCCGCGACGTTCGGGCTTGCCTTTGGGCCACCCCGACCGACGCCAACGTTTTCTTAGCCCGCCGATTCCTCGAAGCGGTTTGCCTCGCGGTTCTTGCGCACCTTCAGCGGATCCCAGATGCGGCCGTTCATGGCGATGTACACGCCGTCCGGCAGCGTCTGCACGGCGCCGACGGCGCAGCCGATGTTGAATACCGCGTCCGAGCCCTGGAAGCGCGCAGGATTGAGCGCGCCGGTGAGCACGATCACTTTGCCCTTGAGGCTGGCCAGCTCACGCGCGGTCTCCACCATGGTGTCCGTGCCGTGCGTGACCAGCACGTGGCGATGCGGCTGCGCCTCGATGGTGGAGCGCACCAGCGCGCGGTCCTCCGCCCCCATGTGCAGGCTGTCCTTGCGCAGGATCGGGATCACGTCGAACTGGAAGGCGACGCCGAGCTGGCCGAGGATCTCGCCGATCTGCGGGGCGCCGATCTTGTAGTCCGACTTGTCGTCGAAATAGATCTTGTCAATGGTGCCGCCGGTGGTGACGATGGTCAGGTGCTGCATGGGAAGGGCCGTGATGGAGGAAAGAGCCATAGTGTAGGTTGGGGTGAGCCGCAGGCGAACCCCAACGATGCGCGGCGCGTGAAGGTGACGCCTGCCGGGGTTCAACTGCGGCTTGCCCCGAGCTACGCCAGCAGGATCGTGTCCGCCGGATCGATCGTATCCAGCCGGTCCAGTCCATGGGCGACGAAGCGGCGCAGCGCCGCACCGGGGCGCAGGTCGCCGCGCTGGCGCTTGGACCATGCCGCCTGCCGCGCCAGCAGCGCCGCTGCCGTGCAGCGGGCCAAGGTGAGGGCGAGGCCGCGGGCGCCGGCTTCCAGTGCGTCGCGCTGGGCGGTGTGCGCGTCGAGCCAGCGCATCGCCGCGTCCAGCGTGTGCTGCACGGCGCTGGCGGCGTGCAGGTCGTCGCTGTCGGCCAGCCAGTGGCCGATGCATTCGCGCAAGGCGCCGGGCGCGTTGCCGGCGAGGGCGCGCAGGCTGTCCAGCGACAGCACGTTGGTGGTGCCTTCCCAGATCGCATAGACCTGCGCATCGCGCAGCAGCTGGGGCAGGCCGGTGTCCTCGATATAGCCGGCACCGCCGAAGCACTCCAGCGCTTCGGAGCACAGCTGGATCGAAAGTTTGCCGGTCCACAGCTTGGCCAGGGGCGTGAGCAGGCGCAGCAGCGCGGCTTCCTGCGGCGTGGCGGCATGCTGCTCGACCCGGCCGAGCAGGTGCGCCACTTCGAACGCCAGCGCAAAAGCCGCCTCGAACTCGGCCTGCATGCCGGCCAGGGTGTGGGCATGCAGCGGCTGCTCGATCAGCGCTCGGCCGAAGGCCTGGCGGCGGCGGGCGTAGTCGCGCGCCAGGTGCAGCGCACGCGCCATGCTGGCGACCGCGCAGATGGCGTTCCAGGTGCGCGTGACGTTGAGCATCGGCGCGACCTGACGCACGCCGTGCTCGAGCTCGCCCAAGGGCCAGGCGGGCAGGCCTTCCAGGTGGATCTCGGCGGTGGGCAGTTCGTGGGTGCCGAGCTTGTCCTTCAGACGATCGATGACCAGCTCGGGCTTGCGCTGTCCGTCGTCCATGGTCTCCACATAGAACAGCGCCAGCGCGGCGGGGCCGCTGCCAGCGCCCTCGGGGCGAGCCAGCGCCAGTGCTGCCTCGCCCACCACGGCGGAACTGAACCATTTGCGCCCGTAGAGACGCCATTGGCCATCCGCATCCTGCCTGGCCACCGTCTGGGTGTTGCCGACGTCGGAACCGCCGGCGTTCTCGGTCATCCACTGGCCGCTGAGCCAGAACGCGGCCGGATCGCGGCTCAGGAAGTGCGGCAGCGCGCGGTCGATGAGCGCTGCGTTGCCGGAAGCTTTGAGTGCGGTGGCCGCGCCGTCGGTCATCGCCAGCGGGCACGTATAGAACTCGCTGGCCAGGTGATAGAGGTAGACGCGGGCGAATTCCTCCAGGCGAGCATCGGCGTGCGGCTCGTGACCGGCGGCCAGCACCGCGTGGCGCGTGGTCAGCAGCGGGCCTTCCTGCCAGGCCGGGGTCAGCTCGATGCGGTCGACGCGGCGACCCCAGGCATCCCATTGGGTCAGCACCGGCTTGCGCCGCGTCGTGGTGCAGACGCGCCGCCAGGCCAGGCGCGCGTAGTCGCCGAGTGCATCGAGGTCGGGTTCGATCGCGGCGCGACGGTCCGGCGGCAGCGCGCGGTCGAGCAGGTCGACCAGCAGGCGGTCGTCGCGGTACGGATGCGCCAGCTGCGGCGCTTCTTGCAGGAATCCCATGCGGCCCTCCCTGGGCAGAGAAGTGTTGCCCTGAGGAGTATAGGCGGGTGCTTGTTCGGCCTTCGTGCAGCGTCGCTCAACGTGCCGGCTTGCGCTGCACCCCCGCGCCCAGCGCGCCGATCAGCAGCAACGTGAGCACGATCTCCGCCAGGGCCAGCCAGCGCTCGCTGGAAGAACTCCAGCCCTCGGCGATGCCGTGGCAGAAATAGAACAGGCTCAGGATGCCCACCCACAGCAGCGCACGGCGCACATCGCGGCGCAGCGCGAGCAGCGGCAGCAGCAGCGGGACCACGGTGATCAGCAGCACCGCCGACACCGGCAGCCGCTGGGCGGGAAACCACAGGCCATGCCACAGCACCTGCAGCAGCACGAGGCCGGCCCATGCGGCCAGACCGAGGCGATAGGCGCGAGGCAGAGCCTGCGCGGTCATGGCGCGGCGTCCAGCCTGCGCGCGACGTCCGCGAGGCGCCGGCCAAGTGCACGCGCCAGATCACGCTCGTGCTCGCTGATGGCGTTGTCGCCGTGCGGGCCGGCGACATGGCTGGCGCCGTAGGGCGTGCCGCCGCTCTGCGTGGCGGTGAGCGCGGCCTCCGTATACGGCACGCCGACGAGCAACATGCCATGGTGCAGCAACGGCAGCGCCATGCTCAGCAGCGTGGACTCCTGCCCGCCGTGCATCGTGCTCGTCGAGGTGAACACCGCCGCCGGCTTGCCCGCGAGCGTGCCGCTGGCCCATTCGGCACCGGTGCTGTCGAGGAAATGCTTGAGCGGCGCCGCCATGTTGCCGAAGCGGGTAGGGCTGCCCAGCGCGAGGCCGGCGCATTCGGCCAGGTCCTGGCGGGTCGCGTAGGGCGCGCCTTCTTCCGGTTCCGGCGGCTGCGCCACCTCGGTGACCGGCGCCACCGGCGGCACCTGGCGCAGGCGCGCCTGCATGCCGGGGACTTCCTCCACGCCGCGTGCGATCAGCCGTGCGAGCCTGGCCGTGTGGCCGGTGCGGCTGTAGTAGAGGACTAGGATGTCTCGGCTCATGCGCGCGGCTCGCGGGTTGGGGCGTTCGGTGCGGATCGGGTAGTGTACCGTCCGACCCGCCCATGTAGCCGCCGCCGCGCGGCGGCACGCTTAGAGGATTCGCATGGCCTGGCGCATCGATCGCGACCGCACCACCAGCTTCAGCCGCTTCCTGTGGCAGCGCTTCATTGACGACAAGTGCTTCGAGACCGCGGGCGCACTGTCGTACACGACACTGGTATCGCTGGTGCCCCTGGTAGTGGCGGTACTGGCGATGTTCTCCGCCTTCCCCGTATTTGCCGAATGGCGCAATACGCTGATCGATTTCGTCTTCAATTTGATGCCGGCCGCGGCGGATACGGTGAAGGGCGCGCTGCTGGCGTTCGCCGACAACGCCAGCAAGCTCACCGGCATCAGTGTGCTGGTGATGCTGTTCAGCGCCATCTCGATGATGGTCAGCATCGAAGATCGCCTCAACCGCATCTGGCGCGTGCACCGGCCACGCAGCTGGGGCTCGCGCCTGCTGCTGTACTGGGCCGCGCTGACGCTGGGGCCGATCCTGGTGGTCGGCGGCCTGGTGGCCAGTTCGTACGTGACGGCACTGCCGCTGATCAAAAGCGCCGCCGGCATGGGCTTCGGTGCCTATCTGTTGAATGCGTTGCCGTTCGTGGTCACGTTCATCACGCTGTGGCTGCTCTACGTGGTGGTGCCGAACCGGCCGGTGTCGTTCAAGCACGCCGCGATCGGCGCGGTGCTCGGCGCGCTGCTGTTCGAGATCGCGCGGTGGGGTTTCTCGCTGTTCGTGCGCCATGCGCAGACCTATCAGCAGATCTACGGCGCGGCGCTGGCGGCGCTGCCGATCTTCCTGCTGTGGATCTATCTGTCGTGGATCATCGTGATCCTCGGCGCGTCGATCGCCGCCTCCGTCTCCGCCTACGAATACCAGGCGCCGTCCGAATGCTTGCCCGAGGGTTCGGAATTCCTCGGCCTGATGGTGGTGCTGCGGCATTTCGTCGATGCCCAGCGCAAGGGCTACAGCGTGGATCCGGCCATGGTGCGCCTCAGCGAGCCGTACCTGCGCAGCGGCGCGATCAGCGCGTTTTTCGAAGACCTGCAGCGCGCGGACCTGGTCCAGCGCAGTGAATCCGGCGGCTGGCTGCTCAGCCGCAGCCTCGACGCCACCGACTTGCTGCGCGTGTACCGGCATGCGGGGTATCGTCTGCCGCTGGACCCTGCCGGCGAAGCGCAGGCGCTGGGCATCCGCCTGCCGGACGAGCTGCTGCAATTGCTCTGCACGGCCGCGCGGATGCTGAGCGAAACCCTGGACGCAAAGCTGGACCGGGTCTTTCCCCACACGCCCGACGCAGCGCCAACCTCGAAGGAAATGGCTGTATGAAGTGGTTCCCCAGCATCGTTTTCGGCGCGGCCGCCGCGTTTGGCCTGCCGGCGGCACAGGCCGCCATGCCCGCGCAGCCCACCCTCAAGGTGACCACGCTCGACGGCAAGCCGTACGACCTCGCGCAGCAGCGCGGCAAGTACGTGATCGTCAATTACTGGGCCACCTGGTGCGTGCCGTGCATCAAGGAGATGCCGGACATCTCTCGCTTCGTCAGCGCGCACAAGGACAAGGTGGCGGCGATCGGCCTGGCCTACGAGGACACGGACAAGGCCGACATCCAGGCCTTTCTCGCCAAACATCCGGTGAGCTACCCGATCGCACAGGTCACCCTCGACAAGCCGGTGCAGGATTTCGACGAGCCGCGCGGCCTGCCCACTACCTGGCTGATCGGTCCCGATGGAAAGGTGGTCAAGCGTTTCGTCGGCCCGGTGACCGAAGCCTCGCTGGGCGATGCGATCGGCCTGGGCAAGGGTAAGTAAGCACACGATGGCCGCCGCGCTGTTCATCGTCAGCGGGCGCGTGCAGGGTGTGTTCTATCGCGCCAGTGCGCGTGAGCAGGCGCGGGACCTGGCGCTGACCGGCCATGCCAGGAATCTAGCGGATGGCTCGGTCGAAGTACTCGCCTGCGGCGACGCCGCGGCCGTGGACGCGCTGGAGCGCTGGCTGTGGGAAGGGCCGCCCGCTGCGCGGGTGGAGCGCGTGCTGCGGGAGGCGTGGAGCGGCGAACCGCCGGAGGATTTCCGCACCGGCTAGCCGGCAGGATCAGGCGTCGTCGGACCCGATGGTATCGGGCACCCATAGCGCCTTGTCGGTGACGTCCTCGCGGCGCGGCTTGCCCTTGAGCTTGGGCAGCTTCACTTCCGGAATGGTCTCCTCCTTGCGCGGGAGGTGTTCGAGCAGGTGCCGGATCAGATTGATGCGGCCGCGCTTCTGGTCGTTGTAATCGACCACGAACCAGGGCGCGTTCGGCCGGTGCGTGCGCTCGATCATTTCGTCGCGCAGCTGGCCGACTTCCTCGTACTTGTCGCGCGAGGCCAGATCCACCGGCGACAGCTTCCAGCGCTTGAGCGGGTCTTGCGCGCGTTCGGCGAAGCGTTCTTCCTGTTCCTTCTGGTCGACGGCGAGCCAGTACTTCACCAGCAGGATGCCGTCGTCGGTGAGCAGCTTTTCGAAGTGCGGCGCGGCGCGCAGGAACGCTTCCTGCTGCTTGCGCGTACAGAAACCCATGGCCGGTTCCACCACCGCGCGGTTGTACCAGCTGCGGTCGAACAGCACGAGTTCGCCGGCCGCAGGCAGATGCGGCACGTAGCGCTGGAAGTACCACTGCGAGGCCTCGGTCTCGCTGGGCTTGCCCAGCGCCACGACGCGGTAGCCGCGCGTATCCATCGATTGAGTGATCGCCTTGATGGTGCCGCCCTTGCCGGCCGCGTCGCGTCCTTCGAAGATCACCGCCACGCGATGTCCGGTGCGCTTGAGCCAGCGGTGCATGCCGGCCAGCTCGATCTGCAACGACTCCATGGTCTTGCGGTAGTGCTTGTCCGACTTGCTCATGGTGGTGCTCCTCAGGCGGCAGGCAGGTCCAGATCGATCGGCGGGCGCCCGATGCGGTGGCGCGCGCTCATCGCATGCACGGCGCGGCGGAAGTCCGCCGCGAAGCCTTGCATATCGAACAGCGGGTGGTGCTTGCGGTTTTCGCGCAGGTGGCGGCGCAGTGTTGCAAGCGCGTCGCCATCGTTACCCAGATGCACCGCCATGGTGATGAACGATTCCTCGTCCTCGGCGACCAGTTCCGGCAGCCCGGCGTGATAGAGCAGGCTGGCGCACTGGCGACCGGCCAGCGTCTGGCCCAGGCCGGTAAGCACCGGGCAGCCGGCCAGCAGCGCATCGACCGCGGTGGACTGGGCGTTGCAGGGCAGGGTATCGAGGAACAGGTCGGCGTGAGCCAGACGCGCCAGATGCTCCGCGTGCGGCAGGCGCGGCATGAAGACCAGGCGCGACGGATCGACCTCCATGGCGCCAGCCGCGGCACGCAGCCGGTCCTCGATGCCGTGTCCGCCGCCGAGCAGCCACAGCACGCTGCCGGGCACTTGCTGCAGGATCAGCATGAACCGCGCGAACGCGGCCGGGTTGAGCTTGTGGTGGCCATTAAAGCTGGCGAACACGGTGCCTTGCTCCGGCAGGCCGCAGGCGGCGCGCGGCGGTGGTGCGCCGGGTATCAGCGTGTCGTCCATGGGCAGGGCGCAGCGCGGCAGGCGCACGATTTTTTCGCTGAAATCCTGCCGCAGCGGCGACGGCATGGCGATCGCGTCGGTGAGCAGATAGTCCGTCCACGATGCGCCGGACGTCGCCGGATAGGCGAGCCAGTTCACCTGCACCGGCGCCGGCCGGAATTCGAACAGGTCGCTGTTCGCGCCGCCACCGTAGCTGCGCAGGTCGAACAGCACCTCGATGCCGGCCTGGTGAATATGCCGGGCCAGTTCCGGCGGCTGCAGGCGGGACACGTCGTGCACGGTGGCCGCGGCGGCGAGCCGGCGGCGGATGCGGCCGCCATCGTCCGGCATCATGCAGAACAGGTGCACGTCCAGCAGACGGCCCAGGTGCTCCAGCATGGCGACAGTGAGTTCGCCGATCGGGCGCTCGCCGAAGCCGTTGGAAACGAAGCCCACGCGTACGGGTTCGCCTGCTGCGCCTTGTGCCTGGGCGAGATCCAGCGTCTCTCGCAGCGCCGCGGCTTGCGGGGCCACGCTGGCGGCGAAGGTCGTCGCGCAGCGGCGCTGTTCGGCGGCGCTGGCGTCTTCGGCAAGGAAGGCGAACGGCATGACGCCGTCGCGGCCTTCGGCCACCGCGCGATGCAGGCGTGCGGTCAATTCGTCCAGATCGCGCCAGTCGCATAGACGGCGCCGCGCGAATACCAGCATGGCGAGCGCGGCGCCGGAGGCGGCGTCCAGGCGCAGGGCACGCTCGAACGCGGCAGCCGCCTGAGGCAGATCGCCGGCATCGTCCAGCAGCATGCCGGCATGGAAGGGATAGAGCGGATTTTCCGGCGCCAGCTGCTCCGCTTGCAGCCAGTCCCGGGCGGCTTCCTGGAAACGGCCCTGCGCCTGCAGCGCGCGGGCGCGCAGGGCGAACGCGCCGTCGAAATCGGGCGCCAGCTGCAACGCTTCTTCGGTGTGCGCGAGGGCCTGATCCAGATTGCCCAGCTCCAGTTCCGCCGCGGCCAGGTTGAGGCGCAGGCCAGCGTGCTGAGGGGCGCCGTGGGTGGCCATGGCGTAGGACTCGCGCGCCTGCGCATAGCGCGCCGCCGCCATCAGCGCATTGCCGAGCGTAAGGAGAATGGCGGCGTGGCCGGGATGGTTGCGCAGCGCGGCGCGCAAGCGTCCGATCGCACCCTCCACCTCGCCTTGTTCGAGCTGCAGGCTGGCGAGGTTGCAGGGGATTTCCACGCTCTCGGGCGCGAGGCGAGCGGCAGCCTCCAGCGCCTCGCGTGCCTCGGCATGGCGGCCCAGCTGGATCAGCGCGATGCCGTGCAGGCGGGCGGTCTCCGCATCCTCGGGGGAGTCGGCGCGCGCGCGCGCCGCCAGCGCTTCGGCCTCGACGGCATCACCGCGGTCGAGCAATCGGGCCAACTGGTGGTAATGGGCGAGGAGTTCGGAGCGTGAGACCTGCTTCATCCCGCGCAAGCTAACTCACGCTGTCTTTACTGCCAATCGGCGCGTGCGTGATCCGGTGCGCAGCGCCAGATTGCAGGCAGGCGTCGACGGGAGGCGGGAGCTCAGGCGAGCGCCTTGAGCTGGTCGGCCTGATGCTCGCGCAGCAAGGTGCCGACCAGTTCGTCCAGGTCGCCTTGCATGATTTCCGGCAGGCGGTACAGGTCCAGCCCGATGCGGTGATCGGTCACCAGGTTGTCCTTGTAGCGATAGGTGCGGATGCGCTGGCTGCGATCGCCGCTGCCCACCTGCAGGCGGCGCGACTGGGCCTGCTCGGCGACCTGCTTGGACTGCGCTTCGTCGAGCAGTCGCGCCTTGAGCAGGCTCATCGCCCGCGCGCGGTTCTTGTGCTGGCTGCGCTCGTCCTGGCATTCCACCACCAGGCCGCTGGGCAGATGGGTGATGCGGATGGCCGAGTCGGTTTTGTTGACGTGCTGGCCGCCGGCGCCGGAGGCACGGAAGGTGTCGATCTTCAGGTCCGCCGGGGCGATCTCCACGTCCTGGATGTCGTCCAGTTCCGGCAGCACCGCCACGGTCGCGGTGGAGGTGTGCACGCGGCCCTGTGATTCGGTGGCCGGCACGCGCTTCACGCAATGCACGCCGGATTCGAACTTGAGCCGGGAGAAGGCGCCGCGGCCTTCGATGCGCGCGACGATCTCTTTGTAGCCGCCGTGCTCGCCGGCATGTTCGCTGAGGATTTCCACGTGCCAGCCTTGCCGCTCGGCATAGCGCGTGTACATGCGGAAGACGTCGCCGGCGAAGATCGCCGCCTCGTCGCCGCCCGCGCCGGCGCGGACCTCGAGGAACAGATTGGCCTCGTCGCGCGGATCCTTCGGCAGCAGCAGGATCTGCAATTCGCCGTCGAGTTCGGCGAGGCGGGCCTCCAGCCGCGCCACGTCGTCTGCGGCCAGTTCGCGCATGTCCGGGTCGGCCAGCATCGTGCGCGATTCGGCCAGCTCGCGTTCCGCCTGGCGGTGTTCGCGCAGCGCGGCAGTCACCGGCTCTAGCTGCGCGTACTCACGCGAGAGCTCGCGGAAGCGCGTGCCATCGGCCAGCACATCGGGCTGCGCCAGCAGCATGCCTACTTCTTCGTGGCGTTCGGCGAGGGATTCGAGTTTGCGGAGGATGGATGGCGTCATCGGAGCGGGAAGGGTGAGAGCGGGGCGCGGCCTGCGTCGGCCATGGGCGAGCGGTGTCTGGCTGGCCCGCTAGGCTCCCGGCTCCGGTTCGTTCCCGTCCAGTCCGTACAGGCGTCCGGCCGCGTGCAGCAGGTCCATGTCGCCGGCCAGCGCGGCTTCGCGCAGGCGAGCGCTGGGGTGATGCAGCAGCTTGTTGGTGAGCGTGTTGGCGAGAAAAGCCAGAGCCTCGTCCGGCGACTTGCCGCGCGCGAGCATGGCGCGCGCCTTCTCCAGCACTTCGTCGCGATAGAGCTCGGCGTGCTGGCGCATGTCCACCGCGGGGTTGCGCAGGGTGAGCGCGCGGCGCCAGGCCATGTAGCGTTCCACCTGCAGGTCGATGATGGCGTCGGCTTCGCGCGCGGCGGCTTCGCGCGAGCGGCGATTGTCGTCGATCACCTGGCGCAGGTCGTCGATGCCATAGAGGAAGACATCTTCGAGTTCGCCCACGGTCGGCTCGATGTCGCGCGGCACCGCGATGTCCACCATGAACATCGGGCGACGCCGGCGCGCGCCGATGGCTTTTTCCACCATCGGTCGGGTCACGATCGGCTGTCGCGCCGCCGTGGAGGAAATCACGATATCCGCCTCGGCCAGGTGCTGCGGCAGATCGTGCAGGCCGATCGCGTAGCCACCATGGCGGCTGGCAAGTTCCTGCGCATTCTCCAGCGTGCGGTTGGCCACGATCAGGCGGCGCACCTGCTTGTCGGCGAGATGGCGCGCGGCCAGTTCGATGGTGTCGCCGGCGCCGATCAGCAGCACGCAGGCTTGCTTGAGGTCGGCGAACACCTGCTCGGCCAGGCGCACGGCGGTAAACGCGACGGACACGGTATGCGCGCCGATGCGCGTATCGGTGCGTACCCGCTTGGCCACGGCGAAGGTGTGTTGCAGGAGGCGGTCCATCGGCGCGCGCAGCGCCTGCGCGTCGCGCGCGAGCTGATAGGCGTCCTTCACCTGGCCGAGGATCTGCGGTTCACCCAGCACCATGGAGTCCAGTCCCGTGGCGACGCGGAACATGTGACGCACGGCCGCGTCTTCGTCGTGGCGGTAGAGGAACTCATCGAGCTTGCCGGGAGTCAGCTGATGGTGCCGGCTGAGCCAGGTCTCCGGTACGGCCTCGGCACCCGGTGCCACGCTGACGTAAAGCTCGGTGCGGTTGCAGGTGGAGAGGATCATCGCCTCTTCCACGCCGGGCTCGCGGGCCAGCTCCAGCAATGCCGAGCCGGTGTTCGATTCGTCGAACGCCACTTGCTCGCGCAGCTGGACCGGTGCGGTGAGGTGATTGAGCCCTAGGGCGATCAGCGGCATGGTGGGAGTTGTTTGGAGGCGGCAGGCATCCGGCGGCGTAAACTAGACCGTGGCACCGGCCGTTCCCCTCGCGACGACGGCTGTCAATGGCGGATGAACGGAGAATAGTGTGCTGAGCAGGTTGGCCAAGTTCAAGCAACTGCGGCATTTTGCGGCGAGCGGCGTGCTGCTGGCGGTCGTCACCGGCTGCGCTACCGCGCCCGGGCGTCCGGCCTCGAGGCCGGCGGCGCCGACGCAGCCGCTGGACCACCTCACGGTGGTCACCCCGGACCTCGATCACGATCTGATGGCGCAATTGCTCGCCGGCGAGATGGCGCTGGTGCGGACGGACCTCAAGTCCGCCGCCGCGGCCTACGGCAAGGCGATGCGCCTGAGCGCCGACCCGCGCATTGCCGAACAGGCTGCCGGGCTGGCCACGGCCACCCACGATGGCGATCTGGCCGCCAGCGCGATCGAGCGCTGGCAACAGCTCGGCGCCAAGCCCGCCGAGCTGTCCATGGCCCGCGCCCAGCTTGCACTCGATCGAGGCGACGCCGACGAGGCCCGCCGTCAGCTGGAAATCCTCGTCTCCAGCGGTGATCCGGACGCCTGGCGCCAGTTCGGCCGCGCCTTGCTGGGCAGCCGCGACGCCGCGCTGGCCGCGCGCCTGCTGGAATCGCTGGCGACGCCGCAGCGCCTGCCGGCAGATGCGCAGGCTTGGCTGGCGATGAGCGAACTGGGCGACAAGCTCGGGCGCCACGCGTATGCGCAGCAGATCGCCGACGCCGCGATCAAGCGCTTCAACAGCGCGGAGACGTACGCCTGGGCAGGCCAGCTCAAATACCGCAACGGCGATCGCGCCGGCGCGCAGGGGCTGTTCCAGAAAGCGCTGGCGCGCGAGCCGAAGAACACCGGGCTGCGCCTGGCCTACGCGACGCTGCTGGGGCAGAGCGGGGACTACGCCGCAGCCAGCCGGTTGCTCGAAAACGGACCGCAGAACGCCGATACCTACAGTCTGCGCGCGACCCTCGCCGCGCGCGCCGGTGACACCAAGGCCATCGGCCGCCTGTACAGCCAACTGCAGCGTGCGCCCCAGGACGCGCGTGATAGCAATGTGTTCTTGCTGGGCACGCTGGCCGAAATGCTCGAGAAGAACGATGAGGCGCTGGACTGGTACAGCCAGGTGCCGGACGAGGACGAACACGCGTTCGACGCCGATCTGCGCAGCGCCGTGCTGCTGCACAAGATGGCGCGTCACACCGAGTCGCACGAACTGCTGACGCAGATGCAGACCGACTACCTCGACCAGCCGGCACAGTTGCGCCGGGCCTACGAGGTGGACGCCGGCCTGTACATGCGCGAGCAGAAATTCACCCAGGCGGAGGCGGCCTTCAGTCGCGCCCTGCAGGTGGTGCCGGACGATCCGGAGCTTTTGTACGGCCGCGGTCTCGCGTATGCCGAGACGGGGGATACCGACAAGGCAGTGGCGGATTTTCGCCGGCTGTTGCAGCTCAAGCCGGATGACATCGACGCGACCAATGCGCTGGGCTACACGCTCGCCGATGCCAACCGCGACCTCCCGGAAGCCGAGCAGCTGATCCAGACCGCGCGCTCGGCCAAGCCCGACGACCCGGCGATCGCCGATTCCTGGGGTTGGCTGCAGTACCGCCTGGGCCATCTGGACCAGGCCGAGAAGACGCTGCGCACCGCCTGGCAGACGCGCAAGGACGCCGACGTCGGCGTGCACCTGGGCGAAGTGTTGTGGAAGCAAGGGCGGCAGGAGGATGCGCGGCGCGTGTTCGACGAAGTGCGCCGCATCGATCCGCAGAGCGCCTCCCTCCACGAGACCCTGAAGCGACTCAATCCATGAAGCGCACTCTTCGCATCCTGGCGGCGGCGCTGCCGCTGCTGCTCGCCGCCTGTGTGCCTCCGCCTGCTGTGCGGATGAAGGGCGACGCGGCCCTGCTCATGGAGCAGGAGGCGCGTGAACGCGCGCTCGGCGGGACGGACCATTGGGTCCTGCAGGGCAAGCTGGGCGTATCCGATGGCAAGGACGGCGGCAGCGGTACCCTCAACTGGTCGCAGAACGGCGAGCACTATGAATTCACGGTGCGTTCGCCGGTGATCGGCAAGAGCTTCCGCCTGAGCGGTGGCCCGGACGGCGCCTTGCTGGAAGGTCTGGACGGCGGGCCGCTGCGCGGGCCGGACGCGGAGTCGCTGATGCTCAAGGCGCTAGGCTGGGACGTGCCGCTGCGCGATCTGCGTGCCTGGGTGCTCGGCCTGCGCGCAGACGGCGGCCCGGCCGAGCTGAGCTTCGGCGCCGATCGGCTGCCGTCGCTGTTGCAGCAGGACGGCTGGAACGTGGACTACCGCGAGTGGGACGCCGCGCGGCAACCGCCGGTACCGAAGAAGGTGTTCGCGGAGAAGCCGCCTTACCGCGTAAGGCTCTCCATCGAGTCCTGGACATTCCAGTAGGCATCGCACGCGGCGACGTGAGGTAGGCTTTGCGCCCCGCGGCGGGTCCCGCCGCCAGCTGGAATCGACATGAACTACCACATCGCGCGTGCCGTGCCCGCGCAGGTCGAGGCCTTGTGCGCCATCGAGCGCGCGGCCATGGAACTGTTCCGCGGGCATCGCGCCTGGCCTTTCTATGCGCACGTGACCATGCCGCCGGACCTGCTGCGGATGGGTATCGAGCGCGGCCTGGTATGGGTGGCTCTGGCCGACGGTTCCGGCGAGCCGGTGGGCTTCATCTGGCTGGATACCGAAGAGGGCGGCGACGCCATCGGCGTGGCCGAAATCGACGTGCTGCCGGACTGGGGCCGGCGCGGCATCGGCGCGGCCCTGCTCGAACAGGCCTGTGCCTGGGCGCGTGCCGCGGGTTACCGCCGGATCACGCTGGGCACCCTGGCGGACGTGCCGTGGAACGCGCCGTTCTATGCCAGACACGGTTTCGTCGAGGTGGACAAACAGGATCCGGCGTTCGCCTTCGCGTGGGAACGGGACCGGGAGAACGGTTTTCCGGACGATCTGCGCGTGTTCATGAGCCGCCGCCTGGATCGACCGGGACCCGATGACTGGTCGGCCTGGCCCGCTCCGGCCAAGCTCAACCTGTTCTTGCGCATCACTGGTCGGCGTGCAGATGGCTACCACGAGTTGCAGACGGTGTTCCGGCTGCTGGACTGGGGCGACGAGATCCGCCTGCGGCCGCGCCGGGATGGCGACATCCGGCGCCTCACCGAGGTGCCGGGCGTGCCCGAAGCAGATGACCTGGTCGTGCGCGCCGCGCGCCTGCTGCAGCCGTACGCGCCGGCGGGCGCAGGGGCGGACATCGAGCTCGACAAGCGGATTCCCATGGGCGGCGGTCTCGGCGGCGGCAGCTCGGATGCCGCCACGGCGCTGGTCGCGCTCAACCACCTGTGGGGCACCGGGCTGGACGAGGACGCGCTGGCCGAGCTGGGACGGAAGCTCGGGGCCGATGTGCCGGTATTCGTGCGTGGCCGGTCAGCCTGGGCCGAGGGCGTAGGCGAGAAGCTGACGCCGCTGACCCTGCGGGCGCGCTGGTATGTGGTGCTGGACCCGCATGAGCACGTGCCCACTGCGGCGCTTTTTCAAGCGTCTGAATTGACACGAAATGCTCCGCCGGCCACAATTTCATCCTTTGCTTCGGGCGAAACCGCTGGAAACGCGTTCGAGCCGGTCGTACGCGCGCGCCATCCCAAGGTGGCCGCGGCGCTGGACTGGTTGGGTGCCTTCGGCAGAGCGAGGCTTTCCGGCAGCGGTGGTTGCGTGTTCCTGGAGACGAAGTCGCAGGAGCGCGCGGAAGCCGTCGCCGCGCAATGCCCGCCGGCATTCACGGCACGTGTGGCCTTGGGTGTCGAGGTTTCCCCGTTGCGCGAGGCATTGGCGCGCCACGGTGGCGCCTGAGCTTCGCGCGGTAACGAACAACGAAATACTGGGGCGTCGCCAAGTCGGTTAAGGCACGGGATTTTGATTCCCGCATGCGTAGGTTCGAATCCTACCGCCCCAGCCATTGAATCGTAGATGGCCAAAGGCTCACCGCAATGACCGTGGACACGTCCACCCCGATGCTCTTCACCGGCAACGCGCACCGCGCCCTGGCCGAGGATGTCGCCGCGCGACTGGGCGTGCCGTTGGGCAAGGCGCTGGTCGGCCGTTTCAGCGATGGCGAGACGCAGATCGAGATCGAGGAGAACGTCCGTCGCCAGGAAGTGTTCGTGATCCAGCCGACGGGCGCGCCGAGCGCGGAGAACCTGTTCGAGCTGCTCACCCTGGTGGATGCGCTCAAGCGTGCTTCGGCCGCCAGCGTGACCGCGGTGATGCCGTACTTCGGCTACGCCCGCCAGGATCGCCGCCCGCGCTCCGCGCGCGTGCCGATCACGGCGAAGATGGTGGCCAAGATGATCGGTACCGTCGGCGTGGACCGCGTACTCACCGTGGACCTGCATGCGGACCAGATCCAGGGCTTCTTCGACATCCCGGTGGACAACGTCTATGCCTCGCCGCTGCTGCTGGCGGACATCTGGCGCAACCACTCGATGGACAACCTGATCGTGGTGAGCCCCGACGTCGGTGGCGTAGTGCGCGCCCGCGCGCTGGCCAAGCGCCTGGACGACGCCGACCTGGCGATCATCGACAAGCGCCGTCCGAAGGCGAACGTGGCGACGGTGATGAACATCATCGGCGACGTCGACGGCAAGACCTGCGTGCTGGTCGACGACATCGTCGACACCGCCGGCACCCTGTGCGCGGCCGCCGCGGCGCTGAAGGAGCGCGGCGCCCGCAAGGTGGTGGCGTACTGCGTGCACCCGGTGCTGTCGGGCGCCGCGATCAGCAACGTCGAGAACTCCCAGCTCGATCAGCTGGTGGTGACTAATACCCTGCCGCTGCGCCCGGAAGCCCAGGCCTGCGCCAAGATCCGCCAGCTTTCGGTCGCCGAGCTGCTGGCGGAGACCATCCGCCGTATTGCGTTCGGCGAATCGGTCAGCTCGCTTTACGTGGATTGAGGGCGGGGCCGATGAGGCCTCGCTCCGCACCCGGCTCCCTTGGTCGCGAGGGAGTCACCAAACCGCCGCGAGGCGGATCACAACTGAAGTAGGAATGCCAACATGGCACAGATTCATGAAATCAAGGCCCAGAGCCGCAAGGACGAGGGGAAAGGTGCGAGCCGCCGCCTGCGTCGTGCGGACTTCGTGCCGGCCGTCGTCTACGGTGCGGGTCAGCCCGCCGAAAGCATCCAGATCGAGCACAACACCATCCTGCTCGCTGCCCGTCACGAGTGGTTCTTCTCCTCCGTGCTCGACCTGAACGTCGACGGCAAGGTGCAGAAGGTGCTGGTGCGCGACTGGCAGAAGCATCCGTTCAAGCAGCAGATGCTGCACATGGACTTCCTGCGCATCAACGAGAACGAGGCCGTGCGCGTGAACGTGCCGGTGCACTTCCTGAATCAGGAGAAGTCTCCGGCCGGCAAGACCTCCGGCGTGGTGATCTCGCACAACCTGACCGAAGTGGAAGTGTCCTGCTTGCCGAAGGATCTGCCGGAGTTCATCGAGCTGGATCTGGCCGGCCTGAAGCCGGGCGAGATCGTCCACCTGTCGCAGCTCAAGCTGCCGAAGGGCGTGGAAATCCCGGCCCTGCACCTGGGCGCCGACCACGACATCGCCGTCGTCACCGCCAACACGGTGAAGGAAGAGGTCGAGGAAGCGCCGGCTGCCGAGGGCGAGGCCGCTCCGGCCGACGCCAACAAGGACGCCAAGAAGTAAGCCGCCCGTCGGCCCGTGCCTTTCCGGTGCGGGCCGACGTCGCGTACTTGCTGGCGCTCCATGGCGGGTCTTCGCCTCATCGTCGGGCTGGGTAATCCCGGTGCCGAATATCTCCGAACCCGGCACAACGCCGGGTTCTGGTTTGTGGACGCCCTCGCAGCGGGGCAGGGCGAGCGCTGGGGTTTCGACGGCAAGCTGCACGGCGAGACTTGCAAGGTGCGCATCGGCGGAGAGCCGGTGTGGCTGCTCAAGCCCGCCACCTTCATGAATAAGAGCGGCATCGCCGTGGCTTCGGCGCTGCGCTACTACAAGATCGAGCCGGCCGAGTGCCTGGTCGCCCATGACGAGCTGGATCTGGACCCCGGCACGGTGCGCCTGAAGTTCGACGGCGGCCACGGTGGCCAGAACGGCCTGCGCGACATCATCGCCCACCTGGGTCATGCCAAGTTTCACCGCCTGCGCGTCGGTATCGGTCACCCGGGCCACAAGGACAAGGTGACGCCATGGGTGCTCGGGCGTCCGTCCGCCAAGGATGAGGACGCCATCGTGGACGGTATCGGCCGTGCGCTGGACGTGCTGCCGCTGGTGGTGGACGGCCAGTTCGACAAAGCCATGCAGCAGCTGCACACGCCGCCCAAGTGAGCCCGGGCGGCAGGTCGCCGCCGGCCGTACAATCACCGGTTCTCCATTTTCCAATTCGCGGATCCACCCCATGGGTATCAAATGCGGCATCGTCGGACTGCCTAACGTCGGCAAGTCCACTCTGTTCAATGCGCTGACCAAGGCGGGCATCGCCGCCGCCAACTTCCCGTTCTGCACGATCGAGCCGAATGTGGGCGTGGTGCCCGTGCCGGATCCGCGCCTGCAGGCGCTGTCGGACATCGTCAACCCGCAGAAGGTGATTCCGACGGCCGTCGAATTCGTCGATATCGCAGGCCTGGTGGCCGGCGCGTCGAAGGGCGAGGGGCTGGGTAACAAGTTCCTCGCCCACATTCGTGAGGTGGATGCGATCGCGCACGTGGTGCGCTGCTTCGAGCACAGCGACATTGTGCACGTGGCCGGCAAAGTCGATCCGATCGCGGATATCGAAACCATCGACACCGAGCTGGCGCTGGCTGACCTGGACTCGGTGGAGAAGGCGCTGAACCGTGCCGAGCGTGCGGCCAAGGCCAACGACAAGGAGGCCATCGCCAAGCGCCCGGTGCTGCAGAAGCTGGCCGCCGGCCTCAACGAGGGCAAGACGGCGCGCAGCCTGGGCCTGGATGACGAGGAGAAGGCGCTGGTGCGCGATCTTTTCCTGCTGACGCTCAAGCCGCTGATGTACATCGCCAACGTGCGCGAGGACGGTTTCGAGAATAATCCGCATCTCGACGCCGTGCGCACCCGCGCCGAAGCCGAGGGCGCGGAAGTAGTTCCCGTGTGCGCTGCCATCGAAGAAGAGCTTTCGCAGCTCGACGACGCTGACCGCGACGAGTTCCTCAAGGATCTGGGTCTGGAAGAGCCGGGCCTCAATCGCGTGATCCGCGCCGGCTACAAGCTGCTCAACCTGCAGACCTACTTCACTGCCGGCGTGAAGGAAGTGCGCGCCTGGACGATCAAGCGCGGCTTCACCGCGCCGCAGGCGGCGGGCGTGATCCATACCGATTTCGAGCGTGGCTTCATCCGTGCCGAGACCGTTTCGTACGACGACTTCATCCAGTTCAAGGGTGAGTCGGGTGCGGCGGCAGCGGGTCGTCTGCGCAAGGAAGGCAAGGACTACGTCGTCAAGGATGGTGACGTGCTGCATTTTCTGTTCAACGTCTGAGCGGAGCTTCGATCCGCTTCGACAAAGCCCCGCCGATGCGGGGCTTTTTTTTGCGTAGCCGTGGGGTGTTCCGACATGGATGGAATGCATTCGGGACTATCCTTCACGGCGGGGGAGGGCACGGCGGAAGCCGATACAGTTGGAGCAGGTGGCTCGGGAGGGCGATGTGGAGCAACTGCGCATGCGCATGGGGCGTCCCGAAGACGCGGCGGCGATCGGCGTCCTGGTGCGTCGCGTTGCGCGTCGCTGGGTGGTTCCCGATCAGCCGCGAGAGGCTGGGTTGGCGATGCTGAGGCGTTTCGGCGCGCGGGGGATCCGGAAGCGGATGAAGGAAGGGCAGCGTTTTCATCTGGCGTATCTGGATGGGGTGTTGGCTGGTGTGGCCGCGATGCGTGATGACGCCCATCTGGTGCAGCTTTTTGTCGGCACCCGATATCAACGGCGGGGTATCGCACGCCGGTTGTGGCGCCGGGCCATGGCCGATGCCGTTCGTCGTGCCGGCACGCGGCGATTCACCTTGAATGCGTCGCGATGCGCGCTGCCCTTCTATCTGCGCCTGGGTTTCATGCCGACTGGTCCCGAGGGGCGTTCGCCCATGGGAGTGGTCAGCACGCCCATGGTGCTGGAGCTGGAATAAGCAGAACGGCGGGGTCGAATGACGGGCGCCAGCGGGCATAATGGCCGCCCTTTCCGTTCGGCCAGCCGGAGCCGCCATGCCAGGCAAGCAGCACGAAGTCAGTTTCCGTTTTCTCGCCCAGCCGACCGACGTGAATTTCGGTGGCAAAGTGCACGGCGGCATGGTGATGAAGTGGATCGACCAGGCCGGCTATGCCTGTGCGGTGGCGTGGAGCGGCGCGTATTGCGTTACCGCGTCGGTGAGCGGCATTCAGTTCGTCGCGCCGATCCTGATCGGGGATCTGGTGACGGTGAGGGCGCGGCTGATTCATACCGGGCGCTCCAGCATGCACCTGGCGGTAGATGTGCTGGCGCGTGATCTGCGCAAAGGCGAACACCGCCTGGCGACCAGCTGCGTGATGGTGTTCGTCGCGCTGGACAGCCCGGAGGGCAAACCCACGCCGGTGCCTGCGTGGGAGCCCCGCGACGAAGCCGAGCGTCAGCTTCAGGCGCAGGCAAAGCGGCTGATGGATCTGTCCAAGGAGATGGAGCAGCTGATCGACACGCGAGCGATCGGCGAAGGCTGATCGCAGGCGTGCGAGAACGTAAAATGCGCGCTTTCGGCGTGTAGATTTTCCGTGTTCAGGTGTTGACAGAACCGGGGCTGATACACACAATAGCCGTTCTTTGTTGGAGGGATACCCAAGCGGCCAACGGGGGCAGACTGTAAATCTGCTGGCTTACGCCTTCGGTGGTTCGAATCCACCTCCCTCCACCAGACGAGTTCCGCGCAGGGCGGGAGTAGTTCAATGGTAGAACCTCAGCCTTCCAAGCTGATGGTGCGGGTTCGATTCCCGTCTCCCGCTCCATTGATCTCGTTCTGGGTGTTTCGTGCTCATGTAGCTCAGTCGGTAGAGCACTTCCTTGGTAAGGAAGAGGTCGCTGGTTCGATTCCAGTCATGAGCACCACTTCGCTGGTCGCTGCGGTTATCGCATTCCACTTTTTTCTTTGAATCTGACTCCATCGGGGTTTAGCGCGTATGGCAAAGGGTAAATTCGAACGCACCAAGCCGCACGTCAACGTCGGCACGATCGGTCACGTGGACCACGGCAAGACGACGCTGACGGCTGCGCTGACGAAGGTGGGTGCGGAGCGTTTTGGCGGCGAGTTCAAGGCGTATGACGCGATCGACGCGGCGCCGGAAGAGAAGGCTCGCGGTATCACGATTTCGACGGCGCACGTGGAATACGAATCGCCGACCCGCCATTACGCGCACGTGGACTGCCCGGGCCACGCCGACTACGTGAAGAACATGATCACGGGTGCGGCGCAGATGGACGGCGCGATCCTGGTGTGCTCGGCCGCAGACGGCCCGATGCCGCAGACGCGCGAGCACATTCTGCTGTCGCGCCAGGTGGGCGTGCCGTACATCGTGGTCTTCCTGAACAAGGCGGACATGGTGGACGACAAGGAGCTGCTCGAGCTGGTCGAGATGGAAGTGCGCGAGCTGCTGTCGAAGTACGAGTTCCCGGGCGACGACACCCCGATCATCATCGGTTCGGCCCGTGCGGCGCTGGAAGGCGACCAGTCGGAGATCGGCGTGCCGGCGATCATCAAGCTGGTGGATGCGCTGGACACGTACATTCCGGAGCCGGTGCGTGCGATCGACAAGTCGTTCCTGATGCCGGTGGAAGACGTGTTCTCGATCTCGGGTCGCGGCACGGTGGTGACCGGTCGTATCGAGCGCGGCATCATCAAGGTGGGCGACGAAGTGGAAGTGGTCGGTATCCGTCCGACCCAGAAGACCACCGTGACCGGCGTGGAAATGTTCCGCAAGCTGCTGGACCAGGGCCAGGCGGGCGACAATGCGGGCCTGCTGCTGCGCGGTCTGAAGCGTGACGACGTGGAGCGTGGCCAGGTGCTGGCCAAGCCGGGCACGATCACGCCGCACACCGAGTTCGAGGGCGAGATCTACGTGCTGTCGAAGGACGAAGGTGGTCGTCACACGCCGTTCTTCAAGGGCTACCGTCCGCAGTTCTACTTCCGTACGACGGACGTGACGGGTGCCATCGAGCTGCCGGAAGGCGTGGAGATGGTGATGCCGGGCGACAACATTAAGATCAAGGCGACCCTGATCCATCCGATTGCGATGGACGAAGGTCTGCGCTTCGCGATCCGCGAAGGTGGCCGCACCGTCGGCGCCGGCGTCGTCGCCAAGATCATCAAGTAAGTAGTACTATGGGAAGTCGCCCGCCTCGCGGGCTGTGAAGGGAGGGGCTGGCAACGCAATCGTTGCCGTCCCCGATGCCGCCGCAGGGCGATCCCCTTACAGCGAGCCTGACGAGCGGCTTCTCTGATTTCAAACGTACGCCAGTAGCTCAATTGGCAGAGCAGCGGTCTCCAAAACCGCAGGTTGGGGGTTCGAGTCCCTCCTGGCGTGCCACCTTCCCGAGGAATGAAGACGGGTGGCGAGTGGCAGCAGGGGCTTCGGGGCCCGGTTGCCTGCTCTTATCCGATCGCTGCGCATGAATACCAAGGCAGAACAGCCCAAGGGCGCGAACGTCAAAGAAGCGGGCGCCGCCGACATCGCTAAGCTGGTGCTGGCCGTGCTGGTGCTGGCTGCCGGTATCTTCGCCTATTCCTGGTTCAGTAACGACGCCAATATTTCCCCGTCCGTACGCCTGATTGGCGTGCTGGCGGCGCTGGTGGTGGCTCTGGCCATCGCGGCGACCACGGCGCTCGGTCGCCGTGTGCGTCATTTCCTGGGCGAGTCCCAGTTCGAAATGCGTAAGGTCGTCTGGCCGACGCGCGACGAAACGCTGAAGACCACTGGCATCATCATCATCGTGGTGATCGTTCTTTCGCTGCTGCTGGGCGTGATCGATCTCATCCTTAAGTCGGTCGTGCTCGACTGGCTGCTCAAGCTGGGTTCGTGAGGTAAAGGGCATGAGCAAGCGTTGGTATGTGGTGCACGCCTATTCGGGTTTCGAGAACCAGGTCCGCAAGGCTCTCGAGGAGCGCATCAAGCGCGCCGGCATGGAAGAGAAGTTCGGCGAGGTGCTGGTGCCGACCGAGGAAGTGATCGAGATGCGCGGCGGGCAGAAGCGCCGCAGCGATCGCAAATTCTTTCCTGGCTATGTGCTGGTGCAGATCGAGACCGATACCGAGGGCAAGGCCCCGCGTATCGATGACGAATGCTGGCACTTGGTCAAGGAAACGCCGAAGGTGATGGGTTTCATCGGCGGCACTGCCGATCGCCCGCTCCCGATCCGAGACAGCGAAGCCGACACCATCCTGAGCCGTGTGCGCGAGGGTGTGGAGAAGCCCAAGCCGAAGGTCTTGTTTGAACCGGGTGAAATGGTTCGCGTGACCGACGGTCCATTCAACGACTTCAACGGCGTAGTCGAAGAGGTCAATTACGAGAAGAGTCGCCTGCGTGTCGCGGTGCTGATCTTCGGCCGCTCGACCCCGGTCGAGCTGGAATTCGGACAGGTCGAGAAGGCCTGACCCCGAGCCCCGGCATGGGGCTTGCTTAAAACTTGATCACTCCTTAAACTACGCGGTTCACGCCGAGGCATCTGGCTCGGCGTGCCCGTTTTTCAGGGTCCGCAGGAGCGCGGGCCGTCCTTCATCCAGGGAAAGTGCACTGCGAGGAGCCGCAAGGCGCCCGAACTCGCGAGGAAAATCCAATGGCAAAGAAAGTCGTCGGTTACATCAAGCTGCAGGTCAAGGCCGGTCAGGCCAACCCGTCGCCGCCGGTGGGTCCCGCCCTCGGTCAGCGCGGCCTGAACATCATGGAATTCTGCAAGGCCTTCAACGCCGCCACGCAGAAGATGGAGCCGGGTCTTCCGATCCCGGTAATCATCACGGCCTACTCCGACCGTAGCTTCACCTTTATCACCAAGACCCCGCCTGCCAGCGTGCTGATCAAGAAGGTCACCGGCGTTGCCAAGGGTTCGTCCAAGCCGAACACCGACAAGGTCGGCAAGATCACCCGCAAGCAGCTGGAAGACGTTGCGAAGCAGAAGGAGCCGGATCTCACGGCTGCTGATCTGGACGCTGCGGTGCGCACCATTGCTGGTAGCGCGCGCAGCATGGGCCTGGTGGTGGAGGGCTAAGACATGACAAAGCTCACGAAGCGTATGAAGGCCGCCCAGGCGGCAGTGCAGCCGGGCAAGCTCTATGGCCTGGAAGAAGCCTTGACCATCGTCAAGAACAACGCCAAGGCCAAGTTCGCCGAGTCCGTGGACGTCGCCGTCCGCCTCGGCATCGATGCCAAGAAGTCCGATCAGGGCGTGCGCGGTTCCTCGCTGCTGCCGCACGGCACCGGCAAGACCATCAAGGTCGCCGTGTTCGTTCCGGCTGGCGAGAAGGCTGAGGCCGCCAAGGCCGCCGGCGCCGATGCCGTCGGTATGGACGATCTGGCCGAGCGCATGCAAGCGGGCGAGCTCGACTTCGGTCGCGTGATCGCCACGCCGGACGCGATGCGTGTGGTCGGTAAGCTCGGCCAGCTGCTCGGTCCCCGCGGCCTGATGCCGAACCCGAAAGACGGCTCGGTCACCGCCGACGTCGCCACGGCCGTCAAGAACGCCAAGGCTGGCCAGGTGAAGTTCCGCAACGACAAGGCGGGCATCATCCACGCCACCATCGGCAAGGCCTCTTTCGAGGCTTCGCAGCTCGCGGACAACCTGAACGCGCTGGTCGCCGATCTGCTCAAGGCCAAGCCGGCCACGGCCAAGGGTCAGTATCTGCAGAAGATCGCCCTGTCCAGCACGATGGGCGTCGGCGTTCCGGTCGATACCTCCAGCGTGGCGGCTTCGGCCAAGTAAGCGAATGAAGACCCGTGCCGGATCCAATCCGGCACGGGCACGTTTTTGAGGGCAGGCCCGGCCAGGTGCCGATGCCGCCGTCAAAGACCGCAGGCGCGATCAGCGCGCGACGACGACGAGCAGGGAGCTCGTATTGGCAGGGAACCGCCGTCGTCGCCAGCGGGATCGCTTAATCGGGTTCCAATGCGAATCCGGCCTGCGTAGATGGTGCTGCCCCTTCTGGAATGGTTCTGTTTTGTTCTGGAAAGGCCACCACCCGGGGCAATCGTGCCCCCGACGTCAAGGAGGGCGTCGCTCAGGACCGCCGGCGGCAGGAGCCGCAAGCGGAGTTCAATTGGAGGAGTGCAATGGCTCTCAATCTGTCTCAGAAGCAAGAAGTAGTCGCCGAGCTGGCAGAGATCGCCGCCAAGGCCCACTCCTTGGTCGCCGCCGAGTACGCGGGCACCACGGTCGAGCAAATGACCGCGATGCGCAAGAAGGCCCGCGAGACCGGTGTGTTCTTGAAAGTCGTCAAGAACACGCTCGCTTCGCGCGCCGTGGCGGGTACCGAGTTCGAGGTCGTCAAGGACGCCCTGACCGGTCCGCTGCTGTACGCGTTCTCGACCGAGGAACCCGGCGCTGCCGGGCGCCTGATCAAGGAATTCGCCAAGAGCAACGACAAGCTGAAGGCGAAGGTCGTTTCCGTGGAAGGCAAGCTGCTGCCGGCCGCCCACGTCGATGTCCTGGCCTCGCTGCCGACCCGCGAAGAAGCCCTCGCCATGCTGGCCCGCGTGCTGGCCGAGCCGGCCGCCATGTTCGCCCGTGCCGTCAAGGCCGTGGCAGACAAGCAGGGTGGTGGCGAAGCGGTTGCCTCGGCCCCGGCCGAAGCTTGATCGCTCAGCTCGACGCTTTTTCAACCGAATCAATTTCCAGAGGTAAATCAACATGTCCCTGACCAACGAACAGATCGTTGAAGCCGTCGCCGCGAAGTCGCTGATGGAAGTGATGGAGCTGGTGAAGGCCATCGAAGAGAAGTTTGGCGTGTCCGCCGCCGCCCCGGTCATGATGGCCGCTGGCCCGGCTGCCGCCGGCCCGGCTGCCGAAGCGCAGACCGAGTTCGACGTGATCCTGAAGAGCGCCGGCGAGAAGAAGGTCGACGTGATCAAGGCCGTCCGCGCCATCACCGGCCTGGGCCTGAAGGAAGCCAAGGACCTCACCGAGGCCGGTGGCGTTCTGAAGGAGCAGGTCTCGAAGGAAGACGCCGAGAAGTTCAAGAAGGACCTCGAAGCTGTCGGCGCCACGGTCGAACTGAAGTAATCGGCGCTCTTGCGCGCCGTCAGTTTGATCTAGCGTCAAGCGAGCCTGGGAGCGAAAGCTCCCGGGCTTTGCCTGCTTTGAAAGGAGCGGGATGGGGGAATGGAGACTGGGGAATCGGAGAGCCCGGCAGAGAACCTGCCGATTGACGATTCCCTAATCTCGATTCCCTGCAATTTTCCATTCAGCCGGTGTGTGCACCACCGGCGTCACTGCGAACCGAGGCGGTACCCACCATGACCTACTCGTTTACCGAGAAGAAGCGCATCCGCAAGGATTTCGGCAAGCGTCCCCCCGTACTGGGCGTGCCGAACCTGCTGACCATCCAGACCGATTCCTACCGCGAGTTCCTGCAGGAGCACGTCGCGTCTAAACAGCGCGAAGACAAGGGTCTGCACGCCGCGCTGAAGTCGGTGTTCCCGATCGTGAGCTATTCGGGCAATGCGGCGCTTGAGTACGTCGACTATCGCCTGGGCGAGCCTGCGTTCGACGAGCGCGAGTGCCGCAACCGCGGCATGACCTTCGGCGCGCCGCTGCGTGTGACCGTGCGTCTGGTCATCTACGACAAGGACAGTCCGGCCTCCAAGAAGGCCGTGAAGTACGTCAAGGAGCAGGAAGTCTACATGGGCGAAATTCCGCTCATGACGGACACCGGCACCTTCATCATCAACGGCACCGAGCGCGTGATCGTCTCGCAGCTGCATCGTTCGCCGGGCGTGTTCTTCGATCACGACCGCGGCAAGACGCACAGCTCGGGCAAGCTGCTGTTCTCGGCGCGCGTGATTCCTTATCGCGGTTCGTGGCTCGATTTCGAGTTCGATCCGAAGGATGCGCTGTTCACCCGTATCGATCGTCGCCGCAAGCTGCCGGTGACGGTGCTGCTGCGCGCGCTCGGCTACAACAACGAGGAGATGCTGAGCATCTTCTTCGAACACAACGTGTTCCACCTGGGCAAGAAGGGCGGCACCACGTTGGAGCTGGTCGCCGAGCGTCTGCGCGGCGAGACCCTGAGTTTCGATCTGGTGGTGGGCGACAAGGTGCTGGTCGAGGCCGGCAAGCGCATCACCGCGCGCCACGTGCGTCAGCTGGCCGCCGAAAATATCACTGCGCTGGAAGTGCCGGACGACTATCCGGTCGGCCGCATCCTGGCCATCGACATCGTCGACTCGAAGACTGGCGAGCTGCTGGCCTCGGCTAACGATGAGATCACGGCCGAACAGCTGGAGAACTTCCGCAAGGCCGGCATCGAGACGGTACCGACCCTGTACGTGAACGACCTCGACCGCGGTGCGTATGTCTCGCACACCCTGCGGATCGACAACACCAAGACGCAGCTCGAGGCGCTGGTGGAAATCTACCGCATGATGCGTCCGGGCGAGCCGCCGACGAAGGACGCCGCGCAGAACCTGTTCTACAACCTGTTCTTCACCTTCGATCGCTACGACCTGTCGGCCGTCGGCCGCATGAAGTTCAACCGCCGCGTGGGCCGCAAGGAGATCGTCGGCCCGGGCGTGCTGTACGACTTCAAGTACTTCGGCGAGCGCAAGGAAGAAGAAGCGCAGTCGCTGGTGCAGTCGCAGGGCGACAGCTCCGACATCCTCGACGTGCTGAAGGTGCTGATCGACATCAAGAACGGCCATGGCACCGTGGACGACATCGATCACCTCGGCAACCGCCGCGTGCGTTCGGTGGGCGAGATGGCCGAGAACACCTTCCGCATCGGCCTGGTGCGCGTCGAGCGCGCCGTGCGCGAACGTCTGTCGCTGGCCGAATCCGAGGGTCTGACCCCGCAGGAACTGATCAACGCCAAGCCGGTGGCAGCCGCGGTGAAGGAGTTCTTCGGCTCGTCGCAGCTCAGTCAGTTCATGGACCAGAACAACCCGCTGTCCGAAGTGACGCACAAGCGTCGCGTTTCGGCCCTGGGTCCGGGCGGCCTGACGCGCGAGCGCGCGGGCTTCGAAGTGCGTGACGTGCATCCGACCCATTACGGCCGCGTCTGCACCATCGAAACGCCGGAGGGTCCGAATATCGGCCTGATCAACTCGCTGGCCGTGTACGCGCGCACCAACGAGTACGGCTTCCTCGAGACCCCGTACCGCAAGGTCGAGAACGGCAAGGTCACCGACAAGGTGGACTACCTGTCGGCGATCGAGGAGGGCGACCATGTGATCGCCCAGGCGAACTCGCCGCTGAAGGATGGCCGCTTCATCGAAGATTTCGTGTCCTGCCGCTTCCGCGGCGAGTCCGAGCTGCGCCCGGCTTCCGAGGTGGGCTACATGGACGTGTCGCCGATGCAGACCGTCTCGGTCGCGGCGGCGCTCGTGCCGTTCCTCGAGCATGACGACGCGAACCGCGCGCTGATGGGCGCGAACATGCAGCGTCAGGCCGTGCCGACCCTGCGTTCGCAGACCCCGCTGGTGGGTACCGGCATCGAGCGCGCCGTGGCGCGCGACTCGGGCGTCATCGTCACCGCCAAGCGCGGCGGCGTGATCGACCAGGTCGACGCCGGCCGAATCGTGGTGCGCGTGAACGAGAGCGAGGTCGGCGATAACGATGCCGGCGTCGATATCTACACCCTGACCAAGTACACCCGTTCCAACCAGAACACCAACCTCAATCAGCGTCCGCTGGTGAATGTGGGCGATGTGGTGGCGAAGGGCGACACGCTGGCCGACGGTTCGTCGACCGATCTGGGCGAGCTCGCGCTCGGCCAGAACATGCTGATCGCCTTCATGCCGTGGAACGGTTACAACTTCGAAGACTCGATCCTGCTCTCCGAACGCGTCGTGCAGGAAGACCGTTACACCTCGATCCACATCGAGGAGCTAGCCTGCATTGCGCGCGACACCAAGCTGGGTGCGGAGGAAATCACCGCCGACATCCCGAACGTGGGCGAGCAAGCGCTGGCGCGCCTGGACGAATCCGGCATCGTGTACATCGGTGCCGAGGTGAAGGCGGGCGACATCCTGGTCGGCAAGGTCACGCCGAAGGGCGAGAGCCAGCTGACGCCGGAAGAGAAGCTGCTGCGTGCCATCTTCGGCGAGAAGGCGTCGGACGTGAAGGACAGCTCGCTGCGCGTGCCGCCGGGCATGGACGGCACCGTCATCGACGTGCAGGTGTTCACCCGCGATGGCATCGAGAAGGACAAGCGCGCGAAGCAGATCGAGGAAATGGAAGTCAAGCGCATCCGTAAGGACCTTGACGACCAGTTCCGCATCCTCGAGGGCGCGATCTACAACCGTATGCGCACGCAGTTGGTCGGCAAAGTCGCCAACAGCGGTCCGGGCGGCCTGAAGCGTGGCACGGAAATCACCGATGCCTACCTCGATGGCCTGAAAAAGGACGACTGGTTCAAAGTCAACGTCAAGGACGAGGACGTCACCGAGTTCCTCGAGCGCGCGGCCGACCAGATCAAGCGCCACAAGGAAGAGTTCGACAAGCGCTTCAAGGAGAAGCAGGGCAAGATCACCCAGGGCGACGACCTCGCGCCGGGCGTGCTGAAGATGGTCAAGGTGTTCCTGGCCGTGAAGCGTCGCATCCAGCCGGGCGACAAAATGGCCGGTCGCCACGGCAACAAGGGCGTGGTTTCCAACGTGGTGCCTGTCGAGGACATGCCCTTCATGGCGGATGGCACCTCGGTCGACATCGTGCTGAACCCGCTGGGCGTGCCGTCGCGTATGAACATCGGCCAGATTCTGGAAGTGCATCTCGGCTGGGCCGCGAAGGGCCTGGGCAAGAAGATCCAGAAGATGCTCGAAGCGCAGGAGAAGGTGGCGAAGATCCGCGAGTTCCTCGATCAGATCTACAACCATCACGTCGCCGGCGCCGTGCAGCACGTCGACCTGAAGTCGCTGACGGACGAAGAGATTCTGACTCTGGCGGACAACCTCCAGGAAGGCGTGCCGATGGCTACCCCGGTGTTCGACGGTGCCGAGGAGGCCGAGCTGAAGGCGATGCTCAGGCTGGCGGAGCTGCCCGAGTCGGGTCAGACCACGCTGTTCGACGGCCGTACCGGCGAAGCGTTCGATCGCCCGGTCACCGTCGGCTACATGCACTACCTGAAGCTGAACCACCTGGTCGACGACAAGATGCACGCGCGCTCCACCGGTCCGTACTCGCTCGTCACCCAGCAGCCGCTGGGCGGCAAGGCGCAGTTCGGTGGCCAGCGCTTCGGCGAAATGGAAGTCTGGGCGCTCGAGGCGTACGGCGCGGCTTACACCCTGCAGGAAATGCTGACGGTGAAGTCCGACGACGTGCAGGGCCGCAACCAGATGTACAAGAACATCGTCGACGGCAACCACGAGATGGCCGCCGGCATGCCGGAGTCCTTCAACGTGCTTGTGAAGGAAATCCGCTCGCTCGGCATCGACATCGACCTGGAAGAGATTAAGTAACCCACGGGTTACAGGAGCTTATGCAATGAAAGATTTGCTCAATCTGTTCAACCAGCAGCGTACGGCGCCGGATTTTGACTCGATCAAGATCGCGCTGGCCTCGCCGGAGCTGATCCGTTCCTGGTCGTACGGCGAAGTGAAGAAGCCGGAGACCATCAACTACCGCACCTTCAAGCCGGAGCGCGACGGCCTGTTCTGCGCCGCGATCTTCGGTCCGGTGAAGGACTACGAGTGCCTGTGCGGCAAGTACAAGCGCATGAAGCACCGCGGCGTGGTGTGCGAGAAGTGCGGCACCGAGGTCACGCTGGCCAAGGTGCGTCGCGAGCGCATGGGCCACATCGAGCTGGCCAGCCCGACCGCGCACATCTGGTTCCTGAAGTCGCTGCCGTCTCGTATCGGCCTGATGCTGGACATGACCCTGCGCGACATTGAGCGCATCCTGTACTTCGAGGCCTTCGTGGTGATCGATCCGGGTCTGACCGCGCTCGAGCGCGGTCAGCTGCTCAGCGAAGATCAGTACCTCGAGGCAGTGGAAGAGCACGGTGACGAGTTCGACGCACGCATGGGCGCCGAGGCGGTGTACGAGTTGCTGAAGTCGCTCGACCTGCCAGGCGAAGTCGTGCGCCTGAAGGAAGAGATCGCCTCCACCAATTCGGAGACCAAGCTCAAGCGCCTCACCAAGCGCGTGAAGCTGATCGAGGCGTTCCTCGAGTCCGGCAACCGTCCCGAGTGGATGGTGCTGACCGTGCTGCCGGTGCTGCCGCCGGACCTGCGCCCGCTGGTCCCGCTGGACGGCGGTCGCTTCGCGACCTCCGACCTCAACGATCTGTATCGTCGTGTCATCAACCGCAACAACCGATTGAAGCGCCTGCTGGAGCTCAACGCGCCCGACATCATCGTGCGCAACGAGAAGCGCATGCTGCAGGAATCGGTTGACGCGTTGCTCGACAACGGCCGCCGCGGCCGTGCCATCACGGGCACGAACAAGCGTGCGCTCAAGTCGCTTGCCGACATGATCAAGGGCAAGCAGGGTCGCTTCCGCCAGAATCTGCTCGGCAAGCGTGTGGACTACTCCGGTCGTTCGGTGATCGTGGTGGGTCCGACCCTGCGCCTGCACCAGTGTGGCCTGCCCAAGAAGATGGCGCTGGAGCTGTTCAAGCCCTTCATCTTCGCGAAGCTGCAGGCTCGCGGCGAGGCGACCACGATCAAGGCCGCCAAGAAGCTGGTCGAGCGCGAAGAGTCGCAGGTGTGGGACATCCTCGAGGACGTGATCCGCGAGCATCCCGTGCTGCTCAACCGTGCGCCGACGCTGCATCGCCTGGGTATTCAGGCGTTCGAGCCGGTGCTGATCGAAGGCAAGGCGATCCAGCTGCATCCGCTGGTGTGTACCGCGTTCAACGCGGACTTCGACGGTGACCAGATGGCCGTGCACGTGCCGTTGTCGATCGAGGCGCAGCTCGAAGCCCGCGCCCTGATGATGTCGTCGAACAACATCCTGTCGCCCGCCAACGGTGAGCCGATCATCGTGCCGACCCAGGACGTGGTGCTGGGCCTGTACTACATGACGCGCGAGCTGGTGAATGCGAAGGGCACCGGCATGGTGTTTTCCAGCATTTCCGAAGTGCGCCGCGCCTACGACAATCGCGTGGTGGAGCTGCATGCGAAGGTCAAGGTGCGCATGCGCCAGGCGCATATCGCCGAGGACGGCACGCGTAGCAGCGGCATCTCGCTGGTCGAGACGACGGTCGGCCGCGCCTTGCTGGCGGAGATCCTGCCAGAAGGCCTGCCGTTCACGCTCGCCAATACCGAGCTCACCAAGAAGGCGATCTCGCGTCTGATCAACTCCAGCTATCGCCTGCTGGGCCTCAAGGACACCGTGGTCTTCGCGGACAAGCTGATGTACACCGGCTTCCGTTTCGCGACCCGTGCCGGCATCTCGATCGGTATCGATGACATGATCATCCCCGATCAGAAGAAGCCGATCCTGGAAGAGGCCGAGAAGGAAGTGGTCGAGATTCAGGAGCAGTACCAGTCAGGTCTCGTTACCGCCGGCGAACGCTACAACAAGGTGGTCGACATCTGGTCGCGCACCAACGAACTGGTCGCCAAGGCGATGATCGACGGCATCGGTACCGAGAAGGTCACCAATGCCAAGGGCGAGGTCGTCGCTCAGAAGTCGATGAACTCGCTGTACATCATGGCCGACTCCGGCGCGCGTGGTTCGGTGGCGCAGATTCGTCAGCTGGCCGGTATGCGCGGCCTGATGGCTCGACCGGACGGCTCGATCATCGAGACGCCGATCAAGGCGAACTTCCGCGAAGGCCTGAACGTGCTGCAGTACTTCAACTCCACCCACGGTGCCCGTAAGGGTCTCGCGGATACGGCGTTGAAGACCGCTAACTCGGGTTACCTGACCCGCCGATTGGTGGACGTGGCGCAGGACGTGGTGATTACCTCTGTGGATTGCGGTACCGAAGAGGGCCTGATCATGCAGCCGATCGTGGAAGGCGGCGACGTGGTCGAGCCGCTGCGCGATCGCGTGCTCGGCCGCGTGGTGGTCGAGGACGTCTACGGCCCGGGCGAGGACAACGAGCCGATCGTCACCCGCGACACCCTGCTGGACGAAGCCCTCGTCGAGAAGCTCGACAAGGCTGGCGTGCAGTCGATCAAGGTGCGTTCGCCGATCACCTGCCAGGCTTCGCACGGCGTTTGCGCTCTCTGCTACGGCCGTGATCTGGCCCGTGGCCATCTGGTCAACATGGGAGAGGCCGTCGGTGTGGTCGCCGCGCAGTCGATCGGCGAGCCAGGTACCCAGCTGACCATGCGTACGTTCCACATCGGTGGTGCGGCTTCGCGTGCGGCGGCGGTGGACAACGTGACGGTGAAGACCACCGGTACGCTGAAGTTCAACAACCTCAAGACCGTACAGCACGCCCAGGGCCATCTGGTGGCGGTGTCGCGCTCGGGCGAAGTGTCGGTCATCGACGCGAACGGCCGCGAGCGTGAGCGCTACAAGGTGCCTTACGGCGCCACGATCACCGTCAAGGACGGCGATCCGGTCAAGGCTGGCCAGACCGTAGCCAACTGGGATCCGCACACTCATCCGATCGTCTCGGAAGTGGCCGGTACCGTGCGCTTCATCGACTTCATCGATGGCGTCACCGTGCAGAGCCAGACCGACGAGCTGACCGGCCTGGAGTCGGCGGTAGTGACGGATCCGAAGCGTCGCGGTACCGCTGCGAAGGATCTGCGCCCGATCGTGCGCCTGGAAGACAGCAAGGGTCGCGAGCTCAAGCTGCCGGGTACCGACGTGCCGGCGCAGTACATGCTGCCGGCCGGCGCGATCGTATCCATCCAGAATGGCGCCGAAGTGGGCGTGGGTGACGTCGTCGCCCGTATCCCGCAGGAAACCTCGAAGACTCGTGACATTACGGGTGGTCTGCCGCGCGTGGCCGACTTGTTCGAAGCTCGCAAGCCGAAGGAGCCGGCGATCCTGGCCGAGCGTTCGGGCGTGGTCAGCTTCGGCAAGGACACCAAGGGCAAGCAGCGCCTGATCATCAAGGACGTGGATGGCAACGAGCACGAAGAGCTGATTCCGAAGTGGCGTCAGGTCATCGTGTTCGAGGGTGAGCACGTGGAGAAGGGTGAAACCGTGGTGGACGGCGAGCCGAATCCGCACGACATCCTGCGCTTGCTGGGTGTCGAGCCGCTGGCCTCGTACCTGGTCAAGGAAATCCAGGACGTCTATCGCCTGCAGGGCGTTAAGATCAACGACAAGCACATCGAAACGATCATTCGCCAGATGTTGCGCAAGGTTGAGATCACCGAGCCGGGCGAAAGCCACTATCTGCGCGGCGAGCAAGTGGAGCGTGTTCGCATCAATGCGGAAAACGGCCGCGCCGTGGCCCGCGACGAGCGTCCGTCGGAGTACCAGCCGGTGCTGCTGGGCATCACCAAGGCATCGTTGGCCACCGAGTCGTTCATTTCGGCGGCTTCGTTCCAGGAGACCACTCGCGTCCTTACCGAGGCAGCGGTCCGTGGCACGCGCGACACCTTGCGTGGCCTGAAGGAAAATGTTATTGTCGGCCGTCTCATCCCGGCAGGTACGGGTCTGGCATATCACGCGCAGCGTCGACGCCAGGGCGGTCTGACCGCCGCGGAACTGGATACTCTTTCCGGCTCCGCTTCCCCGGTCTCCTTCGCGGAAGCCACCGTCGGTAGCGACAATGGTGTGGAGTAAGCCCCGTCGGGGACTTGCTCGCTAACATACGAAATGAGGCGCAAGGATGGCGCCTCGTGTTCGGGTCATGGAGGACAGGGCGTCGGCTTGTCTGTGACAAGCCGCCCATGTTAAATTCCCGCTTCTTGGCAGACCGAGCAGGTTCGGTCTGCCTTTATGTTTCTCAGGAAAAGTTACGCATGTCGACTATCAACCAGTTGGTGCGCAAGTCCCGCAGCCCGAAGAGCTACAAGAGCGCCTCTCCGGCTCTGCAGAACAGCCCGCAGCGCCGCGGCGTGTGCACGCGCGTTTACACGACCACCCCGAAGAAGCCGAACTCGGCCCTGCGTAAGGTTGCCAAGGTGCGCCTGACCAACGGTTACGAGGTCATCAGCTACATCGGCGGCGAAGGTCATAATCTGCAGGAGCACTCGGTAGTGCTCATCCGCGGCGGCCGCGTCAAGGATCTGCCGGGTGTGCGTTACCACACGGTGCGCGGCAGTCTCGACTGCGCCGGCGTCGCCAAGCGCCGCCAGGCGCGCTCCAAGTACGGCGCCAAGCGCCCGAAGAGCTAAGAAGCTAGAGGACACGAGATATGTCGCGTAAAGGTTCCCATCCCGCCCGTCTGATCCTGCCGGATCCCAAGCACGGCAGCCAGCTGATCGCTCGTTTCATCAATATGGTGATGAAGAGCGGCAAGAAGTCTGTGGCCGAGAGCATCGTTTACGGTGCGCTGGACCACCTGGGCGAAAAGCACGCCGAGCCAGTGTCGCTGGTCGAGAAGGCGTTGAACAACATTGCTCCGGCGGTCGAGGTGAAGTCTCGCCGCGTGGGCGGTGCCACTTACCAGGTGCCTGTCGAAGTTCGTGCCGGTCGCCGCATGGCGCTCGCAATGCGCTGGGCTATCGAATCCGCCCGCAAGCGTGGCGAGACGTCGATGCCCCGCAAGCTTGCCGCCGAGCTGCTCGAGGCTTCCGAAAATCGCGGTGGCGCGATCAAGAAGCGCGAAGAGACGCACCGCATGGCGGAGGCTAACAAGGCCTTCTCGCACTACCGCTGGTAAGCAAAGTACAGATTCGAGGTTACTACCGTGGCACGCACCACCCCCATCGAGCGCTACCGCAACTTCGGCATCATGGCTCACATCGATGCCGGCAAGACCACCACCACGGAGCGCATCCTGTTCTACACCGGCGTCAGTCATAAGATTGGCGAGGTGCATGACGGTGCGGCAACCATGGACTGGATGGAGCAGGAGCAGGAGCGCGGCATCACCATTACGTCGGCGGCAACGACGGCGTTCTGGAAGGGCATGGATCGTTCCCTGCCTGAGCATCGCTTCAACATCATCGATACCCCCGGGCACGTGGACTTCACCATTGAGGTGGAGCGTTCGTTGCGCGTGCTCGATGGTGCGGTATTCGTGCTCTGCGCTGTGGGTGGCGTGCAGCCGCAGTCCGAGACTGTCTGGCGTCAGGCCAACAAGTACAAGGTGCCGCGCCTTGCGTTCGTCAACAAGATGGATCGCACAGGCGCGAACTTCTACAAGGTGGTCGAACAGCTGAAGGCTCGCCTGGGGGCCAATCCGGTGCCGATGCAGGTGCCGATCGGTGCCGAGGACAACTTCGAGGGCGTGGTCGACCTGCTGAAGATGAAGTCGATCATCTGGGACATGGATTCCCAGGGCATGAAATTCGAATATCAGGACATCCCGGCTAACCTGAAGGAAAAGGCCGAAGAGGCTCGCAACTTCATGGTCGAGGCAGCCGCTGAGGCGTCGGAGGACCTGATGAACAAGTACTTGGAAGGGGGCGACCTCTCCGAGGAAGAGATCGTTGGTGGCCTGCGTGCGCGGACGCTGAAGAGCGAGATCATCCCGGTTTATTGCGGTACCGCCTTCAAGAACAAGGGCGTGCAGGCGATGCTCGATGCTGTGATCAATTTGCTGCCGTCGCCTTCCGATCGTCCGCCGGTGGCGGGTATCGATGAGGACGAGAAGGAGGCTACGCGCGAGGCTAGCGACGCCGCACCGTTCTCCGCGCTCGCGTTCAAGATCATGACGGATCCATTCGTCGGCGCGCTGACCTTCTTCCGTGTGTACTCGGGCACGCTCAACGCGGGCGATCAGGTGTACAACCCGGTCAAGTCCAAGAAAGAGCGCATTGGCCGCATCTTGCAGATGCATGCGAACGAGCGTCAGGAGCTGAAGGAAGTCCGCGCTGGCGATATCGCAGCAGCGGTCGGCCTGAAGGATGTGACGACGGGCGACACGCTGTGCTCGCAGGATCATGTGATCACCCTGGAGCGCATGACGTTCCCGGAGCCGGTGATCTCGATGGCGGTTGAGCCGAAAACCAAGTCCGATCAGGAGAAGATGGGTATCGCTCTTGGCCGACTGGCAGCGGAAGATCCCTCGTTCCGCGTTCGTACGGACGAAGAATCGGGGCAGACGATCATCTCGGGCATGGGCGAACTTCACCTGGACATCCTGGTGGATCGCATGAAGCGCGAGTTCAACGTCGAGGCCAACGTCGGCAAGCCGCAGGTGGCTTACCGCGAGACCATTCGCAAGAGCGACGTCAAGTCGGATTACAAGCACGCCAAGCAGTCCGGCGGTAAGGGGCAGTACGGTCACGTCGTGATCGAATTGTCGCCGATGACGGACGAAGACAAGGCCAACAAGGACGTCAAGGACGATTTCCTCTTCGTCAATGAAATCAGTGGCGGCGTGATTCCGAAGGAATTCATTCCGTCGGTCGAGAAGGGTCTGCGCGAAACCATCACCAGCGGTCCGCTGGCTGGCTTCCCGGTCGTGAACGTGAAGGTCAAGCTGGTCTTCGGTTCGTACCACGACGTCGACTCGTCGGAAATGGCGTTCAAGCTCGCCGCTTCGATGGCCTTCAAAGAGGGCTTCCGCAAGGCGGATCCGGTCCTGCTTGAGCCGATCATGAAGGTCGAGATCGTGACGCCGGAGGATTACGTCGGCGACGTGATGGGCGATATCAGCCGTCGTCGCGGTCTGCTCCAGGGCCAGGACGACACGCCGTCGGGCAAGACCATTAACGCGATGGTGCCGCTTGGCGAGATGTTTGGCTACGCGACCACCATTCGTTCGCTGACCCAGGGTCGCGCGACGTTCACGATGGAGTTCGACCACTACGCTGAGGCGCCGAACAACATCGCCGAGCAGGTCATCAAGAAGGCCTGATAAGGCCTTCCTCCCTTACAACACAGTTCTTTCAGAGGTTTGAGACATGGCAAAGGGTAAGTTCGAACGCACCAAGCCGCACGTCAACGTCGGCACGATCGGTCACGTGGACCACGGCAAGACGACGCTGACGGCTGCGCTGACGAAGGTGGGTGCGGAGCGTTTTGGCGGCGAGTTCAAGGCGTATGACGCGATCGACGCGGCGCCGGAAGAGAAGGCTCGCGGTATCACGATTTCGACGGCGCACGTGGAATACGAATCGCCGACCCGCCATTACGCGCACGTGGACTGCCCGGGCCACGCCGACTACGTGAAGAACATGATCACGGGTGCGGCGCAGATGGACGGCGCGATCCTGGTGTGCTCGGCCGCAGACGGCCCGATGCCGCAGACGCGCGAGCACATTCTGCTGTCGCGCCAGGTGGGCGTGCCGTACATCGTGGTCTTCCTGAACAAGGCGGACATGGTGGACGACAAGGAGCTGCTCGAGCTGGTCGAGATGGAAGTGCGCGAGCTGCTGTCGAAGTACGAGTTCCCGGGCGACGACACCCCGATCATCATCGGTTCGGCCCGTGCGGCGCTGGAAGGCGACCAGTCGGAGATCGGCGTGCCGGCGATCATCAAGCTGGTGGATGCGCTGGACACGTACATTCCGGAGCCGGTGCGTGCGATCGACAAGTCGTTCCTGATGCCGGTGGAAGACGTGTTCTCGATCTCGGGTCGCGGCACGGTGGTGACCGGTCGTATCGAGCGCGGCATCATCAAGGTGGGCGACGAAGTGGAAGTGGTCGGTATCCGTCCGACCCAGAAGACCACCGTGACCGGCGTGGAAATGTTCCGCAAGCTGCTGGACCAGGGCCAGGCGGGCGACAATGCGGGCCTGCTGCTGCGCGGTCTGAAGCGTGACGACGTGGAGCGTGGCCAGGTGCTGGCCAAGCCGGGCACGATCACGCCGCACACCGAGTTCGAGGGCGAGATCTACGTGCTGTCGAAGGACGAAGGTGGTCGTCACACGCCGTTCTTCAAGGGCTACCGTCCGCAGTTCTACTTCCGTACGACGGACGTGACGGGTGCCATCGAGCTGCCGGAAGGCGTGGAGATGGTGATGCCGGGCGACAACATTAAGATCAAGGCGACCCTGATCCATCCGATTGCGATGGACGAAGGTCTGCGCTTCGCGATCCGCGAAGGTGGCCGCACCGTCGGCGCCGGCGTCGTCGCCAAGATCATCAAGTAAGTAGCGAGCCTTCGGGCAAGTGAAAACTGGATCTGAAGAAGGGCGGAGCGAAAGCTTCGCCCTTTTTTTGTCCGAGGCCTTCCTTTTTTTGAGGGAATGGGGTACAGTTGACAAGTTATCCCTTTGCGCTCAAGTCAAAAGCTCGGCGCACACAGCGAAATGAGGCGCAGGAAGTGCTTCGAGTTCGCACACAAGGATGTTGCGGGGTCGCATGACGGCAGAGTGACCACTCTGTTGCCATTTGCGTTTTCGCGTTCTATACTTTTTTGTCTGGGCAGGCCGATATCTCGGCCTGCCCGGTCTTTTAGGGGTCGAGGTGCCGAGTCAATTTCGGCGTTATCGGGCCTGGCGGTAGCAGTAACATCAAAGGGTTGTGCGGGATGGTGAGAAGCCATTCCGAATCACAGAATCGTTCTTTAGATAACAGGACACGGTTTATGGCGAACCAAAAGATTCGCATCCGGCTCAAGGCGTTCGATCATCGTCTGATCGACCGTTCGGCCAGCGAAATCGTCGAGACGGCCAAGCGCACCGGCGCTACGGTTCTCGGCCCGATTCCGCTCCCGACCAAGATCGAGCGCTACACCATTCTGGTGTCGCCGCACGTCGACAAAGATGCCCGCGACCAGTACGAGACCCGTACTCACAAGCGTGTGCTCGATATCGTTGACCCCAACGACAAGACCGTGGACGCGCTCATGAAGCTTGATCTCGCCGCTGGCGTCGATGTTCAGATCAAGCTCGGCTGAGCGATAGACAGGATACGAAGATGAGTATCGGACTGGTTGGCCGCAAGTGCGGCATGAGCCGACTCTTCACTGAAGACGGACGCTCGATTCCGGTGACGCTGATTGAAGCCACCCCGAATCGCGTCACGCAGCTGAAGACGGAAGATAACGATGGTTACAGCGCTGTGCAGGTCGCGGCGGGCGTCAAGCGCGCCAGCCTGCTGACCCAGCCGCTGAAGGGTCACTACGCCAAGGCGAAGGTCGAGCCGGGTCGTGGTCTGTGGGAGTTCCGCGTGTCCGCCGAAGACCTCGGCAAGTACAGCGTGGGCGCCGAGATCAAGGCTGACGACGTGTTCCAGGTGGGTCAGATCGTTGACGTCGCCGGCGTGTCGAAGGGCAAGGGCTTCCAGGGCACCATCAAGCGCCACAACTTCACCATGGGCGATGCTACCCACGGTAACTCGCTGTCGCATCGCGCGCCGGGTTCTATCGGTCAGCGCCAGACGCCGGGTCGCGTGTTCCCGGGCAAGAAGATGGCCGGCCATATGGGTGCGGTGAACCGTACGCAGCAGGGTTTGGAAGTGGTCAAGGTCGACGCCGAGCGTCATCTGATCGCGGTCAAGGGCGCGGTGCCGGGTGCTACCGGTGGCGACGTCGTGATCCGCCCGACGACCAAGGGTTGAGGAGAGACGCCATGGAACTGAATGTCATTGGCGCCAAGCCGCTCAACGTGTCGGACGAAGTGTTCGGCGGTGAGTTCAAGCAGGCCCTGATCCACCAGGTGGTCGTTGCCTACCAGGCAGGCGGCCGCGCCGGTACCAAGGCGCAGCTGTCGCGTGGCGAGCTGTCAGGTACCACCAAGAAGTTCAAGAAGCAGAAGGGCGGCGGCGCCCGTCACGGCGACTACCGCGCTCCCATCTTCGTGGGCGGTGGTGTCACGTTCGCGGCCAAGCCCCGCAGTTACGAGCAGAAGGTCAACCGCAAGGCTTATCGCGTTGCAATTCGCTCCATCCTGTCGGAACTCATTCGCCAGGATCGTCTGAAGGTGGTCGAGAGCTTCGGCATCGACACCCCGAAGACCAAGGCGATGGTCGCGAAGCTGGCCGAGCTGCAGGTGTCCGGTCGTGTGCTGCTGGTGTCGGAAGACGCCAACGAGGCGACCTTCCTGGCTGCGCGCAACATCCCGTACATCCACGTCGTTGACGTGCTGGCCCTGAATCCGGTCAGCCTGGTCGGTTCCGACCACATCGTCATGACCGTCGATGCGGTGAAGAAGATCGAGGAGTGGCTGGCATGAGCAACGAACGCATTCTCAATACGCTGCGCGCGCCGCACATTTCCGAGAAGGCCGCCCGTCTCGCCGAGGGTAACCAGTACGTTTTCGTGGTCGCTCCCGAGGCGACCAAGGCCGATGTCCGCGCTGCGGTGGAACAGATGTTCGACGTCAAGGTCGAGCAGGTGAACCTCGTCAACGCCAAGGGCAAGGTCAAGTCCTTCCGTTTCCGCGCTGGCAGCCGCCAGGGCAAGCGCAAGGCCTATGTGCGCCTGGCCGATGGGCAAACCATCGACGTGGCGGCCAAGGCCTGAGCCAGGAGTTGAATTGAGATGGCACTGATCACTCACAAGCCCACCTCCGCCGGACGCCGCGACGCAGTCAGCGTGCGCACGCCGGGCCTGCACAAGGGCGCGCCGTACGCGGCGTTGACCGAGTCGCAGACCAAGACCGGCGGCCGTAACCACTTCGGCCGTATCACCACGCGTCATCGCGGCGGTGGTCACAAGCAGCATTACCGCATCATCGACTTCAAGCGCGACAAGGAGGGCATTGCCGCCCGTGTCGAGCGCATCGAGTACGATCCGAACCGCACCGCGCACATTGCGCTGCTGTGCTACGCCGACGGCGAACGCCGTTACATCATCGCGCCGAAGGGCGTGCAGGTAGGCGACCGACTGGTGTCGGGTACGGACGCGCCGATCAAGGCCGGCAACAGCCTGCCGCTGCGCAACATCCCGGTCGGTTCGACTGTGCACTGCATCGAGATGAAGCCGGGCAAGGGCGCTCAGATCGCACGCAGCGCTGGCGCCTCGGTCCAGCTGGTCGCCCGTGAGTCCGGTTACGCGACGCTTCGTCTGCGCTCCGGTGAAATGCGCCGCGTGCCGGTGGACTGCCGCGCCACCATCGGTGAAGTCGGTAACAGCGAGCACAGCCTGAAGAAGCTCGGTAAGGCCGGCGCCAAGCGTTGGCAGGGTATTCGCCCGACCGTTCGCGGTGTGGCGATGAACCCGGTCGACCATCCGCACGGCGGTGGTGAAGGCCGTACCTCCGGTGGCCGTCACCCGGTTAGCCCGTGGGGCACGCCGACCAAGGGCTACAAGACCCGTAACAACAAGCGCACGCAGCAGTTCATCGTGCGTCGTCGCAAGTAATAGGAAACCGACATGCCGCGTTCTTTGAAGAAAGGTCCGTTTGTCGACCTTCACCTCGTCAAGAAGGTGGAAGCTGCGGTTTCCACTAACAACAAGCGTCCGATCAAGACCTGGTCGCGTCGCTCCATGATCCTGCCGGAAATGGTGGGATTGACCATCGCCATCCACAACGGTCGCCAGCACGTGCCGGTGCTCGTCAACGAGAACATGGTCGGGCACAAGCTCGGCGAGTTCGCGGTGACCCGCACCTTCAAGGGCCATGGCGGCGATAAGAAGGGCAAGTGATGAGCACTGAAGCCAAAGCGATCCTGCGCAGCGCCCGCATTTCGGCGCAGAAGGCACGCCTGGTGGCTGACCTGGTCCGCGGCATGCCCGTTGGCCGAGCCAGCGACGTGCTCCAGTTCACCAACAAGAAGGCTGCGCACATTGTCCGCAAGGTGTTGCTGTCGGCCGTCGCCAACGCCGAGAACAACCTCGGTGCCGATGTCGACGAGCTGAAAGTCTCGCGCATTTTCGTGGACGAAGGTCCGGCGATGAAGCGTATGTACGCCCGCGCCAAAGGTCGCGGCTCTCGCATCCTGAAGCGCACGAGCCACATCACTGTGGTCGTTGGCAACTGATTGGGGATATAGACGATGGGTCATAAAGTTCATCCCACCGGTATCCGCCTCGGCATTGCCAAGGACTGGAACTCGAAGTGGTACGCCAATAAGGGCGAATACGCTCAGTACCTCGCTGCCGACCTGAAGGTCCGCGAGATGCTGCGCAAGAAGCTGGCCCAGGCTGGCATCTCGAAGATCCAGATCGAGCGCCCGGCCAAGACCGCGCGCGTGACGATCCACACCGCCCGTCCGGGCGTGGTGATCGGCAAGAAGGGCGAGGATATCGAGAAGCTGCGCAAGGAAGTCAGTCAGCTGATGGGCGTTCCCGCGCACATCAATGTGAGCGAAGTGCGCAAGCCTGAGATCGACGCCCAGCTGGTCGCCGAGTCGATTGCGCAGCAGCTCGAGCGCCGCATCATGTTCCGTCGCGCCATGAAGCGCGCCGTCGGCAACGCGATGCGCCTCGGTGCCCTGGGTATCAAGATCAACGTGTCCGGCCGTCTGAACGGCGCCGAGATCGCTCGCTCCGAGTGGGCCCGCGAAGGTCGCGTTCCGCTGCACACCCTGCGTGCGGACATCGACTACGGCTTCGCCGAAGCGCACACCACCTACGGTGTCATCGGCATCAAGGTGTGGGTCTACAAGGGCGAGATCTTCGACCTGGCCCAGATCGGTCAGGAGTCGAAGGAAGAGCAGTCTTCGCAGCCGCGCCGTGAGGGTGGCGAAGGTCGTCGTGATCGTGAATCGCGTCGTGATGGCGAAGGCCGTCGCGAGCGGACGGCGAAGTAAGGGAGAGTTGCCATGTTGCAACCCAAGCGAACCAAATACCGCAAGCAGTTCAAGGGCCGTAATGACGGCCTGGCCTTCAGCTCCAATCTCGTGAGCTTCGGCGAGTACGGCCTCAAGGCCACGACCCACGGCGCGCTCACCGCGCGCCAGATCGAGGCGGCTCGTCGCTGCATTACGCGTTTCGTGAAGCGTGGCGGCAAACTGTGGATCCGCGTGTTCCCGGACAAGCCGATCACCAAGAAGCCGATCGAAGTCCGAATGGGCGCCGGTAAGGGTGGTGTGGAGTACTGGGTCGCCCCGATCCAGCCCGGCCGCATGCTCTATGAAATCGAGGGCGTCGACGAAGCCACGGCCCGCGAGGCGTTCCGCCTGGCCGCCGCCAAGCTGTCGGTGCAGACCCAGTTCGTATCCCGAGCGGTGATGTGATGGCCATGAAAGATCTGATTAACAAATCGGCCGACGAGCTGAAGCAGCACCTGCTGGACCTGCGCAAGGAGCAGTTCAACTTGCGCATGCAGAAGGGCACCGGCCAGCTCAACCAGCCGCACCAGCTGCGCCGTGTACGGCGCGACATCGCCCGCGCGAAGTTCGCGCTCGGCGGCAAGAAGTAAGGACGGCGGACATGAGCGATAACCAGAAGCAGACGCGCACCCTCGAGGGCCGCGTCATCAGCAACAAGATGAACAAGACGGTGACCGTCCTGATCGAGCGCCAGGTGCAGCACGGCCTGCTGGGCAAGATCATCCGCCGGTCGACCAAGCTGCATGCGCAGGACGACCTCGGTGCCAACGAGGGTGACCTGGTGCGCATCGCGGAGTGCCGTCCGTTGTCCAAGACCAAGCATCATCGCGTGGTCGAAATCGTTTCGCGCGCTGTCGTCTAAGGGAGGGTGCAGACATGATCCAGATGCAAAGCACGCTTTCCGCGGCCGACAACAGCGGCGCCAAGGAACTGATGTGCATCAAAGTGCTCGGCGGCTCCAAGCGCCGTTACGCCGCGATCGGTGACGTAATCAAGGTCACCGTGAAGGATGCCATTCCGCGCGGCAAGGTGAAGAAGGGCGAGGTCTACAATGCCGTGGTGGTGCGTACCGCCAAGGGTGTACGTCGTCCCGATGGCTCGCTGATCCGTTTCGACGGCAACGCAGCGGTGCTCCTCAACAACAAGCTCGAGCCGATCGGCACCCGTATCTTCGGGCCGGTCACCCGCGAGCTGCGCAGCGAGAAGTTCATGAAGATCGTCTCGCTCGCGCCCGAAGTGCTCTGAGCGGAGACAAGACCATGAACCGTATCCGCAAGGGTGATCAGGTCCTCGTGATCACCGGCAAGAACAAGGGTCAGCGCGGCGACGTGCTGCGCGTTGACGGCGACCGCGTGTTCGTCTCCAACGTGAACCTGATCAAGCGTCACACCAAGCCGAATCCCCAGGCCAACCAGGCTGGCGGCATCGTCGAGCGTGAGGCTTCGATCCACATCTCCAACGTCCAGCTGTTCAACTCCGCCACAGGCAAGGGTGAACGCGTTGGCGCCAAGACGCTCTCTGACGGGCGTAAGGTGCGCGTGTTCAAGTCCAGCGGCGAAGTTGTGGACGCGTAAGGAATCTACGTTATGACGACGCGTCTCGAAACGTTTTACAAAGACCAGGTCATCAAGAAGCTCACCGAGCGTTTTGGTTACCAGAACGTGATGCAGGTTCCCCGCATCACCAAGATCACGCTGAACATGGGCGTGGGCGAAGCTGCGGGCAACAAGAAGGTGCTCGAGAACGCCGTGGCCGACATGGCCAAGATCTCCGGCCAGAAGCCGATCCAGACCAAGGCGCGCGTGTCCGTTGCCTCGTTCAAGATCCGCGACGGCTGGCCGATCGGCTGCAAGGTGACCCTGCGTCGCGCCCAGATGTGGGAGTTCCTGGATCGCCTGATCAACATCTCGCTGCCCCGTACCCGCGACTTCCGCGGCGTGTCGGGCCGCGCCTTCGATGGCCGTGGCAATTACAACTTCGGCATCAAGGAACAGATCATCTTCCCGGAAATCGACTTCGACGCCGTCGACGCGATGCGTGGTATGGATATCTCCATCACGACCACCGCCAAGACCGACGAAGAAGCCAAGGCGCTGCTGGAAGCCTTCAGCTTCCCGTTCCGCAACTAAGAGAGTCGCGAGAAATTTATGGCCAAGACCTCCATGATTAACCGCGATCTCAAGCGGACCAAGCTCGTCAAGAAGTACGCCGCCAAGCGCGCCGAACTGAAGGCGGTCGTGCTGAGCCCGTCGGCCTCTTACGAGGACAAGATGGAAGCTCAGAGCAAGCTGCAGAAGCTGCCGCGTGACGCCAGCCCGGTTCGCCAGCGCACCCGTTGCGCGCTGACCGGTCGTCCCCGCGCCGTGTACAGCAAGTTCGGCCTCGGCCGCAACAAGCTGCGCGAAGCCACCATGCGTGGCGACGTGCCGGGCCTGCGCAAGGCCAGCTGGTAACCAAGGGTAGCAAGGAGTCTGCCAGGCGTTGGCCTGGCGGGCTCATCCCGTCCCAGGGGGAGGCAGGGCAGCCTGCCGCCCCGATGCGAAACGCGTGCCGTTATTCGCAAAATCGGAAAAAAGCTGCTATAGTCGTTTTTCTGCGCAACGCAGACCGGCGACTATGCCGGCTTACAACTCAAAATTGATTTCCGGTTTTTCGGATATCGGTGCACTCTGAAGGATGTTTTCATGAGCATGACTGATCCCATCGCCGATCTGTTTACGCGCGTCCGCAATGCCCAGCTCACGGGCAAGCAGGCCGTAAGCATGCCGTCGTCGAAGCTGAAGGTTGCCATTGCCAATCTTCTCAAGAACGAGGGCTATATCCTCGACGCCAAGACCTCCACCCAGGAGGGCAAGCCGGTGCTCGAGATCAAGCTCAAGTATTTCGAAGGCCGCCCGGCCATCGAGAGCATTTCCCGCGTCAGCCGTTCCGGTCTCCGCGTCTACCGCGGCAAGGACGAGCTGCCCAAGGTCATGGGTGGCCTTGGTATCTCGATCATCTCGACGTCCGCTGGCCTGCTGACCGACGCGCAAGCGCGCGCCAAGGGTCTGGGCGGCGAAGTCATCGGCCAGGTGGCATAAGGAGCCGACGATGTCCCGTGTAGCCAAGAAGATCATCAATCTGCCCAAGGGCGTCGAGCTGAAGGCTGGCGCTGAAGGCATCTCCGTCAAGGGGCCGAAGGGCACCCTGTCCACGCACAACCTGCCGGGCGTGTCCGTGGCCATCGACAATGGCAACGTGAGCATCCAGCTCGCCGAAGGTGCCGATCACAAGTTCGGCGGCACCGCACGTGCGCTGCTGGCCAACATGGTCAAGGGCGTGTCCGAGGGTTATGAGCGCAAGCTTGAGCTGGTTGGCGTGGGTTATCGCGCCGCCATGCAGGGCAAGGCGCTGAATCTGAGCCTAGGCTTCTCCCATCCGGTCGTGTTCAACGCGCCCGAAGGCATCACGCTGGAAACCCCGTCGCAGACCGAGATCCTGATCAAGGGTTCGGACAAGCAGCTGGTCGGCGAAGTGGCGGCCAAGATCCGCGGCTATCGTCCGCCGGAACCCTATAAGGGCAAGGGCGTGCGCTATGCCGGCGAGAAGATCACCCTGAAGGAAGCCAAGAAGGCGTAAAGCGCTGACAAGCGTTTGCCTATCCGCTTCCTGGAGAGAACACGATGAACAAGAACGAATCCCGCCTGCGCCGCGCCAAGGCCACCCGCGCTCACATCCGCAAGCTTGGCGTGGCACGCCTGTCGGTGCATCGCACCGGCCAGCATCTTTACGCCCAGGTTTTCGACGCTTCGGGCGAAAAGGTGGTTGCCGCCGCCTCGACCGTGCAGAAGTCGGTTGCCGAGGGCCTGAAGGGCACCAAGAATCTCGAGGCCGCTGCCGCGGTCGGCAAGGCCGTCGCGGAGCGCGCAAAGGCCGCTGGTATCGAGTCCGTGGCTTTCGACCGCTCGGGTTTCCGCTACCACGGCCGCATCAAGGCGCTGGCCGAAGCTGCCCGCGAAGCTGGCCTGAAGTTCTAAGTCTGTAGGGACCGTTGCCGACCTGGCGACGGTCCCGCTCGCTGCAACTACAACTCCAAGCGGCTTCGCCGCAAGCAAAAGTCCCGGACAATCCGGGCATGACGGAAAAGAATATGTCTTCTACCGATCGCGAAAATTCGGACGGCCTGCTCGAGAAGCTGATTGCCGTCAACCGCGTGGCCAAGACCGTGAAGGGTGGCCGCCAGATGAGCTTCACCGCACTGACCGTGGTCGGTGACGGTGAAGGTCGCGTGGGCTTTGGCTATGGCAAGGCCCGTGAGGTGCCGGTGGCCATTTCCAAGGCCATGGATCGCGCCCGCCGCAACATGGTCTCCATCGATCTGAACAACGGCACGCTCTGGTACGCCGTGAAGGCCAACCATGGCGCGGCTCGCGTGTTCATGCAGCCGGCCTCCGAAGGTACCGGCGTGATCGCCGGCGGTGCGATGCGCGCCGTGCTGGAAGTGGTCGGTGTGAAGAACGTGCTGGCCAAGGCCGTCGGTTCGCGCAACCCGATCAACCTGGTGCGCGCCACCATCAAGGGCCTGCAGGCCGTGGCCTCGCCGAAGCAGATCGCTGCCAAGCGTGGCAAGACCGTGGAAGAGGTGCTGGGCAATGGCTAACAACGAAAAGACCGTCCGCGTCCGCCTGGTGAAGGGCCTGCGCGGTGTGCAGAGCCGTCATCGCCTGAGCGTCAAGGCGCTCGGCCTGAACAAGCTCAACGACGTCCGTGAATTGAAGGACAGCCCGCAAGTGCGTGGCCTGATCAACACGGTCTATTACCTGGTCCGGGTCGAGGAGTAAGCAACATGCGTCTGAATGACATCAAGCCGGCCGCTGGTGCCCGCAAGACCCGCCTGCGCGTGGGTCGCGGTATCGGTTCGGGCCTGGGCAAGACCGCCGGCCGCGGTCACAAGGGTCAGCATGCTCGCGCTGGCGGCACGCACAAATTCGGTTTCGAAGGCGGCCAGATGCCGTTGCAGCGTCGTCTGCCCAAGGTGGGCTTCCGCTCGAAGCTCAAGGCTGAGAGCCAGGAAGTTTTCCTGTATCAGCTGGCGAACCTCAAGTCGGACGTGATCGACGTGGTCGTGCTGCATCAGGCTGGCCTTATCGACAGCCGCGCCAAGAAGGTCAAGGTCGTGGCCAAGGGCGAGATCGGTCGCGCGGTGAAGCTGTCAGGCGTGCTGGCCACGGCCGGCGCTAAGGCAGCCATCGAGGCTGCCGGCGGCAGCGTGGAGTAATCACGTGGCGGCAGCCCAGGGCTCTTCGCTCGGATCGCTCGGCAAGCTGACTGAACTGCGTCAGCGCATCTTCTTTGTAATCGGTGCGCTGATCGTTTTCCGTCTCGGCTCCTTCATCCCCGTTCCGGGTGTAAATCCGGAGGCGATGACCAGCTTGATTGAGTCGGGTGGCGGCCTGATGAACATGTTCAACATGTTTTCCGGCGGCTCTCTGGCCCGTTTCTCGGTGTTCGCATTGGGCGTGGTCCCGTACATCTCCGCATCCATCGTGGTGCAGATGATGGGCGCCGTGATTCCCAGCCTGCAGGCGCTGCGCAAGGAAGGGGAGGCTGGTCGCCGCAAGATGACCACCTACACCCGCTTCGGTACCGTCGGCCTGGCCGCTTTTCAGGCCTTCGGCATTGCCGTTGCTCTGCAGAAGCAGGTTGCACAGGGCGGTGCGCCGGTGGTCTATACGCCGGGCATGGGCTTCATCCTGGCATCGATCGTCGGCCTCACTGCCGGCACGATGTTCCTGATGTGGCTGGGCGAGCAGATCACGGAGCGTGGCATCGGCAACGGCATCTCCCTGTTGATCTTCGCCGGCATCGTGGCGGGTCTTCCGGGTGCGGTGGCGCATACGTTGACCATGGCGAGTAATGGCGAGCTGTCGGTCATCAAGATGATCCTCGTGGTCGTGGTAATCCTCGGCGTGACGGCGGTCGTGGTGTTCATGGAGCGCGCTCAACGGCGTATTACCGTGAACTATGCAAGGCGATCCGGTGGGCAGCGTGCCTACATGAACCAGACGTCGCATCTTCCGTTGAAGATCAACATGGCTGGTGTGATCCCGCCGATCTTCGCGTCGAGCTTGCTGATGTTCCCGGCGACTGCCGCTACTTGGTTCACCGCTGGCAATCAGTCGCGCTGGCTGCAGGAGCTCACTCAGGCGCTTACGCCGGGCGAGCCGCTGTACGACATCGTGTTTGCGGTCCTGGTGATCACCTTCGCCTTCTTCTATACGGCGATCGTGTTCAATTCCCAGGAAACCGCCGACAACCTCAAGCGGTCGGGTGCGCTCATTCCGGGCATCCGTCCTGGTCGTTCGACGGCCGACTACATCGATAACGTCATGACCCGGTTGACCGGTGTCGGCGCGTTGTACCTGGTGCTGGTCTGTCTGGTGCCGTCGTTCATGCAAAAGGCTTGGCATGTCCCGTTCTACTTCGGCGGCACCTCTCTGCTGATCGTGGTGGTCGTGGTGATGGACTTTACTGCCCAGGTGCAAGCGCATTTGGTCAGTCACCAATATGAAAGTCTGCTCAAGAAGGCCAATCTCCGCCGCAACTGAGGCTGCTGGGGTGGTGGAGAAGGGCCTAAATCGGAGAGTGGCGGCCTCGGGCCGCAGGGCTTTCCTGTCGGGTTAATTCAGGTTAGAATTGCGCGTTTACCGCGCACGAAACGCATCGGAGAAAGTACATCATGGCGCGCATCGCGGGTGTCAATTTGCCGGTCCACAAGCACGTGTGGGTTGGCCTGCAAAGCATTTACGGCATCGGCCGCAGCCGGGCCAAGAAGGTCTGCGCGGACGCTGGCGTGGTTCCCACCACGCCGATCAAGTCCCTCAGCGAGGGCGAGGTGGAGAAGCTCCGCCAGGAAATCGGCAAGTACGTCGTCGAAGGCGACCTGCGCCGCGAAGTCGGTATCGCCATCAAGCGCTTGATGGACCTGGGTTGCTACCGCGGTCTGCGTCATCGCCGTGGTCTGCCGGTGCGCGGCCAGCGCACGCGTACCAACGCTCGCACCCGCAAGGGCCCGCGTCGCGCGATCAAGAAGTAACGGATTCCTATTATGGCTAAGCCCGTCAAGACCAAGAAGAAGATCAAGCGCGTTGTCACGGATGCCGTGGCCCACGTGCAGGCCTCCTTCAACAACACCATCGTCACCATCACCGACCGCCAGGGCAACGCTCTGTCGTGGGCCACTGCCGGCGGCGCGGGTTTCCGCGGCTCCCGCAAGTCCACGCCGTTCGCCGCCCAGGTGGCCGCCGAGAAGGCCGGCCGCGCCGCTGGCGACTACGGCGTGAAGACGGTCGAGGTGCGCATCAAGGGCCCCGGCCCGGGCCGCGAGTCGGCCGTGCGTTCGCTGAACGCGCTGGGCTACAAGGTCCTGAACATCATCGACGTCACGCCGATTCCGCATAACGGCTGCCGTCCCCCCAAGAAGCGTCGCGTCTAAGGAGCTATAGACCATGGCACGTTATCGTGGAGCTACCTGCAAACTCGCGCGTCGTGAGGGTTCGGACCTGAGCCTGAAGAGCCCGGCGCGCGCTATCGACTCCAAGTGCAAGCTGGAGAACAAGCCCGGCCAGCATGGCGCCAACAAGCGCATGCGCATGTCGGATTACGCCCTGCAGCTGCGTGAGAAGCAGAAGGTCAAGCGCATCTATGGTGTGCTCGAGCGTCAGTTCAGCAACTACTACAGCAAGGCATCGACCCTGAAGGGCAACACGGGTGAGAACCTGCTGCGCCTGCTGGAGAGCCGTCTGGACAACGTCGTTTACCGCATGGGTTTTGCAGTCACCCGCGCGCAGGCTCGTCAGCTGGTCAGCCATAAGGCTGTGCTGGTCAACGGCAAGAAGGTGAACATCCCGTCCTACCAGGTCCGTCCGGGCGATCAGGTTGCGCTGACCGAGCGCGCGCGCACTCAGCTGCGCGTCCAGGAAGCGGCGACCGTTTTCGACACCATGGACTTGCGTCCGCAGTGGGTCGAAGTGGACGCCAAGAAGTTCGAGGGAACCTTCAAGGCTGTGCCGGATCGTGGCGATCTGCCGTCCGACATCAACGAAAGCCTGATCGTCGAGCTTTATTCGAAGTAATTTACCGGAGCCCTGCATGGCAGTTTCGTCAACTAGCGTGTTGCGGCCTCGCGGCCTCAGCGTCGAGCAGCTCGGACCGAACCGCGCCAAGGTGGTGGTTGAGCCGCTCGAGCGTGGTTTCGGCCACACCCTGGGCAACGCGCTGCGCCGCGTGTTGCTCTCTTCGATCCCCGGCAGCGCCATTGTCGAGGTCGAGATCGACGGCGTGCTTCATGAGTACACCACCCTCGAGGGTCTGCAGGAGGACGTGATCGAAGTCCTGCTGAACCTCAAGGAAGTGGCCATTCGCCAGCATACGGGCGACGAAGTCACGCTGACCCTGTCCAAGAAGGGACGGGGCGTGGTCACCGCCGGCGACATCGCCGTCGACCACACGGTGGAAATCGTCAACCCCGAGCACGTGATCTGCCACCTGACCAAGGACATCGCGCTCAACATGCGCCTGAAGGTGCGTCGTGGCGTCGGTTACCAGCCGGCCAGCGCGCGCCAGCATCCCGATGAGGAGGCCCGTCCTATCGGCCGCCTGCAGCTGGATGCTTCGTTCGCACCGGTGCTGCGCGTGGCTTACGAAGTGGATGCCGCTCGCGTCGAGCAGCGTACCAACCTCGACAAGCTCGTGCTGGACATCGAGACCAACGGCACCATTGGCGCCGAGGATGCGGTCCGCAAGGCGGCGGAGATCCTCAACGACCAGCTGTCGGTGTTCGGTGACTTCTCGCGTCGCGAGAGCGCGACGGACAAGGCGGAGAAGGGCGGTTTTGACCCGCTGCTGCTGCGTCCGATCGACGATCTGGAGCTCACCGTGCGTTCGGCGAACTGCCTGAAGGCCGAGAGCATCTACTACATCGGCGATCTGGTGCAGAAGACCGAGGTCGAACTGCTCAAGACCCCGAACCTCGGCAAGAAGTCGCTGACCGAGATCAAGGACGTCCTGGGCGGCCGTGGCCTCGCGCTCGGCATGAAGCTCGAGAACTGGCCGCCGCCGGGCCTGTCGCACGGCATGCAGCTGGGCTGATGCAATCCGGGGCGATCGGTATTCGATCGCCCCGCGCAGTTGGAAGATCCGGTGGATGCCGCCGCGCAGTTCTGCCGGAAGCTGGAAGCGGTCCATAGAGGCCGCGCTCTTATAACAAGGCGTTCTTAGAGCCTTGAATAGCGGGTAACCGCGGGAAGTCGGACCATCCTGGCCGGCTTTTCATAACAACAGACCAAGAGAGTAATCACCATGCGCCACCAGAAATCCGGTCGCAAGCTCAATCGTACGAGCAGCCATCGCGAAGCGATGTTCAAGAACATGGCCGCGTCGCTGATCAAGCACGAGCTGATCCGCACCACGCTTCCCAAGGCGAAAGAACTCCGTCGCATTGCCGAGCCGCTCATCACGCTCGCCAAGACCGATGGCGTCGCCAACCGCCGCCTGGCTTTCGCGCGTCTGCGCGACAAGCAAGCCGTGGGCAAGCTGTTCGTCGAGCTCGGCCCGCGCTACCGCCAGCGTCCCGGCGGCTACCTGCGTATCCTCAAGTGCGGCTTCCGCGCTGGCGACAACGCGCCGATGGCCTACGTCGAGCTGGTTGATCGGCCGCGTGTCGAGGCGGCTGCCGACGCCGAGTAAGCGTCAGCTCGTATAGCAAGTACTGAAGCCCCGGCAGGGATTCCCGCCGGGGCTTTTTCTTTTGGCCCTGGGGAAGTCGCAGCTGCTGCCAGCAACGGCAAAAAGCTATGGGACGGAAGCGTGCTGACAGCGTCACGGCGAGCGGGTAATGTCGCCGTTCCGCACCGCAGCAGCCCCAAGCACATGAACCCATTCCGCTGGTCGTACCGCGTCACCTACCTGGTCGGCTTCCTTATCTGCGCCGGGCTGCTCGGTTTCGCGCTTTATGCCGAACATGTTCTGCACATGGAGCCTTGCCCGCTGTGCATCTTTCAGCGTATCGCCTTCATGGTGATGGGCGTATTTTTCCTGATAGGCGCCATTCACGGGCCCACGGGCAAAGGAGCGCGTTGGGTCTATGCGGCGGGCGTCATCCTCGGCGGCCTGGGCGGTATCGTGACGGCGGCACGCCACCTTTGGATTCAGACGTTGCCCGCAGATCAGGTGCCCGCCTGCGGCCCCAATCTGACCTACATGATGGATGCGTTCCCCATGGCCAAGGTCCTGAAGATGGTGTTCACCGGCTCCGGCGAATGCGCCAAGGTCGAGCCCATTCTCGGCCTGCCGATGCCGGCCTGGACGCTGTTCTGGTACGTCGTGCTGCTCGCGCTCGCCATTCGCGCCGCGGCCAGCCGCAGCCGCGCGTGAATCGTACGGCTGATTGTTTCGAGCAAGAGGAAAGCGCTTCGCCATGAACGCCAATATGCAGATGTCATCCGCGTCCGTCTCGTGGGCGCCGGATTCTTGGCAGCGCCGTACTGCCTTGCAGCAGCCACTCTACGAGAATCCCGAAGAGTTGGCGCGGGCCACCGGGCACCTCGCGCGCCTGCCGCCGCTAGTGACTTCCTGGGAGGTGCTGGCGTTGAAGCAAGCCATCGCCGAAGCGCAGGAAGGCGAGCGTTTTCTCCTGCAAGGTGGCGATTGCGCGGAAAGCTTCGCCGACTGCACCAGCCCGGTGATCTCCAATCGGCTCAAGGTGCTGCTGCAGATGAGCCTGGTGATGGTCCACGGCCTAAGGAAGCCGGTGCTGCGCGTGGGGCGGTTCGCCGGCCAGTACGCCAAACCGCGCTCGACGGACACCGAGACCCGTGACGGCATCACGCTGCCTAGTTTTCGCGGCGATCTGGTCAACAGCCCCGACTTCACCCCCGCCGCTCGCCGCGCCGATCCGCAGCGCCTGATCCAGGCCCATGCGCATTCCGCGCTCACCATGAACTTCGTGCGTGCGCTGATCGATGGCGGCTTCGCGGACCTGCACCACCCGGAGTACTGGGATCTCGCCTGGGTCGAGCATTCGCCGCTGGCCACAGAGTACCGCCGCATGGTGGCCGGTATCGGCGACTCGCTGCGCTTCATGGAAACGCTGGCCGGGCCGATCGCCAGCTTCACCCGTGTCGATTTCTTTACTTCGCATGAGGCGCTGCTGCTGCATTACGAGCAAGCGCTGACCCGCCAGGTACCGCGCCACAGCGGATGGTTCAACCTGTCCACGCACTTCCCCTGGATCGGCATGCGCACGGCCGCTCTGGACGGCGCGCATGTGGAGTACTTCCGTGGCATCCGCAACCCGGTCGCGGTGAAAGTGGGGCCTTCGGTCACGCCAGACCAGCTGTTGCCGCTGATCGATGCTCTAAACCCGGACGACGAGCCCGGCCGGCTCACCCTGATCCATCGCATGGGCAACGCGAAGATCGCCGAAGCACTGCCGCCGCTGCTGGAAGCGGTGAAGCGTGCCGGACGTCGTGTGCTATGGGTCGCCGACCCGATGCACGGCAATACCGAGAGCACGTCCAACGGCTACAAGACGCGCCGCTTCGACAATATCCGGGGAGAGCTCGACCAGTCCTTCGACATTCACGCGGCCGCCGGCACACGCCTGGGCGGCGTACATCTGGAGCTGACCGGCGAAGATGTCACCGAATGCATGGGCGGCGCGCGCGACTTGAGCGAAGCGGACCTCGATCGCGCCTACAAGTCCACGGTGGATCCGCGTCTGAACTACGAGCAGTCGCTGGAACTGGCCATGCTCATCGTGCGCAAGTCGCAGAAAGGCAACAGCTGAGTCCGACCACGACGGCCAGCTCGCGTTCGAACGAAGGGGCGCGACGGCGCCCCTTCGCTGTTTCCGGCAAGCCGGCTTTCGCTTATCGACCCGCCTCGTCCGCGAGCACCGGCTTGCCGCCCACCGTGTCGAGGAACTTCGGCGGCTGCCACGCCTTGGCGTGTTGCTCGAAGCCATAAGCAACGGCGATCAGCGTCGGTTCGCTCCACCTGGCGCCGAACAGCACGATGCCTACCGGCAAGTCATGAGCGAAGCCGGCCGGCACAGTGATGGACGGATAGCCGGCCACCGCCGCGGGCTGTGAGGCGCCGCCGACGGTCGGGTCGCCGCTGACCACGTGATCGCCGAGCACCGGGTCCGTCACGAAAGTGGGCCCCCAGGACGGCGCGAGCAGTGCATCCAGGTGATCCTTGGCCAGCGCCGCATCGATACCCTCAGGGCCGGCCAGCCGCCGTGCCTTCGCCTGGGCTTCGACGTAGGTCCGATCGGTCAGCGGCCCCTTCGCCTGCGCCTGTTCGAACAGTTCCTGGCCGAACCAGGGCATCTCGCGATCGGCCTCGTGTTTGTTGAAGGCGATCAGGTCTTCCAGCGTTTTCATCTTCGTGCCGGTGCGCGTGGCGAGATAGGCCTGCATGTCGTGCTTCAGGTCGTAAAGCAGCACGGTCATCTCCGCGTCGCCCAGCTCCTTCAGGTGCGGGATTTCCACCGGGTCCACGATCACCGCGCCCTGCGCTTTCATCAGCGCGATGGATTGCTCGAGAACGCGATCGGCGTTCGGTTCCGCACCGGCGAGCTGGCGCACCACACCGATGCGCTTGCCTTTGAGGCCATCGGGATCGAGGAAGCGCGTGTAGTCGGTGGCATGTCGATCGGCCTCGACCGTGGCCGGATCGCGCGGGTCGCTGCCGGCGATCGCGCCGAGTACGGCGGCGGCATCGGCCACGCTGCGCGCCATCGGGCCTGCCGTGTCCTGGTTGTGGCTGATCGGGATGATGCCGCTGCGGCTGACCAGGCCGACGGTCGGCTTGATGCCGACGATGCCGTTGGCCGCAGCAGGGCAGATGATCGAGCCGTCCGTTTCGGAGCCGATCGCCACCGTCGCCAGGCCAGCGGCCACCGCAGCGCCGGAGCCCGCGCTGGAGCCGCATGGGTTCCGGTCCAGCGCATACGGATTGCGTGTCTGTCCGCCACGTGCGCTCCAGCCGCTGCTGGCATGGCTTGAGCGCATGTTGGCCCACTCGCTGAGGTTGGTCTTGCCGAGAATCAGGGCGCCGCTCTTGCGCAGCCGTGCCACCAGGCCCGCATCGTGCGAGGCCGGCGGTGCGTCGGCCAATGCCAGAGAGCCGGCGGTGGTGAGCATGCGGTCGCCGGTATCGATGTTGTCTTTCAGCAGCACGGGGATGCCGTGCAACGCGCCCTTCGATGGCTGTCTGTCGAGTTGGGTGGCCAGTTGCAGGGCATCCGGATTGGTCTGCAGCACCGACTTCAGCGCGGGGCCGTCCTGATCGATGCGGCGGATCCGGTCCAGGAACAGGCGCGTGAGCGCTTCGCTGCGCAACTGGCCAGTATCCATGCGCTGATGCAAATCCTTGATCGACGCCCAGGCCAATGAGGGTTCGGCCTCCTGGGCGGTCAGCGCGGAGCTGGCGAAAAGGGTCGCGGCGAGCGATAGCGAAAGCGGCAGGCGGGGCACGGCGGTCTCCTGGGCGCGGCATGATGTCGCGAGGCGGCAGCTTAGCGGCTTCCGCGCCGGCGAAGCGCAGGGCGGCGCCTATAATCCAGCGATGGATACGAGAGCCCTGCTGTGCCAGGCCCGGCGTGTGTGCACCGCCGTCCTGTTGCTCGCCGTCGCCGGCTTTGCCGGTACCGCGCATGCCCAGGCGACGGAAGCGGCACCCGCCGTGCCCGACACGCTCAAGCAGCGCATCGCCAGCTGCACCGCTTGCCACGGCGCGCATGGCGAGGGCACCCCGGAGAGCGGGTTCTTCCCGCGCCTCGCCGGCAAGCCGGCGGGTTATCTCGCTCGCCAGCTGAAGGATTTTCAGGACGGCCTGCGCAAATACGGTCCGATGGAATACACGGTGCGCCATCTGTCGCCCGAGTACATGCACGAGATCGCCGAGTACTTCGCCACGCAGGAGGTGCCTTATGTGCGCTCGCCCTTGCCGCGTCTGTCGCCGGAGCAGCTCAAGCGCGGCGAAGCTCTGGCCACGCAGGGCGATGCGTCACGCCAGATTCCGCCATGCGCCGCCTGCCACGGCACGCAGCTCACCGGCGTGCAGCCGGATGTGCCCGGCCTGGTCGGCCTGCCTTATGACTACGTGAGTTCCCAGCTCGGTTCCTGGCGCACCAAGACACGGGCCACCGTGGCGCCGGACTGCATGGCGCAGATCGCCAACCGCCTGAGCGCCGACGACATCAGCGCGGTCTCCGCATGGCTGGCCAGCCGCGAGCTGCCGTCGGACATGCATGCGCAGCCGGCCGGCACGATCAAGCCGCCGCTACGTTGTGGCGTGCTCGGCGAAGGGGATGGCGCATGAAGGTTTTCCGTATCGGTCTGATCGCGGTGGTGCTCGTCGGCCTCGGGCTGACGGGGTGGCTGTTCCTGCGCGGCGGCGGGCAGCCGGTGTCGCGCGAGGCGAGCAAGCTGGACGCGGCCGCGCTCAAGGATCCCGCGCTGATCGCCAAGGGCGAATACCTCACCGTCGCGGGCGATTGCGCGTCCTGCCATACCGAACAGGGCGGCACCCGCTTCGCCGGCGGCCGCGTGGTCGGCACGCCGTTCGGCGACGTGCCGGCGCCCAACCTCACACCCGATCGCGCGACCGGCCTGGGCGACTGGAGCTTCGAGGCGTTCTGGCGCGCCTTGCACAGCGGCGTGAACCGGCAGGGCGAATTCCTCTATCCGGCCTTCCCCTATACCTCCTACACCAAGGTGTCGCGCGACGACGCGCTGGCGATCTTCGCCTACCTGCAGTCGCTGCCGCCGGTGCGCCAGGAGGCCAGACCGCTGGGACTGGGTTTCCCCTACAGCGTGCGCAACACGTTGAAGGCTTGGCGCGCGCTGTACTTCCAGGAAGGCGAGTACACGACCGATGCCACGAAATCCGCGGCATGGAATCGCGGCGCCTACCTCGTGCAGGGCCTGGGGCATTGCAACGAGTGCCACGTGGCGCGCGACGCGCTCGGCGGCATGCGCAACGATCAGGCGCTGTCCGGCGGCCAGATCCCGGTGCAGAACTGGTACGCACCAGACCTCAGCACGCAGGCCAACGGCGGCCTCGAGGGTTGGAGCGGAAAGGACATCGTCGACCTGCTGAAGACCGGCCAGTCTGCCAAGGGCACCGCGTTCGGCCCGATGGCCGAGGTCGTGGCACGCAGTACGCAGCACATGAGCAACGAAGACCTGCAGGCCATCGCGACGTATCTGCAATCGCTGCCGGCGCGCCCGCGCGTGTCGTATGAGCCTTCTCCGCTCGATACCACGGCCATGCTTGCCGAGGGCTCGAAGATATACGAGCAGCGTTGTGCCAGTTGCCACGGCAAGGACGGCAACGGCGTCGCAGGCGTGTATCCGCCGCTCAGCGGCAACTCCTCGGTCAACGAGCCGACCGGCATCAACGCGATCCGCGTGGTTCTGCTGGGCGGCTTCCCGCCAGCCACCCGGGACAACCCGCGCCCGTATTCGATGCCGCCGTTCGCGCAGCAGCTGAAAGACAGCGAGGTCGCATCGGTGGTCACCTACATCCGCCAGGCCTGGAACAACAAGGCGCCGCTGGTGCAGGAGCGCGACGTGATCAAGTACCGGCACACGCCGATCGATTGAATGTCGTCGTTCGTTTTGCACCGCCCCGGTCCGCCGGGGCGATGCGTTTTTCGGGTTTCAGTAACGGCGGCCGTCGACCGGGATGCGCTTGAGCGCGGCCAGGTCGATGTCTTCGAGGCAGCGCGCGTTGATTGCGATCATCGCCTTGCCGTCCGGCGCTGTGCCCATCGCATACGGCGCGCAGCCGCAGCGAAGGCAGAAGTGGTGGTCGATCGCATGCTTGTTGAAGTGGTAGGTGCCGAGGGCGCCTTCCTCGGCCTGCACGCGCGCTTCGTCGCGTGGCACGAACCACAACAGATAGCCCTTGCGGCTGCAGTGCGAACAATTGCACTCCATGACCTGCGCGGGAGTGCCTTCGACCTGCAGGGTGACCGCGCCGCAGTGACAACTTCCTTTGAGCATGGCGAATCCTTGTGTGGAGAAGTTATGCGCGAGTGCCGCGCACCCTAGGCACGGCGGCTCTCTTCGGCCATGCCGTCCGGGCGCACTCCGATAAGCACCGACAGCGCCAGCCATGGCGCGAGATCCCAATGCCCGCGCGCCTGACCGGAGGGCGAAGGCAGTACGAACAGGCGGCTGGCGCCGATGCGTTCCGGTTGCAGCCCATAATCCGCCGCGCGTCCCAGCGCGGCGCGTGCGGCGGCTTTGCTGGTGAAGGCTAGGACGCCGGGCGTATAGCGCTCGATCTTCGCGCACAGCGCGGGCAGGTCGAAGGCATCGCGCGGCAGTTCGTCGTCGTTGCCGACATGCTGCTTGGACAGGTCGGTCAGCCCGATGCCATAGCCGGACAGCAAAGGGTATTCCGCGGGTGCGAGCAAGCGAGGCGTCAATCCGGCCATGAACAGTGCGCGCCAGAACATGTTGCCGGGATGCGCGTAATAGGCCTGCTCGTCGGCCGAACGCCGGCCGGCCGCGGTGCCGCAGAACACCAGCGAGAGGCCCGGCTGCAGCACGTCGGGCAGGATGTGCGCGCGTTCAAGCGGATGCATTGGCGAGCAGGAAATCGGTGTACTGGAAACGTCCGTCGCGCAGCGTGGATTCACCGCGGCGCAAGGCGAGCGGACGCCGGAACAGCGGGCCGTCATGGCATAGCGTGTGGAACTCGCCACGCTCGCCGCAGGGATCGACGCCGGCCGGCAGCGCATCCAGCAGCGCGTTGTCGAACGGCCGTCCGCAGAACGCGGCGTCCAGCTGCTGCGTGTCGACACAGCACAGCATGGCGCGATGGCCCGCGCCGACGAAATGACGCGCCAGCGCCGCGGTGTCTTCGCCCCACAACGGAAAGATGGCCCGCCATCCTTCGCGTCCGAGCTGTCGCACGCGGTAATCGCGCACGTCGGCGAGAAACAGATCGCCGAACGCACAATGCCGGATGCCTGGCCAACGCCTACGCGCCTCGGCCAGGGCTTTGGCGTGCGCTTCTTCGTAGGCCTCATTGCTGCCAGGCCAATCCAGTTCCACTTCAAGCAGGGGCAGGCCGATGGCCTCCGCCTGCGCGCGCAGTACGTCGCGCCGCGTGCCGTGCATGGCGACGCGCTGGTAGGTGCGATTGACCGTGGCGAGCAGGCCGGCTGGCTGCCAGCGGGGCTCGCGCCGCAGGCGGTCCAAGGCCATCAGGCAGTCCTTGCCGCCGCTCCAGGCCAGCAGAATGGGATCCGGTTGCATGGCGGCTACTTTAGCGTTCATGCGTGTGACGTTCATGCGCCGACCACGCGCCATGGACATGGCCTGCGGCAGGGTAGGCACCGTTGTGGCCATGGCTATCGATCTCGCCAGCTTCTGGAACGACCATCCGCTGGGCCGCCTCGGCATCACGGTGGCGGTGGCGCTGGCGATCGCCTTCGTGCTGCGCCGCGTGGCGTACGCGCTGTTGCGACGGCTGGCGCATCGGCACCCTGCCGCCTACGGCATGGTCAGCCGCGCCACCGGGCCGATGGAATGGCTGGTGCCGCTGCTCACCATGGCGGTCGCGCTGCGCATTACGCCCGATCTGGACTTGCTGCGCTGGCTGGACGGCGTCAATCACCTGTTGCTGGTGGCGCTGATTGCCAATACGACCTGGTTGATCGTGCGCTGCATCGGCGCGCTGGAAGACCTGACCATCCGCCTGCATCCGATCGACTACGCCGACAACCTGCATGCACGCCGCGTGGTCACCCAGGTGCGCGTGGTCGGGCGGGCGGCCATGGTGCTGGTGGTTCTGGCGGGGATATCCACCGTACTGATGACGATTCCCGGCGTGCGCCAGTTCGGCGCCAGCCTGCTGGCATCTGCCGGCCTGGCCGGGCTGGCGCTGGGCATTGCGGCCAAGCCGGTGCTGAGCAATCTGATCGCCGGCCTGCAGATTGCGCTGACGCAGCCGATCCGCCTCGACGATGTGGTGATCGTCAAAGGCGAGTGGGGCCGCATCGAAGAGATCACCGGTACCTATGTCGTGGTGCGGATCTGGGACGAGCGCCGCCTGGTGGTGCCGCTGAACTACTTCATCGAGAACCCGTTCGAGAACTGGACCCGCCGCACCGCGCAACTGATCGGCACGGTGTTTCTATGGGTCGACTATCGTCTGCCGGTCGCGCCGCTGCGCAACGAGCTGCAGCGCTTGTGTCGCGAAGCGCCGGAATGGGACGGGCGCGTGTGCGTGCTGCAAGTGGTAGAGGCCGGCGAACGTGCGATGCAACTGCGCGCCCTGGTCAGCTCCGCCGATTCCGGGCAAGGCTGGGACCTGCGCTGCCGCATCCGCGAAGGGCTGGTCGCCTTCGTGCAGCGGGAGTTTCCCGATTGCCTGCCGACCACGCGTCTTTCCCGGCAGCGCGCGGAGGTAGCGCGAAAAGCGCCTTAATCCCAGTCCAATCTCGCGTGCAGCCGTTGGGCGCCGTCCAGGTCGAAGCTAAGGCGCAGCTCCAGGGCATGGGCCGCCGCCAGGGCCAGCGCTACGCCGAGGCCGGCATGCCCGGTGTGCTCGGGCTGCTTGCGCCAGAAGCGCTGGCCGAGGCTGGGCAGGTCAGCCGGCTGCAGCGTGGGGGCGGCATTGTCGATCTGGATGGCGTGGGGTTCCGCGCGCAGGTGGACGGTATCGCCCTCCGGGGCATAGGCACAGGCATTGCCGAGCAGGTTGCCGACGACCAGTTCGAGCAAGCCGGGGTCGGTGTCCAGGACGCCGCTCTGCTCCAGCCGCAGTTCCAGAGTCACGCCGCGAGCCGCAGCCGCGTGGCGATGGCGCAGCGCCAGCCGCTCCAGCCAGGGACCGAGCGCCAGCGGCTGGGGGTGCGGGTGCTCCAGGCCGCCTTGCAGGCGGGTGAGCAGCAGCAGCGCGGTGACGGTGGCTTCCAGTTCCGCGCTGATCTGGCCGACTTCGCCGAGCAGTTCCGGCAGGCTGCGGCCGCTGGGGTAGCGCGCTTCCACTTCGGTCAGCGCGCGCAGCTCGGCCAGGCGGGTGCGGGTCTCGTGGGCCAGGCCGCTGGCGAACTGGCGCTCGCGGGCGAGGCCTTCATCCATGCGGTCCAGCACTTCGTTGAAGCGGGCGATCAGCGGGTCCAGCTCGCGCAGGCCGCTGGGGTCGAGGCGTTCGCCGGGCGCGCTGGGGCCGATCGCGGCCATGCGCGCGACAAGGGCGCGTACCGGCCGCAGGCCGCGCCGCACGACCAACGGCACCGCCACCAGAGCGATGCCTAGCGCCAGCGCCGGGCCCAGCGCCAGGATCCAGTCCAGTGCCAGCAGGATCTGCTCGAAAGGCTCGCGGTCCTGCTGGTAGACCAGGGCGCAGCTACGCTCGGTTGCGGCAGCGCGGCGGCCGGTGCCGCTGGCCGCGTCGCGGGCCACGCTGACCGGCATGTTGAAGGTGAACATCACGCCGCCCAGGCGCAGGCCGTGGGCTTCCAGGCGGCTGTACTGCGGCTGCCGCGCGGCCGCCGCGGGCCAGCCCGCCGGCACGGTGGGCGGCGGCGGCTCGCTGCGCAGGGGCGGCAGGCCCTCGCAGCGCAGCTCGTAGAAGGCCGGACCTTCGCCGGCTAGCAGATTGGCGCGGGAGTAGCTGTCGGGCGCGTCCTGCTCCAGCTCGATCATGGCGGCCAGAGCGCGAGCCTGGGCCAGCAAGGCCTGCCGGTAGCGCACCTCCATTTCCATATCCATCTGCCAATCCATCACCAGCGCGCCCCCGCCCATGACGGCCAGGCTCGACGCCAGGAGCAGCAGGGTGACGCGGTTGGAGAGGGAGCCCAGGATCATGGAATCAGGTAGCCAGCTCCCCGGCGGGTTTCGATCAGGCCCTTGAGGCCCGCCGCGTCCAGCTTCCGGCGCAGGCCGAATACCAGCACCTCCACGCTGCGGTCGGACACGTCGGTGTCGCTGCCGGCGGTGCGCTCGAGGATTTCCTGGCGGGTGAAGGCCCGTCCCCGATGGCGCAGCAGCAGGCCCAGCACGGCGAACTCGCGCGGGGTCAGCACAAGCGGCTCCCCATTGACACTGGCACCGTGCGAGCGCGGGTCCCAGGACAGGGGGCCGTGCGTCAGCACTGCCGGCTGCGCCTCCTGCGGCCGGCGGGACAACGCGTGCAGGCGCGCCACCAGCTCGTCGAAGGAGAACGGCTTGATCATGTAGTCGTCGGCGCCGGCGTTGAGCGCTTCGATGCGATCGGCCACCTGGTCGCGCGCCGATAGCACCAGCACGCGGGGACGCTGGCCGCCGCTGGGAAGACTGTTCAGTACAGCAATGCCGTCCATGCGCGGCAGCATCAGATCCAGCACGACCAGGTCGAAGTCGAAGCTATCCAGGTAGTTCTTGGCCTCCACCCCGTCCTGGGCCGCATCCACCGTGAAACCTGCGCCCTGTAAACCATGTCTGAGGGTGGCGCGCAGGCGCTCGGAGTCCTCGACCAGCAGCAGCTTCATGTTCCCCCCGTGTAGTGGCTGAACCGGATCTGGGGCGCAGCTTAGCGGACCGAAGCGGTCGCGTATCTTTCGTGCGTACTGGCGCATCGACGCCCGTCCGCCCAGCCGCTATAAAGGCCCTCCGAGAGGGGAGTGTTCGGTGAGTGAAGAGATCCTGATCAATGTGACGCCGCGCGAGACGCGCGTCGGCGTCGTGGAAAACGGCATGCTCCAGGAAGTGCATGTCGAGCGAGCCTCCCGTCGCGGCTACGTGGGCAACGTGTACAAGGGCCGGGTGCAGCGGGTCATGCCCGGCATGCAGGCCGTATTCGTGGACATCGGCCTGGAGCGCGCGGCATTCCTGCATGCCTCGGACATCGTGCGCCCGCCGCTGCCGCCGAACGCCGAGGGCGCCGAGGTGACGCCGGCCGGCAACGGCCATACGCCATCGATCAGCGAGCTGGTGCACGAGGGCCAGGAGATCGTGGTGCAGGTGGTCAAGGACCCGATCGGCACCAAGGGCGCACGCCTGTCCACCCATCTGTCGATTCCCTCGCGCTACCTGGTGCTGCTGCCGCACGCGCGCACGCTGGGCATCTCCGCGCGCATCGAGGACGAGGCCGAACGCCAGCGCCTGAAAGAGGTGATGACCTCGCTGATCGGCGAAAACCCGCTCGGCTACATCGTGCGCACCAACGCCGAAGAGCAGACCGCCGAGTCGCTCGCCTTCGACGTCACCTACCTGGGCAAGGTGTGGCGCGTAGTGCAGGAGAACATCGCCAAGGCCAAGGTCGGCGACCGCGTGTACGAAGAGCTCTCGCTGCCGCTGCGCAGCTTGCGCGACATGCTCAACGACGACATCGAGAAGGTGCGCGTGGACTCGCGCGAGACCTACGAGAAGGTCGTCAAGTTCGTGCACAAGTTCATGCCCAGCCTGGATGATCGCGTCGAGCATTACTCGGGCGAGCGGCCGATCTTCGACCTGTACGGCGTGGAGGACGAGATCCAGCGCGCGCTGAGGAAGGAGGTGCCGCTCAAATCCGGCGGCTACCTCATCGTCGACCAGACCGAGGCGATGACCACCATCGACGTCAATACCGGCGGCTACCTCGGCACGCGCAACCTGGAGGAAACGGTCTACCGCACCAATCTGGAGGCCGCGCAGGCGGCCGCGCGGCAGCTGCGGCTGCGCAACCTCGGCGGCATCATCATCATCGATTTCATCGATATGACCGACGAGGAGCACAAGCGCCAGGTGCTGCGCATGCTGGAGAAAGGCCTGCAGCGCGATCACGCCAAGACCACGGTGTATCCGATGTCCGCGCTGGGCCTGGTGGAAATGACCCGCAAGCGCACCACCGAGAGTCTCGAGCGCCAGCTGTGCGAGCCGTGCCCGGCCTGCGGCGGGCGCGGCACGGTGAAGACTTCGGAGACGGTGACCTACGAAATCTTCCGCGAAATCACCCGCGCGGTACGCCAGTTCAACGCCGAGAAACTGCTGGTGATGGCGAGCCCGAAAGTGGTCGGGCGCATCCTCGAAGAGGAATCCGTGGCCGTGGCGGAATTGGAAGAGTTCATCTCCAAAAGCATACGCTTCCAGGCCGAAGAGCATTATTCGCAGGAACAGTTCGATGTGGTTCTCTTGTAATTCGCCGCGTGGCGTGAGCCCGCGGTGAATGTTGTCGCGCGCCAGCGGCTGCATCTGATCGCCCGCGCCGCAGGTTGGGTCGCGGGCGTGGCCGTGATCGGCCTGGCGGTGCTGGCCGGCCTGATCCAGCTGGTGCTGCCGACGCTCGCCAGCCATCCGCAATGGGTGGCGGCGCAGCTCAGCAAGCAGTTGCAGCGGCAGGTCACATTCGCTTCGCTGGAAGGGCGCTGGGAACCCTCGGGCCCGCTGTTCGTGATGCGCGACGTGGTGGTGGCGGGCGAGGGCGAGAGCCCGCTGCGCATTCCGGAGACCGAACTCAAGCTCGACCTCGGCGGCTGGCTGATGCCGTCGCGCCATCTGCTCAACATGCGCGTGCGCGGCTTGCAGCTGGATCTGTCGCGCGGCAAGGACGGCAGCTGGCACGTCAACGGCATCGGCCTGGCCGGCGGTGGCGAGCGGCAGAATCCAGCCTTCGGCCGCCTGTCGGTGGAACTGTGGCTGCGCGATCTGCGCCTGGACATGGCCGACGAAAGCACCGGCAAACACTACGCGCTGCTGGCCAGGCAATTGCGTGTGAGTCGCCAGGGCGGCCGGGTGCGCGTGGGCGCGATCCTGCAGCGCGAGGGCGTGGCTGGCGAACTGCGCGGCGCCGGCAGTTTCCGCGACGACGGCGCGGATGGCCGTCTGTGGATCGCCGGACGCGACGTCGACCTGCACGCGTTCGCCGCCGGCGTCGATCTGGGCGGTTATACCGTGGACGACGGTCGCGGCACGTTTGCCAGCTGGCTGGACTGGCGCGATGCCAAAGTGGTGCGCAACCTCACCCGCTTCGATCTCGACGGATTGGCATTGACCAGTCCGGACGGCCACCAGACGCGCGTGGCTTCGCTGCATGCGCTGGGCGATATGAACAAGACGGAGCAGGGCTTCCGTGTGCGCTGGGGGGCCGACGACGGCGGCGCGCTGGCGTTGGACGTACGCAATGGCAGCGATGGCCACGCCGAGGAGGCGCTGATTGCCGCGCGCCATCTGCAGCTCGGCGCGCTGCTGCCTTGGGCGGCGCTGAAGCCGGGGCTGTCTCCGGGCATGGCGCAATGGCTGGGTACCGGCAAGCCGCGCGGCAAGCTCGATCATGCGGCTTTGCGCTGGACCCGCGCCGATGGTCTGGCGAGCGCGAATGTCGTTTTCACCGGCCTGGGCATCGATGCGGTCGGCAAGCTGCCAGGCATCGATCAGCTCGATGGGACCGTGCGCGGCGACGCGGGCGCGCTGTCCGTGGAAGTGCCTGCACAGGCCACCGTGCTGCGCTTCCCGCATACCTTCCGCAAGCCCTTCGTGCTGTCACGCCTGGCCGGCAGCTTTGCGCTGTGGCACGAGGACGGCGACTGGCATGTCGGCATCGAGCCGCTGGCGTTCGACGGTGCCGGTTTCGGCGGCCACGCACGCGGCGAGATCCGCCTGCACGACGCCGGCGGGCGCCCCTTCCTGGATCTTTATGCGACGCTCGACCATGCGGATATGGACGCGGCGAAGCTGTTCTGGCCGATCGACTCCATGTCGCCTTCGGCCATCGAATGGCTGGACCGCGCGCTGGTCGCCGGCCGGGTCGACCATGGCGACATACTGGTGCGGGGCGACCTGGCCGACTGGCCGTTCCATCACAACGAAGGCCGCTTCGAGGCACGTGCCGAGCTCAGCGATCTCTCCCTGGACTATGGCAAGGACTGGCCGCGCGCCGAAGGCGTCACCGCGGTCGCCAGCTTCGTCAACAACGGCATGCTGGTGGAAGCCAGCGGCGGCCAGTCGCTGGGGGTGAAGGCCGAGCGTGCGGTGGCGCTGATCCCCGACTTCGCCAACACCACGCTCGATCTCAACGTCAACGGCAGTGGCAGCGGCGCGAGCCTGATCGACTTCGTGCGCCGCAGCCCGATCGGCAGCCGGCAGGCCGATGCGCTGGGCAAGCTCAGCCTCGGCGGCAGTGGCACGTTCGATTTCCATTTGTCGCTGCCGGTAAAGGACGCGAAGAACTTCCTCCTGACCGGCAATGCGGCGTTGAAGGACGTCGATCTCAACGCGCCGGACTGGAACCTCAAGCTCGACAAGATCAATGGTTCGGCCACGTTCGATGGGCATGGCTTTCATGCCGGGCCGCTCGACACGAGCTTCCGCGGCCAGCCGTCCAAACTGGACATTGCCATCGCGGCGGCGACCGGCCGGCCGGAAACGGAGTTCTCCGCCCGCCTCAGCGGCCGCTATGGCATGGGCGAACTGGTGCAGGGCATGCCGCAGCTCGACTGGCTGAAGGGTGTGTCGAACGGGCGCAGTGACACCACGGTGGGTTTCGACATCGTGCGTCCAGCCTCGGTCGCCAACGCCGCACAGATTCTCACGCTCGACACGAACCTGGCCGGCATGTCGCTGGACCTGCCCACGCCGCTGAAGAAATCCGCGGACGGCAGCTTGCCGCTGCACCTGTCGCTGAGCCTGCCGGTGCAGGGCGGCGACCTGCAGATCGCGGTCGGGCAGGTGATGCGCCAGCGCTTCCGCCTGCCCGACGACAAGCACCCGCTCGCCGCCACCTTCATGTTCGGCACGCGCATGCCCGATACGGTGCCGGACAAAGGCATCCGCGTGCGCGGACGCGCCGCCAGGCTGGATGTGACCGGCTGGGTGCAGCAGGCGGTCGGCGGCAGCGGCGGCGAAGGGCCGGGCCTGGAGAGCATCGACGTCACGGCGGATCAGGCGGAGGTGTTCGGCCATCCCTTCCCGTCCATGCGCGTGCAGGCGACGCCTCAGCCGGGGCAGTTGACGGTCGACGTGGACAGTGCCGACATCGCCGGCCGCTTCACGGTGCCTTCGGAAGATCTCAACAAGCGCGGCGTCACTGCGCGTCTGCAGCGCCTGTACTGGCCCAAGACCGGCGGCGATGCCAAGCCTGGCGGGGATACCCAGGTCAATGCGCCGAAGCCGGATCCGGCCAATACCGGCATCACGCCGTCGGCGCTGCCGCCGTTCCATCTGTGGGTGGGCGACCTGCGTTTCGGGGAGTCCAAGCTCGGCGAAGCGCGCCTGGAAACCTGGCCGACCGATCGCGGCATGCATATCGACCAGCTGCGCGCGCTGTCGCGCAGCGTGCAGATCAGCGGCAGCGGCGACTGGGACGGCACTGCCACCAGCAGTCGCAGCCACCTGCGCATCGACTTCGCGGCGGAGAACCTCGGCGACATGCTCGCCGCGTTCGGCTTCGCCGGGCTGTTCAACGGCGGCAAGACGCGCGCGCACCTGGACGCGAGCTGGCCCGGTGCGCCGTCGGCGATGGAGCTGGCCAACATGGACGGCAAGCTGAGCATGCAGGTGACCGACGGCAGCATTCCCGAGGTCGCTCCCGGCGTGGGCCGCCTGTTCGGCCTGGTCTCGGTGGTGGAGCTGCCGCGCCGTCTCACGCTGGATTTCGGCGACGTGTTCAGCAAAGGACTCGCCTTCGATTCGATCCAGGGCGATTTCGTGCTCGCCGACGGCAACGCCACGACCGACAACCTGCAGATGCGCGGCCCGGCCGTGGAGATCACCATCAAGGGACGCACCGGCTTGCGCACCAAGGACTACGACCAGCAGGTGCTGGTGATTCCGCACGTGGGCAACAGCTTGCCCATCGTGGGCGCCGTGGTGGCCGGCCCGCTCGGCGCCGCCGCGGGCTTCGTGGCGCAGGGGCTGCTCGGGCGCGGCATCAACCGCGTCGCCAGCGCGCGCTATCACATCGGCGGCAGCTGGGATAAGCCGGACATTTCGCTGGTGGAAAAGAAGAACCTGCCGGCTGCGCCGACCGAGACGGAGGCGCCCGCGCCCGCATCGAGCGCGGGACGCTGAGGTCGGCTCAGGTTTCGGCCGTCGGCTCCGCGGGCTTGGTACTTCCGCGGAACGGGAACAGCTGCTGGCGCACGAAGCCGTCCGGCATGTAGTCGCCGACCACGCCGTACTTCTCCGGGAATTTCTTGTCCGACTTCACCGCGGTGCCGAAGACGTAATCGAGGAACGCGTAGTGCGCGGCGTAGTTCTTGTCGATCGCCTCGTCGTCTGAGGCGTGGTGCCAATGGTGGAAGTCCGGCGTGACCACCAGGTACTTCAGCGGCCCCCACGGCAGATGCACGTTGGCGTGATTGAACACCGCCTGGAAGCCGACCACGATGATGTAGGCGTTCATCACGCCCTCGCTGAAGCCCAGGATGTACAGCGGCGCCAGCACGCATACGCGCGTGAAGATCAGCTCGAGCATGTGCTGGCGCGAGCCGGCCAGCCAGTCCATGGTCTTCACGCTGTGATGCACGGCGTGGAATTTCCACAGGAACGGCACCTCGTGGTACGCCCGGTGCGTCCAGTACTGCGCGAGGTCGGCAATCAAGATGCACAGCAGCAGCTGCGGCACGAACGGAATATCGCGTACGGCCTGCTGGAAGCCGCTGCTGACCAGCCAGGCGAACAGGTGGTGCAGCAGGAAGTTCACCACGAGCAGCACCAGACCGACGATGAAGTGGTTCACCGCGAAATGCTTCAGATCCGTCTGCCATTCCTTGCGGAACAGCGTCTGGCCTTTGTACAGCGGGAACAGCTTCTCGATGACCACGAAGATCAGGGTGGAGCCGAGCAGGTCCAGGATGAACCAGTCCAGGCCGATGTAGGGCGTGTGCTCAGGGAAGTTGCCGACCGGTACGCGCGAGCCGCCCAGTGCGGTGGCGATCACCACCAGCGCAAACGCCACGATATTGATGTTGCGCATGCGGCCGAGGATGACGTTGCCCAGCGAGATGCCGCCGGCGATCAGCAACGCGCCCAGCAGCAGCTGGCGCAGCAGGTCCACCGAGTAGCGATGGCGCAGGTCCGGGGTGGTCAGGTACTGGGGGAAATGGAACGCCAGCACGCCCAGCAGGCTGAGGAAGCCCAGCGACAGGGCGATCATGCTGCTGATCTTGCCCAGGCCTGGCTTCAGCTCGCCGTCGCGGTGCAGCCATTCGCGGGTGTCGTCGACCGGCGCCTTGACGGTGCGGTCGATCACCTTCTTGGCCAGCTCGCGCTTGGAGAAATCGCTCATCGGTGGTCCTTCACGTTCGTCGCAGGGCCGGCTCCCGGCCCGGTCGGGGCATGGTAACGGTTCCGTCACAGCTTTAAATGGGTGCCAGCGGGCCCCACTTGCTAGAGTTGATCCCCCGCATACATGGCACACCACCTCATGGATTCACTCATCGCTCTGGCCGAGCGCCGGCTGCTGGCGCCGGGCGGCCTGGCCGCCACCGACCTCGACCGCGTGTTCAACCAGCTGATGGGCCCCTCCATCGACGCGGCGGACCTGTATTTCCAGCATTCGCGCAGCGAGTCGTGGGTGCTGGAAGAGGGCATCGTCAAGGACGGCAGCCATTCGATCGAGCAAGGCGTGGGCGTGCGCGCGATCGCCGGCGAGAAGACCGGCTTCGCCTATTCGGACGAGATCGTGCTGCCGCAGCTGCTGGAGGCCTCGCGCGCGGCGCGCGCCATCGCCCATGGCGGCAACGGCGCCGGCAAGCCGCTGGCGCTGCACGGTGCCCGCCAGCTGTATCCGGCGATCGACCCGGTGGAAAGCCTGCCTAATCCCGACAAGATCGCCCTGCTGCGCGAAGTGGATGCCTATGCCCGTTCGCGCGACCCGCGCGTGAAGCAGGTGATCGTCAGCCTCGCCGCCACCATGGATACCGTGCTGGTGGCCTCGTCCGACGGCACGCTCGCCGCCGATGTGCGCCCGCTGGTGCGCCTGAGCATTCACGTGATCGCCGAGCAGAATGGCCGCCGCGAACAGGCGCACACTGGCGGTGGCGGACGTTACGGCTATCGCGAGTTGCTCGAGAACGGCCGTGCGCTGGCCTTCGCCGACGAGGCGGTGCGGCAGGCGCTGGTCAATCTGGAAGCCGTCGACGCGCCGGCCGGCAGCATGACCGTGGTGCTGGGCCCGGGCTGGCCGGGCGTGCTGCTGCACGAGGCCATCGGCCATGGCCTGGAGGGTGACTTCAACCGCAAGGGCAGCTCGGCGTTCGCCGGCCGCATCGGCCAGCGCGTGGCCGCGCCCGGTGTCACCGTCGTGGACGACGGCACGCTGCCCGGCCGCCGCGGCTCGCTGAGCATCGACGACGAGGGCACGCCGACCGAATGCACCACGCTGATCGAGGACGGCATCCTCAAGGGCTACATGCAGGACAAACTCAACGCGCGCCTGATGGGCATGCAGCCGACCGGCAACGGCCGCCGCGAGTCGTTCGCGCAGCTGCCGATGCCGCGCATGACCAACACCTACATGCTGGCCGGCCAGCACGATCCGCAAGAAATCATCCGCTCGGTCAAGCGTGGCCTGTACGCGGTGAATTTCGGCGGTGGCCAGGTGGATATCACCAACGGCAAGTTCGTGTTCTCCGCCAGTGAGGCTTATCTGATCGAGGACGGCAGGATCACCACGCCGGTGAAGGGCGCCACGCTGATCGGTTCCGGTCCGGAAGTGCTTACGCGCGTGTCGATGATCGGCAACGACCTGGCGCTCGACGAAGGCGTCGGCGTGTGCGGCAAGGACGGGCAGAGCGTGCCGGTGGGCGTGGGTCAGCCGACGCTGCGTGTGGATGGCATGACGGTGGGCGGTACGGCGTCCTGAGATGCCGGCGGCTGGCGGTCATTCAACGAAAAGGGCGCCGCTGGCGCCCTTTTTTTCGTGATGCGAACGGTTTTCAGCCTTCGTCGCCGCTGCCCTCGGCGGTCTGAGCCGTATCGCTTTCGCTCCCCGCCGCCAGATCTTTCAGCAACTGGAAGATCTCGCGATACGCGCGCGGCGGCTTGTTCTTCTCGCGTTCCAGGCGCGCCTGGCGCAGCAGCGAGCGCACGTGCTGGCGGTCCAGCTGCGGGTACGCCGCAATCAGCTCGGGCAGCGCGTTTTCCTCATCGGCGAGCAGGCGGTCGCGCGTGGCTTCCAGGCGGTGCATCGCCGCGGTTTCCTGGCGCTGCCGTTCGCGGTTCTCGCCGAGCGCGGCGCGCACGCCGTCGAACACGTCGCTGTCGTGCTTGCGCATCACCTTGGCGAGGAAGCCGAGCTGGCGCTTGCGCGCGATGTGCGAAGTGATCTTGCGCGTGTTGGCGATCTCGCGCAGCACGTCCTCGGGGAGGTCGAGCTTGGCGAGGCGGCTAGGCGGCAGCTCCACCAGCTGGCCGGCGAGCTCGAGCACGGCCAGCGCGTCGCGCCGCTGTTGCGTGCGCGTGGGGCCGTAGTCGTGATCGGGATCGTCGGTGTAGGTACGGTTCACGGCTTCAATCTCTTCGTAGGTCAGGGGGCCGCGGCGGCGACCGGACCGATGGCGATGCCGGGTTCCGCGCGCTCCAGGGCGAAGCGCGGCACGGTACGGCCGTCCACTTCGACCGTCTCGCAGAACATCGCGGCGGGTCGCACCCACAGGCCGTACTCGCCATACAGCGCCTGGTAGACCACCAGCGGCTCCATCGTCTCGCTATGGCGGGCGGTGCCGAGGACGCGGTAGGGCTGACCCTTGTAGTGACGATAAAGGCCGGTCTCCGGCACCATGGCGCTCTTCTCCGCGGCGAAAGGCTTTGCATCGGCCGCGGCGCCCCCATCTTGGGAGGCTGCGCGGTTCGGGCCGCGTATTCTACCCGTCAGCCTTCAGGAAACCCACGTGAGCGCAACCCCCGTCACCGCCGACCGCAGCCAGCAGGACCTGGATCGCCTTGCCGATCTGGCGCAGGACGTGATCCGTCGCGCCCGCGCCGCCGGCGCCAGCCAGGCCGAAGTGGCCGCCAGCATCGACACCGGGCTGAACGTGAACGTGCGGCTGGGCGAGGTCGAGACGGTGGAGCACACCCGCGACCGTGGCTTCGGCCTGACCGTGTATTTCGGACAGCGCAAGGGTTCGGCCAGCACCGCCGACCTCAATCCCGATTCCATCCAGGCCACCCTGGACCAGGCCTGCGCGATCGCCCGCTATACCGAGGAAGATCCCGCCGCCGGCCTCGCCGATCCCGCGCGCATGGCCACCGTGTTCCCCGACCTCGACGTGTGGCATCCCTGGGATATCGATACGCCTCGCGCGATCGAGCTGGGCCGGCGCATCGAAGACGCCGGCCGGGCGCACGCCGGCATCACCAACTCGGACGGCGCCAGTGTGCAGATGGGCGAGAGCCTGTCGGTGTACGCCAATTCGCATGGCTTCGTGGGGCGCGAGCGCGGCACGCGGCATTCGCTGTCGTTGTCGCTCATCGCCGGCGACGACGATGGCATGCAGCGCGATTACTGGTACGACAGCGTGCGCAGCGCGGGCGACTTCATAAGTGCCGAGGCGCTGGGCGAGAAAGCCGCGCAGCGCACCCTTGCGCGGCTGGGCGCGCGTCGGCTGTCCACGCGGCAGAGCCCGGTGCTGTTCGCGCCGGAAATCGCCCGCGGATTGATCGGCCACCTGATCGGCGCGGTCAGCGGCGGTGCGCTGTATCGCCGCGCGAGCTTCCTGCTGGATCACGCCGGCAAGACGGTCATGCCCTCCTGGATACGCATCGTCGAGCATCCGTTGCTGCCGCGCGGGCAGGGCTCGGGCGCGTTCGACGCCGAGGGCGTGGCCACGCGCGACAGCGTTCTGGTGGAGGACGGCGTGCTGGTGCGCTACGTGCTGGGCAGTTACTCGGCGCGCAAGCTGGGCCTGGAATCCACCGGCAACGCCGGCGGCATCCATAACCTGGTGGTGGACGCCGGTGCCGCCGACGGCGGCAAGGACGATTTCCAAGGCATGCTGGCCCGCCTCGGCACAGGCCTGCTGGTCACCGAAGTGATGGGGCAGGGCGTGAACACGATCACGGGCGACTACTCCCGCGGCGCCGCCGGTTTCTGGGTGGAAAACGGCCGCATCGCCTACCCGGTGGAAGAGATCACCATCGCCGCCAACCTGCGTGACATGTATATGGGTATCCAGGCGGTGGGCAGCGACGTGGATCCCCGTTCGCACCTCCTGACCGGGTCCATTCTGGTCGACCGGATGACCATCGCGGGCGAGTGACGCAGCGCCGTGGCATAGGCCGCCGGTTGGCTCGGCAAACGGGCCTGCCGCTTGCTAGCATCGGCGCCACCGCCGCCCGCCGGCGTCCGCACGACCAGGAGAGCACGCATGAGCGTTCCACCCGAGTCCGTTGAGCCCTCATCCGGCAAAGAGCCGTCATCCAGCGAACCCACGCCGCCGTCGGACGTACCCAGCCCGGAAGAGCGCCAGTGGGCCATGCTCGCCCACATTTCGGCGTTGCTGGGCACCTTGCTCACCGGCCACTGGTTCGGCATCGGCTGCTTCATCGGGCCGCTGGTGATCTGGCTGATCAAGCGCGAGACCATGCCCTTCGTCGATGACCAGGCCAAGGAAGCGCTGAACTTCAACATCACCATGGCGATCATCGCCGTCGTGCTGCTGCTGATCACCATCCTCACCCTGGGCATCGGTGCGATCCTGGCGATTCCTGCCGGCATCGTGATCGGCATCGCCTGGCTGGTGCTGGTGATCATGGCGACGATCAAGGCGAACGAGGGCGAGCGCTATCGCTATCCGTTCTGCCTGCGCCTGATCAAATAAGCCGGCGACGCCGGAATGAAAAGAGGCAGCCTCGGGCTGCCTCTTTTTTTGTGCGTGCCAGTGTCGGTGGCGCCGTCAGTGGTGCCGGCGGGCGGCGTAGAGCGCAAGGCGCTCGAGCAGTGCGGCGCGTTCGCCGAGCGGGGCGATTGCTTCCAGCGCAATGGCGGTGAGTGCTTCCAGCCGGGCGCGCGAGGCATCCAGGCCGATGATCGACGGGAAAGTGGGCTTGTCGGCGGCGGCATCCTTGCCGGCGGTCTTGCCGATCACGGCCGACTCGCCTTCCACATCGAGGATGTCATCGCGCACCTGGAAGGCCAGGCCCACCGCGTGCGCGTAGCGATCCAGCGCGGCGAGTGTCGCGTCGTCGGCGCCGGCGGCGAGCGCGCCCAGGCCGACCGAGGCGCGGATCAGTGCACCGGTCTTGCAGGCGTGCATGTGTTCCAGTTCGGCCAGGCTCAACGTGCGACCAACGGCGGCCAGATCCAGCGCCTGGCCGCCAGCCATCCCTTCGGCGCCGCAGGCACGGCCAAGCATGCGCAGCATCGCCAGCCCGCGGCCGGCGACGTGCTCGTCATTGGCCAGCCATTCGAAAGCGAGCGCCTGCAGCGCGTCGCCGGCAAGGATCGCCATCGCCTCGCCGAACACGATGTGGCAGGTGGGGCGGCCGCGGCGCAGATCGTCGTCGTCCATCGCCGGCAGATCGTCGTGCACCAGCGAATAGGCGTGGATCAGTTCCACCGCGCAAGCCGGCGCGTCCAGTACGGGGCCGTCTTCGCCCAGCGCATGGCCGGCGGCGTACACCAGCAGCGGACGCAGGCGCTTGCCGCCGCCCAGTACGGCATAGCGCATGGCGCGATGCAGCTCGGCGGGCGGGAGGTCTTCGGCGGGAAGGGCCCGGGACAGGGCCTGGTCGGCGCGGACGATCAGCGCCTGCAGGGCAGGGCCAAGATCAAAGTTCGGGTTCAAACGGTTCTGCGCTGTCGGGGGCTTCGGGATCGAGCAGCAGCCTCACGCGCAATTCGGCCTGTTCCAGGGCCTGCTGGCAATGCCGATACAGACCGATGCCGCGCTCGAACGAGGCCAGTGAATCGTCGAGGCTCAGGTTGCCTCCCTCCATGCGCGCGACCAGCTGCTCGAGTTCGTCCAGCGAGTGTTCGAAATCGGCGGGAGACGCGGGTTCGGCAGGGACGGGAGCGGGCTTGGCCATGGCCGGCAAAACTAACTCAGCCCCCGCGCGGAATCAATCCGCGCGGGGCTCGGCACATGCTTGCACGGGCGCGTTTCAGTGGCCGTCATGGTCATGGTCGCGATCACGATCATGACCACGGTCGCGATCATGGTCTCGATCATGACCCCAGCCGCGATCATCACGATCGTCGCGATCGCGACCATGGCGCGGCGGATGGCCGCCGTAGTGTTCGACGACGTAGTCATGACGGGCATAGGGGCGATCGGCATCCAGCTCGATGCTCACGCCACCGCTGCGCACGTAACCCTGGAAATCGATCGGCAGGCTGACGCCGCTGCGCCAGTTGCCGCCGTCGAGCCAGAACCACACGCGGGATTCCGGCGCGTAGTAGATCTCGCCTTCCGGGTAGTAGGTGTAGTGGTGCTTGGCGCGCCAGCCGTGCGCCGGCGCCCATGGCGGCGGGCCGCCAGCCCAGGCAGGCAGGGTAGCGCAGGCGGTGACCAGGGCGATCAGGGCAGTGCTGAGCAGAGTCTTGCAGACCATGGTGTGGCCTCCGCGTGTCGAATACGCCTGAAAGCTAGGCCCGGTCGGAGAAATTCCTGCTGAACACTGCCCGTTTCTCCTAAGGCTCAGTCAGCCGGCCGCCAGCGTGGCTGCCCATGGGCTTGCCTGAAGCTTGCGTCGCCCTCGTTGCTGCGCCACAGGTCGGCCACGCCGAGCAACGTGTCGCCAGCGTAGATCAGCGGGCAGGTCGTGCGTCGCCAAGGTGGCACGGCTGCCTGCTGGAACAGGTCGCGCAGTTCCCGCGTGTGGCGATCGCCGTGCGGGCGGATTCGTTCGCCACCCTGGCGCAGTCGCACGGTAAACGGCTCGCGCAGCGGCGCGCCGCTCCACTCCAGCCGGCCGCCATCCGGCAGCGCCAGTGGCTCTCCGGTCCATGCGACCTGCCATGCACCAGGCAGCGCTGGTGCCGGGGGCAGTGCCCACAGGCGGTGTTTCCAGATGTGCAGATCGGTCTGTGGCCAGTGGATGCACGGCACGCGGCCTTCGCGCAGGCCGCGCAGCTGGCGCTCGATCTGCGCACGTTGCGCCACGGTCGGAACGCTGCGTCCGCGCAGGCGCAGCCAGTGGTCGAGCAGCGGATCGCGCAGCGCTGCGGGCAAGGCGAGCCAGGCCGTGGCGTCGAGACTGCCGGTCGCTTCGTCGTGGATACGCGCGAATGCCGCCAGCCATTGCGTGCGCAGCACGTCCGCCGCGGCGCGGTGATGCGCGGCGCTGTGCAAGATAGCGTCGGTCGCGTGCGGCCAATGCGTCAGCAGACGCGGCATGATCTCGCTGCGCAGATAATTGCGCGAGAGCCGTGTGTCGGCGTTGGAAGGATCGTCGACAGCTGGCAGCCGGTGCCGTTGCGTGTACTCGCGCAGCATGGCGCGCGGCGCCTGCAGCAGTGGGCGCCACAGCATCCCCGCGCCAAGCGGACGCATCGCGCGCATGCCGCCCATGCCTTCCGGGCCGCTGCCGCGCAGCAGCTTGAGCAGCACGGTTTCCGCCTGGTCGTCGCGGTGGTGGCCAAGCAGCAGCCATTCGCCGCCGCGCAGCATGCCTTCGAAGGCAGCGTAGCGCGCCTGCCGCGCTGCCGCTTCGAGGCCTTCGCCGCGATCCCGATTCACCTGCACGCGCAGCACCGCGCAATCGATCTCAAGCACCGAGCAGAACTGCCGCGCATGCTCGGCCCATTCCGAGCTGTGCGGGTGCAGGCCATGATCGATGTGGATGGCGCGCAATCCGCGCGCACGTGCTTCGCGCAGTTGGGCGAGCGCATGGAGCAGGGCGGTGGAATCGGGACCGCCGCTGTAGGCGACGCACAGAGGACCGTCCGGATGCTCGCGCAGCGCATCGCGCAGCAAGCGGACGAGCGGTTCCGCGCTATTCACGGGCGACGGGCTTCTTCGATTTGTTGCGCACGTAGATCACTTTCGGGCGTCCCTCGCCAGGGCTGCGGCGATCCATCTCGAACAGCGTGGTGGCGGAGATCAGTTCGCTGAGCTTGTTGTAGCCATAGCTGCGCGCGTCGAAGTTCGGGCGTTGCTTGGTGATGATCGAACCGACGCCGCCCAGGCCTGCCCAGCCGTCGTCGTCCGATGCCGCTTCGACCGCATTGCGCAGCAGGTTCACCAGGCCGCTGTCCTGTTTGAGCTGCGCTGCGGTGCGCGGCTTGAGCGGCGCCTCTTCATCCGGCTTGCTGACCAGGATGTCGGTGTAGATGAACTTGTCGCAGGCGGCGACGAAGGGGTCGGGCGTCTTGCGTTCGCCGAAGCCATAGACGATCAGGCCGGACTCGCGGATGCGGGCGGCCAGGCGCGTGAAGTCGCTGTCGCTGGACACGATGCAGAAACCATCGAAGCGTCCGGAATACAGCAGATCCATCGCATCGATGATCATCGCCGAGTCGGTGGCGTTCTTGCCGCTGGTATAGCCGAATTGCTGGATGGGCTGGATCGACTGCGTGAGCAGCTGTTCCTTCCAGGTCTTCAGGTGATGGCTGGTCCAGTCGCCATAAGCGCGCTTCACGTGCGCGGTACCGTACTTGGCCACTTCGGCGAGCAGGGCTTCGGCGAGATTCGGTTGCGCGTTGTCGGCATCGATCAGGACGGCGAGCTTGATGCTATCGCTGGCCATGGCGGCCTCCGGCGGAAGGGTCGGGCCGATGATAGCGCGTCACCCGAGCCGGGCCGGATAAGGCAAGGGCCGCTTGCGCGGCCCTTGCATGTCACTCGGCGTAAGCGCCGTAGCCGCGCAGGCGCCGGTAGCGCAGCTCGAGCAGCTGATCCGTCGGCAGCGCCTCAAGCTCGTCGAGCTGATTCAGCAGCACCGCCTTCAGGCGCACGGCCATGGCGTGCGGATTGCGATGCGCACCGCCCAGCGGCTCTCGCACCACTTTGTCGATCAGGCCCAGCTCCAGCAGGCGCGGTGCGGTCAGGCCGAGCGCCTCGGCGGCATCCTTGGCCTTCTCGGCGCTCTTCCACAGGATCGAGGCGCAGCCTTCGGGTGAAATCACCGAGTAGGTCGAATACTGCAACATCACGGTGCGGTCGCCCACGCCGATGGCCAGCGCGCCGCCGGAGCCGCCTTCGCCGATCACGGTGCACACGATCGGCACGCGCAGGTCGGCCATCTCCAGCAGGTTGCGCGCGATCGCCTCGCTCTGGCCACGCTCCTCGGCGCCGACACCGGGATAGGCGCCGGGCGTATCGATGAGGGTGAGCAGGGGCAGCTTGAAGCGTTCGGCCAGCTTCATCAGGCGCAGCGCCTTGCGGTAGCCCTCCGGACGCGGCATGCCGAAGTTGCGGCGTACCTTGCCCTTGGTGTCACGCGCCTTCTGGTGGCCGATGATCATCACCGGACGACCGTTGATGCGACCGATGCCGCCCACGATGGCGGCATCGTCCGCATACGCACGATCGCCGGCCAGCTCGTGGAATTCCTCGCAGATCACGCCGATGTAATCGAGCGTGTAGGGCCGGGCGGGATGGCGCGACAGCTGGGTGACCTGCCAGGAGCTGAGGTTGCGGAAGATCTCCGCCGTCTTGACCTTCAGCTTCTCGCGCAGGCGCCCCACTTCCTCGTCGATGTTGAACGCCTGCCCGTGGCTGGCATGGCGAAGCTCTTCGATCTTCGCATCCAGCTCGGCAATCGGTTGTTCGAAATCGAGGAAGTTCGGGTTCATTCGGCGCTAGTCGAGACACGGAAGCCGGGCAGTATACCGGGCCGGCGGGAAAGGCGAGAACGGAGCCGTATGGGGTGCCAGGCCCGTCGGCGCCGTCTGGTGATCCCGGTCGGGGAGGCTAATCCCGCGACGGAGCCTGCTGTTCGCGCACGATCCGCAGCTTCGCTGCCAGCACGCCCGGTACCGCGCGCACGGCGCGCAGCAGTTCGGGGATGGCTTCCACCCGCCAGTCCTCGCCCAGCTCCAGGTCGGCCTGGGCGATCCGGTTGTGATAGCCGTGAAGCACCACGGTGGTGCGGCCGTTGCGGTAGCCGGCGAGGGTATGGCGCAGCTGGTCGACGAAGCCGGCCTCGACCCCGTTCAGCTTCACATGAAGTACACGGGCGAAACGCCGGCAGGCGTCGCCCAGCGAGTAGGCGCTGCGTGCGCGCAGCGCGAAGCCGCCGCCGGAGAAATCGTCGATGCGCAGGCCGCCCTCGACCACGATGATGGCGTCGCGGGTAAGCAGGGGCGCGACCTGCTGGTACAGCTCGCCGAAGAAGCTGACCTCGATGATGCCGGTGCCGTCTTCCAGGCGGACGAAGGCGTCGCTCTCGCCACGCTTGCGGATGGCGGTGACCATGCCGGCCACCGTCCAGGGTGTATCCGGGCCACGACGGAAGCGGTTGTCGTCGCCGTCGTTCTTGCGCGGCTTGGGCGGCTGGTAGCGGTCGGCGATTTCGCCTAGCGGGCAGGTGGACAGCTGCGCCAGCTCTTCGCGCCACGGATCGGTGGGATGGCCGGAGAGATAGTGGCCGAGCGTGTCGCGTTCGCCCTGCAGTTTCTGCTCCAGCGGCCATTCCGGCGCGGTAGGCAGGTCGATCTGCACGACCGGGGCGGCTGCTCCCATCATGGCGCCGAACATGTCGTTCTGGCCGGATTGACGGTCGCGCAGGTGCTGCTCGGCCGCCTTCATGGCGTTGGGCAGCTGCAGCATCAGGCTGGCGCGGTTGGGCGCGAGCGCGTCGAGCGCGCCGGAGAGGATCAACGCTTCCAGCACGCGGCGGTTGAGCTTGGTCGAATCGACGCGGCGGCAGAAGTCGGCCAGATCCTTGTAGGCGCCACCGCGCTTGCGCTCGTCCGCAATCGCTTCGCACGCGCCCTGGCCCACGCCCTTGATGGCGCCCAGGCCATAGCGGATCACCTTCGGCTCCACCGCGACGAACATGAATTCCGAGGCATTGACGTCCGGCGGCAGCACCGTGAGGCCAATGGCCTTGGACTCGTCGATGAAGGTCACCGCCTTGTCGGTGTTGTCCATGTCCGACGAGATCGTCGCGGCCATGAACTCCGCGGGGTAGTGCGCTTTCAGCCACGCGGTCTGATACGAGACCAGCGCGTAGGCGGCCGCGTGCGACTTGTTGAAGCCGTAGCCGGCGAACTTCTCCATCAGGTCGAAGATTTCGTCGGCTTTCTCGCCGGACAGTCCGTCCTTGGCGGCGCCTTCGCGGAACTTGGCGCGCTCCTTCGCCATTTCCTCGACTTTCTTCTTGCCCATCGCGCGGCGCAACAGGTCGGCGCCGCCGAGCGAGTATCCGCCGACGATCTGCGCCATCTGCATCACCTGCTCCTGGTAGACCATGATGCCGTAGGTCTCTTTCAGGATCGGCTCGACGCGCGGGTCGGGGTACTGCACTTCCTCGCGGCCATGCTTGCGCGCGACGAAGCTGGGGATCAGGTCCATCGGGCCCGGACGATAAAGCGCCACCAGCGCCACGATGTCCTCGAAGCGGTCGGCGCGCGCGTCCTTGAGCATGCGCTGCATGCCCGAGGATTCGAGCTGGAACACGGCCACGGTCTTGGCCTGCTGCAACAGCTTGTAGGTGTCCGGGTCGTCCAGCGGCAGCGTGGAGATATCCAGCGGTTCGGTGCCTTCCTTCGCGCGGCGCGCGTTGATGGCCTTCACCGCCCAGTCGATGATCGTGAGCGTGCGCAGGCCGAGGAAGTCGAACTTCACCAGGCCGACGGCTTCGACGTCGTCCTTGTCGTATTGCGTCACCACGCCGCCGCCGCCCGGTTCGCAGTACAGCGGCGCGAACTCGGTCAGCGGCTTGGGGCCGATCACCACGCCACCGGCGTGCTTGCCGGCGTTGCGGGTGAGGCTTTCCAGGCTCAGCGCCAGGTCGATCAGTGTCTTCGCTTCCTCGTCCTGCTCGTACAGGTCGCAGAACTCCCGGACGATGCGCTCGGGTTCCTTCTTCGCCTTTTCCGAGCGGCCCAGCGCGCAGGACAGCGTCAGGTCGAGCGGGCGCGCGGGAATCAGCTTGGCGATCTTGTCGACCGCGTTGTAGCCCATGCCGAGCACGCGGCCGGAATCGCGCAGCACCGCCTTCGCGGCCATCGAGCCGTAGGTGATGATCTGGCTGACGTGGTCGCGGCCGTACTTGCGCGCGACGTAGTCGATCACCTCGTCGCGGCGGTCCATGCAGAAGTCGATGTCGAAGTCCGGCATCGACACGCGTTCGGGGTTGAGGAAGCGCTCGAACAGCAGGTTGAACGGCAGCGGATCCAGGTCGGTGATCTTCAGCACCCAGGCCACCAGCGAGCCTGCGCCCGAACCGCGACCCGGGCCCACCGGGATGCCGTTCTGCTTACCCCAGTTGATGAAGTCCGCCACGATCAGGAAGTAGCCGGGGAAGCCCATCTTGATGATGACGTCCAGTTCGCGGTCCAGGCGGGCGATGTAGTCGTCCAGCGTGTAGCCGGGCGCCAGCGGATTGGTCGCCAGGCGCTCCTTCAGACCTTCATGCGCGAGCTCGCGGATGTAGCTGGCCAGGTCGTGACCTTCCGGCACCGGGAAGTTCGGCAGGTAATAGGTGCCGAAGCTCAATTCCAGCGTGCAGCGCTTGGCCAGCTCGATGGTGTTCTCGAGCGCCTCGGGGATGTCCGCGAACAGCTCGGCCATCTGCGTCGGCGTCTTCAGGTACTGCTGGTCGCTGTAGTCGCGCGGACGCTTGGGATCGGCCAGCACGCGACCCTGGTGGATGCACACGCGCGCTTCGTGCGACTCGAAGTCGCTCTGGCGCAGGAAGCGCACGTCGTTGCTGGCGATCACCGGCAGGTCGAGTTCCGCGGCGAGGCCGAGCGCGGCCGTATTCCAGGTTTCTTCGCCCTCGCGTCCGCAGCGGGTCAGCTCCAGGTACAGGCGATCCTGGAACAGCCGCGCGAACGGCCGCAGACGTGCGGCGGCGACAGCGGTGCCCTGGTTGACGGCCAGGCGCGCCACTTCGTTGTCGCGTCCCACCAGCGCGATCAGGCCCTCGGTCGCTTCAGGCGTCAGCCAGGCGGCATCCGCCAGCGGGCGGCCCGTGCCCTGGCCTTCGCGCCACACGCGCGAGACCAGGCGGGACAGATTGAGGTAACCGTCGCGGTTCTGGCACAGCAGAGTGACGCGCGACGGGCGTGGATCGTCCGGCAGGCTGAGCCACAGGTCGCAGCCGCCGATCGGCTTGATGCCGGCCGCGTTGCAGGCCTTGTAGAACTTGACCAGCGCGAACATGTTCGTCTCGTCGGTCAGCGCGACGGCGGGAATGCCTTCGCGCACACAGGCATCGACCAGCGCCTTGATGCGGATGGTCGAGTCGACCAGCGAGTATTCGCTGTGCAGGTGGAGATGGGCGAAGCGGACGGACATGCGGACTCACGCGGTGAGTGCGGGAAGGCTAACCGGCACCCCCATGAGGGGCAAGATTGACTTCCATGGTTTTTACGCGGTGCTCGCATAGGTTGGGGCGAGCATCGTGAACACCAGCGGGGGCGAGTCGCTGCGGTGCCGAGGTTGGCTGTCGCTTGGCCTGACCTCCGTCCAGTTGCCACGGGGGGCCGTGACTGGCATGGTTCCGGGCTTTCCGTCGCGCTCCGGAGCGCTCCGATGTCGTTGATCCGTTCGCTGTTCGCCGTGAAGCCGGTCGAAGCTTCCCTCTCTGCCGACGACGCGCTGCGGCGTACGCTGGGGCTCAAGGAGCTGATCGTGCTGGGCGTGGGCGCGGTCATCGGCGCGGGCATCTTCGTCATCACCGGCCAGGCGGCGGCAGAACACGCGGGTCCGGCATTGACCCTGTCGTTCGTGCTGGCCGGCCTGGCGGCGGCGCTGGCGGCGCTGAGCTACGCGGAGTTCGCCGCGATGCTGCCGGTTTCCGGCAGCGCCTATGTGTACGCCTATGCCACCTTCGGCGAGCTGCTGGCGTGGTTTATCGGCTGGAACGTGGTGGCCGAATATCTGCTGGCGGTGTCTTCGGTGGCGGTGGGCTGGTCCGGCTACGGCGTGGGGTTGCTCAAGAGCATCGGTATCCACGTGCCGCAGGCCCTGTCCAGTGCGCCACTGAGCTTCAAGGACGGGCATCTGCAGCTGACCGGTGCGCTGCTCAACCTGCCGGCGCTGCTGATCGTCGCGGCGCTCACAGCGCTGCTGTACCGGGGCACGCGTCAGTCCACCATGTTCGCCAGTGTGGTGGTGGCGCTGAAGGTGATCGTGGTGGTGCTGTTCGTCGTCTGCGGCTTGCAGTACGTGGACCCGTCGCTGTGGCATCCCTACGTGCCGGAAAACCAGGGCGGCGACCATTACGGCTGGGCTGGCGTATTCCGCGCGGCGACCAGCGTGTTTTATGCCTATATCGGCTTCGATGCGGTCGCCACGGCGGCGCAGGAAACGCGCAACCCGCAGCGCAACGTGCCCGCGGGCATCCTGATCTCGCTGGCGATCTGCACGGTGCTGTACATCATTGTCGCCGCGGTGCTGACCGGCCTGGTGCCATACCCGCAGCTGGGCACTGCCGAGCCGGTAGCCACCGCGCTGGCGGCCCATCCGCCGCTGGCGTGGCTGAAGCTGCTGACCCAGGTGGGCGCGGTGGCGGGCCTGACCTCGGTGATCCTGGTCATGCACCTTGGCCTGTCGCGCATCCTCTACACCATGGCCAGCGACGGCCTGCTGCCGACGTTCTTTGGCGCGGTGCACGAGCGCCATCACACGCCGCACCGCACGACGCTGCTGGTGGGCGCGGTGGGCGGCATCCTGGCCGCGGTCTTTCCGCTCAGCCTCCTGGGCGATCTGCTGTCGATGGGCACCTTGCTGGCCTTCGCCACGGTCTGCGTCGGCGTGCTGGTGCTGCGGCGCTCGCACCCGGACCTCCCGCGCGGCTTCCGTGTGCCGGCGGCGCCCGTGGTGTGCAGCCTGGGCGTGTTGGTGTGCGCATTCCTGTTGGCTCAGATGAATCTGGCCAACTGGGTGCTGCTGGGCGCCTGGACCTTGCTGGGCATGCTCATCTACGCCGTCTACGGCTATCGCCACAGCCTGATGCGCGGACGCGGCTAAACGCCCGCGCACGCAGTGCGCGCTCAGGAGATGTGGAAACGTTCGTCGCCGTTGGGTTGCTCGGTGTAGTGATCGAGGCTCTTCACCTTCAGCGGGTGCAGGTTGTAGTCGAGATGAGGCGCCTCGGCGCCCATGGGCATCTGGGCATCCGGCGTGGCGGCCACGGCCTGTTCGGTCGACAACGGAGAGCCGACGTCGCTCGTGGCTGCGATCGATGGCGTATTGGGAAGTGTCATGGCTGGACTCCTGCGGCCGTCATAGGCGCCGCGAAGTATTCCGCGCAGCCTGGAGGAGCAACGCGGAGGGTTGCGCCACGCATCCTTGCCTGAAGTGGGACCGCGCCTGGTGAACGGGTGATTCGGCGGTCGACGAGGGCGATCTGCCTGCTTCGTCCTGATGGTCTGTTCGATGCGCCTGGACCGGCGAAGGTTGCACGGTCCGCGCCCGGCGACGATCGGACGGGCTTCCTTGTCCGGCGCGACGGAGCGGCGGCCGCGCCTCCCGATCGTTGGGTGGATTTTAAGTCTTTCTCACCCACCCGGCGCCTGCCGAAGGACATGCACGAAAGCCCGCGCGAGTGCGGAGCGTTGGCCTTGTTGATGCTTGGGTCGGCGGCCCGTCGGCACGCCGTGCGAATCAGAACAGCGTGCCCTGATCCAGCATGATCTTCACGGGGGCGAAGCTGCGGCGGTGTTCCGCACAGGGACCGAGGCGATTGAGCGCTTCGACGTGGCCCGGCGTGCCATAGCCCTTGTGGGCGGCGAATCCATAGCCCGGATAACGCTCCTCCATCGCCACCATGAGGCGGTCGCGCGTGACCTTGGCCAGGATGGAGGCGGCGCTGATCGCCGGTTCCAGCGCATCGCCGCCGACGATGGCGCGGCCGGGGCAGGGCAGGTCCTTGGGCAGGGCGTTGCCGTCGATCCAGGCCTCGTGCGCGCCGGGCGCAAGCCCCGCGACCGCGCGGCTCATGCCCGCCATGGTGGCCTGGAAAATATTGAGCTGGTCGATTTCGGCCACGCTCATCGCCACGACGCTGTAGGCAATGGCGTGGGCTACGACCAATTCGTACAGCGCTTCGCGTTTCGCTTCGCTGAGCTTCTTGGAGTCGTCCAGTCCGTCGATCGGACGGGCGGGATCGAGGATCACCGCCGCGACCACCACCGGTCCCGCGAGCGGGCCGCGGCCGGCTTCGTCGACGCCGGCGATGTAGCGCAGCGGTTTCTTCGCTCTCATCGCGGGCGTTCGATCAGCTCGATGACCGCATCGGCGGCGTGGTCGCCGGCGTCGCCTTCGAGCTCGCCGCGCAACGCGCGGTGCAGCTGTTCGAAGGCCGCCACGATTTCTCCGCGGCGCTGGCTGTCGCGAAACAGCGCGAGGACGGCGGTGGAGAGCTTGTCCGGCGTGCAGTCGTCCTGCATGAGTTCCGGGACGAGGAGAGCCTTGTCGCCCAGGCCGCACGCGCGCGCCAGGATGTTCGGCAGCGCGTAGACGTCGGTCTTGAGCATCTTCAGCGCGCGTGCGATGCGATAGCTCATGGGCGAGACGCGGTAGCCCACCACCATCGGGCGCTTCGCCAGCATGGCCTCGAGGGTAGCGGTGCCGGATGCCAGCAGTACGACATCCGCGGCGAGCATGGCCTCGTGCGCGCGGCCGTCCAGCAGGAGCGGCGTGTCGTCGTTCGCCGGTCCGTCGCCGATCAGCGCCTTCAGCGAGGCGTGCACGCGCGCGTTTGCGGCGGGAACGATGATGCGCAGACCGGGCAGCTGCGCGGCCACCTGGCGCGCGGCATCGAGGAAGATGCAGCCCAGACGCGACACTTCGGAAGCACGACTGCCGGGCAGTACGGCCAATACCGGCGCGTTCTGCGGCAGGCCGAGGAAATCGCGCGCGCCGATGCGATCGGAGACCAGGGCGAAGCGGTCGGCCAGCGGATGGCCCACGAAACGCGCATCCACCCCGTGGCGAGCGTAGATGGCCGGCTCCATCGGGAACAGACACAGCACGCGGTCGGCGCTGCGGCCGATCTTCGCGGCGCGCTTCTCGCGCCAGGCCCACACGGATGGACTGACGTAGTGCACGGTACGCAGCCCGGCGGCACGCACGCGCTGCTCGACACCGAGATTGAAGTCCGGCGCATCGATGCCCACCACCACGGCGGGCTTCGCAGCGATCAGCCGCTCGACGAGCGCCTTGCGCAGACGCAGCAGGCGGGGCAGGTGGCTGACCACTTCGGCGAGGCCGAACAGCGACAGCTCGCGGATGTCGTACCAGGATTCGAAACCCTGCGCCTGCATGCGCGCGCCGCCGATGCCGACGAAGCGGGCGTCGGGGTAGCGCCGGCGCAGCGCTACGATCAGATCGGCTCCGAGCTGGTCACCGGAGTCTTCGCCGGCGATGAGGGCGATGCAGCGTGAGGTGTCGGTTGTCGACGACATGGTGCAGTTCAGAGCAAGAGCTCGTGCCGGATTTGACGATATGCGGGTCGCATATCGTCAGCGCGCCAGCGCGCGGTCGCTGCGTTCGAGGAATTCGAGCATGGCACGCACATCGTCGCTCTCCTGCGCCAGTGTCACGAGTTGTTCGCGCGCGTCTGATAGCGTGAGGCCAGCCATGTACAGCGTCCGGTACGCGCGCTTGATCGCGGCGATGCGCGACGGCTCGAAACCACGTCGCTTGAGGCCCTCGCTGTTGATGCCGCGGGGGCGGCCGCGCTGCTCGTTTGCCATCATGACGAATGGCGGCACATCGGATCCGACCAGGCAACCCATGCCGATGAAGGCGTGCGCGCCGACCTTGCAGAACTGATGCACGCCAGAGAAGCCGGACATGATCACGTAGTCGCCGATCTCCACGTGCCCGGCCAGCGCCGAGTAGTTGGAGAACACGGTGTGGTTGCCGATCTGGCAGTCATGCGCGACGTGGACGTACGCAAGCAGCCAGTTATCGTTGCCAACGCGGGTGATGCCGCCGCCGTCGCCAGTGCCGCGGTTGATCGTGACGAATTCGCGGATCAGATTGCGGTCGCCGATCACCAGTTCAGTGCGCTCGCCTTGGAATTTCTTGTCCTGCGGCGCGCCACCCAGCGAGGCGAACTGGCTGATGCGATTGTCGCGGCCGATCCGCGTCGGGCCCTCGATCACGACATGCGGACCGACCACCGTACCGTCGCCGATCTCCACCTCGGCGCCGATCACGCTGTAGGCGCCGACGCTGACGTTGGCACCCAGCCTGGCGGACGGGTCGATCTGAGCGGTGGGATGGATCATTTGTCGGACCTCGCCGCACAGACCAGCTGGCAGGAGGCGACTTTCTTGCCGTTGACGCGGCTCTCCGCTTCGAACATGCCCATGCCGCGCAGCAGGCGCAGCAGCTTCACTTCCATGAGCAGCTGATCGCCCGGCACGACGGGGCTGTAGAAGCGCGCGTCGTCGATCTTGGCCAGATAGAACAGCGGGCTGCCGGTGTCGCCCTTGAGGCGGCTGCTGATCTGCGTGAGCAGACCGGCGGTCTGCGCCATGGCCTCCACGATCAGCACACCAGGCATCACCGGATGGCCGGGGAAGTGACCCTGGAAGAACGGCTCGTTGATGGTCACGTTCTTCAGGCCCACCACGCGCTGATCCGGTTCGAGTTCGACCACCCGGTCCACCAGCAGAAACGGATAGCGATGCGGCAGCAGGTGCTGGATCTGCTCCACGTTCACCGGCAGGTGGAAGGGCACGGTTTTCTCACTCATTGTTGCTGTCCTTCTCCAGCGCCGAAAGGCGGCGCACGTATTCATCCAGGTGCTTGAAACGGGCCGCGTTGCGCCGCCACTGGCGGTTTTCCTGCAACGGAACCCCCGAGGAATACTCGCCGGGCTCGCGGATCGAATGCGTCACCAGGCTTTTCGCGGTAATGGTAACCCGGTCGGCCAGCTCCAGATGGCCCAGCACGCCGGCGTTGCCGCCGATCATGCAGTAGCGGCCGATCCGGGCACTGCCGGCCACTGCGGCGCAGCCGGCCATGGCAGTGTGGGCGCCGACGTGGACGTTGTGGGCGATCTGGATCTGGTTGTCCAGGCGCACGTCCTCTTCCAGCACGGTGTCTTCCAGTGCGCCGCGGTCGATGGTGGTGTTGGCGCCGATCTCGCAATCGTCGCCGATGCGCACGCCGCCGAGCTGCGGCAGCTTGATCCAATGATCGCGATCGAATGCGAGGCCGAAGCCGTCCGAGCCGATCACCGCACCCGGGTGGATCAGCACGCGCTTGCCCAGCGTCACGCGGGTGACCAGGGTGACGCGCGCGACCAGCCTCGATTGCGCGCCGACCACGCAGCCTGCGCCGACGATGCAATGCGGGCCGAGCACCGCGCCGTCCTCGATCACCGCATCTTCATCGACCACGCAGCAGGGGCCGATGCTGGCGGTGGGCGCCACGCGCGCGCTGGGTGAAACCACGGCGCTCACGTGGATGCCCGCCGGCGAGGCCGGCAAGCGCTCGAACAGGGCGGCGATTTTCGCGTAGGCGACGTAAGGGTCCTTGGCGACCAGCGCGGCGGTGGGGCAGTCGGCGAGGTTTTCCTCGCGCAGCACCACCACGCCGGCCTGGGTGGCCACCATCTGGGCGCCGTACTTGCTGTTGGACAGAAAGCTCAACTGGCTGGGGCCGGCGCCGGCCAGCGTGCCGACGCCGTCGATGACGCGCCGGCCGTCGCCCTGGAAGGCGAGGCCGAAGCGCTCGGCCAGCTCGGCCACGGTGTATTGGATGGTGCTCATGCGGGCTCCCTGAAGCTGCGTGCATTGTAGGGCTTGGGGCCCTTGGCGTCTTTCCGGCCGGACAAAAAGAAAGCGCGGCTTGCGCCGCGCTTCTTTTCGATCCGCCCTGACAGCGCGGTTTAGAACTGGCTGCCGAAGGTGAACTGGATGCGTTCTTCGTAGTGGCGATCTTCCTGCTTGGAGCGGATCGGCACGGCAAAGTTGATGATCAGCGGACCGATCGGCGCCTGCCATTGCAGCGACAGGCCGGTCGAGGCACGCAGTTCGCTGGCCTTGAAGCTGCTGTAGTCCTTGTAGACGTTGCCGACGTCCACGAACCACGACACGCGGGCGGTGTTGACGTCCTTCAGGAACGGCAGCGGCAGGAACACTTGGGCGGTGCCCAGCACCTTGAACGCGCCGCCGACCGGCTGGGCGTAGGTGTAGTAGCCGCCATTGCATCGGCCGTTCGAATCGGGCGTGAGCGCCTTGCCGTTGGCATCGGTGCCCACGCAGAGCTTCGGACCCAGCGTGTTGTCCTGGAAGCCGCGTACGTCGCGCACGCCGCCGGAGTAGTAGTTCTCCCAGAACGGGAAGTCGATCTTCTGGCCCTTCACGTAGTCGCCGAAGGTGTTGTCGTACTCCTGGCCGTAGGTCTTGCCGTAGCCGACCTGACCGTCCAGGTACAACACGAAGCCAGCGCCGATCGGCCAGTAATGGTTGGCCTCGCCGAAGATCTTGTAGTACTGCACGGTCGAGCCGGGCAGGGCGATGTCGGTCGACAGCGACATCAGGCCGCCGCGGGTCGGCGCCCAGTAGCCGTTGCGCGTATCGTGCGTCCAGCCCAGCTGGCCGGTCCACGAGTGGATGGTCTTGTGACCGATCGCGTTCTGGTAGTCGATCAGCTGCTGCGGCGACAGGCTCTGCGACACCAGCTGGCCGGTGGAGTCGTAGTACTTGTAGTCCAGGTTGATCTTGTTGCTGCTCAGGCCAAGGCCCGCGCGCACGTTGTCGAAGTCGGTGATCGGGATGCTGAGGAAGGCCGAGAAGGACTTCTGGCTGCTGGTGAAGTTGACGAAGTCGCTGTTAGCGTCGCCGTAGTCGCTCTTGCTGTAGGCGGCGTTGTAGCCGATGCCGATGTTGTTGTCGGTGAGGTACGGGTTGAAGTACGTCGCGCTGATGCTGGTGACGTAGTCGCTGCGCTGTGCGGCCACCGAGAAGCTGTCACCGGTGCCGAGGAAGTTGTTCTGCGACACCGAGGCCGACAGGATGATGCCCGAGTACTGCGAGTAGCCCACGCCGAACATCAGGCTGCCGGCGGACTGTTCCTCCACCTTCACCGTCAGGTCGACCTGGTCCTCGGTGCCCGGCACCAGCGCCTTGTCGATGTCCACCTTCTTGAAGTAGCCCAGGTGCTGCAGGCGGATCTTCGAGCGATCGATCGCCGGCTGCGAATACCAGCTGCCTTCCAGCTGGCGCATTTCGCGGCGCATCACGTCGTCTTCGGTGCGGGTATTGCCCTGGAAGACCACGCGGCGCACGTACACGCGCTTGCCCGGCTCGATATAGAAGGTGAGGTCGACGGTGCGCTTGTCCTTGTCCAGCTTCGGCACCGGCGTGACCTTGGCGAAGGCGTAGCCGATACTGGCCAGGATGCTTTTGATCGCATCCGAGCTGGCCTCGATCGCCTTGCGGTTGAAGGTCTGATCCTTCTTCTGGAAGATCAGCTGGCGCAGCGTCTCTTCGGGCAGCACCAGGTCACCGAGCAGGTGGATGTCGGAGACGCTGTAGATCTCGCCTTCCTTCACGCTGGCGGCGATGTACATCTCGCGCTTGTCGGGAGCGATAGTGACCTGGGTGGAGTCGACGCCGAAGTCGGCGTAGCCGCGATCCATGTAATAGGACTGCAGCTTCTCCAGATCGCCGGAGAGCTTCTCGCGCGAGTACTGGTCGTCCTTCGAGTACCACGACATCCAGTTGGTGGTGTCGGATTCGAAGTCCTTGCGGATCGCCTTGTCGGTGAAAGCCTTGTTGCCGACGATGTTGATCTGCTTGATCTTGGCGACCTTGCCTTCGCGGATCTCGATGTCGATCGCCACGCGGTTGCGGTCCAGGTTGGTCACGTGCGGATCGACCGACACGTTGTACTTGCCGCGGTTGTAGTACTGGCGGATCAGTTCCTGCTGCACGCGGTCCAGCGAGAGGCGGTCGAAGGTTTCGCCCTCGGACAAGCCGATTTCCTTCAGGCCCTTGCGCAGGTCATCTTCCTTGATGTCCTTGTTGCCGCGCAGCGTGAGTTTGGCGATGGAGGGGCGTTCGACCACCTTGATCACCAGGATGTCGCCCTCGCGATCCACTTCCACGTCACTGAAGAACTTGGTCTGGTAAAGGGCGCGGATCGCGCGCTGGGCGGCGTCGGTGGTGATCCGGTCGCCCTTGTTGACCGGCAGGTAGTTGAGCACCGTACCAGCAGAGATGCGGCTTAGGCCGTCGATGCGGATGTCGGAAGCGATGAAGGGCTCGAACGCGAGCGCCTTGGCGGAGAGTGAGGCAAGCAGGATCAGGGCGGCGATACGCTTCATCGTCGATTCCGTTGATTATTCCGACGAGGCAGCCGCCATGGCCGCCCCGAGCATGGTTTGAAGCGGGAGGGTTCCCTGCCTCGAAAGAAAACGCGCGCCAGCCGCGGGCGCGGCGGGAGACAGCTCAACGCATGGTGCCGCGACCGGGACGACAGAGGATGTCGTCTCGCCACGGCAAACCGGCCGCCCCCCGACGCTGGCGTTTGGCGCGCACGTCACAAGGGCAGGCTGCGATGGATGTCGTTGTAGAACGCCAGGCCCATCAGCGTGAACAGCAGGACGATGCCGATGTACTGCCCGGCCATCATCGTGCGCTCACTCAATGGGCTGCCCTTGACCAACTCGATAAGGTAATACAGCAGGTGACCCCCGTCCAAGACGGGAATCGGCAGCAGGTTCAACACCGCCAGGCTGAGCGACACCAGCGCGAGGAAGCGCAGGAACCAGGCCGGCCCCATGTTCGCCGAGGCATTGGCGACCTGGGCGATGCCGATCACGCCGGACAAGTTCTTGGTAGAGGCCTGGCCGGTCACCATCTTGCCGATCATGTTGAAGATCGAAACTGCGTTGTCCCAGGTGGTCGACAGCGCGGCCGGTACCGCGGCGAGCGGGCTGAAGCGGCGCAGCACCTGTTCGGCCGGCGGCGGCTGCACGCCGACCAGCCAGCGGGCCGGCTGGCCTTCGACGGACTCCATGCGCGACACGACCTTGAACGACAGCGGCTGGCCGCCGCGCTCGACCGCGATGTCCAGCGTCGGCGACTTGGGCGCATCGGCCGCGACCAGGCGAGAGAACGCTTCGAAATCGGTCACCGGCTGCCCATTGACGCTAAGCAGGCGATCGCCGCCCTGGAGGCCGGCCTCGGCCGCGGGGAAGCCGGGCTTGACGACCGCGGCGACCGCCGGGGCGGCGGCGGGCCGCATGCCCAGCTTGTCCAGGTACTGGCCGATGTCCTGGCCGGCGGGCAGCTGATTGAGCGGCAACGTGACCAGGCGCTCCGCGCCGTCGGCGCCGCGTACCTTGAGCGGCAGCGGCTCGCGTCCCAGCAGCGCGTTGGCGATCGCGTCGTAGGCGTCGCTCCATGTATCCACGGCCTTGCCGTCCACGGCCAGCACGCGGTCGCCCTGACGGATGCCCGCATCGGCGGCCATGGTGTGCGGGGCGGCGCTGACGGTGGGCGCGTAGTCGGGCATGCCGACCACGAACATGGCCCAGAAGGCGACCAGGGTGAAGACGAGATTGAAGGCCGGGCCGGCCGCGACGATGGCGATGCGCTGCCAGACCGGCTTGCCGGTGAACTCGCGACCGCGATCGGCCGGGTCCACCTCGCCCTCGCGGGCATCCAGCATTTTCACGTAGCCGCCCAGCGGAATCGCGGCGACCTGGTACTCGGTGCCGTCCTTGCCGATGCGCTTCCAGACGGCCTTGCCGAAGCCCACGGAGAAACGCAGGACTTTCACGCCGCAACGGCGCGCGACCCAGTAATGGCCGAATTCGTGAAAGGTCACCAGCACGCCGAGCGTGACCAGCAGCCAGAACACCGAGCCGAAGAAGGAATTCATCTCACAGAGCTTATCAGCATGCGTTGCGGAGAATGCGGCGGGCGGCCTCGCGGGCCGCCCGGTCGCGTTCAGTCAGGGACTGGACATCGACCACGGCTTGCGGCGGCAGTTCCATGAGTACGCTTTCCACGACGTCGGCGATCGAGAGGAAGGGCAGAGCCCCGGCCAGAAAGGCCTCCACGGCGACTTCGTTGGCCGCATTCAGGATTGCTGTGGCGTCTCCGCCCGCGCGAAGTGCCTGGAATGCCAAGGCGAGGCAGCGGAAGGTATCGAGGTCCGGCTGCTCGAACTGCAGGGTGGCATGGGCGGCGAGATCGAGCGGTGCCACGCCGGAGGCGACCCGATCCGGCCAGGCCAGCGCATGGGCGATCGCAGTGCGCATGTCGGGATTGCCCAGCTGGGCAAGCACCGAGCCGTCGATATAGTCGACCAGCGAGTGCACCAGGCTTTGCGGATGGACCAGCACCTCGATGCGGTCCGGCGCGGCCTCGAACAGGTGATGGGCTTCGATGACTTCCAGGCCTTTGTTCATCAGCGTGGCCGAGTCGACGGAGATTTTCCGTCCCATCGACCACTTGGGATGCCGGCAGGCCTCGTCGGGAGTGATCGCGGCCAGTTCCGCCCGTGTGCGGCCACGGAACGGGCCGCCGGAGGCGGTCAGGATCAGGCGTCGCACGCCGCCTGCGCCCAGGTTCGGGCGGCCGCCCGGCAGGCACTGGAAGATCGCGTTGTGTTCGGAATCGATCGGAATGAGTTCACCGCCGCCATCACGCAGTGCAGCCAGCAGCAGCGGGCCGGCCATGACGATGGATTCCTTGTTGGCCAGCAGCAGGCGCTTGCCAGCGCGGGCGGCGGCCAGGGTCGAGTCCAGGCCTGCGGCGCCGACGATGGCGGCCATCACGGTGTCGCACAGGCTGCCGGCCGCCGCGGCGGTGATCGCGGCGGGGCCGGCGGCCACGTCGCAACGTACGCCGGCGGCGGACAGGCGGCGGGCCAGTTCGCCTTCGAGCGCCGGATCACCGATCACGGCCAGGTCCGGCCGGTGGCGCACGCACAGCGCGACGAGTGGCTCCACCTGGCGGTGGGCGGCCAGCACACTGGCGCGGAAACGGTCGGGATGACGTGCGACAACGTCCAGCGTGCTGCCGCCGATGGAGCCGGTGGCTCCAAGCACCGCGATCTGGCGAGGCGAACTCATAGGCCCAGCAGCAGCTTGCCGGCGGCGAACACGGGCAGGGCGGCAAATACGCTGTCCAGGCGGTCGAGCAGGCCGCCGTGGCCGGGAAAGAGATTGCCGGAGTCCTTCACGGCGGCATGGCGCTTCATGAGGCTTTCCAGCAGATCGCCTACCACCGACGCGCATACAGTGACGATGGCCAGCACGATCAGTCCCGCCAGGCTGCCGCCGCGCACGCCCAGCAGCCAGCCGCCAATGCCCGCGACCAGCGCACCGGCGGCGAAGGCACCATAGACGCCGGCCCAGGTCTTGCCGGGACTGATGGTGGGAGCGAGTTTGCGCCGGCCGAACATGCGACCGCTGAAGTACGCGCCGATATCGGCGGCCCAGACGATCGCGAGCGCCAGGAAGGTCCACCAGTGACCATGGGGCTGTGCGGAGTGAATGGTCATTGCGGCGACCCAGGCCGGAACGATCACCAGCGCACCGGCGCCGAGTTTGATCAGCCGATTTTCGCGCGTCGGCGCGGCGCCGAACGCGAAGTGGTTGAGCCACACGCAGACCACCGCCCACCACACGACGCCGGCGGCGATCAGCACGCCCCACAGGGCGGAGTCGCGCAACCACCACAGCAGGGCGAACAACACGGTCGCGGCGGCCAGCAGGCCGCCGCGCAGGGCATGATCCTTGAAACCCGACAGGCGGGTCCATTCCCACAGGGCGGCGAGGAAGGCCGCCGTCACGATCGGTGCGAACACCGTCGTCGGCGGCCACAGGATCAGCAGGATCGCAAGCGGCGCGAGCAGCAGTGCGGTAAGAGTGCGCTGGAGCAGCATGCGATTCCTTGGGTTACCTACGGCCTTACGCCTTGGCGGCGACTTGCTCGCCGGTGCGGCCGAAACGGCGCTCACGGCGTGCATATTCCTCGATCGCCCGCGCGAGGCAAGCCTGATCGAAGTCCGGCCATAGCGTGTCGGTGAAGTACAGCTCCGCGTAAGCGGCCTGCCAGAGCAGGAAGTTGCTGATGCGCAACTCGCCGCCGGTGCGGATGAACAGGTCCAGTGGCGGGAGCTCGGCCAGACTCATCCAGTGGCCAAGCAGCTTTTCGTCGATTTCGTCGGCGCGGAACTCGCCGCGGGCCACCGCCTCGGCCGCCTTGCGCGCCGCCTGCGCGATGTCCCAACGCCCGCCGTAGTTCACGGCCACGTTGAGGTGCAGCTTGTCGTTGCCGGCGGTATGCGCCATGGCCTGGTTCATGCGCTGACGGAGCGAGGCGTCGAAGGCGCCGAGATCGCCGACGAAGCGCATGCGCACGCCATGACCGTGCAGCTCGCCTACTTCCTTGTCGAGCGCGCGCAGAAACAGCTCCATCAACGCGCCGACCTCGTCCTGCGGGCGCTGCCAGTTCTCGCTGGAGAAGGCGAATACCGTGAGCGCTTCGACGCCCTGCCGCAGGCAACCCTCGACCACTTCGCGCAGAGCCTTGCGGCCGGCGTTGTGGCCGAAGCTGCGGGGGCGATGACGTGCCTTGGCCCAGCGGCCGTTGCCATCCATGACGATGGCGATGTGGCGCGGCGTGCGCGCGGCGTCGGTCATGCGGGCCGGAGTGACGGCGCTCAGAGCGCCATCAGCTCCTCTTCCTTGGCCTTGACCACACCGTCCACGTCCTTGACGAAGCGATCCGTCAGCTTCTGGATCTCGTCCTCGGTGCGGCGCTCGTCGTCCTCGGAGATCTGTTTGTCCTTAAGGAGGTCCTTGACCTTCTGCATGGCGTCGCGACGGACGTTGCGGATGGCGATCTTGGCGTCCTCGCCTTCATGCGCCACGTGCTTGGCCAGCTCACGGCGCCGCTCCTCGGTGAGCGGCGGCATGTTGAGGCGGATCACCTGGCCGGCCGTGGTCGGCGTGATGCCGATGTCGGAGGACAGCAGGGCCTTCTCGACCGCGGCCACGTGGCTCTTGTCGTAGGGCGTGATGACGATCGAGCGGGCATCGCCCAGCGAGATCGTGGCGACCTGATTCAGCGGCATGTCGGAACCGTAGGCGGACACCTTGATGTGTTCCACCAGTGCGGTGCTGGCGCGGCCGGTGCGCAGGCGGGTCAAGCTGTGCTTGAGCGCGTCGATGCTCTTTCCCATGCGGGTCTGGGCATCGGTCTTGATGTCGTTGAGCATGGGCAAACCCCTTGAACGTGCAAGCGAGGAAGTATAACAGGGGGTGGCCGGCGTAAAGAGGTGCGGTCCGGCCGGTTTCCGCTTCCTCGCGGAGGATGGCGCATAGGGTGGGTCGCGGCGCCGGGCGGCGCCACGGCCGTCCCGTCAGCGATCGGAGACCAGGGTGCCGATTGCCTCGCCGTGCATGATGCGCATGAGATTGCCGGGCACGGTCATGTCGTAGATGCGCAGCGGCATACCGTGATCGCGGCACAGCGCGATGGCGGCGGTGTCCATCACCGCCAGCTTGCGCTCGATGACTTGGTCGTAGGTGAGCTGATCGTAGCGGGTGGCGTCGGCATGGCGGGCCGGGTCCGCGGTATACACGCCATCCACCTTGGTGGCCTTCAGCAGCAGGTCCGCGCCGATTTCCACGGCGCGCAGGGCAGCGGCCGAGTCGGTGGTGAAGAACGGATTGCCGGTGCCGGCGGCGAACAGTGCTATGCGGCCCTTCTCGATATGGCGGATGGCGCGACGACGGATGAAGTCTTCGGCCACGTCGTGGATCTGGATCGCGCTCATCACGCGGGCGAAACCGCCGCGGCGCTCGATCGCGTCCTGCATCGCCAATGCGTTCATCACGGTGGCGAGCATGCCCATATGGTCGCCGGTGACGCGGTCCATGCCCGCGGCGGCGAGTCCGGCGCCGCGAAAGATGTTGCCGCCGCCGATGACGACGCCGATCTGGATGCCGGCTTTCTGGATCTCGATGATTTCGTCGGCCAGGCGGCCGATCACTTTGGGGTCGATGCCGTAGTCGGCCTCGCCCATCAGAGCTTCACCGGAGAGTTTGAGCAGGATGCGGCGATATTTAAGCGTGTCGCTCATGAGGGCTCCGGTTGTAAGTGGCAAAACGCGCGTATTGTAGCGGCAGCGGCGCGAGTCGTTAAGTTGCGCATGCGGCTGCGCATGGCGATGCGATGCATTCGTTCATGGATCGTGCCTGCATTTTCGTGCGCATCGCGATGGCGCGTGCTTTCGGCGGCGCGGCCGTCTTTACCGCCAGGCATCGCACCAGACATGAAAAAAGCCGCGGTTTCCCGCGGCTTTTTCGTGAGCGGACTGCAGTCGGATCAGACCTGCATCGCCTTCTGCACTTCGGCGAGATAGTCTTCCTGGACCTTCTCGATGCCTTCGCCGACCTTCATGTAGATGACCTTGACCACGTCGGCGCCTTCCTTCTTCAGCGCGTCGCCGACGGTGACGTTGGTGTCCAGCACGTACGGCTGGCCGACCAGGGTCACTTCCGACACGATCTTGTTGATCTTGCCGGAGATGATCTTGTCCAGAATGTCGGCGGGCTTGTTCTTTTCCTTATCCGACATGGCGGCCAGCGCGATGTCCTTTTCCTTCTGCACGAACTCGGCCGGCACGTCTTCCGCCTTCACGTAGGGCGGGTTCATGGCGGCGACGTGCATGGCGATGCCCTTGGCCAGCTCTTCCGAGCCGCCCTTGAGCGCAACGATCACGCCGATCTTGCCGCCGTGCGAGTAGACGGCCAGCGGGCCGTCATTCTCGACGCGCGCCACGCGGCGGACTTCGATCTTCTCGCCGATGGTCGCGGTCTTGGCCTTGGAGGCTTCGTCGATGCTGGTGTAGCCCGGGATTGCCGCGGCCTTTACGGCCTCGATCTCGGTCACGCCGGCCTGCAGCACGGCCTGGGCGACGGCGTTGGTGAAGTCGACGAATTCGGCGTTCTTGGCGGCGAAATCGGTCTCGCTGTTCACTTCGGCCAGCACGGCCTTGCCGTTCTCGCTGGCGACGGCGACGCGGCCCTCGGCGGCGACGCGGTCGGCCTTCTTGTCGGCCTTGGCCAGGCCGGTCTTGCGCAGGTGCTCGATGGCGGCTTCGATGTCGCCGTTGGTCTCGGTGAGCGCCTTCTTGCAGTCCATCATGCCGGCGCCAGAGCGCTCGCGCAGTTCGCTAACCAGTTTTGCGGTAATGGCAGTCATCTGGGGTCCTCGAAATCTTTGAAACGTCCCGGCCCGCGAAGGGCCGGGACGGGGAAGGCTTACTCGCCGTCCGCCTCGTCGCTCTGGCGGCCACGGCCACCGCGACCACCGTCACGACGACCGGCGCCAGCGCCAGCGCCCTTGCGGGCCGGGCCACGGTTGTCACGGCGCGCCGGAGCGGCCTTGCGCTCGTCCTTGGCGACCGGGTTGCCTTCCTCGTCGAGCTCGACGAAGTCGTTGGCGTCGCCCTGGGCGGCGGCCGGAGCGGCTGCGCGGCCTTCGAGGATCGAGTCGGCGGCGGCGCGGGCGTACAGCTGGATCGCGCGGATCGCGTCGTCGTTGCCCGGGATGGCGTAGTCCACCAGCTCGGGGTTGTAGTTGGTGTCGACGACCGCGACCACCGGGATGCCGAGCTTCTTGGCTTCCTGCACGGCGATGTCTTCGTGGCCGATGTCCACCACGAACAGCGCGTCAGGCAGGCGGTTCATATCCTTGATGCCGCCCAGCGAGTTCTCGAGCTTCTCGCGCTCGCGGCGGCGGGCCAGCACTTCGTGCTTGACCAGGCGGTCGAAGCTGCCGTCGGTCTCGGCCGCTTCCAGCTCCTTCAGGCGGGCAACCGACTGCTTGACGGTGCGGAAGTTGGTCAGCATGCCGCCGAGCCAGCGGGCGGTCACGAACGGCATGCCGGCGCGACCGGCTTCCTCGGCCAGGGCTTCGCGGGCCGAGCGCTTGGTGCCGACGAACAGCACGGTGCCGCGCTTCTGCGCCACGCCCGACAGGAAGTTCATCGCGTCGGTGAAGAGGGGGAGGGTCTTTTCCAGATTGATGATGTGGATCTTGCCGCGGGCACCGAAGATGTACGGCGCCATCTTGGGGTTCCAGTAGCGGGTCTGGTGACCGAAATGCACACCAGCTTCAAGCATCTGGCGCATGGTGACTTGTGCCATGGGAATAACTCCTTCATTGGGCCTTTTCGTGTGGCCCGGGGGTTGGGACCTCCACGCATCCCCGGCTTCGACCGCGGTCCCGGCGGGGCCGCGGCACCCCGAAGGCGGTGCCGATGCGTGTGTGGCGTTGACTTGTCCGATCAAGGACTTAAGTGATCATGCCGCAGCGCGGTTACAATCTCTTTTCGCTTTGCGGCCGTTGAAAAAACGCTCTAGGTAGAGCCCGTTGGCGGCAGCAAAACTCCAAAATTATAGCCGGCGCGCCGGCACTGCGGCAAGCCGGCCGGTTCGGTTGAACCCGGGGGCTTGCGGCGCCATGTGAGTGGACCTATGGCCGTTACCCTGAAAACCCCCGCCGACATCCAAGCCATGCGTGAGGCAGGCAAGCTGGCCGCCGAAGTGCTGGCCATGCTCAAGGAGCACGTGAAGCCGGGCGTCACCACCGAGGATCTGGACCGTCTCGCCTACGAGCACATCGTGAACGTGCAGAAGGCCGTTCCGGCCAATGTGGGCTACAACGGGTTCCCCAAGACCCTGTGCACCTCGGTCAACCACGTCATCTGCCACGGCATCCCCAGCCCGGGCAAGGTGCTCAAGGACGGCGACATCATCAATCTCGACGTCACCGTCATCAAGGACGGCTGGCATGGCGATACCAGCCGCATGTATTTCGTGGGCACGCCTTCGGTGCTGGCCAGGCGACTGGTCGATACCGCCCATGAGGCCATGATGCTGGGCATCCAGACCGTGCGCCCCGGCGCCACGCTGGGCGATGTCGGCCATGCCATCCAGAAGCATGCCGAGGCCGCCGGCTTCTCGGTGGTGCGCGAGTATTGCGGTCATGGCATCGGCAAGGTCTACCACGACGAGCCTCAGGTCCTGCACTACGGCAAGCCCGGCGCAGGATTGGAGCTGAAGCAGGGCATGACCTTCACGGTCGAGCCCATGATCAACGCCGGCAAGCCTCAGACGCGGCAGCTGCCTGACGGCTGGACGGTGGTGACCAAGGACCACTCGCTGTCCGCTCAGTGGGAGCACACCATCGCCGTGACCGACGACGGCTTCGAGATACTCACACCCTGGCCGGACCTCTAAGAGCTGGCCTCTGCGTGTTTCACGCTGCCTGGACATCGCGGCGCGGGGCTCATGCCACCCTCCGCACCTCGGGGTGATCGTGAAAACCAACGGAGGGTAGTGAAAGTGCGCAAATTCGTGAACGTGCTTGTTGCCGTTTCGTTCGCCGCCGGCCTGGCGTCGTCGCCGGCTCCCGCCCATGCCCAGACTGCTTCGGTGACGCTGGATTGTTCCGGCAGCGATCTGTGCGAGGTTTCCGTGTCCAACGCGGGCGCCCAGCCGCCGCTGCACTACGCGTGGTCGTTCAATAGCAACGGGACGGATGCCATCTATCCGCAGAACTGCACCGACAAGACCACCTGCATGTTCTATTGCCCGAAGCGCCCCGGCCGTATCCAGGCCTCGGTGACCGTGACCGACGCCAACTACCAATTCGTGGGTTCGGCCTCGTCGATGGCCCAGTGCACGGCTGAACCGCTGTAAGCAGTGGCGGTCCACCCGGGGCTGCCGGGCGGACCGTTTTTTCGCTCGTCCGCTTGTTATCGTAGGCGCTTCGGCTCCGTTCCTTCGCCGGTGTTCCGCGTGACCGATACGCCTTCTCCCATTCGCCTTCCCGCCTTGCCCCGCCTGCCCGTTGCGGTGCCCCGCTCGGGTGTCTCGCGCGAGGCACGCCAGGCATTGCGCCAGCTGCTGGGCGACGTCGACCGCGCTCTCGCCACCGCTTTCCGCGACGGCGCGGATGCCACGGCGCTGGCGCGCCGACGCAGCGAATCGGTGCAGCGCATCGTGGTTCACGTATGGACGGCCTGCCTCGGCGAGGTGAACGACGCGGCGCTGTTCGCGGTCGGCGGCTTCGGGCGCGGGTTGCTGTTTCCCTTCTCGGATGTCGACCTGCTGGTTCTGGTCGGGCCTTCGGACCCGTCGCGCCTGCGCGCCCTGGAGCAGTGCTTTGCCACGCTGTGGGATATCGGCCTGAAGGTCGGCCACGCCGTGCGCGATCTGGCCCAATGCCGGGCCTTGGCCGAGCACGACGCCAGCGTGTTCACCAGCCTGCTCGACGCGCGACGGCTGGCCGGGGACCCGGCGCTGGAGCCGCGCCTGCAAGCCATCGTCGACGATCCGGCCCTGTGGCCGCCGGCGGCCTATCTGGCCGTGCGCCTGGCCGAGCGAGATACCCGCCACGCGCGCTACCACGACACCGCCTATAACCTCGAGCCGAACCTCAAGGACGGCCCTGGCGGCCTGCGCACGCTCGATTCGCTGCGCTGGCTCGGGCGCCGCCTTGCACATGCCGATGACTTCGAGGACATGGTTCACGAAGGTCTGCTCGATCCGGCCGAGCGCGCCACGCTGGAAGAGGCCGAGGCCACGCTGCGCCGCTACCGCTTCGCGCTGCACCTGGAAGCGGGCCGGGCCGAGGAACGCCTGCTGTTCGATTACCAGCGTGCGCTCGCGGCATGCCTGGGTTTTCGCGACGAACACGAGAAGAACCTGGGCGTCGAGCAATTCATGCAGGGCTATTACCGCGCCGCCAGCCAGGTGGAGCGCCTGGGCGTGCAGATCGCCGAGCGTTTCGAGGAAATGCTCGAGCCGCCGGCGGAGCCGCGGCCGGTGGGCGAGGATTTCCTGCGCTACGGCTCTCGCATCGCGGTGCGCGATCCGGACCTCTTCGTGCGGCGCCCCGCCGCGCTGGTCGAGGTCTTCATCCTGCGCCTGGGCGAGTCCGGCATCGTGGGATTCACCGCCGAAACGATGCGGCGCATTCACCAGGCCACCGCGTTCTTCGGCACGTCGCTGGCGGACGACCCGCAGGTGCTGGCCGCCTTCCTGCGCCTGCTGCGCCTGGGCGCGCCGGCGGTGGAGGCACTGTGGCGCATGAACCGGCACGGCCTGCTGGCATGCGTGCTGCCGGCGTTCGGCAAAGTGTTCGGGCGCATGCAATACGACCTGTTCCATGTCTATACCGTGGACGAGCACACGCTGCGCGTGCTGCGCAACGTCGCTCGTTTCGCCGATCCGGGCGCGCGCCAGGAATTCCCGGTGGCCTGCGGCATCTGGCCCACGCTGGAGAAACCCGAACGCCTGCTGCTCGCGGCGTTGTTCCATGACATCGCGAAAGGGCGTGGTGGCGACCATTCCGTGCTGGGCGAAGAGGACGCGCGCGCTTTCTGCCTGCGCCTGGGCCTGCCGGCGGAAGACATCGAGCTGGTCGCATGGCTGGTGCGCTGGCATCTGCTGATGAGCGTGACCGCGCAGCGACAGGACATCACCGATCCGGAGGTCGTGCAGCGCTTCGCCGAGGCGGTGGGCGAGCGCGAACGCCTGGACCTGCTGTATCTGCTCACCATCGCGGACATCATCGGCACCAGTCCCAAGCTGTGGAACGCGTGGAAGGATCGCCTGCTGGCCGATCTCTACACCGCCACTCGCTACGCGCTGGCCAGCGACGACGAATTGCCCCGCGACGCCGCCGCCCGCGTGCGCGAATGCCGCGATGCGGCGCTCGCTCTGCTGCTCGCGGAAGGTTTCGCCGAGGACGCGTGCCAGCGCGTCTGGCACGATTTTCCCGAGCAGAGTTTCCTGCGCCACCGTCCCGAGCAGATCGCGTGGCAGACCGCCGCGATCCTGCGCTCCGGTGGCGCCACGCCGTTGGTCGAAGTGCATCCGCAGTCGGTGCGCGGCACCACGGAACTGTTCGTCTACACGCCCGACCGCGATGGTTTGTTCGCCGCTGTGACCGCCATGCTCGACCGATTGCATTTCTCGGTGATGGAGGCGCGCATTCTCAACAGCCGCAATGGCATGGCGCTGGATACGTTCCTGCTGCTGGAGTCAGACAGCCAGCAGCCGGCCAGTGCGGAGCGCGCGGAAGAACTCAAGCAGCGCATGCTGCGCGCGCTGTCGCAGCCCGGCCATACGCACCAGCCTTCGCGCCGGAACATGTCGCGCCATCTGAAGCACTTTCAGGTCGCGCCCAAGATCGCCTTCAGCGCCGCCGGCGATCGCACCCGGCTCGCGCTGGTGTGCAGCGACCGCCCCGGCCTGCTGGCCGCCGTGTCGCAGGCGATGGTGGATGCGGAGGTGCGCGTGCACGATGCGCGCATTGCCACCTTCGGCGAGCGCGTGGAGGACTTCTTCCTGATCAGCGACCGCCGCAATGCACCGCTGGGCGTGGTGCAGCAGGATCGCTTGCTGCACGCGCTGCTGGAGCGTCTGGGTGCGGCCAGGCGCGCGGGCTAGGGTAGGGTCGGCCGGGCCGGACGGACGGCCAAATCAGGCTCGCCGGCCACGACCAATCCCGCTAGCATGCCCAGGTTGTTTCCCTTTAGCTGACGGCACGCCATGCAAAGCATCGAATCCCTGATCAACGACGCCTTCGAGCGCCGCAACGACCTCACCCAGTCAGACATCGACACGCACCTGCGTCCCGCCGTGGAACAGGTCATCGACCTGCTCGAATCCGGCGAGCGCCGCGTGGCCGAGCCGGACGGCAAGGGCGGCTGGACGGTGAACCAGTGGATCAAGAAAGCGGTGCTGTTGTACTTCCGCATCAACGGCAATCGCGTGATGGATGGCGGTTCCGCGCTGGCCTTCGACAAGGTGCCGCTGCGTTTCGCGCACGGCAACGATGCCGAGCTGCAGGGCCTGGGCGCGCGCGTCGTGCCCGGGGCGCTGGTGCGCCGCGGCGCTCACGTGGCCAGGGACGCCGTGCTGATGCCCAGCTACGTCAACATCGGCGCCTACGTCGGTACCGGCACCATGGTCGACACGTGGGCCACCGTGGGTTCCTGTGCGCAGATCGGCGCCAACGTGCATCTCTCCGGCGGCGTCGGCATCGGCGGCGTGCTCGAGCCGCTGCAGGCCAACCCCACCATCATCGAAGACAACTGCTTCATCGGCGCGCGTTCTGAAGTCGTCGAAGGCGTGGTGGTGGAGAAGGGCAGCGTGATCGGCATGGGTGTGTTCCTAGGCCAGTCCACGCGCATCTACAACCGCGCCACCGGCGAGATCAGCTACGGGCGCGTGCCGGCCGGCAGCGTGGTGGTAGCCGGCAGCCTGCCGGCCAAGGACGGCTCGCACAGCCTGTATGCCGCGATCATCGTCAAGCAGGTGGACGAGAAGACGCGCAGCAAGACCGGCATCAACGAACTGCTGCGGAGCGCCGAATGAGCCTTACGCTTTACGGCCTGCCCCATTGCGATACCTGCAAAAAAGCGCGCAACTGGCTCAACCGGTTCGAGGTGGAGCACAGCTTCGTCGACTATCGCGCCAACCCGGTGCCGCCTGAGACGCTGAAGGACTGGGCGCGCCAGCTCGGCGGCTGGGAGAAGCTGATCAACAAGGCCGGCACGACGTGGCGCAATCTGCTGCCGCAGCGCAAGAACCCCGGCAGCGATCCGGAGTGGACCTTGCTGTTGAAGGAATACCCGGCGCTGGTCCGCCGTCCGGTAGTGGTGCAGGCGGACGGCACGGTGAGCGTCGGCTTCACCGACAACGGCTTCAAGAAGCTGTTCGCACGCTGACATGCCGCTGCGCCTGTCGAAGATGCTGCTGGTGGCCGGGCTCGCCCTGCTGGTGAGCCTGGTAGCTTTCGGCAACCTCACCGACTACGGCAGCAATTTCGCCTTCGTGCGGCATGTGCTGGCGATGGACACGATCTTCCCCGGCGCGACGATCCGCTACCGCGCCATCACCGCACCATGGCTGCAGCACGCGGCCTATGCATCGATCATCGCCACCCAGGTGGCCATCGCCGCGCTGCTGTGGGCGGGCGCCTGGCGTATGTGGCTGCGCCGCCGCGCGCCAGCGGCGCTGTTCGGGCGGGCGAAAGGGTTGGCGATTGCGGGCCTGAGCCTGGGCGTGCTGCTATGGCTGGTCGGGTTCATGGCGATCGGTGGCGAATGGTTCGGCATGTGGATGTCCTCGCAGTGGAACGGCATCGAGACTTCGTTCCGGCTGGTGGCCTTGTTGCTGGGGGCGCTGATCTACCTCGGGCAGAACGAGATGGAACCGGCGTGAGCGAGCGCAGCGCGCGACGGTTCCTCGCCAACCTGCGGATCGAGCGGGACAACGCCGCGCTGTACGAGCGCCTGGCCGATCTGGCCGGCGACGAACGCAAGCGCCGCGCCTACCGGCGCATCGCGGTGGCGGAGACGGCGAATGCCGCGTTCTGGGAATCGCAGCTGCGCGCCATGAACGTCTCGGTTCCATCACATGACGTTGGTCTTCGCGTGCGCGTGCTCACCTGGTTCGCGCGCCGTTTCGGTACCGACTTCGTCATGCCTACCGTGATGCGCCTCGAGCATGCCGATCACGTGGAACCCTCGGTCGACCGCAAGGAGCTGCGCAATCATTTCGCGGAAGGCGCGCCAGCGCGCAGCGACCAGCGCCGCCGGCGCGGACAGAGCGGCAACACGCTGCGCGCCGCGGTGCTCGGTGCCAACGACGGACTGGTCTCCAACGTCAGCCTGGTGATGGGCATGGCCGGCGCCGCCAGCAACGACAAGGCCGTGCTGATGGCCGGCATCGCCGGCTTGGTCGCGGGAGCCTGCTCGATGGCGCTGGGCGAGTGGCTGTCGGTGAACAGCTCGCGCGAGTTCTACCAGGCACAGATCGCGATGCGCGCAGAGCGCCTGGCGGTGGCACCGGAAGATGGCGCGCGCAGTATCGCCGGCATCTATCGCGACAAAGGCCTCGAGACGAAGGTCGCCGACACGGTGGCCGCACGCCTGTCGGAAACGCCCCGCGCGGCGCTCGACACGCTGGTGCGCGAAGATCTCGGCATCGATCCGGAGGACCTGGGCGGTTCGGCCTACAGCGCCGCCATCTCCTCGTTCTGCATGTTCGCGCTGGGCGCCGCGTTTCCGGTCGCGCCCTATCTGTTCCTGGGCGGCGGCGCGGCGATGTTCGGCAGCGTGGCGGCGACTGCATTTGCGCTGGCGCTGATCGGTATCGGCACGTCGTTGTTCACCGGCCGCAGCGTGGTGTTCTCGATCGCGCGGCAGCTGGGCATCACCGCGGCAGCCGCTTCGATTACCTATGCCGTTGGACACGTGATCGGCGGTGCGCTGATCGGTTAGCTTCGACGGCACGAAGCGGCGGATACGTCCGCCGAAGTCCGTGCCGCATCTCCTCGTCCAAGCTTTTCCACCAGGGAACCGCATGTCCGCCGTCTTCGATCTCACCGCCGACCTGATCCGCCGCCGCTCGGTCACGCCCGACGATGCGGGCTGCCAGGCGCTGCTGGCGGAGCGTCTGGCGCGCGTGGGCTTCAATGTGGAGCACCTGCGCTACGGCGAGGTGGACAATCTGTGGGCCACGCATGGCCAAGGCGGTCCGTTGCTGGTCTTCCTTGGTCATACCGACGTGGTGCCCACGGGACCGGTGGAAAGCTGGCGCAGCGATCCATTTGAGCCCTCGATGCGCGACGGCCACCTCTACGGCCGCGGCGCGGCGGACATGAAGGGATCGGTGGCGGCGATGGCCGTGGCGCTGGAGGCGTTCGTTGCCGCGCATCCGGATCATCGCGGCCGCGTGGGTTTCCTGATGACCAGCGACGAAGAAGGGCCGACCAATCTCGATGGCGTGCGCAAGGTGGCCGAACATTTCCGCGCGATCGGCGAGCGCATCGATTGGTGCGTGGTGGGTGAACCTTCGTCGAAGACGCGCCTGGGCGACCTGATCCGCGTGGGCCGCCGCGGCTCGCTGTCGGCCACGCTGACAGTGCACGGTGTGCAAGGGCATGTGGCCTATCCGGAGAAGGCGAAGAACCCGATCCATGCCTTCGCGCCTGCGCTGGCCGCGCTGGCCGCCGAGCGCTGGGACGACGGCAACGCGGATTTTCCGCCCACGTCGTTCCAGGTCTCCAACCTCAACGCGGGTACCGGTGCCACCAATGTGATCCCGGGCACGCTCACTGCGCTGATCAATTTTCGCTACAGCACCGCGAGCCGAGCGGACGATCTGCGCGCGCGCGTCGAGGCGATTCTTGCGCGGCACGGCGTGGATTACCGGATCGAGTGGAATCTCTCCGGCGAGCCGTTTCTGAGCCCCTCCGGCGGTTCGCTGCGCAGCGCGGTGGTGGCCGTCTGCCGCGATCTGTGCGGCGTGGAGCCGGAACAGAGCACCGGCGGCGGCACGTCGGATGGCCGTTTCATCGCGCCGCTCGGCGCGGAAGTGGTCGAGCTGGGGCCGGTCAACGCGACCATCCACAAAGTGGACGAGTGCGTCGCCGTCGCGGACCTCGAGCGGCTGCCGTCGCTTTACCAGGCCATCTGCGAGCGCTTGCTGGGCTGAGCGCTCGCGATTCGGGCCCGGACGTTCGCGGCTATCGCGCCGCGTGCAACACCGAAGTGCGTTTTGCCTGCACCAAGCAAGCACCATGAGCTCGTACACAAGGAGGAAGGTATGCGCAAGCTGTTGCTCGTCGCGGCCATCGCGGCCGCCGGTCTGTCCGCCGTCGCGTGGGCGGATGACGTCGCCATTTCCAGCGCTCCGCTGATCGAACGCGCCAAGCTGTTCGGCAATCCCAGTCGCGTCGCTGGCAAGCTCAGTCCCGACGGCCAGTGGCTGGCCTGGATTGCACCGCGCGACGGCGTGCTCAATGTCTGGGTGGCGCCGGTCGGCGATCCGGCCAAGGCCAAGACGCTCACTGCGGAGAAGCAGCGCCCGATCCGCCAGTATTTCTGGGCGCCGGATTCGTCCTCCGTGCTGTACGTCAACGACCACGGCGGCGACGAGAACTTCCTGCTCTACAAGGTCGACGTGCAGGGCGGCGAACCGCGGTCGCTGACGCCGTTCCAGAAGACGCGAGTGCAGATCGTCGGCACCAGCGAGCACATCAAGGACCGCATCCTGATCGGTGTGAACAACCGCGATCCGCGCTGGCATGACGTCTATAGCCTGGACCTGAAGAGCGGCAAGCTCACGGAGGTGTTCGAGAACAAGGGCGAGTACGCCGGCTTCACCGCCGACGACAACCTGGTGCTGCGCCTGGCGGAGAAGTCCCGTCCCGATGGCGGCACCGACTACTACCGCATGGAGCAAGGCAAGGTCGACGCCAAGCCGTTCGCCAGCGTCGGGCTGGACGATTCGTTGACGACGGGGCCCGCCGGCTTCACCGTCGACGGCAAGACGCTCTATTGGCTCGATTCGCGCGGCCGCGATACCGCGGCGCTGATCGCACAGGACGTCGCCAGCGGCGGGACTACCGTGCTGGCGCAGAACGCCAAGGCCGATATCGACCAGACGCTCACCGATCCGGCGACCGGCAAGGTGCAGGCTTACTCCGTGCAATACCTCAAGCCGGAATGGGTCGCATTGGATCCGGCGGTGAAGGGCGATCTGGATTTCCTCGCGCGGCAACTCAAGGGCAACTTCGGCATCACCTCGCGCACGGATGCTGACGATGCCTGGACGGTGACGGTCGATCCCGTGGTCAAGCCGAGCGCCACCTATCTGTACGACCGCAAGGCGAAAAAGCTCACCCAGCTGTTCGTCAGCCGGCCGGAACTGGAGAGCGCGACGCTGTCGCCGATGTATCCGGAAGAGATCCGCACGCGCGACGGTCTGACCGAGGTGTCGTACCTCACCTTGCCCGCCGGCAGCGACAGGGCGCATCCGGGGCGTCCCGACAAGCCGTTGCCGCTGGTGCTGTTCGTGCACGGCGGGCCGTGGGCGCGCGATACCTATGGCTACAACAGCTACCACCAGTGGCTGGCCAACCGCGGCTACGCGGTGCTGTCGGTGAATTACCGAGGCTCCACCGGCTTCGGCAAGAAGTACATCTCCGCGGGCGACCTGCAGTGGGGCCGCAAGATGCACGACGACCTGATCGACGCCGTGCAGTGGGCGGTGAAGAACCGCATCACCGAAGCCGGCAAGGTGGCCATCATGGGTGGCTCGTACGGCGGCTACGCCACCCTGGCGGGCCTCACCTTCACGCCCGATACCTTCGCCTGCGGCGTCGATATCGTGGGCCCGTCCAACCTGGCCACCTTGCTGAAAACCATCCCGCCGTACTGGGAAGCCGGCAAGCAGCAGTTCTACAAGCGCATGGGCGACCCCACCACTGAAGATGGCCGCAAGCTGCTGCACGAGCGTTCGCCGTTGTTCAAGGCCGATGCGATCAAGCGGCCGCTGTTGATCGGGCAGGGCGCCAACGATCCGCGCGTGAATCAGGCCGAGTCGGACCAGATCGTGAAGGCGATGCAGGCCAAGGACATCCCGGTCACCTATGTGCTTTTTCCCGACGAGGGCCATGGCTTCGCGCGGCCGGAGAACAGCATCGCGTTCAATGCGGTGGCCGAGCAGTTCCTGGGCAAGTGCCTGAGTGGGCGCGTGGAACCGATCGGCGGCGCGCTCAAAGACTCCAGCGCCACCGTGCCGCACGGCGAGGAGTACGTGCCGGGCTTGCCGCAGGCGCTTGGCGCCGGCGGCTGAACGTCGCCGGACACGAGCAAAAAAAGAGCCGCCTTCGGGCGGCTCTTTTCGTTACCGGCGGCAAGGCTTACTTGGCCGGCTTCGCCGGTGGCGCGGCCGGTGTACCGGCCGCCGCCGGCTGCTGCTGTTGCTGTACCGGACGCACGATGTAGCCCACCGGCACCCAGCTGCTGCCCGCCTGCGTCAGCGAAACGGTTTCCACCGCCGGCGCATTGGCATGCTTGGCCACGAACACCACGTTGATGTACTGACCGGCGGGCAGGCCCTGCGGATTCTCCACCCGGCCGACCTGCACCCAGTCGCGGCCCTGCGTGGCGCCGAGCTGCTTCTTCACGCCATCGAGGTACTTGCTCCAGTCGGCCTTGCTCACGCTCTTCTGCATGACCGGGCTGCTTGCCTGCCACATGGCGTCAGCCTGGTTGGCATCGGCTTGCGCGGCCCAGCGCGTGGCCACCGAAATGGCGCTGTCCAGCGAGGGCATCTGCTGCGCCCGGGCCGGACCCACCGCCAGCAGCGCGGCGAAGGCGCCGGCGTAAGCGAAGCGCAGGGCGGCGGCCTGGATGGAGTGGCGGTGCGGATTGCGTTGCATGTCGTTCTCCTTTGCGGATGTTGGTAAACCACGCCGCGGGCGGCGCGTCGTTCAATCCCATCATCGAACGGGTACGGTTGAATACCTTTATCGCAACAGCGGCGGCGTTCTCGCGCGAAAATCCGGCGATTCCAAGCGAACCTTCCGAACCGGGCCGGATGGTAGCGCCGCTCAGCCGCTCTTGGCCGGCTTCAACGTGAGCATGTAGCGGTCCGGACCTGGCAGCAGCGGCGTCGGCCGACCGTTTACCCAGTCTGCCTGTCCGCTGCCGTAGAAGGGCGACAAGGGGTTGTCGCTCTGTCCGCCAGGCAAATGCAGGATGCTCTGTGCCTCGTGTCCAGGCATCACGTCTAGGCGTTCGGAGGCGCCGAAGCCGGGGCGCGCGACGCGCGGCATGTTGTCGTCGCCGGCCAGCGGTTCGTCCGGCATGTCCAGCCAACGGCCCGCGAAGGCAGGCAGTGCGCGCGACAGCGGATGCCGGATGCTCGTGCGGTTGACCTCGCCCCAGCGGCGCGCGGCCAGTCCGCCCGGTGGCGCACCCAGTTCGTCGGCGACCTGGCGCGCGGCGTCGAGCAGCAGCGCATTCCAATCGGCGTAGCGCGGATCGAGCAGATGCGGCGGGCGATCGCGCAGCAGCGTCCAGACCGCCGCCTCCATGTTGCCGGGGCGCGGCCAGGCGAAATCCTTGTGCTGCTCGATCACCGCGGCGGCGAACGGCGCCAGCACCGCCTCGTGCACCTTCTCGCGGAACGCGCGCACCAGGCGGTAATCCACGCTGTCAGCCGCGGCACGTCCGCGCCAGCTCGCAGTGAGCTGGCGCAGCTGGGCCAGGGCGGGCTCGTCGGCACCGGCCAGCGTGTCCTGCAGCAGGCGCTGCCAGCGCACCAGGAACAGGGCGCGATGGTCGAGCTGGATATCGAGCAGGTTGCCGGGCGCGAAGCTGTTGCGCGTGCGCAGGCCATCGCGGATCTGCTGCGCGCGGGCGCCGACGTCGTGGCCGCCCTCGCCGAGCAAGGCCAGGTCGGCGCCATCTACGGTACGGTTGTTGGCGGTCCACAGGCGCCCATCGGCGGGATTCTCGATGCGCGGGTATTGCGCGGGCGTGGCCCAGCCCGTCCAGCCGGTACCCGGTTCGGACCAGTCCGCCGGCAGTTGCGGGTCGAACCCCTGGCGCAACGGGATGCTGTTGCCCGTGATGGTCCAGCCGATATTGCCGGCGCTGTCGGCGGTCAGCAGATTCTGCGGCGGCATGCCCATCGATGGCGCCAGATTCAGCGCGGCGTTGGCGCTGGCGGCGTGCTCCAGCTGCATCACGCCGAGGTTGTAGGCGCGCGGCAGGTCGCCGATCCAGGCCAGCGCCAGCGGCGTGCCGTCGGCGTCCTGGGCGAGGATCGGGCCCCAGCGCGTGTCTTCCACCTTGATGGTGCGGCTGGCCGCGTCCTTGATGCGGATGGCCTCTTCGTGCGTCTGCAGCGTGGCCCAGCCCTCGGGCACCTTGTAGCGCGAGGCGTCCTTGGGATCGCGCTGCACGCGCACCCAGTCCAGCCAATCGCCGTAGCTGTTGGTGAAGCCCCAGGCCACCTGGCCATTGGAGCCGGCGACCAGCGCGGGCGTGCCGGGCAGGGTGACGCCGCTGGCGTCACGCTGCCCGTTCGGCGCGGCCGGTTCGGCGTAGCGCAGCCGCGTACGGAACCAGATGTCCGGCACGCGCAGGCCCAGGTGCATGTCATTGGCGAGAATAGCCGCGCCGTTCTCGGTGAGGCGTCCGGCCACGGCGAAGTTGTTGCTGCCCGGCCGCGCGTCGTCCAGCGCCGGAAGCAGTGCGGCGAGCGCCGCAGCATTGGCGCGGGAAGTCACCGGCCGGTCGCGCAGGTCGAACACGTCCGGACCGGGAATCACCGGCGGTCTGGATAGATCGCCTTTCAGTGGCGCTTCCCAGTCCGGGTCGGGCGCGAGCAGGAAATCCACCAGCAGCTTGGGCAGCACCGAGCGCATCTGCGCCGTGGCCAGCTCGCGCTGGTTCTGGCCGTCGCCGTTGAGATCCAGATACATCGCGCCGATGACCAGAAAGCTGTCTTCCGGCCGCCACGGTTGCGGTTGCGTGCCCAGCAGAAAATATTCCCACGGCTTGACGCGCAGATCGGCGAGGCCGCGATTCACGCCGGCGGCATACAGCTCCAGCGTGTGCCGGTCTGCTGGCGGCAGCCGGGCCAGCGCGGCCTCGGCGGTGGCGCGCAGGCGATGGCGACGATGGGCTTCGTCGGTATCCGCCGCGGCGGCGCCGACCAGTTCGGCCAGTTCGCCGGCGGCGACGCGGCGCATCAGGTCCATCGGGAAGAACCGTTCCTGCGCGTGCACATAGCCCAGCGCGAAAGTCACGTCGTCGCGGCTCTTGCCCTGGATGGTGGCGGTGCCCAGTTCGTCGCGGGCGATGCTCACGCTGTCGCGCAGTTGGTGGGCGGCGACTTCGCCGTCGAGTTTCGCGCGGCCGCCGGCCAGCAGGAACCACGCGGCGGCCAGCACGCCGAGCACGAGGATGAGCAGTGACAGCAGCAGGGCGCGCAGCCAGCGGAAGCGTCGGGCACGGGGCATCGGGCGGCTGACCTCCATGACGGTGAGTGCCGAGTGTAGCGGTGCGGACCGGCGAAGGCGCGGACGCGGGGCGCCAGGGATCAGGGCTTGTCGGCAGTGAACACCGCGAAGATGCCCGCGTAGGGCTTGACCATGAAGGTGGGCGCGCCGGCGTAGCCGCTGCCGTCCACGTAGAACTGCGAGATCGTGCCGTCCAGGTACAGCGCGTCGCGGCAGCCGAGCTGGTCGCGGAACAGGCGTGCGAAGGTATGGAAGTTCACCGGCGATTCGCTGACCGCGAAGACCACTTTGTGTGGCGTCTTCGCGCATACCCCGCTGCGCCATTTCAGGCTGGACGAATCGTCGACGAAACGCTCGTTGATCTGGCCGTCCACCAGCAGCATCGGTCCGGATTGCGTGGCCCATTGCGCAGGTTTGGCATCGGCCTTGAAGTCGGTGCTGGTGCGCACTGCGGCGTGGCCGTCCGGATAGATCGCGAAGACGCCATTGGGCGGCAGCGAGAAATTGCCCGCGGCCGGATTGCCCCTGATCAGATTCAGCGGAACCAGCGTGCGGCCGTTCTCCACATACATGCCCAGCGGCGCGTACTGGCGGTCGTAGATGCCCGCGTTGGCGGCGAACAGGAGGCGGCGGTCATGCGCCATGCCCCATTGGCGCAGCGTCTCGATGGTGCCGTAGGGCTGGCCGCTCTCGGGATCTTTCCAGTGCAGGCTAAGCGGCTCGCGCTGCAGATCCACGGTGACGACGCGGAAGGTCTGACTTTCGAACACCACATCATCGCTGTCCACCGCCTGCGCCTGCCGCGCGCAGCCGCTGGCGGCGGCGAGCAGGGACAGCGCCGCCAGCCAGCCCAGCGGCCGGCGGCAGGAGAGGCGTGGGGCCACGGACACCGTCATGCGACGATGGTCGCCGGCCCGGCGCCCCGGACGCAAGCCCGGGCGCTGCGGCGACGGAGCGCTGCGCGTAAACTGCCTTTTTTTCGCCCGTGCCGGATCATGCCCTACACGCCTATCGTTGCCACGCTCGGCTATGTGCTGTCTCCCGATCGCCGCCGGGTGCTGATGATTCACCGCAATGCGCGCCACGACGATCAGCATCTGGGCAAGTACAACGGCCTGGGCGGCAAGATGGAGCCCGGCGAGGACATTGCCGCGTGCATGCGGCGCGAGATCCAGGAAGAAGCCGGCATCGCCTGCGAGTCGATGCAGCTGCGCGGCACGCTCAACTGGCCGGGCTTCGGCAAGCATGGCGAGGACTGGCTCGGTTTCATCTTCGTGATCGATCGCTACAGCGGCACGCCGTTGACGTCCAATCACGAAGGCACGCTGGAGTGGGTCGAGCTGGAGCGGTTGATGGAGTTGCCGATGTGGGAGGGCGACCGTCACTTCCTGCCGCTGGTGTTCGATAGCGATCCGCGTCCGTTCCATGGCGTGATGCCATACAAGGACGGACGCATGCAGTCCTGGGCATTCTCGCGGCTGTGAGCGGCGGCGAGCGGATACATCACATAGAGATCGTCGCCGCGGTGATCCGCGATGCGGCGGGTCGCGTGCTGCTGGTGCGCAAGCGTGGCGCCGAGGTATTCCAGCAGCCGGGTGGCAAGCGCGATGCGCATGATCGCGACGATCTGCATACGCTCGAGCGCGAACTGGAAGAAGAACTGGGTTGCGCGATGCGGCGCGATGGCGCCCGCCTGCTCGGATGCTTCAGCGCACCGGCCGCGAACGAGCCGGGCTGCGTAGTGGAAGCGGTGGTGTACGAAGTGGCGGCCGAAGGGCCGTATGAGGCGCGGGCGGAAATCGAAGCGTTGTGCTGGGTCGATCCGGCGGCGCCAGGAGATCTGCCGATCGCTCGCCTGAGCCGGGAGCAGCTGTTGCCGCTGCTGACCTGAGCCTGGAAGAGGCCGTCCCTGGCCTCGATCGACGTTCAGTGGCCGTGGCTCTTGGCGTGGCCCTTCGCTTCGTGCTTGCCCTTGTTCTTGTCGTTGGCGACATCGCTTACCGCGGTGCCGACCTTGGTGTCGCTGGCGCGCGCATCGGCGGCGGCCTGGGAGACGGCATCGCCGTGCGCATCACGATCCATGTGCGTCGTCGGCGCCGTCGGCATGGAGTGCATGGAACCGCCATGGCCGCCGCCGCCGTGCTGCGCGAACGCATAGGAAACCGGCAACGCGAACACGCCCAGCACCAGCGCGGTGGAAAGAAGCTTCTTCGACATGATCGAACCCTCGGATGAAGCCGTGCCCGCTGCACGGTGACTTCACCCTACGCAGCGAGGCTTGCGCGGAAATGAACCTGAGGCCGCGCAGAAACTTGCGTACAGCCGCGGTATGGCTCTCTAGCGTTGCCTTACGGCGCGCGGCGCAGCGCCACCACCGCGTTGAGGCCGCCGAAGGCGAAGGAGTTGCTGATCGCCGCATGCACCGGCATCCGTCGCGCCTGGAGCGGAACGTAGTCCAGGTCGCAGGCCGGATCGGGTTCGAGGTAAGCCAGCGTCGGCGGCACGATGCTATCGCGCAGGGCACCGATCACGGCGATCAGTTCCAGTGCGCCGGAAGCGCCGAGCGCGTGGCCGTGCATCGGCTTGGTGGAGGAGATCGCGAGCGCGCGCGCATGTTCGCCGAATACGCGGTGCAAGGCCGCTGTTTCGGTGCTGTCGTTGGCCAGGGTGCCGGTGCCGTGGGCGCTGACATAGTCCACCTCGGAAGGGGACATGCCGCTGTTCTGCAATGCGTTGGCGATGGCGGCGGCCGCGCCTATCTCGGACGGAGCGGCGATATCGCCCGCATCCGAGCTCATGCCGGCGCCTGCCAGCTCGGCGAGGATGGTCGCGCCACGCGCCTGCGCCTGTTCCAGCGTTTCCACCACGAACATCGCCGAGCCCTCGCCGAGCACGATGCCGCGGCGACCCTTGCTGAAGGGCCGGCAGGTATCCGGCGCCAGCACGCGCATCGCTTCCCAGGCGAGCAGGGTGCCCAGGTTGAGGCATGCTTCGGTGCCGCCGACCACGGCGGCATCGACCAGGCCGGAACGGATCATCATCGCGGCTTGTGCGAAGGCGTGGTTCGACGACGCGCAGGCGCTCGCCACCACGAAAGCCGGGCCGGTGATGCCGTGCGCCATGCTGATCTGGCTGGCCGGCGCGTTCATCATCATGCGAATGATGCCTAGCGGATGGACGCGTTGCGCCTTCTCGGCGTAGATCCTGTGGTACTGCGTGTCGCGCGTCGCTTCGCCGGCGACGCCGCTGCCGATCACCACCGCCGTGCGCGAGGCGCGTTCGCCCTCGAACGAAATCCCCGCCTGGGTGATCGCTTCCTTCGCGGCGACCAGGGCGTACTGCGTGGCCAGGTCCAGCTGGGTGAGCTTGGCCTCGTCGAAATGCCGGGTCGGGTCGAAGCCCTTCACCTCGGCCACCACACCTGCCGCGCGCACACGCTCGGGATCGACGCGGGAGACGGGGGCGATACCTGTGCGGCCCGCGGTCATGGCCTGCCAGACCGAGGCTGCGTCGTTACCGAGCGCACAGATGGCGCCCATGCCGGTGATGACGAGACGTTGCATGGAGGGTTTCAGTCGTTCTTCTTGGCGGCGAGCTGGCGCTCGATCGCCTCCACCAGGTGGCTCACGGTGCCGTTGTCGAAATCCGTGTCCTCGTTGGGGAGGTTGATGCCGAAGTGTTCTTCGATGTCGAAGATCACTTCGATCGCATCGAGCGAGGCGACGCCCAGGTCCTTGAGCGTGGACTCGGGCTTGATGGTGTCGAGTTCGATCTTTGCCTGCTTGGCGATGATCTCGAAGGTTTCCTGCTGCACATTGCTCATGTTCGCTGTCCTGGAAGCCATGGCGTTTGCTATCCGACCGCGGCGCGGTCGAACCGCGCAAGCCTGACCAACCGCGGGGAGCTTGTCCAGACGCGCAGGTCCCGCTTTGGCAAGGATTCTGGGCGGCGCGCCTTTCGCCAATCTTATGGTCCCGGAACGAGGATTGCCCAGCGGGGGAACGGGCGGCGATAGGGATATGGCAACACGGGTAAGGCGCGCGAAAGTCGCTCCGCCGATGCTTTCGCGGCTGGGCTGGGGCATCATCGCCCCCCGCGCCGTCCTGGAGGCGGCAGCCCGCTCCATCTGCGGAAACCTTGCGTGCGCTACCTCAACCAACTCGAACCCGATGCTCTGGTCGCCGGCTTCGTCCAGCATCCGCCGATCGACTTCCGCGTGGTCGAGGCCGGCGGCACGCCGGCCTTCGTCGCGCCGTTCGATCTGCTGACCACCGCGGACGACGAGCTGCGCCGCCGCGCCGCGCGCGCGCCGGGCTATCGCTGGTGGGGGCGCCTGCTGCGCTGGCGGACGGCTTTCGTGGGCACCACCGTCTCCGAGTACGCGCTGTTTCCGCGCGAGGCCGATCCCGCGCGCCTGCCTGGCGAGCTGCGCCGCCGCCTGGGCGGCGGGCAGCGCCTGCTGGTGGTCAAGGACATCCCGCTCGATTCCCCGTTGTGCGATGCGGCGAGCCGCGACTGGTGCGCACGCTTCGCCGCCGCCTGCGCGGACGAGGGCTTCCTGCTGCTGGAAGGGCAGGCGCTGGCTTACGTGCCGATCGATTTCGCCAGCGAGGACGACTACCTCGCGCGGCTTTCCGCCTCGCGCCGCAAGGACATCCGCCGCAAGCTGCGCAAGCGCGACGAGGTCACGGTGGAGACGGTGGCCTGCGGCGACGCGCGCTTCGCCGACGAGGCCGTGATCGACGCGTTCTATGCGCTGTACGAGAACGTGTACGCGCAGAGCGAGATCCATTTCGACAAGCTCAGCCGCACGTTCTTCGCGCAGGTGCTGCGCGATGCGGGCAACGGCGGCTTCGCCTTCGTGTACCGGCATCAGGGCGAGATGATCGGCTGGAACCTGTGCTTCGTCGCCGCCGGCAAGCTCATCGACAAGTATGTCGGTTTCGCCTATCCGCAGGCCCGCGAGCAGAATCTGTACTTCACCAGCTGGTTCCACAACCTGGCCTGGGCGCGCGAGCGTGGCCTCACTCACTACGTGGCCGGCTGGACCGACCCTCAGGTGAAGTCCTACCTTGGCGCCAGCTTCACCCTGACCCGCCACGCGATCTGGCTGCGCAACCCGCTGCTGCGCGCGGTTGCCCGGAAGCTGGGACATTTGTTCGAAAGCGACAGCCAATGGGCGACGCCTGACGATGCGCAGACTTGATCCGCTGATCCTCGATTTCGACGACACCGCCGGCACCATTGAAGGTGCCACCGTGGTGCCGCTTGGCAACTGGCAGGAAGCGATCCGCTTCGGCTGCACGCTGCGCACCTTCGCGCGCCTGCGCCGCCATCTCGACGACGCGCTGCCGGCCAACTACGGCACCGTGCTGATGGGCTCGGGCGACTACCACCACCTCACCTGGCCGCTGGTGGAACGGCAGCGCGCACGCGGGCCATTCCAGCTGGTGGTGTTCGACAACCACCCGGACAACATGCGCTTTCCCTGGGGCATCCACTGCGGCTCGTGGGTGCGCAAGGTGGCGATGCTGCCGTACGTCAACCACGTGCACGTGGTGGGCATCACCTCCGGCGACATCGGCGCGAAGCACGCGTGGGAGAACTACCAGCGCCCGCTGCGCGCCGGCAAGCTCAGCTACTGGTGCATGGACGTGGATGTGAGCTGGGCCTCGCGCCTTGGACTGGCCGGCGCGTTCCATCGTTTTGCCGATCCGGATGAGCTGACCTGCGCCTTCATCGGCCAGCTGCGCCAGGCGCCACAGCCCACCTACCTGTCGATCGACAAGGACGCCTTTAGCGTCGCCACCGCACGCACCAACTGGGATCAGGGGCGGCTGGAAGAACATCATGCGATGGCCATCATCGAAGCCTTGCGCGGGCGCATCGTGGCCAGCGACATCAACGGCGAGGTGTCCGCCTACCGTTATCGCACCTGGTGGAAGCGGCTGCTCAGCGGCATGGATGGCCAGGCGCCGGTGCCGCAGAGCGAGCTGGACGCCTGGCAGGACCAGCAGCGCGCGTTGAACGCCCGGCTGCTGGCAGCGATCGCCGACAGCAGCGTATAAGCCGGCGTTCGGCGGTCTGAGACAGCCGTATCGGGACACTCAAGAAAAAAGCCGCCGCGGGTTGCCCAGCGGCGGCTCTTGAGCGACGCGGCGTGGAATCACTTCACGCCATCGATGTACCAATACGTGCGCTTGCGCTTGCCGGTGCCCGGCGGCACCACCTTCTGCGAACCCAGGCTGGAGGTGTTGTTGCCGCCCACCAGGCCCAGCTGGTTGCCCGCGCCGATCAGCACCGGGGTAAGCAGTGAGCCGCCACTGGCGGTCGGCAGGTTGACCATGCCGAAGATGGGCGAGGGGGGCATGCCGCCGCCGTCGAACTGCACGAAGCGGTTCGAGTTCATGCCGGTGCCGTCCATGAAGTTGATGGCGTAGCCGCGCGCGATACCCAGGTTCGGATAGCACATGTTCGGGTTGTTCTTCGGATTGGCTGGCTCGTTGGTGCCGAAGTAGGTGTAGCCGGCCACCGTCAGCGGCGCGTTCACCGCCTTCTCGCCGCCGTTCTGCAAGGTGACGTAGAAGCCGCTGCCGCCACCGGAGTACACCGCATTGGTGGCATCGACCAGGCCGCTCTCAGTGATCGGCGTCCACGTGCCGGTCACGCTGGTGCCGGTATTGGTGTCGCGCAGGCTGTAGAAGCGGTTGACCACATTAGAGGCCGCATTGGATGCCAGCGGATGCTCGCGATCACCCGACGCGGCCATCACCGCGTCGAAGGTCGACATGGGAACCACATCCGGCGGATAGAAGAATTTGCGCGGATTCTTGGTGGCACTCAGGCTGGCCAATTCGGTAACGACCCATTTCGAGGGCGACTTGTCGGCGACGTCGACGCGCCAGATGTTGCCGCCGAGGTCGCCCACATAAAGCCGATCGATATTGCCGTCGCCATCGCGGTCCAGCATGGTGACGTCGGACGGGATCGCGTAGGTCATGCTGGACACCTGCAGGCAGGTGCCGGAGACGCCCGTGCAATTCGGCGCGGCGGTCCACAGCGTCTTGCCCGTGATCGCGTCGAGCACCACGATGGCGCGCCCCATGGTGTCGCTGCCGGAGACCGGATCGACATCTTCGGCCGTATCGTAGCCGCCGCCCATGATCAGTACGGGATTGGTGCTGGCGGCGACCTGCGCCACCTTCGGCTGCGACCAGGTCTGGCCGAGTTCGGGAATGTTGGTGTTCGACGTGGACCAGAGGAACTGCGGACTGGTCGGCGTCGTCACGTCCATGGCGTAGATCGCGCGCCCGCCGCGCCGCATGGTCATGTAGATGTAGGTGCGGGTGCTGCCGGTGCGCTGGTCCTGGAAGACGGTGGTGGTGCCGTCGAAGAAGTAATCCTTCGGGCGAGCCGTGGTGTCGGTGATGCCGTACAGCTGCACGATGGGGCTGTTGTCGCGCAGGCGCTTGAGCTTGCCGAAGAATTCCGGCGCGACGAACGACCAGAGTTCGCCACCGGGCCGCACCTTGCCGATATAGGCGGTCTGGTTGCCGTTGATCGCGTGGAAGTGGCCATCGTTGGAGCCGTAGTACACGACCACGCCGGTGCCGGTGCCGTAGTTGACGGTCGCCGGGCGCGAGTGCAGTACGTCGCCGTGGATCGACGGGCGAACCGTCACGCTGCCGCCGGGGCCTGGCTCGACTTCATTATTGGGGCTGGTGTCGTCGGTGCCGCGCACCCAGTTGATCAGGGCGTTAGGATCCGTGGAGGCGGTCGTGCCCAGCACGGTGGCGGTCAAGTACGAATTCTTCGTGTCGAAGGTGGGCAGCTTGGTGGCGGTTGGGCAGTTGCCCACGCCGTTGCAGGTGTAGACGGTGCGCACGCTCTGGTCGGTCAGGTAGTCGGCACGCATCATTTCGCCAACGCCGCCTTTCTCCACGACCTCGCCGTCGACGGCGTCGTATGCCAATGAGACGCCCGATGGCTTCTGCACCCAGAAACCGGTGGTGGGCCAATTCGCCACGACATTGCCCGCGGAATCGAGCGGGCCGCGGCGAGGCGTGTTGGTCTGCGTGTCCGCCGTCCAGAAACTGAGCGCATTGGGCGAAATGAAGCCCGAACCGTTGTTGCTGATCGCCGATGCGCCGGTCGAATCTTCGGTCAACACATTGCCGTTGCTGTCCAGGCCCAGCTGGTACTGCTTGAGGTTGCCCGCCCAGCGCGGCAGCGCGGTCGGATCGGGGCGGAACATGCCCACGTAGACCTGGTTCAGCGAGACACCCTGGCTGTTCACGCTCAACGGCAGGCTGACCGAAGCGAACACGCTGTTGATCGACTGCACTTCGTTGAAGATCTGCGTCAGGTCGGCGATGAGCTGATTCAGCGCGTTCGGATCATTGATGTTGACGATGAACGCCTTGCCGCCGCCGTGGCTGGCCATGCTCTGCAGGAAAGCCACGTAGTCCGCCGATTGCGTCGATCCGTCGGTGACCGCGATGGTGTACGTGATGATGTTCTGCGGATTGGTCGAAGAGGTTTTCGACAGATCCGTCTGGTACATGAACTGGGCCCACTCGTCGCCCCAGTTGGCCGAAACCTGCGAATAGTTCGGGATATTGATCTGCGTAGGCGTCTGGCCGAGCGCCGAAGCCAGGGTGGTATAGGAGTTGGGCTTGCTGGATCCGTCCTGCGGTTTGCCGTTCTTGTTCGCGTTGGCGATGTAGATGACAAAGTTGCGGGTACACGGATTGGTCAGCCACTTGGAGTACGCGACGCCCGAAAGGCCGGTTCCGGCGGAGTAGTACGCCCAGATCTCCTGCATGCCGCCGCCCACGGCCGAACCACCCGCCTGATCCTTCTGACGATCGATGCTCTTGATCGCGGTCTGGAACTTGGCGACGCCGTTGGCATCCATCAGCGGCAAGGCGCCGGGGTCGGCCTTGTTGACGTTGGGGAATCGCCACACGCCGCCGTTGGTAGGATTGGAGTTGTAGTCGAACAGCATCAGGCCCATGTTGATCTTGCCGAGCAGCTGCGAGTTGCTGCTGATCGCCGTCAGCGCCTGATACAGCGCGCACTGCTCGAAGCCCGCGTCCTTGCCGCTGTTGTTCGTACTGACGTAGCTGGTGGTCGGGCAGTTGAACGTCACGGCGCCATTCCAGGCAGCCGCGTTGTCCAGCAGCACCATCAGATTCGGCGAGCCCCCATTCACCGGCGCGCCGGTGTACAGGTCGATGTCCTCGCCAAGGGCAAGACCCGGCAGGGCCAGGACGGCGGCGGCGACGGCTAGCCGGCGCAGGCAGTGGGTCAGCGATATGCGCTTGTGGGACATGGCGGCATCTCCGCGATAGCGGCAAAAGAGGTTCATGGGCAGGCGGTTCCGGAGGGCACGCGAACGGCGACGCCCTGGTGCACGGTGACCGAGGTCGCGGAGTTGTTGGGATCGGTGACGGCGGACTGGATTTCCCACTGCGTGTCCGCGCACATCGACAATTGATCCACCGAGCCGGACGACCCGATGATCAGGTCGCCGCTGCTGCTGGTCGGCGTACGGCAGGTATCGCCCGGCGGCAGGTCGGCATTGAGTACCGGCTTCGTATCCAGGCAGATCGGCGCCGCGACGCTGGCGGTGAAATCGCTCTTGCTGTCGCCGTTGACGTCGATCGGCACCGAACTGGCAGGCACGGGGTTGAGCGTGAATGCCTTGTTCATCACCGACTCCACGCCCTGCTGCGCCACCGACTTGGCTTCCACCCGGTACTGCTGGTTGGAAGCCACTTTGGTGTTGACCAGGCTGGAGCTGGCCATGGAGATGGCGAACAGCAGGAAGATGACCAGGAAGATCAGCGTCATCATCAGCGTGAAGCCGCGCTGGCGCGTCGCGGCCGATGGCGGCATGGAGGAGGGCCGATTGCTCATGTCAGTTCTCCCGCACGCCGCCGACGTTCCACACGCGGGCCACCGCGCTGTAGACGTGGCGCTTGTAGGTGTCGTTGTAGGGGCCGTCCTGCGCGGCGCGGCCCAGGTCGTAGGTGCGCGTGTCGTTCCAGCCCACCGTGGGGTCGAGGTTGCGCGCCAGCACGGTGATGCGTACGGCGGTCACGTTGGACCAGTTGGTAGTGGCGTTGGTCCACGCATAGCTGCCGCTGTTCTTGCACAGCGCGGTGTTGTCGGCGGAAGGGTCGTCGACATAGCAATCGGGCGAGCCGTTGTTGTCGGTGTCCACGCCATAGCTGAAGTGGACGTCCTGCACGCCGGCGACCAGCGAGGACACCTGTATCGAGCCATTGACGAACTCCGCCACTTTCAACGTAGGCGTACTGTCGCCACCGGTGCCGCCAGAGCCGCAGTTGTCGCAGTTGGAAAGGTAATAGGTGCGCACCACGTACTTGCGCAGCTCGGCGGACTTGGTCGAGACGCAGGTCTTGTCGTGCAGCGTGAAGCTCGCCGCCTTGTTGTCATAGACCAGCAGCGTAGTGTCGGTGCTGCAGCTGGATTGCTGAAGATAAAACTCGGAACCGGAAGCGGATGGCGTGGTATTGCCTGACGCGTAGCGCACCGTGAGCGCCTCGGTGCCGGCCACCATGTTGGTCAGGCAGGTGGGCGAGGTGCCGGTGGTGGCTACGCCGGAGACCGCGACGGGCACGGTGATCGGCGAGGTGGTTCCGTCGAAGCCCATGGCGGTCTTGGCTACGGCGCAGATGCTCGAAGCGCTGTATTGCAGCTTGACCGGCAGGCCGGGGCGGCCGAAGAAGCCGGCCATTTCCACGTCGCGGGCGATCGACTCGAGCGCATAGCGGCCGTTTTCCACCTGCTCGCCGGTCTTGTTGAATTCCGCGCGTGCCTTCGAGGTGGCGACGTACAGCGAGCCGAGCGCGGCCAGCAGCGCCAGGCCGATGGTCACGCCGATCATCAGTTCCACCAGCGACAGGCCGCGCTGGCGGTGGGGACGCATAGCTGGGCGGTGAAGGCGCATCATGGTCTTCAGGAGAGATTGGCGATCCGGACCTGCACGCTGACCGCGCGACGCAGGCTGTCATCAGTGCCGAACTTGCTCTGGCCACAAGTGAGGCTGGAGGCGGCCGTGGGCAGCAAGCCTTGCCATGCCACGGTGATGCGGTAGACGTTGTTGGTCGCGTCGATCTGGTCGATGCAGCCGATCGCGCCGATCATTGCGCCGACCTTGTTGCCGCCGGACACCTCGCTCGCGCCGAGCAGCGCGTTCTGCCACGCGGCGAGATCGGCGTTCGCGGTGGCCGACTGGGCGGCCGATCCCAGGGCGCAGGTGGCCGCGGCCTTGGCGCCGGTGCCGGCGACGATGCCGGTAGCGCCATTGGAGTAGCACGACGCGACCTGCCGGTTGGCATTGATGCGCGCGGCCATGTCCTGCACCAGGGTCAGTGCCTGTACGCGCTGGTACGACTCCATCTCGCTGCGCGTGGAGCGCGCCATCAGGCTCACGGTGCCCAGCAGTGCGATCGCCGCGATCAGCAGCGAGACCAGCACCTCGATCAGCATGACGCCGCGCTGCGCTTTCATGAGCAGGCTCCCTTGGTGGTCTGCACGCGACCGGTGGCGCCCGCGGCGACACACAACGGCTGCTGGCCGCTTGAGGTCACCGTGGGCTTGACGCTGAAGGACATGCCTGTGCCGGACATGCGCCCGTCGCCGCCGAAATTGAACGAGGTGTTGCCGCCGCTCTCGGTGATGCTCAGCCCGGTCAGCGCGGTCTGCGCGCGGATGGTGCTGGCGGCGGAAACGGTTGCTGCGGTACTCACGGTCCACCCCTTGCTCCAGTCGGTCGTGTCGGTAGCCACCACGAAGACGGTCGCGTTGCGCTTGATCGCCTCGCTGCGGGCGAACACCACGGTGGAAGCCAGATCCATGGTGGCGTTCTTCAAGCGTTGGCGTTGCAAGAACGGGGCCATCTGGGGCACGGCGAGGATCAATAGAATGAGAAGCACGGAGAGCGTGACCAGCAGCTCGACCATGGTGAAGCCTCTGCCGAAAGACCTAGGGCGCATGGCCTACTTCCAGCAGCGTGTAGAGGAGGGCGACGGCGACTTGCTGCCGTCACTGCCGAGGGTGAGGGTGCCGCAATCGGTATCGCGGGCCTGCAAGGTGCCGGTTATGGGCGTCGCGGTGATGGTGTAGGTCGGCGGCGGCCCGGCGCTGCTGGACACGGCGATGGTGTAGCTGGAAGCGACTGCATTGGGCATCGTCGTCGAGCTGTAGCCGAGCTGGGCGTTGCTGGTGGTGTATTGCCGCGCGTCGATCATGTAGCGCTCCTGCGCGTTGGCCATGTCGAGCATGACGTCCTCGGCCGCGGCGCGATTGGCGCGGATGGTGTAACGCAGGTAGCTGGGGATCGCGATCGCCGCAAGGATGGCGATGACCACCACCACGATCATCAACTCGATCAAGGTGAAGCCGCGCGCCTGCGATGCGCGTGCGGGCGCCTGGACGGTCGACGGTGCGTTGGCGAGCTGCGATGCAGGCGTGACCATGGAAATGGCCCCTCCCCCTGGGTCCATATGGTGTTATTTAAAACCGGCCGCTAAGCATTTTCTAAGCTTTTGCGGGCGCGCTAATTCGAATGCGTTTGAAGCGTAGGTCTGGCTATTTAGGCTGTCAATTTGCTGAATAGCCGTAAGTCGAACTGCCGCACGCTTTTTCCAGGGGCAAGCTGAACGCCGTGAAATATTTTTGGTTGACGGTGAATGCTTCATGCAGGCTGCATGAAAGCACTGCGAAAGTTTTGGTGAATGGTTTTGTTATCGCCAGCACGACATACCGGGTTTTCTTAGCCAGTCCTTTGTTCTTTCTCGCGCTAAAAGCTGAATAAGCGCGTTTACTCCCCCTTTCCGTATTTCTTTTTGTCGGCAAGCATCCGCGCCGAGGCCATCGACAGGGGAGTTTGGCGATGGCAGATGCGGAGTTCATCTGACGGCCTGGCTGGGACGGCGCCTCGAAACGAACGAACTCCAATCCTCAAGTGTTGCAAGGGTGAATCATGAAAAAGCATCTCCTCGCATTCTCCGTGCTGAGCGCCGCGATCAGCATGAGCATCGCCGGGCTGGCCACTGCCCAGACGACGACTACGACGACCACGACGACGACCACCACCACGGTCGAGACCACGCGCCTCACCACCTCGTACACGACGCTGGCCGGTTCGGCCGATAACGCACAGGCGCTGGTTACCGGCTTGCGCGGCGGTACCTCGGTGGTGCTGGTGACACCGGCCACGGCGACGACGCCGGCGGTGCAGACCACCTTCACGCCGGCTACCGGCCCGATGGGCTGGGGCAACGTCAACATCGCGCTGTCGCTCGCCCAGGCCGAGCTGACCAAGGCGGGTATCGCCAATCCCACCGCGGCGGACCTGCAGGCCGCGCTCAATGGCGGCACCATCGTCACTTCCACCGGCACGGTGCAGCTCTCGGGCGTGCTCGCCGAGCGCGCAGCCGGCGAGGGTTGGGGCCAGATTGCCAAGTCGCTCGGCTTCAAGCTCGGCGACATCATGGGCCAGGCCAAGGGCCGCGGCCCGCTGCCTTCGCGCGAAGACATCGCGCATGGCCCGAAGAGCGACAAGGCCGAGAAGGCCGAAAAGGCAGAGAAGGCAGAGAAGGCAGAGAAGGCAGAGAAGGCAGAGAAGGCGGACAAGCCCGACAAGGTCAGCAAGCCCGACCGCCCGGACAAGCCCGAGCGCGCCGACAAGCCCGATCGCCCGGAGAAGCCCGAGCGTCCGGACAAGCCGGAACACGGCGGCCGCTGAGCCTTTCGATCGAATAGATAAAAACAGGGAGGCCCCATGCAGGGCCTCCCTTTGCTGCTGCTCTCAAGGACAAGAACCATGAAGCTGAAGAACGCAAGCACGCTGGCCGCTCTGGGCGTGCTGGGCCTGATGGCCCAGGCGGCGCATGCCGACGACTCGACCGTGAAGGTCGGCGCCGGCGTGGACTACACCTCCGGCAAGTACGGCACGTCCCAGACCACCGACATCACGCAGGTGCCGGTGTCGCTCGGTTATGACACCGGCGACTGGTCGCTGAAACTGGTGGTGCCGTATATCCGCGTGTCGGGCCCGGCCAACGTGATCCCGGGCGTGGGCCCGGTCAACAACGGCAACCCGAACGGGCGCGGCAAGGGCAAAGGCAAGGGCCAGGCCTCGACGGGCGGTACGGCGACCGTCGCCGATACCACCACGACCGGTTCGGCCTCCGGCCTGGGCGACATCATCGCTTCGGCGACGTATTCGGCCTACCACAACGAGGCTTCCAACTTCGGCATCGATCTCACCGGCAAGGTGAAGTTCGGCACCGCCGACGAGAACAAGGGCCTGGGCACGGGCAAGAACGACTACACGTTCGCCGTGGATCTGTACAAGGGCTTCGGCCAGTGGACCGTGTTCGGCGGCGGCAGCTACACCTGGCTGGGCAGCTCCCAGTACATCCGCTTGAACAACGTGTTCGGCGCGAACATCGGCGCCAGCTACAAGATCGATCAGCAGAGCACCATCGGCGCCTACTACGACTACCGCGAGAAGGCGGCCAGCACCAGCTTCTCGCGCAGCGAGCTGACCGGTTACTACTCGTACAAGTTCGCCAGCCAGTGGAAAGCCCAGGTCTACGCGAGCAAGGGCTTCAGCGATGGCAGCGCGGACTGGGGCGTCGGCGCCTCTGTCGTCTACGCGTTCTAAGCGTCGGCTAAGACAACGCGTCATCGGAAAGACGGCCATCTGGCCGTCTTTCTTTTTGCGGCATGCGGATGCATAACCAGCGCACACGTTTGCGTTCTGCCGTTGCGCGCGAAAGACGGCGGCAAGGAAACGGGCGCAGCGTTCGTGCACCTCGCGCTGATGGGGGCGCCGCGTATCGCGGCGATGGTGAGGTACGGCGGGTAGCGTCCTGCTCTGCGACGCGCAGCGTAAGGCGTGATCCGGCGATGAGAGAGCGTGATCCATTCACTGACTCATCCATGGAGGCTCATCATGTTCTGCAAGCCGAGTGGTGCCATGAGCACCGCGTTGTGTGTCGCCATCGGGCTGGCGTTTGCCGGTGGCGCGCGCGCCGAAGATCAGACCGGAGCGGAAGTCAGCCCGGCATCGCATGACGTACTGCATTCCTTGCGCGGTGTGATGCCGCGACCCGACGATTTCTCCAAGAGCCCACGCAACCATCCGGCCACGCCCTTGCCGTGGCTGGACGGACCCGGCTCGCCTCCCGACGGTGCAGTGCAGGGCAGCGCCAGCGGCGCGACGCCCGTGGCCGGCAGCGGCGTGGATGGCGTGGGCCAGGGTTTCAGCGGACCGCAGGGCACCTTTACGGTGAACAGCGCGCCGCCGGATACGAATGGCGCGGTGGGTGCGACGCAGTACGTGCAGATCGTCAACACCGGTTTCGCGGTGTTCGACAAGGCGACCAAGAACGTGGTGTACGGACCGGTGCAGAGCAACACCTTGTGGTCCGGTTTCGGCGGCCCTTGCGAAAACGACAACGACGGCGACGCCGTCGTGGTGTACGACAAGGCGGCCAACCGCTGGATCATTTCGCAGTTTGCGGTGACGGCCGCGCCGTACTACCAGTGCGTGGCGGTGTCCGCCACCAGCGATGCGACCGGTGCCTATTACCGCTATGCGTTCAATTACGGCAGCGTGTTCCCCGACTATCCGAAGCTGGGTGTGTGGCCGGATGCCTACTACGTGACCTTCAACATGTTCAGCGGCAACAGTTTCTCCGGCGCCAAGGTATGCGCCTACGACCGCAACGCGATGTTGAACGGGCAGGCGGCGACACAGCAGTGCTTCCAGTTGTCCAGCAGTTACGGCAGCCTGCTTCCGGCGGACCTCGATGGCGCCACGGCGCCGCCGGCCGGCTCACCGAACTACCTCATGAACTTCACCGCCGGCCAGTTGAATCTGTGGAAATTCCACGTCGACTGGACCAATGGCGCCAACAGTACGCTCAGCGGCCCCACGGCAATTCCAGTGGCATCGTTCGCCACCGCCTGCGGCGGCGGCACCTGCGTGCCGCAGTCGGGCACGAAGCAGAAGCTCGACTCGTTGGCCGACCGCCTGATGTTCCGTCTGGCCTACCGCAATTTCGGCGATCACGAGTCGCTGGTGGTGAGCCATGCGGTGAAGGTCGGCACGAGCAGGCAGAACCCGTTCACCGGCGTGCGCTGGTATGAAGTCCGTAGCCCCGGCACCACGCCGGTGGTGTATCAGCAGTCGACCTATTCGCCGGATACCACGTATCGCTGGCTGAGTTCGGCGGCGATGGACAAGCAAGGCAACATGGCGCTGGGCTACAGCGCATCGAGCAGCACTATCCATCCGGCCATTCGCTACACCGGCCGCCTGGCGACCGATCCGCTCAGCACGATGGAATCCGAGGTCAGCATCATCGAAGGCACCGGTTCGCAGAGCGGCAACAACCTGTCGCGCTGGGGCGACTACAGCGCGATGACTGTCGACCCGGTGGACGATTGCACGTTCTGGTACACCAACGAGTATCTGAAGACGACCGGTTCGTTCAATTGGAATACGCGCCTGGCGTCGTTCAAGTTTCCGACCTGCCAGTAAACGCGTGCGTCGTGCATGAAGCGAAACCCCGCTCGCCAGAGTGGGGTTTCGTTTTTCCGTTCGGTATTGGTGGCGCCGTCAGCCGCGCAGTACGCGGTGCAGTGCATCGACGATGCGTGCGAACTCGTCGTCGCTCAGCCAGGGGCTATTGGTGATGGTGAGCGAGCGCGCGGCGAAGTCGCGCGCGTTCGGCAGCGCCACGGCCGGCACGATGTCGCGCAGATAGCCGTAGTCGGGCAGCGCGTGGATGAACAGGCGGCTGACGCCGAGGCCAGCCGTCCACAGCGTGGTCAGCGCCGCATCGCGTGATGCCGTATCCGGCAGCGTGAGAAGGAGGAACGGCCACGCGCCCTGCGTGCCGGGCGCATCGGCGAAGACGGTGACGCCGGGGAGCGCGCGCAGTTGCTCCAGCCGCAGCAGCGCCTGCCGGCGCGTGGCGTCGAGGAAGGCTGGCAGGCGTTCCAGAGCGGCCGTGCCGACGCCCTGGCGCCAACGGCCCAGCGGATGCAGCGGGATGTCCGGTCCGAAGTCGTCGCCGACGGCGGCGACCGGATCGCCTTCGGCCAGCGCCTTGCGCAGCGGCTTGCCGTAGACGGCATAGAGCAGCGAAGGGCGATAGGCGGCGGCGTAACCGAGCAGCTCCACCGCGCGCTGCAGGCTCCAGCGCAGGCTGGGGCGGATCACTTCGCGGTGGCTTTCGGTGAAGGCGCGCCGCAGTTCGGCGTCGCGCGAGATCAGCACGCCGCCTTCGTAGAGCGTGAGCCCTTTGCCCACGGCGAGGCTGAAGAAGCCCGCATCGCCGAGCAGCCCGACGCTGTCGCCATCGCGCCGCGCGCCGAGTGCCTGCGCGGCATCCTCCAGCACGTAGGCGCCGACGGCTCGCGCGATCGCCATCGCACGCGGCACATCGGCGACGCGGCCGGCCAGGTGAGTTGGCACCACGGCTAGCGTGCGCGGGCCGCAGAGCGCGGCCAGACCGGTAGCGTCCATGTCGATGCTGTCGGGCGCCAGGTCGCACAGCACGGGCTTGAGGCCGGCGCGATGGATGGCCAGTGCGACCAGCGGGCAGGTCCAGGCCGGCACCACCACTTCGTCGCGTTGCGGACGCAACCGATGCATCGCATGCAACGCCACCACCATCGCGGCGGTACCGGAGCATTCCAATTGCACCTGCGGCACGCCGAGCCATGCGGCGAGATCCGCGCCGAAGGTGGCGCGGCGCGGTAGCAGATCCGACAGGCGCAGCGGCAGGCCAGCGGTGGGCGGCAGCTCGCGGCGCATGCGCGTCAGTCTCCGGCGGAGATGCCCAGCGCGCCCTTCGCTTCGGTGGGCGCGTCGCCTTCCGGATGCGCGCCGCTTTCGGCGAAGGCCAGGCACACGATGCCGGCGACGATGACCAGTGCGCCGATGACGCGCGCCCAGGTCAGCGGCTCGTTGAACAGCCAGATCGAAAACAGCATCACACTGACCACTTCCAGATGCGTCACGGCGAAGGCCGGACCGATCGGCGCATGCTTGAGCAGGGTCATCCAGGTGAAGAAGTTGCCGATGTAGCCGACCACCGCCAGGTAGATCCACGGATGGCCGAACACGCGCACGATCCAGGCCCAGTTGGCCTCGGGCGGAAACGCGTGATTGCCGGCGTACTTGAAGCTCAGCTGCACCACGGTGTCGAACGCAACCAGGATGAGGAAGCCGAAGAAATAGAAGCGCCCGAGTCGCTTCGGTGCGCTCTGCATGCGCTCAGCCTCCACCGGCCACCCCCACGATGCACACGCCGGCGGTGACCAGCAGAATGCCGGTGACGCGCAGCGGGGTGAGCTTTTCGCGGAACAGGATGCGTCCGGCGATCATGATCACCACGATGTTGATGGAGCCGAGCAGCACGCCTTCGGACAGATCGACCAGCGAGAGGAAGGCGATCCACACCAGGAACTCGGCGACGTACGAGCCGATGCCCAGCCATAGCCATGGCCGCGCGGCCATGTAGCGCCAGCGCGCCACGCCGTCGCCGGCAAGGGGATCGCCGGCGGCGGCCTTGAAGGCCAGCTGGCCTACCGTGTCGAGGGTGACGTTGAGCAGCCACAGCGTGACGGCGAGCGGGCTCATCGGCTCGCTCCCGTCAAGCCGCGGCGCGTGCGGCGGCGGCCGCGGCCGGATCGGCGACGCGGCTGAAGAAATCGGCAGAACGGTCGATCAGCAGGCGGCGTTCGCGGTCGATGGTGATCATGTGATAGCTGTCTTCCAGCAGCAGCATCTCCACCGGGCCGGACACCGAGCGCTCGACCAGACGCGCGTTCTCGACGCTGGCGATATCGTCTTCGGTCGCGTGGGCGATCAGGCAGGGCGCGGTCACCTTGGGCAGGTCGCGCTTCACCACCGCAGCCATCTTGTACATCTCCGCCAGCGACGGCCACGGATTGCCGGGCAGGCCGGCCGCCGCGCTGTCGCCGCCGAGCATCAGCGAGCTGATCTGGGCACGGATGCGCTCGTCGCGCAGGCCGTAGGGCTCGTTCTCGTGCACCATGCGGTGCTTGCCGATACCGAAGCGGCCGATCAGCGGCAACAGGAAGGACAGCTTGCTGTACCACGGCGTGGCCCAGCCATCGTAGCGGAAGGTGGCGCCGTAGACGCCCACGCCCTTGACGAGGTCGGGACGGTCGGCGGCGAGCTTCAGCGCCAGCACGGCGCCCATGGAGAGGCCGGCGACGAACAGATGGTCCAGCCCCTGCGCATAGCGCTCGGCCGCAGCCTGCACGCTGGCGTACCAATCCTTCCAGCCAGTGGCGATGAGATCGTCCGCGTCGCCGCAATGGCCGGCCAGCTGCATGCCATAGACATCGAAGCCGGCACGGTTGAGGCCGCGGCCGACCAGGCGCATCTCGGCCGGTGTGCCGGTCAAGCCATGAATCAGCAGCACGCCGGCGCTGCCGCCTTCCATACGGAACTCGACGTTCTCGATCACGGCTGACGGCCCAAGCGGAGGGAAGGGTGAAGCGTAACGGCTGGGCGCATGTTTTCGCGGAGGGTGGGACAGAGGGCGACAGTCTGGCGAGAGGCTCTTTCTAAAAACTTTCGACCCCTTTTGATCCGGGGGTTTAGGCCATTCCGGGGCCCTCGGGGCGGCGGCCTCAGCGCCCGTTGAAACGGCTGACGCCGATGGAGAGGCCGATGCTGCCGGTCGGGTGCGAGCAGTCGCCCAGACGCTGCGTGAGGTTCACGGCGCCGCTGTTGTAGGTGCCAGAGCCCCAGTGATTGCCGGTCACCACGCCCATCCCGACGCTGCCGTGCATCTGCGGCTGGTTGTAGGTGGCGTCGTCGCAATGCGGACGGGCCGCCTCGGCCTCGGCTTCGTCCTGGGCAGCGGTGCGGCCGCTGGTATCGCCGTAATAGACACCGGGGGCAGGGCGCGTGTTGGTGGCAGCGCTGGCTGGGCGGGTATTCACCGCATCCATGGTCGGCGGGGCGTCGCGGGGAGTGGCTGGTGCCGGCGCACTGCTCGCGCTGGCCGGCACGCTGCCGGGCGGGAGTTTGAGGTTGAGGCCGCCGGTTTGCGCGTGGGCGGCGGTAGCGAACAGGGCGATGGCGAGCGCGGCGGGGATGAGCTTGGTGTTCATGGGGGAAACTCCGGGTGCGCTGCCGATAACGGTTGAGACGGAGCAGGCGTGCACAACGGATGTTGGACGGCAGCGCCACCAGGGAAGTTCCAGCCGCGGTTACGGCACTTCGGCCGTCCATTCGTGCTTGTGGAACTTGTTCGCCGCCAGTTCGCGCGCCCGTGCCAGTTCGTCCGGCCGCAGCGCGTCGTCGCGCAGGCCGTGCAGGCGGCGGAAGGTGTCGGCCATGCGCTGGATCACCGCCTCGCGCGGCAGGCCGGTCTGGCTGCGCAGCGGGTCTACGCGCTTGGCCGCGCTGGCGATGCCTTTGTCCGATAGCTTCTCGCGCCCGATGCGCAGGACATCGAGCATCTTGGCCGCGTCGATGTCGTAGGCCATGGTCACGTGGTGCAGCACGGCGCCGGCATGGCGCATCTGCGCGGCGCCGCCGATCTTGCCGCCGGCCGAAGCAATGTCGTTGAGCGGCTGGTACCAGGCTTCGATGCCCAGTTCGCCCAGCGCCGCGATCACCCAGGCGTCCATCAGCGCGTACGACTCCTGGAAGGTCAACCCGTGGACCAGGCTTAGCGGCGCATAGATGGAATAGGTGATGGTGTTCCCCGGCTCGATGAACATCGCGCCGCCGCCGCTTATCCGACGCACCACTTCGATGCCATGTCGATGCGCGGCGTCCATATCGACTTCGTTGCGCAGCGACTGGAAGCGTCCGATCACCACTGCGGGCGAGGCCCATTCCCACAGGCGCAGCGTGGGACCGCGTCGGCCGCTGGCGACTTCATCGGTGAGCACCTGATCCAGCGCCATGTGCAGCGCGGGCGGCTGCGGTGCCTCGTGGATGAGATGCCAGTCGTGGTCGTTCCAATGGCTGCGGCTCATGCCTGCATCCCTTCGTGCAGGGCGCGGCGCACGGCCGCCGCGATCGCCTCCGGCGAAATGCCGTACATGAGCACGTCGGCGGCCAGCGCGTTCTGGATGGCGAAGGCGAGCTCGGCTTCGCCCAGCGCCGCGCCCAGTCCTTCGAGCGCAGCATTGATGTCGCGCAGCGCGCTGTCCGGTTCCAGGAAGAAGTCGCCGCTGACCTGCACCCGGCTCAGCCGGCCGGCATGCACGTCGAGATCGACGACCACCAGCTTGCCGCCGGGCATCTTGTACTCGCCGTGCATGCGCTTGCCTCCGGCAGAAGTGTGCGCCGTCCCGGTGAACGGGACGGCGGTGCTTGCATCAACCCGTGGTTTCGATCCGCTCCACGCGGCGCAGGCCGCGCGGCAGCACGCCGCCGCGGGTGGCGCGGTTGCCGCCGAATTCCACCAGGTCCGACCAGCGCAGGGTGAGCTTGCGCTGGCCGGCGTACAGGGTGACCTCGCCCTTGCCTTCGGTCACCACCGCCACGCCGGCGACGCGCTCGTCGCCCGAGGTCAGCTTGCTCTTGGGGATTTCGATCAGCTTGTTGCCCTTGCCCTTGTCCAGTTCCGGCAGCTCGGCCACCGAGAACATCAACAGGTGACCTTCGGTGGTCACCACCACGATGCGGTCGCGCGAAGGATCGGCGCTGACCTGCGGCGTCAGCACGCGCGCGCCATCGCCCAGCGTGAGCATCTGCTTGCCGGCCTTGTTGCGGCCGGTGAGCGCCTCGAAGCGGGTGACGAAGCCGTAGCCGAAATCGGTGGCCAGGATCAGGCGCGTGTCGTTGTCGCCCGCGCATAGCGCATCGAAGCTGGCGCCGGCCGGCGGACTGAAGCGGCCGGTGAGCGGTTCGCCGTTGCCGCGCGCCGAGGGCAGGGTATGCGCCGGCGTGGAGTAGCTGCGGCCCGTGGAGTCGATGACCGCGATCTGCTGCGTGGTGCGCGCCTTCACCGCGGCGAGCAGGCTGTCGCCCTCGCGGTAGGAGAGCCCCTCGGCATCCACGTCATGGCCCTTGGCCGCGCGGATCCAGCCCTTCTGGCTGAGCACCACGGTGACCGGCTCGCTGGCCACCAGCGCGCTTTCGTCCAGTGCCTGCGCGGCATCGCGCTGCACCAGCGGCGAGCGGCGGTCGTCGCCGTACTTGGCGGCGTCGGCGCGCAGCTCTTCCTTGATCAGCCCCTTGAGCTTGGCCGGCGACTTCAGCAGGACATTGATGCGCGCGCGCTCTTCTTCCAGCTGATCGCGCTCGGCATTGATCTTCATTTCCTCGAGGCGGGCCAGCTGGCGCAGCTTGGTCTCGAGAATGTAGTCGGTCTGGTCTTCGCTGAGCTTGAAGCGCGCCATGAGCACCGGCTTGGGCTCGTCCTCGGTGCGGACGATGCGGATCACTTCGTCCAGGTTGAGGTAGGCGATGCGCAGGCCTTCCAACAGGTGCAGGCGGCGCTCGACCTTGGCCAGGCGATGCTCCAGGCGGCGCGTCACGGTGGTGGTGCGGAAGCTCAGCCACTCGGTGAGGATGCGCTTGAGGTCCTTGACCTGCGGGCGGCCGTCCAGCCCGATCATGTTGAGATTGACGCGGTAGCTCTTTTCCAGGTCCGTCGTGGCGAACAGGTGCTGCATCACCTCGTCCGGATCGATGCGGTTGGAGCGCGGCACCACCACCAGGCGGATCGGATTCTCGTGATCGGACTCGTCGCGCAGGTCTTCGATCATCGGCAGCTTCTTCGCGCGCATCTGCGCGGCGATCTGCTCGAGGACCTTGGACGGGCTGACCTGGTGCGGCAGCGCGGTGATCACGATGTTGCTGTCTTCGCGCTGGTACACAGCGCGGGCGCGCAGCGAGCCGGTGCCGCCCTGGTAGATCGCCAGCAACTCGTTGCGCGGGGTGATGATCTCCGCCTCGGTCGGATAGTCCGGACCCTGGATGTGCTCGCACAGGTCGGCGACGGTGGCGTCCGGGTCGTCGAGCAGGCGGATGCAGGCGCTGGTCACCTCGCGCAGATTGTGCGGCGGGATGTCGGTGGCCATGCCTACCGCGATGCCCATCGAGCCGTTGAGCAGCACATGCGGCACGCGCGCGGGCAGCCAGCTGGGTTCTTCCAGGGTGCCGTCGAAGTTCGGCACCCAGTCGACCGTACCCTGGCCCAGCTCGCCCAGCAGTGCCTCGGCGATCGGGCTGAGCTTGGACTCGGTGTAGCGCATCGCCGCGAAGCTCTTCGGATCGTCCGGCGAGCCGAAGTTGCCCTGGCCGTCCACCAGCGGGTAGCGGTAGGAGAACGGCTGCGCCATCAGCACCATCGCCTCGTAGCACGAGGTGTCGCCGTGCGGATGGAACTTGCCGATCACGTCGCCGATGGTGCGGGCGGATTTCTTGGGCTTGGCCGTGGCGGCCAGGCTCAGCTCGCTCATGGCGTAGATGATGCGGCGCTGTACTGGCTTCAGGCCGTCGCCCACGAAGGGCAGGGCACGGTCCAGCACCACGTACATGGAGTAATCGAGGTACGCGCGCTCGGCGTATTCCTTGAGCGGGATCTGTTCGAAATTGGCTTGCAGATTCATGCAGTTACATGCGAGGGGCGCGCCTGGCGCGCGGGTAAGGAGGGGGATGGTGCCAGATCGGAGGGGCGAGGAGCCAGATCAAAGGAGCACGAAGCCAGGGTTTGCACCGCTGGCGCCGTCACTGGCGCCGCACGTCGATGCCGAGCTTCTCCAATTGCTTCTGCAGGCTGTCGGGCCCGGCCAGGTGGCCGGCGCCCACCGCTACGAAGATGGTACCGGGCTCGCGCATGTGCTCGGCGATGGTCTTGGCCCAGGCCTGGTTGCGCCGGACCAGCATGCGCTCATACAACTCGGGCGAGTCCTTGCGCAGGTCCTCGTCCTCGATGCGGGCGATGGTGTCGGTGTCGCCTCGGCGCCAGGCATCGATCAGCTCGCGCAGGCGTGCGGGGCCTTCGGCGACCTGGTCCAGGCTCTGGCGCAGGAAATCGATCTGCATGACCTCGGGCATGTCGGCGAGCATGCGCAGCTGCTGCTCGGCGGTCTCCAGGCCTTCGACAGGCTTGCCGGCTTTTTCCATGCGGGCGCGCAGGCGCTTGTCCACGCCAGCCTCCGGATCCAACCCGGCCTTGACCAGAGGCGCCATCGCCAAGGTCACGGCCGCCAGCCAGGGACGCATCGGCTGCAGCGTGGCGATGCCGCCGGGCAGTTGCGCGTCGTCGGCGGCGCGTTGGAGCCGGCCGCGGTCGCGGGGGCTGAGCTTGTCTGCGAGCGGACGCGCCATGTCCAGGCCGTACTTGAGCACCTGCGCCTGCATGTTCGCCGGGTTGTCGTCGATCAGTTCGATCACCAGGCGGTCACTGGCTTCCAGCGCGCGGTCGAGTTCGGGCGAGGACCAGTTGGCGTCGCTGGGCAGCAGGTGCACCGTGCCGAACAGATAGACCGTGGCCTGATCTTTCTTGATGACCCACAGGGCGGGCCGTGCGGCGACGGGGGCGGCGAGCAGCAGGCTCAGCGCGAGCAGGGCGCAGATACGGCCAAACGACTTCAAGGCTTGGAACTCCGGAAAAAAGCGAAAACCGCGGGCCAGGGGAACGCCCGCGGCGGGTGGCATCAGTGGGCGGCGCGTCCCGCCTCGACGTCGTGCAGGAAATGCACAAGTCCGTCGAAGTAAGTGCGCTGGTCATCGTACATCGCCATGTGGCTGCCGGCGGGGCAAAGCAGGAAACGGCCATGTGGCAGCTTCTTCGCCATCGACGCCATGTAGGCGGGATCCATGGTGTCGTGCTGTGCGCCGATGACCAGGGTGGGTACCTGGATGCGGTGCAGATCCTTGCTGCGATCCCAATGCTCCAGCCGACCACTGGCACCCAGTTCGCTCGGGCCCTGCATCAGCGTATAGACGCGCTCGTTCAAATGCGCGAATGCGCGCTGCACGGGATCAGGCCATTGCGCCTCAGGCATGCGCAGGACGTGCTGTTCGTAGTGCATCGGGGTGAGGATCTGCATGTAGCGCGGGTCGGCGGTGCGGCCGCTGGCTTCCAACTGCTTGGCCTCGGCCAGCAGCTTCGGGTCCATCGCCGGCTCCAGCACTTTGCGGGCGTAATCGTTGTAGGCCGGGACCGAATCCATCATGTTGGAAATCACCAGGCACTTGAGGTGCTGCTGGTATTTCAGCGCGTACTCCATGGCCAGGATGCCGCCCCAGGAATGGCCGAGCAGGCAGAAGTCGTCCTTGTCCAGATGCAGCGCCTGGCGCACCTGCTCCACTTCGTCGACGAAGCGCTCGGTGGTCCACAGCGAGTCGTCCTTGGGCTGGTCGCTGTAGGCCGAGCCGAGCTGGTCGTAGTAGTAGTACTCGACGCCGGCGGCGGGCAGGTAGCTGTCGAAGGCCTCGAAGTATTCGTGCGTGGCGCCGGGGCCGCCGTGCAGCAGCAACAGCTTCAGCTTCGGGTTGTTGCCCACGCGCTTGGTCCATACGCGGAACTTGCCCTTGGGCGTATCGATCACGATGGTCTTCACGCCGCCGCTCAGCACGTCGTCGCGGCCCGCATTGTCGAAATAGGAGGAAGGCCTGGCGGGCGCGTCGGCCGCGCCCGCGGCGCAGGCGATGCACAAGCCCAGCAGGGCGAGCAGGCTGGCCAGCATGCGCTTCATCGCGTCTTCCCCTCGTCGGACGGTGCGCGCACTATCCCGCGCCAGCCGGGCAGCGGCAAGACTCAGCGCGGCACGCGATATCCGCCAGGAACGCCCTCCGGGCTGAGCGTCAGCTGCCAGAGCTGATCGCGGCGGCTGCGGAACACCGCCGCCGACACGGACAGGTAGAAATGCCACATGCGGCGGAAGCGGTCGTCGTAGCTCTGGGACAGCCGCGGCCATGCCGCGTCGAAATTGGCGCGCCAGGCGCCGAGCGTGCGGTCGTAGTCGGCGCCGAAGTTGTGCCAGTCCTCGATCACGAACAGGTCTTGCAGTGCCTCGGCGACCTGCTGTGCCGAGGGGATCATCGAATTGGGGAAGATGTATTTTTCGATCCACGGATCGGGCCGCGACGGCGGGCCATTGCTGCCGATGGAATGCAGCAGGAACAGGCCTTCCTCCTTCAGGCAGCGTCGCGCCACTTCGAAATACGTGCGGTAGTTGAGCGCCCCGACATGCTCGAACATGCCGATGGAAAAGATCGCGTCGAAGCGCTCGTCCAGCTCGCGGTAGTCCTGCAGCCGGATGTCCACCGGCAGTCCGGCGCACAGCTCGCGGGCGAATTCGGCCTGCTCCTGCGAGACGGTGACGCCGACGCCTTCGACGCCGTAGTGTTCGGCCGCGAACTTGAGCGCCTCGCCCCAGCCGCAGCCGATGTCCAGCACGCGCTGGCCCGGTTTCAGGCGCAGCTTGCGGCAGACCAGGTCGAGCTTGGCGGCCTGGGCGTCGTCGAGGTTGTCGGCCCGGGCCCAATAGCCGCAGGAGTACACCAGCCGCTTGCCCAGCATGGCCTGGAACAGATCGTTGCCCAGGTCGTAGTGGGCGCGGCCGATCTCATAGGCGTGCTCGCCGCGCTGCAGATTGATGAAGCGGGCCTTGAGATGTGCCAGCAGCGTGTCCAGCGTCTTCAGTTCGCGGTCCACATGCGAGCGCAGCAGGCGGGTGAACATGCCGGGCAGGTCCTCGGCATCCCACCAGCCATCCATGTAGGCCTCGCCCAGGCCCAGCGAGCCGTGGGCGAAGACACGGGCGTAGAGGTTGTCGTCGTGCACGCGCAGGTCGGTGGGGGCACCGCCATCGATATGGATGCCGGCGTGTTCCAGCAGTGCGGTGGCGCGTTGCTTCAGCGAATCCCGGCTCATGCGTACCCCTTTGGTTCCCAGGAAGGCGGCCTCTACTTGCGGCCCAGGATCTCGAACGTTGCCGGCGCCGATGCATACACGGCGTCGACGCCCGCGGCGCGTACGGCTGCCAGCAAGGTATCGGCCTGGGCGTCGTCCAGGAGGAACTCGACCTTCACCGGCAGATCGTCGGCCAGGTCGAAGAACTGCTCCTCGTGCAGCACGCCATGGCGGCCATAGCCGGCCACGGCGCGGAAGGCCGAGCCGCCGCCGATGCCCTGGCGCTTGGCCAGTTCCAGCAGCCATTCGTACACCAGCACGCCGTCGTGGCGCGCGCGCTGGTGGCAGTAGAAGCTGAGCAGTCGCCCTTCGCGGAGGGTCATCGTCGTCTCCTTCAGCCGCGCACCAGCAGGCGTATCAGGGCGATGCCGGTGACGGTCATCGCGATGGAGCCGGCCAGGTGGACCGTCACGTGGCCGGCGAACCAAAGATACTGCTGGCGCAGCAGCAGCGTGGCCGCCTCGGCGGAGAAGGTGGAGAACGTGGTCAGGCCGCCGAGGAAGCCGGTGGCGGCGAACAGGCGCAGCTCCGGCGGCAGCGTCTGGTAGTGGTCGAACACACCCAGCACGCAGCCCATCAGCAGGCCGCCCAGCAGGTTCGCAGCCAGCGTGCCCAGCGGCAGGGTGGGAAAGAGGTGGTTGAGCATGACGCCAAGCGCCCAGCGCAGCCAGCAGCCAAACGCGCCGCCGATGCCTACGAGCAGAAATCCGGTGTAACCCACGTGCCAATCTCCTGAGGGGCGGTCCCAGGGACACCGGCACGCGCCTGCGCCCCGGCGAGCGCCGGTGTGCAGGCATCATCAGCGCCCGGGTCCTGCGGACCGGGGCGCGGTTCGCCCGCGCGGTGCGGGGCGGGAGGCATGCCATCTCCCTCGAGCACGGGCATGCTAGCCGATGGCCGCGTCGCCATGCCAACCCGGCGTGGCATGCGGGACATGCCGTCTCCATGGCCGCGTCCGTATACTCGCCGCTCTCGCGCCCATCGTTCCCCGCCATGAACGCTACCCCACGCTCCGTGCAGCGCAGCCTGCCGGTGCTGCTCGCCGGCCTGTCGATGATCGGTCCATTCTCGATCGACGCGGTGTTTCCCGCGTTCCCGCTGATCGGCGCGCAGTTCGGCGTGAACGGCGCGCAGCTGCAGCAGATGATCAGCGTGTACCTGCTGACTTACGCGGCGATGAGCTTGTTTCACGGCGCCATCTCCGACGCGATCGGTCGCAAGCCGGTGCTGGTGACGGGCATCGTGGTGTACTCGCTGGCCTCGGCGGGCGCGGCGCTGTCCACGTCCTACCCGATGTTGCTGGCCTGCCGAGCGCTGCAGGGCATGTGCGCGGGCGCCGGCCTGGTGGTGGGGCGCGCGATCGTGCGCGACTGCTACGAAGGGGCAGCCGCGCAGCAGTTGATGTCGCGCGTGATGATGATTTTCAGCGTGGCGCCGGTAATCGCCCCGATGGTCGGCGCCCAGATGCTTTACCTGGGCGGCTGGCACGGCATCTTCTGGGTGCTGATGGGCTTCACGGCAATGCTGGCGACGGCCTTGGTCCTGCGGCTGCAGGAAAGCCATCCGGTCGAGGCGCGTACCCGCTTCGCGCCGCGCGCGCTCCTGGCCGGCTACCTGGGCTTCGCGCAGGACATGCCGTTCCGGCCGCTGCTGCTGTCATGTACGGTGAACTTCGCCGGGCTGTTCCTGTACATCGCGTCGGCGCCGCACATCGTCCGCGACCTGCTGCATCTTTCGGCGCAAGGCTTTCCCTGGCTGTTCCTGCCGGTGGTGGCGGGGCTGATGGGCGGCGCCTGGTTGTCGGGTCGGCTGGCAGTGCGGCGCAGCCAGGCGTACACGGTGAACCTAGGCTACGGCGCGATGCTGGTCGCCTGCGCCCTGCATCTGCTGCTGGCGTTGCTGCTGCCCCGGCCGATGCTGCCCTGGTCGATGCTGCCGCTGATCGTGCATGGCGTAGGCGTGCAGCTGGCTTTCCCCACCTTGACCTTGCTGCTGCTGGATCGCTTTCCGCATCACCGCGGTGGAGCGTCCTCGGTGCAGGCGTTCGCCAGCCTGATGTTGTGCGCGATCGTCGCGGGCGTGCTTTCGCCGCTGCTGGCGGAACGGATGCTTTACCTGGCGCTGGGGGCGTCGGTGCTGACGGTGATCGGCTGGGTATCGTGGCGCTGGTATCGGCGCGTGGCCGAGTCGTCGTCCCAGGTGGCGATCGGCGAAACCGCTTAGGTCACGGACGGGGAAAGATTGGCCGCCCTTGCTCATCGAGCAAGCCGCGCTCGACCAGCCACTGGCGCGCGTTCTCCGCATCCTCGGCGAACCACGCGGCGGCGGAGCCGAGCCGGAAGCTGTAGCCCCATGCGTCCATATCCGCCAGCAGGCGGGCGCGCCCCACGCCGGGCAGCTCGTCGGCCAGGACGATCTGCAGATAGCAGGTGGCGTCTTCCTCGTCGATGGAGTCGGTGGCGTCGGTATGGACCTGGGCGCGGCGCTCCGGCGACAGCACGATCAGGTGCCCGGCTTCGTGCAGCATCGAATGCACGGGCGTATCGCCGCGGGCGTAGACCGTCGTGCCGATGATGCCGGCTTCCTCGTCGCCCCAGAAACTGCCCGGGATGGGTTGCGCGAGGGCGACGCGCTCCAGGCGCAGACCATGGCGCGCGAGCAGGGCGCGGGCGTCGTTCTCGTCGATGTCGGCCAGGCGCATGACTTGCGCGGGCTCGGCGGAATGGGAAGGAGCTTGCATGATCTGGCGGCATTCACGGACGGCGCAGCCCTTTCGAGACGAAAGGGCTGCGCTGGCGGACCGGGATGGCGGGCGCGAAAGCGCCGAGGCTCAGCCGGCGGCCGGTGCGGTGGAGCCCGGCTTCTCGTTCTCGGGCAGGGCGACGGAGAGCTCTAGCACCTCGTGGCCGCTGTCGCGCTCCACGTTGATGTTGATCGCCTCGATGTCGACGTGCACGTATTTCTTGATCACTTCGAGCAGCTCGTTGCGCAGCAGCGGCAGGTAGTCCGGCCCGCCGCGGGTGGAGCGCTCCTGCGCCACGATGATGCGCAGGCGTTCCTTGGCCACGACGGCGGAGGGCTCCGGCCTGCGCTTCAGGAAATCAAGAATACCCATCGCGTTCAGCCTCCGAATACGCGCTGGAAGAAGCCCTTCTTTTGCACTTCAAGGAAGCGCAGCGGGCGCTCTTCGCCAAGCAGGCGGGCCACGGTGTCGCTGTACGCCTGGCCGGCGTGCGAGTTCTCGTCGAGGATCACCGGCACGCCCGAGTTGGAGGCGGCCAGCACGTTTTCCGATTCCGGGATGACGCCGACTACGCTGATGCCGAGGATATCCTCGACGTCCTTGACGCTGAGCATCTCGCCCACCGCCACGCGCGCCGGGTTGTAGCGGGTCAGCAGCAGGTGCTGCTTGATCGCGCCTTCGCCCTTCTCGGCACGGCGGGTCTTGCTGGAGAGCAGGCCCAGGATGCGATCGGAGTCGCGCACCGAGGACACCTCGGGGTTGACCACCACCACGGCGTGATCGGCGAAGTACATCGCCAGGTGGGCGCCTTTCTCGATACCGGCGGGCGAGTCGCAGACCACGTAGTCGAAGCCCTCGTCGGAGAGGTCCTTGAGCACCTTTTCCACGCCTTCCTGGGTCAGGGCGTCCTTGTCGCGCGTCTGGCTGGCGGCCAGCACGTAGAGGGTCTCGTAGCGCTTGTCCTTGATCAGGGCCTGCTTGAGCGCAGCCTCGCCGTGCACGACGTTGACGAAGTCGTACACCACGCGGCGCTCGCAGCCCATGATCAGGTCCAGGTTGCGCAGGCCGACGTCGAAGTCGATCACGGCGACCTTCTTGCCCTGGATGGCCAGGCCCGTGGCGAGCGAGGCGCTGGTCGTGGTTTTGCCCACGCCGCCTTTGCCCGAGGTGACAACGATGATCTCAGCAGTCAAGGGCTCATCTCCCAGAATATGTTCTTGTAATGGTGTGGCGATTATGTGGTGTTGCGATCGTTGCAGGCGGACGAATCCGCGTCAAAGTTTCGCGATCAGCAATTTTTCCCCGTCGAGCCAGCATTGCACAGACTGACCCTCGAGATCCTTTGGCAACTGTTCAAAGACGCGATAGTGGCCAGCGATGGCTACCAGCTCCGCGCGGAAGTCGGAAACGTAGATGCGCGCCTTGGCGTCGCCCTGCGCGCCGGCCATCGCGCGGCCGCGCAGGCCGCCGTAGATGTGGATGCTGCCGTCGGCGATCACCTCCGCGCCGTTGGCGACGCCGCCGGTGACGATCAGGTCGCGCTCGCGTGCGTAGATCTGCTGACCGGAGCGCACCGTGCCGTCGTGATACTGGCCGCCCACGGGCGCGGAAGACGGCTCCGCATCCGCCTCGCGTGCTTTCGGCGCGGGTGCCGGAGCGGGAGCGGGGGGCTGCACCGGTGCCGGCGCCGGGGCGGGCGGCGCGATGCTGCCGCCGTCGGCGGGCTCGTAAGCTGCGCGGAACTTGGCGATCAGGGGCAGGCCCATGCGGCGCGACATCGCCTCGGTCTCGCTGGTGCCATAGGCGAAGCCCACGGGCAGCATGCCCGCGCTGCGCACGGCTTCGAGCAGGGCATCGACGGTGCCGTCGTCCGGCAGGTTGAGCAGATGGCTCAGGTCGAGGATGACGGCGGCGCGGGAGAACAGCTGAGGCGCGGCGCGCACGCGGCGCTCCAGCTCCTCGTACAGCGCGGCGGCGTCGGGACGGCGCACGCGCACGCTGGCAATACCGACCTGGCCGAAGCGCAGGTCGCAGACATCGGTGGTATCCATGCGGGCATTCACGGACGCCGCTCTCCAGCGAGGCGGCGCTTGTCATTGTTGTGTAGGGGGCGGGGACGCTCGGCCAACCACGGTACGTCGGGCAGGCCGTCGCGTTCGAGATAGGTTTCGCGTACGTAAGGATAGCTGGGCAGTTCCTTCGCCAGAAGACTGACCTGCGGACCGCTATCGCCCATGCGCTGCTGGCCCACTTCCTGGAAACCGTAGGTGCCGTGAAACAGCAGGACCTTGTCGTCGCGCGGCTCCAGAAACACTTCGCAGGTGAGCAGCGGGGCGCGCACCTCGGCATAGCTGGTCGCATCGCAATAGAAGATGCGGCCCAGGCCATGCCGGCGGTAGGCGTTGGCGATGACGATGCGGTCGATGTAGACGAACTGCGGGTAGCGCTCGCCGAACCAGCGGTAATTGGGGCTGTCGTAGTTGCCGCCCTCGCGCAGGGCGATCAGAAAGCCGGCGATATGGCCATCGATCTCGGCGACGCGGAAATAGTCGGCGTGCTCGTAGAAGTAGCGCAGTTGACCGGCGTCCAGGGCGAGGATGGTGCGCCCGGCGGCGTTGTTGAGCGCCAGCACGGCATCCAGGTCGTGCTCGCGCACGTCGCGGATGGCAAGGGCCATTCGTTGCTCCGCAATGATGTTTCGGGAAATCTGGCAGACCGCTGACGGCCCCGCGTAATGGCGCGCATTATGGCACGGGGGCGGGGAGCGCACATATCACGGCGCACCATGTAAAACCTTTGTAAAGCCTGCGGTGGCATGGCTTCCGGCAGGGGGCGGGCAGTGACTTCTCGCGCATTGCACCACGCCCCCGCCGAGCCGATGATGCGCCTATGGTCTGGTCCAACATCAATCACATCCGGCTGCTGCGCTATGCCGGCCTGACGACGTACCTGTGCGTCGCCTTGCCCCTGCTGCCGGGCAGCTGGAGCCTGGCGCGGGTCAGCTCGTGGTGGAGCAATCCCGATATCTCCGGCTGGATCGTCTCCTATCTCCTGTTCGGCGCCACCTACCTGCTGCTGACCCGGCGTTCGACCGTCAATCGCAAGGACGGGCTGCCCACCGTCAGCCGGCTGATCGGCCTGGTGGTGCTCACCGGCTCGGCGATCGCCATGGGCTGGTTCAGCCAGAGCGGCCTGTCGGCCATGCTGATGCTGGTGATCGCGGTCGTGCTGCCCTGGCAGCTGCCGGTCGGCGCGGGGCTGGTGTGGATGCTGCTGCAGAACCTGATGCTCATCCCGATCATTTCCAGCTACAAGGGCTGGACCACGGTCCAGGCGGTGCTGCAGGTGTGCATGTACCTGGCCATTTCCGCGCTGGTGTTCTTCACCTCGATGATCGCCAACCTGCAGGCCGAAGAACGGGAGGTACAGCGCCGCCTCAATTCGGAGCTGCGCGCGACCCGCGCGCTGCTGGCCGAATCCACCCGCATCGCCGAGCGCATGCGCATCGCGCGCGATCTGCATGACCTGGTCGGCCACCACCTGACGGCGCTGAGCCTGAATCTGGAAGTGGCCAGCCACCTGAGCAATCCCGCCGCGGCCGAGCACGTACTGAAGGCCCAGGCCACCGCCAAGCACCTGTTGCGCGATGTGCGCGAAGTGGTCAGCGAGTTGCGTCAGGACGACGCGATCGACCTGACCCAAGCCCTGCGCAGCCTGGTCGAGGGCGTGCCCGGCCTGAACGTTCACGTGGAAATGCCGCCACGCTTCAGTGTGGAGGACCCGCGCCGGGCTCAGGTGCTGCTGCGCTGCGCGCAGGAGATCATCACCAATACGGCACGGCACGCCGGAGCACGCAACCTGTGGCTCACCTTTACTTATGACGAGACAGGCCAGCTGGAGCTGCACGCCCGCGACGACGGTCGTGGCGCCGATCAGTTCCGGCCCGGCAACGGCTTGTCGGGCATGCGCGAGCGCCTGGCGGAGTTCGGCGGCACGGTGAACGTGGATACCGCCGCCGGCCAGGGCTTCGCGCTCAACGTGAACCTGCCGCTGGGCGAGGAGCCCGCGCTGGCTCATGCGCCGTCCCGTTTCGAGCCGCCCGCACTGAGCGTGTCGTGAGTCCGTTTCACAGGCGCGCAGCCATGCCAGAATGCGCGGCCGGCCTGGATGGCCGTGTCGCTTTATCCGTCGTCCCCGGCGATGGCGCCGGGGACCGCTATCGCTCCGAGGAACCGCGATGATTTCCGTGTGTCTTGTCGACGACCAGAACCTGGTACGCCAGGGCGTCCGTTCCCTGCTGGATCTGGCTGAGGACATCCGCGTAGTGGCCGAATGCGCCGACGGCGCGCAGGCGGTGCAGGACATCCCCCGCATCAAGCCCGATGTGGTGCTGCTGGATCTGCGCATGCCCAACATGAGCGGCCTGGAAGTATTGCAGGCCCTGTCGGCGCGCAACGAACTGCCGCCCACCATCATTCTCACCACCTTCGACGACGACCAGCTGGTCCTGCAGGGCCTGAAGGCTGGCGCCCGCGGTTACCTGCTCAAGGATGTGTCGCTGGAGCAACTGGTCGAAGCCGTGCGCACCGTCGCCGCGGGCGGCTCGTTGGTCGCGCCGATGGTGACCCAGCGCCTGCTCGCCGGCGTCGGGCGCATGCAGAACCAGTTCACCAGCCTCGAGCAGCCCGATCCGCTGACCGAGCGCGAGACGGAGATCCTGCGCCTGCTGTCGGGTGGCTACAGCAACAAGGAGATCGCCAACTCCCTGAAAGTGGCAGAGGGCACCGTGAAGAACCACGTGTCCAACATCCTCTCCAAACTCGGCGTGCGCGACCGCACCCGCGCGGTGCTCAAGGCTCTCGAGCTGGGCATCGTCTAAGGCCGTTCCGGCCTCCGGGAAGGCCTCGCCGAGGGCCTTCCCGGGCGCTTTCCGGGGCGGATAGCGTTCCTGCCCGTGAACCAGTACCATCGGTGGCTTCGGCGCTGGCCGACCCCTGTCACGATGCGATTTCCTTCGGCCTTCTCAAAGGGAGCGCATCCCCGTGGCGGACCGGTCTCCGGCGACGCACTCGTGCCGCCAAGAGAGATGTTCGGAGAGCCCTGGAATGATGCGTGTTCTTGAATTCATTGTTGCCCTGATCATCGTCGCCGTCGTCGGCGTCGTGGTGGGCGTGATCATGCCTGGCAGTGGCCATGTGGAGAGGTCGCTGGTGGTCGGCAAGGACATGCGTCAGGTGTACGACGTGCTCGCCAATTTCCGCCGCTTCCCCGATTACACGGTGCAGCGCAAGTACGACCGCAATACCCAGTTCACCTTCTCCGGCAAGGCCTACGGCCCCGGTGCCGAGATGAGCTGGAGCAGCAACGACGACAAAGTGGGCAAGGGCAAGCTGACCATCGCGTCGGCCGAGCCGCAGTTCGACAAGGTCGACTCCACCGCCAAGCAGGCGAAGGTCGTCTGGAACGTGGACAACGACTGGCGCGGCCAGGACAAGCACTTCACCCTGGATCTCGAGCGCCAGGGCAGCCGCGGCCAGCTGACCAAGATCACCTGGTCGTATGACGTGGCCTACGGGTTCAACCTGGTCGACCGCTACTCCAACCTGTACATCCATGGCGATCCGGATGCCTTCATCCAGTTCAGCCTGAGCGATCTGCAGAATGTGCTGGCCTCGGTGCAGAACATCGACTACAGCAAGCTGATCCCGTACATCGAGCAGACCCAGCCGACGCCTGTGCTGCTGGTGTCCAGCTCGATCGAGCGCAAGGGTGGTCTCGAGGCGCTGAATGAAGCGACCGACAAGGCCGAGGCGCAGATCCAGGCCGCCGCCAAGAAGCTGGGCGTGACCGTCACCGGTCCGCGCATCATCTACACCACCAACTACGGCGACCAGACCTACACCTTCGACGTCGCCCTGCCGATCAGCGCGACCAGCCTGACCATCAACGGTCAGAGCCACGAGCTGGCCGCCGCCAAGGCGCCGGATCTGACCAGCGCCCCGGCCAGCAGCAGCACGTCTGCCGCTCCGGCGCAGGACACCACGCCGGGCGGCACCGACCGCTTCGGTCGCCTGATCGTCGACAACGACGTGCGCGGCATGCTGGCCTTCGGCGGCCCGGCGCTGAAGGGCATCTGGAACGGCACCGCGGCCGGCGTCCCGCAGACCCGCGACATGCTCAAGGCCTACTCGCAGACCCACGGCTACAAGTTCGACGAGGTGGTGAACCGCCCGTACGACATCCTGGTGAAGCCGGAAGTGAAGGAAGGCGACGAGGTGAAGAGCTACGCCCAGTTCGCCGTGTACCTTCCGCTGACCGACGCGCCGGAGAAGACGCCGGAACAGGAAGCCGGCCTGCAGCCGCCGTCGCTGGATGACGGCACCCAGCAGCAGGCGCCGGCCTCGTCCGGTACCGCTGCCGCGCCGGCCTCTGCGGCCAGCGCCGGCCAGTAAGCCGGACATCCCGCTCGACTTGAAAGGCCCTTCCTTCGCGAAGGGCCTTTCTTTTTGCGCCGCTCTTTTTCGCGCATAGCGGAGGCACTTCCCGCGGATGGCGCGGTCCGACTTTTCCGCCTCGTTGAGTTACATTGCTTCGTCGCCCGTCGAGCCGCTCGGGCTTCGCGCCCATCCCGCTGCTTTGTATCTGCCCCGGACATGATCGAAACCGAACAGCTCACCCGGCGCTACGGTCCGCTCACCGCCGTCGACTCGCTCAGTATTCGCGCCGAGCCCGGCCAGGTGCTGGGCTTGCTCGGTCCGAACGGTGCAGGCAAATCCACCGCCATGCGCATGATCGCGGGCTTTCTGCGTCCGACTGCCGGCACCGCGCGCGTGTGCGGCCACGACGTGCTGAAAGAGCCGCTGAAGGCCAAGCGCGCGCTGGGCTACCTGCCTGAAGGCGCGCCCAGCTACGGCGAGTTGACCGTGCGCGAATTCCTCACTTTCATCGTGCGCTCGCGCGGCCTGTCGGCCGATCAGGGCTTCCGGCGCTTCGAAGAAGTGATCGGCCATCTGCAGCTGGAAGACATGCTCGACCGCTGCATCGATACCCTGTCCAAGGGGTTGCGCCGCCGCGTGGGTCTGGCCCAGGCGATCGTGCACAATCCGCCGGTGCTTATGCTGGACGAGCCGACCGACGGCCTGGATCCGAATCAGAAGCACACCGTGCGTCAGCTGATCGATGCGATGGCGCGCGAGCGCACCATCCTCATCTCCACGCATCTGTTGGAGGAGGTGCACGCACTGTGCAATCGCGTGGTAATCATCGCCAACGGCCGTCTGCTTGCCGACGCCACGCCGGCCGAACTCGAGGCACGTTCGCGCTATCACGGCGCGGTGTCCTTCAGCGCGCCGGGCAGCGGCGTATCGCAGGAAATGCTCGGCCGTCTGCCGCAGGTGGCCTCGATCGAAGTCGATCCGCTGGACGGTCGCATCACCGTTTTCCCGCGGCCGGGCGAGCGCATTCTCGAACCTGTCGAATTGCTGCTGCGCCAGCAGGGGCTGGAGGTGTCGGAGATCCAGCTTGAGCGTGGCCGCCTCGACGAAGTGTTCCGCCAGATCACCATCGGACAGGAGGGCAGGGCATGAGTCCGGTGATGGCCGTTGCGCGGCGCGAGCTGCGCAGCTACTTCGTGACGCCGGTGGCCTATGTGTTCCTGGTGATCTTCCTGGTGCTGGCCGGCATCCTCACGTTCTACGCGGGTGATTTCTACGATCGCGGACAGGCCGATCTGCAGCCGTTTTTCGTGATGCATCCATGGCTGTACCTGCTGCTGGCGCCGGCCGTATCGATGCGCATGTGGGCCGAGGAGGCCAAGGGCGGCACGCTGGAACTGCTGCTCAGCCTGCCGATCACGCTCGCCCAGGCCATGCTGGGCAAGTTCCTCGCGGCGTGGCTGTTCATGGGCGTAGGGTTGCTGCTGACGTTCCCGATCTGGATCACCGTCAATTACCTCGGTTCACCCGACAACGGCGTGATCCTGGCCGGCTACCTGGGCAGCTGGCTCATGGCTGGCGCCTTCCTGGCCATCGGCGCCTGCCTTTCGGCGCTTACGCAGAGCCAGGTGGTGGCCTTCATCCTCACCATGGTGGTGTGCTTCCTGCTCCTGCTGGCCGGGCAGCCGCAGGTGCTGGATTTCATGCAGGGATCGATGCCGCGCAAGCTGCTCAACGGCGTCGCGCATCTGAGCCTGCTGCGCCATTTCGAAGCGATCGCGCGCGGCGTGCTGGACGTGCGCGATGTTCTTTACTTCGTACTGTGCATCGCCTCCTGGCTCACCGCCGGCGTGCTGGTGCTCGATCTGAAGCGGACCCCCTGAGCGATGGCCCGCCTGACTTTCACACGCCGTACCCGCCTGATCAGCGCGCTCATCCTGCTGGTGGTCGTATCCATCGCGCTTGCCTTGGCCGGCAGCCGCTGGATGCGCGCGACGCGTTTCGATCTCACTTCCGACCGGCTCTACACGCTGACGCCTGGCACCGTCCGTATCGTGGACAAGCTGCGCGCGCCGCTGAAGCTCACGCTCTATTTCTCCGAACACTCCACTCGCGACCTGCCGCAGCTGCGCAGCTATGAGCAGCGCGTGCGCGACCTGCTGCAGGAAATGGTGGCGCGATCGCACGGCCGCCTGCGCCTGCAGGTCGTGGACCCCGTGCCCTATTCGGATGACGAGGCCGCCGCCGAAGGCAACGGCCTGAGTCCGATCACCGGCGGCACCAATGGCGAGCGCGTGTTCTTCGGCCTGGTCGGATCGACCTTGCCGGCTACCCCGGATGGCGACGAGGGCGAGTTGCATCCTGGCGCCAAGGCGCTGGCCATTCCGCTGTTCGATCCCGGCCGCGAGACTTTTCTCGAATACGACATCGCCAAGCTGCTTTACGAGCTCAATGAGCCGACCAAGCCACACATCGGCGTGATCAGCAGCCTGCCGGTGCAGGGCAATCCGGTGCTGGGCGAAGAACCGTGGACCGTGATTCGCCAGCTCGGGCAGCTGTTCGAGGTGAAGACGCTGGATCCGTCCAAGCTCGACCGCATCGGCGACGACATCCAGGTGCTTTTGCTGATCCACCCCAAGCATCTTTCCGACGCGACGCTCTATGCGATCGACCAGTACGTCCTGCGCGGTGGCCACCTGGTGGTCTTCGTCGATCCCTACTCGGAGCTGGACACCACGCCCTTCGTCGACAGCAACGGTGTGATCGACGACCACAATTCGGATCTCCCGCGTCTGTTCGAAGCCTGGGGCGTACAGTACGACGCGCAGAAAGTGGTACTGGATCGTTCACGTGCGCTGCGCATCGAACTGGCCGACAACAGCGCGACCAACCACCCGGCGATGCTTGGCCTGACCAGCCAGGAGCTCAATCACGGTGACGTGACCACCGCCAGCCTGCAGCGCGTCAACCTGTCCAGCGTCGGCTATCTCGATCTGGCGCCGAAGACCACGTCGCGCCTGATTCCGCTGATGCAGACCACCAGCGAAGCGGAAGTGGTGCCGGCGCAGCGCGTGCGCGAAGCCACGACCGATCCCAATGCGCTGCTGGATGGGTACAAGCCTGACAACACGCGTTACGTAGTGGCGGCGCGGGTGCGCGGCGCGTTCCCGTCGGCGTTCCCGGAACTGGCCAAGCGCCCGGGGCATATCGCGCAGGCCCACGACAACGCCGAAGTGATCTTGGTGGCGGACACCGACCTGCTCACCGATCGCCTGTGGGTGTCGTACTCGCAGAGTCTGCTCGGTCCGCTGCAACTGAGCGCGCTGGCCAACAACGGCGATTTCGTCACCAACGTCACCGACAACCTCAGCGGCTCGTCCGAATTGCTGTCGATTCGCGGCCGCGTCAGTTCGCAGCGCCCGTTCACGCGGGTGCAGGCGCTGCAGGCGGCGGCTGATCAGAAGTTCCTGGCGAAGAAGCAGGAGCTGCAGCGCGAGCTGGCCGTCACGCGCAGCCGCCTGTCGGAGCTGCAGCCGGCCAAGCCGGGGCGCGGCGACGCGGCCAACGCGGAGCAGAAGGCTGAGATCGAGCAGTTTCTGCAGCGCCAGCTGGCGATCAACAAGGAGCTGCGCGACGTGCAGCACCAGCTCAACGCGGAGATCGATGCGCTGGGCATGCGCCTTAAGTTCATCGATATCGTGCTGGTGCCGGCGCTGGTGACGCTGTTCGGGCTTGCCTATGGCTGGCGGCGCTCGCGCCGCAACCGGCGCCACGCATGAGTGCGGCGGCGCGGCCTGGGTCGCTGGACTATGCTTGGCGGCTGCGGCTGAAACGACCGGAACGATGATGGCGAGCCTGCTCAAGTGGATCGTGCCCTGGGAGTTCTCCTGGGTGTTCCTGATCGTTTTCGCGGCGACCTGCGTGCTGTATGTGCGCGGCTGCCGGCGATGGCGCGTGAGCGCCGGGCGCAAGCTGGGGTTCTGGCTTGGCATGGTCATCGTCTACGTGTCGTTGCACACGTACTTCGATTACTACGCCGAGCACGAATTCTTCATGCACCGCATCCAGCAGGTGCTGCTGCATCATCTGGCGCCGCTGCTGATCATCGCCTCGTATCCGGGCACCGTGCTGCGGGCAGGTTTGCCGCTGACCTGGCGCGTGCGGCTGCTGCGGCCATTTCTGCGCTCATGGCCATGGCGCGCGGTGAGCGGCGTGCTGCTGAATCCGGCGCTCGTCACGGTCCTGTTCATCGGCTTCATTCTGATCTGGCTGATCCCGGCCATGCAGACACTGGCGATGCTGGACTGGCGCATCTACCGCTTCATGAACTGGTCGATGATGGTGAGCGGCCTGACGTACTGGTGGCTGGTCCTGGATCACCGTCCGCGTCCGCCCGGCCGGATGACGCCGGGACTGCGCGTGCTGTCGCCGGGCATCACGATGAGCCCGCAGATTCTGGCCGGCGCGATCGTGACGTTCTCCAAGAGCGATCTCTATCCGATCTTCGAGATCTGCGGTCGCGCCTTCACCTTCAACGTGCTCACCGGCCAGCTGGTGGGGGGCGTGATCATGTGGGTGCCGGCGGCGTTGATCGAGGCGATCGGCGGCTTGTTGGCGATGCGCCAATGGGTGCGCCTGTCGCGCAACGGACGAATCCGCTCGAAGCGGCAGGCGAGGCTCGTCGCGCGCAATACCTGACGCCGGCAGGCGTCAGTGCTGGTGGTGATCCGGTGCGGCGCCGTCCACCGTGTTGGCCGGCTTCGCTTCGAAGTCGGTGGCCAGCGCGCTGCCATCGGCGAAACGAAGGTCGATGCGCACCTTGTCGCCGATCTTTACCGGCTGCTTCGCCTTCATCAGCATCAGGTGATAGCCGCCAGGAGAGAGTGCCGCGTTGCCATGCGCGGGAATGGACAGGCTGTCCACCATTTCCATGCGGCCCATGCCGGTCTCGGTACTGCTCTTGTGCAGCATCACTTCGCCATAAGCGGGACTGCTGGCCGAGCGGAGCATGACCGGGTGATCGCCATGATTCTCCAGCATCACATAGGCGCCGGACGGCAGGCTGCCGGGCATGACGCGGATCCAGGCCTGACTGGCGGCGACCTGGTCGGCATCGCCGGCGCAGGCGATGCCCGACAGCAGCAGTCCGCTCAGCAGCAGCGCGAGGCGATGGCTCATGGCTTGGCTCCGGCGGGCGCGGTTGCGGTCGGGTCGAGCAACAGGTGCAGGTCGTGCACCAGGTCGTCCTGGGGATTGGCAGGCGTGGACAGCAGGCGCGCCTTGCCGTCGCGGTCGAAGATATAGATGGCCGAGCTGTGGCTCACTTCATATTGGCCATCGCCTTTGTCCGGCTCGCGGGTGAAGGCGGAGCGGTAGCGCTTGCTCAAGGCCTCGATTGCGCGCGGTTCGCCGCTCAGGCCCACCGCACGCGGGTCGAAGGCATTGACGTAGGCATGCATCACATCCGGCGTATCGCGCGCGGGATCGACACTGACGAAGAGGATGCGCGCACCGTCGGCGAGCGGGCCCAGGCGCTGCATGACCACGTGCAGCTGGGCCAGGGTGAGCGGGCAGACATCGGGGCAATGCGTATAGCCGAAGTACATCAGCACCACCTTGCCACGGTAGTCCGCGCCGGTCACCGGCTTGCCCTGGTCGTCGACCAGCTTGAAGTCCAGATCCGGCATATGGCCGGTGACGTTGGTGAGCTTCCAAGGCAGATCGCCACCGCGCTGGCAGGCGGCGAGCAGCGCGGCGCCAAGCAGCAACGACAGCAGGGGCAGGGCGCGGACGAGGCGGCGAGGCTTCATGCGAGAATCCCGGATCGATATCGCGCCAGCATACGACACCGGCGTGGCTGCTTGCCCGAGGACCGCTTTCCCATGCGACAACCTGTCAGCCCCGCGGCCGGTCTGCTGGCCGGACTCGCTGGCGCCAGCGCGGTGGCGCTGGGAGCCTTCGGCGCGCACGCGCTGCGCGGCATGCTCGACGAACGCGGCATCGAGCTGTGGCGTACCGCAGTGAACTACCACTTCTGGCATGCCCTCGCGTGGTGCCTGGCATGGTGCTTCCTGGATCGGCCACATCGGCGCCGCGCCGGCGTCGCGTTCGGTCTGGGCATCATGCTGTTCAGCGGCAGCCTTTACGCATTGGCCTTGGGCGCGCCACGCTGGTTCGGCGCGATCACACCGCTGGGTGGTCTGGCGTTCATCGCTGGGTGGCTTCTGCTTGGTTGGGGCATCAGCCGGCGAGGCGGCTGACGCTGCTCAGGCGAGCGCCGCCAGGATGAGCTGTGCGCCGACATGCAGCACGAAATCGGCGCTGAAGTGCGCGACCATTGCATGCTCCAGCCCGTACTTCCAGAACAGCCAGCCGCAGGGCAGCGCGACGAATAGATTAGGGAGCATGATGCGGGCAATGGCCTGCGGGCTGTTAGCCATGCCGGCACTCATGGCGGCGGGTAGGTGCAGGAGGCCGAACAGCAGGGCGGCGAGCACGATCGCGACAACGAACATCCATGTCCGCACCTCGCCGCACAGGCGGGCCATCAACCAGACCAGCAGACTGACGATAAACAGGCGTGACATGATTTCTTCGGTCACGCCACCTTGGAACATGGCCAGCGCGCCGCGCCATGCCCAGTCGAGCATCTGCGCCGCGGATGGATGACCGAGCCGCTGCCAGTCCGTGGAAATGAGCAGGGCGGGCAGCGACGACAGGATGCCGAGCAGGATCGCCCACCGCCACCGGTGCGGTGACTGCGGGGACGGCTGGCGATACACCCAGGCTCGCAACCAGGGCACGGTAAGGCCATATCGTTCGCCGAACCACAGTCCGAGCCACGCAAAGATAAAGCTGCCCAAACCGGACTGCAGCACCAGCGACGCCGCTATGGCGATCGATGACATCCGTGGCTTGACGGTCTGCATCGGCATGATGACGCCGAAGAAGTAAGGGAGCATCGCTACTGTTGCGATCAGTGCCGCCAACCCGAGCAGCAAGGCTAGTTTGAGGCGCGGCAGCGGCGCGGAGGACAGCGCGGTCATGGTCTTGTCCTCAGTGATGAGGCTGGATGAAGAAGTTGGTCACCTTGCCTTGCGCATCGCAGGTGACTTTCGAGTCGATCGTGCTCTGGCCGTAGTGCAGCGGCGTGAGTACGACCGTGTTCTCGCCGACGGCGCTTACCGAAGGCGTGTCGCGCGCGCCGCGCTCGCCGAACTGCTGCAGCACCGCCGGCCAGATCTGGCCCAGCTTGTCGGGTGTGAGCTTGGCCTTCATGGTGGTATCGAAATCCGTGGTGGCGGCGGTGTAGTCGCTCTGGTCCAGCGCGTCCAGCAGATGCGCCGACGCGGTTTCGCAAGCCGATTCCGCACGTGCCGCGGCTGCGGCGGAGAGTGCGCAGATCGCGACGCAGACCAGCGCCGCCGCCCGTTTCGTGTTCATGGTTGTCCCCCTTGTGTTCCGTGAAGTCGTCAGGTCGCGTCGTCGTCGTCCGCGACCGGCTTGGCCTGCCCTGGCTTCAGCCGGCCGTTCTTGCGCAAGGCGTCGCGCAACACGTATTCGATCTGCGCGTTGACGCTGCGCAAATCGTCGTCGGCCCAGCGTTGCATCGCCTCCAGCACGGCAGGGCTGATGCGCAGCGGATAAGCTTTTTTCTCAGCCGGCACGCGCGCCTCGCTCAGCCGCTGTAGAGCGTGCCGGCGTTGACCACGGGCTGCGTGGCGCGGTCGCCGCACAGCACGACCAGCAGGTTGCTGACCATGGAGGCCTTGCGCTCCTCGTCCAACTCCACCACGCCCTGCTCGCGCAGACGATCCAGCGCCATCGCCACCATGCCGACCGCGCCTTCGACGATGCGCTCGCGCGCGGCGACAATGGCGCTGGCCTGTTGGCGCTGCAGCATGGCCTGGGCGATTTCCTGCGCGTAGGCGAGGTGGCTGATGCGTGCTTCGATGACGCTGACGCCGGCCTTGTCCAGGCGCGCCTGGATCTCGTCGCGCAGATGGTTGTTGATCACTTCGCCATGGCTGCGCAGCGACGGCTTGCCGTCATCGTGCGCGTCGTAGGGGTAGTTCTGCGCCATCTGGCGCAGCGCCGACTCGCTCTGGATGTGCACGAAGTTCTCGTAGTCGTCGACCTGGAACACCGCTTCGGCGGTGTCCACTACCTGCCACACCACCACCGCGGCGATCTCGATGGGGTTGCCGTCGCTGTCGTTGACCTTGAGCTTGCCGCTCTCGAAGTTGCGCACGCGCAGCGACACGCGGCGGCGCGTGTAGAACGGATTGGTCCAGCGCAGGCCTTCCGTGCGCACCGTGCCGGCGTACTTGCCGAACAGCTGCAACACTTGGCCTTCGTTCGGCGCGACCTGGAAGAAGCCTTTCACCAGGAAGAGGGTGAAGGCGAGCAGCAGCGCGCCGCCGAAGGCCTGGCTGGCTGCCGGATGCGCCGCAGCGTAGAGGATCAATGCGACGCTGGCCGCACCGAGCAACAGGCAGAACAGCACGAACGGAATACCGGCAACCGAAAAGCCTTGACGCTCATTCATGGCGATACCTCCCTTGGATGGGAGATATCTGATATCAAAATGATGTCATTGTGCAAGTGCCTATGGGCTGCCGCCATGGCCGCCGCCGCCGCCGACGGGGCCGGCCGGCGCCACCGGCGGCGGGCCGGGCGTCATGAACTCCCAGGAGGGCATGACGTCGTTGATCTGCATCGTGTTGAACATGTTGGCGGCGGCAAAAAAATGCCAGGGATCGCCGTCACCGGTGTCCAGTGCGATATGCGTGCTGTCGAAATGGCGCAGCGCCGCGTCGTAGCTCTGCCAGCGGCCGCCTATCCAGGCCTGCACCCACGCGTGCGGCACGAACACGCGCGAGGCGCTGGCGAAGCGGTCGGCATAGACCATGCCGGTGACCACTCGTGCCGGGATGCCCTCGGCCCGCGCCATTGCGGCCAGCAGCACGGCGTACTCGGTGCAGTCGCCCTGGCGCGTGTCGACCACTTCCAGGGCGGAGGCGTAGCCCACGTCCAGTCCGTGCTGGGTGATGTAGTGACTGACGAAGCTGCGCAGACGGCGCATCTTGTGCCGATCGTCCACCGCACTGCCCACGGCCTGCGCGGCCAGTTCGCGGATGGCCGGCGCGTCGGACTGCAGCCACGCGTTGGCGTGCAGGTCGTCCGGCTGCGGCGGCGCCTCGCCGCCGGGGTAGGGGTTGCCGATGTCGATCTGCCACTCGCGCCCGCCCAGGTGCACCACGCGCTGTTCGTCGGTGTTGATGAGCGGCACGTCGCTGTTGCCCTGGATGGTCACGCGGTAGCGCAGGAACGACTCGCGCAGGTTGGGTGTGAGCGGGCGCGGCGAATCGACCATCGCCGCGCGGAACATGTCCACGTCCTGTTCCGGCGCCAGCGCGCAGGTCTGGTCGCAGGCGATCATCTCCAACTGGCGGCCAAGCATGGAGATCACACCCTTGCGCGCGCGACCCTGGCCGTCCAGCCACAAGTCGAGGATCTGGTCGCCGCGGTCCTGGTGCAGGCGCTGTCGCTGGTGGCTGAGCGTCTCGATGCCGCCGGGCAAGTTCACTGGCTCGTTGCCCAGCACGTCCACGCCGACGTTCATCACCTGCTGGCTGGCGGGGTCGAACATCTGCAGGCTGTAGTGCAGCCCGGGCTGCTTGCTGGCAGCGAGCATGGCCTTGCGCTGGGCGTCGTTGAGCAGCGCCTGGCCAGGCCAGGCGATATAGCTGTAACGGGTGGCGCCGCCCACCGTGATGGCCACGCGGAAGTTGCCATCCGCCTGGCGCTGGCCGTCCACCGTGCTGTCCATGGACGACATCGAGGTGCGCGAGGCGAAAGCGAGCGGCTCACCATCGGTGCTCTCTACGCTGCGGATCATGTTGCTGAGCGGGATGCTCTTGCCATTGCGGTTGAGCAGGATGGACAGGGCCTGGGTGGTCGTGATCGTGCCTTGGGAGGTTTCCCGGTCGATCTTCAGGTGGCCGATCTTGCGCCCCCCGAGCATGACGCTCATCCAGGTGGTATCGGTGGAAGGCGCGCTGTCGGCGGCCCAGGCCCAGGGGGCGGGACACAGCAACAGCACCAACAGCAGAGTGGCGGTGGTCGGGCGCATGTGCGTATCCGTTGGGGGACGGTGTGGCAACAGTGAATGCCGACTTAAGGCCGTCGTCAATCCGCAATGCAGCGAGACTTGCGGCCGGCCGTCGGGCAGCCTTGCGGCCCGCTTACAATGCTCCGCTTTCCCGCCTCCGGAGACCGCAGATGAAGCCGTTCGGCACCCCTCACACCGACCGCGCGCTGCGCGTGCTCCTGCTTGGCTCTGGCGAGCTGGGCAAGGAGGTGGCCATCGAATTGCAGCGCTATGCCGTGGAGGTCATCGCGGTGGACCGCTACGCCCATGCCCCGGCCATGCAGGTGGCGCATCGCAGCCATGTGATCGACATGCTGGACGGCCAGGCGCTGCGCGCCGTGATCGCTGAGGAACGTCCCGATCTGGTGGTGCCCGAGATCGAGGCCATCCACACGCCCACGCTGTTGGAACTGGAGCAGGCCGGCCTGAAAGTGATCCCGACCGCGCGCGCGGCGTGGCTGACCATGGACCGCGAGGGCATCCGCCGCCTGGCCGCCGAGGAGCTGGGTCTGCCCACCTCGAACTACCGCTTCTGCGACGACGAAGCGCAGTACCGCGAGGCCGCCGCGGCGATCGGACTGCCGTTCGTGATCAAGCCGGTGATGAGTTCCTCCGGCAAAGGCCAGAGTGTCGTGCGCAGCAACGACGAATTGCCGGCCGCGTGGGAATACGCGCAGTCGGGCGGTCGTGCCGGCAAGGGCCGGGTGATCGTCGAAGGCTTCGTCGATTTCGACTACGAGATCACCCTGCTCACGGTGCGCCACAAGGACGGCACCAGCTTCTGCGCACCGATCGGGCATCGGCAGGAAGATGGCGATTACCGTGAGTCCTGGCAGCCGCAGCCGATGAGCGACAAGGCACTGGTCGAGGCACAGCGCCAGGCCGCCGCGATTACCGGCGCGCTGGGCGGCTGGGGTGTGTTCGGCGTGGAGTTCTTCATCAAGGGCGACAGCGTGGTTTTCTCGGAAGTCAGCCCGCGTCCGCACGACACCGGCCTGGTCACGCTGATCTCGCAGGACCTGTCCGAATTCGCCTTGCATGCGCGCGCCATTCTCGGCTTGCCGATCCCGGCCATTCGTCAGCTCGGCCCGGCCGCCTCCTGTGCGGTGCTGGTGGAGGGCGAGGGCGTGGCGCCGCGCTACGCCGGCGTGGCCGATGCGCTGGCCGAGCCGGACACCCAGCTGCGCATCTTCGGCAAGCCGGCGGTGCATGGCCGTCGCCGCATGGCGGTGACGCTGGCGCGCGACGAAAACATCGGTGCGGCCAAGGCCAAGGCGATCCGCGCGGCGGGCAGGCTGCGCGTCGAGCTGTAATCGAGTTGGCGAGCTGCGCGCCCGCCAGCGGCGCGCAGCTTCTTTCGATATCGCGCGCCGGCGCGGCGAGACGCATCCCCGCTACCCGCTCCAGGCCCCCTGTGCGAGCATCCGCTACCGGACTTACACCCACGCAGGGAACAAGGCATGCAGACTTCGGCATTCGCGCACTGGCTGGTGGTACTGGTCGAGACCCTCGCAGCGCTGTTCATGCTGCTGTTGCTGGTCGGCGTCATGGTGCTGCTGGTGGTGTGGCTGGTGGACCGCAACCAGACCGCCAACTCGGTGCTGCGCAACTTTCCGGTCATCGGCCACTTCCGCTACTGGTTCCTGCACCTGGGCGAATTCTTCCGCCAGTACCTTTATTCCAGCGACCGCGAAGAAATGCCGTTCAACCGCGCGCAGCGCACCTGGGTGTATCGCGCGGCAAAGAACGTGGAGAACACCAACTCCTTCGGTTCCACCCGCGACCTGCGCGCCGAGGGCGTGCCGTTCTTCGTCAACGCACCGTTCCCGTCGCTGGCCCAGCGGCACGTCGTGCCCAAGCCGATCACGATGGGGCCGTATGCGCGCGAGCCCTACAGCCATTCGGCGTTCTTCAACATCTCGGCGATGAGTTTCGGCGCGCTGTCGGCGCCGGCCGTGCGCGCACTGTCGATCGGCGCGGCCAAGGCGGGGATCTGGATGGACACCGGCGAGGGCGGCCTGGCGCCGTATCACCTGGAAGGCGGCTGCGACATCGTGTTCGAGATCGGCACCGCCAAATACGGCGTGCGCACGCCCGAGGGCAAGCTGGACGACCAGAAGCTGCTGGACATCTGCAAGCACCCGCAGGTGAAGATGGTGAGCATCAAGCTCGGCCAGGGCGCCAAGCCCGGCCTCGGCGGCTTGCTGCCAGGGGCGAAGGTGACGCCGGAGATCGCGGCGATCCGCGGCATTCCGGTGGGCGAGGATTCGCAGAGTCCCAATCGTCACCTCGATATCGGCAGCGTGTCCGAACTGATGGATGCGATAGCGCACATCCGCGACCTCACCGGCAAGCCCACCGGCTTCAAGGCCGTGTTCGGCGACATGGATTGGATCGACGATCTGTGTGCCGAAGTACGTCGTCGCGGCATCGAGACAGCGCCGGATTTCATCATCGTCGACGGTTCCGAGGGCGGTACCGGTGCAGCGCCGCAGACCTTGATGGAAGGTGTTGGCCTGCCGCTGCGCGAAGCGCTGCCGGCACTGGTCAACACGCTGATCCGCCAGGGCCTGCGCGACCGCATCAAAGTGATCTGTTCGGGCAAATGCATCACCGCCTACGACGTGGCGTGGGCGCTCTCGATGGGCGCGGACTTCGTCAATTCCGCGCGCGGCTTCATGCTGGCGCTGGGCTGCATCCAGTCGCTGCAGTGCAGCCGCAATACCTGTCCCACCGGCATCACTACGCAGAATCCCAAGCTTCAGCGCGGCCTGGTGGTCACCGACAAGAGCGAGCGCGTGTACCACTACGCCACCAACGTGATGCGCGAAGTGGGCATCATCGCGCACAGCTGCGGCGTGGACGATCCGCGCGAGCTCGACCGCGCGCATTGCCGCGTGATGGGTGACGACGGCATTTCGGTGCCGTTGGTCAAGCTGTTCCCGTATCCAGCCAACGTGAATAGCACTGTGTCGTCATCGTCCTAAACGAGACTCGCCGACACGTTCGATCTGACAGGCTGGGTTGCCATCGTCGCCGGTGGCACCCGCGGCTGGACGCAGCAGGAACTGGTGCAATACCTGCACACGGGTGGCGGGCAAGGGACAGGCCGCCGGCGGCATGGCCGAGGCGATCCAGGACAGCCTGCAGTACCTGAGCGATGACGATCTCCAGGCCATCGCCACCTATCTGAAGAACTCCAAGCCCCTCGGCAACCCCGCTGACAAACAGCCGGCCTATAGCTTCGGTGGAGAGGCCGAGCCTTAGAGGCCGCGCTGCGCGCCGACAATCCGGGCATCGGTTTCCGCCAGCCGGGACGCGGCTATCTGCTGGTCGTGCTGGCGGCGTTCGTGGCGCTGCGGAGGTTACGGCGCTGGCGTCGCGGCCGCTGACGTGGCTGCGCCCTAGCCTGATGCCATGTCCACCCAGCCTTCCGCCGTGCGGATCTGCAACGGCTGGAAGCGGCGCTTGTAATCCATCTTCGGGTGGCCCTCGATCCAGAAACCCAGGTAGATCCAGGGAATCGCCCGGCGCCTTGCCAGTTCCACCTGCTGCAGGATGGCGAAAGTGCCCAGGCCGCGTTCGGTCTCTTCGGGATCGAAGAAGGTGTAGACCGCTGACAAGCCGTGCAGCGATATGTCGGTCACCGCCACGCCCAGCAGGCGCGGCCCCTGCCGGAGTTCGAGGAACAGCGTGGGGCTCCACGGGGCGGTGAGGAAGCGGCGGAAATCGCTGGCGTCCGCCTCGTCCATGCCGCCGCCCGGGTGGCGGTGGCGCAGGTAACGCTCGTACAAGGCGTGGCGCTCGCTGTTGTAGCCGGCCATCGACTCGATCACCTGCAGGTCGGCGTTGCGCTTCAGGCAGCGCCGCTGCGAGCGGCTGGGCCGGAAGCGTTCCACGTCGATGCGACAGGGTGTACAGGCCCGGCAGCTGCTGCAGTAGGGGAAATACAGGTGCCCGCCGGCCCGGCGGAAGCCGCGCTCCAGGGCCGGCCCGTAGAGCTGGTCCAGGTGCGGGGCCGCCGGGTCGATCACCAGGTTCTGCGCCGTGCGGTCGGGAAAATAGCCGCAAGCGTGGGGCAGGGTCTGGAAGAGGCGGACGCGGTCGGAGCGCATGGCAGATTCTATGTCCGACGCGGCTTGCCGTGACAAGCGTCTCAGTTCCAGGGGGATGGCCTGGCCCCCGGCGCCTGCCTGGCCCCGGGAAACCGGCAAAGCGTCAGATGACGCCCATGTAGCGCAGCATGACCAGCACGAACGCACCGGCCACCGCGAGCATGACGATCCGCCGCACCCGGTTGGCCACGCTGCGGCGACGCAGATCCGGGGTGGGATTGCGGGCGAGGGCCAGCTCCTCGCCATGGCGGATCACCGGCTCGATGCCCAGCTCACGCAGCAGGGTACGGGCCTGCGTGTAGTCGTCGGCCTTCTTCACCCACACCTGTTCCCAGCGGTCGCGGTTTTCCTTGCGCTGGGAGTAACTGAAGCGCTCGTAGCTGCGCTTGTTCCAGTTGGAGCGATTCTCGATCGAGCATTCGATGCCGTGTTCGGTCAGCAGGGCCGCGACGCGATCGATGTTTTCCGGACGTGGGGAGGTATAGAGCTGACGCATGGCCGTGAGTTTACTCCGCGCGCCCGTCGCCTTCGCGCAGGCGTATCAGCCCTTCCTGCGCGGTCGAGGCCACCAGCCGCCCGTCGCGGCTGAAGATCTGGCCGCGAGCCAATCCGCGCGCGCCTTGCGCGGTCGGACTGTCGAACGAGTACAGCAGCCACTCGTCCACGCGGAACGGGCGGTGGAACCACAGCGCGTGGTCGAGACTGGCCATCTGCACGTTGTGTGTGTAGTACGAAATGCCGTGCGGCAGGGTGGCGGTGCCGATCAGGTTGAAATCCGAGGCATAGGCCAGCAACGCGCGATGCAGGTCAGGCGCATCGCCCACCGGCGCGGCCACGCGGAACCAGATGTGCTGGTAAGGAGGCCGCTTGCTCGGGTGCAACTTGTCCTGCGGCCACACATGGCGGAACTCGATCGGCGCGTCCACGCCCAGCCAGCGCTGCAGTTTTTCCGGCAGCTTGGCCAGCTTTTCCGGCGGCAGCGGCTGCATCGGCTCGATATCTTCCGGCGCGGGCACCTCGGGCATGGCGGTCTGGTGCTCGAAGCCCTTTTCCTCGATCTGGAAGGAGATCGAGCCGTTGAGGATCGGCTGGCCGTGCTGGATCGCCACCACCCGGCGCGAGGAGAAGGTGCCGCCGTCGCGCGTGCGTTCCACGCTATAGACGATCGGCGCGTTGATGTCGCCGGCACGCAGGAAATAGGCATGCAGCGAATGGGCCGAGCGCGATGCATCCACCGTCTGCTGGGCCGCGGCCAGCGCCTGGCCCAGCACCTGGCCGCCGAACACGAAGTGCGTGCCGATGTCGCGGCTCTGGCCGCGAAACAGGTTGTCTTCCAGGCGCTCGAGCTGCAGCAGGTCGACCAGCTCGCGGACGTGGTTTTCCGTCATGGCTTTAAGGGATCTGAGGAGAGGAGAGGGCGGTCGTGCCGCGGCGCGCAGTATAGCCGCGGCGATGTCCTCACCCTTGCGCCGGACGAGGCGGCAGGCGGTTCAGCCCGCTGCCGGCCAGCACCTCGGCCCAGGGGAACAGCGGGCCGGGATCGAGCTTGCGCGGCACCTCCAGGGACGGATCGTCGCTGGCCGGCAGGCGGGCCAGGTCCAGGTCTTCGTGGCCGGCGATGCCGCGCAGCTTGGGGAATGCCTCGCGCAGGTGCGCCAGCAGGGCGCGCAGCGCGGCGATCTGGGGCGCCGGGTAGGGCTCGGTCATGGTCTGCTTCGCCGAGTGCCACCACTCCGGGTAGCGCCCCAGGTTGACCAGCTCGATGCCGATCGAATGCGGGTTGAAGCCGCGCACGTGATGGGCCACCCGCGTCCCCGGCACGTAGCGGTATACCGAGCCGTCGCGGTCGATGTAGTAATGCCCGCTGTTGCCGGTGCCGCTGTCGTGCACGATGCGCTCGCCGTACTCGCGCGCGGTGGCCAGGTCCGGCAGTTCGGTGCAGTGGATCACCACCAGCTCCACTGCCGTGGCCGGGCGTTCGGGCAGGCGTTCGACGTAGGGCAGGAACTGGTCGCGGACGTTCAAATCGGTCATCCGGCGAGTCTCGCATGCGGGCCGGTATCATAGGCAACCTGCCTATGACGCTTTTGGAGACCGCGATGCGCGGCCAGATCATCCTTTCCCACGGCTCGGATTCCGGCCCGGACGCCACCAAGGTCAGTGCGCTGGCCACCATCGCCGAATCGCTGGGCTGGTCCACGCAGCGACCCGACCATCGCGAGGAAGACCAGCGCGGCTACGCCGGCTCGGTGGCGCCGCGGGTGGCGCGCTTGCGGGCGGCGATCGACGCGCTGGATGCACCGCCGGTGCTGGTAGGTTCGAGCATGGGCGCGTTCGCCGCGGGTCTGGCATCGCTGGAGCGGCCCGTCGCCGGCCTGTTCCTGCTGGCCACGCCCGCCGCCATCCCCGGCTACGCCGCCGCCTTCGACCTGCGCCAGGACGTGCCCACGCTGCTGGTGCACGGCTGGCACGACGACCTGTGCCCGCTCGACGATATCTATGACTTCGCCCGCCGCCGGAGCCTGCCACTGCTGGTGCTGGACGACGACCACCGGCTGAGCGCCAGCGTCGATGCCATCGGCACGCAGTTCCGCCTGTTCCTCGACACGCTGGCGAGCGGCCAATGAGCGCCTACTTCGCCACCTGCCCGAAGGGGCTCGAATACTTGCTGCGTGACGAACTGGCCGCGCTGGGCGCGGAAGAGGCGCGCGAGGCGCTGGCCGGCGTGCACTTCTCCGGCTCGCTGGAGATCGCCTACCGCGCCTGCCTGTGGTCGCGCCTGGCCAGCCGCGTGCTGCTGCCGCTGGCCGAATTCGAAGCGCCCGACGACGACGCGCTGTATGCCGGCGTGCAATCGATCGACTGGTCCGCGCACCTGGCCGCGCACGGCACGCTCGCGGTGGAAGCCGTCACCGCGCAAAGCAAGCTGACCCATAGCCAGTTCATCGCGCAGCGCGTGAAGGACGCGGTGGTCGATCAGTTCCGCCAGCGCGATGGCTCGCGCCCGGACGTGGACACGGAAGAACCGGACGTGCGCATCCACCTGCGCCTGCGCCGCGACCGCGCCACCGTGTCGCTGGACCTGGCCGGCACGCCACTGCATCGTCGCGGCTGGCGCGAGCTGCAGGGCGAGGCGCCACTGAAGGAAAACCTCGCTGCCGCCATGCTGCTGCGCGCCGGCTGGCCGGCGATCTATGCGCAGGGCGGGGCGCTGCTCGATCCCATGTGCGGCTCCGGCACGCTGCTGATCGAAGGCGCGCTGATGGCGGCCGACGTGGCGCCGGGCCTGCGCCGCGAATACTTCGGCTTTCTCGGCTGGCAGCGCCATGACATTGCGCTGTGGCGCCGTCTGCTGGACGAGGCGCGCGATCGTGCCGAGGCCGGCCTGCGCGCGCTCCGTCCCTGTTTCTTCGGCAGCGACGCGGACGCACGCATGGTGCAGACGGCCAAGCGCAACGCGCAGGAGGCCGGCGTGGCCGGTTTCCTCACCCTGGACAAGCACGACGCGCTGCACGTGTCGCCGCCGCCGGGCTTCGACCGCGGTCTGGTGATCACCAATCCGCCTTATGGCGAACGCCTGGGCGAGCGCGACGCGATGCCTCGGTTGTACCGCGCGCTCGGCGAAACGCTCAAGCAGCGCTTCGCCGGCTGGCATGCCGCTGTGCTCGCCGGCGACGCGGAACTGGGGCATGCGATTCCGCTGCGCGCGAACAAGAAGTACGCGCTGTACAACGGTGCGCTGGAAACCGTGCTGCTGCTGTTCGAACTGCGCGCGGCAGACGACACGCCGCGCGAACCCAAGCCGCTGTCGCCCGGCGCGCAGATGCTCAAGAACCGGCTGGAAAAGAATCTCCGCCATCTGCGCAAGCGCCTCGAGCGCGAAGGTATCCATTGCTGGCGCGCCTACGACCAGGACCTGCCGGAGTACGCGGCCGCGATCGACGTCTACGCCAATGCGGCGGGCGGACAGTGGCTGCATGTGCAGGAGTACCGCGCTCCGGCGGACATTCCGGCCGAGACGGCACGGGCGCGCCTGCGCGAGATCGTGCGCGTGGCCGGCGAAGTGTTCGGCGTGCCGCGCGAACGCATCGCGCTGAAGACACGCGAACGCGGCAAGGGTGGTTCCAAGTACGGCCAGTTCGACCAGCGCGGCGAGTTCGTGGAAGTGGCGGAGGGCGGCCTGCGCTTCCTGGTCAACCTTACCGATTACCTGGACACGGGCCTCTTCCTCGACCATCGCCTGGTGCGTGCGCGCCTGCGCGAACTGGCCCAGGGACGGCGCTTCCTCAACCTGTTCGCCTACACCGCCACCGCGAGCGTCTACGCCGCGGCGGGCGGCGCGCGCGACACCACCAGCGTGGACCTGTCCGGCACCTACCTGGACTGGGCTTCCCGCAATCTCGCGCTGAACGGTTTTACCGGGACGAAACACCGCCTGATGCAGGCGGACGCGCTGGAATTCCTGAAGCATGAGCGCGACCGCTACGGTCTCATTTATGTTGATCCGCCGACCTTCTCCAATTCCAAGCGGGCGGAGGATTTCGACGTGCAGCGGGACCACGTACGCCTGCTGCTGGCCTGCGCGGACCGGCTGACCGGCGATGGCGTGATCCTGTTCTCCAACAATTTCAGGCGCTTCGCCCTGGATCGGGGGGCGCTGGAAGAACGCTTCACGATCGAGGACTGGAGCGCGGCCAGCATCCCGTTCGATTTCGCCCGCCGTGCGGACATCCATGGTTGCTGGCTGCTGCGCCCGAAGGCGGAGGATTCGCCGTGGGAAACGAGTGTGCGGCACGTCCTGAAACAAGCTAAACGGTAGGAAAAATCCAGCAGATTACTCAGTGCGGATTCAGCCCTTCAGCCCGAGCATGCACATCGACGGACAACGGCAGAAAACCCCGTTGCCGCCGCCCTCTCGGAGACCGCAAGCCATGAACAAGTCGAAGCGTTCCAGCCTCAAGCGCGTGGTCCTGGCCGCCGCCGTGCTGCTGGGGTGCGCCGCCGTCGCACCGGCCTTTGCCCGCAGCCACGTGAGTGTGGGTATCGGCGTCAACCTGCCGGGCGTGAGCGTCGGCTACAGCGACGGCTACTACAGGCCGTACTACCGCCCGGCGTATTACGCCGGTCCGGTCTACTACCGTCCGGCACCGCGTGTCGTGTACTACGACGAGCCGGTGGTGGTGGAGCGTCCGGTCTACGTGCGCCGCGTCTACGAAGAGCGCGGCTACTACGGCGACGGCTACCGTGATGGCTACCGCCATCGTCACTACCACGACGACGACGGCGACTGATCCTCGGCGACTGATTTCTCGCCGCATGGCAACAAAAAAGAGCCCGGCCTAGGCCGGGCTCTTTGCTTGCAATGATGCGATGCTTACGGCTTCGTCGGCGGGGTACCGCCGTTGCTGATGAAGCCATGTTGCGTCGCATGTTTCTCCAAGTCCTCGAATCGCGCCTTGTCGATCTTGCTCACCGACTGGATCGCGCAGGGCGGCTGGTCGCGGGAGACCACGGTCTCGCCGACCTCGCCGCAGATGGCGCCCATGCCAGCCGCGCGGTTGGAATCGTTGGCGCGGAACAGCAGCTGCTGGCCGATGCCCAGGCGCGGACAGTCGGCGCTGAGCTTGACCAGATAGCGATCCGGCCCGGTGCGCGCGATCACGGTGCGCTTGTCCACGACATACCACTCGTTGATGCGGTCCGGGCGCAGGCATTCGCTGACCGGGCGCATCGGTTGGCGTTCGGCCGCCGGGCCGTCGGCGTGGGCCAATCCGCTGGCGGCGGCCATCGCGAGCACCAGCATGGCGGTGACGGTTTTCATGGGTATACCTCTTCGGTTGGATGGAACTCCCTGTGCCCGTTGCCGGGACGCCTGGCTAAGCGTGCGCGCGCATTTGAGCGCTTCCTCGGCGTCGCCTGTCAAGCCGCTGCCATCCCCGGATCACACTCTGTGAACGGGTGCTGCGGCATGGTGGCGGGTATGCGGGTCCATGAGTCGCCAAGCCCTTGCTATAACGTTCGAGAGGGCATTTCGTTGCAGCGGAGGTGCCGGTGAGTTCGCCCGTGCTTGCTGCACGCGCCGAAACCCTGGCGCAGCGTTTCCGCAGGGTGCGTTCCCGCACGCTCAGCCTGTGCGCCGGCCTGAGCGCCGAGGACATGATGATTCAGTCCATGCCCGACGCCAGCCCGGCCAAGTGGCATCTGGCGCACACCACGTGGTTCTTCGAGCAGTTCGTACTGGGACGCGATCCGACGTACCGGCCGCGCCATCCCGAATGGCATTACCTGTTCAATTCCTATTACCAGACGGTGGGGCCGATGCATGCGCGTCCGCGCCGCGGCCTGTTGTCGCGGCCCGGCCTGGACGAGGTGCTCGATTACCGCCGCCGCGTGGAAGATGCGCTGGAAGCGCGGCTCGCCGCCGGCGTCGAGCCGGCGCTCGGGTCGATCGTCGAACTGGGCCTGCAGCATGAGCAGCAACACCAGGAGCTGTTGCTCACCGATATCCAGCACGCATTGTGGTGCAACCCGCTGCAACCTGCCTACGATCCGGCCCTCGCCGCTGCCGAGCCGATGCCGCCGGCCGCGCCGCTGGCCTATGTCGACGGAAAAGACGGCATCGTGGAGATCGGCCATGCCGGCGACGGTTTCGCGTTCGACAACGAGGGGCCGCGCCATCGCGCGCTGCTGCAGCCGCATGCGCTGGCCAATCGCCCGGTGAGCAACGGCGAGTACAAACTGTTCGTGCAGGACGGCGGTTATCGCGAACCCACGCTGTGGCTCTCCGACGGCTGGGCCACCGTGCAGGCCGAACGCTGGGAGCATCCGCTGTACTGGCGCGACGATCTGGACAGCGCCTACACGCTGGGTGGCGTGCGTCCATTGGACCCCTCCGCGCCGGTGGCGCACCTGAGTTATTTCGAAGCCGATGCTTTCGCCCGCTGGTCGGGCGCGCGACTGCCTACCGAGGCCGAATGGGAAAGCGCCGCGGCAGCGCAGCCGGTGCACGGCAATCTGCTGGACGAGCGCGCGAGCCTGCCGCGGTCGTCCGCTGGCGACGGCCTGCTTCAGATGTATGGCGACGTGTGGGAATGGACCGCCTCGCCTTACGTCAGCTATCCCGGCTTCCAGCCGTTGCCCGGTGCGCTGGGCGAATACAACGGCAAATTCATGAACGCGCAATGGGTACTGCGTGGCGGCTCCTGCGCCACGCCGCGCGACCACATCCGCGCCAGCTACCGCAACTTTTTCCCCGCGCAGGCACGCTGGCAATTCGCCGGCCTGCGCCTCGCCCGCGACAGGTAAGAGACCGCCCATCATGAGCCTGCAAGCCCTGGAACCCCGCGACGACGATCGTCGCCCACCCGCCAGCGAATTGCTCGAAATCGTCCAGCGCGGATTGCGCGCCAGTCCCAAGCGCCTGCCGTCCTGGCTGTTCTACGACGAGCGCGGCAGCGAGCTGTTCGAAGCGATCTGCGAGCAGCCGGAGTACTACCTGACCCGGGCGGAAATCGCCCTGCTGGATGTGCATGCGGGTGAGATCGCCCAGGTCCTCGGGCCCGATGTGCGCCTGGTGGAATACGGCAGCGGCAACGCGGTGAAGACTCGCCTGCTGCTCAGTCATCTCGTCGATCCGGTCTGCTACGTCCCCGTGGAGATCGCCGCCGAGGCGCTGGGCGAAAGCGTGCTGCGACTCTACGACCAGTTTCCTTCGCTGCCGATGCAGCCGCTGCTGGCCGATTTCACCCGTCCGCTGCGCCTGCCGATTCCGCCGCGTGCTCCGCGTCGCACGGTGATCTACTTCCCCGGCTCGACCATCGGCAACTTCGAGCAGCGCGAAGCGATCCAGCTCATGCGCACGATGCGCGACGAGATGGGCATGGGCGGCGGTGTGCTGATCGGCGTGGACCTGAAGAAGGACGCCGCGCGCATCGAAGCCGCGTACAACGACCGTGCCGGCGTCACCGCCGAATTCACGCTCAACATGCTGGCGCGGCTCAACCGCGAGCTGGGCTGCGATTTCCGCCTCGACGCCTTCCGCCATCGCGCGCATTACAACGCGATGGCCGGCCGCATCGAGACGCACATCATCAGCACCCGCGAGCAGAAGGTCAGGGTGGGGCGCATGCTCGCCGGTTTCGCCGAGGACGAGGCGATGCTGGTGGAATACAGCTGCAAGTATTCGCCGGAAGATTTCGCCGCGATGGCGCACAAGGCAGGGCTCGAGGTGGCGAAGGTGTGGCTCGATCCGCAGGAGCTGTTCTCCGTGCAGTATCTCGTTCGCCGCGCCGGGTGAGCTTGCCGTACCTTCTCCAAGTCAAGCCGCGCAGGCCGGGGTGAGCTGAGGGCGAACCCCAAGGTTGCGGCTACGCTGTCGGGGTTCGCTACGCTCCCCCCGACCTGCGCCGGTCGTATTTATGCTGGCCGCCGCGCACCAAGTTGCACCAGGATCTCCTGCGCGCTGCGGATCCGCTCCGTCGCGCCCGGCAGCTCCAGGATCACGCGCAGCTTGTCCTGTCCGTCCAGCTTGTACACACGCGGCTGCCCCTGGACCAGGCGGATGATCGCCATCGGATCCACCTCGGGCTTCTCGCGGAACGTGATGCGCCCGCCGTTCGGCCCGAAATCCAGCTTGCGGATGCCCAGCGGCGTGGCCATCAGCTTCAGGCCGGCGATGGCGAACAGGGTCTTGGTCGGCTCCGGCAACAGGCCGAAGCGGTCGATCATTTCCACCTGCAGGTCGCGCAGTGCGTCGTCGTTGCGCGCGCTGGCGATGCGCTTGTACAAGGTCAGGCGCGTGTGTACGTCGGGCAGGTAATCGTCGGGAATCAGCGCCGGCAGGTGCAGTTCCACTTCGGTCTCATGTTCGGAGCTGAGATCGAAGTCCGGCACCTTGCCGGATTTCAGCGCGCGCACCGCGCGCTCCAGCAGTTCGGTGTACAGGCCGAAGCCGATTTCCTGGATCTGTCCGGACTGCTCGTCGCCCAGCAGCTCGCCTGCGCCGCGGATCTCCAGGTCGTGCGTCGCCAGGGTGAAGCCGGCACCCAGCTCTTCCAGCGAAGCCAGCGCTTCCAGGCGCTTTTCCGCATCCGCCGTCATCGCCTTGCGGTCCGGCACGACCAGGTAGGCATAGGCGCGATGGTGCGAGCGGCCGACGCGGCCGCGCAGCTGGTGCAGCTGCGCAAGGCCGAAGCGATCGGCGCGGTCGATGATGATGGTGTTGGCGGTCGGGATGTCGATGCCGGTCTCGATGATGGTGGTGCACACCAGCACGTTGAAACGCTGGCGGTGGAAGTCCGCCATCACCTGTTCGAGCTCGCGCTCGGCCATCTGGCCGTGGGCGATGCCGATGCGCGCTTCCGGGATCAGCTCCTGCAGTTCGCGCGCAGTGCGCTCGATGCTGTCCACTTCGTTATGCAGGAAGTACACCTGACCGCCACGCGCCAGCTCGCGCTGGAAAGCCTCGCGGATGGTGGCCGGATCCCACGCGCTGATGAAGGTGCGCACCGCCATGCGATGCGCCGGCGGCGTGGCGATCAGCGACAGGTCGCGCAGGCCGCTCATTGCCATGTTCAGCGTGCGCGGGATCGGCGTGGCGGTCATGGTCAGCAGATCCACTTCGGCGCGCAGCTTCTTGAGCTGTTCCTTCTGGCGCACGCCGAAGCGCTGTTCCTCATCCACGATCACCAGGCCGAGGTTCTTGAAGCGGATATCCGGCTGCAGCAGCTTGTGCGTGCCCACGATCACGTCGATCTGGCCGTCGGCGAGACGCTTGAGCGCTTCGTTCACTTCCTTGGTGGATTTGAAGCGCGACAGCACATCCACGCGCACTGGCCAGTCGGCGAAACGATCGGCGAAGTTGCGATAGTGCTGTTGCGCCAGGAGCGTGGTGGGCACCAATACCGCCACCTGCTTGCCGGCGGTGGCGGCGGCGAAGGCGGCGCGCAGCGCCACCTCGGTCTTGCCGAAGCCTACGTCGCCGCAGATCACGCGGTCCATCGCGCGCGGTGCGGCGAGATCGCGCAGCACGGCGTCGATGGCCTGCTCCTGATCCGGCGTTTCCTCGAACGGGAAGCTGGCGCCGAATTCCTCCACCAGCTGGCGGTCGATCGGCAGCGACTCGCCGCCACGCGCCTCGCGCTGCGCATAGATGGCCAGCAGCTCGGCCGCCACGTCGCGTACCTTCTCCGCGGCCTTGCGGCGCGCGCGTTCCCACGCATCGCCGCCGAGCGAATGCAGCGGCGCCAGTTCCGGCGCCGTGCCGGTATAGCGGCTGACCAGGCCCAGCTGGGCCACAGGGACGTAAAGCTTGTCGCCCTTGGCGTATTCGATGGTGAGGAATTCGCCTTCGGTGCCGCCCAGCTCCATCGAGACCAAGCCCTGATAGCGGCCCACGCCGTGGTCGACGTGCACGATCGGCGCGCCGATGGTCAGTTCGGTGAGGTCGCGGATGATCGCGTCCGGATCGCGCGCCGAGCCGCGGCGGCGCTTGCGTTCGGTGCGCACGCGCTCGCCGTACAGTTCGCGCTCGGTGAGCACGGTGACCGCCGGCTGCTTCAGCGCGAAGCCTTGTTCCAGGCCCGCGATGGCGATGGCGAACTTCGGGCCGGCACCGTCGGTGGACATGAAGCGCGGCCAGCCATCGATGCTCTCCGGCTTCAGTCCGGCGGCGGCCAGCGTTTCGATCAGCGCCTCGCGCCGGCCCGCCGAATCGGCGGCGACCAGCACGCGTCCGGGATAGCTGGCGAGGAAGTGCCGCAGCGACGTGCCCGGTTCCTCGCCCTTGCGATTGAGCGGCAATTCCGGCGCCGGCTGCGTGCCTATATCCACCGCGTGCTCGTGGCCGCTCTCGACCACTTCGACGCGCAGGCGCCGGTTGAGCAGCTCGCGCAGGTCGGCCGGCGGCAGGTACAGCTCGGTCGGCGGCAGCACCGGGCGTTCGATGTCGTGTGCGCGCTGGTCGTAGCGTTCGCCGGTCTGTTGCCAGAACTGCTCGGCCGATTCGAGCGCGCCTTCGCCCAGCACGAATACCGAACCGTCGGCCAGGTAGTCGAACAACGTGGCGGTCTGCGCGAAGAACAGCGGCAGGTAGTACTCGATGCCGCCGGGCGTCACGCCTTCCTTCATGTCCTGGTAGAGCGGACAGCGGCGGACATCGATCGGGAAGCGCTCGCGCAGCTTGCCACGGAAATCCTTGGCGGCCTGTTCGGTGAGCGGGAACTCGCGCGCGGGCAGCAGCTCGACTTTCTCCACCGTGTGCTGCGAGCGCTGGGTTTCCGGATCGAAGCTGCGGATCGACTCCACTTCGTCGTCGAACAGCTCGATGCGGTACGGCTCGGCCGTGCCCATCGGGAAAATGTCGATCAGTGCACCGCGCACGGCGAAATCGCCGGGTTCCGCCACCTGCGGCACGTTGCGGTAACCGGCCGCTTCCAGCCGGCGCTGCTCGGCGGACAAGTCCAGCTTCTGGCCCTTCTTCAAGACGAGGCCCGAGCCGGTGATGTGGCTGTGCGGCGCGATGCGTTGCATCAACGTCGCCACCGGCACCACCAGCACGCCGCGCCGCGTGGCCGGCAGGCTGTACAGGGTGGCGATGCGCTGGGAGACGATCTCCGGGTGCGGGCTGAAGATGTCGTAGGGCAGGGTTTCCCAGTCGGGGAAATGCAGCACCGGCAGGTCGCCGGCGAATAGCCTCAGCTCGTCCTCCAGCGCATGGGCGCGCTGCGTGTCGCGCGTCACCGCGACCAGCAGGCCTTCGTGCGCGCGTGCGGCTTCGGCCACCAGCAATGCGCGGGCCGAGCCGTGAGGCGGCGTCCAGAAGCGTCGGTGCTTGGGCGTAGTGGGAAGGGGCGGGAGCAGGATCGGACTGGGCATGAGGCGCTGGCGTTCCGTGGCGCCGGCCGGGAGGGCCGCGTCGGTGAAAGCGGGCAAGTGTAACGCGGACGCCCCGGCAAGCCGGGGCGTCGGAAGTCATGGCATGCCCGCGTGATGCGGGCGTGCGAACTGGATCAGAGGCGCAGCGAGATCTGCGTGGTGCCGGGTTCTTCCGGGGTAAGGCGGCGGACGAAGCCCAGCTCGCGGCACAGGTCGAGCATGGGACGGTTCTCCAGCAGCACATAACCCCAGATTTCGTCCAGGCCACGGCTGCGGCAGTCGTCGACCAGACGCTGCATCAGCAGCGCGCCCAGGCCCTGGCGGCTCCAGTCGTGCTCGACCAGCACGGAGAACTCGGCGCTGTTGGCCGACTCGTCCACGAAGATGCGACCGACGCCGCGCATTTCCGCGGGCTGGACCGACTCGTCCATCAGCACGAAAGCGGTCTCGAAGCGCGGATCCGTGCGCGCCAGGCGCTGCGCCATCGGCGCAGGCAGCTCGGACATGGCGTGCAGGAAGCGACGGCGGATGTCTTCCGGCGACAGGCGCGTGAAGCAACGCTGCAGCGCGGCCACGTCGCCTGGCTCGATCGCCCGCAGGCGCAACTCGCGGCCGTCGCGGGTGCTCACCAGTTCACCCTTGGCAGGTGCGCTGGCCTCGACCAGCCGGGGGCGGGCGAAGCGTTCGCTGCTGGGCGGGGGAAGGGGGCGCCGAGTGACGGGGGACATATCGGTAAGAATATTCGCGGCCATATCCATACTTTACCGTATTGTTTGCATTGCAACATGAACAAAACATAGCTGTGGTGCGGCTTTGCGACGCACGTGAGCAGACTCATGTTGCGGTCCGGCAGAAGCCGGGGCGACAGGATCGGGCTGTCAAGCCAGAATGTCTGGCTCGGACAGCAGCGACGTGGGCAGGGATAAAGGCATGATCAAGACCGGCAAGGGCCTCAGCGCAGGTCAACTGGAAGCCTTGTGCAGCGCCTGGCCCGGCGTGACACGCGACGTCAAATGGGGCGAGGACCTGGTCTTCAGTGTCGGCGGCAAGATGTTCGCGATCACGCTGGCCGAGCCGTCGGCCCACGGTCAGCGCCTCGCCGTGAAAGTCGCCGACGATCGCTTCCTCGAACTGACCGATCAGCCCGGCATCGTCCCCTCGCCGTATCTGGCCCGCGCACATTGGGTGGCCGTGGTCGAACCGCAGCGCTTCGCCACCGGCGAACTGGAAGCGATGGTGCGCGACTCCTACACGCTGGTGCGCGCCAAGCTCACCAGGAAGCTGCAGAAGGAACTGGGCCCGCTGCCGTGGGCCTGACCAAGTTGGAGAATCGATGAAACAGCATCTCGGCGCCCTGGCGCTGCTCGTGGCCGATTACGACCAGGCCATCGCCTGGTACACCCGCGTGCTCAACTTCGAGCTGATCGAAGACACTCGCCTGGACGAGGAAAAGCGCTGGGTGATCCTGGCGCCGCGCGGCTCCGCCGAAACCCGCCTGCTGCTGGCCCGGGCTTCCAATGAGGAACAGCGCGCGTCGATCGGCCACCAGGCCGGCGGCCGCGTGTTCCTGCTGCTCAATACCGACGACTTCTGGCGCGATTACACGCACATGAAGGCCGCCGGTTGCACGTTCTGCGAAGCGCCGCGCGAAGAAGCCTACGGTACCGTGGTGGTCTTCCAGGATCTGTACGGCAACAAGTGGGACCTGCTGCAGCGCAAGTGAGTCCGGGCGCGCTCAGTCGGCGATATCGGGCTCGAAGAAGCTCCACGCCACGTCGGGGAACTGCGCCTTCATGGCGCGCTCCACAGCGTTGATGTTCTGCACCAGGGTGAGGTTGTCCGGCGCCGGCGCCATGCGCGCCTTCACCGACACCATCACTTCGGGGCCGAGCTGCAGGGTGATCAGGTTGAGCACCACGTCGACCTCGGGTCGCGCGTTGAGAAACGCGAGCAGTTCGTCGCGCCGGCGCGGCTCCACGCCCTGGCCGATCAGCAGCGCCTTGACCTCGATCGCCACCGCGACGGCCACCACGATCAGCAGCACGCCGATGGCGATGGTGCCCAGGGCGTCGAACATCAAGTTGCCGGTCAGCATGGTGGCCATGATCGCCAGCAGCGCGAGCACCAGGCCGAGCAGGGCGGCCAGGTCTTCGCCGAAGATCACCAGCAGTTCGCTCGAACGGGTCTGGCGGAACCACTGCCACAGGCCCATGCCGTCGCGGGCTTTGTTTACTTCCTGCATGCAGCCGCGCATCGAGATGCCTTCCATCACGATGCCGAACACCAGCACGCCCACCGCCAGCCAGGGACGCTGCAGCGGTTCGGGCGAGCCGAGTTTATGCACGCCTTCGTAGACCGAAAACATGCCGCCGACGCTGAACAGCAGGATCGCCACCAGGAACGACCAGAAGTACAGCGCGCGGCCCCAGCCCAGCGGGTATTCGTCGCTCGGCGCGCGGCGCGCCTGGCGCATGCCCAGCAGGAGCAGGCCCTGGTTGCCGCAGTCGGCCAGCGAATGGATCGCCTCGGCAAGCATCGCGCCGGAGCCGGTGAAGACCGCCGCGGCGAGCTTGCTGAGAAAGATGGCGAAGTTGGCGCCAAGCGCCAGGAAGATCGCCTTAGACGAATTCGCATGACCGGACATCGGGTTCTTCCCTGAAACGCTCTAATGAAGGGTGGAATGAAGCGAACAGGCGGCGCGTCAGCGGATGCCGACACCCAGTCCCACGCCGAAGTGCACGTTGTTCTTGCCGCTGCTCAGCTCGCTGGCGGTCCACACGTGCGACTGGTTGACCTTCACCAGCGGGAACACGTATGGCGCCTCGCCGACCTTGCCGGCGCGGCTGCCGCTGATGCGGCCATCGATGGTCATCAGCGCGCCCGGCGGATAGTCCATCGATTCGACGTAGCCGGGCATGGTGGCGATGAAGCGGCCGATGCCGCTGTCATTCGCCTTGGGCCGCTGTGACCCGTCCAGCGGATAGGCCAGCACTTCGATTTCGCTGTGGTCGGCCAGGTTGCGCACTTCGACCACGCGTCCGCCCCAGACCACCGGCGCATCGCTGAAGCGTTCCGGCGTTTCGGCCACGCGGTACGGCTCGGTGGCGATGGTGCCGGTGGCCTTGTAGATCGGGGCCGGCGCGCACGCCGCCAGTCCCAGCAGCGGGGCGGCGGCCAGCAGGCGGAGCAACGGGCGGGCGATGGCGGTGCGCATGGTCGGTCTCCTGTTCGCGTGCGAGATACGCGAAACCCCGACAAGCTTAGCCGCCGTCAAGTTCTTGCGGTAGCGAGCCGGGCGGTGCTCAGCCGGCGCTTTCCTCGATCAGCCAATCCAGGCGCCAGGTGGCCGGCCGTTCCTGCGAGAGCAGGCGGCTCATCGCCTTGAGCGGCTCGCGCAGCGCTTCGTCCAGCTTCCACGGCGCATTGATGATCACCATGCCCGAGCCGTTGAGGCGCAGCGGCGAGTCGTCCGGATGCACCAGCAGCTCCGCGCGCAGCGCGCGCCGGGCGCCGCAATGCTGCACCCAGCGCAGGAAGGGCTGCACCTGGCTGCGCAGCTTGATCGGATACCACACCGCGTAGACGCCGGTCGGCCAGCGTTGCAGCGCGGCTTTCAGCGCCTGCTCGATCACCCGGTACTCGGTTTCCTGCGCCTCGTACGGCGGATCGATCAGCACCAGGCCGCGTTTTTCCTTTGGCGGCAGCAACGCCTTCAAGGCCTCGTAGCCGTTGCGCTCGTGCACGTGCACGCGGCGATCGTGGCGGAACAGTTCGCGCAGGCGCGCGGCTTCTTCCGGATGCAGCTCGCACAGCTGGGCGCTGTCGGTGTCGCGCAGCGCCTGGGCGGCCTGCAGCGGCGAGCCGGGGTAGAGCTTGAGGCCGTCTTCATTGCCGGGCAGGTCGAGGATGGCGTCCAGCCAACGGCGCAACAAAGGCGGCAGCGGACCGGCATTGGCGCCCTGGTGCAGATCGGGGAACAGCAGGCGTGCGATGCCGTCCTTGTATTCTCCGGTCTTGCCGGCTTCCGCGCTGTCCAGCGCGTAGCAGCCGCTGCCGGCGTGCGTGTCGATCACGCAGAACGGCGTGGGCTTGGCCTCGAGCGCTTCGATCAGCGCGAACAGCACGGCGTGCTTGAGGACGTCGGCGAAGTTGCCGGCGTGATAGGCGTGGCGATAATTCATGGCGGCGATTGTACGGGTTCCTCGCGGCTTACCCCGCATGAAGCCAACTCCAGAGTTGTCACTTTCCGCAACCGGCTGGCATGCTGGCCCGCATGTTCCGTCGCCTCCTGCCCTCGCTGCGCCGCTCCCGCGCCTTGTTCGCGCTGGCGCTGTGCGCGTGGCTGCTGATGACGGGCATGGCCTGGGCTTCGGGCGGCTGCTGCGACGCCATGCAACCGGGGCCGGCCAAGGCGATGGCGATGGATGGGCATGCCGGCATGCACGCCATGCATGATGCGCAACCCCAGCCCCCGCATGCACATGGCGATGGCCATTGGGCGCCGGACTGCACGTGCGCTCACGTTCCGGCCAACCTCGCCGGCGTAGCTTTGGTGAACGCCGCTCATCCGCTGCCGCTCCGGCTCGCCCTGCCATGGGCGGACGTCGACGCGCCGCAACCGCCGTCCAGGCCTCCCTTGAGGCCACCCTCGGCCTGAACTCCGTGCGTCGCGCGGCCGCCTGGTGGCCGCTCTTTTCCTTGCCTGCCCGGCAGGCATGAGCATTGACGGAGTGATTCGATGAACAAGCAGGACCCACGCGGCATCCATCTGCCGCGGCGGCGCTTCGTGCAGGGTCTGGCCCTGGGCGGCGTCGCCGCCGGCCTCGGCCTGTGGCGCGGCGACGCGCTGGCGCAACTGGCGGCGAGCGCGCCGCGCGCCGAACTCAGCGGCACGCATTTCGAACTGGAGATCGGCGAGCTGCCGGTCGATTTCACCGGGCGGCGGCGCGTCGCTACGGTGGTCAACGGCCAGCTGCCCGCGCCGCTGCTGCGCTGGCGCCAGGGCGACACCGTCACGCTGCGCGTGCGCAACCGCCTGCCGGTGACCAGCTCCATCCACTGGCACGGCATCGTGCTTCCCGCGGACATGGATGGCGTGCCGGGCATCAGCTACGACGGCATTCCGCCGGGCGGCGAATACCTCTACCGCTTCACCGTGAACCAGGCCGGCACCTACTGGTACCACAGCCATTCGCGCTTCCAGGAACAGACCGGGCTGTATGGCCCGATCGTGATCGAGCCGCGCGCCGGCGAACGCCATCCCGCGCAGCGCGACTACACCATCCTGTTGAGCGAGTGGACCGACACCGATCCCGAGCGCATCTACGCCAACCTCAAGAAGCAGAGCGACTACTACAACATCGGCAAGCGCACCGCCGGCGACTTCCTGCGCGACGTCGGCCAGCAAGGTCTGTCGCGTGCCTTGGCCGAACGCCGCATGTGGCAGCAGATGCGCATGGACCCCACGGATCTGGCCGACGTCTCGGCCATGGCCTACACCTATCTCGCCAACGGCCGCACGCCGGCGGGCAACTGGACCGGGCTGTTCGAGGCCGGCGACAAGCTGCGCCTGCGCTTCATCAACGGCTCGTCGATGACCTTCTTCGACGTGCGCATTCCCGGCCTCAAGATGACCGTGGTCGCCGCCGATGGCCAGCCGGTCGAGCCCGTCACGGTCGATGAGTTCCGCATCGGCACGGCCGAGACCTACGACGTGATCGTCGAACCTTCCGCCGATCGCGCCTGGACCATCTTCGCGCAGAGCATGGACCGCACGGGCTATGCGCGCGCCACGCTGGCGCCGCGCGCGGGCATGACCGCCGACGTGCCGCCGCTCGATCCGCGCCCGCTGCTGAGCATGGGCGACATGATGGGTGCGATGGATCACGGCGGCATGGCGCACGGCATGGGCGGCATGGACATGGGCGGCATGGACATGAGCGGCATGGACCATGCAGGCCACGATATGGCCGCGATGCCCGCGCTCAAGACCGGCGTCGAAGTGGATATGCGCGTGCCGCAGCCCCGCCGCAACCTGGACGATCCCGGCGTGGGCCTGCGCAACACCGGCCGCCGCGCGCTCACCTATGCCGACCTGCATGCGGTGGATGCGCCGATCTCACCCGAGGTGGACCGCGAACTCACCTTGCGCCTCACCGGCAACATGGAACGCTATCTGTGGTCGTTCGACGGCACGCGCTTCTCCAACGCCGAACCGCTGCGCCTGAAGCACGGCGAACGCGTGCGCATCACCCTGGTCAACGACACCATGATGACCCACCCGATCCACTTGCACGGCATGTGGAGCGAGCTGGAGAACGAGCAGGGCCAGTTCCAGGTGCGCAAGCACACCGTGGTGGTGCAGCCGGCGCAGCAGCTCAGTTACCGCGTCAACGCCGATGCGCTCGGGCGCTGGGCTTATCACTGCCATCTGCTCTATCACATGGAAGCGGGCATGTTCCGCGAAGTGGTGGTGGCATGAACCCGACACGCAACGTTTTCGCCGCCGTGCTGCTCGCCTTGCCGCTGGCGGCCGCCGCCCAGGACGGCATGGACATGGCCGGCCATGAGCATCACCACCAGGCGCCCGCGAAACCAGCCAAGCCCAAGGAAGACACGATGCATGGCATGCATCACATGTCGTCTGCCGATGCTCCCGCGCAGCCCGCGCCGCAACAGACGCACGCCGGCCACGACATGGCCATGCCCATGCCGGCGGCGCTGTCGCCGAACGACCACGTCCCGCCGACGCCGCCGCAGCACCAGCCCGCGCCGATGCCACCGGAACACATGGTCGAGATGATGCAGATGGACGACATGGCCAAGCGCGGCATGTGGCTGTTCGATCGCCTCGAACGCACGCGCGGTATCCATGGCGACTACGCCACCGCGTGGGAAGCGGAGGGCTGGTGGGGCAGTGACATCAACCGCGTATGGCTGCGCACGGAAGGCGAGCGCGGCGCGGAAAGCACGCAGGATGCGCGTGCCGAGGTGCTGTGGGGCCACGCCTTTAGTACGTTCTGGGACTGGCAGCTGGGCGTGCGCCACGATTTCGGCCATGGACCGGATCGTCAGTGGCTGGCCGCGGGCGTCCAGGGCCTGGCGCCGTACTGGTTCGAAATGCAGGCAACGTTCTACGCCGGCCCGCAAGGCCGTACCGCGCTGCGCCTGCAGACCAGCTATGACCTGCGCTTCACCCAGCGGTTGATATTGGCTCCCGAGCTGGAGCTGAATTTCTACGGCAAGGACGATCCGCGCCGCGGCATTCGCGCCGGCCTGTCCGAGGCGGAAGCGGGGCTGCGCCTGCGCTACGAGTTCAGCCGGCGCTTCGCGCCGTACCTGGGCGTGGAGCACACGCGCCGCTTCGGCGATCCCACCGGCTTCCCGCGGCGCGAGACCGTGTGGCTGGCCGGTGTCCGGCTCTGGTTCTGACGGAGATACCTGCGATGAGAATCCTGCTGCTTTTCCTGCTGCTCGCGGCAATCGCCGCCGCCGCATTCGTTTACTCAGGCACCTATCCCATCGGCGCGGACCAGCCGCACTGGCCGGCGACCGAGCAGGTCGTCGGCGTGCTGCGCGACCGCTCGATCGCCAAGCATGCGGCGGGCATCGCCGTACCCGCGCTGGACGATCCGGCGCGCATCCGTCGCGGCGCCATGCATTACGCCGAGATGTGCACCGCCTGCCATCTCACGCCGGGCATGCGCGACACCGAGATGCGCAAGGGGCTGTACCCGCAGCCGCCCGACCTGGCGCGCCATGGCATCGACGATCCGGCCCAGGCGTTCTGGACCATCAAGCACGGCATCAAGATGAGCGCGATGCCGGCGTGGGGCCGCAGCCACGACGATGTCGCGATCTGGGACATGGTGGCTTTCCTGCAGGTGCTGCCGAAGCAGGACGAGGCAACGTTCGAGGCGATGGCAGGATCGAAAGGGGACGATGGGCATGGTGGCGGTGGACACCACCATGAGGAAGGCGAAGAGCACGATGAGGATGCGCCTGCTCCAGCATCCAGCGCCGAACATCACCACTGACCTCTGAATCGACGCACGGCAGCGCAGGTTGGGGTTCGCTTCGCTCACCCCAACCTGCGCGTTGCCCGCGAAGCTACGCGGGAAGATCAGTAAGCGACCGTGATGCGCTTGTTCGCCGCGTCCTGCTTCTCGACGCGATCCAGCAATGCCACCGCATAGTCGGCGATGGAGATGCGGCTGTTGCCTTCGCCATCCACCAGCAGCTGCTCGCCGCCGACGCGGTACTTGCCGGTGCGCTCGCCGGGTTCGATCAGCGCGGCAGGGCTGATGTACGTCCACACCGGGTTGCCCGCGCTGGCGCGGAACACATCCAGCGCTTTGCCCTGCGCCTCGGCTTCCGGTTTCCATGCGGCGGGGAAGTGAGGGTCGTCGATCACGCGCTTGCCCGGCGCCACTTCCAGCGTGCCTGCGCCACCCACCCAGAACAGACGCGGCACGCCGGCCTTGGGCAGGTTGTCGAGCAGGACGCGGGCATTGCCGGGCACCAGGTCCGGATCGCCGTCGCGGCGTGCCGACAGGCTGGCCACTGCCGCGTCGGCGCCGCGCATGGCCTCGATCCAGCTTTCCGGCTTGGCGACGTCGCCGGTGACAACGGTGAGCTTCGCGTGTTTCTGCGGCAGGCGCGCCGCATCGCGTACCACTGCGACCACGTCGTAGCCACGCGCGAGTGCTTCGTCGAGGATGCCCTGGCCGATATGGCCGGTGGCGCCGAACAGTGCGATTTTCATGAGCGATCTCCTATGGAAAACATGGAAAGCCGGGTCGGGGTGGCCCGTCGACCGGCACAGGATGCGCCAAACATTGGTACCGATATACGTATCAACGGGTAATTCACTGTAAAGTTTGAATTGACAGTGATGGAGCGCCCGCATGGCGAACGAGGTCAATCTCAACCGGCTGGCGGTATTCGCCGCGCTGGTGCGTGCCGGTTCCTTCACCCGCGCAGCGGAGGAGCTGGGCATGACCAAGGCCATGGTCAGCCAGCATCTGGCGCGGCTGGAGCAGGAACTGGGCGTGACGCTGCTGGTGCGCAGCACCCGGCGCATGTCGCTTACCGAAGCCGGTGTCACGTTCCACGCCGATTGTGTGCGCATCCTGGCCGACGCCGAGGCGGCGATCGAGCGCGCGGGCGAAAATCGCGATGCGCCGCGCGGCACGTTGCGGCTCACCGCCTCGCTCGACTACGGCATCGCGGTCGTCGTACCCCGGCTGGCCAGCTTCATGCGGCGCTATCCGGCCGTGCAGGTCGACCTGGTCCTCAGCGATCACATCAGCGACGTCATCGCCGAGCGCTTCGACCTGGCCATCCGCGGTGGCTGGCTGCGCGATTCGACCTTGCGTGCCGCGCGCATCGGCGGCTTCCGCCAGCTGCTGGTCGCCGCGCCGGCTTACCTGACCGAACACGGCACGCCGCGGCGCCTGGACGACCTTGCCGCGCACGGCGCCATCGCGATGTCCGCGTTGCCTTCACCGCTGCGCTGGGTGTTCACCGCGGCGGGTGGCGCGCGCCGCACCATCCGGCTGCGCCAGGCCGCGCAGGCCAACAGTGCCGCCGCCGTCCGCGGCCTGGTGCTGGCCGGTACCGGTATCGCGGTGTTGCCGGACTACCTGGTGGAAGAGGACATCCGCGCCGGGCGGCTGGTGGCGCTGCTCGCGCAATACCGCCTGCCGGAGGGCGGCGTGCATGCGGTGTATCCGGGGCGCAAGGCTCCAGCCAAGGTGCGTGCCTTCATCGACCACCTGCTGGGCGAGCTGGAACTCACTCGATGACGTTGTGGCTCTCGGCGGTGCCGAGCAGTTCGGGTTGCGCCGGCTCCGCGCGGCGGCGATGCAGCAGCGGATGGACGAAGACCGCGGCCAGGATGATCGCCACGCCCAGATAGAACTTGCCGTCCAGCTCGCGCTGCTCGCCCAGCAGCAGGATCGCCAGCACGATGGCGTATACCGGCTCCAGGTTGGTCACCATCTGCGTGCCGAACGCGCTCATGTGGCGCAGCGCCACCAGCGCCAGCGCGAACGGCAGCAGCGTGCAGCCGAAGGCCAGCAGCAGGAGCAGCGCCGCGTCGTGCAGGTCAGGCACCGCGAACGCAGGCCCGGGCAGCAGCGGGGCGAGCAGGGTGAGGAACAGCGCGCCGGTACCCAGTTCGATACAGGTCACCGTGAGCGGATCGGCGCGGTCGACGAAGCGCTTGTTGAGCGCGCCGAACAGCGCCACCAGCAGCGCGGACAAGGTGCCCACCGCAATGCCTATGCGCATGTCCGCCGGCACGCCGCCGGCAACCAGCGCTACGCCCGGCACCACCATCGCGCCGATCAGCAGCTCGCGCGGATCGAATCGGCGCCCGGCGATCCACGGCTCGACCAGGGCGAGAAAGACCGGCCCCAATGCGATGCATGTTGCGGCGACCGAGGCGTTGGCCAACTTGATGGCCGCATAGAACGTCAGCCAATGCAGCGCTACCAGCGCGCCGATGCCCGCATAGGCCCAGCGCAGCCGCGCCGGCATCGCCTTGAGGCCGCGCCGCACCCTGGCGATCAGCAGCAGCGCCGCGGCCACCAGCCACATGCGCCACCACACCAGCGGCAGCGCCGGCAAGGTGATGAGCTTGCCGAGGATGGCGGTGAAGCCCCACAGCAGGACGCAGAAGTGGATCTGCAGGCGGGCGCGGTTGACGGCTTGCATGGAGATGGACGGCTAAAAGAGACGCGCCATTCTAGCCGTGAACCCCGCTTCTCCCTCTCCCCGCCGGGAAGAGGGAGAAGCGAACCGATTACTCGTCCTCGTCGTCCGTGCCGTCGGCCTTCCAATAACCGGTCGCCCGCACCCACTCTTTGGGCACGCCGCGGCCGGCGAGGAACAGCCGCATGTTGCGGGCACGTCGGGACTCGGCGGCGATCCAGTAGAACGCATCGCCGCGGACCGACAAGCGACGCAGCGCATCCTCCAGCAAGGTACTCGCCGCGCCATCCGTGCCGTCGCGCTCCAGCCAGTGCACCTCGCAGGTCGCTTCGGTGAAGAGCATCTGGCGATCGGAGGCATCGGGGATTTCCACCAGCACGGTGGCGAATGCCGAGGCCGGCATTTCCTCCAGCCAGCGTCCGATCGCCGGCAGGCCGGTTTCGTCGGCCGCCAGTACGTAGTGATCGAAGTCGTCGGCCACCACGAAGGACCCGCGCGGCCCGCCGGCTCCGAGCACGTCGCCTGCCTTGGCCGAGGCGGCCCAGTTGGATGCGGGGCCATCGCCATGCAGCACGAAGTCGACGGTCAGTTCGCCCCGCGCGGCGTCGTGGTGGCGCGGGGTGTAATCGCGCATGGGGGAGGGATCGGCGCCGGGCGGGAATTCGATGCCGTTGGGCCCGCGCGTGGGAAACACCAGCTCGCCGGCATCATTGGGAAAGAACAGCTTGACGTGATCGTCCGGTGCGCCGCTATGGAAACCTTCCAGCTGCGCGCCGCCCAGGACGATGCGCTGCATGTGCGGCGTGAGCCGTTCGACGTGCAACACCTCGAGCCGGCGGAAGCGGACCTCGTGCATCACCCTGCGGGATTCGTGCTTGTTCATGCATACCTCGGAACGGAAAGAAGGCACCGCCGCGTGGGCGGTCGGAAACCGGGTGGCTGGCCGAGGGGCGTGGCGCCGGAGCGATGTTGTCATGCGCGGCGCGAACGTGCCGCCTGAGGCTCGATCAGCCGCGATGGACGATGTGGGCGGCGGCGGCGAGCGTTTCAAGCCGGATCAAAAATTCGCGCAGCTGACCGAGCAGCGGCGCCAGTTCAGTGGCCAGATCGGGCGCGTGCGCCGCCATGGCATGCCAGCGCATGCGGCCGTGCGCCTGCGCCTGGGCATGTACCAGACCCGCGCGTTCCAGTTCGCGCATGAAGCGGTACACGGTGCCGATACTGGTGCCCGCATGGCGCAGGCGTGCCCGTTGCAACAGCGCGACGGCGTCCGCGCCGTCGTGTTCCAGCAACGCCTGGAGTACCGCGCGGCGAGGGGCCGTCAGCGACAGCCCCAGCGTCCCGCAGCGCGCCTGCCAGGCATCCATGCCGGCGGGCGCTTCACTCACGGCGCGATCCCGCGGCGATATCGGCGGCGGCCTTTTCCAGGATCGAGGCGACGCGTTGCGTCTCGGCTTTGGTCCACTCGGTGCTGCGCATCAGCAGGGCATGCTTGAGCGCGTGCATCGCGCCGCGCACGCTCATCGGCAGTGCCATCTTGGCCGCCATCTTCGCGCTGGCCTCGGTACGGCTCATCACCGCGTCGACCGCTTCGCGGTTCTCCTGCAGGAAGGCGCGTCCGGCGTCGGTAATGGCGTACAGCTTGCGTCCGCCCTGCTCATTCTCGACCTGGGCATGGCCCAGTTCCTCGAGCATGGTCAGGGTGGGGTAGATCGCACCGGGGCTGGGTGTGTACTGGCCGTGGAACATCTCCTCGATGATGCGGATCAGTTCGTAGCCATGGCGCGGCTGCTGTTCGATCAGCGCCAGCAGCAGGAGCTTCAGGTCGCCATGGCCGAACATGCGCCCGCCGCCGCGGCGACCGCCACCGCGCAGACCGGCCCATTCGGCAAAGAAGTCGCCGCCGCCCATGCGATCGCGGAAGTGGTCGCCGCGGCCGGCGTGGCGTTCGTGGTGGCCGCCGTCCCAGTCGGCATCCTCGAAGCCAAAGGGACGGAAGCGCTCGTGGAAATGCCCGTGGAAGCGGTGGTGATGCCAGTAGTGCTGCTGGCGGAGGGCATGGAAGAAATCGCGCGGACTACGCATGATGTATCTCCGATATATCGTAAGTTGGCGAAAACGATATATCGGAAGAATGTCGGATGCAAGTGCCCGGCAGGCTTACTTCTTGCTCCCCGGCGCTTTCCCTGCCTTGAGCTCCTGCAGCACCTGCTGGCAGGTATTGGGCGTGCCGCCCTGGCTGGCCACCACCAGCGGCAGCAGCGCCGCCGCCGGTGCGGCGAACACGCCCAGGGCCACCGCACCGCCGCCACGCAACAGCAGCGGGCCGGCGTGCACGCCGACATCGGGGTTCTTCAGCGTGCCGCGCACGTACAGCGGCGAGCGCAGGGTGAACACGCGCAGGCCCTTGCTGTGCGGCTTCACATCCAGGTCGAGCTGCTCGGTAGCGAAGTTCACCTTGCCGTCCACGTTGATCAGCGCATCTTCGGTATCGAAGACGAACAGGCGCGTGTTGAATACGCCGTTGTCCGCAGCGAGGTCGGAGGCGGCGCAGTTGATCTTCACCACCTTGTCGCCGAACAGCTTGCCGATGACGATGTTGCCCACGTTGAGACCGGCGGTTTCGAGCAGGTTCTTGCTGATCGCGCCGTCGTTCATCAGCAGCTTCAGTTCGCCGTTGGCGCTGCCGAGCAAAGCCGCGACAGAGTTGCCGCGCGCATTGAGGTTGGCGTCGCCGTTGATCTCGCCGAAGCTGGCGTTCATGGCCTGGACGGTGGGGAGCAGCTGCTTGAGCTTGAGCCCGCGCAGACGCAGGTTCAGCGCGCCACGCAGCGGTGCCTGGCTGCCGTCGAGGCGGATGGTGCTGCCGATGCGCCCGCCGGCCACGCCGAAATCCAGCGGATCGAGCAGCAGCACGCCGTTGTCGAGCATCACATGGGTATCGAGCGAATCGATCGGCAGCGATTCGCCGCGCACGATGCGCGCGCCGGTGAAGCGCACGTCGGCATCCATCGCCTTCCAGCGATCGGTGCGGAACGGCTCGACCGGCAACGCCTTGTCCGCCGGCTGCGGCGTCGCATCGCCACGGCGCTGTTTCTCGGCATTGGAGTCGGCGCCGATCAGCGGGGCCAGATCGGCGAATTGCAGCAACTGCGAGCGCAGCGTGCCGGAGAGCTTGGGCCGAGCGCCGCCGGTGACGACATCCAGGTCGCCGGCCAGGTCGCTGCCGCCCACGCGGCCGCGGAAATGGCGATAAGTGAAATGGCTGCCGCTGCGGGCCAGCTGCGCGGTGAGATGGCCCTCGGTGGCGTAGGGCGGCGTGTCGGGCAGGGTCAGGCCGGTGATCGGATAGAGCTTGGCCATGCTGGTGCCGGAGAACCACAGCTTGAGGTCCAGCGCGCCCAGGTGCAGCGGATCGGTAAGCGTGCCCACCAGCGCGATATGGCTGTCGCCGATATGCACGTCCGCCTGTATGGGGAACGGGCGGTCGGTGTCCTGCAACGCGATGACGCCGCCAATCTTGCCGCCGCCCTTGAGCGGCGCGCCCTGATAACTGCCGTCGGCCTGCCAGGCGAACAGATAGGCCGTGTTCGAAGCTTTCGCACCGACTTTGTCTTCATCCTTTTCTTTTGCGTTGGCCAGTGCCTTGCGTGCCGCGCCGCCGGCGGTGCGGCCGGCCTGCTCGCGCGCATCGTCTGACTGCTGCTTGAGGATCTGATCGAACGGGATTGCCTGCTGCAATGGCTCCAGCTGCACGGCGAGTTTCACCTTGCTCACCGCATCGTCGTATCCGATCTGGCCGCGATCGAAGCCGATCGCGCGCAAGTCCAGCTGCCAGGAAGACGGCTGGTCGCTGTTGCCGAACACGAAGTTCCAGTTCGCCTTGTCCGGCGCCTGCCGCTCCAGATCCACCAGCGGATGCTCCAGCTGTACGCTGGGAATGACGATGCGCCGCGCCAGCAGCGGCAGCGGCGCCACGCGCACGCGTACCGCATCCAGCTGCGCGAACTGCGGCTGCTTCGCCCATTCGGGGTTGGCGATGCGGATGTCGCGGGCGATCAGCTCGGGCCAGGGCAGCAGCCCGCCCAGGCCGCTTTCTCCCGGCTCGCGCCGCCATGCCACGCTGAGGTCGCCATCGATCGCGAAGGTCCGCCCGATGGCCTGGCTCACCTTGTCGTTGATGTCCGGCTTCAGGCGGTTCCAGTCGTAGGTGGCCAGCACCACCACCGCGACCGCGACCAGCAGCACCGGCAATGCGACCAGGCTCCACAGCAATACTTTGCGGCTTCGCTTCAATGCCTTTCTCCCGCGCGCAGGGCGGAGCGCGCTCCTTCCGTCGGCGACAGATAACCGCTGGCGCGAAAAATTTGTGTATGCGCGGCCTCCGGCGCTTAGAGCCTGTTCACCCTCAAGCGCCGAGCTGATCCAGGTCAATGCACGGTCCGGTGGCCCTGGGCACACTGCGCCGCCTCGCACTGCAAGGCCTCCCCATGCTCAAGCCCGCGCTCAAGCCTCCTGGCGCTCCCTCGAACTACGATGACCTGCAAGTGAGCTTCGGCCGCTGCCTGCGTCGCCACGGCTTCATCGAGCGCTTCTACGAGATCCTGCTGGCCAGCGATCCGGCCATCCCGCCGATGTTCGAGCGCACCGATTTCCGCGGTCAGCGCCTGGCGCTGCGTCGCGGCATCAGCATGGCGATCTCGTGGGCTTCCGGCAGCGCGATGGTGGCGCGGCCGATGCGCCACATGATCGACGTGCATTCGCGCGGCGGCCGCGCGCCGGTGGAACCGCGGCTTTACCGCTGCTGGGTGGAGAGCCTGCTTGCCGCCATCGACGAGTACGAGACCGAGCTGACGCCGGTGTTGCGCGCACGCTGGCGCGAGGCGATGGAGCGGGTGGTGCAGGCGTTCGCGCAGCAGTATTGAAGCGCGGGCGCAAGCTGGAACGGATAGCGCGCGTCCCAGCCTGCGCTCGGCGTTTTCAGTGCTTGGCGTCGCGCACCGGGATGTTGATGCTGCACAGATCGATCTTCCCCGCCGGCATGCGGTAGAAGTCGTCGCGGCGATTGCGCTTGGCCTCGATCAGTGCGGCGAAGGTTGCGCTGTCCGTGCGCAGTACTTCGATGTTCGGACGTTCGGCCGCAGGCATGTCCGCCGCCAGCTTCACCGACTGGATGGCGGTGCGTTGCCCGGGCTTTTCATAGAAGCCCAGCGGCCCGGTACCGCGCGGCAGTGCCGAAAGGTATTCCATGCCCTGCAGTACGCGGCCGGCGACGGCGAGGTTGCGGTCCAGGCCGCGCGGCGCCTGGCCGATGATCGCGTACAGCGAACTGCCGCTGCCGGTTTCCGGCCCGACGTCGCGCGCCACGCCGACCGCGCCATAGCAATGCGTCAGCCATTCCTGCCCGGTGGCCTTGTCGCGCGCGGCGGGGAAGCCTTCGACGAAGCCCACCTCCGGCGCGTATACGTCGCCGTCCGGCAACGCGGTCCAAGGCAGCTTGGCATCGATCGGACGCGTGTATTCCGACGGCACGGTCTTCTTCGCCTTGCCGAGCGGGCGCAGCTTGCTCTTGTCGCCCTTGTCGTCGTCCTCGGGGTCGCCCCACTGGGTGACGAAATTATCCTGGACGCGGATCACCGCCAGTCCATCGAAGTAATGACCGCGCACCAGCGTGCGGATGTTGTCCGCGTGCAGCGGCGTGAAATCCGGGGCCAGCTCGATCAGCACCTTGCCCTGCGGCAGGCGCATCTCCAACAGGTTGTTCGGATCGGGCTTGCGCCATTCCTCCGGCCTGGATTTCTCCAGCAGCTCCTTCGGCGTGGCCGACTTGGTCGCCGGCGGCGTATCGGCCAGGGCGGGCAGGGCCAGGATGCAGATCAGGGAGAGGCCGAGCAGGCGCGGAACGGGTCGGAACATGGCGGACCTTGGCGTTGGGGTGGAAACCCGCCGGAAGGTAGCAGAGTGCGGGGCGGCCGACGCGCCCCGCAGGTCACGCCCTTCGTGTCACTGGCCGTAGGAGCAGGCGCCGATCCAGTCCGGCGGCTCGGGCGACAGCCGCTGCGCGATGGGCAGGTAGACCGGGTCCAGTTGTGCCGCCAGCCAATACAACGCGGTGGCGGTCTTCGGGTCCCACAGGCCGCTGTAGCCTTTCTCACCGGCTTGCTCGCGCTCTCGATCGAACTTGACGTGCGTGTGCACGAACTCCTCGTGAGTCCTGGTGCCCTCCGCGTACGGCCGCAACCAGTCCAGCGCCTTGGCCAGCGATGCGCCCTGCGGCGTCGCATGGCGCAGCCAGTCGCCGTCGCCGAACGGCTTGGCGGCCAGTGCCGCGCTCACCAGGGGCTGCAGGTCGTAGACGACGTAATGCAGTGCGTCGCGATCGGCGAAGTCGGTCACTTCGCCCGTGGGTTCGATGTTGTCCGCCACCTGCCGTTCGAACAGCTCGCGCGCCGTCGTCAGCATGGCCTGATCGCCCAGGGCCGCCGCAGCCAGCGTCACCAGTTTCACGCGATGGCTCTGCCAGTTGTTGGTGGCGGTGCCCGGTTTGTTCCGTTCGGGAAAGGCGCGGATGCGTTCGATATAGCCCGCGCCGAGCTTGCGCAGCAGAGCGCGCACCGCATCGCGGGTATCCGCGGGGAGCGCGGCGGAGGTGAGCACGTAGGCGTCGATCAATCCATCGAGGTTGGTTTCGTCGATCGGATTGAAATCCGGCTGGTAGGTCGTGGCCCACGCGGCAAGATAGTCATTGACCTGGCGCAGATAGCGCGCATCCGCGCTGAGCCGCCAGGCCAGCGCTGCCTGCCGCATCAGCGGCCAGTCGCGTTCGGCCTCGATGCTTTCGTCGCGGATGCCCTGGTGCGGCAGCGTGCCTTCGGTATGCACGTGGGCGAGCGGGTGCGGCTTGTCGCCCAGGTGTTTTTCGGCCGCCGCGAGTACGCGTCTGGCCGAAGCATTGGGCTCGCCCGCGCCGGGCGCTTTGGGCTGGCACAGCGTGATCGCGCGAGGCGGAGTCATCGCGTGGCGGACGTCCGCCGGCGCCGCCGCGGCGGCGAGCAGCGATGCCACGGTCATGGCGAGCAGGGTGAATCGGCGTCCAGACAGCGGCATGTTCCGGCTCCTTTGTCGGCGAGGAGCGCAGTGTGCCAAGCATGCCGGCCGCGCGGCATACGGCAATTTTCTGCGGTCAGGGAGCGCTCATCGCTGCAGGCCTGCGTACACGCCCCAGGAGCCGGCATAGTTCAGCACACCCGAGAGCAAGAACATCAGCAGCGCGCCGCCCGTAGCCAGGAAGCCGCCCTTGGCGCCGCGGCTCTTGAAGAGATACCAGGGCAGCGCCACCGCCGTGAGGCCGACGATGCCGATGTTGAGCATGCTGCTGCGGCGATAGTCGCGTTCGGTGGCATCCAGGCGATACCAGAGATAAGTCAGCAGCAGAAAGACCGGCATGCTGGCGTAGTCGAACACGGTGGTATCCCGGCCCGGGTAGACGTACTGGCTGGCGGCGCCTACCACCAGCGACAGCGCTGCATAAGCGACCAGCGTCCATGTCTTCGGCTTCATGCATTCCTCCTTGAAGGCGCCAGTATTGGCGGATCGCGGCAAGGCAGGCAACGGCCATGGCCCGTCGCCGTGATCTCTGGCGTCGCGCGTGTTCTTTCCCAGGAGCGCGCATGCCCGGAGCGGCGCAATGCACTAGGCTTGCGGCGGGAACCGCCACGGTGAGAGACGATGTTTCGCGCCACCAATATCCATTCCGGGCTGGATGTGGATGCCGAGGATCTGTGGTCGATGGAGCCGATCGATACGGACGGCTTCGTATGCCCCGATTGCGGCTCCAAGGTCTATCCCACTTCGTACCGGCCGGAGAACCTGCGCCGCGCGCATTTCGCCGCGAAGCCGAAATGCCCGCCCTGGTGCCCGAGCAACGGCGAGGCGGATTTGCTGAAAAAGGCACGCACCGAATCGCTGACCGCAGCGGACGGCAGTTTTCCCGGCTACATGCCCTCAGCGTTCCGCCTGCCGGTGGAGCCGGCACCCGCCGAGCACGCTGCGGCGAGCGATCCCGCCGTGGAACGCGGGGAAGGCCGACGCGCGCCGGTGGCTGCGCCGGAGCCGGGGCTGCGCCAGCGTCCGCGCATCACTACCAGCTTCCGCGACATCTGCCGCGCCTATCTCAACTTTCCCAACGACCGCCAGCGCGAGCTGCATTTTCTCGACCTGTATGGCGCCACCTATGACGAAGTGATCTGGCGCCTGCGCGCCAGGCAGGATCGTCTGATCCGCTATCCCATCCCGCACCTTTTCTATGGCCCGATCGGCTGGCGCGCGCCGGAAACGAACGACGACCACGCACTGATCGAGATGGACGTGAAGGTGTGGCAGGACGGCAAGCCGGGCCAGGCCTACCGGGTGAAGCTGCCTTGGCGCGACTGGACGCAGCGTCAACGCAATGCGCTGCTCAGGGAAGTGCAGACGGCGAGCGAAGAGGCGCGCGAGCTGAAGAAGAACGGCAGTAAGGAGCGCAGCCTGCTGTTCTTCGTGGGTAGGCAGGAGCCGGGTGACGACGCGACGTTCGTGGTGGCGGAGCGCAAGCTGATCTGCTGCCTGACCGGGTTCGACGGGCGGCCGTCGGCGGCCAGGGGCAAGCCCGAGGCGTGAACCGCCGCGTCGTGCTCTAATCGCGCGCAGACCGGAACCGCAACATACGCACGGAGGCAATCATGAGCATCCCCGACCACACCATGGCAGACATCGAGCGCCTGTGCGCCGAAGGCGACCGCCACATGGAGCAGGGCGGCCTCGCCGAGGCCTATCAGAGCTACATCGCGGCGCTTCAGCTCGTGCCCGAACCCGTCGAGGAGCACGAAGCGTCCACCTGGATCCTCGCCGCGCTGGGCGATGTCTACTTCCAGGCAAAGGATTACCGCCAGGCCGTCACCGTGCTGACCGACGCGATGCATTGCCCCGATGCCATCGGCAATCCGTTCCTGCATCTGCGCCTGGGCCAGGCGCAACTGGAAACGGGTAACGAAGAGCGCGCCGCCGATGAGCTGTGCCGTGCCTACATGGGCGGCGGCAGCGACATCTTCGACGAGGACGATCCGAAGTATTTCGCATTCCTCAAGACCAAGATCGCGCCGCCGGCCGGAGGCTGGTGAGCCGAGGAGCCAGGACGCCCTGCGATGGATATCCCGCAGCTGATGTATGAAACCGTGGCGTCTCTGGCCCGCTCGATGTTCGAGGCCAGCGAATCGGGAAAGACGGTTACTTATTGGCGCAGCTACAACGCGCTGCGAGCGTACTGCGAGGAGCAGGAGGCGCAAGGCGTGCGCCACCCGTTTCCATGGGAAACGCTGGCCGATTTTACCCGTGACGATCTGGCCGCGGTGCCGCTTTACCTGCGTGCGCTGGAGCAGGCCGAACAGGCCGATAGTTATCGCGCGTCGATTCTGCTGGAGCTGGCACGGCGCTATCGAGGCTGTGAACGGCATGCGGAAGCGTGGAAGTGCGTTGCGGAAGCGAACCTGCGCGCGGCCACGGTGGATGATCTCGATCTGCGGCGGGATATCAGTCGGTTCATGCTGGAGCTGTCAGCTCCGCGCTGAACAAAGTTCATACATTTGCGCCGCTCCCGCCGGGTAAGCTCGGGCCAGGCATATCGCGCAAGCCACCTGGAGAAAGGCTTATGGGCAGCGAGAAGCACAGCGGCGACAAGGTGGATCTGAAGGGTTTGAGCATCGATGGGCGTCCGGTGACGCGGCGCCGTCCTGAAGACCTCAACACCATGACGCTCGACGAACGCGACAACGGTCTGTATCGCGACCAGTTGCATGCGATCCGCGCCACTTACGATCCGTTCGAGTCCGCCTTCGGCGAGGCCTGGCTGGCGGACGGGCTGGCGTCCAGGCGAGCGAGGCGGCTTCGCTGGCAGGCATGGGTGTTTCTGGTGATCCCGTCAGCGCTGCTGGGCGGCCTCGGCACGCTGATGGCTTGGGACAATGTCGATGCCTCGTCGAGAATGGGTGACTACGCGATGGCTGTCCTGACCACCATACTCTGGTGGCTGCCCGCGGGTTACTGGCTCTACGCCATCCACCGCCGCCGTCCGGCGCGCTGACGCGCCGCCGTCAGCTGGTCACGCCGGTGACGATGCCGGCTTCGATCCATTCGGCCAGCAACTGGCCCGCGCGTGCAATGCCGGGCTCTTCGCCAAGGTGTTCGACCAGCGCATCGCACAAGACGCTGAAACGCGCATCGTCACGCAGCGAAAGCAGGGCGGCGTGCTCGATCGCATCGACTTGTCGCAGGCGCGACGTGAAGCCCTGGCGCCACACAAGAAGGCCGGCCGTGACATCGAGCATCTGCGCCTCCGGCGGCGTCGCGCCATCCTGCAGCGCCGACCAGACGGCCAGCGCATTCGTGGACGCCACGCGCTGACGGAAGCTCGGACTCAGATGCAAGGTCGCTTCGTCCCAATCGATCGATGCGAGATCGTCGGCCGCGAGCGGCGCGGTATCGGTCGACACGAAGACTTCCGCCAGCGTCCACTCGATCCACGCCAGCTCCTGCAAGTCGGGGTGTCGCGGATACAGCGCGCGGAGGCTTTCGTCGAGATCGGCGCCGTACGCATCCAGCGTCCACGAGGAAGGCGGGCGATGCTGGATATGGTGGATCGCCAGTTCCAGGAAGGCCTCGTCGCCGAGCCGTGCGCGCAGTTGCGGATAGCTGGCGCGCAGTACGTTGACCAGCTGCGTGCGGTAATTGTTCTGGTAAGCCGCCAGCCCACGCGTCGCGGTGAGGGTGCCGCGCAGGCTGTCGCCGCCGCCGGCTTTCGCCAGCCAGTCGCTGAAATCCTGTTGCATCTCCGCCAGCATCATGCGGCCTCCTGCGCCGATGAGCGGCCGTCGCGCAGCCTTCGGGCGAAATCCAGTTCGGCGAGCAGGTCCGGCAACGGCGGAATCGCATCGTCGCGTTCGATCATGGTGGCCACCGGGCCGAGTATCGCCGTGGCCGCCGCATAGAGTGCCCATACGTCGTCGCTGACCGGCTGGTCGTGCGTGTCGATCAGCAGGTCTTCGCCTTCGGTGTGGCCGGCCAGATGGATCTGGCGCACGCGATCGGCGGGTATGCCGCGCAGATAGGCGTGGGCGTCCCAGCCGTGATTGCGTGCGCTGACGTAGATGTTGTTGACGTCCAGCAACAGGCCGCACCCGGTGCGCTTCGCCATCGCGGCGAGAAACTCCCATTCGGTCATGGTCGAGGCCGCGAAGCTCACATAGCTCGACGGATTTTCGAACAGCATCGGCCGGCCGACCGCTTCCTGCGCCGCATCGATGTTGCGGCAGACCACGGCGAGGGTTTCCTCGGTATAGGGCAGGGGCAGCAGGTCATGCGAGTTGACGTGGGCGAAACGCGACCAGCTCAGATGATCGGAGACGTACAGCGGTTCGATCGCATCGACCAGCTTGCGCAGACGCTTGAGATAGTCGCCGCGCAGACCATCCGCCGAGCCGATCGACATCGACACGCCATGCAGGATCACCGGATGCCGCTCGCGCACGCGACGCAGGATATCCATCGGCTGCCCGCCGTCGATCATGAAGTTCTCGGAGATCACCTCGACGAAATCGACGGGCACGTCGCTGTCGAGGAAATCGCGGTAATGCTCGCGACGCAAGCCCAGGCCGTAGCCGTCGAAGGTGGGGATGGGGCGGGACATGATGGGATTCCTGTCGGCAGGGCGAGACTGACCGGGCCTGTCATGCAGGCCCGGTCGCGACGATCACTTCGGCTCGGTCAGCGTGCCGCCCGCTGCGAGGCATTCGCTCTTGGTCTTCACGACCACGCCCTGGCCCTTGCAGTCGTTGAGGCCTTTGCAGTCGTGCTTGGCGGTGGCGCACAGGCTTTCGCCCTTGCAGCTGTTGACGCCGTAGCAGCGCACCGGTTCACGCTGCTGCGTGCCCTGGTCGGCGGCTTTGGCGGGCGAGACGATGGACGCCGCGGCGATGGCGACGAGGGCGGCTGCGGCGGCGAGACCGCTACGAGACTTGGTGGCAATAAGGTTCATGAGTGTTCTCCGGGTCGAGTGTCGATTCGGGTGATGAGTGGAAATGGGCGTGGTTCAGCGCACGCCGTTGGCGGCGTTCTCGATGACCTTGGCCACGGCCTCGGGCTGCGAGATGTAGACGGCGTGGCTGGCCTTGATTTCGGTGACCGCCGAGCCGGCGCGCTTGTACATCCAGCGCTGCAGGTCCGGGCTCAGCGCGTGATCGTCGGTGGTGACCACCGCCCAGCTTGGCTTGTTGCGCCAGGCGGCGACCTGCATGGTCGCGCCGAAGGCGGCCGTGCTCGCCGGCACCTGCGAGACGGCCATGAAGTCGGTGCGGTTGCGGCCAAGGTCGCCAGCGAAGTCGTCGCCGAACTTCTTCGGGTCGAGATAGAGATGGCCGTCGCGGGTGGCCACGACGTCGTTGTTGGGCGACGGCATCGAACCGACCACCTGCGAGAGGCTCTCGCCCACGTCCGGCTGCACGCCGGCGACGTAGACCAGCGCCTTCACCTTGTCGCGATTGCCGGCCTGGGTGATCACGGCGCCGCCGTAGCTGTGGCCGACCAGCACCACAGGGCCGTCCTGTTCGCGGATCAGTTCGCGCACCTGTTCGGTGTCGTTGGCCAGCGTGTCGATGCGCGGCTGGGCCACGGTGACGCGATAGCCCTTGTGGATGAGGATGTCGTGCACGACGCGCCAGCCCGAACCGTCGACGAACGCGCCGGGCACGATCACGACGTTCTTGATGGCCGGGGCAGGCGCCTCGGCAGCGGTGGCGGTGCCGGTGGCGATGGCAAGTGCTATGGCGATGCCTGTCAAGCTACGCATGATTGGATTCCTGTTGAAAGTGATGGAAAGAAGCGGTCAGCGCCGGCTTTGCACGAGATGGTCGAGCGACCAGCGGCCGCCGCCGTGCACGATCAGCGGGAGCAGCAAGCCGGCCCAGGTCAGGTGCGTGGGCAAGGCCAGCGGGTACACGAAGATCTCGATCACCGCGGTCATGCCCAGCAGCGCCAGCGCGGCGCCGCGGGTGAACAAGCCGGCCACCAGCAGCACGGGGAACAGATGCTCCGCTCCGGTGGCGAGCCGGGCCGCCCATTCCGGCGGAATCACCGGCAGGGCGTACTCGGCGACGAACAGGTCATAGGTCGACGGCTTGATTGTCATGAAACCCTCGACCTTGGTGCGCCCGGACTGGAAGAACACCGCGGCGATACCCAGTCGCGCGACCAGCAGCAGGGCGGCATCGGGCACGAAGCGCGTCAGCCGTGCCCGGATCGGCAACGCCGCGTTCACGGCGAGGATTCCAGCGAACCGTGGCCCTTGGGCGTCTTGATCGTGATGCAGGTGCCTTTGTCGACCAGCACCCAGGCATTGCCCTGGTAATCGGTCTTGGACGTGCCGGCGCAAGTGGTGCCTGCGCCGGCGGCGCAGTCGTTCTTGCCGGCCAGGGCGACGCCGTAGCACTTCTCCATGGGCTTCTTCTTGGCGTCGTCGGCATGAGCCGATGACGCGAGACAGGCGAGGCCGAGGGCGAGGGTAGCGGCGAGCGAGGCGTGCGTGCGGTGCATGGGCGATGTTCCTTGAAGGAGGGGGGGCGTTGGGTGGGCTGGTTCAGCGCAAGGTGATCGCGACGTCGATGTTTCCGCGCGTGGCCTTGGAGTACGGGCAGGTCTGGTGCGCGCCATCGACGATGGCTTGGGCGGTGTCGCGGTCGATGCCCGGCAGGTTCACCGCGAGCCGCGCCTGCAGGAAGTAACCGCGCTCGGCGGTGTTCGCCAGATCCACTTCGGCGTTGACGGTGGTGTCGGCCGGAAGACGCACACCCAGCGACTGCGCGGCGAAACCCATCGCGCCGATGAAGCAGGCAGACCAGCCCGCGCCGAACAACTGCTCGGGATTCGTGCCCGCACCCGGTGCGCCCGGCGGCGTCAGCGTGATCGCCAGGCGACCGTCGTCGCTGCGCGACTGGCCGTTGCGGCCGCCGGTGGTGGTGGTCTTGCCGGTATAGAGGATGGCGTTGCTCATGGTGGTCTCCGAGAGAAGGCCGGTCGCGACATGCGACCCGGCCGGTGTGCAAAGGAGACCGCGGCGGCGTATCCCGGGTGTGTCCCGGGGCGCGCGCAAAGGCAACGGAATGTGTAAAGGCGGGGGCTTGTTACGTTGCGATACAAAAAAGCTGCTGGGATCACCGCCGTCACGAATCGGTCATGCCCGTTCGCGCGTACGGGCGCCAAATTGTGTCCCGGTTGGAAAAGCCGGCAAGAAAGCCGCGCCACTCACTTGAGCGCGGAAAAGCCATCCCCTAAGGTGTCTCCCGCAGTGCGCCTCGCTGAAGGAAATCTTCACATTTCCCCTGGCGTGGACAGGTCCGTGGCACAGGGCGGGCATGGAAACGGCATGGAGCCGGCGCAGTGGCCATCGCAAGGACTCAAGGAGTTGTATCCATGAAAACGGTCAGGACGCTCGCCGTCACCCTCGCGCTCTTCGCTGGCGGCACCGCCGCCTTCGCCGCGGACAGCACCAGCGACTACATCAGGCACGATGCGCCCAAGGGCATCACTGAGGCGTTCTACGCCTGCATCGACAAGGCCGGTTCCGACACCGTCGCCATGGCCGCCTGCCAGACCACCGAAAAGCAGAAGCAGGACGCCCGCCTCAACAAGGCGTACAAGGCGCTGCTCGCCAAGCTCGACAGCAAGGCGAAGGAGGACCTGAAGGTCGCCCAGCGCGAGTGGCTGGTCCTGAAGGACAAGGACGGTCGGCTGGAGACCGCGCTCTACGGCCATGAAACCGTGGACGACCTGCAGATGGGGCAGAACGACATGTTCCGCCTGTGCGAACGCGCCAATACGCTGGAAAAGTACCTCGCCGTCATGGATCTCAAGTAATCCCACCCCTTAATTTCTTCACGGAGGAAGACCCATGCCCAACCCCAACACGCACGACGTCGACGCGCTCGCCGGCTCCATGTATTTCGTGGTCGGCCGCGGCACCGAAGGCGGCCCGTCCTCGTACCACCTGTCCATCGCCGGCGTGACCGCCGGCACCTCCGATCCGCACTGGGGCCACGCCAACAAGATCGTGGCCGACAGCGGCTACTCGCTCGGCACCATCCAGGTGGACCTGGGCAAGCGCGGCACCTGGGCGCTCGGCTCGATCGATGGCGCCAAGCTCAAGCCCGGCGAAACCACCTACGTGGACGGCATCATCGACCAGGCCGGCAAGTACGCGAAGGAACACGGCCTGAAGTTTCCCGAGGACACCAGGCAGCTGCGCCATGACCTGCTCACGCACGGCAACGGCAAGGAAGGCCGCAGCACGCTCGCCTTCGTCGACAAGGACACGCGCGACAGCATCAATGCATGGGCATCGTCCGAGCAGGGACAGCAGTGGATTCACAAGAACATCGACTATCCGCAGATCAAGAACGCCACCCAGTCGGCGATGGAGATGGTCGACACGTACGGCAAGAACATCCCTGAAGACCGCCGTCTGGAAACCATCGCCCTGCTGGCCAAGACGGAGAACCAGATCCCGTCGCAGATGAAGCATTTCAAGGAAGTGCTGCAGAACGGCGGCGACTACGACGCCGTGCTCAAGCAGGCCGACAAGATCAAGCACAAGTATCCCTACTACGATGGCCCGAAGGCGGCCGCCATCGCCGAGGAATACAAGAATGCGTACAAGGATCCGGAAAAGGCGGCCGCGCTGGATCGCGCGCAGGCCAAGGTCGCCGACAAGAGTTTCGATCCTTCCAAGGCCGGCGGCGACCAGGATGTAAAGGAAGCCCTCAAGGCCATCGGCCATGGCGGGCGTTCGCATGGCGGCCACGGCGGCGCGTTGCAGCTGGGCGCGCACGGCGACAAGGTCACCGCCTTGCAGAACGACCTGATCAAGGCGGGCTACGACAAGGACGCGCACGGCAAACCGCTGCGACCGGACGGCGATTTCGGCCCGGGCACCAAAGCCGCGCTGGAGAAGTTCCAGGCCGAGCATGGTCTGAAGCATGACGGCGTGGCCGGCCCGAAAACGCTCGAAGCGCTGCAGAAGGCTGCACACCCGCAGCCACCGGGTCTGGCCGACAGCCACAACCCGGGCAACGCCATGTACAACCAGGCGCTGCAGAACGTCCGCGCGATCGACGCGGCACGCGGGCGGGCCTCGGATCAGCTGACCCAGAACTTCGCCGGCTCGCTCGTCACCGCGGCGCACGCCAAGGGCCTGGATCGCATCGACCACGTCGTGCTGAGCGACGACGGCAAGCGCGCCTATGCGGTGCAGGGCGAATTCAACTCGCCGCTCAAGAAGATCGCCGAAGTGGACGTGGCCCAGGCCGTGCACAAGCCGCTGGAGCAGAGCAGCGCCGAGTTCCAGAAGGTCGACCAGCAGAAGCAGCAGGCGAATCCGCAGCCGCAACAGCAGCCGCAACCGCAGCAGTCGCCGCAGCCTGCGCCGATGCATCACTGAGGCGGCGTTTGGCGGTGCGTACTTCGACGGCAGCCCGCAAGGCTGCCGTTTTTATTGGCGATATCCGCGCGGTCAGCGCTCGACGCGCTGCCAGACCTGGTACGCCAGGGTGCTGCCGGTGACGTTGATGAAATCGATGAAGGCGCGCGTGTAAGGCGCCTTCGCGTGGGCTTCGAACGCCGCCTGGTCGGCGAACACTTCGTGCATGGCGAACTTGCCCGGATCCGTGGCGTGCGCGTGCAGCTGGAACATCAGGCAGCCGGGTTCGGCGCGGCTATGCCTGGCCAGTTCGTCGAAGGCCGCGAGGAAACGCTCGCGCCAGTCCGGTGCCACCGTGGGGAAGGCAAATACCGTTACCGGCTGGGCCGGGCGGTTATCCGAGCGGTTCGCGTCGATGCCGCTCATCCCGGCGAGGTCAGCTTTCCGGCAACGCGTCGGGCAGGGCGATGGTGTGCCCGGTGTGGCGCACCTTGGCTTCGAGATAACGCAGGTTGTGGCGGCCGGAGAACACGCCGGTGGGCTGCGTCGCGGCCACCTCGATGCCGAGCGACTCCAGTTGCGCACGCTTGTCGGGGTTGTTGGACAGCAGCGTGATGCGCGCCACGCCCAGCGCCTTGAGCATTTCGGCCGCGGCCGTGTAGTCGCGTTCGTCATCGCCATGGCCGAGGGCACGGTTGGCGGCGTAGGTGTCGTGGCCCTGTTCCTGCAGGCGGTAGGCGTCGAGCTTGGCGTACAGGCCGATGCCGCGGCCTTCCTGGCGCAGGTAGAGGAGATAGCCGCCTTCCTCGTGCAGGCGCCGCAGCGACTCCTTGAGCTGGGGGCCGCAGTCGCAGCGTGCCGAGCCGAGCACGTCGCCGGTCATGCACTCCGAATGCACGCGCACCAGCGGGGCATCGACAGCGCCGTCGCCGAAACGCAACGCGAAGTGTTCCTTGCCGTCGGCCAGGCCGTGGAAGCTGTAGATCGTGCTGGCGGCCTCGCGGCCGTCGGCGAGATGGATGGGGAGCTGCGCGGCCGTGCGGATGCCAGGGGCGTCCGCGACGGGAACCGCTTGCAAACAGGAGGAGGCCATAAGCGTGGGATCTCGGTGTGCTGCTCTTGGGGGAGTGAGCGCCAGCCCCGGTCCCGGCTGCCGGCGAACGGTGAGTGCCTTCCGGGCGGCGGCGGGTTGCGGGTCTGGCGATGTCAGGGTGCATACGATACGATAATCTACATTATCGTTTCAAGCCGGAGCGTCGGCGGGTCCAGCGAATGAGGCAGTGGTCGGACAACCATCCCAAGGTAAAGCTCCTGGCGCGCAAGCGCGCCTCCATCCTGGAGGCGGCGCAGGAAGCGTTCCTCCAGCACGGCTACGAAGGGGCGAGCATGGAGGCCATCGCCAAGGCGGCGGATGTCTCGATCATGACGCTGTATCGTCATGCGCAACGCAAGGAAGACCTGTTCGCCGCGGTCATCGCCAGTGCCTGCGACCACTCCAGCGAGGACAAGCAGGCCGAGATGGAGGCGATGTTGCGCATGCCGCTGCGCGATGTTCTGGTGAAGCTCGGCGTGATGTTCCAGGACAAGCTGACCTGCGACCGCACCATCGCGCTGCTGCGCGTGGTGATCACCGAGATCAAGCGCTTTCCCCAGCTGGCCGATGCGGCCCACGAAGCATTCTTCGCCACCTGGGCGGCGAATCTCGACGCACTCCTCGTACAGAAAGACGCGTGCAAGAGCATCGATGCGAAACAGCGCAGGAAGCTTTGCGATGCGTTCTTCAGCCGTCAGGTCGGTACCGACGTTTTCCGCGTGCTGCTGGGCATGAAAGGCATCGCGGCCAGTGAGCGTAGCGAGCGGGCTCGCGCCGCGGCCGATGAACTGATCGCCGCACTGGGCTGAGCTGCGGCCACGCCACGCTGTGGCAGCATGGGCTTTTTCTCGCCGCATTGAGCTCCTTGGCGTTCTCTTGCCGTCGAAAACACGGTCTCTTAAGCCATCGATGTGTTATCCGGCATCGACTGCCGCGGAGGGGATGCGCGGCAGCCGATGCCCGGCGCGATGACCTGTGCGTGCGCTCCTCTCCGGTGAGGCGGCGCCGCGTTGCGCGGGCCCACGCCATCCAGCCAGGGAGCCATGCGCCATGACAGCCGAACACGAGGCGTTGCTGCATCAACTGCGGCACATGCAGACGCAGATCGATGATTTGCAGCATCAACTGCGGCATGCCCGGACTCGTCGTCTTCCCTGGCGAATGGCGTTATGCGTCGCCGCGCTCGCGCTGCTGTACAGCTGGTCCGCCTATAGCCAGAGCGACAGCACGGAATTCCTCTTGATGAAACAGGTGGCCAGCCTGGAAACCCGCATGGAGACGATCGAGAAACAATTGGCGTCCGGCAAGTTCAAGGCGCCTTTCAGCGTGGTCGACGAAAAAGGTGCGCCCGTCATGTCGGTGTTCGCCGGAAATAATCGCGGCATTTACGTGCTGAACGACGCTACCAAGCCTGGCGCGAAGGCCACCGGCGTGTCGATCGAGGCGGGCGAACGCGCGGGCGTACGCGTGCGCGGCGATGAGCAGCAGGCCTGGCTGGGCAACATGAAGGAAGGCGTCGGTGTGTACATTTCAGGCGACACGGGCGAGGACAACGTCTTGACGCTGATGAACGCAGAGAGTGGCTTCGAGGTACGCCGCGAAAACAAGCGCCTGGCCACGCTGGGTGTCACCTCGAAGGAGAACATCGCGCTGCGACTGTTCTCGCCGACCGTCGGGCCGGTCCACGAGCTGGCCGCCATGGGCATCGACACGGAGGACAACGCAGCTGGCGTCGAGGTAAGGGATCCGCACGGCAATCTTCTGGCGACGCTGACGACGCCGGACAATAAGAACGGCATCGTCAAGGTCTATTCGTCCGACAAGCAGGCCAATGCCGCAGCTTCCATGGAAGTCACAGAAGAAGGTGGTTTGCTGGCCGTGTATGACGAGAAGGGGAACTCGATCGGCAGCCTTTCGCACGGCAACTATGGCGGCTTGCTGGAACTGACGGACTTCAACGGCGATGTCATGGTCAAGGGCGGCGTGACCGACAAGCACACCGGGGGCGTATTTGCCGGTCCGGCCAGCAGCGCCGCGGGGAGTTTCATTCTCGGCCGCCCCGCTAATCCTTAGTACTTGCTTCGATTTCCCTTGGCAGTGAAGACTCGGCACCGCATGCGCGTGCATTGGCGCGCTGCCGTATGAATCGTGTCACTCAACAGGGGGAATGCCGAGCATGAACGCGTACAAATCATGGCGTGGATCGGTGTTGGGGCTACTGCTGGCCGGTGGCGCAGCCATGGCCGCGCCACCGGTCAATCCATTCGATCCGCATGCAACGGCCGAGCAGGCGGCGGCGGAGTTCCTTTCTCGCAAGCTGGAGCCGGCGCGTTATCTGTCCGCCCGCTGCGACGAACCGCCGATCACCGATTGGCCCGGCTACGAGGGACGCAAGGTGATGCGCTGCCAGTACAGCTTTACCAGCGAGCGGGTCACGTTGTCCGCGCTGGTCTATCTGCTCAATCCGTCGGCGGCGAATCTCGCCGCGCGCATCGGCAAGGCCTGCGCGTCGATCGGCCTGGCCGATCGCGGCGGCTGCGGACGCCTGCTGGCGACTTATATCGTCGGGCAGAACGGCGGGCAGTTTCCGGTGGCGGGCTTCGTGGTCGAGCGCAAGAGCGATGCTGGCGGTACGACCGGCAGCCGCCTCCCGGTGTATCTCGAATTCCGCAACGGCAACACCATTGTCAGCGGCGACCGGCTCAATTTCACCGACCGGCAGCTGAGCATTCAGGCGATGGAGCATGCGGCGCGCGCACCGGTGCTGGAAACGCGCAGCATCGCGCGCATCGCCAACGCGACACGCGACGACTATCGCCTCGCCGGCGGTACCAAGGCGGTCGGCAGTGCGCCGGACAGCGATCCGCAGCACCTGTGGCTGGAGGTCATCCGCGAGAATGAGCTGCGCGCGCAGGACACCGGTGAAGACCAGCTGTTGAATGGCGTCGCCGAACGCATGCGCCCCGTGCTGGAGAAGGCGTTCTAGCCCTTCTGTGCGCAAGCGGGCTTGCTGGTCATCCGCTGCCGATGACCAGCAGTGCGCCGATCAGCCCCAGGTTGGTCTGCCACGCGCGGATGGCCGCTTCCCGCGCGACGTCTTCGCGCCGCCAGAAGTCGAAGAACAGCAGCGATGCCAGCAGGGTGAACAGCGCCAGGCCGAACGCCGGCCAGCGCCATGGCACCTGCGCGGCGAGCAATGCGCCGGCCACCGTCTGGAAAACCGAGCCGGCTGCGAGCGTGGCCGCGGGAAATGGCGCGCCGCGTGCCGCCAGCGCACCGGTCAATTCGCGGAAATGCCTGAAGTGAAGCAGGCCGCTGATCGCATAGAACGAGCCAAGCAGGATATAGCCGGCGGCGGCCAGCCAGGAAAGAAACCACACGTCGAAGACCTCGCAGCGGGAACGGACCCGCAGTGTCGGCGCCGCGTGCTCCGTTCGCGGTGCATACATTGCTTTTTTTCGGCAGCGATCTATCGGCCGCCGCGGTAACGCGGCGCATCAGCCATGATCCGCAAGGCCGATGCGGGCGGCCGCCAGCTGAGGCAAACGCCGAATGGATGGAGCTGGTGGCCGCCGAGCACTATCTTTCGATCCCGGTAATTACCGATAGATCGCCACCACTCAGGAGCAGCTTTTCATGTCCGACAAGCCTTCACTCGCACGCCAGGCCTTCGGCGATGTCGCGCCAGCGCTCGCCGCCTACACCGACGACGTGTTGTTCGGCGACGTGTGGGAGCGCCCCGGCCTCAGCCCGCGCGAGCGCAGCCTGATCACAGTCGCCAGCCTGGTCTCGCAGTACCGCCACAACGAGCTGCCGTTCCATCTGAAGAAGGCGCTCGCCAACGGCATCACGCGCGAGGAACTGGCCGAGGTGATCACTCACCTGGCCTTCTACGCCGGCTGGCCGTGCGCGAGCACCGCGGTGGCGGTGGCGCGCAAGGTATTCGACGAAACGCCGGCCTGAGGCCGTCCGGCAGCCGCTCGCGCCGGACCGCCTTGGTAATCTATTTCGAAGCTTCCCGCGCCATGCTTCGCGGCGTGGCTATGGCATTCGAAAAGAGGACCGTGCATGCACATCGTTCTGGTTGAGGACGACCTTCAACTGGGGGCCATGATCCAGCAGGCGCTGGAGCGCCTGTCCTACGCCGTGACGTGGCTGCGCAACGGCCGCGAGGCGATCGCGGCGATGGCCGACGATACCGCCGACCTGGTCCTGCTCGACCTGGGCCTGCCGGGCTGCGACGGGCTGGACGTCCTGCGCGAAGCCCGCCGCCAGCGGGTCAGCACGCCGGTGATCGTGATGACCGCGCGCGACGGCGTGCAGGCCCGCATCGGCGGCCTGGATGCCGGCGCCGACGACTATCTGGTCAAGCCCTTCCACCTGGACGAACTGGCCGCGCGCATCCGCTCGGTGACGCGCCGCCATCGCGGCGCCGCGGCGAATCGCCTGGAGGCGGGCGCGATCAGCATGGATCTGGGCTCGGCCGAAGTTACCTACCGCGGCGAGCGGGTGGAGCTGACCCGGCGCGAGTTCGCCCTGCTGCAAGCCTTGATGGAGCGCGCCGGCCACATCGTGCGGCGCGAGGCTCTGGAGAATTCGATCTACGGCCTGGACAACGTGGTCAGCCGCGGCGCCCTGGAAGTGCTGATGCACTCGCTGCGACGCAAGTTCGACGCCGACACCATCCGCACCGTGCGCGGCTTCGGCTACATGATCGCCCGGGAACCGGCGTGAAGCCGGTCAGCCTGCGCTGGCGCCTGCGCTGGCTGGTCATCGGCGCGCTGGCCGCGGTGCTGGTGCCGCTGGGCCTCTATAGCTTCGCGGTCACCCGGCACGAACTGGGCGAGCTGACCGACGGCCGCCTGGCGCAATCGGCGCATACGCTGCAGTTGATGCTCGGCGCGCAGGGCGACGCCTTCCGGCCGGCCGACGCGATCGCCACGGCGACGATACAGCCGGGCAAGCACACCTTCGAATCCGAAGTGGCGTTCCAGGTCGTCGACCGCGACGGGCGCGTGCGCATGGCGACGGAAAACTTCGCCGCGCTGGGCGCGCCGGATGCGGACGACCGCGGTTTCCGCGACATCCGCCTCGGGCGCTACCAATGGCGCACGTACACGCTGGCGGATGCGGCGCACGGCGCCGTCATCCGCGTCGGCGAGCGTTACGACAGCCGCCACGACATCGTGCGCGCGCTGCTGCTGGACCATGCGCTGCCCGTGCTGGTCGGCTTGCCGCTGATCGCGCTGCTGATCGGGCTGGCGGTGAAGCGTGGGCTCAAGCCCCTGGCCCGGCTTGCCCGCGTCCTGCAGGCACGTACGCCGGGCAATCGCGCTCCGGTGGTGCTCGATCCGCTGCCGGACGAACTGCGGCCGGTGATCGATGCGCTCAACGCACAGCTGTCCCGCATGGAAGATGCGCTCGAACGCGAGCGCCGCTTCAGCGCCGATGTCGCGCATGAACTGCGCACGCCGCTGACCACCAGCCTGATCGGCCTGGAGGGCGCGATGGCGGCGGCAGGCCCGGCCGCCGCCGGACTTGGCCTCGAACAGACGCATCAGGCCTTGAACGTGCTCGCCCGCCGGGTCGAGCAGCTGCTGGTGCTTGCACGGCTGGAATCCGGTGCGGTCGACGATGCGCGCGGCACCGTCGATCTGGTCGAGGTGGTGCAAAAAGTCATCGAAGAACTGGCCCAGACCATCGCCGACAGTCAGGTCGACATCGCCCTGCATGTGCCCGAGCAGCACGTGTACGTGAAAGGTTTCACTGCCGGCCTGCAGGCGATGATCCGCAACCTGGTCGAGAACGCGCTGCGCCATGTTGCCGACGATGGACACGTGCTGCTGAGCGTCGCTCGTACGGAGCGTCACGCGATCATCGAAGTCACCGACGACGGTCCGGGCATTCCGGTTGAGCGCCGCACCGAAGTGTTCGCGCGCTTCCACCGGGAAAAGAGCGGCCGCGGCGACGGCTACGGACTTGGACTGTCCATCGTGCAGCGCGTGGCCGAGCTGCACGGCGCGCGGATCGAGTTGCTCGATGCCGCGTGGGGGCGAGGGCTGTGCGTCAGGATCACCCTGGAGGCGATCGGCTGACGGAGGAAAGAAGCGTGAGCGTTACAGCCGGTGGCCGAGCGCTCCGTTTTTCGCCGGCGCGGATCGTCAAGCTGGCGGCAAGAGCACGCCCGTCACCTGCGCCAGCTTGTCCAGCAGCGCGTCCTGGAATGCCACGTCGCGTGCCGCGGCATGCGGCTCCACGCGTCGCTGGTGATGCCAGTATCCGCCCGAGACGAGCGCCTCGGCATCGGTGCTGGTGGCCAGCCACTCCTGTGTCAGGTGTCCCAGGCGCAGATCGTCGGGCGCGTTCGGGCCGCCCATCCTGGTGGGTACCCAGCCCGGGTCGACGGCGCTGCTCACCACGTCGGGCCAACGGCGGGCCACGGTCATGGCGAGCGTCGTCACGAAGAGCTTGCTGTCGGAGTACGACCCCGCGGTGCGCTGCCCCGTCCAATCCTGCTTGTCGAGCACCGCGCGGCCGCTCTCGTGCAGGCCGCTGCTCAGGTACACCAGACGATGCGGCCGGGTGACGAGGGCGGTGAGCAGATAAGGCGCGACGATGTTGACCGGCATGACGTGGCGGTCCTGGTACACGCCGGCGTTGTGAATCACTGCATCCATCCGGCCGAGGCGGTTCACCTGCCGGGCGACGTCCTTGGTCTGTTCCATGTCCGACAGATCACCCACGACCGCCTGCGCGCCTTCGCGCAGAAGATCCTGCACGGCATCGAGTCGCGGCTTGGCGCGGACATGGACTACGACCTGATGCCCGGCGGCCTGCAAGGTTTTCGCGGCCGCCAGACCCAGTCCGTCGGCCGAGCCTGTAATGAATATGCGTGACACGAGCCTCTCCGTTCTGATCCTGTGGGGCAGGCCAGAGTATGGCGATGTCGATGTGAAAACCGGGATGCCATGTCAGGGGCAGCAGCACTGGTGTCTTGCTGCGTTCTTCAACGACGCGCAGCCGGGAATGGACGCGCCATTCCCGGCCTTCCGCAGATTACAGCGAGAATCGCAGCGCCGTCGCACGCCGCTCGACCAGCCCCATGGCGGGCTGATCCTGCAAGCGCAGGTCGCGCAGTTCGTACGGCGGTGCCAGGCCCTGCACGCTGGACGGGTCGAAGCGCAGGTGCAGTTCGCCGTTGCCCCTCTCCAGCCAGGCGGCCGATTGGGCGTATGCCGCGGGGAGAACCTGCCCATCGGCGTTGCGGCCATACAGCACGCCGGACACCGCGTAGCGGCTGGCGCTCTGCACGTCGACGCCCAGCGCGATGTCGATGCCGCCATCGGTGGCGCGCTTCGCTTCGGCGCCGCCGATGAAGCGGGCGTCCGGCACGGCGACGGCGAACGCGGTGGTGACGTTGCGCCGCACTTCGCGTCCGCTGGCATCGGTGCCGCTGACGGTGCTCTGCACTTCCCACAGTCCCGGGGCGCTAGCCTGTCTGGCCGGACTGGCGATGGCGACGAAGCCGCCGTCGGGTTTGCGCGAGAAGGCCAGCGGCGTGTTCTCGCCATCCGGCGAGCGCAGCACGCCGGTGGCCTGGCCCAGCGCCTGCGGCTGCGCACCGTCGCGCAGATCCAGTGAGACCTGCAGGCTGCTGCCGAGCAGCAGCTCGGGCCGGTCGGCGCGGGCTTCGGCGACCAGCGGGCTCTGCGGTTCGTACACGAAGACCACGTAGCGTCCGCGCGCCTTGGGCGCTTGCAACGTGGTGCGGCCGGCGCCCAGATCGGAGCGAAGCTGCAAGGCCAGCGAAGCATCGGTGGCTTCCATGCCCGCGGCTTTCAGCTGCGCCGCATCGGCGACGTGGCGGGTGGCCGCGTTGCCGTCGAACTGCCTGCCGCCGACTTGCAGGCGCAGATCGGCCGGCTGGATTTTCGCGCTGCCCTTGCCGGGGCTCAGACGGATGATCGCGCCGGGCGCGGTGGTGGCGAGGTCCACGCCGCGCTGCAGTTCGGTGTCGCTCACTTCGCGCCAGTATTCGCGGCTTTCGCGGCGCGACGGTTCCGGCGCGGCGTCCAGCGGCTGTCCAGGGCTGAGCGCCCAGCTCACCTGGATAGGCTGGCGCTCCTCATGCACCTGCGGCGCGGACGGCGCGATACGGCTCGTCACCGCGACAGCGGGAGTGGCCATGCGCGCATGGACGAGGGTCGGGACCAGGTCGCCCGATTGCGGCGGCAGCAGGCTCTGCGTCGCGGCGAGGGCGGATAGCGGAAGGGCGCTTGCGAGCGCCAGCGTCAACAGTCGAATGCGCATGGCGGCTTACCCCTTGATGTCGTTGGCGAGGATGGTCTGCAGCCCGAAGCAGGCGCGACGGCTCTGGTTGTGGTTGAGTACCGCGCCGCCGCCGGTGCGCTGCGTATCGCGGAACCACACGCTGCCGGCGGCCGAGGCGCTGGTGCATTCGATGAAGCCGTCGGAGCAGCTGTCCAGCCAGTTCTGGGTGATCTCCAGGCCCACGCTCTGCGCATAGCCGCCGCAGTAGCTGTCGCCGTTCCAGATCGCCGAGGTGACGTCGGTGCCCACCACACTGCGGAACGCGACCGGCAGCGCTGGCCGGCCCGACGTGCCCAGGAGGTTCTGCTGATTGTACGTGGCCATCCAGCCGACCTGCTGCATGCGCACCGCATCGTTCTGGTAGCCGAGCAGCCAGCCCAGCGAGGACTCGAACACGTTGCCGTTGATCACCGCGTCGGCCAGCGGCGTGCCGGCGCTGGATGGCGCGATGGCGTTCACCCGCACGATGCGGCGGATGATGTTCGGATAGCGCGCGTCGTAGGTAGGGTTGGAGAGAATCCAGCGCATCACGTTGCCGCCATTGGAATGCGTGATGACGATGAGGCGGTCGATGTTGCGGCTGTTGATGAAGTCGGTGAGCTGCTGGGCGAGGCAACCGGCGGCGCGGTTGTCCCACATGTATTGGGTGAAGTCGCAGTTGACCACCAGCAGGTTCTGGCTGTCGGCGAGGCCGCTGCGTACGCCGTCGACCATCGCCGATTGCCAGTAATCGTTCGCCGCATCGGTCTGCTGGCCGGTGCCGTGCACCAAGGCCACGCCGGTGGCCGCATGGGCCGTGGCACAAGCCAGGCCGAGGATCAGGGTTCCTATCAAACGTCGCACGTGCTCTCCCTCCTTAGTGGGCGCACGACGCTATGGCCATGCGCGGGTGAGGCGACCGTGCGAGAACGAGCAGGCTCGTCGGAACGGTGCGCCCATGAGCGGCGCCGCATGGCGGATGACGCGAACGATGACCGGCATCCTTGCGGCCGAAAGCTTTGCCTGTTGAATCTAGCGGCGCGGCCGCAACGGGTTCTGTGAAGTCGTGCGCCTATCCTGGTTGCAGGACGGTGTCACGCGCGCAGAGTGTGATGAAGCCGTGAGCGTGTCGCTCGCATCGCTTCGAACGTTTTGAACGTATCGCCGTCGTCGCGTCACGCTTCGTCATCGCGTATGCGCAAAGGCGAGCGCGACGCCGCCGTGCCGGAGACATAGCGATTGCCGGGCACGCTCCACCGCCACGGGAAATCCTTGCCCACGCTGATGCCGATGCGCGGACCGATGACAGGATCGGCGGGCGGCGCCGTGCCGTCGTCGGTCACGGTGAAGCCATCGAGGCCCAGGACGAGATCGATCCCGTTCTGCGCGCCCTGGATGCCCAGCGCCTGCGTCAATCGCGCAGGGCCGCGGCACAGGTCGCGATCGGCGGCGATGCGCGGTCGCGCCGTGCGCATCCGGGCCAGTCCATGCAGCGGTTCCAGCGCGCGGATGAGCACCGCGCGGCCGCTGCCTTCCGGTCCGCAGACGCAGTTGGCGCACCAGTGCATGCCGTAGGTGAAGTAGACATACAGGTGCCCAGGCGGCCCGAACATCACCGCGTTGCGCGGCGTCTTTCCTCGATAGGTGTGCGCCGCCGGGTCGATGGCGCCCATGTACGCTTCGACTTCCACGATGCGGCCGGCGCGCCCATCCGCCGCCGCGAAGATCTTGTTGAGCAGCAGCGGCGCCACCTCGATGGCGGGGCGGTCGAAGAACGCGCGTGGCAACGGCGTGCCGGGCCAATCCATCAGCAATGTCTTGCCACGAGCCACTGCGCTCTCCCGATCCGGTGTGGCAGGCATTGTGCCGGATGGCGATGGCGCCGATGCGAAAACGCACCCGGGCGTGGTCCGGGTGCGTCGCAGGCGGAATCGGCGATCGTGCGGCGCGTTTACTGCGCGTGGCCGCCGAGATTCACGTTGAGGTTCTGTTGCAGGTTGAGCAGTTCGGCCGAGTAGGCGGAGTCGAAGGCGATGCGTGGTATCTCGCTGTGCACCTGGTTGCTCACCGACTCGGTCTGCCCGGCGTAGCTGTCGTACAACGCGCCGGCCAGCGCCGCGTCGGGTCGCTCAGGCGCCTTGTTCATCGCATCGAACAGCTTGTTGGCCAGCGCCTCCACGATCTTGTCGCCCTGGCCCAGCGGGACCTTGTCGACAGCCGTGCCCAGCGGCGTCTTGCCGACTACCTGGCCGATCAGGTCGGCGAATTCCTTCTTCGATTCTTCGTTGGCATTGATCTGCGCGTCGTAGTTGGTCAGCGCCACCGCGGCGCCGCCGGAGACCGCAGCGGTGAGACGGCCGTACTGCTGCATGGCGCGCTGCTGGTCCTGCTCGCTGACGCCAGGCTGCTGGGCGCGGTCCATGAAGGTCTGCGCGGTGCTGCCCAGCGCCGAACGGATCGCCGGCACCAGGTCGCGTGAGCGGTCGAGCCAGATGCCCTGAGCGCTCGGGTTGAACACCGTCTGGCTCATGAACTTGGCCAGCACCTCGGTGTTCACCGGCGCGCCATTGGCGCCGGTGTAGCGGTCGGTCAGCTCCTGGCTGTAGCTGGTGAACAGCTTGCCTTCGGCGGTCAGTGCGCGATCGCGCCAGATCGTATTGACGGGGCTGTCCGGCAGCTTGCCGTAGGGGTCTTTTTCGTTGAGTCCGACCAGCGCCTCGAACGCCTGCGCGCGCGCATCCGGCGTACTGAGATTGCGCGACAGCATGCTCGGATCGCTGGTGAAGAACATCGCCGCGCTGGCGCGATCCAGCCCGTCGTTGCCGTTACGCGCCCACAAGCCTTCGGCCAGCACCTCGCACACGCCATTCGGTTCGCGCGTGCTGGTGCCTTGCTCGAGGATGGACATGAAGCGCTGTCCGCCATTGCCCGCGCCGTTGGCATCGGCGATGCGCAGCAGATCGTCCTTGTTGAGCGCGCCGTCGCTGTAGGCTTTCTGGACGGAGTCGGCGATGGTCTGCTGATCGGTCGTCAGTGCGGCGTAGTCGCCGTTGCCCGCGCGCGTGGCGTCATTGGCGAAGAAGCGCAGCTGCTGCCCGTCCTCGCGCGCCAGCGTCTGCATGATCTGGTTGCGCTCGGCCTGGTTGAGGTTGGGATTGCGCAGGGCGTCGGCCAGTTGCGACTGGTTGATCGGCACGTCCGCGCGGATCATGCGCAGCGCGGTATCCACCTTGGTCTGGTCGACCTGGTTGCCGGCACCAAGGGCAACGTAGCGGGCGGAGATGGCATCGACGGACATGGCTGGACTCCTCAGGAATTTGCGAATCCCACAGTAGGTCTCGTGCCAGGGCCGGAAAACTAGGGCGTTCCCCAGGTGTATGCATGACTTCGCCTTGCTCCGGCTATCGCTCTGGCGCGACGCTGGCAAAAGGGGCGGACCGGGCCGCGCTGTCGATGGGCGGCCTGCTCGTTCGTCGTTTCAGCAAGAGGCCGCCACCTGCGGCCGCCATCGAGGAGAAAGACGATGCGTGTGATGGTGCTCGTGAAAGCAACCAAGGACAGCGAACAGGGCTTCGACCCGACGCCGGAATGGATGGAGATGTTCGAGGCGATGGAGAAATACAACGACGAGCTGACCGCGGCCGGCATCCTGCTCGCCGCCGAAGGCCTCACGCCGTCCTCACAAGGCAAGCGCATCGCATTCGACGGGCCCGGCCGGATGGTCATCGACGGACCGTTCGCCGAGACCAAGGAGCTGGTCGCCGGTTACTGGCTGTGGCAGGTGAAAGACATGGACGAGGCGGTGGCCTGGGTGAAGCGCTGCCCCAATCCCATGCCGGGGCCAAGCGAGATCGAGATCCGGCCGCTGTACGAAATGGCGGAATTGCTGCCTGGCGCGTGATCGCTGGGGCAGGGGCCTCAGATTCGCCGTGCTGCGAGCGCCGCGCCCGAGTAGGCGACGTCGTCGGTGACCTCCTTGCCAACGAAGGATGGCGGGACGTATTCCCTGGCGCGCTGTTCGTCATCGAACTCGATGTCGAACAGCGCGAGCGAAACCGGCGAAAGATAGACGTCGACGCTCCCTCCCTCCACGGCGTAGCGATGCTTGCGTGCCTGAGCACCGCCCAGCGCGCGCAGGAGGCGATACTCGTGCTCGGACAGGTAGATGTTGGTCATGGGGTTGGCCAGCGTGTCGCGCCGGCCATACTTCTTGCATAGCTTGTAGACCGTGTCGCCGTCGGGTCCGTGGACGGCCCGGAGCCGCAGCAGCGTGCCCTCGATATAGGTGTCTTCGATGAGGCGGCAGGGTTGGCCCGCGAGCACGGCCAGATATGCCTCCGGTACCAGCCAACGCCGCTCTATTTCCGCCAGGGCGTATTTGGGCAGGTTCATGGGAGCGCTTCGATCCGGTGTGGCGGCGGGACCGCGATGATAGTGGGGTGGCGCGCCTGTACCGCGATGCCTGCCGGTCGCATGCATGAACGGTTCCCATAGATGAAATGTGTGCCACCGCACGCATTGGCGCAGATCACGTGCGGCGCACACATAAATTTGCAGCGCGCTGAAGATACTCCGCGGTCGCCACGCCCGGTGGCGGTCATCGAGAGCCAAGCATGCCTACCCGCAACCGCAATTTCGGCGCGCCGGGAGCTGGCGCTTCGCAGGATCCGTCATCGATGCGCCGTGCGGGGCGGCGCATCGGTCCTCTGCTTGTCATGGCCGCGGTGTCGGCAGTCGCCGCGCCATTTTCCGCGGCGATCGCGCAGAGCCAGCCTTTCACCGCCGCCAGTTCGTCCAACCAGGTGGCGGTGGCCGCCGCCTTGCAGTCGCTGCCGGCGCGCAGCTCGCTGCGGACGTCCTTGCAAAGCCAGTGGCCCACCGATCCGGCCGCCGCACGTGCCGGCTATGACCGTCTGTCCGGCGAGATTCACGCGGCGGTCGCCACGCAGATGATCGAGGACAGCCACTTCGCGCGCGACGCAGCCTTCGCCAGGCTGTCCTGTGCGGCGGGCTGCGCCGATGGCAGTCACCTATGGGCGCACGCCGTCGGTGGCTGGAGCCATCAGGGCAACAACGGCAATGCCGGCGCGGTCACGCGCGACCTGGGCGGCGTGATGGGCGGCATCGATACGCATCTGTTCGACAGCTGGCGCGCGGGCCTGCTCTTCGGCTACGACCATGCCTCGCTCGATGCCGATAGCCGTTACTCCACCGCCAGCGCGCACAGCACCACCTATGGCGGCTACGCGGGTGCGCAGTGGGGCGATCTCACGCTCAAGCTGGGCGCGGCCTATGTACGCCATCACATCGTCACCGGCCGTTCCGTGGAAGTACCTGGCCTGGCTGCCGCCTCTCTCGGCGCGGATTACTACGGCCATACCGCTCAGGTCTTCGGCGAACTCGGCTACGCCATGCGCTGGGGTACGACGAGCTGGCAGCCGTATCTGCAACTGGCCCACGCACGGCAGAGCATCGAAGCGTTCCGCGAAGCCGGCGGCGCGGCGGCGCTGGCGGGGAGCAGCCACGATGCCGACGTGACGTACTCCACCTTGGGCGTGCACTTCGTCGCCGACAGCTTCCAGCTCGGCACGGTGGCCGTGAACGCGCGCGCCGGTCTCGGCTGGCGTCACGCCATGGGCGATGTGGACGTCCCGCATGCGCTGGCGTTCCGCGCGGGCGGCAACGCCTTCGATGTGCGTGGCCTGGTGGTCAGCCGCAACGTGGGCGTACTCGATGCGGGCCTGGATTTCACCCTGGCGCCCGATGCGGTGTTCTCGCTGAGCTATACCGGGCAAGCCGGCAGCCAGCGTTTCGTCGACCAGGATCTGACGGCGGCGATGTCGGTGCGGTTCTGAGCCATGCCGGCGCTCGATCCACACGCGAAGAAGGGTTGAGCGCCGGCTTGATGCTCGATGGCCGTCGCCTCTGTTCTGGATACAGGGGCGATGGTTCGGGCGAACATTCAAGCGGATCGGGCGGCGTCCGGTTACGCGTTCACTTGCGCAGGCCTTCATCGAACAGACGTCCAAACGGAGGCTCGAAGGGCGTCCGTTCGTCTGTGCCGTTCGTCATGGATGAACGTGTGCATCCATGAATTTCATGCTCGCTAATGAGCACGGCGCAGCATTCACTCAACGAAATCAACGACTCCACGCGGACGTGTTCATCTCGTTGGCGATCGATTCGGTGCAGAACGACGTCATGCGTTCACCGCATTTTTGCGTCGCAGCGTGACAGCGTGCGTCGACAGCGCCTTAATTTGGCGTCAGGGAGTTTAGATCGATTTAAATAGGTCATCCGGGCCAAGTCGCGAAGACGAGGCCTGGATGGTTGGTATGGGCGGGAAGAGGCAAGGGCATGCGCATCGAGCGTGCTCCGGCCATGGCAGTTCGACCTGCCGACGTGGTGAGGGATTTGGGAGGCCGTTGCATGAAAGCAGAAATCGCCCGCAGTCGACGCGTCGCGTCCACTGGCCCGCATGGCATGCGCCTGTCGGCAGCGACGTGTCGCGTGAGCGAGACCGGAGCCTCACCTTCGCCGTAATGCATCCGAAACGTTGAAGCGCGCCGACGACGAGCGGCCGCTGCCTCGACGCCACAGATTTTGATCGATCCAATTCGAGAAAAACGGAGGACGCCCGCCGCCATCGCGCATCCGCAGCATGTGATCAAACGGGGGATTACCGCGCCGACATCAAAACAAGGCGCGCACATCACGTAGGGGAATCGAGAGACATGAATTACCTGCCACACATGTATACGCGCAAGCCGTTGTACGCCGCGCTCGCCATCGCGACCTTGTCGCTGGGCGGCGGTCTGGCCATGCCGGCGACGGCTTTTGCCGCGCAACCGTCCACGTCGCCTGCCGCCAGTCCGGCGCCGCAGGCGCAGAGTTCCGAAGACGCACAGGCCAAGGCCGACAAGGAAAAGAAACCCACCACCTTGCAGACGGTCGTGGTGACCAGCTATCGCCAGTCGATCGACCAGAACGTCCAGGACAAGCGCGATTCCAACTCCATCGTCGAAGTGATCAATGCGCAGAACATCGCGCAATTCCCCGCCAAGAATATTGCCGACGCACTGGCGCACGTGCCGGGTGTGGTCATCAGCCGCGAGTCGGGCGAGGGCAAGACGGTCAGCATCCGCGGCCTCGCGCCCGAACTGACGCTGACCCAGTTGAACGGCAACTACGTGGCGTCGGCCGATACATCGGCGGGCCTCTCGCGCTCGTTCAACTACACCTTGTTCCCGGCCAACATGTTCTCAGACATCAAGCTCTACAAGAGTCTTGAAGCGCGCCTGGACGAAGGCGGCATCGGCGGCAACGTCGATCTGCGCACGCGCCGTCCGCTCGAGATGGCCGCGAACGAGGGCTTCATCTCCGGCACGGCCGCGAGTTCCGACACCAGCTCGAAGACGGAGCCGCAGGCCTCGGCGCTGTGGTCGTGGAAGAACAAAGACGAAACCTTCGGTGTCCTGGTCGCCGGCTCGTATCAGAAGCGTCAGGCCACCACGTACGAAGCCGATGCCTCGAGCTGGCATTGGTGGTCGGATAACTGCACGGACCACGTCACCTGCACCCAGCCGCCGGTGAACGTCAACGGCGGGGGCTACCCTTCCGCGGTCAACAACAACATCGACCTGTGGGGCAATGGCGTCGTCGATCAGGCCGGGCATGTCTCCAATGGCTTCTGGATGCCGCAGCAGTTCGCCACCAGCCGCAACGACCTGACCCTGAAGACCAAGGGCGCTCAGGCCACGATGCAGTTCAAGCCGAGCGACCACTTCCTGCTGACCGGCAACTACTTCCGCTTCCAGCGTGAGCAGACCCAGATCACCAACACGCTTGAAATCCCCGAGTGGGGCCTGCCGAACAACAGCAACTACGCCGACCAGAACGGCCGCCTGCTTGCACCCAACGGCCTGACCTTCGACAAATCCGGCACCATCGTCACGGGCGCGAATTACGTGCTGCCGCCCAAGGGCGTCGGTTGCAACGCCGCGGTGAATCCGGTCACGGGCGCTGCTCGCCAGGCGGTGGACGTGTGCTCGACGGAAATCCCGTGGCTCAACGGCAACTACTCCGTCGAGAAAGCCACCTCGCAGACTCTCAACCTGGAAGGCGAGTGGGATAACGGTGGCGCTCTGAGCGGTTCGTTCAACGTCGGCCGCACCTGGGCGAAGGGCGGCCCCTCGATCGAACTGGGCATGGCCGCCAAGCCGCGCAACTTCGTCAATGGCCAATGGGTGGACGGCAGCACCGGCGCGGCATGGACCTTCAACGGCAAGCCGGGCATCGTCGCCGATCAGTCGGTGCTGCAGAACATGCTCGCCGGCGCCGGCCAGGTCGACCTGGGCTCGACCGGCTCCAACATGGTGAACACCCGTACCTCGCAGAACTTCGCGCAGGCCGACTTCACCTGGGCGTTCGAATCCTCGTGGCTGCAGTCGCTGCAGTTCGGCGCGAAGTACAGCGATGCCAATGCCGAGCAGCAGAGCAACGAAGTGCGCTGGTACTGCAAAGGCACCACCTCTCAGTTCCAGACCTGCGATCCGAACGCGGGCCAGCTGCCGGCCAGCTTCCTGCTGCCCAATTACCTCAATGGCGCCAACCACGCCTACGAGGACAGCATCTTCCCGGCGATCAACTTCCCGGCGTACTACAACCACCTCAACTCGACCTACGACCGGGTGATCTACAACAAGCCGCAGAACAAGTCGTCGATCGGGGAGAAGATCGCTGCTGCCTATGTGCAGGCGAATTTCGACACGGGCACCGTGCGCGGCAACGTGGGTTTGCGCTTCGTCTCCACCAAGCAAGACCTTACCGTCGCCAACCAGGTCACCACCAACAATGCGGTGTATTACCACGACGCGTCCGGCAACATCCTGATCTGCCCGGCCTCTGGCGTGAACGCGGGTGGCGGCAAGTGCGCTCCGGGTGACTTCCAGTACCTGCCGCGCGAAGTGTCGGTGGTGGAGAACTTCACCAACTCGACCACCAACAAGCGCTACAACAAGTTTCTGCCGAGCTTCAACGTCGCCTGGACCATCGCCGACCAATTCGTGCTGCGCGCCGCAGGCTCGCAGGCGTTGGCCCGCGCCAACTACACCGACCTGGCCCAGCTCGGTCAGCTGACCAACAACACGCAGGACTACTACAACGACCGCAAGCAGTTCGGCGCGCCGCTGCCGGGTTGGTACGGTTCCGGCGCCAATGCGGACCTGAAGCCCTTCACCGCCACCCAGTTCGACCTCGCCGGTGAGTGGTACTACGCGCCTCACGGCGTGGTCGGTATCGACCTGTTCCAGAAGAAGGTGAAGAACTTCGTCGTCCCGGTGACCGTCAACAACATCGACGTGAACGTGGGCGGTACCCAGACGAACTTCCGCCAGTACAGCACCAATGCCAACGGCCGCTCCGGCACGTCCAAGGGCATTGAGCTCTACGCGCAGCACACCTGGGACTCGGGCTTCGGCTACATCGTCAACTACACGCTCAACAAGACCAACGAAACCGCGGTGTCATTGGGCGATACGCAGGTGGGCAAGGCCGAGTTGATCGGCAGCGCGAAGTACGCGGCGAACGTCTCGCTGTTCTATGAAAAGAACGGCCTGCTGCTGCGTGCCAGCGAGAACTGGACCGGCCGCACGATGCAGGGCCTGGCCGCGGGCTTGCCGATCTATGCGCAGCCGTATCACCAGATCGATCTGAACGGTGACTACGAGATCAACAAGCACTTCATGGTCACGGCGTCGATCATCAACTTCAACAAGGCGACGCCGCACACCTACCTGGGTGGCGACACGCGTGCCCGCCTGGTCCAGTTGATGTATCCAGGCCGCCAGTACTACCTGGGCGTGACCTACAAGTTCGGTGGAGACAGCAACAAGTAAAAAGAAGCGACGGGGCCGGGTAGATCACCGGCCCCGTTTTCTTTTCGAGAAGGAAAAACCGCATGAATACACTCATGGCACGCTTTCCCCATCGTGCCGTCGCTGTCGCGTTGTCGGTGCTCGTCGTGACTTCCGCGACGGCTGTCCTGGCTAAGGACGATACGCGTGCGGCGCCCGCCACGGCGCCGGTCGACCTCGCCAACCCTCTGGTGGGAACCGCTCCGCTGGACCAGCAGATCCTGCTCGGCAATGCGCCGCCACCCGGCGAGCCCGCCTACACCGGCATGACCACGCCAGGCGCCAGCTTGCCGCAGAGCGCCACCGAGGCCGCTCCGGTCAACATCAACGCCGACCTGAGCTTCGCCACCGGCGTGCCCGTGGCCTACGACTACCGGCGTCCGACCATGTTCGGCTTCAGCGGCGGCGGCTCGACTTACGGCGCGCGCGGCGCACCGATCGTCATGCCGGTCGTGGGCGACTGGACAGTGCCGCCGGACTACATGGCGTCGTACTACGACAAGGCCACCGAGAAGGCATCGCCCGGCTATTACGCCGTGGACCTGGCTACGTTCCGCACCAAGGCGGAGCTGACGGCCACGCAGTGGACCAGCCTGATGCGCTTCACCTTCCCGGAAAGCCATCGATCGAACGTGGTACTGAACCTGCGTCGCGCCGGTGGCGACGTGGAAGTGGTGGACGACCACACGATCCGAGGTGTCGCCGCGGCGGGCCGGCGCGACCGGGACACCGACGGCCCTTACTTCGTCGCCGAGTTCTCGCGGCCGTTCACGGCATTCGGCACGTTCCACAGCGAAGTCACCATGAAAGGCGAGGGCCTGGGCCGCGAAGACGTGAAGGCAGAGCGCCGAAACGTTTCCGGCGACTATGCCGGCGCCTACGTTACCTACGACACGAAAGCGGGCGACCAGGTGGTCGTGCGCATCGCTCACGGCCACAGCGCCGAGGAAGCGCAGCGGAGGCTTCGCGCCAACGACAGCGATACCGACTTCGATCGCGTGCGCGCGAAGGCACGCGCGCGCTGGGCGGAACTGTTCGATCGCGTGGAGGTGACCGGCGGCACGCCGAAGCAGCGCATGCTGTTCTATTCGACGCTGTACCACTCCTTCGCCAGCCCGCGCATGATCGCCCGCAAGGGCGAGCACTACACCGACGCCGACGGGCGCGACCGGGTGGCGGACTACGATCATTATGGACCGGTGCCATTCTGGGACACGGGCCGCAACCAGATCGTCCTGTTGATGTTGCTGCAGCCGAAGGTAGTGCAGGACATCATGCGCTCCGAGCTCGATCGCGCCCGCGAGAGCGGCTACATGAATACGTCGTTCCACGGCGACCATGCGGTCTTTCTTTATGACGGCGCGTGGCGGCGCGGCATCGATTTCGATTACGCGGCGGCCTACGAATACTTGCGCAAGAACGCCACCGAGCCGAAGGGGCCCCGCGGTTACCTGGCCGAGTACATGCAGAAGGGCTGGATTTCCGACCTCGTTCCCGACCACGACCTCAGTCCGCCGTACGCGGACGGCAAGGCCGGCGTCGCCACGACGCTCGAATATGCCTGGGACGACTACGCGCTGGCGGATGTCGCGCGACGGCTCGGCAAGACGGACGATGTCCAGCTGTTCTCGCGCCGCGCCGCGAACTACCGCCATCTGTTCGATCCCTCCGTGGGCTTCTTCCGCGGCAAGACCGACGACGGCAAGTGGATCGCTCCGTTCGACCCTGGCGAGCCTTACTACAACTTCATGATGAAGGAGGCCTCCGGCTGGTCGACGCTGTGGCTGGTGCCGCACGACGTACAGGGCCTCATCAACCTGTTCGGCGGCCGCGACGCTTTCAATGCGAAGCTCGATGCCTTCTTCTCCACTCCCTACACGGCCAAGGGCATCTGCCGCGATTGCACCGGTCTGATCGGGCAGTACGTGCAGGGCAACCAGCCGGACCAGCAAGCCGCCTATCTCTATGCATGGAGCGGTCAGCCCTGGAAGACGCAGGCGCTCGTGCGACGCATCCTCGACGAGCTGTACGGCAGCGACGCCAGCGGTTATGGCTTTCCGGGCATGGATGACCAGGGTTCGACCTCATCGTGGTACGTGCTCAGCGCGATGGGCTTCTATCCGGTCGACCCTTCGACGCCCGACTACATCCTGGGCAGCCCGATCTTCGACAAGGTCCGGCTGCGCATGGGCAACGGCAAGGTGTTCGAGATTGTCGCGCGCAACAACTCGGCGACGAATATGTACGTCCAGTCCGCCACGCTCGACGGCAAGCCATGGAACAAACCGTGGTTCAGCCATGCCGATATCGCGAAGGGCGGCACGCTGGTGCTGACGATGGGGCCGGCGCCGAACAAGGCGTGGGGGACGGATCCGCAGGATGCGCCGCCGTCGATGTCGAAGGGTCGGCCGTAACGCGTGCGGACTACGGCTGGCCGGTCGTATCCCGGCCAGCCGTGACGCGATTACTTGGAAGGCGCGGGCGTGCAGCCTTTGAAGCAGCGGAAATAGGCGGTCTCGCGGGGATAGTCGATCGTCATCGCGAAGTGCTGGAAGACGTTGCCGCCCACGGCGCCTTCGGGCGGCTTGTCCATCATCTGCGCCATGAATTCGTGGAAGTTCTTGTCGGGCCGTTCGGTGAACCAGACCGGCCCGACTGACCAGCCCGCGATCTGTACCTTGGGCACTTCGATGATGCGCTGGAGCGATGGGCCGACCGGAGCCGTGTCGGCGTGTTCCAGCACGCGCCAGTCCGGATGTTTCCTGTGCCACTCATCGAGCTTTGCGGTGGTGATGTAGCTCGTCACGCCTTGCCCTTGGACCATCGGTGTTCCGCTGAGCTTGGCCGCCGCCGGCGTCTGGAAGGACGTGGCGCCCGTGTCCAGCAACATGTCCAGCGGTTCGCCGTCGACGACGATGGCGATGCGCGGGAAGCCGTCCGTCTGCTTGCCGGCCTCGTCGTGCTGGAAGCCGAGCTTGGTTTCGCGTGCGGCGGCATCGGGCCGCCAGGTCGACGATTCCAGCGTCAGGCGTTGCGCCGGATAGTCGAAGGTCCAGATGCGGCCGGACAGATAGGTGCCACCAAGCTGGCCTTCCAGGCGCTTGTCGTCCATGGGGAAGACGAGCAGCGCAGCACCGCAGGGACCGTCACTCGGCGAAGGAAGCCCGCGTTGAGGTTTGTAGTCGGGAAGGCGCGCGGTCGGCAGGGGTTTCCCGCCGAGCTGGCAGTCGACCGCGGCCAGATGCAACTTCTCCGCCGTTGCCTTGGTAAGCCAGTACATGCCCGCGCGACCACCGCCACCCGTATCCACCAGCAACTTCAGCCGCTGCCCGTCGCGGGTTTCCGGCACGGCGAAGAAATGGCCCGCCTCGTAGACGGTGGGTATGACCTGCGCCTTGTCGGACGGCGCATCGGCGGCGTGCAGTTGCGCCGAGCAAGCCGCGGCGAGAGCGAGAACGGAAACAGCCAGGCGCTTCATGGGGCCTTCCCTGTGGTGACGTGGCCGCAGAGAATCCGCGCGTCCCATGGGCGGTGCCAGTAACGAAGGTCATGCGGTTCGACGCGTGCGTTCTTCACCCTGGCATCACGCGGCGCAAAAAAATGCGCGCCCGCAAGGGGCGCGCAAGAGCATCTCGATAGGCGGCTTTACGGCGACAGCCAGTGGAAGAACAGCCCGAAAAACTGCTTCAGATCATCGGTATTGACCATGGCGCACCTCCGAAGAAGAACATCGAAAGCCTGCAAGCCCGACGCAGGGGGGAGCTGCAGGTGCATGGTTCGCGTCCTCGACCGGCCAATGGATGCGAACGCGGCCGGAATCTAGCGCAGGCACGGCGCCGGCAATGCGATGGGCGTCCCATGCCGAGTTGCGCCGTGGTTCAGGCCGGCTCGTCTCGCGCGATCAGAAGCGTCGCGCTTCACCCGAAAGGTCAAGCAAGTCCCTGGCCGGAATCTCGCTTGCCGCTCATGCAGCCGCTTCCGGCTTGAGGTAATCGGCGCGAACCGCCCTGCAGTAAGGCCCATCCATCACGAAGCGGCGGCATTCCGCCGGCCGGCTCTCATAGATGCCGCAATTCATGCGCGTACCGTTCAAGGCGACGCACCATCCCTCTTCGTCCTGTCGCATGACGCGCAAGCCATTGGCGAGGCGGGTGGTGAGGTGGGACGGTACGGCGTCGTCCGGATGCAGCACCACCGTCAGGCGGCAGCACACGGCATCGCATGAGGAGCAATGTGCCCGCGGCTTGGCGGAGGCTGCCGGCTCCGCGTGGATGGTGCTACTCATTTCCGGCGCGGACCGCGGGTGAGCGTCGGCAACAGCGGCTGCTTGCCCGCGTGTTCCGGGTCGCGCTTGAAATGGGGCGAGCGGCTGTACGTGGGCGTTTCGTGATCGCCTTCGACCCGCTTCGTAGCGGACGGATTGGCATAGACGGCATGGATATCTGCCACCGTAAAGGGCTTGGGAGGCTGTGTCATGGTGCTCTCTGAGCGAAGAAGAATGGCCGGCAACGGGGGGCATGCCGGTGACAGATCGCCGAGCCTGGATGGCTACTCGGATGAACCAGGCGAAGTCTGCGTCTCAGAGGGAGGGCCGCCCGATGCGGGCGCGACGATGCAAAAGTCTCTGACAGGCTGAGTGGCGCTTGTGCCGCAGCATAGCGGATCGGCGGTCCGCGTGCGGGCGCAGGCCGCCCTCGACATCAGCGTGAGCGCGGCGGTATCAGTGCGTGGCCCTGGCCGATGGCGCATCCAGCGCGGCGCGGAAGCCGCGCGCAAGATCTGCGGGCTTGCCCTTGCCCCAGAAGTGCGTGAAGTAAAGGTTGGGCGTCTCGTCCATCATGTGATTGTGCAGCGCGACCACGTGGATGCCGGCCTTGCGCAGGGCCATGAGCACCGGGCGCACTTGGTCCGCGCTCATGATGAAGTCGCCATCGATGGCGGCCAGCTCGTCGCTGCCGCTGAAGGCGGCCCAGGTCGTCAGCCCCATGGAGGCGCCGATGGTCTGGCCATGCATCTGGCCCTTGCGGCCAATGGTGATCTTGGCGACGCCGTCGGTGACCGGCGCCGGCTGGCCGACGATGGCGGCCAGGGCGTCGGCGCTCAGCTTTCCCGGCGCGGGCGTGGCGCCGCCAAAACCGTCCGCCGGCTGCGGATGCGCCGCCCGCACGGCCTTGATCGCATCCCAGACGGCTTTGACGCCGGCCGCCAGTTCGGCCGGCGCGCCTTCGCCGCCGATGTGCATGAACAGCACTTTGGGCTGATCGTAGAAAAAATGATTGTGCAGACCGGTGACATGCAATCCGTGCGCGAACGCCGCATCCATCGCGGCATCGACTTCGTCCTGAAAAACCACCGTGTCGCCCATCACCATGGCGCGATCGCCCATGGCGCTGAAGGCCGCCCAGGAGCCGAGGCCCGCCGCGGGCGGCAGACGCATGCCATCGACGGTGACCGGCACGTCCGTGCGGCTCCAGCCGATCTTCACCGCGCCATCGGCCTGGGCCTTGGCTTCCACGCCGGCGGCTTTGCCGATGACGGCCGGGTCCAGTGTCGCGGCGGCTGCGGGCAGGGCGGCCAGCAGGCCGACAGCGAGCAGGGGAGCGAAAATATGGGGCAGGCGCAGATTCATGTCGGTTCTCCGGGGGATTCGAGGTAGGCGGCGTACAAGCAGTCGAGCACGATGGTCATGTCCTGCAACAAGCCGTCATCGTCATCGCCGCGACGGGCGCGGGCACCGGCCATGACGCTGGCGAAACCGGCGGCGTCCGCCACCGGTACGCCGCCGATGTCCAGGTAGTGAATCAATCGGCCGAGGCGAAGCAGGCCCGCGTCGCGATCCAGGCCGAAGCTGGCTGCCAGGACCTCGAAGCTCACGCGTGCGCCGACATGCGTGAACGCCGCGCCGTCGAAATCGAAGCCCAGCGCGTGCGCCGGGCAATCGGCGGGTTTTTCCAGCCAGAGGAAGCGCGCGTCCGGATCGATGAAACGGCGGATCAGCCACGCCGAAGCGACGCGATCGACCCAGAGGCGTTGGCGCGTGGCCCACACGCGGCCGCGATGCTCGGCGGCCGCACGCAGCGGTACGGCACCGCGGGCGGCGTGAGGTTCATCGGGCACGAACTGGCTGTTGAGAATTTGCTCGGCGTCGCGCAACGCCGTTTCGGCGTGATCGCGCGCGGCGCCGGGAAAGAAATCGATCGCCACGATGCTTTCCAGTTCGCGTCGCATCGCCGCCAGGCGGCGGCGCGCGTCGATCTCGGACAGCCGGGGCAGCTCAGCGGTCAGGCCGGCGAGGCGCTGCAGCCCTTCGGTATAGAGAGCGGAGCGGTCGAAAGCGGCGCGCAGTTCGGTGTCCTGCTGCTCGTCGGTGGCCTGGAAGGGCACCACGTGCGCGGACCCGCCGGCGCGGATGGCTTCCCGGGCCTGGGCGTGGAAGAGGCTTCGGGCCGCCTCGTTGTCCGGCAGCACGTACACCCCGTCGCGCAGGGCTTCCGCACCCGCCGCTTTCAGGGCGCGCCACAGGCGCATGCGAGGTGCCTGGCTGCGCCCGGCGAGGGAGGCTATGAGCATGAGCCAGCTAAGGTTTTCGGAAAGCATGTAATGAATGCTACGTCTGCGTGATATTCACTACAACCTATCGATGATGCGGGTATGTCCCTATCCAGGATCTGCCCGGAGATGCTTGCCAGCACGGAGACTTCACCATGACGCTCCAGTCCGCTTCGCCCCGCTTTCAGTCCGCCGCTGTCGCTCTGCTGGCCGGCCTGCTCGCCGCGACATCCGCCGCGTGCAGCGAACCGGCCACCGGTTCGATCCCGCTCAAAACCGTGGCCGAGATCCCGCTGAGCGGGCACGCGACGCGCTGGGACTACGCCAGCCTCGATCCCGCCGCTCACCGGCTCTATCTGGCGCACATGGGGGATGGCGTGATCACGGTGGTCGACACGCAACGCCGGGCGGTCGTCGCCGACATCGCCGATGCCGACGATGTGCACGGCGTGCTGTTCGTGCCGGAACTCGATCGTGTCTATGCCTCCGCCACGGGAAAGGACCAAGTCATCGCCATCGATCCGAAGACGTTGAAGATCGTCGCCCGCATCCCGGGCGGCGATTACCCCGATGGCATGGCCTACGCGCCCGAGGCGCACAAGCTTTACGTATCCGACGAACACGGCGGCACCGATACGGTGATCGACGTGCGCAGCAACGCCCGGATCGCCACCATCCCGTTGGGCGGCGACGTGGGCAACACGCAATACGACCCGGTGATGAAGCACATCTTTGCGAACGTGCAGACGCGCGGGCAGCTGGTGGAGATCGACCCTGCCACCGACAAGGTCATCCGCCGCATCGACCTGCCCGGCGCGAAAGGCAACCACGGCTTGTCCATCGATGCCGCGTCCCGACTCGCCTTCATCGCGTGCGAAGGCAACGACAAGCTGCTTGTGCTCGACCTGGAGAGCGGGCAGGTGCTGGCGCGTTTCGATGTCGCCGGCGATCCGGACGTGCTCGCCTTCGATCCCGCGCTCGGCCGGCTTTACGTGGCTGGCGAATCGGGCGAAGTCTCGGTGTTCGAGGTCAAGGCGCGAACCGTGAAAGCGCTTGGCACGGCGCCATATGGCCCCAACGCCCACGTTGTCGCCGTGGACCCGACGTCACACGAGACCTATTTCCCGCTCAAATCGGTGCAGGGCCGGCCGCGCTTGCGTATCGCGCAGCCGGCCGGGTGAGGGGGGCGATGCGGCCTGCCTGGCCGGTGGCGCGTCAGCGGATGCATCATATCGGTGCTTGATGCCATGGCTTCGCTTAGGTCGATCCGCTGCGATCGTGCCTGTGCCAGCGTCATGCAGCGCAAGGGCCTGGACCGCGCGATCTGTCGGAGCGGAGCCCTTCGATCATCGGCGTATGCTCTGGAGCGATCACACCAGCCATGGCGCCGCTTCAATGTAGGGCCGCGTTCGGGGATGTGCAGTGACGAATCAGGTGAGCGCTCTTTGCTTTCGATCCACGATCGAGATCAACAACATCAATCCTTATGTGCTGGTCAGCGCCAAGGATGCGAGCCGGCTGCAACAAGGGTGGCGCAAGCCGATGCCCGTGCGAACACGGGTGAACGGCAAGCCGGAAGCGTGGTGGCGCATCAACATGATGCCGGTCGGCGATGGGTCGTTTTATCTGTACTTGCACGCCGAGGTACGCAAAGCGGCAGCGTGCAAGGTGGGCGATGTCGTCGAAGTGGAGCTGGCGTTCGATAAGGACTATCGAAGCGGACCTGCCCATCCGATGCCGGCGTCCTTCGCTGCGGCGCTGGAAAGCCACCCCGTCGCGCGTGAAGCCTGGGAGGCGTTGACGCCCAGTTTGAAGAAAGAAATCCTGCGCTATTTCGAGCAGGTGAAATCTGCCGACGCGAAGGCACGCCATCTCGAGCGCGCCATGTTTGTGCTGGCGGGCGGCAAGGGGCGATTCATGGCGCGGTCGTGGAATGGCCAGAGCGATTGAGGGTCACGCCGGATAGCGTGTCTGGCGACTGGGTGGCGCGTGACGCGGCTCGTCACGATGAGTTCGCTTAGCTCTTCCCCGAGATATTCGTCGAACCAGGTGCGAGGCGGCTGGGCGGCTTCCTGCGCTCGGCCGCCGATGCCATATGTGCAAAGGCGATTCACGCCATATCAACGTGGTTGTTAACTCGTTTCCCAAAAATACAAGGCTTTCCTGCAGAACGGGCCTTCCTATGCCGTCATCCCCTCGCTGCAGTTTTGGTGTTCCCGGTTTGGACGCCGTGTTGCTAGGTGGACTTCCCCCAGGCCACCTTTACCTGCTCGAAGGTCAGCCGGGTTCCGGAAAAACCACGCTTTCGCTGCAGTTTTTGCGAGAGGGCGTAAAGGCAGGCGACCGGTGCCTCTATATCACGCTGTCGGAGACCTCGGAGGAGCTCAGGGAGGTGGCCGCTTCGCACGGCTGGGATCTGACCGGCATCGACCTCATCGAGCTTTCGTCGGTCGACGAGGTACTCGGTGAGGAACGCAACCAATCCGTGTTTCATTCGTGGGAAGTCGAACTCGGCGAAACCATCGCGCTGATCAAGCAGGAAGTCGAGCGGCTCGAACCCAGGCGCGTCGTATTCGACAGCCTGTCTGAGCTTCGACTGCTCGCCCAGGATCCCTTGCGCTACCGTCGCCAGGTCCTGGCGCTCAAGCAGTTCTTCTCGCCGCGTAATGCGACGGTGCTTTTCATCGACGACCTGACCAGCGAGGGAAGGGATCGCGACACGCATCTGCACAGCATCAGCCATGGCGTCATTTCATTGGAACGCTTCGCCTTGGAATTCGGCGCGGCCCGGCGGCGCCTGCAAGTGCAGAAAATGCGCGGCCAGCCCTTCATGGCCGGTTATCACGATCTGAGCATCCGGACGGGAGGCGTGGAGGTCTATCCCCGGCTCATCGCGGCCGATCATCACGCCGATTTCAGCAATGGGCCGGTCCTCAGCGGTGTCGCGCATCTCGACGACCTGAGTGGAGGCGGCTTCCTGCGCGGCACCAGCACGTTGCTCACCGGCCCGGCCGGCACGGGAAAAACTACGCTCGCCATGCAATACGTCGGCGCGGCTTGCTCCCGTGGCGAGCATTGCCAGGTGTACGAGTTCGATGAGCGCATCGGCACGTTGCTCAACCGAGCGGAGGCCATGGGTATCCCGCTGGCCCGCTACATCGAGGAGGGGCTGCTCCAGATTACGCAGGTCGATCCGGCGGAGATGCCGCCGGGCGAGTTCGCATGGCGGGTTTTCAGCGCGGTCCAGGAGCGGCGGTGTTCCATGGTGGTGATCGATAGCCTGAGCGGTTACCTCTCCGCCATGCCGCAGGAGAAGCATCTTCTGCTGCAGATGCATGAGCTGCTGGCGTTTCTCAATCAATCCGGCGTGACGACCTTCCTGATCAACCCGCTCTTCGGGCTGGTTGGCTCGTTGGATACCGGCCAGCTCAATGTGTCCTATATCGCCGACACGGTAGTCCTGTTTCGGTTCTTCGAGGCAGCGGGCCGCATCCGGAAAGCCATCTCCGTCGTCAAGAACCGCGCAGGCAAGCACGAGGACACCATTCGCGAGCTGCACATCGACAGCCGCGGCCTGCGGGTAGGCGAGCCGCTGGCGGATTTTCGTGGAGTGCTCACGGGCACGCCCGAATTCCTCGGGGAGGCCGGCCCGCTGCTGGAAAACCGGGATGGTTAGCGACGCCGCGCGCGGCCATCGGGTGGATGTCGTCGCGCCCTGGCAGCGCGACGGCGAAAGCCTCGTCGAGGTTTTGAGGAAGAACGGCTACCAGGCCGCGCTTTATCCGGACCAGATAACCTTGGCCGCGCATATCGACCAGCAGACCGGCATCGTCATCCTGACTCAGGAAGCGCTGCAGAGCGGTACGGACGCGGTCCAGCGGTCTCTCGCCACCCAGCCGGCGTGGTCGGACATTCCGTTCATCGTTCTCCAGTCCGCGCGGACCGGACGGGAAATCCATGTGTCGCCTCTGCCGCACACCATTCTCAATGTCATCGAGCTGGAGCGCCCGGTCGGATCGGCCTCGTTGCTGAGCGCCGTCGAGACCGCCATGCGATCCCGCCAGAAACAGTTCGAGATCAAGGATCGGATGGAGGACCTGGCGGCCAGCCGCAAGGCGCTGGCCGAGAGCGAAGCGGAACTGCGGCGCATCACTAATGCCTTGCCTGTGCTGATCGCCCTGCTCGATACGGCGTGTCGTTATCGTTTCGCCAATCAGGCATACCGGGAATGGTTCGGCATCGACCCGGCGGATATGCTGGGGCGGACGGTCGAGCAGGTCTTCGGCAAGGCCGCGTGGGATGCGCAGGAAGACGCCATGCGTCGCGCGCTGGCAGGTGAAGTCGCGCAGATCGAGTTGAGTTTGTCGCTCCCCGGCGGCAGGCGGCGCGAAACCGAACTTCGCTGTCTGCCGCGGACCATCGAGGACGGCCGTATCGATGGCGTGCATCTGTTCGCGGCCGATGTCACCGAGCGAAAGCAGGCGCTGGAAACGATCAGCCAGGCGGCCGTGAGGCTGGAAAAGCGGGTCGAAGAGCGCACCGCGGCGCTGCGCGCGGAAATGCAGGCGCGCTTGGAAAGCGAAGCGGCGCTCCGGCAAGCGCAGAAGATGGAGGCCGTCGGGCAACTGACCGGAGGCATCGCGCACGATTTCAACAATATGCTCACCAGCATCATTGGCGCGCTCGATATCGTCGCCATCCGCATGCACGATGAGCGAACCACCAGGGTGGTGCGGGCGGCGACGGAATCCGCGCGCCGTGCCGCAGCGCTGACGCAACGCCTGTTGGCGTTCTCCAGGCGGCAATCGCTCGATCCGAGCCCAGTCGATGTGAATGCGCTGGTGCAGTCGATGCATATGCTGCTGTCGCAGACGCTGGGCGAGCGCATACGGATCGAGATCGACCTGGCACCGCGCCTGGATCTGGCCTTGGTTGATGCCAACCAGCTCGAGAGCGCACTTTTGAATCTATGCCTCAACGCCAGGGATGCCATGCCCGATGGCGGACGGCTCAGGATCGCCACCCGGTTCGCGCCGTCCATGCCGTTTCTCCGCGATGATCGCGAGGCGAACGCCGATGGATACGTAGTGGTCGAAGTCGCGGACACCGGTGTCGGCATGGAGCCGGCCGTCAAGGAGCGCGTCTTCGAACCCTTCTTCACGACCAAGCCTATCGGGCATGGCACGGGACTGGGGTTGTCGATGATCTATGGCTTCGTGCAGCAATCGAAGGGCTGCATCGACTTGCAATCCTCGCCAGGCGAGGGGACCACGCTTTCGCTCTATCTTCCGGTCTCGCCAGTCACCGCAGAAGCCGCGTCGCGCGGGGAGGCGGCGACTGCGGTGGCGGGTCATGGTCAGCTCGTGCTGGTGGTCGAGGACGATGGCCAGGTGAGGCTGCTGGTCAACTTCCTGCTGGAGGAGCTCGGCTACGAGGTCGTGGTCGCGCGCGATGCCACCGAAGCGATATCGCACATTGCTTCGCTGAGCCATGTCGATCTGCTGGTGACCGATGTCGGCCTTCCGGGCATGAATGGGCGGCAGCTCGCCGAGCTGTTCCGCGAGAAGTATCCGTCCGTCCCGGTGCTTTTCATGACCGGCTATGCGGAAAGCGCAGCCGTGCGATCGGAATTCCTGGGGCCGAACATGACCATGATCGCCAAGCCCTTCGCGCTGGACGGTTTCAGCCAAGCCGTCACCCACGCACTGACCGGCGTGGCGTGATGTGCCGCGTGGCCTGCCTGGTCATGAGTTCGCTTTCGAAACAGCGAGGCTGTGAATGATTCCTTGAGGCGAAGCCCACGCGGCCTAGAGGGACGACACCCTAATGTCCGCCCCTAGGCGCTGAGCGCACAGGCGCCTCGATCCCGAACCGTGCGCGATCACTGGAGGTACGTTTCATGCCTGAGTCGAACAAAAACCAAGGCGGCGACCACGCCACACATGAGCAGCACGTCAAGGCTGGCGAGCAGAGCCACAAGAACCAGAGCAACACCGACACCAAGCAGGCCGATGCCGGCGGGCAGCGTGGCGGAAGCCACGAGCAGCACGTGAAGGCCGGCGAGCAAAGCCACAAGAACCGTTGATCTTCCGGGCGGCTTCACGGAGCCGCCTCGCCTTTCCAATCGGTGCGTGTCGCGTCGACTCGACCATGGCGCTGGCTGCGCTGGACAGGTTCGCTCGTGTCGTTCGATCGATGATCATGGAGTACTCATGGGCATCGCCCTGAAGCGCCTCGCTGGGATGATCGCGGCTGCGTCCGGTGCTCTCAGCGGCACATTATTGACTATCAGTACTACAAAGTTAGATCTCCTTGACGGTCTTTCAGCTGTGTTGTCGACGACCCAGTAGCACAAAATCCTTGCTTATTGCCCATGCGATTGGGCCGGACTCCGTGACAATGGAAAATCCCTGGAGCCCAAGGCGAGAAGCAAATGCAGTTGCTTCGGCTGGACTAGTGGGAAGTCGCCCAGGCCAGAGCCCCGATCGATCAGCAAAAGTGATCTGTTCCCAATCCTGATTGATAAGATCACGCAGAGGCACGCGACAAATTGAAGCGATGACATCGAAATTAGTATCCCGAAAGAGATACGCAGCAACTTCAGTGAAAGCCACACTGAATTCAAACCCGCCGTCTGGTGGAGCGAGCGTGAGTGAAAATCGTCGATGTCTCGAGCTATATGTAGTGCCGACGATGCGGCAACCACTCGAATCGTTAAACATGATCACTCCAGCACACACTCAGATCGCAAGGAAAAAACGTGGTTAGGTCTGCTTTCGGTTTCTCTGGAAGTAAACCCGCCCCCGTTTTGGCACTCCTCCGAGCAACCGGGGGAGGGCAACTGGCCGGGCTGGTTTCTTGAGGCGGGCTACAGGGTTTGATGCGGCGGGAGCTGGCAGCATCGCGGGAGAAGGAATCTTGCTCAGGTCTGATCGGTTACCGCGCTTCATCCGCTTGATGCTGTCGACCCCACCTCCTCCAGACCTGTGCTGTGATGAGCGCGATAGAGCACCCCCCTGAACAGGATTCGCCGCGCTGTTTGCTCTTGGGCGTAATGACCTGTAATGTGATGGGGCTGAGTTTCGAGGGTCACCATGAATTGTGGCCCGATGCTGTAGATGGCTTTTCACTACACCGTTGTTCCCCTTCTTCCTCCTTGCGACCAGCTTTTCCGCCGCTATGCGGCTTTATCCGTTCCAAGGAGAAATAAGCATGTCCCAGACTGAAACCGGTTCCGTCAAGTGGTTCAACGACGCCAAGGGTTTTGGCTTTATCAGTCGAGATAAGGGTGGCGACGACGTGTTCGTTCACTTCCGCTCGATCCAGTCCTCAGGCTTCAAGAGCCTGGCTGAGGGTCAGAAGGTGTCCTTCACCGTGACTCAAGGCCAGCGAGGCCTGCAGGCGGAACAAGTGCAGACGATCTAAGGATCCTTGCCCGTACGAAAAGAGCCCGGCCTTGTGCCGGGCTTTTTTTGCTTCAAGCGCACTTGACCGGTGCCTTTTTTGGCTAGGGTGCGACTCGAGTGCTCTTGGCGGCTGTTGCTCCAGCCGCAGGCTCCGTTTGGGCGCCATCGCGCGATGCGACCTTCCTGGCCTGCTTGTCGTCCTGCTTCTTCTTCTTTGCAATTTCCCGCTGGCGTTTTTCGAAAGAGTAGTTTGTCTTTGCCAATGAAGCGTTCCTGGGTGTGGTAGTGGGGATGGGGGGCGGTTGAGCCATCGCCTTGTCTCTGCGCCGAGGAGAAGCGATGGATCCGAAGCCTGATAATCAGGCCCGATTGGGCGACCATCGCACGAGGCCATGCGGTCAGCCGGGTGAATTCCATGCAAATTCGATGTCGTCCATCACGGCCTGTTGAACCTCTTCCGGCGACACGTCCAGAAGTTCATTGATGCCGCCATGGCGCATCCCAAAGAAGATTCCATCACGCCGGTAGGGGGCGCTCCACCTGACACGATCCGAGCGGATGAGCTCGTACTCGCCTTCGTACGTAAAGCCATTGGTGGTCTTGCCGGATATGTTGGTCATGACAGCTTCCTTGGCGAGGGAGCATCGATGCAGTGATGGTCTCTCGAAGACCGCGGAGCACAAAGGCAGGCAAGGCTTGGTGGCATGGGTGCTCAATGAGCCGTCTGGCATGAACATGCATCAGCCGCACCATGCCTGTCGTGTCGGAGGCACACCCATCCGAGCCGCGATGCGTGCTCAACATGCGCTTTCCTCTGTTACGCCACCGTAACACGTCGGCAAGCCCTTGGGCTGCGCCGGATATCATGTCCGCTCCGTTCCCCCGCGTTACCCCCGCCTAACAACCACGTGCGCATGCTGCGTGGGCGCCTTGAGGGCAGCTTCGCCGACAAGCGCCTCAGTCACGCGGTTCTGTTCCTGACGCCACCTGAGCACTTCTCCGATGCTTATCGGGGGTGCGGATATGGGTTGCCCAAGATTCGTCATTTGCCCTAACCAAAAGACGCCGCCGTGCTGAAATCCACAGAGCGTGGTCAGGTTTGCTTTCGGTTCCTCTGGAAGTGAACCCACTCCCGTTCTGGCCGAACGATTCCAGCAATGTGTTGCGTTGACCGGCTGAAGTCGCAATTCGAAGCGGACTTTGAGGGAGCGCAGGAACGTCGACTCCAAGCGGAGATGTCACGGCTGCTTGGTGCTCGTAATTCAAAAGCGCTCCAATTCCTCTGGTAACGCCCAGACTGGCCCAGTCAATCCATGGCGCTGGAACAGATCGCTGGCTTCTCGTATCGACCATTTCTTCCAATCGGGGTCTGCGTGGTGCGCATACCATTCGGCGGCAAAACGCGATACCTGCTCGATAGAGCGTACGTCGCCTTTCGGGATGCCACGCGAGGCACACCATTGGTCTACCTCTGCCTCGTTCTGAAACATCAGCATGACGGAACAGGTATAGATTACGTTGTCCCATGCATGCCGCATCGGGATGGGGAAGTGAACAACGTAATCAGTGTCGATCACCTTTCCGCCCTCGATTCGGATCGAGGCGTTCCGGTCTAGTGCCCCTGTTCGAGTCTCGATAGTTGCCGTACCGCCGGCCAGGTGGGCCAAGCCCAAAGAGCACCACGCACAGTTTCCCCACCAGGTGTGGGGGCCGGAGCGAACCACGAATGTCGTGGGTGCTGCGGAGAAGGGGTGGGCAACCCAGATTTCATCCGAATGGGGATGCAATACGACACCGTGATATTCCGCCAACGCTCGCAGACCAATTCGTACATCCATTGGGTCACAGGCGAAACGCTTGGCAATCTCGCGTACGGTAGGAGCGCGCTGGTGTTCGAGAAAGAACGAGATGATGGATTCGTGCAGCATGGAGTTATTCATGGCAATGGATCCAGTGGTAGCCCAGTATGAAGTTCGATCCCATTGATGCATCAACTGCCAGGGCAGCATTCCACGGCATCGTGAATAAGGCTGTGCGTCACCCCCGATGCCAGTCGGTCCGACAAAAAACGGGGCAGATTTGCTTTGGGTTCCTCTGGAAGTAAACCCGGCCCCGTTTTGCCTGGCCGCTTCCGACCCGGCGCGGACCTTCGGCAAATCAGCTGCTGCTCGAAAAGTCGAACGCCCACCGTCCGTTCTCACACGTGAGATCAACGTCGACTGTTTGAGCGCGGGGCGGGATCACATATCGGGTCATGGGGGAGAAATCCTTGACTGAGTAGGTCTGGCCGGCGGTGGGTGGTTTGGCAACCGTGAAATACAAGTGGTTGAGATACTCGAAGCTCACCGTCATGTTCGTGTCTACGTGCGGCATGGTGACTACCGGTCGGTTATCGACGAACCAGTGGCAATCGAGCTCCATGAATGGAGTGACCGCGTTCATGACGCCGCATTGTCCAGGGGACAGCTTGGACTGGGTCAACGACGGCGGGCAAAGGCGCAGTACGAACGCGCGTCCATCCATGGATACGGCTTGATACAGTTGGCCCGGCGCGATGCTGACCGTATTGGGGGTGAGCGGAGTACTTGGCTCGCTACGTATGGGCGTCACATTGACGTCAACATGGTTTTCGTAGTGGAAGAACTCCGGCAATCCTTCCGTCCCGGTCAATACTTGCCAGGCATGGATACGGCTGTTCCGCTGAGGCGACTCTGGCTTGATAAAAACGAGAACAGCCTTTCCGTCCATATCGGCAGCGTTGAAATGAACATGGAACTTGGTCATGGATTCCCCCTTTGAGTCGATCGTGGCATTGGGCCCTGTCACCACGCCACGCGATTGAATGCCGTACCAGTCTATCTGCCGATGATTGGCTGGATACTGTCGCGGGCATCTGCCGGTTCTGCAGCAGGATTCTGCGGTCGCCGTGGCCCCAAGCCAGGTAAGCCCGATCGAGGGTTGGGAAGGCCGCTGTCAGTTGCCCTGGCCGCGATGCGTCTCGATCCAGTACGTGTCCGCTTCCGAGGGCCAAGGGGCTCCGCCGAGATATTCGTCGTACCAGATATGCGGTAGCTGGTCGGCTTCCTGCATCCACTCGTCCACCAGGGGATGGGCGAGCAGTGTTTGCGTCCACTGCGCCGCGCGCGGCCACCGTTCCCTATCCAGGCGGTGTCGGGTCAGCCGGATCACAGCTGGGACGTGCATGAGGTCCGCCAGGGACAGTGACCCGAACAGATAGGGGCCCTGGTAACGCGCCAGCAGTTCCTCGTAGTGCGCAAACAGTCTTGCGCATTCGGCAAGCTCGCCTGGGGTAAGGCGGCGCTTGATGGGATAGAAAGCGCTTTCGAACGAAATGCTTCGGCAGATCGAGGAAAGCCCCGCGTGCTGCCAGGCGACGATGGACCGGGCATGCGCGCGCGCTTCGATGTCGGTTGGCAGCAACGCGCCGTGGCAGACATCGTTGGCGAATTCCATGATCGCCAAGGAGTCGTAGATCACCGTATGGCCGGTATCGAGCAAGGGCACGGTGGCCGAGGGGGAGAGGGCGGCGATGCGGGCCAGGTTGGGAAAGCGCTGCGGCCTGCGGATATCGATTAGCTCCGTTTCGAACGCATAGCCCGAAGACTTCAGGGCGAGCCACGCGCGCATGGCCCAGCTGGAAGCGTTCTTCGTGCCTATGTAGAGCTTCGCCACCGCCTGCCTCCGATAGTATGCTATGAAAAACATAGCATCCGCTCCGAGGCGGGTACAAGCGAGGTAGCAACATGGCAAGGATTCCCGCACCCGGTACCTCGGTTCGCGGCTCGCGAAGCGGCAGCGCGATCATGGCGCTGTTCGATCTTCTCGGCCGGCGCTGGGCGATGGGCGTGCTATGGACGCTCAGTAAGCAAGGGGTGAGCACCTTCCGCGAACTGGAAGCCGCGTGCGAATCCATTTCTCCCGCGGTGCTCAATACCCGGCTTCGGGAGCTCAGGGAGGCGGGATTGGTCGAGAAGGTGGAGGGCGGTTATGCGGCGACCCCGATCGGTCAAGAGGTCTATCAAGGCCTTCTGCCGCTATCGAACACCTCCAAGAAGTGGGCTCGGTTGTTGCGGGATGCCTCTGCGCGCTGAAGGGGGGTACTGTCTCGCGCCCTGGCGATCGGTCAGGTGCCCGTCCTCTGCCGCTTCATTGACTGCCGCGATGGCTCAGTCTTGCTCAATACCCCAGATACATACGCCGGCGAGATGTGCGCTTAGGGTCCCGAGCTACATACTTGGAATGTCCGCTTTCGACGGCGACTTCAGCCGGTCGTTGCAATACTCCTTCCGCCTGCGCGTCTATAGTGTGTTGCAACGACCGGCTGAAGTCGCAACCTATAGCGGACCTTCTTCGACAAGTGCCACGCATTTCCTGATCTAGCCAGGAGTCCGCCAGTTTGAGTAAGTCAGAGGAAAGGCCAGGCTTGATTGTTCTGGATCTCTCCGGTGTTGCAACACCGGAGGAGCTGCAGGTTCTTCTGAGGGATTCCCTGGGTTTTCCTGGGTGGTATGGCCGAAACTGGAATGCTTTCTGGGACGCGATTACGGTCCTGATCGAGATGCCGGAGAAGCTTCAGTTCATCGGCTGGAAGGGGTTTGCCGAGCTACTCCCGGAGGATGCCAGCATCATGAAACAGTGTCTGGACGAGATGTCCAAGAAGTACCCGAGTCTCGCGTCGAGCGTCGAGTATCGCTAAAGCTCGCCAAGGTCCATAGGCGCCCAGCAGACTGGGTAAATGGGGAATATATGATCGGCAATCAACAAGTGGCCAGGCAGATCAGCGAGCTAATGCTTGAATTCGGTGCGAACTTGGACGAATCGATTGCTCTGGTCATGAAGAGCTGTCCAGAAGACGAATTCAAACGCTATCGCTTGGCGGTTGGGAGAGTCATGGGCGAGATGCTTCTTGAAATCATGAATCCGCTGTATGCGCAGCATCCCGATTTGAAGCCGGCCGAGTTCAGCTAATCGCTCGAGGCGAAGTTTCCCTTCGCCCAGGAGCGCATCGGCCGCAAGGCATACCAAGGATGGCCACTGGATACGCGAGATCTCGTAGTACTTTCGATAACGGACCGGAGATAGTTAAGCGTGTTGGTCCAGCGCGTGGCCCCCGCCACCTTAACTGCCTCCAGCCCCTGTTTCGCCGAATGATATCCACGGGGACTTTCTGACGATAAAGGTCGAGTGCCCTGCAAACCCGCGGACGTCTATGCAGCACATCGATACATACCCTTAGTCGTCCGCTTCGGTGGGGCCTATACGCACCTTGGGTAGCCGGGTGGGGCGGTCGTAATCCGCCAGGCTCTTCAAATAGTCAAGAAAGATCTGGCTCACGTGGGTGCCTTCCATATTCGCTTCCTTGACCTGCGGATACCGACGAAAAACGACTGAGCTCATGGTGCAATTGTGGAGCGTGGCACGCCGAAAATCAGCGTCATCGATAATGGCTTTGTCAAAGAAGCACCTTTGCAGGCGCGTTTGTGTCATCACGGTGCGGTCAAGCGTCGCGCCTGTGAAATTGCTGTGGTCAAACTGAGATAACGTGAAGTCGACCTGGGTCAGATCCGCGCCCTGGAACCATGCGGTGTCCAGACGGCAGCGAATGGGTTCCCTATAGCCGTTGAGGTTGATGCCAGTAAGGTCGAGATGAGACAGGTACGGGGAGGTGGCGTAGAACTTGTTCAATTGCTCCGCCAGGGCTTTTTGACTTACGCGCAGCTCTTGCTGATGGCCTGACTTCGCGGCCTGACGATTTGCCTCAGCCAAGGCGTGCAGCTGCTCTCTCATCTTCTTCTCTTCATTACTCATGACGGCGGCCGTCCTCCCCTGCGTGGATGCCATGGCTCGACCTTGTCGATCGCGGATGGCGAGACAAAGGTCGATCCGTTCCTCTTCCCCGGACCATCGCAACATCTTCAAGAACGTTGTCCAAAAAATGGGGCGGGTTTGCTTTTGGTGACCCTGGAAATAAACCTGACCCTGTTTTGGTTAAGCGTCTTGGTCCCATACGTGGCCCCGCTACTTTAACTGCCTCCGGCCCTTTTTTCGGGGAGCGCTCCGCCGGCCGCGACTGACCGCGCATCCGGCGCTCCTTGCGAGCGCCGGGGGGGGGCTGCGGATTGCTGGCCGGGTTGGTTGCCTGGGGGCGGGAACACAGGCTTTGATGCGGCGGGAGCTGGCGGCCCTCGCAAGAGAGGCGATCCTGTTCAATCCTGATCGGATGCCGCGTTTCCTCCGCTCGGTGGCGTCTCGGGCGGATGCGCGTCGCCGGGCGCGGACTTCATGGCCTCTTTGAGTTCTATCCACTGCAGCCGACCCTGCGCAAGCGCTGCGCAGCGGATACCCATGGCGGTCATCGCGGCGATGCCTTCCAAGGAGATGGACAGACGGTGGGTGTCCAGTTCATCCGATTCGTCGACAAGGTCGGCAAGCAATCGAATGGTGTGTCGCGCGTACTGCAACCACTCGGTGGCATCGCTCAGCAAGTCGTGCGGCGAGGCATTCGGGTCGGCGTAATAGTCGGCGTTGCGCGCCAGCCAGCGTTCTCCAAACAGGTTCATGTCCTTAAGCTCCTGAAGTGATGCCTCGCCTCGGTCCAGGTGCGGCACGCCGATACAGTCGGGCGTGCCGCGATCACACGGACTCGAAGGTTCACCGACGGCCCTTGACTGGGCGCCGGGCGGCTTGATTGAGAAGTGGGGTAGGGCGCCAGTGCGTTTCGTCGTTGCGCAAGGCAACGTGCCGGGTTTCACGGCTAGGAAGAAAGTCCACGAAAAACACTTAAGCCCGGTGCTTCAACCGTGTCCGCGAAGGGTGCGAACGGCCCGGATGGAGGGTGAGGATGTCGCCGAGGGGATCGGCGGGCGCGCGGGTGCCGTATGATCTGGGTCAGCCATGATCAACTCCATGCTAGTTGGTGATGGTTAGCGGGTCGTAGGAGCTGCTACTCCTGCGGCCCGCGCTTCTCGCAGCATTGCTGCCATGGTTGCCCGCAACGCGTCTTGCGATACAGCGCGGACAACGTCTACGAAGCTAACAAAAAGCGGTTCGGGTTGTCTGTAGGGCATGGACTGGGGGATATGTCGGAGTCGAGCACGACGGAGGCTAATATCCGTGCTTCAAACGGCGTATCACGGTTCTTATAAAGTCCCGGATACAGCGCTCATCCGATATCAAGGAACGACGTCGTGTCGAAAGATTGGAAGCAATTCTTCAAGCCTCTCTGGATGCATCGTTCAGATGGTCGAGAGCCTCAGGGGTTCTTGCCCGACTCCTTTTTGAGCTCGCAGCTTCAACATGCGCGGCCGCTTGGCAGCCATGCCGCGACGGCGCCCATGGCGACGTTCCTCGAGACGCAGCCGATTGAACGCCTGTTCGACATCGATGAACGGCTTAGGTCCTATTACGGTGTAGCCTTTCGAGATTGGCCTGAAAACATAGTTGCGGATATTGCGACATCGGCAATGAGTTCCTCGGTGCGCCAATCTTTGCTGTTCCTGGTTGCCGGGCATCACAACGGACGTATCCGGGAGAGGGCGCTCACTTTACTTCCCGATTTTCCTGGGAAGTTGACTCTCGCCGCTGCGCTGATCCGATGCGCGGATTGGGTTCCCATGGTCAGGCAAGTGGCCCAGAAAACAGCGGCGAGGCTTCTGGAACTTTGTCACGATAGTGATCTCGTCGATATTTGGCCGCTCGCCATTCGGTTGACGTCACGGGAGCGAGTGGATCGCGAATGGTTTAGTCGTTGCGTAGAAGGCCGGATATTGCGCGGCGAGCCACCGCAGCTTCTGCTGAACTTTTTGCAAAGCCAAAACGTCGCCGTTCGCACCTGGGCGTACGAAAAGGCACTCGATGTGAGTGTGTCGCTTGGCTTCGATCTTTTGGAATTGGCGATCAGAGACGCCAGCCCGAGGATTGCCCTTTCCGCGCTTCGATATTCGGGACATCGGGACGGCGAGGCACGCGCACGCGAGTTGGCGAGTTTCGGCGTAAAAGCACGTCACCCCGTCATCAGGCGTGAATCGCTTCGCATGCTGGCGAAGTTGGATGCATCACTGCCCCGCGAAGTGATCTATCGGATGCTGGGAGATAAGTCGGCGGGGGTGCGGTCTCTGGCTGCTTTTCTATTGAAAGAGAGATATTCGGAAGAAGCGATCGAATACTGGCGCGAAGTCATCGATAGCGACGTGCATCGGCCGACCTTGGGCGCTTTGATATCGTTGGTTGACCGTGCGCGCGAGGAGGACATTCCCCGCTTCAAGCGATGGTTGCCATACCCGAGAGGGCTTGTTCGTCTTTGGTGTATGCGAGGCGTGCTGCGTGCAGGTGGTGAGTTCTCCGATGAAGAGTTTCTTGGGCTACTTTCTACGCCGTCGGAAAAGGCGCACATGGAGGTGGCCGACTCGATAAGGAAGGGGATGGTCCGTTTCGACACGCGGCGTCTTATGGCCGCGCTGACGGCCGAGACGGCCACCTCAACGACTCGGAAGCATTTGAGAGCGCTGATGCGAGAGCTCGGCCATTGGGACAGGCTCGCTTTGATACTGAGTATCCGGCCGAGCGGCGAGCAGGAGCTCCTTTGGCGTGCGGCGGCTCTGGGCGACTGGATTGCCGATAGCGGTCGCTATGCGCCGCTAGGAGAGGCTCGGCGGTCGAGCCTTTTGGCGCTTTTGGAAGATCGTCGCGGCGAGATGGATGAGATGGCGTATCGAGAGATCGGGCGGGCGATCAGTCGTCACTGATGGTTGGTGAGGGCTTAAGGTCGCGCCAAGCCTGCCAGTCAAGGCGATTATGCCTTGGCACGCAACGGACTCGACTAGTTGGGTACGGTTCGATTTCCAGCCAATGACTCTGATCCCGTTCTTTCTTTTTGTCCGCCGGTTGAGGCCCGGGGGGGGGCGCCCTTTCCGATCCGCTCGTTTGTGTCGATACTAGGCTAGCGGGTCTGACAAAATGGGGGGCGCATGGAAGGCTGGTTGGATCAATGCCGGGTTTGGTGTAAGCAGGCCAAGTTCCTGGCTGAGGAGCTCGATTGGAACGAGCGCCAGAACCACGCAGGCGCCTTGCGTGGGACTAGCCCGTTGTTGGATCAAAATCGCGTAAGCATTCCTGGTCTCGTTTTTGAGGGAGAGTTGCAGCGCGGGAACTTCGGCCTCTACCAGAAATATGCAGTAATGCACCGTGCCGCTGGAAGGGTTCACCGGGTGTTTACCCTGGAAGTGTATCCATTCCACAAGCGCTCCCACCGAGATGAGTCCGGGGAGATTTTTGGCCCCCATTTGCACCTAGGAGACGATCGCATTGAGGGACTGTCTCACGCGGTGCGGCGGGTCCTGTGCAACCTAGACCCAAGCTCCCTTGCGGGATGGATAGCTCGATTCCGTCGGCATACGAAGATCAGCGAGGACAACGACAGACGATTGGCACCGCCGTATAGCGATGATCTGTTCGGATTAGAGTAATGAGCATTCCGACCTGCGCTACATACATTCGGGAATTGGGCTGGCATTGCGCACCTGTTGAAGCCCAGGGGAATCACGCGTTGTACGTTAGTACGCCCGTTCTTCTGCCGAACGGAACGCCGCTCGACTTTTATTTGATCAGTTACGGCGATCACATTATCGTGACGGATGATGGTCTGTGGCTCTTCGCACTACGCGGCCTTGGTTACGCCTTGGAGGATCGGCGTAATTGGCGCGGACTTGGCGACCTGGCAGAAAGGCATGGCTTCGCACTGCGCGATGATGGTTCGTTTGAATACAGTGTCACCGTTGGCGACCTGCGCATGGCTGGAGGTCGAATACTTCAGATGATATGTTCGATCGCCAGTTGGGAGTTGGAGCACTACGCGTCAGCCGACTCGGACCTAAGTCTTAACCGAGAGGTGGAGCGCTTGATGAGGCGAAAGGCTCCGACGTGGGAGATCGAGAAGAGCCCAATCGTCCGCTTGTCGAACGGCGACGAGCTCCGATTCGATTTTCGCTGGGGCGGCAAACTGGTAGACGCAATCGCACCGGTTGCTTTATCCGTGTCGGCACGCCTTCGCAAGATTCTCCAGATGCAGCGAGAGGCGTTCGATACCGATCGCCTGCTATTTATCATTGACGACAGAGCTGCGCCCGAAAAGGCCACCCACGAGCTTGCACTTCTGTCGCAAATGGCTAGGGCCATTCGATTCACGGACTTTGAGGAGCGGTTTGACGCATCCACTGAATCGACCTGACTCGCGCCTGCCGCGATCATCGCCGGAACTTCCGCCCCGACAACCGCGCACTTCATCACTAACGCAGAGCGATCACCCGCTAAGCAGTGGGTGGTCGCTATGTGCGAAAAAACGGGGTCAGGTTTGCTTTTGATTTCTCTGGAAGTAAACCTGACCCCGTTTTTGAGCGTTCGTTCCTGGGGGTTCCGACCGATAACGGGACGGAGGTAGTTAACCGTGTGGATCTATTGCATGGCACCGGTGCCTTAACTTCCTCCGGCCCCTTTTTCGGACACCAATGTTTGTGCAACACGCACATACATTGGTGCCATGCCCACACGCCTGTCGGAAGTCACCCCCCCCTGACTTCCAGCGCATACGCTATCCATAACTTCGCACTATGGTTCACTCATGGCTAATAGCCCAAGGGTGAGCCGGCTGTGCGCCGGGCGTTTCGCGAGCGACAAACCGTTCAAGGCGCTATGCCGCGTGGCGTAGCGGCAGTTCCTCGACTCCTTCAAACCGTCCGGGAAGAAAACGAATGATTACCCTGCTCGCCGCCGTGTTGAGCGGCATCATGTTTTATCTCTCCCAGGGATATGACCACGTGTGGTCTCTGGTCTGGTTCGCGCCCGTGCCGCTGTTGTGGCTGGCCTATGGGCGGGCGCGTACCTGGCAAGTCATCGGGGCAAGCGCCATCGCGCTACTCGCCGGCGCGGGCTATATATTGCAGTCTCCCTACCTGCACCTCATACCGCCGCTCGTCCTCGCGTCGGTTCTGGTGGTCGATGTCGGGTTGTTTTGCGTCGCGATCGGATTTGCGCGCTTCGTGCAGCGCAGAGCGTCGCCGCTGCTCACGCTGTTGGCGTTTCCGGCGTGTTGGACCGTCTTCGAGTTCCTGCTGGAATTGACGTCGCCGAACGGCACCTACGGATCGCTCGCCTACAGCACGATGTCTGCGCCCGTCCTGATTCAGAGTGCGTCGCTCCTGGGGATGTACGTCGTGACGTTCCTGATCTGTCTCTTTGCCAACACCCTCGCCATGGCGCTGCGGCCGCGGGGGAACATGGTGGCGGTCGGCCTCGGGCTGGCGATCTGTGCGGCCAATGGGGTGTTCGGCGTCGTGCGGCTCGCGCAAGCGCAGCCCGACGTGCTGCGAGTGGCGGCGATCGTCGACGAGACCGCCGTAGGGGATTCCTGGCGGGCGAAGACCGTGCCCGCTGCTGTCGCGGTCACCGAAACCTATGCGCGCGAGATCCGTGCAGCCGCCCGCGACGGCGCCAGATTCGTGGTGACGCCGGAAGGCGGCATGACATCGATCGCTGTCGGACAGGAAGCGATCGTTGCGCCACTGGTTGCCGCCGCCAGGGAGGCGGGTGTGCAGATCATTGCCGGCTTCCATGCCGAGACGCCGGCCGCCGACTTCGCGCTTGCGATCGCGCCCGATGGCAGGATGCAGCGCTACGACAAGCGCCATCCGGTGCCCGGTCTCGAGAACAACCTGACGCCAGGGCGTGTCTCGGGCCGGTTGAGTGATGGCCGTGCCATGGCGATCTGCAAGGACATGGATTTTCCCGACACCATTCGCGCCGACGCCGCCAAGGGCGTCCGTCTGATGGGCGTGCCCGCGGGCGACATGGGCATCGATGGCTGGCAGCACGGCATCATGTCGGTGATGCGTGGCGTCGAAGGCGGATTTTCGATCGTGCGGGCAGCCCATCGGGGGTTGGTGTTCGCCAGCGATGCGCAGGGGCGTCTGCTCGCTCTCGGAAAGGATGCACCGACGGGCCCGACGATGATCGTCGCCGACCTGCCGCTGGGCCCCGGGCCAACGCTCTATACGCGTATCGGCAACGTCTTCCCGTGGCTCTGCGGGATCTTCGCGCTCGTGGTTGGCACGTGGCTGTCGGTGAGGCGGCGACCGCGACGCATTGCGCTGTAGCCGAGCGTGTCGCATCGAGCTAACCCATCGCGCGCCCCGGGGTCCTGAGGTTCCACCCACAAGTCATGCCCACCCGCCATGACTTCCAGCGCATGGACTATTCATAACTTCGACCTATGCTTCACTCAAGGCTAAGTAGCCCCAAGGGTGAGCCAGATGGACGACGACATCGCCGGGCTGTTGAAGAAATTCCAGAAAGAGCTGTCGGCGGGCACCGTGTCGCTGGTGCTGCTGGCGGTGCTGGGGCAATCGCGGCAGCCGCTGTACGGCTACCAGATCGCCAAGCGGCTGGAAGAAGTGGGCGAGGGCGTGCTGGCGGGGAAGCAGAGCGCGCTCTATCCGGTACTGCGCAACCTGGAGGCCTATGGCCTGCTGGGCAGCGAAGTCGAGCCGTCTGTCAGCGGACCACCGCGCCGCTATTACCGCATTACCAAGCTGGGGCGCGAAGTATTGCGCGAGTGGGTCGCCGCCTGGAGCGCGACTCGCGATTCGGTCGATCACGTGCTGCAAGGAGGGGTGACATGAACACGCCGCGCACCATCGCGGAATACCTGGAGCAGCTGCGCGCCGCTCTGCGCGGTGCGGATCCCGCACTGATCCAGGATGCGCTTTATGACGCCGAGGAACACCTGCGCGCCGAGCTGCAGGAACATCCCGGCATGTCGCAGGAAGAGATGCTTGCGAAGGTCGTGGGCAGCTACGGCTCGCCGGAGGAAGTGGCGGAGATCTACCGCGACCAGGAGATCAAGATCCAGCGCGCGCTGCGTCCGCCGATACCGCCGAAGCGCCGCACGCTCATCGGCCGCTTCTTCGGCGTGGCGGCCGATCCGCGCACCTGGGGCGCACTGTTCTACATGCTGCTCGCGCTGGCGACGGGCATCTTCTACTTCACTTGGGTGGTGACCGGCGTCTCGCTGTCGGCGGGCCTGTCGGTGCTGATCATCGGCATTCCCTTCATCGTGCTGTTCTTCGGCACGGTAAGAGCCTTGTCGCTGGTAGAGGGGCGCCTGGTCGAGACCATGCTCGGCGTGCGCATGCCACGCCGCCCGCCATATGCCCCGGCTGGCCGTTCGCTGATGAGCCGCATCGGCGCGATGTTCTCTGACGCCCGCACCTGGACGACCATGCTGTACATGGTGCTGATGCTGCCGCTGGGCGTTACCTATTTCGCCGTGACGGTGGCCTTGCTGGCGACCTCGATCGGCTTGGCCGGTGCGCCGCTGGCGTGGACCTTTGGTGACTTCAACCACGACACGGTCACCGTCAACTGGGGTTTTGGCGAACACGTGCCCACCCTTGGCGATGCGTTGGCGATGTTCGTCATCGGCGTGCTGCTACTGTTCGCCACGCTGCACCTGGTGCGGGCGCTGGGCCGTATGCACGGCATGATCGCCAAGCATCTGCTGGTTTCGCGCGATTCCTGATTGATCCCGATCCCGCTTTTTCCCGCCGGAGGCCTTATGCGTCGTACACGCTCGTGTCTGGTGCTTGCGCTGTCCTTGTCGGTTGCCGCCGCCGCGCATGCGGCGGAGCCCGTTCCTTTCGAGCCCCGTCAGGCCAAGGCCTGGTTCGATGAGGCGCATCGCCAGTGCGAAGCCGACGGCGGCAAGCTGTGGGGCAAGAGCTTGTGCGGGCCGTCGATGTTCGTCGACCCGGCCACCCGCCGGGTGATCGCCAATCAGGCGGACACGCAGGGCTTGCTCAAGGCCGAGCAGGGTGTGTTCGTCGGGCGCCTGCCCGACAACATTTCTTTCGCCAATACCGCCCTGGACTGGGCTGGCGTGCGCTGGTCCCAGCTGGTCTGGCCGATGCCGGAGGATGCCGGCCAGCGCCGTGTGGTGATGGCGCACGAAGCGTTCCACCGCGTCCAGGCGCAAGTGGGGCTGGCACCGGCGCCCGACGCGCCGGTCGACGCGCTCGACACTTTGCAGGGTCGTTATCTCGTGCAACTGGAATGGCGTGCGCTGGCCAAGGCTGTGGCGGCCGCTGACGACCAGGAGCGCCGCCGCCGCGTTGACGACGCGCTGCTGTTCCGCGCCGCGCGCTACCGCCAGTTCCCCGAGGCCGCCGCCGCCGAACGCGCGCTGGAGCGCAACGAAGGCGTGGCCGAGTACACCGGTGTGGCCGTCGGCGCAGTATCGCCCGAGGAACGCAAGGCGCTGACCGAGGCGGATCTCACTTCGCATGTGTCCGCGCCGAGCTACATTCGGTCGTTCGAGTATGCGACCGGCCCCGCGTATGGCTGGCTGCTCGACCACTACGCGCCGTCGTGGCGGCAGCGGATTCGGGAGCAGCCCGACGCCACGCTCTCCGATCTGCTGGCCGCCGCGTTGCATACCAAGCCCGGCGACGCCACGGAGGCCGGGGTCGAACGTCGTGCCGCCGACTACGACGGCGCGACGCTGCTTGCCGCGGAGAATGCGCGCGAACAGCGGCGCCAGCAGGAGATCGCACACTACCGTGCGCAGCTGGTGGATGGGGCGCGTCTCGTGTTGCCGCTGCGCAAGCCGCAGATCATGTTCAATCCCAGCACGCTGGTATCGCTGGGGGATGTCGGCACGGTCTATCCGACCATGAAGGTCATCGCAGAGTGGGGCTCGATCGAGGTGACCGAAGGCGCCTTGCTCGCGCCGGATTGGAAGAACTTGTATGTCGCCGTTCCTGGCAAGGACGCGGCGCGGACGGGGACGGTCGCCGGCCCCGGCTGGACGCTGAAGCTCGCCGATGGCTGGCGCTTGAAGGACGGCGAGCGGCAGGGCGACCTGCGCTTGAACCACGACAACCCGGGCACACCCTGACGCCCGACACGCGAGGTGCTTTCGATGCGGGATACGCTGAAATTTCTGATCGGCCGTTGGACGGGCGAGGAGCAGATCGCCACCACGCGCTGGGGGCAGGGTGGGCCGGCCACGGCCGACGTGGAGGCGCGCCTCGACCTGGGCGGCAAGGCCGTGGTGATCGATTATCGCGAACAGCGCGATGGCCAGCCGGCGTTGCTGGCGCATGCGGTGATCGCGCCAGGGCCGGAGCACGACCAGTTCCAGCTGTTCTGGTTCGACAGCTACGGCTTCGTGCCTTCCGCGCCGGCGCCGGGGCATTGGGATGGCCAGCGGCTGACCTTCCTGCGCAGTTCGCCGCGCGGACAGACGCGGCACGTCTACACGCCCGGCGACGATGGCACGTATGGGTTGGCGTTGGAAAGTTCGTTCGATGGCGGCGTGACCTGGGAGCCGGTAATGCAGGGACGCTATCGCCGACGTTAACGGCCTGTGCCGGGACCGTTGCCCTGGACGCCGCGCTTTGCTGAGATGCGCGCCTTTCTCCCCACTGAAGAAGTCGCATGGAACGCCAGACACTATCCGCCTCGCTCCGCCGCCTGTCCCTGCTCGCCCTTTTCGCGCTGCCGCTATCCGCGCATGCGGGCCTGTGCGAAGCCCCATGGATGCACGATGGCGGTGAGGTGCGTTTGGCCATGTCGGGCAAGGCAGGCGTGCAGGCCAGCCTGCGCCTGGACGGAGTGAAGAAGGAGACCGCCGGCCGCTGCCAGGCCAATGTCACCGTCGACGCCAGCGCCACCGCCATCGGTGTGCCGAACCAGACGCAGACCACCTATCGCGTGGTGGTGAAGGACGATCACGCCGGTGTCGCGCTGGACGACAAGGCAAAGATGGCAGGGCACGGCGGCGGCACCGCCTTTCAGGGCACGCTCGGCGTGAAAGGGCTGGAGTCGCTGGCTTACGCCGGCGTGGTGACTCACGATGGCCAGCGCCTGCCGGGCGACAGCTACGACATGGACATGCATATGCAGGTGCGCGGCGTACCGCAGGCCATGATGAACGTGCCTTCGGTGAAGGTGACTTCTACCGAGAAAGTCGTAGGCGCACTTACCCAGCTGGACACGCGCCTGGGCCGCCTTTCCTGCTGGCCTGTGCGCTACACGCGAACCACGCGCATGGGGGCCGTCACGGCCGGCGGACGCACCATGACGCCGCCGGCGATGGTGGCGCAGGTGACGGACTGGTACTGCCCCGACTACGCGCTGGTGATGAAGCAGGAGACCGTGCAGAGCGGGCAGACGGGCATCGTCGAGGTCGTCTCGGCCAAGTAATGCATGGGCCGCGGGCGCGCCGAAGACGCGCCCGCGGCTTGGATTACACCAGTTGCAAGTCTCGCGGCTTCGCGCCGGGGAACACGGACTGCAGCTGGCTCGGTGACAGCCCCCAGGTCCGCGCGAACAATCCGCCCAGCATGTCGCGATAGTTGTTGAGCACCGGATAGTCGCGATTCTGCAGCAGGCTCTGCGCATTCACCGCCACCTGCTCGCCGGCGATGCGACCGCCGCGCACGCGACCGCCCAGCACCCAGTAGACCGTGCCGTGGCCGTGGTCGGTGCCCTTGTTGCCGTTCTCGCGGAAGGTGCGGCCAAACTCCGACACCACCACCACCACGGTGTTGTTCCACTCGTCGCCCAGCGCATCGGCATAGGCGGCCAGGCCCTGGCCGAGATTGGTGAGATTGTTGGCAAGCGCACCGGAGGCGCCACCCTGGTTGACGTGCGTGTCCCAGCCACCGACGTCGACGAATCCCACGCGGTACTGGTCGCGCATCATGGTGGCGATGCGTTGTGTTTCCGCGGCGAAGTTCTTGGCGGTGGACGCGCCGCGGTTGGCTTTCATCATTTCGTCTTCCAGGTCCTTGGAGACCTTCTGGCGCAGCTCCAGGCCGTCGGCCGCGGCGGCGGCCAGCGAGGTGCCCTTGTACATCTCGGCGAGGATGGCGGATTGGCGCTCGTCGAACGCCGGCTTGGCCACGCCGCGCAGCGAGATGTTGGGAATGTCCTTGCCGCCGCCCTGGAAGCTCAACGGCAACGCATCGGTGAAGGCGATGGAGGGCACGTTGGCGAGCGAGCCGGACAGTCGCGCGAGGAAGCCCGAGCGATAGTCCGTGCGCTGGCCGGTAGGCTCGCCGGATTCGATGTTGTCCTGCGTTTCGAAGTGGCTGCGCGACATGTCGTCGGTGCCGGCGAACGGTACGAAGGCGAGCTGCTTGCGCTGCCATAACGGATAGAGCGTGTCGCGCAGCACGGGGTTGAGGCCCCATTGGCTGTCGAGCGCGATGGCGCTGTTGGCATCGGCCGCATTGGGCCGCGCGATGGCGATGGTCGGGCGCGATTCGTAATAGAAGTCGCTGCCGCACGGCACCAGCAAATTGTTGCAGTCGTAGCCGCCGCGCAGGAACACCAGCAGGAAACGCGGCGCGGAGGCCGGCGCCGCGAACAGGCGGCCGGAGTAGGAGAACATCGGCGCGGCGGCTGCGGCGGTCGCGGCGGCGAGCAGGAACTGGCGGCGGTTCATGGCGCTACCTCAGCGGTAATTGAAGTCGGGGGACGACAGCAGGAAGGTGTTCCACTCCTGCTGCGACGCGGCCTTGGCCAGCGCATCGCGCGTGGCGGCCGAGAGATACGGATCGATCGCGTCGTAATACAGCCGCGTGGTCAGCATCGGGAAGCCCGGCGCCACGCCGTTGCTGCCCTCGGGCACGAACAGGCGGTTGTTGCCGGTGCCGATGGCGCGTGCGATCTCGAAGCGCTTGGCCATCTGGCCGGAGCTGGCCCAGCCGGCGGCGTCGAGCGGCCAGCCGTCCGGGGTGAGGCGGCCGTAGATCGGCTCGCCCAACTGGTTGAGCCAGTTCAGCAGCGGCCGTGCATTCACCACCGGGCGCCCGGCGTAGGCCAGGCGCACCGAGGACACCACGAACTGCATCGGGTCCTTGAATTTCTTGCCGCTGTCGGCGGTGAAGTCCTTGGATTCCAGCATGGTGCGCAACACCTTGGCGATATCGCCATCGCTGCGCTGGAAGGTGCGCGCCATCTTCTCCACCAATGCCGGCGGCGGCTCGTCGGCGACGAAATAGCGCGCCAGCTTGGTAGCGACGAACTTCGCGCAGGCCGGCTGGCGCGTGATCAGGTCCACCGCCTGTTCCACTTCGTCGAAGCCGCTGCCCTTGATGTGCTGGCCCAGTAGCACCTTGTCGCCGAAGTCGTGGCGCATCGGGTTGAACTCGAACATGCCGTCGCGCACGTAGAGCGAGGCCATCTTCGGATTAGTGCGCTGCTTGTCGGCGGGCGGCGCGATGCCGACGCCGGTGAGCACCAGTGCCAGCTGCTGCACGTCCTGCTGGGTGTAGCCCGAACCCACGCCCAGCGTGTGCAATTCCATCAGCTCGCGCGCGTAGTTCTCGTTGACGTGGCCCTTGGCGTTCTGCGCGTTGTCCAGGTATTCGAGCATGGCCGGGCTCTTCAGCGTGGCCATCACCAGGTCCTTGAACTTGCCCAGCGCGTGCGGGCGAATGCTTTCGTCGGCGAAGCGCGCGGCGACCCAGCGTACGCGGCCCTTGGCCCCGTACACGCTGAAGTGGTTGAGCCAGAACCACACCATCTGTTCCTTCAGCTGGTTGGAACCGTAGGCCGCGCGCAGCAGCGCGGCCTGCTGGGCTTCCTGCAGCAGGTCGTTGCCGTGCTGCTGCAACGCCTTGCGCGCATCCACCTTGGCGTCGCCCTCGGGCATGTCCTTGATGCGCTCCTGCTCCGCCTGGTACGCGGCGATCAGCTGATCGGGCGGCGTGTTCACCACCTCGTAGCCGTGGATCAGCTGGGCGATAGCCGGCGGCAGGTCATCGCCGCCGCGGTCGTCCAGCTGTTCGTCCAGATAGCGGCCGCGGCCGAGTTCGCGGTAGCGGGCCACGCTGGCGTCGTCCAGGCCGAAGCCGTCACGGCGCAGCCAGGCGACGTCGTCGGCGCTGAGCGTGTCGCGCGTGCGTGCCTCGACGGGCGGTGCGCCCAGCGCGCAGACGGTGGCGAGGGCGAAAAGAAGCGTGGTGATGGGGCGGAGCGGAGTCGGGCGGCGCATGCGTCGGGGCTTCCTGGCGGTTGACGTCGGCGAGGGTTGCGTGGACTGACAACGCGTCACCTTGCCATGCGTCGACACGCCGCGTCAGTACAGGCGGCCGCATTCGTCGGGCATTCATGCGGCAGCGTCGTCGCATGAAATTGCGGTGGAAAAAGCATTCAGAACTCGTCGACGAATTCCACCGCGATATCCAGCTCGCGCGTGCCAAGCGCGGCGACGTTATGCACCAGATCCACTTTTTTCTGCGGCGCCTCGATTTCGACGCGCACGACGTCGCCCTGATTGTCGTCGATCAGGTCGCTGGAACTGGAGTCGTCGCGCATCTCGTCCATCGACTCTTCATCCACGTCCTCTACGTGCTCGATGCCTTCGATGCCGCGGATGGCGCTGATCAATGTGTCGATATGGTCGCGGGCGCCGGAGATGCGCATTCGGATCATGGCCATGGCGGGCGCTCCAGGTAGTGCGGGTTCGCGTACATGCTGGCGCGGGTCGCGTATGCGGCGGGTGATGCGCCGGATAAGGATCAGTGGTGGCCCGCTGTAGTGAGGGAGCGAGCTTTCATGCTGCAATAGCCGGACTGCCCGTTGCCGTCCCCTCGCCATGCCCAAGACCTACGACCGCGCCTATTTCGACAAGTGGTACCGCGACCCGCGCCATTCGGTGGCATCGGCCGGTGAGCTGCGCCGCAAGGTGGCGATGGCGGTGGCGCAGGCGGAGTACTACCTGGGCCGGCCGATCCGCAACGTGCTGGACGTGGGCTGCGGCGAAGCGCCCTGGCGTGCGCCGTTGCGTGCGTTGCGGCCGGGCATCGCCTACCGCGGACTGGACGCCAGCGAGTACGTGGTGGCGCGCTACGGGCGCAGCCGCAACATCGGGCTGGCGCGCTTCGGCCAGCTGGCCGAGCTGCGCTTCGACGAGCGCTTCGACTTGATCGTGTGCACCGACGTGCTGCATTACCTGAAGCCGGCGGAGATCCGGGCCGGCCTCGGCGGCATCGTGGACATGCTCGAAGGCATCGCCTTCCTCGAGCTGTTTACCAGCAAGGACGACGTGGCCGGCGACCACGACGGCTTCGTGGCACGCGCGCCGTCCTGGTATCTGCGGGCCTTCCGCGAGGCGGGGTTGCTGCCGTGCGGCTCGCACTGCTACCTGGGGCCGCGGCTGGAGCGGCGCATCGCGGCGCTGGAGCGGGCCCAGCTGGCCTGAGCGGGCGCGCCATCGTGCGCCGCTTGGCGAACATGGCGGCCGCGGCGCGGTTATGATCGGCCGGCGCCCCCAGGAGTGGCGGGCGCCTTGGGGCCCGCGGCCTCGAGCCATCGACTAGGGACAGCCATGTCTGCCATCGGATCCGTCGTCAGCCGCCATCGCAACAACGCGGCGCTTTCCATCTTCATTCTTTTCTTCGCGGTCCTGCTGCTGGCCTGTGCCGCGCTGCTGTTCGCGGTGCGCGGCAAGGCGGCGCCGGAAGGGGCGGCCCTGATCAACGGCAGCATGATCGGTTGCGCGGTGATCGGCCTGGCGCTGATCGGCGGCGCCATGCTGATGCGCCGCACCTACTGGGTACTGGGCGAGCAGGGCGTGGAGCGCCATGCCGGCGGCGCGGTGCGGCAGTGGCGCTTCGACGAGATCGCCGAAACCTGCCAGTTCTACCGCGCCGGCCTGCCCGTGGGGCTGGCTTGGCGCCGCCAGGGCGAGGAGGAGTGGGGCGCAGTGAATGCGCATCTGAGCGGCTACCGCAAGTTCTATGACACGCTGGACCGCGCCTACGTGACCGCGCGCCTGCCCAAGCTCATCGATGAACTGGAGCGCGGCCGCACGCTGGACTTCAAGGTGCTCACCCAGGTCGGCCAGCTGCAGCGGGACTTCGCGCTGGGCATCCGTACTTACCTGCGCGCCGCCACCGCCAACGCGCTGCGCGTCAGCCTCACCGCGGTGACCCTGCAAGGTCGCGAGATCCCCTTCGCCGACATCGTCGAGATGGACGTCTCCGACTGGACCTCGCGCCTGCGTCTGCACCTGCGCGACGGCACGCGGGCGGAGATGAGCTACCAGATCCTGTTCGACGCGACCTTGGCGATGGCGCTGATCAGCGTGCTGATTCCGCAGCGGCAGGATAAGCGCGCTGCTTGAGGGGGGGGCTCTTTCCGGCGCGTCGCGAGGCACGCCACTTCTCCCTCCGCTCGCTGGGGAGAGTTGGCGCTGTTTCCTTCAACGCAGACGCGCTTCTTCTTCAAGGAAGTCGCGGACGTGGAACTGGAATTCGTGCCGGATGAGCAGGGCGCGTTCGACTATCTGGTGATGCACAAGGGTGGCCGCGATCTCAAGAGCGGCAAGAAGACGCCGTAGCGCGGGATCGAGCTTCCGGCCGCTGCATGCGGCCGGAAGCTTGCTGCATGCCATCAGGGCAGGTGCTCCAGGTCCACGTCCGGCGGCACGCCGTTCGCGGTGCGCGTGAAGGTCTGGCCGGATTTCACCGACGGGGTGAAAAAGCCGTCGTTGCGCAGATAGAACTGGTTGCCGCCGATCACGCCGCCGGCGAAATCCAGGCGCTGCTTGTTCAAGCCGGTCGGGTCGGCGTCGTAGTAAGCGGAGGTCACCTCCGTCCACGCGCCGCCGGCCGGCTTGACCCACTCGTTGCCGTAGGCCGCGCGGCGGCCGATGTAGCCGCGTTCGGGATCGAACGATTCGAGGAACGAGTACAGCCCGCGCAGATACGTGCTGACGCCGGGGTACTTCCAGGTGGCGATGAGGTGCCACTCGCAGTTGCCATTCGCGGTGTGCTGTTCGCACTGGCCCTGCGCGGCGGCGTCGGCGAACCATGAGGTGAACAGCGTGTTGCCTTCGTCGTCAGGCTGAGCACGGGTGAGGAAGCGATAGGTATGGCCAGCCACCCAGGCGTAGCGCAGGTGGCTCTGGCCGCCGGTGCCTTCGCCGCCGAAGCCGTTGGTGATCACGCCGGGGCCCTTGCGCACCAGCGTGGTGCTGCCGCCGCTCGGCGGATCCCACACCGAGAACAGCACGCGCCGCTCGGAAGGCGAGTTCACCTGGATGCCGAAGTAGCCCACGTTGAAGCCGTTGGCCATGTAGTAGGAACCGACCGGATCCTCACCGACCGGTACGTTGATCTCGCTGTAGAAGTACTCGGTGTTCGCCGGTGCCTTGAAGCCCAGGTGCACCGACGGACCGCGGCGTGACCAGTAGAAATTGCTCGGATCGTTGGCGAACACGGTGCCGGCGGCGGTGGCGCTGCCGCCGATCTGCAGGCCGCTGATATCGCCGTAATAGCCCCCGTCGGTGGAGATGCCTTGCAGGTCTACTTTCACGTAGCCCGGCTGATCGACGGTGAAACTGCCGGCGTCGAACGGCCCGCTCGACGCGCTGCCGAGGTTCACCAGATGTGACTGGCCGCCCACGCTGACTTTCACCGTGCTGTGACTGGCTCCGCTGAGCGTGCCGATCAGGGCGAGCTGCAGTTCGCCGGCCTGCTGCACGTCGAAGTACACGCTGACCACGGTTTTGGACGAATCCCAGTTGTGCAGGCCGTCGTCGGCGATGGTTTCGTTGGCGGTGGGCGACGGCTGAGTGATGAAGGCATTGCCGCCCAGCGGCACGGTGACGGCAGCTTGCTGCGCGGCGGCCGTGCCGGATGCCGCGAGCAGCAGGCCAAGACTCAAGTAAGCAATCGATCGCATGATTCCCTCCCAGGTGATGGTGCAGCGACGGAGGCCGAGGCCGGCCTCCGGAAAAGCAGATGAATGCGCGCTCGGCTCAGGGCAGGGCGTTGAGGTCGATGTCCGGTGGGGTGCCGTTCGCGGTGCGTGTAAAGTTCTGGCCCGACGCCACCGAGGGGGTGAAGAAGCCGTCGTTGCGCAGATAGAACGCATTGGCGCCGCTGAGGCCGCCGGCGAAATCCAGGCGCTGTTTGTTCAAGCCTGTGGGATCGACGTCGTAGTACGCCGTGGTCAACTCCGTCCACGCACCGCCCGCGGGCTTCGCCCACTCGTTGCCGTAGGTGGCGCGGCGGCCGATATAGCCGCGTTCCGGATCGAAGCATTCGAGGAACGAGTACAGGCCGGTGAGATAGGCGCTGGTACCGGGATACTGCCAGGTGGCGATGAGGTTCCAGGTGCCTGGCGTGGCGGCGTCGGAGAACCACGAGGTGTACTGCGTGTTGCCGCTGCCATCGGGCTGTGCGCGCGTGAGGAAGCGGTAGGTGTGGCCGGCTACCCAGTTGTAGACGAGATAACTCTGCCCGCCGGTGCCTTCGCCGCCGAAGCCGTTGGTGGTGACATTGGCGCCTTTGCGCACGAGCGTGGTGCTGCCGCCGCTCGGCGGATCCCACACCGAGAACAGCACGCGGCGTTCGGTGGCGGAGTTCACCTGCATGCCGAAGTAGCCGACGTTGAAACCGTTGGCCATGAAGTACGAACCGATCGCGTCCTGGCCGGTCGGGACATTGATCTCGCTGTAGAAGTATTCGGTATTCGTCGGCGCGGTGAAGCCCAGATGCACCGACGGGCCGCGCCGCGACCAGTAGTAGTTGGCGGCGTCGTTCGCGTACACGGTGCCGGCAGCCGTGGCGCTGCCGTCGATCTGCAGGCCGCTGATATCGCCGTAATAGCCGCCGTTGGTCGACACGCCTTGCAGATCCACCTTGACGTAGCCCGCCTGCGACACGGTGAAGTTGCCGGCACTGAACGGTCCTGGCGAGGTGCTGCTCAGATTCACGGTATGCGATTGGCCGGCGACGGTGACTTTCACCGTGCTGCTGCTGGCGCCGTTGAGCGAACCGGCCAGCGCCAGTGTCAGAGTGCCGGCCTGCTGCACGTCGAAGTACACGCTGATCACCGCCTGGCTGGAGTTCCAGTTGTGCAGGCCGGTGTCGTTGATCAGCTCGTTCGCGCTGGACGACGGCTGGGTAATGAATGCATTGCCGCCCAGCGGCACGGTGCTCGTCGCGGCTTGCGCGGCGGTTGCGCCGGACATCGCCAGCAGCAGGACAAGGCTTCGGTGGACTATCGATCGCATGACTCCCTCCCAGGTAAATGACGTTCGGTTCGTCGGACGGGCCGCTCCCCCGAGCGGTCCGGTTGCGGGTCAGGCAGGTGTTGCGTCGCGCCGAATAGTTCTGCTTTCATTTTCGTTTTGAGCGAAAATGAAAGTTTCCGATATAAAATAGAAGCAATTCGACGAGAAATGGAGAATAACGAAAGGTATTGGCGATGCAAGTGCTTTGGGCATTTGGATGTCCAAACCGAGAAGGCGCTGATGTATAGCGATGCGCCTGCACTCACCTCTCCCCTCCGGGAGAGGGCCGGAGTGAGGGGGCTGCGGAGCGGAGACTTTCTTTCGCTATGACCTGACGGCCTTGCGGCGTTTCGCCTTGAAATGCAGCGAAGGACTTGGCTCTAGATACGCTTTCTCTAGCACCCGCCCCTCACCCCGCCCTCTCCCCGGAGGGGAGAGGGCGAAGTGCTGTACTGAGGCAAGAGAGCGCGTGGCGCTCAGACCAGCATTACATCCACGCCGGCGGCGCGCAGCGCTTCGACCATCTTCGGCTCGGCGCTGTTGTCGGTAATCACGCGATGCAGTTGCTGCACGGGCGTGATCACCGAGAGGCTGCGCTGGCCGAGCTTGCTCGCATCGAATACCGCGATGGTCTCGCGCGAGACGCGGATCATCAGCGCGTTGAGTGATGCTTCCAGCGGATCGGGCGTGGTCACGCCGACCACCGGGTCCAGGCCGTCCACACCGAGGAACAGCTTGTCGGCCGACAGCTTGGCCAGCGCCTGCTCCGCGTCGGGGCCGACCAGCGAATACGAGGTCTCGCGCAGCAGTCCACCGAGCATCATCACGCGGATGTGCGCCAGGCCGGACAGCTCCAGCGCGATGTTGAGCGCGTTGGTGATCACCGTGAGCGACTCGAACTTCATCTGGCGGATCTGCCGTGCGATTTCCACGGTGGTGGAGCCGGAGTCCAGGATCACCGTTTCGCCGTCCGCGATCAGGCGCGCCGCGGCCTGGCCGATGCGCAGCTTCTGCGGATGGTGGCGCGTCTCCTTGATGTTCAGCGGTGTGTCGTGCGCGCTGGGCGCGGTGGCCGGCAGCGCGCCGCCGTGCGAGCGCGTGATGGCCGAGCTGCGCGCGAGAGCTTCCAGATCGTTGCGGATGGTGACCGTGGAGGTGCTGAACTGCCGGGACAGCTCTTCCACCGTGGCCCGGCCCTGCTTATCGACGTATTCGACGATGAGGCGGCGACGCTCTTCCACCAGCAGGCGGCGCGTCGGGGCAGGGGTTCGGTCTCGGGTCATGGAAGGCCTAGAAGTCGTGCGGCGTTGTCATGGTATACCTTGCGCAGGATAGCGTCTGGCAGGTCCAGTCCATAGATGGACCAGCGCCCTTGCGGCGGAGTCTCCGCCGGCGCGTAGTCGAAGTACTCGTCGTCGGTTTCCAGGAAGCGGTAGTAGATCTCGTACAGCGCGTCGCCGAACAGTTGCTGCGGCACGTCGTCGCCGTACGGAGAGGGCACCGCGTCGGTGCCGAACAGGATGCGGTCCTGGTAGCGCTCGAAGAAGCGCCGCGCGGTGCGCGGCTGGCGGCCCAGCTCGCCGATGCGCGCACTGATGTCCACCACGGTGTTGGGAAAACGGTCCAGGCAGGCTGCCACGGCTTCCAGGTTTTCCGCGCCGTTGCCCACGTGCATCAGCGCGAAGGTCGTCTTGGGGTGGCGCGCGATCAGGCGGTCGCGCGCGGCGAGCAGCTCGGCGTTGCTGGGAAACTCCGGCCCGTAGAACGACCAGTCCGGGTGGCGCGCCAATTCCTCGTAGCGCTCGTTGCCCGCATCGGTGGGCAGGAAGAACGCCTCCGGGTCGGAGACGTGCATGAATACCGGCAGTTTCAACGCGGCGCAGGTTTCCCACATGGGATCGAAGCGGCGGTCGTCGATCGCCACCAGCGGGCCGTCGTCGATGCGCTCGCGCAGGTACAGGCCCAGCGTCTTCAGCAGCTTCAGCCCGCGTGCGCCGACGCGTTGCGCATGCGCGATGGCATCGGCCTGGCGGTTCGGGTAATCGGCGTCGGCGAACAGGCCGAACGACGGTTCGGTCAGCGTGAGAAAACGGCCGGGCGCGGCCTGGTCGAACGTGCGGATCGCCTGCTCCAGTCCCGCACCGGTGCCGCCGGTCAGATTGACCAGGGTGCGGATGCCCTTGCGGTCCATCACCGGCAGCAGGTCTTCCGGCTGCGCGAACACAATGATCTCCTCGCCCACGGACACGCCGTTGCGCACGTTGGCGGTCCAGGTGAGGTGGGTGTGCATGTCGATCACCGGGAAGCGTGGATGCTCCACCCGGGTCTGTTTCACATGCAGCATGCTGCGCGGCTTGAAGTCGAACAGGCGCAGGCTGCTCTTGCTCTCGTCGGGCGCGGTGGCGAGCTGGTTCTTGCCGCTGTCGATGCGGACGGTACCGGCGCCGGTGGGTGGTGAGCAGCAGAGGCAGGGTTTGGGCATGAGGATGCGTGTTTCGTCTCGTCGTGCGCCGGAGAGGAATTCCTTCTCCCCTCCGGGGAGAAGGTGCCGGCAAGCGGATGAGGGGCGGGTGCTCGCGGGAAAGGCGCGACGGAGCGGGGCCTGCGTTGTCGTTCCTGCTTCTGCGCTCCGTAGGTGCCCCTCACCCCAGCCCTCTCCCCGGAGGGGAGAGGGAGTGACTGCGCGCTTATCTCGGGTACTTCGCCATGATCTTGTGCACTTCCTTGACCAGCGCCACCGCCTGGTCGAGCGGACGCAGCCACATGTTGCGGCCGAACATCACGCCCTGCGCGCCGGAAGCCATGTAGAACTCGACCTTGCGCAGCACCGCTGCATCGTCGTCGTTCTTTTCGCCGCCGGAGAACAGCACCATGGTGCGGCCGGCGGAGCGCACCACGCGCTCGGAACGCGCGGATGCGTCTTCCTGCAGCTTGTCGTACGGCGCCGGCGCATTCGTGCGCTGGTCATTGGGTTCATGGAGCTTGACGATGTCGGCACCCATTTCCAGTGCGACGCGTGCGGCGTAGTCCTGCGCGAACAGGCTGTTCTTGCCGCCCTTCGCCTCGATCGCCTCGCCGCGCGGATACGACCACATCACCAGCGGCATGCCGAAGCGCTCGCAGTCCTGGCGCACCTTTTCGAACTGGCGGATCTCATCGGCCTGGCGCGGCGAACCTACATACATGGTGTAGCCGACTGCATCCGCGCCCAGGCGCACGGCGTCTTCCACCGAGGCGAACAGCGGCGAGGTGGCTTCCGCGTCGCTAGGGATGTTGGTCTTGCCGTTGAGCTTGAGGATCAGCGGGATCTGCCCGCAGTACTCGCCCATGTACTTTTCGGCGAGGCCCACGCCCAGCGCGATGGCGGAGAAGTTGCCTTCGACGGCGAGACGGAATTGGTAGTCCGGATCGATCGCGGGCGGATTGGGAAAGAAATCGGTAGGGCCGTGCTCGAGACCCTGGTCCAGCGGCAGCACCAGCAGGCTGCCGTTGCGCGGGCCGTGACCGTACAGCAGACGCCACAGGCGGGTGCGCTTGCCGTGTGAAAGCGCCAACTTCGAAAACTTGTCGGAAGTTTTCGAAAGGGCTTGTGTGCTCTGAATCATTTCGAATACCCTGGGTTTCGTGATCGAACGGTTTCACATTCGAGCGAAACGGGCGAAATGTCAATAGTTAATAAGAAAACGAAAGAAAACGGAGGTCTTGCCGCCCTGCGCGCGAAGTCCGCGGCGGAGCAGCAGGCGGCCGGCTACGCCGACACCTTGCGCGAGGTGCTGCAGCAGCCAGCGACCTGGCGCGCCACGGCCGCGCTGTTGCGCGAGCCGGCGGTGCGCGAGCGACTGGCGCGCACGCTGTCGCCGCGTCCGTCGCATATCGTGCTCACCGGTTCGGGCAGCTCCATGTATATCGGCGAGTGTCTCGCTCCCTCGCTGCAGGAAGGGCTGGGCATCCCCGCGCAGGCCATCGCCGCCGGCACGCTGCTGACGCATTGGCGCGGCGTGCTGCCGCCGGGCGAAGGCCTGCTGGTGTCGTTGGCGCGTTCGGGCGACAGCCCCGAGAGCTGCGGCGTGGTGGATCGCGTGCTGGCCGACGCACCGGCGTGGCGGCACCTGGTCATCACCTGCAATGCCAAGGGCAAGCTCGCCACGCGCTACAACGATGACCCGCGCGTCACCGTGGTGGTGCTGGATGAGCGCACCAACGACCGCAGCCTGGTCATGACCAGCAGCTTCACCAATCTGCTGGTGGCCGGTTCCGGCCTGCTGCTGGACAGCGCCGACGTGCTCTCCGAAGCGGCCATCGCCGCGCTTTCCGCGGTGGTGGAGCATCTGTTCGACACACGGGCCGATGCGCTGGCGGAGCTTGCTTCGCGCCAGATCGACGCGGCGGTCTACCTGGGCAGCGGCGGCGGCATCGGCGCCGCGCACGAAGCCGCGCTGAAGATGGTGGAGATGACCGGCGGCAAGGTCATCACCATGGCCGAGACGTTCCTTGGCCTGCGTCACGGCCCGATGTCGAGCATTCGCCCGACCACGCTCATCGTGGGCCTGCTGTCGCCGGATCCGGCGGTGCGCGGCTACGAGCTGGATCTGCTGCGCGAACTCGACCGCAAGCAGCTGGGCCTGGCCAAGCTGGTGGTGGGCGAGGGTATTCCCGCCGATGTGCTGCGGCCGGGCGACGTGGCGATCGAATTGGCCGGCCTGGGCCATCACGGTGAATTGCCGGCGTTGCTGGCCGGCGTCGCGGTGGGTCAGCTGCTGGCGTTCTTCCGTTGCCTGCAACTGGGCGACCGTCCGGATACGCCGTCGCAAGGCGTGCTGACGCGCGTGGTGCAGGACTTCACCATCCACGGAGCCGGCGCGTGACCATGGCGCAGGCCGGACGCGTGCTGGTGGCAGGCGAGATCAACGTCGATCTCGTGCTCAAAGGCCTGCATGCGGCGCCTGCGCCGGGGCAGGAAGTGCTGGCCGACGATTTCCTGATGACGCCGGGCAGCTCCTCGATGATTTGCGCGATGGGGCTGGCGCGGCTGGGCGATGCGGTGGCCTTCCACGGCAAGCTGGGCGCGGATGCGTGGGGTGATTACTGCGTTGGCGCATTGCGCGAGGCCGGTATCGATGTCGCTTCGCTGCGGCCCGATCCGGCGCTGCGCACGGGCGTCACCGTGTCGTTGTCCACGCCGCGCGATCGCTCGCTGGTGACCTTCCCTGGCGCGATCGCCGCATTGCGCGCGGACGAGGTGAGCGATGCCTTGCTTGCCGGTGCGGGGCACCTGCATGTTTCCTCGTTCTATCTGCAGCAGGCCTTGCGCCCTGGTTGTCGCGAGTTGTTCGCGCGCGCCCGCGCCGCGGGCCTCACCACCTCGCTCGATCCGGGTTTCGATCCCGCACAGCGCTGGGGCGAGGATCTGCGCGACGTGCTGGCCGAGGTGGACCTGTTCCTGCCCAACGAGGAAGAGCTGCGCGCGCTGGCCGGTACTGACGATGTGCATGCCGGCCTGGAGCGGCTGGACAACGGCCACACGCGCATCGTGGTGAAGCGCGGCCGCCAGGGTTGCGCCACGCTGCATGAGGGCACGTTGCTGGAAGTGCCGGCCTTCGCCGTCGAGGCGGTGGACAGCACGGGGGCGGGCGATTCCTTCGATGCGGGTTTCCTGCACGCCTGGCTGCGCGGCATGGCGCTGCACGACTGCCTGCGCTGGGGCAGCGCCTGCGGCAGCCTCTCCACGCGCGGCATCGGCGGCACCACGCGCCAGGCCACGGCGGCGGAGGTCGAGGCTCTGCTGGCGGCAGCGACATGATCACGGTCGCCGGCTTCAACACCGCGATCGACCGGCTCTACACGCTGGACGCGCTGGAGCCGGGCATCGTGCAGCGCGCACTCGCCGCGCAGGCCTACCCCGGCGGCAAGGGCGTGCACGTGGCGCAGACCGTCGCCGCGCTGGGCGAGCCGGTGCAGCTGGTCGGCCTGACCGACGCCGCCCATCGCAATCTGATCGCGCGCCGCATGAGCGAACGCGGCGTGCTGTTCCATGGCGTAGAAATCGCCGGCGAACTGCGCAATTGCCTGGCGCTGCGCGAGCGCGATGGCCGCATGACCGAAGTACTCGACCCCGGCCCGTTGCTGTCACCACGCGCTCGCGAGCAATTGCTGGACACCTTGTGGCGCTGCGTGGAAGACACCGACACCATGGTGCTTTCCGGCAGCCTGCCACGCGGTTTCGAGGCGGATACGTACGCCACGCTGGTACGCCAGATCGCGCCGCGTGGCATGCGCTGCCTGGTGGATGCCAGCGGCGAAGCGCTGCGCCTCGCGGCGGATGCCGGGGCGTTCCTGCTCAAGCCCAATCGCGACGAAGCCGCGCACCTGGCCGGCCGCGCGGTGGACACCTTGGAAGACGCCGCGGCGGTGGCGCGCGCGCTGCATGCGCGCGGCACGCCGTTGCCGGTGATCACGCTCGGCGCGCAGGGCGCGCTGGGTTTCGACGGCCACGCCTGCTGGCATGCCTCGCTGGCGATCGCGCACAGCGCCAACGCGGTGGGGTCGGGCGACTGTTTTCTTGCCGGCATGGCGGTGGAACTCAAGCGCAGCGGCGAGCTGTCGCGCGCACTGCGGCTGGCCGTCGCCTGCGGCGCGGCCAACGCGCTCCACGAGGAGACCGGCTATGTGCAGCGCACGCAGGTGGAAGCGCTATTGCCGGAGGTACGGCTGATCCGCTTCGACGGATAGCAAGGCCGCCGGGGCGTCGTGGGAGCGACGCGCCGGCGGGGCAAGTGCATCGAGGCCACGGGGAGGAACGCGTCCGTGGTGTTTTTCCAAAACCTGGAGAGAACTGCGGCATGTCACCTGTTTCCGTATCCGATCTTCCCCCCTCGCTGCGGCCCCGCCCGCGTGGTCTGCGCCGCAAGCTGATCGCCGCCCTGATCGCGGCGCTCGGCATCGGTTCCGCCGCGGCGGCGGATGACACGTCGTTCGGCAACGGCGCCATCGCGGCACGCTGGTCGTTTGCGGACGGCAAGGTCGACCACGTCATGGTGGACGACAAGATCAACCAGCGACCGCTGGAGATCACTGCGCCATTCGTGCTGACCCTGGCCGACGGCAGCAAGCTCTCCACCGCAGACATGCACGCCGCTGCGGCGCCCAGGACGGTGGCGCTGAAGGCGAACGCCAAGGCCTCGCGCCTGGCCGAGCGACTGAAAGGGCAGGCGATGCAGGCCAGCTTCACCGACGCCGGCGGCCGCTTCCGCGTCGACTGGCAGCTGGTGCAGCGCGAGGGCTCGGATTATCTGCGCGAGATCGTCACCGTCACCGCGCTCAAGCAGGACGAATCGATCAAGCGCATCGATCTGTTGCAGGCGAAGATCCCCGACGCGGAAGTGATCGGCACGGTGGCCGGCTCGCCGGTGGTGTCCGGGCGCGACTACCTTGGCTTCGAGCATCCGCTGTCCAGCAGCCAGGTGCACGGCAGCAGGGTCAATCTCTGGATAGACCGCGAGCTGCCGCTGCGCAAAGGGCAGTCGGTGACTTATTCGGCGGTCATCGGCGCCACGCATGACGATCAGCTTCGCCGCGATTTCGCCGCTTACGTGGAGCGCGAGCGCGCGCGTCCGTATGCGCCGTTCTTGCACTACAACTCCTGGTACGACATCGGGTACTTCACACCCTATACCGAGGCGCAGGCACTGGACCGCATCCATGCCTTCGGCGAGGCGCTGACCGTGAAGCGCCACGTCAAGCTCGATTCGTTCCTGTTCGACGACGGCTGGGACGACCGCAGCGGCAGCTGGCATTTCAGCAAGGACTTCCCGCACGACTTCCTGCCGCTGCGCGATGCCGCGGCCAAGTACGGCGCCGCGCCCGGCATGTGGCTGTCGCCGTGGGGCGGTTATGGTCCGCCGAAGAAGGAGCGCGCCGAGCGTGGCGCGCAGGCCGGTTACGAAATCATCGATGGCGGTCTGGCCCTGTCCGGTCCGAAGTACTACCAGCGCTTCCACGACGCGGTGATGGAGCTGGTGACCAAGGATGGCGTCAACCAGTTCAAGTTCGACGGCACCGGCAATGCCGACAAGGTGTTCCCGGGCAGCGTGTTCGACAGCGACTTCGGCGCGGCGATCCAGCTGATCGAAGACATCCGCGCGGCCAAGCCGGCCACGTACATCAACCTCACCACCGGCACCACCGCCTCGCCGTTCTGGCTGCGCTACGCCGACTCCATCTGGCGCGACGGCGAAGACGACGACCTTACCGGCGTGGGCAGCAAGCGCGAACGCTGGATCACCTACCGCGATCGCGAGACCTATCGCAACATCGTGGTGAAGGGGCCGCTGTTCCCGCTCAACTCGCTGATGCTCCACGGCATCATCTATGCGAAGGAAAACCGCAATCTCGGCACCGATCCGGGCCACGATTTCGCCAATGAAGTGCGCTCGTACTTCGCCACCGGCACGCAGCTGCAGGAGCTGTACATCACGCCCACGCTGTTGACCGAAGCCGACTGGGATCTGCTCGCCGAAGCGGCGCGCTGGGCGCGCGACAACGCGGGCGTGCTGCGCGATTCGCACTGGATCGGTGGCGATCCGGGACGCCTGGACGTGTATGGCTGGGGCGCCTGGTCGCTGCAGAAGTCGATCGTCACGCTGCGCAATCCCGATGCGAGGCCGCAGGTCGCCGTGCTCGACCTGGCCCGCCAGCTCGAACTGCCGGCCGACGCCGCGCGCCGTTTCAGCGTGCGCGACGTGTGGAAGACCGGCGGCGACAAGGTACCGGCCTCTGTGGATGCCGACCGTACGACGACGGTGCAGCTGGCGCCGTTCGAAGTGCTGACGCTGGAACTGACACCGACGCGCTGAGCGGATGCCGCCGTCCGCACGCGGGAGGCGTGCGGACGGCATGGCGATCCCAAGGGAGGCATGCATGACCACGTTCGAGCGCACGAGGCGCGGTCTTCTCAAAGCGGCGGCCTTGCTGCCGGTGGCGGGCGCGCTGGGCGGCATGGCGCGCGCGGCGGCATCGTCGCCGTCCGTTGCCGATGCGGCGGCGAGCTTCGCCATCAAGCCGGAAGGCAAGGGACGTCTCGTCGCCGATTCGCTGGCGAGCCTGAGCTACGAGACCGGGCAGCTGGCCGATCCGGCGTTCTTCTCGGCGGGCAACCGTTCGCTGGTTGCCTTGCTGCGCCAGATGAATCCGCGTGGCGTGCTGCGCATCGGCGGCAACACCAGCGACTTCACCGTGTGGAGCGAATACCGCGGCGCACTGCCTGAGCAGAAGCCGCACAGGGGCGGGCCGCAGCATCCGGTGGTGCTGCGCCCGGATGCCTTGCGCGAACTGGCCGGCTTCCTGCGTGCGACGGGATGGAGGCTGATCTTCGGCGTCAACCTGAAGATCGGCGTACCGGCGATGGCGGTGGAGCTGGCCAAGGCGGTGCGCGAGGCCGTCGGCGATGATCTGCTGGCGATCCAGATCGGCAACGAGGCGAACAATTACGCCAAGGACTACGCGTCGTTCGATGCGATGTGGACGCCGTACGCCGAAGCGCTGCGTGCGGCCGGCCTGCCGATCGGCGGGCCCGATACGGGCGCCAATTCGGACTGGGTGGCCGAGTATGCGCGGCGGCACGGCAAGGACAACGTGTTCCTCAGCCGGCACTACTACCGCGATGCGGCGCCACGCGGTTCGATCGGGAATCTGCTTGGTGGCGATCCAGGCTGCATCGAGGACTTAGAGCGGCTAGTGGCAGTGGCCGACGCGGCCGGGCTGCCGCTGCGCCTGACCGAAGCCAATTCCTATTACTTCGGCGGACGCGATGGCGTCAGCAACGTGTTCGCCTCGGCGCTATGGGGTGCGGACTTCATGTTGTCGCTGGCCGAGCTTGGCGTGGCGGCGATCCACTTCCACGGCGGCACGCTGGCATCGGTGGAAGCGTCGCTCGGACGCGAAGCCAACGCCACCGCCAGCGCAAGCGATCTGGCGGCGCGGCGCGATGCGGTCAGTTCCCGCTATTCGGCGATCGCCGGCGACGTAGCGCTGGGTTTCCAGCCGCGTCCGCTGTTTCACGGCATCGCTCTGGCGCAGCGTTTCGCCGGTGCGCACATGGTACCGGGTCGCCTGGACACGGGCGGCGCCAATCTCGGTGCCTATGCGGCACAGCGCGATGGCGCGCTGCGGGTCGCGTTGATCAACAAAGACACGCTGCGCGATGCGCAGGTCACCCTGAGCGGACTGGCCGGCTACGGCAAGGCGAGCGTGATGCGGCTGCGCGCGCCCGCGCTGGACAGCCGCACGGAAGCAAGTTTTGCCGAGGTGCCGGGCGAAAGCCCGCGGCCGGACGGACAGGGCGAAACACGCATCGCGCTGCCGCGCGGCAGCGCGGCGTACCTGAGTTTCGAACGAGTGGTTTGAAAGGGCGGCACGGATGCCGAAGTCGGCCTTGCGCCGGCGATGGGGAAGGACGGTGGTGAGCTTATTGGCCATAAAACGATTGGGGAGTGCCGAAATGAACAAGCATCCGTGGTTGTGTCGAAGCAGGCTGAGCCTGCTGATTGCTTTGAGCCTGACCGGTGGCGCTGCCTATGCGCAGTCCACCACCGGCAGCATCGTCGGACAGGTACCGGCAGGCATGGGCGATACCGTCACCGTGCAGAGCGCCAACGGCCTGCAGCGCGATGTACCGGTAGACGAACGCGGCCGCTACGCCGCCAGCCAGCTGCCGCTGGGAAGCTATACGGTGACGCTGAAGCGCGCCGGCCAGCCGGTGCAGACGCGCGACAACGTCTCCCTGCGCGTCGGCGCGGCGACGGACGTGTCCTTCGCCACCGATACGGCGGCCAAGAGCCTGGAAGGCGTGAGCGTGACGGCTAACGCGCTGCCGGCGATCGACGTCACCAGCGTGGATTCGCGCACGGTGATCACCGCCGAGCAGATGGCGAAGCTGCCGTTAGGCTTTTCGGCCGAAGCCGTAGCGCGGCTGGCGCCTGGGGCGGTGAACAATGGCGGCGGCTTCGCCAGTCCCACGGGGGGCTCGCTGGTGAGCTTTGGCGGCTCGGGTGCCAACGAGAACGCGTATTACATCAATGGATTCAACACCACCGATCCGCTGAAGTCCGAAGGCGGCATGACCTTGCCCTACGGCTCGATCGACCAGGAAGAAGCCTACACCGGCGGCTACAGCGCCCAGTACGGACGTTCGGATGGCGGCGTGCTCAACATGGTGGGCAAGCGCGGTACCAATGAATGGCACTTCGGCGGTATGGCGAGCTGGGAACCGGCCGCGCTGCGCTCCTCCGCCAAGAACTTCTACTACGAGAACGGTCAGCCCAATCCGCCATTGCCAACGGGTACCCTGTACTCGCCGCGCGAGAAGAACACATCCTGGGTGACCACCTACGATGCGTACGTCGGCGGTCCGCTGATCAAGGACAAGCTGTTCGTGTTCGCCTCGGCGGAGATGGCCAAGCAGCAGGGCGCCTCAGTGGGCGCGGTCACCAGCAGTTCGCCGTATCAGACCTACAAGTACCAGATGCCCAAGTGGTACGCGAAGCTCGACTGGAACATCAACGACAGCAACATCATCGAACTGACCGGTGCGTCGAACAAGCGCTCGACTCAGGCCGATCTGTACCGCTACAACTTCCAGCAGATGGTACCTGGCCGTTACGTGGGGCATGCGGACAGCACCAAGAATGGCGGCGATCTGTGGACTGGCAAGTACACCGGCTATCTGACCGACAGCCTCACGGTGACCGCGCAATACGGCAAGATGAAGACGCGCGCCTTCCAGCAGCCGGTGGGCTACGACCCGAACCTCACCTACGTTTCCAGCATCACGTCGCAGAACCCCGACATCGTCGGCAGCCAGCCGCGCTTCAATAACCAGACCACCTCGTCGCTGTACGACCCTAATCGCGGCAATACGGTGACCAATCTGCGTCTGAGCCTGGAGTACAAACTGGGCGATCACACGCTGGCCGCGGGTATCGACAACCTCACCGCGGAGGCGCTGAGCCAGGGCAAGGTGACTTCCGGCCCGGGCTACAGCTGGTCCTACGGCCATTCGGATCATCCGACGGCGCCGCTCGACCCGGGTCTGGGCGTCGGGCCTACCGCCGACTTCGCGAACGGCGCGACGGGCTACTACGTGATGAAGAACGTCAACAGCCAGCTGGCCAACGTGAAAACGGTCCAGCACGCGCAGTACATCGAAGACAAGTGGCAGTTCAACGACCGGTTGCTGCTTTCGCTGGGCATCCGCAACGACCAGTTCACCAACTACAACGCCGACGCGCAGCCCTATATCAAGCAGACCGCGCAGTGGGCGCCGCGCCTCGGCTTCGCCTGGGATGTCAATGGCGATTCCAGTTTCAAGGTGTTCGGCAACGTGGGCCGCTACTACCTGGCCTCGCCGCTGGAGCCAGCGTTGAGCGCGGCCGGCGCACAGACCAGCACGACACAGTACTTCACCTATAGCGGCATCAACCCCGATGGCACGCCGACCGGGCTGACGCAGATGTCGCCGCCGGTATCGGCCAACAACAACTTCGGCATCCTGCCCGATCCGAAGACGGTGACCGCCAAGGATCTGAAGTCCATGTACCAGGACGAGTACATCCTCGGCTTCACCAAGACCTGGGGCAATGATTGGGTCTATGGCGCGAAGGCCACCCGCCGCGTGCTGCGCAGCGCGATCGACGATTTCTGCGACGTCGACCTGATCACCGCCAAGGCGCAGGCGCTGGGCTACAACGTCAGTTCGCTCAACAGCTGCTATCTGATCAACGCCGGCCGCGCCAACACCTTCGTGGTGGTGGATGATGCCGGGCAGCACCATGACGTGAAGCTAAGCCGCGAGGAGCTCGGCTTTCCGCCGATGAAGCGCAAGTACTACGAGCTCGATCTGTTCCTGGAGCATCCGTTCGACGGCAAGTGGTACGGCAAACTCGACTATGTGTTCTCGCGCAGTTACGGCAACACCGAGGGCTGGACGCAGACCAACGTGCAATCCGATGGCCCCAGCGAATCGGCCGACTGGGACAATGCGCCGATCATGGTCTACAGCAACGGCGACCAGGGTAACGATCATCGCCATCAGCTGAAGATGTGGGGTTACTACCAGATCACGCCCGAGTGGCTGGTATCGGGGAACCTCTCGTTGATATCCGGCGCGCCGAACGTCTGCCTCGGTCTCTTCCCGGGCGACAATCCTGACCCGTCTTCGTATGGCTCCGCGTATCACTTCTGCAATGGCGTGCCGGTGACGCCCGGCAGCATCGGGCGCCTGCCGTGGCAACGGCAGCTGGACCTGGGCGTGAAGTACACACCGGACTTCGCCGCGCATCGGCTTGGGCTGCATCTGGATGTGTTCAACGTCTTCAACGGTCAGGCGGTGGTCAACATCACGCCCAACCTGTACTCGAAGGCCGACGGCACGCTCAATCCGCTTTACCGGACGCCTCGCGTCATGCAGGCGCCGCGATATGTGCGTTTCTCGGTGACGTACGACTATTGATCGGTCCGGTCGCCGCTCCGCGACCTGCGGAGCGGCGGTCCGGTGGACGCGGGAGAGACGCATGAAGCATGGACTGACAGGGGCCGTGCTGGCCCTGGGGCTGGCATTGCCGTTCGCGGTGGCGCTGGCGGGGAACGCGCCGGCACCATCGAAGCCATCGGTGGACGACGATGACGCCAATGCCCCCTACAAGGTCTACGACGCCACGCCGGCCATCACCATGGGCCCGCTGCTGCTGGACATGGCGGACGATTCGGTGGTGGTGGAGTGGATGACCGATGCGCCCAGCGACGCCAAGGTGATCTATGGCGAAGAGGCGCTGGATCGTGAGGCCGTGCCGCAGGTGGATGGCCTGGTGCCGGTAGGTACGCAGCATCGCGTAGTGCTGCGCGGGCTCAAGGCGGGGCATGCCTATCAATACCGCGTGGCTTCGCGCCGCGTGGTGGCGCTGAAGCCGTACTGGCCGGAGCGCGGCAATACGGCGCAGAGCGAGATCTATCGGTTTACGACGTTCGATCCGTCGAAGACGACCGCGAGCTTCGTGTCGATGACTGACACACACGAGAACGTGGCGCGTGTCGATGCACTGATGGCGATGGCGCGTGACCGTCCGGTGGATTTCGTGGTGCATACCGGCGACGGCGTGCATTACGCGGTCAACGAGAATCAGGTGAAAGACAAATTCCTCGGTCCGGTGGCCGCCGGTCTGCAAAGCCATATTCCGTTGATCTACGCGCGCGGCAACCACGAGTACCGCGGCGAGTTCGCGCGTTCGCTCGGCTCTTACCTGCATGCGCAGGAAGGCCGCTACTACTACACGCGCGATCAGGGGCCGTTGCACTTGGTAGTGGTCGACACCGGCGAGGACAAGCCAGACGCCACCAATGTGTATGCCGGCCTCAACGATCTGCGCGCCTATCGCCAGGAAGAGTTCGCCTGGTTTGAACAGGCATTGGACGAGCCGCGGACGCGCACGGCGCCGTTCACGGTCGTGCTCGGTCACGATCCCGAATGGGGCTGGCTGGACGGCGCCAATGCCGAGTGGACGAAGCGGGCGAACGCGGCGAAGGTCGATCTGTTCATCGCGGGGCATCTGCATGTCTACGAGCGGGTAAAGCCTGGCACCCGAGGCAATGAGTTCACGATTCTTGCGCTCGGGCAGGATCAGCTCGCGCGGGTCGACGCGGGCGAGCGGCAGTTGAAGGTCACCGTGGTGGACCGGGCGGGAAAGACCGTGGACGCGTTCACGCTGGAGCGGCGAAGCAAGTAGGCTGACGCGAACTCGTGCGGGGAGGTGGCAAGGTGGAACCCATCGGCATGCATTTGCGTCGGCACGGCTGGCTTGGCCTGGTGTTGATCCTGGGCACGCTGCTGGCAACCTCCTGCGCCGCGGAGACCCTCGCTGCCTTCGATGTCGCTCCCGCGCGCGATGCCCTGAAACGGCTGCTGCCCCATCACGAAGCACAGATCACGCTGGTCGCCTTGCCCCAGGAAAGTGGTGATCGCTACGAAGTGCGCGGCAGCGCTGGCCATATCGAAGTGGCCGGCACCACGCCGGCGGTGCTGCTGACCGGCGTGGAGGCTTATCTCGAACGCGTGCCCAAGGTGAGTATCGGCTGGCCGGGCGACAGCCTCGCGCGCCTGCCGGCGACCTTGCCGGCACCGTCGCGGCCGATCGAAAGCCGCGCGGTCGTGCCCGACCGCTTCGCGCTCAACGACGTGGACGACGGCTATTCCGATGCGTATCTCGACTGGCCGGGCTGGGAGCGCAAGCTGGATTTGCTGGCCCTGCGCGGCATCAACGAGGTGTTCGTGCCGATCGGCGCGGAAGAGGTATACCGGCGCACCTTCCGCGAGTTCGGCTATGACGACGACGCTGTGCGTGCATGGATCCCCGCGCCGGCTCATCAGCCGTGGTGGCTGCTGCAGAACATGTCGGCATTCGGCGGGCCGGTGTCGCCGCAGCTGTTCGAGCGGCGCGCCGAACTTGGCCGCCGCATCGCTGCGCGTCTGCGCGAGCTGGGCATGCAGCCGGTGTTTCCCGGCTATTTCGGCACCGTGCCGCCTGGTTTTGCGGCGAAGCAGCCCGGGGCGTCGCTGGTGCCGCAAGGGGAATGGGTGGGTTTCCAGCGGCCGGATTGGCTGGACCCGCGCGATCCGCGTTTCGCCAAAGTCGCGGCGACGTTCTATCGCCACCAGCGCGAACTGTTCGGCGACGCGGCGCTGTACAAGATGGATCTCCTGCATGAGGGCGGCCGCGCCGGTGACGTGCCGGTGGGCGAGGCGGCGAAGCAGGTATTCGCCGCGCTCGACGCCGCGCATCCGGCGGCACGCTGGGTATTGCTCGGCTGGCAGCACAATCCGCCGCGCGCCGTGGTGGAGCATGTGCCGCATGAGCGCTTGTTGATCGTCGACGGCCTGTCCGATCGCTACGACGGCATGGACCGCGAACGCGACTGGGGCGGCGCGCCGTATGCCTTCGGCACTATTCCGAACTTCGGCGGGCACACCACTCTGGGCGCGAACACAGGCGTGTGGATCACGCGCTCCGCGTCGTGGCGGCAACGCGAAGGCAGCGCGTTGCGCGGCATCGCCTATATGCCCGAAGGCAGTGGTACCGACCCGGCCGCCTATGCGTTGTTCACCGCGCTGGCCTGGACGCCAGTGCCGGACGACGCGCCGCGCTGGTTCGCCGATTACGCGGCTTATCGGTACGGTGGCAACGATCCACATGCCGTCGCGGCATGGCGCATCCTGGCTGACACGGCGTATGGCATGCCTTCCAAGGAATGGTCGGAGCCGCACGACAGTCTCTTCGCCGCGCGCCCGAGCCTGGACGCGCGCAGCGCGGCGACTTGGTCGCCGACCGAGGCGCGCTACGATCTCGCGCGTTTCGACGGTGCCGTATGCGAACTGCTGGAGGTGGCGCCCGCGCTGCGTACGACTTCCGCGTATCGGCACGATCTGGTCGACGTGACGCGGCAAGCCATCAGCAACCGGTCGCGCCTGCTGTTGCCACGGATCAAGGCGGCCTATGAGGCCCGCAATGCGCAGGCCTTCCATGGCTTGACCGCCGAATGGCTGGACGATATGGCCTTGCTCGATCGTCTGCTTGCGAGCGATCCCGATTTCCTGCTGGGCCGCTGGCTGATGCACGCAAAGGAGGCGGGTAAGGACGCGGAAGCCGCGCGGCTGGAGTACGACCAGCGTTCGATCCTCGTCAGCTGGGGCGATCGCTCCGGCGCTGACCGCGGCGGGCTGCACGATTACGCCAACCGCGAGCTGGCGGGGCTGGTCGATGGCCTCTACGCGCGACGCTGGCGCCAATACTTTGAAGCCTTGAAGGCCGGACTGGCCGGCGGCGCGGTACCATCGATCGACTGGTTCGCGCTGGAACAGGACTGGGCTCGCTCGCGCGAGGCCTATCCCACGAAACCCGCGGGCGATGCCTGGCGGCTCGCCGACGAGGCGGTGCGACGGTTGCGGCTCTGCCGCGGCCGCGCTGCGGAGGCAGCGGCCGGCAAATAAGCATTGCCCCCGTTTCGTAGCCCGAGGAGTCCGCGCATGCGGCGAAGAGAGTTCCTGCGCCTGAGTGCGCTTGTGCCGCTGGGCGCGCTGAGCGCACGCGTGGAAGCGGCCCTGCCGCCGCTGGCCGCCGAGCCCCTGCCGGACGGACATGCGCACCGTTTCGAACTGGCCCGACGCGCCTTCCTGCTCGATGGCCACGCCTTCCAGATCCGCAGCGGCGAGATGCACCCGATCCGCGTTCCGGCCGAGTACTGGACGCAGCGCATCCGCATGCTCAAGGCGATGGGGCTGAACACGGTGGCCATCTACCTCATGTGGAACGCGCTGGAGAGCGAGCCGGGCGTGTTCGATCTGGAAAGCGGCAATCGCGACTTCGTGCGCTTCATCAAGCTGTGCCAGCAGGAAGGCATGTGGGTGTACCTGCGGCCGGGTCCGTACGTATGCGCGGAGTGGGATTTCGGCGGCTTGCCGCCGTATTTGCTGCGCTATCCGGACATCCGCGTGCGCGACAAGGACGACCCGCGTTACATGCAGGCGGTGGCGCGCTACATGGACGCCATCGCGCCGCGCGTCGCGCCGTTGATGGTGGCCAACGGCGGGCCGATCCTGATGGTGCAAGTGGAGAACGAGTACGCCTCGTTCGGCGGCGACCTGGCGTATCTGGAGAAGATCCAGGCGATGTGGCGCGAGCGAGGCATCGATGGGCCGTTCTCGATCTCCGACGGCCTGGGCACGATCCAGAAGCAGAAGACCTATCTGCCCGGGAGCGCACTGGGGCTGGACGGCGATACCGATTTCGCCGCCGCGCAGGCCATCGCCGGCGAGATGCCGGTGTGGGTGGGCGAAGGCTACCCGGGCTGGCTGACGCACTGGGGCGACAAGGAGTTCCAGCGCGGGGACTATGCGGCGACGCTGACGAAGCTGATGGCCGAAGGGCGCTCATTCAATCTTTACGTGGCGCACGGCGGCACCAATTTCGGCTTCGGCGCGGGCGCGAACGCCGATGCCGACTACGGCAAGTTCGAGCCGACGATCACCAGCTACGACTATGGCGCGCCGGTCGACGAGCGCGGCGAAGCGACGGCGGACTATCGCGCGTTCCGCCGCATCATCGGCGCGCACCTGCCGCAGCCGCTGCCGGCGATGCCTGCCGCGCCGCCGGCGATGCGCTTCGCCAGGACGATGCTCCAGCCCCATGCCTCGCTATGGGACAACCTGACGCCGGCATCGAAGAGCACCGAGGTGCCGCAGGCGAAAGAACTGCTGCTCGGCCAGGACTACGGCATGGTGCTGTACCGCACGATGAGCAAGGCCGGCGGTACCCTCGCCATCGACGGCGTGCGCGACTACGCGACCGTGTTCGGCGCCGAACGCTATCTCGGCTATGTCTCACGCGTACGCGCTGCCGGATTGCGCGAGGCGCAACAGGTGGAGCTTCCCCCGCCGCAGGCGCAGGACGGCGATGCGATCGAGATCCTCGTCGATAGCTTCGGCCATGTCGGCTATGGGCAAGCGATGGCCGATCGCAAGGGCATCGTGGGCGAGGTGCGCGTCAATGGCGTCGCGCAGCGCGGATGGACGGTGCACGGGTTTCCGCTCGATGCGGCGTTCCTCGCCGGTCTGCGTCCGCTGACGAAAGCGCCGGCCAGGCCCGGCGTGTTCTTCAAAGGCGCATTGCGGCTGGAACGCACGGCCGACACGTACATCGACATGAGCGCGTGGGACAAAGGCTACGTTTGGGTCAACGGCCATCTGCTCGGCCGCTACTGGCGCATCGGCCCCCAGCAGCGATTGTTTTGTCCGGCATCGTGGCTGAAGGCGGGCGAGAACGAAGTGCTGGTGTTCGATATGCATCGTGTCGAAGCCGGACCTATCGAAGGTTTCGAGCGACTGCATGATTGAGCGAACCGGCGTACGACCTCCAGTCGCGCCGTTCACGGCGCGCCGACGGTCTCATTCAATAGTGACGTCGGCGTGGTTCCGTCTGGCGTCGTCGAACGCTTCCAGCAGCAGCTCGAACAGGCCCCGGCCGGTGCTCGACACGAAATAGTTCGCCATGGAGGTAATGTCCGGGCTTATGCGGTCGCCCCACGGAGGGGACGCGTCGGGATCGTCGATGTCCCAGATCACCGCAGTCGGCGGGAACTGCGCGAGTTCTTCGCGGATTCTTATCAGCTCGTCTATCGCTTCGTCGACTTTGTCGGCAGGCACGTGCCCGCTGTAGAAGTTGACCGAAACGATCGGAAATCGTGTGCCGGCGCCGGCTGGCTCAAGACGTCCCGCGATCGTGGAAAAGAAGGCGTTGAAGAAATCGGGCGAACCCACTTCATCGACGACGGAACCCACTCGGACACCGACGGACATGCACGATCCCTGTATCAGCCTGTGGCGGAAAGTCGTTTCTATCCCATGAGAGGAGAGGGCGCCACTCCCGCTGGGCGTGATGGCCCCGTAGCGGCGCAGGTCGGGGTGAGCGAAGCGAACCCCGACACCTGCGCCAAGTCGTCACAGCTCCACGTGCGCGCGCAGCGCGACGAACCTTGCCGGTCCACGGTCGCGGTTGTAGCCCGGATGCCGGACCCATTGGACATCCGGGCTGAGGGTCAGATGCTCGAACGGCACGAAGCTGTAGTAAGCCTCGACGATCTGCTCGTGCCCGTAGTTCAAGGCGCCATCGCCCAGCACGAAGCCGCTGCCGCCGCGTTCGAGATACTCGCGATGCGGCGAGGAAAGCGCGTTGACGACCAGACCTAAGCTCAAATGATCCTGCTGGCGTCCCCAGTGCGCGCCGGACAGCTGGACGCCGCCACTCACGGTGCGATCCACCTCGGTGAAAGCGAACGACTCGTTGCGTCCGTCGTTCCAGCCCGCGCGCATGAACAGGCCGGTGTCGCCGCCATCGGCCAGCGGCAGTTCGCCGTTGAGGCCGAAGCCGTATTTCTTGCGGCCGGGCCGGTCGTCGGCGCGGATGTCGGGCGTCGTGCCCTTGGCCAGCGCCTCGGCGATGACCTTGCGGTAGATGCCCATGCTGGCCTGGTTCTGGAATATCAGCGCGCGCAGCGCCCAGCCGTTCTTCTGCGGCTGGATGGTCAGTTCCATCTGCTGGCCGCGTGCCTTGTGCAGCGACTGCACTAGCCGCGAACCGTTCGCCTCGCGCGGCATGCGATAGATGCCGTAGCGCAGGCTCCAGCCCGACTCGACGAGGCCGACCATCAGCCCTTCGGTGTAGCCGCGCGTGTCGGCGGCGAAGTCCCAGGCGACGTTGTTGAACAGCGCCCAGTTCATGAACTGCGTGCGCGTGCCGTCGGCGTAGCGGTTCTTGTCGAAGTCGTCGTTGATCGCCATCTTGCCGATCTTCACTTCAATGCGGCGAGCGGCTTCCTTGCCGGGCAGCTGGTCCATGGCGCGCTCGGCGTCCTCGGTCTCGTCACCCAGCGGCAGCGTCCAGCGCAGGAAGCGGCGCGCGACATAGGGCGTCTTGCCGAGGCTGGCCGAACCGGAACGGATCACGTCGCCGTTGGTGAGGCCGCCCATGCCGGTGGCGCCGCTGACGCCTTCGCCCTTGAACATTTCCACGTCGAAGTAGAACTGGAAATGTGCGGGCAGGGCGACGCCGAAGTAGGCGCCGAAGGTGTGCGAGCGCGCGGTGTCGGTGCGTGCGGTGAGGCTCAGCGGCCCCGCATACGGCGAATGCACGCGGTACTGATGCTGGTCGACGAAGGTGTACTGCGCGCCCAGCCATTGCGGCACGAACACGGGCGCCTCATCGGCGCAGGCGGGCAGGGCGGTGGCCAGGAGTGCGCCGATCGCGAGAAAACGTATCGATCTCATCAACGATTCCGTACAGGGCGCGGCACGGGGAAGAACGGCCGATTTCCTCGTATCGCGCCATGAAGACAGGTTCGACGTGGCTTCGCTCCGACGCCGATCATGGAAAGAGCCACTGTCCATGCATGCCCGACTCGGCGCCGTGAATAATCCGTCGGCTTTGCGCATGGTCGCACGCGTGTATGGCACGTCAACGACGGATGGCTGCGGACGGGCCAAGCAAAAGGCCGCCTTGCGGCGGCCTTTGGCGGAGAACGAGGGCGAGCGGATCAACCGCCGCCGCGCGAAGCCTTCTTGCGGTCGTTCTCGGTGAGGTGCTTCTTGCGCAGGCGGATTTCCTTGGGTGTGATCTCCACCAGCTCGTCATCGTCGATGAAGTCCAGCGCCTGTTCCAGCGAGAACTTGATCGCCGGGGTGAGCTGGATCGCATCGTCCTTGCCGGAGGCGCGCATGTTGGTCAGCGGCTTGGGCTTGATGGCGTTGACGGTGAGGTCGTTGTCCTTAGAGTGGATGCCGACCAGCTGGCCTTCATACACCGAGTCGCCTTCGGCGGCGAACAGCTTGCCGCGCTCCTGCAGCGGCCCCAGCGAGTAGGCGGGGGTGGTGCCGGCGGCGTTGGCGATCATCACGCCGTTGAGGCGCTTGGCGATCTGGCCTTCTTCCTTCGGGCCGTAGTGGTCGAACACGTGGAACAGCAAGCCCGAACCCTGGGTGAGGGTCTTGAACTGGTTCTGGAAGCCGATCAGGCCACGCGCCGGGATCATGTACTCCAGGCGCACGCGGCCCTTGCCGTCCGGCTCCATGTTCTTGAGCGCGCCCTTGCGCACGCCCAGGCGCTCCATCACGGGGCCCTGGTGGATCTCTTCGACGTCGACCACCAGCTGCTCGATCGGCTCCATCTTCTGGCCGTCGATCTCCTTGATGATCACTTCCGGACGCGACACGGCCAGCTCATAGCCTTCGCGGCGCATGTTCTCGATCAGCACGGACAGGTGCAGCTCGCCGCGGCCGGAGACCAGGAACTTGTCCGCGTCCGAGCCCTGCTCGACGCGCAGCGCCACGTTGTGGACCTGCTCGCGCTCCAGGCGCTCCTTGATCTGGCGGCTGGTGAGGAACTTGCCGCCGGAGAGATCCTTGTTGCCGGCGAACGGCGAATTGTTCACCTGGAAGGTCATGCTGATGGTGGGCTCGTCCACGGTCAGCGCGGGCAGCGCCTCGGGCGTGTCCAGCGCGCAGACGGTATCGGAGATGGTCAGCTCCTGGATGCCGGAGATGGCCACGATGTCGCCGGCCTCGGCCGAATCCTGCTCGATGCGCTCCAGGCCCATGAAGCCCAGCACCTGCAGCACTTTGCCCTGGCGCTTCTTGCCGTGACGGTCGATCACCGCCACCGGCATGTTCTTCTTCAGCGTGCCGCGCTGGATGCGGCCAATGCCGATGACGCCGACGAAGTTGTTGTAGTCGAGCTGGCTGATGCGCATCTGGAACGGGCCTTCCGGATCCACGTCCGGCTTGGGCGCGTGCTTCATGATGGCTTCGTACAGCGGGGTCATGTCGCCTTCGCGGGCTTCCGGGTCCAGCGAGGCGTAACCGTTCAGCGCCGACGCGTAGACGATCGGGAAGTCCATCTGCTCCGGCGTCGCGCCGAGGCGGTCGAACAGATCCCACACCTGTTCCACGACCCACTCCGGACGAGCGCCCGGGCGGTCGATCTTGTTGACCACCACGATCGGCTTGAAGCCCATCGCGAAGGCCTTCTGGGTGACGAAGCGAGTCTGCGGCATCGGGCCGTCCATCGCGTCGACCAGGATCAGCACGGTGTCCACCATCGACAGCACGCGCTCCACCTCGCCGCCGAAGTCGGCGTGTCCGGGGGTGTCGACGATGTTGATGCGGTTGCCCTGCCAGGTGATGGCGGTGTTCTTGGCCAGGATGGTGATGCCGCGTTCCTTTTCCTGGTCGTTGCTGTCCATGACGCGCTCGGCCAGCACGGTGCGCTCGGAGAGCGTGCCGGACTGCTTCAGCAGCTGGTCGACGAGCGTGGTCTTGCCGTGGTCGACGTGGGCGACGATGGCGATATTGCGCAGATTTTCGATGGACATGGGATCGGCTCGGGCGGCCGGGAGGCCGTCGCGTAGGTTTCTCAAGGGCGAATCGGCCGATTATACGGAGTTATGTGACAACTTGCTTGAACAAGGGGCGGCAGGTTGGGGTGAGCATTCGGCGAACCTCAACGGGCGGTGTCACGAGCCTCCTCTCGGACGCCGCCCAGTGGCACGAGAACCGTTGGGGTTCGCCAATGGCTAACCCCAGCCGTCGCCGTCATCTAGCGGGCTCGGCGTCTTCCGCCTGGGCCTCGTCGCTGTGCCGGCAATCGGCCGGCAGGTACTTGTCCTCGACGCCTTCGGCTTCGCAGCGCCAGGTCCAGGTCTGGCCCGCCTTCTCGGGCGTCAGCACCAGCGTGCCGCCTGCCAGCTTGGGCTTGCCCGTTCCGTCGAGGCTGAGCTCGATCCGGCCTTCGCCGATGGCCAGCGCGCCGGAGGCGTCGTCGTCCAGCCCAGCCTCCCTGGCGCTCTTCGGCCAGCGGCCTTTGGCCTGGCGGAACTCGATCATGGCCGTCTTGGCCGGGCTGGCCGTGGTCAGGACCTGGGTCACCTGGCTGCGCAGGCTGTACTCCTGATAGGCGGGAATCGCCACCGCGGCCAGCACGCCCGCGGCGGCGACGGCAACCATGCCGTTGGAGCCGCTGGTCACCGTTTCCAGCGGATTCTGCTCGTAGGTCATGCCGAGCGAGAGGTCGTCGCCGGTGGCATCGAGGCTCAGGCCGATCACGCCTTCGCGCGGCAGGTCCAGCGTGTGCGCCGCCGGCAGCGTGGATAGGTCCACCGTGCCTCCGCTGGCATCGTCGACGTACTGCAGGATCTGCAGGTAACCGTAGTAAGCCTTGCGCTGCGCATCGCGAGAGGTGGAGGAGAAGCCCAGCAGCGTCTGCGCGCCGGGGTGGGCCTGGGCCTTCAGCCAGCCGTCCATGGGCGTGTCGAGCTTGGCCGCGGCGCGATCGGCGAGGGCCTGGGGCAGCTTGCCGAAGATCAGGTAGTCGCCGTCCTCGACCCAGTACAGGTGCGAACCGAGGCGGCCGAGCAGTTCGACCAGGGCGCGTTCGCGCGGGGCGACGCCGTCGGCGTTTCCTTCCAGGCGGTCGCCGAAGCGGTTGGGGATCCACAGCGAGTGCACCTGCGCGCCTTCCACCTTGAGCACCTGGTACGACCAGCGCTTGCTCTTGGTGAGTTCCTGCAGGCGGTCGTACAGCGCCTTGCGGTCGCGTACGCGCACGGCGGTATAAGTGCCGGCATCGTCTTCGTAGCCGACCAGCTCGGGGCCGATCCACTGGCTGAACTCGGCCAGGTCGAAGCCCGCGTTCTGCTTGAACTCGGCCATGGCCCGGCGATAGGCGGCGGCGCGCTCGGCGCCGAAATTCAGGCTGAGTCCGTCCTCGAAGGCCTTGACCTGGTCGGCGCCGGGCAAGGCCAGGCTCACTGCCCAGGCCGGCTTGCCGGCGACCTTGAAGTCGGGCGCGAACTGCTTGGGCGCCAGATAGCCCAGTATGCGTGCCTGCGGTGCATGCAGGCGCAGCTGCAGGCGGCCGTGGCCGTCGACGGTACCCCAGCCGAAGGCGACGCTCTCGGTCTTGGTGGTGAAGTCGCCGGGCAGGGCGCCGACGTCGTCGGCGGGAATCGCGCCGGCGGCGACGCCGCCGATGCCGCGCGTGCTGAACCAGCCGAACAGGCCCTGGCCCGAGACGTCGATTTGCTTTTCCTGCTCGGCCACCCGGCCGACCACGTCGGCGGCCTTCGGGTTCTTCGTTTCTTCGAGCAATGCGTCCAACCCGCCGCGGTCGAGCGTGCCGAGCTGGCTGTCGCGCGCGGCGAGCGCGAACAGGCGGCCGCTCGCCGCGTCGAAATGCAGCAGCTCGCCGGAAGCGACCTCGCCGTTGCCCTTGGCATCCAGCGGTGCCTTCAGGTGGAACGCAGGGCCAAGCTGGGCGAGACGGGCGCTGAGTTTGGCCACGTCGCGCTGCTCCAGCGGCGCGCTGACCAGCAGCATGCTGTTGGGCGAGGGCATGCCCAGCGGATCGACCACGGCGACTTCCAGCGGCCCGCGCAGATCCGACAGCAGCGCCAGCATGAAGGGCTGGACGCCGGCCTCGGCCAGCTGTTTGTCCTTGGCAATGGCGTCGCGCAGCGCGGCCACGGCCTTGAGGTGCTGTTCGCCGGCGAGCGCGGCATCGAGCGGGCGTCCGTTCGGCACGGCGCCGAGCAGGCTCCATGGCGAGGGAATGCGTACATAGCCCACCGTGCGCGCGGGCAGGTGCTGGCGCAGCCAGGCCGGTTGCGAAAGCTGCTCCTGCGCACGCTGTACCGCGCCGGCATCGGCGGCGGGGGCGTGGTCGCGGTGGCAGGCGCCCAGCAGGGCGCAGGCGGTGAGGATGGCGGCGGGCAGCAGGCGGCGCGGCAGGTTCATTCCCTTGAACTCCTGGGTGTTGGGTTCGCCGTTGGCGAAGCGGGTGATTTGCTCTTTGGAAGAGTTGGCCTTGGATGGCCGGTTCTTGATCTGGCTTTTCGCGAAAGAGGCGTCGCGTGAAATTACATCGTACGCGCCTTGGTGACGCGGCTGGAGGTTTCCTTGTGCAACTGGGCGGCGAGCCAGGCGCCGGTGGCGATGAGCAGATCCAGGTTGACGCCGGTGTGCATGCCCATGCCGTGCAGCATATACACCACGTCTTCGCTGGCCACATTGCCGGTGGCGCCCTTGGCGTAAGGGCAGCCGCCGGTGCCGGAGACTGCGCTGTCGACCACGCGGACACCTTCTTCCAGGCAGGCCAGGATATTGGCCAGGGCCTGGCCGTACGTGTCGTGGAAATGCACGGCGAGCGCGGCCATCGGTACGTCCGCGGCCACTGCCTTAAGCATCGCGCGCGCCTTGACCGGCGTGCCGACGCCGATGGTGTCGCCGAGGGAAATCTCGTGACAGCCCAGCTGATGCAGGCGGGCCGCCACGCGCACGACATCAGCCACCGGCACCTCGCCCTGGTAGGGGCAGCCGAGCACGGTGGAGACATAGCCGCGCACTTTCACGCCATCGGCCTTCGCCTGTTCCAGCACGGGGCGGAAGCGCTCGATCGATTCGTCGATCGAAGCATTGATGTTCTTGCGGTTGAACGCCTCGGATGCGGCGGTGAACACCGCCACTTCGGTGGCGCCCACCTCGCGGGCGCGCAGGTAACCCTGTTCATTGGGCACCAGTACCGGATAGCTGACGCCCGGCACCTTGCGGATGCCCTTGAACACCTCGGCGGCGTCCGCCAGCTGCGGCACCCACTTGGGACTGACGAAGCTGGTGGCTTCGATGGTCGTGAGGCCGGTGGAGGAGAGGCGGTCGATCAGCGCGATCTTGACGTCGGCGGGAAGCAGGGCCTTTTCGTTCTGCAGGCCGTCGCGGGGGCCGACTTCGACGATGCGCACGTGAGTGTCAGAGGTAGTCATGGTGCGGAGGATACTCCGGTCCAGCAAAGGGCCTTTTTCTACAGGCCGGGGCGCGCTACAGGCGAACCCCGACCTGCGCTGCGTTTTTTATTGCACGACCAGTTCGACGCGGCGGTTCTTGGCGCGGCCGGTCTCGTCGGCATTGCTCGCCAGCGGCGCCAGCGAAGCGACGCTCTTGGCGGTCAGACGCGTGGCGGGGATCTTGTAGTCGGTGGACAGCGCTTTGACCACGGCTTCGGCGCGACGCTGTGACAGCTCCAAGTTGTGCGCGAACTGGCCCTGGTTGTCGGTATGGCCGACCACGTAGACGCGCAGCTTCGGGTCGCTGCCGAGCAGCTTGGCCATTTCCGCCAGCTCGGCTTTGGATTCGGGCTTGATCTCGGCTTTGTCCGTGTCGAAGTAGATGCCGTACAGCGCCACCTTGCCCTCGGCGTTCAATGCGTTCTGCATGCTCTTGGCGTCCAGTACCTGCACCTGGCCGGTCTGCATCGTCTTGGGCTCGACGACCTGCTCGAACACGTAGGTCTCGGACCTCTCCGCGCCATTGCCGTGGCTGCCGGTCATGACGTAGACGAACACCCAGGTGTCGCCGCCCTGGCCGGTACGCTTGGCCAGGTAGGCGCGCTGTTCGTCCGCGCCGAAGCCCACCTTGAAGCGCGGCTTGTCGGGAATGACCTTGCCGCTGTTCATCAGGGCCGAGTCGAAGTTGTCGCCGCATTCGCGGCCTTTGCAACTGAACACCATCTGGAACTTGCCGGCGGCCAGTGCCTGTTCGTAGTTGCGGCCGACTTCGACCGTGGAACGTCCGCCGGGAATGGTGTAACCGATGCGGGTGATGCGGCCTTCGACGGTCAACATGTCGTCGTAGTTGTAGGCGATCGGCTTGTTCGGCAGCCGCGCCTCGTCGTAGTCGGTCTCTTTGTACGCGTTGATGCTGGCGCCGGTGAAGCGAGTGAGCAGGGGATGGTCCTTGCTGCCCTTCACGTCGTCGGCGTGCGCGGCGAAGACCGGCACGAGCGCGAGCAGGAGGGCGGACAGGCGGAGGAAACGGCTCATGGTGGATCTTCCTTGGGTGTGCGCCATGAATGGCGGGCGGCATTCTGCCCGCCCGCCCTGCGATGTGTCTTAACGGCAGCTCAGGAGGCGAAGCGCACGAGTACGGCGTCGGCTTCCACGAAGTCGCCTTGGGCGGCGCCGATGCTGTCGATGGTGCCGGCGCGCGGAGCCTTGAGCGCCAACTCCATTTTCATCGCCTCCATTACCAGCAATTCCTGGCCTTCTTCCACTTGGTCGCCGGGCTTGGCCTTCACCAGCACGATACGGCCCGGCATGGGGGCGATGATTTGATTGCCGCCGGCACCTTCCTTGGCCGCCCACGCAAACGCGGCGGCGCGGGCGAAGGCGTGGCGGCGGCCGTCGGCGTCGTGCACCAGCACGCGCTGCGCGTCGGCGCGCACGGGCAGGCGCAGCGACTCGTCGTCGAAGCGCGCGCTGAGCGCGCTGCCGTCGTGGCGCGCGCCTTGCACGCGGCAAACGGTTTCGCCATGACACAGGCGGTAGTCGCCGCCATGGCCATGGGCTTCGACCTCGTAGCGCTCTTCGCGCAGCGACAGCGCCACGATGCGCTTGCCGGCATGGCCGATGCGCCAGGCGTCGGCGCTGGCCCACGGCGAATGCGGATCGGCGCCATGGCGCGCGTCCGCCGCCACGGCGCGTTCGTCGTGCAGCAACGCGGCCACCGCGGCGGCGAACAACATGCGCGGCGCGGGCGCGGCGTCGCCGGCCAGGAACTCGTCCAGGTGGCGATCGAGATAGCCCGTATCGATACGCCCTTCCACCACCACGGGGTGACGCGCCAGACGTTCGAGGAAGGCGATGTTCGACTTCGGACCGGCGATCTCGCACGTCATCAGCGCCTCGCGCAGGCGCTCCAGCGCCTGCGGCCGGTCGCGGTCGTGCACGATCAGCTTGGCGATCATCGGGTCGTAGAAGATGGTTACCGTGTCGCCTTCGATCACGCCGCCATCGAGGCGCACATGGCGTGAGGGTTCGGGCAGGCGCAGGCGCAGCAGCTTGCCGGAGCCGGGCAGGAAGTTCTGCTCGGGGTCTTCGGCGTACAGGCGCACTTCGATCGCGTGGCCCTGTGCATGGACGTCTTCCTGGCGCAGCGGCAGCGGCTCGCCCGCGGCGATGCGCAGCTGCCACTCCACCAGGTCCAGGCCCAGGGTTTCTTCGGTGACCGGATGCTCCACCTGCAGGCGCGTATTCATCTCCATGAAGAAGAATTCGCCGTTCTGGCCGACGATGAATTCCACCGTGCCGGCGCCCACGTAGTCGACCGCACGTGCGGCGGCCACGGCGGCGGCGCCCATCGCGGCGCGGCGTTCGGGCGTGAGGAAGGGCGAGGGCGTCTCCTCCAGCACCTTCTGGTAGCGGCGCTGCGCGGAGCACTCGCGCTCGTTGAGGTGGATGACGTTGCCCTGCGTGTCGCCGAACACCTGGAATTCGATGTGGCGCGGATGCTCCACATAGCGCTCGAGGATCACGCGCGTGTCGCCGAACGCGTTGGCTGCCTCGCGCTGCGCCGAAGCGAGCGCGTCGGCGAACTCCTGCTCCGCGCGCACGATGCGCATGCCCTTGCCGCCGCCGCCCGCGGCGGCCTTGATCATCAGCGGGAAACCGGTGCGGCGCGCCTGCTCGGCGAGGAAGGCCGCATCCTGGTTGTCGCCGTGATAGCCGGGTACCAGCGGCACGTCGTGTTTTTCCATCAGCGCCTTCGCGGCGGCCTTGGAGCCCATCGCGTCGATGCTGGACGGGCGCGGGCCGATGAAGGCGATGCCAGCCTCGGTGCAGGCGCGCGCGAAGGCGGTGTTCTCCGACAGGAAGCCGTAGCCGGGATGGATCGCCTGCGCGCCGCTGCGCCGGGCCACGTCGAGGATGGCCTCGCCGCGCAGATAGGAATCGGCCGGACGCGGGCCGCCGATCGGCCAGGCTTCATCGGCCAGGCGCACGTGCTGCGCGTCGGCATCGGCCTCGGAGTAGACGGCGATGGTGTGGATGCCGAGACGGCGGCAGGTGCGGATCACGCGGCAGGCGATTTCGCCGCGGTTGGCAATGAGTACGCGCTCGAACATGCACGGGTCCGTAAGATGGGGCGCAAAGTCCGTAAAGCTAGCAGAACGGGCGTTTCAGGCCGATGCGCGGCGCAGCATGCGCTTGCTCCCTCTCCCCGCCGGGGAGAGGGTTGGGGTGAGGGGTCGGGCGGAGCGTAGAAGCGGGAGCCTCAAAGCAGGCGTCGCTTCGTAGAGCATGTCCGGCGAGCCCCGTTCCCTCATCCGGCTGCCGCCACCTTCTCCCCCGAAGGAAGAAGGATTTCGGGCTGGAGTTATTCGCCTTCCCAGTAATCCACCGATTCGCCCTGCCGCCCGATCACGCGGAAGAATTGCGGTGTGCCATCCGCGGCCAGGCCGTAGTCGGCCATCACGCCGTACTTTCCGCTGTCGGGGTATTCGCACACCTCCGGATATTCCCTGGTGCTAATGCTGAGATAGCGCAGGTCGGAGTTGCCGGTGTTGATGATCTGGTGCGCGCTTTCGGGCCCGCCCGGCGGGGAGGCGATGATGTCGCCGGCGCGGATGGCATGGCGCTCGGCGCCGATGCGCACTTCGCCTTCGCCCTCCAGCACGAAGAACATTTCTTCGTTCACGCGATGGTTGTGGAACGGATAGCCGCGCTTGCCCGGCGGCAGCACGGTGAGGTTATAGCCGAGCTTCTGCGCGCCAAGCATCGGCGCGATGCGCGCGACGCGCGGATCGTAGCGTTCGGCGGCGTCGCCGGTGGGTGCGAAGGCAAGCGGGACGCCCTGCGGCTGGACGTCCGCGATATTGATGATGTGGCGGGGCATGGCGGGTCCTCGTGGCTCGGGTCACGCGGGCTGGTGGCAGACGGCTTCTACGTTGTGGCCATCCAGGTCCAGCACGAAGGCGGCGTAATAGTTGGCGTGGTAATGCGGGCGCAGGCCGGGCTCGCCATTGCTGGTGCCGCCCGCCGCGATGGCCTCGCGATAGAAGGCATCCACCGCGGCGCGGTTCTCGGCGACGAAGGCGACATGGATGGTGGAGAGCGCGGCATTGGGGCTGGCGCTGATCCAGAAGCAGGGCTTGCCGTCCGTGCCGAAGCCGCCGTGCGGCCGGCCGGCCAGTTCGGCGGGAACCTCCATCACCAGGCCGCCGCCCAGCGGGGTGAGCACGCGTTCGTAGAAGGCTTTGCTGCGCGCGTAGTGGGATACGGGCACGCCGATATGGTCGAGCATGGTGGACTCCTTTCGAATGCGTGGATGACGGGAGCTGCGGATCTGCCGACGAAAGTTTATGCCTGCGCCGCCCAGGCCGGCGTGCGCTTGTCGAGGAACGCGCCCAGCCCCTCCTGGCCTTCGGCGGACACGCGCAGGCGGGCGATCAGTTCGGCGTTTTCGCGGTCGGCGCGTTCGGCGGAGGCCTCGTCCAGCCCGGCCACGCGCAAGGCCAGGCGCTTGGCTTCGGCCTGCGCCACGGGGCCGGCCTTGCCTAGCGCGGCGAGCACGCCGGCGACGGTGTCGTCCAGTGCCTCGGCCGGCACGCACTGATGCAGCAGACCGATGCGCTGTGCAACGGTGGCATCGAACAGTTCGCCGGTGAGGAACAGCCGCCGCGCCTGGCGCAGGCCGATCGCGGCGATCACATACGGCGAGATCACCGCCGGCACCAGGCCGAGCTTCACTTCGGTCAGGCCGAACTTCGCGCCTTCCACGCCGATAGCGATGTCGCAGCAGGCCACCAGGCCCACGCCGCCGCCGTAGGCTGCACCGTTGACGCGCGCCACGGTGGGTTTGGGCAGGAACTGCAGGGTGCGCATGAGGCGCGCCAGGCGCTGCGAATCCTCGCGGTTCTCCGCCTCGCTGGCCTTGGCCATGCCGCGCATCCAGTGAAGGTCCGCGCCGGCGGAGAAGCTGGCGCCTTCGCCGGTAAGCACCACGGCGCTCACTGCCGCGTCGCGACCGGCCTCGACCAGGGCGTCGGTCAGCTCGGCGATCAGGGTGTCGTCGAAGGCGTTGTGCAGTTGCGGACGGTTCAGCGCGATGGTGCGGACGGCGTGTCGGTCGGCGATCTGGAGCGTGGCGGGCATGGGGGAATCCGGAAGAGCGGGAGGCGCTAGGTTAAGTGAACGGCGGGCGTCGCCAAGGGGGCCGGTTCCGGCGGTCGCCTGGACGTCGCCGCGGCGTGTTGTCCCCCTTGTCCCCGTTCCCGGTCGTTCCTATGTACAATGCGAACCATTCTTATTTGAGTGGTAGCCGTGCGACTGTCCGACCTGCCGAAAGGGGCGCCTGCCGTGGTGGACCGAGTGGACGATGCTCATGCCGATGATCCGATCGCGCAGCGCCTGCGCGACCTGGGCTTCGTCGCGGGCGAGCCGGTCCGGGTGGTGGCGCGCGGGCCGCTGGGCGCCGATCCGCTGCTGGTCCAGATCGGTTCCACGCGTTTCGCCCTGCGCCGCACCGAGGCGGCGCGCGTGACTGTGCGCACCGAGGCAAACACCCGAGGAGAGCCGGCATGAGCGCGGGCACCCTGCGCATCGCCCTGGTGGGCAATCCCAATTGCGGCAAGACGGCGCTGTTCAACCAGCTCACCGGCGGCCGCCAGAAAGTGGCCAACTACGCCGGCGTCACCGTGGAGCGCAAGGAAGGCCGCTTCACCGCACCCAGCGGCCGCGTGCTGCAGCTGCTGGACCTGCCTGGCACCTACAGTTTCGACGCCACCAGTCCGGACGAGCAGATCACCCGCGATGTGTGCGAAGGCGTCTATCCGGGCGAGGCGGCTCCCGATCTGATCGTGTGCGTGGCCGATGCCACGAACCTGCGACTGCATCTGCGCTTCGTGCTCGAGGTGAAGCGCCTCGGACGCCCGGTGGTGCTGGCGCTGAACATGATGGATGCGGCGCGCCGCCGCGGCATCCGGATCGATGTGCCCGAACTGCAGCGGCGCCTCGGCATCCCGGTGGTGGAAACGGTGGCGGTGAAGCGTGGCGGCGCCAAAGCGCTGGTCGAGCGCGTGGATGGCGAAATCCCCGCGGCGCCGCCGGCGCTGCCGGACGATCCGGCCAGCCGGGCCGACCTGCACGCGCAAGTGCGCGAGCTGCTGGCCGCCACCGTGGTCATGCCGCGCAGCACCGACGCCATCGACGACGCGCTCGACCGCTGGGCGCTGCATCCGGTGTTCGGGCTGGCCATCCTGGCGGTGTTGATGTTCCTGATCTTCCAGGCGGTGTTCTCCTGGGCGCAGCCGCTGATGGACGCGATCCAGGCAGGCGTGGTCGCATTCGGCGCCTGGGTCACCGGGTTCCTGCCGCAGGAAAGCGCGCTGCACAGCCTGCTCAACGACGGCGTCTTCGCCGGCCTGGGCGCCGTGCTGGTGTTCCTGCCACAGATTCTGATCCTGTTCCTGTTCATTCTGGTGCTGGAGGAGTCCGGCTACCTGCCGCGCGCGGCGTTCCTGCTGGACAAGCTGATGTTCAAGGCGGGCCTGACCGGTCGCGCCTTCATCCCGCTGCTGTCGAGCTTCGCCTGCGCCATCCCCGGCATCATGGCCACGCGCAGCATCACCGATCCGCGCGACCGCCTCACCACCATCCTGGTGGCGCCGCTGATGACCTGCTCGGCGCGATTGCCGGTGTACACGCTGCTGATCGCCGCGTTCATTCCACATCGCACGGTGTGGGGCGTGTTCAACCTGCAGGGCATCGTGCTGTTCACGCTTTACGTGACGGGCATTGTCAGCGCGCTCACGGTGGCGTTCGTGATCAAGCGCTTCCGCAAGGACAAGAGCGAGCACGCGCTGCTGATGGAGCTGCCGTCGTACCGCTTGCCGAACCCGCGCGACATCGCGCTGGGCCTGTGGGAGCGCGCGCTGATCTTCCTCAAGCGCGTGGGCGGCATCATCCTCGCGCTCACCGTGCTGCTGTGGTTCCTGTCCAGCTTCCCGGCGCCGCCGGAAGGCGCCACCCAGCCGGCCATCGACTACAGCCTGGCCGGGCGCATCGGTCATGCGCTGCACTACGTGTTCGCGCCGATCGGCTTCAACTGGCAGATCTGCATCGCGCTGATTCCCGGTCTGGCCGCGCGCGAGGTGGCGGTGTCCGCGCTGGGCACGGTGTATGCGATGTCCGGCGCCGACGATGCCGTGGCCACCCAGCTCGGCCCGGTGATCGCGCAGCAGTGGTCGCTGGCCACCGCGCTGTCGCTGCTTGCGTGGTACGTGTTCGCGCCACAGTGCATGTCGACGATGGCGGTAATCCGCCGCGAGACCAACTCGTGGCGCAACGTGGCGATCACCGCTGGTTATCTGTTCGGCCTGGCCTACCTGGCCTCGCTGATCACCTACCAGGTGGCGAGGGCGCTGACATGAGCACGTTCGCCATCGTGCAGGCGGCGATCATCGGCGCGTTGGTCGCGTTCAGTGCGGTCTACGCCTTCCGCAAGCTGCTGCCTGGCTTGAGCACGCGATGGCTGGCTGCCGCTTCCGCTTCGCTCAACAAGCCATGGCGCAAACCGTGGCTGCGTGCCGTGGGGCGCTGGCTGCAGCCGGCCCAGGCCACCGGGAACTGCGGCGACGGTTGCGGTACCTGCGGCAGTTGCGGGCCGAAGCCGCCGGCGTCGGCGCGGCCCGACGTGCAGCCGCTGGAGTTCCGTCCGCGACAGCGCTGACGGCATTCCTAGCGCAGGCGCAGCTGCTTGCGCTGCTTGAACAGATCCATCGCCCAGAACATCAGCGCGCCTGTCACCGGCAGCAAAGGCTGACTCAGCAGTGCGCCTGCCATGCCGATGACCAGCAGGCCGACCAGGGTATCCGGCAGCTTGGAAAGGAAAGAAGCCCTGCCCGGATTGCGTGCACGCCAGCGCAGGTAGCCGAGCGCGATGGCCGGCATCGCCAGCAATTGCGTCGGAAAGAGCAGAGGGCGGGCATCGGTGCGGCTGCTCAGCAGATAGACGGCCAGCGCGCCGAGGGCCAGCATCGGCACGAAGGCCAGGCGCAGCAGCGGACGTGGCGTGACCGGTTCCTCCGGTTGCTGTTGCCAGCGCCAGGCGATGAGAAAGCCCAGGTAGTACAGCCACGCGGCGGTGGCCAGTCCGGCCATGTCAAGGAAACCGCGGTTCGGCGGCGGTGCGACGACACTCATGAGCACACCGGCCAGTAGCAGCGCCAAACAGCGCAGCCCGCCCACGATCACGCGTGGCCGGGTCACTACGAAGCGTTCCGCCGATGCGACGCAGAAGCGGAGCAGGCGCGGATCGAAGAGGCCTTCCAGCAGCGACATGTTGCCGCCGCACAGGCGCTGCGCAAAGCGGCCCATCGAACTGAGCAGTCCTGGCACTAGTGCAGCGCAGATGATCCACCACCAGCGGAACGGCTGGCACAGCCGATACAGCTCGCGCCGTGCGCGGCCAGGCGTGGGATGGGGCAGCTTGGGAGCCTTGGTTACGATCGCGAGCGCGTTCTTGTTCTGCTCCAGCATCAGCCAGGCGATTTCAAGGCGCGCGACGAAGTCCTGCGGCGTCTGCCGCATGCCCGCGAGTAGCGGGCGCAGGCCGAAGAACTGGATCAGCAGCCAGCCGCTGGTCGCGCGCATCGGCGGGCGTTCCAGCCACAGGCGCTCGAACAGCGGGCGTGCGGCGGCCTGGCGCACACCAAGATTGCGCAGCGCCGGCTGCACGCACAGCGTCGCCTCCAGCATCTGGGAGTCGTCTTCCAGCGTCTGCGCGCGCAGCCAGATGAAGAACGCGTCCAGGTCGAGCCGTTCGGGGTCTGCGCCCCAGGGATGCACGTCTGGGGCGAGGCGCCTGACCAGGGCATGGCGCTGCTGTGCGGTCACGCGCAGCTGTTCAAGCTGCAGCGGGTCGATGCCGCTCTGGGTGTGCTCGAGATCGAAGAAGCGCAGCGTGGCGCCCATGCTCGCCGTATCGATCGGAGGCGCCTCGAGCAACAGGCGCTGGATCAACGCGCGCCCCGCCTGCAGCTTGATCTGCAGCGACCAAAGCGCAGGCTGCTCGTGCAACCACGCATTCAGCTGCTCGGCGTTGCCGGCGGTAGCGAGCCGCATGTAGGTATCGATGAAGGCGGGCAGTTCGAAGCGGGGTGGTGCCGCGGGCGCCGGTGCCGGGGCAGGTGGCGGTGTGAAACGTACGGGATGCCAGGCGCGTGGCGGCGCAGGCGTGGCCGCCGGTGTGCGGGCCTCGGTCGACATGACCTCCGCCTCGAAAGACTCGGCTTCGGTCGCTGCCTCCTCGTCATCCGGCGCCGGCGCAGCCTGTGCACACCACGCGAGGGCGTGGCGGTACATCTCATGCAGCTCCTGGAAACCGACCGGATCGGTATCCGGCCGCACGCTCTTCAAGCGCTTCGCATAGGCGCGCTTGATGTCTCGCTCGTCCGCTTCCGGCGGCAGGCCGAACCAGTCGAGCGGAGAACTCATACGCTTGCCTCGAGCGAATCGAGCGCTTCGGCGAAATGGCGGCGATGTTCGCGGATCAGTTGTTCGTCCTGGCTTTCGAGCACGGAGCGGAAGCGGGCGATCCAGTGCTGCAGCTGCTCGCGTGCCTGCACGTACTCTTCGTACAGGCGCTCGGCGCGCGCAAGCATGGCGATGTTCTCCTGCTTGTCGCGCGGATGGACCTTGATGTCCTCCAGCGCCTGCAGGCGCGCGCGGATCTCTTCGGGGCTGAGTACGCCGGGATTCTGCTCCAGCACAAGCTCATGTCGCTCACGCGTAGCAATGACCTCGGCCTCCACTTGCAGCACGCCGTTGACGTCATAGGTGAAGCGCACGGACACCGCGTTCTCCTGTGCGCTGCGCTGGGGCGGCAGGGGGATGTCCAGCTCGCCAAGGCGGATGTTGCGTTCAACCATCGGATTCTCGCCCTGATAGACGCGCAGCTTGATCTCGGCCTGATGGTCGCGAGTGGGGTGGAACACTTCCTGGCGGCTGACCGGCACCGTGCTGTTGCGATGGATGATCGGCGAGAAGAAGCCGCCTTGCTCCATGCCATTCTCGTCGCGCCGCGATACCGCGATACCGAGCGTGTAGGGGCAGACGTCAGTGAGGATGACTTCCTCAAGGCGCTGGTCGCGCGCCTTCATGCCGGCCGCGGCGCAGGCGCCCAGGGCGATGGCCTGGTCCGGGTTGATGTGGCGTAGCGGCAACCGCCCGAACATGCGCGAGACGAGGCGTGCCGCAAGCGGCATGCGGCTGGCGCCCCCGACCAGGATGATCTCGTCGAGCTGGTTCGGTTGCAGGCGTGCGTCGCGCATCGCGCGTTCCAGCGGCGCGCGCATGCGCTGTACCAGGCCTTCGCTGAGGCGGGCGAAGCGTTCCTCGTCGATGCTCCAATTCAGCGTTTCGTCGCCGCGCTTCCAGGTCACGCTGGCCGGGCCGGTGCCGCCGAGCTCGCGCTTGGCCTGTTCCAGCCGGCGGCGCAGCTGACCGCGTTCCTGTGGCGAGAGGTCTTCGGGCGCGAACTTGTGGTCGGCATGGAAGGCGGCTTCCAGCACGTCGAGGAAATCTTCCCCGCCCAGGTAGTTGTCGCCCGCGCTGGCATGTACCTCCACCACGCCGTCGAACATCTCCAGGATGGATACGTCGAACGTGCCGCCGCCCAGATCGAATACCAGGAAACGCGTGCCGTCGCGCTGCTCTTGCAGACCGTAGGCGAGGGCGGCCGCGGTAGGCTCGTTGATTAGCCGCTCGACGCGGATGCCGGCCAGCTCGCCGGCGGCGCGGGTGGCCTTGCGCTGTGCATCGGAGAAATAAGCCGGCACGCTGATGACCGCTTCGGTGACCTTCTCTCCCATGGCCGCCTCGGCATCGGCGAGCAGCGCGCGCAGGATCAGTGCCGAGAGTTCCTCGGGCCGGAAGCCGCGCGTGCCCAGCCGTGTTTCCCGCGGCGTACCCATCCAGCGCTTGAACGCGGCGACGCTGTCGCCCGGATGGCTGATCATGCGGTCGCGCGCAGCCTGACCGACGATCACATGGCCATCCTGGTCGACGCTCACCACGGACGGGGTGAGCAGTTCACCGAGCGCATTGGGGAATAATTGCGGACCGTTATCGCCGAAGCGGCCGATGAGTGAATGGGTGGTGCCTAAGTCGATGCCGACGATCATCCTTGCCAGTTCCTCGTGCGAAATCTTTAACGGTGCTGCCCGGTATCACTTGCAGAGCGAGCCATTTTGAACGGACCGTGGGTCGCGTCCATGTCCAGAGTCCAGAACAGCAGCGCGAAACCCACCATCCAGCCGGGTGGCAATGTTCCCGCGCCAATGCAGGCTTCCGTGAAGATGATGCCGCTGACCAGCAGCACCGGGTTGGCGTACTTCGGACGGGCGCGGTCCCGCCGGATGTAGGTCAGCAGAGCGAGCAGCAGCGCCGTGATCGCGATGCCGATCGCAAGGTAGTGCGAAGGCCGAAACATATTGGCACTCAAGGCGATCGCGCATAGCAGCGGGACGAACCCTGCCTGGCTCAGCGTCGCGAGGCGGGAGTGCGGGCCGGGCAATATCTGCCAGAACAGGAGCAGATGAAAGACCACGGCGTAGAGCGCGAGCCCGAAGGTCGCCACGACCAGCATGCCTACGTAGCGTTCGCCGAAGGCGGCCGGGCCCATCCACCATCCGACGAGCGTACCGATCAGCGCTTCTATGGCGAGCACGGCCACGGTGCGCGTGCCCCATACCGCGAGTTTGGGCATGGTCAGCCGGTCGGGCGCGGCGGCGTCGCTCCAGAAGCGCAACGAGCGGGCATCCAGGTGGCGTTCGAGCAGGCGGACTTGCTTCCCCTTGAGACCGGCGGCGGCGCGAAGCCTGGAAATGAAACCGGCCAGTTCGCGTGGCAAGGATGGCGACAACGCGCGCAGCAAGGCGCCCGGCCAGCTGAAGGGACGGGATAGCAGGTCTCGTATCCGCTGCGTCCTGGGTATGTCGGGATAGCGATCGCCCGGATGCTGCACCACGCGCGCGAGCTGACGGGTATGCGCAGGCAACAGCAACCAGGTGAGGTGGCGGTCGGCGAGCGCGGACTGGGTCGCCTGCGCATCGCCGAGCGCATCGGCTGGCCAGGCAAAGCATCCGGCCAGTGGCTCGTAGCATTCGCTTGGCATGGGCAGCGCCTCCGCGCGCAGCCACGCCAGGGCGGTGGCGCCGGCCCGTTGCCGTTCCGGCGAGGACCATCCGGTCACCTGCAGCTGAAGCCATGCCCAGAGATGGCCGGCATCGCCTGCCATGCACAGATCGCGCAGTTGCGCCAGGAAGCGCTCAGACTCGAAAGTCTGCTCAATCGTGTGGCCCAGAGGCAACTGCGTGAGATAGCGTCCGATGGGTGCGTAGCGGTGGTGGCAGGCTTCGCGCAGGCGCGCAAGCAGAAAACCGTCCGCGCCACGCGCTACCTGATCCAGTTCGAAGTACGCCAGCAGCGTGTCGAAGCAGGTGGCCGGCATGGGGATCGGTTGTTGGGCCAGGTTCCGCAGCAGCGTGGTCCCGAGTTGCTGCTTCAGTTGCAGCGACCATAGATCGGGATGGTTCTCCAGCCAGGCGCGCAACGCGCCGGCGTCGCCCCTGACGGCGAGCGACGCGAGTTGGCGCAGGAAGGTCTCTGTGCTGCTGCGGGTCGGTATCCCTTGCGCCGGCGGCGGAACGTGCACGCGAAGTGCCTGCGCTGCGATTTCCGGGACGGGCGACGCGTCATGCGCGGCCGAGATGCTGACCGTTGCCGCTGCCGGCGCATGGCTATGGCACCACTGCAGCGCTCGTTGGTACGCATCGTTCAGTCGTTGGAATCCGGCAGGGTCGTCGTCTGGCCGGCACGTCTTCAGCCGCTGCGCGTAGGCGCGCTTGATGGCCTTCTCGTCGGCATCGAGCGCGAGTCCGAGCTGTTCAAACGCATCCTGGATCATGGCGCTTCCTGCGCGGTGGGTGTTCCTGTCCCTGATACCGGATCATCGCGCCCCGAGGCGGCGCGGTGACCGTCAACCCATGAATGCACACGTGTCTTCCCCCTGTCGAAAGATCATGCACGATGGTGGTTACATGCGGAATACGCCATACCGCTGCGGCTCGATCGGTGCATTGAGCGAGGCGGAGATGGCCAGCCCCAGCACGCGGCGCGTGTCGGCCGGATCGATGATGCCGTCGTCCCACAGGCGGGCGCTGGCGTAGTAGGGGTGGCCCTGGCGTTCGTACTGGTCGCGAATGGGCGCCTTGAAGGCTTCTTCGTCCTCCGCGCTCCAGTTCTTGCCCGAAGCTTCGAGGCCGTCACGGCGCACGGTGGCGAGCACCGAGGCGGCCTGCTCGCCGCCCATGACGCTGATGCGCGCGTTCGGCCACATCCACAGGAAGCGCGCGCCGTAGGCGCGTCCGCACATCGCGTAGTTGCCGGCGCCGAAGCTGCCGCCGATCACCACGGTGAACTTCGGCACATGCGAGCAGGCCACGGCGGTGACCATCTTGGCGCCGTCCTTTGCGATGCCGGCGTTCTCGTACTTCTTGCCGACCATGAAACCGGTGATGTTCTGCAGGAATACCAGCGGCACGTTGCGCTGATTGCACAGCTCGATGAAGTGCGCGCCCTTGAGCGCGCTTTCAGAGAAAAGGATGCCATTGTTGGCGACGATGCCCACCGGATAGCCGTGGATGTGCGCGAAGCCGCAGACGAGGGTCTTGCCGTAGCGCGCCTTGAACTCGTGGAACTCCGAACCGTCGACGATGCGCGCGATCACCTCGCGGATATCGAACGGGCGGCGCGTATCCTGCGGGATCAGGCCGTACAGTTCCTCGGCCGGATAGCGCGGCTCGGCCGGCGCACGCAAGGCCAGCGGCATGTCCTTCCTGCGGTTGAGGCTGGCGACGATGTCTCGCGCGATGGACAGCGCGTGCGCGTCGTTCTCCGCAAAGTGGTCGGCCACGCCTGAAACGGACGTATGGACGTCCGCTCCGCCCAGTGCCTCCGCGTCCACCACTTCGCCCGTGGCAGCCTTCACCAGCGGCGGGCCGCCGAGGAAGATGGTGCCTTGCTCGCGCACGATGATGGTTTCGTCGCTCATGGCCGGTACGTAGGCGCCGCCGGCGGTGCACGAGCCCATCACCACGGCGATCTGCGGGATGCCCAGGCCGGACATGCGCGCCTGGTTATAGAAGATGCGGCCGAAGTGCTCCTTGTCCGGGAACACCTCGTCCTGCAGCGGCAGGAAGGCGCCGCCGGAATCGACCAGGTAGACGCAGGGCAGGCGATTCTCCAGCGCGACTTCCTGCGCGCGCAGGTGCTTCTTCACAGTCATCGGGAAATAGGTGCCGCCCTTGACCGTAGCGTCGTTGGCGACGATGACCACTTCGATGCCGTGCACGCGACCGATGCCGGTGATGATGCCGGCCGCCGGCGCGGCGTCGTCGTACATGCCATGCGCGGCGAGCGGCGAGAGTTCGAGGAACGGCGAGCCGGGATCGAGCAGGGCGCGGATGCGCTCGCGCGGCAGCAGCTTGCCGCGTGCGGTGTGCTTTTCGCGGGCCTTGTCGCCGCCGCCTTCCGCGGCGCGGGCGAGCTGACCGTGCAGATCGTCGACGAGTCCGCGCAGGTGCGCGCTGCTGGCCTGGAATTCGGGCGAACGGGTATCGATCTGCGAGGCGATGACACTCATGGCTTGACGCGGCGCTCGAGGGGAAAAGCCGGATGATAGCGGTCGCTGGCCGAAGCCCGAAACGCACCGCCGCATTTGCAGCGCGATGTCTTTGGCGACTTTTCACGAGACGAAAAAAAACCGGCCGCTTGCGCGGCCGGTTTTCTGAAGCATCGCGAAGGGATTACTTACCCTTGGCGGCGTCCTTCGCCTTGTCAGCGGCGTCCTTGGCGGCGCCGGCAGCGTCCTTGGCGGCGTCGGCAGCCTTACCGGCGGCGTCAGCGGCGTTGGTCGCGGCGTCCTTGGCCTGCTCCATGGCGTTGGCCGGAGCAGCGGCGGCGGTGCCGGCGGCAGCCGGGGCAGCGGCGGTGGAAGCCGGAGCAGCAGCCGGGGCGGCGGCGGTCGCAGCCGGGGCAGCCTGCTCGGCAGCCTTCTGAGCCTGATCAGCCGACTGCTGAGCCTGGTCAGCCGACTTCTGGGCGTCCTGCGCGGAATCCTGCGCGCCGTTGCTGCAAGCCGCCAGCAGCGCGACGAGCGCGGAGGCGAGTAGGGTACGCGTGAACTTCATTGTTGAATCTCCTTTGCCGTGGAATGCCGTTTGGCGGGCGTATTAATAGCGCTTTCGTGGAATTTGCGCCACATCTTTATTTAACAAGCCCCGTGCCGGTTATCCCCCTTTCATGGGGCGGGACGACCGCTTGGGGGCCTTCTTAGTTGTCCGTCCGAAACGGCCGTTCAGTCGAGGCATTCCACCGCGACGGCCGTCGCTTCGCCGCCGCCGATGCACAGCGAGGCGATGCCGCGCTTGAGGCCCCGGGTCTTCAGCGCATTGAGCAGGGTGACCACCAGACGGGTGCCGCTGGCGCCGATCGGGTGACCCAGCGCGCAGGCGCCGCCGTTGACGTTGAGCTTCTCGTGCGGGATGCCCAGCTCGCGCATCGGCGCCATGGCGACCACGGCGAACGCTTCGTTGATCTCGAACAGGTCCACGTCCTCGACCTTCCAGCCGGCCTTGTCCAGCACCTTGCGCAGGGCACCGATCGGGGCGGTGGTGAACCACTCCGGTTCCTGCGACTGGGTGGCATGGGCCACGATGCGGGCCAGCGGCTTGATGCCGCGGGCCTTGGCGTCGTCGGCCGAGAGCAGCACCACGGCGGCGGCGCCATCGGAGATGCTGGAAGAACTGGCGGCGGTGATGGTGCCGTTCTCCTTGCGGAAGGCCGGCTTCAGGGTCGGCACCTTGGCGATGTCGGAACGGCCCGGCTGCTCATCGGTGTCGACCTTGACCTCGCCCTTGCGGCCGGCCACGGTCACCGGAACGATCTCGCCGGCGAAGGCGCCGTTCTGCTGCGCAGCCTGGGCGCGCTTGACCGACTCGATGGCGAAGGCGTCCTGCTCTTCGCGGGTGAAGTGGTACTTGTCGGCGCACAGCTCGCCGAACACGCCCATCGCCTTGCCGTCGTACGGATTGGTCAGGCCGTCCCAGGCCATGTGGTCGACCAGCTGGCCGTCGCCGTAGCGGATACCGGTGCGGGCATTGACCATGTGCGGTGCATTGGTCATTGACTCCATGCCGCCGGCTACCACGACCGCGGCCGAGCCGGCCTTGATCAGGTCGTGGCCGAGCATGATGGTCTTCATGCCCGAACCGCAGACCTTGTTGACCGTGGTGCAGCCGACGGCGGTGGGCAGGCCGGCCTTCAGCGCCGCCTGGCGGGCCGGAGCCTGGCCGAGGTTGGCGGGCAGCACGCAGCCCATCAGCACTTCGTTGACGTCCTGCGGGGCGATGCCGGCCTGTTCGAGCGCCGCGGTGATCGCGGTGGCGCCCAGGGCGGGAGAGGGCACGCCGGTGAACTGGCCGAGGAAGGAGCCGATGGCGGTGCGCTTGGCGCCCGCGATGACAACACTGACGTCCGACATGGGGATCTCCGCAAAGGACTGGGGTGGGGCGATTGCCCGGTAGTGATCGGCCGATTATCGCAGCCGCCTACCACTGCCGGCAAACCGCTGGCAAGGCAGGAGTTTGCGCGGAACCTCCGGACGCCTTCGCAATTCATTGCCATGGCTTTGTGAGACCATTCTGCGCGGGAGCTTCTTGTGCCAGCCAAACCGTTGCGGTGTGCCGGCCAGGAGCATCGGCCGGCGATCCGCCGGTCGGCAATGGAACCAGCATCGGGGATCGAATCATGGATACGCGTTTTCCGCGCCACCGCGAGGTGTGCCTCGCCGTCGTCGTCGCCTTGGGCTTGAGCGCTTGCGGAGGAGGTGGCGGCGGCAACGGCAACGTACGCGTCTCGCCTTCCACGCCGACACCCCCGGTTACGCCCACGCCGCCGACCACTCCCGATCCGCCGCTGGATGCGCAGCTCGCGCTCACCGATACCTACGCCGCGCACAACCAGGGTTTCACCGGCAAGGGCGTCACCATCGGCGTGGTCGATTCCGGTGTCATGCGCAACCATCCGACGCTGACCGGGCGCGTGCTCGCGGATCTGATCTACGTCGATCCGACCGCCAACAACACCAGCATCGACGACGTGGTCGGCCACGGCACCTGGGTGTCGGAAGTGGCGGCGGGCACTTCCTTCGCCAAATACCCGGGCGGCATCGCGCCGGGCGCCAACATCGTGTCGGCGCGCATCATCGCCGACCAGGCACCCAAGGATGACGGCTCCGGCCAGGGCAATCGCGTCACGTCCGCCGATCCGCTGGGCGCGATCAACGACGACCTGATCGCCAACGGCGCGAAAGTGATGAACAACTCCTGGGGCGGCCTCTACTGGGACGCCACCGCCACCTCGACCACGCAGAGTTTCCACGACGCCTACAACCGCTTCATCAACAGCTGGGGCGGGCTGGTGGTATTCGCCGCCGGCAACGATGCCAAGGCCAACCCCAGTGACGTCGCAGCGCTACCTTATCGCGCGCCGGACCTCACCCGCGGCTGGCTCACCGTGGTGGCGGTGGACAGCAACAATCCGACCAAGCTGGCCAGCTATTCCAACGCTTGCGGCGTGGCGATGAGCTACTGCCTGGCCGCGCCAGGCAACCTGATCGTCAGCGGCAAGGACGACACCGCCAGCAGCGCCAGCTACTACGTCATCACCGGCACCTCGTTCGCCGCGCCGCAGGTATCCGGTGCAGCGGCCCTGGTATGGCAGGCCTACCCGTATTTCAACAACGACCTGGTGCGGCAGACCCTGCTCGGCACCGCGACCGATCTCGGTACGCCGGGGCCGGACAGCGTGTTCGGCTACGGCATGCTGGACGTCGGCAAGGCGGTGAACGGACCGGCCAAGTTCGACTGGGGCGACGTCACGGTGAACTTCAGCGGCACCTCCAGCTGGAACAACCCGATCTCCGGCGCCGGCGGCCTGATCAAGCAGGGCACCGGCACGCTGCGGCTGACTCAGCCATCGACCTACACCGGCCTGACCTGGGTGCAGGGCGGCGTGCTGTCGGCGAAGTCGCTGGCTTCCGGCGTGGCGATCGGCGCGCAGGGCACGCTGTTGGATACGCATACCATCGGCGGCAATCTCGCCAACGCGGGCGTGCTGACCGTGAGTAGCGGCGACGTCAACGTCGCTGGCAGCTACCAGCAGAGCGGCGCGGGACGGCTCGCGCTGGAGCTCGGTTCGGCCTTGCGCGTCGGCGGCAGCGCCACGCTCACCGGCGGCGATCTTTACGTGATCGGCGCCGGTGCCGGCTACCAGGCCAATTCGCATACCAATGTGCTGGTAGCCAGTGGCGGATTGACCGGTACGTTCTCCGCGCTCAACACGGCGTCCAACGTGTTCCTCACCGCCTCGCTCAACTACGACGCCACCAGCGCCTGGCTCAACGTGCAGCAGGTGCAGGCCACCGCTGTGCAAGGCATGAGCTACACGGCCGCCTCGACCGGCGCCGCGCAGCGCGTGGACGGCGCGTTCCAGCAGATCAACACGCAGCTGGCACAGGGTGCGAGCGGGCAGATTGCCGCCTCGGGCTTCATCGCGGGTGCGGCGCAGCTGCAGCAATCGCCGAACGTCGCCGTGGCGCAGCGCTCGCTGGAAAGCCTGTCCGGCCAGCTGCACGCGGCGAGCGCGGCAATGACGCTGCAAGCCATCGATGCGGGCACGCGCGCGCTGTCGGATCGTTTCGATCAGCTCGCGCAGGCGCCCGCAGCCGGTGCGTGGGCGCAGAGCCTCGGCTATCAAGGTTCGATGGGACGCGCCGGCTACGGCAACGTCGGCCTGGATCTCAACGGCTGGATGGTGGGGCAGGACCGGCGCCTGGGCGCGAACGGCTTCGCCGGTTTCGCGGTGGCGCGCATGCAGGGGCTGGGGCGTCTGACCGAAAGCGCTGACGCCGGCCGCAGCCGTGCCGTGGAAGGCAGTTTCTATGCTGGCGTCACGCGCGATGCGTGGTACGCGATGGGCCGCGTCGGCGTCGGCGATTACCAGGAAAACATGCGTCGCCGCCTGCAACTGGGCGACGCAAATACGGCGGTGGCCAGCGACACGCGTGGGCGCTACGGCGTGGCCTACGGCGAAAGCGGCTATCGCCTCGACGTCGGTGCGGTGCGCGTCACGCCGTACGTGGATATGCAGTACACGCGCATCCAGCGCGATGCCTTCAATGAATTGGGTGGCTACGGTTTCGGCCTGAAGGCCTCAGGCCAGACCATCGAGCGCTGGCAGGCCGGCACCGGCCTGCGCGCCACGCGCAGCTGGCTGGTGCCGAGCCTGGGCCGCCTGGACCTGAAGGCACGCGTGGCCTGGCAGCAGTCGTTCGCCACGCGAGGCGATGTCTTCGACGCCAGCTTCACCGGCCTCAACCAATGGGCCCCGCTGGGCGGCATCGGCCTGGCGCGCTACGCGGGCCAGGCCGGCCTGGGGCTGGACTGGCGCTTCTCTTCGCGCGGCAGCCTGCAGCTCGGCTACGACCATTACTTCGGTCAGCACGATCAGTCGCAGATGGCGACGTTGGCGTACCAGTACGCCTGGTGAGCCGGCAGCGCCGGCTTCGACCTGCCTCCGAAAACGCGACGGCCACGGCATGCCTATGCCGTGGCCGTTTCTTCTCACGGAATGGATGTCGCCGCTTACGACTTGCCGTGAAACAGCTCGCGTCCGATCAGCATGCGGCGGATTTCGTTGGTGCCCGCGCCGATTTCGTAGAGCTTGGCATCGCGCAGTAGCCGGCCGGCGGGAAATTCGTTGATGTAGCCGTTGCCGCCCAGCGCCTGGATCGCCTCCAGCGCCACCTTCACCGCGTTTTGCGAGGCATTGAGCAGGCAGGCGGCCGGATCGATGCGCGACTTGCCGCCGCGGTCGAACTCGGCGGCCACCATGTAGGCGAAGCCGCGCGAGGACTGCAGCGCGGTGTACATGTCCGCCACCTTGGCCTGCATCATGCCGAAGGTGCCGATCGGCGCGTTGAACTGCTTGCGCTCGCGCACGTAGGGCAGCACAAGATCCAGCGCGGCCTGCATCAGGCCGATCGGGCCGCCGGAAAGCACCAGGCGCTCGGTGTCCAGGCCGCTCATCAGCACGCGCACGCCTTCGTTGACCTCGCCGACGATGTTCTCGGCGGGAATCTCGCAATCCTCGAACACCAGTTCGCAGGTGTTGGAGCCGCGCATGCCCAGCTTGTCCAGCTTCTGCGCCGTGCTGAAGCCTTTCATGTCCTTCTCGACGACGAAGGCTGTCATGCAACGGCTGCCGGCGGCGCGCGGAGCGGTGCGCATGTACACCAGCAGCACGTCCGCGTCGGGACCGTTGGTGATCCACATCTTGGAGCCGTTGGCCACCCACACGTCGCCGCGCAGCTCGGCCTTGCAGCTCATCGAGCCGACCACGTCCGAGCCTGCGCCCGGCTCGCTCATCGCCAGCGCGCCCACGTACTCGCCCGAGCACAGCTTGGGGATGTACTTGCGCCGCTGCGCCTCGGTGCCGTTGTGGAACAGGTTCTGCACGCACAGGTTGGAGTGCGCGCCGTAGGACAGGCCCACCGAGCCGGAGGCGCGGGAGATTTCCTCCATCGCGACCATGTGGGCCAGGAAGCCCAGGCCGGTGCCGCCGTATTCCTCGGGGATGGTCATGCCCAGCAGGCCCATCTCGCCGAACTTGCGCCACAGGTCGGCGGGGAAGAGGTTGTCATGGTCGATCTGGGTGGCGCGCGGCGCGATTTCCTTTTCCGCGAAGGCATGCACGCTCTCGCGCAGCAGGTCGATTTCTTCACCGAGGGAAAACGGTCGCATCGCGGGCTCCAGCGAAGGGGGACAATAGGGAGCCGGAAATGGTAGCGCAGGAGGTCCGGGGGGCTTTGGCGCGGCGCACCACGCGGGGCGGGCAGGTCGGAAAACGTCCGATTGCGCTTGTCCGTGAAGTGGATCACAGTTGCGCGCACATAAGGGGTTGGGGGCACTTCAGGAAGAATATGGACGTGAGAGGGTTTCTCGCGCTTCCGGCATTGCTCGGAGGTGTCGTTGCGTGGATGGCCCGGCGACGCGGGCTGAGGGGGCGGCACGTGTCTCCCGTCACGATCGAACTGGGCGCGCTGCGCCTGATCCTGCTGAACCGCGAAGCGCCGGAGGCCAAGGACCCCTGGGCCCGCAACGCGTTGCTGACCCACGCTGCCTGTGCCGTACAGGGGCGCGAGCTGCATGCGTCCGGCGAGCTGATGTCGGCGGTGGATCTGCAGGCATGGCACGGCAAGCTGCCGGCTTTTCTGGACGGCGGAGACGCCGAGCTGCACCTGTGCAGCGTCAGCGATTGCGTCGGCCTGCACCTGCAACAGCCGGTGCGCGACAACATGGCGGCGGTCACCGTGGTGCTGGTCGATCCGTTGGACGACACCCAGACCTTGCACGAGGCCTGGCATGCCGGGCGCGGCCTGCTGTTCCTGGTGACGCGGGGACAGCTGGAAGGTTTTCGCGTCCAGCTGGAAGAGGCCATGCGCCGGTTCCCTGTGCATTACGGCCGCGTCCTGCACGGCATGGCTTGAGCGACGTCACGTCGGCCGCGCTAATGGCGCGTGGCCGGCAGCGCTTGCAGCCGGGCGTAAAACGCGTCAATCCAGTGGTCGCTGGCTGAGCCCTGTCGGCCCATGCCGAAGCCATGCCCGCCGGTGGGATAGATATGCACCGGCGGATTGCGCCGACGTGTAGCGGCCGTCAGGGTACGGGGTGGCCCTTGCTCGCGGTCCAGATGGCGTACCAGTCCTCTGCCGCCAGCCGCACGTCCAGCGCGGCCACGGCTTCGCGCAGGCCGTCGATACGGCCAGTGCCGGTGATCGGATGTGGCCGCGACGGATGGCGCAGGATCCAGGCGAAGGCCAGCGTAGCCACGCTGATGCCGAGCCGCCGCGCGATCTCTTCCATCGCCTGCCGCACGCGCACGGCCTGCGCGTCCTCGCCGGCGAACAGCCGGCCGCCGCCCAGCGGCGACCAGATCATCGGGCGCAGGCCCAGTTGCTGGGCCTGGTCCAGCGTGCCGTCGTCCAGCGCGTTCAGATGCAGCGGCGACAGCTCGATCTGATTGGTCGCCAGCGGATGGCGCGCGTGCAGCAGCGCGAACTGGCTGCTGCGATGGTTGGAGACACCCCAGTGGCGCACCTTGCCCTCGCGCGTGAGCGCCTCGAAGGTGTCGGCCAGCGCGGCCGCGTCCATCAGGTAATCGGGCCGGTGGATCAGCACCAGATCCAGCCAGTCGGTATGCAGGTTGCGCAGCGACTGCTCGACCTGCGCACGCACGTAGCCGGCGGTGGTGTCGTAGTGATTGATGCGGTAAGGCAGCCGCGGCGAGCACAGGCGGATGCCGCACTTGGTCACCAGCTGCATCCTCGCGCGCAACGCGGGCGACGCGGCCAGCGCTTCGCCGAACAGCCGCTCGGCGCCGTAGTCGCCATAGATGTCCGCATGGTCGAACGAGGCGATGCCCAGCTCGAGCGCCTGCTCGATCCAGCGCACGCGTTGTGCCACGTCCAGATTCCAATCGCCCAGCCGCCACAGCCCGGCAACGATGGGAGAGAGTTCGAGACGCGTGGAGGAGGCCGAAGCTTGCATGGCGATGCCGATGGAAACGGGCGCCCATCCTAGCGATCGCTTGCCTCCGCCGCACGCCGGGCGTGCGCAGATGACGCCGGCTCGACGCCCGTCGGCGTAGATGGGCTGCGGGGCAGGTCGCAAGCCATGCCGGCGGCCAGCTCCCTCCCTCTCCCTTTCCGCCCGTGAGGTACGACGCATGAATCGTCTTCTTTCCGCCGTGCTTGCCACGCCGCTGGCGCTCGCCAGTCACGCGGCATTGGCTACCGAAGCGCACGACTGGGCCGCCGTGACGCATGCCTTGCAGCACGGCCAGCGCGTCACGCTGGTGACCGACTTCGCTCAATGCCGCACACCCACCGGTGCTGGCGGCCCGCCGCTGGTCGGTGGCCTGCCCATCGCTTCGTTCCAGCTCGCCGGCAACGCGCTGGTGTTTTCCGAATACCACCCCACCGTGCTGGCCAGCTCGGGGACGCGTGTCGATGAATTCATCCGCTATCGCGCGCAGGCCGACCAGACCTTGACGATCTCGGTGTTCCAGTCGCCGCCGGGCACGGAAAAGCCGACGCAGATCGGTGAGTACCAGTGCGTCATCGGTCAGGGCGCGAAGTTCTACGTCGGGCACCGCTGGGGCAGCGAGGATCGCGGTTGAGCCACCGGGCGGCTCAGCGTTGCTGGGCCGCCACCTTCAACCCGAGCGAAATGAAAATGGCGCCGACGATCTTGCCCTGCCAGCGCACGAGCCATGTCAGCCGTCCGAGCAGGCGGCCCAGCGGGCGGATCGACAAGGCCAGCAGCGTCGTATAGAGCGAACTCAGCGCGACGAAGATGAGCCCGAGCACGGCGAACTGCGCGAATGTCGAGCCATGCTCCGGATGCACGAACTGCGGCATGAAGGCGAGAAAGAACAGCGCCGTCTTCGGATTGAGCAGCTCGGCCGGAATGGCTTGCAGAAAAGCCTTCGCCGGCGCGATGGGCGCCATCGCGGGCAGCGAAGGCGTCTGCGGCTTTTCCAGCATCGCGCGGACGCCGAGATAGATCAGATAAGCGGCGCCGACATATTTCACAGCATGGAAGGCCAGCGCCGAAGTCATCAGCACCGCCGACAAGCCTGCCGCTGCGAACAGGGTATGCATGAAGTCGCCTGCCGCGATACCCAGGCCGGTCAGCACACCGGTCTTTCGCCCACCCTGGATCGTGCGGCTCACCACCAGCAGTACGGCAGGACCTGGCACCAGGAAGAGGCCGATCACGACGGCGACAAACGTAACCAGACTGGCGAGGTCGAACATGACGAATCTCCCGGGAATGGCCGATCCGTATGAATCCCGGACGCGATCACTCTGTCAAGCCAGCCGGGCAGCTTCTGGCGGCACAAAAAAAGCGCGCTCCGGGGAGCGCGCTTCGCGGCGGTTGCGGCGGATGCTCAGTGCACCTTCGCCAGCTTCGCCTTCAGCTGCACGCCGGACATCAGGAAGCCGGCGTGGCATTCGTACTTCTCGCCATCCTTGTATTCGGCGCCGTTGTAGTTGCTGACGATGTCGATCACGGCATTGGCGCCGGCGGCCTTGGCCTCGTCCTGCAGGCCGATCAGCACCGACTGCAGCACCCAGTCGCAGGACTCCTGTTCCTTCTTGCCGAAACCGTTGGTCTTGCGGCTGACGTCGACGTTCTCCTTGACCACGTCCACTTTGCCGGCAGGCGTACTGCCGGCAAGATAGAACTTCACGCTGCCGTCCAGCTTGCCGGCCTTCTCGGCTTCGGCCACCACGGAAGCGAACGGCAGGTGCACCACTTTGTCGGCGGCGAAGGAGGCGACCGGCAGCGCGGTCAGCAGGAGGGCGAGACTGAGGCGAATGGCTTTCATGCGAGTGGATCTCCTTTGGGGTTGATAAGCGCGCGAGGACAGGATGCCCCTGCGAATCAGCACAGCCCGCCGTTGACGGCGAGCACCTGCCGCGTGACATAGCCCGCTTCCGGGCTCATCAGGAACTGCACCGCCGCGGCGACTTCCTCCGGCGTGCCCATGCGCTGCATCGGGATCATCGCCAGGATTTCTTCCAGCGGCAGGTCGGCATCGATCATGTCGGTATCGATCAGCCCCGGCGCGACGCAGTTGACGGTGATCCTGCGCTTGGCCAGCTCGATCGCCAGCGCCTTGGCGGCGCCGATCACGCCGGCTTTGGATGCGCTGTAATTGACCTGGCCGCGGTTGCCGATCAGGCCCGAGACCGAGGTGATGCACACGATGCGGCCCGGCGCGCGGCGGCGGATCATCGGCATCACCAGCGGATGCAGCACGTTGTAGAAACCGTCGAGATTGGTGCGCAGCACCTGGTCCCAGTCGTCGCCGGTCAGCGCGGGGAACGCACCATCGCGGGTAAGCCCGGCATTGCACACGACACCGTAGTAGGCGCCATGCGCCTCGACATCCGCGGTCAGCGCGGCGGCGCAGGCCGCGCGGTCGCCGATATCGAACTGCAGCACGCGCGCCTGCCGGCCCAGCGCCTGGATCTGTGCCTGCACGGCTTCCGCTTCCTCGCGGCGCGAGCGGCAGTGCAGCGCGATGTCGTAGCCGGCGCCGGCCAGGCGCCATGCGATGGCGCGGCCGATGCCGCGGCTGGAGCCGGTGACCAGGATCGTGTCGGTCATGCGGGGGAACCTTTGTCGAGCGATGCGGCAAAGGTAGCCGCGTCGGGGGGGCTGAAGACAGTGAGCCGGGCCTCGGCCGACACGCCGCCGCCGTCGATGCGGCAGGCGAACACGCCCATGCCTTCGTCGTCGTGGAAGCCGCGGGTGGCCTCGACGCGCAGTTCGACGCCGGCGGGAAAGGCGTCCGCGTCGCAGCGGTATTGCCGCGCGCCGAGCAGGAAGCCGAGCCGTACCGGTTCGCCCGCCGCGCGCGCGTGGCAGCCGGCCCAGGCCGCGATGGCCTGCGCCATCAACTCGATGCCGGCCCAGGCGGGCAGGCCGCCGTCGGCATCGACGAAAGGCTCGCCCGCGCGCAGGCCGCGCGCGCACACGATGCGCTCGGCTTCCAGTTCGTCCACGCGGTCGAGCAGGATCATCGCGCCGGCATGCGGCAACACCTCGGCGACCGGCCACCGGCTCATGCAGCGTCTCCCAGCACCAGCGCGGCATTGTTGCCGCCAAAGGCGAAGGAACTGCTCATCAGGCGGCGCGGCCCTTGTGCCGGCAGGCGGTCGCCGACGCGGGCGAAGCGCAGCGGCGGCAAGGCCGGATCGCCTTCGCCATCCCACACGTGCGGGGGCAGACGACCGCCCTCATCGCGCAAGGCCAGCCAGCAGAATGCCGCCTCCAGCGCGCCGGCCGCGCCGAGCGTGTGGCCGGTAAGCGACTTGGTGGAAGAGCACGGCACGCCCTGCGGGAACAGCGCAGCCATCGCCAGGCTTTCCATCGCATCGTTGTGCTCGGTGCCGGTGCCGTGCAGGTTGACGTAGTCGATCTGCTCCGGCGCGAGACCGGCATCGGCCAGCGCCGCGCGCATGGCGGCGCTGGCGCCCACGCCCTGCGGATCCGGCGAGGACATGTGATAGGCATCGGAGCTGGCGCCGCCGCCCAGCAGCGCCACCGGGCCGGGTTCGCGCGTCATCAGGAACAAGGCGGCCGCTTCGCCGATGTTGATGCCGTCGCGCTGGCGCGAGAACGGGCGGCAGCGCTGCGCATCCAGCGCTTCCAGCGCGTGGAAGCCGTTGATCGGCAGGCCGGCCAGCGTATCCGCGCCGCCGCACAGCACGGCATCGCATATCCCCATGCTCAGCAGGCGCCGTGCGCTCAGCAGCGCACGCGCACCGGACGTGCATGCGGTCGAGATGCCGAAGCAGGGGCCGGCCAATCCCAGCCATTCGGCCAGGAATTCGGCTGGCGCGCCCAGTTCCTGGTGCGCGTAGCGATAGCCGGCTGGCCACGCGCCATCGCGGCGGAACGCGGCGATGCCGTGGCAGGCCTCGTCGATGCCGGTGGTGCTGGTGCCGATCACCACGCCGATGCGCTCGCTGCCGTAGCGTGCGATCGCAGCGCGGATCGAAGGCTCGATGTCCAGCGCTGCGGCGTAGAGCAACCGGTTGTTGCGGTTGTCGCGCGTGGCGGCCAGCGCGGGCGGCAGGGCCGGCAGCGCATCCTCCACCGCGGCCAGCGGCACCTCGCGTGCGGGAATCCAGCCACCGGTCGCGCGGATGCGCGAGTCGTCGCCGGCGAACAGCGCTTCGGCCACGGCGGCCTTGCCCATGCCCAGGGCACAGGCCACGCCAAGCTCGTTGAGCCAGGTACTCATGCCGCCACGGCGGGCTTGCGCGCCGCCACGTTGACTAGCGTCTCCTCGCGCTGTCCGGGCGGCGGCGGGGCGCGCAGCCCCCAGCGCTCCAGCAAGCCGAAGTCCTTGGAGCGGCTCCACCACAGATAGGGCAGGGAGACGTGGCGCGGCTCGAACACGAAGCCGCGGCCGCGCAGCATCGCCAGGTATTCGTCGGCGCTCTTCTGCACATCCATCGGATGACGGAAGAACCAGCGGATCACCCAGGTATCGATATAGGCCTTGGTCGATTCGGCGAACAGCAGCAGGCCGCCCGGCTTGAGCACACGCCAGAACTCGTCCAGCGCGCGCTCCTGTTCCACCAGGTGATGGAAGGTCTGATGGCAGAACACGATATCGACGCTGGCATCCGCCACGCGCATCTGCGCGCAGTCCGAGGCGATCAGTTCGGCGTCGATGTTTTCGCGCTGCGCTTCGGCGCGCGAAAGCTCCAGGCTGTGCGGGTCGGCATCGAGGCCGATGATGCGCCGCGGCTGGAACGCATCGCGCAGCAGGCGGAACGACTTGCCCTGGCCGCAGCCGGCATCGAGCAGCACGCCGCCGGTGGGCAGCGGCTCGCCGATCAGGCGCTTGAGGTCGTTGATCGCCACGCGCAGCACATGGTGCTGCCAGGTATGCGTGCGCAGGAACTGAAAGCCGAGGCGGGTTTCCTCGACGTAAGTGGGGCTGGCGTATTTCAGGGAAGGGACGTTCATGTCATGCCACAGCCTCGGCGGCTTGCGCCGCCGGCAGGGTAAAGGGAGCGGTGCGCGCCAGGCGACGCTCCACCGCATCGGTGAAGACGCGCGGCGACAGCAGCTGCATCTCGCCCGCCAGCGTCACCGCCACCTGCACGGTGGCGCCGCGGGTCAGGCGCTCGCCGGTCGCGGCGTCGCGGATCAGGTAATGCACTTTCAGCCGGTTGTGCCATTCGACCAGCTCTGCGGTGACCACCGCGCGCTGCCCGAAGCGCGCCGGGCGTACATAGCGCAGTTGCAGATCGACCACCGGCCACACGTAGCCGGCGGCCCTCATCTGCGTGTAGTCGTGGCCGATGTCGCTGAGCAGGGCGCAGCGGGCGATTTCCAGATACTTCACGTAGTGGCCGTGCCAGACCACGTCCATGGAATCGACGTCGAAGAACGGCACCAGCACGTCCGTGTCGACGCTCAACACGCCTTTAGCGCGCATCGCGGCCCCCTTTGTCCGGCATGCGCCAGTACGGATAGAAATTGAACCACTGCTGCGGCGCTTCCAGGCAACGCTGGCCGAGCCAGTCGGCATAGCCCTGCACCCACGCGCGGATGGCCTCGTCGCGCTGGCCGCGCGGCCAGGTGGTGTGCTCCACATAAGGCTCCAGATGGATGCGATAGCGCCCCTCCACCTTGATGCAGCAGATCAGGTTGACCGGGCAGCGCAGCAGGCCGGCCATCAGCCAGGGCCCCTGCGGGAACGGTGCGGGGTGGCCGAGGAAATCCGCCTTTACGCAACGCTCGCCGTGCAGCGGCACGCGATCGCCGGCGATGGCCAGCCATTCGCCGCGTTCGAGCCGCTGCGACAAGTCCATCATCAGCGCGGCATCCAGCTCGCTTACCTGGATCAGCCGCAGGCGCTGTTCGCCGGCTTCGCCGAGCAGGCGGTTGAAGCGCGCCACGTGGCGGTTATGCACCAGCACATTGAGCGGCACCTGCTCGCCCAGCTCGGCCATCGCGCGCGAGACATCGAGGTTGCCCAGGTGCGTGCACACCAGGATCTGCCCGCGGCCGCCATGGCGCCCGGCCAGCAGCCGCTCGCGCACGCCATGCGGATCGTGCAGCTCCACCTGTTCCAGCCGCAGCTTGCCGTTCCACACGTCCAGGCGGTCGAGCAGGCATTCGGCGAAGGCCATGTACTGGCCGAACACGCGGCGCGTGCTCGGGCCAAGCGCAGGCACGCCGGCCCAGGCTGCCAGGCGCTCCTGATATTCGCGCACCGCGCGGCGCGTGCGGGCGCTGGACAGGAAGAAGTACGCGACGATCCCATGCAGCATCGGCGCCAGCGCACGGCGCCCGAGGCGGCGCGCCACCAGCGCGGTGAACTTCATCAGCACGAAGCTGCCACGCTCCTTCTGCGCGGCCCAGTGGCGCACGCCGTCGGCGGACGCACTCGCGGCGAGGTCGTCGTTCATGCGGCGCCTCCTTCCCAGGCGAAGCGGCCGGAAGAAGCCTCGGTGTCGCCGAGCAGATAGGCGAAATGCAGGCGATGTGCCGCCGCATCGTGGCGCAGCCGCAACAGCGGGCGATCGCCCGGGCGCAGCAGATTCTGGAACTTCAGCATCTCCATGCGGCGGCAGGCGCGGGGCGTGCCGAAGCGCTCCGCGCCGAACGCCAGCGCCCATTGCAGCTGCAGCACGCCGGGCAGCACGGGCAGCGTAGGGAAGTGATCGTCGAAGCAATCCAGGTCCAGCGGCAGGCGCAGCGCCAGGGCCAGCGCGCCAGCGTCGCCGGCGTGTTCGCCGTCGATGAGCGCCGCCGTCGGCTGCGGCTGCCGCAGTACGGTTTCGGCCTCGGGCTGTGCCCAGTCGTCGCATAGCCGCCACGCGGCCGGCGTCGGCGCACCGTGTTCGGCCAGCCAGGTACGCCACGCATTCAACAGCGCTTGCCGTCCATGCGCGCGCAGCACGTCGACGCCGGCGCCGGAAGGCAGCACGGCGGCACCGTCCGCGCACATCGCCGCACGCGTCACCCAAGGGTGCGCGGCGAGGACGCCGGCGACGGTCTCCCAGGCAGTCACGCGGCTTTCCTCAACCGGCGGCGCAGCAGCCATTCGCCGCCGAACAGCACGCCCATGATCAGGTAGGCGATGAAACCGTTGTACAGCGTCCACCACTTCAGCGGCGCCCACAGCGTCAGCGCCGTGGACATCAGGCCGTTGAACACGAAGAAACCCACCCACACCCAGGTCACTTTGCGCGTGTAGGGAATCGCCTCCGGCGGCAGCTCCGGCTCGCGCACGCGCGCGATGCGCTCGACCATCGGCGGGCCGTACTTGAGGCTGATGCCGAACACGAACAGCAGCAGCGCGCTGATCAGGGTGGGATACCAGCGCAGCATCAGCGCTTCGCCACTGAAGGCTAGCATCACGCAATAGGCCAGCGCCGCGCCCAGCATCCAGTGGCCGCCCGGCTGGCGCAGCAGCGCCGGCGCGCGGATCAGCCATACCGCGCCCAGGATCAGCGCGAACACCGGCGTGGAGACGTGCTCCATCCCGAAGTACACGAAGAAGGGATAGAGCAGGCCGATGACCGGCAGCAGGATGGAGCTCAGTTTGCGCATGCGGCCCGTTGCGATTCGACGAAAGCGGCGAGGCTGGCCACCGTCTCGAAATGCCGGCGGGCATCGCGCGAGTCGGAGGCGATCTGGATGTCGTAACGCTTCTGCAGCGCCAGCGCCAGTTCCAGCGCATCGACCGAATCCAGGCCCAGGCCCTGGCCGAACAGCGGCTGTTCCGGCGGGATGTCGCCGGCCTGCATACCCTCCAGGCTCAGGGTGTCGATGATCAGCTGGGCAATGTCCTGTTGCAGTGCATTCATGGCGATGCGAGTTCCTTCAGATAGAGGCGGTGCAGATGTTCGTTGAGACGTCGCGAGGCTATCGGCAGCGGCGCGGCGTCATTGAACGTGTTCGGCTGGATGTCCTCACCGACGCGCACCCGCACATGGATGCGGCGGTCGGGAATGCGGTACCAGGGCTCGGCCTTGGTCAGCGTGGTGGGGTTGACGGTGATGAATACCGGCGTGATGACGCGTGCGCCGCGCAGCGCGATGGCCGCGGCGCCGCGGTGGAACACCGGCGCGTGGCCAGGCGTGGTGCGCGTGCCCTCGGGAAACACGATCAGCGTCTGGCCTTCGCGCAGCACGTCGGCGGCCTGCTCGAGCATCTCGGGGCTGCCGTTGTTGCTGATGTATTCGGCGGCGCGCACCGGGCCGCGCATGCAGGGATTGCGCCACAGGCTCTGCTTGACCACGCAGTTGGCGTCGCCCATCAGCGAGCCCAGGAAGACCACGTCGATCAGCGAGGGATGGTTGGCGATCACCATCTGTCCCGGTTTGCCCAGGCGCTCGCCGCCATCGACCTGGAAGGTGAGCACGCCGCTGCGATGCATGAACCAGACATGCAGATGGAAGGCGCGCCGGATCGCCGCGCGCACGCGGCGGCGATGCGCCAGTCGGCCACCCGGCAGCAGCGACAGCAGCGGGAACCACAGCAGCCGCAACGCCAGGCCGCCCACGCCGAAGAGCAGGAAGCTCATGCCCGTGGCGAGCAGCCGCCACCAGTAGAAATCGCGCCGTCGGCGCATCGTCAGGGCGTCGGCTGCCATGTCCATCGGCGTTGTTTCCAGGCGTGAGTGAGCGGAACCCGCGGCGCGTGCAATGCGCGCAGGAACGACAGCGCGTGCGGCCACGCGGCGGCCGCATCGTTGGTGTTGCGATCCAGCCGCAGGCGCCACGCGGCGTTCGGCGGTACGGCGTCCTGCGCGCGAGCGGCGCCTACGCGCAGGGCTACCGCGTAGGAGAACGGCACGTCGTCGATCCAGCTGTCGTAGGCGGCCGGCGGACGCTCCTCGGCCAGCACCACCAGGGCCGCGGGTGCGCCGCCGTCCAGCAGCATCGCTGCTTCCAGCATGGCGTGTTCGAAGGTGTCGGCCTCGCCGGCGATGGCGCTGGCCTCGCCGCGCTGTCCGCGCAGGATCGACCATTGCCCGGCGATGGCGTTGTGCACCGACAGCCCGAACGAGGTGGGCGACAGCGGCTGGCCATCGGCCACGTCGCCGAGCAGGGCGTAGGTGCGTTGTGTTTCGCCGTGGCGCGAGGCGAACACCAGCGGCAGCTGCTCGTCGTCGCCGCACAGCGGCCACGCGGTCTCCAGCGCCATGCGTGCCATGCGGCTCAGCCGGCGGCGCTGCATCGGCGGCAGGAAGGCGCAGTCGGGCTGCTCGCCCTGGTCGGCGGGCGTCCACGGTTCGCGCGCCCAGGCAAGCCACGCCGCTTCGTCGGTGAGCGACGGCGCCCAGGCGCGCCAGGCGGCGATACGCAGATCGATCATGCGGCGGTCTCCGCGGCGCCGAACATCAGCGCGGCGCAGCTGCCGCCGAAGCCGAAGCTGTTGGACAGCACGCTGTCCACGCGGCGCGCGACCGGCGCGGCGAGCAGCGGCGCCTCGGCGAAGGCGGCATCCGGCGTGTCCACCGGCGTGCCGGAAGCAAGGAAACCTTCCTGCAGCATCAGGATCGAAGCCACCGCATCGAGCGCGCCGGCCGCGGCCGGCGCATGGCCGAGCAACCCTTTGATCGACGACATCGGCGGCACCGCCGCGCCGCGCTCGGCGAACACGCCGGCGATGGCCTCCCATTCGGCGAGATCGCCCTGCGGCGTGGAGCAGGCGTGCGTGTTGATGTAGCCGGGCAGCGTGGCGGCCTGGTCCAGCGCCTCGCGCATGGCGCGCGCGATACCCTCGGCGCCGGACATCACCATGCTCTGCGCATCGGTGGCCGCGCCATAGCCGAGCACTTCGGCCAGCACCCTGGCGCCACGCGCACGCGCATGCTCCAGCGATTCGAGCACCAGCGCGCCGGCGCCGGCGGCCAGCACCAGGCCATCGCGCCCGGCGTCGTAAGGACGCGAGGCGCGTTCGGGATGTTCGTTGCCATTCACCGACAAAGCGGCCATGGCGTCGAACCATAGCGCGGTGGTGTCGTGCAGTTCTTCGCTGCCGCCGCACAGCACCACGTCCTGGCGGCCCAGCTGGATCAGTTCCATGGCCTGGCCGATGGCGTGCGCCCCGCTGGTGCAGGCCGAGCTGACCACGTGGCTGCGCCCGCCGATGCCGAACGCATGCGCCAGGCCGGCGGCCAGCGCGCTGCTCATGCCGCGCGGCACGATGAACGGCGACAGCTTGGCCACGCCGCGGGTGTGGAAGCTGTGCAGGGCCGCCTCGTGCTCGCTCAGCGCCGCGCCGCCGCCCATCACCAGGCCGCAGCGTGGCGAGGCGAGCGCGGTCTCGGCGAGGCCGGCCTGTGCGATGGCTTCGCGCAACGCCTGCCAGCCGTACCACGTGGTGGCGGGAAGAAAACGGCGCAGCTTGCGCGGCGGTTCGTCCAGCGCGCTTTCGTCCACCGGCCCGCCGACATGGCAGCGCATGCCCAGCGCGGCGAGGCGCTCCATATGGCGGATGCCGCTGCGGCTGTGGCGCAGCGCGTCGAGCAGCCCCGCGTTGCCGATGCCAGCGCACGACACCGAGCCCATGCCGGTGATCACGACGCGTGGCGTGGCGGTGCGGCGCTGCGGTGCGGCGTTCATGCGTCAGCGGCCTTGAAGATCAGCGACGTATTGATGCCGCCGAACGCGAAGTTGTTGTTCATCACGTATGGCGTATCGATCGCGCGGCCTTCACCCACGATGTAGTCGAGCGTGGCGCACTCCGGATCGATCTCGTCGAGATTGATGGTCGGCGCGAACCAGCGTTCGCGCATCATCTCGATCGCCCACCACGATTCCAGCGCGCCGCAGGCGCCCAGCGTGTGGCCGACGTAGCTCTTCATCGAACTGACCGGCACGCGGTCGCCCATCACGCTGGCGGTGGCATGGCTCTCGGCCACGTCGCCGCGATCGGTGGCGGTGCCGTGCGCGCTGACATAGCCGATGCGTTCCGGTGCGAGGCCGGCATCGTCCAGCGCCATGCGCATCGCCACGGCCATGGTCTCGCGCGTGGGCTGGGTGATGTGGGCGCCGTCGGAGTTGCAGCCGAAGCCGACGATCTCCGCGTAGATGCGCGCGTCGCGCGCCTTGGCGTGCTCGTATTCCTCCAGCACCAAAGTCACCGCGCCTTCGCCGACGACCAGGCCGTCGCGCTTGCGGTCGAACGGGCGCGGCGTGTGCTGCGCGTCGTCATTGCGCGTGCTGGTGGCGAACAAGGTGTCGAACACCGCCGCGCCTGGGCCGGAGAGTTCCTCCGCGCCGCCGCACAGCATCAGCGTCTGCTTGCCCTGCTGGATCGCTTCATAGCCGTAGCCGATCGCCTGGCTGCCGGAGGTGCAGGCGCTGGAGGTGGGAATGATGCGGCCCTTGAGGCCGAAGAACACGCCGACGTTCACCGCCGTGGTGTGCGCCATCATCTGGATATAGCTGGTCGCGGTCACGCCCTGCATCGAACCGGTGTTGAGCATGTGGCCCATCGCACCGATCGGCTCCACGCTGCCGCCGGAGGAGCCGTAAGCCACGCCCATGCGGCCGTCGCTGATCCGCGCATCGCCTTCGAGTCCCGCGTCGCGCAGCGCGCGCTCGCTGGCGGCCACGGCCAGCTGCGCCACGCGACCCATCGAGCGCACCTGCTTGCGCGGCCAGCCGGGCAACTCGAAATCGTCGACCGGACAGCCGAGGCGTCCGTTGAGCGCGTCGAAGTAATCCCACTCGGGCATGTAGCGCACCGCGTTGCGGTAGGTGCGCAGCCGCAACGCGATGGCGGACCAGTCATGGCCCAGCGGTGTGATGCCGCCGATGCCGGTGATCACGACGCGCTTCATCGGGCGCCTCGCATGAGGAAAGAACAGTTCATGCCGATACGTACTCGCGAACAGGCCGGGCCACCGGCACCAGCAGTGCGGTGAAGCCGATGCCCAGCAGAAGGGTGATGCCGAAATGCTGCAGCGCAGGCATCGAGCTCAGCGCCAGCAGGCCGAAGGAGAGCAGGGCGGTGGCCGCCGAAAGCAGCACGCCCGCGTAGGCCGCGCCCGGCACATGGGCAGCGTGCGGTTCGCCTTCGTGCAGGAACACGGCGTAGTTGGCGCCGACGCCGAGCACCAGCATCAGCGCCATCCAGTGGAACAGGGTCAGCGGCTGCCCGAGCCAGCCCAGCGCGGCCAGCGTCAGGCCGATGCCGAGCAGCGGCGGCGCCAGCACGCGCGGCGCGGCGCGGCGATAGCGCCAGGCGAACGCCGCGGCGACCGCGACCGCCGCCGCGGCCAGCCACAGGCTGGCGTATTGGCGATAGCGGCCGAACAGGGTGGAGATGCTGGCCGGCTTGTCCACGAAGGAGACGCCCGGCAGCGCCGCGGCCACCGCGCGCAGTGCGGATGCGTCGGCATTGCCTTGCGGCAGCACGATGGAGGCGATGCCGCGCGCGCCTTCGTCCATCCACAGATAGCGATACGGCGTGCTGGCCGGCAGCTTGAGCCAGGCGGCCGGTTCGAGCGGATGGCCGGGCCACGTCGCGAGATAGGCATCGGCCGCTTCCGCGCGCAGTCCCGCCTGCGTCATCAGCGCAAGCAGCCGCGCGCGGTCGGCGAACAGCGGGGCGAGCAGGGCCGCGTCGGCCTGCTGGCGCGCGAGCGAAGGCAGCATCGCGGCCATGCCGAGCCAGCCGTCGAGCTTGCCGTCGGCGGCAAGTGCCCGCAGGCGGGCCTCCAGTGCTTCGCCGCGCTGAAGCACCTGCTCGGCGCTGTCGCCGGTCACCAGCAGAAACTGGGTGCCGCCGCCGATGCCGGCGATCTGCCCGATGCGGGCTTCCTGCCGGGTGAGTTCCGCGGGCGGTGCGATCAGCAGCCGGATGTCGTCGTCGTGGCCGAGCCGCCACCAGCCGGGCAGGGCGAAGGCGAGCGTCAGCGCGAAGGCGACCATGGCCGCACGGCCATGCCCGAGGCGGCCCGCGCCGCGCTGCAGCGCGCGCGCGAGGCCTGTCAGCGATGGCGCCAGCGGCCGCCGCGCCGGGCGGCGCAGCAGCGCGGGCAGCAGCAGGAACACGCTCAGGCAGGCGGCGCTCATGCCGGTGATGGCGAAGCAGGCCATCTGGCGCAGCGCCGGAAACGGCACCAGCCCGAGCAGGGCATAGCCCAGCAGCGACGTAGCCAGTGCCAGTAGCAGTGCCGGACGTACCTGGCGCAGACCGCACGCCGGCTCCCACGCGGGCCCCGCGTTGGCGCGCGCGCACAAGTACTGGATCGAGTAATCCACCGCTTCGCCCAGCAGTGCGGCGCCGAACACCAGCGTGAGCAGGTGGATGCGCCCGAACACCAGCACGGTCACGGTGATGGCGCAGGCCACGCCGATCGCGGTGGACAGGAACGCGAGCAGCAGCGGACGCGGCGAACGGTAGGTCCACATCAACAGCAGCGCGATGCCCAGCGTGGAAGCGATGCCCACCACATGCACGTCGCGCTCGGCGGATGCGCGCGCGGCGGCGGCGTGGAACACCGCGCCGGCGCGCAGCAGTTCGATGCCGGGATGCGCCTGGATGGTCGCCGCTTCCGCGCGCGCCAGCGCGGCCAGCGAATCGCGCTGCACGCGGTCGTCGTAGGCCGAGCCGCGCAGCGTGGCGATCACCATCGCGTAGGTGCGATCGTCGCGGTGGGCGACGAGCAGGTCGTCTTCCGGCAGCAGCGACGAGCGGTTCCACGGCTGCTGGTCCAGCCAGTGCTGCAGCCAGCCGAACGGATCCTCGCCCAGGCTGGTGCCCACGCCGGCGAGGAACGGTTCGTTGAGGCGGCGCGCCAGCGCCTGCGCTGGATCGAACCCGGGCTGCGCGAGTGCGGCGCGATCGGCGTCAGTCAGCAGCTGAAAGCGGTGAGCGAGATAGGGAGCGACCAGGTCGCGCAGATCGAACGGCGGCAGCTCGGCGGTCACCGCGGCGAATGCAGGCTCGGCGGCAAGGCGGCGGCCAAGCTCGCGCGCGGCGTCCTTCGCGACCGCATCGTCGGCATGGCCGAGCAGCAGCACCATGCGGTCGCCACTGGCGTGGGCCAGGCGTTCCACCGCGTCCTCGGCCAGCGGATCGCGCTCGGTCGCCGGCAACATCGCCAGCAGGTCGGTCTGGATGGGCGATGCCCCGCGGCCGAACAGCAGCCAACCGCCGAGCAGGACCAGTGCGAGCACGGCCACGACGAACGTGGCCGTGCCGGCCAGGCGCGGCGAACGGGCGGGCGCGTTCATGGAGGCATGCCCAGGGCGCGTTGTTCGAGCGTGCTCAGCGGACCGGCCTCGCGCGTATCGGCGAACTGGATGCGCGTGCTTTCGCCGTTCTCCATGTCCACCACGATCCCTTGCAGGAATTCGCCGCCGCTCAGCTCGATGCGGCGAAGCACGCGTGCCATGCGGGCTTGGCGCGGAGTGAAGCGCAGCGTCCATTGCGCGCGGCTGCCCTCGGCGGCCACGTCGAACTGGCGCAGGGCCTCGTCGGGCTTGCCCGAAAGCATGCCTTGCAGCATCTGCGACACCTGCGCCACGCCGCGGTCGCCGCGCACCGGCTGCGGGCGACCATCCTCGTTCACGCGGGCGGCGCGTTCGCCGGTGAGCGCGAGGGTTTCCTGGTATGGCGCCTGGACCTGCCACAGCATGCCGCGGCCGAGTACGAACAACAGCTTGCCGCTGCTGGATTGCGGTTGCGCCAGGGCGGGGTTTTCGCGTGTCTGGGTGAAGCCGGCGCGCACGGCGGCATGGCGGCCCAGCTCGTCCAGCACTTCGCGCAGCAGGTCCGGCGACTGCGCATGCGCGGCGAGTGCCGCGCACCAGCCCAGCATGATGGCGATCAGGCGGCGCATGGCGCCTCCGCGCGGCGCAGCCGGCGCCACAGCAGGGTGGGCGCCCGCGGCAGCATGCCCAGCAGCAGGCGGGTGTGCATGGCCGAGATGCGCAGGTTGTCGCGCCACATGCGGAAATGCGACAAACCGTTCTCCGGATAGATCACCCGCGTGGGCAGGTTGCGCACCGGCACGCCGCGCCAGTACAGGCGTACGGCGATCTCGGTATCGAAATCCATGCGCGCCGGCAGCGGCTTGCGCGCGATCTCGGCGCGGGTCGGCGCCAGCGGGTACAGACGAAAGCCGCACATCGAGTCCTGGATGTCCAGCGACAGCGTCTCCACCCATACGAAGAAGTGCGTGACGTAGCGGCCGTAGAGACGCGCGCGCGGCACGCTGTCGTCGTACACCGGCTTGCCGCAGACCATCGCGCGCGGATCGGCCTCGGCTTCGGCGAGGAAGCGCGGCACGTCGGCCACGTCGTGCTGGCCGTCGGCGTCGATCTGCAGCACGTGCGTGTGGCCGGCCTCATGCGCGGCGATGAAGCCGGCGCTCAGCGCGCGGCCCTTGCCCTGGTTCTGCGGCAGGCGCAGCAGGCGGATGCCGTCCTCGGTGGCGAGCACGTCCAGCACCGCGCGCGTGGCCGCGTCGCTGCCATCATCCACCACCAGCACGGGCAGGCCGTGCGCACGCAGCGCCCTCGCCGTGGCCGCGATGGTGTCTTTGTGGTTGTAGATGGGAATGACTGCGCAGGGCGAGAACGCCCCGGCGCCACCGGCACGGATCTGCATCGGCGAAAGATCCGCGCTCAGCGCTCGAGCAGCGTCTTCACCGTGGCGACGACGTCGCTCACCGTGCGCACGCTCTTGAAATCCTCGGGCTTGATGCGGGTGCCGGTCATGTCCTGCACGTGGATCGCCAGATCGACCGCGTCGATGCTGTCCAGCTCCAGATCGGTGAACAGATGCGCGGCCGGCGTGACGCGGGCCGGCTCGATCTCGAAGGTGTCGTGCAGCACCTGTCGCAGACGGGCGAGGATGTCCTCGTCGCTGATGCCGCTGGCCATGATCGTGCTCATAGAGAATCCCTGTTCTGTGCGCGCTCGGTACGTTCCCTGTCGCGTCGTGCGGTGCCCGCGGACCGGCCGGCCCTGCACGGGCCAACACGGGAGCGCGACGGCGTCCTGGTAAGACGTAGCCGTGTTGTGCTTCTTCTCGTTGGATCAACTACCCGCGAGGCGGGTCCCCTGTTTTTTGCCTTGCCATGAGGCGAGGCGGTGCCGCTCGTAACTTATGGCGCCCATGCTACCAGAATCGCCCCGGGAGCTCGCCCCCGCCGGAAGTCCTGGCCCCTCAGGCGCCGTCCAGTTCGCCGGCCAGCTGAGCGAGGCGCTGGCGTTGCGCGAGGATCAGCCCGAGCTGGGCGAGCACCAGGCGCGCGGTTTCGTCCTCCGCGGCGGCGGACGGTACCGGCGTCGACGCCAGGTCGGCGGGCGTGTCGTGGGCGGCGAGGTCGGCGGCGAGACGTTCCAGGGACGCCACCGCTTGGGCGCCTGCCTCCAGTACCGCCTCGCGCGCCGGCCCGGATGCGATGGCTTGCCGGTTGGCGCCGAGTGCCGACAGGTGGCCAAGCAGGCTGTGCGCGGCGCTGAGGAAGCGCAGCGGCGCCTCGCTGCCCGGGCGGTACCGCCCGGGTTCGCGGAGCATGTTGGACAGCACGCCGCTCAGGGTCGCGTCGGCGTTGTGCGCGTCGCGCCGGGCGATGCGGTAGGCGAGGCTGTCGTGCCGCCCGCCGGCATACTGCGCCAGGATGCTCTCCAGGTAGCGCGCGTCGCAGCGCACCGTATCGGCCAGCACCGCGTGCAGCCGGCGGCCCTGCCAGTCCGGCAGCACCAGGTGCACCGCCAGCGCCGCGATCGCCACGCCGATCAGCGTGTCGAGCATGCGTGGCCACATCACCTCGTAGCCGCGCCCCACCTGGTTGAAGCACAACACCACGAACAGGGTGATCGCTGCCGTGGCCAGCGTGTAGCGGCGCTGGCGCGCGGCGAAGAACACCACGCCGGCCACGATCAGCAGCGGCACCTGTACCGTCTCGAACGGCAGCAGCCGCAGCGCGGCCCAGCCGGCGACCAGGCCGGCCAGCGTGCCGGCCATGCGCTCGAGCAGGCGCCGGCGGGTGGCGCCGTAGCTGGGCTGGCACACCAGCAGCGTGGTCAGCAGGATCCAGTAGCCGTTCTGCGGATGGACCACGCGCAGCACGCCGTAGCCGGCCAGCAACGCCAGCGCCAGGCGCAGCGCGTGGCGGAAGCGGAACGAGCGCGGCGTGAACTGGATGCGGATGCGCTCCCACGCTTCGGCCAGGTCGCGCGGTCCCGGATCCTGCAAGGCGCTGTCTTCGCCCGGTATCGGGCCGGCCGGCGGCGTTTCCCGCTCCAGCAACGATTGGATCGCGCCCATGTTACGCAGGAGCGCATCGAGCGAACGCAGCAGGTGCGCCGCCGGTGGGGCTGCCTGCGCGCGCAGCGCCTCGATCGCCTGGCGCACGTCGTCCAGCGCGGCAGGGGCGTCGGGATCGGCACGCAGCGGCACGCGCAGGCGCAGCGCGGCCGCGCGGCGACGGCACAGCTCGGCATGGCGGCGCAGCAGATGCTCGCAGCGGAACAGCACGTCGCTGTGGAAGAACGCTTCAGCCAGCGCCTCGTACGGGTAGTGCGAGGAACTGACGCGCTCGTGGATGTCCTGCGCGGCGAAATACAGGCGCAGCCGCGCCGCGGTGGGGCCGCGCGGCCGGCGCGGGCCGATGCGGTCCAGCAGCACCAGGCGCGTCTCGTTCAATGCCCGTACCACCGCTTCATTGCGCATGGCCAGCGCCAGCTGCATGCCTTCACGGTCCAGCCCGGGCAGCGGCGCGAACAGCGCGGCCTTGCCGTCGAGGTAGGCGGCCAGCGCATCGAAGGTGCGCGCCAGCGCGTGGCGCACCGCCTGTTGCGGCGACAGCGCGCTCCACAGCAGCGACAGCACGCCGTACCAGGCAGCGCCGGCCAGCAGCAGGCCGGGTTCGCGCAGCGGATCGGCGCGCACGGCCGCATCGGCGCCGATCATCGTGTACACCGACAGCAGCAAGGTGGCGCCGGCAATGGTGGCGTAGCGCTGGCTGACCGCGCCCAGCATCACCAGCGCGAAGGTCGCCAGCGGCAGGCCCAGCGCGAACAGCGGCGGGTACGGCAGCAGCTGTTCGACCGCAAACGCGGCGACGGCGAAGCAGGCGAGCGTCACCAGCAGCGTGCCGAGCCGGTTGCGCCAGTGGTCTTCGGTTTCGGCGAGGGCACAGGCGATCACGCCCAGCAGCGCCGGGATCGCATCGGCGAAGCGCCTTTCGGCCAGGCAATAGAGCACCACGCCGCCGAGGCCCAGCAGTACGCGCAGGCATTCGGCGAAGCGGTCGGAGCCGCGCAGGCGGCGCCAGTTTTCGATGAGGGAGGCGGGGAGGACGGTCACGCGTGCGAGGATACGACGCGCGTGCCGTCGGGATGCTGTCCGGCGGCGATACCCTTGAACAGCGATCGTTGCGCGGCCACGCCTGTCATCACGCCGGCCGCCGCGCCGCGCGTGGCATGGGTGAATGATGTGGCGGCATCGCTGGCGGCGAAGACGCCCGGCGCGCTGGTCTGCTGCATGCCGTCCGTGCGGGTTGCGGCGGTGTGTTGGTCTTGGTCGCGCTGGTGTTGGGTTGTCGCGATCTGGCCGCTTATGCGGCGGGCGTTTCTGTGGGGCGTCCTGTTGTTTGGGTTATCGCGACCTGGCCGCTTATGCAGCGGGCATTCCGGACGGCTGCCGCCGCCCGGGTCACTTTCTCTTTGCTGGCCCAAAGAGAAAGTAACCAAAGAGAAATGGCCTGAGAGCCAAGGCTCGTGGCTGGACTATGGAGAGCGGTGGACGGTCATGGCAACGGATTAACCTGGGGCGATCCGAGGCCGCACTGCGGTTTCGGAACGGGGACTTCGAGGCATCCGTAGTGGAGAGGACGCAGGGAGGTAGATGGGGCTGGGTGGTTTTTCGCGCCTGGTTGCTTCGTGCGTTGCGCGGATAGGTGAGCGTGTCGCCTGTGCTTTCGACTGAGGGGATAGAAGCGGTGCGCTTCGTAGGGCCCCTCACCCCGGCCCTCTCCCCGGCGGGGAGAGGGAGAAGTGCGGGACCGCCGCAACGTGGCTCGGAGAGCGTCACGCAAACTCGTGAGGAGACGCCAAGGCAACCGCTCCTTGTCTATCTCCCTGTGTCCTCTCCACCACGGATGCCTCGAAGTCACCGTTCCGAAACCGCACGGCGGCCTCGCGTCGACTCAGGTTAATCCGTTGCCATGACCTATCCCTGCTCTCCTTAGTCCAGCCACGAGCTCTGGCTCTCAGGCCATTTCTTTTGGGTTACTTTTTCTTTGGGCCAGCAAAGAAAAAGTGACTCGGGCGGCGGCAGCCGTCCGAAACGCCCGCTGCGTAAGCGGCCAGATCGCGGTAACCCGACCAATAGCGCGACACCCAGAAACGCCAACTACGAAAGCGCCCAGATCGCGATAACCCACCAGCGCTGCGCCCAAAAAAAAACGCCCCCCACACGGGAGGCGTTTCCAAAACCAAACCAGTCGATGCGGCTTACTGCCCGCGCATCCGGCCCGCAAAACGCGGTGCGCCATTACCCATGTGCGGCAGCTTGATCTTGCCGATCGCCGAAATGCGCTCCTCCGCCAGGCGATCCGCCGCCTTGTAGGTCGGCACATTCTCCGACTTCGAGATCTCGAAGATGCGGCCCAGGTTGTAATAGATCGTGCGCATCATGCGCATCGCACGCTCGCGGTTGTAGCCGTCGATCTCCAGCGACACGTTCATCACGCCGCCGGCGTTCACCGCGTAGTCCGGCGCGTACAGCACGCCGCGGCGGGTCAGCTCGTCGCCGATCGCGTCGGTGGCCAGCTGGTTGTTGGCGGCGCCGCAGATGATCTTGGCCTTGATGCGGTCGATGGTCTGCTCGTTGAGCGTGCCGCCCAGCGCGCAGGGCGAGTACACGTCGGCGTCGACGTCGTAGATCTCGTCCAGGCCCACGGCTTCGCAACCCAGTTCGTCCACGCAGCGCTGCACCGCATCCTTGTTGATGTCGGTGACGAACACCTTCGCACCCTGCTCGCGCAGCAGCTTGATGAACTCGCTGCCCACGTGGCCGCAACCCTGCACGGCGTAGCTGTACTTGCCCACGTCTTCATTGCCGTGCTTGACCTGCAGCGCGGCCATCAGGCCCTGCAGGGTGCCGAACGCGGTGAACGGCGACGGGTCGCCCGAGCCGCCGTGCACCTGGTGCACGCCGGTCACGTATTCGGTCTCGCGGAACACGTATTCCATGTCGTTGACGTCGATGCCCACGTCTTCGGCCGTGATGTAGCGGCCGTTGAGCGAGTTGACGAAGCGGCCGAAGGCGCGGAACAGCGCTTCCGACTTGTCCTTGGAGGGATCGCCGATGATCACCGCCTTGCCGCCGCCCAGGTTCAGGCCGGCCACGGCGTTCTTGTAGGTCATGCCGCGCGACAGGCGCAGCACGTCGTTGACCGCATCCTGCTCGGTCTTGTACGGCCACATGCGCAGGCCGCCGAGCGCCGGGCCCAGCACCGTGTTGTGGATCGCGATGATGGCCTTCAGGCCGGCGTCCTTGTTGTGGCAGAAGACGACTTCTTCGTGACCCGTTTTGGCGATGGTTTCGAAAATCATTGGAACTCCACGTGGTGGCGCGGTTGGGGATGCGGTGGCCGGTCCGGCGGTCGCTGAAGAAAAATCTTCCCGCGGCCGTGCACGAGCCTGAAAGTCAAAGCCCCGACCAGAGGTCGGGGCGGGAATACAGTCGAATATTCTAGTACGGCCTCGGAGCAATCGCTGCTGCGACGCAGCACCTGCCCGAACGCGGGGGCAAGCGGCGCGTTCGCCCTGATCCGGCAGCGAAACAAAAGGCCCCGCCTGGGCGGGGCCTTCGATCCTGCAAGTCGGGCATGGGCGTCCGCGCGGACGCGCCGTCAGAACGTGAGCGTGGCGCGCACCCAGTAATACCGTCCCATCACGTCATAGGTGGCCACGTCGGTGTTCGAGTTCGTCACGTTGTTCTGGTAGAGCAGCGGCGGTTGCTTGTCGGCGAGGTTATCGACGCCGATGTCCAGGCGCGTATGCCACGGCTTCACCTCGTAGCCGGCCTGCACGCTGTGATAGGCATACGCGCCGACCTTGCGTACCACTGCGGGGACGGAGAGATCGGCGGACAGCTGCTGGCGCTCGTCCGCGCTGCCGACCTCGGTGCGACCGACATAGCGGATGCGCCAGCTGGCGCTCCACGGTCCGCGCGACCAGCTCAGCGTGGCCAGTCCGCGCCAGCGCGGGAAGTTGCCGTAGGCATAGGTGTAGCGTCCGGCGTTGTGGATGGTCACCGAGGTGGGATCGGACGGATCGGGATTGACGTCGTAGCGCGCCACGTACGTCGTATCCAGGCGCAGGCCGAAGCGCCCGTAGCGCTCGGTGTCGAAGCGGTAGGCCACGGCGCTGTCCACACCCTTGGTGGAGAGCGCACCCAGGTTCACCGTCGGCTCGGCGACGTAGTTGATGTCGCCGCTGGCGAAGCGGTGGATGAAGCCGCAGAACGCGCTGGACGGATTGGCATAGCATTGATTGAGCACGGTCTGCGCCGAGATCGCGGTGATGGTGTCGTTGAGGTTGATGCGCCACACGTCGGCGCTCAGCGACAGCCCGGGCAGCCACTGCGGGTCGTACACCACGCCGAAGTCGAACGATTTGCCTTGTTCGGGCTTGAGCTTGTAGCCGGCGGCGATCGAGCCGGAAGTCTTGGCCGAGACCTGCGGGTTGGCCTGCTGGTAGCTGCCGTCGGTGGGCACGTTGGCGCAGGCCTGCGAATGGCCGCCGGTGTAGAAGTTGCACGGGTCGTTGACGGTGGGCGAGTCGCCCGCGATACCGGAGTAGAGCTCGCTGATGTTCGGCGCGCGGAAGACTTCGGACACGGTACCGCGCAGCAGCAGGTTCTCCACCGGGCGCCATTCCACGGCCAGCTTGCTGTTGGTGCTCTTGCCCGCGCTGCTGTAGTCGGACCAGCGCGTGCCCAGGGTCAGGTTGAGCGTCTGCGCCCAGGGCTGGCCTGACAGCAGCGGGATCAGCGTTTCGGCATAGGCCTCCTTCACGTTGAAGCTGCCGGCGAGCACAGAGCTGCAGAACTCGACCACGCCGCACAAGCCGTTGAGATCGGCGACCGCGAGCGGATCGGTGCGGGTCGAAGTGCTCTCCTTGCGGTAGGAAATGCCAGTGGCGAGATTGACCGTGCCGGCGGGCAGGTCGAACAGGTTGCCGTTGGCGTTGGCCTCGAACTGCTTGACCGTGTATTCGGTGGTCGTCGCCGGATTGCGCTGGATACTCTTGAGCGCCGCGATGGTGGTCGGGTCGTTGACGTTGAAGATGTTGATCGGCGTGCAGCCGGCGATCGGGTTGCCCGGCGTGCCGCAGGTCACCTTGCCGGTAGCCGAATCCAGATAAGAGGGGCCGAGCCCCTGCTGCAGGCCCGCATAGTCGAGGAAGCCGTAGTTGACCGACTTCTGCCGCACCTTGCCGTAGTTGAATGCGGCATCCCACTGCCACGAGCTGTCGCCAAAGTTGCCGCGCAGGCCCGGTGTCACCTGGAGGTTGTAGGTCTGGTAGGCGTAGCGGCGGTAGCCGAGCGTATTGAAGCGGGTGTTGAAGTCGCCGTTGTTGGCTCCGCTGACGCGGTCGGTGCCGAAGTCCACGCCGAACGGGTTGTAGTAGTTGCTCCTGGAGACGATGAAGTTGTCGCCGTTGGCGAACACGGGGACCGGCGCGAGCTGCGAGTCCGACTGCGTCTTGGTGTAGTAGAGGTTGCCGTAGGCTTCGATCGAATCGGTCAGCTTGTACTTGCCGAGCACGAAGAAGTTGTCGCGCTTCTGCGGCGTCTGCAGGATGTTGTCGCCCTGATAGTTGTAGCTGTCGGCCACGCTGTAGCAGTGATAGTCGCCGAGCGAGGTGGCGCCGCTCACGCCGTGGTTGAGCGCCACGCGCGAAGAACATCCCAGCGAATTGGCCAGCGCGCGCGGCAGGGTGATCGCGCCGTACGGGTTGGCCGAGGAGCCGCTGACGATCACTTTGCCGTCGGTAAGGTTGAGCGCGTCGCGCGAGAACGCGCGGTCGCGCGCGGACACCGCGTCCAGGCTCTGGTGGCCCAGGCCTGCCACGATGCTGCCGCGCTCGCCGCTATGGCCGGCGGTGAGGGTGAAGTTGCGGCGCAAGCCGTCGCTGCGGCTGCTCTCGGCGAAATCGCCGGATAGCTGTACGCCGTCGAAGCGTTCGCGCAGGATGAAGTTCACCACGCCGCCGATCGCATCCGAACCGTAGATCGCCGAGGCGCCGTCGCTGAGCACTTCCACGCGGTCGATCATGTTGGCGGGAATGCTGTTGACGTCGTTGTAGGCCAGGCGCACGCCATTGACCAGGATCAGCGTGCGCTTGTCGCCCATGCCGCGCAGCGAAATGGTCGCCGCGCCCGTGCCGCCGCCATTGTTGGTGTTGGCGTTGGTGGCGTTGCCGGCGATGGAGGGCAGTTCCTGCACCAGGTCGCCCAAGGTGGCCTTGCCGGTGGCGGCGATCTGCGACCGGTCGAGGGTGACCACCGGATTGGCGGTCTCCACGTCCACACGACGGATGCGCGAGCCGGTGACGGTGACACCCTCGAGATTCTTGGCCTTGTCCGGATTGGCGGCGTTTTCGCCAGTGGCGGCATCCTGCGCCCAGCCGTGGGCGGCGATGCTGAGCAGGGCGACACCGAGGGCGAACTTCACGGCATGGCTCAGGGCACGGCGGCCGAGCGGTGCGCGTGGACAGCGATAAGCGGATGGCAGAGCGGATCTGGGCAGCATGAGCGGGTACCTCGCATGGCGTGTGGCGTCGGTGACGTCGGCGGGTGAAGCGGGCCCTCCTGGGCGCATGGTTTTCCTCAGGCAACAGTTCGCCGTGCCGGGTGGAAACCCGACCGTGTCCGTTGCGGTTTTGCGGCCCGCGCGAACGGGCAAAGGCGCGCTCAGCCTTGGCTGGGCACGCCTGATTCGAATAATCCGTACACGGCGCGGCGTTTGCCGCGCATGTCGTTCAGCGCCATCGGCGCGAACGTGGCGGCCGCGGCAGCCGTGTTCTTCAGAAATCGCCTGTGGTGATCGCTACAGCCTGACGGCATGCCCTCTCCCCGTTCGTGCCCGCCGCGCGCGTGCGCGGCATGGCGGTTGGCGGCGCATTCCCCGACGCGCATGGTTTCATCGTGCCGTCACATGTCCGGAGCGTCTTGTCGTATTTGGGGAGGGAGCGTGCGGAATTCCGCACAGACGTCCATATCGTGACGTCGGTGCGGTTCGCTGAGGATGTAACAAACGTAACGATTCGGCACTTGCTTCATGGCGCCGCCGCATCGTTCACGACGGTCACGACTAGGCGAAGCTGGCCGAAATCCGCACGATCCGTCCCGCTTCGCCACTCAGTCGCACCATCTCGCCGCGGCGCTGCTTCGCTTCGACACCGTCGACGAGTACATGGTCCAGACGCTTGCCCTCGGGCGCGCGCAGGCTCAGCCACACCGCCGCGGGCATCGAGCGCTCCGGCAGCGTCACTTCGCCAGCGACGCCGCCGTGCCCATCGGGTTGCAGGCGGACGCTGGTCCGCCCCCATCGCGTTGGCGCGCTCATCATGGCGATCGCCTGGTCGCCGCCCATCCAGCGCCGCGGCACCGCGCGTGCGAGATAGAGGGTTTCCCCGGCGCTGTCGTCGAACACCATCATCCAGCGCAGCAGCAACGGGATGGTCAGCTGTGCGGGTATGCAGAAAAGCGGCATGCCGCCGCTGAGGTCCGAGACCTCGCCCGCGGTCCAGCTGCCCGGCGTGTGCGCGTGATAGCGGTGCGCGTAAAGGAAGAGCAGGTACTCGTCGATGCGGTCAAGGCGCAGCAGCTGCTGCGCGTAGCCGTAGGAGATGAAGCCGAGGATGTCGCGCCCATCTTCGCTGGGCGGCGCCACATTGGCGACCACGCCGAGGCTGGTGGCGCCGTGGCCGCGCATGCAGTCGATCACCAGGTTGGCGAGTTCGGCAGGCAGGACGTCCGCCTGCAGCAGTTCGGCGTAGGCGCGGTGCGGCCATTGCTGTTCGCTCGGCTTTTCCTGCGTGAGCGACTGGCGGAAGGTGAGCTTCGCGCCGGGCAGGGGGCCGACGTAAGGCGGATGCAGGTCGCGCCGCACGTTGGCGCGCAGCGTGCGTTCCACTTGTGTCGCGAGTATGCGTGAGCGCTGCCGCCAGCGTTGCGCGGATTCGGCGCCGCCCGCGTCGATGCGCGTCCATACCACAGCCAGATCCTGCAGGCCCCGCGCGGCCAGCGCGCTGTTGGCATAGTAGGGCTTCCACCAAAGCTGCGGCTCGGGGAAGAGACACGCATCCGATTCGTTCCAGCCGTGAATCAGGCCGTAGCCCGGGTTGTCGCTCGGCAGCTGCAAGCTGGCGTCGTGCAGGTCGAGCAGGATGCGGGCGGTGGCCTCGATCTTGCCGCGGTGCTTGCGCAGCAAGGCATCGTCGCCGGTGTACTGGAGATAGCGCGCCAGCAGCGACAGGGTGAGGCCAAACTGGCCGGTTTCGGCGCCGCGCATGTTGATCATGCCGTCCGGTTGCACGAAATCGGTGAAATAGCCGTCGAGCACGATGGCGGCCTGCGCGAAGCGGCCCCATTCCAGATTGGCGTAGAGCGAGCTGGTGAAGGTGTCCTGGAAGCCGTCGTATTCGTTGCCGTAGTAGTCGCGATCCACCGCGCCGTACTTCGGGTAGCTGCCGCCAGGGCGTACGACCAGCTCGCGGGCGAAGGCGAAACGCGCCATGTCGCTCCAGCTTGGATCGGGCGCCTGGAAAGCGGCCGCATCGGCGAGATGCCGCTGCCACGCGTCATGGAAGCGCAGCAGCGCGCGATAGAACTCGGCCGCGGAAGGCGCCTGGCGCGTCGGCGGGTAGGCCGGATAGCTGTGACCGTAGTGCACCTGGCTGACCTTGCCGTGCTCGACCAGCGCGGTACGGTGCCAGGTCTGCACCACGAAGCGGTCGTCCGCATCCACGTCGGCGAAGACCAGCACGTCGTACCAGCGGCCTTCGTTCAGCGGAAACACCTTGTGAACGGCCGGCAGCCATCCGCCGAGCAGGCCCTCGCGCCGCCGCGCGGCGAGCTTGTCGTCGCGCAGGGCGGCGATGTCCTGCTCGGGATGGAATGTGCGCGTGCGGCCGTTGGGGAATACCGGCATGGTGTCGGCGCAGGCGATGGTACCGACGAAGGTCGTCCACGGGAGGCGGCCGGCATAGTCCTTCGGATCGAGCTTGGAGGCGAGCGGCGGCGCCGCGAGGCGGACCTGCGCCGGATCGGGCTCGCCATCCCGAAGCAGGCGGTCGGCAAGCAGATCGGCGTCGGTCAGCGCGATGTCCTTGAGCGCCAGGCCGAGATAGGGCGTTGCCGCCTCCGTCGCGCAGGCCTCGGTGCGTTTGCTCAATACGCAGCCGCCGTCGGGGCCGAGCAGGACCAACCGACCGTCGGTGGAGCTCAGATCCTCGAACACGGTCCACGCGGCGCCGTCCAGGTCGAAGCTGGCAAGGCGCGCAAGGCCATCGGTGGAAAGCGAGGCGGTCGGCAGGCGCGGAACGGTTGCGGATTGCCGGCTTGGCGGCCGGGCTGTGGTCTGTGCCCATGCGCCATCCAGTCCACCTAGGCCGGCGGCTGCGCCAGTCGCGGTCAGCCCTTGCAGAAATCGGCGCCGATCCATTCTTCTCCCCTCTTTGGCTTCGCTCCCCCGTATGCGGACCGACAACGGAGCAGGCCCGCGTACGGGGCCGCTACGCGAGCGGAAGGGGGAGGCGCATCCGCACGCGGGCCTGATCGGCAGGCTCCCACGCGCCTGTCGACCGGTCTTGCATGGATGCGTCGGCTACCGTGCGGAAAACCGCATAACGCCCTGGCGCCGGCGCAAGCGCGGCTTGATGCAGATCAATTCCACACCGCGGGCCTTTGACTAGCGTGAAGTCAGGCCGCCGCGCTTTCCGACCGCGCAATGGCAGACGCCATGTTCACTCACATCCTGCTCCCCACCGACGGCACCACGCACTCCGAATGCGCCATCCGCCTAGGCGTACGCCTTGCCGCTTCCCTCGGCGCGCGCGTCACCGGATTCGCGATGATTCATCTTCACGGCAGCAGCAGCGCGAGCCTGCCCGTGGGGGATGAAGAAACCCTCCGCGCGCGGGCCCGGCTGCGCTTCATCAAGGAGGTGGCCAATGGCCGTGGCGTGGATTGCGATGTCACCTTGGCGCATGGCAACGATGTCGCCCAGGCCATCCTGGCCGCCGCGAAAGAGCTCCACTGCGATCTGGTGGTGATGGGGTCGCACGGGCGCAAGGGATTGCAGGCATTGGTGCTGGGCAGCGAGACGCGGAAGGTGCTGCTGCACGGGAGCATCCCTGTGCTCGTATGCCGCTGACGGCACGCATGGCTCCGCGGTCCGCTCGGAAAGGTAAGGGTCGGCCGCGCCGTGTTCTTGCCCGGCGCTCGATGGTCAAGGCCGTGACCTACCGCCTGCTGATCGTGTGCCTGGACTTCACCACAATCTATCTGCTGACTGGCAAAGCCCATCTGGCCCTGGGCTTCATGATTGCCAGCAACCTCTACACCACCGTCGCCTACCTGCTGCACGAGCGAATCTGGGCCAGAATCCGCTGGGGTCTGCGGCAGCAGCCCGACAGGCGGCATTTGCGCCAGAGCAGCTGACGAGTCCGGATCCGGCGAGTCAACCTCGAGCGGGCGGTGATACTGAAACCCCAGTCCCTGCCTCGGCGCCGGAAGCCAGCCGGCTGTGGCCCCGCCCATACGCCAGATATACGACAAACCCGATCAACAGCCAGATACCAAAACGCACATACGTCACCACCGGCAACCCCCAGATCAGCCAGCAGGAAAACCCCACCCCGATCAACGGCACCACCGGCACCCACGGCGTGCGGAATGGCCGGGGCAGATCCGGCCGGCGGAAGCGCAGCACCGCCACTGCCATGCAGATGACGATGAACGCGCCCAGCACGCCGATATTCACCAGCTTCGCCAGCTCATCCAGCGGAAACGCACCCGCCGCGACTGCCGTCACCGTACCCAGCAACAGAGTGGAGCGATGCGGCGTACCCCAGCGCGCGTGCACGCCGGCGAACCAGCCCGGCAGCAGGCCATCGCGGCCCAGGCTGAAGCCAATGCGCGCGCCGGCCAGCAGGTTCGCGAAGATCACGCTGGTGATGCCGCACACCGAGGCCAGCGAAATCACCACCATCGCCCAGGGCAGGCCGATGCGGATGAAGGCATTGGCCACCGGTGCGGCGTTGTCCAGCGTGCCGTAGGGCACGATGCCGGTCAGCACCAGGCAGATCGCGAAGTACAGCAGCATCGCGACACCGAGCGACAGCAGCACGGCGCGGGGCAGATCGCGCTGCGGATTGCGCGATTCCTCCGCGGCAGTGGTCAGCTGGTCGTAGCCGAACACGGCGAAGAACACCACCGCCGCGCCGGTCACCACGCCGTGCATGCCGAACGGCATGAAGGGATGCCAGCGCTCCGGCTTCACGTAGGCTGCGCCCACTACCACGATCAGTGCGGCGCCGACGATCTTGATCGCCACGATCAGCGTGTTGAAGCGCGCGCCCCATTCCATGCGCATGGCCAGCAGCGCGGTAATGGCCAGCGAGATGAGCACCGCCGGCAAGTTCACTACGCGGCCTGGTGCGCTGCCCCAGGCGCCGCGTGCCCATTCGGGCAAGGTCAGGCCCATCGCGTCGAGCAGGGCTTGCGCGTAGCCGGACCAGCCCACCGCGACCACCGCGGCGATCAGCGCGTACTCCAGAAGCAGATCCCAGCCGATGATCCATCCGGCCAGTTCGCCCAGCACGGCATAGCTGTAGGTGTAGGCGCTGCCGGAGACCGGGATCATGCCGGCGAACTCGGCATAGCACAGCGCCGCCGCGCCGCTGGCGATGCCGGCGATGAGGAACGACAGCAGCACCGCCGGCCCCGCCTGCGTCGCGGCCACGGTGCCGGTGAGCACGAAGATGCCCACGCCGATGATGCCGCCCAGGCCGATGGCGGTGAGCTGCCACAGGCCGAGCACACGGCGCAGGCCGGTGCCTTTGTCCGCTTCGCCTTGCAGGCTTTCCACCGGCTTGCGCCGGATGATGTCGTCGATCAGCGCCATCGTGTTCCTCCCCGGAACCTCGTTTCGTGCGTTACGGTGCTTTCGCTTGCGCGTACGGCGACTTGCCGCCATCCGCGATGAACTGGTCCACGCGCTGCTGCAGCACCGGCAGCGGCACGGAGCCGAGCGACAGCACGGTGTCGTGGAAGGCGCGCAGATCGAAGCGCTCGCCCAACGCCTTCTCCGCCTTCGCGCGTGCATCGACAATCGCCATTTCGCCCAGGTAGTACGACAGCGCCTGGCCGGGCCAGGCGATGTAGCGGTCCACCTCGGTCTCGATCTCGTGCTCGCTCAGCGCGGTGTGGTCGCGCATGAAGGCCTGTGCCTGCTCGCGCGTCCAGCCCAGGTGGTGAATACCCGTATCCACCACCAGGCGGCATGCGCGCCACATCTGATAGCTCAGATAGCCGAAGCGGTCGTACGGCGTGTCGTACATGCCCATCTCCACGCCCAGCCGTTCGGCATACAGCGCCCAGCCTTCGCCATAGGCGGAGATGTATGTGTAGCGGCGGAAATCCGGCAGCCCTTCATGTTCGGCCGCCAGCGGCATCTGCAGCGCATGGCCGGGCGCGGATTCGTGCAGGGTCAGCGCGGGCAGCGAATACAGCGGGCGCGAGGGCAGGTCGTAGGTGTTGACCAGGTAGATGCCCGGTCCGCCACGGCCGCCGGTATAGAACGGCGCCAGGTCCGGCGGCACCGGCTCGATGGCGAAGCGCTGGCGCGGCAGGCGGCCGATGTACTGGCCGATCTTGCCGTCCACGCGCTTGGCGATCCACGCCGCGTCCTTGAGCAACTCGTCGGCGCTCTTCGGATAGAACTTCGGATCGGTGCGCAGGTAGTGCAGGAACTCGGCGAAGCTGCCCTTGAAACCGCTGTCGTGGATGGTCTGGTCCATCTCCGCGCGGATGCGCGCGACTTCCTGCTGACCGATCGCATGGATCTGCTCGGGGCTCAGGTCCAGCGTGGTGAACTCGCGGATCTGCGCCTGGTAGAACGCCTTGCCGTCCGGCATCGATTCGGCCGCGAGCGTGGTGCGTGCCTGCTTCATGTAGGTATGGCGCATGAAGTCCAGCAGCTTGGCGTAGGCCGGCACGACTTGTTCGCCGATGATCTTGCGCGCCTGGGCGCGCAACTGGTCCTGCGCGGCAGCCGGGATGGTGTCCGGCATCTTGCGGAACGGCGTGTAGAACAGATTGTCCTCGCCCTTGGCCTGCGCCACGTCGGCGATGGACTGATCGCGCCCGGCGAGCGTCACGCGCGGCACGCTGAAGCCGCGCGCAAGCCCGGCGCGCATGTTGGCGATCTGTTCGTCGAAGTAGCGCGGGATGTCGCGCAGCTGGCCGAGATAGCGGCGGTAATCGTCCGCGGTGCGCATCGGCTTGCGCGCGGTGAAGCCGAGATTGGTCCAGAAGGCCGTGTCGCTGTTGAACGGCATCTCCCAGGTGCGAAAGCGCTGGTCGGCCAGCAGTGTCTCGATCTGGTTGCGGTAGACCGCGTAGTTCACCGGGTCGTCGCCGCGCAGGTCGTTCGGCGACATCGCGTCGAGCCGCTTGAGCACGTCGGCCCAGTAGCGTTCGCGCTCCGCCTGCGTCGCCGGATCGATCTTGGGCAGATGGTCGGCCGCCTTGCCTTCGCCGTTCTCGTCGTCGTCGCCGGCGAACTGCGCCTGGCGCCACTGCCACTCCTGCGTGTAGATGGCGCGGAAACGCTCATCCGCATCGTCGGCGGCGTGGCCGAGGAGAGGAGCGATGGCGAGGCAGATAGCGCAGGTGAGCGTGGCGATCGGTCTTTTCATCGGCTCCTCTCTCGGTGCATCAGGCGAAGGGCTGGTCGATGGCCGGCGACGGTGGGGTGAACCAGGCGGCGCCGTTCTCGGTGACGTAGAAGTGATCCTCGAGGCGTATGCCGAAGCGCTCGGGCACCACGATCATCGGTTCGTCGCTGCAGCACATGCCTGGCCGCAGCGCGGTGCGCGACCCGCGCACCAGGTAAGGCATTTCGTGGATCGCCATGCCGCAACCGTGACCTGTGCGGTGCGGCACGCCGGGCAGGCGGTAGTCGGGGCCGAGGCCGGCGCGTTCCACCACGGCGCGTGCGGCATCGTCCACGGACTCGCAGGTGGCGCCGGGTCGTGCGGCTTCGAAGGCGGCGCGCTGCGCGGCCTGTTCCAGCGCCCAGATGCGCGCCTGCTCCGCCGTCGGCGTGCCGAACACGTAAGTGCGCGTGATATCGGAGTGGTAGCCCTGCACGGTGCAACCGGTATCGATCAGCACCAGCTGATTGCGTTCCAGGTACTGCTCGCCCGGAATGCCATGCGGATAAGCGGTGGCGTGGCCGAACTGCACGATGCAGAAAGTGGAGCCGTTGTCCGCGCCCATGGCGCGATGCGCCTCGTCGATGAAGCGCACCAGCTCGGTGCGCGAGATGCCTTCGCGCATCAGGCCGGCGGCGAGGCGATGGACTTCCAGCGTCATCGCGGTCGCTTGTTTCATCAGCGCCAGTTCGGCCGAGGATTTGCACATGCGGCAGCCGTCGACGATGGTGCTGGCATCGATCAGTGGCTTGCCGCCGAGCACGGCGCGCAGGCGCTCGGCCACGACGAACGGCGCGGCGGGATCGAGCGCGAGGCTGCCGGCGCCGCGTTCGGCCAGCGCATCCGCCACGAGCTGCTGCGGATCGTCGTGCTCTTCCCACAGCCGCACGTCGGCCGGAATGCGCAGCACGGCGGCGAGCGAGCCGGCCTCGAAGCCGGGGCAGATCAGGATGGGGTCGCCGTGCGCGGTGAGCAGCATGCCGACCAACCGTTCGCTCGCGCCCCAGGCCACGCCGGTGAAGTAGCGCAGCGAGGTGCCGGCGGTGATGAGCAGCGCATCGAGCCGCTGCGCGCGCAGCAGGGCGCGGGCGTGTTCCAGGCGGTGCTGGTATTCATCCGCGCCGATCGCCGGCGCGGGGGTGTGCCACGAACCCAGGCGCGAACGCGCCTGGGCAAGGTCGAGGCCGCCGATCTGCGTGGCGCTCATGCGTGCCTGGTGTCCTGGCCGAGATCGTCCACGCACCAGCAGCCATCGATCTGCCGCGCCACCCCGCCCGGGTTGTGGTCGCGCAGTTCGGGCGGCAGCTGATGCTCGGGCACGTTGTCGTAGCTGTGCAGGGCGGCGAAGCGGCGGATCGCCGCAGGCATGCCGACGGCGGTGAAGCCAGGATGGCCGGTGCTCGGATACGGACCGCCATGGTTCATCGCCGGGCTGACCGCCACGCCGGTGGGCATGCGGTTGCCGATCAGGCGGCCGACGCGCGGACGCAGCGCATGAGCGACTTCGCTCCACGCCGCATCATCGGAACCGTCGGCGGCCGAATACAGCGTACCGGTGAGGTTGCCCTCGAACGCCGCGGCGACCTGTGCCATCTGCGCGACGCCGTCGACGCGCACCAGCAGGCTGGCGGGGCCGAAGGCTTCGGTCTGCAGGGCCTGCGGTTCGCGCAGGAATTGCGCGGCATCGACCTCCAGCAAGGTCGGGGCATGACGGTATCCGGGGGAAGCGGTCGTGCCGCCCGTCAGCAGTCGCGCACCGGCCGATTGCAGCGTGGCGATGCCTTTGCGCAGGTGTTCCAGTACGCCGCCGGAGAACAGCACGCTCGGCGCGGCGGCGGCGAAGTGTGCCTTGGCCGCTTCGACGAACGCATCGCCGGCCGCGTCACGCGGCACGATCACCACGCCGGGGTTCGTACAGAACTGGCCGCTGCCCATGGTGCAGGAGGTGAAGAATTCCTGCGCCAGCGCGGCGCCGCGCTCGGCCAGCGCGCCGGGTAGCAGGAACACCGGGTTCACGCTGGACAGCTCCACATACGCCGGTACGCCGGCGGCGTCCGCCGCAGCCTTGAGCGCCAGGCCGCCCGCGCGGCTGCCGGTGAAGCCGATCGCGCCCAGGCGTGCATCGCCGGCGAGCTTGGCGCCGATGGCGTGGTCGAAGTGATACAGCATCTGCACCGCGGCGGCCGGCAGGCCGCTCTTGCGCAGCGCGTCGAACGCGAGGCGCGCCAGCCGCGCGCTGGTGGCCGGGTGCGAGGGATGCGCCTTGGCGATCACCGGATTGCGCGCGGCGATGGCGGAGGCGAAGTCGCTGCCGGCGATCGCGTTGAAGGCGAACGGGAAGTTGTTGGGACCGAACACGAGTACCGGCTTGCCCAGCGGCGCGAAGTGCGCGCGCAGGTTGGCGGCGGTGTCGATCACCGGCTGCGTCCATGCGTAGCTGCGCACGGCCTTGGCGGCCTGGCGCAATTGGCCGGTGGTGCGCGGCAATTCCACCGCTGCCAGACGCGGATGCTTGGGCAAGGCGGTCTCGGCGTGCGCCGTGTCGACCAGCGCTTCGGCATCCGCCTCGATGCCGTCGGCATAGGCTTCGAGGAAGGCAGCGATGCGCTCGGGCGGCGTGGCGGCCAGCTCGGCGGCCACGGCGGTGGCGGCGGCCAGGGCCGCCTCCACGTCCGCTGCGCCGCAGACCGGGAATGCCGGGCCGATGGGTTCGCCGGTGGTCGGGTCCTCGGCGCGGAACTGGCCGACCGGCGCGTTTGCCGCGCGCCAGTCGCCTGCGATCAGAACGGGTTGGATGTCCATGTCATACCTTTGGGGCGTGGGCGATGGCGTGGTCGATCACGCGCAGCGCGGCTTCGCGTTCCGCCCCGGCGACGGCCAGGCGCGGTGCGCGGACGTATTCGCTGCCCATGCCGACCTTGGCCTGCACCAGCTTGATCAGCTGCACGAAGGTCGGCACGGTATCCAGGCGCAGCAGCGGAAGGAACCAGCGGTACAGCTCCAGCGCCGCGTCGGTGCCGCCGTCGCGGGCCAGCTCGAACAGTTTCACCGATTCCTTCGGGTAAGCGTTCACCAGGCCGGCGATCCAGCCGCGCGCACCCATCGCCACGCCTTCGACGATGGCATCGTCCATGCCCACCAGCAGCTCGATGCGGTCGCCCAGCAGCGCGCGGATGCCGGCGAAGCGGCGCACGTCGCCGGAGGATTCCTTCACTGCCTGCACGTTGGGGAATTCGCGCGCGAGCTCGGCAATATGCTCAGGCGAGAAGTCCGTCTTGTAGGCGACCGGGTTGTTGTAGAGCATGCACGGCAGGTCGGTGGCGGCGATCACGGCGCGCAGGTGCGCGCCCATCTCGCGCCAGTCGGTGGAGTACACGTACGGCGGCAGCACCATCAGGCCGGAGCAGCCCAGCGCCTTGGCTTCCTTGGCCAGGCGCACGGCCTCGGCGGTGGAGAGCGCGGCGATGCCGGGAATGACCGGCGCGCGGCCGTCCAGCGCTTTCACCAGGGTGCGGATGATCTCGACCTTCTCCTCGAACGTGAGCGTAGCCGCTTCGCCCAGCGAACCGAGCGGCACGATGCCGGTGCAGCCGGCGTCGATCAGCTGGTTCGCATGCTTGGCGAGGAAGGCATGGTCGACCTGGCCCTCGGCGGTGAACGGCGTGGTGATAGCGGGGATCACGCCGCGCCAGATGGATGCGTTGCTCATGTCGATGACCTCTCGTCGGAAGGGGAAAGAGCGAGCCCCGCCAAGGTGGCGAGGCGCGCGGGAAACAGGGGCGGGCGGCCGCCGTGGCGCGGGAAGCGGCCGAGCTCGGCCAGCGCCGCGCCGCAGATGCGGCCCTGGCAGGCGCCCATGCCGCAGCGGGTGGCGAGCTTGGCATCGCGTGCGTCGGCGAAACCGTCCAGCGCGCCGAGCGGCACGTCTTCGCAGCGGCATATCAGGGTCTGCGGCGTGGCGAGCGCGTGAACGCGTTCGCCGGGCGCGAAATGCGTGGCCAGCAAGGCGCCGAAGCGTCGCGCGCGTTCGCGCCCGGGCAGCAGTGCGCGCGCCGGGTCGAGTTGCCCGGCGGCGACATGGCCGGCGATCGCGCCTTCGATGCGCGCGGTCGCCAGGCCGCCGATGCCGCCGGCTTCGCCCGCGGCGAGCACGCCGGGCACGCTGGTACGCATGAACTCGTCCACCTGTACGCGCGGATGCGTCGCGGCGTGGTCGAGGGCGCAGCCGAGCAGTTGCGCAAGCTCGACATTGGGGACCAGCCCGTAGCCGACGGCGAGCAGATCGCAGTCGACGCAGGCAGTGCCCTGGGCATCTTCGATCTCCACCATGCGCAGCGCGCCATCGCCATGCGCACGGCGCACGATCGAGCCGAAGCGATACGGCACGCCGGCCAGCCGCGCCCGCAGCATCAGTGCCTGAGCGGCGCGCGCGGGCCAATGAATGAGCTGGCGCGCGAAGGCATGAACGCGTTCTGCCGGTGCCTGCTCGTGGATGCCCAGCACCTTCGCGCCATGCGCGTGCAGTGTGGCCGCCGCGGCCAGCAGCAGTGGGCCAGTGCCGGCGACGACGACCCGTTTGCCCGCGACGGGCCAACCCTGCTTGGCCAGCGCCTGCAGGCCGCCGGCGCCGCTGACGCCGGGCAGCGTCCAGCCGGGAAAGGGAAGCAACAGTTCACGCGCCCCGGTGGCCAGCACCAGGCTGCCGTAGGTCAGAAGCGCGGAGCCTTGGGGCGTTTCGGCGCGCAGCGCGCCATCTTCGCTGGCGATCACGCTGTGCTGCGTCAGCAGCGCGACATCACGCAGGGCGGCGACGGCGTCACGCGCCGCGCCTGGAGCGCCCTTGCGCACGTCGTGGCGCCACACTTGGCCACCCGCGCGCGGCTGCGCATCGAGCAGGCCGACGCGGGCGCCGTGCGAAGCTGCCGCGGCCGCCGCGGCGAGGCCAGCGGGGCCGGCGCCGACGATCAGGACGTCGTAGCGCTCAGCCATCGCTGTCCACCCGCATGCCGTCGCGTGCCGGCGTCATGCATGCGCGCTGGTGCGCGACGCCGTCGATACGCACGCGGCATTCGAAACACACGCCCATGCCGCACAGCGGCGCGCGCGCTTCGCCGCTCACCGAGGTGCGGAAATGCAGCGTCCAGTGCGCCACCGCGGCGGCGACGCTGGCGCCTTGCGGCACGTCGACCGGCTGGCCGTTGATCTGCAGGCGCACGGTGGCGCTCATGCGGCGAGCCTCGCCGGCGCGTACGGCAGCGGATCGATCGCCGGCTGACGGTTCTGGATCAGATCGAGCAGCAGGCGCGCGCTGCCCAGGGCGGTCGTCACGCCCAGGCCTTCGTGGCCGGCGGCGACCCATTGGTCGGCGGCACCGGGCACGGCGCCGAGATACGGGCGTCCGTCCGGCGTGGTAGGACGGAAGCCGGTCCATGCGCGCAGTGCCTGCAAGTCGCGCAAGGCGGGGACGAAAGTGAAGCAGCGCTCGAGCATCCGGCGCAGCATCGCCGGCGAGACGTCCGCATCCGTCGCGCTGAATTCGCGCGACGAACCGATCAGGATCTGGCCGGTCGGCCGCGGCTGCACATTGAAGGCGACGCTGCTGTCCGAGTCGCCATGCGCGCTGTCGGCGTAGCCCAGTTCGAGCAGCTGGTGCCGGACGAGGCCGGGATAGCGGTCGGTGATTACCAGGTGCCCCTTGCGCGCGCGCATCGGCAGCTGCGGCAGCAGCGCGGGCAGGGCGCAGCCGGTGGCGACCAGCACGGGGCCGCTGAGCGACGAGCCGTCGTCGAGCTGCGCGCCGCCGCGGCGCAGCGCTTGCGCGCGGCGTCCGGCATAAAGCACGGCGCCCCGGGATTGCGCGCGGCGCACGAGATGGCGCGCGACGCGCGGCGGATACACCACCGCTTCGCGCGGCACCAGCATGCCGCCGGCCATGCCGGGGGCGAGCGCCGGTTCCTGTTCGTAGAGGGTCTTGGCGTCCAGTACGTGCGCTTCGATGCCGGCGGCGTCCAGGCGCTCCGCGCGCATGGTCGCGGCGGCCAGTTCGCTGTCGCTGCGCGCCACCCACAACGTGCCGCAGCGGCTGAACTCGGCGTCCGGCAGATCGGCGAAGGCTTCCCACTGGCGCAGGGAGTAGCGCGCGAGCGCCAGCTCGGCCGGATCGTCGTCCATCGCCACCAGATGGCCCATCGCCGCGGCGGTGGTGCCGCCGCCGATCGGGCCCGGTTCCACGATCGCCACGCGCAGGCCGTCGGCGCTGGCCGCGTCCGCGCAGGCGGCGCCGACGATGCCGGCACCGATGACGATGAGGTCGTAGCTGTTGGTACCGCCGGTCATTCCGCGCCGCTGCCCCAGGTAAAGGCATCGGCCTCGTCGAACAGCAGGGTGGAGCGCGCCACGACGTAGGCGCTGCCGGTAATGCGCGGCAGCACGCCGTGCGCGCCGGCGGTATATGTGGCGGTGAACTCGCTGCCGAGGATGCTTTCCTGTCGCCAGGTCTCGCCCGGCGCCAGCTTGCCGTCGGCGGCCAGGCAGGCGAGCTTGGCGCTGGTGCCGGTGCCGCAGGGCGAGCGGTCGTAGGCCAGGCCCGGGCACAGCACGAAGTTGCGGCCGGCCTTGCCGGGCAGGTCGGCGTTGATCTCGATATGGTCGATTTCGCCGCCTTCGGCGCCGCTGATGCCTTGCGCTTCGAGCACGCGACGGATCGCTTCGGTGTACGCGGTCAGCTCGCGCTGGTGATGGATCTCCAGCGGCAGCGGCGTGTCCTTGGTGATGAAGAACCAGTTGCCGCCCCAGGCGATGTCGCCGGTGACCTTGCCGTAGCCCGGCACGTCCACCTGCACGTCCTTGGCGTGGCGGTAGCTCTCCACATTGTCGATGGAAACGCGGCCATCGGCGTGCAGTTCGGCACCCACCGTGCCCACCGGCGTCTCGATGCGATGCAGGCCCGGGCCGATGCGCCCCATGTGCTGCAAGGTGCGCACCACGCCGATGGTGCCGTGGCCGCACATGCCCAGGTAGCTGACGTTGTTGAAATAGATGACGCCCACGCAGGCATCCGGGCTCTGCGGCGGCAGCAGCAGTGCGCCGACCACCGTGGCCGAGCCGCGCGGTTCGCAGGCGATGGCCGCGCGCCACGGGTCGAAGTCGCGCCGGAAACGTTCGCGCTGCTCCATGAGCGTGCCAGCGCCCAGGTCGGGAAAGCCGGCGATGACGGTGCGGGTGGGTTCGCCGCCGGTGTGCGAGTCGATCACGTCGATGGTATGCATGGCGGCCATGCTCGCCGCCGGGGCGACGCAGCGTCTAGAAATGCTTGGCGACGGCACATGCGGAAATCCGCACAATGCTTTCTGCCGATTTTGTGCCATGCTGCGGCTGCACAAGGCTTCGCGACCGGGCAGGACCTGCGATGGACATGAAGATTTCAGCCGACGAACTGGAGGCGCTGTTCGACGCCTTGCCCGACGTGGTGTTCTTCGTGAAGGACGGGCAGGGCCGCTACACGCATGCCAATCTCACCCTGGTGCGACGCCTGGGCCTGAAGCAGCGCGCCGACGTGATCGGCCGCAGCGTGGTCGAGCTTTTCCCCGCCACGCTGGGCGGCTCCTATGCCTCGCAGGACCGGCGCGTGCTGGAGGGCGAGGTGATCGAGAACCAGCTCGAAGTGCACATGTTCCCCAACCGCGTGCCTGGTTGGTGCCTTACCTGCAAGCGGCCTCTGCTCAAGCGCGGTGAAGTGCAGGGCATCGTCGGCATCTCGCGTGACCTGGGCAAGCCGGACGGCCGCCATCCCACCTATGTGCGCCTGCGCCGCGTGCTGGCCTACCTGCAGGAGCACTACGCCGAAGGCGTGCGCGTGGCGAAGCTCGCGGAGCTGGCCGGCGTCTCGGTGGCGCAGCTGGAGCGGCATTTCCGTCGCGTGTTCCAGCTCACGCCGCAGCAGGTGCAGACCAAGCTGCGCATCGAGGCGGCGATGCGGCTGCTGCGCGGTGAGGAAAGCGTGGCGGCGATTGGCCTGGCCTGCGGCTTCGCCGACCAGAGCGCTTTCGCGCGGCAGTTCAAGGCGACGGTGGGTATGACGCCGCGGGATTACCGCGCGCTGGCGCCGAGCGCCATGCGCTCCGCGCCAGCACGGGCCTGAATCACGGCCACGTTCGCGCGGCCAGGGCGTCGCGCACCTGCATCACCACCGAAGCCCAGTCGCCGCGTGCCGGCTGGAACAGCCGCGCGCCGGAATACCAGGGGCTGTCGTGCCGATCGCGCAGCCAGCGCCAATCCGCAACGTGAGGCAGCAGGATCCACACGGGCCGGCCGAGCGCGCCGGCCAGGTGCGCCAGGAGGTGTCTATCGAACCCTTCTCATAAGGAAAACAGCGAAGGCGCTTCCGCTCGAGCGCCTCCGCCGGACTGCCGCACGAATGATGCTTAGCCGTTCACCCACACGCCAACATTGAGATGCCAGCCATCGTTGTGGCGTTCGTAGTGCGGATGCACGTAGCGATAACCCGGCCGCACCACTTCCCAATGTCCAGGCACCGCGACGTACTCGCGGCCGCTCCAGCGCCAGTAGCCGCGCGCCCACAGATAGCCGGGACGCGGCGCCGGTTCCACCTCCACCACGCGCGGCGGCGGAGGCATCGGCGCGATCACTTCCTCGATCACTTCGCGCTGCACTACTGGCCGCTCCACGATCACCGGTCGCTCCACGACCACGGGGCGCGGGTGCACCACGCGTTCCTCGACACAGCCGCTGGCGAGCAGGGTGAGCGCGGCCAGTGCCGCGATACGGATTTGCATGAGTCAGTCCTTAAGTAGAGAGGCGATATGAAAAGCGCAGCCGCGTTCGCTGCAGCCGCGCAGGTGAAAGCGAGCGCTCAATGGCGCCAGTAGCCGTCGTGAAAACGCCAGCCGCCGCGGTAGGGCTCCCAGCGTGGCGGGCGGTAGTAGTAGCCGCGGCGCGCCGGCATCCAGCGGCCGACCGTCCAGATGTGGCGGCGCGCATACGGATCCCAGCGCCAATAGCCCGGCGCCCACACGTAGCCGATGCGCGGCGGAGGCACCACTTCGTAGCGCGGCGGCGGAGGCGCCACGCCGATCTGCACCGAGACCTGGGTGCGGGCGGCTGCATCAGGCGCGTAGGCGGCGCAGCCCAGCGCCAGGCCCGCGGCGGTCAGCGCGGCGAAGGTGCGGATAAGCGGCTTCATGAGTGTCTCCCGGAAGCCACGCAACGAGTGGCTCGCAGGGGGAGAAACGGAAGCTGGCCGCGTCTGTTGACGCGTCGGACCGCGGTTCGTTCAGAAGCCGGTGGGGTTGAGGGGAACCGTCGACTCCCGCCCTGGCATCAGAGCATGCAGTTGGGCTTGTGCCCGCTGGCGCGCGCCTGCTCGTAGACCGGCATCAGCTGCACGGCCTGGTTGCCGAGCGCCTGCTGACGGTTGTAGGTGGCGGGATGCGTGGAGAGGAAGGCCGGCGGCTTGGAACCGCCCTGCGAACCCATCTTCTGCCACAGCGTGGCGGCCGCGCGCGGATCGAAGCCCGCCTGCGCCATGTAGCGCTGGCCCAGCGTGTCGGCCTCGCTTTCCTGCGTGCGCGAGAACGGCAGCAGGATGCCCACCTCCGCGCCCAGACCCAGCGCGGCCGCGGCGTAGCCGGCATTGGTGCCGCGGCTGGCGGCGTACGCGCTGCCGGCGATCACCGCCGCCTGCGCGGCCATGTTGTCGGACACGCGTTCGGCGCCGTGCCGTGCCACCACATGCGACAGCTCGTGGCCCAGCACCACGGCGAGTTGATCCTGGTCGCTGGCGATCTTGAACATGCCGCGATTCACGCCGATGCGGCCGCCGGGCAGGGCGAAGGCATTGGGCGTGTTGTCGTCGATGATCTGCACCTCCCACTGCTGCGTATTCCACGGCGGCGGCAGCACCGCGATCAGCGCGTTGGAGACGCAGGTGGCGTAGGCACGCTCCTTGGGCGAATCGACGAATTTGCCCTGCTTGCGCATGTCATTGAACGCGGACAGGCCCATCTTCGACATCTCGCCATCGGAGACCATCATCAGCTGGGAGCGCCCGGTGGGCGATGTGACGCAGCCGGAAAGCAGGGCGCCGAGAACCAGCGCGAGCGGCAGGCGGAGCTTCATGCGTTTACCTCCCTGGAAAGCTGGGTCGAAGGATAGTGCGGCCTGGCCCGGGTAAGACAGTTCGTTAAGAATGTTCTTGAAAAAGAACGAACGGTCGTGCTATTCATGCCCGCCATGAACGCCACCGCAATCCCCGGCAAACGCGCCGCCACCCGCGACATGATCCTGGACCGGGCCTACGCCATGGCCTGCAACGACGGGCTGGAAGGCCTGTCGATCGGTGGCCTGGCCCAGGCCGCCGAGATGTCCAAGAGCGGTGTGTTCGCCCATTTCGGTTCGCGCGAAGACCTGCAGCTGGCCGTGCTCGAGTTCGGCGCCGCGCGGTTCACCGCCAACGTGCTGATGCCGGCGCTGAAGGCGCCGCGCGGCTTGCCGCGCCTGCGCGCGATCGTCGAACACTGGTGCGCGTGGAGCCGCACATATGCGCGCGGCTGCGTGCTGCTGTCGGCCGCCAGCGAATACGACGGCCGCGACGGTGTGCTGCATGATGCTGTCGCGCGCCAGCAGACCGGCTGGCGGGGTCAGCTGGAAATCGCGATCGGGCAGGCCGTGGCGGAAGGGCATCTCGCCGCGGATACCGACGCGGCCCAGCTCGCCTTCGAGATCTACGCCCTGATGCTCGGCCTGCACCACGACGGCGGCCTGTTCGGCTTCGACCAGGCGCAGCACCGCACCTTTGCCGCCGTCGATCGGCTGTTCGCCAGTTATCGCCCCTGACACTTTCGAGGAGCATCGCCATGCCACGTCCGCAGCGTTCGCATCGTCATGGCCGACCCTCGGCCGGCATGCTGCTCAAACTCGGCGCGGTGCGCGCGGGCTTCGCGCTCGGCGGGCGACTGGCACCTCACCGCACCGCGAATCGCGCCGCGCGCCTGTTCGCCACGCCTTTCGCCAGCAGCCGCAGCCGCGCGCACGCCGCGCGGCCGGACGAGGCCATGCGCCAGGGCGAGCTGAAGGTCGGCGAGGAAACCATTGCCACTTATGTGTGGGGCGACCCGCGCACGCAGCCCTATGCACTGCTGGTGCACGGCTGGTCCAGCTTCGGCCTGCGCTTTCTGCCGTGGGTGCAGCGCCTGCGCGAACTGGGACTGGCGGTGGTCAGCTTCGACCAGCCCGGCCACGGCCGCAGCAGCGGGCGGCTGTGCACGCTGCCGGATTTTATCGCCACCATCCGTGCGATCGGCCAGCACTACGGCAACGCGGAACTGGCCATCGGCCATTCGCTCGGCGGCGCGGCGCTCGCCTTGGCGCAGGGCGAGACCTGGCTGGCGCGGCGACTGGTGCTGATCGCGCCGGCCGCCGACATGGAAGCGGCCACCGGCCGCTTCTTCCGCTTCGTCCGGCTGGGCGATCACCTGCGCGAGATTTTCTACGGCTGGCTGGAACGACGTACCGGCGTCACCGTGCGCGACTTGCAGGTGCACAAGCATCTGCCGGCGCTCGGCCAGGCCGGCCTGGTCGTGCACGATCTGGACGACCGCGACGTGCCGTGGGAGGAGGGCGAGCGCTATGCGCGCTACTGGCCCGGCGCGCGTCTGCTCACCACCGAAGGCCTGGGCCACCACAAGGTGGTCGACGCGCCCGAAGTGATCGAGGCGACCTTTGCCTTCCTGCGCGGCGAGACGGTGGGCGACCGCGTGGTAGCCACGCCGAACCTGCCGTACGGCGTGGCCTGAGTATTCCTTTCATCGCGGCAACGCGCGCGCGGTGTGATAGCTGCGATACCTGCATATGTCGAAGCCGCGGCTGACCAGTACGCGGCCGTCGGCGAACCTCGCGCGCAGGTCGCGGCGGCAGCCTTCGCGGCCATCCAGCTCGACCGTCACGGCATGGCCGCCGCCCGGCAGCGGGCGGTCGCCGATGGCCAGGTCGCGATAGCCGTCGCCGCCGGCCGGCGCGGCCGCCAGCGCCACCATGCTGGCGGGCGCATCGTTGTAGATCTCCAGGTAGCGCGTCTGCGCCGCGGCCGTGACAGCGCGGTGGCGAATGCAAGCAGCAGGACCGTACGCATGTTTCTTCTCCACGAGATCGCCGCGACGGCGGCGGACACGCGGATTGGGATGCAGGCACCGGCCAGGCGGTTGCCGCCGCGGCCTGAGCATCCGCACGCTGATCGTGGACGACGAGCCGATCGCCCGGCACAGCATCGCGCGCCTGCTGCGCAAGGAAGCGGAGTTCGCGATCGTCGGCGAGTTCGGCGATGGCGCCAGCGCCCTGGACGCGATCCGCCCGCTCTGGTTTTCCTCGATATCCAGATGCCCGAGATGACCGGCATCGACGTGGCCGCCGCGCTCGGCGAGGACGCGCTGCCCGCCACGGTCTTCGTCACCGCCTATGAGCAATACGCAGTACGCGCGTTCGAGGCCAATGCGGTGGACTATCTGGTCAAGCCCTTCAGCCGCGAGCGCTTCGACGCCATGCTGCACCGCGCCCGGCGGTGGCTGGCGGGAGAAGGCGGGCAGGCCGCGCCTGCGCAGGTCTGGCAGGCCCTGGCGGAACTGCGGCGCGAGCAGGGCTATGCGCGCCGCCTGCCGATCCCGGTGGACGGCAGCGTGATCCTGCTGGACGTGGCGCGCATCGACTGGATCGAAGCCGACCGCAACCGCGTGCGCCTGCACGTGGGCAAGGACGCCTACGAACTGCGCGAGACCATGGCCGCGCTGGAGCAGCGCCTCGACCCGCGCCGGTTCGCCCGCGTGCACCGCTCGGCCATCGTCAACATCGACCGCATCCAGGCCATCCATCCCTGGTTCCTACCACATGGTGGTGCTGAGCACGGGGCAGGAGCTGCACATGAGCCGCTACTAGCACGAGACGTTCCGCGGTCTGGCGCGGTTCCAGGCGCGGACGCCGTAGCGGCGCCCGCGCGCGGCGGTCAGGACGGATCCAGCGCGGTGATCAGGTGCGGGCCGTCGCCGACTAGGTGAAGGCCGTCAGGCAGTGCGTCGGCGCCCACGCTGTCTTCCTTGTGCGTGCGGCGGTACTCGTCCAGCCACGGAATCGATGCCTTGGGGCCAGGGCTGTAAACCTGCCAGGCGAGATCCCGCGGACCCCGGGTCTGGTCCGTCTGCAGCTTGTAGGTGATGGGCATGCGGATGATCCAGCTATCGTCGTCCTTGTGCGGGCCGGCGGGCGGATTGAATACCCACTTGCGCGCGACGCGGACGCTGGATTCGGCCAGCGCGTTGCGCAACTGGCGCAGGACGCCTTCGCTGCCGGTATGGTCGAGATTGACCTGCTCGGCTGCCGCGTCACCCACCGTGCCGTCGCGCTGGATGCGCAACACCAGGAACACGGTGCCGCCGATGCCGGCCCTGACCGCGGCATCGGGGTAGGTGAGCATCGCGCTGTGATCCTTGTAGGTCACGCCATGCGCGTAGCTGCCGTTGGCGAAGGTGGCGCTGGCGATCCGCACCTGGAAGGTCTGTCCGTCGGCCGCGGGCGACGCCACTATCCGCAGGTGCATCGGCGCTTTCGCGGCGACCGGCGCGCCGTTCTCCAGCACCGGCTCGAAGCGCCATCTGGCGGAACTGCGCTTGATCATGTCCACCACGGGTGCCGGCAGCTGATCCTGATGATCCAGATCGAACGCGCTGACCGTTCCATCCTGCGCGAGCAGGATATGTCCGTTGACCAGCAGGCTGGCCTCGGTGTGCCCAGGCGCCGTGTCGGCGGCTTGCGCGGCGGCGATGCCGCACAGCGCCAGGCAGAGCAACTCCATTCCCCATCGTTTCATCGACTTCCCCCTTTCGTCAGTCGTGTCAACGCATGAATATCCGTGATGGCCGAGGCGGCCAGGCCGGCGGCCGAGTTGCCTCGGCGTCTTCTTACGAGCGATTCAGCGGCGTGATCAGGCGCGGGCCGCTGCCGACCAGGTAGAGCCCTTCGTCGGGAAGCGCATCGCTGCCGAGCCCTTCTTCCGGGTGCGTGCGGCGATAGGCTTCCATCCACGGAATCGGGTCCTTGGGGCCGGGAATGTAGGCCTGCCAGGTGCCGTACTCGGAGCGCGGCATCTTGCCCATTTCATTGAGGTGATAAGCCACCGGAACACGCACGATCCAACTGTCGTCGTTCTTGTGAGTGCCGTCGGCCGGCCGGGTGAAGGTCCAGTTGCGCGCGGTCCGGATGCTGGCCTCCGCCAGAACGTCGCGCCAATGGCGCATGGCTCTTTCGTTGTCCACCACGGTGAGGTTGACCTGTTCGGCAGCGATGTCGCCGACCGTGCCGTCCGGCTGCACGCGGATCAGCAGGAATACCGTGCCGGCCACGCGGCTCCTGATCGCATCCTCTGGGTAACGCGGCGCCTTGTGCTCCTTGAAACCCGGGCCCGTTCCCGCCTTGCCGTCGCTGAACGTGGCGCCGGCAAGGTGCACGTGAAAGGTGTCGCCATCGCCGGTGGGCGAGGCCACCACGCGCAGATGCATGGGCGCTTCGGCCGCCACCGCGGTGCCGTCGACCCGTATCGGCTCGAAGCGCCAGGTCGCGGCATTGCGCTTGATCAGATCCACCACGGGCGCGGGCAGCCGGTCCTGCTGATCGAGGCTGCACGAACGGACGCTGCCGTCCGGCGCCAGCACGATATGGCCGTTGACCAGCATGCTGGCTTCGGCCTGCTTGCGCACCGCGCTGGCGCTCTGCGCGAGGCTCGTGCCGCAAAGAGCGAGGCCCAGCAACAGCGCTATCCCTGACCGTTTCATCGACATCCCCTTGTCTGCGGTGTGAGGGCGCGAGTATCCCTTAGGGTCGTGGCGGCCGCCAGATGGGGAGATGTCGATTTGCGGCGCCCTGGTTCGTCGATCAGACGAGCCGGCCATGGCGCCGGCGTAAAGCGATCATCCGCACGTCCATCCCTTAGGAGTCCGATCATGCGCATCCTGCCCCGCCGTTCCCTGCATCGCTTCGCCGCCGCCACCGCCCTGGCCCTCGCCGGCACCGCCGCACACGCCGCCTCGGCGACCTACACCATCGATCCGATGCATACCTATCCGAGCTTCGAAGCCGACCACTTCGGCGGCCTGTCGGTATGGCGCGGCAAGTTCAATCGCACCAGCGGCAAGGTCACGCTGGACAAGGACGCTGGCACGGGCAGCGTCGACATCACGGTGGACATGAACAGCGTGAACTTCGGCCTGGACAAGATGGACGAAGCCGCGCGGGGCAAGGAGCTGTTCGAGACGGACAAGTACCCGACCGCCACCTACAAGGGCAAGCTGGCCGGCTTCGTCGACGGCAAGCCCACCAAGGTGGTGGGCGAACTGACTCTGCATGGCGTGACCCGTCCGCTGGAGCTCACCGTCCATTCGTTCAAGTGCATCCAGCACCCGATGTTCAAACGAGAGCTGTGCGGCGCCGACGCTGGCGCCACCTTCCAACGCGATGCCTTCGGCATGGGCGCGGGCAAGGACTACGGCTTCAAGATGGATGTGGCGTTGCGCATCCAGGTGGAAGCGTTGATCGATGAGACGGATGGCAAAAAGGTCGCCGAGCGCTGACCTCGGATGCGGGTCAAAGGCAGCTCTTGAGCCGGCGCACCGCTTCGTCCAGGGCGTGTGCGTCGGCACCGCCGTAGCCCATGATCACGCCGCCGCGCGCCGGCGGTTCGGCGTAGCACGGCGACAGCGGCCGCGCCGACACGCCCATTTGCGCAGCGCGGCGCGACAGCGCCACGTCGTCCACGCCCGGCGGCAGCAGCGCGGTCAGCTGCATGCCGGCTTCGGCGCCGATCACTTCCAGCGTGTCCGGCAGATGCGCATGGATCGACGCGACCAGCGCCGCCCGGCGCTCCGCGTACAGCATGCGCATGCGGCGGATGTGCCGCGCGAAGTGGCCTTCGCGGATGAAGTCGTGCATGGCCAGCTGCGGCAGCGTGGCCGTGCAGGTGTCCAGCGCGTCGCGGCAGGCCGTGAAGGCGGGTACCAGGTCCTTCGGTACCACCAGGTAGCCCAGGCGCAGGGAAGGGAACATGACCTTGCTGAAGGTGCCTACGTAGATCACGCGCGCGTCCGTATCGAGGCCCTGCAGCGAGGCGATCGGACGGCCGCCGAAGCGGTACTCGCTGTCGTAGTCGTCCTCGACGATCCAGGCGCCTGCGCGCGCCGCCCATTGCAGCAGTTGCATGCGCCGCGCGGCGCTCAGCGTCATGCCCAGCGGGAACTGATGCGAGGGCGACACGTAGGCCAGCCGCGCGTCGGGCGCGCGGCGGATGCCTTCGGCCACGTCCAGCCCTTCCTGATCCACCGGCACCGGCACGGCGCGCGCGCCCACGGTGCCGAAAGCCTGGCGCGCGCCGGGGTAGCCCGGATCTTCCAGCCAGGCGCGATCGCCCGCATCCAGCAGTGCATGCGCGCAGATCTGCACGCCCTGCTGCGAGCCGGTGGTGATGAAAACCTGCGAGGCGTCGGTGCGTACCGCACGCATCGCGCCGAGGTAATCGGCGATGGCTTCGCGCAACAGCGGGCAACCGCGCGCGTCGCCGTAGGCGAGCGCTTCGGCGCTGGGCGCACGGGCATGCCGCGCCAGCAGCCTGGCCCAGAGTTCGGAGGGAAAGTGTTCCAGCGCAGGCAGGCCGACGCGGAACGCGCCCTGGCTGTCCAGCCAGGTCTGCTCGTACGGCCGCATTGCGGCCACGCGTTGCGCCACGCGGCGTGCGGTGCCGCCGGTCGCCAGCGGCATGGAGGCCTTCGGGCGCGGCGGTTTCAGCGCCCCGGCCGGGATCGACTGCGCCACGCGGGTGCCGGCACCCACGGCGCTCTGCAGATAGCCTTCCGCCAGCAACTGCTCATAGGCGCTGAGCACCGGCAGCCGCGACACCCGCAGCTCGCTGGCCAGGCTGCGCGTGGACGGCACGCGCTGGCCGGGACGCAGCTGGCCATCGGCGATGGCGCGCCGGAACCACTCGGACAGCTGCTGGTAGATCGGCACGCCGCTGCCCGTTTCCAGGGCGATCGGCGGCAGGAACGATGTGGCGGCGCGGGGCATGGCGGGAGCTCCGGAGGACCTGGCGAAGTGGTCATGCCGGATCATAGCCAAGTGGCTATTCGCCGCGGCCACTGCCATTCGTAGTGTCACGGCCGCCGGCGCGTGGCCGGGGCGAGTGACGGAGATGGGCGTGGGTCAGATGGGCGCGTACGGGAAAAAGGCGAACGGAACGGCGAAGCGACGGCTCCTGGCGGCCGGGCTGCTGGCCTGCCTGGCAGGCTCGTCCGCCATGGCGCAGGACGCCATGGGGCCGATCCGCCAGTCGCGCGACGACGCCTGGTGGACCGGCCCCATGCTGGCCAATGGCGCCGAGACGCTGCCTGCCGGCCACATGCTGATCGAGCCCTACATCTATGACGTGATGACGCCCGGCGTGGATGCGTTCGGTTCGCGCGCCTACGTGCTGTACGGACTGACCGATCGCCTGACGGTCGGCATGATCCCGATCATCGGCTACAACCGCGTCAGCGGCGGCCCGAACAGTTCCGGCATCGGTCTGGGCGACCAGATCCTGCAGGCGCAGTACCGCCTGCATCGTTTCCACGAGGGCAGCTGGGTGCCCACCGTTTCGCTGATGCTGCAGGAAGCCTTGCCGACCGGCCGCTACGACCGCCTGGGGCGCCGGCCGGCCAACGGCATGGGGGGCGGCGCGTATGCGACGACGCTGGGTGTGAACATGCAGAGTTATTTCTGGATGCCGAACGGGCGCATCCTGCGTGCGCGCCTGAACATCACCGGCTCTTTGCCCGGGCGCGCGGACGTCGAAGGCGTGAGCACGTACGGCACCGGGCAGGATTTTCGCGGCCATGCACGCGGCGGCAGCAACATCTTTGTCGGCACGGCCGTCGAATACAGCCTCACCACGCGCTGGGTGCTGGCGCTCGACGTCACCTACAGCCACAACGGCGACACCGTGGTGAAGGGTTTCGATGTGCTGCCGGGGGCCGAGCCGGTGCGCGTGAGCCGCAAGTCCGGGCATAGCGACGCGGTCGGGTATGCGCCGGCCATCGAGTACAACTGGTCGCCGAATGTCGGCGTGCTGTTCGGGGTGCGCGTGGTGGCGGGCGGGCATAACACGCAACGTTCGGTGACGCCGGCGATCGCGCTCAACTACGTGCATTGAGGTCGTTCCGGCCACCCGGAGGCGGGTTGGCGTGAGTCGCCGGCGATTCCCCATCGCCGCGAACGTTCGTCCCGGCGCGCATCCCCCGCAGTCGCCGGCGGCTCACGCCAGCCCGCGGGGGTGAGTGGGATGAGAACGATTCGCATCCATGTGCTAAGGTCGCGCACCTTCATCCAGCACCACCATCGTTCATGTCGTCCACACCCCGTCCGTCCACACCCCATCACTGGCGCCCCCGCGACCTGCTGCGCAGGCTGCATCTCTGGCTGGGCTTGAGCGTGGGGCTCGCCTTCGCCGTGCTGGCGCTGTCCGGCACGGTGCTGGCCTTTCAGACGGAACTGCTGCGCTGGCGCCATCCGGCGCTGTTCGAACATGCACTGCCCACGCCGGAACAGCGCGCGGCGGTCCTGCAACGCATCTACGACACGCGCTGGCCGGCGCCGCTGCGCAGCGTGGATACGCCAAGCGCCGTCTTGCCGGTATGGCAGGTCTACCTGGCGGGCGAGCAGCGCGTGTATCTCGATCCGGCGGACGGCCACGAGCTGCTGGTCCGTTCCAAGGACCACGACGCCGTGCTGTGGCTGCGCGATCTGCACACCCATCTGCTTGGCGGCAAGAACGGCGAAACGGCGTTGGGAGTTCTCGGCCTGGCCGAACTGGCGTTGATCCTGATCGGCCTCGCGCTGTGGTGGCCGCGCCGCGGCCATTGGCGCCATGCGGTGAGCATGTATGCGCAGCCGCCGACGCGTCGCTGGCGCAGCTGGCACCAGAGCGTGGGCGCCATGCTGTTTCCTTTGTTGCTGCTGAGCACGTTCACCGGCGTCACGCTGGTCTACAAGGACACCACACGCACGGCGCTCGCGGCGCTGTTCGGCGATAAGCCCGGCAAGCCGCCGAAGGTGCCGACGGTGCCGCCACGCGATGCGCCGCTGCGCTGGGCCGATGCGCTCGCCGCCGCGCAGGCAGCGTTGCCCGCGGCCGAACTTCGCCGCATCACCTTGCCTGGCGAAAAGAATGCGGCACTGGTCATCCGCGCACGCGGACCGGAAGAGTGGAACGCGGTCGGCCGCAGCGTCGTGACCGTCGATCCGTACACCGCCACGGTGCTGTCCGTGCATGATGCACAAGGGCAGGGCAGCGGCACGAAACTGAGCGAGAAGATCTACCCGGTGCACGCCGCTGCGGTCGGTGGCACGCCGTGGCAACTTTTGATTGCCGTGGCGGGCGTGTTGCCGGCGTTCTTTCTCGTTACCGGCTTCCTGTTCTGGCGGACGCGCACGCGGCATCTCAAGCATGCGCGGCGCGCCTCTGTCTAGCGTTCCCGTACGCTCAGGTACGCGCGCTGCAGCAAGCGCTTAACGGCGATCCCCACTAGAATTGTGCGTCTTACGCACATCGAAGTCGGAGTCGCCATGAGTTCCCCCGCCCAGCACGTTTCCGCCAGTGCTGCAGTGCACGAAAGTCGTCCCCTGCGCTTCGTTACAGCCGCCAGCCTGTTCGATGGCCATGACGCGGCGATCAATATCATGCGCCGCATCATCCAGTCGCAGGGGGCGGAGGTGATCCACCTCGGCCATAACCGCTCGGTGGAAGACGTGGTCCGCGCGGCGCTGCAGGAAGACGCCGACGCCATCGCGCTGTCCTCGTACCAGGGCGGCCACGTCGAGTACTTCAAGTACATGGTGGACATGCTCAAGGAACACGGCGCCGCGCATATCCGCGTGTTCGGCGGTGGCGGCGGCACCATTACCCCGGAGGAAATCCGCGAGCTGCAGGCCTACGGCGTCGAGCGCATCTACCATCCCAACGACGGTATGAAGCTCGGTCTCACCGAGATGATCGAGGACGTGATGCGCCGCACTCGCGAGGCCGCCGACCGGCGCGCCAGCGCGGAGCAGGCCACCGCCGTCGCGCCGCGCGTGGACATCGATGACGAGATCTCGATCGGCCACATGCTTTCGGCGATCGAAGAAGGCCACCTGCCGGAGGCGGAACTCGACCACCTGCGCAAGCAGTGGAAGATGGCCGGCAAGCAGACGCCGGTGCTCGGCGTCACCGGCACCGGCGGCGCGGGCAAGTCCTCGGTGGTGGACGAACTGCTGTTGCGCTTTCTGCATGCTTTCCCCGAGATGCGCATCGCCGTGCTCGCCGTGGACCCGACGCGCCGCCGCAGCGGTGGCGCGCTGCTGGGCGACCGCATCCGCATGAACTCGCTGCGCAGCCATCGCGTGTACATGCGCTCGATGGCCACGCGCCGCCAGCACGCCGCCACCAGCGTGGTGCTGCACGACTGCATCGATTTCCTCAAGGCGCAGCCCTACGACCTGGTGATCGTGGAAACCGCCGGCATCGGCCAGAGCGACTCGGAGATCGTCGACCTGGTCGACTTCCCGATGTACGTGATGACCAGCGACTACGGCGCGGCCAGCCAGCTCGAGAAGATCGATATGCTGGATTTCGCCGAGCTGGTGGTGCTCAACAAGTTCGACAAGCGTGGCGCCGAAGACGCGCTGCGTGACGTGCGCAAGCAGTGGAAGCGCAACCGCACCGCCTTCGCCCTGAAGGACGACGAGGTGCCGGTCTACCCGACCATCGCCAGCCAGTTCAACGATCCGGGCGTGACCTGGATGTTCGCCAACCTGTGCCGCCTGCTGCGCGACAAGCTCACGCTGCCCGCGCCCAAATGGACGCCGGATCTGGACACCTCGCTGAAGGAGCCGCGCGCCACCGTGCTGATTCCCGGCAGCCGCGTGCGCTACCTGGCCGAGATCGCCGAGCAGGGGCGTGGCATCAATGCCCAGATCGAGCGCGAAGCCGAGTTCGCCAGCAAGGCGCAGCACTACTACGAGTCGCTGAAAGACCTGGGCGATGCGCGCTTGCCGCGCGAGCTGTCGCGCTACGACAGCGCGTCGCTGCACGAAGAGGGTGCCGACCGCACGCTGCTCACGCTGCGTCAGCGCTACAACCAGGCGGTGAAGGAACTGAGCCATGAGGCCGTGCACCTGCTGCACGACTGGCCGGCGCGCTACAAGTCGGTCACCGACGAGTACAACGAGTACAAGGTGCGCGACAAGACGATCCGCGTGGAGAACTATCGCGAATCGCTGAGCCACCAGAAGATCCCCAAGGTCTCGCCGCCCAAGACCAAGGACTGGGGTGACCTGCTGCGCTTCCTGATGCGCGAGAACCTGCCGGGCCATTACCCCTACACCGGCGGCGTGTATCCGTACCGCCGCACGGGCGAAGATCCCACCCGCATGTTCGCGGGCGAGGGCACGCCCGAGCGCACCAACCGCCGCTTCCACTACCTCAGCCAGGGCGGCGCGGCCACGCGCCTGTCCACCGCGTTCGACTCGGTCACGCTGTACGGCGAAGACCCGGCGCCGCGTCCGGACATCTACGGCAAGATCGGCAACTCCGGCGTCAACGTCGCCACGCTGGACGACATGAAGAAGCTGTACTCCGGCTTCGACCTGAGCGCGCCCAGCAGTTCGGTGTCCATGACCATCAACGGTCCGGCGCCGATCATCCTCGCGATGTTCATGAACACCGCGATCGACCAGAACGTGGAAAAGCACCTCAAGGCCGATCCGGCGCGCTGGGCCGAAGCGCAGCAGAAGATCGCCGCGCTGCAACCGCACGGCGGCCCGCGTTATTCCGGCGAACTGCCCAAGGGCAACGAAGGCCTGGGCCTGGGCCTGCTCGGCGTCACCGGCGACCAGCTGGTGGATGCCGAAACCTACGCGCGCATCAAGGAAGAAACCCTGCAGACCGTGCGCGGCACGGTGCAGGCGGACATCCTGAAGGAAGACCAGGCGCAGAACACCTGCATCTTCAGCACCGAGTTCGCGCTGCGCATGATGGGCGACATCCAGCAGTACTTCGTCGACCACAAGGTGCGCAACTTCTATTCGGTGTCGATCTCCGGCTACCACATCGCCGAGGCCGGCGCGAACCCGATCAGCCAGCTCGCCTTCACGCTCTCGAACGGCTTCACCATCGTCGAGTACTACCTCGCGCGCGGCATGCACATCGACGACTTCGCGCCGAACCTGTCGTTCTTCTTCTCCAACGGCATGGATCCGGAATACACCGTGATCGGCCGTGTGGCCCGCCGCATCTGGGCGCGCGCGATGCGCGAGCGTTACGGCGCCAGCGCGCGCAGCCAGATGCTGAAGTACCACATCCAGACCTCCGGCCGCTCGCTGCACGCGCAGGAGATCCAGTTCAACGACATCCGCACCACTCTGCAGGCGCTGTACGCGCTGTTCGACAACTGCAACAGCCTGCACACCAACGCCTACGACGAGGCGATCACCACGCCGACCGAGGAAAGCGTGCGCCGCGCGGTGGCGATCCAGCTCATCATCAACCGCGAGCTGGGCCTGAACTTCAACGAGAACCCCTGGCAGGGCAGCTTCGTGGTCGATGCGCTCACCGACCTGGTCGAGGAGGCCGTCTACCGCGAGTTCGAGGCGATCAGCGAGCGCGGCGGCGTGCTCGGCGCGATGGACACCATGTACCAGCGCGGCAAGATCCAGGAAGAGTCGATGTACTACGAGCAGAAGAAGCACGACGGCAGCCTCCCGCTGATCGGCGTGAACACCTTCCTGCCCAAGGACCACGGCGGCGAGATCGCCACTGAGATCGAACTGATCCGCTCGACCGAAGAAGAAAAGGGCCAGCAGATCGACAACGTGCAGGCCTATGCCAAGGCTCGCAATGGCCTGGCCCCGGACAGCCTGAAGGTCCTGCAGAACACCGCGCGCGAACGCCGCAACGTGTTCGAGCAGCTGATGGAGGCGGTGAAGTACAACTCGCTCGGCCAGATCAGCCACGCGCTGTACGACGTCGGCGGCGAGTATCGCCGCAACATGTAACCGAGAAGGGGCCGCAAGGCCCCTTTTCTTTCGTCGGGCCTCGCGCCGGCGCCCCTCTCCCCGCCGCGGAGAGGGCAAGGTGAGTGGGCTCGCGCCGCCGCTGCTGCCGAAGGACCGGCCGCAGCACCCACACACCACAGGGGGCCCGCCATGACCAGATGGACTACTTCCATCGCCTTAGTCGTCGCACTTTTCGCCAACACCTGCGCTGCCCATGCAGCAGCAACGACACCGCCGATCGCCGTCGACGACGTCTACCGCTTCTACGAGCTCTATGACGCTGCCAGCGGCCATCCCACCGCCGAACAATTGCAGCATGACTATCTGGATGCCGGCTCCCCGGGACTTCACCACTTGGCCGGCATTCGCAAGGTCACCGGCGAATCCATCGCCAAGTCCTTGGTCGCGCAGCCAGCCGTCTACGCGGATGCCAAGCGCTGCATGGCGGTGCTGCCTGGCGTGCGCGAACGACTGGCCGCCGCGCTGGACCGTTTCCGGCAACTCTACCCATCGATGGAGCTGGCGTCATCGACCGTCGCCGTCGGCCGCGGCAAGCCGGTGGGCGTCACCGACAAGGAAGGCGTCATCATCGGCCTGGAAGCCCTGTGTGGCGTCAGCTACCTCGAGGCCAACCTGGAAGACCGCTTCGTCCATGTGATGGCCCACGAATATGCCCACGTGCAGCAAGCACGGAAGTCGCCTGAACTGTCCAGCTTGGACAAGCCCACGGTGCTGCAGCAATCCCTGCTCGAAGGCGCGGCGGAATTCGTCGGCGAACAGATATCCGGCAGTGTCGCGTATACGGGTTTGCCTGCGATGGCACGAGGTCGCGAGAAGGCGCTGGAAACGTCGTTCCTCGCCGACCAGGACAAGACCGATCTCTCGGCCTGGCTCTACAACGGCACGCTGACCAAGCCGGGCGATCTCGGCTACTGGGTGGGCTATCGCATCGTCAAGGCGTATTACCTGCGCGCGAAGGACAAGCCGCGCGCGCTGCGCGACATTCTGGAGATGAAGGACGCCAAGGCGTTCCTTGCCGCCAGCGGCTGGACGCCGGGGGTGTCGCTGCCGTAATGCCGCATCCGCGGGTGCGATGGTCCTCGGCCAAAGCAGCTATTGCGGCGCAGCATCCGCGCTGGCATGGTGTGGGGCCGGCGGCCTTGAGCGGCGCCGGTCGCTTCCCGAGGCACGACATTCCATGAATCACCTACGCCGGTGGGCTTCGCAGCTCGTCCGCCGCCCGTTCGCTTTACTCGCCGTACTGGCGTGGCTGGTGCTCGCATCCTTGCCTTTGCGCGCGCAGGACGTGAACGTCGTGCCGCGCATCGCCGCCAGCCCGCTCGATCGCCCCCTCGCCGAGCTGCATCACACCGCCTACGCCGAGCGGCAGGATGCGCCCGCCTCGTTCAACGGCGCGGCCCAGACTTCCGATGGTTTCCTGTGGTTCGGCAGTTCGCGCGGGGTAGTGCGCTTCGACGGTGTGCGTTTCGAAGACCTGCCGGGCCGCCTGCCGAACCTGCGCACCATGGCACTGTACGGTGACGAGCGCGGTGGCCTGTGGATCGGCTACAAGATGGGCGGCCTTACGTATGCGCGCCATGGCCGCCTGACCCACTATCAGGGCGGCAAGGACATTCCCGACGGTACCTTGTTCGCCATCCTGCCCGGTCCCGATGGCCGTCTGTGGATCGCCACGACAAAAGGGGTGGCGCGGCAAGCGGGCGACCGCTGGGAATCGGTCGGTCCGGCCATGGGCTACGACGGCACGCAGCCGGAAGGCATGCGCATGATCGACGGCACGCTGTGGATCATCGACGTGGCCGGTGCGTGGCTGCTCGATCGCGGCGCGACGCGCTTCCGGCGCATGGACCGCGAGGCCGCGATCGTGGCGATGTGGAGCCGGCAGGGCGACCCGCCGCGGCTTTACAACGCTTCGACCGACGGCGCCGCCATGGCCGATTCGTCCGGCGCACTGTGGCTGTCGGTGAGCGAGGGACTGGAGCGCCATCGCTGGGTTGCCGACGCCCAGGGCAGAAAGCGGCATATCACCGAACACTTCACTCACGCCGACGGCTTGTCCAGCGACGAAGTGATGGATTTCTTCGAGGACCGGGAGCACAACGTATGGGTGCTCACCGGCGGCGGACTCGACCAGTTCCGCGCGAGCAAGCTGCGGCCGGTAGCCTTTCCCGGCCACTTCAGCAGCCCGGCTCTGGTCGAAGGCGGTGACGGCAGCGTCTGGGTCGGCAATACCTGGATGCCGCCGTTCGTCCTCGGCGGCGAGTCGCCGGTTTCGAAGCCTGGCCTGCCCGATGCGGTGATCACGGCGATGCGCGACCGGCACGGCACGTTGTGGATGGGCGGGTATCGCGGCCTCGCTGCCTACCGCGACGGCGAGACGCAGGCCATCGCGCTGCCGTCCGCGCTGAAGGACATCGGCAACCGGTTTCAGGCGCTGGCGCTCGATGAGGAAGATGCGCTGTGGGTCAGTGCCTCCGGCTATGGTCTATATCGCTACGCGCATGGCCAGTGGTCGCGCAAGGACGGCAGCGACGGTTTTCCCGAAGGCCCGCCGCTGCGCATGCTCGACGACGGACAGGGGCGCTTGTGGCTGGCCTATCCGCATGATGTGCTGATCGTGCGTTCGGGTCAGGGTATCCGGCGTTACGACGCCGAAAACGGCTTGCAGGCGGGCGGCCTCACGGCGGTCCAGGTGCGCGGCGAGCACGTATGGATCGGCGGAGACAATGGCCTGTTCGCGCTGCGTGGCGATCGCTTCGTGCCCGTGCTCGGCGAGGGCGGCGAACATTTTCGCGGCATCAGCGGCATCGTGGAGACGGCGCAGGGCGATCTGTGGCTCAACGCGTTCGATGGCGCCTATCGCCTGAAGGGCAACGACCTGGCCATGGCGCTGCAAGATGAGACGTATCGCGTGCCGTTCCTGCGCTTGGGCGCCGACGACGGCCGCTTGGGCGTGCCTGCCTCGATCCGGCCGTTGCCGACGCTGCTGCAGGGCGCCGACGGGCGGCTCTGGTTCGCCACCAACAGCGCGGTGTCATGGCTCGATCCGGCGCACATCCTGGAAAACCGCCTGCCTCCCACCGTGTCGATCGACGCCGTGCATGCCGGGGACCGGCGCTATCCGACCGGCGCCGCGATCGAGTTGCCGCCGTTGACGCGCCGCCTGGAGCTGGATTACACCGCCGCCTCGATGACGCAACCGCAGCGCGTACGCTTCCGCTATCGCCTCGATGGCGTGGACGAGGATTGGCAGGATGCCGGCGACAGCCGTCGCGCTTCATACACCAACCTCTCGCCCGGCACCTATCGTTTTCGCGTGCAGGCATTCAACGAAGATGGCGTGCCCAGCCAGGATGATGCACATGTCGACTTCGTCATCGCGCCCGCCTGGCATCAGTCAGCGTGGTTCCGGCTGGTCTGCCTGGCGCTGTTCGCGGCGCTGATCTGGCTGGCTTTCCTGCTGCGTGCGCGCTACGTCCATGCGCGTACCTGGGCCGCCATCGAGGCGCGCCATGGTGAGCGCGAACGCATCGCACGCGAGCTGCACGACACCTTGCTGCAAGGCATCCAGGGCTTGCTGTTGCGCGTGCAGGCATGGGCCGCCGATGCATCGCTGTCCGCGACACGGCGCCAGGAGATGGAAACGGCGGCCGACCGCGCGCGCGACATTCTCGGCGAAGGCCGCGACCGCATCATGATCTTGCGGCACGGCGCGATCGTCCAAGGCAGCCTGGCCGACGCCCTGCGCGAAACCGGCGAGGAAGGCGCCGCCACTTACGGCGTGCCGTTCAGTTTGACCGAGCGAGGCAGGCCGCGTGAACTGGACGCCGACGTCGTCGCGCAGGCGGTCGAGATCGCGCGCGAGGCCATGCGCAACGCCTTCGTCCACGCCAGCGCCCGCCATGTCACCGTGACCATCGTGCACACCTGGCTGTGCCTGCGCGTGACGGTCAGCGACGATGGCCAGGGCATCGATCCGGCCCTGCTGCGCGCGGGTGGCCGCGACGGCCACTGGGGCATGGACGGCATGCGCGAACGCGCCTATTGCATCGGTGCGCGACTGCGCTGGCGTTCGCATGGCGGCAAGGGAACCGACGTGCGGTTGATCGTGCCGCGCTGGGCGCATCGGCCGCTGCATCGGAAGGGGCGCGATCGCTGACGCGTGGCGGCGAGACGCGGTCTCGCCGCCGCTTCATTCTTCCGGCCGCTGCCGCCAGGCCCACGCCTTCGCCAGGATCGGATGGGTCTCCGGCATCTGCACCAGCACCGGCAGCACGATGATCGCCACCAGCGCGATCATCGCGCCGGGCATGGCGTGCCACCCCGTCATGCGTACGAACAGCTCGGCGAGGAACGGCGTCAGCCCGCCGAACACCGCCGTCGCCATGGTCACGCCCAGCGCCAGTCCGCTCAGCCGGCCTTCGCCGGGAAACTGCTCGGCGGTGGCCGGCGCGCCGACCGCGCTCACGCCGCCGGCGAGGCAGGCCAGCACCATCGCGCCGGCGAGAATCTGCGTCAGGCTGCCGCGCGCCATCAGCGAGAACATCAGCAGCGGCAACAGCACCCCGGCCACCGCCAGGCCGATCAGCACGGGGCGGCGGCCGACGCGATCGGACAGTGCACCGGTCAGCGGCGTCACCAGGATCACCGCCACCGCGGCGACGGTCGACAGCCACAGCGAGCGGCTTTCGTCGAGTACGGCAGCCGAAGTGAGGAACGCCGGCACATAGGTGATGCCGACGTAGTAGGTGATCGAGCCCAGCGCCGAGATGGCGAACGTCCGCAGCAGGGCAGGGCGATGGTGCGCCAGCGTATGGCGGATCGGCGAGTCGGGCACGGTGTGCTGCTTCACCTGCCGCATGAAATCCGGCGATTCCTCCATCGCCGAACGCGCGATCCACACCGCGCCGGCCAGCGCCGCGCCGACGAAGAACGGAATGCGCCAGCCCCATGCATCCAGGTTGGCGACGCTCATGGCGCCGACCGTCGCAGCCGAGACACCCACCGCCAGCAGCGCACCGACTTCGCTCGCCGCGGAAGCGGAAGAGGTGATCAGTCCGCGCCGGTCTTCACGCGCGCCTTCCAGCAAATAGGCCACTACGCCGGTGTATTCCCCGCCTACCGAGAAGGCCATCAGGCAGCGCAACAGCAGGAGCAGGCCGCCAGCGGCCGGGCCGATCCGCTCGAAGGTCGGCAATAAGGCGGTGGCGAGCATGGCCACGGTCATCAGCGTCATCGACAGCAGCAACGTAGCGCGCCGCCCGATGCGATCGCCGATATGCCCGAAGACGACCGCGCCGAGCGGGCGCATGGCGTAGGAGATGGCGAAGCCGGCGAGCGTGGCCAGCAGCGAGGTTTCGCCGCCGCCGAAGAAGACGCGCGAGAGTACGGTGGCGAAGTAGAGGTACAGGGTGAAGTCGTACCACTCGACGACGGTGGAGAGGGCGGCGATGGTCATCGAGCCGCGGGAGATTTCCTGGGGTGGGCCTGGGGTGGGGGTCCGGGTCATGGCTGGATCGTAACCGCATGGGGCGTGTGTGTGCGGTTGATGGGGGTTTTTTTGTGGGGCTGTGGTTTCTGTGTTTTTTCGTTGGGGGGTATATGGGTTGTCGCGCTGTTGTTTGGGTTGTCGCGACCTGGCCGCTTATGCAGCGGGCATTCCGGACGACTGCCGTCGCCCGGGTCACTTTCTCTTTGCTGGCCCAAAGAGAAAGTAACCAAAGAGAAATGGCCTCAGAGCCAAGGCTCGTGGCTGGACTAAGCAGAGCAGTGGACGGTCATGGCAACGGATTAACCTGGGGCGACGCGAGGCCGCCGTGCGGTTTCGGAACGGTGGCTTCGAGGCATCCGTGGTGAAGAGGACACAGGGAGATAGATAAGGGACGTTTGCCTTGGCGTCTCGTCACGCCGCTGCATGACGCTCTCCGAGCCACGTTGCGGCGATACCGCACTTCTCCCTCTCCCCGCCGGGGAGAGGGCCGGGGTGAGGGGCCCTACGAAGCGCACCGCTTCGAGCACCTCAGTCGAAAGCACCAGCGACACCCTTACCTATCCGCGCAACGCACGAAGCAACCAGGCGCAGAAAATCGCCCAGCCCGACCTATCTCCCTGTGTCCTCTCCACTACGGATGCCTCGAAGTCCCCGTTCCGAAACCGCACGGTGGCCTCGCGTCGACTCAGGTTAATCCGTTGCCATGACCGCCCACTGCTCTGCTTAGTCCAGCCACGAGCCTTGGCTCTGAGGCCATTTCTCTTTGGTTACTTTCTCTTTGGGCCAGCAAAGAGAAAGTGACCCGGGCGGCGGCAGCCGTCCGGAATGCCCGCTGCATAAGCGGCCAGATCGCGACAACCCCACCAACAGAGCGACACACACAAACGCCCGCTACGCAAGCAGCCAGGTCGCGCCACCTCCACCAGCGCGCCAACACAACAACACCCAAGCCACCACCCCCAGCGCGACGCCCCCTAACTCACGCCGCCACCCGCGGAAAATAACCATCCCGATCCACATCCTCGATCAAACCCAGCCCCACAGGCTCCCACCCAAGCGACACCCGAGTCCTCACACTCGACGCCGGAAGATCGATCGCGAAGAAATGCCCAAGAAAACCAAAATGCTCCTGCGCCTCCTCGCGCGGCTTGGACACCACCGGCAAACCAAGCCGCCGCCCGATCACCTCCGCGATGCGCCGCGTCGCCACGCCTTCCTCCGCCACCGCGTGATAGCGCGAACCAGCGCTGCCGCGAGTCAGCGCCAGGGAGTAAACCTCCGCGGCATCCAGGCGATGCACCGCCGGCCAGCGATTCATGCCATCGCCGATGTATGCCGAAACCCCCTTCTCGCGCGCGATGCGAATCAGCCACGGCACGAAGCCATGATCGCCATCGCCATGCACCGACGGCGGCAGCCGCACGATCATCGAGCGCACGCCGCGCCGGGCCAGCGCGATGGCTAGCTCCTCCGTCGGCGCCCGCGGTGAAGCGGAGGAGCCTGGGCTGGCGACATCGTCTTCGCTGCCCACTCGGCCGGGCGACAACAGGCCGATACCGGAGGTGCAGATCAGCGGGCGGTCCGAGCCGGCCAGCGCCTCGCCCATGGCTTCGACCGCGCGGCGTTCGTCGGCCGCGTTCTCCGCGAAGCGCGAGAAATCGTGATTGAAGGCGGTGTGGATCACGCCATCGCAGGCCGCGGCGCCTGCCGCGAAACTTTCCGGCGCCTCCAGCGAACCCCGATGGACATCCACGCGGCGCGTGGCCAGCGCGGCCGCCGCCGCATCCGAACGGGCCAGGCCGAGCACCGTGTGCCCGGCGGCAAGCAATGTATCGACGACGGCGGAACCGACGAACCCTGTCGCACCAGTGACAAAGACACGCACAATGCATTCTCCAGGTTTTGGGGTACGCGCATCCTCCGCGCGCGCGCGACCCGGATGAAGTCGTGATGTCTTACCGGTATAGGAACTAACAGGATGAGCCTTGCATGAGCACGCCAGCCGCCACCGCCAATCTGCTCGGCGACTACCTGCGCGATCGCCGCGCCAGGCTTGATCCGGCCGCGCTGGGCTATCCGCTCGCACGCCGCCGCACGCCCGGTCTGCGCCGCGAAGAAGTGGCGCAACGCGCCAACGTCAGCGCCACCTGGTACACCTGGCTGGAACAGGGACGGGGCGGCGCGCCCTCGGACGAAGTGCTGGACCGCATCGCCCATGCGCTGCTGCTCAACGAGGTGGAGCGGGAGCACTTGTTCCTGCTCGCCCTGGGGCGTCCGCCGGAGATCCAGTACCAGGGGCGCGACAGCGTGACGCCGCGGCTGCAACGCGTGCTCGATGCGCTGGTGCTGAGCCCGGCCCTGGTACGCACCGCCACCTGGGACGTGGTCGCCTGGAATCGCGCGGCCGCCGCGGTATTCACCGACTACGGCACGCTCCCGCCGGCGGAGCGCAACATTCTCCGCCTCGTCTTCTGCGATCCGGGCGCGCGTGCGCGGCAGGCGGACTGGGCAAGCGTGGCGCGTTTCGTGGTGGCTTCGTTTCGCGCGGATGCGACGCGCGCCGGCGCGGCGCGCAGCGTGCAGGCCATGGTGAACGAGTTATGCGAGCGCAGCGCCGACTTCGCGGCGCTGTGGAAGGAGCACGATGTCCACGCCCACGGCGAAGGCACCAAGCATCTGCGTCATCCGGCGGCCGGCACCATCGCTGTCGAGTACTCATCCTTCGCCGTCGACGGCCGTCCCGACCTGGCCATGGTGGTCTACAACCCGCTCACGCCAGATGATGCCGGGCGGATCCGGCGGTTGATCGAGGCGTCGGCCGGCGGAGACTGACGCCGCCTCGCCTTCTGCGGCAACGAAAACGGCGCCCCTGCCGTTGGTCATCTTCCCGCGGGAAGAATCATGTATACACTGTATACATGGCAAGGCTGACTACCCCCGAAAAGATCCTTCGCGCCGCGCATCGGCTGATGGACCGCGAAGGCCCCGACGCCGTCACCATGCGCCGCGTCGCCGAGGCCGTTGGCATCACACCGATGGCGATCTATCGGCATTTCCCCAATCGCGAGGCGCTGCTCAAGCGCATATCCGACGACAGCTTCGCAGGCGTGGCGATGGATTGGGAGACGGCGTCGCGGCATGCGGACACCGTCAAAGGATTGATGAAGTCTTTTGAGCGCTATCTGGACTACGCGCTCGATCATCCGCACATGTTCGATCACGCATTTTCCGTGCGGCGCGACGATGCCCGCCGTTTTCCCGACGATTTCCACGCCCGCCGCTCGCCGACCTTGAACGTCGTCGCCGATCGACTGAGCGAAGGCATGCGCAAAGGCGTGCTGCGCGACATCGACCCCTGGGATGCCGCCATGACGATGTGGGCGCTCGCCCATGGTCTGATTTCGCTGTATCGCGCCGGGCGCTTCAGCTACGACGACAAGCAGTTCCGCGCCTTCTATCTTCACTCACTGGGAATCGCCTTCGATGGCATCAAACGTTGACTTCCGGCGCGCCGGTATGGTTTTCGCCGCCACGATCGTGTCCGCTGCGCTCGCCTATCTGGGCACGAGCCTGCACCCCCAACCCTGGCTGACCTGGCTGGCGCCGCTGCCGCTGGCGTGGATCGCGCCGCGCATTCAGGCCCGCTGGCTTGCGCTGGCGGCGTTTGCTGCCGGCGTGCTCGGGGCCTTGAGTCACTGGCATTACCTGCATGGCGTCATCGCCTTGCCGCTGGGCGTGATCGTGCCCGCCACGCTCGCACCCGGCATCATGCTGGCGCTGTGCCTCCTTCTGTTCCGGCGCCTGCTGCTGCGCGGCCGTCACGTCGCGGCGGTGCTGGCCGCACCGGCGCTGTGGGTGGCGATCGAGTATGTCCGTGCGCTGACGTCTCCGCATGGGACGTTCGACAACATGGCCTACACGCAGATGGACATGCTGCCGGTCCTCCAGCTCGCGTCCGTCACCGGCCTGTGGGGCATCAGCTTTCTGTTGATGCTGGTGCCGCTCGGATGGGCGGTGGCGCTGATGCGGGATACCGCGCTCCGTACGCGGATCGCGGTCAGCGCGATAGTGACCCTCGCGCTGGGCGCCACCCTCGTGTTCGGCATGGCGCGGCTGCGCGCGCCGGCTGTGGAGTCGCTGCGCATTGGCCTGGTTTCCTTGGAGAAGCCGATCCGTCCGGCGCTGGCGTCGCCGGAAGGGCAGGCGTTGCAGCAAGGCTACGTGGCCGCGATCGACCGTCTCGCCGCCGCCGGTGCGCGCGTAGTGGTCACGCCGGAAACCTCGTTCGCCACTGCCGATACGTCGGTACCGGCGTTTGCCGACGCTGCGCAACGCCACGGCCTGATCCTGGCCGCGGGTGTCGATGCCAAAGGCGCGGCGGACGGCGAACGCAATGCGCAGTGGGTCTTTCGTGCCGATCTCTCATCACCGGCCACCTACGCCAAGCATCACCTGATCCCCGGGTTTGAGGCGCAGTACACGCCAGGCACCAGCTACACCATGCTCGATGGCTCGCCGCGCATCGGTCTGGCGGTCTGCAAGGATATGGACTTCCACGACATCGGCCGCGCCTACGCCGAACGCCATGCCCAGCTGCTGCTGGTACCGGCCTGGGACTTCGGCGTCGACGGCTGGTTGCACGGCCGCATGGCCATCATGCGTGGCGTCGAAAGCGGCTTCGCTATCGCCCGTGCGGCGCGCAGCGGACGCCTCACGCTCAGCGACGACCGTGGCCGCGTGGTGGCCGAAGCGTCGAGCGAAGAGCACGACGCCGAAGTCGTGGGCGATCTTCCGCTGCATGCCTCCCGCACGCTCTATGCGCAGTGGGGCGACTGGTTCGTGTGGCTGGATCTGGCGCTGCTGGCATTCGTATTGGTGCTTGCGTGGATGCCCGCCAAGCGCGCCGGGACCACGCTGCCCTGAGCCGACGGACCGGTACCAGACCGACTCGCCGCCTCAGTCGAACGTATCGCCGCATTCCGCTGGCGGCTGGCCGGGTGTGTGGGCCTAATTCGGTCCACCTCAGCCGCCCCGGAGTCGCCGTGAAATCGATTGCCCTCGCGTTCTGCCTGTTCGCCGCCTTGACGGTACCCGTCCACGCCAAGGACGCGCCCGCCGCCGGCCAATCCGCTTCCCGCGCCCAGATCCAGCAGCTGGTCGAACAGTTCAAGCTCGCTATCAAAGCGCATGACGGCGAGAGCCTGCGCAAGCTGTTCCTGCCTGGCGGCTCGTGGCTGCAGGGGCTCGACGATGCCTCGTGGAACAAAATCAAGGACAAGAAGCCCGAAGCCAGGCAATTCATGCCTGGGGATTACCAGAAGTTCTCCCAGTTCGTGGCCGGCGCGACCAAACCCATCGAGGAGACCTTCGACAACGTGCGCATCGAGACCGATGGCACCATCGCCACGGTGTACTTCGACTATTCCTTCCTGGAGTCCGGCAAGCCGACCAACCACGGCGCCGAGACCTGGCAGCTGGTGCGCACGCCGGAGGGCTGGAAGATCAGCGCCATGCTGTATTCGGTCATCATGGATGACATGCGCTGAGCTTCGGGCTAGCGTGCGCCGGACCGGCAGCGGCCGGCGCACTTTCGGGTTTCACCGCCATGCACGTCTTGCCGACGCGACCGACGCTTCCTCCGTTCTGGCTGCCCCTGGTGGCGGGCCTGCCCATCACCCTGTGCATGGGCGTGATGGCCTTGCCGGAGCTGGGCCACGCCTATGCGGGCGCGTTTCGCGCCTTCTTCGCGGCGGCCTACCTGTTCTGGATCGTGCCGTTGAGCGCGTTGCAGCGGGTGTTGTGGCGCCGGCGCACGCCGGCGTACATCACGGCCGCCGTGCTGCTGGTGGCGACCTACATACCCTCGGTGATCAATAACGCCATCGCCGGCCACGCTGCCGTGCAGCTGGGACTGGCTCAACCCATGCCGCTGCGACGCCTTTTCGCCGGCCTGGATGGCTGCTGGCTGGCGCTGATCGCGTTCTGCGCGATCCATGCGCTGGTGCTGCACTACACCGAGCTGCAGCAAGCGCGCCTGCGCGAAGCCGAAGCCGCCCGCTTCGCCCGCGAGGCGCAGCTGCGCGCGCTGCAATACCAGCTGCAGCCGCATTTCCTGTTCAACACGCTCAACAGCATTTCATCGCTGGTCGCCGAAGGGCGAGGCACGGACGCCACGCGCATGCTCGCGCGCCTGGGCGACCTGCTGCGCGATTCGCTCGAGCGCAGAGACGCGCAGGAAGTGACGCTGGCCGAAGAGCTCTCCACCACCGAGCATTACCTCGACATCGAAAAGGCGCGCCTGGGCCGCCGCCTGCATGTGGAGATGCGCATCGGCCCGAGCGTGCTGCATGCGCTGGTGCCGCCGCTTCTGTTGCAACCACTGGTGGAGAACGCCATCCGTCACGGCATCGCGCCGCGCGTGGACGGCGGCACGCTGGCGATCCACATCGAACGCGACGGCGAACGCCTCGGCATCGTCCTGCGTAATGACGGCGTGCCAGCGCACGGTGATGGCCGGCACGGCCGCACCGGCGCCATCGGCCTGAACAATGTGCGTCAGCGCTTGGCGGTGCTCTATCCCGATGCGCACGACTTCCAGCTGGAGCTGGCGCAGGACGGCACCTGTCGCGTGGGCCTGTCGTTGCCGCTGCGTCTGGCGCAGCCGTTGCGCATGGCCGAGGCGCATAGCGCATGATGCGCGTGCTGGTGGTGGACGACGAGGGCTTGGCGCGCGGCGGCGTGCGTGCCCGCCTGGCCGCGCATGCGGACATGCAGCTGATCGGCGAGGCCGGCGACGGCGAGGAAGCGATTCGCCAGATCCAAGTCCTGCATCCCGACCTGGTCTTCATGGACGTACAGATGCCCGGCATCGACGGCTTGGAAGCGCTGCGCCGCTTCGCTCCGGCGCAACGTCCGCTGGCCATCCTGCTCACCGCCTACGATCATTTCGCGGTCGGTGCTTTCGAGGTGCAGGCGCTGGACTACCTGCTCAAGCCGATCGACGACGAGCGCTTCCGCGAGGCGCTGGACCGCGCCCGCGCGGCCTTCCGTCATCGCGCGACGGGCGCGGGCGCCAAGCCTTCGTATGCGCGCCGCTTCACGGTACGCACCGGTCAGCGCATCGCCGTGATCGATGCCGGCGAGATCGACTGGATCGAAGCTTGCGACGACTACGCCGGCCTGCATGTCGGCGTCAGCCTGCATCTCCTGCGCGAGCCGTTGCACCAGCTGGCGGGGCGTCTGGATCCGGCCTGCTTCGTGCGCATTCATCGCTCCGCCATCGTGCGGCTGGATCGCATCGCCGAGATGGAGCCGCTCGCCAATCGCGACTGCCTGCTGCGGCTGCGCGACGGCACGCCGTTGCGGGTGAGCCGCACCTATATCGATCAGTTGAACGCGGCGCTGGCTGCGGCCTGAGGTGGTCAGGGCGCCGGTTTGCCGGCGGATGCATGGACCGACACGGCGAGGGTTTTCAGGGCGGTTTCCGTGCCCTCGCAGGTGTCGTTGGCGAGCAGCGCGAAGCCTTCACCCTGGGTCGGGAACAGCACCACCTGGCTGGACATGCCGAAGCTGCCGCCGCCGTGCGCGAGCATCGGCTGGCCGTCCGCACGGGCAAGGTGCCACGGCATGGCGTCGCCTTCCTGTGCGTTGCCGGCCAGTGGCTGACGCATGCGCTGGACAACGGGATCGTTGCCGTCGAGTTGCCAGCGCACGTACTTCGCCATGTCTTCGGCGGTCGAGTACAACCCCCATGCGGCGCCGGCATTGCGCAGGTGATAGGGCATGGCGCGGCCCTGGCGATCGAAGCCGGTCAGCAGGCGCGCGCGTTGAGGCTCGTTCACGACGAATCCTGTGGCGCTCATACCCAGTGGCTTGAGCAGGCGCTGGCGCATCAAAGCCTCGAAGGGCAGCCCGTACACTTTCTCCAGCCCAAATCCGATCGTCAGGTAGCCAGCATTGGAGTACGCCTCCTTGGCGCCCGGCTCGTCGCGCAGGGTGACGCCGTGCAGCGCCGCGAGCAGCTTGCCGTGATCCATCCCCTTCTGCAGCGCGATCAGCTCATAGGGCAGGGTGGTGAAGTCTTTCTTGGCGAAGATGGCGTCCGAGTCCGGAATGTCGCGCGGCATGCCTGCGCGGTGCGTGATCAGCGTCGCCAGCCTGATCGGCTTGCCTTGCTATGCGAGATTGGCGAAATCGCCCGGCAGATAAGGCCGGAAATCCGCCTCCAGCCGCATCCTTCCATCCACCACGGCGCGCGCGGCCAGCGCGGCGGTGATTGTCTTGGTGACCGAGGCGATCTCATAGATGCTGCGCTGTGTCGGCGGCACGTGGCCATGCGGTTCGGTCGCACCGTAGTCGTAGAAGAACTGGCCCTCGGTCGTTACCGCCGCGACGGACAGGCCGACGTGGCATCGGTTGCGGAAATACTCGCCGGCGGCGATATCGATGGCGCGGTCCAGCGCGGTATGGCGCGGGTTGTCGGTGGCAACAGCGCTGCCTGGCGCGCCGGCAGCCTGCGACGCGGCGACGAGCAGCGCAGCGAAGCCGGCGCAAAGGGCGGCGCGATTCGGCGGCGACATGGCTTGCTCCGGGTGTTATTGCCAACGGGGAGTGGGCAAGGATCCATCCTCCGCTACCGCCCGGGGGCAAGCCTTGTGGCGAAGGTCATGGTGAGGGCGCGAAAATCGCGCGCACCCCATCTGCCGCCATGGCACCATGGGGCCGTAAGGCAAAGCTCGATGCCGCCATGGGCGGCCTGGATTGAATCTGCGGCTCACAGGGACCGTGTGTCGGGGGCGACATGAAAAGAACACGCATGGCATGGGTACTCATCCTGCTTCTTGTGGCGATCAGTCTCGCCGCGACGGTCATAGGCAGGGGAGGCAGTGAGGATGGCCACGCCGTGGAAACGCCGCGAAGGGAGCTTCTGCTCTGGTTCGGTAGCAAAGGCGAAGTCACTCTGGATGGCAAGCCGGTCGATCCAGACAACTGGAAAGAGCCATGGCGGGCGGCATTGGCGGTGGGCCGGCAACGGCAGGCACTCATCGGCGCGGATGATGATGTTCCCTATGCACGCTTGCACGAAGCCTATGCTGCTGCCCGGCAAAGCCGTGTGCGAGAGGCAGGCTATGCGCTCGACCGGCAGGGACGTGCCGTGGTCCTCACCGAACTCACACAGGCCGATGTCTCGACGCAGCCTGGCCCGCATGTGCTCGCCATCGAGGCCGACGGACGGCTTACCTGGGATGGCACGACTGTCGAGCAGCACGGATTGGGTCGATGGATGAAACAGCAGGTCATGCCGAAATTGGCGCAGGATCACTTCGTGGCGCTGGTCGAACTGAGGGTCGATCCACGTACGCCTTATGGCCGCGTCAAGCAATTGCTGAATGCCGTCGCGGAGGGCGGTCCGCCTCGCATCGCCAGCTATGAGGAGAGCGAAACTGTCGCGCGCAAACTTCTGCCCTTGCCACCGGTGCAGAAGGTACCGCCGCCCGGGAGCGGGTGTCCCTCGCCACCGCCGGGAATCACCTGCCAATAAGCGTTGCTGTTCACAGGAGCCCATCCGCATTCGCGGTGGTGGCGCGCATGAGGAAATCCGTTGTGTCAATTGTGCTTCCCGCACTGTTCTCTCGCGATCTGTTCGACCTGCCAGATGACTCGCTCTGGCTCTCCCACTGCAAGGATGGCCCCATCCCGCGCGCCTCGGCACAGCGCATGGCGGCGCTGCTCGACACGGAGTTGCGTCCTTGGTCGCTGCGCTGGAACGAAGACTTCCTCGACATCCAGGCTGCGCTGCGCCGGGCGGGCGCGACGTTCTTCGACGTGGAGGCGGACGACATCAGCCTGACCACCTGCACCACCACCGGGCTGGAGGCGGTGTCACTGGGGTATCCGTGGCAGGAGGGCGATGAGGTGCTCATCCCTGTCGGTGAGTTCCCCAGCAATCGCTTGCCGTGGCTGGCGCTGTCCCGGCGTGGCGTGCGTTGCACCGAGGTGTCGTTATGGCCGGGCCAGAGCAGTAACGCGTCCGCGCCGCCGCAAGCGGATATTGAGCCGGAGCAACGCCTGCTCGATGCCATCACGCCGAGTACGCGCATGATCGCCGCCTCATGGGTGCGCTACCAGGATGGCGTCCGCCTCGATCTGGCGAAGCTCGGGCGCGGCTGCCGCGAGCGTGGCGTGCATCTGGTGATCGATGGCATCCAGGGAACGGGCACCGTGATGCCTTCGTTCGAAGGCGTGAGCGCATTCGCCACCGGCGGGCACAAAGGGCTGCTTGGTCTCCAAGGGCAGGGTCTGCTGTGGACCGATACGGCTTTTCGCCAGCAGCTGATGCCCTTGGGCACCTGGCTCTCGGCACCGGATGCATTCTCGCAGACAGGCACGCAGGTCTTGGGCGGCGATCATTGGGCCGCCGATGGCCGGCGTCTGGAGGCGGGCAGTCCTTCCATCCTGTCCTGCGCCGTGCTGGCATCGTCGATTCAGATGCTGATCGATCATGGCGGCGCCAAGGCGATTCAACATCATGTGGGCGAGTTGCAGAAGGCGTTGCTGACACGACTTGCCTCGTCATCCGCATGGGCTGACGAAGCACGACGCCTGCAGGGTTTGCTGAGCGCGGGCAGACTGGGTTCGATTCTGTCCTTCGCCGTGCCGGGCGACTGGCATGAGACCTTGCTGCGCCGCGCGGAGGCCATGGGTATCGGTATCAGCATTCGCGAGGGCTACCTACGCGTGGCGTTCCACGGGTGGCACTCGGGGGAGGATGTGGAACGGTGCGGGGACTGGCTGCTGGCGGGGCGCTAGTTGTCGCGCATACACACCTCAAGCAGTGCTGGGTGGTGGCTCCCTCATGCCAACTGTTGGGTGCGGACTGATCTGACAGAATTCTGGCAATTGTCGGGCAGCATTAGCGGCCTGTAAGGTCACGTACTTCAGATGTCAGGGACATCGGAGTACGTCATGAAATATCTGGTTATGGCTGCATGTATGGGCGTTGTCATGCACGCTGCTGCAAGCGATGTCGGGCCTTCGTTATCTGATATCGGGGTTCGGTCTTCTTACATGGCCTGTTTGACGGCGCCGACCGATGCCGTTCCGGATTGGTACTCTTGCTCGGCTAGCGAGTATGCGTACCAAGACACGCGCTTGAATCGCGCCTACAAGGCGCTGATTACTAAATTGCCTAAAGGCGATAGAGCGGCGTTACGAATCAGCGAACGCCGTTGGATTGATGTGCGCGATCAATCCTGCGCTATCGACGGCAGCGATCTCGACGGCCGAAGCCTGAAATCCAATGACTGTGTCGTACAACTGACGGCCCGTCGAGCGTCTGATCTGGAGAAGGGGGCATATGGTGATATGCCGGCGCCATTCGCCTGGAGGCGGCAGATCGAGGCTTTCGCTGGAAGCGATCGCAAGGTGGTGGCTTATCAGGTGGGCTTCTTAGGGAAGGGGGCGGAGCTCGGCGCTCTACTGATTCTCGATAAAGCAACAGATCGATCGGTGATTCTGGCGGCGCTCACAGGTGGGGTGCTCAAGACCATTGCAGAGAACGACAAACTTGTACCTTGTGCCACCTGCGCGGGATTGCGAGGTGATCCCTTGGGCTTTGCCCGCATCGCCGCCGGGCGTTTCTTCGTTACGGCCGAAGGTGGCGGCGCTAATCGTTGGTCGAGCATCTATGTGTTCGCTTACGAGCCTGTGCACAGCGGGTGGTATCTCAGCGAGGTTCAGCGCAGCGTTTCGGATATCGACGATGGTCGGCTCAAGGTGCAGCGTCTGACTGCAAAGGATTTTGGGGCTATTCGATTCGAGACCTTCGATCCGGCGAAGCTCCCCGGCTTCAATTTGGAGTGAGTTCCGGGGGCAAAGTAAGAAGCTGGTCACTAAGGAGTAAGGCATGGCTACGGAACGCGAGGTCCAACTGCTACTGGCAGCACGGCATGCGGGCATGACATCGCCGGCGGAGTTGGCGAACTTCATGGCTCAGGTGGGCCAAGAATCGGCAAATCTGACTAGGCTGGAAGAGGGTTTCATATATACGAAGGGCATTCGGCAGATCACGGAAGATGCCAACGTGAAGTCGGCATTGCGTCAAGGGGCCGAAGCTTTGGAGGCCGCTCGGGTCGAGGCATTGAATGGTCGCCCGCAGGAGCTTGCAGAATTGATGTACGGCGGACGAATGGGGAATGACGAGCCAGGTGATGGTTACAAGTACCGAGGCCGTGGATATATCCAGCTGACCGGCAAGAATCAGTATCGCGCAGCGGGCGAGGCATTGAACTTGGACCTTGTCGGAGAGCCTGGCCTGGCTGCTAAGCCGGAGAACGCTAGCCGCATTGCGACGTGGTATTGGAACCAGAACGTTCATGCTAGGGCGCCGGAAGACGTCGCCCAGGCTACGTTGATCATCAACAACGGATTCAATGGCCTAAAAGAGCGACAAGCACGATTCGCTGCTTGGCAGTCTCAGCTCACGCCTGACGTGATGGAAGGTTTGGCCCAAGGTGAAATGAGGGTGCTCATCGAGGTCAGGGCCCAGGTTGTCGGTGGACACCTACTCCGCCAGGGAAGTCGCGGAGAGGAAGTAGAGCGTCTACAAGACCGGCTGGCAGCGCTGGGTTATACCGGACAGGATGGTCTCCCGTTGCAGGCCGATCAGCGCTTTGGCCCTTCCACGTTTGCAGCGGTGCAGGCATTCCAACAGGATCATGGCCTTGAACCGGATGGCGTTGTTGGCAAGGACACGCTGAAGGAACTGCAGGCCCAGCTCGAGTTTCGGCGGCAGGTAGATCTGACGATTTCCGAATCCGTGCTGACGAGGCTGGATGACTCCAGTCATCCGGCTTACGGCATGTATCTTCAAGCACGCGACCAGGTCTATCTGTTGGACCAGCAGCAGGGTCGCACGCCGGATGAGCGGAGCCACAACCTGGCCGCGGCGCTGACGGTGGAGGCAAGCAAGGAAGGTCTGCAACGTATCGACCAAGTTGTATTGAGCGATGATGCCAGTCGTGTATGGGCAGTGCAGCGTCCGCCGGGAATGCGAGATCACTTCTTCGATAGGCATGTGAGCGTGGATACGGCATGGGCAGTCGGTGCAACGATTGAACAGAGCAGCGCGACCTGGATCCGTAATCAGCACGAACAAACCAGCCATACGGAACCTGCGCAACAACAGGCGCAGGATCAGACTCAGCAGAGCCAGCAACCACCGCCCCCGGAGATATCGTTGCGGCGCTAGCGATGGAAGTGCATTCTCAAATCATTCATTTGGCGCGGTTGAGGTTACGCGTCGATAGCTATGAAGCTCTTTTGGAGGAAATCAAATTCACGCATGATCAGAACGAGGCGCGCGCAGTCTAGCTGTTCAGGAATCTGTGACTCACCACCCATGGCGTCCCACACTTGATTCACTAGGCTTGCCACTCATCGCCTCAGGACACGCCAGCATGTGCAGCTTAGGTATCGGTCTAGCCCTGAGCCTTATGGCTCAGGCCAGCTTCGCAGAGCAGCCGTCCTTGCTCCCTGCCAGGGTAGAGACGGCGATCAAGGCACGCCTCGACGCCAACCAGTATTCGGCGCTTACCGTCGTCGTGATCGACGGCGACAAAGCGGCGATCTATCCGTTCGGCAAGCTGGGCAACGGCAAGGCCCCTGCGGCCGATACGGTGTTCGAGGTTGGTTCGGCGACCAAGACCTTCACGGCCACGCTGCTGGCCGATCAGGTGCTGCAGGGCAAGCTGAAGCTTGATGCGCCGGTGGCTTCCCTGCTGCCGGGTTTCAGCATCCCGTCGCGCAACGGCAAGGTGATCACGCTGGAGAATCTCGCCACGCAGCATTCCGGCCTGCCGCGCGTGCCGACCAATGTCACGCTGTCGGATCTCAAGGATCCTTATGCCAGCTATGGCGCGCCCCAGTTGAAGCAGTTCCTCGCCGGTTATGCGCTGCAGAGCGATCCGGGCGCCAACTACGAATACTCGAACACCGGTTTCGGCTTGCTCGGCTATGCGCTCGGGCAGCAGGCCGGGCACGGCTATGGCGCCGCGCTCAAGGCGCGGGTGATCGATCCGCTGGGGATGCGCGACACCGTGCTTCTGCCGGAAAAGGTGCGCGCCGGCAAGCTGGCTGATGGACACGACATGCTGGGACGGCCGACACCGCACTGGCATTTCAATGTTCTGGCGCCGACCGGCAGCGTGTTGAGCAGTGCGCGGGACATGCAGCGCTATCTGCAGGCCAATATGGGGCGGCTGAAGACGTCGCTGTACCCGGCGATGCAGCTGGCCCAGACGCCGCGTGCCGAGCTTCCCAAGGGCGGCGCGCGCATCGGCCTGGCCTGGATGACCTCGCCGACCAAGGATGGCCCGATCGTCTGGCACGACGGCATGACCGGCGGCTTCGCCAGCTTCATCGGCTTCACGCAGGACAGCAAGCGGGGCGTGGTGGTGCTGGCAAGCCGCGCCGAATCGGTCGACGACATCGGCATGGCCGTCCTGGCGCCTTCGGCACCGCTGGCCCCGGCGCACGTGCAGGTGAAGCTGCCAGTCGAGACTCTGGACGATTATGTCGGCCGCTACGAGCTCGCGCCGCGCGCCATCATGACCATCTCGCGCCAGGGCGATCGGCTGTTCGTGCAGAACACGGGGCAGGATGCGCTCGAGCTTTCGGCCAGCGCCAAGGATGAATTTCACATCTGGAGCATCGGCGTCGGCATCAGCTTCCAGCGCGGCAAGGATGGCAAGGTGAGCGGCCTGGTGTTGCACCAGAACGGCGATCATCCGGCCCCACGGATGGCCGAAGCGGATGCGGCCAGGCCGGCGCAGTAGTCCGGCCGGAACCACACGCCGCGCCGCCGCGCCGCAGACGCCTGTTCGCGATGTGGCGAACGAAACGCGGGCTACGACACCCGATAGAACTGAAGCACATTGCCGCCGGGATCGCGCAGGTGAAACTCGCGCGTACCCCACGGCGTTTCCGCCGGGACCGACCACGGACCGGCACGGTCGGCATCCGCGTCGATCCGGCCGCTGCCGGCGAACTCCTCGTACAGCCGATCGACGTCCTCGACGAGGAAGCGGTAAGCGGGGCGATCCGTCGGATAGGCCCATTGCGTCGGATCGCCCCATTGAAGATGCAGCTCGACATGGTCACGGCGGATGCCGGCGTACTTCGGCGCTTCCGGCAGGTCCTGGAACAGCAGGTCGAAGCCCAGATCCTGATAGAAGCGCACCGAGTCCGTCACATCCCGCGCCATCAGCACAGGATGGACGCTTTGGAGAAAAGTCTTCATGCCTGCTCCTCGATGCTTCACCGGTCGTCCAGTGCGCGGATGCCCACGCCACCACGCTCGCCCGATATTGCCACCTTCCGGCCGAAGCCTCTTGAGGCAAGGCGCGTGCCCCTCTAGGTCCGCTGCAGGAAGCTGCTCACCCGATGTGCGATGGCGTCCGGCGCGTCCTCGAAGCTGTAATGGCCGACGCCTTCGAGCTCATGCACCGGCGCCAAGGGAAACAGCTCGGTGAACAGCGGCAGGAAGTGTCGCGCGTGCAAGGTGCGATCCGCCATGCCCCAGATCGCCATGGCTGGCACGGCCTGGATCGCGCGACGGGCGGCCTCGTCCGGTACCTCAAAGCGATGCATGCCCTGCGCGAAACCTTTCGCCCACCCGATGGCGCCCAGGCATTGCGAGGGTGTCGGGAAAGGTGAGCCGTAAGCGCGCAACCAGGTGTCGTCGATCAGCGCATGGTTCTGGAAGCCGTTGAGCTTGAGCGTGCTGAGGATGCCGTAGCCGAGTTCATCGAGCACCGGATCGAGGCGGCCTTCGGCGTCGGCACGGACAATCCATTGGAACCAGGGCGCTTCCTGTGCGTTAGCCGTCAGCCGTTCCAGCAGGCTGGCCTGTCCGAACGGCGTGGGGCCATTGACCGAGACGATGCGGTGGATGCGTTCCGGGCGTCGCGCGGCCAGGCCCATGCCCACGGGCCCGCCGAAGTCGTGCAGCACCAGCGTGATGCCGCGCAGGTTCAGCGCAAGCACGAAGTGTTCAAGATTGTCGATGTGATCCTGCAGCCAGTAGCTGCGCTCCGGTGGCGTGGCGCTTTTGCCGAAGCCCATGTGATCGGGCACGACGACGCGGTATGCAGGCCGCAACCTTGCGATGAGATGGCGGAACAGGTATCCCCACGTGGGTTCGCCGTGCAGGCAGAGCACCACGTCGCCGTCGCCGGGGCCTTCATCGACGTAGTGCATGGCAAAGCCGGGGGCGTCAGTGAAGCGGGGTGCGAACGGAAACGTGCCGTCGAACGTCTCGTCTGGGCGGATCATGGTCTCGTCTCGAAGTAGGGAGGGAAGCCTGGCGTGCGGGCGCAGCATGCCCTCACCCGGCGCGGGTGCCTGCGGTTGCGAAAACGGATGCGTGCCGCCACCGTCGAGCGGGTAGCGTCATAGGTTTCAAGTTGAAACCTGTTGCCTTTGTAGCAAGTCCGGTTTTATGTTGCAACCACTGTCGCCGTTGCGGACCGAACTCGACCATGGTCAAACGCGTTACCCAGGAAGACTCGCTGTGCGGTGTCGCCCGTCCGATGGACGCGATCGGCGACGGCTGGTCGCTGCTGATCGTGCGCGATGCGTTCGACGGCATGCGCCGTTTCGGCGAGTTTCAGAAGAGCCTGGGCCTGTCCAAGAACATCCTTGCCGCGCGCCTGCGCCATCTGGTGGCGCACGGCATCATGGAAGCGGTGCCGGCGGCCGATGGCGGGCCCTACCAGGAGTACGTGCTCACCGAGAAAGGTCAGGGCCTGTTCCCGGTGCTGGTGGCCCTGCGGCAATGGGGCGAGGACTTCTTCTTCATGCGCAAGGAGCCGCGGGTGAGCCTTGTGGACAAGGCGACCGGAAAACCTTTGCAGAAGATGCGGCCGCAGGCGCAGGACGGGCGCGAGGTGGCGCCCGGGGACACCGAGCTGCGCTGGCCTGGCCGGCGCGCCGCGGCGAAGACCACCGGATGAAGGGCGGGGGGAATGCCATGCTCGCGCAGTGGCTGGGACTTCACGACCGCCGTAGCGTCATCGTGTTCACGCTGGCCGGCGCTGGGGTGGCGATCTGCTTGGTATTGGCCGTGCAGCGCGATGGCCATGCGCGCGGACACCTGCTGTTTGCCGCAATGATGATGTCGTGGCTGGGAAGCATGACGATCGGACAGCGCTGGCGCTACTTGACGAAGACGCCGAGGCAGATCGTAGAGGACACTATGCGGCGTGGCGTGCGCAGGGGCTTCGCCGAACGGTTGCTGTCGCTGCTGACCATCGTGCTCGGGGCTCTGTCGATATATGCGCAGTACGTGGCGTAATTCGAATGGGGCATGCCGTGCCGAACTCGCTGAATAACCGAATGAGAAGATGAGAGAGCTCACTTACTCAAGGCATAGCCACTCGTCGGTCCGGTACGACGGCGCTACCGATCAAGCGATCGACGAGTTTTTCCGCGCGCGTGGCTTGGCATGCCCGACTGATTACGCGGACTTTCTGCGGCGATACAACGGTGGCTGTTTCAGCGAAGGCTTTCTTGCGCAGACGCCGCTGGGGCCATTGCTCGTGTCGTATTTCTCGACGCTTGCACCGAGTCCGCGCAGGTACATCCCCGCGATGATGGAACACCTGGAGGAGTACATCCCCGCGGGCTTCGTGCCGGTGGCCGACGATCCCGGCGGCAATCTGTATCTGCTCGACTGCGGACGTGACTCGGAGCACAACGGCAAGGTTTACTTCTGGGACCACGAGCGCGCGCTGCCCGCCGAGGATCCGGTCCTGGACAGCTTCGACAATCTCACACTGCTTTTCCCCTCGTTCACCGCATTCCTGGATGCGATGAAGGACAAGGATTCAAGCGTGTACTGAACGGCGAACGATGCGGCGAAGTGTCAGCTCGAGGGTTTTGCGGCGGGCGTCAGTTCGACAAGCACGATGTCGTTGTCGTGCATGGGCACCGACAGTTCAGCGTTGCCGGATGCGTCGACATGCAATTGGCTGGTGCGCGGCTGGTCCGCCGTCGCTTCGCGCAGCTGCGCCAGTTGCGCCTCGCTCAACGAAGCGGGCGAACCCATGCGCAGATACGCGGTGTACGCATCGTTGGCATCGAAACCGGTGCGGCGGATCGCGACGCGGTAATCGCCGGGGCGCAGCCCCTTGAGCGCGAAGCGGATGCCTGGTGCCGCCGCGGCCGGCTGCACGCGCGTGTAGAAGGAGCGGTTGCTCTGCGTCTGCTCGGGCTGGCGGAAACGCCACACCAGCGTCTTGAGCGTAGTGCCGTCCCAGGTCGCGATGCTTTCCGGGTCATCCATCGGCAGCGCACGTTCGCCGAGCTGGTGCAGGTACTTGTAGGCGAAGTAGGCGGGCTTGCGGATGCCCTGCGGATTGAGCAGCCCGAAGCCGCCCTGGAATGGCGCGCTGGGCGGGCCCGGTTCTTCGAACAAGTCGCTGAAGGTCCAGTAGCTCATGCCTTGCGCCACGCCATCGACTGCCTTGAGCTTGGCGAGGATGTAGGCCGCGCTGACATACGAGTCGTGTACCGCGTCGCGCGGCGTGTAACTGGTGCTCCATTCGGTGAAGTAGAGCGGCAGGCCGGGGTGCGCCGAGGCCTGGATCTGTTCCCGTACGTGGCGCACGTCCCCGACGATGGCGTCGGGCGAGGGCGAGAGCTTGGTGTCTTCCTTGCCTTGCTCGTCCAGGAAACCGCCGTCGACGCCGTAGGTGTGCGTGGCCACGAAGTCGACGGGCACCTTGGCGGCCGCGGCGTGCGCGATGAACTCCGGTACCCAGGCCGCGCCCGCCGTCGCCGGTCCGCCGACGCGCAACTGCGGGTCGACGCGCTTGAGCGCGCGGGCGGTGGCGTCGTAGAGCGCGAAGTAGGCCGCCTGATCTGCGCCTTCCCAGAAGCCGGCGAGGTTGGGTTCGTTCCACACCTCGAAATACCAGCGCCGGATTTCGTCGCGGCCGTAGCGTTGCTGCAGATGGCGCGCGAAGGCGTCGATCAGCGCGCTCCACTTCGCCGGATCCGGATGCGAAGTGTTGCCCTTCCAGTAGAAGATGCGCTGGTCCGACGTCTTCATCGCTTCTGGAGTAAAGCCGAGTTCGACGAAGGGGCGGATGCCCATGGCGAGCAGGTGGTCGTAGAGCGCGTCGATCCGGGTCCAGTCGTAAACCGGCTTGCCGTGGTCTTCGCGGTAGGTACCGAGCACGTCATGGAAGATCGCGTGGAAGCGGATATAGCGGAAGCCCAGTTCCTCGCGCACGGTCTTGAGCTGCGCGAGGCTGTCTTCGCGCTGCAGCGTGCCTGGGTAGTCCGAGCCGATGGAAAAGGTTTCGAAGCCGCTGCGCGCCTGGGTGGGGCGTGCGACATTGATGGTGATGTTGCGCGTCGGCGCTGCCGCCGCGTAGGTGCCGTTTGCCAGCAGCAATGCGCACGCCGCTGCGGCGAAGCGTTTGGTCAAGGTCATCACGATGCCTTGTCTCCCCATCCGGTGATCGTGTCGCCGGATCGTATCGGCGTGCGCGAAGGATGCGGCATCGCGCGCGGCGCGGCTGACGCAAAACGTAACGTGCGGCGGCGGATATCGCAAAAATCCGCGACCGGAAAAGCATCGCGGTGGCAGCGCCCAGCCGCGCCTCGCGCTTTGCTACGCTGCGCGCCACGAATCCGGCGAGGGGAAGCGGGGCATGGCGGTGGAGCACCAGGGCGTGGCGTTGTTGCCGGTCATCACGCTGCTCGCGGCCGGTGTGGTCGCCGCGCCGCTGTTCAAGCGGCTCGGGCTGGGCGCGGTGCTGGGCTACCTGGCCGGCGGCCTGGCGATCGGCCCGTTCGGGCTGAAAGTCTTCAACGATCCCGGCGCCATCCTCCAGGTGGCGGAGCTGGGCGTGGTGATGTTCCTGTTCCTGATCGGCCTGGAAATGCATCCCTCGCGCCTGTGGAGCCTGCGCCGGCAGATCTTCGGGCTCGGGCTGGCGCAGGTGCTGGTGTGCGCGGTCGCGCTCACTGCGGTGGGCGTGCTGACCGGCTATCCGGTGGCGCCGTCGTTCGTGGCCGGTGCGGGTTTCGTGCTGACCTCCACGGCGATCGTGATGCAGCTGCTGGAAGAACGGCGCGAGGTGAACGAGCCCAGCGGCCAGCGCATCGTCTGCGTGCTGCTGCTGGAGGACTTGATGATCGTGCCGCTGCTGGCGGCGGTGGCCTTCCTGGCGCCGATCGCGCCGGGCAGCGCCGCGGCGCATCACGGCATCGACTGGCGCGGGGTGGCCATCGGCGCGGGCTCGATCGCCGGCTTGCTGCTGGCGGGGCGCTACCTGCTCAATCCCATGTTCGGCTTGCTGGCGAGCGCACGGGCGCGCGAAGTGATGACCGGCGCCGCCCTGCTGGTGGTGCTGGGCTCGGCCTACCTGATGGAACTGGGCGGCCTGTCGATGGCGATGGGCGCGTTCGTGGCCGGGGTGCTGCTGTCGGAGTCCTCGTACCGGCACCAGCTGGAGGCGGATGTGGAACCGTTCCGCGGCATCCTGCTCGGCTTGTTCTTCATCGCGGTGGGCATGTCGCTGGACTTGCGCGTGGTAGCGGCGAGCTGGCGCACGATCCTGTTCTATGTGTGTTGCTACATGGTCGCCAAGGCGCTGGTGATTTACGCGGTGGCGCGACTGTTCCGCTCTTCGCATCGCGAAGCGGTGGACCGCGCGGTGTTCATGGCGCAGGGCGGCGAGTTCGCTTTCGTGCTGTACGCCGCGGCTGCCGCGGCGGGGATTATCAACGCCGAGCAGCATGCCCAGCTCACCGCGATCATCATCCTGTCCATGGTGCTGACGCCGTTGGCGATCGCGCTGCTGAACGCGATCCGCGCACGCCTGCAACCATCGACTGCCGGCTATGAGCGGCCGGATGGCCTGAACGGTGCGGCGCTGGTGATCGGCTTCGGCCGCGTCGGCCAGATCGCCAGCCAGTTCCTGTTCGAGCGCGGCTACGACATCTCGATCATTGACACCGACGTGGAGATGATCGATACCGCGCGCAGCCTGGACTTCAAGGTCTACTACGGCGACGGCACCCGCCTGGACATCCTCGAGGCCGCCGGCGCCGGCCGCGCCGGCGTGATCCTGGTGTGCGTGGACAAGGCCGACGAGGGCACGCGCATCACCGAGCTGATCAAGGCCGAGTTCCCGCTGGTGCCGGTGCTGGTGCGCGCCGTCGATCGCCGCCACAGCATCGCCCTGATCAAGGCCGGTGCCGATGTGGAGATACGCGAGACCTACGAATCGGCCGTACTGCTGGGCAGGGCGGCTCTGGAGAGGCTCGGCGTCGATCCGGCGGAAATCGACGCGATCGGCCAGCGCCTGCGCGAGCGCGATCGGGAGCGGTTGCAGCTGGAGTTCGTCGGCGGGATGTTCGCGGGGCGTGCCTTGTTCAGCGGGAAGCGCGATGCGTCGTCGGACCATGGCGCGTCGTAGGCTTATGCCTCGCCGCGCATGCGCCGGCTAAGCTGCCGGTACGCCAGAAGGAAAGCTATGGACAGCGATACGCAACGACCGGAACCGGGCACCACCGCCGGAGTCACCAGAGAAACCTGGCGAGCACGCCTTGGCTACGGCGTTGCGACCACCTTGCAGCTCGCGGTGTTCTTCTGTGCCGGCCTGCTGTGCACCAAGTACGCCAGCATCCATACCGAGGGCGCAGCATTCGCCGGCGCCTTCCTGTGCCTCGCGCTGATCTATCCCTGCGCGCTGATTCATGAGCTGGGTCACTGGTTCGCCGCGCGGCGCGGTGGCATGAAGGCGGTGCGCGTGCGCGTGGCGGCGCTCGAGGTGATGCCGATGCGGCGCGGCTGGCGGGTGCGCTGGCGCAGGCCGTTGAAGGGCGAGCCGGCAGGCGCGGTCATCGCCTTGGGCGATCCCGCGCATCGTCACCGCCGTGCACTGCTGGCCTTCATGGCCGGCGGTCCCGCGGCGAACGCCGTGGCCGCCGCGGCAGCGTGGCTGGCGAGCTGGCCGCTGGCGGCCTTCTCCTGGGGCTGGATCGCCGTGCTGGTGGCGGGCATGAACCTCGCCTTCGCGATTGCCAATCTGATTCCGCGCGCCGGTGCGAAGCCGACGGATGGCATGTGGATCTGGCGTCTGCTGCGCGATCGTGCGCCGCAGTTCGACACGCCTCAGTACCGGGTCATCGCGCGCTCCCTGTTCGGCTGCACGGCGGATCGCCTGCCGGAGAGCGAGCTTGCCGCGGTGGAGCAACAACCGTTTCCGTTGTCGCTGGTCGGCCTGTGGTTCCGCCTCAAGGCGAGCTTGCATCGCGGCGAATGGGCGGCGGCTGCGGCGATGCAGCCGGTGGTGGAAGCATTGCTGGCGGCCACGGACAGCCGGCAGAGAACGGCGGTCCGTTCGCTGGCGGCATGCGTGCGTACCGAGCTGGCGTTCGCCCGCGCGATGCACACGGGCGATGCCAGCGCACTGACCGACGATCTGCTGCCCCGCTACGCCGCGTGGGAGGAGCCGCATCTGTGGCCACGATGCCTGGCGTTGCGGGCGGCGCTGGCGGGAGATCGCTCCGGGTTCGAGCAATGGATGACGACGTCGCAGAGACATGCACGCAACTCCGTGGACGATTCGCTGCCCGTGAGCGAGGCGATCATTCGCGGATATGTGGAGGCGGTGCTGGAGGCGCGGCGCGTAGTAGCCGAGGCAGGATCCCGAGCAACGTAGGTTGGGGTGAGCCATCGGCGAACCCCAACGGACCTGGCACGCTGTCGTCACGTTGGGGTTCGCTGCGCTACCGTTACTGCACCGTCAGGTAATACGTCAGCGTGTTGGTCATCCCCTTCATGTCCGTCATCGTGCGCACGATGGTGTGCTGGCCCGGGCGCAGCGGGCGGAACATCAGGTAATAGCCATAGTTCACCGCGGGCTGCCAGTTCGTGGTGATGCATGGATCGAAGGTGGCCTGCAGGCTGGCATCGCCCTTGAGCGAGAACACGTTCTCCGACGTGTAGAGATAGTCCATCACGTCGCGCAGCGGGCGGCCGTCGAGGGAGACGCTCATGCTGCCCATCATCATGTAGGTCTTGGCGTCCGCGACAAGGAAGTCATAGAGCGACTGTCCCGGCTTGGGACCGAAGTTCGGGTCCGGGCACGGATAGGTGTCGCTGACGAAGCCGATCATCAGCAGCACGGCTTTGTCGTGCGGCAGGGTGCAGGTGCGCGACACGTTGCCGGCCATCATCATCTGCATGGAGGCCGGCGGCAGGTTCCAGACCGGGCCGTCCTGGTTTACCGCGCATAGCGCGCCGGTATTGTCGAAGAACGGGTTGCTGGCAAACGGCTGGGCGTACAGCCATTGGAGCGAGCGGTCGGCCCAGCCATAGATGCTCTTGCCGAAGGGGCGGGAATGCTTCGGATACAGCGCGGGGTTAGGGCCGAAGCCGAGCAGATCCTGGCCGGGCGGCTCGGCCGCCTGCGCGGCGGCGAGGGTGGAACAGGCAAACAACAGACCGCAGAACGTCTTGTACATAACGCCCTCCTGGTGAGTGTGCATGTGCTTGAAAAAACGGTGGGGACGGTGGGTGCCGCGGGTGCAGCTTGGGCGCCCAGGGTGGCGGAGCGCTTCCGGAAACGTGCTTCGTCCGGCCGCGCGAAACGCGCGCTTTTTCCAGGGAAATCAGCCAGGATGCGCGGTGTCTCCGGCGGGCGCTTCCGGAAACGTGCTTTCGTGCGCGTGGCCGCTTTATCGGCCTGGCGCGGGCGTATGATCGGCCGCGGATGCCGGCGGGGGCCTTCGGTCATGGCGACTTTGCAGACGGTGCTGCGTTCCCCTCACGTTGACGTGATCAACCAGGAGTGCCGCTACCCGCGCGTGAACTGCGGCGGTGGCGGCGGTGAGCCGGGGCGGTTCCTGTTCACGCGATGCGGCGCGTTCGCGCTGCGCATCGGCCAGCAGGCGTGTCTCGCGCGGCCGGGGCAGGTGGTGTTCATCGGCAAGGACGTGGAGTATCGCGTCACGCATCCCGATCACCAGGGTTGCGCCTGCTGCACTGACGTCTTGATGGACGAAGCCTGGCTCGATGCGCTGGGGCTGGCTGGCGCGAGCGCACCCGACTGCCGCGAGTTTCCGCACGACATGCCGCTGCAGGAGGCGCACGTGGAAATGCTGGCGGGGATGCGTCGTGGCGTCGATGCGCTGGATGCCGAGGAAGCCGTGCTGGCGGTTCTCGACGGACTCATGGCAGGTGACCGTGTGCCGCTGTCGGCGGTAAGGAGCGCGAATGCGCGAGGCCAGGTGCGTCGCGTGGAAGAGGCGATCGTCGCGCGTCCAGGCGACAACCTCGACGTCGACGGGCTGGCGCGGCTGGCAGGTTGTTCGCCGTTTCATCTGTGTCGGATCTTCCGCCAGGGCACCGGGCAGTCGCTGCGCCAGTTCCGCCTGCAGCAGCGGCTGGGCACGGCGCTGGGGCGGCTGGGCGATGGCGAGGAAGACCTCGCCGCGCTTGCCTGCGACGTAGGTTTCAGCAGCCACAGCCATATGACGGACGCGTTCCGCCAGGTGCTGGGCGCTTCGCCGAGCGAATTGCGCGAGCGGCTGCGCACGGGACAGTTGCGGGAACTCGAGCGGAGACTGCGCTCGCGGCGCCCGCTGCATTGACGCGCAGGCGTGCAAGGCAGGCCTGCGCCGGCGAGGCCGATCAGGGTGAGTGTGGTGCGGGCTTGGCATCCGTGGCGTGGCTTGCCACCGGCGCCATCCGCTTCGATGCATTGATCCAGTTGATCTCCCAGGTCTTGCCGCCATCGGCGGAGAACGCCTGTTCGTCGCGGTTCGAACCTTCGGCGAGATTGAGGAACGAGAAGCGCGCGAGTATGGCCCTGCCGTCGTACGGTTCCTGGTCATAGAAATCGCCGCGCCCGTTGGCGAAGGCACCGATCATCGGCGAGCCGAACACGCCGCTGTTGCTGCTGACGAAATTCAGGCTCCACTGGTGCGCGGTGGGGTTGAACAGGCGCAGCGAGAGAAATTCCAGGTGACCGGACGGTCCCTGCGTGTCGATTTCCGCGAGATTGGCGCGGCCGTTCCACAGCTTGCGCACGCGCACGCTGCCGTCGAGTGGCGTCCAGTCCTGCCGGACGGAAAGCGGGTGTCGCATGCGCGACATATGGATGTCCCAGTCGCCGAGCTGCCAGTCGAAGTCGCGCTGGCCCGGCGTATCGCCTACCGGCTTCATCGCGGTGACCGCCTCGCCGGATTTTACGCGCGTGAGGTCGGCGATGAAGTTCGTTTCCCAGGTCTTGCCGCCGTCGTCGGAGTAGGCCTGCTCGTAGCGGTGCGCATCCGGCGAGATGTTCGACCAGGTGCCGCGCAGCAACACGGCGCGGCCTGCGTAGAGCTCCTGGCTGTAGAACTGGCCCTGGCCGTGTTCGAAGCGGCCGACGGACGGCGTTTCCAGCGTGCCATCGTCGCTGTTGGCGAAGTACTGGCGCCATTGGCGGTGAGCCGGATCGTAGAGGAACACGGTCATGCCTTCGAAGCGGCCATCGGCACCATCCGCTTCGATCTCCTCCACTTGCGCCTTGCCGTTCCAGATCGGGTTCACCCGGACGGTGCCGCGCATCTCGACCCAGTCGACATGTCCGGACAACGGCTGCTTGAGCCGGCGAATGTGGGTATGCCAGGTGCCGAGGTTGAAATCAAAATCATGACTGCCGTCGGCGCGGGATACGGACGGAGCGACGGGCGCCTGCTCGGCCCACGAGGCCGGACAGGCGAGGCCGGAGGCGATGGCGGCGCAGAGCAGGAGCCTTACCGTGACTTGCATGGCGCATCTCGACAGTGGAGGGACGCGACAGAAGCTACGTGGACAAGTGGTTTGCTTGAATAGCCACTTTTGCCATGTTTGACATAGCCACTTTGACGTTGCGGCCGGCCTTGCCGTGGCAGTCCGCGCGATATGCAGCGGCGGGCGTCATAGGTAGCCCTGCTTCTTCCATGACGCGATCGCGAATCCTTCCGCGGCGTAGGGAATATCGCCCGCCAGCAGCCTCGCGTTGTAGCGCAGCAGCATGCGCCGGCCCCGCTCGAAGATCCGCACCGCCTGCCGCAGCGCTTCGCTGCTGGCGATGTAGCTCAAGGGCACCGAGCTGTCGTCCTCGGTCGGGCGGTAGCCGATGGCGACGCATTCGCTGCCGTCCAGCTGGCGCTGCACGGTATACAGGAACACTTCGCGGCGTTCCTCGCCGCTGCCACCGGCGGCGTACTCGCGCACCAGCCGCAGCATGGCCGACTGAGGTTCGCCCTTGTACAGCTCGCCCTCGCGGCGGAACGAACAGAACAGCGGGCCGGCCCAGAAGCCGGTGCGGTCTTCGTCGTAGAAGTCGTCGTAGGGCGCCGTGACGGGCAGGGCCAGCAAGGCATGCACGTCTTCGGCGCGGATCAGATGCCGTGCGTATTCGAAGGTGGACATGCCGCTCAGCAGCGTGAGCCACGCCGTGCCGAGGAATGTGCGCACGGCTTCGGGCGCATCCGTGCCGCAGGGTTCCCAGGGTGTTTCCTCGTCGCTGACGCGGCGCACGTGCGCGGCGAACACCCAGGCCGGCGCGCCTTCGGTCGTACGAGTGCGGTCGCTGCGCAGGCGTACCGCGTAGTCGTCGCCTTGCAGGTAGACGATGCGGAAGGCGTTCTCCTGCGCGGCGGGCGCGAAGGCGAGCACGCGGCAGAACGTGTCGCCATGCCAGAACGCGTAGCGCGAGCTGACTTCGTCCGGTGCGGGCGCCGGCAGCCAGGTCGGCGAGGCGAGGCGATCGATGTTGGCCGGCGCGATCGACGTGTCGGGAAAGGCGAGAGGGATGGCCGGTGCCGATACGGCGACGAGATGTTCGGCGCGAAACACCGGACGCTTCGAGCGCACGCGCGCGAGGATCGCTTCGCGATCCAGCGCCAGGCCGTCGTCCGCATCGTCCAGGCAGTCCGGCTCCATGAACGCCGACGGGTCGTGCGTTTCCAGATCCTGCCATTGGCTTTGCTCGTCCCACTGGCTCAGGTGCCGCACGGCGTCGAGTCGTCCTGCCACATTCACGTGATACTGATCGGTATCGATGAACAGCGCGGCGCGCACGTCGCCTTCCACGGTGAGGTCGCCATGGTTGTAGTCGCCCCAGAACAGGCCGTCGACATGCACGTTGCCGGTGACATAGATCTCCTGGCCGCCGACGACCATGTCGCGCGCATGCAGGTCGCCGAGCACGATGAGGCCCATGGCGCCGTCGGTTTCCTCGTTGGTGATGGCGCCATCGACGCGCAGGTTGCCGGCGACCAGCAACAGGAACGGATACTCGCCGTCTTCGTTGCGTGCCATGTCCAGGTCGAGCTGATCCAGCCGCAGATCGCCGTCGTGGAACAGTACGAGCTCGTTCTCGAACTCGCCGTCGTTGCGCGCATTGCGCCTCGCTGCCCATGCCTTGGACGGCAGGCGGTGCTTGATTGCGGAGAGACGGTGGGGCTGCAGCGGGGAGGTCGACATGCGGCGATCCTTGCCGGGTGCGAAGTGGTGAGCGGCGATGATAGACCACGGTGCATTGCGTCGCTCACGGCCATGCCGCACATTGCCGTTCCGGCCGAAGGAGAAGGCAGATGGAATGGAGCGACGTACGGATCTTCCTCGCGGTGGCGCGCCAGCAATCCCTGGGCGCGGCCGCGCGTTCGCTGGGCATCAGCCATCCCACCGTGGGGCGCCGCCTGCGCGCGCTGGAAGAGGCGACGGGCCAGACGCTGTTTCAGCGCCATAACGAGGGCGCGGTGCTGACCGAGGCGGGGATCGCGGTGCTTCGCCTGGCCGAAGACATGGAGGCGAGCGCGCTGGCCTTGCAGCGGCGTCTGGCCGGCGAGAGCGATTCGCCCGAAGGCGTGTTGCGCCTGTCCGCGCCGGCCTGGTTCGCGGCCTATGTGCTGCCGCCGGTACTGGAAGAGCTGGGGCGACGGCATCCGCGCATCGTGCCGGAACTGATCGCCGATACGCGGCTGTTCGATCTGTCGCGGCGCGAGGCCGACATCGTGTTTCGAGTGGTGCCGTTCGACGAGGCAGATATCGTGCAGCGTCGCCTGATGCGCGTGTCTTACGCCGTCTACGTGGCGAGCGATGCGGGCGATCCGGCGGAGGACGGCGAGGGCTCGGCCCTGTTGGCCATGGACACCAGCCGCCTGCAGTACCCGGACGTGCCGTGGCTGCACGAGCGGCTGCCGCGGGCGCGCAGCGTGTTCACCACCAATAGCCGCGAGGTGCAGGCGCGGCTGTGCGCACGCGGCATGGGCGTGGCGGTGCTGCCCCGCCCGGTGGGCGAACAGACGCCCGGGCTGCGCGAGGTCGATCTCGGCGAGATGCCGCCCGGACGCGATGTCTGGATGGGCTATCACCGCGATCTGCGCCGCATGGATCGTCTGCGCGCGATCGCCGATCTGGCCGTGCAATGGCTGAGTGACGAGCGGATCGGCCCCCCCTGACGGAAGTGAACGGGCGCAGTACGTTTTCATCAGTGTTCGCGCCGTGGCGGGCTACGCATCCTGGCGGCCTCTTGATGACGAGGATCAGCCATGTGTCCGACCGTTCCGGTTTCGTCCCGCGCCACCGCCGCGCTCATGCCATCGTTCAAGCGCAGCTTCTTCGCGATGGCATGGGGCGACGCGAGGGTGATCGCGCTTTCGGATGGCCAGTTCGACCTGCCTGCCGGGCGCCTGCTGATCGGCGAGCGACCAGGGCAGGTCGATGCCTTGCTGGCGCAAGCCGGCCTGGCGCCGGTGGTGCGTAGCGCGGTCAACGCTTTCCTGATCGACACCGGTGAGGCGCGCATCCTGATCGATGCGGGCGCCGGCGACCTTCAGGGAGCGGGATTGGGAAAGCTGGAAGTTTCGTTGCGCGAGGCGGGCTATGTGCCGGAGGACGTCGACGCGGTCTTGCTCACGCATCTGCACCCGGATCACGTCGGCGGCATCGCGCGCGAGGGGCGCCGCGTGTTTCCCACCGCGACGGTGTGGGTGGATGCGCGCGAGGTGGCGTTCTGGTGCGACAGCGAGCGCCGCGCGCGCGTGGATGAGAGCGTGCGCGCCACGTTCGATGGCGCGATCGCTTCGTTGCGGCCGTACATGGATGCGGGGCGCTTGCGGACGTTCACTCCGGGCGAACAGCCGGTGCACGGCATCCGTGCGCTGGCGTTGGAGGGGCATACGCAAGGCCATACCGGTTTTCGCGTGGAACGCGGTGGCGAAGGCCTGGTGATCTGCGGCGACGTATTGCATGTGGCGCCGGTGCAACTGGCGCAGCCGCGGCTGGCGATCCGCTATGACAGCGAGCCGGCACGTGCCAGCGATGCGCGGGAGTGCCTGCTGGCGGAGGCGGCGGAACGCGGCGACTGGCTAGCCGCGGCGCATGCGCCGTTTCCGGGCATCGGGCGAGTACGGCGAGAAGGGCACGGCTTCGCGTGGCTGCCGCACGAAGAGTGTGAGCGCAAGTGAGCCGGAGCTCGCTTGCGCCCGCACCCGTGCCGGCATGGGCAATGACTCAGCGCACGCCGCCGCCGGCGTACAGCTTCTCGCCGGTCAACCAGAACGAATCGTCGGAAGCCAGGAACACCGCGATGGAAGCGATGTCTTGCGGCTGGCCGATGCGTCCCAGCGGGGTCTGCGCGATCGCGTGCGAATGGAAATCCGAGCCGATGAAGCCGGCGGCATGAGTGCCTTCGGTTTCCACCATGCCGGGGTTGAGCGCATTGACGCGGATTTGGCGCGGGCCAAGCTCGCGCGAGAGCACGCCGGTGATGGCGTCGACCGCACCCTTGGTGGCGGTGTAGACCGCGCTGCCTTCCGGCACGATGCGGGTGACCAGCGAGCCGATGTTGATGACGCTGCCGCCATCATTCATGTGCTTGGCAGCGGCCTGGGTGGTCAGCAGCAGGCCCAGTACGTTCACGTTGAACTGCTTGTGGTAGTGCTCTTCGTTGATCTGATCCAGCGGCGCGAACTCATACACGCCGGAGTTGTTGACCAGTACGTCGAGGCGGCCGAACTCCTTGACGGCGGCGTCGACGATGGCCTGCGCGTCGGCGGCCTTGGAGACGTCGCCCTTCACGGCGACGGCCTTGCCGCCGGCCTTGGTGATGGCGTCGACCACGGCATCCGCGCCAGCCTTGCTGGACGCATAGTTGACGACCACGGCGGCGCCTTCGGCGGCCAGCGCCTTGGCGATGCCGGCGCCGATGCCCTTGGAGGCGCCGGTAACCAGCGCGACTTTGCCTTTGAGCTTGCTCATGACGGGGTATTCCTGAGGTGGAGTGGGAGGTGTACTGACGGGTTCAGTAATCCAGTAGTTCGCAACTTATGAACTAACGAACTCAAAGTCAAGGGCTGCTAAGATGACGGCCATGCGACCGCTCGTTCACCCCGCCATCGAAGACGTCACCGTGGAAGGCATCCTCCACGCGCTGGCCGACCCGGCGCGGGCGGCCATCTACGCCGGGCTGAGCGCGAGCGAGCACGGCACGAGCTGCTCGGCCTTCCTGCAACTGGAAGACCGCGAGATTCCCAAGTCCACGCTTTCCCAGCATTTCCGCGCGCTGCGCGAGGCCGGCCTGATCCGCAGCGAGCGCCATGGCGTGGAGATGCGCAACACCACGCGCTGCGCGGAGATCAACCAGCGCTTTCCCGGGCTGCTGCCGGCATTGCTGGGGGCCTACAAGGCGCAGATGGAAGAGAAGGCAAAGGCGGCCCGGCGCAAGGCGCAGCGCGCCAGGGGCGCCTGAGGCGCGTCATCGTCGGATCGCTAAAGAATCTGACAGCGTCGCGTCCTCCCCGATGGCTCAATGACACTCACCCGGACGTCGGGTGTCACCAGCGAGCCAAAGCCATGTCTGAGAAAACCTGTGCCGCCTGCGATTGCGAGCTCGATGCGAGCGCGATCCAGGTGAAGATCGGCGGCAGGACCGTCGAAGTGTGTTGCGAAGAGTGTGCGGAAAAGCTGCGCGAGGCGCATGCCTCGACGGCGCCGGCACGCTGACGCGTCATGGGCGAACACACGGGCCGCGTTGACCGCGGCTCGTGTCATGTCAGGGCATCTCAGGTCGTCTGCTTGAAGGCGCTCGGCGTGCGCCCGTAAGCCTGGCGGAACGCATTGGCGAAATGGCTGTGGCTGGAGAAGCCGAGGTCCGCGGCCAGCGCCGAAAGATCCTCGCAGCCCGGCACCAGGTCCAGCGCGCGCGCGAGGCGCAGATGCAGGTGATAGCGATAGAGCGGCACGCCTTCCACCTGCCGGAACACTTGCGTGAGATAGACCGGCGAGCAGCCGGTTTCCAAGCCGATGTCGGCCAGCGTCCAGCGTCGTGACAGATCGCTGGCGAGCAGCACTTTCACCCGATCGGCCAGGCGCCGCCGCGCATGCGTGGCGGCAGGTTCGCGCGTGCTGCGCGGGCCCAGGGCGCGGCCGATCAGGGTAAGCAGCAAGGCTTCCGCTTCGAGCGGCTCGATGCTGTCGCGTTCGAGGTTATGGCGCAGCAGCGCGACCAGCGCCTGCGCGCGCGGATCGATCGGCTGCGCCTGCCGGTTGAAGCCGACCTTGTCGCCGCCGTGGCGCAGGATCGGACGCGGCGCCAGCTCGTCGAGCATTGCATCCGGCAGCGCCACCGACAGGCAGGCATCGCCGCCGTCGACCGGGTGGCTGACCTGGTACGCCTCGTCCGCGTTGAAGAACAGCATGTGGTTGGCATCGGCCACCGACTGGTCGCTGCCGACGTGGCGCACGTAGACGCCCCGATAGGGAAACACCAGGTTGGTCGACGAGGCGCACTCTTCCGCGCTGCGGTGCCGGCAGGCGCCGTCGCAGCGCACATTGCGCAGCGCCACGGTATCCGTGCTCAGCCAGTGGTCGACGTGGAAGGCGGACATGGGCGCAGGATAGCCGGATCGCGGCAGGGATGCCGCACTCAGGGCGGGGCGGGATAGCCGAAGGAGAGACTGGCGAAATCGGTCTCGAAATCGACGTCTTCACCGGGCGGCAACGGGCGCGTCCAGATCACGTTGAGCAGCCAGCTGCCATTGGCCGGCACGGTGAAAGTGGCGCGGCCGGCGGCATCGGTGCGATGGGTCTCCAGCGGGCTCTCGTCGTGTTCCAGGCGGGTCAGTTTGACCAGTGCGCCGGGCAGCGGCCGGCCGAGGTAGAGCACGCGGACAGGGAGCGTGTCCTGGTGGGGCAAGGCGTAAGGGCTGTGTTCGGGCACGATCTCCAGAGGCATGCCGAGCGCTCGTGTGGCCGCGTTGGCGTCTGCTTGTGTACCGATTTGCACCAGTGCCTTGGCATGGCGGCTGTAGCGTTCGGCGCCATCGCGGTCGGTGCGGTGCGTGCGCTCGCGTTCGGCCAGCGCCGGCGTCAGGCCCTCCGCGTGGAGATAGTCGTTGAAGCGGATCGCGGGCAACGAAGTGACCGCGCGATCATCGGTTTCCAGCACCAGCATGTGGGTACCGGGCGCTGTCAGCGACGCGTCCGCGTCGCTGACAGCGCCGAGATGCAATCGCGTGCGCAGGTCGATGACGTCGCCATCCGGCCCGATCGCCTGGAAACGCACGATGCGCCGCGCCGGGATCGGTGAGCGTTGCCGGTACGGGCCATGTCCGACTTGCAGCGTCAGCGGCACGAGGGTCGCTGACGCGGACCAGTACGCTTGTGGCTGCAGCCAGAAGTCGTGGGCGGCCGCCGGCAGTGCGATCCAGGCAAGCACGGCGCCGCCGAGCCACATGCAAATCTTCTTCATTCGAGATGATCCGGCAGGTAGCCCGGGGTGACGGGCAGATAGGGCAGGGCAGCGGCGAGCACGGCGATGGCGATCAGCCAGCTCGATACCACCTTGGCGGCGACGGCGAGGCGCCAGCGCGGCGCGAGCGCGGCGGGCAGCAAGGCGAGCACGCCGCACCATGCGTGGAACACATCGGGCCCATGTCCGTCGAGAGCGACCAGCGCACCGCTCCACAGGCCGGCGTTGAACGACAGCAGCATGGCGGGGCCAGGCGACAGACCTCGCGGCAGATGCACCGTTGCCGCGCAGGCGATCACGCTGACCCAGCCGCACAGAAATGCCGCGCCAGCGATCGCCGGAGGGATCGGCAAGGCGAGTCCCGGCATCGTGGCGCCGGCCAGCAGCGCAAGGCAGACCGGCCAGGTACGGCGCGGCGCGAAGGCGAGCGCCACGCCGAGTGCTGCGCACAACAGCGTGGCCGCGAGCACGCCGCCTCTCATGCCACCGCTCCGGCCAGGAAATACAGCCCCGCCATGCCAATCGCACCGCCAAGCCAGCGCGTGACGAGCAGGCCGGCCGGACGCGCGTGCAGCAGCCCCAGCGCGATGCCAGCCACATGCAACAGGCCGGTGGCGAGGACGAAGCCGGTGCTGTAGCCGACCGGATCGGCGGCAGCCGGCAACTCGCGGCCATGCGCATAGCCATGGAACAACGCGAACACCGCCACCACCGCGATCGCCGCCCAGGCCGGCGCCTTCCATGCAAAGGCGATGCACAGGCCCAGCACCAGTACCGACAGCGCGATGCCGCATTCCACCGGCGGCAAAACCGCGCCATACATGCCGAGCATGGCGCCGCCGACCATCATCACGGGGAACACCACCGGCAGCACGTGCACCAGAGGACGGCCGAGGAAGGCACCCCACAAGCCGACCGACACCATCGCCAGCAGATGATCCGCGCCCGACAGCGGGTGGGCGAAGCCGGCGCGGAAGCCGCCGGCCAGGCCCGTGCCCGTATGCGCCTGCACCGGCAGCGCGCAGGCGATGAGCATCGCCATGACGACGAAGTGCGCCGGCCGATTCGTGATCATTGATAAGCCCCGGCGGGAGCGACGGCCGAGGGTGCATCCGGTGGCGCGAGGAAGGGAAACACGCTGTCCGAATGGGTGCGTTCGTCGTGCTCCAGGCCGTCGCTGACGCTGTGGATGGTGCCGTCGACCAGCATCGAGCGATAGATGTTGGACGCGCTGTAGTTCGGCGTGCGTCCGCCGCAATCGTTCGCCAGCGCACGCTCGCCGCTCAGCGCGGCACGCTCCACCGCGAAGAACTGGGTGCAGGTCGCGGAGGCGCCGTTCACCCACAGCCGGTCGTCGGCGAGCAACGCAGCGAGGGCGTGATAGCGCTTGGTGGCCGGCGCCTTGGCGTCGGCCAGCCACTGGTTGCCGCACTGGCCGTCGAAGCCGTCGTACAGGCCGAGGTTGCTGGCGATCTCATCGACGAACTTCGCACCATCCGCGGGCGTGGCAGCGTTATAGGTTTCCTTGAACGCGTCGCTGATCTCTTCCGGCGCCAGCGTGCCGAGCAAGGCATTGCCGGTGAGCGGCCGCCCGGCGCGATCGATCTGGCGCTTCGGGCCGTTGGTGCTGGCCCATACCGCGAGCAGCGGGCCGCCGCGGTTGACCTGGTCCAGGTCGATGGAGACCGCGATGGCCGAGGTCGTCCAGCCGGCGAGCAGATTCTTGGCCGGGCCGCCCTGGGTGTGACGCCACTCGTCGGCGATGACGCGAACCGTGGCCGCGTCGAAGGCCGGGCAGCCGGCGGCGTCCCTGCGGGCGCCGGCGTGGAGTGCGGCCAGCGCCTTGTCATACGCGGCACGCGTGCCCTTGACGTTGTTGAAGAACGGATCGTCGCGCTGTCCGGCGAAGACGCGGAAGCGGTGATGCGCGCTTTCCAGCCCCTTCGGATCGCTGGGATCGCCCTGAGCCTTGTCGTCGCCAGCGGTGCAGACCACGTCGGTGCCGGAACGGAAGCGGCAGACGATGTCGGTGGTGGCGGTGGTGTGGCCCAGGCGCTTGCCGCTATCGATGTGGAGGACGTAGTCGAGCCGGTCCGAAAAGGTGTGCCCGACGATGTCCAGCACGAGGTTCAGGCGCTTGCCGTCGGGCGAGGTCCAGGCGTACAGGTCGCCGATGTCGGCGCGCGGGTCGCCGATTACCGATGGCGTGTCGAGATGGTCGGAAGCCTGCGCGGCGTTGCAGCCGCCCAGGCACAGGGCCGTGGCGGCGAGCGCCCGGGCTGCTTGCATGGCTGTGGTTCGGATCATGTCCGCGTGCTCGTTGAGGAAGGCGTGGGCAGTAGGCCCGAGGGGGCCGGAACGGGCTATCAGAATCTTTAGCTGACGCCGGCGGACATGGACGAGGTCGTCGGTTCTATGATGGCTTCTTGGCAACCCAAGATTGGCCTCCATGACCACCGCGCTTCTCGTCGTCGACATGCAACAGGCGCTTTGCGCCGGACCGTGGGCCATGGCCGGCATCGAGGAGGTGCTGTCGCGCGTCAACGGGCTGATCGACCGCGCCCGCGCGGCCGGCGTGCCGGTGGTGCTGATCCAGCACGAGGAGGACGGGGACGAGCTGCGCTACGGCACCGAGGGCTGGCAGCTGGCCGACGGCCTGCATGCCGAGGCCGGCGACCCGCGCGTGCGCAAGGCCACGCCGGATTCCTTCTACGAGACCGAGCTGGGCCAGCTGCTGCAGCAGCGCGGCATCGATCATCTGGTGGTCTGCGGCGTGCAGAGCGATTTCTGCATCGACACCACGGTACGCCGCGCGCTGGCGCTGGGTTACCACGTCACGCTGGCTGGCGATGCGCACACCACGATCGACAACGACGTGCTGACCGCGGCGCAAATCACCGCGCATCACAACTGGGTGCTGGCGAGGCTGCAGACGTTCGGGACGCGGATGTCCGTAGTGCCCGCCGAGCAAATCCGGTTCGCCTGATATCCGGGTAGTTTCCCTGGCAACCGACGGTTGCGCAGGATGATCTGTGGCAGGGGTATCGCTTCGTATTTGCTTACATGCCGTACCCGCAGCTTTCACCGAGCTGAATCCTTCCACAGCAAGTTGTTGCGGCGCGGAATGACGGCGCGCAGGCGCTCGCTCATTCTCCGCGCAAATTCGCGCGCGCATCGATAAACAGAAGCGGGCATCTCGCGATGACTCGCCGATTTTGCGTGCGTGCCTGCGCTCAGGGGAGCGCTCATCAAAAGAGGGAGGAAGGAGCATGAACGAGGATTTCGTGCCGCGCATGCGGTCCAGCAAAGGCATCGCGCGCCGGCCGCTCGCCGTCGCCTGCATCGCTGCGTTGATGATGTCTGGCGTCGCCGTCGCCCAGGACGCGACGCCGCCACCGGCCAAGCCAGCCGACCATGCGCAGCCGTCGCAGACGCCACCCGATCAGGCCGACCAAGCCAAGAAGAAGCCGGCGCCGGGGCAGGTGAGCAACCTGCAGGAAGTGGTCGTCACCGGCATCCGCGGCAGCATCGAGAGTTCGATCCGCGCCAAGCAGAACTCCGACAGCATCATCGAGGCGATCTCGGCCGAGGACATCGGCAAGTTGCCGGATGCGAGCATCGCCGAGAGCCTGGCCCGCCTGTCGGGCCTGGCGACGCAGCGCGTGGATGGTCGCGCCAACGTCATTTCGATTCGCGGCCTGTCGCCGGACTTCGCCGGTACCACGCTCAACGGGCGCGAGCAGGCGACCATCGGCGAAAACCGCGGCGTGGAATATGACCAGTATCCGTCGGAGCTGATCAGCGGCGCGGCCGTCTACAAGACCCCGGACGCCAGCCTGGTCGGCCAGGGTCTCTCCGGCACCGTCGATCTGCATACGATCAAGCCGCTGGATCTGCCCAAGCGCGCCATCGCCGTGAACCTGCGCGGCGAACACACGACTAACGGCAAGCTCAACCCGGGCTCGGGCGTGGGCGACATGGGGCATCGCGCGAGCTTCTCCTACATCGACCAGTTCTTCGACCACACGCTGGGCGTGGCGGTGGGCTTCGCGCAGCTGGATTCGCCGATTCAGGAGAAGCAGTACCAGGCGTGGTGGTGGAGCCTGAACAACGGACCCAACGGCATCGAAGGGCAATGGGGCGGCTCGCACACGCCTGGCCTGCCGGACAACGTGCTCTCGCAGGAAGGCATGCAGCTGCGCGCGCAATCGGAGAACCAGCTGCGCAACGGCCTGATGACCGTGCTGGAGTGGGCGCCGGGCGACCACTACCACACCACGCTGGACCTCTATTACTCGACCTTCAACGAGCGCAAGTACAAGAACGGCGTGCAGTGGTCGAGCAGCCCGTACAACACCAATGGCGTACCGGTCTACAGCAACGTCGGCATATCGCCGGCTTCGCCGTATCCGATCGTCACGTCCGGCACGATGAGCAACATCGCGCCGATCCTGCAGAACGAGTACATCAAGGAGAAGGACAAGCTGTTCTCCGCCGGGTGGAATCACCAGTACGACTTCGGCAACGGCTGGGTGCTCACTGGCGACCTGTCGTACTCCATGGCGAAGCGGCGGCTGCGCGATGCCTATCTGTTCGGCGGCCTGGCTGGCAGTCCCACCACGGACGTGTTCTTCCACACGCCGACCGGCGACGACTATCCGTATTTCCGGCCGGGCGTGGATCTGGCCAACCCGGCCAATATCGTATTCACCGATCCGGACAACTACGGTTACAACGGCCGCCAGGAGTTCGACAAACAGAAGGACACGATCAAAGCCGCGCGCTTCCAGGTATCGCATCCGGTGGGCTGGATCTTCAGCACGGTGGATGTCGGCGCGGCGTACTCGGAGCGCAAGAAGACCAAGCAGGCCGATGTGTTCTTCGCGTGGCTCAACGGCAATGGCGACGGCAAGGATCTGGGCCCTTATGACCACACGCTTGGCGTGCCGGTCGGCTCGGCATTTCTGCGCGGGCCGACCGATCTGGGGTACGGCGGCATTCCGGGCATCCTCAACTACAACGTGCTGGACGCGCTGTCGAACCAGTTCTACCTGACCCAGCGCAATGGCCAGGCCGACTGGAGCCGTAACTATTCGATCACGGAGAAAGTCCCGGTCGCCTACGTCAAGTTCAACATCGACACGCATCTGGGCGATGTGCCGCTGCGTGGCAACGTGGGCGTGCAGTTCGTGCGTACGGATCAGTCGTCCACCTCGTACCAGACCAACGGCGATGCGCTGGTGGGAACGCTCAAGGGCGGTGCGAAGTACAACAAGTTCCTGCCCAGCTTGAACCTGGTCGCGCAGATCGCCGACGGCCAGTACCTGCGCTTCGGCCTGGCCAAGACCATGGCGCGCGGTCGCATCGACGATGAGAAGGTGGCCAGCTCCGCCTCGGTGGCGCGCGTCACCGAGGGGCCGGGCGCGGGTCAGGTGTTGTGGTCCGGCAGCGGCGGCAATCCGCAGCTGCGGCCGTATATCGCGGTGGGCACGGACCTGTCGTGGGAGAAGTACTTCGGTAAATCCAGCTATGTGGCCGTGGCGGTCTTCAACAAGAACCTGTTGAACTACATCTACGACAAGACCGTGCTGGATTTCGATTTTCAGAAGGCCGGCTTCGTCAATGACAACCCGACGCTGCAACCGACCAGTCCCTTCGGTTCGTTCACCCGTCCGGAGAACGGCACGGGCGGACGCATGGAAGGCCTGGAGTTGTCCGGCGCATTCGAAGGCGGGCTGGTGTCGCCGGTGCTGGACGGCTTCGGCGTGCAGGCCAACTTCTCGCTGACCAACAGCTCGATTCCGGAGAGTTCGGTATCGTCCATCCCGGGTGGCCCGAAGACGCTGCCGGGCTTGTCGCGCAAGGTCGCCAATCTGGCGGTGTATTACGAGAAGTACGGCTGGTCGATCCGCGTGGCCGAACGCTATCGCTCGTCGTTCACCGGCGAAGCGGTGCCGCTGTTCGACCAGCTCGGTTATGTGAAGGTGCTGGCGGACAAGCAGACCGACCTGCAGGTGGGCTACGCCTTCGACGAACACACCCGTCTGAACGGTTTGTCGCTGCTGCTGCAGGTGAACAACCTCACCAACTCGCCGCAGAAGACCCAGCAGATAGCGAGCCTGCCGAACGGCGTGCAGGTGGGGCGCCCGCTCGACTACACCACCTGGGGTCGCACGATCATGTTCGGCTTGAACTACAAGCTCTGAGCTTCATCGCAGTCCGCGAGAAAACAACGCCCGGCCATGGCCGGGCGTTGTGCTTTCGGGGGGGGGCATCAGAACGAACCGGCCAGGTCTTCCTGTTTCGGCCGGGTCAGCATGTTGAGCCGACCGGGCACGCCCTGGACATCGATACCCGCAACGGGGCGCGCTTCGAGCAGATCGCAGGAACCGCTCATACGTTTGACGCGATCCTGCCCGACATAGGTGAACTGGTCGCGTGAGCTGGTAAGGGTGAGATACCGCTCATTGGGCAGGCCCGGACACACGCTGGTATGCAGCAGCCAGGTATGGCCGTCGCCGCCCCGCACCAGCAGGTGCTGGTTGCCCAGCGCTTCCCACGAGGCGTTGTCCGATGGCAGGCGGAACATCGCCACCTCCGGCCCGGCATGCGCCAGCGCGGTATCGAGGCGATCGTCGGCATGCGCCTGCTGGCGCAGGCGCTGCTCGGCGCAGCCGGCAAGAACGAGGGAAAAAGGGAGGAGAGTAACCAGGGTCTTGATCGCTTGCATACACGCTCCTTGGGTATGAGGACCAGCCGCGCGAGTGTGCGCCCGCCCCAGGGGCCAGGCAAGGTGCGTCCGCCATGCCTGGCGAGTCCGCCTCGTCCGTCGGGCAGGGGAGATGGTGGCGAGCGCTTGCAAGGGTCAGTCGTACTGCAACTTCGGATACCAGTCGGTTCCGCGTCCCTCCGGCGTCATGTCCAGCAGCGTCCACAGCAGCATCGGTCCAGGCGCGCCGCGCGGATCCTGGCCCGGATCGGCGGTGGGAAAGGTCATTTCCTCGCCCCAGAAATGGCGAATGATGCCGTCGCGGCGCGTGAATACGTTGAGCGATGGGATGTCGCTGCCGTCATCGGCGATACCGCGGAAGTCGCGTGTGTAGTTGCCGTTGAGATCGGTATACAGCGGCAGGTCGCGCCAGCCGCGCTCGCGCTTGAAGGCGAGCAGGCGTTCGATCGGAGCGCCCGCGATCACCGCCAGCGCCACGCGCTGCTCGAGGTCGCGCGCTTCGCCCTCCCAGGCGCCGAGCATCGAGGTGCACATGGGGCAAGGGCGTTCGCGCTTGGCGCCGAACATGTAGCCGTAGACGATCAAGGTTTGCTTGTCGCCGAACAGGTCGGCGAAATCGGCCGAGCCGTGTTCGCCCTGGAAGCGGTAGTCGCCTTCGATCGGCGCGCCGGGCGGCAGCGCGCGACGCAGTTCGGCGACGCGTTCGAGGTGACGACGCAGCTCGATTTCCTCGGCCAGCAGGGCGGTGCGCGCACGGCGATAGGCCGCGCTTTCGCCGGGGATGGTGACGCCGGCGCGGGCGGCCAGCTCCGGCGCGGGAACCAGTGGAGTGCTGCTCATGCTTGTGTCTCCTGTGTGAGTGACAAGGCGTCAGTCGCGATCGGGCGCGCCCAGCGGGAACAGCGGGCGATAAGGACGCGCTTCGTCCACCGCGCGCGCGAACGAGGGGCGCGCGAGCAGGCGCTGGCGATAGGCAATGACGTTGGCGAAAGACGGATCGATCCGATGCGTCCAGTCCGCGTAGAACAGGAACGGCGCCGCGCCGCAGTCGGCCAGACTGAAGCGGTCGCCGGCGGCCCAGGTACGGTCGGCCATGGTGCGGTCCAGCCAGCTGTAGGCGGCGTCGAGCATGCCGCGCGCTTCCTGCACGCCGTAGGCGTCGCGCGAGTCTTCCGGGCGGAGCGCGTTGAACACGATCTTCTGCTGCGGCGTGGAAATGTAGTTATCGAAGAAGCGATCCATCGCGCGTACTTCCAGTGCCTCGCGTGGATCTTCCGGCAGCAGGCGCAACGGCCCGGGATAGTGCAGCTGCAGGAACTCGATGATGGTGGTGGCCTCCGTGATCATCCGCTCGCCGTCGATCAGCACCGGAAAGCGCTTGACCGGCCACATCGCGAGCCAGTCCTGAATGTGTTGGGGATAGTCGGGCGCAAGCATGCGCCATTCGAACGGCGTGTCGTTTTCGTAAAGCGCGACCAGGACTTTCTGGCTGTAGGACGAGAAGGGGTGGGCGTAGAGCTGCAAGGCCATGACGGCTCCGTCGGGTGGGGTCTCCTGAAGATGACGAACGGCCCGGGCGCGGATCGACATGACGGTGCGTGACAATTTACGAAGGTAAACTTTGTAGTTTTCCTGTTGATCGGCTACGATGCCGGGCCATGAACGCAAAGTCCTCACGCAGCGATACCACCCACGTCCTCGCCGTAGAGATGCGCGTCGTGCTCGGCAAGCTGGCGCGGCGCCTGCGCAAGCAAGGCCGCACGGATCAGCTCAGCTCGGCGCAGACTTCGGTGCTGATCCAGCTCGAACGCCACGGTGCGATGACCGTGACGGCACTGGCTCATGCCGAGAGCGTGCGCCCTCAGTCGATGGGCGCCACGGTCGCCGCGCTGGAAGCGGCGGGGCTGCTGGCCGGCGCGGCGGATCCGGCGGACCGGCGGCAGACGCTGTGGACGCTGACGCCCGCCTGCCACGAACTGGTGCGCGCCAGCCGGGCCGCGCGCGAAGACTGGCTGTACCAGGTGCTGCGCGAACAGTTGGACGAGCGCGAGCAGTCGCAGCTCGCCGCCGCGATGCCGTTGTTGCGACGCCTGCTCGAGGCGTCGACGGAGCCCGGCGTAAGTTGACCGTTCTTTCTCCCCCTGGCGCGCCCGCGCGGTGCGCCTGTCCCCTTCCTGCCGATGGAGCCGCGCCATGAGCATCACTGCAATCGACGAAAAGACCGCCCTCATCCTGATCGACCTGCAGAAAGGCATCGTCGGCCAGAAGACTGTGCATCCCTCTGACGATGTGCTGCGGCATGCCGGCGAGCTGGCTGCTGCGTTCCGCAGCCATTGCCTGCCGGTGGTACTGGTGAACGTGATCGGCGGCGCACCGGGACGCGTGGAGCAGCAGCGCAGCGGCGGCGAGCGTCCTGCGGACTGGGCCGAGCTGATGCCGCAGCTGGATGCGCAACCGGGCGATCATCGCGTGAGCAAGCGCACCTGGGGTGCTTTCGCGAGTACGGATCTGGCCGAGTATCTGCACGGCCAGGGCGTGACCCAGGTAGTGATCGGCGGCGTGTCCACCAGCATCGGCGTGGAGTCCACGGCGCGCCAGGCCTACGAGGGCGGTTTCAACGTGACGCTCGCGGTGGACGCGATGACGGATACCAATGCGGACGCGCACGCCAACAGCATCGGCCGCATCTTCCCGCGCCTGGGCGAGACCGGCACCGTGCGCGAGATCGTCGAGCACCTCGACGCGCGCGCATGAGCGACGCCATGCCGGCACGACAGGGAGTGCGCCGATGCTAGGCGCCTTCCGTTCGCTGCGCAGTTACAACTACCGCGTGTGGGCGGCCGGCGGACTGGTCTCCAACGTCGGTACCTGGATGCAGCGCACGGCGCAGGATTGGCTGGTGCTCACCGAGCTGACGCAGAAGAACGCCACTGCGGTCGGCATCGTGATGGCGTTGCAGTTCGGGCCGCAGCTGCTGCTGTTGCCGCTCACCGGCTATGCGGCCGATCACTTCGACCGGCGCAAGCTGCTGTCTTTGACGCAGGGGCTGATGGGCGCGCTGGCCCTGGGGCTGGGCCTGCTCACGCTGATGGGCTGGGTGAAGCTGTGGCACGTGTACGTGTTCGCCGGATTGCTCGGCGCGGTGGCAGCGTTCGATGCGCCCGCCCGGCAGACTTTCGTATCGGAGCTGGCGGGCGAAGACGATCTCTCCAATGCGGTGGCGCTCAATTCCACCTCGTTCAACGCCGCGCGCATGATCGGTCCGGCGGTGGCCGGTGGCTTGCTGGCGACGATGAGTTCGGGCTGGGTATTCCTGCTGAACGCGCTGTCCTACATCGCGGTGCTCATCTCGCTGGGCATGCTGCGGCCCGCGCAGTTTTTTCCGCGCCATCGTCCGGCGCAGCGTGGCGGCTTGCTGGAAGGCTTCCGCTACGTGTGGGATCGCCACGACCTGCGCGCGGTGCTGCTGATGCTGTTCCTGATCGGCACCTTCGGCCTGAATTTCCCCATCTTCATCTCGGCGATGGTGGTGAAGGCCTATCAGGGCGGTGCGGACAAGTACGGCCTGCTCACGTCAGTCATGGCTGTCGGTTCCGTGGCGGGCGCGCTGTTCGCCGCGCAGCAGATGCGGCCGCGTCTGGGCTACCTGATCGCCGGCTCACTCGGTTTTGGCGTCGGCTGCATGCTGGCAGCGGTCATGCCGACGTACGTGTGGTTCGGCGTGATGCTGGTGGCGGTGGGCATGGCCGCGCAGATGTACACCACCTCGACCAATAGCCTGGTGCAGCTATCGACGGAGCCGGCGATGCGCGGCCGCGTGATTGCCATCCAGTTCGCCATTGCGTTGGGCGGCACGCCGCTGGGCGCGCCGCTGGTGGGCTGGGTGGCGGACACCTTGGGGCCGCGCTGGTCGCTGCTGCTAGGCGCGTTGTCGGGTTTTGCCGCGGTGGTGGTGGGGTTGCGCTATCTGGTGCGTTACCGCGGACTGCGCGTGGTGACTATCGACGGGCGCCGGCGCTTCAGCGTGTCGCTTGCGCCGCAAGGGCAGGACGCGGAGACCCCCGAGCGAGGCACGGCGGCGTAAGGCTGGCGCGACGCTTTCCCGCAGGCAAAAAAAACCGCATCCGGCGGGGTGACGGCGGATGCGGGAAAAAGCGCCTACAGGGTGGACGAGGCGCCCGAGGATGGGAGGCCCGGCGGCCAGCTGGCCGCTCCCCGGCCGGGCGCGAGATATGCAGGCGATGGCGTGAGGCGGCCGTGAAAACAGCGACGGCGGCTCTGGGCCGCCGTCGCGTCGCACTCCCTGCGGATGGTTCTCCCGGATGGCTAACCCGGCATCACGGCGTGGTGATGTGCGTGCTGCATTCGACCGGGTCCTTGCAGACCGGCTCGGCGAGCAGGCGCAGGAGGCCATTGGCCTGCGGCGCGGCCGTGACTTGCACGTCGCCGTCGCGATAGACCGTCTCGCCCTGCGCGGACGGCTGCGTGGCGCTGCCGACGTCCACGCCGGCGGTGCCCATCGGCAGGACCAGGAACACGCCGTTGGCGGTGGCGAAGGCGCCGCGCACGGCGCCGCGCGCGTCGTTGATCTGCACGTAGCGGACGCCGTCGCGTTCGAAGGCATACACGTGCCAGCGCGGGCTGACGGAGAGGTCCGGCGCGTTGGGCCAGGCCTGACCCAGGCCCGATGCCGGCTGTGCGGCGAAGGCGAACGCCGGGGCCAGCAGGCCGGCGAGGACGAAACAGCTCAAGGCGCGGTGCATGGTGGAACGGATCATGGTCAACCCCCTTCCTGTGGATGTTGGTGGACACGCACTTCACGAGCGGGAGTCACTTTAGCGCGGCCCGTTCGCAGAAGCTGCGACGGTTGGAACGCCCGGCCGCGCAACGCGGGGTTGTCCGTCGCGGCCCCGTGAACGGTCGGGCGGTGCAGCATCACGCCGGCTCCACGGGCTCGGCGAGACCTTACCGCCGCCGCGCCAGGGGGGCGCAACAGGGGGCATATCGCGACTTTCCCAACTCAGGCATCCCTGGCGACGACGCGTCGCCGGCAGTGATCGGCATGGCCGGTCCGGGGCCAGGCCGTATCCGGACATCGGTGGCGCGGGCGCAACGCCCGCGCCAGGGGGTACCACGTAAACAGGGAGTGGAACATGCAGAAGATTCGAAGCAGGACATGGGGAACGCTGGCGGCGTTGGTGCTGGCGACGGGCGTGGCAAACGCGGGAACGTTTCCGGACTTCGGCTACCAGCCGCCGTCCGATGCGTACAAGGGGCCGCTGTTCCACCTGAGCCAGGACTACCCCAAGCAGATGCCGCAGACGCCGCCGCCGGCGTTCTTCAAGCAGTTGCCCAGTCCGCTGAGCAACAACTTCGAGCAGTGGCGGCCGTACGTGGATGCGGTGAAGAAGTACTGCCTGGAAGGCAACGTCGAGACCGACTGGGTAGTGCAGAGGAACCCGGTGCGCCGCTGGTACCACGCGCCGTGGCAGCACTACGGCCCGGATGGCCGCGAGGGTGTGCATGGCCTCACCAAGGAAGCACAGATCCAGGCCAAGCAGCTGGCGTCGACGCAGACCACCACCGGCCAGACCTATGCGGTAGGCATCTACAACGACGTAGGCGGCTACATCTTCGGGCAGGTGTGGAAAGACCCGCAGAACCCCGATCCGACCTATACCTCCAAGCCGAACAGCTTTCCCAACGGCACGGTGGTGTGCAAAGCGCTGTTCGCGGACGTGGATCTGAGCCAGGTGCCGTTCCTGAAGAACCCGGTGCAGTGGGATGCGTACATCACCGACTCGTTCAAGTCGTCCAACCGCGTGATGCGCAAGGTCGCGCTGATCCAGATGGACTTCGCCGTGCGCGATACGCGCATTCCGGGCACGGGCTGGATCTTCGGTACTTTCCAGTACAACGGCGCGATGAGCGGCAAGCCGGGTTGGGACAACCTGGTGCCGGTGGGCGTGATGTGGGGTAACGATCCGCAGAACAACGGCAGCACGTACGACAACCCGCAGCCGACGGTCACCAAGATCAATCCCGACCTGAAAGAGACCGCGATCAACGCCAACACCAAGGAGCTGCCGCCGACGCACCTGGGCTGGAACGGACGCCTCAACGGCCCGGTGGACAATCCGGTCAGCGCCTGCATGAGTTGCCACATGACGGCGGAGAGCCCGGCGGTGTCGCCGATGAATCCGACCTTTCAGGCCAACCCGCCGCCGATGGGGTCGCCGACGTGGATGCGTTGGTTCCAGAACGAACCGGCCGGTTGGCCGTTCGATCCGGGCAAGGCGTTGAGCACCGACTACAGCTTGCAGCTGGCTGCGGGCCTGCAGAACTTCTACGACTGGAAGTGCAACCAGGGTGGCGTGTTCGTCGATGGCGGCAATGCCTGCCAGAAGGCCAAGGCGTTGCGCCTGCATCTGAACGAGAAGACGCCGGAGCCGGTGAAGATCTTCAAGGTGACGCGCGATCCGGGGCTGGAGGAAGTCCACTGACGCACTGAGCAAGTCCCGGCGCGTTTTCAGGCGGGCGGCGCAGTGTTGCGCCGCCCGTACTGGGAGACGCTAGCGTTCGACGAAGGCGCTCAGGCGGCCAAGTACCGCATCCCACTGCGCCGCGATCGCATCCAGCGACCGCCGCGCCTCATCCAGGCGCGCCGGTTCCAGTTCCCACATCCGTTCGCGCCCGAGCTTCGCATCGCGTACCACGCCGGCGTCCGCAAGCACCTGCAGATGCTTGGTTACCGCCTGGCGGGTCACGTCGGTACCGCCGGTCAGCTGGGCGATAGACATCGCGCCGCCCGCGCAGAGCAGGGCGACCAGGCGCAGGCGAGTCGGATCGCCCAGCGCGGCGAACACCGGCGCGGCCGCCTGCAGGGCAGCCGCCTGGCGGGAAGGCTTAGTGCGTGTCGACATACTTGCGGATGTTCTCCATCTGCTCGGTCCAGCCGCCGCTGTTCATGCGGTAGGCCTCATCGCGGCGTCCGGCGGGGATGCGATCGAAGCCCGACTCGATGACGCGCACCAGCGTGCCGCCGCCGATCTCCTCCAGCTCGAACTCCACCAAGGTGGTGGGCTCGGTAGAGTAGTCCTTGTCGGGATCGATGGCATACGGATGCCAGCGGAAGGACAGGTAGCGCTCCGGTTCGACGCGCTCGACCAACGCCTCGAACACCAGATGCTCATAGCCGGGATAAGTGATGTGGCCGCGCGCGTATTCGCCCGCGGCGAAGCGCTGTCCCGCGAGCTTGACGCCGAACCACTCGCCGAAGGTTTCGGCGTTGGCGATGGCCTGCCAGACGCGCGAGCGCTTGGCCTTGAGCTGGATCTGGCGTTCGATGCGGTCGGTGGTGGCGTTCATGACTTGCCTCCGCAGGTCGGGGGGGGGGGGGGATAAGCAACTAATAGGTTGCATGTTAGGTCGATGCCGGGGCGGCTGCAACCATTTAGTTGCCTATTGGCCGTAGAGGGCCGCACTTCGATACGCCTGGATGTTCGGCCAAGTGAGAATGGCGCGGCCGGCTCGCGGCTCCGCTGCCGATCATCGCCAAGCAGCAAACTGGTCGGTCTGCTCAGGAGCCGCAAGGGTGGGCCTGATTCTATTTCGATCGCTATGTCTTGACGTGCTTGCCGATGTGCGCGCTTGGCAACGCTACTTCAGCCATGCTGTCGACTCCCCGCAAATCAGTGCCACGCTAAATTAGAGGTCGCCGGGTCGTTCTGAAGTCGGAATTCGACGGGCGTGAGCCCGCCGAGGCTGTCATGGGGAATTTCCTGGTTGTAGTCGGCCAGCCATCGTTCGGTCCGCTCCCGCACCTCGGTCCGCGTCCGGAATACATACATGTCGAGCACGCCTTGTCGGTAGCTGCCATTGAAGCGTTCGACGAAGCCGTTTTGCATCGGTCGTCCGGGTTCGATGAAGTCCAATGCAATACCCTTGCGCTCGGCCCACTCGGCCAGTGCTAGCGCGACAAACTCCGGACCATTGTCCAGGCGAAGCTTCATCGGATAACCGCGCCAGGCTGCGATCCGCTCCAGCGTGCGAATGACACGCGCCGCCGGCAGGTTCAGATCCACCTCGATAGCTAGCGCTTCGCGACTGAAATCGTCGATGACATTGAAGGTGTGGAAACGCCGCCCGTCCCACAGGGCATCGGACATAAAATCGATCGACCAACCCGAATTGATCTGCTCGCCGGCCACCAGCGGCAGTGGATGTCGGTTGGGCACGCGTTTCTTTCCGCGTCGACGGCGATTGAGCTGCATCAGGCAATACACCCGCCACACCCTTTTGTGATTCCAGACCAGGCCGCGTCGCCGAATCAGCTGAAACAGCTTGTCGAATCCCCGCTCGGGAAATCGCTCAGCTAGCTCCGCCAACAAGGCGATGACCTCTTCATCTCGATCAGGCCGAGCTCGATAGCGAGCGGTCGACCGCGACAGTCCAAGTGCCACACAAGCCCGGCGCTCGCTCCAGTCGTGTTGCTGCATCAGCCACGCCAGGAGCGGGCGCTTATGCGCCGGGTCTACAGCTTTTTTGCGATGAGATCCTTCAGCGCGTGGTTCTCCATCGCCAACTCGGCATACATCCGCTTGAGCTTGGCGTGCTCGGCCTCAATGTCCCGCAGCCGCTGCACGTCCGAGGCTTCCATGCCACCGTACTTGGACTTCCATACGTAGTACGTCGCCTCGGAAATGCCTAGCTCGCGGCACACGTCCTTGACCTGCCGGCCGCCCTCGACCTGCTTCAGGGTGGCGACGATCTGGCTCTCGGTGAATTTGCTCTTGCGCATCGTGGGTCTCCTTGGGGGCTACTTTGCCCGGAGACCTCTGGTTATGGGTGGCGTGAGTTTAAGGGGAGTCGACACGACAATATCCAAGCGCGCCACCCAAAAAAGTAAGTAGGCCGCCGAGGGTGATTTTTATTATATGTCCCATGAATTATTGGATTGGCTTGGTTGGTTCTGGTCGTGGCGTTACTCGCAAGCCGTAGCCGTACATTTTGTATCTATATTTCAGTAAATTACGATACATCTGCATGCCCTGTTGGTCGACATAAGCCATATCAGGGGGAGCGATGCCGCTGCTGCGGTAATAGAGTTCCTGGCCCGCAGATTCATCACCCATGATGTAGGCCATGCGCAAAGCAGCTAGTGAATTGAGCTTGTCTTGGAGCAAGCCCGGCGCGGCATAAACATCACTTAGAACATAGGCGCCATATAACGACCCATCAGCCATGCTGCGCAATGCTTCGCGGCTGGCATCCATCTGCGCCCCTTGCTCGAGGATCCGTTCTGCGTACAGGGCGCGCCACACCGGGGATTCCTGGGCTTTTTTTGCCAAGTCGGCGACATTCATGAGCTTGGCATCTTCCAGGTCTTGCTGCGTGGGATAGCCTCTATCCTTGAGCCATTGAGCCATGGCGGGATTCGTGGCGGTTGTGGCGTCTTTACACTTTTTGCCTGTGGGGCACCTGTACGCCTGATAGAGGCGTTCGGAATCTTTGCGGGAGTCGGGTGTCATCCCCTTTTGGGTGGCGGAGGGCGTGGTTTCTGTATTCGTGGTTGCTGATGCGTTAGGCGGGAAGTCGCTGGTTTCTTTCTTTTGATCTGATGGGGCTGTTTTATAATTTTCCGTTTCCTTTGACGTCTCATTAGTGACGCGTATTTTTGCCTCCCACAATGTGATTGCGGCAACGACAGTGGTGAGAAGTGCGGCTAGCCAATATCGGCGTTTCAATTCTTTCTCCTTGAATAATTGTACGTCGTTCGTGGCGTGGCGTTTGATGTGATCTTAGTGCCTGTTATTTGTAGTGTCTGTCAGGTATCGACTACAAGGTGAATGGTTTTCTTCTTGGTGTAATTAGGATTAATGAATTTGAATTATCTTAATGGTGTTATTCGTATGTGTTGCTCACGGATGGTATTGAGATTGATGAACGTCATTCTTGTTGGGTCGCAGCGAAGGGCATGGTGGTGTCGCCCACCCCATCGGCCTGTATCAGTGCTACCGTTCCGTGGTCTCGACGCAGTAGATACGGTTAACCCATGAATCACCCATTTCGGCGGTTCGTCGCCGCCGCCTTGCTCTTTACCGCCGCGCAGGCGGGCCTGGCACAGACGCCCAGGACGGTCTTGCTCGAAGACCTCACCTGGACCGAAGTCCGCGACGCCGTCCAGGCCGGCAAAACCACCATCATCATTCCCATCGGCGGCACCGAGCAGAGCGGTCCGGGCATCGCGTTGGGCAAGCACAATGCGCGGGCGGCGTTCCTCGCCCGCAAGATCGCCGAACAACTGGGTGATGCCTTGGTGGCGCCGGTGGTGGCGTACGTGCCCGAGGGTGCGGTGACGCCGGCGCAGGGCCATATGAAATTCCCGGGGACGATCACCGTGCCCGACGCCGCGTTCGAGGCCATGCTGGTCTCGGCGGCGCAGAGCTTCGCCGCGCATGGTTTCCGCAACGTGGTGTTCCTGGGTGACCACGGCGGTTACCAGAGCGATCTGAAGCGCGTCGTGGCGCAGCTGGACAAGGCCTGGGCTGGCAAGCCGGCGCACGCGCTGGTGCCGGCGGCTTACTACCAGACCAGCTCCGACGGCTTCGACGCCATGCTGCGCAAGCAGGGTTATCGCGACGACGAGATCGGCACGCATGCCGGCCTGGCCGATACCTCGCTGCAGCTGGCCGTGGCGCCGGAGATGGTGCGGCTGGCCGCGCTGCGCAACGGGCCAAGGCTGGGCGCGGCGGACGGTGTGTTCGGCGGCGATCCGCGGCGTTCCAGCGCAGCGCTCGGCCAGGCCGGCGTGGATGCTATCGTTGCGCGCACCGTGGCGGCGATACGCCAGGCCACGGGCGGCCGCTGAATGCCGGCCGGCGCTTTTTCCCCCAAGAAATCCCTACGAAGAAACGGAACTCCCATGATGTCTCGATCCCGTTGCGTGTCGCGGTCCGCCACTCTGGCGTGCGCCGCGCTGGCCGGCCTCGGCCTTTCCGCTACCGCGTTTGCCGCTTCGTCCGCGCCGGTGAAAACCGTGGCCGGCATGCCGCCGGTGGTCAATCCGGCCAACATGTACACCGAGGCGCGCGCGGGCAATTTCAGTCCGGCGGTGAAGGGCGCGCTGGAGCGCATCTATGTGCCCAACCTGCGTTCCAACAGCGTGTCGGTGATCGATCCGGCGACCTACAAGGTGATCGATACGCTCCCGGTGGGCCGCAGCCCGCAGCACGTGGTGCCCGCGTGGGACTTGCAGACGTTGTGGGTGACCAATAACGCCGAGGGCCGCAACGACGGCAGCCTCACTCCGATCGACCCGAAGACCGGCAAGGCCGGCAAAGCGATCGAGGTGGACGATCCGTACAACATGTACTTCACGCCGGACGGCAAGGAAGCCATCGTGGTGGCCGAGGCGCACGCGCGACTCGACTTCCGCGATGCGCACAGCATGCAGCTGCTCAGCAAGCTCGACGCGCCGGAGTGCAAGGGCATCAACCATGCCGACTTCGCCATTGATGGCCGCTACGCGATCTTCACCTGCGAGTTCGGCGGCAAGCTGGTCAAGATCGACATGGTCAACCGCAAGGTGCTCGGCTACCTCGATCTGGACAAGAAGGGCATGCCGCAGGACATCCGCGTCTCGCCGGATGGCAAGGTGTTCTACGTGGCCGACATGATGGCTGACGGCGTGTACCTGGTGGATGGCGACAGCTTCACCAAGATCGGTTTCGTCAAGACCGGCATCGGGACGCACGGCCTGTATCCGAGCCGCGATGGCACCAAGCTGTACGTGGCCAACCGCGGTTCCAACCATGTGCACGGCGAGCGCCGCGGCAACAAGAAGGGCGTGAACAAGGGCAGCGTGTCGGTGATCGATTTCGCGACGCGCGAAGTGGTAGCCAACTGGCCGATCCCCGGCGGCGGCAGCCCGGACATGGGCAACGTGAGCGCGGACGGCAAGACGCTGTGGTTGTCCGGCCGCTACGACGATCTGGTGTACGCCTTCGATACGTCCACCGGTGCGGTGCGCAAGATCAAGGTGGGCGCCGAGCCGCACGGCCTGGCCGTGTGGCCGCAGCCGGGCCGCTATTCGCTGGGCCATACCGGCATCATGCGCTGAGCGCAGCGGGAGCCTGCCGCACAGGCAGGCTCCCCATGTGTGTCGACGCGCTCAGCGAGCGTCTTCGAGGATCATCGCCGCCGCTTTCTCCGCCACCATCATGGTGGCGGCATTGATGTTGCCGGAGGTGACGTTGGGGAACACCGACGCGTCCGCCACCCGCAGCCCCTGCATGCCATGCACGTTCAGGCGTGCGTCGACGACGCTGGTCGCCGGATCGCTGCCCATCGCGCAGGAACCGCACAGGTGATAGATCGATCCACAGTTCTGGCGGAAATACGCCAGTAGCGCCTCGTCGCTCGCCGCGGCCGGGCCGGGCAGGGTTTCCTCGACGGTGATGGCTTTCAGTGCGGGGGCCTGCATGATTCGGCGCACCAGGCGGCTACCTTCGATGGCCTCGCGCACGTCGTGTTCGGTGCTCAGATACCGGGGATCGATCAGCGGCGCGTCGCCGGGCTGGTCCGAGGCGATTTCCACCGTGCCGCGACTGGTCGGGCGGCAGGGATTGAAGCACAGGAGAAAGCCCGAATAAGGCTCCGGCTGGATCGTGGCGCGGCTGCTCTTGGGGATCTGGTACGAGAGCGGATTGAAATACAGCTGAAGATTCGGATGCGGCCGTGCCGCGTCGCCGCGGAAGAAGCCGCCGGCCTGGTTGACGCTGACCGACAGCGGCCCCTTGCGCGTGAACAGATATTCGAGACCGACGCGGGCCTTGCCCAGCCACGAGCGCAGGTCGTCGTTGAGCGTGCGCACATTGGCTTTGTAGTAGTAGCTGACGCACAGGTGGTCCTGCAGGTTGCGCCCCACGGCTGGCAGGTGATGAACGGTGGTGAGGCCGTGGCGCTGCAACAGCTCGCGATCGGCCACGCCGGACAGCTGCAGCAGCTTTGGCGTATCCACCGCACCGGCGGCAAGAACCACTTCGCGCGCGGCCGTGAACGTGTGCTGCAGGCCGTGCTGGCGCACGCGCACGCCAAGCGCGCGCCGGCGGTCGTCGAAGATCACGCGCTCGACCTGAGCCTCGCGTTCGATGCGCAGGTTGGCGCGGCCGGCGGCGGGGTGAAGATAGGCCATGCTGCTGGAGCAGCGACGACCGTCGCGCGTATTGATGTCGTAGATACCGGCGCCTTCGATCTGCGCGCCGTTGAAGTCGGCGCTGAGCGGATAGCCCAGCTCGTCGCAACCGGCGAGGAAGCGATCGCACAACGGATGCGTCTTGCCGCGCATCGGCGTGACGTGGATCGGGCCATGCGCACCGTGGTATTCGGTGTCACCGGCAGGGTGCGTCTCCAGCTTCTTGAACCACGGCAGCACGTCGCGGAACGCCCAGCCTGGGTTGCCCTGCGCGGCCCAGTCGTCGAAATCCCGCGGCTGCCCGCGCACGTAGATCATCGCGTTGATCGAGCCGGAACCGCCCTGGACCTTGCCACGCGGCGCATACAGCTGGCGGCCGCCGAGCTGGGTCTGCGGCTGGCTGTAGTACATCCAGTTGAACCGCGGGTTGTAGTACAGCTTGACGAAGCCGGCCGGCAGCTTGATCCAGAACGAGTCGTCCTTGCGGCCCGCTTCCAGCAACAGCACCGAGTACTTGCCCGATTCGCTCAAGCGAGCGGCAAGGATGCAGCCGGCGGAACCGGCGCCGACGACGATGTAGTCGTAGTTGAGGGGGATATCGCTCATGCGCTTGCTCCTTTGCTCAGCCACGGGCGGGCGAGTGGTCTCTGACGTCGGCCGGCGTGGCGGCCATCTGCAGGTGGAGGCGTTCGCCGGTGTAGGGCGAGTGGCGGCGCACCACATCCATGTCCAGTTCGACGCCGAGGCCGGGTTCGCGCGAGGGAATGATGTAGCCGTCTTCCCATCGCAGCGGCTGCTTGAGGATCTCGGCGTGGAAACCGTCCCAGGTGCCGATGCTTTCCTGGATCAGGAAATTCGGTGTGCAGGCGGCAAGCTGGAAACTGGCCGCCGCGCCGACCGGGCCGTTGTAGAGGTGCGGCGCGATCTGTGCGTAGAACGCCTCGGCCATGCCGGCGATCTTCTTCGCCTCGAGCAGGCCGCCGCAGCGACCCACGTTCATCTGCAGGATCGACGCGCCGCCGGCCTGCAGCAGCTTGAAGAACTCGTACTTGGTGGTGAGCCGTTCGCCGGTGGCGATCGGAATGCTGGTGTGCGCGGCGACCTGGCCCATGGCGTCCTCCTGGCCGGGCGGAATCGGCTCCTCGAACCACAGCGGATCGTATTTCTCCAGGCGTCTTGCGAGGCGGATCGCGGAGGAGGGCACCATCTGGCCGTGCGTACCGAACAGCAGGTCGGCGCGGTTGCCTATGGCTTCGCGGATCCTGCGGCAGAACGTTTCGCAGCGTTCCAGCACCTCCAGCGAGAGCTGGTGGCCGGAGTAGGCCGTATACGGACCGGCGGGGTCGAACTTCACCGCGGTGAAGCCGCGTTCCACGTTGCGCAGCGCGCACTCGGCGGCGAGGTCCGGATCGCCGTAGTCGTACTCGCCCCTGGCGTTGACCGGATACAGGTAGGTGTAGGAGCGCAGCCGCTCGTGCACCTTGCCGCCCAGCAACTCGTACACCGGTTTGCCGGCGGCCTTGCCGACGATGTCCCAGCAGGCCATCTCCAGGCCGCTGACGATGCCCATCATGGTCAGGTCGGGGCGCTGGGTGAAACCGCTGGAATAGGCCTGGCGGAAGAAGCGTTCGACATGGTGCGGATCGTGCTCGAGCAGGTAGCGTTCGAACACGTCTTCGATCGCCGGCACCATCGCCCGGGGATGGAAGGTGGCGGCATAGATTTCGCCGACGCCTTCGATGCCGCAGGCGGTGCGCAGCTTCACGAACAGCCAGTACATGCCGCCGATGTGCGGCGGCGGCACGGCGACGACGTGGATGTCGAGCGAGATGATTTTCATGACTGGCGAGCCTTCCTGCGCTGGATCATGCGGTGGAGAACGAGCGTCGCGGCCACGCCGAGCAGGCCCGCGACCGTGATGTAGGAGAAATAGATCTGGTAGCCGACGACACCGGGGTAGTGCTGGGTGATCCAGCCGTTGAGCAGCGGCAGGAACGCGTCGGGCAGGTAGCCGATCACCGAGATCACGCCGATGGCCAGGCCGGTGATGCGCAGCGGTACGTTGCAGTCGTCGAGGATGGCCCAGTACAGGCTGCGGATCGCGCAGGTCATCAGGCCGATGAAGATCACCAGCGCAGCCATCAGCGGCACCATCTTCAGCGAGGGCAGGAGGATGAGGCCGATCATGCCCAGCGCGGCCAGCGCCATCGCGAGCGTCAGCATGCGCAGCCGCGAGAAGCGGTCGCCCAGCCAGCCGCCGCCGATGCCGCCGACCGGACGCATCCACAGCTTGATCGTCGTGATGACGCCGGCGGCGGTGGCGCTCAGGCCCATGCCGCCTTTCTCCAGGTAATCGGAGAAGCTGTAGGTGGCGTAGAAGAAATGGAAGCCGCAGAAGACGATGGCGGTGACCAGCCAAAGCTCGCGGATGCGCAGCAGCGCTTTCACATCGGTCCACAGCGAACCTCGGTCGCTGCGCGCGCTTTGCGGCTGTGGCTTTTCCGCACCGGCTGGGTCGCTCAGCAGTGCCAGCACGACGCCGAGCGCCAGGCACGCGACGGCATACAGATGGATGACGCGGCGGAATGCGTCTGCCGGTGCCGCGCTGGCGTCGATGGCGCGGGAGAACAACCAGATCGCGGTGGTGGCCAGCAGCGCTTCGATCAAGCCGCGGCCGCCGTCTAGGATGCCGAAGAAGCGGCCCTGCTCGTTGTCGGCCGCGATCGTCTTCACGCGTTTGAGCAGTGCCGCCCAGAAGGTCAGGCCGGCGAAAATGCCGAAGCCGAAGAAAATGGCCAGCAGCGAGGGAAATGCCGGCAATGTGCCGTACCACAAGGCCAGTCCGCCGACACCCAGCAGCGACAGGCTGATCAGCACGCGCGGCGGCATGCGGTCGGCCAGCCAGCCGCTGGGCAGGTAGCCGATGGCGAAGGCCGTGCCCAGGATCGAGTACAGATAGCCCAGTTGCTCGTCGCTGATGGCGAGCACGTCGAGCATGGTGCTCTGATAGACCTGCCGCAGGTAAAGCACGGGATAGATCGCGCCGGCCGCCACCACCAGCAGCATCAGCTGCAGGTAGCGATAGAAACGGTCGGAGCGGGGGCCGGCGATCGCCGGCGCGTGCAAGGGTGTCTTCATGGGAAATTCCGCGGAAGGGCACGCAATCGCCGGCACGGCGGTTCCGCGCGGGAGAAAGGATTCAGTGCTTCATCACCACTAGGCGGGTCTGGGTGAACTCGAGCATCCCGTGCTTGCCGTCGTCGCCGCCCAGACCCGAGCGTTTCCAGCCGGCATGGAAGCCCTGATAGGGATCGGCCGGCGTGCGATTGATATAGAGCTCGCCCGCCTCGATGCGGCTGGCGACCTTCATCGCGACGCGATAGCTCTCGCTGTACAGCACCGAGGACAGGCCGAACTGATGATCGTTGGCCATCGCCAGCGCATCGTCGAGCGTGTCGTAGCGAAGCACCGGAAGCACCGGGCCGAAGGTTTCCTCCTGCACGATCTCCATGTCCTGCCGGCAATGGCTGAGCAGGGTGGCCGGATAGAAATAGCCTTCGCCTTGCGGCAGCACGCCGCCGGTTTCGAGCACGGCGCCCGCCGCCACCGCGCGCCGCACTTTCGCGTGGACGTCTTGGCGCGCCTTGTCGCTGACCAGCGGCCCCATGCGGGCGGCGTCGACGGCACGGTCGCCGATGCGTATGGCGGCGAAGCGTTCGCGCAGCAGCTCGAGGAAGCGGTCATGGACCGAGGTGTGCACATAGACGCGTTCGATCGCCGTGCACAGCTGACCGCAATGCGTGGTCTTCGAGGCGACGATGGCGGTCGCGGCGGCTTCGAGATCGGCATCCGGCTCGATGATCGCCGGCGTCTTGCCGCCCAGCTCCAGCGAGGGCTTGGCGATGTTCGCCTTGCAGTACTCCAGCACGGTCCGGCCGACACCGACGCTGCCGGTGAGCGTGATCATGCCGACGGCCGGATGGGTGCACAGCGTGGCGGCCACATCGTGGTGCATGGCGAGGATATTCACCACGCCTGCGGGCAGGCCCGCTTCCTGCGCGGCGCGGGCGATGTCGATCGCGCTGAGCGGCGTGTTGTTGCTCGGCCGGACGACCACCGTGTTGCCGGCAATCAGCGCGGGCGCGATTTTGCGCAGCAGCGTGTACACCGGGTAGTTGTAGGGGATCAGGCAGGCCACCACGCCGATCGGTTCGCGCTGCAGCAAGATGGTCTCGTCGGCGCTGTCGCTGGGGATGACTTCCCCTTCGATGCGACGGGCCCATTCGGCGTGATAGCGCATGATCTCGGCGGCGTAGATCGCTTCGCTGGCGGCATCGTCCAGGCTCTTGCCCGATTCTGCGGCGAGCGTGGCGCCGATGCGCGATGCGCCCGCGGTGATCGCATCGGCGAAGCGGCGAAGATATTGCGCACGTTCGATGGCCGGCAGCCGGCGCCATGCTCTCTGTGCGCGGGCGGCTGCCTCGACGGCTTCGGTCGTCTGCGCGGGCGTGGCGGCGGCGATAACGCCGATGGGCAAACCGGTGGCGGGGTTGCGGACGACGATGGCGTCGTCCTCTGCGGCGGCCACGAAGGTGCCGTCGATGAAGTTCGGGGTCATGCGCTTCTCCACGGAGAGGGGCTTGCGGGATGGGTGGCGATTCACGCGCAGCGTCCGCGGCTCAGAAGTAGTAGCCGAGGTTCATGTAGAACTGGGAGCTCCAGCGGTTGGAGCCGCCGCGCGCCAGGCTCTGCGCATAGTTGCTGCCGCCGAGGTATGGATCGTTGCGGCCCGTCTGCCATTCGATGGCGACGATCAGCGAATGCAGCGCGAAGCTCGCGCCGGTGAGCAGTCGCTGGGTGGCGCGGAAGCCGCGTGCGGATTTTTCGAAGCGGCTGTAGCTGATGTACGGCGTGAGCGAGGTCAGTGCGCCGCCGGTGAAGCTGTCGGGCACTTCGTAGGCAAGGTTGGCGGCATAGAGGTTGCCGCGCGCGGCGAGATTGAAGGTGCCGTCGTAGGCGCCGACGGTAACGGTCTCGCTGCCGTCGGGATTGCGCGGCTTCATCTGCTGGCGCGCGAATTGCAGTTTCACCGACCACGGGCCGTTCTGCGCCTGCACGTGCACGGCGTAGGCGTTGCGCGGGCCGCTGCGGTGGGTATCGCGATTACGCAGTTGGCCTTGGTAGGCGGACAGGCCGGCTTCGCCCTTCCAGTCGCCAAGCTCGATCGCCCGTGCGAGCCGCGCGACCAGAGTGTTGCGCTCCTCGTTGCGGCTGCCGCCGGCGACGCCCGGGTCGGCCGGTGTCACGACGACGGAATAGGTGGTGCCGTTGCCGGTGCCGACACCGTGCCAGGCGGGGCGCGCGTAGTAGCCCAGGCTCAGGTCCCAGCCGCCCTGCAGGTGCACGTACTTGACGCCGACCATGTACAGATCTTCGAGGCCGATCGGGTTGCCCAGCGTTTCCAGGAAGCTGCTGCTGAACAGCGGTTGCAGGCCGAACGGCACCCGGTTGAGACCGAACTGCCAGCGGTTGTCGTCGTCCTGGCGGTAACCGACCCAGGCGTATTCCATGAAGCGCAGGGCACCGAAGTAGGTGTACTGGTACGGGTAGGCCTTGCCTTGCAGGCGGTAGCGCGCGCCGGCGCTCCAGCGGCCATCGTCGTAGCTGCCGCGCAGCATGAACGTGTCGACGCCGAACTTGCGGATGTCGCGGCCGGGATCGATGTCCACGCGCGCGCGTAGCGCGCCGCCGAGGTCGAGGTGATCGGTGACCTCCACGGCCGCCGCCGGCATGGCCGGCACGCTGGCGGCAAGCGACAGGAGCCAAAGGTGATAGCGGTTTGCGCGGGCCATGCGGAGCGTCTCTCGAAGCGAGCCGCACGCATCGGATAAATCATGGGGAGCATGCGCGCAGCCCTGGAAAACGGCCCGCTTTATTCCATACAACCGGCGATATGCCCGGCTTTATGGGCGAAAAGTACAAGAACTTCAGGCATTTCCGAGTGAGCGAGGGCGCGGCGGGGTGGGTTGTAGAGGGAAAAGTCCCCGTCACCCTGGGTGGGCGTCACAGGTTTTCGTAGGAAGTTGCTTTAAGCTTTGTCTGATCGATGACGAGGATGTCGCGGCGCCCGCCGCCGCGCCCGCCATCGACGCGGCGACCGCAAGCGCTCGCCGCAGGGATCGACACCAACACTGGCATGGGAGCCACATCGATATGACCCCGACCCGTTATTCCATTCTCGCGGCGAGCCTCGCCGCGCTGCTGCTCAGCGCCTGTGGTCCCGGCGACAAGCCATCCGCCAAGGAAGAGACCGCCGCGGCCGCGCCCAAGGCACCCGCCCCGGCGGCCTTCAACGTCGCGCTCTGCCTCAACGACCACTGCGGTCTGGTCGATCAGGCCGGCGGCATGCTGGTGCCGTTCGAGAACGACTACGACAGCTTTTCGTCCTTCGTGATGCACGACACCGCGCTGGTCAAGAAAAACGAGCAGTGGCAACTGCTCGACGCCAAGACCAAGGCGCCGATCAAGATGCTCGAAGGCGACGTCTACAACGCCGTGCCGGGTTACTTCGGCTTCGAGCGCGACGGCAAGGTCGGCCTGATGGACTACAAGGGCAACGAAGTGCAGGCACCGCGCTTCGACCAGCTCTATACCGGCGGCGAGGACCAGTACATCGGCTTCGACATCGGCGAGAAGCGCGGCCTGCTCGATACGCATGGCAAATTGCTCACCGACGCGCTCTACGACAGCGCGGAGGTACGTGACGACTTCGACCAGCGCGGCGGCCTCGTAGCGGCCGAGCGCGGCGAGACACGCTGGGTGATCGATCTGAAGAACGGCGCGCAGAAGGAAGTGCCGTACGAGCGCCTGGGCAAGCTCTACGACGGCCACATGGTCGCGTCGGTGGTCCTGGCCAACAAGAGCGGCCTGGCCGATGCCTCCGGCGCGCTGGCGATCCCGCTGAAGTACGAGTGGCTGGGTGAACCCGGCGAAGGCCTGGTGGCATTCCGCGAGAAGGGCGACAGCTGCGGTTACATGGATTACCAGGGCAAGGTGGTGATCGAGCCGCGTTTCATCAGCTGCCACGCGTTCGGCAAGAAAGGCGCATTCGTGAAAGAGCACACGGCCGACGGCGGCGTGGGCAAGGCGGGCTTCATCGATCGCTCTGGCGCGTGGATCGTCCAGCCGACCTACGCCGACGTGGGCGAGGCCGAGCACAGCGTACTGGGCATGATCGGCTACGTGCCCGGCTACAACGCGATCTACAAGGAGACCGGTCCGCTCAGTTACGACGTGGGCCTGTTCGACACCAATCAGGGGCGCGAGCTGCTCGCGCCGGGCTTCCAGCAGGTGGGTGTGTTGACACCCGATCGCCTGCTGTTCAGTCCGAAGAATGCGCCGATGCTCGATTTCAGTTTCCTCGGCCAGGCCAACAAGGTGCCGGCGGTAGGCCTGATGGATGCCGGCGGCAAGGTGTTGCTGAAGCCGGAGCGCTTCATCAACCTCACGCTGGACAAATCCGGTCGCTACATCGTCGGTACGGATGGCGCGGAGCGGCCGCGCGAGGCGCTGTACGACCTCGACGGCAAGGAGCTGATCGCGCCGCAATGGCACAAGCTGGTGGTCGATCTGGAGAACGCGGTGGTGTTCGGCTACGAGGTCGAAGGCATGGGCGACGACGAAGTACGTCACCTCAAGGCCGCCTACGATCTCGCCGGTAAGCCGCTGTTCGTGGTCAAGCGCACCGAATGCGGCGCGGAACAGCTGGTGGACGGCGCAGGCAAGACGGTATGGCCGCAGGACCTGAAGCCGTATTGCGCCGCGGACGCAGGCAAAGCTGGCTGAGGCGCGTAAACCCGCACCTTGAGGAAAGGGATGGTGAGGATTCGGACGGAGCTCGACACGGATCGGCGTCGCTCCGCCGTACCCTCATCCGTTCAAAGGCACCTTCTTCAGAGAGGGAGGTGCCGCATCGGAGGCTGTCGCCGGCGTCTCGCCATCCGCCTGCAGGAACGCGATCTTTTTCCCCTTCGGCAACTGCTTGATCGACCATTCCGCGCGCGACGCGGCGGCGCGGTCCGGAAACGCCCTGGCGCCGAGCAGCCGCTGCGGCGGATGCGAGCGCGTGTAGCGCGCGCCCTTGCCCTCGAGGTGCGCACGGTAGCGAGCTTCCAGATCGTTGGTGATACCGGCGTAGTAGGAGCCGTCGCGGCATTCGATCAGATAGAGATACCAGGGGCGTTCGGCGCAGGACACGTGGCGGACAGGCAGCGGGGCTGGCGCGATGGTAGCCAAGCCTGCGGCATCGTGCGCGCGGAGCCGGGCGGGGCGGGCGGCTATAATCGTCAGCCCTTTGCCTTTGCTGGAACCGTGCCATGTCCGACATCCCCGCCTGCCCGATCTGCGGCATGGAGAACACCTATCCGGATGGCGACAACTTCGTCTGCGCGGACTGCGGCCACGAATGGCCGGCCGCCGGCGTGGCGTCGGACGAGGAAACCATCGTGGTGCGCGACGTCAACGGCAACGTGCTCAATGGCGGCGACACCGTGGTGGTGATCAAGGACCTGAAGGTCAAAGGCTCGTCCATCCCGCTGAAGCAGGGTACGGTGATCCGCAACATCCGCCTGGTAGACGGCGATCCGGAACACATCGAAGGTAACTCGGACAAGATCAAGGGCCTGGTGCTGAAGGTGTGTTTCCTGCGCAAGGCTTGAGGGCCGGTCCAAGGCTCGTGGGAAAGCGCGTCCGGTCACGGAACCGGTGCTCAAGAAATCCCGGCGGCTGCCGATAGGCGGTGGAACCCACCGCCGGCCGGAGGCCGCCCATCCATGCAGAAAACGCCCACCCGCTGGACCAATCATCGCGTCGACTGGGATGACGAACGCCTGTCCGCGCTGCTCAAGAAGACCGAGAGCTGGACGCTGGACAACCGCGGCAGCCAGGCGCAGCAGGCCGTGCAGCTGCACGTCGGCTGGGGCGCATCCACGGGGCGCCACGCGATGCTGGTGTGGGAACGCGAGCAGGCCGTGGTGCTGCTGACGGATTTCGTCATCCCCACCGGCGAGCACGTGCGCATCGACCGCTATGCGGGCGAGGACGTCCGCAGCGCCTGGGGCATGGTGATCGACGGGCGCGCCGGTTTCCGCGCCGAGGATCGCCAGAGCGGGGCGTGGGTGCATTGGGTACACCTGCGCTGAGAGACACCCGCCGAGCGTGGCGGTGAAACGCGGCACGCGTTCACCCAAAATCCCCGAGAAGGCGGCAAAATCGGCCCATCCTGTTCCGCCGGTGCCAGCGAATGAGCTTCCACAAGCCGCCGTCCAAGTGGGAATCCAACAAGGTCGACTGGAACGACCCTGATCTCCAGGCGCTGCTGCAGCGCTCGGAGAGCTGGACCCTGGACAACCGCGGCAGCTTCAGCCGGCAGGACGTCGAGCTGCACGTCGGCTGGGGCGCCGGCAGCGGACGGCCCGCCGTGCTGGTATGGGAGCGCGGCCAGGCGCTGGTGGTGGAAACGCGGTTCCCGCTCGCCAAGGAGGAGCCGGTGCGCATCGACCGGCATACACCGGCCGGCCTGCGCAGCGCGTGGGGCGTGGTCGCCGACGGGCGCAAGGGCACGCGCAGTGAAGACGAAGCGCAAGGCATCTACGTGCACTGGGTGCACCTGCGTTGATGCGCCGGTTTCATGCCCCCGCGGGGACATGAAACAGAAGCCCTGCTGCTCGCGACGTTTCTTCAGGCCTCGGCCGCCTCGAAGATCTTGTCCAGCTCGATCTTCTTCATCTGCATCACCGCGCCCATGGCGCGCTGCGCCTTGCCCTGGTCCGGGCCGGTCATCAGCTCCAGCAACTGCTCGGGCACGATCTGCCAGGACAGGCCGTAGCGATCCTTCAACCAGCCGCAAGCCTGTGCCTTCGGGTCGCCGCCGTCGGAGAGGCGATTCCAGAAGTGATCCACTTCCTTCTGCGAGCGGCAATGCACGACCAGCGAGAGCGCTTCGTTGAACTTGAACAGCGGGCCGCCGTTGAGCGCGGTGAACGGCTGGCCGTCCAGCTCGAAGGCCACCACCATCACGTCGCCTTCCTTGTTTCCGGAGGCCTGGGCGACCTCCTTGGTGTAGCGCGAGACATGCGTGATGCGCGAGTTCTCGAAGATGGAGATGTAGTGGTTCACCGCCTCCTCGGCCTGGCGGTCGAACCAAAGAAACGGGGTGATGCGCTGGAATCGGGTGCTCATGGCTCGGGTCCTCTCGTCGGGGGTGGATGAAGAAGGGGGCCGGCCCGCAACGGGCCGGAGGGCATTCCCATCCAGGCGACGAACGGGCGCGCCGGGAATCGACACGGCGCCACGGAAACTTTTGCGATCCTGCCGCCATGCTGGGCGAGTTGGCGTGAAAGCACGAAGGGCGACGCATCCGGCGTCGCCCTGCGCCGATCATGCCTGGCGACGTCTGGTCAGGGTGTCGCGTCGAAATCGATGCCGCCCAGGCCTTGCGCTTTCACATCGGCGAGCACGCGGGCGACCGCCTCATAGGCGGCGCCGTCCGCGACGCGGATCGACAGGCGTGGCGGCGAAGCCTGCTGTGCGGCGACGGCCAGTTCGGCGCGCAGCTGGGTCCGATCGACCGGCACATCGTTCCAGTACAGCGATCCATCCGCGCGGATGGCCACCCGTATCGGATCGACCTGCGGCTCACGCTGGCTGTGGCCGGGATACGGCAGGTCGATGCCGGTGCGATGCGTCACTACCGGCGCGGTGATCATGAAGATGATGAGCAGCACCAGCAGCACGTCGATCAGCGGCGTGACATTGATGGTGGAGATGGCATTGCTGTGGGCACGCGCAGAGAAAGCCATGGTTCTTCCTCCTGGACGAAGCGGCGATGTGGGAACTGCTCTGGACCGCGGCCGATGGGGGAATGCCGCGGCGCTTGCAGGTTACTGCGGCGGGTAAGCGCGTCGCCATGGGGGGCGATACGGCCATCGGAGGCGCCGACGGGATGAACCATCGGGACATCGGCCAGTCTCATCTCACTGGCAGTGAAGATCGAGGATGGTGCAGTGAAGAAAGATCGACAGACTTCGTTCGGCGCGTGGCTGGTGGCCGTGGTCGTAGTGGCGGGCGCGATCGCAGCGGGCGTGTTCCTCTGGCGCAAGGGGTTGCAAGGTCCTGCCGCGGAAGCGCCGGCGCCGGCTTCTGCGGCGACTTCCGCCGCGCCCGCGGCGGCCGCATCGGCGATCCGCCACCCCATCGCGGATGCCGCTCCGGCGCCGGCTTCCACCGCGCCACTGCCCGCTCTCGGCGGCAGCGACGGTATGGTGGCGGACGAACTGGCGCGGCTGGGCGGCGACGATCTCGCCGGTCTGCTCCTGCGGCAACAGATTATTCCGCGCATCGTCGCCACGGTGGATGCGCTGCCGCGCCGTGGCGTCGCCACACGCATCCTGCCGCTGCGCACGCCCGCCGGTGCGTTCGCGGCGGACACGCAGGCCACGGGCGCGACGATCGCGGCGCGCAATGCCGAGCGCTACGCGCCGTACATGCGCGTGGTCGATGCGGTGGATGCCGGGCAGGCCATCGCCTGGTATGTGCGTTATTACCCGCTGTTCCAGCAGGCGTATCGCGAGCTGGGTTATCCGCGCGGCTACTTCAACGACCGGCTGGTCGCCGCGATCGATGACATGCTCGCCACGCCGGCCGTGCCGCAGCCGATCGCGCTGGTGCGCACGGAGACGTACTACCAGTTCGCCGATCCTTCGCTGCAGGGACTCTCGGCGGGGCAGAAGCTGTTACTGCGGATGGGGCCGGACAATGCGGCGAAACTGAAGGCCCGGTTGCGCGAGATCCGTGCCGCGCTGGTCGGGCACGGCCCCGTGCACGGTTGAAGGCGATCTCGTGTAGAGTGAAGGAAGTCAGCGCCACGCAAGGTGGCGCTGACAGCGGGCTTGAATTCAAGAACTCATTAGTTCAATAATTCACCCCTCCGTCGGCATCCGCATTTTCCGCGCACGCCGGCCCGACCGCCCGCCAGGCCGGTCTCCCATCGCAAGGACATACCCCCATGCAATCCCGGTTCTTCGGGGCGGCGCTGATTCTCGGCCTGCTTTCGGCGATAGGCCCCTTCGCCATCGACATGTATCTGCCCGCGCTGCCGACCATCCGCGAGGCACTGCACACGGACGTGGACACCGCGCAGATGAGCCTGATGGCCTTCTTCGGCGCGGTCGGCCTCGGCCAGCTGGTCTATGGCCCCGTATCGGACATGGTCGGGCGCAAGCTGCCCATCTACTTCGGCCTGGTCGTGTTCGGTCTGGGCAGCATCGGCTGCGCGATGGCGAACGACGTGCATACGCTGATTCTGTTCCGCGCCGTGCAGGGCCTGGGCGCCTGTGCCGGCATGGTGGTGCCGCGCGCCGTGGTGCGCGACATGCACACCGGCCACGACGCGGCGCGCCTGATGTCGCTGCTGATGCTGGTGTTCAGTGTGTCGCCGATTCTCGCCCCGCTCACCGGCAGCCTGGTGATCAAGCTGGCCGGCTGGCGCGGCATCTTCTGGACGGTGGCCGGCGCGGCTGCGCTCGGCCTGGTGTTGGCGGCGACGGCGCTGAAGGAAACGCGGCCGCCCGAGGCGCGCGTGAACAGCAGTTTCGCCAGCGCGCTTAGCGCCTACGGCACTCTGCTGCGCGACCGGCACTATCTGGGCCTGGTCTTCATCTGTTCGTTCGGCGTGGCCAGTTTCTTCGCCTATGTCGCCAATTCGTCGTTCGTGCTGATCGATCACTACGGACTGTCGCCGATGCTGTACGGCATGGCGTTCTCGGTGAATGCGGTGTCCTTCATCGGAGCGGCGCAGTTCACCGGCAAGCTGGGCAAGCGGTACGGGCTGGCGCGTCTGGTGCGCACCGCCGTGGTGGGCTACTGCGTGGTGATGGTGGGGCTGTTCGGGCTGCAGCTGGCCGGCGTGGACAACCTCGGCGTGATGATGGCGCTGCTGTTCGTCGGCTACGGTTTCCTGGGCCTGGTCATGCCCAGCTCGGCGGTGCTGGCGCTGGAGGACCACGGCAAGATCGCCGGCACCGCCTCGGCGCTGCTGGGCACGTTCCAGTTCGCCACCGGCGCATGCGTGATCGCCGTGCTGGGGCATTTCCTTGATGGCAGCGCGCGGCCGATGCTCGGTGGCATCGCCGTCTGCTCGATCATGGCGCTGCTGCTGGCGCAGGCGACGCTGCGCCAGAAGCGCTCTCACGTGGCGGAAGCCGCGACCGGCGAGGCCGACTGACTCAAGTCAGCGCCGTGTGCGCATGAAACGGCAGCATGGTGGCGCCGGTGCGCGCCACCGCCGGCTCGGCCATTTCGAGCTGATCCTTGCTGCCGTCCAGCACGACCAGGATGTGGCCGGTGGCCAGTTCGCCGCAGAACTTCCGGTGGATCACATCCGGCACTTCGCTGCCGATCAGCGCGCCGGTCCAGCCGCCCACCGCGGCACCGGCTACCGCGGCGAAGCCGGCGGTCACCAGCGGCACGCCCAGTGGCGGCACCGCCGCGGCGACCAGGCCGAGCATCAGGCCGGCACCGCCGCCGCAGGCCACGCCGCGAAGCGCCGACGGCACGAAATCGGTGCGCCCGGCCATGCGGTGGTCCGGGATCTGCGCCAGCTCGATATCGTCGCGTGCCACCAGGCAGATGTCGTTGTCATCGATGCCGGCATCCCGCGCGGCCTGCATGGCGGCGCGCGCGGCATTCACGTCCGGGGTGCTGAAGACGCAGCGGTTTTTCATGACGACCTCCCGCCGCCGTCGGGCGGCTTGCCGCGCGGCGGTCGTCCAGGTCGCCGCCGCATAGCGGGGCTTTTCCAAGCTTATTTTTCGCCTGGGCGGGTGATGGTTGCGTGGGCTTGTTGTTATTGCCGCGTACGGTGCGCGCCGATGCGCTAAGGTGCGCGCCATGCACGTCTACGACCGCCACGATGCCGCACGTATTTGACGCTCCCCAGCTGGATCTGCTCGGCGGCCAGGCCGAACCGGCGCAGACCCATCGCCTGTTCTTCGCGCTGATGCCGGACGAGGCGACGAGCGTTGCCTTCGCCCGCGCCGCCGACGCGCTGAAGGCCGGGCATCCAGGCTTGCGCGCCCGCTGGGTGGCGCCGACGCGTTATCACGCCACCATGCATTTTCTCGGCGACTATCCGATGCTGCGTGATGACATCGTGCGCGCGGCGAAGCAGGCGGGCGATGGGCTGCGCGGCGCGGCATTCGATTGGGCGCTGGACTACGTTGCCACGTTCCACGGTCGCGAGCCGCCGTGCGTGCTGCGTTCCACCGACGTGCCGGCGCCGCTGGGCGAGTTGTGGGAGCGGTTGCGCGAAGGCCTGATCCGCGCCGGGCAGGGCGCGCACCTGTCGCGCGTCTTCACCCCGCACGTCACCCTCGGCTACAGCCGCGGCGGCATGCTGCCGTCCACGCCGATCGAGCCGATCCGCTGGCCGGTGACGCGGCTGGCGCTGATTCACAGCGTGGTCGGACGAGGGGATTACCAGACCCTGCAGGCTTGGACGTTGCCGCCTTCCTGACGGGGATGCCGAAAGTCACGCCGCCACGCGCGCGCGCGTCGGCGCACAATGCCGCACCCAACCTTCCGCGGAGTTCCGTCATGCGTAAGACCGTTCTCGCTGCGTTGATCGCCCTCGCGTTGCCGCTCACAGCCGCCGCGCAGGCGCCGAAGCCGGCCGGCGCCGCCGTGCCCTCGAATATTTCCGCCGCGCTCGCCGATCCGGCACGCAAGGCGGATGCCGCGATCGATGCGCGCCGCAGAGGCGGCGAGCTGCTGGCGTTCGCGCAGGTCAAGCCTGGGCAGAGCGTGGTGGATCTGATTCCCGGCGGCGGCTATTTCACGCGACTGTTCAGCGCCGCCGTCGGCAGCAACGGGCATGTCTATGCGGTGTGGCCGAACGAGTACGCGCAGGAAGCCGAGTCGGACGTGAAGGCTTCCAAGACGCTGGCGGCGCAGCCGCACTACAAGAATGTCAGCGTGCTGCTGCAGCCAGCCAATCAGCTGAGCGTGCCGCATCCGGCGGATGTCGTTTTCACCTCGCAGAACTACCACGACTATCCGGACAAGTTCATGGGCAGCATCGATCCGGCCGTGCTCAACAAGCAGGTGTTCGACGCGCTCAAGCCCGGCGGCGTGTACGTGATCGTCGACCATGTGGCGGAAGCCGGTTCGGGCATGCGCGATGTCGACACGCTGCACCGCATCGACCCGGCCATCGTGCGCAAGCAGGTCGAAGCCGCCGGCTTCGTGTTCGACGGCGAGAGCGATCTGCTGCGCAACCCGGCCGATCCGCACAACATCAAGGTCTTCGACAAGTCGATCCGCGGTCGCACCGATCAGTTCGTGTACCGCTTCCGCAAGCCGGGCTGAGCCTTGGCAGAGGAAACCGGCCAGCATGCGTCGGAAGGGGGTATGCCTTCCGACGATCCGCGTCCGGCCAAGCCGATCGAGCCGGACGCGCTCGATTGCTGCGGCGAGGGTTGCGTACCCTGCGTTTACGATCTCTATGAGGAAGCGCTGGAGCGCTACAAGGCGGAGCTCGCCGCCTGGCTGAAGCGCCATCCGGACGCAAAGCCCTAGCGCGTCGCGGCGCCGAACTGGTGCTGCAGATCCTGCTGGCAGCGCGCTACCTGCGCCGGCGCGAAACGATCCGGCCAGGCCTGGCTGAGATCGGGGCAGGTATCGATCACGCGGTGGTCGCTCAGCAATTGCGCCATCGACAGATAGTGCGCCACGTGCAGCGTGCGGCCCAGCGGCGTGGGGGTGTCCGGCGTCTCCTCCTGCGCGTGCTCCAGCAGAGCCTGGATGACCGTGTCGGGCAGTTCCCAGTGCCGCGCCGCACGCAGCGTCAGTTGCGCGCTCAGCCGCGCGCAGCTTTCCAGGAAGGCAGGGCTGAGGGTTTCCGGTGTATCGACGTCTTCCATGCTCAGCAAGTGGATCACCGCGCCGGTGCCGGTGTTGCTGACCACGCCGGCGAGATAGGCGGCGAACGCATCGCAGCCGGCGAACTTGCCCAGAAAAGCGCTGGCCTGCGCGCAGCGCTCGGCGTGATCCCACAGCCGCTGGCCCGCGACCAGTCCATGCGCGCCGGCACTGGCCTGCAGGATCGGCTTCATCATGTGCTGGGTCACCACGCGGCGCAGGCCGTCCTGGCCGAGCAGCACCACGGCGTGCTGCAGGCTCTGGATCGAATGCAAGGTGCGGTAATAGATGCTGCGACTGACCCGCATCACCTCGCCGACCAGCATGGGGTCGCGGCCGACCAGCCGCGCCAGTTCCGCACCGGCGACGTCGTCGTTCTTCAGCGCGTGCAGCAGCTGCGGCAACACCGCGGGCAGGCGTGGCAGGCTGCGCACGTCGAAGCGCTCGGCGACGATCTGCAAGCGTCGCAGCAGCGCCGCTTCGCCGGCATTGGCGCCGGGGCGCCCGTCCGGCAAGCCGAGCATGAAGCGCTGGAAGCGGCCGGCCAGTGCATCGAGGTCCGCATGCGGCATGGCTGCGATGGGTGATGGCGCCGCGATGGCGCGAGCGGAAGGCGTGCGCGACGGCGGAGGCCAGTCCGACAGCGTGCGCGTTGCCGGATGCGCGACGGCAGCGGGCCGGGCGGCGAAGAAGCGCCTTAGCCATTGCATCGTGTGGTTCCCCCGATAACCGCAATACGGTCTCCCGTGGGGGTTATCGGCAGCCCGGGCGAAATCTGTAAGGCCGATTTTCTGTACTGCCGAGCGCGGCACAGTTTCTGTACCGATGGGGCTGGGAATGGCCGCAAGCGTCCCCAGATGAAAGGCTTCGTTCGTGAAGGAAGCCCCATGATTCCGTTTTCCGTCCTAGATCTGGCACCGGTCACCCAAGGTCATACGCCGGCCCAGGCTTTCGCCAACAGCCTCGATCTGGCCCGCCTGGCCGAGCGTCTGGGATATCAGCGCTACTGGTTGGCCGAACACCACAACATGCCTGGCATCGCCAGCGCGGCGACCTCGGTGCTGATCGGCCACATCGCGGGCGGCACGTCGACGATCCGCGTGGGCGCCGGCGGGATCATGCTGCCCAACCACGCGCCGCTGCAGGTGGCCGAGCAGTTCGGCACGCTGGCTTCGCTGTATCCCGGCCGCATCGACCTGGGGCTGGGTCGCGCGCCCGGTACCGATCAGCCGACCGCGCGAGCGCTGCGCCGCTATTACGAAAGCGCCGAGGCCTTCCCCGAGGACGTGCAGGAGCTGCTGATGTACTTCGAGCCGGCACAACCTGGCCAGCCCGTGCGCGCGGTGCCCGGCGCGGGCATCGACGTGCCGGTGTGGATTCTCGGTTCGAGCCTGTTCGGCGCGCGCCTGGCCGCGGCGCTGGGTTTGCCGTACGCGTTCGCTTCGCATTTCGCGCCGGATGCGATGGACGAGGCGCTGGCGCTGTACCGGCGCGACTTCCGTCCGTCGGCGCGGCTGGCGCATCCGCACGCGATGTTGGGCATCAATGTGGTGGCGGCCGAAAGCGATGCGGAAGCGCGGCGGTTGTTCACGACGCAGCAGCAGAGTTTCATCAATCTGCGTCGTGGGATGCCGGGGCTGATTCCGCCGCCGATCGACGATATCGAGAGTTACTGGACGCCGACGGAGAAGTTTGGCGTGGAGCGTGCGTTGGCGTGCTCGGTGGTTGGCGATGCGCGCATGGTGCGCGAGGGGTTGCTGGCGTTCATCGGGCGCCATCGGCCGGATGAGCTGATGATTACGGCGAATGTGTTCGACCATGCGCTGCGGCGGCGGTCGTATGAGATGGTGGCCGAGGTGCGGGAGGCGTTGGCGGAAGCATGATCCGGCGGTCGCGTAGGTTGGGGTAAGCCGAAGGCGAACCCCACCACGGCAGATATCTTGAGGGCGGCGAACATTGAGGTTCGCCTTCGGCTCACTCCAACTTACGGCCGATCGACTCTTTCCTGCAGCGCCATCGCCGCGGCCGGATTGCGATGCTTGGCTGCGCTGATGAAGTAGATGAAGGCGTCGCGGGGCGTCTGTTTCGGCAGCGGGTCGGCTGCATGCGGCAGTTCCGGAAGATCCTCGCCCTGCGCCAGGCGTCGTGCGCGTTCGGCCCAGGTATCCAGCGCGTCATTCGTATAGCCGGTGGCGATCTCGTCCGCGCTGCGCATCAGGCGTGCGTAGCTGAAATCGCCGGTGAGATCGGCGAGGTTCGGATAGTCGGGCGAGTCGGTGTACACCGTGGGGATGCGATGTGCGCGCGCCAGCGTCACGTAGGCGTCGCTGACGAAGCTGCGGTGACGCACTTCCAGCACGTGCCGCAGCGGGGCGCCGTTCAATTCGCGTGGCAGCAGGTCGAGAAACGCGGCCAGGTCGTCGGCATCGAACGGTCGCGACGGCGGCAGCTGCCACAGGAGCGGGCCGAGGCGATCGCCCATCTCCGCCAGGCCGCCGTGCACGAAACCGTCGATGCCTTTGCCGGCGGCGGCCAGGCGCTTGCCTTCGGTGACGTAGCGCGGGGCCTTCAGCGAGAACATGAAACCGGCGGGCGTTTCCGCCGCCCACCGGCCGTAGGTTTCGGCCTTCTGCGCGCCGTAGTAGGTGCCGTTGATCTCGATCGCGCGCAGGTGGCGGCTGGCGTATTCCAGTTCGCGCCGCTGCGGCAGGCCGTCGGGATAGAAGTTCTTGCGCCAGGGCGCATAGTTCCAGCCGCCGATGCCGACGCGGATGCGTTCGGCGCGAGGGCTGGCTTGGCTGAAGAGATCGTCCATCGGCATGGTCGTGGGCGCTGCGCGGCGGGCCATCATGCCATGGGGCAACGTGAATCGCCGGTCGTGACTTCAGGCACGCGCCGGCGCGCGCGGCGAAGCGTATCCAGGCGCATCGCCGGTCCGGCGCCCCACCGAGGTCATCCATGAAGCCGCTTGCTTGCGCCTTGCTGTCGTCGGCTCTGTGCATGGCGGCATCCGCCATGGCCGAGACGCGGGAGCCACTCCCGGAAATCTTCGCCCCCGGTGTCATTTCAGGTCCGGCCAATGAAGACTCGGTGGCATTCTCGCCCGATGGCCACACCGTATTCTTCGACCGCATCAGCTGGCCCAACGCGGTGATCCTGGAGTCGCACAAGATCGGCCATGCCTGGTCGGAACCGCGGATCGCGCCGTTCTCCGGGCAGTGGCTGGATCACGACCCGGCGATTGCGCCGGATGGATCGTTCATCGTGTTCACGTCCAACCGCCCCGACACGCCCGGCGGCAAGGCGCTGGATGCGGTGATGGCCAGCGGCAAGGTGCAGCCGGGCGCCGGCGGACACCTGTGGCGCGTCGACCGCAAGGGCGACGGCTGGGGCGAGCCGGTGCGGCTGCCCGATGCGGTCAACAGCAGCTCGCGCACGTATGCGCCGAGTATTGCCGCCGACGGCAGCGTGTACTTCCAGCGACCGGGCGACGACGACGAATTCCGCCTGTATCGCACGCAGTACAAGGACGGCACCTATCAGTCGCCCGAGCCGGTGGCGCTGGGCGATTCGGCGGCGCACAAGCTCGATCCCGCCATCGCGCCGGACCAGTCGTTCATCGTGTTCGACGCGGATTTCGCCGGCAAAGGCAAGCCCGACCGTCTCTACATCGCGTTCCGCGAGGGCAATGGCTGGGGCGTGCCGATCGACCTGGGCGATACGGTGAATGTCGGCGACCCATGGGGTTCGCACCTGGGGCCGGATGGCCGCACGCTCTACTTCAGCAGCCATCGCTCCGAGCAGGTGAGCTACCCGCGTACGCCGGAGCAGGCCGAGCGCGATCTGGCGCGCATGCAGGCGTGGGACAACGCGAGCGAGAACATCTGGTCGGTGTCGCTCGCACCATGGCTGGATGGGCGAGCGAAGAGCTCACGCTGACGCCACGCTCGCGATTCAGGCCGCGGCGCGCAGGCGCAGGTTTTCCGCCATGCCGATGCACAGCAACAGCCAGAGCGTGCCGAAGGCGTAACCGGCCATCACGTCGCTGAAATAGTGCACCTGCAACAAGATACGGCTGATGCCGATGCCGCCGATCAGCAGCATCGCACCGGCGATCACCGCGCGATGCCAGCGCGGCGGCAGCAGGCGCAGCAGCACATAGGCGAGCATGCCGTAGAACACCACCGAACCGAGCGCATGGCCGCTGGGGAAACTCCAGCCGGCCTCGGTGACGAAGCCGTGGTCGTGCAGCGGGCGAGGGCGCTCGACGATCGCCTTGATACCGCTGGTGAGCGGCATGATGCCGATCTGAGCGATCGCCCATACGCCGGCCAGCCCCCATTCGCGACGCAGCAGCAGGACCAGCAGCGTCAGGGTCGCCATCGTCGCCACCCATGGCGTGCCGCCGAGCTGGGTGAACATGGCAAGCGCACGCAGCACCGCGGGAGGCAAGTGCGCACGCAGCTGCTCGGCGAGGGCACCGTCGAATGCGGCCAGCGTGCCCGGCTGGCCGACGCCGATCGCGTAGGCGATGCCGCCGAACACCACCAGCAGCACCAGCGCCAGCGCGAAACCGGTGTGGCGGCGCATCACCGGCGCAAGGCGCCGGCCGGCCTGCGCGGCGACGCGCAACCGCGCGCTGCGTTGCCAGGCCAGGTCGGCGGCGAGCAGTGCGAACAGCAGGACGAGTATCCATAGCGACAGGGCGTGGGCGGCGATCCAGTCCGGGCTCAAGAACATGCAGTCATCCAAGGCGTCACGGCGAAAGCGGCCATCATCCGGACTCGGCGGCGCTCCGTCGAGGCCGTGCCTGGGCCGGATGACTTCCAGCGCTGGCGCGGCGCGGGCTTTGCCGCGATAGTTGGCCGCTTCGAAACGCTGGAGCCCGTTGATGTCGCCGCGAATCCTGTCACTGGCCTGCTGCGCCGCGTTGTCCATCCTGGCCGCCCCGGCCTTCGCCCTGCCGGATTCGGCGCCGGAGATGGCACTGTCCGCTTCCGGAACGGCCGCGCTGCCCGCGCAGCTGCAGGACTTCCCCGCCTACGTCGACGGCGTGCGCAAACAGTTCGACGTGCCGGGCATCGCGGTGGCCATCGTCAAGGACGGCAAGGTGGTGCTGGAGCAGGGTTTCGGCGAGAAAGAAACCGGCAAGCCCGGCGCGGTGGATGCGCACACGCTGTTCGCCATCGCTTCGAACACCAAGGCTTTCACCGCCGCCGCGCTGCAGCAGCTGGCCGAGCAGGGCAAGCTGAAGATGGACGACCGCGTGATCGATCATCTGCCGTGGTTCCAGATGTCCGATCCGTACGTCACGCGCGAGATGCGCATCCGCGATCTGCTCGCGCACCGCAGCGGCCTCGGCTTGGGCGCCGGCGATCTCCTGTATTGGCCGCCGACCAAGTACACCACCAAGGAAGTCGTGCAGCGCCTGCGCGAGGTGCCGCTGGCGACCAGCTTCCGCAGCGCGTATGCGTACGACAACATCCTGTTCGCCGTGGCCACGCTGGTGATCGAGGAAGCGTCCGGCCAGAGCTACGCGGACTATGTGCGGGAGCATCTGTTCGCGCCGGCGGGCATGGACGAATCGCTGGTCGACATGACCTACCTCAAGCCGGGCATGGACGTGGCCATGGGCCACGCCAAATTCGATTTCAAGGATCTCAAGCCCGTGCCGCCGATGGCGTGGGTCAACAATCCCGGCGCCGGCGGCATCTACGCTAGCGTGCACGACCTGGCCAAGTGGATGAACGCGCAGCTCGCCGGCGGACGCCTGCCGGACGGCGCCGACGGCAAGGAGCGGCGGTTGTTCAAGGAAGACAGCCAGAAGCAGATGTGGTCGATGCTCACCCCGATGAAGATCGGCGAGCCGCCCGTGCCGGAACTGGCCGCCGTCAAGCCCAACTTCGCCGGCTACGGCGAGGGCTGGTTCCTGACCGACTATCGCGGGCAGCGCCTGGTGTGGCACACCGGCGGCTGGCCGGGCATGGTCTCGCGCCTCACCCTGGTGCCGGAACTGAAGCTCGGCGTGGTGGTGCTGACCAATCAGGAATCCGGCGCGGCCTTCAACGCGGTGACCTACCGTGTGCTCGATGCGTACATGGGCCGCGACAAGACCGATTGGACGGCCGCCTATGCCGCTGCCGTGAAGAAGTCCGAAGCCAAGGCCGACGACAGCTGGAAGAAACACGAAGCCGCGCGCGACAAGAACGGCAAGCTGTCGCTGGCGCCGGCCAAGTACGCCGGCACCTACCGCGATCCGTGGTACGGCGACGTCATCGTCGCGCAGGAAGGTGGCAAGCTGCGCCTGCGCTTCGGCAAGACGCCGCAGCTGGTGGGTACGATGACGCCGTGGCAGCACGACACCTTCATCGTGCGCTGGGACGACCGCTCGTTGAACGCGGACGCTTTCGTCACCTTCACGCTGGACGCCGACGGTGTCATCCGCGAAGTGCGCATGGAGCCGATCTCGCCGTTGACCGATTTCAGCTTCGATTTCCAGGACCTGCGCCTGGCGCCGGTGAAGAACGCGAAAGAAGGTTGATTCACGCACGGCGGCGCGACGGAAGCCCGCGCCGCCTTTTTTGCTCCGGCTTCCGCGCAGGGGAGACTGTCATGCTGTTTCGCCGTTCCGTCGCCGCCACGCTGCTGAGCTTCGCGCTCCTGGGCGGCACCGCGCAGGCGCGCAACGATGCGCCGCGCGCGCATCACTACGTTCCGGTGGAGTTGGGCGGCGCGCAGAACGCGCCGGTCGGCGGCCGCTTGCTGCTATTCGTCACTCGCGCCGACGCTGCCAAGGCGCAGGCCAAGGACGGCAAGGTCGACGAAGTCGACATCGATCCGCTGCATCCGGATCAGACGCTGGTAGCCGCGCGTGAAGTGACGCGCCTGGCGCCCGGCGACACGGTGACGCTCGATCCGGACGACCTGGCCTTTCCCGGTCCGCTCGCGCAGTTGCCGCCTGGCGATTACCTGATGCAGGCCGTGCTCGACGTCAACCACAACTACAACTACGGCGGACGCGGTGCGGGCGATGTGGTCAGCGAGGTGACGCCGCTGCATCTGCCGACGGCCGACCTGCCCGCGCTGAAGCTGGCCAGGACGCTCCCGGCGCGCGAGGCGTGGAGCTTGCCGCCTTCCGCGCCGCAGGCGTTGCGCGACGCCTTGCCCGCGACGCGCGAACACGCGAAGGCGATCGATGTCGTCAGTCCCGCGCTGTCGGCATTCTGGGGACGTCCGATCCATATGCGCGGCTGGGTGCTGTTGCCGCCGGACTACGACGCGAAGAAGGGCGAGCGCTATCCGGTGGTGTATTACACGCACGGTTTCGGTGGCGGTGGCGATCGTCTGTACGGTCCGATCGTCAACAGCTACGTGGCGATGAGCAAAGGCGAGATGCCGCCGATGATCTGGGTGTTCCTCGACGAGTCCAGTCCCACCGGCACGCACGAATTCGCCGACTCGGTGAATAACGGCCCGTGGGGCAAGGCTCTCACCGAAGAGCTGATTCCCTCGCTGGAGAAGCAGTACCGCATGGACGGCAAGGCGCAGGGGCGCTTCCTCAACGGCCATTCCTCCGGCGGCTGGGCCACCCTGTGGCTGCAGACGCGCTACCCGAAGATCTTCGGCGGTACCTGGTCCACCTCGCCGGACCCGAGCGACTTCCACGATTTCACCGGCGTCGATCTGTACGCACCGAACGCCAACGCCTACCGCAAGCCGGACGGATCGGCCAACCCGCTGATCCGCGACAAGGGCAAGGTGCTGGCCACCTTCGAGCAGTTCTCCCGGCTCGAACGCGTGCTCGGTCCGTACGGCGGCCAGATCGCCTCGTTCGAGTGGGTGTTCTCCCCGCGTGGTGAAGATGGACGTCCGCAGCCGATGTTCGACCGCGATACCGGTGTGGTGGATCCGGCGGTAGCGACGTACTGGATCGACCACTACGACATCGCCCATCGCCTGCAGAAGGAATGGCCGGCGTTGAAGCCGGACCTGGACGGCAAGATCCACCTGATCATCGGCACGGCCGACACTTTCTATCTGGATGGCGCGGCGCATCGCCTGAAGGCGGTGCTCGATGGCCTGCACGCGAAGGCGGAGGTGCGCTTCGTGCCGGACCGCACGCATTTCGATCTCTACGTGGAAGGCGGCGACCGCATCGCGCTGCTCAAGAAGATCACCTGGGAGATGTATGCGATCGCCCGCCCCGACGCCAAGCTAAACCCGGCTAAAGCCGCGCCGTAAAAGCTTGCGAAACGGCAGCATGAAAGATGAACGCGCCTTGCCGCAGGGCATGGCGCGTTCTTTTTTTTGATGCATAGTCGCGCCGCGTGCGCCGGTCGGCGCACTGGGCTTCGCGGCGTCGGGCGCATCGGTGCAGCCGCCGTGAAGGCAATGGAAAGTCATTCGCGTTGGAGGGAGTGGAAATGAAATCGTTCGTTTCGATGGCGGTGTTTGCGGCTTGTCTGCTGGCCGGGTCCGCGGCGTTCGCGCAGCAGGCGTCCGCGCCGGCCGGTTCCACCGGCCAATGCAAGGATGGTTCGTATACCGACCATGCCACCAAGAAGGGGGCTTGCTCCGGCCATAAGGGCGTGAAGGAGTGGTATGCGGCGGCGAATGCCGCGGCCGCGACCGCACCCGCCGCCGCTCCGGCAGCTCCGGCCGCCACACCTGCCGCGGCACCCGCTCCGCAAGCCGCGGCGCCGGCGCCGGCGCCGGCAGCGCCTGCCGCCGCTCCCGCGACGAAGAAGATGCCGCCGGCACCGCCGGCCGCCGCGGCGCCGGGTGGCGGCCCGGGCATGGTGTGGGTCAACTCGAGCAGCAAGGTCTATCACTGCCCGAGCGACAAGTGGTACGGCAAGACCAAGCAGGGCTCGTACATGAGCGAAGCCGACGCCAAGGCCAAGGGCTTCCATGGCGACCACGGCAAGACCTGCACGCCGTAATCGCGACGCGGAATATAAAGAAACAGCGCAGGTTGAGGTGAGCGCAGCGAACCTCAACGTCGCGGTACCAAAGCAAAAGGGGCTGGCGTTTCCGCCAGCCCCTTTTTTTGCGCCGCTGAATGATCGATGGTGCGATGTCGGGGTTCGCTGCGCTCCCCCCGACCGACGTCATTTGACCACCGGCAGACTGATCGAGCTGGCGGTACCGGGCGCGTGGAACACGCGCTGCGTGGCCTTCTGGTAGTCCGCGGGCTTGGCGTCGAAGATGTTCGGCACGAAGGTCTGCGGATTGCGGTCGTACAGCGGGAACAGCGTCGACTGCACCTGCACCATGATGCGATGGCCGGGCTGGAACACATGGTTCACCGTCGGCAGACCGAAACGGTACTGCAGCGGCTGGTCCGGCGTGATCGCCTGGGGATGCTCGAAGCTGGTGCGGTAGCGGCCGCGGAAGATGTCCAGCGACACCGGCAGTTCATAGCCGCCCATGTCCGGATCGGAGGCCACCGTGTCCGGATACACGTCGATCAGCTTGACCGCCCAGTCGCTGTCGGTGCCGCTGGTCGACGCGAACAGATTCACCTGCGGCGCGCCGCCCACATGCAGCGGTGCCTTCAGCGGTTCGCTGACATAGGTGAGCACGTCCGGACGGCCATCGACGAAGCGCTGGTCCATTACCAGCCAGCGCGTCCACGCGTCATGGTCGGCGAAATGCACCGGACGTGGCTGGTAGGGCACGGGCTTGGCCGGATCGGAGACGTATTCGTCGAACTTCGCCGCGCCGTCGGCCGGCGCGTCGAACGAGAGCTTGCCGCCGGCTTCCAGGTACAGCGACTTCGGCTTGCTGGCGCAGCCGCTGTCGCAGCTGAGCGGCCAGGACTTGTAGCGGTCCCAGCGGTTCTCGCCGGTGTTGTAGATCAGCACCGGCGGCGTGTTCGCCTTGGGCGCGCCGTCCACCAGGTACTGGTCGAAGAACGGCTTGAGCACGTCGCGGCGGAATTGCAGCGCGGTGTCGCCGTCCCACTTCAGCGGGCCCAGCGAGGTGCCGTCGTAGTTCACCTGGCTATGGCGCCACGGGCCCATCACCAGGAAGTTCTTGTCGTTGCCCTTGTCCTTGGGTTCGGTCGCTTCGTAGCTGTGGATGGCGCCCCACATGTCCTCCTGGTCCCACAGGCCTTGCAGCCACATGGTGGGCACCTTCAGCGGTTGCTGCGCCATGATCTTGTCCAGCGCCTGGCCCTGCCAGAAGGCGTCGTAGGCGGGATGCTCGTCGAGCTTCTTCCAGAACGGCAGCTGCTCGAAGCCGTTGGCGCGCGCGTAGTCGCCGGCCGAGCCGGCGTCGAGGAAGTTGCTGTAGTCGTCGTAGCCCTCGCGCGGTGCGCTCGAGCCCTTGCCCTTCTGCGCGGTCTGGCCGCGGATGTAATCGAAGTTGGTCTGGCGGTAGGCGCCATAGTGGAACCAGTCGTCGCCCATCCAGCCGTCGACCATGGGACTTTCCGGCGCGGCGACCTTCAACGCGGGATGCGGATTGATCAGCGCCATCACCACGGTGAAGCCTTCATAGGAGGAGCCGAGCATGCCGACCTTGCCGTTGGACTCGGGCAGGTTCTTCACCAGCCAGTCGATGGTGTCGTAGGCGTCGGTGGAGTGGTCGACCTCGCTGCTGTTCAGAGGGCCGCGCAGCGGACGGGTCATCACGTACTCGCCTTCGGAGCCGTACTTGCCGCGTACGTCCTGGAACACGCGGATGTAGCCGCCGCGCACGAACACTTCATCGCCTTGCGGCAACTGCGCGAGCATGCTCGGCGAGTCCAGCCGGGCGGCACGGCCGCTGGCGTTGTACGGCGTGCGCGTGAGCAGGATCGGCGCATGCCTGGCGCCTTTGGGAATCACGATCACCGTGTGCAGCTTCACGCCGTCGCGCATCGGGATCATCACGTCGCGCTTGACGTAGTCGTAGCCGGCGGCGGGCGCGTCGAACTTGGCGGGGATGTCCGGCGTGAGAGGCGCGGTCTGCGCGTGGACGGCACCGGCGCCGAGCGCAGTGACCAACGCGGCGGCGAGGAAGGACGGAGCGAACGGGCGGCGAATCGGCATGAAACCTCCGGGCAGGGCCGCAGAGCGCTCCGTCGCGGGCGGCATGGCTGAAAAAAAGAGATGAACACCGACTTTACGAGCCAGGGGCGAGCCTGCCCACCATGACTTCTTGCCTAGAGCGCTTGCGGCGGGCCATGTGCACTGCGCAGGATCGGAACCGCCGACGCCAACCGGCGCGGCGATGCTGGCCTTCCCGCCACCGCCCGGAGCCATGTCGTGAAAAGCCAGACCCGCAACCGTTATGTGCAGCGCATCGATCGCGCCGTCGCCCTGCTGGAGCAGGCGATCAACGCGGGCGAGGAACTGCCCGACCCGGCGCGCCTGGCCGAGGCCGCGCACCTGTCGCCGTTCCACTTTCACCGCGTGTATCGCGCTTTGACCGGCGAAACGCCGGGGAACACCGCCTTGCGCCTGCGTCTGCTGCGCGCGCTGCGCCTGCTGGCCGATCCGGTGCAGCCGGTCACCGACGCGGCGCTCGCGGTCGGCTACGAAACGCCGCAGGCGTTCGCGCGGGCATTCCGCCAGGCCTTCGGCGATACGCCGAGCGCACTGCGCGCCGACCCCGCGCGGCTGGCCGCGGCGATCGAGCAGTGCCGCCATGCGCCGGCCGAACAGCGCGTGCCCGCGCCGCCATTGCAGGTGGAAGTGACATCGGTGGAACCGTTCCGGGTGATCGCGCTGCGCAACCGCGGCGACTACGCGGATCTCGACCAGGCCTTCGTGCGCCTGTTCGGCTGGGCGGCGGAAAAGGGGCTGGTGGAGCGCATCGCCGGCATCTATGGCGTGCCGTACAGCGACCATCGCGACACGCCGCCGGACGACTTCGTCTTTGACAGCGCGCTCGCCTTCGATGCACTGGCCGAGCCGGGGCAGGGGCTATTCGCGCTCGAACTGGGCGGTGGCCGGTGGGCGCGCCTGCGCCACGTCGGCAACTACGACGGGATGGATGCGCTCACCGAACGGCTGCTGGCCGAATGGCTGCCGGACAGCGGGCATGAGTTGCGCGATACGCCGCTGTTCCATCACTACCTGGACGATCCGGAGCAGACGCCCGAGTCGATGCTGCGTTCGGACGTCTATCTGCCGTTGGCCTAGGAAGCTGGCTTCGGATCCTGCGGCTTCGCCGGCACGACGGTGACGGGCGCGGGATCGGGTGGCACGGGTGCCGACGGGCGGCGCAGCACCATGTCCTGCGGCGTGGACATCGGCAGCTGCGCCGTGGCGAGCTTGTCGAGCATGTCGAACAGCAGGTCGCTCTTCACCGCGGCAACTTCGCGCGGACTGCCGACATAGGCGGTACATACGAAGATCAGCGACTGGCCGTCGATAGTGTCCAGCTGCACGCTCGGCTTGGGCGTCTCGAGCGTGGAAGGGTGCTCGCCCATCACGCCCAGCAGCACCTTGCGCGCCTTGCCCGCCTCGGTGCTCAGCGGCATCGGCAGGCGGATCTGCACGCGGCCCAGCGCGCCGGCCTGGGTCACGTTGCGCACGTTCTGGGTGATCAGCTGCGAATTGGGCACGATCACGGTGGAGCGGTCGCCTTGCTGGATCTCGGTGGCGCGCACGTTGATGCGCTTGACGTCGCCTTCCACGCCCGCGCCGGGCAGGCTGATCCAGTCGCCCACTTTTACCGGACGCTCTGCCAGCAGGATCAGGCCGGAGATGAAGTTCTGCACGATCGCCTGCAGGCCGAAGCCGATGCCTACCGAGAGCGCCGAGGCGACCCAGGTGATGCTCTGCAGATTCACCTTCAGAGCGCCGAGCACCAGCACGAACACCAGCACGCCGCAGACGTAGCCGAGCAGGGTGACGATGGACATTTGCATGCCCGGCTCGAGCGCGGTCTTGGGCAGCAGTTGCTGCGACAGCCAGCGCCTGATCAGGCGCGTCGCCGCCACGCCGGCGGCCAGGATCACCGCTGCCGTGAAGATGTTGCCCGGGTCGATCGCCACCGTGCCGACCGTGCGTACGGCGAACAGCTGGCCGCCGCGGTTGAACAGTTCCTCGGGACCGGCGCCGTAGGGGGCCAGCAGCAGCGGGATCGCCAGCAACAGCAGGAACGCGCGGCTCAGGCCGGAGAGCACCACCGCCGTCTGCTCCAGCCGTATGGGCGATACGCCGAACGACTCCTGCATGCGCATGCCGGTGCGCGACTGCGGCGAGAACAGCGTTTCGAACAGGTCGTTGACCAGGTGCATCAGCAGATACACCGAGCCGACGATCACCCCGCCGGCAAGCATCTGGCGCGCCACGAAGAAGGCAAATGCGATGTAGCCGGTGAGCAGGCCCAGCCATACCAGGGCGACGCCGGCGAACGCCGCCGCTACCAGCAGGCCCACCCACAGCGGCCGCTTGCCCGGCACGGTGCCAGCCGCGAGCAATGCGCGCCGCGCACGGCCCATGCGCACCAGCGCAGCGGCGATCAGGCCGGCCACCAGCAGCGCGAGCAGGCCGTTGACCGCCACGGTAGCCGACAGCGACGCACCGATCTGCGCGGTGATGCGCTCAGCCAGGCCGAGCAGCAGGGTGCACCAGGCCAGCAGCGGCGGGAACGGGCGCAGGCGCCGCGCCAGGTCGTCGCTCAGCGCCGGCATGCGCCAGGACGGGCGGCCCGCGCTGAGCAGTGCGCGGCCCAGGCCGGCGATGTAGGCACTGGTCCAGGCGAGCACGACCATCGATACGGCGAGGCTGCCGATCTCCTCGCCCAGCGTGCCGTTCCAGTCCAGCGCGAGATAGAGCAGGTAAGCGGCGAAGCCGTAGGTGAGCGTAGTGCCCAGTGTGATGAACATGGCCAGCGCGCTGCGCCGCAGATGGCCGGCCGGCATGCGGTCGCTGGTCAGGCGCAGCAACACGCGTTCAAGCAAGCGGCGGCCGACGGCGAACAGCGCGATCGCCGCGGCCAGGCAGATGAAGAATGGCGTACGGTTGCCTGGTTGCCAGGCCTGGCTGGTGGCCGTCCACACATCCCGGCCGAGCTCGGCCAGGCCTGCGCCGTCATCCGGCGCGTTGCGCGACAGCGAGGCCCAGAAGGCGCGACTCAGCGGCGAGGAGGTGCGCTGGCTCAGCCGCGCCTCGAACAGCTGACGGCGCAATGCGGCGACCTGGTTGGCAAGCTGCAGGCTTTCGAGGCTGACCGTCTTGGCCTGCTTGATCTGCGCGTCCAGGTCGGCCTTGTCCTTGCCCAGCTGCTTGCGCTGATTGGCCACTTCCTGCGGTTCGGCCGGCTGGCCCTTCTCCGGGGCGGGCCCGAGCACGTCGAGCTTGGCCTTCAGTCCGTCCGCCTGCGGCGACAACAACGCCACCAGCTGATCGGCCTGCTGCTGCAGCGCCTGGGCACGCGTGCGCAGGTCCTGCAGGGCGGTGTCGCCGAGCTTGTCGGTCTTGGCCAGCACTTCCCTGAGCTGCTCGAGCTGGCCGTTGAGCTGGTCCACGCCTGGTGGAGCGGATGATGGGGCGGGGGCGGCGGTGTCCGGCGCGTCCTGGGCCAGGGTCAGGGAGCTGCCGCCGATGGCCAGCAGCAGGATCAGCACGGTGCGAAGCAGGATAGACATGGCGGCATGATCCGGACGCGCCCGTGCAGGGTCAATCAATACGCAGCCGGTTTTGACGGCGCGTTCAGTCGCCTGCCGCCACCCTTGCCCGATGGACTGGACGACGATCAACGATGCCGTGCCCGCGTGGGACGGCGACGTGGCCAAGGCCCGCGAGCTGCAGACCGAATGGGCCCGGCGCGTGAGCCTGGTGGAAGACTTCCCCGAACCGGAACGCATTGCCGGCGTGGACGTGGGTTTCGAGGAGCAGGGCGCGATCACGCGCGCCGCGGCCGTGCTGCTGGACGCGCACACGCTGCAGCCGCTCGCCGAGGTGGTGGCACGCTTGCCCACGCGCATGCCCTACATCCCTGGCCTGCTGTCGTTTCGCGAGCTGCCGGCGGTGCTGGAAGCGCTGGCGGCCTTGCCCGAACGTCCCGGGCTGGTCTTCGTCGACGGGCAGGGCATCGCGCATCCGCGCGGGCTGGGCATCGCCTCGCATCTGGGCGTGATCACCGGATTGCCGACCATCGGCGTGGCCAAGACCATCCTGGTCGGCACGCACGGCGCGCTGGGCGAAGAGCGCGGCGCACACGTGCCGCTGCTCTATCGCGGCCGCACGATCGGCACGGTGTTGCGCAGCAAGGAGCGCGTGCGGCCGCTGATCGTCTCGCCGGGGCATCGGGTGAGCATCGAAGGCGCAGCGCGGCGCGTGCTGGCCGGCTGCACCCGCTACCGCTTGCCGGAGGCCACGCGGCTGGCCGATCGCCTGGCTTCGCGCCGCGCCTGACCGCGTGGTGCGGATCGCATCACGCGTGCCAGGGATGCTCCGGGAAATACCGCGCCATCATGCGCGAGGCATACGCGACGAGGTTCGCGTGTCCCTCCGCCGTTTCGCGCAGAGGCGATTCGAAGAACGGCGTGAGCACGCCGGCGAGCATCGCCGACGCGGTGGCATCGGTGGCGCTGGGGCGATCGCCGAACAGGTACTCGCGATCGCCCAGCCATGCCGATGTGGCGTCCAGGCTGCGCCGGCCGAGGTCGAGGATCTCATCAGGGGCGTGGCGTCCCAGGCCATGCATGCGCAGGGTTTCCGCCACGCGTGCCTGCATCTCGGCACGCAGCTGCGGACGCAACGCTTCCGGCGCATGGTCGACGTTGTGCGCGGGGCCTTTGGCGAAGTTGTCCAGGTCCATCCAGCGGTAATAGATCAGCGCCCAATAAAGGTGATCTTCCAGCAGGCGCTCCAGCGTCCAGGCCTGCGCGCGCTGCTGCGCGGACAGCCCGGCGTCGAGGTCGATGCCATCGCGGCGTTCGAGATAGGTGCGGATCAGCGTCGAATCGCCCATGCGCGTGCCGGCGTCCTCGATATAGGGGAACTTGCCTTTGGGCGCTTCTTCGCGACTGCCGGTGCGCTTTTCGTAGGGAATGCCGGCCATCTTCAGCTGGGTTTCGGCCTTGTGCACGAAGGGGCTCTTGTCGGGCAGGCCGAAACCGGCGCCGGCGCCGAACAGGACGATAGATGCGTACTGCATAGGGTTGCCTGGGTGGGAAGAATGGCGCGCAGCTTGCGCGGGGCCTGCTGCCAGCGTGTTGTCAGCAGCGCTCAGCCGGCATCCGTCGTCGTGCCGGCGGCGTGCTCGCGGCGGAAGCGCGCCGGCGTGGTGCCCATGTAGTGGCGGAATGCCTTGCCGAAGGCGGCTTCCGACTGGTAGCCCACGTCCTGGCCGATGTCGCCTGTGCGGCGGCGCGAATGCAGCAGCAGGTCGCCGGCGATCTGCATGCGCAGGCGCGCGAGGCATTCGCCCGGCGTCATGCCGGCGCGTTCGCCGAAGTGGCGGGCGAAGCTGGCGCGTGACATCGCCGCGATGCGGCCCAGTTCTTCCAGGGTCCAGGCGCGTGCCGGCTCGGCCAGCATCGCGCGCACCGCGGCGCCGAGCCGTGCGTCGGCCAGCAGCGGCAGCAGGCCGGCATGCCGCGCATCGCCTTCGGCGTGCGCGCGCAGCGCCAGGGCGAACAGCGCCTGGGTCAGCGCGGTGATCACCGCCAGCGCGCCGGGTTGCTGCCGTCCGGCTTCGGCACGCAAGAGCGCGACCAGGACGCGCAGCGTCTCCATGCCGGCGGCATCGCGCAGCGACACCTTCAGCACGGAAGGCAGCGCCGACAGCAGCAGGCTCGCCGAGGCAGGCGCATAAAGGAAGCGTCCGCACAGGAGGTCCAGCTCGGGCGTGCCGTCGGTATTGCGGCGCACCGGCAGCAGGCCGTCGTGGTCGAGGCGCAGCGGCGCGCGCTGGGCGGCGCCGTGGCAGTCGCGGACCCGGTGCTCCGCGCCACGCGGGAAGATGGCCAGGTCGCCGGTTGCCAGCGACAGCGGCTTGGCGCCTTCCGCTTCGATCACGCAGCCGCCGTCGAGCACCAGGTGGAACCACGCCTCGCCTGGCCGCGCCGGTGCATGGTCGACGGCGAAGCCGCCGGCGAACTGGCAGCGCAGGTCGAGCTGACCCTGCAGACGCGCGAGCTGGATCAGACGGCTTAGGGCATCCATGGTGGGCTCTGAGACGATCGCGCCAGAAACGGAGTCGCACGAGTATTCAGCGTGACGGCGGGCGGCGCAACACTGGTCCTCACGGCGGGCGAGGTGCCTGCCGCTCTTGATTGGAGAATCGTCATGCTCGACTGGGTGGAATACCGCAAAGAACTGCTGGGCCGCATCGGTGAAGTCGGCAAGCTGAGCCCCGGCACGCTGGCCGGCTACCAGACGCTTTCCAGCGCCGGCGCCAAGACCGGCCATCTCGATGCCAAGACGCGCGAGCTCATTGCGCTGGCCGTGGCGGTGACCACGCGCTGCGATGGCTGTATCACCGTGCACTCGGCCGCGGCGTTGAAGGAGGGCGCGAGCCACGAGGAAATCGCCGAAGCGCTCGGTGTAGCCGTAGCTTTGAACGCTGGTGCCGCGCTGGTCTATTCGGCGCGCGTGATGGACGCGGTGAGCGCGCACGAAGCCGCCTGATGCGCGAGCGGCCGGAAACGAGCGTTCCGGCCGCTCGCCCGCGCGGCGAACGAAACCCAGGGAGAACGAACGATGCGTTGGAACGACGGCGGCGCCACGGCGCCATGGCCGGTGGCCTTGTTCGCCAGCGTGATGGGCCTTGCCGGCCTGGCGTTGGCGTGGCGGCTGGCGGGGCAGGGAACGGTGCTGAGCTTGGTGGGCGATGCATTCGCCGCATTGGCCTGGATGTTGTTCGCGTTGCTGTGTGCCGTGCAATGGCGGCGTCTTCGCCGCGACCGCGCCGCCTGGCTGGCCGAGTTGCGGCAGCCGGCGGGCGCGCCGTTCGCCGGCACGTTCTGGATCAGCCTGTTGTTGCTGCCGATGCTGCTGCCGACGTATGCCGTATTACCTGCGCGCGTGCTGTGGCTGTTCGGCGCGGGCGGCATGGTGGTGTTCGTGTGGCGTATCTGTCGGAGCTGGCTGGCCGAACGGCAGGTCATGCGGCACGTCAACGCTGCTTGGCTGATTCCCGCCGTGGGCCTGTTGGACATACCGCTGGCGTTTCCCGCGCTCGGCTGGCCGGCATGGCGCGAGGTCATGGTGATTGCGCTGGCCGGAGGATGGCTGCTGGCGGCGATGCTGTTCGTGCTGGTCAGTGCGCGGCTGTTGTTCCATCCAGCCTGGCCGCCCGCGCTGCGGCCGTCGCTGCTGATCCTGTCGGCGCCATTCGCCGTGGGATTTTCCGCGTATGTCGCTTTAGCCGGCGCGGTGGACGCGTTCGCTCGCGCGCTGTTCCATCTCGATGTCCTGCTGCTCGCGCTGCTGCTTCCGCGCACCGTGTCGTGGTTGCGTGGTCAGCCGTTCCTGCTGTCGTGGTGGGCGCTGGGCTTTCCGCTGGCCGCCAGCGCGGTGGCGGCGCAGCGCTACGCGAAGGCGATGCCTTCGGTGTGGGCCGAGTGGCTGGCGCTGGCGTTGCTGCTCGTTGCCAGCGGCACGATCGCCGCGCTGGCCTGGCGCAGCCTGCGCGGTCTGTTGCGCGGCGAAACGATGCTGCCCATGCCGGCGCGCTGAGCGATCAGCGCGTGGCCGAGGGTTCGCGTTGCGGGCGGTAGCTGCCGGCGAGGCTGGCGCCGCCGCGGCAGAAATAGGCGAGCGAGAAGCGGTCGTCTTCCTGCTCGCTGAGCACGTCGAGATTGCCGTCGGCCGCGCGGCGGATGGTGAGCACGGCGCCGCTCTTCCAGTTCTGCAACGAGGCGAGCAGGCGATCGCCGACCGCCAGCGCGGGGCCGGTGAAGGCGCAATGGCCGGGCGCATCGCCATGGATCTCCAGCCAGTAGCCACCGTCGCGTCGCGAGATGTCCAGGCGCTGGCCGTCCTGGACGTAGCTGCCTTCGAACGACATGGGCGGCGTCGGCGTGGTGGCGACAGGCGCCGGCGAAGGGCTGCAGCCGGCAAGTGCGCCGCCGAGCGCGAGCATCAGAAGGCGAGGCAGGGAGAGCGATGCGCACCGCATGGCGGCGACATTAGCGCAGGCGCCGGGTCAACGGCGTGCCATGCGGAGCAGAGCGCGTAAAATGCCCCGGTTTCCCTTTCGACAAGGCTCGCCGGTGAGTGTCGCCGCCTCGTCCTCCGCGCAAGCCGCGCTGGAGGCCCTGTTCGTTCCCGTCGCCAGCGGCCAGCTCGCTTTGCCGCCGGATGGACGCGTGCTGTTTCTCCATGCGCGCGACGGCTTCAGTCTGCGCGAGATGGCGCGGCCCGGCTGGATCTGCGAGCAGAGCTTCAAGCCATTCGCCGAGATGCTGGAACGCAGCGGCCTGCGCGTAGCGGAACCGGCACAGGACGAACGTTTTCCGCTGGTATTAGTGCTGCCTCCGCGCCAGCGCGATGAGGCGCGCGCGCTGTTCGCCCGCGCGGTGCGCCATGCGATGCCCGGCGGCGTCGTACTGGCCTGCATGCCCAATACGGACGGTGCGCGTTCGGGTGAGGCGGACCTGGCGCGGCTCGCCGGCAGCGTGGCGCAGGCGTCCAAGCACAAATGCCGCGTGTTCTGGACCGCGCCGCTGGATCAGCGCGTGGACGAGGCGCTGCTGCAGGCATGGCTCGCACTGGATGCGCCGCGCATCAACGCAGCCGGATACTGGAGCCGCCCCGGGCTGTTCGCCTGGGATCGCGTGGATGCGGCTTCGGCATTGCTTGCCGCGCATCTGCCTGACGACCTGCATGGGCGCGTGGCCGATCTCGGCGCCGGTTACGGTTATCTCTCCGCGCAGGTGCTGGCCCGCTGTCCGCAGGTAACGGCGATCGATCTTTACGAAGCGGATGCGCGCGCACTGGAACCAGCGCGGTTGAACATGGCAGCCGCGCAGCGCGAAGCGGGACGAGCCGTCGACGTGCGCGTGCGCTGGCATGACGTCGCCGCCGGTTTGCCGGAGCGCTACGACGCGATCGTCAGCAATCCGCCATTCCATCTGCAGAGCCGCGAGGACCTGCCCGAACTCGGCCGCGCCTTCATCGACGCGGCCGCCTCGGCGCTGCGGCCGCACGGACGCCTGTGGCTGGTCGCCAATCGTCACCTGCCGTACGAGGCCACGCTGGCCGCGCGGTTCGGCGAGGTGCGCCCGGTGATCGCGCAAGATGGATTCAAAGTGATCGAGGCACGGAGCGTACGCGCATGAAACTGGTCAAGCTGATCGCCAACCTCGGCTACGGCAGCCGCAAGGACGTGGCGTGGATGTTCCGCGAAGGCCGCATCACCGACGCGCAGGGCGAGGTGCTGTACGCCGACGACAAAGTGCCGCCCGAGCAGATCCGCCTTGATGGCGAGCCGCTGGATCCGGCGCCGGGCATCGTACTGATGATGCACAAGCCGCTGGGCTACACCTGTTCGCGCAAGGATCCGGGGCGCGTCGTCTATGACCTGCTGCCGCCGCGTTTCCGCATGCGCGATCCGGCGCTGTCCACGGTGGGGCGGCTGGACCGCGATACCTCGGGGCTGCTGCTGTTCACCGACGATGGCGCGCTGCTGCACCGGATCATTTCGCCGCGCGCGCAGGTGGCCAAGGTGTACGAGGCGGAGCTGGCGAGCGACCTGCGCGGCGACGAAGGCGAACTGTTCGCCAGTGGCCGCATGCTGCTGGAGTCGGAGGACGAACCGCTGGAGCCCGCGCAGCTGGAGGTACTCGGGCCGCGTCGCGCGCGGCTGGCGGTGACGGAAGGGCGCTACCACCAGGTGCGACGCATGTTCGCGGCGGTGGGCAATCACGTGGAGACGTTGCACCGCCGGTCGGTCGGCGGCCTCGCCCTCGGCGAGGATCTCGCGCCCGGCGCGTGGCGCCTGCTGGCGCCGGACGAGGTGGCGGCGATTTTTCGCTAGCTCAGGACTCGATCGTCGAGAACAGCTGCTGCTGGCGCGCCCGCGCCAGCTCGTCCTCGCGGCGCGAGCGTGCGCCCGGCTGCCAGGAAACCAGGTGGAAGTCCGAGTGCTGCTTGCGCTCGGTTTTCGCGTCCAGGCCCGCTTTCGCGGCAAGCATCCCTGCGATTCGCTGTATCCCGCGCCCGAAGGCGGAGTCAGCCAATGGCATGTGCATGTGGTTCGCTCCGAGGCTGCCCCTGCGCAGCCATGAATGCATAGTAAACAGGTTTATCGGGTTTGTGTGTGAAATGTGAAATTCGTTGGGTTCGGCCTGTTCGATCGAGCCCGGTCGGGGCTTGCAACGTTCATACCGCTGCGATTACGGCGCCTTGCTTTGCCGCCCAGTCGCCGCGATATGGAGTGAGCGCAGCCGCGCGTGTCCGTCGCCATCGCCATGCAAAAACTCCGTTTCGACAATGCCTTCGTGCGCGAACTTCCGGCCGATCCGGAGCAGGGTGCCGCAGTGCGTCAAGTGGCCGCGGCCTACTCGCGGGTGGAACCGACGCCGGTGAAGGCGCCCCGCCTAGTCGCCTGGTCGCCGGAGGTGGCTGCCGCACTGGGGCTGGATGAGACGGATCTGGTCAGGCCGCAGTTCGTCCAGGTGTTCGGCGGCAATGCGCTGATGCCGGGCATGGAGCCGTGGGCGGCCAACTACGGCGGCCACCAGTTCGGCGTGTGGGCGGGGCAGCTCGGCGACGGGCGCGCGATCTCGCTGGGCGAGTTGGCCGACGATGCCGGGCGGCGCTTCGAACTGCAGCTCAAGGGTGCCGGCCCCACGCCGTACTCGCGCGGTGCCGACGGCCGCGCGGTGCTGCGTTCGTCGATCCGCGAATTCCTGTGCAGCGAGGCGATGCATCACCTGGGCGTGCCGACCACGCGCGCGCTGAGCCTGGTACTCACGGGTGACCACGTCGTGCGCGACATGTTCTACGACGGTCACCCGCGCGAAGAGCCCGGCGCGATCGTGTGCCGTGTGGCGCCATCGTTCATCCGCTTCGGCAACTTCGAGTTGCCTGCATCGCGCGGCGACGTGACGCTGCTGCGGCAGCTGGTCGACTTCACCATTCGTCGCGATTTCCCCGAACTGCAAGGCGAGGGCGAGGCGCTGTATACCGAATGGTTCGGGCAGGTGTGCGAACGCACCGCGCTGATGGCGGCGCACTGGATGCGCGTGGGCTTCGTGCACGGCGTGATGAATACCGACAACATGTCCATCCTCGGTCTGACCATCGACTACGGCCCGTATGGCTGGATCGACGATTTCGATCCGGACTGGACGCCCAACACCACCGATGCGGGCCGCCGCCGCTACCGCTTCGGCCAGCAGCCCGGCATCGCCTGGTGGAACCTCAGCCGCCTCGCCGGTGCGCTGTCGCCGCTGTTCGCCGGCGCAGAGCCGCTGCAGGCCGGACTGGACCGCTATGCGGCCGCCTTCGCCGCGGCGGACCGTCGCTTCGTCGCCGCGAAGCTCGGCCTGGCCGAATGCCGCGACGAGGACGTCGAGCTGATGAAGTCGCTGCAAGCGTTGCTGCAGGAAGGTGAGGTCGATATGACGCTGTTCTTCCGTGCGCTGTCCGACGTCGATCCGTACGCGCCGACGCTGGAACCGCTGCGGCACGCTTTCTACGACGAGGCGAAAGCCTGGCGCACCGAGGCGGGCTTCCAGGCCTGGCTGGCGCGCTATACCGCGCGGCTGGTCGAAGATCCGCTGATGCACGACGCGCGGCGCGCGCTGATGCATAGCGTCAATCCGCGCTACGTGCTGCGCAACTATCTTGCGCAGGAAGCGATCGATCGTGCGGAGCAGGGCGACTATGCCGGCATCCATGAACTGCTGGACGTGATGCGCCATCCCTACGATGAGCAGCCGGGGCGTGAGCGCTTCGCGCAGAAGCGGCCGGACTGGGCGAGGACGAAGGCGGGCTGTTCGATGCTTTCGTGCAGTTCGTGATGGCCGAGCGTGCGGTTTCCGGCGTGCATCGCTAACGCGTTTTCGACGGCGTCGTTTCGGTATCCGGCGAAACGATGCCTCGCCGCGGCGTGCAGCATGGGGTGAGGTTTCCCATGAGTACGCTACATGTCGCTTCTGTTTGCCATCGGCCTGGCGGCCGTGTCGTCATCGCATACCTCTTTCCTGTCGGCGGGCGCGGACGGTCAGCGCGTGGCGCTGCACTGCATCGAGCCGGACGTGCCCGCGCGACACGCCGCGTTGTTCGTGCATGGCGCCAGTTTTCCTACCAGCCTGGCAGCCGGGTTCGAGTTCGCGCCCGGCGATTCGTGGCTGGCCTTCATGGCGCGTCGCGGCTTCCTGGCCTGCGGCCTTGATTTCCTCGGCTTCGGCGACTCGAGCCGGCCACCGGCGCTGGCCGGTCCGGCCGATGCGTCGAAGCCGGCGACGGATGCGCTGGAAGCGGCACGGGAGATCGGTCTGGCCATGGACGAACTGCACGGCCGACGCGGCCTTGCCGTGCATCTGATCGCGCATTCCTGGGGCACGATTCCCGCGGCGGCTTATGCCGCGGAGCACCCGGATGCGCTGGCCTCGCTCACCTTGTTCGGTCCGGTGGTGCCGACCGGCGCAACCGCCACGGAGGTCGCACCGGCGTGGTGGGGCATCACCGCACAGGAGCGCTACCGCCAGTTGCGTTTCGAGGACGTGCTGCCGCAAGGCACGCAACTGCTGGAGCCGGCCGTCGCACGCCACTGGGCGGCGGCGTTCGATGCCTCCGTGCCCCATGTGCGCGGCGATGCGCCAGGACTGCTGCGCATCCCCGGCGGTCCGCTGGCCGATATCGCCGAGGTGCAGCGCGGGCGCTATCCCTACGATCCGTCACGCATCGCCGTGCCGGTGTTCGCGGTGTACGGCGACTACGACAATGTCGTGAACGACGCGCAGGCCGCCGCCTTCATGGCGCGTTTCAGCGGCAGCCCGCTCGCATGGCGGCTGCGCATCGATCACGGCACGCACGTGATGCATCTGGAGCGGTATCGGTTTTCGCTTTATCACAGCATCGCCGCATTCATCGATGCGGCCGAGGACGTGCCGATCAGCGCAGCGCGTTCTCGATGAACTGCCTCAGCTGAGCCGGCGGCAGCGCGCCGGCCTGCCGCGCGATTTCGCGGCCGCCGCGCAGCAGCATCAGCGTGGGAATGCTGCGGATGCCGTAGCGCTGCGCCAGCGCCTGTTGCGCATCGGTGTCCACCTTGGCGAAGCGCAGGCGCGGCTCCCACTGCCGCGCGGCTTCGGCGAACACCGGCGCGAACGAGCGGCAGGGGCCGCACCAGGTCGCCCAGAAATCGACGATCACCGGGAGATCGCCGCGCAACGCGACGGCGTCGAAGCGCGCGGTGTCCAGTTCCATCGGATGACCCTCGAATAAGGCCTGCTTGCAGCGTCCGCAGACGGGATGCTCGCCGAGGCGATCGGCGGGTACGCGATTGAGTGCGCCGCAATGCGGGCAGGGGACATTCGCGGTGGCGGACATGGCAGACTCCAGCGGTCTGGAAGACGAATGCACGGGAAGATGGTGATGGCCGCGCGGGAAACAAGACACAAGCCGTCCATGACGCTGCGGCTGCTGCGCCTGGCCGGAGCGCTATGGACCTCGCCCAATACCGTGATCGGCCTGCTGCCGGGCCTGTGCTGCCTGCCGTTCGGTGCGCGCATGCAGTGGCGCGGCGCGGATCTGGCACTGACCTTCGTGCGCATGCCGTGGCGTGGCGCGGGCGGCGCGATCACCTTCGGCAATGTGATCCTCTGCACCGGCGACGAGCTGGATACGCTGTGCCACACCTACGCGCATCGCGCCGGCCATGGCGCGGAACCGCTGGTATCGCTGGCTGCTCACGAACGCGCCCATGTGTACCAGTACATGCTGCTGGGGCCGCTGTTCCTGCCGCTGTATGCGCTGGGCGGTGGCGTCAGTGCGCGCAATCCGTTCGAACGCGCCGCCGACCGCTATGCGCGCGACGGCGGCGCCGCGTGGTGGCCGTGGATCAAAGCGGGTAGCGCACCACCAGGTTGATGCTGTTGTTCCAGTAGCCGGAGCCGCCATTGCTGGCCGATGCCGCGGAGCTGCGCGCCAGTTGCAGATCGAGGCGGCCATTGCCGGGCAGACGGCCCTGCAGCGAGATGCCCACGGTGTAGACGCCCGCGCCGGCGCCATCGATCACCTGGCGCCCGCCGGATACCAGCGCGCGCAGCTTCCACTCCGGGTTGACGCTGTATACGCCGATCAGGCCGAACTGTCCCGAGCGGTAGTTGCGCGGATTGAAGTACACACCGTGGCTGGGCTGGTCGCTGTGGAAGATGCGGCCCGAGAACTCCGCACCGACCGCCGCGCTGGTGCCGGGGATGTCATACGGGCTCAGCAGTACGCGCAGCGCGCCGCCGTCGCGGTGATTGCCGTCGCTGAAGTTCTGCCGGTAGTAGGTCGGCAGCACATACAGGCGCGCGGCCGGCCGCAGGCTGACGCCCGCGCTGAACAGGTTGTAGATCAGGTGGTGATCGATCGCCGTATCGGTCGGCACCGGAGCGCGCTCGGCGCCGGCGGTGAAGCTGAAGCGATCGCCCGGCTGGATCGTCCAGTCGGCATTGCCTTGCAGGTAGTGCCAGCGGCCGGCGCGGCCGGGACCGATATGCAGGTTGATCGCGTTGTCTTCGCCCAGGCGCAGCTGGCCGGTCAGCGAGAGATCGTCGAGGCGGCGCGAATGACCGTCATGGTCGATGTGCGTCGTACCGGCGGCGACGCCCCAGCGTTGCGACCAGTCGTCGTTGCCCGTCGGGGCGAAGCGATAGGCCGCGCCCAGGCGCCAGGTATCGAGCCCGTCGCTGTCGTGGCTGAAGCCGAGACCGCCTTCGAGCTGCGGTGCGCGATTGAACGCGACGTCGTCCTTGAGCAGGCGGTACTGCGTGGCCAGGTAGCCGCTGCCGTCCGGCGCAGGCGCGGCATCCGCGTAGCGTTCGCCGCGATCCAGCCAGCCCAAGGCCTGCTCGGCGCGCAACAGCTCCACCGTGGGGCGGGTCTGGCTCATCGCGTACGGCGCGACCAGGGCATGTGCTTCGCGGGGAAAATCGCGCGCATTCAGCGCCTGGGCCAGGCCGGTGGACGCGGCCTGTCGTGCCGCGTCATCGGCGGCGCTCGTGCGTGCGATGCGGAAGGCGCGATCGGCGGCGGCATAGTCGCCCAGCCACAGCGCGGCCTGACCCAGGCCCATCGCGGCGGCGTAGCGTTCGTCAGCCGGGGCGTCACCGGCGGCGGCCAGCGCCGCGGCGAAGTGGTCGCGCGCCTGCGCCGGCTGGTTCGCGGCGAGCGCCGCGCGGCCGGCGCGGATGTCGTCCGCCACCGGAGCGGCCTGCGCATGCAGGACGCTGACGGGAGCGAGCAGCAATGCCATGACTGCCCAGCGCGTGTTCATTTGGTCCCCCAGCGCTTGCGCATCTTCAGCAGCTCGGCGGCATAGCCGAGCACGCAGCCCGGCTGCAGTACGATGCCGTAGAACAGCGTATAGACCAGCAGCCCCAGCGGGTTGTGACGCACCTTCAGTCCCTGCGCGCGGAACATGCGCGACTGGATGAAGAACATGATGTAGTTGACCAGTCCGGCCATCGGCAGCACCAGCAGCGTCATCGGCCCGGCCAGCCAGTAGATGCCGAAACAGGCCAGGATCAGCCCGGGAATGAAGACCAGCGTGTAGACCAGGTCCATGTAGGGGAACAGGAGGTTCCACCAGATGAAGAGCGTGCTCATGCGGCGCTGGAACAGCAGCGCGCCGTGTGTCTTGAACGCCTCGATCAGTCCGCGCGACCAGCGCTGGCGCTGGCGGATGAACTGGCGGAAGGTGGTCGGCGCGTTGGTGAAGGTGACCGCGTCCTCGCAGTAGCCGACGCGATGGCCCAGGCGCAGGATCGCCCAGGTCAGCACGATGTCCTCGCCCACGCACTCGGGCCAGCCGCCGACCTGGCGCAGGATGTCGGTGCGGTACAGCGAGAACGCGCCCTGCGCCACCAGCGTGCCCTGGAACAGGCTCTGCAGGCGCTTCACCGCGGCGATGCCATGGAAGTAATCCCACTCCTGCATGCGCGTGATCAGGTTCTGGCGCGAATTGCGCACCAGTACCGCGCCGGCCACCGCGGCGGTGTTCGGCGGATCGCTGAGGTAGCGCTCGACCAGGCGGCGCAGCGCATGGCGGTAGAGATACGAATCGGCGTCCAGCGTGATGGTCAGCGGCTGAGTGGCGTGGCGCAGGCCGACGTTGAGCGCGTTGGCCTTGCCGCCATTGCACTTCAGGTCGATCACGTGCAGCCAGGGGTAGGACACGCTGCGCAGCTTGTCCATGGTGCCGTCGGTGGAGCCGTCGTTGATGACGATCACTTCCAGCGTGCCGCCGTAGTACTGGCGGTCGATGCTGGCGAGGGTGGAGAGGATCGAATCTTCTTCGTTGTAGGCGGCGACCAGTACGGTGACGCCCGGCAGCTCGGCGTCGGACACGTAACGGCGCACCGGGCGGCGATCGAACAGCAGGCCGGCGACCAGGAACGCATTCATGAAGCCGGGCAGGATGGCGATGCCGAAGATCATGACCATCGCCAGCACGTTGCCTTCCACCGCGGCCAGATCGTGCAGCCAGCGGCGCGCCAGCGTGTAGGAGAGCACCGACCAGGTCAGCGCGAGCACCACGGTGAGCACGAACTTCACGCGTACCGACAGGTAGTAGCGGCGGTGCTGCTCGCTGTCGACCGGCGTCGCGGGCGCAGGCGCGACCGGCGGCAGCGGCGCAGGGTATTTGGACCAGTCTTGGGCGTGCGTGCTCATGGCGGCTTCCGTGTTGGGCGCCGGCCGGCACGAGGATCCCTGCCCCTGCCGGTGAGTGCCGGAGTGGAACGTCTTTCGCTGATGGTGGAATGGGCCCGCACCCCTTGGATCTTCGCTATCGGCGGGCTTGAAGCCTGTGTTTCGCTGGAGCGGTGGCAAAAGCTATGCCATGGGCAATAGCGCCAAAATGGGTGTAGAAACAGTCGGTTACCAGTGAAGGCGTCTGCACGAACATGAATGAGGCGCAGAAGATGTATGCGCTTTGTCACAAGATGACAGGGCGCGGCTCGGACGAAAGTGATAGGCCAAAGGGCGAACGCCACGGGCGGGCCGTGGCGGTCGCCCGAACGTGGCCGATACGAGGAGAAGCGATCAGTTGCCGCCCTGCGTCGGCGCGGGGCGAGGCTGCGGCCGCGGGCGCGGCGCGGAGCCGTTGCCCGGCCCAGGCGGGCGGGTTCCGTTGCCGGGGCCGGGCGGCCGCGTGCCGCCATTGCCGGGACCCGGGGGACGCGTTCCGGGACCGGGCCGGTTGCCGTTGCCCGGCGGTCGCGTACCCGGCCCGGGTCCTGGCCCTGGATGGGGTCGATGGCCGCCATGACCTGGAGGCCGCGGCGGTGGCGGGCGGACGATCGGCCGCGGCGGCGGCCGGTGGATCGGGCGATGAATGGGGCGGTGGTACCAGTAGTCGCGCTGGCGATAGAACGGACGGTCGCTGTAGTAGCTGCCCCAGTAGGCGCCGATCACGAAGGAGATGATCGGGATGCCGACGCGCGCGCCGTTATCGCGCACGATCACGCGCTGGTCCTGATAGGTGTACTGGACGTAGTCGCCGGATACCCACCCGCGCGTCCCCATGGTGACCACGTCGCACCATTCCCAGCCTTCGGTGCAGCCCTGGATGGACACCGCGGTGCCCAGCGGTACGACGGTGACGACGGGGTATTGCGTATCGGGGCCGGCGCGCAGGTTCACGTTGCCGGTGACGTAGCCGTCGGCGGCGAAGGCGGGCAAGGCCACGCAGGCGAACAGAGCAAGTGCGTACTGCAGGAGACGTCTCATTGCGTTCACTCCCGGGCAGTCGGATGGATGGCCAGCGGGCTGGCCGGCGCACTGTGGCGCCTGGTCCGGTCCGCTGCAAGCGAACGGCGTCAGGATTCCGGGGATATGGGTTTCGCCGTCGCGCGAAGCCGTTGCCAAAGGAAGACCGGCAACCCGAGCAGCAACAGCACACCGCCCCACAGCAGCGCTTCGGCGCCCGTACCGATCAGCGCCCACAGGCTATAGGCCAGCGCGAGCACTGCCACCACACGCTTGGCCAGGCTGGCCGACTGCTCGATGCGCCACCAGGCCAGCACGCTGAGCACGTAGGGCAGCAGCGTGGCCGCGGTCGACAGCAGGATCGACAGGGTGAACAGCGCCACCAGCGATTTGCTGCCGTTGGCGGCGATCAGCACGCTGGCCAGCACGCTGCTGAGCAGCAGGCCGAACCACGGCGTACCGCGCGCGTCGGTACGCGCGAATGGGGCGGGAAACAGGCCGTCCTGCGCGGCTGCGTACGGCGTCTGTCCCTGCAGCAGCACCCAGCCGTTGAGCGCGCCCAGGCAGGACACCGTTGCCACCAGTCCCATCGCCCAGCCGGCGGCGGGACCCCAGACCTGCGCCGCGGCCGCGGCCATCGGCGCGGCGGAAGCCTGCGCCGCCGCGCGCGGCAGCAGGCCGATCACCGCGGTGCAGGCGAGCATGGTGGCGATGCCTGCGATCAGCATGCCGGCCACGGTAGCGCGCGGCACCGTGCGTCGCGGGTCGCGCACCACGCCGGTGGGAACGGTCGCCGCTTCCAGGCCGAGGAAGGCCCATAGCGTGAGCGCCGCCGTGGCGGTGGTCACCGACGGCAGCGATTGCCCGCTCGGGTTGAAGGGGTGGTACGACGCGCCGTGGACCAGGGCGAGGCCGACGATGCCGAACACAAGCAGGGGGATCACCTTCAGCGCGGTAGTGACCAGCTGCATGCGGCCTGCCTCGCGCACGCCGGCCGCATTGATCGCGGTGCACAGCCACAGCACGCCCAGCGCCGCGGCCGTGCCGCGCCAAGGTTCGGCATTCGCGGCGGGCCAGACCGCGCCGAGGCTGCCGGCGAAAGCCACCGCGATCGCCGCATTGGCGGTCCACACGCAGATCCAGTAGCTCCACGCCGCGACGAAGCCGGCGCCGTCGCCGAAGGCGAGCCGTGCATAGGCATAGGCGCCGCCGTGGTTGGCGACGATCTGCGCCAGCCATGCGTGCACCAGCGCCAGCAGCAGCGCACCGGCCAGGGTGAACGCCCAACCGAGCAGGCTGGCCGCGCCATAAGGCGCAAGCGACGCGGGCAGCACGAATACGCCCGAACCGATCATGTTGCCCACCACCAGCGCGGTGAGCATCCATGGGCCGAGCAGCCGTGCCGGGGCCGTCATGCGTGGGCGCTTTCGCGGTAGGCGCGACGCAGCAGTTCGTGGAAGTGATGCACGGCGTTCTCACGCAGAGGGTTGAGCCGGCCCGCCTCATAGGAGCCGGAGGCTAGCCCGCGCTGCACGTCTTCGCAGATGGTCACGTCCTCCACCTGTACTTCGTCGCTGAAAGCGATGTCGGCGGCGCGGCGTGCCTGCGCGGCCTCGCCAACGTCGGGCGCGTAGTAGAAGTCGAATTCCACGCGGCAGCGGTCCACGCCCAGCGGCAGCACGCGGTTGGTCTGCAGGCGGCCGGGCAGGATGTTGAGCATGGCGTTCGGGTAGAGGAAGTAATACAGCGCCTCGCCGCTGCCGTAGAGGTCGCTCGCGCTTTCCAGCGGGCTGAACTGGTAGGAGTACCACTCGGCCGTCTCGGTGATGTAGCTGCGATAGTCGAGCAGGCTGTTGAGGCCCGGATGGATGTGCGGGACGTGGTAACCCTCCAGGTAGTTGTCCACGTACACCTTCCAGTTGCAGGCGACGTCGTAGCCGACGCGATGGTGGAACTCGAAACCATCCAGCGCGCGGCCCGCGCCCAGGCGTGCGTCGATACCGTCCACGAAGCGCTCGAACGGCGGCGCTTCGCCGACGGCGACGAAGACCAGCCCTTGCCAGAGCCGTACGCGCACTTCGGGCAGGCGGATCTGGCTCGGGTCGAAATCGGGCGTGCGCCCCATCTCCGGGGCGCCGCGCAGCACGCCGTCGAGGCCATAGGTCCAGCCGTGGTAGCGGCAGCGCAGCGCCTTGGCGCCCTTGCCGTCGCAGCTGGCCAGCGGACCTGCGCGATGGCGGCAGACGTTATGGAAGGCGCGGATGGTGTGTTCGTCGCTGCGTACGATCAGCAGCGGCAGGCCGGCGATGTCAGTCACCACGTGGTCGCCCGGCGCCGCCAGTTGCGCGCGATGGCAGACCAGTTGCCAGCTGTGCGCGAATACCGCGCGTGCGTCGAGCGATGGCGCGGCGGGGTGGGTATAGAAACGGGCGGACAACGCCAGCGCATGATCGAGCGCCTGCGGTGCGAGGACGTCGGGCGAAAGCAGTTCGGACATGACGGGGGCCGTCGGCGGCGATGGCCGAGTATCGGCCCCGCACGCCGGCGGCGTGAAGGAGCGCCGCAGCATGCGGCGCCGGCACGGTCACTGTTGGAGCTGGGCCTGTACTTCGTTGATCGAGTTGCGGATGCGCGCGCTGAAGATCGAATCGGCGTGGTGGATCATCACCAGCCGCTCGGTCGCGCGCGTCATCGCCACGTACAGCAGCCGCGCCTCTTCCGCCTCGTCCTTGCCCGGCATCGGCAGCGAGCCGAGGCCGGGGACGATCACCAGCGGGAATTCCAGGCCCTTGCTGGAATGCATGGTGACCAGCTTGACGGTGTCCTCGCCGGGCTTGAACAGCGCGCGCTTGCCGTCGCCTTCGGCGAGGCGGCTGGGAATCTCGGCGCGCTGCAGGGCTTCGTGCAGGCGCTCGCCTTCCCATGCATTGCGGAAGATCACGGCCATGTGGGCGAGCGGTCGGCCGAGCGTGCGTTCCTCGCGCAGGCGGTCGATGATCGCCGGCAACTGGTCCTCGGTGCGCTCCACGCGGATCAGCTCGGGCAGGGCGCCCCGGCGGCCGGCGCTTTCGGGCGTCACCAGCGGCACGCCGTCGCCGTCCTCGTCGTCGCGGCCCAGCAGCAGTTCGTTGGCGAAGCCGCGCGCCACCGAGAGGATCTCCAGGGTGTTGCGGTAATTGAGCTTGAGGATGGTGGTGCGACCCTGCGCCTGCACGCCGAGGCTCTTCCAGCTCAGGCGCTTGCGGTCGGGCTTGCCGTAGATGTTCTGCGCGTCGTCGTACAGCACCAGCAGCGAGTTGGTGTTCGGATCGATCATTTGCACGATCAGCCGATACCACTCCGGCTCGAAGTCGTGGCCTTCGTCGATCAGCACGGCGCCGTACTGGAAGCGCGGAATCTGTCCCTTGTCGACGCCTTCGATCACCGCCGGCGGCAGCGCGTCGAAGAAACCGCGGCCGTCGGGCGGCAGTGGCACGTGGTACGCGGTGAGCATCGCGCGGCACCACTTGTGGAAGTTGTAGACCTGCACCTTGTCGCTGAGGCCACGTTCGCCCATCAGCTGGTCCAGCCGCGCCGCCAGCGTCTTGTTGTAGCAGAGCACCAGGATCGGCTTGTTGAGCGCGCGCGCCAGGTGCATGGCGCGGAAGCCCAGGATCATGGTTTTGCCCGAACCGGCCACGCCATGGATGATGCGGTGCTCGTCGCCCAGCGAGCGCGCCAGCTGCTCCTGCTGCGCGTCCATCACCTTGACCAGGTCGGGGATTTCGACCCTGGCGACGGCGCCGCCGGTGGACTGGTCGAACAGGCCGAACTGGCCCGAGCCGGGTTCGACGCGGATTTCCGGGAACAGATGCCAGCGCACACGATCGATCTGCGGCAGCGTGAGCGCGGTGGGAAACACCTGCGGGTACATCGCCCACAACCGCTCCTGGAAGATCTCCGCGTCGACCGATTCGTACATCTCGTCCTGGCAGATCACCAGATGCGAGGGAATCACCGCGTCCAGGCCGCCGGCGTCGAACTGCTTGCGGCTGATGTTGGCCAGCACCACGCCGTAGCCCCACGGCATGATCAGCTTGCCCTCGTAGTGGTGGCCGGGCGGATGGCGCAGCGCCGGGTCGTGCTGGAGCAGCTTGTAGACCTCGCTGGCGCAGTCGCGCGCCTGCATCAGCGGGTTGTGCTCCTTCACACTGGAGCGGCCGGTGAGCAGGGTGAACAGAGTGGGATCGGCCTGCTGGATGGTGTCGGGCTTCCAGTCCTTCACTTCCAGCGTAAGCAGGCCGCGGCGCGGGTGGAACACGATGAAGTCCGGGCGGCGCTGGCGCGGGCCGATCGGCACGTCGTACCAAAGCAGGTAGTCTTCCTCGAGCTTCTGCTCCAGCCGTTCGGAGAAGCGCTTCTCCCCGCTGGTCATCCGCGACAGGCAGCTGTTTCGGGTTGGAATGAGCGTCGCCACCAGCGGCTTCCCTTCAGACAGGTGGCGGCGACGTTAACGGATCACGGTTCGGTGTCAATTCGCGAGGGGGCGGACGGCGCCCGGCGGAGGGTGCATCATGGCCGTTCCATCCCCCAGGAAGACCGCCATGGATGCTTCGTCCTTGCCCGTGATCCACGAAGTTTTCCCGTACCTGCGCGTGCACGACGCGGAGGCCGCGCTGGATTTCTACCAGCGCGTGTTCGGCGCGCGCCTGCGCCTGCGGCTGGACGAAGCCGGCACCGGCAAGATCGGCCATGCCGAGCTGGTGTTCGGCGAGAGCGCGGTCGTAATGGTGTCGGACGAGTATCCGGAGTACGGCATCGTCGGCCCGAAGTCGGTCGGCGGCATCAGCATCACCTTGCACCTGCACGTGGATGACGCCGATCGCTTGATTGCCCGTGCGGTGGAAGCCGGCGCCGAACTGGTACGACCGCCGGCCGATGCGTTTTATGGCGAGCGTGGCGGCACGATCCGCGACCCGTTCGGACACGAGTGGCTGATCGGCCACACCATCGAAGAGGTCAGTCCCGAGGAAATGCAGCGCCGCTACGATGCGTTGATGGCCGGCGACTGATCAGCGCCAGCGATACAGCGCCTCCGGCGGCACGCCGACGCGCCGGCAGGCGCGGCTGGCGATGCCTTCCTTGAGCGCGGCGCGGAACAGCGGGGACATCGCCCACAGCGTGCGCGCCGCCATTCGGGCCTGGGCGCGCTGCAGCGGCGTGCGCTCCAGCAGCGCGGCCGCCCAGGGCGGGAGCAGGGAAGCGCCGGCGAGCAGGAACAGGTCGCGCGAGAGACCCGCCGCCGGCACCGGCAGGCGTACCTGCGACAGGATGCCGAGCACCGTGCGTGCGCGTTCGCCGTAAAGCAGTTCGGACCGCGTGCGTTCGAAGTATGCCGTCACCTGCGCTTCCGAGGCCGGCACGTCGCGCGCGCCCAGCGCCTCGGCGATGCGGCGCACTTCGTCGTAGTAGCGGTCGGTCGCGCCGGGCGGCATGGGGATATGGCTGAAGCGGCGATAGCCTTCGAGGAAGCTGTGCGCCTCGGTGACATGGACCCAGGTGAGCAGGTCAGGGTCGTCCGCCGCATAGGGCCGCCCGTCTTCCGCCGTGCCGACGACCTGGGCGTGGATCTGCCTCACATGGTCGATCAACTGCTCGGCCTGCCCGCGCGGCGCGTAGGTGGTGCCGCCGACGAAGGCGGTGGTCCGGCGCAGGCGGCCGACCAGGTCCTCGCGGAAATTGGAGTGATCCCACACGCCGGCCAGGGCCCGCGGATGCAGGGTCTGCAGCATCAGCGCGGCCAGGCCGCCGGCGAGCATGCCCGGAAAATCCGAGTGCACGCGCCAGGTGGCGCTATCGGGTCCGAACAGGCCTGGATCGCCAGCCGGATGGTCGTAGTCCAGGCCGCCGCTGCCATGGCGGGGGAAGGCGCCGAGCACCCAGCGGCGGATCGAGGCCTGAGCGGGAAGCGTGAGGAACTGGATCGGAGAGGGCATAGGCCCCGAATTCTAGCGGGCGGCCATGCGTGTGCGTTTGGAAGGCCAAATGCATTGGTTGCGAACGCAACCGAATCGGCATTTTCCAACCGGGGGTTTGCATTCGCCGGATGCTGTGTTATCCATACGTCCCATGACCTTCCCCTCCGCCCGCTATTACTTTTGGTTTTACGGCTATCCGATGCCGGCGGCGGAGGAAGGGGCGCGATCGTAAGAAGCAAGATCGAAACCTCATCCAAGAAAGCCGCCAGCTCCACTGGCGGCTTTTTTAATGGCCGCCGCTGGAACCCCCCACCAGGAACCGAGCCATGACACTGCCCCACACCGACGACCTGCGCATCCGCGCCATCACGCCCTTGAGCACGCCTGCCGCGGTGATGCGCGACTGCTTCGCCGGCGAGCGCGCCCTCGATACCGTGGCCCACGCCCGCGCGGCGGTGCACGACATTCTTTCCGGCCAGGATGACCGGCTGGTGGTGGTGATCGGGCCATGCTCGATTCACGACACCGCGGCCGCGCTGGAGTACGCACGGCGGCTGGTGGCGCAGCGACGCCGTTTCGCCGACACGCTGGAGATCGTGATGCGCGTGTATTTCGAGAAGCCGCGCACCACGGTGGGCTGGAAGGGCCTGATCAACGACCCGGACCTGGACGGCAGCTTCCGCATCGACAAGGGGCTGCGCCTGGCGCGCACGCTGTTGCGCGACATCAACGAGCTGGGCGTGCCGGCCGGTTGCGAATTCCTGGACATGATCACGCCGCAGTACATCGCCGACCTGGTGGCCTGGGGCGCGATCGGCGCGCGCACCACCGAGAGCCAGGTGCACCGCGAGCTCGCTTCGGGGCTGTCCTGCCCGGTGGGTTTCAAGAACGGCACCGACGGTAACGTGAAGATCGCGGTGGACGCGGTACAGGCCGCCTCGCAGCCGCACCATTTCATGGCGGTGACCAAGGATGGCCAGACCGCCATCGCCAGCACCGAGGGCAATGAGGACTGCCACGTGATCCTGCGCGGCGGCAAGCTGCCCAATTACGACGCGGCCAGCGTGGAAGCGGCCTGCGAAGCCATCGCGCGCACGGGTCTGGCGCCGCGCCTGATGGTCGATGCCAGTCACGCCAACAGCGCCAAGCGGCCGGAAAACCAGCCGCGCGTGATCGACGATATCGCCAGCCAGGTCGAAGACGGCGAGCGGCGCGTCATCGGCGTGATGGTGGAAAGCCACCTGGTCGGTGGCCGCCAGGATCTGGTACCCGGCGAAGCACTGCGTTACGGCCAGAGCATCACCGACGGCTGCATCGATTGGGACGCGTCAGTCGGCGTGCTGGAACGGCTGGACGAGGCGGTGCGCCGTCGCCGAGCCGGCGGCGGCGTAGCGGCGCGTCTGCGTCAGGCGGTCGGTTGCTGACGGGATGCTCGAGCGCCTGGGTCGGACATGGTCGATCCTCAGCCTTCCAGGGCGGCGTCGAGTCCGATCTGCGCCTTGAGCACTTTGGATACCGGGCAGTTGAGCTTGGTGTCCTGCGCGATGCGATCGAACGCGGCGGTGTCGATCGTCGGCACGTTGGCGCGGCAGGTGAGCTCGACCGAGGTGATGGCGAAACCATTGCCGTCCTTGTCCAGAGTGACGACCGCACGCGTCTGGATATGGTCCGCGGTGAAGCCCGCCTCGCCCAGCGCGGCAGCGAGGGCCATGGTGTAGCAGCCGGCATGCGCGGCGCCGATCAGCTCCTCCGGGTTGGTGCCCGGTCCGTCCTCGAAACGGGCGCGGAAGCCATAGGGCGTGTCGCGCAAGGCGCCGCTGCCGGTGGAGAGGTTGCCCTTGCCATCCTTGAGATTGCCGCTCCAGGCGGCGGACGCGGAACGTTTCATGCTGCGCTCCCGGTGACGGTGAGAAGCGCAGCATGCGCTGCGCCGGATGCAGGGAATGCGAACGACTTGTTCACGCACGCGCCATTCACGGCGAGAGGCCGGCCCGCTGTCTTATGCTGCCGCGCCTGGAATCCCACGGAGAGCCATGCATGAGCTACGAGATCAAGCACCAGCCCAATGAGCAGCGCTTTTCCACCGCGGTGGAGCTGGAGCTGTGCGTGCTCGATTACACCCTGTCGGGCGACGTCATGACCATCACCCACACCGAAGTGCCGCCACCGGTGGAAGGCCGGGGCATCGCTTCGGTACTGGTCAAGACGGCGCTGGACTACGCGCGCGAGCGGCATTGGAAGGTGCGGCCCGCGTGTTCTTACGCCAACGCATGGATGCGCCGCCATCCGGAGTACGAAGACCTGCGCGCGGGTTGACGGCATCGCTATCATCCTGCCGGTCGCCCATGGCCGAGGAGGGCCGCGATGAACAGTACGGTGCCGGGAAAGACCCGGCCGAAGACGCACCGGCGCTTCCACTATCTGCGTTCGCGACCGCGGTTGATGGTCTCGGCGGGGATCTTCCTCGCGGCGCTTGGGGTATTGCAGTTCTGCGGGCTGCGGGCCTCCATGGTGTTGCTGCTGGCGTTCGATTTCGCCGCGCTGGTGTATCTGGTCCTGCTGGCCGTGCTGTTCTCGCGCGCAAGCCCGGAACTGATGCGCTGCCAGGCGCGCGCGCAGGACACCGGGCGCTGGGGCTTCCTGTGGAGCGCGATCGTGCTGACCGCCGTGGTGATGGTGGCGCTGGGCGCGGAGCTGCACGGCGGCCAGGATGGAGGTATGGGCGCCATTGCGCTGGCCGCGGGCAGCATCGTGCTGTCGTGGCTGTTCATGAACACCATGTTCGCCATGCATTACGCGCATGGCTATTACGGCGACTTCGGCAAGAAGCACGAAGGACTGGAGTTTCCCCAGACGCCGGAACCGGATTACTGGGACTTCGCGTACTTCGCCATCGTGATCGGCATGACCTTCCAGGTCTCGGACGTGCAGATCACCAGCCGCTACCTGCGCCGCGTGGCGCTGCTGCACAGCGTGATCGCGTTCTTCTTCAACGTGTTCATCATCGCGTTGAGCGTGAACGTGGTGGCCGGTAAAGCTTGATGCGCTTGCTCCCTCTCCCCGGCGGAGAGAGGGCTGGGGTGAGGGGGACCTGCGAAGCGTAGAAGCGGGAACCTTTCTTTTAAAGCATGCGTCGCTTCGCAGAGCCTTCCCTGCGAGCACCGCCCCTCATCCGGATGTGACCGAAGGGAATCCCCGTGGGACCGCCACCTTCCTTGCTCCTCGGAGCAGAGCACATCCTTGTGCTCTCCCCGCGGACTCCCCGGTGGGGAGAAGGATTCACTAGGGGACTCAGTCGCGGAAGTTATCGAACTGCAGCGGCAGTTCCACTTCCGCCTTGCGCAACACCTGCATCGCCAGCTGCAGGTCGTCGCGCTTCTTGCCGGTGACGCGCAGCTTGTCGCCGTTGATCTGCGCCTCGACCTTGAGCTTGGCCTCTTTCAGCGCGGCGACGAGTTTCTTGGCGATGGGCTGCTCGATGCCCTGCTTGACGGTGATCTTCTGGCGCGAGCCGCCCAGGTTGGTCTCGGGATCGGCCAGGTCCAGGGCGCGGACATCGATCTTCCGCGACACGAGGCGGCCGCGCAGGATGTCCAGCATCTGCTCGAGCTGGAATTCGCTCGGCGCGCTCTGGGTAATCACGAACTTGTCCAGCTCGAACTTGGCGTCCGTGCCCTTGAAGTCGAAGCGGTTGGCCAGTTCGCGGTTGGCCTGGTCGACGGCGTTGGTGAGTTCGTGCTTGTCGACTTCGGATACGACATCGAAGGAAGGCATGGGCATCTCTCGCGGGGAAAACGGATGAGGAAGTGTACGCGGGTAGGCGATAATCCGTCCCCTTGCGGACTGCGGCGGGTGATGGCGTGAAGGTGGATGTGCTGGTGATCGGCGCGGGCGCGGCCGGCTTGATGTGCGCGATCGTGGCCGGGCAGCGCGGCCGGCGCGTGCTGGTGGTGGACCACGCCAACAAGCCGGGCAAGAAGATCCTGATGTCCGGCGGCGGACGCTGCAATTTCACCAACCTGGGCGTGACGCCGGCCAATTACCTTTCCGCTAACCCGCACTTCGCCAAGTCCGCCCTGGCCCGCTACACCCCCGCCGATTTCATCGCGCTGGTCGAAAAACACCGCATCGCCTACCACGAGAAAGAGCTGGGCCAGCTTTTCTGCGACGAGTCTTCCAAGCTGATCGTGCGCATGCTGCTGGACGAATGCGTTGCCGTCGACGCCCGCGTGGAGACCGATTGCGCGGTCGAAAGCGTGCGCAGGACGGAGGAGGGTTTCAACGTGCGCACCGCGCGCGGCGAGGTGCACGCACAGTCGCTGGTGGTTGCCACCGGTGGCCTGTCCATCCCCAGCATGGGCGCGACCGGTTTCGGCTACGAACTGGCGCGACAGTTTGGCCACGACGTGCTGCCGACCCGCGCGGGGCTAGTGCCGCTGACGCTCAGCGGCAAGCACCAGGAACGCTACCAGGATCTGGCTGGCGTGGCGCTGCCCCAGGTGGAAGCGCGTGTAGGCAAGCGACGCTTCCGCGCCGGCATGCTGTTCACCCATCGTGGCCTCAGCGGCCCGGCGATCCTGCAGATCTCGTCGTACTGGCAGCCCGGCGACGACCTGCGCATCGACCTGGTGCCCGGCCAGGATGCCGGCGGTTGGCTGCAGGCGCAGCGTGGCGCGCGTCCGGGGATGGAGCTGAAGAACGTGCTGGCCGACCTGGTGCCGCGCCGCCTGGCGCAGCGGTTGTGCGAGGTGTGGTTCGAGAGCCGGCCGATGAAGCAATACCGGCCGGCCGAACTGGACGAGATCGCCGCGCAGCTGCGCGACTGGCCGGTCGTCGCCAGCGGCACCGAGGGCTATCGCACGGCGGAAGTGACCTTGGGCGGCGTCGATACGGATGGCCTGTCGTCGAGCACGATGCAGTCCAAGCGGGTGCCGGGGCTGTACTTCATCGGCGAAGTGGTGGACGTCACCGGTTGGCTTGGCGGTTACAACTTCCAGTGGGCGTGGGCATCCGGTCATGCGGCTGGCCAGGCAGTCTGAGTCACGCCGCGTCCACCCGGCCGGGCGCACGGTTGCGCGTCAGGCGTGGGTTTCCTTGCAGAGGGTTTCACTATGAAAGTCGGTTTCATCGGCCTGGGCGCGATGGGCAGCGCGATGGCCAGCAATCTGATCAAGGCCGGCCACAGCGTGACGGTATGGAATCGTTCGCCGGAGGCTGCCGCGCCACTCGCCTCGCTGGGCGCGAAAGTGGCCGCCACGCCAGGCCGTGCGGCACAGGGCGACGCGCTCTTCAGCATGCTTGCCAACGACAAGGCGGTGCGCGAGGTCGTGCTGGACGGCGGATTGCTGGAAGAGATGGACAAGGGCACGGTGCACGTCAACCACGCCACGGTATCCGTGGCGCTGGCACAGGAGCTGGCGGCAGCGCATGCGGAGCGCGGCGTGGACTATCTCGCAGCACCTGTGTTCGGGCGTCCGGACGTAGCGGCTGCCGGCAAACTCAACATCGTGGTGGGCGGCAAGCCGGCGGCGCTTGAGCGCGTGCGGTCGCTGCTGGAGGCGATGGGCAGCGCGATCTGGCCGATGGGCGATGCGCCGGAGCGTGCGAACGTGGTGAAGATCGCCGGCAATTTCATGCTCGGTGCGGCGATCGAGAGCATGGCCGAAGCCACGGCGCTGACTCGCGCGCATGGCGTGAGCGCGGCGGATTTCCTCGGCCTGATGACTGGCACGCTGTTCGCCGCGCCGGCTTACCAGGGCTATGCCCGGCTGATCGCCGAGCAGCGCTTCAAGCCGGCCGGCTTCGCGCTGCCGCTGGGCTACAAGGACATCAACCTGGCGCTCGCCGCCGGCGATGCGGCGAGGGTGCCGCTGCCGTTCGCCAGCGTGCTGCGCGACAGCCTGCTCGAAACGCTGGCGCTGGGTGACGAGGACGTCGACTGGTCGGCGTTGGCGACTTTGGCGGCCCGCCGCGCGGGATTGGATCGCGGTCAGCCTTGATCAGCCGCGCGCCTTGCGTGCTTGGCGCAGGCGCACGAGCCAGCTGTCGAGCTGATTGGCGAAGGCCTGCTTGTCGCGGGCATGGAAGGCCGCCGGCCCGCCGGTGTCGACGCCGGCGCCGCGCAGTTCTTCCATGAAGTTGCGCATGCCCAGGCGCTGGGCGATGGAATCCGAGGTGAACAGCTCGCCGCGCGGATGCACGGCCAGCGCGCCCTTGGCGATTACCTGCGCGGCCAGCGGGATGTCCTGTGTCACCACCAGATCGCCCGGTGCCACACGCTCGGCGATTTCCGCATCGGCGACATCGAAGCCGCCGGCCACCTGAATGGCGCGCACGAAGCGCGAGGGCGGCGTGCGCAGGAACTGATTGGCGACCAGGGTAACCGTCACCTGTTCGCGCTCGGCGGCGCGGAACAGGATCTCCTTGATCGCCGCCGGGCAGGCGTCCGCGTCGACCCAGATACGTGCGTCGGGGTGGGCCGCGGGGAGGTTCAAGCGGCGCCGTCCCAGCGCAGCGTGCCGTCGATCACCGTGTTGGTGCGTCCGCCGATCCACACGGTGCCATCGATGATGCGCACGCGCAGGCTGGCGTCGTGGCTGATCTCGCGGCCCTGGCTCACCGTGTAGCCGGCGGCGAGTGCGCCGTGCGGCTCGGCGTGGGCGATATAGGCTGCGATCAGGCCATTGGCGGCGCCGGATGCAGGGTCTTCCACGATGCCGACACCGGCGGGGAAGGCGCGCACCACCAGCTGATAATCAGGGTCTGCGCTACGTGCGAAGGCGCACAGGCCCAGACTGTCGGTGGCACGGGCGAGGGCGCCTATGGCCTGATGGTCGGGGACCCAGGCGCGCAGGCTGGCTTCGTCGGCGCATTCGGCCAGCCACCAGTGGCGGCCGCCGGCGACGTAGGCGGGCGGCAGGGCGCCCAGCGGGATGCCGGCCAGTGCGGCGGCGAGCAACGGGTGCGCGTCGGTGCCGGTCTTCTCCACGATGGCGTGCGGCGATTGCAGCAGCAACTGCCGCGCGTCACCTGCGCCCTCGACGCGAATGGGCAGCACGCCCGCGCCGCACTCCTGCCACAGCAGGCCGTCGCGCGGTGCGGCAAAGCCGCATTCGAGCACCGCGTGGGCGCTGCCGATGCTGGGATGCCCGGCGAAGGGGATTTCCTTGTGCGGCGTGAAGATGCGCACGCGGTAGCTGGCCTTCGGATCGTCCGGCGGCAGCAGGAAGGTGGTCTCGACCAGATCGGTCCAGCGGGCGAAGCGTTGCATCCGTGCGTCGCTCCAGCCGGTGGCATCGGTGACGACGCCGAGATGGTTGCCACCGCCATAAGAAGCGGCAAAGACGTCCAGATGCAGATAGCGAATGAGGGACATGAGGGGACTTGCGTCGCGGGGGAGGAAGCGCGGAAGCCGCGCATCATACGTTGCCGCAGGGCGGCGGGCGAGGTCGACAAGCGCCCGCGCGGCCGCCAAGATGCGCGTTTCGCCCGATCCCCGCTACAGGGAAACGTACATGCTGATCACCCTCGCCATCCTCGCCATCACCTGCATCGTGTCGTTCATGGCGTTCAACAATGGGCGCCTGATGCAGGACCTGATCCTGTGGCCGCCGGCGATCGAGAAGAAGAAGGAATACCACCGGCTGGTGACCTATGGCCTGATCCATGCGGACTTCGGGCACCTGCTGTTCAACATGATCACGCTGTTCTTCTTCGGTCGCGCGGTGGAGCCGTTCTACACCGCGCACCTGGGGATGACGGGGTTTGCGCTGTTCTACATCGGCGCGCTGGTGGTCTCGATCCTGCCTACCTACCTGGCCAACCGGCACAACGCGAACTATCGCAGCCTGGGCGCTTCCGGTGCCGTGTCGGCGGTGCTGTTCGCCTTCATCCTGAACGCGCCGTGGGCGCGCATCGTGGTGTTCGTGATCCCGATGCCGGCCATCATCTACGCCGTGCTGTACGTGATGTATTCGATCTGGATGGATCGCCACGGCCGCGACAACGTCAATCACAGTGCGCATCTGTGGGGAGCGGCTTACGGCATCGCCTTCACCGTGCTGGTCGAGCCCAACCTCATTTCGCACTTCCTGGGGCAGCTGGCGCAACCGCGGTTCTGACGCACGCTGCGGGCTAAACACCTGCCGCACGGTGGTTTTTCGCTCAGTGCGCGTTCAACGCGGCGAGCCTAGCTTGGGTGGCGTCAACCTCCCGAGGTGCCCCATGAAACGCCTGCTTGCCGGCCTGACGATCGCCGCCGCTACCGCGACGCTGTCGGGCTGCTATTACGATCCGGGTTACAGCTACGTGCGCAGTTCCACCTACGTCGGCGACGCCTACTACGGCAGCGGCGGCGGCACGGTGGTGTACGACGACGGCTATTACGCCCCGGCTTATCCGTCTTACTACGGCGGCGGCTACTACGGCTGCTGCTACGCGCCGCCCGTGAGCATCGGCATCAGCGGCGTGTGGTATGGCGGTTCGCGCTGGCACGATCGCGGCGGCCGCTATTGGGATCGCGGCGGTTCCTGGCGCGGCGGCCATCGCGGCGGCTGGGGCGGTGGTCGCGGCCATTGGGACGGACATCACCACTGAGTCCTGGTCCATGCCGGCCCGTCGATAGCAGGGGCGCGCCTTGCCCGGCACAATCGCCGGCATGGGATATCCGGGCCGGACCGCGCCGTTACGACTGAACAGGCTCATCGCCCTCGTGGCGGTGGGCCTTTTGCTATCCGCCTGCGGTGGATTGCGTTACTACGCTCATGTGGCGCACGGGCAGGGCGAACTGCTGCTGCATCAGCGGGCCGTGTCCAGCGTGATCGCCGACCCGGCCACCGATCCGAAGCTGGCCGGACGGCTGCGACTGGCGCAACAGGCCCGCCGCTTCGCATCGCAGCGCCTGGGGCTGCCCGAAAACCGCAGCTATACGCGCTATGTCGAACTCGGGCGTCCCTATGTAGTTTGGAACGTGTTCGCCGCGCCACGCTATTCCGTGGATCCGGTGCGGCACTGCTTTCCGATCGCCGGTTGCGTGGCCTATCGGGGCTATTTCGAAGAGGCCAGGGCAAAAGCCGAAGCGGCGCGGCTGAAGGCGGACGGCAATGACGTGTATGTCGGCGGCGTCTCGGCGTATTCCACACTGGGCTGGTTCGCCGATCCGATCCTCAGCAGCATGCTGCGCTGGGACGACGACGAATTGGCCGGCACCATCTTCCACGAGCTGGCGCACCAGCGGATCTACGTGCAGGACGACAGCGCCTTCAACGAATCCTTCGCCAGCTTCGTACAGGAGCAGGGCCTGCGCGAATGGCGGCAGGCACAGGGTTTGCCGGCCCCGCTCGGCCATGATCAGGCGGTGGAGGATGGTTTTACCCGGCTGGTACTCGACCTGCGTGCCCGCCTGCGCAAGGCCTACGCCAAGGATGGCGGTGACGTTGCGCTGGAGTCGGCCAAGCAGGCGGAGATCGCGGCTTTCCGCGAGCGCTATCGCCAGTGGCGTGAGGCGAACTGGCCCGCGGACCATCGCTACGACGCCTGGGTGGCGGCACCGATCAATAACGCGCGCCTGCTCCCGTTCGGGCTCTACGATCAATGGAAACCGGCATTCGCCATGCTGTTCCGGCAGGCAGAAGAGCAGTGGCCGACGTTCTACGCGGACGTGCGCAGGCTGGCGCAGCAACCGAAATCCGAGCGGGACGGCAGGCTGCGCAAACTTGCGTCGGAATCGGCCCAGGCGCAATCGCCTGGCGGCTAGTATCGTTCTCGACAGGAAACGCTGTGTTGCCGTTTGGCCGTCCAGACGGCCGCGGCCGTTGTAAGGTCGATGTCTTCGCAGTGAGGAGAAAGGCCGTGAAGCTAGTCGCCTGGTGGCTTGGCATACGTTTCTGGAAGCGCGTGCTCGCGGGTTTCGTGCTGGGCGCGCTGGCCGGCTGGCTGTGCGGTCCTGGCGCCGTGGCGTGGTTCCAGCCGCTGGGCGAGGTCTATGTTTCGCTGATCAAGATGATCGCGGTGCCGCTGGTGTTTTTCGCGGTGGTCAACAGCGTGTCCAGCCTGCACGGCGTGCAGCGCATGGCGGCGCTGGGCGGGCGGACCTTCCTGTGGTTCGCGGTGACGGCGACGCTGGCGGTGGGCGTAGGGCTGCTGGTTGGACATCTGACCAATCCCGGCCTGGGCGTGGGGCAGTTGACCATGGCCGACAGCTACAAGGCGCGTGAAGTGCCTTCGGCGATCAAGGTGCTGCTCGATGTGGTGCCCACCAACCCGTTCCGCGCCCTGTCCGAGGGCAAGATTCTGCAGGTGATCTTCTTTGCCGGCCTGCTCGGCCTGGCGCTGGTGAAGATCGGCGAAAAATCCGCGCGTCTGCGTGAACTGTTCGGCGAAGCCAACAACGCGATGATCCAGGTCACGCGCTTCGTGCTGGAGATGACGCCGATCGGCACCTTCGGCCTGATCGCCGCGCTGGTTGCCGGCTACGGTTTCGAGAAGCTGCTGCCGCTGGGCAAGTTCGTGCTGGCGCTGTATGTCGCTTGTGCGGTGCAGATCGTGGTGGTGTATGGCGGTTTGCTGCTGACGCACGGGCTGAGCCCGCGGCGTTTCTTCCGCGGGGTGTTCCCGGCGATGCAGGTGGCTTTCACATCGTCATCCAGCTTTGCCTCGATGCCGGTGGCGCTGCGCAGCGTGACGCAGAATCTGGGTGTGTCGCCTGCGTACGCATCCTTTGCGGTGCCGCTGGGCGCGAGCATCAAGATGGACGGCTGTGGCGCGATCTATCCGGCGATCAGCGCGATCTTCGTGGCGCAGTATTACGGTCTGGCCCTGGAGCCCTCGCAGTATTTCGTGATCTTGCTGGCGTCGGTGCTGGGCTCGTTCGGTACCGCTGGCGTGCCGGGCACGGCGACCGTGATGGTCACGCTGGTGCTCAGTTCCGCCAACCTGCCGGTGGAAGGCATCGGCTATCTGGTGGCTATCGACCGCGTGCTGGACATGATGCGCACCATGACCAACGTGACCGGTCAGATGCTGGTGCCGGTGCTGGTGGCGCGGGAGCAAGGTTTGCTGGATCTGGATGTCTACAACCAGGAGGCGGATCAGTCATTGCACGCCGACGGACAACCGGCGCGCTGAAGGGACCTCAAGGCTTGGTTTTGCGGCCGGCCATGTGGCGCAGGTAGGCGAGCAGGGCATCCAGATCTGCGTCGCTCATCGCCTTGGTGTCGAAGCCCGGCATCTTCGCCTGCGGCCAATGCCGCAGCGATTGCGGATCGCGCACGTAGGCGCGCAGCAGGTCGGCGCGCAGGTATTCGGTCGGGTTATGCGGGATGTTGAGGTCGGGCCCCAGGCGCGCATCGCCCTGGCCGTTGAGGGTATGGCAGGCGAAGCAGTTGCGCTGGAATACCTCGAAGCCGCGGCGCACGGGGTTTTCGGCCGGCAGGGCAGGGTCTGGCACGACGGCGGGGAAGCGCGCGGCCACCGTGTCGAGCTTGCGGATGGAGGCGAGCTGGTAGGGCCATTGCTCCGGGCCGACACCGCCGGCTTCCGGGCGCGTCCAGACCACGTAGAACGGACCGGCGCTGGCGGCCTTGGCGGGCAGGGCCGGCCAGGGCCTGGCGCTGTCCTCTATGGCCAGCCAGGCCTCCGCACCGTGGCCGTCCAGGATCAGGGCGGCGGGCACCTCGGCGGCGAAGCCGTCGTTGGCGACGAACTGCAGGTGATCCGATGCCGCCAGGCCGGCAAGCAGAGCCTTGAGCGGCACGGCGCGGTAGCGCATGGCGCGGTGGTAGGCCACGTCCGCCGGGATATCCACCTCGCGCGCGTCCGGCCGGGCGGCCAGCTTCGCGCCGTCGAGGGTCTGCGGGCCGCGCCCCAGGTCGAGCTTCAGTTCGGCAGCGCCGGCAGGCAGGGCGATCAGCAGTGCGAGCAGGCACAGGCGGCGAAGCAGGGGCATGACGGACTCCTTGTCGGAAAGCCGCGCATTGTAGTGGTCCTGTCGCGAAGCTGGCGGAAACCTGAACCGATCCAAATAGGCCCTTGAACTCCGTTCGGGCCGGCCACACTAAGCCATCGTATCGCCGTGAGGCGACATGAGATGGTGCAGACGATCGCATCGTCGGGGGCCGCCTCTTTTTCTCCCCCTCTTTGTAGAGGACGGCCTGACAAGACCCCGGTAGCTACTCCCCTGGCTACCGGGGTTTTTCATTTTCCGGGTTTCGTTTTTCGGGGTCGCATTCGTCCGCATCGCACGGAGATAATCGGGGACGGCGTGCGCGCCGCTTCTCTCTTCCGTGGATCCGCGATGATCATCCGCTCGTTGCTCGACACCGATCTGTACAAGTTCTCGATGATGCAGGTGGTGCTTCACCACTATCCGGCCGCGCAGGTCGAATACCGTTTCAAGTGCCGCAACCCGGGCATCGACCTGGTGCCGTACATCGGCGAGATCCGCGCCGAGCTGGAGCAGCTGTGCAGCCTGCGCTTCAGCGAGGAGGAACTGGACTATCTGCGCAGCTGGCGTTTCATCAAGAGCGACTTCGTCGATTTCCTCGGGTTGTTCCAGCTCAACGCCAAGTACGTGAGCATCGAGCCGGCCGAGAGCGGCAACGGCGAGATCGAGATCCGCATCGTCGGCCCCTGGCTGCATACCATCCTGTTCGAAGTGCCGCTGCTGGCGATCGTCAACGAGGTGTATTTCCGCCACATGCATCCGGGCCTGGACCTGGCCGAAGGGCGTCGCCGCTTGCGCGAGAAGATCGCGCTGCTGCGAGACACCGCCGGCTACGACACCTGCAAGATCGCCGACTACGGCACGCGCCGCCGCTTCTCGCGCGAATGGCATGCGGAAGTGGTGGAAACCCTGCGCGATGGCCTGGGGCCGCAGCTGGCCGGCACCAGCAACGTCTGGCTGGCCTGGAAGCTGGGCCTGACGCCGCTGGGCACGCTGGCGCACGAATACCTGCAGGCGCATCAGGCGCTGGGGCCGCGCCTGCGCGATTCGCAGGTGGCCGCACTGGAAACCTGGGCGAAGGAATACCGCGGCGACCTGGGCATCGCCCTGTCCGACGTGTATGGCCTCAGCGCGTTCCTGCGCGATTTCGATATGTATTTCTGCAAGCTGTTCGACGGCACGCGCCACGATTCGGGCGATCCGTTCGCCTGGGGCGAGCGCGTGCTGGCGCATTACCGCGCCAACCGCGTGGACCCGCGCAGCAAGGTCCTGGTGTTCAGCGATGGCCTGGACATCCCCAAGGTGATGCGCCTGTACGAGCATTTCCGCGGACGTTGCCTGCTCGCCTTTGGCGTGGGCACCAATCTCTCCAACGACGTCGGCCCCACGCCGCTGAACATCGTGATCAAAATGATTCGCTGCAACGGCCAGCCAGTGGCCAAGCTCAGCGATTCGCCGGGCAAGAACATGTGCGAGGACAAGGCCTATGTGACCTACCTGCGGCAGGTGTTCGACATTCCGGTACCGGTCGATGAGGCGGTGGCCTGACGCTGAAACGAGAAACGCCGGGCATGACCCGGCGTTTCCTCATGGGGCAAGCACGGGCCGCGTTCAGAACGCCGGCAGCACCGCACCCTGGTACTTCTGCTCGATGAAGGCCTTCACCTCGGGGCTGTTCAGCGCCTTGGCGAGCTTCTGCACGCGCGGATCGTCCTTGTTGTCGGGACGGCCGACCAGGTAGTTCACGTAAGGCGAATCCTTGCCCTCGATCAGCAATGCGTCCTTGGTCGGATTGAGGCCGGCGGCGAGCGCGTAGTTGGTATTGATCAGCGCCAGGTCCACTTCGTCGAGCGTACGCGGCAGCATCGCCGCTTCCAGCTCGCGGAACTTCAGATGCTTCGGATTGGCGGTGATGTCTTTCTGCGTCGCCAGTTCGTCGTTCGGGTTCTTCAGGGTGATGATGCCGTTGCGCGCCAGCAGTAACAGCGCGCGGCTGTTGTTGCTGGGGTCGTTCGGCAGGGTGACGGTGGCGCCATCGGGCAGGTCGCCGATGCTCTTGAGCTTGCGCGAATAGGCGCCGAACGGCTCGATATGCACGCCGGTGACGATGGTCAGCTGGGTGCCGCGCTGGCGATTGAATTCATCCAGGTAAGGCTTGGTCTGGAAGTAATTCACATCGACGGCTTTCTCGACCACCTGGGTGTTCGGCTGCACATAGTCGGAGAACACCTTGATCTCCAGCTCGACGCCTTCCTTTTCCAGCAGCGGCTTGACCTGCTTGAGGATTTCCGCGTGCGGCACGGCGGTGGCGGCAACGATGAGCTTCTGGCTGGCGGCGTCGCCGCCGGAGCCGGAGGACGAGCAGCCGGCCAGCGCGAGCAGGGCGGACAAGGCGACGAGCAGCTTCTTCATGGAGGGCGGACCCTTGATGCGGTGCATCAGAATAGCCGTCCATACGGCCGGTTGCAAAGTTGCCGCCGGCGCGGGCCTTTCCCCGTCAGTGCCTGGTGTAATGGGCGACTACGCGGTCGCCGACCATCTGCAACAGTTGCACCAGAACGATCAGGAGTACCACGGTCACCACGGTGTAGTCCGACTTGTAGCCGAGATAGCCGTAGCGGTAGGCCAGGTCGCCCAGACCGCCCGCACCGACGGCGCCGCCCATGGCGGTATAGCCGACCAGGGCGATGCCGGTGACGGTCACGCCGGCGATCAGGCCGCCGCGCGCCTCGGGCAGCAGCACGCGGGACACGATCTGCCAGGTATCGGCGCCCATGGCCTGGCTGGCCTCGATCACGCCGCTGTGCACTTCGCGCAGCGCGGTTTCCACCAGGCGCGCGAAGAAGGGGGCCGCGCCGATGACCAGCGGCGGGATCGCGCCGCGGATGCCCAGCTTGGTGCCGACCAGCACGTAAGTGAGCGGCATCAGCACGATCATCAGGATGATGAAGGGAATCGAGCGCAGGATATTCACCACCAGCGATAGCGCCGCATAGAGCTTAGGCATCTCGCGCAGCTGACCCTTGCCGGTGAGATAAAGCAGCACGCCCAGCGGCAGTCCGATCACCACCGTCAGCGCCAGCGAGCCGCCCAGCATCAGCAGCGTGTCGAGGCAGGCGCGGCCGATCTCCGCCCAGTCGTCGATCTGGGGGAACACGTTTTGCAGCAAGGGGGCGGTCATCGCGTCAGCTCCTCGATTTCGATACCGGCGGCGCGCAGCGCGACAAGCGCCTGGTCCACGCCGTCGCCCTGCATGGCGAGCGTCAGCTGGCCGTAGGGAAGGTCCTTGATGCGGTCGATGCGTCCGGCCAGGATGTTGAAGTCCACGCCGGTTTCGCGGGCGACCCGGCCCAGCGCCGGCGTCCACGTTGCTTCGCCACGAAAGGACAGGCGCAGGACACGGCCCGGCACGTGAGCGTAGGGCGCCATTTCACCCGCGGCTTCCTCCGGCAGTGCCTCGTTGACGAAGCGCCGCGTGGTCGGATGGCGTGGATGCAGAAACACATCGGCCACCGTGCCCTGTTCCACGATGCGGCCGGCATCGAGTACCGCCACGCGATCGCAGACCCGGCGCACGACGTCCATTTCATGGGTGATCAGCACGATGGTGAGCTTGAGCTCGCGATTGATCTCCGCCAGCAGGTCCAGCACTGCGGCGGTGGTCTGCGGATCCAGTGCGCTGGTGGCCTCGTCGCACAGCAGGATGGATGGCCGGTTGGCGAGGGCGCGGGCGATGCCTACCCGCTGCTTCTGGCCGCCCGAAAGCTGGGAGGGGTATTTGGCCGCGTGCTCCACCAGCCCGACCCGACGCAGCAGTTCGTCGACGCGTCCGCGGATCGCGCCTTCGTCGCGCTCGCCGGCCAGCCGCAGCGGAAAGGCGATGTTATCGGCTACGGTCTGCGAGCTGAGCAGGTTGAAGTGCTGGAAGATCATGCCGATGCGCCGGCGCTGGGCGCGCAGTCCCCAGTTGTCCAGGGTGGTCATTTCCTTGCCGTTGACCTGGATGCTGCCGCCGCTTGGGCGTTCCAGCAGGTTGATCAGCCGGATCAACGTGGACTTGCCCGCGCCGGAATGCCCGATGATGCCGAACACCTCGCCATCGGCGATGTCCAGGCTGAAGGGGCGCAGGGCGGGGATGTCCTTGCCGTCGACACGGTAGGACTTGTGGACATCGACGAAGCGGATCACGACGGGCCTTGGACAATGACCGGAGGCGGCATTCTATGCCAGGGCGGCCGGGCTTGGCGTAGACTCCCGCGCACCCTTGCCGGAGCCCATGTCATGACCACTGCCTACGACTTCAGCGCCCGTGACATCGACGGCAACGAACGCTCGCTCGGCGAGTGGCGGGGCAAGCCGATGCTGATCGTCAATGTCGCTTCCAAGTGCGGCTTCACTCCGCAGTACGAGGGGCTGGAGAAGCTGTGGCGTGCCGAACGCGACAAGGGGCTGGTGGTGCTGGGTTTTCCGTGCGACCAGTTCGGCCACCAGGAGCCGGGCGACGAGGCGCAGATCAAGAACTTCTGCAGCACCAGCTACGATGTGAGCTTCCCGATGTTCGCCAAGATCGAGGTGAACGGCGACGGCACGCATCCGCTCTACCGGTGGCTCAAGAGCGAGGGCAAGGGCATCCTCGGCAGCGAATCGATCAAGTGGAACTTCACCAAGTTCCTGGTCGATCGCGAGGGACAGGTCGTCAAGCGTTACGCGCCGACCGATACGCCGGAGAAGATCGGCAAGGACCTCCAGGCTCAGTTGGCCGGCTGAGCCGCCACCGCGCCGGCCTTCTCCGGCGATGGGGCATCCGCGCGCATGCCGGCCAGCATCACCGCGATCGCATCGATATCGCGGCTGGCGCCGGGAGCGCCAGCCGGCGGATCGTAATTGTTGAGCATGATGGCGAAGGCCAGACGCTCGCCGCCCGCGGTAGTGACATAGCCGGCCAGGCAGTGCACCAGCGACATGCTGCCGGTCTTGGCACGCAGATTGTTGCTCGCAGGCGTGTCGCGCATGCGCCATTGCAGCGTGCCGTCGACGCCCGCGACGGGCAGGGCCTCCAGCAGCGTCGGTGCGTAGGATTGCGCGGCGAGAAAGGACAGCAGGCGCACCATCGCGCCGGGCGTGCTCAGATCGCGGCGCGACAGGCCGGTGCCCTCCTCGATCACCGTCGCGCCGGGCGCCACGCCCATGCGCTCGAGCAGTTGGCGCAGGCCGCGCACGCCCCAGTTCTCGGTGCTGAGAAAGCCGGTCGGCGGGTTGGCCCCCTGCATCGCGTCGGATTGCGCGCGCACGCCGGCGATCAGCAGCAGGTTCTGCAGATACAGGTTCTGCGAACGCTTGAGCCCGCGCTGCAGGATCTCGCCCAGCGCAGGCGACAGCACTTCGGCGACTACCTCGGTGTCCTCGCGTAAGGATTCGCTGCTCTGCGGCCAGTGCAGCGCGCGCACGCCGCCCTGCACGGACACGCCGTGGCGCGCCAGGGCGGTACGCAATTGCTCGCCGGCCAGCAGCGCCGGATCGAACGTGGCGAGCTTGAAGCGCTGTGCCGCGCCGCGCGCAGCAATGTTGCCGAAGGCGTAGAGGGTGCGATCACCCGGTGCACGGTAGAGATTGATGTCGTTGCGCACCGATGGCGCGCTGGTGGTGATGCGGTCCAGTACCTCGGGCAACGCACCGGCCGGGTCCAGTGAAACGATGGCGGGCCGGCCCTCGTGCGCGGCGGGGGTAATCGTCACGTCTACCTGGTTTTCCTGCACGCTCAGCGCGGATGTCGGTACCGCGAACCAGCTCTGCAAATCCGCGGCTTCCCAGCCGGAACCCATCGCCGGACTGGCGAAATACGTGTCGTCGGCGATCAGGTCGCCCTTCACCGTATGGATGCCGCGCGCGGCGACCTGTTTGGCCATCCGATCGGCCCAGTCGGCCGTCGATGCGTCGGCGCCCAGCGTGGGGTCGCCCATGCCGTAGAGGATCAGCGGGCCGTCCAGCACCGCGCCGCGCTGATGGTCGCGTGCCAGCAGGCGGGTGGGGATGCGGTAGTCGGCGCCCAGCTCGCTCAGCGCGAGAGCCGCCGTGAACAGCTTGGCGGTGGACGCGGTCTGGTACAGGCGGTCGCCGTCATGCGCATAGAGCAGGTGGCCGGTGTCCAGCGAGACCACCGCGATGCCCCAGCGAGCGCCGGCGAAGCGCGGCTGGGCGATATGGGCATCGATGCGCGCGGCCAGCGAAGCGCCGTCCTCGGCATGTGCGGCGGCGCTCAGCAGCAGCGCCGCCGGCAGTATCCATCCACGGATATGGCGTAGCACGTTCATGGCCGGAGTATCGCTCAGCCGCCCGCCTGCGTGGAGACAAGCGACGCCTTTCAGGCAATCCACGCTCCGCGCCGCCGCAGGCGCAGGGCGAGGGTTCCCAGAGAGGCACCACGAACCGCCATGAAGGCGAGGAAAGCCAGCCACAGGCCGGCGTTGCCCCAGCCGCGCGCGGCCCATGCGAGCAAGGCGAACAGCACGACGGCCAGCAGCATGGCATCGCGCATTTCCCGTGCCCGCGTGGCGCCGATGAAGAGGCCGTCGAGCAGGTAGCTCCACACGGCGACCAGCGGCAGCGCCGCCAGCCAGGGCAGCGCGCGATACGCCACCGCGCGCACCTCGGTCAGGCTGGTCTGTACGTCGACGAACAGATGGCCGCCGAGAACGAACAGCAGCGCATAGCCGAGGCTGCCCAGCAGCGACCACCCGCCCGCGACGACCAGCGCGCGGCGCAGCGCGAGCGAATCGCGCGCACCGATGGCGTGGCCGCACAGGGCCTCTACCGCGTTGGCCAGGCCGTCCAGACCGAAGGCCGTGAGCATCAGTCCATTGAGCAGCAGGGCATTGGCCGCGACGGTGGCGTCGCCCAGGCGTGCGCCCAGCAGCGAGATGCTGAAGAACACGCCTTCCAGCGCCAGCGTGCGCACGAAGATGTCGCGATTGACTGCCAGCAGCGGCACCCAATGCGTGGGTGATCGCATCGCCGACCAGTCCACCTTGCCGGGCAGGCCGCTCAGGGCGTGCCGCGCGCGCCACAGCCCGAACAGCGCGCCGCACCACTCGCCGCAAGCCGACGCCATGGCGATGCCGGGTACGCCCCAGCCGAAGCCGAGCACGAACAGCAGGTTCAAGGCGATGTTCACCAGATTGGCCACCAGCAACAGGCTCAACGTGACGCCCGCGCGCTGCGCGCCGATGAACCAGCCGGCCAGGGCGAAGTTGAGCAGGGCGCCGGGCAGGCCGATGAGGCGGATGTGCAGGTAATCGAGGCTGCGGCTGGCCAGTGCTGGCGTGGCGTACATCTGCGCGATCAGCCATGGCAGCAGCGGAAGCATGAGCACGCCGATGGCGAAGCCGAGCACCGCTGCCAGCAGCAACGCCTGGATCTGCACGGTGCGCAGCGCGGTGTGGTCGCCCGCGCCCGTGGCCTGCGCGGCGAAGCCGGTCGTGCCCATGCGCAGGAAACCCAGGCTCCATACCGGCAAGGCATAGATCGCGCTGCCGACCGCGACCGCCCCCAAGTCCTGCGTGTGCGGCAGGTGGCCGGCCACGGCGCTGTCCACCAGGGCGACCAGCGGCACGGTGAGGTTCGACAAGATCATTGGTACGGCCAGCGCCCAGACCCGACGATGGGTGGGGCGATGGCGCCAGGCATCGAGGAGCAAGGTCATCGGCGGGCAGAAGCGGAAGCAGGGCGCAGGGTATCGCCTATGCCGCCGTGCGGGCATGGGTCGAGGCTGCGCGAAGCGCGCCACGATTCGCGGAAAAAGCGCGTCGACGCCCAAGCTGGTAGGCTTGCCGTTCCTTTCGCGCCGGCCCAGGAACTGGCGCTCCCTTATTTCCCTTTGTGAGAAACACCATGCAGATCGACAAGAACGCCGTCGCGTCCTTCCATTACACGCTGACCGACGACCAGGGTCAGGTCCTCGACAGCTCCGAAGGCCGCGAGCCGCTGACCTATCTGCATGGCGTCGGCCAGATCGTGCCGGGCCTGGAAAAAGCGATGACCGGTCGCGTAGCCGGCGACCAGTTCAAGGTCGACGTCGCTCCCGAGGAAGGTTACGGCGTGCATCACGCGGAATTGACCCAGAGCGTGCCGCGCGAGGCTTTCCAGGGCGTGGAGGACATCCAGCCTGGCATGCAGTTCCAGGGCCATGGTCCGCAGGGCGTCATCAACGTCACCGTCACCAAAGTGGACGATGACGTGGTGCACATCGACGGCAACCATCCGCTGGCCGGCAAGACGCTGCATTTCGCCATCGAGGTGACCGATGTGCGTGCGGCCAGCGAGGATGAACTCGCTCACGGCCACGTGCACGGGGAAGGCGGCCACCACCACTGAGGTTTTCTCGCGTACGCCGGCCCGGCTCATGCCGGGCCGGCGTTTTCGTGTCCGGGCCGCGAGGCCCGTCGCTCAAGGATCGAGTTGCGCCATGCGTGAACGCCTGCGTATCGCTATTGTCGGCTATGGCGCCGCCGGCCAGGCCGCGGCGTTGTTTCTCTCCGCGCAAGGGCACGCGTTGAGCGTGTTCGAGCAGGCGCCCAGGCCGGGGCCGGTCGGCGCCGGTTTCCTGCTGCAGCCCACCGGTCTGGGCGTACTGGAGCGCCTGGGCCTGCACGAACAGGCGCTCGCGCAAGGGCAGCGCATCGCGCGCCTGCATGGCGTCAATCACCGCGGCCGGCGCGTGATGGATATGCGGTATGCCGATCACGCGCCCGATTGCTTCGGCCTGGGCATGACTCGCGGCACGCTGTTTACCTTGCTGCGCGATGCCTACGCGGACGCCGACCGCATTCATACCGGCGTCGCCATCGATGCCGTACTGGGCGACGGGGTCCGGTTGCGCGACCGCCAAGGCAGCATGCACGGCCCGTTCGACCTGACCGTGGTGGCCGATGGCGCCCACTCGCGTCTGCGCGCCGGTTTGCCCGAACGGCAGGTGCGGCGCGCGTCGATGTATCCATGGGGAGCGGTGTGGTGTCTGTTGCCTGCGGACGACTGGCCGCATGGCGACGAGTTGCGGCAGCGCTACGCCGGTACGCGCGAAATGATCGGCCTGCTGCCGGTGGGGCGCCGCGCCGATCGCGATGGCCAATGGCTCACTTTCTTCTTCAGTCTGCCCGGCGAACAGGTGGAACATTTCGACGATGCGGCCCTGGCGCGGCTGCGCGAGCGCGTCGCCGGCATCTGGCCTGAGGCAACGCAGCTGCTGCGTGGCATCGATTCGCCTGAGCAGTTGCATCGCGCCCGGTATCGCGACGTGGTGCTGCGCCATCCGGTCCATGGCCGGACGGTATTCCTGGGCGATGCCGCGCATGCGATGAGTCCGCAGTTGGGGCAGGGCGTGAACATGGCGCTGCTCGATGCCGAGGCGCTGGCTGACGCATTGGCCGGAGACCATGCGCTGGATGCGGCGCTGGCAGGTTATGCGCGGCGAAGGCGTCATCACCTTGCCGTGTACCAGCGCGTGAGTCGCTGGCTGACGCCGCTGTTCCAGTCGCATCGCGATGGCCTGGCATGGTGGCGCGATCTTGCTTTCCAGCCCATGAGCCGTCTGCCGCTGGCGCGCGGGCAGACGCTGAAGATCCTCACCGGCACGAAAAAGGCCTGGTGGCGCTGACCACCAGGCCTTGATGGCGCGCGTATGCTCAGTACCAGTCGAGCAGCGAGATACCCACGCCCAGATACGTCGCGTTGTGGTTGTAATCGATCATGCTCTCGCCGTAGCCCTTGAACAGCTCCATGTAGGCGCGCAGGTTGCCGCTGATCGGGAACGCCCAGGTCAGCTGGCCGGCGCCGTGGCTGCGGCTGCCGCCGCGTAGCGAATGGCGCAGCATCAGGCCGAATTCCTGCCCCTTCCATTCGCGCACGATCTGCATGTCGCCACGCCCTACGTAATCGCTGATGTCGGGGTTGTTATCGTCCTTGGCCTTTTCCGGCACGCGCCACCAGGGGCGGAACATCACCGTCCAGCCGTCGCGTTCGAAGCCGATGTTGCCGATCACGCGATTCCAGCTGCGCGACAGCGGATTGGAGCGTCCATTGGACTGATGGTTGAAGCCGATGCCGAGCAGGCGACCATCCCAGCCCAGCACGTCGTAATGCGTGTTGAAGATCAGCAGCGCTTCCGGCTCGTAGTTGGTCTCGCGGAACGGACGCGAGGTGTGGCTGTTGTAGACCTGCCAGCGCGAGGACTGCGTATAGCCCACCCACAGGTCGCCCTGGTCGCCGAACACGCCTTGCCACACCTTGGACTTGAGGCTGATCTGGAACTTGGCCTCGATGTTCTGCACGTGCTGTGGCGTCTGTACCGTGTTCTCCGGGTTGGGACTGGTCGGGCGTGCGTTCTGGTTGCTGGTGGCGAACACCGGCATCAAGTAGAGCGGCTTGTAGCCGCGCAGGTTGAACGTGCCAAGCTTGCTTTCCGGCGAGAGTTCCCAGCGCGAATCGAGCAGTGACAGCGGGCGGGCGACTTCGGGATTGCCCTGCGTAGCCACGTCGCGCTGACTCTTGTCGGAAGGGAAAACTCCTGGCGCCACGGCGTTCTCATTCGCTTTCTTCTGCGCGGCCGGAAGGTTCACGCGTCCAGTGGCGTGGTCGTAGCAGGCCAGGCGCTGCGAATCGCTTTCGATGGCGGTGCAGGCGCGGATATCCATCGGATCCGGATTCTGCGCATGCGCGGCCGGGGCGGCGAGGCCCGCCATCAACAGCAACGCCATCAGGACGGTCGGTCGCGTCATTGCGTACTCCACGAAAAGGCGGGCCCATCTGGGCAGGAGGAAATGGCGCGGGCGATGAGGGTTGCCGCACACGAAAACGCCGGCCGCGGCGGACCACGGCCGGCGTCAGGGTGCCGGAAGCTCAGCGCTGCTTCAACCAGCGCGCATAGGCGGCCTTGCTCAGATGCTTGTTGCCGCCGGACGCATGCAGGAAGTCGTTGGCGAGCGGCGGATAGGCAGCGGCATCGTCTTCGGTGATGTACGCCTTGCCGTTGGCGAGCGTGGCGAAGTCCGGCGGTGGACCGGCGTCCTTGGTCGCCGGCATGCTCGAGGTAACGCTCACCTGAGCCTGTGCGCCGCTGGCGGCACTGTCCTGCGCCGGTTGCGGCATCGGTTGCGGCGTGGCCCGCGGTTGCGGTGCCGGCATGCTCTGCTGGGCAGGTGCGGGCGGTTGCGAGGGCACGGGCGGCTGCGTTGACTGATCCTGCGCGAGAAGCGCGCCGGCGAACAGCAGCGATGTGGAAGCTATGAGGGTGAGCACGGGTTTGCGTGAAGTCATCGTCAATACTCCATGCCAGAATCACTGGTCTTGAAGGGAAGAGAGCGCGGAATCGCCGCGGCCGTCGACGAACACGCCATGGCGCTCCAACGCTATCCCCACGCTAGCAAAGGGCGGGTAAATGCCTGCACAACCAAGGGATGCACAACGCGTGAAGAATCCGTCATCGCAGCCGCCTGTTGTTTCGATCGCGCGCCTTACGCTCGCGCAGGCACAGCGCCTGCAACTGGCTGCGCAAGGGCTGCTGCAGGCACCCCGCCGCCGCGCGCGGCCCGGCGACATCGTCGCCGCGATCGGGCGGATGCGGCTGCTGCAGATCGACACCATCCACGTGGTGGCGCGCAGTCCTTATCTCGTCCTGCATTCGCGCCTGGGCGACTACGAGCCGGCCTGGCTCGACGATGCGCTGGCGCAGGGACGTATTGCCGAATGCTGGGCGCACGAAGCTTGTTTCGTGCCGGCCGGCGACTATGCCTGGCATCGCGCCTGGCGTGATCGCCGCGGTACTCACTGGGCGCATCGCCACGCCGCGCGCATGCATAGCGAGCAGCGCGCAGGCATGGACGGATTATTGGAGCGCATCCGAGCCGAGGGTGCCTTGCGCGCCGCGGATTTCGAGCACGAGGCGCGCGGCGGTACCAGCGGCTGGTGGTCGTGGAAGCCCGAAAAGAAGTGGCTGGAAGCTTGGTTCGCGCTGGGCGAGTTGATGGTGGCCCGCCGCGATCGCTTCCAGCGGGTGTACGACCTCGCGGAGCGAGTGATCGCCGGGCTGGAGCCGCCGCTCGACCCCGCGCCCGAGGCGATGGACCCTGCCGCGTTGCGCCGACGCTTCGTGCTCGACGCAGTCCGCGCGCTGGGTATCGTCCAGGCACGCTGGGTGGCGGACTACCACCGGCTGAAGCCGGCGGTGACCGATCGCGAGCTGGAGCTTCTGGTGGCGTCGGGCGAGCTGCTTGAAGTGGCGGTAGCGGGCTGGAACGCACGCGCCTATGTGCACGCCGATCACGGCGAACTCCTCGCGCGAGCCGCGCGCGGCCGCTTGCGTGCGACATACACCACGTTGCTTTCGCCCTTTGATCCGCTGGTATGGGACCGGGCGCGCGCACTGGCCATGTTCGGCTTCGAGTACACCATCGAGTGCTACGTGCCCGCACCGAAACGTCGCTATGGCTATTACGTGCTTCCCATCCTGCACCGGGGGCGCCTGGTGGGACGGCTAGACGCCAAGGCGCATCGCGCCGAAGGTGTATTCGAGGTGAAAGCGATATATCTGGAAGAGGGCGTGGAGCCGCAGCCGGTGATGTTGGAGGAGATTGCCCTCGCTATCGCGGCGACCGCGCGCTGGCATGGCACACCGAAAATCAGGCTGGGGCGTTGCCGTCCGGCAGGCATGGCGGCGGCACTGCGCGCGCATTGGCGCGCGCAGGCCTGACTTTTTCAGTGTGAGGCGCCGCTGGCCGGCGCGGCCGGCTGGGTGGCGCAGGATTTACCGTGCAGGGCCTGGTGCAGCTGGTTGGCCAGCGAGGTGCAGCGGTTGCCCAGCTGCGGGCGGATATCCGGGTCCATCGAGTCGCGCAGCAGGCTTTCGCGCATCGCCTCGTAGCGGCCTTCGATCTGGTCGGGCGCATAGATGGCGGCAGCCTGGTGGCAGGCGATGTAGCTGGACAGATAGTTGTCACAGGCGGGAATGCCGGTCTGGTCCGGCAGCGCTTCGGCCGGCGCTGCCTTGGGCTTGGCCGTCGTCGTACGCGCTGGCGCGGCAGTGCGTGTGGTGGTCGCCGACGTGCTCGTCGTGGTGGTCCCGGTGGTTCTGGCGGGGCGGGTGGTCTTGTCGTTGCATCCGGCCAGGACAAGCCCGCCGGCGAACAGGAGCAGGGCCAGGCGCGCTGGAAGCTTGGTCATGATCGATCTCCTTGACTGGCGGCCTCTGGGTGGGCCGGAACCACGAGCGGAAAGGCAACTTCAGGTTGCGCAGGCAGGCGCAATAGACACTGCGGCCCGTAAAGAAAAGCTGAATCGTGCGCGTTTTGGGGTGAAGGGAAAACCCGCCGAAGCCTGTCGTGATTATCTTCGTTCAGCTTTCCGGAAGAAGCGGGATATTCGCTTTTCGCTACGTGGAAAGGCTATGATGTAGCTACTGTAGTTTGCTGGGGTCACCTCGTGACCCGATGCCGCTGATCAGCGATCCGCCTCATCGCCTCACCCCTAGGGTTTTCCTTGCGACTCAGTAAGTCGGCCTTTCCGCTGGAAAGGCTGAGCCTCATCTAAAACCTTATGGAGTGTTTCAAATGTCTGATCGTCAGATCGGTACCGTCAAGTGGTTCAACGACGCCAAGGGCTTCGGCTTCATCAGCCGTGACAACGGCCCGGATGTCTTCGTGCATTTCCGCGCCATCCAGGGCAACGGCTTCAAGAGCCTCGCCGAGGGTGACAAGGTCAGCTTCAAGGTGGTGCAGGGCCAGAAGGGCCTGCAGGCCGACGAAGTGCAGAAGGCCTGAGCGATTCAATCGTTCCAAGCGAAAAAAGCCGGGCTTCATGCCCGGCTTTTTTTATGCGGATATTCCGGCCTGACAGGCTTTCCACGTTGCCTCTCGCGAAAATCCGCTATGCTCCGGCCACTGTGTCTGCTAGGCCACGCGTGCCCCGATGTCCGGTTCCATCCGCATCGCCCCACCGATTCCCTGCATGCCCAGTAAGTCGTCGGCCGTAAGGGGGAGGCCGGCTTGTCTCAGCATCGAGCTGATCGGAGTGAGTCATGTCGGACGATCGTGAAGTTGGTACGGTGAAGTGGTTCAACGACGAGAAGGGTTTCGGCTTCATCAGCCGTGAACAAGGAGATGACGTATTCGTGCATTTCCGCGCGATTGCGGGCAGCGGTTTCAAGAGCCTGAAAGAGGGCCAGAAAGTCAGTTTCAAGGTGGTGAAGGGCCAGAAAGGCCTGCAGGCCGAGGAAGTGACTCCCGCCTGAGCCGGGATCGGTTTTACGTGTAAGAGAAGCCGGGCAGCGACGCCCGGCTTTTTTTCTTCTTATCCTGACTTGGCCCGGTACCGCCGCCGGGTGCGAAAAAATAGGCTATGCTCGGAAGCACTGTGTTTGCCAGGCCACGCGCGTGCGTCCGATGTCCCGGCCCAAGCCTCGCATCGCTTCACCGGTTCCCTGCAGCCCAGTAAGTCGTCGGCCGTAAGGGGGAGGCTGACTTGTCTCGATCGAAATGATTGGAGTGAGTCATGTCGGAAGGTAATGGCCGTAAAAGCGGCACGGTGAAGTGGTTCAACGACGCGAAAGGGTTTGGATTCATCACGCCTGATGACGGGGGCGCGGATCTCTTCGTGCACTTTCGTGCCATTCAGGGGACTGGCTTCAAGTCCCTCAAGGAAGGACAGAAGGTGTCCTTCAAGTCGGTGCAGGGGCAGAAAGGCCTCCAGGCCGACGAGGTGGTTCCCAGCTGAGGGGGCGATTGAGCGAACCACAAGAAAGGCCGGCGCGAGCCGGCCTTTCTTATGTGCGCCTCGGCGGTGAAAGTGCATGCTAGCCTGCCCCTTCGTCCTGACGGGAGCGACCGCGTGCAGCCATCGCCAGCCTTTTCCGCCGAACCGAAGGTGCTGCCGGTCGCGGCGGGCGATGGCGCCCGGTCGGAACTTCTGCTTTCGCTTCCGCCGGGAACCCCGACGGCCCTGTTGTACTGGCTGCCGGCCATGGGCATCGCCGCCAAGCATTACCTGCCGCTTGCGCAGGCGCTGTCGGCGCGCGGTGTCGCGGTCGCGTTGCACGAGTGGCGCGGGATCGGCTCGAGTGACCGGCGCGCAAGCCGGCGCTGCGACTGGGGCTATCGTCAACTGCTCGGCGACGACCTGCCGGCGGGCGTCGCGGTCGCGCAGCGGCATTGCCCCGACGTGGCCTGTTGGTTGGGCGGGCACAGCCTCGGTGGGCAGATCGCCTCCCTTTATGCGGGACAGCATTCGCAGGCGCTCGCCGGGCTGGTGCTGGTGGCTAGCGGGGCGCCGTACTGGCGCCAGTTTCGGCACCGGTTCCCGATTGGCTTGGCCTATGTCCTGGCCCCGTGGCTGGCAGGGTTGACGGGCTACCTGCCAGGGCGGCGCATCGGCTTCGGTGGCAACGAGGCGCGCGGCGTGATTGCCGATTGGGCGCGAAGTGGCCGTACCGGGCGCTATGCGGCGGCCGGCGCGTCGTGGGATCTGGAGGCGGGCCTGGCCATGCTGGACGTGCCGCTGCTGGCAGTCCGTCTGCATGACGACTGGCTGGGGCCGGAGCGATCGCTGGACTGGTTGTTGCGCAAGATGCCGCGGACTGGGCAGCGGCGAGTCTCGCTCGGTGCAGAAGCACTGGGCGGACCGGCAGACCATTTCTCCTGGATGAAGGCGCCAGACGCTGTCGCCGTGACCATCGCCGGCTGGCTGGATGACGCGGGCCAGCGGCCGTCGCGCCGCGCGGCCTCTTGAACCGTGCCTCCGCCGACGGCATGTGAGTGGCTTCGCTTGTAATCGTGCAAGGTCCTTCATGAAGCTTTTTACGCCCCTGGTCCAGCGCGGCGTCACGCTGCGCAACCGCCTGGCGATCGCCCCGATGTGCCAATACTCCGCGACCGACGGGTTGCCAGACCATTGGCATCTCGTGCATTTGGGCAGCCGCGCCGTGGGCGGTGCCGGCCTGATCATCGCGGAAGCGACTGCGGTGTCACCGGAAGGGCGTATCTCACCATCCGATGTCGGCCTGTGGAACGAAGCTCAGCGCGAGGCCTGGCGGCCAATCACCCGCTTCATCGCAGCGCAGGGTGCGGTGCCTGGCGTGCAGCTCGCGCACGCCGGCCGCAAGGCCAGCTCACTGCGGCCGTGGGAAGGTGGCGGCCCGGTCAAGGAGGGGGCCTGGGACACCGTGGCACCTTCGGCGATTCCGTTCGACGCGGGCTGGCATACGCCGCAGGCGCTGGATGAAGACGGATTGCGCAAGGTGATCGACGATTTCCGCGCCGCCGCCGCCCGTGCGCTCGAGGCCGGTTTCCGGCTGATCGAAGTGCACGGGGCGCATGGGTATCTGCTGCACCAGTTCCTTTCGCCGCTGAGCAATCACCGCGAGGACGCCTATGGCGGCAACTTCGAGAACCGTACGCGTCTGCTGCGCGAAGTCATCACGGCGGTGCGCGAGGTATGGCCGGCCGAGCTGCCGCTGTGGGTGCGCATTTCGGCGACAGATTGGCACGAAGGCGGCTGGGACATCGAGCAGAGCATAAGGTTGGCGCGCGAACTGCCGGCGCTGGGCGTAGACCTCGTCGACGTCTCCACTGGCGGCCTTGTGCCGCACGTGAAGATCCCGCTGGGCCCCGGCTACCAGGTTCCGTTCGCGGCACGCATCCGCCGCGAGGCGGGTATCGCCACCGGCGCGGTCGGATTGATCACTACCGCGGAGCAGGCCGCGCGCATCGTCGATCAAGATGAAGCCGATGTGGTGCTGATTGCGCGCGAGAGCCTGCGCGATCCGTACTTCCCCCGCCGCGCCGCGCAGGAGCTCGGTGCGCAAATCGATGCGCCGGCGCAATATCGCCGGGCATGGTGACGAGGAGCTGGACTTGGAACAGAACCCGATATTGATCGATGGGCGCCTGCACGACCTGGGCGACGGTTTTCAGGTGCGCAGGCTGCTGCCCGTACTGCTGGCGCGCCATCTGGGCCCATTCGTGTTCTTCGACCTGATTGGGCCGGTGGATTTCGCGCCGGGCAAAGGCATGGATGTGCGGCCGCATCCGCATATCGGTCTGGCCACGGTCACCTGGCTGTTCGATGGCGCGATCCGCCATCGCGACAGCGTCGGCAGCCTGGCTGACATTCGCCCCGGCGAAGTGAACTGGATGACCGCGGGTCGTGGCATTGCGCATTCGGAGCGCACGCCGCCGGAGCAGCGTCGCGATGGCCAGCGCATGCATGGTGTGCAGGTCTGGGTGGCGCTGCCGCAGAAGGACGAAGAAGTCGCACCGGAATTCCATCATCACGACGCCGCCAGCCTTCCACGCATCCGCCGGCCTGGCGCCGAGCTGGTGCTGATCGCGGGCACGGCCTATGGCGAGCGTTCGCCGGTGAAAGTGTTTGCACCGATGTTCTTCATCGAAGCCACGCTGGAAGCCGGCAGCGAACTCGCGTGGCCGGACGAGCATACCGAGCGCGGTGTGTGCGTGATCGACGGCGAAGTGACCTGGGGCGATCTGACCGTGTCCGCTAACCAGGCGGCGGCCCAGGCCGGCGAAACGGCCGCGTCGCTGATGGCGCCGGTGCGCAGCCGCGTCATGCTGTTCGGCGGCGCACCGCTGGATGGCGAGCGCCACCTGTGGTGGAACTTCGTGTCCAGCCGCAAGGAGCGCATCGAGCAGGCCAAGCTCGAATGGCAGGAGCAGCGCTACGGCAAGGTCGCCGGCGATGAGGAAGAGTTCATCCCGCTGCCGTCCCGCTGAGTCTTGCTGCGGGCGCGCATGCGCCCACGGCACAGTGGCGTTAGGCTGATTCGGTTGATGAGGGAACAACCATGTCCGGCTTCGCCAGCTTCCGCGAGTTCTATCCGTTCTATCTGGGCGAGCACAGCGACCGTCGCTGCCGCCAGCTGCACTTCATCGGCAGCACGCTGGTGCTGGTGGTGATCGCGCTGGCGCTATTTACCGGTCGCTGGGCATGGCTGTGGCTGGCGCCGGTCGCCGGCTACGGTTTCGCCTGGGTCGGGCATTTCGCGTTCGAGAAGAACCGGCCGGCCACCTTCCGTCATCCGCTCTACAGCCTGATGGGCGACTGGGTGATGTACTGGGACGTGCTGCGCGGGAAGGTAAAGCTGTAGACGCGTAAAGCGAGAGCCTCAGCGGTACTTCTGATGGCAGGACTGACAGGTCTCGCCGACCGGCTTCAGCGCGGCCGCGAGCGAGGTGCAGTCCGCCGGCGCAGCCTGCGCCGCCGCCTGCAGGCGGGTATGCAACTGCGTGGCCTCGTCCGTGAACCCCTGGTCGACGCTGGGGAAGGCCTGGGCGATGTCTGTGGAGGTGGAGAGCAGCCGCTCCAGGTGCTGGGCATTGGACGCCGCATCGCAGCGCTGCGTCTTGACCGCGTTGCGCAACTCGCCGGTGTGATGGGCCATGACCGCCATGACGGCATGCGGGAACGGGTTGCGTTGCTTGAGGGCATTCATCGCGAAGACGGTGCCCACGATGCCGATCGCCAGGCCCAGGACGATCAGGAGTGCTGCGCGCATGCGTGTCTATCCATCCAGGGAAACGAAGAGTTCGGGAGGGTAGCACAGCGCTCCGCAGCGCCCGGCATGCTTCGCCGCTAAAATAGGCGGCTTCGTCATCTCGCTTTTTTTCCGTCATGTCAGTTCGCACTTCCATCCTTTGCGGAGCCCCTGCCCATGAGTGAAGTCGCCTTTCCCGCGGAGCGCTTCCAGGGCGTGGAGCGCCTGTACGGCGTGGGTAGCTCCGAACGCTTGCGGCAGGCGCATGTCTGCGTGATCGGTATCGGCGGCGTCGGTTCGTGGGCGGCCGAAGCGCTCGCCCGCAGCGGCGTGGGACGGCTTACGCTGATCGACGCGGATGAAGTGTGCGTTTCCAATACCAACCGGCAGCTGCACGCTCTTGACGGCGAATACGGCAAGCCGAAGGTCGCGGTGATCGCGGCGCGCGTCCGTGCGATCAACCCGGCGATCCAGGTGGATGCGATCGAGCGCTTTCTCACGCCATCCACCCTGGACGAACTGCTGGATCGCGGCTACGACGTCGTGCTCGACGCCTGCGATGCCTTCCGCGTGAAGCTGGAGGCGATCGCCTGGTGCCGCCGCCGCAAACTGCCGATGGTGACGGTCGGGTCGGCCGGCGGACGCACCGATCCGACCATGATCCGCGTGCGCGATCTCTCGCGCACCGAGCACGATGCGATGTTCAGTCTGATCCGCAAGAAGCTGAGACAGGATTTCGGCTTTCCGCGCAATCCCGACCGCTACTTTGGCGTGTCGGCGGTGTATTCGCTGCAGAACGTGCAATACCCGCAACCGGATGGCACGGTCTGCGGCACGCGTCCTCCTGGCGGCGACGCACTGAATCTCGCTTGCGGTGGAGGCCTGGGTGCGGCGACTCACATCACCGGCACGTTCGCCTTCGCCGCGGTGGGCAAGGTGCTGGAAAAGTTGCTCGAACGCTGAAAACGAAACGGGCAGGCACAAAGGCCTGCCCGTCTTGCATCGGCCGCCAGGACAAGGCTTACCAGCCCATGTAGTGGCCGCCGTTGATGGCGAGATTGGTGCCGGTGATCCAAGCGGCTTCGTCGCCGGTGAGGAAGGCCACGGCGTGGGCGATTTCCTCCGGCTTGCCCAGGCGGCCCACCGGGATCTGGGCCACGATCTTCTCGCGGACCTCCTCCGGGACGGCCATCACCATGTCGGTGGCCACGTAGCCGGGAGACACGGTGTTCACCGTGATGCCGAACTTGGCGTTCTCCTGCGCGAGCGAAATAGTGAAGCCATGCATGCCGGCCTTGGCCGCGGCGTAGTTGGCCTGACCATACTGGCCCTTCTGGCCGTTGATCGAGCTGATCTGCACGATGCGGCCCCACTTGCGCCCACGCATGCCGTCGATCACCGGGCGGGTGACGTTGAAGCAGGCGTTGAGGTTGGTGTTCACCACGTCCGTCCACTGCTGATAGCTCATCTTGTGGAAGGTGGTATCGCGGGTGATGCCCGCGTTGTTGACCAGGATTTCGACCGGACCGGCCTGCGCCTCGATCTCGCGCACCATCGCTTCGCAGGAGGACGGGTCGGAGACGTCGCCTTGCACCATGGTTACCTCGATGCCTTCGTGCTTCATCGCCGCGCGCCATGCGTCGGCCTTGGTCGGGTCGCGGTAATTGGTGGCGACGCGATGGCCCTGGCGGGCCAGATACCGAACGATGGCGGTGCCGATGCCACCCGTGCCACCCGTGACCAATGCCGTGCGCTGCGTCATGCCTTGCCTCCAGTTGTCCGCGAAGAAAACTTCCGACCCGATCCTGCCGGGCCGAACCATGTTGAACGAGGAACATGGCAAATCGTCTACGGGAGGCCTGCTGCCGGCCGCGTCATGCGATGGGTCTTGGCAGCGGGTTCTTTATAGCGGTTTATGCGGCCAAACGTACGCTGCAGTGCGGCAAAAAAGCCGGGTCGAAGTGTTCCAGGGCGTGTGCGAGCAGGAACTCGGGATGTTTCGCTGCGGCATCGTCCGGCAAATCCAGAAATCGCAAGGCGCGGCGGAGCGCCGGCAAGGGATCGCGGGGGTCGACCGGCCGGGCCTGCTCCGACTTCGACAGCTTGCGGCCTTCCGCGTCCACCGCGAGCGGGAGGTGCAGGTAAGCGGGGGTGGGCAGGCCCAGGCAGCGCTGCAGCCAGATCTGGCGCGGCGTGGAATCCAGCAAGTCGTTGCCGCGGACTACCTCGGTCACGCCCTGCCATGCGTCATCCACCACGCAGGCGAGCTGGTAGGCATAGAACCCCTCCACCCGGCGGATCACGAAATCGCCTGCCACCTCGCGCAGATTCTGCCGCTGCGGCCCTTGCAAGGCATCGTCGAAGGCGACCTCCAGGTCGGGTGAGCGCAGCCGCCAGGCCGGTGCGCGAGAAGGATCGGCCAAGGCTACGCATTGCCCATCCCGGTGCATGCCGCCTGCGGCAGCCAGGTCGGCGCGGCTGCACCAGCAGGGAAACACATGACCGGTGGCGCGCAGCTGTTTGAAGGCGGCATCGTAGGCCTCGATCCGACGGGACTGGAACACGGCAGGCTCGTCCGCGGTCAGGCCGAAGGCGGGCAGGGCGGCCAGGATGTCGCGCGCGGATCCCGGGACTTCGCGCGGCGGATCGATGTCCTCCATCCGCAGCAGCCAGCGCCCGCCCGCGTGGCGCGCGCACAGCCAGCTGGCTAGCGCGGCGACGAGGGAACCGAAATGGAGTTGGCCGGTCGGAGAGGGGGCGAAGCGTCCGCGGTAGCTCATCCGCGTATTGTACGTGTCGACCTCGGGGTCTCCCCGCGCGTCGGCGGCTGATCCTCGGCAGCGCTCTTGAAACCTGGCCGCTTCGCCACGATTTCATACGGGCGGCAGGCGCCGCTCCCTTTTTCATGACTGCCCAGAGAGACAGCCATGCGACGCATCGCTCTGTTCGTCCTTACCAACCTCGCCGTCCTCCTCCTGCTCAGCATCGTCTGCCGCCTGTTCGGCATCGATCAATGGGCCGCTTCCCGTGGCTTCGGGGGCATGGGCGGGCTGCTGGTCTACGCCGCCGTCTTCGGTATGGGCGGCGCTTTCATTTCGCTGGCGATGTCCAAGTGGACCGCAAAGATGTCCACCGGCGCCCGCGTGATCGAGCAGCCGCAGAACGAGACGGAGCGCTGGCTGGTCGAGACCGTGCGCCGTCACGCCCAGAACGCCGGCATCGGCATGCCCGAGGTGGCCGTGTATGACGCCCCGGAAATGAACGCCTTCGCCACCGGCATGACCAGGAACAGCTCGCTGGTGGCGGTGAGCACCGGTCTCCTGCAGCAGATGGATCGCGAGCAGGTCTCGGCGGTGCTCGGTCACGAGATCGGCCACGTCGCCAATGGCGACATGGTCACCCTGACCCTGATCCAGGGCGTGCTCAACACCCTGGTGATCGTGGCCGCCCGCCTGGTCGGCCGCGTGGTGGACAGCTGGCTGTCCGGCGGGCGCGATCGCGAAGGGGGCGGCGGTATCGGCTATTTCGTGTCGGTGATGGTGCTGCAGCTGGTGTTCGGCTTGTTCGCCTCGATGATCGTGATGGCGTTTTCACGCTGGCGCGAGTTCCGTGCCGACGCGGCAGGTGCCCAACTGGCCGGCCGCGGCTCGATGATCTCCGCGCTGCAGCGTCTGCAGGCCAACCATGGCGAGAGCACGCTGCCGCAGACCATGGCCGCCTTCGGCATCGCCGGCCACCTCGCTTCCGGCTTCCGCCGCCTGTTCATGAGCCATCCGCCGCTGGAAGAGCGCATCGCCGCGCTGCAAAGCCGGGCCTGAGCGGTTACCTTTCCTGGAGGCGGGCGCCCGGCGCCCGCCTCCCTTTCGTCCATTGTCACGAGCCATCCACGCAACGATTCCGCGTCCATGACTACCGCCAACGTCGAAACCCGCAAGTTCGAAGCCGAGGTCGCCCAGGTCCTGCATCTGGTGACCCATTCGCTGTACTCGCACAAGGAAATCTTCCTGCGCGAGCTGATCTCCAACGCCTCCGATGCCTGCGACAAGCTGCGCTTCGAATCCATCGCCCAGCCGGAACTGCTGGCCGGCGAGGGCGAGCTGCGCATCGATGTCAGCTGGGATCCGCAGGCGCGCACCGTCACCGTGCGCGACAACGGCGTGGGCATGACGCTCGATGAAGTGGTCGCCAACATCGGCACCATCGCCAGCTCCGGCACGCGGCGCTTCCTGGAGGCGATGAGCGCCGAGCAGAAGACCGACGCCCGCCTGATCGGCCAGTTCGGCGTGGGCTTCTACTCCGCATTCGTCGTGGCCGACCGCGTCACCGTGCTCACCCGGCGCGCCGGCGCGCCGGTCGGCGAGGGCGTGAAGTGGGAGAGCGACGGCAAGGGCGAGTATTCGCTGGAGAAGCTCGACCTGCCCGAACGCGGTACCGCCGTGGTCCTGCATCTGAAGCCCGACGAGGACGATTTCCTGCAGCCGTGGACGTTGCGTTCGCTGATCACACGCTACTCCGACCACGTCGCCTTCCCGATCCGCATGCCCAAGGATGAGGATGGCAAGCCCGGTAGCGAGTGGGAGACGGTCAACGCTGCGTCGGCCCTGTGGACCAAGCCCAAGTCGGAGATCAGCGACGAGGACTACCAGAGCTTCTACAAATCGCTGGGCCACGATTTCAACGACGCGCTGGCGTGGTCGCACAACCGCGTGGAAGGCAGCCAGAGCTTCACTACGTTGCTGTACATCCCTGCACAGCCGCCGTTCGAGCTGATGATGGGCGGGCGCGATGAGCGCAAGGGGCTGAAGCTCTACATCAAGCGCGTCTTCATCATGGACGCGGCCGAAGAGCTGCTGCCCAACTATCTGCGCTTCGTGCGCGGCGTGGTGGATGCGGACGACCTGCCGCTCAATGTCAGCCGCGAGATCCTGCAGCAGAACCGGCAACTGGAGCGCATTAAGAGTGCCTGCGTGAAGCGCGTGCTCGACCTGCTCGAGAAGCTGGCGCGCGACGAGCCCGAGAAGTTCGCCACCTTCTACAAGGACTTCGGCAATACGCTGAAGGAAGGCATCGTCGAGGACCACGCCAACCGCGAGCGCATCGCCAAGCTGCTGCGTTTTGCCTCTACCAAGGGCGATGGCGCGGCGCAGACGGTGTCGCTGGACGACTACATCGGTCGCATGCCCGTCGGGCAGGACACCATCTGGTACATCACTGCCGACAGCCATGCCGCGGCTGCTGGCAGCCCGCAGCTGGAAGCGTTCAAGGCCAAAGATATCGAAGTCCTGCTGATGTCCGACCGCATCGACGAATGGATGCTGGGCAGCCTCACCGAGTACGCCGGCAAGAAATTGCAGAACGTCGCCAAGGGCGAGCTGCCGCTGGACGAGGCGGACAAGCAGAAGCAGGAAGAAGCCACCAAGGCCGCCGAGCCGCTGCTGAAGAAGCTCAAGGAGCTGCTGGGCGAGCGGGTGAAGGACGTGCGCGTGTCGGCACGCCTCACCGATTCGCCGTCCTGCCTGGCGCTGTCCGATTACGAGATGGCGCCGCACCTGGCGCGCCTGCTGCGCGAAGCCGGGCATGACTTGCCGGAGAGCAAGCCGACGTTGGAGATCAATCCGCGGCATGTCCTGCTCCAGCGTGTCGAAGCCGAGGCCGACCAGGGCAAGGCCAGCGACCTGGCCAATCTTCTGCTGGAACAGGCGGAGATCGCGGCCGGCGCGCCGCTGCCGGATCCGGCGGCATTCGTGCAGCGCATGAATCGCGTGCTGCTGGGTTGACGACTCGCTTCGTTCGCCAACAAAAAAAGCCCGCCATATCGGCGGGCTTTTTTGTTGTTCTACGGCGATGAATGCTAACGCTGCCGCCCTGGCGAGGAAGCGGCATTCGTAGCCGCCGGTTGCGAGGGAGTGATCGTCGGCATGCGTGTTTCGCCCACGGGGGAGCGGAAGCCCCGGTCGGGCATGAAGCGTTCGGGGTAAACGTGCTGCCGGAAGTCATCGTTGGCCAGCATCAGGCGGCGACCGTCCAAGTTGACCCAATGCCATTTGCCGATCGGGACCGGCTGGGTGGACACATAAGCGAAGCCGGCATCGTACTTGCCGTCGGGCCGCGGATCCGCCTTCAAGGCAACGTTGATGATGCACTGGCTGCTGACGGCCTTGTCTTTCCAGTGCGCAGGGCCGGATACCATCTCGTCCAGATTCGTACGCAGGATCCGCTGGATCGCAGGCGGCAGCTGCATCGCCGGCGAGGCGTCGGTGATCTTGCCGGTGTTGTCGACGCTGACCAGGACGGGCAGGGCCTTCAACGGAAAATCGCTGAGCGAATCGCTGGCCGCCGCCGCATGGGATGCGACGAGGGAGACGCCCAGTACCGCGAGGAAACGAAAACGCTTCATGGCTGGCTCCTTGTCTCGACGTGGCCCCCCGGCCGCGTGCGGCCTCCTCCACGGCGGATAACTCTGATCCTGGCCAGGATCGGTGTCAACGAACGCTCGCACGGGGCTGAGTGCGCCCCAGCTCGCTGTCGCTCGAGACGCAATTGCTTGTGGCGCCCGAAAAAAGCTGCCACGCGAAAAAGCTTTGTCGTCTAATGGCGTATCGCGGACTTTCCCTCGTTCCCATGGAAGCTTTACTGCTGATTTTCGCGTGCCTCGGTCTGGGCATGCTGGTCAGGCGCTTCGCGTCGCCGCCGGCCGGGACGGTACACGGCATCAACTGGTGGGTGATCAACGTCGCGCTGCCGGCCCTGGTGCTCGAGCTGGTGCCGCAGGTGAAGGTGGATCCACAGTTGTGGTTTCCCGTCGCCACCATGTGGATCACATTCTTCGGGGCGTGGGGGCTGTTCGCTCTGCTCGGACGCTGGCTGGGCTGGTCACGCGGTCGGGTGGGGGCGCTCACCTTGGTCTGCGGCCTGGGCAATACCTCGTTCATGGGGTATCCGATGATGCAGGCGCTGCATGGAGCCGAAGGCTTGAAGCTGGCGGTGGTGGCCGACCAGCTCGGCTGTTTTCCGCTGCTGGCCTCCGCTGGCGTCGTGGTGGCCAATCTGTACGCGGGACACCGGCCGCAGCCGCTTGCCATCGTTCGCCGCATTCTGACGTTTCCCGCCTTCCTGGCCCTGGTTGTCGGCGCCATCGCCGGGGCGTTCGGAGGCTGGCCGGTGCTGGTGGATGGTGTGCTGGCGCCGGTGGGCGCCACGCTGACGCCGCTGGCGCTGTTCTCGGTCGGCCTTCAGTTCAAATTTCATCTTGGCGAGCGCCAGGGCGGCGCGCTCGGCCTGGGTCTGGCCTGGAAGCTGGCGCTCGCGCCGCTGCTGGGGCTGGCGCTGGGTCTGGCAGCGGGGGTGGGCGGCCTGGTGCTCACGGTGGGCGTGTTGCAAGCGGCGATGGCGCCGATGATTTCCGCGGCGATCCTGGCGGACGAGCATGGCCTGGAGCCTTCGCTGGCCAATACCGTGCTGGGCGCCGGCATCGTGCTTTCCCTGGTGACGGTGCCGTTGGCGAATCTGCTCCTAGGCGCTTGACGCTGGCGCGATAATAAGCGGCATGATTTCGCCCATCCCTGCATCGACCACCGTGCGCGCGGACGTCTGGCTCTGGGCCGCGCGCTTCTTCAAGACCCGCAGCCTCGCCAAGCAGGCCATCGACGGCGGCAAGATCAGCGTCAACGATGTCGGCTGCAAGCCCGCCAAGACGCTACGCCCAGGCGATCGCATCCGCATCACCCGCGGCGAGGAGCGGCTGGAGGTCGAGGTGCTGGTCATGTCCGAACAGCGCGGGCCGGCCAGCGTGGCGCAGACGCTGTATCGGGAGACCGAGGCGAGCCTGCAGGCGCGCGAAGCGGCGCGTGAACAGCGGCGTCTGGTCGGAGCGATTGGCCCGCTGCGGCGCCCGGACAAGCAGGAGCGTCGCGAATTGCGACGGTTGAAGGACTCCGGCTGAGCAGCGTATCGCAGTTTGTCCGGCGCATCTGAGGGAGCATGGGCGCCAGGACAACAAAGCGGCGCGCACGATAAGCGACCGCGCACAGGCTGCAAGGGGGCATGCCATGACGGGGATCGGATTCTTCAAGCGCCTGCTCGGCGCCACCGCGCACGAGCCGGATTCACCGCATCGGCTACAGGCTCCGGAGGGCACCCGCGTACTGGTGGTCGACGATTCGCCGACCATCCTGGCGGTGCTGGGCAAGCAGCTGGACCAGGAAGGCTACGCGACGGTGAAGGCTGCCGACGGCGAGCGCGCGCTGGAGCTGGCGCGCGAGGAACAGCCGGCACTGATCTTCCTGGACATCGTGCTGCCGGGCATCAACGGCTTCAAGGTATTGCGCACGTTGCGGCACGACCCGCTGACGCGCGATATCCCGATCGTGATGATCAGCGGCAATCAGCAGGCAACCGAACAGTTCTACGTGCAACGCTTCGGCGCCGACGATTTCATCAAGAAGCCGTTCGGACGCGCCGAGCTGACCGCCTGCATCCACAAGCTGGTGTCGTCGGGCCGCCTTGCGGCGCGCGAAGTGGTACGCGAGATCGCAGCGCCGCCGATGCCGGAAGAGAGTGTCGTACCGGAATCGGTGGCAGGCATCGCCGCCTGATCGAACAAAAAAAACGGCCCGCGCATGCGGGCCGTTTTTTTGTACCTCATGGCATCAGGCCAGATCGAAGCGGTCCAGGTTCATCACTTTGTCCCAGGCCGCCACGAAATCGTGGACGAACTTCGTCTGAGCGTCGGCGCTCCCGTACACCTCCGCCAGAGCGCGAAGCTGCGAGTTGGAGCCGAAAACCAGGTCCACGCGAGTGCCGGTCCACTTCAGCTCGCCGGTCTTGCGGTCGCGGCCCTCGAACACGTCCTGGGACCGGGAGACCGCCTTCCACTCCGTGCCCATGTCGAGCAGGTTCACGAAGAAGTCGTTGGTCAGTGCCTGTGGCCGCTGGGTAAAGACGCCGTGGCGGGTGTGTCCGACGTTCGTATCGAGCGCGCGCAGCCCGCCGACCAGCACGGTCATCTCCGGCGCATTGAGCGTCAGCAGCTGCGCCTTGTCGACCAGCAGTACCTCGGCCGGCACGCTGTACTTGCCCTTGAGGTAGTTGCGGAAACCATCCGCGATGGGTTCCAGCACGGCGAAGGATTCCACGTCGGTCTGCTCTTGCGAGGCGTCCATGCGGCCCGGCGCGAACGGCACGGTCACCTCGACGCCGGCGTTTCTGGCTGCCTGCTCCACGCCGGCACCGCCACCCAGCACGATCAGGTCGGCCAGCGAGATTTGCTTGCCGCCCACAGCGGACCGGTTGAAATCCTGCTGGATGCCTTCGAGCGTCTTCAGCACCTTCGCCAGCTGTTCCGGTTGATTGGCCTCCCAATCCTTCTGCGGGGCCAGACGGATGCGCGCACCGTTGGCGCCGCCGCGCTTGTCGGAGCCGCGGAAGGTAGAAGCCGACGCCCAGGCGGTCGAGACCAGCTCCGACACGGACAGGCCCGAAGCGAGGATCTTGCTCTTGAGCGCGGCGATGTCCTGCGCATCGATCAGTGCATGGTCGACGGCCGGAATCGGGTCCTGCCAGATCAGCGCTTCGGCCGGCACTTCCGGACCGAGGTAGCGTGCGCGCGGGCCCATGTCGCGATGGGTGAGCTTGAACCACGCGCGGGCGAAGGCATCGGCGAACTGCTCCGGGTGCTCGCGGAAACGGCGGGAGATCTTCTCGTAGGCGGGGTCGAAACGCAGCGAGAGGTCCGTCGTCAGCATGGTCGGCCGGTGCTTCTTCGAGGCGTCGTGCGCATCCGGGATGACCTCGCCGGCATCCTTCGCCACCCACTGGTGTGCGCCGGCGGGACTCTTGGTGAGCTCCCACTCGTAGCCGAACAGATTCTCGAAGAAGCCATTGCCCCAGCGGGTCGGCGTGGTGGTCCAGGTGACTTCCAGGCCGCTGGTGATGGCGTCGCCGCCCTTGCCGGTGTTGAAGCTGCTGCGCCAGCCGAGGCCTTGTTCTTCGAGGCCAGCCGCTTCCGGCTCCGCGCCCACATGGTCGGCGGGGCCGGCGCCGTGGGTCTTGCCGAAGGTGTGGCCGCCGGCGATCAGGGCGACGGTCTCTTCGTCGTTCATCGCCATGCGGGCGAAGGTTTCGCGGATGTCCCTGGCTGCCGCAAGCGGATCGGGCTTGCCTTCAGGGCCTTCCGGGTTCACGTAGATCAAGCCCATCTGCACGGCGGCCAGCGGATTTTCCAGATCGCGCTCGCCGGAATAGCGCTTGTCGCCACCCAGCCAAGTGGTCTCGGTACCCCAGTAGACGTCTTCTTCCGGTTCCCACACGTCGGGACGGCCGCCGGCGAAGCCGAAGGTCTTGAAGCCCATCGATTCCAGCGCGACGTTGCCGGCGAGAATCATCAGGTCGGCCCAGGAAATGTTGCGCCCGTACTTCTGCTTGACCGGCCACAGCAGGCGGCGCGCCTTGTCCAGGTTGCCGTTGTCCGGCCAGCTGTTGAGCGGCGCGAAGCGCTGCTGCCCCGCGCCCGCTCCGCCGCGGCCATCGCCGGTGCGGTAGGTGCCGGCGCTGTGCCAGGCCATGCGGATGAACAGCGGGCCGTAATGGCCGAAGTCGGCCGGCCACCAATCCTGCGAATCTGTCATCAATGCGAGCAGGTCGCGCTTCACCGCCGGCAGGTCCAGGCTCTTGAACGCCGCGGCGTAGTCGAAGCCCGGATCCATCGGATCGGACTTCGACGAATGCTGGTGCAGGATCTTCAGATTCAGCTGGTTCGGCCACCAATCCTTGTTAGTGGTGCCGCTGCCGCCGGCGGCGTGGTGGAACGGACATTTCGACTCGCGCGACAGCTCGGGCGCGGTCTCGGCGGTCGGGGTCACGATATGGGGGTCTTGATTCACGGCGGCGTTCCTTATCTGGTCGGAGTGGCTGGCGTCGGCTGGCTGACGATCCCAATCTACGCAGGCCGCGAGCTTAGGTGAATTAGATTGTTTTGATTCAAACCATAGTCTGCGACTATGACGCGCGAGTGGCTGTCTCCGGGTCGATCAGTTCCAGCGCCACTGTCTGCGCGGCGTGCCGCACCTCGTCGGCGAATCTGCGGTCATCGATCGTGCGGGCGAGGATCATCGCGCCCACGCACATCGCGGTGACCGCCAGGCCACGCTCGCGCGCCTTGGCGTCGCCGACGCTGCCCATGCCGCTACTCATCATGTCGGCCATATGCTCGAGCAGCTGGCAGTAGGCCTGCCGCACCTGCGGTCCGGCGCGGGCGGCGTCGGAAGGCAGGGCGATCATCGGGCAATGGCCTTCGAGATCCTCCAGATGCGCGGTGGAGAGATAGATGTTCACCATCTGCCGCGCGCAGGCGGAGCCCTGCGCTTGCGGATCGAAACGGATGCCATCCCATCGCTCGGTGGGATTGAAGGTCAGGTAGAGCGACACAGCTTCGGCATAGAGTTCTTCCTTGGCTTTGAAGTGGTTGTAGAAACCACCGCGAGTGAGGCCGGCGCGCTGCATGATTTCATCGATGGAGACATTGGCGAAGCCGCGGCGATTGAACAGTTCACGTGCGCACTCGACGATGCGTTGCCGGGTCTTCTGTTTGTGTTCGGCGGTATAAGGCATGGCGACATCACGGACGTGGAGGCACCAGACGGGAGCCGGGCGGCGCAAGCCTACTCCTGAAGCACCTGCTCCTGAAGCAGAATATGTTCTTGAACATATGTAGTGCGCGGGCAGACTGCTGGTCATCCCCCTGGGGCACCAGCCCCTTATCCATGGAGGCATGACCATGAAGCTGTACTACGCGCAGACCATGAACCCGCGCAAGGCTTGTGCGGTGGCGAAGTACCTGGGATCGCCGGTGGAGTTCGTGCAGGTGGACCTGGCCAAGGGCGAGCATCGCTCTCCGGCCTTCCTCGCCGAGAATCCGAACGGCAAGGTCCCGCTGCTGGTCGACGGCGATCTTCATCTGTGGGAAAGCACGGCCATCATGGCTCATCTGGCGGTGAAGGCAGGCTCGGACCTCTGGCCCTCGGATGCCGCCAGCCAGGTGGAAGTGCTGCGCTGGCTGTCGTGGGATATCGCGCATTTCTCGCGCCACGGCGGCTCGCTGTACTTCGAACACATCATCAAGCCCTGGGCCGGGCTGGGCGAAGCGAATGCGGCGGCGGTGGAGGAGGCGACCGGTTTCTTCCGGCGTTTCGCGGCCGTGCTCGATGCGCACCTGGCCACGCGCGACTATCTGGTGGGCGACAAGCTGAGCATTGCGGATTTCGGCGTCGGCGTGCTGCTGCCGTGGGCGAAGGAGGCGCGCCTGCCGGTGGACGGTTTTGCCAACATCCTGCGCTGGCACGAGCGGCTGATGGCCTTGCCTGCCTGGCGCGATCCGTTCCCTGCGCCGCTGCCTGTTGCGGCCTGATCGCGATTGAAAAACGGGGCGCCGCTGGCGCCCCGTTCCATGTGTCTCAGAGCAGAGCCTTGAGGCGATAGAGCACGTCCAGCGCTTCGCGCGGCGTCAGCGCGTCGGGATCCACGTCTTCCAGCGCGCGTTCGGCGGCCGACGGTTCGGCGGGCGCGAACAGGCCCAGCTGCGGTGAGCTGCCGGCTTTCGGCTTTGCCGCCGATGCCTGCTGATGCATGCCTTTCTCGAGTTCCGCCAGGGTGCGGCGTGCGTCCGCGATCACCGATTTGGGCAAGCCCGCCAGCGCCGCCACCTGCAGGCCGAAGCTGCGATTGGCGGGGCCTTCCTTCACTGCATGCATGAAGACCAGCTGGTCGCCGTATTCCACGGCATCCAGGTGCACGTTGGCGATGGTCGAGTACTCATTGGCCAGCTCGGTCAGTTCGAAGTAGTGCGTGGCGAACAGCGTGTAGGCGCGACTGCTCGCGGCCAGGTGCACCGCGGCAGCGCGTGCCAGGGCCAGGCCGTCGTAGGTGCTGGTGCCGCGGCCCACCTCGTCCATCAGCACCAGGCTCGCTTCGGTGGCATTGTGCAGGATGTTGGCGGTCTCGCTCATTTCCACCATGAAGGTGGATTGGCCGCGCGAGAGATCGTCGCCCGCGCCAATGCGCGTGAAGATGCGGTCGATGGGCCCGATGGCCGCGCGGCTGGCCGGCACGTAGCTGCCGATGTGGGCGAGCAGCACGATCAAGGCGTTCTGACGCATGTAGGTCGATTTACCACCCATGTTCGGGCCGGTGATCACCAGCATGCGGCGCGCATCGCCGAGCAGGAGGTCGTTCGGCTCGAACGGTTCGGCGCGCACCTTTTCCACCACCGGATGGCGGCCGCGCTCGATCAGGATGCCCGGCTCGTCGCTGAGTTCGGGCTGGCTCCAGTCCAGCGTGGCGGCGCGTTCGGCGAGCGTGGACAGCACGTCCAGCTCGGCCATCGCGGCGGCGGCGGCTTTCAGCGGTTCGAGACGTTCGGTCAGCGTATCGAGCAAGGCTTCGTACAGTGCGCGCTCGCGCATCAGCGAGCGTTCCTTGGCGGAAAGCACCTTGTCTTCGAAGGTCTTCAGCTCTTCGGTGATGTAGCGCTCGGCGTTCTTGGTGGTCTGGCGGCGCGTGTAGTGCGTGGGCGCCTTGTCGGCCTGACCCTTGCTGATCTCGATGTAGTAGCCGTGGACGCGGTTGTAGCCGACCTTCAGCGTCGAAATGCCGCTGGCGGCTTTCTCGCGCTCTTCCAGTTCGACCAGGAACTGATCGGCGTGGGTGGCCAGGCGGCGCAGTTCGTCCAGCTCGGCGTCGTAGCCGTCGGCGATCACGCCGCCGTCGCGCTGCAGTACCGGCGGCTGCGGCACGATCGCCGCGACGAGCAGGGCGGCGTTGTCGGCGTGGTCGCCGATGCGCTCGACCAGGGCGTGCAGCAGCGGACTGTCCAGCGTAGCGATTTCTTCGCGCAGCAGCGGCGCGGCGGCAAGGCCGTCGCGCAGGGTGGAGAGGTCGCGCGGCCGCGCCGAGCGCAAGGCCACGCGGGCGAGAATGCGTTCCAGGTCGCCGATGCCGCGCAGGCGTTCGCGCAGGCTTTCGTAGCGGCGATGGTCGATCAGCGCGCCGATCGCCTGGTGGCGCCGGCGCAGCGGCTCGCGCGCGCGCAGCGGGCGGTTGAGCCATCGGCGCAGCAGGCGCGCGCCCATCGGCGTCACGCTCTCGTCGAGCACGCCGAGCAAGGTGTGTTCGGTGCGGCCGCTCGGATGCGTGTCCAGTTCCAGGTTGCGGCGGGTGGCCGCGTCCATGGCGATGGTTTCGCTGGCGCTTTCTACCGCCATGCCGGAGAGATGCGGCAGCGCGCTCTTCTGGGTCTCTTCGACATAGCCGAGCAGGCAGCCGGCGGCGGCGATCGCCAGCGGTAGGTTGTCCACGCCGAAACCGCCCAGGTCGCGCGTGCCGAAGAAGCGGTTGAGTTCGCGCCGCGCCGCATCGCCGTCGAAATGCCAGGGCGGCCGCCGGCGCAGGCCGGGCAGGGAGCTGACCAGTTTGGGCCAGGCCACGGCTTCGTCGACCAGTGTTTCGGCGGGTTGCAAGCGCGCCAGTTCGGCGGCGAGGGCTTCGGCGCCCGGTACTTCGCTGAGCAGGAAGCGGCCGCTGCCCAGGTCCACCCAGGCCAGGCCGTAGGAGGCTTGCGGACCGGCGGCGATGGCCAGCAGCAGATTGTCGCGGCGTTCTTCCAGCAACGCGGCATCGGTAACCGTGCCCGGCGTGACGATGCGCACTACCTTGCGCTCGACGATGCCCTTGGCCAGCGCCGGATCGCCGATCTGTTCGCAGATCGCCACCGACTCGCCCAGCCGCACGAGCTTGGCCAGGTAGTTCTCCACGGCGTGGTAGGGCACGCCCGCCATCGGAATCGGCTGGCCGGCCGACTGGCCGCGCTGGGTCAGCGTGATGTCGAGCAGCCGCGCCGCCTTGCGGGCGTCGTCATAAAACAGCTCATAGAAATCGCCCATGCGGAAGAACAGCAGCACCTCCGGATGCTCGGCCTTGGCCGAGAGGTACTGGCGCATGAGGGGGGTATGTTCGAGATGGGCGTCCGTCATCGTGTCCGTGAGTTCCAAGGAGCTCCGCCATGGCTGGCCGGGAGCGTGCATCCCCGGCGCCGGTGAGATGCCCAGGGAGGCGAGGCGGCGGGAGCGAAAGAGCCGAAGGATACGGCCTCGGGCTTCGGTGCACGAGGGGCGACGCATCGGACGGTCGCGGCGGTCGTTTCAAATTTCGCGGGTGACTTCGTCGTTCGGGGGCCTTTCCCCTTTTCGCGAGTGCGACCTTTGAACGCCCGACCCACTTCCTCCGCTTCCGACGTCCTGACGACGGGCCTCGGTGCATGGCACCGGGCGGATGGACCCCTGTTCCGGCGGCCGCGCAACGCCGGCGCCGGCTGGATTGCCTCCCTGCAAGACCGCCACGATTGGCCCGAAGATACGTATCTGCGCTGCCGCGAAGCGGTGAAGTACCTGGCCAGAAGCGCATGCCTGCCTTGGCGGCATTCGCGCTATCTGCATTTCATCCAGGGACAGGGGAGGCTGCGCGCCCTGCGGCAGCGCGATCCCCGGCTGCTCGAGCGCCATCTGCACCGGTTCGTCAACCTGCACTGGCGGCGCCGCGATCGCGTGCGCGCTCTGCTTTCGCACTACCGCTTCATGCTGGCGCGCCTGCCGGGAGCCTTGTTCGATGCGGTTTACCTGGAAGGCGGCGTGCCCCTTGGCCTGCTGCCGCTGAAGGACGGGCGCGAACTGGTGCTCAGCCTGCGCCCGTCCATCCACAAAGGATGCGAGGGCGAACTCACGCTGCAGCTCGACGATCTGGATGGCCGCGCCTTGTACCGCATCGTATTCACCGTCATCGATGACGGCAGTGCGCTGGCCATCGGCTGTCTGCAGGGGCCGGGCGGCGCCGACGCGCGCGACCTGGTGCGCGATCTCACGCGCCAGATGCATGGCCTGCGACCGAAGCAGCTGATGCTGGCGCTGACGTATGCGTTTGCGCGCGAGCTGGGTATCTCCCGCCTGCTGGGCATCGCCAATGCGGCCCACCCCCTGCATCGCCGCCGTGGCGAGCGTTTCCAGGCCGACTACGACGCGTTCTGGCTGGAGCAGCAAGGCGTCGCCGATCCGCGGGGATGGTTCGCGCTGCCGACGGAGGCGCCGCGCAAGAGCGAAGCGGAGGTGCCAAGCAACCACCGCAGTGCGTTCCGGCGCCGCGAAGCGTTGCGCTGCCAGGCGGAGGCACTGCTGACGGGTGCATTGCGCCGCGCCCCGTTGACGTCCACCATGCCGGCCTGTGCCGCGCACGGCACGTCGTTCCCGCTGCCAGTGGAGCACGCTTGGATACCTTGACGCCCTTTCCGGAACCGTCCGGCGCGGGCAAGACGCACGCCCAGCGCCTGGAGGCGCTGTGCCGCGAGCACCACCGTGCGCTGATCGCGTTCCTGCAGTGCCGCCTGCAATCGGCCTCCGACGCACAGGAGGTGGCGCAGGAGTCGTACGTGCGGCTGCTCACGCTGGAACGCCCCGAGCAGGTGGAAGACCTGCGTGCCTACTTGTTCCGTACCGCATCGAATCTTGCGCTGGACCGTCTGCGTCAGCGCGTGGTGCACATGCGCGCGCTGGACGAGACCGCTGTGCGCGAACCGCGCACGGCTCCCGCGCCGGAGCGCAGGGCGATGGCGGTGGAGCGCCTGCAGGGGATGCGCAGCGCCTTGGGCGAATTGCCGCCGAAAACGCGCGAGGCATTCATGGCGCACATCATCGAAGGGCGTGATTTCGGTGTGGTCGCCCGCGCCATGAAACTCAGCGAGCGCATGGTGCGTTATCACGTGAACCGGGCTCTGGCGCATTGCCGCGCCAGGCTCGATCAGATGGAGGAAGGGTGATGTCCCACATCGGCACGAACGATGAAGCGCTGCTGCGGGATGCCGCCGACTGGTGCCTGCGCCTGCGCGCGCCAGAGCTTGCGGACGAGACCCTGGCACAGTGGCTGGTCTGGTCCGAGCAGCCCGGACACTTGGCCGCCTTCGAGCGCATGAGCGCGATGCTCGACGACGTGGCGGCGCTGGACGAGGCTGGGCGCGACGTGCTGCGCAAGGCTGCGCCCGCACCGCGCGCACGGCGCTGGATGCCGCTGGCCCTGGCCGCTGGCCTGGCCACGCTGGCACTGGGCGGGTATCTGGCATGGACCTTTGCCACTGCCGCGTTCTCGCGCGACTACGCCAGCGACATCGCGCAGCGCCGCGATGTGAAGTTGCCCGATGGCACACGAGTAGCACTGGGTGGCGCATCGAGGCTGGGGGCGCATTTCGACGGCGCCATGCGCCGCGTGAATCTGCGCGAAGGCGAGGCGTTCTTCCAGATCGCCCCCAACGATGCGCCATTCGAAGTGAGCGCAGGCGCGGTGCGTATCCTCGATGTCGGCACGGCATTCGATGTGCGGCGTGGTGGCGATCGCGTCACGGTAGATGTAGCCGAAGGGCGCGTGCGGGTATTTACCCCCGGGCACGGCGGCGTGGAGGCCATCGCCGGCCAGCGCATCGTCTATGTGCCGGAGAGCGGCGTGAGCGTGGCGCGGATCGACCCGGCGCGCACGGCCGCCTGGCGCGACAACCGGCTGGAATTCGACAACGAGCCGCTGGGTGCGGTGGTGGCCAGCCTCAACCGCTACAGCGCAAGGCCGGTACGCATCGCCGACAGTGGGCTGGCCTCGCTCGGCTTCACCGGCACCATCCGCACGGATGCGATCGACCACTGGCTCGAGGCCTTGCCACAGGTGTTGCCGGTGCGCGTGGAGTCGCACCCGGACGAAATCGTGCTGAGTCGCCGGTAGTTCCCGCGACAGTCCGGCGCAAGGTCCGGGCAGGCTGGCGTTGTTGCGGGCCAGCGTTCCAGCGGGCGTTGCGCATGTCAAAATCGCCATTTTTCGCACTGGGGAATGGCGCAGGACATGGGGCGTTTCACGTTGCTGTTCGCCTGCGGCTGCCTGCTGGTATCGCCGTGGGCGTGCCGTGCGGCGGCTGAGGCAGCCGATGGTGCCCTGGCGTCCGCGCACCTGCATTTCGCCCTTCCTTCCCAGGCGCTGGCGCCGGCGCTGATCGCCTATGGCGAGCAGGCGAATGTTCAGGTGCTGGTGTCCGGCGAGCTGGCGGCCTCGCTGCGCTCGACGGCGATGCAGGGCGAATTCTCCCGCGAGGAGGCGCTTGCCGGATTGCTGCGCGGTACGTCGCTGACTTATCGCTTCATCGGCGCCACGACGGTGGTAATCAGGCCCCGTTCCGCGCCGGCCGAGGGGCCGCAGGAAACGCCGCCGGTACCGGTGACAGACCTAGCGCCGGTGCACGCCTTCGGGCTGTTTGCCAGAGGATATCGGGCCGAGTACGCCAGCGGCTCCGCGCGCCTGGATGCCGATCCGGCCGATCTGCCGCAGTCGGTGGGCGTGGTGACGCGGGATCTGATGGAAGCGCGCCAGGATCGCACCGTGCCCGATGCGCTGCGCACCTTGGCCGGCGTGCAATACGTGGACACCGACGTGGGCCTGCCACAGTTCCGCATCCGCGGTTTCCGCACCGGCAATGGATTGACCGACGGCATGCCCAACGCGGTGGTCGGCGTTGGCGACATGCCGCCGCTGGTGGCGGTCGAGCGCATCGAAGTGCCGCGCGGGCCGCAGTCGATCCTGGGCGATGTCTCTACCAACAATAATTTTGGCGGACTGGTCGGCCTGGTGATGAAGAGGCCGCAGGCCGAGCCGGTGCGGCGCCTGTCGTGGGCGCTGGGCAGTCGCGGCGATACCCAGCTCGACGGCGATATCGCTGGTGCGTTCGATCATGAAAAGCACTGGCTTTATCGATTGGTGGTCTCCGCCGATCGCGTCGACCACACGCCGCAGGGTTACGTTGGGCGACGTACCAACTACGTGGCGCCTTCGATCGGCTGGAACGGGCGCGATACGCAATGGATCGTGGGCCTGTCGCGCATGGTCAATCGTTTTCCGTTGCCGGACTATGTGACCTGGCTGGACGGCACGCCGTCCTCGGCGACGCCGGCGCGACTGCTGCTGGGTAATGCGCAGGATCACGCCACGTTCCGTACGAGTCGCTACTACTACCTGTTCGAGCACGCCTTCGACGATATCTGGTCGCTGCGCAGCCGCGCGCAGTACGTGCACGAAACCAATCTGCAGGAAGCATGGCTGGTGGACTTTCCATCGTCCGACGGGCCCGCCGATGCGGTGGCGGACAAGTACCGCTACACGGATGCGTTCTACACGCTGCAGAACGAACTGGTTGCCGCTTTCGCGTTCGGCGCGACGCGCCACACAATGATGCTCGGCTTCGACTATTCGCGTGCCCGCGTCGGACGTTTCGAGGACGAGCAGGCGATTATCGGCGACGGCAGCATCGATTTGCTGGGCGGCGAGCGCCTGCCGCCGGTCAGTTCGCTCGCGCTGGACAAGGGCATGGGCCTGCTGGGCGCGGGCAGTTATTCAGGCGAGCCGTGGGTGACCGACAGCGGTTTGTTCCTGCAGGACCAGATGCAGTTGGGCGAGCACTGGAATGCGCTGGTGGCGATCCGCCGTTCCGCCTATGTGCTTTCCACCCAGCATCGTGACGGCTCGCCGTGGGTGCGGCGCAAGGCGCAGTGGGTGCCCAACCTCGGCGTGGTCTACAAGCCGAGACCGGGCGTAGCGCTCTATGCCAGCCTTTCTCACGGCTTCCAGCCGGACACGGTGCTCGGCAGGAACGGCAAGCCGTTGCTGCCAGCGCTATCGCGGCAGCTCGAGGCAGGTGCGAAGTTCGATCTGGCCCAGGAACGGGCGCGGCTGACGGTGGCGTGGTATCGGATCGCGCTCGATCGCAGCACCGATCTGTTTTCACCCAAGCCGCCTTATTTCGGCTATCGCGGGCCGGGACAGACCAATCAGGGCATCGAAGTCGAACTCAACGGCCGGTTGACGCGCGGGCTGGACGTCAGCGCGAGCTACACGTATGCGCGCGTGCAGAAACATGATGGATCACCAGCGACTGGCGCGCCGCGCAGCCGTCTTGATGCATGGGCAACGTACACCTTCGACGCCGGCGCGCGGGCCGGCTGGGGCATCGGCGGCGGGCTGCACGCACGCAGCCGCGCGATCGGCGTGCTGAGCGATGGCCAGACCACGTTCCGCAATCCAGGCCAGTACAGCCTCGATGCGAATGTCTTCTATCGCGCGCCGCGCTGGAGCGTGGCGCTGGGTGTGCGCAATCTGCTCGGGAGGCAGCTGCGCGCCGAGGATTTCGACGACAGCTTCGTTCCGCTTGGCGAGCGACGCAGTGTGCTGCTTAGCGGCAGCTACGACTTTTAAGGCGCATGCGTCGCGTCAAGTCTTGGCCCGGGGAGCGTTAAGGGGTAGAACAGCCCGCTCCGCACCTCTCGAAGGAAGTGCCGTTCGCCCGCTGGAGTTTTCATGACCGTGCCGTCCGTTCCCACCGATGCCGATCTGGAGGCGCTGGCGCGCGACGTCGCCGCCGCCGCGCTGGCCGCCAAGCTCATGCTGGTGACCGCCGAATCCTGCACCGGCGGCTGGATCGCCAAGGCGCTGACCGACCTGCCGGGCAGCTCGGCGTGGTTCGACGCCGGTGTGGTGACCTACAGCTACGAAGCGAAGGAGGCGTTGCTGGGCGTCAATCCGCGCACGCTCGAGCGCACCGGTGCGGTGAGCGAAGAAACCGCGCTGGAAATGGTTTCCGGCGCGCTGGCACGCTTCGGCGCCGGCATGGCGGTAGCGGTTACTGGCATTGCCGGCCCCAGCGGCGGCACCGCGGACAAGCCGGTCGGTACGGTGTGGATCGGCTGGAAGCGCCGCGGCGGGTATGCGCACGGCCGGCTGTTCCACTTCGAGGGCGACCGCGAAGCGATCCGGCGCCAGACCGTGGCGGCGGCCCTCGTCGGCGTGCGCAAGGCGCTGACGGAATAAGCATCTCGCGCCTACACGGACCGGCTTGACCGGTGTGGGATACTGGCCGTCTGCCTGATCGCAGCCCATGAGACGCGGCCGGCGCATCATGCTCGCCACTCACTGACCACTCCTACAGCACTCGGGATACAAGACGATGGATGACAACAAGCGCAAGGCGCTCGCTTCCGCTCTCGGCCAGATCGAAAAGCAGTTCGGCAAGGGCGCGGTCATGCGCATGGGCGACCGCACCGACGACGCCATCGAGACCGTATCCACCGGCTCGCTGGGCCTGGACATCGCGCTGGGCGTGGGTGGCCTGCCGCGCGGCCGCGTGATCGAGATCTACGGTCCGGAATCCTCGGGCAAGACCACGCTCACCCTGCAAGTCATCGCCAATTGCCAGAAGAACGGCGGTACCGCGGCCTTCGTCGACGCCGAGCACGCGCTGGACCCGACCTACGCCGCCAAGCTGGGCGTGAACGTGGACGACCTGCTGGTCTCCCAGCCCGATACCGGCGAGCAGGCACTGGAAATCGCCGACATGCTGGTGCGCTCCGGCGCGGTGGACGTGGTGGTGGTCGACTCGGTCGCCGCACTGACCCCGAAAGCCGAAATCGAAGGCGAGATGGGCGATTCCCACGTCGGCCTGCACGCCCGCCTGATGAGCCAGGCGCTGCGCAAGCTCACCGCCAACATCAAGAAGTCCAACTGCCTGGTGATCTTCATCAACCAGATCCGCATGAAGATCGGCGTGATGTTCGGCAGCCCCGAGACCACCACCGGCGGCAACGCGCTGAAGTTCTACGCCTCGGTGCGCCTGGACATTCGCCGCATCGGCGCGGTGAAGAAGGGCGAGGAAGTGATCGGCTCGGAGACCCGCGTCAAGGTGGTCAAGAACAAGGTGGCCCCGCCGTTCCGCCAGGCCGAGTTCGAGATCCTCTACGGCGAGGGCAGCTCGCGCGAGGGCGAGATCATCGAGCTGGGCGTGGCGCAGAACCTGATCGACAAGTCCGGCGCCTGGTACAGCTATAAGGGCGACCGCATCGGCCAGGGCAAGGAGAACGTGCGCCAGTTCCTGCGCGACAACCCGGCCATCGCCAACGAGATCGACCAGGAGCTGCGCGCGCGCCTGCTGGTGAGCAGCGGCGGCGGCAAGGGCAGCACGCCGGCGTCCGAAGAGGCGCTGGAAGAGGCCTGAGGCCCACATGGGCCGGGCGCCACGCCCGGCCCGGGCCCCTCTGATCCGAACGGCCCGGACGCATGAGCCGTAAAGACGACAAGGATGACAAGCCTCGGCGCAGCGCCTATGACAAGGCGCTGGGCCTGCTGGCGCGCCGCGAGCACTCACGTCGGGAGCTGCGCCAGAAGCTGCGCCAGGGTGGCTACGACGGCGAGGAGTCCGGCGAGGCACTCGACCGCCTCGGTGCGCAGCACTACCAGGACGACGACCGCTTCGGCGAGGTGCTGGTGCGTAGCCGCGCCGCCCAGGGCTACGGCCCGGTGCGCCTGCGCGCGGAACTGAAGAGCCATGGCCTGTCCGATGCCCGTATCCGCGAATTGGTGGACGGGGCCGACGTGGACTGGGCCGAATCCGCCGCTGCCCAGCTGCGCCGACGCTATGGCGCCAAGGCCCCCGCGGACACGGCCGAAAAGGCCCGTCGGGCGCAATTTCTCTTGCGCCGGGGCTTTCCCGCCGCCACAGTAAGAGGTCTTACCCACGCCGAAGTGGACGAGGCCGACGAAAGCGACTGATCGCCCGGCTCCGTCGCGGCGTGGCCTGCAGCTCCGGCGCCACAGACCAACGATCCGCACGCAATGAAGACGGCCGACATCCGCTCCACCTTCCTCGAATTCTTCCGTTCCAAGGACCACACCATTGTGCCGTCCAGCTCGCTGGTGCCGGCCAGCGACCCGACCCTGCTGTTCACCAACTCGGGCATGGTGCAGTTCAAGAACGTGTTCCTGGGCAGCGAGAAGCTGCCGTACGTGCGCGCTGCCGACGTGCAGCGCTGCCTGCGTGCGGGCGGCAAGCACAACGACCTGGATTCAGTGGGCTACACCGCGCGCCACCACACGTTCTTCGAGATGCTCGGCAACTGGTCGTTCGGCGATTACTTCAAGCGCGACGCCATTCGCTACGCATGGGAGCTGCTGACCGGCGTCTTCAAGCTGCCGGCGGAGAAGCTGTGGGTCACCGTCTACCACACGGACGACGAGGCCTACGGCATCTGGCACCAGGAGATGGGCGTGCCGGCGGAGCGCATCGTGCGCATCGGCGACAACAAGGGCGCGCCATTCGCGTCGGACAACTTCTGGCAGATGGCCGATACCGGGCCCTGCGGTCCCTGCACCGAGATCTTTTACGACCACGGCCCGCAGATCGCCGGTGGCCCGCCCGGCTCGCCCGAAGAGGACGGCGACCGCTACATCGAGATCTGGAATCTGGTGTTCATGCAGTTCGACCGCGCCCCCGACGGCACGCTGTCGCCGTTGCCCGCCCCGTGCGTGGATACGGGCATGGGCCTGGAGCGCCTGGCCGCCGTGCTGCAGCACGTGCATTCGAATTATGAGATCGACCTGTTCGAGCACTTGATCAAGGTCGCGGCCCAGCTTACCGGCACGCCGGATCTGGCGAACAAGTCGCTGCGCGTGATCGCCGACCACATCCGCGCCTGCTCCTTCCTGATCGTGGATGGCGTGCTGCCGTCGAACGAGGGCCGCGGCTATGTGCTCCGCCGCATCATCCGCCGGGCGCTGCGCCACGGTTGGATGCTGGGCGTGCGCGGCGATTTCTTCTGGAAGATGGTCCAGCCGCTGGTGGAAGAGATGGGCGCGGCGTACCCGGAGCTGGCCGCCAAGCAAGCTTTCGTCGAGGACGCCCTGCGCACCGAAGAGCAGCGTTTCGGCGAGACGCTGGAGCACGGCATGCGCGTGTTCGACGAGGTGGCGGGCAAGTCCGGTCAGACCATCCCAGGCGCGGATGCGTTCCGTCTCTACGACACCTATGGTTTTCCGGTCGACCTGACGGCCGACATTGCGCGCGAGCGCGGTCTCTCGGTGGATATGGAAGGTTTCGAGCGGGCCATGGAGGAGCAGCAGGAGCGCAGCCGCAAAGGCAGCCGCTTCGAGGCCAAGGGCACCATGCCGGCCGAACTGGCCAGCCAGCTCAAGCCCACCGATTTCCTCGGCTACGAGGCCATCTCGGCCAAGGGCTGCAAGGTCGTCGGCATCGTGCGCGACGGCAAGCAGGTCGAGCAACTGGCCGAAGGCGAGGAGGGGTTCGTGATCCTCGACCGCACGCCGTTCTATGCCGAGTCTGGCGGCCAGGTCGGCGATACCGGCAATCTCGTCAATGGCGCTGGCCGTTTCGACGTGGCCGACACCTTGAAGATGGGCGGCGTATTCTTCGGCCATGCCGGCCGCTGGCACGGCGCGCAGCCGCTGCGCGCGGGCGACGCCGTCGATGCGTTGGTCGACGGCGCGCGTCGCCAGGCGATCGTGTTGAACCATTCGGCTACCCATCTGCTGCATGCTGCCCTGCGAAAGGTGCTGGGCGAGCATGTGACGCAGAAGGGTTCGCTGGTGGCGCCACAGCGCCTGCGCTTCGACTTCGCGCACTTCAAACCGGTATCGCGCGAGGAACTTGCGCGCATCGAAGAACTGGTCAACGCGGAAGTGCGCCGCAACGCCGAGGCCGAAATTCGCCACATGGGCTACGACCAGGCGATCGAGTTCGGCGCCATGGCGCTGTTCGGCGAGAAGTACGGCGATGAAGTGCGCGTGCTGAAGATGGGCGACTTCTCGACCGAGCTGTGCGGCGGCACGCACGTTGGCCGCACCGGCGACATCGGCCTGTTCAAGATCGTCAGCGAAGCGGGCGTGGCCTCGGGCGTGCGCCGCATCGAAGCGGTGACCGGTACCGGTGCGTTGGCTTACGTGACGGATGAAGAGCGTCGCCTGGGCGAGCTTTCGCAACTGCTCTCGACCAGTGGCGAAGAGGTGGTGGAGAAGCTGCGCCAGCTGCTGGACAAGCAGAAGAAGCTCGAACGCGAGCTGGAGTCGCTGCGCGCCAAGGCAGCAGGCTCGGCCACGGCCGACCTGGCCTCGTCCGCGCACGATGTAGGTGGCGTGAAAGTGGTCGCGGCTCGCCTGGAAGGCCTCGACGCGAAGGCGCTGCGCGACAGCGTGGATCAGCTCAAGCAGCAACTGGCCGATTGCGTGGTGCTGCTGGCCGGCGCCGCCGATGGCCGCGTGTCGCTGGTGGCCGGCGTGCACGGCAAGGCGCTGGGCCGCGTGAAGGCTGGCGATGTCGTGGCTCATGTCGCCAGCCAGATCGATGGCAAGGGCGGCGGCCGCCCTGACATGGCCCAGGGTGGTGGCGCGGATACCGCGGCATTGCCCGCTCTGCTGGCGGCTCTGCCGGCCTGGATTGGTGAGCGCCTGGTTGGATAAAACCAAGGTGAATAGACCGCATGCCATAGGCCGAGCGCATTGCGCTGCGCGCGCGCGCTCGGCTAGTATCGGACGAATGTCGGCTACGCTCGTTGCGGTGTCGCCAGGCGGCCGGGAGCTCTCTTCGAGCGACTTGTCGTGTGCCGGGGAAGGCGGTAGGGCCTTCGATGGACAGTTCGTCGAAATTTCAGATGGTGTAGCTCAGGGGTGAGGTTTCACCATCTGCTGGCCTGTGACCACATAGCTTTCATGGAGTGGCAAACATGTTGATTCTGACCCGCAGGGTCGGTGAAACCCTGATGATCGGCGACGAGGTGACCGTCACCGTCCTGGGCGTGAAGGGCAATCAGGTGCGTATCGGCATCAATGCGCCCAAGAACGTAGCCGTGCATCGCGAAGAGATCTATCAGCGGATCCAGAGCGAGCACAAAACCGAAGGCGGCTCCGGTTCGGACGATCACTGATCCACCTAAGGCTTTACGAAAGAGCCGTTGGCCGGTATCCTTGCCGGCTCCGCAGAAATGCGGCACAAAAACGGAGAGATGCCCGAGAGGCCGAAGGGGCTCCCCTGCTAAGGGAGTATAGGGTCAAAAGCCTTATCGAGGGTTCGAATCCCTCTCTCTCCGCCAGATACGCAAAACGCCCCCTCGTGGGGCGTTTTGCGTATCTGGCCAGAGCGTTGTCGGCGAACTTTTCGGGTTCGACAAATGCCAAGAAGCCAAAAACAAAAACGCCCCTTTTTCGGGGCGTTTTTTGTTTTTGGCGATATGAGGGGCGCTTCGAGGGTTTAACCCAGCGCGAGCCCTCGCAGCTCCACATCCCCAGGCGTCACCTTCAATACCGATCCCTGCTCGTACCAGTCGCCCAGCACGATACGTTCGGCCGGCTGGCCGTCCAGATCGAAACCATGAATGGCCGGGCGATGGGTGTGCCCGTGGATCAGCCGCGTCACGCCGGCCTTGCGCATGGCATCGGCCACCGCACCGGCGTTGACGTCCATGATGGTTTCCATGGTGCTGCCGGTATGCGCGCGGCTGTCTTCGCGCGCCTTTGCCGCGAAGGCACGGCGGGCGTCCAGGGACATGGCGAGAATCTGGGCCTGCCATGCGGGCGTGCGCACCTGCGCGCGCACCGTCTGATAGGCCACGTCATCGGTGCATAGCAGGTCGCCGTGCATCAGCAGGGTGGGGCGCCCGTACAGTTCATGCACGGTGCCGTCGTCGAGCAGGGTGAGACCGGCGCGACGGGCGAATGTCTCGCCCAGCAGGAAGTCGCGGTTACCCACCATGAAGTACACCGGCACGCCGGCATCGCGCACGCCTTGCGTGGCGGTTGCGATGCGGCTGGGCTGTTCCGCGTCGTCGTCGTCGCCGATCCAGGCTTCCACGAGATCGCCGAGGATGTACAGCGCGTCGGCGCTGCGGACTTCTTCGCTGGCGAGGAAGTCCTCGAACAGGCGGGTGATCGCCGGGCGGCTTGCGTCCAGGTGAAGATCGGCAATGAATAGCGTATGCATAGCCTGCTCAGCCTTTGCCGTTCTTCTTGGATGCCGGCTTCGCGGCGGGCGTCGCGGTGGCGGGAGCCGGCGTGCTGGCCGCGGTCGCGGGCCCTTCCTCGCCGACCACATTGGCGCTGTCGATCGTGACCAGCGGATTGGGCACGTCGTTGGCAAACGGGCCCAGCGCACGGGTGGGCAGGCCGGCGATCTTGTCGATCACGTCCATGCCTTTGACCACTTTGCCGAACACCGTGTAGCCCCAGGTCATGCCGCTCTGGGTGCCGACGTAATCGAGGCGACGGTTGTCGACCAGGTTGATGAAGAACTGCGACGTACCCGAATTAAGGTCGGAGCCGCGCGCCACGGCGATGGTGCCACGCAGGTTGGACAAGCCGTTGTCCGCCTCGCCGGGCACCGCGGCACGGGTGCGCTTGGGCTGCAGGTCGCGGGTGTACAGGCCACCCTGCACCATGTAGCCGGCGATCGCGCGATGAAACACCGTGCCGCCATAGAAGCCATCGCGGACGTACTGCAGGAAATTGGCCACGCTCTTGGGGGCTTTGTCCGGGTACAGCTCGAGCGTCACGTCGCCCATCGAGGTATGCATCACGACCTGCGGATGAGGCTGGGGGACGGGGGCGGCCGCGGGCTTGGCGGCCTGCGCGGCGAGCGTGAAGGGCAAGATCAGCAACAGGGCGGAGAGCAGGATTCGTGGCATGGCGAGGTTGGCGGCGTCAGGCATCGGGGCATGATACGCGGCAGCGGTGAGGCTGGCCTTAAAGCGGATCGGGCGCATCGACTCAGACCGCGCTCAGGTCGAGCGCGAGACCCAGCTCGGCCATGGGGGAGCGCTCCTGTTCCAGGTCGGCCTCGGTCAGCGGGTGCTGCTCCAGCCAGGCCGTGGGCAGGGCCAGGCGCAGGCGCTGGCTGGTCGCTGCCAGGCGCATCTGGGGCATTGACTCGGGGCGGCGCGCGCGGCGGAACAGCACGGCCAGGCGCAACAACGCGGTGATCTGGCGGGCCAGCGGGCGATAGCGCTGTGGCAGCGCCGAGAACAGCGTCTTCTCGGGTTTGCGGCGATGGGCTTCCACCACGGCGGCCAGCAGCTGCTGCTCTTGCCGGGAGAAGCCGGCGAGGTCCGCGTGGCGCAGGATGTAGGCGCCGTGGTGGTGGTGCTGGCTGTGTGCGATGGCCAGGCCGATTTCGTGCACGCGCGACACCCAAGACAGCCACTCGCGCGCCTCGCCGTCGAGCTTCCACGACTTGGCGACCTGGTCGAACAGCATCAGCGCGGTGGATTCCACGCGGCGTGCCTGGGCGCGATCCACGCCGTAGCGCGCGGCCAGCGCATCGATGCTGGCGGTGCGCGGGTCGGTGCCGCCGGCGCGGCCCAGCAGATCCCACAGCAGGCCTTCGCGCATGGAGCTTTCGCACACGCGCATGCGCTCGATGCCCAGGGCCTCGAACGCGGCCTCGAAAATCACCACGCCGCCGGCGATCACCGGCGCGCGGTCGTCGGAAAGGCCTGGCAACTTGATCGCGCTGATCTGTCCTTGGTCGAGCAGCGCATCGCGCAGCGACGCCAGCGAGGCGGGAGTGATGCCGTCGTCGGAAAACTTCATCGCCTGCACCACGGCGCCGATCGCCTTGGCGGTACCCGACGAACCGTACGCGTCCACCCAGCTGGCCTCGCGGTAGTCCTCGGCGAACTGCTGCAGCAGCACGCCCAGTTCACCGTTGGCGCGCTGCCAGCGCTTGCGATTGAGCTTGCCGCCGGGAAAGAAGCGCATGGTGGAGGCGATGCAGCCGGCCTGCACGCTTTCGGTGTGCAGCGGGGCGAGGCCGCGGCCGATGATGAATTCGGTGCTGCCGCCGCCGACATCGATCACCAGGCGGTTCTCGCGCGAAGCGGGCAGATCATGGGAGGCGCCGAGGAAGATCAGGCGCCCTTCTTCGCGGCCGGAGACGATTTCGACCGGATGGCCCAGCGCGGTCTCCGCCGCGGTGAGGAAGGCCTGCGGCGAAGCCAGGCGGCGCACCGTATTGGTCGCCACCGCGCGCACGCGGGCCGAGGGGAGTCCGGCGATGCGCTGGCCGAAGCGGGCCAGGCAGTTGAGGGCGCGGGCGCGGTGTTCGGCGTCGAGCGTGCCGTCGGCGCGCAGGCCGGCCGCCATGCGCACCGTATCGCGCAGTCGGTCGATCACCCGGGGTTCGCCGTGTTCGACCCTCGCCACGACCATGTGATAGCTGTTGGAACCCATATCCACGGCGGCGATGAGCTCGCCGTCCTTGATCGGATTCTGTTCGCCTTGAATCATGCGGAGCTCGTTCCGTGCGATTGACGGCGGATTCTCGCACGCACAGCCGCGCCTGCGTCAGCCTGGCCGCGCCTCGCTCAGGTGCTGCCGGGGCTGAGCTTGTCCAGCAGCCATTGCTGCGCGCTATGGGGCGGGTTCTCGCCAGGATGGGCGCGTGCGTAGCGGCCGTCGCTGTCGAGCAGCCAGGCCTGGGTGTTGTCCGCCAGGTAGTTGGCGAGCGTCTCGTCGTACACGCGCTGTGCCAGCGCCGGGTCGAGGATGGGGAAGGCCACCTCGATACGGCGCATGAGATTGCGCTCCATCCAGTCCGCGCTGCCGCAGTAGGTTTCCGGCGCGCCGTCGTTGGCAAACCAGTACACACGGCTGTGCTCGAGGAAGCGCCCCACGATGGAGCGCACGCGGATGCGCTCGGAAATGCCGGGCAGCCCCGGGCGCAACGTGCAGGCGCCGCGCACGATCAGGTCAATCTCGACGCCCGCCTGGGACGCGCGATAGAGCGCTTCGATCACGTGGGCTTCGTTCAATGCATTGAGCTTGGCCACGATGCGCGCCGGCTTGCCAGCCCGGGCGTGAGCGGTTTCACGCTCGATCTTGGCCACCACGCTCTTGTACAGCGTGAAGGGCGAATGCAGCAGGCGCTTGAGCTGGATCATGGGGCCCAGCCCCGAGAGCTGCTGGAACACCTTGTGCAAGTCTTCGCCGATGTCCGCATTGGCGGTCATCAGGCCGATGTCGGTATAGGCGCGACTGTTGGCCTGGTGGTAGTTGCCGGTGGACAGATGCACGTAACGGCGCAGCAGTTCGCCCTCGCGGCGCACGATCAGCAGCATCTTGGCGTGGGTCTTGTAGCCGACCACGCCGTATACCACTTGTACGCCGGCTTCCTGCAGGCGCGTGGCGAGGCGAATGTTGGCCTCCTCGTCAAAGCGCGCGCGTAGCTCGATCACCACGGTCACGTCCTTGCCATTGCGCGCGGCTTCGACCAGCAGATCCACCAGCGGCGTGTCGGCGCCGGCGCGGTAGAGCGTCTGCTTGATCGCGAGCACGGCGGGATCCTGCGCGGCCTGGCGCAGCAGATCCACGACGGTGGCGAAGGATTCGTACGGGTGGTGCAGCAGCACGTCGCGCTCGCGCAGCACTTCGAATTTGCACTTGCTGGCGTCGAAAGCCTTGGGCAGCTGCGGCGTGAAGCGCGGGAACTTCAGCGACGGACGGTCGAGGCTGTCATATACGCTGCCGGCGCGGATGATGTTCACCGGGCCATCGCAGCGATAGACGTCGCTCTCTTCCAGTTCGAAGTTGGCGATCAGCATCGACACGATCGCCTTCGGGCAGTCGCCGCCGATTTCCAGCCGCACGGGCTTGGCATAACCGCGGCCGAGCAATTCCTCGCTGAGCGCGCGCGCGAGGTTTTCCACCTCGGCTTCTTCGACCATCAGCTCGCTGTTGCGGGTGACGCGGAACTGGTACGAGCCGGCCACCTTGAATCCGGGGAACATCTGGTCGACGAACCCTTGCAGCAGTTCGGCGAGGAATACGAAGTGGTCGCCCGGGCCGCACACCTCGTTGGGCAGGCGGATGATGCGCGGCAATGAGCGCGGCGCGCGCACCAAGGCCATGTGGCCTTCGCGTCCGAATGCGTCGCGGCCCTTGAGCACCACGGCCAGGTTCAGCGTCTTGTTGAGGATGCGCGGAAACGGATGTGCCGGATCCAGGCCCAGCGGCGAGAGCACCGGCAGCACTTCGTTCTCGAAGTAGCCTTGCAGCCAGCGGCGCTGGCGCTCGCTCCAGCGGTCGCGCGTGAGGAAATGGATGTCCTCGGCACCCAGCGCCGGCTTCAGTTCCTCCTGCCAGGTGGTGTACTGCGCATCGACCAGATCCAGCACGCGCTTACGGATGCGCGCGAGCAATTCGCCCGAAGGAATACCGTCCGGGCCTGGCGCGGCGGAGCCGAAGCTGTGGTGATGTTTGAGCATCGCCACGCGCACCTCGAAAAACTCGTCGAGATTGTTGGCGACGATGCTGAGGAAGCGCAGGCGTTCGAGCAACGGCACGTCCGTGTCGCGGGCCTGGGCCAGCACACGGAAATTGAATTCCAGCGCGGCCAGTTCGCGGCTGAAGAACAGCTCGGGAGCGGCGGGATCGATCACGGGGGAAGGAGTGGCGGGTTTGCGGCGCATCAGAGCATTCTGTCTGATGGCGTTCGTAAGCTCATGCGGCAGTGCCGCGTAGGGTGAAGGCCTGCTTGGCTTGCGTTCATGCCGGCGTGAGCGCAGGCCTTTTCCAGATCCTCCCCCGGAAGAGGGAGGCGCGTCAGACCTCGTCCATACCGCCGGGCTTGAGCAGACGCTCAGGTCCGAAGATGCAGGCGAAGGTGGAACCCTGGCCGGGCTCGCTTTCGATGTCCAGCCTCGCCTGGTGCAGGTTCAGCACGTGCTTGACGATGGAAAGCCCCAGGCCGGTACCGCCGCTGTCGCGCGAGCGGCTGGAGGAGACGCGGTAGAAGCGCTCGGTGAGCCGGGCCAGGTGGGCGGCGGGGATGCCGAAGCCGGTATCGGTGACCGAATAGGTGGCGCCTTCCTGCGTGCGCCTCCAGCGGATGGTGATGGCACCGCCGGTTGGCGTGTAGCGCACCGCATTGCTGACCAGGTTGGACAGGGCGCTGTGGAGATCCTTGGGCGAGCCCAGCAGGTCGGCCTCGGCGGTGTTCTCCACCGTGATGTGGTGGCGGCCCTGGCTCAGCGCCTCCGCCTCCTTGCGGATCGTGGCGAGCAGCGGCGTCATCGGCACGCGCTCGTCGGTGATGTGCTCCTGGGTCTCCAGACGCGACAGCGTGAGGAGATCTTCCACGATCTGCCCCATGCGCTTGGACTGCGCGCGCATCTCGCCCAGCACCGGTGCCAGTTCCGGCACGTCTTCCGGATCGATCAGCTCCAGGTAGCCATGGATCACGGTGAGCGGCGTGCGCAGCTCGTGCGACACGTTCGCCACGAAGTCGCGGCGGATCTGCTCCAGGCGGGTCAGGTGACTGATGTCGCGGGCCAGCAGCAGGCGTTGGCGGCGACCGAACGGCAGCAGGGTGACATTGATGTGGCGGTTGGGATGGCCCGGTGCCACTACGTCATTGAGCGGCTCGTGTGCGCCATTCTGCAGCCAGCCGGCCAGCTCCGTGGTGCCCATGCGCTCATGCAGGTGGATGCCGCGGTCCTGCGGGCGGCGCAGGCCGAGCAGGTCTTCGGCGGCGTGATTGAACCAGCGCACGTGCTGATCGTTGTCGAGCAGCACGACGGCGTCCGGCAGGCTGCCGGCGGCGCTGCGCAGGTCGCGCAGACTGGAGGCGATGCGACGGGAACGCGTCATGAAGCGGTCATGCTGCAGAGAGCTGATGGAGGGAGGCGGCGGCATGATGTGCCGTGTTTCATGACGGATTCGAGTCAGCAGCAAGACGGTTTCGGCGACCGCGACGACGGCCACGCCAAGCGTCGCACCGGCGCCGCTCAGCCAGCCGGCGGAGCCGCCGACAAGCAAGCCGGCCGCGAGGGTGGCCGGCAGTTTCCAGGAGCGGTCGAAGGGCTCAGGCATCGGGAATCGGGCCTTGTGTCGCCGAAGAGCGGGTCGCCGAAAAGGCGAGCAAGCATATCGGCAAACGCCGCCGGCCCGGCAATCCGCCGAGTCCGGCCGGAATCAGACGCTGGCCGAGAAGCGGTAGCCCGCGCCGCGCACGGTCTGCACCATTTCGTCCAATTTCCACGGCTCGAGCGTCTTGCGCAGGCGACGGATGTGCACGTCGACGGTGCGCTCCTCCACATACACGCTGCCGCCCCACACGTGGTCCAGCAGTTGGGCGCGCGAGTAGACGCGCTCGGGATGGGTCATGAAGAAGTACAGCAGGCGGTATTCGGTCGGGCCGATCGGCACCGAATCCTCGCCGGCGAACACGCGGTGGGCCGGGCCGTCGATGCGCAGTCCGCCCAGTTCCACCATGCCGGAACCGTCGTCGCCCTGGCTGCGCCGCAGCACCGCCTTGATGCGGGCGATCAGCTCGCGGGTGGAGAACGGCTTGACCACGTAGTCGTCCACGCCGGCCTCGAGGCCGTTGACGCGGTCCATTTCCTCGCCGCGGGCGGTGAGCATAATGATCGGGATTTCCCGGCTCAGCTCCTCCTTGCGCAGGCGGCGGGCCAGTTCCAGGCCGCTGGTGCCCGGGAGCATCCAGTCCAGCAGGATCAGGTCCGGTACCTGTTCGGCGATGGCGATCTGGGCGGCTCGCGCGTCGGCGGCGTGGACTGCGTCCATGCCGGCCTTGCGGAGGGCGAAGGCGACCATGTCGCGGATCGAAGCTTCGTCTTCGACGATAAGAATGCGCTTGTGCACGCGTAGGGGTCCGCTGGGCCTGTGACGCAAATATTGCAACGATCCAATGTTACGTCCCTATGACATTTCACAGAGTCGCAACGAAATCGTCCGATGCGCCCTGTGACGGGCGCGTGTGCGGGAGGCTCAGCGGGCGCCGTTGGCGCTGAAACAGAGACGGGCGCCGCAGTCGCCGTCGGGGCGTCGCCATTGCTGGGTGCGGCCGTCGGGATTGTCCTCGGTCTGCACCTTGCGTTTGCGCAGTTCCATCACCAGCGGGGTGAGCTCGCTGATGCGGGACTGGATGCGGGCGCGGGCGTAGTAATCCAGGTCGGGACGCTTGAGCAGGCGCTTGAGCTGTTCCATGGCATCGAAAGGACGGCCGGACAGGTAACTGGCGTCCGCGTAGGCCTCGCCCGAACGCACGGCGTCGCCGGCTCGCTCGCTGGCGCGGGCATAGCTGCGATACAGCTCCGGCTCGTCCGCGTTGTCCAGCATCGGGCGCAGCATGTCGGCCGCGCGAGTCGCCTCGGCGGTGCTGCCGCCCTCGGTCAGTGCCTTGGCATAGCCCAGGGCGATGGCGCGGTTGCGCGGCGACTGGCCGTTGAGTTCCGCGTAGATCGCCAGTGCCTCGGCGCGCTGCCCGCCTTGGAGTTTGGCGTCGGCCATGGCCAGCTGCAGGATCTGGTTGCCGGGAGCGTTCTTCAGCAGTGGCTGCAGCTCTTCCACCGCCTTGGCGCCGCGGCCGCTGCGGGTGAGCGCCAGCGCATAGCCGTAGCGATTGGACGGCGTATCGAATTCCGGATGCTTGCCCAGGTTGGAGGCGTAGTAGGTGCTCAGCTGCAGGGCATCGCCGGACAGCACGCGTACGCGTTCGCGCATCAGGCTGTATGTGTCCGGGCCGTTGCCGCCGCTGCCGGAGGCGATCAGCAACGTCGGATCCTTGACGTACGGAATCGGCGCCGTGCTTTTCTCCCACTGGTTCTTGACCAGGGTCGGCGCGGCGGGACGCAGCTTCTGCTGGGCGAGCAGCGCACCGGCGCGCGACTTGGCGTCGCTGATGCGCGACAGCGTTACCGGGTGGGTCTGCAGCAGTTCGGGCACGTCATGGTCACCGCCGGAACCGGCGCGCAGGGTGTCCTGCATACGCTCGAAGAAGCTGGCCATGGCGTTGGGATCGAAGCCGGCATTGGAAAGCGTCTGGATGCCGGCGCGGTCGGCCTCGACCTCGTCCTTGCGGGTGAAGTTGATCTGTCGCTGCAGCATCAAGCCCTGGCCGCCCATCAGCACCGCCCCGGCGGCGTCGCCGGCGTGCGCGCCCGCGCCGGCGGCAATCGCGCCCAGCAGCACCAGCGCCATCAGCGGCGCGTCTTTTTTGGACGCTTCGAACGCGCGCTGCAGGTGGTTCTGGGTGATATGGCCGATTTCATGCGCGATCACGCCGGCCAGTTCGCTTTCGCTGCTGGTGATGTTGATCAGTCCGGAATTCACCGCGATGTAGCCGCCAGGCGCGGCGAAGGCGTTGATCACCGAATCCTTCACGATGAAGAACGAGAAGTGGTCCTTGGGCTTTTCGCTGGAGGCGACCAGGCGGTAGCCAAGGTTGTTGATGTAGTCGTCCAGCATGGCGTCGTCCACCACCATGTCCAGCGCGCGCATCTGGCGCAGCATGGCGGCACCGTAGTCCTGCGCCTCCTGGGGAGAGACCAGGGCGTTGGCCGAACTGCCGAGATCGGGCAGCCGCACGCTGGTGTCCTGGGCGCCTGCGCCGAAGGACAGCAGGGCACAGGCGAGGGCGGCGGCGAGCCGGGAGGGAGCGGTACGTGGTGCCATGCGCATAGGTGGGTGACAATAGCACTTGTGACCGCGTCCGATGGGCCTGGTTCACCGCCTGAGGCGGCTTGTTTTCAGGGGCTGAGCCCCCACCTAGCCAGCCATCGTCGTTGCCTTCCCGGAGTCCGTCGTGCCCAAGATCGAGGTCTATTCCACCGCCGTTTGCCCGTACTGCGTGTCGGCCAAGCGCTTGCTGAAATCCAAGGGCCTGGAATGGACCGAAGTGATGGTCGATGCCGAGCCCGCGCGCCGCGAGGAAATGCTCCAGCGCAGCGGCGGTCGCCGCACCGTGCCGCAGATCTTCATCAACGACCACCACGTCGGCGGCTTCGACGACCTGGTGGCCGCCGACCGCAGCGGCAAGCTGGCTCAGCTGCTGGGAGAGGCGGCATGAGCGGCGGCGAGCAGGGCAAGGACCGCGTCGCCGAATTCACCGCGTTTCGCCAGCGCATGAATGAGCGCATCCTGGCCGAGGACAATCAGGTCGTGCGGCGCTTCTTCGCCCTAGATACGCAGACCTACAAGGCCGGCGCCCTGGACGTGAAGACCAAGGAGCTGCTGGGCCTGGTGGCGTCGCTCGTGCTGCGCTGCGACGACTGCATCAGCTACCACGTCGCGCAGTGCAAGGAGGCGGGCGTCAGCCGCGAAGAATTTTTCGAAACCTTCAGCGTGGGGCTGGTGGTGGGCGGTTCGATCGTGATTCCGCACCTGCGCCGCGCGGTGGACTTCCTGGACCAGCTCGAGGCAGGCTCCACCCCCGCAGGAGAGACCTGCTCCAGCCACGCTTGATCAAGGAGCCCGGCCCTGCGCCGGGCTCTTCCGTGCGAGTTTGTGGAATGCTCCGTGCGAGGATTTGCAACGCCACCCGAGGTCTGCGCACTGGCCGCCTTCGGCGGCATTGGGGATAATTGAAAGGATTTTTCGACGGGCCTCTTCCCACGCCCGTCGCTCGATTCTTTCCTCCAAGGAGTTCCCCCCCATGAGCAAGACCATCGCCGTTATCCCGGGTGACGGCATCGGCCCGGAGATCATGAAAGCGACGCTGCGCGTGCTCGACGCACTGGACTGCGGCCTTTCCTACGATTTCGTCGACGCGGGCATGGTGGCCCTGGAGAAGCACGGTGACCTGCTGCCCAAGGACACGCTTGACGCCATCGCCAAGCACAAGATTGCGCTGAAGGGTCCGCTGACCACGCCGATCGGCGGCGGCTTCACCTCGATCAACGTCACGCTGCGCCGCCATTTCGACCTGTACGCCAACGTGCGTCCGGCGATCAGCTTCCCGGGCACCAAGGCGCGCTTCGACAACATCGACATCATCACGGTGCGCGAGAACACCGAGGGCGCCTACCTGTCCGAAGGTCAGACCCTCTCCGAGGACGGCGAAGTCGCCACCTCGATGGTGCGCAACACCCGCAAGGGCAGCACGCGCATCGTGAAGTACGCCTTCGAGATGGCTCGCCGGAAGGGCCGCAAGAAAGTCACCGCCGTGCACAAGGCGAACATCATGAAGACCAGCTCGGGTCTGTTCCTCAACGTCGCCCGCGAGGTGGCCAAGGAATATCCCGACATCGAGTTCAACGAGATGATCGTCGACAACACCTGCATGCAGCTGGTGATGAAGCCGGAACAGTTCGACGTGATCGTCACCACCAACCTGTTCGGCGACATCCTGTCGGACCTGTGCGCCGGCCTGGTCGGCGGCCTGGGCCTGGCGCCGGGCGACAACATCGGCGAGGGCGCGGCGATCTTCGAAGCAGTGCACGGCTCGGCGCCGGACATCGCCGGCAAGGGCATCGCCAATCCGTGCGCGCTGCTGTTGGCGGCGGCCGACATGCTCGACCATCTGGGCATGGCCGACAAGGGCAACAAGGTGCGCGCGGCGATCCGCGACACCATGGCCAACGACCGCGACGCGGTCACCCCGGACCTGGGCGGCAAGGGCACGACCGACACCTTCGGCGACGCCATCGTCAAGCGCGTCAAGGCGGCCTGATCTTCACCGCTTCAACAGAAAAGCCGCGGCAGACGCCGCGGCTTTTTTTGTGCCTCGCAAACGCCGCGATCAGCCGAACATGCCCGGCTGATAGTCGCCTCCGGGGGTATGCGCCGCCAGGTTGATGCGGTTCCAGGTGTTGATCAGCGTCACCAGCAGGGTGAGGTCGACCAGTTCCTTTTCGTTGAAGACCTGGCTGGCTGCCTGGTACAGCGCATCGGGTACCGAGTCGCCCGGCACCAGCCGGGTCAAGGCCTCGGCCCAGGCGAAAGCGGTGCGTTCGCGCTCGCTGTAGCACGACGCCTCGCGCCAGCCGGCCAGCAGGAACAGGCGCTGCTCGGATTCGCCGGCGGCGCGTGCGTCCTTGCTGTGCATGTCAAGGCAGAAACAGCAGCCATTGATGAGCGACACACGCATCAGCACCAGCTCGATGAGTGCCGGCTCCAGGCTGCCGGACTTGACGTTCTTGCCCAGCGCGAACAGTGGCTGCAGGGCCTTCGAATGGGCGGCGATATTGAAACGGGACATGGCGGTTTCCTTGGTGGGAAGCGGCCGCGGTGGCCGCTCTTCAGTGCAAGGACGCAGAAGCCGCGCGTTTCGTGACCGCTTCCAGCCGAGCCAGCTTTTCCGGGTGGCGGATGGAGTGGATCGCGGTGATGCGTTCCTCGTCGCACTCCACCCATAGCGCGGAGGTAAGCCGACCGTCGGTCCAGATCAGCATCGCCGGCGCGCCATTGAGCTCGCTCATCTGCCGCACGGTGCCGGGGCCGGAGGAGTGCAGGGCGATCTGGCGGTACAGGCGGGCCAGCCGATCCTGGCCGTACAGCGGACGCAGCACGGCGCGCACCACGCCGCCGCCATCGGAGATATGCACGGCATCCTCGGCGAACAGCGCGCGCAGCGAATCGAGATCAGGACGATCCATGGCGGCGAGGAAACGCTGCAGGAGACGCTGTTGCATCAAATGATCGACGCGAAAACGCGGTCGTCCATCGCGCAAACGGGTCTTGGCGCGATGCACGCGCTGGCGGCAGGCATCTTCGGCGATGCCCAGAATGGCGGCGGTTTCGGCGTGGCTGTAATCGAACACTTCCTTGAGCAGGAAGGCGGCGCGCTCTTCGGGGCTCAAACGTTCGAGCAGCAGCAGGAAGGACAGGCTCAGGGTCTCCGACCGCTCCAGCGCATCCTGCGGGGCTTCCTCGATGGGTTCCAGCGGCTCGGGCAGCCAGGGGCCGGTGTAGTGCTCGCGCTCGGTCTTGGCGCGGCGCAGGCGGTCCAGGGCGAGGCGGGTGGTCACGGTGACCAGCCAGGCCTCCGGGTCGTCGAGGACCGTGGCGTCCTGCTCGTGCCAGCGCAGCCAGGCATCGTGCAACACGTCTTCGGCGTCGGACGGCCGGCCAAGCATGCGGTAGGCCAGGCCGAACAGGCGCTGGCGGTGTTGCTGGAAGAGGGCGGTCTGGGCGTCCATCGGGTGCTCCTGGTCGGCGGCGATAATGCCAGGACGCGCCGGGTGGCCGGAACGTGACAGGCCCCGAAGGGGCGGGCGATCCGCTCAGCGCACGAACGGATACGGTGCCAGGAACACCAGCCAGATCATCAGCACGATGCCCGCGTACTTCACCGCGCGGAACAGTTTCGGATGGCGTTTCTTGAACACCCGGCTGCGTTCGCGGGAGCGCTGGTTGAGCGCGAACATGCGGTTGACGAAGCCGGTCTTTTCCTCGGGCGACTCGGTGTTCGGCGAGGCGGTGATCTTGCCCATGAAGGCGCCGACGCGCCGGTTGAGCGCCGTCATCCAGCGCGTGCGCAGCGGGCGCTCCACATCGGCGAACAGGATCACGCGGGTCTGGTCGGTCCGGTTCTCGGCCCAGTGCACGTAAGTCTCGTCGAAGACCACGTCCTTGCCGTCACCCCAGGCGTGCATTTCGCCATCGACGAAGATGCGGCAATCGTCCGAGTTGGGCGTGATCAGCCCCAGGTGGTAGCGCAGCGAGCCTGCGAACGGATCGCGGTGCGGGTTGAGCTTGCTGCCTGGCGGCAGCAGGGCGAACATCGCCGCCTTTACGCTGGGAATGGCGTTGAGCAGCTTCACCGTCTCCGGACATAGCGTTTCGGCCGAGGCCAGCGGTTCGCCGTACCACTTCAGGTAGAAGCGCTTCCAGCCCTGCTTGAAGAAGCTGTTGAAGCTGGCGTCGTTGTGCTTCTCCGCTGCGCGGATGAAGCCCTCGTCGAACAGGTGCAGCGCTTCTTCACGAATGGTCTGCCAGTTGGCTTGCAGCAGGTCCAGCTGGGGGAAGCCGCTGCGATCCAGGATCGGGCGCGCCGGCACCGCGGAGAAGGTGTACATCAGCAGGTTGTAAGGCGCGAACACGGCCGAGTGGTCCACCAGCTGCCGATCGAAACGCAGGCGCGAGCGGCCACGCAGGTGCACCGCGAGCACGCACAGTGCGAAGACGGCGAAAAGGAGCAGCAGGATCAGGCGGGGCGCAAGGATCATCGAGGCGGCGGGCGGACAGGAGAACCGGCCGTCATTCTACCCCCACGGCGCCCGCCGCTCCGCGCGTCAATGCCGCAGCACGCGTGCCTCGCCGCCGCCCGGGCAGTAGCCCTGGGCCAGGGCGCGGTGGACATAGGTCACCGCACGGCGCACCGCGGCTCGCGGGGCTTGCCCTTTGGCCAGTTCGGCGGCAATGGCCGAGGCCAGCGTGCAGCCAGTGCCATGGCCTTCGGCGCGCAGGCGCGGGTGGCGCAGTTCCAGCACGCCGGCCGCGTCGTAGAAGCGGTCCACCACCTCGCCACCGCGAGCGTGGCCGCCCTTGAGCAGCACCGCGTCTGCGCCGAGTGCGCGTAGCGCTTCGCCGGCACGGTCGTAGTCGCGAGCGGTGCGGATGGGATGGCCCAGCAGCGCCTCCGCCTCCGGCAGATTGGGCGTGAGGATATCGGCGAGCGGAATCAGCTCTCGCACCATCGCCTGCACGGCGTCCTCGGTGAGCAGGCGGGCGCCGCTGGTGGCGATCATCACCGGATCCACCACCAGCCAAGCTGGTCGCCGGCGCCTCAGTTCGCGCGCGACCAGCCGCGTAATGGCAGCGTTGCCGAGCATGCCGGTCTTCACCGCGCCGATCGGGAAGTCGTCGAACACCGCCTCGATCTGGCTGCGGATATGCGCCAGCGGCACTGGGTGCACTGCGGTCACGCCGCGCGTGTTCTGCGAGGTAATGGCGGCGATCACCGAGAGGCCGTGCACGCCGCGCGCATGGAATGCCTTCAGATCGGCCTGGATACCTGCGCCGCCGCCGGAGTCGGAGCCGGCGATGGTAAGGGCGATGGGAGGAGAAGGCAGGGAGGTGTCGTCTTTTGTGTGCATGGTGATCGCCGTTCCGGTGTGGGCCGGAACGGCGATTGTCCCATGAGCAGGCTTACAGCGCCTCGGAAGCGAAATCCGCCAGGCGCGAACGTTCGCCACGCCGCAGCGTGATGTGCGCCGAGTGTTCCCAGTTCTTGAAGCGGTCGACCGCGTAGGTGAGGCCGGAGGTGGTTTCGGTGAGGTATGGGGTATCGATCTGTTCCACGTTGCCCAGGCACACGATCTTGGTGCCGGGGCCGGCGCGGGTGATCAGCGTCTTCATCTGCTTCGGCGTGAGGTTCTGTGCCTCGTCGATGATCAGGTAGCGCGACAGGAACGTGCGGCCGCGCATGAAGTTCAGCGAACGGATCTTGATGCGCGAAGCGAGCAGGTCATTGGTTGCCTGACGACCCCAGCTACCGCCTTCCTCCGGGTTGGCGAGCACTTCGAGGTTGTCGGTCAGGGCGCCCATCCACGGCGTCATCTTTTCCTCTTCGGTACCGGGCAGGAAGCCGATGTCCTCGCCGACCGACACCGTGGCGCGAGTCATGATGATCTCGCGATAACGCTGCTGGTCCATCACTTGCGCGAGACCGGCGGCGAGCGCGAGCAGGGTCTTGCCGGTGCCGGCGGTGCCGAGCAAGGTGACGAAATCCACATCCGGATCCATCAGCACGTTGAGTGCGAAATTCTGCTCGCGGTTGCGCGCGGCGATCCCCCACACGGCGTGATTGGCATGGCTGTGATCGTCCAGCAGTACCAGCGTGGCGTCTTCCTCGTCCACATGGAGTACGCGCAGCTCGACGCTGTTGTCGCCGGGCAGGAACAGGCACTGGTTCGGATGCCAGTCTTCGTCGTCGCGGCGCTTGACCTTGTAATAGGTGCGACCGCGCTCGTTCCACGATTGCACTTCCGGATGGTGGTCCCAGAAGTCCTCGGCCAGCTCGGCGGAGCCGGTATACAGCAGCGCGAAATCGTCCAGCGCACGGTCGTTTTCGTAATCCTCCGCATCGATGCCGTAGATCTTGGCCTTGATGCGCAGATTGATGTCCTTGCTGACCAGGATCACCGCGCGATCGGGATTCTGGTCGCGCAGCTCGATCACCGCGGACAGGATCTGGTTGTCGGCCTTGCCATGGCCGTTGGTGGCGCGCTGCTGAAAGTACAGCCGGCCCACTGTGTTGTTGCGCTTGAGCTTGATGCCTTGCGGGCTGGTCAGCTCCAGTCCGTTGCTGATGCCGTGGCCATTGCCTTGCTCGATCAGCTCGTTGAGGAAACGGCTGACCTGGCGCCCGTTGCGGGAGACTTCCGATGCGCCTTTTTTCTTTTCGTCCAGCTCCTCCAGCACTGTCATGGGGATGAACACGTCGTGTTCTTCGAAGCGGAACAGTGACGTGGGATCGTGCAGCAGAACATTGGTGTCGAGAGCGTAAATGCGCTTGCTTCCGGTCATACGGAAGGTGCCTCGCTGGCTTGCTGGTGGATGGAACGCGGCATGGGCCATGCCGTGGATGTCCGGCGCTTGCAGCCGGAAAGCATGCGTCCAGCCCATCGGCACGCGTGGTGCCGATGGGGTCGAACAAATGGCTGGGAAGGCTTCACTTGGCGGGGATGGCGTCGAGCACGGCCTGGGCGTGTCCGGGGACTTTCACGTTGCGCCATTCCTGGATCAGCCGTCCTTCGGGATCGATGAGGAAGGTACTTCGTACGACACCCATGTGACGTTTTCCGTACAGCACCTTCTCGTGAATCACATCGAAGGCCTGGCACCAGGTCTCCTCGGGATCGGAAACCAGCGGAAAGGGCAGCTCCTGCTTCGCGGCGAAATTGGCGTGCGATTTCACCGAGTCGCGGGAGACGCCGACGATCTCGGCGTTGCGCTTGCGGAACTTCGGATAGAGGTCGCGAAAATCCTTGGCCTCGTTGGTGCAGCCCGGTGTGCTGTCCTTGGGATAGAAATACACCACTACCCATTGGCCCCTGAGGGCGTCGAGCTTCAGCTCGCTGCCGTCGCCGGTGTCGCCTTTGAGTTTGGGGGCCTTCTTGCCGATGTCGGGCATGGTTTCTCCTGCGGGGCCGCGGCGGGCTCCGGCTTGCGGGTGTGATCGGGGAGGAGAGGCCGGGCGCCGGCTGGCGGCGCGGAGTGGAAGCGGGCGCATCGCGCGATGGGAATCGCTCGATCTGCTGACTGCATGCGCGCCGGCCCTCCGGTGTTGCCTCTCGGTGGCAAGACTAGCGCTTGCGGCGGCCGATGACAGCCCTTGTCAACCAAGGTGAGGCAGGGGCATGCTGGGCGTCCCTCGCGAAACGGCCGTTCCGGCCCGTGTACGGACGCGAACGCCGCTTCAGAACTTGACCGGATCCATGATGGCATCCAGGTTGAGGCCGTCGCAGAACTCCAGGAAATCGTCGCGCAGCGCCGCGATGTGCGTGTCGGCGGGAATCCCCACGGTGATCTGGGCCTGGAACATGGCGGCGCCGGTCTGCATGGCTTGGTAGCGCATCGAGCTGAGCTGCTCCACGGCGATGCCGTGGCGGTCAAAGAAATCGATGATGCGCACCAGGATGCCCGGCCGATCGGCGGAGATGACTTCCACCAGATAAGGCAGCAGGCGCGAAGCCTGACCATGCGTGTCCGTGCGGTAGTGCACCAGGTGCAGGTCTTCTTCGCGGGCGACTTTGCTCAGGGCGGACTCGAGCTTGGCCACGGCATCCCAGGAACCGGTCGCCAGCAGGGTGAGCGAGGTGTCCGGGCCGAGCGTGGAGACGCGCGCGTCGGCCAGGTTACAGCCGGCATCGGCGATGCGGCGGGCCAGATTCAGCAGGGGAGTCCGTGACGAAGGGGTCAGCGTCTGGATCAGCAGCTGGTGGTCGTTGCCGGTACGCGAGGAACGATTCAAGGGCATGGGCCTGTAGCAAGGCGCGCGCGGCACAGGACGGCCGCGCAGGGCTCGGGGAGCTTACTTGTCGCCCCTCGGAGGTCGCAAGTAACATCACGGGCTTGGCTTTTGGCCGGAGCATGCCTTGAAGATTCGTGGAAGCATTTGCGCCCTGGCGACGCCGTTCACTGCGGACGGCGCGCTGGACATGGACGCCTTCGGGCGTCTGCTCGACTACCAGATCGCTGGCGGTACGGAAGCGGTCGTGGTCGCCGGCTCCACCGGCGAGGCGCACATGCTCGAGCATGACGAGTACGGGGATCTGCTGGCCTTTGCGGTCAAAAGGGTGGCGGGGCGCATTCCCGTTATTGCCGGCACCGGCGAGGCGGGCACGGCCAAGACCGTGGCGCTGACCCGCCGCGCGCGCGACCTGGGCGTAGATGCCGCGCTCGTGGTGGCGCCTTTCTACGTGCGCCCCACCCAGGAAGGCCTGCGCCGTCATTTCGTGGAAGTCGCCGACAAGGGCGGGCTGCCCGTGCTGCTCTACAACGTGCCCTCCCGGACGGGCTGCGACCTGCTGCCCGAGACCGTCGCCGCACTGGTTGATCATCCGGCCATCATCGGCATCAAGGAGGCGGTGGGTAGCGACGAGCGCATCCATGCGCTGGCGGAACTTGCGCGCCCGGATTTCGTCTACCTCTCCGGTGACGATCCGACCGCCGGCAAAGCCATGCTGGCCGGCGCGGCCGGTACCATTTCGGTGGTGGCAAACCTGGCGCCCAAGGCCTTCCGCGAGCTCTGCGACGCGGCGACCGCTGGCGACGAGGCGGCCACGGCGCGCTGCGACGGGATCCTGGCTCCGCTGGTGCAGGCCCTGAACTGCGCGCCCAACCCGATCGCGGTGAAAGCAGGCCTGCCGGCGCTGGGGCTGGGTTCGGCGGTGCTGCGCCTGCCCCTGGTTGAACTGCAGGAGGGGCCGGAGCGGGCGCGCATCACCGAAGCGCTGGCGGCTCTGGCATCCTTGGCAAACGCGGCCTGACGGCCGCCCGATCTCTTAACGGAACTCCAATTCAATGAAGAAATCCCCGCTCGTCCTCGCCATGCCGGTCCTGGCCCTGTCCGCCTTGCTGCTTTCCGGTTGCGGCATGTTCCGCTCGGAAAAGGCCTGGGAAACCGCCAAGCAGGAAACGCCGCTGGAGATCCCGCCGGGCCTGGATACCCCCTCGACCAGCGCCGCGCTGGTCATCCCCGAGGCGGGCGCGAACAACCCGACCGCCAATGGCGCGACCGCCCAGGTGGGCAAGGGTGGCGGCGTCATCGCCGACGGCTTCGTGCTGGCGGATACGGTCGACAATGCCTATCGGCGCGTCGGCCAGGCCCTGGAGCAAGGCGACATCGGCCAGGTCGTGTCGCACGACGATGCCGGCCATACCTACACGTTGAACGTGGTGGCGTCGGCTGCGCAGGGGAACAAGCCTGGTTTCTTCCGCCGCATGTTCGGTGGCGGCAAGAAGGACACGGCCGCCGCGCCGGGCGCGGCGCCGCATCAGGTGCAACTGACCGTCGGCCCGAGCGGCCAGAACGCCAGCGAAGTCCGCGCGCAGGGCGATGCGGCGGCGGTGGCCAAGGTGGTGGATACGCTCAAGGGGCGCGTGGGCGGGAATTGATCCCGCCCCTCAGGCCATGGTCATGACCCAAGAAAAAAGCCGCCCATCGGGCGGCTTTTTTCTTGTTCGGGTGTGAGGCGAGGCGCTGAATTCAGCGTTGCAGGAGGTCCAGCTTGCCCGCCTTGTTTTCCCACTCCTTGGCATCGGGCAGGCCGTCCTTGCGCTCCGTGATGACGGGCCAGGCCTTGGCCAGCTCCGCGTTCAGCGCGACGAAGCCTTCCTGCCCGGCGGGCACGTCGTCTTCGGGATAGATCGCATTGATCGGGCACTCGGGCTCGCAGAGGGTGCAGTCGATGCACTCGTCCGGATCGATCACGAGGAAGTTGGGGCCTTCATGGAAGGCGTCGACCGGACAGACTTCGACACAGTCGGTGTACTTGCACTTGATGCAGTTGTCGGTGACGACAAAGGTCATGCGATCGCGGGCCTGATGTATGCCGGAGGGCCTGTGCTGGCCCGGAGGTGGCGCTCCCTACGAGGTTCGAACTCGTGTTCCCGCCTTGAGAGGGCGGTGTCCTAGGCCACTAGACGAAGGGAGCGAAAAGCACCGGAGCGCGCTAGTATATCGGAATTGTTTCGGCCGGCAATGCCTCCGTGACAATCGTTTCACGCCCGAGGACCATGGCATGGCCGGCGCCCCTCGACGGGGACGCAAGGCCTGACCGGCCTGGTCCGGGCACCCTTCCGCTGCAAGGATTCAAACCGCTTGAACTTGAACGCAAGGAACGAGGCAACGCCGTCGCTGCGCATCATTCCGCGCGAGCAGCACGTGATTTCGCGCAAGAACATCAGCAAGGCTGCGCTGCGCGTGCTGTACCGCCTCCATGAAGCCGGCTATGACGCCTTCCTGGTGGGTGGCGCCGTGCGCGACCTGCTGCTGGGCGGCCATCCGAAGGATTTCGACGTGGCCACCAACGCCACGCCGGAAGACGTCAAGAAGCTCTTTCGCAACTGCCGCCTGATCGGCCGTCGCTTCCGCCTCGCCCATGTCGTGTACGGGCCGGAGATCATCGAGGTCGCCACCTTCCGCGGCACCGGCGAGGACGATGGCGAAGGCGGCGACCGGCACATCGTCGACGGCCGCATCGTGCGCGACAACGTGTGGGGCACGATCGAGGAAGACGCGCTGCGCCGCGACTTCCGCGTCAACGCGCTGTACTACGACATCAGCGATTTCTCGGTGCGCGACTACGTCGGCGGCATGAAGGACGTGGAAGACCGCGTGCTGCATCTGATCGGCGATCCGGTCACGCGCTATCGCGAGGATCCGGTGCGCATGCTGCGCGCCGTGCGACTGGCGGCCAAGCTCGGTTTTCGCATCGACAAGGCGGCAGCCGCGCCGTTCGAAGAACTCGGCCCGCTGCTGCTGGATGCGCCGCCCGCACGCCTGTTTGACGAGTCGCTGAAAATGTTCCTGAGCGGCCATGGGCTGAAGAGCTTCCGCATGCTCGAGCAATGCGGCCTGCTCAAGTTCATGTTCCCGGCCACCGCGCGCTCGCTCAAGCGTGGCGACGAGGCGCTGCGCGCGCTGATCGAGGACGGCCTGAAGAACACGGATGCCCGCGTCGCTGAAGGCAAGTCGGTGACGCCGGCATTCCTGTTCGCCGTACTGCTGTGGGGCGAGGTGCGCGACCTGGCGCATGCGTGGATCGTCAAAGGCGTTGAAAGCTCGCAGGCCTGGGGTCGTGCGGTAGCGCACGTGGTGTCAGAGCAATGCCAGCGCGTGGCGATCCCGCGCCGCTTCACGATCACCATGGAAGAGATCTGGGCGCTGCAGCCGCGCTTCGAGCAGGTGCAGCGCAAGCGCGTATTCCGCTTGATGGCTCACCCGCGTTTCCGCGCGGCATTCGATTTCCTGTTGTTGCGCGCGGCCGAATCGCCGGCTATCCACGAACTGGGACAGTGGTGGGCGCATGCCCAGCAGTTGCCGCAGGAGACGCTGGCTGCGGCTCTGGCGGGCGCAGTGGAGATGCCGACGCCGAGTGGCGGTGGCGCCCCCGCGAGCAAGCCGCGCAAACGTCGCCGCCGCCGCAAGCCGGACGGTAAATCGGGCGCTGCGTGACCACCGCATACGTCGCCCTGGGAAGCAATCTGGGCGATTCCCGGCAGTATCTGGCAGAAGCGATCCAGGCCATGGATCGCTTGCCGGAAACCCGGGTGATCGCGCGCTCCCGCCTGTACCACACGCCGCCTTGGGGCCGGCTGGACCAGCCGCCTTTCATCAATGCCGTGGTGAGCCTGGATACCGGATTGGCCGCCGAAACCCTGCTGGATGCCTTGCTCGGCATCGAGCGCGCCGCAGGTCGCAACAGGGACGGCGGACGCTGGGGGCCACGCACGCTCGATCTCGATCTTCTGTACATGGACGGCGTGCTTGTCGATGGCGAGCGTCTGACCCTGCCACACCCTCGCATCGGCGAACGCGCGTTCGTGCTGCTGCCGCTCAACGACATTGCGCCCGAACTGGATATTCCGGGCCAGGGACGGGTGGCCGAGCTGCTCGCCCAGGTTGATCGGAGCGGTTGCCAAGTATTGCCTTGAGCCTTTTGTGCTGTGCAGCGGATAATCGCTGCCTTCCTTTTTCCCAAGGAATTTCCGTGTACGTGCAGAATGCCAACACCCCTGTGCGCAAGTCCGTGACGGTTCCCGGCCTGCGAGCCATGAAGGGGGAAGGGCGGCGCATCGTCATGTTGACCGCCTACGACTACAGCTTCGCCTGGCAACTTGAGGCGGCGGGCGTGGACGTGGCCCTGGTCGGCGACTCGCTGGGCATGGTGGTGCAGGGACACAAGAGCACGCTGCCGGTGACCCTGGATCACATGGTCTATCACACTGCCGCGGTGGCGCGCGGCCTGTCGGCCACCCTGCTGATCAGCGACCTGCCGTTCATGAGCGACCGCGACATGCCGCACCTGCTGGATGCCGGCGCACGCCTGGTGGCCGAAGGCGGCGCGGCGGCGGTGAAGATCGAGGGCGCTGCGCCGCATATCCTGGACGGCATCCATGCCCTGGTCAGCCGGGCGATTCCGGTCTGCGCGCACCTGGGCCTCACGCCGCAGTCGGTGCACAAGTTCGGCGGCTTCCGCATCCAGGGGCGCGAGCAGGAGGCGGCCGACCACGTGGTGGCCGAGGCCAAGGCGGTGGAGCAGGCGGGCGCCGACCTGCTGGTGCTCGAAGGCGTGCCGACCGCGCTGGGCGAGCGGGTGACCAAGGCGGTCGGCATTCCGGTGATCGGCATCGGTGCCGGTCCGCACTGCGACGGCCAGGTGCTGGTGCTGCAGGACATGCTCGGTATCACGCCGGGCAAGCGGCCGAAATTCAGCAAGGATTTCCTGGCTGGACGCGATTCTGTAGCGGCCGCACTGGTCGCCTATGCCGAGGACGTGCGCAGCGGCGCCTTCCCGGCTCCCGAACACTGTTTCAGCTGAGACACACCTCCATGCAGACTGTGCAAGACGCCGCGGCATTGCGCGCCGTGATCCGCGGCTGGCGCTCCCAGGGCCAGACCGTGGGTTTCGTGCCGACCATGGGTAACCTCCATGCCGGTCACCACTCGCTGATCAAGCTGGCCCGTGCGCGCACCGACCGTGTGGTGGCGAGTGTGTTCGTCAATCCCACGCAGTTCGGCCCGAACGAAGACTTCGACCGCTATCCGCGCACGCTGGTGCAGGATCAGGCTGGCCTCGCCGAACAACACTGCGACCTGCTGTTCGCCCCCGATGTGGCGACGATGTATCCGTTCGGCGCGGCGGGCAGCGTCAGCGTGCACGTGCCGCAGGTGACCGATACGCTGGAGGGCGCGCATCGTCCGGGACATTTCGACGGCGTCGCCACGGTGGTCTGCAAGCTGTTCAACCTGGTACAGCCGGACGTGGCCGTGTTCGGCCAGAAGGATTTCCAGCAGCTGAAGGTGATCGAGCGCATGGTGCGCGATCTCGCCCTCCCGGTGAAGGTAATGGGGGCGCCCACGCTGCGCGCCGAGGACGGGCTGGCGCTCAGTTCGCGCAACCAGTACCTGTCGCTCGCCGAGCGTGCGCTGGCACCGCAGATCTACGCCACCCTGCAGCAGATGCGGGAGCTGGTCGCCAAAGGGCATGCGGTCAAGGTGGTCGAGCAGGCCGCGGCCTCCAAGCTGGCGCGGGCGGGCTTCGACCCCGACTATGCCGTGATCCGCCGGGCGGACGACCTGTCCGAGCCGGCCGAAAGCGAGCGCGAGGGTCTGGTGGCGCTGATCGCCGCCCGCCTGGGCAGCACCCGCCTGATCGACAACTTGCCCTTCGACTGACCCGTCCCCATGTACCGCCGCGTCCGGCCCTCGTTGCGGGATGCCGGGCGCCGATCCGATAATTGCCCGCTACGCAGACCTTTTCTGCTGGAAGTCATGCCATGAACCTGAACATGCTCAAGGCCAAGATCCACCGCGCGACGGTGACACACGCCGAGCTGCACTACGAGGGCTCGATCGCGATCGACGGCCTGCTGCTCGATGCCTCCGGCATCCGCGAGTACGAGCAGATCCACGCGTGGAACATCAACAACGGCAAGCGCTTCGTCACCTATGCGCTGCGTGCGGAAGAAGGCTCCGGCATCATCTCCGTCAACGGCAGCGCGGCCCATCGCGCCCAGCCGGGCGACCTGGTCATCATCGCCGCGTTCGCGCAGCTGTCCGAGGCCGAGCTGGAGAAGTTCCAGCCGATGCTGGTCTATGTCGACGCCGACAACTGCATTTCGCACACCAATCGTTCCATTCCCAAGCAGATGGCGGCGGCCTGAGGCACGTCGTCGCTTAGATGGTCCGGACTGTGCGGGGCATGCTACTCACATGCCCCGCGATGGCTCTAAGATCGGGGTTTCCTCCCCGTCAAGTACGAGCCCATGTCGCAGCAGCGCAGTCCGTCCTTCCTGGCAGCACACGTCGAACGTCTTTCGCGCACGCATCTGCGCGACCTGCTGAAGGATCGCGCACGTGGCGAGCGCCTGCGCCATCGCGTGGGGCCGCTGCTGCTCGATCTCAGCCGGCAGAAACTGGACGAAGCCGCGTGGCAGGCGCTGGGCGAGCATGTCCAAGCCAGCGGCTGGCAGAAGGCGCGCGACGCCATGTTCGCGGGCGAGCCAATCAATACCTCCGAGCATCGCGCGGTGCTGCACACGGCGTTGCGCGCCGGTGCATCGCATCTGCCTAAGATCGCTCCGCGCGATGCGCAGCAGGAAATCGAGCAGACGCTGCAACGCATCGATACTTTGGTGCGGGCGATCGAGCGCGGCGATTCGGCCGGCATGGGCCTGCCGCCGAAGATCACCGATGTAGTGAACATCGGCATCGGCGGCTCCGATCTGGGGCCGCGCCTGGCTGTGCGTGCGTTGACCCCGTTCCACGTGCCGGAGCTGCGCAGCCACTTCCTCACCAATGTCGACGGCCAGGCCGCCTACGAGCTGATGCGCCAGCTCGATCCGCGGCGAACACTGGTGATCGTGGTGTCCAAGACCTTCACCACGCAGGAAACGCTGCTCAACGCCAACGTGCTGCGCGACTGGATCGTGCGTGCCTACGAGGGCGATGCGCGAGCCGCCTCGCGACACTTCCTCGCGGTGAGCGCGAACACGGCGGAAGCCGAGCGTTGGGGCGTGGCCGCTGCCAATGTCTACCCGATGTGGGACTTCGTTGGTGGCCGCTTCTCGCTGTGGTCCGCGGTCGGCCTTTCGCTGGCGTTGGCGGTGGGCATGGACCACTTTCGCGCGTTGCTCGCCGGCGCGGCTCGCATCGACGACCATTTCCGTACCGCACCCTGGCAGGAAAATCTGCCGGTGCTGCTGAGCCTGGTCGAGTACTGGAACCGTAATGCACAGGGGCGCGCAAGTCGCGCGGTGGTGCCTTATGCCGATCTGCTCGGCGATCTCACTTCGTATCTCCAGCAGTTGGAAATGGAGAGCCTGGGCAAGCAGGTCACGCCGCAGGGCGAGCCGGTGGCGCAGGCGACGTCGCCGGTGGTGTGGGGCAGCGTCGGTACCAATGCGCAGCATGCGTATTTCCAGTCGTTGCATCAGGGCACGGACACGGTGCCGCTGGAATTCATCGGCGTGGTGCGCCCGGCTCATCCGCTGCGCGCCAACCATGATGCGCTGCTGTCCAACCTGCTGGCACAGGCTGCCGCGCTCGCCTTGGGCAAGACCTTCGACGAGGCGCTGGCCGAGGCGAAGGGCGGCGACGAAGCCGCGCGCCGCGTGCTGGCGGCGCAGCGTACCTTTCCGGGGGATCGCCCGAGCACCGTGATCCTGCTTGATTCGCTGACGCCGGAGAGCCTCGGGGCCCTGATCGCGCTGTACGAGCACAAGGTATTCATGCTCGGCCATCTGTGGAGCATCAACGCGTTCGACCAGTGGGGCGTGGAGCTGGGCAAGTCGATCGCACGGCAGATCCTGCCTGCACTGGAAGGGCAGGCGGACGATCTCTCTTCGTTCGATAGCGCTACGCGCGCCTTGCTCGACGAGATCGCCCAGCGCCGCGAAGGCTGAGCTTCCGCTTACGTCGCCTGGTGCCGCGCGAGCGCCCAGGCGACATGTTCGCGCACCAGCGCCGACGGATGCGCTGCGCGTGAACGCAACGCGTCGATCACTTCGCCTGAAGCGGGTGCATTGCCGAGCGCGATTGCGATATTGCGCAACCAGCCTTCGTAGCCGGTACGGCGAATCGCCATGCCTTCGGTGCGGCGCAGGAATTCCTCTTCGCTCCAGGCGAACAGCTCGACCAGACGCGCGCCGTCCAGACTGTGGCGCGGCGCGAAATCCGGCTCGGCCGCATCGCGCGCGAATTTGTTCCAGGGGCAGATCAGCTGGCAGTCGTCGCAACCGAAGATGCGGTTGCCCATCGGTGCGCGCAGCTCCTCGGGAATGCTGCCCTTGAGCTCGATCGTGAGGTAGGAAATGCAGCGGCGCGCGTCGAGCCGGTACGGTGCGACGATAGCCTGGGTCGGACAGATATCGATGCAGCGGCGGCAACTGCCGCAATGCGCGGTCGCCGGCTCGTCGACCGGAAGAGGCAGATCGGTATAGAGCTCACCCAGGAAGAAATACGAGCCGGCGCGGCGATTGATCAGCACGGTGTGCTTGCCGATCCAGCCAAGCCCTGCGTTGCGGCCCAGGGCCTTCTCCAGTACCGGCGCGGAATCCACATAAGCGCGGTAACCGAAATCACCCACTGCCGCACGAATGCGTTCGGCCAGTTTCTGCAGGCGATTGCGCATCAGCTTGTGGTAGTCGCGTCCGAGCGCATAGCGCGCGACGTAGCCCGCACCGGGGTCTTCCAGAACGCCCCAGGCGTTGCGCGTGCCGGGCGGTACGTAGTCCATGCGCACGGAGATCACACGCACGGTGCCGGGTTCCAGCTCGGCCGGGCGGCTGCGTTTCGTGCCATGGCGGGCCATGTAATCCATGTCGCCGTGATGGCCGTCGTCCAACCAGCGCAGCAGGTGCCGCTCGTCCTCGCCCAGCTCGATGCCGGCGATGCCGGCGTCGGCGAAGCCGAGTTTGCTTGCCCAGCGCTTGATGTCGCTGGCGAGCGCGGCGTAGTCGTGGGCAAGGGCGGCGGGGGCTGGCATGGCGTCCATTGTAAGTCCGCCGTGGATAGCCCCCGAGGGATGTCTCCTATAATCCGGCCCATGACGCCTCGCACGCATAGCCACGAGCTCTATTCCGTCGACCAGGTGCGTGCGCTCGACCGGCGCGCCATCGATCACCTGGGCGTCCCTGGCATCGAACTGATGCGGCGCGCGGCCGAGGCCGGCTTCGCCATCCTGCGGCGGCGCTGGCCGCAGGCGCGGCGGATCGCGGTGTACTGCGGCCCGGGCAATAACGGTGGCGACGGTTTCCTGGTAGGGCTGCTTGCCTTGCAGGCGGGGTGCGAGGTCGTGCTGTTCGCGTTGACCGATGCGTCCCGCGGCGATGCCGCGGTGGCGCGCGAGCGCTTCGAGCAGGCCGGCGGCCAAGTGCGGCGCTGGGACGATGCGGCAGACCTGCCGGTAGCCGATGTCCACGTCGATGCCTTGTACGGCACGGGCCTCACGCGCGCGCCGGAGCGCACCGCTACCGATCTGATCTGGCGCTTGAATGCGAGTGGTCAGCCGATCCTGGCGCTCGACGTGCCGTCGGGACTGAATGCGGACACGGGGCAGTGCCCGGGTGAAACGGTCAGGGCCGACGTCACTATCACGTTCATCGCGCATAAGCGCGGCCTGCACACCGGCCGCGCCGCCGAATACGTGGGCAAGCTGGCGCTCGATACGCTGGCCTTGCCCGATGCGCTGTGGGAAGGCGTGCAGCCCGATGCGACCTTGCTGGAAGCCGTGTCACTGCCCAGGCGTCCGCGCCATGCGCACAAGGGCGATAACGGCCACGTACTGGCGATCGGCGGCGAACTGGGCACCGCCGGGGCGATCCGTCTGTGCGGCGAGGCTGCCCTGCGCGCGGGCGCCGGGCTGGTCAGCGTGGCGACGCGCGGAGCCAATCTGCTTGCGCTCAACAGCGCGCGTCCGGAGTTGATGGCGCATGGCGTGGACGGCCCGCAGGCCTTGCAGGCATTGCTCGATCGCGCCGACATCCTCGCCCTGGGGCCGGGATTGGGACAAGGCGCCTGGAGCCATGCGCTGTGGCTGACCGCGCTCGACGCGGGGAAGCCGATGGTGCTGGATGCCGATGGCCTCAACCTGCTCGCGCGCGAACAGCGCAGCTTCGAAGCGCCGGTCGTGCTGACACCACATCCTGGCGAAGCCGCACGGCTGCTGGACATGCCGGTGCCGCAGGTCGAGGCAGACCGTTTCCACGCGGCACGTGAACTGGCTCGCCGCTACCACGCGGTCGTAGTGCTTAAGGGCGCGGGCAGTCTCATCGCCGATCCGCACGGCCGCTGTGCGGTATGCCCATGGGGCAATCCAGGCATGGCCGTGGGCGGCATGGGCGATCTGCTCACCGGCATCGTCGCCGCGCTGATGGCGCAAGGCGGCGCGGCGTGGGAGGCGGCCTGCCTCGGCGTGGGGCTGCATGCCCGCGCCGGAGACGCCGCGGCGGTCGAGGGCGAGCGCGGCTTGCTAGCCACCGATCTGCTGCCGGCGCTGCGCCGCCTTCTGAACGGACTGGATGCATGAGCGCCTATCGCCAATCCCTTCCCGACGAGCGGGCCACCGCCGCCTTTGCCGCGCGGCTGGCCGGCATGGCCGGCGGCGACGGTGCCGTGATCTACCTGCATGGCGACCTGGGCGCCGGCAAGACCAGCTTCGCGCGCGCCTTCCTGCAGAGCCTGGGCGTGGGAGAGCGGGTAAAGAGCCCGACCTACAGCCTGGTCGAGTCTTATCAGCTCGGGACGCGCACCGCGTGGCACCTGGACCTCTACCGCATCGCGGACCCCGGTGAGCTCGAATGGCTGGGCCTGGATGCCTTGTCGGACCCTGAAGCCCTGGTCCTGGTGGAGTGGCCTGAGCGCGGCACGGGCGCATTGCCAACGCCCGATCTGCAAATCGATCTGGCTTACGCGGGGACCGGGCGCGAGGCGCAGGTGAGGCCGCGCAGTCCGCGTGGCGAGCGCCTGCTGGAACGTCTTTCGACGGGTAGCTGATGCCGTCAGAGCTAAGTATCGATACTTAATGAGATTTTTGATTTTCCCCACTTCTCCGGGAGAAACCTTCAAGGAGCGTGGCTTGCGGCCGATAGCTGGATAGAGTCTGACAAAGCGGCTGCAGGTTATGGATATTCAAGGAAAAAGCACTTGCATTCAGGAAAGTGCTGAGCTTCAATGCCGCCCCATGAGGGGCTATCCGACCACCATTCGTTCGTTGTCCTGCCTGATTGCGCTGGCGGTGGCACCGTTGTGCGCCGTGAACGCTGCCGACGTGAAGTCCGCGCGCGTCTGGGCAGGCCCGGAATACACCCGCCTGGTGCTCGATGTCTCCGGGCCCGTGACCTACAAGGCGCGCCAGGATGGCGACCAGCTGGTCATCGATATCGACCGCAGCGCCCTGGCCGGCGGTTTCGCCGCGCCGAAGGCGCAGGGCCTCTACAAGAGCCTGGACACCAACCAGCAGGGCGGACGCCTGCAACTGGTTGCCAAGGTCAACGCCTCCAGCAGCTACAAGAGCTTCCTGCTGAAGCCGGCCGAGGACTACGGCTATCGCCTGGTGGTCGACGTCTACCCGGGGACCGGTGTGGCATCGACGCAAAAGGCGGCGCCGACCAAGGCGGCGGCACCTGCCGACGACAGCGGCGGTGATGACGATGCCGCGTCCGTGGCGCCTGCGCCGGTCGTTGTCAAGACGCCGCAAGCGCCCAGCAAGAACAGCGTCAAGAGCACGCAGAGCGGCATGGCTTCCACGCGCCAGGCGGCTGCCTTGCTCAATGGCGAGCGCAAGGTGGTCGTGGCGGTCGATGCCGGCCATGGCGGCCAGGACCCGGGCGCCCATGGTCCCGGCGGCACCCTGGAGAAGAACGTCACGCTCGCCGTGGCGCGCGAGCTGGCCGAGCAGATCAACAAGCAGCCGGGCATGAAGGCGGTGCTGACCCGCAACGCCGACTTCTTCATCCCGCTGAAGCAGCGCTACCAGATCGCCCGCCAGAACAACGCCGACCTGTTCGTCTCGATCCATGCGGACGCCTTCATCAACGGCGACGCCAAGGGCTCGTCGGTATGGGTCTTGTCGCCGCGCGGCAAGACCAGCGAGGCGGCGCGTTGGCTGGCCGACCGCGAAAACCGCGCCGACCTGATCGGCGGCGTCTCGCTGGACGACAAGGACGACAGCCTGGCCGCCGTGCTGCTGGACCTGCAGCAGGGCTACGCCATGCAGGCCAGCGAGTCGGTAGCCGGCAACGTGCTCAAGGCTCTGGGCAGCCTCGGCCCGACGCACCGTGGCTACGTCGAGCGCGCCAACTTCGTGGTGCTGCGCTCGCCGGACGTGCCCTCGATCCTGGTCGAGACGGCCTTCATCAGCAATCCGGACGAAGAGCGCCGGCTGAAGGATCCCGCGCACCAGTCGCGTCTCGCCGCGGCGGTGATGGGGGGCGTGCGCAGCTATTTCGAATCCACGCCGCCGCCGGGCACCTGGTTCGCCGCGCAGGCCGGGCGCCGCAGCGGCACGATGGTCGCCTCGTCCAAGGCCGACGATGGCGGCGATAGCGCCATGTCCACCGCCGCGAACAAGGCGGTCGCCGACGCCGTGGCCAGCTCGCCGAAGCAGGTCGCCGACAAGGGCACCGCCGCGGAGCGTGCCGATGCCAACGTGCGCGACCTGCACCGCGTCACCGCCGGTGAAAGCCTGCGCAGCATTGCGCGCCAGTACGGCGTGAGCATCAGCGCGCTCAGGAGCGCCAACCGCATCAGCAGCGATGCCTCGGTGCGCACGGGCATGGTGCTGGCGATTCCGGCCGGCTGATTTCGCGCAAGCGCCTGATTTCGACGAACGCCACCCATCGGGTGGCGTTCGTGCTTCTGGAGTCCGCAGGACAAGGCTTCGGCATTGCCTTAAGCTTCGCCGATGTCTGCCATCCGTACGCTGCCCCCTGAGCTCATCAACCAGATCGCCGCCGGCGAAGTGATCGAACGGCCTTCTTCCGTAGTGAAGGAACTGGTCGAGAACAGCCTCGATGCAGGCGCGACGCGCATCGAAGTGGATATCGAGCAGGGTGGTTCGCGCCTGATCCGCATCCGCGACGACGGCGGCGGTATCGAGCCGGACGATCTGCAATTGGCGGTGGCGTCGCACGCCACCAGCAAGATCCGCAGCTTCGATGATCTCGAGCACGTGGCCAGCATGGGTTTCCGTGGCGAGGCGCTGGCTTCGGTGTCATCCGTGGCGCGCTTCGCGCTTACCTCGCGCGCGCGCGGCCATGACACCGCTTTCCGCATCGAAGTGGACGGCGGCAAGATGCAAGCCGCGCGGCCAGCCCAGCATCCGCAGGGCACCAGCGTGGAAGTACGTGATTTGTTCTACAACGTCCCTGCGCGCCGGAAATTCCTGCGCGCGGAACGCACGGAATTCGCGCATATCGACGATCTGCTCAAGTCGCTCGCCCTGGCACGTGGTTCGGTGGAATTCCGGCTGAGCCACAACGGCAAGCCGGTGCGCATCCTCAAGGTTGCCAAGAGCGAACAGACCGCGCTGCAGCGCGTGGCCGAGGTGATGGGCGAGGATTTTCCCGCGCAGAGCCTGCGCATCGATCATGCGGCCGCGGGCTTGCATCTGTCAGGCTGGGTGGGCCTGCCGACGGCGTCGCGCTCGCAGGCCGACTCACAGTACTTCTACGTCAACGGGCGGCTCGTGCGCGATCGCGTGGTGGCGCATGCGGTGCGGCAGGCTTATGCCGACGTGCTGTTCCACGGTCGCCATCCGGCCTTCGTGCTTTATCTCGAACTCGACCCGGCGGGCGTGGACGTCAACGTGCATCCGGCCAAGCATGAAGTGCGCTTCCGCGAGCAACGGCTGGTCCATGATTTTCTGTTTCGCACCCTGCACGAGGCGCTTGCGCAGACCCGCGCCGGGCAGGGTGGCGGCATGGCGGCGGCATTCGACGCGCCAGAGGCCGGCGCCACAATGGCGAACTACGTGCCGTCCGTCTCTACGGCGCCCCCCATGTCGACGCCAGCGTGGTCAGGCCAGTTCAGCCAGAGCCGCCTGAACCTCGGTGTGCGGGACGAGCCTCTGGCCGATTACGCCGCTCTGCTGGGCGAGCCTGCGCGCCTGCCGGAAGCGCAGGCGGCGAACATGCCTATGCCGGCGACGGAAGAAGGCGAAGCCCCGCCGCTGGGCTTCGCCATCGCGCAGCTCAAGGGCATCTACATCCTGGCCGAGAATGCGCACGGTCTCGTGCTGGTGGACATGCACGCTGCGCACGAGCGCATCACCTATGAAAAGCTCAAGACCGGCCGCGCCTGCAGCAACCTGCGTTCGCAGATCCTGCTGGTGCCGTTGACCGTGCCGGTGAGTGCGAAGGAAGCCGCGGCAGCGGAGGAGCACGCCGACGCGCTGGCCGAATGGGGGCTGGAACTGTCGCGCAGCGGTCCCTCCGGTGTGGTGGTGCGACGGATTCCCGCGCTGCTGGAGGGGGCGGACGTCGCGCAGCTATGCCGCGATGTATTGGCCGAGCTGGCTCAGCACGGCAGTTCGCGCCGGCTGCAAGAGCTGGAGAACGAACTGCTGGCTACCATGGCCTGTCACGGTTCGGTGCGCGCCGGCCGTCGCCTCACTGCGCCTGAGATGAATGCGCTGCTGCGCGAGATGGAGGCCACGGAGCGTTCCGGCCAGTGCAATCACGGTCGGCCGACCTGGACCCAGCTGAGCCTCGGTGAGCTGGACAAGCTGTTTCTGCGAGGGCGCTGAGCCGCTTGCGGCTACGCCAAATAGACGTCCATACTCGGAACACCGCATCTTCGATGGGTTCCACGTCATGCCGCGCAGCGCTGCCTTTGCCCTCGTCGTCGCCCTGAGCCTTGGAGTTGTCACCGTGCAAGCCGAAACCGCCCACGTCGCCGCGTCCATCGACTACCAGCAGGAGATCCTGCAGTGGCGCGCCAAGCGCACCGCCAACCTCACCGCGCCAACCGGCTGGCTCAGCCTGATCGGTCTGGAATGGCTGCATGAGGGCGACAACCGCGTCGGCAGCGCCAGCGACAATGGCATCGTTCTGAAGGCCGGGCCTGCGCACCTTGGCGTGATCCATCTCGGCAAAGATGGCCAATCGCGCATCACGCTGGAAGAGCACAGCGGCGCGACCGTCGACGGCAAGAGCGTGCGCGAGGCGGTTTTGGTCGACGACATGCACGCCGGCGAGGCGGCACCGACCACCGTGGCGTTCGGTGCGGCGAGCTTCTATGTGATCGAGCGCGACGGTCGCAAGGCGCTGCGTGTAAAAGACAGCGAAGCGCAAACGCGCAAGGACTTCGTCGGCATCGATTACTTCCCGGTCGATCCTTCCTGGCGCGTGGTCGCCGACTGGGTGCCGTTCGATCCGCCGCACAAGCTGGAGATCGGCTCGGTGATCGGCACCATCGACAAAGTCGACGTGCCGGGCAAGGCAGTCTTCCAGCGCGATGGTCATACGTTCGAGTTGCTGCCTTACCAGGAAGAGCCGGGTGGCGAGCTGTTCTTCGTGCTCGCCGATCGCACCTCGGGCAAGGAGACCTACGGCGCAGCGCGTTTCCTGTACGCCGCGCTGCCGAAGGACGGCAAGGTCGTGCTGGATTTCAACAAGGCCTACAACCCGCCGTGCGCCTTTACCCCGTTCGCCACGTGCCCGCTGGCGCCGCCGGAGAATCGCCTGGATGTTGCGGTCACCGCGGGCGAGAAGAAGTATCGCGGCGGCCATCACTGAGCATGGGCATGCAGCCGCGTTTTTCCTCTAGGCTGGCATTCGCCCCCATCGCGCTCGCGGTACTGCCGCTGCTGCTCACGCTGGGGGCCGGAGCGGCGCATGCGGACGACGGTTACACGAAACAGGTCGAGCAGGCGCGTGCGGCACGCGTCCAGGCTTTGCAGAATGCGGATGGCTATCTGAGCCTGATCGGTTCGGGCTGGCTCGAGCTTGGCGATAACACGATCGGCGCGGCCTCCGATAACCACGTCCAGATTCCCGGTACACCGGACCATCTGGGCGTATTGCAGTTGGGTACCGATGGTGCCGTCAGGCTGCGCATGCTGGGCGGAGCGACGGTGACGATCGATGGCAAGGCGGTGACTGCGGCATCGATGCTGACGCAGGGCACGCATGGCGAACGTGCGCCGACGCGCGCATATCTGAGCGCGGAGCGCTACTTTTACGTCATCGAGACGGGCGCCCGCCGTGGCCTGCGCGTCAAGGACAATGCCGCGCCATTGCGGACGCATTTTCCCGGCTTCGCGTATTTCCCGATCGATCCGTCCTGGAAAGTCGAAGCGCGATGGCAGCCGTTTTCCGTGCCGCGTACGCTCAAACTGGCGAACGTGGCCGGCGCCGAGAGCGACGAACCGGTCGCCGGCGAGGCGGTGTTCGAGCGGGACGGGCATCGCTACGCGCTGATACCGATGGAAGAGGACGGGCGCCTGTTCTTCGTCTTCAGCGACCGCACGGCCGGCAAGCTCACCTATGGCGGCGCGCGCTTCCTCTATGCCGATAAACCGAAGGGCGGCAAGGTGGTGCTGGATTTCAATCTGGCGGAGAACCCGCCGTGCGCCATCACGCCGCACGTGGTCTGTCCGCTGGCGCCGCCGGAGAACCGCCTGGGCGTCGCGGTGACGGCGGGCGAGAAGAAATTCGAGGGCGCGGGACATTGATGCCCGCGCCCTCGCGGCGTATCACCGGCCCTTGAATTCGGCCTTGCGCTTTTCCAGGAAGGCCGTGGTGCCTTCGCGCATGTCTTCGGTCGAGAAAGCGAGCGCGAAGGCCTGGGTCTCGAACTCCAGGCCCTGATCGATCACCGTCTCGCCGCCTTGCAGGATGGCGTCGAGGATGCCCGCCGCGGCAAGCGGCGCGGCCGCGGCGAGCTGGTCGGCGAGTGCGTCCACGGCTTCGTCCAGCGCTTCCGGGGCGACGACGCGGTTGACGACGCCCAGTTCGTAGGCGCGCCGGGCGTCGACCGTCGCGCCGGTCAGACACAGCTCCAGCGCGGCGGCGCGACCGGCCAGGCGCAACAGGCGCTGGGTGCCGCCGAAGCCGGGGATCAGGCCGAGGTTGATCTCCGGCTGACCGAAGCGGGCCTTCTCGCTGGCCACGCGAAGATGGCAGGCCATGGCCAGCTCCATGCCGCCGCCCAGGGCGAAGCCCTGGATGCGGGCGACCACCGGCTTGCCGAGCCGTTCGATCGACGCCATCAGGCGCTGTCCGGCGCGCGAGAAACCCTGCGCCTGCATCGGGGTATAGCCGTTCATTTCCGCGATATCGGCACCTGCCACGAAAGCCTTCTCACCCGCACCGGCCAGCACCACCGCGCGCACGGCATCGTCCTGCGCGGCCTGGGCGAAGGCCAAGGTCAGTTCGTTGAGGGTGTCTCGGTTGAGCGCGTTGAGCTTGTCCGGGCGATTGACGGTGATGGTGCGCACCGTGCCGCGGTTGCCGATTTCCAGGTTGCGATAGGCCATGGCCAATTCCTGCGGAACGAAAACCGGGATGGTAACAGCGGGAACCTTTGGCGCCGCGCGCGTTCTCAGCGGGACGGCGCGCCAGTGCTGCCGGTCCGCCGCACTGGCGGCCAATGCAGGCTAGGCGAACAGCGCGAACAGGCCCTAGGATGTGCCGGCTCGCGCGTAGCGATGGAGGATTGGCATGACACGACTGCGTTGGCTGGCCCTGGGCATGACCTTGCTGGGTGCGGCGGCCACACACGCGCAGAACCGCGCCCCCGCGTCCGCCGCGCAGGCGTCGGGGCTGGACAAGAACAAGCTGTCCTATGCGATCGGCTACCAGATCGGCAGCCAGTTCGCCAATGGCGATCCGGACGTGGACCTGGCCACCATGCAGCGCGCCATCCAGGACGCATACAACAAGCGCCGCCCGGCCGTGCCCATGCAGGACATGCATGAGCAGCTGCGTCGTCTCGACAAGCATATGCACGACAAGGCCGAGGCCGACTTCCAGAGCCTGGCGACGGCCAACGCGACCAAGAGCGCCGACTTCCTCGCGAAGAACCGCCAGAAGCCGGGCGTGGTGCAGCTGCCGTCGGGCATCCAGTACCAGGTGCTCAAGCAAGGTACCGGCAAGGATCAGCCGGCGCTCAACAGCACCGTCACCGTGAATTTCCGCGCCACGCTGATCGATGGCACGGAGTTCGACAGCTCCTGGGCGCATGGCTCCCCGGTCAGCTTCATCGTCAACAACAAGGTGATCCCGGGCTGGCAGGACGTGATCCAGCGCATGCACGTCGGTGACAAATGGCGTGTGGTGATCCCGCCGGCGCTGGCCTACGGCGAACGCGGCAACCTGCCGCGCATCGGCCCGAACGAGGCGCTGGTCTTCGAGATCGAGCTGCTGGAAATCAAGCAATAGCGCATGGCGGCACGCCGGAGGCAGGGTCCTTCGGCTAGCATGTCCGGTCCATGCCTCCCGATCCTGCTCCCGTTCCTCCTGCACCCCTGACTCCTTGCATCGGCGTCTGTCGCCTCGATCCGCGCGGCTTCTGCGAAGGCTGCCTGCGTACCGGCGAAGAGATCGCGCGGTGGCGCGGCTTGAGCGATGCGGAGCGCCTGCGCTACATGCGCGACGTGCTGCCGGCACGGCGGAAGGCGCCATGATGGACGACCCTCTGTCGATCGTCGCCGCCGCGGTGCGACCCTTGTCCGAGCCGCCGCAGGGGCCGGGCTGGAACTACCGCGAGATGGCCGAGCTGATCGGCGATTCGCCCCGGCGTGCCGCCGCGGTGCTGCTGGGCTGGCGCGAAGGCGTGCAGCCTCGGCTGGTACTCACCGTGCGCAACGACAGCCTGCAGGCGCATGCCGGCCAGGTGGCGTTTCCAGGCGGACGCACGGATCCGGAAGATGCCGATGCCATCGCCACGGCATTGCGCGAGAGCGAGGAAGAGATCGGTCTCGATCGCCAACTGGTGACACCGCTGGGCTATCTCGACAGCTTCGACACCATCAGCGGCTACCGCATCACGCCAGTAGTCGCCAGGGTCGCGCCCGAGGCGCGGCTGTATCCCGCACCGGCGGAAGTGGCGGAGGTGTTCGAAGTGCCGCTGGCGTTCTTTCTGGACCCGGCCAACCTGCGGCGCTACACCATGGAATTCCGCGGCCATCGCCGCGACATGGTGGAATTCGTCCATGGCGGCCATCGCATCTGGGGGGCCACCGCCGCCATGCTCGTCAATCTGCTTCAGCGAATGGGACGACTATGAATCCGCGCACCACGCTCATCGAAGCCGGCGAACTTGCCGCCATGTCGCCCGACGACGTGCTGATCGTCGATTGCCGCTTCGAACTGGCCGTCGCCGGTGGCGATCCCGACAAGGGCGAGCACGCGTATCGCGCAGCGCATATCCCCGGTGCCGTCTACGCCCATCTGAATCGCGACCTCTCCGACCTGTCGCGTGAGCGTGAGGGGCTGGGACGGCATCCGTTGCCGTCCGAGCAGGCATTTTCCAGAGTGCTGTCGCGCCTGGGCTGGCGGCCCGGCCTGCAAGTGGTGAGCTACGACGCAGCAGGCGGCGCGCTGGCCGCCGCGCGGTTGTGGTGGCTGCTGCGGCTGGTCGGCATCCGCGAAGCGGCCGTGCTGGATGGCGGCTTCCAGGCCTGGGAGGCGGCGGGGCTGCCGCTGGAGTCTGGCGAGGTGCGGCGCGTACCGACCAACGTATCGATGCATTACGACTCGGCGCGCTACATCGTGGATCATCAGGCCGTGGCGGCGCAGCCGGGCCAGTTGCTCATCGACGCGCGCGCCACGCCGCGCTATCGCGGCGAGGTCGAGCCGATCGATCGTGTCGGCGGACACGTGCCGGGGGCGGCGAATCGGCCGTATTCGGACAACCTGGATGCGCAGGGACGCTACAAATCCGCAGATCAGCTGCGGCAGGAATTCGGCGCGCTGCTCGACGGACTGCCGCCGGAGCGCGTCGTGCACATGTGCGGATCCGGCGTGACTGCCTGCCACAATTTGCTGGCGATGGAACACGCCGGACTCGAGGGTTCGCGCCTGTACGCGCCGTCGTGGAGCGGCTGGGTCAGCGATCCGGCGCGCCCCGTGGAAAAAGCCTGACGGCGGACGGCGCTTACTTCTTCTTGAGGCGTGCCACCAGCTGTTGGAGCACGGCCTGGGTTTCGTCGCTGAAGAACGCATCGACGAACTGATCGACCGGCAGCGCCTCCGGGCGGGCCCATACAGCGGTGAGATCGGCGCGCGAGATTTGCCGCGTGGCCAGCATGGCACCGCGCGGCAGCGCGATCAGTTCGTTGAGCCAGTGCAGTGCGCGCGTGGTGACCTGGTCCACCGCGGTCAGCTCGTCCACGAAGCCGCAGGCCAGTGCTTGCTGTGCTTCGATCATCGCACCGGCCACCAGCAGGCGTTCGGCGCGGTAGGTGCCCACCACGCGGCGCAGGGCGAGCTGGATGCACTCCGGCACGATCAGCCCGACCTGCACTTCATTGAGGCCGATGCGATACGGTCCCTCGGCCATCACGCGGTAATCGCAGAACAGCGACAGCACCGCACCCCCGGCGGGCGCGTGCCCGGTGATCGCCGCCACCACCGGCACGGGCGACATGGCGATCGCCGAACAGGTGGCGAAGAACGTGCGCCAGAACGTGTAGACGCCTTCGCGATCCTGGCCGAGCAGCGCGGGCACATCGACGCCGGCCGAGAACATGCCGGACGCGCCGGACAGCACGATGCCGCGCGCGCCATCCTCGACGGCCTTGGCCAGGCCATCCTGGATAGCCTTCAGCAGATCGAGATTCAAGGCATTGACCGGCGGTCGCGCAAGGTTGATCTCGACGATCGCGTCGTGCCTGACGAGGTTGAGCATGGCGGCATCCCCTGCAAAGAAGTGAGGCCCGCGAGCGTAGCAAACTCGCGGGCCTCGTCGTTGCGGTCTTGGCTTACTGCTGCGGCTGGTCGGTCTCGCTCCAGCGGTAGCGCACCGCGTAGTCCAGTGTGGCCTTGCCGCCCGCCGGCACTTCGACGCGGAATTCCAGCAGGTCCGGCTTCTGTTCGGACGGCTTGAGGCTGGACGACACCAGCGTCCATTCGCGCCAGCGGTTCGGGTGCTCGCGCACGGTCACGGTGCGCGCGGCGTCGCCGGCATTGGTCAGCGTGATGCGGAAGGACTCCTCCATGCTGCGGCCGGCTTTGTCCAGCTTGAATTCGGTCCGTTCGCGGTCGGCGCGCAAGTCGAAGGCCTTGCCCAGGGTGATCGTGGCGTCGGTGCCTTTGGGCGTGTCTTCGATGCGCCCTTCGCCGATGAACTGCGGCGTGCCGTCGCGATCGGCGGTGAGCACGCGCAGGTTGCCCGCCGGCAAGCTGTCGAAGGCGCGCAGGCGCAACGTGCTGGTCACCGTGTTGCCGCCACCGTTGTTGAAATCGCGGTTGATCATCGGTTGCGGCGGCGTCCAGCGTCCGCCGGTTTCGTACAGCAGCGTGCGCTCGCAATCGATCTGCCGCGTGGCGTAGAGCGGCACCTGGCTGACGCTGCCGTCCGGGAGGTCAACCGCGCCGGGCAGGGTGTAGCTGCGGTAGTCCGCCACGGAACCCTGCTGCGGCATGTCGGCGGCCTCCGCCTTGCCGCGGTAGGCCATCGCCATTACCGGGCCGGGGCCGGGCGAACGCGTGATTTGCGGCTCGCCGGCGATGAGGGTGAGACCTACGCCGTTCCAGTCGCGCCCGCTGCGGTTGGCGATGCTCGCGCGCGACTCGAAACGCAGCTTGCAGCCATTGCCCGGCAGCAACGTGCCGATATAGGCGGCGCGCCAGCCCAGGCCGGCGGTGGGATAGCTCAGGACGGTGCGGGCGTTGCCGGCGCGGGCAGCCTCGACGCGCAGCTCCAGGCTGGAGCCGGTACTGAAATGGCCGGACGCGCGCACCGCGGCATAGTCGCGGATCAGGCTGGTGCGGCCGCCGGCATCGCTCACCAGCAGGCCGTCGCCGGCGCGCAGCAAGGTGCCGCTGGCCAAGGTCTGGCCACTGCTGCCGAGCACTTCTACCGACTGGCCAACCAGACTGCCCAGCGCGGCATCGCGGCCCTGGGCCAGGCGCAGGCGCTGCGAGAGCACGTGCGCCGCGTCACCTTCGACGCTCAGCGACAAGGCTTCGGTATCGAGATAAGCAGGCAGGCCGCCGAGGCTGATGTCCTGCACGCCTTGCTTCAGGTCCAACTGGCGCGGCTCGCGCGCCATGGCGTAACCACTGCCGACGCTGCCGCCGTCACCGACGTTGAACAGCGAAGCATCATCGCTGCGATACAGAGTCAATTCGGTGCGGCCGGGTGTCGCGGCGGACGCGCTCGCGGCGAATCCGGTGGCGCAGGCCAGGGCGAGGGCGGTGAAGGGGAACTTGCTCACGGGCGAACTCCTTTCGTTGGGCGCCGCCGATCTTACGCGTCGCGCATGAAGGCGCGGCATCCGGCGCGGCGAACGCCTTAACCCCTCGGGAAGCCTGGCGCGTTGCCGCCGTTCAATGGCTGGCGAAATACCCGCGCAGCGTCTCGGTATCGGTGCTCAGCGTAAGCCCGAGCGCCAGCAGGATGCGCGCCTTCTGCGGACTGAAGTCCTCGCCGGCGATGAAACCGGCTTCCTGCAGATACCGGCGGCGCGCGACGCGTCCCAGCGGCGAGCGCGTACATTGCACGACAGCGATGCCACGCGCGATGGCGGCTTCCAGCGCCAGCTTTTCCGCCCGGGTGACCAGGCCGGGCGCCAGGCCGGCGGAAACGATGCCGCGCGCGCCCTTGGCGAGCACGGCTTCGATCATGGTCTCGTCCGCGCCGACGTACGAATAGGCGATATCGACGCGAGGCGGCTGCGCATCGTCGGGAAGACCGGCGAAGGCCGCCGTGGGTGCAGGGCGGCCTTCAGGGCGGCGGCGGTAGCGGATGCCGTCGGGATCCACCGTGCCGAGCACGCCGTGGTCCATCGAGCGGAACGTATCCAGCCGCAGCGTTGACACCTTGATCACATCGCGCGCGGCGTAGATGCCGTCGTTGAACACCACCAGCCCGCCGCGTTCCCGCGACGCTGGATCGCCAGCGACGCGGGTAGAGCCCAGCAGGTTCATCGGCGCGTCGGAGCCCAGCGCGCTCAGCGGACGCTGCGAGCCGGTGAGTACCACGGTCTGTGGGATGTCGAGGGTGAGGTCGAGGAAGAACGCGGTTTCTTCCAAGGTCGCGGTGCCATGCAGGATTACGAACCCGGCCAGTTCCGGCTGCTCGCGCGACAGGCGCCGCAGCGTCGCACGCAGCTCGAACCAGTCCGTCATGGTGAGGTTGTTGCTGCCGACCGAGCGAAATGGCACTGGCTGTGCGTCCGCCACCAGCGATATTTCCGGCACGCGTGCAAGGATCTGTGCGACGTCGAGCTTGCTGCCGTGTTCCGGGTAGTCCATCAGATCCAGGCTGGATGTACCCAGCGAGGCGATGGTGCCGCCACAACCGATGATGGCGACGCGGGGAAGGGCGGTAGTCATGGGGAACGTCGGATGCCTGCGCAGAAAGAAGGAGGTGGCTTCAGCCCGGCGCGACAGCGTCGCGGATGGCCTGCGGCAGCGAAACCGGCTTGCCGGTATGCGGATTCATCCAGACCATCACCACGTGGCCGTCGCTATACAACTGCTGCGGCTGTTCGGCGTCCACGATGCGATGGCCGATGGTCATCGAGCTGTTGCCCAGGCGCAGGCAGAACAGCTCGACGTGCAATTGCGCGGGCCATTCGATCGGCATGCGGTAGTTGATCTCGCTGGCCGCCAGCACCGGCATCGACTCCTCATCGAACCATGGCCCGGGCACGTGCTTGAGCCACTGCAGCCGCGCCTCTTCGAGGTAAGTGAGGTAATTGGAATTGTTGACGTGATTGAACGCGTCCAGATCGCGCCAGCGCACGCCGATGGATGCGGTGAACAGTGCCTGCGGCGCGGTCTGTTCCGCGACGGGCGCAGGCGCCGCGGCCTCCGCCTCGGCGGTCTTGCGGCGACGCGCCGGGGCGGGCTTGTCGGTACTGCTGGAACTCATGCGGTCTTCTTCCGGATGGCCTTGTCGCGGCCGTTGTTCTTCTGCGGCTTGGCCGGCGTCATGCCGAGGTGCGGCGCAAGGAAGCGGCCGGTATGCGAAGCGGCCGCTTCGGCCACGGTTTCGGGCGTGCCGGCGACCAGGATGCGGCCACCGCCCGCGCCGCCCTCGGGACCGAGATCGACGATCCAGTCGGCGGTCTTGATCACGTCGAGGTTGTGCTCGATTACCACCACCGTGTTGCCCTGGTCCACCAGCTGGTGCAGCACGTCGAGCAACTGCTCGATGTCGTGGAAGTGCAGACCCGTGGTGGGTTCGTCGAGGATGTACAACGTGCGGCCGGTGTCGCGCTTGGACAGCTCCTTGGAGAGCTTCACGCGCTGCGCTTCACCGCCGGACAGCGTGGTCGCACTCTGGCCGAGCTTGATGTAATCCAGGCCGACCGCGCGCAGCGTTTCCAGCTTGCGTGCGATGGTGGGGACGTTCTCGAACAGCTTGAGCGCATCTTCCACCGTCATGTCGAGCACGTCGGCGATGGTATGGCCCTTGTAGGTAATTTCCAGCGTTTCGCGGTTGTAGCGCTTGCCGTGGCAGACGTCGCAGGGCACGTACACGTCGGGCAGGAAGTGCATCTCCACCTTGATCATGCCGTCGCCTTCGCAGGCTTCGCAGCGGCCGCCGCGCACGTTGAAGCTGAAGCGGCCGGCGGTATAGCCGCGCGAACGCGCTTCCGGCACCTGCGCGTACAGCTCGCGCAACGGGGTGAACAGGCCGGTATACGTGGCGGGATTCGAACGCGGCGTGCGGCCGATCGGCGACTGGTCGATGTCCACGACCTTGTCGAACAGCTCCAGTCCTTCGACCGACTTGTACGGTGCAGGCTGCTCGCTGGCGCCGTTGAGTTCGGCGGCGGTGATGCGGAACAGCGTGTCGTTGATCAGCGTGGACTTGCCCGAACCGGAGACACCGGTGACGCAAGTGAACAGGCCTGCCGGAATGGACAGGTCGACGTTCTTGAGGTTGTTGCCGCTGGCGCCGCGCAGATGCAACCAGGATTCTTTGTCCTCCTGCTCTCGGCGTTCGGCCGGCACTTCGATGGCGCGCCGACCGGACAGGAACTGGCCGGTCACCGAGCGCTTGGAGCCGAGGATGTCCTTGAGCGAACCCTGCGCTACCACCTCGCCGCCATGCACGCCGGCGCCGGGGCCGATGTCCAGGACGTGATCGGCCAGGCGGATCGCGTCCTCGTCGTGCTCTACCACGATCACCGTGTTGCCCAGGTCGCGCAGGCGCGTCAGGGTGCCCAGCAGGCGCTCGTTGTCGCGCTGGTGCAGGCCGATCGAGGGTTCGTCCAGCACGTACATCACGCCGACCAGGCCTGCGCCGATCTGCGAGGCCAGGCGGATGCGCTGCGCCTCGCCGCCGGAAAGCGAATCGGCCTGGCGGTCCAGCGTCAGGTAGTTCAGGCCCACGTCGTTGAGGAAGCTCAGGCGTTCGCGGATCTCCTTGACGATCTTCACCGCGATTTCGCCGCGCCAGCCGGCGAGCGTGAGCGTGTCGAAGAAGCCGAGCGCATCGTCGATCGAGCGCGAAGTCAGCGAAGGCAGGGCGTGGTCGGCGACGAACACGTTGCGCGCGGAGCGGTTCAGGCGCTGGCCGTGGCAATCGGGGCAGGGCTGGTCGCTGATGTACTTGGCCAGCTCCTCGCGCACGGCGGCCGACTCGGTTTCCTTATAGCGGCGCTCCAGATTGGGCAGGATGCCTTCGAAGGTGTGTTCGCGCGTCACCTTGCCGCCGCGCTCGGTGAGGTAGCGGAACTGGATCTGTTCGTTCCCGCTGCCGTACAGCACGGCCTTCTGCACGGCCGCCGACAGTTTCTGCCAGGGCGTGTCGACGTCGAAGCCATAGTGTTTGGCCAGCGACAGGATCATCTGGAAGTAGTACGCGTTGCGGCGGTCCCAGCCACGCACGGCGCCGCCGGACAACGGCAGCTCCGGATGGCCGATCACGCGGGCCGGATCGAACACCTGGGTCACGCCGAGGCCATCGCAGGTCGGGCAGGCGCCGATCGGCGAGTTGAAGGAGAACAGGCGCGGTTCCAGCTCAGGCAGCGAGTAGTCGCACACCGGGCAGGAGTAGCGCGACGACAGCAATTGCTCCGGCGCCTTCGCATCGTCCATGTCGGCCAGGATCGCCAGGCCGTCGCCCAGGCGCAGCGCGGTTTCGAACGATTCGGCCAGACGCTGCTTGATGTCGTCGCGCGGACGGAAGCGGTCGATCACCACTTCGATGGTGTGCTTCTGGCGCAGGGTCAGCGGGGGCACGGCGTCGAGTTCGTACACGGCGCCGTCCACGCGGGCGCGCACGAAACCCTGCGCGCGCAGCTGCTCGAACACCTGCACGTGTTCGCCCTTGCGCTCGCGCACTACCGGAGCCAGCAGCATGAAACGCTTTTCCGGGTCCAGGGCGAGAGTGGCGTCCACCATCTGGCTCACCGTCTGCGCTTCCAGCGGGATGCCGTGGTCCGGGCAGCGCGGCGTGCCGACGCGCGCATAAAGCAGACGCAGGTAGTCGTAGATCTCGGTGATGGTGCCCACGGTCGAGCGCGGGTTGTGCGAGGTGGACTTCTGCTCGATCGAAATGGCCGGGGACAGGCCCTCGATATGGTCGACGTCCGGCTTCTCCATCATGGAGAGGAACTGGCGGGCGTAGGCCGAGAGGGATTCCACGTAGCGGCGCTGGCCTTCCGCATAGATGGTGTCGAAGGCCAGCGACGATTTGCCCGAGCCGGACAGGCCCGTGATCACGATCAGCTTGTCGCGGGGCAGATCCAGGTCGATGTTCTTGAGGTTGTGCGTGCGCGCGCCGCGGATGCGGATGGTGTCCATGAACGCCGGGGAGTGGGAGGAGGGAAAAACTGCACTATACCAAACCAGTCAGGTCAGTTATTGCCCCTGATCGGAGGTTGGCCGGGTGCCGGGAGAGTTACTTAGGTGGGACGCCATCAAAGTGTTAACAAGGGGGTTGGCTTAATAACTCTTTTGGCCGCGAGGCCGGGGCAGCGAGACAGGTACACATGCGCAAGTGGAAAGGATGGGGGATCGCGCTGGCGCTGGCGGCATGGATGGGCTCGGCGGTCGCCGCGACCCAGCCCAGCGAGGAGCAGGTGCGCCAGCTGATGGATGTGGTCGGGGTGGGCAAGATGCTCAGCCAGATGAACACCCAGGCGGTAAGCGTGATGCAGCAATCGCTGCCGTGCATTCCGGCCAGCTATTGGCAGGGCTACATGGATGCCAATGGCACCCAGCAGTTCATCGGCCGCCTGGTGCCGATCTACCAGCGCCATTTCACGGCCGATGAGATCGAAGGGATGCTGAAGTTCTATCGATCTCCTCTCGGCCAGAAAGTCATCACCGAGATGCCTACCACCATGGGCGAGGCCAACCAGGCCGGCCTGCAGTGGAGCAAGGAGCGCAGCGACCAGATGATCGCCGAGCTCAAACAGAAGGGCAGCCTGGATACCAACGGGCGTTGCCCGGCGGCGCCCGGAGTGACCGCGTCCGGGGCTGCGGCAGCCACCGGGCTGGCGGCAGGAGCGGCTGCCGGCGGCGACGACGAGGAGGACGAGCCCCAGGACGAGGCACCGGCCAAGCCCGTGGCGAAGAAGGCCGCGGCAACCGGTGGCAAGGCCAAGGCCACCAAGTCCAAGGCCAAGGCGCCAGCCAAGACGAACGGCAAGAAGGCCCCGGCCAAGGCTGCGCCCAAGCCGGCGCCCAAGGCTTCGTCCCAGCCGCAGACCAAGGCCCCCGCCAAGTCGGCGACGGACAAGACGACGACCTCCTGAGCGGGGGCGGAAAGGGTGGTCAGTAATTGACCAGTGGCCGCGCGGGTCGCTATACTCCCGCGTTCGCCGGCCCCGAAAAGGCCATGGCGAAACCCAAGAGAATAACGACAGAAGGGATAATCCCATGAGTTATGCAGTCATCAAGACCGGCGGCAAGCAGTACCGCGTCCAGCAGGGCGACGTCCTGCGCGTGGAGCTGCTGAACGCCGACGAAGGCGCCAGCGTGAAGTTCGACCAGGTGCTGCTGGTCGGCTCGGGCGAGACCATCACCGTCGGCGCGCCGACCGTGACCGGCGCCACCGTCACCGCCACTGTGCGCAAGCATGGTCGCGCCGACAAAGTCCGCATCATCAAGTTCCGCCGCCGCAAGCACCACAAGAAGCAGCAGGGACATCGTCAGCATTTCACCGAAGTCGAGATCACGGGCATCAACGCCTGATCCGCCAATTCTGGAGTAATCAGTCATGGCACATAAAAAAGGCGTAGGTTCGTCCCGCAACGGTCGCGACTCGAACCCGAAGTATCTCGGCGTGAAGATCTACGGTGGCCAGGCCATCGAGGCCGGCAACATCATCGTGCGTCAGCGCGGCACCAAGTTCCATGCCGGTACCGGCGTTGGCCTGGGTCGTGACCACACGCTGTTCGCGCTGGTCGACGGCACGGTCGAGTTCAAGACCCGTGGCGAGAAGAACCGCAAGTACGTGAACGTCGTCCAGGGCTGAGCCCGGGCCGTATCGTTGCAAGGGCCCCGCTTCGGCGGGGCTTTTGTTTTTTGAAGGCAGGGAAGGGAGAGCTGGAACGGGAAGAGCGCGTTCCCGGTTCCCTATATGATGCGCAAGGCGCGTCCGATCCCTGTTCCCGTTTTCCTCTTCCCGATTCCTTCCCATGAAATTTGTCGACGAAGCCATCATCAAGGTCCAGGCCGGTGACGGCGGCAACGGATGCATCAGCTTCCGTCGCGAAAAATTCATTCCCTTCGGCGGCCCGGATGGCGGCGACGGCGGCAGCGGCGGCTCGGTGTGGCTGGTGGCCGACGAGGGCCTCAACACGCTGGTCGATTTCCGCCACCAGCGCGCGTTCAAGGCGCAGCGCGGCCAGAACGGCATGGGCAGCGACATGTACGGCAAGGGCGGCGACGACACCGTGATCCGCGTGCCGGTCGGCACCGTGGTGACCAATGTCGATACCGACGAAGTCATTGGCGACCTCACCGCGCACGGCCACCGCCTGCTGGTCGCGCAGGGCGGCAAGGGCGGCCTGGGCAACATCCATTTCAAAAGCTCGGTGAACCGGGCACCGCGCAAATCCACGCCGGGTACGCCGGGCGAAGTGCGCGAGCTGAAGCTGGAGCTGAAGCTGCTGGCCGACGTGGGCTTGCTGGGTTTCCCGAACGCGGGCAAGTCCACCTTCATCCGCGCTGTATCCGCCGCGACGCCGCGCGTCGCCGACTACCCGTTCACCACGCTGCATCCCAATCTGGGCGTGGTCAGCTTGGGGCCGGAGCAGAGTTTCGTCATCGCGGACATTCCCGGCTTGATCGAGGGCGCCGCGGAAGGCGCGGGCCTGGGCATCCAGTTCCTGCGTCATGTCTCCCGCACCCGCCTGCTGCTGCATCTGGTGGATGTCGCGCCGATCGATGGCTCGGACGTGGTCGAGCAAGTGCATGCCATCGAGCACGAGCTGGAAAAATTCGATCCCGAACTGCTTCATCGCCCGCGCTGGCTGGTGCTCAACAAGTCCGATGCCTTGCCGGAGGACGAGCGCCAGGCCGTGGCCGAGGACATCGTGCAGCGGCTCGGCTGGACCCAGCCATGGTTCCTGGTCTCGGCGATCGCACGCGACAACACCATGAATGTATGCCAGCAGATCCAGCGCTTCTTCGAGTCGCAGCGCGAAGCTCGCGAGGGACGTACCGACATGCTGCCGGGCGACGTGCGGCTGCGCGGGGAAGCGCCGCGCGAGTGAGCCTGCCGCGTTCCGCCGTTCTCCGCGCCGCCAGGAGCGACATCCACGCATGAAGCTGCAAGCCCGCATCGCCGGCTATCGCCGGCTGCGCGAACAGGCCCTGTGGCGGCTCCTGGCCGCCGACCATGCCCCCGAACTGATCGGCCTTCTGCAGGCTCTGCTGCAGGACGGCGAACGCCGCCTGCCGGCTTCCGCATTGCATGAGCGCCTGCAGGAGCATCTGGACGCCATCAACGCCTCCGATCTGCCTACCGAGCTGCCGCGCACGGCCCAGGCCTATGTGGCGCACTGGCTATCGCAGGGGTACCTCGAGCGCCGTCTGCCTGAAGGCGCGAGCGAGGAGGAGTACGAACTGTCGGCTCAGGCTGCTCAGGCCGTGCGTTTCATCACCGGCCTGCATACCCCCCGTCACGCGGCGACCGAAAGCCGCCTGTCGCTGGTCATCCAGCAGCTGGTGCAGCTGGCCGAACAGACCGAGACGGATGCGGCTGCGCGCCTCGATGCGCTCCTCGCCGAGCGAGCTCGCCTCGATGCCGAGATCGAGCGCGTCAGAAGCGGCAAGGTGGACGCGCTCGGCGGTCAGCGCGCGATCGAGCGCACGCGCGAAGTCATCCAGCTCGCCGATGATCTCGCCGAGGATTTTCGGCGTGTGCGCGAAGATTTCGAGCGACTCAACCGCGAATTCCGCGAACGCATCATCGATGACGAGGGGCACCGCGGCGACCTGCTGGACCGCCTGTTCGAAGGCGTCGACGTGATCGGCGACAGCGAAGCCGGTCGCAGCTTCGGCGCGTTCTGGAGATTGCTGAACGACGTCGAGCAGAGCACACAGTTGGATGCAGCGATGGAGATCGTGCTGTCGCGCAGCTTCGCACGTCGGCTGCAGCGCGAGGAACGGCAGATGCTGCGCAGCTTCACGCGCGTGATGCTGGAGCGCGGCAGCCAGGTGCACGATGTCATGCAGCATTTCGCGCGCAGCCTGCGCGGCTTCGTGCAGAGCCGCGGCTACCTGGAGCAGCGCCGCCTCAATCAGCTGCTCAAGCAGGCGCAGGCGGAAGCGCTGCAGCTTCGCGACGAGGTGGGGGCGCATCGGCGCATGCCGGTGGAGCTGCCTCTGAGCAGCAGTCGGCTGCGCTCGGTGTCGCAATGGCGGTTGCATGATCCGCGGCATGCACGGGTCGACGGTCGCATCGATGTTTCGGGCGGAGTCGCCATTTCGCTGGACAGCGTCGGCGCGCTGGTGGCGCAGTCGGAGATCAACTTCCGCGGCCTGCGCCGCGACCTTCATGACCTGCTGCAGGAACGGGAGCAGCTGTCGATCGCGCAGGTGCTCGTGGCCCGTCCGGCCGAGCAGGGCCTGGGCAGCATCATCGGTTACCTGTCGCTGGCCACGCGCCATGGCGTGGTCGCCGAGGGCGGGCTGGAAGAAGTGTCGTGGCAAGGCGGTGACGGCCGGTGGCGCCATGCGCGCGTACCCCTGGTGTGGTTCCTGAGAGAGAAGCGCGATGAATTTGCGTGAAGAGGCCGAGCTGGCGGCAGCCATGCCCGTCGTGTCGGATGTTGCCGTGAAGAATGCGCTGTTCGAGGGCGATACGGGCGTGCTGCCGCTTGAGGTGCGCCGCGCGCTATGTCAGCTGCTGGCCGGGCCCAGTATTGACGCGGGTCGCCATGCCGCGTTGTGGCCTGTGCTGTTGCGCTACGAAACCACGCTGCGCTCACAGCTGTGCGAGTTGTTCCTGGAGCTGGTGGTCGATCGTGAATCCGGTGTCGCCTTCGTGCGCCAGGCCGAGACCGGCGAGCTGGACACGCCGGTGCTATTGCGCTCGTCGCCGCTGACTTTCATTGACACGGTGCTGCTGCTGCACCTGCGCCAGCAGCTGCTGGAAGGCGAGGCGCAGGGACGCCGCGCGGTAGTGGAGGAGGGCGCCCTGGTCGATGCGCTGTCCGTCTACGAGAAGAATTTCTCCACCGACCGTGCCGGCTTCGCCAGGCGCGTCGCCGCGGCGATCGGCAAGATGCGCGAGAGTCACGTACTGGAACGCTTGCGCGGCAGCGAAGATCGCTACGAAGTCTCGCCGACCTTGAAGTTGCTGTTCTCCGCCGAGGACGTGCAAGCGCTGACGCAGGTGTATCGCGAGCTGCGCGGTGCCGAGGTAGTGCTGCAGGAGGGTGCGGATGAGCAGTAAGGGCAAGACGCCGGCAAAAGGCGCGGTCGGCAAGAAGGCGGCAGGCAAGGCGCCCGTGAAGAAAGCGAAGACGGCCAAGTCGAGGCCGAATGGCGCCAGTGCGAGCAAGGTCGCTGGAAACACGTCGACGCCGAAGAAAGCAAAGGTCGCCACGCCGGTCGATCTGAGTCCACCCCTGATGACGCCTGTCGCAGCGGCTGAAGTCATGGCGACGGCTTCCGCTCGCCCCTCGAAAGCCAAGACGGCACCTACGGCCGCACCGTCGCTGTTCCTCTCCGACCTGCCCGATCCGCGCGACGAGCAGTTCCGCATGCGGCGGCTGCAGGTGTTCAACTGGGGCACGTTCAGCGGCTTGGTCGATATTCCGATTGCCGAGAAGGGCTTTCTTTTCGTGGGACGTTCCGGTTCGGGCAAGTCGACCTTGCTCGATGCGATGTCCGCTCTGCTGGTGCCGCCGAGCCTGGTGGACTTCAACGCAGCGGCCCGCGAGGCCGATCGCAGCGGGCGCGATCGCAACCTGGCTTCGTACGTGCGAGGCGCATGGGCCGACCAGCACGACAGCGATTCCGGCGAGATCGCCACCCAGTACCTGCGCAAGGGCACCACCTGGTCAGCGCTGGCATTGGAGTACCGCAATGCGATGGGCGCCACGGTGTCGCTGATCCGTCTGTTCTGGATCGCGGGTACCGGCTCGGCCGCGGCTGACGTGCGCAAGCACTACATGGTCACTGAGCGCCCATTCGACGTCGCCAGGGACCTGGACGGCTTCGACCTGGACCTGCGCCGCCTCAAGACTCGCCTTGGCGAAGAGGTGCACCATTTCGACGCTTTCGCTGGCTATGCGGAACGCTTCCGCCGCCTGCTCGGCATCCAGAACGATATGGCGCTCAGGTTGCTGCACAAGACGCAGTCGGCCAAGAACCTGGGCGATCTCAATCATTTCCTGCGCGGCTTCATGCTGGAGGAGCCGGAGACGTTCGTTGCGGCCGATCGGCTGGTGGCGGACTTCGCGGAACTGGACGCCGCGCACAAGGCGGTGGTGATCGCGCGCGAGCAGGTACAGACGCTCGTGCCGGCGCGGCAAGCTCACGAGAATCTGCAGGCGCTGAGGCGCGAAACCAGCGAGCTGCGCGAGCAACAGCAGGGCGTAGATCTGTTCCGTGAGCAGCGGCGCCTGATGTTGCTGGACGACCGCAGGGCCGCATTGGACGTGCAGGCCCAGGCGCTGGAGGGCGAGCTGGCCCAGCGCAAGCAGGTGCTCGAGAACCACGACCAGCGGCTGGCCGACATGGAGCGGCAGCGCCGCGAGCAGGGTGGTGACGCGGTCGATCAGCTCGAACGCGAGCGTGAGCAGGTAGCGCGCGAGCGTGATGAGCGCATGCGCCGCCGTAACAAACTCGAAGCCGCCTGTCGTGAGCTGGACTGGGCGCTGCCGGGCACCGCGCGCGCTTTCGCTGAACTGGCGGGGCAGGCGCGCGAGCTCGTGAGCGGCGCGCGCGATAAGGGAGGCGCTCTCGAAGAAAAAATGGATGCGATCAAGCGCGACAGCGGTCAGGCCGCGCAGCGCTTCGCGACGGTGCGCGCGGAAATCGACGCCCTGAAGAAGCACCCATCCAATATTCCTGCGCCGGTGCAGGCGATGCGTGCGCGGCTTTGCCAGGAGCTTGGCTGGTCCGAGAACGCTTTGCCCTTCGTCGGCGAGTTGCTGCAGGTGAAAGATGAGTTTGCGCCGTGGCGCGGCGCCATCGAACGCGTGCTGCATGGTTTCGCGCTGTCGCTGCTGGTCGATGAGCAGCAGTACGCGCAGGTCGCTGCCTGGATCAACAAGACGCACCTGGGCGGCAAGTTCGTGTATTACCGGGTCGGCCGCGTGGAATCGTTCGGTCAGCGCCGACCAGACGGTCGTTCGTTGGTGCATCGTCTGGAGCTGCGCGATCACGCGCATCGCGACTGGCTGCAGGCCGAACTGGCTCGCCGGTTCGACTACAGCTGTGTGGACAATGCCGCGGCGTTGCGTCAGGCCGATCGCGCCATCACGCGCGAAGGCCAAGTCAAGCATCCGGGCGATCGCTACGAGAAGGACGATCGGCGCGCGGTGGACGACCGTCGTCACTGGGTGCTCGGATTCGATAATCGCGACAAGCTGATGCTGTTCGAAAAGGAAGGGCTCGAACTGGCCCAGGCGCTGGCGCGCGGCGGTGATGCGCTGGCTGACCTCAAGACGCAGCGCGAGCGCGAGGGCGACCGCCGCGTGGCGGCGGCCACGCTGGCGGGCATGGACTGGGAAGAGATCGACATCGCTCCCAAGCTGCAGCGACTGGCCGATATCGAAGATCAGCTGCGCCAGTTGAATGAGGGTGACGAGGGACTGCACGAGCTGGGACGCCGGCTCGAAGCGGAGCGGGCGGCACGTCAGAACGCCGCCAAGAGTTGCGAGGACACGGCCGCCGAGCGCATCGCGGTGGAGCGCGAGCGCCGCGGTCTGGACGCGCAGCGCGACGCCTGTGCTACGCGTGCCGGCGCGGCGACCCTGACGCCCTTGCAGCTGGATGGCCTGCGCGCGCGCCTGCCGATATCGCCCGCGCTGTCGTTGGAGAACATCGACGGGCAGTTCCGTACCTTGGAGCGCTCCTTGCTGGACGTGCTGCAGACGCAGGGCGAACGCGATCACGCATTGGTGCAGTCCGTGGAGGAATGCTTCCGTGCGTTCTGCCGCCGCTGGCCCCAGGACAGCGCAGACTTCACGCCACGGCTGGATTCGGCCGAGGGTTTCCTGGCTCGCCTGCGCCGTCTCGAACTGGATGGCCTGCCCAAGCATGAAGTGCGTTTCTTCGATCTGCTGCAGAGCCAGAGCAAGCAGGATCTGCTGGTGCTCCAGAAACACATGACCGAGGCGCGCAAGTCGATCGGCCAGCGCATGGAGGAGGTCAACGAGAGTCTCGAGCGGGTGCCATTCAACCGCGGAACGCTCCTGCAGATCGAGGTGAGCGATCGCGGTCTGCAGGAAGTGCGCGACTTCCAGGCGCAGCTGCGCGAGGTGCTCATGCAGCACCAGACCGAGGACCGCGAGCGTGCCGAAGCGCAGTTCGCCGTGCTGCGCGAATTGGTGGAGCGCCTGGGGGCGACGGACCCCGAGCATCGCCGCTGGCGTGAGCAGGTGCTGGATGTGCGTCTGCATGTGGAATTCGTCGGCGTGGAGATCGAGGCCGATACGCGCCGGCAGGTCGAGGTGTATCGCAGCGGCGCCGGCAAGTCCGGTGGCCAGCGCCAGAAGCTCGCCACGACCTGCCTGGCGGCCGCGCTGCGCTACCAGCTTGGCGGCGACGACGGGCACCTGCCGCGCTATGCGCCGGTGGTGCTGGACGAGGCTTTCGACAAAGCGGACAACGAGTTCACCGCTCTGGCGATGAATATCTTCGAGAACTTCGGTTTCCAGATGGTGGTGGCCACGCCGCTGAAGTCGGTCATGACGCTGGAGCCGTTCATTGGCGGCGCATGTTTCGTGGACATCAACGGGCGCCACGACTCGGGCGTGCTGCTGATCGAATACGACGCCGAGGAGCGGCGGCTGGCGCTGCCGGAGAAGGCGCGCGAAGTGGCGGCGTAGAACGCTTCTTACGGCTCGATGGACGGGGGGCGTATCGCTCCGCCCCTGTTCTCCTCCAGCTGCCACCACTTTCTCCAGAGAGGGAAGGGTTTCAGCGCGAGCACGCCGAGGGAGCCTGCGCGGCGCGCAATAAAAAGCCGGCTTTGGCCGGCTGGCTTTCAGATACCAAAAAGGCCGGCGAAAGCCGGCCTTTTTGCCAACCCGAATCGCAGGAAGCCGGCTTACGCCAGCTCGCGGATCTTCGCGTTGAGGCGGCTCTTGTGGCGAGCGGCCTTGTTCTTGTGGATCAGGCCGCGGGCGGCGTAGCGATCCATGACCGGCTGGGCGGCAGCAAAGGCTTCGACGGCGCCGGCCTTGTCCTTGGCCTCAATGGCCTTGACGACCTTCTTGAGGGCGGTGCGCACCATGGAACGGGCGCTGACGTTGCGCAGGCGGCGCTGCTCGGACTGGCGCGCGCGCTTCTTCGCGGACTTGATGTTGGCCAAGGTAGAACTCCGGAATCGCTTGGGTTGGGTGGAAAAAGGCGGTGATTATGACGCCAATGAGTCGCTGCGTCAACAGCTTAGCGACATTCAGGCCCCGTGGGCCTGCTCAGCGGCGGGAGAAGTCCGCCGCTCCCGTGAACGGAGCCGGCATTTTGCCACGTTTGGCGCTGTCTTCTCGCCCGCGCCGGCTGTCAAACTACGCGCTTTGCCGGCCGCCCGCCCGGGGAGCGGGGCCGTGCGATTCCCCTGACAGACCACAAGAAGGTACCGGCGCGCGCATGAAGTCTCCCAGCATGTTCCGAGGGCTGCTGTCGTTCAGCGGCATGACCATGATCTCGCGCGTCCTCGGGCTGGTCCGGGATATGTCGATCAACGCGGCTTTCGGCGCCAATGCGGCGACCGATGCGTTCTGGGTGGCGTTCCGCATCCCCAATTTCATGCGCCGCCTGTTTGCCGAGGGCTCGTTCTCGACGGCCTTCGTACCGGTCTTCACCGAGGTCAAGGAGAAGCGCAGCCACGACGATCTCAAGGCCTTAATGTCGCGGGTCTCCGGCACCCTGGGCGGGGTGCTGCTGCTGGTCACCGCGCTGGGCGTGATCTTCGCGCCGCAGGTCACGGTGCTGTTCTCGCCCGGCGCGATCGAGACACCGGAGAAGTTCGCGCTGACGGTGGACCTGTTGCGGCTGACCTTTCCCTTTCTGCTGTTCGTCTCGCTGACCGCCCTGTCGGGCGGTGCGCTCAACAGCTTCCATCGCTTCGGCCTGCCGGCACTGACACCGGTGATCCTCAACCTGTGCATGATCGGCGGCGCGCTGTGGCTGGCGCCGCGCCTGCACACGCCGATCATGGCGATGGGCTGGGCGATCCTCGCGGCGGGCATCCTGCAGCTGCTGTTCCAGCTGCCGGCGCTGCGTCAGCTCAATTTGCTGACCTTGCCCCGCTGGGGCTGGAGCCACCCGGACGTGCGCCGGATCCTCAAGCTGATGGTGCCGACCCTGTTCGGCTCGTCGGTGGCGCAGATCAATCTGCTGCTGGACACGGTGATCGCCTCGCTGCTGTTCATCGGGTCGCAGAGCTGGTTGTCCCAGGCAGATCGGTTCCTGGAATTGCCGCTGGGCGTGTTCGGCGTGGCGTTGGGCACAGTGATCCTGCCGTCCCTGTCGCGTCACCACGTGGCGACCGACAGCGATGGTTTTTCCAAGGCACTGGATTGGGGGCTGCGCACGACTTTGCTGATTGCCGTGCCGGCCATGTTCGCGCTCATGCTGCTGGCGGAGCCGCTGGTCGCCACGCTGTTCCAGCACGGTCGTTTCACGCCGTTCGATACGCGCATGGCCACGTTGTCGATTTCCGCCTTGAGCTTCGGCTTGCCAGCCTTCGCCCTGGTGAAAGTGGTGCTGCCAGCGTTCTATGCCCGCCAGGACACGCGCACGCCGGTGCGCGCGGGCGTCGCGTCGCTGATCTCGAACATGGTCCTCAATGTGCTGTTCCTGGCGCTGTTGTTCGCCCTGTGGGCACCGGCCGACGTGAAGCAGGGGCCGCTGCTGGAGGGGCTGGCCAAAGTCCCTGGCCTGCATATGGCGCTGGGCATCGCCAGCGCCGCCGCCAGCTACATCAACCTTGGGCTGCTGTGGCACTGGCTGGGCAAGGCGGGGGTGTATCAGCGGCAGGCGGGCTGGGCGCGACATCTGGGGCGGCTGGCACTGGCCTGCGCGGTGATGATCGGCGTGCTGCTGGCGGGCCTGTGGGTCTGGCCGGACTGGACGGAGGCATCCAAGTGGACGCGAGTCTGGCACCTGGCCGCACTCGTTTCGGCGGGCGGCGGCGCCTACCTCGCGACGCTGTTCGCGGCGGGCTTCCGTCTGCGTGAACTGCGCGGCGTTTGATGCGCCGCCGCAGGGCATCGCGCTGAGGCTATACTCGCGCGATGACAAGACTTTCCAGGGATATCGCCGGTCCGTGCCTGGCGCCCGGCGGTAGCGTGGTCGCCGTCGGCGCATTCGACGGGCTGCACCGGGGGCACCAGGCGCTGCTGGCGCAAGTACGTGAACGCGCGCAGGCGTCCGGCCTGACGCCAATCGCGGTGAGCTTCGAACCGCTGCCGCGTGCCTTCTTTTCGAAGGAGCCCGTGCCGCGCCTGTCCAGCGTGCGCGAGAAGCTGCTGGGTTTCGAGGCGGCCGGGGTGAAGAAGGCGCTGATCCTGCGCTTCAATCATGAGCTGACTTCGATGCCGGCGGAGGATTTCGTGCGCCGCGTGCTGGTCGAGCGCCTGGGCACGCGCGAGGTATGGGTCGGCGGCGATTTCCGTTTCGGCCACAAGCGTGGTGGCGATGTCGCGCTGCTGGAAAAGATGGGCGCGGAGCTCGGGTTCACCGCCCGTGTGATGCCGCCGGTGCTGCTCGACGGCGCGCGCGTTTCCGCCACGCGCGTGCGCATGCTGCTGGCCGCGGGCGAATTCGCCGGCGCCGCGCCATTGCTGGGACGTCCCTTCGTCATCGAAGGCAAGGTGGAGTACGGCAACCAGCTGGGCCGTGAGCTGGGTTTTCCCACCGCCAACATCCATCTGCGCGATCGGGTACCGCCAGTGCATGGCATTTTCGCGGTGCGCGTGGGCCTGGGCGAGTGCGAATGCGCCTGGCCGGGCGTGGCGAGCCTGGGCATCCGACCCACGGTGAACCAGGTGCTGCAACCGCTGCTGGAAGTGCACCTGTTCGATTTCGAAGGCGATCTCTACGGCCAGCGCATGGCGGTGGAGTTCGTCGCCAAGCTGCGCGACGAGCTGAAATTCGACAGCCTGGAGGCGCTCACCGAGCAGATGCACCGCGATGCCCGTGCGGCGCGCGAAGTGCTCGGCATGAACCCGCGCCTGGCCGAGGCATGAGGCGGCGGATTCCGTTAACGTTCCGGCTCCCGTCCGGCGCGCAGCGCGCGCCGGCATGATCTACGACGGCGACGGCACGAGGGCCGCGCCCGACAACCCCGATGGCATCCGAGCAATGACCCAGGATTACAAGAACACCATCAACCTGCCGCAGACGGACTTCCCGATGCGCGGCGACCTGCCCAAGCGCGAGCCCCAGTGGCTGGCGGAGTGGGAGAAGGTCGGCCGCTACGCGCAGATCCAGCAGCGCACGGCGGGGCGCGACAAGGTGTTCGTGCTGCACGACGGCCCGCCGTACGCCAATGGCGTGATCCACCTGGGTCATGCGGTGAACAAGGTGCTCAAGGATGTGGTGGTGAAGTCGCGCCTGCTGGCCGGCTACCGCTCGCCGTACGTGCCGGGCTGGGACTGCCACGGTCTGCCGATCGAGATCGCGGTGGAGAAGAAGCACGGCAAGGCTGGCGACAAGCTCGATGCCGTTGCCTTCCGCCAGAAATGCCGCGAGTACGCACAGCAGCAGATCGATCTGCAGCGCACCGACTTCAAGCGTCTGGGTGTGCTGGGCGATTGGGAGCATCCCTACCGCACCATGGACTACAAGTTCGAGGCAGATATGCTGCGCGCGCTGGCACGCATCGTCGCCAACGGCCACGTGGTGCGCGGCTTCAAGCCGGTGTACTGGTGCTTCGACTGCGGCTCGGCGCTGGCCGAGGCCGAGATCGAGTACGCGGACAAGGTCTCGCCCGCTATCGACGTGGCGTATGACGCGCTCGATCCCAGGGCGCTTGCCGCGAAGTTCGGTGTGGACGCGGGCGACGCCATCGTGGCCATCCCGATCTGGACCACCACGCCGTGGACGCTGCCGGAAAGCCAGGCGGTGTCGATGGGTGCGGACCTGGAATACGCGCTGGTAGAAGGCCCTGCGCGCGACGGTCGCCGTGTGCTGCTGGTGCTGGCATCCGCGCTGGTGGAGAAGGCTTCGCATCGTTACGGCGTGGAGCAGCCGGTCGTGCTCGGGCATGCCGCTGGCCAGGCGCTGGAAGGCGTGCTGCTGCAGCATCCGTTCTACGACCGCAAGATTCCGGTGTTGCTGGGCGAGCACGTCTCGGCGGAGGACGGCACCGGCGCGGTGCATACCTCGCCTGATCATGGCGTGGAAGACTTCGTGGTCTCGCGCAAATACGGCATCGAAACGCTCAATTTCGTCGAACCGCGTGGCACCTATCGCGCGGACACGCCGCCGGCCGACGGCCTGCAGCTGGCCGGTACACATTTGTGGAAGGCCAACGACGCTCTCGTCGACGTGCTGCGCGCGCGCGGCCTGCTGCTGGCCTACCACAAGATCGAGCATAGCTATCCGCATTGCTGGCGCCACAAGACGCCGGTGATCTTCCGCGCCACGCCGCAGTGGTTCATCAGCATGGAGCAGGCGGGCCTGCGCAAGACGGCGATGGATTCCATCCGCCAGGTGCGCTGGGTGCCGGGCTGGGGCGAGGAGCGCATCGCCGGCATGGTCGGCGACCGTCCGGACTGGTGCATCTCGCGCCAGCGCACCTGGGGCGTGCCGATTGCGCTGTTCGTGCATAAGGGCACGCAGGAGCCGCATCCGAAGTCGGTCGAGCTGCTGGAGCAGGTCGCCAGGCGCGTGGAGCAGGGCAGCATCGACGCGTGGTACGCGCTCGATCCGGCCGAGCTGCTGGGCGATGAGGCCAAGGATTACGAGAAGGTCAACGACGTGCTCGACGTCTGGTTCGATTCCGGCGTCACGCACTTCGCCGTGGTCGGCCAGCGTCCCGAGCTGCAGCAAGGCGATGCGGCGGCGTACAAGGTGATGTACCTGGAAGGCTCGGATCAGCATCGCGGCTGGTTCCAGTCCTCGCTGCTCACCTCCGCCGCCATCCACGGCCGCGCGCCTTACGACGACGTGCTCACCCACGGCTTCACGGTGGACGCGCAGGGTCGCAAGATGTCCAAGTCGCTGGGCAACGGCATCGAGCCGCAGGACATCATGAAGAACCTGGGTGCGGACATCCTGCGCCTGTGGATCTGCTCCACCGACTACCGCAACGAGATGTCGCTGTCGGACGAAATCCTCAAGCGCGTCTCCGACATGTACCGCCGCATCCGCAACACTGCACGCTTCCTGCTGGGCAACCTCGACGGTTTCGATCCGGCGAAGCATTTGCTGCCCGTGGAGGAATGCCTGCCGCTGGACCAGTGGGCGGTGCAGCAGGCCTATGACGTGCAGCAGGCGGTGGCGGCCGCGTACGACCGCTACGATTTCCCGGAGATCGTGCAGCGCGTGCAGAACTTCTGTACCAACGAATTGGGCGCCCTCTACCTGGATATCACCAAGGATCGCCTCTACACGATGCCGACCGACAGCCGCGGCCGGCGCAGCGCGCAGAGCGCGATGTTCCGCATCGCCGAGGCGCTGGTGCGCTGGCTGGCGCCGATGCTCAGCTTCACCGCCGAGGAAATCTGGAAGGCGCTGCCGGGTGAGCGTGGCGAGAGCGTGTTGTTCGAAACCTGGTACGAAGGGTTGTCCGCCGCCCAGGGTTCGCCGGAGCAGCGCCGCTACTGGTCGGATCTGCTGGCGATCCGCGATACCGCCTCGCGCGTGCTCGAAGGCATGCGCAAGGCGGAGCAGATCGGCGCATCGCTGGAAGCGAAGCTGGCCATCCACGCCGATCCGGCGCTAGTGGCCCGTTACGCCGCGGCGGCCGATGAGTTGCGCTTCTTCTTCATCACGTCTGACGTGCGCCTCGATATGGCCGGCGGCCAGCCGGACACGGCCGTGCTGTCGGAGCTGGAGGGCGCGGACGTGTGGGTGTCGGCCACAGTCAGCGGCGCGGCCAAGTGCGTGCGCTGCTGGCATCGCCGCGAAGATGTCGGCCAGCATCCGGATCACCCGGAGCTGTGCGGACGTTGCGTAAGCAACGTCGACGGGCCGGGCGAAGATCGCCGCTGGTTCTAAAGCCGCGGGCGGCCGGCGCGAGCCGGTCGCCCTCCTTGCATTCCTTCAGCAGAACGCGCATGAGCAGCAAACCCAACGCATTGCCCTGGCTGTGGCTGTCCGCCCTGGTGATCGCGCTCGACCAGGCGACCAAATGGTGGGCGCTGTCGGCGCTGCAGCCGGCCGGTACGCAGCACGTGATCATTCCGGGATTCCTCAACTGGACTCTGGCCTTCAACACCGGCGCCGCCTTCAGTTTTCTGGCCGACAGCGCCGGTTGGCAGCGCTGGTTCTTCGTCGGTCTGGCGATCGCGATCAGCGGCGCGCTCCTGGTGTGGCTCACGCGCACCGAACGGCGCGACTGGCGCTCGGCCCTGCCGCTGGGCCTGATCATCGGCGGTGCCATCGGCAACCTGATCGACCGCCTGCATGCGGCCCAGGTGACCGACTTCATCCAGGTCCATTACCAGGACTGGTATTACCCTGTCTTCAACGTCGCCGACTGCGGCATTACGGTGGGCGCCGTGCTGTTGATCGCGTTCGGACTGTTTGCCGGCAAGCAGTCCGGGGGCGTGAGATAATCGACGCCTAGGTACCCGAGCAGGCCACGAGCCGGCCGGGGCCCCACCATCGAGGCTTCTTTTGGACATCCTTCTCGCCAATCCCCGCGGATTCTGCGCCGGCGTCGACCGCGCCATCGCCATCGTCGAGCGGGCGCTCGAGTCCTATGGCGCTCCGATCTACGTGCGTCACGAAGTAGTGCACAACCGCTATGTGGTCGACAAGCTGCGCGCGGGCGGAGCGGTCTTCGTCGAGGAACTGGACGAGGTGCCCGACGGCGCCACGGTCATCTTCAGCGCGCATGGCGTGTCCAAGGCCGTGCGCGAAGAGGCGGACCGCCGTCGCCTGAACGTGTTCGACGCCACCTGTCCGCTGGTGACCAAGGTGCATATGGAAGTGGCACGCCTGGGCCGCACCGGGCGCAGCGTGGTGTTGATCGGCCACGCCGGACACCCGGAGGTCGAGGGCACGATGGGCCAGTGGAATCCGGCCAATGCCGGCGAGATCCTGCTGGTCGAGTCGGTGGAATGCGTGGCGAAGCTGGAGCCGCGTTTTCCGCATGCGCTTTCGTATGTCACTCAGACCACGCTGTCGGTCGACGACACCAAGGCCATCATCGCGGCCTTGCGCGAGAAATTCTCCGACATCGAAGGGCCGCGCAAGGACGACATCTGCTACGCCACCCAGAACCGCCAGGATGCGGTGCGCCGGCTGGCCGACGAAGTCGACCTGGTCCTGGTGGTCGGCTCGGTGAACAGCTCCAACTCGAACCGCCTGCGCGAGCTGGCGGAGAAGCAGGGCGTGCGTGCGTTCCTTATCGACGGTGCCGAGCACATCGAGCGCGCCTGGCTGGACGGCGTGCGCAGCATCGGTATTACTGCCGGCGCTTCGGCGCCGGAGAAGCTGGTGCGGGATGTCATCGCCCGGCTGCAATCCTGGGGGGCGGGCGAGGTGCACGACCTTGAGGGCGAGGCCGAGACGATCACCTTCGCCTTGCCCAAGGAGTTGCGCCTCGCCGGCGGCAGCCCGTCGGCGCAGCTCTGACGCCAGCCCGCTGCTGCAAGCGAAGCAAAGAAAAAGGCCCGCCGATCAGGCGGGCCTTTTTTTTCTGGTGCCGGAAACAGGAGTCGAACCTGCGACCTACGCATTACGAATGCGCCGCTCTACCAACTGAGCTATTCCGGCAGAGAGCCGCGAATTGTACGGATCGTTCTGCCGGGAAGCAAGACAGGGATCTTCCTGCCGGCCGGCCGGACTAACGCACGCTTTAAGTCCTTGGGGGATGTTTTCGGAGCAGTCCCAATGCCTTGAGTGCACCGGTCCGCTTCAGAATGCCTGCAGCGGGCCACATGCCGGTGTAGGTGAAGCGGCATTCCGGCTGTCATCCGACAGCCCAAGGGGACAAGAAGCGCCGGCCTGCTTCCAATCGACCTTCCTATCAGGGAGGCGCTCGACACCGAGGGGAGGTACAGCATGCGTTTCATGGCTTCCACGGACAAGCCACGGTTTTCTTTTGAAGACAGTCTCGGGCTGGGGCTGGTCGTGATCTGTGCGTTAGCTTGCTGCCGCCTCCTGGCACGCGATGTCGCAGCGAAATCCGGGGAATGGGCGCAAGGCGCCGCGATGTCGCCGCATGACGGATCCTGGCCGGATAGCGGTCTGTGGTCCCGGGCCGGCTGGCTGGCCGACCTGTCGCTTTGCCTTGCGTTCGTGGCCATCGCGATCGCGATGGCGTGCCTCTGGCGTCGCCAGAGGATGATTCGGCAGGCCGCTTCGCGACAGGGTGCCGTCTGCGCGGCCATGCTCGATGCCCTGCCGCATCCCGTGTTCTGCGAGGACGCACAAGGCAGGTGCCTCGCCGCCAATGAAGCCTACGGGCATGTCTTCGGCGCGGAAGGCATCTGCGATGCCCTTCGCACGCGTGGCGATGCCAAAGAAGCGTCCGGCACGTTCTCGCGCCGGGATCGGGAGGGTGTCGAGCGCCGTTATCGCCTCGCTCTGTTTCCCGTTGCATCGGTTTGGGACGCTGTGCAGCTTGGCATGCTGGATGAAGCGGAAGATCAGGATCGCGATGAGCTCAGCGCGCCGGGTCTGGACAATTCGCTCCTGGCGGCGATGAGCCATGATTTGCGCACACCGATGACGGGCATCCTCGGGACGCTCGAGCTGCTTGGCTGCTCCGTTCTGGATCCCCATCAGCGAGTGCTTCTGCGTGGGGCGGAAGTCGCCTCGCACACGTTGCAGCACATGCTCGACGACATATTGAACCTGGCCAGGCTGGAAGCGGGTGGTGCGGCGTCGGAGTCTCGCCCGTTCGACCCAAGTGACATCACCGCTCAAGAAGCGGAGACCTGGAGGGCGGAAGGCATGGACGTATCTGCGGGCGTGGCGAGCGGCGTCGACTTCCGTCTGAAAGGAAGCGAGGAGAGTGTGAAGCACGCCCTGCGATCGCTCTGGCGCTATGCCATGACGAAAGGTGGCGCTTCATGGCGGCAGAGTCTCCGCGTGCTGCACGAAGACGACAGCTGGCAGGAAATCGAGTGGCTGCTCGAGCCGATGCGAGAAGCCTCGGATGCGCCCGTTGTCGGCCAGGCATGCCAGACGGAGCTGGTTCGACGATTGATCGGCAAATGGTGCGAACGCGCGGGCCTTTCATGGTGGGAAGAGAATGGCGGCGCAGTACCCATCCGGCTGGGCATGAAAGGACGATTCGAGCGAGGGTGCGGTGACGCGCTATCCACCGGCCACGCCGTCTTGGTGGTCGAAGACAATGACATCGCGCGAACCCTGCTGGGCCGCCAACTGGAACTCCTGAGTTGGGATTGCGACTTGGCGAGCGACGGTCACGAAGCCCTGGAGGCACTGTCGAAAAGGCGCTACGCCATGGTTCTCACCGATTGCCAGATGCCTGGCATCGACGGCCTTGAGCTCGCACGTCGCATCCGCTCCATGGAAACCGTACGTACGCTGCCGATTATCGCGTTGACGGCCAATCCCTCGCATGCTCACCGTGAGCGATGTCTCCAGGCCGGGATGGATGATGTGCTACCCAAATCGATCCGGCTATCGCTGCTGGCGGACAAGCTGCACTCCTGGCTCGGGCCTCGGTCCGGACATGGTGGAGCGAAGCCTTGCGCGCCGACCGATCCGGGCTCGGTCGATGCCGAACATTTGAGCTCGCGCATACGTGAAGTATTCGGCGAAGACTCGTCTCTGCTGGAAAGCTATCTGCGCGACATGCGCGAAGAGCAGGACCGCCTCCGCACGGGTATGGCCGCGAAAGACGCCTCGTGCCTTCGCCAGGTCAGCCACGCCGTCAGTGGGATGAGTGCTTTCTTTGGGGCGATGTCGTTGTCCAGCGCGGCGTCCTTGGTGGAGAGGAGCGAATCGGAGCGGGAAGTCTTCGATCGCGCGCAAAAACTCGATGCATGCATCGACAAGTTCATTGATGGCATGCGTGGATATATCTCATCGAGCGGCACATTTCCGACGAGTACGAGCAAATTTTCGGAAAAGTCGCATAGAACGCTGTGACGTCCCCCATTGAGAATCCCAATAACTGCACGTAAGGCTCAGGGATGGCTTGGCTGGCCTTTTCGGGATGCACCGCGCAGAAGATCCATGCCGACGGAATCATCCGTTCATTTCCTTAGGGCGGCTTTCGACAGCCAAGGAGTTCATCCCGTGAATACGAAGAACGATTCAAGCATCAGAATCATCATCGCCGACGATCATCCCATCATCCGCAAGGGGGTCATGGCCGTCCTCAGCGGCAGCGACATTCAGGTCGTTGGCGAGGCATCCTGCCCGGTTGAACTCCTTTCGCTGCTCGACCGCGTCGAATGCGATGCCGTGGTTACCGACTACGTGATGCCGAGCGACAGTTCACCGGACGGTATCCGCCTGATCGAGCGCCTGCGCCACCTGCGCCCGCGCCTGCCCATCATTGTGCTGACCATGCTGCGCAATGTCGGGCTGCTGCAGGCGCTGTTGTCTTCCGGCGTGAAGGCGATCGTGGACAAGACCACCGCCATAGCTGAGATCCATACTGCGGTCAGGCTCGCCGCGATGGGGCATGTTTTCGTCAGCGCCACTTTCGAAGGCCGCCTGGCGCGCTTCGGGGCGCATTCGGTGAGCAAGCTCACGGAGCGCGAGAGCGAAGTGATCCGCCTGCTGGTAGCCGGCATGAGCGTTACCGAGATCGCCAACAAGCTGGACCGCAGCGTCAAAACGGTGAGCAAGCAGAAGACCGATGCGATGAAGAAGCTCGGCCTTCGTTCCGACATGGAGATCTACGCCTACGCCACTGAAGTCGGTTACTGACCGGTGCTCCGTTTCCACGGGAAGCCCGGCGTGGCGAGGGTCATTCACGGACAAGACGCAGCATGTTTACCGCCGTCATCGTAGACGATCATCCATTGATCAATGAGGCCATCCGTTCCCTGCTGGAGCGGGCAGGGGATTTCAAGGTACTGGCGGAATGCACGGACGGGGAGGCGGCGCTTTCCGTGGTGCTCGAGTTGCGGCCCGACATGCTGATCATCGATCTGGACCTGCCGCTGCTCGATGGCATCGAAGTGATCTCCGCTCTGAGGCGGGACTACGGCAGCATCGCGATCCTCGTGGTGTCGGCCGGCGACGAGCTCGTGGGCGGCGTACGCGCGTTCCGTGCCGGCGCTGACGGCTTCGTACACAAGCGCACCGCCTTGGACGACATCGTGATAGCGGCCAAGCTGGCAGCGCGGGGAATGGTCTATTTCAGCCGGGACATCATGGTTGCCGCGGCCGCTTCGCCGGTAGCACCGCGGAAAGCCGACAATCCGCTCGCCATGCTTGGCAGACGCGAACTGGAGGTGTTTCGCTGCCTGGCGCTCGGCATGCCCAACATCGACATCTCACGGCGTATGGGCATCAGCAACAAGACCGTGAGCGCGCACAAGCGCAACGTGATGGAAAAGCTGGGCTTGACCAATATCCGCGACGTGATCGATCTGGCGAGAAGTCATCGCGTCATCGACTGACGGGCGCACCGTACCGTTGCGAGTCAATCCGTCGACGCTTTCCCATGGTGCAGGCGCCATCGTTGCATCAGCGCAAACGCGCCCACGCCGGCGCAGATCACCGCCACGCATCCGGTCGGCGGCCACCACAGACCGGCACCGCGCAGCAGTCCGATGCTGATGACGAAACAGGCGGCCAATGTGAGCACGGCGATCGGCCACATGCGCGACAGGCCGGGCAGTCCATACAGCAGAAACGGCAGTGCGAGCACGGCGGCGCCAATCGCCAGCTGACCGGTCAGATTGAGCGGCGCCAGCGTCGACCCGTTCCTCACCGATTCGAGCAGGTTGGCCTGGTACTCCACGCCGGGCATGCGTTCGCTGCCGCCGGACGCGGAAGTGTCGAGCAGATCGCCCAGCCCCGCTGCCGTTGCGCCGATCAGCACCCACCGGTTCTTCAGCAGCGTCGCCGGCACGTGCCCCTCGAGCACGTCGACATACGAGACCTGGTCGAAGCTGCCGACCGGCCCGGCGAAATGCAGCATGACGTAGTCGTCGCGTATCCATTGATAGGGCGAACCTTTTTCGGCGGCCGAGCGATGCAGGCTGGCCGGCTCCGGCGCGGACGCGTGTTCGCCTCCAAGATCATGGACGGCGACGGCGAGCGCGGACCAGTAGGCGCTGCCCAGCCCGGCCTTGAGATACGCGCCGCGCACGACGCCGTCCTCGTCCTTGGCCGCGTCCACGTGTCCGAACGTCGCCGCTGCGCTGGCGATCACGGGCGTGGGCAGCATCTCTTCCAGCGTGCCACCGAGTTCCGCCGCTTCGGGAAAAACGGGCATCACTACGTGCGCATTGCGGCGCATCGCCTGGGCCAGCGACTGATCGTTCTCGGGATGCCGCAGGTCGGGCTCGGCCATGGTGACGTCCATCCCGACCGCGCGCACGCCGGCCTCGCTGAGGCGATCGAGCAGCTGCGCATGGATAGCGCGCGGCCACGGCCAGTTGCCCAGGATGGACAGGCTCTTCGGATCGATCGCGATGATCGCCACGGCATCGCCGGGACGATACGTCCACGAGCGCATGTGCAGATCGTAGAAGGCGTTGTCCAGCCGCGTCGCCATGCCGCTGGCGAGGATCAGCGTGAGCGCAGCCACGCCCATCATCCAGCCCAGCACGCGGGCGAGCAGGGCGAGGGGATCCGGACGCTTCATGCGAGGCCGCGCCTCGAAGCGATACACATCCCGTCGCCGTGCTCGCTCATCCGGTCACAGCACCAGCCAGAGCAGGGCAGCGCCACCGCCGGCAAGCGCCCAGCGGCAGGATACGCAGGAAATACGCGTCTTCTGCGCGGGGCTCCACGGGCCGGCATAGCCATCGGTATCGATGGTCTGCACGCGCACGTACCACTTGCCGGATTTCAACTTCTTCAGGTCCAGCTCCGGTTTGTCCACGGTCGTGTCCACCTCCGGCTGCTGGAAGTCGGGCGTGCGCGCCAGTTGCACGTGATAGCGCTGGCCGGGCGTGTCGCCGCCTTGCCAGCTCAGCACCAGGTCGCCACGCGAGCGCTTGGGCTCGCCGGGCACCGGTGCCGGCGGTTCTTCGACCAGATCGAACGGCAGCGCGTGGGTGTAGGGGCCGACCTTGCCACTGTTGTCGCGGCTGGCGACGCGCCAGTAATAGCGTCCCAGAGAGAGCGCCTGCGGAGCGCGCGCGCTGTCGCCACGCACTTCAGGCTGCTCGGCGAGCACTTGCGCGAACGCCGGGTCAGACGAAAGCTGCCACTGATAAGAGACTGCCTGCACGCTTTCGGTCCAGCGGAACGTCGGGCGCTTGTCGCGCACCTTGCTGTCCGGTTGCGGCGACACCACCAGCGGCGGCTGCGGCGTTCCATCGATCGCCACCTTGGGGCAGGTCGCATCGAGGCCTTCGAGGCCGTCGGCGCGGATGCCGCGCACGCGGATCGCATACGTGCCGTCTGGCAGATCAGGCAGGGTGGCCTTGATGCCGGTCACCGTGCGATCGAGCAGCAGCGCCTCGAACTTCTCGTTCGGCGCGATCTGCAGGCGATAGCGTGGCGTGTCCGTCTGTTCGGCCCAGTGCAGCTCGGCGGGAAACTGATTGATCGGACCCACCGGGCACTCCAATGCAGGCGCGGCCGGCAGCTCCTGCGGCTGGCCGGGTGCCGCGCCATCCTGCGTGGCCACGCCACGGCCGGACTTCACCAGCACATGGCGGCTCTTGCCGCCGACATCCACCTTGCCGCCGGTCACCTCGGTGCGCGCCGCGCCGGCATCCGGATCGGCGACCACACGGAAATGCGTGCCGCGCACGCTCGAAATGGTGCCCGGCGTGGACACGCTGAAGCGCGCCGCGCTGCCGGTGAGCGGATGCACGTCGCTGTTGACGCGTCCGCGCTGCAGGCGCAGCCGCGTGTCGACCATGCCGGTATCGCCATAGGCGCTGAGGCGATCCAACGCCAGTTCGCTGTTGGACTGCACGAGCACGCGCGAGCCATCGGCGAATTCCAGCGTGAGGCTGGTGTCGTTACCGGTCGCCAGGCTGGTGCCGTAGCCGAAGCTCATACCGGCTTTCACCGGCATCGGCTGGGCGCTGTCGGGCACGGTGGCGGTGGCGTCGCCGATCACCGCGATCACCTTCGCCTTGGCCGGCTCCAGGCGCAGCCAGGCGACCGGAATATGCAACGTCATGCCGGGCGGGAGATGCAGAGGATCACTGACCTGGTTGTAGTCCTGCAGCTTCTGCCAGGGGATGCCCGGCTTCAGGTAATGCGCGGCCAGGTCCCAGATGTTGTCCTTGGGCCGTACCCGGTAGCTCCAGTCGGAGGACGGGGTCGCGGCGAAGGCCGATGCAGCGAAGGCGAGAACGAACGGAGCGGCGAATAACCAGCGGTCGAGCCTGGGCCGCCCCCAAACCCTGTAGTTCATGGGAAAACTCTCCTGTTGCGCCCCCTGACGCTCGCCCGCACGGTCCCTCTAGGCGGATGGATGTCCGTCACCATGCGCCTACTGCGGAGTTCAGATATTTCCTATTGTCGCGGACGCCTGGGAAAATAGCTAACCGGCTTTCCGCTCGGTCGGCGCATCGTTCAGCTTGGTGAGGAGCCGCTCCACCTCGGCCGCGAAGCCGGCGAGGTCCGGCAGCACCTCCGGCGCGGCTGGCCCGTGCAAGGCTTCCAGCAGATGACGGCCCTGATCCAGCAGCGGGCCATCGCTGAACAGTTGCAGTGCCCCCAGCAAGCGGTGCAGGCTCAGAGCCGCGGCTGCGGGATCGCGCCCCACGACGCTGTGGCGTAGCTCGCCCAGATCGTCGCGGCTGGCGCTGGTGAAGGCGCGCAGCATGTCCGAATACAGCGCCGGCCCGTCTTCCGCGGCCTCCATGCCGGTCAGTGCGCCGGCCGCCAGCGGTCGGAGCGACAGGGCAGCGCCCGGGCCGCCGGGCGAAGGCGGCGCGGCTCCCGCGTCGGGCAGCCACTGGCTCAGCTTCTGGCTGAGCGGCTGCAACTGCAGGGGCTTGGCCAGCACGTCGTCCATGCCGGCGTCGCGCACGCGGATGGCCTCTCCGGCCAGTGCGTTGGCGGTCATCGCGATGATCGGCAGACGCCGCGGACTGCCGCTTTCGGCTTCGCGCCGGCGCCACGCGGTGGCCAGCTCGTAGCCGCTCATGCCGGGCATGTTGCAGTCGGTCAGCAGCAGGGCGTAGTCGTGGCTATCCAGCGCCTCGAACGCATCGACGCCGTTGTCCACCACATCGCAGTTGAGGCCAAGGATCGCCAGCTGCCGCTGGATCAGCTGCTGGCTGACCGGGTGGTCTTCCGCCACCAGCACGTGCCCATGCGGCGCGGCTACCGCGGTCAACGCCGATCCCGGCTGCGCGTCGGCCGGCGCCGCGGATTCCTGCGGAAGCGTCGGCGTTTCCGCGTAAGCGTCCTCGCGCAGTTCCAGCGCGCCCAGGCAGGCACGTATCAGCGCCTGCCAGCGCAGCGGGTTCGTGCTCAGGAACAGGCGCTCGCCGCGGCGTTCGGTGCCGCCGGAGGGAATGGCCTCGTCGGTCACCGCCACCACGTGCGCGCTCAGCCGCGTCTCGCTGTCCTGATCGGCCGGATCGACGAACAACAGGCTGGCGGCCATGCCTTCGCGCAGCGGCTGTTGGGGCGGCGCCTGTTCCACGGTCATGCCCAGCGATTTCAAGTGCTCGCCTACCGCCGCGGCCGGGTCGGCGGCGCGCAGGCGCACTACCGCGTGGCGTCCGCGCAAAGCGGCTGGCGTATCGGTTTCGCGCCGCTCCACCGGCAGACGTACGTCGAAGGCCACGGTCGTGCCGACGCCGGGTTCGCTGTGCAGTTCGACCGTGCCGTCCATCAGCTCCGCCAGGCGACGGCAGATCGCCAGGCCCAGGCCGGTGCCGCCATAGCGGCGGGCGGTGGAAACCTCGGCCTGGGTGAACGGATCGAACAGATGCGCCTGCTTTTCCAGCGGGATGCCGATGCCGGTGTCGGTCACCGTGATGCGCAGCTGCTGTCGCACGCCGTCATCGCCCAGCACCACCACGCGCACGGCCACGCTGCCGCGCTCGGTGAACTTGGTGGCGTTGCTCAGCAGGTTCAGCAGGATCTGCCGCAGGCGCACGCTGTCGCCGCGCACGACACCGGCCACGGTGGCGTCCACCGCCAGATGGATCGCCAGGCCCTTGGCCTGCGCTCGCGCGGCCATCACGCTCACCACGTTGTCGGCCAGCACGCGCGGATCGAACGGCGTCTCGTCCAGTCGCAGGTCGCCGGCTTCGAGCTTGGAGAAATCCAGGATGTCATTGAGTACCTGCAGCAGCACGCTGGCGGAGTCCTCCACCGCGCGCAGCAGCTCGCGCTGCTCAGCATTCACCGGCGTGCGGCCGAGCAGTTCGAGCATGCCGATCACGCCGTTCATCGGCGTGCGGATCTCGTGGCTCATCGTCGCCAGGAAATCGGCTTTGGCTTTCGATGCGCGCTCGGCCACGTCGCGTGCGATGCGCAGCGCTTCGTTGCGCGCATTGATTTCGGTCGTATCGATGAAATAGCCGACCAGGCGCATGCCGCCGTCCGGCAGAATGCGTGGCGCGAGCATGGCGTGGATCCAGCGCAGGCCCTCGCCGCCGAACGCGCGGAAGTCCAGCGAGCGTGGGGCGGTATCGTCGCCTACCGGGGAGATCAACTGCATGAAAGCGCCCACGTCATCGGGGTGGATGCGCTCCTGCAATGGCCGTTCCTGCAGGACGCCGTCCGGCGTGAGCAACTCGGAAGCTTCCACGCCGAACAACGCGCGCGCGTCGCCGGCAGAGAAGGTCACGCGCCGCACGCCATGCACGTCACGGTGCAAGGTGAATACCAGCACCGGAATGTGCTGGGTGATTTCGCGCAGGCCCTGGTCGGTGATCTTCGCGGCACGTTCGGCATCGCGGAACGCCGTGATGTCGAGCAGCAGCGCGAGTGCGCTGTCACTGCCCGCCGCGTGCTTCCACAGCAGCGCCTGGTGCGGGCTGCCCGCGTCGTCGGCGTAGCTCAGTTCGTGCGGCCACGGGCCTTCGCCGTTCGCTTCGAGCGCCGTTCGCATGGCCACCGCCGCGGCGGCTTGTCGTTCCGCTTCGGCGTTGGCCGTCGCCACGCCGCCGTTGGCATCGAGCACCAGCACCGGAGCGGGCAGGGCATCGAGCGCGGCTCGCGAGAACGCATGCTGTGCATCCAGCCGGCTCTGCAATCGCCGCAATTTTTCGGCCTGGCCCTGCAGTCGCCAGGCCAGTGCCATCGCCGCCATGGCGACCAGGATCAGCAGTGCCGCCAGCATCAGCGTGACGCCGGATACCGGAATCGCCTGGTTATCGACCCACAGCATGGCCATCAGCGCGCGTGCGGCGGCCAGCCTGGACGACGGGGGGCGAAAGATCTTCGGCATGACGCTCCTGGGCGACGCGGTGCGGATCGGGTGCACGGCAAGCACGTCGACTTCGGCGCCGCCCGCACAGTGGTTATCCCCATGGCGCAGGCGGCCGGAGTCCATGCCTCGCTGCGCGTTCATGCTACTGTTGCCCGCGGTCCGGTACAAACCGGGCGCGTCGGCCATGGAGCGCCCGGCGCAGGTTGGCGAACGGATTCCCTATCGGCATGGGTGGCGCATCTTGCGGGTCATTATTTCCGACGATCATCCCGTCGTCCTGATGGGACTGAAGGCCGCCCTGCAAAGCTATGGGGACCGCTTCCGCATCGTCGGCGAGGCACGCAGCGGCAAGGAGCTGTTCGAACTGCTCGCTCGCGAATCCTGCGATCTGCTCATCACCGATTTCGCCATGCCCTCCGAGAACCCCGACGAGGACGGCCTGGCCATGCTCGCGCGCGTGCGCGAAAGCCTTCCCCAGCTGCCCGTCCTGGTGCTGACCATGCTCAGCAACCCCGCCCTGGTGCAGAGCATGCTTGCCGCCGGCGTGCGCGGCGTGGTGGACAAGATGGCGATGACCCGCGAGCTGATGCTCGCCATCGACATGATCAAGGCCGGGCGCGTCTATCTCAGCGAACGCACTCGCCGGCAGATCGACGGCGGCGAGGAGACCGGTGCGCTCTCTCCGCGCGAAGCCGAGGTAGTGCGCTTCCTCGCCCAGGGCGTCACCGTCTCCGAAATTGCCCGTCGCACCGATCGCAGCGTCAAGACGATCAGCCAGCAGAAGCGCGACGCTATGCGCAAGCTCGGCCTGGAAAGCGACAAGCAGCTGTTCGACTACGCCCGTTCCAGCGGACTGCTGTAACCGCTTTCCCACCTTCCCGCGAACCCGACCCGTGTCTGCAGCTGCCGGCACGCGGGTCATCGCGCGTCTGTTTTCTGGGCCGGTATGCCTAGCATGCGTCAAGAGCATATAAATGTGACTAAAAGCACATTTTAGCGCCGTTAGGACTTTTCTGATTCAAAGCGTGCGACACGTCACCAAAATATGCCTCACCAAGTGCGACGGGGCACGTCCGCTTTTTCCGGGTCTTCCGCCCGCCCCGTGCCGCACCCGGTTTCCCGCATACCAAGGATGCGTATGTGTCGGCGAGCTAACGCTGGCGGTACTCAGGCTCTAGCCCCCTGGCGCCTGGGTGCCGGGATCTCGTTTCCCAAGGGGGCCCTACAGGGGTAGGCGAAACCACTCCATGACTGGCCGCCGGGCGACTCGCCCGGTGCGGCCCGGTGCGGCCTAGCACACCCCGCTTTCCAGGCGGTGAGGCGCGTTGCGGTGTTCCGCGGCGTCTCCACAGGGTGACCGAGAGGCAGTCATGAACAAGATTTTCAGCAAGGTGTGGAATCGTTCGCTGGGCCAGGTGGTCGTGGCGTCGGAACTGGCCCGCGGCGACAGCGGCAACGCCGCGAGCGGCACGGCCTCCGCCGGACTGAGGCTGGGCACGCTGGCGGCTGCGCTGGCGGCGGTGGTGCAGTTCTGGCCGTCGGCGGCACTTGCCAATACCTACAACTCGAGCCAGAGCTGCACCACAAGCAGCACTGGTCTCGTCGGGCGCACCAATCCGGGCACCACATCAGCCTATGCGGTGGATGGCAGCGGCACGTATTCCAATGTCGCCGGCTGCAACGCATCCGGTAACGGATACACGGGCGTGAGCGTCTACGGCTCGTTCGCCCAGGCCAACGGCAACGGTGCGGCAGCGTTCGGTCTGATGAGCAATGCGTCGAAATGGGGCTCGGCCTTCGGCTTGGAGTCCGTCGCGTCGGGCACGAGCAGTACCGCGCTCGGTTTCGGCAGCAACGCCACCGCCCTCAACACCGTCGCCATCGGCGGCGCCGGCGGCGACGGCACCACTCCGCTGTCGGTCGCCAATTCGACCACCGCCTCCGGTTCGGGCGCGGTCGCCATCGGCAGCAACAGCACCAAGGGCGCGCAGGCGGCCGCGGCGGACGGTATCGCGATCGGCGGCCAGTCGTCGGTCGCTTCCGGCGCCACCTCCGGCATCGCGTTCGGCCGTGGTTCCTCCGTGACCGCGGCTTTCGGTCTGGCCGCGGGCGATGCCGCTACGGCGGCCAACAGCGCGGTGGCGGTCGGCAAGAGCGCCAATGCCTACGGCAGCAACTCGATCGCGCAAGGCCTCAATGCCGTGGCCGGCGTGAGCGGTTCCACCGCGATCGTCAACGACATCGCCATCGGCCCCAGTACCAAGGCGACCGGCGGCAATACGGTGGCAATCGGCGGCAATGCCGCCTCCGCGGGCGTGGACAGCGTGGCGCTGGGCTACAACGCCGCCTCCAGCGGCACGACCAGCACGGCGCTGGGCTACGGCACCGTCGCCTCCAACACCGACGCGACCGCGGTCGGCAATCAGGCCAGGGCCAGCGGGCCGCAGGACACCGCGATCGGTGTGACGTCGGCCGCGACGGGCGGCAACAGCACGGCGGTCGGCAATCAGGCGGCTTCGGCCGGCGCCAACAGTACGGCGGTCGGCGCTACGGCCAATGCGTCCGGCGGACAGGCCTCCGCGTTCGGCCTGGGCGCGGCCGCGAGCGGCACCAACGCCACGGCGCTGGGCATCGGCACGGTCGCCTCGAACTTCGCCGCCACCGCGGTAGGCAATCAGTCCAAGGCCACCGGCGCCAGCTCGGTAGCGCTGGGCAGCCTGTCCACGGCCTCGGCGGGGAGCACGGTGGCGATCGGCGACACGTCTTCCGTGGCTGCGGCCGCGGGGCTGGGCTCGACGGCCATCGGCTACAAGTCCAGCGTGAGCAGCGGCATCGGCGCGGTGGCGATCGGCAACCAGCAGACGGCCAGCGGCAACGGCGCGGTGGCGATCGGCGATCCGAACTCGGCCACCGGCACGGGTGCGGTGGCGGTCGGCGCCGACAACACCGCCAACGGCAACGGCGCCGTGGCACAGGGCAACAGCAACACCGCGACCGGCCAGGGCTCGGTCGCCTTGGGCAATGCATCGAACGCAGCGGCGGCGGGTTCGCTCGCTTTCGGCGACACGGCGGCCGCCTCGGCAAGCAAGGGCGTGGCGCTGGGTTCCGGTTCGAGCGCGGTCAACGCCAGCGACGTGGCGCTGGGTGCCGGTTCGGCGACGGCGGCGCCGCATGCCGGCACGTTCGCGATGTATGGCGGTACGGCCGCGGCGACCACGCCGGCATCGGTGGTCTCGATCGGCGCGGCGGGCAGTGAACGGCAACTGCAGAACGTGGCGGCGGGCGTGATCTCCGCCTCCAGCACCGACGCGATCAACGGCTCGCAGCTCAACACCGTGGTGACCGGCTTGAACAGCCTGGGCGGCTCGACCGCGAGCACGCTTGGCGGGGGCGCCTCCTACAACAGCGCCACCGGCGCCGTCGGCGGCTTCAGCCAGCCGATCAACAGCGTCAGCACGACCGGTGCGGTCGGTGCGCCCACCAGTCAGACCACCGTGGCCGGCGCGCTGGGCGCGCTGAACAGCAACGTCGCCAACACCGCCAACATCGCGGTGAAGTACGACGCGCCCAACGGCGACACCATCACTCTCGGCGCGACCGGCGGTGCCGGCGCGCCCGCGGGCGGCGTGAAGATCACCAACCTCACGGCGGGTACGCTGTCATCGACCAGCACGGACGCGGTGAACGGCTCGCAGCTGTACGCCACCAACCAGCAGGTGAGTACCAACACGACCAACATCGCCAACAACACGACGGCGATCACTAACCTGGGCAACCAGACCACCACCAACACCAACAACATCACGGCCCTGCAGCAGGACGCGCTGCAGTGGAACAGCGCGCTGGGCGCCTACGATGCCAGCCACGGCAGCGGTTCGCCGCAGCAGATCACGAACGTCGGCGCCGGCACGCTGTCCTCGAGCAGCACCGATGCGGTGAACGGCTCGCAGCTGTACGCCACCAACCAGCAAGTCAGCACCAACACCACCAACATCGCCAACAACACGACGGCGATCACCAACCTGGGCAACCAGGTCAACAACGTCTACGCCACTGGCACCAAGTACTTCCACGCCAATTCCACCGGCACGGATAGCACTGCCACCGGCGCGGACAGCGTTGCCATCGGCCAGAGCGCAGTTGCCAGCAACGCCAACGACGTTGCCCTGGGCGCTAACAGCACCACGGCGGCACCGCATGCCGGCACGACGGCAGCGTTCGGCGGTACGGCGGCGGGCATTGCCAAGGCAGCGAGCGGCGTGGTTTCGGTGGGCGCGTCGGGCGCGGAGCGTCAGCTCCAGAACGTGGCGGCCGGCGTGATCTCGTCTTCCAGCACGGACGCGATCAACGGCAGTCAGCTGTACGCGACCAACCAGCAGGTGAGCACCAACACGACCAACATCGCCAACAACACGACGGCGATCACTAACCTGGGCAACCAGACCACCACCAACACCAACAACATCACGGCCCTGCAGCAGGACGCGCTGCAGTGGAACAGCTCGCTGGGCGCCTACGATGCCAGCCACGGCAGCGGTTCGCCGCAGAAGATCACCAACGTCGGCGCCGGCACGCTGTCCTCGAGCAGCACCGACGCGGTGAATGGCTCGCAGCTGTACGCCACCAATCAGCAGGTCAGCAACAACACGACGGCGATCACCAACCTGGGCAATCAGGTCAACAACGTCTACGCCACCGGCACCAAGTACTTCCACGCCAATTCCACCGGCACGGATTCCAGCGCCGTTGGCGTCGACAGCGTGGCGATCGGCACCAGCGCGAGCTCGGGCGGCACCAATAGCGTGGCGATGGGCAACGGCGCCAAGACCACGTTCGCCAACGATGTCGCGCTGGGCGCGGGTTCGGCCGATACGCGCGGTGCGCAGACCAACTACACGGCCTTCGGCCTGGCCGTGCCGCAGACGTCGGCAGGCGAGGTGAATGTCGGCAATCGGCAGATCACCGGCGTGGCCGCAGGCAGCGCGGGCACCGACGCGGTGAACGTAAGTCAGCTGCAGGCGGTGGTGGGTGCGGCCACGGGTAACGCCGTGATGTACGACAGCAGCGCGAAGACCAGCGTAACGCTGGGCGGCGCCGGCGCCACCGCGCCAGTAACGGTGACTAACGTGGCGCCGGGCGCGCTGTCCTCGACCAGCACCGATGCGGTGAACGGTTCGCAGCTCAATGCGACCAACCAGCAGGTGAGCAGCAACACCACCAACATCGCCAACAACACGACGGCGATCACCAATCTCGGCAACCAGACCACCACCAACACCAACAACATCACGGCGCTGCAGCAGGACGCACTGCAGTGGAACAGCGCGCTGGGCGCCTACGATGCCAGCCACGGCAGCGGCTCGCCGCAGAAGATCACCAACGTCGGCGCCGGCACGCTGTCCTCGAGCAGCACCGATGCGGTGAACGGCTCGCAGCTGTACGCGACCAACCAGCAGGTCAACGCCAACACCACCAACATCGCCAACAACACTACGGCGATCACCAATCTGGGCAACCAGGTCAACAATGTCTACGCCACCGGCACCAAGTACTTCCACGCCAATTCCACCGGCACCGACAGCACTGCCACCGGCACGAACAGCGTCGCGATCGGCCAGAGCGCGGTCGCCAACAACGCCAACGATGTGGCTTTGGGCGCCAACTCGACCACGGGCGTGGCGGTCGGTACGGTGAACGCCACCATCAACGGCACGACCTACGGCTTTGCCGGGACCACGCCAGGCAGCACGGTGAGCGTGGGCGCCGCCGGCGCCGAACGCACCGTCACCAACGTGGCGGCGGGGCGACTCAGCAACAGCAGCACCGATGCGGTCAATGGCAGCCAGCTGTACGCGACCAATCAGGCGGTGGATAGCCTGGGCTCGCAGATAGGCACGCTGTCCGGCAACGCCGTGCAATACGACAACACGGGCAAGACCAGCGTGACGCTGGGTGGCGCCGGTTCCACCACGCCGGTCAACCTGACCAACGTGGCAGCGGGCAATCTGTCCTCGACCAGCACGGATGCGGTCAACGGTTCGCAGCTCAATGCGACCAACCAGCAGGTGAGCGCCAACACTACGAACATCGCCAACAACACCACGGCGATCACCAACCTGGGCAACCAGACCACCACCAACACGAGCAACATCACGGCGCTGCAGCAGGATGCGCTGCAGTGGAACAGCGCGCTGGGCGCCTACGATGCCAGCCACGGCAGCGGCTCGGCGCAGAAAATCACCAACGTCGGCGCCGGCACGCTGTCCTCCACCAGCACCGATGCGGTGAACGGCTCGCAGCTCAATGCCACCAACACGACGGTGAACAACCTGGGCAGCTCCGTGGCGACCTCGCTGGGCGGCAACAGCAGCTACGACCCGACCACCGGCACGGTCACCACCTCGCTCGATTACAACGGTGCGAGCTACAGCTCCGTGCAGAACGTGCTGAACCAGATCGGCGGTTCGATCAACGGCGGCGGCATCAAGTACTTCCACGCCAACTCGACGCAGGCCGACAGCGTGGCGGCGGGTTCCGACAGTGTGGCGGTCGGCCCGGCAGCCAATGCCTACGGCAACGGCTCGATCGCGCAGGGCGTCAACGCAGTTGCCGGCGTGAGCGGCAACGCCACCATCGCCAATGACATCGCGCTCGGCAACGGCGCCAAGGCCACTGGCGGCAATTCGATCGCGCAGGGTACCGGCGCCGTAGCGGATTCGGCCGGCGCAGTGGCGATCGGCCAGTCCGCGACCGCCACCGGCGGCAAGGCGGTCTCGATCGGTGTGGGCAACGTGGCTTCGGGCAACGGTGCGGTGGCGATCGGCGATCCCAACACGGCCACCGGCACCGGCGCCGTCGCGATGGGCGCGAACAACACCGCCGCCGGCCAGGGCGCGGTGGCGCTTGGCAATCAGAGCGCGGCGAACGGGCAGGGCGCCGTCGCGCTGGGCAACGCATCGAGCGCCAGTGGCGCCGGCGCGGTGGCCATGGGCGACACGGCCAGCGCATCGGCACAGAACGCCGTGGCGATCGGTTCCGGTGCCAAGGCCAGCAACGCCGGTGATGTGGCACTGGGCGCAGGCTCCACCACGTCCGCGGCGGTGGCCACCACCGGCACCACGATCAACGGCACCAGTTACAGCTTTGCCGGCACGGCGCCGACCAGCACGGTCAGCGTGGGCAGCGCCGGCGCCGAGCGTACTGTCACCAACGTCGCAGCCGGGCAGCTCAACGCCAACAGCACCGACGCGGTGAACGGGTCGCAGCTCTATGCCACCAACCAAGCGGTGAACAACCTCGGCTCGCAGGTCAGCAACCTCAGCAGCAACGCAGTGCAGTACGACAACAGCGGCAAGGGCAGCGTCACCCTGGGCGGCACGACATCGACCGACGGCGGCGCGACCGGCGGCACCACCATCAGCAACGTGCACCAGGGCGCGGTCAGCGCCACCAGCACCGACGCGGTGAACGGCTCGCAGCTGTATGCCACCAATCAGCAGGTGTCGAACAACACCACCGCCATCACCAACCTGCAGAACGGCAAGGACGGCTACTTCCAGGTCAATGACAGCTCGGCCAAGGGCAAGCCGCAGGCATCCGGTACCGATGCCACGGCCGGCGGTGCCGGCGCGGTGGCCTCGGGCAGCGCCAGCACGGCGGTGGGTTCCGGTGCGCAGGCCACGGCGACCAACAGCGTCGCCGTGGGCAGCGGCTCAGTGGCCGACCGCGCCAACAGCGTGTCGGTCGGCGCGGCCGGCAGCGAGCGCCAGGTGACCAACGTGGCGGCCGGCACGGCCGATACCGATGCGGTCAACGTCAGCCAGCTCAAGGCCTCGCAGTCCGGCGCGGTGAAGTACGACACCACCGTGAACGGCGGCACCGACTACGGCAGCGTCACGCTCAACGGCGGCGGTTCGCCCACCGTGATCCACAACGTGGGCCCCGGCACGGCGACCACCGACGCGGCCAACGTCGGCCAGTTGAACGATGCGATCAACCAGGCCAAGGATTGGTCAAAGAGCTACACGGACAGCCGTTTCGAGACGGTGGACCGCAACCTCAACCAGATCGGCAATCGCGCCAACGCCGGTATCGCTTCGGCGATGGCGATGGCGAGCCTGCCGCAGGCCTACCAGCCGAACCAGAGCTCGGCCGGCGTGGCGCTGGGCAACTTCCATGGCGAGACCGGCATCGCCGTCGGCGTGTCGACCATCAGCGAAAGCGGCCGCTACGTGTTCAAGCTCAACGCCACCACCAATTCGCGCGGCGATGCGGGCGTGGGCGTGGGCGCGGGCATGGTGTGGTGACCGGGGAGGGGCGCGGCGTTCCGCCGGAACGCTGCGCGCCAGCCACCGTTTCAAGGAGTGCAGAATCGATGATCCTTTCCTTCAAGCAGTTCGTCCTGTTGCTCGCGGCGCTCGGCGCCGCCGGCATGCTCACCGCCTGCGGCAACGTCAGCCGTGGCATCGCGCGCGATGGCCGCACGGCCGAGGCGCTGGTATGGCCGGCGCCGGAAGACGCCACGCCGATGCACCGCGACGGCACGTTCCCCAGCCCAGCGAGCCTGCGGCTGGTGCAGCAGGGCATCGGCAAGTCGCAGATCGCCGCGTTGATCGGCTATCCGCATTTCAGCGAGGGCGTGTGGGGTGTGCGCGAGTGGAATTACCTGTTCCATTTCCGCGATGCGGGCGGCGCGGTGAGCACCTGCCAGTTCAAGATCCTGTTCGACCAGGACCAGCTCGCGCGCAGCTTCTACTGGAAGCCTGAGACCTGCGCGCGCTATCAGCAGCAAGCCGAAGCACAGGCATCGTCCGCGACGCAGAACTTCATTCTGTCCGCCGATGCGCTGTTCGCTTTCGACCGCGCCACCGTCGCCGATATCACCCACGACGGCCGCGCGCAGCTCAACGCGCTCGCCGCGAACCTGCTGGCCCATCGCGAGCGCATCGCCAACATCCGCATCGCCGGCTATACCGACCGCCTGGGCAGCGACGATCACAACGATCAGCTTTCCGGCCGCCGCGCCTACGCGGTGATGGACTACCTGGCGAGCAAGGGACTGCCGTCGGAACTGTTCCAGGCGGAAGGCCTGGGCAAGGTCGATCCGGTCAAGACTTGCGACGACACCGCGCGCGACGTATTGATCGCATGCCTGGCGCCGAATCGCCGCGTAGTAGTGCAGGTGAGCCTGGCTGATGCCGCGCTGGCCGAGCGCACGCCTTGACCGGCATGCATAGCGGCGCGGCATGGCCGCTTCGGCGTCGACCGCTGCCGGATGTACTGCGTCTGGTGGCGGATGCGCGCACGCTGCCGTACCAACATCCGCGCGACCTTCTTCTCTGGAGAGATCTGGCCGCCATCGCAGCCGAGGCCTCGCCGGACGACGCGGCCTCGCTGGCACGCGTCCGCCTGCCGCTGCTGCGCTGCATCCTGGTATCGGAATGGGGCAAGCCCGCGCTGCAGGATGACATCGCCCTGGCGATGCTGCGCGCGGTGGACCGTCTGGTCGTGATCGACCCGGACATGCATGACGTGCTGCGCCGCGCCGTCGCGACGCTCAAGCGTCTGTACTGAACCGCAAACTCAGGCGCGATCTACCGCGATGGTGTGGCCGCAGCTCACCAGCTCGATGCGTGCATCGTCGTCGCTGCGTTCGCGCGCCAGCAGGCGCGCCAGTTTGATCGCCGGCCCCAGACGCAGTCCGGCCGAGATGGCGTGATCGCCGGTCCACAAGGTCCAGAGTCCGTTCTGGTCTTCCTGGATGCGGTAAACGATGGTTTTCATGATGTCGCCCCCATGCGTTCGCCGTGAGCGCACAGCACCTTGCCGCGCGCCCAGGGCGAGTGATCGAACGTCGCGCTCAGGCGCGGCGGAACAGGCGCACCACGAACAGCAGCACGATCGCGCCGACGGTAGCGGTGACGATGGAGGCGAGCATGCCGCCGCCGAGGCTGATGCCCAGCAGGCCGGCCAGCCAGCCGCCGATGAAGGCGCCGACGATGCCCACCACGATGTCGACCAGCAGGCCGAAGCCGCTGCCTTTCATCACCAGGCCGGCGAGCCAGCCGGCCACCGCGCCGATGATCAGCCAGGCCAGAATGCCGTGAGTCATGCGAAGTCCTCCCTCGAAATGATGCGGTGGGCGGACGTGCCCAGCCGCGCTCCGCGCGCTGCGTATCGGCGCGGGGAGCGGCGGCAGTCTAGGGAGCGGGATCGGAAGGCTCTTTCAGATAATTCCTAGCGACGACGATACGGCCCGTTCCATGCGGTGTTCATTCAGGCTCGCGTGGAAGGGAAAGGTCTTTTTGCGATGCGGTACCCAGATTGACGGCGTTTTCACGGCCAGCGGCGCCACACTCCGCCGGCGCGTGTTCAGCGCGCGTTTTTCTTACGGAAGGTTCGTCGCCGCCGCTCCAACCCGGCGCAGGAGCGGACGACTGGCAGGGGATCGAGGCTCGTGTACGGAGTGCACGGGTAGCTTCGATGGAAGTTGAACCGGCCGCTTCGGTGAAGCGGCAGAACTGGCTCGCGGCTGTTCGGGGGCGTGGACGCCTCCATGGGGAACGCGAACCGGCAACGGTGCGGTGTCTATCGGAAAGGAGGCTGTCATGCAGGTGCGTCGTTCCAGGGCTCGCGGTTACCTGTTCCACTGCGACGGGCCGCCCTAGGCCATAGCCCCCATAGCCCACGCCCGGCCAAGCCGCGCGAGAGGGCTTTTCTCATCCTTGTCAGCTTCGATCCGCCGCCCGCGGGGCGGCGTCGTGGCCGCGCGCGCGCCTTGTCCCCTAGGCGGCGGTAGCGGTGTTTGCCCCTTCGTGCAAAGGAGAAGCGTCATGCCGGTGCATCGTCTTGGCCGTTTCGGCCGCCGTCCCCTGGTCAAAGGCATCCTGCTCGCCCTCGCGCCGGTGATGGCGCTGCCGTTCACCAGCGGCGCGGTATTCGCCGCGTGCACCACCGCGGGCACGACCGTCACCTGCGCAACCGGCTCCAGCACGAACAATCTCGCCAACAGCACCAGCAACGTCACGGTGAACGTGCAGACCGGTGCGGTGGTGAGCTCGCCGCCGATCATCGGCGGCAATTCGCTCACGCTCACCGGCAACGGCATCACGCTCAACAACCAGGGCACGATCGATCCGACCACCAACAGCGCGGGCCTGTCGCTGGTGATGGCCGGTTCCGTCATCGGCAACGCCAGCGCCAACACCAACACCATCGCGGTGAACAACCTGGCCGGCGGTTCGATGCGTGGCATGTTCAACATCGCCACGCTGCTGGGTTTCGGCGGGCAGGCGCTGGTGGTGCAGAACGGTGCCGGCGGCGCGACCACGATCATCAACGACGGCGACATCGGCATGTCGCTGCTGGGCGTAGGCAGCACATCGGATGCGGCAGCCGTGGTGACCTACGGCGGCGCCGCGGTCAATCTCACCAACACCGGCACCATCACCGGCCGCGTCGGTCTGGGCACGGCCGGCAGCGGCAGCAACAGCTTCCTCAATGCGGGCACGGTCAACGGCAGCATCTACCTGGGCGATTCCGCCGCGGGCAGCACGTTCACCGCGGTGTCCGGCTCCAGCGTCAATGCCTCCGGCGGCAGCGCCATCGCCGGCGTCATGACCGGCGTCACCGGCGTGAAGCTGGCCGCCGCCGGCACGGTCAGCGCGGGTACCGGCGCGAACAACACGCTGGTGTTGCAGAACTCCGCGAGCGGTCCGGGTTCGGGCACCGGCGGCGCGGCGACGACAGTGGGCGCGACCGGTTACCTCGGCTTCCAGCATCTGACCGTTCACAGCGGTACCTGGAACTTGCAGGGCGCTCTGGTCAGCGCCGACGCCACGTTCAACGACGGTCTCGTCAACTTCGACAACGCCAACGTTTTCGGCACCGGTTCGCTCACCGTCAACGGTGGCGCGCTGGCGGCGTCGGCCGCCGGCTTGTCGCTGGGCAACAACATCGCGCTCAACGGCAGCTTCTCGCTCAGCGGCGCGAACAACTTCGGCCTCGGCGGCGTGCTGTCCGGCACGGGCGGGCTGGCCATCGACGCCACGGCGCCGATCACGCTTTCCGGCGCCAACACGTTCGGCGGAGGCGTGGCGCTCAACACGGGCGGTCTGGTGGTGGCGAACGGCTCGGCACTGGGCGGCGGCGCGCTGAACGTCGGCGGCAATGTTTCGTTCGATAGCTCGCTGAGCCTGTCGCTGGGCAATGCGGTGAATCTCGGTGCGGGCGGCACGCTCAATCTTCTGGGCGGTCAGCCGCTGGTATTCAATGGCGCGATCGCCGGCGTCGGCGGCCTCGTCAAGAGCGGCGGCGCGCTGCTCACCTTGAATGGCGCCAACAGCTTCGGCGGTGGCCTCTCGCTCAACGGCGGCGGCCTCATGCTGGGCAACGGCGGCGCCCTCGGCGCGGGCGCGCTGAACGTGGGCGGCAATGCGACGCTCGATGCGTCGGTCGGCCTGTCGCTCGGTAACGCGGTGAATCTTGGCGCGGGTACATCGTTGAACCTGCTCGGCGGGCAGGCGCTTACTTTCAACGGCTTGATCGGCGGCGCCGGCGGCCTGACCAAGACCGGCAGCGCACTGCTGACCTTGAACGGCGCCAGCACGTTCAGCGGCGGCCTGGCGCTCAATGGCGGCGGCCTGATGCTGGGTGATGGCGCCGCCCTGGGCAGCGGCGCGTTGAACGTCGGCGGCAACGCGACGCTCGATGCATCGATCGGTCTCTCGCTCGGCAACGCGATCAATCTCGGTGCGGGCACGTCGCTCAGTCTGCTCGGCGGGCAGGCATTGGCCTTCAACGGCGCGATCGGCGGTACCGGCGGTCTGGCCAAGAGCGGCAATGCGCTGCTGACCTTGAACGGCCTCAACAGCTTCAGCGGTGGTTTCGCGCTCAACGGCGGCGGCCTGCTGCTGGGCAATGCCGGTGCGCTCGGTACGGGGGCGCTGAACGTGGGCGGCACCGCCACGCTGGATACCAGCGGCGCATTCGCGCTGAACAACGACATCGCCATCGGTGCCGGCGGCTCGCTCAATCTGCTGGGCAGCTCGGCGCTGACCTTGAACGGCGGCCTGTCCGGCGCCGGCAGCCTGCTCAAGAGCGGTGCATCGACGTTGACGCTCGGCGGCGCGAACACGCTCAGCGGCGGCCTGTCCATTCTCGGCGGCACGCTGGCGCTGGGTGCGGGCGGCAGTCTGTCGCCGGGCGCCGGCCTCACCCTATCGGCCGGCACCAGTCTCGATCTCTCCGGCGCCGGCACGGATCAGGCGATCGGTTCGCTGGCCGGTCTCGGCGGTTCGATCAATCTCGGCGCGCGCACGCTCACGCTCAATGGCCTTGGCGATACCAGCTTTGCCGGCAGCATCGCGGGCAGCGGTGGCCTGGTGAAACTCGGCAGCGGCATTCAGACGCTCGCCGGCGCGAGCACCTTCGGTGGCGGCGTGGCCTTGAATGCGGGCGGCTTGCTGCTCGGCGACGGCGCGGCGCTGGGCACCGGCACGCTCGGCGTGGGTGGCAACGTCTCGCTGGATGGCACCGGTGCGTTGACGCTGGGCAACGCGGTGAATCTCGGCGCAGGCGGCACGCTCAACCTGCTCGGTGGTCAGCCGCTCACGTTCAATGGCGCGATCGGCGGCGCGGGTGCGTTGGTGAAGAACGGCGGCGCGCTGCTGACCTTGAATGGCGCCAACACTTTCGGCGGCGGCCTCGCGCTCAATGGCGGCGGACTGTTGCTGGGCAACGGCAGTGCACTCGGCACAGGCGCGTTGAATGTCGGCGGCAACGTCACGCTGGATGCGTCGCTGGGTCTCACGCTAGGCAATGCGATCAGCCTCGGCGCAGGCGGTTCGCTCAACGTGCTCGGCGGCCAGCCGCTGGTGTTCAACGGTGGGCTTACCGGTGCGGGCGGTCTGGTCAAGAGCGGCGCATCGCTGCTCACCTTGAACGGCGCCAACGATTTCAGCGGTGGCCTGGCCATCAACGCCGGCACGCTGGCGATGGGCGCGAGCGGCAGCCTCAGCGCCAATGTCGATGTCGGGCTCGCGACCGGCGCCACGTTCGATCTTAGCGGCGGCACGAACCAGACCATCGGCACGCTCTCCGGTCTCGGTGGCACGGTCAATCTGGGCGGCAACACGCTCACTTTCGGCAACGCAGGCAGCCAGAGTTTCGGTGGCCTGATCACCGGCGCCGGCGGCTTGGTGAAGGTCGGTGCCGGCGTGCAGACGCTGACTGGCGCCAACAACTTCACCGGCGGCGTGGCGCTCAATGCCGGCGGCCTGCTGCTGGGGAACGATGCGGCATTGGGTACCGGCACGCTCGGCGTGGGCGGCAACGTCACACTGGACGGCACCGGCGCATTGACGCTCGGCAATGCGGTGAATCTCGGCGCTGGCGGCACACTCAATCTGCTCGGCGGGCAGGCCCTCACGTTCAATGGCGCGATCGGCGGCGCGGGTGCGCTGGTGAAGAACGGCGGCGCGCTGCTGACCTTGAACGGCGCTAACAGTTTCGGCGGCGGTCTCGCGCTCAATGCCGGCGGACTGTTGCTGGGCAATGGCAGCGCGCTCGGCACAGGTGCGTTGAATGTCGGCGGCAACGTCACGCTGGATGCATCGCTGGGCCTCACGCTAGGCAATGCGATCAGCCTCGGCGCAGGCGGTTCGCTCAACGTGCTCGGCGGCCAGCCGCTGGTGTTCAACGGTGGGCTGACCGGTGCGGGCGGCCTGATCAAGAGCGGCGCATCGCTGCTCACCTTGAACGGCGCCAACGATTTCAGCGGTGGCCTGGCCATCAACGCCGGCACGTTGGCGATGGGGGCGGGCGGAAGCCTCAGCGCGAACATCGATGTCGCGCTCGCCACCGGCGCCACGTTCGATCTGAGCGGTAGCGCGAACCAGACCATCGGTTCGCTGGCCGGCCTCGGCGGCACCGTCAATCTCGGCGCGCAGACGCTGACGCTGGGCAATGCGACCAGCCAGACCTTCGGCGGTCTGATCACCGGCGCCGGCGGCTTGGTGAAGGTTGGTGCCGGCATACAGACACTGACCGGTGCCAACAACTTCACGGGCGGCGTGGCGCTCAATGCCGGCGGCCTGCTGCTGGGCAATGGCGCGGCGCTGGGCACCGGCACGCTAAGCGTCGGCGGCAACGTCACGCTGGACGGCACCGCTGCGTTGACGCTGGGTAATGCGGTGAATCTCGGCGCGGGCGGCACGCTCAACCTGCTCGGCGGCCAGCCGCTCACCTTCAATGGCGCGATCGGCGGCGCGGGTGCGCTGGTGAAGAACGGCGGCGCGCAGCTCACGCTCAACGCGGCCAACACCTATACGGGCGGTACCGTCATCGGCGCGGGAACGCTGGCGCTGGGCGCCGGCGGCAGCCTCGCTGCGGCAGGCGCGTTGAACCTGGGCGGCGTCGGCGCGACCTTCGACCTGTCCGGGGCGGGAGCCGACCAGACTATCGGCGATCTGTCCGGCGCCGTGGGCAGCAGTATCGCGCTGGGCGGTCGCAACCTTACCTTCGGCGGCGCGCTCAATACGACGTTTGCCGGCGCGATCGGCGGCACCGGCGGCATCGTCAAAGCCGGCACGGGCATCGTCACGCTGACCGGCGCCAACACCTATCTCGGCGGCACCACCATCGGCGCCGGCACGCTGGCACTGGGTGTCGGCGGCAGCCTTGCCGCCGGCGGCGCGCTGAATCTCACCGGCGCTGGCGCGAGTTTCGACATGAGCCTCGGCGGCAACCAGTCGATCGGCTCGCTGGCCGGCGTGGCAGGCAGCGCGGTGAATCTCGGCGGGAACCTGCTCACGCTCGGCGCGACCGACGCCAGCTTCGCCGGTGCGATCACCGGTGGCGGCGGCATCATCAAGGACGGCGCCGGTATCCAGACGCTTAACGGCGCCAGCACCTTCGGCGGCGGCGTCCAGCTCAATGCGGGCGGCCTCGTGGTCGGCAACAACACGGCGCTGGGCACGGGCGTGCTCAACGTCACCGGCAACGGCACGCTCGCCGCCAACGGCAACATCAACCTCGCCAACGGCATCACCATCGGCAACGGCGTGGGCCTCGCCGTGCAGGGCAATGGCGCGTTGACGCTGGGAGGCGCGATCGTCGGCGCCGGCGGCCTCACCATGAACGGTGCGTCCACGCTGACGCTCACCGGCGCCAACCTCTATACCGGAGGCACCAGCATCCTCGGCGGCACGCTGGCACTGGGCACGGGCGGCAGCTTGAGTTCCACCGGCACGGTGACGCTCGGCGGCACGGGCTTGTTCGATATCTCCGGCGGCGGCAACCAGACGATCGGCGTGCTCGCCGGTCTTGGCGGCAACGTCAATCTCGGCGCCAACACGCTCACGATCGGCGGCGCGGGCAACGGCAGTTTCGCCGGCGGTATCGGCGGGACGGGCGGGCTGGTCATCGGTGGCGGCGTGCAGACGCTGTCGGGCAACAACAGCTTCAGCGGCGGCGTGACGCTCAATGCCGGCAGCGGCCTCACCGTGGGCAGCAACACGGCGCTCGGCACCGGCGTGCTCACCGTCGGCGGTGCCACACTGGATGCGGATGCCGCCGTCACGCTCGCCAACAACATGCTGCTCAATGCCGATCTCACCTTCGGTGGCAGCAACGCGCTGACGCTCAACGGCAATCTCGGCGGCAACGGTGGCGTCATCAAGAATGGCGCCGCCGCGCTGATCTTGAACGGCACCAACAGCTACCTGGGCGGCACGTTCATCAACAGCGGCACGCTGGCGCTTGGCGCAGGGGCCAGTCTCGCCAGCACCGGCACGGTGAACGTCGCCGTCGGCGCGACCTTCGATCTTTCCGCCGGCAACGGCGCGCAGAGCTTCGGCACGTTGACCGGCGGCGGCACCGTGAACATGGGCGCGAACATGCTCAACGTCGGCGGTGCCGCCAACGGCACCTTCAGCGGTGCGATCGCCGGCACCGGCGGGGTCACCAAGATCGGCGCCGGCATCGAGACGTTCACCGGCGCCAACACCTACACCGGCGGCACACTCATCAGCGGCGGCACGTTGGCGCTCGGCGCCGGCGGCAGCCTCAACGCCACGGGTGCGGTGTCGCTGGCCAATGCCGGTACCGGCTTCGACATCAGTGCCGGCGGCAACCAGACCATCGGCATGTTGTCGGGCGTGGCCGGCAGCGCGCTGACGCTCGGCGCCAGCACGCTCACCTTCGGCGATGCGGCTGACGCAAGTTTCGACGGCGTCATCGGCGGTACCGGCGGGCTGATCAAGAACGGGACGGGCGTGCAGACGCTCAGCGGCGCCAATACGTTCAGCGGCGGCCTGACGCTCAACGCCGGCGGCCTGATCGTGGGCAACAACACCGCGCTGGGCACCGGCGCGCTCAACGTCGCCGGCAATGGCACGCTCGCCGCCAATGGCAATGTGAGCCTCGCCAACAACATCACGCTGGGCGCGGGCCTGACCGTGCAGGGCGGCGGTGCGTTGACGCTGGGCGGTGTGCTCTCCGGTGGCGGCAGCCTCACCATGAACGGTGGTTCCACGCTCACCCTCACAGGCGCCAATACCTACACCGGCGGCACCAGCATTCTCGGCGGTGTGCTGGCGATTGGTGCAGGCGGCAGCCTCAGTTCCACCGGCGCGGTGACGCTTGGCGGCACCGGCACGTTCGACATTTCGGCGGGCGGCAATCAGACCATCGGTGCGCTCGCCGGTACGTCGGGCAACATCAATCTCGGCGGCAGCACGCTGACGTTCGGCGACGCGAGCAACCAGAGCTTTGCCGGCACCATCGGCGGTGCCGGTGGATTGATCAAGAACGGCAGCGGTATCGAGACGCTGTCGGGCAACAACACGTTCAGCGGCGGCGTCGCGCTCAATGCGGGCGGGCTGATCGTCGGCAGCAACACCGCGCTGGGTGCCGGTGCACTCACGGTGGGCGGCGTGGGCACGACGCTGGACTCGAGCACGGCCGTGACGCTGTCCAACAATGTGCAGCTCAATGCCGACCTCACCTTCGCCGGCAGCAACGCATTGACGCTCAGCGGCAACCTGACCGGCAGCGGCGGCGTGATCAAGAACGGCGCCGCCACGCTGACCTTGGACGGCACCAACACCTATCTGGGCAATACGCTGATCAACAGCGGCACGCTGGCCCTGGGCGCCGGCGCCAGCCTCAATGCGGGCGGCCTGGTGAACGTCGCCACCGGCGCGACGTTCGACCTGTCCGCCGGCAACGGCACGCAGACCTTCGGCACGCTCACCGGCGGCGGTACGGTGAACATGGGCAACAACACGCTCACCATCGGCGGTACCGGCAACGGTGTGTTCAGCGGCTCCATCGCCGGTACCGGCGGCCTGTTCAAGGATGGTCCCGGCACCGAGACGCTGACCGGCACCAACACCTTCACCGGCGGCACCACGATCAATGCCGGCACGCTGGCGATCGGCGCCGGCGGCAGCCTCAGCGCGACCGGCCTGGTCTCGCTGGTCAATCCTGGCGCCACTTTCGATATCGCTGGCGGCGGCAACCAGGCGATCGGTGCGCTGGTCGGAGGGGCCGGTACCACGGTGAGCCTGGGCGGTAGCACGCTCACCCTCAATGGCGTCAGCAATACCATCTTCGGCGGCACGATTTCCGGCACCGGCGGGTTGGTCAAGGACGGCGCGGGCGTGCAAAGCCTCACCGGTGCGAACAGCTTCAGCGGCGGCGTCGCGCTCAACGCGGGTGGACTGAGCCTGGGCAATGCCGGCGCGCTGGGTTCCGGCACGCTTACCGTCAATGGTGCGGCGACGCTCGACGCCACGACGGCGCTCAACGTGGCCAACGCCGTCACCTTGAATGCCAACCTCGACGTGCTGGGCAGCACGCCGCTCACCCTGGGCGGCGCGATCGCCGGCAGCGGCGGCCTCATCAAGGACGGCGCCACCACGCTGACCCTCACCGGCGCCAACAGCTACACCGGCGGCACCACCATCAACGCCGGCACGCTCGCCCTGGGCGCGGGCGGCAGCTTGAGTTCCACCGGCACGGTGACGCTCGGCGGCAGCGGCACCTTCGACATCAGTGCGGCGGGCAACCAGACCATCGGCGCGCTGGCCGGCGTCAGCGGCACGGTCAACCTGGGCGCCGCCAGCCTGACCCTCGGCGGTACCGCCAATAACGTGTTCGCCGGCGCCATCAACGGCAGCGGCGGGCTGATCAAGGACGGCACCGGCGTGCAGACGCTGACCGGCGCCAGCACCTTCAGCGGCGGCATCACGCTCAATGGCGGCGGCCTGGTGGTAGGCAACAATGCGGCGCTCGGCACGGGCGCACTCAATGTCGGTGCCTCCGCTTCGCTGGACGCGAGCGGTCCGGTCACGCTGGCCAACAGCGTCACGCTCGGCGCGGGCGCCGCGCTCGACGTACTCGGCGGCAGCGCGCTCGGCTTGAACGGCGCAGTGAGCGGCAGCGGCAGCCTGGTCAAGGGCGGCACCGCGACGCTGACTTTGAACGGCGCGAACACCTATACCGGCGGCACGACCATCAACGCCGGCACTTTGGCGCTGGGCGCGGGCGGCAGCCTCGCGGCCACCGGCGCAGTGACGCTCAACGGTACCGGCACGCTGGATCTGAGCGCGGCCGGCGGCACGCAGACCATCGGCGCCCTGAGCGGTGCTGGCGGCGGCGTCAATCTCGGCGCCAACGCCTTGGCCTTCGGCGACGCCACCAACCAGAGCTTCGCCGGCACCATCAGCGGCAGCGGCAGCCTGATCAAGAACGGCACGGGCATCGAGACGCTGTCGGGCAACAACAGCTTCGGCGGCGGCGTCACGCTCAACGCGGGCGGCCTGCTGCTCGGCAGCCCCACCGCGCTCGGCGGCGGCGCGCTCACCGTCAACGGCGCGGCGACGCTCGATGCCACCACGGCGCTGAACGTGGCCAACAACGTCGCTCTCAACGGCGGCGCGGCACTCACGCTGCCCGGCGCGAGCGGCGCGGTGAACCTGGGCGGCACTGTCAGCGGCAGCGGCAGCCTGATCAAGGACGGCACCTCGATGCTCACGCTCGGCGGCGCCAACACCTTCAGCGGTGGCGTCACGCTCAACGGCGGCGGCGTGATCCTCGGCACGGCCACGGCGCTGGGCACGGGCAGCTTGAACGTCAATGGCGCGGCCACGCTCGACGCGACCGCGCCGGTCACGGTGGGCAACGCGATCGCGCTCGGCGGCGGCAGCGCGCTGACGCTGCCGGGTGCGGGCGGCGCGCTTACGCTCGGCGGTGCGATCAGCGGCGGCGGCAGCCTGATCAAGGACGGTACGTCGACGCTCACCCTGGGCGGTGCCAACACGTTCACCGGCGGCGTCACCAGCAACGGCGGCGGCTTGGTGCTGGGCAATGCCTCGGCGCTGGGTACCGGCGCGCTCGACGTCGCCGGTGCCACTACGCTCGATGCGACGGGGCCGCTCACGGTGGCCAATGACGTCATGCTCGGCGCCGCGCTCAACGTCGGCGGCGCACAGGCGCTGACCCTCGGCGGCACGATCTCCGGCAGCGGCGCCGTGAACGTGGGCGGCAGCGCGCCGCTCACCTTGAACGGTGCGAACACCTTCAGCGGCGGCGTCGCGCTGGGCGGCGGCAACCTGGTGGTGGGCAATGCGACCGCACTGGGCACCGGCACGCTGACGGCCAACGGCGGCACGCTGCAATCCGATACGGCGGTGACGCTCGCCAACAACGTCAGCATCGGCAGCGGCGGACTCACCGTGCAGGGCCCACAGGATCTAGGCCTGAGCGGCGCCCTCAGCGGCAGCGGCACGCTGGCGAAAGAGGGCAGCGGCACGCTCACGCTCGGCGGCACGCTGGGCGGCTTCGGTGGCGCGCTGGCAGTGAACGGCGGCACGCTCACTGCCACCTCGCCGTACAGCGGCGGCATCAGCATCGGTACGGGCGCTACCGCCAATCTGCAAGGCAGCGGCAGCAGCGCGACGGTGACCGGCCCGCTGGCCGGCACGCTCAACCTGGGCGCGGGCAGCGCGGTCAATGTGAACTATGCGCAGCTGGGCGGCGTCACCGGCACGGTCAACGGGCAGGGCGCCGGCACCGCGCTCAATCTCACCGGCAGTGGCGAAGCGACCTTGCCGGCCGGTTCCTTCAACAACATCGACAACCTCAACGTCGGCACCGGCGGCACGCTGAGCGTCGCCGGCGGCACCGCGGCGAGCTTCCTCGGCGGCAGCACGATCGGCGGCAACCTGGTGGTGAACAGCAACGCCAGCCTCAGCGGTCCGGCGACCGTCGCGAGCGGCGGCGCGCTGGTCGGCAGCGGCACGCTGGGTGGCAACGTTACGCTGGCCGGCACGCTCGCGCCCAGCGGCGTGCCCGGCGCCACCGGCGCGGCGGCCGGCAGCGGCGCTGCCGGCAGCACCATCACGCTCGGCGGCTTGAGCAGCGGCCCGAGCGCGATCACCGACATCCGCACCACCGCGACCGGCACCAGCGATCACATCCAGGTCAACGGTGCCGCCACGCTCGGCGGCCAGCTGGTGGCGCTGCCGACGGCCGGTTCGTACGGGCCGACCACGACCTACACCATCCTCAACGCCACCGGCGGCGTCAGCGGCAGCTATACCAGCGTGGTGCAGAACGTGTTGCCGTTCCTCAACGCCAGCGTGACGGCGCAGGGCAACGCGGTGCTGCTGACCCTGACCCAGGCCGGCAGCGGCGGCACTCCGACGGGCGGTACGCCGTTCAACCAGTACCCCGGCCTGTCTTCCAACCAGGTGGCGATGGCGACGGCGCTGCAGACGATTTCGCAGCAGACGCCGCAGCGTCTGACCACGCTGCTGGGCTACGCGCGCGGCCTCACCAACGACCAGGTGATCGGTTCGTTCGAGACGCTGACCGGCGAGACCTACGCGTCGTCCGCGCGCTACGAGCTCAACGGCCAGGGCCAGTTCCTCGATACCGTGTTCCATCGCCTGAAGCTGGCGCGCGACACGGGCGAGCAGGGCACGGCGGCATGGGCCGAGCCGTATACCTACAGCTCCAGCCGCGATGCGACCCATGGCGTGGCCGAAACCGATTACCGCATCCGCGGCGTGATCGCGGGCGTGGATACCTCGGTCGGCTCGGATCTGCGTCTGGGCGCGCACGCCAGCTTCGCCAACTCGCGCACGCAGGTGGACAGCCGCCGCGACTACGTCGACGTCGACCAGTACGCCGTCGGCGTGCACGCGCTGTACATGCCGGCGCAGGAGTGGTGGGTGGAAGGCGCGGCCTCGTACGGCTGGCAGCGCGCCAGCGGCGACCGCACCATCCATGTCGGGCCGCTGTTCGATTCGCGCGCCAGTTCGCGCTACGACGGCAAGTCGCTCAATGCGGGCGTGGAAGGCGGCTACCGCTTCAACAGCGGCGCGTGGCATCTGGAGCCGTTCGTCGGCGCGTACTACGCCAAGGTGAAGTACGACGCCTTCACCGAACAGGGCGCGGGCGACGCCGCTCTTGCGGTCGGCCGCACGCGAGCCAGCAGCATGGCGTACGGCGCGGGCCTGCGCGTGATCGGCGATTTCGCGAAACAGCCCAATGGCACGCAGATCCATCCGATCTTCCTGCTGCGCTACCTGCACGACACCCGCGCCGACTCCGACGCCACCGCCAGCGTCGCCTTCGCCGGCGCACCGGACGTGGGCTTCGGCGTGCGCGGCACGCCCGGCGTGAACAACCACTGGCAGGCCGGCGCGGGTCTGGCCTTCGACATCTCGCCGCAGGCCAGCGCCTACGCCTACTACACCGCCGATATCGCCAGCCGCGGCAACAGCCACGCCGCCAATCTGGGCGTGCGCTGGAGCTTCGCCGCGCCTGCCGCGGCCATGGCGGCGGCCGCGCATCGCACGGATACCTTGCCGAACGCGCCGCTGGCGCCGGCCGCTGCTGTCGCGGCGCCCGTCGCGGCATCCTCGCCGGCGGCTGACGATCCGTCCTCGCGCGGCGACAAGGCGGCGCCGCTCGCCGCCGGTGCCGCACTGGCGGCCGCCGGTGCAGGGGCGGCGATGACGGATGCCGGCAAACCCGCCGCGACGGACGACGCGCCGCTGGGCAAGTGCAAGCCGCGCGCCGCCGCCGGTACCAAGAAAGCCGCCATCGCCAAGAGCAAGCGCGTGGGGCCTCGGCATGTGCCCGCACCCGGGAACGGCGCGAAGCCGGCGGTCGTGGCGAAGAAGAAGCGGGTGCTGCCGGCCAAGCCGAAGGCGGCGGCTGCCGAGCCGCTGTGCGACGGTTGAGCGGAAAAGAAAAAGGGCACCCCCCATGGGGAGGCGCCCTTTTTCAGGCGAATGGTGCGGCGGCGGTCAGAGCTGCACGACGTCGAAATGCACGTCGGGATTCACCTCGGCCGCGTAATCCACATCCTTGCGCCCGAAGCCGAACAGCTTCTGGAATTCCGCCTTGAAGCCCTCGTAATCGGTGATGTCTTTCAGGTTGGCGGTGGTCACGGTCGGCCACAGCGCCTTGCAGGCCTGCTGGACGTCCTCGCGCAGCTCCCAGTCGTCCAGGCGCAGGCGGCCTTCGGCGTCGGTCGGTGCCGGCTTGCCGTCGGCGCGATACAGGAACTGGTGGAACAGGCGGTTGGCCTGCTCGATGCAGCCTTCGTGGATGCCCTTCTCCTTCATGATGCGGAAGGCGAGGGACACGTACAGCGGGATCACCGGGATCGCCGCGCTGGCCTGGGTCACCACCGACTTCATCACGCCGACGCGGGCGTCCAGGCCAGGGTGGCGCTGGCGCAGCTTGAGCGCGGTCTCGTCCAGGTGCTGCTTGGCCTTGCCCAGGGTGCCGTGCCAGTAGATCGGCCAGGTGATCTCGGTGCCTACGTAGCTGTAGGCGATGGTCTTGGCGTCCGCCGCCAGCACGCCGGCCTGGCTCAGGGCGTCGATCCACAGCGCCCAGTCCTCGCCGCCCATCACGGTGATGGTGTCCTTGATCTCCTGCTCGGTGGCGGGCTCGACCGAGGCCTGGATGACCTCGTCCTTGTCGGTGTTGACCGAGGTGGCGGTGAAGGTCTCGCCGATGGTCTTGAGCGCCGAGCGCACCACCTCGCCGGAACCCGGCAGCTTGCGCACCGGCGAGGCCAGCGAATAGACCACCAGGTCGATCGGGCCGCCCATCTCGTTCTTGATGATCTCGATGGCGCGCTCGCGCGTCTCGTCGGCGAAGGCGTCGCCGTTGATCGACTTGCTGTACAGGCCGGCCTGCTTGGCCGCCTCGTCGAAGGCCCAGGCGTTGTACCAGCCGGCCGTGCCGGGCTTGGCCTCGCTGGATGGCTTCTCGAAGAACACGCCCAGGGTGGCCGCCCCGTAGCCGAACGCCGCGGCGATGCGCGAGGCCAGCCCGTAGCCGGTGGACGCGCCGATCACCAGCACCCGCTTGGGGCCGTCCGCGGAAACGCCCGCCTGGCGGGTGATCCCGATCTGCTCGAGCACGTTTTCCCGGCAGCCGGTGGGGTGGGCGGTGACGCAGATGAAGCCGCGGATCTTGGGGTTGATGATCACGAGTCTCGGGTCCGTCTTGGGGCGTGAAAGCCGGGCATTTTAGCCAACTGGCGCGGATTTGCCCGTACGGGGACGTAGGTTTGGGGGCCGCCGAGGGGCGCCCGCGGGCCGGACTTTCACAAGATCGCCATGGGACCCCACTGGATTCTGAAAGGCTTACCCCTCACATTAGGCGGCTATCCATTCAACCCACCCATCCACCTACCTACCCGGAACCGGCCGCATGGCACGCCAGAAACCGCTCTCGCTCTACCGCAACATCGGCATCATCGCCCACATCGACGCCGGCAAGACCACCACGACCGAACGCGTCCTGTACTACACGGGCAAGAAGCACCAGATCGTGGACGTGCACGACACCAAGGACGGCAAGGGCTCCACCACCACGGACTACCTGGAGCAGGAGCGCAAGCGCGGCATCACCATCCAGTCGGCCGCCGTGTCGACCGAATGGAAGGGCCACCAGATCAACGTGATCGACACCCCCGGGCACGTGGACTTCACCATCGAGGTGAACCGCAGCCTGCGCGTGCTCGACGGTGCCGTGGTCGTGTTCGATGGCGTGGCCGGTGTGGAACCGCAGACCGAGACCAACTGGCGCCTGGCCGACCAGTACAACGTGCCGCGCATGTGCTACGTCAACAAGATGGACCGCATCGGCGCGAACTTTAAGCACGCCGTCGAGGGCATCAAGAATCGCCTGGGCGCCAACGCGCTGCTGTGCCAGGTACCGCTGGGCAGCCACGACGAATTCATCGGCATGGCCGACCTGGTGGCCGGTGTCGCCTACGTGTGGCAGGGCGACGACAAGGACAGCACCTGGGAAACCATCCCGCTGGACCAGGTCGCCAGCCATCCGAAGTGCCAGTTCTCCGCCGCGGGCGACCGCGAGTGGGTCGCCAACCTGACCAAGCTGCATGAAGAAACCATCGAGCGCGCCCTGGAAATGGACGACGAGGCGTTCGACAAGCTGCTGCATGCCGGCGACGTGGAAACCTTCGTCAAGAGCGGCGACTTCAGCATGGAAGTGCTGAAGAAGGCGATCCGCAAGGGCTGCGTCAGCGGCAAGCTGGTGCCGGTGTTCTGCGGCTCGTCCTACCGCAACAAGGGCGTGCAGCAGCTGCTGGACGCGGTGATCGACTACATGCCGTACCCCGGCGAGAACGGCGGCATCGCGCTGGTCGACGAGGATGGCCATGCCGTCGGTGAGCAGGGCGTGGTGGACGACGCGCCGGCGCGCGTGCTGGCCTTCAAGGTAATCAACGATCAGTTCGGCAGCCTGACCTTCTGCCGCGTCTACTCCGGCGTGATCAAGAAGGGCGACACCCTGCAGAACGTCACGCGCGGCAAGAAGGAGCGCATCGGCCGCATCGTGGAAGTGCAGGCCAATGCCACCAAGGACATCGAGGAAGTGCGTGCCGGCGATATCTGCGCCTTCGTCTCGCTGAAGGAAACCGAGACAGGCGACTCGCTCACCGATCCGGCCCATCCGGTGCTGCTGGAGCGCATGCGCTTCCCCGATCCGGTGATCAGCGTGGCGGTGGAGCCGAAGAACCGCAACGACATCGACAAGCTCTCCACCGCGCTCTACAAGATGGTGAAGGCCGATCCGTCGCTGAAGCTCGAAGTGGACAAGGAAACCGGCGAGACCGTGCTCAAGGGCATGGGCGAGCTGCACCTGGAAATCACCATCGACCGCATGCGCACGGAGCTTGGCGTGGACGCCAACATGGGCAAGCCGCGCGTGAGCTTCCGCGAAGCGTTCGGCAACACCGTCGAGCACACCTACACCCATAAGAAGCAGTCTGGTGGTTCGGGCCAGTTCGCCGAAGTGAAGATCATCTTCGAACCGGGCGAGCCGGGCAGCGGCGTGATCTTCTCCGACGAAATCGTCGGCGGCCGCGTGCCGCGCGAGTACATCCCGGCGGTGGAACACGCCGTGATGGTGGAGTCGCGCGAAGGCCAGGTGGCCGGCTACGAAGTGCTCGACTTCAAGGCGCGCCTGGTCGACGGCAAGTACCACGACGTGGACTCGTCCGCGCTGGCCTTCGAAATCGCCGGCAAGGCGTGCTTCCGCGAAGCGCACAAGATGTCCAAGCCGAAGCTGCTGGAGCCGGTGATGCGCCTGGAAGTGGTCACCGAAGCCGACTACCTCGGCGACGTGATCGGCGACATCAACCGCCGCCGCGGTTCGGTCAGCGACCAGGGCCAGCGCGGCACCAACGCCTTCGTGCAGGGCTTCGTGCCGCTGGCGGAGATGTTCGGCTACATCAACTTCCTGCGTTCGGCCACCAGCGGCCGCGGCACCTTCACCATGGAGTTCGACCATTACGAGGAAGTGCCGGCGAGCATGGTGGCGAAGCTGATGGAAAAGGAAGGCGGCAAGTAAGCGGCGCGGTATTCCGCATCCGCACCGAAAGCCGCCGGGTTCGCCCGGCGGCTTTTTTCATGGGCGGCCGGGTGGCGAACGGCACGGCGGCCGTGCCCCGGGTCGTCGCGAGCAGGCATGGCATGCATCGTCCTCGCTCCCTGCCGCTCCCCGTCCATGCGCAACGCCATGCCTGCGTCGATCGATCCGGGCGAGCCGCCACTCGGGCCGCCGCGCCGTCGCCGGAATGGATTGGAACACTCGCGTTTGCGCGTGTATGCCGGGCCGCGCCGACGCGCGCCCGGGAAAACGTGTAGGAGGGGCGCGTCCTGGGCCAGGTCCGATAGGCAGGCACGGCGCGCCTGCCTACAGTGGCCCCCGCCCGCGGTCGGGCGGCGGCTCCACTCCCAGGTACGCCACCCGTCGTTGATCAGGGAATGCCGGCAAAGGACGCCATCACGGGCGGATCGGAGCCGCGGGCAACTCTTATTCGGGACCGGCGGGCCTTGCCTCCACTGGCATGGCCCGCCGCGCCGCGTTCAACTCGAAGGGCTGGCCTACCCCATCGCACCGCGTGGCTCGCGGATGGGCTAGATTCACGCCGGACCGGGGCCGGACGCCGCGGCCACCCAGGGAGACCGGTTTCGATGAGCCAGCGCGATGCCACGCACGTCCAGCCGGGCGCGCCCACCGGCGATATCGAAGGGCTGCGCCGCCATTACCGCCGGCTGCTGTTCGGCGGCGGCGGGCTGCTGAGCCTGCTGATCGTCGTGACCATGCTGGCCGGCGCCGCGTCCCTCGTCGGCGATTTCCACGCGCGGCATCGCCAGGTCTTCCACGACGGACAGGTCGCCATCGACTACTTCCTGGCTCAGCGCGATCGTGCCTACGCCAGCAGCATGAACGCCAACGACCTGCTGTGGGCGACACAGCAGGCGAGCCTTGCCCGCAGCGGTATGGCGCTGGCGCAGGCGTTCGCCGCGCACGGCGAGCAACTGGAAATCGTGGCCGAAGGCAAACTGGCCGCGCCGTGGCTGGCGCTGGGCGACGGCACCGCCGCGATGCCGCCGGAGAAGCTCGCCGCCTACCTGGCGATGCTCAAGGAGTACTCCGCCTATACCGCCGTCACCGTTACCGCGGTACAGGCGCGCGGCGCGATCGTTGCCTATGCCTACGAACCCTCCGGCACGCTGTTCGCCATCACCGGTGTACGCGACGAGGCGCAACTGCTGCAGGCGCTGAAGGTGAGCACGCGCGCGCAGGCTTTCACGCTGCTACGCGAGGGCGAGGCGCATCTGCGAGGTGCACAGCCGCGTACCGGACCGGTCGCCAGCTCGTTCGCGGGCGAGCGCGTCGTGTCCTACTACGGCGTCAACCCGATCACCGGGCAACCGTCGCTGGTCGGCCTGCTGACGCTGAGCGCAGGCGGCAAGCCTTACTTCCGCCGCGTGGTGTTCGAATCGCTGGATTACATCAAGACGCGCCTCGAGGCGTCCACGACGGGCAGCTTCCTGGTGGTGGACGGGCAGGGCCAGCTGGTCCTGGAGCACGGTGCGATACCCGCTGGCGCCGCGGCCGCAGTGGCGGCGGCGCGCGCGCCGGCGCAGAGCGATGCCGCCGTGCGGAGGGAGCATCGCGGTGGTCTGTTTTTCGTGGCCGGTCCCTTGCTCGGCGTGGACTGGACGGTGGCGCACGTCTACACCTGGAGCGACCTGTTCGCCGAGCAGGGCACGAAGCTGGGCGCGCTGGCCGGTGCAGCCGTCCTGCTGCTGGCCTTGCTCTGGATGCTGCTTTCGCGGCTGGATCGCCGCGTCTTCGCTCCCGCGCTGGCCGATGCGTCGCGTGTCTACGCGAGCGAAGCGCTGAGCCGGGTCATCATCGGCACCTCGCCGGTGGGTTTGTGCCTGCTCGACCGCGCCAGCGGCGCGCCGATGGTGGAGAACGACGCCGCTCGCGAACTGGCGGGAACGGCGCCGGCCGACGCCGGCAGCTCGACGCTCTATGCCGATCTCATCGCGCACGTCCAGGCCGAGGGCGCCGCCGAACTGCACGAATTCCAGTGGACGCGCGATACGTCGGACGGCCGCCGCGAACACCTCCAGGTGGGCATGGCGCTGTCCTCGTACCTGGAGCATCCCGTATGGGTGTGCGCGCTGCGGGACGTCACCGCGCAGGCCGAACTGGAGGAAAACCTGCGGCGCGCGCGGCGCGATTCGGAACAGGCGCGCCAGGCTGCCGAATCGGCCAGCCGCGCCAAGAGCGCTTTCGTCGCGACGATGAGCCACGAGATCCGCACGCCGCTCAACGCCGTGCTCGGTCATCTCGAGCTGCTGTCGCGCTCGCGGCTGGAAGCGCCGCAGCGCGAGCGCATCGAACGTATCCGCCTGTCCGCTGACGCCTTGCTGGCGATCATCAGTGACGTACTGGATTTCTCCAAGATCGAAGCCGGTCAGCTCGACATCGCCAACGCGCCGTTCGCCCTGCGCCCGCTGGTGGAGCAGGCCGCGCTGCTGTACGCGCCGGAGGCGCAGCGCAAGGGCGTAAAGCTGTTCTACGCCGTCGACGCATCGCTGGCGCGCAGCTATGTCTCCGACGCGCATCGCATCCGCCAGATCGTCAACAACCTGCTGAGCAACGCAGTGAAGTTCACCGAGTCGGGCCGCATCGTGTTGCGCGTATCGGCGGCGCAGGCGGAGACGCCGCGGCTGCGCTTCCAGGTGATCGATTCGGGTATCGGCATGAACGCCGCGCAGCTGGAGCAGCTGTTCGAACCGTTCACCCAGGCCGATGCGAGCATCTCGCGCCGCTATGGCGGCAGCGGCCTGGGGCTGGCCCTGTGCCGGCAGCTGGCGCGATTGCTCGGCGGCGAGGTGCGCGCCGAAAGCACGGCCGGGGTAGGCAGCGTATTCACGCTGGACTTGCCAGTAGCGCCGGTGCCGGAAACCGCCGCGCCATCACGTCCGCTGCAAGGCCATCGCGTCACCTTGTTGTCGTTCGCGCCCGAGTGGCGCAGCGAGATCGGTGCGCTGCTGTCCGGCTGGGGCGCCACGGTGACGGTGATCGCACAGCCGGTCGAAGCGCCGGCGGAAGGCGAAGTGCTGCTGATCTTCGGCGAGCTGCGTACATGGAGCGAAGACGACGAACGCGCGTTGCTCGCGCGGCATGGCCGCGTCATTCACGCCCACGCCAACGGCCCGCTGGTGCCCGAAGTACGCGACGGCGCGACGTATCTGTCCTGCTACGCGAGCCAGGCGCTGCTGGCAGCGATCCGGCAGGAGCCTGCCACGCGCGAAGACGTGCCGGCGGTGCCGGAACATCGCGGGGATCGCGGCCGCCTGCTGCTGGTAGAAGACCATGCCGTCAATCGCGAGCTGATCCAGCAACAGCTGGAAGAACTCGGCTTCGCCGTCGACAGCGCGGAGAACGGCGAGGAAGCGCTGCGCCGCTGGGAGCCGGCGACGTATGCGGCCGTACTGACCGATATCAGCATGCCGGTGATGGACGGCTATGCGTTCGCGCGCGCCTTGCGCGAGCGCGAACGCGATGTACCGATCCTGGCGATTACCGCGACCGCGCTGGCCAGCGAGCGGGCGCGCTGCAAGGCGGCCGGGATCACCGATCTGCTGCTCAAGCCTTTGTCGCTGGAACGGCTGGATGAAGCGCTTGCGCATCTGGTGCCCGCGCCGGCGGGCGAGCGGGTCGTGCCGCAGCCTGCGCCGGCTGCCGCGCCGCCGCGTTTTCCTGAAAAGGTGCGCCGCGCCTTCGTCGATACCGGACGACATGATCTGATCCGCCTGGACGAGGCGAACCGCGCGCGCGACGGACAGGCCCTGCTCGACATCGTGCACAGCTTCAAAGGCGTCCTGCTGATGATGGGTGAGCGCGATGCCGGCGAGCAGTGCGCGGCGCTCGAAACGCGCCTGCGCGACGAAGGTTCCGGCGTGCCGGCGCAGGATATCCGGCATCTGATCGAACGGCTCGATGCGGTGCTGCGCCGCTTCGAGGCCGAGCTGGAAGCGCAGGTCTAGGCGCGCACGAAATGGGCCGCGTCCGATACTTCGCGTACGGCCGCTTTCCGATGATGCGGGCAACGGACCAGGGGGTCCGATGGAGCCTTGCTCGTGCGCGATCCGATCAGTTATCACCTCATGCGCGCGCCGCAGGATCGCTGGCACGTCTGGCGCGACAAGCAACCGCTGCTGCTGAACTGCGATCTGCACCTGGCGGTGGACATCGCCAACAGTCTCGCCGAGATCGAGGCCCGCGCCGGCGCCAGCGTGAAGGTGCTCTGGCAGGGCTGCCGCTTCGCCTGAGCGGCGCTGCCGCTCGATCCGATTCACTCATCGTTCCGTCCCGGCGGCTTGCCGCCCGGGCCGGAACGTCGCGTTCTCCTTCACCCGGGCCATGACCATGCACGAGCAGCCATCTACAGGAAACACGGAAGCGCCGGTCGCGTGGCGACTGCGGCTTGCCCGCGCGCGTCTGATCAGCAGTGTCGATCACGCGGCGGTGATGGCCAACGTGGCCGACGGCGGCGGCCTCTCGCCACGCTATGCCTTCATGGCGATCATGTCCTGCGGCATCGCCATCCTCGGCCTCTTGCAGTCGTCGGCCGCGGTGGTCATCGGCGCGATGCTCATCTCGCCGCTGATGGGGCCGATCGTGCAGCTGGGCTTTTCGCTGAGCGTGGTGGATTTCCGCATGATGGGGCGCTCGCTGCTCGCTGCTCGCGCTGGCCGCAGGCGTAGGCCTGGCACTGGCGACGGCGATGAGCATCGTATGGCTGTCGCCGCTGAAGGAAGCGACCAGCGAGATCCTCGCGCGCACCCAGCCCACTTTGTTCGATCTGCTGGTGGCCGTTTTCTCCGGTCTTGCCGGCGGCTATGCGGTGATCACCCGCAAGGGCGAGGCCATCGTCGGCGTGGCCATCGCCACCGCGCTGATGCCGCCGTTGGCGGTGGTCGCGTTCGGTCTGGCCACGGGCGACATGGCGATCGCCGGCGGTGCGTTCTTCCTGTTCATGACCAACTTGCTGGCGATCGCGCTCAGCGTCACCCTCATCGCCAAGTGGTATGGCTTCGGCATCGGCAATTCGCCGCAGCACACCGCGTGGCAGGGCGCGGTGATCGTCGGTACCTTCGCGCTGCTGGCCGTGCCGCTGGGCTTCGCCTTGCGCGACATTGCCGAACAGACCGTGGCCGCCAATCAGGCGCGCAGTGTCGTGCAGAGCTATCTGGCCGAGCGTGGCGGCAGCATCGAGCAGCTGAAGACGGAGCGCTCCGGCCAGCGCTATGAGGTGACCGTCGTGGCGATGGTGCCCGCCTATATCGCCGACGCGCAGGCCGAGCTGGGACGACGCCTGTCGCAACGCTTGCGCCGCGACGCCGACGTCGTGGTGCGCCAGACCCTGGAAGCGAGCGACAACCTCAGCCGCGACCGTGCCGACCTGGACGAGCTGCGCCTGCGCGTGAACGAGCTGAGCCAGCTCACCGCGCAACTGCAGCGCCAATCCGCGCCGTGGATCGCCGCCCACGTTCGCGGCGTGCTGGCGGAGCCAGCCGCCGAGGTGGCGGTGGACGCCACGCAGCATCACATCGCCGTGACCTTGCCCGCGAGCGATGCGCTGGACGATGCGGGCATGCAGGCGCTCAAGGCGCGCCTGGAAGCGGTGGAGCAGGGCTGGAGCGTCGAGCTGCAGCGGGCGCCTTTGCCCGAAGAGGCGGTGCCGGCATCTTCCGATCCGGTACCCGCCGCATCGACGCATGCGCCGGCGCCGGCTGCCGGCGTCCGATGAGTTTCCGTGCGGTGCGCTCAGCGTCCGTCGGGTGGCGGCAGCAGCCCCAGTTCCGCCGCGTGCTTGAACAGGTCGGCATCTTTCTCGATGCCGAGCTTGGCCATGCCGCTGACTTTCTGCGTGCTGACGGTCTGCTTGCGACGGTCGAGCTTTTCGGCGATCTCGTTGATGGTGGCGCCGCCCACGTAGAGCGACAGCACTTCTTTCTCGCGCGGCGACAGCTTGGCCGCGGGGCGCGTGGCGCCGCGCGGCGGCGCCAGCGGCGCGATGCTGGGCGACAGATAGCGGCGGCCCACGCGCGCGGCCTGCACCGCGGCCGGTACGTGCGACATGTCGTCGGCTTTGCTGAGGATGTGATCGATGCCTTGCGCGAGCAGCGCATGCACCATCGCGGGCCGATCGATGCCGGTCAGCACCACGATGGCCAGCGCCGGATAACGCCGGCGCAGGAAGGCAAGCAGCTCCATGCCGTCGCCGTAGTCGCCGCCGGGCATCGCGTAGTCGGTCACCAGCACGTCGCAGGCCTGCGCATCGAGCAGCGCCACCAGCTCGGTGGAGTTGCCGGCCGAGCCGATGCGGCGCAGCGTCGGCACATCGTCCAGCGTTGCCTCGACGCCCATGCGGATGACCGGATGATCGTCCGCGACCGCGACCCGGATGAGCGAACTCTGCATGGCGATCTCCTGGAGCGCGTGAGTGCGACGCGTGGCGGCTCCCCCCGACGCGGCGCGTACTATATAGGCCGTCGCGCGGAGCGGGGCAAGCTGGCCGCCGTCCCGATTCTTTCTTCTGCCCGGAGCATCCCGTCGTGAGCATACGCGTCGTCATCGCCGATGATCATCCGGTTCTCCTGGCCGGCATGGAGCACATGCTGTCCGGCGTGCGCGACATGGCCGTCGCCGGCCTGGTGCGCGATTCCACCGGACTGGTGGAGCTGTTGGGCCGGCAGGCGGTGGACGTGGTGGTCACGGACTTCTCCATGCCCAAGGGCCGCTACGGCGACGGCATTGCGTTGTTGCGTTTCCTTGGCCGCCGGTTCCCGCAGGTGCGGCTGGTGGTGCTGACCGGCGTGGAAAGCCCGTGGGTGCTGCGCAGCGTGCTGGATATCGGCGTGCGCGTCATCGTGAGCAAGGCCGATCCGCACGATTGCCTGGAGGTCGCGATCCGCGCCGCGTACGATGGCCGCGATTATCTGTCGCCGGAAGCCGCGCGGCTGGTCGAACAGGCACAGGGCGAAGAGACCCTCGAGACTGGCGGCAAGCTCACCAAGCGCGAAACCGAAGTGCTGAGGATGTTCGCCGAAGGCCTGTCGGTGGCGGAGATCGGCGCGCGCGTCGGACGCAGCCGCAAGACGGTCAGCACGCAAAAGATGTCGGCCATGCGCAAGCTCGGGCTCGAACGCGACGTGGATGTCTTTCAGTACGCCATGGCGCAGGGGTTGATCCAGGCGTCGCAGCAGTCGCGCAGTCACGCCGCTGGCGGCGAGGATGATCGCTGAGCCGCAGACCGAAATGGGCCGAGTCCGATAGTTGGCGCGGCGGCGCGACCCTACCTTTTCCTCTGTCCGGCACCGCCGGGAAAACGCCTTACAGACAGAGGTTTATCGCCATGAACGAGCACTTCGCGGCCAAGGTCGCCACCATGCTGTTGCGCTTCAGCGACATGAGCAAGGCGCAGCAGGACGCTTTCCTCAACGGTTTGAGCCGCTATCTGTTCAACACGCCGGAAGAGCGCGAGCATCTCATCGAGATGTGGCAGCGCAGCCTGCGTACGGCGGCGTAGGCGTAGCGCGAGTGTGATGTCAATCGCGATTCGCGCCGCCGATGAACGCCGCCACGCCCGATTGGGCACCGTCCGATAGTCCTGCAGTCTTGCGCCACTAGGCTTGTGGCTTATCCCGCGTCGCGAGGACGCGTGGCATAAGGCGAGTGCAGGGACGTGAAACGGTTGGAACAAAAACAGGTCGCCGCATTGCTCCTCGACTTCAGCGCGTTGAGCAAGAAGCAGCAGGATGCCTTCCTGGACGGCCTCAATCGCTATCTGTTCGTATCGCCCGGCCAGCGCCAGCAGTTGCGCGTGCACTGGCAGGCGTCGCGCGAGCGCGACGGATCTTCCCCCATCCCTTGAATGCGATGGCCCGGCGCGCGTCACGCGTGCCGTTTTTTTTTGTCCGCGCGATACGCGATGCGGCGCGTGCAAGCGGCCGCGACAAATACGCCGCGTCCGATAGGTCACCAGCCCCTCGTTTCCTACCCTTGATGCGTGCCCGGCGAAGACGCAAGGGCACGCCTGCGAAACATCGGGCATGCGCCTTCGGGGCGGGTGCCAAGGGCCAAGAGAGCCGCTCATCGATCCGATTCGACCACGCGCGACCCGTTCGCGCGCCGGCGGAGTGCGCTCTCGCGAAAGGCATCGACCCATCGACGGAGAAAACATCTATGAACACTATCTATCGCATCGTCTGGAATAGCGTCACCGGTAAATGGGTGGTGGCTTCCGAGCTGGCCAAGAGCCGCACGAAGAAGGCGAAGCGCATTGCAGGCGTGACGGTGGCGATGGCGCTCGGCCTGAGTCTCGGTGGCCATGCGGCCATGGCGCAGAGCGTCGCGGTGGCCGGTGAGTCCTGTACATCGACCGACGGTCAGGTCGGCACGATCGATGCGGCGGGATACTGCGCGGTCAGCACCTCCGGCGGCTTGGGTTTGCGATCGATCGGTACGACGGCCACGGTGGATGACGCTTACATCAAGGTCAATGGTTCTGCGGCCGCTTCCGCGACGGGCACCAATACGATCGCCATCGGCAATGGAGCGCAGTCGAACATCGCGGGAACGGCCAACGGCAATATCGCCATCGGCTCGAATGCCACGAACCAGAACACCGGTAACGGCGCTATCGTGATGGGCGCGGGTGCGACGATTCAGGGCACCAATGGCAACAGTGCCATCACGGGTGCGTACTCCATGGCAATGGGCAGCAGCTCCAATGTGTATGGCAACTACTCGATGGCGATCGGCCCGTATGCCTCGGTGACGCATTCGTACGACATTGCCATCGGCAGCAATGCGTCGGTCACCGGCAACAGTTCCACGGCGCTGGGTTATCGTGCGTCGGCTTCCGCGGACAACGCGGTCGCACTGGGCAGCGGCGCGGTAGCCAATCGCAACAACACGGTGTCTGTGGGTACCGCTACGAGCACGCGCCAGATCGCGAATCTCGGTGCCGGCACGCAGTCCACCGATGCGGTCAATCTGGGCCAGCTGACGCCGGTGGTGGCGGCATTGGGTGGCACGGTCAATGCGAACGGCAGCGTCACCACGCCGACCTACACGGTTCAGGGTACGGGATATAGCGATGTCGCCGGGGCGGTCGGGGCGATCGACGGCAGCGTCACCAGCATCAAGACGGATGTCACGAACCTTGACCAGCGCGTGACGCTCAACGAGGGCAGTATCGCCAACCTGCTGGAAGGCAAGACCGGCCTGGTGCAGCAGGCGGATGCGAACGCAGCCGTGACGGTGGCCGTTGCCACGGGTGGAGCGGCGGTGAACTTCGCCGGCACAGCGGGCGACCGCCAGCTCAAGGGCGTGGCGGCCGGCACCGCGGACAACGACGCGGTGAACGTCGCGCAGCTGAAATCGTCCGGCCTGATCGGCGACAGTGGCAACGTGGCCAATGTAGTGGTCTACGACAGCGCCGCGAAGAATGCGGTGACGCTGGGTGGCGCCATGGCATCCGCGCCGGTGGCGCTGAAGAACGTGGCCGGCGGCGAGCTCAGCAGCACCAGCACCGACGCGGTGAACGGCTCGCAGCTGTACGCGACCAACCAGCAGGTGGCCAAGAACACGGGCGACATCTCCACGATCAACAACCAGTTGAGCAAGGTTGTCGCCAACAACAAGTACATCGACGTCAAGAGTGGCACGTGGTCGACGGATGTCGCCGCGGTAGCGGGCAACGGCTCGACGGCGATCGGTGCGAATGCGCAGGCGGGCGGCATGTCCTCCGTGGCGGTGGGCGGCAACACCATCGCGAACGGTGGCGATTCGACGTCGGTGGGCCGCGGCGCGCAGTCTGGCTTGCAGGCCATGGCGATCGGCGCGAGCGCCCACGCCAACAATCAGGGGGCGGCCGCGCTCGGTTTCCGTGCCGATGCCAGCGGCTTGGCCAGCGTCGCGGCCGGCAATCTTGCCGCTGCATCGGGTGACCGCGCGGTGGCCGTGGGACCGCGCTCCGTCGCTTCGGGCGATTACGCGCTCGCCCTGGGGCCCTGGGCCACTGCCTCGAACAACAACGCCGTCGCCCTGGGTCGGGGTTCGGTGACGGATCGCGACAACAGCGTCTCGGTCGGCGCAGCCGGCAACGAGCGTCAGATCACCCACGTGGCCGACGGCACGGAGGAGACCGATGCGGTGAACGTGCGCCAGCTCAAAGCCGCCGGCCTGGTCGGCAGCGACGGCAGCACGCTCGATGCGGTGGTGTACGACGCCGGTTCCAGCCGTGGCCAGATCACCTTCGGCGGCCTCAACGGCACGCTGCTGACCAACGTGGCGCCGGGCCGCATCGCCGAAGGCAGCATGGATGCCGTCAACGGCAGCCAGCTGTGGGGCGTGCAGAACCAGCTCAACCAGCTGGGCGATCGCGTGACCAACGTCGAGAACAATCTGGTGGCGCAGCCGGTCGCGCCGGTGGATCCGGTGAATCCGATCATAACGCCGGCCGTGCAGGACCCGCACTTCGCCGCCAACGGCGATGCGGCCAAGCCGGCGGTGGCATCGGGTACCGGCAGCGTGGCGGCGGGCGAGAACGCGCAGGCCACCGGCAACGGCAGCACGGCGATCGGCGCCGGCAGCACCGCGTCGGCAGGCAACAGCGTGGCGGTGGGTAGCGGCTCGGTGGCCGACCGCGCCGACACGGTGTCGGTGGGCAGCGCCGGCAGCGAGCGCCAGGTGACCAACGTGGCAGCCGGCACGGCGACCACCGACGCCGCCAACGTGGGTCAGCTCAACGACGTGCGCAACTGGGCGCAGCGCTACACCGACCAGCGTGTGAACGCGCTGGAGCGGAACATCGACAAGGTCAACCGTCGCGCTGCCGCAGGTACGGCCTCGGCCATCGCCATGGCCAACATGCCGCAGGGCTACGCGCCGGGCATGAACACCGTGTCGGCCGGCGTGGGCACCTTCAATGGCCAGAGCGCCATCGCGTTGGGCATGACGGGTATCTCCGAGAGCGGCCGCTGGATCTTCCGCGCCAGTGCCACGGCCAACGGCCAGGGCGACCGCGGTGCCGGCTTCGGCGCGGCGATGGCCTGGTAAGCGATAACGACAACACGATAACGACAGCACGATAACGACAGCACGATGATGAAACCTTGCCCGGACACTGCGGTGTCCGGGCTTTTCTCGTTGCCGGGACAGGCGCGCCGGCAACGAAGGCGGGACGCGAGCCGGAACCTGTCGCATGATCGCGGGCTCGTGCGCCGGATCACCTTGAAAGGAGCAAGCCATGGGTTACTTCGCGGATCATGGACGCCGGCTGCTCGCATGCGTGGCCTTGTCGCTCGGCATCGCCAGCGCGTCGGCAGGCGAGCTGCGCCACTTTCTGTACACCGGCTCCGATGACCTGGCGCGGATCGACACGCTGCTCGAACGCTCCGACATCGCAGGCGTGCAGATCGTCTATAGCTGGAAGTCGCTGGAACCAGAGCGGGGCAGCTACGACTTCTCGGCGATCGAACGCGACCTGGCCTATCTGGAACAGCGGCACAAGCAGCTGTTCGTGCAGGTGCAGGACCGGTTCTTCCTACCCACGGCGCGGCACATCCCCGCATATCTGCTGACCGATCCGGCGTACGGTGGCGGCCTGGTGCGCCAGTCCGACGACTCGGAAGTGAATCCCGGCGGCAGCGGCTGGGTGGCCGAGCAATGGAACTCGGCTTTGCGCAAGCGCTTCCAGGCACTGCTCGCCGCGCTGGCCAAGCGGTTCGACGGCCGTATCGCGGGCATCAACCTGCCGGAAACCGCGATCGACATCGACCGCAAGCGCGACCGTACCGGCTTCAGCTGCGACCGCTACTTCGACGCCACGCTGGAAAACCTGCGTTTCGCCAGGCGGCAGTTCCAGCATGCGGCCGTGGTGCAGTACGTGAACTTCTGGCCGTGCGAATGGAACAACGATCATCGCTACATGTCCCGCCTGTTCGCCGCCGCGGCGCAGGAAGGCATCGGGCTGGGCGGGCCGGACATCGTGCCGTGGAAGAAGGCGCAGATGAAGAACGCGTATCCGTTCTTCCATCAGTACCAGGGCAAGCTGTCACTGGTGGCGATGGCGGTGCAAGAACCGACGTTGCGCTACGTCAATCCGAAAACGGGCAAGCCCTTCACCAAGGACGAGTTCGTCGCATTCGCCGGCGACTACCTGGGCGTGGATGTGATCTTCTGGTCGGTGGAGTCGCCGTGGCTCCACGGCGAGGGACGCTGACCCTCGAACGCCGGCGGCGGGACATTGGGCCGCGTCCGATGTTTCCCCGGGGAGGCTTTGGCGACCATGGATGAGAGTTATCCATCCGTGTTTCCCGCTGTGCGGTGCGCTTCCGGCCACCGCCCACCGTCAAGGAGCCAAGCCATGCGCCAAGCCACGCCTGCGCCGATCCGCGTGATCCTCGCCGACGACCATCCCGTGATCCGCATGGGACTGGGCACCATCATGGAGAACAGCGAATTCCAGGTGGTGGGCGAAGCCTCGTGTCCCGGCGAGCTGTTTTCGCTGCTGCGGGACGTCGAATGCGACGTGCTGGTGACCGATTACCTGATGCCCGGCGACGAGACACCCGACGGCCACCGCATGATCGAGCGCGTACGCGCGGGCTGGCCGACGCTGCCGCTGGTGGTGCTGACCATGCTGCGCAATCCCAGCCTGCTGCGCGCCCTGTGGGCGTCGCGCGTCAATGCGCTGGTGGACAAGACCACCGCCTTGCAGGACATCGTGCCGGCGCTGCGCCTGGCCGCGGGCGGCCACACTTTTCTCAGTGCCAACTACGGCGCGCGCCTGGCCGAATTCAGCAGCGGCGGCGATGCGCTCTCCAGCCGCGAGGCGGACGTGCTGCGCATGCTGGTATCCGGCATGAGCGTGTCGGAGATCGCCCGCAAGCATGGGCGCAGCATCAAGACCATCAGCAAGCAGAAGATGGACGCGATGCGCAAACTCGGGCTGCGTACCGATATGGAACTGCACCGCTACGCGCTGGACGTCGGTTGCTGTGGAGCGGGTCCGGCGATCGCCCATAAAAATGGCCCCCTTGCGGGGGCCAGGCCATCCGTTGGGAAATAGCCTGTCGGGAGGTTGAAAGGGGGGTCAAGACCGTCCCGACGGTGCATGAATACTGGGTGCGGTGTGAAGGCTTCGTCAGTATCTCAACGACTTTTCTTGGCCGACGCGGATTCGTGACGCAGCGCGTGAACAGGCCGTCCGGGCGGGGCGGCACGCTCATTCTTCACAAGCTCTCGATGGACACCCGCGCCGGGGTGCCCGACGATGATTTCGCCCGAAAGTAAAACCTCGCGGTTACTCTCGAGGCACTCCCAAGGCCCCCCATGCGGGGGCCTTTCTTTTGGCGTAGCGTCCCAGGTAACCACAAGACGATTCCCTGCGAAGAACAGCCCGTACTCAACGAATCTTCGGAACGAGGCGAATGATGGCGACGGGATCGACCGGCGGTTGGCGGCAGGCATGGCGGCGGATGCGCCCCGGCATGAGTCGCGGGTGGCGCTATGCGGCGATCGGCGGCGTGCCGCTGCTGGTGGCGGCGGGGCTCGGCTATGCCGGCGGCTGGCTGGCGCCGGGCCGGCTCACGGCGCAGAAATTGATCGACCAGTTGCAGGCGAACGGCGGCGAGCATCCCGGTTACCGCCGCAATCACGCCAAGGGCGTCTGCGTGGCCGGCCAGTTCGTCGGCAATGGCGCCTTGCAACCGTACTCCCGCGCGCAGGTGTTCGAGCGGGGAAGCGTGCCGGTGGTGGGGCGTTTCGCGCTCCCGGGAGGTAACCCTTACGCGCCGGACGGCAGCGTGCCGATCCGCAGCATGGCCTTGCGCCTGACCCAGCCCAACGGGCAGCAATGGCGTACCGGCATGAACAGCATGCCGGTGTTTCCGGTGGCGACGCCGCAGGCGTTCTACGAACAGTTGCGCGCGCAGCAGCCGGACCCGGCCACCGGCAAGCCGGATCCGGCCAAGGTCGGCGCGTTCTTCGCCGCGCACCCGGAGACGGCGGCCTTCCGCACCTGGGCGAAGAGCGCCAAGCCTTCGCCCAGCTACGCGGTGGACACCTATTGGGGCTTGAATGCCTTCGAGCTGGTCGATGCGCAGGGCGCGCGTTACGCGGTGCGCTGGCGCATGGTGCCCGAGGCCGCCGCCGACGGCGCAACCGGGCAGGGCGCGGATTATCTTGCCGCGGATCTGTCCGCGCGCTTGGCGCATGGCCCACTGCGCTGGCATCTGCTGATGACCCTGGCCGAGCCTGGTGATCCCACCGACGACGCCACCAAGGCCTGGCCCGCCGGCCGCCGCGAGATCGACGCCGGCACACTCGAACTGACCAGCACCACGCCGCAGGACAGCGGCGATTGTCGCGATGTCAATTACGACCCGCTGGTGCTGCCCGACGGTATCCAGGCCTCCGACGATCCCCTGCTGCCGGCGCGCTCGGCCGCCTATGCCGATTCGTACCTGCGCCGCACCAGCGAGGAAGCGCATCTGCCCGGCACCGCAGCGGTGACCAAGGAGGTGCGCTGATGGCCCGCCCGTCCGAGGTGTTCGTGTGGCCCGCGCGCGTGCTGCATTGGCTGATGGCGGCGATGATCCTCGCCATGCTCTTCGTCGGCGTGGGCATGGTCGCGTCCGTGTCGGAGCGGCATGCCTGGCTGGTCGCTCTGCACAAGCCGCTGGGTATCGGCATCCTGCTGCTGGCGGTCGTGCGCCTCGCCGTCCGCCTGCGTCATCCGCCGCCGCCCTTGCCGGCGGACCTGCCGGCGCTGCAGAAGCTGGCCGCGCATGCGTCGCACTGGCTGTTGTACGCGCTGATGTTCCTGCTGCCGCTGGTCGGCTGGGCGATGCTCTCGGCGGGTGGTTATCCGGTGATGCTGGGAAGTTCGCTGCGGCTGCCGTCGATCTTCCCCGCCAATGCGGTGGCGTTCGCCTGGCTGCGGCATGCGCATGCGTGGCTGGCGGCGCTGCTGTTCCTCACCTTCCTGGCGCACCTGGGCGCGGCGCTGTATCACGGCCTGATCCGCCGCGATGGCGTGCTGTCGAGCATGACGGGATGGCGCCGCGAGCCATAAAAAATGGGCCCTCGCGACGAGGGCCCACCCGTTCATACACTAAAAGGAGACGTTCGCCGGCTCGCCACAGGAAGTAGGGGAGTTCGCTTGCCGGCGAGAGATAGGTTGCCGCTCTGGGGCCGATTACTCCATGAGGAAATTCCTAATCTTCTAAGCGCGTGGCTGAGTTCGCCGTCGCCACCGGATGTAAACGTTCTCGCTGTATTTCATCCGGGCGAGCCCATCCCGTAATCCGTCGCAGGCCGCATCAGGCAAGGGTTTTCGGGAGCCCCGCTCACCCGGCCATCACGACGGCTTGGTCACGATGCGCCGCCACCACAGGGGTGGAATCCGCGAAAAGGGAGAGTCACGACTATGAAGCTGCGATACCTCGCGCTGGGCCTGTTTCTTACCTGCAGTTCGGCCGCATGGGCGACCCAGCAGGCATCCGCCGTACAGGGCATGGGAAGTGCCGCGCCGGGCACCTCGGACCGCTCGCTGAGCCCACGCTGGCACGTCTATCTCTTCGTGAAAGACGGCATCGAGTACGTGCAGGTCAACGACACCGCCGGCCGCGTGCGCGCGGGCATCGCAGCGTCGGCCGGCACGCATCTGGTGCTGCCGATGGGTACGGATGCCGCCAATGTCGCCACCCCGGAGGCGCCGCTCGCGGCGGGCAACGTCCGCGGTTTGGAACGGGTGTACAAGGACGCGCTCGTCACGCTGACCGTAGGCATCAACGATGCCGGGCAGCCCGTCTGGACGGTGGCCGACACCTCCACCGGCAAGCTCGCGCCCGTTTCCAACTGCAAGGAAGATCCGAACAGCTGCCCGATCAACCGGATCACGACCGCAGCGCCGGCCGATGAGTCCAACTGCAAGGAAGATCCGAACAGCTGCCCGATCAACCGGATCACGACCGCAGCGCCGGCCGACGAGTCTAACTGCAAGGAAGATCCGAACAGCTGCCCGATCAACCGGATCACGACCGCAGCGCCGGCCGATGAGTCCAACTGCAAGGAAGATCCAAACAGCTGCCCGATCAACCGGATCACGACCGCTGCACCGGCCGACGAGTCCAACTGCAAGGAAGATCCGAACAGCTGCCCGATCAACAGGATCGCGCCGGCGGCGATGCGTCAGACGGCGGCGCCGGCCGACAGCATCGTATCCAACTGCAAGGAAGACCCGAACAGCTGTCCGATCAACCGTTGATCAGGCCGTAGCGCAGGGCCGCCAGTTCTTGCCGCAGGGTCACCTGGACGCCACGCTCGTCCACGGTGACCTCGCCGTTGAAGAGCTGTGCCCGCAGGCGCAGCTCTTCCAGGCCCAGTCCCAGCGTACCCAGGCAGTTCATCACCTTGTCCTGCGGCGGCGGCGCGATCGGCGTGCCGTCGCTGCGCACGCTCAGGCGGATGGTCGCTTCGTAGCCGCTGACGGCGGTGTCGGTGGCCAGCACGATGCGGTCGCTCGGACGCTCCTGCAGCAGATACGCCACGGCTTCGCAGGCGAGCCGGTAGAGCAGGGTCAGCGAATGGCGCGGCAGGCGGCTCCATGGCCCCTGCACGTCGGCCTGGTAATCGATGCCGAGGTTTTCCAGCAGCTGCGTCAGCGGGCCTTCGGTGAGCGCGTGCGGATGGCCGGCGCCCATCGGTGGTGCCAGCGCGTCGGCCAACTCCTTCAGGCGCGAGGTGGTTAAAGCCAGCCTGCGCTTGTAGGCATCCACCTCGTCGCGATCGGCCGACCGGTCAAGCTGGATCAGCAGATGGCGGTGCGTGCGCGCCAGTTCGCCGCTCACATAGGCCAGCTCGAACGAACTGCGCTGCAGTTTCATCTCGGCCAGGTGCTGCTCCATCCGCGCCTTGTCCATGTGCTGGTCCATCGCCGCCAGCGCGTGTTTCAGACGCGTGGTCTGCATGCCCAGCACGGTGAATAGGGTGAGGAACAGCGCCATCATGGTCTGGGTCATCAATGTGGCGTTGTCGAACATCGATGGCATCAGCGCCACGATGCCGAAGCTGCAGATCGCGCCGATCACCGCCGCGCCTTTCCAGCCCCACGTGACGGCGAAATAGGCCGCCGGGACAAACAGCACGGCCTGGCCGGTGAAGCGCAACAGCGCGTTGTCGGTACTGGACAGGGCCAGTACCTCCACCGCCACGGCGGCCATGGTGACCAGCGCGGCCTGCAGCAGTGCGCGGTTGTTTTCCCAGATGCCGCGCAGCGAGCCGTGCTCGTGCCATTGCAGGCTCGCGGCCAAGGCCAGCGGCACCACCGCGAGCATGCCGCTGTAGGTGCCGAGGAAGTAGTCGGACAGCAGGTCCAGCAGCGGCTTGCGCCCGGCGTCTGAGGCCCCTGACATCAACGAGGCCACCATCAGGCCATCCGCCACCAGCACCATGCTGGCCGCGAAGATGCACACCAGTACGCTGCCCAGGCGGATGTCCGGCGGCGCGAGGCCGGGCAGCCTGTCTTGGCAGAAGCCGACCACTGCCATCAGCAGCGCGATCGGCGGCATCACGGAAACGAGGTAGAACGCCCAGCCGAACGTGGCGATGCCGTCGGAGAGGTCGTAGGCGAGCAGCACGGTTTCGCTGACCAGCAGTACTGGCCAGTAGCGTCGCGGCATCAGCAGCAGCACGCCCAGTTTCAGGCCGCTGGCCGGCACGAAGTGCGCAAAGCCGACTTTGCGCAGCAGCATGTAGGTGATGCCATAGATGATCGCGACCAGCAGCTGTCGCCCTAACCATCCCAGCCGTGCTTCCATGTCCGCCCCGTGAAACGCTCTCTCCCCGAACTGGCGTTGCAACTTAGGGACAGCGGTGTGAAATGTCCGAGAAGGATGGCGGGTGCGAAAAGCGAGGCCGCAACGTGTTTCCGGTGAAACCTTGGCGGCGACGCTGGCGATCGCGAAGCGGGACGGACACTTCGCTCAAAGTCATCGCGTATTTCCTGACATCCGAGTCAGAAATCGATGGCATGGAATGCCTCGGAAATGTGCGCTGTCTGACCGTCGCGGACCCGCCCTCCCGGAGAGCGATCGAGTCCGCGACCAGCGTTTTACGCGGCGCTTTCGCGCGTCAGTCGCTGATGCCGTGCGCCTTCAGCACGCCGGAGATATCCACGCGCCACAGGTTGCGTGAACCGTTGAGCGCGCCGCTCAAGCGTTTCTGCAGCGAGCCGATATCGTCGCGCCGCTTGGGGAAGCTCATTTCGTCCTGGCGATTGCTCGATACATAGAGTTCGCCGAAGCGCGGACCCAGCGTCGGCGCGTTCTCCAGCGACGGTGTGTTCACGTCGCCCCCCAGATGTTCCGGCTTGCCCCAGCGGCCATCGGCCTGGCGGAAGGCGATGTAGATATCGGCGCTGCCGAGCGAGTCGCCCTCGTTGCCGGCATACAGGATGAAGCGGCCGCGCGGATCGATGCACGGATCCATGCGGTTGTGCTCGCTGTCGCCCAGCTCCACGCGTTGCGGCGCGGCATAGCCCTGGCCCGCGGGATGCATGACGTACACCTGGTAGAACTTGCCGGAATCGGGGCGGTGCGCGGAGAAATAGATGTCGCCGTTGGCCGCGATCGAGGGGTTGTAGAGCATGGCGCCCTCGTTGTGCGCGCCATCGACGTGCACCGGCTCGCCCCAGCGGCCGTCTGCCTTCCGTTCCACGTACCACAGGTGGGTGCCCGCGAAATGCTGCCCGCCCATTTCCGCCGTGACCGGCGCGTCGCCCGGATGCGGCGGGCGGTTGGAAACGAAGTACAGGCGCTTGCCGTCCGGAGCGAAAGCCGGTTCGGAGTCATGCCATTGGCCGGAGAACGGCGCCACTTCCGGCGCGGACCAGCCGTCGCCGTGGCGCTGCGCGATCAGGATGGTGTCGTCTTTCTCGGCAAAGTCCGAGCGCATGAACACCAGCGTCTTGCCGTCGGGCGAGAAGGCGGCCGTGGTCTCCTGCAGCCCGGTGGAAACGACGCCGGGGCCGAGCAGCTCGGCGGCGTGCAGGGGCGCGGCGCAGCCGAGCGCGAAAGCGGTGGCCCAGGCGAACGTGTGCAGCTTCATGTGGAGTTCCTTCGGCGTTGGGTGAATTCCTGGCCGCAGGATGGGATGGCCGGCATGGCGGCGCTCGGGTTTTGTGATGAGCGGTCTTTGGCGTGGGTCGAGCGGAAGGCAGCGATGCCTCAAGCCATCCCCAGCACGTCCCGCGCCTGCGCCCGGAAGCGCCGGCTCAGATTCAAGCGCGTGCCATCGCGCAGCACGACCTCCGCATTGCCCTGAAACAGCGGATGGATTTCGCGGATGCGCTCCACGTTGACCAGGGTGCCGCGGTGGATGCGCAGGAAGCGCCGCGGATCCAGCGTTTCCAGCAGGTGGCTCAGCGTCTCGCGGTGCAGGTAGCTCGCGCCGGCGACGTGGATATGCACGTAGTTGCCGTCGGCGCGGATCCAGTCGATATCGTCCGTGGCGATCACGCGGATGCTTTCGCCCACGCGTACGCTGAGGCGCTGCGCGTGGGCGGGAAGCGGCGCCGGCGCGGCGCGAGCGGGGACGTTCGCATGGAGTCCTGCCCATTGCCGCCGCACGCGCGCCATCGCCTGGTCGAAGCGCGCCTGGTCGATCGGCTTGAGCACGTAATCCACCGCGTTGGCGTCGAATGCGCGCAGCGCGTGTTGGCCGTAGGCGGTGGCGAAGACCACCATCGGCAGGGTGTCGGGCTGGAGCTTGTGCAGCAGCTTGAAGCCATCCATGCCGGGCATGCGGATGTCCAGGAACACCAGCGCAGGCTCGAGTGCCGCGATGGCCTGCATGGCTTCGTGCGCATTGCCGCATTCGCCCACGATCGCCACATCGGTGTGCACCGCCAGCGCCTGGCGCAGCGCGAGGCGGGCCAGGACTTCGTCGTCCACCAGCAGGGTGCGGATCGGCGACGTGTTCATGCGGCGGTCTCCGCGACGTGATGGCGGAACGGGAAGCGCAGCTCCACGCGCGTGCCGCCGCCGTCCCGCCGCGCCAGCGCCACCGAGGCCGCCTCGCCGAACAGCATGCGCAGGCGCGCGCGCGTATTGCCCAGGCCCAGGCCTTCGGACATACCTTCGGGCAGGCCCAGGCCATCGTCGTCCACGCGCAGGTAGAGCTGCGCGCCTTCGCGGCGGCCGAGGATCTGCAGGCGTCCGGGCTCGGGCTTGTCGAGCAGGCCGTGGCGCAGCGCGTTCTCCACCAGCGGCTGCAGAATCATGCTGGGCACGGCGGCGTGCAGGGTGTCCGCCTCTACGTCCATCTGCGTGCTCAGGCGGTCCTGGAAACGCACCTGCTGGATGTCGAGATAGCAGCGCAGCAGTTCCAGTTCGTGCGCCAGCGGCACTTCCAGCGCATGGCGCTCTTCCAGGGTCAGGCGCAGCAGGTCGCTGAGGCGCGAGATCATCAGGCGCGCCTGATGGGGGTCGGCCAGGGCCAGCGCGGAAATCGCGTTGAGCGTGTTGAACAGGAAGTGCGGCTGCAGTTGCACGCGCAGCGTGCGCAGCTGTGCCTGCGCTAGCTGCGTTTCCAGCTGGACGCTGCGCAGGCGCTCGTCGCGCAGCCGGCGCCGCGAGTCCAGTCCGCGCAGCACCACCAGGATCACCCAGTACAGCAGCAAGGCGAAGTGATAGCTGTAGGCGAACTGCATGCGCAGGAAGCCGCCGAAGCTGCTTACCGGCGCGCGCCCCGGCCCGCATGTGATCCAGAAGATCGCCAGGTGCACCAGCAGTTGGGCCAGCGCCACGATCAATCCCGCCGGCACGTGCACGGCGGCGAAGCGGCGCCAGCCGCCGTCCGCCGCGCGCCGCCCCAGCCAGGCCACCACGGGCACCAGCAGCATCCACAGATAGAAGTCGCTGAAATTCCACACTCCCACGCGCCACCAGCTCGGCGCCTGACCCTCGCTGATCTGCGACAGGCCATTGCTGAGCGTGTAGGACGCCCCCAGCAGGGTCCACAGACCCAACTGCGCGACGACGGCGGCCAGTGGGTTCATGCGGGAGGGCGTCATGCGTGCGGACTCGGGCATTTCATCGGCAACCGCGGGTTGGCATCCGCCGAGTGTGCGGCGGATGCCGACGGCCGGGTAGTGCCGCAGGGCCTAGGGCGTGGCGGCGCGACCGACATCCGCCACGGCCGCATGCCTGGCCAGCCAGCCGCGCAGATCGAACGCATGCACGCGCCGGTCCGGGGCGTTGTAATACAGCGTGGCCCGATCGGACGACAGCCGCGGCTCGATGCCGGCCACGCCCAGCGGCTGCGGCGAACTCCAATTCTCGCCGTGGGCGAAAGCGAGGAAGAGCTCGCTGCCTGCCGCCGTGGCCGGCGCGCGCTGGGAGCTGAAGACGATGAAGGATTGGTCCGGCGCCACCACCGGATCGAAATCCCCGGTCACGCCATCGCTGAAAGGCAACGGTTGCGGCGCCTGGTACTGGCCGCCCGCCAGGCGGCTGCGGAACAGGCGGAACGCGCCCTTGCCGTTGGCATCCGGATCGGTGCGCATGAAATACAGCGTGCCGTCGGCGGCCAGCGCCGGCGCGAACACGGAGGCGTTGGTGTTGAGCAGCGACGACAGACGCTGCGGCGTGCCCCAGCCATCGCGGGTGCGCGCGACCTGCCACAGATTGCCGCCACGCCCCGGGAAGCGCTGGCCGTTGAAGAAGCCGTCCAGCGCCGTGCCGCCGTCGTGCTCGGGGCGATTGGAGATGAAGATCAGCGACGAACCGTCCGGCGCCATCGCCGGCTCGATGTCCTGCCATTGCGTCGAAAACGGCAGCGGCTGCGGTGCCGACCAGCGCTCGCCGTCGCGCGTCGAGGCGAACAGCCGGGCGGTCTTGTCCACGGCGCGCGTGAACACCACCGAGTGCCCGGCCGGATCGAACGCCGGCGAAGCGTCGTTGGCGCGATCCCATGGGCCGGCGACCGGCGAGCCATCGCGCGCGTGGACATCCAGCCATGGCGCCAGCGTGACCTGCCAGAGATTGTCGCCCTCCTTGTTCCAGTCGGCGTTTTCGCCAGGTACGCGCAGGTCGCTGTTGTAGTAGAGCGTGCGGCCGTCCGGCCCGAGCTGGGCGCCCATCGCGTGGGTGCCGGCGTTGACGGCGTCGCCCAGGTCCTGCGGCAGGCTCCAGCCCTGCGGCGTGGCGAAGGCGATCGCCAACCGATACGACTGCATTTTCGAGCGCTTGATGCTGACCACGAGGAACGAGCCGTCGCGTGCGATCGCCGGATCGCGGATGGTCATGTCGTCCGTGCCCAGCACCACAGGGTCGGGCGTCTGGTAGCGGCCATTGCGCAGCACCGAACGCAGCGGGTGCAGCGCACCGTCCGCGCCGCAGCTGATGTAGTAGAGCGTGCCGTCCGCACTGATGCTGGGCGCGAACACCGAATCGCAGCCGTTCACCGTATCGGGCAGGCGTTCCGGTGCGCCCCAGCCGTCGCCGCGTCGCGCCACCCGCCACAGATTCATGCCCTTGCCGGGATAGAGCGTGCGATCGCGCACCTGGTCGAGCGGCGGACCCTTGCCATCGGCCGGGCGGTTGGAACCGAACACCAGGAACGATCCGTCCGGCGCGATCGCCACATCGCTATCGAGCCAATGGCCGGAGAACGACGCGACCTGCGGTTCGGACCAGCCGGCGCCTTCGCGGCGCGAGACCATGATGGCGTAGTGATCGCCAACGCTGCGCGAGAAATAGACGGCTGAGCCGTCCGGGAGGAAGGCGGCGGAGCCTTCGTCGCCGACGCCGGAAATCACGCCGGGGGAGAACACGGTTGGCTTGGGGTTGTCGTTGGCGGCGGCGACGGTGCCGGCCAGGGCGGACAGAAGGGCGAGGGAGAGCAGGCGGCGCATCGGTAGAACCTCGTCGGAGAGATGCCGGCGACGTTAGGGCGATGCGACAGGGCAATCACGGGTTGCGTGATGAGCGGCGCGAACGCGGGGATGAGCGGTATAGCGCGCAGCCTCACTCCCTTTTTCCGCCAGGGTGAGGGGCCGGGCGGAGCGTAGAAGCGGAGCCTCGCTTAGCTCCCTCTCCCCGCCGGGGAGAGGGCTGGGGTGAGGGGCCGGGCGAAGCGTAGAAGCGGAAGCTTCAAAGCACACTTCGCTCCATAGAACGTCTTTCTCGAGCACTCGCCGCTCATCCGCCTGCCGGCACCTTCCTCGCTCCTCAGAGCAGAGCACATCCATGTGCTCTCACCGCGTACTCCCCGGAGGGAGAAGGATTCGCTAGCTGGACGTCGCTTCGCTCACCTTGCGCCCGGCGCCCAGCCGCCACTTCAAATTCACCCCAAGCGTCCCCGCCACGATCAGTGCCAGCCCGGCCAGTTGCACCGGCACCAGCCGGTGCCCATAGATCAGATAATCCAGCAGCAGCGTCACCAGCGGATACACGAACGCCACCACGGCGATGGTCACCACCGGCAGGCGCGGATACGCGCCATAGAACAGCACGTACACGATGCCGCTGTGAATCACGCCCAGCCCCGCCAGCCACAGCCAGTGCGTGCCGAGATGGAATACGCCCGGACTGGAGAAGCCCGCCAGCATCGCCACGCCGACCCAGCACTGCACCATCACCAGCGCGAACGGGCGCTCGCGTCCCACCTGGCGCGACATCAGCAGCGACGCGCCGCACAGCACCGCGCCCAGCAGGGTCAGGCCGATGCCGATCAGGTACGAGGTATCGGCGTCGTGCCACAGCTTGGCGGGATTGGCCGAGCAAGCCACGCCGATAAAGCCCAGCAGTGTCCAGGCCAGATCGGCCGGGTGCGTGCGTTCGCCCTGCAACAGCGCGGCGAGGATCAGCATCACGAACGGAAAGAAGTGATAGACCAGCGTAGCCACGCCGATCGACGAGCGCGCCATGCCGGCGAACAGCGCCACCCAGTTGAGCACCAGCAGTACGCCGCTGAATACCGCGCCGCGCAGCAGCGCGCGCTCCTTGAGCAATCCGCGCAGGTAGCCGCGTGCCAGGCCCAGCACGAGCAGGAACACGCCGCCGAACAGACAGCGATAGAACACCGCGGTCACCGGGTCCTGGCCGCTTTCATGCACGAACACGCCGACCGAACCGATCAGCAGTTCGGCGACCAGCAGTTGGAACAGCGCCGCGCGCGAGGCGTCGCGGCCGGGCAGGGTGGTCATGAGAGTGGTTCCGACGGAAAGACAGCGTCAGCGTAGGCTTTCGGCACCGACCGATACAGATTCAGATAGGATGGAAATCGACCAATACAGATGGGATGGCCGCCATGCTGCTCTACGAACGCCTCGCCGGTGAACTGCGCGGGCAGATCGCGCACGGCGCGCTGCGCGCGGGCGAGCGCCTGCCGTCGATCCGCCAGCTCGCGCAAGGGCACGGCATCAGCGCCGCCACCGCGGTGCAGGCTTGCCTGCAACTGGAGCGCGAAGGACTGGTGGTGGCGCGTCCGCGCTCGGGCTACTACGTGCGCGCCGCGGTGCCTGCGCTGCCCGCGCCGAAGCCGCCGCGGCGACGCGCGCCCGGCACGGTGAGCAACCCGGCCTTGCAAGACGTGCTGGACATGCTTTCGCGCAGCGACGTGCTGCCTCTGCATAGCGCGACGCCCGCACCGGCACTGCTGCCGCAGGCGGCGCTCACTGCCGCGCTGAGCCGCAGCTTGCGCCACCGCCCGGCCGCCGCGCTGGATTACGCGCCACCGCAAGGCCTGCCCGCGCTGCGCCGGCAGATCGCACGCCGCTACGCACAGCTGGGTGCGGTGGTGGACCCGGACGAGATCCTCATCACCGCCGGCGCGATGGAAGGCATCAGCCTGGCGCTGCGCACGCTCACCATGCCCGGCGACGTGGTGCTGGTGGAGACGCCGACTTATCACGGCATCCTGCAGGCGGTGGCGGCATTGCGGCTTAAGGTGCTGGAAGTGCCCAACCTGCCGGGTAGCGGCATCGACACGGCGCGGCTGGAGCCATTGCTGCAACAGAACCGCGCGCGTGCCGCCGTGCTCGTGCCCAACTTCAACAATCCGCTGGGCAGCGTCACCGACGACGCGGGGAAGCAGGCGCTGCTGGCCAGTTGCGCACGCCACGGCACGGTGGTGATCGAAGACGACATCTACGGCGACTTGGCCTGGTCCGGCGAGCGGCCCTCGCCGTTGCGCCGATGGGATGTGCACGGCAGCGTGATCGCATGCGGTTCGTTCTCCAAGACGCTGTCGCCCGGCCTGCGCGTGGGCTGGGTCGCCGGTGGCGCCTGGACCGAGGCGCTGGTGCGCGCCAAGTATTTCTCGACCGTCGGCAGCGCGAGCCTGCCGCAGCTGGCGATGGCCGAGTACCTGCAACGCCATGATCTGGAGCGCCATCTGCGGCGCCTGCGACGCACCCTGGCCGACAACGCGCAGCGTCTGCACGAGGCGATTGCGCGGCATTGGCCGGCCGGCACACGCGCCTGCGAACCACGTGGCGGCCTGTCGCTATGGTTGCAGTTGCCGGAGGGCGGCAGCGGTTATGCGCTGTTCGAGGCCGCGCTGGCGGAAGGCATCGGTACGTCGCCCGGCGTGCTTTTCTCTTCGCGCGGCGATTACGGCGATTGCCTGCGCCTGAGCTGCGGCATGCCGTGGAGTCCGCGCCTGGACCAGGCCCTGAAACGACTGGGCCAGCTGGCGCGACGCCAGCTGGCCCGGTAAACGGCAGGAAGAGGCTGCAGGCCGGTGGTCCACGGCAGACCCGGGCGCTAGCCCCCGGCCTGCAGCCTGCAACGCGCGGCTTACTCTTCGTCTTCTTCCTCGTCTTCTTCGTCCTCTTCGTCTTCTTCGAAGGTGGACAGTTCTTCCACGCGCAGGAAGTTGGGCGTCTCGTCGGCGAAGACCATGGCGTGGCCGTCGGCGCAGACGGCGCGCACGCTGCGGCGGCGGGTGCCACCGGCTTCGGATTCGACCAGGGCGAAGCAGACGATGGCCTGCGCGCTTTCTTCGCCGCCTTCGTCGTAGACGGCGACCCAGCCGGTGGCGGGCATGATCTGGAGGATGGTGTCGAGGTTCGACATGGGTGGGTTCCTGGTGGGGGAAAAGGGTTAGCTTGCCCGGGCGGGGAGGGAGGCCGCAAGGCGTTGCGTGCGGTGGCGCGGCGTGCTTGCTGGCGTGGTGGCTTGGTCGCCGCTTTGTGGCGAGGAGGTGTAGTGGCGCACGTTGGGGTGAGCGCTGGCGAACCCCAAACGGGAGACTGGCGTGGGAACTTGTTCTTGCTCATCGATGCGTCTGATGCATTCGTGTCTCGCCTTATGGGCGAGGGTTTCGTCTCGCTGCCGCGGGCCGAGTTACTTTTCTCTGCTTGCCCAGAGAAAGTAACCAAAAGAGAGGGCGCCCCGGCACGTCGCCCCGCGAAGCTGCGCTGCTCCGGGTGCATGAGGGCCGGCCGGGCTTTTCGACACGACATCCCTGCCGGCTCCTCCTTCGGGGCCTGATCGTCCAGCCCTCACCGACGCACAGGGGCCCCGGCAGGTCAAAAGCCAGAGCAAGAGCCGCCGCGTTGCTCATGGCTGCTTGCGGGTGCGCTGCATTTCGCCCTCTCCCCGCTGGGGAGAGGGTGGGGTGAGGGGATCTACGGAGCGTGTCTTTTCAATGTCGCCGATGCCCATCGCCCGCCTCCCCAGCGGCGCGACGGAACTTCCCGCGCAAGGCCCCGCACGGCGATGATCGCCGCCTCGGAGCGACTGACGCGAAGAAAGACCGCACATGGTCATCCTGACGCTGTTTGCTCTGCCGGTGGTCTTCGGCGTGATCCTGCTGGTGGTCGCCCGGCGCGGCAGCAGCCGTGCCGGATGCGTCGAAGCTCCAGGCGGTGAAAGTGCTGGCCTGGATGATGGTCGGCATGGGCGTGCTCGCCATCGGCGAGCTCTACAGCATCGGCATCCTGCTGTCGGGATGCTGAGATCTAATGACGCAGCGCCGGTTCGGGCGTAAGCATCATCAGATACGCGGCCGCCGACCAGCTGAAGTTCGGCGACTGATAACCGTTGCCGGTCAGCGGATCGTAGTTCTCATAGAACGGCGCCTGCGCGGTGAGGCCCTGCGCATCGAGCACCAGTCGGCGCGCCATTTCGTCCGCCTGCGCCGCGTAGCCGTAGCGCCGCAGCGCCTCCACACCGAAGTACGCCTGATCGAGCCATACCGGTCCGCGCCAATAGCCCTTGATGGGCGAGAAGCGCGGATCGTCGGCGGCGAGGGTGGGGAAGGGCATGCGCGTGGCGAATTTCGCCGGATCGAGCATCACCTTGGTGACGGCGCGCGCCTGCGCATCGTCGGCCAGGCCGGTCCATAGCGGTGTCCAGCCTTCCGGCCCGTACACGCGCACCGGCGCGCCGTCGGTCAGGCGGATGTCGAAGAAATAGCCGCGCTCGCGGTCGAACATGCGCGTGCGCACCGCGGCCTGCGTGTGCTTCGCTTCCGCGAGCCAGGCCTTGCGGTCGTCGTCCTTGCCGAGCACGCCGGCGATGCGCGCGAGGTCCTGCGCTTCCTTGAACAGATAGGCGTTGAGATCGACCGATGCCTGGTCGATCGACCACGCGCCGGGGCCATTCGCCAGCATTTTTGCGTCGTCGAAGCGCACCGCGTTGTCCATGCCGCTTTCCCACGCAGCGGCGATGCGCGTGCCGTCGGTCGCGCCGAATTCGGCCAGGCCGTCGTGGTCGTGGTCGCGCTGCTGTGACCACCAGCGATGATAGCGCGCCAGCTTGTCGTACATCTCGGCGAGGAAGGCGCGGTCGCCGGTGGCGTCGTACACCGCCAGCACCGCCCAGCTCGCCAGCGGCGGCTTGGTGTCGCGCCAGTTGTTTTCCTTCGCGTCGAGATAGATGCAGTCCGGCACCATGCCGTCCGCGCGCTGCCAGTCGAACATGGTGCGGATCTGCTCGCGCGCGAGGTCCGGCGCGAAGCGCGCGAGCGCCGCGGCGTGTTTCCACGAATCCCAGGCCCAGAAGCCATTGAAATCGGGATTGGAGTACGAAGGAATCACGCCGTCGTGCCGCATGTCGCCGCGCGCGGCGCGCCAGTTGGCGAGCAAGGTGACCATTGCCTTGGCCGCGACGCGGCGCGCCTGCTCGTCGGGGACGCCGGGCAGGCGGGCGCTGTCGGCGGCGGCCAGATAGCCCTGCCAGCGCGTGCGGTTGCGCCGCCAGGCATCCGCGTGATCGAGCGTCGGCGGCTTTTCCTTCGCGCTGTCGTGCAGCAGGGTCTGCTCGACGTACAGGACCAGGGGGTGGCCGGCTTCCAGATGCAGCGCGCCGACAGGCACCAGGCGATAGTGCGGACCCTCCGCGCCGGCCTTGACGGTGCCGACGCCGAACAGCTGCGTGGTAAGCGAAGCCTGCCGGCCCAGGATCTGCACGACAGCATCGCCTTGGGCGCGCGGCGCATCGGTCATGGTTTCGCCTTCCACGCGCAGGCGCACGTCGCGCGCCTCGGTGGACGAAAGCTCGATGCGGGCGACCGCGCGCCATGCGTCGGCGAAGAACAGCGTCTCGCGCACGCTCAATCCGACACCGGCGTGCGTGCGCTCCAGGTAACCGGGGCCGGCATGGCCCGCTTGTGCGGCCAGTGCGAGCGGCTTGCCTTCGGCGTTCTGCAAGGTCCAGGCAGCAAAGCGGTGCCCGGCCCAGCGCCCACCATCCAGACTATGCGCGAACGGGCCGCTGAAGCCGGTACCTTCGTCGCGCGCCGGCAGGCTGTAGCCGTGCCATGCGCCGGCATCGAAGAACAGGTTGAAGCGGCGGTCGGTAGCCGACGTCGGCGTGCCATGCAGGTCGAGCAGGTCGAGATAGCGGTCGTCGTCTCGCGGTACGGCGGCGAAGGCCGGGGCAAGCGAGGCGGCCAGCAGCAGGGCGAACAGCGGTTGGCGCATCAGGGGCACTCGTCGAAGCGGAAGCGGCGATCTATGCCGCATCCATCGCGGCTTGTCGCGTGCCGTTCGCTGGTGTCGACCTTGGCGCGGTCCGCCGCGGCGGGCTGATGCGGGCCGCCGACCCCGTTTGATCCAGGTCAAGGCGGACCAGGCGGGTATTGTCCAAGCTCTCGGCCATGAGCACGATGCTGGACACCCTCGAATTCGATCCGGACCTGATCGCCCGCTACGACGGCACCGGGCCGCGCTACACCAGCTATCCGACCGCACCGCAATTCCATAGCGGTTTCGATGAAGCGGCGCTGCGCACGGCGGCCAGGGCGTCCAACGACGAACCGATCCCGCGCCCGCTGTCGCTGTACGTGCACGTACCGTTCTGTTTCAGTCCCTGTTTCTACTGCGGCTGTCATCGCGTGATCACGCGCGACGCCGCCAAGGCCGACCGTTATCTGGAGCAGCTCTATCGCGAGATCGAATTGGCCGCGCCACTGTTCGATCGCGACCGGCCGGTGAGGCAGCTGCACTTCGGCGGCGGCACGCCCAATTTCCTGGATATCCGCCGCATGGCGGAACTGATGGATTGCCTGGCGCGGCATTTCAGTTTCCTCGGCGGCGAAGAGCGCGAGTACGGCATCGAACTGGACCCGCGTTTCGCCGATGCCGGCTACGTGCGCGCGCTGGGGCGGCTGGGTTTCAATCGCGTGTCGGTGGGCATCCAGGATTTCGACCCGGCGGTGCAGGAGGCGGTCAACCGCCTGCAGACCGAAGCGCAGACGCGCGAGGTGATCGACGCGGCGCGCGACGCCGGTTTCCGTTCGGCCAGCGTGGATTTGATCTATGGCCTGCCGCGGCAGAGCGTGGACGGTTTTCGCCGCACGCTGCGGCAGGTCGTCGACCTGCAACCCGATCGGGTGGCTGTCTACGGCTACGCGCATCTGCCGGCACTGTTCAAGGCGCAGAACCAGATCGACCCGGCCGAGCTGCCCGATCCGGCCACCCGCCTGGCACTGCTGCGTACGGCGCTGGAGGTGCTCATCGCTGCCGGCTACATCTATATCGGCATGGACCATTTCGCCCGCGCCGACGACGAGCTGGCGCGCGCGCAGCGGGCGGGCAGCCTGCAGCGCAACTTCCAGGGCTATTCGACCCATGGCGGTTGCGACATCGTCGGCCTCGGGGTGAGCGCGATCAGCCGCATCGGCGACAGCTACAGCCAGAACGCGCGCGACCTGGTCGGTTATTACGCCGCCCTCGACAGTGGCCGCCTGCCGGTAGCGCGCGGTCTGGCGTTGAGCGAAGACGACCTGATCCGACGCGAGGCGATCAACCAGCTGATGTGCCATGGCCGGCTGGACAAGGCCGCGTTCGGTGCGCGCCATCGCGTGCTGTTCGAGGTGTATTTCGCCGAAGCGCTGGCGCGCCTCGCGTCGATGCAGGCCGACGGCCTGGTACGCGTGGACGAGCGCGAAATCCGCGTGACGCCACGCGGACGCATGCTGTCGCGGATCATTGCCATGTGCTTCGACGCCTATCTCGGCGGCGCGCAACCGGCGCCGCGCTATTCGCGCACCATCTGAGCGGCGAGCCACGGATGCGCCGGTGCTTCCCGGCCGCGCGCAGCGACCGGCACGCTGACGATCAGGCGCACGTGGCCGGAGGTTGCCATTCGCCGCTGTCCGCGCATGCGCGCAGCGCCTCCAGCCAACGCTCGGGATGGATCGCCCGCGCGGCGCGCCAGTTCGGATCGAACAAAGTCTGTTCGTAGCGTTCGCCCCGGTCGCAGAGCAGGGTGACGATACTTCCCGCTTCGCCGCAGGCACGCATGGCCGAGGCCAGCTGCAGGCATGCGATGAGGTTGGTTCCCGACGAGCCGCCGTAGCGGCGGCCGAGGCATGCCTCCAGGAACAAGGCCGCGGCGATGGAGGCAGTGTCCGGTACTTCGATCACATGATCCACGACGTCGAACAGGAAGCCTGGTTCCACCCTGGGCCGGCCGATACCTTCGATCAGCGTCGGCTGCGTGGCGCAGGCGTCGCGATCGCGCGTGCGCCAGCCTTCCGCGAACGCGGCGCCCGTCGGCTCGGCCACGCACAGCCAGCTGTCCAGGCGGCGGTAGCGCAGGTAGCGGCCGATGGTGGCCGAGGTGCCTCCGGTGCCGGCGCCGCAGACGATCCATGCCGGCACGGGCCAGGGCTCGAGGCGCAGCTGGCCCAGGATGGATTCGGCGATGTTGTTGTTGCTGCGCCAGTCGGTGGCCCGCTCGGCGAGCCCGAACTGGTCGAGGTGGCAGGCGCCGCGCGCGGCATGCTCGGCGGCGCGCGCGTGCACCTGCGCCGGATCGTCCACCAGCTCGCAGGTGCCGCCCAGCGCCTGCACGTCGCGGATCTTTCCCGGCGCGGTGGCGGCCGGCATCACGGCGATGAAGGGCAGGCCGAGCATCCGCGCGAACCACGCCTCGGCGATCGCCGTGCTGCCGGATGAGGCATCGACCACGGTCTGTCCTTCCGCCAGCCGTCCATTGCACAGCGCATACAGAAACAGCGAGCGCGCGAGCCTGTGCTTCAGGCTGCCGCTGGGATGGGACGACTCGTCCTTGAAGTAGAAAGGAATATGCGCAAAGCCCGGCAGCTGCAGCTTCAGCAGGTGCGTGTCGGCCGAACGCGCCGCCTCCTGCGCGAGATGCTCCAGCGCCTCGTGCACCCAGCGGCGAGCACGGCCGACACGCGGGAAATCGCGCTCGCCGTGGGGACGCATCGGCATGCTCATGCGCGCGGCCGCCTTCCGTTCATTTGCCCAGGGACAGCGTGCCCTTCATCAGCGCGGCATGGCCGGGGAAGGAGCAGAAGAAGGCGTAGGTCTGGCCGCCCTGCAGTTTGGCCACAGGTATCGTGGCCGTCGCGCTCTCGCCGCCGCCGATCAGCTTCGTGTGCGCGATCACGCGCGTGTCGCCGGGCTTGAGGTAATCGTTGTCCGCGCCGGCCTTGGCGCCGTCGGCATTGATGCCGGCCTCATCCGCCGTAGCCGCCAGCACCCAGTTGTGGCCCATGGCGGCCCTGGGCAGCTTGCCGGTGTGCTTGAGGGTTACCGTGAACTGCTTGCAGGTCTTGGGTACATCGATGCTCTTCTGATTGAATTGCATGGCGTCGTTGGCCTCGATGGTGGCCGAGCAGTCGGCAGCGAAGGCGGGGGAGGCGGCCAGACCCAGCAGGGCGATGGCGGCGAGCTTGCGGTACATGCGGGTAGTCCTTGATGGAGGGATACGGGGGCGAGCATCGGTTCGCGCCAGTCCCCTTGCCTTGACCTGGATCAAGCATGGCAAGGGCCGAACGCCGCGGCCTGGCGCATTCCATCCCCGGATTTGCGGCTTTCGTCGGCGCATGGCCGGTTTGGTCGCCGCTGCGGCGAAAGCGCGCAGGGACCGGGCTATGCTCCGCCGCGTCGATACCTCAGGGGCAAGCCTTCATGACCAGTTTCTTCTTCGTGATCCGCCTGGCGCTGGCCTGGCTGCTGGCCTACCTGTTCGCCGTGATCGTGTGGAATGGCGCGAACGATGGCTACCACGGCCCCGGCTGGCCGTTCGTGCTCATCGCCTGGGTCCTGCTGGGCATCGTGGTCACCGGGGGCTTTTCCCATGTGCGGCGCGTGCGCTTGATCGCCGGCCGCGTGGATGCCGCCACGCTGAGCAGCCGCCAGCGCCGGCAGGTGGAGATTCCCTTCGAGGCGGGCGAGGCCTTCCGCGTGCTGGATGCGGCCATCCGCGAACTGCCGCGCACCGAGTCCATCGAAAGCGCCCCGGACAGCCTGCAGGTGCGCGCCAAGGTGCGCCGCCTCGATCCCTACGGCAACAAACAGCCCCGGCGCTTCTCGCTGTTCGGCTGGTTCAACCACCGCGACAACCAGATCCTCGCCACGGTGACGCCGGGCGATGGCAGCAGCAGCGTCACGCTGATCTGCGAACCGTGCAGCGGCGCGTGGAGCGACTGGTTTCGCGTCGACGACGGCACCAACCTGGAGAACGCCGAAGCGATCACTCGCGCCATCACGCGCCGCGTCGCCGGTCATCGCCGCGGCGAGCAGGCCGCGGCGCGGCAGACCGCGACGGAGAAGGAGCTCACCGTCGCGCGGCTGAACCTGCTGCACGCCCAGGTGGAACCGCACTTCCTCTACAACACGCTGGCCAGCGCGCAATACCTCACGCGCACCGACCCGGCGCGCGCGGACCAGATGCTGGGCCACCTGATTACTTACCTGCGCCACTCGCTGCCGCGTACGGACGAGGCCTTGTCCACGCTGGGGCGGGAGCTGGAGCGCTCGCAGGCTTATCTGGAGATCCTGCGCATCCGCATGGGCGAGCGCCTGCAATTGCAGATCGACGTGGCATCCGAACTGCACGCCACGCCGCTACCGCCGATGATGCTGCAGACCCTGGTGGAGAACGCGGTCAAGCACGGCCTGGAACCCAAGCCGGGCGGCGGCACCATCTGGCTGCTGGCCCGCGCACGCGACGGTGTCGTATCCGTCACCGTGGCCGACGATGGCCTGGGCTTCTCCGACGCGGGCAGCGGTACCGGCATCGGCCTGAAGAATGTGCGCGAACGCCTGGCCCTGGTGTATGGCGGTGCCGGTTCGCTATCGATCGTGGGCAACTTCCCCAGCGGCGTCGCCGCGACGATCAGCGTGCCGGCCGCGTTCGCCGCGGAGGCCGTCCATGGCTAAGTGCGTGATCGCCGAAGACGAGCCGCTGCTGCGCCAGGCGTTGCGCGAACAGCTGGAGCGCGCGTGGCCCGCGCTCGACATCGTCGCCGAGTGCGAAGACGGCGCCGAGGCGCTGGACGCCATCGCCGATCATCGTCCCGAGGTCGCCTTCCTGGATATCCGCATGCCCGGCCTCACCGGCCTGGAAGTGGCCGCGGGCGCGGCCGAGGCCAGCCCGGCGACGCAGGTGGTGTTCGTCACCGCTTATGACCAGTACGCCGTGGATGCCTTCGAGCGCGGTGCGATCGATTACCTGCTCAAGCCGATTGCCCCCGAACGCCTCGCCGCGACGATCCGGCGCATCCAGGCGCGCCTCGCCGGCGGCGACGCGTCCGGCGAAGCGCTGGCGGCGCTGCTGCGCCAGTTCGATGCGGGCCGGCTCGCCATGGCGCCGCGCACGCCGCTGACCTGGGTCACGGCCAGCGCGGGGCGCGAGACGCGGCTGATCATGATCGACGACGTGCTGTATTTCCGCGCCGACAACAAATACACCACGGTGATGACGGCCGAAGGCGAGGCGCTGCTGCGCAAGCCCATCCGCGAGCTGCTGGCGGTGCTGGACCCGACCGTGTTCAAGCAGATCCACCGCTCCACCATCGTCAATTTGAAGGCCGTCGCGTCCATCGTCCGCGATGACACCGGCAAGGGCACGCTGCGCCTGAAGCAGCGGCCGGAAACGCTGCTGGTGAGCCAGCCCTTCATGACCTTGTTCCGCCACATGTGACCGCGCGATCAACGCGAAGGAGGCGAACGATGCGCAACATACTGGCCATGCTGTATTACCTGTTCGCGGTCGTCGGTTGTTCCGGTGGCCGCGTCACCGACATCCGCAGCGAGAGCGACGGGCGCGATGTTCTGCACGGAAGGATCGAAGTGAGCGCGGAGGTGGCGAAGTTCGAATGCCTGGCCAGTTCGAGCGGGCAGTGCCACTTCTCGCTGTTCGATCCGTCCTGCGCCGATCCGTCGCGCACCTGCGACAAGCCGCCGGAGCGCTTCGCGCTGGCGGAAGGCGCGAGCCGGGAGATCGTCGGATTGCCCCAGGGCTTCCAGCCGTGCGTCGACAGCACAGGGCAATCATTGGGTGCGGATTGCAAGGCCGCGCCCTGACGCAGATTCAATCCGCGCCGATAGCCAGCAAGGCCTTCTCAATCACTTCATCGCGCCCCGCGCGGAACCCCGCGACGGTCTGCTCCGCCGGCACGTCCGGCGCGACGCCCAGCAGATGGATACGCGAATGCCCGTCGTGCCTGGTCACGCGCATGCCGGTGTAGCGCACGTAATAGCCGCCCGGCGTAAAGAAGGCCTGGATGTTGCCGCTGGTGCCGGCGCTGGTGCCACCGACGATCAGGCCAAGATGCTCTTCATCCACGTAACCCAGTACCGAGTCGGCGAAGCTGATCGAGTTGCCGCCGGCGAGGAACACGGCGCGGCCGCGCAAGCGCGGCGTGGCCGGTGTGAGATTCCAGCCGGCATCGTCGGAGCCGGCGATCCGGCCGAACGGGCCATCGACGTAAGCCAGGTGACTCCACGGCGCATGCTCGGCGTGCTCGAGCAGATGGCTCAGTACGAACACCGGCGCATCGTCCCTGGGATAGTTGCGCAGGTCGAACACCACGGCGTCGGCATCGACCAGACGGTCCATGTAGAGCTGCAGGTCGCTGGTGCCGGTGCGGCTGAAATCGACGTACCACACGCGCGGGCGCAGCTCGGCGATCGGCGCGGGCAGGACGGCGCTGGCCAGGCCCGCGGAGGAGAGGCCGTCGTAATGCACGGCGACATCGATGCGACGGCCCGCGCGCTCCAGGCGCAGCGGCAACGCGCTGCCCATCGGCGCGGATTTCAACTCGATCATCGCGCGCCACGGCCGCCATTGCGGCGATCCGGAGGCGAGACGCGTCGCGCGCTCCAGCCACTGTCTTGCCGGCATGCCGTCGAGCGCGACGATGCGGTCGCCGGGCAACACGGCAGGATCGCGGCTGGCCGTGACCAGCAAGTGGCCCTGGATCGGTTCGATGCGCAGCGGCAGATTGCCGTTGCGCGCCTGCCGATCGATCACCTGGCCGTGGCCATCCTCCGCCGCCGCGATCAGGCGCCGCAATGTGTCGCGCTGCTCGTCGCGCGTCCCCGGCCGGTTGGCTTCGCGCAGGCGCGGCAACAGTTGCGCATCCCAGTCGACGTCGAGGTCGACCCAGTACGGATAGAAGTGGCGCAGGACATTCCAGGTGATCAGCACGTCGGCCTGCCGCTGCGCGGGCGCCAGGGTCGCGCCGGGCGCCGGTACCGACTGATCGAGGCGTGCCTTGAGCACATCCAGCGCCAGCCGCTGCGCGGGCGTCACCGCCGCGTCGGCGGGCGCAAGGTCCAGCGGCACGCGCGCCTTCCAGCCATCGCCGAGCGGAAAATCCACCACACGCCCAAGCGTCGGCGGCACCGGGTAGAGCACCGCCTCGGGTGCATCGTAGGGCGAGCCTGGCGGCGTGGGCGTGGGCGGATACGAAGCGGCGAGGCCGGCGCGATGCGAGCGTTTGGCCTGATAGAACGAATCCGGACTCACCCCGTCCGCATAGCCGACGTGCTGCCACAGGATGCGCGACGGATCGTTCACCGCCGGCGGTACGGGCGGGTAGGGCTGGCCCTCGGGAAGGATGATCACGCCCGGCGCGAAGGGCGCGAACAGCTCGCGCAGCGTCTGCCCCAGCGCGCGATGGTTCGGTGCAGCCTGTGCCTGTTGCGCGCCGTAGACGGCGAAGCGGTTCCAGTCGATTTCCTGCAAGGCATCGCCGGGATGGAAGTGGCGCACCACGCCGTACAGCCGCGCGAACGCGGCGACCTGTTCGGCGCCACGCGTGCCGCTGTCGGCCTCCGCGTCGGCGGCGACGGCAGGCACGAACGCGGCAAGAGACAACAGCAAGCCCAAGGTCCGCAGCATCGTCATGGGGACTCTCCGTGGTGTCGTGTTGCAGGTGGGCGCTGCGCTGCGCGGGCGCCTTTGGAAGCGCGTGCGTCTACGGCTGCGAGAAATCCAGATTGACCGGCGCGGAGGGATAGACAGGGCGGCCGATGCCGGTGACGGGCACGTCCTTGCTCACTTCTTCCAGCTTAAAATCGTCGGCCAGCACTTCGCCCTTGCCCTCGAGCAGGAAGCCGAAGGCGATGAGTTCGGCGTTCTGCGGCACGTCCAGCACGATGTCGTAGCGCTTCCAGTCGGTGTCACCGTGCAGGGAGCGCTTGTCCATGTTGTCGAAGCCCACAGTCTGGTGCCCGGCCGCGTCGATGCGCATCCACATGGCGGCGCTGTTGGCGTCGCGTGTGCTCAGGTAGCCGGACAGGCGCAGTCGTTTGCCGCGGTAGGCCTCGGCGCCGATGCTCTGCATCATCGTGCCGAAGCCGTGCACCTGCGGCAGGGCGCGGATATAGGCGTTGCGGTCGCCGGCGCGGCGATCGCCGGGGCGCGCGCTCATCTCATAAGCCTCCGGCGCCGAGCCGGCGGCGTGCCAGCCCTTGGGCGGCTCGGCGGCATGGACCGGGGCGATCAGCAGCGCGGCGGCGAGAGCGAGGACGGTGCGTCGGGTCATGGCAGGGTTCCGAAGGTGTCGTGGCGCAGCTCCACGCCATAGCTGGCGTCGAGCCTGGACGAAGGTGGCGTGATATCCATCTGCAGCAGATAGGCGCGGGTGGCCTCGTCCGCGTCGGACATGCGATGGCGCGGCATGCCGTGCTGCGCGGCCAGCCACAGCGCGAGGCTGGCCGCGAAGGCCAGGCCCAGCCACGGCCAGGCGTGCAGGGTGGACGTGCGCTTCTCGGCTTCGCGCAGGACGCGCGCATCGAGGCGCCTGGGCGCGGTTTCGTTGGCGCTCTGGCGGTACAGCGCGACCAGTTCGTCGAAGGCTTCGTCATTCATAGCCATGGCTCCAGCGCTTCGCGCAGACGCTGCTGCGCATAGCGCAGGCGGCTCTTCACGGTTTCGCGCGGCACGCCGGTGGCCAGCGCGATGTCCTCCAGGCTCAGGCCGCCCTCGGCCTTCATCAGGAACGCCTCGCGCTGCGGCAGCGGTAAGGCGCGCACGGCGCGCTGCAGCGCATGGCCCAGCGCGTCGTTGTGGGCATGGCCTTCGGGCGAAAGTCCGGCAGCCGGCGTGCTTTCGTGCGCGGACTGCATGTTGTCGGCGCCCGCCGCGTGCACGCCATCCGGCGCGTGGCGGCCGAGCGCGCGCCAGCGGTCGGCGGCGCGCCGGTGCGCGATGGAGAACAGCCATGAAGCAAAGGATGCTCCCGGCGCGTAACCGTGCTTGCCGCGCACCACGGCCAGCCACACCTCCTGGAACACTTCCTCCGCTTCTTGCGGATGCGCCGCCAGACGCAAGGTGTAGCGGTAGAGCTTGTCGCGGTAGCGCAGGTACAGCACACGGAAGGAGCGCTCGTCCCCGTCCTGCCAGCGCAGCATGCAGTCTTCGTCGGCCACCGCGTCGATGCGCAGCGGCGTGGCCATCACGATTTCGTCCTGCGCCAGCCAGGGCCATTGCGCCTGCAGGAAGCCGATGGCGTCGGCGCGGGGCCAGTCGCTGGGCACGGCATGGGCGGTCATCGGGATCCCTTCCTCGGTCGCTGTCTATCCAGGGTATTCGCTGCAAACCGGGAAATGGGGTTAATCGCGTTGTCTGCCTCATTCTCCCGGGGTGGAATCGTTTCCCTTCGGGTACCGCTGAAGAGCCGGCAGGTCGGGGTTCGCCGATGGCTCACCCCGACCTGCGCTTCTCATGCCTCGGCCTGGCGCTTCTTGCGCTCTTCCCGCAGTTCCAGCCATTCGTACAGTGTCGGCAACAGCACCAGCGTCAGCAGCGTCGAGGTGATCAGGCCGCCGACCACCACGGTGGCCAGCGGGCGCTGGGTCTCGGCGCCGACGCCGGAGGACAGCAGCATCGGCACCAGGCCGAGGATCGCCACGCTGGCCGTCATCAGCACCGGTCGCAGGCGCAGCGCCGTGCCGCGCATCACCGCTTCGCGCACGGACAAGCCCTGGCCGCGCTGCTCGTTGAGGAAGCTCACCAGTACGATGCCGTTGAGCATCGCCACGCCGAACACGGCGATGAAGCCGATCGCCGAGGGCACCGACAGGTACTGCCCGGTGATGGCCAGGCCCACGATGCCGCCGATCGTGGCGAACGGCACGTTGGCCAGGATCAGGGCCGCGTATCGCATCGAATGGAAAGCGGTGTAGAGCAGGATGAAGATGAAGAAGATCGTCGCCGGCACGATCAGCGCCAGCCGCTTCAGCGCGCGCTGCTGGTTTTCGAACGCGCCGCCCCATTCGGTGTAATAGCCGGTCGGCAGCTTCACTTTCTGCGCGATGGCGGCTTCGGCCTCGCGCACGAAGCCGTCGATGTCGCGGCCGCGCACGTCCATCTGGATCACCGCATAGCGTTGCAGCTGCTCACGGCGGATGAAGGAATACCCTTCGGCCTGGCTCACTTCGGCCACCTGCGACAGCTGCACCAGGGCGCCGCTGGCCGAGCGGATCGGGATGCGCTCGATCGCCGGCAGCGAATCCTTGCTGGCCTCGTCCAGTCGCACGGCGATATCGAAGCGCCGCACACCGTCCAGCAGGGTGGATACCGGTTCGCCGCCGATACCGTTCTTCACCACGGTGAGCACGTCCTGCGCGTTGAGGCCATAGCGGGCCAGCGCCTCGCGGTCGACGCGGATGCGGATCTGCGGCTTGCCGAGATTGGCTTCCAGGGCGAGGTCGGCAACGCCGGGCACGCCCGCCAGCACATCCTTGATGCGGCCGCTGAGCCGGTCCAGTTCGCCCAGGTCGTCGCCGTAGAGCTTGAGCGCCAGGGTGGCGCGCACGCCGGAGATCAGTTCTTCGATGCGCATCTGGATCGGCTGGGTATAGCTCACCACGGCGGTGGGCAGGGCGGCGCTCAGTGCCTTCTGCATGTCCGCTTCGATGCTTTCCAGGGTCTGGCCCTTGCGCCATTGATCCTTCGGCTTGAGCGGCGTGTATACCTCCATGTAGTTCACGTCCGCCGTCTCGCCTTTCTCGGCACGGCCGATCATGGCGAGCGTGGTGTCGACCTCGGGGAATGTCTGCTTGACCAGGGTTTCGACCTGCTTGGAGATCGCGATCGATTCGTCCAGCGACGCCGACGGGATCGAGGTGATGCGCCACATGATCGAGCCTTCCTTGAGATTGGGCATGAACTCCTTGCCGAGGAAGGGGAACAGCGCGAGGCTGCCGATCAGCGCGGCGACGGCGATGGCCACCACGGTGCCCCGACGCGCCAGCGACCAGTTCAGTACGGCCGCATAGTGGCGCTTGAGGAAGGCCACCAGCCGCGTGTCCTTTTCCTGCTTGGGTTTGAGCACGAGTGCCGCAAGCACGGGGATCAGCGTCAGCGCCAGGATCAGCGAGCCGGCCATGGCGAAGCTGATGTTGAAGGCCATCGGCTTGAACATCTTGCCTTCCAGCCCCTGGAGGCTGAACAGCGGCAGGAACACCACGATGATGATCAGGATCGCGAACGCGATCGGATTGGCCACCTCGCGCGCCGCCGCCAGCACCGCCGCGGTGCGGTCCACCGGCAGGCCGTGCGCCTTGCGCTCGGCCATGATGCGAAAGGCGTTCTCCACCATCACCACGGCGCCGTCCACCATCATGCCGATGCCGATCGCCAGGCCCGCCAGCGACATCAGGTTGGCCGACAGGCCTGCCTGCTCCATGCAGATGAAGGCGATCAGCATGGCCAGCGGCAGTGCGACCACCACCACCAGCGCACTGCGCAGTTCGCCGAGGAACAGGAACAGCACCAGGGCGACCAGCACGGAGCCTTCGACCAGCGCGCGAACGGCGGTTTCCACGGCCTTGTTCACCAGCTCCGTGCGCTCGTAGACGGGCTTGACCAGGGTACCTTCGGGCAAGGCCTGCTTGACCGTGTCGAGCTTCGTCTTGACCGCATCGACCACGTTCTTGGCGTTCTCGCCGATGCGCGCCAGCGCCTGTCCCAGTACCACCTCCTTGCCGTCGCGGGTGACGGCGCCGGTGCGCGGGGCGCCGGCTTCGGTGACCGTGGCGACATCGCGCACGTAGACCGGCGTGCCGTCTTCGCTCTTCAGCACGATGCTGCCGATATCGCGGCCGTCCTTGACCAGTCCGAGGCCGCGCACCAGGTACTGCTCGCGGCCGACGTCGACGAAGTTGCCGCCGACCTGGGCGTTGTTCGCCTCGAGCGCTTCCATCACCTCCTTGAAGCCGAGCTTGTGCGCGATCAGCTTCATCGGATCGATGCGCACCTGGTACTGCTTCTCCTGGCCGCCCCACGAAGTAACGTCGTCAACGCCGGGGGCGGTGCGCAGGATCAGGCGGATGGTCCAGTCCTGCAGGGTGCGCAGGTCCATGTCGTTCGGCGCGTCCTTCAGCGTGTCGTCCGCGCGTTCGACCGTGTACCAGAACACCTGGCCCAGGCCCGAGGTATTGGGGCCCATCTCGGGTTTGCCGTAGCCGGCGGGCAGGCGGTCGCCGACTTGCTGCAAGCGCTCGTTGACGAGCTGGCGGGCGAAGTAGATGTCCATGTCGTCTTGGAAATAGACCGATACGTAGGACAGGCCGAACAGGCTGACCGAGCGGATCTCCTGCACCTTAGGCAAGCCGGCGAGCGCGGATTCGACCGGCGTGGTCAGCAGTTGCTCCACGTCTTCGGCGGCCAGGCCGGAGGCCTCGGTGTAGACGTTGACCTGCACCGGCGTGACGTCGGGAAAGGCATCGATCGGTAGCGAGCGCACGGCCCCGTAGCCGGCGATGCCGACCACCAGGAACAGGATCAGCACCAGCAGCTTGTAGCGCAGGGAGAGTTCGACGAGGCGTCCGAGCATCATTCTTCTCCCAGCTGCGAGCGCAGCAGCCGCGCCTTCAGCGCGAAGGCACCCTGGCGCACGTAGGCGGTGCCGGCCTTGAGTCCCTGCCTGATCTCCACCCAGCCGTCGCGGGCTTCGCCCACCTGCACCGGCGCCGGCTCGAACTGACCGTTGCCCTTGGCGACGAACACCGTGGTCTGGTTCTGCAGCAGGATCACCGCGTCGGCCTGCACCGCCAGCACCGGCTTGCCGGCGCCGACCGCCAGCCGCGCATCGACCAGTTCGCCTTGATGCAAGAGGTCGTCGCGATTATCGACTTCGATGCGCACGGGCACCGTGCGCGTTCGCTCGTCGGTCTGATGCGAGCGCTGCACCACCTTGCCGGGCAGCGATTTGCCATGCACCAGGATGCGCGCGTCGCCACCCTGTTTCACGCGTTCGGCGTCCGCCGGCGGCAGTTGCGCCTCCACCCACACGGAGTCTTCCTGGACCAGGGTGAACAGCATGCGGCCCGCATCCACGCGTTCGCCGACCAGAAACTGATCGTTGGTGATGCGGCCGCTGGATGGCGCGAGCAGTTCATAGCTGCCGTCTGCGTTGGCCGAGCCCTTGCGCAGGACGTTGCGGATCTGTCCGTCCGAGAGGCCGTAGGCGCGCAGCTTGGCCTGCGCCTGGTCGCGTTGCACTTTCACTTCGGTATAGCGCCGGCCCGACACGGCCTGCGGGCCCAGCGAAGCCACGCGTTGCCAGTCCTGTTCAGCCACGATCAGTGCGCCCTGGGTTTCGGCAACCTGCACGCTGGACAGCACGACCAGCGGCTGACCGGCCTTGACCACATCGCCGAGCTTGGCCAGGCGCTTGATCACCATCGATTCGATGCGCGGGGAAACCAGCACCGTCGAATAGGCATCGGCCTTGACCTCGCCCGGCGCCTTGATTTCGTCGGTGAGGTTGCGCGAGCCGAGCGTGGCCACGTCGATGCCCGCTTCCTTCACGGCCTGCGCGTCGAGCGCGAGCGGATTGCCGGCGGGCGCCTGCGGATTCTCTGCGGCGTGCGCGGACGCGAGAGCCGCGGTGACGGCAAGGCAGAACAGCGTGTTGCGGAACAGGAAGCGGCTCATGGGGAAGCATCCTTGGTGCTGCCATCGACCCAGTCGGTGAGACGGCCGGCGGCGGAGAGATAGTCGAACCAGGCTTGCCAGGCCTGGCTTTCGAGGTCGAGGCCCGACAGCGCGGTATCGAGGCTTTGCTTGAGCTGCACGAGGTAATCGGAGGTGCCGATCTCACCGGCGCGCCAGAGCTTTTCCAGCAGCGCCGTGCGTTCGTCGAACGCCGCGGCACGACTGACGCGGAACGACCGCGCGGCGCCGAGCAGCGCGTCGTAGCGCGCCTGCGCCTCGCGCAGTCGCGCTTTCGCGCCCAGCCGCTGCGCCTGCACGCCGGCCGATGCGGCGTCGGCTTCGGCGCGCGCGGCATCGACTTCGGCGCGTCCCGTATTGAGCACGGGCAGCGGGATGGCGACGCTCAAGCCGATGACGCGGTCGTTCACCGGCCCGTTGCGGACCTGGCCGCCCGTCAGGCTGATGGTCGGGTCGGGGATGCGTGCGCGCCGCGCCACCTGCACGCCGGCTTCGGCACTGGCTTGCAGCGAACGCGCCTTGACCAGTTCGGGATACGCATCCAGGTGCAGGGGGGCGATGGTGACGGAAGCCGGCGGCAAGGCGGTGGGCAAGCTGCCCGCGCTGGTGACTGCGTCGCCGCCGATCGCGGCAAGCGTGGCGCTGGCTGCTGCTTCGTTGCCGATCAGCGAGGCTTGCTGGATCTGCGCTTCGCCCAGCGCGAGGCCGGCCAGGTCGCGTTCGGGGCTGCTGATGTCGCCGACCTTGAGTCGCTGCACGGCGAGTTCGTCGAAGCGGCGCATGAGTTCCACGCGGCGCTCGCCGAGTTCGCGCTGTCTGGATGCGAGCGCCAGGGTGGACCATGCCTTCAGCCAGCGCGTGGCGATATCCCGGCGCAACAAATCGTAGCCCGCCTGGCTGGCCTGCAGCTCCGCCGAGCCCTGGCCGGCGCGCGCTTTGCGCTTGCCGGAAAGATCGAGCGCGAGGCTCAGGCCTGCCGTGCGTCGGTTGACATCGGCATTCTCGGCGTCAAGCGATAGCGTGGGGTTGTAGAGCGGCTGCGCGGCAGCGCGCGCCCGCGCTTCCGCGGCCCGCAGATCGGCGCGTGCGACCTGTACGTCGGGACTGTTGTCCCAGACGGCGCGGATCGCCTGCTGCAGCGAAGGCGCGGCGGATGCGGCGGGTGGTGGATCGATTGTCGATGAAACCGGCGAGGCACCGGTGGCACCGGCGTAAAGCACGCAGGCAACCCCGAGCAGGGCTGCGCGAAAAACGAACATGATGGGTGTCTCCTAAAAACCGTCAGGACGCGCGGCCATGGGATCGGCGGCGCGGTGTCGAGGGTTTTCAGGCGGCGATGGGAGGGCGCAGCAGGGACGCCATCCGCGCGGATCGGTGATCGACGGGCGCGGGCGGCAGATCGAAGGGAATGGTTTGGGCGGTGACGCTCAACATCACCATCGTCGGCACCGGTGCGGCGTGGGTGCAGGCGCAATGGCAGGAGCCGCCTTCGCCGAGCAGGCAGTCGCCGCCGCTATCGCTGTCCGGCGTCGCCGCCGCATCAGCCAGTACGGCCGCGGAGCGCTGTGTCTCCTTCACGTCGGCAAAGCGCGCGCCATCGGCGGCACACAGCGTGCCGCCGACCAGCTTGATCATCAACGCGAACACGGCCAGCAGCCACAGGCCGCGATAGCGGCGCAGGCGGGTCAACCATGGTCGGGATGCGCGAGACATAGGCCGTCATCGTAGAGGGCGATCTATGTGTTAGACAATTTCATCCCTTGCGCCGCGATCGGCGCGTGCTCAGAAACCGAGTTCGCTCAACTCCGGATGCCCATCCGGCCGCCGTCCCGCCGGCCAGTGATACTTGCGCTCCGCTTCGGCGATCGGCTTGTCATTGATGCTCGCGTGGCGGTTGATCATCAGTCCGTCGTCGTTGAACTCCCAGTTCTCGTTCCCATAGCTGCGATACCACTGGCCCGCATCGTCGTGCCATTCGTAGGCGAAGCGCACGGCGATGCGGTGACCGCCGAATGCCCACAGCTCCTTGATCAGGCGGTAGTCCAGCTCGCGGTCCCACTTGCGGCGGAGAAAGGCCTTCACCGCTTCGCGGCCGTCGAGGAATTCGGCGCGGTTGCGCCAGTGCGTGTCTTCCGTATAGACCAGCGCGACGCGTTCGGGGTCGCGGGTGTTCCATGCGTCTTCGGCGAGGCGCACTTTTTGCCGCGCCGTTTCCAGGGTGAATGGAGGAAGGGGAGGACGGGTGGTCATGGGATGCCTCGGCGAGGAAGAGGGGAGTCGTCAAGCCTGGCTACGATAGCGGCTCTGTTCCACCGCAGGCTTACGGCGCTACCCGCGGTTCCGCCTCGTAGGCACGTCGCAAGGTGGCGACGAAGGCATTGGCCTCTGGCAGGTCGATGCCGCCCATGCGATGCACCGGCACGGCCGGCGTCCACGAATTCATCACGACGGCGCCAGCCATCCCGTCGAGATCGTTCAAGGTCACGGCCTGCACCCGTTGCTCTATCCCGAGGCGCGTCAGTTGCCTGCGCAGGATCGCCATGGTCACGCCGGGCAGCATGTCGGCGTCCGGCCAGATGACGCCGGTGCCATCCCAGAACGCCATATTCCAGATCGACGCTTCGCTGATCCGTCCTTGGCGATCGATGAAGGCCGCGTCGTCGAAGCCCTGAGCGACGGCATCGCGCAGGTAGTACGTCTTGGCGATCTCGCCGACGTGCTTGATCCCCGGCAGCATACGCTCGTGCATCACGGCGGCCAGCGACAGCGGGCCGGCGGGACCGTCGGTAGGCGGGGCGGTGCGGATGAGAATGTCCAGCGGCGCGTCATGACGCGCGGTGAACTCGCCGGCAGGCGAATGGATGGTGGCGGTCAGCGAGAGATCGGCAGGACTGTCGGCCAGCGCGGTGCGCAGGTGGGTCCGTACCTGTTCATCCGGCAGGGCCTGGCCGAACAGCGCGAGCGAGGCTTGGCGCAAGCGACGCAGATGCAGGTCCATGCCACGGATACCGCCGCCGCGCACCTGTGCCGCGGTGAAGTGCGCGTAGCCGGCGAAAGCCAGCGGAGCCAAGGCGTTCGCGGTCGCGGGCTGGCCGTTGCGGTGGACGATGGCGGGAAAGGGGGCGGGCATCGAAAGCGGCTCCGGTTATGGGTGACTCAAGTCCATTGATAGTCACGTATTGCCATCATCCGGAAAAACGAATATTTCTTGACTGTCTTTCAAATTTGGCTTGAGGCAGATATGAGTCGGATCCTGCCCGGTACGCGCGCGTTGAGGACAATCGAGGCGGCGGGCCGTCATCTGAGTTTTACTCGCGCCGCCGAGGAGGTCGGGCTGACGCCGGCCGCCGTCAGCTACCAGGTCAAGGAAATCGAAGACCAGCTGGGCTTCGCCCTGTTCACCCGCCATCGGCGCGGCATCGAGCTGACGCCGGCGGGCACGTTGCTGTTCGAGGCGGTGGCCGATGCCCTGGGCGGCATGCGCCGCGCGGTGGCGCGTGCGCGCCGTACCATGCAGGAGGATGCGCCGCTGCGCATCTCCATGGCGCCGCGGTTTGCGACTAACTGGCTGATGCCGCGCCTGTCGCGTTTTCGCGATGCCCATCCCGGGTTGGACCTGAGCTTCGATGTCACCGACCGCGTGCGCGATTTCGACGAGGACGATGTGGACGTCGCGATCCGTTTCGGAAGAGGCGTGCATGAGCATGTGCATGCGGATTTCCTGTTCGGCACCGAAGTGGTCGCGGTCGGCGGCCCGGCGCTGCGCAAGGCCGGCAAGCGGCCCGCATCGCCACGCGAGTTGAGGCAGCACACGCTCTGCTATGTCGACTGCGAGACCGACGGCCTGACCTGGCCCGGTTGGCGCGCATGGATGGCCGCAGCGGGCGTGAAGAACTTCGACGACAGCCGCTGCGTGGCGTTCTCCGATACCAGCCATGTGGTGCAGGCCGTCGCCGACGGCGGCGCGATCGGTCTGGTCGAGTCGGCGATGATCGAGCCGGAGCTGGCGCAGGGACGCCTGGTGAAGCTGTTCGAACTGAGCGTGGCCTTGCCGGCGCCCTACGGGTACCGGCTGGTGTATCCGCAGAGCGCGGCGGGCGACGCTCGCGTGCAAGCCCTGCGCGAGTGGATGCTTGCCGAGGTTGCATCATCGACGCACATCGCAAGAGAGTGAAAAACATCACGAACCGCATTCACGCCGTCGTGATGTAGTCATGCGCAGCGGTGGCGGCGCGATGCTCCGCCATGTGGAGAGAGGGAAGCGATACATGCCCAGGGACCGGGAACATTCGCCGCTTTCGACAGCGGCAAGCGTGAAGCCTTCGTCGAGGCGGTTCCGTGCGTCCCCGTATTCCAGCGAGACTCAGCCGGCCTGTGTAGGGTGTGGCTTTCGTGATGGCTTTCGAAGGAGACGTACCGCCCATGGACAAGCTCGAGGAACTGATCGGACTGCTCGCCCGCGGCGAACTCGATCGCGAGGCGGTCGAAGCGCGCGCCGCCGCCATGCGCAACGCGCGGGAAGATCTCGACCTGGCCTGGTTGCGCGACGCCGATGAGGCGGAGCTGTTGCAGGCCTCGCTGCTGTCGCAGCTGAGCGACGTACTGATGGTGAGCGATCAACTGGACGACCTGCACGTGCGCATCAGCGAGGCGTTCCAGCCGGCGTTGCCGGGCTTTCCGTACGACCGCCGGGATTTCTGGCCCGACGACTACTTCGAGTGGCTGGACGAAGTGGTGATGCCGCGCGGGCGCGAGGTGATGATGCTGGGCAATCCGGAGGATCGCCTGACGGCGGCGGTGGTGCGGCGCGAGGATACGGCGCGGATCCTGGCGCTGGCGGAGGCGCTGGGGCTGATCGTCGAGAAATCCACGCAGCGGCGCTATGCGTGAGCGCGCGGTGCGTAGGTTGGGGTTCGCCTGCGACTCACCCCATCAACGCGGCTCGCTTCAACTTCGTCGGAGGTGGTGAGGACGAAGTGGTCGAGGTGGTCGATCATGGGCGGGCCTCCTGGTGGTCGACGGACTGCCAGAGATAGCGCGCGAACGCGCCTGCGGCACCGTCCGAAGGGTAGTGCGTGAAGCCGCCGATGAGTTTTTCGACGTCGCCGTCGCGCAGGCGCAGGTAGCTGACGCCGTGCGGCGGGACCGGCGGTCGGAGCGGTGGCTCGATCGGTTGTCCGTCGGCGTCGTACTTCACCGGATCGCCATTGGGATCGAGCTGCCAGGCTTCATTGGCGAGGCAGACGAGGCGTTCGATCTGTGCCGGCGTGAGCGCGCGCTCCACCACCGCTTCGTCCACGATGCGCCCTGACGAATCGGTGATGCGGCGCGTCCTGGCCCCGCGGGACTCCTGCGGCCAGGACGACGCATAAGGCGACGCCTCCGGCGAGCAACGGAACACGCGGTAGCCCTTGGCGCGATCCAGATCGACCAGCACGGTGGTGCTGCACCCCCAATTCCATGCGCCTGCCGCAACGCTGTGCACCGGCGGCGCCACGCCTTCCGGCGGTGTCGCGGAGAACATGGCTTCGTACTGGCTGATCCCGACGAAGGGCCGCTTCACGTGGCCAAAGGCCTGGCCGCCGTGGCAGTCGGTGACCGCGTGCGCGCCCGTTGCGAGGAGCAGAGGGAGCAGGAGTGGGACGGTCCGGGTCCGCATGCGTGTCGTTCCTTCGGTGGAGAGATAGTCAGTCTAAAGCGATCCGGCCAGCTCAGCCCCGGGCGGACTTGCGTGGGCGACCACCTTTGCGCCCGTTCTCCCGCGCGCTCCTGGCCTTGGCGGCGGAGCGTTTCTGTCCTCCCGCGGCGCCGAGCTGGCTGGCCATCCAGCGTTTGGTACCGAAGACGCCCTGCAGAAGGGCGGGCAGGTAGACGTCGGCGTCCAGCCGTGGCCAATGCAGGCCCAGCCCGGCCGGCGTGATGTCGATGTCACCGAGCTGGGCTGCCGTGGCATGCGCCAGTCCTTGCACCATGCGGACTGGAAAGGCGACTTCGATACCGGAAGACAACTCGATGGCGATACGTGCCTTGCGACGGTCGTAGCGCGCGGATACCGCATGCGCGGTTTCGCGCAGGGCGCCCATGCGTTGTTCCGCGTTCTTGAGTTCGTGGTCAGTAACGGCCATGGAGGTCCTTCCATGCCAGGCACAACGTGGTCGTGCTGGCGGACAGGGCGTTCTTGATCCGCCCCAGATCCGGGCGGCCGAAGCCGAAGCTCTCGCGAAGTTCAGCAGGTCCGGCCGGGCAGTGCAGAAGGAACACGGCTTCTCCATGTGGCCCGATGACGTGGACGTGAGCGGGTCGATGATCGTTGGGATACATCACCACGCGTAAACCATGCATGCGCAGAACGGTTGGCATTGGCATCCTACCAAAAACCCAAGCGGTTAGGATGTGGCGAAGTGGCGCGCATGCCGAGGGTGATACCGCCGAGTTCGGAGCCTGCCTAATCCATCCGGACAGTTTCGAAGTGGCCTCGAGCAGCGTCCGTGTCTGCTGCGATGCCTGCGACGAATATCAACAAACCTCCACAAGCGAACGCGCAGACTGCGCCGTTCGTGCGATGTGGACATCAGGGTGAACGCAGGTTCTATCCGGCGCCCATCGCGCGAATCCCCCGCCGGCATCGACCGGCGTTCCCCGCTTTCATGGAGATCCGCATGAAGAACCTGGCGTTGTGGAAGTTCGCCCCTTTGTTCGGCGCCTTGCTTGCCGCTTTGCCCGTGGCCCAGGCCCGCGCCGACGGCCATACCTACTACGTCGCCACCACCGGCAGCGATAGCGCGGCCGGTACGCTGGACGCGCCATGGCGCACCATCGGTCGCGCGGCGCGCGGCGTGATGCCGGGCGATACGGTGTATGTGCGTGGTGGTACCTATAACGAGACGATCGACGTGAATACGTCCGGCTCGGCGGCGGCCGGGCCGATCGTGTTCGCCAGCTATCCGGGCGAAAAGGCCGCGGTGAGCGGCACCGGGCTGACCGTGCCGGCCACCATGCGTGGCCTGTGGAACCTCAACAACGTCAGCTACGTGACAGTACAGGGCTTCGACGTCGGCGACTACAGCACGGCCAGCACCAAGGGCACGCCGGTGGGCATCTACGTCAACGGCGGCGGCACGCAGGTGAGCCTCCTGAACAACCGCGTGCACGACATCGTCAATCGCACGGAGAGCTGCCCTGACGGCAACGCGTTCGGTATCGAGGTGTACGCCAACGACGCAGCCAACTCGATCAACCACCTCACCATCAGCGGCAACGAAGTGGACCATCTGCGCACGGGTTGCAGCGAGTCGTTGTCGCTGACCGGCAACGTCGAGCAATGGACGATCAGCAACAACGCCGTGCACGACAACGACAACATCGGCATCGCGGCGCTTGGCTTCGAGACCATGTCAGGCATCAACGGCGGCACCTTCCAGAGCCAGGCGCGCGACGGCACGATCAGCGGCAACACGGTCTACAACATCAGCTCGCAGGGCAACGCGGCGTACCCGGCCGGCGATTACTCGGCCGACGGCATCTATGTGGAAGGCGGCACGCGCGTGCTGATCGAGCGCAACCTGGTGAACCGGGCGGACCTCGGCATCGAGCTGGCGAGCGAAACCAAGGGCAAGTTCAGCAGCAACGTGACAGTGCGCAACAACCTGGTGATGTTCTCTAACGTTACCGGCATCTCGCTCGGCGGCGCCGCGGCCAGCAACGGCGGCATGCAGAACGCCACCATCGTCAACAACACTTTGTTTCGCAACGATGCGCTGGCCACCGGCAGCGGCGAGCTGCAGATCCAGTTCCATGTCAGCGGCACGGTGTTCGAGAACAACCTGCTGTATGCGACCAGCGACGGGCTGCTGGTGAACTTCTGGCCCAGCACCACCGCCAATCCCGGCTACGGCAACCCGGGCACGCTCGATCGCAATCTGTACTTCGCCGACGGCGGCACCGGCAACGCCAACTGGGTGTGGCTGGGGCGCAGCTATACCGGCGTCAGCGGCTATCGCACGGCCAGCGGGCAAGACAAGACCACGCTGCTGGTCAATCCGCAGTTCGCCAGCCTCACCTTGCCGGATCTGCACGTGAGCAGCACGTCCGCCGCGCGCGGCGCGGGGTTGGTGCTGCAGGCGTCGACGACAGGCACGGTGGATTACGACGGGAATCCGCGCCTGAGTTCCACGGGGACGATCGACATCGGCGCCTACCAGCAACCGTAACGAACCCCAACGGTGCGGCCCCGGGGCGGCGGCGTAGGTTGGGGTGAGCGCAGCGAACCCCAACGGTGCAGCCCTCGGGGCCGCGGCGTAAGTTGGGGTTCGCCTGTTGGCTAACCCCAACCTGCGTAACGTCTTCTCAACCCTGCTTCACCGTATTCGCCGGCACGAACGTATAGCCCATCGCCTGCAAACCTTCGACGATCTGGTGCAGATAGTTGATGTCGAGGTACGGGTGGAAGAAGAAGCTCTGCACACTGTCCTGTACCACCACGTTGCGCTGCGCGCTGTACAGGATGTCAGCCGGGAAGCGCGGCGGGTTATGGTTGAACTCCTGCGTCTCCACGTTGCCTAGTTGCTCGCCGATCACCACGGTGCCGTAGATATCGCGCACCAGATACGGGAAGAACTGGCCGTAGATCTTGGTGTAGTCCGGGGCGCCTGTGCCGCAGGCACCGTTCGGGCACCAGCCGGCCGCGTAGAGGCCGCGGTCGTAGCGCACGCCGAATTGGGTGTTGAACACCTGGTAATCGATCGCCGATGCGGCATAGTGCGGCGGTTCGAAGATAGTCGGCGCAAGGAAGCCCGCGGCGGCGAACTCCAGTAGTCCGTTGATCAGGCGGCCCTGTGCCCATAGCGCGGAATCCTCGGCCACGGGCGTGTCGTAAATGACATAGTTGTCGGTGCTGATATGAGCGCGGTAGAACTCGAAGTCGTCCGCGCTGACGCCGCTGTAGGGATTGGCTACGTTGGAATACTGATGCGTGTAGCCATGCATGATGATGGTGCCGCCCTTGGACTGCATGTACTTGAGCGCATTGACCACGCCGCGTGCCTGCGAGAGATGCTCAGTCATCGGCACGCCATTGTTGTAGTAGCCGTTGGGGTCCTTGTAGAGCGGAATTACCGCCACCGAGAACGGCACATGTTTGCTGTACAGATAATCGGCAATGGCGCGCAGCTGCGCAGGGTCATCCGTCGCGTTGACGTCCTCGATGCGCACCAGCGCGCGCTTGCGCGCGAGCATGGCCGGGTTGGACACCTTGCCGATCAGGTCGGCCGCGACCAGGTAGCGATCGTTCGGGCCGACATAGCTGAAGGGGATTTCGCCGATGTAAGTCAGGTTGGCGCCTGTGGTGGCCCAGTTCACGGTGCCCCCGGTGTCATTCGTTGCCACCGCCACCGCCTGCGCCTTGGTCGCGTCGTTGATCACCGTCTGCAGCAGGCCCGACGGCACCGACAGGGCGTTTCGCTGCAAGGCCACGCCCTTGTAGTTCACGGTGAGGGTGTTGGTGAAATCGAAGAACATCGGCGTGAAGCCGTACTGCGCGGCGAAGTTCGGCGAGCGCGCGGCCAGTTGCCAGATGTTGTCGTTCATCCATAGCACGGGCTTGGTGGTGGCGAGCACGTCGTCGAGCAGTGCGGTGGGCAGCGGCTCGCCGTAGGTGGAACCGACATAGATCAGCCCGGTGTAACCGTTGAGCTGGCCAGCCACGTAGCTGACCGCCGGCAGCAGCGTGTACTTGCTGCCGTGCGAGGCAAGCTGGCCGGCCATGACGCCGTAGGCTTCGCCAAGCCAGCCCCAGGTCCCGGTGCTGTCGTACAGCACCAGCGTGCTCTGGTTGGCGTTGGCGCCAGGCGCGCCGGCAAAGGCGTTGGGCACGCCGCCCAGCAGATTGCCCTGCAGCGACGATTGGCGGATGCCCGACGTGGTCGATGTCGTCGACGTCGTGGCGAGCATCGCCGCATTCTTCTGCGTCCTCAGGTTGGACAGCGTCGAAGACGGCGGCGGTGGCGGCGCGGGAAGCAGGTGGGTGCCCATGTTTTCGAAGGCATGGGCAGGGGAGACCGAGCCGGCGGCAGCGACGAACACCAAGGCGGCGCTGGCTAGGACGTACCTCAGAACTGAGGGTTTGGGGCGGGACCTGGTCATGGGAGTTCCTCTCATGCTGCGATGGAATCGACGCACGTCGCATTGCCTGGCGCGTGCGCGCTAAGGCTGGAGTGCGATCGCATTCCAAAGTCCCAGGTCCCTGTTCCCGAGCGTGGAGAGGCACCGCCCCCACGCTGAAGCTTACGGACGCGCGGGTCACGTTTTTATTGGCCTGTCGAGGTATGGCTTTCAGTCAATCGCGGCGAGCGCCGGGGGCGGGCCAATATTCGGGCCGAACGCACGCCTGACCAGTCACGCAACCACGCGGACTCCTTCAGCCGACAACGTCTACATCCGGGGACCAGGGACCCCGGACGAGCCAGCTTCTCCGCCGGGGAGGTTGGGGCTCGCCGGACACCTGGCCGCGGAATCCGCATCGCTTTCCTTGAGGGGGGAGGAGCCATGCAGGACATCCTTATCATCTGCGGCACGCGCCCGGAGATCATCAAGCTCGCACCGGTGTATCACGCGCTGCGCGACAGCGGCTGGGCACGCCCGTGCTGGCTGCATACCGGCCAGCACGGCGACATGGCGCGGCAGATGCTGACCTGTTTCGACATCGAGCCGGATATCGAGCTGGAACGCGGCGGCGAGAGCCTGGCCGAGTTCAGCACGCGCTGCCGCACGCTGCTCGATGGCGTGATGGCCAGCCGCGACTGGTCGCTGGTGATGGTGCAGGGCGATACCGAAAGCACGTTTCTCGGCGCGCTGGCCGGCTTCTACAACCACGTTCCGGTGGCCCATGTAGAAGCCGGTTTGCGTACCTACGACCTGTCGCGCCCATTCCCCGAGGAAGGGCTGCGCCAGATGGTCAGCCGCATCGCGAGCTTCCATTTCGCGCCGACGCAGCGCGCCGCGCAGGCGCTGCACGCCGAGGCGGTGCCGGCCGACCGTGTGTTCGTCACCGGCAACACGGTGATCGACGCGCAGCACTGGGTGACGCATCGCCGGCGCATCCGGCGCGGCGTGGAAGGGCGTGGCCACCTGCTCGTCACCGCGCATCGCCGCGAGAACTGGGGCAGCGACCTGCGCGAGATCTGCTACGCCATCGCCGATGTGGCCAGCCACCATCCGGAGCTCGACGTGCTGTTTCCGGTGCATCTGAATCCAGTGGTGAGCAAGCCGGTCCACGCGATCCTCGGCGAGCTGGGCAATGTGCGCCTGAGCGCACCGTTCGATTACCTGCGCATGCAGCAGGCGCTGCTGGACGCCTGGCTGGTGCTGACCGATTCCGGCGGACTGCAGGAAGAGGCACCCACCTTCGGCGTGCCGCTGCTGGTGCTGCGCACCGAAACCGAGCGGCCCGAGGCGATCGAGGCAGGCTGCGCGCGGCTGGCTGGCACGCGCCGTGCATCGATCGTGGGGCAGATCGAGAAGCTGTGGGAGGACCAGGAGGCCTACGCCGCGATGGCGCGCGCGGGCAATCCCTTCGGCGACGGGCAGGCCAGCGGCCGCATCGTCGACGTGCTGCAGGGGGCGCTCGAAGGCGAACGCCGGCGCGAGGCGGTCTGATCGAAATCCGAACAGGGGACACTAAGGATGTGGTGGCTGGATGCATTCACGACCTATCTCTATGTCTTGAGCGTGGTCGTCGCTGTCATCGCCGTGCTGATGCTGATCAGCGGGCTGGATGATCTTTTCATCGATGTCGTCTACTGGGTGCGCCGCGTGTGGAAGGCGCTGGTGGTCTATCGCCGCCACGAGCGCACCTACTATCACGAGCTGTATCGTCCTGCCGAGAAGCCGCTGGCGATCATGGTGCCGGCCTGGCACGAGACCGGCGTGATCGGGCACATGGCGGAGCTGGCGGCCAGCACGCTGGACTACGAGAACTACCACATCTTCGTCGGCACCTATCCGAACGATCCGGATACGCAGCGCGACGTGGACGAGGTGTGCGCGCGCTTTCCCAACGTGCATAAAGTGGTGTGCGCGCGGCCGGGGCCGACCAGCAAGGCCGACTGCCTCAACAACGTGCTGGACGCCATCATGCAGTTCGAGCGGCGCGCGCGGGTGAGCTTCGAAGGCTTCATCCTGCACGATGCCGAGGACGTGGTATGTCAGATGGAACTGCGCCTGTTCAATTTCCTGGTGGGGCGCAAGGACCTGATCCAGATCCCGGTGTATCCGTTCGAGCGGCAGTGGAACAACTTCACCAGCCTGCATTACCTGGACGAATTCGCCGAACTGCATGGCAAGGACGTGCCGGTGCGCGAAGCGCTGGCGGGGCAGGTGCCAAGCGCCGGCGTCGGCACCTGCTTCAGCCGCCGCGCGGTGCAGGCGTTGATCGAGGAAGGCAACGGCATCGCCTTCGACGTGCAGAGCCTTACCGAGGATTACGACATCGGCCTGCGCCTGAAGGCGCGCGGGATGCAAGAGATCTTCGTGCGCTTCCCGGTGCTGCGCTACCGCCGGCACGAGCGGCGCCAGCCGTTCGGGCAGAGCCGGCGCGAGTCCAACGTGATCTGCGTGCGCGAGTATTTCCCGGATCGCCTGTCTACCGCGGTACGGCAGAAATCGCGCTGGATCATCGGCATCGTCTACCAGGGCTACCGCACCCATGGCTGGAAGTGGCGTCACGGGCTGGTGCTGAATTATTTCCTGTGGCGCGACCGCAAGGGTGCGATCGCCAATTTCGTCAGCTTCGGCGCCATGCTGGTGCTGCTGCAGCTGGGCGGCATCTGGCTGGTGCAGCAGCTGTGGCCGGGCGCCCCGCGCTTCATCTCCATCTTCGAGGGCCAGCCGTGGCTGGATACGGTACTGGCGGCCAACGCGACGCTGATGGTCAACCGCATCTTTCAGCGCATCGTGTTCGTTTCAGGCTACTACGGCGTGAAGCAGGGATTGCTGGCGATCCCGCGGCTGCTGTGGAGCAACCTGGTCAACTTCCTGGCCAACTGGCGCGCGATCAAGCAGATCGTGCAGACCGGCGATCCGCGCCGCGTGGCCTGGGACAAGACCACGCACGATTTTCCCAGCCTTGGCGGCGACAACCGCGCCAAGCGTTCGCTGGAAGAGCTGTTGGTGATCCAGGGGGCGATCTCCGAAGCGCGCCTGCATGAGGCCAGCGCGCATCCCGTGGAAGGTCTGCAGCTGGGCAGCGCGCTGATCCACAAGGGCCTGATCACGCCCGAGCAGCTGGCGCGTCCGGTCGCCGAGCAGAGCGGCGTAGCCTGCGAAGCGGTAGATGCCGAGGCGTTGCCGCGCGAACTGATCGACGCCGTCCCGGCGCGGGTGGCGCTGCACTACGCCGTGCTGCCGTTGCGCGTGGACGGCGGCACGCTGGTGCTGGCCAGCGAGGCGTACGTGGATCCAGTGTCACTGGCGGCGATCGCGCGCAAGCTTGACCGGCCGGTGCGCTACGTCATCGCCCACAAAGGCCAGGTCACGGTCGGGTTGCGCCGCTGGTATGCGCAGGCCAACGGGCACGAGCACGATCCGCGCAGCCTGCTCGACGCCGCCGCGCGCAGCGGCCGCATCGACACCGAGCGCGCGCGAGCGTTGTGGGAAAGCTATGTATCCCGGCAGGTGATGCTGGGCGAGATCCTGGTGGCGCAGGGGCACCTGGACGAAGTGGCATTCAAGGCATTGCTGTTGAGCCATGCGCGCAGCGGGCAGCCGCTGGGCGCTTTCCTGGTGGCGCAGGGCGTCATCGGGCAGGACACGCTCGACCGCCTGCTGTCCCTGCAATCGGCGCTGCAGCCGAGCATCGCGGCGCTCCTGGAGAAGGAGGCCGCCCCGCCGGTGCAGCTGGTCAAGCAGTGGACGGAGCGCGTGGCATGAAACGCCCTTGGCCGACTCGTTGCGCGGCCGCGCTGTTCGCGATGGCGCCGGCCTTGCCGTTGTGCGCGGCAGGCCAGCAGCCCGACAGCGCCAGCCGTTACCAGCAGTTCCTGTTGTATCCCCACCGGCAGGCCGGCTTCGCGGCGCTGCGCGCCGGCGACGAGCGCACCGCGCTGACCGAGTTCGCGCGCGCCCGCGAGCTGGCGCCCAGGAGCATCGATACGGCGCTGGACCTGGCCGAGGCCTATCGACATTTCGGCCATGCGGACAAGGCGCGCGCGGTGCTCGACGAGCAGCGTCGCTACACGCCGGACGACCCGCGCCTGCGCGCGCCGCCGGCGGCGCAGGCGGCCGTGGACTGCAAGGTCGACAATCGCCCGGTATGTCGTGCCCAGCGCGGCTTCGACGCACTCCAGGCGGGCGAGCTTGGCAAGGCGCAGCGCGAGCTCGACGCCGCCGATTTCGCGCGCGCGCCGGAGGGCCTGGCGTTGCGGCGCGCGTTGATTCAGCGGGCCATTTTCCTGCACGACCTGCCGCGCGCCGACGCGCAGCTGGCCGCGCTGGACGCGCAGGGGCAGCTGGGTGCCGACGAGCGCGCGCAATGGTTCAATCTACTGCTGATGGAAGGCAAGGCGATCGATGCGCGCGATCTGCAGGCGCGTGGAGGCCTGGGCACGCCGGCGCAGGAGCTGGCGGTAGCGCTGGGGTTGTCCGCGGCCGGCGAACACAAGGCGCTGGCCGACTATCTGGCGGTACATCAGCCAGCGTTCGAGGAGGAAAAGGACGAGCGGCAGTGGGTCAACCTGCTGGCGCAGGTGGGCCGGGCCCGTCCGGAGCTGCTGGATCTCTACGAGGCGCGCTTTCCGGCCAACGGCACCTGGCAGGCGCGCTCGGCCTTGCCGCTGGCGATGGCACGGCACGACGATGCCGCCGCGCAGCGCCTGCTCGCGCGCCTGCCCAAAGATGGCTACCGCGAGGAACGTTTCTCCCTCGCGCTGGCACAAGGGCGTTACAGCGAAGCGCGGCAGCAGGCCGAGGCCTTGGTGGCGCAGCCGGACGGGCATCGGCTGCTCGATCCGCTGAGCTACCGCCTGATGAATGCCGGCGCGGCCGGCGAAGCGCAGCGGCTGCTGCTGGCCTCGTATCCGTTCGGCGGCAATCCTAAGGCCGGTGCGCTGTTCGCGCGGCTCGCCGTGCTCGCGTCGAAGCAGGCGGCGGCGTTCTCCGCCGACGATCGTGCACGCCTGGCACGTCCGCTGGAGAACGTGCCCTTGCGCATCGCGCAGGTACCGATCCTGGCCGCCCTGCGCGACTGTGACGGCATCCGCCAGGTGATGTCCGATCTCTCGCCCGACTATCCGGCCGAACTGTGGCGCCAGCTGGGCGACTGCTACGGCAGCGACCGTCCAGGCTTGGCCGAATACGCCTATGCCGAGGCCAACAAGCGCAAGCCCGATCCGGACACCACGCGCGCGCTGGCTTACCAGGCCTATGGCGCACGCGATTACGCCACGGCGTTGCAGGCCTGGCGTGCGGTGCCGGCGGGTCACATGAAGCCCGACGATCTGCTTGCCGCCGCCACCACCGCGCTCGGCGCGAACGAAGCTGCGCCCGCCCGCGCCTGGCTGGACAGTTATGCGGAGCAGGGCGGCCGGCAGGACCATGCCTACTGGTGGTTGCGCGCGCAGGCCGACGAACCGCGCGACCCGGTGTTGGCGCGTACCGATCTGGAAAGCGCCATCGCCCAGCATCCGGACCCGCGCTATTACGCGAAGCTGGCGGCGCTGCAGACGCAGGCCGGTGAATCGAAGCAGGCGCTGGTCTCGTTGCAGCGCGCGGCGGTGCTCGCACCCGACGATGACAAGCTGGCCGCGCAGCTGGGCTACGCCTATCTGCAGGACGGCTCGCCGCAGCTGGCCGTGACGCAGTTCGAGCGGGCGCACCAGGCCAATCCGGAAGATCCCAAGCTCACCTGGCAGCTGCTCTACGTGCACCAGCAGCTGGGCGACAGCGCGCAGGCGCGCGACTACGCCGCGCAGGCGATCGATCAGCTCGATATGACAGGCACCGGCACGGACGGGGCCGTGCAGGACAGCAAGGGAATCGGCGGCAGCGCGCAGGAGGAAAGTCAGCAGCGCTTCGCCTTGCGCCGCCTGCACGAGGATCTGGGACGCAAATGGCGCTTCAACGCCGACCTGACGATCGGCGACACGGTGTCCTCGGCGGCCAACGCGGCCAACCCCGGCCAGTCGTACCGCAGCTACTTCCAGATGGAAGGGCAGTACCGTTTCGACCCGCCCTGGGCCGGTGCCGACATGAACACGCTGGCGGCGTACGCGCGCGTGTTCGCCGGCAGCGGCGCCGGCGGCGCGGTGTGGCCGGTCCATGGCTGGATGCTGGGCGTGGGCGTGCACTGGAAGCCGCTGACCACGCAGAACATCGTGCTGTCGGCCGAACAGCAGACGCCGGTGTCCGGCAGCCGCTTCACGCGCAACGACACCATGTTGCGCGCCGCCGGCTCGTGGTCATTCAGTCCGCGCCTCAACGACGACTGGCATGCGGGAGGGAGCGGCTGGTGGTCGCAGAATTTCTACGTGGACGTGGCGCGTTATCTGCGCGCCAAACAGACGGTGTTCACCACCGATTATCAGCTGGGCTGGCACCGCAAGCTGGCCGAAGGGCAGTCGATCGAACCTTACGTGCGGGTGCAGTTCACCGGCATCGACCGCAACCACGGCAGTTTCCAGCGCGACGGACGTGTCGGCCTGGGCGTGCAGTGGAATCTGTGGTTCGGCGAAACGCATTACGACGCGTATCCGCATCGCGTCAGCGTGGCGGTGGAAGGGCAGCACGCCTTCACCAGCTATCTGCGCGAGAAGAATGCGTTGTTCCTGATCGTGAGGACCGCGTGGTGAGGCGCGGGCTCGCATGGTGGCTGGCCATCGCGCTGCTGCTGGCGCCATGGCTGGTCAACGCCGCCACGGCGATCTTCTATCAGCCGCAGTTGCGCGACCGCGAGGTGCCGGCCGCGCAGTGGCCAGGGGTATTCGCGCAGGTGCGCGGACGCGGCTTCGACACCCTGGTGGTCCAATGGACGCAGTACGGCGATGCCTTCGGCGATGCGGCCGGGCATGCATGGCTGCTGCAGCGGGTTCGCGAAGCGCATGCCGCCGGGTTGCGCATCGTGTTGGGGCTGCGCAGCGATCCGGCGTTCTTCCAGCGCCAGGAAGTGCAAGTGGCGGCGCTGGACGACTATCTGCGTACGTTGGCCCGCCAGGATGCCGAGGTGGCGCGGCGCTGGGCGGGGGATCTGGGCGAAGGCGCGATCGCCGGCTGGTACCTGCCGATGGAGATCGATGACCGCCGCTGGCGCGAGCCGGAGGCGCGCGAGGCGCTGCGGGATTATCTGGCGCAGGAACGGAGGCAACTGGACCGCATCGCGGCGCGGCCGGTGTATGTGACCTCGTTCTTCGCCGGGCATATGGCGCCGCCGGCGTATGCGCAACTGCTGGCCGAGGTGCGCGGCAGCGGGGTGCGTGCATGGGTGCAGGATGGCGCGGGAACCGGGCGCCTGAGTCGCGGCGAGATGGCGGTATACCTGGCGGCGGCCGCTTCGTGCGAAGGAAAGGGCGCCGCCGGCGTGGTGTACGAGGTGTTCCACCAGACCGGTAGCGATGCCGCGTTCAAAGCCGAACCGCTCGGCGGCGGCGAGATGGATGCGGCACTGGCGCAGCGGGCGCCGTGCGGGAGCGATACGGCCTTCTTCGAGTTGAGGTACTTGCCGGAGATGGCGTTGCTGCGGCAGAGGTAGGTTGGAGTGAGCCGCAGGCGAACCCCAACGTGCGCTGCGCATGGTGACGCGGCGTCCGTTGGGGTTCGCTGCGCTCACCCCAACCTACGTTCGGCCTTTGGCCTTTACTGCGGCACCTTCAGCGGCGCGATGGTCTGGTACAGCGTGGTCCAGTACGTCTTGGTGTAAGGCACCATCTGCTCGGCGTAGTTCCACCAGAAAAAGCCGCCGATGAAGCGCGGATCGTTGAAGGTGTTCACCATCGGGTAGTAGGTCTTGATCAGGCCGGTCTGCACGCTGGTCGGCGCGCTCAGGCTCGAGGTGCCGATCTCGCCGAAGCCCACCTTGGCGTTCGGGAAGATACCCTCCAGCGCGGTGAAGTCGGCGGACCACGACGGCGACAGGCCGGGGCAGTCCTGGTAGGGGTAGTAGCTGAAGAGCGCGTAGTCGGTGCTCTGGCGCACGGACAGCGGCAGGAACGTGGTCGGCCACGTCTTCCAGTAGTCCACCGGCTTCTCCCAGCAATTGTTGCCCTTGCTGTCGTCGTTGTAATACAGCGTCACGGCGGTCTTGCCGCCCACGCCCTTCACGATCTGGCTGGCCGCGGCGACCATCTGGCCGATCTGCGTTTCTTCCGCGTTGACCACCGTGCTGCTGCCGCTGGGATCCTGGCGCAGCCACTCGCCATTGATCTCGTTGGCGATCTCCCACACGTCGACGAGGCCGTTGAGGCCGTACACCAGCTCCTTGGTGCGCGCGGTGTAGGTGTTGATATCGGTCGGGAAGTAATACGAGTCCATGATCTCGCCCATCACATAGGCGACGCTGTGTAGCTTGACCAGGGCGGGGTAGTACTGCGCGGCGGTGGTACCGGGATCGAACACGACGCGTACCGTCGGGCGGTACGGCAGCTTGCTGAGCGAGGTGACGATGGCGTTGATGTTGGAGACGTCGTCCAGCGTCACGCCGTAGATCGGGGCCTTGATGGTGGTGGCGGCCTGGGCGTGAGCGCTGGAGGACAGCGGGGCTGCGCCGGCGTAGAGCGCGAGCGCGGCGGCGAGTGAAGTGAGGAAAGTCTTGGTGGCTTTGGCGATGGTCATCGAGTTCTGTTCGCTTGCGTGGGCGTCCCTTACCCGGAAGTGCCGCGGCGACAGGGAGCCGCGGCGATACGGCGGCCGCCCCCAGAAAGTCGGCGCGGCCGGGCTTAGGTCGTGCTTCCGCGCACTGGTGCAGTTCTTCCGTACAACGGAACCCCTGACCCCGAAAGCACGAAGCGCGGGGCGCAAATTCAGGGTGCCGCTGGGAGTGCCGGCGAAAACGGCGAAGCCGCCTGGAGCGAGGCGCGGGCCGGACGATGTCCTTCACGCGCGGCTCCGCCCGTCCTTGAGAGCGGGCCGGACCGTAACACCCGGGAAACAACGCACCGGGCTTCGCTGGCGGCGGTGAGTCTAGTCAATCGTCGTTCCGATGGATGAAGTTTTGGTTAGGACGGCCCTGATGGATCGAGATAAGGCGTTCGAGACGCGCACGTGGCTGTCGCGGGACTGACGTGGTGCCGCCAGATGCGCGGTTTTTCAGCGGCTTGCGCTGACGGGTCGCCAACAGGTGTATCAGCTCTGAGACACGCGAATCGTTCATGTTACGTCGCAACGCCACCGGGCGTCGCCGCGATCGGGTGTGATGGCTTGCGCGCACGCAGGCCGTTCTGCGAAGCGGTATTTCATCGGAAGACGAAGCTGCGCCATGCGCGCAGCGCGCCCATGGCGGGTGTGCACGCCCCCTGGCGCAGCGCACGATGACAGCGACGCGCTTGCTTCGACTTTTCCCCTTTCCTCCGGACAGCCGCGAGGACCGCTTCGGCCTGTTCGATGAAATGTTTCGGCCCTTGCCGGCGCTGCACGCAATGAAAGCGTTCCTCGACCATCCGCAACCCTGACTGGCGTGGCTTCGCAGAAAAAACGCAACGCGTGTTGCCGGAAATCACAATCGCCGCTTGTCGAAGATGGCGCTTTGGGCGGAGGGGATGGCATGGCGCGACGGACATGGGCGATGGTGTGGGCTTGCTGCGTCGGGTGGGGCATGGCCATGGGCGCAGGCGCCGCGCCTGCCGAGGCGGGAACGGCGCAGGTGACGATCCAGGTGGATCGGCCGGGGGCGATCATCCACCGCGAGATCTACGGCCAGTTCGCCGAGCAGCTGGGGCGTGGCATCGATGAGGGGCTGTGGGTGGGCGAGCACTCGCCGATCCCCAACGTGCATGGCTTCCGCAAGGACGTGATCGACGCGCTCAAGGCGATCCGCGTGCCGGTGATCCGCTGGCCCGGCGGCTGTTATGCCGACGAATACCGCTGGCGCGACGGCGTCGGTCCGCGCGAGCGACGTCCGGTGCGGCCGAACTATTCCTGGGGCGGCGAAGAGCGCAACGCCGTCGGCACGCATGAGTTCATGGACTTTACCGAGGTCGTCGGTGCGCAGGCCTATCTGGCCGCCAACATGGGCACCGGCTCGCCGCGCGAGATGAGCGACTGGCTGGAATACCTCGCCGGGGACGGCCAGACCACCCTGGCGCGCGAGCGCCGCGCCAACGGGCGGGACAAGCCGTGGCGGGTGGCCTATCTGGGCATCGGCAACGAAAGCTGGGGCTGCGGCGGCCACATGCGCGGCGCCTATTACGCGGACCAGTACCGCCAGTACGCCACCTTCGCGCGCCTGCCCGGCGGGCAGACGCTGACCCGGGTGGCCAGCGGCGCCAATGCCGACGACTACGCCTGGACCGAAGCGGTGCTGGCCGGCGCGGCGGAGCAGATCGACGCCTACGGCGTGCATTACTACACGCTGCCCACCGGCGACTGGAAGCACAAGGGCGCAGCAACCGGCTTCGACGAAAAGGCGTGGATCGCGACGCTGAAGGCCGCGTTGCACATGGACGAACTGGTCACGCGCCACAGCGCGATCATGGACAAATACGATCCGGCCAAGCGCATCGCGCTGGCGGTGGACGAGTGGGGCACCTGGTACGACACCGAGCCGGGCGCTTCCGCGCTGTACCAGCAGAACAGCCTGCGTGACGCGCTGGTGGCCGCGGTGACGCTGGACATCTTCCACGCCCATGCCGATCGCGTGCGCATGGCCAACATCGCGCAGATGGTCAACGTGCTGCAGGCGATGATCCTGACCGACAAGGCACGCATGGTGCTGACGCCGACGTATCACGTGTTCGACCTGTACCAGGTGTTCCAGGACGCCACCGCGCTGCCGGCGGCGGTGCGTGCCGGCGACTACGTCTACGGCGGCATGCGCATTCCGGGCCTGTATGCCACGGCGGCGCGCGGCAAGGATGGCGCGGTGCATGTCGCGCTGGTCAATCCCGATCCGGCAAAAAGCCTGCGCGTGGCGCTCGCCTTCAGCGGCTTCAAGGCCGCCAAGGTGCGCGGGCGCGTGCTCACCGCGCCGGCGATCGACACGATCAATACGTTCGAGCACCCCGATACGGTGAAGCCGGCGGCATTCGATGGCGCGAAGACGGAGGCTGACGGCGGCGTCACGGTCGCCATGCCGGCCAAGGCCGTGGTCGTGCTGGAGCTGCGCTGAGGCTCAGCCGGGCAGGGCGGGAAACACGATCGCGATACCGAAGCCGCGGCCATCGAGACCGGCACCGGTCTCGATGGCCGCACCGTGTGATTGCGCGATGCGCGCCACCAGCGACAGGCCGATCCCGCTGCCGCGCTCGTTGCTGCCGGGGATGCGGAAAAAACGGTCGAAAATGCGTGGGCGGTCTTCCGCCGGTACGCCGGGGCCGTTGTCGTGCACCTCCAGTCGCACGTCGGTGCCATCGTGCCGGCAGTGCACGGCGACGCGGCCGCCGGGCGGCGTATAACGCAAGGCATTGTCGATCAGGTTGCCGATCAGGATGCCTAGCTCGTCGACGTCGCCCGCGATCGGGCTGGTGGAGGTATCCAGCGCGATGGTCTGGCCCTTGGTGGTGGCGACGGTCTCGAACTCGCGCGTGATCACCGCGACCAGATCGGCCAGTTCCACCGGGTCGCGTTCGCCGGCCTGGCGATCGGCGTCGAGCCGCGCCGAATCCAGCAGCTGCTGCGATAGCCGCGCGCTGCGCTCTACGCCTTTGACCAATTGCTGCAGCGGCGCCTTGGCTTCTTCCAGGCTGCGCGAGCGCTGCGCCACTTGCGCGTGGGTGAGCAGGGCGGCCAGCGGCGTGCGCAGTTCGTGCGCGGCTTCGGCGAGGAACTGGCGCTCGTTGCGCATCGCCCGATCGAGCCGGGCCAGCAGACGGTTGAAGGACTCGACCAGCGGCTGGACTTCGTTGGGCAGGTCGTCGTCGGGCAGGGGCTTGAGGTCCAGCGTATCGCGCGTGGTGATGGCCTTCTGGATGCGCGTGATCGGACGCAGCGACCAATAAAGCACCCGCTGGATCGCCACGGCGAGCACCAGCAGGAGCAGCGCGGTGGTCAGCAAACCGATGCGTACGCCCTTGCGCAGGTCCGCCGCGAGATCGGCGGTGGGCTTGCCGACCTGCACCTGCACTTCGCCGCGCGCATCGGTGATGGCGTAGATGCGCCATTCCTCGCCGTCGATGCGGCGGGTGACGAAGCCGTCCTCGAAATCCGGCCGCAACGGCGTGCGGAACCGATCGAGCGAATGCACGACCAGGTGCCGGCGGTCCTTGACCCAGACCTGGAAGATCAGGCGACCGAGTTTGCCGTGCCGGTCCGGCGGCGGCGCCGCACTGTCCGGGAGGCGCAGGTTGGCGTTGCCGTCCAGCACCCGGATATCGGCCGGCATGGAAACCAGGATCTCGCGTCCGATGTCATTGAGGCCGCTGTCCCACAGGCCCGTGCGCTCGCGCGAGTAGCGCACGCCAAGGCAGGTGAGTGTGACGCTCCACGCGATCACGAAGATCGTCAGCATCACGACGAACAGGCGCCGTCGCAGCGAGCGTATCTTCAGACGCATCAGATGCATCAGCGTTCTTCGCCCAGGCGATAGCCATAGCCGTGCACGGTGGCGATCACGTCCTCGCCGAGCTTGCGGCGCAGCTGATGCACATACACGGCGATGGTATTGCTCTCGATCGAACCCTGGCCGCCGTAGACGAGCTCCTCGAGCAGGTCGCGCGCGACCGCGCGGCCTTGCCGCTCCATCAGGGCCAGCAGCGTGCGGTATTCGTGCGCGGCCAGCCGCACGGGCTCGCCGTCGCGGGTGACGCTGCGCCGCGCCGGATCCAGCATGATGCCTTTCCAGCTCAGCACGGGGGAAACGCGCCCTTCGCTGCGCCGGATCACCGCGCGCAGCCGCGCCAGCAGCTCATCGATCTGGAAGGGCTTGACCAGGTAATCGTCCGCGCCGGCGTCGAGGCCGCGGATGCGGTCGCCCAGCTGGTCGCGCGCGGTGATGATCAGCGCCGGCGTCGTGTCGTAGCGCTCGCGCATCGCGCGCAGCACGTCCAGGCCGGAGCCATGCGGCAGGCCCAGGTCGAGCAGGGCGGCGGCATAGCCGTGGTCGGTGAGCGCAATACGCGCTGCCGCCGCGTCGTGCGCGCAGTCCACGCGCCAGCCGTCCTGGCGCAGCGCCGCGGCGATGGCGTCGGCCAGCATGCGGTCGTCTTCGACGAGCAGGATGTTGGGCAAGAGTTTCCCCGGGATTCAAAACCGTGTCGCAAGTCATGCAGGGTAGGCATCCGGCTTTAAAGAATTCTTAAATCCGGACGGCCAGACTGCCAGACATCCGGCCCGTCCGCCCGTGCGCCGCCACCCCATGGACGGACAGCACAGGGCCGGACCCTCCCCTGCAAGAGACGATGCCATGAGCGCCGATACCAGCCGCCTGTCCGTCGATGTGCCGCATGACGACACCGTCGCGACCGAATCCGCGCCGCCACGCCGCGCCATGCGCCTGAGCGTCAACGGCCACGCGCATGCGATCCAGGCCGACCCCGATGCATCGCTGCTGCGCGTCCTGCGCCAGGAGCTTGGGCTGACCGGCACCGCTTTCGCCTGCACGCATGGGCGCTGCAGCGGCTGCACGGTGCATATCGACGATCGCCCCACCCGCGCCTGCCGCGTGCCGGTGCACGTGGTGCAGGGCGCGCAGGTCGTCACCATCGAAGGCCTCGCCGCGCGCGAAGGCCTGGCGCCGGACCAATTGCATGCGGTGCAGCGCGCGTGGCTCGAATGCGGCGTGCCGCCATGCCCTTGCCAGGCCGGCATGATCATGGCCGCCGCGGCCCTGCTGATGGACAACCCTGACCCGAGCCAGGCCGAGATCGAGGCAGCGGTGTACCTCGACTGCGGCTGTGGCGTGCGGCCTCATGCCCTGCGTGCGATCCGCTCGCTCGCCGAGCGCATGCGCACATGGTGATGAGTCATCGTCGAACGGCCTCCCTTTCCCCACCCCTGGAGTTCCCCATGCATGTTCATGCGCGCCGCGGTCTCCGCGCGTTGTCGTTGGTCGTTTTCCTGTCCGGCAGCGGTGCCGCTTTCGCGGCGGACGACGGCTGGCGCGTGATCGTCGGCGCTGGCGGGCTGGACCTGCCGCGCTATCCGGGCAGCGCCGAGCGACGCAGCCAGCTCGTGCCCATGCTCAGCGCGAGCTATGGCCGCTTCTTCCTCGGCGGCGCGCCGGGCTCGGGTTCGCCGGCGGGCCTTGGCATGAATTTCCATCAGGATCAGCAATGGCGCGCGGGCATCTCCTTTGCCTACGACTTCGTCCAACCGCGCAAGGAATCGGACGACCGGCGACATCTGCGCGGCCTCGGCGATATCGACCGCACCGTGCGCGCCACGCTGTTCGGCAGCTACACCATCGACTGGTTCACGCTGCGCGGCAACGTCTCCACGGATATCGGCGGCAAGGACCAGGGCACGACTGCCTCGCTGGACCTGGAAGGCAAATACCGCTGGAACGACCGGCTGAGTTTCGTGGCAGGCCCCGGCGTGGCGTGGTCCGACGGCAAGCACAACCGTACCTTCTACGGCGTGGACGACGTGCAGGCGCTGCGCTCCGGTTATGCGGCGTACCGCCCAGGTGCGGGCATCGAATCACTGCGCTTCTCGCTGGGCGTCGACTACCGCATCGGCGAGCGCTGGACGCTCGGAGCGCGCGCCATCGCGGCGCGCCTGCAAGGCGATGCGGCGGACAGTCCGATCGTGGAAAAGCGCATGCAGAACACCTACGTGGCGTACGCGTACTATCGCTTCTGAAGCGTCGGCGTCACGCGAAAGGGTAGCGTTCGCGGGAGAAAGTCCGGGCGCGCCGCTCGTCGATGCCGACGTTGCGGCGCCGCCGTTCAATGTGTCGTGTCGCGCGCTTCCGCCAGCGCCTTGCGTGCCGCATCGGCTTGTGCGGGCAGGTGCAGTTTCTCGGCGAGCGCCAGGGCTTCGCTGCGTCGACGCCGGGCGTCTTCGGCATGGCCGAGTTTCTGGTCGAGCTCGGCGACTTGCAGCATGGAGTAGGGCACGTAGACCTGAAAGCCGATGCGCTGGCGGATCGCCAGGCTGTCGGCGGCGAAGCGGTGCGCGCCGGCCAGATCGCCCTCGAGTTCGGCGACTTCGGCCAGATGGCGCAGGTCGTACGACAGCTCCAGATCGCAACGATGGCCTTCGGCCAGTTGTCGCGCCTGGCGCAGGCCCGGCGCCGAGTCGGCGACGCGATCTTGCATCTGGAACATCAAGGCGGCGAAGAACAGCGCGTCGGCGCGGCGGCAGGGATCGGCAAGTGCCAGGGCAGTCTGGTCGAAAGCGGCCTGCAGCGGCTTGAGGTCGCCGAGCGACGCACCGGTGAGGCGCTTGAAATACTCCGACACGGTGGCGGCGAATTGGATGCGTGCCTTCAGGTCGGCATCGGCGTCGTCGGACTTGGCCAGCGCGGCCAGCGCCGCCAGCGTGGCGTCTTCCTGTGCATCGGGCAGGCCTGAGAGGCGGGCGATTTGCTGCACGCGGACCTGCTGGAGCAGCAGGTCGGCTTTCGCATGCGGCGCCGGATCGCCCTGCAAGGCCTTGCGCAGCGGCGACTGCGCGGCGACGAAATCGCCGGCATACATCGCGCGCTCGGCTTGTGCGATGGCGTTCGAGGTGGACGGCGCGGCGACGGCTGCGGTGGCGAAGGCGCAGACGAAGAAGAGTATGGGGCGCATGCGGTGACCCTTGACCAGGAAGGGACGTGGATGGATCGGCCGAACGTACGGCGAGCGGCGCCGGCGCGCATGCGCCGGACGGCGGGGGGCGCAGCGGCCGGCGGCGTCAGCGCCCGGGCCGCTTGAACGCCTTGCGCGCCTTCTCCACCTTGGCGCGGATCGAGCACGTTTCCACGTGGTCGTCGACCAGGCCCATCGCCTGCATGAAGGCATACATCGTCGTCGGTCCGACGAACTTCCAGCCTTGCTTCTTCAGGGCCTTCGACAAGGCTTCCGATTCCGCCGACGTCGCGACGGGTTGTGCCGGTGCCGGCCTGCCGCGCTCCGCCTCGTAGCGCCACAGATAGGCGGCCAGCGAACCTTCGCTGTCCGCCAGCTCGACCGCGTGTCGCGCGTTGTTGATCACCGCTTCGATCTTGCCGCGGTGGCGGATGATGCCTTCGTTCTTCAGCAGCCGCTGCACGTCGCGTTCGGTGAAACGCGCGACGCGGTGGTAGTCGAAGCCATGGAACGCTGCGCGGAAGTTCTCGCGCTTGGTCAGGATCGTCCGCCAGCTCAGGCCGGACTGGAAACCCTCGAGGCTGAGCTTCTCGAACAGGCGGAAATCGTCGTCGACCGGGAAGCCCCATTCGGTGTCGTGGTAATGCATGAAATCCGGCGCCGCCGCGCTCCAGCGGCAGCGCGGCTTGCCGTCGGGACCGGCGATGGTGTCGCTCATGGAGAAGCTTCCTTGGCGAGGCAGTGCCGGCGATCGTAATTCACGCCGGCCGCTTGCGGACCAGGCACTGTTCGATCATCGGCTTGCCCCAATGCTCGCCGGGCGCTTCCGACGTGAGGTGGAAGCCGGCTTGTTCGTACAGGTGTCGCGCCGCATCGAGACCTTTCACCGTCCGCAGGCGGATTTCGTCAAAACCCTGTTCGTCGCAGAAGCGCAGAGCTGCCTCGAGCAGGCGTCGGCCGACGCCGCGCCCCTGCATGCGCGCATCGACGATGAAGGTGCGCAGATGAGCGATGCCCGGGCCCATGCTTTCGCCGTCGATGGCAACCGAACCGACCAGCGTATCGCCGAGCATGGCGCGCCAGATCTGGTTGACAGGCCGATCCAGGCGCGCGGTGACATCGGCCACGGCCGCCGCCACGCGGCTTTCGAAGACCTGCCCGAACCCGACCGCCGGTGCGTAGTACGCCATGTGCAGGGATGCCACGCCGCCGATCACGCCCGGTGCGTAACCCGTTTCGATGCGGACATCTTCCTGAGCTGGCGCGTCGCCGCGGCGGTGGGCACGCAGCGCACCCGCGTAGGCGTCGAGGCTGGTGCATACCGTATCGAGTTCATCCGGCGCGAGATGCGCGGTGGCCGCCGTGACCTGGCGGCGCGCGAACGCGTCGATGCCGGCAAGCGTGCGACGGCCTTTCTCGGTCAGCACCAGCGGCTTGGCGCGCGCATCGCCGTCGCTGTCGAGCACGGCGATCTCGCCGGCGGCGGTGAGTTTGGCGAGCAGGCGGCTGATGCTGGATTTGTCCAGGCCTAGCACGTCGACCAGCTCGGCGGCGGTCAAGGTGCCGCGCCGGCCCAGCTCGACGATGGCGTGCACGGCGGAAGCCGAATAGGCGGTGCCGGCCAGGGTGGGGCGCAGGAAGCCCCATTCGCGTGCCATCTGGCGCGAGGCGGCGCGGATGCGGTCGATGGGATCGGTCATGGCGGGGCTCCGATGTCGATATGGTTGCACTATACAACCATGTTTCGTCGAGATGCCATGCTCTTCAAATACCTGGGTAATACATTGATTCTTTAAGATATTACCCGTGTGTATTCAGCCGACGACGGTGCTTGAGTCCATCAGAATTCCATTTGACCCGGTATATATTGAACCACTCAAATCATCCGGGTATATTGCCGCCGACCTGAACAAGCCATGCCGTGAGGATCCCCCCATGTCGTCCCCCATTCCCCACCTGGAGCCGACCCAGGCCGCCGGCCGCGATTTCGTGATGCGCGGGCTCGACGGTCCGGTCTACATGCTCAATCTGCTGCGTTTGCGCGAGGTCGCCGATTACTCGGCGACGCCGGAACTGACGCCGCCTGCACCGATCAGCGGTGCCGAAGCCTTCCGCCGCTACATCAGGCACACCTTGCCGTACCTGCGCGAGTCGGGTGGCGAGGTGGTCTTTCTCGGCACGGGCGGCCCCTGGCTGATCGGTCCGGCGCAGGAGCGCTGGAACATGGCCATGCTGGTGCGGCAGAGCAGCGCCGCCGCTTTTCTCGCCTTCGCCGCGCACGAGGCGTATCTGGCCGGTCTCGGTCATCGCACGGCGGCGCTGGAAGATTCGCGCCTGCTGCCGCTGACCGATCTGCCCATGACGACCGTGGAGCAAGCACGATGAGCGCGCCGCTGAACACGGCCCGCCCCATTCGCCTGCTCGAGCGCCATTGGGCCTGGCTCGAGGCGCAACCGTCCGGTCCGGACGCGAGCCTGCGTCGCCTGGTGGAGCAGGCCAGCCGCGATGCCGACGGCCGCTATCGCCGCGCTGCCGCGAAAGAGGCCTGCTACTTCTACATGCGCGACGCCGCGGGCGATCGTCCGCATTTCGAGGACGCGGCGCGCGCCTTGTTCGCCGACGACGCGCAAGCGCTGCACCGCTGCATCGCGACCTGGCCGGACAGTGTCCGCGCGCGCATCGCCGCGCTGCTGGCCGACGCGCCATGAAGGATCGCACCCGGCGCAAGGCGCTGATCGATGCCTACAAGCTGGCCTTCCCGCCGATGGGCATCTACCGCATCCACAATCTCGAGAGCGGCCGCGCGCTCATCGGCCAGAGCGCCAACACCACCGCAGCGCTCAATCGCCACCGCGCCGAACTGCGGCTGGGCGTGCATCGCATCGGTGATTTGCAGGAGGACTGGCACCGGCTGGGAGAAGCCGGCTTCACCTTCGACGTGCTGCAGGCGTTGGAGGAACGCACCGACCCGGCGTTCGATTATGCGGCCGAGCTGGCGAGGCTGCTGATGGCGTGGCACGAACGGGTTCCGCCGGGATCGAAGGACTCTTATCTGTAGTGGCTACGGCCCGCCGAGCGGTTCGGCGATCCCGCGCGCCGCGCGGGCGATCACGCCCCATTCGGGCAGCATGCGATCGGTCATGAGGATACCGTCGAGGTGGTCGACTTCGTGCTGGACGAGCTCCGCGATGTCCTCGGGGACTTGCTCCATGCGGAAGGGGCGCATGCGTTCGTCGACGGCCTGCAAGGTGACCGAGCGATGGCGGCGTACGCGTACGGCGATCTCGGGCAGGCACATGCAGTCGTCCCACACCTCGTAAAGCGCCTCGCTGCGCCACGTGATCGCGGGATTCAGCACGAAGCGAGGGCCGTCGCCGAGATCGAGCGCGATGATGCGCAGATTCACGCCCAGTTGCGGCATGGCGATCGCGCGTCCCCAGCCGTGCCCGGAGCGGAAAGACGCCAGCGCCGCGGCCAGATCCGTGAGATGACGGGACAGCTCGCGTTCGTCGCCGGTCACCGGCATGCTGACCCGGCGCAGGCGCGGATCGCCCAGGGGAAGGATGTCGGCCATGCGTGGACCTCGCAGATCGGAACAAGCCGGTGAGACTACGCGACGATGGCGCGGCCCGACCGCATCTTGGCGGGGCGCGACGCGGGCCGGCCGCATGTACGCAGCCGAATATGCGCGGAATTTACGCGCGAACGGCCGCGCTTGGTGGAGCCTTTATCCGCGTCGTCGGCAAGATGGATGCCTGTCCCATCTGCCAAGGCGCCATCGAACATGACCATCCTGATCGTGCAAGGCCCGCATGCCGAAGGGCACGCCGTCGGCGGCGAGTTCGTCGCCGCGCTGCAACGCGCGGTGCAGGCGGCAGGGCACTCGCTGGCCGTGTGCGAGTGCGGCGGCGTGCAAGAGCTGGTGAGCCATATCCGCGCGTTGCGCCATGGCGACGCCGAGTTCGTGGTGCTGGATCCGGGCGAGCTGGCCGACTCGCTGCGCGCGCAGTCCGATACGGGCCTGGATGAAGCGCTGGACGGCCTTCCTTCGCCCTATATCGACATCCACGACGACAGCGGTGCGGCGCTGGCGCCGCCGGGAGCCGCGCGTCACGCGCCGGTGGCGACGATCGTGATCAATGGCGATCTCTCCACCAGTTATCGCATCGCCATGGGCATCGCGCTGCGCCAGCTCGCGGCCTGAAGGCGGCATGGAATGTGATGCGCGTCGCGGTTGTGTCATATCCGTATGCGAGGCTTCGCGCTCCGCAAGGGCAAGTACGTAAGAAGAAGAGGATGGCGATGCCCATCGAACTCGACCACACCGATATCGATGTGCTGCGCCGGATCCAGACCGGCCAGCTGAAGCTGGTGGAGGCCAGGCAGGCGGTCCGGCTCATGTTGATGGGCTATCTCGCGCCGCTCGAAGAAGGTTGCGCCGCGCTGGCACCGGCACAGACGGTGCGCCAGGGCCGCATGCAGCCGCTGCGCATCACCTACGGCGGCATCCGCCTGCTGGCGCGCGCACGTCGCGACGAAATCCCTGCTGCTCAGGGCGAGCGCAAGCTGGGCTGAGCCATGCCGGCATCACCCCAGCCTGCGTGTCGACGTATCGGTCATGGGGTATGCGCGCGTGCCGCCGCGCGCTCGAGCGCTGGCAACACGGTTTCCAGCGGGCACAGGCCCGTGGCAGCCGGTGCGCAGCCGGCGGGCGTGAGGGCCTGCGTCGCCGGCGGCGCCGTGGCGTCGAGCGGCTGCAGTTCGCGCAGCTGGTCCAGGCTTTGTGCCTGGTAGAACACACGCACGTAGCGGCGCGTCGTCGCCGGATCTCGCCATAGCTCGATGCCGAGCGCGCCGCCGATCGGCGGATCGTCCGGCGCATAACCGGCTAGCTGGAAGTGCAGCCCCAGTACCGCGGCGAGCGCGACGATGTTGTTGTCGCTGCCGACCAGCACGTTGAGGCGCGGTGCATGTTCGCCGCGCAGCACGGCGAGGACCCGGCCGCTCATGCCCGAGGCGACACGCTCGGCCATGTAGGCGGGGCGCGCGTGGATATCGAACAGCAGCGCGTGCAACTGCGACAGCTGTTCGCGCCGCTTCGCATCGGTGCGGCCCCAGCCGACGTCCGGCAGGGGGCGCCCCTCGGCGTAGGCCATCAGGATCGCTTCGGCCGTACCCGACGTGGTGGCGATGGGGCCGGTCAGGCGCATCCCGCCGGTATCCGGCGCAAGCTCCAGGCTGCCGTGCCACTGGCGGGGTGAGCACCATGAGGGATCGTTCGCCGTGCCGCAGCCCATCACCTGCATCATCGTGGCGAGTGCGTCGGCGTGCGGCGCGGTCAAGGCATCCGGCCCGCCCGTGGCGTGCTGGATCGAAGCGACCGCATCGGCCGCGTTCCATGCGGTGGTCTTCGCCTCGATCGGATGGAACAACGGATCGTCGCTGCCTTGGGGCAGATGGCCCACGGCGACGTGGCATCCAGGCGCGAAGCCGGTGGCCAGCTCCCTGGCGCTGTCGATGGTGCGCTGATCGGTGTTGGCCCAGAACCACAGCTGTCCCGTCGGCGGGCAGCCGTGCCCGGCGAACAGGCCCAGCGCGGCGAGGCGTTGTCGATCGTAGGCGCCCATCAGCCGGACTCCGGCGATGCCATGCGGGGTCAGCTGGCTGGGCGCCTGCGCCCAGGTGGGCCACGGCTTGCCGCTGGCTTCGTCGAGCTGGATCTCACCGGGCAGCGGCGTGCGTACGCCGTGGCGATAGAGCAGGACGACGCGCTCCAGGCGCAGACCCTCGGTGCTGGCCGATGCCCTGGCCGACACCAGAGCCAGGCCCAGGCCAAGCAACAGCCACGCTGCGACGTGCGGCAGCCAGCGATAAGTCGAGATTCGAGTCGCCATGGTTTCGATTCCGTGGAAAAGCGCCACCGACGCGTGCCGGCGGCGCGACGTGCCATGCATCAGAAGCTGTAGCTGAGGTTGAGCATGTAGATGCGCCCGGTTTCCAGGTAGGCGCCGTCCGCGCCCGGATCGTAGGCGAGGTAACGACGCGACTTGCCCTGGGTCTCATGGAAGGTGCTGTTGTCGAGCAGGTTCTTCACCGCGAAACCGACCTCGAAGCCGTAGGGCAGGTGATAGCTGGCATTGAGGTTGAGCGTGCGCGTCGGCTGCAGGTAATAGTCCAGGCCGTTGCCGGTGAGGCCGAGCAATTGCAGACCGGTGTAGTTGTAGGTGAGGTCGGCACGCAGCGCGCCGTCGTCGTAGAACAGGTCGACGTTGTACATGCGCTGCGGCGCGCGCGGCAGCCAGGTCTTGCGGCCGTCGTGGTCGGGGCGCTGGCTGTCGGCGGAGCTGTGCTGCAGGGTGAGGTTGGCGCCCGCGCCGACATGGCTCCACACGCCGGGCAGTTCGGTGAACTGGCGGCGGCCGGCCAGTTCCAGGCCGTACAGGCGTGCGGTGCCGCCATTCTCCGGCATCGTCACGGGAACGCCATCGGTGATGACCGTGCCGGTGGGCACGTTGCCGCCCAGCGTGCTGTCATTGCCGGTCGTCGACTGCGAGGTATAGATGAAGTTCTTGATGCGCTTGTAGTAGGCGGCGGCGCTGAGCACGCCGCCCTGGGCATCGTAGAACTCGGCGGAGAAGTCCAGATTGTCCGCGGTGCTGGGCTTGAGGTCGGGGTTGGGCCTGGAGATGCCCAGTACCTGGCCGGTGATGTCATCGATCGAATAGGTCGTCTGGCCGGAGATCAGGCCGAAGGCCGGACGGCTGAAGCTGCGGCGCAGCGAGGTGCGGTACACGCTCAGTTCGTCCGGGCGGTAATTGAGGCTGATGCCCGGAAGAAACTCGCCATAGCTGCGGCTCATGCCGACGAAGCGGCCCGTCGCATCGTCGCCATTGGATTGCCACGCGTCGGCCGAGTAGTGCGTGCGCTCGTAACGCAGCCCCGGCAGCACGCTCAGCGCGCCGAAGCGCAGCGTGGTCATGAAGTACGCCGCGTAGATGTTCTCTCGGCTCGAAGTGGTGTTGGCGTTGTAGTCGTTGGCAGTGTAGTTGCCCGCGCCGTCGGGATCGTTGACGTACTTGTAGGGCACGGCCTGCGCGAGGACCCAGTGGCGGTCGATCAGCTTGAACGGGCCGGCGTAGCGACCGTCGAAGGCACCGGTGAGCACCTTGCCCGGCAGCGCGCCGAGCGTGGGGCCGCCTGGCGCGTAGTACGGATAGTTCGGGCCGCCGAAATACGGGCCGCCATAGATGAAATTGTTGTCGTCGTGGAAGAACGGGTGATCGTAGGCGTCGCGCTTGGAGGTATCGCCGGCCACGCCGAACTTCACGCTTTCGACGGGGCCATCCTCGAAGCGATAGGTCGCGTCGGCGTGCGCGTTGATACGCGTGTCCTTGCTGCCGGCATCATGGCCTTGCACCTTCCAGAAGCGGTTGGAGTCGAGGCTGTAGAAGTAGTTCTTCAGCGCGGTCGTGCTGCCGGCGATGCTCGGCCAGGTGGGGTCGCTCAGGTCGAACGCGAACTGGCCGGCCGGCACCGGACCGTAGAGGCTGGCCTCCACATAGTTGGGCCGCTTGCGCGTGCCGTAGCCGTAGGACGTGCCGTAGTCGATGTCCCAGCCGTCGACCACGCTGCTGCCGCCCAGTTGCAGCGCGGCCGTCTTCTCGCGCAGGTCGCGCGTGTTGAAGTAGCCGCCGCGCTGGGCAGTGGCCGCCGAAGGATTGCGCGCGGACGCCTGATTTTGCTCGCCCGTGACGCTGTACACGCCGTAGATCGCGCGCGCATACAGCGATGTGGTCTCGCCGTGCCAGTCCAGCGAGGCATTGGCGCCGTAGCGCTTAATCTGGTTGGTGTAGATGCTGTACTTGTACTGCGAACTCTGCAGCGGGCCGGCGTTGCTCAGGTCATCCGCCTTCGCCTGCGCCGGGTCGACCGGCTTGTAGGACGCGTTCGGCGCCACGGCTTCGGCGGCGTTGCGGTTCTTACCGTAATAAGCCGCTACATACAGGCCCAGGGATTGCGCCGGACCGAACCGGCGCGCGAACTCCTGCTGCACGGTTCCGCCTTTGTTGGATACGCCAAGGTCGGAGGCTAGGCTGTTCATCTGCCCCTGCACGGTGGTGCGCGCATAACCGTCCTTGGCGAAGTCGAAGGCGGTGGGCGTGCGCATGTCGATGCTGCCGCCGATCGAGTCGCCGGGCAGATCCGGCGTCGGCGCCTTGGACACTTTCACCGACTGGATGCCGAACGGCGCGAGCATGTTCAGCGAAATGGCGCGCGTGGAAGCATCGGTCTCCGGCAGCGCGAAGCCGTTGAGGGTATAGGCGTTGTAGCTGGAATCGAGACCGCGGATCGTCACGTACTCGTTCTCGCCGGTGGCCGCCTGACCCAGATGCATGTCGCTGTAGGCAGACAGCCCGGGCAGGCGCGCGACGACGTCGGCAATGTTCGCCGACGGTATGGCGTTCATCTCCTGCTTGCTCATCACGGTGTTGACGCTGATCGAGAGTCGCTGTTCGTCGACGGTACCGATCTGCGGCATGGAGTCGGCGCTGACGCTCACGGCGGAGAGCGTCTTGGGGTTTTTCTCGGCATCGTCGTCGGCAGCATGGCCGATGGGGCTGAGACCGAGGCCGAGCAGGATCGAAGCGGCGAGCAGATGAGGACGATGGAAGGAGCGCATGGGGATGGGCTTGCAGTGGGGGAGGTGGGGCGGCGACCGGCTTGCGCGAGCAAGCCGTCGCCATGCCGCGCCTTGGCGCAGCGGGGGCGGTCAGGCTGGACGCGGCGCGCTTCGCGTGTGCGGCCGGTCAGGGTGAGAGATCGGCCTCGGCGCAGCGCAGTCCGGCGAATTGCGGATTGCAGCGCGCACGCTGGTGACCCGGGAAACTCACGACGTAGCCGGTCGCGGCGGGCTCGCCATCGGGGTAATCGGTACTGAGGATCTGTGCGCCGCTGGCCAGCATGGCGTCGCGGCGTGTGGTGTCGTTGCCCAGCGCTTCCTTGAGGTCGGCATCGGTGCGAGTGCGCACCAGATAGCCTTGCCTGACCAGGTCGGCGATGCGATCGGCGGGACCGTCGTTGAGTTCGGTGAAGGCGGCGTCGGCGTCACCCGGCGCGGCATTGGTGAACAGCACGCGGCCGCGCAGCGAGGGATGGCCTTGCAGATAAGCCGGGCCGACGTGGCGCTGGTCGAGCAGGAAGATGATCTTCCCGCGCGCACTGTCCAGTGCGGGCCAGCCCTGGGCACGGATGGCCGCGTTGAGGGTGGGGAAATGGCCGCGTACGTCGTCGGGCGCAAGGTAGTCCTTGCGTGCGAACACCGAGCGGATTTCTGCGTCCAGTGCGTCCAATGCCTTGGTGTCGAACGGCTCCGGCTGCACCGTGGGGAACGACAGCTGCAGCGGCGACTCTTCGGTTTCCAGCAGCACGAACAGCGGCAGATGGCGCGGATGCGCCTGCGACCACGCGCGCACTTCCCGCAAGCAAGCCACCAGCGGCTGGCAGACGGCGCGCTGGTCCAGGTCGTGGATGTGCATCACCTTGAAGCCCGGGCGGCGCATCACGTCGGGATCGGCGAACGGCGGATCCGCCGGCAAGCCGGCCTTCGCCACCTGTTCCACGATGGCCGGGTGCGCATAGCGGCCACCTTTGGCGTCGGCGTAGATGTCCAGTTCGATCTGGCGCACGCCGTCGTCGAGCTGCCTGGTCAGCGGCGGATGCGTGTAATCGATCTTGGCGAACAGCGCGGGGTCGACCTGTTTCCACACGGCCTTTTCGCCGGGAGCGAGGCCGGCGTGGTAGCTGTTGTGGCTGCCGATGTACTGCAACTGGTTGAGGCGCAGCGGTGCGGATTCCATGGCGAGCGACGGCAGCGAGGCCAGCGTGAGCAGCACGGCGCGGACGTGCGTGGCGAGCGCGATCGCATCCAGCTGGCGGTGCTGACGGGCAGGGGATTCCCGCGACTCGGACGAAGGGCGCATATCGGACATGGCGATGCTCGTGAGCGGAGGGATCGGCCGCGCCGGGGGCACGGCATCACACAAGGATGGTTTGGATCGATCCAAGTAACGGAATTCTAAGGGCGCGGTTTTTGCATTTCGGTGACGGCGGCGTGAAGTCTTTGCCTTGCGTTTGGACGTCTAAATGACAGTGCTGTCATCTTCGACGCGCCGGAGGTGACGTTTTCAGGCGATATGTGCGTCGCGTCACGCAAGATGGCGTGCATCCGGGTCGTGCCGACTTTCGCGTGACTGACATCCGCTTGCGTGAATGCAGCGGCTCGCCCAGCTGCGGGGCGTATCACGCTTTTCCTCGGAGGCGTTTCTTACCATCGCCGGCGCAGGGGGAAACCAGTTGGAGATCATCATGCTCCCCGGAATTGCCGGCCGCTTCGCCGTGTCCGTCCTGCTCGCCGGTTTCGCCTGCACCATCAACGCCGCGGAGGCGCCGACGCCAGGTGCCGATGTGCTGGCACGGGCCGATCCTCTGGTACCGCGTCCATCGGTCACGCCCTGTACGGAAGAGCTGGCCGATGTGGCCACGATCGGCGAAGGCCACGGCAGTTTCGATTTCTCGCCCCATCACTGCGGCGCGGGTCCGTGGGCCAAGATCGTGCTGGAGATGGATTTCATCCTGGGCGACGACCGGCAGGGCAACCAGGTGCCGTTGCCGCTCAATGTGTGGCTCAACGGCGTGAACCTGTATGCCGGCAGCATCGCCCTGGCCGGCAACCATGACGTGATGGCGCCATGCTACGAGGTGTACTGCGGGCATCTGGAGCGCGACGTCACCGATTATGCGTCTGTGCTGCGCTGGCGCGGACCGGTGCAGCGCGGGGCCGGCAACTGGAGTGCCGGCGTGGGTAACGAAACCACGCACCGTGGTCCGAGCTTTGTCGGCATCGCCCGCTTGAAGTACTACCCGCCCACGCTCACCGAGCCCGCACCGGCGGTGCCCGATACGGTGCTGCCGCTGGGTGCCGGCAACTTCTTCACCAGCACCTATGCCACTGGTGCACTCGCCGATCTGCGCGGGACGGGCGATCGCCTGGCGACGAGCTTCAACACTTCCGGACAGGCGAGCTTGCCCAGGAATATCGAGCGCGCCTATCTCGACGTGACGGTGCGCCCGTCTGCCTACAACTACGTGCCGACCAGCAAGACCATGGGCTATCTCGATACCAACGATCCCTGGTACAGCTGCCTGCCGGCGCCACTGGCGGTTGCGCTCCCGCGCCTGCTGCTGGACGAGAAGCACAAGTTCGCCGCGCAGTGCATCGGTGGCGCGTTCCGAGAAGCGGAGGTGAGCATCGACCAGCAGCCGGCCGGCGTGGTCCCGCTGTATCCGAGCTATCCGACCACCAGCGAGCGCGATGTGCAGCTGTGGCGCCCGTCGATGCAGCCGCAGGAGTTGCTGTACGTGCCGCATCGCGTGGATCTCAGCCCGTTCGCCGCGCTGCTCAGCGACGGCGCGCCGCACACGATCGCGGTGCGCATCGCCAGCAATAGCCATCCGGGCCTGACCAACAACCCCGTGGCAGGTGCCTGGGCTTCGGCGAACCTGCTGCTCTATCAGGATCATCGCGTGAAGCAGGTCACCGGCATGCTCACCCGCAACGATCTGGCCGGGCAGCCGGCAGTACCCCGCGAGCGCAGCACGGTGACGCGCGGTCGCGACGGCAACCTGAGCGGCAGCGTGGTCACGGCCTTGCAGCGGCATTTCGTGATCGACGGCTATGTGGACGGTTCCAAGGGGCGCATCCGCCATCGGGTGGAGCGCTGGGTGAACTTCGACGACACGCAGGACTTCACGGTGACGAGCGAACAGGTGGGCGCGCAACCGCGCCGGACCTTCGAGAAGACCATCACCTTGCACAGTACCGAGACCGGCAAGACCCGCACTTACCTCAATGGCGTGCTGGCGGACGAGCACATCACCAACTATGGCTATCCGGCGTCGGGTTATTACTACCTTTGGCACGATCCCACGGTGGAGCGCGAGATCCGCAAGTTCCGCCAGGATGTCGGCCTGCAGCTGGTGCAGCATGCCGGCAACGGCAGCACGCTCTACGGCGCCGTAACGCAGAATCTGACCGGCGCCAAGCTCGATGTCACCACCGGCTTGTTCCCGTATCGCGTGTTCACCAAGGTTAACGACCGCGGCACCTGGCAGACCTTCCGCTTCGGCGATACCGCGGGCAGCTGTTACGACACCATGCTGACCACCCGTGACGGCAAGCTGGCGAGCTGGGAGACCGGCGGCAACTGCACGGACGGGCAGAACCGTCTGTCGTGGCAGAGCCGGCCGGATGGTTCGCCCGACGCGCTGGGCTGGCTGTCTTATCCCTGAGGGTGCTCTGGTCCATGCCTCGGGCCCCAGGCGGTCCGGTGGCGCAGCATCACCCCGGCGATCTCCTTGAGCAGCTTGGCTGCCAGCGTCGCGGTGATGTCGTCCCAATCGCGGCGAGGGTTGTACTCGACGATGTCGGCGGCGATCACGGGTTGCTGCAGGGCGTGGATCCAGCCGATCACCTGGCGCGGCGAAAGCCCGCCAGGTTCGCGGTGCGAGACGCCGGGGGCGTAGGCCGGATCGAAGGCGTCGATATCGACGGACAGATAGATCGGCGTGCGGATGTCGAACGGCAACCGCTCGCCGCATGCCGCGGCATCGATCGCTTCGACGCCGAAGCGCCGCCATTGCTCGCGATGGTGATCATTGACCGTGCGCAGGCCCGCCTGGATCAGCCGGCCGGCCAGCCCGTCCTCCATGATGCGCGCGAAGGGCGAAGCGTGTGAGCGAGGGTTGCCCTGATAGGCGTGGTAGATGTCCGCGTGCGCATCGATGTGCAGGATGGTCAGTGATGCATGGTGCGCATGCGCGGCACGCAGCAGGGGATAGGTGATGGCGTGGTCGCCGCCGAGGCTGATCAGTGGCGTGCCGGTGGCAAGGATGGCGCTCGCTTCGCGTTCGATCTTCGTCCAGGCGTCCTCGCTTTCGTCGAAGCCGATATCGCCATGGTCGACCAGCCGGCCAGGTGCGCCAAGATCGATGCCAGTCTCGCTCCAGATGCTGTAAGCGTCGGAGTAGAGCTCACGCCGGATCGCCTCCGGCGCTTGCGCAGCACCCTTGAGAAACGATGAGTTCTCGTCATGGGGAATGCCGAGCAGGGCAACGCTGGTCATGGCGTGGAATCCGTTTGGAGGGTATTCGCAGCGGCACGCTAGAGCCATTGATTGCGCAGGTCTACTTCACGAAACTGAAGTGTTATATAAGCTTTGCTTCATGTTCGATCTGACCCGCCTGCGCCTGTTTCGCGAGCTTGCCCGCCGCGGCACCATGAACGCTGTCGCCACCGCGTTCGAGCTGACTTCGTCCGCCGTATCCCAGCAGCTGGCCACCCTGGAGCGCGAAAGCGGCATGCGCTTGCTCGAACGCGTAGGGCGTGGCGTGCGCCTGACGCCGGAAGGCCTGCGCCTGGCCGAGCATGCCGAAGCCATCCTGCGCACCGTCGAGGCGGCCGAACGAGATCTGCGTGCGGTGAAGCATCCCGGCGGCGGCCTGGCGGTCGCCAGCTTCTCGACCTATGCGCGCTGGCAATTGCTACCCGCGCTCGCATGCCTGCGGCAACGTTCGCCGGATCTGCACGTGACGATCCATGAGATGGAGCCGGCGGACGGCATCGCCGCCGTGCGCCGTGGCGACTGCCAGCTTGCGGTGAGCTTCACCTACAGCCTGGCGCCGCGTGCGATCGACGAGGATCTGCTGGTGTTGCCGATTCTGGATGAGCCGATCGTGCTCGCGTTACCGCCGGCATGGCGCACGGAACGCGGCGCCGTCGATCTGCGCAAGCTGGCCGGGGAGCAGTGGATCGTCGGCTCGCGCGGCGCCGACGATATCCAGCTGGCCGAACGTGCCTGCGCCTTGGCCGGCTTCGTACCTCTCATCACCCATCGGGTGGACGACTATGGGTTGCTGCTGGACATGGTGGCCGCAGGATTCGGAATCGGCTTCGTACCGGAACTGGCGTTGGGTACGAGCAAGGCCAGAGTGGTCGTGCGCGCGCCGCGGCAGATGGCGCTGCGGCGGCAGATCCAGGCGGTCACGCGCGCCGGGCTGGTGGCGTCGCCTGTGCTGCGCGGCCTGGTGGATGAATTGAGGCGCGGCAAGCGCGCCGCGAAGCAGTGACCCAGGGCCGCTCAGTCGAGCGGCCGCACCCAGATGTTGCGGAAGCTGATCGGCGCCGAGGGATCGCCATGCGCCTGCAGCTTGATCGGCGCATCGGTGTAGGGCTTGTAGACCGGCTTGCCGATATACAGCGTTTCGCCGGTGAGCTGCGTGTGGTTCTGCACCAGCACGCCGTTGTGGATCACGGTGACGTAGGCCGGCGACTTCAGGGTGCCGTCGGCGGCGAATGTCGGCGCGGTCCACACGATGTCGTAGTTCTGCCACTCGCCCGGCGGACGCATCGCGTTGGCCAGCGGCGCCGCCTGCTTGTACACGGCGGCGGCCTGGCCGTTGACATACGTCTGGTTCTTGTAGGAGTCGAGGATCTGCACCTCGTAGCCTTCGTCGCCCGGGCCGGTGGAGGCGAGGAAGACGCCGCTGTTGCCGCGGGCCTGGCCTTCGCCGGCGATGTTCTTCGGCTCCAGCCATTCCAGGTGCAGCTGGTAGCTCTTGAAGCGCTTCTTGGTCTGGATGTTGCCCGTGGCCTTGTCGACGGTCAGCACGCCGTCATGGACTTTCCAATGCGCCGGCGAATGATCCTTGGAGGCTTCCCACTGTTCCAGGCCGTGGCCGTCGAACAGCACGATGGCGTCGGAAGGCGGCGCGGCGTCGCGCGCGCCCGGCGTCACCACCGGCGGCACGGGCGTCCACTGCTCGGTGGCCTTGGGATCGCCGGCCGGCGGCGCGTTCTGTGCCGAAGCGATACCCGCGGCGAAGGTCAGTGGGAGAAGGGCGAAGGCGAGGCGCGGATTCATAAGCAGGTCCGGTGAGCGATCAGACGGTGCAGATCTTGTAAGCGTCGGCGAAGGCGGCGAACGGATCGGGGCCCGCCGGCATGAACTCGTGTGCGATATAGCCCTGGTAACCCAGGTCCGCGATGGCCTTGGCCACGGCGTGGTAGTTGAGTTCCTGGGTGCCGTCGATTTCGTGGCGGCCCGGCACGCCGCCGGTATGGAAATGGCCGATCCACTGGAAGTTGTCGCGGATGGTGCGGATCACGTCGCCTTCCATGATCTGCATGTGATAGATGTCGTACAGCAGCTTCACGTTGGGCGAGCCGATGCCTTTCATCACCTCCACGCCGAAGCGCGTGCTGTCGCCCTGGTAGCCGTGGTGGTCGACCTTGCTGTTGAGCAGTTCCACGCACAGGGTGATGCCGTGTTCGGCGGCGAGCGGCGCGATCTTGGACAGGCCCGCGACACAGTTGTCGCGCGCCTGGTTGTCGTCGATGCCCGGGACGCGGTTGCCGAACATGGTGATGACGTTGGTGACGCCGGCCTTTTTCGCGAGCGGGATGGTGGCTTCCAGCTCCTTCAGCAGCGTGGCGTGATTGGCCGGATCGTTGAAGCCCATCGCGATGAAGTTGTCGCGCTTGGACGGGTAGCCCATGGTGACCTTCAGCCCGCTGTCGTTGACGGTGGCCCACTCGTCCGCGTAGAGCAGGTCGATGCCGGCGAAGCCGAGGCTCTTGAGGCGCTTGCATAGTTCCGGCAGCGGCGCCTTGGAGGTCCAGCGGCTCAGCGATTGCTTGAGACGGCCGGAGCCGGCTTTCTGCGTGGCGGCGAATGCGGCCTCGGCGGGCGCCAGCGCGGCGGTGGCGCCGAAGGCCGCCGCGGCGGCGAGCTGGCCGAGCATGGCGCGGCGGGTGATGCCTCGCGAATCGATGGTCATTCGAGCCCCAGTACCTGGCGATTGAATCCACGGTCGGCGCCGGTCGCGGCGAAATCGTCGAACGCGCGCTCGGTGACCTTGATGATGTGGTCGCGGATGAACACCGCGCCTTCCTTCGCGCCCTGCTGGGCGTCCTTGATGCAGCACTCCCACTCCAGCACGGCCCAGCCCGGATAGTCGTACTGCGCCATCTTGCTGAAGATCGCGCCGAAGTCGATCTGCCCGTCGCCCAGCGAACGGAAGCGGCCGGGCCGGTCGATCCAGCTCTGATAGCCACCGTACACGCCGGCGCGGCCGTTGGGCCGGAACTCCGCATCCTTCACATGGAAGGCGCGGATGCGCTGGTGGTAGAAGTCGATGAATTCCAGGTAGTCCAGCTGCTGCAGCACCATGTGGCTGGGGTCATACAGGATGTTCGCGCGCGGGTGCTGGCCGACGGCGTCGAGGAAGCGCTCGAAGGTGGCGCCGTCGTGCAGGTCCTCGCCGGGATGCAGCTCGTAGCAGACGTCCACGCCGGCCTCGTCGAAAGCATCGAGGATCGGCCGCCAGCGCTTGCCCAGTTCGGCAAAGGCTTCTTCCACCAGTCCTGCCGGACGCTGCGGCCACGGATAGAACAGGTGCCAGGCCAGCGCGCCGGAGAACGTCGCGTGCGCGGTGAGGCCGAGGTGGCGGCTCGCCTTGGCGGCCAGTTTCAGCTGCTCGACCGCCCAGGCCTGGCGCGCCTGCGGCTTGCCGCGCAGAGCAGGGGGCGCGAAGCCGTCGAACAGGCGATCGTAGGCCGGATGCGAGGCGACCAGCTGACCTTGCAGGTGCGTTGACAGCTCGGTCACCGCCAGGCCGTGCTCGGCGAGCGTGCCGGCGATGTCGTCGCAATAGGTCTTGCTGGCGGCGGCCTGTTCGAGGTCGAACAGGCGCTTGTCGTTGGACGGGATCTGCACGCCCACGAAGCCGAGCGATGCCGCCCAGCGGGCGATGTCCGGCAGCGTATTGAACGGTGCGACATCTCCCGCGTACTGCGCAAGGAAGATGCCGGGGCCTTTGAGTGTCTTCATGTCAGATTCTCAGCACCGTCTCGACCGCCCACGCCTTGCCGTTGCCGGCCTCCGACTGCGGAATGTCGCCGTGGTAGGCGCCGGGCACGGCCGCGTACTGGAGCACCTGGGTGCACCCCGGCTGCGACAGGAAAAAGCCCGACATGGTGAGCTTCTTGGTCATCAGTACGAACGAGGACGCGGAGTAGGGATCGAGGTCCTTGCCCTTGATCAGGGCTTCCTCGTTGAGCCTGGTCACCAGCGCCTTGCGATGCGCGGCGTCGAGCTGGAGGAACGGCTTGCCGCTTTCCTTCTCGAAGGCCGCCATGGCGGTCAGATAGCGCTTCTGCTCATCCGGCGTATAGACGTCCTTGAACATCTGGTCGATGAAGCGGGGTACGCCCGCATCGGTTGCGCCGGGAGTATCGGAGCGAGGAATGATGACGTCGGCCACGGCGCCGATCAGATCGATCTGCGGCGTGCTGAAGAACTGCGGTGCCGGCCCGCCGGCCTGGGCGGCGGCGTGCGCGTCGAGCACGGCCAGCAGCGACGGTGCGGCAACGGCGCCGATGGCCAGCGCGGACATGCTTTTCAACCATTCGCGACGGTTCATGGCGTTCTCCTTCAGACGTTGCCGCGCTTGAGTTCTTCCACCGCATGGGCGGCCGCGCGCGCGGTCATCGCCATGTAGGTGAGCGAGGGATTCTGGCAGCCGGAGGAAGCCATGAACGAGCCGTCGGTGACGAACACGTTCTTGCAGGCGTGCATCTGGTTCCAGCCGTTGAGCACCGAGGTCTTCGGATCGCGGCCCATGCGCGCGGTGCCCATCTCGTGGATGCCGGCGCCGACGTTGGCCGGCGTGACGAACGAGCGTACGTCGCGATAGCCGGCGGCGCTGAACATTTCCAGCCCATCGTCGATGATCGCCTTGGCGATCGCCTGCTCGTTCTCCTCGTGCGCGGCATCGAAGTTGAGCAGGGGCAGGCCGTACTTGTCTTTGCGGTCGCGGTCCAGGGTCACCTTGTTGCGGTGGGACGGCAGCATTTCGCCGAAGCCCATCATGGAAATGGTCCACGGGCCCGGCGCCTGCGCGGCGCGCTTGAGTTCGTCGCCGATCATCGGCGTGTTGACCAGGCGCGTCCAGTCGCGGCGGCTGGCGCCACCCTGATAGCCGAAGCCGCGCAGGAACCTGCTCTTGTCCTTGCCGACGTTGCGGTAGCGCGGAATGTAGAAGCCGTTGGGGCGCCGGCCGGAGTAATAGCGATCCTCGTGGCCGTCGACCAGCGCGTGCACGCCGCTGCCGAACAGGTGGTCCATGATGTTGTGGCCCAGCTCGCCGCTGTCGTTGCCGAAACCGTTGGGGAAGCGGCTGGAGACGGAGTTGAGCAGGATCTGCGTGGTGCCGAAGGTCGAGGCGCACATGAAGATGACCTTGGCGAAATACTCGGTCTGGTGGCCGGTCTCCGCATCCAGCACGCGCACGCCGGTGGCCTTGCCCTTGACGTTGTCGTAGATCAGCTCGTAGACGATGGCGTTGGTCACCATGGTCATGTTGCCGGTCTTCTGCGCGGCAGGCAGGGTAGAGGAGTTGCTGCTGAAGTAGGCGCCGAAGGGGCAGCCGCGCATGCACAGGTTGCGGTACTGGCAGGGTGCGCGCTGCGGGCTCTTGTCGTGCTTGAGCGGCCCGGAGAGGTTGGCGGTACGGCCGATGATCAGCTTGCGGCCATCGAACTTGGAGGCGATCTTGTCGCGGAAATCCTTCTCCGGAGCCGTCAGGTCCATCGGCGGCAGGAAATCGCCGTCCGGCAGCTGCGGCAGGTGTTCGACCGAGCCGCTGACGCCGATGAAGTGCTCGACGTAGTCATACCAGGGCGCCACGTCCTCATAGCGAATCGGCCAGTCGACGCCGACGCCTTCCTTGCCATTGGCCTCGAAGTCCATCGGGCTGAGGCGGTAGCTCTGGCGGCCCCACATCAACGAACGGCCGCCGACGTGGTAGCCGCGGAACCAGTCGAACGGACGGGTCTCGACGTAGGGATTGTCGATGTCGTCGACGAACCAGTGCTTGGTGGACTGCGTGATGCCGTAGAACGAGGGGCGCGTGTGGATCGGATGGCGCTCGATGTCGTGCCGCGTGGGCTCGTCGCCGTAGGGCAGTTCCCACGGCGCCTTCATCGCGGTGGGGTAGTCGCCGTGCTCGACCATGCGGCCGCGCTCCAGCACCAGTGTCTTGAGGCCTTTCTCGGTCAGTTCTTTCGCGGCCCAGCCGCCGCTGACGCCAGTGCCGACGACGATGGCGTCGTATGTGTTCTTTTCCATGCTGTTCCCTTGGGGCAGGTTCAACGAGGTATCGGTGGAAGCGGCGCTCAGCGCAGCGGTTTCAGGTAGGCGTAGTCCACGCGCGCGGCCTGGAGCTGATCCATGCGCGCGAACGGGCCTTCCTGCTCGACGAAGCAGTGCTTGAGGCCGGAGGCGTCAGCCGCGGCCATGATCGGCTTGTAGTCGAGCGTGCCGCGACCCAGTTCCGCGCCCGGGAAGTCCTTGCCGCCGGCGCCGGGCAGGAAATCCTTGGCGTGCATCAGCGGGATGCGTCCCGGGTTGGCCTTGAAGTAGTCGGCGGGATTCTTGCCGCCCATGTGCACCCAGCCGCAGTCGAGTTCGAACTGCACCAGCTTGGGGTCGGTTTCCTTCAGCAGCACATCGTAGAAGGTCAGCCCGCCGCCCACGTCGGTGAACTCCCTGTGGTGATTGTGATAGGCGTACTGCAGGCCGGCCGCGCGCGCTTTCTCGCCGATGCGGTTGGCGTATTCGGCGGTGCGCTTGGCTTCGTCGAGCGAGTAGGTCGGCTCCGGCGCGGGCTTGCCCTTGGCGGCCAGTTCCTTCTGCATCATCGACGGCAGCATGCTGCTGACCATGTACTGCGCGCCGAGCACGTGCGCGGCCTCGATGCCCGGCTCGACGCCGAGACTGTCGATGTGCAGGCTGGGGCTGCGCAGGCCGGTTTCGTTCAACTGGTCGCGCAGCGTCTTGGCGGTGGTGGTGACGATGGCTTCGATCTCGCTGTAGCCGATCGCCTTGAGCGTCTTGAGCGAGCCGACCGGGTCGTCCTGGTAAGCCTTGAGGATCATGTAGAGCTGGATGCCGAGCGGCTTGCCTTGCGCGGGCGCGGCCAGCAGCCGGCCGGGCGCGCTGGCGGCAAGCCATGCGGCGCCGGCGCCGAGCACCGAGCGAGCCAGGAATTGCCTGCGGGTCATCATCATGGGGTGGATCTCCTGGTAAGCCGAAGGGGAGGTCAATCGGTAACGGCGGCGATGCTGCCGACGGTGCTCTTGCGGTCCTTGAACGCCAGCAGGAACAGCACCAGCACGAACGCGGCGCAGCCGCCGGCGATGAGCCAGATCGGGCGCCAGTCGTGGGCGACCGCGCCCTGGGTCGCGTACATGTCAACCACTTTCCCCGACAGCCACGAGCCGACGAACATGCCCAGGCCGTAGGTGAGGAAGGTGATCAGGCCCTGCGTCGCCGCGCGCAGCGCGGGCGGTGCCTCGCGGTCGATGTAGATCTGGCCCACCACGAAGAAGAAGTCGAAGCAGATGCCGTGCAGCACGATGCCCAGCCACAACATCCACATCAGATCGCCGGGCGTGCCGAAGGCGAACATCACATAGCGCGCGACCCAGGCCAGCATGCCCACGGCGAGCATGTACTTCACGCCAAGGCGGCGGAAGAACCAGGGGATCAGCAGCATGCAGAGGATTTCCGACATCTGCCCGCCGGTCATCTTGCCGACGGCGTTCTCCACGCCGACCTCGTTGAGGAACAGATTGGTGAAGGCGTAGTAGAACTGCAGCGGGATGCAGATCAGGAACGAAGCGAGGGCGAACACCGCCATCGAGCGATCGCGCAGCAGGTGCAGCGCTTCGAGCGGCAGCGCGTGGCGCAGCTCGAAACGCTGGTTGCGCGCGAGCGGCGGGGTGGGCGGCAGGGTGAAGCAGTACAGCGCCATCACCACCGACAGCCCGGCGGCCAGATGCATCGGCGCGGCCGTGGCTTCCACGCCCCACTTGCCGACGATCAGGCCGACCACGATCCAGCCGATCGTGCCGAGCACGCGGATGCCGCCGAACTCTTCGCGCGGATCGTCGATATGGCGCATCGCCAGCGAAGTGGTCAGGGCCAGGGTCGGCATGTAGCAGAGGCTGTAGGCCAGCAGGGAGGCGTACACCATCGGAAACGACGTCTGCTTCGCCGCCACGACCAGCAGCACCGCGCCGAGGAGATGCAGCGCGGCGAGCACGCGACGCGTGTCGAACAGGCGGTCGGCCAGCAGGCCCACGAACAGCGGCGAGATCATCGCGCCGACCGCGGTGGTGCTGGCGACGGCGCCGATCTCCTGGCCGCTGAAATGCAGGGTCTTGCCCAGCCAGGTACCGACGGTGACGAACCAGGCGCCCCAGACCGCGTACTCGAACAGCATCATCAAGCGAAGGCGCCACTTCATCGACGGGTCCCCTTTTTGCGCGGTGAGCGGAGGCTGTCTTCCACGCTTTGCCACACGCCGCCGGCGGCGTGGCTCCTGAGCATGGCATCGATCAGCAGGTTGTTGCGGTAGCCGTCGGCGAAGGTCGGCAGCGCGGCGGGCTTCTTCGCCGGCGCGCCGCCGAGACGGATCCATGCATAGGCATCGGCGATCAGGTTGCGGAACGCATCGGCCCAGGCTTCCGGATGGCCGGCAGGCAGGTGCGCGTAGCCGCGCGCGGCCGGATCGAGCTGGGCGGGGTCGCGCGTCAGCACGGTGCTGGGCTGCGCGTGATGGCCGATCCACAGATCATTGGGCTGCTCCTGCCGCCAGGCGAGGGAGGCCGCGCGGCCATTCACTTCCAGGCGCAGGTCGTTCTTGTGGCCCGGCAGCACCTGGCCGACGGTGACGCAGCCGCGCGCGCCGTTGTCGAAGCGCAGCAGCACGCTGGCCAGGTCTTCGCTGGCGATCTTCACCTTGCGGCGCGGCGCGTTCTTCGCCGTGCCGGCGAAAGCCTTGGGCGAGGCGGTCGGCGCTTCGCGCACCGGTACCGCCGTGTGCAGGTCGGCCAGCACTTCGACGATGCGCGCGCCGGTGACGTGCTCGGCCAGGTCGCACCAGTGCGAGCCGATGTCACCCAGCGCGGAACTGGCGCCGCCGAGCTTGGGATCCAGGCGCCAGGAATAGGCGCGCTCGTCGGTGAGCCAGTCTTGCAGGTAACAGCCATGCACGAAGACCGGCGCGCCGAGCTTGCCCTTGGCGATCATCGCGCGCGCCTGCTGGATCAGCGCGTGCCCGCGATAGTTGAAGGTGACCACGTGCGCCACGCCGGCCGTGCGCGCGGCTTCGTACAGCTCGCGGCTTTCGTCGAGGCTGCTGGCCAGCGGCTTGTCGGAGATCACGTGCTTGCCGGCGCGCAGCGCGGCCAGCGAGACCTCTTTGTGCAGGTGGTTGGGCGTGGTGTTGTGCACGACCTGTACGGCCGGATCGGCCAGCAGCTCGCGGTAGTTTTCGTAGGCGTGGCCTACGCCCAGTTCGCGTGCTCGCTTCTTCGCCGAGTCGAGACTGGAGCCGGCGACGCCGAGGATGTCGACATCACCCAGGCGGCGCACGGCATCCAGATGATGCGCGGCGATGAAGCCGGGGCCGACCAGGCCCATGCCCAGCCGAGTCATCGGATGGCAACTCCGCCGGAACGGAATACCGGCGCGAACGACGCGCCCTGCGCTATGCCGGCGTTGCCGGCGACGGACTGGCTTGCCATGAACCCCTCCACGGTGCTCGCTGCCGCTGAAATGTATTCGATTACATCCGCATGAAACCGTGGTTTCTGACCGGTTTTACACGTGCCTCTCCATCGCGCGTCGGCATCTTCCCCCGATGTCGCCTGCGCTAGGATCGTGGCAAATCGATGCAGCGAGGTGTAGCAGATGAACGAACGCCGACGCAACGGTTTTATGTAATCCATTACATTGCATTGCACCAAAGCATCACCGGTTGACGAACTGCCGTTATGCTTCCCGCGCCGTCCGCCAGCTGCGACGCGGATGGCATGGTCCGGCGCGCAGCGGCGAACAAGGAGTCACGGACTCGTGAGTGCAGGGGAATCCAGGCGCGGGAAGGGCGCCAAGGGCGGACGGACGAAGACCGCACCGCAGCAAAATCAGGTCCGCACGGTCAAGGAAATCGCCGCCGCCGCCAATGTCTCGGTGGCGACCGTGTCGCGCGCCCTGCAACGGCCGGAGATCGTCAGCGAGACGACGCGCCAGCGCATCCAGGAAGTGGTCAAGCGACTGGGCTACACGCCCAACGCTCTGGCGCGCAATCTGCGCACCGCGCGCACGCGCCTGATCGTCGCGTTGCTGCCGGACATCGCCAACCCGTTCTTCTCCGAAGTGATCCGCGGCATCGAGCAGGTCGCGCACGAGAACGGCTATTCGGTCTTGCTGGGCGAGACCCAGGGCAGCCTGGTGCGCGAGCAGGCTTATGCCGACATGGTCGCGGCACGCCAGGCCGATGGCATCATCACCATGTCGCCGCGCGTGCCGGCGATTCCGGTGCAGGGTCGCCTGCCGGTGGTCAACGCCTGCGAGTACGTCAAGGACGGGCAGGTCTCCAGCGTCTACATCGACAACGTCGCCGCCGCCGGCACCGCGATGGATTACCTGCTGATGCTGGGGCACCGCGACATCGCCTTCATCGCCGGACCGCCGTCCAGTCCGATCAGCGTGGATCGCGAGCAGGGCTATCGCCTGGCTTTGCAGAAGGCGAAGATCCCCGCGCGCGCGGCGCTGACCGTGGCGGGCGACTTCTCCATCGAATCGGGCGAGCGCGCCATCGAGCTGCTGCTTTCGCAAGGCAAGCCGTTCACCGCGGTGTTCTGCTCCAACGACGAGATGGCGATCGGTGCACTGCGCGCGCTCGCCTCGCACGGCCTGCGCGTACCGGAAGACGTCTCGGTGGTCGGCTTCGACGACATCCGCTTCGCCCGCTACACCTCGCCGCCGCTGACGACGATAGCTCAGCCGAAGAACGCGCTGGGGCGCGAAGCGATGAGCATGCTGCTGGAGCTGCTCAACGATCCGGCGGTGCCGCCGCGCAAGCGGGTGTTGACGGCGGATCTGGTAGTGCGGGGATCGACGGCACCCAGGGCGGCAGGACGCAGGTAGCGGGCTTCGCACTCGCGACGCCCGTCAGCGCTCTGGCGGAAGTGCCCGCGTCACTCGGGCTCCGGCGACGCCTTCTCTTTCTTCTCGCGACTGCGCCGACGTACCGGCGCGGTTTTGGGTGTATCCCTGGCGGTAGCGATGCCGCGCTGAAGCTGCTCCAGCCACGACAGCGCGTCGACATAGCCCAGGAATCGCTGCAGGTATTCCGGCGACAGCTCGCTCATCAGTGCGATCGAACGGTGCACCAGCGTGCCGGAGTTCAACGGGCCGGCGTTCTCGGGCACCTGTTCCAGGGTCTGCCGCACGTGGCTCTCGGTGCGCAGCCGCTCCCAGCGCTGGCGGAATGCTTCCAGCGCGGGGAGTTCCGGATAGACGGCGGCATGTTCGCCCGCGTTATCGGCAAGGGCGCGGAGTGCGCCGGCCGCCGGTGTGCGCTCGGCCATGCCAGTGGCTGCCGCACGCTGAGCGATATCGCCGGCATAGGCGTCGAGCCACGCAGCCAGCCGCTGGTCGAGCAGTTGCCGCGCCTGACCGTCCAGCATCGCGGCGCGTTTCTCCAGCGCATCCATGGCGTGAAAGCGCAGCGGATCCAGGCGATCGGCGCCTTGTTCGCGCCATGCCTCGAGCGTCGCCCTGGCGCTGGTCGTACGTTCGCTCATGGCGCCGGCGCGGCAACGCGCGAAAGCCTGGGTACCGGGGCGATCTCCACGCGCCGGTTGCGGGCGCGGCCTTCGTCGTTCGCGTTGGAATCGACCGGTTGCTCGGCACCGAACGCGGCGGCGAACACGGCCGACGGCGGCACGCCTTCGGCGATCAGCGCGCGGGTCACGGTGAGCGCGCGTTCGGCCGACAGCTCCCAGTTGTCGGCGAACTGGCGATTGCCGTCGCGCACCTGGCGATCGTCGGTGAAGCCGCTGACCATCAGTGCTTCGTCGCGCGATTTCAGATAGCCGGCGAGCGGACCGGCCAGGCTCTTGAGCACTTCGCGGCCTTCCGGCTGCAACTGGTCGGAGTTGAGCGCGAACAGCACGCTGCCGCGGATGCCGATGCGGCCATCGACCAACGTCACCTGGCCGGCGGCGAGTGGCGCGGCCAGCGCCTGTTCCAGGGTCTGGCGCCGCTGCGCTTCGAGCTGGCGCTGCTTTACTTCTTCGTCGAGCCGGTGGGAGAGCTGCTGCTGCACGCCGATCATGCCGACCAGGATCAGCACGAACACGCCCAGCAGCACCGACATCAGGTCGCCGAAGGCGGCCCAGATCGGGGCCGATTCGGTCTCGAACTCCAGATCGTCGCTCATGCCGGTTCGGCCCCGGCGCTGGCGCGCCGCTCGGCGAGCAGTTGGATCTCTTCGATGATCTGCTTCTGCGACAGCACGCTCAGGTCGACCACTTCGCGTGCCTGGGCCACGTAGTAGGCGAGCTGTTCGTCGCTGCGCGAGAGCGAGTTCTCCAGTGCGGTAGCGATCTGTTGCAGGCGCTCGGCCAGCGCTTCGTTGGACTGGCCGAACAGCCGCGTCGCCGTTTCCATCGCCTCACCGAGACTGGCCACTTCGGCTGCGCCGGCGGCAACTTGCGCGGAGATGGCGCCGAGTTGGCCGGTGCCGGTTTCGACCTGTGCCTCGAAGCGCGTGCCGACGCGTTCGAGCAGATCGGCCGAGGTGGCGACCAAGGCGTCGATGGCGGCACGCTGTTCGGTGGACGCGTGGTTGACCGCGTCGAGCAGGGTTTCCACGGTAGCGAGCAGGCGGCCGCGTTCTTCCAGCGTGGCCGTGTCGCGCAGCATGCTGTCGGAGAGTTTCTGGCGCAGCTCGGCGATCACTTCGGCGGCGGCCTTCGGCGCTTCGGATGCGGCCTGCACGAGGCGGGAGATTTCCGCGATGGTGTCGCCGGCATGGGCTTGCGTGTGCGCGGCGATATCGCGCGCGGTCTGCGCCAGGGTGTCGCAGATCTCGCGTTGGCGGTCCGCGGCATGGTCGGCCGCTTGCGCCCAATGCTCGCGCAGCGCGGCGGTGGTCGCGCCCAGCGTCTGCGCCCAGCTGTCCAGGCGCTCGCGGTCATGCGAAGCCAGCGCGGCCTGCAGCGCTTCGTGCGACTGGTGCACCACGCCGACCAGCGCGGCCGCCTGCGTCTCGAAGGCCGCTGTCGCGTCCGTCATCGCCTGCTTATTGCGGGCGACCAGCTCGGCGTGGACGGTGTCCTGGCGCGACAGCGTATCGGTCCACGAGGCCGCCGCCTGCGTCGCGGTGGCGTCGAGGCGGGCGGCAATGTCGTCGACCAGGCGCGTGGAGCGCTGGTCGAACGTATCGGCGAAGCCTTCCAGCGAAACCCGAAGATCCTGCGTGAGCGCTTCGCCGGCACGGCGCTGCTCGGTCACTGCATCCTTCCAGGCTTCGGCCACGGTGGCGGTCGTCGTCGCGAAACCTGCCGATGCTTCGGTCCACGTCGCCGCGGCGCGGTCCACGCTGGCGTCGAGTCGTGCCGCCACGCTTTGGACCAGGCCGGTCGAGCGCTGGTCGAAGGTATCGGCGAAGCGTGCCAGCGAAGCCTGCAGATCCTGCGAGAGTGCTTCACCGGCGCGGCGCTGCTCGGCCACGGCATCCTTCCATATATCCGCCACGCCAGCGGTCGTCGCCGCGAAGCCAGCCGACACATTGGTCAGGTGCGTGCGCACGCCGTCAATCACGGCCTCGCGCATCGCGGTCGTTTCGCGCGCGAGGCCGGCCATGGTGGCTTCCGCCAGCGGCTGGATCGATGCGCTGACAGCGTGCGCGCTTTCGGTGACGCCTTGCTTCAAAGACTGTTCGACCGAAACGGCGAGGCGCGCATAGGTGGCCTCGGTGCGAGCATGGAACGCATCCTGGCCGGCCAGCTGCCGTTCGTGCGCGGACACGCTCTGCTGCTCGAGGGCGGCCATCATCGCTTGCAGGCGCTCGACCAGCACGGGCATCAGCTCGGTCTGGCGCCGCAGCAGCTCAAACGCTTCTTCACGCTGATGCGCCTGAGAAAAGGGACGCAGCGTGGTGGCGATGCCCGCATCCAGAGCCTGCGCCGCCTGCAGGCGCTCGCGCCGGCACAGCGCGGAAAGCAGGCCGAGCATGGCCGAGCTGGCGACGCCGGCGATCGAGGTGCCGAAGGCGAAGCCCAGGCCCTTCACCGGCGCGGCGAGCGAGCCGCGCATCGCCTGCAGGTCGGTGGCGCTTTCCAGCGCCAGGCCGGTGCCGCGCAAGGTGGCCATCATGCCCAGCAAGGTGCCCAGCATGCCCAGCAGCACCAGCAGGCCCACCAGGTACGGGGTCAGCGTGGGCGCAGGCAGCGCCGCGCGTTCACCTTCGACGCGCAGACGCACGACGCCGCGCAGGGACGGATGCAGGCGGCCGAGCCATTCACCGAGGCTGGAAGGCGGCGAAGAGAGTTCGCCGATGGCTCGCTGCAAGGTCGCGGTGGCCTGCCGGTAGCGCAGCAATTCATAGCCGCCGGCGAGATAGCACAGGCCGATCAGCAGCGCGACCGCAGCGCCCAGCGGGTTGGAACCCACGTAGCCCGCGCCGATCCAGCAGACGGCGGCGAGGCCCACGAAGAACACGGCGGCATGAAGAAAATGTCTGTACATGAGTTTCCGATTAGCGGGTGCGAAGGGCCGCGAGCAGGCCTTCGACCGGTTGAAAACGAACATCCAGCTCGGCGAGCAGCACCTGGCGCATGTCCTGGCGGAACCCGTCCAGCCAGGCGCCGGGCGACGCCGCGGCATCGTCCGGCGCGGATCGGCGCAGGCGCTCGAAATGGGTGCCGAGCAAGGTGGGAATGGCGGCGAGCAGGGCCTGTTCGCGCGGACTGAGGGCCAGTTCCATCACCGCGTCCACTGCGGCGAGCCGGGCATGGGCGCCCGGTTGTGCGCCGAGCTGATCGCGCAGACGGCCGCGCAGGCGCCCGGTGGCCGCCTGCATGGAACGCTGTAAAGCGAAATAGCGCTTGCGGAAGAGGTCGTAGTCGACGGCCTCGTCGGCGGCATCGGCGGACGACGCGGCCAGCTCGGGGGCGTTGGCGATGGCCTGGGTCAGCGTGGCGCGCACGCGGGCGCACTCCTCTTCCTCGTCACCGCCGGAAGCCGGGGCGGCGCCGGACGGCGAGCCGTCGAGGGCGGTCGACAGCGCAATGGCGTGCGTCCAGTCGAGCCATTGGCTCAACCGGTCCGCGAGGGATGGGTTGGACTGCGGGGCATCGACGTCCGTCAGGCGGGCGAGCAGGCGGATGAACGTCGGCCCACGGACAGTGGTCCGTTGGGGCGCTTGCACTATCTAACTGGTTAAAAACCGTCGATTTTACACGCGATACGCGATCCGTCGATGCGTGCCGGGTCGATGGCTGCCCGGAGGCCGTCGATTACCAGTGGCTACATTCTTGCGTTTGACGCAAATATGTTTCGCTGATAACGGGCTTAATCGGCAAGGGTCGCGACGGCAGACTGCGCGCCATCGATGTTCCTTACCGGATCGCAGCCATGCCCCTTGCACTGTTTGCCCTCACCCTGGCGGCCTTCGCCATCGGCACGACGGAGTTCGTCATCGTCGGCCTGATTCCCACGATTGCCGGTGACCTCGGTGTCGGCCTTCCTTCGGCCGGCCTGCTGGTCAGCCTTTACGCGCTCGGCGTCGCGGTCGGCGCGCCCATCCTGTCCGCGTTGACCGGCCGCGTGCCGCGCAAGCCGCTGCTGGTCGGGCTGATGGCGTTGTTCACCGTCGGCAACCTGGTCGCGTGGATAGCGCTAGGCTACGACACGCTGATCGTGGCGCGCCTGCTCACCGGCCTCGCGCATGGCGTGTTCTTCTCGGTCGGTTCGATCGTCGCCACCAGCCTGGTGCCGCGCGAAAAGGCGGCCAGCGCGATCGCCACCATGTTCAGCGGCATGACCGTGGCGTTCGTCACCGGCATTCCGCTGGGCACGTTCATCGGCCAGCACTTCGGCTGGCGCATGACCTTCCTGGCCGTGGCGGCGTTCGGCGTGGTCGCGTTGATCGGCGCGCTGGCGCTGGTGCCCAATCACATTCGCCATGCCGCTCCGGCGCCGCTGCGCCGGCAGATGCGCGTATTGCTGGAGCCGCGCCTGCTGCTCGTCTATGCGATGACGGCGGTCGGCTACGGCGGTTCGCTGATCGCCTTCACCTTCCTGGCGCCGATCCTGGAGAACATCGCCGGCTTCAAGCCCGACATGGTCGGCGTGGTGCTGCTGGCGTACGGCGTTTCGGTCGCGATCGGCAATGTCTGGGGCGGCCGCCTGGCCGACCGGCGCGGTCCGGTGAGCGCGCTTACGATCATCTTCGGACTGCTGGCTGTCGTATTGCTGGTGCTGACCTTCACCGCGCCGAGCAAGCCGCTGGTCGTGCTGACGGTGCTGGCGTGGGGCGCGGTGGCGTTCGGCAACGTGCCGGCCTTGCAGGTCTACGTCGTGCGGCAGGCCGAACAGGTGGCGCCGGATGCCACCGACGTCGCCGCCGGTTTCAACATCTCCGCATTCAACCTCGGCGTCGCCGGCGGTTCCTGGGCCGGGGCGCAGGTGGTGAGCCATCTCGGCCTGGCGCATACGCCGTGGATTGCCGCGCTGGTGACGCTGGGCGCGCTGGGTCTGACGGTGCTTGCCGGACGCCTGGATGCCCGCACCCCGGCCGCGCTGCCCGCGCGGGCGTGATCGCCTTCTCTTCTTCTTTCGTTCGCAACGCAATGACTTTCAGGAGTTCCCCATGAGCATTCCTTCGTTTGGCGTCGGCACCTTCCGCCTGACCGGACAGACCGTGATCGACTCGGTGCGCAACGCGCTGGACCTGGGCTATCGCGCGGTCGACACCGCGCAGATCTATGGCAACGAGGCCGAGGTCGGCCAGGCGATCGCCGACAGCGGCGTGAAGCGCGACGAGTTGTTCGTCACCACCAAGATCTGGACCGAGAACTACGCCGGCAACAAGCTGGTGCCGAGCCTGCGCGACAGCCTGGCGAAGCTGCGCATGCCGTACGTGGATCTCACCCTGATCCACTGGCCGGCGCCCGGCAACGGCGTCGAGCTGCCCGAGTACATGGCCGCGCTGGCCGAGGCCAAGGCGCAGGGCCTGACCCGGCAGATCGGCATTTCCAACTTCAACATCGAGCTGACCCGTCAGGCGATCGCGGCGGTGGGCAAGGGCGAGATCGCCACCAACCAGATCGAGCTCAGCCCTTATCTGCAAAGCCGCAAGCTCACGGCCTTCCTTGAGGAGCAGGGCATCGCGGTCACTTCGTACATGACGCTGGCCTACGGCAAGGTGCTGAAGGATCCGGCGCTGGCGCAGATCGCGGACAAGCATCGCGCGACCGTGGCGCAGGTGGCGCTGGCCTGGGCGCTGCAGCTCGGCTACGCAGTGATTCCGTCGTCCACCCGACGCGAGAACCTGGCCAGCAATCTGCTTGCGCGCGATCTGCATCTGGATGCCGACGACATGGCGCGGATCGCGACGCTTGAGCGCAACGGTCGCGAAGTCAGCCCGGCGGGCCTCAGCCCGGTGTGGGACTGATCGAAGCCCTTCCGCGTGCCCTCGCTTTCACTTCATTCGACCGGCGACGACAAGCCGGTCCCGGAGATTGTCATGCCCGTTACGCCCGATCCGCTGTTCCAGCCGTATGCGCTGGGCAGCCTGCAACTGCCCAACCGCATCGTCATGCCGCCGATGACGCGCTCGCGCGCCAGCCAGCCCGGCGACGTGCCCAATGAGCTGATGGCCGAGTACTACGCGCAGCGCGCCGGTGCCGGGCTGATCGTCAGCGAGGGCACCTGGATTTCCCCGCTGGGCAAGGGTTATGCGTGGACGCCGGGCATCCACACGCCCGCGCAGGTTGCCGGCTGGCGCAAGGTCACCCAGGCGGTGCACGCGGCGGGCGGACGCATCTTCGCCCAGCTCTGGCATGTGGGTCGCCTGAGTCACACCAGCCTGCTCGATGGCCGCGCGCCGGTGTCCTCGTCGGCGATCCAGGCCGAGGGCGTCAAGGTGTTCATCGCCGAGCGCGACGGCAAGCCGGGGTTCGTGCAGGCCTCCAAGCCACGCGCGCTCGGCCTGGATGACATCCAGGCCATCGTCGACGAGTACCGCCAGGCCGCGCGCAACGCCATGGCCGCGGGTTTCGATGGCGTGGAACTGCATGCGGCGAACGGTTACCTGGTCAACCAGTTCATCGATTCCAATGCCAACGACCGTACCGATGCCTACGGCGGCTCGCTGGATAATCGCCTGCGTTTTCTCAGTGAGGTCGCGCAGGCGTTGATCGAAGGCACCGGCGACAAGTCGCGCGTAGGCATTCGCCTGGCGCCGCTGACCACGCTCAACGGCTGCGCCGACGCCGATCCGCAGACCACCTATCTCGCCGCCGCGAAACGGCTGGGCGAACTCGGCGTGGCATACATCCACATCGCCGAAGCCGACTGGGACGACGCGCCGCATATGCCGGTGGCATTCAAGCAGCAGTTGCGCGAAGCATTCCCCGGCACGCTGATCTATGCCGGCAAGTACACCGCGGAGCGCGCGCGGGCCGCATTGCGCGAGGGCTGGGCGGATCTGATCGCGTTCGGCCGTCCGTTCGTGGCCAATCCGGATCTGCCGGAACGCCTGCGCACCGGCGCGCCGCTCAACGTGCACGATCGCGACACGTTGTTCGGCGGCGGGGCGCATGGCCTTACCGACTATCCGGCGCTGGCCACCGAGGCGGCGTGAACGAGCACGCAGGCACCGCGGACAAACCGCCGGCTCAATCGTCGATCAGGCCGCGCTCGCGGGCTTCGACGAACGCCGGAGCGGGCCACACGGCCACCGAGATGCCACGGAACGGCTGGATATACACGGCGTGCTCGCGGTCTTCGCCGCTGAGCCGCCGCGGATAGGTAATGACCAGGCCGTCGGGATGCGTGGCGCTCCACGCCTTCAAGGCATCCATGCCGCGCAGTTGCGTGACCGGCTGCTTCAATCGCCCGAGGAAGGTGTACTGCCCGTCGTTCGATTCCAGATTGGCGACGGGACGTCCACCGGCCTCGGCCTTGGCCAGGATGCGGGCGACCGGTGTGAAGTCATAAGCGGGCCACAGCGAAAGCGTGAACAAGCCATTCGCGCCGACCGTGGCGATCAGTCCCGCGATGGCGATGCGATACAGCGCGTCTTTGCCGGCCTTCAGCAGCACCACGGAGAGTGCCACGAACAACACGCCGAACGGCAAGGCATGCGGCTGCACCGTCGCGAGGACGGAATCGGCGAGCCGTCCGGGTTGCACCATCAGGTTGAGCGCCAGTAGCGCCACGCCGGCTGCAGCGCTTAGCAGGGCGAGCGGCCAGGGGCCCAGCCAGGGACTGTCGCCGATGCGGCGTTCCTGCAGATGCGCCAGCGCCGCCGCCATGAGGATCGCGAAGCCACCATATTCGGGCAGCAGGTAGTAGGCCTGCTTGCCGCTGACCAGCGAGAACCCGAGCAGCACCGGGCCTAGCCATGCGAGCAGGCAGCGCAGCCCCGGGGCGAGGGGGCGGCGCAGCGTGGCCAGCGCCACCCACAGGCGCGGCCATAGCGCGAACGGAAAGATCAGCGCGGGCAGCAGGGGCAGGTACCACCAGAAAGGCTGGGCGTGCGCGAACGAATCCACCACGCGTCCGGCGGTCTGATGGAACAGCAGGTTCTGCCGATACGTCTCGCCACCCGACCACGCCGCCAGCAGCGCCCAGGCGATCAGCACACAGCAGCCGGCCAGCAGCGCCAGCGCGCCCTGTGCGTACCAGCGGCGACGCTCGCGTCTGGCCCAGGCATTCCAGTACGGGCCCAGCAGCCAAGGGAAGCTCACATGCAGCAGCATCACCGGTCCCTTGGCGAGCAGGCCAAGCCCGATCGCCACGGCCAGCCAGCCGAAGCGCGGCGACTCGCGTTGCGTGTCAGGCGCCAGGCACAGCAGCGCGGCGAGCACGCAATCGGCAAGCAGCACCTCGTACATGATCTGCAAGCCGAACAAGAAGCCGTAGGTGAAGGCCAGCAGGATCCAGGGCGCGGCCATCGCCACCGGCGGGTATGCCGGAAACAGGCGCCTGGCCAGCTTCGACGCCAGCACCAGCTGCAAGGCGCCGAGCATCACGTCGAGCGCGCGCGGCCACACATCGCCCACGCCGCCCACCGCCCAGCCGGCATGGATCAGCCACAGCAGCAATGGCGGCTTGTCGCTGTAAGGCACGCCGTTGAGATACGGCACGAGATAGCTGTGGCGCATCCACATCTCCCACGCCACCGACAAGGTGCGCGTGGAGTACATCGGCATGGGGCCATGCTGGAAGATCGCCACCGACGCGCAGGCGATCCAGAACACCAGCCATGACCATGTGCCGGCCAGACGAACGGCGGGGTGCTTTGTGATGTCGGAGAATGTCACGCGAACCATGAGCAGAAGATGTGAGCCGCCATCGCGGCGACGAGTGGTGGCCGATGCATCAGCGGGAGCGGTCGATGCCGCCCCAATCCTCCACGGCTCCCACGGGAACCTTGCCGCCGCGGCAATCCGGCGCGACGGCGTCCAGGCGATAGAGACGCCAGTCGCGGCCGCTGGTGATGCCCGCGTCGATCGTCGCTTCCGGTTTGACGCACGGTGCCATGACGTCGCTCAGGATGAGCACCCAGCGTGTCCGTGGCGCCTGCTCCTGCCATCGGATGGCATTGGCCAGCTGCTGATGCCACGGCGTGACGAAGCCGAAGTCGATCGGCTTGCGGGTGAATGCCGGCGGCAGTTCTTCCTTCCAGGCCACCAGCGCCAGCTCGGCATCCGGTCCGATCGTCTGCTCGACGCGCTGAGCCAAGGGTTTCGGCGAGCTCGCTCTCGCCAGCAACGGCGCAGCCCACAGCCCCCACAGCAGCCACACACCGGCCAGGCCGGCGAGCAGCGCCATGCCGGCGCGGCGCGGACCCAGGGCGGCGATGCACGACAGAATCCATGCGCCCGTCACCAGCAGCATCAGCCAGAACGATGTGGCCTGGTCGCCGAGCTGGCGCGCCGCGGCGAAGCGTGTCGTCCATGCGTTGGGGAACCATAGCCCGCGCATGCCGAGCCACAGCGCGGGCAGGGCCAGCAGAAGGAGAAAAGCCAGCGCCGCCCACCGGGCCCAGCGCCGCTGCATGACGTCGCGCAGCAACGGCCCCGCGCAGAGTGCGAGCAGCGGCAGTGCCGGCATGATGTACACGTCGCGCTTGGCGCGGGTAAGGCTGAAGAACACGATCACCAGCACGGACCAGGCGAGCGGCAGCAGATAGCGCCCATCCTGTTCGCGCAGGCGCCGCCACCACGCCGGCAGCAGCGCCGGCAAAGCCAGGCTCAGCGGCAGCCACGAGGTGAAGATCACTTCGAGGTAGAACCATGGCGGCTGGAAGCTGTTCCACGGACGCACGTATCGGTGCACCGTCTGGTTGACGAAGATGTCGTCGAGATAGGCGCGCGCTTCGGCGCTGTCGTGCGTATGCACATACGCCAGCAAGGGCAGCAGCCAGATCGCGATGGCGGCGACAAAGGCCAGGCCGCCGCCCAGCCAGGTGCGCCATCCTCCGGTGTTGGCGGCCAGATGGCGCCATGCGCGGTGGCGCGCATACAGCCATGGCACCAGCATCAGGAAGGCGAGGATTCCCACGCCTTTGGTGATCACACCGAGTCCGGCAGCGAAGCATCCGAGCCATAAGGCGCGGCGATCCGGCCCGAGCAGCAAGTGCCGCAGCAGCCCGTAGTTCGCCAGCGTCACGAAGAAGGTGACCGTCGGATCGATCTGGCCGCGTTTGGCCTGGAACACGAACTGCACCGTGCACAGCAAACCCAGCGCCGCCCAGATGCCGGCCTGGTGCCCCCACAGCCGGCGACCGAGGTCGTAGGTCAGCCACAGGGTGCCCAGCGAGCAAAGCAGGGAGGGCAGCAGGAATGCGATCCACCAGTGGCCGGTCAGCGTGTACGACAGAGCCTGCATGACCATGAAGGTCGGCGGCTTGTCGGAGTACCAGTCGGCACCTCGGTGCGGAATCAGCCATTGGCCGGATGCCACCATCTGGTGCGCGACGAGGGCGAAGCGCGGCTCGTCCGAGGGCGTCGGCCCTCGCATGCCGATACCGGCTGCCAGCACGAGCAAGGCGCCCAGCATCAGCAGCCATCGTTGGATAGCCTCGCGTCGTGCCTGAATCTGCGTGCCGACGTCCCCTGTCTTCTCCATCAGCGCGATAACACCTGAGGCCGAGACTGGCCGGCGCTGCCCGCGGCGGCGAGCGAGGCGGGGTGCGCTGCCGCCTCGGGGCCGTGGCCGAGCAGGGCAGGGAAGGCGGCCACCACCTTCATCGCCGCTTCGCGCGCGGACAACCCTTGCGTGTTCAAGGCGCAGCTGCCCAGTCCGTACGGCGAATACACGGCTTCGTCGGTCACGCAGAACATGCCCACCGTCGGCACTTTCGACGCCACCGCCAGGTGCATTACACCGCAGTCAGCGCTGATCATCAGGTCCATGCCCGCCATGACCGCGCCCATGCGTCGGATATCGGAAGAGTAATAGCCCGGCCACGCTTCACCCAGCATCGAATGCCCATGCATCGGGATCAGCTCGATGAGGCTCGACTGCGGACTGGCTTCCTTGAACGCGGTGATGAACTCGCTCCACCAGCTGGCCGGATAACGCTTCGCGCCCGTGGCATTGGCGAAGATGCCCACCACCGGCGGGGTCACCGTCTGCATGGAGTCGCAAAGCAGCTGCTGGATGGCGGCCCGGCCCTGCGCACGTTCGGCGTCGGTCAGGCGTATGTCCAGCGAAGGATACGTCTCGCCGTCGCTTCCCGGCGCCAGCGCGGCCCGCAGCAGATTCACCGGGCGCTGAGCCATATGTCGCATGGCCACGGCCTCCGGCACGGCATGCGTCAGTCCGGAGCCTTTGAGCTCATCGCTGAAGCCCAGCTTGTAGCGGCCGCGGAAGAACTTTGTCAGCGCACGGCTGAAACCGGAGCCGACGCAAGGATCCACGATCAGGTCGTAAGTGGTCTTGCGCACCTTCAGCAGCATGCCGAGGAACGGCACGGGATGCTTGAAGCCACGCTTGGGAAGGCAGTAGATGTTCTTCACGCTGAAGAAGCTCTCGAACACTTCGCAGGCGACATCGCCTTCGGAAATGATGTCGATCTCCGCACCCTTGTAGATGCGCTCCAATTCACTGATGAGCGGCGTCAGCAAAATAGTGTTGCCCAACCGATGATTCGGTCGGCAAACAAGGATGCGATAAATTCCTTTTCTCGGAATGGCCTCCTGCCCGGTATTCACGAGAGAGTGATTCAAGCTTCACCGTGACGTGTGTTGAGCGGATGGGTTCATCCCGCAAGATCGCCGATAAGGCAAATTTTTGCGGTCTATCACGGTGAAAAGTATGCGTATCCCGCCTTTGGTTTGGCTTACGGATCAGGTGCCGGAAAGTGGATCGGAGGCTTTCCGTTGATTGCGGTCGTGGATTCAATGAATGAGCCATCAAAAAGTAACGCAATCTTTACCATTCGGCCCGCAGCTGTTAGCTTTCACGGGTGGCTATGGGGGTGCTTCCTTCTACTCTGAAACTAGCGTCCCCGCTCTCCACATACGCCTGCCGCTCCGGCAGGCGTTTTTCTATGGATCGGATGCCATGAACGAAATTTACCTGCGTCGACTGGGCAAGGTTTACGTCAAGGAAGGCGCGGCGCATGGACAGCATGCCCTTGTCGCCACGATGCAGAAGGAAGTCGAGGCCTTCGGTTATGTCTTCGCGCCAGAGCTAATCGAAAGGCTAGGCACGCTCGAGCCCCTGGCGATGTCCGACTTCCTGCACGATCTGCTGAGGGTACTGCGCAGATTGACCGGCGCCCATCATGTCCATCAGCCGCTCTATCCCGGTTTTCCTCTGCAGGTGGTCGAGGCCAGCGAGGCCACGTTGTACCTCAACGCGGTCATGCATTACGTCACCCTGCGACGCCCCACGCCCGATCAGCCCATGCCTGAGCGTCCGCCGTTGCTGCATCGGAGGCAGCCGCGCGTGATCGGTCTGGGGACCCTGGAGGAGTTTCAGGCCATCTTTCAGCGACTGACGCTGGCCAAGGCTTCGCTTTCGCCGCAGGATCGCAGCGACCTCACCTGGTTCGTGCGGCAGTACCGGCACCGCATCTACGATTTGCTGCCCGCGCAGGTTCCGTTCAAGGAAAACCTGGCCGTGCTCGGCGCGTTGCTGTATCGCCACGCCGGCGGGCCGTTGGCGTCGGCTTTTCTGCATGCGCAATTGCGCACCGCTACGGATGTGCTGCGCTGGGTGGTTGCCTTGAATGATGGCGATCCTTCGCTGGCGCAGCCCTGCCGCTTCGCCTCGATGCGCCGCGCGTTGCGCCGCGATGTGCTGGGGTTGCTCGAACCGATGCAGGCACTTGTGCCTGACATGTTCCGCCACGCCGAGCGTTGGAAGCGCGTGGGCGAGCGACTGCATCCTGGCGAGCACGTACAACGCTTTCCGCATGCGTGCGCCGGCTTTGCTCAGGTGCGCGCGGGCCGCAGGCCGGCGACGTTTGCGGCCAAAGTGGAAGAGCACCTGCGGTTGGGCGACATCAGCGCCGCCGCGGCACTGCTGGCCGACCGTCCTGGCGAATTGGCGCGGCGGCTCGATCAGTTGCTGCGGCGTGGTGCTGATGTCGAAGGCGTGCTTGAGCTGTTCCGGAAGACCGCCGGACGCGTCGCCACGCCGGTGCTGCTGCAATTGCTCAGCCACTTTCGTCGGTTGCCGATGGTGGACGCGTTGCGGGTATTTTTCCCGAAAGGCGGCGAGGCCAAGCTGTTTGCGCTGCGGGAGCGCAGGCCAGTCCTGGCTCCCAACGTGGCGGGACTCGCGGCTGGAATCGCCGAGGGCGCCCTGATGCAGCGTTTTGCCCGGCTCGCTGCGCTGGGGCGCTGCTACGTCGATCCCGCCTTGGCAGACTATGCCGTGCCGCTGGCGCAACGCGCGATGTCGCGTTCGCTGCGCACGCTGGCGCGCGGCAGTCGCTTGCCGCTGCCCGCCAGGCGCTTCATCCGTCTTTTCCTGTGGTGGAAGAACGGTCTTCACCGTACCGATATCGATCTCAGTGCCGCCTTCTTCGGCGCAGATTTCAAGTTCATGGACCTGGTTGCCTATCACAACCTGCGTAACTACGGCGGTTACCACAGCGGCGATATCGTCGATGCTCCGCAAGGCGCCGCGGAATTCATCGATCTGGATCTGCCTCGCTTGCGGGAGCGTGGTGTGCGTTTCGTCGTCGTTTCGCTCAACAGCTTCACGCAGCAGCCGTACTGCGAACTGCCGGAATGCTTCGCCGGCTGGATGGCCCGCAGCGATGCCAACTCGGGCGAAATATTCGAGCCGCGCACTGTCGAGGATCGTATCGACATCGCCTCGGCCGCGTGCATGTGCATTCCATTCGTGCTGGACCTGGAAACGCAGAAGGTCTTGTGGAGTGACATGAGCTATAGCATCGGCCTGGGGTGGAACAACACCATCAACAACCTGTCCGGCGTCTCGCTGATCCTGCGCGCGATGGTCGATTGGCATCGGGCCGACCTGCATACCTTGTTCACCTTGCACGCGCGGGCTCGCGGAGAGTTGGTCGAGCAGGCCGAGGCCGCCGAGACCGTGTTTGCGGTCGATCAAGGCATCACGCCGTTCGAGCTCGATCGGATTCGCGCGGAGTTCATCTAGATCTGTTCGACGGGAGCGGATTCCAGGCGGCTTCTGACGGGGAAGCGTTACGCGGTCACTTACCAGTCGTATGTGGCCGTCAACAGCGCCGTGCGCCCAGTGCCGTAGATGCAACGCGTCGCGTCGTAGCAGCCGGCGATATATGCCTTGTTCGCCAGGTTGCTCAGGTTCAGCGCCAGGCGCCATTGCGGCAGTTGGTAGAACGCGGTGGCGTCGATCAGCGTGTAGGAGGGAATGTGGAGCGAATTGTCCGGCGCGCCGCGAGACGAACTGATGTAGCGCACACCTGCGCCGAAGCCCAGCCCGGCCAGGTCGCCGCGTGGAAGGGTGTAGTCGGCCCATACCGATGCCAGCTCGTGCGGAATGGGGATAGACGTTGGCCACTTGTTGCGGGAGGCATCATTGGCCTTGGCGTTGCGCACGTCCTGATAGGTGTATGCACCGAGCAGGTTGAAGCCATCGTCGAAGGCGGCGCGCGCTTCCAGCTCCACGCCGTGCGAGCGCACTTCGCCGGTCTGCACCGATCCGTTGGGGTAGTTCTGCTGGTCGGGGTTCGGGGTGAGCACATTCTGCTGGCGGATCTGGAACATCGCAGCGGTGAGAGAGCTGCGTCCGCCTGTCGGCTGGAAGCGCAGCCCCGCCTCGTATTGCTTGCCGGTGGCAGGACGGAACGGTGCTCCGTACGCATTGGGTGTCGTGACCGGATTGAAGGATTCGGAGTAGCTGAGGTAAGGCGCCAGGCCGTTGTCGGCCAGATACACCACGCCGATGCGGCCGGTGAACGCGTGATCGTTCTGTCGCGCTGCGGTGGCGTCGGCCACGGCGTGATCGACGGCGTTCAGTCGGCTCCAGTCCTGGCGACCCGACAGCACGAGGACCCAGCGGTCCGCGTACTTGATCTGGTCTTGCGCATAGATCCCCAGCTGCTTCTGCGTCTCGCGGATATTCTGCGGATAGTTGGCGCCGCCTGGCGCAAAGATCATGGGGTCGATCGGCAGGTACACCGGGTTGTACAGATCGATGGGCGGAGCCAGCGCATAGTTCTCCGGGTCAACGGTGCGCTGGTGCTGGTAGTCCGCGCCGAGCAGCACGGTGTGCTCGAAGGCGCCGGTCTGGAAGTGCGCTTGCAGTTGATTGTCGACGGTGAAGCGGCGGTAATCCGGCTTGGCGAAGCCGGCAAAGCGGTCGATGCTGCGGCCATCGCCGGCCAGGCCCACGCCGTAGACCATATTGTTGTCCAGCCATGTACGCGAATAGCGCGCGTTCTGGCGGAACGTCCAGGTTTTGCCGAAGTGGTGTTCGAAGCGATAGCCGACGGCGTATTCGCTCTTGTGGTAGCGGGTGAAGTCCGGATCGCCGGTATAGGTGTGCCGCGAGATGCGGCCGAATGGGCTCGGCAGGATGGTGCCTTCCGCGGGCAGGAAGTTGCCGGCGTAATTGGAGTGGTCGCGCAGATAGTTGGAGGTAAATACCAGCGAGGTGTCGGCGGACGGCTTCCAGGACAGCGACGGCGCCAGCAGCACGCGCGAAGCGTGGAATGGCGAATTGGCCACATCCTGGCTGCGACCCAGCGCGACCATGCGATACGACCAGGCGCCCGCGTCGTCGAGATAGCCGCCCATATCCGCCGCCAGTTGCCGGCGTGCATGATCGCCGAGCTGGAACTGCACTTCGCGCACCGGCGCGCCGCCAGCTACCTTGCTCACCATGTCCACCGTGCCGCCGGGATCGCCCTGGCCGTAGAGCACGGAGGACGGGCCATGCAGCACATCGACGCGTTCGAGCTGGTAAGGGTCGGTGATCCAGCTGGCGAGGTTCAGCGTGATGGGTAGTTGCAGGCCGTCCAGGTAGACGGAAGGCGAGAAGCCACGGATCACCGTGTACCAATCCGAGCGCGAATCGGGACCGTAGCCGGCGATACCGGCCGAATAGCCCAGCGCCTGGATCACGCTCTGTGCGCCGCGCACACGCATCTGTTCCTGCGTCACTACCGACACCACCTGCGGTGTTTCGATCAGCGGCGTACGCGTCTTGGTGGCCGCATCGGCGGTTTGTGCGTCCAGCGTGGTGACGCTGGCTCGCACGTCGATGGCGGAAAGCTCCTTGGCCTGGTTTTCGGCGTCGGGGACCTTGGCCGGCTCAGCGGGCGAGGACGTCTTCGTGTGCGCAAAGGCGCCCTGGGGAAGCAGGAGCGCGGCCAGCACGACGCCGGCCAGGAGTTTGGTCATCATCGGAACGGAATGCCTTGAAGTCCATGCGCATCGCTTCGTCCATCGGTAGAAAGGCGAACCTGTTGCCAGGGAAGCGAGAGGCGGGCTGTGTTGAGTGTTCCTAAATGATAACGATTCTTATTTGATGCGCAAGTGATTCAGGCGATGGTGAAGAAGGAGTGGGCAATCGAAACGGCTTTTTTTTGACTCGATTAACCGCCCTTGGTGATGATGACTCGCCCGGTCTGCTTGAGTCGGCGCATGGAACGCACCTATGTTTTCGATCGACAGGGTTGATCTGCTTCGTCCGACTCAAGCTGACCACTCAAGGTGACTGCCTCATTGAAGCCTGAAGACTTGCAACGACTGGTCACCACGACCATGCCCTACGGCAAATACCAGGGGCGCCTCATCGCCGACCTGCCTGGTGCGTATCTGGCATGGTTCGCCCGCAAAGGTTTCCCGCCCGGCGACCTCGGCAACCTGCTGGCGTTGGCGCATGAGCTCGATCACAACGGCTTGAAGCCCTTGCTCGATCCATTGAGGAAGGGCTATCGGCGTTCGTAAGTCGCTGTCTGACGTAACGGCGTGCCGCATGGCGTGAGATGCCGCCCAGGCTCGTAATGCGCAAAGAGTCATCGGGCGCCGTTGGGTTGGAGTCAAGGTCAGAGGCGATCGTAGTGCAGCTGCTGATCATCGCTGCCGTATTCGTCAGGGGCGCCTGCATTGGAGAGCGCTGCGACGTCGCGACCAGCGAAGCAAACCGGGCGTTCCAGGCGGCGTCATCGACGGCGAGTCAGCTTCCACTACAGTTTCAGTTGAAAGTGGACTTGAAGAACGGTTGCAGCTCGCCTTGCCGGATCCGTTCCCGGGTCAATGACATATTGAATGTCGGGCTGGACCGAGAACTTTGAGTTCACCTGCAAGAGATAGGTGGCTTCCATTGAAGTCTCCTTGCGTGCCACCGGGATCGAACTCGAATGCATCGAATTGAGATAGTGAGGTCCGTTCTGCGCGGTCGTGACTGCGAAGCCCAGCTGATCGTCCGATCTGTTTGTGATTAATCCAGAGGCGGCAAGCCCTGCAGACAGGTATGAACTAAAGCGATTCACTCGGCCGTCCCCGATGCCGTACTGGATGAATCCGGAGATCCGGCCTCCAGGCTCCACCTTGGTTCGATAGAGCGTCGAGTCGATCAATGCATATGCGCCGCTGCTGCCTTTATGTACTACGGGGAGACCTCTCTCGTTCTCCAGAAAAAGATCGCGGAAGGTGCCTGTGTAGTGCCATGCGCCGATAGCGATCTTGTCGTCGTAGGCTGGAAAATTTGCACCTCGACCGAGCTGATACTTGGCGGCACCGTGCGGGTCATCCGATGCTGGCCGCGTCAAGAACGCCATCTCGGAGACGAACAAAAGGCCTTTCTTCTCCCCCGGAAATTTGACCTCATCATCCGCCCCGTCAACGGGCTCTCCATCCAGCATGGCTGCTCGAATCAGGATGCTTGGCGTGGGTTTGTAAGCCACTCTGAGACCGATCGACGTGTCGGGAAAAACGGATGGCCCGCCGATGCCGCTCTGGGAGAACTCAGGCCCCATGGCGAACGAGCTGTTCATGAAAAGACCCGCGGATGCGAGGCGATAGAACTCGGAGTTGATGTCATATCGGCCAGCGAGAAACGACCAATGCCCGTTGGCTGAGCTGTACTGGCCCCATGCCTCATAGAGGCGCCATGTCGACTTGGCCGAGTAGCTATTGACGCCTTGGGCATCGCCTATGAGATTGCTGGGCTGGCCGCCGTGTATCGAGAGCAGCTGGAGGAATGCTGTCCAGCCGGGCGCGTGGAATAGACGCTTGCCGTCCAGGGCGACCTGAAGCCGCAGGTTTCCGACGTATGCGTCGCCTCTCCGGGCTCCTCCCGAAACATTCGCCACGACGCTCCCGTCGTAGATCAATGCGGAGGTAATGCCCCTGCGAACAAGAAGCGCGTTGTAATCGAGGGAATCTTCGGATCGAGCAGGCCCGGAGAAGGCCAGGGCTGCTACCAGGACGCTATAAATGAGCGTTTTTGGGCACGGCGCTGTCTGCACGTAGGGACCATGGTCGTTGATACGCTCGCCCGTCCTGTTAAAGCCGCGATGCGCGTTCCTGCTGCCATACGCGCTGACGAAGCCAATGTAGAGCCATCTGTGTGCCATCTGGCGCGCTGTCCCCCATTGCTTGCTTCGACAACTCACTTTTCAGGCATGCGCGGTAGTCGCTGCAGAACTTTCAGGAACACATTTTAGCGACGGGACCCTCGGGATACCCTGAGTGATCGCGGAGAAGGGCCGGGGGCTCAGTGCCACTCTTAGGGGCTGGCACCAGGATGATGGTCCCCAGTGACAAGGTTAAGGACTCTCGACACCCAGGACGGGCTTTCAAACCAGGACTTGACTCTAGACCTTTATCAAGGGTCTAGACTTGTCCCATGAACCCGACCAACCTCTCTCTGACCATCGGTGCCGTCGCCAAGCGCGTCGGCGTGAATATCGACACCATCCGCTTCTATGAGCGCGAAGGCCTGTTGCCGGAGCCCGTGCGGCGGGCGTCCGGGTACCGCAGCTATGACGAAGGTGCGGTGCGGCAGTTGCGCTTCATCCGGCGCGCCAAGGATCTGGGCTTCACGCTGGAGGAGATCCGCGACTTGCTGGCGCTCTCGGCCGATCGCCAGCGCGGGGTGAAGGCGGTGAAGCAGCGGGCGCAGGAGCGGCTGGCGGCGATCGATGCACGTATCGCCGAGCTGACCCGCGTGCGCAATGGCCTGGAAGATCTGATCGAAGCCTGTCCGGGCCACGGTTCGCCGGACCAGTGTCCGATCCTGCGGGCGCTGGCCGACGAGGAGGATCAGGCATGAGCGCTCACGAGAAGCCTTGCTGCGGTTCGGCCGCGAAGGTGGCGCAGGCGGCTGCGCCGGCCTGCTGTTCGTCGGAGACGGACAAGCATGGCGCGCACCACGACCATGCCATGCATCCGGGCGAGCACGCGCATGACGACGCATCGTGCTGCGCCTCGCACGGCGAGGCGGCGCCCCCCGCATGCTGCAGCGGCGAGAACGACACTCACGCGGGGCACGACACCCAGGCCCATGATGAGCATCACACGCACGCCCACGATCATGACCACCACGCGCACGGCAGCTCCGCGCAGCACGGCGTGAAGGATCCGGTCTGCGGCATGACGGTCGATCCGCACACGGCCAAGCATCGTGCCGAGTTCGAGGGGCACGCGTACTACTTCTGTTCCGCACGCTGCCGCGAGAAATTCGAGGCGACCCCGATGGCCTATCTCGGTGAGCGCCCCAAGCCGGTCGCCGCGCCGCCCGGCACGATCTACACCTGCCCGATGCATCCGGAAGTGCAGCAGGTCGGCCCTGGCGATTGCCCGAAGTGCGGCATGGCGCTGGAACCGATGATGCCGACCCTGGACGAAGACGATGGCGGCGAGCTGCGCCATCTGTCGAGGCGCTTCTGGACACTTGTGGCACTGACCGTGCCGGCGTTCCTGCTGGCGATGGGGCCGCACCTGTTCGGCTGGCATCTGCCGATGCCTTGGGATGGCGTGGCGGCGTGGACCGAGGCGCTGCTTTCCAGCGTGGTGGTGCTCTGGGGCGGCGCTTCGTTCTTCGCGCGCGGATGGCGCTCGCTCAAGCCGTGGTCGCCCAATATGTACACGCTGATCGCACTGGGCACCGGCGTGGCGTGGTTGTACAGCACGGTGGCATTCTTCCTGCCGCAGGTATTTCCGGCCGGATTCCGCGATGCGCACGGGCGCGTGGGCGTGTACTTCGAATCCGCCGCGGTGATCGTCACGCTGGTCACGCTCGGCGATTTCCTCGAGCTGCGCGCACGCCGCCGTACCGGTGCGGCGCTGAAGGCGCTGCTCGGGCTCGCGCCGAAGACCGCGCGCCGGGTAGGCGATGACGGCAGCGAGCAGGATGTGTCGCTGGAGGACGTGCGCGTCGGCGACGTACTGCGCGTGCGTCCCGGCGAGAAGGTGCCGGTGGATGGCGTGGTGCTCGACGGTGCCAGCCATGTCGACGAATCGATGCTGACCGGTGAGCCGCTGCCCGTCACCAAGGGACGGGACGATCGCATCACCGGCGGCACCGTGAACCAGGACGGCGCGCTGACCATGCGTGCGGAAAAGGTCGGCGGCGAAACGATGCTGGCGCAGATCGTCGCGCTGGTGGCACAGGCACAGCGCAGCAAGGCGCCGTTGCAGCGCGTGGCCGACCAGGTCGCCGCGTGGTTCGTACCGGCGGTGGTGGCGGTGGCGGTGCTGGCATTCGCGGCCTGGGCCGTGTGGGGGCCGGATCCGCGCCTGGCGCATGCGCTGATCGCGCTGGTGTCGGTGCTGATCATCGCCTGTCCCTGCGCGCTGGGCCTGGCGACGCCGATCTCGATCATGGTCGCCAGCGGCCGCGGCGCGCACTACGGCGTGCTGTTCAAGGACGCCGCCGCGATCGAGGCGTTGCGCGACGTGGACACGCTGGTGCTGGACAAGACGGGCACGCTGACCGAAGGCAAGCCCGCGCTCAACGATGTGGTGAGCACCGGCGCGATGCCATGGGATCAGCTGCTGGCCGTGGCGGCGGCGCTGGAACGTCCCAGCGAACATCCGCTGGCCCGCGCAATCCTGGCCGGAGCCGAGGCGCGCGGCGTGAAGGTGCCGGAGGTGAGCGATTTCCGCACGCTTACCGGCGGCGGCGTGCAGGGCAGGGTGAACGGGCACGAGACGGCGCTGGGCAATGCACGGCTGTTCCAGACGCTGGGCATCGCCCTCGGCGAGGAGACGAAGGCGCGCGCCGATGCGATGCGCAAGCAAGGCGCCACAGTGATGTTTCTCGCGGTGGACGGCGCGCTGGTCGGCCTGCTGGCCGTGGCCGACCGCGTCAAGGAAACCACGCCGCAGGCGATCGCCGGCCTGCACGCGGCCGGTTTGCGCATCGTGATGCTTACCGGCGACAACGCGGTGACCGCGCAGGCGGTGGCGAAGACGCTGAGCATCGATGCGGTGCACGCAGATGTCTCGCCGGCGGACAAGGCCGCGGTGGTCAATGCGCTGCGCGCTGAAGGCCGGCGCGTGGCAATGGCCGGTGACGGCATCAACGACGCGCCCGCGCTGGCGGCGGCGGACGTGGGCATCGCCATGGGCAGCGGCACCGACGTAGCGATGGAAAGTGCGCAGATCACCCTGGTCAAGGGCGACCTGACGGCCATCCTGCGTGCCCGCGCGCTGTCGCAGGCGACCGTCTCCAACATCCGCCAGAACCTGTTCTTCGCCTTCATCTACAACGCGCTTGGCGTCCCGATCGCGGCGGGCGCGCTGTATCCGTGGCTGGGCGTGACCTTGTCGCCGATGATCGCGGCGTTGGCGATGAGCCTGTCGTCGGTGTCGGTGGTGAGCAATGCGCTGAGGCTGAACCGCGCGAAGCTTTGACGACTCTCGCAGGATGGGGCTAGCCGAACGCAGCCCCAACCTGCAGGTCGGCGCCGGCTAGCAATCGAAGGGCAGCCAGCGGCTGAGCGAGGGCATGCCCCAATGCGCTACGAACGGTCCCGCGAGCGTCGCGACCGCCATGACGAGCAACAGTGCGGCGCCGGCGCGGCGGAATACCGCCCGTCCCAGCCAGCGCGACAGCACACCGCTGCCGGCGCTCGCCGCCAGCATCGAGGGCAAGGTGCCCAGCCCGAACGCCAGCATGCTCGATGCGCTGCGCCACGGATCGAAACTGGCCAGCGCCAGCAGCAGCACGGTGTACACGAAGCCACACGGCATCCAGCCCCACAGCAGTCCGACACCCAGCGCACGGGCCGTCGTATTGACCGGAAACAGTGCCCGCGCCCTTGGCGCCAGTCGTTGCCACAGGCGCACGCCGAGCATCCGTTCGAGCCATCCGCGGCCCGCGAGCAAGGCCATCGCCGCGGTGGCGAATGCTGTCGCCGTCAGCGCGCGCAGGGCGACGCGCAAACCATCGTGGTCGAGCAGCACATACAGTCCCGCGCCGATCGAACCGAACAGCAGCCCGGCCAGTGCGTAGCCGCCGATACGGCCGAACTGGTAGGCCAGCAGCAAGCGCGGCAACGGCCGCCCGTCCGCGCCGCGCTGCGTTCCCAGCGCGAGCGCGCCGGAAATCCCGCCGCACATCAGCACGCAATGGCCGGACGCGGCCAGGCCCAGCCACAGTGCGGCGAGCAGGCCCAGGCCTTGGCTCATGGGGTGCCTTGCGGCGGTTCGGGGGGATCTGCCTTCGGGTCGCGATCGGTGAGCGGCAGCAGCCGCGCGCTGTCCATGTCGTCGAACTGGTCGTGATTCACCGCCCAGAAGAACGCGCCGCCGGCGACCAGCAGAAGCAGGAAGGTGAGCGGAATGAGGATCAGCATGGTGGTCATGCGTGCGCCTCCCGCAATGCGTCGCGATGGGCAGGCGCAGGCGAGGACTCGCGGCCGATGCGCAGCGCATTGAGTACCACCAGCAGCGAGCTGGCCGACATGCCGATCGCCGCCAGCCACGGCGGTACCAGGCCCAGCGCGGCCGGCGGCACCACGCACAAGTTGTAGCCGAGCGACCAGCGATGGTTCTGGCGCAGGATGCGCAGCGTCTGCCGCGCGAGGCGGCGCGCCTCGGGCAACGCCTGCAGGCGGCCGCCGGTGAGCACGATGTCGCTGCTGGCCTGTGCCAGCGGCGTACCGTTGCCCATGGCTACCGCGACGTCGGCGCCGGCCAGCACCGGCGCGTCATTGATACCGTCGCCCACGGCGATCACCTTGGCGCCTTGCGCGCGCAGGCTTTCGAGACGGGCGAGCTTGTCGGCCGGCGTCTGGCGCGCGCGCCATGCGGCCGCGTGGAGTGCCGCCGCGATGGTGCGCACGCGCTGGGGCGCGTCGCCGCTGAGCACTTCGACCGCGAGGCCCTGTGCGCGCAATCCGTCCACGCACTCGGCCGCACCGTCGCGCAGGCGTTCGCGCGGATGGAAGGCGGCGAGCATGCCGTGGCGGTCGGCGAGCACCACGGCATCGGCGAGCGCGCCTTCGCCCACCGCGCCGCGCAGCGCGAAGTCGGCGCGGCCCAGGCGTAGTGTGCGCCCGTCGACGACGCCTTCCACGCCGAGGCCGGCGTGCGCGATGACCTGCGTGGCCACCGGCTGCGACGCATCGGACGCGGCGGCCTCGACGATGGCGCGTGCCAGCGGGTGGCTGCTGGCGCGTGCGAGCGCGGCAGCCAGCGGCAACGCCGCGGTATCGCCGGCGAGCTGCCGGACATAGGGCACGGTGAGCGTGCCGGTCTTGTCGAAGACCACGTGATCGGCTTGCGCCAGTTTCTCCACGGCATCGGCATGGGCGACCAGTACGCCGCGGCGCGCGAGCACGGCCAGCGCGCGTGTCATCGCCGCCGGCACCGCCAGGGCGAACGCGCAGGGGCAGGACACCACCAGTACCGCCAGCGTGGCGGTGAGCACGCGCGCCGGGTCGAGCAGGCTCCAGCCAAGTGCGGTGAGGGCGGTCAGCGCGAGCACGCGCGCGACGAAGCGTGCGGCGGCGCGTTCGCCGGCCAGGGCCAGGCGTGGGCGTTCGGTCTGTGCGCGGGTGACCAGGGCGACGATGCCGGCGAGTGCCGTGTCGGCGCCGACGCGTTCCACGCGCAGGCGCACCGGGCCGTCCTGCAGCACGCTGCCGGCGATCAGCATGTCGCCGGGATGCCTGGCCACCGGCTGGGATTCGCCGGTGAGCAGCGATTCGTCCACGCGGCAGGCGCGCTCCAGCAGCACGCCATCGGCCGGTATGCTGCCGCCCTCGGCTACGTGCACCACGTCGCCCACACACAACTCGGCGGCGCCGATGCGCTCGAGCGAACCGTCCGTGCGGCAGCGATCGGCGAACACGGGCGTGAGTCGCGCCAGCGCATCGACCAGGTCGCCGGAGCGGTGCCGCGCGCGCATCTCCAGAAAGCGTCCCAACAGCAGAAAGAACACGAACATGCTGACCGAATCGAAGTACACCTCGGCGCCGCCGCGAAGCGCCTCGGCCAGGCTCGCCGCGTAAATCAGGCCGACCGCCAGCGCGACCGGCACGTCCATGCCAAGTCGCCGCACACGCAGGTTGCGCAGCGCGCCGGCGAAGAATGGGCGGGCCGCGTAAAGCACCACCGGCGTGGCGACCAGGAAGCCGATCCAGCGCAGCAGTTCGCGCGTGCTGGCGTCCATGTCCTGGAACGCGCCGACGTACAGCGCGACGCCGTACATCATCGCCTGCATGGCGCCGAAGCCAGCCACGGCCAGGCGCTTGAGCGCATCGCGCGTTTCGCGGCGGCGCGCATCGTCCAGCGCGCGGGCATCCAGCGGCAGGGCGCGATAACCGGTGCGCGCAAGGTGATCGAGCAGCACGGGCAGCGGCGTGCGCGATGGGTCCCACACCACGCGGGCGCGTGCGGCCGCGGCGTTGACCTGCACGTCGGCGACGCCGGGCAGCCCGCCCAGGCTGCGCTCGATCAGCCACACGCAGGCGGCGCAGCGCACGCCTTCGATCAGCAGGCACACCTCGCTGCGCGCATCGCCGAGTTGGCGCACCACATGACGGCCGAGCTCGGGACGCGCCCAGGCGGTGTTTTCGGCGACTGCATCGACTTTCGGCGCGGGTACGTCGCGCAACCGGTAGTAGTCGCCCAGGCCGAGCTGGTCGATCCATTCGGCGGCGGCGCGGCAGCCGAGGCAGCAAAAGGCGCGTGTCGCGCCGCCGAGGGAAGCGACGATGGAATCGCCCGCCGGGAGCGGTTCATGGCAGTGATAGCAGGCGGCGTTCATCGCGCAGGCTCGCGCAACTCGGCGAAGGCCGCACCGGCCTGCCATTCGCCGACGAGAGCGTCATCGCGCCGTGGCGTATCGACGCGCACGTGCATCGCCAGTGGCGGCAGGGCGGGCAGCCGTGCCGCGTAGCTGCCGTCCGGCTGGCGCTCCAGCCGGATGGTCAGGTCGTGCTCCGCGCGGGTGTTCCAGAACAGCAACTGCAAGGATGTCGGCGTCGCGGCCTGCGCGTGCAGCACGATGCGATCGCCGTCGCGCGCAAGACGCGCCTGCGACGGCAGCGCGGCGGACAGGCGTTGCGCGGAGACCTGCATGCGCGCGCGGCGATCCACCGGGTCGGGCAGATCGGCGTCGCCATGGCGCGAGGCCGTGCGGATCAGCGAGATGCATCCGCCGATCGCCGTGGCGAGCACCGCCGCGCCCAGCCATACCACCGGCTCGCGGTACCAGCGGAAGGCGCGCGCGGCGGTGGCGGTCATGGCGCGGCGGCAGCGACCGGGGCGGCCTGGGCGGCCCGTTCCTGCAAGGCGTTATGGCGCAGCCAGGCGGCGATCAGGCGGACCTGGTCTTCGCCCAGGCGATCCTTCCACGCCGGCATGTGACCGTTGCGACCGTCGCGGATGCTCTGCGTCACGGCGGCGAGGTCGCCACCGTAGATCCAGCTGCGATCGGTGAGGTCGGGCGCGCCCAGCGCCTTGTTGCCCTTGGCGTCGGCGCCATGGCAGGCCACGCAGGTCTCCTTGAAGCGCGTTTCGCCGGCTGGCACGCGGGCGGCATCGTGCGGCGCGCCAGACAGGCTGAGCACGTAGTTGGCGACATCGGTCACGCCTTGCTCGCCGAGCACGGCACCCCACGGCGGCATCACGCCGTTGCGCCCGTTGAGCGCGGTGGCCATGACAAAGTCGCCATCGTCGCCATTGACGGTGAGCGCGGGAAACCCGCGGCCGCCTTCGGCCTTCACGCCATGGCAGGCGGCGCAGTTGTCCTGAAACAGGCGATGTCCGTACTGCAGGGCCACGCTGTCGTCGGACAGGCGGTCGATCGGGTACTGGCGGTAGCGCGCGAACAGCTCGTCGAGCTTCTTCGCGTTCTCCTCGCGGGCTTCCTTCACCTGCTGCTCGGAGGTCCAGCCCAGCACGCCCTTGAAGTTGCCGAAGCCGGGGAACAGCACCAGGTAGCCGATCGCCACGATGAGCGAGCCCAGCGACATGATCGCCCACCAGCGCGGCAGCTTGCGCACGGATTCGCGCAGCTTGCCGTTGTCCCAGCTATGGCCGGTGGTGCCTTCGCCGTCGATGGGGATCTTCACCCGCGTGCCGTAGAAGTACAGAAAGATCGCCAGGATCAGGTTGCTGGTGACCAGCACGCCGACATAGATGCTCCAGAACAAGCTCATGGCGCGTTTCCTTCGCGGCGTGTCGCGATCCGGTCGTGTTCGAGCGGCAGGCGGGCGGCGGCGTCGAAGGTATCTTTGTGGCGGCGGTTCCAGGCCCAGGCCCAGATACCGAGGAACAGGCCCATCAGCACGAGGATGCTGACGCCGTACAGATGTCCGATCCAGGAAGCGGTCATGGGGCGTTCTCCGCGGGAGCGGTGGGAGCGTGCACGCCGGTGGCGGGCAGGGCGGTGCCGAGGCTTTGCAGGTAGGCGATCAGGGCGTCCATCTCGGTCTTGCCCTTGAGCGTTTCCGGCGCCGCGGCGATCTCGGCATCGCCGTACGGCGTGCCGAGCGTGCGCAGCACCTTCATGCGTGCCTGCACATCGGCGGCGTCGAGCGGGCGCTCGGCCAGCCAGGGATAGCCGGGCATGTTGGAATCCTTGCCGCCCGGCACGCTGCGCGGATCGATCAGATGCTGGCGGTGCCAGTCGTCGCTGTATTTGCCGCCGACGCGCGCCAGGTCCGGGCCGGTGCGCTTGCTGCCCCACTGGTGCGGATGGTCGTACACGGATTCGCCCGCGTCGGAGTAGTGGCCGTAGCGCTCGGTCTCGGCGCGCAGCGTGCGGATCATCTGCGAATGGCAGCCGTAGCAACCCTCGCGCACGTACACGTCGAAACCGGCCAGGCGCAGCGGATCGCGCGGCTCCACGCCGGGCAGGGCCTTGACCACATGGGCCTGGAAGAACAGCGGAATGATTTCGGCCAGGCCACCGAACGACACGGCGATGGCGATCAGCACGCCGAGCAGGCCGGCGTGGGTCTCGATGAATTCGAAATAGCGGTAGCGGCGGAAGCCGGTGGGGGGCGTGTCACTCATGGCTCAGGCTCCCTGCGGGATGGCGACGGGTTCGACGCCGCGTTCGCGGGCCGGCGCCCAGGTGCGCCACATGTTCCAGGCCATCACGAGCATGCCGCCGACGATCATGGCCCCGCCCATGGCGCGGATGACGTACATCGGATGGACCGCGCGCAGGCTGTCCATGAAGCTGTAGGCCAGCGAGCCGCTGGGCAGGGTTTCGCGCCACATCACGCCTTCGGTGACGCCAGCGGTCCACATCGCGAACACGTACATGATGGTGCCGCCGGCATGCATCCAGAAATGCACGTTGATGGCGCGGGTCGAGTGCATCGCTTCCTGGCCCAGCACGCGCGGCGCCATGGAGTACAGGGAGCCGATGGTGATCATCGCCACCCAGCCGAGCGCGCCGGAGTGCACGTGGGCGATGGTCCAGTCGGTGTAGTGGGAGAGTGCGTTGACGCTCTTGATCGCCATCATCGAGCCTTCGAAGGTGGCCGCGGCGTAGAACACCAGCGCCATCACCATGAACTTGCTGATCGGATCGGTCTTGAGCTTGTGCCAGGCGCCGTTGTAGGTCATGAGGCCGTTGGCGGCCGAGCCCCAGCTGGGCATCAGCAGAATCAGCGAGAAGATCATGCCCACCGACTGCACCCAGTCCGGCAGCGCCGTGTACAGCAGGTGGTGCGAACCGGCCCACATGTACATGGAGATCAGCGCCCAGAAGTTGACGATGGAGAAGCGGTAGCTCCACAGCGGGCGATCGGCCTGGCGCGGCACGAAGTAATACATCATGGCCAGGAAGCCGGCGGTGAGGAAAAACGCCACTGCGTTGTGGCCGTACCACCACTGCACCATCGCGTCGACCGCGCCGGAATACACGATGTACGACTTGGTCAGCGAGACCGGGATGGCGATGTTGTTGACGATGTGCAACAGGCCCACGGCGATGATGAAGGCGCCGTAGTACCAGTTGGCCACGTAGATGTGGCGGATGCGCCGGCGCGTCAGCGTGCCGAAGAAGTTCCAGCCGAAGGCGACCCACACGATGGCGATCAGCAGGTCGATCGGCCATTCCAGTTCGGCGTATTCCTTGCTCTGGGTGATGCCCAGCGGCAGGGTGATCACGGCCGCCACCAGCACCGCCTGCCAGCCCCAGAAAGTAAAGCTGGCGAGCCGGTCGGAGAACAGCCGGGTGTGGCAGGTGCGTTGCACGACGTAGTAGCAGGAGGCCATCAGCGCGCTGCCGCCGAAGGCGAAGATCACGCCGTTGGTGTGCAGCGGGCGGATGCGGCTGTAGGTGAGCCAGGGGATATCGAAGTTGAGCGCGGGCCAGGCGAGCTGGGCGGCGGCGAGGAGGCCGACGGCCATGCCGACGATGCCCCAGAACACGGCCGCGGCCATGAATTGGCGCACGACTTTGTCGTTATAGGTGTGTGGTCCGGATGGTGGATTGCGCATGGGCGGGCGCCTGCGTGGTGTTGGCGCGCAGGGTAGGTTTGGGCGCGGCGGGGGTTATTGACGCCGGTCAATTGGGGTGGGCGGTTTGCCGCAGTTGGAGCGGGGGTGTGGCGTTATGTCGCCCGGGCGTTTTCCCTGTGGCGATTCGGCCGCCGATGCGGTGGGTGCTTTGAGGGGGCTGCCGCTTGGTTTTTCGCAGCACCGCGGCGGCGGCGTCGAAGACCGCCTCGTCCTGGCGCCGCTGACAGCGATGCTATATTCCGCTGTCTGGCCGGCCTTGAGCATCCTTTGGACGACATGGCAACCACCCTTGGCAAAGGGGCGATATGAAACTACTGCACGGTGCCCGGGTCGTCGCCGCCCAGCGTTACCGGATTCGTACGCTGACTGTCCATCACAGTCTCTTCGTGGCCGTGCTCAGCGGGCGCAAGAGCCTGCACGCCGATGGCAGCATGCTTGCAGCACGACCTCGCGAAGGCATGCTGGTGGCGCAGGGCACGCAGTGGGATGTGGTTAACGATCCCGACGGGCAGCATCAATACGAGGCGCTCGCGCTGACGTTCGACGACACCATCCTGGGTGACTTTGACATGTTGTCCATTGCCGGAGCGGCGTCGCCAGTCATATCGGCCCATGTTGCGCGCGTCGATGACGAGCTGGTCGATGCGATGCGGCGGACACTGCCGCCCACGACGCCCACGCCCGTCAGCGACGCCCTGCTGCGCCATCGCCTCTTGGAGGTGTTGATCCTGCTCGCCGGGCGCGGCTGGCGATTCACGACGGGGGCCGCGTTGAGCTGGCCGGACAGAGTGCGCCGGCTCGTGTCGCAACGCCCGGATGGCGAATGGGGCGTGGCATCCGTGGCGAACCTCTTTCATGTCAGCGAATCGACGCTACGCCGACGACTGGAATCCAGTGGTACGACACTCGCCGCGTTGATCCGGGAGGTCAGGCTCGAAACGGCATTGGACATGCTGCAGACCAAGGACTTGCCGGTGAGCGAGGTGGCTCGTCGTTGCGGCTGGGATTCGCACAGTCGGTTCACCGCGGCCTTCCACCAGCGCTGGGGCGTGCCGCCTTCGGTGGTTCGCATGCGCTTGAAAGAATCCGTACAGTCGTTGACGGAATCGGGCTAATTTCTTGCAGGCGGTTGAATGATCATCGGTGCTCCCTTTGAGCCACCGAGATCCATGATGTCTTTCTTGCGTACCGCCGCATTCCTGGCCTTCTCCGCTTGCTGTCTCTCGGCCCAGGCGTCCGATTTCACCGTATCCAGTGATTCGTTCAAGAATGGCGCCACGCTGCAACAGGCGCAGCTGTTCCATGGTTTCGGTTGCTCCGGCGGAAATCTTTCCCCGGCATTGGCCTGGAAGGGAGAGCCGAAGGGAACGCGCAGCTTCGCCGTCACCGTATACGATCCGGATGCACCGACGGGCTCGGGCTGGTGGCATTGGATGGTCTTCGACCTGCCCGCCAGCACACACGCGCTCCTGGAAGGTGCGGGCAGTGTGGATGGCCAGGCACTTCCCGCTGGCGCCGTGCAAGCGCGTTCCGACTTCGGTACGGCGGCATTCGGTGGTGCGTGTCCGCCGCAGGGAAGCAAGCCCCATCGCTATATCGTCACGGTATACGCGCTGAAGGTGGACCGTCTTGACGTGCCTAAAGATGCCTCGACCGCCATGATCGGTTTCATGATTCATGGCGCAACGCTGGGGAGCGCCTCGGTACAGGCTGTTTACGGGCGTTAAGTGCGCATCATCAGACTCAAAGGCTCCAGTGCATGAACTCCGGAATCGACCAGCAGTGGGATCCCGCCGCCTATGATCGGCATGGGCGTTTCGTTTCAAACCTGGGCGCGCCGGTCCTTGACCTGCTGCAGGCGGTCGAAGGCGAGCGCATCCTGGACCTCGGTTGTGGCGATGGCGCGCTGACGCAGAAGATCGCGCGCATGGGCTGCGATGTGCTGGGTATCGATCAAAGCCAGCCGATGGTCGAGGCCACTCGCGCACTTGGCCTGGACGCGCAGGTAATGGATGGCCAGAGGCTTGCGTTCGACCAGCAGTTCGACGCCGTCTTCAGCAATGCCGCACTTCACTGGATGCCAAAGGCAGAGCGGGTGATCGATGGCGTCTGGAAAGCGCTAAAGCCCGGCGGCCGATTCGTTGCCGAGTTCGGCGGGCATGGCAACGTCGCGAGCATTGTCCGTGCATTGGAGGCGGCCTTGCTTGCCCGCGGGCTTCGCGTTCCTCATCCCTGGTTTTTCCCCACGATGGAGCATTACCGCACCATGGTGGAGGAACGAGGTTTCGTGGTCGACGTCCTGACGTTGGTGCCGCGCCCCACCGCGCTCCCAGGCGACGTTGGGGACTGGCTATCCACGTTCGCACAGCCCTTCATCATGGAGGTCCCGGACCTCGAACGCCCGGCGTTCATCGCCTCGCTGGTCGAGTCGCTGCGTCCGTCGATGTGTGACGAGAAAGGTACGTGGTGGGCGGATTACGTGCGCATCCGCTGCAGGGCGAACAAGCCGGTTTAATAAGGAGAACGCATGGCGGGCCTGGAAGCGTGTTTTGGCTGAGCCGTGCCGATCCGGGCCACGTTGAAGGGATCGGGGCGGCAAAGAGAAGGACTCGGGCGGCGGCAGCGCATCACTGCAAAACGTGCTGCCCCGCGAAACGCAACCCCTGCACATCCAGCACCGTCAGGCCCGAACGCTCGATACGAACCCAACCCGCCTCGCGGAACCTCGCCAGCAATCGACTCACCGTTTCCGTCGCCAGCCGCAGGTGGTTTCCGATATCGGCACGCGACATCGGCAGCGGCAGATGATCCGAGGCGAGGCCGAGCATCGCGCGGCGGTCGAGCAGGTCCACCAGGAACGCCGCCATGCGCTCGCCGGCCGAATAATCGCCGCCGCTCAGGCGCTGGTGATGGATCTGGCGACTCATGGTGTGCAACAGATGCCATTGCACCTCCGGCTGGCCGGCGGCGAGCGTGCGCAGCTGATCGATAGGGAAGCGGCATAGCTGCGTGCGACCCAGCGCGATCGCGGCGTTGTCGTGATAGCCCAGGCAGATCGCATCCAGGCCGAACAGCTCGCCAGGCAAATGAAAGGCCAGCACCTGCTCGCGGCCGGCGCGGTCCACTGCCACCGTCTTGGCCATGCCGGCCTGTACGGCATACAGCGCGCGCAACGGCGTGCGCGGGCGGTACAGGTATTCGCCGTCGCGCAGCAGGCCGACGCGCTCGACGATACCGCGCAGGCCGGCGAGCGCATCCTTGCCGTAGCCGCAGGCCTCGCAGGCGGAGACGTGGGCGCAGCCGGCGCAGCCGCGTGCGCGGGGGGCGGCGACGCGCTGGGCGGTCGGGGTTTCGATGGCGTAGGCGACGGACATGCCGGTGATCTCCCTGTGGCGTGGCATGCCAACCATGATGAGCGTTGCTCCCGGGCCCGGCGCGCGCATGCGCCCTTATGCCGCGCGGCGCGGCGCCGCGCCCCGGCGGAGGCGCGGTCATGTTCGGTCGTGCATGGTTCCGTCATGAAGCCGCCGGCCGCCTGAAGTATCCTTGCGGCTTGCCGCGCGGCCCGCGTGGCCCTTTCATTCAGCCGGTTTCTTCATGAGCGACAAGTCTTCCTCCATTCCCCGGCCGGCCGAGCCCGGCGCGCGCCGCCCGAGCGTCGGCGTGCACATCGGCAAGGTCACGGTGGGCGGCGGCGCGCCGATCGTGGTGCAGTCGATGACCAATACCGACACCGAGGATCCGGCCAGCACCGCCAAACAGATCGCCGAGCTGGCCCGGGCCGGTTCAGAGCTGGTGCGCATCACCGTGAATACGCCGGCCGCCGCCGCCGCGGTGCCGCGCATCCGCGAGCGCCTGGCGATGATGGGGGTGGAGGTGCCGATCATTGGCGACTTCCACTACAACGGCCACCAGCTGTTGAAACAGGAGCCGGCCTGCGCCGAGGCGCTCGCCAAGTACCGTATCAATCCGGGCAACGTCGGCTTCGGCAAGAAGAAGGACAGCCAGTTCGCCGCGATCATCGAGAAGGCCATCCAGTACGGCAAGCCGGTGCGCATCGGCGCCAACTGGGGCTCGCTCGACCAGTCCATGGTGGCCGCGCTGATGGACGAGAACCACCGGCGCGTCGAACCGTGGGACGCGGCGCTAGTGGCGCGCGAGGCGCTGATCCGTTCGGCGCTGGACTCGGCCGTCCGCGCCGAAGAGATCGGCCTGCCGCGCGAGCGCATCATTCTTTCCTGCAAGGTGTCCGGCGTGCAGGAGCTGATCGCGGTGTACCGCGACCTGGCCGCGCGCTGCGATTACGCGCTGCACCTGGGCCTGACCGAAGCCGGCATGGGCTCCAAGGGCATCACCGCGTCCAGCGCGGCGCTGGCGGTGCTGCTGCAGGAAGGCATCGGCGACACCATCCGCATCTCGCTCACGCCGGAGCCGGGCGCCTCGCGTACCGGCGAGGTGGTGGTCGCGCAGGAACTGCTGCAGACCATGGGCCTGCGCGCGTTCTCTCCGCTGGTCACCGCCTGTCCGGGTTGCGGCCGCACCACCAGCGAGTTCTTCCAGGAACTGGCCAAGACGGTGCAGGCGCACGTGCGCGAACGCATGCCGGAATGGCGCGTGAAGTACGACGGTGTAGAGAACCTCACCCTGGCGGTGATGGGCTGCGTGGTGAACGGGCCGGGCGAATCCAAGCACGCCAACATCGGCATCTCGCTACCGGGCAATGGCGAGGCACCGGCGGCTCCGGTGTTCATCGACGGCGAGAAGTCGATGACTTTGCGCGGCGACAACATCGCCGCGGAGTTCATCGGCATCCTGGATAACTACGTGGCCACGCGCTACACGGCGCGCGGCGGCTGAGCGGCGCACGCGGCGGCGAGGGAGGGATACCGTGAGCGATACCCCCGCCGCCGAAGCCGCGATTCTCGCCGCCTGGGACAGCAATGCCTTGCCGTGGGCCGAGGCAGTGCGCGGACAGCGCATCGAGAGCCGGCGGCTGGTCACCGATCGCGCCATCGTCGAGGCCGCCATGGCCTGCGCGCCTCGCCGTGCGATCGACCTCGGCTGCGGCGAGGGCTGGCTGGTCCGCGCGCTGGCCGAACGTGGCGTGGACGCGCTAGGCGTGGATGCGATCCCCGCCTTGATCGATGCCGCGCGGGAGCGAGGCGGCGGCCGTTTCGAGGCGATGAGCTACGAAAGCATCGCCGCCGGCGCGTTGCAGGCGAAGGCGGACGTGGCGATCTGCAATTTCTCGCTGCTGGGGCAGGCGTCGACCGAGGCGCTGCTGGCCGCGGTACCGGGCCTGCTCGAGCCTGACGGCGTACTGCTGGTGCAGACCCTGCATCCGCTGATGGCCTGCGGCGAGCTGGCGTACCGCGACGGTTGGCGCGAAGGTTCCTGGGCCGGTTGCGGCGACGGCTTCGCGCAGCCGGCGCCCTGGTACTTCCGCACATTGGGCGGCTGGCTCGACACCTTCGTCGCCTGCGGCCTGCGCCTGCTGCGCATGGACGAGCCGCTGCATCCGCACAGCGGCAAACCCGCCTCGATCCTGTTCGTGCTCGCGCCTTCGCGCGCATGAGCCAAAGCGCACATCCATCCCCGGCCGGTTGGCGGTAAGCTCGCCTTTCCCGCCTGCAGGGAAGGACGTCCCTGGGCGGCCAGGGGAACCGGAATGAGATTGAAGCCGCAAGTACGCACGGTGCTCGCGTATGTGGTGGTGGCCAGTCTGTGGATCTGGCTGTCCAATCGCGTACTGCTGGGCATCGTGCACGATACCGATACGCTGAGCCTGCTGCAGAGCGTCAAGGGCACGTTCTTCGTCGTCGTGACGGGCGGCATGCTCTACGTGATGATCGACCGCGACATCCGTCGCCTGGCCCGGACCAACCGCAGCCTGCTGGAAGGCAACGAGCAGGCGCTGCGCGTGCTGGTGCACGCGATGGACATCCGCCACAAGGAAACCAGCGACCATTCCGACCGTGTGATGCGCATGACCGTGGCGCTGGCGCGCCTGGCCGGCGTGCAGGGCGACGAGCTGCGCAAGCTGCGCATCGGCGCGCTGCTGCACGACATCGGCAAGCTGGCGCTCCCGGACGCGATCCTGATCAAGCCCGGTCCGCTGACGCCGGACGAAATCGCGTTGATGCGCACGCATCCGCGTATCGGCCACGATCTGCTGCAGCGCGTGGATTTCCTGCGCGACGTGGTGGAGATCCCCTTCAGCCATCACGAGCGCTGGGACGGCGGCGGCTATCCGCGCGGCCTGTACGGCGAGCAGATTCCGTTGGCGGCGCGGGTATTCAGCGTGGTGGACGTGTGGGACGCGTTGAGCTTCCCGCGCGTGTACAAGCCGGCCTGGCCGGAGGACGAAGTATTGGCCTACCTGCAGCAGATCGCGGGAAGCCAGCTGGATCCGTCGGTGGTGGCGCTGTTCCTCGAACACTACGAAGAGGTCAAGCAGGCGGGCAGAAGCCCTGAAGACTGAGCGCCGCGCACCTCAGGCCGCCCTGGATGCGCAGAACGTGCGCCGGTAGTTCGCCGGCGAGGTGCGGAACGCGCGCTGGAACTGCTGGCGCAGCGTGACCGGCGAGCCCATGCCCACCGCGGCGGCAATGCGCTCCAGCGACAGCGTGGTGGTTTCCAGCAGGCGCTGTGCTTCGCTCAGGCGTTGCGCGGTCAGCCAGTCGCCGAAGCTCGAACCGGTGAGCTGGCGGAAATGGCGAGTGAAGCTGCGCCGGCTCATGGCGGCGCGCGCGGCGATGCCGTCCAGGTCGTGCGGCTGGTGCAGCTTGCGGCGGACGTCGTCCAGGAGCCTGGCCATGCGCTCGTCGCCAGCCATCGACGGCACGGGCTGCTCGATGAACTGCGCCTGCCCGCCGTGGCGGAAAGGCGACACCACCATGCGCCGCGCGATGCGATTGGCCGCTTCGCTGCCCAGCAGCTGGCGCACCAGGTGCAGGCAGCAATCGATGCCCGCGGCCGCGCCGGCGGACGTGACTACCTGGCCGGCGTCCACGTACAGCACGTCCGGATCCACTTCGGTGGTGGGAAATTGCTCGGCCAGATCCTTCGTGGCGAACCAATGCGTGGTGGCGCGCCGCCCGTCGAGCAAACCCGCGTGGCCGAGCACGAAGGCGCCCATGCACAGCCCCACGATGCGCTTGCCGCGCGCGGCGGCACGGCGCAGCGCCTCAAGCAGTGCTTCCGGCGGGCGCTCGGCTGCGTCGCGCCAGGACGGCACGATCACGATGTCGGCGTTGCGCAATTCGTCCAGGCCGTACTCGGTGGCGATGAGAAAGCCCGAGGCGCTGCGCAGCCGCTTGCCTTCGGCCGAACACACGCGCAGCCGGAACGGCGAATCCTGCTCGCGCAGTACGGCCTGGAATACGCCGCAGGGCACGGAGAGATGAAAGGGGAGGATGTCGTGGAACGCCACCACGGCGATGCGGATCTTGCGCATGGGTGAAATCCGGTTTGGCCCGATAGCATCGATGATTGTCCTTCGGGCCACTACCGTGCAAGTGCGCCCGAGCGCAGCATGTGTCCACCGTTTTCAACCAAGGAGCCATGCCATGAACCACTCGCAATCGCCCCGCCGCGCGCTGATCGTGATCGACGTGCAGAACGAATACTTCGACGGCAACCTGCAGATCGAGTACCCGCCGGTGTCCGACAGCCTGCCGAAGATCGTGCGCGCGATGGATGCGGCTACCGCAGCCGGCATCCCGGTGATCGTGATCCAGCAGGATTCGCCGGCCGATGCGCCCGCTTTCGCCAAGGGCTCGCATGGCTGGGAGCTGCATCCGGAAGTGGCTCGCCGCCAGCGCGACGTGCTGTTCGGCAAGCCGCTGCCGAGCGCTTTCGCGGAAACCGGCCTGGCTGCCTGGCTGGAAGAAGGCGGCATCGATACGTTGAGCGTGATCGGTTACATGACCCACAACTGCAACGACACCACCATCAAGCATGCGTTCGATCGCGGCATGGAGGTGGAATTCCTGCACGATGCTTCCGGCGCGGTCTCGTATGCCAACCGCGCGGGCTATGCGACGGCCGAGGAAATCCATCGCGTGTTCGCCGTGGTCGAGCAGTCTCGCTTTGCCGCCGTGCTGAGCGTGGACGAGTGGGAACGCTGCCTGGCTACCGGCGAGGCGCCGGTGCGCGAAGGGATTCTGGATTCCTATGCGAATGCGCGGAAGCTGCGCGAGGCCAAGGCGGCCTGAGATCCTTTCTTTGCTCCCTCTCCCCGCCGGGGAGAGGGTTGGGGTGATGGGGTGCTACGGAGCGTAGATGCGGGAGCGTGGAGGCACGACTCGCGTCGTAGCACCTGTTCGGCGCGCACCCGACCCTCATCCGGCTGTCGCCACCGTCTCCCCGGCGGGGAGCAGGGAGGCACTAGCAGCGTTTCAGCGTCGCCAGCGTTTCTTCCGCCAGTGGCGTGAACTCCTTCCAGCTCCCGGGTTGCCCCGGCAGCTTCACCAGCTGCCGCACCGTGCGCAGGAACTGCTCGCGCGGATATTCCACGGCGCCGAGGCTGAGCAGGTGGTTGTTGGTGACCTGCGCGTCGATCAACGGGAAATCCCAGCGTTGCAGCAATTGGCCGAGAGCGAGCAGGGCGAGCTTGGAGCCGCCGCTTTCGCGACTGAACATGGATTCGCCGCAGAACAACCGCCCCACCGCCACGCCGTAGATGCCGCCGACGAGGCGGTCGCCATCCCACACCTCCACGCTGTGGGCATGGCCCATGTCGTGCAGCTCGGCGTAGGCATCGATCATCGGCGGCACGATCCAGGTGCCGAGTTGCCCGGGACGCGGCGCCGCGCAGGCTTCGACGGTGGCGCGGAAGGCATGGTCCAGGGTGATGCGCCAGGGCTTGCGGCCGATCTGCCGGCGCAGGCTGCGGTTGGCCTGGAGCCGTTCGGTGTGGAACACGCAGCGCGGATCGGGCGACCACCACAGGATCGGCTCATCCTCGTTGTACCAGGGGAAGATGCCGCGCGAATACGCGGCCAGCAGGCGGCGTGGCGTGAGATCGCCGCCGAAGGCGAGCAAGCCGTTGGGATCGGCCATGGCGCGGCCGGGATCGGGGAACTGCTCGGGATGGGCGGCGTCGAGCAGGGGCAGGCGGATCATGGTCAGGCGTCGCGGTGGGCGTACGGGCTGTGGTCGAGCAGGTCGGCGGCGTAAGCGTCGACTGCTTCGGCTTCGCGCGCAAGCGCCACGCGCACGGCGTCGCGAAAACGCGGGTCGGCCAGGTAATGGCGCGAGTGGGTGCGCACGGGCAGGAAGCCCCGAGCCAGTTTGTGTTCGCCCTGCGCGCCGGGCTCGAAGCGCCGCAAGCCGGCGCGGATCGCGTGCTCGATGCCCTGGTAGTAGCACAGCTCGAAATGCAGTCCGGGCACGTCGACGCGGCTGCCCCAGTAGCGTCCATACAGCGCATCGCTGCTTTGCAGGAACAGCGCCATGGCTACCGTGCGATCGCCGTCGCGCGCGAGAGCCAGGTGCGTGGCCTCGCCCAGGCCGCGACCCAGCTCGCCGAAGAACGCGCCCGTCAGCGCAGCATGGTTGCCCTTGGCATCGAAGGTATGCTCGTAGAGGCGGTGGATGTCGCGCCATGCGTCCGCATCGAGGCTGTCGCCGCGACGCCATTCCAGGCGCAGGCCGGCGCGGGCCACCTGGGCGCGCTCGTGGCGGATGTTCTTGCGCTTCTTGTGATTGAGGGCGGCGAGGAAATCTTCGAAGCCGTCGTAGCCGGTATTGAGCCAATGGAACTGCACGTCCGAACGTGCGAGCCAGTCGTCGCCGAAAGCGGGCAGGTCGTCGACGGCGAGGAAGTTGGCGTGGACCGAGGACAGTCCATGGCTGTCGGCCAGCTCGCGCATCGCCGTCACCAGTGCCTCGCGCAGCGCCGGTGCCCGTTCGTCGGTGCCGGCGAGCAGGCGCGGCCCCGGTACCGGCGAGTAGGGCACGGCATTGAGCAGCTTGGGGTAGTAGTCGCCGCCGGCGCGCTCCCAGGCGGAAGCCCAGCTCCAGTCGAACACGAACTCGCCGTGCGAATTGCCCTTCACGTACAACGGCGCGGCAGCGACCAGCCGGCCATCGTCGTACAGGCCCAGGTGATGCGCGCGCCAGCCCCAATCCTCGCGGATGCAGCCGGTGGCTTCCAGCGCGGCCAGGAAGGCGTGGGAGAGAAAAGGGTTGTCGTCGCCGCGCAGCGCATCCCATGCGTCAGCGGGCAGCTCGGCGATATGCGGGTGGAAGCGGGCTTCGAGCACGGCGCGCCGTGGCGCGGCCATCGACGGGCGATGGCCGCGCGTCATTCAGTGCACCGCCGGCAGACGGGCGGCGAGGCGTTCGACGAAGGCGTCGGGCCGGCCGTAGTCCTGCTGGTGCGGTACGACCTGATAGCTGCCGTGCACCTCCAGCACCAGAGTGGGGAAGCCCTGGCCGCCCACTTCGCCGAGCAGCCGGCGGCTGGCCTGGATGTGCTCGAGGGCGTCATGGCGGATGGCGTCGTCCAGCGCGTCGGCGAAGCCGGCGCCGTCCAGGCCCAGTTCCTCGGCCAGTTCCGCCAGCACGTCGCTTTCGACCACGCGCAGGCCGCGCCGGTAATGCGCGTTCTGGATCGCTACCAGCATGGGGTAGGCCGCATCGCGCGTCAGCGCTTCGGCGGCCAGCACCGCGGCGATCGGCGGCAGCGAATACAGCACGGTGCCGCGTTCGGCCAGCAGGCCCTCGGTGTAGGCATCGCCGAAGGGCTGCCCGCTGAGCTGCTCGATGCGCTCGTCGGCATGCACGATGTGCTCGGCCATCTGCGGCGTCAGCTCGCGCGGCTCGGCGAACAGGCCGCCGCCGTGCAGGCGCAGCTCGAAGCGGTCGCCGAGCATGGCGACCGCCGCGCTCACCAGCGGCTGGGCGCCGTAGCACCAGCCGCACAGCGGGTCGTGGATGTAATGCAGGATGGCGCGCGGCGTGCTCATCAGGCTGCCGGAGTCTGCTGGTCCAGCCAGCGCTCGGCGTCCAGTGCGGCCATGCAGCCGAAGCCGGCGGAAGTGATGGCCTGACGGTACACGTGGTCGGCCACGTCGCCGGCGGCGAACACGCCCGGCACCGAAGTCATGGTGGCAAAGCCTTCCTGGCCGCTGCGGATCTTCAGGTAGCCGTCCTGCATGTCCAGCTGGCTTTCGAAGATGCCGGTGTTCGGCGTGTGGCCGATGGCCACGAAGAAGCCGGTGGCCTGGATGTCGCGGGTGGCACCGCTGTTGACGTCCTTCACGCGCACGCCGGTGACGCCGCTGGCATCGCCCAGCACCTCGGCCACGGTGTGGTTCCACACCAGGTCGATCTTGCCGGCGGCAGCCTTTTCGAACAGTTTGTCTTGCATGATCTTTTCGGCGCGCAGCTTGTCGCGGCGGTGCACCAGGGTGACCTTGCTGCACAAGTTGGACAAGTACAGCGCCTCTTCGACGGCGGTATTGCCGCCGCCGATCACCACCACTTCCTGGTTGCGGAAGAAGAAGCCGTCGCAAGTGGCGCAGGCGGAAACGCCCTTGCCCTTGTAGTGCTGCTCGCTCTCGATGCCCAGGTACTTGGCGGTGGCGCCGGTGGCGATGATCAGCGCGTCGGCGGTGTATTCGCCCGAATCGCCCTTCAGGCGGAACGGGCGCTGGCTCAGGTCGGCGCTATGGATATGGTCGAACACCATTTCGGTCTCGAAGTGCTCGGCGTGCTCGGCCAAGCGCTGCATCAGGTCCGGGCCCTGCACGGCCTTGTCGCCGGGCCAGTTCTCCACGTCGGTGGTGGTCATGAGCTGGCCGCCCTGCTGCAGTCCGGTGACGAGCGTCGGCTTGAGATTGGCGCGGGCCGCGTACACGGCCGCGGTGTAGCCGGCGGGGCCGGAGCCGAGGATCAGCAGGCGGCTGTGCTTGGGGGTGCTCATGGTTATAATCCTTGGGTGTTATTCGCAGCTTGGAATTGCTATCCGTTCCGGCCTTTACGGCGGTTTCCTCACACCGGTTCAAAGGCGCGGCGAAACGTCGGAGCCCGACAGAATGGGGAAGACGGCAGGACGATTCAAGGCGGCGGAACCGACGGGGCCTGGCCACGTCGTCGCACCCCGGCTCCGGCCGGGGCTCAGGTTCGGGACCCGCGGGGGCGTGGGGGTCCGGTACGGAATCCGGCTGTTCTGGCTTTTGCCGGGACGACGCAGTAGAAGCGGGTCCTTCGGACCGGCACGCGAGGAATACGGTGGCGCGTAGCGCGAACGTCAAGAAAGCGAAAGAAAAGGAACGCGAGGGCCTCAGCGAGGAGCTGAAGCGCCGCCTGCGTGAAGCCGGCGCACTGTTGCTGCTGCCGCTGGCGCTGTATCTGCTGGTCTGCCTGTTCAGCTACAACGACCAGGACCCGAGCTGGGGCCACGCCAGCACGGTGGAGCATGCGCGCAACTTCGGCGGCGAAGTGGGGGCGAATATCGCCAACCTGCTGCGCTACATCTTCGGCCTGGTGGCCTACTGCTTCCCGCTGCTGTTGCTGGCGCTGGGCGTGCAGGTGCTGCGCCACCGTGGCGTGCGCACGGTGCAGCCGTGGGAGCCGTCGCTGCGGCTGATCGGCTCGGTGTTCTTCTTCATCACCGCGCCGGCGCTGCTGTACCTGAAGTTCCACGACGAACCGGTGCTGCCCCAGGGTGTGGGCGGCATCATCGGCATGTGGGTGGGGCGCGGGCTGCTGCATGCGTTCGGCGACACCGGTGCGCCGCTGCTGCTGCTGGCGATCTTCCTGATCGCGGTGACGCTGGCGACGGGGCTGTCCTGGTTCAAGCTGATGGACCTGATCGGGCAGGGCATGCTGAAGATCGGCGGCTGGTTCGGCGGCAAGCTCAAAGAGGCGCCCGAGGCGCTGGCCGCGCGCCAGGCACGTGCCGAGCGCGACGTGGTCAAGAAAGTCGAGGCAGTCAAGCAGGCCAAGCGCGAACCGGTGCGCATCGAAGCACCGCCGCCGCCGGCGCCCAAGAGCGAGCGCGCCAAGGTCGAGACGCAGATTCCGCTGTTCACCGGGGCTTCCGCGGCCGGCGAGCTGCCGCCGCTGTCGCTGCTGGACGAGGCGCCGCCACAGGGGCCGGGCTACTCCGAGGAAACGCTCGAGGTGCTGTCGCGCCAGGTCGAGCTGAAGCTCAAGGACTTCCGCATCGAAGCCAAGGTGATGGGCGTGTACCCGGGCCCGGTGATCACCCGCTTCGAGCTGGAGCCGGCGGCTGGTGTGCGCGGCTCGCAGGTGTCGAGCCTGGACAAGGACATCGCGCGCGGCCTTTCCGTGGTGAGCGTGCGCGTGGTCGACGTGATCCCGGGCAAGAACGTGATCGGCCTGGAGATCCCCAACGCCAAGAAGCAGATCGTGTATCTGTCGGAGATCCTGCGTTCGGAGAAATACGACCAGACCAAGTCGCCGCTGGCGCTGGCTCTGGGCAAGGACATCGCCGGCCGCCCGGTGGTGGCGGATCTGGCGAAGATGCCGCACCTGCTGGTGGCCGGTACCACCGGCTCGGGCAAGTCGGTGGCGGTGAACGCCATGGTGCTGAGCCTGCTGTACAAGGCCAGCGCCAAGGACGTGCGCATGATCATGATCGACCCGAAGATGCTGGAACTGTCGGTCTACGAGGGCATCCCGCATCTGCTGGCGCCGGTCGTGACGGACATGAAGGAGGCGGCCAACGCGCTGCGCTGGTGCGTGGCCGAAATGGAGCGCCGCTACAAGCTGATGGCTGCGGTGGGCGTGCGCAACCTGGCGGGTTTCAACAAGAAGGTGAAGGACGCCGAGAACGCCGGCCAGCCGCTGCTGGATCCGTTGTTCCGTCCGAATCCGGAGATGCCGAATCTGGCCGCCGAGCCGCTGGAGCCGCTGCCGTACATCGTGATCATCATCGACGAGTTCGCCGACATGATGATGATCGTCGGCAAGAAGGTCGAAGAGCTGATCGCCCGCCTCGCACAGAAGGCGCGCGCGGCCGGCGTGCATCTGGTGCTGGCGACGCAGCGCCCGTCGGTGGACGTGATCACCGGCCTCATCAAGGCCAACATCCCGACCCGCATCGCCTTTCAGGTGTCGAGCAAGATCGATTCGCGCACCATTCTCGACCAGTCCGGCGCCGAAGCGCTGCTGGGCCACGGCGACATGCTTTATCTGCCGCCCGGCACGGCGACGCCGGAGCGCGTGCACGGCGCGTTCGTGGACGACCATGAAGTGCATGGCGTGGTGAACTGGTTGCGGGCTCAGGGCTCGCCGCAGTACATCGAGGGTGTGCTGGAAGAGGTGCAGGCCACCGCCGATGGCAAGTTCATCAACGACTCCGGGCTGCCGCAGGATGGCGAGGAAGGCGGCGACGCCGACACTCAGCTGTACGACAAGGCGGTGCGCATCGTCACCGAGACGCGGCGCGCGTCCATTTCCGGCGTGCAGCGCCACCTGCGCATCGGCTACAACCGCGCCGCGCGACTGATCGAGCAGATGGAGCAGGACGGCGTGGTCAGCGCCCCGCAGCACAACGGCAACCGCGAGGTGCTGGCGCCGCCGCCGCCCAAGTGAACGCAAGCGTCTTTCATTAAGCGATGGCGGCGCAGACTGCGCCGCCATCGCCATACGTCAACAGGGACCCTCATGAACCGCTTTTTCGCTTTCTGCGCCGCGCTGGCCCTGACGGCCGCCGGCGCCGTCCATGCCGCCGCCGGCCCGGCGCGCGCGCGGCTGGATGCTTTTGCCACCGGCCTGCACGCGCTGACCGGCCAGTTCAGCCAGACCCTCACCGACGCCAACGGCAACGCCGGCAAGCCCAGCTCCGGCACGCTGGCACTGGAAGCGCCGCGCCAGTTCCGCTGGGAAACGCTGGCCCCGTACAAGCAGACCATCGTGGCCGACGGCAGCCGCGTGTGGCTGTACGACCCGGACCTGGATCAGGTGACCGTGCGCGTGCAGAGCACCGAGGAGGCGCACAGCCCGCTGACGGTGCTGACGGACCTCAAGCAGATGGACCGCGACTTCAAGGTGACCGAGCAGGGCGAGCGCGAGGGCCTGGCCTGGTTGCGCCTGACCTCCACCGCCAAGGATCCGCAGTTCGCCTATGCTGACCTGGGTTTCGACGCGAACGGCCTGGCGCGCATGACCTTCCGCGACCAACTCGGTGCGGTGACGGATATCCGTTTCTCCGGCTGGCAGCGCAATCCGACGATCCCGCCGGCGACCTTCAACTTCGTGCCGCCGAAAGGCGCCGACGTGATCGGCGACGCGCCGGTGATCCAGACGCAGCCGCTGAAGGACTGACCGCTCTCCCATGTTACGCCAGCTGCCGCGCTGGGCCTGGATCGGCGGAGGGCTGCTGGCCTTCATCGCCGGCATGATCAACGCCGTCGGCTTCATGGGGTTCCGCCATCAGGCGATCACCCACCTTACCGGTACCGCCACGCTGATGGGCGTGGCGGCCGCCGAAGGCAACCGCGGCGAACTGGTGCACTGGGCGCTGGCCATCACGGCCTTTCTTGGCGGTGCGGTGCTCAGCGGTTTCATCGTGCAGCAGCACACGCTGAAGCTGGGGCGGCGCTACGGTGTCGCATTGATGGTGGAGTCGGCGCTGCTGTTCGCGGCAGTGCCATTGATCCACGCCAGCAACGACATCGGCCTCTACCTGGCCTCGATCGCCTGCGGCTTGCAGAACGCGATGGCCAGTACCTATAGCGGCGCGACGTTCCGTACGACGCATCTGTCCGGCATCTTCACGGATCTTGGCATTTACCTCGGCCAGCGCTTGCGCGGGCTGGAGGTCGACCGGTTGCGCATCCAGGTTTGCGTGCTGGTGGCCGGCAGTTTCATCGCAGGCAGCGCGATCGGTGCGCTGGCCTTCGGCGTGCTGGCCGAGCGTACGCTGCTGCTGCCGGCGGTGATGACCGGTGTCATCGGCCTGGCCTACGCGATCTACCGCCATCGCCATCTGACCGATTGAGTGGCGGGGCGCTATCATCGGCCGCATGTCCGCCCGTGGTTCCTCCTCTTCCGACCTTTTCCCCGAATCCGACGAGCTGAAGCCGCTGGCCGAGCGCATGCGGCCGCGCAGCCTGGATGAAATCGTGGGCCAGCAGCGCGTGCTGGCGCCAGGCAAGGCGTTGCGCCGCGCGCTGGAAGCCGGCCGCGTGCATTCGATGGTGTTGTGGGGGCCGCCCGGTTGCGGCAAGACCACGCTGGCGCTGCTGGTGGCGCGCTATGCCGACGCCGATTTCCGCGCCATTTCTGCCGTGCTGTCGGGGTTGCCGGAGGTGCGCAAGGCGCTGGCCGAGGCGGAGGCTAACTTCGCGCAGGGGCGACGCACCGTGCTGTTCGTGGACGAGGTGCATCGCTTCAACAAGGCGCAGCAGGATGCCTTCCTGCCGCATATCGAGCGCGGCGTGATCATCTTCGTCGGCGCCACCACCGAGAATCCGTCGTTCGAACTCAACTCCGCGCTGCTGTCGCGTTGCCGCGTGCATGTGCTCGAGGCGGTGTCGGCGGACGACATCGTCGGTGCGCTCAAGCGTGCGCTGGCCGACGAGGAGCGCGGCCTGGGCGGGCAGGGGCTGACGGTGAGCGACGAATCGCTGCACTTGATCGCGCGTGCCGCCGACGGCGATGTGCGCCGCGCGCTCACGCTGCTGGAGATCGCCGCCGAATTGGCCGAGGACGGCCGTATCGACGAAGCCACGCTCGAGCAGGTGCTGGCCGATCGCACGCGACGCTTCGACAAGGGCGGCGAGCAGTTCTACGACCAGATCTCGGCGCTGCACAAATCCGTGCGCTCGTCCGATCCCGACGCGGCGGTGTACTGGCTGTGCCGCATGCTCGACGGCGGCGTGGATCCTCTATACCTGGCCCGCCGCATGACCCGCATGGCGGTGGAAGACGTCGGCCTGGCCGAGCCGCGCGCCTGGCGCATGGCGCTGGATGCTTGGGACACCTACGAGCGCCTCGGCAGTCCCGAAGGCGAACTCGGTCTCGCGCAACTGGCCATCTGGCTCGCCATCGCACCGAAGAGCAACGCCGCCTACAACGCTTACAACCAGGCTCGCGCCGTAGTGCGCGACACTGGCACGCTCGAGGTGCCGATGCACCTGCGCAACGCACCCACCAAGCTGATGAAAGGCCTCGGTTACGGCAAGGGCTATCAGTACGACCACGATGCTGAGGGCGGCATCGCCCTCGACCAGCAATGCCTGCCCGACGCGCTGGAAGGCACGGTGTTCTACGAGCCGGTGGAGCGCGGCCTGGAGCTGAAACTGCGCGAGAAGCTGCTGAGCTTGCGTGAGGCGCGGCGGCAGGCACGCGACGACAAGAAGTGACTTCCACGGCGTGCGTAGCACGTCGTCACCCATGGGGCCCGTGATGTCTATCGCCTGGTACTTCGATTTCGTCTCTCCCTTCGCCTGGCTGCAATGGCCGAAGATCAAGGCGCTGGCCGAAGAGCGGCCGGTGATGTTGCGGCCGATCCTGTTCGCCGGAGTGCTCGACCGCGTCGGCCAGAAAGGGCCGGCGGAAATTCCGGCCAAGCGCGAGTTCATCTATCGGCATGTGCTGTGGCGCGCGCGGCAGGCGGGGTATCCGCTGCGCTTTCCGTCAGCGCATCCGTTCAATCCGCTCGCCGCCTTGCGCCTGTGCATTGCCGCGGGCGGCGATGTGCGGGCCACCGAGGCGATCTTCGACTGGATCTGGGGGCAGGGGCAGACAGGCGATAGCGCACAGGCGCTGGCGCCGGTGGCGGCGCGTCTGGGCATCGCTGATCCGGCCGCGGCGATCGCCGAGCCTGCGGTGAAGGCGCAGCTCAAGGCCAATTTCGATGCCGCCATGGCCGAGCAGGTGTTCGGCGTGCCGACGTTGTCCATCGACGGACATCTCTTCTGGGGTGGCGACGCGCACGATTTCGCCTTGGACTATCTGCGCGATCCGACGCTGTGGGACGAGGCGGAAATGCATCGCGTCGCCCACTTGCCGATCGGCGCCTCGCGCCTCTGAGCTGCTGCCGCGGCCGCCCTTGCGGGGCTTCGGCGCGCGGGCATAGATTTCCGCCACCGCAGCACTCGAACCGGGGGAGGGACGGATATGCGCGTACTCGTGGCCGCTCTGATCGGCGGCATCGTGATGTTCATCTGGGGCGCCGTGGCGCACATGGCGCTGGGCCTGGGCAGCGTCGGCATTCGGCAACCCGCTGGCGAGGACGTCGTGCTGAGCAGCCTGCACCAGGAGCTGGGGAGGCAAACCGGTGTGTACATCCTGCCTTCGTTCGATCCCGCCAAGATGTCCGATCAGGCGGCGGTCAACGCCTATTCCGACAAGGCCAAGTCGTCGCCGTACGCCTGGATCGTGTACATGCCGCAAGGCGAGGACATGATGCGGATGGGCCCGCAGCTTGGCAGGCAGTGGGCTTCCGACACGTTATCCGCGCTGGCATTGGCTTTCGTCATGGGGCTGGCTGCGTTTGGCTTCGCCACGCGCCTGGGGATTGCCGTGGCGGCGGCGCTGTTCGCCTGGCTGAGTTCCATGGTGCCGTACTGGAACTGGTATCGCTTCCCGCTGGATTTCACGCTGGCCGCGCTCACGGCACAGGTGGTGGGCTGGCTGTTGGCGGGCGCCGCCATGGCCTGGTGGCTGGGGCGCGGGGAACGCCGGCAAGTCTGACTGGAGCGGTGTCGCGGGCCGTGGCGCACCAAGGGGCGTCGCGGCCCCGTCGCATTGCGGCCATACGGGGCCGGCCGCCATAATCGGCCGTTCCAAGACCGCCACCGGACCCGATCATGCTGGACCCCGCACTGCTGCGCTCGCGCCTGGCCGACACCGCCGCGCGCCTCAAGGAAACCCGTGGCTACGACCTCGACGTATCCGCCGTGGAAGCCCTGGAGAGCGAGCGCAAGCGGCTGTCCACCGAGACGCAGGAGCTGCAGAACCTGCGCAACACGCGTTCCAAGGCGATCGGCCAGGCCAAGGCCAAGGGCGAAGACGTCGCGCCGCTGATGGCCGAGGTCGCCGGCATCGGCGACAAGCTCAAGGCCAACGAACATGCGTTGGCCGAGGTGCAGGCGAAGCTCGCGCAGATCGCGCTGGGCATCCCCAATATCCCGCACGAGTCCGTGCCGCTGGGCAAGGACGAAACCGAGAACGCCGAACAGTTGCGCTGGGGCACGCCGCGCGCCTTCGATTTCGAAGTGAAGGACCATGTCGACCTCGGCGCCCGCCACGGCTGGCTCGATGCCGATGCCGGCGCCAAGCTGTCCGGCGCGCGCTTCACGGTGATGCGCGGCCAGCTCGCCCAGCTGCATCGCGCGCTCGCCCAGTTCATGCTCAACCTGCACGCCAGCGAGCACGGCTATCTGGAGTGCAACGTACCGCTGCTGGTCAATGCCGAGACCATGCAGGGCACCGGCCAGCTGCCGAAGTTCGAGGAAGACCTGTTCGCCACCCACGTGGGCGACAGCAAGCGTTATCTGATTCCGACCGCGGAAGTCGCGTTGACCAATTTGGTCGCCGACACCATCGTCGAAGCCGACGCGCTGCCGATGCGCCTGACCGCGCATTCGATGTGCTTTCGTGCCGAAGCGGGCAGCTACGGTCGCGACACGCGCGGCATGATCCGCCAGCACCAGTTCGAAAAGGTCGAGATGGTGCAGATCGCCACGCCGGAGCAGTCGCACGCGCAGCTGGAAGAAATGGTCGGCCACGCCGAGAAGGTGTTGCAGCTGCTGGGCCTGCCCTATCGCAAGGTATTGCTGTGCACCGGCGACATGGGCTTCGCGGCGATCAAGACCTACGACCTCGAAGTGTGGCTGCCGAGCCAGAACACGTATCGCGAGATTTCCTCGTGCTCCAACTGCGGCGACTTCCAGGCCCGCCGCATGCAGGCCCGCTGGCGTAACCCCGCCACCAGCAAGCCCGAGCTGCTGCACACCTTGAATGGCTCGGGTCTCGCCGTGGGCCGCACGCTGGTGGCGGTGATGGAGAACTATCAGAACGCCGATGGTTCGATCACGGTGCCGGACGCGTTGCGGCCTTATATGCACGGGCTGGAAAAGATCGCCTGAGGGCATGTGCCCCGGCATGGAAAAGCCCGGCGAATGCCGGGCTTTTTTTGGAATTTCGATTTCTCCGCCAGATACCAGAACGCCCCCATGCGGGGGCGTTCTGGTATCTGGCGGAGAGAGTGGGATTCGAACCCACGGAAGGTTTGACCCTTCGCCGGTTTTCAAGACCGGTGCCTTAAACCGCTCGGCCATCTCTCCTGGTCCGGATGGACGGCGCATGGCCGTCCAGGGCCGCCATGCTAACAGGAATCGGGCACCATCAGAGCCGGGCATGCCTGGTTCCCGCCGGTGCAGGGCGATATGAATACGCAATGGTTCTCTCATCAGATCGACCGCTGGCGACTCGCGCCCGACGGTGAAGCTATCGTCACGCCCCGCGCTCGCCTGTTGCCGGTTCGCCGCGATGGCATTCCCATGATGCTGAAGGTCGCCACCGATGCCGAGGAACGGTTCGGGGGCATCCTGCTTGACTGGTGGGGCGGCGAGGGGGCGGCGAAGGTATTCGACGTAGAAGGCGATGCCATCTTGATGGAGCGCGCGTCGGGGCATCGATCGTTGACTTCATACGCGCAGGACGGAAGGGATGACGAGGCGACGCGGATTCTTTGCGACGTCATCGCGGGTTTGCACAAGGCGCGATCCCGGCCAGTGCCCGAAGGGCTGGTGACCTTGCCGGTATGGTTCGAGGCATTGGAGCCGACTGCGCGCTCGCATGGCGGCTGGCTGCTTCGCGCGGCGGCGGAGGCGCGCTCTTTGCTGGCCGGGCAAGGGGAGGCGATCCCGTTGCATGGTGACATCCACCACGACAACGTGCTGGATTTCGGCGAGCGCGGCTGGCTGGCGATCGATCCCAAGCACATCCGTGGCGACCGCGCCTTCGATTACGCCAATCTCTTCTGCAATCCGGACATGGATTTTCCCGAGCGCCCGGTGGCTGTGCTGCACGAGCGTTTCCTGCGTCGCCTGGACATCGTGCTCGAGCATTCGGGGCTGGAACGCACCCGGTTGCTTCGATGGATCGTGGCCTGGACCGGTTTGTCCGCGGCGTGGCTGATCCAGGATGGCGCCCCCGCCGAGGTGGATACGCGAGTGGGTGCGATGGCGCTTGCGCAACTGGATGGCTGATCGTGCCGCTGCCGGTACTGATGCATCATGCACGCCTCTGCCGTCGGAACGATGCTCTTCCATGACTGCCATCGTCTGGTTCCGCCATGATCTGCGCCTGGCCGATAACCCGGCCCTGACCGCCGCGAGTGCGGCGCACGAGTGCGTGCTTCCGGTCTATATCCACGCTCCGGAAGAAGAGGGGGATTGGCCACCGGGTGAGGCGAGCCGGTGGTGGCTGCATCACTCGCTGGCGGCGTTGTCGGGGACGCTGGCACAGAATGGCGGTGGTCTGCATCTGCGCGTGGGGGACAGCCTGGGGAACCTGCTCGCACTGTGTCGCGCGACCGGCGCCACGGCGGTGTATTGGAATCGGCGCTACGAGCCGGCGGCGATCGCGCGCGATACGCACATCAAGGCCGCGCTGCGCGCGCAGCGGATCGAAGCGGAAAGCTTTCAGGCCGCGCTCTGGGTGGAGCCGTGGCAGGTGACTACGAAACAGGGCGAGCCCTACCGGGTGTTCACGCCGTTCTGGCGCGCCGTGCGGCCGCGGCTGGCGCCGGACGCACCGCAACCGGTGCCTGCGGTGCGCTTCGCCATGGCGGAGGGCGGTATTCCCCTGGAAGCGCTGGATCTGCTGCCGCGCATTCGCTGGGACTCGGGCCTCGGCGAGACCTGGACGCCTGGCGAGCGCGGCGCGAAGGAGGCGCTGGAACTGTTCGTCGACGATGCGTTGAGCGGCTACGCGGGTCTGCGCGACCTGCCGGCCAGGCACGGTACCTCGCGTCTTTCGCCGCATCTGCATTTCGGCGAGATCTCGCCGCGGCAGATCCATCATCGCCTTCACCACGAGGCCCGTGAGCGCGCGAGCCGGCGCCGCCCTGATGTGGAGCCGTTCCTGCGCGAACTGGGCTGGCGCGAATTCGCGCATCACTTGCTGTACCACTTCCCGCGCACGCCCACGGAGAACTTCAACCCGAGCTTCGCGAATTTCCGGTGGGCCGACGGCGACGAAGCGCTGCTGGAGCGCTGGCGGCGCGGTTGCACGGGCATTCCGCTGGTCGACGCGGGCATGCGCGAGCTGTGGCACACCGGCTGGATGCATAACCGCGTACGCATGGTGGTGGCGAGTTTCCTCACCAAGAACCTGCGCCAGCATTGGCAGCACGGTGCGCGTTGGTTCTGGGACACGCTGGTGGATGCGGATCTGGCGAACAATACGCTGGGCTGGCAGTGGGTAGCCGGCTGTGGCGCGGATGCGGCGCCGTACTTTCGCGTGTTCAATCCGACGAGCCAGGCGCAGAAATTCGACGGGGAGGGCGAGTATCTGCGTCGCTGGCTGCCGGAGTTGAGGCGTGCACCCGTGCCGCTGCTCCACGAACCATGGAAGGATCCGGCACGGCTCGGCGACAGCGGTTACCCCGCGCCGATGGTCGATCTGGCCGCATCGCGCCGGCACGCGCTGGACGCGTACCAGGCGATGCGCGGGCGCGGCTGATCAGCCGCGCGTGTCGGGCTCCACCACGCCGCCGTCAGCGCGCTTGAGCAGCAACGCCAGCACCGGCGGCGTCACCATCGCGGTGAGCAGCGACATCGCCACGATGATGGCGTAGGTGCGGTCGCTGAAGACGCCGGCGGTGAGGCCCAGGCTGGCGATCACCACGCCTACTTCGCCGCGCGGCACCATGCCGAAGCCGACGATGGTGGCGCCGCGCTTGCCCAGCGAGAGCGCGCCGAGAAAGCCGCCGGCAAGCTTGGACACGATCGCGATGGCGGTGACGATAGCCAGCGTGACCAGCGCATCGGCGCTGCCCAGCTGCTGCAAATCGATCTTGCTGCCGGTGATCACGAAGAAGAACGGCGTGAGCAGGGCGAGCAGCGGCTGCACCTGCTTTTCCAGCGTGTGCTGCTGGCGTGTCTCCGAGGCGATCATGCCGGCCAGGAAGGCGCCGATGATCGCCGCCAGGCCGAACAGGGTGGAGACGTAGGCCAGGCCCAGGCACAGCGCCAGCACGATGCCCAGCGCCGAATGCTGAGCGCGGGGCTTGTCCAGCCAGCTGGAATTCCAGCGCATCGCGCGCGCACCGCCGAAGCCGATCACCGCGATGAAGCCGATGGCGCCGACGAGCGTGGTTGCCAGGTGCATCAGGTTGAAACCCTCGCCGCCCTGCAGCGAGACCACCACGCCCAGCAGCAGCATGGCGAGGATGTCGTCGATGACCGCGGCGCCGAGGATCACCTTGCTCTCGGTGCGCTGCAGCGCGTTGAGCTCCTGCAGCACGCGCGCGGTGATGCCCGCCGAGGTGGCGACGAAGGCGGCTGCAATGAACAGTGACTTGCCCCAGTCGTAGCCGCTGGCATGCGCCCACACGCCGCCCAGGCCGAACGGCACCAGTACGCCGAGCACGCCCACCAGGAAGGCGACCTTGCCGACGCGCTTGAGATCCTCCAGGCGCGTTTCCAGGCCTACGGCGAACAGCAGTAGGACCACACCTATTTCGGCGAGCACGTCCAGCGGTGTGCCGGTGGCGATCTGATCGGGCTTGATCCAGCCCAGCACGGACGGGCCCACCACGCAGCCGGCGGCAATCTCGCCGACGACGCCCGGCAGCTTGAGCCGTTGCGCGATTTCGCCGCCGATCTGCGCGGCGACGAACACGATGAACAGGGTGAGCAGGATGTCGGCTGCGTGGTGCATGCAGGTTCTTCCGGTGAATCAGACCCGGGGCATGCTACATGGTCGCGCCGCGCTTCGGCGCATCGCGTCCCAGGCGACTGAAGACCCAGCTGGCGGTGGCGGTGACGATGCCCAGCAGCAGCACCGTCCAGCGGAACGAGACCACGTAGTCCTCGTGCGCATGGCCCTGCATCAGGGCCTCCATCAGCAGCGAAGCCAGGGCGATGCCGAAGCTCATCGACAGGTATTGCGCGGTGGAGGCCATGGACGACGCCATGGACGCGTACTTCACGTCCAGGTCGTTGTAGATCAGCGTGTTCATCGCGGTGTACTGCAGGCCCATGAAGCCGCCGTAGACGAACACCAGCGCCGCGATCAGCCACATCGGCGAGTCCTTGCCCAACAGGGCGAAGGAGGCCAGCAGCACGGCGACGATCAGCGTGTTGGACAACAGGAAGCGGCGGTAGCCCATGCGCTGCAGCAGGCGGTTGATCACCCACTTGGCGCAGATCGAACCCAGCGCCTGCGGCACCATCATCAGGCCGGCCATGGTCGGCGACCAGCCGCAGCCCACCTGCAGGAACAGCACCAGCAACAGGAACATGCCGGACACGCCCAGGCGGGTGAACAGGTTGCCGGCCAGCGAAACCCACACGCTGCGTACGCGCAGCAGGCCCAGGTCGGCCACCGGATACTCGGTGCGGCGGCTGTGCCATACGTACACACCGCCGAAGATCACCGCAAACGCGCCGCTGATCGCGATCTGCGGCCACTGCCCGCCGCCGCCGCTTGCTACTTCGGACGCGGTCAGCAGCATGGCCGACGCAGTGGCGAACAGCAGGAAGCCCGGCAGGTCGAAGCGGTGCGGATCGGCCAGGCGGTAGTCGGGCATCTCGCGCTGGTTCATCCAATAACCCACGATGCCGACCGGGACATTGATCAGGAAGATCAGGCGCCATGAGGTGTATTGCGCCAGCACGCCGCCGAGCAGCGGGCCGATCACCGAGCCGAGCAGGCCGACCGTGGCGACCGTACTCATCGCGCGCACGAAGTCGCGCTTGTCGATGCTGCGTACGAGCACATAGCGGCCGACCGGCATCAGCGCGGCGCCGCCCAGGCCCTGCAGCACGCGTGCGCCCACCAGTTGCGGCAGCGTCTGCGCCACGCCGCAGAGCAGCGAGCCGGCGGTGAAGGTGGCGATGGCCGCGGCGAACACATGACGCGTGCCGAAGCGGTCGCACATCCACGGGCTGGCGGGGATGAAGATCGCCAGCGTGAGCACATAGCTGGTCAGCGCGATGCGCATGCCCAGGGGCGTGACCTCCAGCGCTTCGGCCATCGCCGGCACCGCGGTGTTGACGATGGTGGAATCGAGCGCCTGCATGAAGAAGGCTGCGGCGACCAGCCAGATCAGGCCGCGATAGCGTTCGCGCGAGGAAGGCGATGGCGGGACGGACGGCGCGCCGGCGGCGGGAGTGCTCAACTCGGGCGGCACTTCCGTGGCTGCGGAGGTATCGGACATGACCCGCGCATGATAGCGCCTAAGCTGGCTTGCTTTTCATGCGTTGGCCGTCCAAAGTCAGTGGCGTTTCATCCAGGCCGCCAAAAAGGCCATCGAATCCACTCGCGCCGGGCGCTTCCGTTCCCGGCGCGAATTTTTTGTGCAAGCGGCGCACGGACGCCATCGATCAGGACATCGCCAGGACATCGCTATGAGCAGCAAACCGCCCATCATCATTTCCCGCCTCGACCTCGAGCGCATCGACGCGCTGCTGGAGCGCATGCCTGTAGCGCAGGCCGAAAGCTACGCGGCCCTGCGCGACGAACTGGACCGCGCCGAAGTACGCGAGCCGGCGCAGATGCCGGCGGACGTGGTGACGATGAACTCGCGGGTGGTGGTAGAGGATGAAAGCCATGGCGAGCGCCTCACCCTGACGCTGGTGTATCCCGCCGCGGCCGGGGAAGCCGGGCACGTCTCCGTGCTCGCCCCGGTCGGTAGCGCCTTGCTGGGCCTGGCCAAGGGCCAGACGATCGATTGGCCGATGCCGGAAGGTCGCGTGCGTCACCTGCGCGTCGTGGAGATCAGCTATCAGCCGGAGGCAGCCGGACACCTGCACCGCTGAGTTTCCGTGCAGGCGGCGTGAAGAGCAGCGGCAAGCGCCGCCGCTTCCGCGTCGCGGTCAGTCCCAGTGCTTGGAGAAACCGATCTGCACGCCGTGCGGCAGGAAGCTCACGACCCAGGGCGACTGGCGGCGTGAGGCCCAGATGCCGACGCCGGCGCCGATCGCCGCGCCCACCAGCACATCGCTCTGCCAGTGGCCGTGGGTTTTCACGCGGGCCACTGCATCGTAGGCGGGCAGCAGGGCCAGGGCGTAGACGGCCGGGTGCTCGTCGCCGTAGCGCGCCATGATCGGCGTCACGGCTGCGGTGACCGCGGCGACCTCCCCGCTGGGGAAGCTCTGGGCGTGCAAGCCCTTGAACCACCGGTTGGGGCTGTCGGTCTGTGATGGGCGTTCGCGCTGGAAGGTCCATTTCAGCGCCTGGGTGCCCACCGCGGTGACCACCATCGAATCGACCGAGCGCCAGAGCGTGTCGCCGAGCCCGTCCCCGTCGTCGCCCAACCAGAGCGCGCCGGCGCCGACGGAGAGGATGGTGCCGTAGTAGACGATGTTCTGGTTGGTGCGCTTCCACACGCCGCTGTTGTCGTAGCGGATCTTGTGGTCGATCCCGAACGGGCCGCCGCCGGCCAAGGCGGGTGACGGCAGGCTGGCGGCCATCGTGGCGGCCGCGAGCAGGCAAGCAGTAATTCCGGTGACACGCATGGCCAAACCCCTCCCGAGCAGGTCGGATGTCCCCCGTCATCTAAGCTAGCCCCCGCCGCTTTCGGTCTGCTTACTTCGCTAAACTCCCGAGCAGAAGGAGCATCCCATGACCCATTCCCATGCCGCCCCCGAGGCCCGTGCCCGCGCGGTCGACTTGCGCGAGCGCATCGAGCGCGCCAACTACTGCTATCACGTGCTGGACGAGCCGCAGATCACCGACGCCGAGTTCGACCGCATGCTGCGCGAGCTGGAAGCGCTGGAGAATCAATATCCCGAACTGGCTACGCCCGATTCGCCGACACGGCGAGTGGGCGCCAAGGCGGTAGGCGGCTTCGCCGAGGTGCGCCATGCCATGCCGATGCTGTCGCTGAGCAATGCTTTCGAGCAGGAGGGCGATGGCGATCGGGAGCGTTTCCGCGAGGTGGCCGAATTCGAGCGCCGTATCGAGCAGACCCTGCATCGGCGCGAGCCGGTGTTCTCGGTGGAGCCGAAGCTCGACGGTCTGGCGATCAGCCTGCGCTACGAGAACGGCGTGTTCATGCAGGGCGCGACGCGAGGCGACGGCGAGACCGGCGAGGATGTCACCGCCAACCTGCGTACCGTCGAGGCGATCCCATTGCATCTGCGCGGCGACGATTGGCCGAAGGTGCTGGAAGTGCGCGGCGAAGTGATCATGCTGCGCAAGGATTTCGAGGCATTCAACGCGCATGCCCGTGCACATGGCGAGAAAGTCCTGGCCAATCCGCGCAATGGCGCGGCCGGTTCACTGCGGCAGCTGGATCCGGCCATCACCAAGAAGCGCAAGCTGAGCTTCTTCGCTTATGCCATTGGTGTGGTGGAAGGCGGCGAGATCCCGGACACGCATTCGGCGACACTGCAGAAGCTGCGCGACTGGGGCTTTCCCGTGTCGCACGAGGTGGGCACGGCCAAGGGCTTCAAAGGCCTGATCGCCTACTACCGCCGGATCGGCGAGAAGCGCGACAAGCTGCCGTTCGACATCGACGGCGTGGTCTACAAGCTGGACGACTACGCAGGTCAGCGCGAGATGGGCTTCGTCTCGCGCGCGCCGCGCTGGGCCATCGCGCACAAGTTCCCTGCGCAGGAGCAGACCACGACGGTCGAGGCGATCGAGATCAACATCGGCCGCACCGGCGCCGCCACGCCGCTGGCGCGGCTCAAGCCGGTGCAGGTGGCCGGCGTCACGGTCAGCAACGCGACCCTGCACAACGCCGATCAGGTGGCGCGCCTGGATGTGCGCGTGGGCGATACCGTGATCGTGCGCCGCGCGGGCGACGTGATTCCGGAAGTAGTGCGGGTGATGCCGGAGCTGCGTCCGCCGCATGCCAAGGCATGGCATATGCCATCGCATTGCCCGGTTTGCGGTTCGGAGCTGCTGCGCGAAGAAGGCGAGGCGGTGTGGCGGTGCTCGGGCGGACTGATCTGCGCCGCGCAGCGCAAGGAGGCGCTGATCCACTTTGCCGCACGCCGCGCGATGGATATCGAAGGCGTCGGCGAGCGCTTCGTCGATGCGCTGGTGGACTTCGGCTACGTGCACACGCCGGCGGATCTGTACAAGCTGACGCTGGATGATTTCCTCGAGATGAAGCGCCGCGCCGACGAGCGCGATGGCACCACGCCGGAAACAGTGAAGCAGGGCAAGGTTGCCACCAAGTGGGCGGAGAATCTGCTGGAGGCGATCGAGGCGAGCAAGCGCAGCACGCTGCCGCGCTTCCTGTACGCGCTGGGCATCATGCATATCGGCGAAAGCACGGCCAAGACGCTGGCAACCTGGCTGGGTCGCCTGGACCTGGTGCGCTCCATGCCTGCGCCCGTGCTGCGTGTGCTGCCGGACATCGGCGATGAAGTGGCCCGTTCCATCGATGGCTTCTTCGCGCAGGAAGGCAATCAGAAGGTGGTCGACGATTTGCTGGCTTCCGGCATCGTGCTCGGCGACGAAAGCGCACCGTCGCCCAAACTGCGCGGCCAACTGGGCCTGGATGTGCTGCTCGATACGGCGAAGGTGTCCAAGCTGGGGCCCAAGAGCACACAGCTGCTGGCACAGCATTATCGCAGCCTGAAGCAGCTGGCGGATGCAGGCGCCGCGCACTGGGTGGTGGCCGGCGTGCCGTCGGCAGCCGCGACCAATCTGGAGGCGTTCCTGGCGGACCGGGAAAATCTCGCGGCGCTGGCCGGGGCAGAGGCGGCGATGCAGCGTCTGCTGGATGCGATTCCCCAGTCTGCAAAGGCGACGGCGGCGCCGCTCGAAGGGCAGACGGTGGTGCTTACCGGCACCCTGGCCGGCTTGACGCGCGATGAGGCCAAAGAACGGTTGGAGGCACTGGGTGCGAAGGTCTCCGGCTCGGTCTCCAAGAAGACCAGCTTTGTGGTCGCTGGCGAGGCCGCAGGTTCCAAGCTGGACAAGGCGCAGGAATTGGGCGTGGAGGTATGGGACGAGGCACGCCTGCTGGCCCTCCTGGCCGAACACGAGGGCGGGGCATGACGGCGAAGGATTCCCGCCGTGTCGTGCCGCTGCCGCGCAGCCGGGCGTCGCTGCAACTGCGCGCCGGCTTGAATGCGCTGGTACGCAGCTTTTTCACCGAACGCGGCGTGCTGGAAGTGGAGACGCCGATATTGTCGGCGGCCGGCAACACAGATCCGAACATCGAGAGTTTCAGCACGCAATTCAGCGGCCACGTCGATGCCGGCCCGCGCGAGCGCTGGCTGCGCACCTCGCCGGAATATCCGCTCAAGCGCCTGCTCGCCGCCGGCGTAGGCGATTGCTATGAACTCGGCCGCGTGTTCCGCAATGGCGAGGCGGGCGGGCGGCACAATCCCGAGTTCACCATGCTGGAGTGGTACCGCGTGGGCTGGGATCACCGGCAGCTGATGGAGGAGGCCATTACGCTGGTGCAGGCGGCTCTGGGCCTGGTCGGCCGCCGTGCCGAAGTGGTGGTGGAAAGTTACCGGCAGCTGTTCCTCGATGAGCTGGGGCTGGATCCGATCCATGCGTCCATCGACGAGCTGCGCGCGCCGCTGGCCGGCTATGGGATCGGCCCGGAAGGACTGGGGCGCGACGATTGGCTGGATCTGCTGATCACGCACAAGCTGCAGCCGGCCTTTCCGCGTGATCGCATCACCGTGATCCACGATTATCCGGCCAGCCAGTGTGCGCTCGCGCGCATCCGGCCGGGCGATCCGCCGATGGCCGAGCGCTTCGAGCTTTACCTGGGGCGTTATGAGCTGGCCAATGGCTACCACGAACTCAACGACGGAGCCGAACAGCGCAGGCGCTTCGAGCGCGACAACGCGGTGCGCCGTGGACGTGATCTACGTGAGATCCCGTTGGACGAGCACCTGCTGGCCGTGCTCGATGCGATGCCCGATTGCGCCGGCGTAGCCATGGGCATGGAGCGGCTGCTGATGTGCCTGGCCGGTACCGATGCGATCGCCGAGGTGCTGGCATTCCCGTTCGCCGAGGCCTAGGAAGGCTTTCCCAACAGGCGCGGAATGGCTGTCCGCGACGGATTGACTCCCTTGGGCCGCGCCCGCAGAGTGGCCGCCGTACCGACCACTACGAGACTTCGATGAAACCCAGCGTACCCGGCGTCATTCTGATCGTCATCGGCGTGCTGTTTCTGTTACGCAATCTCGGCGTCGACCTGAGGCTGGGCCAGCTGTTCGCCACCTGGTGGCCGCTGGCGCTGATCGCGCTGGGCGCCGGCATGATGTTCCGCCGCACCAACTGAGCCGCTGACACACCCAGGAAAAAGGCCGGGCGCCTGGAGCATCTTCCCGATGCCCAGGCGCCCGGCCTTTATGGTTTGCGGTCAGTCCTTGCTTTCGAGCAGGTGGCGGTAGATCAGGCCACCTATCGCGCCGCCGATCAGCGGCACCAGCCAGAACACCCACAGCTGCTGCAGCGCCCAGCTGCCCTGGAAGATCGCCACGCCAGTGCTGCGCGCCGGGTTCACCGACGTATTGGTCACCGGGATGCTGATCAGGTGGATCAAGGTGAGGGCCAGGCCGATGGCCAGGGGGCCGAAGCCGGCCGGCGCGCGCTTGTCGGTCGAGCCGTGGATCACCAGCAGGAAGAACGCGGTGAGGACCAGTTCGGCCACGATTGCGGCGTGCAGGGAATAGCCGCCCGGGGAATGATCGCCATAGCCGTTGGAGGCGAAGCCTGTGCTGGCATTGAAGTCGCTCTTGCCGCTGGCGATCATGTAGAGCACGCCACCGGCGGCGATGGCACCGATGACCTGGGCGACGATGTAAGGCACCACGTCTTTGGCCGGGAAGCGGCCGCCGGCACACAGACCCACCGTGACGGCCGGATTGAAGTGGCCGCCGGAAATATGGCCCACGGCGTATGCCATGGTCACCACGGTGAGGCCGAAGGCGAGCGCGACGCCCGCGAAGCCGATGCCAAGACCGGGAAATGCCGCGGCCAGCACGGCGCTGCCGCAACCGCCGAATACCAGCCAGAAAGTGCCGAAGAATTCGGCGGTCAAGCGCTTGCCAATGCTCATGAGCAGGTCTCCTTGCGAAGGCGGGAAGGGAAGGCCAAACGGACGTGCTTTGATTGCCCCTACTGCCCCGGGGGTCCTTCTCCGGCGCGCCGCTAGCCTAGCAAACGGTCGGTGGAATGGAATATCGGATTCGTACACTTCTGGCGGCAGCATCCGGTGGCGCTGGGTGCTATGGTCCGCGAACCTTCCGCCATGCTCCCCGCTGCCGACGATGATGCAAGCCGCTCCGTCCGTGCCTTCGCTGGACACCTCGCCGCTGACCCGCAACGACTTCCGCACCCTTGGCCTGGCCGCTCTCGGCGGCGCGCTGGAGTTCTACGATTTCGTCGTATTCGTGTTTTTCACCAAGATGCTGGGTCAGCTGTTCTTTCCCGCGGACATGCCCGAATGGCTGGCGCAGGTGCAGGTATACGGCATCTTCGCGGCCGGCTATCTCGCCCGGCCGCTGGGCGGCATCGTGATGGCGCACTTCGGCGACCGTTCGGGGCGCAAGCGGATGTTCACCCTGAGCGTGTTCCTGATGGCGCTGCCGACGCTGTGTATCGGCCTGCTGCCCACGTTCGCGCAGCTGGATGCCCGGCTGGGCATGGGGGTGCTGGCGCCGATCCTGTTGTTGTTGCTGCGCGTGGTGCAGGGTGTCGCGATCGGTGGTGAAGTGCCGGGAGCCTGGGTCTTCGTGGCCGAGCATGCGCCGGCCGGACGCGTGGGCTTCGCTTGCGCCAGCCTCACCTCTGGCCTCACCGCCGGCATTCTCATCGGCTCGCTGGTTGCTGCGGGCATCAGCGGGATGGGAACGGACAAGGTGGTGGCCTATGGCTGGCGCATCCCCTTCATTCTCGGTGGCGTGTTCGGTTTCTTCGCGGTATGGCTGCGCCGTTGGCTGAGCGAGACGCCGGTATTCGCGGCGATGCGCGAGCGCAAGGAGCTGGCCAGCGAACTGCCGCTCAAGCGCGTACTCACCGGTCACCTGGACGGCGTGCTGCTGTGCATGGCGGTGACCTGGATGCTGACCGCGGCGATCGTGGTGGTGATCCTGATGACGCCGACACTGGTACAGAGCAGCTTCCATCTGCCGCAGTCGCTGGCATTCCGCGGTAACAGCCTTGCAGCGCTGATGCTGTGTTTCGGTTGCATCGGCGGTGGGCTGGCGGTGGATCGTTTCGGGCGCGGGCGCTCGTTGCTGGTCGGCTCGCTGGCACTGCTGGTCAGCACTTACCTGCTATACCGCGACCTGGGGCAGGGGGCGGAGCATTTCATGCTGCTGTACGCGCTGGCCGGCCTGTGTGTGGGCGTGGTGGGCGTGATCCCGGCGGTGATGGTGGCGGTGTTTCCACCAGCCGTACGCTTTTCCGGCCTGTCGTTTTCCTACAACATCGCCTATGCCGTGTTCGGTGCGATCACGCCGCCGCTGATCGCTTACCTGGCTGCGAAGCTGGGTGCGATGGCGCCGGCGCACTACGTTGCGATCACTGCCGTGGTGGGAGTGGCCTGTGCGCTGTATCTGTTGAGGACACGGCGGACCTTCCACGAGCAGTAATCGCGTCGCCGGGATGCCGCCTGGTCAGAAATCCAGTTCCTGGGTGGCGCACAGATAATCGATCATCGGCGCCAGCCGCTTATAGGTCTCGACCAGCCATGGGCGCAGTTCGGCCGAACAGGCCAGCTTCTCGTCGAAGCCTTCGCCAGCGGCGAAATCCTTGCGCTTGATGTCCTCGATCAGCTCGTGCGCCGGATCGAAGCCGCGCGGCGGGCGGGTCAGCGCCTCGCCCCAGAAGGTGAAGTGCTCACGGAAGGCCTTGCTCTGCGTGGCGCGCTTCCAGGCCGCCGGATTGTCGGCAAGGAAGGCGCGGATGCGCTTCAGCGCATCCGGCTCCGGATGCCACATGCCGCCGCCGGCGAAGCAGTCGCCCGACTGGATATGCACGTAGAACGACGGCGCGGGGATCTCGTGCCGGCGCTCGTGGAAGAAGCGCGCACCCTGCCAGGGCTTGTACGGTTCCTTGTTGTTGGAGAAACGCGTATCGCGATAGATACGAAACAGCGAGCCGCCGTTCTTGCGGGCATCGGCGCGGTAATAGGCGCTGATCTTGCTCAGCGGCGCCTGCATGTCGGCGATCAGTTGCAGGAACGGGTCGCGCACATCGCGTTCGTATTCGGCCTTGTGCGCCTGGAACCATTCGCGGTTGTTGTTGCGGTCCAGCGCACGGAGGAAGCGGAACGTCGCGGGGGTGAAGTAAGCAGTGGCCATGGTTCTCTTGGCGTCAGGCGGGCAAGGGGGCGAGATCCGCGGCGAGCGTGTCGCCCCAGACCTGCAACTGGTCGAGCAGAGCGAGCTTGGTCGCATCGTTCGCATGTTCGGCGCGCAGCAGCGCAATGCGGGCGAAGTAATCGTCCAGGGTGAGGCTGGTCAGTGGCGTCGGCTTGGTCAGCCGCTCACGACGGAAGGCGTCCCAGCGTTCGCGTTCGTCAGGCGTGAGAGTTTCCGGCCAGTTGCGCGCCCGGTAACGGAACAGCAGTTCCGGATAACGGGCATCGCGGAACGGAAAGGTGCGTACTCCCAGCTGTTCGGGCGGCGCGGCGCGCACTTCCGCCAGAAGGCGCTTGTCCGCGTCGGGCAGGAAGCCGCTGTAGATAGCCAGCTCGGGGTCGGCCGGCGGCGGCAGGTCGGCGGCGCGCTGGAAGACGCGGCGCAGCTTTTCGGCCAGGCCGTCGATGGCGGCGAGCTGGTCGCGGTGGGCGAGGCAGCGCTCCACATCCAGTTGCAGGCGCGCGGTATCGGCACCCTTGAGCACCGACAGCGGCGCCAGCGCCGGCGCGCGGTTCGCGCGCACGGTACGCAGGGGGATGCGTTCGATCCCCTCGGGCAGATCGGCGCGGGCGGTGAACACGCGGTCGGCGATCTCGTCCTCGTCCAGGGCCAGCAGTGGCGAGGGATCGACCGACAGGTCGTACACGATGATCTCGCCCGACCGGGTCGGATGCTGGGCGATCGGCGCGACGATGGCCAGGCAGAAGCGGCTGGCCGGGTAGCGCGAGGACACATGCAGCACGGGCGTCATGCCGACCACGTCCAGCAGTTCGAACACTTTCTGCTTGCGGCGCAGGGCGAAGTGCCAATCCCACAGGCGCGGCTGGCGCACCCGGATCAGGCGCGCCAGGCCGATCAGCGCGTGCACGTCGGAGAGTGCATCGTGCGCGCGCTCCTGTTGAAGGTGGTTGGCGGCGGCGAGGTGCTCGAGCCTGAAGCTCAGGGTGCCGTCCTCGCGCAGGGGCCACTCGATGCCCTCCGGGCGCAGCGCGGCGCACATGCGTACCAGGTCGATCAGGTCCCAGCGCGAATTGCCGTTCTCCCACTCGCGGCCGTAGGGTTCGTGAAAGTTGCGGTAGAGCATCTGCCGCGTGAACTCGTCGTCGAAGCGCAGCGAGTTGTAGCCCACGCCGCAGGTGCCCGGTGCAGCCAGCTGCTCGTGCACGCGTGCGGCGAAGTCGGCCTCGCCCAGGCCGTCGCGCTCGGCCTGCTGGGGAGTGATGCCGGTGATCAGGCAGGCTTCCGGATGAGGCGGCATCTCGCGTGGAGGCTTGCCGAAGAACATCACCGGTTCACCAACGATTTCCAGGTCCATCGTGGTGCGGATGCCCGCGAACTGCAGCGGGCGGTCGCGCCAGGGATCGGCGCCGCTGGTTTCGTAGTCGTGCCAGAAGAAGGTCTGCATGGCGGGATGATCGCATGGAGGCGCGTGGCCGATGTGCGCGCCCGCACATGACTGCCCCCGGGCCGGGCCCGCACACTCGGGCCGCGTGCGGCCTGCTGCTAGACTGCGTGGCCAGGAGGGCGCATGAGCCAAGCGAACGACGACAACCTGATCTGGATCGATCTGGAAATGACCGGCCTGGATACCGATAACGACTCCATTCTCGAGATCGCCACCATCGTGACCGACAAGGAACTGAACATCCTGGCCGAGGGGCCGGTGTTCGCCATCCGGCACGAGTCGGAGCGGCTGGAGGCGATGGACGCCTGGAACCGCAATCAGCATCGCAAGTCCGGGCTGTGGGAGCAGGTGCTCGCGTCCGCCGACGACCATACGGCAGCCGAGCAGGCCACGCTCGATTTCCTCAAAGCCTGGGTGCCTGCGGGCAAGTCGCCGATGTGCGGCAATTCGATCTGCCAGGATCGCCGCTTCATGCATCGCCAGATGCCGCGCCTGGAGCGCTATTTCCACTACCGCAACCTCGACGTGTCCACGCTCAAGGAGCTGTCGCGCCGCTGGTCGCCAAGCATCTGCAAGAACTTCAGCAAGGAATCGGCGCATACCGCGCTGTCGGATATCCGCGACTCCATCGAGGAGCTGCGCTATTACCGGCAGTTCATGGGCGCGCTGGGCGGCGCGGGCTGACGGCCCGCTTCCGAAGCCTGCATCAAACAGGAGCGCGCATGTCAGCCGACCTTTTCGCCCCCGTGCTCGACTGCGCCGGCAGGCGCCTCGTGCTCGACCGCCCGCGTGTCGTGGGCATCGTCAATGTCACGCCCGATTCGTTCTCCGACGGCGGCAGCCATGCCACCGCCGAAGCGGCGGTGGCCCATGGCCTGCGCTTGGCGGAAGAGGGCGCGGATATGCTGGATGTAGGCGGAGAATCGACTCGTCCCGGCGCGGATGACGTGCCGGTGGAGGAAGAACTGCGCCGCGTGATTCCGGTGATCGAGCAACTGGCGGCCCGCACGTCGCTGCCGATCGCGGTGGATACCTCCAAGCCCGAAGTGATGCGCGCGGCAGTCGCCGCCGGCGCCGGCATGATCAACGACGTCTATGCGCTGCGCCGCGACGGCGCGCTGGACGCCGCCGCCGAGCTGCGCGTGCCCCTATGCCTGATGCACATGCAAGGCGAGCCGCGCGGCATGCAGGACGACCCGCGGTACGACGACGTGGTGGGCGAGGTGCACCGGTTTCTCGCCGATCGGCTGTTCGCCTGCGAACTGTCCGGCATCGACAAGCGGCGGGTGATGGTCGACCCGGGCTTCGGCTTCGGCAAAAGCCTGGAGCACAACCTTGCGCTGCTGCGCGCACTGCAGCGGTTCGCCGATCTGGGCAGCGGGTGCTATGTGGGTCTTTCGCGCAAATCCATGATCGGCCAGCTCACCGGGCGTGGCGAGCCGGCACAGCGCGCGGCAGGTTCCGCGGCCGCGGCGCTCATCGCCGTGCAACGTGGCGCCCGTATGGTACGCGTACATGATGTAGCCGCTACGGTCGATGTTTTGGCGGTATGGCAGGCCGTGGCTGCAGGGGAGCCGGCGGTGCGCCGCGATGATCGTCCGCCGGCGCCACGCTGGCCGGACGACGAATAAGAGACCAACCACCGCGCCCCTTCCGGCGCGTTACAGGATCCCCTATGAGCGAACGCAAATACTTCGGTACCGATGGCATCCGCGGTCCGGTCGGCCAGTGGCCGATCAGCGCCGACTTCATGCTGCGCCTGGGGCGCGCGGCGGGCGTTGCGCTGGCGCGCGATACCCGGGAAGGCCGGCGGCCGAAGGTGCTGATCGGCAAGGACACCCGCGTGTCCGGCTACATGTTCGAGGCGGCGCTGGAGGCGGGCCTGGTCGCCGCCGGCGTGGATGTGGGACTGCTGGGGCCGATGCCGACGCCAGCCGTGGCGTTCCTCACCCGTTCGCTGCGCGCGCAGGCCGGTATCGTGATCAGCGCCTCGCACAATCCGCATCAAGACAACGGCATCAAGTTTTTTTCCGCCACGGGCGAGAAGCTCTCCGATGAGGTGGAGCTGGCGATCGAAGAGGGGCTGGACGGCGAGTTCACGACCGAGCCTTCCGAGCGCCTGGGCAAGGCCAGCCGCATCGATGACGCCGGCGGTCGCTACGTGGAATTCTGCAAGCGCACGCTGGTGGATAGCCAGTTCACGCTGCGCGGCCTGCGCATCGTGCTGGACTGTGCCAACGGCGCGACTTACCAGGTGGCGCCGAAGGTCTTCTCCGAACTCGGCGCGGACGTGATCACGATCGGCCACAAACCGGACGGTTTCAACATCAACCTGGGTGTCGGCTCGACCCATCCGCAAGCTTTGCAGCTGGCCGTGCTCGAACATCGCGCCGACGTAGGCATCGCCTTCGACGGCGACGGCGACCGCGTGCAGATGGTGGATCGCGAAGGCGTGCTGCTGGACGGCGACGACATGCTGTTCGTCCTCGCCCTGGCCTGGCAGGCGCAGGGGCGGTTGAAGGGGCCGGTGGTCGGCACCTTGATGAGCAACTACGGCCTGCAGCAGGCGCTGGGTGCGCTGGACATCGAGCTCATCCGCGCCAACGTTGGCGACCGTTACGTGCTGCAGAAGCTCAAGGAGCACGACGGCCTGCTCGGCGGCGAGACGTCGGGTCACATCCTGTGCCTGGATCGCGCGACCACCGGTGACGGCATCGTGTCCGCGCTGGCCGTGCTGGAGGCACTGGGCGGACGCGACCTGGCGGAGGCGCGCCAGGGGCTGCGCAAGATGCCGCAGATCATGATCAACGTGCGCGCCCAGGGGGCTCGCGAGGCATTGCATAGCGATCAGGTCAAGCAGGCGCTGGCCGAGACCGAGGACGCGCTGCGCGGTCGGGGCAGGGTGGTGCTGCGCGCTTCCGGCACCGAGCCGCTGGTCCGCGTGACGGTGGAGGCTGCCGACGAGGCCGAGGTGCGGCGGATGGCGGAGAAGCTGGCGGAAGTCGTAAAATCCGCCGCCGAACGCTCGTGAGCCAGCGGGGGCGGTGTTGTCGCACCGACTCCTGCCCAGGTCGCCAAGGATTGGCCCGACGTGCCCCGCCCCTGCGGTGGCGGGTTCGATAAATCGACCGCACGCCTACCTGTGGATCACGACACCATGAATACGACCGTCAAACGGGTTCCTACCCTCGATATCCGCCGTTACGAGACCGACCGCGACGCTTTCGTTGCGGAACTGGGCGCCGCCTATCGTGAATACGGCTTCTGCGGCATCAGCGGCCACGGCATTTCGCCCGAGCTGATCGATGGCGCCTACGAGGCGTTCCAGCAGTTCTTCGCCTTGCCCGCCGAAACCAAGATGAAGTATCACGTGCCCGGCACTGGTGGCGCGCGCGGCTACACCCCCTTCAAGGTGGAAACGGCCAAGGACAGCAAGTACGCCGATCTCAAGGAGTTCTGGCACGTAGGCCGTGAGATCGCGCGCGACTCCCGCTTCGCCGACGTGATGGCGCCGAACCTGTGGCCGGAAGAAGTGCCTGCCTTCAAGCCTCGTGGCTATGGCCTGTTCGAAGCGCTGGACCAGCTGGGCACTCGCGTACTGCGCGCGCTGGCCCTGCACATCGGGCTGCCGGAAAACTACTTCGAAGACAAGACCGACCAGGGCAACTCCATCCTGCGCCCGATCCATTACCCGCCGATCGCCGAGGAGAATATCCCGAACGTGCGCGCGGGCGCCCACGAGGACATCAACTTCATCACTCTGCTGGTCGGCGCCAGCGCCGAGGGCCTGGAAGTGCTGACCCGCGAAGGCGAATGGCTGCCGATCACTACCGAGGGCGACGCCATCGTGGTGAACATCGGCGACATGCTGCAGCGCCTGACCAACCACGTGTACCCATCGACCACCCATCGCGTGGTGAATCCCCAGAACGAGAATGCGCGCAAGCCGCGTTATTCGGTGCCGTTCTTCCTGCATCCGAACCCGGACGTGGTGCTCGATCCGCTGCCGCAGTGCGTGACGCCGGACAACCCGCGCCGCTACGACACGTCGATCACTTCGCACGAGTATCTGCAGCAGCGCCTGCGCGAGATCAAGCTGATCTGATCGTCCCCTGCATGACTTCCGGTCGGTCCGTACCGGCCGGGAGTGGGCTAGCCTCGCGGCATCTCCGCTTCGGGATGCCGTGATGCGCGCCGTATCTCTCTTCCTCGTTCTTTCACTGGCGGGCGCTGCCGCCGAGGCAACCGCGTCCGGCGCTTCGATCCAGGCCATGCAGCCCTTGCTGGGGAGCTGGCGTTGCGATGGCGTCTTCCCGGCCAGCGGCAAGACCATCGCGTCAGTGATGCGCCTGGAAGCCGATCTCGGCGACGCCATCGTGCTCAAGCATCACGATGATCTCGCGCCGGCGACTTACAAAGCCGTCGAGGCCTGGACCTACGATGCGAAGAGCGGGCAATTCAATGCTGTCGTGATCGACAGCCTGGGGGGCGCACGCCGTTTCAGTTCAAGCGGCTGGGAGGGCGATACATTGACGTGGATGTCGGCGCCCGACGTGCAGCCGGCGCAGAAATTCGTCTATGTGCGCGAGCAGGACGGCACGCTTCGCGTGGATTGGCAACGGATGCGCGAAGGGCGCTTCGTCGTGGGCGACACGCTTACCTGCAAACGCCAGTGATTCGCCTTCGTATACCGTCGCGCGGTCGACGTCGGCGGTAGAGTGGCGGCGCCTTCCAAGGAGCGCCGCCATGCCGCTGACCCCTCATACGGAGAAGCATTTCACCGCCTCGGATACGGTGCGCGATCTGGTGATCGGCATGGCCGACGGCCTGACCGTGCCGTTCGCGCTGGCTGCGGGCCTTTCCGGCGCGGTGGCGGCGAGCCGGCTGGTGGTGGTCGCCGGCGTGGCGGAGATCGCCGCCGGCGCGATCGCGATGGGCCTGGGCGGCTACCTTGCGGCGCGGGGCGATGCCGATCACTACGCGGCCGAACGCGCCCGTGAACATTACGAAGTACGCGAGCTGGCGCATCGCGAAGAGGACGAGGTGGTGCAGATCCTCGCGCACTACGGCCTGGACCGGGCCACCTGCGCGCCCATCCTGGCTCACTTCCGCGCCCATCCGGACAAATGGGTCGATTTCATGATGCGTTTCGAGCTGGGGCTGGAGCAGCCCGAGCCCGGGCGTGCGCTGCGTAGCGCACTCACTATCGGCGGCGCCTATGTGCTCGGCGGCCTGGTGCCGCTGCTGCCGTACATGCTGGTGGATCAGTTATCGCGGGCGCTGCCGTTTTCAGTCGTCTGTACGCTCGCCGCGCTAGGCATCTTCGGCGCCGCGAAGGCCCGCTTCACCGGGATCGGCATGCTCCGTGGCGCCATGCAGACCATGCTGGTGGGCGGCCTTGCCTCGGCCGCCGCGTTCCTGCTGGCGCGCTGGATCGGCGGATGAGCGCCTACTGCGGCGGGGATTGGCGATAACGTCGAGATTCGCGCGCGGACAGCCACAAAGCCATGCGGTCCGGAATCAGCTTCACCAGTGATTTGATGAAGCGGTTGACGCGGCCGGTGACGTGCACGATCTCGCCGCGCTCGGCCGCTTCGTAAGCTTCCCGCACGACATCTTCGGCGGTCTGCCACATAAAGCGGGGCATCTGGTTCATCAGTTCTCGGGTGCCAGTGACATCGTGGAACTCCGACCATGTGAAACCAGGGCATAGCGCGCAGACATGCACGCCCAGGTGGCGGTTCTCCAGCGCGAGCGACTGCGAGAACTTGATCTGGTACGCCTTGGATGCTCCATACAGGGTGTGTCCCGCGGTGCCCGGCACATGGCCGGCCAGCGAGGCGACATTGACGATGCGGCCATAGCGCCGCTGGCGCATGCCGGGCAACAGGCGCCAGGCCAGTTCGGTCGGGGCGGTCATCAATACCTGGATGAAGGCCGCGTGCGCCTCCCAGGTATTGGCGTCGAACGTGCCCGGCAGGCCGTAGCCGGCGTTGTTGATCAACCAGTCGACGGCGAGGCCGCGTCGTTCGAGCTCTTCGCATAGCTCCCGGGGGGCCGCGGGATCGGCCAGGTCCAGCGGCAACACCGTGATGTCGCAGCCGTGCGCGGCCTGCAGGGTCTGCGCGAGTGCCTCCAGGCGGTCCACGCGGCGCGCGGTGAGGACCAGGTCATGGCCGCGCGCGGCGAGATCGCGGGCGAAGGCGGCGCCGATGCCGGCCGAAGCACCGGTCACCAGGCTGAGGGGGCGGGACTGCGACATGCCGGTTCCTTGTGGGCGCGGTCGAAAGCGGCGATCTTGCGGTCAGTTCGCCGAATGCGCCAGCGCCCGTGCCGTTGCCGGTCCTGGGGGTGCTCGCTAAGCTTCCGCGTTTTTAGCGAAAGGGAGACAGGCCATGCGCAAGAAGCTCGTCGCCGGTAACTGGAAAATGCACGGCAGCCGCTCGATGGCCGAGGGGCTGGCCAGCGAGATCGCGGCCGGTATGCCTGCGTCGATCGACGTGGCCGTGTTTCCCCCGTTTCCCTATATCGCCGGGCTGGTCGAGCGTCACGCTGAGTCCGGTCTTGGTGTCGGTGCGCAGGACGTGAGCGAACACGAAGGGCAGGGCGCGTACACCGGCGAGGTCTCCGCGGCGATGCTGGCGGATATCGGGGCTCATTGGGTGCTGGTGGGGCATTCGGAGCGGCGCCAGTACCACCACGAGAGCGACGAACTGGTCGCGCGCAAGTTCGCCGCCGCCCGTGCGGGCGGACTGACGCCCGTACTGTGCGTGGGCGAGACGCTGGAGCAGCGCGAGGCGGGCGAGACCGAGGCGGTGATCGGCCGCCAGTTGCGGGCCGTGCTGGCACTCAACGGCGTGGCCAGCTTCGATACCGCGGTGATCGCCTACGAACCGGTCTGGGCCATCGGCACCGGCCGTACCGCGACACCGGCACAGGCACAGGAGGTCCATGCCTTCATCCGTAGCCAATTGGCCAAAGAGGATGCTATGATCGCCCGTCTGACTCGGCTGCTTTATGGCGGCAGCGTCAAGCCGGCCAACGCCGCGGAATTGTTCGCGCAAGTGGATGTGGACGGGGGGCTCGTCGGAGGTGCATGCCTGACCTCGGCCGATTTCCTCAAGATCTGCGCCGCTGCGCAATAAGCGCACGGACTTCCTGGAAACCCATGTTCGTCATCTTCAGCGTCTTCTACATCCTGATCGCCGCCGCGATGATCGTGCTGATCCTGATGCAGCGCGGGGCGGGTGCCGATGCGGGTTCGGGCTTCGGCGGCGGTGCTTCCGCCACGGTGTTCGGTGCACGCGGTTCGTCCAGCTTCATGACGCGGGCCACGGCCGTGCTGGCTGCGCTGTTTTTCCTGCTCAGCCTCGGCATGGGTATCTACCTGAGTCGTCATGGTGCGCCGCAGAACAATGGCGCCGATCTCGGCGTGATGTCCGGGCTTGCCAACCAGCCCGCGGCCACGCAGAATGCGCAGCCCTCGGCGCCGGCCAACGCGGAAATCCCGCAGGCCACCAAGCCGGCGGCCACGGCCGGCGAGGTTCCCGCGGCCACTCCGGCGCAGAGCAACGGCGAAGTCCCGACGGCCACCGCGCCGGCGAAGGCCGCCACCGAAGCCCCGGCTTCGGAACCGAAGAAGAAGTAAGCAAACAACACCTGCCCAGGTGGCGGAATTGGTAGACGCACTACCTTGAGGTGGTAGCGACGCAAGTCGTGGGGGTTCGAGTCCCCCCTTGGGCACCATTACAGAATTGCAGCTGGTAGCTAAAGGCTGCAATCTCCGAAGAAACAATAAGTTAGGCCGCTCGCGAGAGCGGCCTTTCTTGCTTTCAGTTGCATCGAATTGCACAAGGTTGCACCCTGTTGCACAGCTTTTGCACGCGGGGATTGCACACGGATGGCCAGCATCTACAAGGTCGGAAAGCGGTGGCGCGCGCAGGTGCTGATCCGTGGCCAGCGGCAGGGCCAGGTCTTCGACACCAAGACCGAAGCCTCGCAGTGGGCCCTCCAGGTGCAAGCCGAGGGAAGGAAAGCCCCGTCCTCCACCGTCCTTCTCAAGGACGGTCTGGGCACGCTCGCGGCTCTGGAAAGTCGGCTGGACAAGCTTTCGCTGCTTCCTTCCGATCTCGGTCAAAAGACGAGCGCTGTCGCCGGTAGGCTGCGATCGATCATGGGAAGAACTCAGTGGGTGGCAACCAATATCAGAACGACCGCTCCGGCTGACTACGAGGCGCAGCTTTCCCCCTATATCAAGAGCATGCGCGAGGCGCTGTCGGACCTTCGAGATGTCCTTGACTACGCACATGGCTACGGCTTTTAAAGGCATCACGCCTCACCCCGCTCGCCGTCATCCTCGTCATCGTCCTGATCGCAGGTCGAGAACAGGTATTTGGCCGTCACGCTAACGGTGAACTGGCCATCGCATGACGGGCACTCAAGTTCGTGATCGCCTTCCGCGTAGAGATGCCAAGCCTCCATGTCCTCGATGTTGCAAACATGCCCGCAGTGTGGGCACTTGGGGTAGTCGTTTCCCCAGAACTCCAGGTGGCCGCCGCTCTTAAGCGCCGCGAATGTGTGCTCACCCATTCCCATCTCCCCGCTTGCCGGCAATGGCTTGGTCGATCGCGCGATGCTTTGGAGCCAATGGATATGGATGCCACATATCCGGCTTCGGGTATTCGTCATCGCTCTTGTCATCAGGATTCATCCACTTGCCTAACTCGGATAAGTAGATGACTGGCAATACCTCGGTGTATTCAGGCGAACGGAACCAAGCCCCCATGATCAGCTTGTCGATTGGAGCGGAATCCATCTCACGCCAACCGCCCGCATCCCTCACATCCTCCGCCGTGGCGCGTGGTGAGGCGAGCAGGGCGAATGCGCGCATGCGATCGCACCAGATATGGAAGTCAGCCTTCGTCATGTACTTCCGGTTGCCTTCCCATCCGGCTTGCAATGACAGACGCTCGATATCGTCGTCAGTCAGGTCCACCACCTCCCCACCCTTGTCCTCGCTGCTCGCGTGGGCGACGGCGGCTTGCCGGGTGTTCCAGGCGTCGATCGCCTCCTCGGGTCCGAAGAAGTCGTTTACCCCAGCGCCGCACCTGCATCGGATGTTGTGTAGGAGGACGTCTTCGTCATAGCTGGACCCTTTCATAGGTTTGCCGCCACAAAATGGACACGGCAACAACTCAACCTTCTGCTGGTCGGTCATGCGGAATACCCCTTGAGGTCTTCGTAACACCGGATCATGGCGACGACATCGCCCGCGACCATGGCGGCATGTGCAGTCCTGATCGGGTTGCGCATCATGGTTGAGGCGAAAATGCCAGTTGGGATCGCATCGTATAGCGGAAGCAGCTCCTGGACGCGCTCAATCTCGCGTGGCAGGGCATCGGCAAGGGAGTCGGACATCACGCACCCTCCTTCCCGGCGAGTGTCGGGGCGGTGAGCAAGGATTGATAGCTGGCGCGAACCTGATCGCGAGCAGTGCCGTATTCATTCCAGCCACGATCACCGCCCAGATAGCGGCAAGCATCTTCGACGCAGCGTTCGAGGATAGCGGTGCGGCTCTCGTGCACTGTGTCAGTGTCCAGGGCGAGTCCGCCCATACTCTGAAAGGAGGCGACCGTGGCGGGTTGGTATGAACTGAAGCGGAGTGGCGATCAATTCATGTTCAATCTCAAGGCGGGGAACGGGGAAACGATCCTCACCAGCGAGCGATACACCTCCAAGTCCGCAGCCCAGGGCGGCATCGCTTCGGTGCAGAAGAACAGCCCGGACGACGCACGCTACGAGCGCAAGACATCGAAGTCTGACGAGCCGTACTTCGTGCTCAAAGCGGCGAACCATGAGGTGATCGGCAGGAGCGAGATGTACTCGTCGAAGTCGGCCATGGAGAACGGCATCGCTTCAGTCAAAACCAATGGCCCGACGACGGACGTTCGCGACAACAGCTGACGTCGCGTTTTGGTGCGATGGACAGTGACGCCACTGGGCCTCCGGAAACGGGGGCCTTTTCCATATGTGTGTTCTGCGTTCGATGGTGGTGGCGCCACGACTTCTCAGGGCAAGGTCAAGCCTCGGGCTTGGGTATTGGGCATAATCCGATTCCCATTCAAGCTGCCGCCCACTGTCGAGGGAACGATGAGCGACGACCTGCACTTTTCCAGCAACTACCGTGACCTCTGCCAGCAATACGGCACCGGTGCGGGTTTCCAGTTCGAGTTCTATTGCCAGAGCTGCAGTGATACGTGGCGCTCGCCTTTCGCGCCTTATCGAAGCGGCCAGGCATCGGGGTGGATGCGGGAGATCGGCAACTTCGCCAGCAATTTGCTGGGCGGTGTGGGTAACGGCATCGACAATGCGGTGGAAGGACTGGCGAAGGCAGGCTGGGGCACGGCGCGAGATGCAGCGTTCAAGGACGCCATCGGCGCGGCACAGCATCACTTTCATCGCTGCGCCCGTTGCAACCACTATGTCTGCGATCGCTGCTGGAGCGCGGATAAAGGGCTGTGCGAAACCTGCGCGCCGGATCTCGCCACGGAAGTGCAAGCGGCGCGGCACCAAGGGCAGCTGGATGCCGCACGTGACAACGCACGTGAATTCGGCAAAGGCATGGCGGGCAAAGTGGACGTCAAGACCGAACGCCAGCTGGTCTGCCCTCAATGCGGTTGCGAGGCGCGTGGCGGGAAATTCTGTCCGGACTGCGGCCATCGGCTGGGCGACCCCAGCCAATGCTCCGGTTGTCAGGCGCAGCTTCCCGCAGGTAGCCGTTTCTGTCCGGAGTGCGGGCAGGCCACCGGAAATGCGGTACGTGCGAGCTAGCGATGCCTATGCCGATCCGCGCCGCGGCGAATGACGAGGTGCAGGCCCTCGCGCGGTTATGGCACGACGGCTGGCGGGACGCCCACGCCGCGATCCTGCCGGAGGCGCTGGCGAGGCTGCGCACGCTGGAAAGTTTCGCCGAGCGCCTGGCGGCGCATCTGGATGACGTGCGCGTGGTCGGCCCGAACGGTGCGCCACTCGGCTTTTGCATGCTCAAAGACGACGAGTTGTACCAGCTGTTCGTCGCCGCCGAGGCGCGGGGTACAGGTCTGGCGGCCTCGCTGATCGCTGATGGCGAGGCTCGTCTGGCGGAGCGCGGCCATGCGGTAGCGTGGCTGGCCTGCGCGATCGGCAACGAGCGGGCGGCTCGCTTCTATCGCAAATGCGGTTGGCATTTCGCTGGTACCTTCGTCAGTCGGCTGGAGACCCATGCCGGTCCCTATGATCTCGAAGTCTGGCGCTACGAGAAGCGGTTGCACCCGGGCGAATAACGTTAACTGGGGCTGCCATGAGAACTACGCCACAAGCGATATAAGAAATCCCCTACAAAAAGCCGAGCGGTTCGCCGCTAGGGGACGGGGTGGGAGTGCGCGCAAGCTGTCTCTGCCCCGCGAGTCAGGCGGCGAGCCTCAAGCTCGTGCCAGCCGATGACCGGGGCGTTCTTCTGCATGACTCATGCCCCTGAGTCCAAGCATTGGCGCCCTGCGTCCCAGGGCGCCTTTTCTATGCTTGCGTTCCAGCCCATGGCGATAGCCCGGAGCCGAGGCGGTCGCTGCCGATGGCTGGCGTGCCGCAATCGGTTGTCCTGAACTACCTGCCGCGACAGCAAAATACATGACGCAGTAGACGAGCAATTTTTGCGCTGCGTCACATCTTTTACTGACAGCCAAGTAGTCCGAAGCCTACACATCCTGCCGCCAAGGCCTGATAGGACGAATCCTTGAGGGAATGCATGCTTGCCTCACCGGTAAATCAGGCGGAGCGCTGACGCCACAGGGCAGCCTGCCGACGACCGGTGTCCACTTTTTCGGGCCGCGCAAATGATCATCTATTCGCTCAAGCCATCGGCGGAAGGTCATTGGAGCATCTGCCGCTCGGGCTTCTGCCTGTTCAGCGACCTCCGGCTGGGGCCGGCCATCACGCTGGCGCGCGAAGTCGCACGTGACGAGCATGCGCGCTCCGGGCGGGCGGTCTGCGTGGAGTTGCCCGGGACAGAGTCGAGCATCCGGCTGGCGCAGTACGAGAACCGTATCGCGAGGGCGGTTGCCGGCGCGATCTGAGTTGGCGGGGGGATGGCCATCCGATTCTTGTCATATCTGCCTGGACGCGGGCAAAGTGGGACGATTCCCTTACCAGGACGCCTCGCATGCCTTTGTCCCGCTGTCTCGCCGCCGCCGTTCTGCTGGCGCTTTCCATGGGGCCGCTGCATGCGGCTACCGTACTGGTCAATGCCCGCATACATACGCTGGATCCGGACAAGCCGCAGGCCGGTGCGCTGGCCTGGAGCGATGACGGGCGCCTGCTCGCGGTAGGCGGTGCGGAAGAGGTGCAGCAGCAGTATCCGGATGCCAGCAAGATCGACGCTCATGGCGCCACCGTCATTCCCGGTCTGATCGACGCCCATGGTCATGTGCTCGGCCTGGGCATGGTGCGCGGACAGGCCGATCTGGTCGGCACCCGCTCCAAGGCCGAGATCCTGCAGCGGTTGAAGGACTTCGCGGCGAAGTTGCCCAAGGACGCTTGGGTGATCGGTCATGGCTGGGACCAGAACCTGTGGCCGGACAAGCAGTTTCCCAGCGCGGCTGATCTGGATGAAGCCTTCCCCGATCGTCCGGTCTTCCTCGAGCGCATCGATGGCCACGCCTCCTGGGCGAATACTGCCGCGATGAAGCACGCGACGAAGTCGTTGGATGGCGACTGGCAGCCCGACGGCGGACGTATCGTCCGTGTCGGCAAGCGCGCGACCGGTGTTCTGGTCGATGGCGCGCAGCCGCTGGTTGGCGCCGCGGTGCCGGCGCTCACCCCGGAGCAGACCCGTGAAGCTTACGCGCGTGCGTTCAAGGAACTGGTGGCGCAGGGCCTGACCGGCGTACACGACGCTGGCGTGAGCCTGGATGATTTCAGAGTGCTGCAGAAGATGGCGAGGGACGGGGATATCCCGCTGCGCCTGTATGAGATGGCCGACGGCAACCACGCCGCGCTGGACTGGCTGTGTATGCAGGGTGGGCAGTGGGCCGACTCCGGCGGTCACCTGCGCATGCACACCGTCAAGCTCTACATGGATGGTGCGCTAGGCAGCCGCGGCGCCGCGTTGTTGCAGGACTACAGCGACGATCATGGCAACCGCGGGATCTTCGTGACTTCGCCGCAGGACTATCGCGTCGCCGTGGAAAAGGCGCATGGCTGCCACGTACAGGTCGCCACGCATGCGATCGGCGATCGCGGCAACCGCACCGTGCTGGATACCTATCAGGCCGTATTGGGCAAGGATGCGGACAGCGATCATCGTTGGCGCGTGGAGCATGCGCAGATCGTCGCGCTGGACGATATCCCGCGCTTCGCCAAGCTGCGTCTGATCGCGTCCATGCAGCCGACCCACGCCACCTCTGACATGCCATGGGCAGCGCAGCGCCTGGGCAATGAGCGGCTGAAGGGCGCTTACGCCTGGCAACGCTTCCTGCACGAACAGGTGCCGCTGGCTTTCGGCTCCGATTTTCCGGTGGAAAGCCCGAATCCGATGCTCGGCCTCTATGCGGCGATCACCCGCCAGGACCTCAAGGGTCAGCCCCCGGGCGGCTGGCTACCGGACCAGAAGGTCAGTCGCATCCAGGCGTTGGTCGGCTTCACGCGCGCCGCCGCGTATGCGGCCTTCATGGAGCACGAAGTGGGCATGCTGAAGGAAGGCATGCGTGCGGACTTCGTGCTGCTCAATGCCGATCCGCTGCAGATCGAGCCGCGGCAGATCGCTGATCTGAAGCCGCTCAGTACCTGGGTGGATGGCAAGGCGGTCTATCAGGCCGGACAAACCGACGCCGCGCGCTGAATGGCGCGGCGCCAGTCCGGAGGGGGATCGATGTGGAGCGAGTGGAGGCTCAGGCGGCCTTGCGGGCGACGACGCCGATCGTGGCCTGCGCGGTCTTCAGGGCTTCCGCCTTGTGGTCGGCGCTGACATTCACACCCTCGGCACGGACATATTCGATGTCGGTAATGCCGAGGAAGCCGAGCACGGCGCGCAGGTAGGGCTCCTGGAAGTCCATCGGCTGGCCGGCGGTGCCGGTGCCGTAGAAGCCGCCGCGGCTGGAGGCGATGATCACGCGCTTACCCTTGGCCATGCCCTCGGGGCCCTCGGCGGTGTAGCGGAAGGTCTTGCCGGCGACCGCCACGCGGTCGATCCAGGCCTTGAGTGCGCTGGGGATCGAGAAGTTGTACATCGGCGCGCCGATCACGATCACGTCGGCCGCCAGGAACTCTTCCAGCACCTCCGTGCCGAGCGCGGCAGCCGGATCGGCGGCATCGGCCACCGGGCTCCAATGGGGGAGGGGCCGGGCGGCCAGGTCGCGGTAGGTCACTTCCGCACCGGGCTGCTCGCGGACGAGCTCGGCTACGATGGAGGCGGTCAGGCCGCGCGAAACGGAGTGGCTGCCCAGGGAGCTGGAATCGATATGCAGGAGCTTCATGGCTATTCCTCGATCAGGGGCCGGCGGTGTGTCGGCGACGGGAATAACGATATTCTTGGAACAATCGACCGATAAGATGGTCATTTGCGAACTAATTGTTCTGAATTGGAAACAAAGATGACTGTACTCGATGGCGCCTTGCAGGATCTCAACGACCTCTACTTCTTCGCCTCGGTCGTCGAGCATGGCGGCTTTTCGGCGGCCGGGCGGGCGCTGGGCATTCCCAAGTCGCGTCTGAGCAAGCGCATTGCGCAGCTGGAGGAGCGCCTTGGCGTGCGCCTGCTGCAGCGGACCACGCGCCGTTTCGTGGTCACCGAGGTGGGCGAGCGCTTCTACACGCATTGCCGCGCCGTGCTGGAGGAAGCGCGCGCCGCGCAGGATGCGGTGGACGAACTGCGGGCCGAGCCACGCGGCGTGGTGCGCGTGAGCTGCCCCAATTCGCTGGCGCAGACCATCGTGGCGCATGTCCTTCCGGATTTCCTCGCGCAGTATCCGAAGGTGCAGGTACGGCTGCAGGCCACCAACCGTCGAGTGGACCTGATCGGCGAGGGCGTGGACCTGGCGATCCGCGTGCGCAGCAAGCTGGACACCGACGCGACGCTGGTGATGCGTACCTTCGGGCAGTCGCGCGTGCTGCCCGTGGCCAGCCCGGCGCTGCTCAAGCAATGGGGGCGCCCGAAAGTACCGGCCGACTTGTCGTCGATGCCTGCGCTGGCAATGAACGAGCACGAAGGCGCGCAGAGCTGGGAGCTGCTCGGGGCGGATGGCGAGCGTGTCGTGGTGGACATCCAGCCGCGCCTGGTCTGCGGCGACTTCTCGGTACTGCTGGAGTCCGCCCGCCGCGGCATTGGCGTGACGCTGTTGCCGGAATTCGTCTGCGCACCGGCGATCAGCAATGGCGATCTGGAAGTAGTGCTTCCGGATTGGAGCGTGCCGGAGGGCACCATGCACTTCGTCTATCCCAGCCGGCGCGGCCTGCTGCCCGGCGTGCGCGCCTTTGTCGATTTCCTCGCCGAGCGGTTGCCGGAGACGACGCTGCGCAAGCACGAGGAATGCCGTAAGCGGCCATGCCCGGAGGTTTGATCCGGGCGGTGTGCCAAGCGGCAGGGCTTGGCGGCGCTGCGTGCTAGCATCTGCGTTTGGACTTCCAAACACCCAAGGCCCCATGCATATCGACACCAAGCTTCCGAAGGTGGGCACGACCATCTTCAGTGTGATGAGCCAGCTCGCGGTGGAGCACAAAGCCGTCAATCTGGGGCAGGGCTTTCCCGATTTCGAACCGCCGGAGGCACTGCGCGATGCGATCACGCGCGCGATGGCCGAAGGGCGCAATCAATATGCGCCGGGCATCGGTCTGCCGACGCTGCGCGAACAGATTGCGCTGAAGACCGAGCGCATGTACGGGCGCCGCGTCAACGCCGATACGGATGTCACGGTCACCTCCGGCGCTACCGAGGCTCTGTTTGCCGCTATCGCGGCGGTGGTCCGTGCGGGCGACGAAGTGATCGTGTTCGATCCGGCTTACGACAGCTACGAGCCGGCGATCGAGCTGCAGGGTGCCAAGGCGGTGCATATCCCGCTGACCGTCCCGAGCTTCGGCATCGACTGGCAGCGGGTGCGCGACGCCATCACGCCGCGTACGCGGATGATCCTGGTCAACAGCCCCCACAATCCGTCGGGCGCGGTGTTGTCCGCCGCCGACCTGGACGAACTGGCGGCGATCGTGCGCGATACCGAGATCGTGGTGCTCTCCGACGAGGTCTATGAGCACATCGTGTTCGACGGTGCGCTGCATCAGAGCGTACTGCGCCATGCTGAACTGGCCGAGCGCAGCATCGTGGTGTCTTCGTTCGGCAAGACCTACCACTGCACGGGCTGGAAGGTGGGCTATGCAGTGGCGCCCAGGACGCTGTCGGCTGAGTTCCGCAAAGTGCATCAGTACCTCACCTTCTGCACGTTTCATCCCGCACAGGTCGCGTTCGCCGAATTCATGGCGAGCACCCCCGAGCACTACCTGGAATTGCCGGCGTTCTATCAGGCCAAGCGCGATCGCTTTCGCGCACTGCTGAAGCCGTCGCGGCTGAAGCTGCTGGACGTGCCGGGCGGCTATTTCCAGCTGGTCGATTACTCCGTTATTCGCGAAGAGCCGGATCTGGCTTTCTGCGAGTGGCTGGTCAAGCAAGCCGGCGTGGCGGCGATTCCGTTGGCGCCGTTCTACGAAACGGCGCCGGAGACCCGCCTGGTGCGCCTGTGTTTCGCCAAGAGCGATGCGACCATGGAAGCGGCAGCGGAGCGTCTATGCAAACTCTGAGCGTCAGCTTGGTCCAGGGCGCCACGCGTTGGCATGACGCGACGGCCAATCGCGAGTATTACGGCGAACTGGTGCGCGGTCTCGCCGGCAGGACCGATCTGGTGGTGCTGCCGGAAACGTTCCTTTCCGGTTTCAGCAACGACACCCGCGTGAGCGCGGAGACGATGGACGGCGAGGGCGTGGCCTGGCTGCGCGCGCTGGCGCAGGAGGTAGATGCGACCCTGTGCGGCAGTCTGGCGATCCGCGAAGGCGATACGGTCTACAACCGCCTGCTGTGGGTGCGTCCTGATGGCAGCTTCGCGCAATACGACAAGCGCCATCTGTTCCGCATGGCCGGCGAACACACGCGCTATGGCGGCGGTCATGAACGCCTGATCGTGGAGTTGAAGGGCTGGCGCATTCTTCCGCAGGTCTGCTACGACCTGCGCTTCCCTGTGTGGCTGCGCAACCGGCGCGTGGAATCGGCGGCGGGTGGGATGGATTACGACCTCGCGCTGTTCGTCGCCAACTGGCCCGCCCCGCGCCGCCAGCCCTGGCGCACGCTGCTGCGCGCCCGCGCGATCGAGAACCTGAGCTATGTGGTCGGCCTCAACCGCGTCGGCGTGGATGGCAACGACCTGCCGTATGCCGGTGACAGCGCGGTGATCGATGCGGTGGGCGAGCCGCTGATCGAACTGGGGGCGCAGGAACAAGTGGCGACGGTGATGCTGGACCCGGCGCCCTTGCTGGCGCATCGCGAGCGGTTCCCGGCCTGGATGGATGCGGACGAATTTTCATTGCGCCTCGATTGAACAGGCAGCGCCCTTGCGCATGAAAAAAGGCCGCCCTTGAGGCGGCCTTTTTTGTGGGCGCTACAGAATGCCCAGCACCGATTCTGGCGGGCGTCCCAGCCTGGCCTTGCCGTTGGCGACCACGATGGGACGCTCGATCAGGCGTGGATGATGGGACATCGCGGCGATCAGCTCGTAGTCGCTCAATGCAGGATCGTCCAGGCCCAGCTCGGCGTACTCCGTTTCACCCTTGCGGATCAGTTCGCGCGGAGTCATGCCGAGCTGATCGAGCAACTGGACCAGTTCCTCCACGCTGGGAGGCGTGTCGAGATAATTGATCACCTCGCACTGACACCCGCGCTCCTGCAGTAACGCCAAGGTCGCGCGTGATTTGGAGCAGCGACTGTTGTGGTAGATGCGGACCGCGTTCATCGCGTTGCTCAGCGATTGCCACCACGCGGACCGCCACGGCCGCCACCGTGTGGGCGGCCGCCGCTGCCAGGACGATTGCCGCCACCCTGGGTCGGGCGATTGCCGCCGCCCTGGCCACCCGGGCGATTGCCGCCGCTACGCGCCTGCGGACGTCCGCCCTTGCCCTGGCCGCCGCCAAAGCCACCGCGATTACCGCCGCCGCCAAAACCACCATAGGGATTGCCACCGCCTTGCGCCTGGCCCGCCGGGCCACGCTTGCCGCCGCCACGGCGGTTGCCGCCGCCGTAACCCTGGCCCTGGCCCTGGGACGGGCTGCCGCCTTCACGGCTCTCGCCGGCGAACCAGGTGCGCACGGAGGGCAGCTCCTGGCCCGGCGCGACGCCGCGCTTGCCCTTGCGGCGACCGGCCGCCGGCGCGCGCTCGGGGCGCGCCACGTTGCCGTTCACTTCCTTGCCGGGACGGCGGCGCTGCTGCTTGCCGCGCGCCGGCTCCTCGCGGATGCGGTCGAATGCGCGCAGTTCGCGTGCTTCGTCGTGATAGGAGCCGCTCCAGGCGTTGCCGGCACCGCGCTCCGGGCGGTATTCGGTGACGTTGCGAGTGGCGCGGCGCTGGTGCAGGACCGGGCTGAGTGTCAGCACCGGCTGCGGCGCGCCGAGGCCGCTGGTCTCGCGCAGCTGCTTCACGGCTTCCTCGTCCAGTGCCTCGCAATCGCCGCGGCGCAGCATGCGAGGCAGCTCGACGCTGCCGTAGCGGATGCGCTTGAGGCGGCTCACCAGGAAGCCCTGGGAATCCCACAGCCGGCGCACTTCGCGGTTGCGGCCTTCGCGGATCACCACGCGGAACCAGCTATGGCTGCCGCCGCGGCTGATCACGCCGATCTCGTCGAAGCGGGCAGGGCCGTCTTCGAGCTCCACGCCGGCTTTCAGTTTCTCGATGATCTCATCGGGCACCTCACCATGGACGCGGCACAGGTACTCGCGCTCCAGGCCGCTGCGCGGATGCATCAGCGCATTGGCCAGTTCGCCGTCGGTGGTGAGCAGGAGCAGGCCGGTGGTGTTGATGTCCAGGCGGCCTACGGCGACCCAGCGCGCACCTTTCAGGCGCGGCAACTGCTCGAACACGGTGGGACGGCCTTCGGGATCTTCGCGCGTGGTCACCACGCCCTCGGGCTTGTGATAGACCAGCACTTCGGTTTCGTCGCGGTTGTCGGTGGCGACGACGAACTGCTTGCCGTCGATCACCACGCGGTCGCCCGCGTGCACGCTCGCGCCGATGCCGGCGGGGCTGCCGTTGACTTCGACTTCACCGGCCTGGATACGCTGTTCGAGCATGCGGCGCGAGCCCAGGCCTGCGTTGGCGAGCACCTTGTGCAGGCGCTCTTCGAGGGCGGGGGCGGCGGGGCGCGCGTCGCGCTTGAGGGTCAAAACGGATTTCTGCGGCGCATTCATGCGCGGTACTCCTCGGTGTCTTTCGGGGCGTCGCCGGGTTCGGCGTCCGCCTGGTTCTCTGCCTCGACGGCAGTGATGGTGGAAGGTGCGGCGGGCATGGCCTCGCCGGTTTCGTAAGACGCGGCCTCGACGGCGGCGGCTTCGGCGTGTTCGTTGATCGGTGCGGCGGCATCGCCGGGTTCGGTGACGGCAGCGACCTCCGCAACTTCGACGTCATCGGGCTGCTGGCCGGCGACATGGAAGGGTTCTTCGCCTTCGCCGTCGGTATTGTCCTCCAGTTGGCCTTCCGCGGCGGTTTCGCCGGATTCGGCCGTTTCGGCGTCGGGATCCACCGGCAGGTCGCGCGCGACGCGGACCGGCAGTTCCTCGATGAAGCGCATCTGCGGATCTTCCATGTCGCGAATCTCGGACAAGGGCGGCAGCTCATCCAGCGACTTGAGATTGAAGTAGTCGAGGAAGGCACGCGTAGTGCCGAACAGCGCCGGTTTGCCCGGGACGTCGCGGTAGCCCACGACGCGGATCCACTCGCGCTCTTCCATCGTCTTGATGATGTTGGAGGAGACCACGACACCGCGGATCTGTTCGATCTCCGGGCGCGTGATCGGCTGGCGGTAGGCGATCAGGGCGAGCGTTTCGAGCAGGGCTCGGGAGTAGCGGCTGGGCTTTTCCGTCCACATGCGCGAGATCCAAGTATGAACCTCCTGGCGCACCTGGTAGCGGAAGCCGGAGGCCACTTCCCTGAGCTCCACGCCGCGACCGGCGCAGTCCTCGGCCAGCGCTTCCAGCGCGCGGCCGATCTGCTCGCGGTCGACCTCGTCTTCCTCGCCGAAAAGTTCGCCCAGCTGCTGAACGGTGAGCGGCTGGGTGGCGGCGAGCAGGGCTGCCTCGATGATGTTCTTCAGTTGCTCGATCTGCATGGCCTTGATCGGATGCGGATGCGGTTAGTCGGCTTAGTCGGCGGCGGCCTGTTGGGGCTCGTCTTCGACGGATTCTTCTTCGGCTCGGGTGGCTTTCGCCCTGACGTAGATCGGCGCGAGCGGTTCCTCCTGCACGATCTCCACCAGCATTTCCTTGGCCAGCTCCAGCATGGCCAGGAAGGTGACCACCACACCGAGACGGCCTTCCTCGGCGTCGAACAGCGATTCGAAGCGGTGGAAGCTCGCATCGCCGAGCCGGCCCAGCAGATCGCCCATGCGCTGGCGCACGCTCAGCGCCTCGCGCTTGATCGCGTGGTGACCGAACAGTTCGGCGCGGCGCAGCACGTCCTTGAGCGCCAAAAGCAATTCCTTCAGGTCCAGCGGCGGCGGGAGCTTGATCACCGTGCGCTCACCGGTGTCCGCATGCACCACTACCGTGTCGCGCTCCACGCGGGGCAGGGTGTCGATGTCCTCCGCCGCTTTCTTGAAGCGCTCGTACTCCTGCAACCTGCGCACCAGCTCGGCGCGCGGGTCTTCCTCGATGCCTTCCTCCGCCGGTGGGCGAGGCAACAACAGCCGCGACTTGATCTCGGCCAGGATCGCGGCCATCAGCAGGTATTCGGCGGCCAGCTCCAGCCGCATCACGTCCCGCATCATGTCGATGTATTCCATGTATTGCCGGGTGATCTCGGCAATCGGAATGTCCAGGATGTCCAGGTTCTGCCGGCGGATCAGGTAAAGCAGCAGATCCAGCGGGCCCTCGAACGCTTCCAGGATGACTTCCAGCGCATCCGGCGGGATGTACAGGTCCTGCGGCATCTGCAACACCGGTTCGCCGCGCACGATGGCCAGCGGCATTTCCTGCTGTTGCGGTACCGACGCGAAAGCGTCCTGTGGTGTTGCCACCGGCTGAGGCTCGACTGGCTCAGTGCTCATCAATACATGTCGTTGGGCCGTCCACGACGGCTTGCAGTGCGTTCACGTTCGGAACTGTTGGATTCCACCGGCATTCGCTCGAGGAACGTCCCCGTTCGGGTGAAGACCTGCCGTCGAACACCCGTGAAACTCCTTGCACGATGACTAGCCAGGACGCGCTTGGCGCCCGTCGCGGCACCTGCATGACGAAGCCGCGCGGACGGCGGTATCGATCAGGCTGGCCGTGAGCGACCCTTGTGCGCTTGAGCCGGGAGGCGATCCACGGCGAAGGGCAAGCCGAAACGCGTGATGGTCTGCGTCACGGACGGACAAGAGGTCTGCTGAGTGCATCGGGTGGGTGCCCTGGCTGCCGCTGGCTTGTTCGGCAGGCGCACCCTCTGACCCACGCGGAATCAAGGTTAACGGCTGCTACCCGCCAAGTCCAGTATGTCGAATGCGCCAGGGCAGCTACCGCGGCGAACGGGCCATCGGCAGAATAGATGCGGCATGCCTATGGCCGAACGCTCGATCATTCACGTCGACATGGACGCCTTCTACGCGTCCGTGGAGCAGCTCGACCGGCCGGAGCTGCTCGGCCAGCCGGTGATCGTCGCCGGTCTCGGGCGGCGCGGTGTGGTTTCGACCTGCAGCTACGAGGCCCGGCGCTACGGCGTGCGCTCGGCCATGCCGACCGCCCAGGCGCGGCATCTCTGTCCCGACGGCGTATACCTGGCGCCGAGGGCCGCGCGCTACGAGGAGGTTTCGGCCCAGGTCTTCGCCGTGTTCGAAGCAATCACGCCGCAGGTGGAGGGGCTTTCGCTGGATGAAGCTTTCCTGGATGTGTCCGCCAGCCTGCGGCTGCTGGGCGACATGGCGGGCATCGGCCGGCGCATCAAGCAGGAGATCCGGGAGCGCACCGGCCTGACGGCCTCTGTCGGCATGGGACCGAACAAGCTGCTGGCCAAGCTGGCCAGCGAGCTTTCCAAGCCCGACGGCCTCCTGCGCATCCGCGCGGAAGAGGCCACCGAAAGTCTGGCTCCGCTCCCGGTCGGCCGGTTGTGGACGGTAGGACAGGTTACCGAACAAGCCCTGCATAAGCTGGGCATCCGCACTATCGGTGAATTGGCAGCATGTGACCCGGCGCGTCTGACCCGGGCGCTGGGGCGTCAGGCCACGGTGTTGCAGACACTGGCTCGCGGCGAGGACGAGCGGCCGGTGCAAGCCGTGCGGGCGGAGCAGTCAATCGGTGCCGAGCACACCTTCGACCAAGACCTGGAGCAGTTGGAACTGGCCGAATCCTGGCTGTTGCGCCAATGCGAGCGCGTGGCCGCGAGGGCGCGTGCCCGCGGTCTCGAAGGCGCGACGGTGACAGTGAAACTGCGTGAGCCGCCCTTCATCACGGCTACCCGGCAAGCGCCACTGGGCGCGCCCAGTGCGTCGGTCGCAGAGATTTACGCAGTGGCACGCCGCTTGCTTAACATCTGGTGGCAGAGGCAGTCGAGGCCACGCCTGCGCTTGCTCGGCGTGAGCCTGTCAGGGTTCGACCGGCCTCCGCAGGAAGATATGTTCGCGATGGGCTCCAAGGGGGCGGCGACGGACCAGGTGCAGGACCGGATCAATCTGCGCTTCGGCACGGGCAGTCTGGTGCGCGGGGGAATTCTGCGCACGCACAAGCGGGATTGAACCGTTCGCGGCTGTTTCATCAGCGGCCGTGGATAACGTGGACGGCACCGCATGACGGTGGCGGCCGTGGATGGGATGGGGAGGAGATGGCATGACCAAAGCCGACGGCAAGCACAACAGCAGCGGTGAGCAGCTGCGCCCGGCGCGCATGCGCATCGAGACCACCGTGCTGATGAGCCGTGGCAGCCAGTCGCAGCCGACCGAATTGGTGGATATCTCGGCGACCGGGGCGCTGCTGCGCCGGCCGCTGGGTTGGCAGGGAGAGGTGGGGCAGAGCTGGATGCTGGACATGATTTTCGGCCATGACCTGCATATCCACCTGGAGGCCCAGGTGGCGCGCGTGTCCGACCGTCACATCGGCTTCGCCTACACGCGCATTCCGGAGGACAAGCAGGTGCCGTTGTGGAACCTGCTGGGCGGCTACGCCGACATCCTGGAGACGTGGCACGACGACTGATGTCGTCGCGGCGGCCGTTCGGGAGCGCCCGCACCGTCCGGTGCGGGCGTCACGTCAGGCGATTCGTACTCAGGCCGCGGGAGCGGCGCTCTTCTTCTCGTCGCGCAGCTCGCGGCGAAGGATCTTGCCCACGTTGCTCTTGGGCAGCGAATCACGGAATTCGATGTACTTGGGGCGCTTGTAGCCGGTGAGGTTGGCGCGGCAGAACTCCTTGAGCGCCTCGACCGTGAGATTCGGATCCTTGCGCACCACGAACAGCTTCACCACTTCGCCGGAATGCTCGTCGGACACACCCACGGCGGCCACTTCGGCCACGCCCGGATGGGTCATCACGATGTCCTCGACCTCGTTCGGATACACGTTGAAGCCGGACACCAGGATCATGTCCTTCTTGCGGTCGACGATGTAGAAGTAGCCGTTCTCGTCCATGCGGGCGATGTCGCCGGTATGCAGCCAGCCGTCCGGGCCGAGCACCTTGGCGGTCTCGTCGGGGCGATTCCAGTATCCCTGCATCACCTGCGGGCCTTTCACCATCAGTTCGCCCACCTCGCCGACCGGCAGCGACTGGCCTTCCTCCGACCAGATCGCGACATCGGTCGAGGGGATGGGCAGGCCGATGGAGCTGTTGTAGTCCTTGAGGTCGAGCGGATTGATGCAGGCGGCCGGCGAGGTTTCGGTCAGGCCGTAGGCTTCGGCCAGCGTCACGCCGGTCACTTTCTTCCAGCGCTCGGCCACGGCGCGCTGCACCGCCATGCCGCCGCCAAGGGTCAGGTGCAGGCGCGAGAAATCGACCTCGGTGAAACCGGGCGTGTTGAGCAGGCCATTGAACAGCGTGTTGACGCCGGTGAGCGCGGTGAAGCGGGATTTCTTGAGCTCCTTGACGAAGCCGGGCATGTCGCGCGGGTTGGTGATCAGCCAGTTCAACCCGCCCAGGCGCATGAACACCAGGCCGTTCGCCGTCAGCGAGAAGATGTGGTACAGCGGCAACGCCGTGATGATCACCTCTTCGCCCGGCTTGGCGTTGCTGCCGATCCAGGCGCCTGCCTGCAGCATGTTGGCAACCATGTTGCCGTGCGAAAGCATCGCGCCCTTGGCCACGCCGGTGGTGCCACCGGTGTACTGAAGGAAGGCGAGGTCGGCGTGGGTGAGCGTCACCTTGGGCATCGGATGCGCGGCACCCTGTGCGAGGGCGTCGCGGAAACGTACCGCATGCGGGATCCGGTACGGCGGCACCATCTTCTTGACGTGCTTGAGCACGAAATTGATCACCGCACCCTTGAGGCCGAGCAGGTCGCCGATGCCGGTAGTGACGACGTGTTCCACCTCGGTCTCGGCCACGACCTGTTGCAGCGTCGCGGCGAAGTTGTCCAGCACCACGATCGCCTTGGCGCCGGAGTCTTCCAGCTGATGTTTCAGTTCGCGCGCGGTGTACATCGGGTTGGTGTTGACCACGACCAGCCCGGCGCGCAATGCACCAAACAGCGCGATGGGGTACTGCAGCACGTTGGGCATCATGATCGCGATGCGATCGCCCTTGGAAAGTTTGAGCGTGCCGGTGAGGTAGCCGGCGAACTGCGCGCTCAGCTCATCGATCTGCCCGTAGCTGAGCTCCTTGCCGAAGCTGTGAAACGCGGGGCGGTCGCGGAACTTCGCAAAGGCTTCCTCCAGCACCGCGGCGACGGAGGCGTAGGCATTGAGGTCGATCTGCGCGGGTACGCCTTCCGGGTAGTGGGCCAGCCACGGACGCTCGTTGCTCATGTTTGTTCCCTGCTCCTGTATCGAATGCCGTCGTCGCCGTCGCGCGCCCTGAGGCATCATGGTGACGCGGCATTGGAGCATACGCCCGCGTACAGCGGCAAGCCGCGCCGCAGCGGGATTTCGGGGGTATCCAGGCCAATGCGCAAGCTTGTTTTCGCCGTGTTTTTCTCCGTGCTGGCGCTATGCCTCGCCGGTTGCCGCCGCGCGCCTGACGAGGTGCGCATCCGCCAGTCCATCGAGTCCGCACGGACCTCCGCGACGCAGGTAGATGCCGGCGGGCTGACCGACGTGTTGAGCGAAGACTTCGACGGCAACGGCGGCGCGATGGGCCGGAAGGACCTCGGCAATCTGCTGCGCCTGGCCCGGTTCCGTGGGGAAACCGTGCATGCGGTGACGGGCCCGATCGATGTGGAGCGGCGCGGCGATCGCTATGTGGCGCGCTTCACGGTCACGCTGAGCAGCGGCGGCAAGCTGTTTCCGGCGGAACTGGGGATGTTCAAGGTGGAAACGGGCTGGCGCAGGGAAGGGCGTGAGTGGCGCTGCTATACGGCGAGCTGGGAACGCCAGCTCTAGCGTCGGAAAGAAGAACGCCGCCCGAGGGCGGCGTTCTCGTCTGACATCGCGCTACGATCAACCCGCCTTCCTGCCGGCCAGCTGGCGCAGCACGTACTGCAGGATGCCGCCGTGGCGGAAGAACTCGCGCTCCTTCGGCGTGAGCAGCAGCACCTTCACGGTGAATTCCTTCCTGCTGCCGTCGGGCGCGGTGGCGGTGACCTTCGCTTCCTTCGACTCGCCGTCGCGCAGCCCGGTAATGTCGAAAGTTTCCTTGCCGGTCAGGCCCAGCGATTGCGCGTTCTGGCCGTCTTCGAACTGGCAGGGCAGCACGCCCATGCCCACCAGATTGGAGCGATGGATGCGCTCGAAGCTTTCGGCGATCACTGCCTTGACCCCCAGCAGTAGCGTGCCCTTGGCCGCCCAGTCGCGCGAAGAGCCGGTGCCGTATTCCTTGCCGGCCAGCACCACCAGCGGCGTCTTGTCGGCCTTGTACTTCATGGCCGCGTCGTAGATCGCCATCTGCTCGCCGCTGGGCACGTACAGCGTGTAGCCGCCTTCGACGCCGTCGAGCATCAGGTTCTTGATGCGGATATTGGCGAAGGTGCCGCGCACCATCACGTCGTCATTGCCGCGGCGCGAGCCGTAGGAATTGAAGTCCTTCGGCTCGACGCCCTTGCTGATGAGGAAGCGACCCGCCGGGCTGTCCTTCTTGATCGAGCCGGCCGGCGAGATGTGATCGGTGGTGATCGAATCGCCGAACAGGCCGAGTACGCGGGCGCCGTGGATGTCTTCCACCTTGCCGACGTCACGCGTCATCCCGTCGAAGTAGGGCGGGTTCTTGATGTAGGTGGAGTCGCCCCACTGGTATACCGAGCCGTCGGGCGAGGCGATGTGATTCCAGCGGTCATCGCCCTTGAACACGTCGGCGTAGCTCTTCTCGAACATGGCCGGGTTGATCGCGCCGGCGATGGTGTCGGAGATCTCCTGGTTGCTCGGCCAGATATCCTGCAGATAGACCGGCTTGCCGTCGCTGCCGGTGCCGAGCGGGTCCTTGCTCAGGTCGATGCCCAGCGAACCGGCCAGCGCATAGGCGACCACCAGCGGCGGCGACGCGAGGTAGTTCATCTTCACCTCGGGATGCACGCGGCCCTCGAAGTTGCGGTTGCCGGACAGCACGGAGGCCACCGCCAGGTCGCCCTCGGCGATGCCCTTGCTGATCTCCATCGGCAGCGGCCCGGAATTACCGATGCAAGTCGTGCAGCCGTAGCCGACGATGTAGAAGCCGACCTTCTCCAGCTCCTTCAGCAGCCCGGTCTTTTCCAGATAGTCGGTGACCACCTTGGAGCCGGGGCCGATCGAGGTCTTCACCCATGGCTGCGCCTTGAGGCCCTTGGCGGCCGCCTTCTTGGCGAGCAGGCCGGCGCCGAGCATCACGGCGGGGTTCGACGTATTGGTGCAGGAGGTGATCGCCGCGATCACCACGGCGCCATCGGACAGGCGGAAGTTCTGCCCGTCCTTCTCCACCAGCACACCGCTCTCGGAGACGGCATTGGCGGGGTTGCCGATCGCGGCGGACCCGCCTTCATTGATGAAGCTGGAGGTTTCTCCATCGCGAGGACGGCGGTTGGCGGTGAGCGGGCCGAGCGCGTCGTGGAAGCTCTTCTTCACGTCCGGCAGCAGCACGCGGTCCTGCGGGCGCTTCGGGCCGGCGAGGGACGGGCGCACATCGCCCAGGTCCAGTTCCAGCGTGGTGGTGAACTGCGCGTGCGGGGTGTTCTCGTCGTGCCACAGGCCCTGCGCCTGCGCATAGGCTTTCACCAGTTCGATCTGCGCTTCGCTGCGGCCGGACAGGCGCAGGTAGTTCAGTGCTTCCTGATCGATCGGGAAGATGCCGCAGGTAGCGCCGTATTCGGGCGCCATGTTGCCGATCGTGGCGCGATCGGCCAGCGCGAGATCCTTGAGGCCCGGGCCGAAGAACTCCACGAACTTGCCCACGACGCCGAGCTTGCGCAGCATCTGAGTGACGGTGAGCACCAGGTCGGTGGCGGTGACGCCCTCGGAAAGCTTGCCGGTGAGCTTGAAGCCCACTACCTGCGGAATCAGCATCGACGACGGCTGGCCCAGCATGGCTGCCTCGGCCTCGATGCCGCCCACGCCCCAGCCCAGGACGCCCACGCCATTGATCATGGTGGTGTGCGAGTCGGTGCCGAAGACGGTGTCCGGATAGGCCCACGACTGGCCATCCTTCTCGGCGGTGAACACCACACGAGCCAGATGCTCGAGGTTCACCTGGTGCACGATGCCCGTGCGCGGGGGCACGACCTTGAAGTTGTCGAAGGCCTTCTGGCCCCAGCGCAGGAATGCATAGCGCTCCTGGTTGCGCTGGAACTCGATCTCCACGTTCTTCTCCAGCGCGGATTCCGAGCCGTAGACGTCCACCTGCACCGAGTGGTCGATCACCAGTTCGGCCGGCGCCAGCGGATTGATCTGCTTGGCGTCGCCGCCGAGCTTGACCACCGCGTCGCGCATGGCGGCCAGGTCCACCACGCAGGGCACGCCGGTGAAATCCTGCAGCACCACGCGGGCGGGCATGAAGGCGATTTCGGTATCCGGCTCGGCTTTCGGGTTCCAGCGCGCGACCGCCTCGATCTCCTTGGCGGTGACGTTGACGCCGTCTTCGTGGCGCAACAGGTTCTCCAGCAGGATCTTCATCGAATAGGGCAGGTGCCTGATATCGAAGCGCTGGCCGAGCTTGGCGAGGCTGGCGATCTGGTACGAGCTGCCGTTGACCTTGAGGGTGTCGCGGGTGGCGAATGAATCCAGCATGGGAATAGCTCCTGTTGCTTGAGTCTGCGGCGCACGGGGGCGTGGCCGGGGGATCCTAGAGCAGCGGGTGTGAGCGAGGGCGCAAACGCAGGATTCCGCTCCACCGATTCTGGGCAGTTTGAGGCAAAAGGCGCTACGCGCAAGTTACCCATCCGGCTATTTCGCGTGCTCGGCCTTGCAAGATATCGAACGCTGGCGGAAACAACGTCTTGCGTTGCGGCGCATGCTGCACGGCTGGCAAAATATGCGGCTGAAATGACGCCCGGAAACGGCTTGGGGACTGGCTTCGCAGCTCTTCGCCCGGACCTGGCCTCGTTCTGCCGCGGCCGTCCCGTCTTGTGCGCCGGCGGTCCGCCTCCCGCCATTCAACGGACGAGAACCACATGCTCAACGCCTATCGCCAACACGTCGCCGAGCGCGCCGCCCTGGGTATTCCGCCGCTGCCGCTGACGGCCCAGCAGACGGCCGACCTGATCGAGCTGCTGAAGAACCCGCCCGCTGGCGAAGAGGCCTTCCTGGTCGACCTGATCGCGAACCGTGTGCCGGCCGGCGTGGACGATGCGGCCAAGGTCAAGGCGTCGTATCTCGCCGCCGTGGCGTTCGGCACCGAGAAGTGCCCGCTGATCACCCGTGAGAAGGCGACCGAACTGCTCGGCACCATGCTGGGCGGCTACAACATCCATCCGCTGATCGAGCTGCTGGACGATGCGCAGGTGGGTGGCATCGCCGCCGAGGCGCTGAAGAAGACCCTGCTGATGTTCGACGCCTTCCACGACGTCAAGGACAAGGCGGACAAGGGCAACGCGAATGCCAGGTCGGTGCTGCAGAGCTGGGCCGACGCGGAGTGGTTCACCAGCCGCCCGCAGGTGCCCGAGAGCCTGACCATCACCGTGTTCAAGGTGCCGGGCGAGACCAACACCGACGACCTGTCGCCGGCCCCCGACGCCACCACCCGACCGGACATCCCGCTGCACGCGCTGGCGATGCTGAAGAACAAGCGCGAAGGCGCGCCGTTCCAGCCGGAGGAAGACGGCAAGCGCGGCCCGATCCAGCAGATCCAGGACTTGGCCAAGCAGGGGCACCTGGTCGCTTATGTCGGCGACGTGGTGGGTACCGGTTCCAGCCGCAAGTCCGCCACCAACTCGGTGCTGTGGTGGACGGGCGAGGACATCCCGTTCATCCCGAACAAGCGCTTCGGCGGCGTGTGCCTGGGCGGCAAGATCGCCCCGATCTTCTACAACACGATGGAAGATGCCGGCGCGCTGCCGATCGAACTGGACGTCTCCAAGATGGAGATGGGCGACGTGGTCGAACTGCGTCCCTATGAGGGCAAGGCGCTGAAGAACGGCGAAGTGATCGCCGAGTTCCAGGTGAAGTCCGACGTGCTGTTCGACGAAGTGCGCGCCGGCGGCCGTATTCCGCTGATCATCGGCCGCGGCCTCACCGCCAAGGCGCGCGAGGCGCTGGGGCTGGCCCCGTCCGCACTATTCCGCTTGCCGCAGAACCCGGCCGATACCGGCAAGGGCTTCACCCTGGCGCAGAAGATGGTCGGCCGCGCCTGCGGTCTGGCCGAGGGCCACGGCGTGCGTCCAGGCACCTACTGCGAGCCGAAGATGACCTCGGTGGGTTCGCAGGACACCACCGGCCCGATGACCCGCGACGAGCTGAAGGACTTGGCTTGCCTGGGCTTCTCGGCCGATCTGGTGATGCAGTCGTTCTGCCACACCGCCGCCTACCCGAAGCCGGTGGACGTGAAGACCCACCACGAGCTGCCCGCCTTCATCTCCACCCGCGGCGGCATCTCGCTGCGCCCGGGCGACGGCGTGATCCACTCCTGGCTCAACCGCATGCTGCTGCCCGACACCGTGGGCACCGGCGGTGACAGCCACACCCGTTTCCCGATCGGCATTTCGTTCCCGGCCGGCTCCGGCCTGGTGGCCTTCGCGGCCGCCACCGGCGTGATGCCGCTGGACATGCCCGAGTCGGTGCTGGTGCGCTTCAAGGGCGAGCTGCAGCCGGGCGTCACGCTGCGCGACCTGGTCAACGCCATTCCGCTGTACGCCATCAAGCAAGGCCTGCTGACGGTCGCCAAGCAGGGCAAGAAGAACATCTTCTCCGGCCGCATCCTGGAGATCGAAGGCCTGCCGAACCTCAAGGTGGAACAGGCCTTCGAGCTGTCCGACGCCTCGGCCGAGCGTTCGGCCGCCGGCTGCACCGTGCGCCTGGACAAGGCGCCGATCATCGAATACCTCAACAGCAACATCACGCTGCTGAAGTACATGATCGCCCAGGGTTACCAGGACGCCCGCTCACTGGCCCGCCGCATCAAGAAGATGGAGGAGTGGCTGGCCAACCCGCAACTGCTGGAGCCGGATGCGGACGCCGAGTACGCCGCGGTCATCGACATCGACCTGGCCGACGTGCACGAGCCCATCGTGGCCTGCCCGAACGATCCGGACGACGTGAAGTCCCTGTCCGATGTGGCCGGCGCCAAGATCGACGAGGTGTTCATCGGTTCGTGCATGACCAACATCGGTCACTTCCGCGCGGCGTCGAAGCTGCTGGAAGGCAAGCGCGACATCCCGACCCGCCTGTGGGTGGCTCCGCCGACCAAGATGGACCAGCAGCAGCTGACCGAGGAAGGCCACTACGGCGTGCTCGGCACGGCTGGCGCGCGCATGGAAATGCCGGGTTGCTCGCTGTGCATGGGCAACCAGGCGCAGGTGCGCGAAGGGGCCACGGTGATGTCCACCAGCACCCGCAACTTCCCCAACCGCCTGGGCAAGAACACCAACGTGTACCTCGGCTCGGCGGAGCTGGCGGCGATCTGCTCGCGCCTGGGCCGTATCCCGACCAAGGAGGAGTACATGGCGGACATCGGCGTGATCAACGCCAATGGGGAGAAGATCTACCGCTACATGAACTTCGACCAGATCGCCGACTTCAAGGACGTCGCGGACACGGTCACGGCCTGAGCTTCCCCAGGCAGGTAATGCGAAGCCCGGCCCTGTGCCGGGCTTCGTCGTTTATGCTTTGCGCCGCCTCGATGCCGGGGCAGGGCGACGAGGCGCAGGCTGCAGATGATTTCCACCCACCTATCGGTCGTCTCGCTGCGTGACCTGACGCTGGTGCAGGCGGTGCGGCGCCATGGCAGCTTCAACAGCGCCGCGCGCGCGATGCACATCAGCCCCTCGGGCCTTTCGCATCAGGTGCAGAAGGTCGAGCAGGCGCTGGGTACGCCGCTGTTCGAGCGCGGCGGTCGGCGCGTGGTGCCTACGGCAGGCGGGCAACGCCTGCTGGAGCAGATCGATGCGGTGCTGCTGGCGGCCGAGCATCTGCAGCAGGCGGCGCGTGCCGGCGAGACCGCGTTCGGCGGGGAGCTGCGGCTGGGCGTGCTCGCCACACTGGGGCCGTACCTGCTGCCTCATCTGATCGCGCCCTTTCCCCAGCATTTCCCGGGTGCCCGCCTGAGCCTTTCCGAAGGCAAGCCGCGCGGCCTGCTGCGGCGCTTGCAGGAGGGCGAGCTGGATGCGGTGCTGGCGCCGCCGGCGCCGCCCGTGAGCGGCGTCGCGGTGCGTGCGCTGTTCTTCGAGCCGTGGGAGGTCATGCTGCGCGCGGATCATCCTCTGGCCGGCCGCCGCAGCGTCACGCTGGATCAACTGGATGCCGCCGATGCCACATTGATGGCCGAAAGCCACGCGGATGGCGTTCTCGGCGGCGGCCACGTGCAGGACGTGAGCCTGGAAAGCCTGGCAGCCCTGGTGGGGCTGCGCGGCGGCTATGCCCTGGTGCCTGCGCTGGCGCACGAACGCCTGGCTTCGATGCCAGATATCGCGCTGGCGAGGTTCAAGGGGCAGGCGCCGGGGCGCGAAATCGCCCTGTACTGGCGTGAGGCATCGCCTTGGCATGCCGATCTGAAGGCGTTCGCCGAGCTCTTGCGCAAAGTGGCGAAACAGCGTCCGGGACTGAAGGTCGCGGACGCTCGCTGAGCGGCGGAGGTCAGCCGCTGGAACCCTTGTTCAGCCGTTGTCGAGCGTGACGCCGGTGAGCAGCCCGCGCGCCAGCATGCTGCACTGGCGCCGGTAGAGCAGCAACTGCCACTGCCGCCCGCCGATCTGGCGCCACAGCACGGCCGAGCGCACCGCGGCGAGCAGGCTCGCACGTACCTTCTCCACCACATTGGGCTGCTGCAGCTGCTGCGGGTTGCCGGTCACCATCACGCGCGGCTTGAGCGTGGAAAGCGTGGAGGCATACAGGGAAGCGAGCCGCTTGATCACCTGCGGGGAATCCTGGCCGAAGTGTTCGACCTGGCGCTGCGCCTGGAGGATGCCTTTGTGCAGGTCATCCAGCAGATGGCGCTGGCGCGACAGGCTGCGTTCCAGGCGCATCACGGTGACGGCCATGCGGGTGACGGCCATGTCGCGGCCGGTGTCGTCCAGCTGCGAAATCAGCTGGCGCAAGCCCAGGCGCACACCGCCGACATTGCCGTAGACGCTCACCACCGAAGGGGCGTCGATGCGGAACACGCTGCTCAGGCTGGACTCGAACGCGCTTTCGTCGCAGCGGCCGTCGTTGGCCAGCTGCTGGGCGAGTGCGGTGGCCTGGAACAGGCCAGCGAGAGCGAGCACGCGCTCCTCATTCATGGCATAGGCTTCAAACACGTTGTACGGACTCTTCGGGGATGGTGGCGGCGGTCCAGCCGCCGTAAGGGGCGTCGGTGCAGGCGATCACGGCGCCGCCGAGGCAGGTTTCGCCATCGTAGAAGACGACGGACTGGCCGGGTGTGACCGCGCGCTGAGGTTCGTCGAAGCGCACTTCCAGGCCATCGGCTTCGATGCACACGGTACAGTGCTGGTCGTACTGGCGGTAGCGCGTCTTGGCGGTGCAGCGGAACTCGCGCGCAGGCGCTTCGCCGGCCACCCAGGTCGGTGTCTCGGCGCGTAACAGGCGGGAATACAGCCAGTGATTCTCGCCGCCCTGCGCTACGTACAGCACATTGGCGTGCACGTCCTTGCCAACCACATACCAGGCCTCGCCGCTGGCGCCCTGGCGTCCGCCGATGCCCAGGCCGTTGCGCTGGCCCAGCGTGTAATACATGACACCCTGGTGCTCGCCCAGCCGCATGCCGTCGGGTGTGCGCATCTCTCCGGGACGGGCGGGGATGTACTGGCTCAGGAACTCGCGGAAATCGCGCTCGCCGATGAAGCAGATGCCGGTGGAGTCCTTCTTGGCGTGGGTCGGCAACGCGGCCTCTTGTGCCATGCGCCGGACTTCGGACTTCTGGATTTCGCCGACAGGGAAGAGGGTGGCGGCGAGCTGGCGCTGGCCCAGCGCGTGGAGGAAATAGGTCTGGTCCTTGGATGTGTCGATCGCGCGCAGCAACCGGTAGCGGCCGTCATGCTCGTCCACCCGCGCGTAGTGGCCGGTAGCGATCTTCTCCGCGCCGAGCGCGCGAGCTTCGTCGAGGAAGGTCTTGAACTTGATCTCGCGATTGCACAGCACGTCCGGGTTGGGTGTGCGGCCTGCGCGATATTCGGCGAGGAAGTGCTCGAACACGCCGTCCCAGTACTCCGCGGCGAAATTGCGCGCGTGGAACGGGATGCCCAGGCGGCCGCACACGGCCACGGCGTCCTTGCGGTCGGCGTCCGCGGTGCAGGGACCGTTGCGGTCGTCTTCCTCCCAGTTCTGCATGAACAGGCCTTCGACGTCGTGGCCAGCCTGCTGCAGAAGCAGTGCGGCGACTGAGGAATCGACGCCGCCGGAAATGCCCAGCATCACTTTCACGGGTAGCGGTCCTCGGGCAGCAGGCTGCCCAGCATGGACAACGGCATGCGCTGACCGGCCAGCCAGGCGTCGATGCTGTGGAGGACCAGTGGGCTGCGCAGGCGATCGCCAAGCGCGGCGATCTCGGCGCGGGTCAGCCACAGGGCGCGGCGGATGCCGGCGTCGAGCGGGCGGTCGGGATCGTGCCGCATGGCGCGTGCGGCGAAACTGAAGCGCAATACGCTTTCGCCATGCTCGGTGCTGCGCCACTGGTGCACGCCCACCAGGCAGTCGAGCTCGACCGTCCAGCCAGTTTCCTCCAGCGTTTCGCGCGCGGCAGCGCTAGCCAGGCTTTCACCATCGTCCAGATGGCCGGCTGGCTGGTTGTAGGCGAGGCGTCCGCCGATTTCTTCCTCCACCATCAGATAGCGCCCGTCCGCCGCGACGATACAGGCCACGGTGACGCGGGGGCACCAGACGGAGGGGGAGCGGGAAGGGGCCAGGGTGTCGTTCATGGGCGTGATATGGCGCCGGGACCGGCACTGGAAAAGGACCATTGTGCCATCACCTAGTGCCATCACCTGAAAGTGATAGTCCGAGCTGCGGGCTTTCTCCCGCGGGCCGGGCGGTATACTCACCCACAAGATCGAGACTACGGAACTCATGGCGCACGAACCCGAACACGAGCAGGGCACCGGACACGGCTTGGCGCTGGAAACCTCACGCCCGGAGGTGGCGCGACCGCCGTTGTTCCAGGTGGTTCTCCTCAATGACGATTTCACCCCGATGGATTTCGTGGTGGAGGTCCTGCGCAGCTTCTTCGGCCTGGATCAGGAACGCGCGGTGCAGGTGATGCTTCACGTCCATACCCGTGGCAAGGGTGTGTGCGGGGTCTTCACGAGGGAGGTGGCCGAGACCAAGGTGACCCAGGTGAACGAATATTCACGTGCTCATCAGCATCCGTTGTTGTGCACTATGGAAAAGCTCTGAGCGCCCCCATTTCGTGGTCATCGCGGCGTTAGCCGCCCTGCCATTCAAGCGGAGAAGGTCCGGATGTTCAGCAAGGATCTCGAAGTCACCATCGGCCAGTGCTACAAGCAGGCCCGTGAGCAGCGCCACGAATTCATGACGGTGGAGCACCTGCTGCTCGCGCTCACCGAAAACCAGTCGGCCCTCGGCGCGCTGCGCGCCTGCGGCGTCGACCTGCCGCGGCTCACTCATGAGCTGGAAAAGATCATCGCCGAAACCGTGCCGGTGCTGCCGCACGGCGACGAGCGTGACACCCAGCCCACGCTGGGTTTCCAGCGCGTGCTGCAACGGGCCGTGTATCACGTGCAGTCCTCCGGCCGCAAAGAAGTCACGGGCGCCAATGTGCTGGTGGCGATTTTCGGCGAGAAGGATTCGCATGCCGTCTATTTCCTGCACCAGCAGGAAATCACGCGGCTGGACGTGGTCAATTACATCTCGCACGGCATCGCCAAGATTGGTGACGAGCCGTCCTCGGGGATTCCCGGCACGGAACGGGAGAGCGAGGAGGGCGGGGAGCCGAAGGGCAATCCGCTGAGCGAGTACGCGTCCAATCTCAACGAACTGGCGCTGGAAGGCAAGATCGACCCGCTGATCGGTCGCCAGGACGAGATCGAGCGCACCATCCAGGTGTTGTGCCGCCGCCGCAAGAACAACCCGCTGTACGTGGGCGAGGCCGGCGTGGGCAAGACCGCCCTGGCCGAAGGCCTGGCCAAGCGCATCGTCGATGGCGACGTACCGGAGGTGCTGGAAAACGCCACCATCTGGTCGCTCGACCTTGGGGCCCTCGTGGCCGGCACCAAATACCGCGGCGATTTCGAGAAGCGCCTGAAGGCGGTGATCTCCCAGCTGAAGAAGCAGCCGGGGGCCATTCTGTTCATCGACGAGATCCACACCATTATCGGCGCCGGCTCCGCGTCGGGCGGCACCATGGACGCCTCGAACCTGATCAAGCCCATGCTGGCCTCCGGCGAGCTGCGCTGCATCGGTTCGACCACCTTCCAGGAGTTCCGCGGGATCTTCGAGAAGGACCGCGCGCTGGCTCGCCGCTTCCAGAAGATCGATGTGGTCGAGCCCACCGTGGCCGACAGTATCGAGATTCTCAAGGGGCTGCGTTCGCGCTTCGAGGAACACCACAACGTCGTCTACACCAACGAGTCGCTGAAGGCGGCGGTGGACCTGTCGGTGAAGCACATCCCTGACCGCCTGCTGCCGGACAAGGCGATCGACGTGATCGACGAGGCTGGTGCGCGTCAGCGCCTGCTGCCGGTCGACCAGCGCACGGGCAAGATCGATGTGCCTGAGGTCGAATATATCGTGGCCAAGATGGCGCGGATTCCGGCCAAGCAGGTCTCGGCTTCCGACCGCGACGTGCTGCGTAATCTCGAGCGCAACCTGAAAATGGTGGTGTTCGGGCAGGACGCAGCGATCGAAGCGCTGGCCTCGTCGATCAAGATGGCACGCTCTGGCCTGGCGGATCCATCCAAGCCGATCGGCGCCTTCCTGCTTGCCGGTCCGACCGGCGTGGGCAAGACCGAAGTGACCCGCCAGCTCGCACTGCAGCTGGGCATCGAGATGATCCGTTTCGACATGTCCGAATACATGGAAGCGCATTCGGTCTCTCGGCTGGTCGGTGCACCTCCGGGTTACGTGGGCTTCGACCAGGGCGGTCTGCTGACCGAGGCGGTGACCAAGCATCCGCACGCGGTGCTGTTGCTGGACGAAATCGAGAAGGCGCACCCGGATGTGTACAACATCCTGTTGCAAGTGATGGACCGCGGTGTACTGACCGATACCAATGGGCGCGAGGCCAACTTTAAGAACGTGGTGGTCGTGATGACCACGAACGCAGGCGCCCAGCAGGCGGCCCGCCGCGGCATTGGCTTCGTCAAGCAGAGCCATGCGACCGACGCGATGGAAGTGATCCGCCGTACGTTCACGCCGGAATTCCGCAATCGTCTGGACGCGATCATTCAGTTCAATGCGCTGGACTTCGAGCACATCCTTCGTGTGGTCGACAAGTTCCTGATCGAGCTGGAATCACAGCTGTCGGAGAAGCACGTCGCCCTGGATGTGGACGCCGATGCACGCCGCTGGCTGGCCGAGCATGGCTTCGATCCGCAGATGGGCGCCCGCCCGATGGCCCGTGTGATCCAGGAGAAGGTGAAGCGCGCGCTGGCGGATGAGCTGCTGTTCGGCAAGCTGGCCGAGGGCGGCAAGGTGAAGCTCAGCGTCGCCGACGGCGAATTGAAGGTAGACACCGAGGCGGCGGAGAAGCTGCCGGCCGTGGTCTCCTGAAGTCAGTCGGATCGCTGGTGGAAACACGAAAAGGCCGCGCAGTGCGCGGCCTTTTTTTATCGAGCCCTGACCTGGTGGGCGCGAGGCGTTCCGATGCCTCTCGCCGCGCCGGTCGCCGGCCGGATCACTTCATGCGGTAGGTGATGCGACCCTTGGTGAGGTCGTACGGAGTCATCTCCACCTTCACCTTGTCGCCGGTGAGGATGCGGATGTAGTGCTTGCGCATGCGTCCGGAGATATGGGCGGTGATGGTGTGCCCATTTTCCAGCTGCACGCGGAACATGGTGTTGGGCAGGGTCTCCATGACCGTGCCTTCCATTTCGATGACGTCGTCTTTGGCCATGCGTTCCGGTCGGTAAAGGAAGCGGCCGGTACGGCCGCGTAAGCGGGCAATTATGCCACGGAATAACGGATGGTTAAAGAATCATCAGCCGAAGTGCTCGTCGAGCTTCCGGCGGATCTCCTGTTCCACCATCCCCTTGAGGGGCGCCAGCATCATGCCGAGCTCGGCTTTGACCTGGATGGCGTCGGCGCCGACTTCGATCGATCCGTTCACGCCAGGGCGGGAAAAGCTCAGCGTGTCACCCTTCCACTGACCATCCATGCCGAACTTCTCGCGCATGCGCGCGGCCACCTGTTCCACCACCGCACGGGCATCGGCGATGGACAGCTGGTGCGGTCGGCGGATATCGATCTTGGGCATGGCCATTTCCTGACGGGAAACCGCACATAATAGCGACGATGGCGTCGAATGGCCGCATCCATCTGCTAGAGTCCCGCCGTCTATCGACTGGTTCACAGATGCGCATCGAGTTTCCTCATTCGGCCCGCGAGGACTTTCATTGGGAGCAGCCGCTGCTGAAGATCGGCAGCGCTCCCGACAATGATCTGGTGCTCGCCGCCAAGCAGACAGGAAACCATCACCTGCGCATCCATCAGGATCGTCGCGGCTGGGTGCTGCAGGTCTTGCCGCAGGGCAATCGCATCTATGTCAATGCGCGTCCGGTACGGGAGCAGGCGTTGCTGCGCCCGGGCGACATTCTCAGCGTGGGGGATTGCCGCATGCTGCTGCGTGCGGACGAGGAGCCCGGCTCCCGGCCGCCATTACAGGACGTACCGGGTCCGGAGCGATGCACGGTGGCCCTGCGCGCGGTAGCGGGGCCTCTGTCCGGTCGCGTGTTGTCGGTCCGGGACAAGCTGGAGTTCGATCCGCTTGGACGTTATCCGCTGGAACTTCCGCAGGGCGAGGCGGCGTCGTTGCGCCTGGCTTGGCTGGATGGCCAGCTGTGGCTGGAATTGCTGCAGGCATCGGCGCGTTATCCCTTGCGGGTGAATGGCGTCACGGTAGAGAGGGTCGCACTGCGCCCGGGGGATCAGATCGGTCTGGCCATGCACCGTTTCGTGGTGGATGCCCCCGGCATGGAGCGGGAGCCCGAGCTGCCCCCGCCGCCCGCCGATCCTGTGCACCTCCCCGAGGAGGACGCCGGCCCCCGCGGCGAAGTGTGGTGGCTGATCGTCACTGCGGCAGTGCTGGCGCTTGGCATCGCCTTGATCCTGCTGGTTCGTTTCTGACGTAACCATTTGCGCGGTTGACGCTGGGTTGTTGCGCCGCGCCATAATGCGTCTCTTCACTCGGAGAGGCGTCATTCGTGAGCAGGGTTTGGAACTTCAGCGCGGGTCCCGCAGCCATCCCCACCCCCGTACTGGAGCGCGCGCAGCGCGAGTTGCTCGATTGGAACGGCAGTGGCGCCTCGGTCATGGAGCTGTCGCATCGCGGCAAGATGTTCATCGGGCTGGCGCAGCAGGCTGAAGCCGATCTGCGCGAATTGCTGAAGATTCCGGCGGAGTACGCGGTGTTGTTCCTGCAGGGCGGCGCCACCCAGCATTTCGCCCAGATCCCGATGAACCTGGCGGGAGAGGGCGACAGCGCCGATTACATCGTCAACGGCCATTGGGGCGAAAAGGCTGCGAGCGAGGCGGCGCCCTATGTTCGCGTGAATCTCGCCGCGAGCAGCAAGGCCGATCAGTACCTGCGCCTGCCGCCGCGCGAGAGCTGGCGGCTCGATGCGCGCGCCGCTTATGTGCATTACACGCCGAACGAGACCATCCACGGCGTCGAGTATCACGACATTCCGGACGTGGGCGATGTGCCGCTAGTGGCCGACATGTCCTCGAACATTCTGTCCGAGCCGCTGGATGTCAGCCGCTTCGGGCTGATCTACGCTGGCGCGCAGAAGAACATCGGACCATCGGGGTTGGTGGTGATGATCGTGCGTCGCGATCTGCTGCAACGTGCGCCGCGCGCCATGGCGAAGATCTTCCGTTACGCCGACCATGCGGCCAACGATTCCATGCTCAATACGCCCAACACTTGGGGTTGGTACCTGGCCGGGCTCACCTTCCAGTGGCTGAAAGAACAGGGCGGCGTGGAAGCGATGGCGCGGCGAAACCAGGCCAAGGCGACGCTTCTCTATGACACCATCGACGGTTCCGGCGGGTTTTACCGTAATCCGGTCGAGGTGACCGCCCGTTCGCGCATGAACGTGCCTTTCACGCTGTACGACAGCAACCTGGATACCGCCTTCCTCGAGGAGTCGGCAGCGGCCGGCCTGTTGGCGCTCAAGGGGCACAAGGCGCTCGGAGGCATGCGCGCTTCGATCTACAACGCGGTACCGCTCGAGGCCGTGCAGGTGCTGGTGCAGTTCATGAAAGACTTCGCCAAGCGCCACGGCTGAGCCGCGAAAGCGCCCGTTTCGAACCGGAATAGGGCACTATGCGGATTCTCCGTTTAGACATCTTTACTCCCATAGCCACATGACCGACCAAAAGCTCTCGCTCGAACAGGTGCGCGATCGCATCGACAGCATCGACCGTCACATCCAGGAGCTCATTTCCGAGCGCGCGACCTGGGCGCAGGAAGTGGCGCGCGTCAAGGGCGAGGGGCTTTCGGCGATCGACTATTACCGACCCGAGCGCGAGGCACATGTGCTGCGCATGGTGGTGGACCGCAACAGCGGTCCGCTGTCCGATACCGAGATGGTGCGGCTGTTCCGCGAGATCATGTCGTCCTGCCTGGCGCAGGAAGATCCCCTCAAGGTCGGCTTCCTTGGCCCCGAGGGGACCTTCAGCGAGCAGGCCGTGCGCAAGCATTTCGGCCATGCCGCGTACGGGCTGCCGCTCGGCAGCATCGAGGAAGTGTTCCAGGAGGTCGCTGCCGGACACGCGGACTTTGGCGTGGTGCCCGTGGAGAACTCCGGGCAAGGCATGATCCAGGTGACGCTGGACATGTTCCTCACCTCCGAGGCCACCATCTGCGGCGAGATCGAGCTGCGCGTGCATCAGTGCCTGCATTCGCAGAACGGCAAGATGGCGGACATCCGCCGCGTCTATGCCCACGCGCAATCGCTGCAGCAGTGCAAGACCTGGTTGCGCATCAATCTGCCCAACGTGGAATGCATCGCCGTCAGCAGCAATGCGGAAGCCGCGCGGCTGGCCCGCCATGCGGACGACGCGGCGGCCATCGCCGGTGAAACGGCGGGGCGCGTCTATGGCCTGAAGACCCTCGCCACCGGCATCGAGGATCGCGCGGATAACACGACGCGCTTCCTGGTGATCGGGCGCTCGTTGTTCCCGCCGTCGGGCAACGATCGTACCTCGCTGCTGATTACCGTGAACGACAAGCCTGGCGCGCTCTACGACGTGCTCAGCCCGTTCGCCAAGCACGGGGTCAGCCTCAATCGCATCGAGTCGCGCCCGGCGCATACCGGCAAGTGGCAGTACGCCTTCTTCATCGACGTGTCCGGCCATATGAAAGACGCGCCGATCCAGGCCGCGATGCAGGAAATGGACGGGGCGGCTGCGCAAGTGCGCGTGCTCGGCTCCTACCCGGTGGCCTTGCCCTGATCTTAGAAGACGCGGCGGCCTGGGCGCCGCCGCCGGAGAACATTCGTGAGTCGACTCGACTGGTTGAGCCAGCCAGCCCACGCGCTGCACGGCAGTGCGCGTGTGCCTGGCGACAAATCCGTTTCCCATCGTGCCCTGATGCTTTCCGCATTGGCGGAAGGCCGTTCGCACGTCAGGGGCTTTCTGGAGGGAGAGGACACCCGTGCCACCGCGGCGGTGCTGCAGCAGCTGGGTGTGCGCATCGAGATGCCGAACGATGGCGAGCGCGTGGTGCATGGCGTCGGCCTGCATGGCTTGCGTGGTACGGCACAGGCGCTGGATTGCGGCAATGCCGGTACAGGCATGCGCCTGCTGGCGGGCCTGCTTGCGGGACAGGCTTTCGATAGCACGCTCACCGGCGATGCCTCTCTATCCAAGCGGCCGATGCGCCGCGTCACCGATCCGCTCGCTGCGATGGGGGCACGCATCGACACGCAGGATGGCTTGCCGCCGCTGCGTGTGCATGGTGGCCAGCCGTTGCGCGGCATCCGCTACACGCTGCCGGTGGCGAGCGCCCAGGTGAAGTCCGCCTTGCTGCTGGCTGGCCTGTATGCGCAGGGCGAGACCGAGGTGATCGAACCGCACCCGACCCGCGATTACACCGAACGCATGCTGGCCGCTTTCGGCTGGCCCATCGATTTCGAGCCCGGGCGTGCGCGCCTCAGCGGCGGGCATCACCTGCGCGCCACCGACGTGGACGTGCCGGCTGATTTTTCCTCCGCTGCGTTTTTTCTCGTGGCCGGCAGCATCGTGCCTGGGTCGGAGCTGCGTCTCCCGGCAGTGGGATTGAACCCGCGTCGCACTGGCCTGCTGCAGGCATTGCGGTTGATGGGGGCGGATATCCGGATCGAGAACGAGCGCGCAAGCGGTGGCGAGCCGGTGGGGGATCTGGTCGTTCGCCACGCGCCGCTGCATGGCGTCGAGCTGCCTCAAGCTCTGGTGCCGGACATGATCGATGAATTCCCTGCGCTGTTCGTGGCCGCAGCAGTGGCCAAGGGGCGCACCGTGGTGCGTGGCGCCGCCGAGTTGCGGGTGAAGGAGTCAGACCGCATCGCCACCATGGCGGCCGGCCTCAAGGCGATCGGGGCAACGGTGGAGGAAACGCCGGATGGCGCCGTCATCGACGGCGGCGCGCTGCGCGGTGGCGAGGTCGACAGCCATGGCGATCATCGCATCGCGATGAGCTTTGCGGTGGCCGGCCTGGTGGCGCAGTCGCCGATCCGCATCGCCGACTGCGCCAATGTCGCCACCTCTTTCCCAGGCTTCCTGGAACTGGCCAATCACTGCGGCTTCGCGCTCGCGGCTGCGGACTGACCCCTCGTCTGGGCGCTGCCCAGCGGTTAGGCTTGGCGGCTTCCGCAAGAGGTCGCCATGTCCAGCCAGGTACCGCCCTTCATCGTCGCCATCCCCGCCCGTTACGGCTCCACCCGGTTGCCGGCCAAGCCGTTGCGGGAGATCGGCGGCGTGCCCATGGTGGTGCGGGTGGCGCAGCGTGCCATGCAGGCCGGCGCGGCCCAGGTCGTGGTGGCGGTGGACGACCAGCGCATTGCCGATGCGCTGGTCGGGCAGGGCGTCGACATTTGCATGACCCGCAGCGATCACGCATCGGGCAGTGACAGGCTGGCCGAATGCGCCGGCCTTTATGGTTGGGCCGACGAAGCCATTGTCGTGAACTTGCAGGGCGACGAGCCCTTCGCGCCTGCCGCGGGGATACGCGAAGTCGCGCTCGCGCTGGCAGAGGACGATGCGCCGGTAGCGACGCTGGCGACGCCGATCGAGGATGCGCACGAGTTGTTCGACCCGAATGTGGTGAAGGTGGTCCGGGCGGTCTCCGGGCGAGCGATGTATTTCAGTCGCGCGCCGCTGCCGTGGGCACGCGATGCTTTCGCGGCGAACCGCGAAAGCCTGCCGTCCGACATGCCATTCCTGCGGCACATTGGCATCTACGCCTATCGCGCAGGTTTCCTCAAGCGCTACGCGGGCCTCGGCCGTACACCACTTGAGCAGATCGAGGCGCTGGAGCAATTGCGCGTCATGGAGCACGGCCATGCCATTGCCGTGCGCCTGACGCCGGAACCATTTCCCCCCGGCATCGATACCGAAGCCGATCTGGTGCGTGCCGAGCGCTGGCTGGCGGGACAGGGATGAGCGTGCCGCGCGTTCTGTTCGTCTGTCTGGGGAATATCTGCCGCTCCCCGCTGGTGGAAGCCGTGGCGCGCAAGCGTTGTGCCGAGGCGGGACTCACGGCTGCGTTCGCCTCCTGCGGTACCGGCCATTGGCATGTGGGAAAGGGGGCAGACGAGCGCATGGTGCGTGCGGCGGCTGTCGCCGGTTTCGATCTGGGCGCGCATCGTGCGCGTCAATTGCGATCGGCGGACCTGGACGACTATGACCTCGTGCTGGCCATGGACAGCGACAATCTGAAGGGCATCACGCGGTTCGTCACCTCGAGCTCACACGCACGGACCGGCCTGTTTCTGGCATGGACCGGGGCAGCGCCGCCAGCGGATTTCCCGGACCCTTACTTTGGCTCGACCGAGGGATTCGCCTTCTCCGTGGCCCTGGCCGAACGAGGCGTCGCCGGACTGATCGAACGCCTGCGTGTGCTCTGATCCCGGCATTGCAAAGACGCGGAAAGCCTCCATTAGAGCAAGGCAAATCCCGCTAGAATCCCTTGCATGCAGCCCGACTCGCCGCAGGCCTTCGACGGCAAGGCCTTCGTTCGTACCCTGACCACTTCGCCTGGCGTCTACCGCTACTTCGACGCGGAGGGCGAACTGCTGTACGTCGGCAAGGCCGGCAATCTCAAGAAACGTGTCGGCAGCTACTTCCTCAAGCCGCGCATGGAGCCGCGCATCGCCTCCATGGTCTCGCAGATCATGCGGGCGGAGATCACCGTCACTCGCACCGAGGGCGAGGCGCTGCTGCTGGAATCGCAGCTGATCAAGTCGCTGAAGCCGCGCTACAACATCCTGCTGCGCGACGATAAAAGCTACCCATATATCTATCTGTCCGGCGGCGAGGATTACCCGCGCCTGGCTTTCCACCGCGGCGCGAAGAATCTGCCTGGCCGCTATTTCGGACCGTATCCGAGTGCTTTCGCAGTGCGCGAAAGCCTCAATCTGATGCAAAAGCTGTTCAAGGTGCGCCAGTGCGAGGACAGTTATTTCCGCAACCGCTCGCGCCCATGCCTGCAGCATCAGATCGGGCGTTGCACGGCGCCCTGCGTGCAGCTTGTTACGGTAGAAGATTACCGCGCTGACGTGCGCCATGCGGAGATGTTCCTCGAAGGACGCAGTAGCGCGGTGATCGATGAACTGGTGGCATCGATGGAGCAGGCCAGCAAGTCGTTGGAGTTCGAGCGCGCCGCGTCCATGCGCGATCAGATCGCCGCGTTGCGTGGGCTGCAGGCGCAGCACCATGTGCATGGGGCCAGCGCGGACATGGACGTGATCGCTTGCCGCATCGAAGCAGGCATGGCCTGTGTCAGCGTGCTGTTCTTCCGCAACGGCATCAGCCTGGGCACGCGAGATTTCTTCCCGCGGCTACCGTTGGACGCCGAGACGGGGGACGTGCTGGCGCAGTTCGTCGCCCAGTATTACCTCGACCGGCCGGTGCCGCGCGAACTGATCCTGTGCGACCCCATCCCCGATCAGGACATCCTGGCCGAGCTGCTGACCCAGCAATCGGGGCATGCGGTGGAGCTGAAGTCCAGCGTACGTGGCGAACGCGCGCGCTTCCTGCAAATGGCCGAGCGCAATGCGCAGGCATCGCTCACGGCGCGCCTGGCCAGCCGGCAGACGCTCGGCGCGCGTTTCGACGATCTGCAGAAATTGCTCGGGCTGAGCGAGCCACCGCGGCGCATCGAGTGTTTCGATATCAGCCATACCATGGGCGAGGCAACGGTGGCTTCATGCGTCGTGTTCGGCCCCGAGGGCGCGGAGAAATCGCACTACCGCCGCTTCAACATCACCGGTATCACGCCTGGCGACGACTACGCCGCCATGCACCAGGCGCTGACGCGTCGTTTCCGTAAGGTGGCGGAGGGCGATGGAGCCTGTCCCGACATCCTGCTGATCGACGGCGGTGGCGGGCAGGTGGCGCAGGCTTTGGATGTCCTGAAAGCATTAGGCGTCGCCGGCGTGCGCGTGGTCGGCGTGGCCAAAGGGCCGGGTCGTCGCGCGGGCGAGGAAACGCTGATCCTGGCCGATTCGGGACGCGAGCTGCATCCGGGGCCGGCTTCGCCGGCCTTGCACCTGGTGGCCGCCGTGCGCGACGAAGCGCATCGGTTTGCGATCACCGGCCACCGCAAGCGACGCGAGAAGGCCCGTGAGCGCAGCGTGCTGGAGGAAGTCCCGGGCATCGGTGCGCGCCGCCGCGCGGCCTTGCTCAAGGCATTTGGCGGCCTCGGCGGCGTTGAGGCCGCTGGCGTGGAAGAACTTACGAGAGTCAAAGGCATCGACCGTGGCCTGGCGGAGCGCATTTATGCGGCATTGCATGGCTGAGGTTGCAGTGCTTCCGTTGAACCCGGCGCGTGCGACACTGCGCCGATGACCGGCAAGGAACCTATGCGTATCAATCTGCCGACCTGGCTCACTTTGTTCCGCGTGGCGCTGCTGCCTGTGATGGTGGTCGTGTTCTACTGGCAATTCCCTGGGCACAACATCGCGGCGGCGATCGTGTTCGTCTTTGCGGCGATTACGGACTGGCTCGATGGTTATCTGGCGCGACGCCTGAACCTCACGTCGGCATTCGGTGCGTTTCTCGATCCGGTGGCCGACAAGCTGATGGTGGCGGTGACGCTTTTCCTCCTGGTGGAGTCGCACCGCGGCGGCTGGTCGGGGGTGCTGATGGCCGTAACCGCGGCGGTGATCGTCGGGCGTGAGATCAGCGTATCTGCGTTGCGCGAATGGATGGCGGAAATCGGCATGCGCGCCGCCGTGAAGGTGGCCTTCGTCGGCAAGCTCAAGACCGCCATGCAGATGGTCGCCCTGGTGGTGCTGATCGTGCAGCACGAGAAGAGCGCAGAGGCATTGCGCCTCTACCATATCGGCGAGGTCTTGCTCGTGGTGGCTGGCGTGTTGACGATCTGGTCGGGCCTTTATTACCTGCGCGCCGCCTGGCCGATGCTGCGCGGCGAACCGCCCCATCGAGACCCGGCCAAAGAGGACGCATGAGCTGCGTTACAGAGGCTTGACGATCCGGATTCAGCCATTACAATGCGCGACTCCGATGCGGGAATAGCTCAGTTGGTAGAGCACGACCTTGCCAAGGTCGGGGTCGCGAGTTCGAGTCTCGTTTCCCGCTCCAAAGTTTCAGAAAAGAAGCCCCGGTGATCCCGGGGCTTCTTTCGTTTGGGTGATCTGGCGGTGGGGAATCCTGGCAGGGCCAGCCGTGAAATGTGAAAAAATCCCTCCCTGGAGTCTTCACAAATGCTGATCTTCTGCTATGATTTCTGACTCCGATGCGGGAATAGCTCAGTTGGTAGAGCACGACCTTGCCAAGGTCGGGGTCGCGAGTTCGAGTCTCGTTTCCCGCTCCAGTTTTCAGCAAAACCTCGGATCTCCGGGGTTTTGTTTTATCGGCGAAGCGTGATCGTTCCGGTTACGATTCGTTCGCAATGGCCTGGTGGCAGAGTGGTCATGCAGCGGCCTGCAAAGCCGTGTACGCCGGTTCGATTCCGACCCAGGCCTCCATTGCGATGAAATTCCCAGCCCGCCTCGCGCGGGCTTTTTCGTGTTTGAGGCACTACGGCTGTCGACGCGCCGACACCATACCCCTCGCTGCCTCCGGTCTTTGCCTGACGCAGAAAGAGCGCAAGGCAGGTTCTCCCTGAAAAACACCAACCGAGGGGCCGCGCAGCGAATCGCTACCGGCCCGTGAAGAAGCATGTCTGCAGGAAGACTGGTGCCCGGAGCGGGGATCGAACCCGCATAGCCTTTCGGCTGAGGGATTTTAAGTTTCACATCCCTTGCTTCAATATCAAGCACTTGCGGCATTTCTATTTACACGGCTGGCCGGCATAAGTTGCTGATTCTTCGTATGCGGCATGCCCATTTTTACACGCGTTTTGGGCGTGATTCCGGGGTCGGGACGACCGGCAGTTCCTTGTCGTAGACATCCATCATCCGCTCGGATTTGTGGCCGCTGGCGTGCTGTTTGTCGTGGCGCGTCCCGGGCGTGTCGGTGATGCCCTTACGCTTGTTGTCGTGCGTGCCGAAGCGCTGGTCTTCATGGATCACACCGGCCTCGACGGCGGCCGTCACCAGAGCCTGCCAGCGGCTATGGAAACTGCTCTTGGCCATGGGTGTGCCGGTCTGGGTGACAAACAGGACGCGCTTAGCCGGATCGATCTGCTCGGGCAGCGCGTGGCGCCGCATGATGTCCTGCCGGCGGGCGACCGCGGCGTCCCAAGCGGCGCGCAGGCGTGGCGTCCACGCAACGATGTTGTCGCGGCTCCCTTTGCGCCGATTCGTGCGCAGGCCTTCTGGTAATTCCGCATCCATGGCCAGGGTCACCACCTCGATGCTGCGCAGGCGGCATAGATACATGAGCTCTCCGCCGATCCACAGGTACGGCGCGAGGCTGCCCTTTCGGTGGGACGTGTAGCCCGCGCGCTCCTTGGCGAAGCCGATCAGGGCGTCCCAGGCATCGTCCGTCGGTGTGCGCTGGCGCTTGCGCTCGATCGCCTGCTTGACCCCCTTCACGGGGTTGGTGGGCACCTTGCCGTACCGAACGCCCCAGGAGTACACCAGCCGGACCAGGCGCATGAAATGGTTGGCCTTGGTGGGCGTGCCTTCCTCGTGGGCGATGCGCGCCACGAGCCCCTGGAAGAGGTCGGTCGACAGCTTCGCCGCGGGCAGCTTGCCTAGCGGGCCGGCCTTCGTCTTCTGCGCGGACGCCACGGCGATGTACTGCCGATATTTCTTCTGGGTGTCGTCCGTCAGGGCGGCGAACTCCATGCCCTTGGTGTACTCGTTCATGAGCCAATCGAGCGTGCTGGTGTCGACGCCGCGCACGGCGTCCATGGCTGCATGGATGTCGGCAAGCCGAGCCTTGTCATCGGCCAGCTTCACGCGGCGGGACTTAACCCCGTCCGTCGTGATCGTGTACCAGTTCGCGTCTCGCCGGTTCCAGTAGACGCCTGCGGGGATCTCGTCCTGCTTGACATGGGCCGGAATGGTCGGGTCATAGACCCGTTTCCGGCCGCGCCTCACAAGATCTCGGACCCGATCTTTTCGTTGTCCGGTTTGCCCGGGACCAGGCCCGCGGCCGCGTTTATCAGGTCGATGGTTGTCCATGGCTTGCCGCCCTTGCCTAGGAAATAGCGGATGTGCTGGTCGTCCAGCGCCCGGCGCAGGTCACCGACGCGATCATAGTCCGTGGCCGCCAGCAGCTGCTCGGTATCGATGATGCCGGGGTTGGCGCTCATGCCGCGCGCGCCTCCTGTTCGATCCGGCGAAACTCCACCACCCACACCCAGGGATTGGCGTCCCAGCTGCCGGAGCCGTTCATCTGCTCCCAGAGCAAAGAGAACTTCGTGCGCACCAGGGCCACTTCTTCGCTGGCCCAGCCGGTGTGCTCCGGGTTGATGCCCTCGGCTATCGCGTCCTCTTCGCTGATGTCCTGCAACCGCTCCACGCGCACGCCGGTCACCTCCAGGGTGATGCGGCTGGCCCAGCGGGGCATGTGGATGCTCGGTCGCCTTTTACCCGTTTTAGCGTGTCCGTCTGCCCAGTAGTGAACGGATCGCGTCGTCAGATCAGCAGGACGAACCGCATCGAACGCGGCATGCGTCGACCACGTCTCGCGCACCCACAGTCGGTTTCCTTCCCGCAAGAGGTCATTCTTCGCGGCGCCATAGGGGCACGCCAGCCCACTTTCTGCGGCGTACACGTCGCATGTGAAGCCGTCGCTGTCGCCGCCAGGCCACAGGATGTCCTCGACCGTTTCGGCTTCCTCACGGTCGTAGGCTTCAAGAAATGCGTCACGATCCGGGAAGCGACCCCAAAAGTGCCGTGGGTAAGCAGCACCGGAGTAGGTTCCGATGGCGCCCCTGTAGAACGGTGTGTCTGCCGGCGGCTGTGGCTTCAGGATCCGACGCGTCACCGTCTTGCGGCCGTCGAGGATCGCGCGGACCATGGGCGCACTGAACAAGATGGGGGATTCACGCATGGCGGTTTTCAACGTTGGTGAGTTCATGGTTCACCCTGGCGTTACGGGGCAGGGCGACGCCTGGCGCGGGCACTTTTCCATCACGACGCCGGATGGCAGGGGTGGTACGCACCGGTTTGGAGTGACCAAAGTGGCGGGCGCCTTCGGAACTGAAGAGGGAGCCATGCAGGCGGCGCGTGACGCCGGCCGCCATATGGCTACGCAGCTCGACCAGCAGGGGCGTATCGATCCGCTCAACGACAACGACTGACATAACGCCGCCTCCCGGACGCTTTGGGTGGGGGTACATGTGGCCATTCATTAGGAAGGGGGATTCACGCATGAGTGGTGCTCTCTCGGTGCTGAAACCGCTTGGTCACTCGTGGCCGTGGGATATCGGCCATTGGTGGATGACGCTCACCGCTGCCGACCAGGGAGCGTGGGTCTCTGGACTCGGGGCATTTGCTGCGGCCTTCGTTGCTCTGCGAGTTGCGGGTCGAGAACGGCGCAACCGTAAGCGTGAAAAGGAAGAGCTGGCGCGCGTCGCTACCGCGTTCGTCTATATGGATATGCAGCAGATCTCGGTGTTTGGATGCCAGCTCCACGGACTGCTTCTCAAGCTTTCCGAGCACCCTGATGGAAGCGCGTTCACCGGGATACTTAACAATATCAATGGGTGCGCTGAACGGATAAGAATAATGAGCGAGCGCACGTCGCTTGATCGTATTAATGCCCTTCCCGAGGAAGTTGCCATAGCCGTCTGCCGAGCGGTTGGCGGCGTTCCGTTCGCGTGTGATGCGGTTGCTGTCACTGCGTTCAAGTTGGGTTCTATGACAAGCCGCTTGAGCGACGAGAGAGAAAATTTGGCTGACCACGCGCGCACATTGAGTAAGCCGCTGCGTGGTCTCATTCCCTACTTTGAATGGTTTGGTAGAGCGTTTCCCGAAGACAAGCGAGATAGTGCCGATGCCTCGATCGAGGCTATTGTTAAGGAGCTTTCCGTCCATAAGCAGAGTTGATGCACCCATCACGCCTCACCCCGCTCGCCGTCATCATCGTTGGCAGTCGCCAGTTGGCGGACCTTGTCGATGACGTCTTCGATCTCAAAACCATCGCGGCCATTGAACCCGAGGGCATAGGCGATGCGCCGCATGCCTGTCTCCCATCGGTCTTTGCGAACGATCTCGCCGTCGTCACGCCACTCGTAGTCTTCGAGCTTGGCGCCACGAAACTCGGGCATGCGAAAGTCGTCTTCGCTCAACGGAAGGCCTGTGTCGGGATGACGATCACCCATTCCCCACCTCCCGCCCTTCGGCCATGGCTTGGTCGATGGCTTTATCGAACTCGGCAGTGTCGAACAACTCCTTGAGCTGTTCGAGTATTTCGTTTCCGGTGAGATCACGCAGCCACCGGTAACGCTCTGCATCCCTCACATCCTCCGCCGCGGCGCGTGGTGAGGTGTCGACAATAGACAGCGATGCGACGAAATTGATGATTCCGGGCAATGCGGCGTTTATGTGTTTAGCCACTACGACGAGCGGGAAGCGCGCGGCTAGTTCGTCCACTACGCGAGAGGGATCGGCGCAGTGCGCGTTGACAGCCGACTTGGCCGCCTCATCCCATCGTTCGCGCGGAGGTTTACCTTCCGCCTTTCGCCACGCGTTGAAGGCTATATCACCAATCGTCAGTTCGCTTAATGATCGATCAGTGTCGCTAAACGCCACCGCCTCCCCACCTTTGGCCTCATTGGCGCGGGTGTTCCAGGCGGCTTGCCAGCCTTCCCACATGTCTTGCACGTATTCTGCCGTGTAAGAGAGTTTTGCGGCGCTCCATTCGGCACTGTGTGCGTGTCCGTTAATATCGCACCACGCCTCGAACACCTCCCGGCACTCCCTCAGCTCGTCGTTGTTGGCGGTCACGCGGCATCCTCCTGTTCGGTAACCTGGCGCTCTTCGCAAAAGATGCCGCAGTCGAAATCTAGGTTCTTCATGGGGCGTCCAACGTCGGTGACCTTCAGCTGATCGAGGAAAATGCGCTCGCCACGCACGCGAACCAACTTGGCCCCGATCTCGCGCGATTGAACGGTGCGCTCTTCGAAGACATTTGGATGGCATTTGCGGACATGGTTCCAGTACGTGGGCGATGTCGCCTTTACGCACCCGATGCAATTTGCATTGGGGTAACCCATGCCATAGACCCTTGGTGGCGAAATGCCGTCCCTAAGCAGCCGCTGGTAGCAATTGCCCTTCGTCAGGCCGGCATCGATCAGCACCGGGCTTACGTTATCGCGCTCTGTAAGGACGAACCTGGCGTGCCTACCGCGCTCTTCGGCCGTGAAGCCAAGCACATGGAAGTCCGGCTTGTTTATCAGCTCCCACTGTTGCCTGGCGTGCTTCTTAAGGAACTTAGTGCAGGTGCGCCCTCCGGGCCGGACATGAACTTCTCGTGCCGCCACACCTCGGCCGCCGATGCATTTGGAAACTTCGAGTTGACCGCCGTTTCAATGGTCACGCCGAGCCAGTCCTGCACGTCCCTGGCGAATCGTCGGTTGTCTTCGTCTTCTTCAGCCACGGGGTTGTTTACGATGCGAACATCGTGCGTGTCGCCGAATCGCTCAAGCGTCAGCTTGGCGGCAACAGCACTGGCCGCTCCACAGGAAAACCAAACCGCAATCATCGGCCTGGCGCCCATCTCAACCCTCCTTCCCGGCGAGCGTCGGGGCGGCGAGCAGTGCATCCAGCGTGGCGAGTGCATTGGTGAACTTGGCTCGCTCGTTGCCTACAGGCGCGCGGCAATCGCGCTCAGCATCGACGATATCGCGCGCGAACTGGATGGATGTACGCCAAGTGCGCGGCAAGCCATCCACCACCCGCGCACCTTCGGGAGGCTGAGGGGCGGCGGTGAGCGCTTTCAGATCCGACAGGCGAATTTCTGCGGCGTACTCGGTGCCCGTATGAATCGCATAGATGACATCCGGATCACTGCCACGCAACGGTTTCGCCTCGATCATGGCGACAAAACGGCTAAGACCATCCGGCACGGCCGCGCGCTCGGCGGGGTGCGTGTAGAGCGTTCGGTGCTGCCAACCCGCATATGTCCCGTTGTTGTAAAAACGCTCGGACACTTCCTGCCATTGACATTCATCGGTCTGGCGCATTTGATAGACCGCCTCACCCTGCACGCCCTGCGATAGACGGGCGGCGAAGGATTCTAGGGCGGTTCGCATGATGGTGTTTACAAGTTCGTCGGTGTATCGACCAGGGAGATAATCGCGTACACAGTTTCCGCCTTCGACTTCCGCATTCAGCGCACGCTGAATATGGTTATCCGTCACCCGCACCTTTGCCTGCGCGGAGAGGTGGGCTTTGATGCACTTCCATGAATCGCTGAAGGCGATAGACGGCAATGTGCGTTCAATGTTCTTGATTGCGATATCAAGCGTCATTGCCATGTCCGGTCTCCTTGGTTTCGTTGGGAGTGGCGCGGGCGGCGTCGATGGCTTCATCCAACTCTTCACCGAAAAGAAGGCATGAACCATCGTCCTGATACATGCTGTAAGGAAGCTCCACTTGTGGAACTGGACGGGGAATATTTTGCGATTCATCCCGTAGCCACCGATAGCGCTCCGCATCAGCCCGATACGCCTCCACCTCCGCTTGCAGGCCAGCTACTTTTGCCTGTAATTCGGCGACATGATTCCAATAAGTGATGCAATCCGCTTGCATGCGCTGGCGGGCGGCGAGAAGGGATCGAAGCATCTCACTCGTATCGTTATGCCCTGTGTCCCAAACAATCTGCGCGCGGACAAGCACCTGCTCATCCGTGTAACTCGTGGGGTTATTCATGGGCGTGGCCTTGGGCTTTGGCTAGCGCTGTGCGCGTCAATAGCAATGCGCGTTCTCTTCGATCAGCCATGCCGGAAACTAGTCCGTCATTCCAATCGATCCATGAGCGCAACGCTTCCAGCAGATCAGGCGCGGCGGCGATGAGGCTGGCTGTGTCGAAGGCTTCGTAACAAGTATCAGGAGCTATCCACGCAACAACTCCACCATCTTCATTTGTGATGTATGGACACCCGTGCATATCCGAATAGAAATGCCACGGTCCTGGATTGAATTCGCTCATCTCAACCTCCTATAGGGTGGCGGGGCTGGTCAGGGCGCAACGCCAAGGACCTTGGCCACAAGCGGTCGCAAGACTGCGGCGGTGTTCGCTGCCTTGAAGGCGTAGCCCGCGTCTGTCGGATGCGTGTGGTCATCCGATAGCCATGCCGTGTCCCACTGCGGGAGGCGCTGATACGTATCGAATTGGTGAACGATTGGCGCGTTCATCTGTTGCGCAACCTGGCGCAACACGTAGACGTAGCTGTAGATGGACGGGTTGTACTGCGGCTTCCACGTCTGTCCCACGCCGAGAACCGGGTTCGGCTCCTGGAAGACGCAGATCTTTCCGTGGTCGCGAGCGATCTGGCACAGCTCAGCCATGTAGAACCAGTAGTCGTCGACGCCCTCGCGGATATAGCCAGGCTGTGGCGCGGCGTTGTAATAGAAATCGTTGAGCGCGAAGTTGAAGACGACGATATCGGCGGGGCTGGCAGCCATCTCCGCATCAAAGGCCTTGTGCCTTCCATCGGTGCCGTACAGCAGCTGGGACGCCTGGGTGCCACCGACGCCATGATTAAGGGCTACGACTCGGCCCGGCCCAAAGTACATCTGCAGCATCGACTGGACGACGGCCGGCTCATTGAGCGGCGTCTGCGCAGGTTGCCCGTTGTTTGTCTGGGCTCCATACGTTGTCGAGTCGCCGTAGAAGGCAATGGTCACGGACGTGTCCGCGTGCGCGACGACGCCGAAGGCGACGACAAGCAAGAACGTGAATATCTTGATCATGGTGACTGTCACCAAAGGTTGCGTTGAAGGTATGCCGCGCGCAGTGGCGCGACGTCTCAATCGGACGGGTGGGACTGTTCCTTGGCATCGGCCTTCCGGAGCAGGCGCCGGCGGCGCACCTCTGCCTCACCCTGTGCGTACGAGATGTCCCGCTGGGCGCGGGCGAGGGCGGCGGTGATCTTGGGCGGGCACCTGCCACCTGCGGCATGGTCGAGTGCTGCCTGCAGCTGGGCGGCGGCCTTGGTGCACGCGACGCTGGCTTGCGTGCAGTGCTCGGCGCGGCTGCGGATGGCTTGGGTTTCGACGCTCATGGGTTCCTCGCTTGGAAGGTGCGGCAGTAATGCAGCGCCATGGGGTAGGGGTACTGGCCGATCAGGCCGGCGTCGCACCTGCTGATGGCGGCCTCCGGATTGATCGGGTTCGGGATGAAGTGCCGGCAGTCCTCGCACCGCACCCGCAGCTCGGTGATGCGCGGGCGCGGCGCATCTGCCGGCCACGCGTACCAATCGCGCGGAAGGCTCTGGCGCGGGCCCGGCACGTTCAGTTCCTTTGCCGGCCGTCGGCCGGCGTGTTGTATCTGTTGGCGTTGGCGGGGAGATCGGGATACGAGCCCCATGCCTTGTGCATCTCGCGCCACGGCGTGTCCGTGTAGCCGACGGCACCTTTCGACGCGTACCGGCGCAGCGCGCCGTCCTGCCAGACCTCTCGGCGGCCGGTGAGCTGGTTGTCGAAGATCCCGTCGAAGAGGTCGGCCGTGGGCATGGCTGTAGCTCAGGCCGTGGCCGCTTGCGGCACGTCGGTGGCGACCTCGCTGGGCGCTTTCAGCGCGTCGGGAAAGGCGCGATCGAGCGTGTTCGCCATGCGCACGGGCATGATGAGGCCAAGGCCCTTGCCACCACCGCGCGGCTCGACCGTGAAGAGAGTCGCGTGGTGATCAGCGACATCGTCCAACCGGCGATAGAACTGGACGTAGCCGGGCAGGTCCAGCGCCTTGCGCATATACGCCGTGTTGAAGCCAGCGTGCAGACCCTTAGTCCACTGGCTCGGGTCGCCGATCAGCGGCGGAAAGTTCGGATAGACCGCATCGATAAGGCAGTTGCCCGGCTCGACGTACAGCGCCTCCATCGTTTCGCCGTTGACGATCATGGCGATGCCACCCTTGTCGTCGCGGGTCACCACCACCTTGTTGCCCTTCTTGAGGAAGAAGGCGGCGCGCTTGGACAGGCGCAGGATCAGCTTTTCGCTGACCATGCCGATGTCGTCCTCTTCCAGGTACAGCATGTGTCCGTCGGTTCCGACCACCAGCGGCGCGGCACCGGGGAAGAGTCCCAGCCCGTTGAGGTAGTAACGGACGTCTTCCTTCGCCGCGAAGGGATAGACGCGGCCGACAACCGCAGCGTTGAGGATGGCGATCGGTGCAGACGGCTGCTCAGCGGCGACGGCTTCGGTCTTCGGCCGGTGCTTGGTGCTGGTGCTCGACATCGGGACTCTCCTTGGAGCCTGCGCGGCCAATCGGCCGCAGTGATGGAACGAAGGGATCAGCGGCGCTTGTCGGCCGCCATCAGGAACTGGGGAACGGAGCGGCGGGGCAGGCGCGGCCGCGGCCACCAGATGCGCACGTTGCTGGCGCGGCGAACCTCGAACGATTCCAGAGCGGCGCGCGCGCGGGCGCCGCGGTCGTGGGAGACAGGCGGCTTGACCCACTGGCGCTGCTCGCCGGGCTGGTTGACGCCGCGCCGGCGCCAGATGCTCTCGTCGGCGTAATAGGCCAAGGCGCTCACCAGCTCTGCGTTGGCAGCCTCCAGCTCGCGGGTGCGCTTGCGGAAGAACAGGAAGAGCATCAGGCGTGGCCTCCCACGGTCATGCACAAGGCCAGGCCGAGGAACAGGGCTAGGTCCATCAGGGCGGCGACCTTGAGCAGGTCGAACCAATCGGCACGGGTGGCCGGGCGCAGCTCGCGCTCACTCATGGGTAGGCTCCAGGAAGAGAACGCCGGCCCCGGATGAAGCGGGGGCGTGCTCCACGGTCGTCGACAAAGGCAGCGACGCCGGGGCCGGCAGAACTGAAAGGGGACGGGATGCGCGGCGGACAACGAGCATCCGTTGCAGGGCGGCCATCTGCGCATCGACTGCGCGCTGTTCGGCGGCGGTCAGGCTGGCCAGCAAGGCCTATCTGGACCCGGCCAATTTCTACATCACGAACCCGAACCTCGGTCGGTCGGTTAATGCGGAATGGATCGAGGACCAACTGCGGAAGGTTCAGCGCAGCACGGATGGATCGCTGCAGAAGTTCCTTGCGAAGCACCTAAACGTGGAAATCGGCCTGGCGCTTCGCTCGGATCGGTGGGCCGGGGTGGACTTCTGGGAGGCGGCGAAAGACGCGACGCCCGTCAAGGGTTACCGCGAACTGGTCGCGCGATGCGACTGCATCACGGCGGGCATCGATGGTGGTGGTCTTGACGACCTTCTCGGCCTGGCGCTGCTTGGGCGAGAGCTTGGGACGCGCCGATGGCTACTGTGGGTACATGCGTGGGCGCACCAGATCGTCCTGGAACGTCGAAAGGAGATCGCCCCCAAGTTGCTGGACTTCCAGAAGGACGGTGACCTGACCGTGGTCGACTCGCCGGGCCAGGACGTCGAGGAACTGGCCAACATCCTGTGCGATGTGCGCGAAGCGGGGCTGCTGCCTGCCGAGAAGGCCATCGGCGTTGATCCGGCGGGCATCACGGACGTGATCGACGAGCTGACATCCCCTGAAAGGGGGTTCGAAATGCCTCAGATCGTGGCTGTTTCTCAGGGCTGGAAGCTTTGCGGAGCCATCAAGACGACAGAACGCAAGGTGGCCGGTGGTGAGCTGGTGCATGCGGCACAGCCGCTCATGGACTGGTGCGTCAGCAATGCGCGCATCGTCACCAGCGGCAATGCGATTTTGGTGACGAAGGCCATCTCTGGAACGGCGAAGATCGACCCGCTAATGGCTTGCTACAGCGCGGTAACCCTGATGGGTCTCAATCCCGAGGCCGCAAATGACGACTTTTCTGGCTTCCTGGCCAGTCCGGTGAAGGCATGAACCCATTTCCGTTGATCGGTGCGCTGCTGGTGCTCGCGGCGGCCTTGATCGTGGCTGGCGTAGCGCTGCTGGCTGGTCTGGCCTGGGCCCTGATTGCTGCCGGCGCGTGCTGCGCGCTGTTGGCTGTGAATTTGACTTGGAACCTGCTCCGTTTTGCGAGCGGCCGTTCCAGCGAGGGGATTGCTGATGCCTAAGCTGGCCGAGATGATGAAGAAATCGCGCGCCGGCGTGGATTTCTTCAATGGCATGTCGAATTTCTTCGGTTCGATGGCCGGTGGCTGGCATCTTCATCGACTCCATCTCGAAAAAGATCGCTGGTGATATCAGCCAGGGACGCGGCCCGGTCACGGGTGCAATCGCTGGTCGATTCGGACTCAACAAGGGAGCAAACAGCTAATGGCAGACCCGGTCTTCCCGGCTACGTTGCCAGCTTGCCGCGTAGGCGACGGCTATGGGTACAAGCCCGAGGATGCGTTCAGCCGTACGAACATGGACAGCGGCTACGCGCGGCAGCGCCGGCGCTTCACCAGCACGCCAACGGCGGTCACTGGCAAATGGCGTCTGACCACCGCACAGCTCGGCGATTTCGAGCGTTTCTGGAAGCGCGACATCATGGATGGCGCCGCGTGGTTCGTCGTACGCCTCACCAATGGCCGCGGGACGAATGCTGTTCGCGCCCGCTTCACTGAGGCTTACCAGGTCACCGGCACCGACAGCCCCGACGTGTTTGACGTGGCAGGCAAGCTCGAAACCTTCTCGCTGCCGGTGGCCCCCTGATGGCTACGTATTCCCAAGCGTTGAAGGAGGCGTATGCCTCGGCGCCGGTCGACCAGATCATCCTCGACACGCTGGAGATTCGGCACCCGGCCTTCGTCGACGAGAACGGCCAGCCGGCCGCCGGCCGCATCGTCCGCGGCTACGAAGATCTCTATGCTGTCCTCGAGCCGGACGCGCCGATGAACCCCGGGCAGCAGGTCCGGTTCCTGGCCATGGCGTTCGATATGCGTCTGCCTGGGTTCGAAGAGGGCAAGGTGCCGGAGCTAGTGATCACGCTGGACAACGTCGGCCGGGAGCTGATGGGCTGGCTGGAGGCCGCGGCGAGCGATCCGCACGTGATCGAGGTCACCTATCGCCCCTACCTGATCTCCGACCTGTCGCATCCGCAGATGGACCCGCCGATCACCATGCTGGCCACGGCCGTGAGCGTCGACGTGTTCCAGATTCAAATCACCGCGACGCTGGACGACGTGCAGAACTGGGCGTTCCCCCATCGCCTGTATCAGCCCGACGATTTCCCTGGGCTGATTCGATGACGCCAGAGCAGGTCGTGGGCCTGATCGGCAAGCGCTACGAGTTGGGCGCCGACGGCCCGGACAGCTACGACTGCCGAGGGCTGCTGCTGCACTGCCAGCGGCAGTTCTTCGGGCGTGAGTTGCCGGAGCTTCCCATGGGGGCAGCCATGCGTGACCTGTTCGAGGAACGGCTCGCGCGTGGAATTTGGGAGCCTGTGCCTGTACCGGAGCACGGCGATGCGGCCCTTCTGCGCGGCGGTGACCACCCGCATGTGGGCATCTATCTGGTCTGCGATGAACCGGGCGTGCTGCACGCGCTGGACGGCGTAGGCGTCGTCTGGTCGCCGCTCCCGACGCTGCGCTTGCTCGGTTTCTCTCGGGTCAACTACATCCGATTTCACGATTAGGCTACGCTCCGGCCATTGCCATGGGATGGGGGAGCTATGCGAAAGGAGCTGATTGTTTCATTGATGTGGTTCGCCGGTGCTGCTGCGGCTAGCGACGCGCCCAGAGCGCCGAGAGATGCGACGCCCGACGAGGTTTCGATTATTCGCACTGGAATGGAAGCGCAACTCAAGGACGCCGAGTCCGCAAAGTTCAAGGATGTGCGGATTCTCGATCCGGCGATTGGACACGTCGGTCTAACCGCGTGTGGTCTCATAAACGCCAAGAACAGCAATGGGGCCTATAGCGGGTACTCTGCTTTCCAGGCCATGATCATGACAGGCAACGGTGGCAAACCGTACGCGGTTCCTATCGCGATCGATGAAGAGCCAGGCGGAGTCGCGGCGATAGTTTGCAAGAAACAAGGCCTGCTTTAAGGCAGAAGGGCTCCCACTAAAACCCCGCTTCGGCGGGGTTTTTGCTTTTATCAAGGCGCTGCATGAATTCGACCATCGTTGAAATTACGGACTGGGCGCGCCCGCAGGTGGGGCGCAAGGTTCATCGCGTAAAAGGCCGGTCGCGAATCGACACGCAGCTGCGCAAGCAGGGGCTAATTGTGGGTCGCGGTCGCCGCATGCGCCGCACCAAGCCCTTCGTGGTCACTACCAATGGCAAGGACTTCCTGCTCGCCGCCGACTGGCGTCGATGCCTTCGCGATGGCGAAGTGCTGGTGGTCATCACTGCGCCCCCTGCGGGTGGCGGTGGTGGTTCGCGCATCCTCGCCGTCCTGGCCATCGTCGCCCTGTCGATCGTCACTGCCGGCGCCGCGGCGATGCTTGCCACGAGCCTGGGCACGGTTGCGGCCGCCACGGCAACGACACTGGGGTCGATCGTCTATGGCGTGACCGCCGCCGCGGTAACCATGGTGGGCAACATGTTGCTCAACGCCATCATGCCGCCGCCCAAGCCGCCAAGCGGCCAGAATCGAGGCAGCACGAGTCCCAACTACAGCATTGCCGCGCAAGGCAATTCGGCGCGCCTGCTCGAGGCGATCCCCGTGCTCTATGGTCGGTTCCGGCTGTACCCCGATTTCGCCGCGCAGCCGTACACGGACTATCAGAGCAACGAGCAGTATCTCTATCAGCTGTTCGTGATCTCGCAGGGCAAGCTGCAGATCGAACAGATCCGCATCGACGAAACTGACGTCACAAAGTTCTCGGACGTGCATTACGAGGTCATCCAGCCTGGCGGCCAGGTGACCCTGTTCCCGGACAACGTCGTCAGCTCCGAGGCCGTGGGCGGCATCCAGCTGAAGAAGCCGAGCGACGGCGGCGGGTGGTCGGGCCCGTTCGTGACCAATCCGCCCCAGACGCAGACCAACAAGATCGCGGTGGATGTGGCCTGGCCGGGCGGCCTGTATCGCTACAACGACAAGGGCAAGAAGCGTACGGCGAACAGCCATTGGGTTTTACAGGCGCAGCGTATCGACGACAGCGGTAACACGCTGGGCGACTGGTTCAACCTGATCGACCAGGACAAATGGGACCAGACCGAGAAGCCGGTCTATCTGTCCTACAACTTCAACGTCGAACCTGGCCGCTACCAGGTGCGGATGGGCCTCAATCAGCCGGCGGACCTGGACGGCCAGATTGTCGACCAGATGGTATGGCAGGGCCTCAAGGCCTTCCTGCCCAGCAAGGCGAGCTACGGCGATTGCACCCTGCTGGCGATGGTGATGAAGGCGGGCGCCCAGGTGAACGGCCAGACGGCCCGTAAGGTCAACGTCATCGGCACGCGCATCCTGCCGGTGTGGGATGGGAACCAGTGGACCGAGCAGGCGACGCGCAACCCCGCCTGGGCGATCGCTGACGCGTTCCGCAACACGACCTATGGGCGAGGCTGGCCAGACAAGCGCATCAACCTCACCGGCCTGCTGGCGCACGCTCAGACCTGGGCGCAGCGCGGAGACACCTATGACGGCGTCTTCGACACCAAGGTCACCCTTTGGGATGCGGTGACGCAGATTGCGCGCGTCGGTCGAGCGATGCCGATGTACTTCGCCGGCGTCGTGGAGGTGATCCGGGACGCGCCTCGGTCCGTGCCGACCATCATGGTCACGCCGGACAACATGGTGCAGGGAAGCCTAAAGATTGACTACAGCTACCCGACCTACGACACGCCCGACTATGTCGTCGTCGAATACACCAACGACAAGACCTGGCAGCCGGAGACGGTGCCTTGCGCGCTGACGGGGAGTGCCAAGCAGCAGCCCAAGAACGTGCAGCTCGTCGGAGTGACCACGCGGGACCAGGCGTTCCGCGAAGGGATGTACATGGCGGCGGCGAACCGCGATCAGCGCAAGTTCGTCACGCTGCAGGTGGAGATGGAGGGATACATCCCCCGGTACGGCGATCGCATCGACGTGAGCCACGACACGCCGGCCTGGGGCCTGACTGGCCGCATCCTGGGCTACGACGCGCCCACGGGCATCCTGACCACCAGCGAGCCGCTGGCGTGGTATGCGGGGCAGAACCACTATGTTGCGCTGCGCGCGCTTGATGGGTCGTCCCAGGGGCCGTACCGGGTGGTCCAGGGCGCGGATCTCAACCACATGGTGCTCACTGGGCTGACGGACGAGCAAAAGGCAGCCCTCTACATCTCGGACGGCAGCGAGGCCGAGCCGACGTTCTACGCGTTCGGCCCGGGCAGCCAGCAGGCGCAGTCCATCATCTTGCTGCGCGCGACCCCGCAGGGCGACGACAAAGTCGAGCTGTATGGGGTTAATTACGCGCCTTCGGTGCACCTCGCGGAGACCGATGGGTCGGTGCCGCCGCCTGGCTCACCTTCGTTGCTCACGCCTGCGAGCGGCGCGCCCGACGTCGGCAGCATCGGGGTAGGGCAGAACAGCGGCTCGCAGACCGTGCATCTGTACGTGGACCCGGTCGCCGGCGCCGTCGCCTACGAGTTCGAGGTCAGCTACGACGGCGGGGTGACGTGGGTACCGGTGGGCGTCAGCGTGACCAACTCCATCGATGCCGTCATTCAGCCTGGCACGTGGATCGTGCGTGCGCGCGCCGTCGGCGCGAGTGGCATTCCCGGCGGCTGGAATCAGAACCCGGTCACTGTGGATGGAAAGCCGTGGCCACTCGGCGCGCTGCAGTCATTCACGACAACTGCCCAGATCTTCGGCATCCGCTTGCTCTGGTCGTTTCCCAGTGGCTTCGGTGTCCTAGACGCCGGCGCCACGGAGATCCGCTATGCAGCCACGAACAACTTCGCCGCCTCGCAGCCGCTGACCATTGCCAGCTATCCCAGCAATGCCTATGCGATCCAGGGGCTTCCGGCCGGTGATCAGCTCTACTTCTGGGCGCGGCTGGTCAGCAAGAGCGACGGCGATCCTGGCCCGTGGTTCGGTCCTGTTGCTGGCCTTACGAGCTCCGATGCAGGTGCAATTCTCGGGTATTTGACGGGGCAGATCACAAAGACGCAGCTGGCTCAGGATCTTCTTGCCCCCATCAACGATATGACGCCAGACATGGCGGGCGAGGCCACCATATTCGCCGGCGACAACGCCCACTATTCGGGTGTGTGGTCGCAGCTCACCGCGCAGCAGCAGGGCGACATGGCGATCGCCAAGCGCGTCGACACCGTGCAGGCAACGGTAGATAGCACCACGGCGACCGTTCAACAGACCTCGCAGTCGCTGGTAAATCTCAGCGGAAAAGTGAGTGCAACGTGGACGATTCGCTGCCAGGTCACGGCTGATGGTCGCATCTATGGCGCCGGCATGGGCCTTGGTGTTGAGCAACAGGCGGATGGCAGCTACCAGTCGCAGGCGCTTTTTCAAGCCGACCGGTTTGCGGTCATCAACGTCGTTAATGGCGTCACGTCCGTTCCCTTCGTGATCCAGGGTGGGCAGGTCTACATCTCGCAGGCGTTGATCGGCGTGGGCTGGATTCAGAACGCGCACATTGCCGACGCCGCGATCACGAACGCGAAGATTGCCGGCGTGATTTCTTCCGCAGTCAACGATGCCACCGGAAATCCTCTCTGGTCGCTCGACAAGGGTGGTGGGATGACCTTGCGCGCAAGCTCTGGTGGTAATCGCGTGGAGATCGATGGCAATGGCGGGCGCGTGTACGACAGCAATGGCGTCCTGCGCGTGCGATGGGGGATGTGGTAATGCCATTCGGGTTCCAATGCTTCGACGGCAACGGCGCCACGAACTTCGACACCGCCACCATCCCGGGTCGCGTCGTCGGATGGCTGGACAATCAGGGGCAGCAAGGGCAGTTGAACGTTCCGGAATTCAGCCTTGGGCATCCCTTCTTCCTGATCTGCTCGGCAACCGTTCCTTTCGCTCAGCAGACCGAGAACGGGCAGTGGCGCTATCCACTTCAGGTGGACATCTCCGGCACGCTTCTCAAATGGACATATCGGTCTCCGACCGGCAATAGCTCCCTTGATAGGGCGGTCATCGCGTACGGGTACTACCCATGACAGCCGGCTTCGAAGTACGCGCGGACACTGGCAACGTTTCTGTCGACCACAGCTTTTTCAACTACGCGTTCATCGCCAAGTACAGCCTGGCTTTCAACAACCAGAACTTGGCGAGCATCACCTACAGCGGTGTTGCGCCGGTGGTCGCGATCTACTCCACAAACGGTCTTGTCGCCATCCGCAACATCGACAAGAACGCCAACGGTTCGCTGACGGCATGGTTCATCAGCGATGGAAATGCCAGTGCTGCTGAAGCTTACGTGTTCGATCGTGTGCCACAGCAGCAGTCCGCAAACTTCGGCTTTCAGACGTTCGATGCGAGCGGCGCATTGATCTTCGACTCGGGCAGGAAGTACCTGAACGTTGTCGCCTTCGCCTTCGCAAATCAGGGTGTATCTGGCCTTCCAAATGCGAAGTATGGCTTCTGCTACGGAAGCATCGGCGTCACCTTTGTCCAGGTAGCTGGCGGGTTCGCCCAGGCACAAATTCCGTGCTACCGATCCTCCTTGAACGGCATCGTCGCGCAGTCGATTCCGTACATGAATTTCCCCTCCACGTACTTGGGCATGCAGACCACGTCGACGATTTGCGTGGTCAACCTCAACGGGCTGTGAGGCTCGACTTTCCACGGTGAGAACATGGCACAGCAGCACATTAACCTCGGGACACCGCCGGCCGGAAGCGATGGCGACACGGTACGCATCGCGTTTACCAAGGCGGAGAGCAACTTCAATGAACTCTATCCTATCGCCACGTCTGCCCAGAGCGTGGCGAACGCGGCTGTCGCCTTGGATGGCAGCAAGACGATAACGGGAGGCCTGACTTTTCAGGGTTCGGGGAACGCGGTGCGCCGAGGCGTGTTACTGCACAATGCGAACTCCCAGGTTGATTACGGCTACAAGATGGCCCTGACCTGGTCGGGCAGTACTACCGAGCTTGGGTACGTGGCGCTTGTGCCAACTGGTGCCAATGGCTACGCCACTGACCTTCAGGTGACCTTGAAGTCTGCCGACTACTACAACGCACCAACTGTGCTGGCACTCCAGGTAACCCCCACGGCATTCAAGTACAACGGCAACGCGGTCTGGCATGCGGGCAACACCACCGTCGACGCCAACAACTTCATCAAGAAGGTATGACCATGGGCATCGTAACCGCAGCGTTTAATGTTAGGCCCGATGGTTCGATCGTCATGGACGGCGAGCACTCGCCAGGCGTGAGCGCCTACACCTTCGAGCAGGTGGCTATCGCCAGCACGCGCATTGATGTCGGGCACTACCAGATTTCCGGGCCCGGCATTGCGTTGCCCGATGGCTGGCGCTGCACCGTCTATCGCGACGAGAACGACGAGCCGACCGTGCGCGTGTCGCTGACGACCGGTGATGGCGTGATCGACGTGGTGACGACCGATCGAGCGACGGGCGCGGCCAAGGACATCGTCTATTTGCTGACGCTTCGAGTGGCCGTTACCTTTGAGCCGCCGGCCGATCCCGAGCCGCATCCGGCGGCGGAATCATCCGACAGCGCCAGCGCTCAAGACGTTGCGGCGTGAACCCGCGCGCTGCGTCGGCATTCGCCTACAGCATTGGCCCAGTCCCGGCGGCACACTGAGCCTGCCCCGCGAGTCCAGGCGGCGCCCATGGAAGGGTGCGTCAGCCGATGACCGGGGCGCCTTCTCCCATGGGATCTCTCAAACAACGTCTTAGCAATCAATATGATACGATTTTGCTCGCAGATAGGAGATGATCTCCGTGGGAACAGAATCGGGTTCATCGTTGATGAATGCCAAGCTCCAAAAACTATTTGAGGCGACGAAGCCCCTTATGGGGGAGAAAGAACGGCGCGTGTTTGGTAATTTCGCGCAGTCGCTGATCAAGGAAGAGCGGGCCTTCAACGAACAGGTCAAGCGAGTCCAGGAGACCATCGAGCGTGGAGCACGGCAAGGAAAAGGACGTTTCCGTCTTTGACTTTCTCTATGTAAACCGGGGAAGGCTTACTTCTCTGCTTTCGCAGCTGAGCGACGACGGTGTATCTACATCGATCAAGCGGGTTTCATCGCGCTCCGGAACTAGCACCGGCGGGATGAAGGTCAGCACGCTTGTTGCGTCAGGCGAAGGTTCGATTGTTGACCAAGCGACAGAAGCTCTTGAGCAGCAGTTTGATTCAAGCGGCCTCGTCGCAATCAACGCTTTGACGGTATTGGAAGAGTCAGGGCTGATGCATCGCGGATTGAGAGCTTCGCTAGGGCAGATTGTCCTATTCAGTGGCTCGATTCTTCTGCAGGACATCAGCACTGTAAAGCGCATATGGGCTCCGGTAATGCAGCTACTTGCATCCGAGGAGAAGGCTGCGAGGAAGAAGGGTGGCCACGTTGCGTCAGTGGGCCACAGCCAAGACACATTGCGTGCGGCTGGAGGCATCCTCAAGGAATTGCCCGATTACGTGCAAATATTGGTTTCGTCGGGCGACGATTTTGCGTGGGGCATCATAGGGAACGATGATCCAGCGTTCGATCCGGCAATGATCGGTCTAAAGCACGGTCCTATGGTTCAAGGCGAATGGCACGTGATCGGCATCCTCGATGCGCTTCCAGACGAGCCCGAAGAGCTGCCTACGGGTGCGGGCATCAGTATTCTTGGTAACTTGTCCGCCATCGTGCAGCAGTTGCGCGTCGTAATGGGCCGCCCCAATATTGCGTATGGTGTTACGCCACTGGCGATTTTCCGAGAGCATCCGCGGTCGACCCGTGATCCTGTGTCTGGCACTGCTTCGGATTGAATCGGCAGCCGATGACCGGGGCGCCCCTCTCGGGCTCTGAGACGGTGCCGGCGTAGCCTGGGCCGATGGCGCCTGAAGTCGAAATCGAGTGGGAAGCGGTCGGGTGCGGGCTGCAAGATACCGGCACCATCATTGGTCGGCTGATCCGCCCCGTTCGCACCGTCCAGTTTGTGAAGGTCGTGAAACGCCTCGATGGCGGATGGAGCCTGTGGTTCTGCCCCAAGGGCGTCAGCATCTACACGCCATACAGCATCCACCGCTACGGCTTCGACCGGGCCAAGCCCATGGCGGCCGCTAAGCGATGGGCGACATCCCACTGGCAGACGATTCCGCGGGGCTGATGCCGGGTGTAGCCTGATGGCTCCGCTCCTGCCTGCGCACGCCCCATGTGCTACTCAGCCCAGATCAAAGCCGACTACGGCAAGTTCGTCCGGGAGTTCGGCGCCGTCATCGACATCCACGAGTTCGTCCGACTCTTCTGGGAGAAGCGCGAGGACGGGGGCTGGACGAAGCTGCCCAAGGCCATGCGCGATTCCTTCCGGAAGCCCGCCGGCGAGGAAGGGTTCGAGCTGGCCAAGATCGTCGCCGAGGGAGACCGGGAGCTGGAGGCAAAGCTGGTGGCCGAGCTGGCCGCCCAACAGGAGCGCCTGGCCAAGGCCGAGGCGGTACTGGCCGGCCCGAAGCCGACCAAGAAGGCGCAGGAGGATCAGCGCATCGCCGGCAACAAGGTGAAGGCGGCCCAGCGCAACCTGGAAGACCTGCGGCGCACGGAGCCCGATCCGAAGGATTCCCGCATCTACCCGGGCAGCTATGCCCCGGTGCTGATCGCCGACGCCAAGACCGGCCAGCGCCGCGTTATCCCCATGCGCTACCAGTGCCGGCTGCCGGGCTGGACTGAGGTGATCGAGCGCAAGTACCCCGGGACGTACAACGCGCGCCGCGACAAGCTCGAGGAATCCTGGGGCAAGCTCTTCGGCTACCACCACGGCATCATGATCGTGACCAAGTTCTACGAGAACGTGGATCGCGACGGGAAGAACGCCGTCCTGGAGTTCACCCCGAACCCTCCACAGGAGATGCTGGTGGCTTGCCTGTGGTCGCACACGAAGGGGCCGGGCGGGGAGCTATGGTCCTTCGCGGCGATCACCGACGAGCCGCCGCCGGAAGTCCTGGCCGCAGGCCACGACCGCTGCATCATCCCCATCAAGGACGAGCACCTGGATGCCTGGCTTAACCCGGATCCGCGCGACCTCCAGGCGCTCTACGCCATCCTCGACGACAGGCCGCGGCCGTACTACGAGCATCGGCTGGCGGCCTAGTCCACTGACGCCACTTCCTTGTGGCTGGAAATCGTCAGTGGTGTTGCTCTGCTCAGATCATTCCTAAGAGTTTCAGCAGCTAGATGGCTTTATCCACCACGGTCAGCATGGCGGCAATCAGCTTTACTACGATCGCCGCCTACTTCAGCTTGGACTTCTTCATTGCAGTGTCCTCTTAACTAGCCGGCATTGAGCCGACACCGGAAGACGATCTCCCGGTACGCTCATTTTACGGCGGCCTTGACCATTCGATTCCAGGCATGAAAAAGGCCGCGTCGATGGCGGCCTTAATCGAACGAGAGTCCGCTTCCGGCGGCGCAAATTCGAGCTGATTTTTACACGCAATTTTACACGCGCCACGTGTGGCCAATTCCGGAAGCGTGTAAGTCAATGATTAGACTGGTGCCCGGAGCGGGGATCGAACCCGCATAGCCTTTCGGCTGAGGGATTTTAAGTCCCTTGCGTCTACCAGTTTCGCCATCCGGGCGGCGTGCGGCGTCTCGACTGGAGGCGCCGGGCATTGAAGGGATCGCATCCTAGCATGCAGGCCTGGCGCCGCCGCATTGCAGTAGCGTCAAAAGCCTGGCTGCCGGCCACTCACGATGTTGAACGCCTCGGGCCACTTTGTTCGGATCCTTTCACGGCCGTCGTTGCCGGGTTGGATCCTCCGTGGAGAATGCGGAGGCGGAGGTTCGCCATGAAAGAAATAGCGGGGATATACCAAGGCTACCGCTACGACACTTCCTTCGTTTCCGATGGCCACAAAACCATTTGTGTCTTCGCCATTACGTGGCGCGGCGAAATCATTGACGTCCGCTCGGACGTACTGCCGCTGGAACTGGAGGTGGCCGAAGAGGAGGCTGCCATCCACGCAAGGATCCGTGCCCATATCGATACGCTTGTGCGGGATTCCGGCTGGGCCGCTGGGCTGGCGCGGTCATCCGGGTGGGTGCATCGGAGGGTCAGACGTGCAACCCGATAGGGGTTTCGACCGCCGGAAAGCCCTACTTCGGCTCGCGAATGCAGGCGTCCGCAGGTCAGCCGGGCCTGGGATGACTCCTAAAGCAGGGCGGCACCGTGGATAACGGCTGTAGGCGAATGCCACCCTCGCCAACCTAGAATTTCCAAGGGATTGCCAACTAAATCTGGCAGATCGAGAAAGCGCTTACGTCGTCACGAAGACATAACGCTCGCCAGCTTATGACGACATCACGTAGGTCAAGACTGACAGACGCGCCAAAAGGTTCGAAGATACTTACCCGCCAGCAGGGGCTGCGAGCAGTCGCTCGTCTGGCACAGGGAGGCTAGAAGACGTATTTATGTTGGTCGAAGCCATAGACAGGGGAGTGCTTGCATCGCCCATGCAGGCCGCCTACTTTGAGGAACTTGACCCACGGAGGGCGGCGAAGTGATCAAGCTGGTCCTGATCGATGATCACGAGCTCGTCCGCACCGGGTTCAAGATGATCCTGCAGCAGCAGCCGGACATGCATATCTGCGGTGAGGCTGGAAACGCGGAAGAGGGGTTGAAGCTCCTGCGTGCCCATGAACCGCAGATTGCGCTGGTCGACGTGCACATGCCGGGCATGAGCGGCATCGAGCTCACGGAGCGCGTCGTGCGCGCCAAGATGGCCACCCAGATCATCATTATCACGGTGGTCGAGGACGCGCGTTTTCCCAAGCGTCTGCTGGAGGCTGGCGCAACGGGGTACCTCACCAAGGGCTGCACCGCAGAAGAGCTGCTTTGCGCGGTACGGCAGGTCGCGGGCGGTCGGCGCTATCTTGCCCCTGCGGTAGCCCAGCAACTCGCGCTTGCGACGCTGGATGGAGAGGCCTCGCCTTTCGATTCGTTGTCCAGCCGCGAACTGGAAGTGGCCATGATGCTCGTGCGCGGCAAGGCACTGACGACGATCGGCGAGCAACTCAGCCTCAGTCCCAAAACTGTGTCGACATACAAGCAACGTCTGATGGAGAAGCTCCAGGTCGACCACATCGTGAGCCTGGCGCATCTGATGACCATCCACGGCCTGCTCGATACCCACAACAACCAGATCGGCGGCTGATTATCCTGCCGTGGAGCGGCCATTCTCGGTCGCAGCTCAACGGAAAAGAAAAGCCGGACGCAAGGTCCGGCTTTTTTTATAGGCGATGCAATCAGGGGTCAGCCGTTGGAAACGTGGCTGTCCTTCTTTTCCTGAGGTTGGCCGGCCTGGTCTTCCTCGGTGCTGCTGCTTTCACCGTGGTGGGGGGCGGACTCCTGTGACTCCTGCGCAACCGAGGGTTCGCTGTGAGGAACCGTGTGGCCCAGCAAATCACCCTGAGTGGGAAGTTGCGCGACAGGCACGACGGCCTCGGTGCGAGACGAAGTGCCTTCGTCTGTCGCGGCGGCGACAACTTCCTCGACCTTCGTGACGACTTCGTCGGCCTCGGCCGGTGATGCATGCTCCACGACTGGCGTCGGATGAACGATTTCCATCGGCTCGACGGCGAACAGCGAAGCGGATTCGATAGCCACCGTGGCCGGAGCCGCCGGATGACCTTCGCCCTCAGTGACCGATGTCTGCGCCGGGCTCACGCTGTCAGCCGTGGGGGCTCGCGTTTCCGTGGGGACGTGGGCCACCACCGGTGCGATGGGCGCCTCGTCGGCAACCTCACCGGCCGGCGCCTCTTGCTTGAGCGGAATCGGCGGCAGCGCCGGCAGATTGAAGGAAGCAGGAGCAGGGGCGGGCGTTTCCACCACCGGCAGTTCGTGATCGGTATAGGGCGGCGTAGCGACCGTGGTTTCCGTCGCTTCGGCAGTGACGAGGGTGGCTGCAGCGATACCCGCGATGGCTGCCGGCGCGGCGGCTGGCGGACGGGATTCGCCGCCAGCTGCCTCAGTCGCGGACTCGTCGCGATCCTCGTCGTCCAGGTCGAGCTCACCTTCCAGCTGGGCCTCGGGTGCACCAGCCTGGGCGGCGTCCTCGTGGCGACGGCGGCGGCGTCCACCACGGCGTCCACGGCGGCGGCGCGGCTGGCTACCATCGGTTTCTGCACCGGCCGCCTCGATCGCATCGGGAGCGACCGCATCGGTGACAGGTTTGGCGGTGGCAGCTTCCTGAGCGGCTTCATCAGCAGGGGCGGCGACGGGGCGTTGCGGCTGGGCGGCAGGCTGCGACTGCTGCAGCGCAGGCTGTTGCTGTTGTGCTGCCTGCGCACGCGGCTGACGCGGTTCCTGCGCCTGCTGCTGAGTGGCCGGCTGCCTGGACTGCTCCTGGCGCGGCTGTTGCTGCTTGCGCTCGGCCTGCTCGGCCTTGGGCTGCTGCTGGCGCGGCTCCTGCCGGTCCTGCTTGTTGGCCGTCGGCGGCTGATTCTGCTGCTGGCGCGGTTGTTCGTTGCCGCGCTGACGGCTGCCCTTGCCTTGCTGCTGGGCCTGGTTAGCCTGTGGCTGCTTGGCCTGCGCCGGCTCGCGGCGCTGCTGTTGCGGCTGCTGGCGTCCCTGCTGCCCACGGCCGCGCTCATCGCGGCGGTTGCTGCGGGCGCCGGACGGCTGGGTGGATTCGCGCTTGGTTTCCGGCGCGGGAGCCGGGGCCGGCGCGGCGCGGAACCAGCCGAGGAATCGCGCGATCAGGCCCCCGTTGGGCGTCGGCGCGGAGGGCTGGCGAGTGGTCGGCTGGACCTGCTGAGGCGCCGGCACGGTTTCTTCGCGCACGGGAGCGGGCGAAGCGGGCACGATGCCGCTCACGGCGGGCTGTTCGCCACTGCCCAAGGCCTGGCCCATCTTCGGGATCGGCGAAGCTTCGACCGCGGTGAGGCGCTCGTAGCTGGGCTTGCTGTGCTCGCCCATTTCTGACTCGCGGATGCGCTGGATCTGGATATGTGGCGTCTCGAGCTTGTCGTCGGCCACGATCACCACATGGACCTTGTTGCGCAGCTCGACCTCAACCACGCCGGCGCGCTTCTCGTTGAGCATGAAGTTGGCCACGGTCGGCGGAGCTTGCACCAGCACCTGGCCGGTGTTGTCCTTCATCGCGTGCTCTTCGATCAAGCGCAGGGTGGATAGCGCCAGGGACTCCACGCTGCGTATGTGGCCGTGGCCTTCGCAACGCGGGCATACGATCTGGGTGGCCTCGCCCAGGCTCGGACGCAAGCGCTGACGGGACATTTCCAGCAGACCGAAGCGGGAAATGCGGCCGATCTGCACGCGGGCGCGGTCCAGCTTCAGGGCGTCCTTCAGGCGCTCTTCCACCTCGCGCTGGTGCTTGGGGCTGTCCATGTCGATGAAATCGATCACGATCAGGCCGCCGGCATCGCGGATGCGCAGCTGGCGGGCGATTTCAACCGCCGCCTCGCAGTTGGTGTTGAACGCGGTTTCCTCGATGTCGCTGCCCTTGGTGGCCTTCGAGGAGTTGATATCGATGGCGGTGAGCGCCTCGGTCTGGTCGATCACAATCGAGCCGCCGGAGGGCAGGCGGACCTGGCGGTCGAATGCGCTCTCGATCTGGGTTTCGATCTGGTAGCGCGAGAACAGCGGAGTGTCGTCGCGGTACAGCTTGAGCTTGCGCAGGGCATTGGGCATGACCTGCTGCACGAACTCGCGGGCATCGTTGTACAGCGCTTCCTCGTCGATGAGGATCTCGCCGATGTCGTTGCGCAGGTAGTCGCGCAGGGCGCGGATGAACAGCTTCGATTCCTGGTAGATCAGGAACGGCGCCTTCTGGGCGCTGGCAGCAGCCGAGATGGCCTTCCACAGCTGGAGCAGGTAATCGAGGTCCCATTGCAGCTCTTCGGCGTCGCGGCCCATGCCGGCGGTGCGCACGATCAGGCCCACATCGTCCGGCACCGTCAGGTGCTCGAGGGCTTCCTTCAGGGCCTGCCGGTCCTCACCCTCGATCCGGCGCGAGACGCCGCCGGCTTTCGGGTTGTTCGGCATCAGCACCATGTAGCGGCCGGCCAGGCTGATGTACGTGGTGAGGGCCGCACCCTTGTTGCCGCGCTCTTCCTTTTCGACCTGGACGACCACTTCGTGGCCTTCCTTGATCAGATCGCGGATGTTGGCTTTGTTGGGGTCGAGGCCGGGAGTGAAATATTCCCGGGCGATTTCTTTCAACGGCAGGAAGCCGTGGCGTTCGGCACCGTAATCGACGAAACAGGCTTCGAGAGAGGGTTCGACGCGAGTGATGCGGCCCTTGTAGATGTTGGCCTTTTTCTGTTCGCGGGAGGGGATTTCGATGTCGAGATCGTACAGGGTCTGGCCATCGACGATGGCCACACGCAACTCTTCACGCTGAGTTGCGTTGATCAACATACGTTTCATTGTGTTGTTTCCTTGGCTTGCCGCGCGTCGCGTGCCGCGGTGGCGCCTTCAGGGCGGCCTGCCGGGGATCGCGCCGCAACGGTCAGCGGCAATAAAGACGGCGCCGTTACCGGCTCCGGGGTATTCGTGGCAGCACGCCAGCCGCGCCGATTCTTCTTAGTTAACCGGACAAACGGCGACCCGAACCGTTACGATGAAAGGGAGCAGCGACCGGCTGCCGGGAGGGCGACCGGCGCTATCCTCGCCGGCGTTACGGGCGGGCGTCCCGGCCCGAGTCGGACTTCGGCGGGCTAGGACGTAGCGCCGGTCGAGTATCCTATCTAGTCAGGTTTTTTTCAATGCAGACGGCAACTTCCCACGACGCACCTCAAGGTGTGCGTCAAGTCGTGATCGGCCCGGAAAGGGACGGCCAGCGGATCGACAACGCCTTGGCCACCCTTCTGAAGGGAGTGCCGAAGAGCATGATTTATCGCCTCCTGCGCACTGGGCAGGTGCGGGTGAACGGCAAGCGCGCCAAGCCTGAGACTCGTCTCACTGCTGGCGATACCCTGCGCATTCCACCCGTACGGACCGCCGAGCGGGCGAATGCCGATCGAGCGCCGTCCACCGAGCTGGTGCAGGCAATCACCGATGCCATCATCTTCGAGGACAAGCACTTCCTGGTGATCGACAAGCCGACCGGCATCGCCAGCCACGGCGGCAGCGGGGTCAGTCACGGTGCGATCGAGCTGCTGCGCGCCGCGCGGCCCAACGAGCATCTGGAACTGGTTCACCGCCTGGATCGTGACACCAGCGGTGTGCTCGTGTTCGCCAGGACCCGGGCCGGCCTGACGGGCCTGCAGGAGCTGATCCGCTCCGGCGGAGTCACCAAGCAATACCTCTGCCTGATGGTGGGGCACCCGCCCAAGGCGAAGTTCGATGTCAACGCGCCCCTGCAAAAGTCCGTGCTCCAGGGCGGAGAGCGTATGGTAAGAGTGTCCGATAACGGCAAGCCATCACTCACTTTTTTCCGCGAGATGGAACAGTACCCTGGCGCCCGCCTGATGCAGGCCACCCTGGGCACGGGCCGTACCCACCAGATCCGTGTGCATGCCGCGCATATTGGCCATCCCTTGGCCGGAGACGCCAAGTACGGCGACAAGGAGGCCAATAAGCGCTTCCGCGAGCTTGGGCTGCAGCGCCTGTTCCTGCACGCATCGCATATGGGCTTCGAGCTGGACGGGCGCGCCTATGGCTTCTCTGCGCCGTTGCCCGACGATCTCAGCAATTTCCTGGATGTCCTTGCCGTCAAAGGAAAATATCCGGAGTCGTACCGGCCTAGAGGAAAAAACGCGCGCTGACTTCCAGCGAGCGTAGCGTTCCGCCCACCCAAGCGCTCTCCACCAGGAGAGCCGCGCTGGCATGAGCCAGGGCGATAGGCAGCAGCGCCCGCGAACGCAGGAAACACCAGCCCCACCACAGTTCCGCCAGCAAGCAGAGCTGCATGAGGAGATGGTTGGGGGTATGCAGCAGCGCGAACAGGGCAGCGGTCGCAAGGACTCGAGCGGCCGGCGGTAGCCGCCAGCGTTCGAAGCCCCGCAGTGCCACCGTCAGCATCAGCCATTGCTGCAGCGCCGCCCAGGCCAGATAGGTCGCCGCATGGCGTGGATCGGGAGCCGTGAAGCCGTGCCCCGACCAAGCCCCCCAACCCCATGCGACGGGCAGCAGAGCCAGCGGCCAGACCCAGTCGCGCCACGAATGCCCGAGCCAGCGCCAGTCATTGGGTCGCCGCCGCCATTCGGTCCACGTCGCGTAAAGCAGGGCAGCCATGAACGCGAGCAGGCCGGGCATGGACGGGCGCCATCCCCACTGCAAACCGGCGATCAGCCACAGTGGCCCGGCCATGATCAGCGGCAGCTCTCCGGGTGAGGAACGGTCGGTACCGCGGATGCCGAGCCAGATCAGCGCCGCTACATAAAAGGCGCAGATGGCCCACACAAGCCAGGTCGGCGCTGGCACCTGCGCTACGGCAGGTATCGACGCGGTCCCCACCGCGATCACGGCCCCCGGCCATGCGTGGAGGATGCGGTCCCGCAAGCCAAGCCATTCCTCGGGCGTTGCGGAAGGGGCGAGCAGGAACAGCGGCGCTGCCGGAGGATCGATCTGGCGGGCGAGTACGGCCAAGTCGCGTTCCGCTTCAACGGTGTCGCCCGGCAACGCGATCTCAGGTTGATTGGGTACCCGCGTCGCCAAGGGCAAGAACGCGGCCTCCTTGAGGAGGGCTGACGATCCAGCCGTCATCGCTATGCGCAATCGCAACATGTAAGCGACTACGCGTGGCGGTGGGCAGGCCCGACCGTCCTCGGTGTGCCAGGCCAGCCCGCGCAGATCGACGAGTAATTGCCCCTGGATGCTATCTCGCGCGCCTGTGCCACTCGCCAGGCAGGCTGGCGAGTGCTCATCTGACTGGACTACCAGATCGAAGCGATCGCCAGGCAAGCCATCGATGTCCAGCCTCAGCAGCGGCCAATGCGCAAGATCGAGCGGCCGCATGACCGGCAGCCCCACTTCGAACGGCGAACCGTCGCGGCTCGTCACCCGCAGGCCGCCGCGCTCGCCTTTTGCCGTGGCCGCACCGAAGGGCCGGCCGGCTACCAGGTCGCGCGGTTCGCGCGTTTTCCACTGCCACAGCGGCTGACCCGCCTGCAGCGCGGACAACCGTGCCTCGGCCTCGTGCTGCAGATGGGTCCGGACGATCCATGCCGATAGCCCATGCAACGCCATCAGCAGCACGACGGCGACCAGCACCGTTCCAAGGATTGCGACAGAACGGCGCAACAGGCGCATGTTCAGCGGGCCAGCAAGGCCTCGACGCGCGCGGCGCAGATGAAGTCGTTGAGCGATAGGCCGCCGACATCATGGGTCGACCACAGCACCTGACAGTGGCCGTAGCCCGCTTCCAGATCCGGATGATGATCTTCCTGGTTCGCCATGAAACCGACGGCATTGATAAAACCCAGGGTGTGATGGAAATCGGAGAATTTGAAATCCTTCACGATGGCCTGGCCCTCGATCGCCAGCTTCCAGCCCGGCAATCGGGCCAGCATGTCATCGATCTGGGCGCGCTGCAGGGCGTGTTCCTTGCCCTTGCGCGGGACGCAATGCTGGCTGGCGAGATCGGCGTAGCTCATGGGGCGGCTCCAGGGATGCGAAAACGCGAAGCGTCAAAGTTGCGCGCGAAAAAGTCAAAACCATGCAGTGGGGACAAAACAGGACTAAAATGGTGCTGTTTCCGGCGTCGAGTTCGACCCCCGCCGCCGGCCGTTCTTCCGGAGCAGGCATGATCGAGATTTCCGAACGCGCGCAGCAGCACTTTCTGCGCCTTCTTTCCCAGCAGGGCATCGATGGTTTGAGCATCCGCCTGCGGGTGACCGCGCCGGGTACGCCGGCCGCCAATTGCGAACTGGAGTTCTGTGAGCCGGATGAGTTGACCGGCAACGAATGGACCATCGAATGCGCGGGTTTCCTGTTCCACGTCGAGGGCAGTAGCGCGCCCTGGCTGGATGGCGCCAGCATCGACTACGAGTCCAATCCTACTGGTGGCCAGCTCAACATCCGCGCACCGCGGATCAAGGGCGACATGCCCGGCATGGATGCCGGCCTGGTCGAACGGGTGCGCTACGTGCTGGAAGCGGAAGTGAATCCGCGCATCGCGGCGCACGGTGGGCGCATCTCCCTGCTCGAGGTGAGTGCGGATGGCGTGGTGGTCCTGCAGTTCGGCGGTGGCTGCCATGGTTGCGGCATGGTGGATGTCACGCTCAAGCACGGCGTCGAAAAGACCTTGCGCGAACGCGTGCCGGAGATCACCGAAGTGCGTGACGCCACCGATCACGCGGGCGGCAGCAACCCTTACTACAGCAAGAAGGAAGGCCGCTCAGCCATCGGCTGAGCGCTGCATCGGCCGCAAAAAGAAGGCCCGCCTAGGCGGGCCTTCTTCATTTTGCGCAAGCGATCAGTTCTTGTCGCCCTGGATATGGCCGTTGAGGCTGTCCAGCTTGGTCGGCAACGAGGAGAAGTAGGTGGCGACGTCCTCGATGTCCTGCTCGGACAAGGTGGCGACGAAACCCTTCATGATCGCGTTGCTGCGCGCGCCGGTCTTGTACTCGTGCAAGGCGCGCTGGAGGTATACGTTGTACTGGCCGGCGAGGCGGGGGTACTGCGGATCGACCGCGTTGCCGTCAGCGCCGTGGCAGGCGAAGCAGGTAGCGGCCTTTTGCTTGCCGGCCTCGACGTTGCCGGCGGCCCGCGCCTGGAGGGAAGCGAACGCCAGGGCGGCGCCGAACGAAAGCAGGGTGAGCGCACGATTCATGCGGAATCCTCGGTTCCTTGGCTACTTACTTGGCGAGGCTGGACAGGTAGGCGGCGATGTCCTCGATGTCCTTGTCGGACAGACTCTGCGCCTGGGCATCCATGGTCGGATGGCTGCGTTCGCCGCTCTTGTAGCCGTGCAGGGCGTTGACGATGTACTGCGCATTCTGGCCGGCGATCTTGGGTACCGGATAGCGCGGATAGGCGTTCTCGTAACCCACGATGCCGTGGCAGCCGTTGCAGGTGTAGATCAGTTTGCGGCCGGCGGCCTTGTCGCCTTCGGCGTGCACGTTGCCAGTGACGAGTAGTGCGGCAGCGACGGACAGGCCGAGCAGTTGCAGTCGAGTCATCATCATTCCCACGATTCCGGCGGGTACATGGCGTTAAAGTCTCGGAAGTATAGTGGCTGGGTCCGAGCAGGGACAATAACGCCGACCGGCTCCCGGAAGGCCGCGCCGCCAAGGCTCGTGGGTAAGGAGAGAAGCATGGGTGCAACCTCGTCGGCCGCGCGCCGGGCGATCGTCCGCTGGCTGGTCGCGCTGTCCCTGGCATGGCTGTCCGGCGGGCTTGCCGCCAAGGAGGCGCCTCGCGCCTATCGCATCGTCGGGTATGTCTCCGACTCCGATCCGCTGCCGCCGATCGATCCGGCCAAGGTGGATGTCCTCAACTACGCGTTCGGCACGCTGGACGAGCAGGGCGACATCGTCTTGCGCAGCCCCCATGCGGCGAAGGCGCTGTCGCAACTGGTGGCGCTGCGCAAGCGCAACCCGCAGTTGCGGATAATGCTCTCGGTCGGCGGCTGGAGTGCGGGGCACTTCTCCGAAGCGGCGCTGACCGACGCCGCGCGCCGGCGCTTCGCGGACGACGCAGCCCGGCTGATCGAACAGCACGACCTCGACGGCCTGGATGTCGACTGGGAATACCCCACGCTGCCCGGCGGCAATATCAGCCACCGACCGGAAGACCGTCGCAACTTCAGTCTGCTGCTCGAAGCGGCGCGCGCGCGGCTGGATGCCCTGAGCAAGCAGCACGGCGGGCGCCACTATCTGCTGACCATCGCTTCGGCCGACGGCGAATTCGTTGCCGGTATCGAACTGGCCCGCGTGGCGCGCTCGCTCGACTGGTTCAATCTCATGTCCTACGACTTCCACAACAGCCTGACCTCGACCACCGGGCATCACGCCGGCCTGTATCCCTCGGCGATCGACCCGAGCGACGACCGCGCCGCCGCCAAGGCGGTTCGGCAGTATCTGGATGCGGGCGTGCCGGCCGCCAAGCTGGTCCTGGGCGTACCGTTCTATGGGCGTGCGTTCTCCGGTGTCGATCCGGCGCATGACGGCCTGCAGCAGAAATACGCCAAATTTGCCGGCGCACCGTCCTGGCGCGAGCTGGTGGCCGGCTACATCGGCAAGAACGGCTACGAGCGACATTGGGATGCGCAGGCACAGGTGCCGTATCTGTGGAATCCGCAGACGCGCACCTTCGTGAGCTACGAGGACCCTCAGTCGTTGCGCATCAAGGCCGATTTCATCCGGAAGCAGGGCCTGGGCGGAGCGATGTACTGGGAGCAGAGTCTCGACAAAGACAGCGAATTGCTCGACGTGCTCGATCAGGGGCTGCATCCGAAGCGATAGCCGATACGTCGCCTGCGTCGGATCTGCGGCATAGGCGTGCCTGCTGCGTTCGGAGTTCCTGGCTTGTGACGTACGTATCGCGGTCGGGCAGAACTGAAGCGGGGTGGACGCGCGCATGCGCGTTCCGTTGATCGCGCTGATCTAGAACAGGCTTTTGAAAATGTGGATGCCGGCGGTGTACTCACCGGCGATGGTGCCCACGCATACCAGCAGGAAGTTGAGCAGGGTGCGCGCGACACGGTTCTTCCACCAACCGGTCCAGTGACCGATATCGTCGCGCAGCGTTTCGAAGTCGGCCACGCGCGGCTTGCGCACCCATGCTTCCGCCATCGCGCTGATCGCGCCCGAGGGCACGCCAGGGCGAAACGGCTTGATGGGGCCGGCCACGGCCGCAGCCAGGACGCTCAGCGGGTGTCCACCGGCGATGATCGCTCCTAGCGCGGAGAAGCCAGCGGTATACATGACCCAGTCGCGCAGCGCCTGTGCGCCCAAGGCCGTGTTGCGATGGAACGCGATGGCGATCGCGATGAACACCAGCAGCACCAGGCCTAGCGCGATCCACTTCGGCCACCGCGATGTCGGCGGTAGCGCGGCCAGTGCTTGCGCTTCGAGGACAGGATCGCCTTGCTCGCTGCGCAGCCGTTCGCAAAGTCCCTTGAGGTGTCCCGCACCGATGACCACCAGCACGCGCCGTGGTTCGTCGCCGAAACCGGCCAGGGCTGCTTCTTCGCGTAGCCGTGCCGCCATGTAGGCATCGCGCTCGGCGATCAGGCTGCGATACAGAGGCTCGGACTGGCTGGCGAATTCGCTGAAGGCGCTTTCCAGCATGTCGCCTTCCTTGAGCTTCTCGATTTCCTTCTCTTCGACGTTTTCGCGTTCGAAGACGCTGGCGAGCAGGCCACCCATCAGCCCGAAGCGTTGCCAGAAACCCACGCTGCGCCAAGCACGCTTGAACGTGGTGCCGACGTCGCGGTCCACCAGCCAAACGGGTACGCCGCGCTGCTCGGCGCCCGTCATTGCGGCCTTCATTTCTGCGCCGGGCTCGATGCCGAACTGATCGGCCAGGCGCTTCTGAAAGCTGGACAACACCAGGCTCGCCGCGACCATGCCAGCCTTGCCCTGACGGATCACCTGGAACAGATCCATCTTCTTCAGCGCATCGGGATCACGCATGCCTTGCGCGCGGCTGGGACACAACTCCACAGCAACTGCGTCGAAGTGTTCGCGCGCGAGCAGTTCGTTTACCGCCTCTACGCTGGCGCGCGATACGTGCGCCGTACCCAGCACGACGTACTCCACGCCATCGCGCAGCACGCGCGCGATGGGCTGGCCCTCGAGGGCGGCGGGCAGGGTGTCGGTCGCGTCCAGGCTCATGCGTCAGTTCGAAGAGGGCGGAAGATCATTGCATGGGGTCGGCCGCCGGTCAGCGCAAGCCGCCGGCGGCCGGCGCTTCAGTCGCGAAAACGCTTGAGCAGATCGCCGTACGCGTCAATGCGACGGTCGCGCAGAAATGGCCAGATGCGGCGCACGTGCTCGCTGCGCGCCATGTCGACCTCGACGATCAGCAACTCGCGCTGCTCGGTGCCGGCCTTGGCGAGGAACTCACCCTGCGGGCCGGCCACGAAGCTGGTACCCCAGAACTGGATGCCGGCGCCCACGCCGGCAGGGTCCGGTTCGTAGCCGGTGCGGTTGCAAGCCAGCAACGGCAGGCCATTGGCCACGGCGTGGCCGCGCTGCACGGTGACCCAGGCCTCGCGCTGGCGATCTTTCTCGGCCTGTTCGTCGTTGGGATCCCAGCCGATCGCGGTGGGATAGAGCAGCAGCTCCGCACCGGCCAGCGCCATCAGGCGCGCGGCCTCCGGATACCACTGGTCCCAGCACACCAGCACGCCGAGGCGGCCCACCGAGGTATCGATGGGATCGAAACCGAGGTCGCCAGGCGTGAAGTAGAACTTCTCGTAGAACGCCGGATCATCCGGGATGTGCATCTTGCGGTACTTGCCGGCGATCTTCGCCGAGCGATCGAACACCACCGCGGTGTTGTGGTACAGGCCGGTGGCGCGCTTTTCGAACAGCGAGGACACCACCACGAGTTTGAGCTCCTCGGCCAGCTTGCCGATGCGCTCGGTGCTGGGGCCGGGGATCGTCTCGGCGTGGTCGAATTCCGCCACCGACTCGTGCTGGCAGAAATACGGGCCGTTGTGCAGCTCCTGCAGCAGCACCAGCTCGGCCCCGGCCGCGGCGGCTTCGCGCAGGCCGGCTTCGATGGCGTCGAGGTTGGCATCGCGGTTGCCGCGGTCGGTTTCCTGCAGCAGCGCGACCTTGAGGGTCTTGCGGGTCATGGGAGAGTCCTGCTCGCTGGGGGCGAAAGAGCGCGATTGTACCGAACCGGGCTCCGGCGTTTCCTCGCGGCACGCGATCGATACTGGGCGCGATGCGATGAAGGCGCCCGCAGGCGCCTTCGCCGGACTCAGCCGTAGATCCCTGCCGGCAGCTGCATGGTGATGCAATGCAGGCTGCCGTTCTGCCAGATCAACGGACGGCACGGCACCTGCACCACTTCGCGGCCTGGATGGGCGGCGGCGATGACGCGCACGGCTTCGTCGTCCGCGGCATCGCCATACGCCGGCACCAGTACGGCGCCATTGACGATCAGATAGTTGGCATAGGAAGCGGCCAGGCGGCGGCCTTCGTCGATGACCGGCTTGGCCCAGGGCAGGGGATGGAGCGTGTAGGGCTTGCCGTTGGGCGTGCGCAGCGCGGCCAGCTCGGCGGCCATGCCGCCCAATTCTTCGTGATGCTTGTCGGCAGGATCGTCGCAGGCCTGGAACACGATGCCGCCCTCCGGCGCGAAGCGCGCGAGCGTATCGATGTGGGCGTCGGTGTCGTCGCCTTCCAGGTAGCCGTAGTCGAGCCACAGGATGCGCCTGGCATGCAGGCCGTCGCGCAGAATGGCGCTCATTTCGTCGCGCGATTGTTCCGGATGGCGCTGGACCAGGCAGCGCCAGGTGGTCAGCACGGTGCCTGCGCCGTCGCTCTCGATGCCGCCGCCTTCCAGCGCCCAGTCGATGCGCTTGTGCCTGGCGCCGCCGAACACGCCGGCCTGCACCAGGCCCGCCACCAGCGCGTCGTCCTGCTCGGCGCCGAACTTGCCGCCCCAGCCGGTGAAGCGGAAATCGGTGAGCTGGAACGCGCCCTGGTCGTCCTTGAGCGTGATCGGGCCGGAATCGCGCAGCCAGGTATCGTCATACGGCAGCTGCACGAAGCGGACGCGGCCCAGGTCCACGCCGGCCTCGCGCAGCTTCGTTTCCACGTGCACCTGCAGTGCCGCGTCGGCGACCACGATGATCAGCGGTTCGAAGCGCGTCGCCGCCGCGGCCAGGGCCACATAAGTGGTCTCCACCTCGGCCAGGCGTTCGGCCCAGTCGGTGCCGGCATGCGGCCAGGCGATCAGGACGGCCGATTGCGGCTCCCATTCGGCCGGCAGGCGCAGGGTGGAGTGGCTCATGGGGGGACTCGCGCTTCAAGGGGAAACGCGAATTGTAGGGCGGGGATGCGGGAATGGGGAGTCGCAAGCAGCGGCCGCGGCACGTGCGGCCGCGCTCTTCGGTGCCCGATTCGCTATCCCCGTTTCCCCTTCCTGGGGCGCAGTCCTTCAGTTCACCGACTCGGGAGTCTTGTTGTTACCCGCCGGCGTATTGAGCACCGCATGGATGACATGGCTGTGTTCGAAGTACACGATGAAGCTGGCGTAGTCCCAGCGGTTGATCACCGGATGCTTGGCGCTGTCGCCGCCGCGGGGCGACAGCTTGCGCTTGGGCGCTCCGTACTTCTGTTCCACCTGCGCCATGCTCATGCCGCGGGTGGGGAGGTCCATGCCCTGTTCCTGCTTGACACGATTGATCAGCAGGTTGTCCGCCCGGGCCGACTGCGGCGCGGCGGCGCCGGCGGCGAGCAGCACGATCATGGGCAGGCTGATGCTGAGCTTGGTCATGGTCCCCTCTCCACGTCGACGGGGGCAGTCCGGGCTGCGCCTCCGCACGTTCAATATGTATGTCGATGCCCCCAGGCGGCAGCGGTGCACGACCGCTGCGCAGTGCGGCGCCGTTGTAGCAGATGCGCCCCGGGGAGCGCTACGTCGGCGCTTCGCGACTGCGATGGGGTGGGCATTCCGGTTGTCCGGGAGCCTCGGGGGCGCAGAGCGCGTCGGCTATGATGCGCGGCTGCGGGCGGCTGTACGCCCCCATCATCAGCCATGCTGGATACGCTGTTCCCATGATCGCTTTTCGCCATTTCGCCCTGCGCCGCGGTGCGCGCCTGCTGCTTTCCGACATCGACCTGGTCATCCAGAGCGGCTGGCGGCTGGGCGTGGTCGGCCGCAACGGCTGCGGCAAGTCCAGCCTGTTCGCCGCCTTGCAGGGCCAGTTGGAGGCCGATACCGGCGAGCTGGACATGCCGGCGAAGCTTCGCCTCGCCTCGGTGGCACAGGAAACGCCGGCCTTGCCGGATCCGGCCATCGAGTACGTCATGGGCGGCGACGAGGAGCTGGCGATCGCACTGCGCGACGAACTGGACGCCCAGGCGCGTGGCGATACCGAAGCCATGGCCAAGGCCCATCACCGCATCGAAGAACTGCACGGCTACGACGCGCGGGCCCGTGCCGGCCGCTTGCTGCATGGTCTGGGCTTCACGCCGGACACGCACGAGCGCGCGGTGCGCGAGTTCTCCGGCGGCTGGCGCGTACGCCTCAATCTGGCGCGCGCGCTGATGGCACCGTCCGAACTGCTGCTGCTCGACGAGCCGACCAACCATCTCGACCTCGATGCCGTGCTGTGGCTGGAGGAATGGTTGCGCCGCTACCAGGGCACGCTGCTGGTGATTTCGCACGACCGCGAATTTCTCGATGGCGTGATCACCCATACGCTGCATCTGAACGAGGGCAGGGCGAAGCTCTATACCGGTAACTACAGCGCCTTCGAGCGCCAGCGTTCCGAGCAGCTGCGCCTGCAGCAGATCGCGCATGAGCGCGAGCAGGCCGAGCGCGCCCACCTGCAATCCTTCATCGATCGCTTCAAGGCCAAGGCCAGCAAGGCCAAGCAGGCGCAGTCGCGCATGAAACGACTGGAAAAGATGGCTGGCACCGAGGCGGTGCGTGCGGAGCGGCCATTCCGCTTCCAGTTCGCGGTGCCCGAGCGCCTGCCCGATTCCATGCTGCAGTTGGAAGAGGTCGTAGCCGGCTATCCGGACGAACACGGCGGCGAGCCCGCGGTGATCCTGCGTGACGTGCGTTTCCGCCTGGAAGCCGGCGACCGGGTGGGCCTGCTCGGTCCCAACGGCGCGGGTAAATCGACTCTGGTGAAGACGCTCGTCGGCGAGCTGGCCACGCTCGGCGGCGAGCGCAAGACGCACAAGGATCTGAAGATCGGCTACTTCGCCCAGCACACGGTCGAGAGCCTCCACGAAGGCGCCAGTCCGTTCGATCATCTGCAGGACAAGGCGCCTGGCATCAGCGCGCAGGTACTACGCGACTTCCTCGGTGGCTGGAACTTCGCCGGCGATCGCGCCTTCGAATCGGTGGACGGCTTCTCCGGCGGCGAGCGCGCACGCCTGGCTCTTGCGCTGATCGCCTGGGACAAGCCCAACCTGTTGCTGCTCGACGAGCCGACCAACCACCTGGATCTGGACATGCGCGAAGCCTTGGCCGATGCGCTGGCCGATTTCGACGGCGCGCTGGTGCTGGTGTCGCACGATCGCCACCTGCTTGGCATGGTCTGCGACAGCTTCTGGCGCGTCGCCGACGGCAAGGTCGAGAACTTCGACGGCGATCTGGACGACTACGCACGCTGGCTGCGCGCCCGCGGCAATGCGGCGAAGAAGAGCACGGACGAGTCCGCCGGCGCATCCGCGCCGTCGGCCGCCGATCGCCGCCGCGCCGCCGCCGCGCAGCGCGAGAACGAGAAGGCCACCCGCCAGCGCGTGAAAAAGATCGAGACGCGCATGGCGGCCATCGACGAGGAGCTGGGCAAGCTGGAAGTGAAGCTCGCCGATCCGGACACTTATAACGGCCCGACCGCCGAACTGATGAAGCTGGGGCAGCGCCAGACCGAACTGCGCCGCGAGAAGGAAACGCTCGAGGGCGAGTGGCTGGAACTCTACGAACTGCTGGAAGCCTGAGCCATGGCCGATGCCGCGATGCCGTTGGAGATCTGGTTGCCGGACCTGACCCGCTTCGATCCGGCGCATCCCTTGCGTGCCTGGCTGGCGCGCGCCGACCGCGTCGAGGACGGCCCGAAAGGGTATCTCGCCGGCTTGGCCGGCTACTTCCACTGCGTAGGCGGTTTCGCCCCTGCCGCGCTCACGCGCGAACTGCTGGCCGGCGATGCCGGCGACGACGCCTGGCTGAGCGCCGATCCGGCCTGGATCCAGCCCGATCTCAATGGCGCCCGGTTGCTCGCCTGCGGTCAGATGCAGCTGAGCATGGAAGAGGCGCAGACGCTGGCCCGTCCGCTCAAACCGGTATTTGGCGACGCGGGAGTGATCCTCGAAGTCAGCTCGCCCGATCGCTGGCACCTGCGCTTGCCGCGCGATGCGCAGCTGCCCGATTTCGCCGCGCCGGAGCAGGCGCTGGGCGAAGACTTTGCGCAGCATCTACCGCAGGGCACGGAAGGGCGCCGCTGGCGCGCTCTGCTGACCGAGGTGCAGGTGATCCTTCACCAGCATCCCCTCAATGCGCAGCGCCGCGAGCGCGGCCTGCCACCGATCAACAGCCTGTGGCTGTGGGGCGGTGGCACGCTGCCTGCCGCGGTGCGCGGCGCCTGGACGCGCGTGATCGGCGACGATGTGCTGCTTGGTGCGCTGGCCCGACGCGCCGGCGTCGCCGTCGTGCCGCGCAGCGAGGACAGCGTGCGCGAGGCCGGATCGAGTTGGCTGGTCGATCTGCAGGATCTGCCGCCTGCCGACATCGATGCCGTGTGGTGGCCTTTGCTCGAGAAGCATGTGTCGTCACAGCCGTTGCGCCTGTCGTTCGCCAGCGGCGAACGCTGGCGGCATCAGCCTTCGCATCGCCTGCGTTTCTGGCGCGGTCTGCGCCGGTGAGCGCGCCCCTGTATCTGCGCCGCCGCGCGCCGAAGGGAGAGCCGCGCGGCTGGAACGAGGCCGTGCATCCGGTGCTGCGCCAGATCTATGCAGCACGCGGCGTACTGAGTCCGGCGGAGGCCGATCACCGGCTCGCCTGCATGCTGACGCCGCACCAGCTGGGCGGCATGGATCGCGCGGTGGCGTTGCTGATCGAGGCGATCCGCGACGACTGGAGCATCCTCGTCGCCGGCGATTACGATTGCGATGGCGCCACCGGCACGGCCGTTGCCGTGCGTGGCCTGCGCATGCTCGGCGCCAGGCAGGTGGGTTATGCCGTACCCAACCGCTTCATTCACGGCTACGGCCTGAGTCCTGCCCTGGTGGAATCGTTGCAGCCGCCGCCGCGCTTGATCATCACCGTGGACAACGGCGTGGCGAGTGTGGCGGGTGTCGCCGCGGCGCAAGCCCTGGGCATCCGCGTGATCGTGACCGACCACCATCTGCCCGGCGAGCAGCTGCCGGCGGCCGATGCGATGGTCAACCCGAACCTTGCCGGCGACGGTTTTGCGAGCAAGGCATTGGCGGGTGTGGGTGTGATGTTCTACCTGTTGCTGGCGCTGCGCGCGAAGCTGCGCGAGGAAGGCGCTTTTGCAGTGGGTGCGGAACCGGATCTGTCGGTGCTGCTGGACCTGGTGGCGCTGGGCACGGTCGCCGACTTGGTGCCGCTGGACTACAACAATCGCGTGCTGGTCGAGGCGGGGCTCAAGCGCATCCGCGCCGGCCGCGCCTGTCCGGGCATCGTCGCGCTGGTGGAATCAGGCCGGCGCAGCCTCGCCACACTGTGCGCCAGCGATCTTGGCTATTCGGTAGGGCCGCGTCTCAATGCCGCCGGCAGGCTGGAAGACATGCGGCTGGGCGTGGAATGCCTGCTCACCGACAACGCCTCGATCGCCCGCCGCTACGCCGAGCAGCTCAGCGCGATCAACCAGGAGCGCCGCGATCTCCAGGCCGCGATGGTGGCGGAGGCCGAGGTCATGGTCACGCGCGCCGCCGACAGCGACGCGGTAGGCGTCGCTCTATTCGAGCCGTCCTGGCACGCGGGCGTGGTGGGGCTGGTCGCGTCCAAGCTGAAAGAGCGGCTGCATCGCCCGGTGATCGCATTCGCGCCGGCCAGCGACGACAACACCGAAGAACTGCGTGGCTCCGGCCGCTCCATTGCCGGCTTCCATATCCGCGACGCGCTGGCCGCCATCGATGCGCGCCAGCCGGGCCTGATCGAGCGCTTCGGCGGCCATGCCATGGCGGCGGGCCTGAGCCTCCGCGCCGGGGACTTCGCACGTTTCGCGGCCGCGTTCGATGCCATCGCCCGCGAATGGCTGGACGAAGAGCGGCTCGAGCATGTGCTCTACACCGACGGTGAACTTCCGCCCGGTGCGGCCACCCTCGAACTGGCCCGCCAGCTGCGTTATGCCGGCCCGTGGGGGCAGGCGTTCCCCGAGCCGGTCTTCGACAATGAATTTATCTGCGCTACCTGGCGTGTGATGGGGGAGACCCATCTGCGCCTGAGCCTGACCGACCCGCGCGATGGCAGCGTGCACGATGCGGTGATGTTCGGCGCCTACACTGGCCAGCCCCCGCCGCAGCGGCTGCGCGCGGCCTATGAGCTGACTATCAACGACTGGCAGGGCCGCGAAAGCCCGCGCCTGCTGTTGCGCTACATGGAGCCGCTGTAGGCGGCAATTGTTGGCCGTGTCTTCACGGAGCCTAGCTGTCGGCGCAACGGTCCCCGCGCTTGGATAGCACCAGTCTCTTGCAGAAGGAATCGGCGCCATGATCGTGCAGATGCCAGGCCTGCCGCCCGGCGTGATCGGTTTCACCGCGCATAACCAGGTCACCGCGGCGGACTACGAGCGGGTCGTGATTCCCGATATCGAGGCGGCGTTCGCGCTCAACCGCAAGCTGCGGGTGATCTTCCACATCGACCAGGACTTCACCGGCTTCGACGCTGGCGCGGTGTGGGACGACGCCAAGCTGGGCTTCCGTCATTTCAGCGGCTGGGAACGGGCGGCGCTGGTCACCGACGTCGGCTGGATCCGTCGCGTGGCCAAGGCGCTCGGGTTTCTCTCGCCGGGCGAATTCCGGCTGTTCGGCAGCGCCGAGCTGGACGAAGCGCGGAACTGGGTCAGCGCGCCCAAAGAGTGAACGGGGGCAGGGGGCGAAAAAATCCTCTTGCGCGGCGCAGCATGGCTGTGCTCTAGTCAGCGCCATGTCCGCCATCTCCGCCAGCCAGCGCAACGCCTTCGCCGCCCCTGCGGTCGGCCTGCGCTTGCCCGCGAACGGCCTGAATAACAACAACGCCAATAACAATCCCCGCATCGACGGGTGGGCCGGCGTGTAGACACGAAACAAGTCTAGCAATCCACGCAAAAGGGCCCGCCAACCGCGGGCCCTTTTGTTTTTCCGTACGTCGTTTTTTTGCGCGTCATCCAACTCAGGAGCGTCAAACCATGTGTTCGATCTTCGGCATGTTCGACCTGCAGCCCGGCGACGACCTGGCCGCCTTGCGCCGCCAGGCCCTGGAGCTGTCGCAGCGCCAGCGCCACCGCGGGCCGGACTGGAGCGGTGTCTTCGTCGACGCCGGTGTGATCCTGGTGCACGAGCGCCTGGCCATCGTCGACCCGGCCAGCGGCTCCCAGCCGCTGCGCTCGCGCGACGAGACCCTGGCCCTGGCGGTGAACGGCGAGATCTACAACCATCGCGAGCTGCGCGCGGCCAGCGGCTACGACTTCACCACCGGGTCGGACTGCGAAGTAATCAACGCGCTCTACCGCGAGCTTGGTGCGGACGAGTTCATCGCGCGTGGCGTAAAGCAGCTCAATGGCATCTTCGCCTTTGCGCTGTGGGACGCGGCCGCGCAACGTTACGTGATCGCGCGAGATCCGATCGGCGTCTGCCCGCTGTACTGGGGCCACGATGCGGAAGGCCGACTGTGCGTGGCATCGGAGATGAAGGCGCTGGTCGGCGTCTGCGCGGATGTCTCCGCCTTTCCGCCGGGGCATGTCTACGACAGCGCGACCGGCGAAATGACGCGCTACTACCGCAAGACGTGGCGCTCCTATGAAGTCACGCATGGGCAGAAGCTCGAGCCGTCGGAACTGCGCGAAGCCTTCGAGCAGGCCGTGCACCGCCAGTTGATGACCGACGTGCCGTATGGCGTGCTGCTGTCCGGCGGCCTGGATTCATCGCTGGTGGCCGCCTGCGCGGCACGCTTCGCGCGCGAGCGCATCGAGGACGACGATCGCAGCGAAGCCTGGTGGCCGCGCCTGCATTCTTTCGCGATCGGCCTGGAGGGTTCGCCCGACCTGGCCGCCGCCCAGGTGGCCGCCGACGCGCTGGGCACCGTGCATCACGGCTTCGTCTACACCTTCTGGGAAGGGCTGGATGCGTTGCCGGAAGTGATCCGCCACATCGAGACCTATGACGTCACCACGATCCGCGCCTCCACGCCGATGTTCCTGCTCGCCCGGCGCATCAAGGCGATGGGCGTGAAGATGGTGCTGTCCGGCGAAGGCTCGGATGAGATCTTCGGCGGCTACCTGTACTTCCACAAGGCGCCGTCGCCGGAGGCTTTCCACGAGGAAACGGTGCGCAAGCTCGATGCGCTGCACAGCTTCGATTGCCTGCGCGCCAACAAGGCGATGATGGCCTGGGGCGTGGAGGCGCGCGTACCGTTCCTGGATCTGGCGTTCCTGGATATCGCGATGGGGCTGGACGCCAAGTACAAGATGGCCGGCCACGGCCGCATCGAGAAAGCGGTGCTGCGCGAAGCATTTCAGGGCGCGCTGCCGGATTCGATCCTGTGGCGGCAGAAGGAGCAGTTCAGCGACGGCGTCGGCTACGGCTGGATCGACGGCCTGAAGGCGCACGCCGAGCAGGTGATCAGCGACCGCGAATTTGCCGCGGCGTCGACCCGTTTCCCGCACAACCCGCCAGCCACGAAGGAGGCCTATCTCTACCGCCGCATCTTCGAGCAGCACTTCCCAGGGGAAGCCTGCGCGACGACCGTGCCCGGCGGCAAATCGATCGCCTGTTCCTCACCGGCCGCGCTGGCCTGGGATCCCGCGTTCGCCACGGCAGCGGATCCCTCGGGGCGCGCGGTCCGTGGCGTACATCAGCAGGCGCTTGCGTAATCGGGGAGGCAGGTGAGGGGAACGGCGCGCAGGAGGCGATCCGTTCCCCGCCTCCATCATTCGACCCGGTACACCCGTCCTTGCCGTCCATCCACCCGCACGCGGTCGCCATTGCGCAGCAACTGCATCGCGTGCCGCACGCTCATCACTGCCGGCAGGCCCAATTCGCGCGCGGTGACCGCGCCGTGCGAGAGCGGTCCGCCGCTCTCGGTGATTACGCCGGCGGCCTGGTAGAACAGGGCAGTCCAGGCCGGATTGGTGGTGCGCGCGACGAGGATCGCCTGGCGCGGGAAGCGGGCGAAATCTTCCGGACCATGCACCAGGAAGACTTCGCCTTCGATGACGCCGGGGCTGCCCCCCAAGCCTTGCAGCGTGTCGCCATCCGCCACGGGCGTGGCTTCGTGTTCGCCATGCACCCACTCGGGCGTGCGCGCGCGAGCCGCTTCATAACCGGCCTTGTGCGTCGCGGCCAAAGCCCGCAGCGCGGCGACATCGCCCGAGCGCAGCGCGGCGTCCAGCGGCTCGAACGGCACGAAGAACACATCCATCGGTTCGGCCAGCGCGCCGGCCGCCATCAGCCGCTCGCCGATCGCGCGCAGGCCGCGGCGGAACGGCAGGGTGAGGCGAGTGGTCTGGTAGTGCTCCAGATCGTCGAGCGCCGTGTAGACGCGCGCCAGGCGGATCACCTCATGCACCAGATAGCGCAGCTCCTCGGGCGCGGCGGCGAGCACCTGGTGCTCCATGTCCGCCTGCGCTGCCTTGTGGCGGCGCTCCGCACCGGCGCGGTCTTCGTCGGGCCGTTCGCACAGCAGCTTGATCTGGTCCAGCACGGTATGCGGCGCTTCGGCCCAGGTCGGGTGGTAGGCGTCGAAGTCCAGTTCGCGGTGACCGTGGCGCTGCAGCAAGGCGTCGAACGCTGCCTTGAACGCTGGATGCGCCGGCAGTTCGGCAACCAGCGCCTGGCCGTCCAGCCGCGCCATTTTTTCCCGCAGGGCCGGCTCGCCGCGGGCCTGCCGCGACAGCGCCCAAAGCTCCGCATTGACCTGGCCGGTCTTGGTATCGGTGACGGCCAGCAGGCGGTCGAACACCTGCTGCGCCTGCTCGGGCGGCAGCGCCAGCTTGAGCATGTGCAGCAGCGCGGCGTACAGCGTGCGCTGAGTCAGCGAGATGGCGATGTTGGGCAGGAAGTAGCGCGAGCCCAGCGTGTTGATGCGCAGCACGTAGTCCCACAGCTCGGCCAGCGGGCGGCCGTCCAGCGGCTCGCGCATCAGCGCGCCGATCTCGATGAGATAGGTGTCCAGGTCGCGCATCCAGGTCACCGGCAGCTCCTGCACCCAGGCGTACTGGCGGGCGATCTCGGGCAGGGCGGCGCGCAGACTGTCCACGTCCTTTAGGAAGCGCAGCGGCGTGCGTCCGCTATACAGCGCCACTGCATTCTGGTTGCCGTAGATGTGGTAGTCGCGCATGGCGAACCACTTGTCACCGAACGGCGGCAGGCCCATCAGTTTGAAGCTGTGATTGAGCGAGGCATGGAAGCCCGCTTCGCACAGGTCCCAGGTCAGCGGCGTCACCGCGCTGGGGAAACGCTCGGCCGATTCGTCGCGCGTCCAGCGCGCGGGAATGCGGGTGACCGGACGCGACTGCAGCAGATACAGCTCGCCATCCTGCCAGGCCCACTCGATGTCCTGCGGAAAACCGAAATGCGTTTCCGCCGCCAGCGCCAACGTGGCGACCGCGCGACGCTGAGCTTCGTCCAGCGACGCGCGGGTACGTTGCGCCGCGGGCAGTTCGATCTGCCGCGTGCCGCGCGCGATATCGGAGATCAAAGCGTGCGGCTTGTCGGCCACCACGCTGTCCACGTCGGTCAGGCCCTCGCGCAGCAGGCGGAATTCATCGACGGGCGATTCGCCCGCGACTACGGTCTCGCCGAGGCCGAAGGCGGCATTGATGAGCACCTCGCCCAGCTCGCCGCGCACCGGATCGATGGAGAAGGCGACGCCGGCCGCTTCTTCCGCGCCGACCTGCACCATCCGCTGCACCACCACGGCCATGGTCGCGTCCAGGTGATCCAGGCCCAGGCGCTCGCGATAGGGCAGCACGTGCGCGTTCCATAGCGAGGCGTAGCAGCGACGGGTCGCGTCCAGCATGGCTTCGACACCGCACATGCCGAGAAAGGTGTCGTGCTGGCCGGCGAACGCCGCGCCGGGCAGATCCTCCATGGTGCCGGATGAGCGCACGGCTACCGGCGTATCGTGCAGACCGGCGGCGGTGAGCGCGGCGGTCAGCTCGTCACGCAGTCCGGCGGGCCACGCCTGCGCGAGCAGCAGGGTGCGGATGCGTTCGCTCTTGCCGGCATGGTCGAGCGCGGAATCGGCAAGCACGTCGCCGATGCGCGCGCGCAGCGGCGCCACGAAGTCGCGGTAGACCGCCGCGTCGATCACCGCACCCGGTGGTACCGGCAGGTGCTGCGCGGCGCGCGCCAGGCTGGCGCCTTTGCCGCCGCTGCGGGAGGCATCCATGGCGTTGGGGTCGGTGAGGGTGAGCATGCGGCTCATAGAGTGCGTTCCTTGCGATAGCGTTGGACGAAAGCCAGCACCGCAGCCGCGAGGGCAAGCCCCCAGAGCAGATCGATGCCGTAGTGATAGCGCAGATACACGGTGGCGAGCACCAGCGCGGCGACCACCGGAGCCAGCAGCAGGGCGATGCGGCGGTAGCCGCCCAGCGCGAAGAAGCCCAGCACATAGACGCCGATACCCGCGTGCAGACTGGGGAAGACGTCCATGCCGGTGATCCCGTTCTTCACCACGCCGGCGAGGAAGGCGGTCATTGCGCCGCCGTGCACCGGATATGGAAAGACCTCGGGAAAGGCCAGATATGGTCCGCCCGCCGGCACCAGCACATAGCCCGCGAAGCCGATGAGGTACATCGCGGTCAGCCCGGCAAAGAACACGCGCGCTTCCTTGTGCCGGCGCCGCACGCTGAAGGCGATCGCCGGCAGCAGCACCACGAAATAGAACAGGAAGTAGCCGGCGCTGACGACCTCCGATAGCCAGGGCCGCTCCCAGCTCAGCAGGTGCTCGGGCAGGCTTGCGCCGCCCCAGAGCCAGCGGTCAAGGCGCAGCAGGGTGGCGTCGGCGGTATGGACGATCCATACCTCGCGGATCGCCTTGAACAGCGGAAATACCAGCCAGCATGCGACGAACTGCAACGTGCCGCGCCACGCACGCCAGGCGCTGTCAGGTCCGGACACGGTGGCGCGCGCCAGCAGCAGCCAGGCGGCGCCGCCGATGAAGCTCGCCGCGTGCAGCGCCGGATCGTCCAGCCGCCACGCGGCGACGGTGCCGGTCAGCAGGACGAGCAGCAGTTGCACCGTGAAGGCCGCGCCGATCGCTCGCGCCCATCGTTCCATTGACATCGGGTGAATTCCTTTCAAGCGAGCGGGCGCGGCCAGCGCCACCAGCCCAGTGCGGCGAGCGCCCAGGCGACGGCCATCGGCAGGGGGTGCCACAGCGTGAGCGCGAGCAGCGCCGGCAGCCACAACCAAGCCACGGCGAGGCCGGCCGCCATGCGGAAGAAGGTCACGGTATTGCGCGCATCGGCCCGCTTGCCCGCGGCGAGGCCGGCCAGCAGCACCGGAGCGAACAGCACGGCGAAGCAGGCAGCGAGGGCGTAGTCCCATGGCCAGTTTCGCCGCGGGCGTGACGCGGGCGGCACGGGGAGGGCACGTCCCTCGCGCAAGGCTCGCTGGACTTCCACGAAGGCGTCGGCATAGCTGCCGCCGGCCTGGGCGGTGGCCAGGGAGAGATGCGCGACGGCATCGAAGGCTTCGGGCGAAGGCACATCGACCGAGACCTGGTCCAACGCTGCGCCGATCGCTTCATGCACCCGGTTTTCCCAGGCGCGCCGGGGTTCGTCCGAGGCCTGCGCCGGCAGCGCGACGGGTGGCCCGGCGAGCAGCTCGGCGCGTGAGCGGAAGCGGTCCGGCTGCGCGTAATGCAGGCCGAGCGGGACCACCTGCACCGCGACGCCTTCGGCCAGCAAGGCACAGGCCATGCGTGCGGCACCGCGGTGATAAGGCAGCGGCCGCCAGCCCCATTCGCTGCTGCCCTCCGGAAACACCACCAGGTCGCCGCCCGCGCGCAGATGCGCGCAGCCGGCCTCGACCGGGTCGCCGAAAGCCTCGCGCCGGATGCCATGGCGCTTGTGATCCTTGTCGCGCACCACCGGTATGCCGGCGAACAGCAGGCGCAGTAACGGATGGCGCAGCAACTGCACGGCGACCAGGAACTGCGCCCGGGGAAAGGCCTGCATCACCAGGTAACCGTCGATGGCGCCGTTGCGGTGGCTGCTGACGATCAGCCGCGGCGCGCCGGTCCCGCCCGCGGGCACGGGGGCGCCGCGCACGTTCACGCGGCCGAAATAGATGCCGCGCAAAAGCCAGGCGATGAAGCGGTAATAGCGGGGCAGCGGGTGCCCGATGCGGGCAGAAGCCGACGTCCTTGTGCCAGCCATGGCGGTCCGTGTAGCCAGGTCGGCGCGGATCATGCCCGTTTATGGGCCGGATAGCGTAAAAAAATCGGTGGCGCCTCGCGTTTCCGGCTGGCTTGCCCCTCGTGCCGCCTGGGCCGGCCCTGTTATCCTAATCGGCCAACTTCACAGCCCATCCATCCATGATCGAAATCAATCCGATCCTTGCGAAGATCGCGGACCTCAAGGGCCGCGTCGAATCGCTTAGGGGGTATCTTTGACTACGCCACCAAGCGTGAGCGTCTCGAAGAAGTAAGCCGCGAGCTGGAAAGCCCCAACGTCTGGGACGATCCGCCGCGCGCGCAGGAACTGGGCCGCGAACGCGCCCGCCTGGACACCATCGTCAGCGGCATCGATACGCTGACCGCCGGCCTCGCCGACGCCGGCGACCTGCTGGAGATGGCCGTCGCCGACAGCGACGAAGACACCGTGCAGTCCATCGTCAGCGATCTGGACAAGCTCGACGCGCAGGTGGGCAAGCTGGAATTCCAGCGCATGTTCTCCGGCAAGATGGACGCCTCCAACGCCTTCGTGGACATCCAGGCCGGCGCCGGCGGCACCGAGGCGCAGGACTGGGCCGAGATGCTGCTGCGCATGTACCTGCGCTGGGCCGAGTCGCGCGGCTGGAAGACGGAACTCCTGGAAGCCAGTGGCGGCGACGTGGCCGGCATCAAGTCCGCCACCTTCCGCGTAGAAGGCGATTACGCCTACGGCTGGCTGAAGACCGAGATCGGCGTGCACCGCCTGGTGCGCAAGAGCCCGTTCGATTCCGACAACCGCCGCCACACCAGCTTCACCTCGGTGTTCGTCTCGCCGGAAGTCGACGACGACATCGACATCGAGATCAACCCGGCGGACCTGAAGACCGACGTCTACCGTTCGTCCGGCGCCGGCGGCCAGCACGTGAACAAGACCGAGTCGGCGGTGCGCATCACGCACGTGCCGTCGGGCGTCGTGGTGGCTTGCCAGACCGAACGCAGCCAGCATGCCAACCGCGATCGCGCGATGAAGATGCTGAAGGCCAAGCTGTACGAGATCGAAGTGCAGAAGCGCAACGCCGAGAAGGATGCGCTGGAAGCCAGCAAGTCCGACATCGGCTGGGGCAGCCAGATCCGCAACTACGTGCTGGACCAGAGCCGCATCAAGGATCTGCGCACGGGCGTGGAGCGCTCGGACACGCAGAAGGTGCTTGACGGCGACCTGGACGAGTTCGTCGAGGCCAGCCTGAAGGCGGGCCTGGATGCCGGCGCCAAGCGCATCGACGCGTAATCGCACGGCAGCCGCCAGTCCAACCCCATTGCCAGAACCACGAGGAGGCGTTCGCATGAACCGCAACAAGACCTTCCGCATCCTGATCGCCTGGATGGCGCTGGCCGCATGTGCCGGCGCCACGAACGCGCAGGACAGTGCAGGACAAGGCATCAAGCAGGACGCCAAGGCGGCCGGCCATGCCGTCGGCGACGCCGGCCGCGACGTCGGCCACGCGACCAGGGACGCGGCTGTCGAAGTGGGGCACGGTGCGAAGGACGCCGGCGTCAAAGTCGGGCATGGCGCCAGGGATGTCGGCGTCAAGGTCGGACATGGCGCGCGGGATGCTGGTGTGGCGATCGGCCATGGCGCGCGCGATGCCGGCGTGAAGGTCGGCCACGGCGCCAAGGAAGTGGGCCAGTCGATCGGCCATGGCGCCCGCGAAGGCTGGGACGCGACCAAGGACACGGCCAAGAAAGTGTTCGGCAAAGGCGACTGAGGGGCGGTGCTGGTGCACCGCGATCACAAGACCAACGAAGAAGCGTCCGTCCATCGGCGGGCGCCAGCAGCTACGGAAAACCCATGAGCGAACCGATCGACACCCAGCCCATCGACGAGAACAAGTTGATCGCCGAGCGCCGCGAGAAACTCAAAGCGCTGCGCGGGCAGGGCATCGCGTTCCCCAACGATTTCAAGGTCGACGCTTTCGCCGGTGATTTGCAGGACGAGTACGCCGACAAGGACGCTCACGGCGCCGAGGCGATCGATGCGCTCGCGCGCCGCGTCAAGGTGGCCGGCCGCATCGTGCTCAAGCGCGTGCAGGGCAAGGTCAGCTTCGTGCAGATGCAGGACATGACCGGCCGCATCCAGCTGTTCATCCACCAGGGCACGGTGGGCGAAGCGACCTACGATGCCTTCAAGAGCTGGGACGCGGGCGACATCGTCGGCGCCGAAGGCCTGCTGATGCGTACCAAGACCGGCGAGCTGTCGGTCAAGGTGGAGACCCTGCGCCTGCTCACCAAGAGCCTGCGTCCGCTGCCGGACAAGTTCCACGGTCTGGCCGACGTCGAGCAGCGCTATCGCCAGCGCTACGTCGACCTGATCGTCACCGAGGAGGCGCGCCGCACCTTCCTGCTGCGCTCGAAGATCATCGGCCATATCCGCAAGTGGCTGGAGGCCGAGCCGCGCCGCTTCATGGAAGTTGAGACGCCGATGATGCAGATCATCCCGGGCGGCGCCACGGCCAAGCCATTCATCACGCACCACAATGCGCTGGACATCGACCTGTATCTGCGCGTGGCGCCGGAGCTGTACCTGAAGCGCCTGGTGGTCGGCGGCTTCGATCGCGTGTACGAAATCAACCGCAACTTCCGCAACGAGGGCGTGTCCACCCGGCACAATCCCGAGTTCACCATGCTCGAGCTGTATCAGGCGTACGCCACGTACACCGAGATCATGGACCTCACCGAGGCGGTGATCCGCGATACCGCGCAGCACGTGATCGGCAGCACGCAGATCCAGTGGGAAGGCGCCGACATCGACCTCGGCCCGGCGTTCCGTCGCTGGTCGATGGAGGATGCGGTGCTCGAGCACAACCCCGAGATCCGCCGCGAAGAGCTGCGCGACCGCGCCGCCATGGCTGCCCATGCCAAGCGTCTGGGCTGCCAGGTCAAGGACGGCTACGGCTGGGGCAAGCTGCTGCTGGAAATCTTCGAAAAGACGGTCGAACACACCCTGATCCAGCCGACTTTCATCACCCAGCATCCGGTCGAGGTCTCGCCGCTGGCGCGCGAAAGCGATACCGACAAGGGCATCACCGATCGCTTCGAGCTGTTCATCAACGGCAAGGAGCTGGCCAACGGCTTCTCCGAGTTGAATGATCCGGAGGACCAGGAGGCGCGTTTCCGCGCCCAGGTGGCGGCCAAGGACGCCGGCGACGACGAGGCGATGCATTTCGACGCCGACTACATCCGCGCGCTGGAAGTCGGCCTGCCGCCGACCGGCGGCCTGGGCATCGGCATCGACCGCCTGGTGATGCTGCTGACCGGTTCCACCTCGATCCGCGACGTGCTGCTGTTCCCCTACATGCGACCGGAGGCCTGAGACATGTGGTACGCCATCGTCGGCACTGACGTTCCCTCGTCGCTGGAAAAGCGCCTGTCCGCGCGTCCGGCCCATCTGGCCCGCCTGCAGCAGCTGCAGGCCGAAGGCCGCATGCTGCTGGCCGGTCCGTTCCCGGCCATCGACGCGGAAGACCCGGGCAGCGCCGGCTTCAGCGGCAGCTTGATCGTGGCGGAGTTCGCCTCGCTGGCCGAGGCGCAGGTCTGGGCGGATGCCGACCCTTACGTGGCGGCCGGGGTTTATGCTTCGGTCTCGGTCAAGCCCTTCCGCAAGGTACTGCCCTGACCATGACCGCCACGATGGCCACCCAGATCCGCGAACGCCTGCAGGCCGCGCTTGCCCCGGTCGAGCTGGAAGTGCTGGATGAGGGCCACAAGCACGCTGGCCATGCCAACGAGGGCAAGGGCCATTTCCACGTGCGCATCGTCAGTCCGGTGTTCGCCGGCAAGGCGCCCTTGCAGCGCCATCGCATGATCTACGCCGCTCTCGACGGCCTGATGGACAACGGTATCCACGCGCTTTCCATCGACGCGCGTCCGCCGGACACATAAAAGCCTTTCCGGAACACGGACATGGGCCTTATTCTTGAGGCCGTGTCCAGCTGTTGCCGCGCATTGCGACCCCGCCCCGCGTTTGGCACAGTGCCCCATCGCCCGTTTTCGCCGGGCCTTTTCCGTAGAGCTGCCGCGGATTCCGCATGCGCCTGACCACGATCAAACTCGCCGGCTTCAAGTCGTTCGTCGATCCGACCACTCTCCATCTGCCGACCAATATGACCGGCGTGGTAGGTCCGAACGGCTGCGGCAAGTCCAACATCATCGACGCCATCCGCTGGGTGATGGGCGAGAGCGCGGCCAGCCGCCTGCGCGGCGACTCGCTCACCGACGTGATCTTCTCCGGCTCCAACTCGCGCAAGCCGGTGGGCCAGGCGACGGTCGAGCTGATCTTCGACAACAGTGACGGCACCATCCAGGGCGAGTACGGCCAGTACGCCGAGATCTCGGTGAAGCGCCAGGTCACCCGCGATGGCCAGTCGGCGTACTTCCTCAATGGTGCGCGCTGCCGCCGCCGCGACATCACCGATCTGTTCCTCGGCACCGGCCTTGGTCCGCGCAGCTACTCGATCATCGAGCAGGGCATGATCAGCCAGATCGTGGAGGCCGCGCCGGAAGAATTGCGTGTGCACCTGGAGGAGGCCGCCGGCATCTCCAAGTACAAGGAGCGCCGCAAGGAGACCGAAAGCCGCATCAAGTCCACGCGCGAGAACCTCGATCGCGTCAGGGATGTGCGCGACGAAGTGGACAAGCAGCTCGAGCACCTCAATCGCCAGGCCCGTGCCGCCGAGCGCTGGAAGGCCTTGAAGGAGGAGCAGACCCGCAAGGAAGCCGAACTGCGCGCGCTGGAGTACCGCGGGCTCAAGAGCCAGCACGACGGCGAAGGCGCAGGGCTTTCGGCCGCCGAGATCGAGATCGAGAAGCGCGTGGCCGGGCAACGCAACGTCGAGGCCCAGCTCGAGAGCGTGCGCGAACGCCACACCGCCGCCAGCGAGCACCTCAATCAGGTGCAGGGCGAGGTCTACAAGGTCGGCGCCGAAATCGCGCGCGTCGAACAGCAGGTGCGCTTCAACCGCGAGACCGCCGAGCGCCTGCAGCGCGCCCAGGGCGATGCCGAGCGCGAGCACGATGAACTGGCCGCGCACATCGCCACCGACCGCGAGCAGATGGAGACGCTGCGCCTGGCCCTGGCCGAGGGCGAGCCCAAGCTCGAAGCCCTGCAGCAGATGCAGGACGACACCGCGGACGCGCAGCGCGATACCGAAACCAAACTGGCCGACTGGCAGCAGCGCTGGGACGCCTACACCCGCACCGCGGGCGAAGCCAGCCGCGCGGCGGAAGTGGAGCGCACCAAGCTGGCCTATCTGGATCGCCAGTCGATCGACCTGTCTCGGCGCCGCGAGACGCTGGATACGGAGCAGAAAGCCACCGACATCGAAGCGCTGGATGCGTCCTTCGAGCAGCTGCAGGGTGAGCACGAAACCCAGCGCGAGCGCGTCGAGACGCTCGGCGGCATGCTCGACCAGCACAAGCTGTCCTACGAAAAGGTGCTCGACGAGGAGCGCCAGGTGCAGGCGTCGCTCAACGAGGCGCGCCAGCAGTTGCAGACCGCGCGCGGCCGCCAGGCGTCGCTGGAGGCGCTGCAGAACGCCGCGCTGGGCCAGGAGGAAAGCGCCGCGAGCGGCTGGCTGGCTCGCCTGGGCCTGGACAAGTCGCGCCGCCTCGGCGAGTCGCTGCAGGTGGAGGCGGGCTGGGAAACCGCGGTGGAAACCGCGCTGGCCGGCTTTCTCGACAGCGTGCTGGTCGACGGCTCGCATGATTTCGCCAAGCACTTCGGCGACCTGAAGGATGCCGACGTCGCGCTGCTGGACAGCGCCGAAGGCGGCGCCAACACCACCGGCACGCTGGCCGCCCACGTGCGCGGCCCGGCCGCCGCCGTGGCCATCCTGGGCCACGTGCTTACCGCCGAGAACCTCGACGAGGCGCATCAGCGCGTCGCGGGGCTGTCCGCGCTGGCGCCGTACCAGTCGGTGATGACCCGCGCCGGCGAATGGTTGGGCCCGGGCTGGGCACGCGTGCGTCGCGCGCAGGGCAACCAGGTCGGCGTGCTGGCGCGCGAACGCGAGATGCGTCTGCTGGCCGAGCAGATCGAGGCGCTGGAAGCGCGTATCGAAGAGGCCACCGGCCAGCTCGACGACCTGCGCACCAGCAAATTCGAAGCCGAGCGCGCGCGCGACGACGCGCAGCGCGAGCTGTACAACGCACACCGCCGCCAGTCCGAGCTGGCCGGCCAGCTGCAGAGCCACCGCGGCAAGATGGAGACCGCCCGCGCCCGCGCCGAAAAGGTGACCGGCGAACTGAGCGAGATCGTCAACCAGCTCGACGAGCTTCAGACTCAGATTCGCGAGGCGCGCGCGCGCCTGGATGAATCGGTCAACCACATGGGCGATCTGGAGGACCAGCGGCGCGAGCTTGAAAACGAGCGCCGCGCACTGCTGGAATCGCGCGAGGAGGCCCGCATGAACGCGCGCGAGGCCGCCGACCAGGCGCATGCGCTGGCGCTCTCCATGGAGTCGAAGCGTTCCTCGCTCACGTCCCTGGAGCAGGCGCTGGCGCGCATGGAGACGCAGATCCGTCAGATCGAGTCGCGGCGCACCGAGATCGCCGAGCAGCTCGCCGCCGGCTCCGACCCCATCGCCGAGCTCGAGGCTGAGCGCCAGACGTACCTCGACCAGCGCCTGCTGGTCGACAAGCAACTGGTGGAAGCACGCCGCGCGCTGGAAGACTGCGACGCCGAATTCCGCCGCCTGGAGCAGGAGCGCCAGCGCATCGAGCAGAGCCTCCACCAACTGCGCGAGAGCCTGTCGCAGAAGCGCCTGGCCGCCCAGGCTCTGGAGCTGCGTGCGCAGCAGCTGGCCGAGGCGATTGCCGCCTCCGGCCTGGAACTGGAGCCGCTGCTGGCCGAGCTGGCCGAGGATGCCGACGCCGCGCAGTGGCGCGGCTCGCTGACCGAGATCGCGCAGAAGATCCAGCGCCTGGAGCCGGTCAACCTGGCCGCGATCCAGGAGCACGCCGAGCAGAGCGAGCGCAAGACCTATCTGGACAACCAGCTGACCGACCTGACCTCGGCCATGGAAACGCTGGAGAACGCGATCAAGAAGATCGACCGCGAGACGCGCCAGCGCTTCAAGGAAACCTTCGACCGTGTCAACGCCGGCGTGCAGGAGCTGTTCCCGCGCCTGTTCGGCGGCGGCCACGCCTATCTGGAACTGACCGGCGACGACCTGCTCGATACCGGCGTGGCCATCATGGCGCGTCCGCCCGGCAAGCGCGTCTCCAACATCTCGCTGCTGTCCGGCGGCGAGAAGGCGCTCACCGCTGTCTCGCTGGTGTTCTCCATTTTCGGCCTCAATCCCGCGCCGTTCTGTCTGCTCGACGAGGTGGACGCGCCGCTGGACGAAGCCAACGTGGGACGCTTCTCCAACATGGTGAAGGAGATGAGCGAGAAGGTGCAGTTCATTTTCGTCAGCCACAACAAAGCCACCATGGAAGCGGCGTCGCAGCTGTGCGGCGTCACCATGCGCGAACCCGGCGTGTCGCGCCTGGTGCAGGTGGACCTGGCCGAGGCGGCCAAACTCGCCGGCGCAGCCTGAGGATTCGAATCATGACCATGCAACCCGTGCTCGCCTTCGCCTGGAATCCGGCCGTAGGCATTCCGCTGCTCATCGTGGGCATGATCGTGCTCGGCCTGATCTGGCTGTTCGGCCAGCCCAGGAAGGAGCAGGGCCGCCGTCGCGCCTCGGCCGCGCAGGCCGGCGACGAACGCCGCGAGCCCACCTTCGGCGACGCTGAGATGGATGTGTCCGACGAGTCGGCACCGCACTTCAGCGCACGCGACGACTTCCGCCTGGATCCGCTGGACGAGCCTGCGCCGGGGCCGGGTGCGCCCAGGCAGGGTGAGCTGGACATGGGCCTGCGCCAGGAACTCGAGAAACTCGGCGCAGCCCTCGCCGGCGAGCGCGTCGCGCCGGCGCCTGTGGGCAAGCCCAGCAGCACCGCCGCCTCCATCGTGGAAGCGCTGCGCGCGCCGCCGGAACAGTTCCAGGCCGGCCAGACGCACGCCGCCGCCGCCCCGGTCGCGCCGCCGGTCGAACCTGCGCCGCGTGCACAGGCCCCGGCGCCCGCGCCAGCTCCCGCGCCGGCCGCACCACGCGTGCCGCCGCGCTCCGAGGTGGGGCATCGCCCGCCCCAGATGTCGGTGGAGCGCATCGTCACCTTGTTCGTAGTGGCGCGCGAGGGCGCGGCATTCCAGGGCGCGGACCTGATCGTGGCGGCGGAGAAGGCCGGCCTCGAGTTCGGCGCCATGGGCATCTACCACCGCATGCTCGACGGCAAGCGCGAACAGGGGCCGATCTTCAGCGTGGCCAACATGCTCAAGCCAGGCAACTTCGACCTGAGCCGCCTCGATGCGCTGCGCACGCCCGGCCTGAGCTTCTTCATGACCCTGCCGGCGCCCATCCCGGCACTGGACGCCTGGGATGCGATGCTGCCGACGGCGCAGCGTCTGGCCGAGCTGCTCGACGGTCAGGTACTGGACGAGGAACGCAACGCCCTCGGCCGCCAGCGCATTGCCCATATCCGCGACGAACTGCGCGGCTGGGACCGAGACCATGAGGGCAAGGAGATCATCTTCGGCCGCTGAGCTCCGATACTCACCGAAGCTATTTTCGAGGCATTTCGGGCCCGCCCCTCCATCAGGACGGGCGGGCTTTTTACTTTGGCCTGCGGAGCGGAAGCCCGGCGGCCGGCCGGTTTTCCCTGGAAAACAGGGCTCCCGTCATACCCGGGATGACAAAAACACCATGCCGTAAGACACATTTATGCGTTTACGTCTTGGCGGCACCGCTCGCTTGCCATACATTCCACCTGCCGAAAGGCACAGGTTCAAACCAAACCCATCAAAACTACGGGGAATGTATGGCCAAGAAAGCCGCCAAGAAGACCACCGCCAAGGCTGCCGCCAAGCCGGCCGCGCCGAAGCCGATCAAGGAAGCTCTGAGCAAGTCCGGGCTGGTCGCCCACATCGCTGAAGCCAGCGGTGTTGTGGCCAAGGACGTACGCGCCGTGCTGGCCTCGCTGGAGCACGCTGTGGCTGGCTCGGTCCACAAGAAGGGCCACGGTTCGTTCACGCTGCCGGGTCTGCTGAAGATCACCGCGATCAATGTGCCGGCCAAGCCGAAGCGCAAGGGCATCAACCCCTTCACCAAGGAAGAGCAGTGGTTCGCCGCCAAGCCGGCCACCGTGAAGGTGAAGGTCCGTCCGCTGAAGAAGCTGAAGGACGCCGCGATCGGCTAATCCGACCCGCGAGGAAGAACGCGGCGGCGAAAGCCGTCGCGTTTTTTTGGGTAGTTCCTAAGCTTTCCGGACCAAAATGGACCGCAAATCTTGGATCGAAACCTGGCGAAGAAGCCTTGAAAACAGAGGTTTGAGGTCTTCGCCGCGATGGTTGAAACGGTAGCAGACTCCGGCCAAGTAGAGATGGAAGTAAGTCTGGGTACGCCGCGATAGGGATAGAGCCAGTTCTTCGCGTAGCTCCAGAACCTGTCGATGCCATTGATGTGGTCGCGTCCCACCGGCTTGCCCTTCTCCTTGCGGATCAGCACGTGATCGCCACGCAGCTTCAAGGTGGCGTAGGCCTGCCACTCGTCGGTGTAGTAGAGCGCGCCTTCGCGGGTATGTGCCTGGATCTGATGCATGACCGAGACGCGGTCATGGGTGGTGATCGGCATGGCCTTGACCCGGCCGTTGCGCTTGACCAGACCAAACACGATCACTTTGCCTGCCGCTCCCCAGCCGCGTTTGCCATGACGTGCCCCGCCAAACGTGGTTTCGTCGCACTCGATCGCTCCCACGAATGGCCCGCGGAGCTGCTCCTCCCAGGCGCAGCATGCGCGTAGCAGGCGATAGAACCGTTCGCGCGAAGCAGCGCTCGTCGCGCTTGAAAAGCGTTGCCGATACGACGACACGCCCAGTACGAACAGGTCCAGCAGGCGATGCTTGGTCGCCACGGGCAGTCGGATCGAATCCCACACCGATGTCCAGCTGAAACGACGGCGGCATGATCGGCATTTGTACCGACCATCGCTCAATCGATACAGCCGACTGGCGCCACACTCCGGGCATCGCTTCATGACCAAATCCTCTCAGATTTGGTCCGGTTTGCTTAGGAATTACCTTTTTTTGTGCCCGCGCCCGGCAGGGCGTGCCTGAGCGTTCCAGTCGTATGCTCGATCGGGTCGAGTGCTTTGTTATATTCAAAGCCAATCTAAGGACGGAGAGGTTGCGGCAGCGGGATGGAAACGGGCTCCGCCGATATGACGACAGCGCCGGCAAGAAGATGGCGTGTGCTGGTGCTTGAGGACGACGAAATTCTCCGCGAGCACATCTTGCTCCCCGGCTTGGCCGATCACGGCTTTCACGCCACTGGCGTCGGCAGTGCCGCCGATCTCTATCGCCACATGCTCTCCAGTCGGTACGACATTGCGCTGCTGGACGTCGGCCTGCCCGGCGAGGACGGCATCACCGTGGCCCGCCACTTGCGGCAGTTGTCTCCCATGGGCATCGTGATGCTGACAGGCAACCACGGGCGCGACGATCATCTGCGGGCGCTCATCGCAGGTGCCGATGCCTATCTGTCCAAACCGGTGGATATCGAGGTGCTTGCGGCCAGCCTGTATAGCTTGGCTCGCAGGCTGCAGACACCGGACGGCGCGCCTTCGGGAAAAGAACGGGAACTCGAGAGACAGGGAGATGGCGTGAAGCCCTTGCGTAAGGGCTGGCGCCTGGAAACCGATGACTGGTGCCTCTTTACACCTGGCAACGCAAGCATCGCGTTGTCCGGCTCGGAGCGTTGCGTGATGCAGCAGTTGATGATGGCCAAGAGCACAGCCGTCTCGCGCGAGCACCTGATCGCGACGCTGAGCAGGAACATCTACGATTTCGATCCGCATCGGCTGGAGATGCTGGTGCACCGCCTGCGCCGCAAGGTGCGCGAACATGGCGAGGTGCTACCGTTGATGACGATCCGCGGTACCGGTTATGCCTTTGTGGTCGAGCAGGGCAGGGTCGAAACGGATTCAGACACCCGCTAGCGGAATATGCAGGGAGAAGGCGCTCCCTTGGCCCGGTGCGCTATCGACCGTGATCCTGCCTCCATATTCCCTGACCAGGCGGCTCACCGCATCGAGGCCGAGGCCCGTGCCGCTGTGCGCAGGTTTGGTGGTGTAGAACGGCTCGAAGATGCGCTTGGCGACGACCTTCTCCATGCCTATGCCGGTGTCTTTGAACACGAATAAAGCATGGGTGCTTGCCGTGTCGCGTTGCGCGGTTATGTCGAGGCGGCCACCATCGGGCATGGCGTCGCGAGCATTCGAGGCCAGGTTGAGCAGCATGAGCTCGAATCGGCCGCGGTCCATGTACAGGGGCAGCGGTGCGCCTTCCGGGCAGGTCAGTTCGACCCTGACCCTGACACCGCATAGCTGGCGGAGCATGGGAATGCAGTCGCGCAGTACTTCGCAGGCGTCGAAGCGCTCGCTATCGCCGGGATCGTCGCGCGAGAAGGTGAGCAGGCGCCGGCTGAGCTTCATCGCCCGTCGGGTTGCTTGCTCGATACCCAACAGCGCCTCCAGTAATGCGGATATGCCTTTGCCGGCCAGGCGCTCACCTGCGGTGGCGTATCCGAGAATCACCGAAAGCACATTATCGAAATCGTGGGCGATGCCGCCGGCCACGCGTCCGACCGCCTCCATCTTCTGTGCATGAAACAGGCGTGACTGCGTGCGTTCGCGTTTCGCGATTTCCGTTTGCAACTGTTCGCCTCGTCTTCTGGACTCCTCCAGCGCTGTCAGCAAGGCATGCAGGCAGCGGTCGATCACCACGGTGATGACCAGATAGCTGAGCAGGGCGGAGGGGGCATTACCGAAGGCGGTTCCGGTCAGGTGGTCGGTGGCGTGGCGATGCGCGTCGGTCACCATCCCCATGGCGAAGATGCCCAGCAAGGCCAAAAAAATAACCCACAGCGCGCGATGCCCAAGCACGAGGCCTCCGATCACCAGGCTGAGCAAGGCATAGGTCTGGTCGAACATCAGCGCTTGAAGGCCGATCGTCAGCGAACCCACGGCGATTCCACCAAGCAGTACGGCGAGATAAGTCATCACCGCAAGGCGAGGTTTCCGCTTGCGCACCAAAAGCAAGCTAGCCAGGGCGGCTGCAGCGGTAGCCAGGTCAGCGGCGAACAACACTTTGCGCCAACCCGTCGGTGGAAGGTGCATCGTTAGATACAGATAAATCCAATTGGCCGGAAGCATGACAGCCATAAGCAGCATGAGCAGCTGCATTGCCTTGGCGTGACGTTGATGCAGCGTATTGGTTCGCTCGACTGCTTCTATCCAGCGTTTCAGGTATTTCCATGCGGCTTCCTTCGCCGTCTTGTTACTTGCTTTACGTGCATAGGAACTCTCCGAAAATTTTCCTTTCTTCATGGAAAGTTTTTAGCCATCCAAACGGTATATGTGTTTTCTCACTTTATTTTGCGTCAAATCAAGTGCGAGGTGGCGTGAGTTTGGTGAGTTTTGTTGGATTGCCGAAGAAAGTGTGCGTGACTGTCGACACGCTGTCGCGAATCCTTTCGCATGCAAGAGGCGCCTGACAAAGAGGGGTCTCCGCATCCGCCGGCACCGCTGATGTGCGGGCTGTGCAGATTTCTTGTGGCTTGGAATACACCCCGACTGGATCGGTTCCACGCCTTTGCATACGTCATGGAGCACGTGAATGAACAAGATTTACAGCAAGGTTTGGAGCAAGTCGCTGGGCAAGCTGGTGGTGGCATCGGAACATGCGCGGGCAAATGGCAAAGGGGGCGCATCGCGCCGTCTGCGCGCGGCTATGGGTGCATTGGCCATGGCGACGGCAAGCCTGATGTCGGGACATGCGATGGCTGCCGGACAAGGCGTTGCGCCCGACAGCAAAGCCAAGAAGGCCGTAGTGACGGATGCGGTGGTACGGGGTTTGCCGAATCCGGATGGCAGTTATGCGGATGGCGGCGCGACCATCGCGGGTCGCCGGGCGACTGCCATCGGTAGCAACGCCGAAGCAGTGGCGGACGACACCACAGCCTATGGCGCCAATGCCAAGGCGAAGAAGATCAGCGCCACGGCGATCGGTGGTAACGCCAACGCCGCCGAGACCAATAGCACAGCAGTTGGCACGAACGCCCAGGCTCTGCAGGCCACGGCGACTGCGCTGGGTTCCAACGCGCAGTCCCGCGCCAACGCCGGTACAGCGGTGGGTTACGACTCACGCGTACTGGAGAGCGCTGCCAATGGCACGGCCATCGGTAGCCGTGCCCGCGCCGAAGCCATCAATAGTGTGGCCCTGGGCGCGGGTTCCAAGGCTGATCGCGAAAACTCCGTGTCGGTGGGTTCGGCGGGCAGCGAGCGCCAGATCGTCAATGTCGCCGCGGGTATCCAGGGCACGGATGCGGTAAACAAGTCGCAACTCGACGCCGTCAGCGAAAGCGTCAGCGATGCACAGCACTACTTCAAGGCCAATGGCAAAAGAGATGGCAGCGATGACGCGCAAGCCTCCGGCGAATACAGCACGGCAGCTGGAGCAGGCAGTTATGCGGGCGGCATAGGGTCATCGGCATTCGGTTCGGGGACCTACGCTATCGGCGATTTCGCCACAGCACTGGGCTATGGCAGCACCGCGCTTGGCGCCAGCAGTGTGGCCGCCGGTGAAGGCAACAACGCGAATGGTTTGCGCTCGGTCGCGATCGGCAGCGTCAATACGGTCGACAGCGATGGCGCGATAGCGCTGGGCGCCGGCAATGTCGTCGGTGCAAACGCTGCTGCAAGTGTTGGTATTGGCGTAGGTGCCAACATCGGCAACAACGCCAGCAATGGCATTGCCATGGGTACTTTCGCGACGGTTCGCGATGAGGCCAGGAATGGTGTCGCCATCGGATCGTTCTCCGAGGCGTCAGCTGAAGATGCGACTAGCATCGGCGGCCTCTACAACGATGTCCTGGCTAACGGCGACATTGTTACTCGCAACACGCACGCTAGTGGCAAGTACTCCACGGCGCTGGGTTCGGGGGCCGTAGCGGAGGGTGGGAAAAGTACAGCGGTCGGCGTGGGGAGCATGGCAGCGGGGGATGGTGCGACCGCAGTCGGAGCGAATGCATCTGCATCAGCGAATGACAGCCTGGCACTTGGCAACAATAGCCAGGCAAGTGGATATCATGGGATCGCTATTGGCGCGGCAATGGCGCAGGATCTAGGCACCGTGGCGATCGGCGATCAAGCAAAAGCATCTGGTATCGGTGCTGCTGCCTTGGGTGCTTTCGCGAGTGCGCATTCGCATGGCGCTTTGGCCGCGGGCTATCTCGCCCAGGCCAATGGCACGGAAGCGGTGGCGTTAGGTTCCGGTGCTTCCGCTCAGGGATACGGCGGCATGGCTATTGGCGGCGGATCCAAGGCAAATAGTTTTTCTGTTGGCTTGGGGTTCGGCGCTAATGCAACCGGTGACGTAAGTGTCGCGCTGGGTCGGTCTAGTCAGGCGACAGGAGGAGTTTCCATCGCGGTAGGCGCTGGTGCCAATGCAGCAGCTGACTACAGCGCTGCTTTGGGATTCGATAGCCATGCGACTGGCATGGACAGTATCGCCTTGGGCAGCAAAGCGATTGCAGCTAGTTTTGATGCTACTGCATTAGGAGCATTGGCCACCGCATCAGGTAATGACGCTACTGCCCTCGGTGCACTGGCGCAGGCTTCCGGTGAACAGAGCTTGGCAGCCGGCGCGGGTGCCAGTGCTTTCGGCAATGGCTCGATCGCTAGCGGCCATGCGGCACTGGCCGGCGGTGAAGGGGCTATTGCGATGGGCGACAGCGCCATTGCGATGACGGATGGTTCGGTCGCATTGGGGCAGCGCTCCATTGCAACTGGCGAGGATTCCATTGCGCTTGGCAGTCATTCGTCGACATCGGCCGACAATGCCGTGGCACTTGGAGCCCATTCCGTTGCCGATCGCGGTAACACTGTTTCTGTGGGCAGTGCCGGCAACGAACGTCAGGTCACGAACGTGGCCGCTGGCACCGAAGCTACCGATGCGGTGAACAAGACTCAGCTCGATGCCCTGGCTAGCAGCGTCGGCGATGCGCAGCACTATTTCAAGGCCAGCGGCAAGGGGGACGGTAGCGACGACGCCCAGATCACCGGAGGCATGGCGGTGGCTGCTGGCGCTAACAGCGTGGCAGGAGGCGCGTCCACCGCGATGGGTAATCAGGCAATTGCCGTTGGCATTGGCAGTTCCGCCTTCGGTCGAAATGCGATCGCCGGGGGGGATGCCTCTGTTGCGATAGGTCAGAGCTCGCTCTCCGTGGGTTTTGGCAATACGGCCGTTGGTGCCCATGCAGAGGCCAGTGCCGATCAGGCTGCTACGGCGCTGGGTGCGTTGAGCATCGCTTCGGGTATGGGCTCCACCGCGGTGGGCGGCGCTGCCGAAGCGAATGGTGCGGGTAGTCTGGCAGCAGGTTTCGGCGCCAAAGCTAATGGCGAGGCCAGTGTGGCAGATGGTGCTTACAGTATTGCCGCTGGTGACTTCAGTGTCGCAAGTGGGCAAGGTGCATGGGCGATTGGCAACACCGCCATCGCTGTAGGTAATGACTCCACGGCCGTTTCGGATAACTCGATTGCGATCGGCAATCTGGCCGCGGCGAATGGCGATTCGAGTGTCGCAATGGGTGGTGAGTTGGTCACCATCAATGGCACGCAGTCGACGTTGGCCGAAGGCTATGCCGCGAGTGCCTTTGGCGCGGGTGCCGTCTCCAGCGGAAACGGTGCGACCGCACTCGGCGCAGGCGCCCTTGCCAATGGTTATTCTGGTACTGCCGTGGGCCTATTCAGTGGGGCTTCCGGTATGGAATCGACTGCTGTCGGTGCGCACTCCCAGGCTGTGGCGGATGAGTCGATCGCCATCGGTCACATAAGCACTGCTGCGGGTGATGGATCGATCTCGATCGGCGGCAAGTTGTCCTGCGATGGGTCGATTTGCATCGACTACTACACACGTGCCGAAGGACAGAACGCTGTCGCTTTGGGTGCTGGCGCTTACGCACAAGCAAACAATAGTGTTGCTATCGGACCACGGGCGCAGTCAGTGGGCCTGAACTCCGTGGCGCTCGGCTACGATTCGGTGGCTATCCGCGACAACACGGTTTCAGTGGGTAACGAGGGAAATCAACGCCAGATCATCAATGTCGCTGCCGGTACCGAAGCTACCGATGCGGTGAACAAGGCACAGCTGGATGCCGTAGCCGGCAGTATTGGCGATGCGCAGCACTACTTCAAAGCCAACGGCAAGAACGATGGCAGCGATGATGCCACTGCAAGCGGCGATCTCGCACTCGCTGCGGGCGCGAACAGTAAGGCTTTGGCGAATGCCACCACTGCCATCGGTGCCGAATCGCTCGCCTCTGGTATCGGTAGTTCGGCTTTCGGCCAGGATGCGAAAGCCTTCGGCGACGCTTCGGTCGCTGTGGGCCAGGGTTCCTATGCAGGCAATACGGAATCCGAACTGGGCGGTTTGGGCAATGTCGCCGTGGGTACCTATGCCACCGCCGATGCCGATCAGGCCGCGACCGCCATCGGTGGTCTGAGTCAGGCCTCGGGCACTGGTTCCACCGCCCTCGGCGGCGAAGCATTGGCTCGCGGTAATGGCAGTTTGGCCGCGGGCTTCGGTGCCATCAGCGCGGGCGATTCCAGTGTCGCGACGGGGGGCAATGCATGGGCGCTGGGCAAGGCCAGCGTGGCTATGGGTTCGCTGTCGACGGCTAGCCTTGAGGCCGGCATTGCGATTGGTGATCGAGCGCTATCGGATGGTGTGGCCAGTGTCGCCATCGGCGGCCTGTCTGTGGCCACGGGTCCTTATGCCACGGCTCTGGGTGCAGAAGCTGAAGCGGGCATGGAGAGTACGGCATTGGGTCATAACGCCGAAGCGAAGGGCTGGCGGAGTATTGCCGTTGGCAATGGAGCCATCGCCGACCAATCTTTCAGCATGGCCATCGGCGTTGACAGTAAAGCCAATGCGTGGGGCACGGCGGTCGGCTACCAGGCCGATGCATCCGGTCATCATGGCTCGGCATTTGGCATGAACTCGGCCGCTACGGCTGACAATGCATCAACCTTTGGCGCGGAGAGCTGGGCACAGGCGGAGAACAGCACAGCCCTTGGCTTCAATGCCTGGGCACAGGCGAACAATAGCGTCGCCCTGGGTCAAAGTTCGGTGGCCGACCGCGAAAACACCGTATCGGTCGGTTCCGTGGGCCATGAGCGGCAGATCGTCAACGTGGCCGCTGGCGTGCAGGGCACTGATGCGGTGAACAAGTCGCAACTGGATGAAGTCGCGCACAACGCCGAAGCGGCAAACAAGTACTTCAAGGCCAACGGCGACCAAGGTATTGGCTTCTTCGATGATGCTATCGCCGAAGGCGATTATGCGATCGCAGTTGGCAGCTCCAGCTACGCAAGCGGTTCGCATGCCGTGGCGATGGGCAAGGGCGCGCGTGCCACAGGCGAACAGTCCATGGCGCTAGGCGATGGCGCGGACGCTTCGGGCTACGATGCTACAGCTGTAGGCACTGGCAGCGTCATCGCGCCAGAAGCTACCAATGCGGTCGCTCTCGGTGCAGGCTCGCTTGCCGATCGCGCCAACTCGGTGTCCGTTGGCAATGTGGGTCATGAACGTCAGATCGCGAATGTCGCTGCCGGTACCGAAGACACCGATGCAGTGAACCTTGCGCAGTTGAAGGATGCAACGGCGGGTTCGGTTGCCGCTAACCACTACTTCAAGGCTAATGGCAAGGGCGATGGCAGCGACGACGTGATGGCCGACGGCGACCTGGCGACTGCCGCGGGTTCCGGTAGTTATGCCGCAGAAACCGGTTCGTCGGCATTCGGCAGTGGTGCAAATGCGCTTGGCAAATTCAGCACGGCAGCGGGTTACGGCAGCACCGCGCTGGGCGTGAACAGCACTGCGGTCGGTGCCAATGCGCAGGCCAATGCTCAGAGCTCTTCGGCGTTTGGTGCAGATTCGACGGCGGATGGCGTGTATTCGTTGGCGATGAATGGTGGCGCGGTGGGCAATGGCGCCAACTTTGGCATGGCCATGGGTTATGGCTCATCGGTCAGCGAGGGGGCGCTCGGGTCCATCGCCATAGGCCCGATTTCGGCGGTGGTCAAGGGTGCCCAGGGTGCTATCGCCATGGGTGTCAACGCAGTTGCCGGCAACAATTTCGCCATCGCCATTGGCGGCTTTGGTGCCTTCTATGATCAGACGGCACACACGATCCATGCAGGTGGCCCGGTGTCGACAGGCATGAGCGCCATTGCATTGGGAGGCGCTTCCCTAGCCACCGGCGATGAGAGTGTTGCTCTAGGTACTGGAGCCAATGCCACGGGCAAACGTTCGGTTGCACTGGGCGCGGGCGCAGGTATTCATGGCCTGACTGATCAGAGTGTCGCCATCGGTGAATTGAGTTCGGTTACCGGCGCTAATGCCGTGGCACTGGGGGCGCTCTCGGTCGCCGACCGGGCCAACTCGGTTTCGGTGGGCAGCGTCGGTCATGAACGCCAGATCACCAACGTGGCTGATGGTACGCAAGGCACGGATGCGGTGAACAAGTCGCAGCTGGATGCGGTGGCTAATGCCGGCGCCGCAACTAATCGGTACTTCAAGGCCAATGGTAATAACGACGGCAACGACGATGCGAAGGCGGAAGGTAAGTATTCGCTGGCTGTTGGCGCTTCGGCTCATGCCGATACCAAAGGTGTGGCAATTGGCCACAACGCCGGCACTGCGGGTGCAAATGCAACGGCTCTCGGCGACAGTGCAACGGCCAATAGCTACGGCTCGACAGCCATTGGCTCAGGTGCTGTTGCGGAAACCAAGACCAGTGCTATGTACTCTCCCTACGCTTTCAGCGCCACCGCTGTCGGTTTTCAGGCAAAGGCCGTCAATGACTATGCCGTTGCGCTCGGCATGATGTCCAGAGCCGAAGGTAACTCGTCGGTAGCGATGGGCTCAAAGGCGGTAGCTACGGCCTATAACTCGGTGGCCTTGGGCGCCAACTCGCTGGCTAACCGCGCCAATAGTGTTTCCATTGGCAGCGTGGGTCACGAGCGGCAACTCAGCAATCTTGCCGCGGGCACGGCGGACACAGATGGTGTCAACGTCAAGCAGCTGAACAGCGCCATCGAAGGCGTCAGCGGCGATCTGGCCGGTGCTGTGAAGTACGACGACGCCAGCAAGAAGTCGATCACCCTGGAAGGCCAGAGCGGCACGACCATTGCCAATGTGGCCAATGGCAAGCTGGGTGCGAATAGCACCGACGCCGCCAATGCGGGCCAACTGTTCAATCTGGGCGACCAGACGGCACAGATGCTGGGTGGCGGTGCCTACATGACCGGTGCCGGGCTGGTCGCGCCGAACTACATCATCCAGGGCAATTCCTACTACAACGTGGGCGATGCTTTCAGTGCGGTGGACGGCGTGCTGGGTTCGCTGGACCACCGCGTGGGCAATCTGGAGAACGTGGCATTGGGCGGATCGATGTTTAATGCCAACGTCGCCAGCAGTGCCCCAGTGGTTGCGCCGGAGGCGCCGGCAGCGGTTCCTTCAGCAGCCCCGGTGGCACCTGCGTCCGCTGCGCCGGCTGCCGCTCCGGCGGTGGTCAGCAACGTCGCCAATGGCGTCGCACCGACGGATGCCGCCAACGTCAGCCAAGTGGACGAGGCATTGGTGACCGCCAAATCCTACACCGACACCACGGCACAGCAGACGCTCTCGGATGCCAAGTCGTACACCGATCAAAAGACCGCCAATATGGTGAGCAATTCGGACTTCGATGCCTTCAAGTCCGACGTCAATACTCGCTTCAATGGGCTCGATACTCGCTTGAATCGCGTGGGTGCCATGGGTACGGCGATGGCCGGCATGGCTGGTGCGATTGCCGCGGCGCCGGGTACCCAAAATCGCGTGAGTGCGGCGGTTGGCGGATATCGTGGGCAGGCGGCGTTGGCAGTGGGTTATGCCGCACGCATTCCCGGCAACGGTGCGGTGCTGCTCGGTGGCTCCATCGCCGGCGGCGGTGAATCCAGCGGCACGATTGGCGTCAGCTTCGGCTGGTAATGCCGGTCTCCCCCTTCGGCTCTGCCGGAGGGGGAGTTCTTTTTGAGGTGATGACATCCCCCTGAAGCCTGGCGGCAGCGTGGTTGTTTCACCAGTTTCCTTCAGGATGCGGAAATACCGTGTTCTTCTATCTGAGCTAAGGATTTTGAATGAAGATGTCTACTTCGATGTGCGGTAGTGTCATGGCCATCGCATTGGCCGTGGCGATTCCTGCGGCTTATGCCGCGGATGCGCCGAATTTGCCGACGGGGAAGTTGCCCGGCGCTCAGTCGAATCAAGGCTATAACCGCTTCATCATTACCTACCGCGCTGGCAGCTCGGAGCGCGTTCAGCGCGATGCTGTCGTGCAGAACGTGATGGCGGCCGTTGGCCGGGCCGGCCTGAACCGCGCAGCCACCGGTACGACGATGGCGCCGCTGAGCGTGACCTATCAGCGCAAGCTTGCGATGGGTGCGGATCTGGTGCGCACTTCGCGCAGGCTCGATCGGGAACAAGCCGATGCATTGATGAAACAGCTCGCGGCCGATCCCGCCGTAGCTTATGTGGAGCCTGATGTAATCTTGCATGCGGTGCGCGACATGGCCGCACCTGCCGGCATGGCGCCGCAAACATTCACGCCGGATGATCCGCACTACGAAAAATACCAGTGGCATTTCAGCAACCCGACAGGCGGTGCGAATATCAATAACGCCTGGGATCTGGCCGATGGCTCGGGCGTCACGGTAGCCGTGCTTGACACCGGTGTCACCCATCATCCGGATCTCGATCTTTCGCTGGCTGACTCAGGCTACGATTTCATCTCCGATGGACTTGTGTCCGGCCGGGGTACCGATGGTCGCGCAGCGGGCGGTTGGGATACCGGTGACTGGACCACCACCGAACCGTATCTCAGTGCCTGCACGGATGAATCCAACCCGCCGGAGGACAGCAGTTGGCATGGCACTCACGTCGCCGGTACGGCGACCGAGCGAACCGATAATGGCGAAGGTATGGCGGGTATCGCCTACAACGCCAAATTGCTTCCTGTGCGCGTGCTGGGGCACTGTGGCGGTGACACATCCGATATTGCCGATGCCGTGATATGGGCGTCGGGTGGTCATGTGGACGGGGTGCCGGATAACCAGAACCCGGCACAGGTCATCAACATGAGTCTCGGGGGCGGTGGCTCCTGCTCGGCAAACAGTGCGATGGGTCGGGCCATCGCCGATGCCCGCAGCCGCGGCACTACCGTAGTCGTTGCGGCTGGCAACAGCAATGCGGACGTAGCGAACTACACTCCGGCAAGCTGCCCGGGTGTCATCACCGTCGCTTCGAACGGCATTACCGGAAGGCGCGCTTTTTATTCAAGCTATGGCGCTGGGGTTACTCTGTCGGCTCCGGGTGGTGGGTATTACACCAACGACGATCCCAACACCGGCACCGTAGCGAATCCTGAGGGCTTTGTCTGGTCGGCAATCGACTTGGGCACGACGATTCCGGAAGAAGCCGGCTACGGCGGTTTCGTGGGAACCTCACAGGCAGCCCCACATGTGACCGGCACGATTGCGCTGGTACTGAGTGCCATGAAACAGGCCGGCCTGGCGGCACCAACACCTGATCAGGTCAAGAGCATCCTGGTTAAATCAGCACGCCGTTTCCCGGTGAGTCCCGACCAGCCCATCGGCGCAGGTATCGTCGATGCTTATGCGGCGGTCAATCTCGCCTTGGGTAATAACAGCGAGGGGGATGACGCCATCATGCTGAGCCCGGGCGTGTTGTTGAGCGGACAGAGCGGCGGCACGGGCTCCCAGGTTCTCTACGCCATCGAAGTTCCGGAGGGCGCGCGCAATCTGAACTTGCGTACGCTTGGCGGCAGCGGCGATGTGTCGCTGTTCGTCAAGGCAGGTAGTGCACCTGACGTCGATGGCTCCGGCGCCGACTTCAAGTCGGTCAGGCCAGGCAACAGCGAGGTTGTGGTGATCGCCAGGCCGCAGGCCGGTACGTACTACCTGCGTGTAGTGGGGGTGCAGGCCTACAAGAACGTTTCCGTGCTGGCCACATATACGAAATAACTTCTCAGTGGGTGAGGGAGAAGGGAAACCCCGGCTTCGGCCGGGGTTTTTCTTGTGCACCATCACGCCCGGCGATTCGTCGAGCGGACATCCGAAAGCGCTCCGCATCATCATCTACGTCACTAACGGCAAGCACCGACGGGTTCTCCTGGTGCAGTTTGTTACGGTCGGAAAGTCACTTGTGCGTTTCGATTTCCTCGGCGCGAGTCGCCTTCATCGCAGCACCTGAAAGAAGCGCGGATGGGACGCTATCGATCCCTTGAGGTCAAGGGCATGAGCAGTCAGCTATTTTGTTAAGTTGACAGAAAGCCTTCTAGACGTCTGGAAATGCATGTGCATATGCACATCGATCATTTCTGCTGCTTGGCCGCAGAGGGCAACCTAGCCGGGTTTTCGATCCTCGAGGGAAAGAAGCTGGCATGGTGTGGTTGTGGCACGCAGGCGCGGTGAGATCGGTCAGTGGGGGTGGCCTGGGTACTCGGCCTGTGGCTGGTTCTCCGCCCGGATTGCGCCAGCGGGGGCTATGACTTCTATGGCGACTGGCCCACTTATCGGAAAGTTGGAGACGGCGCCGACGCCGGCATCGCCGAGATCTATCAGAGCCAGGCTCCATCGCGTTTCCGTCGATTGCGACCGCTTTCAGCGAGACGGCTCTGCCGGCCCGGGCCTTTGGGGAGGGGAGGGCTACGATATCGAGCCGAGCATGGCATCGCGCGAAACGCCGGAATGGCACGGTGGTGTGCCGCCGCGACAAGTTAGCGTGTCCGGCCGGAAGGAGGCCCATGGTCGATTCATCTGGTCGACTCTGGCGCACTGCCTTACGCGCATTGGCATCGAGTGGCGAGGCTTGGAGGCAGTTCCTAGCGCCTCGCTGACGATCTTTGAATGAATGATGTGGGACAAAGCGAGGCAGGGCAGGGACGCATACCCTGTCCGCCTAGCCTGATTCGACACGACCGACTGGGAGCCCGAACATGTTACGACTACGCCCATCCATGCTGCTTGCGCTTGCCGGCATGTTGCTGAGCGCAGCCGCACAGGCGCAAGACAGCCGTCTGCTCAACGTTTCTTTCGATCCCACCCGAGAGCTTTACAAGCAACTCGACCAGGCCTTCGCCGAATCGTGGAAGAAACAGACCGGCAAGGAGGTGCGCATCACCACGTCCAACGGCGGCTCCGCCAAACAATCGCGTGCGGTGCAGGACGGCCTGCCGGCTGACGTGGTGACGCTGGCGCTCGCCTGGGACATCGACGTGCTGGCCGATCGCGGGCTGCTGCCCAGGGACTGGCAGTCGCGCCTGCCCGAGCAAAGCACGCCATACACCTCGACCGTGGTGTTCCTGGTGCGCAAGGGCAATCCCAGGCAGATCCATGACTGGCCGGATCTGGTGCGCAGCGGCGTGCAAGTGATCACGCCCAACCCGAAGACCTCCGGCGGCGCCCGCTGGAATTTCCTGGCGGCCTGGGGCTGGGCGTTGCGTCAGCCCGGCGGCAATGCCGACACTGCGCGTGCCTACGTCAGTGAGCTCTACAAGCATGTGCCGGTGCTGGATACTGGTGCGCGCGGCGCTACCAACACCTTCGTACAGCGCGGGATCGGCGATGTGCTGATCGCGTGGGAGAGCGAAGCCCTGCAATCGGAGCAGGAGCTTGGCAAGGACAAGTTCGACATCGTGGTGCCGTCGCTGAGCATCCTGGGGGAGCCGCCGGTGGCGGTGGTGGACAAGACGGTGGACCGGCGCGGCACCCGACAGGCGGCCGAGGCCTATCTGAAATTCCTGTATTCGCCCGAGGGGCAGGAGCTGGTGGCGAAGTACTTCTACCGGCCGCGCTCGGCGGAAGTCGCCGCCAGGTATGCCGCGCAATTCGCGCCGGTAAAGACCTTCACGTTGGCCGAAGTGTTCGGCGACTGGCGCAAGGCCCAGGCCACGTACTTCGCCGACGGCGGCGTGTACGATCAGATCAGCGAAGCGGGGCATTGAGCATGCGCCGCGCCTTGCCAGGGTTCGGCCTGAGCCTGGGCATCACGCTGGCTTGGCTGGGCGGCATCGTGCTGCTGCCGCTGGCCGCGTTGGCGTGGAAGGCCGCCAGCCTGGGGCCGGCGGCGTGGTGGGCGCAGATCGGCACCCGCCGCGTGCTGCAGGCTCTGCAGCTCAGTTTTGGCGGCGCGCTGCTGGCGGCGGCCATCGATGTCGTGGTGGGCTTGCTGCTGGCCTGGGTGTTGGTGCGCTATCGCTTCCCGTTCCGCCGTGTCTGCGATGCGCTGATCGATCTTCCATTTGCCCTGCCCACCGCCGTGGCGGGCATTGCGCTGACCGCGCTGTACGCGCCCAATGGATGGATCGGCCGCCTGCTGCAACCGTGGGGGATCCAGGTGGCCTACACGCGCCTGGGCGTGCTGCTGGCGATGGTGTTCGTCGGCCTTCCGTTCGTGGTGCGGACCTTGCAGCCGGTGCTGGAAAGCCTGGAGCGCGAGGTGGAAGAGGCGGCGTGCACGCTCGGCGCCAACCGCTGGCAGAGTTTCCGCCGCGTGCTGCTGCCGATGCTCACGCCGACTTTGCTGACCGGCTTCGCGCTCGCACTGGCTCGCGCGGTCGGCGAGTACGGCTCGGTGATCTACATCTCAGGCAACCTGCCCATGCGCACGGAAATCGTGCCGCTCCTGATCGTGCAGAAGATCGACGCCGGCGGCGATACCAGTCCCGCTGCCTTGCTCGGCGCGGTGATGTTGCTCGCCTCGCTGGCGGTGCTGCTGGCGGTGAATCTGTTGCAGCGCTGGAATCGCCGCTGGTCCGAGGTGGCCTGATGTCTGCCATTGCGACCCATGCCATCCATCGTTCGCGCCGCTGGACCGTGTCCGTGGGACGGGGGGTGATGATCGCGCTGGCCTTGCTGTGCGTGGTGGGGCTGTTGGTGCTGCCATTGCTGGCGGTTTTCGTGGAAGCCTTCGGCAAAGGCTGGCAGGTGTTCGTCGAAGCTATCACCGACCCCGATGCGCGCACCGCGGTACGGCTCACTCTCACGGTGGCGGTTATCGCGGTGCCTGCGAACATGGTGTTCGGCCTGGCCGCGGCCTGGTTGATGACGCACTACGAATTCCGCGGCAAACACTTGCTCGGTGCCCTGATCGACCTGCCGTTCTCGGTGTCGCCGGTGGTGGCGGGCCTGGTCTATGTGCTGGTGTACGGTGTGCACGGCTGGTTCGGCGGCTGGCTCGATGACCACGGCATACGGGTGATTTTCGCGGTGCCGGGACTGGTGCTGGCGACGGTGTTCGTGGCGTTTCCTTTCGTAGCGCGCGAGCTGATCCCGTTAATGCAGGCTCAGGGCAACGAGGAAGAGCACGCGGCACGCACCCTCGGCGCCGGCGGCTGGCAGATCTTCTTCCGCGTGACCTTGCCCAAGGTGCGCTGGGCGCTGCTGTACGGCGTGTTGTTATGCAATGCGCGCAGCATGGGTGAATTCGGCGCGGTATCGGTGGTTTCGGGACATCTGCCGGGGCTGACCAATACGCTGCCACTGCAAGTGGACCAGGTCTATAACGGCGGCGGCGAGCACGCGATCGCCGCGGCGTTCGGTCTGGCTTCGCTGCTGGCCCTGCTGACTTTGCTGACGCTGTTGATCAAGTGGCTGGTCGAGTGGCGGCACGGCGGCGAACTGGCGCATCCGGCGCAAAGGCGTTGAGGTAACGATCGCATGAGTCTTTCCATTCAAAGCCTGACCCGCCGCTACGGATTATTCAGCGCGCTGGAGCACGTGTCGCTGGATATCGCATCCGGCGAATTCGTGGCGCTGCTGGGCCCTTCCGGTTCGGGCAAGAGCACGCTGCTGCGCATCCTCGCCGGCCTGGACGAGCCCGATTGCGGCGAAGTACTGCGCGACGGCGAGGATCTGCTCGCGCTTCCCGCGCAGCGCCGCGGCGTGGGCCTGGTGTTTCAGCACTACGCGCTGTTCGCGCACATGACAGTGACAGAGAACGTCGCCTTCGGCCTGCGCGTGCGGCCGCGCGCTCGGCGGCCGTCGCGGCGAGAAATCGCCGCGAGAGTGGAAGCACTGCTGCGCCGCGTGCAACTGGAAGCGCTGGCGCGACGTTATCCAGCGCAGCTGTCCGGTGGCCAGCGCCAGCGCGTGGCGCTGGCGCGCGCGTTGGCGGTGGAGCCGTCCTTGCTCTTGCTGGACGAGCCCTTCGGCGCGCTCGACGCGCAGGTGCGCGTAAGCCTGCGCGGGTGGCTGCGCGAGCTGCAGCGCTCGCTCGGCCTCACCACCTTGCTGGTCACGCACGACCAGGACGAAGCGCTGGAACTGGCCGATCGCGTCGTGGTGATGAACCAGGGACGCATCGAACAGGTCGGCACGCCGGAGGAGATTTACCGCGCGCCGGCCACGCCGTTCGTGCATGGTTTCGTGGGACGCGCCAGCCGCGCCGCCGGACACGTCGAGCGCGACCGTCTGCACCTGGGCGGCCTGGCGGTGCAGGGCGAGCTGCCACCGGAATTCTCGGGACGCGCGGTGGATGTATGGCTGCGTCCGGAACACCTGCCGCTGGCACCGCGCGGCGAAGCCGGCTGGAGCGCGCGCATACTGCATCTGGACCAGGCCGGTCCGCTTGCGCGGGCGCGGCTCGCCCTGCCGGGCGAGGGATTGGAACTGGACGCGGAATGGAACGCTGCCGAAACGGCCGCCCGCAGCCTCGTCGTGGGTGATGTCGTGGCCGTGCAGCCGCGCGAACTCACGCTGTATCTCGAAGCGGCCGGCGGCGTGCGCCGCCATCGTTTCCTGCCGCTGCCCGGCGGCGTGCACGGTGCGCACACCATCGAGCTGGCGACCTGGCTGCATCGCAAGGCCTGAGCGTCTTCACGGCACCGCGATCCGGGTTTCACTTTCGGATTACCGCACGGTCACGGACAGCCGGGGCCGTCGTGCCTTAGCATCGCCCGAAGCGCCGCCGCCATAGGGATGGCCGCGCGCGAGCGGCCGGCACCCGGCCCGGCCGCGGGGAACGGTGTTCTGTGGTCGCCTCCGGCGGGACGCATGCCCGTCGTGGGACCGCGCGCGCCGAAGTTCATGGATCGCGAACGCCGGCGCCCAGGCACCGGCAGGGGGCACGCATGAATCTGCCGCAGACCTTCGGCGAGCTCGATGACCTCGCCGAGGAGCTTTACCGGGGACGACGCAAGCTGCACGAACTGCCGGAACACCTGAGCATCGACCAGACTGCGCGCGTGCGCCGCAAGGCCTTCGAGCGCCGCGCGGAATGGTCTCTCGACGTCATCGGCAGCTACTCCGTGGACATGGCGGCGGCGTGCTGCGAGAACCTGATCGGCACGGTGCAGGTGCCGCTGGGCGTGGTCGGTCCGCTGAGCGCACGCGGCTGCCGCGCGATCCGCGATGCCGGCGGTGCGCTGTCGGGCGTGGAAGACGTGGGCATGACGCGCGCACCGGCGTTCCGCAGCGAAGGCATCGAGCAGACGCGCCGTTTCCTCGAGTGGGTGGTGCACGCATCGGTCCACCTGCCGGACATGCCACTCGCGGCGATCGGCGGCGGCACCGTGCTGGGCGCCTTGCCCGATCCGGTGGCGGCCAGCCATCTGGCGGACGCCTACCAGCGGTTCGGCCGTCCGGCGGCATGCGGATGAGCGCCGTCACCGCCATCGCACCAGGCAAGGTGATCGTGATGGGCGAACACGCCGCGGTGTTCGGCCGTCCAGCCATCATCGCCGCGCTGGGCCTGTACTGCAGCGCGGTCGCGCGCGACAGCATGCAGGAGGGCGTGCAGCTCGACCTGCCCGATATCGGCCTGCGCGGCACCTATACCTGGCACGACATCGACGATTACACCGCTGCGACCCGCGCGCGCTGGCTCGACTATGCGCAGCGGCCCGATCCGTCCGCGTTCCGGCGCATGCGCGGCGCGGACCCGGCGCACCTGGCCCTGGTCGCCATCGGCGAAAGCCTGCCGTTCGCGACGCGGCGGCCACGCGGCCTGGCGCTGCACGTGGCGTCGCAGATTCCATGCGGTGCCGGCTTCGGCAACTCGGCCGCCGTCGCGGTCGCCATCGCAGCGGCTTCGCTGGGGCTGGGCGGCGATCGCACGGACACGAGCACGCTCGAAGCACTGGTGCTGGATATCGAGCGGCGGCAGCACGGCCAGCCGTCCGGTATCGACCACGGCACCGTCCTGCGCGGCGGGCTGGTGCGCGCGGCGCGACGCGCTGCCGGCGGACTCGTGCTGGTACCCATGGCGTTCCGGCGCGAGCGGCTGCGCCGCCTGCAGCTGTATCACACCGGCGCCGCCGCCGAGGCGACGGGCACGGTGGTGAGCGCCGTGCGCGAGCGGCTTGCGCACGACGGCGACGCGACCGCGCTGCTCGCTTCGATGGAGCGCGCCACGCTGGCCTTCGGCGCATGGCTGGCGGGGAAGGGCGATCTCGCGCTCGGCGGCGTGGCGGCGATGCGGGATTACGAGCGCTGCCTGGAATGCCTCGGCGTGGTGCCGCCGCCGGTGCGCGCGGCGATCCGCGCTATCGAGGCCGCCGGCGGCGCGGCGAAGATTTCCGGCGCCGGTTCGCTGGCCGGCCCCGGCGCCGGCGCGCTGCTGGTGCTGTGGCCCGGCCGTCCGCCGCTGCGCGTGTGCGAGCTGACCGGATGGGAGCGCTTCACCGTGCCGCTGGGCATGCCCGGCCTGCGCGTGGAGCGCGCGGTGGAGGCGATCGCGTGAAAGTCACGGCTATCGCGCCGGCGAATATCGCGCTGATCAAATATTGGGGCATGCGCGATGCCGCGCTCACATTGCCGGCGAACGCCTCCATCTCGATGATGCTCAGCCGCTGCGTCGCACGCACCACGCTCGAAGCCATCGATGGCAAGCGCGACGAAGCATGGCTTGCAGCCGACGATACGCTGCGCGGGCAGACGAAGCGTTCGCCGGCAAAGTGCGCGCGCAACTCGATCGCCTTCGCGCACATGCACGCTCCAGTCCGGCGTTCCGGTGCGTCAGGCCGATCCCGATAGGCCGGCCATTACGCGAAACCGCCGAACACGGAGCGCGCCGCCGAACCGGAGCCGGACTGGCGCGCCAGGCCCGACCACGCGGCGGCGTCGGCTTGAATGCCCAGCGCGCCGGAGGCCGGCCTCTCGGCACGAACCGTCAACGGGCCATGGCGTCCTGCGTTGGCGACTCCGAGGGGCGGAAAACCAGTGCCGCATGCCATCCGTTTGCCTCAGGATGGTGGTGATATGTCTCGCGCGGAGCGGCGACAGTATTGTTGGCAAGAATTATTCCTATGGCCTACGGTCTAGCCGAACGACATGGCACGCTTCTTTCATAACGTTCGGTGAGTATCCGAGGTGCCGGTGTCCGTGCATCCTTGGGCCTGCCGGCCGTGCCACAATGGCATCGGATCGGGAGGGCCTTCCGGGCTCAAGCGGACGTCGGCGGCGTCGCCGGGCAAGTTCAGCGTGAAGCGCATCACACATTCGAAGACTTGCCCCCCAATGCACCGGTCCAACGACGTAGCGTGGGAAACTGTTCCGTCCGATCATTAGTCCATCCAGGATCGCAAGGGGAGCCGATCCAGGCGAGGGCAGGGTTTCATGCAGCAGCGAGCGGTAGCCGCCAAAGGCGACCGGAGGACGATGGCGACGACGGGGAGGGAGGCTATGCGGGAGGAATCGATCCGTTTCGTATGGTGGCGTCACCTTCTGGTGGCGGCCGTCTATGCGGCCGTGTATGTCCTGCTCCGCAGCGTGTCCGTGTCCAACTGGAACCTGCCGGCCAGCCTGCGCCTCGCCGCGCTGCTGTTCATGCCTGTCCGCTACTGGCCCGCGCTGGTGCTTGGCGAGGCGATTCCCGTCGGTTACCAGGCATGGCTGTGCCATGACCAGTTCGGCGCGGCATGGGCGATGTTCGCCGCCTTCCCGCCGATCGCGCTGTGCGCGCCGGCGGTGGCATGGTTCCGTCGCCATACGCGCATTCTCCAGGCGGACGGCCAGGTCGACATGCCGGCATTGCTCGGCGCGATCCTCGCCTGCGCGGTGCTCACTGCCGCGGGCAATGTCGCCGCGCTCGCCACGGTGCAGATGCCGGCCGGCCATGCGGCGCCCGCAGTGACCGCGCGCATCGTATTTGGTTACTTCCTCGGCAATTACCTCGGTGGCCTGACCCTGACCCCGCTGGTGCTTGCCGCACGCGGCTGGTTCGCGGGGCTGCGCGCCGGTACGGTGTGGATCGCACTGCGCCATAGCGTGCTGCTGCGCGACGGCGCGATGAGTCTGGTGCTGCCGCTCACCGCGCTGGCGTGGCTGGGCTATGCCAGCGGCAACGGCGATGCCATGCAGGTCTGCCGCATCGCGATGTTCCTGCCGGTGGCCTGGCTCACCCTGCGCCATGGCTGGCGCGGCGCGGCGCTGGGTGGCGCGGCAGCGAGCTGCGCGGTCGCGCTCACGTCCACCATCGTGCGCGACCCGTCGATGATCCAGGCGCAGGCGATCATCGCGTTCGCGGTGTCCACGCTGCTGATGTTCGGCGCGCAGCTGTTGCGCCCGTCGGCTGCGGGTGACGCCGCCGAGTCGCGTGAGCGCATCGATCGCGAGTACGGGCTGCTGCTGGCGCAGCAGGGCCTGTATCAGGAAGAGCTGCGCATGAAGAATGCGGCCGAAGCGCTGGAGCAGCTGCGCCAGTCGATGCGCGACATGCAGAACCGCCTGCTCGAACGCCTGCGCGAAAAATCGATTCCCGCCAACGAAGAGCGTGCGTATTCGCGCCAGGCCGCGCTGGCCCAGCACGAGATGCATCGCCTCACCAATGCGTTGTATCCGCGCGTATGGCGCGAGCAGGGCGAGCCTTCGCCCTTGCGCGAAGGCCCGGTGGCGCAGGCCGCCGCCGCAGTGGGCGCGACCTACGAGTGCGAGCTGGTCGGGCAGGATCTGGAGCACCTGGCTTCCGACGTGCACATGGCCTTGTATCGCCTGGCGGGCGAGGCGCTGGTGTATGCGTTGAGCTGCCAGCCCACGCGCCACGTGAACCTGCTGATCCGCGGCGGGCACAGCCAGGGCCATCGCTGGGTGGTGATGCGCATGGACTGCGATCGCGCCGCGGCGACGGATGGAGGCGTGCGCCTGGCGCAGGAGCAGTGGAAGAAGGCGATGTCGCTGCTCGGTACCAGCGGTTCGGGGCTGGATACGATCCGCGAGCGCGCGCAGATCTACGGAGGCGATGCGCACGTGCGCGAGAATCCGATGGGCTTGCGCATTACGGTGCTGCTGCACGATTCGCTGCGCAGCATGTCGCGGCCGGTGGAGCAGCTGCCGCGCGCCTCCGCGCCCTGAGCTCTGTGCTGTCCGTCCCTTGAGCGTATCGGCTTAGGTTGGGGTGAGCGCCAGCGAACCCCGACGCAGGGCTGGCGTTGGCACTGGCTCATCGATGCGTCTGGTGTATTCGTGTATCGCCCTTTGGGCGAGGGTTTCGGCCCGCTGCCGCGGCCCGGGTTACTTCTCTTTGCTTGCCCAATAGAGAAGTAACCAGGAGAAAGGCACCCCGGCAGATCAAGAGCAACCAGCAAAAAGCAAAAGCGGCAGCGGCGGCCGCGCCGTTCGCTCGTGGCTGCTTGCGGCTGCATCGCACTTCCCTTTCACCCCGCCGAGGGAGAGGGCGGGATGCTTGCCGTGGCGCTGATCGACGCGAAGGAGCAAACAAAAAAGGGCGCGGCCTTCGCCGCGCCCTCGATTACGTCAAACCGCCTGCTGGTCAATTGATCCGCGAGCTGCACTCCACCGGATCGCTGCAGGTCGAATCGACCGCCTGCATCGTCATCACGCCGTTGGCTTGCGGCGTCACCTGCAGCTGCACGGCGCTGTCGTGGTAGACGATCTCGCCGCTGGTGTTTGCCGGCGCCGGCTGCGGATCCTGCGGCGTGGCGACGCGGGCGGCGTCGCTGCCGATGGGCAGCACGAGGAAGTTGCCGCCCTGCGCGGCGAAAGCTGCGCGTACGTTGCCGCGCAAGTCGTTGAGCTGTACGTAGCGGATACCGTCGCGTTCGAATACATAGACGTGCCAGCGCGGACTCGCGCTCACGTCCTGGGCATTGGGCCACGCCTGGCCGAGGCCAGTGGCACGTTTGTCCGCCATGGCAGGTCCGCAGACCGCCATCCCTGCGAGCAGCGCGAACGCCGCAAGCGCTTGATAACCCCGAATCGGCAGATGCCGCATATGCGTCCCCTCCATTGCTAACCGATCTTAGGAAGATGCCGTAAGTAAGCACCTCATTTCAACAAGCACCACAGGGTGGTGCTGTGCAGTGGTTTGCGCTTCCGCGCGCGAACTCTCAAGAGGCAAAGTGTGAACTACGTCATAGGATTGATCAAAACATCGCCAACGTGGCGTGAATTCGAGGTCCAGAGCGCATTGACGAGCGCGCGCCGGCGCTGGTTCGTCTGCTAACGAATATTCGGCACCTCACTGAAGATCGCAGCCACATCCCGGCGCGTCCATGCAGGCGTCAGCCGCCACGCCGTCCCAACCGTTTCGCCAGCGCCATCGCATCGAAAGGCGCACGCACCTTCTGGTCGTTGTCGAAATACACGTACACATCGCGCGACTGGCGCCTGGGAGGCGCAGCATCCGGCGCCGCGAGATGCGCGTCGCGCGGCTGCGAACCGGACATCCACGCGCGCAGGCGTCGTTCCCAGGCGCGCAATGCCGCCGTGCTGTAGCCGCTGGCATAAAGCTCCTCGTCGCCGTGCAGACGCAGGTACATGAAGCCTGCGGTGACGTCTTCCAGCAGTGGCCAGCGGCTCGCGGTATCGGCGACCACCAGGGCCACGCCATGGCGGCGCAGCTGCGCGATGAAGGCTGGATCGCGGAAGCTCTCGTGGCGCACCTCCAACGCATGGCGCAGGCGTCGTCGTCGATCGGTCTCGAGCGCGACACGATCTCTGTCCATGGCGCCGTGGCGCTTGGCTAGCGCGACGGCCTGCTCGGTGTTCGCCGGCAACTGGCGCAGGAAGTCCTCCAGCACGTCCTGGTGGTAACGCAGGCTCGGCGGCAGCTGCCACAGGATGGGGCCGAGCTTGGCGCGCAGGCACAGCACGCCGGAGGCGAAGAAATTGGCCAGTCCTTCTTCCACATGACGCAGGCGCCGCACGTGAGTGACGTAGCGCGGCGCCTTCACGGCGAAGACGAAGCCACGCGGCGTGGCATCGCGCCAGCGCGCGTAGTACGCCGGGCGCTGCAGGCTGTAGAACGAGCCGTTGATCTCGATGCTGGCCAGCTGCCGCGAGGCGTAGGCCAGCTCCTCCCGCTGCGGCAGGTCTTCCGGATAGAACACGCCGCGCCACGGCGCGTAGCGCCAGCCGGAAATACCGATGCGTGCACGTGCCATGCGGCGGCGGCCTCAGCGAATGCCGGTGTCGCGCTTGGCGGCCTTGTCGGCGACTTTCTCGCCCTCGCGGATCTTGCGGTCGCGATCTTTCTGTCCCTTGCGGTCCTGGCGAGCCACGGCATTCACGTTGCGATCGCCGCTGCCGTGGGGCCGGTCGGCGGGTGGCTTGGGCATGACGGTTACCTCTTCGCTCTCAATCGTTGGCGCCGAACAGGCCGGCGAGCACTTGCCGTGCGGTCTGGCGCAGTACTCCACCGGCATCGCTGTCGCCTTTGCTCAATGCGGACATCAAGTGGCGCGCCTGTTCCCAGTTCACATGCGGCGGAAGCGGAGGCACATCCGGATCGGTGATGGCCTCCAACAGCACCGGACGGTCCGCGGCGAAGGCCTCTCGCCACGCGTCTGCCAACTGCTCGGGCCGTTCTACGCGTATGCCGCGCATGCCCAGCAGCTCGGCGTAGCGCGCATAGGGAAACCGTTCCACCTGCTGCGCGGCATCGAACTTGGGATCGCCGGCCAGCGCGCGCTGCTCCCACGTCACCTGATTGAGGTCGTGATTGGCCACGACCAGTACAACGAAGCGGGGGTCGCTCCAGGCTCCGCTGTATTGCTTGACCGTGATCAGCTCGGCATTGCCGTTCATCTGCATCGCGCCATCGCCAACGATCGCCAGCACCGGCCGGCCCGGCCACGCCATCTTGGCGGCGATGGCATAAGGCAGACCGCTGCCCATGGTCGCCAGTCCTCCGGACAACGAAGCCATCATGCCCTCGCGCAGCCTGACGTCGCGCGCGTACCAGCCGGTGTGCGAGCCGCAATCGCCGCAGATGATCACGTTGTCCGGCAGTGCCGCCGACAGCTCACGGAAGACGCGCTGCGGGTTGATCGGGTCGGCCGGCGCCAGCGCGCGAGCTTCCAGCAGGCGCCACCATTTGCGTACATCCAGTTCGATACGCTCGCGCCAATCGGGATGGCGCTTCTCGTGCAACAGGGGCAGCAAGCGTCGCAGTACCGCCGCTGCATCGCCGACGAGGTTCACTTCCGCCGGGTAGCGCAGCGACATGTTGCGAGGCGCGATGTCGATCTGCACTGCGCGCGCCTGGCCGTCCGGCGGCAGGAATTCCGAGTACGGGAACGTGGTGCCGATCATCAGCAAGGTGTCGCAACCATTCATCAGATGCCAGCTGGGCTTGCTGCCGAGCAGGCCGATGGGGCCGGTCACGTAGGGCAGATCGTCCGGCAGCACCGCTTTGCCCAGCAGCGCCTTGGCCACGCCGGCGTCGAGATGCTCGGCCAGCGCGCGCACTTCCGTACCGGCGCCGAGCGCGCCCGCGCCGACCAGGATCGCAACCTTCTCGCCGGCATTGATCACCGCCGCCGCTCGTTCCAGTTCCGCCGCATCGGGTTGCGCGTGGGGCAGGGCCGGCCCCACGCCCGAATACACGCTGCCGTGCTTGCGCGGCGGGCTGGGTACGGCCGGCAGCAGTTGCAGATCGTGCGGCACGATCACGCAGCTGACGGCGCGCTCGGCTTGCGCGATGCGGATCGCGCGATCCAGCACGTGGCGCACCTGCGCCGACGCGGTGATCGTCTGCACATAGGCGGCGACATCCTTGAACAGCGCCTGCAGATCCACTTCCTGCTGATAATCGCTGCCCAATGCGGATCGCGCCTGCTGTCCGACGATCGCCAGCACGGGCATGTGATCGAGCTTGGCGTCGTACAACCCGTTGAGCAGATGGATGGCGCCGGGACCGGACGTGGCCAGGCATACACCGATCTGGCCGGTGAACTTGGCGTGGCCGCAGGCCATGAACGCTGCCATCTCCTCGTGCCGCACGCGCACGTAGTCGAAGCGATCGACGGCTCGGCCCAGCGCACCCATGAGGCCGTTGATCCCATCGCCCGGATAGCCGAACACGCGCCGGATGCCCCAGGCGCTGAGGCGTTCGAGCATGAAATCGCCGACGGTATGCATGCCGCCGGAGTGTGGGTGCGCATGGTTCAAGCGCGCGGCACGACGGCGTGAACAGGCTGGTGCACGCTGCGCGCGCCGCAAGTTCATGTCGTCACGCTCTTCACAGCCAGCGGACAACGCATCGACTTCGTGCTGACTAGATTTCCAGCTCACCTGGACAAAGGGAGCCAACGCATGAATCAAGCAACCAGGCACTCGACGGCTCGCGCCGCAGTGAAGTTTTCGACGGCCGTCCTGCTCGCCTGCGCCGGTGGCACCGCCGCGGCGCAGCAGTCGCCCGCGCTGGACAACGTAAGCGTGTGGCTGGGCGGCTACTACGCCATGACCGATACCAAGGTGGGCGCCAGCGATCCCGGTCGCGGCCTCAGTGGCCATATCAATCTCGAGGACGACCTGGGCTTTCCCGATCACAAGTTCAGCCCGCGCGCACGCGTGGACGTGCTGATCGGTGAGCATCAGGGCTTTTCGTTCGACTACTACCGCATCGATCGACGGGAAACCCGCTCGATCAGCCGCGCCATCAGCTACGGCGGCTACGATTACGCGGCATCGGCGCGCGTCAGCGCCAAACTCGACTTCGATTTCGGCAGCGCCGCTTATCGCTGGTGGTTCGGCAGCGGGCAGGGTGTGTTCGGCGTCGGCGTGGGCGCGGCCTACTACGGGCTGAGCACGGGTCTCAGCGGCGAAGCGTCGGCCCTCGGCCAGACGGTGCAGGCGTCCACGCACAGCCGCGACAGCGCATGGGCGCCGATGTTGCAGCTGGGCTGGCGCTACGCGATCGACGATCAGTTCCGCCTGTACGCGGATGCGTCGGGCGTGAAGAAGGGCGGCGGCAAGCTGGCTGGCCATATCTGGAACGCCGCGGTCGGGCTGGAATGGTTTCCGTGGAAGAACGTCGGCCTCGGCGCCGAATACGGCTACACGGACATCAAGATTAAGCGCAACCGTCGCAGCTATGACGAGCGCTTGGACATGAGCCTGAACGGGCCGTCGGTGTTCGTGCGGTTGAGGTTCTGACGGGCGGAAACGGGAAGCGGGGAAGGCATGACGTCATGCAGGCCGTTCCCCGTCTCTTCACCGCTTCTTGTGTCCAGCCCGTTTCGTCGCCGTCTTCTTCGCGGCTCCCGCGGCCTTCTTCCGGGGTGCTTTCTTTGCCGTCTTCCTGGCGGCCGGCGTGCGCTTGTTCTCGGCCAGGCTCTTCTGCAACAGCGACATGAAGTCCACCACGTTGGTGGTTTCCTCCATCGGCTCTTCCTCGTGTTCGACCGGCGTTACCACGCCCTTGGTCTTCATGCGCTTCTCGATGGTCTGTTTCAGGCGGACGCGGTATTCGTCCTTGTAGTCGGATGGTTTCCAGGCCGTGCTCATGGAGCCAAGCAGCTGCTCGGCCATGTCCATCTCGCGCTCGGAGACGCGATAGTGCGATGGCGCTTCGTCGGGGATGTTGTACTCGTCCATGTCGACCAGTTCCTGCGGATAGCGCAGCAGCAGGAGATACAGCGCGGCGCCGCGCGGCATCACCGCGCACAGGTATTCGCGCGAGCGGATCACCACGCGGGCGATGCCCACGCGGCCGGTGCGCGACAGGATCTCGCGCAGCAGCACATAGCCTTTCTCGGCCTTCTTTGCCGGCACCAGCACGTAGGGCTTCTCGAAATATTCCGGGCCTACCGAGGCGGCATCGACGAACGCCTCGATCTCCACCATTTCCTTGCTCTCCGAACGCGCGGCCTGGATATCTTCCGGCTCCAGCACGACGTAGCTGCCCTTCTTGTACTCGAACGCGCGCACCACATCTTTCCACGGCACTTCCTCGCCTGTCTCGGCATTGACGCGCTCGTAGCGGACAGGCGCGTTGTTGCGCGAATCGAGCATGCGGAAATGCAGGTCGACGTTGCGCTCGGCCGGCATCAGCGACATCGGGATGTTGAGCAGGCCGAACGACAGGGAGCCGTTCCATAGAGGGCGAGGCATGGCACACCTTCGGTCACATCGGTAACGGCTAGCAAAGCCCGCGCACGGTAAAGCGCGCGTGACCGCAACGTATGCAGGGCGCTATCGCGCGCCTTGTCGACCTGATGGTCACGGTCGCGGGGCTACGTTGGCTCGGGCCGCCGGCTTCGGGTCATGCCATGAAACTTCACGACTACCGCCGCAAGCGCGATTTCCGCCAGACCGCCGAACCGCCGCCGGCCGCGCCGGCCAAGGCCGGGGGCAGCATCTTCGTGGTGCAGAAGCACGCCGCACGGCGCCTGCACTACGACTTCCGCCTGGAAGTCGGCGGCGTGCTCAAGAGCTGGGCGGTGCCCAAGGAGCCGAGCTTCGATCCCGGCGTGAAGCGCCTGGCGGTAGAAGTGGAAGATCACCCGCTGGCCTATGCCGATTTCGAGGGCGATATCCCCAAGGGCAACTACGGCGCGGGCCACGTGGATTGCTACGACCGCGGCGTATGGTCCACGGATGGCGACGTGGCGCAGCAGCTGCGCAAGGGGCACCTGCGCTTCACCTTGCACGGGCGTCGCCTCAAGGGCAGCTGGCATCTGGTGCGCAGCCACCGCAAGGAGCGCCAGCCGGCGTGGTTCCTGATCAAGGCGCACGATCGCTATGCCAGCGAGGAAGGCAAGGCTCCGCCCCCCGCGCCCGCCCGCAAGGCGCGCAAGACCGCTACGCCGAAAAGCACTGCCACACGTCGCGGCGGCAAGCGTGCGACGCGGTCTTCCCTGGCCACGCTGGTGAAGCAGGCCGCCGCGTTGCCTGGCGCGCGCAAGGCCAGCATCGCGGCCGAGTTCTTCGCGCCCGAGCTGTGCCGGCTGGTGGAGCAGCCGCCGCGCGGCGCGGACTGGCTGCACGAGGTGAAATGGGACGGCTATCGCCTGCTCGCCGGCGTGGCGGACGGCCAGGTGCGCCTCTGGTCGCGCAACCGGATCGAGTGGACGGCGCGCGTGCCGGGCATCGTGCAGGCGATCGAGGCGCTGGGGCTGGACAGTGCCCGGCTGGACGGCGAGCTGATCGCGGTGAAAGACGGCCATAGCGATTTCGGCGTGCTGCAGCAGGTACTTTCCGGCGAATCCAACGCGCCGCTGATGTACGCGGCGTTCGACCTGATCCATCTGCAAGGTTACGACCTGAGCCGCGTCGCGCTGCGCGAACGCAAGGATCTATTGCAGCGCTTGCTGGCCGGCGCGCCGGACACGGAGGGCCTGTTGCTGTTCAGCGCTCATCACGTGGGGGAGGGCGAGCGGATGCTGGGGTTGGCCGCGCAGTGGAAGGTCGAGGGCATCGTGTCCAAGGCGGCCGATTCGCCGTATCGCGGCGGTCGCGGCGACGACTGGCGCAAGGCCAAGCTGCTGCAGAGCGACGAGTTCGCGATCGTCGGCTTCACCCCCGGCAAGGGTACGCGCGAGGGCTTCGGCTCGCTGCTGCTGGGGCGGCCCAACAGCAGCGGCGGCTGGGATTTCGCCGGTCGCGTCGGTACCGGTTTCGGCGCCGGGCAGCTGCGCGACCTTGCGCGGCGCCTGCGCCGGCTGGTCCGGCGCCAACCGGCAGTGGAGGCGGGTACGATCGATCCGCTGCTGCGCCAGGCCACCTGGGTCACGCCGGAGATCGTGGTCGAAGTGTTCTTCCGCGGTTACGGCAACCATGGTCTTCTGCGGCAGCCGAGCCTGAAGGCGGTGCGCATCGACAAGGACATCGCCGATCTCAAGCACCCGGACCGGGCCGCGCCCGCGAAGAAGACCGTCAAGTCCGGCACGAAACGCGGCAGCCGCGCTTCCGTCAAGGCAGAGGAGCCAGCCATGGTGACCATCACCCATCCCGACCGCGTGATCTTTGCCGATCTCGGCGTCACCAAGCAGGACGTCGCCGATTACTACGCGGCGGTGATGACGGCGTTCCTGCCCGGCGTGAGCGGTCGCCCCGTATCCGTGCTGCGCTGTCCGGAGGGTATCGCCGGCGACTGCTTCTTTCAGAAGCACATGATGCAGGGACTGCGCCATGTGCATGGCGCGAAGCTCAAGGAGCAGCGTGGCGCCAGCGCGGTCTATTTGTGTCCGGACAGTGCCGAGTCGGTGCTGGAACTGGTGCAGTTTGGCGCCATCGAGTTCCATCCCTGGGGTGCGCTGGCCAGCGATCCGGATCGTGCGGACATGCTGGTGTTCGACCTGGACCCGGCGCCTGACGTGGCGTGGCCGCGCGTCGCGGAGGCCGCGCGGCTGGTGCGGCGCCTGCTCCGGCAGGTGGGCCTGCAATCGTTCCTGCGCGTCACCGGCGGCAAGGGCCTGCACGTGGTGGTGCCGTTGCGTCCGTCGTGCCCGTGGGCGGCGGTCAAGGGCTTCGCGCATGCCTTCGCCGATGCGCTGGCGCGCGCCTGGCCGGAGGAGTTCATCGCGGTGGCGAGCAAGGGGCGGCGCGGCGGCCTGATCTTCATCGATTACCTGCGCAATGCACGCGGCTCCACCAGTATCGCCTCCTACTCGCTGCGTGCGCGCAAGGGTGCGCCGGTGGCGATGCCGGTGCGCTGGGAAGAACTGGGCAAGTTGAGCGGCGGCGACGCCTTCGACATCCACACCGCCGTGCAGCGCCTGAAGCGTCAGCGCAAGGATCCGTGGGCGGGTTTTCGGGAGATCGCGCAGAGCGTCGAAGACGTGGATGCGAGCCTGCTGTCGATGTAGCCGGCATGTGCTTATTCTCGCCTTGGAGGAGAGCACCGGGTGTGGACAGCGAGGACCGCGGCTTCACCGCGCTGCAGGCAGCCCTCTCCCCGAAGGGAGAGGGAGCAGAAGAAAGAAACCTCATCCGTGCAGCATGTGCTTCATCCGGCTCATCTGGTCATGTCCGCTGCGTACCGAGAGGTTGGCGTCGGCGATGATCGCCTTGGTGTCGCTGGAGAGTTCGCGATCGTCGAGCGCGTCTTCGAACTTGTGCTTGATGTGATCCTCGCCGCGCTCGACCTCGTCGATCACGGCGGTGTCGCTGTCGGTGAGGCTGTTGCGCAGGTTGGTGAACACGCGATGCGCGGAGGCGAGGATCGTGCCGCTGTCCTCCGGCTTGCCGCCGAGGAAAGCCACCCGCTGCTGCAGTGAACCCACCACCTGCTCACGCTCGCCCGCGCGGTCGCGGAACAGGTTCGCCAGCTGAGAACTCTTTGCGTCCTTGGCAGCCTCGGCGTAGCCGTCGGCGCTGTCGAGCGTGGTAGCGATGAGGTCGTTGAGTACCTTGACGTCATGTTCGTTGGTGGTCATGGAAAGCCTCCGGTTGGGAAGATGAACAGGGAGTGGCGGGCCGGTGGCTCACCGGGCGGGAGGCGATCGCGTGGCATGGTTACTGCTGCGCCATGGACACACCCACGAAGATGAGGAGAAGCGCCATGTCACTTTCCCTGATCCTTCTGATCGTGCTCGTCCTGTTGCTGATCGGCGCGGTTCCTACCTGGCCCTACAGCCGATCCTGGGGTTATGGACCAAGCGGCGGGCTGGGCATCCTGCTGGTCATCGTGATCATTCTCTTCCTCGTGGGCGTGCTGTGAGATGCGCCTGTTCCGACCGGCGGCGCTGCCGCCGCTGATCCCGTCGCAACATCCATGCCAGCGCCCGCTGTCGCGTGAACCGCGGCCGGCGGGCGCCTGCATGGGCGAGCTATCGCCTGCGCTTGAAGATAAGTGCATCGAGGGGAAGAAATTACATGGGCGCGCACACGGATGTGCAGTGAGCGTGACGACGCTTTCGCCGCGCTCACTGCTTCTGCGCCAGGCTGTCGCTGGAGGCGTAGCGGGCAAGCTTGTTGTAGATGGTCTTGAGGCTGATGCCGAGCACTTCGGCGGTGCGCGCCTTGTCGTTATCGAAGTACTCCAGTGTGCCGAGAAGTACGCGCTTCTCCATTTCATCCAGCGACAGGCCGACGTGCATCTCGAAGCGTGCGCGGTCGCGCAGCGGCGCGCCTATCGTGTCCAGCTCCGCCGGGATGTCGATGCTGTCTTCGGCCAGCACGAAGGCGCGCTGGATCACGTGCCGCAGCTCGCGCACGTTACCCGGCCAGTGATGGGCCATGAGACGGGTCATGGCGTCTGGAGAAAACGCCTTCTCGGTGCCGTAGTGTGCGTTGAGTCCATCGAGCAAATGGGCGGCGATGTAGGGAATGTCTTCCGGGTGCTCGCGCAACGCCGGCATGCGGATGGGAAAATCCATCAGTCGGTAGTAGAGATCCTGGCGAAGCACGCCCTGATCCACCGCCTCGGCCGGCACGCGATTGCACGCGGCCACCACGCGCACGTCGACGGCGTGACTCTTGTGAGCGCCCACGCGGGTGACGCGCCGTTCCTCCAGCACGCGCAACAGGTGTGTCTGCAGCGCCAGCGGCATCTCGGTGAATTCGTCCAGGAACAAGGTGCCGCCCTGCGCCTGCTCGAAATAGCCTGCATGATCGCGTACCGCACCGGTAAAGCTGCCGCGTTCGTGACCGAACATTTCGCTGGACAGAAGCTCCGGTGCCACCGCGCCGCAATTGACCGCCACGAAGCGACCTTGACGTCCGCTCAGATCGTGCAATGCGCGCGCGGCCAGCTCTTTGCCGGTGCCGCTTTCGCCGTGGATCAGTACCGTCACATCCATCGGCGCGACGCGTTCGATCTTCTCGAACAGCGAGCGCATCGCGCGGCTGTGGCCGATCAGTTCGCCGCAGCGCGCGCTGCAGCCTTCGGCCGCCTGGCGCAATGCCGCGCTGGCGCGGGCCTTGTCGAGCAGTTCGTCCAGCTTGTCGCCGCGGATCGGCTTGACCAAGTAATCCGCTGCCGGCAGGCGTACGCTGCGGATCGCGCTGTCCACCGTGGGATAGCCGGTGACCACGATGGCCTGACCGTGGCGCGACAGTTCGATGCGCTCGAGCAGATCCAGGCCGCTGCCGTCAGGCAGCGATACGTCCACCAGGGCCAGATCGTAGACGTGCGCGGCAGCCGCGTCGCGGGCGGCGGCGACACTGGTAGCCGCGACGACCTTGCAGCCTTTGAGCTTGGCATGCGCCGTGGTGGCCTGGAGGTATCCGGGGTCGTCGTCAATCAGCAGGATCGTCGGTGCGATAGCGGTCATAGCCTTCTCTAGGGAGGATGCAGCCGCCTGGGTCGCGCAAGGCGCAACCTCCATACCGTGTTGCCTCGTGGAGCGGCGGCTACCACTTGGGGAAGGCATGGTGCGCGTCATCGGGTGCACATGCCGTCTAATTCGTGTGGATATGCCGCTAGAGCACGATTGCGTCGCGCTGGCATACGCCTTGCTGCCTCTCGTACGTCGATCGATGAAGCGAGGAGCGGGACGGATGCGAGATCTGCCGGTGGTGGTGCTGGTGCACGATACGCTGGGTGATGTGGAGCGGGCCGCAGGCCGATTGCGCGACGCGGGCCTGCGCAATCCGATGGCTCAGCTGCGCAGTCTTGGCGAGTTCGCGACGTGGCGTGCGCATAACACCGGCGAGATCGCCTTCCTGATCGTGCATGCCGGCATCTGGCGCGATACGGGCCAGTGCGAAGCCCAGGAGCGACTGCCGGCCTATCCGGCCTTCGTGGTGGAAACCATCGGCAACCGGCTGATGGCGTCGATGCGCCTGGCGCCAGGCAGCGCATCGGTCGCGCCGATGCCGTTCGACGCACACGCGGTGATGCGTTCGCTGCACGCACTTGGCCTGCGCTGGCTGGTGGTGTGATGTCCCCGCTCGGTACGCCTGTTCAGTACGCCGTGGTGTCCCGGTTTCGCACGTGCAGGCGATTCTCCACCTCGCGCGCGCCGTGCGTGCTTTCGGCGATCGCCGCGGCGTCACGCCTTGCCTGACGCGACGGGACCGAGCCGGCCAGGATGACCAGCCCTTCCTGCACACTTACATCGATGTCGCTGGCATCCAGGTCCGAATCGCAGGCGAGGCGCTCGCAGATGCGGTCGAGCACTTCCTCGTCGGCGGGCGCGGCGCGGCGCGGGCCCTGACCGCGGAAATCTCGCGGCGTATCGCCCCAGCCCGGCGCATGCCCGCGCGAATAGCCGCGGGCGTAGTCGGTCGGATCGCCAGGATATTCGCCGGAGGGGCGCGGCCGTGCCGGGCCGCCATAAGCGCGCATGTGGCGTTGCTGCGCGGCCGGATAATCGTCGTCGCCCGAATCGGCATAGCCGCCGTAGCTCTCCGGGCGGTTGACCCAGCGAGGCTCGCGTTCATCTTGCCGGCGCGGATGGCGATCGTCGTGACGAGTGGGTTTCATGATGCGCTCCTGACATGTCGGCGGCGGTGCCGCTTGCAGGCATACAAACGCCGTGCCAAGCGGCACGATGTGCGTTCACGCCATACCTTCGTCGATTGCATCGCCGCTTCACGCGCACGATTCCATGCTGCGAACCCATGCGGAGGATCCAGGTATGAGCGAACGTGATCGCAAAGACATCAAGCATCCCCTGGACGCGCCGCCGAAAGAGCGCGAGACGGCCTCGGAGCGCGAGGCGCGCAAACGGCGCGAGAGCGAAAACCAGGATCACTCGCTGGAGGAGACCTTTCCGGCCAGCGATCCGGTGTCTCCGTTCGTACCTGCCAAGCCGCCGAAGGACTGAGTCGCGCCGGCGAAAACAGGGCGGTCGTCATGAGGCGGCGTGCTTCGCCGACGCCGGCAGGGTTCACCCTGTCCGCGCCAGCCCATCGATCTTCGTCAGCAACGCGCCCATGTCGAACGGCTTGGTGAGCATGTCCGAGCGCTTGTCCAGCGGTTCGCCGTGCTGCAGCACCCAGATATCGGTGTAGCCAGTGGTGTAGAGCACGCGCAGGTCGTTGCGGTGAGGCGGGGCTTTTTCCATCATCGTGCGGCCATTGAGACCGGGCAGGCCGATATCGGCGATGACCAGGTCGAGCGGCCGCCCCGAGCGCAGCACTTCCAGGCCGCGAAAGCCGTTATCGGCCTCGATCACCTCGAAGCCAAGCTCGCGCAGGCGCAACGCCACCGGTTCGCGCAGCGCCGGCTCGTCCTCCACCAGCAAGATGGCGGCAACGCCATCCAGCTTGCGTGGGCGGGGCGTCTCATCCGCGACGACATCGTCGGCGTCGCGTGCGGTCGGCAGATAGAGCGTCACGGTCGTGCCGTGGCCAGGCTCGCTGTGGATACGCACGGTGCCACCCGATTGCACGGCGAATCCGTACACCATCGACAGTCCGAGGCCGGTGCCGTGTTCCTTGGGCTTAGTGGTGAAGAACGGATCCAGTGCGCGCTTTAGCGTTTCCGGCGCCATACCGCAGCCGTTGTCGGAGACGGCGATCACCGCGTAGCTGCCAGGGCCGAGATGGGCGACGAGCGGCTGATGCAAGGGGTTCTCGATCTGTCCCAGCGCGATGGTCAGCCGGCCGCCGTCCGACATGGCATCGCGCGCATTGATCGCCAGGTTGAGCAGCGAGCTTTCGAAGTGATTGGGATCGCAGCGCGCCAGGCAGGTATCCGGGGGGAAATCCAGGTGCAGCGCGATCAGCTCGCCGATCGTCTGGCGCAGCATCGGCTCCATGCCCAGGATGGAGTCGCGCAGGTCCACCGTGCGCATCACCAATGGCTGTCGCCGCGCGAAGGCCAGCAGGCGATGGGTGAGGGCGGCGGCGCGGTCGGCCGCGCGACGCGCACTGTCGATGAAGCGCGTGCTGTCCGACGGGTTGTTCTGCGATATGCGCAGGCGCGCCACTTCCAGCGAGCCGACGATGCCCTGCAGCAGATTGTTGAAATCGTGCGCGATGCCGCTGGTCAGCTGGCCAAGCGCTTCGATCTTCTGCGACTGGAACAGCTGCGCGCGGATGTCTTCCAGCCGGCGCTCGTTCTCCTTGCGTTCGGAGATGTCGCGGGTGACCACGGCGAAGCCGAGCAGGCGATCGGACTGATCGTGCACCGCGTCCATGATGACGCTGGCCTCGAAGCGGGTGCCATCGTTGCGCACCTGCCGGCATTCGATCGCCGCTTTGCCGGCGAGCCGCGCCTCGTCCTGAAGGTGGCGGGGCATGCCGGCTTCGATGTCTTCCGGCGTGAAGAACAGCGAGAAATGCCGGCCCACCACTTCCTCGGCATAGAAACCCTTGATCCTGCGCGCGCCGACGTTCCATTCCGTGACCTGGCCTTCCACGTTGAGCATGCAGATGGCGCAATCGGAAACGCTGTTCATGAACAGCCGGAAGCGCCGCTCGCTTTCGCGCAGCTTTTCCTCGGCCTTGCGCCGGTCGGTCATGTCGCGCAGCACCTTGGCGAAGCCGACCAGATGGCCTTCCTCGTCGCGGATGGCATCCATCGCGACGTGGGCCCAAAAGCGATGAGCGTCCTTGCGCACGCGCCATCCTTCCTCCGCGTGGCGCCCCATGCGCGCCGATATCGCCAGCGCATGCTGCGAGCGGCTCGCCTTGCGGTCGGCCGCCGTGTAGAAGAGCGACACGTGGCGGCCGATCACGTCGTCGGCGCGGTAGCCAAGGATGCGCTGCGCACCTACGTTCCAGCTGGTGACCAAGCCATCGCGATCGAGCATGTAGATGGCGTAATCCTCGATCGCGTGGACGAGCAGGTCGTAGCGCGGGCTCGCGAAAGTTGGCATGGGCGGCTCCTGAGACACGGCCCGCACGTTTGGCCGGACGGTAATGCGCGGTATCCGGGGCGCGACGGCCGGATGTCCTTGACGGGATCTTCTAGAGGAAGGCTTGCATGCGTCGCGGGGCCTGCGCTTCCGCGACGGAGCGCTGGCGCGCTTCGACGATCGCCGCAAGCAGCTGACGGCGGCCATAGGGCTTGGGAAGAAAGGCCGCGTGCGGGTGGTGCCATCCGCCGAACGGGTCCATATCGCCTGAGACCACCACCATCGCGGCGCGCGAGCCCTGCTCGAGCAACTGATCGACCAGGGCAGTGCCGCTCATGCCGTGGCCGAGGTTGACGTCGGTAAACACGACATCGATATCGTCGCGCGACAGCGCCAACCGGATACCTTCCTCGGCATTGCGCGCATTGAGTACGTCGTACCCCGACGAACTGAGCAGCACGCTGGTGACTTCGAGGATCTCCGGCTCGTCTTCGATGACAAGAATGATGGACATGCGCTTGGACTTGGGACCGTCGGCAGCATCGGCGATATAGCGAGCACGACTGTCCTACCTCCCGAGTCACGGGAACGTGATGGCGCCCACGTCAGTCTTCCGACACGCTCCGCGAGACCCGTCGGCGCAACGCACGAAAGTCGCACACGGAAAATCGCCCAGCAGCCTCTTTTCGCCTAGTCGCTTGGCCACGGTCGCCAACCGCGCGCCACCAAACGCACTTACCAGCACAGCAGTCGCCAACCCATCCTTATGGCATCCCCATTGCTAACTGCCAAACGTGCGACCACCCCGGACGCACGACCCATCCTACTGAGGAGAACCGACATGACAGGCAAGCAAAAAGGCCAAGGCGACATGAGCGTCCGCGAAGCCGGCCGCCGCGGCGGCGAAGCGCGCAAGGAAGCGCTGGGCCCCGAGGGCTACGCGAAGCTAGGCAGGCAAGGCGGCGAAGCGCGTAAACAAGCGCTCGGCGCCGAAGGCTACGCCGAACTCGGCCAAAAGGGCGGTCATCGCGTGCGCGAGCTGATCGACAAAGGCAAGTCGGTCGAGTGAGTGCAGCGGCACGCCTGGGCGGTCGTGCACCAGGCAGCCGCCGGCATGGCCGCGAACGAATTACCAAAGCCGCCAACTTTTACAACGTCGCGCTGACGCCTCCGCGCGATCAGTTGCCCACAAGACACACGCCGATGCCCGCACCGCGATGGCATGGCGGTTGCAAAACAGCTCCTGCGCGGTGACGCAGTCCGTGCATTCCATTCCACAGCCACTGGAGGAAACATGGCCACCAACGAACGAAACCACGGCAGCGGCAAGGGTGACATGAGCGTGCGCGACGCCGGTCACAAGGGCGGCGAAACCCGCAGAGAGGCGCTCGGTCCCGAGGGCTACGCCGAACTCGGCAAGCAAGGCGTGGAGGCGTTGCGCGAACAGCGCGGGCCCGACGCCATGTCGCAGATCGGCAAGCAGGGCGGCGAAGCCCGCAAGGAAGAGCTGGGGCCGGAAGGCTACTCCACGCTCGGCAAGCAAGGCGGGCATCGCGTGCGCGAGCTGGTCGAGAAGGGCAAGCAATCCGAGGGCGAGTGAGCGTGCCGCACGCGCCTGCCGATCACCACGGGAGGACCATCCCATGACACGAGGTATCGGGGGGCATTCCCCCGCCAACGTGCAGAAGTATCTGCACGACGTCGACTACCCGGCCAGCAAGCAGGACCTGCTCGAGCAGGCCAGGCGCAACAGCGCCCCGCAGGACATCCTGGACACCATCGAACGTCTCCCCGAAGACCGGTTCGGCGGACCCCAGGAAGTCATGAAAGGCTACGGCCAGATCGAGTAGCAACCCCAGGCAGAACCCACATACGACAAGCTAACGAGGTGCATCATGGCTAGCAAAGATCAAGACAAGGGCTCGATGAGCGTCCGCGAGGCCGGCCAGAAAGGCGGCGAGATCCGCAAGGAACAGCTCGGCCCCGAAGGTTATTCGGAGATGGGCAAGAAGGGCGGTGAAGCCCGCAAGGAAGAGCTGGGGCCGGAGGGCTACTCGGCGCTCGGCAAGCAGGGCGGCGAAGCGCGCAAGGAAGAACTCGGTCCCGAGGGCTATTCGGAACTCGGCAAGCAGGGCGGGCATCGCGTCCGCGAGCTGATCGAGAAGGGCAAGCAGTCCGAGTAAACATCACTGCCGGCAGGCGCAGACTAGCCTGCAAGCCGCCGTGCGGCGTACGCCACGCCAGGTGGCGACGTGTCGTGCGGCGGCGCTTTGTCGTCTGGAGATGATGCACGTCTGTCCCGGGACGGCACGGCCTTATCCGGCGTGCATGGAAAGATCTTCCGCGGCAGGCAAGTTTTTCAGTGCATGCCCTGCCGATACCGCTGCGGTTTATGACAGCGCCGAGGGCGTATCGAACGGCAACCTCGTCGCGCCGATTCGCCTCAGACCACCGTCCGCGCGCGCCAGCGCGGCATCCTCACCGTCCAGTACCAGCAGAATGCGGCCTTCGCGGACCTCGCCCTCGAACTTGCGCCGCACCGGGTCGGGCACCGCGGAGCCGGCCAGGGCGCTGGACCATGCGCCCATGCTGGCGCCGATCAGCGCCATCGCACCCGCACCCGCCAGCGTGAGGCCGATCGGCGCGATCGCCACCGCCACCAGTCCGGCCAGGAGACCCGAAGCGCCGCCGATGGCCGCGCCGCGGACGGCGGCGGGATAGAAATCGTTGGTGACCACCTTGCGCTCCTCGGGGATGGCTTCCAGTTCGATGTCGTCGCGGGCGACCAGCGAAATATCGTCGTGAGCGATACCGGACTGGCGCGCGATCTTCATGCCTTCCTTGACCATGTCCATGCCCGTGGTGCTGTAGACGTGTCGTGTCTTCATGGCTTTCCTCGATGCGTGAGTGGGTGGCGATGCATTCACATGCCATGCGCGCGGCGGCGGGAACACTGTGCGCCCGGCCGTGGCAGGGCATTGCCGCCGGCCGTTCGTTCGCCAGGAGGATCCGCGTGTCCATGGCCGAGAGCTCCCCGCATCAGCGCGATGCAAGACGCGTGCTCGTCTACGCCCCCATGGGGGAAACACCCAGCGGACACGAGCTGGCTTCCCACCTGTGGGTGGCCGAGCGCCTGGCCGGCCTGCTCGGCATGAGCTACGGCGGCATCGGCCGCGACACCGAGCGCCATCCACGCGGCGCGCGCTACGTGGTGCCGTACCGCACCTTGAGCCTGCGCGAGGCGCGACGCTTCGGCATCGAGAGCGCGGGCGACCTCTTCGGTGGCGCGGTGAGCCAGGCCTTCATGGGCACCAAGCTCATCACCCACGGCCTGCCGCGCGCCGGCGCGGTGGCTCCGGCGGGCTGGTCGGAGGCTTTTGCCGAGAAAGTGCGCGACGTGGTGCTGCCGGGTTATTCGGTGTTCACCGCCGCGGATCTGCGCGAAGCCGCGGGCGCGCTGTTGCGTGAAGGCCGCGTGCGCATCAAGTCGCCGTACGACAGCGGCGGCCTGGGCCAGCGCGTGATCGACACGCTGGCGGAGCTGGAACCGCTGATCGAGGCGCGCGGCCACGGCCCCTGGCTGGAGGACGGCCTGGTGGCCGAGCGCAATCTGAGCGACGTCGCCACCATTAGCGTGGGGACGGTGTTGCTGGACGGCATCCAGGCCAGCTATGTGGGGCGCCAGCGCGCGGCGCGCAATCATGACGGCGCCATGGTGTACGGCGGCACCGATCTGCTGTGCACGCGCGGCGATCTCGAGGCGCTGCGCCAGCTGCCCTTGACCGGCGACCAGCGCCTGGCGGTGGAGCAGGCGCGCTGTTACCACGACGAGGCGCTGGCGTGCTTCCCCGGCACCTTCGCCTCGCGCGCCAACTACGACGTGGCGCAGGGCAGGGATGACGGCGGTCGCTGGTATTCCGGCGTACTGGAACAGTCATGGCGCATCGGCGGCGCCAGCGCGGCCGAGGTGGAAGCGGTGAGCGCACTGCTCGATCATCCGTCGCGCCGCGCGGTCTGGGCGGCTACCCGCGAGAGCTACGACCCGGCCGAGACGGTGCCCGAGGACGCCAAGATCGTCTTTCGCGGCGGCGATCCCGACGTCGGGTATCTGGTGAAATACGTGAGGACAAGACGCAGTGCCGGTACGTGACGACGTCATCCACATCACCATGCGCGGCCGCGATCTGGCGGGCACGCTGATCTCGCCCGCGCCGCGCATGCCCGGCGTGCTGATGGTGCACGGCTGGGGCGGCAGCCAGCGGCAGTATCACGACAATGCACACCAGGTCGCGGCGCTTGGTTGCGTATGCCTGACCTTCGACCTGACCGGTCACGTCGCCACCGCCAGCCAGCGCGACACGGTCTCGCGCGAAGAGAACCTGCACGACGTGCTGGCTGCCTACGACTTCCTGGCCGCGCATCCATTGGTGGAGCGCGATTCCATCGCCGTGGTCGGCAGCAGTTATGGTGGCTATCTGGCTGCGCTGCTCACCGAGCACCGGCCAGTACGCTGGCTCGGCCTGCGCGCGCCGGCGATCTATCGCGACGACGACTGGATGGTGCCAAAGCGCCTGTTGGCTCGTGTTCAACATCTGGCCGAATACCGCCGGCAACCCATCGAAGCGGAACACAACCGCGCCTTGCGCGCCTGCACGCAGTTCACCGGCGATGCGCTCATCGTGGAATCCCAGCACGACGAGATCGTGCCGTCGCCCGTGCTCGCCAGCTACCGCAAAGCGTGCACGCACACGCACTCGCTGACGTACCGCGTGATCCAGGGCGCCGATCACAGCCTCACCGGCGAGGATGCGCGCGAAGCCTATGCCTCGATCCTGGCGCACTGGCTGGAGGAAATGATGCTCGGCGCGAAAGGCCAGGTGCGCGCGGCGTCGGCCAAAGTGCGTGGCAGCGAGAAGCATGCATTGCCGTTGCGGCGTTCGTAGTCGGCATTCGCCCGCGGCTCGCCTGGCGTACACGCTATCGCGCTGCCGTTTTGACAGCGCATTTATCGCGCGCAACCGACCATCGAAACAGCGAAGACACGCCACTGCGGCGTCGTCATGCACGAGCCCGCCGCGAGGAGAGCATCGATGGCCACCCGTACCCGAGCCAAAGCCGCAAGCGCCGCCAACCGTCAACGCGCCGTGCAGCGCGATATCGACGAAAAAGATGCGGCCAAGACGCGCAAGCCCGACGCCAAGAAAACCGCCAAGCCGAAGCAGGCCGGTGCGCGCAAGCATCCTGAGACGCCGCTGCCGCCGCAGCACCAGGCCAAGCCCGGCAAGGAGCATCAGCTGCAGCCGCGCCCGCAGTTCAAGGCGCCGGCCTATGTCGGCAGCGACAAGCTCAAGGGCATGGCCGCATTGATCACCGGCGGCGACTCGGGCATCGGCCGTGCGGTGGCGGTGCTGTTCGCGCGCGAGGGCGCGGATGTCGGCGTGGTGTACCTGGACGCGACCGACGACGCGGAAGAAACGCGCCGCCATGTCGAGAAAGAGGGCGGCCGTTGCCTGCTGATCCAGGGCGACGTGGCCGATCCGGATTTCTGCCAGCACGCCGTGGACGAAGCCGTCGAAGCCTTCGGCCGGCTCGACGTGTTGGTCAACAATGCCGCCTTCCAGGAACACGCCGACTCGCTGGAGGACATCACCGAAGCGCACATGGACCTGACCTTCCGCACCAATCTCTACGGTTACTTTCATATGGCGCGCGCGGCGCTGCCCTACATGAAACCTGGCGGCAGCATCATCAATACCGGCTCGGAAACCGGTCTGTTCGGCAATCCCAAGTTGCTCGATTACTCGGCGACCAAGGGCGCGATCCATGCGTTCACGCGCTCGCTTTCGTCGAACCTGGTGCACAAGGGCATCCGCGTGAACGCCGTGGCGCCGGGGCCGGTATGGACGCCGCTCAACCCCGCCGACAAGCCCGCCAAGGGCGTGGCGACGTTCGGTGCTTCCAATCCCATGGGCCGCCCCGCGCAGCCGGAGGAAGTGGCCCCCGCCTACGTATTCCTCGCGGCACCGAGCTGCGCCAGCTACATCTCCGGCGCGATCCTGCCCGTGATGGGAGGGCCGACCGGCTGAGCACAATGGCGGAGGCGCCATGAGCCTGTTCTCCCTCACCATGCCCTGGTACATGTTCGTGATCCGGGGCGCCATCGCCTACATCGGCTTGCTGGTGCTGCTGCGGCTGGGCGGCAAGCGCACCTTCGGTGAGTTGTCCGCCATCGACATCGTGGTGCTGATCCTGGTCGGCGGCACGTTGCGCACGGCGATCGTGGGCGACGACAACTCGCTGCTGGGCGCCTTCATCGGCGTGGGCACCATCCTGGCGCTGGACCGGTGCATCGCTTTCTTCGCCGCGCGCGCGCCGCGGTTCAATCGCCTGGTCGAAGGCCGGCCGGCCGTGCTGGCGCGCTATGGGCTAGTCGATCGCGAGGCGCTGCGGCGCGATAACGTGCCGATGGCCATGTTCGAACGTGCGCTGCGCTCGCAGGGCGTGCGGAGCATTGGCGATGTGGTCGAGGCGCGACTCGAGCCAAACGGCAAGATCACCGTCGTGTCCCGATGAACGGCGCGAACGCGGGCGACCATTGGCGCATGGCGCGCGAGCGGCCATCGCGGCGCGTGATCTGGGCAGCGCTGATGGGCAACGGCGCGATCGCCGCCACCAAGGCCGTGGCCGCCTTCGTCACCGGCAGTTCGGCGATGTGGAGCGAGGCCGTCCATTCGGTGGTGGATACCGGCAACCAGCTGCTGCTCCTGCACGGCCTGCGCCGCGCGGCGCGTCCGCCCACGTCGCGGCATCCGTTCGGCCATGGCCTGGAGCTGTATTTCTGGGCCTTCATGGTGGCGATCCTGATCTTCGGCCTGGGCGCGGGCGTGTCGCTGTACCAGGGCCTGGAGAAAATCCGCGACCCGCATCCGATCCGCCACGTATGGGCCAGTTACGTGGTGCTGGGTGCCGCGGCCGTGTTCGAGGGCAGCGTATGGCTGCTCGCCTTGCGCACGTTCCGCCGCCAGACACGGCATCTGACCTTGCTCGAGGCGGTGCGGGCGAGCAAGGATCCGACCATCTTCACCGTGCTGTTCGAAGATACCGCCGCGTTGCTGGGCATCCTGGTGGCACTGGCCGGCGTGACCGCATCGACGCTGTCCGGCAATCCGCTGTACGACGGCCTGGCGTCGCTGGTGATCGGCCTGATCCTCGCCGCCACCGCGCTGTTGCTGTCCAACGAGTGCCGCAGTTTGCTGGTGGGCGAGGCGGTGAGCCCCGACGTGGCGGCGGACGTGCGGCGCCTGGTGCTGGCGCAGGCGGAGGTCAGCGGCATCAACGAACTGCTCACCATGCACTTCGCTCCGCGCGAAGTGCTGCTGAACATCAGCCTGTCGTTCGTCCCGTCGTTGCCGGCGGCGGCGATCCAGGACGCAGTGAGCCGGATGGAGGCGCTGATCAAACGCCAGCACCCGGAGATCCGTCGCGTGTTCATCGAGGCGCAATGGGTGCCGCGGACGAACGGTTGAGGCGCGGCGCTCACCGGGGCAGAACGGCAAATCCCAACTGCCCCGGCAGCGTTGCGAACATCACCGCATCCGCGGCCGCCATCACGGCGACAGCCGCCCATCCGCCCCAGCGCACCCAGGCCGCCACGCGGCATTCGCCCATCACCCGCGCATCGCCGGCCAGCAACAAGATCACGGCCATCAGCGGCACCGCCGCCACGCCGTTGATGACCGCGCTCCAGAACAGCGCCTTGATCGGGTCGATCGGCGTCAACGTCAACGCCGTACCCAGCAGCACCGAAGCGATCAGCGCGCCATAGAACGCCTTCGCCTGGCCGGCCGTCTTCTCCAGCCCGACCGGTCGCCCCCATGCGTCGGCGAGGAAATACGCCGTCGATCCGGCCAGCACCGGCACCGCGAGCAGTCCCGTGCCGACGATGCCGGTGGCGAACAGCGCGAAGGCGAGCGGACCGGCCACGGGTCGCAGCGCGGCGGCGGCATCCACCGAACTCTGGATATCGGTCTTGCCGTGCGCATGCAGCACCACCGCGGCGGTGAGCATGATGCAGAACGCCACCGCGTTGGAGTACACCATGCCCACCATCGTATCCAGGCGGATGCGCCGACGCGCGTCGGGTGCTTGCGCGGGCGCCATCTTCAGCGGCGTGCGGCGCCGGCTGTGGCGCAGCTCCTCCACTTCCTGCGCGGCTTGCCAGTAGAACAGGTAGGGACTGATGGTGGTGCCCAGGACGGCCACGATCACCACCGCATAGTCGGCACTGAAGACCGGACGCGGCGCGACCAGCGCGATCAGCGCGTCCTTCCATGGCACCGTCACCACGAACAGCGTGCCCACGTAGGCGAACAGGCTGAAGGTGAGCACCTTCAGGTACGGCGAGTAGCGCGAGAACGGCACGTACACCTGCAGCGCCAGCGACACCAGCGCGGCGATCGCGCTGTACAGCAGGCGCGGGCCGCCGGCCAGCAGCTGGATCGCCGCGCCCATCGCGGCGATGTCGGCGCCGAGGTTGAAGATGTTGGCGATGGCGACCCACACCGCCAGCATGCGCACCAGCCACGCAGGAAAGCGCTTGCGCATGCTATGCGCCAGGCCCTGGCCGGTGGTGCGGCCGATCAGTGCGCAGGCCGCCTGGATCGCCACCATCAGCGGAATGGAGACAAGCACCGACCACAGCGTGGCGAAGCCATACTTCGCGCCGGCCTGGGAATACGTGGCGATGCCGCTGGGATCGTCATCGGCCGCGCCAGTGATCAGGCCGGCACCCAGGCGCTTGAGCCAGGAGCCGGCGGCGGGTGCGTGCGGCGCATCAGGACGCGGTGCGTGGCGGGTAGGCATAGGGCGCTGGCCAGGGAAGGGGGCGCCAGCTTCCGTCGCACGCGTTCTCGCATGCGTGAATTCCATGCGGTCGCGCGGTGAGCGCGCCGTGCTCCGGTCCGCTGACGGAACCTCGACTCCGGCTTCAGACGCGTTGGGCTAGGACCGGTGGCGACTTCGTTTGCGCGGGTATCGCCATGCCATCACGCAGGACTCAAGCGACGCTCGCCGCGCCACAGATCCCTCTCGCCCGGCCGCCGGAAAAGCTTCCCACCGGTTCACTCGCCACCGTGCGGCGCAAGGCGCTGCATTGTCATGACTGCCCATTGTGGGAGCACGCCACGCAGACCGTGTTCGGCCGCGGGCCCGCCCATGCGCAGGTGATGCTGGTGGGCGAGCAGCCCGGCGCGCAGGAAGACTTGAGCGGCGAACCTTTCGTCGGGCCGGCAGGGCGCGTGCTGAATAAGGCGCTGGAAGAGGCGGGCTTGCAGCGCGATACGCTGTATCTGACCAACACCGTCAAGCATTTCAAGTATGAGCCGCGCGGCAAGGCGCGCCTGCACAAACGGGCCAGCGCCGCCGAGCAGGCGGCGTGCCGCCAGTGGCTCGCGGCCGAACTGCTGCGCGTGCGGCCGCGCATCGTGGTGGCGCTGGGCGCGATGGCGGCACAGGCGCTGTTCGGCGCGCAGTTCCGCATGACGCGTCAACGCGGCCAGTGGCTGCCGTTGAGCGCATCCGCCGAAGGATTGTCGACCTGGCATCCCTCTTATGTGCTGCGCGCCCGCGACGAAGCGGCGCGCGAGCGCGCCTACGCCGAGCTGGTGGCGGACCTGCGCACGGTGGTCGCGCGACTCGCGGCTTAGCCGACCATGGCATGAACACGCGCGCCGCTGTGGAAGAGGCCGTTGACCCCATGCAGCCATAGTCTTCAATCGCCGCCACGCACCATGCATGCGTGCGGAACGCTCGGGCATGGGCCCGGCCATCCACGGTTCCCGCGCATCTTTCGATACCGGAGAAAAGGCATGAACGACAGCAAACGTGGTTTCGGCTCGATGGACGAAAAGAAACAGCGCGAGATCGCCAGCAAGGGCGGCAAGGCCAGCCATGGCGGCACCAGCCAGGAAGACACCCAGCAGGGCAAGAGCGCCGGCAGCCGCGGCGGTACGCACGAGCAGCAGGTGCGCGCCGGCGAACAGAGCCACAAGAACCGCTGAGCACGCAGACAAGCCGGGACCGCGGAGCGCCGCGGCCCCGTGGAGGCAAGCGATGAAGGCAAGCGATGAAGGCAAGAGACATCATGACCCCGCAGCCGCGCTGCTGTTCGGCCGACGACACGCTGGAACACGCCGCGCGCATCATGCTCGAGGAAGACGTGGGCGAAGTGCCGGTGCTCGATGCGCAGCGCCACCTGGCCGGCGTCATCACCGACCGCGACATCGTCGTGCGCTGCGTCGCCAGCGGGTATCGCACCGACCGGGCCATGGTAGGGCAGTGCATGACCGCGCCGGCGCGGACCTGCCAGGACGATGCGTCGCTGGAAGATGTCGCCAATCTGATGAAAGGCGAACGCATCCGCCGCGTGCCGATCGTCGATAGCAACGGCGAGATCTGCGGCATCGTCGCGCTGGCCGATCTGGAGCGCACCAACGCCCGCTCGCTCAAGGCGGAGGTTTCCGAGCGCGTATCCGCGCCGCATTGAGCGCCGGCACGAACCCGATCCACGACCGAAGAGGTTCTCCCCATGAAACGCTTAAGCGCGTATGCGATCACGCTTCTTTCCCTCACCGTCCTGGCCGCTGGCGGCTGCCACAACAAGGACGATCAAGGCATGCAGCCGGGCGCGTCCAGTCCGGCCGCGCCGGCGACCGCGCCGGCCGCGACGCCACCGCCTCCGCCAGCTAACCCCAATAGTTCGAACCTGCCGCCGCCCGGCGGTTCGGCTCCTCAACCCGGCAACAGCGCCACGGCGCCCGCGCCTTCGACGACGTCGGCGCGCTGATGCGCAGGCGGGATTTCGCCCATGACCTTGTCTGATGTTCTCAGCGATGCCGACATCCGCGTTGCGCGCTGCGCACGCGCCACGCTGGCATGGCCCGGCGACGTGCCCGCGCCCACGCCGGACCCGGTGAAACCGCCCGGTCCGCCGCCACCGTCCCCCACGCCGCTGCCGGAAACGCCCGAGATCCCGCCCTTGCCGGAACCCGTGTCACCGCCGCTGATCGATCCGGACCCCCCTCCGCCCGTGATCGACCCGGTCCCTCCGCCCGACCAGCGCCCCCGCGCCTGGTTCTAGCGAGCCGCACTTCCGGCCTCTCCCCATCGGGGAGAAGGCCGGAATGAGGGGCTGCGGATGCGACCCCGGGCGCCCTGGAACGAAACGACGCCCATCGCCCGAGGGCGGGCATCGAGATCATGCCCGCCCTCCGTCGTGCGTGGTGCTCAGTGCCGACTCTCCTGCGTCGTCCCGAATGTCCCCGCGCCAGCACTGGTACTGCGCAGGTTCTCATCGCGGTTGTCCTGCGGCCGCTCGACGCGCACGCGGTTCTCCACGTCTTTCACGCCGAACACGCGATCGGCGCAATCCTCGGCCAGATGTTTCATATGCCGCGAAGGCACCGCGCCTTTCAGCGTGACGACGCCCGCCTGCACGCTCACTTCGATTTCGCTGGCATCGATCTGCGCATCTTCGGAAAGGCGTTCGCACACGTCTTCGCTGATGCGCTGGTCCGAGCGCTGGTAGCCCTTGGGGCCGCGGCCGTAGTGGCCGGCATCCGCGGCATAGTCGTGCGGGTAGGGATAGCGCTCTTCCATGAAGTCGGTCGGACTGCGCGCGTACCGGCGGCGGCCGTAGTCGGCCTGGTAATCGGGATGCTGCGGATCGTTCCAGTGCGGGCCGCCCCAGCTGCGGCCGCCGGAAGGCGAACCGTAGCCTTGGCCGAACGACGGCGCGGGACCAGGGCCTTCGTCACGGCGCGTGCCGTAGGGCCCCTGCAGGCGGCCCATGCGATCGGCGCCATAGCCGGCGAAACCGTGCGGGTATTCGTCGTGCGGGCGGTTGCCCCATTGGCCGCCGTGGCTGAAGCCGCCGTAGCCATAGCCGTATTCCTGCTGCTGAGCATTGCCCGAGGTATCGCTGGCGAACGTGTTGCGATAGCCGCCGTGCTGCGAACCGGCTTCTTCCCAATCGGGAGGCAGGTAGCTGTCGTCCATGTCGCCGTAGCCGCGTTCCATCGCCGACTGGTAATCGCTGGCGGCGCCGTAGCGTTCGTAACCGTGGCCGTGGCCACGGCGGGGATCGTCCTGCGGTGGCCAGGGCTGCCGCCACTGGCCCTGGCCGCGGCGGCCCTGGCCGTGCCATGCGCCGCCACGCTGGCGGCGTGAGGGATCGTTGTCGCGTCGATTCATGGCAATACTCCGTGGCGGGCGCCACGCGGGGCGCCCGGATCAAGGGAATGAGGTGGGAGGAAACATCGAAGCCCAACGCTGCGGTTCAATGCCCGCTGGGTGGCGGCGTGGACGGCGGCGGCGTTTCCTGCATCGGGGTGGGCGGGTTCTGCGGGTTGCCCTGCGGTACGCCCTGCATGCTGCTTTCGTGGCTCGTCTGGCGCAGATCGCGCGCCATCTGCAGATGGTTCTTCAGCACCGGCAGCGTCTGCGCGGCAAATTGCTTGACGTCGGCGTCCTTGGCGCTGGTGGAGGCCTTCGTGAACAGCTTGATGGCGTCCTGGTGGTCTTTGATCATGGCCTGCGCGTAGGCACGATCGAAGGCATCGCCGTCGAGTTTCTGCAGCTTGTCCATCTTCTGCTTGTGCGCGGCGTCCGGCTCCGGCGCCACCGTGATCTGCTTCTGGCGCGCCAGCGCCACCAGTTGCTCGTTGGCCTTGGTGTGATCGTCGACGATGTGTTGCGCGAGCTGCCTGGTTGGCGTGGCGCTGTTTTTCTGCAGCGCCAGTTGTCCCAGCGCCACCTCGGCGCTGCCGTCGGCGGCGGCGCGGGTGAGGAAGGCCTGATCCGCGGACGCGCCGGCCTGACCTGAGGGTTCGGTCTGGGCGGCCGCATGGCAGGCGACCGCGAGGGTCGCCGCCGTGAGGACCGTCAAAAGAAAGCTGCGTTTGGACATGGCGCTCTCCGATCCTTTGTCGTGGGGAAATAACGCTGGTCGGGGCGGAGCGGCCCGTCAGGAGGGCTGGGTCCCTTCGCGTTGCGCACGCAGCCGCCGGCCGCCGATGCGACCGATGGTCGCCATGTGCTCGCGATTTTCGCTGACCGCCTTGCCTCCCTTGTGACCGGCCAGGCGCGCTTCCTCGCTGGTGAATTCGTGGGCGCTGCCACGCGCGTGTGCCGTGCGTCCGCCCAGGGAAGACACCTGGCGCTGGCGCTGGGGATCCATCCGTGCGAAGCCGCGAAGAGGCGCTGCTTGTCCTGCCATCTCTTTGGAGGTCATGGGGTGTTCTCTCTCGTAGTCGAAGGGGGAGGGCGGACCGCCGGCGGCGGCCGCATCCATGCGTCGCAACATCCGTGCCATGTGCGCGAATGGCGTGGTACGGCGTTTTCCGCGCGGCGCGCTGCGTGCAGGACGCGCAAATTTTTCGCGGCAGTGAAAGAAATACACGCACGTGCCGCACGTCGCGCACGCGCAGGGCCCACGCGCGCGGCTGAACCGCATCGGTCTGCAGGCATGGGCTTGACGCGCCATCGACCCGCCGTCGACGGCGCACGCCTTAAACGTGGCAGACACGATTCGATGCGCGGAGGAAAAACGCCATGCCCGAGCAGAAAACCCGCAAAGCCGCTGCCCGAGACAAGCGCGAAGGCAAGGCGCCTAGCACGCAAGCCGGCGAATACGTCAAGGAAGAGATCGAGCATGTGCGCGAAGGCAAGCACGGCGCACGCTCGGCCAAGCAGGCCATCGCCATCGGTCTGTCCAAGGCGCGCCGCGCCGGGGTGAAAGCGCCGGTGAAGAAATCCGCCAGCAAGGCCACGCGCAAGAAGGCCGCGCAGGACGAGCGTGCCGCGCGCCATCCGCACAAGACCTCGGCACGGCGTTCGCGCGCTACCGAAGGCGCGTTGAAGCGCGAGGGCCATGCGTCGGCCTCGCACGAGTCCCTGTCCAGGCAGGGCAAGCGCGCGGCCGCGAAGCGCTCGTCGTCGTCGCGCTCGGCAGCGGCGAAGAAGGCGGCGCACACCAAGGGCGCGGCCGGCCGGTCCGCCGCGGCGAAGAAGGCAGCGCGTACGCGCAAGGCCCATGCCGCCGGCCGCAAGACCGCGGCGAAGAAGGCGGCACGCCGCCGGGCCTGACTTTCTTCGTCTCCAGGAGAGAGAGGGGATCGCTGGGCGGACGAGTGGGCGGGTGCTCGGATCCTCTCTCCGGCGGGGAGAGGGGCTGCAAGTCGCACCGGTTTCAAATTCCTGACGCACGAACGTCTAGGCTGTTCTCGTTCCGTCCGAAGAAGACGTTCCGTCCGATGACCGCCTTGCCCATCCCCGATGGCCGCGCCGCGCATGGCTAGCCCGGATCACGCCGCGGACCGGCCCGCCGCACCGCCCGGCGCGGAAGACCGCGCCGCGCAGGTTGCCGCGCTGTTCCGCGAGCACAACCGCACCCTGGTGGCCTTCCTGCAGGCGCGCCTGAACTCGCGTTCGGACGCGCAGGAGCTGGCGCAGGAGGTCTATGTGCGGATGCTGACGATGAAGGACGCCGAACCCATCGCCGCGCCGCGCGCGCTGCTGTTCCGCATCGCCGCCAACCTGGCGGTGGACCGCCTGCGCATGCGCGCCGTGCGCGCCAACGCACCGGCGGACGCGCCCGACGACGACTGGTTCGCCCAGCCCATTCCCGAACAGCACGCCTCCGCGCTGGAGCAATGGCGCGAAGTTCGCGCGGCGCTGCGCGAACTTCCTGCCAAGACCAGCAAGGCCTTTGTGATGCATGTGATCGAGGGGCGCGATTTCAGCGCCATCGCCCAGACCATGAAACTCAGCGAGCGCATGGTGCGCTACCACGTCAGCAATGCGCTGGCGCATTGCCGTACGCGGCTTCAAGCCGCCGAGCCTCAAGCCACGGAGACCACGCCATGATGGCCATGACGCTGCCCGGCGCCGGCGACCGCATCACCCAGGCCGCGGCGCAATGGTGGACCCGCCTGCGCGAGGCCGACCCCTCCGAGGCCACCATCGCGCAATGGCTGGCCTGGATGGACGAGGACGAGCGCCACGTCCAGGCCTTCGAGGACGTCAGTCGTCTCGCCCAGCGCCTGGGCCGGCTGGACGTCCATGCACGCGAGGATGTCGTCGTCGAGTTCGCGCGCCCCGTGGGGCGCCGCGTGCGCTGGCCGGTGTGGGCCGGGGCGGTGGCCGCTTCGCTGCTGGTGGCGGTGCTTGGCGCCGGCCTGCTGGATCGCGCGTACCGGCCCAAGCCCGAACCCTACGCCAGCGAAGTGGGGCAGAACCGCGACCTGGCCCTGCCGGACGGCACCCGCGTCGCGCTGGGCGGCGCCACCGCCATCGTGGCGCGCTATGCCGACGACCTGCGCAAAGTGGAGCTGCGCGAGGGCGAGGCGTTCTTCACCGTCACTCATGAGCGCCGCCCGTTCGAAGTGTCCGCCGGACCGGTGCGCATCCTCGACCTGGGCACCGCCTTCAATGTGCGCCGCACCGGCGACCTGGTGGCCGTGGCGGTGACCGAAGGCCGCGTGCGGGTGACGCCGCCGGGCGGTCAGGGCGCGCTGGAGGCCGGCGTGGGCCAGCAGGTGCTGTACGACCCCGCCGCGGGCCTGCGCCTGGGGCCGATCGCGGTGGAGGATGCCACCGCCTGGCGCGGGCGCCGGCTGGAATTCGTCAACGAACCGCTATCGGTAGTGGTGGCCAACATCAACCGCTACAGCCGCCGCCCGGTGCAAATCGCCGATCCGCGGGTGGGTGCGCTGACCTTCACCGGCACCGTGCGGGTCGATGCGATCGACCGCTGGGTGGAGGCGCTGCCGCGGGTGTTCCCGGTGCAGGTGAGCGCCTTCGGCGACCACGTGGTGCTGTCCAGCGCGGAAAGGCAGTGAGCGGCGGGGGCTTGGGGCGGGTGGCGGAAGCGTACGTTCGCGTCGCGGTCGTGGTCTGGATGGACCGCTGGCGCGCCTTCGCGACTCCCCAGCCAGCGAAGGGGTTCGGCGGCACGCTTTCGCCACCCGCCCCAAGCCCCCATGGCTCGATCCGGCCTTGGTGCGCACGCCCGACCATGCCAGACTCCGGCCTTTAGGACATTGGTAGTCGGGGGATTCCACACGGCATGGTTCGGCGCGCGCTTTTCCGGTTCGGCGGCAGCTTCGCGCTGGCGTTCGCCATCGCCGCCGCGCCGGCCAGCCCCGCGCCGCGTCTCACGCTGGACCTCGCCATTCCCGCGCAGCAGCTGTCCAGCGCGCTGATCGCGTTCGGCAAGCAGGCCAACGTGCAGGTGCTCACCGCCGGCGAGGCGATCGCCGGCCTGCGCAGCGAAGGCGCCAGCGGCGCGCTGACCCTGGAGCAGGGCATGGCCGCGCTGCTGCGCGGCACCGGCCTGGCCTACGAAAGCGTCGATCCCGGCACCGTGGTGATCAAGCGCGGGCCGCTGCCGCCGGCGGCCAGCTACCGCAGCAGCCTGCTCGAGGCCAAGCCCAGCGTGCCGATCGTCGCTTCGCTCGCGGCGATCCAGGTGCAGGGCACGGCGATGGGCGACCTGGGCTACCTGGCTTCGTCCACGCGCGCCGCCACGCGCACCGACACGCCGCTGGCCAAGGTGCCGCAGTCGGTCAGCATCGTCACGCGCGACCTGATGGACACGCAGCAGGCGGTGACCGTCGCCGATGCGGTGCGCAACGTCGCCGGCGTGCAATACATGGACGGCTTCGACGGCCCTGCGCTGTTCCGCATCCGCGGCTTCAACGCCGGCAACGGCATGACCGACGGCATGCCCAACGGCGTGGCTCGCACCGAGGATCTGCCGCCGCTGGTCGGCATCGAGCGCATCGAAGTGCTGAAGGGGCCGGAGGCGATCCTCGGCGACGCTTCGGTCAACAACAATTTCGGCGGGCTGGTGAACGTGGTGATGAAGCGCCCGCAAAGCGAACCGGTGCGCGAACTCAGCTGGTCGCTCGGGCGCTACGACGGCGCGCGCCTGGGCCTGGACCTGGCCGGCGCCGTGGATGGGCACGACGGCTGGACCTATCGCTTGGTGGCCGCCGGCAATCACGCCGACCACAGCGCCCAGGGCTACCGCGGCCAGCGCAGCGCGTACTTCGCACCTTCGCTCGGCTGGGAGCGTGGCGCGACCCGCTTCACGCTCGGCTACGAACACATCACCAACCGCGTGCCGGGGCCGGATCACACGGTGCTGCTGGGCGACACGCTGGCGGCGATGTCACCGTACGACGTGCTGCCGGGCAATCCGGGCGACCATTCGACCTACCGCACCAACCGCGCCGTCTACACCTTCGAACAAGGCCTGGGCCGCGACTGGATCTTCCGCAGCCGCGGCCAGTACGTGCAGCAGCGCACCAGCGGGCAGGGCTGGTCGCTGACCGACGGTTACCTGAGCGGCGACGTCGACGCGACCGCGCGCAGCTTCCGCTACTCGGATGCGTTCTACACGCTGCAGAACGATCTCACCGGCGTGTTCGAGAACGGCAGCATCACGCACACCGTGGTGCTGGGCGTGGACTACGCGCGCACCAAGGCCGGCCGCGACCGCCAGCGCGACACGCTGAAAGTCGGCCCGTCGCAGTCGTTCAATCTGTTCGCCGACACGATGCTGCCGAGCGCGCGCGTCAGCACGGACCAGGCAGCCATGGTGCAGACGCTGGGCGGCGGCGCCTGGACCACCGAAACCGGCCTGTTCCTGCAAGACCAGATCGCGCTGGGCGAACGCTGGGATGCGCTGCTCGCATTGCGGCGCACGTCGTACGAACTGTCCACCTCATGGGCCGACGGCAGTCCGCGCCGCCTGCGCAAGAATCAATGGGTGCCCAAGGCCGGCGTGCTGTTCAAGGCCGCGCCGGAGCTGGCGCTGTACGTGAACCACACGGCTGGCTTCCAGGCCAATTCGCTGCTGGGCGAGGACGGCCAGCCGCTGCCGCCGGCCAAGTCGCGCCAGTGGGAGGCGGGCACGCGCATCGATCTGTTCCAGCACCGCGCGCGGCTCAATGTGGCGTGGTACCGCATCACGCTGGACCACAGCGTGGACTACATCGCGCCGGAGCCGCCGTATTTCGCCACGCCCGGTCCCGGCCAGACCAACCATGGCGTGGAAGTGGAATTCGCCGGCCAGATCACGCGAGGCCTCGAAGGCGTGGTCAATTACACCAACGCGCGCATCCGCAACGACGACGGCACGCCGCCGGTGGCCGCGCCCAAGCAGCTGCTGAGCGCCTGGGTCAGCTACCGCTTCCAGCGCGAACCGCTGCAGGCCTGGGGTGTCGCCGCCGGCGTCGCCGCGCGCAGCCGCAGCATCGGGCGTCTGCAGGGCGGCGGCTATTTCGACCTGCCGGGCCAGGCGAGCATCGATGCCAACGTCACCTACTACGGCACCAACTGGCACGCCACGCTGGGCCTGAAGAATCTGTTCGATCGCACGCTCTATGCGATCAACGCCGACCAGACGTTCGTGCCGGTGCGGCAGGGGCGGGTGGCGATGCTGACCGGCGTCTACGATTTCTGAAACGCAGGTAGGGGTTCGCTGCGCTCACCCCCTGCGCGGCGGCTACCAGCGTGCGGATGGCGCGCGCCCCGGCCGGCTGTCGAGGGCGCGCAGGAAGATCGCCCGTGCGTCATCCAGGAACTGCTCGCGCCGCCGCCTGGCCGCGCGTCGCTTGCTGGGCAGCGCCCGCACGGCGCGCCGGGCGCCGAAGCGCGGCAGATCGTAGAAGCCTTCCGCGCCGGAAACGCCGCCGTTTTCGTTCCAGAAACCGTCGTAATCGGCGTGGATCTGTGCGGCGAACGGATGCGCTGCGCGCGACACGCCGCGCAGCCGCTCGATCCCGTACAGCCGCGCCAGCACGCGCATCAGCGTCAGCAGGAGATTCTTCGGCCGCACGCCATGGCTGCCGCGGGTGAAGGCGCGCACCGGCTCGCGCCCCAGGAACGGCCACGCGCCCTGCATCGCGCCGATCAGCAGGCCCGCCTCGCCGCCGAAGGTGAACGTGCACGACGACAGCACTTCCTTGTCGCCATTGAGCAGATACAGCCCCAGCTCGCCCATCGTGCGCACCGCCGGCTTGCGCATGTGCAGATAGACCGGCTCGCCGTTGCGCAGGCGCAGCGTGCCCAGCCGCACGTCGTGGCCGCGCAGCAGCTTGTCGCTCAGGCGTGGCGGGAAGCGTTCGAGCAGGAATCGGTAATGGGCCTGCAGGATGCGCAGGCGCGCCATCGGGTCCAGGCCGCGCGAGACGAACGGGCCGTGCCAGCGCCCGTACAGCGCCGGATCGGCGCGCACCGCCTGGCGCATCGCTTCGGAACCATCGAGAAAACGCAGCCAGTGCAGCTGCTGCGGTAGCCAGGTCAGGCTATGCCGCACATAACCGGCATAGCCGCGCACCTGGCGCGGTGCCGGTGCATGGCCCAAATCCCAGCGTCCCCGGAACGAATGCAGCAGCAACAACGCTCCTGCGCGCGGCGTCGCCGCCTCGGCGAAGCCGTCCAACCACCCCTCGCGTACTGCTGCTGCCTTCATGACGCATCCGACCCAAAGCCGCTTGAACGGAAGCCAAGACGGGCAAGAGCGGCATTTTTGAAATCGCCTGTGAAGGCTTCGTCAATAAGCCTTTGCGACGGGCTCAGGCATCCCAGCTTTCGTCGTCGTCGAAGGCCAGGTTATCGGTCGGTTCGCCGGTGATCGCTTCGCGCAGCGGGGCCATCTGGCGGCTGGTTTCGTGACACCACGGCGCCACCGAGGCGCCGAGCGCGGCGGCCTGGGCCTCGACCTGGTCGAGCGGGGCGACGATGGCCTGGTAGAGGGCGGTCAGTTTCTTGCGGGAAACGAGGGTTCCTGCGAGACGGTGGTAGTCGGCGAGGCGGTCGCGCAGCTGCGCGACGATCTGGTGGAGCGGTGCTGCGACATCGCGGGATAGCAAGGCGTCGAGTTCGCCGAGGTCGAAGGTGATGAGCGGGGCGGTGACGAGGGCGGGCATCGATTTCTCCGGGTGACGCTGCATAGTTTGCTATGGAATGCCGTTTTCCGGTCGAGAGGAGGTGAGGTTGCACGAAGTTCTCTTCGCTCGCGCCGCAATGAGGGAAGTGCAGGTGCGGAGCCGGGCAAGCACCAGCTTTCCAATTCCCGCCACCTCGACGTCGTCGTCACTTGCCGCCGCTTAGCCTGCGCGCGATCCGATGCCCGTCGCCGAATCGCCGCGCGGCACGGACGGCCGCCGAAAGCCATGGATGGCCAACCAACGTTCCCGGAAAACGGCCGGCCTGCCCGGCGGCGCCATGCGTGAGTGCCCTCGTCGTTTTCGAGTGGCCCGCAGGTGTTACCCCTCTATTCCGCAGAGAATACCGACAGACCGCTAGTGAACCCGCACACCGATTACGCCATCTACACGCTGGACACCGACGGAGCGGTGCGCAGCTGGAACCAGGGGGCGGAGCGCTGCGAAGGCTACGCGGCCGAGGAGATCCTGGGCGCGAACTTCGAGACCTTCTTCCTGGCGGAGGATCGCGAGGCCGGCCTGCCGGCGCGCATGCTCGCCCAGGCCCGCGACGAGGGCCGCCACGAAAGCGAATGCTGGCAGTGCCGCAAGGATGGCGGCCGCTTCTGGGCACGCATGGCGGTGGATGCCACCTACGGCGACGCCGGCCAGCCGACGGGTTTTGCCGTGCTCGCGCGCGATCTCACCGAACGGCAGCGGGCACAGGCGAGCCTGCGCCGCAGCGAGGAACAGTTCCGCATCCTGGTCCAGGGCGTCACCGACTACGCCATCTACCTGCTCGATACCGAAGGCAACATCTCCAGCTGGAACGTCGGCGCGCAGCGCATCAAGGGTTATGCGCCGCGCGAAATCATCGGCAAGCACTTCTCCACTTTCTACACGCCGGAGGATCGCGAGTCCGGCCTGCCGGCCAAGGGGCTGGCCACCGCGGCGCGGCTGGGCCGCTTCGAGAACGAAGGCTGGCGCGTGCGCAAGGACGGCAGTCGTTTCTGGGCGCACATCGTGATCGATCGCATCCTGGACGACGACGGCCGCCACATCGGTTTCGCCAAGGTCACCCGCGACATCAGCGCCAGGCGCGAAGCCGAACGCGAGCTGGCGCAGACGCGCGAAGCGCTATTCCACGCGCAGAAGATGGAGGCGGTCGGCCAGCTCACCGGCGGCGTGGCGCACGACTTCAACAACCTGCTGGCGGCGATCATCGGCAACCTGGAGCTGCTGGAGAAAAAACTGCAGCACGATCCGCAAGGCCTGGCCTGGCTGAAGAACGCCCTGTCCGGCGCCGAGCGCGGCGCATCGCTGACACGGCGCATGCTGGCATTCGCGCGACGGCAGGAGCTCAAGCCCGCCGCGCTGGACCTGCGCCCGCTGGTGCGCAACATCGCCGGCCTGATGGAGCGCTCGCTGGGCCCGCAGATCGGCATCGACCTGAGCTTCCCGATGGCGCTGGAGCGCGTGCTGGTGGATGGCAACCAGCTGGAGCTGGCCATTCTCAATCTGGTGATGAATGCGCGCGATGCATTGCCCGCCGGGGGACGCATCGATATCGGCGCGCAGTCGATGGCGATCGATAGCGGCCACGCCGTGGGCCTTCCCCCGGGCCGCTATGTCTGCCTGTGGGTGGAGGACCAGGGCACGGGCATGGATGCGACGACGCTGGAGCGCGCGACCGAGCCGTTCTTTACCACCAAGGGCGTAGGCAAGGGCACCGGCCTGGGCCTGTCGATGGTGCATGGCCTGGCCGAGCAAACCGGCGGACGCCTGGTGTTGCGCAGTGAAGCGGGCAAGGGGACGCGCGCGGAAATCTGGTTGCCGGTGGCGCTGGTGGGCGAAGCGGCCGAGCGCGCGCCTTCGGCCATGGACGAACCATCGCGCAATGGCCAGCTGCGCGTGATGCTGGTGGATGACGATCCGCTGATCCTGGCCACCACCGCCGCGGTGCTGGAGGACATCGGACACTTGATCTACGAGATGTCCTCCGCCAACGATGCAATGGCATCGCTGCTGGGCGGCGTCGAGGTGGACCTGCTGATCACCGACCAGATGATGCCTGCAGTCACCGGCGCCGAGCTGATCGCGCAGGTGCGCGCGCAGTGGCCGAAACTGCCGGCCATCCTCGCCTCCGGTTATGCCGAGACGCCGCAGGGGTTGCCCGAGCACATCGTGCGCCTGTCCAAGCCGTATGGGCGCGCCGAACTGATGCGCGCGATGGACCAGGCCGTGCTGGCGCAGATGCCGGCGTAGGGCGCGTCGGGTGACGGCTTGTAGCGCTGCCCCTCGAGCGGCGCGAACGTTCCATGGCCTTGCTCAATGCGATGCCGTTGCGCCGACCAATCCCGCTTGTGCCTCCAGGACGGCCATCATCGCCAGGATCTGCGCCCCGGTTGCCCGCGGATGCAGCAGCAGAAACCGGCTTCCGTCCAATCCGTCCATGCGCCGCGCTCCGGCCAGGCAGAGCTGACCATCGCCGCAGGCGAGCACCGGCGGCATCGAGTAACGCGGATCCCACACTTGCCGCCGCACCAGCCCATGTTGCGGGCCGCCGCAGATCAGGCATTCGACGATCTGTTCCATCCGTGCCTCCCCCTTGCACACGAGGCCTTTCGGCTCTCGCGTGAAGATAAGCAGGCACCGCGCCAGTCATGCGGCTGGCATGTGCGTTAGATCACGTTTTCTCGCTGAATGATGTTCAGCATGCCGCCGAGATCGTGGCAATCGGCACGACGTGCCGCGCGAAGAACGGCGCGAACCTGAAAAAGGGCAGCCATACGCGGAGACTTCCATCTTGCGCATGCCTGCTGCGGAGCCTGCGCCCTATGTCTTTTGGCCGAGCAGACGCGATGCGCGTGACGCAAGAAGTGACCATCCACGGCACACGATGCGCCGCGCATGCGCATGCCGCAGCGCCGGCTCCCGCGCGGAAGCCGGCGCCGATGCGCTAAGCCTTCGCCTTCACGCCCGTCACCAGGCTGTAGTGCCCGAAGCTCGGTATCACTTCGATGGAAGAGAAGCCCGCTTCGCCCAGCGCGCGCGTCAGTTCGCCCGGCGCGTACTGCTCGCCCTCGGTCCAGCCCATCATCATCAGGCTGAATGCCGCCGCGGCCAGCGGCCCGCTCTTGTCGTCGTGGTAAAGCACTTCGTGCAGCACGATCCTGCCGCCCGGCGGCAGGGCCTCGAAACTCTTGCGGGCAAGGAAGGCGGCTTTCTGCGGCGTCCAGTCGTGAAAGATGTTGGAGTAGAAGTGCAGGTCCGCCGGCGGGAAAGGATCCTTCCACATGTCGCCGGCATGTAGCTCCAGGCGCCCCGGCGGCGCATCGCCCAGGAACGAACGGGCCAGTTCGCACACCGCGGCCAGGTCGAACAGCACGCCGTGCAGCTGCGGCCACGCGGCCAGCGCGCCTTTCAGATGTACGCCGGAACCGCCGCCGATATCGAGCATGGTTTTGTAAGGCCCCAGGTCGAGCCGCGTCGGCCACACCGGCGCATGGGTGACGCTCACGCTCTGCATGGCGCGGGTGAAGCGCATGCCCAGTTCCTGTTCCTGCTCGTGCGTGCGGAAGATGTCGCGCTCGCCGTACGCCTTGGGCGCATTGCGCCGCAAAGCTTCCTCGATGCCCTGGACCGAGTAGGTTTCGGCGTTGTCGTACATCAGGTCCCAGAACGCGCCGAAATAGGTGGGGCTGTGCTCCAGCAGCAGGTCCTCGCCCAGCGTGGTCAGGCGATAGCGCGCACCGTCGCGCTGCGCGAAGCCGAGCGCGACGGCCGCATTGGCCAGCGCCTCGACCGGGCGCCGATCCAGCCCGAGCGCGGCGCCCAGCTCGGCGAGCGTGCACGGCCCTTCGCCGAGCCGGCGGAACAGGCCCAGGCGATGGGCCACCAGCATGGCCGGGTAAACGAACAGGCCGAAGGTCACGTCGTAGGCCGGCGTGTCGTCATGGCGTGGAAGGCGGGCGTTCATAGCGCCACCTCCGTCCGTGCGCTGCCCGTGATGGACGCAGTGACGGCGATGGCCGGTGCTTCGACCGCGCGATCGACCAGCTGCGCTGCCTCATGTGTCCAGGCCGCGAACGCGTCGAACGTGCGATCGACCAGGGCGAGGCAGCGTTGTCGTTGCTCGTCGTCCAGCACGATGCGCGCCAGCTCGGCGTGCTCGCCGTTCTGCAGGTGCCCGGATTCGAGCGCGAAGTGAAAGTCGCCCATGTAGCGCAGCTCGATGCCGGTCTGCTCGCGCACCGTCGCGGCGATCCGCGTGGTCAGCGCGAACAGTACGTTGCCGGTTTCCTCGATCGCTTCGATCACGGCCAGTCGCTCGGCGCTGTCGCAGCCGGCAAGGATGGCGCACAGCTCGTACATCAGCAGCCGGCTGTGGTGGGTTTCCTCCGACCACAGCGCGCGCAATGCGTTGGTCGTGGTGGTGAGGCGGCTCCAGCCGAGCTTCTCCAGATCTTCCAGGAACCACGGCCAGTGGTGGTCGTCCTCGTAGGTGTGCGCGTTCACGCGTTCCTGGTGGGCGTCCGTCGCGGGCACGCGCCGCAACACGTAACGGTTGAGATCGGCGAACGCCATGATGAAGAACGCCAGGCCGGGCATGAAACCGAGCCGCACCGGCGCGGGGAGGTTGTCGTCGCGCAGGCGGTCGAACAGGGGCAATGAGGCATACGCGCGTTTCCTGCGCATGACGTGGGCAAGCACCGTCTTCATGAAGGTCTCCTCGAGTGAGTAATGGCGCGCGGGCACAGATGCCCGGACGCAACGGTCCGTGCGGTGGTGACCAACGATCTGCGATGCCCGATCGCCATGTGCGCGCTGCGGTGGCGCGCTGGGTTCACGCGGCGGAAGAGTGGCCGGTATGGCGCCGGCGTACAGTCCTGGAAAGAAAGCGCGAGAAGCGCTTGCCGGCCGCGTCCCCTGTGTGGCGGCGACGTTCCGCGCGACGCGGTGAAACGGGTGTGAGCGGCGCGTCGATTCCCCATCAACGTGCCGGGGCGGCCGTCGCTTGTGCGAGGCCGGTCTCAATCCGGCTTGCGGTCAGGTGCCCGTATCGAGCACGCACCATCCGGGCAGCGGTTCCGGCGTGCGGGCCTGTGCCGGTTCCGCCGTTGCCGGCGTCTCGCGCGAGGCGAGCCACGCGGCCACCGCTTGCACGTCCGACGCCTGCATGCGGTTGGCTACCACCGCCATGCAATCGGGTTCGCGCGCGCCGCGCACATGCTTGCGCCAGGCCTGCAGCTGCGCCTGGAGGTAGTCGGTGGAGAGTCCGGCGAGGCCGGGAATCAGCGGCTGCACGCCACTGAGTTTCGTGCCGTGGCAGCTCACGCAGGAAGGCAGGCCGCGAGTGCCGTCGCCGCGTCGGACCAGTTGCTCGCCGCGACGCATCGCATCGTCCGTGGCCGCCGGCGAGGCGGTATGCGGGTAGGGTACGTCCTGGCGCGCGAAGTAGTCGGCCATGGCGCGCAGGTAGTCCGGATCGAGGTAGCGCACCATGTAAGACATCGTGGCGTGGCGGCGCTGCCCGCTCTGGAAGTAGCGCAGCTGCAACGCGAGATACGCCGCGGGCTTGCCCGCCAGGCGCGGGGCGGCATCCGCGCCGTCGAAGCCCTCGCCGCGTTCGCCGTGGCAGGACGTGCAGGCGGCGATGCGCTGGCGGAAGGCGGCATCGGCGTCGGCGGCAGGGACGACGATGGGCGCAACGGCGGCGATAACGCCGAGGAGAATCGCGCCAGCAGGCGTGCGCGAGGCGTGAGTAGAGGAGCGCATTGCCTCATCGTGGAGGAACGCGCCGAGTTGCACGCTGATCCAGATCATGGCGTGCCGCGCCAAAGCGCCGCAGGGCCATGGACAAGGCGCTCGGGGGCCATCGTTCGTCGTGGTCTCAGGTCCTGAGATCAGGCCGCGCCACGCTTGCGGGCTCGTCCATGGAGAGCCCGCCATGTCCTACGTCGACCGGATGTGCCTGCGCCTGATGGCGCCCTGCCTGCTGCCCGCGCTGTGCGGCGCCATGTTCGCCTGGGCGGCCGAGGCGGTGCTCGGCCTGCCGCGGCTCGCCGGCGGGCCAGTTCTGGCGCCGAGCCTGCCTTCCTATCTGATCGTCGCCGGCGGCGCGGCAAGCGTCGCGCTGTACGCGGTGCAGGCGGGGCGGTTGTTGCGCTGGCGGCGCGGACGCGGCCATGCCTGCTATGTATGCGGCTGCCTGCTCGGACGCGTGCGGGAGGGGCGATGGGGGCCGTATCGGCGATGCCTGGGTTGCGGCAAGCATCACACCGAGTGACGAGCCGATGCGCCGCGACTAGAGCAGTGCCATGGCGTCGCGTGCCGCGATCCATGCTTCGTTGGTAGGTTCGACGCCGACGATCACGCGGCTGGCCGGTGCGGAAACAGTGAACGCGTTCGCCGCATTCGCCGTTTCGTCCAGCGCAATACCCAGATACCGCAGGTCCCGGCACACCCGCTCGCGGATCACCGCGTTGTGCTCGCCGATGCCCGCACTGAATACCAGCAAGTCCAGTCCGCCGAGCACCGCCGCCAGCGCACCGATCTCCCGCACGATGCGCCGCACATAGAGCGCCAGCGCGAGGGCAACCCGCTCGTCGCTCTGTTCGCGCGGCAACAGTTCGCGCGGATCGGCGGAGACGCCGGAAACGCCAAGGAGGCCCGAGCGGTGATAGAGCAACTGGCCCAGCGCGTGGGCATCCAGTTTCCGGCTCTCCAGCAGGTACAGCACCGCGCCAGGATCCAGTGCGCCGCAGCGCGTGCCCATCATCAGTCCGTCCAGGGCGGAGAAACCCATGGTGGTGGCGACGCTGCGCAGATCGTCCATGGCGCACAGACTGGCGCCGCAGCCCAGGTGCGCGCAGATCGTGCGGCCGCGCGAGCGGTCGCCATAGCGCTCGGCCAGTGCGACCGCGAGGTAGGCGTACGAGAGGCCGTGGAAGCCGTAGCGGCGCAAACCCTGCTCACGCGCGTCTTGCGGCAGCGGCAGCGCCGTTTCCACCGCGGGCAGGGTGTGATGGAAGGCAGTGTCGAAGCTGGCCGCCTGAGGCACGTCCGGATGCTCGCGCAGCAGCAGCTCGATCACCTCCAGCGCAAACGGCTGGTGCAGCGGCGCAAGCGGAACATAGGAACGCAGGTCAGACAGCACCTGCGCGTCGATGCGCACAGGGCGGACATACCTGGCGCCGCCATGCACGACGCGGTGCGCGAAGGCCGCCGGCCGTCCGCCACGCAGTCGATCGCGCAGGCGTTCGCGGATATGAGCCAGTGCGGCGTGAGATGGAGCGTCCGTATCCAGTTCGAGCGGCGTGCTGGTGCCGTCGCTGTCCCGATAAGCCGCCTTGGCGCCGATGCCGTCGATCTGTCCGCTCCACGTCGGCGTGCGCGGTGGCGGGCGGGATGCGTCGAACAGGGCGAACTTGATACTGGACGAGCCGCCGTTGAACACCGCCACCTGGCCGCTCATGGTCTGACCTCGCGGTAGCGATGCGCTACCAGCGCCGCCAGCGCGCAAGATGCCGTGCGCGTCTGGCTCGTATCGGCGCGACTGGTCAGTACGATCGGTACGCGCGCCCCCATCACGAGGCCGGCGCTGGAGGCGCCACCAAGGTATTCGAGCTGTTTGGCCAGCATGTTTCCGCTTTCCAGATCCGGCACCACCAGCACATCCGCCATGCCGGCGACCGGCGAGGCGATGCCCTTGATGCGCGCGGCCGCGGCCGAGATCGCATTGTCGAAGGCCAGCGGGCCGTCGAGCGTGGCGCCGGCGATCTGGCCGCGGTCGGCCATCTTGCACAGCGCGGCGGCGTCCAGCGTGGCGGGCATGCGCGCGTTGATCGTCTCTACCGCCGCGAGGATCGCCACGCGCGGATGGTCCACGCCGATAATGCGCGCCAGTTCGATCGCGTTGCGCACGATGTCGGCCTTGGCGCCGAGGTCCGGCGCAATGTTGATCGCCGCGTCGGTGATGATGAAAGGACGCGGATAGGCGGGCGTCTGCATCAGATAGCAATGCGAGGCGCGTCGCTCGGTGCGCAGCGGGGACCCGTGCGCCAGCACCGCACTCATCAGCTCGTCGGTATGCAGGCAGCCTTTCATCAGCGCCTCGACCTTGCAGGCACCAGCCAGCACCACGGCGCGCGCGGCGGCAGCGTGGCTGTGCGGTACGTCCTCGATCGGCAAGCCCGACAAATCGAGGCCGGCCGCGCGCGCGACGGCTTCGAGCCGGGCCCGGGGCGCCACCAGCAGCGGCTCGATCAGCCCGGCACGCATCGCTTCGAACACCGCCGAGAGGCTGGATTCGTCGCACGGGTGCACCACCGCCACGCGCACCGGGCCAAGTGGGCGCGCACGCTCCAGCAGCGGCTTGCCGATGCCATCGGTCAGGCCCTGCGTGGGGAGCGCGATGCTCGGCTGTTCGATGTGCGCGGCCGGCGCGATCACCTGCGCCTCGCCGTCGATGACGATGGTTCCGTCCTGGTTGATGCAGGCGCAAGCGAGCGTCACGCGCTGCTCGGTCGTGTCGCGGGCGATGACTTCCACGCGCGCGTGCAGGCTGTCTCCGATGCGCACCGGCGCGCGGAAATGCAGTGTCTGTCCGAAGTAAGCGGTTCCCGGGCCGGGCAGCCGTGTGTCGAGCACGGCGGCAATCAGGCTGGCGGCCCACAGGCCGGGCGCGATCAGGTCGTGGCCGCTGCCGGCATCGACGGCGTCCGCCTCGCCGGACCATGCGGTGAATGCGTGCAGGTCCGCGGCGGCCAGGGTGCGTTCGATGGACGCGCTGTCGCCGATGGCGATGTCGTCGAACACCTGGTTGCGGATCATGCGCGGCGTGGCCTTGGCGTCGTCGTTCATGCATCACCTCCGAGAAACGATGTCCCGGCGACACGATCGCGGCGCGCATGGGCTCGGTGCGTCATGGCACGACATCCTCGTCGCGGCCGGGCAGGGTGTCCGGCGCATAGCGGTTGCGCGGATTCCACAACATCCAGCCGTCGCTGTCTTGCGCCTCGGCAGCCCGTATCTGCGCCGCGATCTGGAGCGCGCCGAACTCGCGCTTGTCGAAAGCGTAATCCCGAAAGGCTTGCAGCCAGGGCCGGAAGCGCGGGCCGGGCAGGCCGGTCCGCTGTCTTGCCGAGGCCAGCGAGCGGGTGACGATACGGCCGGGATCGAGCATGGGGTCGGGCTGCCCGGGCAGGCCCCACGTGAAGCCGGAGGGGTAGAGCATCGGCGAGACGTAATCCAGCAACGGCGCAAGGCTCTCCAGCTGCTGTCCGATGGCCGTGTCGTCGGCGTTCCAGCACACGTAGCCGAAGATGTCGGCGGCGATGAAGACGTTGTAGCGGACCAGGCGCACTCGTGCGGCGCGGAGGAAGCCTTCGATCGCCTCCGTGCGACTCGCGCGCGTGCTCGGTTGCGAGAAATGCGGCGCGCCGGAATCGGGAAAGCGCACGTAGTCGAATTGGATTTCATCGAAGCCCATGGCCGCCGCCTCCTCCGCGAGCGCCAGGTTGTGCTCCCACACGGCCGGGATGAAAGGATCGACCCATTGCAGGTGTTCGCGATCCTCCCAGCGGCCGCCCCTGGCGTCGTGCACGGCCCATTCGGGATGGGCCGAGGCCAGCGGGTCATCCTTGAACACGACGATGCGCGCGATGAGGTAGAAGCCCTGCCGGTGCAGTTCGGCAAGCAGGCTGTCCAGACCGGTACGCGGCAACGGCGGCGCGTAGCGGGCGGCGCCCGCCGCTTCGCGGGCGCCGCTGGGATAGGGTGTCTGGCCGCGATCGTTCTTCAGATCGATGACCAGAGCGTCGATGCCGTTGCTGTCTTTCAAGGCGAGCGCCGCGTTGCGCAGTGACGCGGTGGCGATGCCGTAGGCGGACAGATACACGGCCTTGGGGCGGTATGGAGCCAGCTCGATCACCGGTGAGGCGGCATCGGCCGGTAGCGGCAGCGCCGCGCGGCGATAGCCCGGCGCACGGGCCAGCACCTCCCGCGTGCCGGCAGGCAGCGCGAACGTACCGTCGTCACCGGCACGGTGCTCGGCCCCGTCCACGATGACGATCGCACCCGGCACCGGCAAACGGGTCACCTGATCGATGACCGTGCCATAGGGTGACTGCGCCATCGCCACGGTGGTGACGCCAAGCAGCCATAGCGCGATGACCTTGATATTCATGGCGAGCCCGTCGATGCGCGGGGTGCGTCCCGTTCGCCCAGCAAGCGGCCCAGGACGGCCGGCGTAACGGCGTCCGTGATGAGGAAGCGCGGCAAGGCCATGACCGTGTCGCCGCGGCGCACCGGTCGCGCTTCCAGCGTGAAGCCGGCGACATAGCCGGCCAGTACGGCCCGGTCGCGCAGCTGCGCATCGTCGATGCCGAAGGGCCACGCCAGCTGATCGACCGCGCTGCCCAGCTCCTGCTGGAGCTTTTCTTTCGAGCGGATCAGCTGCGTGTCGACGAACGCCTGGTAATCGGCATCGCCGCGACGGCGGCGTTCGACGTGGAAGTTCGGGTGCCAGTACGTATGCGATTGCACGTCGAACAGGCCGGTGGCGCGCAACTCGCGCAACTGCTGCCAGGTCATCGCGTAGGAGGCGTTGCTGATGGCCGACGGGTAGATGAACAGCGTCACCGGCAGATGATCGCGCCGTGCGATCGGCGCCAGCACGTCGTAGACCGAGCGATGTCCGTCGTCGGCGGTGAGTGCTACCGACCTGGGCGGCAGCTCGGCTGCCGGATCGCGCAGCCAGGCCAGGACGTCGCGCAGCGGGACGCAGCGATAGCCGTGCGCGCGCAGCCAGGCCAGCTGCGCCTCGAAGGTGGACGTGCGCACGGTCATGCTGTCGTTCACGTGGTCGGCGAAGCGGTGGTAGACCAGGATCGCCACGCTGGGCGCTTGGGCATGCAGGGTCGGGCACGGCGCGCATGCCAGCAGCAGGCCGAGGCATCGCGGCAGGAGGGCGGTCAAGATCGGCGACGCTCCGCGCGTGCGCCGCGGAAACATCGGCATACGGCATCCATGACGGTGAGGTGGCGTTCGTCGATAGTGTGCGCATCACGGCGGGGATGGGCGGTTGACCCAGATCAATCGGGCCTCTTGTCTTGCGCGCCTTGCCGCTCGCGCGTGCCGTGGCTAGGCTGGCCGCCTCGCATGAGGACGGCGCATGTCTGACAGTCTGCTTTCCCTCAACGGCCTGATGGAGCCGCTGCGCGGTTTCGTCGCGGTGGGGCGGCGCATGAGCATCACGCTCGCCGCCGAAGAACTGTGCCTGACCCAATCCGCGGTGAGCCGACAGGTGCAGGCGCTGGAACGGCGCCTGGGCGTGCGGTTGCTGTTGCGCGGCCATCGTTCCGTGGCGTTTACCGAGGAAGGCGCGCGATTGTTCCGCAGCGCCGACCTGGCCTTGCGCCAGCTGCAGGAGACCGTCGCCAGCGTGGCGCCGCCGGTCGCGCGGCGGCCGGTGACGGTGAGCGCCAGCATCGGCGTCACCGGCCTGTGGCTGCTGCCGCGCATGGGCCGCTTCCAGCAGCAGCATCCCGGCATCGACCTGCGCGTGGCAGCCGGCAACCGGCTGGTGGACCTGCGCGCGGAGAACGTGGACCTGGCGATCCGCTACTGCGCCCGCGCCGATGCGCCGGCGGGCGCCACCCATTTGTTCGACGAGCACGTGGCGCCGGTGGCGCGCCCGGCGCCCGGCTCGGGACGCATGCGTTCGGCTGCTGATCTGGACGGACAGGTGCTGCTCGAATACGAGGATGCGCAACGCCCCTGGCTGCAATGGCAACCGTGGCTGGCGGCGCGCGGCTGGCGGCCGCGGCCCAAGGCCATGCTGCGCTTCAACCAGTACGACCAGGCCGTGCTTGCCGCGGCGGCCGGGCAGGGCATCGCGCTGGGGCGGCTGCCGTTGCTGCGGTCATGGCTGGAGGAGAAGCGCCTGCGGGTGCTGGACACGCCGCGCCCGCCGCTGGGCACGGATCATGCCTACTGGCTGTTGCGCGCCGAGGCTTCGCCGCGTCATGCGGTGCGCGCGGTGGTGGCGTGGTTGATGCAGGAGGCCGGGGCCTCGTGACGCCCCCGTCTTCGCATGCGCGACGTGCATGCGAAGACGGCGCAGCTTGCGTTTGTCCTGTGCGCCACGTCGGCGCCCAATGGCGCTCCCGCCACTTTGGGGAGCCGCCATGTCCGTTCCGTATGCCGCCGTCGCTACATCGGCGCCGCCCGTCATCCGCGCGTCGTTGAGCTATCTCGCGGAAGGCGAGGGCGCACCCGTGCATTACGCGTTCGAGCCGCCGCCGGGCGAGCCCTGGGAGAACGTGCGTTACGACGAGCGCCTGACCGAGATCGGCGATGCGCGCCATGCGAGCCAGCGTCCCTCGGTGCATCGCGAAGGCTTCGAGCTGTGGGATGCGCCGACCGGCTTGCGCGACCATCGCGACGAAGAACAGATCTATCGCGTGTATTACCCCGAACTCGAACAACTGGTCCTGGGCGTCACCGGCGGCCAGCGCGTGTACGTGTTCGATCACTTGGTGCGCGAACGCGCGCCGGACCGGCGCGCGCTCGATTTCGGCCGCTCCGCACGCGGCCAGACCGCGGCGCCGAACGCGCGCATCCACAACGACTACACCGAGCGCTCCGGTCGCTGGCGTCCGGGCCTGGTGCTGGGCGAGGAGTTCGGCCAACGCGCCACGCCGCGCTACTGCATCGTCAACGTGTGGCGTTCGCTGCGCGGCCCGGTGCTGGATACGCCGCTGGCGGTGTGCGACGCGCGCAGCGTCGACGCGTCGGACCTGGTCGAGGCGCAAGTGCGCTATCCGCGGCGCAACGGCGAGATCTACGTGCTGGCGCACGCGCGGCGCCATCGCTGGTGGTACTACCCCGGCATGGACCGGCACGAGGCGCTGGTGTTCAAGCAGTACGACTCGCGCCTGAGCGGCGTCGCGCGCTTCGTGCCGCACGCCGCCTTCGCCCACCCTGACGCGCCGGCAGATGCGCCGCCGCGCCTGAGCATCGAGGCGCGCTGCCTGGTGTTGTTCGATGAATCCCCGTGGAGAAGGCCATGATCGAGTGCTGGTTCGAGTTCGGCAGCAATTACAGCTATCTGTCCGTGATGCGCATCGAACAGGAGGCGCAGCGCCGCGGCGAGCGCGTGGCATGGCGCCCGTTCCTGCTCGGTCCGATCTTCAAGGCGATGGGCTGGGACAACTCGCCCTTCGTGCTGCAACAGGCCAAGGGCGAATACGTCTGGCAGGACATGGCGCGCCAATGCCGCAAGTACGGTCTGCCGTGGCGCCAGCCCAGCCAGTTTCCGCGCCGCGCGCTGCTGCCGATGCGCGTCGCCCTGCTGGGCGAGGAGCAGCCATGGATGGGCGAATACTGCCGGCGGATGATGCGGATGAACTTCGCCGAAGACCGCGATATCGACAACCCGCAAGCCGTGAGCGAGGCGCTGCAAGGCCTGGGCGTGGCGGTGGACGAGGTGTTGCGCCAAGCCGCCGGCGATGCGGTGAAGCAGCGCTTGCGCGCGCGGACGGAAGAGGCGCAGGCGAGGCGGATCTTCGGCGCGCCGATGTTCTTCGTCGGCACGGACATGTATTGGGGCAACGACCGGCTAGACGACGCGCTGAACGAGGCGATGGCGCGCGGCTTGGGCTGAGGGTTCGGGCGGAGCGGGCTTCCTTGCGTCCGATCCGGGCTACGCGAACCGCTTCGCGCCCGCCACGCACCCCACCACCCATACGGTCACCGCGACCATGCTCCACGCCACCGGCTCGCGCAGCAGCAGGCCGGCCAGCGCCAACCCGAGCAACGGTTGCAGCAATTGCAGCTGCCCGACGCCGGCGATTCCTCCGAGCGCGAGGCCGCGGTACCAGAACACGAAGCCGACCAGCATGCTGAATACCGATACGTAGGCCAGGCCGATCCAGGCCGGCGCATCGATCGCAGTCCAGCTGGCCGGCAGCGTGGCCAGCGCGATGGCGGCCGTCACGGGCAGCGACAGCGCCAGAGCCCATGAAATCACCTGCCAGCCGCCGAGACGACGCGACAGCGTGGCGCCTTCGGCATAGCCCAGGCCGCACAGCAGCACCGCGCCGATCATCAGCAGGTCGCCTTGCAGCGAGACGGTGCCGCCGCGCGAGAAGGCGAACGAGGCGACGGCCAGGCCGCCGAGCCCGGCGAACAACCAGAACGCCGGCTTGGGCAGCTCCGCGCCGCGCAACACGCCGAACAGGGCGGTGGCCAGCGGCAGCAGGCCAATGAAAACGATCGAGTGCGCCGAGGTGATGTGTTGCAGAGCCAGCGCGGTCAGCAGCGGAAATCCCAGCACGACGCCCAGCGCCACGATCGCCAGCGACGGCAGGTCCGCGCGCGAGGGGCGCTTCTGGCGCCACAGCACCAGCAACAGCAGGCCGAGCAGCGCCGCGATCACTGCCCGCGCGCAGGTGAGGAACCATGGCGAGAAGCTCGCCACGGCGACCCGCGTGGCAGGCAGAGAGCCACTGAAGATCACCACGCCCAGCAGGCCGCTGCCCCAACCATTGCCCGTGCCGTTTCTGAGGGTCGCTTGCATCGAGGGTTCCTTCGGCGGCCATCGCGGAGAAGCCGGCACGATAAAGCGTCGGCGCCGCGGCGCGGCGGCGAAGGCATGCGCGGCGCAAGGCAAAGTGGAGGCAATGCAGGGTGGCGTGCCGCGCCGGCATCAGAGCGCGTAGCGAGTGAACACATCGTCGTGTCCGTTCGCGCGCGCCTGGTGGCAGCCCAGGCACGTGCGATGCTGCGCTTCGTCCACCGGTTTGCCGGCGACGAAGCGGCCATAGCCCCAGCCGCCGCTCGCCGCATAGCGGCGCGAGTCCTTCACCATGACCTGCACCGTGGTGGCCGCGCCCGGCACGGTCGCGGAGGGAAAGGCCGCCGAACGCTGCCGCTTCCAGGCGAGTTTGACCAGGATCGACCCGTCGGGAAACGGCAGGCGCCCGGCGCGATAGGCATCCACCGCCGTCTTGTTGCCGACGACGGCGCGGATTTCGTCCAGCGGCGCGTCTTCCAGCGCCGGCGCGATCAGCTCCCATTGGCGATAGCCGTCGGGCAGGGCGACGCCGTAGATCGGCGAGACGTCGGCCGGTGGCGAGGCGATACCGCCATGCAGGCCCGCCGCGAGCGCCGCGGATGCCAGCGCGATGCCGGCGCCAAGTGCGAATAAGCGTTTCATCGTCCGTCTCCCATGTCGTCGGCGCGCGCCGTCAGCACACCCCATCAAAACCGGTCCACATCGATCACCGCCTGCGCGAACGCGCGCGGTGCTTCCTGCGGCAGGTTGTGGCCGATGCCGCCGCTGATCTGGCGGTGCTCGTAGCGCCCGGTGAAGCGCTTGGCGTAGGCGGACGGGTCCGGATGCGGCGCCCCGTTGGCGTCGCCTTCCAGGGTGATGGCCGGGACGGCGATGGACGGCTGCGCGGCGAGTTGCGCTTCCAGCGCGTCGTACTTCGCTTCGCCCTGGGCCAGGCCCAGGCGCCAGCGGTAATTGTGGATGGACACGGCGACGTGATCGGGGTTGTCGAAGGCCTCCGCGGAGCGCGCGAAGGTGGCATCGTCGAAAGCCCACTTGGGCGAAGCCAGTTCCCAGATCAGCCGCGCGAAATCGTGCGTGTACTTTGCATAGCCGGCCTCGCCGCGCTCGGTGGCGAAGTAGAACTGGTACCACCATTGCAGCTCGGCCTTGGGCGGCAGCGGCGCGCGATTGGCCTCCTGGCTGCCGATCAGATAGCCGCTCACCGACACCAGCGCCTTGCAGCGCTGCGGCCACAGTGCGGCCATGATGTCGGCCGTGCGCGCGCCCCAGTCGAAGCCGGCGACGATGGCGCGGTCGATCTTCAGTGCATCCAGCAGCGCGATGCCGTCGGTCGCCAGCGCGGCCTGCTGGCCGTTGCGCGGCGTTTCCGCCGAACGGAAGCGCGTGCCGCCGTAGCCTCGCAGGTAAGGCACGATCACCCGGTAGCCCGCTGCTGCGAGGATCGGTGCGACCTCGGCGAAAGCGTGGATGTCGTAGGGCCAGCCGTGCAGCAGCAACACCGGCTGACCATCCTGCGGGCCTTCTTCGGCGTAGGCGACGCTGAGGTCGCCGGCATCGATCCGCTTCAGCGCGGCGAACGAGGCTGGCGTATGCGAGGCGCCGGCGGGCCGGGCCGGTTTCGTCGCCTGGCCTTCGTCCGCGCCGGCGAACGCCAGGCGGCTGAGGGACGCGGCGGCGAGGCCCAGGGCCGCGGTGCCGAGGAAGTTGCGGCGGTGCTGATCGACGAGGTGGGACATATGCCTTCTCCTGGTGATGGCGAATCGTGCGATGGGGCGGATCAGCGCGAAGCGCGGGGGCCTTCCGGGCCGATCTGGGAGGGGTAGTCGATGTCGTCGCTGCGGGAGGCATCCGCGGCAGCGGCGCGCGTCGTCCGCATCGACACAGTGTCGTTGGCGCGCGTCGACAGGTCGCGGGCGACACGCGGAGCGGCGGTGCCGGTGGTCAGGACAATGTGGGTCGTGCCTGCCCGCGCCATCACGGGCGTGGCGGCGAAGGCGGGGGCGGCGGCCATCAGGGCGATGGCGAGGATCGGCAGGGTGCGCATGGGAGGTCTCCTCGGGAAGCATGGGATGGACGGCCCGTTGGCCGGTGCATCCAGGAGAACCGCTGTGCGTATCGGCGATATGTCCCGGATCGCGCGCGAATGCATCGCCGTGTGTCGGGGCGGCCGGCGGATACATGCCGATACAAAACCGGGCCGGCGGCGGCCTGTGTACAAAGCGATACAAAAAGCCGGCAGCGTGGACATGCGCGATACAAGCGGGCCTGGTCTCCTGTATGCACCTTTTCCCCCATGGGAGCCGCAACGATGAAAACCTTGCGCATCGCTGTCGCCGCGGCCGCTTTCGGCGCGGCCCTGCTGGCCGCCTGGCCGGGCAGCTGGAACCTGGCCGCGGCCGGTCTTCCCGCCGAACCGGCCGCCTCGCCGGCGCCGGACCTGACCGGCGCCACGCAATGGCTCAACAGCCCGCCGCTGTCCACGCAGGCGCTGCGCGGCAAGGTGGTGCTGGTGGAGTTCTGGACGCGCGAATGCATCAACTGCCTGCACGTGCTGCCGCACACCAAGGCGCTGTACGAGCGCTACAAGGACGATGGCCTGGTGGTGATCGGCGTGCACACGCCCGAATACGACGAAGAGCGCGACCCGGCCAGCGTGCGCGCCGCCGCCGTGCGCCTGGGCATCGCCTGGCCGGTGGCGATCGACAACGACTACCGGATCTGGAACGCCTGGAACAACCGTTTCTGGCCGGCGCTGTACCTCATCGACCGCGACGGGCACGTGGTCTACCGCTACGTCGGCGAGGGCGGCTACGATCGCACGGAAGCGAAGGTCCGCCAGTTGTTGGGCAAGGCGTGACGGCGTTTTGCCAACGGAGATGAGCATGGACCATACCGACCACATCCTCGTCGTGGACGACGACCACGGCATCCGCACGGGGATCGTGGATTACCTGCGCAAGAACGGCCTGCGCGCCACCGGAGCGGCCGACGGGCGCGAGATGTTCGCCCAGCTCGACGGCTCGGCCTTCGATCTGGTGGTGCTGGACATCATGATGCCGGGCGACGACGGCCTGGTGCTGTGCCGCAATCTGCGCGCGGGCAAGCATCGCCATCTGCCGGTGGTGCTGCTGACCGCGCGCGACGACGAGACCGACCGCATCGTCGGCCTGGAGATGGGCGCGGACGACTACGTGACCAAGCCGTTCTCGCCGCGCGAGCTGCTGGCGCGCATCAAGGCGGTGATCCGCCGCACGCGCATGCTGCCGCCCAACCTGCGCGTCACCGAGAGCAGCGACGACATCGGCTTCGGCCGCTGGCGCCTGGATACCACCGCGCGCCACCTGCTGGACCAGGATGGCACGGTGGTGTCGTTGAGCGGCGCGGAATACCGGCTGCTGCGCGTGTTTCTCGACCATCCGCAGCGCGTGCTGTCGCGCGACCAGCTGCTCAACCTCACCCAGGGCCGCGACGCGGAGCTGTTCGACCGCTCCATCGACCTGCTGGTGAGCCGCCTGCGCCAGCGCCTGCTCGATGACGCGCGCGAGCCGGCCTACATCAAGACCGTGCGCAGCGAGGGTTATGTGTTCGCCATGCCGGTGGTCCTCAACGGCGGCGGCGCATGAATGCCGCCGTCCGCCGCTGGCTGCCGCGCAGCATGGCCTCGCGGCTGTCGCTGATCCTGTTCGCGGGGCTGTTGCTCGCGCAGGGACTGTCGTTCGCGCTGCTCTACATGGAGCGCCAGCAGACCGCGACGGCGGTGATGTTCAACACGCTGGAACACGACGTGGGCACCTCGGTCGCCGTGCTCGACCGGCTGCCCGCGGCCGAGCGTGCGGCGTGGCTGCACCGGCTGGAGCGCGACAACTATTTCTATCGCCTGGATGCGGGCCAGCCGGGCGACCAGCTCGCCACCGCGCGTTCGCGCACCGTGGTCGGCCTGATCGCCAAGGAAGTCGGGCCGGACTATCGCGTCTACGGCAACACCATCTCGATGGCGCCGGAGCGCTACCAGGTGCACTTCACCCTGCACGACGGCTCGCCGCTGACGCTGGAGCTCACGCCGCAGATGAAGCCGCTGGCGACCTGGCTGCCGTTCGTGTTCGTGTCGCAGGTGATCCTGCTGCTGCTCTGTACCTGGTTCGCCGTGCGCCTGGCGACGCGGCCGCTGTCGGCGCTCGCGGCGGCCGCCGACGCGATGACGCCCGCCGCCGGCGGCCCGCGCATGGCGCAGGACGGCCCCACCGAAGTGGCGCACGCGGCGCGCGCGTTCAATACGATGCAGGAGCGCATCGCGCGGCACCTCAAAGAGCGCCTGCACATCCTGGCGGCGATCTCCCACGACCTGCAGACACCGATCACCCGCATGCGCCTGCGCGTCGAGGTGCTGGACGATTCGCCCGAGCAGCAGCGCATCCTGGACGATCTGCGCGAGCTGGAGCACCTGGTGCGCGAAGGCGTGGCCTATGCGCGCAGCGCCCATGGCGATGCCGAGGCGCCGGTGCGCGTGGACCTGGGGGCGTTCCTCGAAAGCCTGGTGTTCGACTATCAGGATGTCGGCAAGCCGGTGTCGATGGAGGCGCGTTTCGACGGCGCCGCGGTGATTCGCCCGCAGGCCTTGCGCCGCGTGCTGGTCAACCTGATCGACAACGCGGTCAAGTACGGCGGTTCCGCCGAGGTGTCCGCGCAGCGAACGGAAGCCTCCGGCCTGACGATCACCGTGGCCGACCGTGGCCCCGGCATTCTGCAGGAAGAACTGGAGCGCGTGCTGGAGCCGTTCTATCGGCTGGAATCGTCGCGCAACCGTGGAACCGGCGGCTCGGGCCTGGGCTTGGCGATCGCCGCGCAGCTGATGGCGTCGATCGGCGGGTCGTTGCGGCTGGCCAATCGCGACGGCGGCGGCTTGGCCGCCATCCTCACGCTTGCGTAGGTCGGGGGTTTGCCTTCCATATTGATCGCTGGGCCGCCATCTGTTCTCCTGCCGCACCCGCCCGATCGAATACGCCATGTCTTCGCCTGCTATCCAGGACATCTGGATCCCCACCGAACTGGGCCGTCTCTACGCCAGGCGCTGGCGACCGGCGGCCGCACCGACGGATGCGGCGCCCATCGTGCTGTTCCACGATTCGCTCGGCTGCGTGGCGCTGTGGCGCGATTTCCCGGAGCGCCTCGCCGAGGCCACCGGCCGCGAGGTGATCGCCTACGACCGGCTCGGCTTCGGCCAGTCCGATCCGCATCCGGGCCAGCTCGACGAGTATTTCGTGGGGGATGAAGCGCAGCACGGTTTCCGCGCCTTGCGCGAAATGCTGGCACTGGAGCGTTTCGTCGCGTTCGGACACAGCGTTGGCGGCGGCATGGCGATCGCGTGCGCGGCGGCCTATCCGGGTGCGTGTCGTGCGCTGGTCACGGAGTCGGCGCAGGCGTTCGTGGAAGAACGCACGCTGGAAGGCATCCGTGCCGCCAGGGCAACATTCGCACAGCCGGAGCAGGTGGATCGCCTGCGCAAGTATCACGGCGACAAGGCGCCGTGGGTGTTGTCCGCCTGGATCGACACATGGACGGCGCCGTCCTTCGCCGACTGGAACCTCGACGACGAACTGCGGCGCGTGGCCTGTCCGGTGCTGGCGATCCATGGCGATCAGGACGAATACGGTTCGCTGCGCCATCCCAGGCGTATCGCCTCGCTGTCGGCGGCGCCGGTGACCTTGCGCATCGGCGAGGGCTGGGGGCACGTGCCGCATCGCGAGCACGGGGCCGAGGTACTTGCCGCGGTCGAGGCATGCTTGCGTGACATGACCACGATCTGACGACAATGGACCGGCGGCGGAAAGCGTTGCCAGCCTAGACATCTTTATTGCCCAGGCAACGCAGGGGGACTAGCATGCCCGCTGCAGCCCACGGCGAGCCACCCTCATGAACGCTTCGCAAGAGTTTCACCAACTCTTCGCGGCAGTACGGCAGCTACGCACGCGCGCGACGCCCGAGCCGGCGGCGCTGGCGACGATCGTGCGTACGCAGGGTTCGACCTTTCGCCGTGCTGGCGCCAGCATGCTCGTGCATGCCAACGGCGAGGTGACATGCGCGCTCTCAGGCGGCTGCCCGCAACGCGACATCGTGCTGCGCGCGCAGCGCGCGATCGAGCAGCGCACGCCGGCGCTGGTGCCGTACAACCGCCAATCCAATTTCGACGTGATGCTGGAGATGGGCTGCGGCGGCGAACTCGACGTGCTGATCGAGCCCTTGCTTTGCCCGCCGGATTTCCATTTTCTGGACGAGCTGGCGCGCCTGCACGATGCGCGCGGCGAAGGCGTGGTTGCGACGGTGTTCGCGCGCGGCGGCGCGGTGTCGACACCGCGGCCGTGGCGCTCGATCCAGCATGCCGCCGGACACTGGACGGATATCCCCGCGCCGGGCCTTGCCGAGCGCGTGCTGGCGATGGCTGTCGCGGCTCCGTCGCGCGGCCAGGCCGTGGTCGAACGCGTGGAAGCCGACGGCGCCGCCTTCGAGGTCCTGTTGACGACGTGGCGGCCCAAGCCCGCGCTGGTCGTGGTCGGGCATAACGATGGCGCCTTCGCGCTGGCGCGCCTCGGCCACGGGCTGGGCTGGCAGGTCACGCTGGTCGATCACGCCGACGCGGCACTGCCGCCGAGCCTCGACGATGCGGCCGCATCGATCGTGGCGACGCCCGCCGTGCTGCCGGCCGCCTTGCCGTTCGACCGCCGCACCGCCGTGGTGGTGATGACGCACAACGTGGAGCGCGACCTTGCCTATGCACAGGCCCTGGCGCCGCTGTCAGTGGCTTACCTGGGCGTGATCGGCTCGCGCGAGCGCGCGCGGCGCATCCGCGAGGCGGTGGGCGAGACCGCGGCGCCGCTGCATGCGCCGGCCGGGCTGGATATCGGTTCGGAAACGCCGCAGGAAATCGCCTTGTCCATCGCGGCGGAGATTCTTGCCGCGCTCAACACCAAATCGGGCGATCGCCTGAGCTGGACGCAGGGGCCGATCCACGCATGACCGCTGCGCGCGCCACCGCCATCGTCGTGCTCGCCGCGGGCGAGGCTGCGCGCTACGGCGCGGCCAAGCAGCTGCTTGCCGTCGACGGGCAGCCGCAGGTACGCCGGATCGCGGAAGCGGCCCTGCGGGTATCGCCGCGCGTCACGGTGGTGACGGGCGCGCATCGGGCGCCGGTCGAAGCCGCGCTGGCAGGCCTGGCGGTGGATCCGGCGTTCCACGCCGAGTGGGCGGCCGGCATGGGGGCGTCGCTGGCGTTCGGCGTGCGCCGCGCGCTCGATCGCGATGCCGCGCTGGACGCGATCGCCATCTGTCTGTGCGACCAGCCGGCGGTCGGCGCGACGCAACTCCAGTCATTGCTGCGCGCTTGGTTCGATGTGCCGCGCCGCATCGTCGCAGCGTCTTATGGCGACGGCGTTCGCGGTGCACCGTGCGTGTTCCCGGCGCGGTTCTTCGACGAACTGCTGGCGCTGCGCGGCGCGGAGGGCGCGCGCGGCGTGCTCGCCCGCCATGCCGGCGACGTGGTTGCCGTACCCATGCCCGAGGCGCGCATCGACATCGATACGCCCGACGATTACCACCGCTGGCGCACCGGCAGTACCGGCTAGCGCCAGCGGCACGAACGCTCACATCCCATCGCGGAGGCAGTCATGCTGGTCCTGAACATCAATGGAGAATCCAGGCAGGTCGACGTGCCGGACGATATGCCGCTGCTGTGGGTGCTGCGCGACGTGATCGGGCTCACCGGCACCAAGTACGGCTGCGGCATCGCCCAATGCGGCGCGTGCACGGTGCACCTGGACGGCGTCGCGGTGCGTTCGTGCGTGCTGCCGGCGAGCGCCGCGGTCGGCAAGGCTGTCACCACCATCGAAGGCGTGGGCGCGAGCGATGTCGGCAAGAAAGTGCAGCAGGCCTGGCTCGACATCGAAGTGGTGCAATGCGGCTACTGCCAGCCGGGCCAGATCATGTCGGCCACCGCGCTGCTGGCGGGCACGCCGATGCCGTCGGACGCGCAGATCGATGCGGCGATGTCCGGCAACATCTGCCGCTGCGGCACTTATGTGCGCATCCGCCAGGCGATCAAGCAGGCGGCGACGGGCGACAAGGTCGTCCCGCAGACCATTCCCAACGAGGCGCCGGCCAAGACTGGCGCGACCGCCGCAGTGCTGCGGCGGCTGCCGCAGGAGGACGTGGCATGAACACGCGTACCGACATGCCGCTGGACGAAGCGCGCCCGCAGAATCCCTCGCGCCGCGAAGCCCTGAAGATGGGTGGCCTGGTGGTCGCCTTCCTGTGGCTGGGCGGTGGCGCCAAGGTGCTGGGGCGTGGCGTGCAGGCCGGGCGCATCGAGGCGGGCGATCCGGCCTTCGCGCCGAACGCGTTCATCCGCGTCGGCAACGATGGCTCGGTGCATCTGGTGATGCCGAGCATCGAGATGGGGCAGGGCTCGTACACCGGCCAGGCCACGCTGCTGGCCGAGGAGATGGACCTGGGCCTGGACCAGATCACCGTCGAGCACGCACCGCCGAATCGCAAGCTCTACGCCAATCCGCTGCTCGGCGACCAGGCCACCGGCGGCTCCACCACCATTCGTTTCTGCTGGACCACGCTGCGCCAGGCCGGCGCCGCCGCGCGCGCCTTGCTGGTCAATGCCGCGGCTGCGCGCTGGAAGGTCGAGCCGTCGCAGTGCAAGGTGGCGCGCGGCGTGATCCGGCATGATGCGAGCGGCCGCACGCTCGGCTACGGCGACGTGGCCGCGGCGGCCGCGCAACTGCCGGTGCCGGAGAAGGTGCAGGAAAAAGAGGCGTCGGCCTTCGCCCTGATCGGCAAGCCGCTGCGGCGCGTGGACACCGCCGGCAAGGTAGACGGTTCGCTGCCTTTCGGCATCGACATCCGCGTGCCCGACATGAAAATCGCTACGGTCAAGGCTTGCCCGACCCTCGGCGGCAAGCTGGTCTCGGTCGACGACACGCGCGCGCGGCAGGTGCCGGGCTACGTCACGGTGCTGAAGATCGCCGACGCGGTGGCCACGGTGGGCGAGCACTTCTGGGCGGCGAAGCAGGCGATGGACGCGCTGGACATCGTGTGGGATCACGGCTCCAACGCGCATTACTCCACCGATCAGTTGTTCAAGGACCTGGCCGAGGCGTCGAAGAACGGCACGCCCATCCTGGGGCGCGAGGCAGGGCACGTCGATGGCATGAAAGGCAAGGCGGTGGAGGCGGTGTATCAGCTGCCACTGCTCGCGCACGCGACGATGGAGCCGCAGAACGCGATCGTGCACGTGCGCCAGGACGGCTGCGAGATCTGGACCGGCACCCAGGTGCCGGCGCGCGTGGTCGATGTCGCTGCCAGGATCACGGGCCTGAAGCCCGAGACCATCGTGGTGCATAACCAGTACATGGGCGGCGGCTTCGGGCGAAGGCTGTTCGAGGACCCGCCGGAGCAGGCGGTGGCGTTCGCGCGCCAGGTCAACTATCCGCTCAAGGTGGTGTGGACGCGCGAAGAGGACATGACGCACGACCGCTATCGTCCTGCCTATTACGACCGTATCGCTGCCACGCTCGATGGCGACGGCAAGCCCGCGGCATGGACGCATCGCATCACCAGCGGCTCGGTGCTCGCCACCTTCGCGCCGCCGGCGATGGGCAAGAACGGCCTGGATTCGGATGCCGTGGAATGCGCCGCCGAATTGCCCTACGACCTGCCGAACATGCGTGTGGACTGGGTGCGCCACGATATGCCCGAGGGCGTGCATCTGGGGTGGTGGCGCGGCGTCGGCCCGACCCATAACGTGTTCGTGGTCGAAGGTTTCATCGATGAGCTGGCGCATGCGGCCGGCAAGGACCCGCTGGCCTATCGCCGCGCGCTGCTGCAGAAGAACCCGCGCGCGCTCGCCGTGCTGGAGCTGGCGGCCAGGAAGGCCGGCTGGGGCGAAGGCAAGCTGCCGGCGCGGGTCGGCCGCGGCGTGGCGGTGGCGGCGCCGTTCGGCAGCTATCTGTGCGTGATCGCCGATGCGGAGGTGTCGCCGCAAGGCGAGATCAAGCTGCTGCGCGCCGTCGCGGCGGTCGATTGCGGCACCGTGGTCAATCCCAACACGGTCGAGGCGCAGATCCAGGGCGGCCTGGTGTTCGGCTGGACGGCCGCGCTGTACAACGGCATCACGCTCAAGAACGGTGCGGTGGAGCAGAGCAACTTCAACGACTACCGCATGATGCGCATCAACGAGACGCCCTCGATCGAGGTGCACATCGTCGATAGCAAGGAAGCGCCCGGCGGCATCGGCGAAACCGGCACCGTGATGGCGCTGCCGACCCTGGCCAATGCGATCTTTGCGGCTACCGGCGTGCGCCTGCGCAGTTATCCCTTCGAGCGCTCGGCGCTGGTGCAGGGCGCCGAAGCCTTGAAGGCCGTGATCACCGATGCGTTCGACGCCGCTGCTGCCAGCGGCAAGGAGGCGGTATGAAACTCGGGCGCGCGATTCTCACCCTGGTAGGTGTCATCGTGGCCGGCGCAGTGGTGTTTGCGGCCTACGCCTGGTTCACCGTCCGCGACGGCAAGGAAACCAATGCGCCGCCGCCCGCGGTCGCGGGCGCGCCGGCCAGCATCACCGACCCGGTGGCGCGCGGCGAGTACCTCACACGCGCCGCCGACTGCGTGGCCTGCCACACCGTGCCGGGTGGGCAGCCGTTCACGGGTGGTCTCGCCTTCAAGACGCCGTTCGGCACCATCTATTCCACCAACATCACGGCGGACAAGGACACCGGCATCGGCAACTACAGCGACGACGACTTCGTGCGCGCGCTGCACGCCGGCGTGCGCCGGGACGGCCAGCCGCTGTATCCGGCTTTTCCGTACACCTCGTACACCGCGTTGAGCCGCGATGACGTACTCGCCATCAAGACGTATCTGTTCAGCCTGCCGCCCGCGCATGCGGCGGCCAAGGCGAACGAACTGTCGTTTCCGTTCAATCAGCGCTGGGCGCTGAGCCTTTGGAACGCGCTGTTCCTGAAGAAAGAGCGTTTCGCGCCGGTGGAGGGCAAGAGCCCCGCGTGGAATCGCGGCGCATATCTGGCGACGGCGCTGGGCCATTGCGGCGAGTGCCATACGCCGCGCAACGCCTTGTATGCGATGAAAGGCGGCCAGGCCCTGGGCGGCCAGGTGCTGCAGGGCTGGAAGGCCTACAACATCACCTCCGACAAGACGTACGGCATCGGCGGGTGGACCGATCAGCAGCTCACCGATTACCTGTCCAAGGGGCACGCCAGCGGGCGTGGCACCGCATCGGGCCCGATGGGCGAAGCGGTGGAATACAGCCTGCGCTACCTGACGCCGGAGGACATCGGTGCGCTGGTCGCTTATCTGCGCGATGTGCCGCCGCAGCAGGGCGCCTCCGGCAGTGAAGTGAACGAGCACCCGCCGCTGGCATTGGCTTCGAATGCCCTGGCCCCGGGCGCGGACGAGCTGGCGCAGGGCGGCCTCGGCCAGCATCTGTTCCAGGGAGCCTGCGCCGGCTGTCACCTGTGGAACGGCCAGGGCCGCCAGGGCGATGTCGCCGCCTTGCTCGGCGCGCGCAGCGCGAACGATCCGGAAGCGCACAACCTCACTCAGATCATCCTGCAAGGGTCGTCGCTGCACGGGCAGGCCGCGATGCCACCGTTCGGTCATGCCTACACGGATGCGGAAGTCGCGGCGCTGGGCAACTTCGTGCTGATCCATTTCGGCGGCAAGCCGGCGGTGCTCACCGCGGATGAAGTGGCGAAGCGGCGCGCGCAGTGATGCATGGCGGCGGCGCTCCGTAGCGCCGCTCGCCGCGGCCCGTTTCCCGGCGGGGAGAGGGCCGCGTGGGGTCATGCGCGAGACCACATCCCCTTGACCGGCGTCTCGCCCGGCCATCACGCGCCGGGTGCTATCTAGCGGCCGTTTCCCTGGCGCCTCACCGCGGAGGCGAATGCCCATGCGCACCGCTAGCGTCGAGGTCGCCGGCCTGCATATCGCCGTCAGCTACAGCGGCGATCCGACTCGCCCCGCGCTGCTGCTCCCTGTGCGGCGACGCGGGTGCCGATGCCACCGCGATGCAGTCCTACACGCGCGGCCTGGCAGCCAAGGGCGTACGCCACCTTGGGTCGCGCCGCATCGCCGGTGCCGGCGAATACCTTCCGCTGGAAGCCGGCGAAGCGTTCGTGGAGGCGATCCGCGCGTTGCGGACTTCCGTCTAATTTGGGTTTCGCGCGAGGCAGCGCAGCACGGCCTGCTCGAGCTTCCGCGGCGGCATCCCCGCGATGTGCTGCAGGCGGCCGGCTTCCCAGGCTTCGAAGGCGTGTGGGTGGATGTACGACGCGCGGCATACGGCCGGCGTGTTGCCGAGCATCCGCGCCACCTCGCACACCACCTGCCGCGCGGCGGCAGTGCGTGCGTGCCGGCTCCCGGCGGCTGGCGTGTCGGCGAGCAGGGCAATGGCGCGTACCGTGCCGGCCCAGGTGCGGAAGTCCTTCGCGGTGAAATCGCCACCGCTGGCTTCGCGCACGTAGTCGTTGACCATGCCCGAATCGACCGCGCGGTACCTGCCGTCGTCGTCGCGGTACTGGAACAGGCGTTGCCCGGGCAGTTGCTGCGCGCGCCGCAGCAGGCGCACCAGCCTTCGGTCGCTCAGCGTCAGCTCCATTCGCTTGCCGCTCTTGGCCCGGAAGCTCAGGCGCAGGCGGCCGGCTTCCGGCCGCACATGGCGTGAACGCAAGGTAGTGAGGCCGTAGTGGCCGTTGTCGTTGGCATAAGCTTCATTGCCTACGCGGATGAGCGTCTGGTCGAGCAGGCGCACGACCAGCGCCAGCACTTTCTCGCGGGGCCAGCCGGGCAGGGCGAGGTCGCGCCGCACTTTGCGGCGCAGGCGCGGCAGTGCCTTGCCGAACGCGCGGATGTGCACGAACTTGCCGGCATCGCGCACTCGCCGCCAGCTCGGGTGGTAGCGGTATTGCTTGCGGCCGCGCGCATCGCGTCCGGTAGCTTGCAGATGGCCGCGCGGATTCGGGCAGATCCATACGTCGACGTAAGCCGGTGGAATCACCAGCCGCCGGATGCGCTCGAGCTCGGCGGCGCGCGTGATGCGGCGGCCGCGCGCATCGATATAGACGAAGCCCTTGCCATGGCGGCGGCGTCGCAGGCCGGGCTGGTCGTCGTGCACATAGACCAGGCCTTCGGCGGCGGCATCCGCCTGTGGCGTGGCCAGTCGCGCGGCTCGGGGAGACATGCGCGCGATGCTTCCAGCGGCCGCGTGAAACCGGCGACAGGCGGGCGTGAGGAAGGCGGCAAGCCTGGCGCCGGCACGCGCCCGCGGCGCGGATCGGTGCATGATCGCCGCCATGGACGATTTCCTCCCGCCCCGCACGCTCGGCAAAGGCCGCAGCTACGTGTACATGCTGCCGTGCCGCGACCAGGATCTGCTGAAGATCGGTTTCTCGCGGGAACCGCTGGAGCGTTTCCGCACGCTGCATCGTCGCTTCTTCGATTACTTCGACCTGGAGCGCGGTCTGCTGCTGGAAGTGGAGAAAGTGGCACAGGCGCGTGCGATCGAGCGCGACATTCTGCTGCGCCATGCCGAAGAGCGCTCGCCGGCGCCGCTGGTCATCGCCGACCGGGCGGCCGGCTACAGCGAATGGCTGCGTGGCGTCGAGCCGCTGGTCTCGGCGCGCCTGCACGAGTTCGCCGCCCGCGGCGGCTATCCGATCCATGCCTTGCGCACGTGGGTGCGCGGCATGTTCGAGGCGCAGTCGGACGCTTTTTACGACTGGTCGCTGAAACTGCTGGAGGCGATCGAGTATGAAGCGTTCAACGTACCGGCGGAGCTGGCCACGGGGCAGGCAATGCGCGCATTGGCCTATGCGATGGACGCCTGCGAAGCGGTGGGGATCGATGCGCGGTCGGTCTTTCCGGGCGAAGTGCTGGCTTGGCGCGCGCGACAGCCATGATGCGCGGCGCGGGCGTGCCGATGCCCGCGGCTATGTGTCCTTGTAATACGCATCGGCCTTGATCACCTCCACGCCGCGCCAGCCCCAGTACACGCGGTGGGCCTGGATCAGGCCACCGCGGATTTCCATGATCTCGACGAAATCCATCTGCTCGCCATCCGGCGTTTCGCGCGGGTATTCCCACATCAGGAAGGCGCCGTCGGTGAAATAGCCACGGCGAAAAAAATGGCGGCTGCCGGGTTTGCGCGGTGCGGCTTTGCCGAGCAGCTGGCGGATCGCATCGCGGCCTTTGATTGCGCCGACATTGCCGCCGAGCAGATGAGGGACCAGCGGACTTTCCAGCGTGGCATCCGGTGCGTAGAGGGCGATCATCGCGTCGAGGTCGTCTTCGGACCAGGTGCGGTCCCACTCGCGGTAGATGCGTTCGATGGTTTGCGCGTCGGTGTCGGGCAGGTGTTCGCGGCTGAGGTTGGAAGACATGGGGAGCGGCCTCGGGCGTGGAAGAGCGATCGGCGGTACCGAGTCGCCTGCATAACGCCCGCGCTGTTCAGCCCATGTCGATGCGCCGCGCACGCGGTGTGGCGGCGCTCGCCTGGCGCGCGGCGTCAGTGCTCCGCCAGCGCTGTCCGCACCTCGCTCAATGCCATCTGCAAGGCAGCCGGTTCGCGCAGCGCCTTGCGCGCCGCGCCCACGGCCTGGCGCACCCGGCCCGGCGTGGCGCCGCGTTCGATCAGCGCGACCGCCGGCGCGTGGCAGGCCAGCAGCGTATCCGCCCAGTCCGCTTGCATCGCATGGGCGCGTCGGGTGAGCAGGCGGATCGCGCGGAACGGCGGAAGCACTTGTTGCACCTGTGTCAGCGCGGCTTCGAAACGGGCAGGGCTGCGCATCGGCGTCGCGGGGTCGATGGCTTCGGCGAGCGCGGCCAGCGCGTCGGCGAGGCGTCGGCGCAGCACGTCGGTGGAACGCACCGGCAGGACCCACCACGCCGCGCCGACGCCGATGGCCGCGCCAATGACGATTTCTTCCAGTCGCTGGCCGAGCAGGGCGGCCGGGGAGGCGTCGGCAAAGCCTTGCAGCAGCGCCAGCGCCACGGTGACGAACAGCGCCCACCACGCATAGCCGAACGGGCGCAGCCACAGGCCGAAAAACAACGCGGCGAGGGTCAGCGCGCCGGCGACGGACGGGCTGGCAAGCGCATGCGCATGGAGCAGCAGGGCGATCACGGTGCCGGCCGCCGCGCCGACGATGCGCATGCCGCTCTTGTAGAGCACGTCCAGGCGTCCGCGGTTGCCGCTGTTGACGATGAATGCCGTGAGTACCACCCAGGCCCAGCGATCGGGAAAGACGCTGACGCCGACCACGAAGGCGAGCGCCAGCGCCACGGCCATCTGCAGCGCCATGCGCGTGCTCGGCGGCAATCGCTGCGCGCCGGGCTGCGTCTGGCCGGGTGCAGGTTCGTCGGGCGCCGGTCCGGCGGGGTCGAACGGGGCTCGGCGTTGCACGCGGCGCGTGAGCAGATGCGCCAGCGTCACCCAGCCCAGGGCCAGCAGCGCGACCACGATGGGCACGAGAAAGGCCGGCAGTGCACCATGCGCGACGGACCCGGCATGCGGCACGGTGAGCAGCGCCACCAGCGGCAGCGCGATCAGGCTGCCGGCGCGCTGTGCGGCCGGCCCGAAACGACGCAGCCAGATGGACACCGACATGCCCGCCACGAAGGTCGTCGCGCCCAGCCAGGGCAGATGGCGCAGCAGCAGGCCGATGCCCAGCGCGCCCAGTCCCACCAGCGGCAACACCGCCACCGCTTCCAGCCGGCCGCGCAGGTCGCGGTCGAGCTGACTGTTCGACAGCGATACGCATAGCACCACGGCCATCACCGCAGGGCCGGGGCCTGGCGCGAACAGGCCGGCGCACAGCATGGTGGCGATCGCGGCGAGCAAGGTGGCCGTCGCTTCGACCAGCGAACTGCCCAAGGTCGGGGTCTGCAGGCGAGGGTGGCGTGGCGGCGTCATCGGAACCTGTGGGTAGGCGGGACGGCGCATGGTAGCCCGCGCCTCGCGCCGGCGAATGGCCCGCACGCGCGGGCTGCGGAAGAGCGACGTTTTGTCGCCGCCGCCCGTTGTCCGCCCATGGGATGATGCCGGCGCGGGCGCCTCGATCCGGCGCCAGGGGACGATGTGATTCTTTCGAGCACACGCAAGCGGCTCATCGCATGGCTGGCTTTCGCCGCCATGGCGCTGCTCGTGGGTGCGCCGGTGGTATCCCGGCTGCTGCCGTCGCCATCCGCCATGGCGGACATGGGCATGCATTGCGACGAACATGCCGGGCACGGCGGGCAGCCGTCGACGCCCGATCCGCATGCGCCCTCGTCGATGGAGAAGTGCGGCTACTGCGGACTGCTCGGCCATAGCCCGGCGCTCGGCAGCGCGCTATGGCTGCCGCCGCCGCGGCCGTTGCCTTCGCGCGATGTCATGCCGTCGCGGGCCGAACCCGCCGCGACGCGGCGCGGATGCCTGGTCGCCGCACCCCGCGGTCCGCCGGTGCGCGTCAACGCCTGATCGCTTCCGATCGAACCTGCGCGACGACTCGCGCGGGTCGCGTTGTTCGCCTATCTCAAGGACTGACATGTTTGCCATGCCCGTGCACGGGCGCGTTCGCGCGCGCCCGTCGTCGTTCGTTCTTCCATGCCGCCGTGCCCGCGTAGCGGCGGCCGTCGCCGCGCTGGCGGCGCCTTCCGCCTATGCCGAACCGTTGCCGCAGACCTTGCCGCCGGTGGTCGTCACCGCGCCGATGCAGACCGATCCGCTCACCGTGGAGACGGATCCCAAGGCGCCGCGCCAGCCCGTGCCGGCCAGCGACGGCGCGGATTTCCTCAAGAGCATCCCTGGCTTCGCCAGCATCCGCAAAGGCGGCAGCAACGGCGATCCGCTGTTGCGCGGCATGGCCGGTTCGCGCCTCAACATTCAGATCGACGGTGGCCAGATCGGCGGCGGCTGTCCATCGCGCATGGATCCGCCCACGGCGTACATCTCGCCGCAGTTGTTCGACAAGGTGACGGTCATCAAGGGGCCGCAGACGGTGCGCTATGGGCCCGGCAATTCCGCCGGCACGGTGCTGTTCGAGCGCGAATTCACCCGCTATGCCGCGCCCGCGGCCAGCTTCCAGGGCAGCGTGCTGGGCGGTTCCGCCGGACGCAACGATCAGCTGGCCGATGCGCGCGCGGGCACGCCCGAGGGTTACGTGGAGCTGCGCGCCAACCACACGCATGCGCAGGATTACCGCGATGGCGACGGCCGCCGCGTGCATTCGGCCTACGACCGCTGGAACGCCGACGCCGCGCTGGGCTGGACGCCGGACGACGACACGCGCGTGGAACTGACCGCCGGCAAGGGCAATGGCCATGCCGCGTACGCCTTCAGCGGGATGGACGGCGCGCAGTTCCTGCGCGAAAGCGCGGCAATGAAGGTCGAGCGTCGCCGGCTGGGCGGCGCTTTCGACACGCTGGAGGCGCAGGTCTACTACAACTACGCCGACCACGTGATGGACAACTACACGCTGCGCCAACCCGATCCGCACAGCATGATGCCGATGGCGATGGCCAGCGACGTGGACCGCCGCACGGTCGGCGGTCGCATGGCCGGCCGCTGGATCTGGCCGGAGGCATGGCAGCTCGATGCCGGCATCGATGGCTCGATCAGCACGCACACCGCACGCAACGGCGGGCCGCCGGGCAGCCCGATGGGCGACTATCGCGAGCAGCCCCGCGAACGCGATGCACGCCTGCGCAACCTCGGCGCGTTCGGTGAAGCGCGCTGGACGATGGCGCGAGGCGAACGGTTGATCGGCGGCCTGCGCGTGGATCGTGCCACGGCGCATGGCTATGGGCTGGCGCTGGCCGATGGCGGCATGGGTATGGGCATGGACGCGCGCGCAGGCATCACCGCCGATGCGCGCCGCGGCGCCACGCTGCCCTCCGGCTTCGTGCGCTACGAGCATGATTTCGCCGAACTGCCGGCGACGTTCTATGCCGGCGTCGGCCACGTGCGCCGCTTTCCCGATTACTGGGAGCTGTTCGGCCAGCACGCCGACAAGACGCTGGCCTCTTTTTCCAGCCTGCGTCCGGAGAAGACCACGCAGCTGGACCTGGGCCTGCAATACCGCACGGCGCGGTTGCAGGCGTGGGTCTCCGGCTACGCGGGCGTGGTGGATGACTTCATTCTGTTCCGCTACGGCCAGGGCATGGCCGGAGGACGCGCGCTGAATGTTCGGGCGCGTATCGCCGGCGGCGAGGCGGGCATGGTGTACGCGCTGGCGGCGCGGTGGAAGCTCGATGCGACCGTGGCCTACGCGTGGGGCGTCAATCGCACGGAACAGCATCCGTTGCCGCAGCTGCCGCCGCTGGAGGCGCGTCTTGGCCTGACTTACGACACCGGCGCGTGGTCGGCCGGTGCGTTGTGGCGACTCGCCGCCGCGCAGCGGCGCGTGGCGGCGGGCGAGGGCAATCTGGTCGGACAGGATCTCGGCCCCAGCGGCGGTTTCGGCGTGTTCTCGCTCAATGCGGGTTATCGCTTGGGCCACGGGCTCACGCTCAGCGCGGGTATCGACAACCTGTTCGGCAAGACCTATGCCGAGCACGTCAACGCAGCCAACGCCGGGCTCGCCGGCTACGTGAATACCGTGCGCGTGAATGAGCCAGGCCGTACGGGCTGGCTCAAATTCGATCTCGGTCTGTGACTTTTCCGCGGCGCGCAAATGCGCCGCGGCCTATCATGCAATGGCGCCTGCGAGGCCTCGAACCATGTCATCCATCCGACGCTTTCTTTCCCCCGTGCTGGCTGCCGCCGCGCTCGCCGCGCCCGGTTTCGCCGCCGCCTGTTCCACCTGCGGGTGTTCGCTCAATTCCGACTGGTCCAGCCAGGGCTACGCCACCAGCCTGGGCTGGCATCTGAGCCTGCGCGAGGATTACTTCAACCAGTCCCAGCTGCGCAGCGGCACCGACCGCGTCAGCCGTGCCTCGTTCGACTATCCGGCCGACCAGGAAGTGCAGCGCAAGACCATCAACCGCAACACGCTGCTGGGCGCCGACTACAACTTCTCCCGCTACTGGGGGTTATCGCTGCAGTTGCCATACATGGACCGCCATCATCAGACGATCGGTGAGGGAGATACGGCTGTGTCGACGTCCGATGCACGCGGTATCGGCGACTTGCGCGTGGTGCTGCGTTATCAAGGCTGGAGCGAAGACGCCGGCATCGGCATGCAGTTCGGCCTGAAGCTGCCGACCGGGCGTTTCAAGCAGAACTTCGCCTCGGGCCCGCAGGCGGGTGCCTTGCTGGATCGCGGCCTGCAGCTGGGCACCGGCACGACGGATGCGCTGCTGGGCATCTACAAGTTCGGCTACCTCAGCGAGTCGGTCGGTTACTTCGGCCAGGCGATGGCGCAGGTGGCGCTGGATGCGCGCGACCATTTCCGGCCCGGCAATTCGCTCAATCTCAACCTGGGCCTGCGTTATCTCGACGCCGGTCGCTTCACGCCGCAGATCCAGCTGAACCTGCACGGCGAACGGCGCGAAAGCGGTGCGCAGGCAGACCGCCCCAACAGCGGCGCGGTGCTCGCTTATATCAGCCCCGGGCTCGGCGTGAAGCTCACGCCGCGGCTGGATGCGTTCGCGTTCGTGCAATGGCCGCTGTGGCAGCGGGTGAACGGCTTGCAGCTGGAGCCGGGACGGTTGTGGTCGCTGGGCTTGCAGTATCGCCTGTGAGCGGGCGTCAGCGCAGGTAACTGCGCAGGATCGCCAGCACCGGCTCGAGTTCGCGTACTGCCTTGGGATGGTTGTCCGTGACGTGCTCGCGCAGGTGTTCTTCCAGCAGCTGGCTCATCAAGCCCTGCACGGCGCCGCGGATGGATGCGACCTGCTGCAGCACCACGCCGCAATCGGTGTCCGCTTCCAGCGCCCGTTCCAGCGAGGCGACCTGGCCGCCGATGCGGCGGACCCGCGTGATGAGCGCTTTCTTGTTGCCGATGGTGTGCGACATGGCGGCCTCCCGATGATCTGGATAGTATAGGGGGGTATACGTCATTTGAGGAATCGCCCGTGAGCGCGCCCGATCCGTCGCCCTTCATGCACGTCCACCGGTTCAACGAAGGGAATCCGCTGGCGGAGAAGAACACGCTGCGCGCCGTGGTCATCACCGCGGTGATGATGGTGGTGGAGATCGCCGGCGGTTACGCGCTCAACTCGATGGCGCTGCTGGCCGACGGCTGGCACATGAGTTCGCACGCGCTGGCGCTGGGTCTTTCCGTCGGTGCCTACGTGCTGGCGAGGCGACTGGCCACGGATGCCCGCTTCGCGTTCGGCACCTGGAAGATCGAAGTGCTGGGCGGCTACAGCAGCGCCTTGCTGCTGGGGGTGGTGGCGTTGCTGATGCTGGTGCAGTCGGTGGAACGCCTGTTCGAGCCGGCGCCGATCCATTACGACGAAGCGGTGGCCATCGCGGCGGTGGGTCTGCTGGTCAATCTGCTGTGCGCATGGCTGCTCAAGGACGGCCATCATCACGACCATGGTCACGATCACGGCCATCATCATGATGAGGCTCATGGCCACGCCGGACACGCCCACCATCACGACATCAACTTGCGCTCCGCGTATCTGCACGTGATCGCCGACGCGGCCACCTCAGTGCTGGCGATCCTGGCCCTGCTGGGCGGCAAGTATTTCGGTGCCAACTGGCTGGACCCGGTGATGGGCATCGTCGGCGCGGGCCTGGTCGCGCGGTGGGCGGCCAGCCTGCTCAAGCAATCGGGCCGCATCCTGCTGGATGCGGACATGGATGCGCCGGTGGTGCAGGAGATCCGCGAGGTGGTGGCCCAGCGGATGCCGCAGGCGGCGATCAGCGACCTGCACGTATGGCGCGTCGGCAAGGGACGCTATGCCTGCATTCTCGGCCTGGTCAGCCAGCAGCCGCTGACGGCCGCGGCGGTCCGCGGCTATCTGTCGGTGCACGAGGAGCTGGTGCACGTCACGGTGGAAATCGCCCACGCGCACGAGCCGTCGATGGTATTCCTGCCCACGCAGCGGCGGGCCTGAAGGTCAAGCCGGGCGCGCGATTCAGTGCGCCCTGGCGCGTTGCGCGATCCGCTGCCCCAGCGCATCCACGGCGATCGCCGCGTTCACTTGCCTGGCGCCACCGGTCACGCTGCCGCTCGCCAGCAGCAGCTGCTTCGCCGATGCGGCGTCCAGTTCCGGCGCCACCGCCAGCAGCAAAGCAAGAATGCCGCTGACGTGCGCGGCGGCCATCGAGGATCCCGAGCTGAAGTCGTAGCCGCCGCCGGGCTGGGTGGTGAGGATGTCCTTGCCCGGCGCGCTCACCACGTCGGGCGGCGCATTCGATCCACTGCCGGCGCGCACCACGATCACGCCCGGCGCGTTATCGGGAAAACCGCCGACGCGCCCGTCTGGCGGCAGCGCGGCGACCACCAGGCGTCCTTGTTTGAGCAGTACATCCAGAAGCTTGCCCAGCAGTGGATCGGCCGGGCCGCCGAGACTGAGATTGACGATGCGCGCGTCGGTATCCAGCACCGCCGCCAGGGCCTTGGCCAGCGTGAATGAATTGCAGCGCGCGCCGGCCCGGCTGTCGTCGCCATACCAGCACGCCTTGTAGAGACTGAGCGTGGCCTTCGGCGCAATGCCGACGATGCCCACGTGGTTGTCGCCGGTCGCGGCGATGATGCCGGCCACTTCGGTGCCGTGCGCGTCGCGATTGAAGCGGTCGGCGTCGGTGTCCACCGTGTTGTGCTGATCGGCGATGCGCCCTTGCAGGTCCGGATGATTGAGATCCGCGCCGGTGTCGACCACCGCCACGCGCACGCCGCGGCCCTGGCTGGTCGCATGGGCGCGCGCCGCATCGGTTTCCACGAAGCCGCGCTGGAGATCGGCGTAGGGGTCGTTGTAGTGATGCACGCCGCTGCGCGTATCGGCGGCGGGCGGGTCGTCGGAGTAGACGGCGTAATCCTGCAACGGCTGCGCCAGCTGGACGCGCCCGTCCTCGTTCAAGGCTTTGATCAGCGCATCGCGCTCCATGCCCGGCGGCGGCTCCAGCACCAGGCAATACAGGCCCAGCGCCTTGATCGGCCAGCCGGTGACTTCGCGCAGGCCGTATTGCTGCTTGAGCGTCGCCAGCAGGGAGGCCGCGCGCTGGCCGGCGCCGTAGTTGGCCGGCGGGGTGTAGCCGAGCAGGGTGGAGCCGGCGTGGGTGGCCGGCGGATCGATCGGGTTGGCCACGGCCAGCACGATGTCGCGCGCACTGTCCATCGCCGCCGGACTCGCCGTGGCGGCCGCCTCACGCGATGCGGCCAACGGCGCACGCGTGGTGGCGCAGGCGCTCAGCGCGAGCGCCGCCAACACGATGGCCGCCCGTGCACAGGCTCTCATGGCGTGTCGGCGACGGGTTCCGCCATGCGGATGCCGCGCGTGGCGCGCAGCTGCCGCAGGATGTCCGCGGTGACCACGCCCTTGGCGACGGGCGCGACGGTATAGGCGCCTACGTCGTTGGGGCCGCCGATCACCTGCAGGTGCAGCGCGCGCATCGCGGTATTCCAGTCGGCCAGCGACATGCCGGCGTCCGGTACGACGTGGATCGCGCCGGCCGGCGCGACGGCGGCGGAGGTCTGGCTGAAGGTGCGGTAGGCGGGGTTTTCCCCGTTCCGCAGTTTCATGCCCAGGATGCCGATGCCGACGGCCTGCAGCAGCACGGCCGCCACGAGCGCGCGGGTGAGCCAGCCGCCGGCGCGCGCACGCACGGGCGCCGGCGTCGCCGCTTCGGTGTCATGGGCATCGAGCCGATCGAGCAGACGCTTCAATCCGGCGTTGGCGTCCAGGGTGATGTCGGGAGGAAGTTGCATGGCTTGCTGCAGAAAGCTTTGGCGTTCGTATTCCGCACGGCAGGAAGCGCACTCCGCCAGATGGCTGGCCAGCCATTCGGTCTGCTCGGCCGAGGCGGTGTGCTGCAACACCCAGGGCATCGCGTCCCAGGCGCGGGCGCATTCCCTGCGGGTGCTGACGGTAAAACTCATGGTGCCCTCCCGAGTTGCATGGACGAATCGCCGGCCAGTTCCGGCAGAACATTGCGCAGCTTTACCCGCGCATGGAACAGGCGGGCCTTCACCGTACCCACCGGGCACTGCATGATCACCGCCACATCGTTGAGCGAATGTCCCACACCATAGACCAGCTCCAGGACGGCGCGCTGGTCCACGCTGAGGCAGTCCAGCGCCTTGCCCAGCCAGTCGCGCATTTCGTGTTCCTCGCCCGGGTCATGGCTCGGCGCGCGCTCGCCATACAGGCTGTCGTCCTCGATCGGTTCGTCGCCGTGCTGGCGCAGAGCCTTGAGGCCGCAGCGGTAGGCGATGCCCATGATCCAGGTGGAGACGCGCGAATCGCCCTGGAACGTCCCGGCTTTCTGCCAGGCGATCCAGAAGCAGTCGTTGATGACTTCTTCGATGACGTCAGGTCGTCGGGTCAGACGCGAGAGAAACCGGCACAAGCGGCCGTGGTAGCCGCGATACAGCGTGGCAAGGGCCGCGCGATCGCCAGCCGCCATGCGCTGGAGCAGCTGGCGGTCGGCACTATCGGCTTCGATATCGGCGTCGTTCATGGGCGTATCACCGGTCGGAGGCGGTGGAGACTGTCCCCCTGGGTGCCGGTTCCGGGCGAAAAGGTTGCGTTCGTCGAGAACGGGGCGCAGAGGGGCCCTTAGAAAGACCACTGCAAGGTAGCCACCCAATGTTGCAGCGTCGGGTAGGCCTGCCGGTATTTGTACTCCTGGTCGGTGGCGACGCGCAGCACTTCCACGCGCCACGGGCCCTGGGTCCAGGCCAGACCGGCCTGGCCATAGCGGTAGGGTTTGTAGGGGGCGACGAAGGCGCGGGCCACGCCGGCGCCGGCCGATAGCGAGAGGTGCCGGGTCAGCGGCCAGTGAAAGGTGGCATCGGCCGCCTCGCGCAGGTGGCCGCTGTCGTCGTGGACGGTGGACGTGGCCGAGACGCCGAAGGTGAGCACGTCGCGCCAGGTCCAGTGCAGGCCGGCCTCGGCGCGGTCGAAGAAGCGCCAGCGCCGCGGGTATTTGTAGTAGAGCGCACTGGCCTGCATGGACCAGTCGCCGGACAGCGACCAGTAGCGCGCCGCCTGCGCGGTGGCTTCCACGAAATGGCCGCCCGGCGCATGGATGCGCGCGCTGCCGGCGACGCCGAAAGCCCATCCCGCGCTGGACGTCCAGGCCAGGTTGCCTTGCACGATGGGCGTGGCCGGGGTGATGGGCTGGCCGCGGTCGATCAGTTGCGAGCTGAGCGCGAGCGCGCCGCTGATGTCGCCCGCGTGTGCGTGCAGCGGCAACATGATCCCCAGCGCGAGGGCGCCGCCGCAGGCGTGGCGCAGGTGCCACCCGGCGGGCGGTTTCGGCGGCCCCGGATCGGGTGCATGGATGCGCCGCGTCGCCACGGCCGGCTTCAGGCGTGCGCCGCCATGGCGGCGCGGCGCGGACAAGATCGTAGGTACATGCGCCCGGTCGTCAGTGAAGTGTGCCCAGGTAGGTGATCAGATCGTCGAGCTGTTTCTGATCGCTCAGGCCATCGTATTTCATTTTCGTGCCGGGATTGGCGCGCTTGGCCGGTTGCGCGAGATAAGCGTGAAGCTGTTCCGGTGTCCACGTCCACGCGCTCTGTGCGCGCAAGGCATCCGAGTACTCGTAGTCCGGCAGCGCGGCGGCCTTGCGCCCGACCACGCCGAACAGGCTCGGGCCTTTTTTGTGGCGGCCTTCCTTGATGCTGTGGCATTCGGCGCATTCGGTCTTGAAGACATCCTTGCCCGCCTCGGCGTCGCCGGCATGCGCCGGCGGCGCGATCCACGCCAGAAGGAGGGCGGCCAGCGCGATGGCGCGCAAGTTTCGCGTCAGGAGAATGCTGCGATTCGTCATGTCGGTCATGCTCAGAACGCCACGCTGGCGGAAAGGGAAAAGGCATTGAAGTCGCCGGCGTTCGTGCCGGGCGCGCCGAAGATATTCGTGCGGCTGCCGTTGAAACGGCGGAAGCGGAACCAGGTCGCGGCCAGCTTGAGGTTGGCGACCGACGTGAACGAGTCGTCCTTGCCGAACGGCGCCCAGTACAGGCTGATCAGATTGGCCGTGGTATCGGGCACGCCGTACGGAATGAAGCGCGCCTCGTCGCGCGAACCCGTGCTCACCAGGTGCGAGACCAGCAGCGTGTAGGTCTGCTGGAAGGTATAGGCGGCGGTGAGCGTCTGGTCGTGCACCATGCCGCGCGGCTTGGCGAACACACCGGGTGCGACCGGGCTGGCCGGCGTGCTGCCGTACTTGCGCCGCTCCAGGATGTTCACGTAGCTCAGCTGCACGATGTGCTCGCGATTGCCGAGGAACTGGTAGGTGACGTCGTAGCCGAGATCGGTGAGATCGTCGCGCGGGCCGCCGCGCGGCAGTTCGCGCTTGGTCGTCAGCGCCACCACGCCGGCGGAGAAGAACTGGCGCCGCATGTCGCGCATGTAGGCGAAGCGCGCGTAGCCGGTGTCGTGCAGCTCGCCCGGATCGCCGTTCGGGTTGTAGCCGAGCCGGTCCTGGGTGGAGCGCTGCAGCGAGCGATACGTGCCGGCCTCGCCGTACCAGTGCGAGTCGTACAGGCCATACACCGTGGCGCCGATCACGCGGTCGGCCGGCGCGCTGGGGCTGGATGGATTGAGCACCGTACCGGTGACGCCGGGCGGGCCGAGCGTCGACGCGGCGGGCAGGGCGGCGATCGGATCCTGGAAGCCCGGGTTGTTGTTGACGCTCACGCCGAGCGTGAGGTCCTTGCCGCCGAGCTTCAGCTCCTTGGCGACGAAGCGCAGATCGACATCGCTGAGTTTGGTGTTGAAGTGATTGCGGCCGTCGTTGTCGGTCTCGACTTTCACATAGCCGCCGACCTGGTCGGTCAGTCGCCCCGCCAGATAGACGTCCGCTTCGGTGAGGCGGTTGCTGCTGTTGCCGCGCGCGGGCATGGCGCGCGTGCCGACCAACTGCGCGCCCACCGGCAGCTTGAAGCCCTTGCCGTCAGTATCGGTGTAGCCGTTGAGCTTGAAACGCATGCCGTACGGCGTGAGCGCCGGCCCGTACGCGCCGGCGTGGCAGTCGGCGCAGGCCGATCCGGTCTGGCGCGCATACACGGGAATGGCGTGCGCGGTAGTGCAGGCCAGCGAGACGGCTGCACCCGCGCCGGCCAGCGCATACGCATGGATCCGTCGCCGGGCGCGGCGTGGCGAAGACAGCATGAGGCCTCCTTGAGGCGGGTTGGGAAGGGGCATGGGGTGCTGCGGGGTTTTCTTGTCGGTTTTCAGGTCTGTCGCGCGGGCCACATCGCGCGCAGCACGTCGTCGCGCCGGATGAAGTGGTGCCACAGCGCCGCCGCGATATGCAGCGACACCAGTGCGAGCAGCACCCAGGCGAGGTCCTGGTGCCAGGCGAGCAACCGGTCGGCGAGGTCGTCGTCTTCGGCGACCAGCGCCGGCAGCGCGAGGCCGAACAGATGCGGTGGCTTGCCGGCGGCGTCGCTCAGCGCCCAGCCGAGCAGCGGCAGGGCGAGCAGTGCGGCGTAGAGCGCGGCGTGGGTGAGCCAGGCGGCGATGCGCATGGCTGGCGTTTGTGCGGGTCGCGGATGTGTTCCGCGGCGAAGGCGCAGGGCGATACGCAGTGCCGCGAGCACGAGAATCAGCAGGCCGAGGTGGCGATGTCCTTCGAGCAGCCATTGCCGCGCGAGGCGGCTGGCGACTTCGTCGCGGATGAGGGCGGTGGTGGCGACGGCGAGCAGGCTCAGGGCGGTGAGCCAGTGCAGGTATCGGGTGCTGCGGGGGTGTGTGGTGTTTTGTGGGTGTTGCGCGGTGCTTTGGTGTTTCGAAACCATCCAGCCGTTTCCCATGCGTTTGGTCTTTGTTGTTGGGAGTGGGTGCCTGGGTGGGGTGGAAAGGTTGTGGGTGGGTGGTGTGCTTTTTTTGTGGGGGCGTTTTCGCTTGGTCTGTGTGGGTGTTGTGTGTCGCGCTGTTGTTTGGGTTGTCGCGACCTGGCCGCTTATGCAGCGGGCATTCCGGACGGCTGCCGCCGCCCGGGTCACTTTCTCTTTGCTGGCCCAAAGAGAAAGTAACCAAAGAGAAATGGCCTGAGAGCCAAGGCTCGTGGCTGGACTAAGGAGAGCAGGGATAGGTCATGGCAACGGATTAACCTGAGTCGACGCGAGGCCGCCGTGCGGTTTCGGAGCGGTGACTTCGAGGCATCCGTAGTGGAGAGGACACAGGGAGATAGACAAGGAGAGGTTGCCTTGGCGTCTCGTCACGCTGCTGCATGACGCTCTCCGAGCCACGTTGCGGCGGTCCCGCACTTCTCCCTCTCCCCGCCGGGGAGAGGGCCGGGGTGAGGGGCCCTACGAAGCGCACCGCTTCTATCCCCTCAGTCGAAAGCACAGGCGACACGCTCACCTATCCGCGCAACGCACGAAGCAACCAGGCGCGAAAAACCACCCAGCACCACCTACCTCCCTGCGTCCTCTCCACCACGGATGCCTCGAAGTCCCCGATCCGAAACCGCACGGTGGCCTCGAATCGCCCCAGGTTAATCCGTTGCCATCACCGCCCACTGCTCTCCATAGTCCAGCCACGAGCCTTGGCTCTGAGGCCATTTCTCTTTGGTTACTTTCTCTTTGGGCCAGCAAAGAGAAAGTGACCCGGGCGGCGGCAGCCGTCCGGAATGCCCGCTGCATAAGCGGCCAGGTCGCGGTAACCCGACCAACAGCGCGACACCCGGAAACGCCCACCGCGTAAGCGGCCAGGTCGCGACACCCCACCCACCAGCGCGCGACACCGAAAAAACCCATCAAGGCGACACAAAGGAAAAAGAACCGCCGCCAGGCAACCTTTCCCCCACCCCCCGGCACTCATCCGCAAAAGCCGCACTCCAGCGAACAGGGCCGGGCCACCACCATGGACATCGAGCGAATCCAGTTTCAGAAACACGGCGACCACGGCGGCATGCTCGTCGCGCTGGAACAGGAGCGCAACGTACCGTTCGAGATCCGCCGCGTGTACTACGTCTACGCCACCGAACCGGACATCCACCGCGGTCGTCACGCCCACCGCCACCTCAAGCAACTCGCCGTCGCCGTACGCGGCGCCGTCACCATCCTGCTCGACGACGGCACCGGGCCGGTCGAAGTGCGGCTGGACGACCCCTCGCAGGGGCTGCTGCTGGGCGACATGGTGTGGCGCGAGCTGTACGACTTCAGCGAAGACTGCGTGCTGATGGTGCTGGCCGACCAGTACTACGACCCGGCCGACTACATCACCGACTACGACGAATTCCTGCGCGAAGCCAACGGCTTCCACCGGCTCGGGGGCGCGGTGGCATGAGCCGGCCGCTGGTGCTCGTCGGCGCGGGGGAGATGGCGCAGATCGCCTGCGAGTACTTCGAACACGACAGTGACTACGACGTGGTCGCCTTCAGCGTCGAGCGCGCGCATCTGAAAGAACCGGAACTGGCCGGCCGCCCGGTGATTCCTTACGAAGAGCTCCAAAGCCGCTTCGCGCCGGCCGATGCGGCGCTGTTCGTGGCCATTCCCGCGACGGGACTCAACCGCCTGCGCACGCGTTTCTACCTGGACGCGAAGCAGAAGGGCTACCGCTTCGCCAGCTATGTCAGCAGCCGCGCTTTCGTCTGGCGCAACGCCCAGATCGGCGAGAACACCTTCATCTTCGAGAACAACGTGATCCAGCCCTTCGTGCGCGTGGGCAGCAACTGCATCCTGTGGAGCGGCAATCACGTAGGGCATCGCACGGTGGTGCACGATCATGTGTTCGTCGCTTCCCACGCGGTGATTTCCGGCTTCTGCGAGATCGGCCGGAGCAGCTTCGTGGGTGTCAACGCCACCTTCAACGATGGCGTGAAAGTGGCCGAGGACAACGTGATCGGCTCCGGCGCGCTGGTCGTGCGCGATACCGAGCCGGGCAAGGTCTACGTCGGTTCGCCGGCGCGCGCGCTGGCGGATCGTTCCAGTCTCGACGTGAGGTTCTGATCGCGCATGATTCGCTGGACCAAGCGAGGACTCGTATTCGACGTCGCGCGCCAGGGCGTGGGCGGCTGGATGCGCCATTCGGCGCTGACGCCGACGCCATGGGCGCGCGGCGACGGCAGCATCCGTGTCTACGCGAGCTTCCGCGACGCCGACGGCGTGGGCCGCATCGGCTATGTCGACGTGATGGCCGACGATCCGACGCGCGTCCTGCGGGTAAGCGCGGCGCCCGTGCTGGACGTGGGGCGCGGCGGCTGTTTCGACGACAGCGGCATGATCCTGGGCGATGTGGTGGAGGCGCCGGGCGGGCTGCATCTGTTCTATGTGGGCTTCCAGCGTGTGGCGGGCGCGAAGTTCCTGGCCTTTACCGGCCTGGCGGTTTCTACCGACGGCGGCGAGCGCTTCGTCCGCGTGCAGGAGACGCCGATCCTCGATCGCGCGCCGGGGCGCAGCACCATCGCCGCCATCCATAGCGCACGTTACGAAAACGGCCTGTGGCGCCTGTGGTATGCGGTGGGCGACGACTGGGAATCGCTGGGCGGACAGCCGTATCCGCGCTACCACATTCGCTATGCCCAGACGCGCGATCTGGCGGCCATTCCGCGCGACGACCACGTCTGCCTCGTGCCGCGTGGCGACGAGTACCGCATCGGCCGTCCGCGCGTGTACCGCCTGGGCGACCGCTACGCGATGTACGCCACCTGGGGCGATCGCGCCGGCCGCTACCAGCCGGGCCTGGCCTACAGCGACGACGGCCTGCGCTGGGAGCGGCACGACGAAGCTCTCGGTATCGCGCCTTCGCCGGAAGGCTGGGACGCGCGAGCGCTGTGCTATCCGGCGCTGATCCGCCACGGCGAGCGGCTGCTGATGTTCTACAACGGCAACGACATGGGCCGGGACGGTTTCGGCCTGGCCGAGGCGGAGGCTGCCGATGCTCTCGGTTAGGCCTTACGCGCCCGCGGATGCCGCGGCCTGGGATGCGCTGGTGGAACGCTCGCGCAACGGCAATCTGCTGCATCGGCGCGACTACATGGACTACCACGCCGACCGCTTCACCGACGCCTCGCTGATGGTGGAGAAGAACGGCGAGCCGATCGCGGTGTTTCCGGCCGACCGTGCCGGCGAGCAGGTGACCAGCCACGGCGGGCTGACCTATGCCGGACTAATCAGCACCCAGGCCCTGCGCGCCGAAGCCACGCTCATGGTGTTCGAACAGATCCGCGAGCACTACCGCGCGCAAGGTGCCGCGCGGCTGCTGTACAAGGCGGTGCCGCACCTGTTCCATCACTATCCGGCCGAGGAAGACCTGTACGCGCTGCACCGGCTCGGCGCGCGACTGGTCCGGCGCGACCTGTCGTCGGCAGTGGCGCTGGAGGCGGGCGTATCGCTCACGCCTGAGCGGCGCCGCGCCGTGGCCAGGGCGAAGAAGGACGGCGTACGCACCCGGACCGGCGGCGATCCGGCGGCCTTCCATGCACTGCTCGGCGAGGTGCTGGCCAGGCACGACGCCACGCCCACGCACAGCCTGGCCGAGCTGCGCCTGCTGATGGGCCGCTTCCCCGGCCGCATCGTGCTGCACGAGGCCTGTCGCGAGGGCGAGTTGCTGGCTGGCGCGCTGATCTACGACTTCGGCCATGCGGTGCACACGCAGTACCTGGCCGCGTCGGACGAAGGGCGGCGCCTGCACGCGCTGACTCTGCTGCTGGCCGAGCTGATGGAACAGGTGTATGCGCAGCGGCGCTATTTCAGCTTCGGCATCTCCACCGAGCAGGCGGGGCGGGTGCTGAACGCCGGGCTGGTGGAGCAGAAGGAGCGTTTCGGCGCGCGCGCCGTGGTGCACGATTTCTACGCCTGGGAGCTGGCATGAGCGTCGCGTTCTTCGACCTCAAGGCGATCAATGCGCGCTACGCCGAGGCGCTGAAAGCCGCGGCCGCGCGAGTGATCGACTCCGGCTGGTACGTGCTGGGCGACGAGCTGGTCGCGTTCGAGCAGGCGTTCGCCGCGTACTGCGGCGTGCCGCACGCGATCGGCGTGGGTAATGGGCTGGATGCGCTGGCATTGATCTTCCGTGCCTATCGCGAACTCGGCGCGCTGCACGAAGGCGACGAGGTGATCGTGCCGGCCAATACTTTCATCGCCACGTTTCTCGCGGCCAGCCAGAGCGGCTTGCGACCGGTGCCGGTGGAGCCGGACCCGGCCAGCTTCAATCTGGACCCGGCCCGGGTAGCGGCGGCGATCGGCCCGCGCACGCGCGCCATCGTGGCGGTGCACCTGTACGGGCAGCTGGCGGACATGCCGGCGCTGGCCGATTTGTCGCAACGTCACGGATTACTGCTGATCGAAGACGCGGCGCAGGCGCACGGCGCCACGCTCGACGGGCGCAAAGCCGGCGCGTTGGGTGACGCCGCGGCCTTCAGTTTCTTTCCGACCAAGAACCTCGGCGCGCTGGGCGACGGCGGTGCGGTGACCACGCGTGACGTGACGCTGGCGCACCGCATCGCCGCCTTGCGCAATTACGGTTCCGAAACGAAATATCACCATCTGTTCCAGGGTGTGAACTCGCGCCTGGACGAAATGCAGGCGGCGTTGCTGCGGGTGAAGCTGGCGTACCTGGACGACGAGATCGCGCGACGCCGTTACGTAGCGCGCCGTTATCGCGAGGCGATCCGGCATCCGGCGCTCGGGCTGCCGCAGGTGTCGCGGGAAGAGGCGCATGTCTGGCATCTGTTCGTGCTGCGCTGTCGCCAGCGCGATGCCTTGCAGCGCCACTTGCTGGCGCACGGCATCCACACCCAGGTGCATTACCCGGTGCCGGCACACCGGCAGCCGGCGTACGCGCCGCTGCATCACCTGGCCTTGCCGGTGACCGAGGCGCTGCATGCGCAGGTGTTGAGCCTGCCGATGGGGCCGGCGCTGGACGATGCGGCCATCGACGCGGTGATCGCCGCCTGCAACGCCTTCCGGGAGGATGCATGAACATCGCCCGCGCCGGCCTGTACAGCGCCGTCGGCACCGCCGCGCGTCTGCTTGCGGGGCTGGCGGTGGTGAAGCTGGTGGCGTGGATCGCCGGACCCGACGGGGTCGGCAAGATGGGCCAGTTCATGAGCCTGATGTCGCTGCTGGCGGTGCTGGCCGGCGGCGGCATCGGCGCGGCGGTGGTCAAGTACGTGGCCGAATATCGCGACGATCCGCAGCGCCTCGCGCGTCTGCTGCGCGCGGGGCTTGGCTATGCCGCCTGCGCATCGCTGCTGATGGGCGCGGTCGCGTGGCTGTTCAGCGAACCGCTGGCGGCATGGCTGCTGGGCGATGCGCGCTACGCCAGCCTGCTGCGCGTGCTGGCGGTGGCGCAGCTGGGCATCGCGCTGAGCAACTACGTGATCGCCACCATCAACGGCTTCATGGACGTGCGTCGGCTGGTCTTCGTGCAGGTGGCCGGCTCGCTGCTGAGCGTGGCGCTGGCCGCATGGCTGTCGTGGTGGCTGGGTCTGTACGGCGCGCTGCTGTCGCTGGTGCTGGGGCAGCTGCTGTGGCTGGCGGTGGGCCTGCCGGCGTGGCGGCGCAGCCCGGACTTCCGCCCCGGGCTGCTGCGTCCGGGTTTCGACCGCGAAATGATCGGGCGGCTGGCGGCGTTTTCGGTGATGACCTTGAGTTCCGCGCTGTGCGCGCCGCTGGTGAACATCGCCGTACGCGATCACCTGGCCGCGCACTTCGGCTGGACCGAGGTGGGCTACTGGCAGGCGGTGAGCCGCGTGTCGGATGCGTACCTGCTGTTTCTCACCACGGCGATCAACGTGTACTACCTGCCCAAGCTGGCCGGCATCCACGAGCGCGATGCGCTGCGGCGCGAGCTGGGCCAGGCGTGGCGGCAGCTGCTGCCGGCGGCCGCGGTGCTGGCGCTGCTGGTGTACCTGACGCGCGAGTGGGTGACGCGCCTGCTGTTCAGCGCGGACTTCGCCGCCGCCAACGCGCTGTACGCGCCGCAGCTGATCGGCGACGTGATCAAGATCGGCTCCTTCGTGCTGTCGTACCTGATGCTGGCCAAGGCCATGACCGGCCTGTTCGTGCTGTCGGAGTTCGCCTTCGCGGGCAGCTATTTCGTGCTGGTGGTGCTGTTCACCCGCTGGTACGGGTTGCCCGGGGCGGTCTACGCCTTCGCGCTGAACTATGTGCTGTACCTGGTCTTCAATCTGCTGGTGGCGCGGCATTACCTGCGGAGGCTTCCGGCATGAGCGGCACGCGTCCCCTGGTGTCGGTGCTGGTGCCGGCGCACAACCACGAGCGCTTCGTACTGCGCTGCCTGGATAGCGTGCTGGAGGATGCGTACCCGGCCAAGGAGCTGGTGGTGATCGACGATGGCTCGATCGACGGCACCGGCGCGAAGATCGCGCAGTGGATCGCGCGGCACGAAGGCGAACTGCCGGTGGTGTTCCGCCGCCGCGAGAACCGCGGCGTGGCGGCCACACTCAATGAGCTGGCGGGGCTGGCCAATGGCGAATTCCTGCGCCTGGGCGCGAGCGACGACTATCTGCTGCCCGGCGGCATCGAGGCGCAGGTGCGCTACCTGGAGGCGCATCCGCGCAAGAGCGCGGTGATCGGCGATTCGGTGGTGGTCGACCGCTACGGCAATCGCCTGCACGGCAGCGGCATGCGCGACCTGCACGGCGCCGACAAGCGCCGCTACGCCACCGACGAAGGCATCCGTCGCGCCGTCATCGCGCAATGGGCGATCGGCGGCCCGGTGGCGCTGTTGCGGCGCGGGGCGGCGGGGCAGGCGGGCTGGACGGAAAGCCTGCGCATCGACGACTGGGATTTCTTCCTGCGCCTGGTGGCGCGCGATGCGCTGGGCTTCATCGACGTGCCGGTCTGCGCCTATCGCCTGCACGGCAACAACGTGAGCCGCACGCGGCACGTGGCCACGCGCATCGCCAATCTGTCCGAGGCGCAGCGCGTGGCGCAGGCGCGCGCGGATCTGTTCGAGGGCGGCGATCGCGCCCTGCTCAAGGCGCAGGGTCACTACATCGGCGCCAAGATTGCCTTCCTGCAACGGCAGCCGCTGCGGCTGGCGCTGCACCTGTCGGCTTTCGCGGCGTTGCGCGCGGCCTCCGGGCTGCGCGTGTCGCCGGCGCATCCGCTGGTGGAAAAGGCATGAGCGCGCTGCTGCGCCGTCCGTCGACTTACCTGGCGCTGCCGATGCTGCTGGCCTGCGCGGCGACCTTGCTGACCTTCGATCTGCCGTCCGGTTATCTCGATGGCGTGCTGTTGCTGGCCGCCTGCGCGGTCGGAGTGTGGCTGCTGGATGCGCTGGTCGGCCCGCGGCTGCCGCCGTTCGAGCGTTTTCGTGCGAGGGATTACACCGGTACGCGCGAAGCCATGGTGGCCTTGGCCTTCTGCGCGCTGGTGGGCGTGTTCTGCCTGCTCGATCTGACCCTGTTCCCGATTCCGCTGCTGGACAACCCGCAGGCATACGCGCAGATGGAGGGCGCGCGCGAGCATGTGCGGCACGTGTCGGCCTGGTGCTGGGTGTTTCCGCCGGTGGGGTTGCTGTGCGTGCGCAACCGCGCCGTGCGTTACGGACTGATCGCCGCGGGCATCGTGTTTCCGGTGCTGGTGATCGACCGCAACCGCATCTTCGCCTCGCTGTTTTCGCTGGCGCTGGTGATCGTGCTGCGCCGGGACGCGCGGCGTTCGCTGCCGTGGAAGACCGTGGGCCTGCTGGGGCTGGCCGGCGCGGTGCTGTTCGCGGTGCTGGGCATCATCCGCTCGGGCACGCTCGATACCGTGACGCTGCCGTTCCAGGGCTGGTACCGCGAGGCGCCGCCGGGGCTGAAGTGGCTGCTGCTGTATGTGAGCGCCGGTCCGTACAACTTCGCGTCGATGCTGGCCAAGCATTACGAGAACGTCGACTTCCTGCTCAACCAGGTGATCCCTGGCCGCGGTTCGATCGTCACCGCCGGCACCGGCATTCCGCTGGATGCGCCCAACATCAATGTGGGCACCGAGTTCTTCCCGTTCCTGATGGCGCTGGGGCCGCTCGGCGCGATCGCCGCCTTCGCCGCGCTGTATGGGCTGCTGGCGTGGAGCGCGCGGCTGCTGCGCGGGCGGATATCGCTGTTCGCGCTGCTGATCTTTCTGCGCATGAGCTATGTGGCCGTGATGGCGCCGTTCGCGCCGCAGGCCTTCACCTTCATGACGGCTGGCTTCCTGGTCCTGTGCCTGGCGATGCAACTGTTCGCCGCCTGGCTGCCGGACCGGCGCACGATGCCGCCGCCTGCGGTTTTCCCTGATGCCACGACGAGCCGATGACCATGCCACAGGATGAAATCTTTCTGATCGATATCGGGCGGATCCTGCGCCGCGAATGGCGCAGTTTCCTCATCGTTGCGCTGTGCGTGCTGGCACTGGCGCTGGCCTATGCGCTGCTGGCCAGGCCGCGCTGGGAGGCGGTCGCGTGGGTGCAGATCGGCCAGGTCGGGACGGCGCCGGGTGGGCAGGACCCGCGTCCCGAGCCGTTCCAGCGCACGGTCGAGCGCTTGCAGACGCGCGTGTTCCAGGATCAGGTGCTGGCCGGCGCGGGTATCGCGACCGACGCGCCGGAAGCGGGGCTCTATCGCGGCACGCTCAAGATCGATCCGTCGCCGTATGCCGGCCTGATCAAGCTCAGCGTGCGCGGCGCCTCGCCGGAACAGGCGCGCAAGCTCGCGCAGGCGACGGTGGATGCGCTGCAGGACCTGCATAGGCAGATCCAGGCGGCGCCACTGGCCCAGGCGCATGCGCGGCTGGACGAGGTGCAGACCGATCTGCAGGCGGCGCAGGCCGAGCGCGATGGTCTGCGCCAGGCGGCGAGCGGCGGCGGGCAGGGTGCGGCGGTGGCCGGCCTGCTGCTGTCCAGCAAGGATACGGAGATCCGCGGGCTGCGCGATGCGCGCAGCGATCTCAACGCGCGCCTCAGCAACAACTACACCTTCCCCACGTCGATGCCGTGGCCGATCTATCAGCCGAACCATCCGGTATCGCCCAATCGCCCGCTGATCGTGGGCCTGGGGCTGCTCGCCGGACTGGGCCTGGGCTTGTTCGCGGCGGTGGCGCGCGACGCGCGGCGCCGTGCCTCGGCGCAACCGGGACGGGCCGGCACGGCACTCACCGGCGAGACGGCGCACGCCTGAAGCGGAGAGTGGCAAAAGCATGAGCAGGCATGACGAACTGGATGTCGCCGACGGCGTAGCGGCGCTGCCCGAGGCGCAGGCGCGCGAAGCGGCGTACCTGGAGGACACCCGGCGCGCCTTCGACAGCGTGGCCGCCGACTACGACGGCCCGCGCGGCAATAACGAGCTGATCCAGCGCATGCGGCAGACGCTGTGGGACACGGTGCTGCGCGAATGCCGTCCCGGCTCGCGACTGGTCGACCTCGGCTGCGGCACGGGCCTGGATGCGGCGCATTTCGCGCGCCTGGGTTTCGAGGTGCTGGCCACGGACTGGTCGCCGTGCATGGTCGAGCGTGCGCGCGAGCGCGCACGCGCCGAAGGACTCGACGAGCGCATGCACGCGGCGCACGTGGGTATCCAGGAGCTGGCGCGCATCGGCGATGGCGCGGGGCGGTTCGACGGCATGTATTCGAACTTCGGTCCGCTCAACTGCGTGCCGGATCTGCCCGCGGTCGCCGCCGAATGCGCGCGCCTGCTGCGCCCCGGCGGCGTGCTGGTGTTCTCGGTGATCGGGCGGATCTGCCCATGGGAAGTGGTGCACTACGCGTTGCGCGGGCGCTTGCGCCGTGCCGCGGTGCGCGCCGCGCGCGGCGTGACGCCGGTGGGCATGAACCGTCACACCATCTGGACGCGCTACTACCTGCCGCGCGAGTTCTATCGCGACTTCGCCGCGCATTTCGAGCTGGCCGAGTACCGCGCGCTGAGCCTGTTCATGCCGCCGCCTTATCTGGTGGAGCGCTATCGCCGCCATCCGCAGCGCTACGAACGGCTGGGCCGGATGGACGATCGCTGGGGCGCGCTGCCGCTGCTGCGCGACATGGGCGATCACTTCCTTATCGTGATGCGCCGGCGCTGACGCTTATGGATGCCACGCTGCACGGCGCGACCTGGATGACGCCCGCCGGCGTCGCGCAGGATCTGACGATCCGCGACGGCCGCATTGCCGAGGGTGCGCACGCGCGCGGTTTTCGCATGGAGCTGCGCGGCCATCTGGTGTTCCCGGGGCTGATCAATGCCCACGAACATCTGCACGTCAACAGCGTGCCGCCGCTGCCGCATGGCGTACCGTTCCTCAACAGCTACGCCTGGATCGAAGCGTTCCAGGCGCATTTGCGCACACCGGCGGTGGCCGCCGCGCTGGCCGTGCCCAAGGCCTTGCGCCTGCGCCACGGCGCGCTGAAGAACCTGCTGGCCGGCGCCACCTGCGTGGCGCATCACGATCCGTGGGATGCTGCGCTGGATGCGGCGGATTTCCCCATCGCGCTGCTGCGCGAGCACGGCTGGGCCTATGCGCCGGGCTGGCCGGCGTTCGGGCCGCCGTTGCGCGAAAGTTTTCTCGCCACGCCGCCAGAACGGCCGTGGCTGATCCATGCGGCCGAAGGCACCGATGCGATTGCCCGTGCGGAACTGGCGCAGCTGGAGGCGCACGGTTGTCTCGCCGCCAACACGGTGCTGATCCACGGCGTCGGCCTTGGCGAGCGCGACGTGACGCGGGTGATCGAGTGCGGCGCGGCGGTGGTGTGGTGCCCGGCCAGCAATCTCACCCTGCTGGGCCGCACGCTCGATCCGCGCCGCCTGCATGCCGCCGGACGTCTGGCGCTGGGCACGGATTCGCGCCTGAGCGGCGCGCGCGACTTGCTGGAAGAGCTGTGCGTGGCTGCGGTGATCGGCGGACTGGGTACGACGGATCTGCTCCAGCTGGTTACCGCACGCGCGGCCGACGTGCTGCGTCTGCCGGCGCATGGGCGCCTCGTGCCCGGCGTGCCGGCGGATCTGGTGGTCGTCGCTCGTGGTAGCGGCGCGCCGGCGGACAGCCTGGTGGGCTTGAGTCGCGCCGATCTGCGCGCGGTGGTGCGCGGCGGGCGGCCATGCATTGCCGATCCGGATTTCGCCGAGTGGTTCGACGCGGCGGGCGTCGAGGCGGTACGCGTGACGCTGGACGGCCGTCCCAAGCTGCTGGCCAAAACGTTGGCCGAGCCGGCGCTGCTTGCGCTCGAGCCGGGACTGGAGCGCGCGGAAATGCTGGCCGCGTCGCCCGTTCTGGCCGGAGCCGGCGCATGACGCGGCCTGCCGTGCTCGCGCCGGAGGCCGCGTACGCGCTGTGGGCGCCGAACTATCCGGCGCGCGCGCACAACCCGGTGATGCATGCCGAGGAGCGCGCGATGCTTGCGCTGCTGCCGGCCGATCTGCACGGCCTTGCCGTGCTCGATGCCGGCTGCGGCAGCGGTCGCTACCTGCTGCACGCGGCGCGGCGTGGCGCGGCCATGCTCACGGGCGTGGACCTGTCCGCCGCGATGCTCGCGCGCGCCGAGACCGAGCTGGCGCCGCTGCGCGCGCAGGCGCAGCTGACCTTGCGGCGCGGCGACCTCACGGCGATGCCGGTGTCCGATGGTGCGGCCGACCTCACGATCTGCGGCCTCGCCGTCGGTCATGTGGAGCGGCTCGCGCCGGCGCTGGCCGAACTGTGTCGCGTCACGCGGCCGGGCGGCCTGGTGTTGTGCAGTGACTTTCATCCGACCGGCCATGCGCTCGGCTGGCAGCGCGACTTCAAGGCCGATGGCCAGCGCTATGCGGTGCGCCACACGCCGCACCTGTACAGCGATTGGCACCGCGCCTGCGCGGAACTCGGCCTGGCGATCGAGGAGGTGCGCGAACCCATGCTCGATCCGGCCGATATCCCGCCCGGCGCGCATTTCGATCCGGCCGCGCTGCGCGTGCCGGTGGCCCTGGTATGCCGCCTGCGGCGGTGCTGACGACCTACGCCATGCCCCAGACCTTGCTGATCAATCCCACCATGACTTCGCGCGCCGGCGCGCGCTTTCCGCTGTCGCTGCTGCATCTGGCTTCGGCGCTGGATCGCCACGGCACCAGCGCGATCGTCGACGGCAACGTCGATCGCGACGTGGTCGGCGCCACGCTGCGCGCACTGGACCAGGGGCGCTTCGATGCTGTGGGCCTGAGCGTGATGGGCGGGCCGCAGCTGGCGCCGGCGATCGCCGTCTCCCAGGCGATCCGCGCGCATCGTCCCGGCCTGCCGATCGTGTGGGGCGGCTATTTCCCCACGCTGTACACCGATGCCGCGCTGGCCGCGCCTTATGTCGACTATGCGATCCGCGGACAGGGCGAGCAGACCCTCGTCGAGCTGGCCGCGACGTTGGCGGGCGAAGGCGCGTCGCTGGAACGCATCGCGGGCGTGTCGTTCAAGCGCGATGGCGGCATCGTGCACAACCCGTCCCGGCCGATCGCGCCGGACGATCCGGCGCGGCGCCTGCCGTACGACAAGCTGGGCGATCCGCGACGCTATCTGGCACGCACCTTCCTCGGGCGGCGCACGGCCGCGCACCAGGCGGCGCTGGGCTGCCGCTTTCGCTGCACCTTCTGCGGCGTGGCGGCGCTGTTCGGCGGCGCCACCTCGCTGCCCACCGCGCAGCGGCTGGAACGCGAACTGGGGTATCTCAAGTACGAACTGGGCGCCGATTCGATCCAGTTCTTCGACCACAACTTCTTCGATCGCGAAGCGGACATGATCCCGCTGCTGGAAGTGATGGCGAAGCTGGAGATGCCATGGTGGTGCTATGCGCGCGCCGACGCGCTGCTGAATTTGTCCGAGAGCACCTGGAAGCTGGTGCGCAAAAGCCGCCTGAAGATGGCCTACATCGGCGCCGAATCGCCCAGCGGCAAGATGCTCAAGGAGATCCGCAAGGGCACGCGGCCGGACCAGACGCTGGAAGTGGCCGAGCTGTGCCGGCGCCAGGGCGTGATCCCGGAGCTGTCCTTCATGGTGGCGCCGCCGGTGGATACCGAGGAGGAGACCGAGCACACCTTCGAATTCATCCGCGAACTGAAGCGGATCAATCCGGCCTCGGAAATCATCGTCTACGTCTACACGCCATTGCCGGAAAGCAGCCGGCACGAGAAGGATCGCGGCAAGCGGCCGTCGATGCCGCTGCTCGATCTGGACGGCGAGCCGGTGGTATTTCCCGCCACGCCGGAGGAGTGGGCGCAGCCGCAATGGGTGAAGTACGCCTGCCATGCCGACGCGCCCTGGCTCACCGACAAGCTGCGCCAGCGCATCCACGATTTCGTGACGGTGCTGCGCTGCCGTTATCCGACGGTGCAGGACATGGGGACGCCGGGCTGGGCCAAGCGCGGCCTGCGCACCATGGCGTCGTGGCGCTATCGCTATCGTCGCTACGACCGGCCGTGGGAGCTGGACCTGGCCAATCGCTGGGTGAAGCTGCGCATGCCGCAGGTGTCGGGGCTGTAGGTCTGTGCACGTCGCCCAGCTCAACCTGGTGCCGGCGCCGCCGTCGATCGCGCCGGCGGAGCTGCCCGAGCACTGGCCATCGCTGGCGGACATCGCCGAAGCGGCAGTCGAGGCGGGCGTGCGCGTGTCGGTGGTGCAATGCGCGGTGCGCGAAGTGAGCTTTCTGCGTCGCGGCATCGATTACCACTTCATGCCGTTGTATGGCCCGGACGCGCCGCGCCGGCTGGCCGCGCGACTGGCCGGGCTGGGCGTGGACCTGGCGCACGTGCACGGGCTGGATTTCGCGCCGCAGGCGCATGCGCTGGCCGCGCGCCTGCCATGGCTGCCGATCCTGCTGCAGGACCACGCCAATCGTCCGCCGCGCTGGTGGCGCCGCGCACGCTGGCGGCGCTGGTACGCGGCGGCATCGGCGGTGAGCTTCACCTCGATGGCACTAGCGCAGCCGTTCCTCGATGCGGGCCTGTTCGCGCCGTCGACGCGCGTGTTCGCCATCCCCGAATCGAGCAGCCGCTTCACGCCGGGCGACCGCGCGGCGGCGCGAGCGGCGACGGGGCTGCATGGCGATCCCTGCGTGCTGTGGATCGGCCACCTGGATGCCAACAAGGATCCGCTGACCTTGCTGGACGGCGTGGCGCTGGCCGCGCGGCGATTGCCGGGGCTGCGCCTGTGGTGCGCATTCGGCCAGGCGCCGCTGCTGGGCGCGGTACGCGCGCGCATCGCGCGCGATGCGGACCTGGCCGGAAGGGTGGAATTGCTCGGCCGTGTGCCGCATGCGCAGGTGGAAAGCCTGCTGCGCGCCGCCGACCTGTTCGTCTCCGCGTCGCGGCGGGAAAGCTGCGGCTATGCCGCGCTGGAGGCCATGGCCTGCGGCGTGACGCCGGTACTTGCCGACAACCCCGCGTTCCGTGCGCTCACCGGCGACGGCCGCATCGGTCGCCTGTGGCCGGCCGGCGATGCGCTGCGGCTGGCCGAGGCGCTGGAAGCCGCTGCCCTCCATGCTCCGGCGTCCGCGCAGGTGCGCGCGCATTTCGATGCGACGCTATCGCTTCGCGCGGTGGGCGAGCGCTGGGCGCAGGCCTATGCGCAGATCCACGCCGCGCGGCGGAGGGCGGCATGAAGCTCGCGCTGGTAGTGCCCGGCGGCGTGGATTGCAGCGGCGAATACCGGGTGATCCCGGTGCTGCTGAGCCTGATCGCGCATCTGGCGCGCCGCCACGAAGTGCATGTGTTCGCGCTGCGGCAGGAAGCAGCGCCAGGGCGCTGGGAGCTGCGCGGCGCGACGGTTCACAACATCGGTGACGGCTGGACCCGGCCGCGCGCGATCGCGGCGATCCTGCGCGAGCATCGGCGCGCACCGTTCGATGCCGTGCAGGCGATCTTCTCCGGCCATTGCAGCCTGGTGGCGATCGCCGCCGCGCGGCTGCTGCGGCGGCCGGGACTGGTGCACATCGCCGGTGGCGAACTGGTGGCGCTGCCGGCGATCGGTTATGGCGGCCGCCTGCATTGGCGCGGCCGCCTGCGCGAAGCGGCGACCTTGCGCGCCGCCGCGGCTGTCACCGCGGCGAGCGCGCCGATCATCGATGCGCTGCGCGCGCTCGGCCTGGAGGCGGAGCGGTTGCCGCTGGGTGTCGATGTGGCCGAGTGGCCGTCGTCGCCGCCGCGTGCGCGCGCTGCCGGACCCGCCCGCCTGCTGCACGTGGCCAGCCAGAATCGCGTGAAGGATCAGCCCACGCTGCTGCGCGCGTTGGCTGTGCTGGCCCATGCAGGCGTGGATTTCCATCTGGATCTGGTGGGGGTCGATACGCTGGACGGCGCCGTGCCGCGCCTGGCGCAGGAACTGGGTCTGGCCGGGCGCGTGCGCTTCCTCGGTTTCAAGACGCAGCGCGAGCTGCGGCCGTTGATGGACGAGACGGACCTGCTGGTGATGTCTTCGCTGCACGAAGCCGGCCCGCTGGTACTGCTTGAAGCGGCGGTGGCCGGCGTGCCGACGGTCGGCACGGCGGTCGGCCATCTCGCGGAATGGGCCCCCGCGGCTGCGCTGGCCGTGTCGCCCGGCGACTGGGCCGCACTGGCCGGCGCGATAGGGCAGGTGCTTGATGACGATGCGCTGCGCCTGCGGCTTGCGCACGCCGCGCAGCAGCGCGCGCTGCACGAAGACGCCGCATATACCGCGGCGCGTTTCGAGGCGCTGTACCGGCGCGTCGCGGCCGTGCCGTAATGGGCGCGTCGGCGGACAAGCTGGCGTGGATCCAGGCGCTGCGTGGCGTGGCCGCGTCCATGGTGGTGCTGGTGCATAGCCGCAGCATGCTGATGGGCACGGCTCTGGGAAAAAACGTGGCCGACCAGGTACTGCTGCCTATGGCCATGGGCGTGGATCTGTTTTTTCTCATCAGCGGCTTTCTGATGGTGTGGACCACGCGCGACTACGACGGCAGCTGGGCGTATGCGCGCACGTTTCTGCTCAAGCGCTTCGCCAGGATCTGGCCGCTGTTCGCGGTGATGACGCTGGTGGCGTTGCTGGTGGAGCATGGCCTTCGCGGCCTGTTCGATCGCTCCGTGCTGCCTGCGTATCTGGAAGGGCTGGCCTTCGTGCCGCACGATCCGGCGGCATCGGGCATCTACTTCCGGATGGCCGTCGGCGTGGCCTGGACGCTGTGCTTCGAGTGGTACTTCTACCTGGTGTTCGCCGCGGCGATGCTGTGCGGCCGCTGGCGCTATGTGGCCATGGCGTCCTGGTTCGCACTGACGCTGCTGGCGATACCGCTGCTGCGCGGCGGCTACACGCTGGATGTGGCTGCGCAGCCGCTGGTGGCGTGGTCGCGTTACGCCAACCTCGCGGTCAATCCGATCGTGTGGGATTTCGTCGCCGGCATGGCGGCGGGGTGGCTCTATGGGTCGCGGATCGAGATCCGGTCGGCCTGGAAGATCCGGGCCGCTGTCGCGATAGCCCTTGTGCTGCTGCTGGCGAGCCGGGATAGGTTTGGCATGCTGGATTTCTTCGGCCCGCGAGGATGGTGCGCGCCGTTGGCGATCGTGTTCGCCGGGCTCGTGCTGCTGGCGAAGGCGGGGGCACTGAAGGTGCCTCGGTGGTCGGTGTGGCTGGGCGGGATCTCCTATTCGCTGTATCTGGTGCACGTCTACGTGTTCGTGCTCTTGCAGCGCGCCGCGACGGCGATCGGGCTGGCGCACCCTGCCTTCGAGATCACGCTGTTCGTGCTGCGTCCCGCCGTCGCCGTGGCTTGTGCGTGGATGGTGTTTCGCTACGTGGAGTCGCCGCTGTCGGCGTGGCTGCGACGGCGTTTGTCGGGTGAACCTCTCGCCCGGGGTGTGAAGCTGGCGACGTAACGGCGCAGGTCGGGGTTCGCCTTTGGCTCACCACAACCTGCGGCGCTAATCCGTCGCCTCCAACGCCGCGCGAACCACATACAGCGTGTCCATCCGCGGCACCGCATGCATCAGTCGCGTCAACATCCGGCGACGTTGCGATTGGGTGACCCACGACTGGCCTTGCAGCCACAGCTGAGTGCGCACCATGTCCTTGCGCTCGCGCTCGATCTCGCCATCGGGCCGCAGGCGGCGCTTGAGGTAGCGCGCGACTTCACCCGCGCTGCGCGACCATTCGATCCCCGGCATGGCCTGCAGCCACAGGTGGGAGCAGGACACGCGGGTGAGGGTCTGTCGCCGCGAGACCAGGCGCAGCCAGTGCGGGCAGTCCTGCCGCGCGCGCTGCAGCACCGCGGCGGGAATCGCGTTGCGGTAATAGCGGGCGACCAGGCGCAGCACCGGCCACGCCCACCATGGCGGGCCGGCGGCCCACAGCGTTTCCCAGTCGGTGGCGCTCATGCGCGCGGCGAGCAGGGCGATGTCGTTGAGATGGAGCAGGCGCAGCGTGCGCGCGCAGACATTGCCCGCGGCGTGCAGCAGCAGATGGCCCATCAGCGCGCCGTTGGTCGGATAGGGGTTGAGGCCTGGGCGAGGCTTGGCGGGGAAGATCGACGGCGTGATGTCCACGATGGATACCGGCAGGCGTTCGTGGATGCGCGTGTGCAGCTCGATATTGATGGGCGTGTCGCGATGCTCGCCCAGGCCGCTGACCGGCGTGCCTTCCGCCGGCTTGTACACGCGATGCTTCCACACCACGAAGGTGCATACGTAGCCCAGGCCGCGCAGCAGCGTATCCATGCGCTCGAGGTCGCTCCCGCGCACCAGCAGGTCGATGTCGGCCATGGGCCGGTCGCCCGGCGTGTACAGGCCGATGGCGTGCAGCGCGGCACCTTTGAGCGCCATCGTGGGCAGGTGCATGTCGCGCGCCGCCACATCGATGCGGCGCAGCAGCGCTTCGATACGCTCGTGCCGTTCGGCCACGTGGCTGCGCTGCTCGCCGAGAAAGCGCCGCCATGGCAGCAGCTGCCAGGTGGAGAAGCGCTCCAGCAGCGGCGCGACGCCGTGCGCGGCCGCGGCCGCTGCGGCGAGGCGCCATTCCAGTGGGCTCCATGGCGGCAGCACGCCACCAGGGCGCACCAGCGCCAGCTCTTCGGCCAGCGCCTCGGTGGCGCGAGAGAGGCCGGCGCGGAGGGTTTTGAGCGGGGGCAGGGTGGTGGACATGAGGTTCTCTTGCGTTCGAGTTGAAAGCTGGCCGCCACCTGTCCCTCTCCCCTCCGGGGAAAGGGTTGGGGTGAGGGGCCGGGCGGAGCGGGGCGCGGAAGTTCGCTACAAGCTCAACAGCTTTTCTTCGCCCTGCAGCGGCGCTTTCTCGAGCACCCGCCCCTCATCCGGCTGCCGCCACTTTCTCCCCGGAGGGGAGAAGGATCTCCACGTCGGCCGGCGTCGCATCCGGGCGGCGATAGCGCATCTCCTCCGCCATCAGCGCGTCCCATCGCTGGTCCAGCGTCGCCAGTCCCGCCTCGTCGCGCGCCACCTGCATCACCACCTGCTCATGCAGCAGATCGCGCACGCTCCGGTAGAACTCCGACTCATAGGCGCCGCGGAACATCATCGCGAGGTCGTTGCTTTCCTCCCAATGCGTCTTCTTGCCCAGCTGCGCCTTCACCTGCTCGTAGAACTTCGTGCCGGGCAACGGATACGACACGCTCACGCCGATGTCATCCGGTGCGGCCTGCGCGAGCAGCGCGCGCGTGGCCTGGATGTCTTCCAGCCGTTCGCCGAGGTAGCCAAGCTGCACGAAGAAACCCACGCGGATGCCATGGCGGCCGAAGCGCTCGCGCGCGGCGATCAGTTCGGCCACGGTGGTGCCCTTGTTCATCCTGTCCAGTACTTGCTGGCTGCCGCTCTCGGCGCCGATCCAGGCCTCCGCGCAGCCGGCTCTGGCCAGTGCGGCGACCATGCGTTCGCTGGACAGGTCCGCGCGCGTCTGGATGGTGAATGGCACCGAGCCGTCGGCGGCGCGCAGGTGGTCGGCGAACGCCTCCACCCAATGCACGTGGAAGCCGAAGATGTCGTCGGCCATCCATACGTGGTCCGGACGGAAGGCGCGCTTGAGATGGGTCATTTCCGCCGCGACGTCGGCCGGACCGCGCTGCTTGTAGTGGTTGCCCCAGATCGGCTTGGCACACCAGTGGCAGCGGAACGGACAGCCGCGCGAGGCGGCCATGTTGAGGCTGAAATAGCCATGGCGCTCGCGCCACAGCGCACGGTAGCGCTCGATCTCGACCAGATCCCAGGCCGCCAGGCCGGCCAGGCGCGGGTCGGGCGGTTGCGCGCCGATACGTAGCGGCCGCGTGCCGCTTTCTGCCGGCGTGGCCACTCCAGGGATGTTCGTCGTCGACGTGGCGGCAAGGCCTTCGCGGTCCCAGCGTTCGACCAGTTGCAGCAGCGCGTCGATGCCTTCGCCCAGCAGCACCGCATCGGCGCCGGCGGCGAGAAAGGCTTCCGGCTGGTCCGAGGCGTCGGAGCCGGCCACGATCACCCGCGCGCCGTGGGCGCGCGCTTCGCCGATCATGCGGCAGGCCGCTTCGCGCATGCGGTTGAGGCACATCTTGGTGAGGTAGTTGAAGTTGTCTTCGTACAGCACCACCACCTGCGGCGCCTGCGCGGACAGCGCGGCCGCGTAATCCTCGACGCCTTCGGCGAGCATGGCGTCGAACAAGCCGACCTGGTGGCCTTGTTCGCGCAACAGCGCCGCCACCTGCAGGGTGGCCAGGGGCGGGTAGGGCTTGCCGCGTTCCCACTGCTTGCGGTCATAGCGCAAAAAGTAGGCGTGGCCGACCTGGATGCTCAGCATGGGTTGAAAGCCTTCTCGTCGCCCTCGGGGCGGGTCACTGCGCCGTTGGTTCCGTCGTCGCTTGGGCGTGAGTGCCGCGATGCGCGGCAACGGTTGCGGCGGCGCTGCATGGCCCGGCGAGGCAACCTTTGGCGGTGCGCGGTGCACTCACCGGCGGATTGGCCACGTCCGGGCCAAGGACCGAGCGGAGTCGCCCGATTGAGTCACGCCGAACCGAATCGCGCCCGGGCGGATGCGCCTTCCGCGCACCGCCACGACGAACGCGCCGATCCCTTCCGCGAGCGGCTGCCGCGCCGGGTATTGCCGCGCAAGCGCATCCTCGGCGCCGACATCCGCTTCGACAGCGACAGCGAGGCATTGCTGTCGCTGGTGGAAACGGCTTATGGCGGATTGCCCGAACATCGCCTTTCGCTCGGCGCGCCGGAGCTGCGCATCGAGTTGCGGCTGGTCTGGCGGGATGGCATGCCGGCCGCCGACGAGCCGCCGCCGGTGCGCGCGCAAGGCGGCGCGGATCTGCTGTGCGGCGTGATGAATGCCTGCAACTACGTCGCGATCGCGCCGGCACAGCAGCAGGCGCTGGTGGTGGTTTCCGCCGACATGCTGGAGCGCCATCCGTATCACGTGCGCTATGAGCTGATCGAGTTCGCCGTGTTCGTGCTGGCCGCGCGAGCACAGGCGCTGGTGCCGCTGCATGGCGCCTGCGTCGGACGCGACGGGCGCGGCCTGCTGCTGCTCGGCGCGAGCGGCGCGGGCAAATCGACGCTCGCCCTGCATGCCTGGCTGCGCGGCCTGGCTTTTCTCGCCGAGGACGCCGTGTTCGTGCAGCCGGATACGCTGCTCGCTACGGGAGTGGGCAATTATCTGCACGTGAAGGATGACGCGTTGCGTTTCGTGGTGGATGCGGCCGCGCGCGACTGGATCCGTACATCGCCGGTCATCTGCCGGCGCAGCGGCGTGGCGAAGTACGAAGCGGACTTGCGCCACGGCGCGGGCATGCTGGCCGCGGCGCCGCTCAAGCTGGCGGGCGTGGTCATGCTGAGCGAGCGCATGGCGGACGATCCGTCGCGGCTGCTGCGGCGATTGCCGGCGGACGATGTGCCGCGGCTGCTGTCGGCCGACCAGCCCTACGCGGCCGCGCAGCCGGGCTGGGATCGCTTCAGCTTCGCCTGCCTCGCGTTGGGCGTGCATCGCCTGGAACGCGGGCGCCATCCCGACGATGCGGTGGCCGCGTTGTCGGCGCTGCTGGATTGAGCGGCATGCGCGCTGCCTCCGTGCTGGAACGCATCCTGCCGGCCGTCTTCGCCGGCACCATCGCGCGGCGGCATGCGTGGCGGATCGCGTTCTACGTCGCGCTGTCGCTGGGCTCGGCGCTGGTCGGCAGCGCCGCGGCGATGCTGATGGTGCCGCTGGTCAATCTCGGCGGCGGGCAGGCGGCGCCGTTCGGCAGCATCGAACGGCAGGCGCTGGTGTTCTTCGTCGCCGTGGCGCTGCTGGCGCTGCTGCGCTGGCTGTCCTCGCGTGTCGCCGCGCTGCTGGTGAGTGGCTATGGCGCCGATCTGCGACGGCGCGTGCACGCGCGGCTGATCCATGCGCCGCTCGCCGCGCTGGCCGATGCGAGTTCGGCCGAGGTGGCGAACGTGCTTACCTATAACGTGGAGATCATGGTGCAAGGCTTCAGCGGCCTGTTGCAGCTGTGGGTGGCGGGGCTGACCTGCGCGATCAGTCTGGCCATCGCGTTCTGGATCTCGCCGTGGCTGCTGCTGGCGGTACCGCTGCTGGCGCTGGCCGGCGTGGCGGTATCGCGTTCGCGCGGACAGGAGCAGGCGCAGGTGAGCCGTGCCTATGTGGCCGATATGACGCGGCTGTTCTGGCTGAGCGAGGATTTTCCGCGGCGCCTGCGGCATATCCGTTCGTTCGGCCGCGAGGCGGCGGAGCGCGCCGCTTATGGCGATATCTCGGCCCGGCTCGCGCGCGGCTACGAGCGTCAGCTGGACATGCAATCCTCCGGCCGCCTGCTGCTGGAGCTGCTGGCCGGCGGCGGCATCGCGGCGATGTTCGTGCTGGCGCATCGCAGCCACGGCAGCGCGCAGACGTCGCTGATCGCGGTGAGCCTGCTGCTGGGGCGTCTGCTGCCGTATCTGCTGTCGACGCGGCAGAGCTTTCGCCAGCTGCGTTCGGCGGTCGCAGCGTTCGAGTTGTGGCGGCGCTACATGGCGATCGACGGCGAACGCGAAGCGCTCGGGCCCGTGGCGCGCAAGCGCGGCGCGGCGACTATCCATATCGAACACATCCGCCGGCGCCTGTCGCCCGGCGGCGTCGACGTGCGCGATCTGCCGCTCGTGCCCGGTGAGCTGACCCTGATCGGCGGCGATTCGGGCGCGGGCAAGAGCAGCCTGGCCGACGTGCTGGCGGGCATGATCGCGCCCGACGAATTCGTTGCGTACGTCGAAGGGCGTGCCTTGTCGTTCGAGGCATACCGCCGCTTGATCCGTCATGGCGCCTATGTCAGCCAGCATGTGCGCCCGTGGCAGGCCACGGTGCGCGACTGCCTGCGCTGGGCCGATGCGCAGGCGAGCGAAGCGGCGATGCGCGCGGCGCTTGCCGACGTTGGCCTGGAGCAGCGCCTGCACGCAGGCGGGCAGGGACTCGATACCGAGCTGCGCGGCAGCGCGAGCCAGCTCTCCGGCGGCGAGCTGCAACGCCTGTTGCTGGCCCAGGTGCTGCTGCGCAAGCCGTTCCTTGCCCTGCTCGACGAATCCACCGGCGCGCTGGATGCCGCCTCCGAGCTGGCCGTGCTGCGCACGCTCAAGCAGCGACTGCCCGCCACGATCTTCGTGGTGATCTCGCATCGCCCCGGCGTGGCGGCGATCGCGGATCGCCATCTGACGATCGGGCAGGGTGACGTCCATACATCGCGACACCAGCGGACCGCCATATAACCCGAAATGATTAGTCGTCCGACGCGCTTCATCGCGCATGCGGCACGTGTTCCCGTGGCAAGATCCGGATCGATGACGCCCGCCGATCCGCCGTATGTGCGAAACGATGTCGCACGCCGTGTCCGGCCGAGGCCCAAACAACGCCTGGGAGGAAAGGATGACGGGAAAACGGTGGCGCGCACGCATGGGCATGTTCGGTGGCATGTTGGGGGCCATGTCTGCATGGGCGGGTGAGGCGCCGGCCGAAAGCGAGCTTTATCTGGATCTGCGTTATCGCTACGGCAACTTGCATTCGGACGCCAAGCCCAGGCGTGGACATGCCAATACCGTGCGCGCGCAGCTGGGCTATCGGTGGGCGATCGGCGATGGCTGGAGCGTCTACGGCGAAGGCACGCGCGTGTGGCGGCTGTTCGGCGAGCAGTACGACGATACCTCCGGACGGCGCACGCCTTATCCGGCTGAAGCCGACCCGGCGGCGACCACGCTGACCAATGCATGGATCGGCTATCGCGGCGGGCGTTTCGGATTCCGCGCCGGACGTCAGTACGTGCGTCTGGATAACGGTCGCTTCTTCAGCAACAACCCGTGGCGGCAGACCCAGCAGTCGTTCGACGGCGCCAACTTCGCCTGGACGCTACGGCAAGGGACCGAGCTGAGCTACTACTGGCTGGGCCGGGTCAATCGTACGGTCGGCGCCGATTTTCCCGATCGCGACCAGCGCCGGTGGAAGTTGAACACGCATCTGCTGCACGTGGACCAGGCCTTGCCGCTGGGCAAGCTCGCCGCCTACGGCTATTTCGTGCGCAACGATACGCGGCCAGTCAACTCGGTGCGCACCCTCGGTGTGCGCTGGACCGGAACCAGGACATTCGCGGTCGACGGAGGCACCCTGGGCTGGACGGCGGAACTCGCCCGCCAGCACGACTATGCCAACCAGCCCGCGCGTTTCAGCCTCGGCTATCACCTGGCCGAAGTCAGCTACGGCTACAAGCCGTTGTCGGCGAAGCTGGGCGAGGAGCGGCTGGACGGCAACGGCACCACGGCGTTCAACGTGGCCTATGGCGCGGTGCGCGGCTTCAATGGCTGGGTGGTCGCCTTCCGCCTTCCGCCGCAGGGATTGCGCGAGCGCTACGCCGGTGTGTACGGCGCCGTGCCGGGCACGCCCAGGCTCAGCTGGCAGATGACCTATCGCCGTTTCACACCGGTGCGCGCCGGCTCCTCGCTCGGTCATGAGCTGGATGCCGGCGTGCTGCTGGATATGGGGCGCGGCCTGAGTTTCGAAATGCAATACGGCGACTACCGCGCCGGCAGTCACGGCGTGGACGAGCGGAAGCTCTGGTTGATAGCGCAGTATCGCTACGGCCATCAGCCGAAGTAGGGCGCTGTCTCGTTCGGAGCAGCGTCACGATGCCTGCCTGAAATCGCGTTGCCCGCGCGCACGGAGAAAAACGGTCCGACGCCGCGATCGAAGACGACTTGCGAAGCCTCGCGCGCATCCGCGCAGGCGATGATCGTCGCCGTCGACGCCGGGCTCTGCGCTACCTTCGAAGCGCCTTGTGCGCCATGGGTCAAAAGGCCGATCGGCAAGTCATTCCGGGCCAAAGATTTGCGCCTGGCGTCGAAAGAAAATGCCTGTGTGAACGATCTCCGCATTCGCGTCGCCGGAGGACGCGTATGCGCGCCGAAAACGAGTAAAAAGGCGCGGTCGCCAGCTGGCGACGAAGGCTTGAGAGGTGAATGCGGTATGCGGTTTGAAATGTTTCGCGGACGGCGCAAGGCGGCATTCGCGGCGCGTCTGCTGGCGGCGGCTCTCGCTGCGGGTGCCGGTGCGCAGGCCCGTGCCGAAGCTTCGACTTTCGTCCATCCCGGCCTGCTGCACACCGAGCAGGATTTCGCGCGGATGGCCGCCAAGGCGAAGCAGGGCGCGCAGCCGTGGAGCGAAGGGTGGCAGAAGCTGATCGACAATCGCCATGCGTCGCTGGCGTGGACGCCGCGCGCGCAGAGCATGGTGTATCGCGGTCGCGATGGCACGCACGCCGAGAACTATCCGGTGCTGTATAACGATGCCGCTGCCGCGTACGCCCTGGCCTTGCGCTGGCGCATCTCGGGCGACAAGGACTACGCGGACAAGGCGGTCGAGGTGCTCAATGCGTGGTCGTCGACGCTCACCGGCATCGGTGGCAGTTCGGACCGGTTTCTCGCCTTGGGCATCTATGGTTACCAGCTGGCCAACGCAGGCGAAATGCTGCGCGACTACCGCGGCTGGAAGCCGGCGGATTTCAGCCGGTTCCAGCACATGATGCTCACCGTGTTCTATCCGATGAACCACGATTTCCTGGTCCATCACAACGGCGCCAGGATCGATCACTACTGGGCGAACTGGGATCTGGCCAACATGAGCAGCATGCTCGCCATCGGCGTGCTTGCCGATCGCCACGACATCTATCAGGAAGCGGCCGAATACTTTCGCCATGGCGCCGGCAATGGCGCCATCGAACATGCGGTATGGAAGCTCTACGACGGCGGCATCGGCCAGTTGCAGGAGAGCGGGCGCGACCAGGGGCACTCCATGCTCGACGTGGCCCTGCTGGGCGTGTTCTGCCAGATGGCCTGGAGCCAGGGCGACGACTTCTTCGGTTACGAGGACAACCGGGTGCTCAAAGGCGCGGAATATGCCGCTCGCTACAGCCTGGGCGAGAACGTGCCTTACACCAGCTACAGCAACAGCGATGTCACCCAGCCGGAGATTTCTCCCGGGGCTCGCGGCGACACGCGGCCGGTGTGGGAGCTGATCTATAACCACTATGTGGTGCTGAAGGGATTGAAGTCGCCCGCCGTGCAGGCGTTCGCCGCGAAGGTGCGGCCGGAAGGCGGCGGTGGTGACTACGGCCCGAACAGTGGCGGCTTCGACCAGCTCGGTTACGGCACGCTGACCTATACGCGCTGAAGGCGCGCTTCGGCGGGCGGCATCGCGACATTACGCCGCGATGCCGCAGTCGCAGGGTTTACCGGGCCCCATGGCGATCGCCGGTTGTCGCAGCAGCGCGAGCTTGACGTGCTGCGCGCGATAGGCGCCCGGCGCCTTGCCGGTCCAGCGCCGGAAAGCCCGCGCGAAGTTGGCCTGGTCGGTGTAGCCCACCATGGCGGCGATGTCTTCGATGCGCAGCGACGGATTGGCCATGGCGCGCAGCGCTGCGTGCTTGCGCGCGTCATCGACGACCGCCCGATAGCTGCGGCCTTCTTCCTGCAGGCGGCGCTTCAAGGTGCGGGTGGACACACATAGCGCCCTGGCCGCCTCTTCGATGGGCATCGGTGCGTCGAGGCGCCGTTCGAGCAGGCGCTCCACGCGCCCGACCCAATCGCCTGGCTGCCTGGCCCGGACGTGTTCGAGTTCGCATTGCTGGAGCAACACACTCAGGACAGCCGCATGTCCGGTGGCGATGGCGGCGTTCAAGGCGGTCGACGGTACGAGAAGCCGGGGCTGGGATGAGGTCACCGCCATCGGCGGGAGCCTGGCGCCATCGGTCGCCGGGGCGAAGCGTGACAGCATGCGCGCCGGCAGCTGGAGTTTGAGCGCGCAAAGCGGCACCCCGGCAAGCAGCTCGCCGAGGCGCAGGGTGAAAGCCACGAACCGATCCATGGCGACGATCCGGCCGGGCAGGTCCGGATGGAGGTCGTGGATGGTCAGTTCCAGCCGGTCCGCGGTAACGGCCTGGCGGATCTCGAATCCGCCGGCCAGGGTCGGAGCGAAGCGGATCCACAGCTTGAGGGCCTCGCCGAGCGTGGCGCAGCTCATCAGGGCGTAACCCAGTACGCCGTGGTCGAGGATGCGGGCCGCGAAGCCGGCGGCATAGCCGAGTCCGGGCGCGAAGCCCCATTCCTCGGCTCGCGCGCAGAGCTGGCCGTCGATGCGCAGAGGTATCGTCCCGTCGCTGCCGGCGCGCAGGATGTCGCGCTCCAGCTCCGCCCATACCTGGGACGCGCGTGGCAGGCGCGCGGCGACCAGCCGGTGCAGGGTCAGGGCATGCGTAACAGGTATCAGCAGTCGCTCCGGCGACATGGGCGACATGGGCGTCATGTGAGCTGCAATCCCTCGGTGCGGGGATGGGCGCGCCAGTCTTTGGTGTCGTCGCCGGAGCGGCATTCGCGAGCGATGCTCGCGCCATGCATTTTCTATGTGGCGGCGTTTTTGAGAGTCGTGTCAGCGACTTGGAGAGAGGTTCGGGCGCGTCCGGCGGGCCGGTTCGGCGTTGCGCGAAGGCGGCCGTATCATGTGCCGATGGGGAAAACAGTTTATATCTTCGGCCACTTTCGCCTGGATCCATTGGCGCGCGAACTGCGTCGGAGCGGCGAGGCGATCACGCTGCCCGCGAGCGCATTCGACTGCCTGGTCTATCTGGTCGAGCACCGCGAACGCCCGGTCGGCAAGGACGAATTGATCGCTGCCGTCTGGGGCCGCGCCGAGGTCAGCGACAATCTGCTGGCTCAGCACATCGTCCGTTTGCGCCGTACGTTGGACGAGGATGGCTCCTGCATCCGCACCGTGCCGCGGTTCGGCTACCACTGGGTTGCGGCGACGGCGGTCGAGTGTCCGCGGTCCGAGCCGGACGATGCGGCCGCGCCTGTCGAGACGCCGCCCGGCCATGGCGAAGCGGCGGCACCCGTCAGGCGCGGCATGCGGTGGCGAATCTGGGCGGGTATCACGGTGCTGGTCGGCGTCGCCTTGCTGGGCGCAGGCTGGTGGTGGCGTGCCGGGCCGGGCGCACGGCATGCCTATGTCAGCCCGATGCCGGAGGCGCTGATCGTCGTGCTGCCGGCCAAGGTCGAGGCCAAGGGCGAATGGAGCTGGTTGCGCTACGGCCTGATGGATATCGTCGCCAATCATCTCAAGGCGGCCGGCATCCGCACCGTGCCCAGCGAAGCGGTGATGGCCATGTACCGCGACAACGACCCCGGTACGAATGAGGGCCAGGTGGCGCGCCGCTTCGACGCGTCCTGGCAGATCGAGCCCTCGGTGGAATCCGTCCAAGGGCGCTGGCGCGTCCGTCTCGGCCTGCGTTCGGACGTGAGCGGCGCCGATAGCGTAGACGCGAGCGACAAGGACGTGCTGGTCGCGGCGAAGCTGGCGTCGAACGCCTTGCTGGGCCGGCTGGGCCGCGCGTCGCCGACCGAAGGGGGCGGGGCGACGCAGCTGGACGACTGGCTGGCCAAGGTGGCCGCGGCGCGCATGGACAACAAGTACGACGAAGCGCAGAAAGTGATCGACAACGTGCCCGCCGCATGGCGCGACGCGCCGAAGGTCGAATACACCCGGGCCTTGCTCGAATGCGATCGCGGCGAGCGCGACGCCTGCGAAAAGCGCCTGCTGGCGCTGCTCGACCGCCTGCGCGGCGACAAGGACCCGCTGCTGCGCGGCGAGGCGATGTACACCTTGGCGATGCGCTACGTCACCGGCGGCCAGGTCGAGAAAGGCGCGCAAACGATGGATGAGGCCATCGGTCTGCTTGAAGCGGGCAAGGGTGGCGACGTTCTTGCCAATGCCTATCTCAATCGGGCGTGGCTGGCGCAGAGCACGGATCAGGTCGATCTGGCGATGACCTATCTGGGCAAGGGGCGCGCCACCTATACGCTCAGCGGCAATATTTATGGCACGGCGCGCGCCGATTTCGACATGGGCCTGATCGCGGCCAGGCAAGGGCAGCTCGACAGCGCGATGACGTTTCTGCAGCGCTCGTACGACCAGTTCTCCCGGTACGGCGCGCGCGCGATGCTGCTGGTGGTGCTCGACGGCATGGCCAGCGTGACCAAGCTGCAGCTGAAATACCGCGACGAACTGGCGATCACCGATCGCTTCTGGCCGGTCAGCCCGGACATCGTGGACGTGCACATGCGCAGGGAGCTGACGCTCGTTCGCGCCATCGCGCTGGCTGATAACGGCCGGGTGACGGAAGCATCCTCGCTGGCCGGCCAGCTCCTGCGCGAGCTCGATCCCAAGGAGGACGAAGCGCTGTTGGCCGAAGTGCCGGAGCTGCTGGCGCAGCTGGCCTATGGCAGTGGCAACGATGCCGAGGCCATCCGCCAGGCCAGGGCGGCGTTGCGCGGAAAGGCGCTGGATCATGCCGAGCGGGCGAACGTCTGGCTCGTGCTTTCGAGGGCGCTGCGCCGCAGCGGCCAGTCGGAGCAGGCCGCCGAAACGATCAGCGAGTTCAAGGCGTGGGCAGGCACGCTGGTCCAGAACGGCGGATGGTTTCTCCTTTACGCCGATCTGGCCGACGCCGAATCCGCCGCCGCCGCCGATCGCGCGCACGGCTTCGAGCGGCTTGCGCCACTGCTGCCGCGCGCGCAGAAGTCCGGCGTTCCGGAACTCATCGTCAGCGTGGGTTACGCCTACGCCAGCGCGCTGCTGCAGGCGGGGCAGGTGAATCAGGCGATGGCGGTAAGCGGCGCCCTGTCGGCCTGGACGCAGGACGATCTGCGCGTCGTGATGCTGGAGGCCAGGATCTACGATGCGCTGGGTCGTGCCGATGCGCGCGACAAGGCGCTGGAGCGCGCACGTTCGCTGGCCGGGGAGCGTGCGCTTCCGTCGCCGTGAGCTTGTCATGCATACGCGCGACCTTGGCCCGTTCCGACATGGCCGATGCGACACCGGCGCACTAACCTGATATCGCCTTGCACGGATTTTCGGTCCGGGATCTCCGCTCCCTCCGGGCCGCCGCGCAGGGCTGGAGCCGCCGACGGCGAGCAACCCTTCGGGGGCTCCTCTTCTTCCAGAACCGTCTGGTCCGCACCGGAGATGGGATGCCCGGAGCGTGTCCGCGTTCAAGCCCTCGCCCCTGGGGACTTCATCGCGGACAGGTTATGCGTGCCGGAAGGCGGCACTCCCCAGGCCATGGGCAGTGCAATGAACCTCCGACTCATTGGCTGTACCGTTTGGCCGGCGATCACTGTCGCCGGCATTTTTTCATGCCGGCACCGGCGGGGCTTGCGGGCCGTCTGGCACGACGTGTTCGCGCGACAGCAGGCGGGCGATGCCGTCGAGCAGGTCATCGATACCGAAGGGTTTGCCCATGAAGATGCTGCCGGTGACGCCTTGCTCGTCCCAGGCCGCTTCCGCATGGCCTGACATGTAGATCACCGGGAGGTCGGCGTGCATGGCTCTGGCCGCGCGCGCCAGGCTCCAGCCGCAGGCGCGCGGCAAGCCGATGTCGGTGATGAGCAGGGCGACATCGACGCCGTTGCGGAGCAGGTCGAGCGCCGCTTCGGCCGAGTCCGCGGTTTTTACGTCGTAGCCGGAGCGGACCAGCAGAAAACACAGCGTGTCGAGCAGGACCTTGCTGTCGTCCACCAGCAGGATCGTGGCGCCGGGCATGGCAGGAGTGTGAGGGCTCATCGATGACACTTTGTGCGGTTATGGCTGCGCGCGAGCGTAGTCATGCCGGCGCGGCGAGCCCACGGAACGGCAGGCCATATGCGTGTCATCCGAGGCCAGCGCGCGGCGATGGCCTCGAATGACCTGCGCCTGTGCTGGCCTGGCCCAGGAGCGTCGCCGTCATGGGCTGCGCCCGCGGTGCGCAGCCGTCATCCATCGCCGCATCTGCCGTCGACGTTCCCGGCCGGCCGCTCGTGCACCGGCCGGGAACGGAGGTCAGTTCGACGAGGTTCCATACAGGATGCCGCGCCCGCTGGCCGGCACCACGTACACGGTGCCGAACGTACGCGGGTCGCCGACCACCAGCGAATAGCCGCCCCACTGGTGCTGGTCGTCATTGATGCGCACCCAGCTCGCGCCGGCATCGGTGGAGCGGAACACGCCCGTCGTACCGCTGACAGTGCCGGCGAGGTAAATCGCCGGATACGAGGTGCCCACGGCCGCCTTGCCGAAGCCGACCGAGATCGCCGAACTCACCGTGGACGATGCGGCGCGCGTCCAGCTCCAGCCGGAATTGGTGCTCCGGTAGAGGCCTGACGACGTGGCCAGCCACAGATCGCCCTGGATGCCGGTGACCGCGCTGGCCTTGCCGTTCGTGGGCAGGCCCGTGGACGAGGCATACCAACTCACGCCTTTGTCCGAACTCGTATAGAACGTGCCCGAAGACGGGTTCCACGCATAGAACAGATTGGCGTTATAGCCGTCCGAAAGCAGCTGTGCCCCCACCGGCAGCATGCTCGACAGCGACGTCCAGCTGTTGCCGTTGTCGGTGGAACGGGAAGGAGCCACGTCGCCGGGCGCCCACACCACCGTGCCGCCATCCGCGGAGACGGCGACCGTGCCGCCGCCTTGCGAAGAACCGGCCTGGTTGGCGAACGGCGTCCAGTTGCTGCCGCCGTCGCTGGACACCGCGCCGAACACACTGCCGCCGGTGCCGACGCGTACCAGCTTCGATGGCGTGTTCTTGGCGAAGTCCACGCCCGTGCCGTTGCTGCACACCGGGTTGGTGAAGGTCGTGGTCGGCGAGGTCGTGAGGCTGGTTGTGCACGAAGCCGCAGACGTCGCCGATGGCGCTGACCAGCGGTGCGCCGCTGGTGGGTGAGGTCAGCCCGAGCACGGCGGTTTCCTCGATGCCGCTGGAGCCCACCGTCCAGTGCGTGGCCTGGCCGCTGTCGGCGGCGGTGAGATCGCGGCTGGCCCAGATGCCGCCGCCGAAGGTGTAGAAGGCGTGCGTCGAATCGAACGGGTCGATCACCGCCTGGCCCCAGTTGCCGAAGCCCGCCTGGGCCTGGCCGCCGGTGATCCACGGCGACAGGCTGGAATCGCGTACCGCCTTGGCGCCCACGTCGGTCCAGGTCGCGCCGGCGTCGGTGCTGCGATACATGGTGTCGGACGGCCACCAGTGGTCCATCGTCATCACGATCAGCGTGCCGGAACGCGCCGGATCGATGGCCAGTCCGCTGAAGCCGGACGGATAGTTGTACGGGTCAGGCGGCGTGATGTTGGTCCAGCTGTCCCAGCCGATGCTGTACTTCCATACCTGGCCGGCGGTCATGCCGTTGGGGCCGGCCGCGTTGCCATAGGTGATGTAGAGGTTGCCGTCCGGTCCGATGAGGCCGCGCTGCGGCATCATGCCGGCGGCGGGCCCGCCGGATACCGGGGTCCAGCTCACGCCGCCGTCGGTGCTCTTGTAGAGCGAGGACGTCGCGGTCTTGGTCGACACGCCGACATAGATTGTCTTGGTCGCCGAACCCTTGCTGCCTGAGGGCTTGTAGAAGGCGACGAAGGCTACGCCCACGCCGCTGCCGTCGCTGGACAGTGCGGGAAAGCCGCTCACTTTGTTCCAGGTGCTGCCGCTGTCGGTGCTCTTCCACAGGCCGTTGGTGTTCGGCTGGGAGGCGTCGTTGAAGGTGCCGTAGAACAAGGTGGAACCGAGGTTGGGGTCGACCTGCAGTTTTTCGCCCGCGTTGCGTCCGTCGACGTTGCCGCCGACGCGGAAGCTCAGCGGATGCGCGGTGAAGCTCGCGCCCTGGTTGGTCGACACCAGCACGGCGCCATTGCTGCCCCACCAGGACTGGGTGTAGAGGCCGGCGACCATGTAGAGCTTCTGCGCGTCGTTGGGATCGATGGCGATGGTCTCGATGCCCATCCCGTTGGAATTGGCCGGCGACGTCCAGTCGTTGAGCGGCACCCATGTCGCGGTGGTCGCGTCATAGCGATAGGCGCCGCCGATGTCGGTGCGGGCGTAGAACAGCCCCGATTGCGCCGGGTGCGCCACGATGCCGTCGACGTAACCGCCGGCGACGATGCGCACGTTGTTCCAGGCGTAGGAGGGTGTGGCGGCATGCGCCGGGGCAGCGGGCAGGGCGACGAGCGCGCTGCCCAGCAGTGTCGCGGCGATGACCTGATGCAGGATTTTGATCATGGCGAGGTATCCGGCTTGTCGATGTGGCGGGCCGCGGGGCGCGTTGTCATCGTCGCGCCGTCGCATGGTTTGCGTCGGTCGGCGATCCGCGCTCCACGCGAGAGGGAGCCAAATCGCCGTGGCTTTCTAGACCAAAGCGGCTTCAGATATCTCGCTGCATCAATTACGTTTTTATATGCACGTGTGCGCACTCTCACGATGCGCGACGCTGGCTCCTGCCGCGTCGGCATCTGTGATGCGGTGCGTGTATCGGGGGAGGGAATTGGCGCTATGTCTGCGAGTTTGTGCATCCGTTGCCGGATGACCGCGCCCATGCCGTCGGACCGCCCCTGGATTCCCGCAGGTCCCGGCGCTTAAGAGAGAGAGGGAACTGCGCCAGTCAACGCAGTTCCACGACCACCAGCCCTTGTGCCGGCACATCGACATGCAAGTGGCCATCGTTGAGCGTCGCCTGTTCCGGCGCCGCCAGCTCACCGGCCTTGCGCAGCTGCGCGATCTGCTCGCGGCTCGGCCAGTCGGGCCGCCCCATCTTGTCGAATGCGGCGACCGCGTTGCCGTGTTCCTGGTCGAGGCGCCACAGCGTCGCCTGCGCGCCGGTCTTCAGGTGCTTCAGGTCGACGTCGAAATGCTTGTCCGGGCCCGCGGGCGTTCCGGGCGTGTAAGTGGCGGTATCGCCCAGCGGTGGCGTGTAGTTCCATAGCGCCAGCACTACGGTGCCGTCGGAACGGCGCGTGGCGAGCGCGTTCTCGGTGTTCAGCGGCAGCCGCACGTCGCCGAGCTTGTGCAGCAGGGCGAAAGCATTGAAGGCCGGCTTCGGGATACGGTCGGCGGCGATCAGGCCGAAGCCGCCGTAGAAGGGGTTCTTCACCACGCCTTGTTCGTCGAACACGTCGGAGAACGACCAGAAGCTCATCAGCTCGACTTTGCCGGCGCAGGCGCGGATGGTGTTGGCCATCCACGGGCCCATGTACACCGTGTCGGTGACATTGGGCAGGTTGGCGTACGAGGCGTTGTATTCGCTGTAGACCAGCGGCAGCCGCGGGAACGGCGACGCGGCGATCTCCCGGTGCGACTTCTCGACCGCACGACACACCATGTCGCGGCGGGCGATCTTCTCGTCGGTCTTGAACACGTTGTCGGCGGTGTCGTCGCCGTAGACGTGCGTGCTGACGAAATCGATCGGCGTGCCGCGCTGTTTCATCTGCTTGAGAAAGTCCGGCAGCCAGGCGGCCTGCGCCGTGGCCGGGCCGCCCACGCGCAATCGCGGGTTCACTGCCTTGAGCAGGCGGGCGGTGCGGTCGTACAGGTCGTAGTAGGTGGATTGCTCGGGCTTGCCGCCCCAGAACGAGAGGTTGGGCTCGTTCCACACTTCGAAGTACCAGCTCGATACTTCCTCGATGCCGTAACGTTCGATTACGTGCCGGGTGAAGGCGGTCACCAGCGCGTCCCATTCGGCCCAGTCTTTCGGCGGCATCACATTGGGGTGGTACCAGAAGTCGTGATGGCTGGCCGGGTCGGCACTCATTTCCGGCGGCATGAAGCCCAGCTCCACGAACGGCTTGACGCCGCGTTCGAGCAGGCCGTCGTAGACCTGGTCGACGTAGCTGAAATTGAATTGCAGCTTGCCCTGAGCATCGCGCGAGGCCACGCCCATGTCGCGATCGAAGATGCCGTGGAAGCGGATGTAGCCGAAGCCCGTGGCGCTCTTCACCGCGTCGAGATCCTTGCGGTAATCGTCGCGCAGCGCGAGTACGGCTCGGCCGGAGCCGAACATCTGTTCCCAGAAATGCGGCAGGGGCGTGCCCTTGGCCGCCGCGTCGATCTGCAGTCGCTCGGTATCGGCGGGGCTGGCCTGGGCCGTATCTAGCAGGGCGAGGCCGAGAGCGGCGCAGACGGCGGCGCGGCGGAGCGTGGTGAGCATGGGCATGGCGGTTCCTTGCGGTGGAGCTGGAATGTAAACGTTTACATCCGAGGTTTCGCAGTCTCCATGGATCGGCGCCGCCAATCAATATGCGAAAGGTGAAACCGGTGCTCGCGCGCCTGTCGCGGCGATCAACGCGTGTCCGCTTCTTCCAGAAACAGCCCGATCCATGCATCGAGCACGCCCCAGAACTCGACCTGCTCGAGGCGATCCGGATCTTCGTGCCACCACACGCAGCCGGCCGCGTCGCCGCCGGGGGCATCCACGCACAGATAATCGCCGGCGCCGTTGTGCATGACGGTCCTGACTTGCGCTACGCGTGCGGACGGTGCATCGAGCTTGTCCGCGAGCGGTGCTTGTTCGGCGAGCGGCAACGGGCCCATCGAGTGCGATGGAAAGAATGTCCATCCATCGTGGACGTGCTGATGGAAGTGGCGCAGTCCGGCGGGCAGCGCGCGCCATGCCGGGGCATCCGTCGGCACTCGCTCGCCGAGCGGCGGGCGGCCGATGAAAAAATTCAGATCGTCCTGTTCGACGGTGTACGGATAGAGCAACCGCAACGCGCCGTCGTCCTGGCGCAGCAGTGCGGGGCGCCGCAGCTTGTCGGCGAAGAAGCGCGCAACGGCGGGCAGCCGATCGATGACACCTGACCACAGTGTCGCCACGCGTTCGCCGAGCAGCGCCTCCGGCGTGTCGAGCAAGGCGAGCCAGGCGTCCGGCACCGCTGCATCCGCAGGGACATCGGCGCGGTGGATCCATACATCGCCGCGCAGGCGAAAGCGGCGCAGTTCTGCTGCGTAGACATCGGCCGATGATTCGAACATGGGAAGACGAGCCTTTCCGTGGCGACGGTGCATGGGTCAGTAGCGCAATGGTACGCGAGGTCATTGCGATCGATGGCCACGGGTGTGATGCGGTTGGCACGGCGAGGCGAAGTTGTGCCGTATCCCCGCCGGATGTTGCGCCGCAGCTTGATCTGCCATCGAAGCCCATCCAATGATTCGTCTGTCCATCATATTTGTATGATTAAGTGACATTCGAAACCGATCGCGGGGGCGGCCGGTTTCGTAATCCGCCTCGACTAGCTAGCAAGAGCTGGGCGAGCAAGAGCTAGGCGAGCAAGAGCTAGGCGAGCAAGAGCAGGGCATCCGTTGAGCAGGACGGCGCTTTCGGCGTCGGGTTACCTCGCTGTGCCGGCGTGGCAGCAACTGCCGTCGCCGCACAGTGACGCAAGTGTTCGTTCATACGTTCAAACACCTAAGCGTGCGACCAAATTGGGAGAGGGTGGAATGCATCGGCAGATTCTGGCGGGTTCGATTCATCAGGCTTTATTCGCGGCGGCGGCCATCGCGTGTTTCGCCGCGTGCGATACCGCACACGCACAGGACGCGGCGGCCACATCGGGCGGCGCAACCGCCGCACCGGCCAACGGCGCGCAGACCGGCAGCAAGGAAAAACGCGACGGCAAGGACGTCACCGAACTCAACGGCGTCAGCGTCACCGGCCAGCTCGCTTCGATCCGCCGCGCGCAGGCGATCAAGCAGGACGCCACCAGCGTGGTGGACGCGGTGTCGGCCGAAGAGGCCGGCAAGTTCCCCGATCCCAACGTCGCCGATGCGCTGCAGCGAGTGCCGGGCGTGGCGGTGGATCGCAGCGGCGGCGAATCGAGCCGCATCACGGTGCGCGGTTTCGGCCCGGACTTCGTCAACGTGCTGCTCAACGGTCGCACCATGGCCACCGACGCGACCGACCGCGCGTTCAACTTCGACGTGCTGCCCTCGCAGCTGATCAGCACCGCCGAAGTGCGCAAGACCGCGACGGCGGAGATTGCCGAGGGCGGCATCGGCGGCACGGTCAACATCATCACCGCGCGTCCGCTGGATACCAAAGGCTTCCATGCCGCGGCGAGCATCGCCGGGGTCAACGACAACCTGTCCAGCTCGATCAAGGGCGGCGTCACGCCGCGCGCCTCGGCGATCTTGAGCAACACCAACGCCGACGGTACCTTCGGCTGGTTGATCGCGGGCATGTACGACCGCCGCGACCACCGCGAGCAGACCATGAATACCTCCGGCTGGATCACCGGGCTCAACTACAGCCAGATCAATCCGGCCTATACCAACATCGCGCTGCCGCAGACGCTGTCCGGCTCGGACTACGTGCAGACCCGTACGCGCCGCGGCATCAGCGGCGCGATCGACTGGAAGCCGCTGGAACAGCTGACGGTCAAGTTCGACACGATGATCTCCAACTACAAGATCGATTCGCGCTATCACGCGTTCGGTTCGTATATGAATACCGCGGACGTGCAGTCGCTGACCGCCGACCCCAATGGCACCGCGCTGAGCTATGTGCGCGGCAACACAGGCGTGCTGGCCAACGATCACATCGAAGAGAAGAACCCGCGCAACGCCTATAACGAGCAGACCGGCCTGAACCTGGCGTGGCAGTTCAATCCGTCCACGGTGCTGGACTGGGATACGGCGGTGTCGCGCGCGTGGAACAAGGAATCGGCCAACGGCTATTTCATGGTGGTCGGCACCCGCAACATCGGCGTCAACCCGACCTGGACCAATAACGGTTCCTCGCAGCTGCCCAGCTACAGCAACCTGATCTCGACCACCGACGCTTCCGACCTGCGTGCGCATTGCTGCTCGCTGGGCGGCGAATCGCCGAACGTGAGCGACCGCATCCTGCAGAGCCGGCTGCATTTCGGCAAGAGCTTCACCGAAGGCGTGCTGGCCCAGCTCGACTTTGGCGCGGAATTCATGAAGCGCACCAAGACCGAAGTGACCTGGCGCACGCCCAACAGCCTGCTGTGCGGCGAGTACTGCGGTTACGTGGCCTCGATCCCCGCCAGCGTCATCGATGCGCGCGTCTACAACGCCGGCACCATGGTCGATGGCGTCTCGCCCGGCTATCCGCGGCAGTGGCTGACCTACGACGTGCCCAAGCTGCTGGCCTACCTGGCCAGTCCGGCGGCCTACAACCAGCTGCCCAATCCCGCTGCGTTCGCCGCGGCGCTGGCCGCCAACGGCGGCGGCTTCGCGCCAGCGCCGGATCCGTCCGGCTACAGCCAGGTGGCGGAGCGCACCAAGTCCGCCTACGGCAAGGCCAACTTCCAGGGCAATCTGATGGAGCGGCCGTGGTCGCTGGAAGTGGGCCTGCGCTACACCAAGACGGACACCAACTCGCGCGCCTACGCGGTGCCGCTGGTGGCCATCACCATCAACCCGAACGACACCAGCAACGCCATCCCCACTTACGGCACGCTGGCGCCTGTCTCGGCGCAGGGCAGCTATTCGAACTGGCTGCCCTCGGCCAACTTCAAGTGGAGCCTGCGCGACGACCTCATCTTCCGCGCCGCCGTGTCCAAGACCGTCACGCGCCCGGACCTGAGCAACCTGTCCGCCGCCACCAGCTACAACTTCCGTCCGGCGACGCAAGGCGTGACCCAGGGCAACACGGGCTTGAAGCCCTACACGTCGAAGAACTACGACCTGGGCCTGGAGTGGTACCTCTCCGACACCAGCTACCTGGCGCTGGGCGGCTTCCAGAAGAAGGTGAGCAACTTCACCACCCTGGTCACCACCAAGACCAATATCCTGGGCTTCCCCTTCGACCTGACCCGGCCGATCAACCTCAACACAGCCACCATCAAGGGCCTGGAAGCGGCCGCCACGTATCAGCTCACCTGGCTGCCCGATCCCTTCGACGGCCTGGGCGTGGCCGCCAATTACACGCACGTGATCAGCAGCGCCTCGGCCAATGCGGGCGACGTCGGCACGCAGGGCAAGTTCGCCGTGCCGGGCATCGGCGATTCGGCCAATGCCAGCGTCTATTACGAGAAGGGGCCGGTGCAGGTACGCGTGGCCTACAACTGGCGCGACGCCTATCTGGAGACCATCTCCGGCGACGAGAGCCAGCCGACCACGGTCAAGGCCTACGGCCAGCTGGACATGAGCGCCAGCTACAAGTTGATGGAAAACGTGGCGGTGTTCGTCGACGCCACCAACCTCACGCGCGAGAAGATCTCCAAGTATCAGGTCTACACGAACCGGCCCTCGTATGCGGAAATCAACGGCAGGACGATTTCCGCCGGCGTGCGCGCTTCGTGGTGAGTTTCCCCGGACGGGCGGCGCGCCTCCCCCTCGAGTCGTCACGCGCCGCCCGTCATCTTTTTTCCTGAAAGAACGCCTGGAGAGATTGGATGAAAGGTTTTACCGCCACCCTGACCCGCATCGCCGCCTGCCTGGCCGTGACCTTCGCCGCCGCCGCGTGCGCCGAGGACGTCAAGCCGGAGTGGTCCAGCGCCGCCGTGCCGCAGATGGGCTTCAACAACTGGAACTCCACCCACTGCCGCGACGAGTTCAATGAAGACATGGTCCGCGGCGTCGCCGACAAGATGGTCAGCTCCGGCCTGCGCGACGCCGGCTATCGCCACATCAATCTGGACGACTGCTGGGCAGACTGGCAGCGCGACAAGAAGGGCAATCTGCAACCCAACCTCAAGCGCTTCCCGCACGGCATCAAGGCGTTGGCCGACTATGTCCACTCCAAGGGCTTCGCCTTCGGCCTGTACTCCAGCGCCGGCACCAACACCTGCGAACCGCACCAGGCCAATCGCGGCTTCCCCGGCGGCCTGGGCCACGAGAAGCAGGATGCGGCGTTCTTTGCCTCGGTCGGCGCGGACTACCTCAAGTACGACAACTGCAACAACCAGAAGAAGCCCGCCAAGGAGCGTTACGCCGCGATGGGCGAAGCGCTGCGCGCCACCGGCCGCCCGATCTTCTACAGCCTGTGCGAATGGGGCGAGAACAAGGCCTGGCTGTGGGGCACCGATCCGGCCGTCGGCGCGCAGTCGTGGCGCACTACCGGCGACATCAGCGACAACTACGCCTCGATGCTGAAGATCTTCAAGGAGAACGTGGTGCTCGACGCGTATGCCGGCCCGGGCCACTGGAACGATCCGGACATGCTCGAAGTGGGCAATGGCGGCATGACCGACGTGGAATACCGCTCGCACTTCAGCCTGTGGTCGATCATGGCCGCGCCGCTGCTGATCGGCACCGACCTGCGCAAGATCAGCCCGTCCGCGCTGGAGATCCTGTTGAACAAGGATGTGATCGCGGTGGACCAGGACCCGCTGGGCGTGCAGGGCAAGCAGGTGCGCGACGCCGACGGCATCCACGTGATCGTCAAGCCGATGAAGGACGGCAGCAAGGCGGTGGCGGTGTTCAACGAGGGTGATGCGTCGAAAGAAGTTGCGGTGGGCGCGCAGGAGCTGGGCCTGAAGGCCGGCAAGTACCGCATGCGGGACCTGTGGGCGCACAGCGATGCGCAGGGCGATGGTTCGATCAAGGTGAAGCTGGCGCCGCATGCGACGGTTATGTACCGGGTGTACTCGCTCTAAGCCTGCGGCACGCAGGTCGGGGGAGCCGCAGGCGACCCCCGGCCTGCATCCAGGCGCTCGTCCCTGGACGGCTCCTGCACATCCTTGGCAAGATCGCCGCGCATCACCACTACCCGCCAACTCAGCCTGCCGAGGTCGCGTCATTCATGAGGAAGCCGAATGCCGTCCGCAACCTGTACGGTCATGTGATGCAGGAGATCGGCCAGCGCATCGTCAGCGGCAAGGTGCTACCTGGTGAAGTGCTGCCGCGCGAGGAGTCGCTCGCCGAAAGCCTCCAGGTCAGCCGCACCGCCTTGCGCGAGGCGATGAAGGTGCTCTCAGCCAAAGGCTTGATCGAGTCGCGCGCCGGGGTGGGCGCGCGCGTGCTGGAAGAACGCTTCTGGAACCAGCTGGATGCCGACGTGCTGGCCTGGCGATGCGCTTCCATGCCCACCGACGATTTCATCGACAAGCTGGTGGAGATGCGCGAGATCATCGAGCCGGCCGCGGCCGCGGCCGCGGCGCGCCGCCGCACCGAAACGCAGCTGGTCGAAATCCATGCCGCCTATGCGGCGATGGATGCGGCGCAGACGCTGGACGCGTGGGCCGAGGCGGATCTGCGTTTCCACGAGGCCGTGCTGCACGCCACCGGCAATGAACTGCTGACCTCGCTGTTTTCCGTGGTGGACACCGCGCTGGGTACGTTCTTCGTGCTGTCAGCGCGCACCGCGCGCGATTTCCGTTACTCGCTGCCTCACCATCAGAAGGTGCTGGAGGCGATCCGCAAGAAGCAGCCCGAGGCCGCGCACAAGGCGATGCTGGCGATGATTGCCGACTCCCAGGCCAATCTGCGCGGCCGCCGCGGCAAAGGGCGCAGCAAGGCGGGCGGCTAGGGCGACGTATTCGTCCGCCGGCGCACCTGTGGCGCACGGTTACTCGGTACTTGCGCGTGCCGCTTGCTCGCGCTTCCAATCGTCGGTGAGCAACCCCGCGTAGCCCCAGTCTTCCTCGGCGATCTCCTGGATGACCACATGCGTGTGCTCGGGCTTCTTGCCCAGTACGCGAACCAGCGAGTCCGTGACGTCCTTGACCAGTTGCGCCTTCTGCTCCCTGGTCGCGCCGCGGGTGATCTGGATGTTGACGTAGGGCATGGCAGCCGGTCCTTGTCGTGTCGGGGCGCGCATTGTGCCGGACGGGCGTGGAGATGCGATAGCGCGCGCCGCGATAACTGTCATAAGCGGCGCTTATCGCGGAACAAGCAAAAATGACTTGGTGTCCCGTGGCGCCAGCGCCCATACTGCGGGGCATGCACGAGCGGCGCTGGGGCCTGCCGCGGAACGCCCCGACGGAACATAAGTGAAGTGAATGTGATGCCTTCGATGCCTGGACCGGGAGGGACAACGCAGTCGGCCCGCGATTCCCGCCGGGGGGGAGGGCACGCATGTCACCGCTGACCGATCGCTACGGCCGTCACTTTCCTTATCTGCGCCTGTCGGTCATCCCGGCCTGCAACTTCCGTTGCACCTATTGCCTGCCCAACGGCTACCACGCCGCGCCCGGCGCCGCCGCGCCGCTGAGCCTGGCGGAAATCGCGCGGCTGCTGCGCGGCTTCGCGGCGGTGGGCATGCACAAGCTGCGCATCACTGGCGGCGAACCCTCGGTGCGCCACGACCTCACGGATATCCTGCGCACCGCGGCCGCCGAGCCGGGCGTGCGCAAGCTGGCGATGACCACCAACGGCACGCTGCTGTCGCGGCGGCTGGGCGAGTGGATGGACGCCGGCCTCAACGCCATCAATATCAGCGTGGACAGCCTGGATCGTGCCAGCTTCGCGCGCATCACCGGGCACGACCGGCTGGACGACATTCTGGCAGGCATCGACATGGCGCTGGCCGCCGGGTTGCCGTCGGTGAAGCTCAATGCGGTGCTGCTGCGCGACGTCAACGATCGCGAACTGCCGGCCTGGCTCGACTACCTGCGCGAGCGGCCCGTCGGCCTGCGCTTCATCGAACTGATGCAGACCGGCGACAACCTGATGTTCTTCCGCGAGCGTCACGTGCGGGCCGAAGCGCTGGAGACCCAGCTGCTGGAAGCGGGCTGGGAAGCGCTGCCGCGCGCCGCCGATGCCGGCCCCGCGCGTGAATACCGCCACGCGGACTATGCCGGCCGCATCGGCATCATCGCCCCTTATTCGAAAGACTTCTGCGCCGGCTGCAACCGCCTGCGCGTCACCGCCACGGGCGATCTGCGCCTGTGCCTGTTCGGCGAGCACGGCATTCCGCTGCGCCCGCTGCTGCAGAGCGACGACCAGCTCGACGCGCTGGTGCGCACGCTCGGCGGCCAGCTGCAGGACAAGGAGCGCACGCACTTCCTGCACGAAGGCCGCACCGGCATCACTCCCCACCTCGCATCCACCGGAGGCTGATTCATGCATGAGCGCGATCCCCGCGACCACGCTCCCGCCACCCCGTCCCATTTCCACATGGCCGACGTGCGCCGCAAGCGCGCTACCTCACGTCGCGCCGTGGCCGTCGGCGAACTGTTCGCCGGCAGCGCTTTCGAGGCCGTCGCGCACGGCCGCCTGCCCAAAGGCGATGCCATCGCCATGGCCGAGATTGCCGGCCTGCAGGGCGCGAAGAACGCGTCGCAACTGATGCCGCTGTGCCATCCGCTGCCGCTGGAGTACATCGAAGTGCGCTGCGAGCCGGTGCCCGAGCGCCAGGCCATCCGCGTCTATTGCGAAGTGGCCACGTTCTCCCGCACCGGCGTGGAGATGGAGGCGCTGGCCGGCGCCAGCGCCGCGCTGCTCACGCTGTACGACCTGACCAAGCCGGTGCAGCCGGCGTTGTCGATCGGCGGCGTGCGCCTGCTGTTCAAGGAAGGCGGCAAGAAAGGCCTGTGGCTGCATCCGGACGGGCTGAGCGACGCCGAACGCGCGCACTACCGCCCGCGCGCGGCGGCGCGGCTGGAGGGTGTGGCTGCCGCCGTGGTCACGCTCAGCGACCGCGCCAGCCGCGGCGATTACGAAGATCGTTCCGGCCCGCTGCTGGTCGAGCGCCTGCGCGCGCTTGGCGCCGAGACGGGTGCCGCCGAGGTGCGCCCGGACGATGCCGATGCGCTGGCCGCACGCCTGCGCGAACTGGCCGCCACCGGCGTCCGCCTGGTGCTGTGCACCGGCGGCACGGGGCTGGCGCCGCGCGACCGCACGCCCGAAGCGCTGGCGATGGTGGCCGACCGCCACGTCGACGGCATCGGCGAACTGTTCCGCAGCGAAAGCGGCCGGCACACGCCGATGGCCTGGCTGAGCCGCGCCGATGCGGTGCTGGTCGGCGGCACGCTGGTGATTGCCTTGCCCGGCAGCGCCAAGGCGGTGGCCGAAGGCATGGACATCCTCGCGCCGATCCTTGCCCATGCGCTGGACATGGCGGCCGGCGGGGGCCACGCATGAGTCACGAGTTGCTGGATCCGGCCGACGCGCTGCGGATCATCCTGGATGCTTGCACGCCGACGGCGGAGGAAGTCTGCGGCAGCGCCGCGGCCGTCGGCCGCGTACTGCGCAGGGACGTGGCCAGCCCGGCCGACCTGCCGCCGTTCGACAACTCGGCGATGGACGGCTATGCCCTCGGCGGCGGCGTCGACGCGCTGCCGGCCGGCAGCACCTGGCCGATCGAAGGCGAACAAGCCGCCGGTGACGGCGCGCGCGATGCCGCGCACGGCGCCTGGGAAATCATGACCGGCGCACGCCTGCCGGATGGATTGGACCGCGTAATCGCGGTGGAGCAGACCGAGCGGGTCGAGGCCTCGCGCGTGCGCCTGCTGGCGGAGGTGGCGCCGGGGCAGAACGTGCGCCTGTCCGGCTCCGACGTGGCGGCGGGCGAGGCTGTGTTCGCCGCCGGCAGCTTGCTCGCACCGCAGCACCTCATGCTGCTCGCCGCGCTGGGCGTGGCCAGCGTCACCGTCGCCGCGCGGCCGAAAGTGGCGGCGCTGTGCACCGGTCGCGAGCTGGTCGACGATCCCGCGGCGCCGCTGGCGTCGGGGCAGATCCGCAATTCCAACGGGCCGTTCCTGGCCGCGCGGATACCGCTGGCCGGCGCCGAGCTGGCGCATGCCGAAACGGTCGGCGACGATGTCGATGCGTTTCTCGCCGCGGTGGCGCGCTCCCGCGCCGCCGGCGCGCGCGTGCTGATTTCCACCGGCGCGGTATCGATGGGGCGCTACGACTTCGTGCCGGCCGCGCTGGAGCGGCTCGGCGCCCAAGTGCTGTTCCACAAGCTCGCCATCCGCCCCGGCAAGCCGCTGCTGTTCGCCAGGCTGCCGGACGGCACGTTGTTCTTCGGTCTGCCCGGCAACCCTGTCGCCGTGGCGGCGGGGTTGCGCTTCTTCGTCGAGCCGGCGCTGCGCGCGATGCTCGGCTTGCCGCGCGAGCGCGTGCAGCGGGTGCCGCTGGCCAGATCGTTCTTCAAGAAGCCGCGCCTGCATTTCTATGTGAAGTCCCATCTGGCGATGGACGAGCGCGGCCAGTTGGCGGTCACCGTGCTGACGGGGCAGGAGTCCTATCGCATCCGCCCGCTGGCCGAGGCGAATGCATGGGTGCACATACCGATCGAGGCGACGGAACTGCCGGCGGGCACGCTGGTGGAGGTGTACGGCCTGGGTCATCTGGAAAGCCCCGCCTGGGGCTGGAGCGCCGCATGAAGGTCCGGATCGCGCTGTACGGCGCACTGCGCGAGGCGGATCCTCGCGGCTATCTCGAACTGGACGTGCCGCCCGGCAGCACCATCGCGACGCTGCGCGAACTGCTGGCCGCGCATCTGCGCGAGCATGCGCCGGCGGTCAACGCGGGGCTCGTGCGCATCTGCGCGTTCGCCAGCACGGAAGAGATCCTGCACAACCACCGCGCGGTGCCCGAAGACCTGGAGCTGGCGGTGCTGCCGCCGGTGAGTGGAGGTTGAGCGTGGATACGAGCAACCAAGACATCGGCACCGATGACACCGGCATCGACGACATCCGCGTCGCCGTGGTCGAGCGCAAGGAAGGCGTGCTGGATGTCGCGGCGGCGCTGGATTTCGTCTCCGATCCGCGCTTCGGCGGCATCTCGGTCTTCGTGGGCAAGGTGCGCGACTTCAATCTCGGGCGCCAGGTCACCGGCATCAGCTACGACCTGTTCGTGCCGCTGGCCCTGCGCACCTTCCGCGCGATCGGCGAGCGGGCGCGCAAGGAAATCGGCGCGCCGCTGAAGCTGTACATCGCGCATGCGAAAGGCGACCTGGGCTTGAGCGATCTGGCCGTGGTGGTCGCAGCCGGCACGCCGCATCGCGCCGAGGCGTTCCGCGCCTGCCGGCTGGCGATCGAGGCGGTCAAGCACGAAGCGCCGATCTGGAAGCAGGAGCACTACATCGACGGCGACAGTGCCTGGAGCGAAGGCTGCTCGCTGTGCGATGTCCAGCCCGAGGCCGGGCATGATCACCACGAGGCCTCCGGCCATGGGCACGGCCACTGAGCGCCTGCCGTGCATCGGCGTGGTGCTGGCCGGCGGGCTGTCTTCGCGCATGGGGCGCGACAAGGCGCTGCTGTCGTGGCGGGGGCGGCCGCTGATCGAGCATCAGATCGCGGTGCTGCGCGAGGCCGGCGTGGATGAGGTCCGCGTCAGCGGCGACCGGCCCGGCTACGGCGGCGTGGCCGACGCCAGGCCGCAGCTCGGGCCGCTGGGCGGTTTCGCCAGCATCGCCGGCGCGTTGAACGGCGACGCCGAGCTGCTGGTGATTCCGGTCGACATGCCGTTGCTGCATGCGGCGCTGCTGCGGCGCCTGCGGGTCGAGCGACCGGCGGTGCGCTGCCTCGCGTTCGCCGGCCACGTCATGCCGCTGCGCGTGCGCCTGGATGCATCGAGCCGGGCGGCGCTGGACGCGCTGATGGCGCACGACGATCCGCGCCGTCGTTCGCTGCGTGCCTTGCAGGCGGAGGTGGGTCACGAGGAACTCGCGCTCGCCGCCGACGAGGCGGCGCAGCTGGCGGACTGCAACACCGAAACCCAATGGAGCGAGGTGGCCCGATGAAAGTGCAACTGCAAGGCCAGACCTTGCGCCTGCGCATCGACGAAGCGGAGCTGGCGCAGTTGCTCGGCGGCGCGGCGGTGGGCAATCGCACGCAGTGGCCGGATGGACGTGCAGAGCAGCACCAGCTGGTCTTGGGCGACGCCCATGCGTGGCAGCGCGATGCGGCGGGCTGGCAGGTCGTATTGAACGATGCCCAGGTACGCGACTTCGCCTCCCGCCTGCCCAGCCGCGACGGCCTGGAGGTCGCCTTGCCGGTGCCGGGCGGTGAATCGCTGCAACTGACGTTCGACGTGGATGTGCGCGACAGCGTGCGGCATCGGCGGGGTAAGGAGGGCGGGACATGAGGCATCGCCACCTGCTGCGCTGGTTGGCGGCGCTGCTGTGGTTGTTCGCCGTGCCGTCGCCGGCGGCTGACACGTCCGTCCTCCGCGTCGCCTACGCCGGTTCCATGGGCGTCGTGATGGACCAGTCGCTCGGTCCGGCCTTCAGCAAGGCGCACGAGGCGCGCTTCGAAGGCGTGGGGCAGGGCTCCTTCGCGCTGGCGCGCCTGCTGGCCGGCAAGCAGATGCAGGCGGATGTCTTCGTCGCGATCACGCCGCCGCCGATGAAGGTGGTGCGCGATGCCGGCCTGGCCGAGCGTGCCGTGCCGGTGGCGAGCACGCGCATGGTGGTGATCTACAGCCCCGGCAGCCGTTTCGCCAACGACTTCGAAGCCGCGGCCAAGGGCAGGAAACCCTGGTACGAGGTGCTGCGCCAGTCCGGCCTGCGCCTCGGGCGCACCGATCCGGCGGTGGATCCGCAGGGCGCCAATGCCTTGTTGACGCTGCAGCTGGCGGAGAGCTACTACCACCAGCCGGGTCTGCTGAAAGACATTGCCGGCGATTTGCAGAATCCCCAGCAGATCTTCGCCGAGCCGTCATTGATGTCGCGCTTGCAGGCCGGCCAGATCGATGCAGCGGTCGGCTATGCCAGCGCGGCGTTCTCGCATCATCTGCCGACCATCGACCTGCCCGACGAGATCGATCTCGCACAGCCATCGATGCAGGACGCGTGGTACGCGAAAGCCAGCCTCACGCTGGCCGACGGCAAGGTGCTGAAGGCGCAGCCGCTGGTGTTCTATGCCGCCGTGCTGGGCAACGCGAAGCAAGCGCAGCTGGGCGCCGATTTCCTGCGCTTGCTGCAATCGGCCGAAGGGCAGGCGATGTTCAAGGAACGCGGCTACGACCCGCCGCACGGCGGGGCGCTGTGACCGCATTGCCTGCTATCGCGCCATCGCGTTCGCGCCTGGCCGTGTGGCCGGCGGCGCTGGCCTTGCTGTTGCTCGCCACGCCGTTCGTCGGATTGCTGCTGGCGACCGACTGGCGCCACTTCGGTTTCGCCCATGGCGACGGCAAGGCGGTGGGCGTGTCGCTGGGTTACAGCCTGCTGGCGCTGGTGCCGATCGTGGCCTTGGGTACGCCGCTGGCGTGGTGGCTGGCGCGTCATCGCGTGCGCGGGCAGTGGCTGGTCGATGCCTTGCTGCTGGTGGCGCTGCTCACGCCGCCGCTGGCGATGGGCCTGTTGCTCGCGTCCATGTATGGCCCTTACGGTCCGGCCGGCCAGCTGCTGGAACGGGCGGGCGTGCTGCTCACCAATTCCGCGCCGGCTTTCATCCTGGCGCAGTTCTACGCCGCGCTGCCGTACTACGTGATGGCCGCGCGCACCGCCTTCGAGGGCGTGCCGCGCGAGCTGGAGCAGATCGCGCTGACGCTGGGCTATTCGCCGTGGCGCAGCTTCGTCCATGTCAGCCTGCCGCTGGCGCGGCTGGGCCTGGCCGCGGCGGTGGCGCTGGCCTGGGTGCGCGCGCTGGGGGAATTCGGCGCGGTGCTGATCGTCGCCTACTACCCGCAGGGCATCCCCGTGAAGCTGTGGGTCAACCTGCAGGACATCGGGCTGGCGGCGGTGTATCCGCTTTTGTGGGTGTTCTTCCTGGTGGCATTGCCGTTGCCGCTGGTGCTGGGCATGGCTGTGCGCAGGCGCCTGTCGTGATGCTGATCGATTACCGCATCGAGCATCCGGTGGCGCTGCATGCGCGCTTCGAGGTGGATGGCTTCACCGTGCTGCTGGGCGCCAGCGGCGAGGGCAAGACGCTGCTGCTGAGCGCGATCGCCGGCCTGCTGCCGGCCAGCGGCGAACCGTTCGACGGCCTGCCGCCGCAGCAGCGCGCGGTGGGCTATCTGCCGCAGGGGCATGCGCTGTTTCCGCACCTGCGCGCGTGGGAGAACGTGGCCTTCAGCCTGCGCGGCCCGGAGCGCCGCCGCCTCGCCATCCAGTGGCTGGAACGCGTGGGCATGGCAGCTTTGGCGGAACGCTGGCCGACATCGCTTTCCGGCGGACAGCAGCAGCGCGTCGCGCTGGCCCGCGCGCTGGCGCGCCGCCCGAGCCTGCTGCTGCTGGACGAGCCGACGTCGGCGCTGGACCCGGTGACGCGCGACGAGGTGCTGGCCGAGCTGATCGCCGAGGTGCATGAAGCGGGCATCCCCGCGCTGGCCGTCAGCCACGACCCGGCGCTGGCCGCGGTGGCCGATCGCCTGGTGTTGATGCATCGCCGCCGCATCGTGCAGATCGGCACGCCCGCGCAGGTGCACGCGCAGCCGGCCAGCGGCGCGGTCGCGCGCCTGCTCGGCCTGCGCAACGTGCAGCGCGGCCGCGTCGTCGGCGCGGCCGGCGCGCGGCGCCTGTCGTGGCCGGAAGCGGAGGCGGTGCTGCCGGTGCATACCGAACTGCCCGAAGGCACCGTGGTGGACTGGCATATCGCACCCGCGGCGGTGCGCATGCATGCGCCCACGGCGGCGCCGGCCGATGCCATCGCCACCTCGTTCGAACTGCGCCAGACCAGCGCGCATGGCAGTTATCTCGGCATGCGCTGCGGACGCGCGCGGCTGTGGGTGGAGCCGCCTTCGGGCGGCGAGCTGCCGGCTATGCCGATGCTGTCGCTGCCGCCGGAAGCGATTCGCTGCTGGCCTGCCGATCCTCATCACTGACCGCGACTCGTCGCTTCATTTCTCTCTCAAGTTACTGCGCCATCCCATGAGCACGCCTCCGAAGAAAGCCGATCTCGACAAATCCATCCATCCCTACGACGGCCCCGCCGGCGGCTGGGGTGCGCTGCGTGCCGTGGCCGGCGCCATCCGCGGCCAGATGGCGGTGGAGCGCTCGGTCGGTGCGCTGCGCCGCGTCAACCAGCCGATGGGTTTCGATTGCCCCGGCTGCGCCTGGCCCGACCCGCGCCATACATCGTCGTTCGAGTTCTGCGAGAACGGTGCCAAGGCGGTGTCCTGGGAGGCGACCTCCAAGCGCACCACGCCGGCATTCTTCGCCGGTCATACGCTGGCCGAGCTGTGGGAGTGGAGCGACTACGCGCTGGAAGACGAAGGCCGCCTGACCCATCCGATGGTCTACGACGCCGCGCAGGACAAGTACCTGCCGATCTCGTGGGAAGACGCCGCGGTGCGCATCGGCGCAGCGCTGCGTGCGTTGCCCGATCCGGTGATGGCCGAGTTCTACACCTCCGGCCGCGCCTCCAACGAGGCGGCCTTCCTGTACCAGCTGTTCGTGCGCGAGTACGGCTGCAACAACTTCCCTGATTGCTCGAACATGTGCCACGAGGCATCGAGCGTAGGCCTGCCCGAAGCGATCGGCGTGGGCAAGGGCACTGTGTCGCTGGAGGATTTCGAGCACGCCGACGCGGTGTTCTGCATCGGCCACAATCCCGGCACCAATCATCCGCGTATGCTCGGCACGCTGCGTGAGGTGTCGCTGCGAGGCGCGCCGATCGTGGTGCTCAATCCCATGCCCGAGCGCGGCCTGGAACGCTTCACCTCGCCGCAGGACCCGGCCGAGATGCTCACCGGCCGCTCGGTGCCGATCGCTTCGACGTATTTCAAGCCGAAGATCGGCGGCGACGTAGCCACGCTCACCGGCATGATGAAGTGGCTGTTCGAAGCCGACGCCGCCGACCTCGCGGCCGGCGGCAGCGGCGTGCTGGACCATGCCTTCATCGCCGCGCATACCAGTGGGCTGGATGCGCTGAAAGCGGATGTGCTGGCCACGCCGTGGGAGCGCATCGAGCGCGACTCGGGCCTGACCCGCGCGGAGATCGAAACCGTCGCCGGCATCTACGCCCGCGCCGAGCGCGTGATCCTCTGCTACGGCATGGGCATCACCCAGCATCGGCATGGCGTGGAGAACGTGCAGCAGCTGGTCAACCTGCTGCTTCTGCGCGGCAATATCGGCAAGCCCGGCGCCGGCATCTGCCCGTTGCGCGGGCACTCCAACGTGCAGGGCGACCGTACGGTGGGCATTACCGAGAAGCCGAATGCGGCACTGCTGGATGGCATTCGCCGTACCTACGGCTTCGAGCCTCCCGCGGCGCACGGCCACGATGCCGTGGCGGCGGTGCAGGCTATCGCCGAAGGGCGTTCCAAGGCGCTGATCTGCCTCGGCGGCAACCTGGCGGTGGCGATGCCCGACCCGCAGCTCACCTACCCGGCGATGCGCAAGCTGGATCTGGCCGTGCACATCGCCACCAAGCTCAATCGCTCGCACCTGATCCCGGCGCGCGAAACCTTTCTGCTGCCATGCCTGGGCCGCACCGAGATCGACGTGCAGTCCGGCGTGCCGCAGTCGGTGTCGGTGGAGGATTCGATGTCGATGGTGCATGCCTCGCAGGGGCGGCTGAAGCCCGCGTCCGAGCATCTGTTGTCGGAGCCGGCCATCGTCGCGCTGCTGGCGCGCGCCACGCTGCCGGATTCCAAGGTGGACTGGGAGGGCATGGTGGCCGACTACGACCGTATCCGCGACGCGATCGAGGCGGTGTTCCCGATCTTCGCCAACTACAACGAACGCATCCGCGTGCCCGGCGGCTTTCACCTGGACAACGCCGCGCGGCGACGCCAATGGAACACCCCGGACGGCAAGGCGCGCTTCCTGCGGTCGCGCGGCCTGGATGAAGATCCGCCGGTCGCCGGCAACCTGCTGAAGCTCGCCACGGTGCGCTCGCACGACCAGTACAACACCACCATTTACGGCCTCAACGATCGCTACCGCGGCATCACCGGGCGGCGCGACGTGGTGTTCGTGAATCCTGATGACCTGGCCGAGCGCGGCTTGCGCGAGGGCGACCGCATCGATGTGGAGGCCAGTCGCGCGGACGGCACGCCGAACGGACGCGCGGTGCGCGGCTTCGTGGCGGTGGCCTACGGCATCGCGCGCGGCTCGGTGGCGATGTACTACCCGGAGGGCAACGGCCTGCTGGCGCTGGACGAGCACGATACGCGCTCGGGCACGCCCGGCTACAAGTCGATTCCGGTGCGCCTGGCCGCCTCGGCGGCGCAGGCCGGGCGCGAGGTCTGAGGCCATGGACCGTCCCGGCCTGGCGCGCCGCGCCGTCATCGTTCACCAGGGCGCCGGCCAGCAGCAGGGCGAGGACTGGCTGGCCGAGGAGGCGCCGGTGGAGCTGCGCTACAACGGCGAGGCCTTCGCGGTGATGATGGCCACGCCGGCGGATCTGGAGGATTTCGCGTTCGGCTTTTCGCTGACCGAAGGGCGTGTGGCGAGCGCGGCGCAGATTCGCGGTGTCGCCATCCACGAACAGCTGGAAGGTTATGTCGTGGACGTCGACGCCACCGGCGTGGACGCGGTGGACGAGGAGGCGGCCCGTCTGCTGCCCGGGCGCAGCGGTTGCGGGTTGTGCGGCAGCCGGCATCTGGAAGACGTGCTGCGTCCGCTGGCGCGGGTGCCCGCCGGGCCAGTGCTGGCGCCGCATGCGCTGGAGCGGGCGCTGGAGGCGCTGGCGCAGCACCAGCCGCTCAATCGCCAGACCGGTGCCGTGCACGCGGCGGCGTGGGCATCGCCTGAAGGCGACATGCTGCTGGTACGCGAGGACGTCGGCCGCCACAACGCGCTGGACAAGCTGCTCGGCGCGCTGGTCCGCGGCGGCGTGGACGTGCGCGGCGGCTTCGTGCTGGTGACCAGCCGCGCCAGCTACGAAATGGTCACCAAGGCGGCCAGCCTGGGTGTCGGGGTGCTGGCGGCGATTTCGGCGCCGACGGCGCTGGCGGTGACGCTGGCGCAGTCGTGCGGCCTGACGCTGACGGGTTTCGTCAGGCCGGGGCGGCACGTGATTTACAGCCATCCCGAGCGCCTTGCACCGTAGGTCGGGGTGAGCGCGGCGAACCCCGATACAGCCCGCCCGATGGAGATTTGCCGGGTTCGCTCCTGCGCCGGCTATCGTGCGCGTATCCTCTACGCACGTTTTCATCAGGAGTCGATAGTGCCCACCGTTCTTTCCCAGCCGGTTACCTCCACGCTGACCCCTGCGGCGATTTACCTGGTCGCGACCATGCAGCCCGGCGCGGCCGCCGAGGATGCGGTGCGCGCGCTCTGCGGCGACCTGGCGGGACTGTGGCGTGCCGTGCGCTTCCGCGATCTCGACGGCGGCCTGACCTGCGTGATGGGCATCGGTTCGGAGGCCTGGGACCGCCTCTTCGACGGCCCGCGTCCAGCCGGATTGCATCCGTTCCGTGCGATCGACGGCGTGCACCGGGCGGTATCCACGCCGGGCGACCTGCTTTTCCACATCCGTGCCACGCGCATGGATCTGTGTTTCGAGCTGGCGACCCAGATCATGTCCCGCCTGGGCGATAGCGTGACCGTGGTGGACGAAGTCCACGGCTTCAAATATTTCGACGAACGCGACTTGCTCGGCTTCGTCGACGGCACCGAGAACCCGGTGGACGAGGAAGCCGTCGCCGCAGCCATCGTCGGCGACGAGGATGCCGGCTTCACCGGCGGCAGCTACGTGATCGTGCAGAAGTACCTGCACGACCTGAAGGCCTGGGAGGCCATTCCGGTCGAGCAGCAGGAGCGCATCATCGGCCGCAAGAAACTCTCGGACATCGAGCTGGACGACGATGCCAAGCCTTCGTACGCGCACAACGTGCTGACCGTGATCGAGGAGAACGGCGAGGAGCTGGACATCCTGCGCCACAACATGCCGTTCGGCGATGTCGGCAAGGGCGAGTTCGGCACGTACTTCATCGGCTACGCGTGTTCGCCCGACCGCATCGAAAAGATGCTGGTGAACATGTTCGTCGGCAAGCCGCCGGGCAACTACGACCGTCTGCTGGACGTGAGCAGGGCGGTCACCGGCACGCTGTTCTTCGTGCCGTCGGCCACCTTCCTCGCCGACATCCCGGCGAAGGCCGCCGCGGCCGCCGAGGCCACGTGATCGTCCGCCCCACCCATAGCCACTCGGTCGCGACGCTGCTGTTTGCGATGCGCGGCTCGGTGATTCCGATCATCTGGCCGCGCGTGCTGTACACGGTCCTGCTGTCGCTGGCGGTGGTGGTGGCGACATGGCAGGGCGTGGCGCTGCATTTCACGCTGGATGCGGCACCGCTGACGCTGCTGGGCCTGACCCTGGCGATCTTCCTGGGTTTTCGCAACACGGTGGCCTACCAGCGCTGGTGGGAAGCGCGCACGCTGTGGGGCGAACTGGTGATCGCGGCGCGCAGCCTCGCGCGGCAGACGGTGGCTTTTTTGCCGGCGCTGAGTGCCGGGCGCCGGCAACAGCTGGTCTATGGATTGATCGCTTTCACCCATGCGCTGCGCCATCACCTGCGCGGCACGGACCCGGAAGCAGACCTTCGTCACTGGCTGAGCGCCGACCTGTGCGCCGCCGTGCTCGCCTCGCCGAACCGACCCAATGCGGTGCTCGGCGCCCTGGGCAAGGCTTACGCGGAAGCGGCGCGCGATGCCGATGCAGGCGACATCCTGCTTGCGCGCATGGATGGCGAACTCGATCACTTGTCGAATGTGCTCGGCGGCTGCGAGCGCATCAAGGGCACGCCCATTCCCTTCGCCTACATCCTGCTGCTGCATCGCACGGTGCACGTGTACTGCTTCATGCTGCCGTTCTGCCTGATGCGGCCGTTCGGCTGGCTGACGCCGCTGGCGGTCGGCGTGGTGGCTTATACCTTCTTCGGCCTGGATGCCATCGGCGAGCAGATCGAGGACCCGTTCGACCTGCTGCCGAACGATCTGCCGCTGGATGCGCTGAGCCGCAACGTGGAGATCAGCCTGCGCAGCCTGCTGGGCGAAACCGATCTGCCGCAGCCGCTGGAGCCGAAGGACTTCGTGCTCACCTAGTCCGCAGGTTGGGGTGAGCGCAGCGAACCCCAGCGAGACCTTGCCATGTGTCGCTTCGTTGGGGTTCGCTGCGCTCACCCCAACCTACACCGATTCTTGAGCGCCGATGAGCGATGATGCTCGTCTCCATCATGCGCAAGGCCATCTCATGAACCAGCACTTCGATGCCGTGGTGATCGGCGCCGGCCAGGCCGGTCCGCCGCTCGCCGAACGCCTGGGCAAGGCGGGGCGGCGCGTCGCCGTGATCGAGCGCAAGCTGGTCGGCGGCACGTGCGTCAATACCGGCTGCATTCCCACCAAGGCCATGGTCGCGAGCGCCTACGTGGCGCACATGTCGCGGCGCGCGCACGAATACGGCGTGCGCCGCGGCGACGACGGCGGCGTCGACATGCGGCGGGTGTGGGAGCGCACCCAGGGCATTTCGGGCAAGGCGCGGCAGGGCGTGGAGCAATGGCTGCGCGGCATGCCCAACGTCACGCTGCTGCAAGGGCATGCGCGCTTCGAGGCGCCGCACCGCCTGCGTCTGGGCGATGCGCTGATCGAGGCGGAGTCGTTCTTCGTCAACGTGGGCGGGCGCGCGTCGGTGCCGGATTTCCCGGGTATCGACGACGTGCCGTACCTGACCAACACCGGCATGATGGCGCTGAGCGAGCTGCCGGAGCACCTGATCATCGTCGGCGGCAGCTACATCGGGCTGGAGTTCGGTCAGATGTTCCGGCGCTTCGGTTCGCAGGTGACCATCGTCGAGCGCTCGCCGCGCTTCCTGCCGCGCGAGGATGCCGATGTCGCCGACGCGGTGCTGGCCATGCTGCGCGACGAGGGCATCACAGTGCACCTGGGGGCCGAATGCATCGCGCTGGAAGGCAAGGCCGGCGCCATTCGGGTGAAGGCGCGCGGCAACCAGCTCTGCGAAAAGGCCATAGGCAGCCATCTGCTGCTTGCGGTGGGGCGGCGCCCCAATACCGACGACCTGGGCCTGGAGCAGGCCGGCGTCGCGCTCGACGAGCGCGGCTATATCCAGGTGGACGACCACGGCCGCAGCAACGTGCCACACATCTGGGCGATGGGCGACTGCAATGGTAAAGGTGCTTTCACCCACACCTCGTACAACGATTTCGAGATCGTCGCCGATGCCGTGCTGGGGCAGGGCAGGCGGCGCATCGCCGACCGCATTCCCGTGTACAGCCTGTTCACCGATCCGCCGCTGGCGCGCATCGGCATGAGCGAAGAAGAGGCTCGCAAGGCAGGCCGCGACGTGCTGGTCGGCATGCGGCCAATGGCGCGGGTGGGGCGCGCCGTCGAGCGCGGCGAAACGGTGGGCTTCATGAAGGTGGTCGTCGATGGCGCCTCGAAGAAGCTGCTCGGCGCGGCCATCTTCGGCGTGAACGGCGACGAGGCGATCCATAGCCTGCTCGACACGATGTATGCGCAGGCGCCGTATACGACGGTCGCCGAGGCCATGCATATCCACCCGACGGTGGCGGAATTGTTGCCGACGGTGCTGCAGGATCTGCGGGCGGGGTGATGCGGCAGCGCCGTGGTGCAGCGGCGCAGGTCGGGGTTCGCTTCGCTCCCCCCGACCTGCGCGTGTGTCAGGCGGTCGCTTCGGTGCGTCGCCCCATCTTTCCCGAAGCGAAACGCAGCGCCAGTCCGGCCGCGCACAGCAGCACCGCGAACACCTTCATGTGCAGGGCGAACAACGCCACCGCGCCGAACAGCACCGCCACGAACAGTTCCTGGAACAGCCAGCTCCATGCGCGCGGTGCGGGCACATCCGGGGCGAGCTTGCCGACGAAGGCGGCATAGCCCCACGAGGCGGCAAGGAGCAGGTAGTTGACCAGCAACGCCATCGAATAGATCAGCATGCCGTGCTCGGCGATCTCGCCGCCCTCGGTCATCATCACGCGGATCACCACCGGCATCAGCGATACCACGCTGAGCACCGCGAGCGTGAGCACGGTCATGGGCGTATCTACCCGGCGCAGGTGGGTCAATACACGCCGGTGGCGGATCCACACGCCGCCGACGATGAAGAAGCTCAGGAAGTAGATCAGCAGCGGCGTCGTCCACAGCTCGATCAGGCTATGCGTGCCCGTCACGGTCCCCTCGGGCTTCAGTTCGACAGCCGACAGCGTCATGGCGATCGCGAACACGCCGTCGGAGAGCATGACCAGCCGGTCGAAATGGCGCTGATGGATGTGATGCTCGCGCACCGGCTGCGGATGGTTGGCTTCCACGTCGTTTCCTTCCCCCTGGTTGGCAGCGCGCATGATGCCCCAGCCAGGAGTGCCGCTATAAGCCGTTGTTTGGATTGGGTGCGGATGTCCTGTGCAGGACGGGAGGGCCGGGCGCTGTGTCGGTGCATCGATGGGCCGTCGGCGCAGCGATCACCGCGCGATCGCTCGCGTGAAGAAAAAGTGCATGGCGGAGCGCGATGTATTTGGACGTCTAAATGTCCAATCGATTTCGCACGAAAGAGTTGACAAGCGGGTGGCAGCGTTGCAAGTTGGCGACAAGCCCGGCGGGACCCGCTCCTTCCGGGCTTTATAGGGGGCGGGATTTGGATCGATCCATGTAAGGGATTGCCGGGCCGGTCCTGGCTTCAGGTGCTCCGCCTCCCTGGCGCACTCGCTTGCCGACGTGTCGACCAACGACACGGTCATCTCGTCCGTGGGCTCATGCCAGCGATGGGGATGAACAATGATCAAAGCGACGCAGCCGCTGCCGACTTCGCGCCTTTTCGCATGCGCGCTCGCCATCGGCGCGATAGCCTCGGGCGAGGCGCTCGCCCAATCGACGACGGGCAGCATCTTCGGCCAGGTCGCCGCCAGCGGCGGAGAGACGGTATTGATCGAGAGCGCCAATGGCTTCCGGCGCGAGGTGGGCGTGGATGCGCGCGGCCGCTACGTCGCCTCGCAGCTGCCGCTGGGAACTTATACGGTGTCGTTGCGCCGCAACGGGCAGACGGTGGATACGCGCAGCCAGGTGGCACTGCAGGTCGGCGCGGGTACCGACGTCTCGTTCACCGGCGCGCCCGCCGGCAAGGAGGTGGCCAATCTCAGTTCGGTGACCGTGACCGGCAATGCGTTGCCGGCGATCGACGTGACCAGCGTGGATTCGCGCACGGTCATCACCGCCGAGCAGCTCGCGAAACTGCCGCTGGCGCGTTCCGCCGAGGCGATCGCCATGCTCGCCCCGGGCGTCAACCGCAACAGTGCCAACTTCACCACCGCGACGGGCAAGCCGCTGGTGAGCTTCGGCGGCTCGGCCGCCACCGAGAACGCTTATTACATCAACGGCTTCAACACCACCGATCCGCTCAACGGCCACGGCGGCATCACCTTGCCGTACGGCGCGATCGATCAGCAGGAGGTCTATACCGGCGGCTACAGCGCGCAGTACGGGCGCTCCGACGGCGGCGTGATCAACCAGGTCGGCAAGCGCGGCGGCAATGCCTGGCACTTCGGCGCCCAGCTGCTGTGGGAGCCCTCGTTCGCGCGGAGCGACTACACCGATCTGTACTACGCCAACGGCACGCCGGCGTCGCCCGTGGCCGGACGGCTCTACGATCCCAAGAGCAAGAACCACCTGTGGATCACGACCGCCAGCGCCTACGCGGGAGGGCCGCTGATCAAGGACCGGCTGTTCTTCTTCGTCGCCGGCGAGTTCGAACGCCAGCAGGGGGCCAACGTCAACGCCGTGGACAACAGCAAGCCCTACCAGACTTTCCGCTACGACAGCCCCCGCTGGTACGGCAAGCTGGACTGGAACATCAGCGACAGCCACATCCTCGAACTCACCGGCGCCTCGGACAAGCGCAGCGGCAGCGGTTCGATCTACGGCTACGACTACGACGCCAGGCGCAAGGGCGATTTCATCAACGCCGACGACAACACCAAGGTCGGCGGCGATCTCTACGTGGCCAAATACACCGGCTACCTCACCGACAACCTCACCGTGAGCGCGATGTACGGCGAGATGAAGACGCGCGACTACGACGTGCCGGGAAGCTACGACGAAAGCCTCACCTACGTCAGCGGCATCACCAACCAGAATCCGGCGCTCAACGGCGGCGTGCCGCGCGGCAACAACCAGATCGTCTCCACGCTCTACGACCCCGCCCGCGGCAACAAGACCACCAACACCCGCCTGGACCTGAGCTACCACCTGGGCGACCACATGCTCAGCGTGGGCATCGACAACCAGCGCTCGGAGGCGCTGAACCAGGGCAACCGCAATGCCGGCCCCGGCTACACCTGGCAGTACGGACATACCGAGACGCCGGAGCTGCCTCTGGTGTCCGGTCTTGGCGTGCCGGCGCCGGCGGGTTTTCCCAATGGCCAGGGTGGTTACTACGTGCAGAAGAACGTGGCCAACAACGCCGTGAGCGTGCGTTCCATGCAGCGCGCGCAGTACGTGGAAGACAAGTGGCAGGTCAGCGACCGCTGGCTGCTGTCGCTGGGCCTGCGCAACGACCAGTTCACCGACTACAACCCCAGCGGCGAGGCCTTCATCACCCAGACCAAGCCGCAATGGGCGCCGCGGCTTGGCTTCAGCTGGGACGTCAACGGCGATTCCAGCTTCAAGATCTATGGCAACGCCGGACGCTACTACCTGAGCATGCCGCTCAATCCCGCCACCGGCGCGGCCGCCGGCTACGTCAGCACGCAGCAGTACTACACCTATGGCGGCATCGCCGCCGACGGCACGCCGACGGACCTGACGGTGATGTCCGCGCCCGTATCGGCGAACAACTCGTTCGGCGTGCCGCCGGATCCGCGTACGGTCACCGCGCAGGGCATCAAGGCGGAGAACCAGGACGAGTTCATCCTGGGCTTCACCAAGACCGCCGGTCCTGCCTGGGTCTACGGTGCCAAGCTGACGCAGCGCATCCTGCGCAATGCCATCGACGACTTCTGCGACGTCAACCGCGTGCTCGACAAGGCGCAGGCGCTGGGCTACGACATCGCATCCAGCAACAGCTGCTATCTGATCAATCCCGGTCGCGCCAATACGTTCAATCTGGTCACGGCCGACGGGCGCCTGATCGGCGTCACGATGAGCAACGCCGAGCTGGGCTTCGACCGGCTCAAGCGCCGCTACTACGGCCTGGAGGCATTCCTGGAGCATCCCTTCGACGGCACCTGGTACGGCAAGATCGACTACGTCTTCTCGCGCAGCTACGGCAACACCGAGGGGCAGGTGCGTTCGGATCTGTTGCAGGGCGGCGCTTCGGCCAGCGAGGACTGGGACAACTACGCCATCATGGAGCACACCAACGGTCCGCAGAACAACGACCACACCCACGTGGTGAAGCTCTACGGCTATTACCAGCTCACGCCCGAGTGGCAGCTCTCCGGCAATCTCAGCGTGCAGTCCGGCAATCCGCGCATCTGCCTGGGCTATTACGGACCGGACCATATCGACCCGGTGGGCTACGGCAACGCCTATCACTATTGCGATGGCCAGCCATCGCCGCCAGGCAGTCACGGGCGTTTGCCCTGGCTGCACCAGCTCGACCTGGGCGTGACGTATCGCCCGGCGTTCGCGGCCAAGCGGCTGGCCATCGCCGCCAACGTCTTCAACGTGTTCAACGAGCAGCGTCCGACCTTCCTGCAGCCGAACTCCGAGCAGGCGCCATATTCACCCAACCCGCTGTTCGGCACCGCGCTGTACCGCGAGGCCCCGCGCTATATCCGCCTGAGCGTGAGCTACGACTACTGAGGGCACCCCGCCGCGGCCCGTCGCACTGCATCGTGGCGGGGCTTGCCCCTATACTCCGCCGCCGGGAAGCGCCCATGCTTTCCGGCGCGGCCGGGCATGCTCCAGGCCGCCACGGCGCTCGATGGCTGCATCACCAACGAAAGGCTTCATCCGTGACTCTTACCAGGGGCGAGTCGCTGATCCCGCTTGGATTCGCCTGTCGTGGCGTCGCGCGGCGCGCCTGGCGGTGCGTGCTGGCGTGGTGCCTGTCGTGCGTGCTGTTCGCGCCGCTGGCCGCGTCGGCGGCGCAGCTTCCGCTCACGCTCTATGACCAGGGCAGCGGCCTGACCAGTCTGTCGGTGGTGCGTCTGCACCAGGATGGCGAAGGCTTCGTATGGGTCGGTACGGAGAAAGGCCTGTACCGCTTCGACGGCGTGGCCTTCAGCCAGGTCGGCGCGGAGCAGGGCTTTCAGGTCTCCGAGGTGATCAGCTTCGCCGAAGACGCGCGCGGACGCCTTTGGGTCGGTTCGCGCGCGGGCCTGCAGTTGCGCGAGAGCCAGCATTTCACCTGGGTGCGTCCCGAGGGGCGCCCGCTGCTGAGCGATCGCGGACAGACGCTCGCCGCCGACGCCGCCGGCGGCATGTGGGTGGTCAGCGCCAACCGCCTGTCGCTGCTGGAGCCGGACGGCCGGGGCGGATGGGTCACGCGGACGCCTTTCAGCGAGGAGCAGCGCCAGGCTTTCCCGGGGCTGGGCCAGGTCAGCGCGGTCTTTCATCGCGCCGGCACCACCTGGTTCGGTTGCGGCGCCGAGCTGTGCAGCCTGCGCGACGGACAGTTGCGCCGCTACGGCGCGGATGCCGGGGTGCCGCCCGACAAGTGGCTGGGTTTCCTCGGCGCACAGGACGGCAGCCTGTGGGTGCGCGGCATTCACGCCGTGCGCATGCTCGCGCCCGGCGCCGAACAGTTCACCGCGCGCGACATGCCCGGCAACAGCGCGGACGTGGCCGCATCCAGCATCGACATCGTGGAGGATCATCAGGGGCGCATCGTCACGCGCAGCTCCACCGGCCTGGCGCGCTGGAACGGCTGGCGCTGGGAGCTGTTCGGCACCGACGACGGTCTGCCGCAGGCGGGTGTGTCCTCGCTGGCGGTGGACCAGGACGGCACGTTGTGGATCGGCACCTATGGCCGCGGCCTGCTGCACTGGAGCGGCCGCGACGCGGTGGAAAACTGGACCGCCGCGCAAGGCCTGAGCGGTTCGCTGATCTGGTCGATCACGCGCGCGGCATCGGGTGCCGTATGGGTGGCCGACGACTGGGGCGGCAGCATGATCGCGCTGGGCCAGGAGCGCGCGCAACCGTGGCCGCTGGCCGTGGCGCCGCCGCATCAGACACGCACCGTGCTGGCCGCGGCGGATGGCTCGGTCTGGTACTTCCTGTTCGACGGACGCGTGCTGCGCTACGACCCGGATCATCGCCAGACGCGCGTGGTCGCCACGCTGCCGTTCCTGGTACGCGGCGCCTTCCTGGACAGTCGCGGACGCTTCTGGGCGTACACCCTCGGCGGGCTCTACGGACTGGACGCGGCCACCGGTGCGCTGGAGCGTGCGGCGCCGGATCTCATCCCCACGGCGATGTGCTCGGACCTCGCGGAGGATCGCGCCGGCCGCCTGTGGGCGGCCTGCCGCGCCGGTTTGTTCCGTTACAGCCAGGGCCGCTGGGCGCGGGTGAAAGTGGCGCCGGAAGAAAGCCTGGGCGGGTATGAGAACGTCGCCGTCACGCGCGACGGACGCCTGTGGCTGAGTTCGTTGCAACCTGGCCTGCTCGCGGGCGCCGCCGGCGACGGCGACAGCGTGACCTTCACGCCGGTCGACGATGCGTTGCTTGCCGATTCGCGCGTCTATTTCCTGCGCGCCGACCGCCGCGGCCGCCTGTGGGTGGGCGGCAACAATGGCGTGGATGTCTTGAACGACGGCCGCTGGACACGGCTGAGCTCGCGCGACGGCCTGCTGTGGGACGAAACCAATCACGGCGCCTTCCACGCCGACGAGGACGGCTCGGTGTGGATCGGCACGCCGGTCGGTCTGTCACATCTGCTGAAACCCGAAGAGCTGCTGGCGCCGCGTGAGCTCCATCCGTGGTTGGTTTCGGCGGTGTACGACGGGAAGGAGCTGTCCGGTTCGCATGCGCAGGTCGACTTCGATGTAGCCGGCGCGCTGGTGCTGCGCTTCGCCGTGCTGGGCAACAGTTCGGGCAGCCCGGTGCGCTTCCGCTATCGCCTGTCGGGCATCGATCGCGACTGGGTGGAGGCGCCGGCGCGCGAATTGCGCTACGCCTCGCTGCCGCCGGGCAGCTACCGTTTCGAACTGCAGGCGATCGACGACAACCAGCGTCGCCTGTCCGCGCCGATCAGTCTCGCCTTTACATTGACGCCGCCGTGGTGGCGCAGCCCGGCCGCTTATGCCGCGCTCGCCTTGCTGCTGCTGGCCGCCATCGCGCTGGCCTGGCGCTGGCGCGTGCGTGTGCTGGTCAGGCATGCGCAGCGCCTGGAGCAGGCGGTGGCGGTGCGCACCGAACAGCTGCAGAACGCGATGCGCGCGCGCAGCATGCTGCTGGCGCGCATCAGCCACGATCTGCGCTCGCCGCTGGCCGGCATCATCGAGAGCGTGCGGCAATGGCGCCGCGGCGGCGGGCAGCGCGACTACCCCGCGCTGATCGAGGGCAGCGCGCGGCAGCAGCTGGATCTGATCGACGAGTTGCTGGAGTTCTCGCGCGACGAGCTGACCGATCTGGAACTGGTCGAGGCGCCTGCCTACCTGCATGCGTTCCTGCAAAGCGTGGCCGAGCAGGCCGGTCTGCTGGCGGAGCGGCGCGGCAATCGTTTCCTCACGCGGTTCGCCGACGACCTGCCGGCCGTGGTCGAGCTGGATGTCCGCCGCTTGCGCCAGGCGCTGATGAACCTGATCGGCAATGCGGTGAAGTTCACCGACGATGGCTATGTCCAGCTATCCGTCACAGGCACACCGGCGGCCCAGGGCAGGGCGCGTCTGCATATCGTGGTCGAGGACAGCGGCATCGGCATCGAGCCGTCGGAGCGCGAACGCCTCGCCCAGCCCTTCGAGCGCGGCGGCAATGCCTCGCCGTACGACGGCTATGGCCTTGGACTGGCGATCGTCACGCAGATTCTCCAGCGCATGGGCAGCCGCCTGAACATCGAGGCCGCTCCCGGCGGCGGCAGCCGCTTCGGCTTCGTGCTGGAGGTGGCGCTGGCCGACGAGAGCGAGGTCGAGCCGGGTTTGTCCGGCGATGCGGTGAGCGACGCGATCGATGGCGCGGGGCGGCGCGTGCTGGTGGTGGACGATCACGCGTCCAGTCGCGAAACCTTGTGCGATCTGCTCGATGGCTTCGGTTTCGAGAGCGTGCCGGCGGCGTCGGGGACGGAAGCGCTGGCGGCGCTGCGGGAGCAGCCGGTCGAGCTGGTGGTGACGGATCAGTTCATGCCGGGGATGGATGGCTGGGCGCTGCTGCGCGCGCTGCGGCGGGAGTTTCCCGGGGTGCCGGTGTTGCTGTATTCGTCGGTGCCGCCGCGGTGGGCTGGGGAGGGGGTTGCGTTTGATGGGGTGTTGCTTAAGCCGGCGGCGGGGCGGGAGTTGCTGGTGTTGGTTGAGGGGTTGATGGGGGCGCGTGGTGTGGTGGCGCCTTGAGTTTTTTTGGGGGTGTATTGGTGTCGCGCTGTTGTTTGGGTTATCGGGCCCTGGCCGCTTATGCAGCGGGCATTCCGGACGACTGCCGTCGCCCGGGTCACTTTCTCTTTGCTGGCCCAAAGAGAAAGTAACCAAAGAGAAATGGCCTGAGAGCCAAGGCTCGTGGCTGGACTATGGAGAGCAGTGGACGGTCATGGCAACGGATTAACCTGGGGCGATCCGAGGCCGCACTGCGGTTTCGGAACGGGGACTTCGAGGCATCCGTAGTGGAGAGGACGCAGGGAGGTAGATGGGGCTGGGTGGTTTTTCGCGCCTGGCTGCTTCGTGCATTGCGCGGATAGGTAAGTGGGTCGCCTGTGCTTTCGACTGAGGGGATCGAAGCGATGCGCTTCGTAGGGCCCCTCACCCCGGCCCTCTCCCCGGCGGGGAGAGGGAGAAGTGCGGTATCGCCGCAACGTGGCTCGGAGAGCGTCATGCAGCAGCGTGACGAGACGCCAAGGCAACCGCTCCTTGTCTATCTCCCTGTGTCCTCTTCACCACGGATGCCTCGAAGTCCCCGTTCCGAAACCGCACGGCGGCCTCGCGTCGACTCAGGTTAATCCGTTGCCATGACCTATCCCTGCTCTGCTTAGTCCAGCCACGAGCTCTGGCTCTCAGGCCATTTCTCTTTGGTTACTTTCTCTTTGGGCCAGCAAAGAGAAAGTGACCCGGGCGACGGCAGTCGTCCGGAATGCCCGCTGCATAAGCGGCCAGGTCGCGATAACCCAAACAACAGCGCGACCCACAGAAACGCCCACCGCGTAAGCGGCCGGGTCGCGATAACCCAAACAACAGCGCGACCCACAGAAACGCCCACCGCGTAAGCGGCCAAGTCGCGATAACCCAACCACCAGCGCGACCCCCAGAAACGCCCGCTGCGCAAGCGCCCAGGCCGCGACAATCAATGCTCCCCAGTCGTCACCCCAGGCAACCGCGCCAACGCCAACTGCTTACGCAAACTCTGCACCACCCCCCGCGTCGCCGTCGTCAACGCCAACCCCGACAAACTGAGCAAATGCACCGGCACCGGCTCCGGATCGAAACCCTCGAACACCCGCTGCAACCGGTTCACCTTCAAATCCTCCGCGCACGCATACAACGGCAACTGCGCCACACCAGCCCCCTCGCGCGCCGCCACCAGCAACGTCGACAGATGCCCCGTGCTCAACGGCGCCGCCGGTTTGCGCGGCCGCGTGCCGCGCAGCACCCACGGACGCATCCCGGCCGCGCCGGAATGGCCCAGGCAATGCCGATCCTCGAGCTGATCCGGATGCGTCGGCGAACCCAGTCGGCGCAGCAGGTGCGGGCTGCCCACCGTCACCATGCGCACGTGGCAGAGGCGGTGCGCCACGATGTCGCTGCGATCCGGCACGCGCTCGTCCATATGCAGCGCCAGGTCGATGCGTTGCGCCAGCAGGGCGTCGATGCCGCCATTGGTACTCAGCGACAGCTGCAGCCGCTCGTGCTGAGCCGACACCGCCACCAGCGCCTGCGACAGCAGGTCGCCAGCCAGGTCCGGTACGTCGACGCGGACGCGGCCGGCGGGATTGCCCACCACATCCCGCGCGGCATGCAGGGCCGCCTCGGCGGCCTCGCACATCAGCAGCGCGTGGCGGTAGACCTCCTCGCCCAGCGGCGTCACCGCGAAGTGGCGCGCATTGCGCAACAGCAGCTGGGCGCCCAGGCGCTGCTCCAGGCCGACGATGCGCCGGCTCAGCAACGAGCGGGTCATGCCGGTCTGCCGCGCGGCCGCGGCGAACCCGCCTGCCTCGATCACGCGCGTGAGCAGATACAAGTCGTTGAGGTTGTCGGTCAGGACCATCGATGCGGGGTAGGGAGCCAGCGGCGGCGCAAGGATAGGTCGGCCCGGGCGGGCCGGCCTTTGCCAGGGCGGACAGCTGTTTTGCCCGGGCGGACGCCCGGCCGAAGCCGCTATATACTCGGTTCGCTCGTATCGCCGGACGGCAACGGGCGGTTGGCAGCGGCCGAGGCCGCTTCAGGGGGCAAGATGCCAGCGCACGCGACACCACACATTCTGGTCATCGAGGATTCGCCGGAAGAACTGCGCGGGCTGCAGAATCTGCTGCGCGGCGAAGGCTACCGCGTCACGCTGGCCACCGATGGCCGCCAGGGTTTCCAGCGCGCGCTGGCCCTGCAGCCGGATCTGATCCTGCTGGACGTGCGCATGCCGGTGCTGGACGGCTTCGCAACCTGCCGCCTGCTCAAGGAAGCACCGCGCACGCAACACATCCCGGTGATCTTCCTCAGTTCGGCCGGCGCGCTGGAAGAGCGGCTCGAGGGCCTGACCCACGGCGGCGTCGACTACGTGCTCAAGCCCAGCCATCCCGATGAGGTGCTGGCGCGCCTGCGCATCCACCTGCGGCTCGGTTCGCGCGTGCCGGCGGCGTCGGCGGCAGCGGATGGTTTTCTCTCGCATGACGAAATCACCCTGCGTGCCGCCATGCGGCTGATCCGCGAGCAGCTGGCCATGCTGCCGTCGCTGGAAGAGATCGCGCGCAAGGTGGGCACGCACGACAAGCGGCTGTCGGCGATCTTCCGCCAGCACATGGGCACCACGGTGTTTGCGTGGATCCGCGAAGAGCGCCTGCGTCGCGGCCGCGAACTGCTGATGGAAACCTCGCTGGGCATGCAGGACATCGCCGAGAGCGTGGGTTTCCGCAGCGCCTGCAACTTCATCACCGCCTTCCGCGAGCGCATGGGTGTGACACCCAACCAGTTCCGCAAGGCGTCGCGCGAGGAAGCCGCGCCCAGCTACGCCGGCATCGGGCGCTAGAGTCATCCACGGCGCGCTGCGTACGTTTTAAGCAGCGACGGGCAGCGGTTCACAGTTTCCAGAATCGGCGATTGCAAGCGGCGCGGGACTCCGGTGAACTGCCGCAGCGAACGAACACCGCCTGTCAGGTCGCGTCGTTCCCGCTCTATCAGGCTTCGTTTTTCCGGCGATCCGCACCGCTCCGGCAAAACCCCGAATCCGCCACGCGGTCCATGCCGCCTCGGCAAAACAGCCTCGCCGATCGCTCTTTCCTCCACGCCCGTCACGCCAAAGTTTTGGCGCAGCGGCGCAGCGTCTCATTTCCGTCAACCTAAGTTCCCGAATGGCGGCCTTCTGTGCCGCTTAGGTGACGCTTACCATCCGCGCCGCTGACGACACCGATGCGGCATGGATGGGACATGCCGACGTTGGTCAAGGCCTCCACGCAGAATCGCGGGCGGCCGGGCCAAAGGGGGTAACCGGTGTCGTCAGCATGGCTTTAGCAATTTGAGGCCGTGACGGCAGCTACAGGGACTGCCGCCGCCATCTCCTCACCCATCCCAAGCCTTCAAAAGGTGCATCCGTCCTGCTCGGGAGAGCAGCGACGGCAGGGTTCGTTTTGTCCTGTGCAAAGCACCTCGCCGGCAACGGCGAGGCAGGTACGGCTGCGCCTTTTTCCCAGGCGATGGCGTCTTCGTCATCGAACCGGGCGGCTCCCTTGGCGGGAGGCGCCCCGCTGGCTGCGTGCAGAACGCGCCGGTGCCACGCGCATGAGAGTGCATGGATATGTTCGCTTCGATGGATGGTGGTACAGGGGGACGCGTCAAAGCGTCGATCATCAGGAAACTGCTCGCGCTGCTGGCGCTGTGCGTAATGGGGCTGGTCATGCCGGCGGTGGCGGAAGCCGCCAACAACCAGTGCCGCATGGCGAACCCTAATTCGAAGGGGCAGCACGTCGATGAGATCTGCTGGCTGCAGCTCAATGGCGTGAATTTCACCGCCAACGGCTCCACGCCGCTGACGTTCGACCTGCCCGATGGTTCGACCATGTCGTTCACCGTCGACGTGAGCAACGTGGCCACCAGTGCAGGGCTCAAGGGCACGCAGGCGCCGACGTGGAGCGGCTCGCAATTCAGCGGCAGCACCGGCTACTACACCATCTACACGCCCAACACGGCGGCGCTGTACACCAACACCGGCTCGGTCGCCAACGACACCACGGTGACGCTGCGCGACATTCACCTGTTCGGTCCCAGCGGCGTGGAGAGCACCAATCCGTTCGAGATGGTGGTCGCCGACGGCGAGAGCACCAACAGCAACGAGTACCTCGATTTCGGCGTAGTTTCCGGCGGCAGTCCGTTGAACCTGGTGGAGTGGCTCGGCGCCACCGCCGGCAACAACCTCGTCTATGGCGCACCCGGCAGCTCCGGCGTGCCCGCCACGCCGGCTTCGGCCTGCGCCGGCATGATCGATTGCATCCGCATGGTCGGCAAAAGCGGCACCGCCAACGCGGCCGTGTTCTCGACCACGCGCACCGGCTCGCCCTTCACCGTGATGGGGCAGGTGCACACCAACGCCAGCAGCTTGCAGGGCTTCGCCTTCGGCGTGCGCTGGGGCGGCGTGCGCCTGCGCAAGGCGCTGCCGTCGGGTCGCCTGGACAGCACCGATCAGTTCACCTATCGCGTCATCAACGTGAAGGGCCAGGAGATCATCAACACCTCCACCACGGGCGCCGCCACGGGCAACTACACCTACATCAGCGGCCAGGCCACCATGCCGGGCAACATCATCACGCTGAAGGAGGAGATGGCGCCGGGCAGCAAATCCACGCTGCAGCAGTACGACCGCACTATCGTCTGTACCAACGGCAACCCTGGTTCGGCCACCGTGCTGCCCAGCGGCAGCTTCGATCCGGCCAATCCGCCCACGGTCGATCTGCAGCAGCTCGGCGACCGTGTGGATTGCACGCTGACCAATATTCCGCGCATCGCGGATCTCAAGCTGGTGAAGTCCGCGCCCGCCACCGTGCAGGCCGGCCAGCCGCTGAGTTATACGCTGGCGATCAGCAACAACGGCACGCACACGGCCACCGGCGCGGTGTTCACCGACACGCTGCCGGTCGGCATCACCGGCGTCACCGCCGGTGGCGTGAGCTGCGGCAGTGCGACCAATGGCGCGGTGTGCGGCGCGATGGGCGTCAGCGTCACCGGCAGCGATGCGGCCGGTTACACCGTTACCGGCGCGATCCAGAGCCTGCCGGCGAACGGTAGTGTCGTCGTCACGATCAATGCGACCGCACCGGTCAATATCACCGGCGCCATCACCAACACGGCGACGGTGAAACTCGCCAGTACCGACACCACCGTCGGCGAGCCCGCCGCCAACACCGCCGACAACACTTCCAGCGCGCAGACCACCGTGCAGGGCACGCCAGCGCTGCAGGTGACCAAGACCGCCACGCTCGGCGACACCAACGGCAACGGCAAGGCCGACGTCGGCGAAGTCATCAACTACGTCATCACCGCGACCAACAGCGGCAACGTGACTCTGAACGGCCTGACCGTGTCCGACCCGATGGCCGGCAGCACGGCGCTGGCGTGCTCGCCGACCTCGATCGACCCGGGCAAGACCGCCAACTGCGGCAGCTTCAGCTACACGGTGACGCAGGCCGACGTGGATGCAGGCGCGGCGATCCACAACGTCGCCACCATCACCGGCACGCCGCCGGGTGGCGGTTCGCCGGTGACCTCGACCGGCACCACGGACACGCCGATCGGCAGCGTGCAGATCATCGCCAAGAACGACACGTATAACGTGCCCAACGGCGCCAATGGCGGCAGCACCGGCAACGTGGTGGGCAACGATCAGCTCGGCACCACGACCGGCCCGGCGATCGGCACCGCCATGGGGCAGGTGACGCTGGCCTGGGGCAGCGTGAGCAATCCGCCGGCGAGCGGCGGCTTTACTCTCAACGCCGACGGCACCATCACCGTGAAGCCGGGCACGCCGGCCGGCACCTACAAGGTTCCGTACACGATTTGCGAAGCGACGCAGCCGAGCAACTGCGCGACGGCGGAAGCCGACGTGACGGTCGGCGCAGCCGCGATTGCCGCCACGCCCGACAGCTACACCGGCATCGATGGCGGCGCCGGCCAGCCCAATGCGGGCAATGCGCTGGACAACGACACGCTCAATGGCGTGAAGGCCACGCCGGGCACGGTCAACCTCACGGTGACCGCGCCGGCCAGCAACCCGAACGTCAAGCTCGATCCGGCCACCGGCCAGGTCTCGGTCGCGCCAGGCACTCCCGCGGGCACGTACACCATCGGCTATCAGATCTGCGAGAAGCTCAATCCGAGCAATTGCGCCACTACGACGATCAGCGTCACGGTCGTCGCCGGCAAGATCGCCGCGAGCAACGACAGTTACACCGGCATCGACGGCGGCACCGGCCAGCCCAACGCAGGCAATGTGCTGGACAACGATACGCTCAACGGCGCGGCGGCCACGCCGTCCACCGTCAACGTGACGGTGACGACGCCGGCCAGCAACCCGAACGTCAAGCTCGATCCGGCCACCGGCCAGGTCTCGGTCGCGCCGGGTACGCCGGCGGGCACATACACCATCGGCTACCAGATCTGCGAGAAGCTCAACCCGACCAACTGCGCTACCGCTACGGCGAGCGTGACGGTGGCGGCCGGCAAGATCGCCGCGAGCAACGATGGCTACACCGGCGTCAATAGCAGTGTCGGCAATACGCATGTCGGCAATGTCCTCGACAACGACACGCTCAACGGCAGCGCGGCGACGACCGCCACGGTCACGCTGGGCGTCACCGCGCCGGCCAGCAACGCCAATGTGAAGCTCGATCCGGCCACGGGCGAGCTGTCGGTTGCGCCGGGCACGCCCGCTGGCACGTACACCATCGGTTACCAGATCTGCGAGAAGCTCAATCCGAGCAACTGCGCCACCGCCACCGCGACGGTCACCGTCGCGGCCGGCCCGATCACCGCCGGCAGCGATAGCTACACCGGTATCGACGGCAGCGGCAATCCGTCGGTGGGCAATGCACTGGACAACGACACGCTCAACGGCGCCAAGGCCACACCGGCCACGGTCACCATGACGGTGACGACGCCGGCCAGCAACCCGAACGTCAAGCTCGATCCGTCCACGGGCGAAGTCTCGGTCGCGCCGGGCACACCGGCCGGCACGTACACCATCGGCTACCGCATCTGCGACAAGATCAACCCGAGCAACTGCGCGGACACGACCATCAGCGTGACCGTGGCCGCCGGCAAGATCGTCGCCACCAACGACGCCTATACCGGCATCGACGGCGGCGCCGGCCAGCCGAACGCGGGCAACGTGCTGGACAACGACACGCTCGACGGCGTGAAGGCGACGCCATCCACCGTCAATCTCACGGTGACGACGCCGGCCAGCAACCCGAATGTGAAGCTCGACCCGGCCACCGGCCAGGTCTCGGTGGCGCCGGGTACGCCGGCCGGCACCTACACCATCGGCTACCAGATCTGCGAGAAGCTCAATCCGACCAACTGCGCCACGGCCACGGCCAGCGTCACGGTCATCGCGGGCAAGATCGTCGCCACCAACGACGCCTACACGGGTATCGATGGCGGCGTCGGCAAGGCGTCGGTCGGCAACGTGCTTGACAACGACACGCTCAATGGCGCGAAGACCACGCCGTCGACCGTCAACCTCACGGTGACGACGCCGGCCAGCAACCCGAACGTGAAGGTCGATCCGGCGACGGGCGAAATCTCCGTCGCGCCGGGCACGCCGGCCGGTACCTACACCGTCGGCTATCAGATCTGCGAGAAGCTCAATCCGACCAACTGCGCCACGGCGACGGCCAGCGTGACGGTCGCTGCCGGCAAGATCGCCGCCACCGGCGACAGCTACACCGGCATCGATGGCGGCACCGGCAATCCGTCGGTAGGCAACGTGCTGGACAACGACACGCTCAATGGCAGCAAGGTCACGCCGTCCACCGTTACGGTGACGGTGACCACGCCGGCCAGTAACCCGAACGTGAAGCTCGATCCGTCGACGGGCGAAGTCTCGGTCGCGCCGGGCACGCCCGCCGGCACGTACACCATCACCTATCAGATCTGCGAGAAGCTCAATCCGAGCAATTGCGCCTCGGCCACGGTCAGCGTCACCGTCGACGCGGGCAAGATCGTCGCGACCGACGACAGCTACACCGGCATCGACGGCGGCGCCGGCAAGCCGAACGCCGGCAACGTGCTGGACAACGACACGCTCGACGGCGCCAAGGCGACGCCTGCCACCGTCAACCTCACGGTGACCACGCCGGCCAGCAACCCGAACGTGAAGCTCGATCCGGCCACCGGCCAGGTCTCGATCGCGCCGGGCACGCCGGCCGGCACGTACACCATCGGCTACCAGATCTGCGAGAAGCTCAATCCGGCCAACTGCAAGACGGCCACCGTCACGGTGACCGTGGTGTCGCTGCCGCTGCAGGCGGTCAACGACGATTACAGCAATACGCCGATCAACGGCGCCACCGGCGGTACGCCCGGCAAGGTGCTGGGCAACGACACCCAGGGCGGTGTGGTGATCGGCGATCCGTCCCGCGTGAGCACCACGCTGATCGACAACGGCGGCCTGCGCGGTGCTGCGATCGGTCCTGACGGCAGTCTGATCGTTCCGGCCGGTACGGCACGCGGTACCTATACGTTGAGCTATCGCATCTGCGACACGCTCGCGCCCACCAATTGCAGCACGGCCTCGATCACTCTTGCTGTCAGCGACGATGCGCTGCTGCAGGTCAGCAAGCAGGCCACGCCGCAGACGGTGAAGGTCGGTGACGTGGTGCGCTACAGCGTCACCATCCAGAACCCGGGCAAGGCCGACGTGCACCAGGCGGTGCTGGCCGACACGCCGCCGGTAGGCTTCACCCTGGTGGCCGAGTCGCTCAACGTCGGCACGTCCGGCGGCCGCCTGGCCGGCAACAGCCCGATCCGCGTCGAAGGCATCGACGTCGCCGCCGGCAAGAGCGTGGTGGTGGTGTATCTGATGCGCGTCGGCCCGGGCGCCTCGGCGCGCGGCGAGTACGTCAACACCGCGCAGATGCTGCTCAACGGCGTGCGCACCAGCAACGTGGCGCAGGCCAAGGTGCAGCGCGATGCCGATCCGTTGTTCGAAGACAGCCGCGTGTTCGGCACCGTGTTCGACGATCGCAACGGCGACGGCTGGCAGGCCAGCGCCACGGCTGAAGGCCTGCATGTGCAGGGTGGCTTCGCGCCGGAGGCCTATGTGCCCGGTTCCACCACGGTAGATCGCGGGCAGGGGCCGCAGCCGGAGCCGGATGCCAGCGCACCGCTGCTGCACGGCATCGCACTGGGTTCGCTGCGCGGCCGCGACAGCGTCGCTCAGCCGGAAGGTCTGCGTCGGATCGTGATCTCGCAGCGCCTGCGCAGCGCTGACTTCAACAGCGACTTCCAGCTCACCAGCACAGGCGGCACCACGCTGCACCTGCGCGCCGACGGTCGCAACGACGTGACCCTGAGCGGCGACGCCGCCAAGGGCTACTCAGCCGAGGCGCTGCGCGTGGAACGCCACGTCGCGCCGGACACGGATGGCACGTTGCGCGTGGACTACGTCATCACCAATCGCGGCATCGACGAGCGCGGCATCCCTGGCGTGCGCATCGGCACGGTGGAGGGCAACCTCATCGAGACCGACGCCTACGGCCGCTTCCACCTGGAAGGCATCGACGTGCCGAACATGGCGCGCGGACGCAACTTCATCATGAAGGTCGACCCGGCCACCGTGCCGCCGGGCAGTGAATTCACCACGCCCAATCCGCAGGTGAAGCGCCTGACCCAAGGCATCCCGGCCCGCTTCGACTTTGGCGTGAAGCTGCCGGAGCAGACCTTGCCCGCGCCGCCGCCGTCAGGGCCGCCACCGGAGAACGCCGCCACTCGCGGCGCAGCGCAGACGGGAGGGCAGCCATGAACGCCCGCCGCTCTCACTCTCCGACCAAGGCAGCCAGGACCATGCGCATCAGGACGTTGGACGCCGCCATCCTCGGCGTGCTTATCGCGGGCATCTCGCTGCCCATCCAGGCGCAGTCGGCGAATGCCGCCGCGCCCGTCGCGGCCGCATCAGGCGCGCCGGCCGTGGCGCAGGGACGCTATAGCGTCGACCTTCCCAACGGCGGCCTGATCTGGGCCACGGAAGACCCGACACTGACCTCGCCGCTGCTCAATGTGCAGGGCAGCGCGGTGGCCGCGTTCGAACGCGGGCAGGTCACCGAGCCGGTGCACTTCCAGGTCTACAGCAACTACGACGCCTTCATCCGCAAGATGCAGGTCAGCATCTACCGCGGCGACGACACCAGTCTTTCCACGCCGCTGGCGGTGGTGGACGTGACGCCCGGCGCGGTGGTGCAGGCCACCTGGGACGGCAAGCTGCCGGCAGGCACCTCGCTGCAGGTCGGCCAGCAGCTCAGCTACGTGCTGCGCGCCTGGGGCGAGGATGGCAGCGTGGACGAGACCTACCCGCGCACGTTGCAGCTGGTGCGGCCGGAAGATCGCCAGCGTTCGCTGGACCAGCGTCGCCAGGGCGCCACCGGCGAGCTGCGCGCGCTGTCGTCCGCACAGCTGGAAGATCGCGAACTGCTCGATGCCACCTTCGGCGGCAACGCGCTGCGCCGGCAGAACATCACCATCCGCGGTTCGCGCGTGCGGGTGTACGGCCAGAACGTGCCCGACCAGTACGCCGTGAGCATCGCCGGCCAGAACGTGCCGATCGATCAGCAGCGCAAGTTCGTCGCCGAATACTTGCTGCCGAGCGGCGCGCATACGCTGGATGTTTCGCTGCGCGGCCTGGGTGGCGATGCCAGCCACTATCCGCTGGCGGTGAACGTGCGCGACAACTACCTGTTCGCCATCGCCATCGCCGACCTCACCGCGTCCAAGAGTTCGATCAGCGGCACCGGCGCCTCGGCGTTGACGGTGGACCCGCGCTATCGCGACGGCTTCCTCGACGAGGGCCGCCTGGCCTTCTACATGAAGGGCAAGCTGGAAGGGCGCTACCTGCTGACCGCGCAGGCCGACACCACCGAGCGCAATACGGGCAGCCTGTTCAACGGCTTCTTCAAGGCCGACCCGAAGGACGTGTTCCGCCGCCTCGACCCGAACATGTATTACCCGGTCTACGGTGACGACTCGACCACGTACCGTGACATCGACACGCAGGGCAAGCTCTACGTGCGCCTGGACTGGGACAAGAGTCAGGCCTTGTGGGGCAATTACCAGACCGGCTTCACCGGCACGCAATACGCGCAGTACGTGCGCAGCCTGTACGGTGCGGCGGTGGATTGGCGCAGCCGCGCCAGCACGCCGCTGGGCGATCCCAATACGCTGCTGAAGGCCTTCGCTTCGGAAGCGCAGACGGTGCTGGGCCATACCGAGTTTCTCGGTACTGGCGGCAGCCTGTACTACCTGCGCCATACCGACATCCTGCCCGGCTCGGACCAGATTGTGCTGGAGGTGCGCGACCCGGCTACCGGCAGCGTGGTGTCGCGCATCAACCTGGTGCGCGGCGTCGACTACGACATCAACGAGATGCAGGGCCGCCTGCTGCTGACCCGCCCGCTGGCGCAGATCGCGCAAGCCAACGTCAGCACGCTGTTCCGCGACCGCCCGCAGGGCGGCTACGAGAATCACCTGCTGGCCGATTACGAGTACGTGCCCTCGGGTTTCGACAGCAACGACGTTACCGCCGGCGTGCGTGCCAAGCACTGGTTCGGCGAGCACGTGGCGGTGGGCGGTACCTATGTCGACGAGGGCCGTTCCGGCGACGACTACTCGCTTAAAGGCGCGGACGTCACCTTGCAGGCCGGGCGCGGCACCTACCTCAAGGTGGAGCGCTCGCACAGCGATGCCGCGGTGGCGCCGATCTTCTATTCGGACAACGGCGGCCTTAGCTTCATCCGCACCAATCCCAACACGCAGGGCGCCAGCAAGGGCAATGCGACGGCCGTGGATGCGCGCGCCAACTTCCGCGAGCTGGGCTGGACCGATCGCGATTGGACCGTGGGCGCGTGGTGGCGCGATGTCGATGCCGGCTACTCGGTGGCGCGCGCGGACCAGGGGCTGGCGATTCACGAGTACGGCGCGGAGTTCGCCGGCCAGCTGCGCGACGACCTGCGCCTGTCCGGCCGCTATAGCTACGCCAAGCGCGGTCACGATGCGCTGGAACAGGGCCAGGTGCAGCTGGATTGGCAGCTGGCCGAGAAGTCGGACCTGATCGCGGAGATCCGTCGCGTCACCGAGACCTACCAGCTGCGCAACGGCACCGGCACGCTGGCGGCGCTGGGTTATACGCAGCGTATCGGCAGCTCGCTGGACGTATACGCCACGGGGCAGGTGACGCTGGCCAACGACAACGGCGCGTATCCGACCAACGATGCCGTCACCGTCGGGGCGAAGTACCAGTTCGGCGACCTGTCCAACGCCGGCGCGGAAGTGACGCGCGGCTCGCGCGGCAATGCCGCGCAGGTGAACGGCGAATACCGCCTCAACCCGGACCACTCGCTGTACGGCGCGTACACCCATTCGGTGGATTCCACGCTGTACAACGATTCGAGCCTGCTGTCGCAGACGCCGGACGGCCTGACGCTGGGCCAGCGCTGGCGCGTCACCGACAAGAGCAATCTCTACAACGAGAGCCAATGGCTGAAGTCCGGCCCGGATACCGGCATCGGTCACACCTTCGGCATGGATTTCTATCCGAGCCAGGGCTGGACGCTTGGCTTCACTCTGCAACAGGGTTCGCTCGATGCCGCCAGCGGGGCGGGACGTGTCGATCGCCACGCGGGCAGCCTCAATGCGGGCCTCACCAACCCGACCACCAGCTGGGCCAGCAAGCTCGAATACCGTCGCGACCGCGGCGCCGAGCAGCGCGACCAGTGGGTCACCACGCATCGGCTCAGCTACAAGATCAACGAGTCGTGGCAGGTGGCCGGGCGGCTCAACTGGTCGCGCACGCGCGACAAGGTGGACCCGAGCAACAACGCGCGTTTCAACGAGACCAATGTCGGTTTCGCGTGGCGTCCGTGGAACAGCGTGCGCTGGACCGTGCTGGGCAAGTACACCTATCTGTACGACCTGTCGTCGCCGGGCCAGACCGAGTCCGACAGCTATTACGACCAGCGCTCCAGCGTGTTCTCCCTGGAAGGCGTGTACCGCCTGGATACGCAGTGGGAGTTCGCGGCCAAGCTGGCCACGCGCGAGGGCGAGGCCCGTACCGGCCGTGGCGTCGGCGCGTGGTACGACAACCGCGCCACCATGCTGGCCGGTCAGGCACGCCGCTATGTGTTCGGCGGCTTCAGCCTGATGGGCGAGTATCGCGTGCTGCGCGCCACCGAAGGCGGTACCCGCAAGGGCTGGCTGGCCAGCGTCGACTACGACGTGAGCAAGCACTTCCGCATGGGACTCGGCTACAACTTCACCGACTTCAACGACGACATGACCAAGCTGGGGTATCGCTACAAGGGCGTGTTCTTGAACGTGGTGGGGTACTACTGAGCGCGAGGGGCTGGCGGAGACGTAGGTTGGGGTGAGCCAAAGGCGAACCCCAACGACACGCGCCAGACACGCCACCGAGTTTGGCGCCCAGGTGTGAGCCTTCCCGCATTGGAAGGCGCCGGCGGCGGGAGGATGACCGTCCCTGTCTCCCGCCGGTCGCGCCTGGGCGTCTTTTTTTAATGGCGTGATGAGGGGTGAGAACGTCGCGCGTTTACTTCGCCGAAGCGGGGCCGTTCGACGACAGCAGGTCGTCGCGGGTGGAGGCGATCAGGTCGATGGTCTCTTCGTCGCAGGCCATCGCCATGGCGCGCTCGAGATGGCCGAGCACGTCCTTCAGCAGGTCCGTGTCGTCCCACATGGGTGGGCCGAGTTCGAAGGTCGAGCAATAAGTCACAGCAGCGTCTTCACATCTCATTGACGCTGCCATTGTCGGCGTGGCATAGACGCAGGTCTTTCAGAAAAATCCTACCGCCAGGTCGACGGATGGGGCGGGGTTAGGTTGCGCGTCATCGAACGGTCAAGGATGGGGCCGACCCCATCCCCCTGCGATCTGGGTTAGCATCTTTCGGCCTCGCGAAGCAGTTGCGCCACTTGGTGCCATGACCGGCATCTCGGACGCGCCGTCGCTTTCAGGGCAAGCTAAGACGAGGCATTACACGCATGGACGCCAAGGGTCGTCGCTCCCTCCCGAAGAGCGGCGGCCGAGAGGGGGGCTCTGGGGTCCATGGTCGATCATGGATGCGGCGCTGAAGGATGGCGCCCTCGGAGACATTGCACGATGAAGAAGCTACCCCTCTCCCTTTGGCTGGCGATCCCCCTGGCCGTCAGCGCCTGTGGCGGCCAGCCTCAGGAAACCGCGCCATCCGCGGCGGCGCCCACGCCCGCTCATTCGGCGCCTGCGGCATCTGCCCATGTGCCAGCCGAGGCTCCTGAGAACCAGCTGCAGCCGCCAGCGCCACCCGAGGTGCTGGAGTCGATCTACCAGCGGAGCAGCCAAGGCAAGGACCGCATGGATATCGCCAACGGCAGCGTGGCGATTTATTGGTACGGCCTGCAGTTCGATCTCAAGGGCAAGCACTACTTCACCGGCTTCGCCACGGATACGCCGGAGAAATACGGCAAGCAGCCGGATGGCTATCTTCCCGCGCCAGATGCCAAGGTCACCTTGACCGAAGCCACCTTCGAACGAACCGGCGAGCGGGAAAGCACCTGGACGTTCGTCGGCGCGGAACGCGATATCGGCGAGTTCGGTGGGCGCGAGCAAGCCAATGCCATCGACGAAAAGCGCCGGGCGGTCTCGCATGAAACGCCTGACGGCCAGTTCCTTCTGGCTGTCCCCACCTGGTATCTGGAACAGGGTACGGAACTCAAGCTGTGGGAAGTCTTCGTTTTCAATCCGGGCAAGCTGAAGGATGTTGAAGATACGCACTGGACATACAGCGGCACGCTGGCGGCTGGTGCGGACAGCTCGGCCGCATGCGACGAGAAGAGCGGCGGTCCGTTGCTCTGCGTCGACAGCATCGGCGCGCTGAGCTTCGTGCCGCAGGACGGTAGCGCCATGCCGCTGGTCCGCATCCGGTTCAGCGGAACGGACGTCGACGACCAGGGCAAGAAGCGCACCCTGGGCGCCTCGGATGTAAAGACGTATCGGTACGACACGGCAAAAAAGCGGTACGTGGAATAGGCCAGCGCGTTCTTAAGGACAAACGAGCGATCAAGGAGATGGATATGACTGGCTTGCACACCCGCGCGGAAGTGCTGGACATGCTCGGGCGTTGAAGCGCGCCGGCTCGAAACGGTTTTGCTGCAGCGGATGGATCAAGGGGCGCGAAAGCGCCCCTTGGTCGTGAAGGACGATGCGCTGTCGCTGTTCGGCAGCCGCTCCGTCACCGCTACGATCGCAGCTTGTACCCCGTGCGGAAAATCCACGCGATCGCCACCGCGCACAAGGCCAGGAATGCGACCGTCATGCTCGCGCTCAACACCACGTTGACGTCCGCGTGCCCATAGAAGCTCCAGCGGAAGCCGCTGATCAGGTACACCACCGGATTGAACAGCGCGACCTTCTGCCAGAACGGCGGCAGCATGCCGATCGAATAGAACGCGCCGCCGAGGAAGGTGAGCGGCGTGACCACCATCAGCGGGATGACCTGCAGCTTCTGAAAGTCATCGGCCCACAAGCCGATGATGAAGCCGAACGAGCTGAAGGTAACGGCCGTGAGCAGCAGGAAGGCCACCATCCAGACCGGATGCGCGATGCTGTAAGGCACGAAGAAACGCGCCGTCAGCAGGATCAGCAAGCCGAGCATCACCGACTTGGTGGACGCGGCCCCGACATAGCCGAGCACTGCTTCCAGTGGCGATACCGGCGCGGACAGCAGCTCGTAGATGGTGCCGGACCACTTGGGCAGGTAGATGCCGAACGACGCATTGGAAATGCTTTCGTTGAGCAGCGACAGCATGATCAGGCCGGGGATGATGAAGGCGCCGTAGCTGGTGCCGCCGATCTCGCCCATGCGCGACCCGATGGCGGTGCCGAACACGATGAAGTACAGCGAGGTCGACAGCACCGGCGAGATGATGCTCTGGGTCAGCGTGCGGAAGGTGCGGGCCATCTCGAAGCGGTAGATGGCACGAATGGCATGGATGTTCATCGCGTTCCCCGCACCAGGCTGACAAAAATATCTTCGAGCGAGCTTTCCTGCGTATGCAGGTCCTTGAAGTCCACCCCGCGGTCGCCGAGCTTGCGCAGTAGCACCGCGATACCCGTATCGTCGCCCTGGGCATCGAAGGTGTAAGTCAGGGTCGCGCCATCGTCGGCCAGTTCCAGTGCGTACTCGTCCAGGCCCTGGGGCAGGGCGTCGATGGTCGTTCTCAGGCTGATGGCCAGCTGTTTCTTGCCCAGCTTGCGCATCAGCACGTGCTTGTCTTCGACCAGGATCAGTTCGCCGCGGTTGATGACGCCCACGCGGTCGGCCATTTCCTCGGCCTCTTCGATGTAATGCGTGGTCAGGATCACGGTGACGCCGGTCTCGCGCAGCTGGCGCACCATCTGCCACATGTCGTGGCGCAGCTCCACGTCCACGCCGGCGGTGGGTTCGTCCAGGAACAGGATGCTCGGCTCATGCGCCAGCGCCTTGGCGATCAGCACGCGCCGCTTCATACCGCCGGACAGCGTCATGATCTTGGCGTCCTTCTTTTCCCACAGCGACAGCGCGCGCAGCACCTTCTCGATGTGCTTGTCGTCGCGGGCGCGCCCGAACAGGCCGCGGCTGAAACTCACCGAGGCCCATACCGTTTCGAACGCATCGGTCGACAGCTCCTGCGGCACCAGGCCGATCTTCGACCGGGTGAGGCGGTAGTCGCGCAGGACGTCGTGGCCGTCGGCGCTCACCGTGCCGGTGCTCGGTTTGACGATGCCGCAGATGATGCTGATCAACGTGGTCTTGCCGGCGCCGTTGGGGCCGAGCAGCGCGAAGATCTCGCCTTGCCGGATATCGAGGTCGATCGACTTCAGTGCCTGGAAGCCGCTCTTGTAGGTCTTGCTGATGCCGCGGATGGAAATCGCGTGCGGCGTCGAAGGCGTGTGTTTGTTCATGGCGTGAAGTCTACGCGCAGGTTGGGGTGAGCGCAGCGAACCCCAACGGAGCCCGTTACGCGTCATCCCGACGTTGGGGTTCGCTGCGCTCACCCCAACCTGTGATCGGTCAGACGTAAGGTGTGCCGGCGAGGGCGGCATCCACCCCGGTAAAACCTCGCTTCATCACGCGCTTGAAGGCGGCGCGCGACTTGCTGTCATTGCGAAAGGCCTGCATCGCCTCCCGATACGCCACGACCAGCGTATCCATCAGCATCGCCGCCGCCAGTCGCGCATTTGCATCGGAAGCCGACTTTCCGGCCGCTTCCGCCAGCATCGCCGCCAGGTCCTCCACCAGCGTCCCCTGCAGCTCCCGCGCCCGCATCACCAGTGCCGGGCTCTCTGCCACGGTGCGCCAGAACCGGAGCGGCCGCTCCGACATCTTGAACATCGGATGCTGCTTCTCCACCAGGTCGCGCATCAAGGCCTGGAACGCCGCCACCGGCGTCTGCTCGCCGCGCTCGGCGATCGCCCTGCGCACCATCTCACGCCCTTCGTCCTCGCGGTCGAATACCAGGTCTTCCTTGCGCGGGAAGTAGTTGAACACCGTCTTGCGCGAGACGTCGGCTTCGCGCGCGATCTCGTCGACAGAGACGTTTTCGAAGCCGCGCTCGACGAACAGGCGCGTCGCCACGTTCGAAATCATCAGGCGCGTGGCCGCCTTCTTGCTGTGGCGCAACCCTGGCTCGTTTGACATGGCGATGCGTCCTCCGTGAAACTTACACTAAGTGTAACATTCTTCGCCGCGACCAGCGGCCCTCTCTTTGGCTTGGCTCCCTTCGAGGAAATGGCCTTGATCTATGACGTCGTGATCGCCGGAGCGGGCCCCGTCGGCCTGTTCCTCGCCTGCGAGCTGCGGCTCGCCCATTGCTCCGTACTCGTGCTGGAGCAGGCCGACGACCCGGCATCGCCTTTGAAGCGTCCGCCGTTCGGGCGACGTGGTCTTTGGGTATCGACCATCGATGCGTTTTCTCGCCGCGGCTTGCTGGATGACGTGCTGGCGTTGCAGCTCCCCATGGATATCCCGGGTAGAAACGGCCCGGCGTCAGCACAGGCGCGCCGCCCGGGCGGTCACTTCGCCGGCATCCAGTTCTTCATGGATCAGGTCGATACCTCGGCGTGGCCGTACCACTTGCCGGGCCATGACGTGACCAGCGTGTCGGTCGACATGGCCTCGCTCGAAAGCGCGTTGACCGCTCGCGCGGAGGCGATGGGCGTGGCGATCCGGCGAGGCGTTGCTGTCGAGCGTTTCGAGCCATCGAGCGATGGTGTCACCATCCATGCGGCGCAGGAAACCTCCCGCGGCCGCTGGCTCGTCGGCTGCGATGGCGGCCGCAGCACGGTGCGCAAGGCGGGCGGTTTCGATTTCACCGGTACCGAGCCGGAATTCACCGGTTACTCGGTGATGGTCGAGCTGACCGAACCGGATGCGCTTCGCCTGGGGCGCCACTACACGCCCACCGGCATGTACAACTGCACGCGTCCCGGCACCATCATGATGGTCGAGTTCGATGGTGGCGCGTTTCATCGGACGCAAGTCACGCAAGATCACGTACAGGCCGTCCTGCGTCGCGTTACTGGCATCGATGTCACCGTCACGGCGCTTCGCCTCGCCACCACCTGGACGGACCGCGCCTTTCAGACCACGACCTATCGCAAGGGGCGTGTGTTGCTTGCCGGCGACGCCGCGCACATCCATTCGCCGCTGGGTGGCCAGGGCCTCAACCTCGGCCTCGGCGACGCCACGAACCTGGGTTGGAAACTCGCCGCCGTCATCCGCGGCGACGTATCGGAGGATCTGCTCGACACCTATACAAGCGAGCGGCATCCGATCGGCGCGCAGATCCTCGACTGGTCGCGCGCCCAGGTCGCCCTGATGCGGCCCAGCCGCAGCTCGCGCGCACTGGAGGCGATCATCCGCGACCTGGTTGCCACGCGCGACGGTGCCACGTACTTCGCCGAGCGCGTGTGGGGTGTATCGCAGCGTTACGACCTGGGCAATGACCATCCGCTGGTGGGGCGAAGCGCGCCGGAGTTCACGTTGAGCGACGGCCGGCGGCTTGGCGATCTGCTCAGGGCGGGCAGGGGCGTGATGCTCGATTTCGAAGCGAGTGCGCCATTGCAGGAAATGGTAGAGCACTGGGCTGGTCGCATCGATTATGTGGCGAGCGCTGCGAAAGATGCGCTGGGGTTGAGCGCCGTGCTGGTGCGTCCGGATGGTGTCGTGGCGTGGGTCGCCGAGGGCGCGCCGAATCTCGAGGAGGTTGCCGACGCAGCATCGCGCTGGTTCGGCAACCCCGGGCGGAGCTAGCCTCTGTGCCTCTGGCTCCAGCGCCCTCTCCCTTCCGGGGAGAGGGGCGTGGTGAGGGGCGCCTACGAAGCGCCCCCTTCGTTATAACCCGTCGCCACATCGAGTCGATAACTCATCGACTCCGCATACCGACTCAGGTAATGCACCGCCGCAAACACTCCCTCCACACACGTCGGCGGCAACGGCCACTCTCCCTCCTGCGCCGGCACGCCACACGCCTGCTGATCCCGAAAACTCTCGCTATGCGCAAGCATGCCATTCAGTACGTTGATTGCCATGCTGATCCCCGCCAGGTCGGCGAACCGATTCGCCTGCGGATCGGCATCGTCGTCAGTGGGGTAAAAGGGGCGGCCTAACGGGCTAGTGCGGGGTTCTTCTGGACTCGGAACCTTCGAGCCGTAGTCTGCCGTATCATCGCGGGTAGCCATGACTTAACTCCTTGCTAGTTAGTTGTGGTCAGCGGGTCGTATGGGTGCCAGCCCATGCGGCTCGCGCTTTCTACTTCATTGCTGAAGGCCGTCGGCGATTCCTGTTGGATAAGCGGAGCGCCGGCGACCTTGCGACGGTAGAAGAAGGGGGTAAGGGGTGTCTGTAGGGGATCGCCTTTTTTGTGTAGGGGCTGTCGGGCGTGGCGCGCGGATGGGGCTGCGGGTTGATTCTGTTAGCGGACGGCTTGTTCAGTAATAGGCGGCATCCGCTTTCGACCCATAGCGGGCCCAAAAACTTCCTGATATCGAGTGGCTTACCGGATGATGGACAAGATCATCGGATTCACAGGAACAAGCGAAGGTGCGACTGCTGAGCAATTGCACGAGCTCGAAGAGCATCTCGCGAAACTAAAGGCCGAGGGCTTCGTCGAGTTTCATCATGGCCTTTGCATAGGAGCAGATGAGCAGGCGGCGGAGATCGCGGTGAGGTTTGGCTACTTTGTGATAGCCCACCCGGGCTTGGCGGAGGACCCGTTCAATCTGGAGCGGCGTTCCGGTTTCGTCGGAAATGATCGGGTCATGGAAGCAAAGCCATTCGCCGACCGTGACCGGGACATTGTTGACGCCGCCGATCGATTGCTTGCGGCTCCTCGGACCCAGTTCGAGGAAACTGGCTCCGGCACGTGGACAACTGTGCGTTACGCCCACAGGCTGGGAAAGCCGGTCGACTTGATACTTCCTGTCTTGACCTAGAGAAAAGGGCTATTGAATCAGGTAGAGAGCAATGTCCGCTTCCACTTGCGCGTCTATAGCGTGTTGCGTTGACCGGCCGAAGTCGCAACTCGAAGCGGACATGACGATAAGGACAAGACGAGATGGCTCGGCTCTGATGAAAACATACCCGCTCAAACGGGACGATGGTCAGATCTTTGCGTTCGAAATCCCCGCTGCCGGGCTTTGGACGGGTTCGCTCGCGCGATTGCTTCGGCGCGCGCCTGGCGTGGCAGGGGTTCGCCGGATCCATAGTAACGACAATCGCATTGCATTCGAGCTCAATGGCGAGCCTTTTGTGGTGTGGGAGCCGTGGGGCGACAACTCGCGATACTGGATTGGCCCTGCGAACACCGGTGCGAGGTTGGGAAATGCCAGTGCGTTGGAGGCCTATTTCAAGCAAGCCCCAGCGTCGTTCCAGTGGCCTTGGCGCTTGCTTGGAGGTAATTGATGGCCTCCTGATTTGCACACTAGTGTTCGTTTTCTACCCAAAGCCGACCCTTCGCTTTGGCATCGCCACCCACTTACACCATCAAGGAAGACTTCACCGAAATGGCAACGATTCACTTGGTTGAAGGGCCGGTTGGCGCCGGCAAATCTACGTTTGTCGCCGAACTCCGAAAGCAATACGCGGCACCGGGTTTTATCCTGGATGCGTGGTTCGTCAGACTATATAGCCCGGATCGTCCTGCGGCGAACGTGATGGAGTGGTACATCGCCAGGAAGGCGCGTTGCCTTGATCAGATATGGATGGCGGCCCGGGAGGTTCTGGATGCGGGCCATGATGTCGTCCTTGAGCTCGGGCTGGTGGAGCGGGCTAGCCGAGAGCACTTCTACGCACAAGTGAACGAGGCCGGATACGACTTGGCCATCTACTTGTTGGATGCCCCGCGCGGGGTGCGACGGGAGCGTGTCCGCAAGCGCAATCTGGAACGAGGCGCGACATACGCGATGGATGTGCCTGATGCGTTTTTCGAGCTGGCAAGCGATCACTGGGAGCCGATCGGTGAGGTTGAGCGTGAGATGTACGATGTACGCGTAGTTAGCTTGGCTTGAAGGTCTGCTTTCGACCGGTGGCCGACATCGCCAATGAAACGCGTGATTCAAGATCTCTTGCCAGTGGATTGCTTGATATGAACTTTTCGCAGGCACCTCTCGTATCGGCCTGGCTAGCGCTTCAGCATGCGCCCCAAGGATCTGCTGACTATGAATCGCTCTTTTGGGCATTCGAAGAGGTTGATGAGCTATGTAGAAGCTCACCAGACGAGGCATGGTCTTTTATCGGCGCGGCGTGGCTTGCCGACAAGTCCAAGGTGGTTGCCGAGAACCTTTCAGCAGGTCCCTTGGAAGATTTATTGGCGAAGCACGGAGAGTCCGTGATTGATCGGGTCGAGACTGAGGCAAGTGCAAACCCAACATTCGCCTTTCTACTGGGTGGCGTGTGGCGAAATGAGATAAAGGAGGCCGTGTGGACGCGGGTGGTTGCTGTTCGTGACCGTAGAGGCTGGGATGGAATCCCGTTTCCTTCGGGTGATATCGAATCGAACTAAGGTCTGCTTCCGACCGAGGCTGTGTGAAAACGCAAAACGCCATCTCGCGCTGCGCAGTTCTTGATCAAAATGCTCTGCGTAGATGGAATTCTGACCTACTCGCTTTCGACAAGTGGGTCAGGTTTCGCGTAGGAGCCACGTCGTTGTTGATGGTCCGGCGTTTTCACACAGCCTGGACCCGGAGAAGGCATTGGTCGTGACATAAATCACACCATGTCAACGAGCTGAAAGGTGATTTCGATGAAACGCCTCTGGACCATCATCGGGGTAGAAAACGTCGCCGCGAGTTTCAAGTGGTACCAGACACTTTTCGGGCAGGCATCAACTGAACCAAGCCATGATTATTTCGGCCAGATTCGCGACGCCGATGGAACGGTTCTTTTGTGCCTGCACGCCTGGGGTGCGCATGAGCATCCCACGCTGACTAGCGCCGATGTGGGGAGGCCCGGTAAAGGGCTTGTTCTCTTTTTTCGCGTCGACGATTTTGACGCAGCGCTTTCGAGAGCTCGTGTGCTGGTCGGCCAACTGGCCGAGGAGCCCAACGAAAATCCAGCTACTGGCACCATGGAATTTTCGCTCGTCGATCTCGATGGCTACTATGTCATGGTTAGCGCGCTTCCTTCTTCGTAAGTCGTTCCTGGAACCCGTCGCACCCATTGTGGACTTCGGTGGCAAAGTGATTCGATAGGCCCGCTTCCGAACTGCGATTTCAGTCGGTCAACGCAACACTTTTGCGAAATAAGTTTCGCCTGTTGTTTCACGGGCTGATGTCTTTCTCGGCCGCCCGCTCAACGATTCTGCTTTTCCAGCAAGTCAGAATGCGCCGGAAAACGAGGCATTCTCAGCTCTTGGGCCTTCGGGCAATGAATCGATACTCTATATGTCATCGCAACATCCCTTCTGCTGGCCCGATGTCGGGGTGTTGCATTGACCCATTGAGCCTGCAACTCAAAGTGGACAGTCGCGAACTGGGAGAGCGATGGGGCCTATGGTCGGACCTGACTTGCCCACGCCTGCTTCTAATGCTTCAAGAGCTTCAAACCACGTCCTCGCAGGAATGGCAATCCAACATGCCCACTAAGGAATTGTCATAAATTTTAAATGATGTGAGACTGTGAGGTAATTCACGGAAGTGTTCTTAGATGGGCACAGGGTTTGCAGGAGGGCGGACTCAATGGATACTGGTACCCGGATAAAGCCAATTGCCATCCTTGGCATTGATATCTCTACCGCCAGCTCGCTGAAGCAGGCACTGCGGAGTTCCATTTGCCACCGCCGCACCATCTTGGGTGCCGCACTGATGGCATTGCTACCTTCCGCGCAGGCGCTAGCGCAATGCGCGAGTGCCCCGACAGGACCGCTCAACCAGAGTTCCGGCACCTGCGTCGAAACCAACGTCACCCGTAACGGCGCGGGCGCGCAGGGCGCAGTCTCCGTCTCCAACAGCGCCTCCTACACTGGCACAGGCGTCACCCTGACGGCCCCGAGCGGGGTGACGACGGTCACTGTCGACAACACGGCCTCGCTCCTGCTGATCGACAGTTCGGTCGCCGCAAATGGCGCAGTGGGCCTGAAGCAATTCAACGGCATCGGCGAGCTGCGCGGCACCAACATTACGTCCACGGCGACCTCAGCCGCGACCGGGGTGGATGTCCGGTCCGGCGCGCTGACCATCGGCAGCAGCGCCAGCGGCGCGACACATATCACCGCCACCTCGACCGGTACCAGCAGCGGCGCCGGCACAGCCCTGCAGACGACCGGCGGCGGCGCGATGATCAATGCGACCGACGCCATCCTCCAGGCCAGCGGGCAGAGTACCGATACCAACGCAGGTGCCTTCGCAACGGCCGGCGCGATCAATCTGACGGGCGGCAGCATCACCGTGAGCGGCTCCGGCAGCAACGGTCTCTGGGTTGGCCAAGGTGCCACCATCACTGCCAATGGCGTCAATATCCAGGCGGACCGCAATGGAGTTGTCGCCAGCGGCACCCTCACCCTGGGCCTCGATACCCGCAATCCCTCGACCCCCATCCCTACCGCGATCCATGCCGGCTCGATCGGCATCTACGCCACCGGGGGCAGCGTCACCGGGACCGATGCCGAGGTCAGCTCCAAGAATTGGGGCGTCATCGTCAACCAGGCCGGCAAGGTGGACCTGACCGGCGGCGCGGTCACCGCGGTCACCGGCGTCCTCAATACCGATGCCGCGAAGGGTGGCACCTTCACCGGCAGCGGCACCGCCATCAGCACAACCGGCACCGGCGTTGACACCAATGGTGCCAATAGCGTGAGCACCCTGCAGGACAACGGCACCGACCACACGACGATCACCACCAGCAACGGTGCCACCGGCATCTCCGTGCGTAGCGGTGGGCGGGTCACCGGCAGCGGCGTGGTCGTCAACGCTGGCGGGACCGGTGTCGACGCCAGCGGCGCCAATTCGCGAGTGACATTGCAGGACGGCAGCTCCGGCGGCCACGCCACCGTCACCGCCGGCGGTACGTCGCTGCGGGTGAGGGCCGGCGCCAGCGCCATCGGCACCAACGCAGTGCTCATCACGACAGGCGCCGCAGGCGTCGCCTATGGCGCCTATGCTCAAGGGGCGACGATCGACCTGACCGGCGGCTCGGTCGTCGCGCAGGGTGCCAATGGGGTCGGCATTTTCGCCGATACCGCTGCGACCATCACCGCCAAAAGCACCGCGATCGCGACCACCGCCGACAATGCCTTCGGCGCGCAGGCCCGAGGCGGGGCGATCACCCTGATCGGCACGCCCTCGGATGGCGTCACGGTCAGCACAGCTGGCAAGGGCAGTTATGGCCTCAATGCCGATACCGGAGGCCTGATCACCGGCAGCTATACCTCCGTCTCCACGAGCGGCGTTGACGCCATTGGCGTCCGGGCGGTCGGGACGGGTAGCAGCATCACGCTGACCGATAGCGGGGTGAGCACGGCGGGCGCCAATGCGCATGGCGCCTATGCGGCGAGCGGCGGGGCGATCTCCCTGACCCGCACCGACGTCACGACCTTGGGTGCGGGCGCCGGCGCTGCTTACGCGAATGCCGGCGGCGCGATCACCCTCAACAACTCGAACATGTTCACCTACGGCGACAACGCCTCGGCTGCCGTCGCCCTCGGCACCGGCAGCAGCCTGGCCCTGAACGGCACCTATGTGAGCGCCTACGGCAACAACAGCGCCGGGTTGTTCGCCGTCGGCGGCGGAACGATCGCCATGAGCAGCGGCGCCGCCGTGACCGGCGACTATTACGGTGGCAGCATCATCGCCAATTCCTCGGGCATGCTTGCCCAGGGCGCCGGCAGCAGCATCCAGGTCAGCAACGGGGCGAGCTCCGCCACCTATGGCGCGAACAGTCCGGGGGTACGGGCGGATGCCGGAGGCAAGATCGTTTTCTCGGGCTACGGCATTTTCACCTATCAACCCAAGTCCCCCGGCGCGGTGGCGAGTGGAGCGGGCAGCACGGTCACCCTGACCAACACCATCGACCGCACCACCGGCCCTTCCAGCGCAGGCGTCCTCGTCAACAGTGCCGGCACGGTCATCGTGACGGGCAGCGAGATCACCACCGGATATCAGGTAACTGGGAGCAACCCTCCGGTTCTCCAGTTCCCGGACGCCCAGATTGGCCTGGAGGCCCATGGCGCCGATGTAATCGGGACTGACAGCCGGCTGCAGGCCGAGAACACCAAGATTGCTACCAACGGTGATGGCGCCGTGGGCGTCAGGGTCAGTCAGGGCGGCACGGCCTCGATCACCGGCGGCACCGTCACGACCCATGGCGCCGATACCGCCACGGTTGGCGGCGCCGACGGCCTCCGCGCGACCGACACTGGCAGCAGCATCGCTCTGGCCGGTACCTCGGTCACCACTACGAACATCAACGCCGTGGGCCTGCACGCGATGGCGGCTGGCACGATCGCCGCGTCGGATGCGACGGTCGCCACGCAGGGGCAGAACGCTTTCGGCGCCTCTGCGCAGGACGCAGGCAGCACCATCACTCTGACGCGTTCCGCCGTCACCACTGCTGGCGCCGCTGCCTTCGGCGTCCAGGCCGGCAATGCGGGTGCCGTGCAGATCACCGGCGGCTCGGTCAACACCGCCGGCAGCGGCGCGCATGGCATCGCCGCCATCGATGGCGGCATGCTCACCGCCTCCGGCACCGCGGTCGCAGCGAGCGGCGCCGGATCGTCGGCGATCTATCTCGCCGGAAGCGCGCCGAGCACGGTGTCGGTCACCGGCGGCAGTCTGAGCGCGACCAACGGCGCGATCGTCCGGGCCGAGGGGGGCACCGGCATCGTCTCGATCAGCGGTGGCGCCACGATCGCTCCGGCGGTCGTCAACGGCAGGTCCCTGCTCGCGCAGGTGACCGAAGATGCGGCGGGCATGCCGAGCAACCTGACGCTGAACATCGCCGGCATACCGTCGCTCGCCGGCGACATCCTCGTCGATCCCTCGAGCCTGACCTACAACCTCGGCAGCAGCGCCTGGACCGGCAACCTGGTGCTCACCGGCCCGGGCAACACCGCCAGCGCCAATCTAACTGCATCGCAATGGACGGGCGACTTGTTGGCCGATGCCGGCAACACCGCTGACGTGGCGCTGGCGCAGGGCAGTCTCTGGACCGGCTTGGCGCGGAATGCGACCCATGTCGCGATCGATGCCAGCAGCAGCTGGAACGTGACCGGGGATTCCAACGCAACCGGCACGGTAAGCAATGCCGGCCTGATTCAATTCCTTGCACGGTCGGGAGCCTATAGTTCGCTGACGGTCGGCAACTATGCCGGTAGTGCCGGGAGCCGCATCGGCTTCAACACCTATCTTGGCGCCGACAATTCACCGAGCAACCTGCTGGTGATCAATGGCGGCCGGGCCGGCGGCACGTCATCGGTGTTCGTCAACAATACCGGCGGCCCAGGTGCGCAGACGGCGGCGGATGGCATCCGGCTCGTGCAGGTGACTGGCGGTGGCACCACCGCAACCGACGCCTTCGTGCTCGGCCAGCGCGTCGCTGCTGGCGCCTATGAGTACGAGCTCTTCCGCGGTGGCTCCACGGATCCCAATGACTGGTTCCTACGATCCCATCTCATCAATACACCGACGGACCCGACGACACCGAGCGCTCCGGGGACGACACCGAGCACGCCGGACATCCCGCTCTACCGGCCGGAAGTGGCGCTCTACACGCCCATCCCGGCGGTCGCGCGACAGATGAGCCTCTCGACCTTGGGGACGCTGCATGAGCGCGTCGGCGAGGAAGAGAACCTGCGGGGTCTGCCGGAGTCGCGGGCCTATGCGAACGGCGCCTGGGGGCGTGTGTTCGGGGAGCGGGTGAACAACCGCTGGAACGGGACGGTGGATGTGCGCGCGGCCGGTAGCCTGACTGGGTTCCAGACGGGCTTCGATGTCCTGCGGCGAACGACGGACAGCGGACACCGCGACCATATCGGCGTGTATGTGGCCTACTCGAACTACAACTCGTCCTCGGTGCGAGGCTTTGCGCTGGGGCTGCAGAATCTGGCGGTGGGCCGGTTGCAGTTGAACGGCCCATCGGTGGGCGCCTACTGGACGCATTTCGGCCCGAGCGGCTGGTATGTCGACGCAGTGTTCCAGGAGAGCTGGTACGACGCAAAGGCGACATCCCTCTACGGTGCCGGGATCTCCACCAATGCAACGGGATCTACGGGATCGCTGGAGGCGGGTCATCCGTTCCACTTTGGAGAGGGCAACGACTGGCTGATCGAGCCGCAGGCGCAGATCGTCTACCAGAGCGTCTCGGTGGATCGGTCGCGGGACCAGTATTCCAGTGTGGACTGGAACGAGGGTACGGCTTGGACGGGACGGCTTGGGGCGCGGCTACAGTACACCGGGCGCGATGAGCAGGGGACGCTGTGGCAGCCCTATGCGCGGGTCAACCTCTGGCACGCCTTCTCCGGCAATGACAGCGCGCTCTTCGGGCAATCCTCGCCAGCGATCAAGACCCGCTTTGGCAGTAACGCGCTCGAGGTCGGTGGCGGCGTGACCGCGCGGGTGAACCAGAATGTGAGCTTCTACGGCCAGGCCAGTTACCGGTGGTCGCTTGAGGGCAATCGGCGTCGCCAGGCCGCTACCGCCGGCATCTTCGGCATCCGCGTCAACTGGTGACCAGCGCATCCATTGGCGATCCTTCCATTTGACGATCCTTCGCGAACTGGCTGATCCAGCGGTAAGGTGGGGGCGTCCCACTTCCGCGTCGACATAACCATCGCGCATTTCTGACTGCCTTTTGAAGCGTCCTCATACTTTCGAGTCATCCGGAAGTAGAGGTGTTTGATGACGCCATGGCATAACGGATGAGCGACGGCCGCCGAGAGAGCGATGCGGTCGGTCATGGTTGTGGCGGTGCTGCCGGTCCACGCCGCCAGGGTGGGGGCTGGACTTTACGCGGCGGTGCGCGACACGGTCACGCTCGCGAGCCACGGCGAACACATCGCATCGATGGTGCCGGATGCGCGGCTGGTTATGACTTCCTGCGGAAAGCCAAGGCTGCCTGATGGCGGACTAGTAAGGGGCCAGGCCGACTTTCGATCTTCTTGAAAGCGAGCCCGGCCTCTTCCTAGGCAGGCTCAGCCGAATTTCGCCCCAAGCCTCGGCACCACGACACCGGGATCGCTTTCATCCCACGGCGCATCGATGTCTGCCGCATAGCGAATCTCCGCCGCCAGCGCCTGCTTCTCGCTTTCCGTCAGAGGGTATTCCTTGAGGGCCGCCAGGGCTTTTGGGTAATCCCGGGGTATGGCGGTCTTCTCGAAGTAAGCCGAGAACCCGGCCGCCAGCATGTCCTCGTCGTAGGCCTCGTCCATTTTGACGTCGATGTCCGCCAGGCTGTCCGGGTCGGCCAGTGCGCGCATGAATACGTCCTTGCCTTGGGCGGTGAGCCAGCCGCGGAAGTAGTCGAAGCCGTCGTCGCCGCAGCCGCCGTTGATCACATAGGCGGCAGCCCAGAGCCGGCTCTTGTATGACAGCCTCTGGTAGGCATCGAAGAAGTGCGTCCAGCGCATGATCTCACCGACCTCCAGCCTGGCAAGCTTGTCCACCAATGATGCCGCTGTATCGCCGGAAGGGCCGGCTTCGCGGCGGGCTTCGTCGATGAGTTGCCAGAACAGCGCCTTATCCATGGATCGTCCTTGATAGTGGTTGCGCGCGCGGAGTGTATCGGTTTGTGTGGCAGGATTGGCGGGGTAGTCCAGGCATCCTGGATGAGCGGTCAACCGGCTGCTTCAGGGATAAGTTCGCGGGTGCATCGTATTCGGTGTTGCCAGCCTCGGCAGGCGCCAGAGGATTGCCGATCTTCATCGACATGAAGATCACGAATTGATCGGGCGACAGGTGCGGGTTCGTTTTCTCAAGTGGATGGCAAAGTGACTTCACACCTTCAAATCGCCAGCAGCAAGGCGAGGTCAGGCTGAAGCGTGAACCCATTCTCGACTTTTGCAGTGTGGAGTGTTCGGATGCGCTTTCACGTCGCTGTTGCCATCACCTTCGGTTCGTTCCTTGCTCAGGCCATCGCAACCGGAGCTTCGGCGCAATCACAAATTCCTGCCAGGTCGGCCAGGCCGGTAGACAGTGCAACGCTGGCGGCGGCGAACAAGCGAGCCGTCGAGGACGCTCGCCATGGCCGATATATCGATGCCTCATTCGGCTTGCTGAAGGAGCTTGGCGTCCCCGATCCGGGGCAGATCAGCGATCCGGATGTCTTCGACCAGTGGGCACAGGCCATGTCGTGCATGACGGGAACGCCGACATTCAATCCGGCGAAGGGGGCGGACTTCCATGTTCCGGCAGAGCAGTTGGCCGATTTGCGTGCGGCGAAGGGCGTGCCTGCCATTCGCGAAATCGTGAAGCTGGCGCGCAAGACGCGCATCGTCATCCTCGACGAGAACCATCTCGATCCGCGCGGCCGAGCGTTTGGCCTGGAGGTCGCCCGCGCGCTGCGGCCGCTGGGATATACCGTGCTGGCCGCCGAGGCTTTGAAGCCTGGCGCGGATGACGACGCCACCCGGGAGAAAATGGCGAAGCTTGCCGCCGATGGCTATGCCCGGCAAACAACGGGCTATTACTTCGACGATCCGGTTTTCGCTGATTTCCTGCGGCAGTCGTTGGCGCTGGGGTATCGTCCGGTGGCCTATGAAACGTTGCGCACGCAGTACGCCAAGGATCCTCAGGTGGCGCAGGAACAGCGTGAGCAGGACCAGGCGGACAACCTGATGCGCCGCGCGGTGCGCGCGTTTCCTGATGCGAAGATCCTGATCTACCTCGGGGAGCATCACGCGGCCGAGCGCCCGATCGCGATGGAGGGCGGGAAGGTGCATCTGATGGCGGAGCTGCTCAAGCGCGCCTCCGGCGTCGATCCCTTGACCATCGATCAGGCGGGTCTGTCGCCGATCCCCATGAATCGCCCGGATGCGGATCTGTACGCGATCGCCAGCCAGAAGGCTACCAGCCAGTCCGTCGTACTCATGCTGCATGGCAAGCCTTTTACAGCTGGCTTGCTTGCCGGTTCCGTGGACCTGCAGGTCGTGCATCCTGCGGCCAGGGCAGAGCACGGAAGAGTGGACTGGCTGTCCGGCATGGGGCGAAGCCCGTCGCCCATTCCTTCCTCGCTGATGCCATCGGCAGGTACGCGATTGGTCCAGGCATTCCTGGCGACCGAAGCGCAAGATGCCATCCCGATCGATCAAGCCCTGGTTGTCGCTGGGAAGCCGGCGCCGTTCCTGATGCTGCCGCACGCCGCCATGCGTTATGCCGTGCAGGAGGTGCCCATCGATGCGGCCGCGAGTTCGGAGACGGCGCGCGCCACGCACTAGTCGCGAGGAGCGAGTTCATGCCTTCAACTCATCCACACAGCGACGCATAAGGACATGACGATGCATATCCCCCGGCGCAACCATGTCGTATTTGGCGTTGCACTCTTCTTTATAGGCGCACTGACCTGGCTCATCGTGGGCCCTTTGCTCGTGGTGCTCGTTACCGATGCGGAGTGGATCAAGAACGTGGCTCTCGCCGCCTTCGCTATTCCGCTGTCCATCGCGGCATGGCGTGAGCACAGGCAGGGGCGCACGCGCAGGATCGTCTACCTGGTGGCCGGCTGGCTTCTTGCGAGTGTTGTGGTGGGAGGAGGGCTTTATCTCGTGCTTTATGCGATCGGACCTGTCCCGCGGGGTTAGCCACACCTGCGATCTATCGCCTTTGAATTGAGCGTGGCGCCGTCCCGCGCCTTGAAAGGGAGCCGGCCTCGTGATTCATGCCACTTGCAACTCCGGCGGAATTGCATAGTTTCATGCGCTGCATCGGCGAGACCGTCTACAGGCGCGGGGAGAACCCATGAAGACTTTGTTGTTGACGATGGCGTTGACCCTTGGTACGGCGACGGCGAGCGCGGAAGACTCGCCCGCTGCCAGGATCGATGCGGCCCTTCCGCGCTCGGGTTCCGCCGATATGCCGGGTTGTGCGGTAGGGGTGCAATCGGGCGACAGCGCTCCGGTGCGGCGCGCCTTCGGTGTGGCGGATCTGGAGCATGCGGTGCCGATCGGTGTCGACACCGTGTTCGAGGCAGGGTCGGTGAGCAAGCAGTTCACGGCGGCGGCGACATTGCTGCTCGCAGGCGAAGGCCGGCTTTCGCTGGACGACGACATTCGCAAATACCTTCCCGAGATGCCGGACTACGGGCATCGGATCACGGTCGCCGAGCTGCTGGGGCATACCAGCGGGCTGCGGGACTGGGGCGACATCGAGGCCATTGCCGGCTGGCCGAGAACCGAGCGCGTTTACGACACGGTAGATGTGCTGCAGATCGCAAGCCGCCAGCGTGCGTTGAATTTCGATCCTGGCACCGCATGGTCATACAACAACACCGGCTATAACTTGCTGACCCTCGTCGTCGAGCGCGTGAGCGGTTCCTCGTTCGTCGATTTCACGCGAGAGCACTTGTTCGCCCCGCTGGGCATGACGCATACGCAGTGGCGCGACGATTTCCGTCGCGTAGTGCGAGATCGAGCGATTGCCTATCACCGTGTGTCCGACGGTGTTTACGAACAGCTGATGCCGTTCGAGAACACCTACGGGCATGGCGCCCTGCTCACCACGGTCAGCGACTTGCTGTCCTGGAACCGAGCCCTGGACGATGGACGCCTGCCTGCCTTCGTCACCCGGGAATTGCAGACGCGCACGTTGCTGGCTGACGGCCGCCCCACTGTTTACGCCCGAGGTCTCTTTGAGCGCCGTTATCACGGCGTGCGCGAGATATCCCATGACGGCGCCACGGCGGGCTATCGCGCCTGGCTCGGCCGCTTTCCCGATCAGCACCTGTCCATCGCCATCCTGTGCAACGCCGATAGCGCGCTGCCATCCGACCTGGCGCATGCGGTGGCCGATCGTTATCTGCCCGAAACCAAGCCGGCGCATACGCCGTACACGCTGGCGCCATCACCGGCGCTCGCCGGGGTCTATGCGAGCGAGCGCGATGGTTCTCCATTGCGCCTGATCATGCGCGATAAGCGGTTGCAGACCGATGCCGGTCTGACCGTGATGGCGGCCAAGGACGGAACATTGGCGTTGCAGCGGAACGATGGCTCGATCGCCAGGACCGGCGTGCAGCTTCCCGGCGGGCGCTTGGGCCTCAAGTCCGAAGGCGACACCACCGTTTATGCGCGGTCCGCGGCGTATGCGCCGACACCAGCCGACCTTGCACGCATCTCGGGCCGCTATCGCAACGAAGAGGTGCCAGTGACCTACCAGGTCACAGTGGTGTCAGGAGGTTTGAAAGTCATCGCCGAAGGTCGCCCCAGCCAAAGCCATGTGTTCACCCCTGTTTACTCAGATGCCTTCCTGTCGGGGGACATGGTGTTGCGCCCCGTGCGTGGCCCCGATGGAAGGGTGACGGGCATTCGTATCTCGGATGACCGGGTGTGGAACCTGCCATTCGATCGGCTGGCGGATTGATGAGTCCCGCCAACCGACGGGCGCTCTACGTCCTTTAGAAGAGCGTTCCTCTCGACCGGCTCGATCCGCATGTTCTTGCGTCCTGTCGATTTCCAGCCCGCCCGTTCGTCGTCCTTCTGAAAGCCGGCCATCAGCGCTTCTCCCGGGCTGACGGAAATACACCCATCTTCAGGAGGACCTCATGCAAAAGGCGAAGCGCGCTCTCGAACTCCTCGGTGCCGTACTGCTTGTCACTTTCGGCGCGTCGCAGCAGGCGATGGCGCAGGACGCTCCCAAGCCCGCCGCGGCGGAACCCTATCCGACGATGGCCCCGGTCGAGCAATACCTGATGGACCGGGACGCCGAAATCGCCCTGGCGCGCAGCGCGGGGCCCGCATCCGTCTCACGCGATGCCACCGTGCTGGTGCTTGGCCGCAAAGGTTACGAGACCGCGGTGAAAGGCAAGAACGGCTTCGTCTGCCTGGTGGGCCGGAGCTGGTCGGGGCCGTTCGACTGGCCCGAGTTCTGGAATCCGAAGATCCGTGCCGCCGATTGCCTGAACCCACAGGCCGCGCGCGCGCTCGTGCCAGTGTTCGAGCTACGCGCCAGGTTGACGCTGGCGGGACGTTCGAAAGCGGAGATGCAAGCGGCGCTCCAAGCCGCTTACAAGAACAAGCAACTGCCCGCGCTTGAAAGCGGCGCCATGGATTACATGATGTCCAAGTCGTCGTACCTCACCGACGAAGGGGACCACAACATGGCGCATCTGATGTTCGACACCTTGGTGAAGGACGGCAAGGATTGGGGCGCCAATGCGGAGGACTCGCCGGTAATGGCGAGCCCGTATTGGTTTTTCTCTCCGGAGAAACATGCGCAGATGAAAGAGCTGCCGCCTATCCTCGTGTTCCTGGTCGGTACCGATCATTGGTCCGACGGCACGCCAGCGAAAATGCAGGGGCATTGATGTCATGACCGGTCAGGCTCGCTTCCTCATCTTGGCAAGGTGAGCCTGATCCGTTCCGAGCGCGACTCGGTTGTGGCATGGGATAGGACAGGCGGCGTGCCCCGTCGCTGCGCATCACTCGCCCGATGCTCGTTCGCACGACTGCGCATCGCGCCCATCGGCGGCACCCAATGCGTCCGCCGGCCCTGCAAGCACGGACTGCAAGCGCGTCTTGCGGTTGGCATCGGTCACATCCTCCGCCCGCGCACCACGCCGCAGCAGCGCGTGAACAAGGCGAGCGTTGCCGGCATCGACGGCCAGCCACAGAGGCTCGCTTTGGTTGTGCGCGGGGTGGACATCGAGCTTGTCCAGCGCGTCGAGCATGGCGTCGAGCCGGGCGGTCCATACATCCGGCCGGCTATGGTTGGTCCATGCAACGAACGTTACCCAGAGCAGGTTCGTTTCATCCGTGGAGCGCGCACCGTGGCTGGCCAGCCAGCTCAGTGCGTCGGCGGCGCCGGTGCTCGTCGCAAACGTCATGGCGTCGTCGACGGGTTCGCCAGGAGGTGCATCCTCAGCCCTGGTTCGCCGTGGATCCGCGCCGCGTTCCATCAACCGCTGCATGAGCGCGACCTGGTTGCCCATGGCGGCGCCGTCGAACGCCTGTTGCACCTGCTCCCGATCCCATAGTGGCAGCAGTTGATCGATGATGGCCGGGTTGCCCTTGGCGCCGGCCAGGGCGGCGAGTGTGAGATAGCCTTCGTAGTAGGCGCCATCCATGCAGATGCCATCGTTCTCGGCCTTGCTCATGCCGCTGGCATAGTCCGCCCGCGTGACACCCTGGAGCAGCAGCGCGAGGGTGCGCGGCGCCTGCGCGGCAACGGCCTTGCGCACCCAGAGCGGCCGCGGGCAGGCATCCCCGCAGGCCTGCTGATGCACACCGAACTGCGCGACATCGTCGCTGCGCAAGGCTATGTCCATCTGGCGTTCCTGCTCGGCAGCCTGTTCGGCTGACCGTTGCGCGGCCGCGTGCTGGCGGCGGTCCCGCCAGTCATCGAGCGCGAAGCCGGCGGCGGCGAGGCCGATCACCGCCACGGCGAGCACCTGCATCCAGAAGAACCATGCCTGCGACGCCGGCCGGCGCCATGGCTTGGCGACCATTGCATAGAGCGCCACCAACAGCGCGCCGGCAGGGCAGGCGTAGGCGCTGATCCGGAACAGCACGACGGCGAGCAGGAAGGGGCCTTCGCCGCCCTGGCCGCGGCCGATCCAGAGCAGGGCGAAGCACAGCAGCGGGCCCCACAGGCACAACGCGGCGGCAAACAGCGCCAGGTTCAGGAGAAAGCCTGCCTGGATGGGAGGCTTGGGGTGATCGCGTTCCATGCTTCTGTTCCGTGTTCGATGCTCAGGCGACATGACGGAGGGTGCCTGGCAAGCTCGCGCAGCGTAGCACGCGCGAATTGCCGCCCAAGGTGGCGATGGCGTCCGGTTGAAACGGTGGAGCTGCTGCTCTCGTCGCGCTATCTCACGATGCGGCTACCGCCGAATCGCTTCGCATGATCATGCGACAAGAACCCCGACTTTCCGCACATGGTTCCCCCGTCTGCCCGTTGTAGCGTCGCGCCTTCTCCATGATGGAGTCGCGCCATGCTGCTGCGCTCGCGCCTGCTTCCTGGCTTGCTGTTGACGGGGACACTTCTGGCTCCCGCCGCGTTTTCCGCGCCAATGCCTGGCGCCACGTCGGCATCGGACACGCAAATTACTCAGCTGCTCACCCGGCTCGAAAAAGTCACGCATATCGGCGCCGTGGCGATCTCGCCCGATGGCGCGCACGTGGCCTGGGTGCTGGCCGGCAAGGAGCCCGTCATCGAACTGGCCGACGTCGATGGCCATCATGCGCACGCGTTGAGCCTCGGCGTGCCATTGGCCGGATGCGGCAAGCGCGATCTGGCGTGGGCGCCGGATTCGCGCGGGTTGGCCTTCATCGCCGACTGTGGCCACGACACGACGAATACCAAGGCGATCCATAACGATCTCTACCTCGCCGATATCGCCGGTGCCGGCACGCCGCGCCGTCTGGCCGAGCTGTCCGGCTACGCTCGCGCTCTGGCATGGACGAAGGATGGCCAGTCGCTGGGCTTCCTCTATGTGCCTGGCGCCACGCGGCAGGCGACCGCGATCGCGGCGGACAAGGCGCAGGTGGGTGTGATCGGTGAAGGGGATGCCGAATTGCAGCATGTGGCCGGTCTGGACGTCGCCAGTGGCGCGGTGCGCATGCTCACGCCCGATGCGCTGTATGCGTACGAGTTCGACTGGTCACCGGATGGCTCGCGCATCGCTTATATGGCCGCACCGCCGCCGGGCGATGGCAACTGGTGGGTGGCGAAGCTGTATGTCCAGGATGCAGGCGCGGGTGCCGAGCCGCGCGTCGTGGTCGATCCGGCCACCGTGCGGGGCTCGTTGCAAGGCTTGCAGATGGCGCTGCCGCGCTGGTCGCCGGATGGTGCGCGGATCGCCTTCATCGGTGGCCTGATGAGCGACCAGGGTTCCAACGGCGGAGATCTCTACAGCGTGCCGGCGGCTGGCGGCACGGTGAGCGACCTCACGCCAGGCATCGCCGTGACGCCGCAATGGTTCGCCTGGACGGCGCCCGATGCGCTGCTCGTCAATCAGAACGCCAGGGGCGAGGTGCAGCTCGCCGCGTATACGGTGAGCGGCGGCCGTGCGGTGATGCAGGCGCCGTACTTCACGCTGCCGGCGACGATCGGTTCGGGCAGTTCCACGCTCTCGATATCGCTGTCGGCCGATCACCGGTGGGTGGCGTTCCAGCAAAGCTCATTCGAGCGCGGACCAGAAGTGCACGCCGGAGTGCTGGGCCATGCGCCGCCGCCCGCCATCACCGCGCTCAACATCGCGCTGACGCCGGAATGGGGCAGGGCCGCATCGCTGGAGTGGAGCAGCGACGGCCGCCGCGTGCAGGGCTGGCTGCTTTATCCGAAGAACTTCGATCCGCACAAGACCTATCCGCTGATCGTCAATGTGCACGGTGGGCCGTCCTGGGGCGTGTTGTCGAGCTGGCCGGGCACGGAGGCGATGTATGCGGCCAGCGGGTACTTCCAGTTCATGCCCAATCCGCGCGGCAGCTTCGGCCAGGGCGAGGCCTTCGTACAGGCCAACCGCAAGGATTTCGGTTACGGCGACCTGCGCGACATCCTGGCCGGCATCGATGCGGTGGAGAAACAGGCGCCGGTGGACGATGGCCGCGTCGGCATCACCGGTTCGAGCTACGGCGGGTTCATGAGTATGTTCGCGCCGACGCAGACGCGGCGCTTCCGCGCCGCGGTGGCTGGCGCCGGCTTGTCCGATTGGCAGAGCTATTACGGCGAGAACCGCATCGATCAGTGGATGATCCCGTACTTCGGCGCATCGCTGTACGACGATCCGGCCGTTTATGCCAAGAGCTCGGCGATCCAGTTCGTCAAGCAGGCGAAGACGCCCACGCTGATCGTGGTGGGCGATCGCGACGAGGAATCTCCCCCGCCGCAGTCCTTCGAGTACTGGCATGCGCTCAAGGCGATGGGCGTGCCTGCGCAGCTGGTGGTCTATCCCGACGAAGGGCACCAGTTTGCGGACGCCGAGCATGTACATGACTTGCTGCGGCGTTCGCTGGACTGGTTCGCGACCTACCTGCCGGCAGGGCGGTAAGGAAGGTTACGGCGCCAGGCGCTTGTGCAGCTTGCCGGCAAAGCGTTCCGCCGCTTCGGGCTGCTCGCCCAGGTGAAGGAAGGGCTCGATCATTTCCAGCTCCATCAGCAGGAAACGGCCCTGGACGATGACGCCGTCAACGCGCGCGTAGGCAGCATCGGCGTGGCCGAGCGCGGCGGCGGCCGCGAGCGCTTGTTGCGCACTGGCGACGATCGCCGGATCAGGATCGATGGCATGGGCGGTGCCGCCGAAATCCGATTGCACGCGGTAGTCGCCGTCGGCGGCCCGCTTGACGACCGCATGGCTGAACTCGCCGTCGAAGAACAGCAGGGACAGCTCGCCCTGGCTGACGATCTCCGGCACGAACGGCTGCACCAGATATTCGAATTCCCTGGGCAACGGCGCGATGGCCTGGTCGAAGGCGGCGCTGCCGACCACGCCACGCGCCGTATGCCAGGCCGTGCCGCTGATGGTCGGTTTGACGACGACTTCCTGCCCGGCCATGCCGGCCAGTGCCTGGCGCAGCTGCGCACCTGAGGCGAGGGTCGTGGGAATGATGTCGACGCCTTGCGCCGCCAGCTCGATCAGATAGCGCTTGTTGCTGTTCCAGCGCAGCAGTGCCCGCGGGTTGATCGTCGGCACGGGCAGCTGGTCCAGCCATGCGCTGAATGCGGCGTAGTGCTTGAAGTAGTCCCAGGTCGAGCGCATCAGCACGGCGTCGTAGCGCGACCAGTCCACCGCGGGGTCGTTCCAGACGCAGGCGGTGGTCTCGACGCCGAGGCGCCGCAGCGTGGCGGCCAGATGGGCGTCATCCGGATGGATGTCCGGAATCATCGACGAGGTGGCAATGGCAAGGCGGTGCGTCATGGCGTTGAGCATGGCAAATCCTCCAGCAATGGAGGGCGCCCTTGTGTGATCGATCGGAACCGAGCGTGGCGGATAGTGATCCGTCGCAGCACCCCTCGGGCCCGACTGCGCACCCGTTATCTGGCACGCAATGGTTGGCATCGGATGGCCGACGCGCGGCGAGTCTCGCTGAGCGGGCGGCGTCCAGTCAATGCTTCAACTCGCGACAGTCGATGTGCATGGGGTATTTCGCCATTTCTCCAGGTAATCGCGACAACCGCTGTGCCACCATGACCTGGTCATCGGCCGCGCGGCCTCGCCCATGCAAGTCTTCGAAACCATTCTCGTGCTTCTGCTCGGCGCGGCAACGGTGTCGTCGTTTGCCAAGCGCATCAGCATTCCCTATCCGGTGCTGCTGGCGGTGGCCGGCGCGCTGGTGGCATTCCTGCCGGAGGGGCCGCGACTGGAGTTTCCACCGGATCTGGTGCTGGCGCTGTTCGTCGCGCCGGTGCTGATGGATGCGGCCTACGACACCTCGTTGCGTGACCTGGGCGCGATGTGGGTGCCGGTGCTGTCGCTGGTGCTGGCGGCGGTGGTGCTGACCACGGTGGCGGTAGCGTTCGCGGTGCGCTGGTTCTTTCCGGATATGCCATGGGCCGCCGCGGTCGCGCTGGGCGCCTTGCTCGCGCCGCCGGATGCGGTGGTGGCGACCACCGTGGTGCGCCGCCTGCCGGTGCCGTTGCGCATGCGCATGGTGCTGGAGGGGGAGGGGCTGCTGAACGATGCATCGGCCTTGCTGATCTACAAGGTGGCCGTGGGCGCCGCGGTGGCGGGCAGCTTCCATGCCGCCGATGCGCTGCCGATGTTCGGGTTGGTGGTGTTCGGCAGCGTGGCGGCCGGCTTGTTGCTGGCCTGGCCGATCAGCCGCTTCATGCGCCACTTCGACGAAGCCGCCAGCGCGGTGATTTTCCAGTTCGGCCTGACCTTCGGGCTGTGGTTGCTCAGCGAACGCTTGAAGCTGTCGCCCATCGTCACCGTGGTGACGTTCGCGCTGGCCATGTCGCGACTTGGCACGCGGCTGATGTCAGCCAGCATCCGCACCGCCTCGTTCGCCATCTGGGAAACGGCGACGGTCGTGCTGAACGTGCTGGCCTTCACTTTGATCGGCTTGCAGCTGCGTCCGATCCTCGAAGCCCTGGGCCCCGGCGAGCGTTCGCGGGCGTTCGACGTGGCGCTGGCCATGTTGGCAGTGGTGATCGGCGTGCGCCTGGGCTGGGTGTTCATCCATCACCTGATGGTGCGGATCGGCAGTCCCCGGGGGGGCGCGGTCGGCGACGAACCGAAGCCTGGCCCGCCGGCCACGGTCAAGGGCGCACTGGTGATCGGCTGGTCCGGCATGCGCGGCATCGTGACCCTGGCCGCGGCGATGGCGCTGCCGGCGGGTTTTCCGTATCGGGACTTCATCCAGCTGACCGCCTTCGTGGTGGTGCTGGGCACGCTGGTGATCCAGGGGCTGACCCTGCGGCCGTTGCTGAAGTGGGTGAACCTCGCGCCGGACGATACGGTGGAGCGCGAGCTGCAACGGGCACGCGCCATGGCGACGCGGGCAGCGCTGACCGCGCTGGAGCGTGACGAAACGCCCGCGGCCGCGCGCGTGAGGCAGGAGTTCCTCGCCATGCTCGATCACCTCGAACGCGGCCACGCGCCGGGCGAACACGCGGACAACGTGCTGCGTCGCCGCCTGGTTTCGGTCTCGCGGCTTGCCATTCAGCGGATGCGCCAGGCCGGCGACATCGGTGACGATGCCTTCCGACAGGTGGAGGCGGAGCTGGACTGGATGGAGCTGGGCGCCGGGGCGCCAGACGAGCCGGATCCGCCGGAACACCGAGAAGGCTGAGGCGCCGCGTCGGCGACGCCTCGGCATCGTTCAATCCGCCGCTTCGAAATGCGCCATCTGATCCGCGAGCGCCTTGGCGAACGCCGGCCGGGCGGTGGCGCGCGCGATGTAGTCGCGGCAGGCGGGATGATCCGCCAGGCCGCCGAGGCGCTCGATCGGGCGCAGCACGTCCGCCATGGCGATATCGGCGACGGAGAAATTCCCCGCCAGCCATTCGCGATCGGCCAGGACGGGCTCCAGCCGCGAGAGCCTCGATTGGTGAAGGAACTGGTCCAGGCATTGCCGCTCCGGCGTGTCGTCGCGGAAGCCGGAGAAGATGAAGACGGACCAGCACACGCTGACCATTTCCACGGAATTGAGCGCCGCGAACACCCATTGCATGACCTGGCTGCGGCCATGCGGGTCGGCGGGCATCAGTTTTTCGCTGCGCAGCCCGAGATGCAGCAGGATGGCGCCGCTCTCGAAGATGGACGTATCGCCGTCGATCAGCCAAGGCACCTGGGCGAAGGGCTGGTGCGCGAGGTGGTCGGGTCCCCGGTCGCGGAACGGCACGCTTTGCACGCGATACGGCAGCCCGGCTTCTTCCAGCGCCCAGCGCACGCGCAGGTCGCGCACGAGGCCGCGGGGCATGGGAGGAACCCAGTCATAGGTGGCGAGGATCAGATCGCTCATCGGATATTCCTTGGCGTAGGGGTGATGCCCAGCGTACCCATGAGGGAAATAGGTTAAAGAACATATTTTGCGCGAGTGACGCGAACGGAAAAAATTTTCCGGAGCTTGTCGAGATTCGCGCTGTCCGTTCGTCGTCATGATGAGAGCGGGTACCGCGCTTGAATCCAGTCACTCATCTTCGCCGGGAGCATCCAGCCATGACCATTACGATTACCGCTTTCGAACGCTCGCCCGATGGCGGCAAAGGCCTGGCACGCGACACGCGCGTGCGCTGGGCGCTGGAAGAAGTGGGCCAGCCCTACGAGGTTCGCCTCGTCTCGTTCGGCGCGATGAAGGAGGCCGCGCACGTGGCCCTGCATCCCTTCGGTCAGATCCCGACCTATGAGGAAGGCGACCTCGTGCTGTTCGAAACCGGCGCGATTGTCTTCCATCTCGCGCAGCGTCATTCGGGCCTGCTGCCGGAGGATGCCAATGCGCGAGCCCGCGCGGTCATGTGGATGTTCGCCGCGCTCAATTCCGTGGAGCCGCCGATCCTCGATCTCATCGTCGCCAAGTTCCAGGAGGGCGACAAGCCGTGGGCGAAGGAGCGCATGCCCCTGGTGCACGAACGCATCCGCCAGAGGCTGCGCCAGCTTGTCGCGCGCCTGGGCGATGCCGAATGGCTCGATGGCGCGTTCAGCGCGGGCGATCTGTTGATGGTGTCGGTACTGCTGCGGCTGAGGCCCTCGGGCATCCTGGACGAATTTCCGAGCCTGGCTGCCTATGTCGCCCGCGGCGAGGCGCGGCCGGCGTACAAGCGGGCGTTCGCCGCCCAGCTGGCGATCAATGCGCCGGAGGCGCAGGTCGGCTGAGCGATGCCTTCAAGAACGACGACGGGCGCGACGGAGGTCCCTCCATCGCGCCCGTTGCTTTTTTTTTTGCACCTGGCGGGGCCTCAGAGCCCCACCGCCGAAATACGCGTCGCCCAATTGCTGAGCGCACCACGTGTGCCGCCGCATTGGAACAGCGGTGGTGTCAGATATTGCGCCAGCGTGCAGGTCTGCGCGATGTACTCCGATGCCAGCCAGATGGTGTTGCCATCGGCGGCGGCCGCACCGTAGTCGCCCCAGCGCGGCCGTCCACCGCCGAGGTACGGGATGCCGGTAAAGCCATCCCAGGGGCCGGCGCCCGCGGCGGCGATATGCACATCGCCGGCGCCAATCTTGGCATCCAGGCTGGCGTAGCCCGCGCTGGGGTGGTCGTTGGGGCCGACCACGGTGAAGGCGATGACGCCGCGCCCGCTTTGCGTCACGGCGGCGGCGCCGTAGGTCAGGTTGGCGTCGGGCAGGGCGAGTGTGCCGTTGGCGAAGATGCCGCCGGAGCCCGGATTGATCACGAAGTAGTTGATGCCCGAGCCATGGCTGCCGTCGCTCAGCACGACATCGGTATCGAGCGTGCCCCAGAGTTTGCCGTTGGCATAGCTCACCTGCTGCATGCGCGAGTCGTTGACCGCCAGGTCGCGTGGCGTGGCGTAGACGAAGTTCGGATAACCCAGGTAGGTCGGTGCGCAGCCGGTGAGGGCGAAGCAATCGCGCAGCGGCGCGCTGCCCGGTTTCTGCCTGGCCAAGCTGCTGGGCACGGCATAGGTCTGCACGGTGAGCGGGGCCACATTGAGTGTCACGGCCGAAGGCATCGTGTCGATCGCCTGCGTGTTCATCACCGACCACAGCCACAAGGTGTTGGACGTGCCGGAGTCGTAGAACACGGCGTCCGAACTGAGCAGGTATTCCGTACCGCCGTTGGTCGTGACGTACTGGCCACCCGAAGAAATCGCCGGCCATACGGTAAACGCGGGCGCCGGGATGCTCGGATCGCCGCCGTTGAACAACACGGCATTCGCCACAGTGCCCGCGACCAGGGCCCGCTTGGAAATGGCATAGATCTGCGCGCCGTAGAACCCGCTGCCGAACAGCGCGAACTCGTTGGTGGTGAGGAAAATGGCGTTGGCGTCGGCGCCGATGTGCGGATAGTCGCCCAGGCAGAAACCGCCTGCGCAGCCGTGGTCCGGCGTGCCGCCCGTGCCGTTGTTCTGCACCGGCAGGTGATAGATGGACCAGGCGCCCGTGGGATTGGCGGTCTGGCTGACTGCGATGTCCAGGTGATTAGGGCCGGCCAGCGACGAGCTGGTGCCGATGCGGTCCAGCGTCAGGACGACCTGGAACCAGCGCTGCGTGGCGGCGTCGTAGTAGCAGGATGGGTCGGTGATTTCAGGTCCGACCGCGCCGGTGCTGCGATTGATCGCCGCCGGGTAGCCGTAGAACGTATTGAGATCGACCGGTCCGACGAGCTTGTTGCCGGCGTTGTCGTAGATCGCCAGGACGTCGTTGACGCTTTCCATGACGAAGCCGTTGCCCGCGCACAAGCCCTGATCGGGCGGCTCCACCGAGAACTGATTGCCACCGTTGGCATAGCGCTGGTCGTGGAAGTTCAGGCCATTGAAGCCGCCCAGCAGCTCGGGATTCGACTTGGCGCGATTGGCGTTGCCCATGCGATTGCTGCCCGCGTGCCCGTGGGCGATGGTGCGATTGACCACTGGCGGCGGTCCCAGGTCGCCGCCGTCGCCGGAGTCGGCATCGCCGGCGCTCATGGCCGGATCCAGTTCCAGGCTGGTCCATGGCGCACCGCCGACGGGCGTGGTGGTCGGCACGGTGGTGGTGCTCCGTTGCAGCTTGAGCGTCGCCGGGGACGCCCCCAGGGCGCACGTCGCGAACGCCATGGATGCCACGGCGAAAAGCAGTCGAGTCTGCATAGCACTAGGTCTCCTGTTCGATTCGATAGGTGACCGCGCCCCTGTGAAACGCCGATATCGGCCGCGCCGATGGCGTTCGCGCATGTACGCATATGGGAGATATGCGTGCGCGCACGATAGGTGGATCGGCCGAGGGGTGCCATCGTCCATACGGCCAGGGCTCTGCCGCGGAGCACGGAGAATGCGTCGCCTAAGTCTTCCAGGCGTCAGTGCGGCGAAAGCGAGTCATCGATCGGCTGCCTCATCTACACTGCGGCACCCAGGCGCATCTGTCTCGTCAGGGCAACATCAGGAGCATCATGAACAGGAATGTCGTCACGGCCGTGCTGGCCTCGCTCTATTTCGTCGCCGGTCCGTTCGCGACCTTGTCGCTGGCCGTCAAATCCGCCACGGCCTTGGTTGAAGCCAGGCACGTCTCGAACTTCGAGGGAGCCTCCGGCTACGCCACGATGTACCAGACCCCGATATGGTGGCTGCTGTACATGGCGTTGCTGGTGGCGGCGTTCGTGCTGCTGCGCCGGAGGCCATGGTTGCTGGTGGCCGCTGCCGCGGTGCTGGTCGTGCTGTCGATGCCAGCGATCAGCTTTATCGCGAATCTGGCGTGGGACATAAGCCTTCCCGCCGGGCCGCTCGGCCGGCTTTGAACGGAACCGGAAGTGGCGGACATGCGCAACTGGGGCTAGGATGCCCACTTTTCGCCCCATTCCCCAGGGGGCCACGGCAGGAGGCCGGGTTGGAACACGCATGGATACGCACGTCCTGGCGCGCACGCGCCATTCCCTTCTTGCTGACACTGATCCTGAGCCTGGGCTGGCATAGTCCGGTGCGGGCGTCGGACGAGCCGTTCACCGGCAAGGATCGCGAGCTGGCCAAGCAATGCGCGGCGCTGCTCGAGCGTGACCTGGGCCGGTTGCGCAAGCTGCTCGGCGGCAAACCGCTGTATGCGCTGACCACGAACTGCCCGGGTTATCCGCCGGTGCGCTTCGCCGATCTGGGTACCGAAAACCTGCCTTACGAGCAGTGGCTCCAGTTCCGCGACATGGCGGCGCCGGAGGAGCGCGAGCGGCTGACGGATCTGCGCCTGCGCTTCGTGCTGGGTGCGCTGACGCGCCTGGACCAGGTGAAGACCGGGCTCGATCGCATCGACGACATGATGGAGCAGGGCGCCTTGCCGCGTGGCGAGGACGGCAAGGTGAGCTGGTCCAGCGTGGCAGACGTGCTGGACGTGCTGCATCTGCCCGAAGCCAAGGCCACCGCCGAGGACAAGGCGCATGCCACGCGCATCTTCATGGAACGCATGCTCGCTCGGCTGCCGGCGGAGCGCGATGCGGATCTGACGCCCTTGTGGAAAGGGTTGGTCTATCTGCCCGATCCCGAGCTGCTGAAAGCGGTCGGCCTGCTCAAGACGCGCTTTGGCGCCTTCAGCCCGAGCCGGGAGGCCTGGCAGGCCGCGCCGCAGACGGCTTATCCGTTACAGAGCGCCAGGCTGTTCATGTATAGCGAAGAGCCGCATCTGTCGGATGCGGCCGTGCTCGCCATCGTCGATCTGCGCCTGCCGGCGCCGCCGACCATGTCCACCTGGAACGGCGTGATCGATCAGGATCGGCAGGCCTTGCTCGATACCTTCATCCAGCGCGGCTATCCGTTGCCGCAGGAGAAGGAAAGTGGAACATGGCGCTCCGTCCTGGTCACGGGCGTCGCGGCGATCAATGCGCGCGGCGACACGCGCTCGCTGGACAAGCTGCTTGGCGCGACCAGGCGCGAGGACTTGCAGCCGGATATCGCCGATCGCCTGATCCTGATGCTGGCGTTCGCGCGCCCGAAGGCGCCGCTGCCGGATCTGCCCATCGCCAAGCGCTGGCGGTTCATCGACCGCCTGGTGGCGCTGGGTGCCGACGCCAACCGCGCCTTCGCCAACAAGTCCGAAGTGGGCTACCAGTTCGACATGTACACGCTCACGCGCCGAAATCCCGAGGTGGCAGTGGGTCTGCTCGATCACGGGCTGAGCCCGACCGCGCCGGTGCTGCCATCGGGCAGCAATATCTTGAACAACTACCTGATGACCAGGCGGCCGGTGTCCGAACCGGAGCCCGACATCGCGGTGATCCGCGCCATCCTCAAGCACAAGAACATCATCAATACCTTCGATCCGGGCGTGAGGCATTTCCCGATCGAGTTCGCGGTGATGAACCACTCGCCAGAATTTGCCAGGGCGTTCGCTGCGCTGGGCGTGGACTACCACATCCGCGACCCGAATGGTTATGGCCTGATGACCCGCGCCGCGGCCAACGGCTATGCCAAGCTGGTGAAGTTCCTGCTGGAGGCGGGTGTCGATGCCAACGAAAGCACGCCCGACGGTATCAGTCCGCTGGCCTACGCACAGTGTGCGAACAATGCGGAAGTGATCGAGCTGTTGCAGAAGAAGGGCGGGTTGGTCAAAGGCACTCCCCACTGTGGGCCAGGCTAGCGGCGAGAGGTGCGGCGCACCTGTCTGGCTGCCGTATCTTCGCTGTTCCGTGAGCAAGGCATACGCATGAGACTCGGCGTACTCAACAAACTGCTGCCACGCAAGACCTGGAAGCGCATCGCCCTCGTGCTGCTGCTCGGCGCGGTGGCGTGGGCCGTCCACATGACGTCGCCGCGCGCGGTCGCGCCGCGCGTCAGCGCCTATGTCGCCAGGCCGATGTTGATGCAGCACAGCCGTGACGAGTATGCGCAGGAGCTTTTCTATTACCTCGTACCCGCCAGCCCGGCTCAGGTGCGGGCGGCCTTGCAGGCGAAACTGGACGGCGAGGGCTACGCCTGGGCCGACGACAGTGCGCCGCTGGACCGCCTCAGTTCCTACTGGGTGAACATCACGGCGCGCCATCGTCCGGAGATCCGCCGCGCCTTGCTCGACGCGCATGGCATCACCAGCACGCCGGTGCTGGAGGAGGCTCTGGCCAAAGGCGTGGTCACGCCCGACGAGAAAGCAGCGTTCGAGGCGGCCCTGGCCGGGCAGGGCGAATTCGACGACGACACGGTCAAGCAGGTGCCGTTCTTTGCGCAGCGCATCCAGCGCTGGCGCTTTACGCGTACTCGCGGCGACCTGATCCGCTACGACGACGATGGTGGCCTGATGGACGTGTCGTCCTTGTTCGATCGAGGGCCGATGACGCTGGTCTGGTTCCATGGCGTGCGTACGGCAAGGTATTACCGGCCGCATCTGCTCAGCTGCATCACTGGCGTGACGTGTTTTCCAGACCCGAGCATCGAGGTCAGGAACGATGCCGTGATGTACGTGGATGCCGCGCTCGACCGTGACATCCATGAGGTTGCCGGCCGTTTCCATGCCCTGGACGCGGCGTCGACGGAGGACTTGCTGAGCGATTTCGTCCGGAGCGGCGCCGGCAACGAGGTCGCGCCGCCGCTGCGCGATGCGGCAGGCGCACCCGCCGTGGCGCTCGCCGCGCACGACCTCCCCGCGGACGAGGCCGACCTGCGCCGCTACGACAACGACAGCTGGCGCCTGCTCGCGTTGCCGGATGGCTCGGCGCTGGCAGCTGGCAGCCAGTCGCGCCGCTATGTCTTGAACGACGACAAGCTGGTCCTGCGCGATGAGCCGCTGGTGGTCGGCGCCGAAGGCGGCGTGCGGATGGACGCGCGAGGCGCCGTATGGGGCTTCAGCCGGCCAGAGGCGGACGACGACCTGGGGCTGGTGCGCTGGACGCCGGGGCAGCCTGCGGCCAAGCCGGTGCCGGTGCCGTACGCCATGGAGGACTGGACACTGATCCCAGGGCATGGCGTCGGCTTGCGCGAGGGCGACGGCAAGCTGCATGTCCTCGATATACGCACGGGTCAATGGAGCCACGCCGCCTGGAACGATGCGTTGCGCGGCAAGGTGAGCGACAGTCTCGAGCAGGTGATGCCATCGGCCAGCAGCGCTGTGCCCATCCATTTTCACGATGGTTTGCTGTGGCTTGGCGATCGGGATCTTTATGGCATCTCGCCGCTGACTGGCAAGGTGGCGGCCGCCGCGAAGCTGACCAAGCATTCGCACTTGCTGACGAGCGTGTTCTTCGGCAGCCGCGATGCGGGTTGGGCGATCGCGCTCACGGACGCGCCATCCGGCTCGACGGTATACCGGCTGTTCGACCTGGCGACGGGCGAGCCGCGCGCGGATCTGCTGGCGGGCAGCGCGAACTATCCCGTGGGCGTGGCGCGTACCGCCCGCGGCCGGCTGCTGGCGACCGCCAGTTCGTCCGAGAACGTGCCTGTCACGGTTTTCGATACGCGTACCGGCCAGCCGCTGGTCAACCTGACGCCGCCCGCCGGCTATGCGGCCAGTGCCGTGGCTTTCAGCTGGAAGGGCGATGGCCTGTGGGTCTATCTCGAAGAGGCCGGTGCCGACTCGCACCGCAAGCTGGCCTGGTGGCCGGTGCCCGAGGCCTATCGCGATGCCGCTTCGGGCGAGGCGGTGCCGGACCAGCTGCGCTGCGACCGGCGTCTGGACGCCTGCAGGCTTTGATTGGGCGAAGACGGCACGGGCGCCTGCGCCCGAACGAATCCGCCGATGGAACGAAGGAGCATCATCATGAGTTCACCGACCATCGCCGCCAGGCGGCGCACCTTCCGTCAGTTGCACCAGACGGGTTTTTTCCTGCTGCCGAACCCATGGGATGTCGGCAGCGCGCTATGGCTGCAGCGGCACGGCGCGGTGGCGCTGGCCACGACCAGCTCGGGCATGGCCTGGTCGCTCGGCCGTCCGGATGGCGGCGTGTCGCGCGATGAGGTGCTCGCGCATCTGCGCGCCATCGTCGACGCGACAGACGTGCCGATCAATGCCGACTTCGAGCGCGGTTTCGGCGACGATCCCGACGCGGTCTACGAGAGCGTGCGGCTGGCCGCGCGTACCGGCGTGGCCGGCCTGTCGATCGAGGACTCGACCGGCGATCCGACCGCACCACAGATGCCTGTCGCGGTGGCGGTCGAGCGGATCCGCGCGGCGCGCGCGGCCCTCTACGCGGAAGAGGCCGATGTGATGCTGGTAGGTCGCGCCGAAAGCTTCCTGGTCGGCAACCCGGACATCGACGACACGATCGCGCGCCTCGTCGCCTATGCCGACGCCGGCGCCGACTGCCTGTACGCCCCGGGCATCCGCAGCCGCGAAGACATCGCGGCCGTCGTCGCGGCGGTGGCGCCCCGGCCGGTCAACGTGCTGGTCGGCGGGGGTATCGGACTGTCATTGCGCGAGCTGGAGGATCTTGGCGTGCGCCGCGCCAGCATCGGCGGTGCCTTGGCGCGTACGGCGTGGACGGGGTTCTTCCGTGCGGCGGGGGCGTTGCTGGAGCGCGGTTCGTTCGACGGATTCGATGGCGTCATGGCGTATGACGCGGTGGATGCGGCGTTCAAGTGAGCGGCGCGGAGGCGATCGGGTGCGCTCGATCGCCTCCCTCTTGCATCATGCCGGCTGCCACAGCTCGATCGGGTTGCCTTCCGGATCGTGCAGCCGCGCGAAGCGTCCATAGCTCTCGTCCGGATTGACCTCGACCTCGATGCCGGCCTTGCGCAGCTGCGCCACCATCCTGTCGAGGTTGTGGACGCGGAAATTGATCATCCAGCGCTTGCTGGCGTCGAAATATTTGGTGGTCTCGGAGAAGGGGCTGAAGGCGGTCGTGCCCGCCTCCTGTTCCCAGGGCGTGTCGCCGGCCTTGGTCGGGGTGGGCGAGACGCCGAGGTGCTCCTGGTACCACTTCGTCAGTCCTTGCGGATCGTGCGCCCGGAAGAACAACCCGCCGATGCCGGCTACTTTCTCCATATCGGTTCCCCTCGATTCGTGATTGGCCGCGGCCGCCTTGGCCGGTGGCTGCGCATGGCTTGGCCGCGCGGCGTTCTGCGTCGTCGCAGCGGATGTGCGGCGGGGCAGCATGAAGCCGGCCCCGAAAGCGTAAGTCATGGCTTGCAACCATTGGCGCCGTTGAAAGCTCATGCCGTCCTCCCCTTCGAGGCTTCGAGCGCGCCTACGATACTCGCGTCAATGGGGCTTGCGGCAAGGTGTGGCCGGTCGACGCGGGTCATGGCGCGGCAAGTGCCGGCGCCGTTCCATGCGGCCCCCGCCAGATCTCATCTCGTGTGACAAAATCCGGCTCCGACAAGACTTTGCGCCAAGGCCACCGAAGGAACGCCCGGACGGATGAAACACACGAGTCATGCCCTGATCCTTCGCTGCGCCCTCCTGGTCACTCTGCTGTGCCTCAACGCCTGCGCCATGGTCGGCGTCAGCCGCATCAACGCGCACGACTCGGTCAGCGAGCAGCGAGGCGATGTCATCAGCACCGGGCGCCTGAGCGACCAGAGCGTGCAGTCGCTCAATGTGGTGGCGTTGACGGCGCGCGATTGCGAGCGGGCGTTCCCGAGTTGCGTGCAGACCGTACTGCATTCGCCGGGGCTCAATGACGAGCAGCGGCTTTCCGCGCTGGCCGAGCTCTGGCTTGGCCGGGCCATCAAGGCGGACCGGGGCGCTCGCGATGCGCCGATGAGCGACGAGGCGCTGGATGCCTATATGCAGGCGGGCCGATATGCCTACGCTTATCTGTTCTATACGAAGCGCCAGCCGTCCGACCGTTCTTTCGAGCTGCGCCAGGTGCGCGTGATCGGTTTCTACAACTTCGCGGTGCAACGGGCGATGGCGCGGTTCTTCCAGGAGTTGCCGCATCTGGATCCGCAATGGACGCATGTCCAGCTCGCCGGCTGGACCGTGGCCCGCGCCGAGACGGGCACGCGCTGGGACCCGGATACCGCCGAGCCGTCGGAGCTGATTCCCGCGGGGGTGCTGCGCTTCCATGGGCTGCGCAACGTGTATCGTCGCGACGGTTTCGGCTCCGAGTTCGTTTCCGTCGCGCCGGCGGATACGCCCGCCAAGGACGTGCCCTGGCGCGATCCGGACTACGTGTCGATGACCGGCGCCATCCTGTTCGACGGCGCCAGCCTGGATGACGTGCTCGCCACCAAGCAAGCCAAGGCACTGGCCGAAGATCCTTATCGGATCGACTCGGTCAATGTGGCGGGGCGCGAAGTGCCGCTCGCGGGCAACTTCACCGCGGCGTATGGCGTGTGGCTGGCGCGCTCGGGTTTCGCCAGCCAGTCGATCCGCTCGCTGCTCGGCCGGGAAGGCGGCATCAAGACGCCGCGCGTGCTGCTGATGCAGCCCTACGATCCGGACCGGATGACGGTGATCATGCTGCATGGCCTGGCCAGCAGCCCGGAAGCCTGGATCAACGTGTCCAACGAAGTGATGGGCGATGAGGAGCTGCGCCACAACTACCAGGTATGGGAGATCTACTACCCGACCAATGCGCCCATCGCGGTCAACCTCGCCAACATCCGCAAGGCACTGGACGCCACGTTCAAGCATTTCGATCCGGACGGCCAAGCGCGCGCGTCGAACAACGTGGTGCTGATCGGCCACAGCATGGGCGGCGTGATCGCACGCCTGCTGGTGTCCTCCAGCGGCGACAAGCTATGGAGCCTGATGCCCGCACGCGCCGACCTGTCGAAGGCCAAGCAGGCGAGGTTGCGCGAACGCCTGGCGCCCTACCTGCAATTCGCGCCGATGCCGCAAGTGACCCGTGCGGTCTTTCTCGCCTCGCCACAGCGCGGCACGCCTTACGCACAGAACACCATCGCCCGCTGGACCGGCAACCTGATCCGCCTGCCGGCCAATGTGCTCAAGGAAGTGGCGAGCGTGGCCGACCTGCTCAAAGACAGCGAAAGCGGCACGCAGGTGCGCATCCCCAACAGCATCGACAACCTCAGTGACGCCGATCCCTTCATCGTGGCCGCCGCCAGCCTGCCGATCGCGCCGCAGGTGCGCTACCACACCATCGTCGGCGTCTACACGCCACCCGGTCCGCTGGCCGACAGCAGCGACGGCGTCGTGCCGTACAAGAGCGCGCATCTGGATGGCGCGGAGTCCGAACTGGCCGTGCCCTCGTGGCACAGCGTGCAGGAAACGCCCGCGGCCATCCTGGAGCTGCGACGGATTCTGCGCCTGCATCTGGCGGCGACGAGCGTAGTGCGCTGACGCAGACGCCTGGCGATGGACGGTGCCTGATTTCCCTTGCGCTTGCCGGCAACTTTCAGGTGGATTTGTCCGTATTCACGCAATGACACTGATGCCTGGGGCGGTGCGGATGCAGTGACCAGGCGAGCGAGTGACGAGGGGCCGGAGCCTGGCGCGGCACGTGCGCGCCAGGCTCTGCTCGACCTTCAGGACACGACCGCGCGTCCCAGGGTCTCCTCATCCAGGCCGATGGATCGCACCAGATACCTGCGCAGGCTGTCCCGGTCGAACACCGGCTCGGTGATGTCGCTGCCGGCCAGGAACGCCTTGACGTTGGCGCATTCCCATCGATAAGTGTCCTGGTACAGCTCCACGGTGGATTGCCCGCCGTACATCACGTCCTTGAACAGGCTCAGCAGGGGATACAGGTGGGCATGGCTGTCGTTTTCCCATTGGGCGCGCCACTGCGTGTAAGGCAGGCGTTCGAAGGCGAATCCGAACTCGTCCTCGAGCTTCTGGAAGAACTCCTGCAGCGTGAGGTTGTTCGCGCCTGAGTGGATCAGGTTGAACTTCTTGCCCAGCGCCGCCGGGTTGCGCGAGATGTGCGCGATGGCCCGCGTCATGTAGTCCACGGTGGTGAGGCCTTCGAGCAGGTTGTGCAGGTCCGGCGCGTTGCCGAATTCCAGGCAGGTCTTCACCAGTCGCGACCACCACTGGTAATCGGCGCAGACGCCCGTCTTGCCGTGGAAGGTGGCATAGCCGAGGCGGAAGGTCATCAGCGGCAGGCCCCGCGCGGCAGCGAGATCCGCGATCTTCTCCATGACCCATTTGCTGCGCACGTAGCCGATGTCGGTAATGACGGCAGGCAGGTTCTGATCGATGTCGTCGTCCTCTCGCATCACGGTCTTGCCGGTATGCAGGTGGCCCCAGCTGTAGACGGAGATGGTCGACAGCAGGATCAGCGGCTTGAGCTTGTCGGTCGCCGCGAAGCCGATGATTTCGCGCAGTCCTTGCACATTGTCGCGCCGCATATACGAGTACGGCTGGATGAAGTTGACGGCGCTGGCGGAGTGATAGACCAGATCGACTGTTTCGCAGAGGAACCGGTAATCCGCGGCCGACAGACCGAAACCGCTCTCCGCCAGATCCGCGGCATAGACGCGGATGCGGTCGAGCGCTTCCTGCGTGAGCCGGATGTCGTAGCGGTTCATGGTTTCGGCGAAGCGCTCCTGTGCGTGCGCCTGGTCTTTTGCCCGGATCGGGCAGTGCAGAACGGCCTCGCTGGTCGCGAGCAGTTCCTGGGCGAGATGGGCGCCGACGAAACCGGTCACGCCGGTGACCAGGGCATGCCTGGGGGCGGTGATCTGCGTGGACTGGTAATCGCGTTTCAGTGCCAGAGTGTCGGGCAGATGGATGTCGTCTTGCAGGGCGCGAATCGGTTCGCCGTCGATGTCCGGCGCGGAAGCGTCGGCGCGTCGCTGGAGTTCGGCATACAGGCGGTTGACGGTCGGGTGCTCGTAGATGTCGCGGATATACGCCTTGACACCCGTGGTCTCCGAAATCTCCATGATCAGCTGCGCGGCAAGCAGCGAGTGACCGCCGATGTCGAAGAAGTTGTCGTCGAGGTCAAAGGCGCCATGGCCCAGCACGTCGCTGAAGATGCTGGCAAGGGTTGCCTTGCCGTAGCGGCGGGGTTCCGCCTGCTTCGATGTGGCGGCGGGTTTTTCCGCGCGGTGTTGCAGCAGGGCTTTCTTGTCTGTCTTGCCGTTGGGTGTCAGCGGAAAGCTATCCACGATCCGATAGTCGGCGGGACGCATGTAGTCGGGAAGGGCGAGTTTCAGCATGTCCTTGACCTGCGCGATGAAGTGCTCATCGGTGTGCTGATCCCCGCCATCGCGAATCAGGAAGGCGATGATTTCTTTCCGTGACGGATCATCGGGCGATGTCGCCGCCACCGCCGCTTTCGTGACGCCAGCGATACGCTCCAGCTGGCTCTCGATCTCGGCCAGTTCCACGCGGTTGCCGCGGATCTTGATCTGTTCGTCCAGGCGGCCAAGAAACTGCAGCGTTCCATCCGGCAGATAGCGGGCGAGATCGCCGGTGCGATAGAAGCGCCTGCCATCGTGCATGACGAATTTTTCCCGGGTCAACGCAGGGTTGTTCAAATAGCCTCGGGCCACACCCGGCCCCGCGATGCACAGCTCTCCGGATTCACCGGCCGGAAGCTCGGTCAGCGCGTTATCGAGAATCCGCACGTCGGCGCCGGCGACGGGGCGACCGATCGAGGAGGGCATGCCCAGGCTCGCGCTCGGCACGCGATGGGCGGTGGCGAAGATCGTGGCCTCGGTGGGGCCGTAGTAATCGACCAGTGCGTAGTGCGCGCGGTCCGTGTCGACCGGGTTGAGCTTTTCGCCGGCCGTGAACAGGTACTGCAGTGGCAAGGACATCGATGCCGACGCCTTCACCACGTCCGCGATCATCACGGTCGGCACGAAAGCATGGGTAATGGCGTGCTGCGCGAAGTACTCGCACAGGGCGCGTGCATCGACCCGCGTGAGGTCGTCCAGGAGATGCAGCTGGCCGCCGGCGCACAGGGCGGACCAGACCTCCCACTGCGACACGTCGAAACCGATCTTCGCCATCTGGGTCAGCCGGCTTTGCGCATCGACTGCAAACTCTCGGTTGTGCCACGCGATGAGGTTGTCCAGCGAGGCATGTTCGATCACCACGCCTTTGGGGAAGCCCGTGGTGCCGGAGGTGAAGATCACATACACGGCGTGCGCGGCGTCCGGCATGGACGATGGCACCTGCACTGGCGTCGCGATCAGGTCGGCGATGACGGCGCCGTCGTATCCGTCGATCGCCGTCGCCGCGGTGGCGGCGAGCACCTGCCTGGAGCCTGACTGCTCGATGATGTATCGCTGCCGCTGTTCCGGGTAGCTGTGATCGACAGGGACATAGGCGGCGCCGGTTTTCACGATGCCGAGCAGGCCGGCAATGGTTTCGGGCGACCGGTCCGCCAGCAAGGGAACCAGGTCGCCGGTGCGCACGCCATGGGCAATCAGCCAGGCGGCCACGGTATCGCTGTGCCGGTCCAGTTCGGCATAGCTCCATGCGTGATCTTTCCCGACCACGGCGATCGCGTGGGGATGCGCGCGTGCCTGCAAAAGGAAGCGATCCAGCACGGTGGATGTAGCGGTAGAAACCATGATGTTCTCCATGGGGCGGGATGACGTCGCGGCCGCTTCAGGTTCATGTGCGCGCCGTTGTCGACGAGTGGCTCGAAAAAAACACAAAAGGGGGTCGTGCCCGCGAAAAGGCGTGGGCAAAAAGAGGGAGTCAGCCCCTGTGCTCCAGGCCACTGTCAGGCCTGGAGTTATCAAGCTGAAAAGAGTGATTGGATGGTGCGGCGGAAGTGCGGCGAATAAGACCAGATGCGCACCAGGTCGAGAGTGACTCAATGCACAAATACTTTCGGCGAGCGAAGGATTCTTGCTTGCCGCGAAGCGACGCCCGTGACGTATGTGGAGCGACGGTGAAAATGCCCACGACAGCGGGTGAGATTATTCAGTGCATATTTTTTTTTGCGGTGTATTGGCCCGGCGCTTGAATGGCCTGTATGGCCCGGATACACCAAATGACCCGGATGCATCGGTGTCCATGCATCCGGGCCCTCCTGCTTTCGCACGAGCGCGGCGAATGGCCGCTCAGCCACCGCGCAACCTCAGTACCAGATGCAAGGTCGCTTCTTTCTGGATGTTGTAGTCGGACAGGGTGCGGCCATCTTCCAATTGCTTGCCGGCGAAGATCAGCCGCTGCTGGTCCGGCGGGATGCCCTCCTTGTCCTGGATTTTTGCTTTGACGTTCTCGATGGTGTCGCTGGGCTCGACCTCCAGCGTGATGGTCTTGCCCGTCAGGGTCTTGGTGAAGATCTGCATGGCCATGGCGGCGGGCGCGACGACCGTGCCGGCGGCGACGAGCAGGGCGAGCGCGCACACGCGCGCCCGATAGGTGCATGACGTTTTCATGAGGGACTCCTTGCGCGAAAGGGGAGGGGCGTTATTGCGTCACCGCCAGACCCGTGGGTTCGACGCCCAGCGCGCCTTGCGCGGCATTGCCGAAATCACTGATCGCGGTGCGCGCACCCGTGTCCGGATCGACCAGGAAGACCGCGCCATTGCCGCCGGTGCCCGCCAGGCTGTCGGAAACGCCCAGGCCGCCGTATTGAGGGAGCCAGGCCAAGCCGGTCGGATTGACGCCGGTCGCTCCCTGCGAAGCGTTGTTGAAGTCGCTGATCAGCGTGCGGTAGCCGGTGGATGGATCGACGCGTACGAGCGCGCCGGCATTGCTGGAGCCGACTTCGGCGACCAATACGTAGACCTGATTGGCCGGCGACACCACGACGCTGACCGGTGTGCTGGCCGGATCCGCATCGACCCAGCCCTGGCTGCTGTCGCCGAAATCGCTGATCACGGTGCGTGTCCTGGCGACCGGGTCGACGCGGAATAGCACGCCATGCTCATTGGTGCCGGCGCTGCCGTCGGCGACCAGGACGGAGCGGCCCAGCCCGAGCAGACCGCCGTACAGCGCCATGCTGTCCGGGTAGACACCCTGGTAGCCGCCGGTGTCGCCGAAATCGATGAGGACGGTGCGCTGGCCGCTGGCGTCCACCGAGAAGAGCGCGCCCCGGCCATCCGTGCCGGCGTACGAATCGCAGACCAGTACGCCGCTCCAGCTGAGCAGCCCCGGCGGCACTGCGAGTACCGCTTCCGGATACAAGCCCAGCGGTCCCTGTGCGCTATTGCCGAAATCACTCAGCAAGGCGCGTTGACCGGTGGCAGGATCGATGGTGTAGAGCGCGCCGTGTCCATCGGTGCCGCCGCTGCTGTCGGTGACCAGCACGGCGGCAGGGATCAGGCCCAGCAATTGGGACGGCAGCCACGCGACCGCGTTCGGGTCGGTCCCGAGCACGCCTTGAGCGGCATTGTTGAAATCGCTGAAGACGATGCGCTGCCCGGTGCTCTGATTGACCGTGAACAGTGAGCCGCGATGCTGCGGGCCGGCCATCTGGTCCACGGTCAACAAGGTTCCCGGCGACAGCGAGGCGGCCAGCGCACTCCCTGAGAAAGCGCCTGCGCAGAGCAGGCACAGCAAAAGACGATGTTTCATCGTTGCATCCCTTTGGCTGAGTGGTGGAGTTGCGAAACATCGAAGACATTCAGGCGCGCGCGGCGGTAAACACCCTGCGCATGGCGCAGAGGCGATGCTTGCCTGTGAGGCTTCCCGCATGGGCACTATCGCCAGATGGGTTGCCGGCGCGGCGAGCGCCCGTGATGTCGGGCCGGGCAACTCGCCGCGGTCTTTCTACGGTGTTGCGCATGCGACGGCGTCAATGGGCGATGAAATACCCATTCCGCTGATTGGTTCTGTGACGCGGCAGGGAAGCTTTCGTAAAGCACCCGCGGCAACTTCACGCCGCGGCGATGCGCGGCGTTATTAAGGGTTAGCGTTGAAACCTTTAATAAGGATGCCGCTTATTGAAGGTTAGGCCTCCAGGCCTTGCCGTAACCTCGTGTCTTGGCCGGAGCTGCGCCGCCGCATCGCCTGCGGCGGCTGTCCGAACGCCCGCAGGAACGCCCGGCGCATCCGCTCGCGATCGGCGAAGCCCACCTCGCGCGCGACCACCTCGATGGGATGGCGCGTCTCTTCCATCATCAGCCGGGCCGCTTCCACGCGCAGGTGCTCGACCGCCTTCGCCGGCGATTGCCCGGTTTCGGCGCGGAAAGCTCGGCTGAACTGGCGGGGGCTGAGGCTGGCCGCGTCGGCCAGCTCCTCCACGGTAAGAGGTGAGCGCAGGTGGCTGCGGGCGTAGGCGAGGGCGGTCTGGATGCGGTCGGACTTGGGCTCCAGTTCCAGCATCGCGGAGAACTGCGACTGGCCGCCGGTGCGGCGGTGGTAGACCACCAGCTTCTGCGCCACCTTGCGCGCCACCTCGGTGCCGAGATCCTTCTCCACCAGGGCCAGCGCCAGGTCGATGCCGGCGGTGACGCCAGCGGACGTCCACACATGGCCGTCGATGATGAAGATGCGATCTTCCTCCACCTTGACCTTGGGGTAGCGCTGCTGCAGATGCCGCGCGAGCAGCCAATGCGTGGTGGCGCGGCGCCCGTCGAGCAGGCCTGCTTCCGCGGCGAGAAAGGCGCCGGTGCAGACCGCGGCGAAGCGGCGCGAAGTACGGGCCGCCGAGCGCAGGTACTTCAGCAGGCCCGGCGTCGATGCGGGTACGCCCAGGCCGCCGCTCACCATCACCGTGTCGAAGCGACGGCGGGAGAACGCCTCCGTATCGATGCTGATGCCGAACGAGCCTGCCACCGGCCCGCCTTTCTCGGAGAGATAACGCACGTCGTAGAACGGTCGCCCCACGGTGTGGTTGGCGAACTCGAACGCTGACACGACCGCCAGGCCCATGGCCTGGAAGCCGGGAAACACGACGAGACCGATGCGCAGCATGGCGGGATCCTCGATGGCCTAAAAAGTGGCATATGTGACATTTAAGCCTACGCCCGCCGGCCTTACAAATGCGTTGTGGCGACGGCACCCCGCCGGCGCATGCGGAGACAAGACCATGTCCAAGCAAGACCAAGGCACCGCCTTGATCACCGGCGCCTCCACCGGCATCGGTGCCATCTATGCCGATCGTCTGGCCCGCCGCGGGCACGATCTGATCCTGGTGGCGCGCAATCGCGAGCGCCTCGATCAGCTCGCGCGCCGCCTGACCGACGAGACGGGCCGTTCCGTGCAGGTGTTCCAGGCCGACCTGGCCGATCCGGCCGAACTGGCCGGGGTGGAGCGCCTGCTGCGCACCGATCGCAGCATCTCGATGCTGGTCAACAACGCCGGTATCGGCGCGGTGGCGCCGCTGCTGGAATCCGACGTGGCGCGCATGAGCGAGATGATCGCGCTCAACGTCGACGCGCTGACGCGCCTGACCTATGCCGTCGTGCCCGGTTTCGTCGAACGGAGCAGCGGTGCCGTGATCAACATCGCCTCGGTCGTCGGCGTGGCGCCGGAAATGCTCAACGGCGTGTATGGCGCCAGCAAGGCCTACGTGCTCGCCTTCACCCGTTCGCTGCATCACGAGCTGGCTTCGCAGGGCGTGCGTGTGCAGGCCGTGTTGCCAGGCGCGACGGCGACGGAGTTCTGGAGTCTCTCCGGCCGTCCGGTGAGCCATCTGCCCGCGTCGATCGTGATGTCGGCCGAGGCCATGGTGGATGCCGCGCTGGCCGGTTTCGACCAGGGCGAAGTCTTCACCGTGCCCTCTCTGCCGGATGCGCGCGACTGGGCCGCCTATGAGGCCGCCCGCGACAAGCTGCTGCCGAACCTGTCGCGCGCCGAACCCGCGTCGCGCTATCTCGCTGCCTGAGCCTGCGTCATGTCCGCTATCACTGAAGACCTCCCGGTCGGCCGGCGCCGCTCGCAAGTGCTCAAGCCGCTGATCGGGGCGATCGCCGGCATCGGCATCGCCGTGTACGGCCTGCACTGGTGGAATACGGGGCGTTTTATCGAAACCACCGACGATGCCTATGTCGGCGGCGACACCACGGTCATCGGCGCCAAGGTGCCCGGTTTCATCGAGGCGGTGGCGGTGGCGGACAACCAATCCGTGCGCCGTGGCGATCTGCTGGTGAAGATCGACGATCGCGACTACCGCGCCGCTGCCGCCAAGGCGGACGCCGCGGTGGCCGCGCAGCAGGCTGCACTGGGCAACCTGGACGCGCAGAAGCATTTGCAGGAGAGCGTGATCGCCCAGGCGCAGGCCGCACTGGCCGGCGCGAGCGCCGAAGCGAAGCGCTCCAGGCTGGACGACGCGCGTTATCGCGAGCTGGCCGGCCGCGCCGCGGTGTCGATCGAAAGCGCCCAGCGTGCCGAGGCCACCTTCGCCACCGCGGCAGCCGCCACACAGCGCGCCGCCGCGGCGGTACAGGCGGCGCAGCGCCAGCTGGAAGTGATCGACACCCAGCGTCACCAGGCCGAGGCCGCCTTGATGCAGGCCAGGGCCGAAGCGGAACTGGCAAAGCTCAATCTGTCGTATACCGAGTTGCGCGCGCCGGTGGATGGCGCGGTCGGCAACCGGCGTGCCCGCGTCGGCGCCTACGCCGCGGCGGGCAGCCAGCTGGTGGCGGTGGTGCCGGCGCACGGCCTGTGGATCGATGCCAATTTCAAGGAGGATCAGCTCAAGCGCATGCGCGTCGGCCAGGTGGTGGACGTGCGCGCGGACATCCTGCCCGATCGCGTGTTCAAGGGGCACGTCGCCAGCCTGGCGCCGGCGACCGGCGCGCAGTTCAGCGTGCTGCCGCCGGAGAACGCCACCGGCAACTTCACCAAGATCGTCCAGCGCGTGCCGGTACGCGTCGTGCTGGATGGCGCCGATGGCGATCTGGGCCTGCTGCGCCCGGGCCTGTCGGTCACCGCGCGCATCGACACCAAGGCGCCATGAGCCCCGTCGCCCACCTCAGTCCCGGGCAGAAGGTCTTCGCCTTCGCCAGCATGTGCCTGGGCATGTTCATTGCACTGCTGGATATCCAGATCGTGTCCGCCTCGCTGCGCGATATCGGCGGCGGTCTGTCGGCCGGCGCCGACGATGTGGCGTGGATCCAGACCGCCTACCTGATTGCCGAGATCGTGGTGATTCCGCTGTCGGGCTGGCTGTCGCGGGTGTTTTCCACGCGCTGGCTGTTCGCGGCCTCGGCGGCGGGATTCACTCTCACCAGCCTGCTGTGCGGTGTGGCGTGGGATATCCAGAGCATGATCGTGTTCCGCGCGGCGCAGGGTTTCCTGGGCGGTTCGATGATCCCGCTGGTGTTCACGACGGCCTTCGTGTTCTTCGACGGCAAGCAGCGCGTGATCGCCGCCGCGACCATCGGCGCGATCGCCTCGCTGGCGCCCACGCTCGGGCCGACGCTGGGCGGCTGGATCACCGATCACTATTCCTGGCACTGGCTGTTCTTCATCAATCTGGTGCCGGGCATGTTCGTCACGCTCGCCGTGCCGATGCTGGTGAAGATCGACGAGCCGGATCTTGCGCTGCTCAAGAACGGCGACTGGATCGGCATCGCGTTGATCGCCTTTTTCCTTGGCTGCCTTGAGTACACGCTGGAAGAGGGGCCGCGCTGGAACTGGCTGGAAGACGACACGATCCGCACCACGGCATGGATCAGCCTGGTTGCCGGCGTGCTGTTCGTGTGGCGCGGACTGGCCGCAGCGCACCCGGTGGTCGATCTTCGCGCCCTCAAGGATCGCAACTTCGCGCTGGGCTGCTTCTTCTCCTTCGTCACCGGCATCGGCCTGTTCGCGACCATCTATCTCACCCCGCTGTTTCTCGGGCGAGTGGAGGGCTACAGCGCGCTCCAGATCGGCAAGGCGGTGTTTTCCACCGGCGTGTTCCAGATCCTCACCATTCCGTTGTATGCCTTTCTGGCCAACCGCGTGGACCTGCGCTGGCTGCTGATGCTCGGGCTGGCCTTGTTTGCCGCGTCGATGTTCGAGTTCACCCCGATCACGCACGACTGGAGCAGCGCCGAGCTGTTGCTGCCGCAGGCGCTGCGCGGCATGGGCCAGCAGCTGGCGGTACCGCCGACCGTGACGCTCACCCTGGGCGGATTGCCGCCGGCGCGGCTCAAGCTGGCCTCGGGCCTGTTCAACCTGATGCGCAACCTCGGTGGCGCGATGGGCATCGCCGGCTGCGCCACCCTTCTCAACGATCGCGCCAACCTGCATTTCTTCCGCATGGCCGAGCACCTGACCCCGGCAAACGAAGCGATGAACGCAAGGTGGGGCGACCTGTCCGGCGCCACCGATGCGTCGCGCGCGGCGCTGCGGCAGTTGTGGCTGCTGACTTTCCGCGAGGCGCAGACGCTGACCTACGCCGACGCTTTCTTCTGCATCATGCTGTGCTTCGCCATCGCCACCGTGATGGTGCCGCTGATGCGCAAGGTGCAGCCCCCGACCGGACCTTCTGCCGATGCGCACTAGTTGGATGTCCTCTTTGCTTGTCCTTGGTCTGGCCGGTTGCACTGCCGGCGCCGACTACATCAAGCCAGCCTTGCCTGCGCCGCAGGCGTTTCATGAGCAGGGTGTTCCCGTCGCTTCGGCGAGCAGCCCGCCGCCCGCGCTGGATCGCTGGTGGACGGGGTTCGGCGATCCGGAGCTCGTGCGCATCATCGAGCGCGTGCTTGCGCAGAATCTCGATCTGGCCGCATCGGCCGCCCGCGTGGAGCAGGCGCGTGCCGCCATGCGCCATGCTCAGTCCGAGCGCTTGCCACAAGGCGCGCTGGACGGAAGTGTCTCGCGTCTGCGCACCTCCGAACGCAATGCGTTCGGCAAGGTCGCCAGCGCGCTCCCGGGTTACGAGCGCGACCAGACCTTGCGTGACATCGGCGCCGGCGCGAGCTGGGAGCTGGACCTCGCCGGCGGCTTGCGTCGCCAGGCGGAAGCGGCGAACGACGAGTACGAGGCGGCCGAAGCCACGCATGCCGGCGTGCGCATCTCGCTCGCGGCCGAGGCGGCGGACGCGTATTTCCGCGTACGTGGCGCTCAGGCGCGCCTGGCGATTGCCGAGGACCAGATCCGCAACGAACAAGGTCTGCTCGAGCTGGTGCAGTTGCGCGAGGAGCGTGGCCTGGGTACCGCGCGCGAAACGGCGCAGGCCCAGGCGCTGCTGCTGCAGGCGCAGGCCACCGTGCCGCCATTGAAGATCGAACGCGATACGCAGCTCCATCGTCTGGATGTGTTGATGGGCGCAGCGCCAGGTACCTACGCCACCGAAATCGCGCCCGCTGCCGGGCCCTTCGCGATCCCTTCCGTGGGTACCGCCGAAGGCCCTGCATCGCTGTTGCGTCGCCGTCCCGACGTGATCGCCGCCGAACGCCGCCTCGCCGCCAGCCATGCACGCATCGGTGCCGCGCTGGCGCAGTACTACCCGTCATTCTCGCTGTCGGCCTTGCTGGGCTTCAGCTCGCTCGGCGGCGGCAAGGTGTTCGCCGATCGGGCCTTCCAGGCTGGCGGGGCGCTCGGGCTGCACTGGCGTCTGTTCGATTTCGGGCGAGTGGATGCGGAAGTCCAGGCGGCGAAGGGCGCCAACGCCGAGGCGCTCGCCGACTACCGCGGCGCGATGCTGCACGCGACGGAAGATGTGGAAAACGCACTGGTCGGCCTGGTCCAGCTCGAGGCGCGCCATGGTCTGCTGAGCGACGAAGTGGCCGCGCACATCAAGGCGCGCGATGCCGCGCAGGATGCCTATCGCGGCGGCGCGGTGAGCCTGATCGAAGTGCTGGACGAAGACCGCCAGCTGCTGGCCGCCCGCGACCAGCTGGCCAGCACGCATGCCGATCAGGCGCGCATGGCGGTCGCCGCGTTCCGTGCGCTGGGCGGTGGCTGGGATGCGCCGGAGGAGCCGGTGGCGTCGCTGCGCTGAGGGCGCTTGCGGATACAGGTGTCCCGAAAAACCTAAAGTTCTCGATTTGGCCGCCGATAGGGATCCAATCGGCGATCAGGTTGTGACTGCGCAGATCAGGTCGTTGCTGCTGTCTGCCAGCCGCGCCGCCTGATCCATCGGGCCGCAAGGCCATCGCTCCGGAATGGCTGCCTTCCTGCAACGGATGCTTTCCATGGAAAAAGAGGATTTTCTTTCTTATCAGCTGGAGCTGGAAAAGCTCATGGCGGCCCGCCAGGAACAGCTTTCTTCCCGAATCCAGGCCTTGGACCGGGAACACGCCAGCCGCGCGGATGCCTTGCTTCGGGAACTTAATGATGCACGGCTGGAGATCATCAACACCAAGCAGTCCTTGACGGCGGATCTGGAGAAGTCGAAGGCGGAAATCGCCGAAGTGGCGGTCGACCGTACCCTCAAGCTCTTTGCCGAGGCCAAGGGGATCGTGCAGACGGCAGCTTTGTGCCTCATTCCCATCGTCTTCGGCGCGGGCTATCTGGCCTACAGTTCGCTGAAGTCGACGACGACGATGTTTGTCGATTCGAAGGTGAAGGAGTGGCTCTCGCTTTCCACGACGGATTCACCGGTGAAGATGGCACTGGAGGATCTACGTACGCAGACGGTGCTGGATGCCTTGACGGTGAAGCTGGCTCGCCAGGAGGCGGAGGGGCGAAGATCGCGGTTTTCCTTCGGCGAGTTTGCGCAGGACGAGATCCGCAGGCTGCATCAAATACTGCTGAACCCGGCATCGACGCGGCCAAGTTTCATCGACGCGGCAAAGTTGATCGCTGCGTCAAGAGAGGGTCTGGCTGGGATAAACGTCGATCCAGACATGGCCAATACCGTCAACGTCATTCTTTCCGGCAAGGACTTCGATAACGAACGGAAGAGTGACCTGTTCGACATATGGTGGAAAGACCGGGTATTTACGCCGCAGAGCATCGCGATACTTGACGGCGGCCCATCCAGGGCAGGTGAGGCTTGGTCATTGTTGGCGTTCAAGAACCTGGAGCGCAACGCTTCCGGCTTGGCGACGTCTCATGCGTCCGCCTTGCTCGCAGGCCAAAGCGAAGCATTGCAGTTGGAGGCAGCTGATTATCTGGCTGGTGCCGATCCGCTCCATGCCGGTTTGGCCAATTGGATGGAGCGCTATCGAGCGGCTCATCCGGATAAATATCCGGCGATCCAGGCAGCCTTGGCGTCGAATGCGTCTTCCTACCTGAGCAAGCATCACGACGTGAACGTTATGGAAGCATCTTCCGCTCGCCTTTTTGCTGCTATTCAAGCGGGCGCCAGGCTTCGGTTGATGGCGTGGGGCATGGGTGAAAACGTGCGCTGGGAAAAACAAGTCAAGGATTTTACTTACGCCGGTAACATCAATGATATGCGTGCGTACTTTGAGAACGATGGCCTGCTGACAGGCACGTTACGTCGTGCCGGCCATGATGTGCCCATGCTGGCCGGGCTGGTGTCGGCCATGGAGGTGCTGGATGGAGAGCAACCACTGGCAACTATCGAGATGTCGCTGGGCGAAAATTCGGCCCTGCTGCTGGAGAAGCCTGCAGGGGCGTTGCATAAGGCCGATGCGGTGGGACCGGTCCGGCTCCATGCGGTGAGCGCTGGCAAGCTCATGGCTACCTGGCGTCAGCCTAATGGCGAGTATGTATCGTCCGCCGTCACTGGCGGGCAGTTCGGCGATGCCACCTATAGCTACGCCTATGATCGATACAAGGTGGGACAGATCGATTTGCGCAGGGTTAACGAATACTTCCAGTAGGCTGGTAAGGCCTGTCTCGTTCCTGATGCTGTTCGGACGCTATAGTGCGTATTCATTGTTCAGCCGCATGCGCCGCAGGCTCGCCAGCCACTTAAGCGCGAAGCGTCCGGAGTCAATGCCGTCTCGTGCCTTGGCATCGCGAACCATTTGGGTCAGCGGGTCATCGTCGATCGCCATCGAGAACTCGTTCTGCAGCAAGGCGGCCAATCCCGCGACGGACTTTGCGTCTGCCGTTGGATCGGCGATGACGGCTGTCGCGTTGTCGACGAAGCCCTTGTCCAGATAGGCCGCTGTGGCGGCCAGCTGCGGCGAGGTCCAGCTGCCCATGCGCAGCCGGTTCCATAGCGCATCCATCGCCGGTTCGGTATGGAAGCCATCCGCCATGGCCATGCATGCCAGCAGATGCAGTCGCCATTCGTGGTGCGAAAACACGCGGCAGATATCCCGTTCGACGGTGTTGGCGGGATGGCAGGCAAGGGCAGCGCGAAGCCGTTTCACCGCATCCGCCGTATCGGGCTGGCTCAGATGCAGGAACAGCAGGTACGGCGCTACGGGCAGCTTGCAAGGCCTGCCTTCGAACACGCCGTCCTGGAAAAAGACCAGATCGTCCATGCTCATTCGCCGCCGTTGGACGCGATGATGCCTTCGAGCAGCTCGGCACGGTCCGCCAGCGACTGCAGCAGATAGCCGGAGCTGACGATGTAGACCACCTGGCCGTTGTGGCCGCCGCGTTCCTGCAGCAGATGGTAGGTCTCGTCGCGCGCCTGCACCCAAGCCTTCTGCGCCTTGTCGAGCTGCGCGATGCCTTCCGGATCGTCGGTCCACAGCTTGACGATCTTGTTGTAGGCCTGGTTGATGCGCTGCTTCAGTCGCTTGATCTCCGCCTCGTCGCAGGCCGCGGGGGCGGACTGGTCATAGAAGCCGGGCGAACCGGCCTTCGCGATGCAGGCGTCGTAAGTCTTCGAGAAACGGCCGGTCGCCTGTTCGGCGTGCGCGCTCGTGCCGGCGAAAGTCAGCCAGGCCAGCGCGGCGATGGTGAGAGGCTTCATGCGGTCCTTCCTGGACGTCTGGATCTGAGGCAGGGATTTCGCCCGAGTGCGAGGCCTATCGTCAAGTGGCCCTCGCAAACGGACGCAACCATGATCTTCGCATCGTCGTGGCTCATGCCATTTGCGCGTCTTTCTCACGGCGATAACGCTTGTGGCCGATCGCTTAACCGTGACTGTGGATCGAACTCGTGCATGCGCTGAATTTCACGATCGAGTTACGCGACGATTTCTAAAAACGCTTCGTCGCAATCCGCGGCACGGAGGATGTCATGGACAAGAATCGCATCGAAGGTACCAAGCACGAAGTCAAGGGCGCCATCAAAGAAGGCGTCGGCAAAGTCACCGGCAATCCGGTGAAGGAAGCCGCCGGCAAGATCGAAAAGAATGCCGGCAAGGTGCAGAAGGAAATCGGCAAGGAAAACGATCGCCAGCGCGATCAGGATCGTTATCGCGAATAATCGCGACGGGGAGGGCGGCCCTTGCGCCGCCTCTCCCCGGCGATGCCGGATGACGGCAGATGTGGCAGGCTTGGCGGTGCGGGACGCCCGATTCGCCGCACGACGAAACACACAGGGAAGTTGCCATGTCGCTCCACGAACTCTATGTCTTTCCCCGCCATTTCCACGGCGCCCGGCCCGACTGGGCAGCACTCGAACGCCGCTTGCTCAATGAAGCCATCCTGTTGCCGCCAGTGGGTGACAACATCCCTCGCCAGGATATCTACGGCCTGGTGCACCGCCTGTCGCCCACGGGGTTTCTGCCTCTGCATGAGGCGGGCCGGGTCGGCAGCATCGGCGAGCTGATCGAGCTGTACAAGAACGAAGGCGCGCTGCCCGGCACTGTGGCGATCACGGCTGACATGGGTGTGGCCGATATCCTCGCGACGTTGCGGGCGCACGACGTAAGCATGGATGAGCGCTGGCTCAACGACGGCCGGCGTCACCGGCTGGGGCCGGGCGCGCGCGAGCTGTTCGCCAGTGCGCGGCACTGGGAAGAAAATCACCGGGAATTCGCCATCACGCTACAGCAGTTCGACGACATGCCCACGGTCACGGCGGGCGAGAACCTTCAGCCGCCCTTGTCGCCAAGCACTGGCGAGCCGCTGGACGAGCTGGCGCCGTTCGGCAGCCACCTCGATTTCATTGGCGCGGTTTATGAGGATCCGACTGCGACCTGGACGGATCCGCTTACAGGTCTGCCGCATTACATCCTCGACCTGGATTGGGGCCGGAGCCTTGGCATGGGCTATCGCGCCGTGAGGCTCGAGTACGGCCTCGGTTCGGGTGACGAAGTGTTCTATGCACGCTTCACCGAGCGGCTTTCGCAGTGGATCGGCGAGCCCATGGTGATGGCTTACCTGCATCTGTGAACCCAACCGCCGTGCGCGCTCGCCGAATCGTTCTTTGCTCGATTTTCCTGTCCGCCGCGGTGGCGTCGGTCGTTCATGCGGGCGGCGCGCCCGAGCAAACGTTGCAAGGTTGCTGGCGCGGCGAGCGCACGGTGCTTCACTACGAAGACGGCACGACCAGCGAAACCGGCGCGCATTGCGTCGTGCGCTACGGCGAGCGTCGCTATCTCACCGTTTGCGCCGATCCTTCGGGCCGCGGCGCGGATGCGCGCATGGAAGGGCGCTACGAGCAGATCGGCGATGGCACCTACATCGCCACGCTGACCCGCCATACCCGTTCCCCCCAGCTGGTGGGGCAGCGCAGCACCGTGCATTTCCATCTTGCCGGCGACCGCCTGCTCACCACGGTCTATCCGCCGCGCAAGCCGGGCATGAAACAGATCGTGGCGGTGGAGACGAGTTCAGTGCGCATGCCCGACGACAGACCTTCGCTGCGTTGCCCCATGCTGTGAAACGGCGGGCGCGCTAGTCCAACTGATCCTTTACGTAGGCTTCCACGGCCATGCGCCGCGCCTCACGCCTGTGCTGCATGCGCCACAACGCAAGGCCGTTCAACGACAGGCATAGCAGGGCAAGTGCACCAATCAGCAAGGGCGCGAGGGTATCCACCAGACGGTACGGGCGGGCTTCTTCGCGCACGATCAGGACGGGAGGCCCGGTACCGCTGTCGCTCAGCAAGGCAACCGTGCCTTCGAACCAGAACTCCAGGCCCATCAGGCCGGAGAGTGCGTCCTCGCGTGCTTGTTCGGTCAAGCTGCCAGGCATGATGTCGCTTTCGGTTTGCAGCACCAATGCAGGCGGTGCGGCGGCGCTGGCCTTGCGCCACAACGCCAGTCGGGCCTGCCGGATGGCCGGCGCGAGCAGCTCGTCGAAACGATCCGTCAGCACGCGCGCGTCGTGCGGCGGTATGCGCACGTCCGGCATGGCATGGCCGTCGGCCTGGGCCTGCGCGACGGCGCCCGGCCAGTCGCCCTCGTGCCCCGCCAGCGCGGCGATGCTGTCGCGCAGCGAGGCGCACGCGTCGTCCTTGCGTTGTGCGCAGACGCGGTCCAGTTCGAGCAGGTGCTGCGCGAAGTCGTCCAGTCTGACCGGCAGGCCAGGCATGTCCAGCAGGGCCAGGGTGGCCTCCTGCCGGGGATCGCCGTTGTGCAGCCGCGGCGATGGCGGGAGATCGGCCCCGGGAAGAGGGCGGATCTTCTCGACGAAAGCCTGCAGGGCCTGCAGGTCGGCGGGCAGGCGATAGCTGCTCAAGTCGATCGGCTGCTCGCGCCAGCCGAGGCGGTGACAGTCGAGGGATGATCTGGCATTGCCCGCCGTGGCGGACTCCATGTCGTCGGCGTCCGCGGTCGGCAGGCAATCCGCCGTGCCGCTGAGGACGAGCCGGTCCCACGGGCGCGGCTGCTGCGCGAGTAACGCCGTGGGCGTCGATGCTTCCAGCGTTCGCACATGCAGGATGGCTGCGGCGCGGCTGAGCGTGCGGTCCAGCGGCCAGGCGGCTTGCAGCGACAGCATCAGCATCGCGGTGGCCGCTGTCAGCAGCGCGAGATGCCAGCCCCAGCGTTGCACGGGAAAGCGCCGTCGCTCTTCGTACAGCGAGAGGCGATCGTGTCGCACGACTTCGTGGTTGAGGTCGAGGTCGACCTCGCAGGCCTGTCCATCGCGTCCGGCCAGATGAGGGAGCCAGTGCGCCGGATAGCGCACTTCCATTCCGCCGATCCGTGCCTGATGCCAGGGCGCTGGCTTGCCGCGTCCATCCGAGGCATCGAGCACGAGCATGCCGCGCAGCGTGCGGATCTGCGCCGGCCTGGGCGCGGGCCGGGCAAGGCGCAGATAAAGCAGGATCGCACCGCAGACCATGCAAGCCAGTGCTGGTATGGCGAGGAACGTCTGGTCGCTGGGCTGCAGCGCGGGAACGATAGCCAACGCTACGCCGCCCAGGCCGAGCAACAACGCCCAGCCGCTCGCCGATCCTGCCCAGGCGACGCGCAAGGCGGCCTCGGCGGATGTCTCCTGGCGGCTGGCGCCCAATGTGGCTGGCGACGCCTCACCGTCTTCGCCGGCCGGTTCCAATGCCACGCCACTGCGCGCGTGGCGCAGCCGTGCGTCCATGCGCATCTGGCGCACTTGCTCGGCAGCGACTGCCGGAAGGGCGGCATGATTAAGGCGCAGCGGAAGCGCCGCGCGAGAGCCGAGCACGACCTCGCAGACATTATGGGGAGCAATGAAGGTCTCCCAGTCACGAAAGGGCTTTATCTCCACGCTGCCGATCAAGTAGTGCAAGATCGGCTGGCCGTTCATGACGAGCTGGTGCTCGTAGGCGACGCCTTCGATCCGAAAGACGGGCGCATCGATCGCGACGTCGACGCCGAACGCCGCCCGCACCGCTTCGCGCTCCGCCTCGGTGATCCGGCGCACGGGCTGGGCATGCCGGCGCAGACCGCGCAGTTCCATCCTGCTCCCGACGCGCCGCGCGACATAGGCAAGCAGGCTCGCCAGCGCCACGCAGATCGCGAAGATGCTTCCTGTCAGTCCCATGTACTTCTCCCTGGCGCACCCGTCGGCGCAGGCCTGTTTCTCAGTCCTTGCGCATGCCGCAGCTGGCGATCTGGCGGCCAGGCGTCACGGCGTCTTTCCAGCCGGGCTCCTCGCGGCGGTCGTAGGCTTCGCGCGATGGATAGCCGTTCACTGTCCACGACCACTCGCTGTAGTACTTCAGCTCCACCACCTCGAGGCCGCAGGCCTTGTCGCCGCCTTCCAGCGCTACCGCGAGGCGGGGCTTTGCGCCGTCTTCCTGTGCGATGCGGCGGTAGCGCACCGGGCCGCAGCGAAAGAAGCTCGCATGCCATTCCAGCGTGCGTTCGCGCAGATACAGGCCGCCGAAACAGGCGCGGCCCTCGCCTTTGTAGACGCCGACGAACGGGTTTGGCGCGGCGAGAGCGCTGGTGCTCGACAAAGCGAGCGCGAGGAGGGTGAGTCGAAAACGGTGCATGCTCGGAACGGCCGGTCAGCAGCGCCGCCGCTCGGTGGCGCGCTCGGCGTACACGCCGATGTCCGTGCACAGCGCCAGGATGCGCGCCGTATCGTCCCGCCCCACGGCGAACGCATAGATGTTGTCGTCGAAACGATCCCGCCACAGCAGCAGCTCATAGCCATGTCCGGCCAGCACGCTATCCATCCATCGGAAATAGTCGGCTGAGGAGAAATCCATTTTGTTGGCGTGATGAGGGAAGGGCGGCAATGGCTCCTGGAAGTCGGCGATGATCTTGTCGTGGAGTTCGTCGATCTTGTCGCTCCAGGCGATCCAGTCGTCCAGCTGCACGCGGATCAGGAACTGCAGACGATCGTTTTCCTCTTCGACAAAGGCCAGATCCGGGTCGTCCATGTCGGCGCGCACCGCCGCCGCGCAGGTCTGCGCGTCCTCGCCCTGGAGGTCGCCACAGGTCAACAGGGAAATCAGTTCGGCGAGCTTGTCCATCGTTATCGCGGTCGTCCGTGTAATGCGTGGGTGTCGAGGTCAGTCATGGGCTTTATATGGACAGGGGCGATTCACGGATAACCTCGCGTGTCGTCCACCTTGACGATCTTCCAGCGGCCGCCTTCCCAGCGCAGGAACACCACCACGCTTCCCGGCTGCGTCTCGCCGAACCGTACCGGCACGACGGCGACGTCGCCGAGCAGGGCGGCTGGGCGCGCGTCGACATGCGTGGGCCAGTCGCGCTGATAGTCCTGCACTTTCAGGAAATAGTCGGCGTCGCCCGGCAGGTCTTCGCGGCGGTAGGCGTCGCGCAGGCCATTGACCGTCCGCTCGGCGACATGGGCGCGGATGCCGTCGTCGAGCAGCGGGAAGCCGCCTTTGGCATCCTTGGCGAAGTACCACGCGTAGAACGCGCGCACCGCGGCTTCGGGCGAGGCGGCCTCGCGGGCGGAAACGGTCAAGGCCGCCAGGGCGAGGGCGGTGATCGCCAGCAGGCGGAACAGACGGCCGGGGCCGGGGAAACGGTAAGCATCCATGCCTGGGTTCCTGACATGCCAACCGGCGGTTGCCGGCATGGCCGAAACGATTAGTGTGATCGAGCGAGATTGCGCAGTAAACGTTTACCTGTCAATCTGCGCGGCGCCTTCCCGGCAGCCCTTGCGGTGCAAGCCTGGCGCAAGAAAAATGCAGCCCATCCCACGCCCATGAATCAAGGAGGAGCAGGGCAGTGAACCGGTCTGTGCACGCGCTGCCGAATCTCGGTGTGCGCGCCGCTCTTACCTCGCAGGAACGCTCGGCCGTCCAGGTGTTCTGGTCGTCGAAACAGGGCGTGCGCGACGTGCTCACCATCGGCTCGACGCTGGTCGCCTTTGCGGCGTTCTTCCTGCTGGTCATTGGCCTGCTTCACGCATTCACCGGGCAGCATCGCGACAGCGAGGGCTGGGTGTTTCTCGCGCTCGGCCTGGGGCTGCTCCTGGTGGCGTTGCCGCTGCTCTGGCTGGTATGGCGCAACAGCCGCCGCGTCGCCGCCGACCTGGCGCTGGGCGAGAAAATCCTCATCGATGGCGTAGTGCGCGACCGGGCCTGCTCGTGCAGCCGCGGCCTGTGCAGCTACGCGATACGCGTCGTGGCATCGTCGGGCAAGGGGCCCGGCCGCTTCGCCGTGCCCGAGCGCGTATTCAAGGGTCTGAGCGAGGGCGAGACCGTGCGCTGCGCCTATCTGCCCGCTTCGCGCATGCTGCTCGCGCTCGATACGGCCCGGCTGTCCTACGCGCTGGGCGACCCCGCCTGACTCCTTCCCCACCCGATCCACAAGGATGTCCCATGGACCATTTGAACGAACTGATCCACTTGCTGAGCCGCCGCGAACTGTCCGGCGAGAACCTGGAAGCCTGTGTCGATGCCGTGCGTAACGCCGACGCCAACGACGATTACGACTGGCTGGATGAGGGCCACGAACGCCAGCAGTACGCGGTAGTGGCCGAGCTTACCGACTGGGTCGCCGTCGGCGACAAGGTCGATGAACTGCATGAGGTAATTACCGACATCGTCTTCGATCATCCGCTGCCGCCGTTTCCCTATCACGACAACAACGAGGATTTCCCGCCGCCGGCGTACTTCCGCTGGGTGGACGAGCAGCTGGCGGCCAGTGGCGAGGGCTACGAGCTGGTGTTGTGGGATCACGGCTACGACGACAATCTCAACGTGCTGGTGGTGCGGCGCGAAGACACGCCGCGTATCCTCGCCTTGGCCGGGACGCTCGACTTTCCGGTCGTGCGCGCGACGGATGCGTTTGCGTTTTCCGCCTGAGTCGAGGCTACGCGCATGACCGAGCCGCCGTCTCTTCCGCCTGAAGCGTCGCCAGATGTGCCGCCCGTTCCGCCGGTGGGCGCGCGGCAAGTCATCGCCTTCCTGGTGATCCTCGCGTTGCCGCTGGCCGTGGGCATCTTGCAGGACGGCGTGTGGCGCTTGCCCCATGGCGTCTACGGCGGCATCGGCCTGGGCATGATGCTGCCGTTCTTGCTGCTCAACCTGGTGGTGGACCTGGGCGTGGTGGCCGGCATCACGACGGCGATGGCGGCCTTGGGGCGGTTCCGCGGGAAGCTGGTGTTCGGCTTGTTCGCCTATGCCTTGGGTATGAGCGCGGTGGCTTTTTTCGGAGTGATCGACTGATGCGCGGTTCGAGATGCTGGACGATGGAGGCGGTTCGATGAGCGACAGCAGGCGCATGCCCGGGCTGGATGAGGTCCCGCCGAAGTCATTCTTCAAGCGCTACGGGTTTGGTCTCATCCTGAGCGGGGCCCTGACGGCGCTGCTGTTGTGGCTGGACATGGAAGTGGTGACCCATCCGGACATGGGCTATGGCGGGATCGCGCTGGCACTCGTGGCGATCTTCGTCGGAGGGCCCTTGGCCGTGGCGCTGCTGATTACCTGGTCGGTGTACATGATCCGCTCGCGCGGCAATCTGCCCGGCAAGGCGCATCTGTTGATGTTCGTGCCGCCGCTGCTGTCGCTGTTCGTCATCCCGCTGGCCGACGATATCCGGACGTCGGATGCCGAGCGTTTTCGGGATGTTCATCCGGCGATGACGGAAATCCACGTCAATCTGAGCGGCAAGCCGCTGTGGCTGGCGCCGGATGTCCTGGCATCGATGGGGTCCACCACCTCGATCGAGATGCCGATGAAGCCTGCGCCCTGGGCGAGCTTCGCGAGCTTCACGCGCTACCCCGACAGCACGTCGTTGAGTTCGGGTGCGTTTCCTTATGACGGCGTCCGGCTGCGCGACGGCGTCAGCACGTACACCTATGGGACTGGCGAGACGAACGGGCAGGCCAACGCCAACGGGCGCAGCGTGCCTCTGGTGCGTTTGCCTTATCCGGATCTCCGGCCGTTGGCGTCCTTCCAGGATCAGGGCGTGCCGGTGGTGCATCAGTACTTTCACTATGGCGATCGCGTGGAGGTGGCCCCGACGTTGAGTCCACCGGTGTCCGACGAGGAGCTGCGCGGCAAGGTGCCCAACCTGGTGCGCTTCTATCTTTCCCGTCGCCTGCCGCCCGCCATCGCGCGGCTTGAAGTGAATGGGCAGGCGCTGGCCATGGGCGCCGAAGGCCCGATCGAAGCGGATGCCTCATGCAGGCATGCCTATGCGTCCGCCGGCTACGCCCTGGCGGACCTGGGCCGCGCGCTGAAGTTGCGCTGGCAGACGCTGGACAATCCATGGCAATGGCACGAGGCGAGCCTCACGCTGCCGGCACTGCCCGCGCCGCCGCGCGGCACGCCCACATCGCTCCCGAGCGTGCTGCTGTACTTCCCCGGCGGCGATCGTGTGTCGGTGGAGCGTTTCCAGATGTGGCGGCTCGAGGATGGCCGGAGCGGGCTGCAGGCCACGGGCCTCCCGGCCGATGTACAGGCCGATCAGGTCTGCGGCAGCGCCGCGGATGCCTACGGTCCGCAGGTCGTCACGTTGCCGCACTAGCGGCGTGGCATAAGAAGGGCGATTCGCGATGCAGACAGTCGGCTTTTTCAGGCCCCGCCATTTCCCGTCGGGTGCGATGCGCCTCATGGCCGCGTGGCTGCTATGCGCAGCACCCTTGGCGGCTTTCGCCGCCAGCTTCGATTGCGCCAAGGCCGGCCAGCCGGTGGAGCGCGCGATCTGCGCAGACCCGAAACTTTCCATGCTGGACGAATCACTCGATAAGGCCTATCGCGCCGCGCTGGCTCGGCCCGACGACGGCACCGGTCGACTGCCTGCCGAGCAGCGCGCATGGCTTTCGCGGCGCGCCCCGGACGGGCAGGTGCTGGATACGGCGAGCCTCATCGCTCTCTACCAGGGGCGCATCGACCAGTTGAAGGCGCTGCCGGCATTTCCCGCGCCGGATCAGCCCGTCGAAGAACCGGTGATCGAGCTGACCAAGGTCTCGCCGACGTACGACTTCAGCTTGCGCTTGATGGATGTCTGCGAGTCGACGTTCGACAGCAGTCCCTGCCGTCGCGGCCAGCTACTGGTGCGTCGCAAAGGGCAGTCCACGCCGATCCAGCACATCGATCTGCCCAAGGTGTCGCTGGAGCCGCAGATCGTGATCGGCGATTTCAATTTCGACGGGCAGGAGGACTTCGCCATCAAGAACGGCGACACCGGCAGCTACAACAGCCCCAGCTACGACGTATTCCTGTTCGACGCCGGCCACCGGCGCTTCGTCTACAACGAACCGCTGACGACGCTGATTGCGCAGACCATGGGCATGTTCGCCATCGACCCGGCCAGGAAGCGGATCCAGACCGACAACAAGGGCGGCTGCTGTCATCACGAGACGACCACTTACAGGATCGTGCGCGACCGGCCCGAGCCCGTCGCCGTGCACAGCGAAACGCTCGTTGCGGATGGCACCAGGCTGGAAATCGTCGATGAGACGATCGTCAACGGGCGCTGGCAGACGCGCCGGCGCTACGAGGCGGTCAAGCCCTGACCCTGGAGCCCATGAATATCAGAGACCCGCTTCTGCTCGATCAGATCCTGGCCAGGCATGGCCTGCCGGAAGGCCGCGAGATCGACTGCTTCGGCACGCTGGATGACCCGTCGGACTTCGTCTATTTCAAGATTTATTCGGATCGGCTGCGGATACAGCTTCACCGTGTCCTTTCGGGTGTCGCCGCTTTCGATTTCCACTTCGTGCTTCGCCGCGATGAGGATGGCGTGGTCGTCGAGCGCATCGTTCATTCCGTCGAGGGCGGCAATAAACGCATCCGCGCGGCACTGGGCGAGGCCTACGCCAAGACCAGCATCGGCATGCCCTTCACCGATCTGTCGGAGGACGAGGAAGCGTGGGTGGCGATGGCGCTGCGGACCTTCCGCAAATACCGGATGACGTGACTCGCTGTTGCGAGCCGGCCATCACGCCGGGCGCGGAAGCATGTCCTGAAGCAGGGCAAACAGAACGTGTTGGTTGGACAGGCGATTCTCGTTGATGGAGAGCTGGCGCTCGGCGCTCGCCACATGCAGCGTGCGCACGTGAACGCCCTGGTCGTTCTCGCTGGCGAAGCGGATCTCGACGATGGCGCGTAGCGGCAGGCTGTCCTTGGGGAAGTGAAGCGCCTCGCGATCCAGGGCGACGCCTTTGCCGAAATCGATCTTCCCGCCACGCGCCAACGTGGCCTTTGCCTGCGCGTATAGGTGAGGAAAGGTGCGTTCGAGCAGCAGCGCGTTCCAGTCCTGGTCGTTGATCCAGATATCCCAGCGCAGCAGCTGGCGGGGGCCTTTGGCCAGCGTGATGCGCGTGGCTTCCGAGCTGGCATCGCAGACGATGCCCGTCATCTGGTCATAGGGGTACGACACGCCGTCAAGCACCATCGCCTGCTCGCCGAATGCCAGCTGCCTGGGCCCGAAGGCGTACGAGCACAGCGTCGGCAGTTGCCCCAGCAGCATCAGGAGCAGCAAGACGCAGAACACCTGTATGGACGTGGGCAGCGCGTTCAGTCCATGAAGCAGGCCATAAGCGGCGATGGCGCCCGAGCCCAGCGCACCGGCCAGGGCGATCAGCAGGGCCTTGCGCGGCAGGCGGCGCTCGCCGACGAGCGGCGCGACAGCGTCAGCCATGACGGTCGCCTTGGCGTGCCGCCGTGGCGTACAGGTCGCACAGGCGCAGATAGTCGTCGCTGGTGATGGTCAGCCATTTGGCGTTGACCATGTACGACTTCTCCCGGGCGCTATCGCGCAGCGTGATGATGGCGCTGGTTTTCATGAAGCCGTAGCGGTTTTCGTGCCAGGTGTTCTCGGTCACGTTCGCCCACGGCACGAGCTTGTCGCCATCTTTGCGCGCAAGGCGGATGCCTTCCTTGGAGAGCACCAGGATGGGCTGCGTGCGGTATTTCCAGTGCTTGAAGACGCCGAAGGACGCCAGCAGCAGGATCGCCGCGGCGATCAGGGGCCATGTCAGGCCATGTTTCGCATAGGAGACGCCGCCGATCAGCGCCGCGGCGACGACATAGGTCAGCAGGCTCAGGCACATCTTCGGTGCCGAGGTGAAGATCTCGCGGGGTTGTTCCAGGGAGAGGGCGGCTGCTTCGCCGAGATAGACGGCCATGCGCTTACATCCTTGTCGTGTGGCTCGGGGCCGGGCGGCTTTGCGGCCCTTCAATGGGCGGCACGGGATTATAGGAATAAATGCGCGATCGGGCGATGTTTGAAACGCCGCACCGCAAGTAATCACATACCTAAACAAGCGCGCTCATCGCATCGCAAGATTGATGACAGGGTTCGCACTTCTTTGCGTAAACCGCAGGTTGTCACGTTTTATTGACCAACCCGCATGATAGCGTCCCCGGGCCGCCTGCTAGGGGCGTGGCGGCATTTCAAGCAATTCAAGCAACTCGTTTTGCACAGAAGCGCATCGCCGGTGCGGCGTAGGTTCTTGCCCTTTTCTCGGGGGCAGGAGTGGGGACGGCTTGCTTCTTAATCATCGTTTTCGCAAGCACATGTTCCTGTTTGGGGAGTGTTTTGACGCTGCCCGGTGGTTTCCCATAACCCTTTGGAGAACACCGCAAATGAATAGTGCAAAGATGGGGCATAAGCGTGCATGTCTGTGGATCGCCGTCATGGGGATGATCGGCGTTACCAGCGTGCATGCGGCAGAAATGAAGCATCTGAACGCGCAGAGCCTGGGCGCCACGCCCAACAACCAGCTCGCCGCGAAACTGGGGCTCAGCGCCGATAACACCTTCGTGGCGCGCCAGGCATCCAAGACGGTGCGCGGCACGCAGGTCGTGCGCATGCAGCAGTACTACAAGGGCGTGCCCGTGTATGGCCGCAGCATCGCGGTCGAGCAGGACGCCGGCGGCAACGCGCTGACGGCTGACGGCAGCCTGCTGCAGAACGCGCAGGTCGATCTGAGTTCGGTGACGCCGAAGCTGAGCACCGGCCAGGCACTGTCCGCGCTGCGCGCCACCAAGGGCTTCCTTGCCACCACGGCGCAGGCGCCGCGCAACGAGCGCGCCGACCTGTACGTGTATCCGGATCAGAGCGGCCGCGCGCGCCTGGTCTACCTGACCTCGTACGTCGTCGACGGCCCGAACCCGACGCGCCCCACGGCGATCGTCGATGCCAACACCGGACAGGTCATCAAGCAGTGGGAAGGCCTGACCAACGCCGACGCGACCGGCCCGGGCGGCAACACCAAAACCGGCAAGTACACCTACGGCACGGATTACCCGTACCTCAACGTGACCCAGTCCGGCAGCACCTGCACGTTCCAGAACGCGAACGTGAAGACCTACAACATGAATCACGCCACCAGCGGCTCGGGCACGCTGTGGAGCTTCACTTGCTCCAACAGCGACGAGGCGGACGTCAACGGCGCTTATGCGCCGATCAATGACGCCCACCACTTCGGCGGCGTCGTGCACGATCTTTACCAGAGCTGGTTCGGCGCGCCGCCGCTCAACCAGGTGCTGGTGATGAAGGTGCACTACGGCAACAGCTACGAGAACGCGTTCTGGGACGGCAGCTCGATGACCTTCGGCGACGGCGCCAGCACTTTCTACCCGCTGGTGTCGCTGGACGTGACCGGCCATGAAATCAGCCATGGCTTCACCGAGCAGCACTCCAACCTGGAGTACAGCGGTCAGTCCGGTGGCATGAACGAGGCTTTCTCGGACATGGCCGGCGAAGCGGCGGAGTATTTCGACCGCAACGGCAACAACGACTGGCTGGTGGGCGCGGAGATCTTCAAGTCCTCCAGCGGCGCGCTACGCTACATGTGCAACCCGACCCAGGACGGCGCCTCGATCGACAACGCGGCCAACTACTACGACGGCCTGGATGTCCACTACTCGAGCGGCGTCTACAACAAGGCGTTCTGCGTGCTGGCCAAGACCACCGGCTGGAACACCAGGAAGGCGTTCGAAGTGTTCGAAGGCGCCAACGCGGTGTACTGGACCGCAACCTCCGACTACAAGGACGGCGCCTGCGGCGTCGAGAAGGCGGCCGTGGACAAGGGTTACACCAAGGCCGACGTGACCGCGGCATTCACCGCCGTGGGCGTGAGCTGCTCGGGCGGCGGCGGTGGCGGCACGGCGTTGCAGAACGGCGTGGCGGTGACCGGCCTGTCCGGCGCTTCGGGCAGTGCGCTTAACTACACGGTCGCGATCCCGGCCGGTGCGCGCAACCTGAAGATCGCCATCTCCGGCGGCAGCGGCGACGCGGACCTGTACGTGAAGTTCGGCTCCGCGCCGACCACGTCCAGCTACAACTGCCGTCCGTACCTGACCGGCAACAACGAGAGCTGCAGCTTCGCCACCCCGTCCACCGGCACGTACTACGTGATGGTGCGCGGTTACAGCTCGTTCTCGGGTGCATCGATCAAGGCGACCTGGACGCCTTGATCGACGTCGCGATCTCGCTGCCGCCGTGGCGGCGAGTGATGCGATGAGGTGAGTCGAAGAGCCGGCGGGCGCGATGCGTCCGCCGGCTTTTGTGCTGACTGGAAGCAAGATTGATCCATTCAACGGGCGCCGGCCGACGGGGCAGGCTGCGCCGTGTCTCATCTTGCCTTGAAGCGCATGCCCCATAGGGCCATGCGCGCGCCGCGCACGGCTACAATCGCCCCGATTTCAAGCCGCTGCCGCATGGCCGCTTCCCCCGCGCACTTGTCAGGCACGTCCTCATGTCGCTCCACCCTGGCAAGCCGACGTCATCGACGATGATCCGCTCGCTCGTTTTCGCTATCGCCCCCTGCTGCCGGAAGCGCCAAGGCCGCCGGCTGGCGACCCTGCTGTTCGTCGGGCTCTTCCTGCTGGTAACGAGCCCTTGGGTTTGGGCGGATTCCATCTTCGACCATCGCGTGGGCGTGCGGGTATACAGCAGCGACGACGGCCTGCCGCAGTCGCACGTCAATGCGATCATCCAGGCCCGCGACGGTTATCTGTGGGTCGGCACCTTCGGTGGCCTGGCGCGTTTCGACGGCACGACCTTCACCCTTTTTCATGGCCGCAGCCGACCGGGTGCGGGATATGCCGAGGGCCCGGCCAGCGACCGCGTCACCGCGCTGCTCGAAGACCGCGACGGGCGTCTGTGGATCGGCACCGAGGATGCGGGGCTCAGCGTGCGTGACCGCGCTGGTTTCCGGCAGCTGCCGGCGTGTGCCGGGAGCTGCCAGGTCAACGCGATGCTGCAGGGGGGCGACGGCGCCATCTGGATCGCCAGCACCGCGGGTCTTCTGAAGGTCGATCCGGCGAGCGGCGAGGTGCGTTGGAGGGAACACTCCAGTCCGGTCGGCTACGTCCAGCTTGCCATGGGGCGAACGGGTACGCTGTTCGTCGGCGGCAGCGATGGTCTGCACTGGCTCGATGGCGGCGAACTTCGACGGATCGTCTTGCCGGGCGGCGATCACACGGTCTGGCTGCTCAAGTGCGATGGCGATGGTTTGCTGGTCGGCACCGAGCGGGAGCTGTACCGGTATGTGCCGGCTGCGCAATCCTGGCAGACACTCGGCGTGGCCCAGCCCAGGGCTGCCACCCAGGCGTCCAACGGTCGATGGTGGGTGGCGCAGGCCACCGGACACGTGCTCGTGCAGGATGGTCGTGGCGGATGGCAGGAAATGCCCGAGCTGTCCGTGCCCGGCGTCGGCAACCTGATGTGGGACCGCGAGGGCGATCTGTGGGCGGGCAGTGGCCACAACGGTTTGATCAAGGCGCGAACGCCGCTGTTCGGACTGGTGGCGGAGCCCCGGCTCGGCACGGCCATGGCCGGTCGCGCCATCGCTTCGGATGGAGGTGACGGGCTGTGGCTGGGCTCGGCCTGCGGTGGCCTCTATCACTGGGATCCCGATGGGCAGGCGCATGCCGTGCCGACCCAGGCCACGCTCGGCAGCACCTGCATCTTCAGCCTGCTGCTGGATCGCCAGGGTGTGTTGTGGGTAGGGACGGCCAACGGACAGCTCGGCCGCCTTGAGCGCGGCGAGCTGAGACTCGTCGAAGCCTGGCCGAGCAAGGAGTCGGTCAACATCTGGCAACGTGAGGATGGTGCCTACGTGGTCGCCACCGGCGGCTCGGTCTTCGTGCTCGATATCGACGCCAACGGGCGCATCACCGGCCGGCGACGCATCGAAGCCTTGCAGGGCATGCGCATCAACAGCGTCGTCAAAGCCCTGAAGGGCGGCTACTGGTATGTGGGAGATCATGGCGTCTGGCGCTTGCAGGACGAGCGCGTCGCCGAGCGCTGGACGGTCGACGCAGGGCTTTCGTCGCGGTTCGCGCGCGCGCTGTACGAGGACTCCGCCGGGACCTTGTGGATCGGCACCTATGGCGGCGGACTCGATCGCATCCGTGGCGGCAGGATTCAGAACTACAACCGCAACAACAGCCTGTTCGACGATACGGTGTCCTGCATCCAGGCCGACGAGCGCGGGCGCTTGTGGCTGGCGGGCAATCTCGGCGTGACCATGCTGCCCTCGCCGCAGCAGGCGGCCGGTTCGATCGAATCGGTGCGCTTCGCGGAGCGCGACGGCCTGATTCCCGCCGAGATCAACGGCGGCGGTTCGGCCGCCTGCCATCGGGACGGGCAGGGCAGGTTGTGGTTCTCCCTGGTGTCGGGATTTGGCGTGCTTGACCCTGGCAAGGTGTCCGCGCTCGATGCCGCGCCGCCCACGCCGCACGTGGAATACGCGGCAGTCAGCGGTCGCGCGCTGAACCTCGCCGGCCCGACGCTGATGCTCCCGCCGTTTTCGCGCAACCTGGAGATTCGCTACACGGCGGTCAATCTCGGGCGGCCACAAGAAACCTTGTTCCGCTTTCGCCTGGTCGGCGTGGACCGCGACTGGGTCGATGCCGGCCAAAACCGCAGCCTGCTCTATGCCACCGTGCCATGGGGCACACATCGGCTCGAAGTGCAGGCGCGCGTGATCGGCGGCGCCTGGGGCGCGGCGCCCGCGGTGCTGACTCTCGTCCATCCCCAGCCCTGGTATCAGCGGCCGTGGATCTGGACGCTGGTCACCTTGCTCGGCCTGCTCGTGCTGGTGGCCAGCGGTCGCCAGGATGGCGGCGGAATGTCGAGCGTGCGGCGTTTCCGCTCGCCTTCCTGACTCAGGCGGTCGCCGCCGTATCGCCGATCGGCGGCAGCCTTATCGCAATCCGCGTGCCGCCGCCGGGCCGGCTGTCCATCGCGATGCTGCCGCTGCAGTCGGTCACGAAGCGGTGGACGATGCTCAGGCCGATGCCCGTGCCCTCGCCGCGCGGCTTGGTGGTGAAGAACGGGGTGAACGCGTGGGACAGCACGTCCGGTGTCATGCCGACGCCGCTGTCTTCGACGCGGATCAGGGCGTGTGTGCCATCCACGCTGGCCGATAACTTGAACTGTCCTTCGCCCGGCATGGCGTCGGAGGCGTTGGCGGCGAGGTTCAGCAACGCCAGCTCCAGTTCGTCGCGATCCGCTCTGACCAGCAGATCGCCGGCGGACAGGTCGACTTGCACCTTGACGCGGGGCGGGAACATCGCGGCAATCAGCGCGGACATGTCGTCGATTGCCTCGCCTAGATCGAATACCGTCATGTCGCGGCTTTGCGGTCGGCTGAAACTGAGCAGGCGCCGGGTGAGGATGGTGCCGCGCCGGGCCGCCTGTTCGATACGGGACAAGGTCGCGTCCGGTCCGCCGTTCGACGCGGGCGCGCCAGTCAGCCGGAGGATGACGCTGAGAATGTGGTTGAAGTCGTGGGCCACGCCGGTCGACAGCCGGCCGATGGCTTCCATGCGCTGCGATTCCAGCAGCCGCGCATAGGCGCGTTCCTTTTCGTCCATGGTCTGCTGCAGCTCCCTGTACGCCGCATCCAGCTCCCGGCTGCGCGCCATCGCCCGCTGCGAGGAAAGGATCAGGCGATCCAGGATGGTCGCCAGCACCAGGAAGTTCATGCCGGAAAGAAACAGGCTGGACCAGGTTTCCGGCGAGGCCCAGGCATGCATCGCGGCTTGCGCATCGCTCCATGCGCCGAGGGTCAGCGAAACGGCGCTGCCCAGGGCCACCCACCACACCGCGGCCCGCCCCAGCAGCAGGCCGGCAAGCAACAGGGGCAGCAGATGGATCATCAGCAGATCCGGCTGCGCCTGCAGCCCGTACAGGTAATAGCCGGCGCCGATGAGCAGCAGGCTGCCGATCACCGCCAGACTCGCCGACCAGCGGTAGTAGCCGGCTCGCGCGAGCCCGAGGCAGGCGCATGCGTAAGCGCCGATGCCCAGCGCATTCCAGACATCCCGCGTCTGTCCCGTCTCCGCATCGCCGTGCGCGGCGACGGCGGCGATCAGCGCCGCCACGCTTACCGCGGCGAGGATCGCCTGGAGCATCTTGTCATTGCGCGGCTCGGGGGATGGCGAAGGAGGCAGTTGCCGGCGATCGAGCGGTTGCCGTGGATGCGATGGGGCTTCGGTGGACATGGGCTGGTGGGTGGTGCCGTGAAGTGAATTGGACAGCCGGCGAACGCGATGCATCCGCCGGCTTTTCATTGATTCAAGGGCGGCAGGGGCGCTGCGGAGATAGGGATGCCATGAGGCGCATCCTGTATGTCGACCGTGCCGCTCTCGGTAACCGTCATCAGTTTTTGCTGGGCGGTTCTTGAAGTAAATCCTTTAGTGAGCAAGAGATATAGCGTGCGGCCTCCGAGCTCTTTATATCCGGCCTCATAGGACAGCTGGATGCCATTGACTGGAAACCTCTGGATCTTGGCCAGCTGCCCTCCATCGAGCTCGAACTTCTTTCCGAAAGCCAGAATGGTGAGCTTCGAGATGCCATCGTTTCCCTGTTCTCCAGCGACGGTCACCGGACCGGACTGGCCGATGCCCTTTGAGCTGAGCTGGAACGAATCCATGGCGAGGATGCCTTCCTTCGATGCGTGCACAGGCTCAGGTCCGGTAAGGGGCAGGAGTAGGACGATCAGGGTGCATAGCTTTCTCATGAGTGCGAGATCCGCTCGATGTACAGCACTTCGTGCGGATGGTGTTCCCGGATGGTCGCCACAGCGTCCTCGACTTGAGATGGATGGTGCGGGTCAATCCAATGCACAAAGTTGGTCAGATGCAGACCTTTATTGCGATAGTGGCTCATGTCCAGCTCGCTCAGCAGGCCATGATTCAACCAGACGAATATCTGCCTGGTCAGAGCGAGCTCCAATATCTCGGGCAGGCCGTGTGGCGTAAGCGCGAAGAAAACCATGATCCCCCCATCATGTCGGTTTTGATGTACTGCCCGGGACCGAAAGCATTGCATTCGATCCGCTGGCTCACTGATGCCGGACTGGTGCGACCCATATTGGGGGTGACAGGACGGATGGTCGCTGGGAGTATCGGTCAGCGCTTCCGCTGGGAAAACCTCCGACATCGAAGCGGGAGACACCCGCCTTGCCCCAGTCAAGCTCCCTCTCCCCTATGGGGAGAGGGGTGGGGTGAGGGGGCCTACGAAGCGCACCCTCCACCAGCCGCCTCAAGATCCTCCAGCCAATAACTAAGCTCTTCCCCATGCCGACTCAGGTAATGCACCGCCGCAAACGCGCCATCGACGCACATCGGCGGCAACGGCTGCTCTCCTTCTACGCAAGTGCATAGCACGCCTGCTGATCGCAAAAGCTCTCACCATTCGCCTGGATGCCGTTCAACACTTTTTGCTATGGAGGGAATAACTGGACGTTAGTTGATGGCGGAGATGTTCATGAGAGCGGTCGGCGTTCTTAGAGCTGCCGAACGTCAAAGCCGAAGTAACGGAGAACTTTCGTTGTTCGTCCATTAATTACAGGAAGATCTTCCTTGTTCTTCCAGCCGATCATTTCCTGGACATTGGCAACGCCGAAGGAGTTGAGTTTGTATTCGGCGCCATAGATGAGATTCGCCATTCGCTGTATCACCTCATCCTTGCCGTGAACCAGATAGGCGAGACTGTCTCTCACCCTGATCGGATCATTGCTATCCATGAAGGCTTTTCTGAGGCCGGGTATGCCGCCCTGGTGAAAGCGAAGGCGATCATGGAAAGAGTGAAGGGTAAGTAGTGCCTCAAAGAGATCGTCGTCGTTAGCTTGCCTGATCGTTTGAGGCGAATCAAAAACTGCGCACAGTCGTGGATAGTTCTCGCCAACAATGGTCGATTCAAGATGTGGAAATGACTCCGAGTGCCATTTCTCTAGTGCCGAGGTGAGGTCGGCCTGACGAGCGCTCGTCCATCCGATGGGTGGCTCGCTCCATGTTTCTCCAGTAGCGAAGTGGTCACGTACAAAGCTGAAGAATGAGTCGATCTCCAGTCGGAGCGGCAGTAAGTCCTCGGATACTTTTCGCTTTCCGAGCTCAAGATACTTTTCGCGAGTCGTCTTAAAGGCGCTCACGGCTTCTTGATAGGTGCGTCGATAGCTATTGACGAACAAGTTCTCTTTGGACTTCTTCCGCTCACTGCGATCGATGTTTGCAAATGTCACTTTGCCTATAGCTGCATCTATTTCCTGCTCCATTTTGAAGATGCCGGATTCGATCTCCTTATGAGCGTCAAAGACTTTGCGGTATTTTTCAAGGGCGTTCTCCGTGAGGACGGCCGCTTGTTCCCAGTATTCGCCAAAGAGCGAGGCAAGATGTTCGAAACGATCGTCGTTCGCCGGGATGGCGGCGAGTATCTCTTGGTTGGATATGCAGGCCGAATTCGTGAGATTGGCTGATCCAAGGTAGGCGATGCGGTTGCCATAGACGTAAAGCTTGGGGTGGAAGGTTCGATCGCTGAAATAGCGAACATCGATAAATGGATTCTTAAGGGCTTCCGCAAGCGCCGGCGGCGATGTGGGATAGCCTAAGCGAACCACTAGACGGACTCGACGACTTGCTTGCGCGACATTCTTCAGTATTTCGTAATCGGTAAAGAAAGCAGTCGCGATGAAGATAGGCTCATCGATTTGGGCTTCGCCGAGGAGAGCGTTCCGTACAAAATCGCGACGTGTATTGGAATTAGTAAAAAGCATGTCCATCCCTCGATTTTCATGGCGAACTGGCTAGTAATCCAGCCGGGCTTTACTTCCTCGTCTTCCCCACAAACCCCAGCGCCCGCACCCATTCCGCATCCCGCCGCGTCGTCTCCACCCGCTGCTTTCGGTAGTGCCTCTCGGCACGGTCCTGCACATAAGTCACCCAGCGCCGGAACCAGCGCTCGCTATGGCGCATGTCGCGAATCAGCCAGCCCATCAGGCGACGTCCGGCGGCGGGGGCGAAGCGTAGAAAGAGGTCGTCTTCCACGCTGATGATGGCTTCCGTGGTGCCGGGATCGCCCTGGCGTGCGCTGCGCCCGAACAGCTGGCGATCCACGCGCGCCGATTCGTGGAACTCGGTAAGGATCACGTGCAGGCCGCCGGTCGCTTCGACGTCCTTGGCCAGTTTGATGTCGGTCCCGCGTCCGGCCATGTTGGTGGCCACCGTGATCCGCCCCGGCTGCCCGGCGTCCGAGACAATCTCCGCCTCGCTCTTGTCCTGGCGCGCATTGAGCACGATGTGCTCGACGCCCGACTCCTCGAACAGGCGTCCGAGCACTTCGGAGGCCTCGACCGAGCGCGTGCCTACCAGTACCGCGCGGCCCTGGCTCGCCAATTCGATCGCTCGACGCGCCACTTCCCGCCAGCGCTGCTCGCCACCCGCGCAGATGCGGTCAGCCAGGCGTTGCCGCCGGCTTGGCTTGTGCGTGGGGATGCGCGTGACGGGCAGGCCATACGTTTGCTTCACCTCCGTCGCCACTTCCTGTGCCGTGCCCGTCATCCCGCTCAGCAGCAAATATCGGCCGAAGAATCGCTGATAGGTGATCTGTGCCAAGGTCCGCCGCTGCCCGGTGATCTCGGCGCCTTCCTTGCACTCGATCATCTGATGCAGTCCGCGCTCCCAGGTACGATCCGGCATCACGCGCCCGGTGGATTCGTCGACGATCTGCACCTTGCCGTCGGCCAGGATGTAGTCCTGGTCGCGGGTGAAGCAATGCACCGCGGACAGCGCCTTCTGCACGAACTCGTCGCGCCACAGCGGCGAGCGCCACAGGCCGCCGAACGAGGCGGTCAGTTCACGCACGCGCTTGCGACCGGCTTCGGTCAACCAGATGTCGCGTCGCGCGCCCTTGATGTAATCGACGCCGGATTCGAGTGTCTGCGCCAGTTCCACGGATTGCGCGTAGACCGCCGGGTCCAGATCGTCCGGCAAGGTCTCAGAGATGATCAGCGGCGTGCTGGCCTCGTCGATCAGCACGCTGTCGGCCTCGTCGATGATGGCGAAATGCAATCCGCGCAGGATCGGCGGTTCGCCGCGCACACCACCCGCCAGTTCGCGAATGCGCTGCTGGGTCAGCGAGATTTCGCCCAGGGCGATGCAGTCCTTCAGGTAATCGAAGGTCAGCTCTTTGTTCGACACGTAGGCGATATCGCAGGCATAGGCCTTGCGTCGATCCGGCACGGCCATGTCTTGCAACACCACGCCCGCGCTCATGCCGAGAAAATCGAATAGCGGGCGGTTATGTTCCGCATCGCGCTCAGCCAGGTAGTCGTTTACCGTAACCACATGCACCGCTGCGCCGGTGGCGGCCGCGGCGCAGGCGGCGAGGGTGGCGGCGAGGGTCTTGCCTTCGCCGGTGGACATTTCGGCGAGGCGGCCCTGTAGCAAGGCGCGCCCGGCGAGCAACTGCACGTCGTGGTGGCGCATGCCGAGCGTGCGGCGCGACGCTTCGCGGATCAGCGCGAAGGCGTCGGGCAAGATGGCGTCGGTGAAGCCCTCGCGATGCATGCGCTGGGCGGCGGCGCGCAGCCGCTCGCGCACCTGCCCGTCGGTGGCCGCGCGGGCATCGTCTTCGCGTGCCGCGGTGGCGGCTAGGAAGTTGCGCACCTTGCCGCCGTCGAAGCGGGGGCGGCTGTCGAGCATAGCGCGCAGCCGGTCTTCCCAGCGCGAGCGCTTGGCGTCCAGGCGCTCCAGGTAAGGGCCGTCGCCGAGCCGCAGATCGCGTCCGGCCAGCAGGGCGCGTACGTCAGACACCGAAGTGCCCCAGGAATACTTGCCGCAGCCTCCTCAGGCCCTGCCGCGCGAGTGATTCGCTGCCGTGGTCGAAACGTACGTGCACGCGCTCGCCGAAGGGCGGCTCGGTGCCAGCGGGTAAAGCGACGTCGACGATGAACACGCGTTGCAGCGTCTTCAGGCCGTTGCTGTCATTGGGGTTGGTGGGAATGACGCCGCCGCCGTTGAGGCTGAGCGCCGCGGTGGGCAGTTCGTCCACCGCGCCAGGGAAGCTGCGTACCACGCGGGAATCGTGCACGTCGGCGAGCGAATCGGCGAGCCGCAGCTGCACGCCATGCAGGCGTTGGTGCACCAGATCGATATCGTCCTGCTGCACCACGACGCGCACCATGAGATCCCGCGGCGTCAGCACGTAGCCCAGCAGCTCGCCCTTTTTGTAGTAGTGGCCGGGCATATCCTGCGGCGTGGCGGCGATCAGTCGGCCGTCGCCGCCGGCATGGCCGATCAGGCGGGCGGCGCGCAGTTCGGCGCGTTCCAGCACTTCGCGAGCTTCCTGCAACTGGCGGCCGCTGACCTGGGCCTTGGTCGGATCGGCGAAGGCGTCCGCGTCGTAACGCGCCTGCGCCTCGTCGAGCTTGGCCCGATCCACCGCCAGCTCCGCTTGCAGCGACGGGTTGTCGAGCAGGTAGACGGGCTGGTCGCGCCGCACGGCCTGTTCGGGCTCCTTCATCCAGGCGTGGAAGAAGCCGTTCTCCTGCGCGTGCAGCATGGAGCGATCCGGCAGCCACACCACGCCTTCGGCCTTGGTGTGCAGCGGCACGGGCACGAACAGCAGCACGGCCAGCAAAAGGCCGACCGCGACGGCGGTGCGTCGATAAGCCCGCCCGCGCACGCGATGCAGTGCACCGGCGGTGCGCAGATGTTTCAGCCCCTTGCGGACTGGCCCGACGAACAGCCCGAACGCGCTCCAGCAAGCCATCAGCACGCCGACGATGAAGTACTTGCCCGCGACCAGGAAGATCACTGAGAGCGTGACCGACGTGCGGTAGATCCACGCCAGCGGCGTATAGAAGAACAGCCAGCGCTGCTCGGCCGGCGTCTCGTCCGGCTTGACCGCGTCGGCGGAGCCGAAGGCGTAGCGGTCCAGCAGCCAGGTCCACCATGCACTGCCGCGTTGCGCCAGGTTGGGCATCTCGATCAGGTCGGCCAGGATGTAATAGCCGTCGTAGCGCAACAGCGGGTTGCCATTGACCAGCAGGGTAGAGACGCCGCCGATCACCATCACGTTGAAGGCCACGGCACGCAACACGCCAGGCTCCGCCGCCAGCCACACATACAAGGCGAGCGCCGCGAGCAACAGTTCCACCAGCATGCCCGCCGCCGCCACCAGAGCCCGGCGGTACTTGGAAGGAAAGGCCGCCGACGACGAGGCCTCCACATACGGCACCGGCGCGAAGATCAGGAACATCACGCCCAGTTCGCGCACCGCGCCGCCCCAGCGCTTCACCGCGAAGCCGTGGCCCAGTTCATGCAGCAGCTTCACTACCGGATACACCGCCAGCATCACCAGCAGGTTGCTGGACGACAGCACGCGGTCGGAAAGGTTGTGCGTCAGCTCACCCCAGTGCTGCGCGGCCAGTACCGCCGCCGGCAGCATTACCGCCAGCCACAGCAGAGCGCCGATGGGGCCGAAGCACCAGGAGACGAAGGGCGACAGGCGGGTAAGGAAGCGATCCGGATTGAGCAGCGGCAGCTTGATGCTCATTGGATTGAGCAGCCACTGGCGGAGTGTTTCGGTGCGCTTGCGCCTGTGGCGATCCAGTGCCTCAGCCGAATCCGGCGCCACGTCGGTCTGCAGCAGGTCGGCGGCATGCAGCTGCACGAGCAGGTCGACCACTTCCGGTTGCGTGCAGGCGTCGCGCGACTCGGAGGTGTTGGCGCGCTCCCACAGGGCCTGCACGGTCTGGCGGCCGTCCATGCCGGCGATGAACGCGTAGGCGGCGGTGGAGAGGCGATACACGCGGCCGCCGGTCTGATCCTGCACGACGTACCAGGGCTTGCCGCGGAACACCACGCGCTGCACCGTGGCATACGGCATCAGCCGTGGCCGCAGCAGCGCCACGCTATGCCATGAAGGGCTGAACGGGCTGCGCGCCATGGCCTACAGGCCCCAGCTCCACAGATTGAGCCGCAACCAGTCGAACAGGCCGTGCAGCAGCACCCAGCCCAGCTTGCGCTTGCCGGCGCCGACCTTGCCGATGCCTTCCATGCCCGGCAGCACCAGTGGCGAATCCTCCTTGAGCCGCGCTTCGACGCGATAGAAGTTGCGGCCGTCCTGCGCGGTCGCCACCGGCATGATCTTGGCCACGGTGAACGGCATCGGGTCGCCTGCCAGGCCGGTCATCACCAGTTCGCCGGATTGGCCTGTGCGCAGCTGGCCGATGTCGCGCTCGTCCACCTGCAGGATGATGCGGTAGCTGTGCAGCGGCGCGATCTCGAATAGCTTCTTGCCGGCTTCCACCGGCGTGCCGACCTGCTGGCTCAGGTCGCCGGTGACGATGACGCCGTCGTAAGGCGCGAGCACTTTGACGCGCGACAGCTTGTCGTCCAGCAGATCGAGCTGCGCCTGCGCCTCGCGCAGCTGCGCGCCGACCACCTGCATCGCGGTCAGGTCGTGCCCGGCCATCGCTTCGCGCAGCTTGTTGTCGTACTGGTCGCGCTCGCTGGCCCACTTGGCGCGCTCCACGCGAAGGTCGTGATCGTCGAGCTGGGCCAGCGGCTGATCCTTGGCCACGGTATCGCCGGCGCGCACGAAGCTGGCGGCGAGAAAGCCTTCGAACGGCGCGGCGGCGACGCGCTGGATCTCGCCTTCGGTCACCGTCTTGGCGGAGACCCGGTACGGCACGGGCAGAAACACCAGCAAGGCGATCGCCAGCGTTGCCGCGAGGCCGCCGGCCTTCCATAGCAAATGGCGCGGGCCGAGCAGCGCGGCGAGAAAGCGGCGTGCCTCATCGCGAAGCCGTTGCCACGAGCCGCGCTCCGCGTCCACGCGTTGCGCGATCACTGGCGCGAGAAGGGCGCCGAATGTCTCCAGCCATTTGCGCTCGTCCTCGCCGAACGGCGCGGGCGCTTCGCGCTCGATCGTTACTACGGCCACGCACTTTGCCTGCTGCGTAATGGGCAGCGAAAGCAGGCGACCCGCGCCGGTGCGTTGCAGCAGCGCCGTGTGTGCGCGGAAGCTGTCGGGTGCGTCGTGCTCGGGTGCGGCGGCTTCCACCGGCTGCGCGAGATCGCAGGCTTCGTTCATCGCGGCGGTGTAGGCCTGCACGAGTGGCGAAGACTTCTCGAACGTCGCCGCTTCCGATAGGGCGGCGAGCTTCACTTCGCCATGGCGCATCAGCCCGATGGCCACGCGGGTGCCGTTGAAACGGCGGCGCAGTTCATTGCTCAGGTCGAACAGCGCCTGCTGGAAGCGTTCGTGACGCAGCGCGATGGCGATGGCTTCGAGCACGCCCAGTGAACGTGCGCTGGCGGCGATCGCCGCGTCGTGTTCGCGTCGGGCGAACAGGTTGCTCAGCCAGGCGCTGCCCCAGTGCAGCTCGCGCAGCAAGAAGGGCACGGTCTCGTCATGTGTGGTGAGTTCCAGCACGACGGAGCCGGCGATACGGTCGTGCACGGCCAGCGGCGCGGCGACGTGCCACAGATGGGCCGGCTCCGCACAGGGCTGCACCACCACGCGGCGATCGGCGAGGGCGCGCTGCACGGCTTCGCCCATGCGCGCCATGTCGCTGTTGGCCTGCGGATACACCGCGATCGGCACATAGTTCTGACCGTCCGCGGATTCCACCAGGATGGCCGCCTGCGCGATCAACGGAAACTTGTCGCGCAGCACCGCCAGCCAGGCGTCGCAGAACTCTGCCGACGTGCGCGCGAGGATGAAACGCGACCAGCCGTCGATCGGCAGCGGCGTCGGCGCGGAGGGATCGGGCGTGACGGGCAGGGCACTCATCGCGGCACATGCTCCGGGTTGATCGAGGCGGTGGCTTCGGTGTGCGATGGCACGAAGCACTGATCCAGCTCGTCGATATCGGTCACGCTCAGGTCGCCGAGCGTGGCCCTGAGCTTGATGTAGGACGTGAGCTGCTGGTAGCGGCCCTTGCGCATGTCGCGGCGCGAGGCGGCGATCTGTTGCTTGGCCGCCAGCGTGTCGGCGTCGGTCTTCAGGCCACGTTCGCTGCCGCGCTCGGCGACGGCCAGCGCGCGCTGCGCGGCCGTGATGGCGATGCGCGCGGCGTGTGCTTTGGCCAGGCCCGCGCGCCAGGCGAGGAAGGCGGTCTTCACGTTGAGGATGGCCTGCCGCCGCGCCGCTTCCAGGTCGTCGCGCGCCTTGTCGCGCAGGGCCAGCGCCTCGGCTACCTTGGCCGACTGCGTGCCGCCGGAATAGATCGGCACGTTGAGCTGCAGGCCCACGGTGAGCGTCCGGATGCGGTAGCCGGCCTGCCCGGGGAAGTTGCCGACGTTCTGGTCGGTGTTGCCGTAGCTGGCCACCATGTCCAGCGTCGGCTGGTGGCCGGCGCGCTGCTTGCTCACCTCGTCTTCCGCCGCGGCGACGGCACGGGAGGCGGCACGCAGGGCGGGGCTGCTGGTGTCGATCTGCGTAAGCCAGGCGTCGAGGTCGCCGCCGATCAGGTCGGGCAGTTCGAGCGTGTCGTCCAGATACGGTTGCTGCAGGTCTTCCGCCGAACCGACCCACTGCTCCAGCGCCGCAAGCTTGGTCGCGTGATCGGCCTCCGCCGAGGCGGCATCCGCGGCGGCTTCTTCGTACTTGGCGCGTGCGTCGTCGGCCTGCGGCTCGCCTTGTGCGCCCAGCTCCGCTGCGCGACGGGCGATGTCCCACTGTGCGCGCAGGGCATCGCGCTGCGCGGCGGTGAACTCCACCGCGTCGCGCGCTTCCATCAGGTCGAACCAGGCCGACGCGAGTTTTTGATAAAGCTGCTGCTCAGTGTCCTTGAGCTGGTACTCGGTCTGCCTCTCCACCTGCTCGGCCTGATGCAGGCTCGCGGTGTTGGCCGGACGCCACAGCGGCTGGGTCAGGCTGACCTGGCCGGTGTCGCCGTGATAGCGGTCGTGCAGGGTGTGCGTGACCTTGTCCAGCGTGTCGTAACGACGACGATTGCCATTGCTGGTGGCGGTGGCGGAAATCTGCGGCAGCATCGCGCCGAAGGCCTGACGCGTGCGGGCGCGCGAAGCATCGAGGCTGGCCTTGGCGGCGCGATAACCGGGCTCGCTGTCGTGCGCGATGGAAAACAGCTCGCCTAATGAGGCGACGGTAGAGGCAGCGAAGGCGGGCGCGGCAATAAAAATGCTCGCGCAGAGCAGAGTCAGCAGCGGCGCGCGACGCAGCAACGACGACCTGCCAAGGCGTACGACCGGAACCTGCTCCCTCGCGTCATCACTTTCGCGTCGCACCTCAAATCCCTTCGCTGTGCCCGGAGGGAGAGGCCGGCCCGTCGTGGACCGCAACGGCAAGCGACGCACCGGAAAACCGCACGGTGCGGACTGACGTTATTCCAGAATTTCCCCCTGAAGCGGGGGCATTTTGGCATCGGGTCCGGGGCGTGCCAAGGGCTGGTTTTGTTCAGTCTTTTCGCAAGGTTTTGCGGTCACGGGTACTCAATGAGCCGGAGGTATCGGAGCAAGACTGGCACCCAGGTGCCGGCGGACCTTGGCCAGCGCCGCAGCATCGGCTGCTGCCAGGGCGGCCAGTCCGCGTGTCCGCTTGACCGGGTCGGGATCGTAGCCACTGGGAGCGATATAGCCTTGACGGGCCAACTGGCAGGGTGCGCAAGGCGAGGGCATCTCTCCGCTCGTGATCATCAGCGTCGTGCCCGGTATGCCGCCGTCTGCGTACGGGGCGCCCGTGAGCTCGAACGTGAGCGTGATGGCCCAGCTCCCGCCATAGCCGCTCTTTTTGCGACGCTCGGCGAGACGGAAGCCGGATTGCTCGTAGGCTTCGGTATAAACGCGCTCGATCTGCTCTGGCGACGCGCCTGGGTGGTCCACCATGGCGATCACGCGACTCTCCGCAAGCGATGCATTCACGACGCTTCCCAGCAGCAGACCCAGAACAAGGCATAGATGTCGGGCGGGCACGGGACGATCTCCTGGTCTTTCGCTCGGCATGTGGAACGCCGCCCGCGGCGCCGGAGGGTCAATTTCTCTGGCGCTTTCCGCTATCCATTCCGCAGATTATTGCGGCTAGGAAGGGCCGCTTTCGCCCCGCGAACTTGCGGTACCATGCCGACTAGTCACCAGCGCGCGGCGCATCCAGCGCCAGTCTCAGGGGGAGTCATGAAGCGCATCATGGGAGCGGCCGTACTGGCGGCCGCCTTGGCCGGCTGTCACACCACTGGCCAGAAAATCACCAGGCTCGATCCGGGCAGCAGTCGCGACGAGGTCGTCGCCACGCTGGGGCGGCCGGATGCGATGAGCACCATGGGTGATTTCGAGGTCTATACCTATCTCGCTCGTCACCGCACGCGCACGTCACTGGTCCACACCGACTACACGGTGGTGATGAAGGACGGCAAGGTGACACAGTTCGGTCCCGGCCTTGCGCGGCGCGAAGGCTTGCACGGCATTGCCATCGTTTCGTCGGCCGAATGAGCACGCGGACGCGGTTCGGTTGGCGCAGGGAGGACAGGGATGAAGTCCAGATGGAGCATGCGGTTGCTCGCCATCCTGGCGGTCGCCATGGCCGTCATCGCGGTGTGTGTCGTGCTGCTCCGCCCCCAAGGATCCCGTCAGATAGCGGACGTGCCGCTCGCTCGGCAGCTGTTGGACGCCCCGACGCCTGAGGGTGGGGAACTCAGGGCGGCGGCGGAAAAGTTCTATGCGCTGGGTTTCGCCGATGAGGGCGACCGCTTACTCAATTATCCGCGCGTACGCGCGCTGCTGCCCTTGCTAGGCAAAGGCACGCCAGCGGCAGCGACGGTGCGCGATGTCCTGGCTATGCCGGAGACTTCCGATCAGGGTCTACAACAACTTCGCGATAGCCTGCTCGACCAAGCCGTATTGGCAAAGATCACGGATACCGTCGAACAAGAACTGCCCGACCTGAAGCTTGCGATTGAGCCATACGGCGCGGACCCAACACCACCCGAGCATGTACAAGGCGCTCTGTGGCGCACTCAGGTGAGCGATCGGGTGGATAACCATGCCGCACGTCCTTTATGGCTCGTCACGCTGTCCGTAACACAGCACTTGGTGCGGCCAGTAAGTTTGCGGCTGGCGTTGCGTGTCGGGGCGTCATCGTTCCTGTTCTGCCGGACTGGGGCGCTCGTACCGGCCCAGGTGACCACGGTCGTCTGCGCGGCACCTGCAGGCATCTTGCCGAACGGGCATCCCGCCGACCCGGAGCTTCCTAAGTTGGTTGCATCCGGCAGCGTGTTCAAACTGCAATCGATCGAAGTGGTGGATACGCAAGGCTTCACCTTGGCAGACGTGACTCGAGGTGCGGATGTAGCCGAGCGCCAGGCACGCACCATTATCGCGAATAGCTCCGGAGCCACGGTGGCCTACGTCAGTTGCGGACAGCGTGGCGATTGCGCGCGCACCTTTGTCGCTGCTGTGTTCAACCCAGGTTCCCTCGGTTTTCTGCTGGTGGCAGCGGGCATGATATGGTCGGTCAGATGGCGCTGGCGCGGGCAATACGATGAAGGTCGTGGCAACCCATTCAAGCCGGCATTCGCCATCTATCTGGTTCTGATACTCCTGGCGATTCCCGTCGATCTGCTGGATTCGCGTGCCGTGCAAGGTGGCGCGCCGCTGTTCACCGGCCTGCTCAGCACCGCCTATAACATGATATTGGCGATGCCCTGGATGGCTTTTCGCATGCAGCAGGTCAGCCATGGTTCCGGCGCAGCTCTGATCGGAAGCCCCAAGGTCGACATCTTGCTGAGCTGGATATTTATGCTGGCCAACCTGGCTTGGCTCTGGTGCATGGCCTATCCACCAGCACCGGCGCGTCGTGGCGCGAGGATGTAGCGATCGCTCAGCCGCAGCTCTGCTAATAGGCGTCCCGCACCAGCACGCCCTGGTTGCCTACGTAATAGTTATGGAATTCCTCCACCTCGAGGTTGTAGACGCGCACCTTGAGATACGGGTCGGGCTCTTCCATTTCGTCGGGATAGGTGGCTTCCAGATCGAGATAGTCGGGCTTGCCTGAGAAATCGACTTCAAAGCCGATATCGTCCAGATAGATGCTGGTGTTGTACCAGCCGACATGGGGGCGCGGGGTGCGATACACGGGCGATACGATCCGGACGCTGACCGCGCGGCCATCTTCCAGCTGGAAGCGCGTGCCGCCATCCGGGACTTCGTCCGACAGCCGGTCCACGCGGCGCCAGCCGACCCCTTCGATCCAGAACGCATGGTTGCGCGTGGGATAGAGGAGGAAGCTGCTGTTGGGCTTGGTGTCGTCGAGGTGCTTGATGCCGAAAATTTCCTGGTCGTCGTGGACGAGCGTCCGAGTTACCGCACGGTAATCCGGTGTGCCGCCGCTTTGGGGGCGCGACAGCACTTTGTCGCCCACCTTGATCTGCTCGATCGGAACCGGGCCTTTGTCGGTCCTTACCAAGGTGCCGCAGGCGAAGCCGCTGCTGGTGGTCAATGAGTTCATGATTGATGCGTTTCCAAGCGAGTCGTAGTGGGGTGTATGCGTCAGCCGTATTCATAGCCATTGCTGTAGCCGATCACCCTGCGCAGCTTCGGCACGATCTGCCATAGGGACGTCTGTTTGCCGCAGTCTCGCGGCACCAGGGCGTCCGGCGCGCTGCTGCCTGGGCGCAGGATGAAGGACATGGGCAGTCCGTCGAGTTCGCCGCGATAGCTCAGACCTTGCGTGTCCTTGATGACGACCGAGGCGGTGGTCGTCGCGCAGGTCTCCTCGCCATTGGTGTCGAGCAGCTTCCGGCCCGGAAGCAGGTAATAGGTAAGGCCGCTGTCGGGTACATCGAGGGCCTTCCACTGGGATGGCTGGCTGGTGATGCGCGGCGCGTCGTGACGTTTCGCGAGCGCGCCCCGCAGAGCGTCGGCCTCGTCGGAAGATACTGCGCGCTCGGCGAAGGTGCGTGCAGGGAAGGGAGTGGGCGAAAGCACCACCGGCGGATCCGGCACATCGGCGTACGTCGGCTTGATCGCCGGCGTCAGCCAGAGAAACAGCACCTCCTCGTCCGCAGCAGTCACCTTGGTGCAGGTGTGTGGCCGTGCATCTCCCGGGGTCCATAGCTGGCCGCGCTTGAGGCAGGCTGCGCGAATGGCCTCCGCGCCTTTGGCGGAAAGCGTGATGTTGTGTCCGTCCTCGGCGGGAAAATGCCCGCCGTCGACGCCGCCGATCACGGTGGGTGGCACCAGGGTGTAGCCGCCTGGGTAGTCGCCGGCCAGGCACGACATCGTTACGCATGCTGCCGCGAGGGAGAGAAAGCCGCGCTGCCAGAAGGATTTCATGGTCTTGGACTCGCCAGGGTTGTCTCGCAGCGGAAGGGCGCGTCCGGCTTGGCAGTTCATGGCTGGTATTCCGGAAAGCCGTTCAATCCCTGATGATCGCGCGGCACGGCCACGCCGAAGAACTTCGGGTCCGACATCATTCCGATATAGACGCGCTCCCGCGCATCGCACATGCGCTTGCCCAGAAGCTTGCCCTTCCTCTCGACGATGACGCCGCCCTCTTCATGCGCGTCGGTTTGCTGATAGGTCGGGGCGACCACTTCGAAGAACACGGCATAGCTGGTGTCGCCATGAACCAGCCGGAGATAGGTAAGCTCGCCGCGCCCACCGCTGCCGAGCTCATTGCCGCTTGCATAGCTCACCAGTGGCGCAGGTTTTCGAGGAAATTCCAATTCCACGCCCCGATCGTCTCCAAAGCGGTAGCGCAGGACGCCAAAGGCGGACTCCTGAGTAGGAGTGGCGCACACGGCGATTTTTTTGTCGCCAGAGGGGCAGGCGAACATCACGGTCTCGCCAGCGCGGCAAAGCGTCCCTTGCAAGGTCTCGCTGAAGAATTGCTGCGCGTGAACGAACGACGCAGGCATGGCGAGCAGGGTCATTTGAAGAAGAAATCGTCGTATGGCTGCTGTGAGCGTCATTCTCATGTCGCCATCATGTCTATGGGTACGGACGGAGCAGGTCTGTTCAATGCCGCCCCCAGACCCACACGTCGCCGTGCTCGTCGATGGCTGCGCTGCTGTTGTAGCCGGCCGCGATCGCCACGGCCTTGCCGATGCCGGGCACCAGCCGTGGTACAGCGGTGAAGCCGGCGAGGGTTCCTCGCCCATACTCATTGCTGCAGGCGGGGCTTCCGTCCTTGCTCAGATCGATCCGCTCGCCGAGTTCGGTGTCGGAGTTCTCGCTTGAAGTACTCGACGTATGCCTCGCCGCCTTCACGGCCGAAATCGTTCATACCCGACGACCACAAGCTGCCATCGGCGCGTGCGAACAGCATGTGCCTGTCGCCGGAAGCTGAGGCGACGATCTTGTCCAGACCTGCCATTTTTGACGGCGTGCATGTGGCGCCGGCTGTTCCACAGCGATCCGGGAATTCCAGGCCGAGTGAAATGATGGCTTGGCCGTTCATCAGTATCGATGCCCGGTGCGCTTCGCGAGGCAGTCCGGCTTGCGGATACAGCTTCATCGCCGTGTCCGCCGCCAGCACTTTGACCGGCGCCGGATCGGCGCAAGTGGACTCGCCACGAAAATACGTCCAGACATTGCCCTGCCGATCGATGGCTACGAGCCTGCTGTCCACGAAGGAAATCGAAGTGATATCCCGCAACTCCGGGAGACGTCGTGAAGGGTTGAACCCGTAACGAGGGCAGGAATTGGGATTGGACGAAGCCATGCCGCCCGGATTGAAGTGTCGGTGCTGAAAGGCGAGCCGGGCACTCCATGCGCCGAATAACAACAGCATAAGCAGCAAGGTGAAGGAAATACGGCTCATCGGGAGCCCGGGCCGCCTTGGGAAGCAACCGGGTGCCAATCATCGGGAATGAATTCATGCATTGACGCGATATGTACTTCCGCCATCCGGTGGCGTTTGCCGGAAGCGAGGCGCCGCAGGACCGCGGCGCCTCGCTTTCATCAGTTGACCCGCTTGACCGACAGTCCGGTCGCCTGGCTGAGATCATCCGGCGGTAGTGCCTGATCCTGCACCAGCGTGTTCCACCACACGCCGCCGACATTGGCCGACGTGCCGATGCTGCCGTCCGTCGATGCCTGCCAGTCGATCGCGGCCGCACTGTCGTCGACGCTGCTGCGCCGGACGATGATGTAGCTCTGGCTGGCGGACGACCAGTCATAGCTCGGCTGGCTGGCGGCCACCATCACGCTCTGCCCATTCCAGCAGCCGCCACTGGCGGTCACGTTGATGCTGACCGTCGCCGTCGCACTGAGCTTGCCGTCGCTGACCGTATACGCAAATCCGTCGGTACCGGTGTAGCCATAAGCCGGCCGATAGGTGTACGTGCCATCCCAGTTCCGGCTCAGCGTGCCGTGTGAAGCGCGGCCCAGGCTCAGTGCCAGGCAATCCCCGTCGGCGTCGTCGATCAGGCAGCCGAAGTCGATGCGCACGCTGCCATCCTTCTGCACCTGGAAGCTGGCGTTGCGGGCGGTCGGTGCGTGATTCACCGGCACGACCGTGATGCACACCATCGCCACGTTCGAGTCGGCCTGGCCGTCGCTGTCGCGGTAGCTGAAGCTGTCGGTGCCGTACCAGCCCTTGGTCGGCGTGTAGGTGTAGCTGCCGTCCGCGTTGAGGTTGAGCGTGCCGTGGCAAGGGGCACAGACGATGCGGGCGGTGAGCTTGTCGCCGTCCGCGTCGGTGTCGTTGGCCAGCACATTGATGCGCACTGGCGTACCCGCGTTGGTGGTGGCCTGGTCGTCCTTGGCGACCGGGGCGTGGTTGGGTGCGAGTACCGTGATGGTCACCGTGGCGGGCGGGGACTTCAGTTCATCGTCGTCGGCGACGTAGACGAAGCTGTCCGTGCCGACGAAGCCTGCCTGCGCGGTGTAGCTGAAGCTGCCGTCGCAGTTGCGCGTCAACGTGCCGTGCTTGGGCGCGGACACCACGGTGGCATCGAGGTCGTCATCGTTGTCGTCATCCGTGTCGTTGGCAAGTACATCGAGGCGGGTCGGCTGGCCGGCGCGGACGGTGAAGGCATCGTTGTTCGCCACCGGCGGCTGGTCGACGTGCGCCACGCGGATCCACACCGTGGCCGGGTTGGAATCGAACTGTCCGTCGTTGGCGACGTAGACGAAACCGTCCAGGCCGTACCAGTTGGTGGCCGGCGTGTAGGTGTAGGTGCCGTCCGCGTTGAGCGACAAGGTGCCATGGCTTGGCGGGCACAGAATGCGCGCGGTGAGCTTGTCGCCGTTGATATCCCAGTCGTTGGCGACCGGGTCGATCTTTACCGAGCCGTTCTCGTTGACGTAAGCGGCATCGTCGAAGGCGAGCGGCGGCAGGTTCGGGCCCAGCACCGTGATGGTTACGGTGGCGAGGTTCGAATCCACCTTGCCATCGTTGGCGACGTAGGTGAACGTGTCGGTGCCGGTGTAGCCGCAGGTCGCCGTGTAACTGAAGCTGCCGTCGGCGTTATGCACCAGGGTCCCGTGCTTCGGGCCGGTGACCAGACGCGAAGTCAGCGTGTCGCCATCGGCATCCGTGTCATTGGCGAGCACGCGGATGGTGGCGGTCTGGTTGTTGTGCAGCGTGGCGCTGTCGTTCGCCGCCACCGGTGCCTGGTTGGCCGAGGCGATCACCAGGCGCACCGTCGCCACGTTGGACAGCGACTTGCCGTCGCTGGCCTGGTAGGTGAGCGAGTCGGTGCCATACCAGCTGTCGGTCGGCACGTAACTCAGGCTGCCGTCGGCGTTGCGGGTGAGCGTGCCGTGCGCCGGGCCGGACACGATGACCACCGACAGCGGATCGCCATCGGCATCCGTGTCGTTGCTCAACGGATTGAAGGTCAGCGCCTGACCTTGCTTGCCGTTGTACGCATCATCGTTGGCCACCGGCGGATGGTTGGTAGCGCGCACGGTGATAGTGACCGAGGCCACCGCCGAGTCGAGCTGCCCATCGTTGGCGACGTAGCTGAAGCTGTCGGTGCCGCTGAAGGCCGCATTGGGCACATAGGTGATCGTGCCGTCCGCATTAACCGTGAGCGTGCCGTTGGCCGGCTGACTGATGATGCGCGCGGTAAGGCCGGCGTTGGCCGCGCGGCCGGAGCCCGCGTTGGTGCCGGTGCTGTTGTCGATGTCGCTGTCGTTGGCCAGGACATTGATGGTCACCGGCACGCCCTGGTCGGTGGCGGCGGTGTCGTTCACCGCGACCGGCGCGTGGTTCACCGGCGTCACCGTCAGGACGATGGTGGCCACGTTCGAATCGACCGTGCCGTCGTTGACCTTGTAGGTGAAGCTGTCGCCGCCGGCGTAGTACTGCGTGGGCGTGTAGGTGAATGTGCCATCGGCATTGCGCACCAGCGAGCCGTGAGCCGGGCCGCTGACGATCACCACCGACAGCGGGTCGCCATCGACGTCCTTGGCGCTCTGGCGCGGGTCGAGGGCGACGGCGCCGTCCTCGGCTACCGTCGCGTTGCCGTCGCTGGCGGTCGGCGCGTGGTTCACCGGGGTGACGGTCAGCGTGATGGCGGCGACGTTCGAATCCACCGTGCCGTCGTTGACCTTGTAGCTGAAGCTGTCGGAGCCGCGATACAGCGCGTTCGGCACGTAGGTGAAGCTACCGTCGGCGTTCTGAGCGAGTGTGCCGTGCGCCGGCCCGCTGACGATGACGGTGGTGAGCGGATCGCCATCGACGTCCTTGGCGTCGGTGCGCGGGTCGAGCGTAAGGTTGCCGTCTTCGGGCAGCGTGGCCGTGGCGTCGCCGGCCGTCGGCGCGTGATTGATCGGCGTCACAGTGATCTTCACCGTGGCGACGTTCGAATCCACCGTGCCGTCGTTCACCTTGTAGCTGAAGCTGTCGTCGCCACGGTACAGCGCGTCCGGCACGTACTGATAGCTGCCGTCCGCCAGGCGGGTGAGGGTGCCGTGCTGCGGGCCGTTGACGATGACGGTGGTCAGCGCATCGCCGTCCACGTCGGTGGCGCCGCTGCGCGGATCGATCGCCAGCAGGCCTTCCTCCGCCACCGTGGTGGCGAGGTCGGTGACGACTGGCGCGTGGTTCACCGGGTCCATGGTGATGGTGAGCGTGGCCACGGCCGAGGTGAGCTGGCCGTCGCTCAGCTGGTAGCTGAAGCTGTCCGTGCCGCGGTACAGCGCGTTCGGCGTGTAGGTGAAGCTGCCGTCGGCGTTGAAGGTGAGCGTGCCGTGCTGCGGGCCGTTGACCAGTACGGCCGTCAGCGGATCGCCATCCACATCCGTGCCGTAGTTCATCACCTGGCCGGTGAGGGCCTGTTCCTCCAGTGTGTGCACCTGTGCGTTGGTCGCGATCGGCGCATGGTTCACGTGGACCACCACCAGGCTGATGGTGGCCGTCGGCGAGTCGGTGGTGCCGTCGTTGGCGACATAGGTGAAAGTGTCGTCGCCGTAGAACAGCGGGCCGGGCACGTAGGTGTAGGTGCCGTCCGCGTTCTGCGTCAGCGCGCCGTGCTGCGGCTGGTCGACGATGCGGTAGGTGAGGGCATCGCCATCCACGTCGGAGGTCAGCTGCTTGAGGTCGATGATCGCGCTGCCGTCCTCCTGCAACGTCACCGTCAGGTTGTTCGCGCCCGGCGCATGGTTCACATGCGCGATGGCGAGACTGACCGTGGCGACGTTGGACTGCGCCTTACCGTTGTTCAGCAGGTAGGTGAAGCTGTCGTTGCCGTAGTACAGCGCGTCCGGCGTGTAGGTGAAGCTGCCGTCGGCGTTGAGGGTGAGCGTACCGTGCTGCGGGCCAGTGACGATGGTCGGCGTGGCGCCGGCCGTGTTGGTGTCGTTGCCCAGCACGTTGACGTTGACCGCGCTGTCTTCCTGGCCCTTCACCAGATCGTCGTTGGCCTGCGGCAGGCCCATCAGGCCGATGTCGCTGACCGTGACGTGGCTGCCGGCCGGGCCGAAGCCGATCAGGTCGAAGGACAGGTTGACCGCCGTGCCCGCCGCGATGCCGCGCAGGTCGACCAGGTAGGTGCGGCTGCCGTCGGGGTTGGTGACGAAGGTGACGCCCTGACCAAGATGCGCGCTGCCGTCGCCTTGCAGGTTGAGCAGGGCATCGGTGCGGCTGAGGTCGATGGCTCCGCCCAGCGAGGCGCCGGTGAGGGCGTCGAGCAGGGCGGCTTCGAAGGCGTCTTCGGGCATGTCGCCCGGGTTCTGTAGATTGAGGTTGCTCACGGTGAAGTGCAGGAATCGATCATTGGCACCCAGCGTGAAGACCTGGTTGAGGCGCGTCTGTCGGGTGGCATTCTCTTCCAGGGTTGCGCTGGTGCTACTGCCGTAAACCACCTCGCCGACCTGGGTCCAGTAACTGTGGTCGGACTCGAACTGCGGGTTCACTACCGCCGGCGTGACACCTTGCGAGGTCGAGCCGCCGCCATTTGCGGGCGACTGCACCGGAGTGGTGACGCGTGTGCCCGTGACGCCGGTGAACAGCACGCCACCTGCCACCTGTAGCAGGCCGGTGTCGACGGCATCAGGCAAGCGACGCTCACCCGGCTGCAGGTATTGGCCCATGTTGTCGATATCGCTGGAGATATCCGACAGGCCAAGTACGTGGCCCAGCTCATGGATAAGCACGGTGAGCAGATCGATCTTATTCGCCGCATCGGAGCCCGTCGCGGCCTGGAACAGCGTGGGCGAGGAGGTCGCCGTGAAGCACGAGAAATCCGGTGCGACATACCAGCCCCAGCCCGAGCCGGAGGCGTCGAGTGTGATGGCATGGGTTTTCATGTCGGTGATGGCGGCCTGCCCCTGGGGCAGAGTGGCGATCTGCACGGTCGCACGATCGAGCGTCACCTGCGACGCGCCGGCATTCGTCCAATACTGCTTGGCCAATGGCAGCAAAGCCTGCACCTGCGCCAGCGTGAGCACGGCGGTGCTCGTTGTGGCAGGCCCTTCAACGTGAACGTCCTGGTGGGCGTAATCGGCGCGTCCGAACTGGATGCGGCCGCTCTGGATCATTTGCCGTATGCGGGCAATGCGATCGGCGGCATCGGCGAAGGCGGGACCTAGGGTCAGGCCCTTTGAAGGTGGGTACGAGAACATCGAGATAAGCGTCGGATCGTTATCCAGGATGCGCTGGACCACGAGCTTCGTCGAATTTGCCAAGGCGGCGTCGGAGTCGAACGCGTAGAACACGGCGGCATTGGGGTTGGCTCCAAGCATTTCCGTATCACGGAACAGAGTGTAGACCGCCGAGTTCACGGTCTTGTCGGCCAGCGGCTGGAATGTGCTATCGATCGGGCCCCAGGATTCTTTACGGTCGATGTAGGTGGTGGTGTTGCCTTCTACCTTGCGGCCCTCGTAGGCCCGGTAGTTGTTCACATCCGGATGAGCGGCCGCGTCTTCGTTCCTGAAGAGGGCGGCATACTCGGAATGGGCCCCCATATCGTCAACGCGAGCGCCCCATACGTCACGCTCGAGTACGCCCGCGCTGTCTGGGCGATCGAACGAGTGGAGTATGAACATGCCCCCGTTTTCAGGATTGGGGAACATGGCATTGACCTCGTGTTCGTAGAGGTGCGCCGTGTTCGCCGGGATCGGCTCGCCTCGCGCAGGATCACGCAAGGTCGAGGTAAAGCTCTGCTGCGGATGCGCGCCGCTGCAATTGGTGTTGTGGGCCCACAGGCCTTCCTCGCCCACGTAGTAGGTGTGGAAATCTTCCACCTCGATGTTGAACACCCGTCGGCGCATCTGCGGGGCGTCCTGCCTCAGGTGATGCAGCAAGTTCTCACCATCGTTGCCCACGGTGTTGAAACCGTGCTCGAGGTCTACGCGGAAGCCGAAATATTTATCGGCATGGTCGGTGGTGACGAAGCCGACGTTAGGGTCGTTGGTCTGGTAAAGCGTTTCGCACTTGTAGACGACGGCAATGGTGCCGTCACTGAATTCCAGGTTCTGCCCTGGCTTCAGATGTTCCAGCGCGATCCAGCCGACGTCCTGCACCCAGAACGGGTGGTTGCCCGTGGCGTAGAGATACCCGATGTCCTCCTTGCGCGGGTCGTAGTAGGAAAGGTGCCAAATCACCTTGTCTTCATGCACGAAGGTATTAAGCACTCGCTTGTACTGCCGCTCGCCGGTGGCCTCGGGCTGCGACAGAACCATGTCACCGGGCTTGAGCTGCTCGATGGGTACCAGGCCGTGCTCCGTCCATACCGGCGTGCCTTCCACGAAGCAGCCGATATCACTCTCGGGATAGTTCTCGCGCATCATTTCGCATAGCGATTTGATTTCCTGGTCGTACAGGGCGTCGCCCGAGTAGGTCTTTTTCAGGGTGGCTGCGATTTCTTCCAGCGACGGCACCTGGTGACGTTCGGCAAAGCGCGCGCCGAGATCGGCTTCTATCAGCGAATTCTTCGCCGCATCGCGGATCGACTCGCGCAGGAGCAAGGCTTCACGCACCTGCAATGCCTTGGGCTGGGTGGTGTCGATCATGTTGGTGATGTTGCCGACCATGTCGCGGTACCAGCCTTCCGCCTGGCCCAGGGTCATTGATTGCGCATCGGGGCTGGTGAAGAGGAATTTGCCGTTGAAGCTGATGTTGTCGTGCCCAACCAATGTCGGTGCTTCGGTATCAAAGGCGGCGGTATCCCCGCCGGCTTCGACCGCTGGCGAGAAATGGGCCTCGTCGCTGGCGGACGGCGTACCGTCGCTGCTCAGTTTGCCGCGCACCGGATCGGCGCCGATGCCGATCATCTTGCCGATGCCGGCAAACAGGCCATGCGCTAGCGCGCCGACACCGCTGCCCATGAGGATCGACTCCAACAGCTCCGAGAACGAGAAGCTCGGTTGTCCGGTGGCGCCGTTAGTGAGGTCATAGATCTCCATCAGGCCGTTTTGCAAGATGGCATCGAACGTGGCCGCCGCCGCCGCACCGCCGCCCACGGCCGACGCAAGCTTGCCCAGGCCGGCCAAACTGATCGTGCTGCCAACCAGTTTGCCTGCGTGCATGGAAATGCTGGTGGCGAAGCCGGTATTCATGCAGTCCACGAAATTGGCAGTGAGGAAATCCTGGTATTGGAGTTTGCCGGCGTTGTACTGCTGCAAGCGTTGGTCGTAGCGACCCATGTAGCCGCCGCTGACCAGCAGGTCGAGGCCCTTGAACACCATCTTCGCGGCGAGGGTGTCGTCCGGGTTGAAGAACTGCTCCAGGTTCAGGGGCTGCACTACCGGTGGGCCCGTGACCACATCGAGGCTGGGCGCCGGCACGTTGACGGCATCGAGTTTCACAGGCAATCCGGGCACCGTGTAACTGGCCATGCCGAAAATCCACCCATCCCAGAGCTGGCCTGCGGCGGGGTTGTCGTAGCGCGAGGGCGTCACGGCCGGGATCAGATCGCCGATACCGGGCCGCGTGACGTAGGTGCGATCGATCGGCATGGTTCTCGGGTCGATGCCGCGCGCCCTGAAAGCGTTCTGTATATCGGGCGAGTTGAAATTCAATGCCGCCTGCACCAGAGCGGCCGCGTTCCACGTGTACATGGTGTAGGTCATGGGCGCGCCGGGGTCATAGTCGGGCTCGTAGCTCCACACGCCCGCATACAGGATGCCGTCCATGCCTATCGTCAGCTTGTCGATCGCGCAGCCGGCGATCGGCGTGGTGGCACCGAGATAGACCGGCGGTTGACCGTTGAGGCCGAACGGGTTCTGGATGATGCCGATCTTGCCGCCCACCTGTGAGCTGGGCAGGCCACCGCTCTCCAGATCGAAGGTCGGGTCGTTGAAAAAGTAATTGAAGTCGGCGACCAGGGCGTATTGCTGGCCCTTGTAGGTGACGATGACGGTGCCGGCGGGCTGCTGGATGTCCTGGTGATAAGCATGTTGATTGGCCCGGAAACCGACCGGCGCGCGCATCGCGACCGCGGTGCCGCTGGCGGTCGTGCTGCTGTCGATCTGGCCGGTGCTCCCGGTGTGGAGGGTGATGGCGCCGAGTCCGTTGTCGACGTCGTCCCGGTTGCTGATCAGGAATTCGCCGCCGTCCAGGCCCGAAACGACGTACCAGGGGCGCTTGCCGCGGTTTGCCGTTCCGTAGACTTCGCCGCCGAACGTGGTCACCGCACCGGCCCCGACGATGCCCAGGTCGTCGATCTGGTTCAAGTCCACCACATGCACCGTGCCATCGGTGGAGACCACGGCCAGGTAGCTGTCGTCGTTGATGGCGAGGTCGCGATACCCCTGCGGGGGCACCGCGCCGCCGAGATCGATCGATTGCTCCTGATTGAGGAAGTCGCTGTGCACCGGATCGATATTGATGCGCAGCAGGCCGCCGGCACCGCCGGTCCCCGAACGCAGGGCGACGTACAGCCACTGGTCGGTAATGGCCATGGCCGTGATGTTGCCGGGTGAGGACGTGCTCAGATGGTAGGTGTACACCACCGAGCGCGTCATCATGTCTACGACGTAGATGTCTTGATTGCCACCGGCGACGTAGGCGATCGACCCGTCCTTCGAGTAGGTGATGCAGTGCCCTGTGCCTCGGGCCATGGCCAGCGGGAGGCCGCGTTCGTCCGTGGTGATCTGTTCCTGGAGCGCGATCGGTGCACTGTTGCCGTCCGTGCCGGGGCCTCCCGAGTGGTAGACGAAGATGGTGCTTGGCGTGGTGACCAGGGTGTTGCGTCGCGCTTCCTCCGACACCTGGCTGTATGCCTGGATCGGCGCGGTGAAAACACTGCCGCTGTCGACCTGGTCGCCGTCGCCGGCATACGCCGTGGCAATGCGCTCAACGCGTATCACGTGCTGCGACAGCGCCACGTCGTTCGGTATGTCGAACTCGATGGTCTGATCCGGTCCGCTGCCGGAGGCAGTGACGTCGAAGGCCTGCCAGATCAAGCCATGCTCCGCGGCCGCTCCGGATACATCCGGCTCGGTCAGCTGATCGCCGATGGGCTGTACCCATACGCGCAATCGGAAGTTGCCGCTCGACTGCCCGCTGGGAATGAAGTCGCCGGTGAGCTTGATGTGGTGGCTGCCCGCCTGATAGTTGAACCCGGTGATCTGCGGTTGCGCATCCGAGCCGGCCGGATCCAGCGCGGGGAACGTCACGTTGGGATCGGTCGAGGTGAGTGCCGACATCGGCACATTGGCCTGGTACGTGCCAGCGATGGTGTATCGGATTTGCGAGATGGCCGTGGGCAGATCCAGCAGCAGATTCAGGCCTGCCAGCGGAGCGGACGGCGAGATCAGATTGGCCATCGCGACACTGGCCATGTTCGACCAGAAGACCTGCCAGTTGAAGGCCCAGCCGTTGAGCGTGACATCGCCATGCGGCCCCGGCGGAGACTTGCGCATCGAGATGATGTAGTTGCCGCCGCCCAGTGCGCCGCCATAGGGCGGGCTGGCCGTATGTGCAAGGCCATCGCTGCCGATCACGCCGGTATCGGCCAGCCACCAGGTGTTATGCACCACGCCGTCGGCCGACGTTATGGTGCCTTCGCGCCAGAACATCACCTCGGTGCCGGTCGCATAGGTGGTGGGCTGGCCCGTGGCGGGGTCGATCGGGCCGGCGACCTTGATCGCCAACTGCAACGGGGTACTCGCTCTTTCTCCGCCCAGGTCGATCTTCACGGCCGCGACGATGTTGAGCAGCGTGGGTGCCGGTAGCGGGGTGACGAAACTGTTCTGGTCCGCCGCCTGGATGGAGGCCGTGGTGTCTGCCGCCAATGCGCCGGCGCCAATCATCAGGGTATTGCCGTTGGCGTCGGTGGTGACGCCGCCGGTGGCCGCATTGATTAATGTGGGGCCGACCACGGGCGCGACCACGGTGACGGTGATGGTGCTCTGCAGCCCGTTGTTGACGATGGTGATGACCGCGGTTCCCGGGCCCTTGGCCTGCACCAGGCCATCTGCCGTGACGCTGACCACATCGGGGTTGCTGACAAAATACCGCGTGCCCGAAGTTGCTGTGCTCAGGTCGGTGGTGACTTGGCCGACAGCGCCGAAGTTGTGCACGTCGATCTGACGCTGCCCTACGTTCTCAGGCAAGTCAAAGCGCGGCGGGAACACGTCCAGCTCGTTGCCGAGGCCGTCGACGAACGGTGCGTTGGGCTGCGCGCCCACGGTCAAGGCATTGACGGCGAACACGTTGCCGGCGGAGATCTCGATCACCGCATGGCCATTGCCCGCGCCGTGGATCAAGCCGTTGGCGTCGATCGTTGCGACCGACGTGTCGGTGGACAGCTCTTGCACGTAACTGCTGTCGAGCGAGACGCCGACCTGATCCTCAAAGTCACCGATGATGTGCAAGGCTTGCGCGGTGCCGGTGTTCAGAGTGGGCATGCGGTCGACGTGCAGCGCGATCAACTTGGCGGCGCTTACGTTAATGTTGAGCGATATCGGTGCGCCGGCGGCGTACCCGTCGTCGGCTTGCACCACCACCGTGGCGGCGCCGCTGTAACCCGCGGTCGGCGTAAACAGGATCGAGCGTCCATCGCTGCTGAGCTTTGCGCTGCCATTGCTGACGCTGAGGATGCGCCAGTAGATCGGTGAACCGTTGTAGTCGACCGCCACCTGATCCAGTGCGATGCTTGTGCCCAGGCCCACGTGCGTGAGTGTGGTCGGCAGATTCGCCAGCGGCTGCGGCGGCAAAGCGGCCTGGAAGCCGTAGTTGGCGTAGAGGATCTGTCGATCGCCCTGATTGACCACACCATCGCCGCTAAGGTCGCCGGCGAGGTTCTTCGTCGCCAGATCCTGCTCGAAGGCGGCGCTGTCGCTGCCGTCGATCTTGCCGTCGCGATTGAGATCGCCCGCGATGGACACACTGATATTCGCGGTTCCCGTGCCGCTGAGGCGGATCAGCTTCATGCCAGCCCGGGTGACGCGTACCAGCAGGGTGTGCACGCCGTTGAGCACGGTATCGCCCAGCACGGTGCCACCGACCACTTGCAGGCTCGACGATGCATCGCTGAACTGCGCGGAGATCGCCAGGATGACGACGCCCGTGCTGCCGGGGACCTTTACCGTCGAAGCCAGTTCGCTGTCGCGCACCTGGAAGGCGATGGAGGTGGTCTGTCCCGCCTGCAGGCTGCCGCTCCACTGGTTCGCCGTGCTGTTGCCCAGCCAGTTCGCTGCGGTGCCGAGGTTGGCGGTGATGCTGTCCTGGTACGGCAGGCTGTTGCTGTCGTAGCCATACGGCGTACCCATGCCGGTGTCGTCCAGCGCGCGAACGAGGACGAGGCGGTTCTGCATGTCATAGCGATAGACGATGCTGCGGCTATGGCCATTCGCATCCAGCGGGCCCGTGATGCGTGCAATGCGGCCCTGTGCATCGCGCACGATATCGACGCGATCGGTGACCTGGCCATCCGCCAGTGCAATGCACGCATCCGATACCAGCCAGTGCGCGCCGTCGGCGAACACCACGTCGGTCAGCTTTCCTTGCGCGTCGAGGCTGTAATGCGTGCCGTCCGGCGCGGTGAGCACGTACCCGCCCGGGACCCACGGCAAACCGGTGATCTGGTCGTACAAATGGTTGCCCTGACGCTGCAGGTGATCGCCGCCGACGGCCTGCAACTGCCAACCCTGGTCATGGCCAAAGCTGGCCTGATACACCACCGGCGCACCGGGACCGCCGGGCAGGGTGGTGGATGTGGTGCCCAGGGTGAAGCTGAGGTTCTGGATGCTGGCGTTGGCGTCGCTGAGATTGCCCGGCATGCGCAGCCATACGCGCGCACCAGTCGCCCACGCCGCGGTTGCGCCGGTGGCCGTCGTGGCCAGCTGATCCGTGGTGAGGTGGGTGGCAAAGCCGGTCAAGCTCCAATTGCCGAAGTCGGCGCCGGCGCTGTTGTCCAGCGCGCGATCGACCGTGAATGCATGGCCGCCGAGCTGGAAGGTGGTGTCGTTTGCAACTTGCTGGCTGAAGCTCTTTTGCGCCGTATCCACAATGACTCGTGCATCGATTTCGCTGGTGCGGCCGTTTAGGTCCCACGCAGTGAGCCGCAATTGGTACACGCCATTGCGGAACTGAGCCGGGTCGAGCGTGCCGAGGGCCAGCGCCTGATTGACGTTGGTGGCGTCATCGCTTTCTTGTGCGAGCGTTTGCCACTGGTCGCTGTTGGCGCCGGCGATCTCCAGTCGATAGCCCATCAGCTGCATTTCCTGCAGTGTGGCCTGCAGCGCGATCGGCGAATCCACTTCAACCGGTTGGCTGGTGGAGGTCGATCCGGCCAATGCGCCGAGCCAGTTGATCGCGGGCGCCTGCGTATCGGCGGGATCCCTTACGCGCAACTGGTTGTCCTTGGCACTGCTGAAGCCGTCCGCGTCGGTGGCGTTCACGCGTACATCGATCAGCCCCGGCTGTGCCGCCTGCAGATGGAATCGGCCGCTGGCGTCCAGCGCCACGGTCTGCCACTGATCGCTGCCGAGCGCGGTGCCGCGCACCTGCACGACCATGTTGGCGATCGGACTGAAGCTGCTCGCGCGCACCGTGACCAGCAGGGTCTGGCCGGGCAGGGCCGGTGTACTGGGTACGCTGTCGACCAGGATGCTCGGTGCGTTGGCGGAGGCATCCGCCACCACGCGCACGGTGAAGGTCTTCTGTACGGTGGCCTGGCCATCGCTGACCAGCGCCGTGATGATGAAATCACCCACCTGGCCCGGACCTGGCGTCCAGTTCAAGCGCTGTGCCTGGACGTCGTAACTGGCGCCGTCGGGCAGGCCGTTGAAGCTGACGGTGAGTCCGGCGGTTTGCGTGGCGCCGTCCGGATCGATGGCATAGATGCTGCCGCCGCTGTTGGCGCCGCCGAGCTGAATCGGCAGGCTCAGTGCCTGGCCCACGGTCACGGCATGGCTGCTGACGGTGAGCGCGGGAGCGCGGTTCACGTCCAACACGCGAACACTGACGGTCTGCGTGGTGGTGAGCGTGCCGTCGGTGGCCTTGAAGGTGAAGGTGAAATCCTTGCTGGCGGCCGTGGCGTTGTTCACCACGTCGTAGCCCGGGGTCCATTCGAAATAACCGTTGGCCGGGTTGAACGACACGCCGGCTGGGGTGTTGTCGTCGTACACCAGACTCATCTGCAACGGGTCGCCATCGGCGTCGGCGCCGCGCAGGTAGAACGAGAGCGTGCTGCCTTCGTTCACCAGCTGTACCGGCATCGGCAGGATCACCGGCGCGTTGTCGACGTGCGCTATGTGCACCTCGAAGGTGCGGGTGAAACTGGCCGCACCGTCGCCGCCGGTCACCGTGAAGCGATAGACGCCCGGATGCGAGCCGGCGAGGTTGCTGCTCTTCGCGGCGAACATGCCCGGCGTCCAGGTCAGCGTGGCCTGATTGCCATTGGCGGCGCTGGGGACGTTGAGCGTCATGCCCGCAGGCAGGCCCGTCACGTTCCAGCTGATCAGGTCGGATTCCGTGTCATTGGCAAACAGGTCGAGCTTGAGCGGACTGCTTTCGCTGCCGTTGATCACCATCGGCACCGAAGCATCCCCACTGTCGGTGACGGCGTTGCCGTTGAGCTGTATGCCCAGCAACTGTGGCACCGTGTCGGCGGCGCGCACCACGATACGGAAGGTGTGACTGACTGCATTCGGCACCGGGTTGGCCGGGTTGGTGTAACCCTGGTCCTGCGGCGGCAGGCCGCTGTCCGTGACGGTGACGGTGATGTCGTGGGGGCCGATGTCGTCGCTGGTCGGCGTCCAGGTCAACACGGCCTGGCCGTACTGCGCCTGCATGGTCAGCTGTGCGCCGAGCGGCAAGCCGGTGGCACTCAGGTGCAGTGCGTCCTGATCGGCGTCGATGACCGCAATGGGCAGGCTCATCGGCTGCCCGGCCACGGCCACGATCTGCTGCGGCAGGTTGAATACCGGCGGCTCGGTGAGGCTGCGCGCGGTGACCACGAAGCTCAGCGACGTCGCCTGGGCCTGATTGGGCGTGCTGCCGCCCGTATCTTGGGCAATCAACGTGAGGGTGTAATCGCCGCGATCATTGTCGCCCGGTGCGAAATGAATCGTGCCGGTGATATGGCCGTTGGCGCTGGGTGGATTCTGGGCGTAGCTCGCAAAACGCGGCAAGCCGTTGATGCTGATCTGAATCGGATTGCCGTCGACATTGGTGATATCGAACGGGATATCCAGCGTGGCGCCCTTATCCACGAAGGCATTGCTGATCGGTGCGATCAACGGCGCACGCGTCGTGTCGGCCACCACGATGGGAATGATCACCTGCGTGGATGCCGGCACCCCGGTGCCGTCACCATCGTTGGTGGCGATCACCGTCACATGATACGTGCCGGCCTCCGTATAGGTGGGCGTCCAGTCGATGTCGAGCGTATCCGGATCGAAGGTGGCTCCCGCAGGCAAGCCAAGCACCTGATAGGTGACGGTAGCGGGCGTGCTGTCGCCACCCTCCTGGTCCACCAGCGGGCCGCCTGGCCGCAGGCGCACCTTGGGTACGAAACCGGGATTGTTGGGGTCGAAGGCGAACACGTTGATCTGCAGCGGCTGGCCTTCCAGCGTGTTCCAGGTCTGGTTCAACGATGGGTCGAACCGCGGCGCGCCGTTGACGTTCAACACGTTCAACTGCACGGTTTGCTGGGTGCTGGTGCGCTCCACCTGCCCCCCGGGCAGGGTGCAGATGGCGGTGAGGGTCACGACTACGCTGTAGTTGCCATGCTGGGCGTAGCCCGGTGTCCAGTTCAGCCAGCCGGTATCGTGGTTGAGCTGCATGCCGCCAGGCAGGTTGGCCGCGGAGTAACTGAGCTTGATCGTCGTGCCGTCGGGCTTGCTGAGGCCGCCCGGCATGCTGCCGGCCAATTGCAGGGCAAAGGCGTCGCCTTCGCGCAGGGTCTGCGCCGGCACCGGTGTGAGTACCGGCTGGGAGAAGGCTTGCTCCACCGTGATATCGAACTGTTCGCTGACGGTGGTCTTGCCGTCGCTGACCCGCACGGTCACGTTGCGATACATCCCTGCCTGATCGTAGGTCGGCGTCCAGCTGAGCACGCCGGTGCGCGCGTCAAACACGGCGCCGGGCGGCAGGTTGGTCACGCTGAGGGTGAGCGGATCGCCGTCGACGTCAGACGCGCTCAGCGGCAGCGAAAGCGACTGGCCTTCGATGAGCGTCACATTGCCTTGTGCCGCGAAGATGGGCGCGTGATCGCCGTTGGTTACGGGCAGGTGCAGCGTGCGCAGGGCCACGCCGCCGCGGCTGTCCTGCACGCGCAGGATCACCACGGTGTCGACGTCGGCCTGGGCGCCCGGTGTCCAGTTGAGCGTCGCGGACGAATGATACGCGCCATCGGCGCCGGCCGTGCTGCCCGAGGGCGGCGTCAGCGTGAGGCCGGCCGGGCCTTGCACGATCTGCCAATAGAACACGGTGCCATCGGCGTCGCTGGCATCGACCTGGGCCGTCCAGGCCTGGCCGACCGTGGCGCCTTGGGTGAAGGTGTCCGGGCTGGCGGTGCTGCCCACTGGTCCGATCGACGGCGGCAGATTGGCCTGCGGCGCGGCATAGACGCTGTGGCCGAGGTTGAACTTGGCGAGGTCCGCCAGGGTGCCGGCGCCGCCGAACTGGCTGAGCGGCACGACGCTCACCGTGATATTCGCCAGCGTGGCGCCGACGGCCAGCTTGCCACCCAGCGCCTGCAGCGCGCTGGTGAGATCGATCGACCACAGCTGGGCCTGATCGCCCGTGCCCTGGGTCGCACCGGTGATGGCGCTGCCGAAATAACTGCCCGGATCGAGCAGCAACACCAGCGGGCCGCGCAGATCGTCGGTGCCGATGTTGGTCAGGCTGACGTCGTAGCTGACGGCGCCGGTGTTGCGGTCCGCGCGGGTATTGCTGAAGGCGATCTGCACCTGGCTGCTCATGTTGAGCAGGGCGGTGAAGCCGCTGATGGTGTCCTGGCCGATGCGCAGCTGCATAGCGCTGCGCAGGTTGCCGCTGATAGTCAGCTGGTAATGGCCAGGGCTGAGGCCGCTGACGTCCAGATACGCTGTATGCGTGGCGGCATCCCAGCGCACGCTCTTGGGCGCGACGGCGCTCTGGCTGCCGATGAGCTCGTAGTTGAGCGCATCCAGCACGCTGGACGGGTCGGCGGCCGACGTGCCATTGCCCAGCCACATATCCTGATCGAACTGCACCGCGATCTCGCCCAGCGGCAGCGGCACTAGCGCCCCATCCGGCACGCTGGTAGCAATCACCTTCGGCGCCCGAGCCGGGGCGATCTCATCGATGTGATGCGTCTCGGCAACAAGGATGCGCCCGTCCGCGGTGGTGAGGATTGCTTCGCCCTGCGTGCCGCCGCCGGCCACCTGTAGTACCCGGCGCGATTGCAGTTCGATCATCCACACCGACGAGCCGGTGGTGGTGTCGGCCACGCCCGCGGTCTGCACGTGCTGGGGCAGGGCGCCGGAGGCGACCAGGACGCCGTCGAGCAGTGAGCCGGGTGCGCCGAAGGCGATGCTGTCCACCACGCCATTGAGGCGATACTCCAGCTCCGCGCGGCCGAGCGTGATGCCGCTCATCGGGAAGCTGACGATGTCGGTCGTGCCATTCGGATTGGCGGCGGTGATGTCGCTGCCCGTCCAGCGCACGCCCCACAGGCGGCCGTCCGGACCGAAGGCGAGGTCGCCGACGCGGGTATTGCTGAAGTGCTGCCAGGCCCGGTTCGGGTCGGTTTCGTTCGGGTGGAACACCTCGATGCCGTCGCCGTCGGAGACATAGATGTCGCCGGTGCCGGGCTGGATCGCCAGCGCATGCGTCAGCGGCTGGTGGCTCGGGCCCTGCATGCGGCGCACGATGGCGCCACTGGTGGCGTCGACCTGCAGCAGTTCGTTGCCGGTCATCACCCACAGCTGGCCGTAGGCGTCCACCGCCATGTCGAGCACGGGCTGATCGAGTACGAACAGCGGCGTGACGTTGTGGCCGCCGTCCTTGCCGTAGCGGTACACCTCGTTGCGCTGCTGGCCCGCGCTGACCAGGATCGATCCGTCGGCCAGCTGCACCATCGCCATCGCGCCGATATCGGCGCTGCCGGTGGTGAAGCCATCGGCGAAGCCGCGCGCAGCGAACGGCGCAAGCACGTTGGTGAGATCGCCCGCGTTAACGCTCGCCACCGGGCCCGGCAGCATCTGCGTGGCCTGCTGGAACAGCGGATTGATGGCGTAGCTGCGATCGGGCGTCGCCTGCGGCACCTGCGCGGTCTGGTCGACGCCCGGCGTGACGCCGAGGCCGTCCAGCACCTGTTGACGTGCGCCGTCATCCGGCAGCACGGCATTGCTCACCGTGGCAGCTTCGCGGTTGCCCGCCAAGTCGGTGGCCACGGCGAGGAACTCGTAATGGCTGCCGGCCTCGCCGGTGAAGATTGCTTCGGTGGTGCCAGGGCCGACCTGGCGCTGCCAGATCTTGAAGTCGCCGCCGTTGGTGGCGACGTAGACCGTCACGAAACGGATGCCGCTGGCATCGTCCTGCGCGTTCCACTTCACGTCGTAGGTCGGCGCGCCCTGGGCGTTGTTGCCCAGCGAGGTGACGGTGACGGTGGTGGTCGGTGCCTTGGCGTCCAGGGTGACGTTGACGGTGGCGCTGTCGATCGGAGGCGTCTGGTCGAAGAAGACGCGCGCCTGCATGGCGATCTTCGCGCCAGAGGCCGCATTCACGCCCGCGGCCACGGTGAAGCTGACGAAGCCGCCCTGACTGGTACCGGCGAGCAGGCCGCGCGTGGCGTCCTGCATCACTTCGCCCGTGATCGGGTCGATCGCCTGCAGCAGCCAGGTGGCGATGCCGGTCTCGGCGTCCACGCCCGCGCTCACGCGCAGGATGAAGCCCTTGCTGCCGGTGAAGTCGAAATCGCCCTGGAAGTTGGCGCGGTCGGCCGGCACATGGATGTTGATGTCGCCGATCTTCAGATCGCCCAGGCGCAGCGAACGCGGATCGAGATCGGGGTCGAGCTGCGACACGATACGGATCTGGCCCACGCCCTGACCGGTCGGATTGCTGAAGGCGAAGGTGTACGGCAGCGGCGTCGCCGCCGGTACGTACGCGCTGCCATCGGTTGCCACCGCCTGGCCCTGCGGGCCCTGCACGCTGATCGCCGCGTTGGTGGCACCGGCCTGCTGCGCGACCAGTTGCAGGTACTGCGTGAGATTGAGGCTCTTGCCCGGCAGCGGGTTGAACTTGTCGTCGAGCAGGCCCTGCGCGCGCAGGTATTCCAGCTCGGCCTGGCCGCCGACGAAGATCTGGAAGTTCTCGAATTGCAGAGTGCGGCCGGCGTGCTGGTCGTAGTCGGCCGGGTTGGCCAGCGCGGGCACCGGCACCTGGACCTCATCGCCCTCGTCGTCGGTGCGGGTCTCGTAGTGATCGATCGGACCCTTGGCGGCATTGGGATCGCCGGCATAGGTGGCGGTGTCGCCGTACCACTGCTGCACCTTGGCGAAGAAGCCGAGGATGTCGGCCTGCGTGCGATAGCTGTCGCCGCCCTTGGACATCAGGATGCCGGCGGCGAGCGTAGCGTTGAGGCTGACCACCTGCGGGTTGGTGGTGATCGGCGGCGCCTGGTCGGCCGGCAACAGCATGCCGGAGGCTTCCAGCGCGGCGAGCCAGCCGTTGACCCATTGCGAGGCGTCGGCGGCGAGCGCGGCCAGGTTGCTTGGCGCGCTGGCGTCGGCCAGCACGGCGGTGCGCAGCTTCAGTGCATAGGCGGTTTGTTCGGCGATGAATTCGTCGCGGGTGAGCGCAGTGGCCGATGCCACCACGTTCATCTGGAACGACTCCGACAGCGCTTCGATCTTGGTAAGGATGTCGTCCGGATCGGTGGAGCGGAAGCGCGCGGCCAGGCCCTGCTGGATCTTGTCCAGGTCGGACACGCCGCCGTCGAGCAGGCCCTGCGCGCGCCAGTCCGGGTGGACGGCGTAGAGGGCGTCGCGCAGGCCGCTGAAGTCGCGGTTGATCCAGGCGGTGAGGCCCGGATAGGTCTGCAGGCGGAAGCTCATGCCGACGAAGCCGTGCGCGGCCACGTCGAAGGCATAGCCCGGTGCCAGGTTGTAGCCGCTGGTATTGAGCGTGCCGTCCAGCGACGCCCACGGAATATCCGTGCGCGGCAAGGTGGAGCCGGTCTGGCCATAGGCCTGGTTGTTGGCGGGCGAGCCGCTGATGTTGCCGAACGGCGAGCCGCCCACGTTGGAGCCGAAGATCGCGTAGGGCAGGTTGAGGCCGTCGATCAGGTACTGGTTGTAGCCCATCTCGACTGCGCCGATGTCGAAGCGCACATAGGGCGTGTCGACGTTGGTCAGACTCTGCAGCGAGACCGAGTAAGTGGCACCGTCGCCGGGATTGAGATTGCGCGGGCCGCCGATGCCGATGGTGACGTCGTCCTCGATGCCGCGTTCGACCAGGTAGCGATTCGCTTCGGTGACGCTCTGGCCGTTGGGGTTGATGACGGTGACGTCGTACAGGCCCAGCGGGAAGTTGCGCGTGTCGAAGATGGCGCGGATGTGCGTGGCGTCCAGCACCTGCCAGCGATCCGGCTCGGCCTCGAACACGCCCGGACGGGTGAGCTTGACCAGCGCGCCGGCCTGGAAGGCCGAGCCGTAGATATCCAGCGTGACCCAGCGGTGGTCATCGTCGCTGACGCCCCCGTTATCCGGCGTGACCTTGGTGATCGACAGCGGCAGCAGGTCCGCGCGCAGCGTCGCCGGCACGGCGTTGCCGCTGCGCGAACGCACCAGGATGTAGTAGTCGCCGGCGAGCGTGCTGGGGATCACCGCCTGCTGGTCCGCTGCCGACGGATTAGTGTAGGCCGCGTCATAGGCGTAGGTGGTGGGGATATCGCCATAGCGGATGTACAGCTCGTTGTCGCCGCTGGCGGCCATCGAATCGAGCAGTACGCGCAGGGTCTGGCCGGCCGCGACGGTCACCTTGTACAGCTGCACGTCGCCGTTGGATAGCGTGGTTTGCAGCGGGCTGGCGATGGCCAGCGGCGGCACCTGGGTCTGGATGGTGGCGGCCGAGGCGGTGAGGTTGTTGGCCTCGCCCGGGGCCATCACCAGGCCGTTCGGGCCGTAGCTGATGCCGCCTTCGTACACCTCGTTGTACAGGTCGGGACGCACGATGATGCGCCAGTTGCCGTCCTTCAGCGGCGGCAGCTGAGCGGTCAATGTGCCGCTGTAACTCGCTCCGCCGGCGAGGTCGCCATGATGGGTGACCTTGCCCAGCAGGATGTCGTCCAGGCCCCAGACGTTGTCCATCGACAGATAGATGGCGTCGGTCCACTGGCCATAGGCCGGGTTGGTGGAGTCGTTGACGATGGTGTAGTTCACCGTCACCGCGTCGCCCACCTTGGCCTGAGGCGGCACGGTTACGTCGGTCACCTTCAGGTCCGCCGGCGGCGGCGTCTGCACCAGCATCGGCTGCACGGCAGCGGTAGCGTTGTTCTGATCGTTGCCGAACTCCATCACCTTGCCGTACGGACCAGCGCCAAAGGCGCGCGCCGGGTCGGTGATGACGAACACGTAGTACGGGCCGTCCAGGTCGCGCGGCGCGGTGACAGTGAAGCGCCCGTCGTAGCCGCCGCCGGCGGCGAGACCGCCGCTATGGCCGAGGTAGCCGAGGTAGCGATCCTGGTTGACGTCCAGGAAGCGGTCGCGCGAGAGGTAGATCAAGTCGTTCCACTGGCCCTGATCGCTCGGCGTGTCGCCGCCGGCGTTGGTCACGTGGTAATCGACGGTGAAACTCTGGCCGGCCACCACCGTGGCGGGCGCGGTGACCACGCTCACCTGCAGGTCCGGCGGCGTGGCCAGGGTGATCGGCAACGCGATCGAGGAAACGTTGTTGCCTTCGTTCTGGAACTCGAGCACCGAGCCCGGACCGCTGCCGGTGACCACATCCAGGCCATCGCGGATCGAGCTTGGCTCGCTGTAGTACCAGTCTTTGATGGTGGAAGTGTCGGCCTTGACGATGATGTTGTAGTTGCCGCTGATCGACTGCGGCAGGTGGAACGTGGCGGACATCGTGTACGACTCGCCCGGCTGCAGGAAGCGCGGCTTGCCGTCGGCGTCGACCAGGGAGACGGCTTTCACGCGGCCCGGGTTGTCGTAGAGCGAGCCTTCCACCAGCGGGTAATCGGTCGGATCGAGCGACGTATCGTTCGAGAGGTACACGCCGTCGTTCCACGAACTGACCCGCGTGGCGCGATTGCCGCGGTTGGTCACCACCCAGGTGACGGTGATCTGGTCGCCGGACTTCGGCGCCGGGTTGGAGACCTGGATACTGTCGATCTGCAGGTCGGCTTCGCGGTAGGTGATGTCCAGCGGACTGCTGCCGACGTTGTTGTTATTGGCGCTGCCTTCGTAGACCGAGGTTGCGTAAAGGTTGAGCGGCCAGCTGTTGTCCCCGCCGCTGAGGATTTCGTCGGCGGCGCGTGGCGGCAGGCCGTTGCTGTCCGGGCGGGCGCTGTCAGTGATGACGTAGATGTAGTAGCGCCCGTTGGTACCCGGCGGCAACGCCACGTTGACCGTGGTGGTGTAGCTGGCGCCGGCTGCGAGGCCGTTGGTGTTCTGGTGTTCGAACCGGCCCAGCGCGATGGCGCGGCTGGGGATGAAGGTCGGGTCGGTGCTGATGAACACCGAGTCCTGCCAGCTGACCGTGCCCGGCCACACGGACTGGCCGAAGTTGGTGACCGTCCAGCTGATCGGGGTCAGCTCGCCGGAGTAGTTCTGCGGCTGCACCTGCACCGCGGTCACTTGCAGGTCGGCCGGGTGCGGGATGACCGCCGCCGCGTACGGCGTGTTGTTGTTGCTCTCGTTGAGCTCACGCACCTGATTGAGCGCGTCGGTCTTGACGATGATGTAGCTGCCGGTGATGTCCGGTGCCAGCTGCACGGTCTGATTGACCGTGTACTTCTCGCCGTTGTTGAGCGTGCGGTTCTGCGTGTAGCTGCCGATGGTCCACACGCGCGTGGCCTTGCTCAGGTCCGCGTTGTCGGCCACGTAGATGGTGTCGGTCCAGCCACCGGTGAACAGGTCGCCCTGATTCTGCACGGTGTAGCTGAAGCTGACCGGGCCGCCGGCGTCGATGGTAGTCGGCGCATTGATCTGGGTTACCACCAGATCGGGCGGGGTGATGCCCAGCACGCTGATCTTGCGACCTTTGTAGTCGTTGTTGTTGAACTGCGTCGAGTCATCCCCATTGACGTTTTGCGCCAGCGTATCTTCCAGGATGGTTTCGTAGGTATTGGTCCAGACAGTGATGTAGTACTGGCCGCTGAGTGTGCCGTCCGGAATGGTGACCTGCATATCGCCCAGATAGTCCTCGCCGATGGCGAGGTTGCCGGTATGCACCATCGAAGCGAGCAGCACGTCACCCTTGCTGGCGCCCGGGCGTTTCGGGTCCTTGGCCAGCCACACGGTATCGGTCCAGCTGTTGACGTCCGCGGTCGCGCCGCGCGTGGTGGCGGCGCCGAGATTGCTGACCTTGTAGCGCACGTCGATGGTGGCGCCGTGCACGGCCTGGTCGGGTGCGACGACATCGCTGGTGACCAGGTCGGAGAACGGCACCGGGTCGATGTAGAAGCGCACCGCCTTATAGTTGTTGTTGTCGTTGGGGTACTCGTCGACGTTGTTGTCGCCGTCGGCCACCACGATCAGGTACGCATCGCCGGGGAAGCGGATCGGGATGCTGATGCTGCCGGTGACGTTGGAATAGCTTTCGGTCGGCGCCAGCGCGCTGCCGTTGTCGAAGACGCCGACCAGTTGGTCGTCGCCGCTGAGTATGCCGTCATGCGACAGGTAGACCTTGTCGCGCCAGTGGCCGCTGGCGGGCACGGAGCCCAGGTTGGTGACGGTGTACTGGATGCCGACGTTGGTGCCTGCGGTGACGTGGTCGGGGATGGTGATCGCGCTCACCTGCAGGTCGGGGCGCGGTTGCAGTGCGACCGCTGTCGGGTTGCTGGCGATCAGCACATTGTTGCTGCCGGCGGCGCCATACTCGTACACCTGCGCGCCGTTGTTGCTGCCGAAGTTGGCGTTGGTGACGATCTCCAGGCGATATAGCCCTTCGATCTTCGCGGGCAGGCGCAACTGTTCGGTGCGGGTATAGCTCAGGCCCGCCCCGAGCGGGCGGTCGTAGGTGAAGCTGCCCAGCACAATGGGCGCGCCGCTTCCGCTGGTCGGCACCAGCTTGACGGTGTCCACCCAGGGACCGATCGCATCGGCCTGGCCCTGGTTGCTCACCGTCCAGGTCACGTCGGCGAGCGTGCCTTCGAGCAGGCTGCCGTCTGCCGCCTGGCTGTCTGGCGAGGCCGGCGCGATGGCCGCCGATTGCACGATCAGATCCGGCGAGGGTGCCAGCGTGACCGGCACGGCCACGCTGTGGCCGACGTCGTTGTCGCCGTAGACGAATTCGAACGGCCCGCCGGTGCGCACGTTGAGGTAGTAGTTGCCCGATAGGCCGTTGGGCAGGGTGATATTGAGGCTCGCGGTGTAGCTGCCATTCACCGCCAGCTGGCCGATGTGGCTGGCGCTACCGAACTGCGCGATCACGCCGGAGCCGTCCGGATTAGTGCTCAGCCACACTTGATCCGTCCACTCGGAGGTATCGGTGATGCCGATGCCCTGGTTGCTCACCGTCCAGGTCACCGTCAGCGGCTGGCCGCTGACCGGCGTGCCCTGCGCGAGGACGGATTGCACCTGCAGATCCGCATACGGCTTGGGCATCACGTCGACGTTGTGGCCAAGCAGGGCGGTGTCGTCGGCGGTGTTGCCGTTCTCGAACACCTGGTGCGTGGCATCGGTGACTACGAACAGCTTGTAGCGGCCAGTGGTGCCTGGCGGCAGCATCACGCTGAGCGCGCCGTCGTAGCTGGCTCCTGCGGCCAGTGCGCCGTTGTGTGCGACCTCGCCGATGACGCGGTCGTCGCCATTGCCGAGCACGCCGTCGGTGGACAGGATCACGCGGTCCACCCACTGCGAGGTGATGCCGGCGCCAGTGCCGTTGTTGGTCACCGTCCAGTGCACGTCGATGGTGGCCGGGTCGGCGATCAGTGTGGGCGGCGCCTGCACGGCGCTCACCGCAAGATCGGCGTAGGGCGCCAATTGCACGGTGAGATCCTGCTGTGCGGTGTTGTTGGCGCGGCTGTGGTCGTCGATCGCGCTGCCGGCGTCGGTTACCACGACGATTTCGTAAGCGCCGTTCGCGTCCAGCGGCAGCTGGATGTCGGCAAAGGCGTCGTAACTGCCATTGGTCGCCAGCGGGCCGGCATGCGCCAGCTCGGCGACCTTGGTCAGCGTGCCGTTATGCGACAGGAACACCTGGTCGAGCCAGCTGCCGGTGGCCACGCCGCCGCTGTTGGTGACGCTCCACTGCACGTGCAGCGTGCTGCCGGACAACACCAGGCCGGGGCCGCTGACCTTGCTGACGGCCAGGTCCGGCCGCGCGACCACGACGGGCGTCGCGGCCGAGGCGCTGTTGTCGTTCTCGCCATCGCGCTCGTACACGGTGTTGTCGGTGTCGGTGCGCACCACGAAGGTGTAGCTACCTTCGGTGAAACCCGGCGGCAGGGTGAAGCTGATCGTGCGCGCGGCGCTGGCGCCGGCGGCCAGGCCGTCGGTGAAGAACTGATTGGCCACTTCGATCTGATGGCCCTGGCCGTCGTCCAGATATACGCGGTCGCGCCACACGCCGGTGGCGTCGCCGGTGCCGAGGTTGTGCGCGGTGTAGCTCACGCTCGCCGTGTCGCCCGGGCGCAGCGTGGCCGGGCCGCTGACGTCGCTCACGGTGAGATTGGCCGAGGGCGCCAGGGTGATGTGCAGCGCGACGGCCGTCGCGCCGGTGTTGTTGCCGGTATGGCCGTTCTCGACCACCGTGTTGTTGAGGTTGGTGTAGACCAGGATGTAGTAGTCGCCCACCAGGTCGCGCGGCAGGGTCAGCGTGGCGTTGGCGGTGTAGCTGTCGCCATTGGCCAGCACGCCGGCGTGCGTGACCGAGCCGGCCAGCACGATATCGTCCGCCGAGGGCACGCCGGTGCGCGACAGCACCACGCGATCGTTCCACAAGGCGAGGTTGGTCGGCGCGTTGCCGGTGTTGTTGACCGTCCAGCTGACGTTGACGTTCTCGCCGCTGAGGGCGGTGGTCGGGGCGGTGACCGCGACGACGCCGAGGTCGGCGTAGGCCGCTGCGACGTTGATCGGCTGGCCGGCGCTGGCGTTGTTGCCGCGGGTATCGGGTTCGAGCACTTCGCCGTCGGCATCGCTGCGCACGGCGATGTAGTAATGCCCGTCGGGCAGGTAGGGCAGGTTGACCGACGCGCTTTGCGTGTAGCTCTGGCCCACGCCCAGGGCGCCGGTGTGACGCACGGTGCCGATGATGATGTCGTCGCCGTTGCCGATGATGGCATCGGTGCTGACCACGATGACGTCGTTCCACGCGTCGCTGGTGGCGGCCTGGCCATGATTGGCAACCGTCCAGTTCACCGTGACCGGCTGTCCGCCGATGCCGGCCGGCGGCACGTTCACGCTGTCCACGCGCAGGTCGGCATATGGCACGGCGGCGGAAACCACCACCGTCGCGGCGCTGTTGTTGGTCTCCGCGTCGTGGGTGAGGTTGGTTTCGTACAGCACGCCAATGCCGGCGGCGTTCTGGTCGGTAGTGACCGTGATGTTGATGTTGCCGGTGCCCTTGAGGCCATCGGGCAGGCGGAAGGTGAAGCTGCGCAGGCGATGGCCGCCGGGACCGATGGCGCCGTTGGCCTGGCCGTTGGTCAGGGCAAGCGGATCGTAGACCACGCTGGTGTCGAGCAGGACCAGGTTCGAGTCGGCGCGCTTGATCGTGATGCGATCGTTGAACGCGGTGCCGGTCGCGCTGGCGCCCTGGTTCCAGTCCTCCCAGGTGATAGTGACCAGGCCGCCAGCCTGCACGGCAGGGCTGGTGACCTGCAGGTTCTTCACCAGCATGTCCGGGCCCACCGCCTGGTCGATCTCGGCGACGTTGTTGCTCTCGCCGGTGCCCTGCGCATTCGATTCGGGAATCTCGCCGAGGCTGTCGGCGATGACGCGGATGGCGAAGTTGCCGGAGGCGTCCACGCCGTCAGGCCAGGTGAAGCTGGTGTTGCGCTGGCGGCTGGCGCCGGCGGCGAGCGCACCCTGGTCGAGCGTGTCGCGCACCACCACCGTGGCGACGACCGTGCCGGTAGACAGGTTGCGCACTTCAAGCGTTTCGCTCCAGGCCTGCGCGACGCTGACGTTGCCCTGGTTGCTCGTGATCCAGCTGACGTTGACCGTCTGGCCCGGCTGGAATGCGCTGGCCGGTTGCAGCGTGAGGTTCTGCACGGTCAGATCGGCATACGGCGCCAGTTGCACCGTGACGTGCGCAGTAGCGACGTTGTTGCTTTCGGCTGTGCCGCTGCTGTTGCTTTCCTTGACGACGTTGTCGGCGTCGGTGATCACCGTGATGGTGACGTCACCGGCGGCATACGAGCCGTCCGGCAGGCGGATCTGCTGGTGGCGCGTGCGCGCGTCGCCGTTGGCGATGTTGCCATTGGCCGCATCGCTGGCGTCATACGGCACCGTGATGTCGGCGAGGATGACGCCGGTGGCACTGTTGCGCACCACGATGCGATCGTTCCAGCTGCCGCTGGTGGGCAGGATGCCCTGGTTGGCGACCACCCACTGCACGTCGATGGTCTGCCCGGTCTGCAAGGTGCCGGACGGGCTGATCGCGACGCTGGTGACGGTGAGGTCGGGCGCCGGGTTGACGACCAGCGTGTCCAGGATCACCGGCGGCGCAACAGGCACCGTGACCACACTGAAGCGGATGTTCGCCGGTGCGCCGAAATTGTTGTTCGGCATGCCGAGGACGAGCGTGTACTGGCCCGATTCGGCCAGCGTGCCCAGATCGATGCCGGTGCCGTTGAACTGGTAGAGCCAGGTGCCCTGCGTGCTATCCCACACCGAGCCGATCGAGCCGGCGGATTGCGAGTTGAACACCGCGCGGCCGAGCGGGTCGAGCAGCGTCCACTGCGGCACGTAGCCATAGTTGGGCGAACTCTGGCCGAGCAGCGCGTCCAGGAAGTAGTGCGTACCGGCCTGCGCATTGAAGCGGAACAGCTGCATGCCGCCAGGCTTGTCGATGGTGGTGCTGACCGGCGTATCGGCTGTCACCAGCGGCGCCTCGGACGCGTCGAGCACGCGGAACGTGAATGGTGCCGCGGACGAGGTGACGTTGTAGACCGTCAGCTCGTAATCGCCGGCGGCCAGCAGGCCGCTGAAGTCATATACGTAGTAGTTGTCGTAATAGCCGCCGTTGTTGAGGGCGGTATCGAATACGCGCGTGCCGCCGGGTCCATCCAGTCGCCAGCTGGCGCCGCTGGCGGCGCCGAGACTGTCGAAGGTGTACACGCCGCTCGCGCCGACGTGCAGGCTGTAGTGCAACGGCACGCCTGCCGCGGGCAAGCTGCCGGTGACGACCGTATTGAGAGGCAGGGTCGTGGGCTGGGTATCCAGCGCAAAGCTGTAGCCGAACGTGCCGTTGAGGTAATAACCCGGCTGGTCGATCACCAGCGTGTAGCTGCCGGCAGGCAGCACCAGTCCGCCGACCGTCGTATTGAGAACGCCGCTGGCGACGACGTTGCCGTAGACGGAGACCAGGTGCCAGCGCAGATAAGAGGTGGTGTAGCTGTTGCTGAGATTGGTGAAGGAGAAGGTGCCCGCCTGCGCGACATCGAAGTGGTAGGCCTGCATGCCGACCGTCATGTCGACACCACCGGTGACCACCGTATCCGCCGTGACTGCCGGCGCGGTGGCCAGATCGCTCAGCACGAAGTTGAAGTTGCGCGCGTACGTCGACCCGTTCAGATCGGTCAGGCGCAGCGTGTACGTGCCGGCGCCCGGCAGCACCAGAGCGCGGTTCGCCTGGTCCGGATTGAACGAATAGAGCAGGGTGCCCTGGCTGTCGTACAGGTCGATCCTGACGTAGGGGTCGCCGGTGGCGGCGCTGGCGAACCACAGGCTGGTGGCCTGGCCGACTTGCAGCTGGAAGGCTGCCGAGCCGTTCTGCATGGCGGCCGTGGTGACCTGGCCGACGGTGAGGGTCGGCAAGGTGTGCGAGACATTCAGCGTGAAGGTGAATGGCTGCGCCGTTCCGACGGTGTCGGCGGAGGTGTCGCGCAGCAGGTAGTAACGACCGGTGCGTGGAAGGTTGTTGAGTGAACTGCCCGCGGCGATCTGCTGCAGCTGCCGGCCGAAGGCGTCGTAGAGCGTCCACGTCGAGGCGGTGTCGGTCGTCGCCAGCGATACCGTGTCGCCCTGGATCGCGTCGAACGCATAGAGATTGGCGGAGCCGGGCGTGGCGCTGTCTGTGATGGACGCGCCGTTGTCCACGGCGACCGCCTGGCTCAGGTCGAGCAGGCGCACGCTCATGTTGGCGTAGCCGTACGGCGCGTACCCGAGCACCAGCTGGTAGTCGCCCGGTTCGAGCTGGAAGATATTGTTGCCGGATGCGGTATTGGCGTTGGCGGTACTGCTGTACACCACTTTGCCGTACTGGGTGATCTGGTAGTTCACATAGCCGCCGGACGCGATGAAGCCGGCGTCGAACATCAGGCGCGTGGTCTGGTCCAGGTGGAAGTCGTAGGGGACGTTCTGCTGCGGCGACAGCCAGCTGCCGATCTCGAACGGGAGCTGATTCGTCGCCGTGCCGAGCGCGAACTGGATCGGCACCGGCGTGGTATCGGCGGCCGCATCGGCGTTCCACACCAGCAGGTAGCGGCCGTTCTGCAAATAGAAATCGCCGGCGTCGGCCAGCGAGCCGCTGGCGTACCGGTTGCCGTTGAGATCGAGGATCGTCCACGCGCCGCTCAGCGTGCTGCCGGCGGGCGGCGTGAGATGGATCTGCTGACCGGTGCCGTCGATGGCGTAGACCAGCTGCTGGCCTGGGGCGAGGCTCGCCGAGACCGGCTGATTGATGGGCGCCACCGGCGCCTGCGTAATGTCGCTGAGCAGCAGCGACAGGTGGCTGGCGTCGCCGCCCTGGGCGCGCACGCTCAGTTCATAGGTGCCCGCCTGGAGCTGGACAGCGGACGGATTGAAGTTGCCCGAGCTGAAGTAGCCGCCGCCGAACCATGCGTCGAGCTGGGTGAGTTGCCAGCTGAAGCCGTCACCGCTGTTGTTCAGCGCGTTGATGAGGACGCGGGCGTCCTGGCTCAGCGTGAACGTGTAGACGTGCGTGCTCGCCGGGCCGGTGGTGTCGAGCAGCAGCGGCTGTTCCAGCGATACGCTGCCGGTGGGCTGCGGGGCGGTGCTGCCGAGGGTGTAGTTGTAGGTGGCCGGCGCCGAGTCGTTCGACGACCACAGCAGGAAATAGGTGCCGTCGTCGGAGAAAGCGGGCAGGCTGTCCTGCGCATCGGAGGCGTCGCTGTACAGCTGGTTGCCCTGGGCGTCGTACAGCGTCCAGTGGCCGCTGGTGGGTACGCCGTCCTGAGGCAGGAAATACAGGCGCTGGCCGGCCTGCGCGGTGAACTGGAAGGCTTTGGCCTGGCCCGGGTCGAGTTCGACCGAGAGTGCAGTGTCCGCGGTGATGACCGGCGCGCTGGTCATGGTGTTGAAGAGCAGGCTGTACGGCACGTCCGGGGCAGCGGTCATGCTTTCGCCGCCCTGGTTGTAACCGACCACCGTGACGCGATACGTGCCGGCCGCCAGGTACACCACCTGGTAGCCGTTGCTGAGGTTCAGGTTCTGCACGCCGGGGCCACTGAGCGTGGCCTGCATGCCGCCCTGCACCGGCATCTGGATGTACACCAGCTGCGGCTGGTCGACCGTGAGCGAATACACGCGCGTGCCGCCGCTGGCGGGCATGGCCGCCTTGGTTTCCTGATCCAGGGTGATCGGAGCTGCTGCGGCGACGTGAAGTATGGAGTCGGTGGGCCCGTTGCCGCCGGACGCGACGATGTACCAGATCTCATCGCTGTCGGCGTGCTGGACGATGATGTTGTCCGAGTTGTAGAGCGTGCCGCTGGTCAGTGTGGTGAGATCGGCGCGATAGATCGTGTAGTTGACATACGACTGGCCGGTAATGAAGTAATCCTTGCCGGCCTGCACGTGAAGGGCATAGATGCCCTGCGTGCTGGGTACATCGACCGCATCCTGCGCGACGTTTGCGCTGGCCTGGGTGAGGACGCTGAAGTCGACATTGACTGTGCCGTCGACCGAAGCCGTCAGTTCCAGCGTGTAGTCGCCCGCGCCAAGTACCGTGCTGCTGAACTGGCCATCGCCGGGATAGAGGCCGCCGCTGAGCCATTGGCCTGCCGCGTTGCGCAGCACCCAGTTCACACCATAGCCATCGCTGTGGCCGCGCAGGCCGAGCAGAGAGGTGCCGTCGAGATGGAAGGTGTAGATGTGCTGATCGGTGCCGCTGAACGGCACGGCATAGTCCTGGCCTAGCACCAGCGCTTCGGGCGTGACCACCGGCTGGCTGCCCTGGCTGACCAGCGTCGTGGTGAAGGTGGCGGTCAACGCCGGGTTGGCATTGAGCACCACCAGGACGTAATGCCCGCCCTGACTGAACGTGATCGACTGCGTGCCGCCAGTCTGGTTGAACCAGCTGCCTGCGATCTCGTTGTTGTTCGGATCGAGGATGTACCAGAACGCTTGCGATGAGGCGTTGCCGCTCGCCGCCGTCAGCGCGTTCAGATTGAGCACGTCGCCAGCGCCGGCGGTGATGCTTGCGGTCTGCACGTCCTGGTAGCTGGTGAGGCTGAGCGAGGCGGTATGGCCGGCCGAGAGATTGGGACCCCCGTCGAGGTCGATCAGCGTGAAGGCGGCATCGATGGACGGTGCGGCATCAGTGCCGCTGTCGACCACGGCCATGGCCATCGCGGCCGACTCGCCGCCACCGCCACCGTGGTTGAAACCCGCCGGCTTCAGCAGGTGCAAGGTAAAGCTGCCTGCCGGAAGTTGCAGAACGGCGTTGTTGCTGTTGCCGAAGTTGCTTTCGGCCCAGATATGGCCCTGCGCATCGGTGATGGTGTAGGAGATGCCGTCGCCGCCGCTGGTCGGCGCCACCAGCATGTAGCGTCCCGCGGTCGCGGTACTGAAGGTGAAGTCGGCCAGGTAGCCGTTGGCAGCCAGCAGCGTGGCGTCCTGCTGCTGGCCCACGACCAGCGCGCTGGTCGGCACGGTGGCGACGGTGACCGCGGCGCTGTAGTTGACGATGTCGGTGCCGGCTGCGGTGCGATAGAGCACCAGCGTGTAATGGTCTGTCGGCCAGATTTGCGTCGGGCTGTCGCCGTTGACCTGCGAGGCGACCAGATTGCCGCCGCCGTCGTAGACCAGCCAGCTCAAGGCATCGCTGCCCGTCGACAGCGTCAGCGGCGTATGGCCGTCGCCGGTGAAGCGGAAGGTGGCGGTCGACTGCGCGGATGGCAGCTGGCCTTGGAGCGGACTGCCGGTCGTCAAGGCTTGCGCAGTGCCGGCGTCCACCAGCATGAACTGATAGCCGGCACCGGCACGCCAGCCGCTGACGCGGATGTCGTACATGCCGGCCTGCAGCATGTAGCGATCGCCGCTGCGCGGCGGGTTGTAGTAGCGCCCGTCGAGGTAGAACTCGATGTTCACATTGCGCTGCGCGTCCAGTTCGCTCAGCAGCAGCGTTGTGTCGGCGGCGAGGTTCAGCCGATAGCTCTGCGCCTTGCTCGGATCGTTGCCGAGCGTCCCCAGTACGACGTCGCCAGGCTGGACCACCGGCGGCGTGAACGTGGCGGTGGTGATGTCGTAGGTGACCGGGCTCGCGTTGCCGCTGACCGCCTTGAGCACCAGGGTGTAGGTGCCAGCCGGCAAGGTGTCGACATCGGCGTTGCCGGCATCGATGCCTTGGGCGGCGAGGTTGCCGTTCTGATCGAGCAGGCTCCAGCAGACGTCGCCGACGTTCTGCACGCCGAACGACAGGTGATAAGCCGAGGCCGCGGGCACCGTCAGGCGCAGCATCGTGGCGGAACTGCCATCGGCGAGCGTGCCCTGGGTGTCCGTGGCGCCCAGGTCCGGCGCGAGCGCGGCGTTGAGCAACTGGAACGCGAACTGCCCGCCGTCGTTGGTGCTGCGGATCCACAGCTGGTAGCTGCCGGCATCGTAGGCACGGGTTGCGGGGTAGCCGTTCTCCGGGTCGTTCTGGCCCGCGCTTTCGGTGGCGACGTTGTACCAGTTCGGCGTCTCCCCGACTGGCACGATGGCCCACTGCACGCCCGGTGTCGCGCCAAGATTGTGCAGTTGGAGAACCGTGCGCGCCGTCAGGTCGAAGCGATAACCCACGACCGTGGCGGTCGAGCCTAGCGTGCCGCTGAAGTGGTCGTCGAAGGACAGGGTGGGAAGCGGCAGGATCTGTACGCTCAAGCCGAAGGTCGCGCCAGCGGCGAGGCTGCCGTGCTCGACCATCAGAGTGTACGTGCCGGCGATGAGGATCGGCGTGTCGGTGCTGCTGGTTGCGCTGCCGGCATCGGCGACGCGATGGCCTTGCGCATCGAACAAGGCCCAGTCGAAATCGGTGGCGCCCTGCGCGTCGAGCAGCACGCGCAACGCGCTCGGCGACGACAGTTCGTAGCGATACAGTGCCGCACCCTGGCCGGTGGCCATCGAACCTTGCACCGGTGCGCCGAGCACGGACGCGGCGGCGGTATCGAGGGTCTGCAGCGCATAACTGGCGTTGTTGGCCGTGGCCTCGATGCTCAGGATGTAGTCGCCGGCCTGGGGCAGGCTGTCGTAATAGCTGCTGTTCTGGTCCTGCCACGGCGCGTTGTCGCCGCTGTCGGCGCGGACGATGCGCCAATGGATGCCCTGCGAACCCAGGTCGTGCAGCAGTTCGTTGAAGCTCATCGCTTGCGTGAAGTTCATCGCGAGGCGATAGCTGGCCACGTCGCCGGCAAGTGCGAACGAGCCGGTCAGCGTGGCGCCCCAGCCCAGCAGAGCCGGCGGCGGCGCCGCGGCTTCGCTCGGCGTCAGGGTGAAGCTGGCCGGTGCATTGCCGTCGATCACGATGTAGCGACCGACACCGGCGCGCACGCTGGCTGCGACCACGCTCGACGCCATCGCGCCCTGGGTGGACAGCACCAGCTGCCCGGCCGCATCGAACACGCGCACGATGGCGCCGGCCGCCGCTGCGGTGTCCACCTGCAGGCTCAGTGAGGCTTGATCGAGGGTCGCGGCGACGTGATAGATCAGGGCGTGGCCATCGGTGACGGACACCGGCGTGGCCTGGCCCAGCGGCAACTCCGTGGCGGTGGCGGCATCGACGATGCGCACGCCGTACGCGCCCAATGCGCTGCTGTCGGCCGCGCGGATCTCCAAAGTGTAGGTGCCCGGGCCAAGGCGCACCGGCGCGGCCACGCCGAGCTGGCCCGACTGCACTACCGCACCGCTGGCATCGCGCACGAGCCAGCCCGCGCTGCCGGCCAGGCCGTCCACCACGAACATCGCCGGCGCCGTGGCCGAGAACGTATAGATATCGGGCACGCCGGTGATGGCGAGGCTGCCCTGGGCGTCGACGCCCGGGGCCAGTGCCACGGCGACCGGGGTGATGACGTTGGCGTCGTAGCTCAGGTCGACCGGCGAGGTGTTGGCGATGTCGCCATCGAACAGCAGCGTGTAGCGGCCGTCACCAGGCAGCTTCACGGCAACATCGGCACCGCCCGCCAACGGGGACGAGGGCAGGATCACGTTGCCATTGGCATCGAGAACGCGCACGCGCACCACGCCGCCTTGCGGCGCCTGCACGTGCAGCTTCAGGTAATCGCCTGCGTGCGCCTGCACGGCATAGGCCGCCGACGCGCTGCCGGTGTCCATGTGCAGGGCCTGGCCGTTGCCGGTGGGCAGCGCGCCGATCGCGCCCAGGTCCAGCAGATTGAAGGCATAGGCGCCGGTGGCGGCACCCTCAGGCACCACGGTCAGGCGGTAATGGCCGGCGGCGAGCAGCGCGATCAGCGGGTTGCCGGACGCGTTCTCGGCCTGGGTCAGCGACTGGCGGTTGACGATCTGCCCGGTGGGGCCGACCAGTTGCCAGTCGATATCCGCGCGATTGCTGAGCGCGTCGAACAGCACCTGCGTTGGCGCGGCGAGGTCGAAGTCGTATTCGTAGCGCCGCGCGATCGCGTCCACATTGCCGATCACCGGCGTGCCTGGCGTCATGGATAGCGCCGTGGTGACCACGTGGCGAAGGGTGAAGTTGCAGCTGTTGTCGGGCTGGCCGGAGTAGGGGTTGTACCAGGTCAGCACGTAGGTGCCGGCCATCAGGTGGAACGGATCGACTGCCATGTTGGCGCTGTCGCCGTTGGCCACCACGTTGCCCTGCACGTTCTGCAGGGACCAGCGGGAGTACTGCTGCCCGGGCGGCGCTTCCATGGTGTAGTCGCCGTCGGCGCCCACGGTGAAGGCGTAGGGCGTGGACTGGCCGTTCTGGTAGACCGGGGCGGTGGTTGCCGTGTCGGCGTTCAACGTGGCCATCGACCCTGTATCGATCAGGCCGAAATGGAAGTTGCCGGTCGACAGATCCGAATAGGCCACGGTCAGGACGTACGTACCCACCGGCAGCGACAGCAGATTGCTGTAGCTGTTGCCGAAGCTGCGCTGCGAGGCTTCCTGCCCGCGCGGACCGACCAGGCTCCATTGCAGGTTGGACTGCGCCAGCGGCGTGTTCATCAGCAGTGTGCCGGGCGCGTCGAGCGTGAAGCTGTAGGAGATGGTCTGGCCCGGCTGGGTGATGGTGCCGGCGATGTCGCTGCCCAGGGTCAGCGGCGCGGATACGGTGCTGCGCTTGCCCAGCGTGAAGTTGAGCGACTGCGTAAGCGGCGGGTTGTAGTAGTTCTGCATGGGCGAGAACACGAGCAGGTATTCGCCCGAGTACGCCGCGAGAATGTCGCTGGTGTCGTAGTAGTTGTAGGCCGAGCCCTGCGCGACCACGGTGCCTTGCGGCCCGAACAGCTGCCAGTTCGCATTGAAGTTGACGTTGCGGCGGTCCGCGGCGAAATACAGGTGATCGCCGGCGCTGGCATTGAAGCGGTAGATGCTGGTCTTGTCGCTGGCGAGCGTGGTCTGCGTGGCGGTGCCCACGCTCAGATCCTGGGCGACATTGCGATCGAGCAGGCGGAAGCCGAAGCTGGTGGGCGTGTCCTGCACGTTGCGCAGGAGCACCGTGTACTGGCCGGGCGGAAACAGCACGCCTGATGCAGTGTCGTACGACATCTGCTGCCAGCTCGTGAGCGTGCCCGTCGTCGAGCGCACCATCCATTGCACATTGGCCGGGATGCCGCTGGCGCCGGCGAGGCTGTCGAACACCAGCACCTGCGGGTGATCCACGGTGAAGGTGTACCTGGCGAGACTCTGGCGGCCCGTCAGCGAGCCTGTCGCGGCATCGTTGAAGCTCAGGGGCGCGTCGGTGATGTCCTGCCGGCTCAGGGTGAAGGTGTCGCTGGAAGCACCGGAGGTGTCGTAGTACTGCCCCGTGTCCATCAGGGTGTAGGTGCCGTCGGCAGGAATGGCGAACAGCGTTCCCGGGGTGTCGCCGGACTGCCCATTGATCACCTGGCCCTGTGGGCCGATGAGGTACCAGGCGGGCGAGTAGTAGCCGGTGATGCGATCGACATTGAGCACCAGCGTGGACCCGGCGGTCGCCTGCACGCGGTAGCCCACCGTTGCATTGGCCGGCGTGCGGTTGGCCACGGTCGACTGGCCCAGCTGCAGTGTCGGCAGGGTAGCCAGGTCAGTCACGCGGAATGCGTAGGCACCATTGCCGACGCCATAGCCTTGCGGCGCGCCCTGCACCGTAAGCGCATAGTCGCCCGCGGGCAGCGTGAGCACGCGGTCGTTGGTGTTGGACAGGAAAGACTGGTTGAACTCCGTGCCGCGCGGGCCGCGCAGCGTCCAGATCGCGTTGTTGCCGCTGTTTTGGCTGTCGAACAGCAGTTGCGTGTCGCCGGTGAGCGTGAAGCGATACGTCTTGGTGGCGTCCCACGTCGCCAGCGTGCCGGCGACGGTGCTGCCGAGGGCGAGCGGATCGCCGGCCGGCAGCGGCGTCGGCGCCGTGTTGCTGACAAAATCGATGCGTTCCTGGAAATTGACCGCCGCGGTGTTGGTCGGATCGCCTTCCACCAGCAGCATATAGGTGCCACCAAGGGCCAGCGAGATATTGCCGCTGTCGTACGACAGCGAAGCGGCGCCGGCCACCACGCGGCCGAAACTGTCGTAGAGGCGCCAGGTGGCCGCGCCACCGGTCACGCCCATGCCGTGCAGGTTGATCACGTCGCCGGCCGCCGCGGAGAACCGGAATGCCGTGCTCGCGTTGCCTGGGGACAGCGCGCCGCTGAACGCCGTGCCCTGGGTTTCCGCCGTCGCCTGGGACAGGTCCAGCAAATTGAACGCGTAGGCGCCCGTGGCCGCGCCGCTGCCTTGCACGGTGAGCGTGTAGTCGCCCGCCGGAAGCGCCATGACGCTGTTGCTGCTATAGCCGTCGGAGCTGCCCATCGCGCGGCCGTTCACTTCCTGTCCGCGCGGGCCGCGCAGCGACCACAGCACGTCGTTGCGGGAGGTGAGCGCATCGAAGGCCAGCTGCGTGGCGGCGGCCAGGTGGAAGCTGTAGACGGTCGATTGGCCGGCCAGCGCGATGCTGCCGTTGACGGCGGTGCCCACGGCCAGCGAAGCGGCGATGTCCGGCACGAGATTGAGCTGGAATCCGTAGTTGACCGCGGCCGTCGCGCTGTTGCCGTCCGAGCCGTCGAGTACCAGCCAGTAGTCGCCGTTCGCTGCCGCGGTATAGGCGTTGCCTGCCTGTCCGAGCGCGCCGCTGGCCACGTTGGTGCCGTAGGGATCGAGCAGGCGCCAGTTCACCGCGCCGCCGGCGGGCGAGGTGCTGCTCAGGCACAGCTTCTGCCCCTGCGACAGCGACACTTTGTAGATGGCCGAGCCGTTCGCATAGTCGAGGCTTCCGCTGACCGCAGTGTTGGCCGCGAGCGGCTGTGCGGACGCACCGGTCAGCAGGCGGAACGGCACGCTGCCCAGCGCGCCGTTGTCCATGCTGATCGCCAGCGAGTAATGGCCCGCCACCAGATTCATGCGGTTGGCGTTCTCGCTGTAACTCGGGTTATGGCGAGAAACGACCTGCCCGTAGGGGCCGTTCAACGACCACTCGAAGCCGGCGCTGGTCAGCCTGTCGAAGAGCGCCGGCGTCGCGGTGCTCAGGTCGAAGTCGTAATAGGCCGTCTGCCCGGGTTGCGTGATGGTGGCGGTCGTGGCCTGGTCGAGCGCGAGCGTTGCGTGAGTGTCGTTGACCGGACTGAGATTGAACGCATAGTTCAGCGGCGAGGCATTGCCGCTGGCGCCTTCGACCAGCAGGAGGTATTCGCCGCTGCTCTTGAGCGCGAACGTGCCCTGGTCGTATGCCAGATTGTTGACGGTGCCTTCCTGGCGGCCATACGGATCGATCAGGCGCCAATAGGCGCTGCCGCCGGTGGTGGCGCTGACGCCGCCGGCCTTGAAGTAGAACTGCTGGCCGGCGGTGGCGTCGAAACGGTACACGCTGGTCTCGTTGCCCTGGATCAACGTGTCGGACACCGCCGTGCCCGGCGTGAGGTTGGCTGCCGCGCTGGCGTCGATGATGCGCATCGCATACGCGCCGACGGCATCGTTGAGGCCATTGACGGTCAGCGTGTAGGTGCCGGCCGTCAGGTCGAAGGCGGGCAGGTTGCCGCCACCATCGGCGGAGAACTGGGCGTGGTTGACCAGCGACCCGTTCGGTCCCGTGAGTGACCAGTTGATGTCGCTGCGATTAGTGAGGCTGTCGAACACCACCCGCTTGGTGTCCTGCACGGTGAACTGGTAGGTCTTCTGCTGCCCCGGCGCATCGAGCGTGCCGTTAATGGAGAGGGCGGCGGGGTTCACGTCGCCGGAGAGCAGCACGCGCGGCTCCAGCGCTTCGAAGCGGATGGCCGGTGTCGAAGTTGCGGCGGACGCGGTGTCGGCCGCATCGGCGGCGAGGTTTTCGGGGGCGAGCTTGCCGTTGCTGTTGCCGTGCGACTGTTCCATGTTGCCCTCTTGGCAGGCCGGGCCGCGCATGCGCGGCAGGCCGATCGACGTTGATTGAATGGGGTCAGTGCTGCTTGCCGGCGCCGCGCTGGCGTCGCCGTTGAATCCGCGAAACGGGCGCTACTTCTGGAGCGAGGCTTTGCACTTCACGCCCGACGGTACGTCGAGCTTGGGATTGGGCAGATCCATGAACACCACGAAGGTGCCGCTGGCCGCATCGATGATGCGGTCGACGCTGGTGATCTTCGCGGTGTAGTTCCTGCCTGGCTGGATCTCGGGCGCGATGCTGGCTTCCATGCCCGCGGCCGGCTGGCCGAAGGCGCGCATCGGCATCACCACGCGCACGCGCAGCGGGTTGAGCTGCGCGACTTTGAGGATGGCGTGCTTGGTGGAGCCAGGCTCGAAGATTTCACCGGGCCACATCATCTGGTCGACCACCACGCCGTCGAACGGGCTGCGGATGGTGCGCAGCGCCAGCTGGCTGCTCTGCTGGACGTATTCCAGGCGTGCCACCTCGCGGTTTTCCTTGGCGGTGACCAGCTCCGCCTGCGCCTGTTTCAGCTCCGACTCGGCATCGTCGCTGTCCTGCTTGGACATCAGCTTTTCCGCCGCCATGTCGCGGCGGCGGCTGAATTTGCGTTGGGAAAATTCGATCTTGCCCTGCGCCAGTTGCGTGGGACCGGCAAGTTGCGACTTGTAATGCGCAAGATCCGCCGCCGCCTGCTCCGCATGCGATTCCAGCGATGCGAGCACCTGGTTGCGCGTCACGCGATCGCCGCGCTTGACCAGTACGCGATCGATCAGTCCGCTCACTGGCGCGCCGAGTTCGACCATCTGGGTCGGTTCGATCAGGCAGTCATAAGTAGCAACGTCAGCTGCGGCAGCGATGCACGGAACGACGCTCAGCAGCAGGAGGCATGCGCAGAAGCGGGCGCGCGGGCGGGACGGCCGTGGGCGATTCCATGCCCGCTGAAGGCCCGGAGGCCCAGCCAGAAGAGTCATTCCGTTGTCCCCTGTGATGCGAACGCCGACGGACCCCCTGTGACCCGTCCAAGCGTGTTCGCGGTCGCAAAATTAGCCGCTCGTTTTGCCCGGGACAAGTGGGTTTTTGGCGTAACTTCTTGCGGTTAGCGTTCGATCGGCAGATGTCCCTGATAGATCTGGAATTGTTGTTCTTGCGATTTGAACAGGCGCGCGCGAAGCAAAAAAATCATCTGGCGCGGCGGTCGTGCGGGGCGCTCCGATAAAACATCCATCGATTCGCCAAGTTAGGCGGGCTTCTTCGACAAGGCTGAAGCAATGCGCTTTCTTATCAGCGGCGGGGCGTAGCCTGGGGTGAGCCATTGGCGAACCCGGCAGACGTACCATGGCCTCGCCGCGTTGGGGTTCGCTGCGCTCATCCGAGCCGACGCGAGCTACGGCGCGATCAACGGCAGCGATATGGTGAAAACCGCACCCGCCTTCGCCGAGTTGCGCACGCGCAGGCGGCCGCCATGCTGCTGCACCAGGCTGCGCACCATGGCCAGGCCGAGCCCGGAGCCTTCGGCCTGCCGATCGACTTTCGAGGCCAGCGTCATCCGCTCGCGATAGGCCGATACCGTCAATCGCGCCGTGAGGCGTTCGGGTACGCCGGGGCCTGCATCGCGGACTTGCAGGATGGCCCAGCGTTCGTCTCTGGCGACGCGCACGCGCAGCAGGCCGCCGGAGGCGGCGTAGCGCAGCACGTTGTCGAACAGGTTGGAAAGGATCTGGCGCACGCGATCGGGATCGGCCGTCACCATCGCCGGCGCCGTGCGCAGATCGGTGCGGATGCCTCGCTTCTGCGCCAGGGCGACATAGGCCTGCAGGTGATCCTCAACCAGCATGGCCAGGTCGAGCGGGACGCACTGCAGGGAGAGGCGGCCGGCTTCCGACAGGGATAGTTGGCGCAGATCTTCGACCAGCCGCCCGAGATGGACCACCTGGCCGAGCAGCTTCTGGTATTCGCTGGATGAGCCTTCGATCACTTGGTCGCACAGCGCGTGCAGGCGTCCTTGCAGGATGGCCAGCGGCGTGCGCAGTTCGTGCGCGATGGCGGCCGCGGTCTCCTTGCGTTCGCGCTCCAGCGCTTCGAGCGAGGCGGCCATCTGATTGAAGTGCTCGACCAGCTCGACCAGTTCGCCGGTGCCCGCCACGTGATCGGCGCGTGCCTCCAGGTCGCCGCTGGCGATGCGCATCGCCGCGTCGGCGACGGACGACATGGGGCGCGTGACCGCGCGTGCAAGCAGGAACGATACCGTGCTGGCGAGTGCCGTGCAGATGATCAGCGTGATGGCGACCGCCGTGACGTTGCCGTACAGAGGGTCGTCCCTCCAGTACTGATCGTAGATCTGCATCGCGCGCAGGCCGTGCGCATGACCACCACGACCCAGTGCCTGCATTTCGGCGCGGACGTCCGCCGGCAGGCCGGCAATGAACGCGTGCAGTTGCAATGCCTGCAAGGCCCACAGGCTGGACAGCAGCACCACGACCGTCAACGCCATCACCAGGGTGACGTAGACGCCGAGGCGTACCCAGGTGTGCTTCAGGATTCGGGCCATAGCCGGTAACCCACGCCGCGCACGCTTTCGATCAGCGACCCGGCGCCGGCTTGCTGCAGCTTGTTGCGCAGCTTGCTCAGGTGCGAATCGATCACGCGTTCCAGCGCATCGCTTTCGGGCAGGCAGGCCTGGATCAGGTCCTGCCGCGCGAAGCAGCGCCGGGGATTGCGTCCCATGTGCGCGAGCAGGCGGAATTCGGTGAGGGTCAGCGTCAGCGGGCGCGGCTGGCCATCGTCGTCGATCACGCTGGCCAGATGGGCCTCGTGGTCGATCTGGATGCGTCCCAGGCTGATGGGGCGCGACGGCCGGGTGGCTGCCTGCTGCCGCCGCAGCACGGCCTTGACGCGGGCGACGACTTCGCCGGGGTTGAACGGCTTGACGACGTAATCGTCCGCGCCGATGTGCAAGGCGACCAGCTTGTCGGTGTCGTCGGCCAGGGCCGTCACCATGATGACGGGCGTGTCCCAGGTCCGGCGTATTTCACGCAGCACCTCCATGCCGTTGGGCGCGGGCAGGCGGATATCCAGCAGGACCAGGTCCGGCTTCATCTGCTGATGCAGCTGCAAGGCGCGCTCGCCGTCCTGCGCGCGCTGGGTCTGGTAGCCGTCGCGCCGCAGATAGCTGTCGAGCACGTCGGCGATATCCGGCTCGTCTTCCACGATGAGAATCAGCGGTGCGTTTGCCACGGTAGCTTCGATTCGATGCAGACAAGATCCATCTCGATAAAAATCATCGTGACGCATTCCAGGCGCGTTCGCCAGCGATTCGCATCGTCATGCATCGACATGTCGGATCTCCATCGAATCTCCATAAAACATGCACGTCACATCCATGCCGGCGCGTAGCGTGCTTTCGCCGCCCGGCATGCGGCAGCGCTTTTTCCGGCGCTCGCATAACAACAATCACGTCGTCGTCCCGATCGGCGACTCCCCGCTGGGCCGTCACTCGCTGACGGCCCTATTTTTTGCCCGCACTTATTCGACGGGAACATGGCGTGTACATGGCGTCCGTGGCGAGCGACACCCCTGATCGCCCGTCCACGCGGTTTCCACGTTCCGTCCATCGAATCTCCATCCAAGGGCTTATGTTGAATTTCCATAAATTCAGCGGCCCATCGGATGGCCGGCGCACGTCCGATAGCTAGGGGTCGTCGTTTCGCGCCCTTATCGATCGAGCAGCCAATGGATAGGGCCAGGGGCTGGCCCGGCGCTGCCGATCGCCTTTCTTTATTTGTTTCAACGAGGGGAGATCTATGTACTCGATGCAGCGCAGGGCCATCTTGCGGCGTTCCGCGATGGCCATCGCCCTGGCATGTGTTTTTGCAGATGCCGCGTGGGCGCAATCCAATACCTCCGGCGCGATCTACGGACAAGTAACCGGCGCCGCCGGCGGCACGGTCCAGATCGACAACACCGACAACGGCATGACGCGCACGGTGACCGTGGACAGCGACGGTCGCTATCGCGCCTCGTCGCTTCCCGTGGGCCACTACAAGGTGACGTTGCTCAAGGACGGGCAGCCGGTCGAAAGCCGGGAGGGCATCAACGTCACCATCGCCGGCAATTCGGAGGTCTCCTTCGGCGGCACCCGTCCCAAAACGCTCGAAGGCGTCACGGTGGTGGCGTCGGCGCTGCCCGGCATCGATGTTTCCTCGGTGGATACGCGCACGGTGTTCACCGCCGATCAGCTGGCGAAGATCCCGGTAGCGCGCAACGTGCTCGCCGTCGCCTTGCTGGCGCCTGGCGTGGTGCCGGGCGACAACCGCTTCCCGGATGCGGGCCTGGCCATCGGCGGTTCCGGCATTTCCGAGAACGCGTACTCGATCAACGGCTACAACGTCACCAATCCGTTGAACAACGAGACCTTCTTCGAGCTGCCTTTCGGCGCGATCGACCAGCAGCAGGTCCTGCTCGGTGGCGCGGGTGCGGAGTTCGGCCACAGCACCGGCGGCTATATCAACCTGGTGGGCAAGCGCGGCACCAACGAATGGAAGGGCGGCGTCGCGGTGTTCTGGCGTCCGGATTCGCTGCGCAGCGACCCGCGCAACTACAACTATCCCGATCATCCGGATGCCGAGTCGCTGGCCATCGGTCCCGGGCCTTTCAATCACCGGGACAAGAACGGCAACCTGCTGACCGATGAGGAGGGCATCAATCGCCCGTTCGGCTCCGACGGCAAGCTGCGGCGCTATCGGGCCAAGAACACCTACGGCCAGTTCGATTACGCGGCGTGGGTCGGCGGCCCGCTGATCAAGGATCGGCTGTTCTTCTTCGGCGCGGCGGAATTCACCAAGACCGACCAGCAGGGCACATTGGCCTCGGGTGATGCAACCTACACGCCCGGCGGGCAGCTCACGCCGTCGGGCGCGAATAATGCCAACGGCGGCTTCCAGAAAGATCACGACAAGGCGACCAAGTGGTACGCCAAGTTCGACTGGAACATCACCGACAACCATCTGCTGGAACTGACCGCGCTGCAGGACAACGCGCAGAGCACGTTGCGCAACTACGGCTGGAGCAATGCCACGCTCACGCCGTTGAACCACAATGCGAGCGCCGACGGCCGCACCAAGAACAACAACGAGCTGTACCTGGGCAAGTACACCGGCTACATCACCGACGATTTCACCGTTACCGCGGTCTACGGTGAGAGCAAGACCTTCCAGCCGAATCTCGCCAATGTCCCCGACTATCCGATGGTGCGGGTTTCGCCCAGCGCGCCGGCGTCGGTGAAGAACGCCTTCCACGCCTATCAGCCCCTGGGCAACCTGCTGTACGACACGACCAACAAGACCAAGGGTTGGCGCCTGGATCTGGAATACCGGCTCGGCGCGCACGACCTGCGTGGCGGTATCGATCGGCAGACCCTGCGCAGTGCCGCCGGCGAGGCCTTTGTGAATTCCGACAAGTACGGCGGGCAATGGCTTTACGGCAGCGGCAACACCGTCCAGCTGATCACGCACAAGCAGGGCGGTCAGTACAAGCTCGAACAGAATGCCTATTACCTCGAGGATCACTGGCAGGTGTCGGATCGCTGGCTGGCCTACCTGGGCGTGCGCAACGAAGGCTTCAAGAACTACAACAGTGCGGGCGTGGTGTTCATGAAGCAGAGCAACCAGTGGGCGCCACGGCTGGGCGTGAGCTGGGATGTGCGCGGCGATTCCAGCCTGAAGGTCTACGCCAATGCGGGTCGCTATTACCTGGCGCTGCCCAATGGCGTGGCCATCCGCGGCGCGGGCGGTTCGCTCAATACCCAGCAGAGGTTTACGTATGACGGGATCGACCCCAAGACCGATCTCCCGCTCAATCTCAAGCCATTGGGGCCGGCGGTCTCCCCGAACGCCGAGTTCGGCCAGCCACGTGACCCCAGCACCGCGCATATCAAGGACCTGCGCTCGCATTACCAGGATGAGTTCATTCTCGGCGCCGACCAGCAGTTGTCGCCGTCGCTCACGGTCGGTGCGCGCGCTACCTATCGGCAGCTGAAATCGCAGGTGGACGATACCTCTGATCCGCGGCCGGTCTGCGCCTACCTGTCCAGCCATTACCAGGACTTCGGCAGCGCCGCCGATTGCCTGGATCAGCTCCACTACCCGGGCGTGATCTTCAACCCCGGCCGTGGCGCGGAGTTCGACGTGAACGTGGCGCAGCCGGGCGCCACGCCGGTGCTCCGTCACGTGAAGCTGACTGCGCAGGACCTGGGCATGCCCAAGCCCGTGCGCAAATACCTGGCCCTGAACCTTTACGCGGAGCATCCGTTCGACGGCACCTGGTACGGCCGCGTGGACTACGTGTGGTCGCACAACTGGGGCAATACCGAGGGCCAGATCAAATCCGACATCGTGCAGGGCGACGTCGCCGCCTCGCAGGACTGGGATTTCCCGGAGTTCATGCGCTATGCCAGCGGCAACCTGCCGAACGATCGCCGCCACGCGATACGTGCGTTCGGCTACTGGCAGTTGACGCCGGAATGGCTGATCAGCAGCACGGTGACGGCGACCTCCGGTCGTCCCAAGAACTGCCTGGGCGCCTGGTTCGCCGGTCCCGACGGGGTCTACACCGATCCGGGAGGCTACATGGGGCGGGATGGCGATAGCGGCGCCTATCACGTCTGCTACGGCCAGATCTCGCCGCGCGGATCGAAGGGCACGCTGCCCTGGACATATCGCCTCGACGTCGGTGCGCAGTGGCGTCCGGCGTTTGCCGGGCACAAGCTGGCCCTGGGGCTGGATGTGTTCAACGTGCTCAACCAGCAGCGCGCGATCTCGATCAACGAGACGGCGGTCAACGGCGTGGTGGCCAACAATCCCGACGGCAGCTCGCTGGGTGGCCGGCCGAACAATATGTACGGCGGCATCATGGGCTACACCGAGCCGCGCTACGTGCGGATCTCTGCGCAATATGATTTCTCGCTCTAAGCCATAGCTTGCCGCGGGACCGGGAGCCATCGCCGGAAACGGCGGTGGCTTCCGCCATAGAGGGGCCATTGGCCGGGCCGGCCGATCAATCGACACAGGACAGCAGCGACTCCTCCGCGAGCCACGCCGCGGCGCTGGACAGCATGACGAACGGAGCGTCCGGGGCCGGCTGGAAATACAGCGCCAAGCCCGGCGAAGCCGCGGCAAAGGGCGGTGCGATCAGCCACTCCGCGCGTGCCTTCGCCATGCGCAGCGAGGCCATGGTGCGCTGGCACAGGCGGAAGACCGGGATGTCCAGTGGCGCGATGCGCCAGTAGGTCGGCGCGCGGCGCAGCGTCCAGAGCGTGCGGCGGGACGAGGCCGCCATCAGCGACAGCACGAATGTTTCGGCGGACGAGGCGGCCTTCGGCGCAGGCAGCCGGATGGCGAGTCGAAGCGCTTCCTCCGGTTCGCCTTTCGCGCCCACGGCGGCGAAGCGCACGGCGTAGGGGTCGGCGTTGACCCAGTCCAGGGCTTGGTCGGCAGTGGCCGCGACAGGCTGAAACATCCGGGTGTCCCGCTGAGGAGATACCCTGACGACGATGTCCGCCGGGTAATTTGAAATGGCCGGGTAATTTTTGTCAGCCTGCTATCGGGGAGCCGGTCTGGCGTGCCCGCTGACCTCCGGCCCATGGACTGCGGCGGTCGCCGGGTGTTCCATGTTCACCTTGGCTTTTCCCGATTCACGACCGCTTCGTTCGCAGACACTACGGGAGGAGATATGCGCTCATCGCTTACGTATGCCGCCTGCGTCGCGGCACTGATCGCCACGTCGGCCATGGCGAAAGAGGTCGGCGACTACCATGGCTTGCCCAAGGATCTCGCCGATGCGGCGACGGCTTACGATGTGGCGCAGTTCAAGGCCGACAAGGCGGAGCTGGAGCGGGTGCTCGCCGACGACTACACGCTGGCCGGCACCAGCGGCAAGAACCGCAGCAAGGCGGACTTCATCGCCGAACAGACGGCGCCCGGCAACAAGACTCTTTCCGTCGACATCTACGATCAGGTCAGCAAGGTCTGGTCGGACGGCGCGGTGCTGGCCGGCATGGTCGATGCCAAGGGCGAGAACCAGGGCAAGGCCTATACGTTCCGCGGCCGCTTCGTCGATGTGTGGGCCAAGCGCAACGGGCGCTGGCAGGTGGTTTTTACGCAGATCCATGCGACACCCTGAGGGCTCGCATCCAGCTGGCGATCGCTGCTCCTGCGATCGCACAGCTGGTGTGCATCGCTAGTCCCAGCTCTCGCTCAGCACGCGATACTCCTCCACCAGCGCGGGACCGTTCAGGGCGCCGACTCGCTCGCGCAGCACATGCACCGGCTCGTTATCGTCTGAGATCGTGACCATCAGAAGAAAATCGTCACCCCGGCCGGCAAAGAAGTCCCGGCGCAGGCGCAACTGCACCTTGATGCATGAGGCGATCAATCGCTGCTTGAAGTCCACGAAGGCCGCGGGATCGTCACCGATCGCGAAGACATGCTCCCGCACGACATCGCAGATCGCGTTGAAAGCCGCGTCGGCGCCCACGCTTTCGTAAGGCCATTCGGAGGGCAAGTATTTGCAGTGGAGCCATTCGTCAGGCTCTTCGATCATCTTGCGTTCGACAAATGCCTTGGTACACAGGGCAGGGCACACCGTCATCGCCCCGGCGTCGGTGTACAGGGCGAACGCGCTGAACGTCTCGTCGGGATGCTTTGCGGTGACTTCTTCGAAGGCTTGCCGCGAAGCGGCCTCGATCGCTGCTTCGAGGTGGTCGAAATCGAAGTGGGCCATGGCTCGTCCTTGTTGATGGAAGTGCGATTCTAGCGACTTGCGCGCGTAAGCGACCCCATGGATGAAACGGCGTAACGTGCCACGTAACGCACTGAAAACGTCGCATACGTCACATCGATCGCTGGATCATCGACGGACAAATAACTGTCACCGCGCTTTGACAATCCTGACCTCTTCTTGATCGAAGCTCCCCGTTTTCGTACAGGCGCCGTGCGCGTTCTGTCAGACTGGGGCGAAGTGGTACTGCAGGATGCGCCGCCCAAGGGGGGACATGTTCATCCTGCAGGGTTGTGTGTGATGACGAATCGCTATGGCTGGATCTGGGCTTTTCGCAAGGCCCGTCACTGGAACATCGCGCCGGGACGCGCCGCGTGGATCGCCACCAAGTACGTGGTGCGCGGCGATTCCGGGCGTGTCGTTTCACGCAATGGCAAGACGTATCGGCTGGTGCGGCGCGAGATGCAGGTCTGGTAGGGCACGCATCACAAATGCTGGTCGGCATCGACGCGCCGCAGCAGCTCGTAGCGTGCCCGGTCGTGGTCGATCTGCGTGCGCGTCTGCACGCCGATGGTCTGGCGCAACAGGCCGCCATCCTTGTCCGCTGCGGCGGGCCACTTCGGCAGGCCCGCGCCATTGGGGTCGCCGGTCTTGATGAAGTTCGCCCAGTAGCCTTGCATGGTCTCGGAGACGCGGCGGTCGGCCGGCGTCCAGGCATACACGGCATTGCCGGGCAGGTTGCCCAGCGCGTACTCGATTTCACCGCTGTGTACGGCGCCGGCATCCGCGGGGGCGCTGCCGTCGCGCTTGGCCGGCCGAGGCTGGTCGAAGTAGTAGTAGAACACCGGCGTATGCCCGGTCTGGCGATGCAGGCGCATCCATTGCCATGTCGAGAAGGCGATGAACTGGTCGCCGGCCAGCGCGGTGCCGGACGCCTTGATCTCCGCTTCGGTACGGCCCGGGTAGAGCTCAAGCACTTCCTTGGCGTGCTCGCCGAACTGCTTCTGGACGGCGGCGCGGTAGTTCTCCGGCGTCGGCGCTTTCTGGTCGAGCAGGTTGGCGTAATAGCCTTCCTGGGAGTTCGCGCCAAGCAGCAACGGGATGGCCGCCTGTTCGCCGGCTTCGTAGATCGCGTCGGGCGAGCGCGGCAGGAAGTAGCCGTCGATGGTGGGACGGAATTCGGGCACGTCCTTCTGGCCGGCGGCGTCGAGCAGCGTCTGCGCATTCATCGCGCGCAGCGCATCGAGCGATGACGCACCGACTCGCCGGGCGAAGGCCTCGCCGTCGCGCATGGCCTCATCCAGCGGCATCGGCGTGAGATTGCCGAGCATGGCGCCGCTTTCGCCGATGGCGCGCTGCATCAGTCCCTTCGACAGCGGCGAAGCCATCAGCGCCGACACCGACATCGAGCCAGCCGATTCGCCACCGATGGTGATCTGTGCCGGATCGCCGCCGAATGCAGCAATGTTGTGCTTTACCCATTGCAGCGCGGTGGCCTGGTCGAGCAGGCCGTAGTTGCCGGCGGCATGTTCGGGCGATTCGACGCGCAGGTCGGGCGAAGCGAGGAAGCCGAAGACGTCCAGCCGGTAGTTCACCGTGACCGTCACGATGCCGCGCCGCGCGAGGCCGGCACCGTCGTAGCGCGATTCCGAGCCGTCGCCGCCGATGAAGCCGCCGCCGTAGAAATAGACCAGCACCGGCAGTTTCCTGGCTGCGCCGTCGCGCGGGCTGCTCGCCGGCGTCCATACATTGAGGTACAGGCAGTCTTCGCTCATCCCGGCGGAGCGGAACACCATGTCGCTGAAAACCGGGCGCTGCATGCAGCGCGGGCCGAAATGGTCCGCGCGACGAACGCCGGCCCATGCGGCCGCCGGCTGCGGCGGTTTCCAGCGCAGCGGCCCGACGGGCGGCGCGGCGTAGGGAATGCCCTTGAATGTGTCCAGGCCTGCCTCGCGAAGACCGGACAGGCGTCCGCCGGCGACGGTCGCCATCGGCGCGGGATCGGCGGCCAGGGCGGTCGCGGCGACAAGCGCTGCGAGCAGCCCGAGGGACATGGCGCGCGGCAACAGGGGTGCATCGAACATGATCGGCCCTTCTCGGAATGGTGGTGCGTCTCTACGGCAAAGCCGCTTCAGATATCAGCCGTGCCAGCTTATGTTTTTTCCTGGGGCCGAAGCGAGACGTGCGCCGCCCAAGCCATCGTCAAGATGTCGCGCATATCGCTGCGCGCGTTGCGCTATCATTCGCCAACTTTCGATGGCCAGTGAGGATGCGCCCCATGTGATCCGTGCCACCGCCGAAGACATCCGGCGACATCGACTCCGCTTTTCGGGCGGAGGCGACACACGACATCACAGGAGCATCCATGACGGCATCTTCGATCACGCTGCAGCGCGCGGCGTTTGCATGGCCCGACGGCCATCGCCTTTTCACCGATATCGATTTTCAGCTCGACCGTCGCCACACCGGCCTGGTCGGACGCAACGGCGTGGGCAAGAGCGCACTCGCGCGCATCCTCGCCGGGCAGCTCGAGCTGAGCGCCGGGCGCTATACGCGCGAAGGCACGGTGCTTTACCTGCCACAGCTCGTCGCGTGCCCGCCCGGCGCTACCGTGGCATCCATGGCCGGCGTACAGGCGGCGCTCGACGCGCTGGAGCGCATCGAGGCGGGTAGTGTCGCGCATGCCGATTTCGAACTCGTGGCGGATCGCTGGGACCTCCGTCAGCGGTTCGCCGAATGCCTGGACGAATACGGCCTCGGCCATCTCGCGCCGGCGCAGAGCGCCGTCACGCTCAGCGGCGGCGAGCTGACACGCCTGGCCCTGCTGGGCGCGTGGATGACCGATCCGGACGTACTCATCCTCGACGAGCCGACCAATCATCTGGACCGGCCGCAACGCGATCTGCTGCTGCGCAAGCTGGAGGCGTGGCCGAAAGGGCTGCTGGTCGCCAGCCACGACCGCGAACTGCTGGATCACATGCAGCGCATCGTCGAACTGTCGCCCTCGGGCTTGCGCGACTATGGCGGAAACTATGCCTTTTACGCGCAAGCGCGGGCGGACGAGCGGGCGCGGGCGCAGCAGGCCCTGGATCACCGCAAGGCCGAGCAGCGTCGCGGCGACAAGGCGTGGCGCGCCAAGCAAGAGAATCTGCAGCGCCGACAGGCGCGCGCCACGCGCGAAGGACGCGATGCCAACCAGGCCGCCATCCTGCTCGGCGGGCGCCAGCAGAACAGCCAGGTGAGCACGGGCAAGCGGCAGCGCACGCTGGAGGATCGCCATAACGCATTGGCGCAACAGGTCCGCGAGGCCGCCGCGCAGCTGCCGGAGGAGGCGGACATCGCGCTGCTGGTGCCGACGACGACCATGGCAGCGCAGCGCAAGGTCGCCGTGCTGGAGAACGTCCGGCTGCCCCATGGCGCTGCCGCCGGCCATTCGCTCGATCTGACGATACGTGGGGCCCAGCGCATCGGCGTGACCGGCGCCAACGGCAGTGGCAAGTCCACGTTATTGAAGTTGCTTGCGGGCACAGCCTCGCCCATCGCGGGGCGTTGCGACGTGCATGTGCGCACCGCGCTGCTCGACCAGCAGCTGGATCTGCTCGATCCGCGGGCATCGGTCCTGCAGCAACTGCTGGCATCCCATCCATCGGCGACCGAAGCCGCCATGCGTACGCGACTCGCTCTGATCGGGCTATCCGGCGAGCAGGCCCTGCAGCCGAGCGCGTGGCTCAGCGGTGGCGAGCGGCTGAAGGCCGCGCTGGCTTGCGTCATATACGCCGAGCGGCCGGCCGAGCTGTTGCTTCTCGACGAGCCGACCAACCATCTGGATCTGCGTTCGATCAAAGCGGTCGAGCAGATGCTGTCGCAGTATCGCGGCGCGCTGGTCGTGGTGTCGCACGATCAGGTCTTTCTCGACGCGCTGTCGCTCGATACCCGGATAGAGGTGTCGGCGGCGGGTTATCGCACGACCATGGTGACGTAGCGAGCCGGGCCTTCGCGGGTGGGGCCCGCCATCGCATGCGTCCGATGCGCCGCAAGGCGGGCGTTTCACGTGGCCTATACGGCGCGCTGCCTACGCTCGTGTCTGGGGGATTCCATACGCTTCACGCAGCGCCGCGACAACGCTCTTCGGCTCGCGCCTCGTGCTCTGTCTGGGAACCGCAGGACGGTCGGTACCAAGAAGGGGGCGTATCCAGGTCTTTGCGATCTTTGCCGGCGCATCGCGACCGCGTTGATGTTGCCGGCTCGGATCGGCGTTCCCTTGGATCTTTTCGAATCGCCGCGGGCGCGGCGACGGGCATAGTTTTGTCCAGCACAGGGGGAAGGGATCATGCGTTTCGCAGGCACGGGCCGTCTTGGCCACAGCATCGCCATGCTTGCCGCTTTCAGCGCGGCGGGAGCCGTTCACGCACAAAGCACGCCGCCGGCGGCCGCCGCGCCGCGGGCGATGACCGCGCAGGAGGCGCAGGATGTCCAGCACGTCCTGGGCATGCTCAAGCCGGGGCGGCCGTACGTACTCAATCTCGCCGATCCGCAGCAGCTGCGCTTCACGCAGCGTGCACTGGCGGCGGCTGGTCGCACGCCGTCGAACGCGCCGGCGACCTTCGCCGCCTTGCAAAGCACGGTGCAGCAAGCGCATAAGCTGGCCGCTGCCGCGAAGGCCGGGCCGATGGCGCTGGCCGCCACGCCGCTGCAAGCGAAGACCGCCGGTGCGCCGCAGGATCTGGCGCTGCTGTCCAACTTCGGCGACGACGGCAATGGCGTCTACACGGCCACCGGCTATTCCTCGGTGATGGGCGGCACCACGCAGACCACCATCACGACCGAGCTGTTCGACACCGCCAACCAGACGGTCTTCGCCGTGGCGCGCAACACGCAGTTCGGGCAGGGCACCAATTTCCAGGTGCCGGTGAGCGGCAAGGTCTCTGATCCGGCGCACCTGGCGGCGATGACGACCATCGTCACTACGGTAGGCAGCAACAGCACCACGACGGTGATCAGCACCGCCGCGCAAGTGCCGGCCACCGCTGGCACGATGACTGCACCCAACTACTGCGTGCGCACCAATCCCGGCGACCCGAGTTCCAACTGCGTCATCAACGGCGGCAAGACGACGTACCAGACCGGCAGCACCACGCTGGTGCCCAATCCGCCGTTGATCAAGATCTGCTTCAACCGCGGCAGCCAGCAGTCCTGCGATTACTACAACGCGTCGGGCCGGCCGGCGACGAGCGTGTTCTTTCCGACCGCCGGCACGGCGACCTTCGGCAGCTACACGATCGACAGCAGCTATGCCACGGCCGGCACTTACACCGCTTCGGTGGCCGACCCGAACCAGGGTGGCGCCTGCGTGTTCGCCGATCACCAGCCGCTGGGGACGGGCTGGAGCGCATCCGGTTCCACCATCACCTGGAACCTGTCGCAGGTATCGCCGACCAATCCGAACAATTGTCTGGGCTACAGCGGCGGACGGCCGGTGACGTTCAATTTCTATATCGAGTTGCCGCTGGATCTGCCCGGCGGCCAGAAGAACACCGGCTTCGTCAACTTCACCAGCGCGTTCGCGCCGCCGATGCCGCCGGGCTTCCTCGGCGTTCCGGGCATCTACCTGGAGGACAGCTGCGTCGCGGCCGGCACCAGGGTGCATATGGCCGACGGCAGCGAAACCCCGATCGAGAACATCACGGCCGACAATTCGCCGCAGGTGATCTCGGCCACCGGCGACAAGCGCACCGTGCAGGGCACCGCCAGCGGCGTCGAGCTGCATCCGATGATCCACCTGAAGACCAGCCTGGGGCAGGATCTGCTGATCACCCGCACGCATCCGGTGCTGACCGTCAACGGCCTGGTCATGGCCCGCGACTTGAAGGCCGGCGACAGCGTGAAGACCGAAAAGGGCGTAGCCAAGATCGTCTCGGTCGCGGCGCAGCCCTACACCGGCCATGTCTACAGCCTGCGCCTGGGCTGGTTCGACGAAGCGAAGTCCGACAAGCGTACGCATAGCGCTAACGGCATCTTCATCGGCGACTCGATCTCGCAGGTGCAGATGGAGCAGGAAGAGCTGGCGCGCCTGAAGACCGACAAGAACGAGGTGATGCGCCGTCTGCCGAACGATCAGTGGCGCAAGGAATACCAGACGTTCCTCCAGCAATCGCACTGAAGGCGGCCGCGGCGCAGGCCGCGGCATCCTGCCGGCCTGTCGCGCGAACGCTTGTGTCGCGCGCGGGCAAGCCGGCAGGCATCCGCGCCTGACGCCGCGCCGCATGTCCTCACGCACTTCACTCCGAAGGACTTGCAAGCATGGCCGTGCCGACCATCCAGAGCGTCTACACCAGCGGCGCCACCTTGAAAGTGATGTGGACGACCGTCGCCGATTCGGCGATCACCCAATATGTCGTCACCGTATTCTTCGGGGTGGATACGGTGTTCACCACCGCCAGCTTCGCCCCCAGCAGCGCGGCGCTGCAGTTCGGCAGCCTGAACCTTCCCGGCGGGCCGCTGGACACCAATACGCCGTATTTCGTGCAAGTCAGCACGATGTGGGGCAGTTCGCCCGGGCAGAACGAGACCAGTCAGCTGGTGCCGCTGATCGCCCGCCCGCCGACGCTGCTGGCGGGCTATTACGACGGCACCAATTTCTACGTCCAATGGGCGCCGACCGAGCAGGCGACGCTCGGTTACTACCTGCAGATCTACGGCAGCAGCGGCAATCCGTTCACCGCCTCGACACCGAACCCTGGTGACAGCTGGGCGATGATTTCCAGTCCCGCGCTGGCGGCCGGTCAGCAGTGGTACGTGCAGGTGTCCGCGGCCGCCAGCGTGGCCAGCGACGCCGGCGACAAGGCCTATGCGGCGCAGGCCGCGTCGCCGCTGATGGCCTCGCCGCAACCGAGTCTCTCCGGCGTGAGCGCGCGCTATCTGCAGGCCGGGCAGGGCAGCCTGATCGGCGCGCAATGGACCGCACTCGGCAGCGCGACCGGCGTCACGCGCTATCGCCTGCAAAGCTATGCGCCGGACGGTACGCCGGGCGCCTTCGCCGACGTCGTGGGTGCGGCCAGCACCAGCGGCACGCTGTTTCTGCCGGGGCCGCTCGCGCCGGGCTCATCGCTGCGCGTGCTCGCGCTCAACAGCGCCGGCATCGGCGTCGCCACGCCGGCCAGCCCGGTCGTCACCAGCCTGCCGGTGCTGGCCGGCGCGGCGTTCGCCTCGGACAACAAATCCATCGCGGTGAGCTGGCAGGCCGGCAGCGATGCGGCGGTGACCGGCTTCACCATCGAGGTCTACAACCTCGCCGATCCGACGCAGAGCTACACACAGACGGTCACGGGCGGCAGCAGCCGCAGCGCGAGCTTCACCAGCCTGCCCGGGAGCGGACTGGATGCGACCAAGAGCTGGGGCATCCGCGTCTGGGCGACTGGCACCACGGGCAGCACGCCAGCGGTCGGCGGGAGCTGGGCCTTGCCATCGGTCGCGCCGACCGTCGCCACGCTGCAATGCCTTGGGTCGACGTTGAACGTAACCTGGAGCCTGCCGGCCGGCGCCGCCATGCCCGTTGCCTACGCCGTCAGCCTGCTTGCCGGCGGCAAGACCATATCCAGCGTGCGCGTGGCGGGCGGGCAGGCGACGCAGGCGCAGCTGTCGCTCACCGATGCGACGCTGGACTATTCGGTGGTGATCGCCGCCATCGGTGCGGAAGGTGCGCAGGGGCCGAACAGCGCCGGCGTCAAGCCGCTGGTGGCGACGGTCAGTGCCGTGGCCGCCGTGACGAATGCCATCACCGGCCAGTGCACGATGACCTGGACCGGGCCGGCCAGCGCCACCAGCTACCGGCTCGATTTCGGCAACGGCATCGTCACGCAAGAGTCCAGCACCTACAACTTCAACGAGGCGCTGCCGGACGGCGTCGACCTGACCGTGGCGATCACGCCGCTGGCGACACCGACCGGGCAGAGCATCATCGGGCCGACGACGGTGCATCGCCTGCCGACGCTGCGTGCCAGCGTCACGCAGGTCAGCTTCAACGCGTCGGCGATGAGCGCCACCGGCAGCTGGGATGCGCTGGCCGGGGCCACCGGCTATCGCGTCGCGCTGATGGCCAACGCCGGCGGCACGTTGACGGAGATTGCCAATACCACGGTGGCTGCGGGCGTCACGCAGGCCACCCTCGCGTTTCCCAGCGGCTACACCCTCGTCTCCACCACGCAGTATCAGTTCCTGGTGCAGGGCGTGTGGGGCAGCGATCGCGGCCTGCAGGCCAATCAGCCGTCCATTTTCACGGAAGGTTTCTATCTTTCCTCCAGCGCCGCGGGCACGGCGCCGCCCTTCGTCTATCCGGCCACGCTGATCACCACGGCGACGGCGGCCAACAACGCCATGACCGGCGAACCGCTGACGCTGTACCTGCCGGATATCGGCGCGGGTACGCCGCTGACCACGCCGTTGCCATCGCAGGGCGCGTTCGCGCTGACCGCCAATACCGATACCGCGCGCAACAGCGCGGTCTATCCGTACATCCTGACCATCTCCAACACGGTCACCAGCAACAACCCGTGGACCTTCGCGCCTGCGCAGGCGATCCGCACCGGCCTGGCCAGCGACGTGCAGACCTTCCTCAAGAACGTGGAGGCCGCCGGCGCGGTGCCATGGGGCATCGTGCTGTTGCAGCAGATGCTGGCGCGCGCGCTGCCGCAGACTTTCGCCGAGCAGCTGTACTACAACTTCGGGCTCAACTTCCCCGGTGCGGGCGTAGCGCAGGGTTATGTGGACCTGCGTCCGGGCATGCTGCTGCGCGTGGTGCCCAATCCGTACCAGACGGTGCCGGGGCAGACGCAGGGCTCGTGGCTCAGCGGCTACGTAGGCTCGGCGAGCATCGACTATCCGATCGGCAGCCTGCTCAGCGCCAACGGCGCGTGGAGCGCCGGCTTCGACAGCTTCATCGGGCAGCTCGTCAACAACGGCGCGTTGAGCGTGAATCCGCCATCGGCCAATCCGAGCACCGGCCAGGAACAAGGCGTGGCCGAAGCGGCGGATCTTTACTTCCCCGCGTTCAACCAGTCGTTCTACCGATTGTTCGTTCCCAATGCGCTGTTGTCGCCGAGCGGGCAGGGCAGCATCAAGGCCAGCGACAACTTCGTGCTCGCCGCCGCGGCCAGTTTCGCCGGCATCTCCAGCGCGACCAGCGCGCCGTCGACCAATGTCAACGTGGCCTATTTCCGTGGTCGCGCGGTGCTGAAGGCCTGCCTGCAGGTCAGCCTCGACGGCGTGACCCACGTGGTGCCGGTGGGCACCACGCTCGGCAATCTGCTGGAGCAGCGCGGACGCCTGATGCCGGCCGTGCCGATGCCGCTGAGCGGCGTGCAGATCGAACGCGGACTGGGCGGCATCGTGCTCGATCCGAACAAACCCGCGCAGCCGGCGTCCGCGCCGATACAGCTGAACTGGCAGGCAGCCGCCAGCGCGGTCTATGGGCCCGGCTGGGGCGCGGCGTCGCTGCCGTTGCTGCCCGGCGACTGCATCACGCTGGAGTAGGCCATGGATGCTCCGGTATTCACCGCCGTCGCGAGCGGATCGCGCCTGTACGCCAGCAGCGCGATGCCGGTGGGTGGCTTCGCCGGTTACTGGTGCAGCGCGTCGGCGGCATTCGGTGGCACCGCGACCTTGGCGCAGACATGGGCGGATGTCGGCGGGCTCTACGTCATCGCGTTCGCGCTGCCCGCCGATCTGACGGCTTTCGCGCAGCAGCTCGCTCAGTTGATTCCGCGCATCTCGCCGACCGGCCTGGTGCGCGTGCTGTGGTTGTCCAACGGCGTCGACAGCAGCTGGAACTACTGGCAGGCCACGACGCTCACCGCCTTGCCGCAGGCCACGCCCAGCGGCCCCTGGGCGCTGGTGACGCCGGCGCGCTGGGTGCTGGGCGACTACCGCCTGGAGCTGGCCGCCGGCAGCACCTTGTCGTTGCAGAACGCCGGCACCGGCTACGGCCTGGCGCTGCCGGCGGCAGCGGCGACGTTCAGCCGCGGCGATTTCGCCTTGAATGCGAGCGGCGCGGTCATGCTGCCCCTGGCGGGCAGCGCGGTCGGCGCGCTGTCCATGCCGATCACGCTGCGTCCGCAGCAGCCCGATCCGCTCGAGCAGCTCGGCGTGATGCTGCGTTATGCCACCGTGCCGGCGCCGGACGATGCAGAGGCGCTGGCACAGAACCTGGCGCGCTATCTGTCCATGCCCGTGCTGCGCCTGCGCGCCGGCAGCCTGGGTGCGCGGCTGCACGTCGATCCGAGCGCGCCGCTCGATCCGCACCGCAGCTATGTCGACCTGGCGCCGAGCGGCGCGCCGCCGTACGCGCTGTCCAGCGCGTTCGTGACCACGTTGGGCTACACCACCACGCTCACGCCGACGGCATCACTGCAAGGCGCCCGCTCGGCACGGCTGGCGTTCTGCAAGAGTCCGCTGTTCGCGGTAGAGGGTCCGAGTGCCGGCAGCGAGGTGTTCCATCTCGCGCCGGACGGCAGTTTCTCGATCAGCGTGGAAGTGCCGCCGAGCGTGCAGCAACGCCGCGCTGCGGTAGTACCGAGCAGCGGCAGCGCCGAACAGGATCACTGGATGTTCGGCGACTCCGGCGCCGAGTACGCCACGCTGGCCGCGTCCACGGGCGACATCGCCGTCTTCGGGGCCGGCAAGCCCGCCTACATTCCCGGCGTCGTCGCGCAAGGCACCTTGCCGTTGCGCACCGCGGCCACCACCGCTTACATGACGCTGGTGCCTGGCTCCGCCAGCGCGAGGGGCCTGCCTTATTACGCGCAGCCGTTGCAGGCGCCGCTGTTCATGGCGGCAAGCGATCTTGGCACCGGCTTCCTCGATTTCCACACCATGCCCGCGGGCCGGTTGCCGGCGGCATCGCAGGCAGGCGATCTGGCGGCGCAGTGCTTTCCGGCCGGCGCGTATCGCTGGCTGGCCGCCGGCGACATCGCGCTGGCGCGCGAGATCGAAGCGGCGGTGCTCGCACCGGTACGCCGCGCGGCGATCGGAGGATTGCCGCCGCCGACGGCGGCGGACGCGCCGATCGGACCGGTGGGGCCGGCCACGGCGCCGCTCGCCGTCACGCCGCAGGGTTTGCTGGCGCAGCTTTCCGCCGACGGCTCCGCCTGGGCCGGGGTGCTGTTCGCGCATCTGGCCGGCGGCGCGCAGGACCTGGTGCTCACGCCGGTGAAGGAGCGCTTCGCGCTCGCGCTGCAATCGAACCAGCTGTTTTTCGTGGTCGCCGATACGACGGAGTTCAACCAGCAGAGCGGCGTCGGCCCGAACGGTCTGGACTGCCAGCTGGACGGCTGGACGTTCCGGCTCGCTCCCGACGACTGGCGCCGCGGCAAGGACGCCAATCCCACGTTGATGCTGTTCAAGTACTGCAATCGCCGCTTGACCGAACTGGCCGACGACACCAGCGCCTGGGGCTGGCTGGAAGCTGCCGGCAATGTGGCGCAGACCCAGCAGCAGTTGCAGGACATCCTGCGCGCGGCGCGCGAACGGGCTCTGGATCCGGCGACCCCGCCGGGCGATCCCTACCGGATCTTCTACGAGGAGGTGGCGAACAACCCGATGTGGAACGGCGTGCTGTTCCTCAATGCGCCGGTCGCGCTCGGGCTGATGCCGCCGGACCTGAAGTTCCTCGCCGCCGGCATCGATCCGAAACGGTTCTATGCCCATCACGTCGGCTTCTCGGTGACACCGGTCGCCGCCGGTACCGACACCATTACGCCGGGGCAGACCGCCGCGTTCGCGCTGATCGACTACGAGGACCCGCAGGATCTGGCGCCCAGCAGCACCACGCCGTTCGGCTTCAAGACGCTGCAATTGAAGATCCGCTTCGCCAATGCGCGCATCGCCGATTTCGCCGCGCAGTGTCAGCTGATGGTCAACACCTTGTTCGGCGCGCCGCTGGCCAAGCAGGACCCGTCGCGCGGCAACAACCTGATCATGAATGGCAGTTGCCAGCGCGTCGCGGGCGTGCCGTCGTACAGCTTCGTGCTGACCGGCGAGAACCTGTTCAATGCGCAGCGATCGGCCATGGTCAGCGCGCAGGTGCAGGCGGTGCGCATCGATACCGCCACTGCGCCGGACGGCGATGCGGTCACCTCGAGTTTCACGTTGCAGGGAAATCTGCGTTTCCGCGAACTGGCCGCGTTCGACATGTTCTGCTACGGCGCGGACGCGCAGGGCGAGGACGGCTATCTGCGCTTCACCGGCCTGTCGATCCGCATGCAGTTCAAGCTGTCCGATCCGACCAAACAGGCCTTCACCGCCTTCGAAAGCGCCACCACGCTGGACCCGGCCAACAGCAAGCCGCGCGCCCGTTCGCTGGCCGCCAACTTTCCGCTGCGTGCAAGCGGCATCGAGATCGCTCCGATCGCCACCAAGGACAAGGGTCTGACGCCGGAGCAGCTGGGCTTCGTCTCCATCGCCTGTCCGCTCGACCAGACCCCGATGTCGGCGCCCTGGTACGGCCTGCGCTACACCATGGATCTCGGCTCGCTGGGCGCATTGTCCGGCAGCATCGGCCTGAGCATGAGCGTGCTGGCCGCGTGGTCCACCGGCGCTGATGGCGATCCGCCGGTCTACCTGGGCCTGCGCCTGGCGTCGTTCGTGCGTGGCGCCGGCAGTCTGCCGCTGCAAGGCGTGCTCAAGCTCGGCTTCCGCGGCTTCGAATTCATCACCTATGCGGCCGGCGCAGGCCTCGGCTACCAGCTGTGGATGCGCCGCTTCGCGCTGTCGGTGCTGTGCTGGAGCTTTCCGCCGGGGAATGCGGATCTGGTGCTGTTCGGGGCGCCGGGGAACCCGAGTGCGTCGCTGGGGTGGTACGCGGCGTATGACAAGGATCCGGAGAAGAAGTCGGACAAGACAGACGATGCGACGCTCCGGCTCGATGCGCCGGCGCGGCTTCTGGCCAATGGGCGGCGTACGCCGCCGGTGGCCTGACTTCAGCAGCGGGGTTTCCTCATGGCCATCAGCAAGGTTGTCACTACCGTCGTCGATGTGGGGCAGGGGCAGTGCACGTTCGTGCGTCTGTACGACGACAGCTCGCCCGCCGAGCTGGTGCACACCCTGCTATTCGACTGCGGCACCGATAAGAGAAGCGAGCCGATGACCGACGGCAACATTGCCTGGATCGCCGACACGCTCAAGCTGATGGACACGCCGACGATCGACTTGCTCGTGTTCTCGCACAGCGACAACGACCATATCAGCCTGATGTACGACCTGCTCTCGGCCTACGGCACCAAACCCAAGCCGCTCAAAGTCGCCAGCGTCTGGTATGCCGGGAATCCGGACTTCTACACCAAGAATAAATTCAACATCCTCGACTACCTTGGCAGTTACTGCAAAAGCTTCACCGCCCCCGATTTTGGTGAAACGCAATACAACAAGACCAAGGGCGACTGGAAGAAGGGGTTGATCTGGAGCAGCACGGACGAATCGGTCCGGGTCGGAATGCTGATCGGCAACGTCATCGACGACGAGCCCGGCGTGCTGGTCGAAGACGACTTCGGCACGGTGGCGGAAAAGAAGAACCGCGTATCCATCGTCTGCGCGTTGATGCACGACGGTCGCACCATGCTGATCTGCGGCGATGCCACCAACCGCACGATGGCGTGGGTCAACGATGCGCTGGGCGACAATGAGTTCAATGACTGCCTGATGGTCACGCTGCCGCACCACGGCAGTCGCGCTACCGGCCTGGCGGTGAGTTCGAACGCGACCGCCAGCAAGAAAGCCGTCGACGTGGTGAAGACCTTCGTAAGCAAGTCGGCCGCCAAGACCGTAACGATCAGCGCGTTCGCCAAGCACCACCATCCGTCGATCGAGCTGATCAATCTGTTCATGCCCGCCATGACGCCCACGGCGACGCTCTACGACAAGCGCCTGGAGAATGCCGAGAAGAGCCATTTCTCGGTATGTAACGTGGACGTGACGCTGGTGATGCCCGACTTCACCGCGATCACCAAGAACTATCACACGCTGACCACCCAGGTGAACGTGCTGGCGACGTATTACTACAGCGAGGTCGCAACGTTCTCCTATCAGTTCCAGCCGACCACGGTGGACAAGCCGACGAAGTTCGTGGACCCCAAGAAAAAACCGGTCATCAATCCGCACGCGTGCTGGACTTATGCCACCACGGCGGGAAAAGGCAATACCGTGACCGGTTATAAGTCCATGCCCGGCACCGATACCTCGCGCTTCACGAATATCGGCACGGTTCCGGAAACGCTGGCTCCATCCGTGGGCGAGAAGCCCGTGATGATTTCCGATCGCGGTGAGCCAGTATCCGTGAGCGAATTCTTCCCCGAATGGCATCCGCCGTCCTCGCCGACGCCGCGCACGCCCGTGCTGGCGTCCACGCCGTCCGGCGGTGCTGTGCCCGGGCGATTGCGGACGTTCCGCTGATCGCCTGACCCTTCTCCTTTCGAGCCGACATACGCCATGGCTGCCAGCGCCGTCTACAACGCTCTTCAAGCCGCGATCGGCGGCCCCAATCACAGCATCGATCTATGGGGCGCCGCCAACGGCTCGCCGGCACTGTCGGATCTGATAGGGGTGCTCGCGCTGTTCGGCATCAAGAGCAGCTACACGCTGACCAACGCAGCCCTCTCCGGCGACAACAACAGCGTCAGCCTGACCGCTAACGGCCAGTACGGCGTGCCCGGTGCGGCGGCTGCCAATCAGTACGCGATCGCGGCCACGCTTACTTACTCCGACAACGCACGCTTCACGCTGACCCTGCGCGTCGTGGACAGCAAGCCGTGGACATTTGGCGCCTTCTTCCCGAAGCTCCCGAAGAGCCGGCGTTCCACGCTGGACGCAAGCGGAACCAAAGGCATTCGCTGGACTGCTTCGTTCCTTGCTGACGGCGTGGCCGGTCACGAGGTGTTGGTCACGTCGCCGTCCTTTTCCGCGCAGAGCGGCAGAGGCGTCAAACTGCAATTGCAGGGTTTTCTGCCCGAATTCGCCGACTCGGATATCGACGGCAAGCTGGGCCTGCTCTCGCCGTGGCCTCTGCGGTTGAGCGGCAGCCTCGTCATGCCGGCGAGCGCGAACGATTATCCGAGCATGCTGCTCACGGCGCAGGGCAGCTCCACCAACATGCTGAGCGGTAGCCGGGAGGCCGGCGTCAAAGGTCCCGATCCGTTCGACGTGAATGCGCTGTACCTGCAAATTGCTGTCGACAAACTGCGCCAGCCCGTTCTGGGCAACAGCAGCGAATCCACGCTGATCCTGGGTGGAGCTTTTTCCCTGGGCGATGGGCCATCGGGCACCATTACCACGCCGGTATTGACGGCCTCCACGGTGTGGTCGTTCAGCGCGCAGTTCGATCCGGAGACGTCGTCGCTCACCCAGGGACTGCGGGCGATCACCAGGATGTTCGGGGTGGAAATTCCCATTCCGATGGATTTTCCGCTGCTGAGCGAATTCCATTTCGCCGAAGTGGATGCGGAACTCGTCAACAACGCGGGAGAGAACGCGACGCCGAGTTTTTCGCTGCAGTCCTTTGCACTCAGCATTCAGTCCAACCGGCCCTGGGTGCCGCCGGTGCCTTTCGTGTCGTTCACCAATGTGGGTATTCGCTGGGTCTGGGGCTCCACAAGAGTGCGGAATCCCGATACCGGCAAGATGGAGAACAGCTATCTTCTCACCGGACTGGTGTACGGCTCGGTGCAGTTCGGCGGCGACCAGGCCTTGCCGCCGCCAGCGCCTTCGCCGCGACCGCTCTATCGGGTGCCCGCGCCGGCCGCGGCGGACGGTAGCGTCACCGTGGATGTCCGCCTTTCGATTCCCAGCCTGTACATCTCCGGCAACATGCGCGACGGCGATTACATTCCAGTCGGTCGCGCATTCCAGGATTACTTCCGAGGCAGCATCCCGCCGATCTTGCCGGCGAACATGAACATCGTCGGATTGTCGTTCTTCGCCGATCCGATCGGTCAGGCTTACCGCGGCGAAGCGAAGATCCTGTTCGGCACGCCCGGCGATCCGCTGCCCGAACAGGCCTGGACGCTCATGCAGGTCGGCACAGTAGGCATCTCACTCCAGCGCCTGGAAATGTGGGTCGAGGCGAATGCTGGCAATATCAGCGGCGGCATCTCGGGCGTGTTTTTTCTTAAGGGTGCCGGCGCGGAAGCCTACGACGACCCGCAGCTTCTGCTGAGCGCGCAATACCCTGTGGCGAACAAAGACGCCACGAAAGGTTGGGAGTTCGCCGCTCATTTGTATCCCGGCACCTCCATCGATCTGACCCAGATGGTCGCGCGCTTCATCAAAGGTGATCCCGGCTATACCGTGCCCGGTTACGTGCCGCACTTGTTGATCGATCGCCTCGACGCGACCTTCAAGACTGCAGACGGCGCTTACACTTTCGGCGGTACCGCCTCGATGCGCTGGACCCCGACGCTGTTCGGCACCGAACTGTCGGTCAACGCCTCCGCCAGCACCGATATCGCACGCGCGAAGACTGGCGCGCCGATCACCGGCACGCTGAGCGGCAGCTTCGCGGTGAACAAGATCGCGATCATGGCATCGATGGACATCGGCGTCGCCGAGCCGACTTACCTGTTCAAGGTGATGTTCGGCGAGCTGTGGGTGCAGGCGGTGACCTCCTGGCGCGGCGAGGAGCAGAAGCGTCATCAGGTGGTATCGGTGCAGCTGGGCGGCATCACGCTGGGCGATATTCTCGAATACCTGGTCAACCTGGCCGCGCCGACGCTGGGCTTCTCGCTCGATCCGCCGTGGGATCTGCTCAAGCGCGTGGACCTGTCGCGCTTCGTGCTTACCCTGGATCCGCAGGAGAACGTAGTCGAGTTCGTGTTCAACGCCGAGGTGGATCTTGGCGTGATGCGCGTGGACACGATCGGCGCGCGCTATCGGCGCGGCACGGGGCAGGGCAAGGTCGAGCTGATCCTCACCGGCAATTTCTTCGGCGAGGCTTACGGCAGCGACAAGCCGCTGAGCTGGGATGTGGTCAACGGCTCGCCGCCGGCGGTGCCGGGGCAGGGGCCGTCCACGGTGGATCTGCGCTTCCTGGGCTTCGGTCAGCGCGTCACCTTCGCCGGCGCCACGCCCGACACCGTCGCCGCCAGCGTGGCCAAGCTGCGCAATGCGATGAAGAAGCCGGAGCCGGGCAAGGACCCGGTCGGCACGGGCCTGGTCTATGCCGACGATAGCCAGTGGCTGATGGGCCTGGATATCGGCCTGATCAAGATGATCGACCTGGGCATCATCTTCAACGATCCGAAACTGTATGGCCTGTCCATCGCGCTCGGCGGCGAGCGTGCCGGCTCGCTCGCCGGCCTGCGCTTCGAGATCCTGTACAAGAAGATCACCAACGACATCGGCATGTACCGCATCGAGCTGCGCGTACCCGATGCGTTCCGCACCATCCAGCTCGGCGCGGTGTCGCTGACGCTGGGTATCGTGGTGATCGAGATCTACACCAACGGCAATTTCAAGATCGACCTGGGCTTTCCATACAACCGCGACTACAGCCGCTCGTTCTCGCTGCAGGCAAGCATCTTCATCGGCCGCGGCGGCTTCTACTTCGGCATCCTCAACGGCGACACCTCCAGCAACGTGCCGAAGATCACCAACGGCAACTTCTCGCCGGTGATCGAGCTGGGCGTGGGCATTGCCGCGGGCGTGGGCCGCGAGATCAGCGTGGGTGTGCTGTCCGGCGGCGCGTATGTGCAGATCGAGGTGATCTTCCAGGGCGTGCTGGCCTGGTTCAATCCCACCGCTAGCGGCGGCAGCTCGGCGAAATATTTTCGTGCGCAGGGCGTGGTGGCGATCCACGGCAAGGTCTACGGCAAGGTGGACTTCGTGGTGGTCAGCGCCAGCGTGACGCTGGAGGCGTTCGCGCAGGCCATGGTGGTGTTCGAGAGCTATCGCCCGTTGCTGCTGGACTTCTCCGTCGGCGTGCGCGCGGAGGCCTCGGTAAAGATCCTGTTCATCCGCATCCACTTCAGTTTCTCGGTGACACTGGAGCTGAGCTTCACCATCGGCTCGGCCTCGCCCACGCCGTGGATCCTGGCCAACGGCAGTGGCGGCGGTGCGCGATCTTCCATCGCGCTGACGTTGCCGCGCCACGCGCAGCGCAAGGCGCTGCTGCGGCACGGCTACCTGCTGCGCATGCGCCAGCGGCGGCTGGCACTCGGCCTTGCCGCCCGGCAGGGCGATTACGTGCTGGAGTGGAAGCCGACCCAGCTGGTGTTCGACAGCAGGCAGACCGTGCCGCTCACCATGCTGCCGTACGTCACGGTGGGGAACGTGCCGGTCGACTGGGCCGGCCAGGTGCCGGGCAATGCGGACCCGCAGTATCGCGTGGCGTTTCTGCTCTACGCCGATACCGGCATGGCGGCGGATGCGCGCACGGCCGAAGCGATGGTCGAACGCAGCGCGCACCTCAGCAGCAGCGGCACGCTGGCGGCGGATCTGCTCGTGACGGGTCTGTTGCGTTATGCGCTGTATGCGCTACCCGACGGGCCGAGCTCGCCGCAGGACAGCGTCAATGCCGCACAATTGGCCCTGCTCGCCGAGCAGGTCGCCATGCCGCAGACCGCGACCGAGGGCTTCGGCAAGACCAGCATCGCGAGCTTCTTCAGCACCAACCTGGCGCTGCTGGTCGGTGGCATGCCCTCGGGGGACGCCACAACCGAGAAGGGCGCGATGATCTTCCCGATGCCGCCGGGCCTGGCCTGGAGCTCGCCGCAGGCCGGGCCTTGCGATTTCTCGCAGTTCAACAAGATCGGCTCCAAGTACCAGAACGGTATCAGCGCGATCCTCGGCGACTATTTCCCCGTGAACGGCGGCAATGGCACGGACGCGGTGGACGATCCGGACAACTACGAGTCCTTCGCCACCTATCTGTTCGGCGACTATTGCCAGCTGCTGGTGAAGGCCGCGGTCAACGAAGCGCAGAAACAGTTGCAGAACGCCTCGGTGAAACTCACCGCCAGCATGAACCTGGCCGACGCGGCCCGCACGTTCGCCACGGCAGCCTTGCCGATCACCAAGGAAGCCGGCGACACGGTGCAGAGCGTGGCCGCGCGCATGGGGGCGACGACGGCCGAGCTGACGTTTCTCAATCCGACCATCCAGCAGACCATCGACCAGACCGCCGTCGGCGCGGCGCTGACACCGGCGCCGCTGATCGGCGTCAGTCCCGAGATGCTGGTGCAGGACAATGCCGGCACCGGCCTGGTGCAGCAGGCATGGCCGCTGGGCGATGTGTCGCGCGCCGTCGGTTCGCCCAGCGCGAGCCTGACCAGCCTGTGCTTGCTGTTCAACCTCACCGACGTCGCCACGCTGTTCGCCTATGTGCCACCGGCCGGGAGTGGCTACACGCTGGGCGCGAACCCGAACCTGCTGCAGGAAGGACGCCGCTTTTCCATGGTGGCGCAGAGCTTCACGCCGCCGGCCACCGGCGGTTTCGATGCGACGCAGACAGCGGCGCTGTTCTTCGTGCGCTATGCGGATCCGGACCTGTCGCAGTCGGACGTGCTGAACGCGCCGGACATGCCGGCGTGGTACGCGCAGGCCATCGCCATCCTCAATCCGGGCCTTTCGGCGGCCACGCCGAACAACGGCAAGACGGTGGAGATCGATCCGGGCACGACGCTCAACGTTCCCACGCAATACGGCAATCGCAGCGCCACGCGCATCTATGTCACGGTACCGGGCGACACGCTGTATCGCATCGGCTGCATGCTGGTGCTGTGCCAGGACGCGGGCACGCTGCACGCGCTGCCGCCGCTGTGGACGGCGTTCGAGCAGGCAGTGACCGTCATCGCGGGCGGCTTCGGCATACCGGCCTGGCCTTTGTCCGGCCAGACCGAAGGCATCGCGATCCAGGCGGGCGAGACGGCCGAAAGCCTGGTGCGCCGCATGGTCATCAGCGCGAGCCATAGTGCCGGCGGCTGGAGCTACGACTGGGCCGCGGCCTGCTCATGGCTGGCTCCGGCCCAGGTGCTGTCGCCGACAGCCGTCATCGTGCTGCCGGGCGCGAAGATTTCCGGCACGCAGGCCTTCACGTTCCAGAGCGTGGCCGACACCTATGGCTTGAGCCTTTCCGATGTCGCCGCGCGCCTGCAAGACCACGCGGGACTGTTGCCCGACCCGACCACGCTCATCGTCAAGCAATTGCCGGTGATGACCGTCGCGCAGATCGAAAGCGGCGTGCTCGGCAAGTCGTTCGCGGGCGTGGTCAACCAGGCCTCGCAGATGCTGATGGCCGGCCTGCGCCTGCCGGGGCTGACCACGGTCGACGGCCACGTCGTGCCCGATCCGGCCAACCCGCTGCCGCTGTACGACCTGAGCGGCCAGCAGTTCACCTTGCCGGTGAGCAGCGATCCGGGGCACCTGGGCGACGTCGCGCTGTCGTTGACGGTGACGTCCAACGTGCCGTGGGTGACCTTCGGCGATACCTTCACGGTGGAACCGGAACACGACCTGGCGTTGCTGAGTGCGCGCTACGCGAATCTGCTGGCGTACAACTCGCGTCTCGCCGCACCGGATGGCCTGCAGCCGGGCATGGTGCTGTTCGCCAACGACGACACGGGCGGCCTGGACTTCACGTTTACCAACGAGGAGATTCTCGAGCAGGCGCCGACCGCCAGCCTGAAGATCACCACCGTGCCGGCCACGCCGCCGGCACCGCAGGCCCTGCCGCTGCGCGGCACGGCGCCCAACACGTATACCTTCGAGTACGCACTGCCGTTGCAGTCGGCGCAGACCTTGCCGATCCCCACGGTCGGCGCGCCGCTGGCCGGTTACGCGACCTTGTGGCCATTCCCGCAGGGCTTGCTGCAACGCGCGGTCGCGCAGTCGACCACGCCGTACGACATCTTTGCCGGCAGCCAGCCCGGCGCGACCGCCGACCATGCGCGCGCGCTGCCGGGCACCACCTATGGCTGCCAGTTGAGCTTCCGCATCCGGCGCATGGATGACGGCTCCAGTCGCTTCCTGCTGCTGGGCGTGGATACCGATCAGCGTGCCGCGCTGCTCGCCTTGCGCGAGGAGATCCTGCACGGCTTGTCCGGCAGCGCCACCAAGGCCTGGCTCGCGGTGAGCCCGGCGCCGAACGCGTCCAACGCGCAGGGCCTCGACCTGCTCGACACGAGCACGCCGTGCTTCCTGGTCAAGACCAATCTGTCGACCGATTCGCAGCCGCAGCCCGACCTGCTGCGCAGGGCCGCGCAGGGCGATCCGGCGCCGGTCTACTACGCCGACTTCGTGACGCAGCTAGCCGACTTCCTGCTGTTGCTGTGGGAGGGCAGCGTGGTGGGTGGCACCGGTTATTACCTCGGCTTCGGCAAGGAGCTGCCGGGCAGCGCGTTCGACGGGCAGGGCGTGGCGACGCTGAGCTTGCTCGCGATCGCCGGTAGCCAGCAGGCGCTGGCGCCGTCCGGCCGCACGCTGGCGGTGTTCAACAACTGCCTGCTGGTGGCGCCGGGCCTGGATGGCTCCATCCATAGCCTGTACGCCGAATGCGCCGACAACTCGGATCTGGGCGACGTCGCACTGACGCCACCAGGCAATGCCGGCTACAAGCTCACCATCGACGTGCCGATCGGCGACGGTCCGGTCAGCGCCTTGCAGGATCGCTACAACACGCTGGCCTTCTGGTGCGCCGACACGACGTCGCCGTACACCATCCCCGCCGCGTGGACGCCGGCGCTGCCCAAGCCCAGCGACGGCATGCAGATGGAACCGTGGGAACGGCAGCGCCTGGCGCGCCGCCTGCGCGCGCAGGCCCGCACCGAGCAGAGCGCACCGCCACCGCCGGCGCCGTACTGGCACTACGAGCAAGTCGTGCCGTTCTATCGCTTCACCACGCAGAAACCGGTGCTGCCTACGCAGGGACTGCCGAACGAAGCGAACGACCCGTATCGCGGCTTCGGCGGCGCGGCCAGCTGCCCGACACCGGCGCTGACCTTCTGCATGTCGGATCTGCTGGGCAATCACAGCCAGGGTCCCACGGTCGCGGGACAGGGCGTGCTGAACCTCACCGTGGGCTATACCGATCCGCTGATCGCACTGTCGCAGTGGCCCGAGCTGGCGGCGTATTTCGAAGTGCTGGGCAGCCCCGGTGCCGCGTCGCTGGCCATGCAGCTCGGCCTGAAAGCGGCCGCTGCCTTGCCGGGCGCCTCGCAGCGTGGCGACGGCGTCGCCGCCTCGGCGTTGCAGCAGAGCGAGCAATACGCACGCATCTTTTATCAGCTCAGTCAGCCGAACATGCTGGCGTCGCTCGCTACGTCGTTGCGGCATGTCGCGGGCGAAACCGGGCAGGATATCGATGTCGGCCCGCTCTGGCGCTACGCCGGCGGCGCGCATGCCTACACGGCGACCGCCGCGCAATTGCAGGCGCTCACCGCGCCCGGCCAGACGCTGAGCCAGCTGCTGGCGGCGTATCCGGTGCGCTACGCCGAGATGGCGGTGGCCAACGAGGATGTCGCGCTGACCGATCTGTTCGCGACCGGCAGTCAGCCGGCCGTTCCGGCCCTGATGCCGTACATCGCGCAGCGCTCCCTCGCCGACCTCTATGCGCAGCGTCCGAAGGGCTGGCCCGATCCGGGTTCGGCCGCGGCACTGTTCGCGCTGCAGGCCAACGCCGGATTGCCGCTGGCGGTGGGCGTGCACTTGAAGCTGCCCGCCGTGACCAGTTTCCCGACCGGCACCGATGCGGCGACGCCGTCGCTGGCCGAGCTGGCCGCCGCGCACTTCACCGATGCGGGCCGTATCGGCGAGCTCAACAACATTGCGGCGATCCTGGCGCCGATGAATGGCAAGCAGACCGATCAGCCGAATGTGCTCAGCGCGCAGTTCGAGCAGGGTGACGGCAGCGTGCTGACCTTGCAGGTGACCGTCGTCGCGGGCGAGACCGATTCGTTCGATGGCGTGCAGAAAGCCTTCGCCAAACAGGGTGGCAACCTCAGCGTGGCGCAGATCGCGGCGGAGAACGCCGCCGTGGAAGGCTTGCTCCAGCCGAACCTGAGCTTGAACAACGACACCTATATCGCCCAGGCCGGGGATACGCCCGCCAGCAACCGCAGCGGTTTCGATGCGCTGGTGCTGGGCACCGCGAACGCGTCCACGCCCGGGATCTTCGACGACGGCGCGCTGGTGCAGTTCGGCAGCGAGACGCTGGCCTTGTCGGACGACACGCTGGGCATGATTGCGCAGCGCTACGGCTGTCCGGCCGATCACCTGCTGTCGAACAATGCGAGCCTCGCCGCGGGAACCAAGCTGGCCGTACCTGGCAGCTTCGCCTGGCCGGCGGGCAGTGCCGGCATGAGCCCCTTGCGCGTGCCGTACACGGTGCAGGCGCATGACCAGCTTGGCACGCTGTGCGCGCGCTTCGCCGCGTATGGCGGCGGCAGCGGCACCGCCACGGTGCGCGATTGCGTGAACGCCAACGCCAATGTGCCGGGCACGCTGGCGCAGAACGTCACCATCGATATCCAGGTGCCGGGCGGCAACGTCAGCATTACCACGCTGGCGGTGGAGTCCTTCATGCAGGCGCTCGCGCAGGCGGTGGCGATCAATCCCGGCACGACGCTGGATCTGCTCGCCGACGCGATTGCCAACCTGTCCGATGCGCTGCAGCCGGGCGCCTTGCTGCTGTGGCCGGTGGCGCGTCTGCCGGCGACCACGGCACCGAAGGACATCATCGGCCTGTACGGCGTGGATGGTGCGAGCTTCGCGCTGGCCAACACCGCTACGCCGGGTCTCGTCGCGCCGCAGGTCGAGCTGAGCCTGCGCAAGGCCGATGGCGGCACCGTCAAGGTGATGACCCAGCCCAACGACACGCTCAATACGGTTATCGTGCGTTTCGCGCTGCAAGACCTCGCCACCGATGCGGGCGCCATCGCGCAGGGCAATGCCGAGGCGGCGCTGTTCGCCGGGCAGGCGCTGGCGCTGCTGCCGCCCGCCGTGGTGCGTGAGCAGGTTTCGCTCGGCGCGGGCGGCCCGTATCCGGAGACGGTCTTCGCGCTCACCGCGTCGCTGAGGCTGGCGCGTCCGCAAGCGCTGATCCATCCGGACTTCGACAAGAACGGCCCGGTGGCGCAGGCCAGCTCGCCGCTCGCGCCGCTCGCACAGGCTGGCGCACAAGGTGGCGACAGCCTCAACTACGGCCCGTTCATCCGCCAACTCACCGACGCCATCCAGGATCTGCGCGTGGGCACGGCCAAGGCCGCGGGCGAGACCAGCGACCTGTGGTGCGTGAATTTCTCCGCCACCGGTATCGCCTCGGTCAGCCTGGTGCCTGGCGTGACGTTCCCGGACACGGCGGCCATGCCGCGCTTCTTCGCGCTGGCGCCGCTGTACGACCATCTCGTCACGCGGCAGGTGCAGATCAAGCAGCTCAAGGACGACGGCACGCTGGAGGCCGACGGCGTCGCGACCAACTTCATGGCCATCGACGCCGAACCGTGGGCTCAGCGTTTCCTGAGCGACATGGATCGCTTCCTCGGCGGCCCCATGGCGACCGAGCTGTATAGCGTGTCCGCCCTGCGGGACACGCTGACCGGCGCGATCGGCAACAAGGCGACGATCGCCGACGGCATCAGCCAGCAGCTGCAGCTGGTGTTCGACTATGCGGCCTACAAGACCAGCCCCGACCCGGGCTACGAGAAGGGACTGGCCGTCGCGCGCGATGCGCTGAAGCAGCAGTTGTACGTGAGCCTGCTCCATGCCTACGACACCTCCGTGGTGGCGCAATACGACACCACCTCCACCACGCCATGGTCGACGGACACCACGCCGCCCGTGTCCCTGTACGGCCAGGCCCGGCTCACCGGTACCGCCGCGCCGGTGACCTTCGCTGCCAGCAAGACCGGCTTCGATCCGGCCAAGGCCTTCGTCAGTTTCTTCGCCACGGTGGCCGATCCGGAGCGCCACAGCTGGGTGCGCGGCACGCTCGACTACGCCTATTCGCATACCGAGTTCGCCATTACATCGAGCGGCGTGCCGACGGGTTACCAGGCCTCCAACTGGCTGTCCTTCGTGCCGCTGCAGAATGCGCAGGCCAAGCCCGCGGCGTTGACGAAGACCAATCCCGGCAGCCTGCTGGCGCCGGTGCCGCTGCGCACCTATCCGCTGCTGCCGTCTATCCGCGAGCAGAGCGCCGGCGCGACCTACGATGCGCCGAGCGGCCTGAGCCAGCTGGCCCTGTGGACGTATCGCCTGACCTGCGCGCATGAGTTCGCCGCGCAGGACGGCGTCCGGATCGTCACCGAATTCAACCTGGCGCCCGCAGTGCAGCCGCGCGCCGCGCCGCCGCCGGCCGACCTGTTCAGCGCGCTGGCGCAATACATGGCCGTGGCGGACAAGTTGTGGACGCTGCTGGGGGCGCCCGCGCAACAGCCGCCATCGGCGACGTACGTCAGCGCGGCCAAGACTTTCGGCGATCTGGCGGCCACGATCGCGGGCCTGTGGAACATCCGCCTGGCGCAGAGCGAAAGCAGCCGCGCGCCGGAAGACAGCTACACGGTCGGCGCGAGCTACGCCTTCACGGCGCGCGTGACGTACTCGGAAGACGGGCGGTCCATCGAGAGCTTCTCGCTCACGCGCGAGCAGGACCTGCCAGGCCCGAGCGAAGCCTGGCCGTCGGTCGACGTGCTGCTTCCCGATGGCGCGCGCGTACCGCTGAAGATCCGGCCGCCGGTCACGCCCAGTGCGACCACGGTCTATGCGCCCGATGCCGGCATCACGATCCCAGCGCACGACCAGCAGACCTTCCGGCTCGGCTGGAACGACATCGGCATCGGCGCCTTCCAGAATGCGCGCGCCCGCATGCTGGCGGTGCGCAACGAGCACCTGCTGTACGACCCGGATCATCCGGACAACCCGAAACTGCCGACCAGCAGCGCCTTCCTGTTCAAGACGGCCGAAGTCACCGCCACCAGCATCGTCACGCCGTTGATCGAGCGCAGCCAACCGCAGCCGATCGCCGGTGCCGACCTGGCCAGCGCGCTGGGCGACGCCATCCAGACCCTGTTCCCATCGAACTGGCTGTTGCAGAACACCACCGCTTCGTGGGGCGTGTTCTATGCCTACGAGCTTGCCGGCGGCGCATCGGGCGAAAGCATGGTCAGCAAGCTGCCGGTCGCGCTCTATCCGAACCAGCCTCTGGCCGGCGCGGCCCAGGCCATGGCCGATGCGGTGCAGACCTGGACGCGCAACCATCATCCCGCCACGCGCGGCGGCGGCTGGCTGTTCGATGTGATCCTCTACTCGGGACTGGAGACGCATACGCGGCCGCTGTTCAGTGCCGAGTTGTCTTACAAGCTTGGAGGATGAGAACAGAGCGCCGGCGCGTCGTAGCCGACCATCCGGCGCAGCGCATGAAAGGCTGGTCAGCGATCCGGCCGCGTGCTGCATAATGCCGAGCGATCGATCACGGAGAGAGCGACGTCATGGCTATTCGATGGTTTTTTGCAGCGGTGCTTTTACTTGGCGCCCAGTCGGCATGGGCGGATCAGCAGGAATACGTATCGAAGGCCGATGCCGAACGGGCGCTGGCGATAGTGAAGAACGCCAAGGCCGTCCGCACCTTCTGCGCGCCTTGCAACGACAAGGTATCCGTCCTTTTGAATGCGGACGCCGCGCGGATCAGCGAAGTGCCGCCCGGCCCGGGCGGCGACAGTTCCGTGTATTGGCTGGTGTCGATCGACCACCAGTCCCTCGACCTGGCCTACACCTACGTGCCGGTCCGGAGCGGCTTCTGGTTCTGGCGCAAGGAGAAGTGGCAGAACCTCGCGCGCATGATGTCGTTGCCGGTCAGCGACGTTCCGGAGTTTCTGTCGGCGGCCCAGCTGGACACGTCCGGGTCGAAATAACGGCCGGTGTCAGGTCAGGCTGAGGTGTTGACCAGGCCGCCGCTGCTGCCGCCGCTCTCGGCCATCATCGCCGCGGCCAGCTTCGCCACCGCCTCGGCAAGCTGACCCATGGTGGTGCTCACTGCCGACTGCAGCGCGGCGACTCGCGCCGCGTTGGCCGGATCGCTTGCCTTGTCGCCCGACATGGCCTGGCGCAGCTGCTGTTGCTGCTGCGCCAACTGTTTCTGCAAGCGTTCGATCTGTTTCTGCAGGGTCTGAATGGTGGGGCTGAGCCCGCCGCTGTCGGCGGTTGCCTGGGCATTCTTGTCATCCTTCTTCGTGCCGGCGGCCTTGGCCAGCGACTCGCCGAGCGGGACGGGCGGTGCGGCGGCCGTGTCGTCCTTGTGCTCGGCGGCGCTTCGAATGGCCGTCGCCATGGCGGTAGCCATCGTGTTGAAGCTGATGATCACGCGAAATCCTTATCGAGGGGATGCGCTATCGGCATCGGCCGGCGAGCGAAGAACTTGAGTCCGCCTTCGCGGCGAGCGCACCTCCTTCTGGAAAGTCCCGCGCCACGGTGCGATTCTGGTAGCTCCGCAGTCCGCCACGGCACGCAGGAGCCGCTGCTTGAGCCGGAAGATGCATCAGGCCGTACCGCACCGCTCGCTGCTGCCGGGCGTGGAAGCGCTGTCGCTGCTGAGCGAACAGCGTTTTCCCCGTCATGCGCACGATCATTACGGGATCGGCGTGATCGCCAGCGGCGCACAGGCGTCATGGAGCACGATCGGTCCGGTGGAGTCGGTCGCCGGCGACGTGATCATGGTCAACCCCGGCGAGGTACACGACGGTACGCCCATCGGCGGCGCGCGCGGCTGGCACATGCTTTATGTGGAGCCCGACCTGGTGACGCGCGAACTGGCGGGCGATATCCAGGGCGACGCCGTCTTTCAGCCGGTGGCGCGCGATCCGCAGCTGGCAGCCGCCATCATGGGCTTGTTCGATGCGGTCCCGTGCCTGGGCGATGCGCCGGACGAACGGCTGCTCGCCTGCCTGGCGCGCATCGTGCAGCAGCATCGGCTGGGCGGCACGCGGGTACCGCGTGCATCGCCACCGGTCGCGCGGGCGCAGGAGTGGATCGAGGCCGAGCCGGAAGCCGCCACCTCGCTGTCCGCGCTGGCGGCGGCCTGCGACCTCAGCCGCTTCCAGTTGATCCGCGGTTTTCTCCGTGAGCTGGGCACGACCCCGCACGCTTATCGAATCCAGTTGCGGGTGCGGCTGGCGCGTCGCTACCTGGCGCAGGGCCGGCCGGCGGCGGAGGCGGCGCTGCTGACCGGCTTCGCCGACCAGAGCCATCTCACCCGCGCCTTCGTGCGACAGCTCGGCGTCACGCCCGCGCGCTATCAGGCGACGCTGCGCTGAAGCATGCAATTTTGTTCAAGACGGCTGCGCGAGCGGCCTGCGATGGTCACGGCTCCTTTTTTCGGCCACGATCCATTGCCTCATGAACGTCGCGTTCCTGCTCACCTCGCTGCTGGTCGTTGCCTCGCCCGGCACCGGCGCGCTCTATACGATTTCCACCGGCCTGACGCGCGGCGCGGCGGCCAGCGTGGCGGCGGCTGTCGGCTGCACCCTCGGCATCGTGCCGCACATGGCGGCGGCCATTCTTGGCTTGGCCGCGGCCTTGCGTGCCGCGCCGCTTGTCTTCGAATGCCTGAAGTACCTCGGCGCCGCCTACCTGCTTTACATGGCCTGGAGCGCGCTGCGAGACCGCGGTGCGCTGGACCCGGGTCAGCCGGTCGCCGCCCGGTCGCCGCTGAAGATCATCGTCTCGGCCATCCTGCTCAATCTGTTGAATCCGAAGCTGCCGATCTTCTTCTTGGCGTTTCTTCCGCAGTTCATTCCGGCAAGCGATCCGGCACCCGCGACGCGTCTGCTGGTGCTCGGCGCCGTCTTCATGCTGATGACGCTGGCGGTGTTCGCGGCATACGGGGTGTTCGCGTCGTTCATGCGTTCGCACGTACTGGCGTGCCCCCGGGTGACGACCTGCCTGCAACGCCTGTTCGCCGCGGGCTTCGTGGCCTTGAGCGTGAAGCTGGTGCTTTGAGTCACGCGGAGCGGGCGCCTTCTTACCGGCCCGCGCCTGCGCAAGGCGAAGCGTTCTGCCGCGGCGCATGGAATTCGACGGACAGGCCCAGGTCCTCCTGCGTCGGCGCGAGGAAGGATTCGCCGAAGAGGCCGCGATAGGTCGCCAGCTTGTGCTCGTAGCCGCGCTCGGCCCAGCGTTGTGCGCGACCGAGATCGGCGACGCCGAAACTCACGCCCAGGATGCGCGGACCGCCGGCGGCCATGGTCTGTGCGGCCAGGCCGGCGCCATCGGGCTGCAGGGTCAGCAGCGCCGTCGGGCCGACCGGCACGCAGAATCCCTTGGCGCGGGCTTCAGGCAGCTTCACCGGCACCGCATGGCCGAAACCCATCTTTTCCAGCTGGCGTCGATCGGCGTCGGCATCGGCCGAGACCAGCCAGATCGAGCTGAGCTCGCGCGCGCCATTGGGATGCTCGCGCGTCACGCGGTAGTCGTCGGCGTTGGAAGGGTCGAACTGATCCGGGGCGTAGTCGGTGGCGTAGTCGATGAAGAAGGTATTGCTCGACAGCGGCGCGCGATCGAAGGCGAACAGGCGCCAGCCCGGCTTTGCGCTGTCGGGGCCGGCGAAGAAGGGCGTGACGGCGTAGTGCGCCGCCTGCAATGAGGCGTGCAGCGCATCGAGCGACGAGGCGCGGAAACCGAAGCTGCGCGAGCCCGGGCCGCCTTTGAGTGCCTGCTGATCCTCCTTCATGCCCGGATCGAACTCGGGATCGGGGCGGGTGACGCCGAGCAGTTCGATGAAGCTGGTATCCGAGAAACGGATATAGCGATTGGCGACGCCGCCGGGATCGCGGCCGGGGCGCACCTGGAAGCCCAGCTTGACCGCCATGACCGAAGTGACCTGATCGATGTTGCGGCCCCAGAGCAAGACGTGGTCGAGGCGGGTCGGGGCAGGGGTGGCGGCATGGGCGGTGCCGATGGCGAGAAGGCAGGCCGAGAAGATCGTGGTCAGGCGCATGCGGAGGCTCGGAGGTTGGGGGCTCTTTTATGGTGGGTCCGGGCGAGGTCCGGCAAGGACAATTTCCGAGCAAAAACCGCCATGGCTTGAGCGAGGTGTTTCGCTTCGCCCGACCCCTCAAGCGCCCGCGCTGCGCCGCAACGACTGCGGCGACATCCCGAAGCTGCGCACGAAGGCGCGGCGCATGCGGCTCGAATCGCCGAAGCCTGTCGACGCGGCGATGTGATCCAGGTGCAGATGGCTGGTCTCGACCGCGAGGCGAGCCGCTTCCAGCCGCAGGCCTTCGACCACTTTTGCCGGCGTCGCGCCGATTTCCGCGGTGAAGGCGCGGGCGAAGTGGCGCGGGCTCATGGCGGCGCGCTCGGCCAGTCGTTCGACCGTCATCGGCTCGGCCAGGCGCGAGCGCATCCAGCCGATCAGCTCGCCGAAGCGGCCGGTCTTGCCGCCTTGCTCGACCAGGACGGAATACTGCGATTGCCCCACGTGCCGCCGCTGGTGCACCACCAGCTGCTGTGCGGCGCGTCGCGCGAGACCGGGCCCGAGATCGTCCTCGACCAGGGCCAGCGCCAGGTCGATTCCCGCGGAGATGCCGGCGGAAGTCCATACCTCGCCATCGCGGACGAACATCCGGTCGGCATCGAGCCGTACCTGCGGGTAGCGCTGCCGGAAGCGATCGGCAGCGGCCCAGTGCGTGGTCGCACGCCGGCCATCCAGCAAGCCGGCCTGGGCGAGCAGGAACGCGCCGGAACAGACACCCGCCACGCGGCGGCACGTGTCGCCGCCGAGCCAGCCGACGATCAGCTCCTGACCTTCCTCGACCTGGGCCAGGTTGCCGCCTGAGACGATCACCGTGTCGAAGCGCCTGGATTCGATCGGCGCTGCCGCCAGGCTCACGCCGGAGGAGCTGCGCACCACGCCGCCGCCGGGGGCGAGCACGCTGATCGTGTAGCTGCCGGGCCGGAAACGCTCCGCCATTTCGAACACGGCGACCGGACCGGCGGCGTCCAGCAACTGGAAGCCGGGGAAAACGACGATGGCGATCTGGCGAGACATGGCGGCGGCTGCATGACTGGAACCGGGGCCGCGAAAGTGGCGCAGGCGCGAGGCGGGCGTCAAGGCGGCCGGCCCGTCTCAGTCCGTGAGACGGCCGGGCATTCGAATGCGGAGGCTTTTGTCTTGGAGATCACCCATGCGCGCCCCGCTGCCCGCCATCGCGGACGAAGACGACATCCGGCTCGCGCCGTTGAGCGGCGCCGAGCTGGCCGGCCGGCTGGTCCAGCGCCATGGCGATCGCATTACCGGCCACTTCGTGGTGGAAGGCAGGGAAGGGCGTTACGTGCCGCTGCCGGACGCAATGCCCGCGCCGCTGGCCGCCGCCCTGCGCGCCCGCGGCGTGGCCGAGCTGTACGAGCATCAGGGTCGCGCGTGGTCGGCCGCCGCCCGTGGCGAGCATCTCGTGGTCGCCACGCCGACCGCTTCCGGCAAATCGCTGTGCTTCACCTTGCCGGTGGTGACCTCGGTGATGACCCAGGGCAAGAAGGCGCTCTATCTGTTTCCGACCAAGGCGCTGGCTCAGGACCAGGTGGCCGAGCTGCTCGAACTCAATGCGGCCGGCGACCTGGGCGTGCGCGCCTTCACCTTCGACGGCGACACGCCGGGCGATGCGCGTCAGGCGATCCGGCTGCATGGCGACGTGGTGGTGAGCAATCCGGACATGCTGCACCAGGCGATCCTGCCGCATCACACCAAGTGGGCGCAGTTCTTCGAGAACCTGCGCTATGTGGTGATCGACGAAGTGCACACCTATCGCGGCGTCTTCGGCTCGCACGTGGCCAACGTGTTGCGGCGGCTGCGCCGGGTGTGCGCGTTCTACGGCGTGTCGCCGCAATTCATCCTGTGCTCGGCGACCATCGGCAACCCGGCCGAGCACGCTACGGCGCTGATCGAGCAGCCTGTCACGCCGATTCTGGAGAGCGGCGCACCATGCGGTCCGAGGCATGTGCTGCTGTGGAATCCGCCGGTGGTCAACGCCGATCTCGGCCTGCGCGCGTCGGCGCGCAGCCAGACCAACCGCATCGCGCGCACGGCCATCCGCGCGGGGCTGAAGACGCTGGTGTTCGCGCAAAGTCGCCTGATGGTCGAGGTGCTGACGAAGTACCTCAAGGACGTGTTCGACCACGATCCGCGCAAGCCGCCGCGCATCCGCGCCTATCGCGGCGGTTACCTGCCCACCGAGCGCCGGCAGGCGGAGCGCGACATGCGGGCAGGGCAGGTGGACGGCATCGTCAGCACCTCGGCGCTGGAACTGGGCGTCGACATCGGCGCGCTGGACGTCACCATCCTCAACGGCTATCCGGGCTCGGTGGCGGCCACCTGGCAGCGCTTCGGCCGCGCCGGCCGACGCCTGCAGCCATCGCTCGGCGTGCTGGTCGCGTCGAGCGAGCCGCTGGACCAGTACCTCGTGCGCCATCCGGAGTATTTCCAGGACGCCTCGCCCGAGCACGCGCGCATCGCGCAGGACCAGCCGCTGATCCTGCTGGATCACATTCGCTGCGCGGCTTTCGAGCTGCCGTTCCGCGCGGGCGACGCATTCGGCGGACAGCTGGCGGAACCGTGGCTGGAAGTGCTCGCCGACGAAGGCGTGCTGCATCGCGAAGGCGAGCGTTTCGAGTGGATCGCCGACAGCTATCCGGCCAACGCGGTGTCCTTGCGCTCCGTCGCGGAAGGCAACTTCGTGGTGGTGGACCGGACCGGCGGGCGCCAGACCATCATCGCCGAGGTCGACTACAGCGCGGCGCCGCTCACGCTGTACGAAGGCGCGATCCACATGGTGCAGTCCACGCCTTATCAAGTGGAGCGGCTGGACTGGACCGGGCGCAAGGCCTTCGTGACGCGCACCGAAGTGGACTACTACACGGATGCCATCGACTACACGCGGCTCAAGGTGCTGGATGGTTTCGACGCCTCGCCATCCGGACGAGGCGAATGTCATCACGGCGAAGTGCATGTCGTGCGCCGCGTCGCCGGCTACAAGAAGATCCGCTATTACACGCACGAGAACATCGGCTACGGCAACGTCAACCTGCCGGACAGCGAACTGCACACGACCGCCGTGTGGTGGGCGCTCGCGCAGCGCACGCTCGACGACACCTTCGAGCGGCGCCAGGACGCCCTGGACGGATTTCTCGCGGCCGCAACCGCGCTGCATACCGTGGCCACCGTCGCCGTGATGGCCGAGGTGCGCGATTTGCAGAAGGCGGTGGGCAGTGGCGACGGTGCCTGGTTCGCGACGCCGGACAGTTCGGGACATGCCCGCGTCCATACCGGCTGGGGCGAAGAGCCGCAGGCGCCGAACGCGCCGTTCATTCCGACGCTGTATCTCTACGATGCCTTTCCTGGCGGGGCCGGCCTGAGCGCACCGCTGTTCGATCGTCGCGCGGAGCTGGTGGATCGCGCGCGCGCGTTGATCGCCTGCTGCGACTGCCGGCTGGGCTGTCCGGCATGCGTGGGTCCGGTGCTTGCTTCGGACGAAAGCGCGGCGCGTTCGATGAAGGAACTCGGCACCACCGTTCTCGCCTTGCTGGCCGACCTGTGACCGATCTCGCCGCCCGCCTGCGACGGCTGCGCGATCAGGCCGGCGCAGCCGCTGTCGTCGTGGCGCCCGCCGTCACCAGGCCGCGCTTGCCTGCCGAGCTTGGACGCCTGCTCGCGGTACGCCGGCCCGCGCCGGCACGACCGGCACTCGCGGCCGCGACGCCGAGCGGCCTTGGCCGGGAAGTGGCGCCAGGGTTATGGCTTGCCGAGGCCAGCTCGGCGTGGCCGCCGGCACCGGCGCCGTTCGATGCTTCGTTCGCCAAGGTGCCGGAGCGAGTCGACCCGGCGGACCTGCTGTTTCTCGATACCGAGACCACCGGGCTCGCCGGCGGCACGGGCACGCGCGCCTTCATGATCGGCGTGGCGCGCTGGCAAGACGGGCGGTTCGTGCTGAGCCAGCTGACCATCACCGCGCTGTCGGGCGAGACGGCGATGCTCGAACGGCTGCGCGCGTGGATCGCGCCCACCACGGTCATGACCACCTACAACGGCAAGAGCTACGACGCCCCCTTGCTGGCTACGCGCTTCCGGCTGGGGCAGGTCGCCAATCCGCTGATCGGCCTGCGGCATATCGACCTGCTGCATCCGGTGCGCAGGCGTTGGCGCGCGCACTGGCCCAACTGCAAGCTCGCGACCGCCGAACGCCAGCTGCTGGGCGTGGTGCGCGAAGATGATCTTCCCGGCGCGCAGGCACCGGCGGCCTGGCTGCGCTTTCTGCGCGCGGGCGATCCGACGGATCTGTATCGCGTGCTCAAGCACAACGCGCAGGACTTGCGCAGCCTGGCCGGCGTGCTGGGCCGCATGGCCGCACTGGAGACGGCCTCGGCCAGCGCCACGCTGTAGCGATCAGGCGATGGGCCCCGGCCCATGTTGCAGTTGCGCTTGTATGAGGATTTGGATCGTGACAAATTCCGGGCGGCAAGGGGGTGCCAGGTGCCCGGCGAAGCTGCCGGGGTTGTCACTGCAGAGGGGCTGTCATGGATATCTGGAAGGGGATCCTTAGTCAGTTGTCCGGCTTTTTCGGCCTGGATTCGTGGCTGGCGCTGTTCGCGTCCGGCGATTACCGGGCCCTGCTCACCGTGGACGGCTTCGCCAAGCTGCTCGCGCCGATCATTCCTCTGCTGCTGGTGTTCGAGCTGGCGCGAGGCGTGATCCTGCGTCGGGTCCGGCGCGAGGATTACCAGGTCCCGCTCTTGGTGATGGTGCTCAACCGTGTCATCGGCAGCTTCCTCACCATTGCCGTGGTCGGCTTCTGCATCGGGCTGTTCAACCGGTTCGCGCCGTTCCAAGCCGGGTTGACCTGGTACGGACTGCTATACGGCTACGTGGTGTGGGAGCTGGCGCACTTCGTCTATCACTTCCTGGCGCACAAGGTGCGCCTGCTGTGGTGCCTGCATTCGACGCACCACGCGCCGGTGGCGATGAATCTCTCCGTCAACTACGCGCATATCTTCCTCGAGGCGCCGTATGCCGATTTCGTACGCACCAGCATCTGCATGCTGCTGGGCGTGAGCCCGCCGTTGCTGGTCCTGATCATGGTCATCGACGGGTTCTGGGGGCAGCTCATCCACCTCGGTGAACACGTCTTGCCCAAGGGCAAGCTCGGCGTGCTTTACCGCGTGGTGCTGACGCCCGCGCATCATCGTGTCCACCACGCGCGCAACGTGGTCTACATGGATACCAACTTCTGCAACCTGCTGCCGATCTGGGATCGCGTGTTCGGTACCTACCAGGATCTGCGCGACGACGTGCGCATCGAATATGGCATCACCCGGCCCGTCAAACCCTTCAGCGTGCTCGACGCCTACCTGGGCGAGCTCTGGCTGCTGGCGCGGGACGTGTGGCATGCGCCGGGCCTGCATAACAAGCTGCTGTACCTGCTGATGCCGCCGGGCTGGAGCCACGACGGCGATCACCACACCGCCAAGGTGGCCAAGGCCGCGCTGCGGGCGGAGCAGGCCGGCGCCGAGGTGCCGCAGGCCATGCCGATCTCGAACCATTGACCACCATGCGGGCGGCGGCGCATGGCGCCGTCCCGCGCGATACGAGGAGGAAAGGGCGGATGACGGGTAACAGCAGAGCAGTGCGCACGGGCAGCTGGATCGCCGCGACCATGGCCGCAGGCCTCGCCTCGACGGTGCTGGCCGCGCCGGATCAGGCGACGACCTGGAGCGGCAAGGCGCCGCCGCTGGCCACGCCATGGACGGCCGAGGTGTCGCCCGATAACGCGCTGCCCGAATATCCGCGTCCGCAACTGGCGCGTGCGCGCTGGATGAGCCTCAATGGACTGTGGCAATACGCGCCCGCCGACGGACAGGCTGCGCCGTCGTTCGGTCAGGCGCTGCAAGGGCGGGTGCTGGTGCCGTATCCAGTCGAATCGGTGCTGTCCGGCGTGCAGCAGCATGCAGACGATATGGTCTACCGCCGATTGGTGGACATCCCCGCCGACTTCACCGCGCACGGCCAGCGCGTGCGCCTGAACTTCGGCGCGGTAAGTCACGAGGCCGTCGTGTACGTCAACGGCCAGCAGGTGGCGAAGCACACCGGCGGCTACACCTCCTTCAGCGCCGACATCACGCCGGCGCTGCATGCGCGAGGGCCCCAGGAAATCGTGGTCACCGTGCATGCGCCGGTGGATGCCGCCAACATCATGGTCGGCAAGCAGCGGCTGAAGCCCGAGGGGATCTTCTACACCGCCGCTTCGGGGATCTGGCAATCGGTATGGCTGGAGCCGGTGCCGGCGACCAGTCTGGCGCAACTGGTGTTCACGCCGTCGAACAGCCTGGACGCCTTCACCGTCACTTCGACGTTGCAGGGCCGCGGCGGCGCCGCCACCTTGCGCGTGATCGCCTATGCGGACGGCAAGCCGGCGGGCGAGGCTAGTGGCCCGGCCGGCCAGCCGCTGCACCTGGCCATCGCCGACCCGCATCTGTGGAGCCCCGACGATCCGTTCCTGTACACCTTCAAGGCCACGCTCACGCAGGGCGATCAGCGCGATGAGGCGACCAGCTATGCCGGCCTGCGCACCATTGCCGTGAAGCAGGTGGGCGGGCGCAATCGCATCGTGCTCAACGGCAAGCCGACGTTTCTCCTGGCCACGCTCGACCAGGGCTACTGGCCGGACGGCCTGCATACCGCGCCTACCGATACGGCGCTCAAGTTCGACATCCAGAAAACCAAGGATCTTGGCTTCAACACCATCCGCAAGCACATCAAGGTGGAGCCGGCGCGCTGGTACTACTGGACCGACCGCATCGGGCTGATGGTATGGCAGGACATGCCCGCGCTGCCGACCGATCGCAACGACAAGCTCAGCGAGGCCGACAAGACGGCGTTCCGCGCCGATGTTTCGGCCATCGTCGAGCAGCTCAGAAGCGAGACGTCGATCATCGGCTGGATCCCGTTCAACGAAGGCTGGGGCCAGTGGAGCATCCCGGCTGCCGCCGAAGTGGCTGCGCAGGTCAAGCAGCTCGATCCCTCCCGTCTGGTCGATGCGCGCAGTGGCGCCAACTGCTGCGACATGAAAGGCGATCCGCACGCCGGCGACGTCTACGACGTGCACGACTATCAGGGCCCCGGTCTGCCCAGCCCGGATGCGGAGCGCGCCGCCATCGACGGCGAGCACGGCGGCCTGACCCTTGGCGTGCCGGGCCATGTGTGGCCCAACACGGCGATCAACCCCTATGGCGCCGTGGCCGATCGCGCCGCGCTGATCGACGGCTACGTCGCCAACACGAGCGTACTGCTCGACAAGGGCATCGCCACAGGCATGTCCGGCAGCGTCTACACCCAGATCACCGATGTCGAAGGCGAGCACAACGGCCTGCTCACCTACGACCGCATGATCCAGAAGGTGGAGACGTCCAAAGTGCGAGCGATCAACGAGGCGGTGATACGGGCGGGAGCGCAGCCTTGAGATGTTCGAGCGAAGCCGGGCGGCAGATGCTAGTGTCCGCCCGGTCATTAACGATCGCATCTGGCCACCCACCGACATGGATCCAGCCAACCCCGCGTTCTGCGCCATCTATCGCTGGCGCCTCCATCCAGGCGCCGAAGAGGCCGTCGTGCAGGCCTGGTCGCGCGTAACCGGATTGCTTCGAAGCGAGCGCGGCTCGCTGGGTTCGCGCCTGCATCGGGGGCCGGACGACATCTGGTACAGCTATACGCAGTGGCCGTCCGCGGCGGCCAAAGCTGAGGGCCTCGCCCGGCCCTCGGTCGATCCCGAAGCCTGGCAACAGTTGCGCGCGGCCATTGCCGAAAGCCTGCCCGAGCTGATCCTCGAACCCGTCGCCGACTTCCTGGCGCCGTTGCCGCGGGCGGACTGACCATCGTCGCCTGATTCGAGCAACCGGTAGCAAGGCGTCACCGTGGTGCCTTCTCGCCGAATCGACTTCTGCGACGCCAAACCGCAACAGTCCGGCGAGTATCACGAGTCGTGGCGAGCCTTCACGCCGCCGGCGTTTTCCACGCCGGCGAGCGCGTGTCGAACCAGGGCAGGTTGCCGTACGAAGCCGCCACGACCCAGGCGCCGCACGCGATGGCGGCCGAGATCAGGAAGGCGGTGACGGCCAGGCGATCCAGCGGCATGGCGAACAGTTTCGGCCCCCACACCAGCAGCGTGATGATGCTGAGCATCGCCGCCTCGAGCGCCGCCGCCAGTCGCGGGAAGATGCCGAACAGCATGCCCAGGCAGGCGGCGATGCTGCCGGCGCCGGTGAGGTAGGCCCAGCTCAGCGGCGAAGGCAGCCAGCCGGGCACCAGCTCGACCGTCTGCGGGCTGTAGAAGAAATGGGAAAGACCGATCATCGGCAGGCAGAGGGCGAACAGCACGCGGGCATGGCGAATGCCTTTGGCGCCGCCGAGAAAGGAGCGTTCGCTCGCACGCCATGCATAGATCACCCAGGCGCCGGCGCAGATCACGGCGATTTCGCCAAAGCCCAGCCACGTCGCTTCCATCTGCGGCACCGCCACTACCGCGGGAAGTTTCAGCAGTAGGGCCCACAGCACCATGTAGACGAACAGGACGGTGGCGGCCAGCCTGGCGCTGGCATGAAAGAGCAGCGCGAGGCCGGTTCCCAGCTCGATCACGGCAAAGGCATAGGCGAGCCACTGCTGCCCCGGAAGGTGCTCGATGGGAATGCGCTGCCAGACCAGCGCGACGTCACCGTAGATCAGCCCGATGAGGCCGAGCGCGGCCATGACCAGTGCAAAGGCCACATACGCCAGGCTGGCGGAGTCGGCTTTCGCGGCGGTCATGGCACCCGGCTGGACGGCGTGAATCGATCGTTCCATACCTCGGTCTCCCTCGTGCTGCGCGTGGCGCAAGGCGGCGGTACTGAAGGCGGATGGCTATCGGATTCTGCACAGGCCTGGCGGCACGGAGGTTGGCAACGCGGGTATCGACGTGGCCGCCATCGATGAAGCCGATGCAGCGTAATCTACCGGCTCCGCGATGCGCCAGTGGCACTGCCGCACGGCATCGACAGGCCGCAAGGAATCGCGGCGGCCCCGCCGCCGTACAACCCATCAGAGCAAGGGAGACGACGCAACGCATGACGACGCCAATCGTAGAAAGCACGGCCATCCGTATCGGCGCGCTCGCACCGCTGACCCGCCCGGGCTGGACGGATGCCGGCCGACACTTGCTGGCGGGACTCGAGCTTGCGGTCCACGACCTCAACGCAAGCGGAGGCATCGCCGGTCGTCCCGTGGCGCTGATGGTGCGGGATACCGCGGCCGATCCGCAGCAGGCGATCGCCGCCATCGAGGACATGGCTCGCGCCGGCGTAGTCGCCGTGGCGGGGGAGTATCACAGCGTGGTGGCCCGCGCCGCCGCCGCTCATGCCGAAGCGCTCTGCCTGCCGTTTCTGTGCTCGTCGGCCGTGCTCGATGCCTTGACCGATCTGCCGGTCGACAAGGTGGCACGCCTGTCGCCGCCGCAATCGCGCGGCTGGACACTCTTCGCCGACTATCTGCTGCACGCGGGCCATCGCCGGATCGCCGTGGCGATCCATCCGAATGTTTACTGGGCCTCGGGCGTGCGCATTCTGCGTGATCGTCTGGCGCCTCAGGGTGCCATCGTCACCGAGCACGACGTGCGCGAGCTGACGCCGTCGGCGTTGTGCGACCAGCTCGTCAGTGATGGCGCGACCGCGCTGTTGCTGCTGGTCGGCGCCACCGATCTGGCGGCGTCGCTGGTCAAGTCCATCCGGGGCGACGCGCGCCTGTCCGGCCTCGAGCTCGGCGCGCCGGCCGGTCAACCGGAGTTTGCCGGGTGGATGGATGCGCTGGGCCGTGCGGGTGCGGGCATTCCGTTTTTGCGTTACCGGCACGAGCGCCTGAGCGCTGCTGGCGCGGACGTCGAACGGCGTCTCCACGATGCGCTCGCCGAAGCGCCTTCCTTCGTCGCCCTGGAGGGCTATGACACGATCAGCGTCATCGCCGATGTACTGCGCGCGCAAGGCATGGATGCCTTGCGCACGGCGCAGGCATGGTCGCGTGTCGACACCGAGGGCACGCGCGGGCGCATCCGGTTTTCCCGGATGCCGGGCGTGCCCGTCTGGCAATGGGCCGCCGCGCCGATCCAGGTGGTCGAGCGCGATGAAGCCAGCCCCGCTGATATCCGAGTGCTTCGCGCCGACGACGAACGCAAGGCGATGGGCGCGCTCGCCTGAGGCCTCGGCGCTTGCCCGTCATTCCGGCCCGCGCCGGAATGACGGTGAAACAGAGCGATCAGGAATCCCGTGTGTGCAACGTCCGCACGATCAGCCAGGCCAGCAGCGGTATCGCGATGCCATAGATGTATTGCGTGAGCGTCACTCCGATGCCGAACGGAAACCAGATGGTGGGCACGCCGATGGAGCCCAGCTCGCCGGTGTACTGCGACACCACGATGGTAAGCATCGTGACGAGCGCCAGGCCGCGCAGCGGGCCGCTGCGGATCACCCGGGCCGCGATCAACGCCAGCAACACCAGCATGCCGAGCCGGAAGACATGCGTGACGGTCGTCAGCTGCATCAGGCCGGCTACGACGCCCATCGCGGCAAGCAGCAGCGCCGCCGCATCGATGGCCCGCGAGGCGCGCGCGCTCCAGCGATTCCAGGCGAGCGTCCAGGCGGCCAGGCTCAGCGGCATCCAGAGCACTTTCGACAACCAGGCGTAGGTGGGCAGGCTCATCAGGTCGGTCCACGAGACGATCGCGTTGTCCAGGCGTTTCACCGCCGACAGCGCGAGCGCGATGCAGACCATCGCGATGAAACCCGGATGGCTGCTGCGTCGCCTGATCGCAAGCGCCAGGCCGATCACGGCGAGCATCGCCAGCGGCTCGACCACTTCGACGATGTAGCCGGCAATGGAGCGCCACCATTCGACCCGGTAGAGCGCGTGACTTTCCGGCCGCGGCGCCAGCGTCGGCGCGACATGGATGCCGCCGCTGTCGGCCGCCGCATCGTTGCCCGGCTGCATGAAGGCGCGAATGGCCAGCACGCCGCGGGTACCGGCCGCCTCGGCGGGAAGCGGAAAGATCAAGGGGCGTGTGCCGACGACCCTGGGCGATGCGCCCAATCGCCCGGACCCGCCCAGCCGCACGCCGTTCCAGTACAGCTCGTAGCCGTCTTCCACGAGCGTCGGGCCCAGCACATCCCATGCGCGGTCGCCCGCAGGCACCGTCACTACGCGCCGATACCAGGCATAGCCCTGATAGCCGGGATGACCGTGCGCCATCCAGCCGCCGACGTAGTTCGGCAGGCCGACGTCGCCGTCGCGACTGCTGGCCGGCGCGCCCAGTTGCACCGTTTCCCAGCCGCTGTCGTCGACATCCGCGCCGGCCCAGCGCGGATCGTCGCCGATGCGGAAGCGCCACTCGTCGCCCAGCAGCGGCGCGACGGCGCGCAAGGCGGCCGGATCGGGACGGCCGCCGATCGCCAGGACGGCCACCGTGCCCGCCCATCCGATCAGCGAAAGCGCGAGTATCCAGATCGCGAACACGCGACCGGGCGCCGCGGGCGCCATGCCGGACTCGCTCGAACCGTTTGCATTCGCCATCTCACCCCTCCGGATTGACCTCGATGCTCGCTACTGTCTAAATTAATTTCACCGGTAACGTCAAGTTCTCGCTGCAAGAGACCGCACTGCCGCATGTCGCCAGGGAAGCGCCACCCGCAGGCTCGCCCGATCGCCGTCATCCGTCTGGACGGCGGGAGCCTTTGCCTCAATTTCGTCAACACGATCCACGATCGCTATGCGGCGGAGGCAGAGGACTACATCGGCCAGTTCGAGCGCTATATCGAGTGGTGCCGACGTGCCGGCGCCCTCCATCCCGGCGAGTCCATTGCTCCACCCGAAAGCGCGCGCCAGCGTGCCGCATGGATGCGCGAGGCGAGGACACTGCGCGATCACCTGCATGCGCTGCTGGCATCGCGCATCGACGGCACGGCGGCTCCCGAAGAAGCTGTTCAGTGCCTCGATCGATGGCTGCATCGCGCCTGGGCGAATCAGTCGCTCGGCCCGGATGGCCGGATGCATTGGCGGGGCGAGGCCCGCGATGCGCTGCTGCCGCTGCAGCGCATCGCGCTCGATGCGTTGCAGCTGATGAGCGGCCCGGCGTCGGCGCAGCTACGCCGCTGCGCCAATACGAGTTCGTGCGGGTGGCTCTTCCTCGACACCAGCAAGAACCGGCGCCGCCGCTGGTGCGCCATGGAAACCTGCGGCACGGCGCACAAGATGGCGCGCTACCGGCGGGGACTGCCGCCCTGACGGCAGCGGCTTCTATCAAGATGCGGGCCGATGCCCGCGACGCGCGAACAGCCGCACGCCGGATGCCATGCAGAAGGCCGCCCCGGAGATCAGTCCGTAGCTCGTCGCCATGACCAGGCCCAGCGGCTCCAGGATCTTCTCCGGCTGGCCTTTGAGAGACCACGCGTAGGCATACATGGTCACCGGTCCGAGCAGGCCGCACCAAAGGCATAGCCGGGCCGCCGAAAGCGCGTGCAGCGACCGCAGCAGGAGCGCCACTGGAACCACGCACACGAAGGTGACCAGATAGGTAAACGGCACGCCGAAGACGACGACCAGAATAAGCAGCCCCACGACGACGCCTGGCTCCGACGGGACGTGTTCGTCGGTGCCGAAAATGCTGCCGATGAGCGCGGCGATCCCGAGAAGAAGCGCCAGGCCCACCGGCACGACCCATGGCGAAATGAGGGCGCCCCGCCACAGGCTCCGCTTGTGTTGCACCAGCCGGGCAGTCGTGTCATCCAAGAGCAGCACCTCATCCTTGAGCATCCAGGGGAGGAGAAGACTATAGGCCGCGGCGGCGAACGGCTACTGCTTCATGGCGTCAGCCCACAGGGGAAGAGCGCCTCCGGCAATGCTGCTGCATCAGTACGGCAGATAGACCGCGGCGTGCAGCGCCGCGCCCACGACGAACACGGCCGTCATGATCCAGCTCAGGCGCGTCCTCGCGAACAGCACGGGCTGCGCCAGCGCCCTCAACAGCCAGAACCCGCATCCCGCCAGCGCCAACCGGGCCGGCGCGGAAGCCAGGCCGATGGCCACCGCATAGACGAAGAACACGTAGCTCAGCATCAGGTTCAGCGTCTGCGTGATGCTTTGGTTGAGACGTCCGCTGCCTTCGAGGGATCGAGGCCACCCGAGCCATCGCCAGAAGGTCAGGTGAAACAGCGCAAAGCCGAGGTCGTACATGGCACTGAGCAAGGCGGGGACAGATGGCATGGAAGCGATCTCGAAGCGACGTTGTCGATGGTGCGCCAGTACCGCGCTGGGATTGCTATCGATCCTGTGCCAGCAAGCCGGCCGCCGCCTGCAGTCCCGACAGCATGGCCGTGGGTACGCCGAAACCCGGAAACGTCGTCTGGCCGGCCATATGCAAACCCGGAAGCGCCGTGCGATGCGGAAAATAGGCATTGGGATTGGCGCCCGGCGCGATGCCATAGAGCGCACCCTCGTATAGATGCCGCTCGTGCGCGAAGGCGGGCGGATCCATCGTCCTCACCGTGTCGATGCGCATGGCCGGCAAATGCGTCCGCAGCGCTGCCAGATGTCCCTCCAGCGCGCGTTCGGTCATGGCGCTCGTCCACTGTTCGGCATTTTCGATACCGGACACCGGTGCATACATTTCGATGACGGCCCTGCCGGCCGGCGCCACGTCGCCCAGTACCTGGCCGGGAGATGTCCAGGAAAGCCAGCGAGGCACGCCGGTCGCGACGCGGTGCATCTCGCCTTGCCTGTTCATGGCGGGAACATGGTTGACGATGAAGGACTTCGGCTGGCCGCCAAAGTGACCGCCGAGCTGGATGGCGACGGCGCGGTGCGACAGCGGCGCTTTGCGCGCGACCCGACGCAAGGCGCGCGGCAAGGCCGCGGCGGGCAGCAAATGGTTGACTACGCTGATGCCGGAGCACGTGGCGATGACATCGCGCGCCGGCAAGTGGGTGCCATCCGCCAGCGTCACCCCTGTCACGCCATGGCTGCCGACCTCGATCCGCTCGACCTTGCAGCCGCAACGCACGGGCACGCCTTTCTCCCGAAGCGCCTGCCATAAGGCTGACGTCACCGCACCCATACCGGTCCTCGGCAGATGAAAGCCTTCCTCCAGCAAGGCAAGCAGGCCGATGAGCTGGGAAGCCGGCAGGCGCTCGGGCGCAGTGCCTGTATAGAGAAGAATGGAGGCCACGGCCGCCTGCAGCGAAGCATCCGGAAAATAACGTGCGATCAGGCGGTCGGCGCGGCCGGCCAGCTTCGGCAGATAACGCCACAGCTGCGCCAGCGTTCGCGGCAGGGACGGCTCGAACGGCAACACGTCATCGAGCAATCGACGATAAAGGGGCTGCCAATCCTCATGCAGCTTGTGCAGGCCGTCGCGCAACAGTGCGGTGCGAGCGGACCCTTGCGCACCTTCCACCCGGGCCGTATCGAGCGCTCCCAGATGCACCACCGTGCCGTCGTCCAGATGTGTTTCGTGCGGATGGTCGACAGGCACCAGCGGCACCTGTGTGTCGAAGTCCAGCCCGAGCTGCCCGAACGTCCGGCGGAGCAGCGACGGTACAGCCACATAGACGGCGCCGTTGTTGAACGTGTAGCCGTTCACCCGGGTGGTGGAGCAGCAGCCGCCCGGTTGATCGGCTGCCTCCAGCACGACCACGTCGCGGCCGGCGCGAGCCAGCGCCAAGGCAGCCGAAAGACCGGAAAGGCCGGCACCGATGATAATGACGGGAACGGCAGTGCGGGACATCGGATAACCTCGACCAGACGTGGCGAACGCGGGATCGCATGCATCGGCAGCGGCTCGTGATCGCCGCCCATGTTATGCTTGCCCGACCAATATTGAACGATGTTCAATATTGGTCATTGTTCAATATCAGGCTGGGCATGTCCACACTCACGCAAACCCGACAACGCGGCAAAAGCGATCGCACCCGCGATCATCTTTCGACCGTCGCGCTGACACTGTTCTGGCAGTTCGGCTACGACGCCGTCACGATGGAGCAGATCGCCGCCGAAGCAGGGGTCGCCCGCGGCACGCTGTACAACCACTTCCCCGTGAAAGAGGCGGCGCTCGCGCATGCCCTGCACGGCAAGCTGGCCAATGACCTCGGGCCACTGATGCACAAGGCGATGGCACGCCGCACGCTGCAGACGCGCCTTGCCGCGATCCTGGACGCCTCGGCGCAATGGTGGGAGTCGCACCGCGACTACGCCGCGCCTTACATTCGTTATCGCTTCCAGGCCATCGGCGACGGGCAGCCCGGGCAGAGCGACTCGGATATGTTGCCGCTCTACGCGCAGCTGATCGCGCAGGCGCAAGAAGCTGGCGAGGTTCGCAGCGACATGGCCGCGCCGCTGCTGGCCAGTCACTTGCATTTCCTCTATCTGGGCGCGGTACTCCGCTGGCTGGAGGATGACGCGACGAGCCTGCGTGCCGAGTTCGTGCGGACGCTTAAATTCTTCATGGCCGGAGCCGCCGACTCGAAGTGACCGGCGCGCGGGGTATGGGCGCGAGCCAGGGTTCGCCCCAGTGGGCGAAGGCGGGTGCTGATGCTTCAATCATGATGGGCATATTCGGCCGCAGGCTTCAGAGAGCTTCGAGCGTGACGACCTCATCCGGCGAACGCAGGTGCAGGAGAAAGTCGTCAACGCAACATGAGCTGATCTCGCCATCGCACGGCCACCTCAGACACGTCAACACTCCGAAGGTCACCGACACATGGCGCTCGAATGCATCAACCCCCACGATCTGCCTACGCCACAGACCTACACCCAGGTGGTCGTCGCGACGGGCGCCCGGCTGGTATTCGTCGCCGGGCAGGAGCCTGAAGACGTCCACGGCAAACTCGTCGGCCACGGCGATCTGGCGGCGCAGGCACGCCAGGTCTTCGCCAATCTCGGCCGGGCCCTTGCCGCCGCCGGCGCCACGCCCGCGCAAGTGGCCAAGATCACGATCTATGTCGTCGATTACAGCCGTGACGAGCACCTGCCGATCATCGAGGCGGCCCGGGTGACGCTGTTCGGAGATCACAAGCCGGCCGACGTGCTGGTGGGCGTCAAGGCACTATCGCCGGGGTACCTGGTCGAGGTCGACGCCATCGCGGTCATCGATGGCTGAAACCGTCAGTGGGCGAGCTCCGCGTGCGCCGGCCGACTCGCTCACTTGTGCGGGTCGAGGCGCCGTGATTGACTCCTCGGCCCTCGAATCCGGCGGCGGAAGGCTTCGATACCTCGCCGAGGTCGGCCCAGGCGCCCGATGGGCAAGGAAGGCGCAATGAAGCTTCTCCTCACCTCCGGCGGGGTCAGCAACCCGAGCATCCGCGACGCTCTCGTGGACTTGCTGGGCAAGCCCATCGCCGAATCCACCGCCTTGTGCATACCCACGGCGATGTACGGCATGTTTCCCGGGACCGCGGTCATGACGTGGCGGCAGATCGCGGGGCAGTCGCCTACGCCCATGGTCGAGCTGGGCTGGAAGTCCGTGGGCATGCTCGAGCTGACCGCGCTGCCCAGCATCGACAAGGAGAACTGGGTTCCCCTGGTGCGGGAGACCGATGCGCTGCTGGTGTGTGGTGGCGATGTCCTGTATCTGCACCACTGGATGCGCGAATCGGGCCTGACGGATCTGTTTCCGTCGCTCAACGACACGGTCTATGTGGGATTGAGCGCCGGCAGCATGGTGATGGCTCCGCACGTCGGCGAAGAGTTCGTGGGCTGGAAGCCGGCCACTGGCGGCGACAGCGCGCTGGGCATGGTCGACTTCTCGATCTTTCCGCACCTGGACAACCCCGCCTGCCCGGAGAACACCATGGCCGACGCCGAGCAGTGGGCCGCGCGCGTGCCGGTGCCGGGCTACGCGCTCGATGACGAGACGGCGATCAAGGTGGTCGACAGTGCCGTGGAGGTTATCTCCGAGGGGCATTGGAGGCTCTTTGAGCGCTAGTGTGCGAAGACCGCGCGCTCACGCCGGGACCTCGGCGCGGTTGCGCTTGAAGGTAAGCCAGAGCGCCGACAGCAGGAAATACAGGCCGCCGAACGCGGCATAGGGTGCGAGCTCGGCAATCGTAGGCGCCACGCCGAAGGATTTGATGATGAAGAACACGCCCGCCACAGCCGATTGCGCGCCACTGATCATCATGAAAGCCTGGCCGCCGAGCTTGCGGCGCTGAATGCCGACCGCCAGTTGAAACAGCCCGGCGAGCAGCGCCCAGGCGCCGAACACCAGCACACCGCCCGCATTGCCGTGCAGAGCGAAAGCCGCCGCCATGCAGGCCGCGGTGACGATGCTGACGAGTGCGTTGAATCTCTGGCCGGGATTGACGTCGAGACCTCCGCTTCGCCGGGCATCGATCACGTTGGCGAGCGCATCCCAGGCGGGGTAGATCACCAGTAGTGCGCCGACGACGGACGTCGGGGCGCCGGCTGCAAGAAAGGCAAGGGCGACCCAGGAGAAGGCGACGGCGGAGCGGAGGAAATAGAAATGGCGCAGCGAGTTCATGGAAGGGTTCCGTATCAAAGTCGAATAAACCTACTAGTAGGTAGATTGCGCTGTCAACAACAATGGATTTGACCGAACACAAAGCCTCATGAGCCTACCTAGTGATAGAATGGCTGTTATGACTACACAGCAGAAATTGATCGATTCCGCCCGCCACCTGATCCAGACCCGGGGATACAACGGCTTCAGCTATGCCGATGTCGCCGAAGAGGTGCAGGTGCGCAAGGCGAGCATCCATCACCATTTCCCCGCCAAGTCGGACCTGGCCAAGGCGGTGGTGGAGCAATCCCGCGCCGTCATCGTGGAGCAGACGCGCCAGCTCGGCGATGGCGCTTTCGACCCCGATGCGCAGCTGCGCATGTACACGGGATATTGGGAGAAGTGCATTGCCGACGCCTCGGCGCCTTTCTGCGTGGCCGGCATCCTCGCCACCGAGTTGCCGACGCTGCCGGCGGATCTGGCGCAGGAGGTGCGCGCGCATTTCCGCGACCTGTCCAACTGGCTGGAAATAGTGATGACTCGCGGCGCTCAACTGGGTCGCTTCCAGTTGCAGGGATCGGCTCGCCAGGAGGCCGAGGCTTTCATGGCCATGGTGTACGGCGCCATGTTGGCAGCGCGGGCCTATGGCGATGCGAAAGTCTTCAGCGACATCGTTGCCGGCGCACTGAAGCGGCTGGCGCCGACCAACCCGAACTAGGTCCACCGGCGTCCTGAGTTGCGCCCGGCAGGCGTGGCGAAAGCGCTTTGAAACGCGCAAATCCCCTCGCCGAGGCCGGCGTACTTCTCCCGCGGCCGCGGCATCGTCGTGCATCGAGGCGGCCACGACGGCGCGTTCTATCAGCTGCGCAACGAGCTGGCGGCGAAGAAGGCGGTGTATGCCTTTCTGCGCACGGGCGAAATGAAAGATCTGCCGACCGACGTGACGCTGCCGGCGCCGAGCTTCAAGCGGCCGATTTTTCCGCCGCCCGCTCGAATCGACTAGCGCCGCGTCTGGACATCGATGACGAGGGCGCCGACGGACGCCGACGCCGCGTCGGCCTCAGCCGCGTCGAGCGGCCTCGATCTGGGCGATGTCGATCTTGGTCATCGTCATCATGGCGTCGAACGCGCGCTTGGCCGCGGCGGGATCGGGGTCGGTGATCGCAGCCATCAGGGCGCGCGGGGTGATCTGCCACGAGAGGCCCCACTTGTCCTTGCACCAGCCGCAGGCGCTCGGGCTGCCGCCGTTGCCGATGATCGCGTTCCACAGGCGATCGGTTTCGGCCTGGTCGTCCGTCGCGACCTGGAACGAGAACGCCTCGTTGTGCTTGAACGCAGGACCACCATTCAGACCCAGGCAGGGGATGCCCATGACCGTGAACTCGACCGTCAGGACATTGCCCTGCTTGCCGTCCGGGTAGTCGCCCGGCGCATGGTGGACGGCGTTGACCGCGCTGTCCGGGAACGTCTTGGCGTAGAAGGTGGCGGCCTCCAGGGCCGTGCCGTCGTACCAGAGGCAAATGGTGTTCTTGCTGTTCATGCGAGGTCTCCTGGTTCGGCTTGGTTTGAGGCGGAGTAGGGCATCTCCATCCCTGCGACGAACGGGGAAGCGACGAATCGACATCGCCCCATCAGCCAGCTACGTCACTTCAGTGCTCGCGGATCGACCACGACATGCCTGATCCGCTGCCGTTTCCATGTATAGACGATGTGAACCAGGCCATCATCGGTCTGGATGACGGCCGGATAAGAGAACTCGGCACCCGGCGTGTTCTCCAGATCGAGAACCTTGTGCCAATGCTCGCCATCGCCAGATAGGGCTACCGATAGCTGCCAACGGCCAGCCGACCACTGCTTGCCTTGCCGTGTGGGGTTGTAGACGACGAGCGAACGGCCATCGGCGAGAACCACCGCGTCGATCCCCGAGTTGGGGTTGGGCAGATCCAGCAAGCGCATCGGCGACCAGGTGCGGCCGCCGTCGCGGGACCAGGTACTGAAGATCCTGTCCTGCTTGCTGCGCCCGACGGCCTGCAGGCGTCCGTCGCGATGCGCCAGCAGCGACGGCTGGATCGCCTCGATAGGCTGCGCCCCCATCGGAGGCACGATGCGGGTCCAACTGATGCCGCCATCCGTGGAGCGCTCGAAGTGCACGACCCAGTGATCGCTCTCCGTGCTGGATGGGCTGACGATGGTGCCATCGGCCAACTGCACCGGCTTGTTCTTGATGGGCCCGAGCACGCCATCCGGAAGCCGGCGCGGCGCCGACCAATGCGCGCCGTCGTCACTGGAGGTTTTCAGCATGCCCCACCAATGCCGAGGATCGGGGCCCACCTTATAGAAAAGCATCATGTTGCCCCCTGTCGTACGGAACAACACGGGATTCCAAGACGGGAGACGCGTGCCGTCCGGCTGCATGCCATTGGCAACCTCGACAGGCGTGGACCATCGCCCATCTCGTTTCCTCGATACCCAAATGCCCACACTTGGGTCTCGCTCCTCCTTGCCACCGAACCATCCCGCAACCAACCCGGACGGCGTCTGCACCAGCGTCGCCGCGTGGCTTTGCGGTGTGGTCTGGATGGCGCCGACGAATTCGCTCGCGCGGATGGCCGTAGGTGAGGGGGCTGAAGCTGCCGGCGCCAATGATGCGAACGACATGACTGCCACGCCGCTCAAGGCTAGACCAACCGGTAAAACCCGCTTGCCTTCCATCGACAGCTCGACTCGTGATGTACGCGAAAATCCAGTCTCGCATGTCTCTTGGCCCAGATGAACATGCGGGCATGTCGGCGACTCTCATCGAGTGCACGGGGCACGATTGACTGGACTTTTTCAGCCGTGGGTCAAAGACACCCGGCCACCACAACGCCAACCCCGTGCCACATCCGTCGTTCGTGATCGTCGATACGATACCCAGCCGCTGAGGCGGCAACCGGGAACACTTTGCGCACCGCCGAAGTCCGGGCGACGGAACGGCTGCAGCGAGCATCACGCCCGCCATCACCAGACATGAATTCGATAATTGCTATGCAGCCCCTGGCTACGCCGTTGAACGCAAAGGCCAGTAGGCGTATGTGGCCAGGGCCTTGCGCCCATCGCGTCCCGACAGCCCGTTCCCGTTTTTTCTGGAAGCCGGCCATGCCCTGCGCTTCCTCGCCTGATTCGACGAGCTCGAAGTGGATAAATAGGTAGTGCACGAGCACCAGGGCAGCCATCTGAGCGCCGGAGAACGAAGCGCCATCATGGCAGGCAAGGCGCGTGGCGAGCATGCGTGGCTTACGGTGAAATAGCGTCGATGCGTACTTCCTGCGGCAGCAGGCCCGGTGCCTCCACGCGTACGGTGGCGACGCCGGCTTGCACGGCCCTGACCACCGCAACCAGCCGCCCGTGGAAGCTGCGTCGCCGGCCGGATTGAAAACTGGAGGCATCGTGCGGATCGCCGTTGCCGACACCCGCCAGCCGCGCGGCGCCATCGACATGAACGCTCATCGGCAGGTCATGCGCCTGCGCATAGATCGGCACGCCATCGGCATCGACGAGTTCCGCGGTGACGTAAGCCAGATCCTCCCCGTTGGCGCGGAAGCGGGCGCGATCGACCGATAGCCGCAGCGCCGCCGGGGCCGCCTCGGTGCGCAATTCCCAGCGCGCGGCCGGCTGGCCGTCGCGATAGCCGACCGCAACCAGGCGGCCGGGTGCGTAGGGCACCTGATAGGTCGCCTTGTACTGCGTCTCCACACCGACCGGCCGGCGCCCGAGGCTTTTGCCGTTGAGCAGGAGTTCCACCTCGGGATACTCGGCGTAGACGACCACGTCGAGCGGCCGGCCTTCCTGTCCCGGCCAGGTCCAGCTCGGATGGACGTCGTCCAGCGACCAATCCAGATGCGGCGGCGTGATCGGGAAGAGATGGCGATCCGGCAAATCCTCCGTGCCAGGCGGCTGCTTGACGAAAGCGGAGATCGGGTCGATGCCGGTTTTCCACAGCACTTCCCGGTAATAAGCCGCCGGACGCTTGCGCCCGGTGGCGTCGATCTCGCCGCAGTAGGCGAGGTGCCACGGATACGGGCCGAGCTTCTGCCAGTCCTGGCTGTAACCCATCCAGCCGATGCCGGTTTCGCCGATGTAGTCCACGGCCGTCCAGACGAAGTCGCCGAGCACCCACGGCATGGTTTCGACGCTGCGCCAATAGACGAAGGCGTCTTTCGGCGTGGACTCGGAAGTGAACATCACCCGTTCGGGAAAGCGCCGATGATCCTCGGCGAACTGATTCGCGTGATAGTTGTAGCCGGCTACGTCGAGCACGGCGAACTGGCCGTCGGCTTCCGGCCCGCCGAAACTGACCGCCTGGGTGATCGGGCGGGTGGTGTCGAGCCGGCGGACGTGAGCGGTCATCTGGCGCGCGGTCTCGATGCCGGGCGCGGTGCCTTGCTCGGGAATTTCGTTGCCGATGCTCCAGAACAGCACGCTGGGATGATTGCGTCCGCTCAGCACGAGACTGTCCAGGTCGGCGCGCCAGTCCTGCGCGAAGAAGCGGGCGTAATCCTGCGACTTCTTGCTGCGACTCCACGCGTCGAACGCCTCGTCGACGACCAGCATGCCCAGCTCATCCGCGGCATCGAGCGTCGCCTGGCTGGCGGGGTTGTGCGCGCTGCGGATGGCGTTGTAGCCGGCGCCCTTCATCAGTGCGACCTTGCGCGCATCCGCAGCGGGCAGGCCGGCCGCGCCAAGCATGTAGTTGTCGTGATGAATGTTGCCGCCGCGCAGCACGAACGACTGACCATTGATGCGCAGTCCGTGGACCGCATCGACGGCGATCGTACGGATGCCGAACCGCGTACGGCGGACATCCGACTTGCCATCGGCGGTGCGGACGGTCTGCTCGAGCACGTAAAGGTTGGGCGAATCGGGCGACCAGAGCGCCGGCTCGCTCAATTCGAACGAGGCCTCTTCGGTCGCCTGCGCCCCCGGCGCGAGCGTCGCCTTGCGTTCGCTCTGCCGCACCGTGTTTCCGGTCGGCGACAGGATGCGCGAGATCACCTCCACGCTCTGCGCCTTTGGCGAGGCATTGGCGACGGCCATGCGCGCGACCACCTTTCCTGTCTCGCGGGTAGCCACCGGCGTGGTGACCTGGATGCTGTCCGGTTCGATATGCACGGGCGGCAGCAGCTCCAGCGCGACCGGCCGGATCAGGCCGGAACCGGCATACCAGCGCGACGACGGATCGGCGTGGTCGACCCGGATCGCCAGCACGTTGTCGCCCGCATGCACCTTGCCGGTCAGATCGACCGTGAACGCGCTATAGCCGTAATGGTGCTTCTCCACATGCTCGCCGTTGATCCACAGGTCGGCATCCATGTAGATCGCCTCGAAACGGATTCGCACGATCTGTGCCGCCTGCTGCGCATCGAGCACGAGATGACGCCGGTACCAGCCGACGCCGCCGGGCAGATAACCGGAATCCTGCCCGCTGACGGCATCGCGATCGAAGGGCGGGGAGCCATCGGGCTTGTCCTCGATCGACCAGTCGTGCGGCACCGACACCTGCCGCCATGCACCATCGTCGTACGCGGCTACGTCGGCACCCTTGGCATCGCCGCGCCGGAATCGCCAGTCCTGCGACAGGCTGCGCTGCTCGGCGGCAGCTTGCGGCAGGAAAGTGGCGGCGGCGACGGCCACGCAGAAGGCCCATCCATGCTTGGCGGTCATCATCGGCTCGTTGGCGGCAGCGGGAGTCAGTGCCGCGGAAGAGCGGCACCAACCACGTTGGCGCAGATCACCCGGAGAGTCATTGATGAAATACGGCGAATTTCTTTACGAAATTCGCCGTTGCGGCGCGGCAGTCTCAGGCGATCGCCGGCGACGATGCTCGCTCAATGAGAGGCGGCAGCCTTCTCGATCAGCCGCGCCACCACGTCCGGATGCGACAGCATCACGACATGCGAGGCGCCCTTGACCACCACCGTCTCCTTGGCTGCCGCGCGCTTGGCCATGAAGGCCATGGCCTGCGGCGGGATGTTCTTGTCCGCATCGCCGTAGACCCACCAGGACGGCAGGTTCTTCCACGCAGCGACGCCGGCCTTTTCATTGAGCGCCGCCTGCAGCAGCGGACGCTGCGTGATCGCCATCAGGGCGGCGTCGGCAGCGGGTACGTCGGCGGCGAACTGGGCGTGGAACTTGTCCTGCAGGATGTACAGATCCTTGCCGCCATCAGCGAGATCGGCTGGCGGCGCCAAGGCCTCGCCGAGCGTGCTGCCCGGGAACTTGCCGGTCAGCTCACCCAGCGTCTCGCCCGGCTCGGGCGCAAACGCGCTGACATAGACCAGTGCCTTCACGTTGGCGTGCCCATTGGCCGCTTCGGTGATGACGTCGCCGCCGTACGAATGCCCGACCAGCACCACCGGCTCCTTGAGATCGGCGACCAGGCTGCCGATGTACGCGCCGTCGCTCTTGGCGCCGCGCAGCGGGTTGGCCGCGGCGATCACGAAGTAGCCGTCCTTGCGCAGGATCCTGGCCACGCCATTCCAGCTGGAAGTGTCGGCGAACGCGCCGTGTACCAGCACGATGGCCGGCTTGTTCGAGGGCTTGGGCATCACGGGCGCGGCCGGCTGCGCGGACGTATTCATGGCCAGCATCGTGCCGATGCCGAGCGCGAGAGAGGCAAGAGCTTTTCTCATTTCAGATCTCCTTGGGTTGGGGCAGGGAAGCTTTTCGGGACGGACATCGCGCAAGCCGCGCGCGGCGTCACGTCGTGCGGCGGCTCATGTCATGGCTGCGCTGGCGTCGCGCGGACAGGCTGCCGCGCCGCCGTCAGCAGGGTCCCTGCAATCAAGAGCATGGCGGTGCGTTTCATGGCTGATCCTGCGTCGCTGTGAGTGGGGGCAATGCCGTGCGTGGACGGCGGTCGTCCGCTGGACACGCACATGCGATCACGATCGATCCTTGCGCCCGCCGGGTGCATCGGGATCGTTGAGGACGACGCTTTTCCGGCCGAACAAGCGGGCATCGACGGAATAGGCGCCCGGCCCGAGCAGGGCGAGCGCGATGGCGGCCGGAATGGCGACGCCCGCGCACGGCCACGCCGCACCATCGCCGTGGATCAATGCGTACGTACCGGCCATGGCGCAGCATGCCGCCAGCGCGGGCGTCGCCAGGCCGATGATCAGCAGGAAGCAGAACACCTCCAGAGACCAGGCCACCAGCGGGAACCGCGCGCGCGCCGACTGGGTGGCCAGGCAGAGCGCAAACGCCGCCGCGAGCCGCAGGCAGGCCAGGCCGACACCCGGCAGGCCGGCCGGAAACATCGAGAAAAGTCGCTGCATGCGCTCAGCGTAGGTGCCGCCTTCTGCGCGCGGCATCCCCATGCGGGGCGCGAAGCACTCACTCTTTAGGGGCATGACAGCTGGACGCCACCACAAAATCGTCCATGCCGGGAGTTGCAATTGGCCAGTCTTGGGCGAAGATCGCGCCCCGGGATGTGACTTGAGGGGAAGAGGGCAGTGGCACGCGGCGCAGAGAAGATTCGATGCCGGCATCGCCACCGTCTTGCCTGGCTGCGCGGCATGGTGGTGCTCGCGCTATGGGCGATGCTCGGCATCGCCGGCGTCACGCGCGCGGTCGACGCGAGCCGTCTGATGTCCCAGTACGGGCACACCGGCTGGCGATTGCAGGACGGCGACCTTCCCGCACCCGCCTTCCCGTTGGCGCAGACCTCCGATGGCTACCTTTGGATCGGCACGCAGGCCGGTGTGGTCCGCTACGACGGCGCGCGCTTCGTGCCGCTGGACAGCCTGACCGCAAGCCGGCTGAAGAGCGCCTTCGTCCTGGCGTTGTTCGGCGCGAAGGATGGCAGCCTGTGGATCGGCACGCGGGACGGCCTGAGTCGATGGAAGGACGGCAAGCTCACCGACTACGCCGGCATAAGCGGCGCAGTGGTTTCGTTCGCGCAGGACGACAACGACAAGGTCTGGCTGCTCACCCGCAACAAGGAAGCCAAGCCGCTATGCGAGATCACGGACACGGGCGTGATCTGCCACGGCAAACCGGACGGGCTCGACGCGGCAGGCATCTGCTGTGACCGCATGGTCACCGACGGCAAGGGCACGTTCTGGATGGGGTCCGACACCGCGCTGATCCAATGGCGCGAGCACACGGCATCCCGCTCATTTCCCGTCGAGGCCAAGATCAAGTCAGGGGCGCCGGGCATCCTGGTGCTTGCGCGCGAGCCTGCGGGCGAGATCTGGGTCGGCCTGCCCCTGGCGGGCCCGGGCCTGGGACTGCAACGCCTGGTCGCAGCGCAGTGGGAAGCGTTCCAGATGCCTGCGCTGGCGGGAAGCTCTCTCGCCGTGCAAGCCATCGCGAGGGACCGCGAGGGCGCGCTGTGGATAGGCACCATCGATCATGGCATCTACCGCTGGGCATCGGGCCGGGTGGATCACTTCGACACCAAGGATGGCCTCACCGGCGACAGCATCTATGCCTTCTTCGAAGACCGGGAAGGGAACATGTGGGTGAGCACGTCCGCCGGGCTCGACCGGTTCCGCGACTTCAAGGCGTGGAGCTACACCACGCGCGAAGGGCTGAGCGTGGATGAAGTCGACGCCGTGCTTGCCACGCACGACGGCAAGATCTGGGCGGGCACGGCCAGCAGCCTCGACGTGCTCGAACATGGGCAGTTCCACTCGCTGCGTGCGGGCAAGGAGCTGCCGGGCACGCAGGTGACGAGTCTGTTCGAAGACCGTGCGCAACGCGTCTGGGTCGGCGTCGACGAAGGCTTGTGGATTTATGCGGATGGGAAATTCACGGTCGTTCCCGACCGCGATGGAAAGCCGCTGAAAGGCATGATCTTCGCCTTGGCGCAAGATCGAGAAGGCGACATATGGGCCGTGGTGCGAGGGCAACCCTCGAGGGTCGTCCGCATTCGCCAGGACCGAACGGTCGAATCGATGGAGTCGCCCGCCTTTTCATCGGCGCGATCGTTGGCATCGGACGCCGGCGGCGGCATCTGGGTTGGCTTGAGGAGCGGCGACATCGTGCAGGCCGGTGCGCCGGCACGATCGATCTCCACCGGCGTGAATTCGCCCGTGCTCGATATCGCGGTGACCCGGGACGGGCTCGTGCTCGGCGCGACGGACAAGGGCCTGATCGCCTTCAAGGACGGCGCCCTGCGCGTCCTTTCCGCCAAGGACGGCCTGCCTTGCGACGCCATCCATGGACTGGCCGATGGCGAAGACGGTTCGTTCTGGCTGGCCACCTCCTGCGGCCTGGCCCAGATCGGGCTCGCGGACATCGAGGACGCGCTCCGCCAGCCGACGCATGCAGTGAGCGCGAAGGTGATCGACATACACGATGGCGTGCGCGGCGGATTCGCGCCGTTCCAGAAGAAACTAACGCGCGCTCCGGACGGCTCGCTCTGGCTTGCCAACGGTGTCGTCCTGCAGTCCTTCGATCCCCGCGCCGGCATGAAGGCGGGCGACGCGCTGCCCATCCACATCGAAAGCCTTACGGCGGATCGGCGCCGCTACCCGCTGGCCGACGGCCTGGCGTTGCCGGCGCTTACTCGCGACGTGCAGATCGATTACACGGCGATCGGGCTGGCCGTGCCGCAGCACCTCCGTTTCCGTTATCGCCTCGATGGGCGCGAGCAAGACTGGATCGAGGCAGGCCAGCGTCGTCAGGCCTTCTATACCGATCTGCCGCCGGGAACGTATCGCTTCCGCGTGGCGGCCAGCCTGGATGGGCGCCGCTGGGAAGAGGCGGCCCCCCTGGACTTCAGCGTCAAGCCGGCGTTCTACCAGACCGGCCTGTTCATGCTGCTGGCCGTCGCCTTGGCGGCCCTTGCGCTATGGATGCTGTTCGCCTGGCGCCTGGCGTACGCCAAGACGCAGATGCGGAGCCTGCTCGAAGAGCGGCACACCGAGCGAGAGCGCATCGCGCGCGAACTGCACGACACGTTCTTGCAGGCCGTGCACGGCCTGATGCTGCGGCTCCAGTCGGCGATGGAGCGCCTGCCGCCCACGGAGCCGGCGCGTGTACTGATGGAACGAGCGCTCGATCAGGCGGATGAAGTGATCATCGAAGGCCGCGACCGCGTGACGAAACTGCGAGCGCTCGCCCGCGACGTGTTCGACCTGGAGGACGCCATCCGCCAGACGGGCGAGGACCTGGCGCACGACACCGACACGGCGTTCCGACTGACGGTGGAGGGCACGCCTCGCTCGATCGACCCGGCGGCGGGCGAAGAAATACTGCGCTTGGCGCAGGAGGCCATCGCCAATGCGTTCACCCATGCGCGCGCCAGCCACATCGACATCAGCATGAGCTACGGCCGCAAGTACCTGACCCTCGGCGTGGTCGACGACGGGCAAGGCTTCGACGTGGACATGCTGGCGGCGCACCGTCCCGCCGGCCACTGGGGGCTGCAAGGCATGCACGAACGCGCGGCGAACCTTGGCGCGCGGCTCACGCTGTCCAGTCGCCCCGGCATGGGGACGGCGCTGGAGCTGCTGGTGCCGGCCGCCAGGGCGTTTCGCCATTCTTACGGGCCATGGCGCCGATGGCGCGGGCTCTTGAGCATGATGTTCGCCGGCCGCAGAATGCGTCCGCTCGACCACGACGAAACGTGAAGTGCCGATGCCTTCAAGCGACGCCAGCGTGATTACCGTGCTCGTGGTCGACGACCATCCGCTGCTGCGCGACGGCGTGGCCTTCGGGCTGTCCGGCGAGACGGACATGCGCATCGTGGCGAATGCCCATGACGGCCGCTCGGCCATCGGGGCCTTTCGCGAGCATCGCCCCGACGTCACCCTGATGGACCTGCAGCTGCCCGACATGAGCGGCATCGATGCGATGTGCGCCATCCGTTCGGAGTTCCCGGCCGCATGCATCCTCGTCCTGACGACCTACCGGGGCGATGCGCAGGTAGCGAATGCACTCAAGCACGGCGCCAGCGGATTCCTGCTCAAGGCCTCCTTGCGCAAGGAGCTGCGCGATGCCATCCGGGCGGCAAAGGCCGGGCGGCGTGTCATGTCCCCCGACGCGGCGTCGGACCTTGCCCAGTACATGAGCGGCGACACGCTTTCCGAGCGCGAGCTTCAGGTGCTCAATCGTGTGGCCCGGGGCCTGGGAAACAAGCAGGTGGCCGCCGAACTCGGCATCAGCGAAGCCACCGTCAAGTCGCATATGAAGAGCATTCTCTCCAAGCTGGACGTCAACGACCGCACGCACGCCGTGGTGACGGCGGTGAAGCGCGGCATCATCCAGCTGTAGCGGCCGTGCCGGCCACGGCACTATCGGCAAACGGAAATGACGTCCCGAAAGGCGAAGCCCGGGCCTTGCCCGGGCTTCTTCGTAGCGGCCGAAGTCGTCAAGCCGGGGTCACTTCGGCGCGTGGCCAGGCACGCTGTCGGCATGCGCGAGATCCCGATCCATCGCCGCCCCATCGAAGGGGATCACGATGACCTTGCTGCCATGGCCGTTATTGCCAGTCTCGGCATCCTTGGGAACGTCGATCACCGCCAAGGTCATGGCCGTGACGTGACCGTTCTCGATCAGCACGCCGGGGCGCTCGAGCTTGTTCCAATGGTTCACCACGCCGTTGCTGTAACGGATGAAATCGGCGCCGGGCTCATAGGCCAGCCCCTGGAATCGCCAATCCGTGATGCCGTTGCGCGAGATGAGATGGAAGGCGCGGCGATCCCGCCAGTTGTTCACCAGCAGGTGATACCAGCCGCCGCTGAACCAGATGACCGGGTCTTCCAGGTCGCTCAGGTTGTCCTGCGGCAAGCCCGGCAAGTCGCGGTAGATGCTGTCGCCCTGGACTTCGTACGGGCCGAGGATGCCGTTCTTGCTGATCAGGATCTGCCCGGACCGCTGCACGATCTCGAAGCGCCCGTCAGGCCGCTCCATCAGGCTGACATTCGAACCATGCCAGGGCTTCGGGTTCTCGCCATGGAGCGGTTGCGTATCGGCAGGATGGCCGAGCGAATGAAATTTTCGCTGGTCCACCGCGATCTCGCCAAGATGCTTCCAGGGGCCATCGATCGATGGCGACACAAAGACGTCGCCATGGCGTGTCTCGCTCACCACGACGGCGTAGTCGCCGCTCTTCATTTTCAGCGCCGTGACATTGTGGCCTTTGCCGGCCTCGTCGTCCGGCCAGCACAAGCCCTGATCGCGGTAAGGCCCCAGTGCGCTGTCGCTGATGGCCGAGACGGCCTTCGATTCGCCCCAGCCGCCATGCCCCTTCGCCTGATCCCAGCGGCTGGCGAATAGCCGGTACTTCCCATCGGGGCCGCGGAGGATTTGCCCGTCCCAGTAATTCCATTGACGCATGGTCGTATCTTCAAGGCCATTGCGCGTGTCACGCGGACCGACTGTCGCCACGCCCCAGCCGTCTTTGGAAAGTTCGCCGGAGACGGGAATGGGGCGGAAATAGTCGATGAAAGGCTTGGGGCCGATGCCATCCGCGTGCGCGGCTTGAAAGAAGCCCGGTATCGAGAGGCAGGTACCCAGCACGAGAGGCATAAGCGCAGACCATATCGATTTCGGCCGGGCTGGGTTGCTTGCTCCGTGGCAGGTGCGACAGCTCTCGGTTGCGGTCATAAGCGACGTTGGTTCCTGATGCGGGAGGCTGGGCCTGGCTTCGTCACAGCAACGGCCTGGAACGGAATGTCTCAAGCGACTTGCAGGTGGCGACAGGGGTGGGTCGGCGAGCAGAGCGCGGCGCCGGCTACGTTGAGCCAGATGACGCCACGAGTCATTTGCGAAGTACGGCGAAGGCATTTACGAAATCCACCGCCGCATCGCAGCGTCGAGCCTCCCACGCCCTTGCCGGCCGGCGAATGGGGGCGGGAGATGCCCTCTCGCTCGCGATGTCGTCTCGGCTGACCTCAGGCTGCGGCCGCGATGTCGGTGATGAAGCCGCGATAGGAATGCAGCGGGCGACCCAGCATCCGGGTCAGTCGTTCGGCATCGCCCGCTTCCGGGATCATGCCGTCACTAACGTAACGCTCGGCCATCAGGCGCATCTCATAGGCCATCCACTTCGGCAGGAAGCTGGCGATGTTCTGCTCGAATCCCGTCGGATCGTCGCCGCCGTACACCACGGGGCGTCCCAGCACTTCCGACCAGATCGCCGCCACGTCCGCGCCCGTCAGCGTGTCGGGACCGACCAGGTTGATCGTTTCGAGCGGGAGCGTGGCGGGGGACTGATCGCGGCGGAGCAGTTCGATCGCGGCGACTTCGGCGATATCGCGCGCATCGACCATCGCGACGCCCTTGCCACCGATCGGCATCGGGTACACGCCTTGGTTGAGCACCACGTCCTTGATCATGTGCTCGTTATCGATGAAGTAGGTCGGACGCAGGATGGTGGCGCTGAAGCCCATGTGCTGGAGCATTCGCTCGGCACCGGCTTTCACCGCGAAGTGCGGCACATTGACGAAGCGATCAGCGTGAATCACCGACAGATAGACGACACGCTCGATGCCCGCTTCGCGAGCGAGATTGAGGGTAAGGATCGCCTGGGTGAATTCATCGCCGGTGACGGCATTGAGCAGGAACAGGGTACGGACGCCATCGAAGGCGGCGCGCATGGCGTCGATGTCGAGCAGGTCACCCTGAACCGCCTCCACGCCGGCGGGAAAGCGGGCTTTGGCGGGGTCGCGGCTCAGCACGCGCACTGCGGCGCCGCGCTGGACGAGCTGGTCGACGATATGGCGGCCGACGCGGCCGGTGGCACCAGTAACGAGAATAGTCATGGCAATACTCCGGGTTGGGTGAGAACACGCCGCTCATGCTATTGATCCAATTCTTCGTGGATAGCCATTAAGCTTGGACGCTTCGTCCCGCTGGCGAGACACCTATGGATCTTCTCGCGCTCGCTGACTTCAACCTGGTGGCCCGCCATGGCGGCTTCGGCAAGGCGGCCCGCGAAGCCGGCCGTCCGAAGGCGACCCTGTCGCGGCGCGTGGCCGAACTGGAGGCCAGCCTCGACCTGCGCCTGTTCGAGCGCGGCGCGCGATCCCTCAAGCTCACGGAAGAAGGGCGCGCCCTGTTCGAACGAAGCGGGCTGCTGCTGACCGAACTCGAAGAGACGGCAAGGGCGATCGCTTCCGGCGGCCGCACCGCCCGCGGTCGCTTGCGCATTAGCGCGCCACTGCTGTTCTCGCAGACCGCGATGGGAAAGCTCGCCGCGGGTTTCACGCTGCGCTACCCGGAAGTGCGGCTGGAGATCACGGCGGAGGACCGCGCCGTGGACATGATCGAAGAGGCCTGCGACCTGGTGATCCGGGTCAACCCGGAACCCGATGCGACCCTGGTCGGACGCATCTTTCTGCGCGACCGGCTGGTCGTGGTGGCGAGCCCGGACCTGCCGCTCCCCGACGGCTCCGAACCTGTTCCGGTCGTGACTCGCGGCCCCATCCGGGAAGCCGAGACCTGGACGATGAGGGCGCCTTCGGGAAAGTCGACCATGACAGCCAGACCCGTGCTCAGCCTGTCATCGCTGGTCATGGTCCGCGACGCGGTGCGCGGGGGCGCGGGTGCCGCGCGCCTCCCGCTGTCGCTGGTCAGCCCGGATCTCGCCACAGGAACACTGGTGCGCTGGGGCGACGCGGACGGGCCCGAGATCGCACTCTGGGCGCTCTATCCGACACGTCGCCTGCTGAGCGCCCGTGTCTCCGCATTTCTGGACTATCTCAGGGAGGCCTTTCCGCAAGGAACGCCCGACGAACTCGCCGCGTATGTCGGGCCTTGACGCCAGCGGCCGCTGAGAACGATCCCGCGATCGAGCAGCAACCAGCACGTGCTTGAATTTCATGCCGGCCGGCACCACAGCCCGGCCTCGAACCCTATGGATTGCCATTTTTCAGGAGAACCGACATGCCCCTTATTCCCGCGCTTTCGGTCGCCGAAGCCACCGCCAGGGATCGACTGATCGACTACGCCACATGGATGCCGCAGGCGCGCTGGGAACAGCTCGATCATGCGCTGGATGAGCTCCATGGCCAGGCCACCGACCTCAAGGGGCAGCAGGCGTATCTGACCGCTTTCAACGATTTCGGGTCGTACGGCGTGGCGCTGGGGCCGGCGGCGCTGGAGCAGTTGCAGGCTTGGCGCGCGGCGCGCCCCGGCAGTCCGTTCCCGCTGCTTCTGGAAGCCAGCTACTGGTCCGCGTGGTTCCAGACATATCGCAGCACATCGACCTCCGACAAGATCACCGGCGACATGTGGGCCTGCGCTCACACGGCGCAGGACGCGCTGTTGTGCGTTCTGCTCGAGGGCCTTTCCAGGGCGCGCGCCGAAACGCTGTGGCCGGCTTTCACCGGCGTGATCTACAGCGTGGCCGCCGTGGGCGAGCCGTCATGGTGGGATGCGTGGCTCACGGGCGGGCAGCGTCCGACCTCGCTTGCCGCGCACGACATCGGCGACCCGGACGAGACAGCCGCCATGCTGGCGCGCTCCGGCGGCCAGCACGTGCCCGGCGACCGGTTCTGCCGGCGCCTGCCCGCCGAGCTGCCGTCACTGCTGAAGAGCGAATGCCTCGCCTGGCGTCAGAGCCAGCAAGGCCCTTTGAGCCAATACTGGCTGCGCGTTGCGTTCATGCTGCACCCGCATGCGCTGGAGGTGGCCGTCGGTTATGTGCACCTGCGCATGCCGCGCTGGGGCGGCAGCATCGAGGAAATGCTGGCCTTTGCCGATTCGCCGCTGTGCGCGCATTTCGACGAGGCGGAGCGCGACGTTCTGCGTTTCTTTGCCTGGTTCGATGAGCTCGAGGTCGACGAATACCTTCTGCACGAGCACGCCGGGCTCGCCCAGAACCAGCTGCGGATCGGCAAGAAGCTGCTCGAACGCGCGCTTCCCGACAACTTGCGCGGCCGCGTGCACAAATACATGGCGCATCTGTGGGTGGTCATCGGCCGTGCCGACAAGGCTTGCCACCACTACGCCGCCTCCGCTCCCCACAACCGCTTCGAGGGAGGTCAGATCAACGAAGCGAACGAGGTCTGGGCGCAAAGCGACAGGGAAGGGGACTGGCTGGGCCGGATGGCGGCGTTCAATCGACTCGCCAATGCGCAGGGAGCGGCGCTGTACGGCTTCCTGTGCGCGCATGGCCTGGCCGGCGTGGAACGGCGCCCCGAGGTCGCCGAAGAGTGGTATCGGTACGCGAGCGGCCGCACCGGCGACGTTACGGATGTCGCTGCCTCGCCCTTCAATAGCCTGTCGCCTTTCATCGAGCTGTACGGCAAGGAGGCCATGGTGCCGATGTGGACCCTGGCGGCGCAGCTCGGAGATGCGTCGAGCCAGTTCAAGATCGGCAACTACTACGACAATCTCGGCGATCGGCAGACCGCATTGCGTTACTTCCGCATGGCCGCGGACAACCGGCACGAAAGCGCCGCGATGAATGTGGCGGCGCTGCTGATTCGGCCCATCATCAACGATGACTGGGAAGGCGCCGAAGCGGACGAAGCCGCGCGGGAGGCGGTGGTGTTCGCCCATCGCTCGTTGCAGCTGGCGGAGCAAGAGGCCAAGACACAGTTCGATGGCGCATCCGGCGAGTATTCCCGGGAATTCCTTGGCACCATCCGGCATTTCTGCTGCGCGTTCCTGACGCACGGCGCGCTTCCGATACATGTCCGGCGCGAGATGCTGCCGACCGTCACCAGCCTGGGGCAGGGCGGCTATTTCAAGGCCATGAGGGCGTTGGCCCAATGGCATGGCGATCGGGAATCCGGGCACTTCGATTTCCGCGAGGCCGTTCGCTGGATCGAGGCGGCGCGGCGCATCGATCCGGAGGACGAGCAGGTGGCCGAGCTATTGCAGGACATCCAGGGGACCGGCCTTTTCGCGCGGATGCGTTACGGCCGCATGCGCGACGCGGTGAAGCGCGAGGGTCTGCCGGGGGAATGACCGGCGAGCCACCGCCCGCCGGTCCGGCGCAAGGCAGGGCGGCCAGCGCCATGCGCAGGCCCTCCGCGCTTTGCTAAATCTCACAGGAGGCATAGCGAATTTGCCCAGCCGGCCGCGCAGGGCGGCGGGTCCGCCGAGCTTGTGTGTTAGAAACCGCAGCATTCGACCGCGCGCCACGCGCTGCGGATGTCCATTCCATGCTGCGGGACTATCGTGCGGACCTGTCACCTTGCCTTGCTCGGCCTGTCCTTCTTTCTTGCCTCGGCGTCCAGCCCGGCGCGCGCGGCACCCATCGCCACGCTCGATCGGCGTGGCGCCTGGGTCAGCGTCGAGGCCTACGGCCCCAACGTCGTTCACATCACCATTGCCGCCGACAAGGCGCAGGCGCTGAAAGCGCCCGGCTACGGCATTCTCGCCGATCACGCGGATGCTTCGGGATTCCATCAAACCCATGATCAGAACGGCGACACGTTCGCCTCCTCCGCGCTGACCCTGCATGTCGACGCCGCGCCGCCGCCGCACACGCCGGGCACCATGGAGCGTTACTTCGCGCCCGACCTGGCGCCGGTCCGCCTGCAGGTGAAGAACGCCAAGGGCGCCACTGTCGTCACCATGATCGGTTGGGAAATGGCACCGCACGAAGTGGCGGGCGAGGCGACCTATCAGGTGGGCGCGACGTTCGCGGCACCGGCGGACGAACACTATTACGGCATGGGCCAGAACCAGGAAAGTCTTGGCCCGCTCGATCTGCGCGGCCGTGTCATCGATTGCAAGCACTGGTATGACGCGCCCACGGGCGAAACCGTCTGCGTGCCTTTCATGGTGTCATCGAAGGGTTACGGCATCATCTGGGACAACCCCTCGGATACGCGCTTTGTCGCCGGCATCCGCGGCCGCACCAGTTTCCAGTCGAACGTGGGCGAGCGCGTCAGCTTCTTCGTCGTCACGGGCGACACGCCCGAGGACATCTACTCCGCCTACGCGCGGGTCACGGGCAAGACGCCGATGCCGCCGAAGGCAGCCTTTGGCCTGATCCAGTCCAAGGCGCGCTACGCCAGCCAGGCCGAGATACTTCGCGTGGCGCAGACCTACCGCGAAAAGAACTATCCGCTCGACGTGATGGTGCTCGACTGGTTCTACTGGACGCGCATGGGCCAGCTGGACATCAATCCGGCGGAGTTCCCCGATCCCGATGCCATGAACAAGCAGCTTCATGAGGCGGGAATGAGGTCGATCGTCTCGATCTGGCCGCGCTTCGAGCGCTCCGGGCGCTACTTCGGCGAACTCGAAGCCAAGGGCTACTTCCTGAAGGACAAGCAGGGCAAGACGGTCGACGGCCTGGCGTTCCGCTCGGATCGCGCCGGCGCGCTGATCGACTCCACCAATCCGGCGGCACGCCAGTGGTTCTGGGAGCACGCGCGCGACAACATCCTCTCGCATGGCTTCGACTATCCGTGGCTCGACGAGACCGAACCGGATCTCGTGCCGGATGGTTACTTCTTCTCGATCGGTTCGGGCGACCGCTACCACAATGTGTTCCCGCTGGTGCACGTCGAGGGCGTGGCACAGGGCATGCGCGCCTGGAAGCCGGACGAGCGCGTGCTGATTCTTTCCCGTGCCGCTTATCTGGGCTCGCAGCGCACCGGTGCACTGTTCTGGTCGTCGGATATCGATCCGACCTGGGAGGCGCTGCAGCGCCAGATTCCCGCCGGCCTCAACATGACCGCCTCCGGCATTGCCTATTGGGGTAACGATATTGGCGGCTGGCAGTCCCTGCCGCAGACCACCAGCGCGACCAGGGCGCCGTTGCTCGACCCCTCCGATGCGCGCGACACGGTCGGTCAGAACAACGACTATCCGGAGCTATTCACGCGCTGGTTCGAGTACGGCACCTTCCTGCCGACCCTGCGTCTTCACGGTGACCGCAAGCACGCGGAGATCTGGGCATTCGGCCGCCAGGCCGAGGCGATCCTGGCGAAGTACGACAAACTTCGTTATCGCCTGATTCCCTATATCTACAGCCTGGCCAGGAAAACCCACGACACCGGCGCGCCCTTCATGCGCCCGCTGTGGATGGATTTCCCGGGCGATGCCCAGGTCTCCAACCTGGGTACGGAATATATGTTCGGGCCCGCCTTCCTGGTGGCGCCGGTCACCGAGCAGGGTCAGACGGAGAAAGATGTCTACCTGCCCGCTGGCAGCGACTGGTACAACTTCTGGACCAACGAAAAATTGAGCGGCGGGCAGTGGATCAAGGTCGCCGCGCCGATCGACCAGATCCCGGTATTCGTCCGCGCCGGCTCCATCGTGCCGATGGGTTCGGACATTCCGTCAACCGCCACGAAACAGCCGATCGCCGAGATCCGTGTCTATCCAGGCAAGGATGCCGACTTCGCGCTCTACGACGACGATGGCACTACGTACGGCTACGAGAAGGGCAAGAGCACCACGACCCAGCTGCACTGGCATCAGGCATCGGGTGCCTTGCGCGCCACCGGTGGCGATGCCGCGTTCAACAAGGCGGTGACGGCGCTGACCAAGGTCGTGGGCAAGTAGGGCCTGACGGTAGATGAGGCGAGAGCAAGGCCTCCGGGACACGGCCTTGCCGCGCGAACTACGCACGCCCTGCCAAGCCGCCGCGCATGAAGTCGGTCGAATAGGGAGGTTCGCGATCAGCGCTGCATTGTCAGGCCAGCACCATCGAGATGGAGATCCTGAGAGGAGCAGCCATCGCGGCCGGCATCTTTCGCCCTGTAGAGCGCCGAATCCGCGGCAGCGAACAAGCTGGTCGGATGCCTCTCTGCAACGCATGCGCAGGTTCCGATGCCTACGCTGATGGTGGCGCGGCCGGAGTTTGTCGCAGGATGCGCGATGGCAAGCTTCCGGACCGACTCGCACAATCGTTCCGCGACGATTTGCGCGGCCTCGGCATCCGTGTCCGGAAGAATGGCGGCGAACTCGTCGCCGCCATAGCGTCCCAGCACGTCAGTGCTGCGTGGGAGTGCGGCGCGTAATGCGCCGGCTATTCGTGCCAGGCAGTCATCGCCGGCCTGATGCCCCGCGATGTCGTTGAGCTGCTTGAAGAAGTCGATATCGATCAGCAGCAGCGACAGCGGCAGACCCTGGCGAGCGCTGTGCTGCCACTGCTGTTCCAGCGCAAGATCGAAGGCACGCCTGTTCGGCACGTGGGTCAGCGCGTCGGTGTAGGACAGCTCCTTCAGCTGTTCCTGGGCGCGTTCGAGCCCGGCCTGCGCTTGCTCGAAGTTGCGCAGATAGATGACGGACCGGATGGTGAACGTGGCGAAGGCGACGACAATGGCGATCATGCCCAACACATGCTCGCGGGGCTGCACCGCAAGACCGAGTGACAGCAGCACCAATGACGACACGACCGGACTTCCGATGTTGATGATGTCCGCGAACAGGTCGTTGCTTCGCGCCGTTCGCGCCTCCGGCTCCTCGGCAGGTAGCCGGTATAGCAGCCACACCTGCAGCAGGAATTGGGGATAGCAGAGCAGAGCATTCGTCCAGACCTGGTCGGGATAGTGAAGGGTGACCTCGTTGTTGACGGTCATCGCCACGGTCGTCATGGCCAGGATGATGGCGAAGAGCCGGTAGAAGCGCCGCTCATCCAGGTTGACCGCGGCGTGGTAATGCAGCAGCAGGCACAGCGCGATGCTGGCACCGGTCGCTCCAAGCAGGCGGACGACGAAGGTGGGGCTGGCGGCGTCATCCGGAATGGGGGCAAACGGCACGGCGCGGAGGATCAGGGCATAGAGCGCGCAGGTAATGAGAAGCGCCTGGATGGCGTCCATCCACAAAAAGCTGCGGAAATAGCGCCGCCCGGCCGGAAGCGACACGAGGAGAAAAAGCGGAATGAGTGCGGCGAGCGCGACCAGATACCACGCGGTGGTCACGTAAAGCGGCGGGATATGGCGAAGGAGAAAAACGGAGGCGCTTTGCAGCAAGTCGGCAAGGATATTCATCGCGGCAAAGGCGCCGGCCAATGCCCAGTGCGCTCTCAAATGAACCGAGCGCCGCAGCCTCGCCATGACAAATGGAAACCAGAGAAACTGGTCGATGACGGACGATGCCGCCCAGAAAGTGACCGCAAGAGGGGCGTTGTTCTTCGCGAGAAAAAGAAGCGCTGCCTGTATGCAGGCAAGAATGACCAGCCCGGATATCACAGTCGCGGGCGGAATCCCGAACGGATGGTCCTGGTCTTGCGACATGTCTCCCTGCCTTGGCGCCCCCTCTGCGATCCATATCCCGGGCCGCACTGTTTCATCATAGGAGCCGTGGCGGAAGCCGTAAACGATCGCGTGGAGCGCCTCTCTCGCCCCAAGCGGCCCGCGCCGGATTCTGACAGGCCCTGTTCCATGGCGAACAGGGCGACGCTTGGCCCATGTCATGCAACCGGGAGCGCTGGGCGAGCGCATTGCCTCACTGGCGATCCGGGCCCGGCCTTTCGCGCCGCAACCGGTCGGATCGATCAGGCGCACCACGCCCGGCTGATCGGTGCCGATAGCGTTGGATCTCCTGGAAGGGCGGCTTCAGACAATGGACCGCACCACGCCCCCATCCACGCGAACGGCCGCGCCAGTGGTGGCCGAGGCCTGATCCGAGGCCAGGTAGACACTCAGGTTGGCGACTTCGTCCACCGTTGCGAGGCGCTGAATCAAGGAGCTGGGGCGATGGGTGGCAATGAAGTCACGCTCGACCTCCGCTTGCGAAATGCCTTTCTCGGCGGCGATTTTCGCGAAGAAATCGCCGACGCCCTCGGATCGCGTAGGGCCCGGCAAGATGGCGTTGACGGTGACGCCGGTCCCGGCAAGCGACTCGGCGAGGCCACGGGACACGGCGAGCTGCGCGGTCTTGCTCGTGCCGTAATGAACCATTTCCGCGGGAATCTGCACGCCCGATTCGCTCGAGAGGAATTGAATGCGACCCCAGCCACGCTTGGCCATGCCTGGCGCGTAATGCCGGGCAAGGCGAATGCCGCTCAGCACGTTCACCTCAAAGAATCGAAGCCAATCCTCATCGGGAATATCGAAGAAGGCTTTCGGCTCGAAAATGCCGAGATTGTTGATCAGGATGTCCGCTTCCGGGACGGCGTCGATCAGTTCCCGTGCGCCCTTGGCCGTCCCCAGGTCGCCCGCGATACCCGACAACCTGGCGCCGGGGATGTCCTTGGCAATGGTGGCGATCGCATCGTCCACCCGCTGCCGAGTGCGCCCCGTGACGATCACGCGAGCACCGGCCGCGACGAGGCCTTTCGCGATGGAGAGTCCGATACCGGCGGTCGACCCGGTGACGATGGCGGTCCTGTTGCTCAGGTCGATCTGCATGGCGATTCACTCTTGAGGTGTTCAATTGGGTCATTCGAAGGCGCTCGGCATCGCGAGCGCCTTCGCGCTGTCTGTAGATCAATGTTTGGCGTCTGGCCCCGGTGTCGCGCCGGCGACGGGCTTCCCGTCTGCGAAGCTGCGTACCGCGGCGACCGTGACATCCGGCGCTTCTTCCATGAGCCAATGACCGGCGTCAGGCACGACGAGTTCGGTGACATGGGTCGCCGCATTGCGCATCACGGCCGCCTCGTTCGCGCCAAAAGACTTCGCTCCACCGATGGCCAGCACGGGCATCGTGAGCTTTTGGCTTAGCGCTGTCTTGTTGTCTTCCGCGTCCTGGCGTATCGAGCGGAACTGGGCAAATGCCGAATGCATGGCGCCGGGCCTGGCGTAGAGCTCGGCGTAATGCTGGCGGGTGCCTTCATCGATTTTCGCCGGATCGCCTGCAAAGTCGTTCCAGAACCTGTCCAGATAGATGCGCTCACGGCCAGCCACGAGACGCTCCATATCGGCCCCTCCAAGATCGAAGTGCCAGAGCAATGGCGAGCGCACGATCTGATCCCACGGCGGGACGCCGGGTACCGGAGCATCCATGACCACCAGCCGATCGGTTTTGTCGGGATAACGCCTGGCGTAGGCGTAAGCGACCATGGTGCCGATGTCATGGCCCACGACTACCGCATGATCGATGCCAAGCTGCGTGAGCACTCCTCGCACATCCGCGGCCTGGTTCCATTTCTCATAGCCGCCATCGGGGTGCGACGAGAGTCCTAGGCCACGAAGATCGGGCACGACGACCGTATGGTCGCGCGCGAGATTGGCGGCCAACGGCTGCCACATGTCGCCGGTGTCGCCAAAGCCGTGAAGAAGCACGACGGCCGGGCCCTTGCCGCCGACGCGGACATGGATCGTCGTGCCGTTTGCCTGCATTTCCTGCGTGCGAAACGTCGACGGGAAGGGCTTGACCGCCGCAACGACGGGAAGGCTCAGGGCCAATGCCAGGCATGCTGCGAGGAGGGAACGAGCCATGATTTTCGTTTCCGGAGCGTTGATGGGACGTGCTTCTCAGTGCGTCGCCGTCGGATCATCCGCGGGGTTTTCGTAGACCGTGTCCGTCGGCCCCATGCCCGTGATCAGCACGGTAACCGCCTCGTCACCGGTTTGCGCGAAGTGTGCGCCATTCGCCGGCTCGGTGTAGACCGACCCCGCGGGCAGGGTATTCAGTTTGCTGGCGTCGAACTTCGTTCCATAGCCGAAATGCCATGTGCCCGACAGCACGGTCCCGACACGGTCGCCCGCATGATGATGTGCGGGAATGGACGCATGCGGCGCCACGCGAAGCAGCTGACTGTAAGGCCCGGCTTTGGACGGATTGCCGAGGATGGTGACAACTTGCACCTTGGCGTTGCCGGAGCCACCCGCACCACCCGTGGGAGATATGGCAGCGAGCTGGCTCGGCGTCTTCGCATAATGGTCCGAGAACAGGGGCGCGCCGGTCTGCTGCGCATGTGCGGCCACGGCGAAGGCGGCCAGGAAGAGAACTAACGGCTTGCTCATGTCGACTCGATCTCCATTAGATGCCTGGCGTCGTGCATCGCGTACGAGGCGGTTCGCGGCTATAGAAGAGGCGTTCTTTTGTTGGCGCGTCCGAGTGGCATGGCATCCATGGCCGCGACCAGTCACCGCGACCCATGCATTTCTAGGGCTTGTCCGCCCGGGCTGCCACCCTCTTTCGGAGGAGGCGGCTCTCCTCCTTTTGCCGTGAAGAAGCCCTGGCCTGATCAATCGATCGCCAGGCTCTTCTGACGGGCACTCGGCGACTTGGCATCCAGCCCTGCGGTTGACGAGGGCTGGATGAGGTCACGAGGACGGGGCTGCGCGGCAGCATCCCGCCTGGTACGCCCGGAGCAATGCAGGAGTTGCGCGGCTCGCCGCTTGTAAATCGCCCATGCGCGGCATACAGTGAACCATATGGTTCACTATCAAGCCCGCCTCGACGCCACCTTCGCCGCGCTGGCCGATGTCACCCGGCGCGGCGTCCTGGAGCAGCTCGGGGCTTCAGACGCCTCCATTACCGATCTGGCTCAAAGATTTCACATGACCCTCACGGGCATGAAGAAGCACGTCAGCATTCTGGAGCAGGCTGGGCTCGTGGCCACGGAGAAAGTCGGGCGCGTACGGACGTGCAAGCTCGGGCAGCGCCGGCTGGAAGAAGAGGCCGCCTGGATCGAACAGCACCGCCAGCTCTGGAGCGCGCGTTTCGACGCGCTGGACCAGCTTGTCGAGCACTTGAAACGTAAGGAGAAGGCAGATGCCAAACGCAAAAGCAGGTAGTCCCGCCGCCACGAATCGCACCGTCGTGGAACGCAGGTCCGACCGCGAATTCGCTGTGACGCGCACGTTCGATGCCCCGGTGCACATCGTCTTCGAAGCGTGGAGCAAACCCGAACTGTTCAAGCTGTGGTGGGTGCCGGCGTCGGCAGGCCTGTCGCTGCTCTCGTGCGATATGGATGTCCGAACCGGGGGGACGTATCGCCTCGTGTTCCGCCATCCGGCCTCCGATCAACCGATCGCCTTCTTCGGTACGTACAAAGAAGTGGCGCCGCACAAGCGCATCGTATGGACGAATGAAGAGAGCGATCAGGGGGCCGTCACTAGCGTGACGTTCGAGGAACATGCAGGCAAGACGCTGGTCACTCTGCACGAGATCTACCCCACGAAAGAAGCGCTCGAGGAAGCCCTCGCCGGCTCGGCGGAAGGTCTGCCCGAACAGTTCGCGCAGCTGGATGCTTTGCTCGCCGGCAGATCGTGACTCACCACGATCGCCGACGCGGGGAAGGGCAGTAGATCACTGGGTCAACACCGCGCCAGCCGGCGCAATGCCACGCGAGGACGATATGCTAAGACGCGATTTCCTGAAGACCGCCATGGCAACCGCCGTGCTGACGGCGGCCTTCCCCGGTCAAGCCAAGGAGAAACCCGCTGTGTCGAATCAGCATTTCGCGGACGTCAACGGTCAGCACCTCTTTTACAGCGTGCATGGCACGGGCAAGCCGCTCATCCTTCTTCACGGCGGCATCAACCCGGATAGCTTCGGGAGCAACCTGCCCGAACTGGCCAGGCACCGGCAGGTGTTCGCCGTCCATCTCCAGGCTCACGGGCGCACGCCGGACACGGACAGGCCGCTGCGCAGCGAAACGATGAGCGACGATATCGCCGCTCTGATCGGTCATCTCAAGCTCGGCAAGGCCGACGTCATGGGCTATTCGCTGGGCTCCACCGTCGCGCTGCAGGCCGCCATCCGCCATCCGGGCGTGGTCGACCGGCTCGTGCTCGTGTCCGCGACGATGAAGCAGGACGGTTTTTATCCGGAGGTCGTCACGGCCTTCAAGCAGCTGGAAAGCAACGCTGTCACGCTCGGGCCCGGTGTCAAGGCGTCGCCGCTGGGGCAGGCCTATCCTGATGTCGACTGGACCAGGCTCTTCCAGAAAGTCGGCGACATGACCAAACGCCCCTACGACTGGAGCGGCGACGTCGCCAAGTTGCAGGCGCGCACGCTGCTGATCTTCGCCGACGCCGACGCCATGCGGCCCGAACACATGATCGAGTTCTGGAAGGCGCTCGGCGGCGGCCAGCGCGATGCCGGCCTCGATGGCTCTCTGCGGCCCGCGAACGAACTGGCCATCCTGCCGAACACTACGCACTACACGCTCCCCGTCGACCCCATGCTGCCGGAGATCGTCGAGCGCTTCCTCGGTGCTGCGTCGAAGGCAGCAGGCTAGAAGCCCCTGAAGCGCCCGTCGAACTGAGCAACATGCCACACCCATCGCCTTGATCCTCCGATCTCATTGCGGCCAGAATGCTGCGCATCGGACATCGATTGCCAACCCAGGGTTGCAGCACCCATGACGGATGAATCGAAGATCGCGAAAGAGACGCAGGACTTCTGCACCGGAGGGACCCCGGGGGGTACGGAAGCAAGCGGCGGGATGTCACGCCGCGACTTCCTTACAGGCACCGCCATCGCCGCCGCCGGATTGATGATCGTGCCCCGCCATGTTCTAGGCGGGCCCGGCTATACGTCACCCAGTGACCGATTGAACATTGCCGGCATCGGCGTCGGCGGCATGGGCATGCATAACCTGCGTGCCCTGGCCGGCGAGAACATCGTCGCCCTGTGCGATGTGGATTGGCACTATACCGACAAGTCCTTTCGCGGCATGGTCGACGGACTTGGGAAAGCTCAGGCACGCCTCGACAAGGCCCAATCCGCCAAAGAACGCCAGGAGTTGCAGGACGAGATTACGCGAGCCAGGCTACTTTCCGGCAAATTCAATTCGATCAAGCGCTACACCGACTACCGCCGAATGCTCGAGCAGCAGAAGGATATCGATGCGGTAGTCATTGCGACGCCGGACCATCTGCATGCCGTGATCGCCAGCGCGGCGATGAGCCATGGCAAGCACGTGTACCTGCAGAAGCCGCTCACGTGGTCGATCGACGAAGCCCGCCAGCTGGCCCGGAAAGCGAAAGACCACCCCAAGCTCGTCACGCAGATGGGAAATCAGGGGCATTCGAGCGACGATGCCCGGCTGATCAACGAGTACATCGCGGTCGGAGCGATCGGCACGGTTCGCGAGGTCCACGTCTGGACGAATCGCCCGCTTGCCTACTGGCCGCAGGGAATTCCACGCCCGCAGACCAGGCCGCGACCGGACGATACGAGCTGGAACGAGAACGCCGTGATGGATCGGCTCGCCAACGCCATGGTCGGCAACTATCCCAAGCCGGAAGGGTTGGCATGGGATCTCTTCCTTGGCCCCGGCCCCGTCATCGAGTACCACCCCCTGTATCACCCGTTCAATTGGCGCGGCTGGGTGGATTGGGGCGTAGGCGCCATCGGCGACATGGGCGCGCACCTGATCGACTCCCCGTTCTGGTCTTTGGACCTGGGTTTCCCGACGTCGGTGGAGACCGTCTCGACGCCGTTCAACGAGGCGTCGTATCCCATGGCGACGATGACGCATTACGACTTCCCGGCGCGCGGCAGCAGGCCGCCCGTGAAGCTCACCTGGTACGACGGCGCGCTGCTGCCGCCCGGCCTGAAAGCGGTGGACGCCGGGCAGATAAGCAAGGACGGCGGCGTGCTGTACGTTGGCGACAAGGGCGAGCTGATCCACGAGACCTATGGCGCGAACCCGCGCCTGCTGCCGCAGTCGCTGCATGATTCAGTGGGAACGCCTCCGCAGACGTTCGCGCGCATCAAGACCTCGCACGAGATGAACTGGGTGGATGCCTGCAAGGGGAGGGCGGAAGCGTCGTCGCCGTTCTCGTACGCCGCACAGCTCACGGAAGTCATGCTGCTGGGCATCGTGTCCCTTCGCGCGGGCGGCAGGATCGAATACGACGCAGCGAACATGCGCATCACCAACCTGCCGGGTGCCAATGCGTTTCTCAGTCGCGAGTATCGCGAAGGGTGGACCCTCTAGAATGACAGGGCAAACCCACCTGATGTGAACGACTTTCTTTCGAATGCGCGACATGAATTCACCGGCAGCAACCTTCGATCAAAAGCGGCGCCAACTCTGGCTTGACGAACACTATTTCCACTGGGCCGTCGCGATGCTCGAAGAGGAGATCGAGCTCTGGAGCCGCGAGCTTCCTGCCAATGGCACGGAGGCTGAGCGCAAGGCCAACGCCGCCATGTCGGTCGCCAGGGCTCGAATCTGGCTGTTGCTGCTGCGCTACACCGGCGGCGCGGCCATGGAATCCATGCGCGAGGAGCTGGGCCAGGTCGTGGCCGCCTATGAGACGTATGCACCTTTGCGCCGCCTCGCTTATGAAGACCCGGATTTTCCGCCGTTTCTTTTTGGCGAACTGGATGAGTACGAGGCGACCTTTCAAATCATCGGTCTCTGCTATTTGCTGCACCGGCGCGACTTGCTGCCACGGATTGCCGCGATGCAGGATCCGTACTATCGAGCGCAGGATACGCTTTACGAAGACTTGCTGGCTTACGACCTGGAAGGCCGGTATGACGTCGACAAATGGTTTCACGACAAGCCGTACCGGGACCTGATCAACAGCTTCTACCGGGACACCGACGAGGAAAGCATCCAGGACCTCGTTCGGTACCTCGATGGCTGGTATCCGGGAATGAGGCAGACGGTCTGGCATGGCGGCCATCTGAAGCAGGCCGAAAGGTTCATGACCTATCACGGCTATTGGGCTATCGGGGCGGCGGTGGCCACCTATCTGCTGGAGCTCGATGATTCGAGCTATCGCGATCATCCGATGTACCCCAAGGATCTGGTCGACTTCGCACGACGCTACAAGGTCGATCCATTGACGATCGACGCGCCGGAAACGCGGGAAAGGGTAGCCGGCGCCCCGTTGCAACAGAGCGCCTCACATCAAGCGGAGCGACCGGTTACGGCGCCCGCCAGTCCGGCGTACCAGGAAGGCGCAGCCGCAAAGGCCGCGAACTCCCCGTCATCCGCCAGCCTGAGTGCCTACGATGAACTCATTGGCGGCTACCGAACGCACGTCGACCAGGACGTCTTCATCGATCGCCAGGGGGATGGATACGGCTTGTGGATGTATGAAGAGGCGGACGATGTCTGGCAAGACCACGCCGAGACCTACATGCCGATGACGGCCGACGCCCTGCGGCGCTATTTCGTGCAAGCTGCCGATGCCGACCATGCCATCGGCGTGGGCAGCCAATCCGGCGAACATGGCGAAGTCTTCATTGCGATCATCCGCGGGCGCCCTGGATCGGCTCTGACTTGCGGAGGCGTGGTTCCCGAGAGCGGCGTGTTTGCCATGAATGGCGCGCTTTTCGTGCCTTTCAGCGTCGATCGCGCCGTCGGTGCTCACTACGTCATGTTTGGCGTCGACTAGCCGCGGAGCCCGCGAATCGCACCGGCGGAGCCCGCCCCGCTCAGGCGGCCGAACCTTCTGGCACCCGCCACCCGATTCACCCGTAAGGGTGTGTGGACCTGTCCGGAACGCTCTTACCATCGAGGGACACCCCTCGATGGCACGAGCAATGAGCGAACTCGAACAGCAACCCGCACACGGCATGCTGGACCGCGCTTTTCTGGACGCCCAGAAGGCGCGCCTGATCACGCTGCGCGACGAACTGACAGCGGCGGCGGATGCGGCCGGGCACGAAGAGCTATCGGTGCAGCTCGAGGCCGGTGATGAGGTGCGCGACGATGCCGACAGTGCCGAAGGCATGGCGATCCAGGAGAATGACGAAGCCTTGTTCCATCGCAATGTGGATCGGCTCGCGCAAGTCCTCAAAGCGCTCCAGCGCATGGAGCAGGGGAAATACGGTGTCTCCGAAAGAAGCGACGCCCCCATTCCCAAGGCCAGGCTGACCGCCGTGCCGGAGGCCACGCTGACCGTCGAAGAAGAGCTTGAAGGCTGAGCCATGAGGCACGAAGTCGCCATCAACACCGAGGTGGAGCCCAGTGGCGATGGCTGCGTTGAATGCCTGCAGACGGGTGGCTGGTGGCTGCATCTGCGGCGTTGCGCCCAATGCGGCCACATAGGTTGCTGCGACAACTCGCCGTCGCAGCATGCGACGAAGCACTTTCATGCCACGGGTCACCCGGTCATTCGCAGCTTTGAGCCCGGCGAAGACTGGTTCTACGACTATCGCGCGAACACCTTCTTCGACGGACCGGCTCTGCGGCCGCCACTGTCGCACCCTCTGAATCAGCCGGTTCCCGGGCCGCATGGGAAAGTCCCGGCGCAATGGCAAAGCCTGCTCAACGATTAAGTGGATGCATGCGCGAGCCGACATGTCACACCGCATGTGAAGGAGACCAAGATGAGCGTTCCGTTGCCCCTGATGACACCCGCCGACTGCGCGCTGCTGCTGGTCGATCAACAGGCCGGCCTGGCATTCGGCGTGGGCTCGAGCGATCGACAGACGCTGCGCGACAATGTCATCGCCGTCGCGCAAACGGCGAATGTGTTCAAGCTTCCCGTGGTGGCCAGTACCTCGGCCAGCAAGGTCTATAGCGGCCCCTTGATGCCGCAGGTCCAGGCAGCCATGCCCGACGTGCGGCCCATCGAGCGGCGCAACATGAATGTCTGGGAGGATGAAGCGGCGCGGTCCGCCATCATCGCGACCGGACGCAAGCGCCTGCTTATCGCAGGGCTGCTGACCGAGGCATGCGTGTCCTTTTGCGCTTTGTCCGCAAAAGCCGCGGGGTTCGACGTACTCGTCATTGCGGATGCGTGCGGCGGCCTGACCGATACCAGTCACCAGCTGGCGCTGCGCCGAATGGAGGCGGCGGGCGTGACGCTGACCTCCTGGATCCAGGTGCTGCTGGAACTGCAACGCGACTGGACCCGCCACGAAACCTACGACGGCGCACGCGCCATCGTGGAGGCGCATGGCGGCGGCTATGGCATCGGCCTTACGTATGCACGGGACATGATCCATCCGTTCTGAGCAACGCCAACGCGTGCCATGTCCATGCGATCGATGCCCCGCGGAGGGCGATCATGACTGAGCGGCGAACCATCGGGTTTTTGCACGACGTATCCATCGACGTTGCCGCCTGGTCCGGCGCGGAGGCATCCGTCGACCTGTCTTTCGCCTGCATGTTCGAGCACGAAATGGCCGGCGAGGGGCCGGCGGGTGGCCTGCGCCATCTGGACGACGCACTCGGTGGCGCACTGACGGCGCTTCGTCGCGCCGGATACTTTCGGGCGAGCCCGATGGAGATGCTCCTGATCAACCGGCCGCCGGCGTCGGTTGCCGCCCGGGCTGTCATGATCGTGGGGCTCGGCGACCCTTCCGCATGGTCGCCGGCGGTGACCGCTGCCGCCGTTGCGACAGCGGCCCGGACCGCCATGCAACAGAAAGCACGGAGCGCCGCGTTTGCCCCCAGCCTGCTCGATGCGGGGTTGCCGCCAGGTGCCACGGACGGAGTGGCCGCTGCGATGCTGGCGGCCGTGGCCGATGCGATGTCAGCGCAGACGCGGATAGCTGCCACCGGCCTGGCCTCGCCCCCATCGCTTCGCCAGTGGGTCTTCGATGTCGGCGCGGCACATTTCGACGGCACGGCCGAGCAGTTCCGCGAGGCCATCGAAAAGATCGGTTCTGCGCGATAACGTCATGGGCGTCAGTGCCTGACGGGCCATTGTAGTAACGCATGTTGTCGCAACACGTTCGCGGTGGCGACCGTGCGCATCGCCCCTCGTTCTCTGGATGCCCGGCTCGCCGGGTTGCGTCGTCCTTCACCGGGGGGGGGGCAGGGAAGGGGCATCGCTGTGTTGTCGACAGCCATCGCCAGGAAGCGCTGCGGACGGCCGGTCTCAAAGAGACTCGCGCTCGCCGGCCCGGCCTGATAAGGCTTGCAGCCCGGCCAGATCGGCTTTCCTGCGCATCGACCTGGCGCGCGAGTAGACTGGCCGGCATGCCGTTCCACGCGTCCTGCTTCGCCGGGGGTATGGCCATGACGACGGAAAACCAGGAGGCTCTCGCCTCGTCGCCGATGCCGGCGGCGACCTCGGAGTCGCGCAGGCTCGTCTATCGGCACCCGCTGCCGATCCGGATCATGCATTGGATCAATGTTCTTGCGCTGACGCTGATGTTCCTCAGCGGACTGCAGATATTCAACGCGCATCCACGCCTTTACTGGGGCAATCGATCTGACGAGGGCGCCGCCATCTTCGCCCTGGATGCTCGCCAGGACGCCACGGGGAAGCTGCAAGGCGTCACCCGCATCGGAAGGCATGCATTCACGACAACCGGCGTGCTTGGGGTATCGAGCGGAAAGGATGGCAATCCGCAGGTGCGCGGGTTCCCTTCATGGCTCACCGTGCCCGGCCCGCAGTGGCTGGCGATGGGGCGTCGCTGGCATTTTTTCTTTGCCTGGGTATTCGTGCTGAATGGGTTGTGCTACGTCGGCTACGCGATAGCCACGCGACACCTGCAGCGCGACTTGTGGCCCACGGGAGCCGATTGGCGCGGCATCGGCCGATCCATCGTCGATCATCTGCGCTTGAAGCATCCGCATGGCGAAGAGGCATTGCGCTACAACATCCTGCAGCGGATCGCGTACTTGGTCGTTGTCTTCATCTTCGGCGCCGGCATCGTGCTCATGGGCCTGGCCATGTCGCCGCGCATGGATGCCGTGCTTTCGCCCATGGTCGAAGCCGTCGGCGGCCGGCAATCGGCCCGGACCATCCATTTCATCATCGCCTGGGGCTTCGTGGCCTTTGTGTTGATTCACCTGTTCGAAGTGCTGATCACCGGTGTGTTCAACCAGCTGCGCGGCATGATCACCGGTTATTACGCGATCCATGTCCAGCCAGCTGATGCGCAGCCACCGAATCGGGACCCGCCGAGTACATCCGCTCCAGCAGAGGATCGCCCCCATGACTGATCGTCGATCGTTCCTGCGCATGACGATGGCAGGTGCGGCGGGCGTGCTCGTCGCCGGCTGTGATCGCATCTCACGGACGCTGTGGGGACCCGGCGTGCTGGGCAAGGCGGAGGGCTTGAATCGCCGCGTGCAGGCGTTGCTGTCGCCCTCGAGCAGCATGGCCAAGGAATACGCCGAAGCCGATATCTCGCCGGTGTTCCATCCCAATGGCACCACGATGCCCGTCACGCCAGCCTATCAGGCCCTGATGGCCGATAACTTCCGCGATTACAAACTTCAGGTGGATGGATTGGTGCGGCAGCCGGCCACGCTCTCCATCGATGACCTGAAGCGCCTCGATGTGCGCACGCAGATTACGCGGCACGATTGCGTGGAGGGCTGGAGCGCCATCGGCAAATGGCAGGGAACAGCGCTTTCCGCGGTGCTTGATCACGTTGGCGTCGATACGCGGGCGCGCTTCGTCGTATTCCATTGCTTTGACGACATGGAAGAAGACACGCCTTACTACGAAAGTATCGACCTCGCAGAGGCCATGCACCCGCAAACCCTGTTGGCGTTTGCCTTGAACGACGAGCCGCTACCCGTGGCCAACGGCGCCCCGCTGCGCCTGCGGATCGGGCGCCAGCTCGGCTACAAGCAAGCGAAGTACCTCGCTCGCATCGAACTGGTCAGCTCGTTCGACGACATCGGGGAAGGCAAGGGCGGCTACTGGGAAGATCAGGGCTATGAATGGTATGCCGGCATTTGATATCTCGGCAGCTCAGAGGAATGCCCGCGAAGGAAAGGGCGTCACCTCGCCTCTCACAAAGTGACGCGTGAAGGGCAGGGGCCTGATGCATGCGCTACGCTTCGCCGCCCCATACATACCCGAGGAACCCGCATCGTGAAACGCAAGATCGCCTCTCCGTTATTCCTTGGACTTTCCGTGGCCGTGGCCATGATCGCCACGGGGCCGGTCCATGCCGCGAAAAGCACGGCAGTCATCAGCCCGTCCCAATTGCCGTTCGTGCAGGTCTCCGAAGGCGTCCGGCTGAAGGAGCTCACCGGACGCGCGGCACCCGAAGGTGCGCGCTCGACGCTCGGCAGCGTCGCGCTGTTCGAACTCGACCCCGGCCATGCCAGTGCGTGGAGCCACAACAAGGTGGGCGAGGAATCCTTCTTCGTTCTGGAAGGCCACGGCGAAGTCTGGACAGGCAGCGTCGCCCATGCCGTGGGACCGGGCGACTACATCCTGATTCCGCCCGCAGTCGTGCGCTCCATCCGGGCCAGCAAGGGTGAGACGCTGAAGTTCTACGCGATAACGACGCCGGCATGGAGCAAGGACGACGACGTGCTCGTACCGGCGCCGAGCGGGGCGCCCAAGTAAGACCGAATCGATCAAGGCGGTGCCCGGGGGCGTGGCTGCGCCGGGCCTTGCCGGGCAACTTGATGTCAGCCAGCAATGAGCGCGCTATCGCGCCACGAGCTGAGCGACCGGACCATTACCCGTGCCGACGTGAGGCAGCTCGCGCGTGTGGTCTACCTTGTGTGCGCTCATGCGAAACAAGCTGTTCGCCTCGGCCGTGGTCAACATCCGCCCGCTCATCGTGTCGTAGCGCCCGTCATCGAGCGCCTCTGCCGCGATGGCGCCCAGGTGTGCCAGCGTCGCCTGCATCGGGCCGCAACCCAGGCTGATGCGCCGCACACCCAGCGGCTGAAGCGCCTGCGCGACAGGTGCGCCCGGATAGCCGGCGTAGACGTTGAGCGGTACCGGCAGCCAGCGTACGAGCGTCGCGATGTCCTCGGCATCGGCCAGGCCAGGCACGAAGATGCCATCGGCGCCGGCGTCGACATAGGCCAGTGCGCGCTTTCGCGTTTCCTCCAGGCGCACCTCCGGTGACAGCCTGCTCAGGTATGTATCGATGCGCGCATTGATGAAAAACGGCAGATCATGCTGCTGCGCAATCGCTCGCACGCAGGCAATGCGTTCGCACAGCACGCCAGGGTGCGCCAGCGTTTGTGTGCCGTCGGTGCCGTCCTCGATATTGATGCCCACCACGCCCAACCGGATCAGCGCGCCGACCAGGTCACCGGTTTCTTTGGCATCACGGCCATAACCACGCTCGATATCGACGCTGACCGGCACGCCGACCACCTGGCAAATGCGCCGGCAGGCCGCCAGCAGCTCGGGCACGGGCAACTGCTCGCCATCGGGGTAGCCAAGCGCCCAGGCCATGCCGGCGCTGGTGGTGGCGATCGCCTTGGCGCCCGCATTTTCGATCACCCCCGCGCTGCCGGCATCCCAGGCATTGGGCAGTATCAGCGGCGCCGGACCGGCATGCAGCTGATGAAAAAGCTCGGCACGCATTCTCTGTTCGTGGCTCATGATCCTGGCCTGTGTCTGCACCCGACGCCGGGCAGGTGAATCAGACCATTGGGCGGCCTGGCCGCGCTGTCAGAATCTTTAGCTATGCGCAGCCCTTCGGCGCGAGGGTCTGCAACACCAGCAGGGCAAATATCACGACTTGGTTCCTTTTTCGTCCTGGGCGTGGCGTTGCAGCTCGCGCTTCAGCCTCATGCTCTCCCTTCCGATCAGCCACATGACCAGGCCCGCGAGGGCCAGGAGCGGACCGGCGCTCAAGAAGTGCTCAAATGCAAAATCTATGATTGGATGCGCGCCGGAAGCGCCGCCGCTGACGCTGGCGGCGGCAGCCAGAAACGCCACCACGCCCCAGGCGAACAAGAACAGGCCAGCCCAGAACGCCATGATGCCGACAGTACGCAGACGCATAAGGATTATTCGCTTCCGGTGAATGGATAGAGAGCAGTTATTCAGTGATACCAAAAAGAACGGCGGGGCGATTCCCGACGGATTTCACCCGGCGATATAAATCGCGAACAGGGCGGGTTTCATCCCAGCCTAAATACCCCTTTTCCCAAGGCACTGGAAGATTGGCGGCGCATTGTGTCGCCAATCCCATTTCGCTAGCGAATGTTTGAGCGATAGTCGGCCCCTCCTGGCGCCAGTCGCAATGACGTGCCGCCTCATCATCAAAAGGAGGGGAGCTCATGAGGATCGTTCGTGACGCACTACGGAAGGCCGGCCATATCGCCGCGCTGACAGCTATTTTATCGACGGCGTCGGTCGTCGCGCAGCCATACGCTGCCGGCGTGCCTGCGCTTGGCGCATCGACATGGAGCGGGCATGGCCGCATAGGTTTATCGGCCGCACTCCCTTCGCAGTTCGCGGCCGCCACAGCTGTTTGCGGGAACGCGTCCATCTTGACGGGCCCGTCAGCGCCGCCGACAGGAGCCATTACCGTACCCGCCGGCGATAACAGCACTTTCAATTTCCATCAGGCCGGAAAAATCTTCTGGTTCGCTCCCGGCATCCATCGGCTCGGCACGGGGAATTACAGCCAGATCATTCCGGCCAACAACAGCGTTTTCATCGGCGGCCCCGGCGCCATCCTGGATGGCCAGCAGGCCAATCTGTATGCCTTCACCGGCCAGGCCACCGGCGTCACCATTGAATATCTGACCATCCAGAACTTCGGCAGCTCAGGCGCGAACAACAACGAAGGCGTCGTCAATCACGATGCCGGCCACGGATGGACGATCCAGTACAACACCGTGCAAGGCAACGCGGGCGCCGGCGTGTTCGTCGGAAGCTCCAATACCGTGAAATACAACTGCCTGACCAATAACGGGCAGTACGGCTTCAGCGCCTATGAGCCCAACGGCGTGTCGAACGTCGTCATCGACCACAACGAGATCTCCTACAACAACACCTATCGCTGGGAAACCGCCAGCCCGGATTGCGGCTGCACCGGAGGTGGCAAGTTCTGGGCAACGAACAAGGCGACCATCACCAATAACTGGTTTCACCACAACCATGAAGGCCCGGGGCTGTGGGCCGACACCAACAACAACGATTTCGATATCGAGAACAACGTTTTCAGCGACGAAGAGAACTCGGCCATTATTTATGAGACGTCCTACAACGCCCTGATCAAGAACAATGCGTTCCTGCGGAACGCCAATACGGCCGGACCGGCCAATCCCGACTTTCCAACGAGTGCCATCTACCTCTCCGAGAGCGGTGGCGACAGCCGCGTTCCCGCTCGCTATCAGACCATCACGATCACCGGAAACACCTTCACCGACAACTGGTCGGGTGTCGTGATCTGGGAGAACGCCGATCGCTTCTGCAATTCGCCCGCCAACACTAGCAGCGGCGACTGCACGCTGGTGAATCCCGCGGTGGTGAATCTGTCGACGTGCGTGGCGGGCACGATCAACAAGGCGCCGTACTATTCGGATTGCCGCTGGAAAAGCCAGAACATCCAGGTCACAGGCAATGTGTTCAGCCTCACTCCGGCCCATATCGGATCGAATTGCACGCCGGATAACGGGTGCGGATGGCAGGGCGTGCTTTCGAACTGGGGAACCTATCCGTCGTGGTCGCCGTACCAGGGCGAGGTGATTGAACAGGCCATCACCTTCAACCAAGCCAACGTCTTCGGCAGCAACAAGTATGTTGGCCCCTGGCAGTTCATGGTGCATGACCAGGGGCAAAGCTTGAGCCCTGCACAGTGGCAAGCGGCGCCTTACAACCAGGATGCCGGCAGCAGTTTTCAGTGAGCGCAGGCTGGCCGGGTACTTGGCGCAGGCCATGGCTCATAAGCCGCCTTGGCGCGGCTCGCGGAATCGGTGCCGCTCGCGGAAATTCCGCGAGCGAGCATAGGGGTGTTCGTCACAACGCCACGCCGTTCGTCCGTTCGTCCGATGCCGCCGGAGAATGCGCGGAGTAGACTCATTCCATGGGCGCTACGCGACTAAAAGTCGTGGTTGACGGCGAAGTGCATGAATTCGCCGCGGGCCTGACCGTGCTCCAAGCGCTCCGCATGCTCGGTATCGATCCGCCCACCTTGTGTCACGATGATCGCCTTGCCCCGGTCGGCCAATGCTGGTCCTGCATGGTGGAGTTCTCTCCGGGGCCTGGCCTGCCTTATATGAACCGCCCGGCTTGCCGGGAACGCCTGCACGAAGGCTGCACGATCCGCACGGACAGTGACGCGGTCCGTGCCTTTCGCCACCAGCTTTTCGAGGAGCTGGCTGATCGCGTGGCGCCGGGCGACATGGAGCGCTTTCCGGACAAGCCGCTGCACCGCGCCTTGCGCCAATCCGGTATCGCACCCGGCGGCGCGGACATCGGCCCTATCGAGATCGATACCTCGCATCCGCATATCCGGGTGGACATGAATCGCTGCATCGCCTGCCGGCGCTGCGTACGCATCTGCGAAGAGGTGCAGGGCGAGTCGGTGTGGCATGTGTTCGGGCGAGGGTCGGACGTGCGCATCGCCACGGAGGGCGAGGTGGCGCTGGCGGACAGTTCGTGCGTGGGCTGCGGCGCTTGCGTGGACACCTGTCCCACGGCGGCACTGACCGACGCCCTTGCGTGGTCCGAGCCGCCACCCGCCGCATGGACTCGCACGGTCTGCCCCTATTGCGCCGTCGGCTGCGAGATGGCGATCGGCGTCACCAGCGACCGCATGGTGTCCGCACGTCCGGTGCTGGATGCCCCCTCGAACCGGGGGCACCTTTGCGTGAAAGGCCGTTACGCGCACGCTTTCGTCGATGCCCCCGACCGCATGACCTCGCCGCATATTCGCGGCGCCGGCCAATGGCGCGAGGCGGACTGGGACACCGCCATTGCCTTCACCGCACAGGAGCTGCGCCGGATCGTTTCCACGCATGGTCCCGACGCAGTGGGCGTGCTGGGCTCTTCACGGGCGACCAACGAGGAAGGCTATCTGGCGCAGAAGTTCGCGCGAGTAGCTATCGGCACCAACAATATCGACTGCTGCGCCCGTGTCTGCCACACGCCCAGTGCTGCCGCGCTCAAGCGCATGCTCGGTGCCGGCGCCGCGACCAACAGCTTCGACGATATCGAGCAGGCCGCCGGCTTCCTCGTCGTCGGGGCGAATCCGCTGGAGAATCACCCGGTTGTCGGCGCGCGCATCCGCCAGCAGGTCAGGCGTGGCGCGCGCCTGGTCGTGATCGATCCGCGCCGCACCGCACTGGCGGACATCGCCGACGTGCATCTGGCGCCTCGGCCCGGAACGAACGTGCCGCTGCTGCATGCGCTGGCCCAGGTCATGTTCGCCGAGGCGCTGGTCGATCGCGACTATCTCGCCGCGCGCGTGGACGGCGCTGAAGCCTTTGCTGCGTTCGTTGCGGCATGGACGCCCGAGCGCGCGGCGGATATTTGCGGTGTCGCTCCCGACGCGATACGCGCCGCCGCCCGCCTCTATGCCGGAACCCGGCCTGCCATGTGTCTGCATGGCCTGGGCGTCACCGAGCATGTGCAAGGTACGCATGGCGTGATGGCATTGATCAACCTCGCACTTCTGACCGGACAGATCGGCCGCCCCGGCGCAGGGGTCAACCCCTTGCGCGGACAGAACAACGTGCAAGGCGCGGCAGTAATGGGATGCGACCCGAACTCCCTGACGGGCTCGCAGCCCCTGACGGGTGCGGCTGCGCGCTTCGCTGCCGCATGGGGCGTGACACCACCGCAAACACCGGGCCTGAATCTGCTGCAGATGATCGATGCGGCCCGCGCGGGGCGGCTCAAGGCCCTGTACGTGATCGGCTATGACATCCTTGCCAGTCTTGCGCAGATGCACGTCGTCGGCGATGCCCTGTCCAGGCTGGAGCTGGTCATCGTGCAGGACTTGTTCTTCAACGAGACCGCTCGCGCCTTCGGCCACGTTTTCCTGCCTGCGGTGTCGAGCTTCGAGAAAGACGGCACGTTCATGAATTCCGAGCGGCGTGTGCAGCGCGTTCGCCGCGCCATCGCGCCGCGCGGCGCGGCGCTGGACGATGCGCAGATACTTTGTCGCCTCGCCTCCGCGCTGGGGTATGGCGCCCAGTTCGCGCGGTCAGACGCCGAGGCCATATGGAACGAAGTCCGCAGCCTGTGGCCTGCCGTGGCCGGCATGAGCTATGAGCGACTGGCGGTGCGCGGCCTGCAATGGCCGTGCCCGGATGAGAGCCATCCCGGCACCGCGGTGCTGCATGTCGAACGCTTCGCCCTGGGAGAGCGGGCCAAGCTCGAATGCATTCCCTATCTGCCTACCGCCGAGTGCACGGACGCCGCCTATCCATTTCTGCTGATGACGGGGCGCAGCCTTTACCAATTCAACGTCGGCACCATGACCGGCCGCTCCGCCGGGCAGCTTGCACTGCGGCCTACCGATACGCTCGACATGCACCCCCTGGATGCGGAGCGGCTGCATTTGCGCGAGGGCATGCCGATCCACGTGGAAAGCCGCCATGGCACGGCGGTGATCCCATTGCGCATCACCGACATGGTTGCGCCGGGGCAACTGTTCGCGACTTTCCACGACCCCGCGCGTGCTCTGAACCGCGTGACCGGATCCGGACGGGACGCGATGACCGACGCACCGGAGTACAAGGTCACCGCGGTTCGAGTCAGCATGGCCTGAGGGCGCCGCTCACCGCGCGCGACCACTGCGACCGATACGGCGGTAGACGGGGCGCTTGATAGCCTCCATGGCCACGACGAACAACACGGCGATCAGCATGACGGCCATGACGATGGGCGCGGGCAGGGCAACAAAGCCGAGCAGGTCGGATCCCGGGGCATACGGCAAGGCGACCGCTATCAACGTCATGACCCCGGTGCCCCAGGCCAGAAAGCGGCCCGGCTGGCTTCGGTAGAACGGCCGGTAGGTGCGGATCACCAGGAGTGTCCACAATTGGGTCAACAGGGATTCCAGGAACCAGCCGGTACGGAAGATGGCATGATCGCCGCCCGCCGCCTTCAGCAGAACGGCGAACGTAATCAGGTCGAATGCGGTGCTGGTCAACCCAAAGGTAAGCATCGAGCGCCGAATGAACGGAATATCCCAGCGATGCGGCGTGCGCTCCCATTCCCGGTCGACATTATCGCCAGCCACACCCATCGCAGGGATGTCCGACAGAAAGTTGTTGAGCAGGATCTGTTTGGCAAGCAGGGGAAGGAACGGCAAATAGACCGAAGCCAGCGCCATGCTGATCATGTTGCCGAAGTTGCCGCTGGTCGCGATGAAGATGTACTTGATGGTATTGGCGAAGGTGTGTCGCCCTTCGTCGATGCCTCGGTGAATGACCTTCAGGTCATGCTTCAGCAGGACGAAATCCGCCGCATCTTTGGCGACATCCACTGCCGTGTCCACGGATATGCCGACATCGGCGGCATGCAGGGCAGGGGCGTCATTGATGCCATCGCCCAGGTAGCCCACCACGCGGCCGGTCTTTCGCAATGCCGTGATGATGCGCTCCTTCTGATTGGGCTCGATCTCCGCAAATAGCGTGATCGACGGCGCACGCTGCCATAGCGCCTCGTCACTGAGGCGCTGAAGTTCGTCACCAGTGAGTGTTCCCTTCAGTGTCATGCCGATCGTTTCGGCCACATGCGCCGCGACAAAACGGTTGTCGCCGGTAACGACTTTGACGTCGACGCCCAGAGCCTCCAGGGCCGTGAGCGCCCCCTTGACCTGCGGCTCGGGCGGGTCGAAGAAGAGCAGGAAGCCCGCAAGGGCCATTCCAGCCTCGTCCTGTGCTCCGTAGCGCTCCTTCGTGGCGAGCGGTTTCGATGCGACGGCCAGCACGCGGAAGCCCCGGGTACTCCAGTCGACGAAGCGCTTCATCAGCCTGTCACGAAGCGATTCGTCGAGAGCCAGCTCTTGCTGGCCGATACGGACGCAGTTGCAAATCATCAGGACATTCTCGACGGCGCCCTTGGTAATTAACGTGGCGTTCGAGCCGGCCGCCGTGCTGACCACAATGCTGAGGCGGCGACGCTGAAAGTCGTAGGGGATTTCGTCGAGCTTTGCCGCCACCGCGCGTGACAGCTCGTCGCGCTCGCTCCGCGCCACCACGGCATCATCCAGGGCGTTGCGTATGCCCGTCTGCAGGCGCGCGTTGAGAATGGCCAGGCGAAGAACCTCGGTGGAGCGCTGGCCGTCGGGGTCTACAGCATCATCGAGTGCAATCACGCCTCGCGTAAGCGTCCCGGTCTTGTCCGTGCACAGCACATCCATGCTCCCGAGGTTCTCGATCGCGTTCAGGCGCTTGACGATCACGCCTTCCCGTGCCATTGCCCGCGCTCCGTGCGAAAGCGTGATGGTCAGAATGGCGGGCAGAAGTTCCGGCGACAGGCCGACTGCCAGGGCCGCGGCGAAGAGCAGCGTATCGATCGTCGGCCGATGCAACATGATGTCGATCGCCAGCACTGCCACCACGACGGTCAGCATCAGGCGGATCAGGAACCCGCCGAGGCGGCGCAGCCCTCTTTCGAATTCGGTTTCCGTCGGGCGCAGTTTCAGCCGATCGGCGATGCCGCCGAAAACGGTTCCGCGTCCGGTATCCACGGCCACGGCCCGCCCCCAGCCACTGCGAACCGACGTACCCATGAATACGCAGTTGGTGCGTGAAGCGAGAGTCGCCCCCACGGCACATACGCCCGGGCGCTTTTCCATCGGTAGCGTTTCGCCCGTCAACATGGACTGGTTGACGAACAAGTCACGCGCCTCCAGCAAGAGAGCGTCGGCGGGAACCAGAGTGCCAGCGGATAGTTCGATGATGTCGCCCGGAACGACCCGGTCGGCCGGGATCGTCTGATGGGCGTTGTCGCGAACGACGTCGGCTGTCACGCTCACGCGTCGCCGCAGGGCCTCGATGGCTAGTGAGGCCCGATACTCCTGCGCAAAGCTCAAGATCGCTGTCAGCGCAATGATTCCCAGCACGATCCCGGCATCGACCCATTCGCGGGCGATCAGCGATACCAGTGCCGCGACCACAAGAATGATCACGAGCGGATTGGCAAAACGGCTCACCAGAAGCCCGACCCAGGGGCGGACCGAAGGACCTGATAATGCATTGCGCCCGAACTGCCTCAGGCGCAATGCGGCGGCCGTACTGGTCAACCCTTCGACGCCGGACTTCAATGCGACCAGGACATCGCGATCGGACTGCGCCCAGTAGCGTTCGACATGGCTCATCAGTGATCCACGCGACTTCCCGAAGGGCTCGCAAGCCTTGCCTTGCGGGCGTCTCTACTTGGACTTGGCTGGCTTGGCCGGCTCGGCGGTCGGCTTGGCCGCCTCGGCCGCCTTGCTGATCTTGAAATCGCTGATAGCTATGCCGACATCGAATCCTTCGCCCTTGCCGGCGAGCACCAGTGACACGTTGCCCTTGGTCAGTGCACGCGCCGTTCCTGCTTTCGACACGCCGATATCGCCGCTGACAGACAGGTAGCTGCCGATGACGTCATTGATATTGGCAACGTGGGTGAACGTGCCTTTGCCATCGATGATCCGCCACTTGCCCGCGGTGATGCCAAGGCCCTTGGCACTGATGGCCACCGGCATCGACGACCCGTCCTTGCAAGTAACCGTGCCTTGCCCGACGGCACTCGCATAAAGCGCCGACCATTCTTTGGACGAAAAGGTGAGCTTGCAGCTCAGGTCGCGATCTGCCGCAGACGCGGCCTGAAGAGTGGCGATCAAGAGGGAGCCAACAACAAGCAGGAGAGACAGAGTGTTCTTCATGGCTCGCTTCCAAATATGAGATAGCGCATCAAGGCGCTCTCACAACCTAAAGTGACCGAATACGCGCGAATTGATCTTGATCAAGGATGCCGATCGCCTATTTCCAAAGTCATAGGATGTCGCTGCGTACTTCCTCGCGGCTCCTGTAAGCGCGGCCACGCACGCACCCTTCCGAGGCTGCTGAAGAACGACTCCGCCACGGGTTATTCCGGCCGTTGTCGCGGCAACGCAAGCCGACCGCCGTGTTTGCGGATGCGGTATGTCGGTGAGCTCCTGATTGCCACCGAGTCGTCGCCACGAAGCGCGTTGCGCTCGCCTCCATGCGTAAGCGGCAGCACGAGCCCGCCGAGTACGGGCTGGCGCGCTGAGCCATGGGTCACGATTCGGTCCCGGTATCGCCTTGGCTGGGCGTGACGCGGCGGCTGGAGATCTTAACGGGCAGGCGTCGTCGTGATGGCGATCAACCCCATGAAAACAATGGAAATTTCATATGAGCCCGAGGCGCGGAGCGGCACTGGCCAGGGGTGAATCATGATAATGTCATTATCATTTAATTTGTATGTACTACGACTACGGTGGTAATTTTGTTGCCAGGGCAAAGCGTAGTCGCTTGTCGATGCATCGCCTTCTGGAGGCGGGGCTCGGCGACTGCTGGCGCGCGCACGGTGCGTGACCGGCCCTTGGCTGATGCATCAACGAAACAGGACCTGGCGAACATGCCGATACTCGAATCGCCGCGATTGGCTAGCGTCAATCCTGGCCAAATGGCGTTTGCGGGTGAGTACATCTTTCAAACGGAGCAGCGACAGATATCCGTGCTCACGCTCTGTTGGCCAACGGTCCTTGGTACGTGGGGAACGCTGACGCAATCGGCGAGCACTTTGCACGCGCTGCGGCGTGACGCTGGGGGCGCCACGACATCGCGTCCGGGCTCCAAACGGTCCATCGATTGGCTGCATGACGCAGCCCCTCAGCTATGCGGCTCGCTGCAGCTCGAGCCCTCCGTCATGGAAAGCACGTTGGCGGCGCTGGTTCGTCGACTGCCGGTACGTTGCGTCGCGGCAGTGGTGGATCAGGATCTCAGCAAAGGGGATGGTGCGGAAATGTCGCGGTACCGCGCGCTCTTCGCGGAATGCCTTCGTGACTATGGGCGTCATCTTCGCGAGCTCAATCAGGCGGCTTGTCAATGCCTGATCGCCGCTCGGAGAGAGGAGCAGGGCCTGAACGATGCCAAGACCGGCTATGGCGAGGCGCGTGCCCATATGGACGACTCCTACAGGCTCGGCGCTCTGGCGCTGGCCTTCTGGCCCGATGACGTATCACCGCTGCCGCTGGAGTTGGCGCGTCTGGCTGCGGCGACTATCGGTCGGCATATCGCCATCCCTCAGGAGGATGGCCCCTTGTTCGATGTCTTTACGAACCACATGGCGTCGTCCTCGCGCTTCCATGTGGCACCCACCCACAGGAAGCGCCGGTAGCCCGTGGTGACCTGACAGCCATGCCCGCGAACGGCCCCATGCCTCCTTGGGTGGCTGGTGGCGATACGCGACAGATTGGTCAGCGGGAACACGATTTACGCGCCCTGGCTGATCAGGTTTGGACGGCCACCGGATTTGAATCAGCCATCGCGATGCTGCAGTGGTGGATACCGACCTCACGTGCGCATGGGGATGTGGATATGACGGGCACGGTTGCTTCATCTCCTCGAGGTGGCCGTGATTACGCGCTGGTCAAGGACGGCGCACATCGCTTTAGGGATGCCTGGAACGCCCCCAAGGTTCCGGGCATCCCTCTTTTTGAGGCCGGCGCGCCGAACGCCCTGTGGCTAGTTGGTCTGGATCAATGCCCGGGTTGGTGGTGCAGGGCAGATCGGTGCCCGTGCCTGTCGTGAAGGAGGTTTCCGTGTCACCCCATCAAGCGATCGTGGATTTTTTTGTCGCGCCCCAGGCCTCCATGGTGGCGGACCAGCCGGCCTGGCTGCTCAGCAGGGGAGAGCCAGACCATTGCCTCGAGGTTCACCGCACCCAGGCGGAGGCGATCGAGGGTGCCAGGCGCATGGCCGCCTATGGCCTGCTGCGGGGGCAGCAGGCACGAATCAAGGTGTGGCAGTCGATGCGAGAGGGGTGGCTCGTTGTCTGGTGCTCATGGGAGAGCGAGGGCTGAGGGTGTGCCCGGGTCAGCGAACGCGTGTCGCCGACCCCACCTGAAGCAAGTCGCGTTCGAGCCGACCGGTCAGCCAGCGACGATCCATCAGATTCCCGGCGCCGCATCGGTCATCGATGCCGAGGAGCATGGCGACCGACCCAAGCCGGAGATGGCGCGGCCTTTCGATGAGGTCACTTACTCCTTGGTGCCGGGAGCCAAAGTGCCGTCATCCTCGGAATGCCAGGGGCGCCCGGTGCGTTGCTCGATATAAGTCCGGATCAGCCGACGGACGACCTGCGAGGGGGTGGCATCTTCTTCCGTGCAGAGGCGCTCGAACACCGCTTTCTTGCGGGGATCGATCAGGACAGTGAGACGGGCGGTGCGACTTTCGATGGGCATCGGCAACTCTGGCGGCCTATCGGCCATGGCACTTATCTCCCATGATAATACGATGTGCTTCCGAACCACCTCTTTGAGGGAGGGGCGCGTGGACCAGGCTGCCGTTCGTCGCTATCTGCAGCAGTTTGTACCCAAGTCGGTCACCGTATGGCGGCAGGGGTATCACTGGCGCGATCTGCGCTGCGATGCCATCGCTGGCCTGACGGTCGCGATTGTGGCTCTTCCGTTGGCCATGGCCCTGGCCATCGCAAGTGGCGCAACCCCTGAAAAGGGCTTGTATACCGCCATCGTCGCGGGCTTCCTGATCTCGGCCTTCGGCGGCTCGCGGGTCCAGGTCGGCGGCCCGACGGCGGCCTTCATTCCAGTGGTTTTCAGCGTCATCCAGCAATTTGGTTTTGGCGGACTGATTCTTTGCACGCTGCTGGCCGGCCTGATGCTGATCGGGGCGGGACTAATCCGCCTTGGGACCCTGATGAAGTACATGCCGCAGCCGGTGATCACCGGCTTCACGGCCGGCATCGCGGTCAGCATCTTCTCCAGTCAGGTCAAGGACGCCCTGGGACTGCGCATCGCCGACGTTCCGCCTGATGTACCGGGCCGCTGGGTCGCCTACGCCAAGCATCTGTCCACGCTCCAGCCGGCGACCGTCGTGCTGACCTTGCTGGGGCTCTCGACGATTTTCGTGTTACGTCGTTGGCGTCCTGCCTGGCCCAGTTTTCTGATCGCACTTTTGATTTGCACCACGGGCAGTCTCGCGCTCGCCTTGCCTGTCGAAACCATCGGGAGCCGCTTCGGTGGGCTGCCGTCGCTTTTGCCTGTGTTCGAGATTCCCCATATACCGCTCGAGCGCACGCGCGAGCTCTTGCCCAGTTCGTTCACGATCGCGTTCCTGGCGGGTGTGGAATCCTTGCTGTCGGCGGTGGTGGCCGATGGCATGACTGGTGGACGTCATCGCTCCAACGGCGAATTGGTCGCGCAGGGGATCGCGAACGTTGGCGCGGCCTTGTTCGGTGGCTTGCCGGCAACAGGTGCGATCGCACGCACGGCGACCAATATTCGCGCAGGCGGCCGGACACCCATGGCCGGCATGCTGCATGCGGTCTTCTTGCTGGTGTTTATGCTCGCCTTGGCACCCCTCATGAAGTACGTGCCGCTCGCGGCGCTGGCGGCAGTGCTCCTGGTGGTGGCGTGGAACATGAGTGAAGTCGAACATTTCCGGCACACCTTGTCGGCTCCGCGGGGCGATAGCCTGGTCTTGCTCCTGACCTTCGGTTTGACCGTCTTTTTCGATCTGACTGTCGGTATCGAAGTGGGCTTGGTGATGTCGGCGTTCGTGTTCATGTTTCGCATGGCAGATGCCGTGGAAGTCAGTACGGGCATTCGTCTGCTGAGCGAGGGCGGCGAAGAGCTCTCCGAGCAGGATGCCTCGCAGCGTGGACAGCTGCCGCCGGGCGTGGAGGTGTACCAGATCAGCGGGCCACTCTTCTTCGGTGCAGCCAATCGGCTGGATGACCTGCTCGATCAGTTCCTGCAGCCGCCACGAATCTTCATCTTGCGCATGCGGCTCGTACCCATCATTGACGCCAGCGGTGTGCATGCGCTCAGGACCTTGCTTGATCGCTGCAAGCGTCGGGGCATCGTCCTCATCATCTCGGGCCTGCAGCCCCAGCCTAAACGCATCGTCCAGCAGATGGCGCTTCACCCTCAGGAGGGGGTGCTCTATATGGTGGATCAATATGAGGCCGCGCTATCCGAGGCGCGTGCGTATCTGGCTTCGCCGCGTGCGGAAAGACACCGGGCCGGCCATAACGACCCGCCGGCAACCGATCCGTCGCGATCCTCGTAAGGGGATTCCTGTCATTCAAGCTCAGGGCGGCATTGCCCCTATTCACCCCACATGATCGTCGGCCAGCCTCTCAGCCCGCGTCCACGATAAACATGCGTGCCTCCTGCGCCGCATCGCGCTCAACCTTGATGGGCGCGTACTCCGGTGACCGATAGAACGCCAACGCATCGGCCAGGCTCGAGAACTCGAAGATGCCGGCCATGGGCAGCGGCGCTACGTCTCCTTCCAGTATCTGCGCGACGGGTCCAAAGTGAAGGATGCGCCCTCCCGCTGCCTGGAGCGCCGCCTGAAAGAGTGGCGCGAGGGCGGCCTGACGGGCTGGATCTTTTATACGCAGATTGACGTGGACATAGGCCGGCATCGAGCAGCTCCCTGATAATAATGCATATACAGTATTATCCGATTCACAGTTTGTCGAGACCCGTCAATGACAACGGCTTCTGATCTCTATCACCGCATCGAAACCGAATGCCCGGCCTTCCAGGCCCGAGTCACCGCCCGGGCACTTACCCGCTACTACAACGCCTGCTTTCGACCCCTGGGGATCACCTCGGAGCAATTCAGCCTCCTGGTGGGCATCGAGGGGAGTCACGAGCCGACGCTCGCTGAGCTGGCGGCTCGAGCAGGTGTCGACGCAACCACTCTCAGTCGCAGCGTAAAGAGTCTTGAGCAGAGGGATCTCGTGCGCAGTCGTGGAGGGCAGGGCAGAGCAGGCAAGCGCCTCTCGCTTACGGACAAGGGGCGCCGACTGATGGGCAAGTCCATTGACGCCTGGACGTGCGCCCGTAACCAGCTGGCTGCAACGCTTGGCGAGGAGACGTCGCGCACTGCAGGGGATGTCATGTCTCGGCTTGCAGTCGCTGCGCAAGTTGCCGCTTCAACTCTCTCACTAGTCGATTCCCCGGATGCCTAATCGCCCCGGCTGTCCAAGGGGTGGGGCGGGCGGCATCAGACACCGCTGTCAGGCTTTGCTGGCTTCGCTCGTGACGTCAAGCAAGTAACCAACAGCAAGCGTCCCGCGCATGGAGTTTCTTAGCCATCGCACGCCGGACTGACAACACATATAGCAGCACCCGGCTGATGCATGAGTCGACCCGGACGAAGAGTCGGGCGGCATGATTGATCAATCAGTCCAAAACACGCGCCATGCATCCACAGGCAGACCCCGTGAATTTGATCGCGATACAGCCCTGGAACAGGCTCGCGAGGTTTCTGCGAATTTGGCGTGAGCGAGCCGGAGGTTTGTTCTCCGTCATGGCGACGGCACTCATCGCGCATGCGTCCCCTGCGCGTCGGTCACATAGGGCGGGTGCGTGCCGTCCGGCCAATCCGTCACACGGTAGCGGGTGGATTCGTGGTGGAACCAGTACACCGAGGAAATCCAGTTGCGCATGTTGGATGCGCAATGCCGCGCGGTGCGATCGATCTCCGTCGGAAGTGCAGTGGCGTCCAGCCGGCGCAACAGTTGCGTCTCTGCCCGCAGGAAGGCGTGCACGTGTTCCTCGATGCGAAGGCGCGTCTCTTCGAACGCTTGCGACGCGGAGAGACCGTGTTGATGCATGAGGCATATGCCGAGGTTATGGATTTCACCAGCCGCCACCTCCTTCGGCAGCGAGCAAAGATCGTTGTACCAGCCAGAGAACTCCTGGCTCGCCAGGCCGGCGCGACGGTATTCATCCCAGGCCAGCAGCGCCGGCGGCAGCGTTTGCCCGGCGGCCAGCTCCAGGCAGTCGAGCCATACGTCATAGCCGAAGGTAAGGCGGCGCAGTGCGATATAGGCGTCCAGAGTCGGCATCCGGCCGGTAACGCGCTGACCGTACTCCTGATCGTAGCCTTCGATGATCTGATGGAAATGCCGCTCGAAACGCGTCGTCCACGAAGGTGTCAACAAGTGCGCGAAGCGATGCATCCAGTCGGCCATGCCAGCGATCAGCGGCTCGGCATGGTCAAGATGGTCCTGCGGCGCGTCTAACGTTGCATGCAGGGCGTCGCACAACCGTGCCCAGGCGCGGTGGCGATGCAAAATCGCACAACGGCCGTGGAAATCGTCCCAGGCGAAGCGTTCTGACACGCGCCATGGCGTGGCGGGCGCGCCCATCAATCTGGCTGGATAGCCCGGTTACCCCGTTGTTCGCCGCTGCTAACGTCCGTCGCGCCGTGTCCGGCTCCTATTTGCGGAAAGCGTGATTACCATGACGATGCAACACCCATCCCATGCACCCGCCAAACGTTCCGCGCGGCAGTCATTTTGGGTGCATGGCCAGGAGTTCGCGGCATGGGCCTGGAGCGACAAGGGGCCGACGGTCATCTCAGTGGCATCCGCGCAGCCGCCTGGCCATCTCCCGCGTGATTCCCGCGCAGCCTTGGACAAAGCCTGCGAGGCCTGCGTCTCGCGCGCCGCCGCCGTTTTCGCGCGGCGATAGATATTCGCGCGAAGCAAGCGCGCGAACGACTCCGGCGGCGGCTTCACGTCAGAAGCGGAGCGGTCGCCATCGCCCGATCCGGGCCATTCCTGCAAGCAAGCTGGTATATGCCAGGAGGTATTCGATGAGTATTCCGTGGATCGGCGTGGAAGCCTTGCGTAACCACATCGGTTTCGAGCAGTTGATCGATCCGGTGGGGCAGGCGTATCGGGATTTCAGTGCCGGACTTGCGGAAAGCGGCCTGATCACCATGTTCCCGGGCGCAACCGCCGACCTTGGCGACGTCTACGTCAAGACCGGGGCCGTGCGCGGCGGCGATGTGCATGTGGTGAAGGTGTCGCCGTGGTTCGCGCTCAATGCCAGCAAGGGGCAGCCGCAAGGCGGTCTGATCGCTGTGTTCGATTCGCATACCGGGCATACGCTCGCCATCATCGACGATCAGCATTACCTCTCGGACATCCGTACCGCCGCCGCGGGCGTGTGGGCTGCGCGCACGCTGGCACCCGAAGTGGTTTCCACGGCCGCGGTGTTCGGGACGGGCGTGCAGGCCTTCTGGCAGACCTTGGCTCTTTATCGCGAGCGGCCGTTCCGGGAGCTTGTCGTGTGGGGGCGGGACGAGGGCAGGGCGGGGGCCTTGATGGAGCGGTTGTCGCCGCATCTGGGCGGGGTGACCATGCGCCGAGAGGGCTCCGCTGAAGCCGCCGTCAGGTGTGCGGACGTGCTGTTGACCACCACCTCGTCGCGCCAGCCCATCATCGAGGGCGAGTGGCTGCGTCCGGGGCAGCACATCACGGCGATCGGGGCGGACGACGCGACCAAGTGCGAGCTCGATGCGGCATGCCTGCGTCGCGCCGATCGACTGATCGTCGACAGTGTGGAGTCGGCGATATCCAACGGCGATGTGGGCCGCCACGTGGGCTCCGGCGCCATCGGGCGCGAGCGGGTGAGCGGCGAGATAGGCGAGGTGCTGGCGGGAACGCTGGCGGGTCGCACTCGAGCGACGGACATCACCATCGCCAAGTTCATCGGCTTGGGCGTGCTGGACTTGGCTGCCGCGCAGGTGGCGGTGAGGTCGTTGCCATAACGGTCGAGACGTCGGCCCCGCTTCAACGTTCTCGCTCACAACATCAGGCTGGCCATGCGGCGTCGTGCATTCAAGCAAGTGGATGTCTTTTCCGATCAGGCATTCCGCGGCAATCCGGTGGCCGTGGTCTTCGACGCCGAAGGCCTTGGCGACGAGCAGATGGCGGCCATCGCGCGCTGGACTAACTTGAGCGAAACCGTGTTCGTGCTGCCGCCGCGCCGCGCGGAGGCCGACTATGCCGTGCGGATCTTCTCCGCATTGGAAGAGCTCGCGTTTGCAGGGCACCCGACACTCGGTACCTGCCATGCCTGGCTCGAACGCGGCGGCATGCCTGGGGGCGAGGATGTGGTGCAGGAGTGCGGCGTCGGGCTGGTCCGTATCCGGCGCGAACAGCACGGGCTCGCTTTCCTGGCGCCGCCGCTGCGTCGAAACGAACCGGTCGATTATGGCGTCGTGCAGACGATGCTCGCCTCGCTGGGGATCGGCGATGCGCGGGTGCTGGGTGCGCGCTGGCTGGACAATGGCGCATCGTGGCTGGCGCTGTGGCTTTCTCGCGCGGACGACGTGCTGCGCGCCAAGCCCGACTATGCCCGCCTGACCGGGATGCAGGTCGGGCTTTTCGCGCCATGGCCAGCCGATGGCGAGCGCGTGGCGGCTTATGAGGCGCGCACCTTCATCGCTGGCGACGCCATGCCTGAAGACCCCGTCACGGGAAGCTTTATCGCGGGCGTCGCCAGCTGGCTGGTCGAGGAAAGAGCCGTACCCGGGCGCTTCGTGGTTCAGCAGGGGCGGCTGATAGGGCGCGCGGGTCACGTGCGCATTGCCGTCGATGGGCAGTGTCTGTGGGTGAGCGGCGCGGCGGCGACGCGGGTCGATGGCGAGTTGCGGTTCGAGTCGTAAGCCCTTTGCCGATGTGTGCGGCGGATGGCTCGCGGTCACGCATCATGCCGGCACGCGCCGGCATGGCGCCGTGTTCTCGCCGATCTGCTGCCATAGCTGATCGGCGACCGGTCGCGTGCGCCGGAGGCTACTGGCGCAGCGCGTACACCACGCATCCATGCGCAGGCAGATCGGCTTTCATGCGCGTGGAGGCATCCTTGCGCTTGCCGCTCCACAGTTCGCGCGCGGTGTGCGCGCCGGAAGGCAGGCCAAGGTCGCGCCAGGCTGCGCTCAGCGATACCGGGCGATCGTCCAGGTTGAACACCGCCAGATAACGCTCGCCGTTCTCGCCAGAGGCAAGCCAGACGCGCGCGTGTTCGAACCCCGCCGGCAGGCGTTCGACCGGGCGGTTGTCATGACTGTACTGATCGATGGCGATCACCTCCCGATGGGTGATCAACGCACGCGTCGCGTCATCCAGCCTGGTGAGGTTGGCGCCGAGGATCAGTGGCGCCCGCGCGATGGCGAGCAAGGTGATCTGCGCACGTGCCTCGTCCTGGGTCAGGCGCGATCGCCGCGGATCGCCCCAGCCCGGATGCGGCGCGAGCATCCCCAGCGGCAGCATGTCTGCATCGGGCCAGCGACCGTCGCGAGCCTGTCCTGCCCATGGCGCGAGGCGATCGAAAATATCGCGCACACCCATCGGGAAATCGTCGTTCGGGCGTTCGCGCTTGAACGTCCAGCCATCCCATACGTCGTTGGAGACGCGCCACATCTGTCCGTACTGGCGGATTTCCTCCGCATGCGCGGGCTGCGTGGGGCCGGGTGACAGGCTCAGCACGATCGGGCGGCCGGTCTTCTGGATGGCGGCGGCGATCTGGCGAATCTCGCTGACCCGGTAGGGGTGGTCGGCGATGCAGTCGACCTTGAGGAAATCCACGCCCCAACGGGCGTACAGCGACAGCATCGAGTCGTAGTAGGCCTGTCCGGCCGCGTTGTCGCGAATGCCGTAATTGCTGTCGTCCCAGGGGCAGGTTTCGCTGGTGTCAGCGGCGTCCTGCGCATGGAAGGCGGAATCGGCGATCGGCAGGTTCGCCTGCACCGCCTGCTTGGGCATGCCGCGCACGATATGGATGCCGAATTTCAGGCCTTGCGCATGCGTCCAGTCGGCCAGCGGCTTGAAGCCTTGCCCGTCCGCGGCGGAGGGGAAGCGGTTAGGCGCAGGGATCAGCAGCCCATGTGCATCGAGCCGGTAGTCGCGACGCGGCAGCTTGTCGCCGAACGGGTCGCCCATGTACCAGCCTTGATCGATGACCGCGTAGTTCCAGCCGAAGCTGCGCAAGCGGGCCAGCTCCGTCGCATTGGCTTTGAAGTCGGCTTCGCCGATGGTCAGTCCGTAAGCGTCCCAGCTGTTCCAGCCCATTGGTGGCGTGGGGGCGACCTCTTGCGCGACGGTCGTCGCGGAGGTGACCAGGAAGAAAGCGAGCGCCAGGCCCGTAAAAAGCGAGCGACAGGATAGAGACATGATGATTCCCGCAATACGCGTGCACGGCCACCCAGAGATGGCCACAGGTCACGCAGGCACGTGGAGGCGTTGCTGCAGCACTCCCGCATCAGCAAAGCCGCAGTCTAGGCACGGGCTCGATGGCCTTCCAGGCAACGGGCAGGCATGAAAGAAGAAACGTAAATCGGATTGCCCGATTTCATAACGCCACTGCGGCGGCTTGTGCGCCGCAGCTTCGAGAAGAGCAGGCCGCTGTGATTTTCGTGCGCGGCGGCACGCGGTCCTTCCGCGCCGAAGGACTCTCTTCTCCGCCAGCGGCGGAGAAGAGAGTCGCAGTCGATCATTGCAGCGATGTGCCGTAGATGACGCCGCGGGCTTCGTCCGGCCCGATATACACCGTGCCGAAGGTGCGCGGATCGCCGACCACGAGGGCGACGCCACCCCATTGATGGAGTACGTCGTTGATCTGCACCCAGGTCGCGCCGGCGTTGACGGAACGGAACACTCCGGTGACGCCGTTGACGGTGCCGGCCAGATAGACCGTGGGGTAACGCGATCCTTTCACCGCCTTGCCGAAGCCGACCGAGGTCGCGGACGTCACGCTCGCGGCATCGACGCGCGTCCAGGTGGCGCCGTATGTCGTGCTGCGATACAGGCCTGACGGCGTGGCGATCCAGACGTCACCCGCTTTGGCTTCACCGGGAACGCCGGTCACGGTAGCCGCCTGGCTCCTCAGCCACGACGGCACGGCAGGCAGCCCCGTGTTGGCGGACGCATGCCAGGTCACGCCCTTGTCGGTGCTGCTGTAGAAGCTGCCATCGGCGCCGTTCCAGGCATAGAACACATTGGAGCTGGCACCGTCCGAAAGCATCTGCACGCCGACCGGAAGCGACGGCAATCCGCTGCCGCTGGCTCGTGTCCAGCTCGCGCCGCCATCGTTGGAAATCACCGGAGCGACATCGCTCGGCGCCCACGCGATGGTGTTGCCGTCACCGGAAATGGCGGCGGTGCCGCCACCGTTGGCGGAGCCGGCCTGGTTGGGAAATCCCGTCCAGGTGGACCCGCCATCGCGGGAAATGGAGCCGTACGAAGTGAGGTTGCTGTTGCCGTGCTGGACGATGCGCACGATCGTCGACGGCGAGTTCTTGGCGAAATCCAGTCCGGTACCGATGCTGTCGCCGCAAGTGGGGTTATTGGGCTGCGCGAGCGGCGCCGCCGTCAGGCTGGTGTGCACGAAGCCGCAGACGTCGCCGAGGCCGCTGAGCAGATGCGGGCCGGAGGTGGGCGACAGCAAGGTGATCACGGCCGTTTCCTCGATACCGCTGGCGCCGATCGACCAGTACGTCGGCTTGCCTGCATCGGCGTCGGTCAAGTTGGAGGTGGTCCAGATCGTGCCGCCGGTGCCATACATGGCATGCGCCGGATTGAACGGATCGAGCATCACCTCGCCCCAGTTGCCGAAACCAGCCTGCTTCTGGCCCGTCTCGACCATCCAGGGCGCCACGCTGGCATCGCGCACGGCATACGTGCCGGAGGTCGGCGTGCTGCCGTCCCAGGTGGCACCGCCCACGTCGATCCAGCTGTTGCCGCCGTCGGTGCTGCGATACATGGTGTCCATCGGCCACCAATGGTCCATGGTCATCACCACCAGCGTGCCGGGGTGCGAGGGATCGACCGACAGTCCGCTGTAGCCGGAGGCGTAGTTGAACCGGTCGATCGGCGTGATGTTCGTCCAGGTATGGTGCACGGTGTCGTACTTCCATACCGCGCCCGAGGTCATGCCGCCAGGGCCGATCGCATACGTATAGTTGCCGTTGCTGTCGGTGCCGTTGCCGTAGGTAACGTAGAGATTGCCGTCGGGGCCGATCTGGCCGCGCTGCGGCAGCTGGTTGACCGGGCCGCCGGACACAGGGTTCCACGTGACGCCCGCGTCGGTGCTCACATAGAGCGTGGTGCCGTTGCTCGCCGCGGTACGCGTGGACACGCCGGCGTAGATGGTCCTGGTCGGAGCGCCGGCCGCTTCGCCTGCGGGGGCGAAGGCGATGAACACCACGCCGGCACCGGTGCCGTCGCTGGTGAGCGCCGTGAAGCCACTGACTTGCGACCACGTAGCGCCCTTGTCCTTGCTGGTCCACAGGCCGTCCTTGCCGGCGACCTGGACGGCAACGCCGGAGTTGGCCGTGCTGTAGACGGCGTTGGACGTGCCGTAAAAAAGGACCGAGCCATCGTTCGGATCCACCTGCAGACGTTCGCCGGCATTGCGCCCGTCTTCGTTGCCGCCGACACGGAAGCTCAGCGGGTGGGCGGTGAAGCTCTTGCCCTGGTCGGACGATACGAGCACGGCGCCGTTGGCGGCCCACGTTTTGACGTACAGGCCGGCCACCATATAGAGCATGTTGGGATCGCGCGGATCGACGGCGATGCTCTCGATGCCAGTCCATGACTGATCGGATGGCGCCGTCCAGTCGTTCAGGGCGACCCACTTGTTCGTCGCGGCATTCCACCGATACGCGCCGCCCACGTCGGTGCGTGCGTAGAACAGGCCTTGCTGCTGGGGATGCGCAATGATGCCGTCGACATAGCCGCCGGCGACGATGCGCACGTTGTTCCAGGTGTAAGGAATCTGTGCGGTCTGAGCGGACAGTGCCGCCGCATGCGACAGCGAAAGCACGGCGACCGCGCTACAGGCCAGTCCCCGGGCGATGGCCTGGTATAAGCGCTTTTTCATGATCTCTCCCAATAGGTATCGGACCAGGGCGCGCAGTGCGCCGCAGGTATTTGCCGATGGCGTATCGCGCGGCTCCGCCAGTGCGATCGCGTGGATGACGTTCAACGCGAGCTCAATCGCGCGTCGGGCAATGTACTTCGAAATCGCCTCCGAACATCGCGCGCGAAAGCAGATCGCGTGAGTCATTCAGGCAATCGTGATGTAAGGCACAAGCTGCGCTTGCATGGAACTGACGAAGTTTTTCGCCATTAGTCATTTGGGGCCAGATTCGCGCATTGGCTCACCGTTTGCCCAAGTCGCGCCCATCCACTGGCGTGCGATCAAGTATTTTTTGCGCACGGAAACACCGCATGTTGTTGTCATGCCACGAACGGGCAGTCAGCGTGCGACCGGCTGTTTTCCGCAGGGGATGCATGCTTGCCTGCCGCGTCGATGCGATGCATCGATGTTCGCTGCGCGCTGCCTGTTTTGCCTGCGGATAGGAAACCATTTCACGCAGAGCCATCTCATGAAGCATGTGGCAACACGCATCATCGCCTCGTCCGTCGTCATTGCCAGTCCATTGGGCTTCCTGCAGACGGCGCTCGCCAACTGCACCAGCCCGGGCGGATCGAACGCGACGGTCAACTGCGACAGCACCGCGCCCAATCCCTACGCCACGCAGATCGGCGCCGGCAGCGGCGAAACCACCATCACCACGGTCGACGTGCAGAATGGCGCCACCATCAATGTGGGCGCTACGCAGAACGCCATCAGCCTGGGCGACGATGCGCTGATCACGCTGCATGGCGGTGCGCTGGTCACCAACAGCCCGGGCACCGGCAGCAGCAGCGGTGGCGGCTACAACCTCGGCTACAGCACGATCGAGTTCCGCAACAATGGCAGCCTGGTCGTCAATGCCAATGCGCAGCTGACCCAGACCGGCAGCTCGGCCGCCGCCAAGGCGGTCAACGCAGTCGGCTACGGCAACACCATCACCAACTACGGCACGATCAGCTCCCAGGGCGCGCCGGCGATCTGGTTCCAGGATCAGGCGACGCAGCCCGGCGCGGTCAATACCGTGGACAACTACGGCGCCATCCAGACGGGCGTGAACGGTGGCAACGCCACGGCGATCGGCAATGCCGGCAGCGGTAACGTGGCGTTTTTCAATCACAGCGGCGGCGCGGTGAGCGGCAATATCGCCTTCACCGGTGGCGACAACGAGGTGACGCTGTACACCGGATCCAGCGTCAGCGGAACGATCGACGGCGGCAGCGGCAGCAGCAGCCTGACGCTGGCGGGCGCGGACACCGGCACGCAGCAAGGTGCGCTGCTCAATTTCAGCTCGCTCACCAAGGTGGACAGCGGAACCTGGACGCTGGGCGGCGATATGCGGAACACCAGCGCGAATCCCGGTGCGCAGCTGGGCATCTACGTGCAGAACGGCACCCTGGTATTGACCTCCGACAATGCGACCTTCAGCGGTTCGGTCGCGGTGTACGGCGGCGCCACTCTGCAGTTGGGCAATGGCGGCTCATCCGGCGGCATCAGCAGCGACATTGCCAATGACGGCACGGTGGCGTTCGATCGCACCGGCACCTACGCGTTCGCCGGCAGCATCTCCGGTGCGGGCAGCGTCAATCAGCTGGGCAGCGGCACGGTGATCCTCAATGCCGACAACCCGTATACCGGCAATACCCAGGTGAGCGCGGGTGCACTCGCGGTGGGCGACAGCAGCCACCCGGGCGCGGCATTGAGCGGCGGTGGCGCCATCACCGTGGCATCCGGGGCGACGCTGGCCGGCTATGGCAGCGTAAGCGGCACGGTCACCAATGGCGGCACGATCGCGGTAGCCGATGCGCTGTCGGCACTGGGCAGCAGCAAGGGCAGCTTCACCGTCAATGGCACTCTGAACAACAACGGCCTCGTGCGGGTGGGCGGCAGCGGCACCGGCAACCGGCTGGTGGCGTCCAGTTACGCAGGCGGCGCAGGCAGCGTGGTGGCGCTCAATACGTATCTTGGCGGCGACGGCTCCGCCTCGGATCAACTGGTCATCAATGGTGGCGCCGCTACGGGCAACACGGCATTGCGCATCACCAATGCGGGTGGCCCGGGCGCACTGACCTCGGCCAACGGCATTCAGGTGGTGGATGCGATCAATGGCGGCACCACCGCCGCCAACGCCTTCACGCTGGCGAACATGGTTGCGGCGGGTCCTTACGAGTACTCACTCTATCGCGGCAGTACCGACGGCAGCAGTACACAGAATTGGTACCTGCGCTCGCAGCTGGATTGCTCGCTGATGCCGCAGGCGCCCGCGTGCGTGGCACCTGCGCCAGCACCAGCACCCGCACCGGCACCTGCGCCAGCACCAGCACCCGCACCGGCACCGGCGCCAGCACCTGCGCCAGCGCCAGCACCCGCTCCGGCACCCGCACCTGCGCCGGCACCCGCACCTGCGCCTGCACCTGCGCCCGCGCCTGCGCCAGCACCTGCACCGGCGCCTGCACCAGCCCCAATCCCGCCACCGCCGCCTTCCTCCGGCGCAGGGGCGGCGCCGGGCCAGGTCGTCGTGCCGCTCTACCGGCAGGAGGTATCGCTCTATGCCGCCATCCCGTCGATGGCGCTGTCCTATGAGTTGCATCTGGTGGACAACTTGCGGGAGCGCATCGGCCAGGACGTCACGCGCGATGGCGGCGGCGCCTGGACACGCGTCATCGCGCAGCACGATCAGCGCGATGGCGGCGCGAGTGGGATCTATGGCAGCAAGGGGCCTCACTACAACGACGACACGTACGCCCTGCAGGCGGGCATGGATCTGTATCGCGACGAGCACGGTGACGGCGGTGACGTGGCCGGCGTCTATGTCGCGCTCGGCCAGATCGCCGGCGATGTCAAGAATTTCACCGGCATCAACGCCGGTCATGACCGACTGCAGAACTACACGCTCGGCGGGTACTGGACCCATCGGGATCCGTCGGGCTGGTACACCGATGCGGTCGTGCAGGGCAGTGGCTACAAGGTCAGGGCCAGCTCCACCCGCATGGCGCCGCTGAAGACCGAAGGCCGCGGCCTCGCCGCCTCGCTCGAAAGCGGCTACCGGGTACAACTGCGCAGCGGCTGGGTATTCGAGCCGCAGGCGCAACTGGTCTACCGCCACGCATCCTTCAACGATGCTTCCGATGCGGCGTCCGGCGTGTATTTCAAGGATGCCGGCGCGCTCGCCGGTCGCGTCGGCGCCGAAGTCAACAAGGGCTGGTCGATCGGCGGCACGCCATCACATCCCAGGATGTTGACCGGCTGGTTGCGCGCAGATCTATGGCGCGAATTCACCGGCGACGCGCAGGTGGCCTTTTCCACGCCCACGGCGCCGATGAATTTTCGCTCCGATCTGAAGCGCTCATGGGTAAGCCTGCGCGCCGGCCTGAGCGCACAACTGGCGCGCAACATTTTTGTGTATGCCAGTGCCGGGCATGATTTCGGCGTCAACGATCACGGCAAGGGCTACAGCGGCAAGGCCGGGCTGCGCATCGATTGGTGACATCGTCGTGCCGGCGTGGATTCGCGTCGGCAGCGATATCGATTCGGATATCCATGGATATCCGATTCCTCATGGATCTTCGGCCTCTCCGGAGAGATGGCATAGAGAAAAGTGCAAGCCGTCTCCCAAAAATGATCATCTGCCCCCTAATGACATGGAGTTGTCTGGCCGCTCGTGCAGAAATGCCGCCGATTTACCGTCCCCCAAAACATGCCGTTGGCGGCATGCCAACGGCGATCGAGGTGAACCCGCATGAAGCAGATAAACCATCCGACGCTCACTCCTCAGAGCGGCACCGATAAGCACGACCACATCGACGACAGCTCTCGCCGTCGCTTCATCGGGGGCCTGGGTGCCGGCGCGCTGCTGCTCGGACTCGGGGTCGGCGCGGGCGAAAGCCGCGCCCGCAGCCTTACGCCATCGAGTTCCGTGCCAACGGGCAGTCCGCTGACCACGGGCCGCTTTACGCATCCGGGTCTGCTGCTCAACGAGGCCGATTTCACGCGCATCAGGAACAAGCTCAAGAACGGCGAACAGCCATGGACCAAGTGGTGGCAGACGATGTGCGCCTCCAGTGACACGTCCTTGACGGCCAAGCCCAATCCCCAGCCCGCGTGCTATCGCGCCGACGGAACGAAGTGGGCCTTGTACAGGGATACGCAGAGAGCATTCTGCCTCGCCTTGCGCTGGAAGATCTCCGGCGAGGAGGCTTACGCCAAGTCGGCCGTGGAAACGCTAGACGCGTGGTCATCGACCTTGAAATTCATCGGAACCGTTCCGCCGGGCTCCACCGCGCACGACGACCACACGTTCTACTTGATGTGCGGCATGCAAGGTCGCCAGTTTGCCAATGCCGCGGAAATCATGCGCACCTACTCAGGCTGGTCGGCGGCAGGCGTGGCGCGCTTTCAGGACATGCTGCGCAATGTATTCGTGGCGCCGATTTCCAAGGGCCTGCACGGGCACCTGACTGACGGCGGCCTGTGGAGCTTCGCCAACTGGGACTATGCCGCGCTCGTCGGCACGCTTTCCATCGGCGTGTTTTGCGACGACATCGATCTGTATCGGCAGGCGATCGAGTACTACACCGGCAACAACCACGGCGACGTGCACACGCAGTTCGGCAATGGCATGGCGATGCACAGCGTGTATTTCATGCATCCGGGCTACCTCGGCCAGTGGCAGGAAAGCGGGCGCGACCAGGGGCATTCCACCCTGGGCATGTCGCTGGGCGGCGACTTTCTCGAAGCAGCCTGGAAACAGGGCGATGATCTGTACTCCGCATTCAATCATCGCTTCCTGGCCGGCGCGGAATACGTGGCAAAGTCCAATGTGCTGGACAAGAACGGCAAGCAACCGGTGATGCCGTTTGCGCGCCAGTACAGTCCGACTGGCTTGTTCACTGCCGCGGCCAACCAGTCCGGACCTTCGCTGCGTGGTTGCTGGGAAACCATCTACAACCATTACGTCAACCGCATGGGCATCGACGCGCCTTACATTGCGCAAATGGTGCATAACACCGAGTCCAGAAACCCCGATGGCGGCAGCGATGACATGCCGTATTCCACGTTGTGGAGCCGCCTGGACGATTACACCGGACCGCTGCGTGCGCCGTTCGGCGTATCCGGGTTTTGCAGCGAAGGCAAGGTGACGCTTTCGTGGTGGGGTGGCAAGGATACGTTGGCCTATCTGGTCCAGCGCGGCAGCAGCGTGAATGGGCCGTTCAACGTGATCGGTTCGGTGCCCGGGGATCAGACGCGCACATTCAGCGACATACCTGCGCAAGGCGTGTGGTACTACCGGATTCAGGCCAGCAATGGCCTAGACCTCGTGTCGCGTCCGGTACGGATCGCGGCTCCCGGTGAATTGCGGTGCTCGATGGATCTTGCCGATGGCAGCGGCAGCACGGCCACGGGCTGGGTCACCTCGCCCGATGGCGAGCAGGTTCGCGGCGACGGCACGCTGATGAACGGTGCGAGCTGGGGCGCGGGCCGCATGCCGGGCACCGCTTCGCTCCTGTTCGACGGCAAGCAATCGTATGTGCAGCTTCCGGCCGGGATGCTTACGGACGTCGCCGATTTCACGATGTCGATGTGGACCTTCGCCAATGCGCCACTGCATTGGGATACCTGCCTGTTGTTCATGGGACTGGATGGCGGCGCCTGCATGTTTCTTGCGCCGCTGTCAGGTCGCAACGGCGGCAGGTTGCGCTTTGGCATCACCGCCTCGGGGGTCAACGGCACTCAGGCGGTCGAAGCCGATCAGGCCTTGCCGTTCCGCCGCTGGGTGCACGTTGCGGTGACCCTGCGCGGTGGCACGGCCAAGATCTATATCGACGGGCTTCTGGCGGGCCGTGACGATTCCTTCGAATTGTCGCCACGTCAATTGATCGATCAGAAAAGGCTGCTCGGCTGGGACGGGGGACATGCGTCCTTCGATGGGCGCATCCAGGACTTCCGTTTCTATTCCATGGTCTTGGACGACGCCCAGATCGCGGCGTTGGCGAAGTAGTCGCACGCAACGCGTACAGGCGATCCCAAGGATCGCCTCTCTGCCCGGCATCGCGCCGGGCAGAGCAGGGATTCGCGCCGGCAGGGATATCGATTCGGATATCCGTGGACTCCAATTTCCTCATGGTCAGGAGCGGTCCGCGGTAAAGAAATGCGTAATCGCCAGACCGCATCATGCGTTATGTCGCCATGCGGAGGGTGGCCTCCACGAGGAGCGGACATGAATCGTCAAGTGTTGCGAGTGGTGGGCGCGCTGCTGGTGTCGGCATGTTTCGGGAATGGCCTTGTCCGCGCATGCGAGGTGCCGGCGCCGGTCAAGTCGATCGATCCGCCTGGTTTCTACGACGACCCGACGGGCTACGCCCAAGCCGTCAAGCCGATGCGGGACTACATCGCCAAGCTCAATCACGCCGCGGACAGTGGTCAATGGGCTTGCACCATGGACCTGCTGGACGGCTGGGCCAGCGCTGATGCGCTGATGGGGCCGATCACCGGTTATCAGGGTTATTACGAACGCTCGTGGGCGGGCACGGACTTCGCGCTGGTGGAGCTGCGCCTGCCGGCGGAAGTCAGGAATGCCAACCCCGGTCGCCTGAATGCCATCCATAAGTGGCTGGAGCGCATCGCCATCGCCACGCGCGACGCCGATGCCATTAATCATCTGCACAACAATCTGGTGTACTGGGCGGGATTGAACCTGGTCGCCATCGGTACGGTGGCGCACCAGCCTGAGCTGATCGACGCCGGCCTGGCGCGTGCGAGGGAGGGCATTGGCGATATTCGCCCGGATGGCTCACTGGAGCGCGAAGTGAAGCGCGGCGATCGCGCGCTGCATTACCACACGTTCGCACTGATCCCGCTGGTGTTTACGGCCGAGCTGGCGCGACAGCAGCACATCGATCTGTATCAGGAGAATGGGCACGCCATCGGCCGCCTGGCCAAGCTCGTCACCGATGCGGTCATCGACCCGGCGAGCTTTTCGAAGATCACGCCGATCAAGCAGAAGTTGTTTCCATGGACGTTCCAGGATGAGCTCGCCTGGATGGAGCCCTACTATGCGCGCGCCAGGGATCCGCGATTGCCGGCCTTGATTGCGCCACGGCGACCGATCAGCGAGTGGCGATTGGCTGGAGACGTGTCGGCTGCGTGGGGTGTGGCATTGCCGCCGGGGTTGAAGTGACCGGCTTCAGGCGTGCTTCGAGCGGTTCCGTTGTTCGCGCAAAGGCCTTGTCCTTGCATCGCGAGGCAGGGCGTCACGACGTGTGTTCTGGTTTTTAAGTTTTTCGTCAGCACCTTTAATGTTTTTGCCATGGCGTGCGTTCCATCACCTTTAGCCAGGTGATGGAAAAACCCGCGGAAAAACGCTTGTGATTGCAGTCACGCCATCGCCACGCCGCTATAAAAATGCGGCCTCCGTTATGTTACTTAGCATGTGCTGAGTGCGCGCCAAGAGGCCGCACCCAAACAGGGGCGCCCATCGTTCTTGCGACGGCGCAAGGTGTCAGTCGACACCGCCATTGCCACATGTTTTTGCGGACGGCCGATACGGCCGGCCACGGCGGCGCTTGATCCGCGGTAAGGGGGTAGCAGTGAACAAGCAAGACGAAGCGAGCATCGCGCTCTGGTTGCACTACCGGCGCGAGCCGGAGCGGTTTGCGGAGCTTCCCGAAGCGTGGCGGCATTCCATTGCCCAGCACTACGCGGATGCGCGGCAGCGTCAGCGACTGCGGCAACGGCGATCCGTGCTGCCGCTCTCCGTGCTCGCGGCGCTGGCCGCGGTCAGTGCGACGAAGGCGCGCGCGGCCACTAATTACACGACTCCGCTCACGGGCACCGCCACCGACACGGCGTACCAGAGCAGCACCGACGCCAACGGCAATCTGGTCTATCGCCTTGCCGATGGCGACAGCATCGGCGTCACCGGGAGCGGCACGGAGAACGTCAGTGCTATTGGCCTGCAGAGCGGCACGCCGAAGGTGGTGCTTCAGGTGGGCGCGGACGGCAAAGGTGCGTTGACCGTATCCGCCGTCCGCCCGGCGACAGGCTATCCAGGCGTGCACGGCACCGCCCACGCGATCGACATGGGAGAAGGCGAAAACCTGACGGTGAACGGCAACACGTCGCTCACCGGGCAGACGAATGATCCCGCTCGGTACATCAACGGGCAGTGGGTGGGCGGATCGGAGGCGCGGGGCCTGCACCTTGACCGGTCGACGGCCACCTTCAATGGCAATCTGGACGTCACTACAAAAAGCCCGGACTGGAGCCAGGGCCTGTGGATCTACCGGGGCTTCCTGACCGTCAACGGCAACACCAACATAAACACGCACGGGCGCGGCACCAACACCGCCGGCATCTACAACTCCGGCGGCGGCACCGGCAACGTGGTGTTCAACGGCAACCTGGGCATCGTCAGCTACGGCGACTGGCCCAACGACACCGTCCAGGGCATTTATAACGACAACTCCAATACCCGGCTCACGGTCAATGGCGGCCTGGATGTCGCCGCCACGTCGAACGGCTCGACGGTGATGGGCATCCGCAATCAGGGCACGATGTATGTAGCGGGTAACGCCACGGTCACCGTCGACGGGCCGCGCTCCGCCTTGGGCATCTACAACACCCATGCCTCCGCGCGCTTTCGAATCAGCGGTGACCTGAAGGTGACGGTCACCAGTCACACCAACTACACGCCGTTCGGATTGCCCACCGCATTGGGCAACGTGTACGGCCACACGTACGGTTTCATGACGCTGGAGGGTGCTGTCGACGCACGCGTCAGCGGCGTCACCGACAGCTACGCCGCCAACAACAACAGCGTGATGAGTTTTACCAATGCCGCGAAGACGGCGGTCCTGCGCGCGAGCGTGAACTGCGCGACGTGTAACGTCTACGGCATCGCCAACAACGGCGGCACCGTCACGCTGGCTGGTGGCCTGGACGTGGCCGTGAGCAACACTGGCAGCGGCGCGCGCTATGCCATCTGGAACGTGGCGAACGATGGCGGGTGGCAAACGGTAAGCCCGCTGAGCGTCAACCAGGCGGGCGGGCAGTCGGTCAAGGTGGACGGCGACGTGCTGACGCAAAACGTGGTCAATGCCGCCGGCTCGCATTTCACCGCCACCACCCAGCTGAACTTCAACGACGATGCATCCTTCCTCAAGGGCATGGTGCTGGGCGGCAGCGGCACCTCTGGGCCCAACGGGACGTCCACTCTGAGCGCGGGCGTGCCCATCCTTACATTCGCCAACGGCGCGCGCTGGATGCCCACCGGTTCCGGCACGCTGGCCAGCGATTTCGGTGCCGGCAGCCTCTCGCTCGGCAACGGCGGTGCGATCGACCTGGCGGCCAGCTGGGGTGCGTTCGCGCCAGGCAGCGTGCCTGCGCACAGCCTGCGCAGCCTGGGCGTCGACAGCTCGACCGGCGGCGCTACGGTGAATCTGGCGGACGGTGCCACGTTCACGTTGTTGAGCGACATCCGCAATGCGCAGGCGGACCGTGTGAGCTTCGGCGCCGGCATCGCGACATTCAATGCCGCCGGCACCCAGAAGGTGCGCATCGCCTATGACCCGGTGCTGGACGACGCCTCCTGGGTGAGCGCCGCGGCGCTGCAGAACGGCACCACGATTGCGGCCGCCCAGCCCATCGTCATCGTCGACGCCAGCGCAGCGGCCGGCGGCAAGGCGGCGTTTCAGGCCGTCGCCGGCGTGGCGGGACAGTGGAGCGCGACGTATGAGAACGCGCTGGCTCGCTTCACCTATGCGCCTCGCGTGCAGGTCAGCGCGGACGGCAAGGAGCTGCTGCTCACCGGTATCGATATTGCGGGCACGGGTGGTTCGGCCCCCGGCGACTCGACCCCGGGAGGTCCGCCGCCCGGAGGCTCGACTCCTGGAGGTTCGACTCCCGGCGGATCGGGCACGACTGGAACCGGTGGCGGCGGTGCGGGCACCGACGTGCCGCCTTCTTCCGGTAATCCTCCGGCTACGCCAGGGCAGCCCGGCACGCCGGCACCGCCGATCGGGGAAGCCGTACCTCCGGTGATCGCGCCCCCGGCGATCACGCCGTCGACCGGCGTCCTGGTTGCCGGCGATGCCGCGCTGGCCATGGCTAATTTGTGGCAACTCGACGAGCGCGCCGTCGCGCGTCGCAGCGAGGCACTGCGCACCGACGAGTCGATGGCGGATGCGACCTTCTGGGCCGATGCCGACGGCGGCAATCTGAGAGGCGACAGCAGCGATGGGCGCACCTATCGACAGAACGCCACCAGTGCATCGGCAGGCGTCGAATGGGGCGTGCCGCTCGACGGCGGGCACGGCGCAGCGGGCCTGCTTTACACGCATGCGCAATCGCGCGCCGACCTCCAGGGCGGCACCGCCGACCTGACAGGCGATTCCCTGGGCGCGTACGGTACGTGGAACACGAACGCCGGCTGGTTCGCCGATGCGGTGGCCCGCGTCGGCCGGTTGCGCGACAGCTACGTATCGAGAGACACCTTCGGCACCGTCTCCGGCCGCTACGACACGCACGCCGCGAGCGTTGGCGTCCGCGCGGGTTGCCGCTTCGCTCTGGGCGGTGGCGCCTACATCGAGCCGCAGGTGCAAGCCGCTTACGGCACGCTCGGACCCAGCAGCTACACCGCGAGCGATCGCGTGCACTTCGAAGTGGCACACAACCGTACATTCCAGTCGCGCGTCGGCGTGTTGGCCGGGCAGGGCTTCACGTGGGCTGGCGGCATCCGTGGCGATGCGTATGCGCGCCTTGGTGTGGTCCACATCGTCGGCAGCCGTCCCGACATCACCGCGTCGCTCGATGGCGGTTCGCTGCCAGTGACATTGCCGACGCGGCACGCCACGGTCGGCGAGGCCGTGGCGGGTGTGCGGCTGTCGTTCGGCAACGCATGGAGTGCATTCGCGGAGGCAGGGCGCGCGTCGCGTGCCGACGTGGTCGCCGGCGGATGGCGTGCCTCGGCCGGACTCCGCTGGCGGTTCTGATGCCTCGCGATCCGGGCGCCGCATGCCAGGGCGGTAGGGCGAGGCGTACGACAGATCGATCGCCCGAATCCCTGGCGGCCACCTTGCGGCACGCCGGCTTCGGGCGCGGCGGCACTGGTAAATCTTGTAATGCCGACTTGCAGGTAAGTTAATCGCCACCTCTGCTATATATCGCCGCCTTCGTACTCGGAGGGAATCAGGCATGCGCCATCGGCTTCTGAAATGGGCATTGGCGGGCTCACTGTGCGGATGCGCCGCGGGCGCGATGGGCGCGAGCTCGGATCGTCACGCCTGGGTGGATGCCTGGTCCGCGGCGCCCGACACGGCCGGGCCCGCCTTGAACGACCAGACGGTGCGCCAGATCGTGCGAGTCAGCGCGAGCGGTTCGAGGGTGCGCATCCGGCTGTCCAATCTGCTCGGCAATGCGCCCGTCACCCTGGGCCCGGTGCATATCGCACTGCATGCGGATGGCGCCGATACCGTGCCCGGCAGTGATCGTCCGCTGCTGTTCAACGGCAAGTCCACGGTGACGATCGCCAAGGGCGAAAGCGCATTGAGCGATGCGGTAAAACTGGACGTGAAGGCGCTGCAGAGTCTGGCGGTGAGCCTGTACGTGCCGGCCGATCCGCAATATCACGCGTCGACCGCGCACACTGCTGGTTTGGCCACGGCGTATATCACCGAAAGCGGCGACGCCACCTCGCTGGCGCAGTACCCGCGGGATGAAATAAGCGGCATGCGCTTCTTCGTCACCGATGTGGAAGTGTCCGGCCCTGCCGCCAAAGCCACCGTCGTCACCTTCGGCGACTCGATCACGGATGGCGCCGGCTCGACGCAGGACGCGAACACCCGCTGGCCCGACTACCTGGCCGAACGCCTGCAGGCCGATCGCGGACTTTCATCCATCGCCGTGGCGAATGCCGGCATCGGCGGCAATCGCCTCCTGCATGACGGCTACGGGCCCAGCGCCCCTTCGCGCTTCGACCGCGATGCCTTGGACAAGCCGGGCGTGCGCTGGATCATCCTGCTGGAAGGCATCAACGACATCGGCGGCTCAGGCTTCGCATGGGATGCCAAGGACAAGGTATCGCCGCAGCAGCTGATCGACAGCATGAAAGCCCTGATCGCACGCGCACACGCCAGAAACGTGAAGATCTACGGCGCCACCTTGACGCCTTATGGCGGCAATGGCTGGCCATATCACAGCGTTGCCGGTGAAAAGACGCGCCAGGCGGTGAATGACTGGATTCGCCACGCCGGAGCATTCGACGGCGTGGCGGATTTCGACAAGGCCATTCGCGACCCGGCCGCTCCGGAAAAAATGCTGCCCGCCTATGACAGCGGCGATCACCTGCACCCTAGCAGTGCAGGCTACAAGGCGATGGCGCAGGCGGTGGACCTGAGCTGGTTCGGCGCTCCGTAGGCGCCTGCGTTTCGCGAAGCCGATTCCTTTCGCCAGGCCCAGACTCGGACGGTGACGCCAGCCTCGGGGCGAGCGTCGACCGTCCCGGGATAGGGCGGCGCGACGGCGTCGGCCGAAAGGCAAGTCGCGGCCTTGGCGCATCGCCAAACCGAAATTAAATGACCGCGGAAAACCCGCTTGCCAAACGCCTTCTCCTGATTATCTTTATGCGCCGCCGATCGCTACGGGATCGGCCTTTGCCACGCCGCGCGGCGTGATGACAGTTCATTTCCATGTTGCTTAAAGAGGATATGGCTATGCGTACTGTGCTTGATTTCTCTTCTCTTCATCGCTCGAGCATCGGTTTCGACCGGATGTTCGAGTTGCTGGAAAGTGCGGCCAATACCACGCCGACGGACAACTGGCCGCCGTTTGATTCGATCAAAGTCGCGGACGATCAGTACCGAATCACGATGGCGGTCGCCGGGTTGGGCCGTGACGACCTGCAGATCACGCTCCAGAACAACCTGCTTACCGTCTGCGGCGAGCGCAAGGCCGATCATGTCGGCGAAATCCTGCATCGCGGTATCGCCAATCGCCCATTTACCCGACGCTTTGAGCTGGCCGAGCATATGCAAATCACCGGAGCCAGCCTCAAGGATGGCCTGCTCGTGATCGATGTGAAGCGCGAGCTTCCCGAGGCGCTCAAGCCACGCCACATTCCTATCGGAAACCCCGATCAACCTGCTGTCGAACCGCGTCGCCTGCAGAATCAGGCGGCCTAGTTCGCCCGAACGGAGCGATTGCGGCTTTAATCCTTTACGCCGATTTTGGCGGCGGCAGGCCTGCCGCCGCATTTTTTTGCCGGTCAACTCCGCTAGGCCAGGCTGGCGGAGTTCGCGTCCAGGCCTTTTCGCTTCAACGACCCTCGGGCCTGCCGACAGAGCCGCTCGCATAAGTGCCGGCCCTGCTCATGCGTCTGCTGGATCGAGCGCACCTCGAGCCCGGCCGGGGGAGGGCGCCTGACTCTGCGCGACGAGGCGGCGACTGCCTGCGCATCAGGAAGATGTGCGATGGCGTGTGGCAAACGCAAACGAAGAATCGTTCACCCGATTCCCTGATTTCGCAAAAGCCGGCGGCCACTGACCCCGTTATAAGTCGAGCTTCCGTGGCGAGCGGGCAGGCATACATTGCCTGCCCATTGCCGGCAGGAGCTCGCCCAGGGTGCCGGGCCCAGTCCATAAAGCCCGGCGGTCGCGTACTCATGAGTCCGCCCGCCGGATGCTCGCAACGTCAAAGGCCTTGGTGCCGAGGATGACATCCACGTCATGCGAAACCTGTTCTTCTGCGCGTACATCGCACTGCTCCTGGCCGCCTCGCGAATCGATGCCGCGATGGCGGATGACGCCCCTTTCGTCGTCGAGCGAAAGGGTCGATCGATCGCCATCGAACCCTACGCGCCGAATATCCTGCGGGTCACATTGAGTGTCGACCGGAAAGCTGTAACGGCACCTCCCGGCTATGGGTTCGAGGCCAAGCCGTCGACCCGGGGATGGACGCGCGCACACGATGAGGCAGGCGGCGACGTTTTCCGCTCGTCGAGCATGGTGGTTCGCATAGCGCCGGAGCGGCCAGCCGAAAACGGACTTGTTCTGAGCCTCCCCTTGGACGCCCTGAACTATCAGCTCCGCGAAAAATACTTCGGAGGATGGAAGGACCCGAACAAGTTCGACGATGGCCTGAGCATCACCACCACCGAGGGCAAGCCGCTGCTGCGCATGCGGACCTGGGCCATGGTGCCCGGGCAACCGCAGCCGGACGCCGAGGCAAAGAGCTTCCGCGCATCCGCCACGTTCGACTCGCCCGGCAACGAGCATTACTACGGACTGGGACAGCAGCAGCAAGGATGGATGGACCTGCGCGACCATGAGGTTCGCTGCTGGCACGACTATGGTGCGCTGGGCGGAGAGAATGTCTGCGTGCCTTTCATGGTGTCGAATCTCGGCTATGGCCTGGTCTGGGACAACCCATCCAAGACCACCGTGCAACTGGGCTTCAACGGCCAGAACGTCTGGTCATCGGAGGTGAGCGCCCGGGTGTCCTATTTCGTTATCGCGGGAAACAGTGCCGACGAGATTTACCAGGGCTACCGCCAGTTGACGGGCGTGACGCATATGCTGCCCAGGAAGGCCTACGGCTATATCCAAAGCAAGGCGATCTACTCGTCACAGGACCAGATACTCGCCGTTGCCGAGGAATACCGCCGAAAGAATCTGCCACTGGGGGTGATGGTGGTCGATTTCCTCAACATGACCCGGCAGGGAGATCTGGATCTCGACCCGGCGCGCTGGCCGCAGCCAGCTGCGATGAATCGCCAGCTGCACGCCATGGGCGTGGATTCGCTACTGAGCGTATGGCCGCACTTCTCCGAAGGGTCGCTCTTCTACGACATGCTTCTGAGCAAGGGCTGGCTGGTGCGCGACAAGGATGGCAAGCCGGACAGGGGCTGGTACAAGACCATCATCGGACCGAACATCGATACGACGAACCCCGAAGCGGCGAAATGGTTCTGGCAGCAGATTCGCGATCGCTACATCAAGCCGTATGGGTTCGATTACCTGTGGCTCGACGAGACAGAGCCGGATGTCGACCCCGCCAATGACGTGTTCTGGATCGGCTCCGGAGCCCGCTACTACAACGTCTATCCACTGCTTCACACGGCGGCCGTCTATGAGGGGTTCCGGCGCGATTTCGGCGATGCGCGAAGAGTCATGATCCTGGCGCGGGCCGCCTACCTGGGTGCGCAGCGCAATGGCACCGCGTTCTGGTCGAGCGATATTTTCGCGACCTGGGACATGCTCAAGCGATCGGTCCCGGCGGGACTCAATTTCACCGCAACAGGGCTGCCTTATTGGGGGACCGATATCGCGGGATTCATGTCGCCGACGATCCCCGCCGATTACAAGGCAACCCGTCGCCCCCTCATCGACGGTTCCGATGCGCGCGGCACGATCGGGAATTACGAGGATTATCCTGAGCTGTTCGTGCGCTGGTTTGAATGGGGAGCCTTTCAGCCGATGATGCGCGCGCATGGCGAAAGGAATCACAACGAAATATGGTCGTACGGAAAAGAAGCCGAGCCGATCCTGGCGAAGTACCTGAAACTCCGCTACCAGCTGCTGCCGTATACGTATTCGGCGGCTTATCGCAGCTACCAGACCGGCGCGCCGTACATGCGCGCGCTATTCATGGATTTCCCCCATGACCCGAAGGTTGCGGATATCCCCGACGAATATATGTATGGTCCGGCCTTCCTCGTGGCGCCGGTGACCGAGCAGGGCGCCACCCATCGAACGGTGTATTTGCCCGCGGGATGCGACTGGTACAACTACTGGACGAACCAGCGCCTGCATGGCGGCCAGACGATCGAGGTGGATGCCCCTATCGATGTGCTGCCGCTGTTCGTCAAGGCAGGCAGCATCGTGCCGCTGGGCCCGGATGACGCGGGGGCCAATCAGTCGCAGAAGATCGTCTCGGTCAAGGTATATCCGGGAGCGAACGGCCAGTTCACGCTGTTCCAGGATGATGGAACATCCTATGGCTACGAGCGAGGCAAATACTCCGCCATCACATTGACGTGGGACGACGCTGCTCATCGATTTGGACATGATGGCGGGCGGGCCTGGAATGGCTCGAATGTGCCTGCCGTTTCGGTGATAGGGGACTAAGTCCGATATTCATGTTGGGAGCAGCCATGCGAGCGGGATGGTTCTTTTTGGCAATCACCATGATGGCTACCCAGGCTGCGGCTGCTTCCTGGCCGGACGGCAAGCGGGCGGCCGTGGTGCTGACCTACGACGATGCGCTCGTCTCGCAGCTCGACATCGCGATTCCGGCGCTCGATGCCGTGGGTCTCAAAGGAACATTTTTTCTGATCGGCAGCAAGATCACCCCGGAGCAGGTGGTGCGCTGGCGGTCTGCGGCGGCCGAAGGCCACGAGCTCGGCAATCACACCATTCGCCATGCCTGCCCAAGGGCCAACTATCCGCCCGCGAAAAAGATCGACACCAGCGAAACCTACGATGTCGACACCATGCTGGCGGAGATCCGTACGATGAACACGATGCTGGCGGCGATCGACGGCAAGTCGCAGCACAGCTATGCCACGCCCTGTGGCCAGCACCTGGCTGGAGGCATCGACTATCTTCCGGCGCTGCGCGCCAGCGGGCTGGTGCGCTACACCCGTGCCGCGGACCCATCGGAACGCCCCCTCGATCCGATGGATGTACCGAGCCGCTTTTTCCCTTCGAGTGCAACCGGCGACGATCTGATCGCCGCCGTCCAGGATGCCGAGCGCAAGGGTGGGGTGGTCGTGCTGGGTTTTCACGGCGTGGGCGGCGATTATCTCTCCGTGTCCGCGCAAGCCCATGCTCAACTCCTTGCGTACCTCAAGGCCCACTCCGACACGCTTTGGGTGGCGCCGTTCTCGACCGTGCTCGATTACGCCACCCGCCATCCGGGCCGCTGACGGTTTCGCTGGCCGGCTTCGCCAGCGTCCCTTGCTATGCGGTAATGCCATAGCTCATGGGTTCGCCTCGCCATTGGCTTTGTCGCAGGAACTGCTGCCACGTCAATGCATGAGGGTCGATCCTTCGGCTCCACGCCAGGTCACGCCCCGGGGCGTAGTAGCCGTACTCGACCGCGTACTCCACCATGCCTACAAGCTCGTCCACGAGATAGGGGTTGGTGCCGAACGCAGGGAAGTGCTGCAGCAACTCGTCGCGGGAATAGGCGGAGGCGTAATGCGCCTTCTGTCCCGATACGCGAACGAAGGTATCCACGATCTGTCGTGCCGTCAGGATCTCGCCGATGACGGGCAGGACCTCGCCGGCGTACTTCTCCGGGTGATCGAATATTTCCAGCACCGCCGGCCCGGTCGCGGTAAGCGGGTCGACGAACGGCATGGGCGTGTCCGGCGGCAGGTAGATGGCGAAGCTCAGGCTGCCGTCAGCCTGGCGCGCAGGGACGTAGTACTCCAGAAAATTGCTGTAGAAAAACGCCAGATAGATGAAAGAACTGCGCAGCGGCAGCGAGCGGATGTACTCCTCCACCAGCGCCTTCTCGGTGAAGTGCGGCGCCCACTTGGCGCCCGCGGTTCGTGCATGGACGTTTTCCAGGCCGCTCCACACGACATGCTTGACGCCCGCGGCGTTGGCGGCATCGGCCAGCTCTCGCCCCAGCGCCAGTTCGGGCTGGCTCGGTGGCGGCACGGGCGTGACTGACGGGGCCATCAGAAAGGCGCCGTGAGAGCCGTGCATGGCAGCGATGAGTTCAGCCTGCCGGCCAAGCTCCAGAGGCGCCACGACGATGTCGGCGCCGCGCTCGGCCAATTGGCGCATCGGCGCGCTGTCTGCGCGCCGGGTCAATGCGCGTACGCGGTAGCGGCCGCTGTCCAGCAAGGCGACTGCGACGCTGCGCCCCTGTTTGCTGGCCGCGCCAGCGACGGTGATGAGTGGTTTCTGCGAGGCGGTGGACATGACATTTCTCCCGGGCAAGTAAGGGACTCATGGTGCGAATGAGTGCTTACTCTCGGCTTCTGGCGGCCATCCGTGAAATTGCATATTTGTTGGCCTAATATCCATCGCATGAATACCAGGCGCCTGGATCTCAATCTGCTGGTCACGCTGGAAGCCCTGCTGGTGGAGCAGAACGTGACCAGGGCGGCGAGCCGCCTGCACCTGAGCCAGCCGGCGGTGAGCGCGCAGCTCAGTCGCCTGCGCGACATGTTCGACGATCCGTTGCTGGTCCCGGCCCAAAGAGGCATGACGCCCACGGCCAAGGCGCTGGACCTGCTCGAGCCGCTGCGCCAGGCCCTGGATCAGGTGCGCGCCACGGTGGCGCAGCACGGCAACTTCGACCCCGCCCGGGCGCGCCTGACGGTAAACATTGCCTGCACCGACTATCTCCAGGCTGCGCTGGCGCAGCCACTGATCCTGCAGCTGCGCGAACGTGCGCCCGGTGTGCGCGTGGCGCTACGGAGTCTGGACATACTGCAGCTGGAGACGCAGCTGGCCCGAGGCGAGGTCGACCTGGCGCTGATGACTCCCGGTGCCGCGGCACCCGGTCTGCGCGCAAGGCATCTGTTCGATGAGCGCTATGTCCTGATCGGCCGACAAGGCCATCCCCGGCTGCGCAGGAACCTCACCGTCGAGCAGTTCGCGCAACTGGAGCATGTCGTCGTATCGCTGCGCGGCGGCGACTTCGTCACGCCGGTGGACCATGCGCTGGCGGCGCTTGGCTACAAGCGCCGCGTGGTGCTGTCGGCGGCATCGTTTCTGTTTCTTCCGCAGATCGTGGCGCAGTCGGATTTCGTGGCGCTGGTGCCGCAGCAACTGGTGCGCGATCGCGTCGGTGAGCTGAAGATCGTCGAATGCCCGTTCCCCGTACCGGGTTTCGAGGTGGGCATGGTGTGGCATGAGCGCAATCATGGTCACCAGGGGCAGCGCTGGGTGCGCGAGGCGCTGGTCGAGCTCGTCGCCGGCGGGCATGGCATGAAGGGCGCCGCCAGGCGGCCGGCCGCGCGCAAAGGAAGCGCAGGCACGTGATGCCTCGTCTTGGCCGTCTCTGTCGTCGGCCGGTGACGGTTCGCGTGGACGAGCAGACGCCAACGAGCACGAATGCGAATGTGCCTGGGCCAGATAGCGCTCATGCGTCGACCACCAACCTCTGGAGCAGGGCACCTGGCTTCTTGGCTGCCTGCATCCGTCAGGACGCAGGCATGTCTCGCTGCCGCGCATAGCGGGCTGGCGGCTGGCCCACGTGGCGGGTGAAGGCGACGCTGAACGCGCTGGCCGAGCCATAGCCGACGCGCTCGGCGATTTCGGCGATACCCGCGTCGCCGCGCCGGAGCATGGTCTTGGCCAGCGCCATGCGCCAGCTCAGCAGATAAGCCATCGGCGCCAGACCGACAGCGCGGCTGAAGCGCTCGAAGAAAGCCGAACGGGAAAGCGCTGCCTCCTTCGCCAATTGTGCGACGGTCCATGCCTTGGTCGGGCTTTCGTGCATCCGGCGCAGCGTCACGGCGAGGCGCTCGTCCGCAAGCCCCCGCACCAGGCCGGGCGAGGAGGGTGGTGCCGCCTTCGAGCGAAGCGCTTCGATAAGAAGCACCTCGAGCAGGTGAGTGAGGATGACGTCGCGCGCCGGTCGCTGGTCGTGAAACTCGTCCCTGACGAGCTGGACGAGCGTGGCGAGCCGTGGTTCGCCGCTGACGTGTATGACCCGGGGAAGCAGCGACACCAGAAGCGCCGCATCGGGAGAGCCGAAGCTGCAATGGCCCGCCAGCATTTTCAGATCGGGCGGGCCGTCCCGATCGCCGATCCTGAATTCGCCCCCGCCCAGCGCAACAGGCACCGCCTCGGGGGAACCTGCCGGCGGCGGCAGGATGCTGGACATGGCAACGCCATAAGCGTCGGGGACCAGGATGAAATCCCCTGAAGAAAGTTCGATCGTCTCCTGTCCGTCGATCGCCAGGCGGCAGGAGCCTTCGAGTACGACGCTATAGAAAGGCTGCCCGGCATCCGAGCGACGGATGTGCCACGCCCCGGCGCCGATAACGCGCTTCGCATAGCGGGCGCTTGGCTGGAGCAGGCTGACGACCTCCGCCAACGGATCGATCATTATTCCGGACTCTCGCTGATCAAATACGGACGGTCGATTGTAGATCGTCCGGAGGAGGCGGCCTATCGTGCCGGTAGACCATTACTCCTGAGAGTCCTTCATTAAAACCATTTTGATTACTGGCTGCTCATCCGGCTTCGGGCTCGAAACGGCCAGACATTTCCTCGATCGCGACTGGGCGGTCATCGCGACCATGCGCACGCCGCGCGAGGACGTGCTGCCCGCCTCGAAGAACCTGCGCGTGCTCGCGCTCGATGTGACCGACCCGGACAGCATCCGCCACGCGATCGAGGCCGCGGGGCCGATCGACGCCATCGTGAACAACGCAGGCATCGGCGCCGCGGCACCGTTCGAGGCGACTCCCATGCCGATCATCCGGGAGGTCTTGGAGACGAATGTCTACGGCACGATGGCGGTGACGCAGGCCGTGCTGCCGCAATTCAGAGAGCGACGGACCGGGGTCGTCGTGAACGTTACGTCGGCCGTGACGCTGCGGGCGCTTCCGCTCATTGCCGCCTACTCGGCCAGCAAGGCGGCGGTGAACGCATTCACCGAGTCCCTGGCGCTGGAATTGGCGCAGTTCGGCGTGCGTGCGCGCCTGGTCGTCCCGGGTCGCGCGCCCGAGACCCGCTTCGCCGAGAATGGCGGATCGCGAATGCAGGGTCTCGACCACCAGGCTTATGCCGACCTCGTCAAAGGCTTCATGACTGGATTCCGCGAACCGGGACCGATCACGCATCCGCAGGATGTCGCCGAAGCCGTGTGGCGCGCGGTGACCGACCCTTCAAGTCCCATGCGGATTCCTGCAGGCGCTGACGCGGTGGCATGGGCCGAGGCGATCTGACCCCAAGCCGGCTGCGCCGCATGCGCTCGATGGTGCAGCCATGCCTATTTCGGTGGCGCGCACTGCTGGACGCTGACCTTCGCCAGCGCCTTGAATATGGCTGGCGTGCGCTCCAGGCGAGCGATCGTTCGCGCGCCTTCGAGGGCGGCCACCAAGGCAGATGCGGTAGAGGATGCGCGAGCGCGCGAGAAGCCGCACCCCCTGAAATGCCCCGCAATGACCTCGGTCGAATCAACAAATCCGCGCGCGACCCGCTTGGTCAGCTCGGCGTCGAGAGCGGGCAGCTCATTCGCCAGATTTTGCATCAGACATCCGTACTGGAAATTGGAGGCGACCATCTCGGCCGCGAACGTCCTGAAAATCTGGCGCACGAAAGTCGGCGCATCCCCTGTCGTAGTCGCCGAGATTTTCTGCAGAACCGCCATTCTGCTCGCCACGTATTGATCGATCGCTTCTTCCGCGAGCTGTGTCTTGCCGCGCGGGAAGTGGAAGTAAAACGATCCTTTGGGCGTACCGCTTTCTTCAATGATCTGGCTCAATCCAGTCGCGGTGTAGCCTTGAATGCGAAACAGCCGCTGGGCGGTAGCAATCGCATTGGCGCGGGCGTCAGTTTTAATTGGCATGCAACGAACTTAACACGATTTTCTTGCGCCGATATAGCGACCGCCATAGTATGGCGATCGCTATAGAACAGGGCGGTGCCCAAGCCATCCCTGGAGTCTCAAACCAGCGACATTCCGACGAGCCGCCCTGGCGATGGGCGCGGCCAGCATGGCTTCGACCGGCCCACGCAAACCTTCTGGGAGGAACTGGCTTGAAAGCATCCACATATGGCGAAGGAACCCTTCCCCAAGGGGTGCGCTCGCGCATGATTCACGGGGTCAACGGCCTCGACGTTCATATCCTCGAAGCTGGCTACGAAACTGCCGGCCGGCCGCTCGCACTGCTTCTGCACGGCTTTCCGGATCTGGCTTACGGCTGGCGCCACCTGATCCCGATGCTGGCTGACGCCGGGTACCATGTCGTGGCGCCCGACCAGCGGGGCTTTGGCCGTACCACCGGCTGGGTGAATCGCTATGACACCCCGCTCGCGCCATTCGGCCTCTTGAACATGACGCGCGACGCCCTCGGATTGGTTTCGGCATTGGGATATCGGCGGACGGCCATGCTTGTCGGGCATGACCTCGGCTCACCCGTGGCGGCGTACTGCGCACTTGCTCGACCTGACGTCTTTCCTTCGGTGGTGCTGATGAGCGCACCGTTCCCCGGGCCGCCGGCGTTTCCGTTCAACACCGCGGAAAGCGAGGCGCCGACGGATCGAGCGAGGCATGAAAATCAAAAGCTGGCGGACGCGCTGGCGGCGCTCGATCCGCCACGAGAGCATTATCAGCAATACTTGAGCACGCCGCGGGCGAACGATGACATGTGGCATCCGCCCCAGGGCCTGCATGCGTTTCTTCGCGCATTTTTCTACGTCAAGAGTGCCGACTGGCCGGGAAACAAGCCGCACCCGCTGAAAGGGCGAACCGCCGCAGACCTTGCACAGATGCCTACTTATTACGTGATGGATCTCGGCAAAACGATGCCCGAGACCGTCGCTCCATTCCAGCCTTCTTCCGCCGACATCCATGCCTGCCCATGGCTCACCGAGCCGGAGCTTGCGGTGTACACGCAGGAGTATGACCGCACCGGGTTTCAGGGCGCTTTGCAGGCGTATCGCGTCTTTGCCGATCCTGACCTGAATGCCGAGCTGCGCCTGTTTTCGGGCAGGACGATCGATGTCCCGTCGTTCTTCATCGGCGGAAAAAGCGATTGGGGCACCTACTCGGCGCCAGGCGCACTGGATCTCATGACGACAAAAGCGACAACGAGGATGGGTGGCATCGAGCTGATCGACGGCGCCGGCCACTGGATCCAACAGGAGCAGCCAGTCCGGCTGAGCGAGCTGCTGCTTGCGTTCGCCAGAGAGTCGGGCGGATCACGCTCGTGATTTTGGATATCGTGGTCGTCCATATATGCCGCAGTCATGCCACCGTGTCCGAAGCTGAGCATGCGTATCCCCAAACCACCGCGCCACTCAAACGCGGAGGAGGGCGCAGCTACTTAGGTGGTATTGAAAAAGCGCATCGCAGAAATACTCCGCATCGCCTGCCCAACGGAAATGAGGCTCTATAGGATGCGAGCCATCCAGCAAAGGATGACGTCAGATGCGTGTCTTGTCCGGTCTCCTGCTATCAACCCTGTTTGTAAGCTCCTGGTCGTTCGCCACGGAAACCTCACCCCTTGCCGGCACATGGACACTGAAGTCGGCATACGACCTGCACAAGGACGGCAGCAAGACGTTCGGCTTCGGATCGAAGCCCACGGGAATCCTGATCGTCAGCGCACAAGGCGAGTACTCCTTGCAGGTATTTCGCGGCAACGAGCCGACCTTCGCCGTGGATGAACACGGCGCGCGCAAGGAGTTCAAGCCTGCCGAGCTGGCCAGCACACACTACGGCCGCGTGGACTTGGACACCCAGGCGCACACCGTCTCGTTCCACATCGACCAGTCCTACATCCAGCGATGGAACGGCACCGTGCAGGTGCGCCCGTACACCTTGTCCGGTGGCGAGCTGAGCTATCAGGTGCCCCCTCAGCCCGGTAGCGACAGCGTCGCTGTATCGGTATGGCAGCGTGCCGGCAGCCCACAGGCATCAGCATCGAAGGGCTCGATAGAGCAGGGCATGGCAACGCGACGTTCCGGCAGCCATGCGGAGACGCCCTGAGCGGGGATGGGAATGAGCATGAACCGCTGACGGGTGACGGCGGGCATGGAGTTGCCGAACGATCACGCCGGTAGGCCGGAGCCCCCGATTCCGAGCAAGCTCCTATCGCATTTGTGCGTCAGCACGCCCAGGGCGCCAGCTAAGGCCAACCTGTCCTAACGCCATGTGATCAGCGCCTCGACGCGCGGTTGCCGATAATGCCGCCTGGGTACTGAAACTTCAGCCAGGCATCCTTCTCCCGTTTGTGATCAGGGCAAGGATCGTTGATGTCATGGAGGATGAGGTTATCGGCTGATCTGCCCTGACGTTGTCTACGGGCGCCGTCAGGCACCCGCGAGAAGTGCCTAAAGACGCCGAAAGCCAGGCGGCCCAGACACTGATTCTGTTCGGAACCAGTCGCAACGCCCACGGACAGCAGGAGCGATCACGGCCAGTGGAAATAGCAGTGGGCAGCGCCAAGATCGTGTCCGGCGGTGAAAAAGACACGCCAGACCTCGTCGCCAGGCCAATGTTTAATGTATTTAAATCATAAGATTACGGACGTATAAACGCCCGCAACACGATTAGATTACTTGATGTGAACCGAGTCACTGATATCCAGGGACGCTTTCCAAAAAGGAAAGCGTCGCTTCCGCCTTGAGGGGAGGGAAGTCATGCACCCGTCAAGTATCCATCTCTATCGTCGCCATGCCTTATGGCTAGGCTCGGCGCTCCTCGTCACCGCCGCGACCGCGGCTCACGCGGCCACCGGATTCCCGCAGCCAACCCCGCACACTCAGCAGGCTTATGACCCTGCCGCGGCATTTACTTCGCGCTGGACACGTGCCGATGCGCGACAGATCGCAGCGATGTCGGACCCAACCGTTCCGGTGGCGCAAAATTCGCTGCCCTCTTGGCTCACCATGCCGGATATCCCCGAAGATTTTCCCATGATTAACCCAGGTGTATGGGTCTGGGATACCTGGCCGCTTTCCGATTTCTATGCCAACAACATTGCATTCGACGGCTGGGAGATCATTTTCTCTCTGACTGCAGACCCGCATGCAGGCTACGTTTTTGATGATCGGCACGTTCACGCGCGCATCGGGTATTTCTACCGCAGGGCAGGCGTGCCTGCCGCACTTCGCCCCTCCGATGGAGGATGGACGTACGGTGGACACCTGTTCCCGGATGGTTCCAGCGCTCAGGTTTTTGGAGCCATCCCTATGACGCAGAACGCAGAGTGGTCGGGGTCCGCGCGCCTGCTGAATCAAGGAGGTACAGTGAGCCTCTACTACACCGCCCTGGCATTCAACCGCAATCCGGATGGCAGCAACATCACGCCGCCAGTGGCCATCATCACGCGAACCGATGGCCATGTGCACGCGAATAAAAATGGCATCTGGTTCACCGGCTTTAAGGATCACACTGCACTACTTCAGCCGGACGGCGTGAACTATCAGACCGGCACGCAGAATCAGTTCTATTCGTTCCGCGATCCGTTCACCTTCATAGATCCGGCGCACCCGGAAAATGTCTACATGGTGTTTGAAGGCAACACGGCGGGCCCAAGAGGGGCGCGCACCTGCACGGATGCGGATCTTGGCTATGCACCCAATGACCCATACCGTGAAGATCTCCAGGCCGTGATGGATTCCGGCGCTGCATTCCAGAAAGCAAATGTGGGCTTGGCTGTCGCAACAGATCGCGATCTGAAGACATGGAAATTCCTGCCACCGATCCTTTCCGCCAACTGCGTGGACGACCAGACAGAGCGGCCGCAGATCTATCTGAAAGACGGCAAATACTATCTGTTCACCATCACGCACCGAACCACCTACGCGGCCGGCATTGATGGCCCCGATGGCGTCATGGGTTTCGTCGGCAATGGCATCCGCAGCGATTTCCTGCCAATGAATGGCGGCAGCGGATTGGTGCTTGGCAATCCAACCGATCTGAATGAGCCCGCCGGCGCACCTTTTGCACTCGATCCGAACCAAAATAGTCGGACTTTCCAGTCGTACTCGCATTACATCATGCCGGGCGGTCTCGTCGAATCTTTCATTGACGCTATCGGTACGCGTCGCGGAGGGACGCTGGCACCGACAGTAAAGATCAACATTGCTGGACCGACCACCACGATCGATCTGAGCTACGGCCTGGGCGGCCTGGGTGGCTATGGCGATATTCCAGCCAACCGTTTCGTCCATTGAAGCTTGAGATCAGAAGCGCCTCTTCACCTTCGAGAGCGGGCGGCAAGCTATTGTCACCCGCTCGCGCCACCTCTCCATCATCGCTGCGCGGATGCGGTGCCAAATACGCCTTCATGCAGGCGCATAGGGAGTAGTTTCGCATCGCCACGCCGGGTCGTGGTCGTGTACTCAGGGCCGAGCGCAGCGACCACTACGCATGATTGAAGCAGCCACTGTCAGCACGCGCGAAGGAAGATGCGCCTCAGGAATGGTGCTTCAGCGATACTTATCACATCGAGAATGGCGAGCTGACCGAGCACTGGGGCGCCATGATGCAAATGCCCGACAAGCGCGCGAATCATCCGAATCTGGTGGCCGAGTTGTACCCGGCAATCACTTGCTTTGGTGCGGTAGCGAAGCGTGAGGCGACGGCGCCATCGGCGATGGCGCCAATCGCCATAGTGCCTCCAGTTGTTTCGATAAGGGCGCCAGACATGTCGGTGGCCACGCTGGAAAAAAGGCTCAACATTTGGCTTGCGTGATAAGTGACAGGATCGGGCGTACCTGGAAATTTAATGTTCTTGCGGAACGAAAAGTTGCTATGGAAGTGCTCTTGTACTGATGCGTTCACGCCGGCATGGGGTCCGTAGTCCGGCACGTTCGCGTGAAAACTATTCGCAACAATCTCGAAGTCGGCACGCGTAAGGTCAGTCTTGTTCTTAATGAAGTTATCGCGCGCACGCACGAATTCCTCTTGCGAGAGCATGTGCAGGTCAGCCTTCGCTATCAAGTCAGCCTTTCCTTGGGAGCTCCTGGTGCGACCTGGATTCTCCTTGCCTGACGCATGCTTATCAGCTTTCGCCCTGGACTTGAGGACGTAGTCGTCTCCAGCGCGAATAAACGCGTCCGTCCACGCCATAAAAAAATCATCGTACATACCCGACTTATCATCAAACGCGACCCTCGTTAGGTCCCTTATATCCATCCATGAAACTCGATGAGGCATGGCAAGATTCATGCTTTTCTTGTTGTCACCTGGCTTGATTTTGAAGGGATACCGCGCTGATGTGTTGACGGTCAGTTCGGCAAGCCTTTCTGCGTTTGCGGTGAAGGCGGGGCGGTCAGCGTCAGGCATAACGAACGCAGCGGACGTCGCTACCTTGGCCCTTGCTGCAACGACTTTCTTGGAGAAGTTTTTCGCGCGAGTCACCACTCTTTTCGCTTGTAGCATTTGCTCACGAACAAGCGACTGCGCAACGAAAACAGACGCCGCTGCTGCCTTTTTGGCCTCTGCACGACGATTCGCCGCAGACTTCGCGCTCCGAGGATCCTGACGGACGGAGAGCACGGCCACTCGCCCACCAGGTAGATGCAAGCCGCGTGAGCCTGGCACTTAGCCAATCCCGATTGCCCGGAGCGCATACCCACACACATTTTCCGGTGGCACGGACCCACTCGCGACATCACGCTCGACCTCTACGACGATTGTATTCAGCCCAAGGGACAGATAGTTGAAATATCCTTCGGTCGTGTAGCTTCTCTGAAGCAGCAGGACGGTAGTGATGTTGTCGGATCCGTCCCCGGCGTCGAGCGCGTCCACGACGCGTGTGATCTTGCCGAGCCCGTTGATGGTGATGCCAAGGCGGCAACCGCGCCTCGTTGTCTTCCAGTGCTTGATATAGAGAGCGAGCGGCCCATCCAGGTCAACAACCTTGAACTTGATCTCGAAACGCGCCCCTGTCTGACCGATGTCCGCCAGCATGGTGTCGTTGTTCGACGATGGCCGCGTGAAACCTTCCCCTGCGATATAGAGATTGTTTCCAGACGAGACAATACGGAAGGGCTCCCCAAGGCCACCGCCGGAAATGAACTCTTGTGGCGAGAAACCCACGGAAGCCGCGGGCGGGATGCCTCGTCCCAAGATGGGGTCAAGAGCGAGGATAGGGAGATTCAGTTCGCGTGAGGTGTGCTCGAAAATTCCCGGTTTCGTGCTAAGCGTGGCAATCAACGCACCCGTGCCGTCCTGGAAATAATGGCTTGCCGTGAAGTAGCGCAGTCCATGCCGGATGGTGATTACCTCATCAACAGAGCTCTTTTCATTCGCACGCACTAGCCAATCGGCGTTCGCGCAAAAATTGACGCCATAAAGCGAAAGTTGACTGGGTGGAACGAGATGATTGCCGTTCTTGGGGTCTTCTAGCCACATTCGTTCCTTCACGAAGGCCGGCAGGTTAACGTGGTTGCTGTCAATCGGTTTGTTAGGGTTCGGCTTGCGGTTATTCCAGGACGTGTCGAAGTAATCGAGCACGTTCCACGGAAATTCCTGACCCCACAACCACTTCGCACCAAGGCCATCCGGGGCGACTTGTCCGTAGACCGCCCAATCCTTCACGCTCATCGACATCGAGAGCGAGGATTGAGCATCCACGCTACGGGTAGTTCCTTGCGAAACATCATCACTTCGGGCATAGGTTGTTGAGCCGCCGCCACCGCCCGAGATGGAAGGCGTAAACAGCCACCCAAACATGCCTGCACCGACAGACACCTCCCAGGAATTGGTCTCGGACGTCGACGAGCCGGAACTGCGCTGAATGTTGCTGCCATCGGACGTTCCGGAAGAGGACGAGCGACTGGTGTTGATCTCGGAGTTGATCGTCTTCGGGGAGTAATCGACAAGGTAGGTGGTCACACCTCCGGCGCCGTCAGCGCCAGGCACCACCGACAGCGTGTTCGAGAACGCGGCGGGATAGTCGTAGAAGCCCTCCACCTTGCCGGGGGCGAACTCATACGGATTCGACAACAGCACGCGCATCCGCACGGACAGCGCGTATGCCCGATGTGCCTCGAGTCCGCGCAAGTCGGGGCGGGCGCGAACCTCGTACTCGGCGAGCAGCGTTCCTACGGCAACGTTGTTGACCTTGATAGGCAGGGATTCGGCGACCGAGTGCAGATCAGAGAGATTGACGAGCATGCGTGCAAGCCCTCACTCGGCCTTGATGATGAAATACAGATACGCGTTGATCGGTCGCGTCTCCTTGCCTCCCGCTTTCCCAGTCGCGTCTTCCCCGGGCCACCAATGCCTGCCTTCGTAGAGGCCACCGCCCTCGCGTTTGGCTGGATGTTGGTAGGTATGCACATGCTCGCGAAATTCATCGCTCTGGACTGAGCCAACGACCCCGCCGACCGTGCGATCGGATCGCATATCCTTGCGCTCCATGCTGTCGGGATCGCGGGCGGCGCCAGAGTCAACCCCGCGCACGAATCGCCCGCGCAAATCAGGCACGTAAAAGTCGCGATCAGGCGAACGTGGTTCTCCGAAGTGCGTTAGAACGACACTAGCGAGTTCTGGGTACTTCGCCTTGGGGTAACTCTTGCCGTCGCACAGCAACCACCCTCTTGGGAGCGCCCCGTCCAACCCGCCCCACATGACAATGGAGCCAATGGGAAGAAACGCGCCATGTCCGTCCTTGTCGGCCGCCAAAGATTTTTCGCTCATCATCTCGATCCTCACGAAAAAGCCGCCGCGAAACGGCTGGGTATAAACGCCAATGTCAGCGGGTCTCGTGCCGACCCAAGCTCGTGACAAGGCTGCAGCCCCCATTGCGACGACTCAAGCCAAACCAGTGAAGCGGCGCGCACGCGTCCTTGAGCCATGCGTGAGCTGAAGCAATGTCAATGAGGTCGCACCGTGTTGCATCTCGCAGAATTGGACAGTCCGCCGTGCTACCCAAAAATCGGGACTTCCCGTCGAGCAAAGAGGCTGGACAATGAGCCCACTGCGTGCGCAGTACGCGATCTGGGGGAGATGGTCATGGCACAGGGCGTGTTGACTAAGGGCGGCCCCGTGGAGTCCTCTTGGTGTTCCGGCGCTGAGCACGGCGAACGTTTGAGGTTGGCGATTCAACACCGCGGCATGGGAAAGCTGAGCGTGGTCGCGTGCGCCGTCGGGGTAACTGAGAGCGCGGTGTCTCGGTGGCGAAACGGAGGGGCGATGTCGCTTGGTAACGTCGCCATTGTCTGCCAACGGTTAGATATATCCGCAGACTGGCTCGTTCTTGGGCGAGGGCACATGGACATGCACCTGAGCGATCGCACGGTCGGGTTTCCCCAGATCGCGCAGAACCTGGCCAAGCTTTCACCGCATGCAAGGCTGGAACTGAATCACTTTCTCGCCGCCCTGGTGAATTCCTGAGAGGTTGCGTGCGCGACCGGCTGGCAACAGCCGCAGGTCAGGGCCAGGAATTCCATGTTTGGTGGACGCGCAATACGCCATCGTCCTCGGCGCGATGGCGATGGTCAACGGCATCAAAGAGGACATTCCTTACTGGCAAGCGATAGTTGCCCCGGTGTTCCACGGATGCTTCGTCATCGTCACACAGGAGTATTCCCTCTCGACGAACAGGGCATGGCGATACTCCCTCATGGTTTGGCGAGTTGCCATATCTCGTATTGAAAGCCTGGGGATGCTTGCTTTCGACCCAAGGCGGCCGCTGGCCAAGCTGGGGACGATCGGTGGTGGCTATTGGGACGGCGATTAGGACCAGTTATCGCGGGTAAGTTGAGTAGCGCGCCCTGACCGCCTCTCGTGCCAGCATCTTCCTTGAAGGAGTGCACCAAACGAGCGGCTTCACCAGTCGCTGGAGAGCCTGTGCGTATGCGGGGTCGCAGCTGGACCGTGGACCGCGCTGTGCCTGCTGCAGCGCTTCCGTCAGTGCAAAGTCCACCTGGGTCCCACCTGGCTGTCCACCCGGGCGGATGTCATTGCCAACGTCGCCGTGATCGCGGCAGGCGTTCTCGTACTGCTGACGCATCACGCCGCTCTCGTCTTGGCGATTGGGACCGCCATCGCGCTCTCGCCATCGCACGTTTCACCGTTCGTCGGGTTACGCCGACCGAAGTAACGATCCGCCGATTTTCAATGAAATGCATCTCCTGGGGTGTGGGAAGATGTGGTGGTCTGGCAGAGGCGGTGCCGAGTCATCAGCAGGAAGGCCGCGGGAATCACCAGCATCGACAACAAGGGGGCGGTCAGCATGCCGCCCACCATGGGCGCCGCGATGCGCTGCATGACTTCGGAGCCTGCGCCGTGGCCCCACAGAATCGGTAAGAGGCCGGCGAGGATGACCGCGACGGTCATCGCCTTGGGCCGCACCCGCTGCACGGCACCTTCGCGAATCGCATCCTCCAGCTCAGGAAGGCCTGCGCGGGGGTCCAGCGCGAGGTGATGCTCCCAGGCGTGACGCAAGTACAGCAGCATCACCACGCCGAACTCGGCAGCGACGCCCGCCAGCGCGATAAAGCCGATCATCGTCGCCACGGAGACCGCGTGGCCCAGCAGCCAGATCAACCATAGCCCGCCAACGAGTGCCAGCGGCACGCTGGCCATGATCAAGGCCGCTTCACTGGCACGACGAAACACGGCGTAGATGAGCGCGAAGATAATGACCAGCGCGATCGGTACGACGAGCTTGAGGCGCTCCATGGCACTGGCCAGATACTCGAACTGCCCCGACCAGGCCACCGTTATGCCGGGGGGCGACTTTATCTGTCGAGCCACCGCACGCTGCAGATCGTCCACGACCGCGCCGAGGTCACGGCCAGCGGTATCGACGTAGACGTACGTGGCTAACTGCCCGTTCTCGCTCTTCAGCATCGGCGGCCCCATGTCGAGCGTGATGTCTGCGACCTGTGCAAGCGTCAGCTGCGCCCCGCTGGCCGCGATGATGGGCAACTGCCGCAGGGCCGCGACGGAGTCACGCTCGATGTGTGGATAGCGCACCACGATGGGATAGCGCTCTCGTCCCTGCACGGTCTGGCCGATCGGATCGCCGCCTACCACAGTCGCGATCAGCGTCTGCACTTGCTGCTGGCTCAAGCCATAGCGGGCCGCATCATCGGGACGAACATGCACATCGACGTAACGACCGCCCTGAGCCCGCTCGGCTATGGCTGAGCTCACGCCAGGCACTTTCTTGGCTACGCTTTCGATCTGGTCGGCCACCGTTTGCAGGGTGGAGGGATCGGGCCCGAGCACCTTGATGCCGATCGGGCTCTTGATACCGGTCGCCAGCATGTCAATGCGATTGCGGATCGGCGGCACGAACAGATTCGTCAATCCCGGTACATGCACTGCCTTGTCCAGTTCGACCTTGAGCTTGTCCATGGTCATACCCGGCCGCCATTGATCCTTCGGCTTGAAGGTGATGGTGGTCTCGAACATCTCCAGCGGCGCCGGATCGGTGGCGGTCTCCGCACGCCCGGCCTTGCCGAACACGTGCTCGACCTCGGGCACGGTCTTGATCATGCGATCGGTAAGCTGCACCAGTTGTGCCGCCTTGCCGGCCGACAGACTCGGTAGCGCCGTGGGCATGTATAGCAGCGTGCCTTCGTCCATCGGCGGCATGAACTCGCTGCCCAGCCGACTGAAAGGCACGGCAGCACTAAGAAACAGAACGCCCGCAAGGACTAGCGTGGCCTTTGGGTAACGCAGCACCGCTTCCAGGATGGGCCGGTACAGTGCGATCAGGGCTCGGTTGAGCGGGTTGTCGCGCTCCGCCCGGATCCGTCCTCGTACCAGGTAGCCCATCAATACCGGCACGAGAGTGACGGCGAGACCCGCCGCGGCAGCCATCGCGTAGGTCTTGGTGAAGGCAAGCGGCTTGAACAACTTGCCTTCCTGGCCTTCCAGTGCGAAGACCGGGACAAACGACAGGGCAATGATCAGCAGGCTCACGAACAGCGCCGGACCCACCTCGGCAGCCGACTCCGCGACCAACGTCCAGCGCGCCGCACCCTGAGGTTCCTGTCCATCGTGCGCATCGCGCCAATGCTCCAGATGCTTGTGGGTGTTTTCGATCATCACCACCGCAGCATCGACCATCGCGCCGATGGCAATGGCGATACCGCCGAGTGACATCAAATTGGCTGACACGCCCTGTACATGCATCACGATGAAGGCAGTCAGCACCCCGAGCGGCAGCGTGATCACGGCCACCAGCGCCGAGCGCAAGTGACCGAGGAATAGCGCACAGATCAGCGCGACGACGATGAACTCCTCCAACAGCTTGCCCCACAGGTTCTCCACGGCCGCGTCGATCAGTTGCGACCGATCGTAGGTCGGCACAATCTCCACCCCGGCTGGCAAGCTGTGCTTCAGTTCTGCCAACTTGGCCTTGACGGCAGCAATCGCGGCCCTGGCGTTCTTGCCCGTGCGCAGCACGACGACACCGCCGGCGACTTCACCTTGGCCGTCCAGCTCGGTGATGCCGCGCCGGAAACTGGGGCCCCGCCGCACCGAGGCGACGTCGCGCAGCAGTACCGGTATACCGCCGGTGTTGGCCGTGATCGGTACGCGCTCGAAGTCCTCGCGGCTGCGCAGATAGCCCTCGCTGCGCACCATGAGTTCGGCTTCGCTTTGCTCGATCACCGAGCCGCCATTGGCACCGTTGGCCGCCCGGATCGCCTCGACCAACTGCGCCACGGTGAGATTACGCGCAGCCAACTGCTGCGGATCAGGCACGACTTGCCAGGCCCGCTCCATGCCGCCCAGATCGGCGACTTCGGCCACATCCGGCACGGTCTTGAGCTGGTAGCGCAGAAACCAATCCTGCAAGGCACGCAATTGGCCCAGGTCGTGCTGTCCCGTGCGATCGACCAAGGCGTACTCATAGATCCAGCCCAGACCGGTGGCATCTGGGCCCAACGAAGGGCTCACGCCGGATGGCAGGCGATCGCGAACCTGGCTCAGGTACTCCAGCACCCGCGAGCGTGCCCAGTAGAGATCCGTGTTGTCGTCGAACAGCACATAGACGTAGGAGTCGCCGAAGAACGAGTAGGCGCGGACCGTCTTGGCCCCAGGCACCGACAGCATGGTGGTGGCCAATGGATAGGTCACCTGATCTTCGACCACCTGGGGCGACTGGCCCGGCCAATTGGTGCGGATGATGACCTGGGTGTCGGACAGATCGGGCAGTGCATCGATCGGTGTGCGCGTCGCCGCGAACACGCCGGCCAGCGCCAATGCCAAGGCGGCCAACAGGACGACTGCGCGGTGCGCGATCGCGGTACGGATGAGCGCGGCGATCATGGCCGATCTCCCGGCATCGGCATGCCCAATATCGATGCACTGGTCGCAGGCGCGGAGGGCGCCGCAGGGTCGTTCAAGCGATCCAGCGCCCCGGATAGGCTGGCCTCCGAGTCGATCAGGAACTGTCCGGACACCACCACCTTCTCACCGCCCACGAGGCCGTCGAGAATTTCGGTATAGCCGCCGGATGCGCGGCCGGTGCGCACGGCGACGGCACGGAAGCGGCCGCCTTCTTCGGAGACGATCACGCGCGCATGCTCGCCGGTCGTGATCAGTGCATCGTCGGACACGACCGGCACTGCCTTGCCTGGCGCCGGATCGAGCTGCACGGTAGCGAACATGCCCGGACTTAAACTTCCGTCCGGGTTGGCGAGCACGATGCGCGCACGCTGGGTGCGCGTCGTCATGTCGATATCCGGGAGCAGCGCCTCCACGTGGCCATGGAAAGCCTGCCCTGGCAGTGCGTCGATGCGGACGGTCACTGGCGTATTCGCGTGCACCGTGCCCACTACGGCCTGCGGCAAGGCCGCTTCAACCCACACCGTTGACGTTCCGTTGATCGTCATCAGCGTTTGCCCAGCAACGACGCGCTGCCCCTCACGCACATCCAGCGTGCCGATGACGCCCGTTTGCGGCGCGTGCAGGGTGATCTGGCCACCGCCGCCTATCGCACGACCATCGGTGGGCGATAAACCGAGTACACGCAGGCGTTGTTGCGCCGCGCCGCGCAGGGCCTTGGCTTCAGCTGACTGGACGTGCTGTAGCGCCTGGGCTTCGGCCACGGCACTGCTCCACTGTGGCGCGAGCACCTCGGCTATCGGGGTGCCCGCCGTGACGTTCGTGTAGGGCGCGCGGACATATAGCTTGGTCACCACTGCGTCCACACGGGCGCTCACGACGACGGCTTGGCGCAGATCCCAGCTGATCGTTCCGGGCACCTGGATGGTTGCTGCCAGCACTCGACGCTCGACCAAGGCGGTGCGTACGCCCAGGTTCTGGATCGTCGCCGCATCGATGCGTACGGCGCTGGCGTCGGTGCCGGCATCTGCATACTTGGGGATCATCTGCATGCCCATCGACGACAAGCCGGGCTGGTCATGATGTTCGGTCGGAATCATCGGGTCGTACCAGTACAACGGCTTGACACCGGCGTCCGGCGCTGACGACCCGGTGGTGGCTAAGCGGTCGCCCGATACGGCGGCCGAGCCGCTCCCATGGCGACCAGCCCAATAGGCGACGAACGCCGTGGCCAGCAACACGGCCACCATAGAAAGGATCCAGCGTGCGCGCTTCATGGGGCATCCCCTTCGGGCAGCAGATAGGTCAACACTGCCCACGCTCGACCGTAATCCGTCAGCATGCGGGCGTAGTCGGTGTGGTGAGCGATTTCGTCGCGGCGAGCTTCCAGTAAGGGCTGGACGTCGCCACCACCGCGGTAGGCCGCCAAGGCCAGCGCGGCACGATCGTTGGCTTGCGGCAAGAGTTGGTCGAGATGCCGGCGCGCTTGCCGCCCCAGTGCGTCCCATTGCGCCCAGGCCACTTCCACGGCTTCCGCTTGCTGCCGCCGGGCATCGTCGTGCTCGGCATGGACCGCCTCAAGATCCGCGGCTCGTGCGCTGATGCCGCGATCCTGGCGATTGCGCGTGAACAGGGGCAGGCTCACGCCGACCTGCAGGGACACCATGTCGGACAACCCCCGGACACGGGAGCCATAGCTCAGCCCGACGCTCCATTCGGGATGCTTTTCAGCCTTGGCTTCGGCCAGGGCCGCTTCGGCGACGTGTTCACGTGCGGGCCAGTCCAGAAGATTACCTTGCTCATCCAGCTTGGACAGCAAAGTGGCCTTGTCGTGGGCGAGCACGGCAAAGTCCGGCGCATCGGCAAGCGGCTCGGTGACGGAGCCACCCAGCCATCGACCCAAGGTTGCCCGGGCCTGCGCTTCACGCGAGGCGGCATCGTCGATGCGATTCTCCAGGTCCAGCGCTTCCATGCGCGTCGCCAGCACGTCTGCCGCCGAGCCGGTGCCGCCCCGCAATCGTGCTTCGGCTACCACCACATCGACGGCCCGTTCGCTGCGCATGGCTTGCAGCATCTGCGCTTCATGATGTGCGCCCCAGGCAGTGATCCAGGCAGCCGCGACTTGTTGCTCGATGGCGAGCTGGGTCATGGTGATGTTTTTTGCGGCTTGCTCGACACGGGCGCCGGCGAGATCGCGCTGCGCCTGTCGTTTGGCGCGTGAGGGAAGCGCCTGAGTGAGCCCGACGGTGCGCATCGTCATGCTGTCACCCCCCGCCGTAAATGCCCCCGGTCCTTGAGTGGCCAGATTCTCGATGCCGACGGTCAGCTGGGGATCCGGCAAGGCGCCGGCACGGCCGGCTTCTTCGCGGGCGGCACGCTGAGAAGCTGTGCTCGCGTCCAGCAGGGGCGCTTGCGTCAGGGCCCTCCGCGTCGCAGCTTCCAACGTTAATGCCGTGGCGAGCTCACCCGCCCAAGCGGGCGGCATGGCGAGAAACATGGCGGCGCACAGGGGGCACACCCAGCGGCGCGCCGGGAAAGCGCGCATCCAGATTTGATGCAAGAACATGATTAGCTCCGATCACAAAACCGTATGGGCCATGCACATCGGCAGGGCCGCCAAGGGCTTAGCGATCGAGGGCTAAATGAGGAGAGAGCAGAACCGCAACGTGGGCGGTGGCTCCGCGCGACGCATCGTCGGATCCGGCAGTGCCGCCTGTTCCGGCACCGCGGCGACCGTCCCCAGCAGCGCCGGAGGTACCGGGGCTAGTAAAAGGGGCGGCACCCCAGGTAGACGGGCATCGGGAGTCGCCGTGGCATGGTCGGCGCAGTGCTCGGCACAGCGCGGATCCGAACGTTGATGCTCGGATGTTTGATGCCCCGAAGACATGCCCATGTCCGCGCAATCGCCCGTCATGAGCGTGGTGGCGGACGGCGCCGATAGGGCGCACACATACGAGGCCATCGCCAACTGCTGGAACAGCAGGCAAAAAACCACCGCCCCTATCCAAAGGGCCCGGTGACGTCGGCTGAGGCGGTAGCGCTTACGCATGGCGGAATAATCTTAACGCACCTGGATGCGAGTCCTGTCAAGCGAGGATACGGGCTCATGGTTCGTTCGCTCGTACCCCCTCCCGAGGTTACAGGGCGTGTGCAATGCCCGTGGATTTGTTCTCTTTTGAGCCGGGCCGCCTCACGGGAGGGCCAATTTTGCGAGTGCCGCAGCGACCCCCGCTCCGTATTCAGGGTCTGCTTTGGTGCAGTTGTCGATATGGCGCTGCCTCACCTCGTCCCTTGCATCACGCATGGACCGTGCGGTGTTGTCGAATAATGCTTGCCTCTGCGAGTTGCTCATCTTTCGGAATAGCTCGCCAGGTTGCTGGTAGTGGTCGTCATCGACGCGATGGTCCCAATGCATCGCGGCACCATCGCATTCAAGTGGCGGCTCGTTGAGCCACGACTGATCGGGCCATGCGCCCTTACTGTTCGGCCAATACGACGGCGCGCTACCGAGATTGCCATCCGTCCGCATTGCGCCGTCGCGGTGATAGCTGTGAAATGGGCATTGGGGTGCATTGACTGGAATGTGGTTGAAATTCACCCCGAGCCGATAGCGCTGCGCGTCACCGTACGAGAATAGCCGGGCCTGCAGCATCTTGTCGGGCGAGTAACCAATGCCAGGAACGACGTTCGCCGGCGAGAATGCGGCCTGCTCTGTTTCCGCGAAAAAATTGTCCGGATTTCGGCTCAGCTCAAAGTAGCCAACCTCAATTAACGGGTAGTCCGCCTTGGGCCAGACCTTTGTGAGATCGAAGGGATTGAACGGCAATGCCTTGGCCTGCGCATCGGTCATTACCTGGATGAACAGTGTCCATCGCGGGAAATTGCCGCACTCAATGCTGTCGTAAAGATCTCGCTGGTGTGTTTCACGGTCCTTCCCAATAAATTCTTCGGCCTCCGCATCCGTCAGGTTACGTATGCCCTGCTGCGTGCGGAAGTGGAATTTCACCCAAGTGCGCTCGTTAGCCTCGTTGACGAGGCTATACGTATGACTCCCGAAGCCATGCATATGGCGGAACGAATAAGGTATGCCGCGCTCGCTCATGACGATCGTGACCTGGTGCAGAGCTTCTGGAAGAAGGCTCCAGAAGTCCCAGTTATTGTCGGCACTCCGCAGTCCCGTGCGCGGGTCGCGCTTGACTGCATGATTCAGATCGGGGAAGCGCAGCGGATCACGGAAGAAGAACACCGGGGTGTTGTTGCCGACGAGATCCCAATTACCTTCCTCAGTGTAGAACTTGATCGCGAAGCCGCGGATGTCGCGCTCGGCGTCGGCAGCACCACGCTCGCCAGCCACGGTTGAGAAGCGGACGAATATCGGGGTCTTCTTTCCAATCGCAGAGAAGATCTTGGCCCTGGAATAGCGGGTGATGTCGTGCGTTACGGTGAACATGCCGTGGGCACCCGCGCCCTTGGCGTGCATGCGGCGCTCAGGAATCACTTCACGATCGAAGTGAGCCAGCTTCTCGAGTAGCCACACGTCTTGCAGGAGGGCCGGCCCACGCGGCCCAGCCGTCTGGATGTTTACGTTGTCGCTAACCGGCGCACCTGTTGCGTGCGTCAGGCGCGGTGGCTTGGCCGCATCATTCATTATGTCGTCCTCAAAATAAAAGTTAACGCCAAGAAGCGAGCGCCATAGCAGGATGGGCAGGGGTAGGGCGCGAGGCCAGTTATGGGCTGTTAGTCCTTGTTAGCGTCTGCACGAATCGCCTCCGACAGATGATCAACCGAAGTTATGGACTAATTAGTCCATAACTGACAGAATGCATCCATGGCCAGACCCCGTGAATTTGATCGCGATACAGCCCTGGAACAGGCTCGCCAGATTTTCTGGACGAAGGGCTATGCCGGCACGTCCACCGACGACCTGGTGAAAGCCATGGGCATCGGTCGCCAGAGCCTGTACAACACGTTCGGTGACAAGTGGCAGCTGTACCTGGAGGCACTGTCGGACTACCAGCAGCGATCCACGTCGGGGCACATTCGCCGCCTACAGACCCCTGACTCCGTTATCGCAGGCCTGCAAGCCATGCTGGCGGGCCTGGTGGTCGATGACGATGCGTTGCGCACGCTGGGCTGCATGGGCGTGGCGTCGGCTTGCGAATTTGGCGTGAGCGAACCGGAACTGTCGGAGTTACGAAGCAGAAGCGCGGCCTATCTGCGGCACCGTGTACTCAAACGCATCCGCGAAGGGCAGGCGTCAGGCGAGATAGACGCTTCGCTCGATGCAGGCGAGGCCACGAGCTACGTATTGATGTGCATGACAGGCATCCAGCTTGCCGCACGCAGCGGCGCGAAGGCCAGCGAGCTGCGCCGCCTGGCACGATTCACCCTGGACCGCTTGCGGGCGTAATTCCTGGTTGTGCGACGGCGCCGTTTGGGCCGTCGCATTTTTTTACCCTTGTTTTGGAACGATCAGTCAATAAAGAGGAAGGTCATGAGCAATCAATCAAAGCAGAACCAGAAAGTAGCGCTTGTTTTTGGCGGTTCACGCGGCATCGGCGCAGCGGCCGCGCGACGCCTGGCCAAAGACGGCTTCGCCATCGGCCTGACCTATGTGTCGCGGCCCGACAGTGCACAGCAAGTCGTCAATGACATCATCGCCGCGAACGGCAACGCGTTCGCAGTCCAGGCCGACAGCGCGGATGCCGACGCGATCCGTGCAGCCGTCGAACAAATTGTTGCGCGTTTTGGCCGACTGGACGTTGTCGTGGTCAACGCCGGCGTGCTGCGACTTGGCCGAGTCGATTCGTTCACGCTGGAGGCCCTGGATGAGATCCTGAATGTGAATATCCGCGGCGTGTACGTGGCGGTGCAGGCTGCCGTGTCGCATATGGGCGAAGGCGGTCGCGTGATCACGATCGGCAGCAATTCCGCGGTACGCCCGCTGACGCCGATCGGCAGCGTCTACGGCATGAGCAAGGCGGCCGTGGCGGCTCTGGTGAAAGGATTGGCGCTGGATTTGGCTCCGCGAGGCATTCGCGTCAACAACATTCAGCCAGGCCCCATCGAGACGGATATGACGGCCGGGCACATCGAGGACATCAAGCCGATGGTCCCTCTGGGGCAGGTGGGCCGGCCAGACGATGTGGCCGAGCTGGTGTCCTACCTTTCTGGCGCGGCCTCCGGATATATGACCGGCTCCAGCCTGACCATCGACGGCGGGATGACGTTGTAAGCGCCACTCAATATGACGGCGACGGGATCCACTCCCGCCGCCGCATTCGTTTGCACGTCGTTCGGGCGGAATGTCGGCGGTCGGCACGTTGCCGTCGTGCGGTCGACGCACAGAGACGCACCTGACCACCGCCGGCAGTCACGGACACTCGCGCTTGCGCGACTGGGTTGCCGAAGGCTTGACCGGCAGCCCGCTCCGGCCTTGGAAGCGAGGCCTGTCAGTCGCCTGATTCAGCGCGGGGAACCAGTGGTTTCGCTGAGTCGGCGGGTTTAGTGGCGCGGCCTCTTGCTGAACTCATAGATGGTCCGCGCAGGAACCTTGAGATGGACTTCAGTACCCTCTTGCGGGCTGGACTCGATCTGGACCGCCCCCTTCAAGCTAGCGATGCGCTCGCGCATGCCGAGCAGACCGTAGTGGCCAGTGCGGCCCGCCTGTTCCGCGGCCTGGCGATCGAAACCGCGCCCGTCGTCCGTGACAACGATCCAGAACGCGCGCTCCTCGTACGTCAGCGTGACCTGGATAATAGAAGCGCCCGAGTGCGCAAACGCGTTGCGCATGGCTTCCAGCGCAGCGTCGCGCAGTTCTGTGGCAGGCGCGTTCTGCAGGGGGCGCGGCGCACCGCGGACTTCCAGCGCGAAGTGAATGTCCACTTGCTCGCGAAGGCGCCGCCCCTCTGCCATGAGTTCGTCGTAAAGCGCCAGCCCTGAATCCTGGTTTCGCCTGAGCATGCTTATCTGTTCACGGCCTTCGGCGATAGCCTCTCTCGTATCGTCGCGGATGCGCGCCAGAGCGCCGCGGGAGGTGGCCGGCATCGCATCGTCCGCGGCCAAGCGCTGCAGCGACAGTGTGACGGCGTGCAGGCGCTGCAACAGGGTGTCGTGAATGTCGCGCGCGATCGCCTCGCGCTCGTCCGCGCGGATTTTCAGACGGCGCGCGAGGGCGCGCGATCGCATCTCGTGCGCCAGCCATAGGATCAGCGCCACAGGCAGTCCCCATATGGCGCGGAACCACCAGGTCTCGTAGTACGCCGGCAGGCGTTCGAAGCTGATCGTGCCGGGGCGTTCGCTGGCCAGGCCTGCACCGTTGATGGCGTCCACCTCGAAGCGGTAAGCGCCGGGCGCGAGGTTGGTAAAGGCCGCATCCCGCCGGTCTTCGGCATCGGTCCATTCGTCGCTCATGCCGACCAGCCGGTAGCGGAAGCGGAGCTTGTCGGGCCGGCCCAGCGCAGCTGCCGTAAAGGCGATACGCACCGCCTTCTCGCCGGGACCGAGTCGCAGATGCTGTTGCGGCGATGGAACGGCGCGCCGGGATGTCTCCAGATAGTCGATCACCACGCGGGGGCGCTCGCGCTCGACCGGGATGCGATCCGGGTCGACCCATGCCAGCGCGGTCGATGTCTGCGCCCAGATCCTGCCGTCGGGCCCCATCCTCAGGTTGGGGTTGGTCCAGGTGGTATCCGGCGAGCCGGCGATATTGTCTTCATCATTGAACACGTCCGGATGCAGTTGCCGCGGTTCGCCGGCCTTGACCGGCGCGATGTCCGCCGCGCGGAAGCGCAGCACGCCATCCAGCGTCTGTGCCCACAGGTCGCCATGGCGATCGACGGCCAGTCCGACGACCGGGCGACCGAGCTCCGGGTCGTCGGTGGCGAGCGTGGTGCAATGCTTGCCATCGAAGTACTGCACACCGTCGTCGCCGCCCAGCCATAGGCCATCGCCATCGGGATAGATGGATTTGACTACGCCGGTGGCGAGCCCTTCGCGTTCACCGATGGACGATTCGGCACCGTTGGAGAGTCGATACAGTCGGTTCTTCTCCCGGCTGCCGGCCCAGACATCGCCTTTCGCGTCGAGTGCGATGGTTTGCGGAAACACCGGGTGGTTGAACGCCTCCTTCCATTGGCCGCCCTCCAGCTTCAGCAGGCCATGGCCCGTGGCGCTGTAGGGCGTGCAGACGTAGAGCTTCCCGGCGAGGTCGCTGAGCATGCAGGGCAGGGAGCCAATGGGGCCGGTGTCCTCGCGGGTGAGTGCCTTTTCGAGCTGAGCGCCCGCGGGGGTCAAGCGCCAGATGCCCTGAGCGTTGGCGGCCCAGACATGTTCCGCGCCCCGGTCGGCGTAGAGCGCCAGGGTCAGCGGCGGCAGCTCGGTTTCGGTCAATTCGCCGGTTTTTTTACGCAGGAGCAACGGCTGGGTTTCGCTGCCGATCCATACGTTGCCGTCCTTGTCCGCGGCGGCGCTGATCGTATGGATGGCCAGCGGCAGATCGATGCGAGTGAATGCGGCGCGCCGGAACCGGTCCAGGCCATTGGGCGTATTGACCCACAGGTCGCCTTCGCGGTCTTCCAGCAGGTGCGGCGCATAGTTGCTGGTGAGGCCTTCGAGCTGGCTCATGTTCTGCACGCGCGGCGCGTCGTGCTGTGCTTCGGCCGTCGTCAGGTCTTCGCCGGCGACGAAGTAAATGCCTTGCCGCGTGCTGCCCAGCCACAGTGAATGTTCCTGTCCCTCGATGAGTCTGAAAACGCGTGCCGCCACCGGCTTGGCCAGTTCGGTCAGTTCGGTGCCGCGTCGCCGGTAGAAATGCACTTCCGTCGGCGTCGTCACATAGAGGTGGCCGGATGCGCCGGCAAGGACATGCCTGGCGTTGTCGACGACGCCGGGCACTTCGGCAAAGCCCGTCCCGTTCTTGGGCCACACGTTGAGCTTGCGATTGATGAGCGCCCACATGTTGCCGTCGCCATCCAGCGTGACTTCACCGAGTGTGCGATCGGGGCTGGTCCATATGCTGTGCCATGCGCCATGTTCGAACCGCATCAGCGCCAGACTCGTGCGCGACCAGACGTGGCCTGCGGCATCGGTCAGGAAGAAGCCGCGCGCCCCGATATAACCCTCGGCGCTGCCGAAGTGCCTGAGATGGCCGTCGCGCAGGAGCGTGACGCCGAAGCTGGTGGCAATCCAAAGGCCACCACCCTCCGCCGGGTGCAGCTGAGCGAGATCCGCTTCGGGAAAGGCCTCGCCGGAGACGGGCGTGAAGCGGGTGAAGCGGCGCCCGTCGAAACGCGTCAACCCCTTGTTGCCGGCGATCCATAGAAAGCCATCGGGCGTCTGCGCCATGGCGCCCGCGCCCGGCGCGCCTTCCTGCGTGGGGATGACGGTGTGATGGAAGCTGCCAAGGGTCAGGGCGTCGGCGCGGGCAAGGCCGGCCAGGACGAGGAGGATGGCGAAGGCGACGCACCGGCGCAGCCAGCAGGGGCGCGCGCGTGCCGTCGGCGTGGGTTGTCGCATGGCGACCACGTCACCTCGTTCGAGAAAGGATAGGCGGCGTACGCCGCCGGCCCGGCAAGGTTGCCGATGGGCGCGGGGCTGCGCAAGATGTCATCGTGCAAGTGGTTGCGAGGGATGTCCACGCCGAATGGTATGACTGGCGAATCACACTTTTGAGCGTTTTCGTCCTGGTCGTATCTCCATCATAGTTGGTGCATCTCGTCCATGAGTTCACGCAGCGGCCCAAGCATGCACAGTCCGACTCGCCAGGCAGACAGGATTCGCGTCCTCGTCGCGGACGACCATCCGGCGATGCGCCGCGGACTGGCCGGCGCCATCGCCGCCGAGGCGGATATGGAGGTGGCCGGCGAGGCCGAGGACGGCGAGCAGGCGGTCGCACAGTTCGGTCGGCTCGCGCCGGATGTCCTGTTGATCGATCTGCAGATGCCGCGCCTCGATGGGCTGGAAGCCATCGGGGCCATTCGGGCCGAGCATCCGACGGCGCGGATCATCGTGCTGACCACTTATGCCGGCGATGCGCGCGTCATGCGCGCGCTCACGCTGGGAGCATCGGCCTATCTGCTCAAGTCGGCCGATCTGGCCGAGATCGTCCAGGCCATCCGCGATGCCATCCGCGGCAAGCGCGTGGTCGATGCCGGCGTGGCGCAGGAGCTGGCGCGGCATGCCGGCTCGGAGCGGCTGACGCCGCGGGAGCTGAGCGTGCTGCGCCTGGCCGCAAAAGGGCAGGGCAATCGGGCGATCGCCGATGCCTTGAGCATCTCCGAGGACACGGTCAAGTCGCGCATGCGCAACATCATGGGGAAGCTGGGTGCCGAGGATCGGACGCATGCCGTCACGATCGCTTTGGACCGAGGGTTCCTCGACTAGCCATCCGCGTGCTCGCGGCACCCGCGGCGAGGTGACGCAAGCTGGGGGCGGCTCGTCGCGGGCGGCACTTATTCACGGAACAGGAAAGTCGTCGTGGAGAACGCGTCCAACGATCCGCAAGACATTCATGCCGTGCGTTTCGCTTTCGGCGCTTTCTGCGTCGTTCCCGGCAAGCGCCTGCTGCTGCGCGACGGCGTACCGGTGGAGATCGGCGGGCGCGCACTGGATCTGTTGATTGCGCTGGTGGAACGCCCCGGCCGCGTGTTGTCCAAGCGCGAGCTGCTCAAGCGCGTGTGGCCGGACATCATCGTCGAGGAGGGCAGCCTGCGTTTCCACATGGCGGGGCTGCGCAAGATCCTGGGCGATGGCGAGGGTGGTGATCGCTACATCTCTACGCAGGTCGGCGTCGGTTACGCCTTCGTCGCGCCGGTGGAGCCGCGGCCCGCCCAAGACGATGCGCAAGCGGCGCCTCCCGCGGCGGCCGCCCCTCCAGCGCGCCACGATGTCGGCGCCGGCCGCCTGCCGGCCAGGCTGCGCCTGGTCGGCCGCGATGAGGATGCGCGGCTGATCGCCGAACGTCTGGTGGAACCGAAGCTCTTCACCATCGTCGGCACGGGAGGCGTGGGCAAGACCAGTCTGGCCGTGGAGGTGGCGCACCGCATCGCCGGGATGCAGCAGGCGCCGGTGCGCTTCGTGGACCTGGCCCAGGTCGAGGATGCCGCACTCGTGCCTTATGCGCTGGCCGGTGCGCTGGGCATTCCGGTGCAGGCCGACGATCCGATGTTCGTGCTGCTGGCTCATATCGCGGGACGAGCCATGCTGCTGGTCATCGACAACTGCGAACACCTGGTCGATGCCGTCTCGGGCGTGGTCGAGCAGATCCGGGAAAGCGCGCCGCAAGTCGGCGTGCTGGCGACTAGCCGCGAACCGCTGCGCGCGCGCGACGAGCATGTGCACTGGCTGGGTGCGCTGGACTTTCCGGCCGAGCCGGACGCGCTGCCGGCCGAGCAGCTGCTCGGCTTCGCGGCCATCGAACTGTTCGTCGAGCGGGCCTCGGCCGGCAATGCGTCACTGCGCCTGGAGGACAAGGATCTGTGGCTGGTGGCCGATATGTGCCGGCGGCTCGACGGCATCGCGCTGCCGATCGAGCTGGCCGCGGTGCGTGTGGCGACGCACGGCGTGGCGGCCACGCACCTGCTGCTGGGCGAGCGCTTCAGTCTCGGCTGGTCGGGGCGCCGTACGGCGCTGCCGCGCCAGCAGACCCTGCGCGCCACGCTGGATTGGAGCTATGGACTGCTGTCCGCGGCGGAGCGGCTGACCTTCGACCGCTTGTCGGTCTTTGTCGGCCCGTTTTCTCTGGAGGCGGCCTGCGCCGTGGTCGCCGACACCAGGATAGACGCGTTCACCGCCATGGCGATGCTGGATGGCCTGGTCGCCAAGGGGCTGGTTTCGCTCGATCGCGCGGAGCCGGCCGGTTCGTGCCGCCTGCTGGAAATGACGCGCGCCTACGCCAAGGAGAAATTGCTGGAGCGCGGCGGCGACGAGATGCGTCAGACAGCCTTTCGCCACGCGGCCTTTCATCTACGACTGCTGTCGCAGCTGGGCGATTCGCCAGAGGACGTTTTTGAGCAGGCTGGCCGCCTGACCCGGCAGCTTGGCAATGTGCGCGCCGCGCTGGAGTGGAGCTTCGGCCCCGATGGCGATACGGCGCTGGCCTTACCACTGGCCGCCGCCAGCGCGCAGCTCTATCTGCAATATTCGCTGATGGTGGAATGCCGCACCTGGTGCGAGCGCGCGACCGCGCGACTGGACGAGCGTCACGCGGGTACGGCCGTGGAGATGGAGCTGCAGGCGGCGCTGGGCCTGGTGCTGATGTTCACGCGCGGCAATACCGAGGCTGCGGGGATCGCACTGAAGCGCGCACTGGATATCGCCGTGGCGCTGGGCGATCTCTGGAATCAGCTGCGCATTCTGGGTCGTCTGCAGATCTTCGACGAACGTATCGGCGACTACGCGACTTCCACCGTCTGGGCCGAGCAAGCGCGCGAAGTCGGCCGGGCGATCGCCCAGCCCGAGGCGGTTGCGGTGGCCGCCTCGCTGGTTGGCGTCACGGCACTGTTGGTCGGCCAACAGGCTCGGGCTTGCGAAGAGCTGGAAACCTCGTTGCGCAACAGCCTGCCGTCCGAGCGCAGCCGCACGATCTACTACGGCTTCGATCACCGCAATCGTTCCTTCATTGCCTTGGCGCGAGCGCTGTGGCTGCGCGGCTACCCGGATCAGGCGCGGCGCTGGGCCGAGCAGGCGCACAAGGAGGCGCGAGCGCTCGACCATCCGGTGACGCGTTGCATCGCGCTGATCTGGGCGCTCAGTGTGTATACCTGGAGCGGCGATCTGGATCAGGCGCGCGCCAGCGTCGCGCTGCTTGCTCAGCTGGCGGAGGCCAATCTGTTCCGGCCATACATGGCGGCCGTCAAGGGCTTCCGAGGTGTCATCGCACTCGAGGAGGGGCGGCCGGCCGAAGCGGTCGAGGCCTTGAGCGAGAGCTTGTCCAGCCTCAAGGCGATGCGCTACGAGCTGCTCACCACGTCGTTCGAGGTTTCGCTGGCTGAAGGGCTGGCCATGAGTGGACGCCATGCCGAGGCGCTGGCGCTGGTCGGCTCCACCATCGAGCACTGCCAGCGCTGCGGCGACATTTTTGCGCTGCCGGAACTGCTGCGCATCAAGGCCGGCGTGGTCGCAAGCCTGGGCTACGACGAGGCGATGGTCGAGGGCCTGCTGCTGGAGTCGCTCGCCTTGAGCGAGCGTCAGGATTCGCGTGCATGGAGCCTGCGCGCGGCGATCGACCTGGCGCGGCTGCGGCACGCCCAGGGGCGCACCGCCGATGCCGCGGCCACCTTGCGGGTCTGTCGCGAGACGGTGACCGAGGGCTTCGATACGAAAGACGTCCGCTTGCTCGAACGCCTGTGGGGCGAGCTCGCCGTGCCGGCGTGAGCCGGCAAAAAAGCGGCGGACAGGCTCAGGCCAGCGGCTTCTCCGCAGTGAACAGCGCGACCCGTCCCTGCCGCAGCACCCGGACCTGCGCGAAGTGCTGCCTGAGCACCGATTCCAGGCTCGCCTGCGTATCCTGGGCATTGCAGAAGATGCCTTTGCGGTTGTAGAGCTTCATCAGCCGGCGGCCGATCCAGTTGTGGCGGGCTTCGTCGCCGAGGATGGTGGCGCCATACAGCACGCCGTCCGCGTCCAGATGCCGGCGCAGCAGGCCAAACACCGCCGGCGCTTTTTCGCTCATCGAGCCGGGCAGGCAGTGCAGCAGGTAGAACAGCGAGATCGATCCGAACGTGCGTCGGCCCAGCGCGCCTCGCGGTTGCAACACGTCTTCGCGCACCCATGCCGGCCGTAGCGGTGCGATGCGCGCGGCGGCGGCCTGCAGACTGTTCTCGTTGAGATCCAGCAATGTTACTTGCTGGCCGGGCAGGGCCGGGCTGTTGGCGAGATAGAAGCCCGAGCCCACGCCGACGTCGAGGTGGTTCGCGCTCAGATGCTGGCGGAAGAACGGCAACAACACGGTCGCCGTCGGGCAAGCCCAGGCGCAGGAGTTGGAGAAGCCCAGGACCCAGCGGTCGTAGATCTTCAGTACGCGGGGCGAATAGACGGCGGCACCGTCTTCGGTGCGGGGAGTACGGGTCGATGGCATGTGGCGGCTATCTGTAGGAAAGAGAGAGGCGGGACGCGGCATCACGGCGCGTAATGGGTAAACACATCATCGTGATTCTTGGCGCGCGCCTCGTGACAGGCGTAGCAGGTCCGGTGCTGCGCCTCGTCCACGGGTTTGCCGTCGACGAAGCGCCCATAGCCCCAGCCGCCGGAGGTGGCGTACCTTGCCGAGTCCTTGACCATCACTTGTACCGTGGTTGGTGCGCCGGGCAGTGTGGCGGCAGCCAGTGCGCTGGAACGTTCGCGTTTCCATGCCAGCTTTACCAGCACCGTGCCGTCGGGGAAGGGCAGCTTGCCGTTGCGGTAAGCCTCGATGGCGATCTTGTTGCCGAGCACCGCGCGCAATTCGTCCAGCGGCGCATCTTCCAGCGCCGGTGCGATGAACTCCCATTGGCGGTAGCCGGCCGGGATGCCGACGCCGTAGATCGGCGAGACGGCGCCGGCTGGCGTGCGCTCGCCGCTCCAGGCGGCGGCCAGGGCGCCCGAAAGCAGCAGTGCGAGTGCACAGAGGGCGAAGCGTGTCGTTTTCATCGGCATCTCCTGGTGCTCAGAAATGATCGACGTCGATCACGGCCTGCGCGAAAGCCTTGGGCGCTTCCTGCGGCAAGTTGTGGCCGATGCCGCCGTTGATCTGGCGGTGCTCGTAGCGGCCGGTGAACTTGCCGGCGTAAGACGACGGTTCGGGATGCGGCGCGCCGTTGGCGTCGCCTTCCATCGTGATGGTGGGGATAGCGATGTTCGGCAGTGCGGCCAGGCGCGCTTCCAGGGCGTCGTACTTCGTCTCGCCATCGGCCAATCCGAGTCGCCAGCGGTAATTGTGGATCGCGATGGCGACCTGGTCGGTGTTGTCCAGCGCGGCGGCCGAGCGTTCGAAGGTCGCGTCGTCGACATGCCAGCGCGGCGACGCGAGCTGCCAGATCAACCGGGCGAACTCATGCGTGTACTGCGCGTAGCCGGCCCTGCCGCGCGCAGTCGCGAAATAGAACTGGTACCACCATTGCAGTTCGGCCTTGGGCGGCAGCGGCGTACGGCCAGCCTCCCGATTGCCGATCAGGTAGCCGCTGACGGACACCATGGCCTTGCAGCGCTGCGGCCACAGCGCCGCCATCACGTTGGCGGTGCGCGCACCCCAGTCGAAGCCGGCGACGATGGCGCGGTCGATGCGCAGCGCATCGAGCAGCGCCACCGCATCGACACCCAGGGCAGCCTGCTGGCCGTTGCGCGGCGTCGCGGCCGATAGGAAGTGCGTGCCGCCGTAACCGCGCAGGTAGGGCACGATGACGCGATAACCGGCCTCCGCCAGCAGCGGGGCAACCTCGACGAAACTGTGGATGTCGTAGGGCCAGCCGTGCAGCAGCAGGACAGGCTGACCATCGACGGGCCCCGCTTCGGCATAGGCCACGTTCAACACGCCGGCGCTGATCTGCCGGATCGATGCGAAGCTGCTGGCACCGGATGCGGCGGTGTTGCCGGCCGCGGCTTCGGCGCGGGCCGGATTTGCTTGCGTCCGCGATAGCCAGCCCAGCTGAGTCGCGGCCAGCCCCATGGCGGTGGTGCCGAGGAAACGGCGGCGCGGTTGGTTGATCGGGTTCGACATGGTCATCGACCTCTCTGCGGGTGGTGGGTGAGGACAAGGCGGCGGTTTACAGTGCAAAACCGCCGTCGAGGGTGATCGTGGCGCCGGTCATCGGCCCGCTGGCGCCGGATGCGAGGTAGGCCACCAGTGCGGCGGTCTCGTGGGGTTTGCCGATCCAGCCGAGCGGGGCGCGGCCGTCCGACAGCGAGGCGTAGGTCGTAGCGAGGTTAGTGTCGGCCGGGCCGGACTGGATGTGATTGATCGCGATGCGCCGGCCGGCGAGATCGAGCGCCAGCCCCTTGACCAGCGAAGCGATCGCCGCGTGCAGCATCGCCATGACGGCGGCATTCGCGCCGCTCCATTCCATGGCGCCGCCGCACACGGTGACGATGCGGCCGCCGTCGCGCAGATGCGCGACCGTGCCGTGGATGGCGTCGTACACGCCGCGCACGTCCAGGCCCAACTGCAATTCGAGATCGCCCAGCGTCAGTGGCGTACCGGGCGGCAGGCATAGCGGATCGACATGCACGACCACGACGTCAAGCACGCCGAGATGCGCGACGGCGCGTTCGATCGCCTGGCGGATCCGGCCGGCGTGCCGGCCTTCCACGTCGATCGGGATGATGGCGCGGTGCCGCGTATCGGCACTCGCGGCCTCGCGCATCGTCGGGCGGCCGATGCCGGCGACCACCACGCGAAAATCATCGTCAGCGAGGCGGTGGCCAATCGTGGCCCCGGCGGCGTTCGCATCGCCGAGCACAAGGGCTGCGCGGCGCTCCGCGGTACACGCAGTTTCGTTCGCTGTACGGTTCATGGCGTGCTCTTCGCGAGAAGGGAGCGGCGGCGTGCCGTCATGCACCGGTCCGCGGCAGTGAGATATGGCGTGTGATGGATGCCAGGGGCACCGCAGGGATCCGCCCTGGGGGGAGGGGAAGGCGGGAGTCGTCCCTGCGGTGCGCCCGGCATGGACCGTGCAACAGTTGCGGTTCGCATGGCGTGGCGGCGGCGCATGTGCCGCATCAGCTGGCGCAGCGCACGATGCGCGCATCCAGCCAGTCGGCAAGCAGTTCGCCGGCGCGCCGCACGCCGGCTTCCTCGCCGTAGTGCTCCACCAGCGCATCGCACATGCCGGCGAAGCGGTTGTCATCGTGCAGCAGTTGCAGCGCGGCGTACTCGATCGCATCCAGCTGCTTCAGGCGGCATGTCAGATCTTTGCGCCAGGTAATCAGGCCGCCGGGTGCGGGGAGCATCGCGGCCTCCGGCAACGGCTCGCCGCCGAACCAGGCCTGCCATAGCGCCGCAGCATTGGTCGTGGCACGGCACTGCCGCAGGCTCGGCGCCAGCTGCAATCGCATGGCGTCCCAGTCGCGCGCGTTCAGTGTGTGTAGCGACGCGCCGGCGCTCATATCGCTGGCTACGAAAGACTCGGCCAGTGACCATTCGATCCAGGCCAGCTCGTGCGCATCCGGGTTATGCGGGTGCAGCGCCTGCAAAGTCGCCTGGAAATCCGCGCCGTAGGCGTCGAGGGTCCATCCGTGTGGCGGATGATGGTCGATATGATGGATGGCCGCCTGCAAGAAGGTGTCGGTGCCAAGCCAGTCGCGCAACATCGGGTAGCTGGTCTCCAGGCAGCCCAGCAACTGCACGCGATAGTTGTTGCGGTACACCTCGAAGCCCGGCCCCTGAGACGTATCCGGGATCTGCGCGGCGTCAGGCTCGCTCAGCCAGGCGCGCATGCGGTGTTGCAGGGCGAGCAGGCTCATGCGGCCTCCGTGGCGCGACGGCGCGGACGGGCCATGTCGCGAGCGATGTCCAGTTCCCGCAACAAGCTGGCCAGCGGAGGGATGTCGCCGTCGCGCTCGATCATGGTGGCGACCGGCCCCAGCAGAGACATCGCGTCGAGATAGAGCGCCCACACGTCGCCGCATACGGGCTGGTCATGAGTGTCGATCAGCAGTTTGTCGGTGCGCGTGTGGCCCGCGAGATGGATCTGGCGGACGCGCTCGGCGGGAAGTCCGCGCAGATAGGTGCCCGCATCCCAGCCGATGTTGCGCGAGCTGACGTAGACGTTATTGATGTCCAGCAGCAGGCCGCAGCCGGTGCGGCGAGTCATCTGGGTCAGGAATTCCCATTCGGCCATGTCCTGCTCGTCGTGGCGCAGGTAGACGGACGGGTTCTCGAAAAGCATCGCGCGCCCCAGCGCTTCCTGCGCCATGTCGATGTGGCGGCAGACGATGTCCAGTGCTTCGCCGGTGTAAGGCAGCGGCAGCAGGTCATGCGAATGGAAGCGGCCGATGCGCGACCAGCTCAGGTGGTCGGATACGAACAGTGGCTCGATCTCGTTCGCCAGCGCGCGCAAGCGGCGCAGGTAGTCGTGGTCCAGGCCGTCGGCCGAGCCAATCGACATGGACACGCCGTGCAGCGCAACCGGATGGCGTTCGCGCACCTGGCGCAGCACGTGACGCGGCTGTCCGCCGTCGACCATGAAGTTCTCCGAGATGACTTCCACGAAATCGACGGGCACGTGCGTGTCGAGGAAGTCCCGGTAGTGTTCCTTGCGCAGGCCCAGGCCGAAGCCGGCGAATGTCGTGGGAGGCGCGAACATGGCAATGCTCCGGACGATGGAGATGGCGGGCCCCATCTGGCGGGGCCCGCGGCGGGATCACTTCGGCTCGGTCAGGGTGCCGCCTTCCTTGAGGCAGGCGCTCTTGGCCTTGACCAGCACGCCTTCGCCCTTGCAGGTGTTGAGACCCTTGCAATCGTGCTTGGCCGTGGCGCACAGGCTGGTGCCTTTGCAGGTGTTGATGCCGTAGCAGCGGACCAGTTCCTCCTTGCTGGCGGAGGCGTCTTCGGCGTGGACCGGTGCGGTCGAGGCGATGGCCAGCGCGACGAGCGCGGCGGCGGATGCGAGGCTGGTGCGAGTCTTCATGGGAGGCTCCTGGTAGTGTCCGCGCGGGACGGTGGGTGAAATCAATGCACGCCGGTGGCGGCTTCCTCGATCACCTTCGCGACCGCTTCGGGTTGCGAGATGTAGGCGACGTGGCTCGCCTTGACCTCGGTGACTTTCGAGTGGGCGCGCTGGTACATCCAGCGCTGCAGGTCGGGACTGAGCGCGCGGTCTTCGGTGCTGACCACCGCCCAGGTCGGCTTATGGCGCCACGCGGCCACGGCCGCGGTGGCATTGAATGCGGCCGTGGCCGCCGGCACTTGCGATACCGCCATGAAGTCGGCGCGCGCCGCGTTGAGGTCGCCGGCGAAGTCGGCGTCGAACTTGGCCGGGTCGAAGTACAGGTGGCCGTCGTTGGTCGGCACTACGTCGTTGCTCGGCGCCGGCATGGAGCCGAGCAGCTGGGCCAGGCTCTCGCCGACATCCGGCTGCACCGCCGAGACGTAGACCAGCGCCTTCACCTTGTCGCGGTTGCCGGCCTGGGTGATGACGGCGCCGCCGTAGCTGTGCCCGACCAGCACGACCGGGCCCGGCTGCTGCCGGATCAATTCGCGAGCCTGCTCGACGTCGTCCGCGAGCGTTTCGATTCGCGGTTGCGCCACGACGACGCGATAACCCTTATGGGCAAGAATGTCGTGCACGACGCGCCAGCCCGAGCCATCCACGAATGCGCCAGGGATGATCACGATGTTCTTGATGCCGGGTGCGGGCGTAGCACCTTCGGCGGTGGCGATGCCAGCGAATGCGATCAACGCGACGGCGGTACTCAGCAAGGTGCGCATGAAAGTTCCTTTGATCGAAGAAAACAGTGGAGAACGAGCCGCTCAGCGGCGACGCAGCAGCCAGTCGAGCGACCATCGGCCGCCACCGCGCGCCGCCAGTGGCAGCAGCAGTCCTGCCCAGCCCAGATGCGTGGGCCACGCGTCGGGATAGACGAACACTTCGATGACCGTCGTCATGGCCAGCAGCGCGAGCGCGGCCGGGCGCGTGCCAAGGCCGAGCACCAGCAGCAGCGGCCCCAGATGCTCCGCGCCGGTGGCCAGCCGCGCCGCCCACTCGGGCGGGATGAGCGGCAAGGCGTATTCGTTGGCGAACAGTTCGTAGGTCGAGGGCTTGATGGTGAGGAATCCTTCGACCTTGGTCCGTCCGGACTGGAAGAAGATCGCCGCGATGCCCAGACGCGCGACCAGCAAAAGCAGCGCATCCGGAATCGCCTCCAGCCAGCGCGACACGGCGAGCGGCCCGAATGCCGGCTGCTCCTCGCGGGGCAGCGCGAACAGCTCGTCGCCGATCACGATTTCGCCTCGAGCGTGCCGTAGCCCTTGGGCGTCCTCAGCTTGGTGCAGGTGCCCTTTTCGACCAGCACCCAGGCATTGCCCTGGTAGTCGGCTTTAGCGGTACCCGCGCAGGTGGTGCCGGGCCCGGCGGCGCAATCGTTCTTGCCTGCGAGGGCGACGCCGTAGCACTTCTCCATCGGCTTCTTGGCGGCATCGGCCGGCGGTGCGGCATGGGCGGCCATGCTGAGCGCGAGTGCGGCGGCCATGGTGGCGTACGAATATTTCATGAAGGCTCCTTGAACCTGGGTGGAAGCGGGGCGCCGCGGGGCGCAGACACAGATTGCGCAGCGATACGCGGACAGGCCAGTTATGCGCTGTTAGTTGCCGCCAGTTCCTCGAAGGATCGAGCGAGAATTGCGCACCCCGGAAACGAACAAAGCGACAGGACGTTGGTCCTGTCGCTTCGGACGGCCGAGGCGCATGCGCCTCGGTATCGATGCGCGCCGGGTCAGGGGCGCGCGGCGGTCACTTCGATCTCAAGCAAGTAGCCGGGATTGCTGAGCCCGGCTACCTGGAAGGTCGAACGCGCTGGCAGATTCGGCTGCGCGGCGGTGCCGAAGAACTCCTTGTAGCCAGCGGTGAAGCCCGCGTAATCCATGCGCCCGCCGTGCGCACTGTCGCCGACCAGAAAGACCTGCATCTTCACGACGTCGGCCATGCTCAGGTGCACGGCTTGCAGTTGTTCTTCGATCGCGCGGAGGATGCCGATGGTCTGAGTTCGCGTGTCGCCGTAGGCGGCGAGGGAATCCTTCGGTGCCGTCGGATCGATCACCGGCGGAATGGTGCCGCTGACGTAGACGATGGCGGTGCCTGCGGGCACCTCGACACTGGCGGCAATGGGGAAGTGACTGTCGGGAAACGGGTGACGCACGATCGTTTTCGCGTTGGCACCGATGGAAAGGCCGAGCAGGCCGGCAGCAAGAATCCATGGGTTTGGCTTTCGCAGCATGAGATGTCTCCAGAATGCGCGGCCCGACCAGGCGTCCACGGCGGGCACCTGGCCGGGCATTGTTCGCGCCGGATGTCGTGGGATGGGCGGTTACTTGCCGCTTGCGGCGTCTTCGATCATCCGCGCGACGACGTTCGGGTGGGACACCATCACGACGTGCGAGCCGCCCTTGATCACTTCGCGCTCCTTTGCGTGTGCACGCTCGGCCATATAGGCCAGCGCGGCAGGCGGGATGTTCTTGTCCTTGTCGCCATACACGAACCACGACGGGATGGTCTTCCAGATCGCCGCGCCGGACTTTTCGTTCAATGCCAGCTCCGTGATCGGGCGCTGGCCGGCCGCCATCAGTGCGGCTTCGCCCGGCGCCACATCGGCCGCGAACTGATCGCGGAAGCGCTCTTGCTGGATATAAAGGTCGCGATTGCCGTCGGCCAGGCTTACCGGCGCCGCCAGCGCGGAACCCAGCGTGCTGCCCGGAAACTTGCCGGCCAGGTCGGCTGCCGATTCACCCACTTCCGGTGCGAAGGCGCTCACATACACCAGAGCCGTGACGTTGGCGTGCCCGGTCGCCGCACTGGAGATGATCATGCCGCCGTAGGAATGTCCGACGAGCACGACCGACGAAGCAATACTGGAGAGGATGTCAGAGACGTACTGCGTATCGCCCCGAACGCTGCGCAACGGATTGGCGGCGGCGACCACGTGATAGCCATCGCGCTCGAGAATGCGCACCACGCCGTCCCAGCTGGACGAGTCGGCGAAGGCGCCATGCACAAGCACGATTGTGGGCTTGGAGGTCTGGGCGGCGGCGGTAGCGCCGAACAGCGCGACCGCGGCAAGTCCGAGGGCGGCGAATAGTTTTTTCATGGGGAGTTCCTAGGCGTAGTAAATGGGTGAGGTGGACGATGGAGGACAGGCGACAAATCAGGCGCAGCCGCTCCACCCGCCAGTGGCCGGCGGGTGTCGTGGCCAGGTGCTGGTATGCGCCGTCCAGGCGCGGGACCTGGGCCGCGTGCGGTCCAGCAAGCCGGCGCAGCCCGAGGGGCGCCGCGAGGAGGTTGGCAGGGTCTACGAAGGGGGCGCCAGTTATCTACCGTTAGCTCGCGCTAGCTCATGGCTGTGGCGCCACCCAGTTCGCTCGCACGAGATGCAATCTCTCGACTGAACCGTGCCGGGCGCGTTGATTAGCCCGTGTTATCGGGGGTGCGCAGACGAGCCGCCGCACCGACCAATTTTGGCCCATGATGCCGGATCCATGGGCAGACCTATGCCCCAGGGGTTCCATGCGTCATGACGCAAGCGCGTGCTGTTGCGGTGTTGCTGCCTTGCAGAAATTAGTCGAGCCACGCTAAACAAGCTTATTGCGACCCTGTCCACCGGTTGAAGGCTTGACCTTCGGGCGCGTAGTTGCCGATGCGCCACGGGGCGGTGGGGCGAGGCGGCTCACGAATTGGCTGAGTTTGTCGGCCAGCTCTAACCACTCTGCATCATCAAGCGAGAGGGGCGCCGAGCTCGGTGTTCGCGTGGTTATGATCTTTTTTAAGGACCTGGCGAAGGGTAGCTCACCCAAGGCAAAGTCTTGCAGGTTCGAAATACTCAGGCGCTGGAGATAGAACTTAGTCAACCGGCTCACGCTAGAGCGCCCAGCTTTTTGCATGCGAGCGTATATGTCTTCAGGCACGGCATGAACGAAAGGCGTGCGAAACGCCTCAACGACAGGACCCTCAATGCCGTCGATAAGCACTTCTTGGGCTTTGGCACTTTCTTTTTTGACGCGCTCGTCATCCATGCGTCGCTCTAAAGCCTTGACGGCAGCCAGTACGGCCTTCTGATTCTTGCTGTATTGCTCATCTGGCCAAACGTACAGCGACGAAGGATCACCTTGTGTCGGGTCAAAGTCTCGAACGACCCTGATGAAATGGTTCCGCCAAAACGCTGGCGTACGCTTGATAAGCCGTTTGTGGGCAAAATGATCCAGCGCCACGTACGACTGCCAGATCTCGTGCACGCCATCAAATGTACAATCCATCGCCTTCTGCTCCAGTGCCGCAACACTGGTGCGGAAGTCTTCTTCTGTCATGGTCCGGTACTTGCCGAGTCGCTCTAGCGGGGTGCCCTCAGCCTGTTTGACTTGGGCGAAAACCTGAAAGTCATCGGCGATCTGGTCAGCGTCGAAGCCGTCCGCCACGACAAAGTCCGCAAATGCCCGTGATCCATGCCAACCATAAGCATCGCTTTCAAAGCCTAGGTTTGACACGAGCTCACTGAGAGGCTCAGGGGCTATCGCACTATCATCCTCACTCCCGCGAGCCGTCTTCTTTCGATCGGCGCGCTCCATCATAACCATGGTTCCGATGTCGCCATGGAGAAAGATGTCCCTGATTAGGGGCTCGTTGGTCGCATCCCTTGTTACAGCCATGACATGGAAAGTCACAGCTGAAAGCAAGTTGGCGGGGGATGCATCCTGATTTCTAGGCCACTCCATGTCGGCCATGATTACGTTCATTTCTTCGACAATGCCGCGGAGAGTTCGGAGGTTCTTAAGTTGCTTTTCTCTAAAGAAGGCAACGGCATAATCTTTGATGCCTAGGAGCGCGTTGCGCGTGCCTAGATGCTCCAGACCCTGGACCGTGTCAACGTAAAATGCCTCGATGTCCGGTTTTACCTCGACCGTTAACGAGATAATTTTTTCCTTGTAGTCCCCATAGCCTGTCAGGTCCTGGATAGCGCGCACTTCGTCGGATATCAGTACAACGTGGAGTTTGGCGGCGTCCAGCAATGACACGATGAAGCCAAACAACACTTTGAAGTCGCCATGGAACCGCTCCAGGTCGTCGATGCACACAACTGTTTTGCCGGGGCGCACATCCGCTTTGAGCTTGATGTCCTTGGGGTCAACCTTGACCATTCGAAGGATCGCCTTGCCGACCACGGCACCGGTTTCCCGCAAGGTATCCGTCCCTAAATCTTTCACTGAGGCCAAAAACAAAGCATCTTCTAGCTCTTCAAGCGTGGATAGACCGGCCACCGAAAACGTGATGTCCCTCTTCTTGAGATCTTGGAGATGTTTCTCTTTGAACGAGCCCCAGAAAAAGGATTTTCCAGCTCCCCAAGGCCCCCGCAGCAGAATCGCAGAATTGGGTGCAGCGGCCCTCAAGTACTGCGTAACCTTCTGCTGAGCGCCTTTGTTAATCATGTCGCCTCCCATTGCCGAATCGGACCACTCGAAGCTGCGCTTGAGTGTGACTCAAGCGATGCCTAAGAGTTTGCATGGGTTCGCACGACGTCTTCGCTTTCGGTTGCGTCGTTCATTTCCTCTCAGGGAAAGCTTGCGATCGCCCAAACCACAACTATCAACATGAAAAAGCTCAGCCAGCCCCCAATGCGTGCAATGGTCCGATAGGCGTCCGCAGCTTTTCTGGCGGGATCCTCGACGAGAGATTCGTAACTGTCAGCCGCTATGAAACCATAGGTTCGCGGCTTCCACTGCTCACGAATTTCCTCTTGCAGCTTGAGGAATCGATTGCCCGACCACACAATGGCGATCACGTAAGCAACGGAAATGACTGAGATTGCCCCGACGATGCGCCCATCTGCATGAGCGCCAATTTTTGCCGCAATCATGCCGATACCTAGCGAAAGCGTTGTGGCAACCGCCGCAACAAGTTGCCTTGTTCCGTCGGAGACTTTCGTCGCCTCATCGAGAACACTTTTTCGTAGGTCCGTAAGCATCTTTAACGTATCGCTGCTGAGCTTGGACATGCCGAGTTGATATGCGAGGCGGGCACCATCGAGTGCGGCCGATAGCGCCGTGGCGTCAAGTGCAATCGTTCCGTCTGCCGCGGCAAATCTTGCGATCTCCGCCGTCAACAACGGATGCCGCATTTCAGTCTCCTGCGATGCTTCATAGACCCATTGCGCGCACGCCTGTACGGCAAGGAAAAAGTCCCCGTCATCGCCCAGTGCACACGCGGAAATGGGAAGGGATCCGCGAGGCGGACCTTTGAAAATTACCGACTTAGGAATTGACTGAATTTCGTCGCCGAGTGCTAGTAGGCATTGCTCTTGCGCCAAGGTAGCCCAACGAACAAACGCAGGCTCAAGCCCAAGCCATACTGGGGTACGCATAAGCCATGGACCAACCGACTGCGGCACGATGCGTTTATCGCCGAACTCCCGAACAAATGATCGAGGACTCTTCAACGATATAGGCTCACCAGCAGCCGAGGTGGCCGCCCCCCAAGGAATGAAGGCCACCTCCAAAGATTCGAATCGACGATCAAGCCCGGCAATACAAATGGTTCGGCGCGCTCCAGTATCAAAAAGCAACGCGTCCATAGCAACGATGGTGAGCAAGTGCCCGGTCGTTATATCAGCGGGCTTATCTAAGATGATGCGATAAGGAGCTTGCACATCATCTACGTCGTTTAACGCGATGTCCCGGGATGCCTCATCCATAATGGCGCAGGCAAGACCAGCAGTCGCCGCGGCCTCCGCGACCGCGCGCGTGAGGCCGGGTGAAAGTCGAGACAGAATGACCGTGTCCCAGGTTTCACGGACGAGGCAATCTCCGCGCTCATGAGCATCGTTCACCAGAACAGCAAGTTGATCAACTGCCATCGCTACCCCACCTTCGTGATGGTTTCCTTCACAGCCCCATCCGTTTCGATGGTAATCACCTCACCACCGTTGTCCTTCTTCTTGCGATTGACGAGCGCTTCGCCAGAACGTTGGCTGTATTTGATGACAACACCTTCTTCGGTCTCGAGCTTTACTGATTTTGGACTCGTCAGAGCAGCAGGATCTGGCTTAAAGGCGATGCCGTGCAACCTTGCAGATTCAAACTTGCGGTCGATCGATCGCTCAATTGACGAGTGAACCTTTTCGTCCTCGGGTTGCCCGGGTACACCAAGAAGAATTTCGCCCATTGCGTCCACGTCGATCGCCTGGCGCAAGCGAAGCGCTCCTTCGACTTCGGTCATGGCAATGGCGACAGAACGATCGCCCAAATGGGTCTTAAATTCGTGCAAAACCCGTCTAGCGACGTCTAGAACCGCCGTCGTCAACTGTGCGTCACTTCGCTCTCGTACGACGCCAAGGAATCTGTAGAAGTAGTCGCTCAGCTCAGGCGCCGCCTTCATACGATCTCTGGCGGCAACATCCGAAATGACCACGCCATCCTTGATCCTTATTAAGCAGATTTTTTGGACCGCCTTTTTCTCAGTAACGAAAGCCTGAATGATCTTTCGTAGCGAGCTTTTTCCATTGACGTCGTGCCGCTCTACTGCCTCGCTATAGTCATACTTGATAAGACAAAAGAAGCGCGAACCATCGTCAGCGTCTAGATCAATGACAAAGAATGCGCCTTCCTTGCTCGTAGCGACGTGAGCCTTGGCAAAGTCATGCGCGAGCTTTTGTGCGCCAATCTCAAAGGTGAGGTCACCGGCGACAATTTGCTCAACCACTAACTTGACGTCACTGAGCTCCGCGAAGGAAAAAATCGCATCAGCGTCGTTCTCAACAATTCGCTCGAGGAAGAACTCCTCGTGCGCAATCTCTTCGAGCTCGGGTTCTGGCACAAATTCTTCTGTGCCAACAACATGGAGGCTCATGGCCCTGATGCGCAACGCGTCCGTACCTTGCTCTAAAAAACCCATTGTCCTTCCCCCTGAATCTTCCTTCCGCCTAACCGTCCCGCTAGACAGGCACCCCGCAATGTAATACAGCCAGTTCTCAAGGCGTGAGCATGCTGGCGCCGACTGCAGAATGGGCTGCCCAACACCGAGCTGCCCTATTTAAGTAACCGTGCTGCGGGATTGTCCTCCGCGGCACCAGATTGAAAATAGCCGATCACGCTGGCCACCGAGCGATGCTCGGTCATGGCCATCACCGCCGGCAGCGGCACGCCTTGCCGCCCCGCCTCGGTCACGAAGCCCGAGCGCAGACTGTGCGCCCCAAAGTTTCCTTCCAGTCCGGCCATGGAGGCCCGCCGCTTGACGATCGTCGCCACCGAACCAGGCAACAGGGCAGGGCCAACCCTGTCCCGCCAGATACGGCGAAAGATCGCGCCTTCCCGAATCCCCGCCGCCTCGAGCCAGGCCGAGAGCGCCTGGGCGCTACGCCCTAGTATCGGCTTGTCCGGCGTCGAATCCACTTTGACCCCAGTCTGCTGTGTCTTCGAAAACTCCAAACGGTAAATGTAGGCCTCGTCGCCCGTCTTGCGCAGGTCGCGCAGGTCGGCCGCCGCGATTTCGCTGCGTCGACGCCCGCCGCTGGCGAACCCGAAGCAGAGCAGGGCGCGATCACGCAGGCCTTCCAGCGAGTCGTCGCAGGTAGCCAGCATGCCTTCGAGCTCGGACCGGGTGATGGCGGTCTTCTTGGTCGGCCGCTCACCGCGTTTCACTGCCGAACGCCGGGCTCGACTCAGTAACGTGCGCACGCTGGCCAGTTCACACGGGTTGGTCAGTCGCTTGAGCTTGTGGGCGGTCGACAACACCGCGACGCGCTGGGTAACCGTCGAGAGCTTCAATGGCCCAAGCTTGGCCTTGAGCCCCGCGGCCACCAATGCCTGGTCGGCCGCCGCCGGCAGCTCGGTGACCAAGCCCGCTTTGTTTTTTCGCTGAATGTGATCGACCAGAAACTGGATCACCACAGCCTCGGCAACCGGCAGTGTCAACTCGATGCCAAACCGAGCTTGATGCCAACCAGCCCAGTAGCGCAGGGCGGCAGCGTAGCTGCGTGTGGTGTTGGCGGCCGCGGCCTCAGCCAGCAGTTCGCGCACGGCGTTGGCGGCTTGCTGGGCCAGCTGTTCCGGTAACACCAGGCTGGAAGCAGGGGCTGCGAGGTCGGTTGAAGTGCTTTTATGCTTCATAATATGTAATGTATATTACGAAATAGGGCATGTACTAGCGATAATCATCACTTATCGCGAGTACGTCAAGGCAAGGGCAGGGCACTGATCGAGGAGACCATTTCATGGCCCGTGGCATCACCCAAGAGCAGGTCAACGCGGCCGCCGACACCATCCTGAGCGCCGGCGAAAACCCGACGGTCGAAAAGGTGCGCACCGCGCTGGGCACGGGCTCCCCGAACACCATCACACGCATGCTCGACACCTGGCGCAGCCAGCTGGGAGAGCGCTTGCGGCAATTGAGCGCCCTGCCGGAATTACCGGGCCCAGTGGGGCAGGCGATGATCGAGCTATGGCGGCTGGCCAGCGAGCAGGCCGAGCACACCCTCACCAACCGATTTGCGGATCAGCAGGCCGCCTTAGAGGCCGCGCGAGCCGATTTGATCCGCGAGCGGGAGGGCTGGGAAGCCCGTCTACAAGCCGCGGAAACTCGTATCGCTCAGGCACAGGTGGCACGAGACCTGGCCGAGCACGCCTGCGCCACCATCGATAGCCAGCTGCAGGATAGCCACGCTCTGCGCGGTGATCTCGTACAACAGCGCGATCGCCTGCAGGAGTCCCACGACCGCCAGCTGGCGGAGATCCAGGCCCTCCAAACGCGTCACCATGAAAGCCAGGTCGCGCTACACATAGAGCGTGAGCGACTGGAAGCGCACATGCGTGCTGTCGAAGACCGCGCACATCAAGAGATTGATCGCGCCCGACAAGATGCCAAGCAATGGCAGCAACGACACGAGGTTGCCGAACGATCACGTCGAGAAGCTATCGACATGGCGCAGAAGCGATACGACGCAACCAGCAGCGAGGCACGCCATCTTGAACAGGAAGTTGCACGCCAAGCGGGCCAGATAACCGCTTTGGAAAAGGCGCTTTCAGAGGCGTACGCCGCGGCACCGCCTAAACGGATCTCACGAGCGACGTCCAAGGCATCCGAGCCCAGCAAAAGGAAAAGAACCACAGCGCGCCCCAACGACAAGCAATCGCGTGTCAAAAGATGACCGAATAAGCGGGCATGACACGATTAACGGGACAGGCGACCGAATTAAGAGGACTGCGACAACAGGGAACGCAAGAAAGCACGGAGCATGCCGGCCACCCGGCGCAGCCTGCGCAATTGCGCATAATGTATATTATGTCAAATCACAGAAACGGCCGCCGCATCGGCACATGGCGGTCTGCCGGTGCTCTTCATAGATGGCTGTCTTCCGTGGTGGTCTCTGCTTTGTAAGCGCGGAGTTGGTGCTGTTTAGGCGCGGACATCTTTGCCTCTTAGGAAGCGACAGCAGACAACTATGCTTCAGGGTCGCCATGAGCGCGAACAAGTCTGCCTATGCTCGGCGACGTCTCGTCATCGCGGGGCGAAGCCATCAGTCAAGTCTGGGCTGTCGTTGTCCAATGCTTCGTACCCAGGAGGCGTTGGCACGGGAGCCAGATCGAGCGCTAATGGCGCGGCCTGGGCCTCCAGCACAAAGCTGGGCATGGCCTCCATGATCCTATATGTTCGGGTGAAGGCATCCACTTGGTTGGGCTCGAAGTTCAGCCCCCTCCCGACCAGTGCTTGGCCAAAAACATCGACAAAACTATGGGCGGCGGGATGAAGGTTTCTTCCGCCAAATTCGTGAAGCAACAACGCAATGGGCGTGGGTAGACAGAGGGCCTCGCCAGTAATAGCGCCGTATCGATTCATCATATAGGAATACAGCAGCACCTCATGCCCTGGGATATGCTGCATTCGTGCGAGCTGGGCCGGATCGATAGCGTCGTAACGTCCAGTGGAGATGCCACGCTTCTTAGCCTCGAAGTATTTGGTGCCTGCAACAATTGCTCCTGAATCAGTGTGCAGGGTGATTTTTATCGCGATGTCTCCGTTGGCCGTTTCGAACGCGCCAGATGCCTTGAATGCCCTCCATTGGCATTGAAAGGGGCGTTCTTTCCAGCGAATCGCTCGGGAAGTGCCCAGGGCTTGGAGGACCTGATGTGTAATCGTGTTTTCCTGCCAACCGCCGGAGAGCCGGGTCGCCAGACAGCTGGTGATGGCGTCGCGGACGGCGTCATGCGCGCGGCGATTCCACTCATATTGGCTAAGTTCGTCCATGAGTCATTCCCTGATGCCTGAATAGGATGGAGGCGCCTCTGCCGAATTCTGCAGCAGGCTGCTGCGAAATTCAGCGGCCAAGCTCGGCGAGCTCGGCATTTGTGCAACAACCTGCCGCCCAATCGGTCAACAGCCTGTTGACCGATTGTCCAACGGCCTGTTAGACAATTTGATCGCCGATCTCTGTCTCGAGGTTGGTGCCACAACTCACTGAAAAATAGCCGTTTCCTACTATTATATAGATAGCGAATAATGGCACTTATTCGCTATCATGGGTTATCGGCGTCACATCAAGCGCCCCGAGAGGCCCCTCATGACCGAGCCAGCCACCCTTCCCCTTCGTGTCGTCGATAGCCTCCAAGACCTGACGACCGTGCCGGCGATTGCGCCGAACATCCACGCACCACGGCCGGCGCTCGCCGCCTCCGTCGAAGCGGTACTCGAGCGGCTCGCCACTTGGTCTGCGGACTTCGCGGAAGGCAGCGCGCCGGCGACGGTGAAAGCCGTGCGCTCGGACTGGACGCAGTACCTCGCCTGGTGTGAAGCCACCGGTGCCACGCCCCTGCCCGCTTCCGTCGCGCAGCTGGAAACGTTCTTGTCCGCCGCGATCGACAAAGGCCGCAAGCGCGCCACGGTCGATCGCTATTTGTATACGGTTGGGCTGGTGCACACCGCGGCGGGCTTGCCGAGTCCATCGAAGGATCCGGATTGGCCGGTCAAATGGAAGAAGCTGATTCGGCGCCTGAAGAGCACCGGTGGACACGCGCGCAAGCAAGCGGGCGAGCTCGACATGGCTGGCATCGAGGTCATTCTGGCCACGCTCGGTGACAGTCCGCGGGATTTGCGCGACGCCGCATTGCTGTCGATGGCTTCGGATACGTTGTGTCGCGAATCGGAGCTGGTGGCGATTCGCGTTGAGCATCTGCATCACAATCGTCGGCGCAGCACCTGGTCGCTGCATGTGCCCTTCTCCAAGACTAACCAAGACGGAGCGGCGCCGGACTATCGCTTCGTGAGCCTGGAAACGATCGCGCGAGTGCGGGCGTGGCAAGCGGCCGCCAATATCACGGAAGGCCCCCTCTTCCGTCCGACCGGTGGTCGGCCGAAGGCGAGTGGCGGCATTGCTGATGCGCTGTTGCCGCAGGAGGTGGCGCGGATTTTTCGGCGGCGCGCGAAAGCGGCAGGGCTGGAGAACGCAGGAAGCATCAGTGGACATTCGGCACGGATTGGGTCCGCTAACGATTTGTCAGAGCACGGTGCGACGGGAGTGCAGATTCAGCAGGCCGGCGGTTGGAAGACCGATCGCATGGTGACGTACTACACGCGACGATCACAAGCAGGCGTTAACGCTATGGAGCGTGTGCGAGCCGCTTGTTCTGCAGGTCCTAAAGACCAGCAAGGCGATGATTGAGGGATAAGCCCTAACGGGTGCCTCTTTTGCGGGCGGGGCGTTATATCCTTACAGGTCGTCTAAGGCCTGGGCTAGAGCAATCTCTGCCGCTTTGGCTCGTTTCAAGCTGCCGGGGTCGATGCGATCTTCATGGGCGCGCCAGCGAACCCAGAGCCAATACAAATTCGAATAGGCTCTATCGTGCTTTAAACGCCTCAACTGAATGAACTCATGGGAGATGAAGAACAACCTCAAGAACATAGTGAAGAGGGTTGTTCTAAGCACCTTTTCGTCGAACATGCCTAAGCGGATGCCGACCGCGACGTCTTCAAAGTTATTCAGTAGCGTGGTGATTGCCAGAAACTCTTTGCTCGCACCATCTGCTGCAACTTCGGCCCAGCTTAAGAATGGAGTTCCGGATTCCTTGGCGCGCTGGCGAGACACCAAAACAGCAAACGCGTCTTTGATGTCCTTGTCGCTGAGAATCCTGCGCTGACAATCCAACGCATTCTTCTGAAGATAGGATCTCCGCGCGTGCCGATAGCTAACGACAGCCACTACAAAAGCGATAACGGCCATCATTGTCTGGCCGTTGGCAAACGATCCAGGCTGAGGCGTTAGCGCCTTTGAAAGTACGGTGAGATCCATCTCTTTTGCTCGGTTAGATCGTTAGAATCCGAAATCTTTGTCGTTCACAACAGACTCCCTCAACAAGTTGCCGCGTCCGGCAGGATTAAAAAGGATTGCTTTTCAACAAGTTGCACCCGATGGCCGGGGCGCCTGGATACAATACTAATGTAAGGGGCGACCACAGCAAATACCATGCCCCATCGATGCATGCCGTTCAGGCGGCAGCGCCTGCCCATTTGGCCCCCGGTGCGCCGCGCTTCCGTCGCATCAACTCTAATCGCCAAAACGGGCTCACGGGCGTCTGGCAGGCCTTCTCTCCAAGTATGACGAAGACTCTATTCCAGTGACTTCTGAGCGGTGAGCCTCAAGGTGTTTGCACAGCCGGATAGGAATCTTAGATGAGGAGTCGGTAGTCATACGGGGCGGGCCCGAAAGCGTCGAGGTAGTGCCCAACGCGCGCGATCGCGCTCGCAGAATCGAGCGTAGCTGGAAGCCGCGAATAGTAATCAAAGGTATTCCAGTTCATTTTTGACAGGCCGAGGATTTCGCTGGCGATTTGGGTGAGATCAGACTGTCCAAGGTACCTTTTGATGGAAAGCGGCGTAGGAATTCGACGCTTCCCTTGATAGTACTTCCAGCGTGGGTTCTGCGAGCTTGGAGCGGATCCGTGAACCCACAAAAGTGCAGTGTTGGCATCTTGAATTACCACGGCGCCGCGAGGCACAGGAAAGCGGTCCAACTGAGGGCGCCCATCGCGGACCTGCGACGCCAGGTAACGAAGAGATTCCTCCATGTTCACTTCAATAAGCTCTATGTTTTTTACGCCTTCCAGCCCCTGAACGAAGCCTTTTTGCTCTTCGTGAGTGAATGGTGTGCGCTTATGCACGACAACCCGGCGGGGCAATTCGAGTCTTGACTCATAAAATAGTTGCCGAATGGTCTCGCCCGTTCGGCGAGCATCCTCTTCCGACATGAAAGGATTTCGGCCGCGCATGATTGGGTCCTGAATTCGCCCTAAGCGAAATTGCAGACCCTCGCCTCGACCACTGTAGAGGTGGCTACACCCTAAGAGAACGTGATTTCCACTTTGCGCAGTCGCATCTGTGCTATATCCGATCCCGACAAATGCGGTCTCGTTGTTGAGACTGTCGAGACGCCAGGGTGTGCGCAGGGCCTTTGCGTAGAGCGCCAGTGACAACCACCAGCGAACGCGACAGGGCTGAGTCGATGATGTCGTCTCTTCTCTGAGGAACTGCGTGCTTTGACCATGACGCGCAGCATATGCCTTGATGTAGTCGTGTAAGTTGAACCTTTCGGTTCCTGTGTTAACGACTTTAAACGGCATCCATCGGGCCGGGACATAAACAGCTGCAATTGCCCCCGGTTTAGTCATGCGAATTGCATCTAGACATCGACAGATTCGTTGTGCGAGCTCTTTTGCAGCAGACAGGTCATCCCCATGCACTACGTCGTCCAAGTCCTTCCAGAGAACGTCACCGGGTAGCGGGAGTGCGATCGGCAATCCAAAAGCATTCGTAAAGCCCGGAAAATCTTCGAGATAGTCTCTCTCTGTCGACTCTGGCCTGGCTTGTACTTGCAGTGTCCCTAGGAATCGTCTCAGTGCAGGCGCGTCGGTGCGTGGACACACGGCCGCCACGTCCAATCCCGCAGAAAGTCCCGACGCAGTCAGTGGGTAATCCCACGGGCGATTCATGACTAAGCCCTTAAGGGGGCTGAGATTGGGTACCTCGAGTTGTCCGGTACGCGCGCAGAAGATGAGGTTGGCGTCCTTGGCTATAGCGCCAGCTTGCTTTGCGTGCCGAGCAACCGCGGGATCGAGGGCCCGCGAAGACCTTTGGTGCAGGCCAGCAAAAATCGGAACCCGCCCGAGCTGAAAGCTAGCGCCGCAAGCTTTTAACTCGATTTTGGCAAGACGGTTCACCCATCGGTCGACATCTTCGCTAAATTTATCGTTGTGCTGGTAGCCGTATGCGGCGCTGGCCAGCGATTTGCCGATTTCACGGTCTGCGGGCTGCCCAGTTGAATCCATGGCGACAACATCAGGCATGAGCGTGACGTGCGGCTTGCTAGCGAGCCATCGAAGTCGTACAGATAGCGCTCGATGGAGCTTATACGCTTGATCCGCATGTCGAACCGTTTTGTATTCACGTGCCTCCCAGACCTTTCGTGAGCCGTCGCAAGGCAACTGAAGAAACGTTGCCACTGAGCGTGTGAATGCCATGCGCAGCAATGCTTGAATTCGACCGTCACTCTCAATGTCCCGATCGGACAGCTGTACGGCCACTGGGTCGGTACGCAAATATTCGCCGAAGACGTCTTTAAGAAGACGTGCTTCGCCAAGCGCCAAGGCGCCTCCACCCGCGAGCACCGCAACGGCATCACGATCAGACAACATTGACCCTAGCCAAGACCGCCGATCTACATCACTAGGAAAGTCGACGTCTAGCTTGAGTACCTGGGCTGGGCACTTTATCGGGTAAGCGTTGCTCTTTATCAGCGATGTGACCGGAAGATCTTCCAAGGAGAACGGAGTTCGACCTGGGCTCTCTTTTACATTGGCCTCGATTGCAGTCTTTGCCTCCCCAAGAAGACTCCCGTCAAGAGTCCTAAGGCCAATATGAGACAGCAACTCATCAAAACCTGCCGAATGCACGTAGAACGCATGACGTCCATGCGCGCTCGCTTCATCCAACAGCTGACTGGTTGACGCCGGAGCCTCGGCGTCTATTCCACACCAATAGAGGCGGCCTGAGCCCGCCGCACACAATCCGTCTCGAAGTGCGGCCATAAGGGACTCGTCCCGACCACTGTAACCGACGACCACCAGGTCGCGGTCAGCTAGCTCTTGAACCAGTCCGTGCCTCAGAGACAAATCCTTCTTTTTAAGCTCTTCGGTGGTGTTCTTCAGTTCGTCGTAGCGAAAATCGCCGTGTAGCGATACGACGCGAACCTCACCAGGTGCCTGCGGACGAAGCGTTCTGTGCGCGGAATCAATACCGATCTCAATGCACACGTTGTTGGCAGCCAGCATGGCGCGAGCGGCCAGGCCGTCAAAGTTCGTTGTCCAAACGGTGCCAATCAGACCTTGTTTGGCCAAAAGAGCGAGGAGCTTGTATCCAATGTGGGGTTTCGCTTGCTCGACGTATCGCTGGAAGAATTTCTGCCGATCCTGTGCGGTTGGATAGCACGCTTCCGCGTAAAAACTGTACTCGTCGGAGTTTCCTTCGGGAGGAAAGCTGCCCCGCTGATCGAGCCAATTCTGAATGCGCTTGCGGGTTCCTGGTAACGACAACTCGCCTACCACGTCACGAAGCTTGGGGTTGTTCGAAACAAAAATGTCCTGCTTCCATTCCCAGATGCAACGCTGGGCGGAAGGCATGCCGGAGCTAATCGATGCGCCCGCACCGAGCAGAATGCTAAGCGGTCGCGACTGATTCACCGCAATGGAGCGAACTAGCGCATCTGCAGTGAGATGATGTTCTCTTGAGCGCGTAACCATGTTGTTTCTCAGATCTCCATTCATTGAAACACCGCTTTGGGCCTTGCCTTCAAAACTCAAATGGCACGCGGACGATGCCCGTCAAACACGAAACCCTCCGCTGCAATACCAATCATTCACGCTAAGTGCCTCATACAGCGCCGTCTTCCAGGAGTTAGGAAACAGCGATTGCTCTACGAGGGCTTGAGCGTGGAGCTCCGCTTTGATCGATGCCACATCCTTTTGGGTGTGGACGGAAAGCATCGCGCCGATATTGGTGAGCTCCTCCCCTGCCTCGATCGCGTACCTACTTCCGAGCTCATAGGCATCAAAATGGTTCTGCACTCGTGATATCGCGTCAGCCGCCCATCCTTCCGGGCAGGCTACGAAAAACTCGATAGATGGCTCAGCCTCCGCCACCACCCTGGCATGTAGCCAGCGCTCCGTGAAGAAGAAGTTTGGATCGAAGTAAGGATGTAAGGTTTGCTCCCCTGCCGCGACGGCAACCTTTGCTGACTTGCAGGACTGACAGTCTCTGCAGGCGGGGACCAGGTTCTCTGGCAGCACGGAATAGGATGGAAATTTTGCCTTGGGAAGATAGTGATCGAGCGTTCGTGCCTGACCAAATCCGCAGTATGGACACTTCTTTGCAGGAGCCCGCGCGATCAACTCGTCGTAGTACCGCCGAGACGGTTTTGACTTCACCACCATCTGAAGTTCGTAGAGGTCGTTAAAATCCTTGCGGGTCACTGCCCCAGTAACAACATCGTGCGGCTGGTATGCTTGATGAGGGATGCAGTACAGGCCTTGGTTTACTGCGAGTTGCTCGTAGTGCGCAGCCGCCCGCGTTGTCGTGGGGGCAATCGCCTGTAGGCGAGTGCGCGAGGCGGCGTCGCCAACCGTGGCAACACAGCTGTCAAACACATCCGATGCAACTAGGGGTGGCTTACTCATGCGCCTCATGGCGAGCCAACTCCCGAGTGATCTTTTTGGGCCATGAGGGCGCGAAGGATCAGTCGCCCCTCTAGTCCGATCTGATTGCCGAATTCGCCAGCCGCCTCCTCAAGGGTTTGTGCATTCTTCGACGCATGCTCCAAAAGTGCATGAAAGCCAGACTTCGCCACCTCTAGGCCGAAGACTTCGCGGGTTAGTACGCCGACGTTCTCGCCGAAAGTCTCCGCCTCGGGGCGAGTTACGCTAGTTGTTCGCCGCATGCGCCATAGCTTCCATACGCAAGAGCGAGGCACTTCTTGGAGAACAACTGGCGAATGACTGGCCACGATGGCAACTCCATTGCGTTCGGTCAGTAGCTCCGAAAGCGCCCTAATGAATGCAGAGAGTAGTGGTGGGTGTAAGTGGCTCTCTGGCTCATCGATAATGACAAGAGTCTTCTCTTCAACGGCTTCCACCAGGCGAGAAATTGAAAGCAAGACGATGGCGTGCCCTGAACTCATCTTTTCAGCCGCGCGCCACGCTGCCTGTTGAACGTGCGACGGCTCCAACGAACCGAGTTCCGATAGGTTCATTTCCTCAAAATTTGGGTCTGATTCCAGCATCTGTATGGCGGAGAGCCATCGTCTCTTCCGAGCGGACTGCCCCAGGCAGATTGCGACACTCGCGGAGAGTTCCTGACGAAGATCTGTCAAGGATTTCAATGTGTCGCCGCTATCGGTTTTCAGGCCAATGTAGAGATAGCTGGGTCCCCTTGCTCGATCATTCGCCACTCGGGGCGGAACGAATGGATCAAACGCGCTGAAAGAGATCGATACGACACTGCTGAAATAAGTGTCATCGATCTCAAAAAGTTGAAATGCTGAGCGAGTGAGGAAGTGCTCTGTGGATGTGCTTTCAGCGCCGTCAGTGGCTTGTACGGATGCTCTTATCATGCCGTTAAGAAGCGTGGTCTTCCCCACCCCGTTACGCCCGATCAATACATGAATGTTGGTTGGCGGCTGCGACAGCGGGTCAACTTTGAAGCTGAGCTCAACTCCGGCGCTTTCCGGTGATTCGTCGCGCTTAAACACGAAATCGAATTCAGTGAGCATGACGCCACCACTAAGAATTCGGCGATACTGCGCCTCGATCACAGAGAGGCTTACATATCGCATGAGCGATGTGCTTAGTGACTTTTCGTTCGCGACTTGCCGAAAAAGCGATGCGTCTGCAGCCACATCCCTCATCAGCGCGAGGAGCGAGCGAGCGCCTTCGACCCCTAACAGCTCCACGGTCTTAGAGTAGTACTCAGGGTCCTGGCCCAATGAAAAACAGTCGTCGGGAATCCGCGTGGCGTCGACTTGGAGAATGGGCGAAAGCACCTGAGATACCCATCCGCCGGTCAGGCCTGCGCGCCCAATCTTGACGTCACCAAGCTCGTGCAGCTCGCCCTGGTCGTCAACGATCGTTACGGCAAACGTGGTCTTGAAACCGAAATCATCCCAATTGTTCTCTTTGAGGATCACCGAGTTGCGATAGACGCTGAATACGGACGTCTGGGCAATATGGATGCTTAAGGATCCAAGATGTATGGGCATGGCAAATCCGTTGCGTTAAGAGTAGTAAAAGGGGCTGCGGACTTTCGCGAGCGCTAACCACAGGGCAATGTTTCGATCTGTATCGGCACGCAGGTAAAAAAATGAACAGGTGTGTTTTATTGGAAATGAGGCCCGTTTGTCGTGCCCGCTAACGGAGCTGATGGAGTGCTCTTGGGGCGGCAACGCAAAACGGGTGTCCGCGCCCCTGCGAATGCAATACCAAAGCGATCGCTGCGCCAGCGACATGGGGATGGCGCAGCGATCCTTACCGCTTAAGGGTCAATGGACGGCCACAGGCTTTGAATAAGCCTCGCATTCTCATCCAGGAGCTTAATGGTCTTTTCCCTGCGCCGCTTGATCGTGTAGAGCTTCCCCGAGAAAAGATCGATGAACTCGATCTGACGGGGCGCGATATCGATCCCGTTCTGCTCCAGCAGCCAGTGGGCGATCTCCAGCGTCATCTTCGCGGCTTCGGGATCCTGCTCGGCGGCGTTGGCATTGAAGTAGATGATGCGCTCCTCTTGCCCGTCCATCGCACACAGGTCCGGCGATAGCCGCAATTCCAGGTCACTCAGGTTTGCATAGCAACGAAGCATGGTCGTTGGCCGGAGCCCTCTATGCGCGTGCTCCGATTCAATGAACTGATTGAGCACCCGATTACAGTGGTCGCGGCGGCTTGGGATCTTCAGGCTCTGAATCTTTGCGCGAGCGTCCACGAGCCCAGGGAGTCCGCGATCGAGGAAATCGCGAATGCCATTGATCGGTGGCGCGTAGTACGGCTGCTTAAAGACCTGCGGAGTTTGCTTCGGGTACTTCTGGTCATGCAGCAACCGCATCTGTTCGACTGCAGGCAGGCGGACGAACTTCGCGGCACTACGCGCTGAGAGACGTGGCTTACTGATCGTGAGAGGGGATTTCGGGAGAGCACTCATGGGTTTCAACTTCCTTCTGCAATCTACGAACGAAAAAGGGGCAGCCAAAACGGCTACCCCTTGCGTGACTCATTTGCCGCGCGGCTTCGACGGCTTGCGAACGACATGTTCGGTGACCGTGGTTGACTTGTGCGTCTTCACGTACGCCGGCGTGACATAGCGTCCGGTGATCGCACTGCGGTTTTGAGTGATGGTCTTCTTACCAGTCATAGCTACTGCCTTTTCAGTCGTTGAAAAATCAGCTAACCAAGGCTGCTCAACAACACACCACCAGGACCCGAGAACGAATCAGAGGGGCGTGAGGCCGGACTGCGGAAGACCCACGTAGATGCTTTACGAAAGTAGGTTTTTCAGCCTATACTTTCCCGTCTGCCAAGACGCATCGCGGTAGGTCACCGCAGACCAGATTTTGTGAGCAGTCCTACTTGGACTTCTTCAGATTTTGGGTCGCAGCACCTCCCGTGTTCGCCGCTTCACTAAACGCCTCGCCCAGTGCGAGGCGTTTTTTATGCGCACTAGTTCACAGTTTAATGACGTGTTAATACTTTGGCAATCCCCTCGGGGGACCGCTAGCCACAATATATTGTCTCAAAACATGAGACTGACCCCATATCTTGAGGTTTCACTCTAATTCTACCTCGCCCGATGGTCGCGAGGCGCCTCCGCTCAGGACGAAATCTTCTTCTGTGAGCGTCGTGACTTGGCGGGCGCTTTGCGCGCCGCTCGCTTTGGGCCCGCGGCTTGTGCACGCCGCCATTGCTTGGCAGTCGCCTCCAAGGCCGCGACACGTCCGGCTTGATGGGCGGCGGCCTGCTCGGCCGACCGCGCGGCAGCCTGCCAGGCGTCCCGCTCCGCTGTCAGCGCGGCAACCTGTTTGGTGTGCTCGCGGCGCGTCCGCTCCTGCTGCTGTCCTAGCACTTTGATTTCCTGGCGCGCCTGATCGACCTGTTGATGTGCGCGGTCTTCCGCCGTGCGGATGTGCGCCTGCAGTGCCACGTGCTCCGCCCGCAACGCATCGAGCTCCGATTGTCGGTGGGCGAGCTGCCCCTGCAGCTGATCGCGCTGTTGCCGCATATCGGTGATCTGGGTCGTGAGTTGGTCGACCAGGCTTTGGCGTGCCGTGAGTTGCAGTTCGGTCTGAGTGAGCTTGCTTGCGCCCTCAGCAATATCGACTCGGGCTTCGGCGAGCGCGATCTCCCAGAGCTTGCGCTCCTGGGTTAGCGAAGCCTGCTCTGCAAACAACGCGTTCTGTCGTTCGGTGAGCGCCGCTTGGACGGCCGTACTGGCGTGGGTGAGTGCCACACGCCAGGCCTCGGCGAAGGTCTGTGCCACCTCACCCGGCAGCTCTGGCAACAAGGCATGACCCTTCAGGCGCTGCGCGAGCTGTTCCCACCACTGCTCGAGTAACTGCCCCACCCGTGCCGGACTGCCACGACCGAGCTCGACGCGCACACGCTCCACGGTGGGGCGTTCACCCCGCGCCAGGACCGCGTCCGCAGCCTGGAAGACGTCAGTTTCCGGCACTCCGCTAGCCATGCCCTGCCCCTTGCGTCGATTAGGTCTGATAATGGCAGTTTATCCGACCTTAGTTCGAACAAACGGTCTTTTTATTACGGTGTACGGAATGAATCATACGCCCCTAGCGCGCCATGCGATGGCCGAGCCTCTGGATCTGGCGACGCTGGATGCGGCCAGTCAGGCGGCGGCCGCGGCGTTCGTCGCCGCCGGCACCGCGGCCAACACCGTGCGCAGTTACCGCAGCGCCCTCGCGTACTGGGCCGGCTGGCTGCAGGGCCGTTACGGTCACGCGTTCGGCCACGCTCCGCTGCCCCCAGCGGTGGTCGTGCAGTTCATCCTCGATCACGTGGCCCGCCCGACGGACGACGGCGACTGGGTGCATACGTTGCCACTGGCCTTGGATGCCGCCCTGGTTACGGCCAGCGTCAAGCATCGTCCGGGCCCATTGGCCTTCAATACGGTCACGCATCGCCTGGCGGTGTTGGCTAGCTGGCATCGCGTACGCGACTGGGAGGCGCCGACCGACACGGCGGCGGTGAAGCGCCTATTGCAGCAGGCGCGCAAAGCGCAGGTCCGCCACGGGGTGCGGGTGCATTCCAAAACGGCGATGACCGTCGAGCCGCTGCAGGCCTTGCTCGCCACGTGCACCGACGGGTTGCGCGGCGTGCGTGACCGCGCCTTGCTGCTGGTGGCGTGGAGCAGTGGCGGCCGGCGACGTTCAGAAGTGACAGGACTGGCGGTCACGGACATCCGCCCGCTCGATGCCGATACCTGGCTGGTGACGGTGGGCGCCACCAAGACCAACACGACCGGCGTTCGCCGGGAAAAGCCGTTGCGCGGCGAAGCGGCGCACGCACTGGCGGCCTGGCTCGCGGCAGCGCCGGCGACGACCGGTCCGTTGTTCCGCCGCCTGCATCGCGGCGGCACCGTCGGCACCACCGCGCTCACCGGCGATGCTGTCGCGCGCATGGTGCAGCGGCGCGCCCGGCTCGCCGGCCTTCATGGCGATTGGGCCGCGCACAGCCTGCGCTCGGGCTTCGTCACCGAGGCGGGCCGACACGGCGTGCCGCTCGGCGAGGTGATGGCAATGACCGAACACCGCGGTGTCAGCACGGTACTGGGTTACTTCCAGGCCGGCCACCCGCTTAACAGTCGAGCCAGCCGGTTGCTGGAGGCGTCAGCCGAGCCAATCGACCCCGCGGCCGATGGACCGACGTGATCGTTCTCTGGATCATGGCGAGCACAGCGGCATCGCGCTCACCAAGAAACGGTCGTGAGGCCTAAACGCGCGCGTCACCGAATTGAGGCGACAGCGCCCCTTTCCTTGCCCCGATAACACGGGCTAATTGCGATGCCTCAGCATCTGCTTCCGCTTGAGCGAACTCTTCAGTTAGCGCGATCGGGGCGCAACTTCGTCGACAAAGATGCGAGGTGGAATGTGCCCCGATTTGATTGAGTCGGAGTGATCGAGTTGGACATCGATCTGGTCGCCATATTCAACGCCCGGATGGCCGTGTCTTCGAATTTCTCCTGACTTTCACAGGATCAGTGATAACACGCCACGAAGGGGCAGCCCCATCGTCCACTCAACAGGGATTCCCTATGCGGAACCCGTCCGCTCGTGGTGGGTGCCTTTTCGCTTTGCCAACGCGTCACCGCAAAGGAGTGTGCTTATGCCCGCGCGAATGGCTTTATCCCTTTCTATCGCCCTACTCTGGCTGCTGTTATCGACATCGGCCTGGGCAGATGGCGTTGTCACGAATGGGAGTTTTGAACAGCCCGCATTGTCGGCAGGGAGCTTTGCCTACTCTCCCGCCGGCTCCTCTTGGGTCTTTGGATCCAATGGGAGTGGTGGTGCTGGCATCTCATCGACCAATAGCGGCTTTACCAGTGGGGCTCCTGAGGTCCCTTTAGGTCAGCAAGTGGCTTTCCTGCAGAATCAGGGGCTGATTTCACAGCAAGTCCCCTACTCCAGCAATGCAATCCTCACCTTCAACGCCACGCAACGAGTGAACTTCGGTTCTGCTCAGTCTATCCAAGTACTCGTCAATGGCATCGTGCAACCCATTGTTCTCGGCGGCCGGAATGGAGCGATCACTGCCAATGCGATCACTCCGCCGAGCGACCGCTACAACACGTATGCGGTAAAACTTTCGGCGCCTTGCGGTACGGGAGGCTGTCCAAGCTCAATGACCGTGACGATCCAAGGCACCGTTTCGTCTGGTGATGCCACAGCCTTTATCGATACGGTCGACATTACCACGCCGTCCAATCACGGCTATGGTCTTTGGGACCCCTATGCCGGTGTGGCCACTTGGCGCAGCGACTATGCAACCAATACGAATGCCCCGACATACGGGCCATGCCTGTTTGCGAATGCTACGGACCAAACGCAGCGGCCATGCAAGTCACCCAACATCAGTTATCCCAGTTCCAACTGGTACAGCTCGCCTGGATACATAGCGGGTGGACACTTCTGGCAACTGGCGTGGAATGACGAGCCTTATAACGTGTCGAACAACCCAAGTTGCGCGTCCGGTCCGCCAGATCAGAGTCTGCCAATGGTGCCAACGTTCCGGGCGCCCGGGGCCTACATGGGCATTCAGCCCGTCAGCGATCCCTTTGGTAATACGTACAACAGTATCGGCTTGACGTATGCGACGCGAGGAGGCATTGCGGGCGGCTGTCTCCCCTATCAATCCTTTGGGGCCAATTCGCGGCATGGCAATGGCAAGCCGATCGCCTTGATGGACAAGGCGGGGACGTATCGACCCCAACTTTCGTTCTACGCGAACGCGGCCGCCAACAACAATGCGGCCGCCGTAGGTTGCGCGCGGTTGCTGCTGACGCTTGGAGGCTTTCAAGACAACATTGATCGCTTCCTTTTTGTCGATCTTGATTGCCTAAACATCTCTCCAGAGCCTGCTGTGTTCTATCCCGGCATCTCGTGGAACTGGCCGATAAAGGATTCCTCATACTATCCCGGCGCCATGTCTGCCTTCATTGGCACCACAGTGGCCAATAGTCGTTGCGGTCTGAGTCTGCCGACCATGTCGCTGACAAGCGTAGGATCCGGGGGTTACTACAGCTTTGACCTTTACAAGCTCGTGTCATGCGTTGCCGCCCAAGCCCCGGTGGATTATGGCGATGGTAAGGGCCCTATCTATCCATGGTTCGGCCCTGCGCAACTCAGTCAATTGCCCGATCCAATCATCGTAACTCGGGTGGAGTGGGCACTGGAATCGCAAGATGACGGTGTGCATGCCAATCTTGGGATTGCCTATAGTCGTCCCCAGGTGCAGTAGCGGATCGGTACCCAAAGGGTACTTGGCTGCGCGGTGTCACCGAAGCATTCGATGACACTACGCATCAGATAACTTAAGTGGAGCACTTAATGCAATATCGGGCAGGCCGCTGAGAATCGACCATTACCTCGAGGTTGCAGACGGGCCAGGAATTGCCGCCCAGGGCTGACGATAGCCCTCGTCGATATCCAGCACCATCAAAGGGGTGCCTTTGACGTGCACCTTGAGAGCATGATCGAGGATTCCAAGCAACATCGCGAATGGCTGGCCTATCGTGATCGCTGGGCGTCCAAAGGCTATCCAAACTACCTGCGTGTCTCCGGCGGCATGGTTGATTTGCGTGCCGGTGAGCGCATCCCTACCCTTTGGCAGGTCGTCTACGAGCGCGGCTCGCTCATCCTCACGAAAAAACCGGAACACCAATGAACGCACAAACCGAACAGGGAGATTGGATGATGGGCGGCAGCAGTGATGAGAAGGCACATGCTGTGCTTGGCATCTCCGAGATGGAGGTTGCGCAGATGGTCGTCGAGGCCTACGCCTATGCGTGGGACAAGTGCCGTGGCGACAAGTTAAGCAGTGGCGGGAAATCGCGATGGGTACACGAGCTGATCCAGGAGCTTGAGTACAACCTGCGCGAACGGCTGGATGTGCTTGATCCCGAGTGATGTCAGATAAAGCGCCCCTCCTTCCGCATGCCGCTTCTTCTCGACCAAGGATGCGTGCCGCATCGCGTTGCAGGCCTATTTCACTGCTACCAAGCACATCGAGGAGTCGCATGAGCTCAAAGACGCTATTAGTGGAGTTTCAGAACCTAGTCAGGCGACGCAGGACGCGACCCTCGCTTCAGTATCGCAATGCGTCGCTGGTCTTCGCCGAGGCAAGCGTCCGAGAGTGGCCGGGGTCTTCGGGCCGGAGCTCGTCACCCCAGATGAGCTGTCGCCGGGCGCGAAGGGCTTGCGGGTAACCACCCGACTAAACGGCAAACTGGTGCAGGACGCCAACACGAGCGACATGATCTTCGATGTCGCGACGACGATTGAAATCCTTTCGGAGGTAATGACACTCGACGTTGGCGATGTCGTGGTGATGGGGACACCGTCCGGCGTAGGGTTTGCGCGCGATCCCAAGCTCTGGATGCGGCCTGGCGACATCTGCGAATGCGCCATCGAAGAGGTCGGAGGACTGCGGAACCGGATCGTCGCGCCGGAGGCTCACCACCCATAGAGTCTCTGGCCTGCCCCAACGTTCGTCGCGCTGAGCGCATGCGGGCCGGACAGGCCCAAGCGCAACTGCCCCAAGAGGATCTGCACATGACCAACAGTCGCACGATCGCCGCGACACACGCTGCCAAGCGCCAGGACATAGGCGACCTCATCACTCGAGTACCTCTCCCGAGCGCCACGCTGAGGCAACTCGATCCGTACCTGGTGCTGGCCCACCACGGACCGCAGACCTATCCGCCGGGCAACAGCGGTCTGCCCTTTGGGCCACATCCGCATCGGGGTTTCGAGACGGTTACCTTCATCCGGAAAGGCAGCCTTGCGCACGGCGACACCGGCGGGCACCTCAGCGTTATCAACGAAGGCGGTGTTCAGTGGATGACGGCGGGCTCGGGCCTGGTCCACGTCGAGCAGGCACCTGCCGAGCTGAAGCGCGACGGGGGACCTCTTGAGCTCCTGCAGATGTGGCTCAACCTACCGTCGGGGCTAAAGATGACTCAGCCGCGTTACAGCGGCCTCCAGGCCGCGCAGATTCCGACCGTTTCGCTGGCCGACGGGATGGGCGAGCTGCATCTCGTCGCGGGCGAATTCGGCGGTGTGGCCGGACCGATTCATCCGCCGACCGATGTCTTCATGACCAGCGTGGACCTGAAGGCAGGAGCCAAGGTGAGCCTACCTGCGCCGGCCAGCCGTAGCGTCTTCCTGTACATCGTCGAAGGGTCAGGCGTGATCGGTGACACGCCGTTCGAGCGTTGGCAATTGCTTGAGCTTAATGGGGACGGCGACGTCATGGATATCGAAGCCATGACTGACACATCGCTGATCTTCAGTCACGCCGACCCGCTGAATGAGCCGGTTGTATCCCAAGGGCCGTTCGTGATGAACACCGAGGAGGAAATCCAACAGGCTATTCGTGACTATCAGTCAGGACAGTTCGGCTCTGCTAGCGAAATGCAAGAGGTGGGGCGATAGGCCCAGTCAGCCTGAATTCCCATCGCGCCATAGGAAAGGGATTGAGTGGGGGCAAGCCCCCTCCTCTTTCCTGCTATAGCACGCGGGATGATCGTTAAGCGTTGACGCGCCCCGCTGCTATACCGTCAACGCCCCCTGTGTCGGTTCCTGCCGAGGCTTGAGCTGAGCCAGCATCGTCTCGATTGCACCTGACGAAGTTCGATCTGGAGGGCGCTGATCTGATGCTCGTGCCGCTGCAGTTCCTGATATCGACATGGTTTGCGAAGCTTTGGCAACCACGCTTAGCTCACGCCATTCCGACCGAAATCTCTAGCTGGTAATCGCAGGGTCGCAAGGCGCTCGAGCGACTATCGTCGTGTGCATACTTGAGTGAGCTCAAACGCTTGATCCGGCCTTAGCGGCCAGGGCTAGCCACGCCCTGAGCCCAACTCTCGATCAATCAGTAATCTTCATCGCAATTTCGAAAGGGAAACCATTGGCGTCGGCATGGGGCGGCGAAGCCGGGAAAGGCGCGTCCGCGAACTTGTTCCCGACGCATGCAGTCATTTTGGTATCCGGACGGGCCTCGATCCGGGTTGCCGTGCCATCGGCCTGGATGTCCGCCACAAGCACGAAGTTGTTGGTGTCCCGAGACACGCCTTTTGGAAAGCATTCGGCCATTGCTTTTTGCACGAAACCGCCAATAGCGCTGTAGACGGCGCTGCTGTAGGCCTGGCCTTCCTGTGTATCCAACATCCTCTTGGCTGCGGCCACGCGGCTATCAAACGAGTCGGTCGCGAAAGCATTGGCTGCTACCAGGATCCATGCTACGAAAATGAACTTTTTCATATGCACTCCTCTTTGGTTTCGTGAATTGCATGTCTTCGGACGGTTTGAACGCAGAAACTCCAGAGAGGGATGCGTGAGGCTCCGAGTCCGCTTCGGGCAATGTCTGGTTCGGGTCGAAAGCGGACCCGTTAATTCCCGGGACTCTCGATCAAGGTTTCACTCGCTGGAACGTTCGCCCGTTCCTAGATGCAGTTCCTTATCAAATGCCTCATTGACATCGCAATAATTAGCCTTGGCGACTATCGACCGCTTCTTCTTGAAAAACAGCCCTGGTCGCCCCGGGACGGCAGCGTCGTTCCTCGCCAGTTCGTAGTAGGTAAAGTGAACGACGCTGCTGTCTGCGTAGCCTTGCCCGATCTCACGATCGCCGACCACCATTTGGGTTGGCTGGCCCGCCGTTCCGCGGAGCAGGCGAAAATCGTGCAGCACGCAATCGGCGCCGCCGCTTATCAATATGACGTCGTGCTCGCTTTCTTTCTCGTTCGCATAGTCGCCGAACAATGGAACAAGCTTCCATGTGCCCGCGTCGTGCACATAAAAAGTTACGACATCGAAGTCATGGGCATTGAAGTTCTCGCGCAAGGCCCTGACGGACATGAACTCCCTGCCGTCAAGCGCGAACTGGCTGGCTCCATTGCCAATGGATACGCTATTGCCCTCTCGCTGTTCGGCGGCCGAAGCCATCCCGACATTGAGAGTCAATGCGACATAAAGAGCGGCTATCGCGCAAGTACGCCTTGGCATTTTGACTCCTGATTAGTCTATTGACTGATCTGGCGAGGCCATGTCCGTCATGGATCGAAGGCGGACGTGCCGCTGTTTGAAGCTACTCCGACACGCAATGGTATTTCGACACGACTCCATCCTTCTTTGAATAGCCAGCGGCCCGGGCGCTCAAGAGGTGCTCGTGCCGAACTTCGGTTGCGCGCGAATCGTCATTCTTGCCTCGGTGATGGGCATCGCTTCCCCACCAAAGGTTCTCGCCGCAGCGCCGCACAGTGTCCGGGCTCCCCATCCGGTTCATGACTGAGGCCTCGGACTCACCTCGCTGAATTTGTTCGAACTCGGGCGCCATCCCAGGCATCTTGCGGCCACCCGCGACCGCACGATGAACGCAATTCTGTTCAAGCCGTAGGGCATGAAGGGGTTGGAAATATGTCCACTACGGGCCGATCGCGGGCGTTAGCCTGAGGGCAGACCATCTCTGCTTGGCGCCCCCTCCCTTTAGTGCTCCACCATGTCATGGCTGAATCAAACATCCTTGTCGCCCTCGAGAGCTTCAATCATTGGTCGAAGCTTTGGACGTTCCTCGAAACGGTGCTCACCGATACGAGTCTTTCTTCTTCCGAGCGCCTAGAGGTTCGCCGACTATGTACCGCCGCCTGCAGCGCGGCACATTGGCAGGCTCAAGACCGATCCACGGGGACTGAGGTGGCAAGCCGCGTGCTGCATGAAACCTTCCCTTGGCTTAGCGTGCCGGCGTGCACTCAGCTGGTTCGAGCCGTCGCTTACGAATGGAGGTAAGTCAACGCGCAACGCCACTCCAGGGGCGCGCAGCCGCCGGCCCTGGGTCAAACGGCCGGATTCTCTATCGGTGGTTGGCCAAGAAAACGGGGGGCATCGGCTGATTGAACTCCAAATCGCTGTGCTGCTCAAAAGCGGGGGCGTCGGACGTACCGGATTTGCCAAAAGCGTCAACGACGCAGGCCCCATCAAGGAAACTTAGAGCGATCGAGGCACTTCACTGGCTCAGGGCCACTAAGTTCGTGTATCACATCAAAATTGTGGCGCACGCGAACCGTCTCGCCATTTACACAAACTTCGTCGACTCCAAGAGCCACGCCACGTTGAGGCGAAGCGTCCGGTGACAACGATGACGATGCCTTTGCCTCTGCCTGGACGGATTGAGCAGAGGCAGGTACCACAATGAACGTCGTCTTCGGTCCCGTCTCCTTAGCGAGCTCTACCGCACGTGAGACATCCTCGATGATGCGCTTACGGGAATATTCCTGATAGCCGACGAAGGCACCCGCGATGATTGCGGCGCCGATCAGTTTCGCCATTAAAACCTTCATTGGCCCGCCCGTGGTCCTGCCAAAAAACCGGAGCCTAAGGGAACCTATCCCCCTCCGAATAGCCGGCAGATTGCCTAATGAAGCACGTTGGCGGGATAGCCATCGAACTTGGCGAAATCGCAGATTCGGGCTTTGGCGGCTATGAATCGAGAGCCGTAAAGGTGAGGCTCATGTCAATGTGCAGGGGCTACAGAGCGCCAGGGTTGCTCCAGCGCCAGGCGCGCCTGGAGTGTCCGCTATGGCTGCGGCTTCAGTTGATCATTAGCGCTCACATGACCTGAATCTGTTTTATCAATAGCGGCGTACCTGCCTTGTCGTAGAACGTCATGGTCAGATTGCCGGTATGGATGGTCCACTTCTCCACGCCGGCCTCGGCCAGCCCCTGGGACATTTCCAAGTACTTGGTCCGGCCGAGTTCATGTTGCCGCAGGTGGCGTAGAAATGCCTCTTGTTCGACAACATCTGCGATGATCAACGGATCATGTACCGGCGGGGACGCCAGCTTGTAGCCGTCCCGGCCGAAATATTCCGAATGACCATCGACCAGGTAGGAATCGTAGTACTCGACGCCAAGTACCTGCAGCGCTCGCACATACTCCACGAGCGTCTTCGCGCTACCGAGTTGCGTGTGGATATCGTCGATTTGCTGGATGGTGAACATCGATCTTTCTCTCGTGGGAACGTCCAGCCTTAGTAAAAAATATAGACCATTAGACCTCCTGGCATTTGGAATGGCCTGGGACCATGCAGCTGGGGCGTATAGACATCTGCCACCATCAGGGCAATCGACACGAGAACTACGACAACGAAGATGTTGTCTGCATGCCCCATCACAGCAGAGGTCTCACCATTCGAGTCACCATTGCGGCCATGATCGACCATGGCGCTCCCCTTTAATGGTCCGCCCCGGATCGGAAGCGGACTTCAAGTGCTACCGCCAGAACTCCATAAGCTCATTTGCTAGCGCTTTGCCGTGGTTGTAACCGGCAAGAGCGGCAGGTTTTCGCGCCGACAGATCCATCATGTTGGCACCGAAGGCACTGAGCGCGTCGCCGTCCGGGAAGATCGTCTCGACTCTGCTTCCACTTGCGCGGAGTTCATCAATCTGTGTGGCAAGTTGCATGCCCCACTCCAGTGGATGCCGTGTCCTTCCGCCAAAGGGAGACAGTACTAGCACCCGGGCGTAACCGGCGGCTAGGTCCGCATTCTCGTTTCGCCGATAGCCGCCGTCGATGTATCGCTTATCGCCAATGCGGTAGGGAGGGAAGCCAAAACCGTTCGAAGTGCTGGCGGCGATCGCGTCTACGAGCTCGACCCCGCTACGACGGTCGAACACGGCCGGCTCTCCGGTATGGGCATCGACCGCCGTGATGAGCAACGATTGTTCCGGCCAGTGCTGACTGGGCAATCGAGCGGCGACGACCTCGCGCCAGCGGGTTCGCTCAATGTCATCTGACGCCGCATGTACTTCAAGCGCAGCAGCACCCATTTTGCGGCGCATTTCGGCCGCACTTTCCGCCGAGGCGATGATTCCGTTCGTTATCTCCCAATAGCTTGGCACCAACCCGATGGGAGCGCGCCGACTCTCGGGACTATCCGGACTTGTCCGCTGCAAGGGTGTTTCGGTTCGTTGCAGGGGCGCGTCGGATTGTATGGCGAAAAACAATTCGGTCGGGCTCATACTGATGATCTGTGCAGCCGTGGTTGCTCCAGCTGAAGTCCCGACGATCAATTCAGCCTTAGTCGCATCCAATCCACCATTGAGAAGGCCAGCGACGATACCAATCTCCCACGCATTGCCGGCCGCCCCGCCCCCATGGAGGACCAAGGCGCGTTTACCTATTTCTTCCATGCCACCTCTTCTACGGATTGAATTGATCAAGCCAAGGACTTTCCGTTGCTGGTCAAGCGCCGGAGCACTTTTGCCAAAAGCGCCAACGCCTCAGGCCCGCTCAAGGAAGCTTGGAGCGCTCGAAACACTTCACTGGCTTACTGTCATGATACTCGTGCGCAACGTCGAAATTATGGTTTATGCGCACTGTCTCGCCATTTACACAAACTTCGTCGGCCCCAAGAGCCATCGCGCGTTGAAGCGTAGTGTCCGACGATGGCAGTGACTTCATCTCTATCTCGAGAGGCTGACCAGGGGTCGAAGGCACCGTAAAGAACATCGTCTCGGAATCCTCCTTAGCGATCCTCACCGCACGCGGGACATCCTCGATAATGCGCTTAACGTCGTATTCCTGATAACAGACGAAGGCGCCCCCAATGATTGTGGCGCTGATCACTTTCGCTACGAGAGCCTTCATTGGTTCGCTAGTGGCCCCAGCCAAAAAAAGGAGCGTACGGTAAGCCATTCCCCTACGAATAGCCGGCGGATTGCCTGATGAGGCACGTTGGCGGGATAGCCATCGAACTTGGCGAGATCGCAGATTCGAGCTTTAGCGGCTAGCCCACGTACCCCAAAATGAAGCGGCGCCTAACCTTAGTCCTTCGCTTTGCGTCATTCGACTATCCAGCGTGGGTATGAGCCTTCACGAACGGATATCAATAAGCGTTTCGCGCTCGCCGTAAGCACTAGATATATGGGCCGACCATGCGCCTGAGTACTCGTATGGGCGATATGCATCAGGCCTACATCCACTGGAGCGAGGTAGCCAAGCATTACCAGCCTTCCGGCAATCTTGGCCTCGACCCTCTTGAGTCGGCCGCATTCAATGTCGAGCAAGGCGTCAACATCTGCCTGGCTCAGTTCGATAGGCATGTCGCCCCCAACCTCTGCGCTGCCGTTTTCAGCGAGCATCCTCGTGTCTACTGCGATACGTTTTGAGCTGGATCAATAAAATTCCCTGCTGCGGCCAGCTATGGCCATTAACGTGCGCTTGTCATTGGCTGCCGAGGTGAGGCAGATACCTGCCTTGTCGTAGAACGTCATGGTCAGCGATGCACATCTTCGTCTACCCGTCACGCGGCGGCGACGGCAGCTCAAGTCAAGCAAAAGCAGGAGAAAACCCAAGTCACGCCGTGCGCTAATGATGGCGATTTCTACCTCAAATGTTCTCCGCAAGCTCTGGGGATTCCGGTACCTTGGTCGACACCGACATGTTGAGTGCTTTGGCAACGCCTGCACCATAGGCAGGATCACAGCGGAAACAGTTGTCGACATGGCGCTGCTTGATGAAATCTGGAGCATCACCAAGCGCACGCGCCGTGTTATCAAACAACACCTGCTGCTGGCCGACAGTCATCAGCTGGAACAGCTTGCGAGGCTGCGTAAAGTAGTCACTGTCATCCTCTCGATAGTTCCAAAAGTCCGCATACCCGTGAATCTTCAAAGGCGGCTCTCTAAACTCGGGTTGCTCAACCCATTGGCCGAAGCTGTTTGGCTGGTAATGAGGAAGCCCGCCGTAATTTCCATCAATGCGGCCGTAGCCGTCTCGATGGTTGCTGAATACTGGACACCGCGCGGCATTGACTGGAATCTGGTTGTAGTTGACGCCTAACCGATAGCGTTGTGCATCGGCATAATTGAACAGCCGAGCCTGAAGCATCTTGTCTGGCGAAAATCCGATGCCTGGTACCACATTGGATGGCGAGAAGGCCGATTGCTCAACATCCTGAAAGAAGTTCTCAGGGTTTCGGTTCAGCTCAAACTCGCCCACTTCGACAAGGGGATAGTCTTCTTTGTACCAGACCTTGGTGAGATCAAAAGGATGGAACCGATACTTCTCGGCATCGGCCTCGGGCATGATTTGCACGTAAAGCGTCCACTTCGGGAAGTCGCCGCGCTCGATCGCATCGTACAGATCGCGCTGATGACTCTCCCTGTCCCCACCGACGAGCGCACTCGCTTCTGCGTCGGTAAGATTTTCGATGCCTTGTTGGGTCTTGAAGTGAAATTTCACCCAGAAGCGCTCGCCAGACTCATTGTAGAAACTATAGGCGTGGCTTCCGAAGCCATGCATGTGCCGATAGCTTTTGGGGATTCCCCGGTCCGACATGACGATGGTGACTTGATGAAACGCCTCAGGCAAAAGGGTCCAGAAGTCCCAATTGTTGGTGGCGCTCCGCATATTAGTTCTCGGGTCCCTTTTCACTGCCTTGTTGAGATCGGGGAATTTTCTCGGGTCGCGCAGAAAGAAGACCGGCGTGTTATTGCCGACCAGGTCCCAGTTGCCTTGCTCGGTATAAAATTTCAATGCGAAGCCACGAATGTCGCGTTCTGCATCTGCTGCGCCACGCTCGCCCGCAACCGTCGTGAAGCGGGCAAACATCTCAGTCTTCTTGCCGATTTCCGAGAATATTTTCGCGCGCGTGTATCGAGAGATGTCTTTGGTCACGGTGAAGACGCCAAATGCGCCGGATCCCTTGGCATGCATGCGCCGCTCAGGAATGACCTCTCGAACGAAGTTCGCCAGCTTCTCGTTGAGCCAGACATCTTGAGCTAGCAGCGGCCCGCGAGGGCCAGCGGTCAGCGAGTTCTGGTTGTCAGCGACCGGCGCTCCAAAATCCGTAGTGAGATGTGTGACGGGACATTTGTCTCTAGCGGGGATCTTGCCAGACATAGCACAACGCTCCTTCTCAGTGGTAGGCAAGACGGCCTCTTGTCGCGAAGCGCCGCCTAGGCCTGTATCGCCGCACCCTAAACCGCCCCACCATTCAAGGCGGGGTGTCGATGGTGCATTTGCCGTGGCATAGGGCGTTTGTTCACGGTGCCGATGAACCGCCGCATCGGTCAGCCCGTCAGCATCGTCTAGCCGCGAAAGCCAACGCCCTATTTCGCCGCCGCCTCGATCAAGCGCGCAACTTCTTCGGCATGCGACACCATGACGACGTGAGACGCGCCTTTGACCACCTTGACGTCCCTTGCGTTGGCGCGTTTCGCCATGAAAGCCATGGCCTCCGGAGGAATGTTCTTATCTGCGGAGCCGTAGATATGCCAGGAGGGAACGGACTGCCACGCGGCCTTGCCGCTCTTCTCATTGAGCGCGGCTTCCGCGATCGGACGCTGAGTGGCCGCCATAAAGGCCGCCTGGGCAGCCGGCACATCGGCCGCAAACTGCGCGTGGAACTTTTCCTGCCGGATGTAGAGATCCTTGCCCCCATCCGCAAGCGTCACCGGCGGCGCAAGCGTCGTCCCCAGCGTACTGCCTGGGAACCGGTTGGCCAGATCCCCAGCACTTTCGCCCGTCGTCGGCGCAAAAGCGGAGACGTACACCAGCGCCTTAACGTTCGGGTGATCGTTAGCCGCTTCGGTAATGACGCTACCACCGTAAGAGTGCCCAACCAGTACCACCGACTCCTTGAGGCTACCCACCAGGCTGCCAACGTATTGGCCGTCGCTTTTCACGCCACGCAACGGATTGGCCGCAGCAATGACGGAATAGCCGTCCCTGTGAAGAATTCTGATCACATCTGCCCAGCTCGATGCATCAGCGAACGCTCCATGCACCAGCACGATACAGGGCTTTTTCGCCTGCGCAAGAGCGCTTGTTCCGGCGAGCATGGCCGCAACCATGACCAAGCTGGCGAATAGTTTCTTCATATAACTCTCCTCAAAAATTGACAATGAGTCCCGGCCGACACTGATCGTCGTGGCGATGCAGCCGGCGAGCACCAGGATTGGGTTATCTGACTGCATGGGATTGCCTCCCTTACGCTGACGTCAGAGATGATCCGCATCGATAATGGCCTGAACGAACGCCTGCGGCGCCTCCTGTGGCAAGTTGTGACCGACGCCGCCGGTGATCAGGCGATACTCGTATTTCCCGGTGAAGAACTTGCGATATGCGTCGGCTTCGGGATGCGGTGCGCCGTTAGCATCGCCCTCCATGGTGATGGCTGGCACGGCGATCGAGGGGAATCCAGCCAGACGATCTTCCAGGGCGGCGTACTCCGGCTCGCCCTCAGCCAAGCCCAGTCGCCAGCGATAGTTGTGAACCGCAATGGGGACCTGATCCGGGTTATCCAGCGCAGCAGCGCTGCGATCAAAAGTCGCGTCGTTGAAGTGCCACTGCGGCGAAGCGAGCTGCCAGATCAGCCTCGCGAACTCATGTGTGTACTTCTCATATCCCTGACGCCCACGCTCGGTGGCGAAATAGAACTGATACCACCATAGGTATTCCTTCTTCGGTGGCAACGACTGCCTGCCAGCTTCCTGACTCCCAATAAGGTAGCCGCTGACTGATACCAACGCCTTCACCCGCTGGGGCCACAAGGCAGCGACGATGTCGGCCGAGCGTGCACCCCAGTCGAACCCGCCAAGCACAGCGCGATGAATCTCGAGCGCATCCATGAAATCAATGACGTCCCTGGCGAGTGCAGCAGGCTCCGCGTTTCGCAGCGTCGAGGCGGAAAGGAAGCGAGTCGCCCCGAAGCCTCGTGCGTATGGGAGAAGCACCCGATAGCCTTTGGCGGCAAGCGCTGGTGCGACCTCGGCATAGGCATGGATGTCGTAAGGCCAGCCGTGTAGAAGCAGGACCACCGGGCCATCAGCGGGGCCAAACTCTGCGTAGGCCACGTCCAGTGCTCCGGCGTGAATGCGCTTCAACGCGTTGAGCGGTTCTGGCATACCTGCAGTAAACCTGGACGTAGGCGTCATAACGAGCGGGGCCGACTCCGTTTGGGCCGGGACCGTCATACCGAAAAGAGCGATGGCGGCAGCAAAAGCCACTGCGGCCAACTTATGGTGACGGCCGGAATTATTGTTCTGGCACATCGATTGGCTCCCATAAACGAACGATTCGCCGAGCAGAACAGGGCCACTCTCTTTGGACGCTTGCACAGTATCGTCTGGCCTGATCGCCGGCCAACGACATGCGATAGGTCAACTTCGTAGGGGCAGCCTTTCAGGCCCCTACTTCCCAGACTGCCGACTTCCAAACGTAGACCTTCGGTAATCATGGGCAAGCTCCTGTGTGTGGCATGAACTCGCTAGCCCCTTGACTCTTCGCACGAGAAGGTGCCCTCATCCGGGACCACAGGGCGCGCGTGCCATGGTGCCGGGTTGGCTCCTTAGACAGAATGTGGCGCCATTGACGCCACATTCTGATTAGGCCTTAGCCTGAGAAACGTTCAGTAATCCCAGTAAGCCGGCACCCAGCGGTAGGCGTTTCCATTGACCGCCACGCGGCCGACCGACGGGAACGACAGGTGCGTGGCCACGAGCAATTCGCCGCTAGCAGCCAGCTCGCGGAACAGTCGAAGACGGACGTTGACTGCCTCTTCGGGGTCATGCTCGAAACCGTTCTGCCAGTCGGGATGATCGAATCCGACGGGAAACAGGGCGTCACCGGCGAACGTCAACCGATCACCGCCTGATGCGAGGCGGACGATGCTATGCCCCGGCGTGTGGCCGCCTGTGCGACGCGCAATGACTCCCGGTGCCACCTCCCGTTCTTCCTCGAAGGTTTGCAATTGGTCGTGGTACAAGCTCAAGAACCGCTTGGCCGTTACACGAAGTACGTCCGGAATCGGCGGCGGCATGGAGGTCCGGGAGAAGTCAGGCGCCTCCCAGAACTTGGCTTCGGTCGCGGATACGTGGATGCGCACGTCCGGGCGCAGGCGTTCTTTCACGCCATCGCCGAGCAGCCCGCCGACGTGGTCCATATGCAGGTGGGTAAGCACGATATCGGTCAGGGATCCCAGATCGATGCCGGCAGCCCCAAGGCGCTGAACCAGCTGGCCTGCGCGTGGGAAGCCTGCGAATTCGCCGCCCAGTCCGGAATCGACGAGGATGGTCTGGTTGCCGCTGCGAACCACGAGCACGTTTACCGCCCAGTCGAACGACTCCGGCAGGAGCATGTCGTCCAGCCAGGCCGCCCGCACGGCCGGATCGACATTCGTGGACATGGTCGAGAATGGAAGTGGCAGCACGCCATCGCTGATCACCAATACGTCAATATCCCCAATGCGCAGCGCGTAGCGCGACGGAACCAGCTCTTTGGATGCCGCTTCAATGGGGTGCGGAATACTGTGTACTGCGTTCATGTTGTTCTCCTGCTGACCACGGTTACGGAACCGGGCATGCCCGGCTCCACGACTGATACGAGTTTCGGTGGAAGCGCTTGCTTGCTGCCGCTGACGTCGATGAGTCGTGCGTCATTGACTGCGTGCCAACGGCTCACCAGGACCAGATTTCATCGATGCCCTCGGTATTCATGCACCCGCCGTTGAGTAGGTGCGAATAGCATCTGATGGCTTCATGCTAGGTCTCGGCAGAAGGCGTCGGTAGGCATCGCTGGCGGATCACGATGTTGTGCCCTGCGCATCAATCGCCGGCCCGGCGGGCGCCAAGTACTCTCGAGCAACGCCCCGTCAGCATCAGCAATGAAGGCTCGGCCTTTCCTGTCATCGCCATGGGCTACGCCCTTCAATCCACGCGAAGGCTTTGCTCCATGGCGTAGCATTGATCCCAGACGAATGCGTCAAAGGCAGCCAGTCTTGCACTCCACTTGGGTGTCAGCGCATTCACGCATCGCACCGCGACACGCGCCGTGTAGTCATCCGTAAGCGCCCAGGGATTGTCGGCATCGGCGGGATTAATGCCATCCACGAATGGCGTTTGCTTCAGCGCTTCTGCGACGGCCGTTTTTACATCGTTGTCAAACTCGATCTGCGTCTGTACGTCAGCGTGTGTTCCGAGGCGAGCGACGTGGCCGGCAACGAGCTTGTCAAAGGGAAGCTTGGCGAGCAACTCCACCTGTGCCATCCAGCCAGGCAGGTCGTGTGCGACCGCAAAGCGGCGGAAAGGCATCCACCCCGGGAACACGAGGTCGACGGCCATGAGCGTCTTCTGCTCGGGCGCGTAGATGAAAATGTTGCCCGGCTCGTGACCGTCTCCATGGTAGGACAGCTCAAGGCGCTGGCTGCCGAGCTTCAGCTCATACGTCCTGTCGAATGTGATGGTTGGGACAGGTCGCTTCGGATCTGCGCTGCGAACGAGAAGCCGCTTGGTTTCGTTCTGCGCCACGATGACGGGGTGGCCGCCGATAAGGCTGGCTCCACCAATGTGGTCGGTGTGCGAATGGCTGTAGATGATGTGCGTGATCGGGAGATTCGTGACCTCGGAGATCGCCTGCTTTAACGTGGCGGCATACGAAGGCGGCGCATCGACAACGACGACACCGGACTCGTAGACCATGAACATCGATTGATAAGCGTTATCCGTGACCATGTAGAGCCCACGGCCAAGCTGCTCCAGTCGGTAGCCCTTCCGTGGGTCGATGGGAGTGCCCTTGGCCGACTCCGGTATGTCGAGATATTTGCCGATCCTCACGCCGATCCCGGCAATCTCCGGCACGTTCGGGAAGGGGCTCCCCGCGTGGCCTGGTGACACGGGATTCGACGGGCTTCGCTCGGCCTGCAGAGGAGTTGCCGTCACCGGTGCTGAAAGGACCGGGCACGCGGCGAAAGCGACCAGTAGGGACAGCTTGAAGTGACTCATGACGTTCTCCACGGCATTGGGTTGTTAGGTAGGCAGCGCGTACTACGGCCCACAGAGAGAGCCGTCTTTGGAAGATCGACCACCCATCCCTGCCCTGCGGACGACGCCCCCACCGGCGCCTCGATCCATCACCGGATCGTCAGGTCGAGCGGTGAACCGCATCCAAGGGAAGGCCGGCAAGCCATAACGCCAGATTCGTTACATAGAGACGAATCGATCGCTGCGCCTCGGGCGAATGCGCGATTTCGTGGCCAGGCATTTCGCTGACGAAGCTTGGCGACCCACGGGAAGGATCCCAGTTGTAATCGGCGAAGTGATGGAAAGTGGACTCGGCGATCGCCGGTCCCACATCGGCCGTGGGTTCGAACGCCACGGCGAGATTGAAGGGTCGTCCGCTCAGCTTGCTGATACCCGTCGCGATCACGCGTGCCGTCGGATCGTTATGCGGTTTTCCGACGGCCCCTTCGTGGGGATGCGATGGCAGAAAACGAATCGCGCCGCCATTCGTATCGGGGTCGGTCAATACTGGATGCAGAGGAAGGCAAGGTTCGATGCGTTGAAAGTCGCCGTTGGCACCGGAGTGATAGTTGGGCCAAAGGATGTTCGTAGTGATCGTGTCGTCGATCTTGCGCCGCGACAGATCGGGATCGGGGTTCTTGGTATGGAAAAAGTGAGCGGCGCCGACGCCGCCCAGCGTGCATACCGAGCTACCGAGGTCCATATGATCGCGGGCGACGAGCAGGCCGCCACCGCGCCGGCGAAATCGTCCGATGGCCTGGCAGTCCGCGGCGGTCAGGCCTTCGCCCGTATCCACCGCAAACAACCAAAGCTCGTCGAAGGGCGACCTGTCCAGTTTCGACAATACGCTGTCCGGCGCGCCAGATGGATCGCGGTCCCGCGCCGTCACTTCAAACAAGGGCAACCCATCGTGGCCGCGCAAGGCAGCCAAGTGATCCCGCAACAGCCCGAAACGGCCGATGTGCCAGTCGTCCTTGTCGTGAGGAATGGTGGTCTGCAACAAGATGCGATGGATTTGCCGCATGATCACCCTCCTTCCTGCCACCGGAGAATTCCGCGGCATCAATGACGCGCATGGTGAGCCTGCGCCATCGACATCTGTAGGTACGCGCAGGACGCCACGGTGTTTCCATGCGGGAACCAGTGCGCGCGACCATGCAATGTATGGTCGGCTAGAGCATGGACGCGGCTATTGTCGCTTCCCGATCAACGTGGTGATCAATGGTCGATCGCTACCTGCATCGAGGAAGTCCGATCTAGCATCGATCAGGACACATCCATGCGCGATTCGCGCTTCAGGCGGCGAAATGACATCCCTATGCAACCAAATGCTCCATCTGGAGGAGACACTGGCCGAAGAACGCGAGCAACAAGAGATCGCTTTGCGCGCGGACGTATCGAAGGACTTCTGCCTGGCGTTGATATCTCATGAACTCAAGCAGCCTCTGACCACGATGCTGCTGGGCATTGATCGAATGCTTGAGTCAACGTGCGTAAGGCAAGTGCCGCAACTCGCGGACGACTTGCGCGTCGTGCGAGGAGCCGCCCGGCGCCAGGCCAGGATCGTGGCCGACCTGCTTGAGCTTTCGCGGGCAAGGACCGGCAAGATCCGGCTGGCCGTTGAACTCGTCGACGTGGGCGAACTCATGGAAGGACTGACTGCTGCCATTGCCGTCAGCGCGCCTGACAAAGACATCCGCATGATTCGCGATGGATCGGTCAGGCTGTTCTGCGAGGTCGATCCGGTCAGGATCGAACAGATTTTTTCCAATCTCCTGGACAACGCCATCAAGTTCAGCGAGCGCGGAGGCCGCATTGACATCCGCGCCGATGCCTGCAACAGGTTTGCGAAGGTTTCCGTCTCTGATCACGGTGCCGGCATTTCGCCCGAATTCCTGCCGAAAGTGTTCAGCGTATTTGGCCAGGAACCTCGTTCTGCGCCCTTCGCCGCTGGTGGCCTGGGTATCGGCCTGGCTCTTGCTCAAGAGCTTGCCGGGCTCCACAACGGAAAGATCATCGCGGCATCCGAGGGGGCCGGGCTGGGGTCTCAGTTCACGGTCTGGCTCCCCTTGGCCTATGCCACGGAAGATCGATGAAGGATACGTTCCAAGCGGCCCTGAAGCGCGCCGCTCGAGCAAGGGGTCACACATGCCGCGCGTGGGTAATCGCTATGGCATCGGGAAAATTTATCGCTAAGATCGCTCACGGCGGCCGCAGCATGCATCACATCCCGGCGTCCTTCCCTTCCCGCCCGGAGTGGCGAGGGTCGCTTATAAACCTTTGAGATGGGCTGAGATCTTATGGCGGCAAACGATGCGACGGCCGACTTTCATCGACTAAGGGCCAGGCTGCAGAGCGTCGCCTACAGCATGCTCGGCTCCCTGGCGGACGCCGAAGATGTCGTGCAGGATGTCTGGCTGCGATGGCATGCTGCCGAGCCATCGAAGATCTACAACGTCGAGGCATGGCTAGTGACCGCGACGACGCGCACGGCGATAGACCGCCTCCGTTCGCTCAAGGCGCGCCGCGAGCACTATGTCGGGATGTGGCTGCCCGAACCCATCCTTGCCGATACCCCCGAAACGCCGGAGCAGATCAACGAGCGGGCGAGCGACGTGTCGATCGCCCTGCTCACGCTGCTGGAGCGACTGTCGCCTGAAGCTCGCGCCGCCTTCGTTCTGCGCGAAGTATTCGACGTGGAATACCCGGAGATCGCCGAGGTCATCGAAAAGAAGGAGGCCGCCGTCCGCCAGATCGTGCATCGGGCCAAGTCGCAGCTGCGCCATGGCGAGCCGCGCTACATCGTTCCGCCCGAATCCCACGTGCGCCTGGTGAAGCGCCTGGCCGAGGCGATGGCCAAGGGTGAGTTCAAGATCCTGAGGTCCCTGCTGGCGGATGATGCACAACTCATCGGTGACGGCGGCGGCCACGTACTGAGCTTCGCCCATCCGCTCGTTGGCGGCCAGCGCATTGCGCAGTTGTTCTACGCGTCAAACCTGCGCTTCAAGAGCGACCTGCGTATCCAGCTGGCGACGATCAATGGGGAGCTCGCCATACTTCGATATATCGGTCCGCTGCTGGAGTCTGTCCAGTCATTCCAGACGGACGGTGAGCATGTCCTGTCTTGCCTCGTCCAGCGCAACCCGGAAAAGCTGCAGCGAGTTGCCTCCAGACTGGGAGTGCGGCTGCTCACCACGATGTGACGATGCCGGATCCGCCGCCTACCGCCATCTTGTTTTGGCGGCAGCTCGCCATGGGGCCCTGATGACGAGAGCAAGCGCGTACATGGAACACCACAAATGCCGGTACCGCACGCCCCGCTCCATGGCGGCAGTCGAACGCGCGGCACCGGCAGACATGGGCCGATGGAGGCCGAACGGGCTCAGTTCACCGGCGTCAGCACCGGGGCGCCCCGGTCCTTGAGCAAGAAGACGATGAACTTCGCCGGCTCCGTCTTGCTCGCATTCCGGCCGACGGTGTGCACATCGTTGGGTCCCTCATAGAACGTCTGGCCCGCCGTGAGCGTGACCGTCTTGCCGCCCTGGACACCCATCACAATCGTGCCCTCGAGTACATAGACAAAGGCATGCGCATCATGGCGATGCACAGGATCCGCGGAACCCGGCGGATATTCGACAGCTATCATTTCCACTTCCTTGCCCGGGTAATCGCTGAGCGCCTTGGTCACGAGCGGAATGACCTTTGCATCGATTCCGGACCGTCCAGCCGCTTGTGCCTCGGCGTGAGGCTGCTCCGCATGGGCCATACTGCACACGAGCAACAACGCCACGGCGAGCATCTTTGACTTAATCATGACCTGCAACCTCCTTGATGTGCCGTAGGCATTAACCCAGGCCAGCCTTGTCCAGGCCGAGCGCCTTGTCGAATGCGCCGGGCTGCGGGCGGAATGCCACGTTGATGCGATTCCAGGCGTTGATCGCCATGATCAGATAGGTCAGGTCGGTCAGTTCTTTCTCCGAGAGTTGCGTACGCACCCGCTCGTAGACATCGTCCGGAACGCCCTGCTGCGGGATCTGCGTCAGCGCTTCGGTCCATGCCAGTGCGGCCCGCTCGCGCGGAGAGAACAGCGTGGATTCGCGCCATGCGGCGACGTGATGCAGGCGCAATGGGCGCTCGCTGCGCAGCGTGGCCTCCTTCACGTGCATGTCCAGGCAGAAGGTGCAGCCATTGATCTGCGATGCGCGGATATTCACCAGGTCATGGATCGATTCCTCGATCGAGGAATGCTTGAGTGAATTGCTGAAGTCGGCAAACTTCTTGAAGAAGTCGGGCGACTGCTTCTGATAGTCGATGCGCTGGGTCATAAGTAGTCCTTGTGCTGGGATTCTGCTGAGGTACCCGTGCCCGATGAGTCACGGCGGCAGCGAAGACTAGATTCGTCGATGGAGTCCCGGTAGCGCCGTCGGGTGGCGCATGGTGTTGCCCTCAGGGCATCAATGCCCGGCGCGGTAGCGCGGGCATGCGTGACATGCCCGGCGCCGATGACGCGGTGAGGTCATCGACGCATGTGTATGGGCCATGGCGATCGACAAAGCGGTGCGCCTTCCGCTTGCCCAGTCGCTTTCGTGTCCGAATGGTCCATCACCAGCCGGCACCCCAGTATTCGGACTGGCCAATCCACGCCTGAAAATCCGTGCAGCAGATGCGCGCTCCTTCACCCGGAAGAAGCGAATCGTCGTCCAGCCTCGCGCCATAGTACGGAGCGTGGACGTCGGTCACCACATCGTAGGGCGCCTCAATCTCGGTGAGAAAGCGCTGGATGATCTCGGAGAGTCGCTGCCGTTCCGGCCCGGCAATTTCGACGATCGCATTCTTCGCCGGCCGGACGGCCAGCTCGGCCAGCGAGGCAGCGACGTCAGCGGACGCTACCGGCTGGATATAGGCCGGCGACAGGCGGAGCGATTGTTTGTAAACGCTCAATTCGACGATTTCGAGGAGAAACTCGAAGAATTGGGTGGCGTGGAGAATAGTGAAAGGAATGCCTGATTCCCGGATCAGCCGCTCCTGCACCGCCTTGCCCTTGAAGTACGGGCTGTCGTCCAGCCGGCCGGTACCCACGACCGAAAGCGATACGTGATGCGAAACCCCTGCCTCGACTTCGGCCTGGATGAGGTTGGCGCCGCCGACCTTGAAGAACTCGTAGGGTGCCGTGCCATCGCGCACGGGTGAATTGGTCACATCGATGACCACCTCCGCGCCCGCAAGCGCCTCGCGAAGGCCTTTCCCGGAGATGATATCGACGCCGGATGCACGCGACGCAGCCGATGCGTCGTACCCACTGGCCTGTAGCCGGCGGATGACATTCCTGCCGACGAGCCCACTGCCCCCCAACACAACGATTTTCATGACCACCTCGAAGGCGATGCCGGGTGTCCGCACGGGTGACGACACGCCAGACAACGATCAGCGAAACAACCTTCAGCAGTCGCCGATGCTAGGCGAGGACATTGGCCGTCAATAGTCGCGTCGAGGGACATGGCGAGTTGTTTTCAACGCACCAATGTCTTGCTCGCAGGAGATGGTTTTGGGCTCGCACCCCGTATAACGTGCACAGCCTCCGGGATGACAGGCATGCACTGATGCCGGCGCATTGCGTGCCGCCCTGCCCGGTACGCCGCGCACGATGCGATCCGGTATCGCACACGGCCCATGAGGCATCGATATGGAAAAGGGACGATTGGAAGCCTTTACCGACGGCGTCATCGCCGTAGTCATTACGGTCATGGTGCTGGAATTGCACGTGCCGTCCGACGGGACATGGATGGCCCTGCTGAATGACGCCACGGTCTTCCTCAGCTACATCCTCAGCTTCGTGTACGTCGGAATCTATTGGAACAACCATCACCACATGCTGCAGCTGGTCCGCCGCATCAACGGCAACGCGATGTGGCTGAACCTGCTCTTTCTGTTTTGCCTGTCCCTGTTTCCATTTTCCACCGCCTGGCTCAACAAGGTCCATCCGCGCCCTTCGGCGGTACCGACGGTGTTTTACGGCATCACCTTGCTCCTCACCGCCATTTCCTGGGAGCTGCTTGCCCGCTCACTGGTCAAGGTGAACGGCGGCACCAGCTCCGAACTGGGCAAGGCGCTCGGTGCCGACCGCAAGACGAAGGCATCGATCGTGATCCAGATCGTCGCCATTGCCTTCACCTACGCCAGTCCGGTGGCCGCCTGCCTCATCTATGCCACCGTCGCCGCCATCTGGTTCATTCCGGATCCGCGGATCGAGCGTCAACTGGGCGACCGCTGATTCCACACGCCCGCCCTCTGACCACCCCTCTCGGGCGGCCATGTCACAAACGCCCCGCCTGAAACGACTGGGAGGTGTCAGCGCCGGACGCACCCGCTTCCAGGGTTCGTGCGCGCCCCGAATCGCAGCTATCACGAGGCTTCCACTCATGACCCTCACGCCGCAGGACAAACCCCAGGGCGACGCCGGGGATGCTCTCGCCTCCAGCTTCACGGCCAGCTATGCCGGCGTGGTCGCCTTCATCGCCGTGGCCGTCGAGGGGAGCTTCGCCCGCGCCGCGGACCGGCTTGGCGTAGGCAGGTCCGCGGTGAGCCGCAGCGTGCAGAAGCTGGAGGCACAGCTGGACGCGCGCCTTTTCCTGCGGACCACGCGCAGCACTTCGCTCACGCGCGAAGGTGAGCTGTTCTATCGCAACTGCCACCCCGGGGTGCAGCGGATCGTCCAGGCCCTGGAGGATATGCGCGAGCTTCGTGCGGGCCCGCCGCGCGGCCATCTGCGCATCAGCGCGACCATGGGCTTCGGACGAAAGATCGTCGCTCCCTTGCTCGCCGGCTTCCGCTCCCGCTACCCGGATATCGCCATCGACCTCCTGCTTGACGAGCGGTCCGCCGATTTCACGTCGGACCGGGTGGACGTGGCCATTCGCGACGGGCAACTGGAAGATAGCCAGATCATCGCCAGGCGCCTCGTGCCCATGCAGATGCTGGCGTGCGCCTCGCCCACCTATGCCCTGAAGCATGGCCTTCCCAAGCTCATCGACGACCTCCCGTCACACGCTTGCATCAACTACCGCACGACGTCGGGACGGATAGCGGAGTGGGAATTCAAGATCGATGGTCGCAAGCACAAACTGACGCCGCGCTCGGTCTACACCTTCAATGATGCCGACCTGGTCATGCAGAGTGTGCTTGCCGGCGAGGGTATCGCACAGCTGGCGGGCTACCAGGCGGCCGAGCATCTGCGAGCGGGTCGCCTGGTGGCCTGCCTGACGCCGTACGCTCCGGACGATCGCGGACATTACCTCTGTTACTTGAGCCGGCAGCACCTGCCTGCGCGCATCCGAGTGTTCATCGACTACATGACCGAAGCCGTGCGCTCCATGGATCTGCAGTACGTCGCCGGCCTCGGCCCGTCGGAGTATGCGGCACCCGCCGAAGTGCACGAGGCGGATCTGTTGCAGTTCCCCCTCAAGCAGGCCAATTGATGCCTCCGACGCAACATGGTGAGCCCCTCACAGCGCCTACCGACCTTCGCTAGTGACATCTAGCATGGAATACGACGCGCCATCGGCGCCCTTTTTGGATAGAGGTTTCCCATGAAGATCGTTGTCATCGGCGGATCGGGATTGATCGGCAGCAAGGTGGTCTCCCGGTTGCGTGCACGAGGCCACGAGGTCGTGGCCGGCTCACCATCGTCTGGCGTGAACACCATCACCGGCGAAGGCCTCGACGAAGCCATGGCGGGCGCCAGCGTCGTCATTGACCTGGCCAACTCGCCCTCCTTCGAGGATCAGGCGGTTCTCGACTTCTTCCAGACCGCGGGGCGCCACATCGCCGATGCCGAAAAGAAGGCGGGGGTGAAGCACCATGTCGCTCTTTCCGTGGTGGGTACCGACCGCCTGACGGCCAGCGGATACTTTCGCGGCAAGGCCGCGCAGGAAAAGATCATCCGCGAGTCAGGCGTCCCCTATACGATCATCCATTCCACGCAGTTCTTCGAGTTCCTCGGCAGCATCATCAAGTCGGCATCCAAAGGGGTGGCGGTGCACGTCTCGCCGGCCCTCATGCAGCCCATCGCGTCGTATGACGTGGCCGACGCAGTGACTACCTATGCGTTGCGCCCGCCGGAGAACGGCGTGGTCGAAATCGCCGGCCCGGACAAGGTCAGCCTCTCGACGTTGGTACGGCAGTTTCTTTCCCTCACCAACGACCCTCAGGAAGTCGTCGTGGACGGCAATGCGCCCTATTTCGGCGCGATCCTGGAGAAGGAAACGTTGCTTCCAGCGAGCGGCGCTCGAATCGCACCGACCGACTTCAAGACCTGGTTCGAGCGGTCGGAATACGCGCAAGCAGCGTGAGGCCGTAGCGCGACGTGGTCGGCATGGCCATGCCACCCGCCCCTCTCAAGCGTGCCTCCGGTACTGGAGGCACGCGCTTTCGTTCATGCAAATCCAGACCGGAAGATTGCCCTCAATGACTATGGAGACGCGTATCCGCCAATGGCTGGATGAACGAGCGCCCGGGCTGGGTGTCCTGGTCCGCAAGCACTACACGCAATACTACGCTCCGAAGAACCTCAACTTCTGGTACTTCTTCGGCGGCCTCAACCTCGTCGTGCTGGCGAACCAGGTCATGACCGGCCTATTCCTGGCGATGAACTATAAGACGAGCGCCAAAGAGGCTTTCGGCTCGGTCGAATACATCATGCGGGACGTGCCCTGGGGGTGGCTGATCCGATACATGCATTCCACCGGCGCGTCGTTGTTCTTCTGCACGGTGTTCCTGCATATGTTCCGTGGCGTCATGTACGGCTCGTACAAGCGTCCGCGAGAGCTTGTGTGGGTCATCGGGATGCTGATCTTCCTTTTGCTAATGGCCGAGGCGTTCATGGGCTACGTGTTGCCGTGGGGCAACATGTCCTTCTGGGGCGCCAAGGTGATCATCTCGCTGTTTGGCACCGTGCCATTCGTTGGCCACAACCTCGTTGAATGGGTCATGGGTGACTATCTGCCCGCGGATGCCACGCTCAATCGTTTCTTCGCGCTGCACGTCGTTGCGCTTCCGCTGGCGCTGCTTCTGCTGGTGATCCTGCATATCTTCGCGTTGCACGAGATGGGTTCGAACAACCCCGATGGCGTCGACGTCAAGCATGGACCGAAGGGTAATCGGTGGGATCCGGCCAAGCCGATCGACGCCATACCCTTTCACCCCTATTACACGGCTCACGACGTCTTTGCCGCACTGTTTTTCCTCACCGTCGCAGCCTTCATCGTGTTCTACGCCCCCACGCTCGGCGGATGGTTTCTCGAGCGCGACAACTTCCTGCCGGCCAACAACCTGGTGACCCCCAGCCATATCCGGCCGCAGTGGTACTTCACGCCGTTCTACGCCATTCTGCGCATGGTCCCGTCTTACTTCGGCACGCCGGTCTGGGGTGTCGCCGCGATGTTCGGATCCATCCTTCTTCTCGTGCTTTTGCCATGGATAGATCGCGGGAAGGTGCGCTCGGTGCGCTGCAGAGGCACGGGGTTCAAGGTCGCGCTGGCCGTACTCGTCACCAGTTTCGTTGGCCTTGGCGCCGTGGGGGCGGGCTTCGTCGAAGAGGTCATCTCTCTTTGGTTTCCGCACGCGGATGTAACGTATTGGGAAAACGCCTTTGGCCGCCTGATGACGGCAGGCTACTTCGGCTTCTTCGCATTCCTTTGGATATATACGCGTTTCGATCTGGAGAAGACTCGCCCAGTACCCGAGCGCCTGAACTCCGAAACATGATCTCCAGGGTCTACCCATGAGCAAACTGCAACGGCCGCCCACCTCGCTGCTCGATAAATACGCCGGCGCAGAGTTTCAACCGCTTTACACCGCCACCGTGCGAGTCACGGGCGGCGAATGCAAGCACGCGCGAGCTTCCGGTGTCGCACGCTCCGACGACGGCATGCTGGACGTAAGGTTGCGGCTTCCCACTGAGCTGGGTGGGCAAGGCGAAGGAACCAATCCCGAGCAACTCTTTGCCGCGGGCTACGCCGCGTGCTTCCAGGGAGCACTCAGCTTGCTGGCCGCCCGCGCGAAGGTCGAGATCCCCGACGCCGCCGTCATCGCCTCGGTAACGTTCGGCAGGGATCCGGTGGACGGCTTGTTCACGCTCGCCGCCCAGGTCCGAATCAGCTTGCCGGGCGTGGATCGTGCGTTGGCCGCGGAACTGGTGCGCAATACGGAGCGGATCTGTCCATACGCAAAAATGGCCAGGGAAGGCATCGAGTGCATCGTCTCGCTCGCCTGAGCGCGGCATGCCCTCGTCCTTTCCTGGCCATCGCCGGACTATTGACCTGCAGCGGGACCGATCATCCGCCACCTGGTACGGAGCCCCGCCGCCGGGAGTTCACGCCAGGGACATGCCGCCGTCCACCAACAGCTCGGCACCGTTGACGTACCGGCTTTCGTCGGACGCAAGGTACAGCGCCGCGTGAGCCAGCTCGTCCGCGCCACCCAAACGGCCGGCGGGGATACGTTCGGTCATGGAGTGGAGAAAGGCGGGGCGCTCTGCCTCGGGCACGCCCAGCTTTTCGATGATCGACGTGTCTACCGGGCCCGGACTCAACACATTGACGCGCACCCGCCGCTGCCTGAACTCCAAGGCCCAGCTGCGGGCGAATGCCTCGATGGCGGCCTTCGATCCGGCATACACGGCATGCCCGTCCAGAACCTTGGAGGATGCGAGCGAGCTAGTGAGAATGATGCTGGCTCCGTCGCGCAGAATCGGCGATACCGCCTGCACGCCAAAGAATACACCCCGGGTATTGACGCCGAACTGCGCATCGAATTCGTCCGGACTCACCTGCGCGGAATGCGCGACCGTCAGAATCCCGGCATTGGCCATGTAGATGTCCAATCCACCATAACGCTTGCGAATCTCGTCGGCCACGGACGCATGATGGGCAAGATCGGCCACGTCACCTTGAATGCCCAAAGCATCGTGACCGATCAGCCTTACGGCTTCGTCGAGCGTATCCCGCCGTCGCGCGGTCACGATGACTTTGGCGCCGTGCGCGGCAAAAAGACGTGCCGTTGCGAGACCTATCCCGCTGTTTCCACCCGTAATCAGAGCAATTTTCTTGTCAAGCCGCTTCATCGTCACTCCTCTGCGCCAAGGCACTTCGATGCAACGAAGTCTCCGGCATGGCATGTGTATTCAGTAGGCCCACGCAGCGACTCACTGTGTTGTCGCTTGCGCATCAGTCGGCCGTATCGAGGTGGTTGCACGGCTCTTAAAGCAGACTATGCCGCCCCGCACCGGCAAGCGGCGGGAGCGCGACCCCACGGCTACTTGATCGAAAGGAACGCCACATTTCCAAGGCGGGGGCGTTCTCCACGCGCATGGTCAGGCATCTCGCCCAAGGCGGAGCGCTGAGGGTCGGCGTTCCGGATGGCTTGCGTCATGTAGTCGATGAAGGCCCGCATGCGCATGGGCATATGCTGCCTGCTCTGGTAGCAGATGTAGTGGCCGCTGTCATCCGGCGCGTACTGCGCCAGGCACGTCACCAGCGCGCCGGACGCCATGGCATCGCAAGCGAGATAACCCGGGACCTGTGCGATCCCCATGCCGTCGACGACCGCCTGCAGCACCAGTTCCGGATCGTTGTAGGTCAGCCTGGCCTGGGGCAGGAACCTTTGCGCCTTGCCGCCGACCTTGAACTCCCATTCGAGGATGCGCCCCATGCCGGTGCGTAGATTGACGCACTCGTGGGACGACAGTTCGTCAATCGTCGCAGGTAGCCCATGCGCTTCGCGATACCCCGGGGATGCGCATACCATCAGTTGCATGGGGATGATCTGCCTGGCAATGATCTGGGCGTCCTCGAGGTGTCCATGGCGGAACGCGATGTCCACCCTGTCCGATGTGAAATCGACGGGCTTGTCGGTCAACAACAGATCGACGGATACCTCGGGGCAGGCCAATTGAAATCCGCCGAGCAACGGCGCCACCAGCCTCCGGCCAAAGCCCACGGGCGAACTCACGCGCACCTGCCCCCGGGGTGGCCCGTTCCGCAGGTCCCGCATCTCCTCGACGGCCTGGACGATTCGATCGACGCCCGGATGACAGCTCATGTAGAACATGGTGCCTTCGCTGGTGAGGGTCGTGCTGCGCGTGGTCCGGTGAAAGAGGCGCACATTCAGCTGCCCCTCGAGCTTCTGGACGTTTCGGCTCACCGCGGAGCGCCCGATTCCGAGGCGATCCGCCGCGCGGGCAAAGCTGCCCTCCGCTACCACGGCAATGAAAGCAACGACACCGGCGTAGGTGGTGGCAAAACTAGCGGACAAGGGGTCGGCAGGTGGACTCATGGGCGTCGATGAGGTCATGGCGGCGTTTCCCGGCTCGGATAAGGCAAGGCGTTTGCATCAAGGCGCGGAATACCTTGCCACCCTGCTCGTCCAGGGCGACCGGAGCCAGTTATTGCATGTGAAAGCTTGTTAGCGGGCGACTGGGAGCGGTCGGCGTCCACGCCCTGGCCCCTGCAAGGAGATAAGGACGGCCTGGCGAGCGTTTGCGCGACTCAGCCCTGCTCTTGAATGATCTTCTCGCGCAGATTCCGCGCCCTTGCGGCGGCCTGATCCTGTCCCTCGGTAACAGACTTGGCGAGCGTCTCATCCAGCAGCTGGATGGCCTGCCTCTCTCGACCCGTGCCGGTCCAGAGTTCCGCCACGCTCGATACGGCGCGCAGCTCCCAGCCGACTGCGCCCTGCCGCCTGGAAGTCTCGAGTGCGCGGAGATAATGACTCTCCGCTTCCGTCGCCAGGCCACGCCGTTCGCTGCGAACGCCAAGGGCTCGCCAGACCTCCGCCGCGCACCAGAGGCCCTCCCCCCTTTCGAGCCGGGAGACCATGTCGTCGTCGACCCAGTCGACGCAAAAGGTCACCAGCATCTCCTTGCGCGACGAATCGTAACCCGCGAACCGTTCCAACACTTTGCGGACATGCGGCCTGGCGTCAGGCTCGATCGCAAGCTGGAGACCCTGCAGAAACGATTCGGCATACCGCAACCACGTCACCAGTCCTTTGCGCTGGGCCTCGCCGATCATTTTGAGAATCCACCGCTCGGCGAGTTCGAGCTCTCCCGACCACAGGGCAACGGGACAGGCACCGTACAAAGCGGAACACAAGGATGCGGCATGGCCTGCCGCCTCCGCCCGCTCCACTGCCTCGGCAGCGGTCTGCAAAGCCCTGGCCGTTTCACCCCGGATCCACAACGTTCGGGAAAGCACGGCCTTGGCGGCTACGATGGGGTCCACTCCAACCATGTTAGTGCGCGTCCGCCCGGTACCGCTCAAGCGTAGCGACGCCTCGCAGTGCAGTGCCGACGCGTCGAACCTGCCGCAGAAATGGTTGGCCATGCCGCTCACGCGGTGAGCCAGATTGAGCGCAGCGGGATCGGCACACGACTCCGCCACGGCGAGCAAGGTCTCGGAATGCGGCAGAGCAGCCGAGTACTCCCCACTGAACATGTCATGCGTGCACCTGCCCCAGCGAGCCTGAAGTTCAAGTGTGCGCACGCCAGTCGCCAATGCTCCCGCCAGAGCCCGGTCGCACACGGCATCGAGCTGGTCGCGGGATCCTGCCGTATGAAGCAGCGCGATCATCAGCTGCGTCGTCAGCCAGGTCGCCGTTTCCATGTCCGGCTCGGCCTGCTGGTCGACCAGCTTGAGCGCGGCGGTGATCCAGTCGCGATATTCGGCGACCAGGGACAAATGAAACCAAAGGGGCGCGGATGCTATGACCAGGGCGGCGGCATTCTTCGCGTCGAGCTGCTCCTTCAGATAGGTCTCCAGCGCAAAGCGAACATCGTCTACGACGTGACCATACCGGTCTCCCCAGTCCCGCTCCGTCAGCTGGGGCAGCTCCGCGGCTGCCGCATGCATGACGGCGAGCATCAGGTTCCCATGACGTTTGAGCAATTCCGGCCGCTCGCCGCTCTGCGCAAGCAGATGGCCGGCGTAGCTCCTCGTGGTATCGAGGAGGCGGTAAGGCGCGGCGGAATCGCTCCGTTCGAACAGCACCAGAGACTTGTCCACCAGCGAGATGAGCGCATCGAACGCCACCTCGGGGTCCATCTCGCCGGAGACGACCTGAAGCGCGGGCTCGGCAGCAAAATGCCCTCGAAAGACAGAGAGCCTGCGGAACACGCGTAGTTCGGCATCGCCCAAAAGACCAACGCTCCAGTCCAGCGCGGCCGCCAATGACTGGTGGCGCGCCGAAGCGGAGCGATTGTCGATGGAAAGCAGTCGCATGCGGCTGTCCAACCTGGATGCGAGGTCGTTGACGGACTGCCCTCCCAGACGCGCGGCCACCAGCTCGATCGCCAGCGGTATGCCATCGAGTTGACGTGCGATCTTTGCAAGCGCCGGACCATCTGACTCGTCGAAAGTACCGGCTCCGGCGGCCCGCGCACGCTCGACCAGCAACTCCACCGACGGCCACTGCATGGCCTGGGCAAGCAAGAAGTGATCCGCGCTCGGAATAGCCAAGGGAGGCAGGCGGTAGACATGCTCGCCGAATATGCGGAGCGTCTCGCGGCTTGTCGCGAGGATGCGCAGGCCAGGCAGTGCGGACAGCAGCCGCGTGATGGGCAGCGCGAGAGAATCGATCACCTGCTCGCAATTGTCGATCAACACAAGCACATTCCGCCCCGTGAGGCATTGCGTCATGGCATGCAATGGATCGGGCAGATCGGCGGAGCCACCGAGCGCGCGCGCCATCGTGCCGAGCACGTGCTCCGAAGAAATCAGTGGAGCAAGGTCAACAAAGGCGACCTCGGTGGCTGCCCTCGCCTGGCGGCGCTCCGCAGCCACCAGGGCGACACTGGTCTTGCCGATGCCACCCGGCCCGACGATCGAGACAAGTCGATGGTTGTCGATGGACTGAAGAACATGATCGACCTCGGACTCGCGACCCACCAGTTCGGTCAGGCGCGATGGAGGCCGGTTGAGCAAAGCCGCCGCCCTTGCCTGGGCCTCGGCCAGTGGGTCGATGAGTTCGCGCAAAACCCGGCCATTGAAGCGATAGCCTCGTAGCGGGATATTGGAGATCCACTCCTTGCAGCCCTCCCCGCTTCCAGGCATCCCCAACGCCTTGCGAAGTTGGGACATGTGGACGCGCACGCTGCCTTCGTCGACGACGACAGGGCCCCAGACGGCGGACAACAGCTCGTCCTTGCTGACGATTTCGCCTGCGCACTTGAGCAACTGCAGAAGCAAGTCAAAAGAACGCGAGCCGAGCTTTATCTCTCGCCCGGACGACTCGATCCTTCGTTGACCTTCCCAGACCATGAAAGAACCGAAGCCCCAGCGTGTCTCGGGAGGAGACTGGGATATCTCATGGGGATTCGGCGAGAGATCGAGAGGTTCGCGAGGCTTTTTCATGATGGCAATCTTCGGCTTGCTCAGTCGCCTCCATCCCGAATTCGCCCCCGTTCGTCGTGAGCCCCGCTGCGACCAAGTGTCGGGACGTGAGCAGCAGGCATCCCGGTTTCATGCAGGCTTCGAGCGCTGGCGAGCATGCCATTCTCATATTAAGCATTGGTGTGCGCTCAACAACACCATGCTTACCCTCGCATCTCTACTGCGGTCAGGTTTCGAGGCTTAGGCTTGTCCATGCGCCCGGCACACGTGTTTCCGCATGTGGCATCCGTGGCCTGATCGTGGCGTCCGTGGCCTCAATCGCCATGACCCGCGACGGACAGACACTCCCTCGATATCCAGCGAAAGCGAGCAGCCGAATGCACTATCCAAACGACCTAGCACCTGCCGACCCCGTCCGCCGGCAACTGATGGCGGCGGGACTGATCGCCGCCGCGGCGGTTTCACTGCCGCTATCTGCTGCTCAGACCGCAGCAAACCGACTCCCTGCCACGAGACAAAGAAACGCTAACATGAACTCGATAACCACAAAAGACGGTACAGAAATCTTCTACAAGGATTGGGGCTCGGGCCAGCCCATCGTTTTCCATCATGGCTGGCCGCTTTCCAGCGACGATTGGGATGCCCAGATGCTGTTCTTCCTGCATCAGGGATATCGCGTCATTGCCCACGATCGCCGTGGCCACGGCCGCTCATCGCAGGGCAACACGGGACACGACATGGACCACTACGCTGCAGATGCCGCCGCTGTGGTCGAGCACCTTGACCTGAGAGATGCCATCCATGTGGGGCACTCGACCGGCGGCGGTGAAGCGGCGCGATACGTAGCTCGCCATGGTGCTGGCCGCGCCGCCAAGCTGGTGCTCATGAACGCCGTGCCTCCGCTCATGCTCCAGACGGCCGCCAATCCGGGCGGCTTGCCCATCAAGGTTTTCGATGAGCTCCGCGCCGCACTGGCCAGCAATCGCTCCCAGTTCTACCGCGACTTGGCGTCCGGTCCGTTCTATGGCTTCAACCGTCCTGGCGCGAAGACCATCCAGGGTTGCGTGGACAACTGGTGGCGCCAGGGCATGATGGGCGGTGCCAACGCGCACTACGACGGCATCAAGGCTTTTTCGGAAACCGACTTTACCGATGACCTCAAAGCCATCGACGTCCCCACGCTAGTGATGCATGGCGACGACGACCAGATTGTTCCGCTCGCCGATTCGGCACCTCTTTCGGCGAAGCTCCTCAAGCACGCGACGCTGAAGGTCTACCCGGGCTATCCCCACGGCATGTTCGCCGTCCATCCCGACGTCATCAACCGCGATCTGCTGGCGTTCTTTCGCAGCTGAGTACGGGCTGCCCGCTTCCCTTACGCGAAGCGGGCAGCCTCCCGTTCGACCGCTTCTTCAAGGATACGGGCTGCCGCGGAATGGTGCCCCCCCTTTCGCTCCGACGGCTGCCGTCCCAGCGCGCATTCCATCCGTCATCGCATGAAGGAGGTCCGAGCCATGATCGAAGCCACGTCGGCCAGCGCACTGGCCCGCCCGGCGCTGAGTTCCCTGGTGACCGCCGCCTATCTTGCGGACCCTTCGGATCGGCTGATCTCGCCGGTTGGCGAACATAGCTACAGCACCTTGTTCGGTCTGATACCGGCCACGCTGGCGGTGCTGCGAGTGGCTGCCGCGGTAGAGCCGGACCCCTCGGCCCTACAAGCCTGGTATCTGCACACGCCTATTGCCGAGCTGGGCTACCTCACGGCGGCACAATTGATCGAGCTGGGGCGGGCGGAGGCGGTCATCACCTTTCTTCGCTCCGTGCTTGATGGCTGCCGGGACTGAGATCGACTGGTCTACGACGCCAGGTCGTCACGCGTCGCACCGATTGTTGCGTAGACAGAAACACCCCCATGCCTTTCGTGAGCGTACCGCTCAATACAAGTTGCGCCTACCATGCAGCCGGACCGACGCCGGCCTGCTTCAACTGACCCGTACCTTGGCTGCGGCAGCCATGCGCCCGCTTTGCGACCCGTCGGATCGAACTGTCTTTATTACGTGCGCAAAGGCCCGCCCGAAGGGCCAGCCCGAGCCGAGATCCGCCATTGCATTGCAGTGCCGCTCATTTCCCCGGCAGGGCTGCATCGGAGCGACCATGTCATACAACCCTGCGCTCGATGGCGTCCGCGGATTGGCGATCCTGGCCGTCGTCGCATTTCATTGCGGCGTACCCGGAAGCGGCGGTGGATATCTCAGCGTAGACGTCTTCTTCGTTCTTTCCGGCTACCTCATTACGTCGCTTCTTATGGCGGAACACCGCGGCGGCGGCATCCGAATCGGCTCGTTCTATATTCGGCGCGCCCTGAGGCTCTACCCAACGCTTCTGCTCCTGGTGGCCGCGTACCTTTTGATGGCTCCCGCGCTCTGGCCTGCCGACCAGCCATGGCTTAACGCGGCATTCGCCAGCTTCTATGCCATGGACTACGCCATGGCTTTCAGGTACGCATCCAAGACCATCGGCCATACCTGGTCACTGGGAGTCGAGGAAAAGTTCTATCTGCTCTGGCCACTGCTTCTGCCATTGACCCTGCGGACACGACGACCAATCGCGTGGCTGCTCGCGGCATTCGCATGCTTCAGTGCCTGGCGATGCTTCGTGACTATCTTCTGGGGCTGGGCCCAGGCGTACTTTTCCTTCGATACGCGGATGAGCGGCATTTTGATCGGGGCGATCGCTGCCGTAACCCCCTTGCAAGTGTCCAGGCAGGCAGCGCTGATCGCCGGCGGCGCCCTCGTTATCTGCATCGCCTGCCCATGGATGCCATCGCTACCGGCTCAGCTTGCGGTAGAGGCCGTAACGCTGGAGGTCACTCTCGCCGAACTTTCGGCCTTCCTGATCATCGGCTACCTGGCGGAGCATCGCCATTGTCCAATCCTGGCCTCCCCGGCCATGGCCTACATTGGGCGCCTCTCTTACGGCGTTTATCTATGGCACTTTCCCTTGGTGGTCTTGCTCAGGGATAGCTACTTCGCCCCCTGGTGGATGGCTCTGCCGGCAGCACTCGTCTTTTCGTTCGTGCTGGCGGCCATCTGCCTGCACATGGTGGACACTCCGATCAAGCGCTGGCGCGTAGAGCGCCCTCTGGCTCGCGGCACCGTCATCACGTGACCAGGACTATCCCGTTCCCCTCCCTTGCCGCGCGAAGGACATCGATCGTGAAACGATACCGCATGGTGTTCGGCTTTTTGATTTTCCTCGCGCTGGCACCGCCTGATGTCACGCATGCGAGTGCGACCGGGTGCGAGAACATCAGGAGCCTCGAACTCGACGACACTGAGATTACGTCTGCCGCAGTCGTCGCGTCTGGCGCCTTCATACCGCCCGGCCAAAGTGCGGTCGGAACAGCAACCAACCCTTACGCACCGCTGCCCTCCTTCTGCCGCGTCACGGGTATCCGCCACCCGGGCCCCGAGTCCAGCATCGGCTTTGAAATCTGGATGCCGGCATCCGGCTGGAACGGCAAGCTCGTCGGAGTTGGTAATGGAGCATGGGCAGGCTCCATCGCGTATCCGGCGATGATCACCCCGCTTTCAAAGGGCTATGCGACAGTGGCGGGCGACGGCGGACATCAGGGGAGCCCCGTTGACGCGGGCTTTGCGGCAGGTCATCCGGAAAGGCTCGTCGATTTCGGCTACCGTGCAGTTCACGAGATGACGGTGGCGGCGAAGGCGATCATCGAAGCTTTCTACGGGAGGAAAGCGGAGCGTTCGCTATTCGCCAGCTGCTCCACCGGTGGCCGCCAAGCACTGATGGAGGCATCCCGCTACCCGGACGACTACGACGGCATCTCATCCATGGCGCCGGCGAATCCTACAGTTGCGCTCATGGTGGGTTCGTTATGGACCAGCTCGGCCACTTCGAAGAACCCAGCCAGCAAGATCCCGCCTGCCGCACTCGAATGGGTGCGCAAGGCGGCGGTAGCGAGCTGCGATGCCGACGACGGTGTGAAAGATGGCATCATATCGGCACCCAACCGTTGTCACTTCGATGTCGGCTCGCTTCAATGCAAGCGTGCGAGCCACGGGACGCAGGGCGCCTCCTCCCAGTGCCTGACCGAGCCGCAGATCGCCGCGCTCCGCGCGATCTATCAGGGGCCACGCAATCCTCGCACAGGGGAAACCATCATTCCCGGCTTCGAGCCGGGCAGCGAGGCAGGGCTTTCGATACAAGTGTCCGGCGCCGGACCGATCGCGCCCGTGCTTAGCTACTTTCGGGACGTCGTTTTCAGCGATCCCGAATGGAACTTCCGTACTTTCGATTACGACAAGGACGCCAGTCGCGCGCTTTCCCTGCATGGCGGATGGGTGGACGTCCAGCCCGCCAGTGTCGTGGGCTATCTCGCCAGCGGGCGCAAGCTCCTCATTTCGCATGGCTGGTCGGACCCCCTAGTGCCACCGCTGGCCAGCGTCGACTTCTACGAGGCATTGACGGCAGCCCAGGGGGCTGACGGCAGAGATAATGCGCGTCTCTTCATGATTCCGGCCATGGGGCATTGCACAGGAGGCGACGGTCCCTTTGTGTTCGATCCCATCAGCACCATCGACACATGGGTGGCGACCGGCCAGCCACCCGAGCGTATCGTGGTGAGCAATCCGCCAGGCGCAGCCGCACGGACGCGCCTCATATGCCCGTATCCGCAGGAGCCCGTTTATTCGGGGACTGGAAGTGCCGGCGACGAAAAGAACTTCCGCTGCGAAGCCGTGAAGCATTGATACGGGACCCGCCAGCGACACCGTAGCCTCCAGGTACGTACTGCCACCACGCTCAAACCCGCCCATGGCGACGTGGAATATTGGTGCGCGGCCAGCACGACGATGATTCTCTTCGCGAGGCTAGCGGGCTTTTCGGATCTCGCAGACTCTATCCGCCCAAGGTCAAAGAAGCCTTGCAGGTCGGATGGATGGTGCGCGTAAACGCTCATCCTCACACCACGGCTCACTCGCATTCACCCGTAAGGCAAGCGCCATCTCGTCGGAGAGACTTCATCATGCGCAATACACATGGTTTCGCTAGAAAACTTCTTGTCAGTGCCCTCGCCATCGCCACGGGATCGACATTCATTGCGGATAACGCGAACGCTGAAGCACCGATGGCCCTAACTCAGGCGCCGGGCTATTACCGCCTGATGCTAGGAGCCTTCGAGGTAACGGCGCTGAGCGACGGCACGATCGATTTCGCCATGGACAAGCTGTTGATCGGAAAATCGCCCGGCGAGATTGCAGCTGATTACCGGAAGGTCTTTCAGACGCTCCCGGCCGAGTCGTCGATGAACCAGTTCCTCATCAACACCGGCAACCGGTTGATATTGGTCGACACGGGCGCGGGTGCTTTCTACGGTCCCACGCTAGGAAACACCCTCAAACATCTGAGGGCCGCAGGTTACGCGCCCGAGCAGATCGACGATGTGGTGATCACCCACATGCACGTTGACCACATCGGCGGCCTGGCCAAGGACGGGCAGCGAATCTTCCCAAACGCCGTCGTTCACGTCGACAAGGCCGAGTACGACTACTGGATGAACCACGCGAACGCCGCACGCGCCTCGGAGGCGGTGCAGATCAATTTTGACGTCGCCCCGAAGATGTTCGGACCCTACCTCGATGCCGGCAAGCTGCGGCTCTACCAGGGCGACACGCAGATCGCGCCTGGTATTCGTGCCGTTCCCACGGCGGGCCATACGCCTGGCCACAGCTTCTTCGTTGTGGAGAGCAAGGGCACCAAGCTGGTTCTATGGGGTGACGTGGTGCACTCGGCTCCCGTGCAGTTCCATGACCCGTCCGTCCGAATCGTATGGGACAGCGACGACAGGAAGGCCGAGCATGTGCGCGAGGCTGCGTTTGCCGACGCGGCGGAGCACGGCTATCTCATCGGCGCGGCTCATTTGCCGTTCCCGTCGTTCGGGCACATCGCGAAAGCCGATGCCGGCAGAGGCTATCTCTATGTGCCGTTGAACTATACGCAGAACCGTCGCACGGAGAGTCACGGGCACTGAACTCCGTCATGTCCGCAACCGGGCTCAGGAATGTCGCTCGACAACATGCTTCGGCCACCTGCAGCGTGGTCGATCATGCTGGAACGGCCATCTTCACGGATGGAGATGGCCGAGCGAGATGGCGAGAACGCTGCCGTCGAAAGAGCTATTCAGGCCAATCCGGTCTTGTCGATGCCAAAAGCCTTATCCAACGAGCCAGGGGCGGCCCTGAAGCCCACATTGATGCGATTCCAGGCATTGATCGCCGCAATGACATAGCTGAGGTCGGTGATTTCCTTCTCCGACAACTGGGTGCGCACACGCTCGTAGACATCGTCGGACACACCCTGGGACTGAAGCGTGGTGAGTGCTTCGGTCCATGCCAGCGCAGCTCGTTCCCGCGGCGAGAACAGCGTGGATTCCTTCCAGATCGGCAGGTGATACAACCGAAGCGCCCGCTCGTCATGCATCACGGCCTGCTTGACATGCAGGTCAAGGCAAAAGCCGCAGCCATTGATCTGCGATGCGCGGATATCGACCAGATTGCAGATGGACTCCTCGATAGTGAATCGCCTTGCCAGACTGCTGAGAGCGGCAAGTCCATGAAAAAGTTCAGGGGAGTGTTTTTGATAATCGATGCGTTGGGTCACGGCTCTATCCTTGTTGAAATGGTCGGCGGTCCGCAGGTCGATCGCGACGATGGCTTGCGCGCAGATGTGTCATGGCCATGAGCCTAGACATCGACCTTGGCAATCGGTAGGCACAGCAACAGGCGCGCTGTGTTGTTTTACAAGCACCAATGAATTGATCAAAAAGACGGCGAATTGACGGCTCATCGCCATCGATCGAGTCGTCACGAACCTCTCGCCAGGAGCGGAGTAATCTCCGTCGCTCCGAGACCGATGGAACAACGAGCCATGATCGGAAAGCCTTCCTGCGAAGAAGCGATCATTCTCAGCGGCGCGCCTACGGAGCCATGTTCGGTCACATCGCGGAGATGGACGCTGGCGGTGGCGATTCTTGGATCCAGTCTGGCCTTCATCGACGGGACCGTGGTCAATGTCGCCCTTCCGGCCATTCAGCGGGCTTTCGGATCCACCACGTCCGAAGCGCAGTGGGTGATGGAGTCCTACGCCCTTTTTCTGGCGTCGCTGCTGCTGGTCGGCGGCGTCCTTGGCGACCGCTTCGGCCGCAAGCGCATCTTCATGCTGGGCACGATGGTCTTCACTCTCGCCTCCATCGGCTGCTCGCTGTCGATGACCGTAGGGGTATTGATCGCCGCGCGGGCGATCCAGGGGATCGGCGCGGCACTCTTGGTTCCAGGCGCCCTTGCCTTGATCAGTGCCACTTACCCCGCATCGGAGCGCGGTGCTGCCATCGGCATTTGGTCCGGTTTCACCGGCATCACCGCTGCCGTCGGACCCGTCATCGGGGGCTTTCTCGTCGATCATTACGCCTGGACCTGGGCTTTTCTGGTCAACCTGCCTCTTGGCCTTCTGGTGCTGGCGATATGCGCCGCGAAGGTGCCCGAGAGCAAAGCCGGGACGAGCGACGGGCGGATTGACTACCCGGGAGCCTGTCTGGTCACGATCGGATTGGCCGGGGTGGTCTATGCTTTCATCGAAGCCCCGAACCACGGCTGGAGCGTCCTGCCCGTATGGGGAAGTCTTGTCGCTGGCATCTCCTCGATGCTGCTTTTCATTCGGGTCGAAGCGAGCGCCACTTCCCCCATGCTTCCTTTGCCGCTCTTCCGCGATCACGGCTTTACAGGGGCGAATCTGCTGACCTTGATGCTCTACGCCGCGCTGGGCGGAGCCCTGTTCTTTCTGCCGCTGAATCTGATTCAGGTGCAGGGCTATAGCGCCACGGAGGCAGGGGCGGCGCTACTACCCTTCATTGCCATCATGTTCATGCTGTCGCGCTGGTCGGGCGGCCTGGTTGATCGATTCGGCGCTCGACTGCCACTGGTGGCGGGCCCGCTCGTCGCCGCGGCGGGGTTTGCCCTCTTTGCACCCATTTCCGTCGACGGCCACTACTGGACCACGTTTTTCCCGGCCATCTGCGTGCTTGGGCTAGGCATGAGCATCACGGTCGCGCCTTTGACGACGACCGTGATGAATGCGGCGGGCGTCGAATGGGCCGGCACTGCCTCTGGCATCAACAACGCCATATCGCGTGCCGCAGCGCTGCTGGCCATTGCCCTGCTCGGCTTCGCGATGACCTTGGCGTTCAATGCGCGACTGGACGCCGAGCTGGGGAAACTGGATCTCCCCGCCGAATGGATCTCTGCCGTTGTGGCGCAACGCCAGAAACTGGCTGGCATCGGCATTCCCGACAGCGCAAACCAAGCCGCCGCGGCGGCCCTGAAGCATGCCATCGACGTGTCCTTCGTATCAGGCTTCCGCCGGGTCATGCTGATTTCCACCGCACTATCGTTGCTCAGCGCGTGTGCTGCCTGGCTTTTGATTCCCGGAAAAGCAGGTGATGCGTCGCCCGGATGAGGCTGGGCTTGCCGATATCCGTGGGGCACCGCCAGTGGTTACTAGGCCCGCCCTTAAGTGCCAAAAACTACCTGTGATAACGAACACTAATCGCCATACTACGTGTCCCTGCCCTTTGGCCAATTCGCCAGTGGCCGACCAGGGCCCAGACACGCGTAGGCCCTGGTCGAATAGCTACCTCGCCGCGCGTCAGGACAGTCGTGTAGGAGGGGTGTCGATCGCGGCCACCAAGCGAGCACCCCAGCTCTTCGCGTAGGTCGGCAGCAGTGCAAAGGCGTCGATCCAGGCCGGGCGGCTGTCGGGCTCGACGAAATGCATCACATCCAACGGAAACCGATGCTGGATGCAGGCGGGCTGTGTGGCCGTGACCACGGCATGGACTGCACGATCCCCCTGCCCGGCCGCCGTCCCCAGGGCCAGCAGAAGACTCGGATGGCCGAGGCCCGGCGGCGCACAAAGGCTCGCCAAGTAGGCAACCTCCACGATCGGTAGGCCGGCAAGCGTGAGCGTGATCAGATCGATCAGCCATGCGGGTGTGATGCCGGGAGGCCCTACCTGTGGCTCCTTGCCCGCCTGAATCGTCACTTTGTCGATGCGCGCTACCCGCCCCGTACGCAAGAGCGTGTCAATCTCCTCGGGATAGAGCAGCCCCCGCTCGTCGTTGGGGTTTAGGACGAGCGTCGCGCCACGCGTGGCCTCTAGGAAGGAGCGCCCCGGCAGCGCCACAACGCGGGCGGCCTGCCCCGCCGCGATACGCGCCCTGACATGGTCTGTGAAGAAGGGCAGCAGCAATTGCCCGGTCTCCGGGTGCGGAAACTGGATGAAACGCAGGCGCAGGCCTTGCGGATCAGCGATTGGAACATGCGCATACACGGTCGCCTGGAGTAACGCGCGAAAGAACGCCGGTTCCTGGTGCGGATCCATGGTCGCGCGTGCCAACAGACGGGTCAGGTGCTCAGCGCGGGGCGCCGTCTGCTCCCGAGTTCGCGGTCGGCGGCTCATCCAGAGGTCGACCCTTCATCCAACTGCTGACGGCGTCGCTGACGAAAGATCGCCGAGAAGCGATCAATGAACTCGCCCATCGGGCCTCGGAAGCGCAGCGCCTCGGCAGGCAGCGCTATCCCCAACTGGCGGGCGATATCGGTCGCGTACTGCAGCTGTGCGGGCGTCGGCGGCTTAAGGTCCGGGTCCAGGCACTCCGCCAGTGTCTCTGCGAAGCATTGGGCCAGCCGGATCCGGAAGCTTTCGACGGCCCCCGCGTGCAACGCCCGGTCGTATTGGAGCAGCCAGGCCTCCTGCACGGAGGCATCCAGCGGGATGGAGACGGCATCGTCATCATGAAGTACCAGCTGCATGGCCTGGGGACCCCATGGCCCCTGCGGGGGGCCGCTTGCGGCCCATATTACGAAACTCGTAATATCGCGAGCAAGGCAAAGTTACGAATCTCGTAGGGGGTTACCTCGACGAAGGTTCGACACATGCCGCGGCGGACGGACATCCGGCTGATTTTCCAGCGACGCCTCAAGCAGGCGCGACTGGTACGCCAATTGTCGCAGCGAGAGCTCGGAGTCAAGGCAGGACTGGACACGTTCGTGGCCGCTACCCGCATCAACCGCTACGAGAAGGGCGTGCATGAGCCAGACATGGCCACGATCGCCCGCCTGGCTGCCGCGCTTCATGTCCCAGCGGCCTACCTGCTGGCGGAGGACGAGCGCCTGGCCCGGCTGATCCTTGCCTTTGAACAACTGTCCTCAGCCGAAAAGGATCAACTCCTCAAATCGGTCGAAAAGCCGTAAGGCACGCCGGCGACGCCAGAATGCCCCGCCGGCCAGGACCATACGACATCGCATCTTGCCGATCATCAGTGCTGGCACTGAGCTGCAGCTCTTCGCACTGGCTCGCCCCCCTGCCGGACCTTGAGCGCGCACTGACGGCGGTGTTTCGAGAAGCCTTGGTCGTGGACTGCGAACACCTGTCGCCGCCCAACACCCTTGAAAGCTTGATGCTCATTCTCCAGGCACCCCGGACCGGCAGCTTGCGGCGTGGACCAACCCCAGCCACTGAGAAAAAGCAGCTTCTAAAACCCATGGACTCGCCTAGCGGTGCATGGTCAAAACTCCACGCTCTCTTTTTAGCCGCGCACCACATGCCGCTATCGACTCACCGAAGGCCGTCGCCCGATAGGCCATCAGGCGCTTCGCGACCCAGCCGCTCTCAGGCCGTGAGAGGAAGGCAAGGCAACACGCGTGGCCTCAAAGTTCCTGCATGAGCGCGCGAAGGCAAAAGCCACAGAGATAAAGGCGCAAGCCGTGCCGTCTACATGTCGAATCCGGACAGTGGCTGCCGCCATCGAAGACACGGCGGGTCACTAAGGAAAGCGGCATTCACTTCTAGGAAGGGCGAACAAAACCGTGAGACGCCACCCCCTTGTGGTTATGGGCCGCAACGCTCAATCGACGCTGGTCGTATGGCGGAACGAGGGACAGACTCTGAACGGGAAGGGTGAACCCAAGGCCGAAGCGGCACCACCCCCTCCAGCAGGGGCAAGGGACGCGGCAGATATCGCGGTAGCGCCTTCGCCGACAGGGAGGACTCGTCAAAAATCCAAGGAGGCCTGCCTTCCCAAGGCTTCGGCTCCCTTATCTGCGCGCGAAACGCTTCCCAATCGACCATCACGCGGGCAAAAAGCCAACGAATTCCAACCATCATATCCTCCACACACTGCAGCAGCAGATCGACGTCAGGTCGCACCCAAGAAAAACGAGAGACCGATGGCAGCACCGCATATAGGTGCTGCGCGTAATGACCGATTTGCTCGAGCTCGGAGCGCGCCACGGACATCCGGAGCAAGGCAAGAATCGCCAATAAACCGGAAAAATCACCGCGCAAAACGAGCGACGCGGCGTCCTCCCAGACGCAGGGCGTTGTGCGGTCATCAGACGCCCCGCTCGCACCGATCGACGGCAGCATCCAATAGCGTCCACCGTCGGGCTCTATGACGTAGAGATGGCGCACGACCCGTTCGACAGCCGGCGCACTCAGCGCCTTGGGCATTAACAGTGACGCGATGGCAAAGACATCTTTCGTGCCCGGGACCTCACTCTCGACCCGCTGCACCATGCCCTTGGATACCGGCTGTCGCCCGACTGCCCAGTCGCACACACGTCGTGGATCGAGACCGTATCCGGATCGGGACGAGGCAAATCGCTCGAATCGATCGATAAAACCGCGCTGGCAACCCGCCCCCGACTTCAAAAGCGCGTACCTATACCAGAGCCGGGTCCCGAGGATTCTCTCGACGGTCCGCATGAGGCCGCCCTCCTACCACGACAAGAGCTCACAGCCTAGACCCATCTTTTGATGGACAGGATGTATCGCAAAACTGCCCCCTTGGATCGCCCCTGAGCCGCGTTAGCGTTCTCGCCTCAGTGACAACACCGGACAATGGAGGACATTCACGTCATGCTGACGAAATCGGAGCGCGAAGCGGCCCTGCGTGAACGGTTTGGCGACGTCCTGACGCTGGCCGACCTGGCCGTCATTTTGAGATACCCCTCGGTCGGCGCCATTCGAAAAGCGCGATCCCGCGGCCAGCTGCCATTGGCGCTGGCACGGATGCGCCCACGGCGCGGATGGTTTGCGACGGCCGAAGCGGTGGCAGATTTGCTGTGCTCGCTCGACGGCGAACGGCACTCCGCTTCGGACACCGAGTAACGACCGGGAGCTCTTTCGAGCCACATGATTCTCGCTCGCAGCTTGAGCGCGTGCCGGAACCAGGACCCGACAGAGGCAGCAGATTGCCCATCAGTGCGGCAACACCTATGCCGTGCGCGCGGATCGCGTGCGCGTGAAGCGTCCCATCCCATACCCCGCCCAAGGAGGTACCCCACCCTGCGACTTCACTGAGCCACCACCGCCCCTCGCCGCAATAAAAAAGCCCCTCGGCGCCAACCGAAAGGGCTTTGGACTTACAGGAACAGGATCGACGCCTGGACTGTAGCTCTGCTGCGGATGCGATGCAAGCATCCCAACCGGGATGAGGGGCGGCCTTTACCCCGGAGAAAGCCAACATGCCGTCCATGACTCGCACCCGCCCCATCACTGAGGCGGAGACACTCTCCCATGGCCCGACGAGCGCCATTCCGCCGAGCGCAAGAAAACCAGCCCCGCCCTTCTCACCTCGCCCTCTTACGCGTCCCGAGCGACGCCGTGGCGACCTCTACCTGTACCGGTCGCCCAAGCTGTCTCGAACGGTCGAACTGATTGGCTGCGTGAATACGGCCCTTGCCCTCACCCTGGAATTTGACCCAAGCGTGGCGGCCTATGTGGAGCGCCCGCGCAAGCTCACTCTGGCCTCTGGCACGACCATGGAACTCGCCTTTTGGACGCAGGAACGCAAAGGGCGAGAGCGCTTCTGGCTACCCGTGGCGTCCAGCGACACGCTCCACACGTCGACACCTCGACGCGAACATCGCCATGCACGCGACATCATCGAAGCGGCCCAGGTAGCGCATATCGCCCTGGAGTTTTTCTTCGAAGACGATCTTAGGCGGCAATCAGCCGTACTGAGCACCTGGTACCGACTGCTGCCCTACGTGCAGACCGCACGTACCCTGCCTCACCGCGAATCGCTGAGCCAGCAGATCATGGCCATGTTCCAGATTATGGAGCAGGCCACTGTCGAGCAGATCGAACTGCAACTTCAGGCCTTTCATGCTGCCGACGTCCGCGCAGTGCTGTTCGATCTCATGCATCGCGGTGAGCTTGCGATGGCCGACCCCACTCGCCTGGGGCGCTTCAGTCTCTTGACGAAGAGGGGTAGCCATGACTGACCCCATCCTCCCCATTGTCGGCATAGATTTGCGCGAGCTCGTACGCCCTAGCACCGATGACATTCCCGAGGAACGCCGCCCCGACTACCTTCGTCGATCTGGCGCCGTGATCGATGTCGCCGGTGGCACGCCCGTCACCGTCGCCGCTCGCCTCCACGGTGTCGATCCACGCACCGTGACCAGGGATTGCGAGATCGCCATGGAACTGGCGATTGACGGATTGCGCATAGGTTTCCGCGCCTGCATTCCCTTCAAGCATCGACGCGCCAAGCCCCGTCCTGCCGATATGTATGTCGAGGCTCCACCCACCAAGGGGCCCTATGCCTTTCAACGATTGCTACAAGGATGCGAAAAGGCCAGAAAGATCATCGAGGCCTACAAAGGAGCACTCCCAGATGGCAAGCGTAAGGCTCGGGCCTTCGACCGATTGTTCGATCAGTTCAAAGCAATCATTCGAGCCACCCTAGGCAAGGAAGGCTATCCATTCACCGCCAAGGACGAGGGGCGCCGAGCGCTATTGCTGCACATCAAGCGTATTCGACAAGCCCGACAGGAGGCCGGCGCAGCGGAGACCGAGGACACCGAACCCAACGTGACGCGGTTCAACCAGATCTTCCATCTGGCACCACTGGACCGGATCGAATTCGACGCGCACAAGATCGATATCGATTGGGTCCTGAACTTGACCGATCCGCAGGGAAGGCTCGTCCAACGGCACATCGAATGCATCACCGTCCTAGTGGCGATCTGCGTTGTGTCGCGATACGTACTCGCCCACCTATTAGTGCTGGGCGCTTACAACCATCTAGATGTGCTTCGCCTGTTTCATAAGGCGCTCTCGCCCTGGCAACGTCGAACCTTGATTGTGCCTGGCATGCAATACCCCGAGGGGGCGCAACTGGGCCTTCCCATCAACGAGCAGGGAGCCGGCCCACGGGGCATCCTGATCGCTGGCGATAACGCCCTGGCGCATCACGCGCACCACTGCGTCAGCAATCTTCTGGATCATCACCGCGGCTTTCTTAACTTCGGGCCGTCACACGTACCCGAAGTGCGCCCGATCGTCGAAGCATTCTTCCGCCTCCTGGAGGAAGGCGCCTTGCGCAAGCTCGCCGGCGCATTCCAGCCAGAAAGCCGCACACGAGGCAAGACACGCACGTCGTATGTGCGCGCCGAAGACCATCCCTTCCACTACGAAGGCATGGAAGACCTCATGGACGTCCTCATGGCGGGATACAACATCACGCCGCATTCCGGGCTGGGAGGCCGTACTCCTGCTAGTGCGGTGAATACTCATCTGGCATCGGGCTGGAGTTGGTACAGCAGCGACGCCGCCAGCGACGCCTCACGCCTGACGACCATTCGGTTCGCCCCAACAATCCGGGGCGGTGCATCCGGTGGCCGCCCGCCCTTCGTGCAGTACTACGGCGTCCACTATCGCAGCTCGAAACTGATGGGACGGCGCGACATGGTCGGGAAACGCCTCTTCGCCGAAGCCAATCTCCAGGATCTTCGCCAGATCGTGCTGTTGAGTCCGGACGACGGCGCTCCCTGGTCACGCCTGACGGCCCGCTCTCCCTGGGATCGCACGCCGCATGACCTGCATCTACGTCAACAAATCATTCGCGCCCGCAATCGAGGCCTGCTGGACCTCAAGGGGAGCAGCGACGCAGTTGAGAGCTACCACGCCTTTACGCACGAACTGGCGCTGCAAGACAAGGCAGCCCCCGACCTGTACGCCCGCGTCGACGCGCACTTTCAGCCCACTCCAAGTCCGGCGCTCGCCGCCAGCACGCCCCCAGTTGTGCTCCCACGGCGTGGGCGCACCACCTTTGCACATCGCAAGGACTAATCATGAATACCATCAACATTGCTCCCTCCTATGTTCAGCACCCGCTGGAGCAGCTGTTTCGCCCCACGGTGGCCACCCATCCCATCGAGCGCCTCGCCGACGGCATCAATTCGGCGCTCGACGTAGGCTACCGCGGCATCGGCATCTACGGCTTCGCACGTTTTGGTAAATCCGAGGCAGTCAACTACTTGATCCATCACCCCGAATGGCTAGGTGATCGCAAGGCGGCCTTCGTTCGCATGGATGCTCCCGATGGACACAAGCGGTCCGACACCACGTTCTTCAAAATGTGCATGGCGCTTCTTGGCTTGCGCATTCCCGCGCGCGGCACCCAGGTCGAATTGGGCTCAATGGTCGCTGGCCGAATGATCGAAATGTGCCAGAACGCCGACACTCGCCTCATCATCGTCTTCATCGATGAAGCTCAGCGCCTGGTGCCCAGCGACTACGAGCATCTCGTCACGCTCGACAATCGCATGACGCAGGCCGGCTACTACCTGTTTGTGGTGTTCGTGCACCAACGGGACATCACTGGCTTCTCCAATGAAACGATCGGCAGCAACGATCACCCACCCCATGTGACCGGCCGCTTCCTGATTAGGAAGCATGAGTTCACCGGACTCATGGATGCTGAAGAGGCAGCTTACGTCTTGTCGCGCTACGACGATGGCACAGAGTGGCCACCCGGCTCAGGGATCAGCTTTACGTGCCACTTCGCCAAACAGGCCGTCGCCAATGGGTTTCTTCTCTCCCAGTACGCCACTCGGCTGTGGACAATGGCATCGAATCTTCGGGCCCAAGCGCGCCTGCCCGAAGGCTGGACTTGGCCCATGAAGACCCTTGAGGCGACGGTCGTGTATCTCTTGACGATCATTGCGCCACGTACGCCGCAATTCGAGTCCTTCACCGATACCGACCTTGCCGAGGCACTTCACGCCTCCGGATTCATCGAACTCGAACTCAGCCGCCACACTTACCAGGTGAAGGGGGACTAATGAACGCTCTTCCGACCTACCAACCCGCAGACAAATACCTGACGCAGCGCCTGCTTGGCGAAGATTGGACTGCCTACCATGGATGCTCACGCTTTAGTGTCTTCTGGCGTGCCTCTCGCCTCAATCACCTGACCAAAAGTGACCTTCGCTCCGCGCTAGGTATCTCGCTCCGTATGCACGAGAACCCGTTCGAGAAGCTCACGCACACACAGGCATCACCCAGCAAACTGCTTGAGCTGTCACCCGCCCAGGCCATCAATCCGGAACATTGGCCTCTGGAATTCTGGTGGCCCTTTGGCGGACCGATCCCCTGGGAGGCGATGCCGTGGCGACTGCGCATTTGCCCTGCCTGCGCCCGGCATTGCTATCACTCCATGCTGTTTCAGACGCCCGGCGTCCATCATTGTCCGTGGCATCACGTGGCACTCACGGAATGCTGCCCGCGCTGCGATCGACCGCTGCTGGCCGGAACACGCAGCGACCTCCCTATCGGCGCCTGTCCATGCGGCCATGACCTGGTGGATTACGTCGAAACCATCGAGGGCGATCGCGCGATGCTGGAGGCCAAGCAGAATGTCGTCGCAGGCCACGGCATTTGGGTTGCGGCTAGCCGACGCGTCAATTATCTGATTCCGCCCACTCAGTACGATGCGCGCGCTTGGCAGGCCCTCGATGGGCTTGCCGTCCCCGAGCCGAACGCACTCCTGCCGGGACAACATGGGCGAGCAGCCGTCGACCATCTGATGCTCGAGCGCGTTTCGATGGCACGATCGATCACGCACCGCACACACCCGCTCAGCCCTAAGAGCGGCCTGGAGTCCGCGAGGCCCTCCGTGATCGCCCTGCCTTCCCCCTGGAAGGATCCGCTGACGCACATTGGCGCCGAACTCACCCACATGCTCCCTCCGTCGACGTTAAGGCGGCTATCCTCCAACCCGCATTTCCGCAACGCGACGCATCATCTCTCGATTTTCCCGGGCATCAACGGCGTATATCTCCACGCGGAGTCCCTGGAGCCGACAACGCTTCACATGCTCAGCAGCCTGGCTTCGGCCATACAGCCTGATAGGCGCAACCTCAATGAAGACACGCTGTCAGCTCGGATCCAATCGCACCCATTGGCTATGCCGCTCATCCAACGCACCATTCTTCGCGTACTTTCGCGTGGGTATGCGGACGGCGCCAGGGTGACGCTTGGGCAGCATGCCCCTGAACTGTACGACAGCGCTCGGACGAGGCCGAAGAAGCGACTTCCCTGGGTGGTGATTTGCCTGCCTCCCAAACTGTTGCCTTCCGCGAGGGTCGCCTGGACGCCGCAGCTCGGCACGGCCTGACAGAAGCCGCAAAACCATCAAAGTCGAGGCAGTAATGCCTCGGCTTTGTTTTTTACTATGTAAAAAATCCTTTGTGATTTAAGCGAAGCATAGTTGTCCACGCCGCGCGCCCAGAGCCGCATAGTTCTCCGCTTTCGATCGAATGACAGCACAGTTTTCAGCGGACGATGGCGCGGTTACGGAGATTAGGCTGCCGAACACATCAATATAAATCAACGGCTTACATATTCATGCTTTTCGATGGCAGACAGATGGCACTCACTCCCTATTGGCGTCATTTGCTTCATTGACGTCACTGCGGCGTCTAAGCGCCAGAAGCATAAAGGCCGCATTTCCACCTCACATGGCATCAAAAACCACCGAGTAAAGCTGAGCCCAACACCGTGGCCAGATTCGAAACCGACGCTGTGGCTGTGCCGGCCGCCGTCGCCTGCGCGGCAAACATCAGAATAAGGCCTGCCCCGCACCCTAAGTAAAGGAACGCCGGCATAGCCAAGCATGGCAAAGCCCACACGCAAGAGCATCCGTAGCTTGCTTATGCTCTTGGCCGATTTCGCGTGCAGATACTGGCGCAGCGTTTCGCTAAACAGCCTTCACCTGAAGACCACTCGCTAGCGACGAATGGATCACTTCGCGTCGACAGATGGCATGCAGATCCATTGCTTATAGTCTCCCGGATATATAAACCAAACGTTTGGTTATGAATCTTTTCAAGGAAGGGCGCCTTTGAATGAGCAGACCATGCGAGGGATCGCACCCGCTGCGGGCTGGCCGAGGCCAGGGACGACGTCTCAGCTCAATAACCGAAGTGGGGGCACGGATTGATCGAAGGGCTGGGGCAAGCCAAGCCGCAAATCCACGCAGCGGCATAGCCCTCCCCTCACGGGCGACCACCGGCAACTCGGTCTTGGGCGGCACATCAGGCGCAGGCTCACCCAAACGGTGTACGGGCACTGGTGCCGGGATGGCTCGCACGCCTCTGCTGATCGGAGCGACTCAATTGCGCTCGCCAGATGAGCTGTCGCATTGAAGGCGCGGTAAGACAGGGGCGAAATCAACGCACTAATTAAGCAGGTATCCGTCAGCAATCTTGGCGCCATACCTGTGCGGCTGCTGATGTCAGTGAACAGAACAGGATGATCAGACCAACTTGAGGAGCCGGCAATGGAAACTGCAATGGAGCACCACTGCAAGACGGTATCGGAACAGAAATGGTCGCTCAGCACGTTCATGGAATTCTACGAGCGAGTTTTAGGTCCCCGCATCTTCAAGCCTTATGGGCAGCTGCTGGCGCAGGAGATCCGCAAGGATATCCAGGTGGACGCGCCCCCTACGGACATCCTGGAGGTCGCCTGCGGTACAGGGCTTATTACCAAGCATCTCTATGAGGATCTGGCTAAGCCACTGGGCCTGAAGCTAGTCGCCAGCGACCTGTCGAAAATCGCTATCGACCTGGCCAAAAGGGTGCTCAGTGAAGAGCTGCAACGAGACGTGCCATTTCATTCCGATGTGGACATGGCGGACTTGCCATTCGCTGACAACAGCTTCGACATCATCGTCTGTGGCTTCGGATTGATGTTCCCACCGGACAAGGTCCAGGTCGCCAGGGAGTTCAAGCGGGTGCTGCGTCCTGGAGGAAAGATCTACGGCACGGTCTTTCACTACAACCAGCTTTTCGAGCTCGCCCGCAGGAACTCCCAGGTTCACTTCGGGATGCCTTCCGCCATTATGGACGCGGCCTTGAGCCTGAGCGACCCGTCACCCATTACCGAGGCCTTTTCCATTGAAGGCCTGTCCCGGACCGTTGATGGCGTTGCGACCGCCTGCCCGCTGTCCTTCTTCCTTGACGAACACGATACCCGCGAGTTCCTCTTCAACGCTTGCATTCTTCTGGAAGAATTCAACCAGTGCGACACCTCTACCCGCGAAGCCTACCTGGACGCGATGATCCAGGAGTTCCACGCAGAGGTCCCGGATCGAAACTATCAAGTCGTGGCCTGGCTGCTGCGCGGAGAGGTTGATCAAGCGTGCAAGGAGTCCGTTGCGCCCGGCCTCTCTCCAGAATTCTCAGAGCTGAGCGCTTTTCGCCAATTGACGCCGGCACTTGCCGACTTGCGCGCGGAAAGCCTTCTGCCGCCGCGTGATGCGCAGCTCTTACGCCCCTATCAGGCAATGAAAGCAGCCTTCCTGGCCGAGTACCCTAGCTATCCCGAGGCCGACGTGAAGGCCATGCGCGAGCGGGAATTTTCGCGCCTGGATGATCATCGGATCACTTATCTTGACCATGTAGGCGGCACGATTCCTCCGGAAAGCCTCCTTGAGCAGGACTTGCAGGCGCTCAAGAGCAGCGTTCTCGGCAACCCACACAGCGGCTCAAAGACCTCCGAGGCCGCTTATGCGAGAGCGCGGGAGGAGATTTACAAGTTCTTCCACTGCAGGCCGGACGACTACGAGATCATCTTCACGCCAAATGCGAGCGGCGCTATCCGACTGGTGGCAGAGTCCTTCCCCTTTCAGGCCGGCTCGCAGGTCTTGCTGACCAAGGACAACCACACTTCGGTCCACGGATTGCGCGAGTACGCCAAGGCCAGAGGCGCGTCCGTGAAGTACATCCCCTTGGATGGGGAGCTGCTGATCCACGATGAGTTGATGCGTCGTTCGCTGGACAGACTGCCACCAGGGCATCCGCACCTGCTGGCATTCCCCGCGCAGTCCAATGCCACGGGCGCCCGGCATGACCTGAAATGGATTGAGATTGCACAGGAGCGAGGTGCCGCGGTGCTATGTGATGCGGCCGCGTTCGTACCCCAATCCAGACTGGACTGCACGGCGCTTCAGCCGGACTTCGTCGCGATTTCCTTCTACAAGATATTCGGCTATCCCACCGGCGCCGGCTGCCTTATCGCCAGAAAATCTTCGCTGCGCCTGCTGACCCCGCCTTCTTTCGCGGGGGGAGGCGTGTGCTACTACTCTGGTCCATGGTCTCCCTCGGAGCGCTTGCTGTATCGCGACGATGGGCAACGCTTCGAAGTCGGCACACCCAACTACGCGGCTTTCCCCGCCATCGCGCAGGGATTCGAATTCATCTCCAGGGTGGGAGTTGAAGAGCTCGCCGCACGTTCTACTGCATTGGCCAGATGGCTTGAGACGCGTCTCTCCGAGCTACGCCACGACATCAAGACGCGCGCGCCTCTCTGCCGAATTTACGGGCCTCCGCCGCAGCTCAAGGGCGCCACTGTCATGCTCAATTTCTTCGACTGTTACAACGCCATCATTCCCCATGCGTTGATCAGGCGAGTGGCGGAATCCCATGGCATCACCGTACGCAACGGATGCTTCTGCAACCTCGGAGCGGTTCAGCAGGCCACCTATACCACCGCCGGCGCGGAGCATTGCGAGCTCGACAAGACCGAGAAGATCCTGGATTGCCATGCCTTCGACGAAAAAATCCTCGATAAGGGCAACTGCGGCGCCGTCAGGCTTTCGTTTGGCCTCGGCTCGAACTTCGCCGACGCTTACCGCTTCTACCTGTTCGCCAAGTGCCTGCTGAACACCGAAGGTGCACGATTGGAAGACGACAAGAAACTAGGGCCGCGTCGAACGGAAGTCGGTAGCTCCTAGCCGTCGAGCGAAGGCCGGAAGGTTGCCTGCCGAACCGCAGGTGGATGTGCTTGAGACGTGCCATTGGCGTCACGGCGCAAGTGTGCCCAGCCAAATGCCGGCCCTGCCCTCTATCTCCGCACAGACTCCAGGGCAGCAAGAACGGGGGTTCGATCCGCGATAAACCGAACCCCCTAACACCACCCTCAGGCAAGCACCCGCAACGAGTCCGCCTCAGCCGCGGCCGAATCCGCCAGCCCATCTTCCAGCAGAAAATCCAGCACCGTACGCACGTAGGTATCCGTCAGCTCGACATTAGGCAGATGCACCGCCGGCAGGATCACCAGTCGCGCACCCGGCACGGCGGCTGCGATGTATTCGCCGTGGCTGGCCAGCGTCACGGTGTCGTTGGCGCCGGCGATCACCAGCGTGGGAAGCTGGATGAGCGCGATCGTCCGACGCAAGTCGGCGTCGCGAACTGCGGCGTAGGAGCCAGCCAGGCCCTGCGGTGACGTGGAAAGCAGCATGTCGCGGAACGGCTCGACGACAGGGTCCTGGGCCTCGAGCATGCTCGCCGGGAACCAGTTGGCAAGGAATGCCTGCGCCACGGCGGTCATGTCTGGCGATACCTGCAAGGCGGCGATGCGTGCGTCGAATTCGCTGGGCGGGCCAAGGCGAGGCGAAGTGTTGCTCAGGATCAGCCGGTCGATGCGTTCCGGCGCATGGATGCCCAGCCACTGCCCCACGAAACCGCCGAGCGAGAGGCCGAGGAAATGGGCGCGCTCGATGCCCAGCGCATCGAGCAGCTCGATGACGTCGCATCCCAGCCGATCCATCGAGTAACTCCCCGCGGGAGCATCCGATTCGCCGTGCCCCCGAGCGTCGTAGCGCAGCACGCGGAAGTGCTCGGCCAGTGCACTCACCTGGCCATCCCACATGTGCAGCGTCGTCGCGATGGAATTGGACAGGACGAGCACGGGCTTGCTCGCGTCGCCGTCGAGGCGATAAGCCAGGCGGTATCCGTCGCCCGTCGTAATGAAAGTGGTGGTGTTCATGGCGCATCGCTCCTTGGGGTTGGTTTGGGCCGAAGCCCGGTACGAGGAGAGATGCTAGGCGCCCTTCTTTTCGATAAAAATTACAAACTTTGGAAAAACATTGTAGATAATACGGACATGAGCACCTTTACCCTGCACGACCTCCAATGCTTCGATGCCGTGGTCAAGGCAGGAGGCTTTCAAGCCGCCGCCCAGGTCATGAACCGCTCGCATCCCGCCGTATTTGCCGCGGTCGCCAAGCTGGAGCGGCAACTCGGGGTCGCGCTGCTGGAACGCGGCGGCTACCGCGCGCAGCTCACGGCGGCGGGCCACTCCTTTCATCGCCGCGCGCAACCCTTGCTGCACGAACTGGAAAGCCTGCATGCTCACGCGGCGCAACTGGCCATGGGCGCGGAAAGCGACCTGCGTATCGTCATCGGCGACATGTGTCCCGTGCCGCAGACGCTGCGCCTGCTCAGCAGCTTCTTCGCGGCGCATCCGAGCACGCGGCTGCACCTCCATTTCGAAGCGGTCACGGGACCATGGGAACGGCTCTTCAACGGCGACGCCGATCTGATCTTCCATCGCGTGGACAAGCACGATGCGCGCATCGAATGGATCGACCTGTGCCCGGTACCGTTCGTCCCGGTGGCGGCGCCGGGCTTCCTGCCGTTTCGCGCCGACCGCGCGGTACGGCAAGAACACCTGCGCAATCTCACGCAATGCATCATGCGCGACACGGCGCAAAACCCCGAAGCGCGAAGCCACTTCGTGGTGGATGGCGCACCGCAGTGCACCGTCGCCGATCAGCTCATGAAAAAGGAAGTCATCCTGCAAGGCATGGCCTGGGGACACCTGCCACGCTTCCTGATCGAACAGGAATTGCGCGATGGCCGCCTGATTTCTCTTGCCGGCCGCTATCTACCCGGCGGCGTGCAAGAACTCGTTGCCGCCCGCCGCCGTGACCGGCCGCATGGCCCCGTGGCCAATCAGCTGTGGCAGCTGATCGGCGAGCATACGGCGCAATGGCAAAGCTCCCCGGCGTAATGGGCGACGCTCGCCCCTGCCCTGCACACTGCCTCATTCATCGCCGCGCGAAGATAGCGGAGTCGCGTGTGACACAGGCCTCGTAGGCCTTGTCCAAGGCTCCGCGAGAGTCGCGCGGGAGATAATCGCGCGGTTTCTCGGTCGCCGCCAGCGGGCCGTTCGCAAGGAAACCGACCGCTGCTTCCACGACGGCAGGATCGCGCAACACGCGCCGGTGCCCCAGCCCTCGCGTCGACAGCCATTCCGAAGACGGCCACGAAGCCGTCAATGCGCGCGCATGCGCCAGCGGCACTTCCTTGTCGTCCTCGTCATGGATCACCAGCAGCCGCTGCCGCTTATGAGCCTCTTCCAGCGAGGTGATGTCCAGATAGGACCATGGATGCCCGAGCCAGCGCTCCACGCCCGCACCGAACCTGGCGACGACACGATCATTCGCCCCGATGGCGTGCGCAAAGCCCTCGATCGCGGCTGCGGGATGCACGAACGGCGCGACGAACACCAGGCTTGCCGGTGGCACCCATCCCTCACGCAATGCGAGCGATACGGCGGTGCAGCCGCCCGAATGCGCAATGACGCCGGCGACATGAGCTTCACCCGCCGCGATGACCTGCAACGCCGCGGCGAACTCGAAGAATGTCACCCGCCGCCCGCCATGCCGGCTCGCCGCGGATGCGCCATGCGACGGCGCATCGAATGCCACCACGCGGAAACCCGCCTCGCGCAATGGCAGCACGAAAGCCTGCAGTTGCCCGGCATGTCCGCCCCAGCCATGCACAAGCATGATCGTCGGGCCCGCATCGCCCCAGGCCCATGCGGCGACCTCCTGCCCATGGACCTGGAACGACAACCGGTCGCCACCATCGAGCACCGCCCGATCCGATGCGCGCGGCAGCGTTCTCGGCGCAGAGAACCACAGGCGATCCATCACCTTCGCCGCATACGACGGACTCACCGCGCCAAGCACCCGCACACCCGCCCGCAATAGCCGCTGTCCCGGCAGAATCCAGGTTGGCGTGGCGGGGCGTTGAGCTGGTTTGTACGACGGATGCTGCGATGTCATGGCGATCACGCTTTCCTCAAAAAAAGATCGGGAAGTTCATTGCGCGATCGACGTTAGCAGCGGCATGGCGACGGGTAACCGGGCAAACCGGCCAGATTGATGGGCGCGCCCGCCAACGCACCAAGGCGCGTCAGAACACCGCGACGTCAGCGGTATGGAAGCGCTTGCGGAACGCGGCCGGCGTGAGGTGCGTGCGCCGGGTGAACAGGCGCGAGAATGTCGCCACATCGAGATAACCCACTTCCGCGGCCACCTGCGCCACGCTGAGCGTGGTCGTTTCCAATAGCAGCTTGGCACGCTCCACGCGCAGATCGTGCAGGAGATCCAGCGGCGAGCGCCCCGTTTCGGCGCGAAACCTGCGCAGCAGCGTGCGACTGGAAAGATTGAAGGCATCCGCCAGGACATCCAGGCGATAGCGCTCCGCCAGGCGCTTTTCGAACCACATGCTCACTGCGCGCGCGAACGACTCGCGACGCTTATGGCTGAAGCGGTGATCGATATAGGTCGCCTGGCTACGCTGGCTGTGATCGATCAGGCTGAATCTGCCGACGGCGCGCGCAAGGCTGGTGCCGACGCAATCGCGGATCAGCTGCAAGGCGAGATCGCCATACGCCGTGAACGCACCGGAGGTAACGATTTCACCATCGCGCACCAGCACCGCATCGGGCACCACCTCCACCTTGGGATAGCGCCGCGCCATCTCCCCGGCAAGCGCCCACGCCGTGGTCGCCTGCCGCCCGTCCAGGATGCCGGCCTCGGCAAGCAGCAGGCTGCCGCCGCAGATCGAAGCTACCTTGCGCTGCTCCGCCGCGCGCCGGATGAGCGCCTTTTCCTCATCGAGACCGGCCAGTGCCGCACCGATCTCCTCGGCATTATTGAAGTCGAAGGCAGGCACCACGAGCAGGTCGAACGGCACCGGCGCAGCAACCGACAACCTGGCGCCACCCGCCAGGCGCACGACCCCGGCCTGCGTGCCGATGATGGACACGGAAAACGGCAGCGGCGCCTCAGGCGCGCGCATGCTGCTGATGCGATTGGCCACGAGCAGGACATCCGAGAGTCCGAGGACTTCGGCGCCCATGCATCCGTCGTAAGCAAGAATCGCGACCCGCACGGCAGCTCCCTTCGATCATGTCGTGCGCCTAGCGTGGCGATTTCCCCCTGCCCGTCAAGCGCTTCGTGACATCGGCCGCCACTTCAGTCATCGAACGACCACGCCGGAAGCGACCGCCCATTCAATCACTTAGGCGATGCGATGAACGTCCCGATCGCCGCAGCCGTGGCGACGCCGGCGGCAAGATTGGCGAGATCGCCCCTGCGCCTTTCGAATGCGCGACGGGATCGCCAATGGATCTGTCGCTGCGGCCAAGTGACGAGGGCATGCGGCCAACCTAAGCTGACCTCGATCGAACTCCCCCACCGATCCGGCGCGCCCACCGCTATCGATGAGCACGCCCTTCCCTGACAAGCCACCCTCCTCCGAGAGCAGCCATGCCCGATCGCCATGTCGTCAGTACGTTCGTGTCGCTGGTGGAAGACGGCCAATTCATCGAGGCCCTGCATCGCTTCTACCATCCCGCTGCCGTCGTCTGGGAAAACCAGCAGCTCTCGCGCACCGGTCTCGATGCGTTGATCGATAACGAGCGACTCGTACTGAGCCGCTTCACGACCGTGACGGCGCATGCCGCCCAGGTCATGGTCGACGGCGATCGCGTCGCTATCAACTGGCGCTTCGCGTTTGCCAGCGGCAACGCGCAGGTCGCGCTGGATGAAGTCGCCGTGCAGCAATGGGCCGACGGCAAGATCGTGCACGAGCGTTTCTATTACGACCCTGCGCAGCTACGGTCCGTGGCAGCTGCTCCCGCGTCCGATGAGGACACCCGAGAGATCGCCACCTCATGAGCGAAGCCGCCTTCCCCGAAGCATGTGGCGCGACGCAGGGCCATGTGCATGCGCCACGTCGCCTCCATCCCTGACTCGCTCACGAAAGAACCGGCCTCGCCCCGCACCGGGGGCGGGCCGTTCCTTTTTGCAATGCAACGAGCATTGCGCCACGGAAGCGGATTACAGTCCGCCGGTCGCCATGCATGCGATCACCCAGGGAGCCGTCGAGGCATGCCCTTTTTTTAGACGGCAAATTTAGATCGATCCAAGCACGGGTTGGGAGCGACATGTCCGGCAGCGCATGGCCGCGAGGCCATGCCTGCCGAGTTCGCAAGAAGCGATCTCACGCACGCGCTTTGCCAAGCCGGATCACCGCCCACGGTCCGGCAATGGACACATCGATGGGGCCCGCACCCATCGTCTTCGTGGGCATCCGAAAGGAGCGCTTCCGATCATGAATCTCGAAGCCGTACGCGCACGACTCCTGACATGGCTGGCCATCGTTGGCCTGACAGCCATGACGACCGCCTTCCCTTCCGTGGCCACCGAATCCGCCTACCCGGCCAGCCCACGCGCCGACGGTTCGACCGCCGTCGCCCGCGCCCGCGTGGCGGCGGATGTATTGATGAGCTCCTACGAGCCGGGCAAAGCCTGGTTTCCATCGAGCTGGTGGAACTCGGCGGTCTCCCTGCAGACCATCGGCGATTACATGCAACGCACCGGCGATCGCCGCTACCTCGGCCAGCTGGACAACACCTTCGAAAAAGACAAAGGCGTGTTCCCGCCCGGCGTGCTGTCGGGCGATCCGTTGCTGGGCAACTTCACCAGCCGCGCCATCGACGACTCCGAATGGTGGGGCCTGACCTGGCTGCAGGCGTACGACCTGACAAGGAATCCCAAGTACCTGGATATGGCGATCACCATCGCCGACTACGTCAACGGCTACTGGGACCCCGCCACCTGCGGCGGCGGCGTGTGGTGGAACGCCGAACGCACTTACAAGAACGCCGTCACCAACGGGCTGTGGATCCGGCTCACCGCCGAACTGCACAACCGGATTCCCGGCGACACGCTGTGGCTGTCCCGATCCCGCACCGCGTGGGCGTGGTTACAGCACAGCGGCATGATCAATGCGAACGGCCTGGTCAACGACGGCCTCACCGATGCCTGCACCAACAACGGCCAGAACGTATGGACCTATAACCAGGGCCTGGCGATCGGCGCTGGCCTGGAGCTATGGCGTGCGACTCGCGACCCGGCCATCCTGACGAGCGTGCGCCGCCTGGCCGATGCGGCGATCGGCCCGAACGCCCTGGTGACCGATGGCGTGCTGAGCGAATCCTGCGATGTCACGAGCCAGACCTGCGACGACAATGCCAAGCAGTTCAAAGGCATCTTCATGCGCTACTGGACCGACCTGGTCGACACCACCCGGGACCCCCGCTACGCCGCATTCCTCCAGCAGCAAGCCGACAACCTGTGGAGCCGCGACCGCGACGCCGCCGGCCGTCTGGGCACGCGCTGGTCGGGTGCCACCAGCGACGATCATCCCAATGTGTTCGACTGGCGCACCCAGGCTAGCGCGCTCAGCGCCCTGATCGGCGATGTGCCCGTTCCCGCGCCATGGGAATCGCTGGCCGCGACGATGTCCCCGGCGCAACCGGTGATCATGCCGGCCGCATCGGGCGTCACATCCATCCCCCTCGATCTGGGCCTCTCGGCCACCGGATTCGTCCCGCTGCAGACGCTCGCCTCGATCGATGCCCCATCCGGCTGGCATGTCTCTCCGCGAACCGCCCAGGTACGCCTGCAGCCGCACGGCAATGCAAACCCGGTCGACGCCACGCTTCCGCTGACGATCGCCTTGCCGAACACCGCCGCCGACGGGCATCACCTGGTGACCGCCAACCTGATGGCCGCCGGCCTGCGCTTCACCACCCAGGCCGACGTGCTGGTCGCGCGCAAGATCGATTTCGACACCGGCACGGTCGATGAGAATCCGTGGCTGTTCGATCCCGATGGCTCGCAAAGCAACGGCGTGCAGAATCGCTTCGCCGATGGCAACGCGCACTTCACCTATCGATTCCCCTTCCCTGCCGACACCATCTCGGCGCACGTCACCCTGACCATCGACGCCGAGTTCCTGGTGCAAGTCAGCGCCGACCAGGTGCACTGGACGACCGTGCTGCAAGAAGATCGACGGATCACCGACGGCTCCAACAAGGCCGACCGCCGCATCGACCTGACGCCGTACCTGGGTGCCGCCAGCGGCGGCTCCAAGCCGGTTTACCTGAAGGTGTCCGATGCCTTCCCCGACGATGGCTGGGGCGGACGCGTGTATCACGTCTCGGCGGATATCGTTCAGTAGCGACACCAGTGTCTTCGCCCTCGGTGACACGAGGGCGAAGACCTCCGTCCGACGCTCGCTCAGCCCAGTGCCGGAAATGCCGTGATGCGCAGCTTCGCCCCCGCATAAGGCACCAGGGTGATGGACTGCACGTCTTCGTCGCTGGATGGCTCGGGCTTGGCCGGCACCGGATCGGCACTGCCGTCCGAAGCTTTCCATGCCGGCACGTAGCGCCCTTGCATGGCCAGTTGCACGGCGGGCGTCGCGCCCGCGAATGGCCGCTCGCCAACTGGGTGTTCGCTTACCGCAACCTGGGCGTCCGGCTCGATGCCGATATTCCAGCGCGACCCGGGATACACCTGCCAATCGTGCGTCAAGCCGCGCTTGCGCCAGATGACCCAGTTCTCCTTGACCGGCAGCGCATACACCAGCGCGCCACGCGTGAACGTCAATGCATCGTTGTATCCGCGCTCGACCTTCACGGCAGCATCGAACATCACCTCCACCGTGTCGCCCGGCGCCCACGTGCGCTCGATCGTGGTGAAACCCGGCGTAGCCTCGACCGGCTTTCCGTTGACCACGATCCGCGTATCTTTCGACCAGGCGGGCATGCGCAACCGCAATGGAAACCCGATCGCGCGCTCCGGCCTCAGCGTGATACCCACGGACTGCCGGAACGGATAGTCACTGACTTGCTCGACGATCACCCGCACCTCACGCACCACCGTCGTCACCGTGCATGGCGCGTAGCTCATGGCCGCCAGGCCCTGGTCGGCCGTCGCCATCCACAGGCTATTGGCGAACTTCGGCCAGCCCTGATGGAAGTTTGCGGTGCAGCAGCGGAAATTCGGCTCGAGCCCGAACAGATTGGACTCCGGACCGTCGGTGGTCCACGGCTCGCGGTGCAGGCTGCACTCCACCTGATTGGCCTGCTGGTTGTACTGGTGCGCCCACATGTCGTCGGTCAGCGCGGCGGGCAACGCATTGAAGGCGATCCGCTCCAGGCGATCGCCCAGACCCGCATCGCCGGTAATCGCCAAGGCCGTTTCCAGCGAAAACATCGCCTCCACGACCGTACACAGCTCGGTGCCCTGCGATGGGCTGCGGCCGGCGAGGTGCTCATCCGCGGAAAACATGCCATTGGGCAGCCCGTGATACGTGTCGAGCATCGCCAGCTGATGATGGATGGCGTCACGATCGGACGCATCGCCCGACACGACCGACCACACCGCAGAAGTCTTCAGCGCCTGCGCGACATTGACGCCATGCACCTGCAGGCCGAGATCCTGCATGAACGCATCGGAATTGCCCGCCTGCTTGCGCAAGGCCTCGGCGTCCGTCTTCTGCGTGAACGGAAAACGGGCGAACATGCCTTGCCAGTCGTAACCCTGCTGCTTGAGCAATCGGGCCAGTTCGAGCAGCGCCGAATCCTGCGTGCGCTGATACAGCCACAGGACGGAAAGGAGTTCGTCATGCCAGCGCATGCGCCCCCAGTCGCGCAGCGGCCGCGCGGGCATGGCTGCGCGCTGATGATGGAAATAGCGCGTCATGAACGGCAGGACGCGCTCATCGCCGGTCAGCTCGTGGTACTGCGCGAGCACCTTGAGCATCACCATGCGCGGCCACCAGTCGTCATTCTCGCGCGGCCCGAACATGCCGTTTTCCCAGGGATGGTCGAGTGTCCAATCGATGAAGCGCATCGCCTTCGCCTTGAGCTTCGGCGAATCCAGCTGCCATGCCAGCGGAACCAGGCCATCGAGAAAGTACGGCCCGTCTTCCCATGATTCGCCCTTGCCGCCCAGCCATCCGCTATCCGGACCCACGATCGGCCAGAACTCGTCCAGGTGTCCGCCCAGGCCGTCCGCCTGGATCTGCAACTGCCGCCGCAGCCAGCCATCCGCCTGGATGGAACCGGTCGGAAGCAGCGCAAAGGACTGCCGCATCAATGGCGCTTCGGGGAACAAAGGCGCCTGCCGCGCGCATCCGGCCTTGCTCGTGGGCGACGGCTCGGCAGCGCGAAGCGGACGAAACGTCATCGCGCCCATCACGCCCGCCAAGGCGATGCCCTGAAGAAAGGCGCGGCGACTCATCGAAGACAGCGGAGGCATGCGTGGACTCTCGGCCTGCGGCGATCGACCGAGTGTTGCCCAATTGTCCGACAAACTCAAATAGCCCGAGGAATATGGCCCATCATCGAGCGTCCGGCCCATCGGTTCGACCCGGGACAATTCTCGAAAGCCGCATGCCGGCGGATCTCACCCACCGGCTCCCGTGCGTGCGCACCCGCTGCTCAGGCCGGAATCAACCAGCCACCGAACAGCGGCCCGGCGGTATCGCCATGCTGTGGCTCGATGCGAAACGTCAGGACCTCGCCGCGCGTCAGCGCAGGTGGCAGCGCATAGTCGCGATCCACGAAGTCGACCACGTTGCCGCGCTCGACTTTCACCTCCACCGCCAGCTTGCCGTCGACCAGAATATTGAAGCGCCCCTTGTCGCTGCCCCAGAAACGCAGGCGCAACGCCAGCGGGCGGCCGCTGCCTTTCATCCGGAACTCGACGAAGCCCTTGCCGCGCACATCACGGCACTCCCTGCGCCGGTAAGCCCCGCCGAACGACGTATCGCTGGTCAGCTCATGGGCCTTTTCGGACGCGTCGTTGCCGAACTGGATCATGTCCACCGCGCTGCTCTGCAGCGCATCCTGCTCCGCTTTCGCCCGCGCCCGACGTGCCGTTTCCTGCGCCCATTGCTGCGAATCCATGCGCTTGAAATACAGCGCGCTGCGCCGCTCGTATTGCGAAAAGAACGGCACGAAGGTGAGGCCCTGCGGACGCGTGGTGGCCGCGAGAAACCGGCCGGGCTGCGGCAACGCCGTGAAGCCCGACAGCGGCGACGCATCCGCCACCAGGGCCGGATCGGGCTGATCGTAAGGCTCGCCGACCGGCCCGAGATCGGCCGCCAGCGCCAACGGGCCTCGCATCACCACGATGCTGTCCTCGTCGCCCACCGCATGCTCCAGCCGCAACGGCATCTCGAACTCGACCTCCACCAGGTCACCAGCCTGCCATGCACGGGCGAGCACCAGATACCCCTCCTCCACCTCGGCGCGCTGCTCCCGGCCATTCACGCGCAGCGCGAAACGGCCCTCGCTCCAGGCCGGCACGCGCAACAGCCATCGCTTCGGCACCGCCCCCTCCGCCCGCTCCACCTGCAGGCGCACCTTGCCGTTATCCGGCACGCCGCTGTCCATCTGCAGCGCTAGGCCGCGCTCCTTCCAGTCGAGCCGGGAGGAGATATACAGATTCACGTAGAGCGACTGCTCGTCGTACCAATAGATCGAGTCGCCGAACTGCGCATGGGCTTCCAGACCCGTGCCAACGCAGCACCAGAACGAATCGAACTTGTCGGAGAACGCGCGTTCTCCGCCGGCGATCATCGGCATCATGTAGGCGAACATGCCGGTTTCGGCATGCTGTGCCGCCATCGTATGGTTGTGCAGCGTGCGCTCGTAGTAATCGAAATAGCGAGCCTGCGGCGTCCATTGATACAGATGCCGCGTGAGCTTGAGCATGTTGTAGCTGTTGCAGTGCTCGCAGGTCTGCTCGGTCAGGAAGGACGAGATCGTGTCCGGCTGCTGGAAGTACTCGCGATCGGCGTTGCCGCCGATCACATAGCTGTAGTGCGTGACCACGGTCTCCCAGAAGAAGCGCGCCGCGGCGGCCGCATCCGGATCGCCGGCCACCTCGAACTGGCGCGCCTCGCCGATGAACTTGGGCACCTGCGTATTGGCATGCCTGTGCGGCAGGTCGTCCTTGCCGGAGATCGCCGGATCGACGATCTTCTCGTGGCGCAGCCGCTTGCCGATCGCGATCCAGCGCGGGTTGCCGGTACGCGCACCCAGCTCGATGTACGACTCGTTGAGTCCGCCGAATTCGCTGTCCAGCAGCTTCTGCATCTGCTCGTGATCCAGCGCATCGAAGACGCCGGCGAAGTAACCGGCCACCTTCTCCAGCACCTCCAGCGCCTGCGTGCTCCCGGCCATCGCATGGGCATCCAGCAGGCCGGCGAACAGCTTGTGCTCGGTATACAGGGGCGACCAGCTGCCATTGAGATTGAAGGCACTGCCCTTGATGACGCCACGGCGCACTTCCTCGAGCACCACCTTGCCGCCCTGGATCTCGCCCTTGTCATCCTTGCGGGTGAATCCGCCGACATAACCATCCTTGTCGTTCGCCTGGGCCCGCGCCAGTTCCGACACGATGTAGTCGATGCGCTTCCTGGCCTCGGCATCGCCGGTCTGCGCATGGAGCTTCGCCAGCGCGCTCAGGTAATGACCCAGCGTATGACCGGCGATCGTGTCGCCCTCCCAGCCACCGTAGACCGCCCCCTTGGGCGTCAACCCGGCGTATTGCAGGAAGTTGTGCAGCAGGCGATCGGGCTCCAGCTCGAACAGATAGCGCCGGTTGGTGAGCAGCGAATCCAGGAACAGCGACGGCTTCAGCTGCACCGCCTGCAGAGGGACCGCCGTGACCCGCCCCGGCGTGGAGGCCGCCGCCTCGAGTGGAAATTTCAGGAACCCCGCAGCCACAGCCAAGGCGCTCCATTGCATGAAGCGGCGGCGCGACGGGTCCGCCATCGATGGTGTGGCCTGATGATGTTGGCCAGTGCAAGGCAGCTTCCTGGTCATGCGCAACTCCGAAGTGAAATCGACAGGGAACGAAGACACCTGATGCCGGGCGGGTCGCCACCGACGTCTTGACGTCAATGCGCATCGCAGCGCTCGTCGGCACCGGCTGGCGCGGACGGCAGGCGCTGCGGCGCGATGGCCAGCACCTCCCACTCCTGCACCGCCAGCGCGGCATGGCGCGCGCCATGGCCCGGCGCGTCGAGCACCGCGCGCAGGCAACGCGTCGTCACCGGCGCGAAGGCGACCTCCTCGAAAACGCCGGGCGTGCGCCCATACGAGCCCGCCTTCGGCACCGGCCGCCATACGCCGTCGGTACGATATTCCAGATGCCAGGATCTGGGCGGCGTTGTGCCGACATCCGCATCCGCGGCGTGATCGGCCCAGAACATGATGCGCGAACCATCGATCGTGACGGGCCGATCCCAGCTGTACTGGATCCACTGCCGCGGCGGATTGTGCGGCGTCCAGCTGCCCCACATGTCCGGCGGCAGCGGCGACGCCCTGACGACGCCATCGTTGAGCGCGTGAATCCAGTACTGAACCGGGATATCCGGCCCGTTCGACGCCGTCGCCAGCGCCGCCGGCGCGATGTTGCGCGTGGGCGGCGGCTCAGCCTCCGGCGCTCGCGTCTGCACCACGCGCCGCATGCGTGCGGGCGTCGCGCCGTCATCCCATTCGACTTTGTCGATCGCCACGCTGCGGCGAAAATGGCCGCCGCCCTTGGCATCGGCCGTGTGATAGGTGATGTACCACTGCCCCTTGTACTCGATGACGCCCGGGTGCGAGGTGGTGGACGAGACCGGCGCAAGGATGACGCCCTGGTAGGTCCACGGCCCCAGCGGGTTGGCCGCCGTGCCGTAGGCGATGCACGCGTGATAGAGCGTCGGCGTGCATTCGGAAGTGCGCCCGGCCTTGTTGCCCGCGTAGACCATGTAATAGGTGCCGTTGCGCTTGAACAGCCACGGCGCCTCGAAGTAGCCATCGAGCGTCGTCACGCTCACCGGCTCCCCCTTCGGCGTCACCATGTCGCGATCCAGTTCGATGCCGCGCAACTTGCCGAACGTACCCCAGTACAGATAGACGCGACCGTCGTCGTCCACCATCGCGGTCGGGTCGATGTTCTGTATGTCGTTCTTCTCCGGCACGGACTGCGACACGATCGGCCCTGTCGGATGCGCGTCGCGCCACGGCCCCAGCGGATGGTCGGCCACGGCGACGCCGATGGCGAATTTGTCCGGACTGGCCGAATCACGCTCCTCGACCGGCGCATACAGGTAATAGCGCCCATCCGGCCCACGCACGATCTGGCCGGCGTAGGCCCGCCCCGCGGCCGCCCAGGCGAAAACCTGCTCCGGACGAAGCAACGCGGGGTAGTGCAGCCACTCGCCGCTGGCGACATCGTCGGTGACCAGCAGTTGCCACTCTTTCATGATGAAGTCGTTGACGTCCGCGGGGGCCTCATCGCGTCCGGCGAGGATGTAGAGCTTGCCGTCGGCGACGAGTGGCGCCGGATCGGCGGAGTAATACTGGCCGTCAGCGAGAATGGGATTGCCGGGTGTATGGATGTGGCGTGGCGCGGACGTCTGCGCGGCGACGCCCGTGGCGGCGATCAGCACGCAGAAGCCGGCCACGGCCCATGGTATCGGCCCCATACGCTCACTCCCCCACGATCACGACGTTGACCTTGACCGGCAAGCGCCCGCTGCCACCGCGCCCGTTCACCTCGCCGCTCGCGACGAAGCGGCCGGCGTGCGCGTAGTCGGCTGGCGCGAATGGATGCCAATCGACCGGCCGGCGCTCGCGCGAGCCATCGTTGTATTGCACCGTAACGAACGCTGGCAGCACCGGCGTTTCGCCGGTCGCCACCACCACGTCCGCAAGCGCGTCGACCGTATTGACCTGACCCGGCTCGGTCGCCCTTACCCAGATCGTCGCCGCCACCGGCGCGCCGCCGTCGGTCATGCCGCGCAGGTCGACGCGACCTTCGCCGCTCAGGCGCGAAGGATCGACCGGCGGCCAGCGCACGCTGACCGGCATGCTGCGGCGATCCGCGTACCACGCAGTCACCGTCGCCGGCAGCGCCGGCGATTCGCCGACACCAGCGCGCACATCGACGGATGCCAACCGCTCGGGCACATCGGCGATGACCTGCCACTCATCCACGCCAAGCGCGGCGTGCCCATCGCCTTTCGCCGCCGTCGCCAGCACGGCGCGCAGCGCGTCCGTCGCCACCGGCGGGAAGCGCACCCGGCTCGCCTGCCCCTTGCCTGCCACCGGGTAGCCGGATGCCGGCTTGATATCCACCCACTGGCCGTTCCGGCGGTACTGCAATCGCCACGCCTGCGGCAGGGCCACGCCGCCCTCGGGCTGGTCGTCCCAGAAATACATCGCACTGGATGAAATCCGCACCGGCTGGCGCCAGGCGTACTGCAACCACACCGTCGCCGGCCGCTCGCGTCCCCAGCTGCCCCAACGGCGATCGGCGGCCGGCTCGCTGTCCGGCGCCGGCACGAAGCCGTCATTGAGCGCCTGCACGCGGTGGTGCCCGGCGGTCTGCTGGGCCGTGGCGATGGCATCGCCCTGCACCTCCATGCCGGCGCCGGCAACCTGCGCCGGCGCGGTCACGTGCACGTCGGCATGCCCTTGCAGCGCGCCATCGTCCGCCACCAGGCGAAGCGTGTAGTCGCCCGGCTCGGTGAAGCGAACGGTCGTATTCGCCGCCGCCGCATCCTCGAAGACGGCATCCCCGCCTTTCGGGCCGTTGAACATGGACCACCGCACATCCAGCTTGCCGCGCGGCAGCGCATCGTCGCCGACCCGCCCCGCCAGCCGGATCGCACCGGCACGCGTCGCGCCATCGTCCTGCCAGGCCTCGACCCGGGGCGCGAGATTGGGCGTGCCGCCGGAGACCTTCGCGCCGCTGGCAAAGACCTGTATTTCCTTGATGCCGGTTCGCTGCGTACCTGCGTGCGTCACCAGCACACGCAGCCGCTGTGCAGTGATCGCCGGGAAGCGCACGCGATTGTCGTTGCCTTGCGCGACGAGCGTATCGCGCCGCTGACCGGGCACATCTTTCCACTCGCGACCGTCGAAGTACTGCAACACGTACATCCACGGCGGCGCATAGCCGCCACGCGTACCCGAAGGAGCGCCGTGCTGCTCACCGGCCGGCGCGGAGCTTCGATAGAAATACACGCGCACATCGTCGAACGTCCGCGGCGCGCCGAAATCCAGGGCGATCCAGTCGCTGGCCGATGGCGAACCGGCCGTACCCCAGAACGGCTCGTTCGCCGTACTGCCATCGACCGCGGCCTCCGGCGCGAAACCGGTCGCCGAAAAGCTCGCCTCAGCCCTGGCGCCGAGCGCCAGATCCTTGGCACCGTCCGGCAACGACAGGTCGACGCCCGCCTTCACCAACACATCGGCCAGGCGCGCCTGCGGCGCGATCGCCACCTGCCCGGATGCCCCCAATACCGCACGACGGGCGATGACCACCCGCGCCGTCGCCGGATTGACCGCATCAGGCATCGCTTCGGCGCGACCGCTTGCCGGGTCGTACAGCACATGCGCCAGTCGATCGACGACCAGCACCCGCTTGCCGTCGATGAACACCGAATAGCCCTTGGGCACCTCGCCACCGTAATGCCCGCCATCCCTGTCCCAGAAGATCGACAGGTCGTGACCGTGGTAGCGGAGGTTGTCGGCGGCGAAATGGCTCCAGCCGATGTCGATCGGATACAGCTCGAGCTTGCCGTCCGCGCGCGGACGCAAGCCCATGGCGTCCTCGATCATGGTGAAGTTGGTCGCGCCCAGCTGGGTGTGGTGAATCCACGAGCGATAGCCGATGCTGCCGCCATCGGCGGCATCGCCCTTGGCCCAGAACTCGTTCTGATCCGGGTAGCGATTGTCGCCGTCGATATCGTGCGCCCAGGCGTTCCAGTACAGCAGCTTGCGGTACCACTGCGCATCCAGGTACGGGCTGGGATAGTCGCGCAGCGCCGAGGCCAGCAGGCGGAACATCACCGTGGCGTTGATCACCGAGAAGTTGTTGCTACCGCCCTCACCCCGCGCATGCTGATCGGCCTGGTTGGCCGTATAGAACGGAAACACCGGATACTGCGCCGCATCCGCGAACAGGCGCAACGCCTGGACGTATTTCGCGTCGTAGTCTGCATCGCCCGCCTTCGGCATCAGGCCGACGCTGAAGGGGTAGTAGTTATTGGTTTCCTTCCAGTCCACCGACAAGCCGGGCGCGGCGGATTGGCGATGCTTGAGCAGATTGCCCTTCAGGCCCATGCCGTCCGGCTGCTCGCTGGCATCCACCCACAAGGTATCGAGCACCGACCGGCGTATCCGGGCCGCCACAGCCTGCATCTTCCGCACGGTGACATCGTCGCCGGCGACCCGCGCCGCCTCCGCCGCGGCAAGCGCATTGGCGTAGACGTAAGCGCTCTCGGTGCGATCCATGCGCGGCTGGCCGTGGTGCCTGGCCCAATCGAACGACACCGCATCGGCGTCGTTGCCGGTCATCGCGGCCCAGTCGTATTCGATCAGGCCATTGCCGTTGCCGTCGTAAGCCTTGAGCAGCCCGAGCACATCGTCCCGGCCGTAGCGCGCAAGCTTGCCCGCCACGGCGGGCGGACCGCCGTGGACCTGGTAAGAACGCCACGCCGCCGCGGTGAGGTATTGCGCATACGAGCTGGACCAATGCTCCGGCGCGCCGGGGTTGTCGACATACTTGCCGCCGCCGGCCACCTCGCCCGCACCGATCCACGACCCGTACGCATAGACCGGATCGCGCAGGTATTTCAGGTCATCGATGAACATGCCGGTGGTCAGCACGATGGCGTTGTCGTAGCCGAGCACGCCCTCGATCGCTACCGGGAACTGGTAATCGTTGCCGGGCACGCCGGCATCCAGGAAGTTGAAGCGCAGCAGCCACCATCGATAGAACAGCGTCTTGTCGATGTTCTCCTCGGGCGTATTCAGATAGGGAATGTGGTCGGACCACCAGCGGTTGTACGTGGTGACATGGCGACGATACGCCTGCGCGGGCGATTCGCCGGCGACGCGTCGATACTCGGCCAGCGAGGACGGCAGTTCGCGCGTGATCAGGCCGAGCTGCAGCTTGACGGTCAGCGTCTCACCCGCGGCCGGCACCGGCAGGCGCCGCACCAGCGTGCCGCCATCGACGGCGAAGCCCTCGCCGGAGAAGCGCGGAAAGACGGTAGTGATGTCGTTGTGAAGCTGGAACGCGCCGACCAGCTCATCGCCCTCGGCATGCGAGGCCATCGGCGATATGGCCTTGAGCGTGACCGCATGCGCTTTCCCGTTGAGCGAGGACAGCGCCACCTCGGCTACCGCCACGTTCTCCTGGGTGATGAACTTCACCAGCCGCAGCCGCACGCCCGCCGCCGCGTCCTCGAATACCGTGCAGAAATAGCTCGGCGTCTGCCGCCGCGCGGCGCTCGTCTCTTTCAGCGAAAGCGGCTTGCCATCGAGTTCGACGCGCAGGCGGAACAACGCATCATGTCCGGTCTTGAAGCCATAGGCGGCATCGCCGACGAAACCGGGCTCGTCGGGCTTGTGCGTGTACATGTAGGCGGCGCGGCCGCGGGAGAACAGCCAGTTGTTGCTATCGCCGAAACCGCCGCCCGTGCCTTCGCGCGCCAGCATACGGTCGATCCAGAAATCCCTGCCAGGCTCGCTGCCGGCGCCTCGCGCCACATCGCCGGCAAAGATCTTCCCCAGATAGCCGCCCGGCGAGAACGCCACGCCTGTCGCCGGCATAGGATGCGGGTCGCCTTTGAAGCGCGGGTAGCCGATGTCGGCATTGCTGTGCGACACCGCATCTTCCGGGCGCGCCTGCGCCGTCGTGCCCGGCGGCACGACGACGCAGATCATGGCCAGCGACAGTGCCAGCACCCGCCGGCACCTCCCCGACGGGCGCTTCGGGTTCGAATCCCCACGGGGATTCGAACCCACGCGACCGCCCATCAGAACTCCCACCGTAGCCTCGCCCAGTAGTAACGCCCGACCGTGTCATAGGTAGAGGCGTCGGTATTGGAGGCGTTGGAGTAGTACCCGTAGTAGATCGGCGGCTTCTTGTCGAAGGCATTGTCCACGCCCATAGAGGCGGTCAGGTGCCAGGCCGGGAACTTGCGGTTCACCGAGATGTTGTGGATCACATAGTGCGGCACGTTGAAGTACACGCACTTGCCGTTGGCGTCGGTATTGAAGCAGTAGTTGTCATACGCGCTGCCGACCGTGCTGCCGCCGACATAGCGTGCGGTCCAGCCCGCATGCCAGTCGCGGTAATCCCAGCCGACATTGAGGTTCGCGCGCAGGCGCGGCAGGTTGCCCTGGCTCGACGTCTCGCCGACGTAGTTGTGGCTGGCGCCATCGACCAGGTAACGGGACATCAGCGTCGCATCCAGGCCGAACTGGAAGCGGCCCCAGCGCCCGGCATCGCGCTGATAGTTCAGCCCCATGTCGTAGCCGCGGATCTCGACCTTGTCGTAATTGATCGCGTAGGGAACGGTGACGCTGCGCAACTGGCCGTTGGTGTCGCGCGATACCAGCGAGCAGAAGGCTGCGCTGCCCTTGTAGCACTGGTCCAGCACGTAGGTGTAATCGGTGCCGGAGATCATATGGTTCATCTCGACCCGCCAGGCATCCACGCTGGCCGAGAAGCCAGGCAGCCAGTCCGGATCGTAGACCGCGCCGATGTCGTAGGAGTGGCCGGACTCCGGCTGCAAGTTGAAGTGCGCATTGGCGCTGCCGGTGACATAGACCGTCATCGCGCCCTTGTTGGTGAAACTGCCGTCGGTCGGCACGTTCTGGCAGCCGCCGGGCCCTGCCCCGCCGGTATAGCCCTCGCAGGGATCGCTATATGTACCCACATCGTTGATGCCCTGGTACGGCGAACCGTACAAGTCACCCAGCGCCGGCGCGCGGAACACCTGCGCAGCCGTGCCGCGCACGAGCAGGTCGGAGACCGGGCGCCACTCCAGCGCGAGCGAGCTGTTGGTGGTATTGCCCCACGCGCTGTACTTGGAATAGCGACTGCCGATGTTGAGGTTCAGCGAATGCGCCAGCGGCGCATCGCTCAGCAACGGCACCAGCAGCTCGCCATAGACCTCTTTGATGGACTCGCCATGCCCCTGCCGCAGGATGCAGCCGTCCATGTAGTCGCAGGCGCCGAAGGCATCGGCCGAAGCCACCGAACTGTGCGTACCCTGCTTGAAATCGTTGCGGCGGTAATCCAGGCCGAAGGCAGCTTTCACCTCGCCGGCAGGCAGCGTGAACAGCGTGCCGTTGGTGCCGAAGTTGACACTCTTGGTGGTGCTCTGGTCGGTCAGGTCGACGGGCAGCAGAGTCGAGCGCAGCGCGGCGATCGTCGCCGGATCGTTCGGATTGAACACATTGGCCGTCTCGAACACCTTGGCCAGCTGCGACGTCACCGCGAAGCCATAGCGCACCAGACTATCCTTGTAGCGCGCATAGCCGGCACTGACGTCCCAATGCCAGCTCGACTCGCCGAACGCGCCGCGCAGGCCGGCGACCGTATTGAGCTGCGTCATCGACGACACGTAGCGGCGGGTGAATACCGGCGAACGCAGGTAATAGTTGGACAGGTCCGCGCCGAACGGGTTGTACGGATTGACACTGATGTCAGCGCCGGTGCTGCCCGGGCTGATGCCGTACGGCTGCAGCTGCGAGGTGGTCTTGCTGCGCGTCCACAGCAAGTCCACATAGGCCTGCGTATCGGCAGTCACGTTGTACGTGCCGCGCAGCGAGAGGTTGCTGCGCTCGCCCGGCGTCATCATGTACTGGGTGGCGTAGTAGTTGTAGCGGTCGCCAGGGTTGCTGCCGAAAGCATGATAGTCGCCTGGTGTCAGCATGCCCGGACCCACGCCGCCGTTGGGCGCCACGACCGAACCGTTCGCCAGGATCGCCCGGGTGTTGCTGCCGGTCATGTAGCCGATCACGCCGTTGTTGTAGCTGAGCTGGTGCGCGGCGAAACTGCGGTCGCTGTTGTAGAAGGCGTTCTGGGAACTGCGTCCGGCCGCCACCATCAGGCTGCCCTTCTCCCAGGTCTTGCCCCATTCGGCGGCGTAGTTGCGGCGCATGTCATCGCCATGGCCACTGATGCCGTAGCCGGCTTCGAGCGCGCCGCCGTCATAGCCATCCTTGAGGATGATGTTGACCACGCCGGCGATGGCGTCCGAACCATAGATCGCCGAGGCGCCGGAGGTAAGGATCTCCACATGATCGACCATCGACGCCGGGATCGAGTTGATATCCACGCCCGGCGCGGCCGCGACACTGCTCGCCGGCCCGGTCATGCGATGGCCATTGAGCAATACCAGCGTGCGCTCCGGCCCCAGGCCGCGCATCGACACCAGCGCGCGCCCATGACTGAAACCGCTGTTGATCGACGTATTGGTCTGGAAGCCGGCCATCACCGGCATGTCCTGCAACAGGTCGCCGATGGTCGTCTTGCCGGTGTCCTCGATCCGCTGCCGGTCGATGGTGATCACCGGGCTCGCCGTTTCGATATCCACGCGCCGGATATGCGAACCGGTGACGACGACGCTCTCCAGCGTCTTGGCCTTCTTGTCCGCGCTCTTGTCGGTGTCCGGCGAGGCGTCCTGCGCCCACAAAGGGGCGGACGCCAGCACCAGGAGCACGGCCAGCGCCAGCGGACGCGGCCGGCCGGGCGGACATCGGGTGGAAACAGCGGCGCGAGCATGGCTCGGTGACATGGATGACTCCCCCTTTCGATTCGGCGACATGGATGACTCCCCTCTTGTGAATGGATGCAGCTCAACGCACCGCCGGAGCGATCTCGCCCCGGCCCGGCACGGCGAGGCCCCAACCCCTCGCCGCCCTGCCGCCACTTCGTGACGGCATGACCACCCCGGCGCCGTCCATGCTCGGCATGGACACGCTCCGTTTCGTTCGTTCAAATCCAGGCCTCACGATGCCTGTCGGCGCCGTCGCGGCCTCACTCGATCAACAGGTATCGACCCACACGCGCATTTCTCCTTCGCCACGGTTGGCCCAGCAGAAATACGGCACGAAGACCAACGGCTGGCGCTGCGGCACCGGCGCGCCGGCGTCGTAGCGATAAAGCGCATCGCCGCCGTCAGGCAGGCTGCGCATGCCCTCGGCATGAATCACCTGCTTGTCGCCGAGCACCCCCTCGCCTGGACGCACTTCGAACGTGGCGTTCGCAGGCAGGGCCAGCTGATGCAGATCGGCGCCGTTGTCGGCCTGCTCCAGGCAATACACCAGCGGCCCGCGTTGCAGCGCGACCTTGCCGGCAGCCTGTCGCAGCAACGGGTGCGCGCTCACGCGCCGCACCGGCATGGAAAGCTCCAGCACGATGCGATCGCCGGGATGCCACTGCCGCGCAAGATGCACGTAGCCTCGTTCGGCCACGACATCCATCGCCTCGCCATTGACATGCAGCTGCGCCTGCGCGGACCACTCCGGCAGACGCAACGCGAGCGTGGTGGCGAACGGCGCGCCGGCAAGAATTTCCAGCTCGACCCGCCCGCCCCACGGATAGTCGCCGCTCTGGCGCAAGGTGAAGCGCGCGCCATCGCGCTCGAACTCCGCCTCGCAGCCCAGGTAGAGGTTCACGTACAAGGCATCGTCGCGCTGCGTATAGATGTAGCTTCCGAGCGACGCCAGCAGCCGCGCGATGTTCGGCGGGCAGCAGGCGCAGGCGAACCAGCGCTGGCGTACGGGCTTGACGTGATCGTAGACATGGCTGCCCGGCATCGCCCGCGGCACCGTCTCCAGCGGATTGACGTAGAAGAAGCGCGTACCGTCCAGCGACATGCCCGCCAGCACGGTGTTGTACAGCGCGCGCTCCATCGCATCGGCGAAGCGCCCGTCGCCCTCCATCTCCAGCATGCGGCTGGCGAACATCATCAGGCCGATCGATGCGCAGCTCTCCGCATAGGCACTGTCGTTGGGCAGGTCGTAGGCGCTGGTGAACGATTCGCCCCAGCCCTGCGCACCGATGCCGCCGGTGACATACATCTGGCGCCGCGCCATGTCGTCCCACAAGCGCAGGCAGGCCTGGCGTTTCGCCTCGTCGCCGCTCAAGCGCGCCAGATGGGCCACGCCCGTCAGCAAATAGACGAAGCGAACCGCATGCCCGGTGGCGACCGTCTGCTCGACGATCGGCAGGTGCGCCTGGCTGTAGGCCTTGTCGCGCACCATCCAGTCGCGACCATGGTTATCCCAATACGAGGTGCGTCCGCGCTTTTCGTATTCGATGTCGTAGAAATGCGGGGAGGTGCCGCGCTGCTCGATGAAGTAGCGCGCCAGCGCCAGGTAGCGCGGCTCGCCGGTCGCCTCGTGCAGCCGGAGCAACGCCAGCTCCACTTCAGGATGTCCGGGGTAGCCATGCAATTGATCCGCGCCGGGGCCGAACACCGCATCGATGTGATCGGCGAAGCGGCAGCACACCTCCAGCAGCGCCCGCTTGCCGGTGGCCCGGAAGTACGCCACGCCCGCCTCGAACAGATGCCCGGCGCAATACAGTTCGTGGCATTCGGTCAGATTGGTCCAGCGCTCGCGCGGCGCCTTGGCGATGAAATAGGTATTGAGATAACCATCGGCCTGCTGCGCATCAGCGATCAGCGCGATCGCTTCGTCGGCGGTCTGTTCGAGCGCGGCGTCCGGCTGCCGGCTGAGCAGGTACGCGACCGCCTCCAGCCATTTGTAGAGATCGCTGTCCTGGAAGACCATGCCGCGAAATTCGCTCGCCGCCTGCCCCGCCGCGATGCGAAAGTTGGCGATCGCATGACTGGGCTCCGCGTCGTCGAGGCGATCGTTCAACGCCTCCCACTGGTAAGGCACCACCACCTCGCGCACCAGCGCCTGGTAGCGTGCCCAGAACGGCGAAGTCAGGCGGATGTGCTTCAGGTCGGGCGCCTGGGCGTGGGGTGTCGCAGTGGTCATGCAAGGGAGTCCGAGTGGCGTTGTTGCAGGTCGTGCCCGACGCGCCTCATCGTCGCGTCGTCCAGGCGGCAGAAGCCCAGGGTAAAAGCGAGCAGCAGGTGAATGGCCGCGGGAATCAGCGTCTGGATCGCGGTGATGCCGCTCAGCGCCGCGGCCGACTGCGCGGCACCGGCCTTGTATTGGACCAGGTACAGCACCAGCGCGATGATGCCGGCGCCGGAGGCCCAGGCCAGCTTGATGAAGACCAGGTTGAAGGCGAAATTCATGCCGGACGAGCGAACGCCGGTTTTCCACTGGCCGTAATCGTCGGCAAAAGCCATCACCGAGAAATGCAGCGGCAGGCAGAAACCCAGCACCACGCCGCTGACGAACATCGCCGCCAGCCAGGCCATCTGCCCGTCGGCACCGCCGGGGATGAACCACATCGACGCCGACACCACCGCCAGCACCAGGTTCACCCGGCGATAGAACCGCACCGTATCCATCCACCGCGACAACGGCCCGACCAGCAAGGCACCGGCGATCGCCGCCAGCGCCACGGCACCGAAGAACAGCGACGAATAACGTGCATCGCCCTTGAGCACGTAGGTGATGAAATACAGGTAGCCGCCGCCGCGCACATTGAGGATGGTGATCAGCAGGAACGACATCACCAGCATCAATTGCAGCTGGTCGTTGCGCCGCAGGGCATCGGCCAGCCGGCGCAGGGAGAACGGCTCGCTGCGCAGCGGCACCCGCTCGCGCACCCACAGAAAACAACACAGCAGCATGACGACGGCGAGCGCGCACATCGCCGCCGCGCCCAGCTGATAACCGCGCGCCGCGCCCTGCCCGCCACCCCATCGCTCCACCAGCCAGGGGAACGCGACCGAGACCAGCAGCGCCGCCGCGCCGCACAGCGCGAACCGCCAGGACTGGCACGACACCACTTCCTGCCGCGACACGGTGATCGCATTGATCATGGCGCAGTACGGCACATTGATCGCCGTGTAGCCGAGCGACAACAACAGATAGGTGACGCAGGCCCAGGCGATACGGGCCTGGCCTTGCAGCGGCGGCACGGTGAAGGCCAGCATCACCGCGATGCCCAGCGGCACGGCAACCCACAACTGCCACGGCCGGTAGCGCCCCCAGCGACTGCGAGTGCGATCCGCCAGCATGCCCATCACCGGGTCGGCGAACGCATCGAACACACGCACCGCCAGGAAGATCATCCCCACCGTCGCGGGGCTGATGCCGTAGACGTCGGTGTAAAAGAAATTCAGAAAATTCATGGTGAGCACGATAACGACGTTGCCGCCGGCATCGCCCAACCCGTAGCCCACCTTCTCGCGCAGGCTCAGCCGCGGCGCCGTGGCCGCCAGCGGCATCGACGACGCCTGTGCCGGCATGCTCACGGCCATGCCCGGACCTCCTTGCCGCGCACGACTGCAAAACACGAACGCCATGCCGTCATGGATTCACCCCCTTGGCCCGGAACACCCGCTGCAGCAGGCAGAACGCCAGCAGCAGCGCGCCGATGACGATGCGCGTCCACCAGGAACTGAGTTCGCCGTCGAACACGATCAGCGTCTGGATCAGGCCAAGCACCAGCACGCCCAGCAACGTACCCAGCACGTACCCGCTGCCGCCGGCCAGCAGCGTCCCGCCAATCACCACCGCGGCGATCGCGTCCAGCTCCAGGCCCAGCGCGTGCTGGCTGTAGCCCGACAGCATGTAGAGCATGTAAACCACGCCGGCCAGCGCCGCGCAGAAACCGCTCAGCGCATAGACACGCACCACGGTCGCATCCACCGGCAAGCCCATCAGGCGCGCCGACGACTCGCTGCCGCCGATCGCATATACCGCGCGACCGAACGGCGTGGCGCCCGCCACCAGCGCGCCCGCACTCACCACCCCCAGGGCCACCAGCGAACCGACCGACAGCATGCCGCCGGCCAGGGGAATGCGCAGGTTCGCGATCGAGGCCAGCCACGGATGCGTCACGTCGATCGAATCCACGCTGATCAGCGTCGCCGCGCCGCGCGCCAGGAACATGCCGGCCAGAGTCACCACGAACGGCTGCAGTCTGAAGCGCTGGATCAGGCACCCCATCGCCGCCCCGAACGCCGTGCCCGCGGCGAGCACCAGCCCGATGGCCGCCAGCGGATGCCAGCCGTGCCGCTGGATCAGGTCCGCCGCCAGCACGGTGCTGAAGGCCACCACCGCTCCCACCGAGAGATCGATGCCGCCAGCCAGGATCACGAAGGTCATGCCGACCGCGACGATGCACAGGAAGGCATTGTCGACCAGCAGATTGAGAAAGACCTGCGGCGTCAGAAAGCCGTGATAGAGCACGCCGCCGGCGCCCGCCATGGCCACGAACAAGGCCAGCGTCGCCAGCAGTGTCACTCGCGCCGGACGACGCCACCATGGACGACGGCTTGCAGCACCAGGCGCAACAGTGGATGCGACGGCATTCACGACGTCCGCCCCGCGCTCGTCCGCAGCAGTGCGCGCACCGAGGCGCGGCACACCGGCGATTGCAGCAGTATCACCGCGAAGACCAGTACGGCTTTGACGGCAAGATTGACCTGCGGCGGCACGCCGATCGCATAGATCGTGGTGGTGAGCGTCTGGATGATCAGCGCACCCAGCAGGCTGCCCGCCAGGCTGAAGCGACCGCCGCCCAGCAAGGTGCCGCCCAGCGCGACCGCGAGAATCGCATCCAGCTCCAGCAGCAAGCCGGCATTGTTGGCATCGGCGCTGTTGACGTTGGAACTGACCAGCAGCCCGGCCAGCGCCGCGGCGATGCCGCAGAACACATACGCGCCCAGCGTGATCGCCCGGGCCCGCACGCCGGCCACGTGCGCCGCCTGCGGGTTGTAACCGATGGCGCGCACGAACAAGCCCAGCGCCGTCCTGCCCAGGACAAGTTGCAGCAGCGCGAAGACCGCGGCGACCACGAACAGCGAGAACGGCAAGCCGAGCAGGAAGCCGTTGCCCAGGAAGGAGTACGGCGCGTAGTAAAGCGTGAGGATCTGCCCGCCGCTGATCGACTGGGCGATACCCCGCCCCGCCACCATCAGGATCAGGGTCGCCACGATCGGCTGCATGCCGGCCTTGACCACCAGCCAGCCGTTCCACAGGCCGCACAAAGCGCCTGTCGCCAACGCCGCAAGCACCGCCAGCACCAGCGGCAGCAGGCCTTCGGAGCCATTCGCGGTAGTCCGCCCCACGGTCCACGCGGCGACGGTCGCCGCGATCGCCAGCACCGCGCCGACGGAGATATCCACCCCGCGCAGCGCGACGACCAGGGTCATGCCCAGCGACACCAGCGCCAGCGGCGCGGCCCGATGGGCAATGTCGATCAGGTTGCCGTACAGATGCCCCTCCCGCCATTGCAGCGCGAGGAAACCCGGATTGAACACGCTGTTGCCGACCAGCAGCAGCGCCAGCGTCAGCACCGGCCACAGCAGCGGATGGGCCAGGCAAAGACGCAGGCCGCGACGCCAGCGCGACACTGGTTCCGGCCCATCGGTCACTGCCTGGGTCGCCTCGACCATGCCTGCTCAGCCCCCGGCGATCATCGCGAGCACCCGTGCCTCGGTGCTGCCGCCAGGCAGCTCGCCGGCCTTGCGTCGCTCGCGCATCACCGCGATGCGGTCGCACCAGCGGGTCAGCTCTTCCAGTTCGGCCGAGATGAACAGCACGGCCATGCCTTCGCGTGCGCGTCGCGCCACCTCGGCCATCAGCTCCTGCTTGGCGGCCACGTCGATGCCGCGCGTGGGCTCGTCCAGGATCAGCAGCCTCGGCTCGGTGACGAGCCAGCGCGCCAGCACCACTTTCTGCTGGTTGCCGCCGGACAACAGCCCCACCGGCGTCTCGATGTCGGCAGCCTTGATGCCCAGTGCCCGCACCAGGCGCTCGGCCAGTACTTCCTGCCGGGCGCGCGACATGCCGCGCCGCCATCCCTTGCGCGCCTGCAGCGCCAGCACGATGTTCTCGCGCACCGATAACTCGGCGACGATGCCTTCGCTCTTGCGCTCTTCCGGACACAAGCCCAGGCCACGACCCACCGCTTCGGCCGGATGACGCAGCTGCACGCTCTCCTCGCCGATGCGCAGCTCGCCCCGTTCGGCACGATCCAGGCCGAACAGCAGCCGCGCCAACTCCGTGCGCCCGGAGCCCAGCAGGCCACCCAGGCCAAGCACTTCGCCGCGCCGCACCTGCAGATCCACCGGATGCAGCTTGCCGCGACAGGCCAGCCCGTGCGCATCGATGGCCAGCGGGGCGTCGCCCGGGATGGCCCGATCCTCCGCACTACGTTCCGATACGGACAGCTCGCGCCCCACCATGGCGGTCACCAGGGCCGGCGCCGGCAGCTCGGCCACCGCGTATTCGCCGACACGTCGACCATCGCGCAGCACCGTGATGCGATCGCTCACGGCATAGACCTGATCGAGGAAGTGCGTGACGAACAGGATCGCCATGCCACGCTCGCGCAATTGCGCGATCACCCGGAACAGCTCTTTCACCTCGCCCTCGTCCAGGCTGGAGGTCGGCTCGTCGAGAATCAGCACGCGCGCCGACACACCCAGCGCGCGGGCGATGGCCACCATCTGGCGGATCGCCACCGGATAACTGCCCAGCGGCGCATCGACGTCGAGCTCCAGGTGCAGTTGGCGCAACAGCGCACGCGCGTCGGCACGCACCCGCGGCCAATCGATGGCGCGGAGCCAGCGCCGGCGCGGATAGCGCCCGGCGTACAGGTTCTCGGCCACCGACAGATTCGGGCACAGGTTCACTTCCTGATACACCGTGCCGATCCCTTCGCGTTGCGCCTGCGCCGGATCGGACAGTGCGATGACGCGACCATCGAGTTCGATGCTGCCGCGATCGGGGCATTCCACCCCGGTGAGCAGCTTGATCAAGGTCGACTTGCCGGCGCCGTTCTGCCCCATCAGGGCATGGACTTCGCCCGCGCGCAGGACCAGATCGACATCGTCCAGCGCCAGTGTCGCGCCGAAGCGCTTGCCCAGGCCGCGCGCCTGCAGCACGGGCGGCACCGCCGTCATCAGTATTTGCGTCCCGGCAATTCGGCTGCGGCCTGATCCTGGGTGAACACACCCTCCTCGACCACGATCCGGCGGGGCACCGGCTTGCCGGCGTGAACGTCGCCAATCAACTGCGCCAGCTGCGCACCGAACAGAGGATTGCACTCGACGGTGGCGTTGAGCTTGCCCGCCTTCATCGCCTCGAACGCCCCGCGCACGCCGTCGATAGAAACGATGCGGATGTCCTTGCCCGGTTTCAGCCCGGCCTCTTCGATCGCCTGGATCGCGCCGATCGCCATGTCGTCGTTGTGCGCGAACAGCACGTCGATATGACCACCCTCGGCCTTGAGAAAGGCCTCCATCACTTCCTTGCCCTTGGCGCGGGTGAAGTCGCCGCTCTGCGAACGCACCAGCTCGAAGCGCTTGTCGGTGTCGATGATCTCGTGGAAACCCTTCATGCGATCGATCGCCGGCGCCGATCCGACCGTGCCCTGGAGCTCGACCACGCGGATCGGACCGGGCTTGCCGTCGCTGTCCTTGAGCAGCCAGCGCCCGGCCTTGCGCCCTTCTTCGACGAAGTCCGAACCGATCAGCGTGGCGTACAGCGAGTCGTCAGACACTTTCACCGCGCGGTCGGTCAGCACCACCGGAATGCGGGCGGCCTTGGCTTCGCGCAGCACCGGCTCCCAGCCGGATTCGACCACCGGCGAGAAGGCGATCACGTCCACGCGCTGCGCGATGAACGAGCGCAACGCCTTGATCTGGTTTTCCTGCTTCTGCTGCGCATCGGAGAATTTCAGGTCGAAGCCCGGCGCAACCAGCGCCGCCTTCACCGATGCGGTATTGGCGGTGCGCCATTCGCTTTCGGCACCGACCTGGCTGAAGCCCACGGTGACCTGCCCGGCCTGCTTGCCCGCATCGCGCGAACAACCGGCGAGCGCGAGCAGCAGCGTGGCGCCGAGTACGCATGCGTTCTTCATCCATCCTCCCATCCGGTTGCCGCCACGGCCGACCGGCATCACAGCGGACGCACCCCGTGCAACGCGAAAGTGGTCGCCGCGCCGCGCAGCGGATTGCGCAGCGGCGCGCCGAGTTCGGGCAGCTCGATTTCGAAGACATCGCCAGGCTGCGCGCGCACGTCGTCGGCGAAGCTCAGCGTGGCGGTACCGAAGAAATGCAGATGGACATCGCCGGGCCGGCGATGCGCGGCGTACTTGAAGTGGTGGTATTCTAGGTTGGCCAGCGAGTGGCACATGTTGGCCTCGCCGGTCAGGAACGGCTTCTCCCACAGCACCGCATCGCCGCGGCGGATACGGCTGGAACCGCGCAGATCCGACGGCAGCTCGCCGGTGCGCAGCTCCGGCCCGACCGCGCAGGCGCGCAGCTTGGAATGCGCCAGGTACAGGTAGTTCTGGCGCTCGGTAACGTGATCGGAGAACTCATTGCCGATGGCGAAGCCCAGGCGATGCGGCGTGCCGTCCGGACCGATCAAGTACAGCCCGACCAGTTCCGGCTCCTCGCCGCCATCCAGGGCGAAGTCCGGCGACGACAGAGCGGCGCCCGGCGCCGCCACGATGCTGCCGTCGCCCTTGTAGAACCACTCGGGCTGCGCACCGGGCGCATCGCCCTTGGGTATGCCGCCTTCCACACCCCACTGGAACATCCGCATCGAGTCGGTCAGCGCGCCGGCCTCGGCCTTCTGCTTGAGGTTCTGATGCATGGCGTCGCGTGCCGCGGCGCTACCCAGGTGGGTCAGGCCGGTGCCGGTGACGCGGCAATGCGCCGGGTCCGGATGGTGCAGCGGCGTGAGCACACGGTCGCTCGCCAGCAGTGCTGCGTAGTCGAGTCGCGTCTCGCCGCCCTGCCGTTCGGCCTGCGCATCGAGGCTGCGCCCGCCCTGGATGGCGAGGGTCGCCAGGGCGTAGGTCGAATCCACGTCATCCAGCAGACGAACCTGCGAGCCCCACGTATCGACCACCCCCACTCGCGTGGCACCGGAATCGTCAAGCAGCTGGATCAAGCGCATCGTGTCGCATCCCCGCCGGCGGCAGCGCCAGCCCCAAAAAGTGAACCCCGGACCTGTGCGCACCCCAGCGCGGCAGGTCGGAAACATGTCGATCCTGCATGTGAAATCGATATACGACAAATAGATATTTCGTCGTAACCTATATGAAATCTATTATCGAAAGGCTGTCATGCGTCCCACGCCCTGGTTCGTCCGCGCGCGCCTGAAGACCCGCCAGCTGATGCTGCTGATCGCCATCGAGGAAGAGGGCAACATCCACCGCGCCGCCGAGGTGCTCAACATGTCCCAGCCGGCGGCGTCCAAGCTGCTCAAGGATCTGGAGGACATGCTCGGCGTATCACTGTTCGAACGGCTGCCGCGCGGCATGCGCCCGTCCTGGTACGGCGAAAGCATGATCCGCCACGCCAGGATCGCCCTCGCCGGCCTGAATGCCGCCGGCACCGAGATCGAATCACTGAAGGCCGGACGCGCCGGCGCGGTCGCCATCGGCGCCATCGCCGGCGCGGCAGTCAGCCTGCTGCCCACGGCGCTCGCGCGGATCTCCCAGGCCCACCCGGACCTGCGCGTGTCATTGCTGGTGGAAAGCAGCGACGTGCTGCTCGAGCGACTGGAGCAGAACCGCCTCGACCTGATGGTCGGGCGCCTGTTCGCCGGCCACGACAACCGCAACCTGCATTACCAGGCGCTGGCCGAAGAAGAGGTCTGCGCCATCGCGCGGCCGAAGCACCCCATCTTCGCCCTGCCCGCGCCCGACCTGGACGACCTGGCCGGCGCGGCCTGGATCGTGCCGCCGGAAGGCAGCGTGCTGCGCCACCGTTTCGAGCTGATGTTCCGCAGCGCCGGCCTGCAGGCACCGCAGCGCGTGATCGGCACCGCCGCACTGCTGTTCCTGACCAAGATGCTGCAGGAGAGCGACTACCTGGCCGTGGTGCCGCGGGACGTCGCCCTGCATTACGCCGAGCACGGCATGGTGCGGATCGTGCCGGTGGAGCTGTCCTGCCGGATGGATTCGTTCGGCATCATCACCCGCACCGACTGGCTGCTGTCGCCCGGCGCGAAGACCGTGCTGCAGGCGCTGAACGAGGTGGCGGCCGAGGTCTACGCCTGAGCGCGCGACGCGCTCACGACCACCCGGCATCGACCACGAACTCCTGCGCCGTGCATGCCCGCGCCTGATCCGACGCCAGGAACAGCACCATCGCCGCGATGTCCCGCGGGTACACCTTGTCGGGCAGGCACTGGCTGCGCTGAAGCTCGCGCTCGCCCGCGTCGTCCAGCCACAGCTGCACCTGGCGCTCGGTCATTACCCAGCCCGGCGTGACGATATTGATGCGGATGCGCCGGGCACCCAGCTCCCGCGCCAGCCCGCGGGTCAGGCCGTGCATGGCGGACTTGGCGGCGGCGTACACGGGATAGCCCGCCGTCTTGGTCTGCCACCCGGTGGAACCGAGATTGACGATGGCCCCGCCGCCCAGGCGCCGCATGCCCGGCACCACCGACTGGATGGCGAAGAACGCCGGCCGCTGGTTGATCGCGATCCGCCGATCCCAGTACGCGGGCGTGACCTCCTCCAGCGCATGCCGATCGTCGCTGCCGACGTTGTTGACCAGGACGTGGAAATCGCCAAGCTCCGCCGCCGCCTCGGCGATGGCCAGCTGCAAGGCTGCCACGTCGGCGACGTCGCAGCGCCGCCACCAGGGCCGGGCATGCCCCGCGGCGTCCACTCGCTCGGCCAGCGCGGCGGCCGGCGCCTCGGCCAGATCCACGAACGCGACCTGCGCCCCTTGCGCGGCAAAAGCTTCCACCAGCGCCGCGCCGATGCCGCTGCCGCCACCGGTAATAAAGACGCGCCGCCCCTGCAGATCGGGATAGCGGACCTCGGCCATGGACGAGGTGGTGATGGGTGTTGCCGTGACTTGTCGACCTTGCATGCCTGCCCTCCGTCGGGCGCTATCGATATACGTATGCATATCGAATTAGTGAAATTTGTTATTTTTACCGTATCACTATGCCCGCTAGGATTTTGGCCGTAAAGCCGTCCGGCCCGCGCCGAAGCGCGCCGTTTCCCGTCTACAGCCAAGGTCTTCCACGCCACCCATGGGTTCACCCAAGAAGCCGCTCAGGCGCAGTCAGGAATGGTTCGGCCGCGAAGGCAAACAGGGGTTCTATTACCGCAGCTGGCTCAAGGGCCTGGGCTTGCCCAACGACCTGTTCGACGGGCGCCCGGTGATCGGCATCTGCAATACCTGGTCGGAGCTGACGCCATGCAACAGCTCGTTCCGCGAGCTGGCCGAGCACGTCAAGCGCGGCGTCTACGAGGCCGGCGGCTTTCCGCTGGAATTCCCGGTGATGTCGCTGGGCGAGACCCAGATGCGCCCCACGGCCATGCTGTTCCGCAACCTGGCCAGCATGGACGTGGAAGAGTCCATCCGCGCCAATCCCATCGACGGCGTGGTGCTGCTGATGGGCTGCGACAAGACCACGCCCGCACTGATGATGGGCGCAGCCAGCGTGGACCTGCCGACCATCGGCCTGTCCGGCGGCCCCTCGCTGTCGGGCAACTGGCGCGGCCAGCCGATCGGCTCGGGCACCGGCGTGATCCGCATGTCGGAAATGGTGCGCGCCGGCGAGCTGGCGCAGGAGGAATTCGTCGAGGCCGAAGCCTGCATGCAGCGCTCCAAGGGCAGCTGCATGACCATGGGCACCGCCTCGACCATGGCCAGCATGGTCGAGGCCCTGGGACTGTCGCTGCCGGAAAACGCAGCGATCCCGGCCGTGGATTCGCGCCGCTTCCGCCTGGCACACCTGTCGGGCCGCCGCATCGTGGAAATGGTGCATGAGGATCTGCGCATGTCGAAGATCCTCACCCGCGCCGCCTTCGAGAACGCCATCCGCGCCAACGCCGCCATCGGCGGCTCGACCAATGCGGTGATCCATCTGCTGGCACTGGCCGGCCGCCTCGGCGTCGACCTGACGCTGGACGACTGGGACCGGCTCGGCTCCCACCTGCCCTGCCTGGTCAATCTCAAGCCATCGGGCGAATACCTGATGGAAGATTTCTACTACGCCGGCGGCCTGCCTGCGGTGCTGCGCGAAATCGCCTCGCACCTGGACCTCGGCGCCATGACCGCGAACGGCCGCACGGTGGGCGAGAACATCGCCAGCGCGCCGTGCTGGAACCGCGAAGTGATCCGCCCGATCGAAGCACCGCTCAAGCCCGAAGCCGGCATCGCCGTGCTGCGCGGCAACCTCGCGCCGCACGGCGCGGTGATCAAGCCCTCCGCAGCCTCCCCGCACCTGCTGCAACATCGCGGTCGCGCCGTGGTGTTCGAGAACATCGACGACTTCAAGGCGCGCATCGACGACGACGCACTGGATATCGACGAAACCTGCGTGATGGTGCTGAAGAACTGCGGCCCGCGCGGTTACCCAGGCATGGCCGAAGTCGGCAACATGCCGCTGCCGCCCAAGCTGCTGCGCCGCGGCATCACCGACATCGTGCGCATTTCCGATGCGCGCATGAGCGGCACCGCCTACGGCACCGTGGTACTGCACGTCTCGCCCGAAGCCGCCGCCGGCGGCAACCTGGCACTGGTGCGCGACGGCGACATCATCGAACTGGACGTGCCCGGCCGCCGCCTTCATCTGGACCTCGACGACGCCGAACTGGCACGCCGGCGCGCCGAATGGAAAGCACCGCCGGCGCCGGAACGCGGCTGGGCGAAGCTCTACGTCGACCACGTACAGCAGGCCCACCTCGGCGCCGACCTGGACATCCTGGTCGGCGGCAGCGGCTCGGATGTGGCGGGCGACTCGCACTGACGACGCGCCCGGTACAGGCCCGAGCGCGATGACCGGCTCGCGCCGATAACACCCACACCGCCGATCCCGCCCCGGCACTCCGCCCGAGCCATAGGCATGGCGTCGCCGCGCCACGCATGTCGATACGGCGCATCGAACGTTCATGCCGACCTCCCGGCGTCATGACCTTCACGACGCCCGGCCTGCGCACGCCAGCGTCGATTGACGCAAATCAACACGCTCCCGCGCCGCCTGCCTACAGTGCCTTGCAGACACGGATCACGTCTCTGCGGAGACCTGCCATGCGCGACATCCCGGCGCTCTCGAAACGCTTCTGAGGCCAGGACTGGCGACGCCATCGACCCGGCACGTCGATCGATCGCACGGATCGCGGGCCATGCCTGACCAGCATGGCGGCACAGACCGGCCGGGCAACTTTTGGGAGATCACCGATGAAAAGGCTCGAAGGCAAAGTCGCCCTGATTACTGGCGGCGCACTGGGCATCGGCGCCGCCTGCGTGCGGCGCATGGTCGAGGCCGGCGCGCGCGTGGCGATCGTTGACGTCCTGGACGAACCCGGACGCGCGCTCGCACAGGAACTCGGCGAGCGCACCTGCTACCTGCACGCCGACGTGGCGGTGGAAGACGATGTGCGCCGCGCCGTGGCCGATACCGTCGCGCACTTCGGACGCATGGACGTATTGATCAACAACGCCGGCATCTCCGGCGCCAATAAGCCCACGCACGAACTGACCGAGGCCGAATGGGACCGCGTGCAGGCGATCAACGTCAAAGGCGTGTTCTTCGGCACCAAGCACGCCATCGCGCCGATGCGCCAGGCCGGCGGCGGCAGCATCATCAATCTCTCATCGATCTATGGCCTGGTCGGCGCGCCGGACGTGCCGCCGTATCACGCCTCCAAGGGCGCGGTACGCCTGATGAGCAAGACCGATGCCCTGCTCTATGCGGCCGATCGCATCCGCGTGAACTCGATCCATCCGGGCTTCATCTGGACGCCCATGGTGGAACACCACCTCGCCACCCTCGACGGCGATGCGGCCACCAACCGGCAAGGCGTCGCCGCCCTGCATCCGCTGGGCCACATGGGAGAGGCCGACGACATCGCCTGGGGCGCGGTGTACCTGGCCTCGGACGAAGCGAAATTCATCACCGGCAGCGAACTGGTGATCGATGGCGGCTACAGCTGCCGCTGACCGCCGCGATGCGCAAGGAGACACCGATGTTCAAGCACATTCTCTTACCGACCGACGGCTCCGAAGTATCCCTGCGCGGCGTCAAGCTCGGCATCGAACTAGCCCGCTCGTGCGGGGCGCGCGTCCATGCCCTGCACGTGATTCCGCCATTCCACACTTTCACCTACGTGGCGGAGATGCTCGCGGCGACCGAAGCCACCTACATGCAAGGCGCCGTCGAACGCGCGGAAACCTATCTCGCCGAAGTGCGCAGCCTGGCCGAGAAAGCCGGCGTGCCTTACGACGGCGGCCACGTGGTCAGCGACCTGGCCGGCGACCGGATCGTGCAAGAGGCGCAGCGACTCCATTGCGACCTGATCGTGATGGCCTCGCACGGCTGGCGCGGCATCACCAAGCTGCTGTTGGGCAGCGAGACGCAGCGGGTGCTGCAGACCAGCGTGGTGCCGGTGCTGGTATGCCGCTGAGGCTCTCATCGAGTGCTGCTGGCGATATCTCGCCAGGATCGCGGAGGCGGCAGGCATGAGCGCAGGCATGAGCTACAGCGCCCACGGCGCGGCCAGGCAAGTCACCGGCTCCTGCCATCTGGTGCGCTGCGGAGAGCGGCGCATCCTGATCGATTGCGGCCTGTTTCAGGGCGGCAGCGACCAGCATGACCTGAACTACCAGCCATTCGGCTTCGACCCGGCGGATATCGATGCCCTGCTGCTCACCCACGCGCATCTCGATCACTGCGGCCGCATCCCGCGCCTGGTGCGGCAGGGCTTCCAGGGGCGAATCCTGACCACATCGGCGACGCGCGACCTCGCCCGCATCGTGTTGCTGGATGCCGCCGGCCTGCAGGAAGAAGATGCCGCCCGCGCCGAACGCAGCGGCCGGCGTCGCGGCGAGCACGCCGGGTTGCCTCTGTTCACGCTCGACGATGCGTTCCACAGCCTGGATTATTTCGATCAGCCGGTGGCTTACGACCACTCCATCACCGTGGCGCCCGGCATTACGGCGCGCTATCTGGATGCCGGCCACATTCTTGGCTCGGCCTCCATTCTGCTCACGCTGGAAGATCAGGGGCGCACGTGCACCGTGCTGTTCTCGGGCGACCTGGGCAATCCCGGGCGGCCGATCCTGCGCGATCCCACGCCCGCCCCGGCGGCCGATTACGTCGTGATGGAAACGACGTATGGCAATCGCCCGCATCGCGCCCTGCCCGACTCGGTGGAAGAGCTGTATCGCGCCATCAACGAAACCTTTGCGCGGGGCGGCAACGTGGTAATCCCGACCTTCGCACTGGAACGCGCCCAGGAAATCCTCTACTACCTGCACCTGGGCGCCGCCGGGGGCAAGCTGCCCGCGCGCATGCCAGTGTTCCTCGATTCGCCGATGGCGATCTCGGCCACCGAGATCTTCCGCCGCCACCCCGAATGCTTCGACCGGCCGTTTCTCGACCAGCTGCGCGACAGCGACCCCTTCGCCATGCCGGGGCTGCGCTTCATTCGCGACGTCGAACAGTCGATGGCGATCAACCGCATCGAGAACGGCGCAGTCATCCTGGCCGGCTCGGGCATGTGCACCGGCGGCCGGGTGCGGCATCACCTCAAGCACAATCTGTGGCGCGAGCGCAGCAGCGTGGTGTTCGTCGGCTATGCCGCGCAGGGCACGCTGGCGCGGCGCATCGTCGATGGCGCCAGGTCGGTGCGGCTGTTCGGCGAAGATATCCAGGTGCGCGCGCAGGTATGGACCATCAATGGTTTCTCCGCGCATGCCGACCAGGGCGCGCTGCTGGATTGGCTGGGCCACTCGGCGCGGCGCGAAGTCTTTCTGGTACATGGCGAATACGAGCGCGGCATGGCCGCGATGAGCGAGATGCTGCAGCAACGCGGCATCGCCAGCCGGATTCCCGACCTGCACGAGGTGATCGCGCTGGATTGAACGCTCAGTGCTGCATCAGCACCGGCAGGGACGCCTGTGCCAGCACCCGCCGCGTGGCGCCGCCGAGAATTCGCTCGCGCAGCCGCGAGCGCCCGTAAGCGCCCATCACCAGGAGATCCGCATTCATCCGTCCGGCCTCGTGCAGCAGCGCGTCGCCCGCCTCGTGCGCGGAGGTATGGATACGCCGCCGCGTGACGGCGATGCCATGGCGTGCCAGATGCTCGATCGGATGGAAGTACGGCATAACCTTGCCGTCGTCCTCCAGCACCGGGGCCGCGCCGTCGACCAGCACCACCTCGCGCGACAGCGCGAGGAACGGCAGCGAGGCATGAATCGCGCGCACCGCTTCGAGACTGCCATTCCACGCCAGGAGCACGCGCTCGAATGCCAGCTCCTTGTCCCAGCGCGGCGGCAATACCAGACAGGGCTTACGGCAGCCGAGCAAGGCCTCGCCGAGCAGCTCGAAGCCGCCATCGTCATTGCCGATATCGCGCTCCAGCACGATCAGGTCGTGCCAGGCGCCGAGCTGGTGCATCGAGCGCGCCAGCCCGGTTTGCGCACAGATCCAGGTCGCCCCCTCGACGCCGCAGCGGCGCGCCAGCGTCGCGAAGGCCTCGGCCTCGCCCTCCGTATCGCGCGGCAGCTCCAGCAGCAGCGACAGCACGCTGGGCTCGGCATCCACGCCATGCAAGGTGCGCAGCACCGGATCGACGAAGCATCCGGTGACGTGACTATCCCACGGCTTGGCCAGCGCGAAGGCCGCCATGACCGCGGGACTCCAGGGGCCGGCCGACGTCACCAAAGCGAGAATCTCCGTCGGGAAATGGCGAATCTCGCCGCGCGGGATGGCGGCGCGACTGGACGCGTCGAATCGATGCAGGCGCAAGGTCATGGGCGGCTCCGGTCACAGGTCCAGCGTGTGCATCACGCGAGCGGGATCGTCCGGCGACAACTCGCGGCGAAAACCGAGGAAGTCGGCCAGGCTGTGCATGCATTCGTTCGATGCCTCGTCGATCGAGAACATGCGCTTGAAACCATTGGCGCGCGCCACGTCGATCAGGTGGCGCATCAACAGCACGCCAAGCCCCCGGTTCTGCCAGTCATCGGCGACCGTCACCGCGCATTCGCACTGGTGCTCTTCGCTGGTGGCGGCGTAGCGACTCACGCCGATTTCGCGCAACTTGCCTTCGTCGTGCAGCAGCGCCACGAAGGCGACCTGGCGCGGAAAATCCACCTTCATCAGCTGGTCGACCAGCGCCTGGCTCGGCTGGCGGAAATCCCCCAGGAACCGATAGCGGCGCGCAGTGGGCGACAGTCGGCGGATGAAGTCCTCTTCGCGCTCGCGGTCTTCCGCGCGCAAAGGCCGGATGAGTACCGGCGTACCGTCGCGCAAATGCTCGATCCAGTGCGTGCCGGCGAGGAGGTGCGGGAAGTTTTCGAAGGAGCCCTTGGCGGGCTGCGGTGCGGTCGTGGTCATGGCATGGCCCTGGCTGTCGATGGATGGCGCCGTCCCCGGCGAGCGGAAATCGTCATGCCCTGTGTATGCCTCTCGCACCCGGCATGATTTGACGCCGATCAACTGCGCGCCACTGGCGGGCACGATCGGGACGGCCGGCCGCGCCCCGGCACCGGCGCTTGACCGGCATCAATAAGCCGCCGCCGCAGCCGCGCGAGGCTGATTCCATGCGCGGGCCACTGCCCGCGGAGGAGCCACTCATGTTCAAGCACATTCTCCTGGCGACCGACGATTCGCCGGCCGCGCGCCGCGCGGAGCGCGCCGGTGTCGAGCTGGCCGCGCGACTGGGTGCGCGGCTGCGCGTGCTGCGGGTGCTCGCGCCGGAACCGGCGGTGAGCCTGGTGGCCGACGTCATCCAGGGCGAGATGCCCGCATTGCGCGCGATCGTTCGCGCCAACGAGCATCTGGGCGGCGTACTGGCCGCCGCCACGGCCGCCGGCGTCACCTGCGAAACCGAACACGTGTTCGACAACCGCCCCTACGCCGCCATCGCCGGCGCAGCCACGAAATATGGCTGCGACCTGGTCGTGATGGGGGCGCATGCCGGCGGCGGGCTGAGCGAACTGCTGCAAGGCGACTCGACGCGCAAGGTGATACTCAACTGCGACGTGTCGGTGCTGGTCTGCCGGTAAGCGGCCGTGTCAGCGCCTGACCTGGCCGGCCTGACGGCGGCCCTGGGTATCGGGTTGCTGATCGGCTTGCAGCGCGAACGCGCCAAAGGCCGTTCGGACCGCCCGCGCGGCGAACCCGGCCTGCGCAGCTTCGTGCTGCTCACCCTGGCTGGCGCGGTGGCAGACCTGCTTGGCACGCCAGCCATCCTGGCGACCGGTTTCGCCGTGGCCGCACTGGTCGCCATGAGCCGCTGGCAACGCCGCGCCGATGGCGCCGGCCCGACCGCGGAAGTGGCCATGCTGGCTGCCTTCCTGCTGGGCATGCTGGCGCTGCACGAACGTGCCCTGGCCAGCGCCCTGGGCGTGATCGTCGCGGTCGTGCTGGCCAGCAAGGCCCGGTTGCATGCCCTGGCCAGGCATTGGCTGTCCGAGCGGGAGCTGCACGATCTGCTGATCCTGGTCGTAGCGGTGTTCGTGGTGCTGCCGCTGTTGCCTGACCGCGCCATCGACCCGTGGCAGGTGCTCAACCCGCGCAAGCTGTGGCGGCTGGCCGTGGCGATCATGGCGATCGCTTCGCTCGGCTACCTCGCACTGCGCGTGTTCGGCTCGCGCCTGGGGCTGGGACTGGCCGGCCTGGCCGGCGGTTTCGTATCCAGCACCGCCACCATCGCCGGCATGGGCGAGCGCGCCCGCCTGTCGCCGGCACTGGCCCCGGCGGCGGCCAGCGCAGGACTGATGTCCAACGTCGGCACAGTGGCGCAGCTGGCGGTCGTATTGGGAACGGTCTCGCCTTCGCTGCTGCGGCAACTGGCCGTGCCGCTCGTAGTCGCAGGCGCGACCGCGGTGCTCGCCGCGCTGATGTCCAGCCGCCACCTCCTGACCGACCGCGACCAGGTGCGCGCACTGGCCGGAACGCGTCCGTTCGAGCCGCTGGCGGCGGTCCGCTTCGTCGCCCTGCTCGCCGGCGTGATGGCGCTGGCCGCGATGGCGCGCGAGTGGCTCGGGCCTGGCAGCACGGCGGGCGTGATGGCGCTGTCCGGGCTGATCGACGTCCACGCCGCCGCGGCTTCGGCGGCGCAGCTGGACGCGATCGGCCGCATCGCCCGCGATGATGCGCTGCGCGGCATCTTCGCCGCGCTGGTGGCCAATTCGTCACTGAAGTGCGTGGTGGCCTTCGTCAAAGGCACGCGATCTTATGCATGGCGCATCGCGCCCGGCACATGCGCCGTGATGCTGGCGTTTGGCGCCGCCATGCTGGCCGGCTGACCCCTCAGAGCAGCATCCCCGCCACCACGACGGCCATCGCCAGCGTCGCCAGCCAGCCCAGCCAGCGCAGCGAGCCGGTGATGCGGAACGCGCCCATGACGGTTTCGCGCGTGGCGATCAGCATGATGCCGATCATCAACGGCACCGAGATCACGCCATTGATCACCGCCGCCCAGAACAGCATGCGGATCGGATCGATGCGCGACACACTGAGGATCGCGCCGAGCACGGTCGACCCGGCGATGATCAGATAGAACACGCGCGCATCCCCGGGCTTGTTGCCCAGCCCGGCCTTCACGTCGAACGCTTCGGCCACCGCATAGGCCGCCGAGCCCGCCAGCACCGGCACGGCCAGCAGGCCTGTACCGACAATACCCATGGCGAACAGCGTGGCGGCGAAGGGGCCGGCCAGCGGCTGCAACGCACCGGCCGCGTCGGCGGCGGTATCGATGTGGGTGACGCCATGCGCATGCAGCACGGCGCCGGCGGTGAGCATGATGAAGAACGCCACCACGTTGGAGTAGATCATGCCCACGTCGGTGTCGAAGCGGATACGCGCGAAGGCCTCATCGGCCTGCTCCGGCGCCGTCACCAGCGGCGACTGGGCGGCATCCGCCTCCTCCTCTTCCGCCTCTTCCGAGGCCTGCCAGAAGAACAGGTACGGGCTGATCGTGGTGCCGAACACCGCCACCACCGTCACCAGATAGTCGTGCCACGGCCAGCCGCGCGGCACCAGCGACCGCCACACCTCGCCCCACGGCACGTCGATCACGAAGACCGTCGCCACGTAGGCGAACAGGCTCAAGGTCATCAGCTTCAGCAGCGGCGCGTAGCGCGGGAAAGGAATCACCACCTCCAGCAGCAGCGACAGCGCTGCGAAGGCCAGTGCGTACAGCACCGGCGGCCCGCCCAGCAGCAGGCGCAGCGCCGCGCCCATGGCGCCGATGTCGGCGGCCAGGTTGACGATGTTCGCCGCCAGCAGCAGCGATACCAGCGCGATCAAGGCGGGCCGGGGGAAATGCCGCCGCATGTTCGCCGCCAGGCCACGGCCGGTGACGCGGCCGATGTGCGCGCTCACCGTCTGGATACCGATCATCAGCGGCAGCGTGAACAGCGTGGTCCATAGCGCGCCGTAGCCGAACTGGGCGCCGGCCTGCGAATAGGTGGCGATGCCGCTGGGGTCGTCGTCCGCGGCACCGGTAATCAGGCCGGCGCCGAGGCGGCGCAGCCAGTGGCGCGGCGGGGTGCGGGCCGTGGCGGTGTCGATGGGCGGATAGGTGTCGGATGGCATGGCATTGATCTACGCGAAGCCCGCATGGGCCATGTTGATGCCAATCAAGTGTGAATTCCTGCAGCCATGCGCGGGGTGGCGGCCGGGATTAACGCGCAAGTCCGGACAGATGTACTCTTTCGCCACGCCACGAGCCGTTCAGGCACGGAGCGCCCGTCCACCGAGGATCGCATGCGCACCAGTCCCTCCGCGGAGCCGCCGTCCGTTCGCCTGCTGGTCGTCGAGGACGACAGCGAGATCGCACTGCTGGTCAGCCGCTATTTTTCCAGCCAGGGCTTCCAGGTGGGTGTCGCCGCCAATGGCGCCATGCTCCGCCAGGCCCTGGCCGAAGGCCCGGTGGACCTGATCCTGCTGGACCTCGGCCTGCCCGGGGAAGATGGCTTCGCCCTCACCCGTTACCTGCACGAACACTGGCGCGGACCGGTCATCATCGTCTCGGGCCGCGGCGAGTCGGTCGATCGCGTGGTCGGCCTGGAGCTGGGCGCGGACGACTACATCACCAAGCCCTTCGACCTGCGCGAACTGCTGGCGCGCGTGCGCAGCGTGCTGCGGCGCTCGTCCGGAAAAGCAGCAGACGAACCACCCGCCGCACCGCCGTCCGGGATCCTGGAATTCGCCGGCTACCGGCTCGATCCGGCGGCCCGCGCGCTGTTCGACGCCGACGGCAGGGATGTCCCGCTGACCACCGGCGAGTACGACCTGCTGTGCCTGTTCCTCGACCACCCCAACCGGGTGCTGTCGCGCAACGACATCATGAGCCGCATCCATGGCCGCGACATCGGTCCGTTCGACCGCGCGATCGACGTGCAGCTGAGCCGGCTGCGCCGCAAGATCGATGCCTCTGCCGACCGCCCGCCTCTGTTCAAGGCGGTGCGGGGCGCCGGGTACATGTTCACCGGCCAGGTGCGCCGCCCATGAACGACTCGCGCGACAAGCCCGCCGGAGCGGATCTGTTCAAGGCACTGTTCGACACCGCGCCGGACGCCATGATCGTGGTCGGTCACGATGGCGTGATCGTGCTGGCCAACCCGCAGGCCGACCGCCTGTTCGGCTACGGCGAGGGCGAGCTGCGCGGCCTGCCGGTGGAAGCCCTGCTGCCCGAGCAGGTGCGCCAGATGCACACCCAGCACCGCGCCCGCTACATGTCCACCCCGCGCGTGCGGCCGATGGGCGCCGGTTATGAGCTGACCGGCGTTCGCCGCAACGGCCAGCCGTTCCCGGTGGAAATCGGCCTGAGCCCGATCCAGGACGGCCAGCACACGCTGTTCGCCGCCTCCATTCGCGACATCTCCGAAACGCAGCGCGCACGACAGGCGCTGGCGCGTGCGCGTTACGACGCCTTCCTCGCCCAGGCCAGCCGCCTCCTGCTCGAATCGCCGAACCTCGATGCGGCGGTGGATAGCATCGCGACGCTGGTCGCTACAGCGCTCCATACCGAGGCGGCACTGATTCTTTTCCGCGACGCGCACGACACGGACCTGCACGTGCGCGCAGCCATCGGCCTGCCCGACCGGCTGGCGCGCAGCCTGACCCGGCGCCTTTCCCGCGCCCCGTGGACGACGTCGCCGGCGCGCGCCGAGGAAGGCCCCACGGTGCTCTCGCGCTCCGCCGATGACGCCACCGCCCTGCTCAAGGGCACGGATTTCCGCGACGCCGCGATCGTCCCGCTGCCTGACCGCTACGGCCCGATGGGCCTGCTGGTCGTGCCCGCGCGCGAGGCGGACAGCTTCGGCCATGACCTGCTGCATTTCCTGCAGTCGGTCGCGAACATGCTGGCCGCGGCGGTCCAGCGCAGCCGCAGCGAAGAGCAGCTCTCGCATGCGCAGCGACTGGATGCGATCGGCCAGCTCACCGGCGGCATCGCGCACGATTTCAACAACATGCTGACGGTGATTTCCGGCAACCTGCAGCTGCTGACCATGTCGCTTCCACCCGCCTCGCCGGAGAGCGAAATCGTGGAAAGCGCGACGCGCGCAGCCGACCGCTGCGCCACCCTGACCAGCAAGCTGCTGTCTTTTGCCAGCCGTCGCCGCCTCTTGCCGCGCCCCGTGCATCCCGCGCAGGCGCTGGACGACCTGCGGGAGATGCTGGCGCGCACGCTCGGCGAGCGTATCCGCGTCATCACCGAATGCCCGCGCGATGCGCCATCGATCCACGTGGACCCGGCCGAATTCGACACCGCGCTGATCAATCTCGCGGTCAATGCGCGCGACGCCATGCCCCGCGGTGGCCAGCTGACGCTGTCGGTCCACCTGGATCACATCGACGAAGCCCAGGCCACCCCGAAGATGTCCGCCGGCACATATGTGGTCTTCCGCGTCGCGGACACCGGCATGGGCATGGCGCCCGAGGTTCAGGCGCGTGCGCTGGAGCCTTTCTTCACCACCAAGGAAGCCGGCAAGGGCAGCGGCCTGGGCCTGAGCATGGTGTATGGCTTCGTCAAGCAATCGGGCGGCCACCTGAGCATCGACAGCCAGCTCGGCTACGGCACGCGCGTAAGCCTGCATTTTCCGGCCTGGGAACACGCCGCCCCGCGCGAACCGTCCGCCGCCGCGACGCCGGTACGGCAAGGCCGGGAAACCATCCTGGTGGTGGAAGATGAACCGGAAGTGCGCGGCATCGCGCTCGCCTTCCTGCGCTCGCTGGGTTACGCCACGCGCGAATCCGGCAGCGCCGCGGAGGCACTCGCCCTGCTCGAAGCGCATCCGGATATCGACCTGCTGTTCTCGGATGTCGTCCTGGGCAACGGCATGACCGGCGCCGAACTGGCCAAGGCCGCGCGCGACATGCGCCCGGGCTTGCCGGTACTGCTGACCTCCGGCTACGAGCGCGGCTCGCTCGATGCGAGAGACCTCTCGTCGCAAGGCGTGGAACTGCTGCGCAAGCCGTACCGCATCGAACAACTGTCGGCCTCGCTGCGCCATGCCCTGAAGACGCCCGCGGACCCGTAAGCTCGTCGCGCAGCCCCGCATCGCCACCACGGGAGCAGCCGGAATGGCGCGCCACACCCAGCAACCGCCATCGACCTAGGGCTTCCCCTTGGCGGCTTGCGCGCCGCCCGCCTTCTTCGCCGCAGGCTTGAGCACCTTCGCCGGCTGAACGTCGAGATTATTGACGACTCCCCTGTCGGCATTTCTCATCAGCGAGCAGAGCGAATCGAAGCGACAGCAGCATTCGTTGTAATCACCCTGCGCACCGAAAACGCCAAGCGCCGTCTGGTGATGCATGCCGCTGGAGAGCACCGCCGCCGGCGTGCCGTCCGGAGCCTGCGGCCAGTCCAGCATGCCGTTGCCGGCCACGCGCGCAGGAATCACCCAGTAATCGCCATTGGCGTAGATGCCGCCCGGCTGGAAGGTGACCTGCACGCCGTCTTCCAGCTCGAAGGTCTGGCCTTCCACCAGCGGCACGCAACCCTGCGCATCGAGACTGCCGCTCTGATCCCAGCGACGCAGCAAGGGATGCCTGGCCGGATCGTTGCTGACCGCATAGGGCGTGACGTTCTTCGGCACGCTCAGCGTCACCACCCTCTGCGCCACGTCGATCGCCATCACTTGCAGCAATGACGCGGCGCGCTGCGCCAGGGTGTAGTCGTCGTCGACCAGCTCCACCCAGTCGTTCACCGCCAGCCCGAGGCGCTGGTCGTGTCCGAGTATGCCGACCGTTACCGCCAGCTGCGCACTGCCGTCGCTCTGCGGCGTGCTGTCGGCGCTGATGAGGGGGAAGATCACCGAGCCGTTCTCGCGCGACCATTTGAAGTTGGTCCCGGACGGCGCATCCAGCGCGCCCGCTGCGCCGCCCTGGTGGATCTCCACGCGATACAGCTGGTTTTCGCAGCCGCGATAGCGCGCGTCGGCGGCGATCACGCAAGGGTCGTTGTCGGACACCACCGGACCGAGCCGGGCCGTCAGCGCCGGCCATGCATAAGTTGCCCGGGAGCCAAGCACCTGGCGCAGCGTGGGACAGGGATTGCCATTGGCAGACAGATTGCCGGCGGCGATGCGGTCGTGCAGCTGAGCGACTTCGGCGATCTGCTGGTTGATGGCATCCTGATCGGCCTGTTTGACCGCCGCCTGCAGACGCAGCTTCAACGCGGCCGTCACCGCATCCAGCGTTGCCGTGAGCGTCGCGGGATCGAGATCCAGCAGGCGCACCTGCCACACGGTCTGCGCGCGCGACGCGGTGTCCACGCCATTCAAGGCCGGATCGGCGATCTCCGGCGCCTCGATCGCGGAAAGATGGCGCTCCCACACGTCCAGCCACAACGCAAAACTGGCCGGCGGATGCGTCCAGTCGCCGCCGGCATCCGCGGGCGCCGGCGCATAAGGCTGGCTTCCCAGCGTGCACACGTCCTCGTTCTGGCAAAGGATGCCATCCACGTAGAAGTGCCCGCGCGCCAGCTGCCAGTTGGCAACCTGTGACTGCGTGGTGATGGCGAAGCCCTGGCCTGGCGCCCAGCAAGGCCCCACCAGGTCCGCGATCATCGTGCGCAGCAGGAACAGCTGGATGCCGGCCTGCTCGTTCCAGTCCGCCTCCAGCGACACCCTTCCCTGCTGCTGCATCACCCGGCTGTAGTGTCGTGCCGGGTCGAAGGTGACCCGCGCAAAATCGCCTTTCATGGTCGATCTCCTAACTCGCGAAAAGAATGCCGGCATCGGTATCTGCGGGCGTGTATTCCTGCAGCCGCCATGCGAGGTTCGCCGCGCGCTGCGGTTCGTACAGATCGTGATACACGCCCATCGCCGACTGATCGGAAGCGCCCGTGCGGATCTCGACGCAGGCGTCGTCGTCCAGGCGGGCGTAGTCCGGCGTGCCATAGCGCAGGCTGAGGAACTGCGGTACCACGCGCAGCACTTCCTGCGGCCGCTGCGCCTCGAGCACGGCGGACAGCGCCAGATCGGGCTGGCAATGGAAGCGCTGCGGCGTGCGCGAGCCCGGCGGTACGTAGCAGAAGCGCACACAGCCGGACTGGCGGCGCAATACGCGCACCGCACTGGTGAAGATGCAATCCTCGGCCAGATGGATGCTGTGCGCCTGCACCTGGCCGATCACCGTGCAGCGCCTGAAGCTGGCCTCGACATAGGCCACCGCCTCGTCAGGTGCGCCGAGCGCCGTGCGCTCCGCACCGGTGGCATCGACGACGCTGTCGCAAATGTCCAGGGCCGGCGGCTCCCCGCGCCGCGCCGGACTGACCACTGAGATAGCACCGACGATGCTCTGTTCGATGCGCAGCGAGGCACGCGTGCCGTCCAGCGTCACGCTGGGTTCGCCGGGGCGCTTCGGATCGCAATCGCACTGCAGCGCCCAGCCGGGCACCAGCGTGCAATGCCGGATCACAAGTTCGCACAGGTCCGGCTGCGCTCCGCCATCCGTATCGTCCGCGCCGTGTATTTCCACGCCGCGCCCGACGATCATCAGCCCGTCGAGCAGCACGCGGCTGCCGGCACCGCCGCCGATGGTCAGCGCATCCGGCTGGCTGGCGCGCACGTCGAGCAGGCGCAGGATCGGCCGCGTCCGTTCGGCCGCACGGATCTGGATCGCCTCGCCCGCGTCCAGCTGCAGATCGACACTGCCTTCGTAGATACCGCTTTCCGCCAATTCGATGATCAGCGCGCGCAATGACGAATCGGCCGCCCTGGCTTGCGCCCATGCGCCGAGCGCATCGGCAATGCTGTTGAACTGCCCGGGCGGCAACGGTGCCGTGCCAGCTGACGGCAACGGCGCATGCACGATGTAGCGCGTGGCGTTTTCCAGCTCCGGCACCAGGCGTGCGTACTCGCCGCCACCCAGATTCGCCGCGAAGCCGTAGTTGTACGACACCCACACGCCACGCCTGGGCCGCTGGCTGGCAGGAAACAGCAGCCGCCCCGTCTCCGGATCGACCGCCACCCGGCCGCGCGGCACCTGGTAGCGCCAGGCCGACAGGTCGGCGGGAATCAGCGCATCGATCGGCACCGGCATGCCCTGCCCCTTGGCCGGCCAGTCGGGTGCGTAGATCAGCACGCTCTTGTCCTGCCCGTACAAAGCCGGCGACACCGTGGCGTAGTCGGCCTGTGGGCCGCGTTCGGCGAAGCGGTAGCGCCGCAGCGGCACTGGCAGGTTGTGCTCCTGCGCGATATGAGTCGGCCGCTGTTCCGCTTCCGGCCGCTGGAACAGCGGCGTGTCGTTGCCCAGCACGCTGAAGCTGAAGCACTGCGGGCCGCGCTCTTCCAGGCAATAGGCCGGTGTAACGGTGACCGGGTAGCTGCGCAGGCGAAAGCCGAACAGCCCCACATCCGGAATGCCGTAGCGCCCCGGCTGATGCCGGCTGCCGAGGCGGCGCACGTCGACGCTGTGCGCCAGCGGATCGAATGCGCCATCGGCCCAGGCGATGCGCTGCATCACCCCGGGATCGCGCAGATCGGCCGTGCCGCCGCGATGCGGGTGCTGGTGATCGAGATGCTGCGTCCAGCCCAGCCGGCGATAGAACTCCACGGCGCGCGCCGGCCAGCCGGCGGCATCGCGCGCCAGATCCTCCAGCAGCGACAGCGTGCCCTTGCGACGGCGGGCGTCGATGGTGTTCGCCACATCTGCGCGCGGCGCCAGCACGCGACCCAGGCGCGCGGCGCGCGCGCCCTCGTCACCCAGCGCCGCCGCCTCGGGCAACAGCGAATAGCCCAGCAGGTCGCCGATGTACGGCACCACCCAGTCGTCGCAGGTTTCGATGAACCAGTTGTCGTACAGGCGCGCGATATCCTGCTCCACCACGTCGACCTGGCGGGACAGCACGCGCAGAAAATCGCGCAGCGGATAGCCCTGGTCCGCATCCCGCATGCGGTACACCACGGGCATCAGTTCGTACAGGCGATCGGGACTGGCGCTCATGGCCTGGCCTCCTGCAGCAGCAGCGTGTCGGGCACGGTGGGCACGAAGCAGGCGATCTGCGCCGGCAGCGGCAGCCCGTCATCGTCATAGCGCGCCGGCAGCGCCTGCACGCGCTGGTTTACCGCCGTCTGTCCGCAGGCATGGCTCACCGTATTGATCCGCGCGACGCCAGCGAAAGACACGCTGCCATCACCCTTGTCGCCGTTTTCTTCGCCACCCATGCCGAAGCCAGCCAGGATGGTCGCCTCGTCCAGGTGACCGAACACGTCCGCATCCACCCAGGCCACGCCCCGCACCGACTGGATGCAGGCGACGATTTCGCTCAGATAGACGTTCTGCGCCAAGCCGCGTCGTTCGAAACCGAAACGCCCGAGCAGCGCCGCGCGCACCTGAGGCTCGACCGCCTCCCAGGTCACATCCGGCACCAGCCCGACCTTCGCGCTGAGCGTGAGCGCCAGCAGCTCGCGCACGTCCAGGCTTACCGGCAACGCCGGGTCGCCGTAGCGCTGCAACGCCTGCAACAGATTGCGGTACAGATCGGAGGTGGCGTCCACCGGGGCGTCCGCCGCGCCGGCGATGGTGACCCGCACCTGGTTGCCCAGCTTGATCGCCGCGGCCTTGCCCACGCCGCCGAAGGTGCGCGCGAAGTCGGCGTAGTCGGTGATCGATACCAGCCGATCCAGCGCCAGCACCGCCAGCGGCACATTGGCACGCGCCTGGTCGCGCGTCTCCGCGTCCGCGCCACCGGAAGCCCGCAGCGGATTGATCACGGTCTTCACGCCCAACGGCTTGGTCGTGAGCAGGCTGATCTGCCCGGCCTTTACATTGCCCGGCGTGCCGATGCCGTTGCGGTATACGGCCGCGACGTTCTCCACACCCGTGGGCAGACGCGCGCCATGCGTGCCGTCGCCGAAGGTCACGCTGGTCTTGCCGCTGTCGTCGGTGGCGGTGACGAAGCTGCGCTGATTGCCGTCGACGAAGGCGAGATTGCGCACCTCATGCCACTGCACGCCGTTGACCATCACGGCCAGCGTGCTCTGCACCCCATCGACGGTGGCGGCGGAAACATAGGTCAGCGGCGACTGTTTCAGCGAGAAGCGCTGCAACGGCGTGGCGCCGTTGCCGTAACCGAGCACCTCGTTGCGGGTCTCGCCGTTGGTCGCGCGAACCACGTTGGCGTAGACCTTCACGGTATCGCGCCGGTAGCTGTAGGCCAGGCCCTTGTTGGCGAACACCAGCGTACTGTGCACGGTGTCGCCGGACAGATTCGCGTCCGCGCCCTGCTCCACCGCGGCCAGCATCACCAGCTCGGCAGAGATCACCGGATTGTCCGCCGGCACGTCGGCGCGCTCGCCCTCCACGATCACCCATCGCCCCGGCTTGAGCCCGTCGACGGGCGCATCCAGGGTGAGCCGTGTCGGGCCATCGGTCGGGACGGCAGGGGCGACAACATCGCCGACATCATCGGTGATCGTTTGATCGGCCAGGGTCAGCGCATCGCTCTGCGCGAACACCTGCGTGTTGCGCAGCCTGCCGATATCCGTATCGCCGCTCACATCCCACAGCGGCTCGCTGCCCGGATTGACCAGGGCGACCTGCGTGGTCTTGCCACTGATGCCGTAGGCCGTGCGCGGATGGATTTTCACGCTCCGGGCCTGGGCGACGAACGGCAGCTGATCCTGACGCTGCGGCGCGATCATCAGATAACTCTCCGCGGCGATGCCGTCGTAGGCGTTGTCGAGCTGCACCACGTCGGGGGTCTCGCTCGGCGCCCAGTCGTTGCCGGGTACCGAGACATAAGGAATCGCGCCCTTGGTGGCGCTGTCCGTATTGACCGCCAGCCCCATCGGGATTACCGCGTTGTAGCCAAACATCGGCGCGGCCAGGCGCAGCGCGAACACCCCGCTGAGCTGCGGCGACGGCACGCCGTTGGGCACGCTGGTCCACGCACCGTAGAAGGTATCCCGCAGCCGCGCCTCGAAATTCAGCAGCAACTGCGGCCGCGCATCGCTGGCGATGCCCAGGGCCACCGCCGCATTGCGCGCGAGCAGGAAACTGTTCGCCGGCTGCACCGTCGGCGACAAGGTCAGGGCGTCGAACAAGGTGGAGAACGACGGCGGGAAACCGCCATTCCCATCCGACCCATTGCCGAAGGCCGCCTGTGCAGCCTTCGCGAAGGCATCGGCCGCCGGCGGCCCGGGCGACGGATCGTCGTTGCCGAAGGGCGGCTTCATCAAGGTGTCGTAGCTGTCGGTCTGATCGCCGCCGAACAGCAGCAGCTTGCGCACCCACGTCACCGCGCCGAGCCATTCGTCATGATTGGGCCCGACGCCGGAAGCATTCAGCGCATCGATCGCCACATTGGCGGCCTGCACCAGCGCCACGGCGATCGGATCCATGGGCCGCAGCACGATCCTGCTGCGATCCCCGGCCGCCTGCGGCTCCACCGACTGCACGATACGCATCGCCTGCACGCCAGTAGCCAAATCGCCGAACAGGAACAGCAGCCGGTCGCCCTGCTTGAGATTACTGCCGCTGCCGGCGATCCACAGTTCGCCCAGACCCGCGATGGTCTGCACCGTGATGTCCTGCGGGCGGCTCAGCCGCGGCTTCAATCCATTCCACGCACTGCGCGCTTCCAGCGGCTCGGCCGTCTCGAAGGTCTGCATCTGCTCGCCCGGCGCCGGCACCGACTGCGCCTTGGCACCAACCGGAATGGTCACCGTCGGCGAGTTGTCGTCGACGGTGTAGGCGAGGTAGACGCTGGCCGCCACGCCGGGACGCAGGCGGTAATCGACCAGGCGGCCGAGTTGCAGCACGGAGCAGCGCTCCGTGGCGGTGCGCAGGTAGCCCTCGTTGACGATGCGCTCCTGATAGAAGCTCAGCACATCTGCACCGATCGCCCAGGCATCCAGCAGAGCCATCGACGGATCGTCCAGCTCCCGCGTGCGCAGCCCCGCCAGCGCAGGCAGCGCCGCGTCGCTGAGATCGAGCTGCATGGTGGCGCGGAAGTCCGCATAGGTGCCGACGCGATAGATGAGGCTGTCCAGCCCGGGCCGGTTATAGAGAGAACGCGGCGTGCGCGTGCCCGCGCCGCATCCGCAGGCGCAGGCGCAGGCGTGCTTGCCGCAGGCGCTGCAGCAACTCATCGGCCACCTCCCATGCTGAAAGCGATACTGCCGCGATCGGGATGATCGGGGTCGTTGTCGACCTGGGCGACCTCGGTAGCCGCCAGGTGCAGCAGGCCGTCGTCCGGCACGCTGTCCACCGCGCTGCCGTCCAGGCGCACCAGCGCGCGCACCTCGACATGCGCCACGCCGGCTACCGACTGCGCCTGCGCCATCAAGGCACTAACACTGACAGGCGCGCCCAGGCGAAGCCGGTCGGGATGGAAGAAGCCCGGAGAACCATCGCCGCGCAGGCCGGCGCTGAATCGCTCGATCAAGGCCGCTTCCACGTGCGCCACCAGGAAATCCGGCAACACGCAAACGAACAGTTCGATGCGCAATGGCACGTAGCGCGCCGCCCGCACGGCGACGTCGTGCCCGATGCGCCGGTACCGCTGCAGATCACCCCGGATCCGCCGGGCAAGCGCCGGCGGCAAGGTATCGCGACCCAGCGGATCGACCACCACGTCGGCTTCGTACCAGCTGCCGTTCCACGCCATCGTGCAGGCAGCGCCCTGCACGCCGGGCTCGCCCGCGGCGAACATGGCGTAGTCGTCGCTGACGATGGCGCGCAGCGGATGGGCACGGAACGCGCCGGGCGCGAACAACTTCACTTCGGCCAGCGTCTCGGCCGCCTGCCCGCCGCCGGCCGGCATCGGATTGCGCGGCACTAGGCCATCGGGCGGCACGCCGTCGCGCAGCGCCAGCCATACAATGCTTTCGCGCCCCACATTGCCGGCGGTGCCATTGCCGATGCGCATGCGCGCCCGGAAGAAGTCGCCGGCCTGCGGCTGACGACCGAGCACGCCGTCGCCGAAGCGCAGATGCGCCGCGCCGTCATCGTCCATCTCGACCACGAAGTGGCGATCGTCCGGGCCGCTCTCCAGCAGATCCTGACGGGAGACCCAGCGCCACTGCGCACCCGGCATACCCGCAACGAGCACGTCGCCCAGCGCGCCACCATAGACATCGAGCTGCGGCAGCGCCGCGCGCGGATCGCGCGCCAGCAGTTCGCATACCGGCGCATTGGCGCGCCCGGGCAACGGCTCGGCCCAGGTCAGCGGCGTGCCCGGCAATACGTGACCGGTCGCCGCCGGCGGACGCAGCACATCCAGCACGGCACCTTCGCAACGGCAGCAGCCGTATTCGGTCGCGCCCGGCACCAGCCAGCAGTCTTCCGCGAGCGCCGCGCAGCGTTGGCAGGTGTCCGGCATCGCCGCCCTGGCGACCGCCAGCCCCGGGTAGTCGCCATCGCCCTGCCCCGGCGGCGCACACAGTGCCGAGCAGTCGCACTGCCCCGCCACATGATCGCCATGGTCGACCAGCAGGACATTGCCGCGCGCCAGGCTCACGTCGTGCAGCCAGGCGCAATCGGGCGACGGCTTGCGCACTGACAGGCAAAGGTCGAACGGCAATGCATCGCAGGGGTCCCAGCTCACTTGCAACAGCAGCGTGCCGTCGAGCGGATCGACGCCGGGCTGCACGGCGGTCAGCCGCACCGCATGGCGATGCTCCGGATTGGCATCCGCCGGATTGCCGGTCGCCGGCCCCAGCACCTCTTCGAAGATCAGCAGGTCGCCGACCTGCAGCTTGAGCGCTCGCTGCGCCGCGACGGCCGCACGCACCGCATCAACCGCGGGCGCCGTTCCGCCATCGCCCGTCGCGGGCGGCGCAGGCAGCGGCGCGTCGACCAGCACCGCCTGCGTACTGCCCCGCGGCAGGCAGCACAGCTCGTCGCCCCAGGTATGCAGGCGGATCGCGCTGTTGGCCGCGACGACCGTGATGGCAGCAGCGCCATCCAGCGCCATCGGCTCGAACACCAGTGCGCCCTGCGCGCGCGCCTTGGCCAGCTGATCGGCGTTCAACCCACCCGGCGTCACTTCGGACTCGCCCGCCGGCGGCACCAGCAACAGCAGCTGCCCGAGATCGAGCGTCACCTCGCCCGCCGGCAGCGACAGCGCCACCAGCGCGCGGGCATTGCAGCCCTCGTGCATGCGGTAGTCCACGAGCCGCGCATGGCGTCGCACCGATATGCGCCGGCGTGCAGTGGCGAGGTAAGCCTCGGTAGCGACGGCGTCCTGGTAATAGCTGAGGTAATCCGCGGTGTAGGCCAGCGTCTCCACCAGGGCGATGCCGATGTCCGGCACATGACGCTCCTGCCAGGCCGGGCAATCCAGCGCCATGCGGTCGAGGAACAGCTGGCGGAAGCTCGCGTAATCCTTCGCCAGATAATTGATTTCCGGCGGCGGCTCCGGCGCCTCCACGCAAGGCGCACCCGCCGCGCAGTCGATATCCTTGGGGCAGTCGAGGCGGAAGCGCAGCGCCACGCAGGCATAACGCGGATCGAAGCCGGGATAAGCGATCCATCCGGCCGGGTCGTTGCCGGAGGCGGCATCCACCAGGCACAGGCAATACGACGAGTGATCGCCCTCGCGATCCAGCACCACCCGCAGGCAGGCGTCGTCGTGCATCTCCGGCTCGACCTCCTGGCTGACCGCGATCACGCGCAGCCCGGTGATGCGATCGCCACCGCTCACGCGCACGTTGGCGATGCCGATGCCCTCCGGGATCGGCCCGAACAAGTGCACGCACAAGGTGACGCCATCGTCGCCGACTTCCACGAAGTCGATGCCATTGAGCTGGCCGCCCAGGCGCAGACGCTCGCGCCGTGCCGCCACGGCACAGGACGGCGGCAGGCCGCAGCCGATCGGCGCGACGACGGGCGTGGTCTCGATACTCATGTCGCGCTCCCGCTGATGCTGGCGGTGCGCACGTCGCCGGTGGCCAGCACCGTGTAGCTCAGGTCCACCTGCAAGGTCGAGTCGTTGCTGGTGACCTGTAGGGAGCCCACGTTGATCACATCGCCGAGATAGCGCTGCAGCGCCGCCTGCAAGGTGAAGTGCAGTGCCGCGGCGATCTCCGGGCTGTTCGGCGCGAACACCATCTGCAGCAGGCCGCTGCCGAAGTCCGGCCGGTTCACGCGCTCGCCGGGGCGCGTGAACAGCAATTGCTCGATCATGTCGCGCACGTGATCGTCCTCGCCGGCGAGCGCGGCGCGGCCGCGGCGGTCGAAAGCGAACGGGAAGTCGATATTGATCGCGGGGTCCATGACGTCCTCACATGGCGGTGACGCGCACTTGGCTGGCGACGATCAGCAGCGGCGTCCCCGTCGGCGCGCAGATGGCCTGACTGTCGAGACACAGCAGCGGCTGTCCGTTGGAAGTGACCCGCGTCGCGCTGCTGACGAACTGCGCGCTGACGCAAGGGCCGTTGGCCGCGGGCGGCGGCGGAAAGGCACAGCCGGCCACCACCCATGGCCCGGCCATGGCCACGGTCGGCTGCCCGCTGACCGTGACCCGCGGATTCGGCACGGTGGCTTGCGCCTGCCCGCCGTGCGAGCACAGGACCGTGGCGCCGACATGGATGAGGAAACCGGGCATCGCTCGCATCTCCCTCAGGTCACGACCAGCGCGCCGTTGTTGATGGTGACGGTGGGCCCGGCCAGCACGATGGTGGCGCCCTTGCCGTTGGAGATGGTGATGCCGATGTCGTTGACCATGATCATCGCGCCGGTGGTGCTCTTGAGCAGGATGCCGCCGGTCGGCCCGGGCAGATCGCTGATCGCGATGGTGTTCTGCAAGCCCGACTGCAACACCACGCTGGGGCTGGCCGGATTGCCCGCCAGCGCGAGCGCCGGCACCTCGGCCGCGATACCCCAGAAGCCGCCGGTCCAGATCGGATAATCCGGATCGCCCTGCTCGAACTCGACCCACACGCCGGCGCCGATCTGCGGCACCACGTATACGCCGCTCTGCTTGCCGGCAATCGGCACGCACGGCATCGCCCAGCTCGACGGCAGCAGGCCTGACACATCCGGCACCATCACCTGGATGCGCCCGAGCTGCTCCGGATCGACGTTCTGCAACACGGTGCCGCGGTACTTGCCGTAGTACTTGTTCATGACGGCACCCGCGGCACGGTGGAGATGAGGCCTTTGCGCGACAGGCTGAAGCTCTGCTTGTACTCGCCGCGCTTGATCGTGTGGCGCACCTCGCTCACGTAATGCAGGCCATCGAACGCCGGCCCCACGCCGCGCACGCCGACCAGCTGCCGCGCCTTCAGCACGCGGCCGTAGCGGGCCACGTCGAGGCTGCCCTTGCCGGTGACGGTGTCGGCGGACTTGGCCGCTTCGGCCATGCCCAGCAGCAAGGCACGCACCGGCGAATACTTGGCCGTCTCCGGCAGCGGATTGAGCTTCTGCGGCGGCGGATCGATCAGGCCCAGCGGCGGATTGAGCGGCCCGATATCGGGGATCGGGATAGGAATCGGAATCTTGGTCTGCGGATTCTGGATATAGACGATGGGCAGGCTGCGCGCGTTGCCGTTGTAGCTGAAGCTGAGGCTGTCGACATTGCTGGCCGCATCCATGTCCGCATTCAGCGCCGGCTGCGGCACGCCCACCTTGATCTTCGGCCCCCAGTACGCGGTGCTCATGCCCGGCGCGGGACCGGGCTCGATGTAGAACACGTAGCCCACGCGGCTGGCGAGCAGGCGGATGTACTCCAGGTCCGTGCCCTGCTGGGTGGGAATGCGATCGGTAGGAATCGGCACATCGATGGCGATGCTCGGGATCACCAGCGGCACCACGCCGAGAAAAGCGTACTTGGCCAGCAGCAGCGCCACGATCGCCTCGGCCGGCATCGCGGGGTACGGCAACCCGGGCAGCCCCGAGAACTCGAGCTTCTGCATCACCGTGGTCAGGTCGTCGCCGCTGACCTGCAAGGTCGTATGGCGCTGGTCAGCGCCCGGCGTGATGTCGGTCTTGGTCACCACGCCGTCGATCAGCACCTCCGGCGTGCCGTTCACCGTGGCGATCACGATCACCCGCAGCAACGGCACCACGCCGCCACCGCTCAACAGGAACAGGGTATGCAACGGCGATTGCACGCTCAGGGTGAATTGCAGCGTGAACGCGCCGGCCGCCTCGTCGGGCTGTACCACCTCGATCTGCGTCAGCGCATCGAGCACCGCTTGCGGCACCGGCACCGGCACCACGGGCCCGACCAGCAGCGTCAGGTGCACGCCCTTAAGCACGCGGCACCCCCGGTATCCCCTCGGGCAACGTAATGGCCAGCTTGCGGCCGATCGTCTCGGTGAGTTCTTCGGGACGCAACGCCCGGTTGGCATCGCACAGCCGCCAGAACTGCTCAGGGTCACCCAGATAATGCGCGGCGATGTTGTCCAGCCGCTCGCCCTGCACCACGCGATGCCATTGCAGCAGCGAGAAATTTTCCGGCGCAGGTACGAAGCGGCGCTTGAGATAGACCACCGGCGCACCGTCGGCGCGCACGAACGTGCCGGTCGGAGTCAACGCATAGCGACTGGTCGGCGGAAACACGACGCTCATCACGGCACCCCCGTTATGCCCAGCGCGGACAGCGGCATCGCCGGCGCCATGCCGGACAGCCGTTCCTTGTTCTGCAGGTAGCTCATGAACAGGCTCGCCGCCTTGTGCCCCGACGGCACGTCGTTCACCGACAGCACGCGCAGGCCGAGGCTGACCTTGGCGCGGATCGGATTGAGCGCGGTATCGAAAGCCTCTTCAGTGATGCTCAGCTCGGTGACGCGCACCGGCAGGATGCGTGTCTGGCTCCACACGAACAGCGCCAACGGCGTCTCCATCGGAATGATTTCCAGCGTGCCCGCCTGCGACATCGCATCGTTGGCGTTCAACTGCGCGCTGGTCGGATAGATCATCGTCTCCAGCGCGGCGAGCTGAGCGAACACGCCCGTCTGGGTGGCGACGCGATGCTGATCGGGAAACTCCAGCTGGTCGGTGGCGTCGATCTCCGCCTCCAGCTTGATGGTTTCCACCGGCGGGCCTTTCAGGCGCAGCACTTCCGAGCGATCGCCGCCGTCCGCGCTGATCGCCTGCACCTGGAGCGAGCGCGTGATGGAGTCCGGGTTGTATTGCAGCGCGATCACGCGCAGTACCGCCGAGGTGTCCGGGTCGATCAAGACCAGGCCACCCTTGAGGATGCGCGGAGAACCGGGGAAGCCGCTCATGGCACGTGTCCGTAGCCGAGCAGCTTGTCCATGCGGCTCAGCACATAGGAGAAGCCCTGCACCGAAGGACTGCGATTGCCTTCGATGGTGTAGAGCATGCCGTCCTGCACCGAGTGCACCAGGCCGACATGACCCAGCCAGCCGGCCAAGCTCACCCGCCACCACACCACGATGTCGCCCGGCTGCGGCGCGTAGCCGTCGCCCGGCATCGAGGCCCAGCCCTGCTGCTTGAACTCGGCCAGCATGGAGCGTGCGCTAGCCACGTAGGCGAACGGCATGGATGCCTGATCGCCGCCGGCGCCTTGCAGATAGCAGTAGCTCACGAAGGCCGCGCACCAGGGATTGCCCTCCGGCAGCCCGGCCGGCGCGAGGTACTTGCGCACGTAAGGACCGCGGTTATCGCCGCCTTGCTCGCCCGCGCCAGCCTTCAACTCGACGATGGCCGCCGCCAGCGCCGCCCTGCCGCGCGCGCTGCCGCCCGTGGCAGGCATCACGCGGTAATCGACGGCAGTCGGCGTGACGATCGACGGCTTCGGGTTCTGCAGGCTCCACCAGGTCAGCGGCCCGACGGTCCCGTCCACCACGAGCGGCTGGCCATGCTGATCCAGGTTCTGCGTCTGGAAGGCACGCACCGCCTGCCAGGTGCGCGTATCGAAGACGCCAGTCGTGGGCGCGGTATAGCCGCGCTGAGTCAGCAGCTGCTGCAGCTGGGTGACCTGCGCCCCCTGGTCGCCTTTACGCAGTGTGTCCATGCTCCGTGCTCCGCTGATGTGGTGCCACGCGCGAACCGCGCGCGACGGTACGGGATAGTCCTGCTGCTGCGAGCCGGTAGATGCTCATGGCGGCTTCCCATGACAGACGCCGTCATCCCACCAGATGTTGTTGACGCCCCAGGTGCGTCCGTAGCTGGGCACGGGCCCGTAGGTGCAGCCGGCCGGATGCCCGATGAGCGCCGCAATCTCGCGATAGAGGCGGCCCAGGTCGAAACACCGCGGATCGCAATGCCCCTGGATAAACGCGTCCTCGACGAAATGCGTCGTTACTGCGGGGAACCGCCCGGCAATGTGCGCGGCGCGCAGATAGAGACCGGCCACGCTGGCGTACTGGTTGTCGCTGTATGGCGGATTCGGCAGCGGCTTCAGGTTCGGATTCTTGGGATCGCAAGTGTTCTGGTTGCCCTTCTTGCTCTTCACGCCTTCCTGCACGATTTCCACACTGGCCGTGTAAGCGGTGCGCACTTCGCGCTGACCGAAGTAGGCGCGAAGACCATCGCAGGCGCCCTGCATCGCTTTTTCGGAGCCGGGCTGCGCCACACTCTTGCTGCCAGCGGAATCGTTCTTCTTGCACAACTCGCCGACGGACCAGCCGCCAGTGGTCATGATCTTGTCGGTGGAGCCGCTGTCGAGCTGCTCGGCCGCGCCCGGCACGTGCTTGGCTTTCTTGCCCTTGCCCTTCGTCGTGCCCTTCTCCTCGGCGGCGATTTCCGCCGGGGTGAGGTTCTTGCCGGCCAGCGCGCCGTCCATCGCGGCCTGCTGCGCCGCCGGCGTGGCGGCATTCCAGGCTTGCCGGAACAACAGGTCGCGGCGCTTGGTCCAGGCTTCGAGCTTCTCTTCCGGCTTCTTCAGTTTCGCGTCGGCGACGGGGTCGGCAAATACATCGAGCGCTTTCTCACGCTCCGTCGTGGTGGGACGCCTCGTCTCGAAGAAATCCGGCCGCGCAACGGTGGGTGCGCCGTCGCGCGGCGCATAGGCGCTCACGCCCTTGCCCAGCGGCCCGCGCCCTTCGGCCTGCTCCTTGGCGATGGACGCGGCACCGATCGGCGCGGAGGTATCGTGCAGCAGGAAGTTCGCGCCCTGGGCGTGCGCCAGCGGAGCGGCCGCCGGCAATTTGTCCTTGGCCAACAGCGCATCGATCGCCTTGTGTTCTTCCGGCGTCACCAACTTGCCGTCCATCGGCCCGACGATCTTCTTCGCGGCGGCGTCGGCGCGTGCATCGAGTTCAAGCTGGCGACCCTCCGCCTCGTGCACGTCGCCCATGCCCGCACGCTGCACGCCGCCCGCATCCGCACCGGCGGATGCCGCAGGCACGACATGCCCCGACAACGCCGCGTCCGCCGCCGCATCGGCCGCGCGCTCCAGCGGGCTGTCGGCCTGGCCGATGGTCAACCGCTGCAAGCCGGCGGACAAGCTCCTCTGCTGCGCCACGTGCGCCAACTCATGCGCCAGCAAGTGCCGGCCGGCACCGCTCTCGGGCGCATAGCGCCCCCGGCCGAAGACCACATCCTGACCCACGGTGTAGGCCTGGGCATCGATGGCATGCGCCGAGCGCTCCGCGACCGAGTCGGTGTGCACGCGCACCTGGCTGAAATCCTGTCCGAAACGCGACTCCATGAACGAACGCGTCGCGGGTGCCAACGGCTGTCCGGTCGACCGGATCGCCTCTCCGACGATGGGGGGCGCTTCGTGCGCCACTGCGCCATGCCCGCCCTTTCGCTGCACCAGTTCGCGCTTCTTGGCGCATTCGGTGCATTCGCCGCCGGTGCTGTGCGTACCGCAGCCGCATTTGCGCTGAACCAGGTTCGTCGCGCTTCGCCCCCGCGCGGGCTCCGTCGTCGTGCTGCGAATCGCCGGCCGTTGCGATGCCATGCTCAGATCTCCGCCACGCAACGGGTAAGACGCGCCCACGCCTGGGCATTGCTGGCGTTGCCGCATGCCTCGTCGCAGCCGGGCGTGGCGCATGCCGCATCCGTACCGGCGCTGCCGACGCCTGTGAGGTGAAACGCTTCGCGCAGCAGCGCATCCGCTTGCTGCTCTGGCCCGATCCGCAGAAACTCCGGACACAGGCGGATGCGCGGCCGCTCCTGCTGAGACACCGTCGGCGAACTGTCGCAGCCGTCGATCAGCGCGGACACCAGTTGCAGGTTCCACAGCGTCAGCTCCATCCGGGTCGCGCCGACCTGGTCTGCCAGCTTGCCGGTCGCCACCGGCGTGCCGAAGAGCTGTGTCGCCATGCTCGCCGCGCGGCGCCGGATCAGGTCCTCCATGGTCGGCTCGCCCTTCTTCTCCGAATGCGCCGGCTCCGGCGCCAACCCGGACAGGCGCTCGAAGGCCTTGAAGGCCCAGCGCGCGGCCATGCCCAGCGGCGGCCCGAGCACCTTGTTGCGCGCATCGGTGCGCTGCTTGACGCAGGCATCCAGATCCGTCTTCGACGACTTGCCCGCGACGCGGCACACATCGTCGTCCAGCGGCGAGTGCACGTTGTCGTTCATGATGGAATTGGGGTTGTTGTCGACCTTCTTGTGGAGCTCCATCAGGAACCAGTGGATACGGTCCTTGACGTGCATCTTCTCGTTGGTCGCGTGGGCCTCGATGTAGTTGTAGCGATCTTCTGAAAGACCCAGCCGGTGATGCAGCTCGTGGGCCATCGCCGCGTCGTCGCCGACCCAGTTGTTGGACACGGTCCACTGGCTGGTATCGACTTTTACGTCGAACACATCCGAACCGGACTTCTCGACGAAATCCAGATCCACGCTATAGCCCAGCGTGCTGGAGCGCTTCTCGATGGCATCCTGCATCGACTTGACGCGCTTCACGTCGTCATCCGTGCCCTTGCCGGCGCGGATCAGATGCACCTTCACCTTGACCGCGATGTCGGCGACGTCGCGCGCATCGATCAGGAAGGTCTCGCCGCCCGGCGCTTTCATCTTGCTGAAAACGCGGCCCGGCTGAGCGCTGACCGCCTCTTCGTCGCCTACGTGCGCCTGCCCCGTCGTGCTCGCGGCACGGGTCGTTTCGGCATCAGCAGCATCCTTGGTGTCCGCGGCGGTTTCCTTGGCCTGCTCTTCCTCGGACTGCTCTTTCGTTGCCAGCAGCTCTTCCATCTTGCCCGCGTAGTAAAGCGGATCGTCGCGCGTGCGCGCCTCGATGAGGATCTGATTCACTTCCTGCTGCGCCGTGAAGGGCTGTTTCAGCAGCACCTTGTCCTTCTTGATCTTGGCGGCGCGCTCGTCGAACTCTTTCAGCACCGCCGGATCGGGCGCCCGGCGCAGCACGCCCTCACCCTGCTGCAGCACATGGGTCAGCTCATGGGCCAGCAGATGGCGGCCAGCCTGCGTATGCGGCTGGAACTGCCCACGCCCGAACACCACGTGGTTGCCGACCGTGTAGGCGAGTGCGCCGACGGCCCGGGCGGACTCGCCAGCCTCGGTATCGGTATGTACTCGCACGCCACTGAAGTCCTGCCGGAAGCGCGGCTCCATGAAGGCGCGCGTGGCGGCATCCAGGGGATGACCGGCACCACTCAGCACCTGGCCGACCCGAGGCGGCGCGACACCTGCGCCCGAACCACCACCGTCCGGCGCACGCCGGATCGTCGCCACCTCATGCAATGCGCCCGCGGACCGGCTCGCCCCGCGCATGACGGCGTCGGCCACGCTGTCGGCCTGGCGCTCGTAGATGTCGTCCTGCGCACCCACGCGGAGCTTGGCCTGCGCCTCCTTGCGCTTCTTGCATTCGCCGCACTCGCCGGCACCACCGGGCGCGTGCGTGCCGCAGGCGCATTTGCGCTGCAACAGGCGACCGCCGATCGCGACGGGCGTGGCGACGGAATGCTGCTTGGCGTGCGTGGCGACAGTCATGGCTAGAAGACGTTGATGAACTCGATGCCCTGGGACTGGAGGTTCTTGGTCACGCCGCTCAGGATCGCGTCGTTCCTGGTGAGGTTGGCGTTGGTCACCACCTTCTTGAACCGGCCTGCCTCGATCGCGTCCACGGCGTGCTGGAGCACGCGGCGCTCGGATTCGGTGGGTGCCTTGCTCAAGGCCGCCTTGAGTTCGCTCAGGGCGGTCGCCTTGTTCTTGGAGAAGTTCGTCGTCAGCGCGGACACCGAGGAAACATTGCCGCCGCGCGTGAGCGCCTTGTTGTCGACGAAGTACACGAAGTCGCCCTTCATGGTCACCATGTCGATGCCGCCCTGATTGGTGCCCGCGATGCCCGGCTTGTAGTTCAGGATGGTGTGGCCATCGGCCGCGAGGGATTCGGTGGCGAGCTTCTCGCCGAGGTTGCCGCGCTTGAGCTGGTTGGTCGTTTCATGCGCGGCTTCGCCCTTGCCGCCCTTGAAGGTGTCGTCCAGGGCTTTGGCATCGGCCTTCTCCGAGGCTTCCAACGCCGACTTCTCCGCCGACTTGACCGCCTTGCCTTCGGCTTTGCTGGCGACCTTCAGGGCCTCGAGCTCCTTGGCCAGACCCTTCTCGCCGAGCTTGACGGCCGTCTTGGCCTCGACCTTGATGACGGTCTTGCCGGCCATCTTGGCGAGCAGAAGCCCGTCGCCCGCCACCGGCAGGGCCGCAGCGGCGGAAATCCCCGCGTTGACCCAATCGCCCTGGACCGCATAAATGCCCGCATTGATGCCGTCGGGAATCGCGCCCAGCGCGGGGATCAACCCCGCTATATCGAGCGCGCCATGCACGATATCCATCGTGGTCAATTCCTTGGCGCGCCGGCAGCCCTCGCCGTCGCCCTGCTGCGCTTCGTCGAACACCTCCAGATCGCCTTCCAGGCAACAGTTCGGGTTGTCGAACGTGCGCGAGAAGGTCAGGTAATAAGTGCCCGCGGGCAGCCCGGAGTACTGGAACGTACGGATGCCGCCGGTGCTCCCGGTACAGGTGCCGATCTCCTTGTCCGGCCACCAGTCGACCGATCGCGTCAGCGTGACGCTGAAGTCGAAGTTGTCGCAATCGGGTACCTCGGTATTCGGCCGCTGCGCGGCCAGCACGACGCGCAGGCCGCCGCTGCTGACCTCGAACTTGCGCGACTCGAGCACGCGATGACAGACCTGGACGGTACTCTCGAAACCCTTGCGCATGAGCGCAGGCGCTCCGCCGGACGAGGTCTGCTGCACGACATGCGCCAGCTCATGGGCGAGCAGCAAGCGACCGTCGTGGCTTCCCGGAGCGAACTTGCCCTCGCCGAACACCACGTCGTTCCCCACCGTATAGGCATGCGCGCTGACATCCCTGGCCGACTGCCCCGCCGCCCCATCGGCGTGCACCCGCACGCGCGAGAAGTCGTGACCGAAGCGCATCTCCATATCCTGCCGAAGCGCCGGCTCGAGCGGCCGCCCCGCATGACCGAGCACACTCGTCACGCTCGCGGGGGCGGACTCCAGGGACCCGTCCGCACGACTGGCCGCATGCAGGCCGTTTCGCACGACACCCTCACCCGTCGGCGAGGCCGCCCTGGAGGTGACTTGCTCGGCCACCCGGTCGGCCTCGCGTTCGAACGCATCGCTGGAATGGTCGGCATGCGACTTGCGCTGCATCCGCTTCTTCGCGCAGTTCGCGCACTCGCCGCCGCCGGGCGAATGCGCGCCGCAGGCGCACTTGCGTTGCAGCCGCACGCCCTGCGGCGGCGCGGACGCAGGCGGACTCAGCTGCAGGCTGGTGCTTCGCTCAGCCATGAGCCTTCGCTCCGCCACCGGCGTGGAAGTCCAGGCTTTGCTGCACGGCCGACGCGACACGCACGCCAAACGAGGCACGCGGCTGCGCGGGCGGCAGCACCGCTGAAGGCAACGCGGCAACCGAACCCATGCGGGACAGCGCCTCGGCGACGCCGGGCCGCCCCAGCTGCCGGCGCAGTTCGCGCTCGATCGCCTGGCGCAACGCGGCCGCACGCTCGCCGCCCAGCGCAGCCTCGTCGATCACCAGGCGCTCGATATGCAGCTCGATGCTCACGACTGCCCTCCTGCGCTTTCCAGCCAGCGGAAGTCCGCCTCGTTGACCGGCTTGTCGAGCTTGCGGAATTCGGCGCGCGCGGCATCGAGGATCAGCGGCATGTTGATCAGGCCACCGGCCTTGGCCGCCATGAAGGCCGCGTTCAAGGCGATGCCCTGGATACTGCCGCCGGTCAGCGCGAGCCGGGCCAGCCGCTCGATGTCGAGCGCCGCGGTGGCCGCCTTGAGCGGAAATACCGAGGACCAGATCGCCTTGCGCTCGGCCACGCCGGGGAACGGGAAGTTCACCACGAAGCGGATGCGGCGCAGGAAGGCGCTGTCCAGCGCGCTTTTCATGTTGGTGGCGAGAATCGCCAGGCCACGGAAGCTTTCCAGCCGTTGCAGCAGGTAATTCACTTCGATATTGGCATAGCGGTCGTGGCTGTCCTTCACCTCGCTGCGCTTGCCGAACAGGGCGTCCGCCTCGTCGAAGAACAGGATCGCGCCACCTTCCTCGGCCGCATCGAACAGCTTGCGCAGGTTCTTCTCGGTCTCGCCGATGTACTTGCTGACCACCGCCGACAAATCGATGCGGTACAGCGACAGCCCGAGCGCGTTGGCGATCACCTCGGCCGCCATGGTCTTGCCGGTGCCGCTCTCGCCCGCGAACAGCGCGCTGATCGACAGACCGCGATTCATTCGCTCGCGAAAGCCCCAGTCGTCGTAGACCACGCTGCGCTGCGCGACCTGGTCGGCGATCTGCCGCAACAGGTTCTTCTCGGTGTCGGGCAGCTTGAGGTCGTCCCAGGTCGCCTTCGGCTCGATGCGCTGCGCGAGCTGATCCAGCGCCGGGCGCGTGCGCGCCAGCGCACCTCGCCACAGCGCCTCGCCCAGCCCCTCGACCTCCTGCCCGGCGGCCGCCAGCGCGGTATGCGCGATGTCGCCGATCTTGCCGGGATTGAAATCGAAATGGCCGGCGAGCTGGCGCGAATGCGCGTCGGCATCTTCGCCCAGCAGGCGCTGCCACAGCGTGCGCTGCTCCAGCGCGGTGGGCTTGGTCACGTCCGCGCTCAGTGCATGCGTGGCGCCATCGTTCCACGGTTCGCGCGTATCCACGAACACCAGCCCGCCGACGCGTGCGAGGAAACGCCGCACCGGACCCGCCGCCGCATCCGCGCTATCGATGGCACTGGCGTCGACGTACAGCGCCACCGGCATCAGCTGGCTTTCGCGCCGCCACAGGCGAATCAGCATTTCCTGCTCGGCGATGCCCGGCGGCAGCAGCGGTGCCGGCAGGCGGAACGCCTGCGCGCCGAAAGCCGCCGCCACGGTCTGAGCGATGGCCTGCTTGCTCGTACCGTCGGCGCCGATCAGCTGCATGGTCGGCAAAGGCTCGCCAACCGGCAGGTGGCGCAGGCTGTCGAGCATGCGGTCGGCCACCGCCTGCTGCGACGGCGGCAGGCTGGCCGCGCGCAGCGGCGTCAGCAGCGGCATCAGCCGGTCGTCGACGTAATTGAGCCCTTTGGCGAAATTGACGATGCGCTCGTCCGCGCTCAGCGCGGCGCCGATCAACGGCTGCGGGCCCGGTTGATGGATATCCAGCAGGCGCCAGTAGCGCAGCGGACGCTCCGGCGACAGCGCATCCCAGCTGGGTTGATCCAGCACGGCGAACGCCAGCGCGAAGGTCGGCCACGGCTTGGCCGGGTCGTGCTGTGCCTGCGCGCACAGCGCCGGCATGCGCGTATCCAGCTCCATGCCGATGCACAGCAGCAGCACGTCGCGCTCGAAGTCGGACAAGCCCAGGCGCTGAGCCAGCAACTGCAGTGCCGGCACGAACGTCGCCTCGTCGCCCTGGGCCGGCGAGGCATCGAAGGCCATGGTCGTCTGTGGTGGTTCGTCCTCATGCGTCTGCGGCTCATCCGGCGCCGCGTCCTGCGCCGCTGATGGCGCGGGCGCCGCCGCATGCTCGCCGAACACGCGCGCGAGCCACGACTTGTGCCGCGCCTCGGCCGCCGCCACCGGCGCCACGGTCACCGGCACCAGCGGCATGCTGCGCGCGGCACTCGCCGACGCGGGGACATCCTGGCCTGCGGCACGCTGCAGACGCGCGCGCAGATCGGCCAGGGCGGCCGCCAGGTACTGATCGTTCGCGGCGAGCCACTGCGCGTAATCGCTCATGACACCACCACCTGCTGATTGCTGGCGAACACCGGCACCGGGCCGGTGAAATCGACCGGGATGCTGTCGGCGCCATCCACGCGCAGGCGCACCGTATACGTACCGACGCCCACGCCAGGCACGTCGAAGGTCAGCGCGGTAGGCTGCTGCGGATCTACCGGGTTGGTGATGCTGACGGGCGTCACCAGCTGGTCGCCGAACAGCAGGAAGACGCGCTGCCCGTCGCGAATACGCGGCAGGCAGGTCAGGCTCAGATGCTGCGTGCCGGGCGATCCGGTGAGCGGGCTGATGGTGATCGACGGCGCCAGCGCGAGCGGCAACTCGTTGCTGAGCAGCGCCGGCAGCCCCGGCGGCTGCGCCAGCAGCGACACCGTGTAGATGCCCGGCGCCCAGCGTGACGGCGCCTGCGCATCCTCGACGCTGTCGGCCAGATGCACCTTGAGCGTACCCGGCGCCGCGCCCTCCATCGGCGCGATATCGACCGGCGCATCGAGGCGCAGGCTGCTGAAGCGGGCCAGCATATTGGCGGCCGCCAGCTGATTGCCGCTGAGCACGAGATCGTCGCCCAGCCGGGCCGCCGCCTGTGCGTGCGGCAGCGCGACAGCGCTCAGCGATGGCGCCATCGAGGCCGAACTGATCACGCCGCGATCCTGCGCACCGCGCCGCAGTACGGGCAGGCTGGCACGCGACGGCGCCTGGCTGTCGATCAGCACCACCGTCGCCTCGTAGGCGGACGACACGCGGTAATTGGTCTGGAATGCCGTCCACAGCTTGGACAGCTCGTCCACGCTTTGCGGCAATGGCGTGAGGCGCACGCGCTCGATCTGATCGGCCAGATCATTGTCGGGCAACGCGTTGCGGATATCGTCGCCATCCAGCAGCGGGCGGTCGTGCAGCGTGCTCATCGCCGCCGCCAGCACCCGGTGGCTGACCGCGTCGTTGTCGCTGTCGCCACGCCCCCAGGCCGTGATCAGGTAATGCAGATTCAGCGCCAGCGCCGGTTGCGCCATTTCCCCGGGACGCACGCGCCCCGGCATGTCCATGTTGCGCCAGCCGGCGTTGTAGACGACCTGGTAGAGGAACAGATTGAGCTGCGCCTTGCTGATGCCCTTGCGCGCGATGTCCGGCGGCTGCAGCGTGACTTCCAGATCGCTCAGGTCGGCGTCCAGCAGCGGCATGCGATTCAGCAGCACATTGCGCAACGTGCGCGTGGCCGCGGCGATGGCGAGGACGTTGCTCATGAGGTGCCCCCGCCGCGCTGGCGCAGATAGTCGTCAAGCGCGCTCGGGCGCGGCGCTTCCTGGCGACGCGGCGCAGGTGCGCTCGCGGGCGCCGCGCGCACCTCGAGCCGGCCGATACTGACGTGCACCACGGGCTCCCGGGATTCCCGCGGCGCATCGGCCAGCGCACCTGCCTGCGTTTTTTGCGGAGCGGGATGCGTGGCGCGCGCCCCCGGCTCGTGCCGCGTGGCGAAGACCGGTTGCGCCGGAGGCAGCAGCGCACCGATGCGCTCGTCGCGCGGCTCGGCGGTCGCGAGTCGCTCGCGCAGGATGTGCGTTTCGCGCACCGGCTGCAGGTCCCCCGCCTGTATCCGATCGTTGCGTGGCTGAGCGCGTGACACCACTGGCTCGGCCGAAGGCTTGTGCGGAGACGGCGGAGGCGGAGCGGGCAGCCGCCCCTCGTCCACCACGACGACGCGTTCGCGCGGCGCGGCCTGGCCGGCGGTTTCTTTCGCCGGACGCAGCGCCAAGGCTGGCACCGGCACGTCGGCCCGCACCGTCTTGCGCTCCGACGGACGCGCGTCTGCCGGCTCCGGATCGAATGCGCGCTCCGCCGGCACGGCCGCCGGAACCTGGAGCGACTCTTCCACGACCGCCGGGCCACCACGCGCCGCAGGCTCGAACAACGACGGCAGGCGTGGCGACAGCATCGCTTCGCTGCCGATGGCGCGTGCAGCCACGCGGTCGAGAAAATCGCTCACGGCGCGCACTGCTCCAGGTAGGCCTGGCGGCGACGCGGCGTCATCGCGAGGATGTCCGCTTCGCTCCAGTGATAGTGACGGGCCAGGGTGTCCACGTCTCGCAGCAGGCGCAGCGCCCACGCGTGCAGCTCCTGCCACAGGAACCGCGCGATATCGAATGCAGGCTCCCAGTCGTGCTCGCAGTCGGGACAATGGAATGCCAGTTGCAGATCGGCCTGCGGATCGGCAGCGCCCATCGCCTGGGCCAGCTCGGCCTGCCAGGCGTCGGGCAGGTCCGCCGCTGGCTCACCGCTGCGGACATCGACCGCTTCGATCACGCAGCGCTCGATCAGCAGGCGCCGCGCATCCGCGGTGTCGACGCAATCCTGCAAGGCCAGCAGGTCGCTGCAATCCACCGCGCGGAAACGCGCACGCAGACCATATGCCGGCGAGTGCCATTCGAATTCCCCCGGCGTTGCCACCGCCCCCTCCTGCCCCAGCAGCAACGCATCGGCATCGAAGCCGGCCTCGACCATGCGCCCGCAAGCAGGGCACGCGGCGACGCCCTCGATACGACGCCCAAACAGGCGCGCGCGCAGCCGCAGCAGCAAGGCGTCGCGCTGTCCCAACGGCAGATGCAGCAGCGCGTCGTCGTCGAAGTCGTCACTGGCGCCGAGCAGGTACAGGCTGCGCGCCGCGGCGGAGGCGTCACCGCCGCGCTCCCAGGCCTGCAGCCACTCGGCGGCGGTCGGCGTACGCATGGCTCAGCCCGCCGGTATCGTGAAGCTGGGCTCGGTGGGCTCCTGCACGCCGACATCGCGCTCCCAGCCTTCGTTTTCCAGCTTCAGGTGCTGGATCGCCACGGCGTTGGCGTTGGCGTCCAGGTCCGGCAACGCCTGGTATTCCGACACCCAGCAGCGGTACAGCTTGTAGGACAACACCAGCTGACCGGCCTCGTTGTAGACCTCCAGGATCAGATCCTTGCGGAAGTCCTTGAGCGACACCTCGGCACCCAGACCGGCGCCGAAATGCCAGACCTTGTTCGCCCACTTCTCGAACTCCAGGTCATGGGTGACACCACGCTCGATGGTGATCGCCTCGTACTCGGTGCGCCCCGGCGACTTGCGGCTGCTGCTGGGATCGCCACCTTCGCGATGCTTGACCACCTCGGTGGTGCGCTTGAGACCGGAGACCTTGCTGACGCCGGCCACGTAGCGGCCGTCCCACTTCACGCGGAACTTGAAGTTCTTGTAGGGATCGAAGCGCTGGGCATTGACGCTGAATTGAGCCATGACATTGTCCTCAGGTCAGAATCTGGCCGGCCATCTGCTGCAGCTGGATGACCACGAATTCGGCGGGCTTGAGCGGCGCGAAGCCGACCACGATGTTGACGATGCCCAGGTTGATGTCGTTCTGCGTGGTGGTTTCACCGTCGCATTTGACGAAGTACGCGTCCGTCGGCGACTTGCCCTGGAAGGCGCCCTGGCGGAACAGGTTCTGCATGAAGGCGCCGACGTTGAGGCGGATCTGCGCCCACAGCGGCTCGTCGTTGGGTTCGAACACCACCCACTGCGTGCCTCGGAACAGGCTCTCTTCGATGTACAGCGCCAGGCGCCGCACCGGCACGTACTTGTAGTCGTCGGCGAGCAGGTCGGCGCCGCGCAAGGTGCGCGAACCCCACACCACCGGCCCGCTCAGCGGGAAGTTGCGCAGGCAGTTCACGCCCAGCGGATTGAGCATGCCGTTCTCGGCATCGGTGAGCACCGTGCTGAGCCCCTGCACGCCATTGAGCGCGGCATCCAGGCCCGCCGGGGCCTTCCATACGCCGCGCTGCGTATCGGTGCGCGCCATCACGCCCGCGACGATGCCGCAAGGCACGAAGGTATCGAGCTGGCCCTGTCGCGCCGGATCGGACTCGATCACCCGGGGGAAGAACAGCGCGGCATTGCGTGCCGCCGTTCCGGTCAGGCCCAGCGCGGTGAGCGCGGCGTTGTTCGACTGGGTGATCGCGCCCGCACTGGTCCACGCCGCCGGCGCATCCACGATCAGCAGCGCACGCCGTTCTACACAGAACGCCATGGCGGTCTGGTACACCGCGGCACTGGTGTCGCCGCCGCGCGTATCGGCCGGAATGCACAGCAGGTTGAACAGATCCACTTTCTTCAATGCATACATGCCGGTCTTGGCATTCGGATCGCCGTTATAAGTGGCGTCGTCCAATGCCGCGCTGTCCAGCGCCGAGGTGGACACGCCGCTGGAGGTGCCGTCCTGATCCCACACCGTCTTGCCCGCCGGCACCGTGTCCGACATCGCCGCAGGCGGTGTGGTCGCCGGCAGGCTGAGGCTGGCGGCGACGCGAATTAGCGCGGAGCTGGCCTTGAGCACGCGATCGACGCGGCGCGGGCTTTCCTTCACGCTGACATTGAGGAAGCTTTCCTGCGCGCCGCTGGTCATGTCGCGCACGGTCACGTTGAACAGGTCGGCGGCGGTCAAGCCGTACAAAGCTGCCACGTCAGCCGAAACATGATTGTCGATGCGCACCCGCAGCTGATTGCCCCAGGTGCCAGCCGATGCCGCCTGCAGCGGCAGATTGGTGATGGCCAGCTGCGCATAGGCCTTGCTGGCATCGCCCTTGTACAGCCGCACGATGATTGCCTGCGCGCCGCCGTTGAGGAAAAAATCGCGCACCGCGTAACCCATCGGATAGGCCGGATCCAGCGCGCCGAAGCTGCGCTCGTAATCGCCGTAGCTGTTGACGGTCACCGGGCCATCGGCGTCCGCATCGATCGGCCCTTTCGCAGCGCGGCCGACAAAGGCGGCGATCGACGTCGCCACGCCGGTGATGGTGCGGACGCCGCTGGGAATCTCCTCGATATAGACGCCTGGATAACTCAGGGTGGCTGGCATGACTGTTTCCTCAGTGATGGCGGAGTGCGTCGATCAGTGCAGCGGCGGAGGCTCGGCACGGCTCAGTGCGTACAGCACGGCGCCGCCAGGAAGGCGGTCGCAACGCAACTGCCCGCGCTCGACCAGATGACCCAGCGCCTTCTCGATGCGTCGGCGTTCGGTTTCGTAGCGCTGCTGCGGCAACCACCAGCTCACGATGCCGTCGAGCGTGTCAGCGGCATCCGGGTGCTGCGCCAGATAGGCCAGCACCGCACGCTCCACTTCACGCCAGTCGGTTTGCTCCGGGTTTTGCCGAGGGCCCATGCGTCACCTCCACGTCGACGGTGACTAAGGCAATCCGCGTGCCAGCGTCGGCGGCGCGCAAAACCGCTGAAAACAAGGCACTTCGCAAGGAGTCGCCGCAAAACCGGGTAAGACTTGACCCGCCTCGCGAGCGCAGGTGGGTCAACGAATACCCATAGACCACCCTTGAGCATCACGACCTTTTCACACCAATCACAAGGACACACGCAATTGCTCTTGGCGGCTGCTCTCAGCCTTTGATCTTGGCCTTTGATCTTGGCTTTTGATCTACCAGGGTCCCCTGTACGTCGGTGAGGGCTGGACGATCAGGCCACGAAGGGGGAGCCGGCATGGATGCCGGCTCCTTTTCGACACGACATGGATGTCGTGTCGAAAAGCCCGGCCAGCCCTCACGCACCCGGAGCAGCGCAGCTGCGCAGGGCGACGTGCCGGGGTGCCATTTCTCTTGGTTACTTCTCTCCAGGCCCCCTCGGGGGGTTGGGCAAACAAAGAGAAGTAACTCGGCCCGCGGCAGCGGGACGAAACCCTCGCCCGTGGGGCGAGACACGAATGCATCAAACGTATCGACGAGCGAGAAACAAGCGCCACCCGCCTACGCAGGAATAATGGCCAAAGGTAGGCATGCTCGTGGCGAGCACACGCCCCTCACCCCGCCCTCTCCCCGGAGGGAAGAGGGAGAAGTGTGGTGTCCTCGCAAAAAAAGCAGAGCGGCGCACAGAGCAACGCGCATGGCGAAAACCGCAAACCCCGCTACCGAAACTCCGCCGTCTCGATTCCATGTTTCTTGAGCAACTTCCCAAGCTGCCTGCGCTCCGTCCCCGAAAGGCGCGCCGCTGCCGTGATATTCCCTGCCGCCCGCTTCATCAGACTCAACAGGTACGAGCGCTCGAACGCACACACCGCATGCTGCTTGGCCGACACGTAATGCAACTGCGCATTGTCCTGAGGCTCATCCGTCGCCGCCAAAGACGAACCGCGAACCACGGGCGCGATCAGCCCATCGAGAATCGAAGCACCGATCACCGCAGTCTCCGTGCCAAGACATGCCCGCAGCACGACATTCTCCAGCTCGCGCACATTGCCCGGCCAACGGTGTGCCTCCAGCACCTGCAGCGCCTCGTGCGTCCAGCGCCGCGCCGGCCGATCCAGCCGCTGGGCGACTTGCCGCAGAAAATGTTCGGCCAGCATCGGAATATCGCCTTCGCGCTCGCGCAGCGGCGGCAGGCGTACATGCAGCGCATTGAGCCGGTATTGCAGGTCGCGCCGGAACCGGCCGGCCGCCACCTGCGCTTCCAGGCAGGCATTGGTCGCTGCAACCACGCGCGCATTCGACACGCGCGCCACACCGCCGCCGACAGGGCGGTACTCGTTGTTCTCAAGAAAACGCAGCAAGGTCACCTGCGCCTTGCTGGACAGCGAATCGACCTCGTCCAGAAACAACGTGCCGCCGCGCGCATGATCGATCAGACCCGGTTGCGCACTCTTGGCGTCGGTGTAGGCGCCGCGCTCGTGCCCGAAAAGTTCGTTTTCGATCAGGTTGTCCGGCAGCGCGCCGCAGTTCACCGGCACGAACGGCCGCTCGCTGCGTGCGCTGGCATAGTGGATTTCCCTGGCGGCGAGTTCTTTGCCGGTGCCGGTCTCGCCCTCGATCAACACCTGCACGTCGCATCCGGCATAGCGATGCAGCTGTGTGCGCATCTGCTCAAAAGCTTTGGATTGGCCCAGCATGGCCGGCATCGTCCCTTCTCCCTAGGAGCTCATCGAGCGCTCGACGCGTTCTGCCGCCCGATGACTTTTAGTCCCGAGATCAAAGGGTTGGGCGGCAACCTCGGCGAGTATGCGCGACGCTCCGCGCCAATCCCATCGGTAGAAAGTTATAGGAGTGTGCGCTGGTGTGCACTTGCTCCTAGGCCTTGTTTTCTAGTGCCTTGCGGCGATGTAACCCGTTTTGTGCACGTGGCGTCAAAACGACGCTGCGCTCGCGATCACACATGCGAAGAACGCAGTCGAGCGATCGAGTGCGTGCACGGTCACGATCGTGAAATGTTTGGCGCTTGATCGAGAAAAGCCTCTACCTGCGCCGTGCTGATGGGCGCGCACTTCGACATCAATGGCGTGGCGATCAGGCGCGCGAAGTAGCCGGATTCACGTTCATCACGAAAGCGCCTCCACCAGCGCCATCGCCAAGGGCTTCATGTAGTAGTTGCCGGCCGGCACCGCCTGAACGGCGATGCCGTGCCGCGCGAGCGCATCGACGACCAGAGGGCCGACGGCAGCCACCACCGTGCGCGACAGCACCTCCTTCAGCAGACCTGGCCGCCCGTGGGCCTCGGCCACGCGAACCAGCCGCTCCACTTGCTGCAGGCTGGTGAAAGCGATGGCGTCGACGCCGCCCTGCCCGATGTCCTCGAGCAAGGCCAGCACTTCGGCATCGTCGGCCGCATCCGTGTAGCGATAAGGCGCCACCGCGCGGGCCCGGGCACCCGCACTGGCGAGGAACGCAAACAGCGGAAGGTTGAGTTCGGTGCCATACAGCTGCACGCCGACACACCGTCCACGCAGGTCGAGCTGACTCAGGCAGGCGATCATGCCGGGCGTGGTGGCCGGCTCGGCGACCAGCGCCGGGCGCAGGCCAAGCTCGCGCAGCACCCGGCCTGGCTTGGGGCCACGCGCCACGATACGCACCTGCGCCAGCCGCTCGACGAAACGCTCGCGCTCGTCGGGCGCATGCCGGTCGAGCACACCCAGCAGGCGCCGCAAGCCTTCGCCAGTGAACAGCAACAGGTCGTCGCAACCGCCGGCGTGGAACATGCGCAGCCACTCCAGCACCGGCACCGGATCCGGCGCATCGCGGATATCCACCAGCGGGCAGCGCAACACCATCGCGCCGCGGCGCTCCAACAGCGCCGCGAAGAGGTCCAGCTCCCGCGATTCCGGCACCGCGATGCGGCGACCGGCCAGGGCCTTCCCTGCATCCATCAAGCGACCTCCATGACCATCGCCTCGCTTGCCGGCGTCGTGTCGCTTCCCGACACCAGCGTTCCGAACCAGGCATGTTCGCGCGCGAAAGCGGCGACCTCGCCGACGATCAGCAACGCGGGCGTGCGGACCGCGTGCTCCCGGGCGAGCGCCGGCAGGTCCCGCAAAATCCCGGCCACCACGCGCTGCTGCGGCAGCGTGCCGTTCTCGATGATCGCCACCGGCGTATGCGGGGCACGGCCGTGAGCCAGCAGGCGTGTGGTCAGCAAGCCAATCTTCTCCACGCCCATGTAGATCGCCAGCGTCTGGCGCGGATGGGCCAGACGCAGCCCGTCGAGCGTATCGCCTGCTTCCTTGCCGTGCGCCGTGACCAGACACAGCGACTGCGCATGATCGCGATGCGTCAGCGGAACGCCGGCGAAAGCCGCGCAGGCCACGGCAGCGGTGACGCCGGGCACGACCTCGCAATCGATGCCATGGCGGCGCAGGAACGCCAGCTCTTCGCCGCCGCGCCCGAACACGAACGGATCGCCGCCCTTCAGACGCACCACCCGGCGACCGGCTCGCGCATGCGCGAGCATGAGCTGATGGATCCGCTCCTGCGGCACGTGGCGGCCACCACAACGCTTGCCGACATCGATGTACTCGGCATCGCGCCGTGCCATCGCAAGAATGTCGGTACCGACGAGCTGGTCGTGCAGGATCACGTCGGCCCGACCGAGCGCACGCAGCGCGGACAATGTCAGCAGCCCGGGATGTCCGGGGCCGGCGCCGACCAGGGCGACGGAGCCGCGCACAGGCACGTCGCCCTCCGTCCGCAGTGCATCGAGCAAGGCCTGCTCCGCTGCCGCGGGCTTCGCTTGCCGAAGCAGCGACAGCACCGGACCTTCGTGCAGCCAGCCATAGAACCCGCGGCGGCGCGACAGATCGGGAAAGCGCCGCACGATGCGCGCGCGGTGACGCTGCGCGAGAGCGACCAGCGGACCGAGCGCGTGATCCAGTATCTGCTCAAGGCCCTCACGCAACCGACTCGCCAGCGCGGGCGCCGCGCCCGCCGTGGAAATGGCCACTTGCAACGGCGCGCGATCGATGACTGCCGGCACGTGGAAGCGCGACAGCGCGGCATCGTCCACGACGTTCGCCAGGATGCGGCGCTCGGCGGCATCGGCCGCGATCCGGGCATTGAGAGCTCGGTCCGCGGTGGCCGCGATCACCAGCCACACATCCTCTAGCCAGGCCGATGTGTACTCGCCGTCCAGCCAGGCCACCTGCCCGTCTTGCGCCCAAGCCGCCAGCTCGGCATCGAGCTGCGGTGCGCCGATGCGCACCCGCGCGCCGGCGTCGCGCAACGCGGCCGCCTTGCGCCTGGCAACGGCACCGCCGCCGACCACCAGCACCGGCAAGCCCGTCAGATCGGCGAACAACGGATACAGCTTCATCGTGTCTGGCCCTCCGGCCGCCTCCGTGCCGCTCATGCTTCGGATGTCGCGCGCGCTTCGGCGATCAGGCGCCGCAGCTCGGGAATGCAGGAACCGCAGTTGCCGCCCGCACGCAGCTCGGCGGTGATCTGCGCAGGCATGTCCAGGTCGTTCGCGCGGATGGCATCGCAGATGGTGTTGCGCCCCACGCCGAAGCAGGAGCACACCACCGGCCCGGGGTCGCTGCCAGCGCTCGGTGCCTCGCCCGACAACAGGCTGGCGCGATCGACCTCATCCAGCCGGTCGCGCGAAAACAGCGAAGCGAGCCAGTGGCGCGACGGCAGATGCGGTTGCGCGGCGAGGAACAGGCACGCTTCGATGCACCCATCGCGCACATGCGCGGCGCGATAGACACCGGTATCGCGATCTTCGAAAGCCAGCCAGCCGTCCGCGGCATCGCCCATGCCCAGCCAGGACTTCGCCCAGGCCTCGATATCACCCGGCCTCTCGCGATGCGCCAGTTCGTAGCGCAGGAAGCGATCGCCGCGGATCAGCGTCCAATAGCTCAGCGCCGATGCGGACAGCGGACGACGACTGAGCGCGAAACCGTACCAGCGCACGGCGAACGGCTCCACGCGCACGGGCGTGTGCTTGAACTCAGGCTCGCCGGAGACCGGATCCACCGCCGGATTGACCACGCCTCCGACCCGCGCATCGGAGGCGAATTGATCGCTCCAATGGATCGGCGCGAACGCGCTCCCCGCCAGGATTCCGCCACCGTGCCGCACGCGGGCGACCATGGCGCCCCAGCGCGAACTTACGCGCGCCAGCTCGCCTTCGCGCACGCCCGCGCGCAGCGCGTCGTGCGGATGCATATCGAGAAAGGGTTCGGCGATATGGCCGTTGAGACGCGGCGAGCGCGCGGTGCGCGTCATCGTATGCCATTGATCACGGATGCGGCCGGTGTTGAGCGCCAGGGGATAGTCGCGATCGACGGCATGCGCCGGCGGACGCGATGCCACGGCGACGAAGCGCGCACGGCCATCGGGGTGAGCGAAATCGCCGTCCGCGAACAACCGTGGCGTACTCAACCCCTCCCCCGGCATCGGCCACTGGACAGGCGCGAGCCCGTCATACGCCTGCCGATCGAGTCCCGCCAACGCGCCCAGGTGCAGCCGTCTGCGCGCCGCAGGAACGCCATCGGAGACCGGTTCGTGATTGCGAAAGGCTGTCAGCTGCGCATGTTCCACGAAAATCTCATGCGGACCAGCGAACGCGAAACCCTGCTCGAATCCCATCGCCCGCGCCACGTCACACACCACGCGCCAATCTGCCCGCGCCTCGCCCGGCGCCGGCAGAAAGGGACGCTGGCGCGAGATGCGACGTTCGGAATTGGTAACCGTGCCGTCTTTCTCGCCCCAGCCAAGCGCCGGCAGCAAGACATGGGCGAACGCGTTGGTGTCGGTCTGTTCGACGATGTCCGAACACACCACCAGCTCGCAGCCCGCCAGCGCCGCGCGCACGCGATCGGCATCAGGCAGGCTCACCGCGGGATTGGTCGCCATGATCCATACGGCCTTGACCCGGCCTTCGCCGATCGCATCGAACAACTCCACCGCTTTCAGACCCGGTTTGTCGGCAATGCGCGGCGACTGCCAGAACGACTGTACGATGGCGCGGTGCGCCGGTTCGTGCAGCTCCATGTGCGCCGCCAGCATGTTCGCCAGCCCGCCCACTTCGCGGCCACCCATCGCGTTGGGCTGCCCGGTGAGCGAGAACGGCCCCATGCCCGGCTTGCCGATGCGCGCGGTGGCGAGATGGCAGTTGAGGATGGCGTTGACTTTGTCGGTGCCGCTGGTGGACTGGTTCACGCCCTGCGAGAACAGCGTGACGGTCCTCTCGTGCCGGGCGAACAGGCGATAGAAGGCCAGCACATCGGCCGCCTGCAAGCCGCAGCGGCGCGCCACCTCGGCCGGATCGCCTGCCTCGGCCTCGGCAGCTGCCAGGGCTTGATCGAATCCGGTCGTGTGCGCGTCGATGAATGCGGGGTCGATGACGCCGTGCCGGAACAGGAACGACAGCAGTCCGTTGAACAGTCGCACGTCGGTACCGGGCCGGATCGGCAGATGCAGATCGGCGGCTTCGCAGGTCGCGGTGAAGCGCGGATCGATCACCACCACGCGCGGCCCATCGCGCCCCTCCCGCGCCTGCGTCGCACGCTGGAACAACACCGGATGGCACCACGCCGTATTGGAGCCGACCAGCACCACCAGCTCGGCCTGCTCCAGATCCTCGTAACAACCGGGCACGACGTCTTCGCCGAACGCGCGCTTGTGCCCCGCCACCGCGGAGGACATGCACAGGCGCGAATTGGTGTCGATATTGGCGGTGCCCAGATAACCCTTCGCCAGCTTGTTGACGGCGTAGTAATCCTCGGTCAGCAGCTGGCCGGACACATAGAACGCCACAGCATCCGGGCCATGCTCCGCGACGATGCGCGCGAAGCCGTCGGCGACGCGCCGGATCGCTTCGTCCCACCCCGCGCGCCGGAGCGCCCCATCCGTTCCGCGCAGCATGGGATGCAGCAGGCGTCCGTCCAGCCCGACGGTGTCGCCCAGGGCCGCGCCCTTGACGCACAGGCGTCCGCGATTGGAGGCATGCGCCGGATCGCCCGCCACCCGCGCGACGCCGTCACCCATGCCCGCCAGCACGCCGCAGCCGACGCCGCAGTAAGGACAGGTGGTGGCAATCGCTTCGCTCATGCGCCGCGCCTGACCTGTACGCCATCGCCCCGCCTGCGCACCTGCCAGGTGCGCACCGCGTGCTGCGGTGCCTCCAGGCATTCTCCGGAACGCAGGTCGAAATGCTGTTTGTAGATCGGGGACGCGACCACGACGCGCTCGCCGAGACTGCCGACCAGGCCGCGCGACAGCACGGCGGCGCCCGAGCAGGGATCGAGATTGTCGATGGCGTAGAGCGCGTCGCCGACGCGGAATACCGCAACCTGCTCGCCATCCACCAGCGCGCAGACGCCGGTCTCAGGAACGATATCGACCATCGCGCAGATGGACGTCCAACCGGCTTCTTCGAAAACCTGGCTCATGCCTTCACTCCGTCTCGACCACGACCGGGATGCCACGGAGCGTGCGTTTTTCCTGCACGGTCGCCGGTCGGATCTGTCCTCGCTCCGGCACGAACGCCACCTGGTCGTCGCCGACCTCGCTGTTGACGAAATGGCGGAAGCGGCGTCGCACCTGCGGATCGCTGACCGCGCGTTTCCATTCGCATTCATAGGCGCCGACGACCTGCGCCATCTCCGCCTCCAGTTCGGTGGCGATGCCGAGCTTGTCGTGGATGACGACCTCGCGCAGGTAGTCCAGGCCGCCCTCGAGTCCGTCGCGCCACACGCTGGTGCGCTGCAGGCGATCGGCGGTGCGGATGTAGAACATCAGGAAGCGGTCGATGTAGCGCACCAGCGTGGGCGTATCGAGATCACCGGCCAGAAGCTCAGCATGCCGGGGTTTCATGCCGCCATTGCCGCAGACGTAGAGATTCCAGCCTTTCTCGGTGGCGATCACGCCTACGTCCTTGCTCTGTGCCTCTGCACATTCGCGCGCGCAGCCGGATACCGCGAATTTCAGCTTGTGCGGCGAACGCAGCCCCTTGTAGCGGTTCTCCAGATCGATCGCCGTGCCCACCGAATCCTGCACGCCATAGCGGCACCAGGTGGAGCCGACGCAGGACTTCACCGTGCGCACCGACTTGCCGTAGGCATGACCGGACTCGAAGCCAGCCGCGATCAGCGCCTCCCAGATCGAGGGAAGCTGCTCCAGCCGCGCACCGAACAGATCCACGCGCTGACCGCCGGTGAGCTTGGTGTACAGGCCGTAGGTCTTGGCGATGTGGCCGATCGCGATCAGTCCGTCCGGCGTCACCTCGCCGCCAGGCATGCGCGGCACGACCGAGTAGGTGCCGTCCTTCTGGATGTTGGCCAGGAAATAGTCGTTGGTGTCCTGCAGCGCGGCGTGTTCCTGCTGCAGCACGAATTCGTTCCAGCACGAGGCCAGGATGCTGGCCGCCACGGGCTTGCAGATATCGCAGCCAAGCCCGCGGCCGTGACGCGCCAGCAGCTCATCGAAACGGCGGATGCGCCCCACGCGCACCAGGTGGTAGAGCTCCTGGCGCGAATGGGCGAAGTGCTCGCACAGGTGGTTGTTCACCGCCAGGCCCTGGCGCGCCATCTCGGCCTTCATGATCTGCGTGACCAGCGGCACGCAACCACCGCAGGTAGTACCCGCGCGGGTCGCTTCCTTGAGCGCGCCGATCGACGTGGCGCCCTCGCCCACCGCCTGGCACAGCTGGCCCTTGGACACGTTGTTGCACGAACAGATCTGCGCCGACGACGGCAGCGCATCGATGGCGAATGCCGCGCGCGGCTTGTCGCCGGGTGCGGGCAGGATCAGCGACTCGGGCGCGTCGGGCAGATCCATGCCGTTGAGCATCATCTGCAGCAGGGTGCCGTAGTCGGCGGCATCGCCCACCAGCACGCCGCCGAGCAGGCGCTTGCCGTCCTCGGACACCACCAGCTTCTTGTAGACCTGCCGCCGCTCGTCGCTGAACTGGTAGCTTCGACTGCCGGGCGTGGCACCGTGCGCGTCGCCGAGGCTGGCCACATCCACGCCCATCAACTTGAGCTTGGTCGACATGTCGGCGCCGCCGAACTCGGGCAGCTCGCGCGCCTCTTCGCGCGCCAGCAGCGCATGCAGATGATGGGCCACCACGCGAGCCATGTCGTAACCCGGGGCGACCAGGCCGAACACCTTGCCGCCCCATTGCGCGCATTCGCCGATGGCGTAGACATCGCGGTCGCGCGTGCGGCAGAAGTTGTCGACCATGATGCCGCCACGCTGCCCCACGCCCAGTTCGCATTGCCGCGCCAGCTCGTCGCGCGGGCGGATGCCGGCGGAAAACACGATGAGATCGGTTTCCAGCATGCTGCCGTCGGCGAACTTCATGGCATGGCGGGCGTGCTCGCCGTCGACGATCTCCTGCGTGTTCTTGCCGGTGTGCACCACCAGGCCGAGCTCCTCGATGGTCCGGTGCAGGATGCGCCCGCCGCCATCGTCCACCTGCACCGCCATCAGGCGCGGCGCGAACTCGACCACATGCGTCTCCAGCCCCATGTCGCGCAGTGCTTTGGCGCATTCCAGGCCGAGCAGCCCGCCGCCGACCACCACGCCACGTTTCGATTGCGCGCCCCATTCGGCCAGCGCGGCCAGGTCATCCAGCGTGCGATAGGTGAGGCAGCCCCGGCGATCGTTGCCGGGAATCGCCGGCACGAAGGGCGTGGAACCGGTGGCAATGACCAGTTTGTCGTAGGACAGCACCTCGCCGGCGGCTGTGGTCACGCGCTTGAAGGCGCGATCGATGCGGGCCGCGCGCGTGGCCAGCCGCAGCGTCATGCCGGCCTTTTCGAAGAAGCCCGCCGCCACCAGCGACAGATCGTCCGCGCTGCGTCCCGCGAAATAATCGGACAGGTGCACGCGGTCGTAGGCCGGTCGGCTTTCCTCGCACAGCACGGTGACCTCCAGCCCCGGCGGCCGCAGCGCGGCCAGCTCTTCCAGCAGCTTGTGGCCCACCATGCCGTTGCCGATCACGACCAGTCTTGTCGTCGCCATGCGCGAACCTCCGCCTCGTCAGTCGATGGCCAGTGCCGGAGCCGGCGCACCCGCCTCGCCCAGGCGCAACGCCCGTTCCTCGTCCACGTGCTCGCGGCTGAAGCGCACCGCCAGCGCGCATAGCGAACCGGCGATCACGAAACCGCCCAGGTAAAGAAAAGTGAGCTGCACCGAGCCCAGGGATTTCTGCAGAAAGCCCGCCGCCACCGCGCCCACGTTGCCGCCGGCACCGACGATCCCCGCCACGCCGCCCAGCGCCTTGCGGTCGACAAAGGGCACCAGCGCGTAGGTGGCGCCGCAGGCCATGTGGGTGAAGAGCCCGAAGACCAGCATCGCGGCGATCGCCACGCCCGCATCGTGCGCCGAGGCGAACCACAGCAAACCCAGCCCTTCGCACAGCATCAGCACCCCCAGCAGGCGCGCCCGCGCCGGCAAGCCGTGGCGACGCACCAGGCGATCGGAGGCGATGCCGCCGAGCGCGCGGGCGAACAGCGCCAGCAGGCCGAAGCCACCGACGGCGAAACCGGCCTCGCGCAAGCCCAGACCGAAGCGGTCCACGTAATAGGCCGAAGCCACGCCGTGCACGAACAGCTCGATGCCGAAGCAGCCGGCATAGGTCACGAACAGCAGCCACACGCGATAGTTGCGCGCCGCCGCGCGGAACGCCGCCCAGCCGCCGGCCTTGCCGCCGCCGACGGCGATGCCGCGCGCACGCAGCTCACGGTAATCGCCCTGCGGGCTGTCCTGCGTGCATGTCCAATAAAGGACACCGACGATCACCATCAGCACGCCGGGCACCAGCATGGCCCAGCGCCACGCCATGGCCTGCCCCATGCCCAGCGCCAGCAGTCCGGCGAGCACCCAGGGCATCGCCGCCTGGGCCGCGCCGCCGCCGGCATTGCCCCAGCCCGCCGCTGTCGCGTTGGCCGTGCCGACCACCTGCGGCGCGAACATCACCGAGGTGTGGTACTGCGTGATCACGAAACTGGCGCCGATCATGCCGATGGCCAGGCGCATGCACAGCAGCGAGGTGTAGTCGCGCACCAGCAGCATGCCGAACACCGGCAGCGAACCGAGCAGCAGCAGGCCCGTATAGACGCGACGCGGCCCGAAGGCGTCGCACAGCGGTCCGATCAGCAGGCGGCCGAACACCGTGGCGGCCACCGCGGCGATCCCGATATCGGCGACCTGCCCGGCATCCAGGTTCAGTTCGCCACGGATCAGCGGCATCAGCGGCGCCGCCGAGAACCAGGCGAAGAAACACACGAAGAAGGCCAGCCAGCTCAGGTGGAACGCCCGCATCTGCGGCGTTCGCCATTGCAGCAGTTCGATCCGAGTCGCCTTGCCCGACATGTCACGTCTCCCCGCAGAGAACGATCGGCCCCGCCGACATCGATGGCGGAGTTACGCCATGCTGCTAAGCAACACGCATGCCATGGAGAAAAAACGCTGGAAACGCGGGATTTGCGCGAAAACTAGGAATTTTTCGCAGAGCGAAGTGCACCAAGATCATTCGCGTGCGAAGGGCTTGCACCACCGCAGTGCACCAATTCGATGCACGCCACTCCGGGGAGAAGGCTGAAGTGAGGGGCCGGGTGGAGCGTGATGCACAGTCTTGCGGAAGCGATGCGCGTGCAGGCTTCCAAAGCTCGCTCCAGACACGCCTTCTCGAGCACCCGCCCCTCATCTGCCTGCCGGCATCTTCTCCCCGGAGGGGGAGAAGAAACTCATCGTTGCTGTGTTGCGGCGGACCGCCATTCGACGTTCGCCGCATGCCTTTCCGCAACCCACCTGTGCTAGGTTCCGCAAAGGCAACGGGCTTGTTTCCGGGGCCGCAGAAGCAGTCTCTCGAGCCACGTCGCCACCCGCTCAGGGATGGCGATCCAGCCAACCAGCGGGAGCAGCACAGCGATGGCACTCACTCGTCGCGAATTCATCAAGATCACGGGCCTCGGCCTGGCCGCGTCCGGCCTGGGCGTACTAGGCTTCGGCGCCGCGGGCGAGGCGCAGGCCGCCGCCGTGCGGCCCTTCAAGCTCGCCCACGCCACCGAGACGCGCAACACCTGCACGTACTGCTCGGTAGCCTGCGGCATCCTGATCTACAGCATGGGCGACCGCGCCAAGAACGCGCGCTCCAACATCATCCATATCGAGGGCGACCCGGATCATCCGGTGAACCGCGGCACGCTGTGCCCGAAGGGCTCGGCCTTGCTCGACGTGGTGCATGCGCCCACCCGCCTGAAGGCACCGCGCTACCGGCCTCCCGGCGGCACCGAGTTCAAGGAAGTCTCCTGGGACTTCGCGCTGGACCGCATCGCCCGGCTGATGAAGGACGACCGCGACAAACACTTCATCGCGAAGAACGCCGCCGGCACCACGGTCAACCGCTGGACCAGCACCGGCATGCTGGCCGCCTCGGCGTCCTCCAGCGAAACCGCCTACCTGACCTGGAAGGTGGCCCGCTCCCTCGGCATGGTGGTGTTCGACAACCAGGCGCGCGTCTGACACGGACCGACGGTGGCCAGTCTGGCCCCATCATTCGGTCGCGGTGCAATGACCAACACCTGGCAGGACATCAAGAACGCCAACGTCGTACTGGTGATGGGCGGCAATGCCGCCGAGGCGCACCCGTGCGGCTTCAAATGGGTGATCGAGGCGAAGATCGAGAACGGCGCCAAACTCGTCGTGGTCGATCCGCGCTTCACGCGCACGGCCGCCGTGGCCGACTACTACGCGCCGATCCGACCGGGCACCGACATCGCGTTCTTGAACGGCGTGATCCGCTATCTGTTGGAGAAGGACGCGATCCAGCACGAGTACGTACGTGCATACACCAACGCCGGCCTGATCGTGAAGGACGGCTTCACCTTCGAAGAGGGCCTGTTCAGCGGCTACGACGAAGAAAAACGCAGCTATGACAAGTCGAGCTGGGATTACGAGCTGGACAAGGACGGCTACGTCAAATCCGACGATACCTGGCAGGACCCGCGCTGCGTCATCAATCTGCTCAAGCAGCACGTGTCGCGCTACACGCCGGAGACGGTCTCGCGCATCTGCGGCACGCCGCAGGACAAGTTCCTGCATATATGCGAACTGTTCGCCAGCACCGCGGCGCCGGACAAGGCGCTGACCTCGCTGTTCGCGCTCGGCTGGACGCAGCACTCGGTGGGCTCGCAGAACATCCGCACGATGGCGATGGTGCAGCTGCTGCTGGGCAACATCGGCGTGGCCGGCGGTGGCATGAACGCGCTGCGCGGGCATTCCAACATCCAGGGCCTGACCGACGTCGGCCTGCTCTCCAACCTGATGCCGGGCTACCTCAACCTGCCCGTCGACAAGGAGACCAGCCTCGACGAATACATGCAGACCAAGCTGTACAAGCCCCTGCGCCCCGGCCAGACGAGCTACTGGCAGAACTACCGCAAGTTCTTCGTGAGCCTGCAGAAGGCGATCTATGGCGACGCGGCCACCAAGGACAACGACTGGGCGTACGACTGGCTACCCAAGCTGGATATCCCGCTGTACGACATCATCAAGGCCTTCGAGATGATGAATGCCGGACAGATGACCGGCTACATCTGTCAGGGTTTCAATCCGCTGCAGGCCTTCCCGGATCGCGGCAAGATCCGCCGCGGCCTGAGCAAGCTGAAGTTCCTGGTCACGATGGATCCATTGGACACCGAGACTTCGCGCTTCTGGCAGGACTTCGGCCCGCAGAATCCGGCCAAGTCCGCCGAGATCCAGACCGAGGTGTTCCAGCTGCCGACCACCTGCTTCGCCGAGGAAAACGGCTCGCTGGTCAACTCCGCGCGCTGGCTGCAATGGCACTGGAAAGCGGCCGATGCGCCGGGCGAAGCGAAGTCGGACATCTGGATCATGACCGGCCTCTTCCACCGCTTGCGCGAGCTTTATCGCAAGGAAGGCGGCGCCTTCCCCGATCCGGTGCTCGGCCTGACCTGGAAATACACCGACCCGCTCGAACCGGACCCGGAGGAGCTGGCCAAGGAAATGAACGGGCGCGCCCTCGCCGACCTGGTCGACCCGGCCACCAACGCGGTGACCACCAAGGCCGGCACCCTGCTCGACGGCTTCGCGCAACTGCGCGACGACGGCAGCACCGCCTCGGGCTGCTGGATCTTCTCCGGCTGCTTTACCGAGAAGGGCAACCAGATGGCCCGCCGCGATGCCACCGACCCGCGCGAGCAAGGCATCGCGCCGAACTGGGCGTGGGCGTGGCCAGCCAACCGGCGCATTCTGTACAACCGCGCCAGCGCGGACCCGGACGGCAAGCCCTGGAATCCGGCCAAGCCGGTCATCTCGTGGAACGGCAGCAAATGGGTGGGCATCGACGTGCCCGACTACGGCCCCACCGTGAAACCGTCCGATGGCGTCGGCCCCTTCATCATGAATGCCGAAGGCATGGGCCGCCTGTTCGCCCGCACGCTGATGGCCGACGGCCCCTTCCCCGAGCATTACGAGCCGCTGGAATCGCCGGTGGAAAACCTGCTGCATCCGAAGGTGAGCGCCAACCCGGTGGCGCGCGTGTTCGCCGACGACCGAGCCTCGTTCGGCAGCCCGAAGAACTTCCCGTACGTGGCCACCACCTATCGCCTCACCGAGCATTTCCACTACTGGACCAAGCACGCGCTGATCAACGCGATCCTGCAGCCGGAGGAATTCGTCGAGATCGGCGAGGCACTGGCCAAGGAGAAAGGCATCGAGCAAGGCGGCTGGGTGAAGGTGACCTCCAAGCGCGGCGAAGTGATCTGCAAGGCCTACGTGACCAAGCGCATCAAGCCGATGACGGTCGACGGCAAGCCCACGCATGTGATCGGCGTGCCGATCCACTGGGGCTTCACCGGCCAGGCCAGGAAGGGTTACGGCGCCAACACGCTGACGCCTTCGGTAGGCGACGCCAACACGCAGACGCCGGAGTTCAAGGCGTTCCTCGTCAACGTGGAAAAGACCACGGCACCGGTCACGGCCTGAGGACGAACAGTCATGTCAGATCTGCAATCGCAAGACTACGTCCGCCGCTCCGCCTCGACCATGACGCCGCCGTCGGCGCGCAGCCATGAAGATCAGGTCGCCAAGCTGATCGACGTCAGCCGCTGCATCGGCTGCAAGGCCTGCCAGGCGGCCTGCATGGAGTGGAACGACCTGCGGCCGGAGATCGGCCACTTCGAAGGCTCGTACGAAAACCCGGCGGATCTCGGCCCCAGCGTGTGGACGCTGATGAAGTTCGCCGAGCACGAGAACGAACAGGGCAACCTCGAATGGCTGATCCGCAAGGACGGCTGCATGCACTGCGAAGACCCGGGCTGCCTGAAGGCCTGCCCGGCGCCCGGCGCGATCGTGCAGTACGCCAACGGCATCGTCGACTTCATCAGCGACAAGTGCATCGGCTGCGGCTATTGCGTGAAGGGCTGCCCGTTCAACATCCCGCGCATCAGCAAGAAGGACCACAAGTCGTACAAGTGCACGCTGTGCTCGGACCGCGTCGCGGTGGGCCTGGAACCGGCCTGCGTGAAGGCCTGCCCCACCGGCGCGATCATGTTCGGGGCCAAGACGGACATGACGCACCAGGCGCAGGAGCGCATCGTCGAGCTGAAGTCGCGCGGCTTCGAGAACGCCGGCCTGTACGATCCGCAGGAAGTCGGCGGCACCCATGTGATGTACGTATTGCAGCACGCGGACAAGCCGTCGCTGTACTCGGGTCTGCCCGACAAGCCGCGGATCAGCCTCACGGTGGACGCATGGAAGGGCTTCATCAAGCCGCTGGGTCTGGCCGGCATCGCCCTGGCCGCACTCGCCGGCTTCTTCCACTGGATCACCGCCGGCCCGAATGAAGTCACCGAGGAAGACGAGGCCGAGGGTGAGCGCGTGTTGCGCCAAGGCGAGGAGAAAGTGTCATGACCCGCCCGAACAACACCATCCTCCGCTACACCACGGCCAACCGCGTCAACCATTGGATCACGGCGATCTGCTTCGTGCTGCTGGTGCTGTCGGGGTTGTCGATGTTCCACCCGATGCTGTTCTTCCTGTCCGGCCTGTTCGGCGGCGGGCAATGGGCGCGGGCGGCGCATCCGTGGATCGGCGTGGTGCTGCTGTTGAGCTATCTCGGTTTGATCGTGCAGTTCTGGCGCGAAAATCTCTGGAACCGCGACGACACGACCTGGATGAAATCCATCGGCCCGGTGATCGTCAACGACGAAGAGCGCACGCCGCCGGTCGGCCGCAACAACGCCGGCCAGAAGCTGGTGTTCTGGTCGATGACTTTGCTGGTTCCCGTGCTGTTCTTCAGCGGCCTGGCGATCTGGGAGGTGTACTTCGGCGCGGCCACCTCGATCCCCGTGCAGCGCGCCGCGGCGCTGATCCACAGCGTGGCGGCGCTGGCGGCGATCGTCATCTGGATCATCCATGTCTATGCCGCGATCTGGGTGCGCCACTCGGTGCGCGCGATGACGCGGGGCTACGTGACGCCGGGCTGGGCTTGGCGCCATCATCGCAAGTGGTTGCTGGATATCGCCTCCGGCGAGCACGAGAAGAACAGCCCAAGGAAGCATTCGTGAGACAAGCCGAAGCGCCGCCGAGCGGCAAGTGGAGCGGACCGTCGCATGCCGGCGTGAAGGCGCCCGAGCCGATCCTCCTGCCCGCCCCGGCCACACGTTTCGCGGCCACCGCACGGCGGCTCGAACAACTTGCCGCCAGGCATCCGATGGAGGCGTGGCTGCGCTTCATGGCGGAACTGGCGTGGGCACAGCATGGCGTGGCCACGGAGCGGTCGCCCGCCGCGCAACCTGACCCGGCGGCAATCGCGCAGGCGGTCGCCGCGCGCCTGCCGCCGCTGGCGGCTGATGGCCACGTTCGCGACACATCATGGCGCGAAGGCCTGGCGCTGCTGCTCGAGCGCATCGACCGTGCCGCGGCGCCGTCCGCCGCGCGCGAGGCCATCGCCCAGCTGCGACGCGGCGGCACCGCGATGCAGAACATCCTGGCCGATCAATTCCTGCGCGGCGGACTCGCCGAAGCCGATGCCGGCATGGCCGTCTATGTCGCCGCCGCTTTGCAGGTCTACTTCACCTGCTCGGCCGCACGGCTCGACGCCGCGGACCTGCGGCTGCTGGAGGAACGCGGACTGTGTCCGTGCTGCGGCTCACCCTCCGTCGCCGGCCTGATCGCGGCCGGCGGCACCACACCTGGCACGCGCTATCTGTACTGCTCGCTCTGCTCCACCGTTTGGAACCACGTGCGCGCCGTCTGCATCACCTGCGGCGGCACGCGGCAGCTGTCACTGCAAAACATCGAGGGCGACGAGGGCGTGGTGAAGGCCGAGACCTGCGGCGACTGCCACACCTACGCCAAGCTGCTCTACCAGCTGCGCGACATGCAGGCCGACCCCTACGCCGACGACCTCGCCTCGCTGGGCCTGGACATCCTCGTCGCCGAAGCCGGCTTCGCCCGGCACGCGCCGAATCCGCTGCTGCTGATCGCATAACCGCGCGCGAACGTGTCACCACGCAGGCCTGCGGCTCATCAGCCCAACCTGCGCCCTAGCGCAGCCCCAGCCACGAAGCGATCGCGCCGCCGAGCACTCCGAACCCGACCACCGCCGCGGCGACCATTGCCAGCACTTTGACGGGAAAGGAGCGCGCCAGCATCGCCAGCGACGGCAGGCTGACCGGCGGCAAGGTGATCAGCAGGGCGGCGGCCGGCCCGCCGCCGAGACCCAGCGCGAGCATGGCCTGCACGATTGGCACCTCGCCGGCGGTAGGGATCACGAACAGCATGCCGGCCAGCGCCAGGGCTGCGATCCAGAACCATTCGTTGCCGATCGCCGGACCGATATGCGGGAACATCCATGCGCGCACCGCGCCCAGCAGCAGCACGATCACCAGGTATTCGGGCAGCAGCCGCAGCGTCATGCGCGCGAAGATGTGCAGCCAGCGCCGCGCGACGTCGCTAGCGGAACGCGGCTCGGCTTCCTGCGGCGACCACGAAGCAAGCGCGGGCGCCGTCGCCCCCGTCATGCGATTGGCCAGCCAGCCCAGCCCGAACACCATCGGCACGCCCAGCGCCACGCGCAATAGAGTCCAGTGCCAGCCCAGCACGAAACCGGTGAACACCAGGGTCGCGGGATTGAGCACCGTATTGCCGAGCCAGAACGCGACCGCCGCGCCGGGCGCTGCCCGATGTTCGCGCAGCCCGATCACCACCGGCGCCGCGCAGCACGTACACATCATTCCGGGCAAGGCCAGCAGCCCGCCGGCCAGCACGCTGCCGAAACCCGGGGTGCCCAGCATGCGCGCGACCCAGTTCGCCGGCAGCAACGCCTGGAGACCGGAGCCGAGCAGCAGGCCCAGCAGCATGGCCTGCCAGATCGCCTTGCCGTAGGCCAGCGCATAGCCGAGTGCCGCACCCCAGGAGGGCGCCGGCGGACTCGCCGCGTCGCCCATCAGGATCGAGTGCCCGATGGCATGCTGTGCGGCGGCCACGAAAGCGCGGTCGTAGTACGGATGCCACTTCACGTAGAACAGGCCGGCGATCGCCAGCAACAGGAATACGGACAGGCGCGTGGTGCGCGCGGCATGCGAAACGGCGGGCATCGATCCCCCTGCGGGCAGTCGGGAGCTCAGGCCCTACAGGGCACGATGCTTGCCCGCCATGGACCGTACGCCAGCTGCGCTACGGAGGGGCAAGACGAACGGAGGCGGAAGCAACCGCGTGCGGCGCAGCATGCTACGGCCCTCGACCAAAGTCACTACGACACACGGGCCGACTGCCTTGACCGTGTCGTGTCCGCACAGCAGCATCGGCCCCTATGACCGGATCCAAGGCCACTTCCCTGCGCCGCCTTCCCGCGGTCGCCGCCGTGCTGGCGACGACCGAAGCATCGGCCCTGATCGAGCGGCATGGCCGCGTCGCCACGACCGAGGCCATCCGCCTGGTCATCGACGAAGCGCGCCAAGCCATGCGCACCACCGCCACCGCCGCGCCTGACGCCGCCGGACTGGCCCGCTCGGCGCGGCTGCGACTGGAAGCGCGCATGCCCAGCCTGCGCCCGCTGTTCAATCTCACCGGCACCGTGCTGCACACCAATCTCGGCCGCGCACTGCTGCCCGACGCCGCCGTCGATGCCGCCGCGGCGGCGATGCGCCATGCGGTGGCGCTCGAATACGACCTGGACGAAGGCGGGCGCGGCGAGCGCGACGACCACCTGCGCGACCTGCTGCGCGAACTGACCGGCGCTGAAGATGCCACGGTGGTGAACAACAACGCCGCCGCCGTGCTGCTGTGCCTCAACACGTTCGCACTCGGGCGCGAGGCCGTGGTGTCGCGTGGCGAGCTGATCGAGATCGGCGGCGCGTTCCGCCTGCCCGACATCATGGCGCGCGCCGGCGCGCGCATGGTCGAAGTCGGCACCACCAATCGCACCCACCCCTCCGACTATCGCGACGCGCTCGGCGCGGACACCGGCGTGCTGCTGAAGGTGCATACCTCGAACTACCGTATCCAGGGCTTCACCACGGACGTCGGCGCACCGGTGCTGGCGGCGCTCGCCAACGCGGCCGGCGTGCCCCTGCTGAACGATCTCGGCTCAGGCACGCTCATCGATCTGTCCCGCTACGGCCTGGCCAGGGAACCGACCGTGCGCGACGCCGTGGCCGAGGGTGCTTCGCTGGTCACCTTCTCCGGCGACAAGCTGCTGGGCGGGCCGCAGGCTGGGTTCATCGTCGGCGAGCACGCGCTGATCGAGCAGATCAACCGCAATCCGCTCAAACGCGCGCTGCGCGTGGACAAGATCCGCCTGGCCGCGATCGCGGCGACGCTTACGCTGTATCGCGATCCGGATCGCCTGGCCGAGCGACTGCCCACGCTGCGATATCTCGCGCGCGATGTGTCCGGCATCGAGGCGCAGGCGCAACGCCTGCGGCCGGCCGTGGCCGAACGCGTGGGCGATGCTTTCACGGTCGATATCGCCGCCTGCCTCAGCCAGGTCGGCTCCGGCGCCCTGCCGCTCGACACGCTCGTCAGCTCGGCCTTGGCCATCCGCCCGCAGGGCAGCCAGACAACGCTGGCACGACTGGCGGCCGCGCTGCGCGCCTTGCCCCGGCCAATCATCGGCCGCATTGCCGATGGCGCCCTGTGGCTGGACCTGCGCTGTCTGGATGAAGCGGACGAGGCATCGCTGCTGGAGAGCCTGGCCGCGCTCGATACCGACCGCGTGATCGCGCGCGCTTCATGATCATCGGCACCGCCGGCCATATCGATCACGGCAAGACGTCGCTGGTCAAAGCCCTGACCGGCATCGACACCGACCGCCTCAAGGAAGAAAAAGCCCGCGGCATCACCATCGACCTCGGCTTCGCCTACCTGCCGCTGGACGGTGGCGGCGTGCTCGGCTTTGTCGACGTGCCCGGCCACGAACGCTTCGTGCACACCATGGTGGCCGGTGCCAGCGGCATCGATTTCGCCCTGCTGGTGGTCGCCGCCGACGACGGCGTGATGCCGCAGACGCTCGAACACCTGGCGATCCTCGATCTGCTGGGCATCCGGCAAGGTCTCGTTGTGCTGACCAAGGCCGACCTCGCCACGCCCGAACGACTGGCCGAGGTGCGTGCACAGATTCGCGCGGCGACGGCGGGCACGACGCTGGAAAACACCGACGTGCTGGCCGCCTCCACCGTCACCGGCGACGGCATCGCGGCACTGCGCGAGCGGCTCGACGCCGAAGCGCGCGCATTGACCGCGCGCGCGGCCGATGGGCGTTTCCGTCTCGCCATCGACCGCGTTTTCACCCTGCCCGGTATTGGCGTGACGGTGACCGGCACCGTATTGACCGGCACGGTGCGCAACAAGGACCAGGTCGTACTGAGCCCGAGCGGTCTCGCCGCGCGCGTGCGCTCGCTGCACGCACAGAACCGGCCGGCCGAAACCGGGCGAGCCGGCGATCGCTGTGCCCTGAATCTTGCCGGCGAAGGCATCGCCAAAGACACGATTCATCGCGGCGACATGCTGCTCGACCCGAACCTGCATGCGCCGACCGACCGCATCGACGCGCGCCTGCGACTGCTGCCCGGAGAGCCCAGGCCGATCGGCCAATGGTTTCCCGCTCGTTTGCATCACGGCGCCACGGACGTCGGCGCGCGCATCGTCCTGCTCGAAGGAGAGCAGCTTCTGCCCGGCGATACGGCCGACGTGCAGCTGGTGCTGAGCAGGCCGATCGCCGCGGCGGCGCTGGATCGCTTCGTGCTGCGCGACGTCTCCGCCCAGCGCACCATCGGCGGCGGTCAATTCCTGGATCTGCGCGCACCGGCGCGCCAGCGCCGTACCGCCGAGCGGGTGGCGCAGCGCGCCGCGCTGGCGATCGACGATCCGCAGGCTGCCATCGCCGCCCTGCTCGATACGCCGCCGTTCGCCTGGGATCTGGCCATCCTCGCGCGGGACCGCGCCTTGTCCGCTGCGAGAATGGACGGCATCGTCGCCGCGCTAGCACCGGTACTGTTCATCGCCGATGGCGCATGCGTGGCGATCGGCCCGGTGCATTGGCGGCGCTTCGTCGCGGGACTGGTCGATTATCTGGACGGCTTCCACGCCGCCAACCCGGACGTGCAAGGCGTGGGCCGCGAGAAACTGCGCCTGGCGTTGCAGCCCAGGCTGCCGGCCGCCGCCTTCGCGCTCGCCTTGCAGCACCCGGACCTCGCCGGCCGCGTGGTGCGCGATGGCGCGTTCGTACGGCTGCCGGGCCATACGCCGCAATTGAGCCCGGAACGCGAAGCGGCCTGGCGCGCGGTCGCGCCGCTGCTGGGCGGCGACGTGCGCTTCCGCCCGCCGCGGGTACGTGACATCGCCGGGACGCTGGGGCGACCGGAGCCGGAGATCCGGCAGCTACTGAAGCTCGCCGCACGCATCGGCCTGGTCGACGAGGTGGCGCACGATCACTTCTTCCTGCGCGCGACGGTGCACGAGATGGCGCTGATCGCCGCCGACGTCGCGGCGCAGGCAGCGGACGGCCGCTTTACCGCGGCGCAGTTTCGCGACCGCCTCGACAATGGTCGTAAAGTCGCCATCCAGATCCTAGAATTCTTCGACCGGCAGGGCGTCACGCTCAATCGCGGCACCCTGCGCCGGATCCAGGCGCGCTATCTGGACCTGTTCGGGCCTGCGCCGCCCGCAAGCGTTTTGCACGGAAGAGAATCGTCTCCGGTGGGGCGTCCGGACTTCAAATCCGGGTGAGGCAGATAAGACTGTCTTGGGTGGGTTCGACTCCCACTCTCTTCCGCCACCCGCGCGGTGGCTAGATCACCTCGATGCCCGGCATCCCTTCCCGCACCGTTCCGATGATGCGCGCGTGCGGATAGCCCTCCGCTTCGATCATCGCCCGGATCGCCTCGGCCCGCTCCGCCTTGCACGCCACCAGCAGCCCGCCCGAGGTCTGCGGATCGGTGAGCAGTGCGCGGCGCCATTCCGGCAGGTCCGCGGGAAGCGTCACGCCCTCACCGTAGCTGGCCCAGTTGCGCTTCGACGCGCCCGTGACGTAACCCGCTTCGGCCAGGGCCTCGGCCTCGGCGAAGAACGGAAGGCGCGTCTGTTCGAGGTGCAGACGCAACCCGCTGCCACGAGCCATCTCCATGCCATGCCCCAGCAGGCCGAAGCCAGTGACGTCGGTGATCGCGTGCACATCGTCGTCCTGCGCCAGCGCGTGACCGACGCGATTGAGCAGCGTGGTCGAAGCGAGCATCTCCGCATAGGCCTCCAGCGACAGCGCCTGCTTCTTGAATGCCGCCGAATAGATGCCGACACCGAGACCCTTGGTGAGAATCAGCGCATCGCCCGCTCGCGCGCCCGAGTTGCGGCGCACGTTGGCCGGCGTGCACAGCCCGATCGCGGCGAGGCCGTAGATCGGCTCCGCCGAATCGATCGAATGACCGCCCGCCACCGGAATGCCCGCCTGCGCGCAGATCGCCTCGCCGCCGGCGAGGATCGCGCGCACGGTGTCGACATCCAGCTTGCCCAGCGGCATGCCCAGGATGGCCAGCGCCATGATCGGCTTGCCCCCCATCGCGTAGACATCGGACAGCGCATTGGTCGCGGCGATGCGGCCGAAGTCGTAAGGGTCGTCGACCACCGGCATGAAGAAATCGGTGGTGGCGATCACGCAGGTGCGCTGGTCCACCTGCCATACGGCGGCGTCGTCACTGGATTCGGTGCCCACCAGGAGTTGCGCGAACGGCATCGCGGCGGGCTTGCCGGCCAGCAGCTCCTGCAGCACGGAAGGCGCCAGCTTGCAGCCGCAGCCGCCGCCATGGGCGAGATCGGTCAGGCGTGGAGAGGCCATGCGGATCCTGCGTCGAGTCCGGGATAGCCGCAGCATAACGAAAAGCGCCGTGCGCGCACTGTCATACCCGATGCGCCACATGCCGCTATATTCGGGCGGTTGCCCGATGAAGGAAGCCGCTCCGCCATGACCCGCCTGTCCCGTTTCGCGCTCGCCCTTGCCGTTGCCCTCGCCGCGCTGCCCGCAGCCGCCGGCGAACTGAAGGTGATGTCGTTCAACGTCCGCACCCTTGCCGCCCAGGACGGCCCCAATGCCTGGGACAAGCGGCGCGATCTGTTCGCCGACACCATCCGCCGCGTCCATCCCGACGTGATCGGCACGCAGGAGTTGTTCAAGCAGCAAGGCGACGACACGGTGCAGCGCCTGCCCGAATACACCTGGTTCGGCCGCGACCGCTTCGGCGCGCATGCCGAGGAACACATGGGCATCTTCTATCGCAAGGATCGACTGAAGCTGGTGGAGTCCGGCGATTTCTGGCTGTCCGACACGCCGGACAAAGTGGCCAGCATCACCTGGGGCAACGTGTTTCCGCGCATGGTGAACTGGGCGCTGTTCGAGCGCCTGGACGACCACAAGCGCTTCTATCTGCTGGACACCCACTTCCCCTACCGCGACCAGGACGAGGACGCGCGCACCAAGGGCGCGCGCGAAATGGCCGCCTGGATCGCCAAGCTGCCGGCGGACGTGCCGGTGATCGTCACCGGCGACTTCAATACCGAGCCGAGCAGCGAGGCGCACAAGATCCTAACCGCTACGCTGAAAGATGCCTGGGAGACCGTGCCCAAGCGCGAAGGCCCCGCCAAGACCTTCCACGATTTCACCGGCAAGCCCACCGTGCAGATCGACTGGATTCTCTATCGCGGGGTGAAGGCCAACTGGATGGAGACGATCACCACCTCGAAGGACGGGCGCTATCCGTCCGACCACTTCCCGGTCGCCGCGGATTTCACGCTGTAAGCGACCACGCAACCATTCGGGGCGTCATGGCGACTCACGGAGATGACGCGACGCCCGCCCCAGAACGCCTGCGCCCTGACGGATAGCCCGACGAAGCCGGTCGACACCGGCCGTCTGGGCGATACCGTCGCGCGCGACTATGCGCGCAAGCTGCGGCAGTTCAATGCCTTCGCGGCACCGGAGCTGCGCCGGGCCATCGACTCGCTGCGGCTCCGTCCCGGCATGCGGGTCCTCGACGCCGGTTGCGGTACCGGCGAAGCGCTGGGGTGGTTCGACGCGGTAGTCGGCGCGCAGGGCACGGTCATCGGCTTCGATCTGGCGGCGGCGCACGTGGCAGCGGCGCGCCGGACCGCGCCGAAAGGCGCGCTGGTGCTTCAGGCCGACGCCATGGCGACGCCACTGGCGACGGGGAGCTTCGACCTGGCGTGGTCCGTCAATACCATCCATCACCTGCGCGATCCGCTGGCAGGCATCGGCGTCCTCGCCGCACTGCTGCGTCCCGGCGGGCGCATCGCGCTGGGCCAGAGTTCACTGTTGCCGGATATGTACTTCGCCTGGGATGCCCGCCTGGAACGGGTAACCAACGAAGCCGTCCGCCAGTACTACCGGGACCGTTACCGGGTCGACGAACGCGAACTCACGGCAGTGCGTGCCATCGCCGGCCTGCTTCGCGCGGCAGGGTTACGCGACGTGACCGTGCATACATACATGATCGAGCGGGTCTGGCCATTGAAGGCGGCGGACGAGGATTATCTCGTCGAGACGATTTTCCGCGACACCTGGGGCGAGCGGCTGCGACCGTATCTGTCCGCGGAGGATTATGCGGAACTGGAACGCCTGTGCGACCCGAATCATCCGGATTTCGCGCTGCGCCGTCCGGACTTCCACTTTCTGCAGAGCTTCACGCTGGCGGTCGGCACGGTGTAGCGCCCACCGCCAGCGCGTACGGACTTACATGCGCATGCCTTCGAAAGGGTTCCAGCTGTCCTGGCCCTTGACCCGCTTCAGGTAGAACGCGTAGTTCGTGATCAGCGCGTACAGCACGCTGAAACCGATGCCGATGCCGTTCAAGACCGGCCCCGGCAGATGCAGCACATACCCGATCACGTTGATCACCACCACGATGCCCAGCAGCACCAGCGCCTTCTTCCACAGGCCGATGATGGCCATGTAGATCGGGCCGAAGAAGAACGCCCAGATGTTGGCGTTGATCAGGACGCGCTGCTTCCATTCCAGCTTTTTCAGCTCTTCCTTGTAGGCCGGAGCATTCGGCGCGCCGAACTGCTCGAAGAAGGCGAAGCGCTTCTTCCACTTTTCGGGAAGCGAGGAGTCGTTGCGAAAATCTTGAGTTGCCATCGTGGCTTGATTCCATCCGGGAGAAAGACAGGGCACCGGCGGTTCCGCGGACTGCGACTTTCCTTTGTCGCATGCCGGCCAAGAGCTTGGGCCGGACAAAAAAAGGGCCCCATCCTTGGGGCCGGCGGTCGCGGACGACCAGTAGTTCCTTAAGGTCCGGGGCGTCGGCAAAGGAGCCTGACTGACCGGACGCAGATAGTTTCCTGCGGCGCAGCAGGGTGTGTCTGTAGGGGAACGCCTACAACTTCTGTCAGGTAACACGGAAAGACGAGAGGGCGTGCAGGAAACGTGATGAAACACACATCTCGACCCGGCCTGCTACAAGTCGCCGGCCGCCGCATGGCCGCCATTCCCGCATGGAATGACAGATGTTCCTCCGCCCCGCGTTCCGCGCACGGAGGCGGCCGCCTAGCCTGCGTATGTCTTCTCCTACGCGGACCCGTCATGCCAGCCCATCCCCAAACCTCGCCACACTTGTCCCGCACCACCCTGTTCGCCATGGCGGCGGCGGCCGGGCTGGCCGTGGCCAACATCTATTACAACCAGCCGATGCTAGGCGTGATCGGCGAGAGTCTGCGCGATGCGCGCGTCGGCGGCTGGATCCCCACCCTGACCCAGCTGGGCTACGCGGCGGGCCTGCTGTTCCTGCTGCCGCTGGGCGACATGCTCGAACGCCGGCGACTGATCGTCATCCAGTTCCTCGTCCTTGCCGCCGCCCTGGTGCTGGCAGCCGTGGCCCCGGGCCTGGCCGCACTGGCCGCGGCCTCGGTAGTGGTCGGCGCCGCGGCGACCGTGGCGCAGCAGATCGTGCCGTTCGCCGCCATCCTCTCGGCGCCGGACAAGCGCGGCGCCGCCATCGGCACGGTGATGAGCGGCCTGCTGACCGGCATCCTGCTCAGCCGCACGCTGGCCGGCGCGGTATCGAGCGTCGCCGGCTGGCGCGCGATGTTCTGGCTGGCGGTGCCGGTGGCCCTGGCCGGTGCGGCATTGATGGCGCGCGCCCTGCCCGCCCATCATCCGCGCGAACACCTGCGCTACCGCCACCTGCTGGCCTCGCTGGGCAAGCTGTGGACCGGCGAGCCGGCGCTGCGCCGCGCCGCGATCACGCAGGCGCTGCTGTTCGCCTCCTTCTCCGCGTTCTGGACCACGCTGTCGCTGCGTCTGGCGCAGCCGCCGCTGCACCTGGGCGCCGCGGCCGCGGGCCTGTTCGGCGTGGTCGGCGCGGTGGGCGTGGCGATGGCACCGCTGGCCGGCCGCGTGGCCGACCGCCGCGGCCCGGCGCCGGTGATCGCACTGGGTGCCGGCGCCACCATCCTGGCCTGGCTCGTGTTCGGCAGCTGGACCAGCCTGGCCGGACTGATCGTGGGCGTGATCGTGCTGGACTTCGGCGTGCAGATCGCGCTCGTCTCCCATCAGCACGTCATCTACGGCCTGCATCCGGAATACAAGAGCCGCCTCAACACCCTGTTCATGACCACCATGTTCGTCGGCGGCGCCCTGGGTTCGCTCGCCGCCGCCTCGGCCTGGGCGCGCTTCGGCTGGGCTGGCGTCACGATCCTGGGCGGCGCGCTGCCGGTGCTCGCGCTGGCGATGAGTCTGCTGCGCTGGCGTGCGCATCGCGCCGCCTCGGCGGCGCATTGAGGAGCGCCGCCATGAGTCTGCGCATCGGTATCGCAGGAGGTTCGGTCGGCGGCCTGTTCGCAGCGGTCCTGCTCGGCCGCCAGGGCCACGATGTCACGGTGATGGAGCGCGCGCGCCACGGTCTGGCGCGCCGCGGCGCCGGACTGCTGGTACAGGAACAGGTGCAGCGCATCCTGCGCCAGGTCGGCCTGCCGCAGCTGGCCGAGCAAGGGGTATGGGCGGACGAACGCATCGCTCTGAATCGCGCGGGCGACATCGCCTCGCGCGATGCCAGCCCGCAGATGCAGATGTCCTGGGATCTGCTTTACGACGGCTTCCGCCAGCTGGTATCGCCGGCGCGCTACCTCACTGGCGCGACGGTGAGCGAAGTCCGGCCACAAACCGAAGGCGCCCACATCGCGCTCGAGGATGGCCGCCGCTTCGATGTCGACCTGCTGATCGGCGCCGACGGCCAGGCCTCGATCGTGCGCGAGGCGGTCAATGGCGATGGCGCGCGCCCGGCCTATGCGGGCTATGCCGCCTGGCGCGGCCTGATCCCCGAAAGCGCCATGCCGCCTGACGCAGCCCGGACGCTATTTGGACGCATGGCCTTCCATATGGGACACGGCTCGCACGCACTGGGGTATCTCGTACCCGGTGCCGACGGACAGACGGCTGTCGGCGAGCGGCGCTACAACTGGGTGTGGTATCGCCGCATACCGGCGGACCGACTGCAGACCCTGCTCTCTTTCGCGCACCGGCCGGAGGCTTACTCGCTGGGACCGGGCGAACTTCCCGCTGAACTGCGCGACGCCCTGGTGGCCGATGCCCGCCACGAGTTGCCGCCGCCGTTCGCCGCCGCCGTGGCGGCCGAGGCGCAGCCGTTTTTGCAGCCGATCTACGACTATGAAACCGCGCACATGGTGAAGGGCCGCATCGCCCTGCTCGGCGACGCCGCCTTCATCGCGCGGCCGCACACCGCGATGGGCGTAGCGAAGGCTGCCGGCGATGCGATGGCGCTGGCCTCGGCGCTGGCGGCGCATCCGCTGCCCGAAGCACTGTCGGCCTACGAACAGGCGCGGTTGCCGCAAGGACGTGCCGTGGTCGATTACGGCCGGCGGCTGGGCCGTTCGCTGGCGATGTCGTCCTGAGCGAGCGAATCTTCACTCCGCATCCTCGTGTCGCACCGATCCACCGCCCTGAAGGACGCTCTCCACGTAGGCGGTGAACGCACGTGCCTTGGCCGAGGGCAGCCGTCCGGCCGGATATACCGCCCAGACATCCATCCGCGGTTGCGTCCAGTCCTTCAGGATCTCCACCACTTCGCCACGGGCCAGCTCATCCTGAAACACCCAGGTGGCGATGGTGGCCATGCCCAGACCCGCCAGCACCGCCTCGCGCAAGCCTTCGGCGGCGCTGACGGTGATGCGGCCGCCGATGGTCGTTTCGATGCTTTGTCCGTCTCGCTGCAGCATCAGCACTCGCGGTGCCTTGCGTCGCGTGTAGATCACGAACTCGTGCCGCGCCAGGTCAGCGGGCTCGCGCGGCTCGCCGTGGCGTTCGAGATAACGCGCGGAGGCCACCAGCACGCGCCGCGCACTGGCCAGCCGGCGCGCGGTCATCGACGAATCGTCCAGCGGGCCGACGCGCAGCGCCATGTCTGCGCCCTCGCGCAACAAATCCACATGCCGATCGTCCAGCACGATGTCCAGCGACAGCGCCGGATGCTCGGCCAGGAACGGCCCCAGATGCGGCATCACCTGCATGCGCATGAAGGTGACCGGCGCACTGACCCGCAGCGTGCCGGTCAACGCCGCACCCTCGCCGCGCGCAGCCAGCTCGGCCTCTTCCAGGTGATAGAGGGCCTGCCTTGCGTGCTCGTGGAAGATCCGCGCGGCCTCGGTCGGATGCAGGCCGCGCGTGCTGCGCACGAACAGGCGGGTATGCAGCCGTTGCTCCAGTTGCGCGATCGATTTCGATACGGCCGGCTGACCCAGGCCCAGGCGTTGCGCCGCCATGGAGAACGAACCGGATTCCATGACGGCGATGAACACCTGCAAGGTCGCCAGACGATCCATGAGCACTCCAGGAGCGACGAAACACCGCCGCGATACGGGTCATCTTACGTGGGCGCATCTCACCCGAGTGGGTAGATTTTCGTGCGGCAACCGAGGCACCAGACGCTGCCCTCGATCACCCGGCCGATCCGGCCAAACCATCGCAAGCCTTGTGCCGCAAGGGTTTGCGCGCGATGCAGGACACCCCGCAACGCATCATCCATGTGTTAAGGTCGGGCCCGATTTCCAGCCCAGGAGCTGCGCATGGCCATTAATCTGAAGACCCTTTCGCCCAATGAGCTGGAATCGCTGATCAGCAGCGCCCGCTCCCAGCTGGAGCAATCGCGAAGCCGTCAGGTCAGTGATGTGCGCGGCAAGATCGAAGCACTGCTTACCGCTTCCGGCCTGACCCTGGCCGAGGTGTTTCCGCGCCTCGCCGGCGGCAAGGGCCGCCGCGGCAAAGCCACTGTCGCGCCGAAGTACCGCCACCCGGAAGATCCGTCGCAGACCTGGAGCGGCCGCGGCAAGCGCCCGCTGTGGCTGGTCGCGCTGCTGAAGAAGCGCGGCGTGACGCTGGACGACCTGCTGATCGAGGGCGCCGCGCCGGCGCGCACCGCGAAGAAGAGCGCCACGAAGGTGGCAAAGAAGCGGACGCCGGGGCGCGTAGTGAAGAAAGCCACCAAGAAAGCCGCGCGCCGCAGCCGCAAGGGCTGATCGCCACTTCCATTCCGTCGTCCGGCCCGTTGCGATACGGGCCGGACGCCGCGATGGCCGCCGCCATCGCCGATGCATGTTCTTGCCGGCCTCCGCATGACGCGGCATCTCCCGCCCGGCCATCCCCGCATTTTTTCGTTCCGTCACGCCGCCTCACCGACGGCACCATTGCATGCGCGACACCCGATCTCACCACGCGAGACGGCTCGACGATGTCACGCAACTCGTTGGCCACTCCGTGGCCGCGTCATTGCATCACTTGCGTGACGTAACAGCGACGAGTGACTCCAGCTCGTGGCGCGCCATGCCGGCATCGCCCTGATCCAGATACCCCAGCACCTTTTGCAGGCGCTCGTGCAACTGCTGCGCCTGCGCCTGGCGGCGCGCGCGAAAACGCGCCTGGCGCTGCGCGCCGGTCAAGGGACTCTCTTTGCGGGGACGGCCGCGGCTGCGCTTGAACGCAAGAGGCAGCGGCAAGGTGCCGGGATCGCGTGCATCAACCATGTCGAGGCTCCTCGGTGAAATGATGCGCGAATTTTAAGTTACGTAACTTAAAATTGCAATAGGCAGAACGATATAAAAAGCGACGAAAAACCGCCGCTTGAGCAATTTTCCTGAAGTGATTTATGTTCTTGGCGACGAGGCGCACGCAGCCGCGGTTTTTGCCAGGTTCCCGCCATCAATCGTCGGCAGACGCCAAAGGCAGCAGAATAAGAAATCCCGTAAAAACAATTTGATACAAGGTTTTTATAAAGCGACTTATCTTGATTGCGTCAACTCGCCTCCGCGACGCATCGTCACGCAACCACCGGTGCATGGATGTCACGTAACACCCCAGGGCATCGCGCCCGCTCCTCCAGCGCCCTGCCGGATTTTGTAAACAGGCACGGCGGATAACCGAACCGCCTTTCTGCTAAGACAGGCTTTCCGTTACCGGACAACAAAGGATTCCGGCATGTCCCGTCAGTGGCTCAAGCTTTTCCTGACCGCCTCGTTATGCGGCGCCCTGCTCGCCCCGGCCTGGAGCGCACCCACAGAACCGTCGCTGCGCTGGGTGGCCGGCTGGGGTGCGGCCATGGATTCGACCGGACCGAAGCTCTCCGACCAGACGGTGCGGCAGGTCGTGCGCGTAAGCGTGGGCGGCACTTCGGTACGGGTGAAGCTGTCCAACCTGCTCGGCGCGGGGCCGGTCACGCTGGGACCGATCCATGTCGCCCTGCGCGCGGAAGGCTCGTCCATCACGCCGGGCAGCGATCGCGCACTGACGTTTGACGGCCATCCCACCGTGACCATCCCCAAGGGCGGCAGCGTGCTGAGCGACCCGGTATCGCTGGAAGTGAAGCCGCTGCAGGAACTGGCCATCAGCCTGTACGTTCCCGCCAACGTTGCACCGGCCCCGTCGACCCAGCACAACGCGGGCCTGGCCACGGCCTACCTCACCGAGAGCGGCGATGCCACGGCGTCGGCGCATTTTCCCGGCGCCGAAGTGCACGGCAGCCGTTTCTTCCTCAGCGGCGTGGAGCTTGGCGACAAAGCCGAGCGGCATGCGGTGGTCGCGTTCGGCGACTCCATCACCGATGGCGTAGGCGCCCGGCCGGACACTTACGAGCGCTGGCCGGATCATTTCGCTGCGCGGCTGCGCGCCGATGCGGCGCTGTCGTCGGTGGCGGTGGTCAACTCGGGCATCGGCGGCAACCGCGTGCTCAACGACGGTTTCGGCCCCAGCGCGCAGGCGCGCTTCGATCGCGATGCACTGGATCTGCCCGGCGTGCGCTGGATCGTGCTGCTGGAAGGCATCAACGACATCGGCGGCTCCGGCCAGCCGGCGACGCCGGCTGACAACGTCTCGGCCGAGCAGATCATCGACGGCATGAAAAAGCTGATCGCCCGCGCACACGCCAAGGGCGTGAAGATCTATGGCGCCACGCTCACCCCGTTCGGCGGCGCAGGCTGGCCCTATCACTCGTCGCGTAACGAAAAGAAGCGCGAAGCGGTGAATGCCTGGATCCGCGACGGCGGCGCCTTCGACGGCGTGGTGGATTTCGACAAGGCCATCCGGGACCCGGCCAAGCCCGATCGGATGCTGCCGGCCTACGACAGTGGCGATCACCTGCATCCGAACGGCGCGGGATTCGAAGCAATGGCGAAGGCCGTCGACCTGGGGTGGTTCAAGCGCTGAATTCCGAGTCGTCACGTAACGACATCGTCCGAAGCGCCATCCCGGCAGGAGCCGGAATGGCGTATTCGTCACTGCACGATAAAGCGCGGACGCCTCCGCTAGGCCGTGACGTAGGCCGCCAGGTGTTTTCCGGTCAGCGTCTTGCGCGCCGCCGCCAGATCCCTTGGCGTACCCTCGAACACGACCCGCCCGCCGTCGTGTCCCGCGCCGGGGCCGAGGTCGATGATCCAATCCGCGTGCGCCATCACTGCCGGATGATGCTCGATCACGATGACCGACTTGCCCGCGTCGACCAGCCGGTCGAGCAGCCCCAGCAGCTGCGCCACGTCGGCCAGGTGCAGGCCGCTGGTCGGTTCGTCCAGCACGTAGATGCCGCCCTTCTCGGCCATGTGCACGGCCAGCTTCAGCCGCTGCCGCTCGCCGCCGGACAGCGTGGTCAGCGGCTGGCCCAGGCCGAGATAGCCCAGCCCCACGTCCGCCAGCCGCTCGAGAATGGCGTGCGCGGCCGGAACCTGCGCCTTGCCTGCGCCGAAGAAAGCTCGCGCTTCGTCGACCGGCATCGCCAGCACCTCGCTGATGTCTTTGCCGCCGAACGTGTACTTGAGCACTGCCGCCTGGAAGCGCCGGCCCTCGCAGGCTTCGCAGACCGTGGCGACCCCAGCCATCATGGCCAGGTCCGTATAGATCACGCCCGCGCCGTTGCAGGCCGGACAGGCGCCTTCGGAGTTGGCGCTGAACAGCGCCGGCTTCACGCCGTTGGCCTTGGCGAACGCACTGCGGATCGGATCGAGTAGCCCGGTATATGTGGCCGGGTTGCTGCGCCGCGAGCCGCGGATCGGCGCCTGGTCCACCATCACAACGCCTTCCCTGCCCGCCACCGAACCCTGCACCAGCGAACTCTTGCCGGAACCGGCTACGCCCGTCACCACGGTCAGCACGCCCAGTGGGATATCGACATCGACCTTGCGCAGATTGTGGGTGTCGGCGCCGCGCACCTTTAGCGCATCCGACGGCTTGCGCAGCGAGCGCTTCAAGGCGGAACGGTCGTCCAGGTGGCGACCGGTCAGCGTGCCGCTGGCGCGCAACTCGTCCACCGTGCCGGCGAACACCACCTCGCCGCCGGCCGAGCCGGCGCCGGGACCGAGGTCCACCACGTGGTCGGCGATCGCGATGACCTGCGGCTTGTGCTCCACCACCAGCACGGTGTTGCCCTTGTCACGCAGCCGCAGCAGCAGCTCGTTCATGCGCCCGATGTCGTGCGGATGCAGCCCCGCGGTGGGCTCGTCGAAGACATAGGTGACGTCGGTCAGCGCCGAGCCGAGATGGCGCACCATCTTCACGCGCTGCGCTTCGCCGCCCGACAAGGTGCCCGCGGGCCGGTCCAGGCTCAGGTAGCCCAGCCCGATCTCCACGAACGAATCCAGCGCGAGCAGCAGCTTGGCCGTCAGCGGCGCCACCGATGGCTCGTCCAGCCCGCGCACCCACTCGGCCAGGTCGCTGATCTGCATGGCGCAGGCATCGGCGATGCTGATCTTCCTGATCCTGGAGGACCGCGCCGCCTCGCTGAGGCGGGTGCCGCCGCAATCGGGACAGGTAGTGAACGTCACTACCCGTTCCACGAACGCGCGCACGTGCGGCTGCATGGACTCGACGTCCTTGGACAACATCGATTTCTGGATCTTCGGAATCAGGCCTTCGTAGGTGAGGTTGATGCCGTCGACCTTGATTTTGGTCGGCTCCTTGTAGAGCAAATCCTGCAGCTCGCGCTTGCTGAACTTCCTGATCGGCTTGTCCGGATCGAAGAAGCCGCATCCGGTGAAGATGCGGCCATACCAGCCGTCCATGCTGTAGCCGGGAACGGTCAGCGCGCCCTGGTTGAGGGACTTGCTGTCGTCGTAGAGCTGGGTCAGGTCGAAGTCGGTGACCGCGCCCCGGCCCTCGCAGCGCGGACACATGCCGCCGAGGCGCTCGAAGGTCTGCTTCTGCGCCTTGGTTTTCGCCCCGCGCTCGACGGTGATCGCACCGACCGCCTTGACCGAGGCCACGTTGAAGGCGAACGCGCTCGGCGGCCCGATATGCGGCTTGCCCAGGCGACTGAACAGGATGCGCAGCAAGGCGTTGGCGTCGGTGGCGGTGCCGACGGTGGAGCGCGGATCGCCGCCCATGCGCTCCTGGTCCACGATGATCGCCGTGGTCAGGCCTTCGAGCACGTCCACGTCCGGGCGTGCCAGCGTCGGCATGAAACCCTGCACGAAGGCGCTGTAGGTTTCGTTTATCAGCCGCTGCGACTCCGCCGCGATGGTGCCGAACACCAGCGAACTCTTGCCCGAACCGGACACGCCGGTGAATACCGTCAGCCGGCGCTTGGGCAGATCGAGGCTGATGTTCTTGAGGTTGTTTTCGCGGGCGCCGTGGACGTGGATGATGTCGTGGCGATCGGCAGTGCTGGAGGGCTGGGGCTGGGCGGGCTTTTTGGTCGGCATCGCTTGTTGATCAGTCTATGGCATTGACGTTACGCAACGGCTCTACCCGCCGCACTCTTCGAGGCGAAGCCCCTGCCCGCTCCGGCAGCTCACCGCACCTCATTGATCCGCACATGATTCCCCGCCGGATCGCGGAACGCGCAATCCCTCACGCCATACGGCTGCGCGGTCGGCTCCTGGATCACCTCGGCACCGGTGGCCTGGATCTTCTCGAACGTGCGATCCAGATCCTTCGAGGCCAGGATGATCATGGCGTAGGTACCCTTGGCCATCATTTCGCCGATGCTGCGGCGCTCGTCGTCCGTCAGCCCGGGCGTGGCGCCCGGCGGATGCAGCACGATCGACACGGCCGGCTGGCCGGCCGGGCCGACCGTGATCCAGCGGTTGCCGCCATAGGCCACGTCGTTGCGGACCTCAAAGCCCAGGATGTCGCGGTAGAAAGCCAGCGACGCCTCCGGATCGGTATGCGGAAGGAAGGTGGAATGAATGGTGATGTCCATGGCGAAGCGGTCTCGTTGGTCACGGTGAAGCCCGTGGCGCTCAATCTACCTGCGGCTCGGCGACCGGCGCTTCTCGATTCCTGATCGGCCGGGTGACCTGCTTGGCCACGCACGAGGGGATGCCCGCGGCCGCCTGCGCCTCGCGGCGGCGATAGGCACCCGGCGACATGCCGACCAGCTCGCTGAAGCGCGTGCTGAACGTGCCCAGCGACGAACACCCGACCTCGAAGCACACGTCGGTGACGCTGAGATCGCCGCGGCGAAGCAGCGCCATCGCGCGCTCGATCCGGCGCGTCATCAGGTACGCATAAGGTGATTCGCCATAAGCCAGGCGGAACTGCCGGCTGAGATGGCCGCCCGACATGTTTTCTCCGCGTGCCAGCGCTTCGACATCCAGCGGCTGCGCATACTCGCGATCGATGCGGTCGCGGATGCGGCGCAGCTTCGCGAGCTCGCGCAGATGTTGCGTTGCGTCGTCGGATCGGCCGCTCATCGCCGGATCGTGTCACGGGCTCCCGGGCACGCTCAAGTGCGCGGACGTCGCCGGCGCGTGAATGGCCGCCTCCGCGCGCACCTCCGCCAGCGCACGCAGGCTCAGCCGCGCCGCGCCGATCGCCAGCCACGCCGGCGTCAGCAGATTCAGCACCGGCACGCAGGCGCTGGCGAGCGCGACCAGCCCGAACAGCGCGAAGGCCGTGCGTTCGCGCCGCAGCACCGCCTCGCACTCGGCGCGCGAGGCGACGCCGCGCAGCGCCCGTTCCGCGATCCAGGCCACCGGCAGATAGGCCAGCAGAGGAAACCACAGCAGCCCCAGGTGCGGCACGAACATCGCCGCCATGTAGATCAGCTGGCTGATCACCAGCGCCAGCAGCACCCGCCGCAGCATGCGCCACGCGCCGCCGTCCACCGGCGTCGCCGCCGGCGCCAGCTCCGGCTGACGGTCGCGGGCGCGACGCATCACCGCCGGCCACAGCCAGCGCGAGGAAAGCAGCAGCGTCAGCAGCAACCCGCACAGCAGCACGCCGCAGGCGACGGCCAGCGCCAGCGCGGCCGCGGCATGCGCCAGGCCCGACAACCCATGCAGCAGATCCATCGCGCCGCCGGCCAGATCGATACCGCCCGCGGTCGTGGCCGGCGCGCTGAAACGCGCGTGGCTGTCCTGCAGGCCGGTGAGGCCGAAACTCACCAGCAGCAAGGGCACGAAGGCCAGCACGAACCACTGCGCCACCTCCCAATGCCGGACGAACAGCCACAGCGCGACACTACCCGCGATCAGCGCGATGACCGCCGAGCGCCACAGCACCGCCGGCCGCCATGCGCCCTTGAAGCCCATGCCGGTGGCGTAGCCCGCATCCGTGAAGGCGCGGCCGATACGAGCGAAAAAACTGGAAGACATGCGGGCCATCCCTGGCGGAAGCGACGCGCGAGACTAGCGCATCGACCGCTGCGGCAGCGAGTCCCGGCCTAGGCCACCACGAACCCCCACGCCTGCAGCAGGTCGTGCACCCCGTTGATGGCGAACTGCACGCCGATGCATACCAGCAGGAACCCCATCAGTCGCGCCAGCGCGTCGACGCCGGTCTCGCCGAGGAAACGCATGATCTTGGTCGAGCCACGCATGCACAGCCAGAACACCAGCGCGAACAGCAGCGCCGTGGTGATCGCCACCAGATGCGTCATCGGCGTCAGGCGCCCGCCCGGCACGCTGGATGCGGCGCTGATGATGAAGGCGATCGTGCCCGGCCCGGTGGTACACGGCATGGTGAGCGGGATGAAGGCGATGTCCGGCAGCCTGGCGGTGGATTCCTCGTGCGACGCCATCTCCGCCTGCGCCTTGTCCTCGGCGACCTTGGCCGGCGGAAACAACATGCCGAAGCCGATGTAGGCCACGATCAGGCCACCGGCGATGCGCAGCCCCGGCAAGGAAATGCCGAAGCCGCTGATCACCGCATTGCCGGCGTAGAAGCACACCAGCAGGACAATCGTCACGTACAGCGTGGCGCGGTTGATCTGGCGGCGGCGCTCGGCCTCCGGATAGCGGCTGGTCAGCGCGAGAAACACCGTGGCGCTGGTCAGCGGATTGGAAATGGGCAGAAGGCCCAGCAGCCCCAACGTGACGTAGTTCAGGAAATCGGCCATGGCGTGCGACTCCTTGCGGCGGGCCTGCGCAGCCTAGCAGCGCCAACGTCGGCGTGGCCGGCGGACCGGGCTAGAATGCCAACTCCCAGGAGCTTTTCACTCAAGGATCGACCATGCGCAGACTCGCCCTCCCCCTCAGCTCCCTGCTGTTCCTCGCCGGCTGCGCCGGTGGCAGCGTGGACTTTTCCATCGACAATCCCACCGACGCGCCGCTCAAGCTTCAGATCGACGGCAACGCGTACGAGATCCCGGCCCACCAGGCCAAGGACGTCTCGCTGAAGGCCGGCGAGCATCAGCTGGATGCGGCAGCCACCGGCCCGGTCAAGTTCATCGTCTACGCCGGCCGCAAGGGTGGCCTGATCAACCCGACGCTGAGCGACTACGTGATCGTCAGCGAGGCCTACATCACCGACGCCTCGAAAGCGAAGAACTTCATGCCGGCCGGCGGCGGTCCGTTTCAGCTGGATGGCGTGCCCTTCAACGGGCCGTTCCGGCACGTCGATGGCCTGTTCATCGACCAGAGCTGGCGTTTCGGCGTGCGCGAGCCCTTCCCCGATTCGCTGGAAGGCTACGACGCCGGCAACGGCGGCAACATCTTCAACAAGATCTTCACCGCGCAGGACTTCGTCGCCTACTTCGAGAAGAGCACCGGCGAAGCGGGCTTCTTCGAAAAGAATCGTCTGCACGCACCCGCCGCGCCGCATCCGCTCGCGCCGCCCGCGCCCCTGCCCGAATTCGCCGATGCCACGACGCAAGCTGCCTCACTCCCGCTGCGCGAGCTGTACGACAAGTACCTGCACGCCACGGACCCGGCCGAGCAGAAGCGCCTGCAGGACCAGTACTACCCGCTGATCAGCGCCTTCACGACCGCCACCGCCTCGCTGGCCAGCAAGCGCCCGGTGGAAGAAAACAACAAGCAAAACGAATTCGTGCGGCGCACCGGCGAAATCTTCGGCTGGTCGGCGCACGTGGAGCGCTGAGCCGGCGCATGACAGTGCGTACCCGCCTCATGCAGGAAGACGACCGCCCCGCCCTGCGCGAGTTGTTCCTGCACGCGCGCAGGGCGACGTTCACCTGGCTGCCCGAGGCCACATTCCGGCTCGAGGATTTCGACGAACAGACGCGCGGCGAACGCGTGCTGGTGGCCGAGACCGGCGAGGCATGCCTCGCCGGCTTCATTGCGCTGTGGGAGCCGGATCGCTTCATCCATCATCTGTATGTCGCCGCGGCACAACAGCGACAAGGCATCGGCCGCCTGCTGCTCGAAGCTCTGGGTTGGCCCGAGGCACGCCTGCAATTGAAATGCCTCGAGCGCAACGCGGCGGCCCTGGCGTTCTACCGCGCCCACGGCTTCATCGAGATCGGCCGCGGCAGCGCCGCCGATGGCGACTACTTGTTGCTCGAATCGGTCACGCCCAGCACTTCCATCAACCGATAGGCGAAGCGCACCCGCTCCTCGGTGGGGTGGTTGTGGTTGGTCAGGATCACCAGGCCGACATGCTTCGCCGGCAAGAACGCGACATAGGCACCGAAACCGTTGGTGGCACCGGTCTTGTTGATCCATGACGCGTCCGGTGCAGGACGCGGCGGCGCGATCGCGGTGGCCGGCTGATCTTCCATGACCATGCGCGCGGCATTGCCCTTGAGCAGATCGTCCTCGGCCACCGGCCAGGGGTAGTACTCCCAGGCCAGCGCCTGAGTCATCGGGCCGCTGCGGTAATAGCCGACGTGCGTATCGGCGATGGCACGGCGCATCTGCGGGTCGACCCGGGCTTCACCCAGCTGCACCTGCAGGTAATGCACCAGATCGCGTGCGGTGGACTTCACGGCATAGGCCTCCGGACCGAGCAGGCCATCGCCCACGCGCACAGGCACGTCCTTGGCGTTATAGCCCTGTGCGTAGGTGTCCATCTTGTTCGCCGGCACCCGGATCCAGGTGTCGGCGAGGCCCAGACCGGGGAACAGGGTCTTCTCCGCGGCGTCGGCATAGGGCACGCCAAGCTGCCGCGCCGTGATCGCGCCGAGCATGCCGATGCTCGGGTTGGCATAGCTGCGCTTGGTGCCTTCCGCATAGCGCGGTTTCCAGGCCTTGAACCAGGCGGTCAGCTGTTCCTGGTCGGCGACCTCGTCGGGTACCTGCAGCGGAAAGCCCCCGGCGGTGTGCGTGCCCAGATCGAACAACGCGACCTGGCCGAACGACGTGCCCCGGAACTCCGGCGCATACGTCGCGACGTGCTCGTCCAGCGACAACTTGCCCTGGCCCTGCGCATACGTGGCGAGCGTCGCGAGAAAGGTCTTGCTGATCGAACCCAGCTCGAACAGCGTGTCGCTGGTGACCGGCTGCCTGGTCGCCTTCGATGCCACCCCGAAGTTGTAGAAACGCTCCTTGCCATCCACGGTGACGGCGATGGCGAGGCCCGGGATGTGCTGCTCGCGCATGAAGGATTCGGCGGCCTGGCGCACCTGGGCATCGACATCCTTGGCCGGCGCGGACGCGCCGATGGCCGGCGATACGAACATCGCGATCGGCACGCCCAAGGCGCAGAACTTCCCGAATACATACATCGTCATTTCTCCTTGGCTGTCGCGACGAGGTGCGCGAGCGTAGCAGCCGACGACGACCGCCCGGCCGGCGGGAACGAGGCGAAATCATGACAATCCCGGCGACGCGCGCTGTCGCTACCCATACGCGTCGATCGCCGCCTTGATCAGCGCCACATCATCCCTCATGCCGTAGTACGGCGGCGCGGAATAGCCGAAGCGCGTGATCACCAGATGCGCCGATGGCACCACATAGATGCGCTGCCCCATGGTGCCGCTGGCGAAGAAACCATCCTTGGGATAGCCACCGGCGATGCGCCATTGCGCCGGCTCGCTCGGGCCGTCGTTGGTCCAGAACCCTGCGCCGTAGGGCGCGCCCAGCGTGGACCGGCGCGACCAGTCCGCCCAGCCTTCCGGCAGCAGCCGCGTGCCATCCGGCGCGACGCCATCGCGCAGGTAGAGCCAGCCGAGGCGGGCGTAGTCGCGGGCGCTGGCATAGACGTAGGTAGAGCCGACGAACGTACCGGCACCGTCGAATTCCATCGTCACATCGCCCATCCCCAGCGGCGCGAACAATTCGCGCCGGGCAAACGCGCGCAGCCCTGCCGGACCGCCGCCCACCACGCTGCCGATCTTGCGCGCAAGCAGCACGGTGTCGGCCGAGGTGTATTCCCAGGTACGGCCTGGCGGTTCCTTCGCCGGCTGCGCGCCGGCAAAACCGGCCATGTCGCCATGCAGAAATTCCATCCGCGCCACCGGACTGAAAGCGGACTCCGCTTCCTCCACCGCGAGCCCGCTGCGCATGCGCATGAGATCTTCGAGCGTGATCGCGCGGCGCGGATCGTCGACGGCCGACCATTCGGGCGCGTTCAGCGGCTCATCGACACGCAACTTGCCTTCGCGCACGAGGATGCCCAGCAGCGCATTGGTGAACGACTTGGCGACGGAAAAGCTGATCAAGGGCGAATGCTCGTCCACACCCTCGGCGTAGCGCTCGGCTACTACGCGGCCATCTTTCACGATAACCACGGCCTTGACGCGCTTGATGGGCTCGCCGGGTTGCTCGGCGAAGACGCGCTCGATCGCGGCAGTCACTGCCGGCTTGTCCGAGGCGACCCGCCCGTCCGGCGCGAAACCATCCGGCGCCGGCGCGATGGGCGCCTCGGCGATCGCGGGCAACGGCTGGTCGCCGGGCAGCGCCAGCCGGCAACCATAGCCGGGGACGAATTGAGCACGGGCCAGCCGGCGCAGCGGGCCGGACGCGTCGACACTGTGCGTAGCACGCGACACCTGCACGGAGAGCAGATGCCCGCCAAGTTTGCCGATCATCGGCACAACCAGCTCGTCATAAGTGCGGCGGGGATCCTGGCCGCCGACAAAGGTCATCGAGCAGACGTGGTGGGCGGCCACGCCGGCAGCGACACGCAGCGCCTGATGGAGCTTGGCGATGCCATAGCCGCCACCGATCAGCGCGACGGCGAGGACGCTTCCGAGGATGAGTTTTTTTCTGCGCATGGCTGTCTCCGGTGAGTGGAGGCAGTCTGGACGCCCCGGTCGATCGAAAAGACGAGGGCTGGGACAAAAGTGGCCACGCCAGGGACGAAGCCCCCGCTCTGCACCCTCTCTCCGCTGGGCTGAGGGGTCGGGCGGAGCGCAGAAGCCGAAACGGAAAGCAAGCCTCGCCCTGTCGATCCGTTCCGGCGAGCCCCACCCCTCATCCGCCTGCTGGCCCCCTCTCCCCGAAAGGGAGAAGGGACGCCCGTCCAAACCTGCTGATTCACAGCTACAACGACATCCCGGGTGGCAAATCCTCCAGATACCGCTTCGTCCACGTCACCCGCGCCCCGTCCCGCAGCAACAGCCGCTTCTCACCATCCGGCCACGGCTGCACCTCGCGGATCGCATCCAGTTGCACGATGGTCGAACGATTCACGCGCAGGAAGCGCGAGGGATGCAGCCGCGCCAGCATCGCGTCCAGCGTCCCGCGCAGGCGCCGCGGTTCGCCATCGACGAATACCTCCAGATAATTGCGATCCGATTCGATGCGGTCGATGCGTTCCACCGCCACCAGCTCCGCCGCATCGCCCGACGGCAGCAACAGCCGCTCCAGGTAGCGCACGGGCGGCGGCGCGCTTTCCAGCAAGCCGTCCAAGCGCGCACCGATGCCCAGTGCCGGCGCCACCTTGTCGCGCAGCCTCCGCACCGCCGCCTGGAAGCGCTCCGGCCCGACCGGCTTCAGCAGATAGTCGAATGCATGCACCTCGAACGCGCGCACCGCCTGGTCGTCATGCGCCGTGACGAAGACGATCTCCGCCGGCAGCGGCTCGCCCAACGCCTGCAGCACGGCGAAGCCGTCCATGCCCGGCATGCTGATATCGAGGAACACCACGTCCGGCCGCTCGCGCTGGATCAGTCGGACCGCCTCACGTCCGTCACTCGCTTCGCCGATCCATTGCACGCCCTCAGCGTCGGCCAGATAACGGCGCAGCTTCGCCCGCGCCGGCGCTTCGTCGTCCACCACGACCGCACGCAACGTCATGCGGCCTCCCAGCGCCGCGCCGGCAGCCACACCGTCACCACGCCGCCGTCCGGCGAGGTATCGAGCCGCACGCCCGCCTCGTCGCCATACAGATGCCGCAGGCGCGCACCGACGTTGCCCAGGCCGATGCCGTGGCCGGCGCGCGCCACGCCACCGCCGCTATCGCGCACCCGCAGAATCAGGCGCTCCGCCTCGCGCACGGCCTCGACCCGAACCCGGCGCCGGTCGCCCACGCCGCCGTGCTCGATGGCGTTTTCCACCAGCGGTTGCAACAACAGGAACGGGAGGCGCAGCTCATCGAGCGCGGCATCGCCTTGTACCTGCGCATCCAGACCGTCGCCGAAGCGTGCCCGCTGGATGTCCATGTACAGCGCCAGCAGTTTCCACTCATCGGCGAGACGGTGCTCCTGCGCGCTGGCCGACAAGGTCGCGCGCAGCAGCGCGCCAATGCGCGACAGCATCTCGTCGGCAGCCGCCGGCCGGTCGTACATCAGCTCGGAGACCGCATTGAGCGTATTGAACAAAAAGTGCGGATTGAGCTGCAGGCGCAGGGCCTCCAGCCGCGCCTCCGACAGCGCCGACTCCAGCTGCGCCGCGCGCAGCTCGCGCGCTCGCCCTTCGCGATAACGGTCGAACAGCCACAGGCCCAACGCGATCATCGCGTAGAAGAACAGCTGCGTCGGCACTTCCATCAGGTAACGCCACGCCGTCGGCGGATAGGCGAACCCTGGCAGATCCGCCAAGCCGAACACCAGCTGGCGCAACCCGATCATCAGGCTGGTCTGCGCTACCGACAGGCCGGCGAACACCGCGCCATGCCATAACCAGCTGCGCCCTCGCAACCAGCGCAGCGCATGGAACACCGGCGGCAGGAACGCGCCGAAGCTGAGGCTTCCGGTCAGCTCCTCGATCAGCTTCGGCACGAACAGCGACGGATGACCGTTGGCCACGTCGACCAGGTAGCGATTGAGGGCGCGCAGCACGCCGATCGCCACCAGCAGCAGCACCCACAGGGCGAGCGCGTAGCGCCGCCATGCCGGTGGATCGGACGCGTCGCGGTGCTCCGTCGCCATGCGCCCTCAGTCCGTTCCGGTGCCCGTTTCCGGCACCACCGTGAGCACGATCCTGGAGGGGTAGGCGCTGCTGTGGTGGACTGCGTTGTGCGCGATCACACCTTCCGTCTCGTCGTAATTGTTGCCGCCGGTATTGAGATTGCGGTCGAAGCGCGGGAAGTTGCTGCTGGACACGGCGATGCGCAGCTTGTGGCCGGACTTGAAGTAGTAGCTGGTATCGATCGGCTGGAAGGTCACCGGCACCACCTCGCCGGGCTTCATCCACGTCAGCGGCTTGTCGTAGCCGTTGCGATAGCGCATGCGCTGGATGTTCTCGGTGACGTTGAAGGCCTGACCATCCGGATAGACGTCGATCACCTTGAAGGTGAAGTCGGTGTCCTTCGCGCTCGACGAGACGTTGAGCGTGACCGTGATCGGCCCGCTCACTTCGGTGCCCTTGGCGAACGGCTCGCTGTCGTACACCAGCACGTCGTTGCGGGCTTCCTCCTTGCGCTGATCGAAGGAGCCGAACTTCACCGCATTGCCCTGGCAGCAGCCGCCACCGCCGTAGGTGAGCACGGGATTGGCCGGATCGTAGACGAATTGGTCAGGATGATCCTCGGCCTCCGGCTGCGCGACCAGCTTGCCGTCGCCGTACATGGTGTTGGCCTTGCCGCCGCTGGCGAAGTAGAACTCCCGCGTGGTAGCGCCCGCGGGCGGCCAGGTCGGCGACTTCTTCCATTCGTTCTTGCCCATCAGGTAATACATCACCTTGGGCTGCTTCTTTACGACCTCGCTGTCCTCGCCCTTGAGGAAGCGATCGAACCAGCCGAACACCAGCTTGTCGTAGTCGAAGCGCGCGTCGCCCATGTCCATGTCGCCGACCATGGTGTGCTCGGTGGCGCGCGTATAGGCGCAATGAAGCACCGGCGCGATCACGGCGTACTGCTCGTCGGCGACGGCCTTCGGCGCGGTGCGGCGCACTTCGTTATAGGCGGCCAGGTTGGGCGATACCGACACGTCGAACCAGCTCATGAACCACAGGCCCGGCTTGGCGATCTTCATGTTGTCGTGCCACAGGCCGCCCTTGTACCAGGCCGGATCGTTCGGCGCGCGCGCGATCATGTTGCCGCCCGTGGCCACCGGCATGCGCGTCTCGAAGATGCCCGGCGGGCCGCCCACGGCCTTGATGATGTCCTTCTCCGGCAGGTGCCAGAACGCCTTGTCCCAGTCCACCGGCGGCATCTGCGTGGCCAGATCGTAGAAGCGCGAGGCGTTGACCAGTTCGGCCTGCGTGTAGCTCGGCGAGAACAGCGGCCGCACCTGGTTCTGGATGCCGTAGTCGTAGATCCAGGCGATGAACAGCATCTGCACCGCGCCGCCGCGGTACCAGTTGCCCTGCTCGTAGTACGGCCCCACGCGACCCACGCCCGCCCCAAAACCCTGCACATTGAAGGCGGCCAGCGCCGGCTCGTTCTGCGATACCACGGCCATCTGCCACTCGGCGGTGGACGAGCAGCCGGTCGTGCCTACCTTGCCGTTGGACCACGGCTGCGAGGAAATCCAGCGCACCGCATCCACGCCGTCGGTGACGGGCGCGCCGAGGATGTCGTAGTTGCCCTCGGAGAAGAAATGGCCGCGCTCGTTCATCTCGACATAGGCGTAGCCGTGCTTCACCGCCTCCAGCGGGCGCGTCATGTCGCGTGGCGCACCGAGCTTCACGTCCCAGTAGTTGAAGTTGTACGGCGTGCGCGAAAAGATCGTCGGCACCTTGCCCGCCGCGTCCTTGGGGCGGTAGATATCGGCCGCCATGCGCTTGCCGTCGCGCATCTTCACCATCACCTTGCGATCGACCACCGCCACATCTTCGAGCGCCTTCTCAGTGGCGTTGCGCTTGGCGATCTGCTCGGCCTGCGGATCCCTGGCCTGGGCGGCGGCTTCGAACGGAACGGCCAGGCAGGCGGTGACAGCCATGCTGACAGCGATGGTGGCCAGATGCTTGTGGCGCATACGAACTCCCCTGGTGACGATCCGGCGACTATACGAAGAACCGTCGCGCAGGCCTATGGTGCGCTGCGACAGCGGCCAGCTACACGGCATCGCCGCACCAAGGCCGCGCAGACACATGACGTGGTTATGTGCCGTAGATCACCGCGCCGAATGCCTACAACCAATGGCCGACGCGCGTTTCATGGGTCCTGCACGAATCCGTTGCTATACCGGCCGCCGCGCGAACCGGGGGGGTTCGCATCAGGGAGGGGGAATCATGAAGACCGTGATGCTCGCCGTCGTGGCGACGGCGTTTTGCGCGTGCACGTTTTCCGCGCTCGGTACGGCGCATGCCGACAATCAGCTGCCAGCCAGCGCTGCCGTGAGGAACATGGCCAACCTGCAGATCATCCGCCCGGGCGTCTTCCGGCCCGGCGTCGGCTGGCTCGGCGGCCAACCCGATCCGAATCCGGACATGAACGAGCCGGACATGAGCAACTGGGGGATTTTCATCAGCATCAACAAGGCCGCGCCATCGCAACACCAGGTAGGGCCGTCCCACGTCACTACCAACGACGCCACGTGGGAAACCTGGGCCGACGATGCGCTCACCTTCCCTGCCTCGCCCGACCCTGCGCATCCGCCGCAGTGGCCCAGCACCGGCACTTCGTTTCCGCTCAAGCGGCTCGTGCTGCCGTTCCAGAACGTCATCCGCCGCCAACTCGAATTGCGCAAACCGATACAGCTCAACCTGCTACGCAAACCCATCGAGGCAGCGCAACTGTTCAAGATCAATCCGCGCCAGCTTCCCCCGGGCATAACGCCGGAGATCCTTGAGATCCAGGCCGGCGGTGGCGAGGAAGTACGGCGCAACAGGGATGCCTTCCAGTTCATCATCAACAATCATCTGTTCTACACCCAAGGACTTCGCGACGCGTTCGCCGCGGGCACCCCGCTGAACTTCCCGATCTCCGCGATCGAAGTGAAGGCGCGCTGGGTGCCGATCACCGACGCACAGAAATCGCAGTACCACTGGAACTACGACTCCAACGGCAACCTCTACGGCCTGGTCGCGCTGCACATCATGACCAAGCGCCTGGGCAACTGGACCTGGGCGACCTGGGAATGGGTCGGCAACGCCGGCCGCTGCGACTACATCGGTTGTCACGACGAGTTCGGCGTCACGCCTTCCGATGTGGCGCCGCAGACCCCGCTCGGCGGAAGCTACCCGCCCGGCACGCTTACGCCGGCACTGCTGGCGAAGTTCACCGCCGCCGGCCTCTCCGCCGAATGGCAGAACTACCGGCTGAAGGGTTCGCAGACCCTGTTCACCGACACCACGGGCCGCGCCACGCTATTGGGCAACTCGGTCACCGAAGCAGGCTTCGTGCAATCGTCCTCGTGCATCACCTGCCACGACATCGCCTCGGTGGACAGCACCGGCAACATCAACAACACCTTCGGCTTCACGCCGACACACCAGAGCAACAACGGCCCGCTACTGCCGTCGATGTTCTGGAACGGCTCGACCTTGCGCTACATGCCGGTGGATTTCGTGTGGGCGTTCCTCAATGCACAGCCGGCGCCAGGTGTGCCTTGAGCGAACACATGGGGCGGCGGCGTTCCAGAAGGGACTCCGCCGCTGCATGGCTTGACCCATTTTGATGAAGTTACTCATCCACGCCGTCTTCCTGCCAGCGCAGCACGCTGTAGCCCATGCCGCCCTGTTCCGGGGTCAAACGGAACGTCACTGACACCTGCGCCTTCGTGCCCTCGCGATCCACCGCCGACGCAACGACGGTCCTCGCCGGCCCGCCGCGCCACGTGCCCGGCGCCTGTCCATTCGGCAGGACCGGCGGCGGTGTGTGTGTATCCGTGAGTATGCGCTGGGCCACGTACCGCTCCGCCCTGGCCATGTCCATATTCGACAAGCTGGCCAGCGCCAGTGGCGACGCCAAAGCGGGCGTCGGTTGTGGGCGGCTCGACCACACGGTGATCGCCGACGCCACCTTGCGGTAAAGGGCCGGGGTCAAGCCCGACACCATTTGCAATTGCTCCGGCGTTTCGAACTCGCGGTAGCGCGGACCGCTCGATAGTTCGGCGTCGCGTTTTCCGCCCTGCTCGCCGAAGGTGTTCGCGTCGGAGGGAGCGCGCCACTGGAGGATGTTCGCCGCCAGCTGCGCGGCCGATGCGTCGACCTCGCCCGCTGCCACGAACAAGCGCTGCAGCGACGCAGCATCGGCGGCATTGATGTCCACCTTGCCGAGTTCGTCTTGGAGGCGGATGTCCACCTCGTGACCGTCGATGCGCAAGGTGTAGGGCCGGCCATCGCCGACCCATCGCCCACCTTTGGCGCCCGTGCATTCGGCGAGCGCCCGCATCACGCCGGCCTCGGCCAGGTAGCGCAACTGCACGCGACTGGACAAGTAACGGGTCTGGATGGATTCCGTACGCGCGAGCGTGGCGAAGCCGCCGAGCAGGATCGCCAGCAAGGTGCACGCCCACAGCACCACCAGCAGGGCGATGCCTCGCTGACGGTATCGCATCGTGGCATTGATGCCGCTCATCGTTTCGGCGCTCCTGGCAGCGCCTTCGCCAACGCACCCACATTGATCGCATCGGGGTCCTGGCGAATCGGTGCCTGCAACCAAAGCCAGGCTGTCATGCCCTCCCCGTTTCGCTCCCCGCGATCGGCGCTATCGCGATCCAGCTCGATACTGACCAGCTCCGGCATGCGCTCGACGATGTCCCATCGATCGCGCCACCGCGCCTCCAAGCCCTCTCGTTCGCGGCCGTAGTAGCGGAACCGCCCTTCGGCGAGGCCCGCAATAAGCATCTCCGGCTCGACATTCACACCCGCTCCGCCCGCCGTCATCGGCGCGCTGCCCAGTTCAAGTTTCAGCCGCCCCTTGCCATCGTCCACCAGGGTCAGTGTCTGCAACTGCGGCCCGTTGCGATCGAGATAGCCCGGCAACGGCGCGACGAAACGCATGCGCCGAGGCTCGCCCTCGAACACGATGCCATTGTCTCGCGCGTCCTTCCGCCACGGTATCGCCCGTGCCTGCAACAAGTCACGACGCAGGAACTGCTGCAGCGAGCGCGCCTGATCGTTGCGCTCCATCGCGGCCGATCCGCTGTTGACCGAATGGGTCGCCGTGCGGATGCCATAGAAGACCCCAAGCAGAAGCAGGCTGAGCAACGCCAGCGCGCTGAGCACTTCGAGCAGGCTGAAACCCTTCGCTCGCCAGCGGCGCATCACGGTAGCTTCCGAGGCTGCGCCCGCAGCGTCACATATTTCATTTCGCGCGGGCGCCGCGTGTCGCCCCAGCTCACGTGAAGCTCCACGCGATACAGCGCCAGGCCACTGTCCTTTGGCAGGTCATCGTCTTGCCAAGGCGCAATGCGCAGATGCCAGCGATAGTCGCGATCGAACATCCCGTCGTACTCACCCGGACGTAGCGGTTCCGCGATGCCAAGGCCATCGAGCTTGCCTTGCGCAAGCATGTCCGCCCGCGTCGTCTGCCCGAGCTTGTCGGTGAGGTTGAGCGAAGCGCTGGCTACGCGCGTCAGAGCGGCGACGGCGATGGCGAGCAGCAGGATCGCGGCGATGGTTTCGAGCAGGCTGAAGCCTCGCACGGCCCTGGCGCCAGGACCGCGTTTCCGGCGTCCCAATCCGGCAACTCTGCTCGTCATGTGCTCAACGCTATCCCGCTTTCGTGACAGCCAGACACATCAAAACGCGGAAGAGGCGAGCCTCTCCCGCGCGTTCCAGATGGAAACCTTTGCGATGAATCAGTTGATGACGCAGCTGTCGATCTGTGACTGAGTGAACAGCGGAGACCCGTCCGGGAACACCAGGAACGCCGAGCCTTTGTAATTGCCGATGGTCTTGGTGGCGGCGACAATCGAAGCGTTGTACGGCGCGCCCAACAGGTTGCGCACGTCGACGGCGTCCGTACCGTTACCCTGGCTGTTGCCCAGCAGGTAGGACACGGCGACGATCGGGTAGCCAGACACCGCCGGGGACAGCGTGGCGTACGAATCCGGCTTTACCAGCGCGATGCAGCTGGTGCTCGGCGCGCCGGTGATCGGGCTGACGATCGGACGGCCCCTGCTGTCCACACCGGAGATGGCGCTGTTGTAGACCACGTCGGAGCTGTTGATGGTCAGCTTGTGCCTGGTCGCATCGCCCAGGTCGGTGGTCGGGCTCTTGCGATTCACTGTCGCCATATAGCCGGCCACAGCCAATCCGTTAGCTGCCTCGGCATAACCGATGAAGCCATCGGTCGTGCCGTTGACAATCGCCTCGGCAACGTTTGCGTTGCCGCTGTAGCCGATCCAATTTGTGCCAGGCATGCCATACTGCGACACGGCTATGGAAAAGTCCTGGTCCGTGATGAAGTGATGGCCGTACGCATCGGCCGGGCAGTTGAAAGACAGGAAGTTGCTGAGGCCGAAGCTGGTACCGCTGCCATCAGAGCGGTAGATCACTTGCAAAGCATCGACGCCTGAAGCCGGCAGCGGCTGGCCCAGCGCACTCCACGTGGTGATGGTGCCGTTGAAGATGCCGCAGACCTGAGCCGTGGTCAGGTCCAGCGTCACCGTCGAATTGTCATTGCGGTACAGGATAGCGATGCTGCCGGCGACCGCCGGGAACTGCAGCGGACGGCTGGCGCCGCGGTTGGCCACATAGTTGTTGTAGTCGATCGTCCGAAGCGGCGAATCGGAAGCCGCGAAGTTCGGCTGGGCCAGGGTGGTGCGGCCGACGGCGGTAGCGCCGAAACCGGTCGGCGCCGTGGAGCCATCCGGGCAACCGTTCTGCACATTGGTTCCGCTCACGCCGGCGAGGATGTTTTTGCCCATGCCGCTGCCGGTCTGGCAGTACGAAACACCGCTGTTGGCGAACACCGTCTTGTACGCACCGAACAGAGAGGTACTAGTCGGCGCGCTGTTCAATCGATGGTTTATATTGCCGTTCACATCGCCGTTCCTATTGCCAACATAACCGAGGGTAGGCAGCGTGGAGCCGCCACCGACCTGGATGGCGGCCTGAACCGCAGGGGCAACAAACCCTGCCAGCAGGGCGGCACCCAACATTATTGAACGACCATGTTTATTTGAATTGGCATTCATGCTCACCCTCCCCTTCTGGATGTTTGTAAGGGACAAATTGCCATCGCAAAAACGCGGGAGAGGCATGCCTCTCCCGCGCGTTCCACGGCAGGTGGAACCGATGGCGATGGATCAGTTGATGACGCAGCCGTTGATCTGGGTCTGCGAGATCGGCGAGCCGCTCAGGAACACCAGGCCCTTGTTGACGCCGATGGTCTTGGTGGCCGCGACGACCGAGGCGTTGTACGGAGCGCCCAGCAGGTTGCGCACGTCGGTGGCGTCCGTACCGTTGCCCTGGCTGTTGCCCAGCAGGTAGGACACGGCGACGATCGGATAGCCCGACACCGTCGAGGACAGCGTGGCGTACGAGTCCGGCTTCACCAGCGCGATGCAGCTGGTGCTCGGCGCACCGGAGATAGGGGAGACGATCGGACGGCCATTGCTGTCCACGCCGGAGATGGCATTGTTGTAGACCACGTCGCTGCTGCTGATCGCCAGCTGGTGGTTGGTCGCATCGCCCAGGTCGGCGGTCGGGCTCTTGCCGTTCACCGTCGCCATGTTGCCGGCCACGGCCAGCGCATTGGCGGCTTCGGCATAACCGATGAAACCGTCGGTGGTGCCGTTGACGATCGCGTTGACCACATTGGCGTTGCCGCTCTGGCCGCTCCAGGTGCTGCTCGGCAGGCCGTACTGCGACACGGCGTTGGAGAACGCCTGGTCGGTGATGAAGTGATGGCCGGCCGCATCGGCCGGGCAATTGGCCGAGAGGAAGTTGCTGAGGCCGAAGCTGGTGCCGCTGCCGTCCGAGCGATAGACCACCTGCAGCGTGTCGTTGCCGGAAGCCGGCAACGGCTGGCCCAGCGCGCTCCACGTGGTGATGGCGCCGCTGAAGATGCCGCAGACCTGCGCCGTGCTCAGGTTCAGCTTCGTGGTCGACTTATCGTTGCGATAAACGACGGCGATGCCGCCGGCGACCGCCGGGAACTGCAGCGGACGGCTGACGCCACGGTTGGCCACATAGTTGTTGTAATCGCTCGTCGACAGCGGCGAATCGGAAGCCGCGAAGTCAGGCTGGGTCAGGGTGGTGCGGCCCACGGTGGTGGCGCCGAAGCCGGTCGGCGTCGCGGAGCCGTCCGGGCAACCGTTCTGCACGTTGGTGCCGCTCACGCCGGCGAGGATGTTCTTGCCGGCGCCGCTGCCGGTCTGGCAGTACGAAGCGCCGCTGTTGGCGAACACGGTCTTGTACGCACCGAACAGGGAGGTGCTGGTCGGCGCGCTGTTCAGGCGATGCGTCACGTTGCCGACATAACCGAGGGCCGGCAGCGTCGCGCCGCCGCCGACCTGGATGGCGGCGTGGGCCGAGGAGGCGGCGACGAGGGTCAGCACGAGGGCGCCCGCGAGCTTGGTCATGCGGTTATTTCCATTGGTACCGAAGATCATGACTTACCCCTACTTTGGAAAATACCTCCGGAGCGGAGGCCGCCGTTTTTGTACAGGCCAGCAATGACGCATCGATTAAGAACAGATGTATTAGAAAATGTCTTATCGATGACTTGGATTTTCCAAATAATCCAAATGCAACATGACTATACATAATAGACATTGCCGTCACGCCATCCACACGACCCACACGCGCTCAAGCGCGCGACTCGAATTCGCTCAGCATCGACACCACCTCAGGGTCCAGCTCGCGCTCCTCGCGCAGCGCGCGCAAATCGGCACCACCGAGTTCGCGCAGCACACTGCGCACCGAGGCACGCCGCCCTTCACGGCACCAGACGTTGAAAACGCCCACCAGAAGCGGCGCTGCGCTATGCACGCCGCGATCGCCCGCGGACACACGCCGGCGCAGGCGTGCCTTCAACAGATAAGAGAGACGCACGCTAAGCGTCGCGATGGGCGATTCAATGATCTGCCGGACCAGCTCGGGGCTGCATTGATCGATCAATCGTTCGGCGAGCTTTTCCTGGCGCGCGTCCAATAATTGACGCAATGCCTCGGATAATGCCACCGCCCTGCCACGACCAGGCTGATGCACCGTCATTGCACTCCTTGTCGATTGGATTTTCCGTAAATTACGGACAAAACCGTCGATGGCACTTTCATTAAAGAAAGCGCCGATTATCGATGACGGTAGCGACCTGCCTTATTCGGTAAGCCGCTTGCGTTCGTCCGGCGTGAGCTGCTCCTGCGCCCGCGCACTCAACATGCCGCCGCCCAGCACCTGCACCGGGCTGCGCGGGTCGTAGCGGCGCGGCGTAGCACCGCCGTTGTCCAGGCTGGCGCTGCCGTCGCCGTTCAGCACCTGCACCGAAATGACCGAAGGCAGCTTGCTGCGCGCGTCGTCCTGCTGCTGACGCGCCATGTCTTCGGCTGCCTTGGTCACCGCGCTGGCGGCGGCGCTCGCCGCGTTGAGCGCGCCGACGTTGACCGACTGCGTCACCGGCACGCCGATCTTCTCGCCCTGCACCTGGATGTTGTCGGCATTGGCCACGCGTGCCGCCGCCACGATCAGGTTGCCCGATACGCGGATGCCCGCATCGCCCGCATCGACCGTGCCGCGCGGAGCGACCAGATACACGTTGCCTCTCGGCGCATCCGGCACGCTCTGCAGCGACGCGATGCCCGCGCCGCTGACCTGGCCGCGCGCATCGAGCCGGCACCAGGCGTCGATCGTGCACAGGTAGGTCGGCGGCGGGATCTCCGTGGTGGTCTTGGCGCCCTGGCCGGCATTGATGTCGCCATTGGAGCTCCACAGCACCAGATCGCCGCCCTGCTCGGTAAAGATGCGGCTCTGCGCCAGCAGCACGCTGCGATCGGTGAACATGCGGATGTCGCCCTGCTCCAGCGTGAGCACGCCCATGCTGTTGGGTCCGGCCAGTACTTTGCCCTGGCTATCCGTAATCACCGGCGGCGCCGATGCGCTGCCCAGCAACGCCTGGCCGCCGGGCGCGAGCATGGTGATGTTGCCACCCTGCTGAGTCTGGATGGTGGTGCCGCGCAGATCGAGATCGCCGGTGTCGACCGTGGCCTGCGCGCCATTCAGGCCACCCTGGCCCGAACCGTTGGCCGTGTAACCGAGACCGGCCGGGAATAGCGTATCGATCGCGGCGTAGCCCCGCGCATACTTGCCGAAGTACGGGCTGTTCTTGTCGTTGTAGTCGGCGCCTACCTGGGCCAGCACCTTGAACAACGCCTCGGAGACGAACTGCCGCTGCACGTAGTCCGGCTCCTGGTCGAACAGGCGGCGCGCTTCCGCTGCCGTCAGCTGGGCCGTGATCTTGTCCTGCGCGTATCCCGTATCGACCACGCGGCCGGCGACGCGGCGCTCCATGAAACTCACCAGATCGGGCATCAGGCTGTCGACGCCCGCGGCGGCGGCATCCACGTAATGCGCCATGAAATCGGCGGTGGCGATGCCGGGGCCGACGCCGTAGAGCAGATTGATATCCGCGCTGGCATGCGGAAGGTAAGGATTGACCTGGTTGCCGATCGTATCGATGCCGGTATTGCTACCTCCCAGAAAAATGGGGGTACTGGTGGTTTCGTTCTTGTTGGTCAGCGGTCCGATATTGCGGCCCGCTTCGATCAGGAAACTGCCGGGGCCGCCGAGCAGCAGGGCGGATGCGAGCTGATAGCCGCTGGGATCTGTCGGATCACTCACGCGGAAGGTTTTATTGAGCGGCAGATCGTAGATGTCGCGGCCAGCGGAAACCAACGTGACATCGGCATCGTGAGTGTGCTGACCGAGCAGCGAAAGATTGACGATGTCGCGGCCTGCGCGCACCAGCGCAGGCTTTGCGGGCGTCAGCTGCAGCGAACGATATTGGAAGCCGGCAGGCGACGAGATGCCGTCGATAATGTCGCCTTGCAGTGCATATATGCGCACCGGCGCCCCGTCATCGGCATGCAGCGGTGTCTTGGCGTGAACCAGGGCGTTAGCCCCATTGGTGTCGAGATACCCCCAAAGCCAAAGCCAGCTGTAGCTGGACGCCAACGACTCGTCTCCCTGCGGGTGCAACGCTGAGGGGAGCACGCTGGCGGGCGCATCGATAAGGCCGAAACCGTAGGTGCTCGTGCCGCTCTGCATGGTCAGTACCTGCTGGCTCAGCCGGACGTTCTGGCCGGCCAGCACCGTGAGATTCCCCTGGGCCGAGGGATACAGCGCGCCGGCGCCGCGGATATCCACATTGCCTGCCGAAGCCGTCAGGCTCAACGTGGCGGGCAGGATGGCGCCTGGGTTTTGGACATTGTCGGCATCGCCATAGTCGAATAGCGCGCCAGGCAGCCGCAGGCTGTCGAAGGTGAGATTTCCACCGGCCGTCGCCGCGGCGAACGCCGAAGAGGCACTGTAGCTCTGTGCGTCACCTCGCCCTGCCGGGAGGAAAAATGCGGTCGCAGCTCCCGCGAGCTGGTCGGCCAACAGATACGAAGGATTGTAGACACCGCCGACATCCACCCCAACGCGCGCCCGTACATCGAGCCGGGCATCCTGCAAGGCAAACAAGCTAGCGACAGCGGTGGACTGGCTTGGATTGTACTGACCCGTACCCGGCGCCGTGTAACGGAAATCCGCACCGATCGCACCGCCAGCCTGGATGTTTCCCTGCCCCTTGGCGACGAAGTAAGTGCCGCTGAGGATATCGCCGCCCGCACGCACGTCGAGGTTGCCGCCGCCGTACGTCGTCACGCTCTGGCCGTCGGCGTTCGCCCTCCACGTGGTCGGCAGCGAGACCGAAAGCTGGTGGATATCGCCGCCGGCGCTCACCGCCACATCGCCGCCGGCACTCATCACGCCCTGCCCGAAATTGGCGAAGTTGATCGACGAAGCCGAGCCGTCCGCCGCGTTGGCGGTCTGCATCCACGGCCACCAGTATTGCGAGATGTCGGTGCCCTTCGCCTTCGTGGCTGAGCCGTCGGCATCGATCACTTGCTGGATCGCATTGATATCGCCGTGCGCATTGAGCGTCAGGTCGCCGCCATGCTCGGGATTCACCTGGCCGGTGCTCAGCATGTACGGCGTATTGGGGGCGCTGGTGAGCCAGTTTGGCCGGATCACCGATACGTTCGTGTCGGTCGCGGTGCCCTGGACCGGCGTGCCCGCCGTATAGATCACCGCGGGCGCTGCCGCATCCAGCCAGTTCAGGTCGCCGCCGCTGGCGATATCGATGGAGCCGCTGCCGGTGCGCACCACGGTGGGCAGCAACACGGCCTTGCCGTTGGTCTTGCTCGACGGTCCCGTGAGCGTATCGACCACGGCGAAATGGTTTGACAGGTTCACGTCGCCCGTGCCGGCCATCGTCGCCAGCGGATCAGTAGCATCGGTGCGCGCGCCGGCCACCAACCGGTACGACGTGCTGGACCCGCCAAGCAAGGTCGCCGAAGCCAGCGAAGCAGGGCTGCCGAGCGAAGGCATATTGGACGGACTGTTGTTCGCCGCACTCGCGGGCACCGGCACCGTGGTCGGCGGGTTGGGGGTACCGGGATTACCGCCATCCGGCTGCGCCGGATCGCTCTTGGGAACGAACGGCGCATAGAACAGCTGGGAGCCGAAGAAGTTATTGCCTACCGAGCCGTAGACGTAGTTGGCGTATTGGTTGTGCTCGACGATATAGCGCGTGTAGTTGGCGGTGTATGCGCTGTAGTCCGCGTCGATCGGCAGCAGCACGGGTGGCGGTGTGTTGCCAAGCTTGGACAAATCGAAGTAGTAGTTCCGCTGCAGCCAGGCATCGTACGCGCTCACATAGTCCTTGTACGCCGCGAAGCCAGCCGGCTGGGGAGCCGGCTCCGCCACCGGCGTCGGGTTGTAGACCAGGAAACCGACATTGGTCTGGATATCCTGAAACCAGTTGACCCAGGTATCGGTCGTCCCGTTGCCGAATTCGTTGATGTATCCCTGGTAGTTGGCGTAGTAGTTCTTCGACTGCCCTGGCAACGGCGCCTGCAGCGGCTGGTAATAAGGATCGTGGCTGATGTCCGCGGTACCGCCGCCCGGCGTCTTGCCCAGTCTCGCCGGTCCATCCACCAGATTGATCGAGCCATTCCACAGCCCGTTCGCATCCAGGAATGCCTGCGAGGTCTGGTAGGCGCTAAGCGCCTGGCCATACAGTGGATCCATCGGATTCGCCTTCGGCGCGAAGGGAGCGTAGAACAGCTGTGTGCCGAAGAAGTTGTTGCCTACCGATCCGTACACGTAGTTGGCGTACTGGTTGTGCTCGCCGAGGTAGAGCGTGTAGTTGCCCGAATAGGCGCTGTAGTCCGCATCGATCGGCAACAGCACGGGTGGCGGCGTGTTGCCAAGCTTGGACATATCGAAGTAGTAGTTCCGCTGCAACCAGGCATCGTACGCACTCAGATAGTCCTTGTACGCCGCGAAGCCAGCCGGCTGGGGAGCCGGCTCCGCCACCGGCGTCGGGTTGTAGACCAGGAAACCGACATTGGTCTGGATATCCTGAAACCAGTTGACCCAGGTATCGGTCGTCCCGTTGCCGAACTCCCCGATGTAGCCCTGATAGTTTTTGTAGTAAGCGGCAGTCTGATCCTTCAGCGGCGCCTGCAGCGGCTGGTAATACGGATCATGGCTGATGTCCGCGGTGCCGCCGCCCGGCGTCTTGCCCTTCGACGCCGGGCCGTCCACCAGATTGATCGAGCCGTTCCACAGCCCGTTCGCATCCAGGAAGCTCTGTGAAACCGTATAGGCGGCGACCGCGTCGGCGTAGCCGTTGTCACTGGCCGGTGGGGCCGGCGGCGGCGGGGGCGGCGGCGGTGCCGGCGGATCGGCCAGGGCCGCGCCGCTGTTCTGCTGATAGAAGCCGTCGGTGATGCTTGCCTGGATCTCCAGGTTACCTGCCGCGCGCACGGTCAATATCGGCGCCATGCCCTGATAGCGATAAGCCAGCACGATGCTGCCGTCCGGCTGCGTGGTGCCGGCGCCGAGATTCCAGTTGGTCAGTACCGCGATATCGCCACCTCGCGTACCGCCGGTCGGATTGACCAGCTCGATGCCTGGCCGCAGCTGCAGGTTGGCGATGCCCGCGTAGCGCCCGCCGAAACTGTAGCCCGGCTGCTCCACGTAGCGCATCAGCGTGCCCGGCCCCTTGCTCACATCGCCGTCGATGTAGCCATAGAACCCGGCGTGGTCGGTGTTGATCTGCTTCGGGATGAAGTAGTTGTTCTGCAGGTACTGCTTGAGCTGTGTGGCGTCGGCCGGCGCCGCCAGGATATTGCCGCTGGCATCGGTCCACGTGCCATCGACCATCGTCGGCGTACCGCCGACGGTATTGGTGGCGCACCAGCCGGCCGGATCGATCAGACCGTCGAAACGCTTGGACGCATCGCTGGAACCGCCGTCCGTGCTCCAGCGCGCATACGGCTCGAGCGTGACCACGCGCGCGCCCTTGATGGTCGCACCGCCGCCGTCCAGCACGATGCGCACGTCGCCATCGGCGAGCAGCGGCGCGCGCAGGCTGACTGAACCACCGGAGAAGGCGTCGGTCGAGCCACCCGACACGTCGATGCGCGCCTGCGGGCCGAAGTGGATATAGCCGGAGTCGGCGTACTGCACGTTCTGGTAGCCGTAGTCGGCATTGAACGTGCCGTCGTTCTTGCCGCCGGTGCCGATCACCACGCTGCCGCCGCGCTGCATGGGGATGCTGCTGGTGGCGATCAGGCTGCCGGTCACATCGACACCGCGCTCGCCATACAGCTCGATGCGGCTGCCCGCGTTGGCCGACGCGTCGATGGTGCCGTCGATCGATACGACGCCTCCGCCCGTGCCGAGATAAACCCGCTGCGCACGCAGCGTGTTGCCGGCCGACAGGTGCAAATCGCCGGCGTCGGTGCTCAGCGAGAACAGGCCCGTCGCCCCGGCGGCGGCCGCGATCCCTGCGGCGGCATCCAGGTCCATGGAAGCGCCGCTACCCAGCGTGAGGTAACCGCCGCGGTAACCGCTCTTGGCCTGTCCGCGCAGCGTGCCCGCCAGCGCCAGCGCGTTGCCCGCCTCGAGGTCCAGGCTGCCCGCATCGCCGCCCGCCGCCGCGCCGGAGAAATCGAGCGTGGCGCCATTGGCAAGACTGACGTTGCCGTGATCAGCGGTCAGCGCCAGCGTGCCGCCCTGCGCATACGTCGTCGTGTCGAAGAAGGTCTTGTTGACGCCGCCGACCGTCAGCAGCGCACCGCCGGTCATCGCGATATCGCCGCTGGTGGCACGCACGTCGAGCTTGCCCGCGGGCGCCGCGATGGCGGTACCGATCGACACGCTGCCGCCCTGGAGGCTCAAGGCGCCGCCCATATGGCCCGCCGGCACCGCGCCGGCAGTACCGCCGATGGTGAGCGCGCCGGTAGTGGCCAGCTGCGTATCCGCGCCGTCGGCGGCGAGCAGCCACGGCGTGCTGAGGTTGACATCGAGACTGCCGAAGTCGAAGCGCCCCGTGCCCTGCCCCTGCATGCCCTGCGTCGCACTGGCCGAGAAACCGCCGAAGCCGCGCAGGCCGGTGGTGCCGGCGCCGAAATCCACTTCGTTCGCATGCGCCGCGAACTGCCCCGTGCCGGCGGCGAACGTGCTGTTCGCCGCGCCGAGATCGTTGGACAGGCCGAGCTTGCCGGCCTCGATATCCACCGAGCCGCCGTCGCTGGCGAACGTGCCGGCGCTGAGATTCAGGTCGTGCGCCAGGTCGAAGCGCACGTTGCCGAGGAAGTTCATGTCGCCGCGGCTGCGCAGCGTGACGCTTTGCGCGCCGCGCAGCAGATTCAGCGTGTCGCGGCCGATGACGAAACCATTCGCGCCGGCCGGCGCCGTGGCGCCATCGCCGAGGAAAGTGATGCGATTGCTGCTGGCGTCGATCGCCTGCGCGGAAAGTGCGCTCGACGCATCGACCGACGTACTGCCGGTCGCGTCCAGCGTCAACGCGCTGCCGCCATCGACGCGAGCGCCCGCCGCGATTGTCAGCACACCACCCGGATTGGCCGAAACGCTGTTGCGCGTGACGTTAGCCGCGCCGTTCTGCGATACGCGCAGCAGCGCGCCGTCACCGCTGACCGCGGCTATCGGCTGCCCATTGGCATCCGTACCGGCTGTCACGCCGAAGACCAGCGGCAGACTGCCCGCACCGCTGCCCTGCCCCGTCGCGCGCAGCACGCTGCCCTGTTGCAGCGACACGCCCTGCGCGCCGGTGCGCAGGCCGCCATTGGCGACCAGCAGGATTTCCGCGCCTTGCAGCGGATGTGCCGCATCGTTGGCGAGCACCACGCTATCGGCGACGGCGGTGACATAGTCGCCGGCATCGCCCGTCCGGCGCGTGCCGCCGAGCAGCAGGCTGCCCGCGCCCAGTGTGCTCAGGCCATCGGCCGACAGCGTGAGATAACCGTCGCGCGCAGCGGTATCGGCGCCGACCACCTGGATCGCCTGCGCCGCGATATCTACTTGCGAGCCGCGTCCGCCCTTGGCGGGCGCCGACGTCAGCGTGGCGCCGAGATCCAGCGTGCTGGTCGCGGCCAGCGTGAGGCGGCCGGCGTCGGCCGCCAGCGCCGGCGCGACCTTGCCGCCCTTCTGCGCGAGCTTGGCGAAAAACGTATCCGCGTCGCTCAGGGTGTACTGCGAGTACTGCTGCCACACCTTGCCCGATTGCACCAGGAAGGTCGTGTTGCGCGCATCGCGCGCACCGCTCAGTGCGTCGGCGAAATAACCGCCGATCGCCAGCGTGCCGTCCGGCTGCACGGTGTTGCTGCCGAGCACGCTGTCGCGCGCGTTGGTGTCCTGCACCACGCGGTACGCGCCCGGAAGCGTCCCGTAACGCGCGGGCAGCAACGTGTAATAGCCGGCCGCGAGGCCCGGTGCGCCCGACAGATAGACAGACTGTCCCACTGACGGACCGTCGCCGCCCTGCTTGGCGAACGCCGGATCGTACGCCGCCACCGGCGCGCTGTAGCCCGGCAGGATCGCGTAGATCGCGCGACCGTCGGCGTACTGCGGCACCTGGGTGCCGGTGGCGCCGTTCTGATAGCTGGTGCCGTACTGCGCCAGCACGTCGCGCGTGCCGCCGGTGCCGGCAACCCACTCGGCCGCCTGCAGGTGGCCGCCACCGGAAAGGTCGATGCCCGCGCCGGCATCGAGCGCCAAGTTGGCGCCGTTGAGTGCGATCTGCTTGGAGGGCGGTGCGGTGAGATCCGGCGAACCGACGAACGGATCGGCGTCGTAGCGCCATTGCACGCCGTCGATGGTGCTGCCGTAGGGCACGGTGATGTTGCCCAGCGACACGGAGGTCAGGCTACCGGACGCCAGGTGCACGGATTGGGTGATGGCCAACGGGAACAGCTTGGGATCGACGCCGAATGCCGCCGCCTGCGCGGCCGCATCGCTCACACCCAGTACCAGGCTGCCGGACGGCGCGCGCACCGTGCCCTGCTGCTCGATATGGTCAGCGCTCAACAGCAGCGTGCCGCCGGCCGACAGCGGCGTGGCGCTGCCGCCATTGGGCAGGATGCTGAGCGTCGTGCTCAGCGCATGGCCGTTGGCGTCGGTCAGGCCCGAACCGTTGGCGATGATGGCGAAGCGGTAGTCCGTGCCCGGATACAGCTGGGCGGCCTTGAACGTGAGATTGCCGGTGCTGAAAAGCATGCCAGGCTGCGGCTTGCCGTTGGCGTAGGCAAGCAGCACGGGCGCCTGGAAACGGATATCGGATGCGGACTCAAAATCCGCTTCTGCCCAGCGCTGCAGATTCAGCCAGCCGCCCATGTCGATGTAGTTAGCCTGCACCGACAACTTGCCGTCGCCGGCCATGGCGACCGGCGCCGCCGTCGGCGTCACTCCGCCGGTGAGGCTCACGTACGGCGCCTTGATGCTGATCTGGCCGTTACCGCTTGCGTAGGCGCCAGCGGACTTCGCCATGGTGGTGGCATCCGCGGGCAGGGCCTGGATCGCCGTCGTGTTGGCGATGAAGGCGCGGCCGAACGAGAGATTCACGTCGCCGGCGAAACCCAGCGGCACCACCGTGGCGTCATCCGTAGCGAGCGTTGATGGGGCGAGCCCGATCGCCAGTGTGCTAACGCCCGAGCCATTGAGCCGGTCCGCAGCGAAGTGCAGTACACCGGACGGCGTGCCGGCTTCCACCGCGCCATCGCTCTGCGCGCCCGCAGGTAACAGCAGGCCCGATTGCTGGATCAGCACGCCAGTGGGGCTCGGCGCAGTCAACAGGGTTGACCGGTTTCTCAAGCCAAGCAGATTAAGCGTGCCTCCATTCGCTTGCGCCGCACCGCCGGAGGCCTGCAATTGTCCATCGAAGTACAGGCCTGCCGACGCGCCGAGAGTGATACTGCCCGCATCGCTCCATACCGGCGTGCCGAGATAGGACGTGGCATTGCCCATACCCGCCGGCTGCTTCGTCGGCAACTGGAAGTTGTCCGCTGCACCGGAGACATCGACACGGCTGCCCTGCTCCGCCACGACGTAGCCGCCGCGTCCCTTCAACGAAACGGCGCCGCCATCCAGCACGATGCCCGTGCGCGGTATCTGCGGCGTGCCGTCCGCGCCGGCCACGGCAGCGGCCCAGGGATCGACCAACGCAATGCCGGAAGCGTCCAGCACGGACGACTCGCCCAGCCATACGCGCTGCGCCAGCGACGGCAGACCATCGGGACGCGTCAAGGCACGAGTCGAGACATCGACGGTACCGCCATGCGCCGTCAGCGTGCCCAACACCGTGGTCGCCTGCGTACCGGCAAGCGTGATGCTGCCGCCGGCATCGACGGCGATGTCGGCGCCATCACCGACGCGTAGCGAACCGCTTACGCCAGCGAACTGGGGCGCGCCCTTGGACGGATCCATCGGGTCGATCAACCAATCAAGGTACTGACCGGCACTGAGCGAGAAGCCGGAACCGTTGCCGGGCTCGCGGGTAACATAGCGATGGTAGGCATCCAGCGCGCCCACAGAAGCGTAAATGCCCTGCGGATGCGCGGCGTCGACGGCATAGAGATCCGTACCTGTCGGCGCAGTCAGCAGCGCTTGATAGTCGGGCAGGAAGTTGCTGCGTGCGACGCGCACCTGCGTATCCGGGGCTACGATGCCGTCGGTGATGGCCGTGAGCTTGTACTGGTCGAAGCCCTTGCCGGCGAAGAAGGAAGGATCCAGGTACAGGCCATTGGCCATCGGCATCGCTGTGCGATCGCCGCCGATCTGGATGTAGTTCGCCCGCAGGGAAAGCGTGCCGCCACCACTGAAACCGTAACCCAGCAAGCTGCCATCCAGTTGTAGCGAGCCGCTGTTCAGCGAGCTGACTTGCGGGAACTCGGATGTCACGTTGTCGTAGGTGGCGAGGCTGATATCGCCGCCGCGGCCGGTGGGAATGCCGTTCTTAGTCTGCACGTTGGCATCGGCACCGACATAGCCGCCGCCGGATACATCCAGCGTACTTCCCGCATTGAGCAGAACGGAGCCCGTGCTGTCCGAACTGTTCGGCCCGACAAGGGCATTTGCTGTCAATGTGATCTTGCCGCCGTCGATATAGCTGTCGCCTACACGCCGGTCCGCCGCCAGCCCGCTGTCGTTCACCCATAGGCCGCGCGTGCTGAGCGTCGCGCCAGCGCCGATGGTGATGTCGGAGCGCAGCATGCTGCCATCCTCTGACCGCATGACCGGCGTGTCGCTGCCTATGACAGTCGACGTGATGTTGATCGCTCCCGCGGGGGCGCGGATATCGCCAAGCACGGAGATGCGACTGGCATCCAGCGACACGCTGCCGCCAGGTCGCACCTCGAGAGTGCTGCCTGCCTGTTGCAGGATCCTCGAACCGCGATCGCTCGTGGACAACTTCACACTGGCGAAGCCAGCGTCGCTCAGCATCCCCGTCGAAATCGGCAGCCACCAGCGCAAATCGGCATCGCGACTGACATCTGCGGGCTGAGCCGAAACGACCGTGTCCCAGACCGTATCGGCATCGAAGTCCGGCACCAGCTTGTCCAGCACCAGCGTGGATTGCTGCAACAGGATGCCTGGCGCGTAGTTAATGCGCACATCGCCCGCAAGGACCGGTGGCAGGCTGAACAAGAAGTTGCCGCCATCGGGCTGCTTGCCTTGCTCCACCTGGTTGCGGCCGGCGAAAGCCTGTGCCGACACCTCGCCATCCATCACCAGCGCACGCGAGGCCTGTACCTGCAACGTGCCGGCATCGCCGCCTGCCACGAAACCCGGGTCCCACCGCGTCGAGCCGGCCAACATGCCGTTGTTATAGGTCTGGCTAATACCCCAGCGCGCATGGTCCTGCGTGTATCGGCCGGCGAAACCGACATAAGTCATGTCAGGATCGGCTGTGCCGATGTCGTACACGCGGCCGTTGGCGCCCAACAGATTGGGCGTCGTGATCCAGCCAGCTTGGTACGCGAGGAAACCACCGTCCAGGTTCAGTTGCGAACCGGAACGCAGGACTACCTCGCTGCCGTACAAGGACACATTGCCGCCCTTGGTCATCAGCTGCTCGACCCCGCGCGGCACGTTGTCCACGTAGCCGGCGACATTGAGGATGGGGCTACCTACCCAGTCGAGGCCGTCCGCACGCGTACCGCTCTGTGTGCTGTCCACAGCCACGTTCTTCTGGGTGTAGAGGAAGCCATTGCGCAGCAGCGGCGAATTGGCCAGTTCGTTCTGGCCGATGCGCGAGACATTGACCAGCAGCGCCGACATCGGCAGAGCGACATTGGCGAGGCCGGAGACGTCGATGACGGCGCCGTTGTCGACATAGACGCGGCCCGCGGTCGGCGAAGTGTCGCCCGCATAGGCATGGCCGGCGATGACCAGCGTGGCGGCCGGCGCCTCCAGCAGCGAATCGGATTGCAGGTTGACCGTCGCGCCTTGCAGCGACAGGGTGCTGCCCTTGAACGCCGCATCGGCCGCCGCGCTCGACGAGGTCGTGGTCCCGTCCTTTTCCGGCAGCACGGTTGTCACCGAACCCGGCGCGAGCACCAGCGCGCCGCCACGGGTGAAGCCCAGACTGCCACCGTTGCCGTTGGCCTGGTCGCGCGCATCGAGGGTGATGCTGCCCGGGAAAGCCACGCTGGTCGAAGCCAGCGCGACGCCGGCCTGTGTCACGTCGTGGCCGATCATCTGCACGCTGCCGCGGCGGGCCTGGACGAGTCCCGTGTTGACGACGTCGCCCTTGGCGCCGTCCATCTGCAGGCCGTCGTTCAAGCCGGCGACCTGCAGGGCGCCAGCATTTCCGTCCGCGCCAGCCGGATTGTAGAAACCGACGCCACCGGCCAGGATCCCCTGGCCGTCGTCCGCCACGATCGCGCCCGCGTTGGATACGTGAGGCGCCGCGACCAGCGCGAAGCCCTGCTTGCCGGTCGTGATGCTGGCGCCCTTCTCGATCACCACATCGTGGCGGCGCCCGTCCGCGAACACGCCATCGACCAGCAGGCCGGTCGTGGACGCCTTATCCGCGATACCCCCCTTGAGAAACCGCGCATTACTCGTCGCCACATCATTACTGAACAAACTCAACGAACTGGCCAGCAGCGAATGCGTATTCACCTGGCTGCCCGCACCGAACAGGATGCCGTTGCGGTTGATGAGATAGACCGAGCCCTCGGCCTTGATCTTGCCGAAGATCTGGCTGGGCGCGCCGCTGGGATCGTTGATGCGGTTGAGCGCGATCCAGTCGTTGCTGCCGCTGGACTGGTTGCCGCCGCTCTGGTTGAAGTACAGCGTGGTGTTGCGGCCGACGTTGAAGCTGTCCCAGGTGAGGATGGCCTTGGCTGCGGTCTGCTTCACCTCCACTGTGGTCTTGCCGGCGGCGGCGGTCTGTACCGGTGCGTTGGCGTTCTGCCACAGCGCGGGATTGCGCACCACGTCGGCGGCGACCTGCAGGCCGCCCGCGGCGATGCCGTCCGGCACGGGCGAGGTGAGTTGCTGCGCCGCCTGCTGCGCGGCCTGTTGCGCGCTCAGCTGCGCGGCGACGGCCTGCGCGGCCTGGTTGAGGTTGGCGATGGACTGCTGCACCACGCGCTGCTGCAGCAACTGTGGCGCGTTCTGCACCGCGAGGTTGTTCGGCACCGGCGTGGTGACGTTGCCCGCTGCCGAGGTGCCGGGCTGCCCGCGCTGCGCGGCGAGCCAGGCCTGGCTCATCACCGGCGCATTGCCTGCATGCGCCTGCATCGCTGCGCCCATCGCCAGCGCCGCGGCGATCCATTGCGCCAGCGGGCGGCGTCCGGGGACGCTGCGTCGGTTTGTGCCGGATGTCTTCGCCGAATCGACCGCCTTGATCACGCGTTTGCCTCGTTAGCTTTGTCGCGCGGCGCCGGGCCGCGGCTTCTTCCGGTTAGACCTTCAGGGAGCTGAAGGACTGAACTGGTGTCATGGAAAGTTCATGGGGATGGCGGCTTTTGCGAACCGGGTGAAATAAGAGCGTCACGAGCCACGCAACACAGCTCCCTCTCCCCTGCGGGGAGAGGGTTGGGGTGAGGGGCCGGGCGGAGCGTAGAAGCGGGAACGCCGAAGCACGCCTCGCTTCGTAGAGCTTCTTCCGCGAGCACCCGCCCCTCATCCGCCTGCCGGCACCTTCTCCCCGGAGGGGAGAAGGACTCCAATCTCCAACGCTTCTAATGGCCACCGACTGCCCCCGGCGGCAACAACTGCGGATACGTCGGCGCCGGCCGCTGCGGCTGCACGCTGCGCCCCAGATTGGAGCCCATCCGATGTTCCAGCGCCGCCGCGTTGTACTGCCCCACCTGTCGGTTGGACGGCTCGCCCACCACCGGATCCAGCAGGGGCGGCGGCGATCCTGCACGCTTGACGCCATCGTCGCCCAGCTGCCGGCTGAGGCAGTCGTACGCGAGCACCGCATGCTGATTGACGCTCACGTCCACGCAGCTTTGCGGCGGCGCCTGCTGCGCCCAGGCATCGACTGCGGCCAGGCAGCACCACGCGCCGAGCACGCGGGCCGCCGCGGCGTTCACGGCTGCTGTCCTGCCGGCGCCACGAAGCGCTGCTCGTACAACTTGTCGCCGTAGGCCTGCGCCGCGTTCTCCAGCTTCACCCGCGCGGCCGCGGCGAACGGCTGGCGCGCGCCAATGACCGTGCCCATGTCCACGTGCTCGTAGGCGCTCAGGATTTCCTGGCTCACCTCGTACAACCGCTGGTTGCGCGCGCTGCAGGTGCCGATGGCCTGGCGCGCCTCGTCGAGCTGGGTTTGCAGATTGCCGCCGAGCTTCTGCTGCTCCTGCAGCCTGGCCGTCGCCTCGGTGTTTTCATGGCGCGCCTGTTGCAGCGCGGCTTCTGCCTGCTGCCGGGCATTTTTTTCAGCGACTACGGCGCCGTTGGAACCCCGTGCGCGAGCAAGCTCCGCCTGTGCCTGCTCCAGCGCTTTGCGTGCCTGGTCGCGTTCGTTCTCCAGGCCGGCCTTCTGCGATTTCCACGCCGCCTGCTCGCCTTGCAGTTCCTGCACCTGGCTGCGCGCGTCGCGCAGCTGGGTGCGCAGCTGTTCTTCCAGGCTCTGCGCCGAGGCCGCCTGGGCCAGCACCAGCGCCGCCACGGCCACGCTCGCGCTCATCAAAGTCTTCATGCGCGACTCCCTCAGAACTTGCTGTTGATTTCCAGCTGCACGACGTCGATCGACAGCGGCGGGCCGAACACCTGCTTGGCATTGAAATAGCGCGCGGAGAACCAGGTGCGCTCGGCAATGCCGTAATCGGCGCTGACGATGAAGCCCTTGGCATTGGTGCCGCCCAGGTGGAAGTTCGGATCGGTCAGGCCGTCGAGCACGGCGTCGGGCTGCAGGTACTTGTACCCGAAGGTGACGTTCCAGTCGTTGGCCTTCATCGGGCTCGGATTGCCGATGATCCCGCGCACCAGCCAGCCCACCGGGCCGCTCTTGTAGGGGCCGTTCTCGTTCGCCGAGGTGGCCGCTTCGTAGTTGTTGACCGGCTGGCCGAGACCGTTCGGATAGCGAGTGAATGCGTCGCGTGCGTGGTACGCGGTGTTGCGCACGTAGTCCGCCTGCACGCGCATCGGCGTGCTGCCGACGGCGAAATCGAACTGACTGGTGAGATTCAGCAAATGGTAGTCGTAAGCCAGGCCCACCAGCTGCGGCTGCGCGTAGTTACCCGGCGACGACGGGTCCGGCACGATGTTGCGCAGCAGGAACACGGTGTTTCCCTTCTGCATGTACGCCGGCGCCATGTCGTCAGTGCTGCAGAAGTTGACGCCTGTATAGATCAAGCACGGCGCCGACAGCCGGCCACGCATGCCGTCGTAGTAGTAATAGGCCAGCGCCGCGCTCCAATGGGTGTCCTCGTCGATGTTCCAGCGCGCGCCCAGCTGCAACGCGGAAAGCCAGCGCTGGTTGCTGTGGTTCTTCTGATAGCCCAGAGCCTGCGAAGGCGTGTCGTTGCCAGTAAGCTGGATCGGAAACATGCCACCGTTGGCGAAACCCTCCAGGCTGTCAGCCAGCTTCCAGCGGCCCTGCGCGGCGATGCCGTCGAAGTTCAGTTCCGGCGAATAGATCAGATCCGTGACGAAAAACGGATTGGCCATGCGGCCGAACGTGAGCGAACCCCATGCGATCGGCTGCCAGCGCAGCCAAGCGCGATCCAGCCACAAATTCTTCTTAATCAGGCCACCGCCCAGTGCCTGCGTGGTGGAGACCGGGTTGTTGTCGTTGCCCGAACCGATACGCACGCCAGCGGTGACGGTATCGCCCAGCTTGGCGGTCAGCGCGAGGTGCGCCTGCATGTCCAGGATGTTCTGGCGATTCTGCTGCGAATTGAGGATGGGCGGATTCACGCCGCGCCCGATCTGGTTCACGTCGAACGGACCGGTGCGATTAAAGGCACCGTAATCGATGAAGTAAGGCGAGTTGCCGCGACTGTACAGCCATGATTCGTCGCGTACGCGCAGGTCGCCGGACCACGTGATGCGGTCCAGCCATTCCGGCAGCGCATCCGGCTGCGCCCAATGCTCGCTGCGTGCCTGCGCAATGACTTCCTGCTTGACCTGCTCGCGGATCTCGTTGCGCACACTCTGCGGCACGTAGGGCACGCGCACGTCGCCGGGCTGCGCACCATCGTTGGCGGCCACCGTCTGCGAGGCCTGCGCCTTCTGCGCCTGCGCGGCTTCGGCATTGGCCTGCGCGATCAAGCCATCGGCATCCGCCTGGGTGATCAGGCCCTTCTTCACCATCAGGCGAATCAGGTTGATGGTGGCGTTGGACGATGGCGCGGCGTTCTGCGCGAAGGCAGCCGGAACGCCACCGGCCAGCAGCAGTCCGATCGCCAGGCACAGGGCACGGCGGCGCTGCGGTTGCTTGGAAAACCTCGAATCCATGGTGTGCTCCGGAGAAAGAAAAGACGTGCTCATACGGGTCGCCTGCCGCGGATGGAGGCGCGGATCGGCATGCTCATGCGCGCCGGCGGGGGCGAGTCGATGCTCAAGCCGCGCAGCACCTCCAGCAGCGCCTCGTCGGTGGCCGGCGTACCGCTGGGTGTGAGCATTTCGGCGCGGGTGATGCGGCCGCCGGCGTCGATCCACAGGCTGACTTTCACCTCGAACACGAGACGGCGCGTGCGCTCGTCACGCTGAATCGCCTGCTGCAGCGCGTAGCCGAGGTACTGCTCGTACGACGAACCGCCCGCGCCGGTGCCGCCGCCGGCGCCGACCATGCCGCCACCGTCGCCCGCACCGATGTTGAAGCTGTCGTTGCCGGCCTGCGCCGGGCCGTTGATGGTCACCTGCCTGGCCACGTCGGGTGCCTTGGGCGCCTCCACCGGCTTGGCCGGCTCGTTCGGCTTGGGCAGCTCCTGCTTGACCTCTTCGACCTTCTTCGGCTCCGGCGGCTTTTCTTTCGGCGGCGGCGGTGGCGGCGGCAGCGGCGTGATGGTCGGCACGCGCGGCGCCTCGCGCCGCACACCCACCTGGTGCCCGGCGAAATGCCACACCAGCGCGCCGACGAGCAGCAGCGCGGCGATGCCGATCACACGGCCGCGCCACCGCTTCGGGCCCTGCTTGTAGGGGCTTTGCTCGGATGCGTTCATCGCGCTCTCGTCAGCCGCCCTGCGCCTTGCCGGTGACCAGGCCGACCTGCGACAGATCCAGCCGGCGCAGCAGGTCGAGGATGTCGACCACCTTCTGGTACTGCACGTTGGCGTCGCCCTTGACGATGATCGGGAAGTCCGGCGTCAGCGCCTTCTGCGTGCGCAGCCGCGCCTCCAGCTCGCCGAGGGTCACCGGGAACGCGTCGAGGAAAATCTGCCCGCTGTCGGACACGGTGATCGCCTTGGTCTGCGGCTTGGCGAGGCTGACCGAGGCGCTGGCCTTGGGCAGGTTCACCTTCACGCCCTGCACCGAAGCGGTGGTCATGATGATGAAGATCACCAGCAGCACGTACGCCAGGTCGAGCATCGGCGTGATGTTGATGTCGTCGTAGGGCTTGTCGTCGTCCTGCACCTGCATGGCGGCGCCCTCCCCTTAGACCGTGGTGCCGGTGTCGGCGTCGCGATGCAGCTCGGCCAGGCGCGTGACGAATTCGTCCACGAACACCTGCATGTTCGCGGTGACCGCCTTGTTGCGGGTGAGCAGGTAGTTGTAGCCAAACAGCGCGGGGATCGCGACGAACAGGCCCGCCACCGTCGCCAGCAGCGCGGCGGCGATACCCGGCGCGATCGCGTTGACGTTGACGTCGCCCGCGGCGGCGATCGCCGCGAAGGTGATCATCACGCCCACCACCGTGCCGAGCAGGCCGAGGAACGGGCCGCCGGAGATAGCGATGGTCAGCATCACCATCGAGCGCGACAGCTTCTGGTTCTCGCGCACCAGGGTGGAATCCATCACCGCGCGGATTGCCTCGATCGATTCGGTGGCGATCACCAGGCGGCCCTTGGCGTCCTTGCGGCGCCAGACCTCTTTCTTGCCGACCTCGTAGAGGCGATAGAGGGAAGAGTCGGCCAGGTCGCGCACGGCGCCTTCGTCGCCGAGGCCCAGCAGGTTGGTGCCCAGATCGCGGAAACGGGCCAGGAAGCGGTCATTGGCGTTGGTGACGCCGCTGACATAGCGCCCCTTGTTCCACATCACCACCCAGGAGATCGCCGCCATCACCAGCAGGATGCCGATCACCACCCAGGCGTCAAGCGTCACCGACTTGACGATGATGCCGAAGTAGCCGAAACCGGCGCCGGATTTCTTCTCGTCCTCGCCGTACTGCACCAGGCGCGACTCGGCGCCCTGGGACAGCGCATCCACGCCGATCGCGGCCGGCGCGCGGGCCACGCGCGACAGGCGCACTTCGTCCATCAGGCCGAGGAAGTTGGCCAGGCCATCGCCCTGCCCGGCGGCATCGCCGCCCAGCGTGGCCGCGGTACCGAGCGCCGGCATCGCGGCGGCAAGCGTCGAATACTTCTGGCCGTTGACGTACACGGTGGCCTGCTGTGCCTCGAAGGTCACTGCCACGTGCGTCCACTGGCCAGACTTGAGCGGCTCGCCCGCGGCGCTGCGCTGCGTCCCCTGCCCCTCATTCACGGCAACGTACGGCGCACCGCCATCGATGCCGATCACCAGCGAGCGGCCATCCTGGCGGCGCGCATACAGCGCGGTCGGCGTGGTCGGCAATGCGTCGAACTTGATCCAGGCGCTATAAGTGAAGGCGCCGCCAGCGGTCTCGTTGAGCGAGGCGCTGGACGGCAGCGTCAGCACCGTGTTGCCGTCGAAGCGCGCTGCCTTGCCCGCGATGCCGCCGTCCACCGGCTGCACGCTGCCGGACTGCGCGTGATTGGCGTACGCGGTGGCATCCTTCGGCGCACCCGCGGCGGCTTCCTCGAAGTGATAGACCAGGGTGTGGTCCGCATCGAAAGTGGCCGCGCCGCTGCTCTGCGCGGGCGCCTTGGCGTTGCCGTAGTACATCCAGATGGTCTGCTTGCCATTGGCTGGCAACTCGGTGACATCCACCCATACCTGGCCCACGCCCATCACCGGGTCGAAGCTGCCGATCTGGTAATTCAGCGGCGTCTTGCCGTCCGCGGCGATGAAGCGCAGGTCCGCGCCATCCTTCGCCACGCCGTCGAACTGGAAGTTGCCCGGATGCAGCCGGATCAGCACCGGCACGCGACCCGGCGACTGCGCCACCGGCGCGCCGGTGGCACCGGTATCGAGCGTGATGGGTTTGCGGTACGACCAGTCGTCGTTCCACCAGGCCGCTTCGGCCGCGTTCGCGAAGCGTGGCAGGCAGGCCAGACACAGCAGCCACGCAAGGATCAGGTAACGCATCGTCGTTGCACCCCTAGAAGACGTCGAGATCGAGAAAGAAAGAGGAAGTCGCGCCATGGCCATGTCCCCTACAGCCCGGCCTTGAGGCTGAATAGCCAGCGCCCGTCGTGAGCGCGCGTGCGCGAGCCGTCCTTGAGCGGGTAGCCGTATTCCAGCTCGCCGCTGACACTGTCGAACAACGTGAAGCGCGTACCGATGCCCGTGCTGAGCAAGGTGAAGCGACCGCGCTGCTCGGGCAGCGGGTCGATCAGCAAGATGCGCGAGCCGTCGAGAAACCAGTGGAAACGCCACTCGTTGACGTACTTGCCGAACCACGACGCCACCGACGGCGTGCGCACTTCCACCGAAGCGGAGCCGCCGTTGTCGCCGGTGTCTTCCGCCGACAGGAAACCGCGCACGCTGTTGGTGCCGCCGGCGGCGAACTGTTCGCTGGAGACCAGCGGCGAATCGGCCAGCTGGCCGCTCGCGCGCAAGGCCAGCGCGAAACCGCCACCGATGGCGCGCGTGTAATTGGCGTCCACGCGCAGATAGGCGAAGTTCTGCCGCGCGTTGTAGCGCTGGTTGTCGAAGGCGAAGCGGTCGCTGCCTGCGCCGCGCGTGCCGAAGTTGCCGGCGATCGACAGCCCCAGCGACGAGTTGTCGCGCGTGCGCTGGCCGGTATAGGCCACGGTCAGCGGGTAATAGGTGATCGGCACCGCCTGCTGCTGGTCGCCCAGGGTGAGACGCTGATCGAAATGCTTGCGCGACACGCTCACCGAGACCGACTGGCCGTAATCGCCCAGCGTGGGCAGATTGCGGATCGCCTGCAGCGTCACCGCATTGCCCTTGCCCAGCACCGTGGTGCCACCCAGCGTGTTGGCGTTGCTGTTGGATTTGTAGCCGGAGCCGAGCAGGCTCCATTGCTTATTCAGCGGCGCCAGGTACGACAGCGCGTACACCTCGGCCGCATGGCGATCCTGCGGTGCCACGATATAGGTCGCGGATATCGTATGGCCCAGCTGCCACAGGTTGTCGTAGCGCACGTTGCCGACGGTGCGCAGCGTGGGCGTGTCGGCGCTGTGGTCGTTGTTGACCTCGAGGCTGGCGTGCAGCGGATAGCTGTCTTCCACCTTCAGCGTGACGTCCATGGTCTGCGGCAGCGCGCCGGGCTTGAGAAGCGGCACCACCTGCTGGCCCGGCTGGCGGTTCACCTGGGAGAGCTGCTCCTGCGCCTGCGCGAAATTCGGCACGGCGCCTTCGGCCAGCGCGGGCACCGCATCGCGGATGGCCTGCGGCGAGTGGTAGCGCGCGCCTTCCACGCGCACGCGGCCGATGCTGTTCTCGGTGACCTTGAGGATCAGTATGCCGTTGCGCACCTGCTGCGGCGGCACTTCCACCGTGACCGACTGGTAGCCCTTGGCCTGGTAGATCTTCTGCAGAGCGTCGCGCGCGGCATGCACGTCGTCGAGGTTGCGATCCGGCCCCAGGAAGGGTTCCACCGCCTCTTCGATATCCACCGCCTGCAGCAGCGTGTTGCCGCGCACGAGGTATTCGTTGACGTCGAAGCGCGCGGGCGCCTCCTGTGCGGGTGCGGCGGCCTGCTCGGCGCAGGCACCATGCCAGGCCAGCGCGAGCGCGACGGCCAGGCCAAGTGGCCGCATGCGCGGTCGACGCTCCCTCATCGTGACGCTCCGGTCCATGCGGTCGTCCCCTGCCCTGTATTACGACAGCTAAGCGCAAGCTCGTAACCGGTTTGCGACAAAGGCGTTTCCGATCCGAGGCCGGTTCCACCGGCGGGCCATCCATACGGCCAAACCGCTTTGGCAATCACAAGCGCACTTCCCCCGGCGCGCGCCATTCGGCCACGCCCAAAGCCCGTTCCAGATTTCCGGCGCGCCACGCGGGCGCGCCGGGCGAAGAGTTCCGGTGGGCGTCCCAGCCCGTGCCGCGTTCCCTTGCCCGGTTAGACGGGAGGGTTGCGGGGGGACTGAACCTGCGTCACGAAAAATTCATGACGGGGGATGTTTCGGGTTGTTTGCGGTGGGGTTTGACACGGGAGTGTCATGTGGGTGGACACGTTCTACGTGGGTTTCACGTTTTTTGGGAGGCGGTGTTCGTTGTCTTTTATGGCGACTTGGCCGCTTACGCAGGGGGCGTTTCTGTGGGTCGCGCTGTTGTTTGGGCTATCGGGCCCTGGCCGCTTATGCAGCGGGCATTCCGGACGGCTGCCGCCGCCCGGGTCACTTTCTCTTTGCTGGCCCAAAGAGAAAGTAACCAAAGAGAAATGGCCTGAGAGCCAAGGCTTGTGGCTGGACTAAGCAGAGCAGTGGACGGTCATGGCAACGGATTAACCTGGGGCGATACGAGGCCGCACTGCGGTTTCGGAACGGGGACTTCGAGGCATCCGTGGTGGAGAGGACGCAGGGAGGTAGATGGGGGCTGGGTGGTTTTCCGCGCTTGGTTGCTTCGTGCGTTACGCGGATAGGTGAGCGTGTCGCCTGTGCTTTCGACTGAGGGGATGGGAGCGGTGCGCTTCGTAGGGCCCCTCACCCCGGCCCTCTCCCCGGCGGGGAGAGGGAGAAGTGCGGTATCGCCGCAACGTGGCTCGGAGAGCGTCATGCAGCAGCGTGACGAGACGCCAAGGCAACCGCTCCTTGTCTATCTCCCTGTGCCCTCTCCACTACGGATGCCTCGAAGTCACCGCTCCGAAACCGCAGTGCAGCCTCGCGTCGCCCCAGGTTAATCCGTTGCCATGACCTATCCCTGCTCTCCTTAGTCCAGCCACGAGCTCTGGCTCTGAGGCCATTTCTCTTTGGTTACTTTCTCTTTGGGCCAGCAAAGAGAAAGTGACCCGGGCGACGGCAGTCGTCCGGAATGCCCGCTGCATAAGCGGCCAGGTCGCGGCAACCCAAACAACAGCGCGACACACAACACCCACACAGACCAAGCGAAACCGCCCGGAATGCCAATCAAAGCTACCCAACGCAAAAAAATCAGCTCAGCAACACGATGCCGCCAGGCAACTCCGTCACCCTCGCCCCAAACGCCTCGCGAATCAGCGTCGCCGCATCCGCCAGTTGATTCAGCGAAAACCGCGCCCTCACCATCCGCGCCCCCAGCGCATCATTGGTAAGCACCAGTCGCCCCGGCCGATAGCGATTGATCTCCGCCACCACATAAGAAAGCGGACGGTTATCGAACACCAGCACGCGGCGGCGCCACGCCATCGCCTCTTCCACATCCGCCGCCACCGGCGGCGCCATGTCGTGTGCGCCGTACCTGGCCTGCTGCGCCGACGCCAGCGCCTCGCTGCGCCCGCGGTAAGCCACGCGCACCGAGCCATCCAGCGCCGTCACTTCCACATCCCCGCCAAGGCAACGCACATTGCACTGCGAACCCGGGCTTGCACGCAGGCTGCCTTTGGCCGCCCACACGGTGAAATCCCCCGCCCCTTCCGCCAGCTGCAACTGGATCTCGCCATCCACCAGTTCGATACCGGCGGGTCGGCCATCGATCTTGCGCACGTTGAAAGCGGTCTGCGTATTCATCTCCACCGTCACACCCGGTGCGACCTGCACCGAACGCTGTTCGCCGGTGGCGGTGCGGAAATCCGCGGCCATGTCGGAGATGCCTGGCCACAGCTGGAATGGCGGCTTCGCCAGCAGCAACGCGGCAGCGGAAGCGGCGACCGCGCCGCCGAGGAAAGCGCGACGGCTCATGCGCCGCGGCGTGGCGGTGCTAGCGCGCTCGCGCTGCGCGAGATGGGCCGCGGCGGTGCCAAGGCGCTCCCACATCAGGCGGGTTTCGGCGAAGGCGCGCGCGTGCGCCACGCTCTGCGCGCACCAGCGGCGGAAGCCCTGGGCGTCGGCGGTGGTGGCGCGGCCGGATTTGAGCAGCAGCAGCCAGTCGCGTGCCTCGCGATGCAGCGGCGAATCGTGAGCCAGGCTGGCAGACGTAGTTTCCATATCCTTCAAGACGCTTTTCCCGCCCCGGGACCGAACCGCTGCACCACGCGGCGGTCCAGGCGTTCGCCGCAGTGCTCCAGGGCTTTCTTCAATTCCTTGCCGACCATGCGCACCGAAATGCGGAAACGGTCGGCGATCTCCTGCTGCGGCAGGTCGTCCACCCGCGCCGCGATCAGGATCGCGCGCTGACGTTCGGTCAGTTCCTTGAGTGCGCTTTCCAGCGCCGCCACCTCGATGCGCGCGTGCGTCACCCGGGCCGGATCGAGCGCGTCGTCGCCCAGGTGCAGCAGCTCTTCCACTTCTTCGCCGGTGAGGTAGCGCGAGTCGGCCTGGCGCTGGTCGGCGGCGACGTTGAGCGCCATGCGGAAGAGATAACCGGCCGGGTTGTGCGACACGGCCGAGGCATCGCCCAGGCGCTCTACGCGCAGATAGGTTTCCTGCAGAACGTCGTTGACCAGGTCGTCCGAACCCAGGCGCCGGCGCAAACGCCGGCGCAGCTCTTGCTGGCGTTCGAGAAACAAGCCAAGCAGCGACATCGCCGGCTCAGCAGTGCGCGGGACGCGAAGCGTCCGCTGGCAGCAGCAGCAAGGTCAACGGCTGGGCCAGGCCCGCCGGCGGCGCATCCACGCGCAGGCCGGACAGCGCCGCCTGGATCGCCTCGTCGCGCGCGGCCAGCCCGGTACTGCCGAGAAGGCGCAGGCGCTGCAGTTCTCCCGAAGCGCCTACCCATACCTGCAAGGCAAGCCGGTAAGCGCCCGGCTTCGTCGCGGGCGAGCGGCACAACGCGGATTCCACCGCGGCCTGCAAGGCGGCGCCGTAGCCGGTGACGATCGCATCGGCCGCGTCTTCGGCCCATGTCGTCGTGGCCGCTGTCGCGGGCGCGGCGGTGCGCGCATCGCCGACCGGCGTCAGGGTGAAGGCCTTGTCCGAGGTATAGCGTTCGCGCAGGCCGGTGCCCGCCAGCAGGCGGCGCAAGGCGTCCTCGGCGGTGAATTCGCCGCGTGCCCCGGGCGACACGCGCCCCACCAGCAGGCGCTCGTCCACCAGCAGAGCCTGGCCGGTCACATCACTGAAAGCTCTCACCGCGCTACTCAAAGGTTGCGGACCGATATCGAAAGGCATGCGCTCGCGCGCCTCGCCGGCCAGCGGCCCATCCGTCGCTTGCAGTTCCACGGCATGGCCCGTCCCCCAACAAAGCCCACATGCGGCGATCAGCACCCACCCGGCATACCTCATGACCTGCCTCCGGCTCACCGGTCGGCCCGATCTCGCGCCGGGTGACGCTCACGCTTCACATACATTTGGGGAGGCTAGCAATGGGATGTGTCAGTTCTGTAACGACGCGGCGCAAGCTTGCGTGAAACTTGCAAGCCCTTGATGCGGCAAACGTACGCAGCTTCTCACGCTTGTCATGCGCCGCCATAATGAGAATAATTCCCATCCACTCGTTCGCCATTCCCGGTTGACGAGCGCTCTACCGCCTGCCGGGCCGACCAGCCGACGCCACGTCCCCGGCCGTCATCGCCACTGCATCTTTATCGCTCCGCGGACCGGCGGGGTGCGGTGACGTGCGGCCCACATTTCCAGGACTGAAGGCTGTTTCGATGCGTCATCTTCCGCTGTATGCCGCCTTGCTCGCGGTGCTTGCTGTTCCGGTGCATGCCGACGAGGTAGCCGATGCCGGCAAGGCCAAACTGCTGCCCGGCGTGACCGTGCAGGCCGCCGGCCCTTCCGATTACCGCGCGCCCGCCGCCACCACCGCGACCAAGATCGATGCGCCGCTGCGCGACGTGCCGCAGACCGTGAACGTGGTGCCGGCGGCAGTGCTGCGCGATCAGCGTGCCACCTCGATGCAGGATGCGCTGAAGAACGTACCGGGCGTGGGCTTCTCCACCGGCGACGGGCAGCGCGACCAGGTGTCGATCCGCGGCTTCACCGCCATTGCCGACCAATTCGTGGATGGCATCCGCGATGACGCGCTGTATTTCCGCGATCTCTCCAATATCGAGCGCATCGAGGTGATCAAGGGGCCGGCATCCGTGCTGTACGGGCGCGGTTCCTCGGGCGGGCTGATCAATCGCGTGACCAAACAGCCAGGCATCGACGGCGGCGAGGTGGCGTTGAGCTACGGGAGTTGGGCCGATCGCCGCGGCGAGCTGGACGTGGGCCGCCGCTTTGGCGATGCCGGCAGTGCGTGGCGCCTCACCGGCGCCGTCGAGGATGCCAACAGCTACCGCGACCAGCAGTTCCTCAAGCGCCGCGCGATCGCGCCGTCGCTGCTGCTGCATCCGGGCGAGAACACTACGCTGCTGCTGCAGGCCGACTACCTCAAGGACCGCCGCGTCACCGACTTCGGCGTGCCCGCCTATCATGGCCGCCCGGTGGATGTGCCTGCGCGCACCTATTACGGCGCAGCCAACGCACGCGACGTGGACTACAGCGAGTCGATCGTCAAATCGACCACCGCGACGCTCACTCACGCCTTCAATGACCAAGTCTCGTTGCGCAACGCGCTGCGCTGGTACGACTACACGCTGGACCGCAACAACACGCTGCCCGGCACGGTCAACGAGGCTGCTCGCACGGTCACGCTCAACCGTTCCAACGTCGCACGCCACGAGCACGGCTGGTTCAACCAGACGGAGCTGAGCCAGCGCGTGGAAGGCAACACGGTGAGCCATGAACTGCTGTACGGCGTGGAGCTGGGCCGCCAGGACAAAGCGCTGCTCAACCGCAGCATCAACGGCGTCGCCACGGTGGATCTGTTCCATCCCGTGCTGCCGGTGCTGCCGCTGGCGGTGAATCGCGCGCCGGGTTCGCACAACCTTGGCCGCTTCGATACCGCCGCGGTGTACGTGCAGGACCTGATCAGCCTCGGCAGCGAATGGAAGGCGCTGCTCGGTCTGCGCTACGACCGCTTCAAGCAGGAGACCGACAACTATCTGCCAGGCCAGATCGATCTCTCGCGCACCGACAAGGCGGTCAGCCCGCGCGCGGGTGTGGTGTGGCAGCCGTCGACGGCGCAGTCGTACTACGCGTCGTGGAGCCGCTCGTTCCAACCCTCTGGCGAAGCCTTCGCGCTGGCGGCAAACAATGCGGACATCGCGCCGGAGCGCACCCACAACACCGAGGTGGGCGCGAAGTACGATCTGTTCGACGGCCGCGCCACGTTCACCGCCGCGCTGTTCCAGCTGGAACGAAGCAACATCAAGACCACCGATCCCGTGACGCAGCGCGTACTGCCGATCGGCGAGCAGCGCACGCGCGGCGTGGAATTGAGCGGTGCGATGGATCTGACCGACGGCTGGCGGCTGCTCGCCGGCTACGCCTACCTCGATGCGAGCATCACGCATTCGGTAGCAATCGATGCGGGCCGCCCGGTGCAAGGCAAGCGCGCCACACTTACGCCACGGCATAGCGGCAATGTGTGGACGACGCGCGCCATCGCGCCACACTGGACGGTCGGCGGCGGCGTGAACCTGGTCGGCGCGCGCCTGGCCAATCCCGGCAACACCGTCACCTTGCCCGGCTATGTCACGGCCGATGCGATGGCGCGCTACGAGGACGGCCCGGTCAGCGTGCAGCTCAATCTCACTAATCTGTTCGACGCGAAGTACATCGTTTCCGCGCATGGCAGCAGCCCGAACCTCAATCTGCCTGGCGCGCCGCGCGGGGCGAACGTGACGCTGCGATACGCGTTCTGACCGGCGCAGGTCGGGGTGAGCCGCAGGCGAACTCCAACACCGCGCCATGCCGCAACCTGTGTTGGAGTTCGCTGCGCTCGCTCCAAGCTGCGGATATCACGCGAGCCGGTGCCGTGGTGGCGCTGGACGCTCATGGGTGTTGACTAAACATTAATGCCCCCTCCTCTACGGTGTGGCCGAGTCTGCATCGTCCCGCTGGGTGCCGGCCTGCCGAACGTCCTGCCGGGTGGAGGTGCCCATGAACAGCCAGCTCGTCGATTGGTGCCGCGGCACGGCCCTGCCCGTGCTGGAAGCGGCCGCCGCCGGGCAGCCGATCGGCCATGCGGCGGAACGGGCGATGCGCAGCCTGCTGGAACTGCTCGCCGTGCTTAGTGAGAGCAGCGACCGGCGCGATGCGGAGCGTTGGCATTCGCTGTGCTCCGCGCTGGATGCGGGCGAGGACTCCGCCGGTCTGCTCGCCAAAGCCATCGCGGGCGGCTCCGACGCATTGGAACGCCTGATCGACGCCATGCCGCTGGACCGCGTCGGCGCGTGCGCCTAGCTTCATCCTGTATCCGCGAATCACGCGCGAGCGTGGACTGTGTCCGGCCGCCGGCCATCCCGCCGGCGGTCACCGCCCCTCTGAACGGAGCCATCGATGAACCCTAATCCCAAACCTATTACGCTGGCCGAGATCCATTCCGCTTACGCGAGCAAGCCCTCCCCGAAGAAGCCGGTGCCGGCCGAAGCCAAGGCCAAGACCTATACCAAGTCCACCCACTTCGACCGCGACCCGAATCACTCCGGCAACGCGCCGGACAAGCCCGACGCCAAGCGCGGCGGCCGCCGGTAACACCCGGATCGCGAGCCGGGAAACCTGTCGATATCTTTCGCTTCAGCACAGGAGAGCGCCGGATGCATGCCGGCGCCCCGTGTTGTTCCGGCGCATAGGCCCGCCCCCCGTCAGATCAGCATGCCGCCGGCCACCTCGATGCGCTGCGCGTTGACCCAGCGGTTATCTTCCATCAGCAGCGCAGCGATCATCGGACCGATGTCGTCCGGCACACCGGGACGGCCGAGCGCGGTCATCTCCGCCACCTGCCGATTGACCTCCGGGTTGTCGCGTACCATGCCGCCGCTGAAATCGGTTTCGATCGCACCCGGCGCGACTGTGTTGACAGTAATGCGGCGCGATCCCAGCTCTTTGGCCAGGTAGCGGGTCAATACCTCGACCGCGCCCTTCATCGACGCATATGGCGCACTGCCGGGATACGCGAAGCGCGTCAGTCCGCTGGAAACGTTCACGATGCGCCCGCCGTCGTTGAGCAGCGGCAGCAGCTTCTGGGTGAGGAAGAACACGCCCTTGAAGTGCACGCGATAGAGACTGTCCACGGCCTCCTCGGTGGTTTCCATGATCGGCGCGTGATGCGACGTACCGGCGTTGTTGACCAGATAGTCGAAACGCTCCGCGCCAAGCTCGGCCAGCGCCTTGCGCACCTGCGCGACGAACACATCGAACTGACCGGTGTCGCCCGTATCGAGCGGCAGCGCGATCGCCTTCGCGCCCGCCTGCGAGACCAGCTTCGTCACCTCGGCGGCTTCCGCCTGGTTGGAGCGATAGGTAAAGATGCTGGCGACGCTTCGCCTGGCCAGGTTCAGCACCGTGTTGCGGCCCAGGCCACGGCTGCCTCCAGTAATGATGGCGATCTTCTTTGCGCTGTTCTCTGCGACGGACGTATTCATGACGATCTCCGGCAAGGGTGGGAAAACCGGCGGGCAGCTTAGGCGCCGCCGCTGCCGTGCCGAATGCCGGAACCGGCCCTGTTCTTGCCTGATCCTGCTCTGCCCTCCCCGCGCACGCGGAAAATGGCGATAGCATCACCGCATGCACGCCGAGGGCATTGCCATGCCGGACGACCTGATCGACATCATCAAGCGCTATACCGACACGCGCGGGACCGAAGGCTTTTTCGAGACGCCGATCGAGGGCTTCGCCTTCATCCGCGCCGACCGGCGCCAGCAGCATCCCACGCACCTGGTGTCCCGGCCGGTGCTGTGCGTCGTCGCGCAAGGCGCCAAGCGCAGCATGTTCGGCGGCCGGCGCTACGACTACCGCGCCGGCCAGGCGCTAGTGGTCAGCATGGAAATGCCGGGCCTGAGTCGCGTGACGCACGCCAGCCCCGATGAGCCCTACCTGTGCGTCGTCCTGGAATTCGATCCGGCCGCCATGCGCGAAATGATCGAAAGCATGCCGTCGCCGCCACCGCTGTCCGGCGGCATGGGCCGCGGCATCTTCGTCGCGGACTTCCCGCAGGCGGCGACCGACAGCCTGCTGCGCATGGCGCGCCTGCTCGACACGCCCGACGCGATCCCGGTGCTCGCGCCGATGATCCTGCGCGAGCTCTACTACTGGCTGCTGGCCGGCCCGCACGGCGGCGAGATCGCCAGCGTGGTGCTGGGCGGGCATACGCAAAGGATGATGAAGGCGCTGCACATGCTGCGCAATCAGTTCCGCAAACCGGTGCGTATCGAAGACCTCGCCGCCGTCGCGCAACTCAGTCCGTCGGCGTTCCATCGCCAGTTCAAGGCGCTCACCGCGATGACACCGCTGCAATACCAGAAGCAATTGCGGCTGCTGGAAGCACGCCACCTGATGATGAGCGGCACGGCCAATGCGGAATCGGCGGCGTACCGCGTGGGTTACGAGAGCCCGTCGCAATTCAGCCGCGAGTACGCGCGGATGTTCGGCGCGCCGCCGCGGCGGGATGTCGCCGCCTTGAGTACCGCGGCGGCCTGACCGGGCGCCCCTTTCCGGGCAAGTACGCTCCGGCTCGCCCGTATTCAAGCGCGCCGCGATACGCCATATTTCGTCCTTCGACAGGCCACGTCGCCGCGACACGATGCCGGCTATCGAACAGGGGCAAGCTGTTTGGCAACCTAGGGTTGGCGTCCAGCCGGGCGCCGCCGCAAGCCAGCCTCGCCCCCATCCTCCCTTCCCGACTGGATCACGGACGTCTACATGAAATCCCTGCCCGCCTTGCTCCTGGCCTGCCTCGCGATCATCCCCGTCTCGAACGCCATGGCCGATGCCTTCGAGGTGAGCCAGCGCACCCTGAGCTGGCATCCCACGCAGGACGACGGGGATTCATCCTGGCTGCGCTCGGAATGGGGAAAGGGATCCATCGTGATGCCCTTCGTCGTGTCGCCGCACGCGGAGATCGCCGCACGCATCAACGACACGCTGTACCTGGACCTGGTCGGCGTGCCCGCACCGGCCGAGCCGGGCAAGAGCTTCGCCCTGCCCAAGGGCTACCCGCCCGGGAACCTCGATGACTTCCCGCTGGAAGGTACCAGCAGCCTCGAGTTCACGGTGCTGCGCAACGACGGCCGCATTCTTTCGCTCTCGATCGACCGCGAAGGCTGTGGCGCGTACTGCGAGAGCTACGCCACGCCGTACAACTTCGATGCCACGAGCGGACGCAGCTTCACCGCAAGGGACGTCTTCACCCACGCCGGGCAGCTGCAGATCGCCAAGCTGGTGGCGCAGGAGCGCAAGCGGCAGTACGCCGCCATGATCAAGCAGCTCAAGGCGCAGCTCGCCGCGCTGGGCAACTCGGGCAAGGCCGACAAACGGCAGGGAGACCGGGACGACCTCAAGGAGCGTCTCGAACTCAACGAGGACTGCCTCGCACGCATCGACGGCGACAGCCCGGGCGATCCGCTCGAATACTTCGACTACCTCAAGTTCGCCATCCCGGACGACCACGGCGTGCAGTTCACCAGCGAGCGCTGCAGCAACCATGCCTCGCGCGCCCTGGACGATGTCGGCGACATCAGCCTTGGCCTTCCCGACGACAAGCTGCGCGGCATGCTGACCGCCTATGGTCAGTACCTGTTCTTCGGTGGCGACAAGCCCAAGCAAGCATCGTCCCCGTTCGGCGTGCCCCTGCATGGCAAGATCGGCCAGGCGCCGATGACGATACGCCTGCAACCCGACGCCCAGGGGCACGTCGCCGCCATGTACTACTACGACAAATACCGTTCTCCGATCGCGCTTACAGGCAGCATGGACGGTGACCACATCGTCTTGAATACGCCGCCCGGGAAGGACACGCAGGCCGCGGAACCGGAGACGTTCGAACTGGTGCGCCATGGCGGCGCGTTCTCCGGCCAGTGGCGCAAGCAGGACGCGCAGCGGCCGGTGAGCTTTGGCCTTTAGTGCCGGCGGGCCCGCTCAGCCGTTGGTGACATTGGCGCCCAGCGTCTCGCCTTTCTGGCCGATATAGATGTTCAGATACAGAGGGGCAAAGCGGATCCAGCGCTGTTCGATCAGCGACACGCAATCGGCGCGGAGCATGATGCGGTCGGTCGCCTTGAAACCCTTTCGCTGTCCGGCGAAGGTTTCGATGATGTGCCTCGCCGCCGGACTTTCGAGCTTTCGAGCCAACGGCACGCCAGCCGCCGGCAACGTGTCGACAGCGACGGGTTCGCGAGTCTGAGCCGAGAAGATCAGGACCTTGTCGATCTGTAGCGGTTGGCCGCGCGCACCCTCGCGGAACGTATATGCCGCGCCACCGATATGCCGCTCCGGCTGACTACGGATGGCCAGTACGTAAGGGGTGAGCTTTTTGACCAGTTCGTCCAGCAGGCGCTGATCGTCCTTGACGCGCTGATCGTGCCTTGCCGAGAAACGAAAACCCTGTTCATCGGAGAGGACGAACACCCACAGTAGCCGCAACAGGAACACGGCCAATCCGCCAAGACAAAGCAGCCCCAAGACCAGATTCGCATCCATTGCCAGCCCCATCGCTCCCGCCATCCGCATCGCTTCCTCCCTTGAAGCCGTCAGGCTCTCGTCTCCGCGTTCCCGCGCCGCCGCGAAGGCGCTTCGCCGGACGCAGCCCGCATATCCCGTGACCGCTTGGAACCACCGCGCATGAGCATCCGCATCGACCACGCCGACACCGATACCGACATCGCCGCCACCTTCGACGTCATGCACCAGCTGCGGCCCCATCTGGACCGCGCGGGCTACGTTCCGCTGGTGCGCGATCTGATGGCGAGCGACGGCCTGAAGCTGCTGGTTCTGACTGATGGCGGCACGGTCCGCGCAGTGGCGGGCTATCGTCTCATGAACACGCTCTATTGCGGCCGCCTGCTCTACGTGGATGACCTGGTCGCCGACCAGCACACCCGTTCTCGCGGCTATGGCGCGCAGCTGATCGCCCGGCTCAAGGACGAGGCGCGGGCGCAAGGGTGCAGCGAGATCCAGCTGATCTCACGCGTCGTCCGCGAGCAGGCGCACCGGTTCTATTTCCGCGAAGGCTTCGGCATCGAATGCTTCCACTTCCGCCATCGGTTCGAATGAATTTGCGATACTCAGGCAGCCTGCCCCGATCGCGCTGGCCACACCACCGCCTGCGCCACCACCACGTGATCGCCATTGAAGGTCGCGGCGGGCGATCCGTACAAGGCATAGCCGAGCGCCAAGGCTTCGGATACCCGATGGCAGAAGCTGGCGTCGTCCCTGCCGGTGAGCAGGCGATAGAGGGGCAGGCCGTCGGGCGGTGTGTCGGACATGGTTTCTTCCGGGCGGTGGAGAGTCCCGCAGCCTAACCCAGGAATGCCCGACCGCGGCATCCGGCACTGGCGCGCCTGCACCGGACGGATACAGTCGCCCGACTTTCCTCGTAGCGACGTTGGCGATGGCGGACACCCCGGTCTTCTTCATGCATGCGGCGATCGCGGCCATGCTCGCGGCGGGCATGTTGCTTCTGCCTCTGCGGAGGGTCCTGACAGGCATCGTCGTAGCGGCCTGCGTGGCGTTGTCGGCGGCCTGGCTGGCGGGTGTCGTGCTGGTGCCAATGGCACCGCCGCCGATCGCGGCGGTGTTGCGTCAACTGGTCGTTCTCACCTTCATGCTCGGTCCCTGGCTGGTGGGCGCCGCGACGGTCGCCACCCTCGATGCGGCACGGCAACGCCGCGACAGCGCGCGGGCCGCGCCACGGCTGGCCGCCGGTCTGTCGGTCTACGTCGCGCTGAACTTCTTCGGCTTCGAGATCGGCAAGGCGCTGCACGACGCGGAGATGCGCCAGTTTTTCCAGGCTTCCGGCCTGCCGCTGTGGTCGATGTATGCGGTGATGGCGGTGGAGACGGTCTGCGCCATCGCCCTGCTGTTTCCGCGCGTGCGCCACCTGGGAGCGGGCGTACTCGTGCTGATGATGTGCGGCGCTATCGGCACGCATGCGCACAACGGCGATCCGTTCTCCGACTCGCTGGATGCCTTGCGCATGCTGCTGATGTCGGCGTGCATCCTGGTTCTGTGGAAAGCCCGGCGCGCATCTGCCCTTCCGCCGCCACGCCCGCTGCGCTGAAAGGCCAGCCCGATGCTGTGCAATGCGCCGCTCCGCATGAGCGGCAATCACTACGACAGGTGCGCTTTGGCTACCCCCTGGTTGCAACATCCCCTGACTTTCAAAGGCCGGCTGGTCGAGCTGCGGCCCTTGGAAGACGACACGCTGGAAGCGCTGTTCGAGGTGGCTCAGGATCGCGAGATCTGGCGCCTCACCTCCATCGACTACTCTGACCCCGCCATTTTCTATCCCAACTTCACCGCCGCGCTGCGCGACCGCGAGCAAGGCAAGGCCTACCCCTTCCTGATCTGCTTGGCCGGCAGCGGACGCATCGTCGGGACCACGCGCCTGCTCGATATCCATCCGCAGGACCGCAAGCTCGAAATCGGCGTCACCTGGATCGCCAGCGCGTACTGGGGCAGCGGCGTCAACACCGAGTGCAAGCTGCTCCTGCTCGAACATGGCTTCGAGGTACTGGGCGCCAACCGGGTACAGTTTCGCGCCAAGGCCGACAATGCACGCTCGCGCCGCGCGCTGGAGAAGATCGGCGCGGTGTTCGAAGGCGTCATGCGCCAGGACAAGATCGAGCCTGACGGGAAGCCTCGGGACACGGCGTTCTATAGCATCGTGCGCGAAGAGTGGCCGCACGTGCGGGACCGGCTCACTGCTCAGCTTGACTCGCATGGACCGGCATGAACGCCTGCCGACCTATGGCGGGCTCCATTTCTGCGCCACCAGCCATTCGCTGCGCAACACGGCGGCATAGCTCTCGCCAGCCTTTGCCTGCCCGCGGTCAGGGATGATCCCGCCGGAACAGCGCCCACTCCTCGATCCGCTCGCCGCTCGGCAACGTGCAGTAGCCGACTTCGCCGTCTTTCTCCTTGACGATGTCCAGCTTGCCGCCGAGCTTAGTGCAATACACCGAGGCCGGGTTCGCCATGCCGACCTGCACCGGTTTCGCGGGCAGCTCGGTGTGGCTCGCGCAAGCGGCGAGCATCGTCGCCAGGGCCGCCGTGGTGAACGTCTTCATGGTTCCATGACTCCTGTCTGCAGCGCCTTCGCCGGGGCGCCCTTTCTCAACCCCAGCGCGTAATACAACACCGTCAGCAACACCAGCCACAGCGGCCCGACCACCAGCGCCACGCGCGTATCGGGGAAGTACGCCATCAAGCCGATCACCAGCACCAGGAAAGCCAGTGCCAGCCACGAGGCGTATGGAAAGAACGGCATGCGGAACGACAGCCTCCCGCGCTCGGCCTCGCTGAGGCTGCGACGGAACCTCATCTGCGTGACCAGCACGATGCCCCAGGTCCAGATCGCGCCGAACGTCGCCACCGACGTCACCCATACGAACACCTTGGCCGGCACCAGGTAATTGAGCAGCACGCCGAACAGCAAGGCGACCAGCGACACCACGATCGCCCGGTACGGAATGCCGCTGCGCGAGGTCACCGCGAAGGTGCGCGGCGCCTGCCCCTGCTGCGCCAGGTTGTAGAGCATGCGGCCGGTGCTATAGATACCGCCGTTGCACGAGGACAGCGCCGCGGTAAGCACCACGAAATTGATGATGCCCGCCGCCGACTTGATGCCCAACCGCTCGAAGGTCATCACGAACGGGCTGCCGCGCGTGCCCAGCTCGTTCCAGGGGTAGATCGACAGGATCACGAACAGCGCGCCCACGTAGAAGATCAGGATGCGCCAGAACACCGAGTTGATCGCATCGGGAATCGACTTCTCCGGCTTGTCCGCCTCGCCGGCGGTCAGGCCGATCATCTCCACGCCGAGGTAGGCGAACATCACCATCTGCAGTGCCATCAGCATGCCTTTGGCGCCGTTGGGCATGAAGCCGCCATGCGTCCACAGATTGCTGATGCCGGTGGCCACGCCCTGGTTGCCGAGGCCGAACAGGATCATCGCGCCGCCGCCGACGATCATCAGCACGATCGTCACCACCTTGATCATGGCGAACCAGAACTCGAACTCGCCGTAGGCCTTCACCGCCGCCAGGTTGACCGCGCCCATCGCCGCCAGCGCGGCCAGCGCCCATACCCACTGCGGCACGTCGGGGAACCACACGCCCATGTAGATGCCCACCGCGGTGATCTCCGCGATGCAGGTCACCAGCCACATGAACCAGTAGTTCCAGCCGGTGAGGAAGCCCGGCAGCGGGCCGAGATAATCCTGCGCGTAGCGGCTGAAGGAGCCTGCCACCGGGTTCTGCACGGCCATCTCGCCGAGTGCGCGCATGATGATGAAGATCGCCAACCCGCCCAGGACGTACGACAGCAGGATGGCCGGCCCGGCGAGCTTGATCGCGTTGGCCGAGCCAAGGAACAACCCCACGCCGATGGCCGAGCCCAGCGCCATCAGGCGGATATGACGTTCCTGCAGGCCGCGCTTGAGCGCTTGATCATTGGTATGCATGGATATCCCGGGGTGCGTGGCGCAGTGGCAGGGTCGCGCCGCGAAGGCGCATGAACGCTCAGCCCGGGATTGAAGCCCCTGGTCCGGACGACTGCAAGTGTCACCGGGCGGCGACGGGGCGGTTGTGCGCGGGTCGGCAAAGGCGACCCCATGCAGGGCCGCCGCCCGAGTTGCTCAGCCCAGCGATCGCACCCGAAAGTTGCGCCCCTTGATCTTGCCGGCCCGCAGGCGCTCCAGCGCCTTGCCGGCCAGCGCGCGGCTCACCGCCACATAGGCGCGGGTGGCGAAGACGTCGATCTTGCCCACATCGTCCGCCGTCAGTCCGGCATCGCCGGTCAGCGCACCGAGGATATCGCCCGGGCGCAGCTTGTCCTGGCGGCCGGCGTCGATGACCAGCGTCTTCATCGGCGCCAGGTTCAGGGTCTTGCCCCGCGGCGGCGCAAGTTTCAGCGGCTGCCAGGTCAGCGGCTCGCCCAGCACCTGCTCGATGTTGTCGGCCTTGGGTTTCTCGCGCGGTGTGCACAGCGTAATCGCCAGGCCGGTTTGCCCGGCGCGGCCGGTGCGGCCGATGCGATGGGTATGGGTGTCCGGGTCGTGGGCGATGTCGTAGCTGATCACCAGCGGCAAGGCGGTGATGTCCAGCCCGCGCGCCGCCACGTCGGTCGCCACCAGCACCGCGCAGCTGCGGTTGGCGAACTGCACCAGCACCTCGTCGCGGTCGCGCTGCTCCATGTCGCCGTGCAGGGCCAGCGCGGAGAAGCCGCGGCGGTCCAGTTCCTCCGCCACGGCATCGACGTCGCGGCGCATATTGCAGAACACCAGCGCATGCTGCCCGCGCTCGCCGGCGAGCAGCTGGGCGAGCGCATCGAACTTGCGCTCCGGCGCCACCTCGATGAAGCGCTGTTCGATCGCCGGCCGGGTCTCGGCCGGCGCTTCCACGGTGACCTCCACCGGATCGCGCTGCAGGCGGCGGCTCACCTCGCGGATGCCTTCCGGATAGGTGGCCGAGAACAAGAGCGTCTGGTGATGCTTGGCGATGCGCTTGACGATGTCGTCGATGGTGTCGCTGAAGCCCATGTCCAGCATGCGGTCGGCCTCGTCCAGCACCAGCACCTTGATGCCGCCGCCGTGCAGGCTCTCGCGCTTGAGGTGTTCCTGCACGCGGCCGGGCGTGCCCACCACGATGTGCGGATCGTGCGCCAGCGAGGCCAGCTGCGGGCCCAGCGGCATGCCGCCGCACAGGGTCAGCAGCTTGACGTTGGGGATATTGGCCGCCAGCTTGCGGATGGCCTTGCTCACCTGGTCGGCCAGCTCGCGCGTCGGGCACAGCACCAGCGCCTGCAGACGGATCGTCTCAACGCTCAGCGCCTGCAATAGGCCTAGCCCGAACGCCGCGGTCTTGCCGCTGCCGGTCTGCGCCTGGGCGATCACGTCGCGCCCTTCGAGTATGGCCGGCAGGCTGCGGGCCTGGATGGGGGTCATCTCGCTATAGCCGAGCGCTTCAACGCTGGCGAGCAAGGCGGGGTTGAGCGGGAGGGTGCTGAAGGCAGTCATGCGGCATTCTCGCATGGACGCGGGTTTGAGGCCCGGCGCGGCGATGAGTCGCGCCGCTCAATCCTCCGGCGGTGCCCAATCCTCCACCGGGACGAACCGGCCGGATGTGGGCGTTTTCTCGAAGGCGCTGCCGATCGGTGCATCCAGGTAAGGCAGGATGCCCGGATCGTAGTTGGCGATCGTATTCACGTCATAGATGCCGTGATTCGCCGCGTCGTCCATGTACTCGTCGCTCTCTGACCCGGACAGGAAACGCCAACCGCTGTCGATGTCGTTGTCGGGTGCTTCGCGATACATGAAGCGCACGGGGAAACCCTCCACCGTGATGCGGTCCGTCGCGAAGCAGGCGCCGTAGCCGGTCGCCAGTGGCTTGATCTGATCCTTGGACAGCTTGAACGACTTGGTCATGACGCATCCTCACGATACCGTCGACGCGGTGGCGATCGCGGTTTTCATCAAAGCCATTTCAGCGCGACATTCAGCGCTTCGCGGGCACCGGGGAGGTTTTCGTCGCGCGCGTACTCCAGCAGCGCGATGGCGCAGGCAGTGTCGCGCATGATCCCCGAGCCTTCCAGATACAACTGCGCCATCGCGATGCAGGCCGCGTCGCGGCCCTGGTCGATGGCACGGCGGTACCAGTAAGCGGCGAGCCGACTGTCGCGGCCCACGCCGATGCCCATGCTGTAGTACCAGCCCAATTGCTGCTGGGCCTCGGCGCAACCCTGCCTGGCCGACCGCTCCAGCAGGCGGGCCGCCTCTTCCAGATCGTGCTCGACACCCCTGCCAGCCTGCACCCGATACGCCAGCTTGCACTGACCGATCGGATTGCCTTCGGCGGCGAGGCGCTGCAGCAGCTCGAGGCGCGCGTCTTCCTGCGCATGGTCGATGAGGATCTGTGCCGCCTCCACGCTGCCGTGGCGATAGGCCGCTTCGGCAAGCTCACGGATCTTCTCGCGGTCGTAAGCCACGCCGAATTCCGCGCGGAGGTGTCGCGCCAACTGGTAAGCGGCATCCGGATGACCATGCTCGGCCGCGGCGGCGAGCCAGTGACAGGAACGCGCCGGATCGCGCGGGCGGCCGTCGCCCACATAGTGGATGAAGCCAAGCTGCGCCATGGCGTCGGCGTTGCCGGCGCCGGCAAGCCGCTCCAATGCGTCGATCGCCGGCTTATCGCCGGGGACGGCGGCGGCCTGCAGACGCGCGATGTCGACAAAGCGATAGTCGCCGCGCTTCACGCGCGTCGCCTTGATCATCCGATGGCGCCCGGCCGTGCGCACCACGGCATAGCGTGGCCTGCCACCCTCGCGCCGGAATGTGCCGAGCACATCGATCACCTCACCGTCGGCACCGCTTTTCAAGCGCACGCGGTCGCCGATGCGGATGTCATTGCCGTTCGCGTAACGGAACGGGGCTTGGGCGTCCGATTCGGCGCTGGCCAGAGCCAGCCGGGTGCCACCCGACACGGGTCGCCGAAACGTCAAGGTGACCGCGCCCACCAGAGGTACGGCTTCGCCATGCGTCAGATAGGCCTTCAGGCGACGCCATGCCTCGCCATGCGCGAGCCAATAGGTACTCAGGCCCTGACCGCCGAGGCGCTCGATCAGATCCAGGCCGGTTTTCGTTTCGTCCAGCTCGGGTTCGTGCCGGCCGGGCTCCGGTGGCGGACTGTCAGGAAACGAAACGCGGATCGCTGGCCACAGCTCGGCATCTTCATGGCCTTCGCCATGCTCGATGGCATGACCGCGCCAGCGAGGCACCACTTCCGCCGAAGGTGCATCGGCTTCGTAGTCGTAGAGCTGCCCGGCGATGCATTGCCGCCCATGGCCGTCGACGAGCAGGTTCACGGTACCTTGCGTGCCGATGAAGTCCTCCATGTACCAGGCCTCGCGCAGGAAGCCCGGTGCGCCCAGCGCACGACTCAAAGCAGCGAAGCGGATCGCGCCATCGGGCCCCGCTTCGCACAACCAGGCATCCGGCGTGGCAAGCAGGACATGCCAGCCGCCGCGCCCTGGGATCACGGCGATGCGCCATGCGCGGCCATCCTCGCTGGAGATCTCGCCGCCCCGCCCTTCGGCGCTGTCGACCAGCGCCATGCCTTCGGCTTCCAGCTGTTCGCGCAAGGCCTGCGCGATGTGTGCCGTGTCGCGACAGAAGAGGTAGCCGCTCAGTTCGTGGTGCGTGTCCATCGCGTTTCGTCCTTGAAGTCGCTGGAGCCCGGCCAGGGTCGCTTCGCCTGGCGATCCGGCCCGTGAGGCCGGCCAGGGATCATAGCGCCATCACCCGATCGCCGCTCCCGTGGCCGGATAGACTACCGCCCCGTCGGGGCGGATCGACGCCCCCGCCGTCAGTTGCGCCTGTTCCACGTGCCCTTCGCCCAGGATGTGGATCACGGTCTGGCCATGGGCGATCAGATAGTCGGTGATAATGCGACGGTGGCAGCGCCACCACACCGCTTCCGAACACATGATCGCGCAGCGCTGCGTCTGCCCCGCGACGATGAGATGGTCCAGACCAGCTTGAAAATCCGCCGACAGTGCGTGGTCGGCGTAGTTGTGGAAACTTCGGTTGGTCCAGAAGCCGTTGGTCTCGGCCGGTACGGGATCGGACCGTCCGCGGCGGCCGCCGAGCGAGGCCAGGTGTTCGTAGGCGATGCCCATGGACGCAAGCGCGTCAGGCAAGGTGTCGATGTTGAACTGCGGGTTGGTGCGTGAACGCGGGAAGGCACGCACGTCCACCAGGCGTTCGATCTGCGCATCGCGCAGCAACCTTGCGAACGCATCGAAGCTGCGATTGGAATGGCCGATGGTGAAGAAGGCCGACGTCACGAGCGGCCTTCGCGGCGCGAGTGACGCAACGCGCTGCCCTTGTGGGCAGCGACATGGTCGGTCCTGTCGCTCTTGATCTCGTACTGCGGATCGTCCTTCGACGCGCGGTGCGTGTGACCTTTGTAGTCGAAATCCTTGGTATGCACGGCGACAATCGTTCCCGATACCCAGCCGGCTTCGGAATTCCAGGTGACGTGATCACCTACGTTGAATGATTTGGTCATCGCGGCTCTTCCAGGACATCGGCTTTTCAGAAGCCGCGATCGACTGTGCTAGCCCTGGCGTTAAATCGGAGCATCCAGTGCATGGCGGCAGCGTGATGCCCGGCGAGCCGCGCGCTCAGATCGGATACGTAAATTCGCCCAGATAGACCAGCTCGAAGCCATCGCCTCGTACCGATCTGGGCGAGGCGATCTCGTCTTTCCGGATAAAGAGCAGCGCATTAGCGTCGTCCAGTCTCGCCGCACGTGCCGCCTCGCACACTGGCTCAAGCCAGTGCTCGGCGTATGAGTGCGGGGCAAAGAACGCTTCCAGCGATTGGCCCGGCTCGCGCGTACCGGTCTCCATGAAGTCGTGGTCGCAGAAAAACTCGCCTTGCGAGCCGTAGAAATCGGAACGTGGCTCGCCATCCTCCCGATCGTAATCCTCTTCGAGAAAGGCCTCGAAGCGGTCCTCGTCGGTGACGCGGCCGAGGTAGAAATGCGAAGTTTCAGTGCGGCGCACGATTCGCCCCCTCCATCGGGTTCGGCATGAAGGTGAAGATCAGCGTTCGCTGGAAGACGCTTTCGAAGCCTTTGTAAGGCAACGGTTGCGCTCGTTTGACGGCCGCGATCACGGACTTCCTTCCCAGCTCGCCGTAGGGACAAGCCGGATCGACAACGACTTCTTCGACGACGCCGCCAAGCGCCTGCGTAATGCGCACCTTGCAGGCGGCCTGCGGAAGGTCGGCGGGGGAAAGCCAGTTCGCGCGAATGGCGGATCGAATGGCCTGGACATACCGCGCGCGCAGGGCTTGCTTTGCGTTATCACCTTTCCCGGCCCCGCCAGCGCTTTGGCCGAACGCCGGGCCGGTCAGCGCGACGATACCCAGCAGCGCGCAGGCAACGATCCTTCTACCCGTCAAAGCGGACTCCTTGAATGTCGTGACCGAGTTTCCAGGTGCGCCCGCAAGTGCTTGCCATACGTAAGCCCAGGCATGGACATGGGCGACCCGACTCCGGGTGATCCTATAACCGACCCGCCTCGAATGACCTTTGCCAGCCTCCTGCACTCACCACGCGCCCCGCTTCAAACGTGAATTCCACTCGGGACACCCTCTTGCCCTGGCTATCGATGAAATCGACTTCCACCTTTTGCTTTGAACACGGGTCAGCCGGCATATCCATGTAGTCCCAGCCAAGGTAACGATAAGTATCCGCCTTCATCGTTTGCGCAAGCACGCGAGCGCCATCGACTCCCGCTCCCAAGGGCCTGCCAGGTCACCTGCGCCAAGGCCGAAACTCGCGGTCGGCGCGACCAGCGCCGCAAGCCCCTCATCCGAGCCTGCCGCCCGCTTGACGACATCAACAGCACGAAGGCTCAAGAACTGGTGCAATTCACTTGAACCCGATATGTCCGGCAGACCGCATTCAGAAGACCCAGCGGAAGCGGGGCCTACAGCCATGGCCGCCGATACAAGCGCACATATCGCAGAAATCCATGGGCTCACGTCACTCTCCCCTGCGGGTTCATTCAGTGTCTGCTTCGGGTTGCGGATTCAGCGGGTCGTTGCAACACACTGAAGACTGCGCGAGCAGCAGGAGTGTTGCAAGATGTCCCAACGACCTCCGACTCATTACACCGATAGCCAGATTGGGCTGATGTGGGACCGTTGGCAACGTGGCGAGTCCCTTCACCAGATTGCCAGGCTCTTTGATCGGCATCATTCCTCGGTCCGCCGGATCCTGGCCGAGACCGGCGGTATCCGGCCCGCTGTGCGCCATCGATCGGATCGGACGCTGTCACTGGCCGAGCGTGAGGAGATCTCAAGGGCGCTCATGGCGGGGCAATCGATTCGCTCCGTGGCGGTTCGGCTGAGCCGGGCGCCATCGACGATCAGCCGGGAGATCCGGCGCAATGGTGGACAGGAGCGCTATCGGGCCAGCTGTGCTGATCAATGCGCATGGGATCGGGCCCGTCGGCCCAAGCCCTGCAAATTAGTCCAGCACCGGACCCTGGCGCGCCTGGTAGCCGCTAAGCTCCAGCATCAATGGGCGCCAGACCAGATTGCCGGCTGGCTCAAACGGACGTACCCGGGGAATGAGGCACTTCAGGTGTCGCATGAAACGATCTATCGCAGCCTCTTCATCCAGGCGCGCGGAGCCCTGAAAAAAGAGCTCTTGGCGCACCTTCGGCGTACGCGAGCCATGCGCCGTTCGCGGCATCACACGCAAAAGACCGAAGGTCATGCGCAAATCACCGGCGCCATCTCGATCCGTGAACGTCCTGCCGATATCGAGGATCGCGCCGTGCCCGGTCATTGGGAGGGCGACCTGTTGTTGGGCGGCAGAAATAGCCAGATCGCCACGCTGGTCGAACGGTGGTCTCGCTATGTCGTGCTGATCAAGCTGGACGGTAGGGACAGTGAGACGGTGGTCAGCGCGTTAATCAAGCACGCAGGGAAGCTTCCGCGCGAGCTGTATCGATCGCTGACTTGGGATCGCGGGTCGGAGCTGGCCCAACATCAGCGCTTTACGCTGGCGACGGACATCAAGGTCTACTTCTGTGATCCGTACAACCCTTGGCAGCGTGGCTCGAACGAGAACACCAATGGCCTTCTGAGCCAGTATTTCCCCAAGGGAATGGATCTATCCGGGTTCTCGCAAGCGCAGCTCGATGCCGTGGCAAGGCGCTTGAATGGGCGGCCAAGGAAAACCTTAAACTACGAAACGCCGGCCGAACGATTTCATCAAACTGTTGCAACGACCGGCTGAATCCGCAGTCGGAAGCGGACAGCTTGTTTTTCAGCAGATATCAGACCCGACGCACCCTTGGATTCTGATTATCGCGAGCCACGCCTAAGCCCCCCCTCATCAGTGCGAATCTGTGCTTCACCACGCCAACGCGATGTCCGCTTCGGATGGAAAGCGAACTTCTCAAACCTGGTTGCCACAACCGCATTTCACGAATCAGTTCGGCGCCTGCAGGTGCAGGCGGTCAGGGCACCTGTCGAAGTTCAGGATTCCCGTCTTGGTGCAGCGCGCCTCGAGCGAGTTGGCGATGATGGCCCCTGCCGCCAATGGCGACTGCAGGTGATAGGTTATGCCGGGCACGACTGAGACTGCCGGCTGACCATTCATGCCGACCAACATTACGTTTTCGTTGAGGAGGAAGCGGCCAAGGTCGGGGCGCTTACCAGTGGCGGCATCCATTGGACCCAGGACTGACAGGAAACCCAGGATGTGGAGATTGTTTTCGAAGGAGACGCCTGTGTAGACAAGCGCGTATCGGTTCGCATTCTCCGGCGCACTGAGTTCGCGCTGCTGGAACTCCGTCTCCTTTGGGGAATAGTCAGCTGCGGCAATCCTTTCCGGCAGCAAAAATTCACGCAGCGCGACATTCACGCCACGCTGCTCCAGGTTGAAAGCAATGGCCTTGGGAAGCAGTCTGCACATGACGAACTGCGGGTTCTGCGTCAACGCGACGGGCTCCGGGCCAGGACGAGAAACCAGCCGAGATAGCACGTTACCGCTCAGGCTTTGGGAGCACACGCCAAATGAGTAGTTGGCCACGATGAGCACCGGCGCGATGGGTGTGCCGGGCTCGATCAGCGTGCTGTCGCGCGCGGAGGCTGCCCACGCCGTAACAAACAGGCCGGCGAACACCAAGAGCGCGCGTGCCCGTCGATGGCGACCATTTACCTTGCGGCGTTCGTGGATGAGTCGGGGATTCCTGGAAAACAAGGCATGTCCTTTTGGTCAGTTCGCCGGAGCCAGCCGGCTGATTGGATTTCCATTCCCGCGCAGTGTGGCGCGGAGATGCCGAGTATGCACCCGCCCGGCCACATGCGATTGACCGCAACGTTCGGTCTGGTCGAGAGCAACGAAGGCTAGCAATCGGCAAAGGGGCGAAAGCGGGCAGTTCAGTCTCGTTTGGAACTGGGATCGCCAATCCCAGGAACCTTCGAGACCCAGCGGGCAGTCGGCGCATGAGCGACGCCTGGGTTGCCACATGCAGGCCGACTTTGGCCCTATTTCATTGCCGAAGCGCACCGAGAAGGTTTGCCACAGCCTTAGACGCCTTGTCGGAACAGAATCTTGGGTTGTCGACTTTGACCGTAACGACCTGACCTTGCACAACCGCATCCAACAGGACTGATTCGCCATCCATGACACCGCACGACACGGCTTTGCCGTTGTAAGCCCTCAGGAACTCAATGAGCTTTTTCAGGCAAACCTCATCGGACCCCGACTTTTCGGTTCCTAAATTGGCCGGTTTAACGAGTAGCTTTCCCTGGTCATAAGTCGACATGCTTTCGAATGAGCGCAGCGTGCCGTTAGACACAACGAAGCCAGTGACCGCGCCGGACATGTAATCGCGTGTCCAAACGCGGAGCTCAAAATCGGTCGCCGACGTTAACGGTGCAAGTCCTGCGGCACGCGCGTATTCACTGGCCGCAGGTTTGAGATCTTCTGAATAGAAGCTGGAAGGCTCGCTCGCAATGCCAAAGGAAATGAACGCCAATAATAGAAACGCCAGACACCTCATTGACCAAGCTCCCTATAGTCCAGCCGGCGGTGCGCCGAACCACATTGCCGCCCACTCGGCCCGCTCATCTTCCGATGGGCTCCAAAAGAACGACCTTTCTTCATCGGTCAACTGAGAGGAAAACACTTCGTCGTCCAGCGTAGCCCCTTCCTGCTTCGCGGTTCGAATTTGTTCGAACAGCGCCCTTGTGCGGGTCAGCGTCGCGGTGTCGATTGGCACGAATTCGACCGAACAGCAGTCCATCCTCCCCCCTATTAGGTCCGCTACGGGTCGGGAGCGGACATTGTGCCTTTGCCGCTCAGGATCCATGTCACCTTGATTGATTCACCTGATCCGACCGTACATATCCTCGCCGGTCAGATCGTTTGCCTTATGGAGAAGGTCTTCGAGGGCAAAGTACTCCGGGCCACTGTCCTGCTTCTTGCTTGCCAAATCCATGCAAACTGATCTCAATTCAGCAGTGAGACCAAACATGGACTTCAGAACCTCTGGGTCATGGATACGGCCACCTGAGGCAGGGGTGCCGAGTCGAAGAGCATCGACATAGTCTCCAGCCTCGACCAATTTTCGAATTCGATCCGAAAGTTCCACGTTTAAACCCCTTCGGTAATGTCCGCTCCAGGTCGGAAGCGGACTTGGTCATTCTTCGCACTCGTGATCACCATTCATCGTCACGAACCCCTCCGTCCATTCGACCTGATCCAATGGGTGCCCCGAGATATAGAAGCCGTCTTCCTCGCCCGGAGCTTCTGGATCGATGATATTCGGATGCCTGGCGAACCCTGGCTGTGCCGACAGGCGATCAACTGCCGCCCTTGCGCCATCCAAAGTGCGAAAAACGCCAATCATCTTCCAGTCTTCGAATTCGTCTTGAAGAGTGTGTTTGTGCTGGACGACATGTACCCTTTCCATCTCGATCTGCTCCACTACGTTCCGCGCCTGCCATGTGTCTGCCCTGGGTCTGCGACTTCAGTCGGAAGCGGACATTCCATGATCATCAGTACCTAGCTAACTCGATCATCTCAATACCTGCTAACAACGACGAGCTTCAGCGCAGCGTCATACACCGATCCTGCCGCACGGTTGAAGCCTTCCATGCCCTCGATGGCTGCGTATTGACCGGTCAGGCTATTGAATCGGGCGGGCACGTAATCGTTGAAACTTCCCATTCCCCCGAACACGCTCCGAACCGAGGCAGATAACCCGTTCAGCGCCTCCTGGTCAAACCCAGCATCGAGTAAGAATTGAGCCCTGCTGAGACATTGAACGAAGTGGCCCTTCCACTGACAGTCAGGGTCCAGATCCAAGTTAGTAATGAGCCGCCCCAGCGCAACAATAAGCTCCTCAAGCTGGGATGCTCGATCAATTCCTTCGTCGTTAGTAGCCATCGACCTGCGTTCCTGGAATCCCTGGAAAATCTGCCCGCTTCGAATCTGAAGCGGATCTCCCTCTTCCTACTTCCGCGGGCGGCGATGACTCATCCACCGGAACACTACAGTGATCGAACCTGCGACCAACCAAGTCGCTTGCAGGAGAATCAAGCCGACTCGCAGGAGTTCTGACTTCGTCTGGATACCCCACCCAAGCACGATGCAAACAGCGAGGAAGCCTAGAAAGGCCACAGGACTGAAACTGGTCGTTCCCGGTGCTCCGCGATCCATACCCCCTCCTTTGGGTCGAAATGATTACTCCAAATCCGGCGGCATTCCAGTGCATATCGACGACGTCTGCGTCGGTTCGAAACCGGAAATCACGGCAGGTTTCAGGGGATTCAAGCCTGCGGCGCCTACCTCTCTGGCCAGTACCAAGCCGGCTCTTCCAACTCCCGCAATCCCACCACCCGCGTCTGGCTCAATACCTTTTCCAGCGCCACCACGTTGCACCCGGCCTCCTCCAGCGCCGCGATCAACCGCCCCGCGTGGGATACCACCCAGACCTGGCTGCGCTTCGAGGCCTGCACGATCAGCCTCGCCAGTGCGGGCAACAGATCCGGGTGCAGGCTGGTCTCCGGTTCGTTCAGCACCATCAGCGGCGGCGGGCGTGGCGTATGTAGCGCGGCGATCCAGAGCAGGTAGCGCAAGGTGCCGTCGGAGAGCTCGGCGGCGGCGAGGGGGCGCAGCAGGCCGTGCTGGGTGAAAAGCAAATGGAAGCGGCCGTCTTTCGCTTCGACGTGGACGGAAGCGCCGGGAAAGGCATCCTCCACTGCGGCGTGCAAGGCCCGCGCATCGCCGATTTCGACGATGGTCTGCCAGGCGGCGGCGAGGTCGCTGCCGTCGTGGCTGAGCACCGGCGTACGCGTGCCGAGTTGCGCGAGGCGTGCGGGGGCATCGCGGTCGGAACGGAAGTGGTCATAGAAGCGCCAGCTGCGGATCGACTCGCGTAGCACCATCGCCTCCGGCGTGCGCTCGGGATCGGCCAGTTGGGTGAACAGGCTCTCGAACAGGTTCAGGTGCTCGGCCACGACGCGCCAGCTGCGCCCTTCCTTGGCGCGCGCCATGGCGCCGCGACGGTCGATCAACACATTCGAGGAACGCAGGAAAGGGCCCGCCCAGATCGCCTCGCGCTTGATCTCCGGATCGAATTGAAAAGCCCCGGAGAGCGCGGGCGGTGGCGGCAAGCCGAGGTCGATGGCGTAGCCGAAATCGTCACCGGCGAAGCCCAGCTTGAGCGTCACCGGCTCCTGCCGTGGCCCGCCCTGCACCGGCACTTCGCCGGAGAGCATGCGCCGCGAGAATTTCTCCGGCCCCGCCCACAGGGTGGAGGGCAGACCGCCCTCGCGCGCCAAGGCGCTGACCACGCCGCCGTGCGCGGTCTCCGCGAGCAGGCGCAGGGCACGATAGAGGCTGGATTTGCCGCTGCCATTGGCACCGGTGATCAGGTTGAGCTGATCAAGCGGAATGGTGAGCGCGCGCAGGGAACGATAGTTGGCGATGGCCAGGGTCTTGAGCATGGGCGGATCCGCGCCAGAACGTGTCGGCACAGGTTCCGCCCTGGCCGCCTCAATGCCTGAGACAAGCACCGCTACGCTTTAAACCTTTACCGAGGTCCCGGCCCCCATCCCCACTATCGCCTTCATAAGGAACGACGGTGGCAATGAATCACTCGACGCGGAGGCGGTTCCTGCAAGGAACCCTGCTGGCCACGGCCGGCATAGGGCTGGCACCGGCGTTACGAGCCATGGCCGCCGATGCGGATGTCGGCCCGGCGGGTGTAGCCGATGCCTTCGTCAAGGCGAATGGCTTCAACGGCGTCATCCATCCATTGCGCGACGGAGTTGCCAGCCATGCGCTGGACGGGCGATCCACGCTGGTCGTGCTCAACAACACGGACCTGAGCCACAAGACGATCGATCTTTTTGGCGAGGCGATACTGCGCAAGATGTGATCTAGGGCTTGCGCTCATCATCCGCGCCCGCAGTGATCCGCACGGGCAGATTGATGGTCAGCGCGAGTCCTTCAGCGTCGCGCACGAGGTGGATAGGCACGGGCTTGGCGCGCTTCGACAGCGCTTCGACGCCCGCTTTGTCCAGCACCGTGAGCGTGCGGCTGGCGTACGAGAAACTGACGACCTTGCCGTCGAAGAGATCCAGCCCGAGCGTGCCATCGATCCGCTCGCTCGATCCGGTGGGCAGCAGCTTGTTCAAGTCGAACACGCCCAGCGTTTCCCTATGGACGCGGTGCGAGCCGATCTTGTCGCAGCGCTGCATGTCCAGGCGGTTGCCGCTCATCTGGAAGCCGGAGACCTGGCCCCAGGGCTTGCAGCCGATCTGCGCGGCGAGCTCGGGCGTGATGTTGCTGACCCCGCCGCCGCTGTCGAAGACGAACACGCCCGGATGGCCGGCCACGACCGCGTGCAGGGTCAACCGCCGCATCCCTCTGAGGATAGCGCGCACTGCGCTGTCCATAGATAACCATTGGGATGGCGTCACACAAGCATGACAGCGACTTCAGCTCCATCCGGTCAAGCGCCAACAGCAAAATAGTCTCTTTTATCCATGCCTGCCTCGCCCCACTGCCGAGATCACGTGGATGCATTTCGTCAGGCACGCGCAAGCATTTCAAAATTCACCGTCTATTTCGTCAGTGAAGCGCATGGCTCAGTAATCCACGCGTAAACATCCATAGACAGGATGGCCATCCTCTCGGATGACTTCATCCGCGGACCTAACTTCAATCAACACGAAAAACATGCTCGGGACACTTATTATCGCTCGCCGCAAATGGCTGGTCTTCAGCGTCATACCTATTCTCGCAGCTTGCAGCCGCGTAGACGCCGGATCCACGGACATTCCCCATAATGCCACGCCCGAAGCAGCCTCGCAGGAAAGTGCGGATGCCGTCGACGTACTTATCTATGGCGCGACGCCAGGGGGCATATCTGCAGCACTAGAAGCCGCGAAACTAGGCAAACGGATCCTCATCCTCACGCCCACGACCCACATCGGCGGCATGACCACAAGCGGAATCAGCGCGACGGATGCCTATCCTCAAGATCGCCTGTGGGCGATGGGTGGTTTTGCCCGTCGCTTTGTGGACGCAGTGAATACTCGTTATGGGACCACCTGGACCATGGGGGGAATTTTCGGCGAGCCCCATATCGCCGAAAATATCTTGCTGGACATGTTGAGCGGCACTCCATCCGTTTCCGTGGAATACGGTGCTGAGCTGGCAAGCGCGGTGACCGCCAATCATCAAATCAAATACGTGAAGATGCGAGATGGGCGTAAATACGCCGCGAAAATTTTCATCGATGCCAGCTACGAGGGTGACCTGCTTGCAAAGGCAGGGGTCGGCTACACACTCGGGCGAGAAGCACAGTCCCAATACGGCGAATCGCTCGCCGGTGTCGGTTCCATCACCATCAAGGAAGGGACGGGCGTAGATCCTTATGTCGTGCCGGGCGATCAGGAAAGCGGCCTGCTTCCCCATGTCTCTCATAATAAGCTTGGTGCCCATGGCACCGCAGACTCTGCCGTGCAGGCATACGGCTATCGACTCTGCCTTACGGCGGACAAGATGAATCAACTACCGATCGTCAAACCGGACAATTACGATCCCTGGGAATTCGAGTTACTGGGTCGCACCGCCCAGGCGCATCCGGAACTTATCAAGACCTCCGATTACATTGCCAACGTTCGAATCCCCAACAACAAATTCGATGTAAACAGTTTTGGCTTACTGTCTACTGACAAAGTCGGAGGGGGTTCAGGGTATGCCGAGGCCGATTCGGAAGGGCGCCGCATCATTGAGGCAGAGCATAAGCGCTATACGACGGCGGTCCTTACATTTCTCGCGACGGACCGACGAATCCCCGATAATGTACGAACTGAAGTAGCGTCATGGGGCTTATGCAAAGATGAGTACCAGGATAATGGTGGGTTTCCCTGGCTTCTTTATGTGAGGGAAAGTCGCCGAATGATCGGTGACTACGTAATGAAGCAATCAGATCTTTATACGGAAACCGTTATCTTTGACTCCATCGGCCTGGGTGCTTTTCCCATAGATCAGCATACGGTCCACCGCGTCGCCATTGATGGGCAAGTCGGCATTGAAGGTGAGATCTGGCAACCGCTACCCCGCCCATATCCGATCTCTTATAGGTCCATCACGCCGAAATCCAATGAGATCCGCAATCTACTCGTTCCAGTGGCGCTTTCAGCATCGCATGTTGCGTACTCATCAATGCGTGTCGAGCCGACATTTATGATTACCGGCCAAGCGGCGGGCGCTGCGGCGGCGCTCGCCATCGACACAGGAAGCAGCGTCCAGAACGTCGACTATGGAAAGTTATCGGCTGTCCTCCTCGCAGACGGTGCAGTGCTATCCAATAGGTAGCTCGCAGACGTCGTGCTATCTCAAAGGACACGATGGAGAAAAAACCCAGAGCCCCGCTCGGCTGCTGCCCGGCGCGGGGCCAGCCCCCTCCCCCGATAGGACAGGCCCTATCGTCCCCGCGCTTTCACGCCCGACCCTAAAATTACAAACGACCGGCCGCGTGAATCATCAGCCGATTAATGGCCGATAGAAAGCGGTACCTTTGGTGTCGAGGCCCATAAGAGGGGGGGCAATCGTGGAGTGGATGGGGAAGCTGGCCCATGCCGGCACGCTGCTGATCGTCAACGCCTTGTTGGCGGGTTTGTCGTCGGCGATTTTCCTGGCGCTCGACCTGACCCGGCGGAAAGCGCGGCGCATTCGCGGCGTGCTGCTGTGGGGGTTGAGCTATGCCGCCTTCGCGGTGGGCTTCGGGGTGCTGATTCTGCCGGCCTTCCATATCTACTTTGCTTACCTCGGTCTGGTCGGCAACTTGCTGATCGATGCCGGCACGGTGCTCGGCTTCCTCGCCGTGCACGCCTACCTGAAGCTTCCGCGCCGCCGGCTGTGGGTGTTGCTCCCCGCGGCGGCGCTCGCCCTCGTGGAGATCGCCAGCGTGCCGGCGCACGGCGAGAACTACCGGGTCATGGTCATGCTGGGCGGCTCGCTGCGCGGGCTGGTCACGGTGGCGACCGGCGTGGCGTTGTGGCGCGGTGTCGCCGATTCGCGCCGCATGGCGGCACGGCTCGCGGCCCTCTTCCATTTCCTGTGGGCCTTCATGCTGCTCAACCGAGTGGCCTGGTGGCTGCTGCACCCTGCCGCCGACATCGGCCAGGAGCCGACCTCCACCTTTGGCCTGCTGTCGCGGCTGATCCTTACCTGGGTGGTCACGCCGAGCTTCCTGTGGATGCTGACGCGGCAGCTCGACGAGGAACTGATCCGCCAGGCGCACGAAGATCCGCTCACCGGCATCGCCAACCGGCGCGTGATGTGGGAGCAAGGCGAGCGGCGCGTGGAGGATGCCGAAGGACGCGACACCCTCATGGGCGTGCTGATGATCGATACGGATCATTTCAAGGCGATCAACGATCGCTGGGGGCATGCCGGCGGCGACCAGGTGCTCGTCGCCGTGGCTGGCACACTGGCACGTCACGTGCGCAGCGAAGACCTGCTGGCGCGCGTGGGCGGCGAGGAATTCATGGTGCTGGTGAAGCAAGGCGATGCATCGATCGTCGGCGAGATTGCAGAACGTCTGCGAGCGGCGGTCGCGGCGCAGGCCATCGCCCTTCCCTCCGGCGATACCGTCCATTGCACGGTCAGCATCGGCTACTGCATGGCGACGCCGGGACAAGCCAGCTGGCGGGACATGGTGGTCACCGCGGATCGCGCGCTTTATGCGGCCAAGCGTGGCGGGCGCAATCGCGTCGTGGAAGGTGGGCCGTCCCCGTACATAACGGCCCCTTCGACTAGCCCGCCCCCTGCTCCCTGAGATACGCGCAGAACATATCCCCCATCGCCCCCGCGAACGCCTCGATCTCGGCCTCCGTGCGCGGACGCTCCGAAAATTCCTTGCCTACCGCGCTGAGCGTGGCCTTGACCAGGCCGGCGGCCGTGTCCCGCCGTGCCTTCGACGCTTTGGGCAGCACCTCCTTCATGAAGGCTTGCATGGCACGTTCGCCTTCCGCCTTCACTTCCTTGGCTTCCGGTGCGTCGCGATAAAGTGGCGCGGCGTCGCTCAGTGCCACGCGCATCGCGGCTTCCTCGCACTCGGAGCGGATGAAGGTATGCACCAGAGCGCGCAACCGATCGAGCGGCGGCTTGCCGGTATCGCGCAGGATGTCATGCAGCACGCCGGTGGTCTGTTGCCATTCGTCGCTCTGCAGGCGGAACAGGATCGCCGCCTTGTTGGGGAAGTACTGATAAAGCGAGCCGATGCTGACGCCCGCCTTCTCCGCCACGCGCGCGGTGGTGAAACGGTGCGCTCCCTCTTTCGCCAAAACCTGAGCAGCCGCCTCGAGAATGGCCGCGACCAGTTCGGTCGAGCGTGCCTGTTTGGGCTGTTTTCGCGAGGAAATCCCGGGGTTTCTAGGTTCGGTCATGGCGGTGCCGGCAATGCGAATAGGAAACGCGACGAATCCATCGCATTCTAATCCGGCACCGCAACCGACGCACATGTCCCGGAGAAATCGCATGACCACCCTCACCACTGCCCCGCTCGCTCCCCTGCTGGACCGCCTGTTCGAACAGGCCCAGGCAGCCACCGGCCCTGCCTGGTCCGACTTTCCGCGCGCGGAGCTGGACCGGTTGATGCACAGCAAGACCGAATACCGCGACTTCTACGGTCGCCTGAAAAATCTTTGGCTGCCGGTCTCGCGCGATACCGCCAAGCTGCTCTACATGCTGGCGCGAAGCTGCCGCGCCAGGACGATCGTCGAATTCGGCACCTCGTTCGGCATCTCCACTCTGCACCTGGCCGCGGCGTTGCGCGACAACGGCGGCGGGCGGCTGATCACCACCGAGTTCGAGCCGTCCAAAGTGGCGCAGGCGCGCGAGCACCTGAAAGCCGGCGGCGTGCTCGACCTGGTGGATATCCGCGAAGGCGATGCATTGCAGACGCTGCGCGTGGATCTTCCCGAGACGATCGACCTGCTGCTGCTCGACGGCGCGAAAGCGCTCTACCCGGAAGTACTCGGCCTGGTAGAAAGCCGCCTGCGGCCAGGGGCTCTGATCGTCGCGGACAACGCCGACTACAGCCCGGAGTACCTGGAGCGCGTACGCACACCGGCAAGCGGCTATCTATCCGTGCCATTCGCCGAAGACGTCGAACTATCCATGCGGCTTGGCTGAAGGCGAAGCCGTTCCATGCGCCATCGATAGGAGGACGATCATGAGCAACGCGCTCCTGCTGCGTATCCTCGCGCTGGCCGAGCGCATCGAGCCCGATCGCGAGGCGATATGGGAATGGTTCTTCCATACGCCCATCGAGCCTTATGGAAAGACGGCGTATGCACTCGGAACGGACGGCCAGGGTGACGTGGTGATCGCGTTCCTCGAGCGAGCGTTGCGCGGATAGGCCCGAATCGTCGGCAAAACTGCGGCGGCGGGATCGTGCGATGCGCACTCGCCGGGGGCATCGGTCCGCTCCGTCTAGGTCACTGGAACATCGATCTTGTCGATGAACTTCCGGCGCGGATAAAGCTTTTTTCCCGCATCGCGCAGCTTGGCCGCCAGCTTCGGCATCGCCTCCAGATGGGCCGGCACGCTGTCGTAGACATTGGTGACGGCGGTTTCCCAACGCGCGAAATGCATCTCGCCCAGTGCCTGGCGGAACTGCTCCATGCTGATGGGCTTGCCCATGATCCCTGCGCGGGCGGCGATGGGATGGACGATCTCGAACAGCAGGTCGTTGCGGATATTCAGATGCAGGAGGCAGTCGTCGTAGCGTCGCTGCGCAGCGTCCAGCTCCATGACCAGGCCGGCGCCGCCGCGCTCCACCAGAAACGCCAGTTCCTCGGGCCGCTGGCGCGCATGGCTGCTGGGCGGACTGGGAAAGGCGTGGAGATTGGCGATGCGCTGCCAGGCTTCCTTGTCGTTGACCAGTTCGGCCTGCACCGTCGACAGGTAGCGGGACTGCGAGGCGAGCACCAGGATGGCGCGATTGACGGCGCCGACGCGCAGCTCGTCGCGCTTCACCGCTTCGGCGATGCCCTGGTACTTGAAGGCGAGGATGGCGCCGAGCAGGGTGCCTGCGAAAGGGAAGATCCAGGTCGCCAGATCTTTGGGCGACACGGTCTCCGCGAAATACGCCGCGGCCCCGACCGAGCCTGCGAACAGCAAGGCGAGCAGCGTCAGCAGCCCTCCACCCACACTAGCGGACGTTCTCATGGGATCACCCTTCGGTCACCAGATCTGTCCCCCTGGTCGATCGACGATGCGCGGCACAGCATAGTGTGGCGGCGCCGATCGGCCTAGAGCATGAGCTTGCCGCTGCATGAATGCGGCGCCGCGCTTCGATGTGAAGAACGTCATCACGGCGGGCAAAAAAACGGCGGGGAACACTGGTTCCCCGCCGCCTCCAGAGTATATCGCACCGGGGGGCTTGCCGTAAGGCACGGGGTCTGGCGCAGCATCGCCCGCCGTTGCCGGGACACCGGCGTCAGCGGGAGTGAAAACATGCATGTCATGCTGCCGATAGGCGAAGCGTGCGGCGCGATCCCTTGGATCGTAATCGTGGCCATGCTGCCTTGCGCGCGCGATGCGGGATGGCCCGCGCTGGCCGCCGTGCTGCTGATCATCGCCGGAGCACGCCCATGAACGACCATGCGGTCGTGATCGCCGGCGCCGGACCGACGGGATTGATGCTCGCCGGCGAACTGGCGCTGGCGGGCATCGACGTCGCCATCGTCGAGCGCCGCGCCAACCAGGATGTGCCAGGTTCCCGCGCCAGCGGCCTGCACGCGCGCACGCTCGAAGTGCTCGATCAGCGCGGCATCGCCGAGCGTTTCGTCTCGCAAGGCCAGACGCACCCCAACGTGTACTTCCATGTCGCAGTGAACATCGGCGACTTCCCTACCCGCCATCCCTACGCGCTGGCGCTGTGGCAGCGACACATCGAGCGCATCCTTGCCGGCTGGGTCGAGGAGCTAGCCGTACCGATCTATCGCGAACGCCAAGTGATCGGCTTCGAACAGGATGGCGATAACGTCGATGTTGAGCTGTCCGACGGCAGCTCGCTGCGTTCGTCCTATCTGATCGGCTGCGACGGCGCGCGCAGCGCGGTGCGCAAGGCGGCAGGCATCGCGTTCACCGGATGGGATGCGGCCACGAGCTGGCTGATCGCCGAAGCGGCTACCGCGGAGGAGCCGGCCTGGGGCTTCCGGCACGATGCCACGGGCGCTCACGCGATCGGCAAGACCGAAGATGGCCGCGCGCGCATCGTGCTGACGGAAGCGTCGTTGAACACGTCCAGCGAGGCGAGCGCAGACGAAGTGAGCGCTGCGCTGAGGGCCATCTACGACACTGACTTCGGCATCCACGATGTCACTTGGGTCTCGCGCTTCAACGATGCGGCGCGCCAGGCCGCGAGCTATCGCCAGGGACGGGTTCTGCTTGCCGGCGATGCGGCGCACATGCACCCGCCGATGGGCGGGCAAGGCCTCAACCTCGGCGTGCAGGATGCGGTGAACCTGGGCTGGAAGCTGGCGCAGGTCCTGCACGGCAGCTCGCCGGACAGCCTGCTGGACACCTATCACGCCGAACGTCACGCGATCGCCGCGCGCGTGCTGCGCAATACCCTGGCGAGCAGCGCGCTGCGCCGCGTGGACGAACGCAGCAAGGCGGTGGGCGATTATCTGGCCGAGTTTCTCGGCATGGACGAACCACGCAAGCAGATGGCGGCTGAGATGTCAGGGTTGGGCATCCGCTACGACTTCGGCGAGGGCCACCCGCTGCTCGGACGTCGCATGCCCGATCTGGAGCTGACCGCCGGCCACGGTCCGCAACGCGTCTTCACGCTGCTGCATGAGGCCAGGCCATTGCTGCTCAACCTCGGCGCGCCCGGCGTGCTGGATATCGCACCCTGGGCCGACCGGGTTCGCCTGGTCGACGCCACCTGCACTGGCGTGTGGGAGTTACCGGCCCTGGGAATCGTCGATACACCGGCCGCCGTGCTGATCCGCCCCGACGGATACGTAGCCTGGGTGAGCACGGACAAGCCGGACACGGCAGGACTGGCGGACGCGCTGCGCACATGGTTCGGGCCGCCACGCCAAAGCTAGGCCTTCGAGGCGCGCGCCAGCATCCTGGCGCGCGCTATTGGCGCCGTACCGGCATGTCGAGATAACTGCTGTTGAGCCAGCGGATCGTCATCGGCTCGCCCGCGTCACGGATGGTCTCGTCACTGACGTCCTTGCCGCTGCCGTAGTTGATCTGCCGATCCGGCTGCTTGACGACACCGATCACCGCCACCAGCCGGCTGCCAGCCTGCAACAGGCGACTGGTGAGGCGGTGATTCTGGAAATCGATCCGCTGCGGCTTGCCAGGCACCAACAGCTGGCGATGGCTGCGGTCCTTGATGTAGCTGGCGCGCGCCAGATACCAGGACAGCTGGAAGTAGCGACCATCCGGCATCTGCTCGTACAGCGCGATGGCGATATCCGCATCTTTCTTGTTGATGGTGAAGTCGAGTCGCCCCGAGAACAGACCGCTGATTTCCGTCGCCTGCTGCAGCGGCTCGCTGGCGAAGACCAGCGCGTTGCGGCGGTCGATCGCCTTGTCGACGATCTGATCCGGCACCGGCGCATCGACGTCGCGGCGGTCGGCGAAATCCACCTTCAGCGTGACGCTGGCCGGTGACGTCGGTGGCTGCTCGCCGAGCCGGTAATCGTCACCCGAACGCACCGCATCGAGGTAGAAGCGCTGCTGGCCTCCGGTCATCGCGGCGAGCGACGGCGCATGCTTCCACACGTTCGCGCCCATCACCTGGTAATTGACGGTATCGGCCAGCAATGCCGGCTTCGGGCCGCCGCGGAAGACGTAGTCGAACCATTGGTAACGCAACACCTTGCTGATATTGATGCGCGCGACTGGATCGATCGCGTAGCCGTTGAGCGTGTTCCATGCGCTGCGCTGGGCGCCGATGTGGTTGTAAGGACCGATAAGCAGGTAATGCTCGGCCTTCGGGTTGTAGCGGTGATGCTCGGTGAAGTAATAGAGCGCGCCGATCTGCGCGCCGTCGTAATAGCCGGTGGTGGTCAGCACCGGTATATCGATCGCAGCGAAATCCTGCCGGTACGGAATCATCGCCTGCCAATATGCGTCGTAGGACGGATGGTCGAGCCAGCGCCGGAACACCGGGTTGGGCGTGCCGTCGATGCGATCCAGTTCGCGATAGGGCTTGCCGCTGACGTACCACTCGCGATTGAGCCGGTTCCAGTGGGCCTGATCGTCGTAGTACGCCTGGTCCAGGCGCTTGTCGCGCGTGATGTAAGGCACCCAGGCATAGACGAAGTTGAGGAAGACGTTGCCTTCCATCGGCACGTCGATGCCCGGCGCCGCGGTGACCGAGGTCATCAGCGCCTTGAGCGCCGCCGGACGACGCTTGGCGGCGGCCCATTGGGTAAAACCGTTGTAGCTGCCGCCGTACATGCCTACCCGGCCATCGCTCCACGGCTGGCGACTGATCCAGTCGATCAGTGCATCCGCATCGGCGCCATCGTGTTCGTAGGGGACCGCCTGATCCGGGCTGTTGCCCATGCCGCGGGTATAACCCACGACAGCCGCGTAATGGTGGGCTGCCGTCAGGCGTGCTTCGAGCATGCTCCAGATGGGATTGGCGTAGACGGTGAACCCCATCAGCGTGGGCAGCCGTTCCGTCGAGCGCGGACGCACGACGATCGCGTTGATGTGCGCACCGTCCGGCGTATCGACCATAACGTCGGCCATCTCGTAGCGCCGATGGTCGTCCTCGTCGATCAAGCTGGCGCTGGGTGCCTGCATGCGCTCGAGCGTCTCGGCATCGAGATAGGCGCGGAGCAGTTCCAGCGCATCCGCCATCTCGATATCGGTCTTGCCGCGAGCGTGCTCGAACGCCTGCATCACATCCTTCCTGGCACCATCGACCGAGGCGCCGTAGGGATCGTTGGTGTTGCCGAACGGACCCGCACCCAAAGCCGCACCGAGATCATCCAGCGACTTGAACACCTCGCGAAAGGCATCTGGAAAGGCCTGCTCGAAGGAAATATGCCGCGCATCCGCGAGCTGCACGGCACGCACATAGACGCGATAGAACACCACCATCCCCTCCCCGGAGGTGTCGCCCGCGCCGCGACTGTCCTTCTGCACCGCCAGCAGCGTCTGTTCGGCCTCGGCATGGCGGCCCGCCATCCACTGCAGGCGGAACAGCCGCAATCCCGGCTTGCCCGGGTCCACTGCCTGGCGATCGCCCAGCATGCGCTGGGCCAGGGCTTTCAGGGCCGGCCCGGTGGCGGGATCGGAGACCGATGCAGGAAGCCGGAAGGCATAGCCATCGGCGATGACGACGGGAGACGCGAGTAGGAGGACGACGAAGCCGAGCTTGCGCAGCATGCAGCAGTTCTCTGGAGAGGGATAAGCGATCCGTGACATCAAAGAGTTATTTGCCGTCGCCCTCGATGCTGTGATGGTCGTAGCTCACCACCCGCGTCATCTGCCACTTGCCATCCTGATAGCGCCAGATGTGCAGGAACTTTGCTTCACCCTGGCAGGTGTTCGTGTCGATCTGGCAGAAGCGATGCGTGCCCGTTTCGATCGCGCCGTAGTCTTTGATGGGATACACCTCGATCTTTCCCACCAGCTCGCGCCGCACTTTATGGCAGATGTATTTCCGCGTGGCGTCCACGACGGCGTCGCGCGAGTCCATCAGGCCGGCTTTGTCGTGGAAGAACTCCACGTTGGCGCTGAAGTAGTCGCCGAAAGTTTTCAGGTCGCAATGGTTGTAGGCATCGAACACCTTCGCGTCCAGATCCGTCACGGTGCGCACCAGGGCATCGCCCTCGGGTACGGCAACAGGCGTGTCGGCATGTGCGACGGAAAGGACCAGCAACGACAGCCATATGCACGAAAAGCGAAAACGTTTCATGGGAGTCCCCTCGTCGAGCCGCCGCCTGCGCTTTGACGACTGCCGCCCGTTCGTCGGCGAAGACTACCCGGTTGTCCCTGCCGGCGCAGCGCCCGTCATGGCTGTGACTGGCGTGCGGTCCCTGGCCGCAGACTGGTCGGTGCCGATCCACGCGAAGAGGAGCTTCGGCACTTTTCATCGCTGTGCCGGCTCCGCTAGCGTTGCCGCTTTCGTCCAGGGGGAGTGACATGAAGCGCAAGGCCATCCGCTCGCTTGCCGTGCTGTGCGGCATCGCCATTGCCGCCATCGCGTCCGCCGCGGACGATCCGCTCACGCGCCCCATCACCTCGCCGTATGCGGAGAAATGGCTGCGTCCGCAGGCGCCGGTACGCATCTACGGCGATACGTATTACGTGGGGTTCGCGGGGCTGAGCGAGGTGCTGATCAAGACCGATGCTGGCTTGATTCTGATCGACGGCGCACTGCCGCAGTCGGTCGCGATGACCGAGGCCCATATCCGCGAGCTCGGCTTCCGCGTCGAGGACATCAAGTACATCCTCAACACCGAGGCGCATTTCGATCATTCCGGCGGACTGGCCGCGCTGGCCCGCGATAGTGGCGCGACCGTGGTCACCAGCCCGCTGGGCGTTGCCGCACTGCGCGCCGGGCATGTCAGCAAGGACGATCCGCAGGCCGGCGAGATCGAAGCCTTTCCGCCGGTAGCCAGGCTGCGCGCCATCGGCGACGGCGAAACGCTGCACCTGGGCGGCACCACCGTGACGGCGCACTTCACGCCCGGCCACACCCCGGGCAGCACGAGCTGGTCGTGGTCGTCCTGCGAGGCGGGCCGATGCCTGTCGATGGTGTTCGCCGCCAGCCTCAACCCGGTGGCGGCCGATGGTTTCCGCTTCACCAGCAGCCGGCATGGCGACATCACGCCGGCCTATCGCGAAGGCATCCGCCGCTTCGCGGCGCTGCCTTGCGACATCCTGATCTCGGCGCATCCGGATCATTCGGGCTTCGACCAGAAGCTCGCCGTGCCGCGCGCGGACGGCGCGGCCAATCCGTTCGTGGATGCGCAGGCTTGCCGGGCCTATGCCGACAAGTATGCGAAGGTGCTCGACGTGCGCGTGAGCAAAGAGAAGGCGCAGTAACGGCGCCTCTCTCCAAAGAGATTTAGCCCTCCAGTTCCGCCACCCTCGCCCGCAGTGCCTCGTTCTCCGCCATCAACTCCGCCACGCGCAGGCGCAGGGCGGCGAGTTCTTCGCGCTCATCCGGCGCCAGCGCGTCCTTGACCTCGACTTCTTCGGCAGCCTTCTTGCCCTTGGCCTCGTCACGTGGCTTGCGCTTCGCTTCGCGCACGCGCCGGGCCGCCTGCTTGAGTTCGTCCTCGCCGGCTTCCGCCGCGGCGCGCTGCTCTTCGGCAGGCAGGCTCGCCACGGCCGCGGCCGCGTTGATGGAAAGCACGCCGGACTTCACGGCGGCCACCACTTCCTCGGTGGCCTGCTTGTGGATCTTCTCGATCAGGCCGACCTGGCTATGGCTGAGGCGCGCCTCGCGGGCCAGTTCCTCGCGGCTGGGCAAGGGTTCGGGAGCCGGCACGAAAGCGGCGGCTTCAGCGGCGACCGTTTCGACCGGCATGGCGTCCGCTTCCGCCTGTGCCACCGGCGGCTCCGCGCGGACTTCGTCTTCCACCGCCTTCGAGCGGGTGCGCCGCGCGGCGAGGATCTCGCGCTTGCGCAAGGCCAGCACGCCACGCTGGAACGGCGACACGCTGCGGCGCCCCAGATGCTGCTCGATCATCCACAGGTGCACGTCTTCCATCGACTGGAAGCGGGGGTTCTGGGTGGTCTGGAACGGCAGGCCATGCTTCTGGCACACGCTGTAGCGATGATGGCCATCGACCAGCACGTCGCCCCACAACACCAGCGCATCGCGGCAGCCTTCGGCCAGGATGCTGCGCTCCAGGGCCTCGTATTCGTCAGGCGTCATCGGGTCGATGTAGGCCTTCAGTTCTTCGTTGACGACAATCTCCGTCATCGTGGGCTCCGAGCGTGCAAAAGGCGCGCATTGTAAAGATCGGGCGGCCTTCGCGCTGCCTTGACTAACCCGGATGTTTTTGCGTCCGTCGCGCTACCCGATCGGGTGAACATGACGCACGGCGGCTTTCCGGCGGCGGCATCACGGCGCTATCGTGGCCGGCGCTGTACCGTCCGCCTCTTCGATCACGGCCCACTTGGGGAGCCAGCCATGGCCAGCCACCCGAACCTTCCCGCACCGACCCGCGAACAGGCGCTGCATGCGCTGTACGAGGCGGCGGAGCTCGAGCATTGCCTGATGTGCACCTACCTCTACGCGGCCTTCTCGCTGAAGACCTCGCTGGAGGAAGGCCTGACGGCCGCGCAGCTGGACGCGGTGTCGCGCTGGCGGCGCACCATCCTGGAAGTGGCGACGGAGGAGATGGGGCACCTGGTGGCGGTGTGGAACATCACCGTGGCGCTGGGCGGCTCGCCGCGCATCGGGCGTTTCAATTTCCCGCTGGACCCCGGCATTCTGCCGGCCGGCGTGGTGGTGAAACTGGCGCCGTTCAACATGGCGACGCTGCAGCACTTCATCTTCCTGGAGCGCCCCGCGGGCTCGGCCGAGCCGGACGGCGAAGGCTTCGCGCCGGAGCGCAGCTTCGTGCGCGGCGCCGATGGCCCGCGCCTCACGCCGATGGGCAAGGACTACGACACCGTCGGCGCGTTCTACCAGTGGCTCGGCGACGGCCTGCGCTACATGGTGGAGGCGTACGGCGAAACTGGCGCGCTGTGTGGCGAACCCGCTCTCCAGGTCACCGCAGCGGAAACCAACCTGCCCGGTGCCAAGCGCGTGATCTGCCTGAAGACCGCGCTGGCCGCGTTCGACGCGATCATTACGCAGGGCGAAGGCGCGCAGGAGAACGTCGCCGATTCGCACTACCAGAAGTTCGCGGCGATCCGCGCGGAGTACCAGGCGCTGCTGGCCGCCGATCCGGCCTTCGTGCCCGCCTTCCCCGCCGCCACCAACCCGGTGATGCGCCGGCCACCGCGTCCGGAAGGTCGCGTGTGGATCGAGGACGCCGATGCGATCGCCACGATCGACGTGGCCAACAGCGCCTACGGCCTGATGCTGCGCCTGCTCGCCTATGCCTATGCGGTGCCGGCGCCGGATCCGGACAAGGCGCTGGCGCTGGATCTGGCCGTGGGCCTGATGCGCGCGCTGGGACCGCTCGCCGAGCGCGCGGCACGCCTGCCGGCCGGGCCATCCAATCCGGGTTGCCATGCCGGCGTGTCGTTCATCGCATTGCGCGATTCGGCCGCGCTGCCGCCGGGACCTGGTGCGCACCGGCACTTCGTCGAACGCCTTGGACAACTGACCGAGGCCGCCACGCGCCTGAGCGAACGCGGCGACGAACGCACTGCACGAGCGGCCGCCGTGCTGGCGCGGCTGACGCAGGCGGCAACGCAGGGCTTCGACCTGGCGCGGCCCGCGGCAAGCGCGGCGGCACCCGCCGTGACCGCGCCGCCCGCGATGCCGGCCCCGCCGACCACGGTCGAAGACGGCATCGAGCGCGTGGAAGGTGTAAAGCTCACGCTTCGCTTTGAAGCCAAGCGTTGCATCCACGCGCGCTTCTGCGTCACCGGTGCGCCCAGCGTGTTCCTGGCCAACGTGCAAGGCCCGTGGATCCACCCGGACAGCATGGATACCGAACGCCTGGTCGACATCGCCCATGCCTGCCCGTCCGGCGCCATCCAGTACCAGCGACGCGACGGCCGCCCCGACGAGAGCGCACCGCCGGTCAACCTGGCCGCGACACGCGAGGCCGGCCCTTACGCTTTCCGCGGCGAGCTGTACTTGAACGGCGTACCCGCCGGCTTCCGCGCCACGCTATGCCGCTGCGGCACCTCGAAGAACAAGCCGTTCTGCGACGGATCGCACCACGACATCGGCTTCGCCGCCAGCGGCGAACCGCCGACCGGCAACGCCACCGACATGCCCGCCGTGCGCAACGGGCCGCTGCGCGTCGATCCGCAACCCAACGGCCCGCTGCAGGTGCGCGGCCAACTGGAAATCGTCAGCGGCACCGGGCGGATGGTGGCGCGGGTGAGCAGTGCCTATCTGTGCCGATGCGGCGGGAGCAAGAACAAGCCCTTCTGCGATGGGACGCACGCGAAGATCGGGTTCGTGGCGGACTAAGCGCGTGCGCCGTCGCTCCACACGCACGATGCGGCGGACGGCCTGCCGTTCCGGCCGCAGGCTCCTCGCTGGCGCTAGGCTTTGTTTTTCAGAAAGGCCAGCATCGCGCGGTTGAAAGCATCGGGCCGCTGCAGCAGCGCAAAGTGGCTTACGCCCGGCAGAAGCACCAGCGTTGCGCCGGGGATGACTCGAGCCAGGTGTTCGGTGTGCTCTCGCGCGATGAACTCGTCGCGCTCGCCTGAAACGATGGCGACGGGCGTGCGGATCGCGGCCAGTTCCGTGTCGCTATAGGTGGGCTGGGTCTGCGTCATCCGGTCCACGGCCTGGGCGATGGCGTCGAAGCGATCGGCCTCGGGCGAGTACTTTGCGTGGTCCAGCTTCACGCGCTCGAATACGCGCGGCAGCAACGGATCGTCCGGATCGAGCGGCTTGAGGCCACTCAAGTGCATCACCGTACCGAACGCGAATACACGGCTGACGCGCTGCGGATGTTTCATCGCCATGGTGAGCGCGATGATGGCGCCGTCGCTCCAGCCGACGATAGCGGCGTGCGGCAGGCCGATGGCATCCATCACCGCGAGCACTTCCTCGGCCAGCAGGCCGTAGCCCAAGGCTTCGCCGCCCAGCGTGCTGCGTCCGCGGCCGCGATTGTCGACGGCGATGGCGCAATAGCCGGCTTCGACCAGCGCCATGATCTGGTGGGCCCAGTCGCCGCCATGGTTGAACGCGCCATGCAGCAGCAGGACCGGCTCGCCGTCGCCGTAGATGCCGCACCAGATCCAGGCGCCCGCGTGCTCCACGCGCAGCTCGCGCTGAGGCGGCGGGAGCGCCGGCGCACCGAAGGCGGCGTAATGGCTCAGTTCGTCGTCGCGAAAAGTCATGTCAGGCGGCCGCCATGGGTATCAGCTGGTTCAAGGTCCGGTCCCGTGGCCGTCACGGTCGAGCTCGTCGAAGGCCAAGACGACCGGCATCCATCCGCGGCAGCGTATCAGGCCGGCCCGGCCTGTTCACTCCTCGTCGTCGCGGCTGCTCAGCAGCAACGCGATCACGACCTGCGGATCGCGTTCGTCGCGCGCGCCGCAGCGCAGGCACCACACACAGGGCCCATGATCTTCAGGCCGTTCCACTTTCAGTTCGCCCAGGCAGCCCTGGCAACGCGGCTTCACCATCGCGAGGCTTCTCTGCGACATCGGTACTGCATGACATAAAACGGCACCAGCGGCGGGCCGTGAACTCGCGCCCGACGCGCACCATGAGGGACTCATGCATACCCGGCGGCGTCAGCGATGCCGTGCGAGGCGAATCGCGATGCGGGTCCGCTTGGAGCGGCTCCTCGTTTCACTGACAATGCGCGGGCAGTTGACCCTCACAGGAAGCCTCATGCGTATGGATATGCAAACCGGCACGCCCTCGCCTCGCGATGCCCGCCCTTCCCGCCCCGCTCCCGCGCTAGCCATGCTGATGGTCGCCAGCGAGCCTGCCTGGTACATCAAGCTGCTCGCTATCGCGATTCTGGCGGTGTTCGTCTTCATGCTCGCCCGGGTGCTGGTCATCCTGGCCCTGGGGGCATGGCGGGCGCTGACGCAGCGCACCGCGTCGCCGGCGCCGCTGACGCTGCGCTGGTCGGCACCCAAGGACCGCTTTCAGCCCGATTCGCTGCTCTGGGCGCTGGCCAACGTCATGGTGTTCAGCGTCCGCAACGGCGATGCCTGGGATCGGCTGGTGCTGGACGAAGCCAAGGACGTGGCGCGCGACGGATTGCGCGCGTCGTGGCACATCCATGACCGGCAGAGCCTGATGATGCAGTTGCGCTGGCTGTCCGAGGAAGGCCATCGCGGAGAGCTGCAGCGGCTGGCTCGGCGCTTCGCGACGATGCCGCAGGAACAGTTCGACCAGGAGCGCGCCAAGGCCGAGCAGCTGCGGGACGGCGAAGACAAGAGCGACCTGCTGTGGCGTATGCAGGTCGCGCGCGAAGACCGCGACGGTATTCGCTACGTGGATTTTCTGGCGTGGGATCTGGTGCGCTTCATCTGGCTGTGCCGCCACGGCGTGCACCTGGGCTATCTGGACGAAGCCGAAGCACCCGCGATGCTGTTGCCCGTATCGCAGCGGCTGCAGCAAGCCTATGAAGGGTGGGAGGACTGCGCCGATCAGTTCCTGCGCGCCCGCGGCTTCTGGACCGGCGGCAATCCTGCCTATAACGAGAGCCAGGCCGCGATCCGCAAGACGATCCGATTGTTGCGGGAAGATGCGTACAGCCCGTGGAAGCGCATGGACTGGCGCATGCCGCTCTATGCCGTGCCGGCAGAGCGCGCTTGACGCTCAGGGAAACAGGCGGCCGTCCACGCGGGTGACGCAGGCGCCGCCGATCCATAGATCGCCATCCAGCACCTCGACGCGGATGCGTCCGGCTCGCTCCATCGCCGTGCCTTGCGCGATGACGAAGGGCGATGCGGGCGCCATGCCCTGCTCCACCAGCCAGCGTGCGATACCGGCATTGAGGCTGCCGGTAGCCGGATCTTCCGGCATGGCGTCGCCGCCGATGAACGCGCGTACTTCGTACGAGGCGCCATCGTGATCCGAGGGCGCCATCACGCCGATCGGGACGCCCGGCAGCGAAGACAGATCGGGGTTCAATGACAGCAGGCGCGCACGGTCGCCAAGCAACAGCATCAGCCAGCCCGCGCCGTTGTCCACCCACTCGGCGCGCAAGACTTCATCGCGGCGCAGCCCCAGCGCGGCCGCGATGCGTACCACCAGCACCTCTTCCACGGCCCCTGTGCGCAGCAGCGGCGGCGCCTGGAACGCCAGCGCTCCAGCGTCCGCGCGCACCGGCACCAGGCCGATGGCGCACTCCTGCATCGTCGAGCCGGCATGCGACACGCCACCGGCGGCAAGCCAGGCATGGCAGCTGCCCAGGGTGGGATGGCCGGCGAACGGCATTTCGCGCAGTGATGAAAAGATGCGCACACGGTAATCCGCGCGCGGATCGCGCGGCGCCAGCAGAAAGCAGGTTTCGCTGAGGTTGGTCCAGCGCGCCAGCGCGGCCATCTCCTGGTCGGACAGATTGTCCGCGTCGTGCACGACCGCGACGGGGTTGCCCTTGAAGGCTTCGGTGGAAAAGACGTCGACCTGGGTGAATCGTTTCGCGCGCATGCCAGTTCCATAAGAAAGCGGCCCCGCACGAGGCGGGGCCGCAACCGTCGGACTTTACAGGCTGCGCGGTCCCTGCTGCTGGGCAGGCCCCTGCCCTTGCTGCTGATCCAGCGCGGCGGCGCGCTGCAGCGTGTCCTGCAAGGCAGGGGCCGGCGTCTTGAGATCCACCGTGCCGAGCATGCCGGGAATGCGGCCAGCGACGTAGACCGTGTCGTTCTCCACCAGCACGGCGCGGATGTGACCGGCCTTGACGCCGCCCTCCCGTGCGGCCAGCGCGACCTGGGCGAGGCGCTCTTCGGACATGTCGGCGGGCAGGCGCTGCTTGAGTTCGTCGTAGAGCGCCGGTGCGACATCGCGCCCATGCAGCGTGGACGCCTCGGCCGGCGCCCGGGCCAGCGGGCTCTTCGCCAGTTCGCGGTAGGGGTCGGCGGGATGGATGTCCTGCGCCTTGTGCGCGCGCTCGAGACGCACGTGGCGCGCATCGTCCAGCTCGGCCACCTCCTTGGGATGCGTCACCGGCTCGCCGGGAACGTCATGGCCATTGCTGGCGGCGAGTTGCAGCCACTGGCCGGCGCGCGCGTCGAAGCGGTAGCGGTCGACGCCGCGCTGGATCAGGTCCGGATCCACCTGCGGGGCGCTGCCGGCCGCGGCGGCGTGGGCCACCCCCAGATCCTTGAGGTACTCGGCCTGGCCCAGCCGATCGCCGCCATGGTCGACGGCGAGGCGGGCCCATTCGTCGAAGCCGCGCCATGCGCCGAGGCGGCCATGGTCGAGCATGCCCTGCCACGCCTGGTCGGCCGCCTCGTCGCCGCCGCGGTGACGGGCGGCATCGAGCAGCTTGCCCGGGGCCCAGGCTTCGGCATCGATGCGCTTGCGGGCGAAAGCTTCGGCGTAGCTCTCCTGCACGTCGCGGGCCGGCAGGTTGAGCGCCGACGCCGGCGCGCCGGCGTTGAAATGCGCCGCGCGCCGCGCGTAGTCCACCTGCACCAGCGCCTGCCCGAACTCCTCCCAGCCGCGCTCGGTGAGGATGGTGTGGTTGCGGCTGTAGGCGTAGCTCTGCGCGTACTGATTGGCTACCGCGCCAGGCACGTCATCGTTGCGCGTCATGCCCAGCGCGAGCGTGCCGTAGCCGTCCGCGCCCGGATGCTGGGCAAGGTAGTTCCAGTAGCGCTCGCGGCTGCCCTGGCGGGCGTAGTGGCCGAGAATCTCGAGGTCCTTGGCGGACAAACCTTCCATAGGTGAAAACTCCTTGCGTATCGCGGATCTAGGCGGCAGCGCCCCGGCCTGGGCCGAAGCCCGCCGGCGCGCGGACACTCAGGTATCCGGCGCGCACGCGCCTGGCGGGCGGCCTGCAGGCGCCCGCGGGGATGGGGGAAGACAACGTCGGGAAATCCGGCATGGCCGGCGCTCCATGGCGGGAGCCAGCCGGCGGCGCGTCGATCGCTTTGCTTTGCATGCGCCCTCCCTTCCGTGGGTCGTCGGTGGGTCCGCGGCGACCGGATGGGGCGCGTCGCGGCATCACACTGCCGGCGCTTGGAGGCGGGACAGTTCGCGGATGATAGCGGCCGCTAGCCGGCACGGCCAATTGGCATGACGTGACGAGGATCACCCGAGGCGCGGTTTAAGGCCATTCCTAACCTTCCGCGAACGCACCTCTTCGCTGCCGGAAAAAGCAAGGCCGCCGGCGTCGAAGACGCACGGCGGCCTTGCAGGCATCGGCGACGACAACCGCCGGCCGCGAACGGAGGGGGAGGACTCCGCCGCGGCCGGCGTATCGCGTTACAGCTTGAAGTTGACGCCCACCGCGAAGGTGCGCCCGTTCTTGTACTGGCCGATCGGCGCGTACTTCACGCCGTTGTACCAGTAGTACGTGGAGTCCAGCAGATTGGTGGCGCTCATGGTCACGCCCATCCACTGGTTGACCTGGTAGCCGACGGTGAAATCCAGCTCCTTGTACTGGTCGGAGAACACGTCGGAGTTCAGGCGGCCGACCTGGGTGAAGTACGGCGAGCGCCAGCTGTACACCAGGCGCGCCGACCACGGGCCATGCTCGTAGTACGGGATGATGTTGCTGGTGTTCTTGGACAGGTACGGCATGTTCAGGCCATTGGACGTGCTCGCGTGCGCCCAGGTGTAGTTGGCCTGCAGACCGAAGCCGTAGCCGAAGTCCTGCTGATACATCAGCGACACGCCGGTGACCTTGGCGTTGGACGCATTGATCGGCGAACTCACCGAATACGTGTGCACGAGGCCGTCCGAGCCCAGCAGCTGCTGGTCGCTGGTGGTGGTCACCGCATACGAATCGATCTTGCGATAGAACACTTCGGTACCGAGCATGCTGCCGGGCTTGAAGTACCACTCGCCGGCCAGGTCGAAGTTGGTCGACTCGTACGGCTTGAGCTTGGGATTGCCGCCGCTGGCAGTGAAGCGCACGTCGTCGCGGGTGAAGGCGCCGGCCAGGTCGGCGTAGCGCGGACGCGCGATCACCTTGGCCATCGAGTAGCGCAGCACCTTGTCTTCGTCCAGGTCGTAGATCAGGTTGAAGCTCGGCAGCGGCTTCTTGTAATCCTGCTTGGCCGTGACCAGCTGCTGCGGGCCGTTGTTGACGCTCTGCCAGTAGGTGGACTTGTCGGTGGTATCGGCATAACGCACGCCGAAGTTGCCGCGCAGGCCATAGTCGGTCTGGTAGTTGAACTGGACGTAGGCGTCCTTGGTGATTTCCTTGACGCCGAACGACTGGCCATAGTCGATGTTGTACGGCCCCTGCGGCAGGCCGCGCAGATAGCTGAGCACCGCGCCCTTGCTGGCCGAAGTCCAGCGCGTGAGGTCGCCGCTGGCACCCAGGCCGTCCCACAGGCCGCTGGGCGTGCCGACCGTGTCGAACTGGGACAGCAGCACCGCGTCGGTGGTGTTGATGCGGTTGCCGAGCGAGTTCAGCCCGTTGAAGTGGTTGATGTACTTCACGCCCATCTGCACCTGGTGGATCGGACCCCACTCCAGGTCGCGACTGGCGTCGAACTGCGCGTAGCGCTCACGATCCTTGCTGACCGAGTAATAGATACCGCCGGCCTGCATGGCGCTGGGGTCGGTCGAACCGGCGGGAAGACCGCCCGGCGTGGCCTTCAGCCCCCAATTGTTCGGATTGTTGTTGTCGTAGGTGACGTTGGTGCTCTTGCCGTCGTACGAGAAGCCGTAGCCGCCGGAGTTCAGCAGGTACTTCATCAGGTATTCGGGATTCTTGCCGCCGCTGGCGCTGGTGTAGCCGACCTGGCTGGTCAGCACCCACTTGTCGCCGTTGTAGTCATGGCGCAGGTTGATGCTGCGGGTCTTGACCGTGCTCTCGCGGTAGTTGGTGTCCAGCTCGGCATAGGGCTGTCCGTTGCCAGTGGCGGCCGACACGGTGCCCTTGGTGATATAGCCGTTAGCCATGGTCACATTGGTGATCTTGTTCAGATCGCCACAGCCTGGGCAGACGTACTCGGACTGGCTGAAGTTGTTGTACTGACCCTTGACGTAGATGCCGGTGAGGTTGAACTCGTTCTTGTCATCCGGACGCCACTGCAGCGCGCTCTGGATGCCGTCGCGCTTGCGCGTCTGCTGGAAATAGGCGCTGTTGATGCCCACCGGCAGCTTGGCAGTGGCCAGGTCGCCGCTGCCGTTCACCGTCGGGTTGCCGGTGATGCCGGCGCCGGTGGTGTAGCCGAAGAACTCGATACCCGCGCGCGACAGATCTTCCTTGTCGTGCGTGAGCGAGGTGAGGAAGCCAAAGGTGTTGTCGCTGTTCTTCCAGCTCCACAGCACCGAGCCGCGCGGATTGCCTTCCTTCGAGCGATCGTTGTAGCTGTAGCCCAGCGAACCGCGCAGCGTGTTGGCCGGCAGGTCCAGCGGCTTGCGCGTGTTGACGATCACCGTGCCGCCGATGCTGCCTTCGTCGATGCGCGCTTCAGGCGACTTGTACACCTCCATGTTGGAGATGATTTCCGGCGACAGCAAGGTGTAGTTGAAGGTGCGGCCGCTGGTGTCGGTGGGGTTGCCGCCCCAGTCGCCGGAGGCAATGGTCTGGCCGTTCAGCAGCACGCGGTTGAGCGCCGGATCGGTGCCGTTGATGCTCACCTTCTCGCCTTCGCCGAACTGGCGGTCCACCGAAATGCCCGGCAGGTGCGAGAGCGATTCGGCGGCATTGGTGTCGGGGAACTTGCCGATGTCCTCGGCATTGATCGCATCGACGATGGCGTTGGCGTTGCGCTTGATCTCGATCGCCTTGGCCAGGCTCTCGCGATAGCCGGTGACGGTGACCTGCTGCAGGTTCTGCGCCTGCTTGTCCTGCGCGCGCTGCTGCGGGTTCTTGTTCTTGGCAGCGGCGGAGCCGCTGTCCTGCGCTACGGCGGCGCCGTTGTCCTGTGCGTTGGCCGCACCCGCGAGGCCAAGGCCGCACAGGATGCTCATACAGAGGAATTTCTTGCCGTGCTTGATCATCTGGTCCCACCCCTTTCGTTGGTTGACGCGGATCGCCCTCCCAGGCCGGCCCGCGCATTGACGCTCTGTCGTGGATGTCCGTCCGCAAGGACGGAGCCGGGTCGCTATCCAGGCGCCTCACTCGCGGTGCGGGTACTGAGGTGCCAGCTGGCGGCACCGACGACGCCGAGCTGACCGTGGTCCACCACGCGAATGGGGACCTTGTGCAGGAACGGGCGCATCACGCCCTTGTCGAGAAAGCGTTCGACCAGCGGGCCGCAGCGCAGCAGGTCGACGATGTGCGACAGGAAACCGCCAGCGAGATAGACGCCGCCGCTGGCGCCATACAGCAGGGCCAGATCGCCCGCGAAGGAGCCCATCCAGCCGCCGAACAGTTGCAGCGCTTCGTACGCCACGTCGTCGCCCGCCTGCGCGGCGGCGACCACGCCGGCCGGTTCGTCGCAAGCCGGGTAGCGGTCGTAGACCGCACACAGCGCGGCGTACAGCCGATGCAGGCCAGGGCCCGACAGCACCGCTTCGTACGGCGTGTGGCAATCGGCTGGCGCGATGCGGTCGAGCACGTCGCGCTCCAGCCCGCCGCGCGCGGCCAGCTGCATCTGCCCTGCCTCGGTGGCGAGCACGCGCGGCGGCGTGCCCGGAAACCACACCGCGGCACCCAGCCCGGTGCCCGGCCCGATTACGGCGATCGGTCCGGATGCGCCATCGGGCGCGAAAGCGGCCTTCAGCTCGGCCGTGGCGCCTTCGTCGACGTGCGCGGTGGCATGCGCGAGTGCTTCGAAGTCATTGAGGAACCGCACGCAATCCAGGCGCAGTTCGTGCTGCAGCGTAGCCGGCACCAGCGGCCAGGCGAGATTGCGGTTCACCACCACGCCGGCATGCAGATAGCCGGCGCTGGCCAGTATCAGCTCGCGCGGACGCGCGCCTAGCTCCGCGCAGAAGCTGCGCACGATGTCGTCCAGATGCGGATGATCGGCGCAGCGATAGACGCGATACGCCAGCACGCGCGGCGCGCCATCCACTGCCTGTGGCGCGATCAGGCCCAGGCGCGCGTGCGTGCCGCCGATGTCGGCGGCGAGGAACGGCTGCGGCGAATGCGCCTCGAAGGCAGCCTCCACCACCGTCGGCCGCGAACGCGCGGCGGGCGCGTCGGGAACGCCGGGGTCTCGAATGCTGGCACCGCTTGCATGAGTCATGACCGCCCAGCCCTCTCGTCCGCCTCCCCGGCGGCATGTTCACTGGCGAAACAGAATTTCATCTGTAATTTGAATCGTGGCAAGTTGCGCTGCAACATTCCGGCCTTCGGCGCGTCATTCGGAAGAAAAAGTCAGGAAAATGAAAGAGAAAGAAGACAGAAAGGCGTGCGATCATCGTTTTTCTGCCGCCAACCGAAAATTGGCCGCGCTCCCCACCGAGGACCGCTCATGCCAAATACCGCCGACCGTCTTGCCGCCGGACTCGCCGCCATCGCGAACGACCGCCGCGACGATGCGCGCCAAGCGTTGCGCGCGGCCGGCGACGATGGCGCGCTGCTCGCACGCGCCTTGCTCGAACAGCTCGATGTCCCCGACGCATCGACCGTCTATGACCGGCCCGCGGCGTTCGAAGCGTTCATCCGCGGCGGCGACAACGTGCCGCTGTATGCCGCCACCAGTGCCGCACTCGCACGGCTGTACGACGACGTCGACGCGCTGCTGGACATCGGCTGCGGCGACGGCACGGCGCTGATACCCGCGCTCGAACAGGCGCGCCGCCTGCCCCGGCGCATCGATCTGGTCGAACCCTCGCAGGCGCTGCTGGCCAGCGCCACGGCGCAGTTGCAGACCAGCCGCCTGTCGATCGCCACGCTCCATGCACACCACCAGTCCGCGCAGCGCTTCGCCAAAACGCTGCCGCCCGGCCAGCACTGGGATCTGGCCCAATCGACCTTCGCCCTGCAGGCGCTGCCGCCGGACGAACGCCAGGCAACGCTGCGCCGGCTGCGCCCGCACCTGCGCCGGTTCGCGCTGGTGGAATTCGACGTGCCGGTGCTCGCGCCCGGCAGCGCGGCCCACTACGCCTCTCTTGCCCGACGCTACCAACGCGCACTGGACGGCTATGGCGACGATGCGCCGCTGGTCGCCGGCGGTTTCCTCGCGCCGATGCTGCTGGGCCAGCTGCGAACGAACGCGCGGCCGTCCAACTGGGAGCAGCCGATGAGCGGATGGATCGAAGCCTTCGCCGCCGCCGGCTATGCCCTGGCGGCGCGAGAGGCGTTGTACGACTACAGCTGGTCGCCGGCGGTGCTGCTGGTATTCGAGTAAGTGCGCCCGCCACAGCTCAGGGCGCGGCAGCCTCCTTGCGCACGGCCTCCACGAATGCTGGATCGATCTTTCCGATCACGCTCGTGCGCGCCACGATCCGGCCCTCCCGGTCCAGCAGCAGCAATTCGCTGCTGTGGCTGAAATCGCCGTCCGGAAGCTGCCGGTACTGCACGCCCAGCAGTGCTGCCAGCAGGCGCGTATCGCCAGGCGTCGCACGTGCGAACGTCCAAAGCGGCGTTCTCAGCCGGCGCGCCTCGGCGAAGCGCCGCAGCGCCGCCACATCGTCATGTGCCGGATCGAACGTCACTACCAGCACGTCCAGACGTCCGCGCGCCGGCTCGTCAACGGCCTGGCGCGTTACCTTCAAGGTGTCGACGATCAACGGGCACACCATGGTGCATGAGGTATAGAACATGCTCACCAGCTGCGGCCTGCCGCGGCGCGCGGCCAGCGGCGCGGTGGTGCCGTCCTGCGCGGCAAGGTGCAGATCCAGCTGGTAAACCGAATCCCGCGGCAAGCGGGTTGCCGCGCTGGCGGGGCCTGTCATCAGCATCAGCGCCAGCACGAGAACGCAAACGCGAAGAACGCTATTCATGACCATCTTCCTGTCGATGGCTTCACCGGACGGGCACAGCGGAAGCCGAGATTGTTGGTCGTGTCCGCAGCCTTGAGCGAGGACAGCATCGCCACGCGCATGAGCGTGGCGTAGTTCTCGCGCAGTTCGAGGCCGACCGCGCCTGCACCGCAGAAGCGCAACGGATCGCGCTCGCCCTGCCCACGGTTGTCGCCGCCGACCATCAAAGCATTGAAGTCCTCGACCCATTCCCACACCAGGCCATTGAGGTCGCGCACGCCGAAAACGTCGGGAGCGCCCCCCACCACCGGGAGCGGCGCGTGTGAAGGACGCGCGTACCAGGCCAGCACCCGCGCGCGCCACCTTGCGTCGGCGCGCGCGTCCGACCGCGTTGCGTCGGCCGCGGCTGCGTACTCCCATTCGTACCAGGTCGGCAGGCGCGCGCCCTCATCCGCGCAGAACGCCTCGGCAGCGAACCAGCTCACCCGCGTCACCGGCTACCGCGCCAAGGCGGTGGCTCCCAGCATGTCGGCTGCGGCCCAATGCGAGAGGTAGCGTTCGTCGGCAAATACCGCAGGCACGCGATCGCGCCGCCACTCGGGATGACGTCGCACGAAAGCGAGGAATTGCGCATTGGTCACCGGCTCCGTACGCAGCGCGAACGGCTCGATGTGCGCGGGCGCAGCAACGCCGTCCACCGGCAGCACACTGACGAAAACCGGCCGACCCGGCAGCAAGGCGTAGTCGGCCGCGCGCGCGGCGCCAGTGGCCAGCATCAGCAGCACCAAAATGGCGTGGCGCATGTCAATGGCCGGCCGCCGACGCGTCGGCTGGCGTGGCGCGCACCTTCGCCACCTCTTCCTTGCTTACCTGTCCGCCCGGGTTGCCCCAGCTGTTGAGTACATAGGTGAGGATATTGGCCACTTCGTCGTCGGCCAGCTGCGTCATTGGCGGCATGACCGAGTCGTAGTCCCTGCCGTTGACGGTGACCTTGCCGTGCAGGCCATGCAGCGGAATCGCGATCAGGTGCTGCTTGTCCTGGGCGGCCAGGTAGCCGGATTTCGCCAACGGCGGGAATACGCCCGGCAGGCCCTCGCCATTGGCCTGATGACAGACCGAGCAGGTGCCGGTGAACAGCTGCCGGCCGGCCGCGATCTGGTCGGCCTTGCTCAGCGATCCTGCGGCAGCCGCTTTCGCCGCGGCACTCACCGCCTTGAGGTTGGGCTCGGCGCGTTCGCCCAGCATGACCGAGTCGACTTCCTTGCCCGAATAGATCGACTTGTTCTGCGGACCGTCCACTTTCAGGATGCCCATCGCGCCTTTGTTGAAGGCGCGGAAAATCGAATGGTCCACTAGCACGTAGCTGCCCGGCACATCCAGATGGAACTCCGCCATCATCGCGCCGCCGGCGGGTATCAAGGTGGTCTGCACGTTCTCCTGCGCGTGCGTGCCGCCTTCGTAGTAGACCTTGTCGAAGATCTCGCCGATCACATGAAAACTCGACACCAGATTGGGGCCGCCGTTGCCCACGTACAGGCGCACGTTGTCGCCCACGTTGGCGGTCAGCGCGTTGTCCCCGGTGATGGAACCCTCGTGCCCGTTGAACAGCACATAGGTGGGTTGCTCGGCGATGGCCTTCTGCATGTCGAACGGCTGGTGGCCTTTCTCGCGGTACTTGCCGGTCGTGTAGAAGTCGCCCTGCATCACGTAATACTCGTGATCGACCTTGGGCAGTCCCTCCGGCGGCTCGATCAGAATCAGCCCGTACATGCCGTTGGCGATGTGCATGCCGACCGGCGCGGTAGCGCAGTGGTAGACGAAAAGGCCGGCGTTGAGCGCCTTGAAGGTGAACTGGCTCTCGTGTCCCGGCGCCGTGAAGCTGGACGCCGCGCCGCCGCCCGGACCGGTCACGCCGTGCAGGTCGATGTTGTGCGGCATCTTGTTGTCCGGCGCGTTCTTCAGGTGGAACTCCACCGTGTCGCCCTGGCGCACGCGGATGAAGCTGCCCGGCACGGTGCCGCCAAACGTCCAATAGGTATAGGTGACGCCTTCGGACATGGGCATCTCCTTCTCGATCACTTCCAGTTCCACGATCACCTTGGCCGGATGGTTGCGGTTCACCGGCGGCGGAACGTGCGGCGGACTGGTCAGGATGGCCTTGATCGGCGGACCCTGCGGCGGTCCGAAATCACCATGGATGGCGGCCTGCTCGGCCGGTGACAGCGCGCTGGCCTGAGTGGTGCCGGCATCGTACCTGCCGGTGCAGGCGGTCAGCAGCGCGGCAGCGACGACGATGCCGAAAGTCGATCGAGGCGAATGACGCATGTGAATTTCCCCCTCAGGCGCATGGTCGGAACCCAGCCTAGGAAATCCACGCCGCCTCACCCTTGATCTATATCAGTGCTTCGCCACGGCGCGCGATTGAACGACCGGTGGCACGCGCCCGCGCATCCACCCGTAGTACAGCAGCGGAATCACCAGCAGCGTCAGCACGGTGGAGACCAGGATGCCGAAGATCAGCGACACCGCCAGCCCCTGGAAGATCGGATCGTCCAGGATGAAGAAACCGCCGACCATCGCAGCTACGCCGGTCAGGGCGATCGGCTTGGCGCGCACCGCGGCCGCCTCGATCACCGCCTCGCCAAGCGCGCTCCCGGCAGCCAGCGCGTGGTTGACGAAATCGATCAGCAGGATCGAATTGCGCACGATGATGCCGGCCAGCGCGATCATGCCGATCATGGACGTGGCGGTGAACTGCGTCCCCAGCAGCGCATGCCCCGGCATCACGCCGATCACCGTCAGCGGAATGGGCGCCATGATGATCAGCGGCGCCACGTAGCTGCGGAACTGCCCCACCACCAGCAGGTAGATCAGCAACAGGCCGACCGAATACGCCAGGCCCATGTCGCGGAACGTCTCGTAGGTGATCTGCCACTCACCGTCCCACTTCACCGCAAAAGCACTCGTGTCCTGCGGTTGCGCGATGAAGTGCTGTGCGACCGGCTGGCCGTCCAGGTGAGCCCGATCCAGATCAGAGACCAGCGCGAACATGCCGTACAAGGGGCTGTCTTCGCGCCCCGCGTCGTCGCCGGTGACATAGGCATAGGGCAGCAGGTCCTTGTGGTAGATCGCCTTCTCCCAGCCGATGCGCCGCACCTGCGCCACCTCCGACAGCGGCACCAGCGCGCCGCCTTGTGCACGCACGCGCAAGGCGAGCAACCGCTCCGGCGCGGACTGCTCGCCCAACGGCAGGCGCAGGCGCACCGGTACCGCATACTTGGCATGGCCGTCCATGACATACGTCGTGTCCTCGCCCGCGATAGCGGCACGCAGTGCCTGCACCGCATCGGACTGACGCACACCCAGCCGTGCCGCGCGCGACCGGTCCACCTCGATCACTTCGCGCGACGCATCAGCCTCTACGCTCGTATCGATGTCGACCAGCACCGGACGCGCGCGGAACATGCGCTCGATACCCAGCGCCGCGCGGCGCACGGCGGCGTAGTCCGGGCCGTACACCTCGGCCACGATGGGCGCGAGCACCGGCGGCCCGGGCGGAACCTCCACCACCTTTACCGATGCGCCGTAGCGCGCCCCGATGGCAGCCAGCCGCGGGCGGATCGCCAGCGCGATGGCGTGGCTCTTGCGCTCACGCTCCTGCTTGTCGACCAGTCCTACCTGCAGATCGCCCACGATGGGACCCTCGCGCAGGTAGTACTGGCGCACCAGGCCATTGAAGGTCATCGGCGAGGCGGTGCCGGCATAGCCCTGCCAGTCCTTCACCTCCGGCAGCGCCGACACCGCGACAGCCAGCTCCCGCAGCAGGCGATCGGTGTGTTCCAGCGTGTCGCCCTCCGGCATGTCCACCACCACTTGGAACTCCGATTTGTTGTCGAACGGCAACATCTTCAGCACCACCGCCTTGACCACCACCAGCCCGGCGGCGGCGAATACCAGCACGGCAGTGGCGGCGAACAACAACCTGCGCCGGCGCGTGGCTTGTGCACCTTGCACGAATGGCGACATCACCCGGCGGAACAGGCGATGCAACCGGCTGTCCCCTTCCACCGCGTGCGACGGCGCATGCCTGAGCATGCGCAGCGCCAGCCAGGGCGTGATCACCAGCGCCACCGCCAGGGACAGCAGCATCCCTGCCGACGCATTGATCGGGATCGGCCGCATGTACGGCCCCATCAATCCGGACACGAACGCCATCGGCAGCAACGCCGCGATCACCGTGAAGGTGGCCAGGATGGTCGGTCCGCCCACTTCGCTCACCGCCGGAGGAATCGCCTCGGCCAGTCCGCGCCCGCCCATCGCCATGTGGCGGTGGATGTTCTCCACCACCACGATGGCGTCGTCGACCAGGATGCCGATGGAGAAGATCAGCGCGAACAGCGAGACCCGGTTGATGGTGAAACCCATGGCCCACGACGCGAACAGCGTGAGCATCAGCGTGAGGATCACCGCGCTGCCCACCACCACGGCCTCGCGCCAGCCCAGCGCAAGCCACACCAGGAGCACGACCGAGCCGGTGGCGAAGATCAGCTTGTGGATCAGCTTGTCCGCCTTGTCGGTCGCGGTCTGGCCGTAATCGCGCGTGATCTGGACGTGCACGTCGGCGGGAATGACCACGTTGCGCAGCGCCTTCAGCCGCGTGGCGATGGCGCGCGTGATGTCCGCCGCGTTGGTGCCGGGTTGCTTGGCGATGGCAACGGTCACGGCCGGCGCGCTGCCGGCGGCCGGTCCCGGCCTGCCGGCCGGAGTGCCGTACCAGGCATAGCTGGCGGGCACGTCCGCGCCTCCGCGCACGCGCGCCACATCAGACAGGAATACCGGTTGCCCCTTGCGCAGCCCGATCACCAACCCCGCCACCTCGTCCGCATCGCCCAGCCAGGTGCCGGCGGTGACCGGCACGTCGCGATCGTCCGCCACGCGGTCGCCGGCTTGCACCGCCACGTTGGCGGCCTTCAATGCACCGGACAGATCGGCCACGGCCATGCCATAGGCGGCCATCTTCGCCGCATCCAGCTCCACCACCACCGCGCGCTGCGGCGCGCCGATGGTGTAGACGTCGCGCGTGCCGGAGATGCGTTTGAGCTCGGTTTCCAGCGCATGCGCGACCTCGCCCAGACGCGTTGGATCGGCGCCGGGCGCATCGCTCCACAGCGTCAGTGCCATCACCGGTACGTCGTCGATGCCGCGCGGACGGATCAGCGGCGGCCCGGCGCCCAGACCGGGTGGCACGAAATCCTGATTCTCGTAGATCTGGTTGTAGAGCCGCACGATCGCGGTCTGGCGCGGCACGCCGACGCGGAATTCCACGGTGAGGATCGCCATGCCGGGCCGGCTGACCGAATAGACGTGCCTGACGCCTTCGATCTCCGCCAGCTTCTGCTCCAGCGGGTAGGCCACCAGGTTCTCCACGTCGCGCACGCCCGCACCGGGAAACGGCACGGCGACGTTGGCCATGGTCACATCGATCTGCGGCTCCTCCTCGCGCGGCGTGATCAGGAGCGCACCAACTCCGAGCAGCAGGGCGGCCAGCGCAACGAGCGGCGTCAGCGGCGATGCCTGGAATGCCCGGGCGATGCGTCCGGAGATACCGAGCGGCGCTTCGCTCATGGCCGATGCACCTGACGCTCGCGCGCCAGCCAGCGCAGCGCGGCGGCCGGATCCACCGCAATGCGCTCGCCGTCGTCGAGCCCGGCCAGCACCTGGACGCGATCGCCGTCGCGCGCGCCGACGCGCACCTGGCGCAATGCCACCCCGTCGGCGCCAAGGACGTACACGCCACGCAGCTCGCCACGCTCGACCAGCGCAGACACCGGCACCATCAGGCGCCGCACCTCGCCGGTGGCGAAGGCTACCTTCACCGTCATGCCGGGATAGAGGCCCGCATCCTTGCCGGGAAAGGCCACGCGCACGCCGAAACTGTGCGTGTCCGGATCGGCATAGGGAAACACGCTGACTTTGTCCGCCGCGATGCGGCGCGTCCCGCCGTCGGCCAGCACATCCGCGCGCAAGTAGCGCCGGATCGCCGCTGCCGCGCTCTGCGGCACCTGCACGTTCACCCGCAGCTCGTCCAGCGATTCGATCGCGATGAGGGGCTGCGGCACCGGCGGGCCCGACTGAACCGACTCGCCCACCTGCACATAGCGGCGCGTGACGATCGCTGCGTAAGGCGCACGCACCACGGTGTAGTCGAACTGCTGGCCGACCTGCCGCCACTGCGCCTGCGCCGCCTCCAGCGCCGACCTGGCCGCATCGCGCTGGGCCAGCGCCATGTCGAGGTCGGCGCGGGCGATCAGGCCCTTCGCGTAGATCGCCGCGATACGCTGGTAATTGGCTTGCGCATTGACGTAAGCCGCCTTCGTCGCGGCTATCTGCGCCTGCGCCGCGCGCGCGGCCGAACTCTGCTCCACGTCGGTGAAGCGCACCAGCACGGCGCCGGCCGGCACGACGTCGTCGACGTCGTACGGCAGCTCCAGCACGCGCGCGTTGGTCTGCGCCGACAACGTGGCGGCGTTCACCGCCTCGACCACGCCGTCCCACACTTGCTCGCCCCGCGCCACCTCTCGGTGCACGACGATGGCGATCACCTCCTCGGGTCTGTCGGCGGCGCGCGCTCCGCCCACGCCCGCCGCGCATGCCAGCGCGACCAGCAGCCATCCCGATCGCATGGCACGCTCAGGACGGAAATGCGCTGCCCGGCTTCACGCCAAGCCGCGCTAGCAGCTTCGCCAGCGGGCAGAAGCCGGAAAAGGAGGCCTGCAGCAGGTTCGCGCCGACCAGCAGCGCGAGCAGCAGCCACCAGGGCGAGACGAAATAGCCGAGCACCACGCTCAGCAGCACCATGCTGCCGGCAAAGGCCATGACGAAACGATCGATGTTCATGACAACCCTCCGATCACGCGGCGTGATCCGTATCCTCGGCGCGCAGATGCCCGATGCCGAGCGCCTTGAGCACGTATTTCTCGTACACCGGCTCGGTCGACCCGGCGCGGACCTTGTGCAGGTAGTACTTCTCGAAAGCGATCTTGGCCAGGTGCACCCATTTCCCGGTCCTGGCCCAGGTGACGTTGCGCGGAGGAATCTGCGGCAGCGCCACGAACGCCGCGCCGGTGTCGCCCATGTCAGCCAGACATACCGCGTTCCAGGTGGCCTGCGCGGTGGCCGGCCTGCCGGCCAGTTCGGCGCGCAGGTTCTCGGCGATCGCGCGCACCATCGACTCGATCATGAAGCCGGTCTTCGGCGCGCCGGTAGGCACCGGCGTCGCCTCCACCGGCGGAATCGCCACGCAGACGCCGGCGGCGAAGATGTTCGGCCAGGTCGGATTGCGCTGGTGCCGATCGATCAGCACGAAACCGCGCGGATTGACCAGCCCCTCCACGCCGCGCACCGCCGCCACGCCGGTGAACGCCGGAATGAACATCGCGTATGCGCACGGCAGCTCGCGCGTGCGCACGAGCGCCGCTTTGTCGTCCCATTCCTCCACCCGGATCTTGTCAGCGGTGGCTTCGCTCACGCGGGCGTTGACGATCCACGGGATGTCCTTCTGGCGCAGCGCCGATTCCAGCAGCCCCCTGGAATCGCCTACGCCACCGAGCCCCAGATGGCCGATGTACGGCTCGGCCGTGACCAAGGTGATCGGCACACGATCGCGCAGCTTGCGCCGGCGCAGGTCGGCATCGAGGATCATGGCGAACTCATACGCCGGACCGAAGCAACTGGCCCCCTGCACCGCCCCCACCACGACCGGCCCGGGTTTCTGCAGCAGCGCCTGGTAGGCACGCCACGCTTCCTGCGCATGCGGGCCGGTGCAGATCGAATGCGTATGTCCCTCCGGCCCGAGCCCTGGCACTTCATCGAAAGCCAGGCGCGGTCCGGTGGCGATCACCAGATAGTCGTATTCCAGGCGCCGGCCGTCGCGCAGGCGCAAGCTGCGCTCGTTCGGCGATAGTGCATCGGCAGGTTCGGCGATGAATTCGATGCCGTGCTTGTGCAGCGGTTCGTCCACCGCCAGGCCGATCTCCTCCAGCGAGCGCCAGCCGACGGCCACCCAAGGGTTGGACGGCGTGAAGTTGAAGCGCGGCCCATCGCCGACCACGGTCACGCGGTGACCGGCGCCGAGCGCCGCGCGAATCTCATACGCGGCCGCCATGCCGCCCAGCCCGGCTCCGAGAATGACGATGCTTGCCATGACCCATGCCTCGCTCGCACTGGATGGATCCAGGCTAGGCCTGTGGTGGCCGGCCGCTGTTGATGCACGTCAACCGGGACCATCGCGCGGCCGGACGACCCATGCCGCGCGAAATTGATCCCGATCAAGCCGGCCGGCGTTCGGCGGGGCCAGCATGGCCCTGTGCGGGACACCTCATGCCCGCGCGGAATACGAACACCGGCTCATCCATTCCCATCCGCCATGCTGCAGGGGGCACGCGCCATGTCCAACATGCTGGTCGTCTACTACAGCCGCACCGGCGCAACGCGCCAGGTCGCCCGCCTGCTCGCCGATAAGCTCGGCGCCGACACGCTGGCGATCCAGGACGCGCGCCCCCGCCATGGCCTGTTCGGCTTCGTGCAATCGGCTTGGGAAGCCATGCGCGGCGCGCTGCCGGATATCAAGCCGTCCTGCATGCCGCTGTCGCAGTACGACCTGGTGGTGCTCGGCACGCCGGTATGGATGGGGCATATGGCCAGCCCGATGCGACGCTTCCTGCACGACAAGGCGCGCCACATCCGCCAGGCCGCCTTCTTCTGCACGATGGGCGGCGACGGCGCCGATACCGTGTTCGGCGAGATGGACAAGTTGCTTGGCCAGAACCCGTTCGCCGCGCTGGCGCTGCGCCACGACGACGTGATGCGCAACCGCTGCCAGGCGCAGATCGCCGATTTCGCTGCCGGTCTCGCGCGCATGCCACGTCGGCCCGCCCTCAGGCCGATGCGCGAAAACGACCATGGCGTGAGCCCCTGGGTACGGGCCTGAAAACAACGCCGCGCCGGTCCGTCAGGGGTCGGCGCGTTCGATGCGCAGGTCATCGATATCGTCGTCCGCCTCGAAGCCGACGCCACGACCGACCAGGGCCAGGTGCGGCCGCGCACTCTCGGGCGCATCGCCGCGGCCGTCCTTCACCAGGCGCGCGCCGTCCCGCGTGCGCACGTAATGCCCCAGCGCATCGTCCATGCTCGTGAGCTGGCTGTAGCGGCCGTTGGCGTGCTCGATCTTCCAGTGGTCGATGCTCAGGCCATGTCCCTGGGCGATGACGTGCACGCGCACGCTCCGCCCGTCGTGGCAGCGCACCGTGCCGTCGCCGGTGAAGCCACGGTAGAGCGGCCACCAGCTGCGCGAGGAAAAAGCCAGCTCGCAGCCGCGCGGCGCCGCCGGCATCTGTACCAGGGCGGCGCCGGCCAGGCAGAAGGCGAACAGCAGGATGGGCGTCTTCATGCTTCCTCCGCGCGATCCTCGCGCACAAGCATCCCGCGCGCGCGCCTTGCCGCGTTGACGTGCGTCAACTCGGCATCGCGCGCTCTTGCCACGATATCGATGACGATCGCTCGAGGATCACGGCATGGCCAAGCCGGCAAAACAGCAGCATCTGGCGCTCTGGTATGCATTCGTCGCCCTGCTGGGCGTGCTGGCGATGCAGAGCTATATCACCGCCGACATCGCGCGCGAGACCATTCCGTACAGCCAGTTCGTGACGGCGCTGCAGGCCGGCGACGTGGCCGAGGTGACGGTCACCGACCAGACCGTCGAAGGCACCTACCGCAAACCCGATGCCAAGGGCCGCACGCGCCATTTCACGGCGATACGGGTGCCCGACGAGCTGGCGCGCGCGCTGTCGGCCGCCAAGGTGACCTACAGCGGCGAGCCCGGCAACGGCCTGCTCCAGCGCATCGTGGGCTGGCTGTTTCCGCTGCTGCTGTTCGCCGGCGTGTGGATGTTCCTGGCGGGCCGCGCCCCGGCCGGACGCGGCGACGGGCTGATGGCCATCGGCAAGAGCAAGGCGAAGATCTTCATGGAACGCGCCATCAGCACCACGTTCGCGGACGTGGCCGGGGTCGATGAGGCCAAAGAAGAGCTCAAGGAGATCATCGCCTTCCTGCGTGACCCACAAGGCTACGGCCGCCTCGGCGCACATATCCCCAAGGGCGTGCTGCTGGTCGGCCCGCCCGGCACCGGCAAAACCCTGCTGGCCCGCGCTGTCGCCGGCGAAGCGGGCGTGCCGTTCCTGTCCATCAGCGGCTCGGAGTTCGTGGAGCTGTTTGTCGGCGTGGGCGCGGCGCGCGTGCGCGACCTGTTCGAACGCGCGCGGGAAAGCGCCCCGTGCATCATCTTCATCGACGAACTGGACGCGCTCGGCCGCGCACGCGGCGTATCGCCGGTCAGCGGCGGCCAGGACGAAAAGGAGCAGACGCTCAACCAGCTGCTCACCGAACTGGACGGTTTCGATCCGAGCGGCGGCGTCGTGCTGCTGGCGGCCACCAATCGCCCCGAAATCCTCGACCCCGCCCTGCTCCGCGCCGGCCGCTTCGATCGGCAGATCCTGGTGGACCGTCCTGACAAGCGCGGACGCGTGGCGATCCTGAGCGTGCATGCGCGCAAGGTGAAGCTCGACCCGGCCGTCTCGCTGGAAGACATCGCCGCGCTCACCACCGGCTTTACCGGCGCGGACCTGGCCAACCTGATCAACGAAGCGGCCCTGCTGGCAACGCGCCGCGGCGCCGAAACCGTACAGCAGGCCGACATCGCCGAAGCGATCGAGCGGGTGATCGCCGGCCTGGAGAAGAAGACGCGCATCCTCAACCCCGCCGAGCGCCGCATGGTGGCCTATCACGAACTCGGCCACGCGCTCGTCGCACTGGCGCTGCCCGGCGCCGACGCGGTGCAGAAGGTCTCGATCATTCCGCGCGGCATCGCTGCGCTGGGTTACACCATCCAGCGCCCCACCGAGGACCGGTTCCTGATGTCGCGCGTCGAACTGACCGACCGGATGACCGTGCTGCTGGGCGGCCGCGCCGCCGAATCGCTGATCTTCGGCGACATTTCCACCGGCGCGGCGGACGACCTGGCCAAGGCCACCGAGATCGCACGCAGCATGGTACTGAGCTATGGCATGGCGCCCGAACTGGGTCAGGTGAGCTACGAATCCGGCGCGACCACCATGCTCGACATCCGGCCGGCCGAACATGGCCCCAAGCCCTATAGCGAAGCGACCGCGGCCACCGTCGACAAGGCCGTGCGCGAACTCATCGACGATGCCTTCGTACGTGCACGCGCGATCCTTGCGGGCGAACGCGCGGCGCTGGAACGCGCGGCATTGCGGCTGCTGGCGAAGGAGACCCTCTCGGGCGACGAATTGCGCGCCGTGTTGCTGCCGCCGGCCGCGACCGCCGAAGGCACGCCGACGATCGCGACGCCCGCCGGCAAGACACCCGCCTAGCGGGCCGCGGCATCCGGCAGGCGAATCACCGTGCCGGTCAACGGTTCGACGGTGGCGAGCTGGTCGACCACGCGCGTCACGCCCGGCACGTTCTCGACCAGCACCTTCAGCGCATCGCGGGTGGCGTCGTTGAGCAACACGCCACGCAGCGTGACCACGCCTGCCTGCACATCGGCGCGTACCGTGTTGCGCGGAGCCCAGGACTGCACGTCGAACTCGATCGCGATGCGCCGGGCGATCGCCGCGTCCGACAAATCGTCGGACGCGATGCCCGGCGTCGCCGCGACGAAAGCGCGCATCAGGTCGGCCCGGCTCAGGATGCCTTCGAGCCAGCCGCGGTGCAGCACCGGCAGGCGTTTGATGCGGTGCTCCTCCATCAGATGCACGGCGTCGGCCAGCGACGCGCCGGCATCGATCGTGATCACCTCATGGGTCATCACCTCATACACGCGCCGGCCATGGCTGGCGGTGTAGTCCCGTGCCAGCATGCCGCCGCCGAGCACGAAGCTCAGCCAGCGCGGATGCGTGCGTTCGGTACCCAGCTCGGCACGCCGCATCAAGTCGCCCTCGGTCAGGATGCCGACGACCGTGCCGCCGGCGTCGAGCACCGGCAGCCCGCTGACGCGCTCGCGCAGCATCAGGCGCATGGCGTCGAGCAGGGGCGTATCCGGGCCGAGCGTCTGCACGTGCCGGGTCATGGCGTCGCGGACTTTCATCGATCATCTCCCGAGGGTCCGCGTCAGTATCGGGGCCGGCACGGGCGTGGCGTTGATCTGCATCAAGTTGCCGGATCGGCCGCAGCGTATGACTTGAACCTCGTTCCAGGCGAGATGTGCCATGTCCGCTCCTTCGCCCCAACAATCCGGCACGGCGACTGTCCATGCGTCCTATCGCGTCGCGCCGGGTTCCATCCGCGCGCTGCCGTCGCCCCGCGCCGCCGGCGGATTGCCGTTGTTCGACGCGCTGCGGCGACGCCGCTCGACGCGCGCCTATGCCGCCACGCCGCTGTCGGAACAGCAGCTGGCCGACCTGCTGTGGGTCGCCGCCGGCATCCATCGCGGCGACGGCGGCGAGCGCACCGCGCCGTACTGGCGCCACATCCAGGTCATCGATCTGTATGCGGCGATGGACGACGGCATCTGGCGCTACGCGCCCGAGCGCCACGAACTGGCGCTGCACCTGCCCGGGGATGTGCGCGCTTCGGCCGGCGTGCAGGATTTCGTGGGTGTCGCACCCATCGAGCTGATCTACGTGGCCCACGGCGAGCGCATGGGTGACATTGGTACGGAGGAACGCCGCCTCTACGCGTCGGTGGATGCCGCCTTCATGGGCCAGAACGTCTATCTGTACTGCGCCTCGGAGGGCCTGGGCACCGTGTTCCGCGGCGCCATCGACCACGCGCGCCTCGCCGACGCGCTGCGGCTCGCACCCGGTCAGTTCGTCACCTTCGCGCAGACCGTGGGTTACCCGGCCAGCCTCTAGCGCTGCCCCTCCGCCGATGAGCACCGACATGAACAACGCACCAGATACCAGGAGCGACGGCCGCATCGTCGCCCTCACCATCGCACCGGAGACCGTCTGCTTCCTGCTAGAACGATTGCGCGAGTACGACGCGCTGAGCATGGCACCCGATGCCGCCGACGGCGCCGTTCCCTCTCCCCTCGACGAAGAAGACATCGATGCGCTGCATGACCAGGAAAACAGCTTCAAGGAGAACCCGCTTTACCAGGAGCTGGCTTCTTTCATCGGCGACCTGAGCGTCGACGAGAAGGCGGATCTGGTGGCGTTGATGTGGCTGGGGCGCGATGGCCTGTCGGTGACGGATTGGCCGGAACTGCGCGCCGAAGCCGGGGACGCGTTGAACGCGCGGACGCTCAGCTACTTCCTGGGCACCCCGCTGGCCGCCGACTACCTGCGGGAAGGCCTGGCTGCGCTGGGCTTTTCCTGCGAGGACTCGGCGGAGGAACGGCTCTGAGTCGCCACCGCACCATCAGCCGATCGGCACCCAGCGATCCCCGCGCTTCTCGTAACTGCGCTTGACCGCCGCCCAGGCGATGCGATGCGCCGCCTCTTCCTGGCGCGGATCGTCCGTGTGCGCTTCGTAAGCGTGATTGAATGCTTCGCGATAGATGTCCTGGGCATGTTCCGGCAGATGCCCACGCACCGAAGGTGGAAGATCGTGGTTGTGGCGGTAAGGCATGCGCCCTCTCTCGCGGGAAGTTGCCGCGCATCACAGCATGCACCGCGCGAGCGTCGCGTGTTTTTCAGTATTTCTTGACGGGAGAAAGCGCAGGATGAGCGGGTTCCCAGGCCGATGGAGGCGAACCATGAAACGCGTTCCGCTGCGCCGCCGCTCCACCCCGCTCGTGCTGCTCGCCCTGCTTCTGGCCGCCGGCGGCCTGCAGGCCCAGGACACCATGCCCGCCCCCGCCCAAAGTGCCGGTGCGCCCATGCGTCATCACGGCGGCATGATGAAGAACATGCAGGGCATGCATGCCATGCCCGCCACCGTGACCGCTACCGATCCCAAGACCGGCACCGTGGATGTCACCGCCGGCGGCATGACGCTGAAAGTGCATTTCCCGCCCGCCGCCATGGCGTCCCTCAAGAGCGGCGATCAGATCACCCTGCACATGGGTTTCAGCAAGCCCTAGCAGACGACCGAAGGCATTGCACCGCCGGAGTGGACCTTCCACGCCGGCGGTGATGCATGCCCATGCGGAAAACCATCGGTTCGACGGGGCCCCTTGACGCAGATCAATAAGGGCCGGCGGCACGGTCCTACATTGGATGCATCTGTCGCGGCACGCACCGCGTGCGCCGCCTTTTCCGCGAGGGTGCGCCATGAGCAACATCGCCAAGACCATCGAGATCAATGCCGCCTCCGGCAAGAGCCTGGAAGACGCGATCCAGGGCGGCTTGCGCAAGGTCGCCGACACCATCGACGAGATCCAGGGCGCGTGGGTCAGCGACATCAAGGTACGCACCGCGCCTAACGGCGACATCACCGAATGGCGCGCCTGCCTGCGCGTCACCTTCATCGTCGATTGAGCGGCCTGCGCCGCGGACATATGCCATGCGCGACATCCTGGTCTTCTCCGAAAGCTTCAAGCACTGGTCGCCTGGCGTCGAATACGCCGCGCGGCTGGCCTGCGTCTTCGACGCCCATCTGACCGGCACCTGGATCTGCGCTTCGCCTGCCACGGCCATGCCATCCTACGAGGCACCCGAGCTGATGGCGGAGCTGTACGAAGCGACGCGCGAACTGGAGGAAGAGGCCTATGCGGCGGCCCCCGCCTTCGAGGAAGCCGTGCTCAAGCTCGGTTTGCGCAAGGCCTCATGGCTGGTGGCCGAGGGCTACGTGCCCGACGCGCTGGCCCTGGCGGGCAGCTGGCACGACATGCTCGTCGTCGAACGCACCGCGAACACGCCCTGGGGTTCGATCTCGGCCGTCGGCAATATCGTGCTCGGCGCCAACCTGCCCTGCCTGGTGGTGCCGCACGAAGCGCCTGCGCACGTACCCGCGCTGGATACCGTAACCGTCGCATGGAACGGCTCGGCCGAGGCCTTGCGCGCTGCGCACGCGGCCTTGCCGCTGCTCGCCCGCGCGCGCCGCATCGTGATCCTGCACGGCGAACAGCGCGAACCGTCCAGCATGCTGGCATGGAAGCCGCCGTTCGATCTCGCCGGCTACCTGCTGCGCCACGGCCTGCACGCCGAAAGCCAGATGCTCGCCGGCAACGGTGACGAGGAAGTGGGCGCGGCCCTGCTGCGCTTCGCCGCCGAAGCCGGCGCAGGCCTGCTGGTGATGGGCGCCTATGGCCACACGCGCTTCCGTGAATGGGTACTGGGTGGAGCCACGCGCCACGTGCTGGAGCACGCGAAACTGCCGGTGCTGTTCCGCCATTAGGGCATCAGGAAGACGACGGACGCCAGGATGCCGCGCCTGAGCCGCATCCTGGCGGAGTCATTCGTCCATCGGCTCCACCGCGCTGGTCTCGTCCAGGTGAAACACCGCATCGAACTGCTCCGGCAGCGATGCCATGAAATAGTGGCTCTGGTACTCCGTCTCCGGCCGATACAGCACACCGATCGCGCGCTCGAGCATGGGCACGCGCAAGGCATCGCCCGAGCGGCCGCCCAGCGGCAGGTAGAAACGCTCCAGCCGCGTGCGCTGGAACAACCCCTCGTAGCTTTCCGGCACGGCCGGGCGGATCTTGCGGCTCTCGGCCGCACCGCCCCAGTCGTGCGCCGCTGTCACCGTACCGGTACTGGTGGTGAAGCCGACCAGGAAACACCTCCGAGGACCGACCGCCTCGCGCACCAGCTGGCCGACGTTCCACTCGCCGCCGCGCGCCATCTCCGTCGCGCGCGCGTCGCCCAGATGCGAATTGTGCGCCCATATCACCACGCGCCCGGGCCGTCCTTGCCCGCGCAGATAGGCCTGCAGGGCGAACAGCGTGTCGACCATGTGCCGGTCGCGCAGATTCCAGCTTTCGGCGCGGCCAGCGAACATCGCGCGGTAATAAGCCTCGGCGCTCTTGACCACCTGCGCGTTGCGCTCGGCGAAGAAGAAAGCATCCGCCGCCGGGCGGCCGTCCAGGCCCAGGTAACCGGGCGCGCGACGGAGCAATTCGTTGAGCCGCTCTTGCACCGCTGCCCGCGCATCGGGGCGCAGGCCGTAGACCGCTTCGTAACCGTAGCGCTGCGGGTCGCGCACGTGGTCTAGCGTCGCGTACTGCTCGCGCGCCAGCGCCGCCTGCTCCTGATCCACACCTTCGAGGTAATCGATCACCGCCTCGGACGAGCGATACAGGCTATACATGTCCAGGCCGTAGAAGCCGACGTGGCCATCGGCCTGACGAGAGGCATTGAACTCGTGCAACTGGCGGATGAAGCGCAGCACTTCCTCGTTGCGCCACATCCACACCGGGAAGCGCTGAAAATCATCGAAAGCGGTTACGGCATCCGCGCTCCCACCCTCGCCGCGCACATAGCGATTGAGGCGATAAGCGTCCGGCCAATCGGCCTCCACGGCCACGGCGTCGAATGCTTTCTCGCGAATCAGGCGCAACGTGATCTCCGCCCGCATGCGGTAGAACTCGCTCGTGCCGTGCGTGGCTTCACCCAGCAGAACCAGCGGACGGTCGCCGACGGCTTCGAGCAGCGCATCGTAGTCATGCGCGTTCCCGCCAAGGCGGATCGCCGTGGACCGGATCAGTTCGAGCGGATTGAGCACGGTCATGCGGAGCCCTTGGTCGGATGGCGGCCCCGGCCCCATCGCCGCGCGCCGATGCCCACGGCGCGCGGGCGGTGGCCTGGCCGCGTCAGCTCACGGCGAGCTTGCGGGCGCTCCCGTTCTTTTTCTTGGGCAGCTCCAGGGTGAGCACGCCGTTCTCGTAATGCGCGGTGGCCTTGGTGTTGTCCACTTCGCCAGGCAGCGTGAACGAACGATAGACCTGGCCGTAACTGCGCTCGGTGAAGATCTCGCGGTGATCGTCCTTCTCCTTGGACTCGCGCTTGACCTCCGCGGTGATCGACACCTGGTCGCCGTTGATGGACACGTCGATGTCGTTCTTGTCGACGCCCGGAATCTCCGCTTCGACACGATACGTGGTGTCGTTCTCGGTCACATTGATGCGCACGTCCGGCGTGATGGCCATTTCGTTCCAGCGCGGACGCAGGCCAAAACCGCGGAAGAAATCATCCAAATCCGCCGCCGGGTCGATCCTTGCCAGGCTTTTGAAAGGATTCCAGCGAGTCATGCTTGTCATGGAACAGTTCCTCCGATCAAGGTCGATAGGGTCGCGCGTCCTCCGCCGGCCGCGCAGGGCCGCCACGGAGTCCATCATCAAGCGTAGTCCGGTGCAGGCTCGCGCCATTGACGCAAGTCAATGCCGGCGCACATCGCCTTAGGTCAGCCAGCGCATGAACCAGCCGCTGGCCAGTTCGGCGACGCGCTCCAGCGTGCCAGGCTCTTCGAACAGGTGCGTCGCACCCGGCACCAGCACGAGTTCCACGGTGCGCGACATGGAGGCGAGCGCGGATTTGTTGAGCGCGACCACGTCGGTATCCGCGCTGCCGACGATGAGCATCGTCGGCGCCCGCACCTCGTCGAGCACGGCATGCCCGGCCAGATCCGGTCGCCCTCCGCGCGACACCACCGCCTTCACCACGCGCGGCAGGCGCGCCGCCACGATGAGCGCCGCTGCGGCGCCGGTGCTGGCGCCAAACAACCCCAGTGGCAGGCGCGCGACGGGTGGCTGCCGTGTCGCCCAGTCCACCGCCGCCTCCAGGCGCGCGGCGAGGCGGCCGATGTCGAAGCGCGCGGCGATCGTCACGTCCTCTTCCTCGGCGAGCAGATCGAACAGCAGCGTGGCCAGGCCGTGACGTTGCAGGGCCTGCGCCACCTGCCGATTGCGCGGACTGAGCCGGCTGCTGCCGCTGCCGTGGGCGAATACCACCAGGCCGGTGGCGCCGGCCGGCACCTGCAAATCCCCCTGCAACTGCAGCCCCTCCACCGGGATGCGCACGGGCAAGGCCATGGCCGAACCGGCGGGCGGCCGCGCGCGGGACAACAACCCGACCACTTCGTCGTCCTCCACCGGCGGGAAGGCCCCGTAGTACTGGCTCACCGCCATGAATTCGTGCGGCGCGGCCAGGCACACGATGTCGTCGCACAGCGCACGCGTCTCGGCCAGGCTGCGCGGCGAAGCGACCGGCACCGCGCACACCAGATGCGCCGGCCGGCGCGTGCGCACCGAGGCCAGCGCGGCGCGCATGGTGAAACCTGTCGCCAGGCCGTCGTCCACCACGATCGTCACGCGTCCGGCCGGATCGACCGCCTGGCGGTGCGGGCTGTACAGCTCGCGCCGGCGCGCGATCAACGCACGCTGGCGCGTCGCCTCGCGCTCCACATAGGCGGCATCCGCGCCGACGCCGCCGGCATAGTCGGCCAATTGCACGTTACCCGCCTCGTCCACCGCACCGATGGCGAATTCCTCGTGGCCGGGCGCGCCGAGTTTCCGCACGAGTACGACATCCAGCTCCCCACCCAGCCGATCGGCCAGCAGGCGACCGATCGGCACGCCGCCGCGGGGAATGGCCAGGATCAACGGGTTCTGACCGCGATAGCCCATGAGTGCGTCCGCCAACCTTTCGGCGGCATGTTCACGGTCGTTGAAATAACCTTGGCGAGGCAGCGTCATCGATGGCCCTCCGCATGGCGGCACGGGTTATGCAGACGCCGGCACGGATGAAACGACCAGCGTCGCTGCGCACTGTGATCCTCCCGGTCGATAATGACTTGACTATCGTCAATCCGGCGCGATGGCCGCCTTCCCTGCCTCGCGCTTGATGCGGATCAATGACGCCGGCGGCGCGCTTTGGCGTCATGGACACGTTTCCCTTTGCACCAGGAGTGAACCGCCATGCCGCGCATCGCCGTCGTCACTGGAGGAACCCGCGGCCTGGGCCGCGCCATCGCCATCCGCCTGCGGGAAGAAGGTTGCGTGGTCGCCGCGGTGTACCGCGGCAACGAACAGGCGGCGCAGGCCTTCGTCGGCGACACCGGCATTCCGGTGTACGGCTGGGACGTCTCCGACCATGCCGCCTGCGCCGAGGGCCTCCTCCGCATCGAACGGGACCTCGGCCCGGTGGACATCCTGGTCAACAACGCCGGGATCACCCGCGATGCGATGCTGCATCGCATGAGCGAAGAACAATGGTGGGAAGTCATCCGCACCAACCTCGGCTCGATGTTCAACATGTGCCGGCATGTGGTCGGCGGCATGCGCGAGCGCGGCTTCGGCCGCATCGTCAACATCAGCTCGATCAACGGCGAGAAAGGCCAGCTCGGCCAGGCCAACTACGCCGCCTCCAAGGCGGGCGTGATCGGCTTCACCAAGGCGCTGGCGCTGGAGAGTGCGCGCAAGGGCATCACCGTGAACGCGGTGGCCCCCGGCTACTGCGAAACCGAGATGGTCGGCGCGGTGGCGCCGGACGTGCTCAAGCGCATCGTCCAGGACATTCCGGTAGCGCGCCTGGGCTTGCCGGAGGAGATCGCCAGCGTCGTGGCCATGCTGGTGCGCGACGATGCGGGCTTCATCACCGGCGCCACCATCGATATCAATGGCGGCCAGCACATGGGCTGACGCCTCAGCTGCGGAAGATGTCGAACGGCTCGATGCGCAGCACCCGGCGCACGCCGATATAGCTGGAGATCGCCGCGATCGCCAGCACCATGGCCAGACCAAGGGCGAGATTGGTGAAGGTGATCGTCGCGGCGTAGTCCGGAATGCGCAGGCGCGCCACCCCGATCAGCAGCGCGCACAACCCCACGCCAAGGCCGTAACCGGTCAGGCTGGTGAAGGCGACCTGGAAAAGGATCATGTAGACCAGTTCGCGCCCCTTGGCACCGATCGCCTTGAGTGCGCCGAACTTGTCCAGATTTTCCAGGATGAAGGTGTAGAACGTCTGCGCCGAAATCGACAGCCCGACGATGAAGCTGATGATGGTCATCAGCATGATGTTGGTGCCTACGCCGGTCTGGTACTTGTAGAAATCGGCGATGCGCTTGTCGAACTCGTCGGCGGTCAGGGCCAGGTAGCCCAGCTTCGCCACTTCCCGCTTGATGCCGGCCACCGCCTGCTCGCTCTTGGGCTCCACCAGGATGTAGGACACGGTGAAGCGCGTGCCCGGCACGTACTCGATCGCGCGGCTGTAGGTGGTGTACAGCGTCGGGATGCCGAACAGGCCATAGGAAGCGACTTTCGCCACGCCCACGATCACGCCGCGATGATCGTTGAGCTCGAACTCGGTGCCGACATCGGGCTTGCCGAGCTTGACGAACTCGGCATCGTCCACCGCGATGAAGGCATTGTCGGCGTAGATATCCTGGATGTTGCCCCGCTTCAACGCCGGGCGGCCGTACAGGCTGGTGTCATCCAGCCCGATCACGCTCACCGCCTGGTAGCCGCCGTTGCGCAGCTTGACCAGCGCGCCGCCGGTGTACAGCGGCACGGCATAGCGCACGCCGTCGACGCTGCGCACCGCGTCCAGCAGGTAGTCGGGCATGGGAATGGTATTGGCCACGGTGTTCACTGCCGGGTCCATTACCCACATCCTGGCTCCGATGTTGGCGACGGTGGAGGAAGAACGGATCAGGATGCCGGCGAACATCGACGTCATCTGCACCATCAGGAACGCGGCGAAGGTGATCCCCGTCAGCAAGGCGGAGAATTTGCCGCGGTCGTTGACCAGCAGCTTGTAGGCAAGCAGGAACAGCCCTCCGCGCTTCATCGCCGTCCCTCCGCCAGCGGCGCCACATCCGGCGCGTTCCACCAGCCGCCGCCCAGCGCGACATAGAGCGCCACGGTGTCCTGGTAGCGCAAAGCCTGGCCCTGCACGAAGGCGAGCCGTGCCTGGTGGTACTGCAGATCGGCGTTGAGCACGTCCAGGTAGCCGGCGACGCCTGCGCGGTAATTCGCCTGCACCAGCGCCAGCGATTCGCCCGCCGCATGCATCGCTTCCTGCTCGGCCTGCACTGCTTGCGCATCGTGCTCCAGGGCGGTGAGCGCATCGGCCACCTGGGCGAACGCCGCCAGCACCGCCTGGCGGTAGAGAGCCAGCGCGCGGCGCTGCCCTTCGAGCGCCGCCTTGCGGCCGAACCAGGCCGAACCGCCCTGGAAGACCGGCCAGTCGGCCTCCGCGCCGGCGCTCCAGAAGCGGTTCCTGGCCGCGTCCAGCGAGCCGAACGCGTTACTTCCGCCGCCATAGCTGCCGCTGAGCGAGAAGCGTGGAAATAGCGCCGCCGTCGCGACGCCTACCTGCGCTGTCGCGACGTGCAGCTGGGCTTCGGCGACAAGAACGTCCGGTCGCTGACGCACCAGCGCAGAAGGCAGGCTGAGCGGAAGCTCGTCGGGCAGGCGAAGTGAGGACAGGCGAAAGGCAGGCACGGGTCCGCGCGCCGGCGCGCGACCGAGCAGCGCCGCGAGCAAGTGGTCGGCCTGGTCCCGCCGTTGACGCAAGCCGGGCAGCGTCGCTTCGGTCGCGGCCAGTGCCGCGCGCACGGCCCACACCTGCGACTCCGGTGTGGTGCCGGCCTTGGCACGGGCCTGCGTGATCGCCAGCTGGTCGCGTTGCAGTCCAGCCAGCGCTTCGGTGACCTCGATCTGTTCGGCATAGGCGGCGCGAGCCAACGCGGTATTGGCGAGATTGCCGGCCAGCGCGAGTTCCGCCGCGAGCAGCGCATAGCGCTGGTAGTCGCGCTGTGCGGCGAGCCCTTCCACCGCGCGCCGCTGTCCACCGAACACGTCCAGCGCGTAATCGATGGTGGCGCCCAGCGTGAACAGGCTGAACACGCTGCCCGCGCCGCTCAGGCCGTTGCGCGCCGGCAGGCTGCGCTGGCGCGAAGCCGCCAGCCCGACGCCTGCCTGCGGAAAGAACACGCCATAGCCGGCGCGCAGTTCGTCCTGGCTCTGGCGCAGGGTCGCCTGCGCCGCATCGAGCCCGGGATTGGCCGCCAGGCCTTCGCGCACCCATGCATCGAGTTCGCGCGAACCGAACAATCGCCACCAATCGGAAGTGACTGGAGCACCCGGATCGATGTGCTGTGTCTGCCCTGCCCCATCCATCACGGCCGCCGCCATGCCGGCGGGAACGTATGCCGTCTCCGCGGGAGGCGACGGACGCACGAAGTCCGGCCCCACCTTGCATGCGGCCAATGCCAGGGAAGTGGCGATGACCAGCGCGCGCGGGCTATTTCTCGCCCACATAGACGTCCACCAGCTGACCCGGGTAGATGCGCAGCGCGCCCGGACGGCGAAAACGGAACACTACCGGCAGCACCCGCAGGTCCACGCGTTCCTGACGTTGATCGGCAAGCTGGATCTTCGGCGATACGTACGGCTGCACGCGCACGAATTCCAGCGGGATCTTCTGGCTGGTGCCGCGCACGGTCATTTCCGCGCGGATGCGCCCGGGCGGCGGCAGGCGGTCCACCAGGATCTCATCGATGTAACAGCGCACGGCGAGGTAGTCCTGCGGCGTGCCCATCACCAGCAGCGGCTTGAAGGCCTGCGTGTAGCTGTCGTAGGCGCCCTGGGTGGAGACGTAGCTGCCCTCCGCCGCGTTGACGGCCAGCACCACGCCGTCGGCCGTGGCGCGCAGGGTGTACTTGTCCAGCAGCGCGTGCGATGCCTCGTAAGCCTGACTGAGCGCCGCATACTGCAACTGCTGGTTGTCGATGTCGTAAGCCCAGGCGCCGGCGCGGGTCAGCTCGTACTGGCGTCGCGCGACCTGCAGCGACGCATCCGCCGCGTGCAGTGCATTGGCGGCGTTGTCCAGCGCATCCTGGCTGATCGAACGCGGCTCGGCTTCGTGCGAGCGCCGCAGCTTGTCGAACTGATCGCCCGCGGTCTTGCGCGCGGCTTCGGCCAGCGTCACCTGCGCCCGGACCACGGCGAGGGTTTCCGGCCGCGGCATCGCCTTGAGCTCGCGCAGCAGCGCTTCGGCCGCGTTGGCCTGCTGCTTCTGCTGCTCCGCCGCGGCGCGCTGCACCGAATCGTCGAGCTCGACCAGCGGCGCGCCGGCCTTCACCCGGTCGCCTTCGCGAACCCGCACGCGCACCACGCGACCGGGCACTTCGGGATAGATGTTGATGTTCTCGCCGCTGCCCAGGTCGCTCTCGACGATGCCATTGGCGAAGATGCCGTGTTCGTACGGGTTGGTCGCAGGCGTGAACTGCGGCGGCTGCGTCTTGTTGGGAAGCGCCGACCACACCGCGCTTGCCACGGCCACCAGCAGGCCGATGCACGAAAAGACGAAGATCAGGCGCGAACGGTTCATGCCGGCGCGCGCTCGTAGCCGCTGATGCGGCCGTCTTCCATGTGCATGATCCGGTCGGCGAATTCGAAAATGCGTGCGTCGTGGGTGACGATCAGGATGCAGCGATCCGCCGCCAATACCTGGCTGCGCACGAACTGCATGATGTTGCGGCCGGTATCGCCATCCAGCGAGGCGGTGGGTTCGTCCATGATCAGAAGCTTCGGCCGCCCCGCCAAGGCGCGCGCTATCGCCACACGCTGCTGCTCGCCGCCGCTCAGCCGCGGCGGCGGCAACGCGCCGCGATTGGCCAGCCCGACCACCGCCAGATCCTGCCGGCTTTCGGCGATGGCATCCTCCCAGCCGCGGTGCCGCAGGATGAGCGGAATGGCTACGTTCTCCTCGGTCGTGAGCCGGGGAAACAGGTGGTAATCCTGAAACACGAAGCCGATGGTGCCCAGGCGGAATTCGGCGAGGTCATCGGCATCCAGGCTCCACAGGTCGCGTCCCTCCACGGCGACCTGCCCGGCGCTGGGGCGCAGAATGCCGGAGATCATGCTCAGCAACGTGGTCTTGCCGCTGCCGGAAGGACCCACGATGAACAGCATTTCCCCGAAGCGGACTTCGAAGCTGACGCCATTGACCGCGACGGTCCTGGCGTCGCCTTCGCCGAACCACTTGCTCAGGTCGCGGGCGACGATCGCTGCAGTGCTCATGCCTGCACCCTAGTGATGTGCCGGAAAGCCGGATTTGACCGGCATCAATGGCCCGCCGGATGGCTCTTCGCGACGCCGTGCCGGCCTCTCCGCGCGGCGAAGAGCGAGCAGTGAGGGCGCAGAAGCCGGCACACCCAGGGAGAGGTGCCGACTTCCAACGCTACGCCCTCGCTGCTCGCCCTTCGCCCAACCTCACACGCGCATGCCCGCCAGCTGGCGCAGTCCCGCGTCGTCCAGCACGCGCACTTCGCGGCGCTCCACTTCGATCAGCCGCAGTTCGTCGAGGCGCGACATCACGCGGCTCACCGTCTCATGCTTGAGCGCGAGGAAGTTGGCCATGTCGGTGCGGCGCATGCGCAGGATGAAATGGCGCGCGCTATAGCCCATGCGCGCATAGCGCCTGGCCACGTCCACCAGGAAACTCGCCACGCGCTGCTCGGCGTTGAGCGTGCCGATGGCCAGCATCCAGGCGTGGTCGTTGCGGATCTCTTCGGCCAATGCGGCGGTGAGGCGCGCTTGCAATTCCGGCATCTCGCGGCAGGCGGCGAGCATGGCCGGGTATGGCAGTTCCCACACCTCGCCCGATTCCAGCGCCACCGCGCTGCAGGCGTGCTGTTTCAGTCCGATCGCTTCCACGCCGAGGAAATCGCCACGCATGCGGAAGCCGGTGACCTGGTCACGTCCATCGTCGGCAAGCTCCACTGTCTTCAGGCAACCGGATTGCACGAAATACACTGCCTGGAACGGCTGCCCGGCGTGGTACAGGTACTGACCCGTGGCCAGCTTGTGCCGCATCACCGGCACGTACCGGCGCAGTTGCTCGATATCCAGCCCGGCGAAAGCGGCTTCATGCGCAACCGATGGTGTATGCGCGGCCTGTGCGGCGATGGTTTCGGCTTGCATGCTCATGACGTTTCCCCTTGGCCTTGGTGGCATCTCCTGCCTTAGAAGAAATCGTAGGAGCGCTCTGTCACAGGGTGACGTCCGCATCGCAACGGTTTGTAACAGTGCGTAACGATGAGCGACACAAGCAGGGTTGACGTGGCTCAATGACACGAGGCGGCAGTTGCGCACACTGGCGTCGACTCCCCTCCCCGCCACCAGTCACCGAGCATGCGTCACTCCTCGCCTTTCCACGACATCGTCGCCGTCGAAGCCTGGGATGCCTGGTTTCGCTGGCGCGAGGAAGGACGGCTGCGCGATGTCTCCATCAACGACACCTGGCGGCGGGTAGCGCGCACCTTGTCGCGCGCCGAACCGGCCACACACCGGGCCGAGTTCGAGCAGCAGCTGCTCGACGCTCATCTCGGCTGGCGCCTGCTGCTGGACGAACGCATTGTGATCGGCGCCGGCACGACCGTGGCCATATGGCCGCAGGATGATCTGGTCGCCGTGCTGAATGCGGCGGTCTTCGTGCAATCGCCTTTCACGCCACGGGCCGGATTCCGGCACGAGGCCTTCGAACATGCCGCCGAGCTGGCGGTGCGCGCCTTGGACAATGCCGCGCAATTGGCAACGGTTCGCGACAACCTCGGCGGCGCACGCTTGCGCATCGGCCTGATCGGCCTGGCCGACGCCCTGGCCCAGCTGCGCCAGCCATACGGCAGCGCCGCCGGTCGCTGGACCGCCGGCACGATCGCACGCAGCCTGGCGCGCGGCTGCTTGCGTGGCAGCCTTCAACTGGCCACGGATCGCGGCTCGCCCTTCGCGCTGAAGGATGCTCCGGCGTTCGGCCATCGACTGCGCGAGCTGCTGCCGGAGCGGATCGATGACGCACAGCGCCATGGCCTGCGCCACCTCCAGCTGACGGCCATCTCGTCGCAGCGGCGCCTGGCCCTGCTCGCCAACAACGTCACCGATGCGATCGATCCGCTGCTGTCGCAAGGGTATGCCCACATCATCTCGGGGGCCGATGCCGTCCGCTCGGCCTGCTCGGCCGGCTATGCCCTGACGCTCGCGCAACGGCTGGGCGCGCGCCAGGACATGCACGATCTCATGGACGATCTGGTCTCGCTCGGCGTCGAAACGCAGATCAACATGCGCGCTGCCATCCAGCCGTCGATCGATGCGCCCATTCTCTATCCGCTGGTCGAGCATGCCTCGCCGGAAACCCTCAAGGCCGCCGTGGCGGCGGTCCACGGCTGAAGCGTCATTCGATGCCTCAGCGGTGCGGCGCGAGCATGGCCTTGCGTTGCGCGGTGTAGGCCCACCAGGGGCGCGCCTCGGCGCCATTCATGAAATCGTGCGCGGCGAGGAACACGTCCAGCACGCACGGGTCGTGCCGCTTGCCCATCGGCGTACGCAACTGCTCATAGGCCTGCAAAGGCCGCATGCGCTTGACGTCCAGCGGGGTGAGGATGCCCAGGCCGCGCAGGTCGCCGGCGAGGGACGGGCCGATATTGGGGATGTCTTCGAGCTTGCGGGCTTCGCCGGCGCAGGTGGCTTTCATGATCCGAAGGCTCCTTGAAGCTGTGGCGCACTGAAGCGCGCGCGGTCGAACGAAGAGCGTGAGCGTATGCCGGATCGGGGCCTGTCGCCACTGCCTTGCCGGATCGCTCACGCGCGATCCACGGCCTCTGGACAGCCGCGGCGCGAAAGTAAAGCCACTTCCTTGCTGGAGAACCCGAGCCATGGCCGAGAACGGTTTCAAATGCGGCCATGCGCCGTGCAAATGCATGGTCGCCTCCGAAGGCCTGTATTGCAGCGACCACTGCCACAAGGCGGCGTCCAGTCATGTCCCTGAAACCCTCTGCGGATGCGGGCACCCGCCCTGCGGCACCGGCCCGCAAGCCCGACCCGAAGAACAGTCGGACGGTTGACGGCTGGATCACGCTGGCGCGATTTCTGCGCCGCTACGACAGCATGCTCGGCCGCGCGTCGCGCAGCGCGCGGCATCGGCGGCAATGTGCGGCGAAAGGCCCAAGCGGGAGGACTTGATCAGCGTCAATACCGCGTGGGTGCGGCGCGCCTAGGGTGGGTGGCGTACCTCCATGCCTACCGCGGGACTTAAGCCATGACCAAGCCGCAAACCGTGCCGAACGAAAATCTCCAGGCCATGTCGGATCTGGCCACGCAATCGCTGACCGCCATGTCCGGGGCGCTGACCGCCTGGATGCGCGATACGGGCAAGGTGCACGCCGAAGCGGTGCGCTTCCTCAACGAGCGTTTCGAAAAGGACATGGAGCTGCTCACCCGCTTCGCCCAATGCCGCAAGCCGGAAGACATCGCGACGCTGCAGAGCAAGGCGCTGGCCGCGCTCGTAAGCGATTACGTGCAGGAGAGCCAGACCATGTTCGGCCTGCTCGGCGCCCTGTCCTCGCACGGCATGGAACAGGCACAGAAGATGGTATCTCGCTCCGCGCCACGCTGACCGGCCACCTGGCGGGAGGCCGCCATGATCCAGACACGCCCGAGCCACCCATCGCCTACGCCGCCGGCGTTGATGGAGCATCTGCGCGACGGCACCACGGTCCGTATCCGCCCGCTGCTTCCGGCCGATGTCTCGCGCGAACAGGCCTTCCTCTCGCGCCTCACCGCCGAAGCGCTTTCTTACCGTTTCCTTGGCCTGATCAAGGACCGCGGCGCGGACACCGCGCGCGAGCTGACCCAGGTGGATACCTCGCGCGAATTCGTCCTGGTGGCGCTGGTCGGCGACGAACCGCAGGCGCGCGAGATCGGCGCCGCCTGCTACCGCTTGCACGACGACGCCACCCGTTGCGATTGCGCCGTGACGGTCGACCCGGCCTGGCAGCACCAGGGGGTCGGCCGCCTGCTCATGCATCACTTGATCGGCGTGGCGCGCGCGCAGGGCGTGCGCTGGATGTATGCGGTGGACGCGGTCCGCTGCGCAGGCGCGCACGCGCTGGCCGAGCGGCTGGGATTCCGCAGCCGTCCGGATCCGGAGGATCCGGCGGTCGTGACGTTCGAACTCGAACTGACATGAACAAGGCGCCGCACGCCACGCGCGCCCGGAGAGCGCATATGAGCCACACTTGGGTATTGATCACCGATGCCGCCAGAGCGCGGTTGTTCCAGATCGACGGGCGCGACGCCATGGCCGAGGTAGCCTGCCTCAGCAATCCGGAACGACGCACGGTCACGCACGACCGCGACCTCAACGACCGTCTGCCGCGCACCATCGAGAGCGGCAGCGCCCATCGCTCGGCGATCGAGCCGCATACCACCCTGCGCGAGAAGAGCGAACAGCAGTTCGCGCGCGCGGTGGCCGAGCGGCTGGAACATGACGCCGCGCGCCAGCAGTACGAACACCTGATCCTGGTCGCGCCCCCGCGTTTCCTGGGGGTATTGCGCGAGCATCTTCCCGAGGCGCTGCACCGGCGCGTGGTGGGCGAGATCCGCCACGATCTCGTCTCGGCAAGCACGCAGGAACTGAAGGAACGCCTGCAGGAGGCCTTTCCGCGCGAATTCCAGCGCCACCCGTCCTGATGCCATCGCCTGATTCGCCGTCGCCTGCTCTGATCACGCACCGGAGGTCCCGGTAACGCGACCGGGGGCACGGCGGCGGCCCGGCCTTGGACACGAAGCGACCGCTCGAAAACCATCCATGGCGCCGCAAGACCAGACACGACCCGAGCCCCCGCGCATGCTCCCGCGCAACGCCACCATCGCCGCCGCCTTCGACGAGATGGCCGATCTGCTCGAACTGCAGCAGGCCAATCCTTTCCGCATCCGCGCCTACCGCAATGCCGCCCGCACGCTCGCCGTGTGGCCGGAGGAAATGAGCAAGCGCCGTCAGCGCCAGGCGCCGATCGACGACCTGCCCGGCATCGGCGACGACCTCGCCGGCAAGATCGAGGAAATGCTCGATACCGGCCACATGAGCGCGCTGGAACGCCTGCGCGAGGAATTCCCGCCCGGCATCACCGCGCTGCTGCAAGTGCCAGGCCTCGGTCCCAAGCGGGTGCAGACGCTCTATCACGAGCTAGGCACCTACCTGCCCGCGCAGCTGCTGGAAGCCGCACGCGCCGGACGCATCCAGAAAATCCCCGGCTTCGGCAAGGTCAGCGAGAAACGCATCGCCGAAGCCATCGCCGCCCACCTGGAGCGCTCCACGCGCTGGCCGCTGGCGCGCGTCGCTGCCGATGTCGAAAACCTGCTGGCCTACCTGCGGGCGATTCCCGGGGTCGCCACGGTGGTGGTGGCGGGCAGCTATCGCCGACGGCGCGACACGGTGGGCGATGTGGACCTGCTGGCCGTGGCCCGCTCGGGCCGGACCGCCATCGACGGGCTATGCAGCTTCGAAGCGGCCGCGCGCGTGCTGTCGCGTGGCACCACGCGTGCCGGCATCGTGCTGGCCAATGGCTTGCAGGTGGATCTGCGGGTGGTGCGCCCGGCCAGCTTTGGCGCGGCTTTGGTGTATTTCACCGGCTCCAAGGCGCACAACATCGTGCTGCGGCGGATGGGTCAGGAACGTGGGCTGAAGATCAACGAATACGGCGTGTACCGCGGCGCGCGGCGCGTGGCCGGGACGACCGAAGCGTCGGTATACGCGGCGCTGGACTTGCCATGCATCCCGCCGGAATTGCGCGAGAACCAGGGCGAGATCGAGGCGGCGCGAGCGCACCGCCTGCCGCATCTGATCGAGCGCACGGATCTGCAAGGCGACCTGCACGCCCACACCGACGCCAGCGATGGCCACGAATCGCTCGCGCGCATGGCCGAGGCGGCGCGCGCCGCCGGCTTGCGCTACCTGGCCATCACCGACCACTCGCGCAGCCTGCACGTCGCCCATGGCCTCGACGCCCGGCGCCTGCACCAGCAGATCGATGCGATCGACCGACTCAACGAGCGGCTGCGCGGCGTCGTGCTGCTCAAGGGGATCGAGGTGGACATCCTGCCGGACGGCAAACTCGATCTTTCCGACAGCGTGCTGGCGCGACTGGACCTGGTCGTCTGCGCGGTGCATTCGGCCTTCGAGCTGACGTCCGCGCGACAGACCGAACGGCTGTTGCGCGCGATGGATCATCGCTATTTCAGCATCCTCGCCCATCCGAACGGTCGCCTGCTCGGCACCCGCGGCCCATACGAATTCGACTTCGAGCGCGTGCTGGCGCATGCGCGCGAGCGCGGCTGCTTCCTGGAACTCAATGCGCAACCGGACCGTCTGGACCTGTTCGACACGCAATGCCGGCAGGCCAAGGGAGCCGGCGTGCCGGTGGTCATTTCCAGCGATGCGCATCGCGGCGAGGATCTGCGCTGGCTGGACGCCGGCATTGACCAGGCGCGCCGCGGCTGGCTGGAGGCCAGCGACGTGCTCAATACGCTGCCGTTGGCGCAGCTGCGCGTGAAACTCGCCGCCACCATGAGATGAGCTGCTTCAGGCTTCCGGCAACGCCGCCGCCAGATCCGCGCTCAGATCCACCATGGCGGTTTCGCCCGGCACGCTGTTGGTGGTGATCACGGCGGGCGCGCCGGCGTCGCGCAGGCGTGCCAGCGAGGTATCGGCGAACAGACCGTGCACGGCCACGCACAGGGGCGCGGGCCAGCCGGCGCCGCGCATGCCGGCGATACTCTCCAGCAACGTATGCCCGCTGGCGATGATGTCGTCCAGCAGCACGGGCTGGCGATCCCGCCACATCGAAAGATCCGGCAAGCTCACACGCACGTCGCGATCGCCGAAGCGCCGTTTGGCGGCCACCACCGCCGGCGCCTTGGCCAGCGCGGCGACGCGCTCCACCCATTGCGCGCTTTCCTCGTCGGGACCGATCAGCAACGGCCGTTGCACGTTGGCGCGCAACCATGCCGCCAGCGCGGGCGCAGCGGCGACCACACGGCCGCGCGGCAACCCCGCCTCGGCCAGGCTGTGATGGCGATGCAGGTGCGGATCCACCGTGACCAGCCAGTCGAAGCGTTCGTCCAGCAGGCGGCCGAAGATGCGCGAGGAAATCGCCTCGCCCGGATGGAAGCGTGCGTCCTGGCGCATATAGGCCAGGTAGGGCGCGACCAGGCCGACGCGCCCGGCACCGAGTTCGCGCAGCGTGGCGGCCGCCATCAACAGCGGCAGCAGCTTGTCGTCGGGATGGTCCAGCGTGCACACCATGATCGCCTCACCGCCGGCGGGCGGCGCGTCGACGCGCACCAGCGATTCGCCGTCGGGAAATCGATGGACCTCCAGCGCGTGGCGCGGCAACCCGCGCCAGCCCGCCAGCGCATCGGCCAGCGCCTGGTTGCCCGGCATGGCGTAGACCGCCCGGTTCATGAGCACGCCGCCACGGTGACGATGCACGGATGGCGCTGGACGTATTCCAGCGCGTAAGCCAGTTCGCCGCGGCTTTGCGCATGCACGGTGAACATCGGCTGCCCCACTTCGATCCGGTCGCCCAGATGCGCGTGCAGCTCCAGTCCGGCCAGGGGCGACATCGGCGCGCCGGCGAGCTTGGCCGCGCGCGACAACTGCCGATTGTCGATCGCGCGTACGCGTCCGGACAGCGGCGCTACTACCGGATACTGCTGCGGCGCGCGTCCGGGCGTGCGCAGGCCGCCCTGGGCCTCGGCGATCTTCTGGAACTGATCCCACGCGGCACCGCTGTCCAGCGCCTGGGTTGCCATGGCGCGCGCGCCAGCCTTGTTGCGTGTGACGCCGGCCAGCTGCAGCAGCGTGGTGGCCAGCAGCAGAGCGCGCTCACGCAAATCGGACGGCGCGTCCGCGTCGCGGCGCAGCACGGCCAGGACGTCGTGCGCTTCCAGCGCCGGACCCACGCCACGGCCGATCGGCTGGCTGCCGTCGGTGATCAGGCACTGCGCGCGCATGCCGAAATCGGCCGCCACGCGCAGCAAGCCATCGGCCAGCGAGTTGGCCTGGGCCAGATCGCGCACCTTGGCGGTGGGGCCGACGGGAATATCGATCAGCACATGGGTCGAACCGGCGGCGATCTTCTTGGACAGCACCGATGCCACCAGCTGGCCTTCGCTGTCGATGTCCAGCGCACGCTCGATATGGATCATCACGTCGTCCGCCGGGCTCAGACCGATCGAACCGCCCCAGGCGAGGCAGCCTCCGGTGCGCTCGACCGTACGGCGCAGCTGCTCCAGCGTCAGCTCCACCGGCGCCAGCATCGCCATGGTATCGGCCGTGCCGGCCGGCGAGGTGATCGCGCGCGAGGAGGTCTTGGGCATCACCAGGCCCAGCGAGGTGACGATGGCCACCACGATGGGCGTGGTGCGATTGCCCGCGAGGCCGCCGATGCAATGCTTGTCCACCACCACGTCGTAGGGCCAATGCAGGTGGCTGCCCGTGGCGACCATGGCGCCGGTGAGCGCGCTGACTTCCTGCGACGCGAGATGGCCGTTGGCGCAGGCGGTGACGAACGCGGCGAGCTCCAGCCCCGAATAGCGGCGGGCCGCCACGTCACGCATGATCGCCTGATACGACTGGGCGCTCAGCGCCTGGCCGTGGATCTTGGCGCGTACCAACGACAGCGATTCCACGCTGGCCGGATGCGCGAATGTCGCCGATTCGCCCGGCTGCGGATGCAGATGCAGCCACGCCGGCTCCGACAGCCCGGCCTCTTCGGCGGTCAGCATCGCGTCGCGCACCATGTTCAGGCGGGCCACCAGCTGGCGGCCGCCGATACTCACCTGCACGCGGCTGTGCGCGCCGAAACCCTCCGCGCGGCAGATCGGCGATCCTTCATGCAGGTACACCACGTACTCATCGCCGGTGTCGATGCCGATGCGGCGCAGGCGCTCGAAGGACAGCGACGGGCGCGGCACTTCCGGCGGATGCTCCGTCGGCATGGGGCATGCGGCGCCCTGCTCCGCCGGCGATGCCTGGTCAGCGCGGCTCATGATCGAACAGCGGATCGACGATGAGGGCGCGCGCAAGGCTCTCCATCAGTTCGGCCATGGCGGCAATGACATCGTCGGCGGTGACGATGCCGACCAGCGCGCCGGTGGCGTCCACCACCGGCAGGCGGCGCAGGCCGCTGCCGCGCATGATGGCGATCAATTCGGTAAAGGTGCTGTCGTCGCGGCAGATCACCGGCGGACGCGCCATCACGCTGGCGACCGGGGTGGTATCGGGATTGCGGCCGAACACGAGCGTGGCGGTCATCACGTCGCGCTCGGTGATCACGCCCAGCGGCGGACCGGGCGAACGCGCGTCATCGACCACCACCAGGCAGCTGACCTGATGACGGTGCATGATGTCCGCCGCCTCGCGCAGGCTCTGCGCCGATTCGGCCTGGATGACCCGCGCGGTGCCGATGTCTCTGGCCAGCATGGTGGCGCTCCTCGTCCGACTTCGCGTAACCCGGCACTCCGCTTGCATCAATGCACCGTGATGCGGTCGACCACGTTCTGCACGCCCGGCGCGCTCCACGCGGCCTGCTCGATCGCGTCGCGCTCGCTGAGCGAATCGACTTCTCCGCTGAGCGTGACGGTGCCGTGGTCGACGGCAACGTCGATGTGCCGTGTGTGGCGATGCGCCTGCCGCTGCAGCGCCGCTTCGATTTGGCCTTTGATGCCATGCACGGTGACCGACGGCTTGACCGCGATCAGATTGATCACATCCTTCACGCCGAGCAGGCCGGACACGCAGTCCCTGGCGACCTTGCGCGCATAGGCCCACGGCACGTCGCCGGTAAGGGTGACACGGCCGGCTTCGACCGCGACCTTCACGCTGCCCTGAGGAATGGAGGCATTCCATTCGATGGCACGGGTGGCCGCATCGGCGATGTCGGCGTCGGTGCGATGGTGGTTGCCGGACAGCTCCACCGCCAGCTCCACTGCCACGCCGCGCACGCCGGCCACGCGCTGGGCGGCCCGCTCTGCCGCGTACTTCTCCATGTAGCCGCCAACGGTACCGGCCAGGGTGACGATGCCGTTGTCCACCTCGACGCCGATGCGGCTGGCCTGCACGGCCGGCTCCCAGTTCAGTTCGTCTATGACGTCCTTCTGCAGTTGCCCGTCGGTGCGCATGGCCGGCCTCCGTCGTTCTGATGCGGCCTAGGTTGCGCAAAGCGCAGCGCCAGCGTGTTGACGCAGATCAAACGCGGAACGCCGCCTGCGGCAGGTCAGCGGCGAAATAGCGCCAGCACCAGCTCCACCGCGATCAGCACGATGATGGTCACCTCCAGCAAGCCGGCGCGGCTGACCGAGGCCTCGTCGTACAGCGCGGCGTAGGTGTCGCGCACGATCGCCAGCTTGCGGTCCACCGCCGCGCCGAGCGCAGGCACCCCGAACAGTTGCAGCGTGGTGGTGTAGACGCGAGCCAGGTAGGGGTGACCGGTAACCTGCAGGGCGTTGTCCACCTTCTCGGTCAGCTCGGTGACCTCGGCGACCAGCGTGTACAGGCGCCGCGCCAGGCGCGAGAGCTGGCCCGGCGCGAACAACGGCGAAAGCCCGCGGGTACGCGCCACCAGGCCGTACATGCGCGGCAGCTCGGCATCGAGCAGTGCGCTGTAGTAGCGCAGCTCCAGCAGCTGGGCGTTGGCCACTTCCAGCACGGCGGCCACGCCGGCATCGCCGTCGGGCTGGTAGAGAAAAGCACGGTCGCGGGTGATCACCACGCAGTCGTCGGCGCGGTAGGCGAAGGCATGGCGAAGCAATGCCTCGCGCGTATCGACCGACAGCGGGCGGGCATCGGCGGCGAGCAGCGGCACCAGATCCATCGCCTGGCGCAGATCGCCGTGCGGCGGCTCGGCGAAGGCATCGACAACGAGCAATTGGTAATCCTCCTGGATCACCGAACTGCCTGGCCGCACCAGTGCGCCCGCCAGGCGCGCTTTCACTCGCTCCAGCAGCGCGGCCCACGGTGCCGCGGGCTTGCCCAGCGCCGTGGCTTCCTCGATCTGCCGCGCGAACTCGACGAAGGCCGGCCAAGACATGTCCTGCGCGGCGAAGCTGATCGACAGGGTAATGGCGCCGAAGTCGTACAGATGCGCGGAAACGGCCCCGGCCAGGCGCTGCCCGGCCACCTCGATGTCCACCGGCTCCAGCGCCAACCGCAACGGCGGCACGCCGAAGGTCAGCGAACCGGGGCGCTCCTCCGTCGCGGACAGGTCCGCGCAGAGCGCGCGCGCCCGCTCCAGATCGATGGCATAGGCAAGGTCGAACAGGCGCTGCGCGACCACATGCGCGCGTCGCACCGCGGGCGGCTGCATGAGACCTTGTGCGTTCATGGCAGCAGCACCGCCGCACCTTGCAGGCGGCCGGCGCGCAGGTCGGCCAGCGCCAGGTTGGCGTCGGCGAGCGGATAGCGGTGCACGTGAGTCGACACCTTGGCGCGGGCCGCGGCGGCGAGAAACGCATGGCCGTCTTCGCGCGTGAGATTGGCCACCGAGAGCAGCCGGCGCTCTTCCCACAACAGGCGGTAGGGGAAGCTGGGAATGTCGCTCATGTGGATGCCGCCGCATACCACCGTGCCGCCTTTGCGCACGGCACGCAGCGCGGTGGGCACCAGCTCGCCGGCAGGCGCGAAGATGATCGCCGCGTCGAGCGGTTCCGGCGGCGCTTCGTCGGCAGCACCCGCCCACGCCGCGCCGAGCGAGCGCGCGTACGCCTGCGCTTGGCTATCGCCCGCACGAGTGAAGGCATACACCCGCCGGCCTTCGGCGCGCGCGACCTGCACCAGGATGTGCGCCGCCGCGCCGAAGCCGTACAGCCCAAGCGCCCTGCCCGCGCCGGCCAGGCGCAGCGCGCGGCCGCCGATCAGGCCCGCGCACAGCAACGGCGCGGCGAGCGCGGCGTCGGGATAGTCGCGCGCCGGCAGCGGCAGGCAGAACGCCGCATGGGCCAGCACGTGGGTGGCATAGCCGCCGTCGCGCGTGCAGCCCGTGAATTCCGGCGTATCGCACAGGTTCTCGCGGCCGTGCGCACAGTAGTCGCACACGCCACAGGCGCCGCCCAGCCAAGGCACGCCGACGCGGTCGCCGCACTTCCATGACGAAACGCCCGCGCCCACCGCCTCCACCACACCGACCACTTCGTGACCGGGCACCACCGGCAGGTGCGCCTGCGGCAGTTCGTCGTCGATCAGGTGCAGGTCGGTGCGGCACACGCCGCAGGCTTCCACGCGCAGGCGTACCTCGCCGGGGCCGGGTACGGGATCCGGCCGTTGCTCCGCTACCAGCGGCGTGCGCGGATGTCGCAGGACCATCGCGAGCATGTTCCCGGCGCTCCTCTCATCCGGCCTGGCGGTGGCCATCGCGCCGCAGCAGCGGCAACAGGATCGCGAGCGTCAGCGCCGCGAAGCCGGCACCGGCGAGAAACGTGGCACGCGAACCGTATGCGCTCCACAGCCCGCCGGCAATCACGCTGGCAGCCAGCACAGCCAACCCTGCGACCAGATTGAACACGCCGAACGCGGTGCCACGCAGGTTCGCCGGCGCCACGTCCGCCACCAGCGTGGACAGCAGGCCTTGCGTCACGCCCATGTGCAGCCCCCACAACACGATGCCGACGGCCAGGCCAGGCAATCCGCCGGCAAAGGCCAGGCACAGGTCGGCGGCGATCAGCAGCGCGAGACCCGGCGGCAGTAGCGCGGCGCGCCGCATGCGGTCGGCCAGGACGCCGACCGGATAGGCGGTCACGGCATAGGCGATGTTCATCGCCACCAGCACCGCCGGCACCCAGGCCAGTCCGAGACCCAGCTCCTTCGCGCGCAGCACCAGGAAGGCCTCGCTGAAGCGCGCCAGCGTGAATACCGCCGACACGCCCACGATCCACCAGTAGCGCGCCGGCAACCGTCCTAGTTCGCGTCGCCAATGCAGGCCTGCACCACGCAAGGCCGCGGGCCTTTCGGCCGGCTCGCGCACCACGAAAGCGATCAGCGCGAACGCGGCCAGGCCCGGCAGCACGGCGGCCCAGAACACGGCGCGGATATGGTTGGTCAGCCACATCAAGGCGATCGCCAGCGCCGGACCGATGAACGCACCGGCGGTATCCAGCGATTGGCGCAGCCCGAACGCGGCGCCGCGCAGGCCCGGCGGCGCGATATCGGCCACCAGCGCATCGCGCGGCGCGCCGCGGATGCCCTTGCCGATGCGATCGATGAAGCGCGCCGCGACCACCCAGCCGATGCTGGTGGCGAGCGGGAATACCGGCTTGGTGAAGGCCGCCAGGCCATAGCCGATCGCCGCGAGCAGCTTGCGCCGCCCCAGCCAGTCCGACAGCGCTCCGGAAAAGATCTTGGTGATGGACGCGGTGGCTTCGGCGACGCCCTCGATGAAACCCACGGTGAGCGTCGAGGCGCCGAGCACGGCCACCAGATAGACCGGCAGCAAGGCATGGATCATCTCCGAGGAGACATCCATCAGCAGCGACACGAAGCCCAGCTGCCACACGCCCGCAGGCAGGCGTCGCCAGGCGCGCTCGCCGCCCGCGGATGTCAGGGGTTCCGCCATGCCGCTTCTCCCGCTCCTGTTGTGCCGCTGCGGATCATCGTTTTTCCGCGTGGCGCGAAACCCGTCCAGTGTGAACGCTCCGCGGTGAAACCGCCGGCAAGAGCTTAGGCGCGCCATGGCTCCGGCCGACTTGATCCACATCAACCCATGCCTGTCGCTCCCGGCCTCTAATGCATGTCGCGCAACGATGATCGGAACGGCAGTCATGCATACGCGCAGCACCACGCGGACGCACGAAACACGGCAACGGATCCTGGTGTGGGATCTGCCCGTGCGCCTGTCGCACTGGTTGATGGTGCTGTGCTTCGCTGGCGCCTGGCTGACGGCCGAAGAGGACGGACTGCGGCGTCTGCACGCGGTGCTGGGCTACACCATGGCGCTGCTGGTCGGCTTTCGCCTGTTCTGGGGCGTCATCGGCACGCGGCATGCGAAGTTCCGCAGCTTCGTGCGCGGACCGCGCGCGACGCTGCGCTACCTCGGGCAGATGCTGCGCGGCCACCCGCCTCACTACACCGGCCACAACCCGGCCGGCGCGATGGCGATCCTCGCGCTGCTGGCCATGACCCTGGCGGTGACGTTCTTCGGCTGGCTGGCCTACGACACCGGGACGAAATGGCCGGGCGAAACGCATGAAGTGCTAGCCAACCTGATGATCGCGCTGGTCGCCGCCCACGTCGCCGGCGCGATCGCGGGCAGCTGGCTGCATCGCGAGAACCTGATCCGCGCGATGTTCACCGGCCGCAAGCTGGGCACGCCGGACGAAGCGATCGCGCGACCGATGCTGCCGGTCGCACTGATCATGCTGGCCTGCCTGGCCGAATTCTGGTGGCTGGAGTGGGCCACGCATTGAGCGCCCGGATGAGCGGCCCACAGGAGAAACCCATGCTGGAATTCATCGTCGACGTCGAAGCGGACGAACATGCCTCCGCCACACTGCGTTTCGCCTTCGGCCTGGCTCGACAGCACGGCGCGCGCCTCACCGGCCTGCAAGTGGTGCAGCTGAGCCCTACCGCCATGCTGGCCATGCCCGATGCCATGCTGGTGCTGGACGAACTGGAGCTGACGGCACGCGGGCGGCGCGACTGGTGGCGCGACCTGTGCCGCCAACACGCCGTGCAAGGCGGCTGGGAAGCGCATCGCGGGCTCTACGAATCGGTGATCTCGCGGCGCGCCAGCCTGGCCGATCTGGTGATCGGCCGGCTCGCGCGCGAAGCGGCGCGGCTGTCTTCCGGCTTCAATCCGCTCGGCCGCGTACTTTCCACCGACGCGGCACCGATGCTGCTGGTACCCGAGCACTGGTCGGGCGACGATGGCGTACGCCAGGTGACGATCGCCTGGAACGGCTCCACCGAGGCCGCGCGCGCGGTACGTGCCGCCGCGCCGCTGCTGGCGCGCGCTGAAGAGATCGTGGTGCTCAATGGCGCCGCACGCACTCCCGCCAGCGACAACCGCATCCCGCTGGCGCTGGACAACTGGCTGGAGCGCCAGGGTGTCACGGCGCAATGGGAAGTGCTGGACGAGGACGACGACCACGGCCAGGTCATCCATCAGCACGCGCTCGGCCGCCGCGCCGATCTGCTGGTGATGGGTGCCTGGGGCCATTCGCGCCTCAACGAATGGCTGCTCGGCGGCGTGACCCGTCACCTGCTCCGCCATAGCGACATCCCGCTGCTGGTCGTCGAGAGATGACCGCGCCCGAACCGCCGCCCGGCTTTGGCCTGAGCGAGGCCGAGGCGCGCGAGCGACTGCTCCGCGACGGCCCCAACGTGCTGCCCGCCCATCGCCCGAAGTCGCTGTGGGCGATCGCGCGCGGCGTTCTGCTCGAGCCGATGTTCCTGATGCTGCTGTTCGCCGGCGCCGTGTACCTCGCGCTGGGCGAGCGCAGCGATGCGCTGTTCCTGCTGCTGTCCGTGCTGGTGATCGTCGGCATCACGCTGGTACAGGAACGCAAGACGCAGCGCGCGCTTGAGGCCCTGCGCGATCTCTCGGCGCCGCAGGCGCACGTGATCCGGGACGGCCTCGAACGGCGCGTGCCCGCCGCCGAGGTGGTGAGAGACGATGTGCTGGTTCTGCGCGAAGGAGACCGCGTGGCGGCCGATGCGATACTCCTGGACGGCCATCTCGAAGCGGATGAATCGCTGCTCACCGGCGAATCCGCGCCGGTGGTGAAAAGCGCCTCCGTCGCGAGCCGTGCGATCTTCGCCGGCACCGTCGTGACGCGCGGCCGCGGTACCGCACGGGTGGTCGGCGTGGCCAGCGAAACGGCCATCGGCCGCATCGGCAAGGCGCTGGCCGATACGGTGGAAACCGTATCGCCGCTGCAAAAGGCGTCGCGCGGGCTCATCCGCAACTTTGCGCTGGCGGCCGTCGCCTGTGCGGTCGGGCTGACCTTGCTCGACTGGCTTTGGGACGGACATACCCTGCTCGACAGCCTGCTCGCGGGCGTGGCCCTGGCCATCGCGATCCTGCCGGAAGAGTTTCCGGTGATCCTCACCGTGTTCCTTGCGCTCGGCGCATGGCGCATCGCCAGGCACAAGGTGCTCGCACGGCGCATCGCCGCGGTCGAGACGCTCGGCGCGATCACCGTGCTGGCCGTGGACAAGACCGGCACGCTCACGCAGAACCGGATGACCGTCGCGGAGCTCCACGCAGGCGACGACCACATGGCGGCCGGCGATGCACCGCTTCCGGCGCCGTTCCGTGAGCTGGCCAGGCTGGCTTTGCTGGCCACGCCGGCAGGCTCGGCCGACCCGATGGAGCAGGCGATCCGCACGTTCGCCGCCAGTCATCTGGATGCACGCGATTTTGCGCTCGCCGACAACGCAGCGAAGGAATACGCGCTGACGCCGGATCTGCTCGCGATGAGTCGCATCGCACCACTCGATCAGGGCCGGTACGCGATCGGCACCAAGGGCGCCCCCGAAGCGGTCATGGAACTGTGCGGGTTGAACTCGGCCGAACAGGAAAGCTGGAACCGCCGCCTGCACGCGATGGCCGCCCGCGGCATGCGCGTCCTTGCGGTGGCCGGTGCCGATAGCCACCAAGCCTCCTGGCCCGACACGCAGCGCGGCTTGCATCTGCGCTTCGCAGGCCTGCTGGGCCTGATCGATCCGCCGCGCGCGGAAGCCGCGGCGGCCATGGCCGAATGCCGCGCCGCGGGCATCCGCGTGATGATGATGACCGGCGACCATGAAGTCACCGCGCGCGCCATCGCCATGCAAGTCGGCCTGAGCCAGGCGCCGCGGTTGATGTCGGGCAGCGAACTGGAGTCGCTCGACGACGAACGGCTGGCGGCAAGACTGGCCACCGTGGACGTATGCGCGCGCGTGCAGCCCACGCAAAAGCTGCGTCTGGTACGCGCGCTGCAGCGGCGCGGCGAGGTGGTCGGCATGACCGGCGATGGCGTGAACGACGCTCCCGCGCTGAAAGCGGCCGACGCCGGCGTGGCGATGGGCGGTCGCGGCACCGACGTGGCGCGCGCGGCGGCGGCGCTGATCCTGCTGGAAGACGATTTCGCCAGCCTGGTGGCCGCGATCCGCCAGGGACGGCGCATCTACGACAACATCGTCAAGGCGATCCGCTTCGTGGTGGCGGTTCACGTACCGGTCGTGGTGCTCGCGCTGCTGCCGAGCCTGCTGCATTGGCCGATCCTGCTGATGCCGCTGCAGATCGTGCTGCTGGAACTGCTGATCGATCCGGCCTGCTCAATCGTCTTCGAAGCGGCACCCGCGTCTCCCCGCATCATGTCTCGCCCGCCGCGGGCCATCGGCGACTCGCCATTTCGTCTGGCCAACCTCGGCTACGGCGCAGCGCAAGGCGCCGGCCTCGCCGCGATCCTGGCGGTGTGCTACGGCGCCGTGCTGACCGCGCGCGAATCCGCGGCGCTGGCGCGCGGCATCACATTTGTCGGGCTGACCATCGCGGTGCTGCTGCTCACCTTGGCCAACCACCAGCCGACGCTGCCGCTGTGGCGTGCCGCATGGCGCGAAAATCCCTGGCTGCCGCGATTGCTGGGCGCGGGCCTGCTCATGCTGGCGGCGATGGCCGCGATGCCGCCGTTGCGCACGATTCTCGGCCTGCAGCCATGGGATAGCGAAACCCTTCTTCTCGTTCCGACGCTCCTGTTGGCATCCGTCGTGTGGCTGGAGATCGTCCGGCGCGTCGTGCGCCGCTGGCGGCCGTCGCTTACCGAAAGCTGACGCGGGCCTTGATGCAGATCAACACGATCCAGGCCCTCCTCCGCTTTGATGACGGCAGGCGCGCGAAGGCGAGGAGGAGCAAGCCGCATGAAGATCCTGCTGCTCGTGGACGGAAGCGTCTACAGCACGCGCGCCGCCCGCTACCTGGTCAAGCATTGGCCCGCCGACGCCATGGTGACATTGCTCAATGTCGATGCACCGCTGCGCGAGTCGATCGCCGGCCGGCTGGACACCGACAGCGTGGCGCGCTTCCACCTGGACAACGGTATCGCCGCCCTCAAACCTGCCCGGCGCGTGCTGGCCAAGGCAGGACACGTGTTCGACGAACGCCTGCTGGTCGGCGACCCGGGCACCGAAATCCTGCGCCTGGCGCAACGCGGCCGCTATGACCTGGTCGTGATGGGTTCGCACGGCCGCGGTGTGCTGAAGAGCCTGTTTCTCGGCTCGGTGGTGGTGAAAGTGCTGTCCGGTTCGCGCGTACCGGTGCTGGTGGTGCGCTGAGGCGCCCATGTTCAGCCATCTGCTGGTGCCCATCGACGGCACGTCCGCGGGACTGGAGGCGGTGGATGCCGCCATCGCCATCGCACGCCTGTGCAAGGCGCGCATCCATCTGCTTCACGTGATCCCGTCGTTCCCCGCCATCGCCTATCTGGCCGAACGCGTGCACGCCACGCGCGAGCTGTACGAGCAGGAGGCCAGCGCCCGCGCCATCCTCTGGCTGGGCGAGGCCCGCGAACACGTGCTCAATGCGGGCGTGCCCTGCGAGGGCAGTTACACCTTCGCCCCGCATCTTCATGAGGCCATCGCCGATACTGCCCGCGACTATGGTTGCGATCTGATCGTGATGGCCTCGCCGCTGCGCGAAGGGCTCTCGCAGAGCTTGTTCACAAGGCAGGCGCAGGCCGTGATGCAGGCTGCCGACATTCCCGTGCTGGCCTGGCGCTGATCCTATGTCCGATGCCATGGAAGCGCACCCGAGCCCTCGCTTCCCGCTGCTACTGCTGGCGGCGTTCGTCGCGATCTGGATCGCGCTGGCGATCGCGCCGCTGTACCGCCAGGACTGGCTGCTGGAAAACATGCTGGTGCTGATCGCCGTGCCGTTGCTGGTCTACGGTTACCGGCGGCTGCGCCTGTCCAACATGGCCTATCTGGCACTGTTCGGGTTCTTCGTGTGCCATGAGGTCGGCGCGCATTACACCTACTCCAAGGTGCCCTATGAGCAATGGCTTTCGCACGTCGGCGTGTCGCTGGCGTGGCTCGGCCGCAACAGCTACGACCGCCTCGTGCATTTTCTGTATGGCTTGTGGGTCACGCCCGCCGCCGCCGAACTGTTTGCGGCAGTAGCGCCGCCGCGCGGGCTCTGGCGCTGGATCCTGCCGGTTAGTTTCATCATGTCCCATTCGCTGCTTTACGAGCTGATCGAATGGGCCGCCGCCATGGCGTTCGGCGGCGACCTGGGCGTGGCCTATCTGGGCACGCAGGGCGACCCGTGGGACGCGCAGCACGACATGCTGGCCGCCACGCTGGGGAGCATGGTCGCCATGACGGTGCTGCTCATCGCCCGACGCGGCGAACTGGCGCCGAGGCGTGGCCTGGCGAGCTGAAGCATGCCGGCGCGGCACGGCTCTTGCTCGCCTTGGAGCGTCCCTTCGCAAGCGAGGCCGTCCATGAACACCTCCCGCGCCCAACTGCTCGACTGGTTGCGCAACGCCCACGCGATGGAAGTGCAATCCGAAGAGATGCTCAAGACGCACGTGCGCCGCCTCCACCACTATCCGCGACTGCGCGACCGTGTGGTGGCCCATCTGGCCGAAACTTGCGAGCAGCAGGCGCGGCTGGAGCATTGCCTGCGCCAGCTCGGCGGCGAACCCTCGGGATTGCGCGAGTTCAGCGCGCGCTTCCTCGCCATGGGCCAGGGGCTGTTGCAGGTCGCCTCCACCGACGAAGTGGTCAAGAGTCTGGTGCTGACGTATTCCTTCGAATCGCTGGAGGCCATCGTGTACCGCACCCTGGAGACCACCGCCGAAGCCGCCGGCGAGGCGGAGATCGCCGGTGTGTGCGGCGAGATACTCGGCCAGGAAGAACGCATGGTCGAATGGCTGCACGAACACCAGCCGGATATCGTGCGGCAGTATCTCGTGCGACTGGAATTGCCCGGCATCCAGGCCAAGCGCTAGCGCTGGCCGCCATCGGTGTCGTCCGGTGGCGCGCGGTCGCGGCGCAGCGCGTTGACCACCAAGCCGAAGCCGATGATACCGGCCAGCGCGAACATCAGGCCCGCCACATAGCGATAACCCGAGCCGGGCGTCGCCTCGCGCACGATCAGCGCGCCGGCGATCAAAAGCGCCGCAGTGATCACGCCGGCGGCGATGCGGTTGGCGATCTTCTGCAGATTCTCGATCAGGTGCGATTCCTCGAGGCCATCGAGGCGCACCCGCAGGCGGTTCTCGGCGAGGATGCCGATGAAACGACCTAGCTGGCCCGGCGCACTGAGCGATACCTGCTGCGCCTCCAGCAGCAAGGCGCCACCGCGCGCCTGCGAGACGGGATGGAGCAGCTGCGAAGTCACCACGCCGAGCAGGCGCGCGCGCATCAGTTCACGCGTGGGCAGGTTGTCCGCCAGGCGCATCAGCGCCGGCTCCAGGTTGAGCAGCGCGCGCCCGAGCAGGCTCAGTTCGGCCGGCGGGCGCAAGCCGTTGTCGGCGCCGATGCGGGTAAGCGCCAGCAGCAGGCGGCCCTCTTCCAGACGGCTGCGATCGCTGGCGCCGGCGTAGCGCAGCACCGCATGGCCGACCGCGCGCCGGTAAGCGGCGCGATCCATGTCCGCCAGCACCACGCACAGACGCTCGCCGATATCGGCCACGCCATCGCCATCGCCATCCGCGGCTGCCAGCATCAGGCGCAGCAGTTCGTTGCGCATGGCCGGCGACAGGCTGGTGACCATGCCGAAATCCAGCAGGCCAAGGCGGCCGTCGTCCATCAGCACCAGGTTGCCCGGATGCGGATCGGCATGAATCAGGCCATGCACGAAGACCTGGTCGATGTAGGCCGAAAGCAGTTGCCCGGCCAGCTCCGCGCGCGGCAGCCGCAGGGCTTCGGGCACGGGTGACGCACCGAGCTTGTGGCCGTGCACGCGCGTCATGGCCAGTACGCGCGAAGTGGTGAACTCGGCATAGGGCGTGGGGATGTACAGCGTGCGATAGCTTTCCAGCTGGTGGCCGAAGGTATCGAGATGGTTCGCTTCGGTGACGAAGTCCAGCTCGTTGAGCAGGCTGCGGCGCAGTTCGGCGATCCATGGCACGAATCCGTAGCGGCGTCCGACTTCGGTATGGCGCTGCGCGGCGATGGCCAGGCGCTCCAGCGCGTCGAGGTCGGAGCGGATGCGCTGTGCGATGCCGGGACGCTGCACCTTGATCACCGCATCGGTGCCATCGGGCAGCGTGACCGCGTGCACCTGGGCCAGCGAGCCGGCGGCGAGCGGTACGGGGTCGAAGCGGCGGAACATCATCTCCGGCGGCTGGCCCAGTTCGCGCGCGACCACGGCGCGTACCGCGTCCACGCCGATCGGTTCGACGCGATCCTGGATGCGCGCCAGCGCGGCCAGATAGGGCTCGCGCACCAGGTCGGGCCGGCATGACAGCGCCTGGCCGAGCTTGATGAAAGCCGGCCCCAGGCGCTCCAGATCCCGCACCAGCCGCTGTGGCTGGCGTTCGCCGGCCAGGTCCGCCGCGCGGCGATGGCCCGGCAGCCCGCGCAGCACGCCGGCGCGGCGATAACGCATGACGAACAGCGCGATGCGCGAATAGCGCGACAGGTAGCTCATACGCACGGCGTCTTCGATGTCAGTGGCGGCGCGCCGGTGCGGCACACCCGCATCGTCGGCACGCGCGGCTGAAAGCGATGGCAGTGGCACATCAACGGACTCATCCACAAGCCGGCGATGAAACACTTTCATGCTTGTGGAAGAAATTGCAGACCCCGCCTGCACGGCGCGCATGCATGCATGAACGCGCGCTGCCGCATCGCCGTCCGGTTCACTCTCATCCGACGCGGCGTTCACCGCGATCGCGCGATCAATCGGCGCTCGTCCCCATCCTCAGCCAGGAGATCCGCCGATGAATGCCATCGACCTGCTCGTCGCCGACCACCGCACCATTCGCGGCCTGCTCGAAGAACTGTCCGAGACCACGCCGCGCGGGGTGAAGACCCGCCAGGAACTGGTCGAGAAGATCGGCGCCCTGCTCAAGGCACATACCACCATCGAAGAAGAAATCTTCTATCCGGCCTTCAAGGAGGCCGGCGGCAAGGACGAGGCCAAGATCTACTTCGAGGCGCTGGAAGAACACCGCGCCGCGGGCGAGCTGGTGCTGCCGGACCTGTTGGCCACGGATCCGGCCGGCGAGACGTTTTCCGGCCGCGCCAAGGTGCTGAAAGAGCTGGTGCTGCATCACGTCGATGAAGAGGAAAAAGACATGTTCAAGCACGCCAAGGCGCTGCTGGACCAGGATCAGCTGAAGGCACTGGGCGAACGCATGCATGAGCGCAAGCAGGAGCTGCTCAAGCACAAGGACGCGCTGCTGAAGGACGCCGTGCCGCTGCGCAAGCACGCCTGAGCCGCACGCCGGACCAGGCGGGTTGGGGGGAGCCGGGAGCGCATCCGCCACGGCGCACCGTGGAGCGCCCGCGACGGGGCGACGAGCGCTCCCCCCAACCCGGCTGGCCCGGCGCAGGAACGCCGAAGTCGGGAACCTACCCCCGGTCATGGCGACGCGCTATCGTTCGCAGCTCTTCCAGGCAGCGAGCGAAAGACACGTGATCGAATGGGCAGGCTTCGACGGCGACGACACCCTCTGGCATAGCGAAGGCTATTACCAGGAAGCGCATGCCGAGTTCGAACAGATCGTCAGCCGCTACGTCGACCAGGCCAAGCTGAGCCTGCACGACCGCCTGCTCGCCGTGGAACGGCGCAACATCAAGCTGTTCGGCTATGGCGCCAAGGGCATGACGCTGTCGCTGCTGGAAGCGGCGATCGAGGTCACCGGCTCGCGCATCAGCGCGGCCGACCTGCATCGCATCATCGGCATCGGCAAGGCGGTGCTCAGCCATCCGGTGCAGCTGCTGCCGGGCATCCGCGAGGCGGTCGAAGCGGTCGCGTCCACGCATCGCATCGTGCTCATCACCAAGGGCGACCTGTTCCACCAGGAACAGAAGGTGGCTGCCTGCGGGCTGGCCGATCTGTTCCATCGCATCGAGATCGTGTCGGAGAAGGACGAGCGCTCGTACGGCCGCCTGCTGGAGGAGTTCGGCGTGAAGGCGGAGCGTTTCGCCATGGTCGGCAATTCCCTGCGTTCGGATATCGCGCCGGTGGTGCAGCTGGGCGGCTGGGGTGTGTACATGCCCTACCACGTGACCTGGGCGCACGAGGCCGATACCGATTTCGCCGCGGCTTCGCCGCGCGTGGCGCAGGTGAAGGACGCCAGCGGCATTCCCGCCGCGTTGGCCGAACTGGGCCTGCGGACCGCGGCATGAACGCCGATGCCCTGCCCGATCGCGACGCCGGCCTGGCGCAGGATCAGGCCAGGCTGCGCGATTTCGTGGCGGCGCATCCGCGGCTGTTCGTGCTGACCGGCGCCGGCGTCAGCACGGATTCGGGCATCCCCGATTACCGCGACAACCAGGGCGACTGGAAACGGCCGCAGCCGGTGACCTACCAGGCCTTCATGGGCGACGACCAGACGCGCCGGCGCTACTGGGCGCGCAGCCTGGTCGGCTGGCGCCGCTTCTCGCGCGCCCATCCCAATGCGGCGCATGCCGCGCTGGCCCGGCTGGAAGCCGCCGGCCGCGTGGAAGTACTGCTGACCCAGAACGTCGACGGCCTGCACGAGGCCGCCGGCAGCCACAAGGTGATCGACTTGCACGGCCGGCTGGACCGGGTGCGCTGCATGGCGCAGGGGCATCTGGTGCAGCGTTCGGCCTTCCAGGCGGTGCTGGAAGAGCGCAACCCCGCGTGGGCATCGCTCGATGCCGGCGATGCCCCCGACGGCGACGCCGACCTGGAAGGCTACGATTTCTCGCGCTTCGAGGTGCCGGCCTGCCCCCTGTGCGGCGGCCTGCTGAAACCGGATGTGGTGTTTTTCGGCGAAGGGGTACCGCGCGAGCGGGTAAGCGCCGCCGTGCAGGCGCTGGAGGCGTCCGACGCGGTGCTGGTGGCCGGTTCCTCGCTGATGGTGTTTTCCGGCTTCCGCTTTGTGAACGCAGCGGCCAAGGCCGGCAAGCCGATCGCCGCCGTGAACATGGGACGCACCCGGGCCGATGGGCTGTTCAGCCTGAAGATCGAGCGTCCGGTGGCCGAGGTCCTGGCGGCGCTCGCCTGAATCCGGCTCGCGCATTGGCGAATTTTGTAGCAGAGTAGTCAGCTCCGGCGCGGCCTTTACCGCGTCCGGCTCGTTCATGTTGACCTGCATCAAGAGGCGCAGGCCGCGCCTCCGCTAGAAATGGCGGGTGAAACCCGCGTCCTTCTCCGCAGCGGTCGAGTCGAGCCATGAGTGCGATGCCCCACCCGCAAGGCCAGTCCGTTCCCGGTACCCGACCGCCCAAAGCCCCCCGTCCGCCCAGCGCCATCGCCTCGCTCTGCGCTACCTACGACGGCTACTTGACCAAGGCCGGCAAGGCCCGCGCCACCCTGCTGCGCGGCTACGAGTCCAAGGCCCTGCACGCCTGGCGCGTCAACCTGCGCCGCATCACCGCCACGCTGGACCGCGTCACCTCCGCCCTGCCCGGCGAAGCCCCGGATGGCCTGCTCGACCAGCTCAAGCAGTTCCGCAACGCCACCGGGGGGGCGCGCGACCTGGATATCCTGCTGGACGAGACGCTGCCTGCCTTCGTCAGTTGCGGTGAGCACGGCGACCGGGTGGACCAGGAGCTGCTGCACGCGCTGAACGCCAAGCGCGTGCAACTTCACCGCGAGACGGTCGATGGCCTGAAGAAGGCCCGCCTGACCATGCCCACGCACACGTTTCACGCCTGGGCCGATGCCCATCGCGGCGTGACCGACGATGCCCTGCGCGACGCCGCCGCCGACCTGATCGATACCCGCGTCCGGCAGCTGCGAAAACGCGCCGCCCGCATGCACGAGAGCCGCGAGCGGCTGCATCGCGCCCGCACCGCGACCAAGAAACTCCGCTACACCCTCGAGCTGTTCCAGCCCCTGTTTCCCCGCGAGGCCAGCCAGGCCTGGCTCGACCGCCTGGCCGAGGTGCAGACGCACCTGGGCGAAGCGCACGATCGGCTCACCGCGCGCGCCCTGTGCAAGGAGCTGCTGCCCGAAGCCAAGGGCAACGCGCAACTCAAGGCGCTCCGCCGCTGGGCCAGGCACACCGCCGCCGACGCCGCGGAGAAAGCGGAGAAGTCGCTGGACCACCTGTGGAAACTCGGGCACCACTGGCGCCCCTGAGCGCTTAGCGGCGCGAGCGGAAGAACTCGCGCAGCATCGCCGAAGATTCCTCGGCCAGCAGCCCGCCATCGACCTGGATGCGATGGTTGTGGCGCTCGGAGACCAGCGTATCGAACACGCTGCCGGCGGCACCGGTCTTCGGGTCCGTGGCGCCATACACCACCCGCCCCACCCGCGCGTGCACCAGCGCCATCGAACACATCGCGCAAGGCTCCAGCGTCACGTACAGCGTCGCCCCGGTCAGCCGGTAATTGCCCACCTTTTCGCCTGCCGCGCGCAACGCCTGGATCTCCGCGTGCGCGGTGGGGTCGTTGAGCGTGATGTTGCGATTCCAGCCCAGGCCGACGATCTCGTCGTTGAGCACCAGCACCGCGCCGACCGGCACTTCGTTCTCCGCATCGCGCGCGTGAGCAGCCAATTGCAGGGCGTGGCGCATGTAGCGCTCGTCCTGGTCGGTGAAGAGGGACTGGGGTGATGCGTCGGACATGAGCGGCGATGGTGGACGGGCGCGAAGGGGCAGCATTGTACGGCCTCGCAGCAGCCCTGCCTCTCTCGGGTCGCCCGGCATCAGCCCGTGGCGCGGCACGCCGCTATTTTCCGCCGGCGACGAGACGCTTGAACTCCAGCGCGGCGTTCACGCTGGTGAGACGGTCCAATGCGGGCATGACTTTGGCGGAAAGGTCGTTCATCAGCTCGGCGGCGAGGGCTGGCGCATTCCCCGCTTCCAGCGAATACCACTTGTCCCGGCCGTGGGTCAGCCGGCCGGTCCGCTCGACCATGAGAATGCCTTCGTCGGGATACCAGTCCTTGCGCCCTTCTTCGCTGGTGTTGGCCGGCGTCTGCGCCACCAGCATCAGGTTCATCGTGAAATCATAGCCGCGCGTATCGCTGCCGCGCCAAGCCTGGAACGACAGGTATTGGATGGTTTCTCCGACGAAGCGTCGAAAGGTCTGAACACCTTTCTGCTCGAAAGCGTTGGCCTTCATCCATGGAGCGACATGCTCCTTGATGAGCGCCTGAAAGGTTTGCTTGCCGTCGAAGGTTTCCATGATCCACTCGGTTGCCATGGCGCAGGGCATTGAAGCGTGTCGCTCGCGGGCCGGCAAGGCTCCCGCACCGGACTATCCCTGTATCGCCCCGGGTGGCTTCAGCAGCAAGCCGCCGGCCGAGCATGGCGGTACGAAGATGTCACGCGGCGGCGGCATCCTTGAGATCGGGATCGAGCTTCCCAACGAAGCCATCCATCGTCTCTTCGCCCAGATCGACGGCCTTGGCCCCGTCACCCGTGACAATCGTCAGGTCCGTGATACCGATTACGTTGAGGATCAGTTTCAGGTACTGGGTTGCGATGTCGCGATCGCGGATGGGCGAGCCTTCGGTGTACACGCCGCCCGACGCCAATAGCACCGTCGCCTTCTTGCCGGTAACCAATCCCTTTCCGTCGAACCCCAGTGTCACGCCCTTGCGCACGATGTGGTCGATCCACGCCTTCAGCGCCGCCGGGACGTTGTAGTTGTAGACCGGCGTGGCGATGACGATATCGTCGACGGCCAGCAGCTCGGCGACCAGTTCATCGGACAGGCGCAGCGCTTCCTTCATCGCCGGCGACTGCTGCGTGGGTGGCGTGAAGTAGGCCTGTAGCCACGGCGCCGTGACGAAGGTCAGTTCCGTTTTCGCGAGATCGCGCGCGACGATCTCGCCGCCGGGATGCGCGGCCTGCCATTGTGCGGCGAAACGGCGCGCCATGTTGCGCGAGATCGAGGCATCACCGCGCGGACTGGTTTCAACAACGAGCAATTTGGTCATGGGTTTCTCTTTGAGTGTCAGGGAAGAAGTCAGCCGAAGCGAAAGCCCGAAATAGGCTTTCCTAGTGCCTGGCCATGAAAGTCGATATGCCCTGGTTCACCGAACGCCGCCCCGGCGGCCACCATCAGCGGAAGCAAGTGGTCTTCGTGCGGCTGGGCATGGCGCGCACCCGGAGCTTGTTCCCAATGGATCAGTGCCTGATCGCGGGTTGCGCCATCCACCATCGCCGCGCGCAGCCAGGCATCGAAGGCTTCTGCGCCAGGGTCCAGGCGACCATGGCCGGAAAAGCCGCGCATGTTGTGGTAGCTCTGCCCGCTGCCGACGATGAGCACGCCCTCGCTGCGCAGCGGCTTCAAGGCGCGGCCCATGGCAATGTGCGCGGCGGGGTCCAGCCCGTGCTGCATCGAGAGCTGCAGGACGGGAATGTCCGCGGCGGGAAACATCACCTTCATCGGGACGAACACGCCGTGATCCCAGCCGCGCCGGTCGTCCACCGCGCTCGCCATCCCAGCGGCACCAAGCAGTTCGCGGACGCGGGTGGCAAGCTCAGGTGCGCCGGGCGCTGGCCAGGTCAGTCGATACGTGTAGTCGGGGAACCCGCTGTAGTCGAAAAGCAGCGACGGTGCGGCGCCTGCATTCACGGTCGGGCACGCTTTCTCCCAATGTCCCGAGACGATGAGGATGGAGGACGGGCGGTCCGCCAGGCAGCCGGCGAAATTCCTCAGATAGGTTTCCAGTGCGCTCCAGGCGGCGCGCATCGGGCCGGGCTCCAGAAAGAAGCACGGACCACCGCCGTGGTTGATGAAGTACGTGGGCTGCATGCCGCAGAGTCTGGGGGCGGCAAATCTTCATAGGAAGAGATATAATTTTTATACTTTCTATCGGTTTATATGATACATGGCGCTCGGCAGCCTCAGCCTGGATCACCTGCGCGTGCTGGTGACGATTGCGGACGTGGGCAGCTTTTCGGCTGCAGCCCGCAAGCTTCGTCGCGCGCAATCGGCCATCAGCCAGGCGGTGGCGACCCTCGAGGCATTGCAAGGCGTTCAGCTGTTCGACCGAAGCGGGCATCGGCCACGACTCACGGATGTAGGGCGAGTGTTGGTCGAGCAGGCGCGTCTGGTCCTGGCCAGCGCAACGCGTTTCGAGGCGGTGGCGGCCAGCAACCGGGCGGGACTGGAGGCCGAACTTGCGCTTGCGATTGATCCTCTGGTGCCGACCGCGCCGTTGATCGAAAGCGTGCACGCGCTGCGCAGTACCTATCCGGACCTTCCCGTCAGTTTTACGACCGAAGGACTTGGCGGTGCCTTGCGCCGCCTGCGCGATGACTCCGCCGCGCTCGCTATTTGTCTGCTGCTTCCCGCCGTGCCCGAGGACGTCGTCGCGCATCCGCTGCTACGCATCAACATGATCCCGGTCGTCGCGCCCGGACATCCCCTGGCCTCACTTGGGAGACCCGCTACGCGAAGCGATCTTGAGCCGCATACCCAACTCGTGCTCTCGGACCCGGTGGAACCCGAAGGTGCGTCCTATGGGCTAGCGAGCGCCAGGCTGTGGCGCTTCGTCGATTTGGGCAGGCGCCTGGATTTCGTTCTGGCAGGCTTTGGATGGTGCCGCATGCCAGGCCATCTCGTCAGCGAACCTATCGCCGCAGGACATCTGGTTCGCATCGAGATCGAGAACGACCCGACCCCTCGCGATGGATTGACGATCTATGCGGCCCACCGACGCGATCACGCGCCAGGCATCGCGGGGCGCTGGCTGCTGGACGAACTCAAGCGACGCCTGCGCCCCTGAAACCAAGGGTGGCTTGGACGCGGTTCTGCAATCGGTTCCGTTTTCCTGGAATTGCCGCCTCAGGCCCATCTGGAACACGAAGTCAGGGAAAAAGCGGCGCGCGAAGGCAAGCATATGAGCGTCGTTGCCGACCTTCGAGCGCATGGCGGCATGAGCATCGACTCGTTCAATCGCCTTCTTTTTTTTCTTATCGCGCAGGTCGGTTTTGATAAAACCTGTTCGCTCGGCACGCCCCTATCCCGAGTTACGCGCAGCACGGCGAACAACCGACAGGGCGATACCTATGGAGGGGGCGCGCCTTGCGACTATCCGACTGACAGCCCACGCTGCCGCCGAACCTCCCAAGACACACCACCGCTGCGCACCGCAGCAAGTTGCCGCCCCATTCGTGCTGGTTTCCAGGGCACTAGTGAGAACCCCATTCCGTCAATACGTTATGGCAGTTTTTCGATAGCTGGCGATAGTCCTCGAAGAACCTGGACTCACTCCCACTCGATCGTCGCCGGCGGCTTCCCACTGATGTCGTACACCACGCGCGAGACCCCGCGCAGTTCGTTGATGATCCGGTTCGACACTTTGCCGAGGAAGTCGTACGGCAGGTGCGCCCAATGCGCCGTCATGAAATCGATAGTCTCCACCGCGCGCAGGGCGATCACCCATTCGTAGGCACGGGCGTCGCCGACGACGCCGACGGATTTCACCGGGAGGAAGACGGCGAAGGCCTGGCTGGTCTTGTCGTAGAGGTCCCAGCGGCGCAGCTCTTCGATGAAGATGGCGTCGGCGCGGGCCAGCAGCTCGGCATATTCGGGCTTCACTTCGCCCAGGATGCGCACGCCCAGGCCGGGACCGGGGAACGGGTGGCGGTAGACCATTTCGCGCGGCAGGCCGAGTTCGACGCCGATGCGGCGCACTTCGTCCTTGAACAGTTCGCGCAGCGGTTCGACCAGCTTGAGCTTCATGTGCTCAGGCAGGCCGCCGACGTTGTGGTGACTCTTGATGACGTGGGCCTTGCCGGTCTTGCTGCCGGCCGACTCGATCACGTCGGGATAGATGGTGCCCTGGGCCAGCCACTTCACGTGACCATCGCCGGCGGCGGTGACCTTGGCCGATTCCTCGTCGAAGATCTCCACGAACAGGCGGCCGATGATCTTGCGCTTGGCTTCCGGATCGGCCACGCCTTCGAGCGCCTGGAAGTAGCGCTCCGCGGCGTTGACGCGGATGACCTTCACGCCCATATGCTCGGCCATGGTCGCCATCACCTGGTCGCCTTCCTTCCAGCGCAGCAGGCCGGTGTCGACGAACACGCAGGTGAGCTGCTTGCCGATGGCCCGGTGCAGGAGCGCCGCCACCACCGAGGAATCCACGCCGCCGGACAGGCCCAGCAGCACGTGGTCGTCGCCAACCTGGGCGCGCACACGCGCGATCTGGTCTTCGATGATGTGGGCCGCGGTCCACAGCGTCTGGCAGCCGCAGATCTCGGTGACGAAGCGCTTGAGCAGCGCAGTGCCCTGCTTGGTATGGGTCACTTCCGGATGGAACTGCACGCCGTACCAGCGCTTGTCTTCGTTCTCCATCACGGCGACCGGAATGCGGTCGGTGGTGCCGGTGATGGCGAAGCCCGGCGGCGCCTTGGCGACATGGTCGCCGTGGCTCATCCACACGTCCAGGCGATGCGCGTCGGCGTGATCGCTGAGTCCGGCGAACAGCCGGCTCGACGTGGCGATGTCCACTTCGGCGTGACCGAATTCGCGCGCATCCGCCGCTTCGGTAGCGCCGCCCAGCTGCGCGGCCAGCGTCTGCATGCCGTAGCAGATGCCGAGGATCGGCAGGCCCGCGTCGAACACTTCCTGCGGCGCCTTGGGCGCACCGGGCAGCGTGGTGGATTCGGGGCCGCCGGAAAGGATGATGCCCTTGGCGCCGAACGCGGCGATCTCCGCCGGGTCGTGGTCCCAGGCCCAGATTTCGCAATACACGCCGATCTCGCGCACGCGGCGGGCGATCAGCTGGGTGTACTGCGCGCCGAAATCGAGAATGAGGATCTTGTCGCTATGGATGTCGGTCACGGTCCGGCTCCGATGCGCGGCAGGCGGCCCTGCCCGCGCCTGTCTTCGAAAAACGCCGCCGGCTACGGAAACCCGGCGCCGGCGGCTGGAAACGAAGCGCCGGCCATGGGGCCGGCGCTGGAGATCACCTCAGGAGTTGAGCCGGTAGTTCGGCGCTTCCTTGGTGATCTGGATGTCGTGCGGGTGCGCCTCGGTCACGCCGGCGGAAGTCACTTTCACGAACTGCGCCTTCTGGCGCACGTCCTCGATGGAGGCCGCGCCGAGGTAGCCCATGGAGGCACGCAGGCCGCCGATCAGCTGGTGGATGATGTTGCGCAGCGGACCGCGGTACGGCACGCGGCCTTCGATGCCTTCCGGCACCAGCTTGTCCGCGTCGGCCTCGTCCTGGAAGTAGCGATCCTTGGAGCCGAGCGCCATCGCGCCGAGCGAACCCATGCCGCGGTAGCTCTTGTACGAACGGCCCTGGAACAGCTCCACCTCGCCGGGGGATTCCTCGGTGCCGGCGAACATCGAGCCGAGCATCACGCTGGACGCACCGGCGGCGAGCGCCTTGGGGATATCGCCGGAGTAGCGGATGCCGCCATCGGCGATCAGCGGGATCTCGTCCTTCAACGCGGTGGCGACGAGGTCGATCGCGGTGATCTGCGGCACGCCCACGCCAGCCACCACGCGGGTGGTGCAGATGGAGCCCGGGCCCACGCCGACCTTCACCGCATCGACGCCGGCATGCAGCAGTGCGCGCGCGGCTTCACCGGTAACGATATTGCCGGCGATGACCTGCACCTGCGGGTAGTGCTTCTTGACCCACGCGGCGCGCTCGATCACGCCCTGCGAATGGCCGTGCGCGGTGTCGACCACCAGCACGTCCACGCCGGCGTCCACCAGCGCGGCGACGCGCTGCTCGGTGTCGCCGCCCACGCCGACCGCTGCGCCGACCAGCAGGCGCTCGTGGCGATCCTTGGCGGCGTTGGGGTTGTCGCGGGCTTTCTGGATGTCCTTGACGGTGATCAGGCCGCGCAGCTGGAAGTCATCGTTGACCACCAGCACCTTTTCGATGCGGTTCTGATGCAGCAGCTGCAGGACGTCGTCCTGACTGGCGCCTTCCTTCACGGTGACCAGCTTGTCCTGGCGCGTCATGATGTTGCGCACCGGATCGTCGTGCTTGCGCTCGAAGCGCAGATCGCGGCTGGTGACGATGCCGACCAGCTTCTCGCCCTCCACCACCGGCACGCCGGAAATGTTGTTGGCGCGGGTCAGCTGCAGCACTTCGCGGATGGAGGTATTGGGGCCGACGGTAATCGGGCTGCGGATGACGCCGGCTTCGAACTTCTTGACCAGGCGCACTTCGGCGGCCTGCTGCTCGGCGGTCATGTTCTTGTGGATGATGCCGATGCCGCCCTGCTGAGCCATGGTGATGGCGAGGCGGGCTTCGGTAACGGTGTCCATGGCGGCGGACACGATCGGGATATTGAGGCGCAAGTCGCGTGTCAGCCGCGTGGAAGTGTCGACGTCGCGTGGGAGAACGGCCGAATGGGCCGGAACGAGATAGACGTCGTCGTAGGTGAGAGCCTCGGCGAGGATGCGCATGCGATTTTGTCCCGCTGCAAAGATGGAATTATACGCATCCGCCCGAGGCGCCGCCAGCGCCGCGGAGGGACGGAAGGTCGCATCCTTGGTGCGGACCGCGTCGCCGCAGCCCTGCGTTCAACGCACCTTGTGGGTGGCACCGCCGATTTCCGCCGCCTCCAGCGTGTTTTCCAGCAGCGTGGCCACGGTCATCGGGCCGACGCCGCCCGGTACGGGGGTGATCCAGCTGGCGCGTTCGGCAGCCGGGGCAAATTCCACGTCGCCGACCAGGCGGCCGTCGTCCAGGCGATTGATGCCCACGTCGATCACCACCGCGCCCGGCTTGATCCACTCGCCCTTGATCAGGCCTGGACGCCCCACCGCGACGATGACGATGTCGGCCTGGCGGATGTGGTTTTCCAGATCGCTGGTGAATTTGTGGCAGGCAGTAATCGTGCAGCCGGCGATCAGCAGTTCCAGCAGCAACGGTCGGCCGACATGGTTGGATACGCCCACCACCACCGCATGCTGTCCACGCACGGGGCGATCGGTGTGGCCCAGCAGCGTCATCACGCCGCGCGGCGTGCAAGGACGCAGGCCGAAGCGGCGCAGCGCGAGCCGGCCGATGTTGATGGCCTGGAAGCCGTCCACGTCCTTGGCCGGATCGATGCGATCGACCAGCGCATCCTCGTCGATGTGTTCTGGCAACGGCGACTGCACCAGGATGCCGTGCACCGCGGGGTCGGCGTTGAGCTGATCGATCAGCGCGAACAGCTCCTCCTGCGAGGTGCTGGCCGGAAGGTCGTAGCCGAAGGAGCGAAACCCTACTTGCTTGCAGGCGGCGCGCTTGTTGCGCACATAGACCGCGGAAGCCGCATCGTCGCCGACCAGCACCACCGCCAGACCCGGCTCGGGCAGGCCTTGCGCCCTGCGGTCGGCGACGCGCCGGCCGATGCGGTCGAGCAATTCCTTGGCGATGCGTTTGCCGTCGATGATCCGTGCGCTCATGGTCGTTGCCCGCCTGCAAAGAGGCCTATTATCCGGGCTCGCTCAGACACGCACAAACTGCCCATGTCTCAAGACGCGATGCCCTGGCCGTCCTTCCCGCTGGCAGCGAGTTCGCTGCTGGTGCGCCCGTGGCTGCCGGAGGATGCGGACGCGCTGTTCGCGGCGGCCGGCGAATCGGCCCAGAGCGTCGGCCGCTGGCTGCCCTGGTGCCGCGAAGGCTATCGCCGCGACGACAGCGTGGCCTGGATCGCGCATGCCCAGGCGAGCTGGCAGCTGGAGGAGATGTTCGCTTTCGCCATCGTCGACACCCTCGACGGCAGCGTGGCCGGCGGCGTGGGCCTGAACCAGTTCAGTCGCCAGCATCGCAGCGCCAACCTGGGCTACTGGATACGCCAGACGCGCCAGGGCCAGGGTATCGCGCCGCGCGCGGTGCCTTCGGTGGCCCGCTTCGGCTTCCAGTCGCTGGGCTTGGTGCGGGTGGAGATCGTTGCGGCCAAGGACAACCTGCCCAGCCGTCGCTGCGCGGAAAAAGCCGGCGCCCGCTTCGAAGGTGTCGGGCGCCAGAAACTGCTGATCGACGAGATGCCGCGGGACGCGGCGGTCTATGCGCTGATACCCGCCGACCTCGCTTAGGCCGCCGCGCAAAGTTGCGCGATGTCCTCGTAGCCGGTGAATACGGCGTCATCCCCACAACCCGGACAAGCCGGATCGCGATGCAGGCGTGTCTCGCGGAAACGCATGGCCAGCGCGTCGACATGCAGCAGGCGGCCGACCAGGGGCTCGCCCAGATCAAGGATCAGCTTGAGCGCCTCGGTGGCCTGCAGCAGACCGATCAGGCCGGGCAACACGCCGAGCACACCCGCTTCGCTGCAATTGGGGGCCTCCGCCGCCGAAGGCGGTTCCGGAAACAGGCAGCGATAACAGGGCCCCTCCTGGCGGCGTGGATCGAACACGCTCACCTGGCCCGTAAAGCGTTCGACGGCGCCGTACACCATGGCCAGCCCGAGGCGGCGGGAGGCGGCGGCGACGAGGTAACGCGCGGGGAAATTGTCCGCACCATCGATCACCAGATCGTGGCCCGCCAGCAGCCGCTCGACGTTGTCCGCGCGCAGGCGCTCGTCGCGGGTCTCGATGCGCACGCGCGGGTTGAGCGCGTTGAGCGTCAGCCGCGCGGATTCGGTCTTGGCTATCCCCACGCGCGCATCGGCATGGATCACCTGGCGATGCAGGTTGGAGCGCTCCACGCGATCGTCGTCGATCAGGGTGAGTTGCCCCACCCCGGCCGCCGCCAGATAAAGCGCCGCCGGCGCACCGAGGCCGCCGGCGCCGAGCAGCGCGATCTTCGCCGCGCCAAGCTTCGCCTGCCCCGCCTCGCCCACCTGCGGCAGGCGCAACTGGCGCGAGTAGCGCTCGGCCGCATCGGCGTCGAGCGCGCCTGTGACGGTGGGCAGGCCTTCCGCTTTCCAGCGGTTGAACCCGCCGGCCACCGATGACACGTCGCGATAACCCATGCGTTGCAATGCCTCGGCCGCGAGCAGCGAACGCTGGCCGCTGCCGCACAAGGCGAGGATGGGACGGCCGCGGTCGGCTTCGGCCTGTTCGATGCGCAGCTCCAGGAAACCGCGGGACAGCCCCAAGGCGCCGGCCGGCGTGCCGTCGGCGCGTTCGTGGTCTTCGCGGACGTCGATCAGGAGTGCGCCGGACGCCTGCCGGGCAAGGGCTTGCGCCGGGGAGATTTCCGGCACCTGCTGGCGCAACTGCGCGAGCCAGCTCTCGCGATTGAAGGATTCGGTCATGCGGGGAGTTTAGGACGATCCGGAACGGAGCGTGATAAGGAATCGCCCGGTCCGGACGACTCAGCGCTTGCGCTTCTTCATCTCGCGAATCATGCGCTGGCGTTTGCGCATCTGGCCTTCGGTGAGCACGTTCTTCTTGCCGGCATACGGATTCTCGCCATCGCGGAAATCGATGCGGATCGGCGTGCCTTCCAGACGGAAACGCTTGCGGAAGAAGTTTTCCAGATAGCGGCGATAGGCCGGTGCGATGTGCTTCGTGCGGCTGCCGTGAATGACGATGGTCGGCGGGTTGCTGCCGCCCGGATGGGCGAAGCGCAGCTTCGGCGCGTGGCCGCGCACCAGCGGCGGCTGGTAGCTCTCGTAGGCGCGCTCCAGCGTCTTGGTCAGCTCGGAGGAGCCCAGTTCCTTGGTGGCCGCCATATGCGCGCGCACGATGGCGCGCATCAGCTCGCGCAGGCCGGAGCCGTGCAGCGCGGAGATGAATACGGTCTTGGCCCAGTCGACGAACTGCAGGCGGCGCTCCAGCGCGCGCTGGCACTGTTCGCGCTGATAGGCGTCCATGCCATCCCACTTGTTGACGGCGATCACCAGTGCCCTGCCCTCATCCACGGCGTGACCGATCAGGGTGAGGTCCTGGTCGGCCAGGTTCTCGCGCGCGTCGACCATGACCACCACCACCTGGGCGGCGGCCATGGACTGCAGCGTCTTGATCACGCTGAACTTCTCGAGGGCTTCTTCGACGCGCGCCTTGCGGCGCACGCCGGCGGTATCGATCAGCACGTAGCGGCGTCCGTCCCGCTCCAGCGGCACGCGGATAGGATCGCGCGTGGTGCCGGCGACATTGGAGACGATCAGGCGATCTTCGCCGAGCAGGCGGTTGATCAGTGTGGACTTGCCGGCGTTGGGCCGGCCGACGATGGCCACGCGGATGGCGTCTTCGTCTTCCGGCGCGAGTTCTTCGTGCGCGTCTTCCGGCAACAGCGGCAGGACGTGGCGTACCAGTTCGTCGGTGCCGCGGTTGTGTGCGGCCGACAGCGGCAGCGTGGAGGCGAGGCCGAAGACGGCGAACTCGGCCAGGGCATTCTGCAGGTCCAGGCCGTCGGTCTTGTTGACCGCCGCGATGATCGGCTTGCCGCTGCGGCGCAGGTCATCGAGGATCGCGCGGTCCTGCGGCAGCAGGCCATCGCGCGCGTCGACCACGAATACCAGGACCTGCGCTTCGTCGATGGCGAGGCGCACCTGTTGCGCGGTGAGTGCGTCGAGCCCCTCTTCGACACCGGAAAGACCACCGGTGTCGACCACCACGAACGGGCGATCGCCGGTGCGGCACACGCCGTAATGGCGATCGCGCGTGACGCCCGGCATGTCGGCCACCAGGGCGTCGCGGCTGCGCGTCAGCGCGTTGAACAGGGTCGATTTACCGACGTTGGGGCGACCGACCAGAGCGACGACAGGCAGCATGGGAGCGCATGGTTCCTTGAGCGATCAGTGCGCGCCGAGACGGTAAGCGCCGACACGGCCCTTCACGTCTTCGACGTACACGGTATCGCCCACCACCAGCGGCTGGGCACGGATCGGCTTCTTGGACAGGCGCTCACGCGCGGCCAGCGCACCATCGCTGGTCTGCAGCCAATGCACGTAGCCTTCCACGTCGCCGACCACCGCGTAGTTGCCCTGCACCGCCGGGCCGGTAAGCCAGCGATACTTGAGCTTGTCGTTCTTCCACATGTCGGCGCCGCCGCTCTTGTCGAACGCCCACACCTGGGATTCGTCGTTCACGCCGTAGATGGCGTTGCCGGACACGTCCAGCGAGGTGAAGCTGGAGAACGGACGCGCCCACAGCGGGCGGCCGCTCGGACCGTCCACCGCGGCGAGGTTGCCGTGGTAGGCGGCGCCGTACAGCGTGGAGCCGTCGAGCAGAATGGCGCCGTCGGCATCGCTGAGGCGGTCGATCTCGGTACGACCTTCGCCGCTGGCGAGCGACTGCTCCCACAGCTTCTCGCCGTTATCCAGGCGCAGCGCCACCAGCTTGCCGTTGTCGCTGCCGAAGAAGATCACGCCGTTGGCGGCCAGCAGCGGGCCGTTGCCGCGCAGGCTGAGCAGCGGCACATTGCCCTGGTCGTAGGCCCAGCGACGCTCGCCGCTGGCGCTGTCCAGGCCGTACATGCGGCCGTCGCCGGTACGCACGATGACCAAGTTGCCCACCACGGCGGGCGCGGCCAGCACCTCGGAGCTGACGGTGGCTTCCCAGCGCGGCGAACCGTCCTTGGCATTAATGCCATAGACATGGCCGTCGAGCGTGCCGATGGCAAGCAGGTCGCCGGACACCGCCGGACCGCCGGCGTAAAAAGCGTCCTTGCGCTTCTTGTCGCCCCAGCCGAACCATCCCTTGGTGCTGGAGCTCTTGGACCACAGCGTCTTGCCGCTGGCAGCGTCGAGCGCGGCGATCTTGCCGTCGTTGCTGGCCACGTAGAGCACGCCGTCGGCGAACGCCGGGCGCAGGCGCAGGCCGGTCTTGCCGGCGCCGTCGCCGATGCTGCTGGTCCACAGGCGGGTGACCTGGGCCGTCGGCTTGAAATCCTTATCGAGCGGCGTCGGCGGCTGGACGTTTTCCTTCTTGAAGGAATGGCAGCCCGCCAGCACCAAAGTCGATGCCAACGCGATCAGCAAAGCTCGTTTCATCACACCAGCTTTCATGCACCCTGCTTCCCGGCCACAGCCAGATTGTCGAGTTTCAACTGCAAGGCGCCGCTCTGCGGCGCACCCTCGCCCAGCGCGGCCTTCGCAGCCTCGTAGGCCTTGCGCGCGTCATCCGGGCGACCAAGCTTGACCAGGGCATCGCCGCGTAGTTCCTGGCTCAGCCCTTCGTAGCTTTTCGCCGCCATCCGGTCGAGCGTCGCGACCGCGTCGGCGGCCTTGTCCTGCGCCAGCTGCACCTGCGCGACGCGCAGCTGCATCAAGGCCTTCAGTTCGGGATTGACCGCGTGGTTCTCCGCCCAGTTCAGCGACACCAGCGCCTTGTCCAGCTGCTTGGCATTGGCCTGACGCACCGCGCGGTCGCCGGCGGCGAAGACGGCGTAGGGGGATTCGGCGAAGTCCTTGAACAACTGCTCGGTCAACGCGTCAGCCTGGTCGTTCTTGCCACCGGCAACGGCATTCTGCACCTGCAGGTAAAGCTGCGACGCCTCGTTCTCACGGCCGGCCTTGTGGTTGTTCCACTGCTGCCAGCCGAAGATGCCGACCAGGCCGATCGCGATACCGACCACGATGGACACACCATTCTGGCGCAGCCATTTCTGTACGCGTTCGCCTTGCTCGTAGTCGTCGTAGACTTCAAATGCCATGCAATCACCCTTCAGGGGGGAACAATGCCGCCGGAGGCGCGGCGGCCTTCCTGGCGCGTAGAGAACCGGGACGACCCAGCCCGGCGCCAACACCGAGCGGGTAAAGAGCAAGCATAACCGATCGCACCGGCCGGCGGGATTGACGATGCCCCGCCGCACAGCCTTTCGGCAGCCGTCGGAGGCACCGCCTCAGGCCCCTCTAGAGGCGCACGGCAGCTGGTGCCGAGACCGAATCAGGCGCCGCTGGGCGTGGCCTTGCCTTCACGCACGTCGACTTTGAAGTGTGCGACGTTGGCGCGGCGGTAGCCGTCCAGAGCGATCGGCTGACCATCCACCGCGACCTGCGCGCCGGCGGCGTTGCCGATGCGCACCACCAGCGGCTTGTCGCTGTGGTAGGTCTTGTTGCTGCCGGCGGGCAACAGCCCGTACTCGAGGCGCGCACCGTCCTGAGTGGTCACTTCGACCCAGCTGGCGTTGGGCAGGCTGAGCGAGAGGCTGTGCGCGCCATCGCCCACGGCTTCCGGCTTGGCAGCCGGCGGCTGGACATTGTCCGCGCCGGTCAGCGCGGGAAATGGTGCCATCGAAGCGAGCAGCGGCTGCTGCTCCTGCTGCTGTCGTTCGGCGGCCGCGTCCGCCACCTGCGGCTGCGGAGAGGACACTGCCGCTGGTCCGGTAGCCGGCGCATTCGGCGCGCTGGTCGCCGGCTGCGGCAGGTCGGCCTGCGCGACCGGCTTGGCGTCCAGCGGCGCGAGGTGGCTGACGTCACGATCGAGCGTGCCGCGCACGCCCAGCCAGATGGTCGGCACCACGATCGCCGCGGTCAGCACCACGTAGGTGGCCGCGCGGGCGTAACGCTCGAGCAGGTAGCGCGAATGGGAAATGCCGCCGGTCGCGACCAGCGTCGGCTGGGCGGGCTTCAGGCGGCTCACTTCGGCCTGGATCGCAGCCTCGTCGACGCCGAGATGGCGACCGTACTTGCTGAGGTAGCCAGCCAGGTAAACCTGGTAGTCGATGCCCGCGTACTCGCCGCTTTCGAGCTGGCGCAGGACGCGCACCGGCAGGCGCAAGGCCTGTCCGCAGCTTTCAACGTCCAGGCCGCGTGCCTCGCGTGCGGCGCGCAGGCGCGCACCAAAATTCTCCGGCAGCGCGACGGCTTCCTGCACCTTCGCGTCGAGCAGGCCCTTCTCCCCGGTATCGTGACCGGCCGGCTGTGACTGCATGGATGTCATTGGCTTGCGGTTGAATCGATGGCGCGAGCCTGCTCCGAATCCGGGAACTGGCTCTGCAATCGCCTGCTGTAATTGCGGGCAGCATCCCTGTTGCCCAGGCGGAGTTCAATGTCGTGGCCGAGCTTCAGGCCGTCCGGCGAAGGCTGCCCCAGCGCGTCGTAGCGCTGCAGGAAAGCCCTCGCACGGAAAGCGTCGTTCTGTTTGTAGAGCAGTGTCGCAGTCTGCAGCAACGCGTCCACGTTCTGCGGATCGAGCGCGAGCGCCTTGCGGAAGTCGTCCTCCGCGCCGGCGAGATCGCCGCTGCCTTCAAGGCAGCGGCCGGCATTGGTCCAGGCCAGGGCCGGCGTCTGATAGAACGGATCGGCCACGGCTTTCTGGAAATACTGCACGGCCTCGGCTGAGCGTCCCGTCTTGCACAGGAACGCGCCAAGGTTGTTGTTTGCATCGCCCTTGGATGGATCCAGCGCCACCGCCTTGCGGTAGTGCTTTTCCGCCTCGCCGAGATTGTTGATGCGCTCGTAGAGCACCGCCATCACGGTATGCGCGGGAATGTAGTCCGGATCGAACTGCAGTGCCTTGTTGAGCTTGGTCAGCGCACCTTGCAGATCGCCGTTCTGCATGTACGACTGGGCCAGCTCGGTATGCACGCGGGCGCCTTCCTGGGCATTCTCGGCGCGGCTGACACGACGGTTCGGGCCCTGCTCCTGGTTGCCGGCGCCATTCCCCGTGCCGCCGGTGGTCACGCAGGCGGTCAGGGAGACGGCGAGGCATGCCGCCAGGAGAATCCGCTCAAGCCGCATGACTCGCACCCTCTTCCAGACGTTTGCGGAACTCGGCCTGGCGGCGCGTGCGATCCAGCACCTGCCCCTTGAGCTGACCGCACGCGGCATCGATGTCGTCACCGCGGGTGCGGCGCAGCATCGTCAGGATGTTCGCGTTGAGCAGCTGGGTCTGGAAGGCGCGAATCGTTTCCGCGTCGGAGCGCTCGAAGCGCGTGCCGGGGAATGGGTTGAAGGGGATCAGGTTGACCTTGCAATTGGGCAGCTTGCGCATGAGCTTGATCAGCTGGCGCGCGTGCTCGGGCTGGTCGTTGACGCCCTTCATCAAGGTGTATTCGAAGGTAATCGACGTGCGCGGCTTGCGCGCCAGCCAACGCTGGCAGGCGGCCACCAGCTCGGCGATCGGGTAGCGCTTGTTGAGCGGCACCAGCTCGGTGCGCAGCTCGTCATTGGCCGCATGCAGCGACACGGCCAGCGAGACGTCGATAGCCTCGGACAGCTTGTCGATCATCGGCACCATGCCAGCCGTGGACAGCGTCACGCGCTTGGAGGCCAGGCCGAAACCGAGGTCATCGCGCATCAGGCTCATGGCGGCGACGACATTGTCGAAGTTCAGCAGCGGCTCGCCCATGCCCATCATCACCACGTTGGTGATGCGGCGGTTCTGGTGCGTGACATTGCCGAGATATTTTGCCGCCACCCACATCTGGCCGATGATCTCGGAGGTGGACAGGTTGCGGTTGAAGCCCTGCGTCGCGGTGGAGCAGAACTGGCAATTGAGGCCGCAGCCCACCTGGGAGGATACGCACAGCGTGCCGCGCGTGGGCTCGGGGATGTACACCGCCTCCACCGCATTGCCGCCGTCCATGCCCAGCAGCCACTTGTGAGTACCGTCGGTGGCACCCTTGTCGAACAGGGTTTTCGGCGGACCGATGTAGCAAGACGCTTCGAGCTTGGTCCGAAGCGCCTTGCCCACGTCCGTCATGTTCTCGAAGTCGTCTTCCAGGCGGTGGTAGATCCACTTCATCACCTGCTCGGCGCGATACGGCTTCTCGCCCAGCTGCGCGAAGAAATCACGCAAGCCCTGGCGATCGAAATCGAGCAGGTTGACCTTCTCGGTGGATGGAGTGGAAACGGCCTGGTTCATCGTCTTCGAAAAAAGCGCGACCGGGTGGCCACGCGACGTGCCGCGCCCACGATGGGCGCGACGGGGATTACCTCGAGTGCACTTCCGTCGAGGCGAAGAAGTACGCGATCTCGACCTGCGCGGTTTCGGCAGCGTCGGAACCGTGCACGGCGTTCGCATCGATCGAGTCGGCGAAATCGGCGCGGATGGTGCCCGGCGCGGCGTCCTTCGGATTGGTGGCGCCCATCAGCTCGCGGTTCTTCAGGATGGCGTTGTCGCCTTCCAGCACCTGGATCATCACCGGGCCGGAAATCATGAAGTCGACCAGCGCCTTGAAGAACGGACGCTCCTTGTGCACGGCATAGAAGCCTTCGGCTTCCTGGCGCGACAGCTGCTTCTGCTTGGCGGCCACGATCTTGAGACCGGCCTTCTCGAAGCGGGCATAGATTTCACCGATCACGTTCTTGGCAACGGCGTCGGGCTTGATGATCGAAAGGGTGCGCTCCAGCGCCATGAGTAGTCTGCTCCGGAAAAACTGGTATTTGAGTGGGCTGCCTGGCGGCCTGCCAGTGAAAGTAGGCCAAATCCCGCCGTGTTTAGCGGATTTAGCTCACGAAAGTCTGACAGATTCTAACTGATTCGCAAGCCGGGCGCCGGGCGTTGCAAACGATCGTTTGACTCTGGGAATTTTCCCTCGTAGGCTCAAACGATCGTTTGACTCCTGTTCAAGTCCACCGGGAATCGCCCGCTTGCACAGCTCGCCGCATACCACGAAGGAACGCATCCTCGGTGCCGCCGAGGCATTGTTCGCCCGGCACGGCTTCGAAGGCGCGTCCCTGCGCCAGCTGACCGCCGCCGCCGGCGTCAACCTGGCCGCCGTGAACTACCACTTCGGCTCCAAGGATCGGTTGATCGAGGAAGTCTTCCGCCGCCGCCTGGACCAGCTCAACGGCCATCGCATGGCGGCCCTGTCGCGCATCGCCGGCCAGCCGGAGACGACCCTGGAAGATGTGCTGGAGGCCTTCATCAAGCCCGCTCTGGAACTGTCCCACGAAGGCAGCGGCTCGCTGTTCATGCGCGTGCTGGCGCGGGCCTTCGCCGAACACGACGACACGCTTCGCAAGTTTCTGTCGGAGAACTACGGCCATGTCATGCGCCAGTTCACCGCCGAGTTCGCTCGCCTGCTGCCGAACCTGAGCAAGGAAGAGCTGTACTGGCGCGTGGACCTGGTCACCGGCGCCCTGACCCATGCGATGTCGGGCTTCGGCATGATCCAGCGCAAAAGCGATGTCACCGAGCGGGTGCATCGTGAGCAGACCGCCGAGCACCTGATCCGCTTCGCGGCCGCCGGCCTCAACGCGCCCTGATCCCGCAGGAGACCGGCGCCGGCCTCGACCCAACGATTTCCCGGGAGTCCCGACGGCCTCCCCTTCGCCTTTCAACACCCCCCAAGTGTCCGCACTACGGAGAAGCCAATGACCGCTCCAGTCGCAACCAACCCCGCGCTGCGCATCCGCAAGGCCGCGGTGCTCGGCGCCGGCGTCATGGGCGCGCAGATCGCCGCGCACCTGACCAACGCCAACGTCGAAACCGTGCTGTTCGACCTGCCCGCCAAGGAAGGGCCCAAGAGCGGCATCGCCATCAAGGCGATCGACAACCTCAAGAAGCTCTCACCCGCCCCGCTGGCCGACAGTACCCGCGCCGCCGCGATCATCCCTGCCAACTACGACGACGACCTGGAGCACCTCAAGGACGTCGACCTGGTGATCGAAGCGATCGCCGAGCGGATGGACTGGAAGCTGGATCTCTACAAGAAGATCGCACCCTACGTCGCGCCGCATGCCGTGCTGGCGAGCAACACCTCGGGCCTGTCGATCAACGCCTTGGCCGAAGCGCTGCCGGAAGAAATGCGTCACCGTTTCACCGGCGTGCATTTCTTCAACCCGCCGCGCTACATGCACCTGGTCGAGCTGATTCCGACCAAGCTGACCCATGCCAGCGTGCTGGAGGGTCTTGAAGCCTTCCTCACCACGGTCGTCGGCAAGGGCGTGGTGTACGCGAAGGACACGCCGAACTTCATCGGCAACCGCATCGGCGTGTTCTCGATGCTGGCCACCATGCATCACACCGAGCAGTTCAAGCTCGGCTTCGACGTGGTGGACGCGCTCACCGGCCCGGCCGTCGGCCGTCCGAAGAGCGCCACCTACCGCACCGCCGACGTGGTGGGCCTGGACACCATGGCGCACGTGATCAAGACCATGGCCGACACGCTGGCCGACGATCCGTGGCACGAGTACTTCAAGGCGCCGGCATGGCTGCAGGGCCTGATCGACCAGGGCGCGCTGGGCCAGAAGACCGGCGCGGGCTTCTACCGCAAGGCCGGCAAGGACATCGTGGTGCTGGACGTGGCCAAGCGCGACTACCGCCCGTCGGAGCAGAAAGCCTCCGATGAAGTGGCCGCCATCCTCGCCATCAAGGATCCGGCCGAGAAGTTCGCCAAGCTGCGCGCGTCGAACGACCCGCAGGCGCAGTTCCTGTGGGCGACCTTCCGCGATCTGTTCCATTACACCGCCTATCACCTGGCGGATATCGCCGACACCGCGCGCGACGTCGACTTCGCCATCCGCTGGGGCTACGGCTGGAAGCTTGGCCCGTTCGAGACCTGGCAGGCGGCCGGCTGGCAGCAGGTGGCCAAATGGATCGAGGAAGACATCGCCGCCGGCAAGGCCATGAGCAAGGCACCGCTGCCTAAGTGGGTGACCGACGGGCGCAGCGGCGTGCACGGCAAGAATGGCTCTTACTCCGCCAGCGCCAACGCGGACAAGCCGCGCTCGCAGCATCCGGTGTACGCGCGCCAGCTGTTCCCCGATCCGATCCTGGGCGAGAGGTTCGACCAGGGCACCACGCTGTGGGAGAACGACGGCGTGCGCCTGTGGACGCTGGGCGACGACGGTGTGGGCATCATCTCGTTCAAGACCAAGATGAATACGGTCAATGATCACGTGCTCGACGGCATCCAGCAGGCGATCGACGTCGCCGAGCAGCAGCTGAAGGCGGTGGTGATCTGGCAGACCGGCGAACCGTTCTCCGCCGGCGCGGACCTCAAGGGCGCGCTGGGCCTGCTGCAGGCGGGCAAGCTCGCCGACTTCGAGGCGATGGTCGCGAACTTCCAGCGCACCAGCATGCGCATCAAGCACTCGCTGGTGCCGGTGGTCTCCGCTGTGCGCGGCCTGGCGCTGGGCGGCGGCTGCGAGTTCCAGATGCATTCGGCACGCACCGTGGCGGCGCTGGAAAGCTACATCGGCCTGGTCGAGGCAGGCGTGGGCCTGTTGCCCGCGGGCGGCGGTCTGCACGAGCTGGCAATTCGCGCGGCGCAGGCCAATCCGTCCGATCCGTTCGAAGCGCTGAAGAAAGTGTTCGAGACCGTGGCGATGGCCAAGGTCTCCGGCAGCGCGCTGGAAGCCAAGCAGCTGGGTCTGCTGCGCGACAGCGACGTGGTGGTGTTCAACGCCTATGAGCTGTTGTACGTCGCCAAGCAAGTGGCTCGCGCGCTGGCTGAGAGTGGCTATCGCCCACCGCTTCCGGCGCGCAGCATTCCGGTCGCCGGCGATGTCGGCACCGCCACCTTCCGCGCCTCGCTGGCCAACCTGCAGGCCGGCTACTTCGCCTCCGAGCATGACGTGGCGATTGCCACGCGCATCGCCGACACACTGTGCGGCGGCGCCATCGAGCGCGGCTCGCTGGTGGACGAGGAATGGCTGCTGGAACTGGAGCGCAAGCACTTCGTGGAACTGGCGCAGACGGAGAAGACCCAGGCGCGCATCGCCCACACGATGACCACCGGCAAACCGCTGCGCAACTGATGCCGGCGCTTTCCGTCACTGCCCTAACCCACCCCAAGCGGCGTCGCTGCGCATCGCGCGACGCCACGGAGCAAAGACCATGACCAAGCAAGTGCAAGACGCCTACATCGTCGCCGCTACCCGCACCCCGGTCGGCAAAGCGCCGCGCGGCGTATTCCGCCATACCCGTCCCGACGACATGCTCGCCCACGTGATCCGCGCCGTGATGGCGCAGGCGCCGGGCGTGGACCCCCACGAGATCGGCGACGCCATCATCGGCTGCGCCATGCCGGAGGCCGAGCAAGGCATGAACGTGGCGCGCATCGGCGTGCTGCTGGCCGGCCTGCCTGACACCGTGCCGGGCGTGACTATCAACCGCTTCTGCTCCTCCGGCGTGCAGGCAATCGCGATGGCCGCCGACCGTATCCGCCTCGGCGAGGCCGACCTGATGCTGGCCGGCGGCACCGAGAGCATGAGCATGGTGCCGATGATGGGCCACAAGGTGGCCATGAACCCGGGCATCTTCGACAACGAGCACATCGGCATCGCCTACGGCATGGGCATCACCGCCGAGAACGTGGCCAAGCAGTGGAAGGTGTCGCGCGAAGAGCAGGATGCCTTTTCCGCACAGAGCCATGAGCGCGCGCTGGCCGCGATCAAGGCCGGCGAGTTCAAGGACGAGATCACCCCGTTCAAGCTCGACGACCACTACCCTGATCTGGTCACGCGCGGCATCAAGACCGACAGCCGCCTCGTCGATACCGACGAAGGCCCACGCCCGGGGAGCACGGTGGAAGTGCTGGGCAAGCTCAAGCCGGTGTTCCGCAACGGCCAGTTCGGCGGCACTGTCACCGCGGGCAACTCCTCGCAGACCTCCGACGGCGCCGGCGCGCTGTTGCTGGCCAGTGAAAAGGCCATCAAGCAATACAACCTGCAGCCGCTGGCTCGCTTCGTCGGTTTCTCGGTTGCCGGCGTGCGCCCGGACATCATGGGCATCGGCCCGAAGGAAGCGATCCCGAAGGCGCTCAAGCAGGCCGGCATGACCCAGGACCAGCTGGACTGGATCGAACTCAACGAGGCTTTCGCTGCGCAGTCGCTGGCGGTGATCAAGGATCTTGGCCTCGATCCGTCCAAGGTCAACCCGCTCGGTGGCGCCATCGCGCTGGGCCACCCGCTCGGCGCGACCGGCGCCATCCGCGCCGCCACCCTGCTGCACGGCATGCGCCGCCGCAAGCAGAAGTACGGCATGGTGACCATGTGCATCGGCACCGGCATGGGCGCGGCGGGTATCTTCGAGTCGCTTTGACCCGGCTTCGCTGTAAAAAGAAAAACGGCGCCGCTCCATGCGGCGCCGTTTTTGTTTTGCGTGTCGCTCAAGCTTGCTCGCGCCGCGCGCAATCCCACAGGGCGAAGGCCGTCACGGCTGCGCCGGCGATCAGTCCCGCGATCACCACGAACCAAAGACGCTGGCCGTCGCGGGCGAAGACCTGCACCGCCATCGACCACGGGAACCAGTGCCCGAGCCGCTCCGACTGCCCGATCATGAACCCGGCCACCGTGCCGGCGATGCCCACCGATACCGCTACCGTGAAGCTTTGCCAGCGCAGCGCGATCCATCCCTGCAGCGCGATCAGCCCACCGGCCGCCACGATGGTGGCCAGCACATGCCCGGCCAGCCAGACCCAGGGCGGCGGTCCGGCCAGGCCGTAATCGGGCTGCACGTGCATCACCACCCAACCGGCCAGCGGCGTGCATACCCCCAGCAGCAGCGTGGATAGCCCCGCCATCGCAGCGAGCACGCACAACTTGGCCGCATAGTGCACGGCCCGCGGCGCGGGCAGCGCCAGCAGATGCTTCCATTGCTGGTTGCCATGCTCCAGCCCGGCCAGCAAGGCGGCCTGCAGCGTCACGAACAACGGCAGCATCATGAAATTCCACAGCACGAACATGCCCTGGCAGAAGTTCTTCCATACCGCCAGCGAATCGACCGCCTGTGGCCGGTGCACCTTGGCGAAGGAGAACTGCGCCAGCGCCAGCAGCACGATCACCATTGGCGCCAGCGGCACCAGCCACGCCGCCAGCGTGTGCCGCAGCTTCACCCGCTCGGCGCGCAGCGCCCGCATCAACGCGCTCATGCCCTTGCCTCCTGTCCGGTCAGCTCGAAGAACAGCGTTTCCAGCGAGTGCGGCCGGCGGCCGAAGGCGTGGATGGCGTGACCACGCTCGACCAGACGGCGGTTGATCTCATGATCGGCTTGGCGCGGCGCAGCCAAGCTCACCGTATCGTCGGCCAGCAGCTGCGGCTCCTCGCCCAGGCCGACCAGGCTGTCGCAGACCGCGCGCCCGTCGTCGCAGCGAATAGTGAGCGGATCACCATAGCGCCGACGCAGCGTTTCCTGCGTGCCCTGGAACATTAGCCGCCCCAGATGCAGCACACCGACGTGACTGGCGATCTGCTCCACTTCCGTGAGCAGATGGCTGCTGAGAAACACCGTGATACCGCGTTCGCCGGCCAGACGCTGAAGCATGGCGCGCAACTCCACGATACCGGCCGGATCCAAGCCGTTGGTCGGCTCGTCCAATACCAGCAGGCGCGGTCCGCGCATCAGGGCCAGTGCGATGCCGAGGCGCTGGCGCATGCCGAGCGAGTATTCGCGGACACCGCGATCGGCATCCGCAGCGAGTCCTACTAGCTCCAATGCTTCATCGACGTGCTTCGGCTCGCCATCGATCAGCAATCGAGTGACCTCCAGGTTTTCTCGTCCGGACAGGTGCGGATAAAGCGATGGTGTTTCCACCATCGAGCCCACCTCGCGCAGAGGCGAACGGTGCGCCCACGACAAGGGCTCGCCGAAGATCCGGATGTCCCCGGCCTCGCTGCGCAGCAGCGCGAGCAGAAGGCGGATGGTGGTCGTCTTCCCCGCACCGTTGGGTCCCAGGAAGCCATACACGCTGCCCGCCGGCACTTCCAGCGCCAGTTCCTCCACGCCATGGCGGCCACCAAAGCGGCGCGTCAGGCCTCGTGTCTGTATCGCAAGCATGCCCTGCTCCCCGGTTCTGCACGCGTCATGCGGCGTCCTTCATCAAGCCAAAGTCCGCGGGGAGAAACCATAGGCGCCAAGACACCCTGACCTTCGACACGTCCAGCGCAAGAAGCGGAGTGTCGGTGCGTCGCACGTTGCCTACCCTGGCCTCACCTCGAACCAGGAGCCAGCCATGACTTCCGCCATGCAACTGAAAGCACACATCGAAGACGTGCTGCGCGATCCGCGCTGGACGCAGATGCGCAACCGCGACAAGCACTCGGACGGCACGTTCTGGTACTCGGTGCGCACCACGGGCGTGTATTGCAAACCGTCGTGCGCGGCGCGTCCGGCCAGACCGGAGAATGTGGCCTTCCACGCCACCCGCGAAGACGCCGAACGCGCCGGCTTCCGTCCTTGCGCCCGCTGTCGACCGGATCGCGAGGACGCTGCACGCGAGGCGATTCGATTCAGCATCGGCATGTCTTCGCTCGGCATGCTGCTGGTAGCGAGCAGCGATCGCGGGATATGCGCATTGCTGTTCGGCGAAAGCGCGCATGCGCTCGAAGCGGATCTGCACCTACGATTTCCACAGGCGCAGCTGTCGCGCGACGACGAAGCGCTCACCGCCGCGCTCGCCCAGGCGGCGATACTGATCGAACACCCCGACGCGGCTCTCGATGCCGTGCTCGATCTGCGCGGCACGCCGTTCCAGCGCAAGGTATGGCAGGCTCTGCGCGCGATTCCCGCAGGCGGTACGGCCAGCTACAAGGACATCGCTACCCGAATCGGTCGGCCGGATGCCTCACGTGCCGTGGCGCAGGCCTGCGGTGCCAACGCACTGGCGGTGGCGGTGCCCTGCCACCGTGTCATCCGCGGCGATGGCGCGCTCTCCGGTTATCGCTGGGGCATCGAGCGCAAGCGCGCCCTGCTGGCGCGGGAGGCGCGCGCATGAGCGCTATTCTCCAACCCGTGACGATCGATGACACCGATGCGCGACTGGAGGCCTTCGACTGGCCGCAACGGCTCGAACAGCTCGACCGCCAGGGCCATGTCATGCTGCCCGGCCTGTTCGACCGGGAAACCTGTGAGCGGCTGGCCGCGCTGTACGACCAGCCGCTCCTGTTCCGCAGCAAAGTCGTGATGGCGCGCCATGGCTTCGGGCGCGGCGAGTACCAATATTTCGACTATCCCCTGCCGTCAGCGATCGGCCGGTTGCGCCATGCGCTTTATCCACGTCTGGTTCCGCTAGCCAACCGATGGAACGAGACGATGGGGATCGAAACGCGCTATCCCGAACGGCACGACGCCTTCCTGGAACGTTGCCACCAGGCCGGTCAGCGGCGCCCCACGCCATTGCTGCTGCGCTATGGCGTCGGCGACTACAACTGCCTGCACCAGGACCTCTATGGCGAGCACGTGTTTCCCTTGCAGATCGCCGTCCTGCTGTCGGAGCCCGGGCGCGATTTCACCGGCGGCGAATTCGTGCTGACCGAGCAACGGCCACGCATGCAGTCGCGCCCGCATGTCGTGCCGCTATGCCAGGGCGACGCAGTGGTCTTCGCCGTGCACCACCGCCCCGTGAGTGGCAGCCGCGGCAGCTACCGGGTGAATCTGCGGCATGGCGTCAGCGAGTTGCGTTCCGGGCGGCGGCACACACTCGGCATCATCTTTCATGACGCCAGCTGAGCGGATTCAGCGGCGCGCTTCCTCGCCACCCGCCGCGCGCGGCAGGTGCCAGCCATGGCGGATGGCCATGAAGCGCAGGCCGAAGCACACCGCGGCGCCGGCCAGCGTCGACACCGTCGGCGGCAGCTGCAACAGGCCGCCGATCACCACGATCGAGGCCCCGGCCAGCGCCGCCACGGCATACAGGTCGGCACGCAGCACGGCGGGCACCTCGCTCACCAGCACGTCGCGCAGCATGCCGCCGCCCACGCCGGTCAGCATGCCCAGCAAGGCCGCCATGACCGGGTTCAACCCGTGGCCGAGCGCCTTCTGCGCGCCCGCCACGGCGAACAGGGCAAGGCCGGCCGCATCGAGCATCCGCACCGGGTACTTGAGCCGATCGATCAGCGAATAGCGGTAGAAGGTGACCACGCCCGCCAGTACCGACACGCCCAGGTAGCGCCAATCGGCGATCGCCGCCGGCGGCGTGGCGCCGATCAGCACGTCACGGGTGATGCCGCCTGCATTGCCCGCGGCGAACGACAGCACCAGGACGCCGAACAGGTCCAATTGCCGTCGCACGCCAGTGACGGCACCGCTGAGGGCGAATACGAAGGTGCCCAGGAGGTCCAGCACCAGTAGCAGGAAGTGGGTCATGAAGGCAGGTCCGCGATAACTGTGCGCATCTCTAGCTTTTGCCGCGACGCGGCACAAGACCCGCGCCAGCCTTGCTACCCTCCCTGGCGGTTTCCCTGGCGAGGCGGACATGACTCCATCCCACGGCATTCACACCATCGACACGGACTTCGTACGGCCCCGCTTCGACGCCGCCTATCTGGTGGTCGAGAACGGGCGCGGCGCCTTCATCGATTGCGGTACCAACTTCGCGGTGCCGCGACTGCTCGGCGCGCTGGCCGACGCCGGCCTCGCGCCGGAACAGGTGGACTGGCTGATCCTCACCCACGTACACCTGGACCATGCCGGCGGTGCCGGCGAACTGATGGCCCGGCTGCCGAATGCCAGGGCGGTAGTGCATCCGCGCGGCGCCCGCCACCTGATCGATCCGACCCAGCTATGGGCGGGCGCCAGCGCGGTGTACGGCGACGACGTGATGGAGAAGACCTACGGACGCCTGCGTCCCATTCCCGCGGACCGCGTGGTGGAGGCGCCCGAGGGCCACGTGGTGGATCTGCAGGGACGGCCGCTGCGCTGCCTCGATACGCCCGGCCATGCCCGCCACCATCTATGCGTCTACGACGAACAGGCGAAGGCGTGCTTCTCCGGCGACACGTTCGGCCTGTCCTACCGCGAGTTCGATACGGCGCGCGGACCCTTCGCGCTGCCCACAAGCACGCCAGTGCAGTTCGAACCCGAGGCGCTGCACACTTCGATCCGCCGCCTGCTCGCGCTGAAGCCGCAGACCATCTACCTCACCCATTTCGGCGGCGTCGGCGACCTGGAGCGGCTGGCCGAAGGGCTGCACGCGCAGATCGACGCCATGGTCAGCCTCGCCCACGCGGTGCGCGGCGAACCGAAGGAAAAGCGCCACGAATGGCTGAAGTGGGCACTCACCGACCTCTACGCCGAGCGCCTGGCGGCGCACGGCTGGCAAGGCACGCGCGATCAGTTGCTGGAACTCCTGGGCATGGACATCGAGCTCAACGCCCAGGGTCTGGAGATATGGCTGGATCGCGTTGACACGCCCCGATCTTCCTAAGGCCTCGCCGCGCGTTCTTCCTTGAGCTTGGCCTCGAACTTCTCAGCCGACCTCCGCGCGAGCGACTTGCACGCGCTGGTGTCGAACAGCGGATCGGGTTGCTTTCCGGCCCGGTGCTGCGCCGCTCGTTCCAGGAAGTCGCTGGCGTCCGGATGCGTGGTGATCAGCACGTCGCAAGGCAACGCCGCCACCACGCCGAAGGTCTTGCGGAAACCGTCGACGCGTTCGGGATGGGCCGGGTCGCTGTAACGGTAGGTATCGTTCGTAAGCGCACTGATGCTGTCGGCATAGACCACGTTCACGCAGTGCTCCTTTTCGCACGAGCGCCAGGTCCAGGAGGTGGCTCCGGGCGTGTGGCCAGGCGTGTAGTGCGCGGTCACCACGATATCGCCGACTTTCACCGTGCTGCCATCGCCGATGACGTCGACCTTGGCGACTTTCGGGTAGCGCGGCGCTTCGCCGTTCTGCGGATCCTCTGCGTAGTCGCCGCCGGCCATGAGTTCTTCGGCGCCGTACTTGCTCGCATACACCGGCGCTCCGCTGGCCTTGGCCAGCGCCGCGATCGCGCCGGCGTGGTCGGCGTGCGCATGCGAGTTGAGGATCGCCTTGATGTCCTGCACGCGAAAGCCAAGCTGCTGGATATTCCGCTCCACCAAGGCGGCGTTCTGCGGCATCGTGGCGTCGATCAGCACATGCCCTTGGGGCGATGTGATCAGTAACGCGCTGAGCCCCATCGACCCGACGTACCAGGTGTTGCCATAGACACGGAATGGCGGTTCCGGCGTGGTCCAGTCGTTTTGGTCGGCGGCATGGAGCTGGGCTGCGGAAAAAACGAAAGCGGCAAGCGCGGCGAGCTGCGTTCTCATGGATACATGTCCTTGCTGAAAGACCGCCATGATGCCCATGACGCCACCGGCAGACATGGCGCGCTGCGGGCATCCTGCGGCATAGCGGGGGCAGTTAATCGCCGCGCAGGGACTTGGTGTAAACGTGCTGAGTCTTGCGCAGGCGATAACCGTGCCCGAGATAGAACGGATGCGACAGCTCGCGGGCCACATTGGAGCGCACGGCGAGCTCGGCCAGCCCGCGCTCGCTCACCCAACGCTCGGTCTCCGCCAGCAACAACGCGCCGATGCCTTGCCGGCGCGCGGCCGGATCGACGATCAGGCCGACGATTTCAGCGCGCATGCCGGACTCCAGCGTCATGCGGATTTCCGCTGCAATCCAGCCGAGCAGCCCCTGTCCGGCCTCCGCCACTACGATGCGCTGCGTTGTGCCGCGAAGCAGCGTATCCAGGCGTGCAGCCGCGGCTTCCGCACTCATGGGGTAACCCCATTCACCCGCAAGCCGCGCGATCTCGGCAGCGTCGTCAACGCGTGCCTCGCGCAATCGCGGCATGCCGGTCACGCCAGCCTGGTGCCGTTGGGCACCGGGCGTTCGATGGTGGTGATCACCACACCCTGCTCGGTGGGAAATCCGGTAAGCAGAAACTGGGAGCGGAACGGGCCCACCTGCTTCTCAGGGAAGTTGATCACGCCGACGATCTGACGGCCGACCAGGTCTTCCGGCGCGTATAGGGAAACGATCTGCGCACTGGTCTTCTTCTCACCGTAAGGACCGAAATCGACCCATACCTTCCACGCCGGCTTGCGTGCTTCGGGAAAGGCCTCCACACGCGTGACCGTGCCGGCCACCATCAGCACCTTTTCGAAGTCCGCCCAGCTGATCGGGGCGATGTCCTGCGTGTCGCTCATGCTTCCAGCCTCGTCTTGAACCAGTCCCGGCCCTGGTGCCACCAGTAGCTGACCTGCGCGGCGAGATAGCCGGCGGGCCGGTGTGCGCGGTCCAGGCCATAGTGGGAAAACAGCCTCCATCGCTGATCGCCTTCGGCGATAGCGGAAGCCAGCAGTTCGCCCGCCGCGCAGGTCGGCGCCAGGCCGTGGCCACCGAAGGCCTGGGCCCACCACAAGCCGTCATCGCCACCACCGATCTGCGGCATCTGGTGACGGGCGTAGCTCATCAGGCCCGACCACGCGTAATCGATGCGAGCGCCTTTCAACGCGGGAAACACGCGCAGCATGTCGCTTGTCAGCAGGCGGCGCACGGCCTGCGGCGAGCGATTGCGGATGGAGATGCGACCGCCCCACAACAGGCGCGTGTCCGGCAATGGCCGGTAATAGTCGAAGGCGAAGCGTGTGTCGTAGATCGCCGCGCGTGTGTCCAGGCATTCGCGCAGGCGGTCGCCCAGCGGCTCGGTGGCCATCACGTAGGTGGCGATCGGCAGGATGGCGCGATCGATCTGGCGCCGCAGTCCGGCCAGATACCCGCCGCAGGCAAGCACCACGTGCTCGGCCAGCACCGAGCCCTGATCGGTTTCGATACGCCAGCGCAGGCCGTCGCGGCGCAATTGCCAGGCATCGCTGTTCTCATGGATGCGCACACCCTGCTCCGCCGCCGCCGCGGCCAGACCGATCGCGAGATTCAGCGGATGCAGGTGAAACGCATTGCGTTCGTACAGACCGTCGAAGTAGCGCTCCGTGTGTATCCGCTCGCGCAACGTCTCGCGCGGCAACCATTCCCATGACACGCCGTAGTGCTGCGCCAGCAGTTCCTGGCGTTCGCGCAGCACCGCCGGATCGCGGAACCAGTTCGCCCAGATCACGCCTTCGTCGACCAGCTCGCAAGGAATGCGATAGCGGGCGACCTGGGCACGGATGCGCTCGACCGCGGCGGTCGTGAGCCCGAACAGCGCACGCGCGCGTTCATCGCCGAGCTGATCCAGCAGACTGCGCTCGCCCAGCGAATAGCCGGCGAACACAAAGCCGCCGTTGCGGCCTGAAGCGCCGAAGCCGACCTGCTCACGCTCCAGCAGTACCACGTCGCGCACACCGCGTTCGGCCAGGCCTAGTGCCGTATGCAGGCCGGCGAAGCCGCCACCGACGATCGCTACGCGCGCTTCCGTCTTGCCCCGCAGCGGTGCGTACGGCGCATAGGCATTGGCCGTCGCACGATAGAAGGAAGGGGCCGGTGACTGCTTCATCGACACGGACGCAGGCTGCACGGGATAGAGCTGCAAGCATAGCGCAGGCGTTCGTGCCGACAGGCGTGACCCTTGGCAGGGCTGCGGCACATGCGAGCTATTCCACCACGCTCACGCCGAGCGGACGCGTGTCGCTCATGCCGCGATCGTCCACTACGCGCACTTCGTAGTTACCGGCAGCCGGCGGCTGCCAGAACAGCGACTGGCCCGGCGCACTGCTGCCCACGAAGGCATCGTTGACGAACCAGTACAGCGTGCGCGCCGCCGCGTCGCCGTTGGCACTGAAAGCGATGCGGTCGTCGTCGCGCCGCTTCAGGCGCATGGCATAGATGCTGCCGCGCAGCGGCGAGGTAATACGCGGCGGCTCGCCTACCGCCTCGCCGCCGTTCACGCAGGCGGCGTTGCGCGGCGGCGTGCGGCGCGGAATGCCGGCCTGGATGAAGACCTGCTGCAACTCGGACGGCCAGAACTCGTACACCTCCAGATGCGTGCGCTTGCCGTCATAGGGCGGACAGGCTGGCTGGCCGGTGGCGTCGTCGATCACCACCGGGCGATGCACCTGGCTGACGCGGATCGGCGATTTGCCCGGAATGAACCACGTCGTGCCCTTCTGCGGACACCACTGGTTTGGCAGGTCGCCGCTGGCCAGGCAGATCGATACGCGCTTGAGATTGGCCGGCATCCGGTGGACCGGCTCGGCGAGACCGGGATGTTCGGCACGCAGCGCATCGACCATCTGGAAGAACAGTGGCGCCGCCGCCTCCACGCCGACAAAAGCGGGATTGCTGCTGCCATCGAAGTTCCCGACCCACACCACCAGCACGTAAGGGCCGAAGCTGCCGGCGGTCCAGGCATCGCGAAAACCCCATGACGTGCCGGTCTTCCAGTACACCGGCAGGCGGCTGGGCTGCGCGCCGGTGGCTTCGTCCGGCCGCGGGTTCTGGCGCAGCATGTCCATCACCATGAAGCTCGCTTCCTCGCTGAGCAGGCGCGTACCCTGCTTCGACGGCGCGTCCGTCGCGGCCAGGCGCAGCGGCTTCAGTTCGCCGCGGTTGGCGAGCATCGCGTAGAGACCGGCCAGTTCCTGCATGGTGACCTCGCCGCCACCGAGCACCAGCGCCAGCCCGTAGTGTTTCTCGCTCGCCATGCGGCCGATGCCGGCATCGCGCAGGAACTGGTAGAAGCTGGGCTGGCGCAGCTGCGAGGCGACCCACACCGCCGGGATGTTGCGGCTGCGCACCAGCGCCTCGGTAGCGGTGACCGGGCCGAGGAAATGCCCGTCGAAATTCTCCGGCGTGTAGGGACCGAAGGACGTAGGTACGTCCCTCAGTACGGTCTGCGGATGCAGTACGCCTCGATCGAAGCCCAGTGCATAGATGAAGGGCTTGAGCGTGGAGCCCGGCGAACGCTTCGCCAGCGTGCCATTGACCTGTCCATGGATGGAGGCATCGCCATAGCCGGCCGACCCGACCATGGCCTTGATCCCCATGTCGCGCGTATCGACCAGGATCGCCGCGGCATTGCGCACGCCGCGCGACTGATTGCGCTCGATGTAGCGCGACACCTGGCGCTCCAGGCTGTGCTGCAGGTCCAAGTCCAGCGTGGTAGCCACGCGGCTGTCGGTGGCGCCGGCATCCAGCCGCCGCGAAGCGAGCAACTGCTCGACCGCATGCGGGGCTTCGAACGGCAGCTGCGCCAGCGGCCGCAACGTGAGCGGCAAAGCGAACAGCGGCTTCAGCGCCGCATCTTTCGGGTGCTCGCCCAGCCAGCGCGCGTAGAGGCGGTTGCGCGAGGCGGCGAGGCGCTGATTGATCAGGTCCGGGGTATCGGCCTGCGACGTACGCAGGCGACGCGTGGGGTCCTGCGGCACGACCGCCAGGGTCAACGCTTCCGGCAAGGTCAGCGCCGCCGGCGGTTTGTCGAAATAGGCCAGGCTGGCCGCGCCGACGCCTTCCACGTTGCGCCCGTAAGGGGCGTCGTTGAGATAGGCCTCGAGAATCTCGTCTTTCGAATAGAACAGCTCCAGCTGAATCGCGCGCCCCACCTGCCGCAGCTTGCCCAGCGGCGTACGCGTGTTGAGCCGCCACAGCAGGCGCGCCAGCTGCATGGTGACGGTGGAGCCGCCCTGCGGATTGCCGTGCCGCGCATAGGTAACCCAAGCGCCGCGCGCCAGACCGTAGGGATTGAAGCCGGCATGCCAGCGAAACCAGCGATCCTCGTGCAGCAGCACGCCCTGCACCAGCTGGGGCGAGATGTCCTTCAGCGGGACCCACAGGCGATAACGGTCGTCGCTCGCCAGCGTCAGGCGCAGCAGCCGCCCCTTGGCGTCGTACACGGCGGTGGACGATGGCAGCCAGTCGCGCAGACGCGGATGCGGCCACAACCGGCAGCCGACCAGCACGGCGGCGATGAGGGCCGCTCCGACCAGCCAGTTCTGCCAGCGCAGAATCCAGCGGGCGACGGCCCGGACGATGGAATGGGCAGGTATGACTTTCATTGCCGGAGAGAAACGTCCCGCCCTTCAGGCAGAAGGGCGGGACGCCGAGGTTACGGCTTGCTCACGGTCAGCGTGGCGCCGCCGGGCGAGCGGGCCTGGACCGTGCGGTCGTACATCGATTCGCCATAGGCCGGCGGAACGATGAACTTGCCGGCGTTGGTCGCCTTGATGCGGTACACGAACTCGCGCACATCGGACGTGGCGGCGCCATAGATCACCACGCGATCCTCGCGGATGTCCGCGTATTCCGGCTGCCAGGTGGACGTGGACAGACCCACCGGCGAACGCCACGCCTCCGGCGCGACTTCGCTGTCGCCGCCCTGGTCGTTCTGCTCGCTGCCGTCTTCCTGATGATCGGTCACCTCCGGCGGCGGCTGGATCACCGGCTCGAAGCCGCCCGGCAGCAGGTCGACGATGGCCACGTTGGACACGCCATCGCTGCGCGTGGCGCGGATCTTCACGTGCACGTCGATCTCATCGCCCACGGTGATCGAACTGAGCGCCTTGCCATCGGTATCGGTGTACTCGCGGATCACCTCCAGGCCTTCCTTGATGGCCTTCGCCGGTGCGTCGCGATCGTAGCCACCCTGGCTGGCGACATACCAGGCCGGCACCGGCCCACCGTTGGTGAAGCGCAAGCGTGCTGCGGCACCGCTCCAGCTGCCGGCCTGCATGAGGTTGCCCTGCACGCTGGCGATGGCCTTCACGCTGCCATCGGCATGTACCTCATCGATGCCCAGCTTGGTCAGGTCGGCGCCGGTCTGCGTGGCATAGGCGTCCAGCGCGAGCAGCGTCATCGAGGACGACAACGTGTTGTACCAGCCATGGGCCAGCGGATAGCTGATGTTCTCCCATACGCGCGGCGACAGGTTCTTGGCCCGCTCAGGGAAATGCTTGCCCAGCACGTAGAGCACGCTGGCATCGCGGATCAGCGAGTCGTAGTAGTAGCCGTAGACGTAGCCCTTGTCCTTGTCGGCGCGTTCGAGCAGCTTCTGCGGGCCGGCGATCAGCTGCGCGGCCTGCTTGTCCTGCTTGAGCAATTGGTAGGAGGCGGCCAGCCAGGCGGCAGCCAGGTCGTTCTTCCACTGGTCTGGATAGGCCTCCTGCAGGCGCTTCTGCACCGCAGCCAGGTCATTGGTGGTGACGTTGCCCTGGCGAGTCAGCAGATAAACCGCGTAGGCGCGTTGACGCAACGTCTCCAGCGAATCCATGCCGTTGTCGCCAGCCAGCTTGCGCAGGTAGTTGTTGCCCGCATCGAACATGTCGGCCGGCACGCTCACGCCGCGGTCGCGCGCCTCGAGCAGGAAGTTCATCGCATAGACGGATACGAACGGCTCGGCATCCGGCGTCGCCACCCACAGGCCGAAGCCGCCCTGCCCATTCTGGCGCGAATGCAGCACGTCGAGGAAGTTGGACAGCGCTTCCTCATTGCTCAGCTTCTTCTCGCTGAGCGCCGGTTGCAGCGCGTGCGCGAATACCGGCACGACCGGCCACTTGGCCACCACCAGACGCGGCATGGCCGCGCTGATCAGCTGTTCGCTGCAGTAGTTCTGGTAATTCACCAGGTAACTGGTGATGCCTTGCGACAGCACCACCGGCAGCGGCGACATCGCGGTATCGCGCGTGGCGTATTCGTCGAACAGCTTGCGCAGGTCCGGCAGGTCCGCTTTGGCGCCTGCGTCCACGCGGCCGACATCGACCTGGGTGCGATAAGCCGAGGCCGGGCGCACCGACAGGTCCACGCTCTGCTTGGCGGATTTGCCGCTGTAGCCGGCGGTGAAGGTCAGGTTGCCCGAACCGAGCTTGTCGGTGGCCTTCACGCGGAACAGCGCCACGCCTTCGCGCATCTCGCCGAGGCTGAGGCTCTGCGTGGCATTGCCCAGCACCTGCAATTGCGGGCCGGTCTTCAGCGTGACCGACACCGGCACCTGCTTGCCGCCCAGGCCCGTGAGATTGTTGGCCACGCCCACGCTCACCTCGGCTTCGTCGCCGGGGGCCAGCATGGAAGGCACGTTGGGCGACAGCACGAAATCGCCGCGCACGGTGGTGGAGCCTTCGAAGGTGCCCACGCGGTCCGGCGACACGGTCACCGCCATCACGCGCAGCTTGCCGTTGAAGTAGTCCGGCACCTGGTAGGTCAGTTCCTTCTCGCCGTCCACGTCGACGATGCCGGACCAGAAGGCCACAGGCTTGTCGCGCTTGCGCTTGAACGGATTGAGCTGGCGCCCGATCGCCGCATCGGCGTCGCCGCCGGGCGCTGCCATGCTCATCAGCTTCTCGAACTCCGGCAGGATCAGGTCGAGGATCTGCGAGGTGCTCACTTCCAGCATGCGCTTGCGGAAGAAGAACTTCAGCGGATCGCCCAGCTTGTAGCGGGCCACCTGGAGGATGCCTTCGTCCACGGCGAACACCACGGCCTTGGTCGGCTGCGGCGAGCTCAGCTTGAAGGTCACCGTCTCGCCCGGTTTCACCAGCGCCGGCGCGTCCACCTTGATGGCGTTGCGTCGGGCGTCCAGATTCACCGAGAACGGCACCACGCCGTAGCTCAGCGGACTCATGAAGATCTCGTCCGAAGCCGGGTCGCGGATGTACTGCACGTTGATGTAGCCGTTGCCCTCGAAGTCCGCCGGCACGGTGATGTGCTGGACCGAACTGGTGGTATCGGCATGGAACCAGGCATGCGCGTAGACCTTGTCGCGCTCGATGGTGATCAGGCCGCTGCCCGCGTAGGGCGCGCGCACGGCGATCTCCACCGATTCGCCCGGCGCATAGTCCTGCTTGGCGAGGCTGAGCTGCAGTTCGGCGTTGCGGTCCAGCGAGCGCGAGACGTTGGCGTCGCCGGCTACCGAGAAGTCCACGCGGTTCACTTCGACGCGGTCAGTGCCGCGCAGGATCACCAGCGCGTAGTTGCCGGGCTTGTCGGTAGGCAGCGCGTAATCCAGTCCTGCGGCCGGGATCGTCAGCGCCTTGTCGTCGACCGGAATTTCCTTGAGCTTGGACTGGTACTTGTAGACGCCCGAGTCCTGTTTGGTCAGCACCGAGATGTAGCGGCGCTCGATCAGCTGCGCGCGCAGATCCTTCAGGTCGATCGCCTTGGCGTGGCTGTCGATGGCCACCAGATGCACGCTGCGCGGCGTGCCGCGGCTGACGTAATCCAGGCTGTCCGCGGCCTTGTAGCCGACCAGCCAATCGTTGGTCGAGACCAGCGTCTGCGCCGCGGCGGCGACGCTGCGCCCACCCTCGGCTTCATAGGCCTTGGCCAGGAAATACAGCTGGTAGGTGGCGTCGGCGTACTTCTTCAGGTCCAGGTCGAACTCGGCATGGCCCTTGTCGTCGGTCTCGCCGTCCTGCAGGGCTTCTTCGTAGCCCTCCTTGGCACGGCGCACGTCGTAGAAGTGATAGTCCGGCCAGCTGCGGAAGGCGGGCCAGGCCGGGCGCAGCGTGAGCGAGGCTTCGACGCGGCGGTTTTCCGCCGGCGTGCCGAACAGGTTCTGCGCGTCGACCAGACCCTTGAGCTGATCCGGCTTCACCCAGCCCTCCGGCACCTGCTGCGACAGCTTGGCTTCGACCTTCATGCGGTCGGGCAGGAACTCCTTCACCTGCACGGTGGTGCTGCCGATCTGTGCTCCGGTCTTGCCGTCCTTGACGATATGGAGGTTCACCGTCCAGGTGCCGGTGGGCGCTGTCTCGGCCGGCGCATAGGACAGCTCGCCGAAACCGCTGGCATCCATCGAGAGCGGCAGCTGCTTCACCGTCACGCCGCGCGGATCGACGATTTCCGCCTGCAGCGGCACGCCGGCCACGCTGCGCGTCCAGCTCGCGGCGCGCACGATCAAGCCGATGTGGAAGGTGTCGCCCGGACGGTAGATGCCGCGATCGGAGAACAGATAGCCGGACAGCTGCCCCTGGTTGGTAGCGTTGCGCTCGCCGCCGATATCGAAGCGCGAGTAATCGAGCTGGCGATCGTAGGTGCCGATGGGCAGGAAGGACAGATCCTCGCCCTTCTTCACCAGGTACATCACCGGGCGCTTGTCGCGCTCCAGGCCCTTGAGCGTCGGGAAGTGCACCGCGCCGTCGGCGCCGGTGATCTCGCTGTACAGCGTCTGCCCGTTTACCGCGAGCACGGACACGCTCGCGCCACCCACCGGCTCGCCGTTGTGGATGGACTGCACGAACACGTCCTGGCTGCCATCGACGGCACGCTTGACCAGCATGCCAAGGTCCGTGACCACGATCAGGCGGGTATCGGTGGGATCGGGCGTATCGCTGTCGCCCTCGTAGCCCTCACTCTCTCCCTCGCTCTCGTCACCTTCGGTTTGGTCGCTCGCGCGTGGGGCGGCTTGCGGCCCCTGCTCCGCCGTTGCCGCGGCGTCGGCCTGTTTCTTTTCCGCTTTGGCGTCATAGCTGGACAGATGCAGCAGGAACACGCCGCGCTTGCCGTCCTTGAGGTACTGCGCAAGGTCGACGCCCTCGTAGTGCGCCTTGCCCGGATCGCCCTTGGGGAAACTGCGCTTCTGTTCGAAGCGGTCGACGATGTGGTCTTCGCTGAAGGCATAGTTGAGCGAAGGCTGCGTGTAGGTCCCCTCGTTGAGGCTCACCAGGTGCTGCAGCTGATCTGGCAGCACGCGGCCGACTTCGACATGCATACCCGGCAGGTTGCGCGAAACCACGGAGATGCGCTTGCTGCCGCTCAGCGACAACAGCGAGCCGTCGGCCATGAAACGCAGCAGCTTGGGATAGTCCGGCACGGTGAACACTTCGATCCGAGGCCGGCCAAGGACGTAGCCGCCGAACGACTTGAGGCCCTTCTCCACGCGCACATAGACGCGCTGGCCGGGCTCGGCGTGGAACTTGAAGCTCTGCGCCGCCTCGTAGTCGGCTTCGGTGGGCACCAGCTCCAGCTTCAGCGGCTGCGACTTTCGCAGCAGTTCTTCGCTGACCTGCGAGGCATCCCACGGGTACGGCGAATCGTCGTCGTCCTGCTCGACCTGCGGATTGCGCGCCGGCAGGATCCACGCCTTCGTCAGGCCGGCCAGTTCGCTGTCGCGCACCGTCCCGCCGACGGTCATCACCATCACCTGCTCGGGTTCGTACTTGTCGTTGTCGACCAGGGTAGGCGTGATTTCGTCGATCTGCAGGCTGTACAGGCCCGGTACTTTCACGTCGGTGCTGAGCTTGTCCTGCGACCCGTCGCCGCCGCGCAGGCTGCGCACGCCCTTGTCGATGGCGTACTTCACCGCACCATCATCGCGCGGCAGCGCCAGTGGCTGGGAATGAATCCAGGCGTGCAGCTTGTACGGGTCGTAGGTGACCGTGTACTTGAGCGAGCTGTCCATGCTCCCTTTCTGCGTCAGCGTGAGCGCGATGCGCTTCTCGAACTGCGCGGTATCCACTGGATAGTTGAAGTCCACTGGCTGGATGGTCTTCTTGGCGGTGGCGTCCTGCGGATCCTGATAGAACTCGCCGCGGCCGAACTTCACCTCGAACGGCGCGATGTCGAAACTGAAATGGTCGTCGGCCATCAGCACATGCGGCGCAAAAGCCTTGGCGACGTCGAAACGCACCTCGATGTGCTTGCCGACCGGCCAATCCTCGGCAGGGGCGAAATGCAGCGTGTGGTCGTCCTGCCAGGTCCATTGGCCTTTCACTACCGGATTCATCACCACGCCCGTGGTGACGGGCTTGCCCACCAGTTCGAGCGGTGCGGCGGAGCGCGAGAACGCCACGGTCAGCGGATGGATCGTGATCGGCTGGGTGGTGTAGTCGGTGATCGACGGCTTGCCCACCTCGAAGGTGATGCGCGTCGGTTCCACCGGCTTGGGCCGGTTCTTGTACCACTCCCACCCGAACCAGCCGCCGGCGGCCAGCGCCACGACAGCCAGCACCATGCCAGCCGACTGCAGCGGCCTGCGCTTCACGAACCCGCCGGTAGCCGGCACCCAGCCGGGCGCGGACCAGGACACCTGGCCGATCAGCGGGCGCAGCAGCAGCGCGATCACATAAAGCAGGCCGCGTACCAGACGGACGGGCAACGAGAGCAGAAACCGCAGCAAATCCATGATGCTTCCTGACAGTTCATCCGATGAAAACTCAAGACGGCGCCTGGCCGGCCTGGGAATCGATTTCCGCATGCGACGACGCCGTCCCACGATGTGGAACAGCGTCGGCGAGCGGTTTTCCCCTCACGCATCCTGCCTGCGATTCATGGCCGGATGCGGTACGGATTGTGACATGCCGGCGCCAGCTTGGGGCGCCGCGCCGGATAGGCTTGCTGGGCGGTGGATCGGGAAAAGCTACGCCACGCCTTCCCCGACCCTCGCCCGGCGGGCGATCAGAGGCCGGCCAGCAGCTCGCGTACGACCGGAGCGAGCTTGGGATCCTGCAAGGCCATGTGCATGGTGGCGCGCACCAGGCCGGCCTTGTTGCCGCAGTCGAAACGGGTACCTTCGAAGCGGTAGGCGAGCACCTTGCCCTGCTCCTTCAGCAGCGCATCGATGGCGTCGGTCAGCTGGATCTCGCCGCCGGCGCCCGGGGTGGTCTTCTCCAGCAGTTCGAAGATACGGCCCGGCAGCACATAGCGGCCGACCACGGCGAGGTTGGACGGCGCGTCGGCCGGCTTGGGCTTCTCCACCATGTGGCGGATCTGCGCACTGCGCGAATCGATCGGCGTGGCGTCGACAATGCCGTACTTGTCGGTGTCGCTTTGCGGCACCTCCTCGACTGCGATGACGCCGGCGGCACCCTGTCCCTGTGCCAGTTCGGCCATCTGGCCCAGCGCACCCTTGCCCTTGTTCCAGATCAAGTCGTCCGGAAGGATCACACCGAACGGCTCGTCGCCGACCACCGGCTTGGCGCACAGCACGGCGTGGCCCAGGCCCAGCGCCTCGGGCTGGGTGACGAAGATTGCGCGCACATTGCGCGGCAGCGTGCCCTGCACCAGGGCGAGCAGTTCGTCCTTGCCCTTCTCCTGCAGCTTCGCTTCCAGCTCGTAGGCCTTGTCGAAGTAGTCGGCGATGGCATGCTTGTAGCGGTTGGTGACGAAAACCAGAGTGTCCGCACCCGCATCGACCGCCTCATCGACCGCATATTGGATCAGCGGCTTATCCAGAACCGGCAGCATTTCCTTGGCGACCACCTTGGTCGCCGGCAGGAAACGCGTACCCAGGCCGGCCACCGGGAAGACCACCTTGCGCAGAGGTTTGCTCACTCACTTCTCTCCTGACTCATTGCGACGTATCGACACCACATTGTCCGGCTGCGCCACGTCGCTCCAGCGGAACGATGGCAGCAGGCTAGACACGCAGCGCCGCAGGTTTTCCTCATCGTAGGCCACCGTGGCTTCGGCGGCCTTCACCAGCTGAGCCTGCAAGAGCTCCCAGGCGACCTGGCGGTACTGAGCAAGGAAGATCTTGGCGTGCGTCGTGGCCACATAGTTCTCGAGCGGATGGAACAGCTCCTCGAACAGTTTCTCGCCCGAACGCAGTCCGGTGTACACGATGGGAATCTCGGTGCCTGGCTTCTTGCCGGCCAGGCGGATCATCTGCTCGGCCAGATCGCGGATCTTCACCGGCTCGCCCATGTCGAGCGCGAAGATTTCGCCGCCCTTGCCCAGGCTGGCCGCCTGCAGGATCAGCTGGCAGGCCTCCGGAATCGTCATGAAATAGCGCGAGATTTCCGGATGCGTGATGGTGACCGGCCCGCCCGCGCGGATCTGCTTGCGGAACAGCGGGACGACCGACCCTGCCGAATCCAGCACATTGCCGAACCGCACCGTGATGTACCGCGTGGTGGAGCGCGCATCGAGGTTCTGGCACCAGATCTCGGCGATGCGCTTGCAGGCGCCCATCACGCTGGTGGGATTGACCGCCTTGTCGGTGGAGATGAGCACGAAGCACTCCACCTGGTGCTGATCGGCTAGGTCCGCCATGTTGCGCGAGGCAAGTACATTGTTGCGGAAGGCCGAGCGCAGCTGCCCCTGCAGCAGCGGCACGTGCTTGTAGGCGGCCGCATGGAACACCACCTGCGGCTTGACCTCCAGGAACAGCCGCTGCATGGCCGCCGTATCACCGCAGTCGGCGAGGATCGGCTCGAACAGAAGCTCGGGGTAGTCCTGCCGCAATTCCTGGGTGATCTGGTAGAGATTGAATTCGCCGTTGTCGACAACGCACAGTGACTGCGCGCCCAGCCGGGCGACCTGGCGGCACAGTTCCGAACCGATTGAACCGCCGCCACCCGTGACCAGCACGCGCTTGCCGGTAAGGGTTTCGCGAATAGCCGTCCAATCGAGCTCGACCGCATCGCGACCGAGCAGGTCCTCGATCGCGACTTCCTTGATTTCGTTGAACTGGGCACGTCCGGCGACGACGTCTTCCAGCTTGGGCACGGTGCGGTACGGCAGGCCGGTCTGGTCGCAGAGTTCGACGACGCGCCGCATTTCTTCCGTGGAAGCGCCGGGCATCGCGATCAGCAGCATCTGTGCGGCGACTTCGCGCGCCAGCTCCGGCAGCAGTTCGATATTTCCCAGGACCGGGCGGCCGTTGATGCTCGCGCCACGCAGACTGTCACGGTCGTCCACGAAACCCACGAGGGTATAGCGACTGTCGCGATGGAGGTCGCGGGCCAATGCCTCGCCCGCCCGGTCTGCGCCGACGATCAGCACGCGCTGTACCGGCTGCGACTGGAACATGTCGATGCGACTGTCCTTCCAGAAGCGATAGGTCAGGCGCGGCCCGCCCAGCAGCACCGACAGCACCACCGGATAGAGCAACAGCACCGAGCGGGGCACGTCCTCCAGGCGGTTGTACAGGAACAGGATCAGGCCGATGCCCAGTGCGCCGATCACCGTCGCACGCAGGATGTTCCATAGGTCCGGCAGGCTGGCGAAACGCCACAGGCCGCGGTAGAGGCCGGTCCAGTTGAGCACCAGTCCCTGAACGGCCAGCACAAGGGGGAACTCGAGCAGGTGAAAATGCAACGCCGCGTCATCGATCAGCGCATAACGCAACGATTTCGCTACCCACCAGGCGACAGCGGCCATCAGCAGGTCGTGCAGGACGACCGCTGCCCGCGGGTGAATCACTCCGATGAATTTACGTAGCGACATGACTGGCCTTGTGCTGGATACGCCACAAACAGTAGCGCCTGGCGCGCATCCAAGCTGCGCCCGCGATCAAATACGTGACGACGCAGATCGTCCACCCCCAACCTCGACAGAACCATGACAGCCATGCCATCGGTGCGGCGATCACAAGGTTCCAGCCCAGGTAGCACGCGCCCCCCGAAGCGTGCGACATGCCACTGCGAACCAGCCATTGGTACAGGTGTTCGCGGTGCGGAGTGTACCAGCGCCGTCCCTTGAGGAAACGGCTAAGCAGGGTAAGGCTAGCGTCCGTTATGAACGATGAACTCAGAATCAGGGCCGGCCACAGCAGGGCCGTATCCACCCGCCACAGCATGGCGGTGAAAGCGAATAGCAAGAACCCGAGGGTGCCGCTACCCACGTCCCCCATGAAAATCGAGGCCCGGGGGCGGTTGTAGCACCAGAATCCCAGGCTGGCCGCGGCCAGGCAGGCCATGGCTACGCCCAGCGCGACCTGCCCTGCCCCGAATGCCAGCAGGCTCAAGCCAATGGCCACGAACAGGCATTGCTGGGCCAGCAAGCCGTCGATGCCATCCATGAAATTGTGCAGATTGATGCTCCAGGCGCCGCCGAGAACCAGCAAAGGCAACCACAACCAGGAGATCGCCCCCGCCACCAGCGCCACACCGAACAGGCCGCACGCCGCCAATTGGACCCCCAGCCGGGGCAATACAGGCAATGAATGGTGGTCGTCCCACCAGCCGATCGCAGCCACCATCACGGTAGACAAGGCCAGCGCCAGCGCGGCTTGCCATGGCCAGACGGGGGGCAACAGCAGCAGGGCCCACGGCGATGTCGCCAGCACCGCAACGACCATGCCGATGCCGCCGCCGCGCGGCGTCGGTATCGAATGCGAGCGCCGCTGCCCTGGCTGGTCCAGCATGCCGCGACGATGGGCGTAGGCAATGGCTCCGCGCACCACGATCAGGGCGACCGCGAACGCTGCCAGCACCATCCCTGAGGCCAGCATGAAAGGCGTCATCGCTCCCTCACTCGTTGGCGACGCCGTGGATGGGGCGGATCGTGCTCCAGCTCTTGCAGCTTGGACACTGCCAATGATGAGCCTTCGCGCCGAAGCCGCAGCGGCTGCAGCGGTACATGGCCTGCCCCTCCAGCAGCTTCCTGGTGAGATCGCGCAGGATCAGGAAGTTCTCGCGCGCCTCGCCCTCCACCTTGTCCATGGTCGCATCGATCAGTGCCATCAGCCCACGCACAGAGGGGCGCTGGCGCAGTTGGGAGGTAAGGAAGTCGATCGCTGTGCGTTCGCCATCGCGCTGCTGGTACAGGCGCGTCAGCGCGAGCACCGGCGAGATGCCGTGATACCGCTCGAGGATGTCGCGCAGGAAACGCTCGGCCCGCTCCATCTGCTGCGAGCGCGCGTAGCTGTTGAGCAGCGGCGGCAGCACTTCCGGCACGAAGGCAATATCCGCTTCCACGGCTGCCTCGTAGGCTTCGACCGCCTTGCCGTGCTGTCCGTCTTCCGCATGCAGGCGGCCGGTAAGCATGAAGGCGCGCACGCAATCGGGCTGACAGGCGAAGGCCTGACGCAGGTATTCGCCCGCATCCTGGCGCGCCCCGTGCTGGCGCGCCTGTTCGGCAAGCTCGCAATAGAACTGCGCCACCATGCTGGCCTCGTCTTCGCCCGTCATGGCCTCGAGACGACGCGCGTGCTCGATGGCCTTGTGCCAGTCGCGTTCGTGCTGATAGATCGCGATGAGATGGCGCAGCGCAGACGGCGCATGCGCATCCATGGCCACCAGATCGGAGAACAGGGTTTCGGCTCGATCGAGCAGGCCCGCGCGCATGTAGTCCTCGCCCAGCTCGAGCAGGGCGACCGTCTTCATCGCATCGGACAGGCCAGGACGCGACACGAGATGCTGGTGCAGGCGAATCGCGCGATCGACCTCGCCGCGGCGGCGGAACAGATTGCCCAGCGCGAGGTGCGTTTCCACCGTGTCGCGGTTGTATTCGGCCAGGCGCAGAAAAACTTCGATCGCCTTGTCCTGCTCTTCGTTGAGCAGGTAGTTCAGGCCGCGGAAGTAATCGGACGACAGCTCGCTCACCTGGGCGCCGGAGCGCTTCGCGCCCGCACTTCGGGCGGTCCACCAGCCACTGGCGAAAGCGACCGGTATCAGCAGGGCCAGCACATAGAGAGCCATCATGCGTCTGCGGGCAACCTGGTGTCCGGGCCCCGAGTCGACTGACGACGCTGACGCCGGTGTCGCATGCTCACGCCCAGCCATGCGGTCAATCCGCCGAGCAACCAGCCGATCACCAGCGCAGTCAGCAGAGCCGCCCCCTTGGGCAGGTGAAAGCGGGCAAACGCGAAGTCGTAATCGACCAGATCGGCGTTGAGCGCCCCCAGCACGACGCCGGCGGCGATGAAAAGCAGCAGGATGAGCACGGCGATCAGTCGCATGGCCGCGACTTTAACCGATTGATGTCGACCGGCACAGGCACCCTTTCGCCAGCAATTCATCATGCGCGCGCTCCGCCCTGTTCGCAGCACGCAAATAAAAAAGAAGGCAGGGCCGGCCCGAAGCCGCCTGCCTTCCGTCAGACCCGTTGCCGGGGTGATGCTTACGCGGAGAGCGCCTGGTCCAGCGCCTGGTTCACCCGCTCGCGCAATTCCTTGCCCGGCTTGAAATGGGGAACATGCTTGCCCGGCAGGGCCACCGCCTCGCCGGTCTTGGGATTGCGGCCCATCCGCGGCGGCCGGTAGTGCAGCGCAAAGCTGCCGAACCCGCGCACTTCGATGCGCTCACCGTGGGAAAGCGCATTGCTCATCTGTTCGATGACGCTTTTTACGGCCAGCTCGACATCGCTGAAGGCCAGATGGGTCTGGCGCCGCGCCAGCGCTTCGATCAATTCGGATTTGGTCATGGGTCCCCAATGTCCGTGACGATGAAACCACGGGGCGGCGCATGCCGCCCCGTGTCTTACGAGGTAAGGCTTTAGTCGGCCTTGTTCAGCTGCTCTTTCAGCAGAGCGCCGAGCTTGGTGGTACCGCCGGAAGCCGACGAGTATTCCTGCATGGCGTCGTGCAGATCTTCTTCATCCTTGGCGCGGATGGAAAGCTGCAGCTGGCGACCCTTGCGGTCCATACCGGTGAACTTGGCCTCGACCTTGTCGCCCACCTTCAGATGCTGAGTAGCATCGTCGATGCGCTCCTTGGCGATGTCGTTGGCGCGGATGTAACCCTCCACACCCTCGCCCAGGTCGACCACGGCGCCCTTGGCGTCCACTTCCTTCACCGTACCGGTGACGACCGTGCCGCGCGGGTTGGTGGCCATGAACTGACCGAACGGATCCTGCTCCATCTGCTTGATGCCGAGGGAAATGCGCTCGCGCTCCGGATCCACCGCCAGCACCACGGCCTCGATCTCGTCGCCCTTCTTGAAGTTGCGCACGAGGTCTTCGCCGGTGCCCTGCCAGGAGATGTCGGACAGATGGACCAGACCATCGATGCCGCCGTCCAGGCCGATGAAGATGCCGAAGTCGGTGATCGACTTGATCTGACCGGACACCTTGTCGCCCTTCTTGTGCATGGCGGCGAAGGCTTCCCACGGGTTCGAGCGGGTCTGCTTGATACCCAGCGAGATGCGGCGACGCTCTTCATCCACGTCCAGCACCATCACTTCGGTCTCGTCGCCGACCTGCACGACCTTGGCCGGGTTGACGTTCTTGTTGGTCCAGTCCATCTCGGACACATGGACCAGGCCTTCCACGCCCGGCTCGATCTCGACGAAGCAGCCGTAATCGGTGACGTTGGAAACCTTGCCGAACAGGCGGCTGCCGACCGGGTAGCGGCGAGCGATGGCGACCCACGGATCGTCGCCCAGTTGCTTCAGGCCCAGCGACACGCGGTTGCGCTCGCGGTCGTACTTCAGCACGCGCACGTCCAGCTCGTCGCCGACGTTGACGACTTCGGACGGATGACGCACGCGCTTCCACGCCATGTCGGTGATGTGCAGCAGGCCGTCGATGCCGCCCAGGTCCACGAACGCGCCGTAGTCGGTGAGGTTCTTGACGGTACCCTTGACCACCGCGCCTTCGGTCAGGCGCTCAAGCAGCTTCTCGCGCTCCTCGGAGAACTCGGTCTCGACGACGGCGCGGCGGCTGACGACCACGTTGTTGCGCTTGCGGTCCAGCTTGATGATCTTGAACTCGAGGTCCTTGCCCTCGAGGTACACCGGGTCGCGGACCGGACGCACGTCGACCAGCGAGCCCGGCAGGAACGCGCGGACGTCCTTGATGTCGACGGTGAAACCGCCCTTGACCTTGCCGGAGATCTTGCCGGTGATGGTCTCTTCCTTCTCGAAGGCCGCCTCGAGGTCGTCCCACACCATGGAACGCTTGGCCTTCTCGCGGGAGAGCTTGGTCTCGCCGAAGCCGTCTTCCAGTGCGTCGAGAGCGACCTTCACTTCGTCGCCCACCTGCACCTCGAGCGTGCCGCTCTCGTCCTTGAACTGCTCGATCGGGACGATGCCTTCGCTCTTGAGGCCGGCGTTGATCACGACGACGTCATTGCGGATTTCCACAACGATGCCGCTGACGATGGCGCCCGGCTTCAGCTTGGAGATGGCCTGTTGGCTCTGTTCAAACAGCTCGGCAAAACTTTCAGTCATGTTGATTCCAGAAATGAGAAAAGGCCTGCTCCACGGCGCGCTTTCGAAGGTTGCGCACGAGTGGATCGGCCCACCGGTTGTGGGTGTCTAAAGGGAAAGGATCCCCATCGGCACCGTTGACCAAAACCCCGCCGCGGCGGGGCACCCTATGTCGTCAGGCACCGGTAGAAGGCTGCACGACGGCAAGTACTTTCGCGACGACGGCATCGATGCTCATGCCAGTGGTGTCCACCAGAACCGCATCCTTGGCCGGCTTGAGCGGCGCGACGGCCCGTGACGCATCGCGGGCATCGCGCGCTTCGATCTCGCGCTGAAGAGTCGCAAGTGTAACGCTGAGACCCTTTTCTTTCAACTGTTTATAGCGCCTTTTCGCCCTTTCCACGGCACTGGCCGTCAGGAAGACCTTATAGGGAGCGTCCGGGAAGATCACCGTGCCCATGTCCCGCCCGTCGGCCACCAGGCCAGGCGCCTTGCGGAAGCCCAGCTGCAGGTCGACCAGGGCGGTCCGGACCGACGGGATCGAAGCGATCGCCGATGCGGCGGCGCCGGCAGTCTCCGTACGCAGCTCATCGGTGGCGTCGTGGCCATTGACCAGGACCCGGGTATCGCTGCCGTCGGATGCGGCCTGGAAGCGGATCTTGACCTGCTGCGCGCAGCGGGTGACTGCCTCAGCGTCGGACAGGTCCAGCCCTTCCATGCCGGCCGCGTAACCCACCGCCCGGTACAGCGCGCCCGAATCGAGCAGACGCCAGCCCAGATGCTCGGCGACCAGCCGGCTGATCGTGCCCTTGCCCGACCCCGAAGGCCCGTCGATAGTCAATACGGGGGCGGGCGAAGAAGGACTCATGGACAGCTCCGGCGGCGGGCAAAGGGGCTATGTTAACGCGTTGACCCCACCTGGAGCGCGTGCTATCTAGCCCGCCCGCCTCTGCCAACACGACGCCAGCCCTCCCATGAGCGACGACCTTCAAAGCGAGTTCGAACAAGCCGCCGAGGACGTCCAGGGGCTGGGCGAGCGCCCCGACAACGACACCCTGCTGAAGCTCTATGCGCTCTTCAAGCAAGGCTCCGAAGGCGACAACCAGGCACCCGCGCCCGGCTTCTTCGATTTCGTCGGCACCGCCAAACACCAGGCCTGGGCAAAGCTGCAAGGAATGCCCCGCGACGAGGCCATGCGCCACTACATCGACTTGGTCCGTCAGCTGCTTGCCTGAAGCCTTGCTTTTGGGCTTGCCCCGCAGGCACATTCATACGCTCGTTTGAACATTTCGGGCTGTATGGACTATCCACACCTGTTTGCCCCGCTCGACCTCGGTCATACGACCCTGCCCAACCGCATCCTGATGGGCTCGATGCATACCGGCCTGGAAGACAAGGCTGCCGACTACGACAAGCTGGGCGCCTACTTCGCCGAACGCGCCCGTGGTGGCGTGGGACTGATGGTCACCGGCGGCATCGCGCCAAGCATCGAGGGCTGGCTCAAGCCGTTCGGCGGCCGCCTTTCGATGCCCTGGCACGTCGCGCGGCACCGCAAACTCACCCGCGCCGTGCACCAGGAAGGCGGCAAGCTGTGCATGCAGATACTGCATGCGGGACGCTACGGCTATCACCCGCTGTCGGTCGCACCATCGAAGGTCAAATCGCCGATCACGCCATTCACGCCACGCGCGCTGTCTTCCCGCGGCGTCGAACGGACCATTGGCGACTTTGTCCGCTGTGCGCAGCTGGCGCGTGAGGCGGGCTACGACGGCGTCGAGGTGATGGGCTCGGAGGGCTATCTGATCAACCAGTTCCTGGTGGAACGAACCAACCACCGCACCGACGCCTGGGGTGGCGACGCGACCGGGCGCATGCGTTTTGCGGTGGAAATCGTGCGGCGCATGCGCGAAGCGGTGGGTCGCGATTTCATCATCATCTATCGGCTGTCCATGCTCGACCTGGTGGAACAGGGCCAGGCATGGGACGAGATCGTCACGCTGGCCAAGGCCATCGAAGCCGCCGGCGCCAACATCATCAACACCGGTATCGGCTGGCACGAAGCACGCATCCCTACCATCGTCACGAGCGTGCCGCGCGGTGGCTTTGCCTGGGTCACGCGCAAGCTCAAGGGTGAAGTGGGCATTCCACTGATCACCACCAACCGCATCAACATGCCTGAAGTGGCGGAACGCATCCTTGCCGACGGCGATGCGGACATGGTGTCCATGGCCCGCCCGCTGCTTGCCGATCCGGCGTGGGCCGATAAGGCGCGCAACGGGCGAAGCGATCGCATCAACACTTGCATCGCCTGCAATCAGGCTTGCCTGGACCATGTGTTCCAGAACCAGCGCGCGAGCTGCCTGGTCAATCCTCGCGCCTGCCACGAGACCGAGCTGATCGTCGAGCCTGCGGCCGCCCGCAAGCGCATTGCGGTGGTTGGCGCGGGGCCGGCAGGCATGGCTTGCGCAGCCACGCTGGCAGAACGCGGCCACGCGGTCACGCTGATCGACCAGGCGGAGGACATCGGCGGCCAGTTCAACTACGCCAAGCGCATTCCTGGCAAAGAAGAGTTCCACGAGACCCTGCGCTATTTCCGTCATCGCCTCGCCGACGCCGGCGTCGCACTGCAATTGCGCACGAAGGCGGATGTGGCCGCGCTGGCCAGCTACGACGAAGTGGTCGTCGCCACGGGCATCGCGCCGCGCAAGGTCTCGTTTCCGGGTTCCGACGATCCGCGCGTACTGAGCTACCTGGATGTGCTCGCGCACGACAAGCCGGTCGGGCAGCGCGTGGCGATCATTGGCGCCGGCGGCATCGGTTTCGACGTGGCCGAGTTCCTGGTCGAGCACGCACCCTCGCCTAGCACAGACATCGCTCGCTGGACGCGCGAGTGGGGCGTTGACACTCATCTTGACGCCCGCGGCGGCCTGCAGCCGGCACAACCCGAGAAACCAGCCCGCCAAGTCTGGCTGATGCAACGTTCCGAAGGCCGCCCTGGCGCGCGTCTCAACAAAACTACCGGGTGGGTCCATCGCGCCACGCTCAAGAACAAGCAGGTGACAATGCTGGGCGGCGTCTCTTATGAACGCTTCGGCGAAGCCGGTCTGCACGTCATCGTGGATGGCAAGCCGCAAGTGCTGCCGGTGGACAACCTGGTGATCTGCGCTGGCCAGGAACCGCTACGCGAACTCGCCGACGCCCTGCTCGCGGCCGGCTTGAAAGCCCATGTCATCGGGGGCGCCGATGTGGCCGCCGAACTCGATGCCAAGCGCGCCATCGCGCAGGGAACGCAACTGGCCTGCTCTCTTTGAGAGCGGGCCGGTTTTTCCGGAGCGGTCTTTTCGGGGCGCAAAAAAGGAAAGCGCCCCGCGAAACGACGCGTCGATAGCGGGCCAGGGGGAGGGGCCGGGTATCGCGGGGGTAGCGTCGCTGCGGGGCGAGGGTCGCCGCCACCTGGGGGGAGGGGACGGTGGCGGGACGAAAGAAATCATAGGTTCGACAGATCACATAAACCAATATATATTTTTGCCGCAACTTATATGTAATCCCTATATGTTCGATTTCCGCCAGCTTCGCTATTTCGTCGCCGTGGCCGAGGAATTGAGTTTCACGCGCGCCGCCCAGCGACTGCATATCTCCCAGCCGCCGCTTTCCCAGCAGATTCAGGCCCTCGAGGCCGATCTGGGCGTGCGCCTGCTCGACCGCGACAAGCGCAACGTCGCCTTGACCGAGCCCGGCCGGGTATTTCTCGATCAGGCCCGCCAGATCCTGGCCAAGGCCGACGAGGCACGCAGCCAAGTCAGCCAGGCGGCGGCCGGCTTCAGCGGCCAGCTGCGCCTGGCCTACACCGTCTCGGTGACTTTCCACCCCGCCCTGCCCCAGACGCTGCTGCGCTACGGGCGCCATGCCCCGCACGTGCGGGTCATCCTGGGCGAGATGTACACCGAACCCCAGTTCGCCGCCCTCCTTGCCGGCGAACTGGACGTCGGTTTCGTGCGCGACGTCCCCAAGCACGAGGCCGATACCCGCGCCCTGCGCATCGACGAAATCGACCGCGAGCCGCTGCTGCTCGCCCTGCCCTCCGAGCATCGCCTCGCTGGCCGCAAGAAGATCTGGCTGAGGGAGGTGGCCGACGAGGCCTTCGTGGTGCAGCCGCGCGAGCTGGCTGCCACCCTGTACGACCGCCTGACCCATATCGCCGCGAAGGCCAATTTCCACCCCCTGATTCGCCAGCATGCCCAGCAGATCAATGGCTTGCTGATGCTGGTTGCCGCCGGCATGGGGCTCGCCCTGATCCCCGCCTCCATGTGCACGGTCAGCCTGGCCGGCGTCAGCTACGTCCAGCTCGAAGATCCAGACGCCTATATGCTGCTGGCCGTCGCCAGCCGGCGAGACGACGATTCCCCTGTCCTGGCTCAATTCCTGTCGGTGGTGGCCGATGCCCGCGCCACCCCCCACTTGTTGTGAAAAATAGACTTGTTCCAAGCCAATCAAGCAGCTACACTTTCGAGCTTGTCTTTTTCCGTTAAGTGTCAGGAGCTGGCCGTGAAGGTGCTTTCCTCTTTGAAGTCCGCCAAGCAGCGGCACCGTGACTGCAAGGTTGTGCGCCGTCGCGGCAAGGTGTTCGTGATCTGCAAGAGCAACCCGCGTTTCAAGGCCCGTCAGCGCTGAGTTCAGCTGCGATGAGTCGATGAAAAAGGGCCGCTTCCGCGGCCCTTTTTTATTGCCTTCGTTTTGGCCATTTCCCGTGATGGCCCAAGGCCACCACGGGAAATTCGGTCAGTTGTAGCGCACGCCGGTAATCACGTAGCGCTTCGTGCCGTTGGGAGCCTGGAACTCGAAGCTATCGTCGGCGCTCTTGCCGATCAGAGCGCGGGCGATCGGCGAGGACACCGCGAGCAGGCGCTGTTTGATGTCCGCCTCCAGGTCGCCGACGATCTGGTAGGTCACCGCCTCGCCACTGTCCTCGTCCTCCAGGTCGACGATGGCGCCGAACACCACGCGCGAACCAGGATTCAGTCGCGCCACGTCGATCACCTCGGCAGTCGACAGGGCCGCCTCGAGTTCAGCGATACGGCCTTCCGTGAAGCTTTGCTGCTCGCGCGCTGCGTGGTACTCGGCGTTTTCCTTCAGGTCGCCATGGGCACGTGCCTCGGCGATGGCCGCGATGATGCGCGGCCGGTCGACCGACTTCAGCCGCTCCAGTTCCGCCCGCAAACGCTCGGAACCGGCCTTGGTGATGGGTGGGCGACTCATGCTTTCAGCTCCTTGTGCAGCTCCTGCAAGCTGTGCACTTCACCGGCGCCGTGATAATCCAGCGAATGCACCAATGCACGGGCACCGGCGACGGTGGTTGAGTAGGTGACGCGATGCTGCAGGGCTTCGCGGCGGATCGAGAACGAGTCGGCGATGGCCTGCTTGCCCTCGGTGGTATTGACGATATAGACGATTTCGCCGTTCTTGATCAGGTCGACGATATGCGGGCGGCCCTCGGCCACCTTGTTGATACGCTCGCAGGCGACGCCGTGTTCGTCCAGGTACTTGGCCGTGCCTTCGGTGGCGACCAGGCTGAAACCACGCGACACCGCATCCTTTGCCACCGGCAGCAGGCGATCCTTGTCGGCATCACGCACCGACACGAACACCTTGCCCTTCGGCGGCGTCTTGATCCCAGCCGCATCGTGGCCGCGCGCGAAGGCGGCGCCGAAACTGCGGCCCACGCCCATCACCTCGCCGGTCGAGCGCATTTCGGGGCCTAGGATCGGGTCCACGTTCTGGAACTTCAGGAACGGGAAGATCGCTTCCTTCACCGAGTAGTACGACGGAATCACTTCACGCGTCGCATGCTGCGCCGGCAGCGAACGACCGGCCATCGCGCGCGCCGCGATCTTGGCCAGCGGCACGCCGGTGGCCTTGGAGACGAACGGCACGGTGCGCGAGGCACGCGGATTGACTTCAAGGATGAACACCGTGTCGCCCTGAATGGCGAACTGGGTGTTCATCAGGCCGACCACCTTCAGCTCCTTCGCCATCAGCGCGACCTGGCGGCGCAGTTCGTCCTGCACCTCCTTGGACAGCGAGTACGGCGGCAGCGAGCAGGACGAATCGCCGGAATGCACGCCGGCCTCTTCGATATGCTCCATGATGCCACCCACAAGCACATTGCCTTCGGCATCGGCGATGACGTCCACGTCCACCTCGACCGCGTGATCGAGGAAGCGGTCCAGCAACACCGGCGAATCGTTCGACACCTGCACTGCTTCACGGATGTAGCGCGACAGGTCGGCATCGCCGTAGACGATTTCCATCGCGCGGCCGCCCAGCACGTAGCTCGGGCGCACCACCAGCGGGTAGCCGATCTCGCGCGCCAGCGCCAGCGCTTCGTCGGCGTTGCGTGCGGTGCGGTTCGGCGGCTGCTTCAGGCCGATCTTCTCGATCATCTGCTGGAAGCGCTCGCGGTCTTCGGCCAGGTCGATCGAATCCGGCGTGGTGCCGATGATCGGCGCGCCGGCCGCCTCTAGCGCGCGCGCCAGCTTCAGCGGGGTCTGGCCGCCGTACTGCACGATCACGCCCTTGGGCTTTTCCAGATCCACGATTTCCAGCACGTCCTCGAGCGTCAGCGGCTCGAAGTAAAGACGGTCGGAGGTGTCGTAGTCGGTGGACACGGTTTCCGGGTTGCAATTGACCATGATGGTCTCGAACCCGTCTTCGCGCAGCGCCAGCGCCGCATGCACGCAGCAGTAGTCGAATTCGATGCCCTGACCGATGCGGTTCGGTCCGCCGCCCAGCACCATGATCTTGTCGCGGCTGGTCGGCGCGGCCTCGCACTCTTCCTCGTAGGTCGAATACATGTAGGCCGTGGTGGTGGCGAACTCGGCGGCGCAGGAGTCCACGCGCTTGTACACCGGGCGCACGCCCAGGGTGCGGCGCAGATGGCGTACGGCGGCTTCGTCGGTGCTGGTCAGCTCGGCGATGCGCGCGTCGGAGAAGCCCATGCGCTTGAGCTCGCGCAGACGCGGCGCGTCGAGGGCGGTAATGCCCTGCGCCTGCACGTCCTTCTCGGTCAGCACGACGTCTTCGAACGCGGCTAGGAACCACGGATCGACGCGGCTGAGGCCGTACACCTCTTCCAGCGAAAGACCGGCGCGGAACGCGTCGCCCAGATGGAAGACGCGATCCGGACGCGGCTCACGCAATTCACGCTTGAGCGCGGCAAGGCCTTCATCCGTGGTGAAATCCACGCCAGTCGGATTGAGGCCGGTCTTGCCGATCTCCAGGCCGCGCAGCGCCTTCTGCAGCGACTCGTGGAAGCTGCGGCCGATCGCCATCACCTCGCCCACCGACTTCATCTGCGTGGTCAGGCGCGCGTCGGCCGACGGGAACTTCTCGAACGCGAAGCGCGGAATCTTGGTGACCACGTAGTCGATGGTCGGCTCGAACGAGGCAGGCGTCAGGCCTCCGGTGATGTCGTTCTTGAGCTCGTCGAGCGTATAGCCCACGGCAAGCTTGGCCGCGATCTTGGCGATCGGGAAGCCGGTGGCCTTGGAGGCCAGCGCCGAGGAGCGCGACACGCGCGGATTCATCTCGATCACCACCACGCGGCCGTTCTCGGCATTGATGCCGAACTGCACGTTGGAGCCACCGGTGTCCACGCCGATCTTGCGCAGCACCGCGATCGAGGCATCGCGCAGACGCTGGTATTCCTTGTCGGTGAGCGTCTGCGCCGGCGCGACGGTGATCGAGTCGCCGGTATGCACGCCCATCGGATCGAGATTTTCGATCGAGCACACGATGATGCAGTTGTCCGCCTTGTCGCGGACCACTTCCATCTCGAATTCCTTCCAGCCGAGCACGGACTCCTCGACGAGGATCTCGTGCACCGGCGACAGTTCGAGGCCGCGTTTGGCGATCTCCTCGAACTCTTCCTTGTTGTAGGCGATGCCGCCGCCCGAGCCGCCCAGCGTGAAGCTCGGACGTATGATGGTCGGGAAACCCACCTTGGTCTGGATCTCCAGCGCCTGCTCGAAGTTCTTGGCGACCTCCGCCTTGGGGCACTCCAGGCCGATGTCGGCCATGGCCACGCGGAACAGCTCGCGGTCCTCGGCCATGCGGATGGCTTCTCGCGAAGCGCCGATCAGCTCGACGCCGTACTTCTCCAGCACGCCGTTGTCGGCCAGATCCAGCGCGCAATTGAGACCGGTCTGGCCGCCCATGGTGGGCAGCACCGCGTCCGGGCGCTCCTTGGCGATGATGCGTTCGACGGTCTGCCAGTTGATCGGCTCGATGTAGACCGCGTCGGCGGTCTCCGGGTCCGTCATGATCGTGGCGGGGTTGGAATTGACCAGGATGACCCGGTAGCCCTCTTCCTTCAGCGCCTTGCACGCCTGCGCGCCCGAGTAGTCGAACTCGCAGGCCTGGCCGATCACGATCGGGCCGGCGCCGATGATGAGGATGCTCTTGATGTCGGTACGCTTGGCCATCTCAGCGGGCCTCCTGCATCAGCTTGGCGAATCGTTCGAAGAGGTAACCGATGTCGTGCGGGCCGGGGCTCGCCTCCGGGTGACCCTGGAAGCAGAACGCCGGGCGGTCGGTGAGTGCGAAGCCCTGCAGCGAGCCATCGAACAGCGACGTATGGGTGACGCGCACGTTGGCCGGCAGCGTGCCCGGATCCACCGCGAAGCCGTGGTTCTGCGAGGTGATCAGCACGCGGCCATCGTCATGATCCTTCACCGGATGGTTCGCGCCATGGTGGCCGAACTTCATCTTCAGCGTCTTGGCACCCAGCGCCAGGCCCATGATCTGGTGGCCCAGGCAGATGCCGAACAGCGGGATCTTCGCGTCCAGGAATGCGCGCGTCGCGGCGACGGCGTAATCGCAGGCCGCCGGATCGCCGGGACCATTGGAGAGGAACACGCCATCGGGCTTCATCGCCAGCACCTCGGCGGCGGGCGTCTGCGCCGGCACCACCGTGATGTCGCAGCCCTGCTCGGCCAGCAGGCGCAGGATGTTGAACTTCACGCCGTAGTCGTAGGCCACCACCTTGAAGCGCATGGCCGGCTGGTTGAAGGCCGTGCGATCGAGATCGTAGGTGCCTTCCTTCCAGGCGTAGGGCTTGGTCACGCTGACCACCCTGGCCAGATCCATGCCGTTGAGACCCGGGAACGCGCGTGCCTTGGCCAGTGCGGCCTCGGCGTCCACCTGCTCGCCGGCGACGATGCAGCCGGCCAGTGCACCCTTGTCGCGCAGGATGCGGGTCAGGCGCCGGGTATCGATGCCGGCGATCGCCACGATGCCGTGACGCTTGAGGTAATCGGGCAGGCTTTCCGTGCTGCGCCAGTTGCTGGCCCGGCGTGGCACGTCGCGCACGATCAGGCCCGCCGCATGCACGGCCAGCGACTCGGCATCCTCGGCGTTGACGCCGGTGTTGCCGATGTGGGGGTACGTCAGGGTGACGATCTGACGCGAATACGAGGGATCGGTGAGGATCTCCTGGTAGCCGGTCATGGCAGTGTTGAACACCACCTCGCCGACGGTTTCACCAGTCGCGCCCACGGCGTCGCCGTGGAACACGCTGCCGTCTTCGAGGGCGAGCAGAGCAGGAAGATTAGGCATGAAGGCCGCCTTTTAGGTGCAGCAAAGCCCGCAAGCCGCTCAAAGCAGGCTTGTGGACCTTGGTCGAGGAAAGTCACAGGGCGGGTCGCAATGATAGGAGCGAGCGCCGTTTCTGTCCACCGAATTAGAACGTGAAAGCCATGTGTTTGTGTCCGCTTCATGACTGGACAGGCGCTACACTACCGCCCGTTCAAAAGGAGATGCACACGCCCATGAGCGCCGCCGTACTGCTCGATCCTGCCCGTCTCGACCGGCCGGATACGGAAATCAGGCTCGAGCCGTTCCCGTTCCTGATCGCCCATGGGCAGCTGCCAGATGAATCGCGCACTGATCTGGAACGCGATTTCCCGCGCTATGCCAGCGCCGGCTTCTTTCCCTATGACCCCAGCGACTGCGGTCCGTCGGTCAATGCGCTGGTCGAGCGGCTGACCACGCCGGAGTTCGCCGGGGCGATCGGCAAGCGGCTGGGCATAGAGAACCTCGGCCAGTACCCCACCCTGGTGACGCTCTGCCGCTCGCTCAACAAGCGCCACGGCACCATCCACACCGACAGCAAGTCCAAGGTCGCCACGGCCTTGCTCTATCTCAACACGCAGTGGCCGGACACCAGCGATGGCTGCCTGCGCTTCCTTGGCAGCATCGACAACATCGACGACATCGTGGCGCCGGAGCTCAAGCCGCTGTACGGCGAGTTCGCGGTGTTCAAGCGCTGCGACAACTCCTTCCACGGCCACCTGCCCTTCGAGGGCGAGCGCCGGGTGATCCAGGTGGCCTGGCTCACCAGCGAAGAGGAGAAGCTGCGCAAGACCAAGCGCGGCAAGTTCGCCCGCGCCTTCAAGAAATTGTTCGGCTCGCTGGACCGCAAGCTGGGCGCCGACCGCGACCGCAACGCCGCCCACCGCGACTGAGCGCCCGGGCGGGGACGGATTCCCGGCCCCGCGTCGCTGGCGTAGCATCGTCAGCTTCGACCGTACGCATCCTAAGGAGAGGGCATGCCCGTCGTCGTTCTTTTGTCCCTGGCTCTGCAGGTGGCCTGCGCCGTGCACGTGGTACGCAGCGGCCGCCCGATGTACTGGATCTGGCTGATCCTGATCGGCTCCTACTTCGGCGTGGTGATTTACGTGCTGGCGGCGGTCATCCCGGACCTCCGGCACGACCCGCAGGGACGCAAGGCCGCGAGCAAGGCCCTCCAGGTGATCGACCCGCAGCGCCGCCGCCGCGAGCTGCAGCGCAAGCTGGAACTGAGCAATACCATCGAGAACCGCCGCCGGCTGGCTGAGGAATGCCTGCAGTCAGGCGACTATGCCAATGCGCAGGAACTGTTCCAGGGCCTGCTGACCGGCATGTACACCACCGATCCGTACTTCATGCAGGGTCTGGCCGAAGCTCAGGCCGGGCTCGGCGATTATGCCGCCGCCCGGCGCACGCTCGAAGCGCTGATCGCAGCCAATCCCAACTACAAGTCCAGCGAAGGACACCTGCTCTACGCCCGCTGCCTGGAGGAACTCGGCGACACCTCGGCGGCGCTGGAGGAATACCGCGTACTGGCCGACAGCTACCCAGGCGAGGAAGGCCGCTACCGCTACGCCGCCCTGCTCGGCCGCAGCCAGCGCCAGGCCGAAGCGCGTGAGGTACTGGAGTCGCAACTGCGGCGCGCCAAGCTGATGCCTGGTTACTACCGGCGCAAGGAGCAGGTCTGGCTGAAGGCCGCCAAGCTGGAACTGTCCCGCCTCGGCACGGCCTGAGCGACGGCATCCTCGGTTGTGACTCCCGTCGCTCTGCACACCCTGTTCGAAGCGCTGGCCTACGCGGTCGGCTTCCGCACGTTTCTGTGGACCCGCAAGAAGCTGGCGCCGCATGCCTTCAGCCATGACGACCACGTCGCCTGGGTGGCGGTGGGCGCCATCGCTGGCGCGGCACTGGGCGCCAAGCTGGCGTTCTGGCTCGATGATCCGCTGGCGGCGTTTCGCGACTTCCCCAATCTCGCCAGCCTGGTCGCCGGCAAGTCGATCATCGGCGCTCTGCTCGGCGGCCTGGCCGGCGTGGAACTGGCCAAGAAGATCGCCGGCGTGCGCAGCTCCACCGGCGATGCGTTCGTACTGCCCTTGACGGTGGGCATGTGCATCGGCCGCATCGGCTGCTTTCTCGCCGGCCTCGACGACCACACCTACGGCAATCCCACCGCGCTGCCCTGGGGCATCGATTTCGGCGACGGCCAGCCGCGTCATCCGACCCAGCTCTATGAGATCACATTCCTGCTGGCCCAGTACGCGCTGATCCATGCGCGCCGGCGCGCGCTTGCCGAACCCGGCGACCGCTTCCGCGCCTTCATGATCGGCTACCTCGCGTTCCGCCTGCTGGTGGAATTCATCAAACCGCTGCCCTATGCCTACCTGCACGTGCTCTCTGGCCTGCAGTTGCTGTGCGTGGCAGGGCTGCTCTACTACCATCGCGACCTGCCCCGCATCTTGCGGGCGCTGTTCGCCAGGAGGCATGACGCATGGGAGCCAAGGTAAGGCCCTATCTGTTCTACGACAGCGCAGTGTCGGTGTGCGCCACCTGCCTGCGGCGGGTCGAAGCCAAGGTGTTGATCAAGGACGAGCGCGTCTACCTGGAGAAATGGTGTCCCCACCACGGCCGCGAGCGCGTGCTGCTGGCCGACGACGCCGCGTACTACCGGCAATGCCGCGAGATCTACATCAAGCCGCCGGAGCTGCCGCAGCGCTTCAACACGCCGCAGCATTTCGGCTGCCCCTACGATTGCGGCCTTTGCCCCGAGCACATGCAGCACTCCTGCCTGACCCTGGTCGAGATCACCGACCACTGCAACCTGCGCTGCCCCGTGTGCTATGCCGAGAGCGGACCGCATCGGCCGGGCTTCCGCGATCTGCCCACGATCGAACGCATGCTCGATGCCGTGGTGGCGAACGAGGGCGAGCCGGACGTGGTGCAGATTTCCGGTGGCGAACCGACCCTGCATCCGGACTTCTTCGCCGTGCTGGACGCAGCCCGGCGCCGCCCGATCCGCCACCTGATGGTGAACACCAACGGCCTGCGCATCGCGCGCGAGCCGGATTTCGCCGCGCGCCTCGCCGAATACCAACCAGGCTTCGAGCTGTATCTTCAGTTCGATTCGCTGCGCGACGAAGTGCACAAGGACCTGCGCGGTGCCAAGCTGCGCGACGTACGCCTGAAGGCGCTGGAACACCTCAACCGCCATGACATCTCCACCACGCTGGTGGTGACGGTGAAGAAGGGGCTCAACGACGGCGAGCTGGGCGAGATCATCGACTTTGCCCTCACCCAGCCCTGCGTACGCGGCGTGACCTTCCAGCCGATCCAGGCGGCCGGCCGCCTGGAAGGCTACGACCCCGAGCGCGACCGGCTGACGCTGAGCGAAGTGCGTCGGCGCATCCTGGAACAGAGCCCGATGTTCCAGCCCGACGACCTGATCCCGGTACCGTGCAATCCCGATTGCCTGGCGATGGCGTATGCGCTGAAGCTGGAAGGCCAGGTGCTGCCGCTGACCCGCTTCGTCTCGCCCGAGACGCTGGTGAGCAAGGGCCGCAACACCATCGTGGTAGAGCGCGACGAAGAACTGCGCGCGCACGTGTTCGAGCTGTTCGCCACCAATCACTCGCCGGAATCACAGGCCTGCTCGCTGTCCGATCTGCTGTGCTGCCTGCCGCAGGTGCAGGCGCCGGCCGAGCTCTCCTATCGCAACGTGTTCCGCGTGCTGATCATGCAGTTCATCGATGCCCACGGCTTCGACCTGCGCGCGGTGAAGAAATCCTGCGTGCATATCGCGCAGCCCGACGGACGCATCATTCCGTTCGATACGTTCAATCTGTTCTACCGCGACGACAAGGCCGCCAAGCTGCAAGCCTTGCGGCAGGAAATCGAGCAGGCCCGCCACTTCGAGAGGACGCCCGCATGAGCGAACAGCAGCCGCCGGCCGGACCGGCTCCCCTGCCTCCGGATCCGCCACCGCCCGGCCCTGCCGCCACGCCGCCGAAGCCCCGCGACGAACGGGGCTCGCTGCTCGGCGGCATCGGCATCGCATGGGCGGTCATGGTCGGCGGCAGCATCGCCATCGCGCAGATCAGCGTGATGCTGTGGCCAGTCCCGCCCGTGGCGCTGCTGGTCTGGGCCGTGGTGGCTTTCTCCCAAGGCAAGACGCGCACCGGCCAGGGCATGCTGCTGGGCCTGCTCTCGGTGATCGCGGTCGTCCTCCTGCTGGTAGCCGCCTGCTTCGGGCTGCTCTACAGCGGCAACGGCTTCCACTGAGTGCATCGATGGCCTAGCGTGCGAAGTGCCAGGCCACGAACAGGGCGAACACGCCGTACAAGGCGCCCACCGGCACGATCCAGCGCGCGTCGACGCGGCCGCGCCGGAACAGCCACCACAAGAAGATCACCGCCACGCCGGTCAGCACGCCCGCCACCATCAGCGGCGCGTCGAACAACCACGGCGTAGCGAAGATCGCCAGCGCGCTGGGAATGGTGGCCTGAATCATCATCGCGCCGGAGATATTCGCCAGCGCCAAGCGCTCTTTGCCCTGGCGCACCCAGATCAGCGCGTTCACCGTTTCCGGCAGTTCCGTCGCGACCGGGCTGAGCACCAGCGCGACCAGGTGCGGCGACAGCTGCAGCGCCAGACCGATGGCTTCGATCTGCTTGACGAAGGTGTGCGAGGCGAATGCGATCACCACCAGCGCCAGACCCGTCTGCAGCAGCACGCGCGAGAGCGCCGGATCGATCGCCTTCGGCTGGAACTTCAGCGGTTCCAGTTCTTCTTCTTCGGGCGCCGTATCGCTGTCCTGCAATTCACGCCAGACATAGATCGCATAGGCCACGAGGAACAGCACGCCTAGCCACGGCTTGAACGCGAACGCCACCAGGCCCAGGCCGCACTTCACAACGAAGATCGCCAGGAACCAGGCCTGGTCGCGCGCCAGGCGCCCGTGTTCGACGCGGACCAGGTTATCGGCGCGCCGCAGACGCCGCCGATTGGCCCATAAAGCCACTCCGACCACCGCGTAGGCGATGGTCGCCAGCACCAGCGGTCCACCCAGCGCAGCCCCCACGCCGATGTCTTTCTGCTCGGCCGTGCGACCGAATACGACAGCGACGAAGGTGACGGCGCTTTCCGGCAGCGCCGTGCCGAAGGCCGCCAGCACCGTACCCGTCGCGGTCGCTCCCAGGCTCAGCTTGCGCCCGAACCATTCGACGCCGTTGACGAAATACTCGCAGGCGAAATAAATCGCGCCGGCGGAAAGCAGGAACAGCAACGCAGTGAGCATGTGGTGATTCCATGGCCGGGCGAACGAGAAACCCAATGGCGCGACGACGCACGTCGCCCGGCCGGGTGAGCACGTCGTGGCCAAAGGTCTCGCCGGGCCTCCGCCACCGGGATCCGGCGCGGCGCCATTCGCGCCATGAGGCCGAGGCCTCAAGTCTGTTGACGCGAATTCCTCTGGAACGAAAGCCGCGAAGCTTTCAGGGGATGAGGATGGCTACTCCCCGATGACAACGGGCGGCATGGTAGCGGCCCCGCCCGACCGCGGCAAGCGCGGCTCAGCGCGCCACGCGCTCGGCCAGCATGGCATCCAGGTCGTAGCTGCCCGGTACACGGCCGGCCAGCCAATGCGCGGCCTCGATCGCGCCACGGGCGAAAATCGAACGATCGCTGGCGCGATGATTCAGTTCCACGCGTTCGCCCCGCCCCACGACCCAGACCTCGTGCTCACCCACGATGTCGCCGCCTCGTACGACGGCGAAGCCGATGCTACCGGCCTGGCGTGGGCCGGTGACGCCTTCGCGCGCATGCACCGCGGCATCCGCCAGGCGCACGCCGCGTCCGGCGGCGGCGGACTCGCCAAGCGCCAGCGCCGTGCCGGAAGGCGCGTCCACTTTGCGGTTGTGATGCGCCTCGAGGATGTCCAGGTCCCAATCCGGCAGTGCCGCAGCCGCCTCGCGCACAAGACGCCGAAGCACCGCTACGCCGAGGCTGAAGTTCGCGGCGCGCAGCAACGGGATATCGCGCGCGGCGGCCTCCAGTCGATCCTGCAGGTCGCGATCGAGACCGGTGGTGCCCGTCACCAGGGCGACGCCGCCTGCGCGGCAACGCTCCAGCGCGTCGCGCAGCCCGGCCGGGCCGCTGAAGTCGATGACTACATCCAGTGCGCCGGCGGCCGGCCACTCACTGGTGAAGCGCAGGCCATCGGTACCCGGATACACCGCTTCGCCGAGTCGCGAGCTGGAAGCGATCGCCGCGACGACCTCGAAGCGCGCGTCATCCTTCAGCAGATCCAACAAGGCCCGGCCCATGCGTCCGGTAGCGCCGACGATGGCGAGACGAAAGGGACGGCTCATGCGAAAAGCTCCTGCGGACGAAAGGCGACGATGCTAACGCCGGCGTCCGCCGGCGCGAAGCCCGTCAGGAGGTGACGCGCGACCAGAACTGCTTCACGCCATCCACCCAGCCCTTGGCGCGTGGCGTGTGCTTGTCGGCCTCGCCATCGCCGAAGGTGGATTCCAGCTGCTCCATCAAGTCGCGCTGCTGCTTGGTCAGCCGCACCGGCGTTTCCACCACCACATGGCAGATCAGGTCGCCCGCGCGCCCGCTGCGCACCGATTTGACGCCACGGCCGCGCAGGCGGAACTGCTGGCCGGTCTGCGTTTCCGGCGGAATCTGGATCGCGACCTCGCCTTCCAGCGTCGGCACCGCCAGCTCCGCGCCCAGCGCGGCCTGGCCGAAGCGGATCGGCACTTCGCAGTACAGGTCATTGCCCTGGCGCTGGAAGATGGCGTGCTCGCGCACCTGCATCTCCACGTACAAGTCGCCGGCCTCGGCACCCGGGCCGCCCGCCTCACCCTGTCCCGACAGGCGGATGCGATCGCCGGTATCGACGCCTGCCGGAATACGCACCGACAGCGTGCGCGTTTCTTCCAGCCGGCCTTCGCCGCGGCATTGCTTGCACGGCTTTTCGATGGCCTGGCCGTTGCCGCCGCAATGTGGGCAAGTCTGCTGGATCGAGAAGATGCCGTTCTGCATGCGCACGCGGCCGTGGCCGTGACAGGTGCGGCACTGCACGACCTTGCCGTCTTCGGAACCGCTGCCATTGCAGTGATGGCAATTGACCTGCGTCGGCACCTGGATCTGCTTCTCGATGCCGAACACGGCTTCTTCCAGGTCCAGCTCCATCAGGTAGCGCAGGTCGGCACCGCGGCGCACGCGCCCGCGACCGCCGCCGCCCATGCCGAAGATGTCGCCGAAGATGTCGCCGAAGATATCCCCCATGTCGCCGAAGCCGCCCGCGCCGCGACCGCCCATGCCTGCCTCGAAGGCGGCGTGGCCGTGCTGGTCGTACATGGCGCGCTTCTGCGGATCGGAGAGCACTTCGTAGGCTTCCTTCGCCTCCTTGAATTTCTCCTGCGCATGCGGATCGTCCGGGCAACGGTCCGGGTGGTACTTCATCGCCAGGCGGCGGAAGGACTTTTTCAGCTCGGCCTCTGTGATCGTGCGTTCGACCCCGAGGATTTCGTAGTAATCACGCTTGCTCATGTTCGTTTCCGACTCGGCTCGCCTTTCCTTGCAACGGAGGCGACCCATGTCCCCTCAAGAAACAGCCCGCGCCCAGGTTCATCCCCGGGCGCGGGCTGCGTCAGATCGGCTGCGCCGACCGCTCCATCACTTCTTGTCGTCGCCCTTCACTTCCGTGAATTCGGCATCGACCACGTCGTCGGCGTGGGCCGACCCGCCCTGCGGACCGGCATGGGCGCCATCGGCCGCACCGCCAGCCGCACCGCCGCCCTGGGCAGCCGCATACAGCGACTGCGCGGCCTGCTCGAGCTTCTGGATCTTCGACTCGATGGCGTCCTTGTCGTCGCCGTCCTTCGCCTTTTCCAGCTCCGACAGCGCGCCTTCGATCGTGCTCAGCTCCCCCGGCACCTTGCCGCCGTGCTCCTTCAGCGCGCTGCGCGTGGCGTGCACCAGCTGGTCGGCCTTGTTGCGGGTGTTGACCAGTTCCTGGAACTTCTTGTCCTCTTCCTTGTGGGCTTCAGCGTCCGCGACCATGCGGGCGACTTCTTCCTCGGACAGGCCCGAGTTGCCCTTGACCTCGATCTTCTGTTCCTTGCCGGTCTTCTTGTCCTTGGCCGACACGTGCAGGATGCCGTTGGCGTCGATGTCGAAGGTCACTTCGATCTGCGGCATGCCGCGCGGCGCGGCGTCGATGCCGGTGAGGTCGAACTTGCCCAGCGACTTGTTGGCGCTGGCACGCTCGCGCTCACCCTGCAGCACGTGCACGGTCACCGCGGTCTGGTTGTCGTCGGCGGTGGAGAACACCTGCGACGCCTTGGTCGGCACCGTCGTGTTCTTCTCGATCAGCTTGGTCATCACGCCGCCCATGGTCTCGATGCCCAGCGACAGCGGGGTCACGTCCAGCAGCAGCACGTCCTTCACCGAACCGCCCAGCACGCCGCCCTGGATCGCGGCGCCCACGGCCACGGCTTCGTCCGGGTTGACGTCCTTGCGCGGCTCCTTGCCGAAGAAGTCCTTCACCGACTCCTGCACCTTGGGCATGCGGGTCTGGCCGCCGACCAGGATCACCTCGTCGATGTCCGACACGCGCAGGCCGGCGTCATTGAGCGCGGTGCGGCACGGATCGATGGTGCGCTTGATCAGGTCTTCCACCAGCGCTTCGAGCTTGGCGCGGGTCAGCTTGATGTTCAGGTGCTTCGGACCGGACGCGTCGGCCGTGATGTACGGCAGGTTCACTTCGGTCTGGTGGCTGGAGGACAGCTCGATCTTGGCGCGCTCGGCCGCATCCTTCAGGCGTTGCAGGGCCAGCGGATCCTTGCGCAGATCCATGCCCTGGTCCTTCTTGAACTCCTCGACGAGGTAGTCGATGACGCGCAGGTCGAAGTCTTCGCCGCCCAGGAAGGTGTCGCCGTTGGTGGCCAGCACCTCGAACTGCTTCTCGCCGTCGACGTCGGCGATCTCGATGATCGACACGTCGAAGGTGCCGCCGCCGAGGTCGTACACCGCGATCTTGCGGTCGCCGCCCTTCTTGTCCAGGCCATAGGCGAGCGCGGCCGCGGTCGGCTCGTTGATGATGCGCTTGACCTCGAGGCCGGCGATGCGGCCGGCGTCCTTGGTCGCCTGGCGCTGGCTGTCATTGAAGTAGGCCGGCACGGTGATCACCGCTTCGGTGACCGGCTCGCCGAGATAGTCCTCGGCGGTCTTCTTCATCTTGGCCAGCACCTTCGCCGAGATCTCCTGCGGCGCCTTGGTCTTGCCGTCGGCCTCTGCCACCCAGGCGTCGCCGTTCTCATGCGCGACGATGCCGTAGGGCACGATGTGCAGGTCCTTCTGGACTTCGGCATCGGTGAACTTGCGGCCGATCAGGCGCTTCACCGCATAGAAGGTGTTCTTGGGATTGGTCACGCTCTGGCGCTTGGCCGGAGCGCCCACCAGCCACTCGTTGTCCTTGGTGAGCGCCACGATGGACGGCGTGGTGCGATCGCCCTCCGCGTTCTCAATCACCTTGGTAGACGTACCGTCCATGATGGCGACGCACGAGTTGGTGGTACCCAGGTCGATGCCGATGATCTTGCCCATAGTTTGTGCTCCGAATCTCGATGCGGCCCCGCGGCCGCGCTGTTTTGTCAAATGGGGCTCTGCCTTGCCGATTCAACGTGCCGGCGAACCCTCATTGTCCGTTCTTGAAGCCTTCGGCGCGCGGCGTTCAGGCGCCCGCGCCGGGTACAGCGTCGTTCAGTCCTTGGCGACCGCGACCAGCGCGGGACGCAACAGACGATCATTCAGCACGTAGCCCTTCTGCAGCACGCTGACCACCGTGTTCGGCGCCTTGCCCGGCGCATCGACCATGCTCACCGCATGATGGCGTTCAGGGTCCAGCGGCTGGTCGACCGGGTCGACCTGCACGAGACCGTTGTTCTCGGCGATCTTGAGCAGCGACTTGAGGGTCATGGCGATGCCCTCGCGCACGCTGGCGACATCGCCGCCTTCCACCGCCAGGCCCATCTCCAGTCCGTCGTAGACCGGCAGCAGCTCGTTGAGCAGCTTCTCGTTGGCGAAGCGGCGTGCCTGCTCCAGGTCGCGATGCAGGCGGCGGCGCTGGTTTTCGATCTCCGCCTTTTCGCGCAGCACGGTGTCGCGCAGCTCCGAGTTGGCGGCTTCGAGTTCGGCGACCCGGGCCTTCAAGGCCTCGAGTTCGGCATGGCCCTGCGCGTCCGGCGCGTTGGCCTCGGGCGCCCCGCTGGGCACCTGCTGGTCGTTGTTCTGCATGAAAGACTCCAAAACCCAAACTTGGCCGGCACGGCGTGCCGACCCCCAACATTGCGCGGGCAACCCCGCCTCCCGGGGCGGTTATAAGGCCGTAGCGGCGCGATTCAAGGCGTCACTGAGCACGCCGGCCGTGGCCTGCACCACGGGGATCACCCGCTCATAGGCCATGCGGGTGGGTCCGATCACCCCGACCGCCCCCAGCACGCGCCCCTGGGCGCCATAGGTGGCCGTGACCACGCTGCAGCCATCCAGCGCCGCGAAACCCGACTCCTCGCCGATGAACAGCCGCACGCCAGGAGCCCTGGCGCAGACTTCCATCAGCTGCAGCAGTTCGTTCTTCTTCTGGAACGCCTCGAACAGCTCACGCAGGCGCTCCAGATTGGCCAGCTCGGCATACCCCATGAGGTTGGTCTGGCCGCTCACCAGCACATCGTCGCTGTCGCTTTCCGGTACGAATGAGGCCGCCGCCAGCTCCACCGCGCTGGACATCAGGCGGTTGAGTTCGCTGCTGGCCTCGCGCAGTTCGCGCAGCAGATGCGCTCGGATGTCGTCCAGGCGCAGGCCCGCGAAATGCGCATTGAGATAGTTGGCCGCCTGCTCCAGCTCCGCCGGCTCCAGCGGCTTGGCCAGCTGGATCACCCGGTTCTGCACCTGGTTGTCCGAGAACACCAGGATCACCAGCACCCGGGCGTCGGGCAGCGCGACGAAGTCGATATGGCGCAGCGGGAAATCGACCTGGCGCGGCACCGTCACCACGCCGGCGAAATGGGTCATCGCCGAGAGCAGGCTGGACACATTGCCGAGCAGATCGCGGGTGTTGGTGGGGCCGGCCGGCAGCTCGCGCTGCAGGCGGGCCATTTCCTCGTGCGGCAACGGCTGCAGCTCAATCAGGCTGTCCACGAACAGGCGCAGGCCGCGCGGCGTGGGCACGCGGCCGGCCGAGGTATGCGGCGAGGCGACCAGGCCGGCGTCTTCCAGGTCGGCCATGATGTTGCGGATGGTGGCGGGGCTGACGTCCAGCCCGGAGGACCGCGACAAAGTGCGCGAACCCACCGGCTCGCCGTCGGCCAGATACTGCGCGATCAGCGTGCGCAGCAGCCGCCGGGCGCGGATATCCAGGTCGTGAGCGAGTGGTCGAGACATGCGCGCTGTGGCAATCCGTGAGACGGATAAGAAATAAGGTTTGGTCCGGTAGTTTGCAAGAAAACCGGACCGGCGGGGGCTGGTCCCGGGGGCATTCGGGCCCGCTCCTCCCCGCCGAGGTCTGCCCTTACAATCCCCCGACTCTCCGACGCGACACCCCATGCTTACCTCGCTCTACGTCCGCCATTTCGCAGTAGTGGAAGAAGCCGAGATCGCCTTCGGCCCGGGCCTCACCGTGGTCAGCGGCGAGACCGGCGCCGGCAAATCGCTGCTGGTCGATGCCTTGATGCTGCTCGCCGGCGGCCGCGCCGACAGCGGCATGGTGCGCGCCGGCAGCGACCGCGCCGAACTGGCCGCCGAGTTCGACCTGGCCGCCCTGCCCGAGGCCCGCGACTGGCTGCGCGGCGAGGAGCTGGACGAAGAAGACGGCAACTGCCGCCTGCGCCGGGTGATCCGCGCCGAAGGCAGCTCGCGCGCCTGGATCAACGGCCGCCCCGCCAGCGCCAGCCAGCTCGGCGAGCTGGCCACCCTGCTGGTGGAGATCCACGGCCAGCACGAGCACCAGGCCCTGCTGTCCCGCACCCACCAGATGGCCCTGCTCGATGCCTACGCCGGCCACGACGATCTGCTCGCCCAGGCGCGCGACAGCGCCCTGCAATGGCGCGAAGTCGGTGCACGCATCCGCAAGCTGAGCGGCGGTGACGACCGCGAGCAGCGCCTGGAGCTGCTGCGCCACGAATCGGCCGAGCTGGAACAGTGGGCCCTGGCGCCCGCCGATCTGACCGAACTGGAAGCCAGCCACAAACGCCTGGCCAATGCCGGCCGCCTGGCCGAAGGCGCCTCCGGTGTGGCGGAGCTGATCGACGGCGACAGCGAATTGACGCTGACGCGCGCTCTCGCCCGCGCCCACGCGGAGCTGGACAAGCTCGGCACGCTCGACGACCGCCTCGCGCCGTTGCTGGAACTGCTCGACAACGCCGCCATCCAGATCGGCGAGGCCGCCGACGGCCTCAATCGCTACGCTCAAGACATCGACCTCGATCCCGAGCGCTATACCGAGGTGGATACCCACCTCACTCGCCTGCACGAACTGTCGCGCAAGCACCGCACCCCCGTGTCCGACCTGCATGAAAAAGCCGTCGCGCTGCGCACCGAGCTGACCGAATTGGAAGGCGCCGGCGACGCCCTCGAAAAACTCGCCGTGCAACGCGACCAGCTGCGCCGCGACCACGATGCCGCCGCCGCCAAGCTGAGCAAGTCCCGTTCGACCGCCGCCGCGAAACTAGGCAAGGAAGTGAGCGCGCTGATGGCCGAGCTGGGCATGGCCGGCGGCCAGCTGAAGGTCGAACTGGAACCGGCTGGCACCGACGAACCCGACCCGCAGGGCCGCGAGCGCTGCGAACTATTGGTCAGCGCCAATCCCGGCCAGCCGCCGCGCCCGCTGCGCAAAGTGGCCTCCGGCGGCGAACTGGCACGCATCAGCCTGGCCATCGAAGTGGCCACGCTGGGCAAGGACACCGTCGGCAGCATGGTGTTCGACGAAGTGGACACCGGCATCGGCGGCGCCGTCGCCGAGGTGGTCGGTCAGAAGCTGCGCGCCCTCGGCGGCCAGCGCCAGGTGCTGTGCGTTACCCACCTGCCCCAGGTCGCCGCGCAAGGACATGCCCATCTGCGCGTCAGCAAACAGAGTGACGGCGCCTCCACGCAGACCCGCATCGAGAAGCTCGACGCCACCGGTCGTCGTGACGAATTGGCCCGCATGCTGGGCGGCGTGGAAATCACCCGCGAAACCCGGGCGCATGCCAAGCAGATGCTCGATCGGGCGCAGACCGCCTGATCGGATGCCGTCCGGCGCGCCGGACGGCACGCGGCATCAGCCCTTTTCGCGACGCGGCAGCAACCCGCGCTCGCTGGCCATGCGGTAGAGATCCAGTTCCGAACCCGCGCCCAGCTTGCCCATCAGGCTGGCGCGATGGATGTAGACCGTCTTCTGGCCAATCCCCAGCTCGCCCGCCACCTGCTTGGGCGCACGGCCTTCGGCCAGCAGCAGGAACACTTCGCGTTCGCGGCTGGTGAGGCGGTTGATCGGATCCAGCGCCTCGCTGGGGCGCTCCGCGCGCCGCTGGCGCAGGTCGGAGCTGAGGAAGCACTCGCCCTGCATCACCGCGCGCAGGCCGGCCACCAGTTCTTCCGGCGCAACACCCTTGGTGACGTAGCCGCTGGCGCCGCGGCGCAGCGCCTCGGATACGTAGGGTTCGCCGTCGTGCATGCTCAGCACCACGATGCGGGTCTGGTCGGCCACGCTGCGCAGATGCTCGATCAGCGGCAGGCCGCTGCCGTCCGGCAGGGAGAGATCCAGCGCCACGAGATCCGGCCGGCGCTGGCTTACCGCTTCCACCGCATCGTCGGCGCTGCGGCACTCGGCCACCACCTCCAGATCCGGTTCCATTTCGATGAGCCGCTTGAAGCCTTCGCGGACGATGGCGTGGTCGTCGACCAGAACGATGCTGTACATGGAGGCAGACTGTATAGCAGCCCCGCGCCTTTGCGCAGGGGCTGCCGGCGTCCGGAATTCCCGGCGCCGCATGTACCATCGCCGGCATGCTTCAGAGACCCCTGTTCCTGCCCTGGGCCGGCATCCTCGCCTGCGTCGGCTACTTCCTGCTGTGGCTGCTGTTGTGGCCTACCGAGCAGCCCTATTGGATGCTGCCCTACGGGCTGCGCTTCGGCGCCCTGCTGCTGGCCCCGACGCGCCTTTGGCCCTGGCTGTTGCTGGCCGAACTGGCCGCGACCGGCCTGCTAGGCATGGCCCAGGGCTTCCCCGTCGGCTGGGATGGCTTCGTGCTGGGCGAACTGCCCGAGCCCCTGGTCGTGGTGCTGTGCCTGTGGCTGATGCGCCGCGCGCAACTGCACGTGAGCATGCGCGATCCGGAAGACGTCTCGCGCCTGTTGCTCTCCGCCGCCTTCACCGTGGCGGCCACCACCGTGGTCGATGCGGCCATCCTCGCGCTGGTGCACCAGCCGGCGTCCTCGGATCTGCTGGTGCGCGCACTCGGCCAGGATCTCCTGGGCAATTACGTAGGCACCCTGCTGGTGGTGCCGCTGATGATCATGTTGTTTCGCGCGCACCTGGAGCACCGCGCGCTGGCCAACCTGACCATGGACGGCCTGCTGGTCATGCTGCCGGCGCTGGCCATCCTGCTGCTGCTTTCCTCGCACCCGTCACCGCAGCCGCAGTTCGCGCGCATCCTGTCGCTGGCACCGGTGCTGTTCTTCGCTTTCCGCCATGGTTGGCGCGGCGCCAGCTTGGCCATGGTGATCTCCAGCCTGGGCATGACTCTGGTCGATCATTTCGCCGGCCGCCCCGCGCCCGAAGCGCCGGCGCAGCTGTTCCTCGCCGTGGCCGGTACGGGCGCACTGATGCTCGGCGCCGCCACCGATGCCCTGCGCCGCAGCAGCGAGCGCGTGGCCGAGCAGAATGTCTACCTCGCCGCTGTGAACCGCCGCCTCGACCAGCTCGCACGCCAGCTGCGCGACGCCGCACGCGGCAACCTGCAGGCGGAAGAAAACCAGCGCCGCCACATGGCCGCCGAACTGCACGACGAACTGGGTCAGAACCTCACCGCGATCCAGACCCATCTCAAGCTCGCCCAGGCGCGGCTGTCCACGGCCGGCATGGAAGACATCAGCGCCTCCATCAACGGCATCCTCGGCCACATGCGCCGCGCGCTGCATCGCTTGCTGGACGACCTGCGACCGGCGGTGCTGGATGAGTTCGGCCTGATGCGCGCGCTGGACGAAGGCCCGATCCGCGACCTGCTCACCACCGCCGGCGTGGCCTATCACACCGAACTGCACGGCGACCCGCGCCGGCTGGACGAAGACACCCGCACCGCGATCTATCGCCTCGTGCAAGAAAGCGCCACCAACGCGGTGAAGCACGCGCAAGCCTCCACCTTCCGCCTGCGCCTGCGCATCGGCGAACGCCAGGGCGGCGCGCTGGCGCTGATGGACATCCGCGACGACGGCGTCGGCCTGCCTTCGCGCATGCCGCGCGGCGGCCGTGGTCTGCAGGGCATGCGCGACCGCGTGACCTCGCTCGGCGGCACCTTCCGGCTGCGTCCGGAGTCGCAAGGCGTACACCTGCGCATCCTGCTGCGAAGCAGCAATGCCAACGGCTTCACGCCGCGGTTGTGAGCCGGTCCGAAAAGTTCCCACTCCTAGGAAATTTTCCAATACCGCCCCTGTGAACAGCTCGTTAGCATCCTTTCCATCGATGTGGGGGAGCCACCATCGCAAGATGGTGAGCCATGCCAACCGTGGGGACGGTGGGCATGAAGAACGGCAGGAAGCCGTTCCGCCGCTACCGGTGGCAACGCCTGACACACTGGCGAGCAATTCGCCCCGTCAGGAAGCCGATCGGTAACGGATCAGCCGCGGGATGGACAGGAGTCCATCCGCGGCTTTTTTTATGGGCGCCGCCCGAGGATGAACCTCTTCCAGCGCTTCTCGGCACCACGATCCGCCCGGCCCCGAGCCCTCTCCCCCAGAGAGGCAGCAAAAAGCCCGCCAATAAAAAAGGCCGGCGGCAACGCCACCGACCTTCTCCGGAACCTGCCGAACTCAGCGCCCGCGCGGCTTCGGCCGCACGTACAGCACCAGGCTGTGGTCCTCGATCACGTAGCCGTGCCGGGCCGCGATTTCGTGCTGGAGGCGTTCGATCTCCTCGCTGACGAACTCGATAACCTTTCCGCTGTCCACATCGATCATGTGGTCATGGTGCTTGCCGCGATCCAGCTCGTAGACGGCCTGGCCGCCCTCGAAGTTGTGTTTCACCACGATGCCGGCCGCCTCGAACTGGGTCAGCACGCGGTAGACGGTGGCCAGCCCGATGTCTTCCTGATGGGCAAGCAGCTTCTTGTAGATGTCCTCGGCGGTGAGGTGGTGAACCTCCTCCTCCTCGAGGATCTGCAGGATGCGCATGCGGGGGTGGGTCACTTTCAGCCCGGCTTTGCGCAGTTCCTTGGTTTCCTGTTCCATCGCTCGACTCCCAAGGCACACGGTGCCGCCAATTCGTTAGTGTATCATCCGCCACCTTCACGATCCGGACGCAACACGCATGCACAAGCTGATCCGCACGCTGGGTTTCGCCTTGCTGGGCCTGTCTCTGGCCAGCTGCCGACTCGTCTATACCCCCGACGTGCAGCAGGGCAACCTGCTCGACAAGAAGAACGTCGATCAGCTCAAGCCCGGCATGACCAAGCGCCAGGTGCTGGTGCTGATGGGTTCGCCCTCGGTGGCCACGCCCTTCGACCAGAACCGCTGGGACTACGTCTCCACCCAGCAGCACCGCGGCGGCCCGATCAAGGTGCGTACGCTCAGTCTGACCTTCAACAATGACAGCCTGGTGCGCACCGACGGTGATTTCTTCGCCGAAGACGCCAAGAAGCTGGTCGAAGAGCAGAAGAAGTTCCGCGCCGGCTACCCGGTCGACGAGAACGCCGGCGACAAGACCAAGACGCCGGAAGAGCAGAAGAAGGACAGCGGCGGCCCGTAAGCCTCAGCTGCCTGTGGCGCGCCGCCGGCGCGCCTCTTTCGGATCGAGCGTGAGCGGCCGGTAGATTTCTACCCGGTCGCCCGCTTCCAGCACCTGGTCAGGCGACGCCTTGCGGGAGAACACGCCCAGCCGCGCCGGGTCGACGCTCAAGCCAGGCACCTGCGACATCAGCCCCGACGCCTCGATCGCCTGCATCACCGTGGCGCCGGCCGGCAGCTCCACCGGCACGATCCACTGCCGCCCCGCCTCGGCGTAAGCCACTTCCACGGCGATCCGCTCAGCCATAGGTGCGTTCCGCCTCGCGGCAGAAGTCCTCGACCATGCGGCTGGCCAGGCCCTGAAAGCCGAGCCGGAGCGCGGTACCGCCCAGCTTGCCGGCATAGTCGAAATCGAGCGCAAAGTTGACCTTGCAGCCGGAGTCACCCAGGGCGACGAAGTCCCACACACCCTCAAGACTGCGGAACGGCCCGTCCACCAGGCTCATCTGCAAGCGGTGCGGCGGATCGACGGTATTGCGGGTGGTGAAGCTCTGGCGGAAACCGGCAAACTTGAGATCCAGCCGTGCCACCAGCATGTTCTCCCCACGTTCCAGCACCTCGGCGCCGGCACACCAGGGGAAACGCTTTGGGTATGCTTCAACCTCATTGACCAGGTCGAACATCTGCGCCGGGGAGTACTTCACCAGCGCGCTGCGGCGGATTTCGATCACATCAGCCTCTTCTTCGAATCATACGGTGCGGCCATCCGGCCGCATCGCCAACGGGGCCGTCGGCCCCGAAGTTTAGCGGACATGGCCAAGGCTAAGGACAAAGACAACAAAGGTACCGGCACCATCGCGCTCAACAAGCGCGCCCGCCACGAGTACCACATCGACCAGCGCTACGAGGCCGGCATCGCCCTGCAAGGTTGGGAGCTGAAGGCCCTGCGCGCCGGCCGCATCAATTTCGGCGACAGCTACGCGGTGGTGCTCAAGGGCGAGATTTTCCTCGTCGGCACGTCCATTCCGCCGCTCATCAGCGCCTCGACGCATGTCGTCGCCGAGGATCGGCGCACGCGCAAGCTGCTGCTGCACAAGGCCGAGATCGATCAGCTGGTCGGCGCGGTCGAGCGCAAGGGCTACACCATGGTGCCCATCGCGATGTACTGGAAGGGCAACAAGGTCAAGGTCGAAATCGGCCTGGCGCGCGGCAAGCAGGCGCACGACAAGCGCGATGCCGAGAAAGAGCGCGACTGGCAACGCGAGAAGCAGCGCACCATGCGTGCGCACAACCGCGCCTGAGGTCACCCCTCAGGCCAGCCCCAGCCTCATCGCATCGCTCGACGGCCGGAAGCCATGGCGCTCGTACAACCCGCGCGCGCGCGCATTGGCGTGCAGAGTCAGCGCGTCGATGCCCTGCTCCCGTGCCGCCGACCCCACTGCCGCCAGCAGCGCCGTCCCCACGCCGCTCTGGCGCTGCGCCGGCTTCACGTAAACGTTGAGCAGGTACCAGCCCTGCCCCGTCGGGTAGTTCGCCGATGGCATGTGCGGATAGGGATTGACCGCCGCACTGCCGATCACCCGTCCCTCCTGCTCCGCCAGCCAGGCATGCAGCCGACCGGCCTGCAACGCGGTTTCGATCCAGTCGCGCAGGTGATCCGAAAAGCCATCCGGCAAGTGCTGCCCCATTTCCTCGAGAAAGGCACAGCGCAGCTCCGTCAGGATGCCCGCATCGCCCTGTACCGCCAGACGAACTCTGGTCATGCGCTTTCCCCTGTGCTTTTCGCGGTGAAGGTGGCGGAAGTCGAACCCGCGTCCGTGGGCCAACGATAACGGCAGAGTGCAGTTCATCCGCAAGCTTGAAGTGGCATGCCGCGGCTCCATATACTGTTGCGTTCCAGCAATCTTTTCCCCGGGGGTGTCCTGGCTTCGACGGGGGTAGTGAGATGGCTTGGTGCATGCCGAGGGGGCGACTTTCCTCGTAAATCCAGTTGCAAACTCATAGTTGCCAACGACGACAACTACGCTCTGGCCGCTTAAGGCCTAGCCCCGAACCCACTTGTGCCTGTGCTCGTGGATGTAGGGTCACTATCACAGGATCGCCCGAAGCTGCCGCCTGTCGGTCAGGGTTAAATCAAGCAGGCTGGTCCTTCGATGCGCTTCGCACACTGTGCTGTCGCGGGACGAGATTCAACGGTGAGCTAAGCATGTAGTACCGGGCGTCAAGCGCCTTCGGACGCGGGTTCGACTCCCGCCACCTCCACCAACAAAGCGTCCACGGACGTACCAAAAAGGCCGGAAACCCTAGCAATAGCGAAAGGTTCCGGCCTTTTTCTTGTCCGGTGAGGTCCCATAAGATTCCTTGAAAGCCGAGGGCAACTGGGAGCAGCACGGATGTCACTGCCACGGCCGGGCGCTTCAACATCGGCGTTGCTACGGTCTGCCGCATGCTGCAAGAACCAGCCTGAACTATATGAATCAATAATCGCGGAGTGTCCGCTTCCGACCCAGAGCGGACCTAAGCTCTCCAGGGAGCTGTGAGCAACGGTCCAATTGTGCATGCCGCGGCGTTGATCCGTGTTCGCAGCAAGCGGTGCAGATCATCCCGAGGGGAGATGGGCTTGAAAACACCGGACGAATTTGCGGAAGTGATGAATGGAAGGGGCGCACTTTCTTCTGGAGACATCAACGGCTCCCAAGCCACCCTTGGCACGGCGAGCAAACACTACTGCCCGCGCCCCCAATCGCGCCTGCTGAACACCCTGGCGCTCCTGGTCTGCGGTGGCGTGGCGCTGTGGGAGGCGTGGCGAGGTCTGAGCAACCACCATCCGCTGCTGGCTGGCATCTTCGCTTCAGGCGCCGCGGTCGCCATCACCGGGCTGGCGTATGTGGCCACGGTCCGGGTGATTATTGATGATCGAACGTTCGTACGCACTTGGCTCGTGGGTCGGCGGGTCATCGTATTGGAGGACATCGCCCAGCTTGGCCTCGTCCAATACAGGGGCACGGTGTCACTGCTCGTTCGGAGAAGTCGATGGCGCCAACTGTCGCTCAGCAGTGATACGTTCGACTGGCAAGATGTGCGCTGTATGCACCGCGACATTCTGCTAGCCCTGGGCTTGGACACCGAGCCTATGTGGCCGACGGCCCCACGCTGGCTTGGCATGCTCGACGTGGCCGCGGTGCTGAGCTACCGGCGCTTTCAGGCGGAGATGCAAGGAAGCGATGGCGGGCCGGCTCTGCAATAACGAAGCCCAAGAAGGGACACGGCCGCATTCGGATCGAAGACCCAAGCGTAAGGTCCGCATCCGACCCGTAGCGGACCTTACGGAACACATAAACTTGGCGAGGCTTTGGATGAATTCTGTCCGCGAACTGATGCTTGAGGGTGTAGCGCCAAGTGCAGCCCTGCGCTGCATCTATGGCGACGTGAATGCCTCCGACCTGATCACCAAGCTTGACGACGAATTCAACGGCATACCATCTGGGGTGGTCATGGCGATAGCAAACTGGAATCGCGGAAGGATCGCAGGTCGTGAAGGCATGGGCTTAACCGATTCTCAGTTTGACGAGGCCGTTACGCCGCTTCTATCCAGACTAATTGGATCTAAATAGCAAGTTAAAAGGGTTCGCTTCCGACCCGTAGCGGACATTAGTCATTCTGGCGTTTTGGCATATGGGGTGATCTTGGTTCGACTTGAGCCAGCCCAGTTTTGGAACTGAACCGACCACGGATGAGGATCGCTTGATGACTGCTCATAGAATTCTGCTGAGAACGGCCTGGGTATTTGTTGGGGCCGCCGTAAGCGTCTGCCTGACGACTGTTTCCGCGGCAGAGCCAACGGAAGCACAGCTGGTTGGCACATATCAGGTGATCATCTGCCGTGGCCCTTGCTCCTTTGCGAGCGTAAAGAACGCAGTGATCGAGGGAACCTTTGTTCTTCTTGCTGACAGGTTGGAGCGCTCGGAAGGAGAAAATCTCGACACCGGATTCCAACCGATCCTGTCGAGAGGGAACGCGAACGGCTGCTACCTCCTTCGGCGCTTGTCTGGCAGCGGCTATGTCGGCTACGCCAATACGCGCGGACCAGCGCTGACCGTATGGTCACAAAAGAGTGATGAGCTGCATTTATCTCTTTTTCGATCGACGGACGCCGGATACGAGGTGGTTTTGCGAGAGGACAAAGGAGCGCTTTCGGGGACAGGTCAATCATGGGGAGCCGGTGTGGCCGAACCTGAAGACAAAACTATGGATCAGGTGATTGCACGTCGAGTTGGTTCCGCTGAGATCGGGGCCTGCGGCTTCGGAGCAAAGCGGGATTTGTAGGTTGGCTAAGGTCCGCTTTCGACTGCGACTTCAGCCGGTCAACGCAACACACTATCGACGCGCAAGCGGAAGGAGTGTTGCATGCTTACCGCACGGTTGGTTGATCAAGTACAAGGAGGGGCCTGTGAAAGCACTGACTTCTTTTGGATCGTCGTTCCTTTGCGCACTAGCTACCGTAATCGCACTGATGCTCGTGTTCAGGTTTTTTGACTCTCATGCACTCAAGCCGTTGGTTGCTGTTGGCATTGCCACAGGTATCGGGCTATCCAATGCCGTCCGTGCTTGGAAAGGGTTGTCCTTGAATACCTTTGCTTTGCTAGTCGCTGTCCTGGTGTCGCTTGGGTCGGCAGTGGGTAATTGGTTCTCAAACGGATAGAAGTCGTTGAGCAAACGGGGGACGTCCGCTTCCGAGCCATTGCAGACATCAACGAAAGCCTTATCAGGGATGAGACATTGGAACTTTTGCCACAAGACCAAGAGCTCCTCCGCAGAATCGACGAAGTCCTCCACTATGTGTGGGATCCGATTGGCGTTGCTGGCGTACCACAAGCCAGGGACGAATATAGAAGCTATGTGCCCCACGTATTTCAGCTCCTAAAGGGCACCGTCGACGGAAGGGACGTCGCCGATTACTTGCTGTGGTTGAGCACAGAGCATATGGGAATGGGACCGAACCCAAGTCACGATACCGAGGTGGTTGACGTACTCTTGGCATGGCGCGAGCGCCTTAGAACGTGAGCTCAGAAGGTCCGCTTCCGACCCATTTCGGACCTAAGGAAAGAGGCCGACCGATGCAGCTACATGTCGTCTATACAAAGGAAGGCGTCTACCTTTCCAAGCGCGACTACCCTTCTTGGCGGGAGATTCAAGACGCCTTTGAGGGCTACATGGCTTCCGAGGGGCCATGGAATACGGAGGCCATGGTGGAGGCGCTCACGCTCGAATACTCGGGTCTCCAGCCGTCGGCGCAACACCAGGTGGAAGCCTTTCTCGAATCGCCAGATATGGTGCGGTTAGTGACGTTCGGGGACGAGGGGCCGAATCACCCTCCGAGCCACAAGAGCTGAAGCGGTAGCAAAATGCGGCGTCCGCTCCCGACCCATAGCGGGCCCAGTGCAAAGCTGCTATTTGTTCGACGCCTAGGCGCCGATTAGGAGTAAGGGATGAATTGGAAAGGATTGTCTTGGCTACCACTTCTTTTCTGCCTTCCAGCGTTCACCGCGGCGGCACCAAGCGATAGTGAAGTCATCAGAACGAATCATTCCTTCGCGCCAGTTACGTTCGCCATAGGTTGCAGCGCTACGACTCGGAGTGAAGATAGACGCGATTTGAAACGCTCCGCGCGTGCTGTGGGCTATATGCAACAAGTCGAATGCATTGACATAGGTAAGCAAGTAGAGGGCGCGAAGCTAATCGCGATAGCTATTGGCAAGAACGAGAAGCTCGACCTGTTCGATGTAATCCTGAAGCTCGATCCGGGCAGTGCTCTGAAGCTCGAAAAACTTACAGATCACGGAAATCCACAACCAATAGTACTGTCGGTAAAGCAAGAAGCTGTCGTAGCAAGCTTTATCCAGGTCCCCTTTCATGGGGACAAGTTCTGGATATCCGCAAATACGTTGGATGACGCTCGGAAGACGGCGGATTTGTTCGACAACTAGGATTTCGCGAGGTCCGCTTCCGACCCGAAGCGGACATTCCCATGCAAGCGAAAAACTCGGTGCGGTAGGAGGGGTGAATGCCGACATTTGTGCTGGTTTTTCTTTGGATAGGCGCGATCGTTTCGCTGATAGGTACGTGGGTAACCTGCTCGATGCTCATTTTACGGCTAAGGGAGGGCTTCCCGAACGTGTACGCCAAGATCGGCTCACCCAGCGCGCTCTCAAGAAAAGCTGAATTTCTTTGGCAACTGAAGGCTCATGAAAGTGAGCTCAACCCGGATACGGTCAGGCTCAAGAAGATGAGCGTGCGCTTCGTTCTAGCATTTACGGGATTTGTACTCGTCTTTGTCGGAAGCGTTATAGCTAGCGCCCTCACCGGTGGTCTATAACGCTTTCCTCCAAGAAATGCGCACGGTTCCGATGTCCGCTTTCGACCGGAAGCGGACGTGGAGATGATCATCCTCACTTCGCCGTACAACTCTGCCAGGGACCATAAGCATGAAGTTTGGTGATTTCGAAAAGTCGGCGCTGCAGCTAAACGAACTCTACGAACAGCTTGAAATCAAAAAGTGGGGGCGCGTCTGGACAACAGCAGAGCTTGCACTTGGTTTCGTAGGGGATGTTGGCGATCTCGCAAAACTGATCCAGGCAAACGCAGGTGTCCGGGATATCGATAACCTCAAAGCTAAGCTTGGGCACGAACTTTCGGACTGCTTATGGTCAATCATCGTTCTTGCAAACAAGTGTGGTATCGATCTGGAGGCGGAGTTCGTCAGAAACACCCAAGAATTAACCGAACACGTGTCTGGCCAGCTAAGCGCGTAGTCGAAGGTCATATGTCCGCTCTCGCCCCATAGCGAGCTCGGTGCGGGGCCGCCCCCCCCCTTTCCGACAAACGCAGCCAGGGTGATCTATCCGCGAAATCAGGGATGACCAGACTGCCGTTGCGCGGAACCGGAGGATGTCGGATCGAACACCAGAGTCAGAGCAACCCCTGACCCGAGCGCGGTATCCAGAGCCAGCTCGCTGCCGAGCCGAGCCGCGCGTTGGCGCAGACTGACGAGCCCGACGCCGCCTTCCCGGTCGAGGTGCGGGCGAGTGGGGTCGAAGCCACGGCCGTTGTCGCGCACATCGACATGCAGCGTCGCATCGACATATCGCACGGTGACGTCGACGCGGCTGGCGCCGCTGTGTTTGAGCACGTTGGTCAGTGATTCCTGCAACAGGCGCAGCAAGTCGAGGCTGCGCGCAGGACCGAGGCGCAGCCCCTCGAGGCTTTCCATCTGCCAGCGGCTATCGATGCCGGCCATCTCCAGGCGTTGGGTCCAGCGATGGCGTAGCGGAGCCAGTAGACCGGAAAGGTCGGTGTCCTGTGCATGAGTGGTGGTGTCGATCACCAGGCGCAGATCGTCGCGCAACTCCTTCAACGCGGCGACGGTGCGCACGGCATCGGGCGACGGTGGCGATTGCTCCAGCGTGGCGATGGCGCCGAGCAGGCTGCCGCCAAAACCGTCGTGTAAATCGCGCACCAGATTCAGGCGCTCGCCGATACGGGTATTGCTCAGGGCCAGATCGTGCTCTCGCGCCAGCGTCTGGGTGAGCTGGCGGGTGGCCGTCTCCACTTCAAGCTGCAGTTCGGCGTTGAAGCCCTCCACACGACGCATGGCCATGGCAAAGCGATACGCCAGGACGAAGCCCATGCCGATCAAGGTGAGTGGCGAGGTGAACGCGAGCAGATAGACACTGCTGCGTATCCATCCGTAGAACAGCAGAAAATCATGTATCGACGTCAGCACCTGCACCAGCATGCACGCGGCCAGCACCAATCGATCCGCGCGAGGGCGACGCAGGGCGTGCCAGAGGAAGGCTAGCGTGGCCGTGTAGTAAATGATGCCGCCGACGATCGTCCACCAGCTGCGATTCGACCCCATGGTCACCGGCATCCATAGCGCGGCGATGATGGAGAGCAGCGAAACGGCCAGCAGGATGCCTTCGAAGCGCGGCATGCGGCGTTCGCGATAACGCAGCAAGAACACCATGAAGGTGACGCTTGCGGAGAAATACAGGGCGATATTGAACGCTTGCCAGGCGTGCGTGCTGGCGAAGGGCCAGATGTCGGTGGCTAGGTAGTTCCAGTTGTAGCCGGCAGACAGCAAGGTGCTGAAAGCGAACCAGCCGAAGACCGTGTCCTTGCGGCGCAGCAGCCAAAGCATCAAAAACAGCGAGCCCAGCACCATCCCTACGGCCTGATCGAACACCTGCACGTTGTGCCGCCAGAACACACCCTGTTCAAAGCGCGCCTGCACCGCATACGGCGTACCCACCGCTACCGTTCCGAAGCCGGGTTGATAGGCGGCCAGACCGGAGACGCGCACCAGCAGCGTGTTTTCTCCGGGATGCAGCAGCGGTCGGTCGAGCAGAAAATACTGCGGCGAGGTCCAGCTGCGGGATAGCGGCTCGGTGAGATGCGCGTCGCGATGGATCAGGCTTCCGTTGATATAGACCGCGTCGGCCAGGCATACGTAGTCGACCAGCAGGCCCACGGGCATCTCGCCATCGGCCTGATTCCAGCGCACCCGATACCACACCACACCATCGTGATGCGGCCAGCGCGCATCCCAGAAGTCGATCAGTTTGACCGGTGTCCAGCCGGTGGTGGGCGGCGCCTTGCTGTCCCAGTCGGCGCGTACGGCTTCCGCCTGATCGATAACCTGGAGCGTGGCGGTGGTGGACGGCCGGTGCGAGCACGCGGCCAGCAATATCAACAGGCCGATGCCCAGCCAGAGACGAAAGCGGTTCAATGCAGCAGACCCAATACCTTGGCTTCGAACACGGCGGCGGTGCGGGAGCCGACGGCCAGTTTGCGGTAGATGCTCTTGGTGTAACTCTCGATGGTGAAGCGCGACAGGCCGGTCAGCTCGGCGATCTCTCGATTGCTGAAACCACGCGCGACCAGCCGAAGGACCTCGGACTCGCGTTCCGACAAGGTCTCGCCCGTGGCGGAGGCCGTAGGTGGTGCGGGCGCCGCCGGCTCATCCGCGGTGCCCAGCAGGGCCAGGATGCGCCGGGCAACAAAGGGGTCGATGGGTGCGCCACCGCGCTGGATGCTCTGCAACGCCATCGCCAGCTCGGCATCCTCGCGCTCTTTCAGCAGGTAACCGATAGCTCCCGCGCGCAGAGCGGTCAGCACGGTTTCCTCATCGCCCCATGCGGAGATAACCAAGGCGGGCACCTGCGGACGATGGGTGCGCAACCAGGCGATCAGCTCGATGCCGTTGCCGTCGGGCAGGCCGATGTCGACCAGGGCCATGCGGATGGCGTCGTTCTCCAGGCACGACTTCGCCTCGGCGAGGCTGCCAGCGAAGACGGGGGGCGCAACAGCACCCGGCTGCTCGGCGAGCAGCCGTGCCAGGCGCAACCGCATGGCTGGATCGTCTTCGACGACCAGCGCCGGGCTCAAAGCAATGGCTTCCCCTGTCGTCCCCATCATCGCGACTCGTACCCCTGTGGACGCAATTATGCGCCAACAGCGTGGCGACTTCGGGTCGCAGGCGAATTCTGCCCTTAGACGGCATCTGGCTGGGCTGCAAGGACGTATACCCCCGAAATCGGGGATACCCCCTCTGTTTGCCGCATGCCTAACTGATCGCACTTAAAAAATGCGGGACGGGGGAGATAACGCCATGTGCAGCACGAGGACACGGCGATTTTGGCGTGGGCTATCCAAGCTCGCGCTATTGGGCATGATCGGCTTGCCAGCCCTCGCGCAGGCCTCGCCCGGATGCCAGGCGCTCAACGGACTGAGTGGCACCATTCCCGGCCACGGATACATCCAGCTGCTGACCAACAGCCAGCAGGTCAACCAGGGGGATTACGTAACGCTGACCTCGTCCGGCACGGTTGCGTACGGCGGCTCCTTCCTGCAGCTGGTCACTAACGCCAATACCGTCTCCGGCGCGGAGACAGGCTCGGGGTCGGGTGCCGATAACCTCTCCAATCTGCTCAATAGCTCCGCGACGTACAGCATTACTTGCCAGTCCGCCGGCGCGACGATATCGAGCGTCAGCCCGGCTTCGGCAACGGTCGGCAGCGCGACGACCATTTCAGGCTCCGGTTTCTGGGGCGCCACGCAGGTCCTTTTCGGCGCGATGCCGGCCGCCTCATTTACGGTCACCTACGGTCCCGGCAATCCGATCATTAACGCGGTGGTGCCCAACGGCTCCGGTACGGTGACGATCACGGTGATCACCGATGCGGGCACGTATAGCGGCGGGTCGTTTACGTTTGCGCCACCCACGGCCGGCCCCTCAAGCGCCAGCGTGGCATTCAACAGCAGCAATAACGCCATTCCCTTGAATATCAGCGGCAATCCCGCCTCCGTCGCGGTGGCCAGCGCACCTGCCCATGGCGTGGCAACGGCCACCGGAACGACGATCACGTATTCGCCAGCCGCCAGCTACACGGGACCGGACAGCTTTACCTACACGGCCACCAATGCCGCCGGCACGTCTTCCCCAGCGACCGTAACGATCACCGTCAACCCGCCGGCGGTGCCCACGGTGGCGGCCGTTTCGGCGACGACGCCCTACAACACGGCCACCAACATCAACCTGGCGAGCGCCATCACCGGAACCAACATTGCAGCCGTGACTATCGCCAGTGCACCGGCGCACGGCACGGCGACCGTCTCGGGTGAAACGGTGACCTATACGCCATCGGCAACGTTCTACGGCGGCACGGACAGCTTCACCTACACCGCAACGAATCCGGGCGGAACCTCCACGCCGGCGACCGTCACCGTGACCGTCAACGCGGTGGGCGTCCCCACGGTTTCGGCCACCTCGGTCACGACGCCCTATAACACGCCAACCAGCATCAACCTGGCGAGCGCCATCACCGGAGTCGATATCACAGCGGTCAACATCGCCAGCGCACCGGCGCACGGCACGGCGACCGTCTCGGGTGAAACGGTGACCTACACGCCGTCGGCAACGTTCTACGGCGGCACGGACAGCTTCACCTACACCGCAACGAATCCGGGCGGAACCTCCGCGCCGGCCACCGTCACCGTGACCGTCAACGCGGTGGGCGCCCCTACGGTTTCGGCCACCTCGGTCACGACGCCTTACAACACGGCAACCCATATCAATCTGGCGAGCGCCGTCACCGGAACCGCCATCACAGCGATCACTATCGCCAGCGCACCAGCGCATGGCACGGCGACCGTCTCGGGTGAAACGGTGACCTACACACCGTCGGCGACCTACTACGGCGGCACAGACAGCTTCAGCTACACCGCCACCAACCCGGGCGGCACATCGGCACCGGCGGCCATTACGGTCACCGTGGGCGCGCTTCCCATACCCACCGCCGCCGCGAAGTCGGCGACGACGCCGTACAACACGGCAACAAACATTGACCTCACCAGCGCCATCTCGGGCACAGGCGTCACCGGCATCCTTATCGCGAGTTCGCCAGCGCACGGCACGGTGAGCACGTCGGGTCAGACCGTCACCTACACGCCCTCCTCCACCTTCTACGGCGGCACCGACACCTTCACCTATACCGCGGTCAACCCGGGCGGCCATTCGACGCCCGCCATCGTCACGATCACGGTTACGCCACTGAGCACGCCGGTCGCGGCGGCACTCTCCGTCGTCACCACGAAGGCAACGCCTGTACTCATCGAAGCCGCCGCAGTGGCAACTGGCCCCCAGCCCTTGACCGGCGCGACGGTGGCGACACAACCGATGCACGGCACGGCTACGGCTAATGGCGAACAGATCGTCTATACACCGGCCGCGGGTTTCGTGGGGACGGATACGTTCAACTATCAGCTGAGCAACCATTTCGGTACGTCAGCGCCGGGCACCATCACGGTCACGGTCACGGCTTCTGGCAGCGCCGCCGGCCTGAGCCAAACGGTTTCCACGCAACCCGGTAGTCCCGTGTCGTTGAACCTGGCCACGGCCGCGCCCGGCACCTATACGTCATCCACATTGCTCGGCATGTCGCCGGCCGGCGCAGGCACTGCGACGCTGAGCCAGCCGACGACACTGACGTTCACGCCCGCGTCGGCGTTCCACGGGTTGGTGCATATCACGGCCGTACTCACCGCAACCGCTGGGCAACCACAGGTGATCGACGTGCTTGTGCTGGTCAGCAGCCAGCCCGACCCCTCGCGCAATCCGGACGCGCTTGGCCTGATCCATGCCCAGACCATGCAAGCCGAGCGTTTCGCAGAGAGCCAGCTTCGCAACATCCAAAGCCGGCTGGACAGTTTGCATGACGGAAATGCAACGCCTTCCTTCAGCAACAACGTATCGATCAGTCTGGGCGGCAAGCCCATGCAGGCGCCGACAGGCGTGGCTGCAAATGGGAGGAGCCCAGCGGCATTCGGCACACCCTCGCCTGCCGGCCTGCGCCCTGGCATGGGAGCCGCCGAGAGCGGCGCCGGCACACCGGCTCCGGCAGATACGACGCCCCAAGGCAGCGCTCCCGTAACGCAGACACCCACGTCGTCAGGTCTTGGCGTATGGATCGACGGCGTGGCGAACTTCGGCTCCTTCGATGCGTACCGCCGCGCCGCCGGATTTGATTCCGACAACATCGCGGTGAATACCGGTGTGGACCAGCGCATCGGCGACCATGCCCTGATCGGCTTCAGTCTCGGCTATAACCACGACCGTAGCGAAGTCGGCAACAACGGCACGCGCAGCGTTGCGCAGGGCTACAGTGCCGCCATCTACGGCAGCTACCAACCGGCATCGCACCTGTACATCGACGGTGTCCTGGGCGGCGGTGGCCTGCGTTTTGATAGCCGGCGTTACGCCACCGACAGCGGCACCGCTCTCGCCGGCCATCGCAACGGCAGCCAGTGGTTTGCCTCGCTCACGGCAGGCTACGCATACGAAGCGGGCACATGGGCCGTGTCGCCCTACGGTCGACTGGCATGGTCGCTTTCATCATTCAACGGCTACGCCGAAAGCGGCGATGCGGCGGAAGCCTTGAACTACGGCACCCAGACGGTGCGCACCTCACAGGTGATCGTGGGAATACGTGCGAGCGGAAAAATGGCCTGGAACGACAACCTGTTCATGCCGCACGCACGCCTGGAAGTCGGCCACGATTTCCAGGGCACCAGCGACACCACCTTGGGCTACGCCTTCGTGCCGACAGCGGGTTCCTGGAATGTGTTGACGAACCCCTATTCCGCCAACGGCACCAGTGTGCAGGCGGGCGTTGGCGGTGACTGGCAGCTCCGGAACGATTTGTTGATAACCACGGAGTATCAATACCTGCTCATGCCGCATGCGCACGACCAGAGCATACGGGTCGGCGTGCACAAACAATTCTAGGCACCCGACATCCCCCGATTCTGAGTAGCGCTGAACACCGTCATCGCCGGGCTATTCATTGACCGGCGATTTCCTTATCCAGACAAACCAAGTTCCACGCGTCAATGCCATGTGAAAGTGGACACGCATGCGGCAACTGCAAACGAATAAACATCAAGCACACCCGCCGATTTCGTAATTGCGCCTCGTCCGCACGCCTTCTCAGTATGCGTAGCCGATCGACACATGATGACCATGCGTCGAGTGAACGCATCAGTTCACCAACCGAGAGGGTTTCCCCGTATGGATTTACGCCATTGGACCGTTGCCCGCGATCGCGCCCTTCAAGCTGCCCGCCACCTGTCGCCTGGAGGCCAGCCCAAGTTCCGGATATTGCCCGCGCTGCTCCTTGCCGCCAGCTTGTCGTTGCTACCGAGCAGCGGACAGGCGCAACTGGCGAACCCGACGTATGGCTGGAACCTCGGCAACACCCTGGAAGCCACCTGGTCGGGGGCCATCATGCCGACGCAACAGCTCATCAACAGCGTCGCGGCTGCCGGCTTCAACACCATCCGCATTCCCTGCGCCTGGGACCACAACGCCGACCCGAACACGCATGTGATCAATGCGTCCTACATGGCCACCGTCACGCAAGTCGTGCAATGGGCGCAGGCCGCCAATCTCACCGTCATCATCAATGATCACTGGGACGGCGGCTGGTTCGAGAACTCGAACTTCAACACCTACGACCCGAACATCAACGCCAAGCTGGTCTCCTATTGGACGCAGATCGCGAACAACTTCAAGAATTACAACTCGAAGTTGCTCTTCGCCGTCGCCAACGAGCCGGCCGTGTCCTCGCAGGCGCAGACCACGGTGCTGATGCAGTACTACCAGAACTTCGTCAACGCGGTCCGCGCCACCGGCGGCAACAACAGCACGCGCTGGCTCGTGCTGCAGGGGCCGGGCGGCAGCAACATCGACAACACCTATGACTGGGTGACGGCACTACCCTCCGATCCCGCCAAGCACCTGGCGTTCGAAGTGCATTACTACGCGCCCTATCAATACGCGCTCATGAGCGCCGACGCCTCATGGGGATCGATGTGGTACTTCTGGGGCAACAACTATCACTCGCCGACACTCACGACCCGCAACGCCACCGCCTCCACCGAGGAGTCGTACGTGACGTCGCAGCTGCAAAAAATGCAGTCCAAGTTCACCAGCCAGGGTATCCCCGTGCTACTGGGCGAATTCGGCGCCATCCGCCGCACTGGCACGGCAGGCCTGACGGGTACCGAGCTCAACCGGCATCTCGCCTCGCGCACGTATTTCGACAAGACCTTGGTCGGCCAAGCCAACAGCATGGGCATTCGACCCGTGTACTGGGACGACAGCGATAGCGGCAATGGCAACAATACGTTCGGGATCTTCAACCGCTCTACGGGAGCGCTGACCCGTCCCGACGACGCCCGCGCCTTGACGGGTGGCGCTGCGCTTCCGCCGCCTGGGGGCTAGCGACCGGCGTGGACGACTGGTGAAAAGGGATCAGGCTCACTTACGTGAAGTCCGGAAGTGAGCCTGATCCCGTCGCAGGTCACCTTCGCGTTGCGACTTCTACAGGCGCTGCTCTACCAAATCCCCGGTATCCATCGATATCTGACCCGCCCCTGGTACTCGCGATAGCCCGCCAGGCCATCGGCAAGCACGCGCTCCTCGAACAACGTGCGCGGAATCAGCGCGAGTACGAATACCAGCGCCGGGAGCACGCCCCACCATGAGCCGAGGCAGAGCGGGATGCATACCGCCAGCACGCTGCCCGAGATATACCCTGGATGTCGAACGACGGCATAAGGTCCCGTGTCGATCACCCTCTGCCCACGATCGGTTTGCAGGCGAACGCCCGGTTCGAAAAAACGATTCACCGCCTGCGCCCATGCAGCCCCCGCGAAACTCAGCGAAAGCGGCACATAGCTGGCCCAGCTCAACCACTCGGGTGTTTGCGCCAGCTGGTAGCGATAATCGAGCGCCGACACGGGGAAAATGGCCAAGAAGCCCGCAAAGGCCATCGCGATGAATACGTAATCCAGCTTCAAGGTACCCGGCTGTATGCGGGATCGAGCCGAGAAAATCGCCGGATTCACTCGCCACAGTACCGCCGTGGCGATGATCACCTCCGCGATGAAGACAGCGCAGAACACCCACGCGCGTGTCCATGCCAGCGTGCCGGCAGGTGCGAACAGCACCGCTCCGATGAGGAGCAAGCTGATAACCGACGCGACTAGGCTGCGGATCACAGGCATTCGATTCCATCACCGTGTCTTGATGAAAACCGCGATGGCGATGACACCGCATGCTATGACCTCGGCACAAAGCCCGCGTGAAAATGGTGGCATGCACTTCTACACGAATGGCAAGCCGGCGATGTTGCCCGTGCCTGAAGTGCGTAGCGGATCACATCGCCCGCCCCACCCTTTCACGTGGTCACCACGACAGCGCAACGATATATAGCGATAGCGCCGCATCGACGGCCATGGCGTCATTACCTTCGATGGACGGCGGGTCATCCAGACCCGCCGCAAGGAGAGTCGCATGAGCCGACCCATCACCAAGGACGACATTCGCGAGCGCATGATCGAGCTGGTGGCAAGCGCCCTGGCATCTTCGCCCCAAGCGATTCGAAGCGACACGCTCTTCTCGAAACTGGGCGTGGACTCGGTAGCTGTTGTCGACATAGCCCGACAGCTGGAAATGTGGTTGCAACTGGAAATCGACCCTACCGTTGCCTGGGACTATCCCACCATCGATGCGATGGCTCTCTATCTGGAAGAGCAATGCCGGGCTCAGGCTTCCACAGACTGATAGTCGCCGTTCTGTAGCACCTCGTTCGCCACGAAGTTCGTTTATCCGAAATCAATGGCCCATTACCGCGGCAAGGCGCTTAGGAAGGGAGTCGCAGTCATGGTCATCGCCGGCATGAGTTGTCATTTTCCGGGCGCCAATGGTCTCGATGCCTATTGGCAGTTGATCCGCGAGAATCGAACGGCGGTCGGCGATCCGCCGGCTCATCGCAACGAGCTCGTCGACCGGCTGAAGGCGTTGAACATACCGCTCCAGGGCGGATACATCGCGCATGAAGATACCTTCGACGCGGAACGGTTCCGTATTCCGGAGCACGAGGCGCTCTGGATGGACCCTCAGCAGAAGCTGGTACTCACCCACGCGTGCAAAGCCCTGGACGATGCCGGCCTGACGCTCGATGCGCTCAAAGGCAGCCGGACGGGCGTTTTCGTCGGCGCCATGGCCAACGACCTGGCCTATCTCCAATGGGGCGACGTGCCCAGCGTCGAAAGCGTGAATATCACGGGTAACGGCTTGTGCCTGATCGCCAACCGTCTTTCCTACGAACTGGATCTGCATGGCCCGAGCATGACCGTGGATACGGCATGCTCGTCGTCGCTGGTGGCCGTACATCAGGCCGTTCGCGCCCTTCGCGACGACGAATGCGACGTGGCACTGGTGGCTGGCGTCAATGTGATCCTTTCCGCGTTGCTGCAAAAGTTCTACCAGATGGCCGGCGTAGGGTCGCCCGACGGCTATTGCCGGTCGTTCAGTGCGCACGCCAACGGCATCGGGCGGTCGGAAGGCGTAGGCGCGCTGGTGCTTTGCCGCGAAAAGGACTGGCCGCCGGCGCGCCGCCGCAGCTATGCGGTCATCGGCGGCAGCCAGGTGAGCCATGGCGGCCAAAGCATTCGTTTCACCGCTCCCAATACACCGTCACAAATCGCGCTGCTGCAGCGTACCTATGCCCAGGCCGGCATCCACCCGCATGAGCTCGCCTATGTCGAGGGCCATGGCACCGGCACCCGGCAAGGCGACCTGATGGAGATCAAGGCGCTGCAAACAGTCTTTGAAGGCCGGACATCCGCCTGTCCACTGGGGGCGGTCAAGAGCCTGATCAGCCACACGGAGGCAGCCTCCGGCATGGCAGGACTGATCAAGGTGGCGCTGATGCTCCATCATCACCACATACCGGCAAGCGGCTACGCGGACGCGCCTGCCCCGCAGCTCAGCGCATCGTCGCCGGTGCAACTGGTGGCGGCTCCGAGCTCATTGGATCCAACGCATACCCATCACATGGGCGTCAGTGCGTTCGGCCTCGGCGGCACCAACGCGCATGTGGTGCTGACGTCGCACAACGCCGCTTGACGCCCGTTGTCTCGCACGGAGCGAATCGACCGATATGCCGAAGATCAAGCTAGCGGAAGGGACCATGTACTACATCGACCGCGGCAAAGGCCCCGCCGTCGTCCTGCTGCACAGTTATCTGGCCAATGCCTTCATGTGGACCCCGCAAGTGCAGGCCCTCGAAACGCGCTATCGCGTGATCGTGCCGGACCTGTGGGGGCACGGCAGTTCCGGCGCGCTGCCGGAACGCGCGAACGACCTGACCGCGCTGAGCGCGCACCTGCGACAGCTGCTCGATCGCCTGGACCTGGCAACGTTCGCCCTGGCAGGCCAATCCGTTGGCGGCATGCTGGCGGGGGAATTGGCACTCATACTCCCCGAGCGCGTGCAGGGCCTGGTGTTGATGGGCACCTACCTCGGCCCGGAACCGGCGGCACCCCAAGCCTATTTTCTGGACCTGCTGGACCGGGTCGAAGCGAGCGGCATATTTTCGCCGGCACTCCTCGAAGAAGTGACTGCCCTGTTCTTTCCGTCGGCGGCCTCGCCCGCAACATCATCCCTGAAAGCGTCGTTCCAGAAGCAGCTCACCCTGTGGCCGGCGCCAGCCATACGAGAAAGCGTCGTACCCATCGGTCGCATGATCTTTCAGCGGCGCGATCTACGCCCTCATCTTCAAGCGCTGCGGCCGACCGCTACGCTGGTGATGTGCGGCGAACACGACACCATTCGGCCGCCGACCGAGTCCCTGGCCATGGCGCGGACCATCGGCTGCCCGTATACGGAAGTTCCCGGCGCGGGCCACCTGGCTAATCTCGAACATCCCGAATTCGTCACGGGGACGCTGGTGAATTTCTTGAGCAGCCTGGAAGGTGCACCGCTCACTGCGCTCGCTTGAAACAGAAAAGGCGTCCGGTTCACTTCGAAACCGACCTGCACTTAGCCTCTCGCCGCACGCAACAGCACCACCACACCCAGCCCATACGGCATCAACCAGGGAATCGCCGGGATGCCCACGATCATCCCCGGCGTGGTGTACCAACGCTCCGAAAGATCCGGATACTGCAAACCCCGCGTCACCAGGCCGGCAACGGCGATCGCGGCGATCACCGTCATCGCCCACGCGACGCCGCGGGAGAGCCAGCCCTGCCGCATGAAAGACAACGCATAGAAAGCCGTCGCCATATAAGTCATCAGCCCGGCGAAGAAGAGCAGCACATCCGAAGCATTCGCCAACGGCGTGCCGTCCAACGAACGATAGGCCGCCAGGTCGCGCGCCGCCGACATGGTCCAGCCGATCACGAGGGCCGCCCAGACGAGCTGGCACCCTACGGCAAGCAAACCGCTGGCCTGCCCCAGCGGGGCGAGCAAGCGATCGCCGGTGTCGCCGCGTGCGAGCGGCTCCTTGAGCAACAGCAGCCCCGCGCCGAGGAAAGCGGTCGACACGAAGAGGATCACGAACCGCACGTGGTTCATCGCCAAAGTGGCGGTGAAAGGCGGGCCATAGCCCGGCATCAGCGTCAGCAACGCCCACGGCAGGATCAGCAGCACCCCGGCGATCGCCACGCTGCGCCGGTACTCATCGCCGGACCGCCAGGCCGGAAGGATCAGCGCGAGCGCGGCCCCGCCCATCAAGAGACATTGCGCAATGGTGAGCGCCGCGGACACCGCCAACGAGTAACGCGCCGGCGCACCGAATATCCCGATCGCGATCAATAAAGCGAGAAAAAGCAGCCCTGCCGCCACCCCATGCCGTCCATGCCGACTAGCCATCATCGCCCCCTGTGCCGGTAGCTGCCTGGTTTCCGTCGGGCGCCTACGCGTCCGTGCTCGCCAGAGCTTTCGCGACAAACCGCGCGGTCCGCAATCAGCCAGTCGTTATAGGGAGCGCCCCGTAATCAGCGGCTCGGGACCATGGGCGCCCTGCCCTGGCCTCTATCTGGCGGTCAGCAAAGCCCTCGCCGCGCGCTCCAGCGCAGGATCTCTTCCCTGCCGGATACTCTCCACGGTGGGTGAAACCGCGATATCCGGATGCAGCCCCACACCCTCGAATACCGTGCCATCGGGCGCACGATCGTCTCGCGTACCGACACGCGCGCTGCCGCCGCCGGGAAGCGGGAAGTACAGCGGCTGCCCAGTGCCGCCCGCCGTCCTTTCGCCCACCGTGATGCCCCGATGCATCGCACGGAACGACGCCACGAAGTCCTCCGCCGCGGAGAACGTATGCGCGCCGGTCAGCACCGCCACCGGCACGTCGACGTGATGGGCAGCGTCCGGGGATACCTCGAACGGCGGGACCTCGGCCCAGCCCGGCAGCACGCCACGTGCGCGGTCCGCGGCGCGATAGCTGCGGGTTCGGATCAGAGGGCCGTGGATCGTTTCTCGCGCCAGCATCTGCAACAGATCGATGGGGGTGCTGCCGCCGCCGTTGGCGCGGATGTCGATCACCAGCCCCTTGGCCGCCTTCACGCTTGGCAAGTTCGCCAGCAGCGTCTTGGTGCCTTCCGTATCCTCGAACTCGTTGATGGTAAGCACGGCGATACCGTCCGGCCGCAGCTTGAACGAAGCACGCTCTCGCTTGAATTTGCTTCGATCCGCCGTCGCCAACCGCGTCAGCACACGCGCCTCCTCCTTGCCGGCGGCCGTCTTCACGGTGACGTGGATCTGGCTGCCCTGGCGCCCGCCGAGCAGCCCGTAATCGAACGTGCGCACCTGCAAATCCTGCGGCGAGGAAGCGCTCTGGTAAGGCGCGATCTCGCGCTCCGCATAGCGCCGGATGTCTTCCCCATCGATCGTCAGCAGCACGTCGCCCACCCGCCACCGCTGCGCGAGCAACGCCGGATCATCCACCGCCGTCACCACGACCGCGTTTTCCACCAGCTGAGTCTGCAAGCCAGGCTTGCTCCAGAAGGCGTCCTGCAACGACTTGGGGGGAAATACGTTGGTGTGCCCGTCCTTGAGCAACGCGACGAAGCGCGTCAACACGCGGTAGTACTCCTCGGTGGAGGCGGTGGCCCGCACCTTGGGCAGAAAATCCAGATAGGTCTGGTTCCAGTCCAGATCCGGCTGCCGGTCGAAGAAGGCGAAGTTGAAACGCGCCTCCGACCACACCACGGACAAGCCCGCGACTTTGGCGTCATCGCTCAGGTTCGGCACCGGTGGCAGATCCTGCCCTGGCTCACGCGTCCACAGACGCTCCCGACTGCGTGCCGTCTCGACCAGCCGCGTAAAGCGCGGGTCATCGTGGAGCGAGACAAGATCCACATCCGTCGCCAGATGCTCCGCGGACACGCTACCGCCTTGGGAGGCCATCAGCGCCTCCATCGCCTTCTCCTTGCGCCCCGCCAACGCTTCGTTACAGGCCAAGTCGTACATGGCGGAATTCCAATGCCAATCCATGCCCCCCGGACCGGCCGCGAGGTAGGGCTCCAGCACGGCGGCCGCCTCGGCGTAGTGCTTGGCTTCGTAGAGTTTGAGGGCTTCGGTGTAGCGCGCAGGGAGATTGGCCGGAGTGGCGGGAGCCTGCTGAGCGGCAGCGGTATAGATGGCCGTGCAGATCGCGAGAAAGAGAGCCTGGCCGTACCTTCGTGTCTTTGCCTTGATCATGCCGTGAGTGTCCTTGATGCACTGCGCGATGATGTGGCGGGCCGGGGACTCATATCCTCTCGCCTCGTTTGCGACCGCCGATGGAATTGCCGGCTTCAAGGTATCGGAAAGCGGGTGCAAACTCATGGTTGCCAAAGGCTAACGACGGGCCGCCGGGAATGTAATGCACTGGCGAACTTCCTGCGCCGCCTCAAGTCAATGGAAGGGCCTGCCCGGCGCTCTGCCCGGGCCATCGAGGGGGGAGACACACCTTGAACAGGATGAACCTAAAAGCGGGCGGCGCCCTTATGCTGGCCATGATATTCGGCCAGGCCACAGCCACGGCCACCGATGCCAGCCACGCCTCCACGCCTCAGCGCATGCCGGACAGCTATGCGCAGGCGGCGAAGCTGATCGACCTTGGCCATGGCCGCTACCTCAATCTTCGCTGTTCGGGCAGCGGACCGCAGACCGTTATGCTGGAGGCCGGCGCGGTCGCCGATTCCTCCACGTGGTTCAAGGTGCAACCACTCTTGGTTGCCCATGCGCGCGTCTGCGCGTACGACCGGGCCGGGTTCGGTTTCAGCAGCGAGGGGCCATTGCCACGAAATCTCGACGCCGACGTGTCGGATCTGCACGCGCTGATCCAGCGCGCCGATCTTACGACCCCGCTGGTGATGGTTGGGCATTCGCTGGGCAGCAACATCGTTCGGCAGTACGCGGGCCGCTATCCGGCGGACGTGAGCGCGATGGTCCTGCTTGATCCGCCCGCGCAGGACATCGGCCGGTTTGCCCCCGGCTGGCAGAAGGATGAAGACACTCTCTCGGTACAGCGGCTTGCGTTTCTTCGCCGGTGTGAGGCTACCGCCGAAAAGCACGAATTGCCGTCCACCGATAAGGAATTGAGCCAGTGTCTCGGCGAGGCCGATCCGCTCGCCAGCGCCAAGCTCAACGCGGTGAACCTGGCTCTCATGTCGAAGCCAGCGTATTGGCACACCGTGCTGTCGGTACTCCAAAACAATGTCGAGGTGTTCAAGCAGCCTGTGTCAAAGCAGGAGGCGCACGGCTCGACGCCCCTGTTTGTACTGTCTGCTGCCAACACGTATGCCGATGCGCTGCCACGTGACCGCAAAGGGCTGGAAGAAGCCCGTGCCCACACGCAGGCGCAGATAGTCGCGACCTCCTCCCGCGGTACGCTGGTACACGTTCCGGATACGTCGCATGACATCCAGATCGATCAGCCGGACGCGGTGGCCAAGGCGGTCATGCAGGCTCTAGGGATGGTGCAACACACACCGAAGTAGGGAGCCATGCAACCACTGGCCTCAAATTCGGGTGTCAAGAACAACTCGCGAGCTCAGACATATAGAGAGGATCAAGCCGACTGGGACTCTTGGGATTCCAAGCAGAACGGGGGCAGGTTCACCTCCATTCTCTTGAAAGTGAACCTGTCCCCGTTCTCCACGCTCGCTCACCGATCCCGCGCCATCAGTGGCGCGGAGGGAGCCCGCTTGCACCTTCGGTGCGGAGGTAGGCATCGATCTGACCAACCGTAGTGGGCGGATCAGCCACTGCGTGTCCCGTTATGTCGATTCGCGTGGGCAGGTAGTCAAACGTATCGCTACTCAGCTTCGTGGGGTCGCCACCGAACTTATCCATCGTCATGCACAGTGATTCGCGAAAATTCATGAGTGCAAAGGAGTCCATGCCATTCAACCATTGGCTGAATTCCTTCTGCTGCTGAGGATCATCCAGGTCATATCCCTTGTCTTTAGCGTACTCGGCGAGCAACGGCACCGAACTATAGCCATTCCCCGATTGATCGCAGAGCGCTTTGGCCGTCGCCTCGTTCAATCCCGCATGCATCAGGAAGGGCACGGTGTTGCCGTCGTTTTCCGGCTCGTACTTGTTCGCCGCCTGCACATGCTGATACTGGCTGATTCCCAAGGTGGTCGCGATGGCGGTCACTGCCGCCGGTATGCCGATCACTGGGTCTTCACTAGCGAACAGGGCGAACGAAGAAAGTCCGCGTATAGCTGTCAGCGTTCCTTCGACAGGATTGCCATTCGCAAAGTTAACCCCGGAGGTCACGAAGTCACTGACCGATGCCGCCATGGAAAGGAAAACCGTGCCCGCCGTCCCCGCCATCATGCTGGTGTCGTCAAGCAGGGAAAGCGACTTGCCCAGGTCGACCCCGTACTTGGTAAGCCCGGCGGATGAAGAAAACAAGCTCAATGAGTTCTGCAGATTCGGATCGGACAGCTCCTTGTTGGCACTGTTGACGAAGCCGACCCCCGCTGCCGTCGCACCCGCAAAGCGGAAGAGCTGATTCGCCACGGTGTTCCCTGAAAGCACTTCGATGGAACCCAGCTTCTCATCCAATGTTGAAAGTTTGGCTTGCACAGCTTCCGCATCATCGCCGGCGGCCGGAACGGATTCCTCAACCGCATCGATGGCTTCATTGAACTCAGACTCCTTCCCCGCGGGTATCCCAAGCAAGGTCGCGAATTTCGAATCACGCAACCCTTCCAGCGAGGCAACGGCCTTGGCGCGATCGGCGGGATCGTTGAGGTTGTAGTTGGCCGGCAACGCTTTCAGTTTCGCCGTGACAAAGGCCTGCGCGACATGCCCTGCTGCCTCACGCGAAATATTTCCCTTTTCGACATTCTCGGCGATGACGTTGAGAAGTCCTTCGCCCTTTTCGCCCTCAAGATCTTCCGGATGCTTGTCGAGTTCGAGCTGCAGTCCTTCCTGGTATGAATCATCTTTCATGATCGCGCCAATGCGATCCTGCACGCTGCCCATGCCCATGTTGTCGGCTTGCTTGAGCGCAGGAGGCAAACCATTCATCTGAACCAGCATGTCATCCAGCGTCTTGGTATCCGTCTGCAACTTGGCCTTCGCATCGTTGACGTCGTTAGCCCAATCAGGGCCCTTTTGCTTGAGGTAATCCTTGACCGCCTGATTCTTCTGGTCCGGTGTCATGGCCGAGCCTTCGTTCTTCTGGAGCCAGGCAAGCTCACCGATCTTGTCGTTGTACTCCTTGGCGTCGGCATCGACCTGCGCCTGCATGGCCTCGACTCCGGACATCGCAGCGCCACTGACCCGGGTGCCGGCGACGGTCTGTCCATCTGCCTGCAATTGCTTGGCCACGTCGACCGATAGCGAGACGTCCGCGCCCTGGCTTCCGATCGCAAGTTTGATCATATTGGGATCGATGCCGTGCGCCTCGATAGCTTGCGTCACCATCGAGCTCAACGTGCCTGCGGCAGGTGTGCCCGACACGACGGAATAGATCTTCGACAGATCGGCGTACATGAGCGCGGAGCCCACCGGGTTGTTCTGCCCGATGATCTTCTGAAGCGTACCGGCACTTTGCTGGACGACCTGGGCGGCAAGATCCGGCGGAAGATCCTTAACGGTGTTGTAGAGAAGATCAGTGGCGGTGGACCGGTTCTCGGCATGGCCGCCCCACTTGGCATTCACTTCGTTTGCCGTCTGGGTGACCCAACCCTGCACTTCGGCATTGTTCTGAGCATAGGCAATCACCGAAGCCGGCTGCCCTTGCAATACAGAGCCCAGTTTGGACAGCGCGGCCTGTCCTGACGTGTCGGGCGAAGCGAGGGCTTTGGCCGAGCTGATGAGATCATTGGCGTGCGCCTGATCGCCGGCAGGCTTGACGGCCGCCTGCAGCGCGGACTGGATCGCGGGATCGTTCTGGTACGGCGCCGAGAGCTTCGTGCCGAGCTGCTGTGCCAGGTCCTGATCGGTCATCTGGTTCTGCATCATTCCGGGATAGCTGGCGCGCAAGCCGGGGATGCCGCCGACGAGCTGAGCCTGAGCCGCCGTCGTGATGGCCTGGTACGCGGCGTTGACCACGGTGCCGTTTTCGCCCTGATCGATCGCGGCCTGGTAGTTCTTGATCGCCTGATCCAGCGGAGTTTGAGGCTGCGTCGACGGCGTAGCGGTATCCGCGCCTTTGGCCGTCTGTTCCTGCGTGGCCGCGGGGATGGTAAGGCGCTGGCCCGGCGTCAGCGTCGCATCCGCGCTCAGGTAATTGGCCGATGCCAGCGCCTCGGGCGTAATCTGATGTTCGGCCGCAATAGACGCTATCGTTTCTCCCGCGACCACGGGGTGCGTCGTTGCCGGAAGAGGCGTAGCAGAACGCGCCGCCGGGTTCGAGATAGATCCATCGATATTGAACATGGCGACCTCGCACTAAGGGCTAGTGGCTTGGCCGCGAACGTACCCCGGGCTTTCACGACGTCGCTAGCTGGGATCGTCCCTAGGAAATTAAGAGGTCGCAGTGCTTTTAGTAATCCGCAAGAAAACGTGGGAGGCCTCATGGTTGCCGGAAGCTGACGGTGCTGTGGTCGCCTAAAACCAGGGCGCCGAAATAACTTGCGCCGTCGCGCGATGCAAATCTACTTAGCCATATGATGAAAGAGGCTGGCATGTTGGTCTGCATGAGCGAATGGTTATTCGGCCACGATGGAAATCCGGTGCGAAACAGGAGGATGCGTATGCTGCAACTCTCCATGCCTTCGACGTCCTTTCTTTATATGAGACCCAATCTACTTTCGAAGCTCGGGTTCGGCTTACTCGCTTTCTTCGACGTGATGTGGATCGTCAGCTCGCATGCGAACCCTCGTATGTCGCTCTTGGAGATCCTGGGGATACCCCTGCTCGCGTCCGGCATCGGTTATGCCGGCATCAAGACGCTTAAAAACGGGACATACGATGACGTCAATGAGGTCTGGCTGGATGGCGACGCCTTGATAGTCAAGAATCGCGGCATGGTCTCGCACATCGCGCTCAACGATGTCACCGACGCCGTCGATGCGACTATCCACAGCACGGTGGGGCGCCCTCTTCCGCGCATCCGACTGACGTTTCGCGGCGGATCCTCAAGCCCGGGTGAAAGCATCAGCTTCCTGGCGGGCGGCGCACATGGTCCATTCGGTCCGCTCGACTTGAAGTCGATTCTTGCGATATTGAAGCGTCGGATAGATGAAGTACGCCAGAGTTCCGCGTGAGCGCAACAAGAATCCCTGGCGCGCACGCGCCACGTCGCTATGCAGTGGATATCGGGGACGGTGGCTAAAGGCAATCAACCATGTTCGACCTCGGCGCGGATGCCTAGATGCTAGCTATGTCCACTAAATCCGGGTAACTCCAACCTGACCCCGTTCTCGGATCACTCCGGGCATGGCTAAGATGGGCGCCAGTAAGGTCCGCTTTCGACTGCAGCTTCAGCCGGTCAACGCAACACACTATAGACGCGCAAGCGGAAGGAGTGTTGCGTTGACCGGCTGAAGTCGCAACTCAAAGTGGACAGGCGTGGACCTAGAGAAGAGGCAGCGATTGTGGCTGAATTGAGTGACGTCCAAGGAAGTGAATTCGACTGGCTTTGCGCGGACCGGCACGGGCGGTGGGGAATCATTGCTACGGGTGGGCGTGGGCCTGTCCCACAGCAAGTTCTCGCGGCTGCCGAAGTTCATGACGCGTTGGCGGCTTCCATCGAAGTCGTGAACTGGGGAACGAAGGGCGTCTGGAAGAGCTACGCAGATGCTGGACTCTTCGTCTACGACTGGGACGATGCAAAAGTTGCGTATGCAAGGCTCTGCGCACCGGCAGCGCCGATAAGTAACGACTTCGCCTCTGCGATTCAGAATGCGGCGGACGCCATTCCACAGCTGGACGTTGATTTCGATGATGCAGAAGTAATTCACTTAGATTAGTTGGGATGTCGGCTTGCGACCCGAAGCGGACGTTACCTTTTCTACGCGCCTAGAGAAGAAGCTGGCTGAGCAACCCCAGGAATCCTTTTGATGCTTCCATTTTTTCTTGGTTTTCTTTTGCTGACCACGATGATCGTGGAGTTCTTTACGGTGAACGGGAGCCGGGCGGAAGTTGAGCAGAAGGCTCCTGATTTGGCGAGGCGGCTTTTCAATTCGGTTGGCGACCAACTTTTGCATAAAGCCGGGCCGGCTCGATTTCGCCCCCTGTTCTTCGAAGCAGTTCCTGATGCGATCAAGCCAACCATCATCATGCTTCGCTATGTTTGCGCGGCCAACCTCATAGCGATGTCTGCTTTCGGCATCTATGTCCTGGTTTTCATCCTGCGAGGCATCTTCAGTGGCTAGATGCATCCTGCAGGTCGCCTAGTCTGGGGTAGATGTCCAGTACTGAACAATGCGGCCACAGTCGTCGTATAGTCCGCTCGTGACCCGTAGCGGGCATCTTCAGTGCACCAAGACTAATCAGGGGAAAGCGATGCTTCAGCGTGCATTGTTTGCCGTCTGTACCGGTATTTTGGCTACGCTCTTGCTTCTCGGGGCGGCTTTTGTTGCCGATTCAGCCGGACTTGCATCCTTGGCAAAGGCACTATTTTGGCAAAACTCTCTGCTCCAATCGTTCGCGCCACTGGGCAACGTCGGCTCTGCGGTGCACCCTGTTTACGAGGGAGGGGCGCTTAATCTGATCGCTTTCGTAGCAAGCATTCCGCTCGGTGTGGCCGTCTATGGGGCTGCCGCATTCGCTCTGATGGCCAGGACATGGCGCCGCGCGTGAAGCCTTCCAACAGTCCGCTTCCGACCCACAGCGGACAGTTCCATATTTACCGTAGAGACAAGGCCACAACACTAAGGAAGGGCGATGACGTCCGATGAGTTCGTATCAGGTCTGAGCGCTGCGGTTGTTGATGAAAACAACGCGACCTACCGGACCCTTTTCCTGAACACCGAACCAGGGCAGGCAGCTGACCCTTATTGGCGGCGCGTTTTGATGCTGTTTGGCGACCTAACTACCGATCAGCGCGATATCCTTTTGGAACTTACTCGTCAGGTGACGATCGATGCCGTTGCAAACGTGCTTGGCATCATCGATGGGGGGTGTGGTTTGAGCAACGCGACCGGAAGGTTTCAATTGCTTTATGAGGGTCTGGATCTCGGCGGCGACCTTCAAAGCCTATTTCTTGAACGGGCGGAGCATGCGTCTTCCTAGGGTCCGCTTTCGACCCGGAGCGGACCTTTCGGCAAGGAAGAAAACCAGAGGGCTAGCGATGGAGTACGTAGAAGAAGAGTGGATTTCGCCGATTGGCGTTCTAAGGCTTCTGGAAGCCGGAGACGGGATTTCTGCCGCAAAAGGCGTTATCGGGCTGGCCCTGAACTCGTCCACCCTGGCACCGGCCCTCGAAGTTTCGCTAGCGGCGGTCCAAGCATCAGATCCGCTCGTCCGGGGAAACGCGTTGCTTAGTTTCGGGCACTTGGCTCGCCGATTTCGTCAGCTTCCACACGAGCCGGTATACGATCTTGTCGCCTACGGACTGATCGATGCTGATGAGCATGTTCGAGGGCAGGCAGACGCGGCCGCCGACGATCTTGAACAGTTCTTGGGCTGGCATATAGAAAGGCCATAAGGTCTGCTTCCGACCCGGAGCAGACATAATGGTGATGGCCTCGGGGGAGGCATAAAAGACAATGGGGAATCCAGTGGAACAGGAAGAGTTCGTTGCGACGTTGCTGTTTCCTGATGAGTACCGTCGACAACTAAATCAAGTCGCCGGTTTGACATCAAGGCGCATTGATTTTCTCAAGCGAAAGTTCGGCTCAATGTCGGGTGGAGAGCTGGTCCAGATCCCCATCGAACAATGTACTTCCATCGCCTATAGCGACCGTCGTCCGGTGCACATCATCGTAGCTGGAGCGCTCCTGAGCCTTGTCGCGCTAATCGCGCTCTACGTGATGGCAACAAACTGGGAAGCCATGGGTCCGGATGGACGTATTCCAGTAGGTGCACTCTTTGTTGCAACCCTTTTCGGTCTGAAGATGACGTTCGGCGCTCGGCGCCACGAATTGACCTTCGGCATGAAGGGGCGTTCGAACATCAAGTGGCGATCTCGACCTGGCGACTTCAAATACAAACAGCCGAGCGTGGACAAGGTCCTCGAATTCGCACGATCCAAGAGCTTGCTGCGAAAGGCGTCCTGACCTTTGGCCAAGGTCCGCTTCCGACCCGTAGCAGACATTACCGAGGGGTTCAAACGTGGAACTTTCGGATCGAATTCGAAAATTGGTCGAGGCTGGAGACTATGCCGAAGCTCTTCGACTCGGCACCCCTGCCTCAGGTAGCCGTATCTACGACCCGGAGGTTCTGAAGTCCATGTTTGGTCTCACTGCTGAATTGAGATCAATTTGCATGGACTTGGCGATCAGGAAGCAGGACAGTGGCCCGGAATACTTTGCCATCGAAGACCTTCTCCGTAAGGCAAACGACCTGACCGGCGGGGATGTGTACGGTCGGATCAGGTGAATCAATCAAGGCGATATGGATCCCGAACGGCGAAGGCACAATGTCCACTTCTGACTGCGCACATTGCCGATCAAGGAAGAGGAGGCTGAGTGAAGTGCAGATAGAAAACGAAGTCTTCAGCGGCCATTTGGCCGAATCAGCGAACTGGGAAGATGACGTCTTCCGGTTCTGTACATTTTCAGGCTTGGACGAAGAAGGCACTCACGTAACTGCCGGGTTTATTGACTGCACGTTCGAGGACTGCCGGTTCTACATGGCCTCGTTCAATTGCGCCACGCTCATTGCCGTGACATTCAAGAATTGCCTTTTCCTTGGCTGTGGGTTTCCCGGGAGCCGTCTTGCCGAGTGTGCATTCGACAATTGCAGCTTTGATGCCGATAACCTTGGTGGAGAGTGCAGATTTGAAGGGTCCCGCTGGTACGCCTGCGAGCAGAGAGGTACTCAAGGTTTGCGTAACGAACTGGCAATGGCCTAGTTGTCCGCTATGTCCGCTTCGCCCATAGCGGACTCTTCCTCCCCTATCGGCATTTGTAGAGCGAATGGATGGTCAGGAGATCGCGAACCCGAATCCGTTACTTGGTCATGCGGCCAGCCATCTCATGACAGCCGTCCCTAAGGATGAAAGGTTTCACCCCGGCTCAACATGCCAATGAACTCCTCGATCTTGCGCGCTCGCGTTTCGGGCTTCTTCGCATTCTGTATCCGAAACAGGATGGCGTAGCGGTTGCGGCTCTTCAGCGTGGAGAAGAACGCCCTGGCCTTGGGGTTGGCGTCCAAGGCGGCCTGCAGGTCTTCCGGTACGGTCGAGTTGCCGGGGGAGGCATAGGCTCGTTCCCAGCGACCATCGTTCTTGGCCTTCTCGATTTCCAGCATGCCGGGCGGACGCATTCTGCCGGCGGCGATCAGTGCTTCGGCCTTGTCGGTGTTGATCTTGGACCAGATGCTTTTCGCGGAGCGTCGCGTGAAGCGCTGTAGCCAGTATTCCTCGCTCTCGGCCTGCTTCTGACCATCGATCCAGCCATAGCAGAGTGCGCTCTCCAACGCTTGCGCATAGGTCAAGGTCGGTTGCTTGGCACCCTTCTTCGCCAGGCGCAGCCATGTCCCGGTCGACGTACTTCCGTTCTTCGCCAACCAGCTTTCCCATGCCTTCTGGCTTGCAAATGTGAGATGCGATTCCGTCATGGCGATGCCCCGTGTCATGGATATCACGATCGGTCTCGGCATATTCGCCGCAAGTTTCTCAAAACGAAACGAATTAATGGGGGCTAGACGCCCGCGCATACAACCCGACCTGGAGATTTACATACCTCATGCCCTGCTCGCCCGAACGCTCAGCCACCAATCATCGGGGCGCCCCATGCAGCGACGTATCTCACTGACTATCCAGCCGGCATCTGTGAGCGCGGATCGCAGGTCAGGCTCGCGCCAGTACGTCTCCGTGTAATACCGACGTGCCGCGCCGCTGCCGTGTGTGGACACACCCTCGCCATCGCCATCCCTGACCGAGGCGTGCAGTTGGCCACCGGCCCGGGTCGCACCTGCAAGTCGTCTCAGCACCGTGCCGAGATCCTCGCGCACGACGTGGATAAGGCACGCGCAGGCCCAGATCCCGTCGTACGGCGTACCGGGACGTTGTGGGTCGGCAAGGTCGTCGGTCAACGGATCCAGCAGGTCGGCCTCGAAGCCATGCTGGCGGAGCAGTTCGACGAAACCCTTCGAAACATCGGTGCGTCGAACGCTCATCCCTCGCTTCTCGAGCGCAAGCGCATCTCGTCCGCCGCCACTTCCGATCTCCAGCACGCGTCCCGAGCCACCCAGGGCGGCCACGAACGCATCCATCTCGATCGCCACCCATTCGGGCATGGCCGCAGCCTCGGCAGCGTACGCCGCCGCCGTCATGTCATACGATCTTATGGTGTCCCGGTCGGTACTCATCTTGGCGACCTCGGCGATAAGAGACAACGATGGTTTTAAAGGAGATGAACCTGACTCTCCGTTATTCCGACCGCTTGACCCTCCATCAAGACATATTCACCCTTGTCGCCCCGGCGCGGTACCTTCGGATCGAGCTTCACGCAGGACTTCCTCCGCATGAGGTCATGTCGACCTTGGCAAAAGCGACAGCCGTTTCCGCGCTGACGTTTGTCGCCGCGGTGCGCGCCCTCGCATCCCCTTAGGCTTGCCATTCCATCCACGGCACCACGCCGCCGCCTGCGATCAGCAACACCATGGCGCCGAGAATAGCGCAGTAGCCCAGAATGGTTTGTCGAGAAAGCGTCGCGCGTGCGCGGGCCAGTTGTTCTTCCGGCGCTGCTGTTGCCTGCGTATATGAGGTAGAGCTAGGGTTCGAACGGCCGGTCTAAGCAGACGCGATATACGCCCTGACCGGTGAACAGCCTCATCGACTCCCCGCACGCGAGACAAAAGCCATGCCCGTCGATCAGATGTATGACCGCCTTAACGGCGCACCGCAAGAAGAGCGGCCGATCCTGGTGCGCTGACATGAAATCTTTTGCCCGTGCCGCATCCATCGTTACGACTGTTTTGATGGCTGGAGTAAGCGCTTGCGCAACGCCCGTGAAAGATCCTTCCATGTTTCTGGATCAATTGCCCATCAGCATGGCTTTCCATCCTCAAACGCCCATCGATGCGAATACCTATCCGGAGGAGCAGGCGGTTTTCGTTCAAGGGGTCACGGCGCAAGTCCAGGCGAAGGGCTATCAGATCACCGGGCAGCGGGTGTTCGTGTTCGTTGGTTATGTTCCGGAGATTGGGCCGCAATGGGTTGTGCTCCATGCGGAACTCAACAATCGCCTCGACGCTGCCTACCACGCCAAAGAGATCGCGAAAGACGCCAGGGAGACCGAGCCCGTCGCGTCCTCGATTTGGAGGCTGTCCAATGGACAGTTGCTCGCGGTGGCCCAGTCCCATCCGCTGCCCGATGGGAAGGCCTTGGTGGGCTATTTCTCCCTCAAAAATAGCCCGTGAAAGCACGGCTGAAAGCATCGGCATGCATACGGGCACCGGACGACAGGCACTACCCCGGACCGCCATCCCCGGCTTAGGATCGGCGACGCTGCCGGATGATCATCGTGCTGGCGGCCAACCACAAGGGGAACAATGCATGCGAATGCAACGCCACCCACCTGGACACTCCGAAGTCTGAGTATTCGGCTCCAGTCTCCGACAATCAGCGCGCTCGACGACACGCAAAAAAGGAACGGAACATGGCAACAGGGGGATGTGGCAGACGGGATTTCATCCGGATTTCCGCTGCTGCGATAGCGGCCGCCTGGATGGCGCCGCCCCTTCGAGCGATGGCTTCCAGCGAAAGTGACGCTCTTCAAGAAGCGGTCAACGCCTTCGTCAAGGCCAACGGCTTCCATGGCGTCATTCATCTCGTGCGAGAAGGACGTGTGGCGTTTTCGCAAGCTTTCGGCATGGCCGATGTGGAAGCCGGACGGAAGGCGTCGCTGGACACGCTCTATCCCCTCGCATCCATTTCCAAATGGATCACCTCGATCACGGTGCTGAAACTGGTCGATCAAGGCAAATTGACGCTCGATGGCACCATCGCCGATTACCTCCCCACCTATCGGCGAGACACCGGCGCCAAGGTGAAGCTGAAACATCTGCTATCCAATGCCAGCGGCATCCCCAATGGCTTTAACCCGAAGGCCGATCCCGGCCTGTGGACCAAGTCCTTCTCCACTGGCGAAGCGATCAAAGCCTTCTGCTCCGGCGATCTCGCGTTCGAGCCGGGCAGTCGCTTTGCCTATGACTTCACCAACTGGATTATTGTCAAAGGCATTATCGAAACGGTCACCGGCAACGATTTTGTCGAAGTCGTCGATGCGCTCACCCTGGCGCCACTGCGCGCCACAGGCATCTCCCCGGGTTACGTTGAGCGCACACGCGCCCAGGTCGCCGCTGGTTACGCCACGATAGAGCCGCCTGTCAGAAAAATGTATCCGCCGCTGGCATACACGGTGGCCTCCGGCGGCTATTGCGGCACCGTCCCCGATCTTGTGCGCATGGCGCAGGGCGTCTACGGCACGGCGCATCTCAGTGCGGCGTCTCGCGAAGCACTCAGCACGGTTCTCGTGCCCGAGGAGTCTTATGCGCTTGGTGGACGCGTCAAGTCGTTCACGATCGCGGGCGAAACGAAACGGTTCGCCTGGGAAACGGGACGCGTAGACGGCTATCGTTCGCTCCTCGCACACCGGCTGGATGGCAAGGCCACGTTGGTGGTACTCAACAACACCGACTTGAGTCAGAAGGCGATAGACGGGTTTGGAGAGCAGGTCCTTCTTGGCTGATATGCGTTAAGTGCGTCGGCCGGTTGAACGGCATTGTTGCCTTAACTACCTCCGCCCCTTTATCGCGCCGTTTTTTGGCGCAAGAAAAACGCAGCCTCAACCCTTCCCCATCGGAAGCGGCGGCGCCCGCAGAGGCACCGGTGTGGATTGCACGATCGACGTCGTGGTCTGGCCGTACTGAAGGAACTGATCGAGTATCCGATCCAGATGCTCGAGCGCATCCAGGTGCACCTTGATGACAAAGCAGTCTTCGCCCGTGACGCGGTGACATTCGGCCACTTGTGGCATCGCGCGGGCGAGTTCGGCAATTTTTGCCAGCTGCCCTGGTGCAGGGCGTACGCGCACGTAAGCGGTAATCGGCCAACCAAGCGCAGCCGGGTCCAGCTCCAGCCGGCAGCCGCGTATCACGCCCGCATCTTCCAGCCGGTTGAGGCGCTCCTTCACTGCCGGCGCTGACATGCCGACGGTCACGGCGAGCCGCGTCACCGGCTGGCGAGGGTCCTCCAGCAGGGCCTCAAGCAGCTCGATGTTCCGCACGTCGGCGAGCAGATTTGAAATCTTAGGCATGACGTTCACTTCAGTTGGAAAAGGGTGGAAATCACCGGCATGGGCCTTCAAGGCGCCATGGATGATGCGCCTTCGCTTTGCAAAAGTGGAGGCATGAAAGCGGCCCTGCCCAAGCCCCTCACTACCGCACTTCCCGCGCCTGCCTGGTTCGTGGCGAGCGCCCTGTTCCATTACCTCGGCCCCGCCTTCGCCGTACTGCTGTTCGCCCGCGTCCCGCCCCTGGGCGTGGCCTGGCTGCGTATCGCGAGCGCGGCGCTGCTGCTTGCCGTATGGCGGCGTCCGTGGCGCTACCTGCAGCAACAGAACGCGCACACGCGTCGCACGATGGCCGGGCTCGGGCTAGCCATCGGAGGCATGAATGCCTGCTTCTACCTCGCCATCGACGGCTTGCCGCTAGGTACGGTCGGCGCGATCGAATTCATCGGGCCCATTGCCTTGGCAGCGGCCGGTCTGCGCACGCCGCGCAACCGGGTCGCGCTGGGGTTGGCCACCGCAGGTATCGCCCTGCTGACACGTGCACACCTGGGAGGCTCGCTGCCTGCCCTGCTCTTCGCCTTCGCGAATGCGGCGCTGTTTACGCTCTACGTCGTGCTCGGCCACCGACTGGCAGCGGCGACGCATGACGGCAGCGAGCCGGTCGACCGCCTAGCCGCCGCCATGCTGGTGGCCATGGTTCCGGCCACGTTGCTGGGCTTCGTTCCTGCCTGGCCGGCCATGACCAGTCCGGTGCTGCTGGCGGCCGGTGCCGGCGTCGGCCTCTGTTCCTCGGTGATCCCGTATGTGTGCGACCAGTTCGCGATGGCGCGCTTGCCGCGGGCGAGCTTCGCCCTGCTGCTGTCGTTGCTGCCGGCGATCGCCTGCCTGGTCGGTGCGTTGGTCTTGCGCCAGTTCCCCGGCCCGCGCGAGGCACTGGGCATTGCGCTGGTGATCGCCGCCGTCGCACTGCACCGCCCACACGCCGATGCTCCTTCTTCTTCTCCCACTGATCCACGCGAGGTACGTTCATGGAATACGTCCGACTCGGAGCCTCCGGACTGAAGGTCTCCCGCATCTGCCTGGGCTGCATGAGCTATGAGGTCACGCCCGCCGAGCGCCCGTGGCACCTGGATGAGGCGAGCAGTCGCCCATTCATTCGGCGCGCGCTCGAACTTGGCATCAACTACTTCGACACCGCCAACATGTATTCGCAAGGCGCGAGCGAGGAAGTACTCGGTCGCGCGCTGCGCGATGGCGCGCGCCGCGAGGAGGTGGTGATCGCGACCAAGCTGTTCTATCCCATGCACAACGGCGCCAACGCCCGCGGCCTGTCGCGCAAGGCGGTGATGGCCGAGATCGACGCCAGCCTGCGCCGGCTCGGCACGGATTACGTCGACCTTTACCAGATCCACCGCTGGGATCCGCACACGCCCATCGAGGAGACGCTCGAGGCGCTGCACGACGTGGTCAAGGCTGGCAAGGCACGCTACCTGGGTGCCTCCACGATGATGGCCTGGCAATTCGCCAAAGCCCTATTCACCGCCACGCTGCATGGCTGGACGCGTTTCGTATCAATGCAGCCGCACTACAACCTGCTGTATCGCGAAGAAGAGCGCGAGATGCTCGACCTGTGCCGTGACCAGGGCATCGGCGTGGTGCCCTGGAGCCCGCTGGCACGAGGCCGCCTCGCGCGCGCTTGGGAAGAAGCACCGAGCACCGTGCGCGGCGGCTCCGACCCATGGGGCGACGGCCTCTATGCAGATACGCGCGAAGCCGATCATCAGGTGATCGACCGCGTCGGCGAGGTGGCGGCACGTATCGGCGCCACCCGCGCCCAGGTCGCGCTCGCCTGGCTGCTGCAACAACCGGCGGTGACGGCGCCGATCGTAGGAGCCACCCGCATGCATCATCTGGAGGAAGCCGTGGGAGCGCTCGATCTGCAACTGCCCGCCGCGGAAAAGCGCGTATTGGAGGCGCCGTACCGACCCAAGGCCATCGCGGGCATAGCCGTGCCTGGCGTGGATGATTGAGCAGAAGGAATTGTGGATGTCTCGTGTTCTGTCGGCGGGGCTCGCCTCTCGCCGACAGCGAGCATACCTGGGGGGGCGGAGCTAGAGAGGGTGATCGTCGACTCGCGACCAGGCGCAGGATGGCATCGTTGCCTTAACTGCCTCCGGCCCCTTATCACCTGTAAAGCAGGATGACTCACTTTTTTGCCGCGTCCAATCGATTCACCCGGTATCCGCTATCGTCAATTATTGCCCCCCAGTGCTCCATCGCTGGTATCAAAGCAAGATCGATCGGGTTGGTGGCATAGGGGTTATAGACCATCGCAGACGGGTGCTCTTTACCCCAGATAACGGGCTCATAGAGGTCAATTCCAAGCAGCCCACTTATCGGGCCAGACTCGGGGTGCAGGAACAGGTCTGAAGGGACACTCTCGGCATCGGGCTTCGGAATGGCGCGCCGTTGCATATGCCCGGACCACTCGACTTCCATCGATGCGGGGTTTATTGCCACCGCCATCGGTCCGACTGCAAATACCATTTCCACCGGGAAAGGAGTTTGGCTTACCCCGTTAATCGTAAAATGGAAGGCGTCGAGCAGCTGAGAGTTGACTACGATGACATAGGATTCGTCGCTACGCACGATGCCTTTCTGTAGGTACCCTTTCTTGCAACGCTCCGCATGACCAAGAAGCTTGCGCGATTTCTCGACGATACCGGCAGTCCATCTGAGAGCCTGTTCAGCGTGAGGCACGTTGTGCGCTGGCCCAACCTCTCCCGGCACCGGTAGTTTCAGATAGTCCGGATCAATATCCTTCGGAGTCGGTGTTACGAGCTCCAACCAGACTGACTTCCCATTCTTCTGTGCTTTCAGGTCAGGGCCTTCCGCGGCGCTACTCAACGTAAATCCGGCTCGCCACAAATGATCGGCGAGCATCATTTCCGCCACGCGTTGGGCGTACCTCGATGGATCTCCGCTTGTTAGCTCTGTCTCGAAAATCGGATCCGCCAGACCCTCACTACAGAATCGATCATACAAAGTCGTGAAGTAGCTGACCGCCTCGAGACGGTATTTATCTTGCGCGTTCCTCCAGTGATCCTCGAAGGTAGAAATAACTTGAGTTCGGAGCAGACGGGAAGACATTTGCGTTACCTTAAGTGCGGATTCCCGTCGACCTGAACACCCATTCTGGCTGGATTTGAGCAGGGCGTTGGTACTGAACAACAGAACGCGTGTGATAAAGGGGACGGAGGTAGTTAAATCGACCCAACGGTCACCTCATCTACTCCGTCCCAGTTGCATTTTACTTCTGATCCGCCCCCAGCTTCGCACTAACCCCACCACTAAACGGCGAAGCGTCACTGCTCACCAGGCAGTTGAATTCCTTCCCCTCATTGAGCACCAGGATCGACGACTTGGCGCCCTTGAAGTTCGTCCCCATCGAGAACAGCACATACGTATCCGGCAGCTCGGTCGGCCGGAACACGCCGAAGGCGTACTCCCCGGCAATACCCAGGGGCGACAGCTTGATGGTGAGCATGATCGGCTTGGTGCCCTGCGGCGATGGCAGCTTCGAGAACGCGCTCATGATCATGGTCTGCGCATCGACCGAATAATGCGTGCTGACGGTGATGCCGAGGTAGCGGGAGTTGGGTGAAGACACCTGCTTCTTGCAGGCGGCGATGTCTTCCGGCTTGGTGTCGGGCTGGCCGTTCTGCAGGGTGGCGAAGACGTGAGTCAGTCTGGCCTTGGCCACGCCCGTGACCGGAGCCGCGGCAGCGGCGCTTGCATAAGCGAGAGCGGTGAACGACAGCGCGGTGCACGCCAGCGCATAACCGAAACGACGCGTTTGGGTATTCATATGGGTACCTTCCTTGTTGAGAGATGCGGCTATTGGCTTTAAGTCGATGGCATTCGATCAACCAAATGGCACGGCGCGAAGGCGCAACAGCTCGCCGCCCATCGGGCGGTACCCGATGGCGGATAAGCAAGCACGATGAAACACGCCAGCACGCAGCCAGAGAGTCAGGCCAGCCAGTAGAAACACCAAAAGGCGCCGGAAGACCCGACGGCCATGACGTGACGCAGCAAATGGGCCCATCCTGGCCGATTTGAGTTCCTGGGTTCCCCTATAGCTTGCTGACGCTATCACGCGACCTAGTGGAAATGACGTGAATAATCCCCGTGCACGGCTAAAGGGACCAAACGGTTAATACCGCCCTTCCCTCTTTGCCGCGCCGTGGCAAACACGCGGCGAGACTTCGGCATGCGCCACCGAAAACGGGCATGACAGGCCCGCCTCGAAAGAAACGCCCGGCGCGTTGCAGGCGAAGGCGAAGAAGAGTTCTGGCAAAGGCTCCGCATGGTCCGGTGCGACAAGGTCACCGCACTGGACAGGCCACTCAGGTTGGCCTTGAGCAAGGTGATGCCTGCCGACTGCATCGCGACGTCCGTGTCGGTCCCCATGGCGATGCCGACTTGCGCCCGCGCCAACGCCCGCGCAATTCGAGCGCACCACCCTGCTCTTCGATGCCGTCCACAGGCTCAAGCGTCATACCGCAGATCGGGCACTGGCCCGGCGCGAACAGCCGGATCTGAGGGTGCATGGGGCATGTATAGACGACGTTTACCGGCATGGCGGCACGGCTCCCTGCTGCGAAGCTGAAACGCGCGGAACGGTCCGACGTGCGATGGAGAACGACAGCGTGGCGCACCAAGGCGGCCCACCCCGATCCACGATCCATGGCGCCGCCGCCAACGGAGCGGTTATGCGAGCAAGAAACGACGTCACGGCTTGGGTGCCCAGGCCCGGCACCAGCCGCCCTGATTGACCGACCGGCCGGGAAAGATCGTGCATGGTGCGTAGCCACCGGCCGCCTGGGCGGCCTGGAAGAAGTTGCAATTCGCGCAGCGGCTGCCGCTCTTGAACTTGACCTCGGCCTTGGCGTCCACGGTGGCCGCCTGCTCCGTATAGGCCAGCGCTTTGGCGACGGGGTCGTCCGGATTCAGATGCGGCAGCTCTGCCGCCCTGGCGACGGGCAGACGCATCACACCCAGCACGGTCGCGCCCAACGCCAACCGGGTCAGGAAATGGCGGCGACTGAGCATGCGTGGCGAAACCTCAGACATCGGCACTGACCTCATCGCATCGACCCACTCACCGCCGTCAAAGGGCCGGACACAGGCACCGCCTGCCCGCCATTCGCCTGCAAGCCTTTGGCACGGATAAAGCCCACACGTTGGGATAGGTATTCACGTCATGCGTGCCGCGAAGAAGTTGTAGAGCGGCCCGAGGACCAGGGCCACATACCATCCCCATGCGACGCTCTCGACGAGCCCCAGAAGGAAGGTCGACCAACTCAGCAACTGGAAGCCTGGAAGGAAAATGGCCAAGGCCGCGTGATCTACCGGCAAGCTCGGGAAAGCGAGATAGCCGATGACGCACAGAATGTATGACGTCGTAAAAAACGCGCTCAGCGCCATGCCCAGTGCGATCACCGGAATGGTCCGCGCGACATTGGGGGCCCCGCGCTCACGCGTACGCGATGCGAACGATGTGGCATTAGCAGCCATGGCGGTGCCCCATGACGTGCGCGCCGCACCCGTAGCGCATCATCAAGAAAATGAGGGCGGCCCAGACCAGGAAATACGCGACGTTCCCGACTTGCATGGCCTTTCTCCAGGATCGATCTTCGATACTGTCGATGTCAGCGTAGATACCCGCCGGGGAGGCATATTGATATGGATCAATGATGGCCATGCATGCGCCGGCGATGGCATGCCGGGCGTCACCGCCCAGCAAGCGCTGTTCGAAAGCAAGCCGATGGAGCTGGGTATCCCACGCTTCGACGCCATCGCCTTACGCGGCGATACGAAGACAGCCATCGAAAGCGGACATGCTTCTCAGGAAGCATGTCGTCACATGCCGCGCCCTGGATATTCAACCAACGCGAATCCAATCGCTTCCTGGCCGTTTTGATCCTCGGCGTGTCCAAAACCAACGATCGTGCCTCGATGTCCCGAGCCTGCGCCGCATGGCCGCCCCAGAGCATCATCTTCGGCTCGAGGACGGCGCTCGATCGCGTCTTCTTAGGAGCTTCTGACCAGATATACGCCTGGCGCGGAAACGTTCGGTTACCTGCCTATGCGCTCAATGACTCGCAAGGTTTTCCCGAGCCCATTCTTCGGCGGTGGTGACTTGAATCGACTGCTGCTCGTTGAAAGTGACCGCTTTAGGCCACGCCACACCTCGACCTTGCGCGAACACGGCGCGGTACTTTTTGATGTGGTGCGTGGGGTCTTCCTCCAATGCCTTCATCAGATAAGGAACAGTCCACACGTTACGCGTGAACGGGCGCCCCAGCACTCGTTCAAGCATGCTCGCAACTTGCCCATACGACACAGTGTCGCCAGAGAGGTAGATGATTTGATTGCGGAAGCGGGGTTCGAAGAAAACGATCTCCGCCGTCAGAGCACCGATGTCGTCTGGTGTCGTGAGCGTCACGCTGTTCTCGAGACTGCCGAGCGCGTTCACGGTATCGTTTTCGAAATCCACCACCTCAAAGACCGGCTCGAAAAGGAAGCTGGTGAACATACCTGTCGAGATGATGACCCATTCGGTTTTATCTTGGGCGCGAAGCAGCTCGCGCACATCCAGCTGTGCATCGAAGAGATCCTGAGGACTGCCCCGACCGATCACTTCGAAGTCGACGCCAAACTGCCACGGGAAATAGCGCTTCACGCCGGCCCTGAGCGCTGCCGTAGCCAACTTCATGGGGGTTTCTCGACCCGCGACCATGCCGGCGCAACCGATGACGGTGTCGAACCGTGCGAATACCTCGGCAAGCTGATCGATTGAATCGTTCACCAGATCCGCGGCGACCATTTGGACGCCCAGGCCCCGAAGCTCATCGATTTCCGCCCTTTTCCCAGGCACCTGGGTGTTGATGGTCGAATCCCTGAGCAGGACGCTGATGGTGGATCCGGGCGCGCGCTTCGCCACCCGCGCAAGGTTGCGCAAAACCGGAAGCCCAAGCTCACCGGCGCCTAGAACGAGAATGGATTGGGGGGAATGCTGGGTTAGTTCGGTCATGATTTCTCCCGATAACTATTGCCTGTAGGATGCGCAAATGCTTGCACGATCCGGCAGCACTCGTAAGAAGGCACACGCGTGATACCAGGGGGCGACATGACCGATCATGAAACTCTTAGCCAGGCAGAAGCCATCTGCCGAACGCTCAGAGACGACGATGATGGCGTCAGGCGGGAAGTCCTCGCTCATGCAGGCAGCCGCTGGTCCTTGGGCATCCTGCATGCCTTGGGCGTGTACGGCAAAATGCGCCACGCCGAGCTGAAAAGGCAGATGGCTGGTGTGACTCAGCGAATGTTGACAAAGACGCTGCGCACCATGGAGCGGGATGGCCTGCTGATTCGACGGGAGTTCGATGAAATTCCGCCCCGTGTCGAGTACGAGCTGACGCCGCTGGGCAGGGAACTGTTGATCCGCATGTCCCCTGTCTGGACCTGGGTGGTTGAAAACGTTGAGGACTTCCGCAAGGCGCGCCGCCTTTTCGATAGTCAAGAGGGCAAAAAACCTTCCTGGCAAACACCCACGGCGATGCCTTCAGGTCCGAAAGCATCTAAGTAATCGTTAGCGTCACAGGTAACGTCTTTAGCCTGAATCGCGCCAAGCGTCCGCCCCACTTGCGACGCGCAAGTTGCGCCATGACCGCAGCTCGCCGCCATGCTCCAACGCCTGCGGCCCTCTATGCGCGATCACCTAGTCTCGTGGACATCACGTGACCATCGAACGCCGCCGGTCAAGCCGCGGCGGCCAGGAGCGATATCGAGAAGGCCGGGGTAGTCCATGCCGCGCAATACGTCGCTGCCCCCCGCCTCACCATCGTTACCCATCGGCATCAAGCGTCAGGCGGCATACCCGACGGGCATGCCTCGCTAAAGCGTGGTCATCCGGGGCTCCGCCCCTTCCTGCACCTGCCGCCACTGCATCCGCAGATGCGCCTGTGCCGCGCAGCGCGCGCCCATCTCGATAAACGCGGCGATGCCTTCGAGCATCACCGCCAGCCGGCGCGGGTCGGGGCTGCCGCACTCGTGAGTCAGTTCGGTCAGCAGTTGCACCTGATGGTGCGCGTATTGCAACCACTCGGTGGCGTCGTTCAACAGCGCCTCCGTGCCCGCGCCAGGATCGGAGAAGTAGTGGGCGTTACGCGTAATCCAGGGTTCGCCAAAGACATGCATATGCAGCTCCTTGCAGGGGTGCCGCGCCCTCGTGCCGTAAACGGCACGCCGCCAAAGGCTCGACGTGCCGCGATCACACGGATTCGAAGGGTCACCGATGGCCCATGCCTGGGCCCCGGGCGGCTTGATGGAGGAAGTGGGATGTGGCGTCAGGGTGTTTCGCCATCGCACAGGGAGACGTGCCACGCGAGGCGGCTCGAAAGACTTTCAGCGGAACGCGTGACGCCGCGGTGCCTCAATCGTGTCCGCGAGATCGTCGGACAGCTCGGATAGACGGTGAAGATGTCGCCGAGGGGATCGGCGGGCGGGCGGGTGCCGTATGATCTGGGGTAGCCATGATCAACTCCGTAGTCAGTTGGTGATGGTCAGCGGGTCGGAGGTGTTGCTGCACCTTCGGCCCGCGCTTCTCACAGCATTGCTGCCATGGTCACCCGCGTCGCGCGTTGCATCACTCCGCGGGTAACGCCAACGAAACTAGCAAACCGATAGAGGCATGTCTGTAAGCGCCTACGCGCATCACGCGTGCTTGCTGCGCTTTGCAGAGATATCCGATAGCGCCTACACGCGCCGTGCGGCGAACGCGAACACGACGGCAGCAACGCATCACGCCTCCCCCGCCGCCTCCACCATCAACGCATGCAACCGCTGCTGGTGACTGCGCCAGCCATCGCCGTCGAACAACACGAACCACGCCATCTGCAAAAGGCTGCGCCCGGTGTCGTTGCACGCCACCAGCACCTGGTGGCGCCTGGCATCGATCAGCATGAACTGGCCGCCCCAGCCGTCGGCCCACACGTTGCCGTCGCGATCGATCCACCACAGGTAGCCGTAGCTGGCGAAGGGGTCCATGTCCGCCACCGCCGAGTAGGCGCGCGTGCTTTCGGCCACCCACGGCGCAGGGATCACCTGCGTCGTTCCCCAGCGCCCGCCTTGTGCGTAAAGCATGCCGAAGCGCGCCAGGTCGGCGGCGGACAGGAAGATCACGAACTGACGGTGCTGCGTATAGCTGGGCTGCTCGTAGATCACGTGCTCGGGTTTGAAGCTGGTCATGCCGGTGGGCTTGGCGATCCATTCGTTGAAGGCCTGGCCGATGCTCATGCCGGTGCGTTGTTCGAAGATCACGCCCAGCACGTTGAAATCCCAGTTGTTGTAGTAGAAGAACTCGCCGGGCTTATGCGAGCCGCGGCGTGGCCGCCGGTCTTTCATGCCCTTCACTTCGCCGGCCGCCTCGATATAGATGCCCGAGCGCGACATCAGCAGGTCGCGCACGGTGGCGCTTTTCTCCATGGCAGTTAGCGGCACCACGTTGTCATCGATACCCAGCTCGCCCAGCGTCTGGTCCAGCCGCACATAGCCTTTCGCCACGGCGATACCGTACAGGCCGCTCAACAGGCTCTTGCGCACGGAGTGGGTGTTGATCGGCAGATCCGCCTCGCCCCAGCGGGCCAGCTCCTGGCCGTCCTGCAGGGCCACGAAGGCATCGAAGCGCGTCTTCTTGGCGAGGAAGCCGTAGGCCTCGCGAATCGCCTCGGGACGCGCCACGGGGGCGTTCGGCAAGGCGGTGGCGAAGGCGTTGCGGTCGCCGACGACGATGGCGGGTATGGCGGTGATGCCCAGCGCGATGGCGATCAGCAATGCCAGGGCGATCGCGATGCGTTTGATCAGGCGTTTGCCCGTGTGATTCATGACGTGTCTCCGGGAAGGCGATGGGCAGTATCCGAATCGCCTGGCCCGCCATGCAGACACCGGAAGTCACCCAGGCGGGTGACGAAAGTCACCACTTTGCCAATCGCCTTGCCTCGGCCCGGGCGCTGGGCGAAGCTCCGCGCATGAGCCGGCCCTCTTCCTTTCTGTCTGCCGCGATGGCCATGGCCGGGGGTGTGGCCTGGCTGGCTGTCGGCCTGGAGTTGTGGTTTGACCCGATCGTGCCGACGGCGGCGGCGAGCGCGTTGCCCGTGTACGCGCTGGTGCCGGGCTTGCACGCGCTGTTCGCGCTGGTCTTCCTGGGTTCGCTCGCAGGGCGGCCGCCACGTACCGCGCGCCTGCTGCTGGCGGCGGTGCTGCTGGGCATGGCGTTGGTGCTTGTCGCGCTGTATCGCTACAACTCGGCGGCGGCCCTGCTGATCATCCCGATGCTGGCTTTCGCCAGCTTGCTGCGCACGCGCTGGCTGATCGCCGTCTATGTCGTTGCCACCGCCCTGCTGCTGGCGGTGGTGCTGGCGTTTCGCCAGATGGATACGCCGTACACGTACGTCGGCCTGCACGCCAGCCTCCAGCTGCTCGCCATCCTGCTGGTCACTTCGATGCTGCGTACCGAGCAGGCGCGCACGCGGTTGGCCCAGGCGCACGCGGAACTGCTGGCCACGCGCGGCATGCTGGCGGAGATCGCACGCAGCCAGGAGCGCCTGCGCCTGTCGCGCGAGCTGCACGACGTGGCCGGCCACAAGCTCACCGCGCTGCGGCTCAACCTCAGCGCGCTCACGCACAACCCGCAGCTCGATCAGGCGCAGGTCATCGCTCTGTGCACCCGCCTCACCGAGGAGCTGCTGGACGACCTGCGCGCCGTGGTGCGCCAGTTGCGCGTGCACGATGGGCTGGACTTGCGCGCCGCGCTGGAAAGCATGGCCGCCCCGTTTCCACGCCCGCGCGTGCAACTGGAGATCGCCGACCACACACGCGTGCCGACGCTGGAACAGGCCGACGCGCTGCTGCGCGCCTTCCAGGAAGGGCTGACCAACGCGGCCCGCCACGGCGACGCCGAGCAGCTATGGGTGCGCCTGCACCGCGAGGGCGACGAGATCGTGCTGGACATGCGCGACGACGGCCAAGGCCGCGACGCGCCGCACGCCGGCCACGGCCTGACCGGCATGCGCGAGCGCATGCAAGCGCTGGGCGGCGACCTGGTATTCGGCCGCGCGGAGGATCATGGTTTCCACCTCCGTGCCTGGTTGCCGCTATGCCCGTGATCGAGCCGCGCCGACTGCGCATCGCCCTCGCCGATGACCAAGCGCTGGTGCTCGGCGGCCTCAAGGCTCTGCTCGGTGGCTTCGCCGCATTGCACGTCGTGGCCGAAGCGCCGGACGGACACGCGCTGCTGGACGCCTTGCAGCGCGTGGCGGTCGACGTCGTGCTGTGCGACATCCGCATGCCCGGCCTGGATGGCTTCGAGGTGTGTCGGCAGCTGCGCCACGTCGCCGCCGCGCCCCCGGTGATCCTGCTCACCACCTTCGACGACGCGGACTACGCCCTCAAAGCCATCGACGCCGGCGCGCGCGGTTTCCTGCTGAAGGACGCCTCGCCGCTCGAACTGGTCGACACCATCGAGCAGGTCGCCGCCGGACGCACGGTGATCGCCCCCATCGCCACCGACGCGGTACGCGCCCGCTATGCCTACGACGATCAGAGCGTGCCCACGAGCGGCTTCAGCAAACGCGAGACCGATATCCTCCGCCTGCTGGCCGGCGGCTACACCAACCGCGAAATCGGCCTGGCTATTCATGTGGCCGAGGGGACGGTGAAGAATTACCTGATGGATATCTTCGACAAGCTGGGGACGCGGGATCGCACGCGGGCCGTGCTGAAGGCGATTACGTTGCGGATTATCTAAGGGCGAAGGCGCCGGGCCATGCCGCCTCAACCTTCCGGCAACTTCGCGATCACCTTGATCTCGAACTGAAACCCGTAAAGCCAGGTCACGCCCACGGCCGTCAGCGTGGGATGCGGCGCGTTGCCCCAATAGGCCGGCACGACGCTCCAGACCTTCTCGAACGTCGATGCGGGATCGACCATGAAGACCGTCACGTCCACCACGTCCTCGAAGGTGCATCCGGCCGCCGCCAATACATCGCTCAAATGCTCGAAGGCGAGCGCGACTTGCCGCTCCAGATTCGGTTCGGGCGAACCGTCATCGCGGCTGCCGACCTGCCCGGACACGAACAGAAAGCCGTTGGATCGAATGGCCGGCGAATAGCGGTTGCGCTCGTAGAGCGCACGGCGGCCTGCAGGAAAAACGACGTCGCGTGTTGCCATGGGTCCAAACTCCATCGATGCCCAGAACGAGAGAGGCCAATCTAGGCGGCCTTGCAGCCGCGATAAACGGCCTTTTCCGGCAAGGACTGTTTGTAGAATCCAAACAATTTCCATGGCCTCTGGAGCAGCAATGGACCGGTTCGATGCAATGCAGGCCTTCGTCCGGGTGGTGGAAACCGGCAGCTTCACCAAGGCCGCGGAAACGCTGGGCATGAGCAAGACCAGCGTGACCCAGCTGATCCAGCAGCTCGAAGCCCGGCTGCGCGTCCGGTTGCTCCATCGCACCACGCGCAAGGTCAACCCTACCGCGGACGGGTCGATCTATTACGAGCGCACCACACGACTGCTGGCCGAGCTGGACGATGCCGAGAACAGCCTTTCCGAAGCCTCGGCTTCACCCAGAGGCCGCTTGCGCGTGGATGTCCCGAGCCCGTTGGCGCGCATGATTCTGATACCGGCCCTGCCTGCCTTCCATGCGCGCTATCCGGATATCCAGCTGGACTTGGGCGTCAGCGACCGCATGGTCGATCTCATCGGCGAGAACGTCGATTGCGTCGTGCGTGGTGGCGAGCTGACGTCGCTCTCCTTGAAGGCCCGTCACGTCGGCGATCTCCAACTTGGCGTGTACGCGGCGCCCAACTATCTGGCACGGGCAGGAACGCCCCTGCATCCCCGCGAGCTGGAAGACGCGCAGCATCGCATCGTCGGTTACGTCTGGTCGCGCACCGGCAAGCCCTTCCCTTATGCCATGCGCAAGGGCATCGAAACCGCACGGATCCAGGGGCGTTGCGTGCTCACGGTCGACGACGGCAATGCTTACCTTGAAGCGGGGCTCGCCGGCCTTGGCGTGCTCTGGCTACCTCATTACATGGCCAAGCGACACGTTGCCCAAGGTGAGCTGGTGCCGCTGTTCGAGGCCTGGCAATTGGATGCCATGCCGCTTTATCTGGCCTACCCGCCGAACCGGCATGTCAGCGCGAAGCTGCGCGTGTTCATGGACTGGATCGTCGAACTGATGGCGACGCATGCACCTGTCGGTCGCCGGGGCGGGCGGTAAACCGGCGTTCTGTGCGCCCTTGCGCTCAGTACTTCAAATTCAATTCCGGTATGCGCTTTCGGCTGGCCTCGAAGAGATCCTGGAACTCTTCTTCTGTCAGTTCATCGGGGGCATACACCGCGACCGGATCCCAGACATGATCCGTCGGCTGCGGTTGGCGCGGACCGGCGCGTAGCGAGAACGAACGCCCGTCGCGCTCAAGCAATTCGGGCGCCTCTTCAAGATGCTCGATTTTCGCGTCAGTGGGGGTCACAAGGAACACGGCAAAGATCATGGGCAGCGCCTCGCGAAGCATGGGCGGATGGATGGCGGGGAACACGAATCCTATCTCTGCTTGGAGAAGGATATGGATGTGGAAGCAAGCGATCGTGGACTATGCAGATGCTCTCAAGGCTTATAGCCGGGTTGCCGGAACGGATGGGCATCCGCGAAAGCGGGGAGTTCGAAGCAGTGCCGGGCTAATGCCGCCACCTTGGGAAAGGGCGCCATATCCAGCTGATAAAGACCCCCGATGATGACCTGCCCAGCGATGCAGATATCGGCGATGGTCGGCTCGCTCCCCAGCGCGAACGGCGCCGCCGGGCGGCGATCGAGCAACCGCTCGTAAGTCGCCACTCCTTCGGCCGCCCAATGCCGACACCAGGATTCGATCGCCGGCTGATCGGCGCCAAAGGCCTTCCCGAGATGCTTGCGAACGCGTGGCACGATCAAGGGATGAGTGTCGGCTACTGAAACGAGCGCTAGCGATCGGGCGTACGCGCGTTCTTTGGCATCCTCCGGCAGCAACCGCGGCGATGGTTCGATCTCATCGAGATACTCCATGATCGCCATCGACTGAGATATGCGATATCCGTCGTGAACAAGGGTGGGCACGGCGTGCTCCGCATTTACCTCATCGTAGTCGGCATCGAACTGGCGACCGGACAGGATGTCCACTTCGATCTCTTTGAAAGCAAGCTGCTTCAGCGCAAGCGCGACACGAACGCGAAAGGCTGCATTAGAGCGCCAGAAGCCATAGAGCAGGATGGTCACAGTGCGGATCCTTTCTGCAGGTTTCCAGGGGGGTCTCTCCCTGGGACGGCACTGGCCATGGCACGTCCATGGGGAGAGGACAAGAAGCGCTCAAGCCAGCCACCGACACACGATTGCAGTTGCAATCGACGTCATTCGATCATGCCGCGATATAATTGCGATTGCAACTCATCGGAAAGGAGGCATCGCCTGTGGCGAACAAGAAACCGGATCTCTGGTTCTCATTCGTGCGCTCGCATCGTGCATTGATTCGCGAGATCGAGCGTCGCCTGGCCGAGGCCGGCCTGCCCGCCTATGCCTGGTACGACACCCTGTGGGGCGTGGAAAGCGGCAAGGACGGCACGCGCCGCATGCACGAGCTGGCCGACGCGCTGGTGATCGAGCGCTACAACCTCACTCGCCTGGTGGATCGCCTGGAACAGGAAGGCCTGGTCACACGCGCGCGATCCGCCGAAGACGGACGCGCGGCTTACGTCACCATCACCGATGCGGGGCGATCACTACGTAAGCGGATGTGGAAGATCTACGAGGCCGCGGTGAATGAGCTTTTCCTCACGCAGTTCGATGCGACGGCGCAGCGTGAGATAGCGGAGGGGCTTGATCGTGCGGCGTTGGCGGCGCGCCTGTCGGCGCAGTGACACATGAGTGATAGCAAGTCTACGTGCGTCGTATCAGCCAGACCGTACGGCTCGCAAAGCCTTTCCTGCAGCGCCGGCCATGCTTACTCGCTGGGCCGGCGCCCCAGGTCAATGCCTTACGACGCCAGGGTGTGCAAAACCTGAAGCGCCTCTTCGGCCTCTTCAATCCGCGACGGATCATCGCTGTTGCGCGCCAGCGCCAATCGCCGCTGCATGAACGATTCCGCTTCGTCCAGCCGCCCTTGCTCATAAGCGAGCACGCCCAATTGAAACAGGGCTTCATCGATGTGGTGCGTCACGTCGTGCTTCAAGGCGATATCCAGCCGGCGCATCAGAAACGCTTTGGCCTTGTCCAGCTCACGCAGCTTGTGCGCGTTCTGGGCAAGGTTGGTGATCACCACCAGCAGCTTGTCGCTGTCCGGCCCGAACAATCGCTCGCCGCTCGCCAAAACACTCGCGTTGATCGAAAACGCCTTGGCGTACTCCTCGGCCTCGTGGAGACAGAACGCGAGGCTTTCGCGCGTCCCCAGCCGTTGATCTTCTGACAGCCCCGGGTCGGTATCGAACAAGGGAATGACTTGGGTATAGGCATCGATTGCGATATCCCAAGCCCCGACCTCCTCCGCCTGGTTGGCAAGGCTGTAGAGGAAGTGGGATCGCTCGCTTGCCGGCAGAAAAGGATGGCTCGCGTCGATGCGCAGGGCTTCCGAACTCGGCCCAAGCGCTTCTTCCGCCCTGCCCACCCGATAAAGCACAAAACCCCGGATGTAATTCAGCTCACCGCGCGCCTCGACAGGCATCGGCGACAGGCTGGCTTCGAGTTCGTCGAGTTCCTTGAGTGTCGCACTGGCGCTGAACGTCTTGCTCGGATCCATAATCATCCGATGAAGCTCTTTCAGCCGCTGGGTAACCCCATGCTCTCCTTGCGTGGTCATCGTGACTCCTTTCGTTGAGGTGGTGTTGGCTTTAGATGGCCATGTTAGGCGTCCGCGCATGTCGGGCGAAAGCGATTCTTGCATAGGCCGGTGCCGGCTTAAGAAGACCAATCGGGATATACCTCGGCCGCCTCGTCACAGAACTTGCGAATGGCCTCCATCTGAGCCGGTTCGAAGCTATCGCTCGACACCTGGAACCAGCGCTTGTCGCCAAAAACTGTCAGCGTCGTCGTCGTTCTGTAACCGCCGTATCTGGCCGACCTGATCTCCACCACTGGCATTGCCTTGGCGGAAAACCAGCTCCAATAGAGGAGCCCCTTTTCCAGAATCTCGACACGACAAGATATCGATTTGACTGCATCTACCAAGACGATGAACCCGAGGCAGAAGAAGTAAGCTGCACAAAGAGCCGATGGCATGGATGGCCTCATCAGGAAGTAGGCGAACCCAAGGGCGGGAAATACGGCACCAACCGCCATACCGAGAAGAGCGCGCAGGATCTTGGAGCCGGGTGGCTTCAACACCGTCGATTCGTGGGTTCGCCCCTTAGTCGGCTCGTTTCCTCCATTCCATCCCCGTCGAATCGATCGAGCGCGCCGGAACGAGACACTGACGCTCATGCCAGATATCACCAAAAGAACCATACCCACGCCAAAAAAAAGCCAATCTATCCCCGATATCGCAAGATAGGGGAGCGCATGAACAACTGCCTCGCCTCGCGCAGCAAACAAAATCACCGCACCGATAGAGAGCGCAGTGGCCCCAAGGCCTGCAAGCATGACGATCAACAGCGGTACGAGGGCAGCGGCAATCTTCATAGGATGTTCGACATTCATGGCAGCCAAAGTTGCAATCCCCAACTTCCCGGGCATCCAACTTCCGTCAGCGGATGCGCAGTACCTCGACCAGCGCCGACAGTGCTGAAGGCTGATGCCGACGGCTGGGGTAGTACATGAAGAAGCCGGGAATCGGCGGCGTCCAATCCTCCAGCACACGGATAAGCCGCCGCTTGGCGATGTCCTCGGCAACCTGCTCTTCATAGACGAAACCGAGACCCGCTCCGGAGAGGGCTGCCTGGATCACCAGATGCGTGTCGTCGATGATGAGCGGGCCGTTCACGCCGATCGTGACGGATGTTCGTCCGCGCTCGAACTCCCATCGATAGGGGCCGCTCGGAAGGCGCAGGGTGATGCACCGATGATCGCTGAGATCCTGCGGCTTTTTAGGCAAGCTTCGTGTCGAGAAATAACCAGGCGATCCCACGACAGCCAAGCGCAACTCTGGCGTGACGCGCACGGCGACCATGTCCTTCTGGATGTACTCGCCGAGCTGGATGCCCGCATCGAACTCGCCGGCGACGAGGTCTACCGGGCCCGTCACGGTGACGACGTCGAGCACGATGTCGGGATAGGCCTCGGCGAATGCCGTGAGCCGCGGCAGCAACACCATGACGGCCGCCGAGCGGGACATCACGATACGAAGGCGACCCGCCGGGCGGCGGCGGATACGCTGTGCCTTGTCCAGCGCTTGAGCGATTTGCTCGAGCGCGGGCGACAGATCTTTCAGTAGCGCGGCCCCCGCGGCCGTTGGCGCAACGCTCTTGGTTGTCCGGGCGAGCAGTTGCAATTCAAGCCGCTTCTCTAGCCCTCGAATGGTGTGGCTGAGTGCCGATTGGGATACGCCAAGCTTGGCGGCGGCTCGGGTAAAGCTGCGCTCACGGGCCACCATCGCAAAAGTGGCGAGCTCATTCAGTTCGCTTCTCATTATTCATGAATACTACTCATGACACCTTCCTTCGCAAGATGGCTAGCCTCATAAGACCCCCTGCCCTAGGCTTCGTCGCCACGTACCGCCAAACCTTTCCTCTGACGGACAGGCGCTTGGCGCCTCGCACCGAATGTCCCCGAAAATCCTTGAGGATCGCCATGAACTCCGATGTCGCCGCTTTGCGTTCGATCGCCCTGACCTATTTCGACGCCGCCTATGACATGGACGCCGATAAATTCGCCCCTCTGTTTCACCCGTCCAGCTCCGTGACGAGGATCGGCCAGGACAGCGACGTCAGCGTGACGCCGATCGCGACGTGGCTGGCCGTCGTACGCGGCACAACCTCGCCGAAACAACAGGGCTTCGATCGCGACGATCAGATCCTCTCCATCGATGTCGAGAAGGATCTCGCGGTCCTGAAGGTGAGATTGCAGGTTCCCCCACGCGTCTTCACGGACATGCTGTCCTGCTTGAAGGTCCAGGGGACTTGGAAGATCGTCCAGAAGGTGATGACGTCGAACGCGTAACCATGACCGTGTGATCCGCCACGTGTCGAAAGCGGGCATACCCCTCAGTCGTGGAGGATGCCTATCGTCCGTAACCACGCCTCGGCGAGCCGAGGCCAACCCGTGATGGGGTCTTGCGTCGGCCGCAAGCCGAAGGCGTGACCGCCATGCGCATACAGATGCATCTCTGCCGGCACACGCGCTTTTGCCAGCGCGGTGTAATAGACCAGCGACTGGTTGACCCCATCGACGTAGTCGTCCTCCGCCTGCACCAGAAAGGTGGGCGGCGTCTCGCTGGATACCGGCACGTCGCGATTCAACTTGCCATCCTCGCGAGCGAGATGCCCCGGGTAAATCGGCATCGCGAAATCCGGCCGCGCACTCTCTTTGTCCGCCGCGTCCACCGGTGCATAAAGATGCCGATTGAAGTTCGTGCTTATCTCGGCCACGAGGAATCCGCCGGCAGAAAAGCCCAGCACACCGATCTTGTGCGGATCGACATGCCACTGCGCCGCATGAAAGCGCACCAGCCGCATGGTTCGCTGCACGTCCTGCAGCGATGGCACCGAAAGCGCCAAGTTGTGCGGCCGGCAATCGCACTTCCATTCGTAGGGCTTGCTCGGCACTCGATACTTCAGCAACACGCAAGTAACGCCATGGGAGGTCAACCAGTCGCAGGCCTCGGTGCCTTCCAGGTCCATGGCCAATATATGGAACCCGCCTCCAGGGATCACGACAACCGCAGCCCCCGAATTCTTTCCGGTGGGCTCATACACCGTCATCGTCGGCTGCGTCACATTGGATACAGCGGTCACTGGCTTGCCGGCCAGCAACTTCTCGCTCGACTTCATGGTTTCCGGACCGGGCACGGATTGAAGATCCGGCGCCGTCCCAGGCCACAACGGTACTTGCGTGTGTCCGACGGCTGGCTGCCATGTAGGCGTTTCTGCCTTCACACCGGCACCGGCGAACAGCAGCATTAGAGCAACTGACCAAAGCTTCATGACAAACGTCCTTGTGGCGACGAGATGATTTGGGCTATCGAGAACCGGGCATTTGCCGAGACATGCGGCACGTCCTCGCCCTATATAGCGGCACCTTGTGCAGTGGCTGGGCCTGGAAAATGTCTTTAGAAAGGCCAGGACCGCAATGTCTTGCGCTGACTAAAGCCTCCTGCTGTAGTTACGCCGACCCGCCAGGCACATGGTCATGGCTGCCCTATTCGCTAGTATCCCTTCCCTGTCGTGCGGGCATGGCGCTTACCTACATGGGGATGTTTGCCTTGATAAATCGCTTTTCGGTCATTGCCTTCGTTGCGCTCTGGTTTGCGCAACCATTGCACGCGAATGCCGTACCGCCAAAGGTACTCATCATTGGCGATTCGATATCAAAGGGCTACGCGCCCCACGTAGCCACACTTCTTGACGATAAGGCTGAAGTTGTCCGCATTCCGGAGAACGGCGAGACGTCCGCGCATGGCCTTGAACGATTGGATGCCTGGCTGGGATCCACGAAGTGGGACGTGATCAGCTTCAATTTTGGTCTGTGGGACATTTGTTATCGCAACCCGGACCTTCCGGAGGGGAGCGATTACGACAAAGTTCACGGCTCGATCTCGATCAGTCTCGACCAGTACAAGAGAAATCTTGAGCGGATTGTCGAGCGGCTGGAGAAGACCAAAGCCCATATCGTATGGGAGAACACTACGGTTGTTCCCGACGGGGAAGCGGGCCGGAAGCCGGAGGACGTCGTCAAGTACAACCAGGCCGCCAAAGAGATCATGGAAAGGCACGGCATTCCGGTGATCGATCTATACGACCTCACCAAGCGTTTCGAGCCAAGATTCTTCAAGCGGCCGCAAAACGTCCACTATTCGGACGAGGGATATCAAAGAATCGCGATTGCCGTCGCGCAGGCCATTGAGGACTCGTTGCCGGTATCAGGGAGCCATCCACGCTGACATACGACGTCAGCAGGCTCCAAAGAGCCCGGAAAGGCGATCGATGCGCTGGAGCAGCATTTCCGCGACACAGTAGTGACACATTAGGCTATGTCGCCAATGCCAATCGATATTCGCCTCAACAGGAAGATTCCCGCTTCAGATATGAAAGACCATGAACCACCGTCAAGTGGTCCAGCATCCCCACATGTCTCTATATCTATAAGGCGTACCTGCAGCAAAGGCGGCCTCCTTCGCTAGAACGACCATTTTCTCGAAATCCTCCACCCCATCGCTGATCAGGCATGCTTTCCGTCCATCTTTATCGTAGAGCGCAAGGACATACCGGACGCCTCTACCCCCACTCTCCAGCAAAGCTATTTTGCCAAGCATGGAAAAGCGGAACTCTCTCTTTCGAAAGAGGCTTTTCACGGTAATGGCATCGCTAGCGATCGTGACCGAATAAGCCATATAGGATCGATAGCCTACGCAGAACGCCAAGGCGACGACGACCTCAACCGCGCACAAGCCGGCGAAATTGGCACTTTCCGACCGCGGAGACGCGAGAATGTAAATGGCAGGACCAACCAGGAGCGAAAGGACTGCGCCACAGTGAAGCGCCATCAGCTCGGCCTTCGAGTACTTAAAGGTCGTTGCCTCAAGATCGACATTGGTACCCCAATGTTCCGAGGGATCCGGCGGACCTCCTTTCAGGGCTCTCCTTTGTCGATACGACTGATACAAGAAGCCAAGGACAAATACTCCCATGGCGGCAAAGAAGAGATAACCGGCAGTCTTGTGCCCACCCAGCCAGGCGGCAATTCCCGTGCCTGCAAAAGGAACCATGCTCAAAGTGAAAACCCGCTTCTCGGATAGCACGCCTCTCTCCATCTTCTCGAACACGCGCAGCATGACCCGCCCCCTGCACGTAGAACATCGGAAGTGAGTCCGACGGCGCTCTAGCCTTCCTCATTCCCTTCGAGTTCTGGCTCGGGGTACATCCGAACCGCATATTTCAGTCGAAGCGTGGTGATGACATGTTCGACGTGAGCTCCGGCCTTGGCTGATTTCACCTGGTGCTTCATGGAAGAGAACGTGTCGATCGCCACTTTCTCTTCATCGTCGAAAATCCAGAACCAAGAGTCGGACTGCAAACCTGACTCGACGAGGGAAAAGTGACTGTAGACAAACGCCTTCAACTCCTCGTGGAAGTCCCAGTATTCACAGGCATATTCCAATTCCGCGAAGATCATTGGAGCAGCGTCCTTGCTGCCAGCCTGCACAGGCAGGACGAAAGACACCGCCAGACGATCATGCCAGCGACGCCAGCAACTTCTGGGCCCTTACCCGGGCTTGAACCACCGCATCGCCCGGATGCTTGCGCAGGTACGCTTCATCGCCCGACGTGAAGCCTTCGGCCATCGTGGTCACTCGACTTCTGATTTCCGGCGAGTCGTATCCTGCCTCTTGAATCGCCCACACGGCGTCGTAGCGCACCCACGGCTCCGGATCGCCCAGCTTCTCCGTCAGCGCATCCTGAAGCCCTTGGACATCAAATGTCTTTGCCCGCCGGCAGGCGCTTACCGCGATGCGACGAACATGCATGTTGTCGTTATTGAAAAGCTCGCGCATCAGCCGCTCTACCACGCGATGCGGATTCGGAAGCTCGACAAAAGCCGATACGAGCCGCAGCTCTTCGATAGGAAGGATCATGGTGCGCTGGCCCAACTCGATCGACGCGTTAACGAGTGTTTCAAAATCAGTACTCATCTGCCCCTTGACCCATGAATGCGGAGATCCCGATTATTTCTGCCCGCTTACGCGCACCTTAGGGTATTCAGTGCATAGCACGTTTACACACTCATAGTCTCCCGAAACCAGGTACTCCACGACGTCCCCATAGAATCCACATGGAACGTGTGACGTTTGTATTTCGTCGCTCTGCAACCACCCGCCCGAGACGACTTGAGTGACCAAACCATCGTATATGTCATCGGGCGGATCGAGATTCACTCGCCAGAACTGAGAAAAGTCCCGTTCGTCCAATATTTTCAGACCGACGACGCCGCCGAATTCGATCTCGATCTGCTGACCGGAAGGGTACGCCAGCAAATGAATCGTGCAGGATCTTGTGTCATGAATCACACGAACGATTGAACAATACTCCTTGATCGGAGCCGTATCAGGAAGATCGCGAAGTACGACTTTCATTGGCTTGACTTGTTCCTCGAAGACAAGACGGCCTCCGGCCAAGCAGCCACATCTAGTAAAGCCTCCATGTTCGATATCTCCAATGGACAATTGGCAAACGAGTGCCTTCTTCACGCTGAAAATCAATCACAACATGCCCTGCTATGTATGCGACTGATACCAAGTCGGCCCTGCGCCAACCCCATCCCAGAACACCGCTATCGCCGCGCAGGACACGCACCTGTAGAGCTTGCCTGAGTCGCGATAAAGATCACTGCTCTGCACAGTCTCGGGCAAGGCATCCCATTGCACGGCCGATATGAGAAGCCACTCCTGATGGTTGGGAATACCTCCGCTTGTGTGAGCAAAACCGCCGCAAAAAGGACATGGGCACTTAGCCATACGCAACTCGCAAGTTCGTTCCAGGCATGATCGGGCATCCGCTTATCGCCGGAAACAGGCCCGGGAAATCAGAAGAGACTGCGCGAATTCAATGCCCGGAGACCAGACCCGAATCCGCGCCACCCAGCTCACCGGTGGGCAAGACAAAACGGTAGGAAGGAGGAGTTCTGTCCTCATCCGCGACGTAGTTGGCAAGTGACGGCGACAAGGGATCGATCAAGCAGTCCACCTGAAGATCAACCTCATCGCAAGCCGGCTTCAGCCAACGCCGTAGTCTCTCGATCTGCCCGCAAGTAAGCGAAGGCACTTCGACGGTGGCGCACGGCAGAAACCGGATCGACAGGAGTTGTTCCAGCGCAGGGATCAGCCTGGGAAAATCATCCACATCAGTAATAGCCGGCCAGGCCGTCAGCCTCCGGTATCTGAACTGGTCCGATTCAACGGATAGACCTGACGACTCCCACTGCGCCTCGTAACGCTTGTCCCGCGTGAACACCCTGGCCGACCAACCCAGTACGCGGTGGATTCGAAAGCCAAGCCACACGGCATCCGGCGGAATGCGCGAGGTGCGCACGCTCCAATCCCATACGCGGTGCGTGGACATCTTGACGTTGAATCCCCAGTCGGGGTGTTCATTCTCTTGGGGCCAAAGTTGCTTTTTCTTGAACCACGCTTCGCTCACGGCATCCCAGTTCATGGCGACACCTCACACGATGCCTTCGGAGAAGATGAGGTCCCCAGCGTCATGGCCAGCTCCGCTCCATCATCGAAGGCCATCCGCATCTGCGGCCAGCGCAGCGCCGCCAGGCGCGTGCGGAATGGCATCCCGCGCTCGCGCTCCTGGAAGCGGCGCCCCACGGAGTAATCAACGCAATGCACGTTGCCGCTCGGCCCCAGCCCCTCGTGCGGCGGAATCCCGGCAAAGAGATCCGTACCGCCCTTGCCGTAGGCATCGCGATCGACCGGCACCGGCCAGCGCCAGTAATGTCCGACGACGACGGGCGTCGCATCTCGATAGTCGTCCCACCAGGCGGCACGCTCGACCATGCGCCACTTGCCGCCGCTGTAGAACGGCTGGCTAGCCTGGCGTTCGACGCCGGAGGTGAGGATACGTACGGGGTTGGACATCTGCTGAGCGACGTTTTTCCGGGCGAGGGCCGGCAGGAACGGCAGGGCGCTCATCGGATCGTCCAGCGCCTCCCGGTGGATCGAAAGCTCGCGCTCGGCCTGCGCCATGGTGCCGTCGCGCACGAGGTCCTCGGCGGTCGTTCGCACGAAGGCATCGTGAAGCTCGGCCACGTCGCGCAACGGGGAAGTCTCGACCTGGCGCACCGCCGCCTCGTCCCAGCACGCATGCACGATGCGCAGCTGATCGCTACGCAAGGCCAGTGGCAGCTGCGCCATGAAGTTCCGGATCCAAAGTCGCTGCGATGCATCGGCCTGCCGCGAGCGGGCGAACTTGCCCTCATGCACGTCGTGGTTGTCGTCGAAGAACCAGCCGTTGCCCTCCTTGCGCGCGGCGCGCAGGAGGTTGAGTTCGTGATTGCCGAGCACGCACTGCGCCAGCCCCTGGTCGACCAATTCGCCCACGCGTTCCATCACGGCGATGCTGTCGGGACCGCGGTCGCAGAGGTCGCCGACGAAGACCAGTCGGTGTCCTTGCGGATGACGACCGTGGCGGTCGTAGCCCAGGACCGCCAGCAAATCGTTCAGCGCGTCGATTTCGCCATGCACGTCGCCCACGATGTCCAGCGGGCCTTCCATCAGCCGGCCGATCAGCCGGGCGCCCTTGTCTTCCACCACTGCTTCCATTCCATCGCTCCGAATCCTTCTCCGCGCAAGCGTAGCAGGCGCGGCGCGACGCCTTGCCGCTAGATCACGCTGGTCTTGCCGCCATCCATGGGAATCACGGCGCCAGTGACATAACTGGCCAGCGGCGATGCCAGGAACAACGCCACATTGGCGATTTCTTCGGGCTCGGCCACGCGGCCCAGGGGAATACCGGCGGTCTGCGCGGCAAGCAGGTCTTCTTTCGATTGGCCCGTGGCGCGCGCCGAAGCTTCCAGCCCTTCCTGCATGCGCCCGGTGCGCGTCACGCCCGGGTTGATCGCGTTGACCCGCACGCCTTTGCCCGCATAGGCCGTGGCATAGCCGACCGAGGCCAGCATCAGCGCGGCATTGGCTGCGCCGCCGCCGATATGCACGGGATTGGCCTGACGGCCGCCCTGCCCGATCACGTTGACGATGGCGCCGCGGCCGTGGGCGGCCATGCGGCGGATCACCGGATCGATGGCATGCATATAGGTGAAGTACTTGGCCTGCATGGCGGCGTGCAGTGCGTGCGCGTCCAGCTCGGCCGGCGGGGTGCGACGGGCGGCGCCGGCGCAGTTGACCAGCACCTCGATCGGGCCGTGGTCGTCCTCGATGCGCTCCATCACCATCTGCGCAGCCACGCTGTCGGTGAGGTCGGCCGGCTCGATGTGCAGATGCAGGTCCTCGGCCAGCAATTGGTGGCGAGCCGCCTGCAGGTGCTCCACCGAGCGGGAGATGCCGACCACAGTCGCCCCCTCCCGCAGGAAGGCTGCGGCGCAGGCCAGGCCAATGCCCTTGCTGGCGCCGGTAACGACGACCACACGACCCGCGAGGCCGAGATCCATGCGACGACTCCTTAAGATTGAGGCCGGGCCTCATTGAAACAAAAGCCGCCGCCCTCGGGCTGTGATGGCGTGATGCCTGTCATGTGCGAAGGCTGATGTCCGCCCCTGCTCCGCACTAAACCCCAGCGCGAGTATGCGCATCCAAGGCAGGACCAGGCGCGGCGCGCACTCCGCACCCGGTCTAGCCGCTCCGCCCGCCCCATAGGCCATCAGTCATGTTGCGATTTTCGAGGTCGCCTATTGACGGGCTCAATCTTGGTGTTATAGTTCACTACAACACCGGTCCACGAGGTCACTAAAGGAGACCCGCCATGAAAGCGCCGAACCTGCTCGCCACGACCGCTGCCGTCCTGCTTACCGCCGCAGGCCTGGCCGCCCTGAACACCAACGTCAAGGTCGTGCCCGTTTCCGAAATCAATGGGGTCAAGGTCATCAACCTGGCTCCGGTCGATGTCCATCCGAGCGCCGAAGACCTGCGCGCCGCCGCCCTGCTGGCAGATGCCAGCGTGGCCACGGCCACGGTCGCCCCCATCGCCGCTCGTGCCGCCGAGAACGGCGCCGCCCTGCTCGGGGCCCAGCTGGCCATGCCCTACTATTCGTTTGGCACCACGCTCGGCCGTATCACCAAGGAATAACCGTATGTCCATCACCTGGAACGACAGCGTCCCGATCTACCGCCAGCTACGCGAACGCGTCGTGGCGATGATCCTGGACGGCGCCTTGAACGAGGGCGACCCGCTGCCGTCAGTGCGCCAGGTTGCGGCGGATTTCCAAATCAATCCGCTGACGGTTTCGAAGGCGTACCAGGAACTGGTCGATGACCAACTTGTGGAAAAAAGGAGGGGGTTGGGAATGTTCGTGATCGATGGAGCCCGCGAGGCATTGCTCAAGTCCGAGCGCGAGCGTTTCCTGCGCGAGGAATGGCCGACGCTGTACGCACGCCTGCAGCGCCTGGGCCTGGACCTTAAGACCCTCCTCAGCGCCGCGGAGGCCCAGTCATGAACGCCGTCGTCACCGCCAGTGGCTTGCGCAAGCGGTACAAGAACACGACGGCGCTGGACGATGTGAGTTTCCGCATCGAAGCCGGGCGCATCGTCGGCCTGATCGGCCCCAACGGCGCCGGCAAGACCACCGCCCTGAAGGCCATCCTCGGCCTCACCGATTTCGAGGGCGAACTGGACGTGCTGGGCTTTGACCCTCGCACCCAGCGCGACCGCCTGATGGAACAGGTCTGCTTCATCGCCGACGTGGCGGTGCTGCCGCGCTGGATCCGCGTGCGCGAAGCGATCGATTTCGTCGCCAACGTGCATCCGCGCTTCGACCGCGCCAAGTGCGAGGCTTTTCTCGCCCGCACCAAGCTCACGCCCAATCAGCGCGTGAAGCAGATGTCCAAGGGCATGATCGTGCAATTGCACCTGGCCCTGGTGATGGCGATCGACGCGCGCCTGCTGGTGCTGGACGAGCCCACGCTGGGCCTGGACATCCTCTATCGCAAGCAGTTCTACCAGAGCCTGCTGGAGGATTACTTCGACGAGAACAAGACGATCATCGTCACCACCCACCAGGTGGAAGAGATCGAGCACATCCTCACCGACCTGATGTTCATCCGCGACGGCAAGGTCGTGCTGGACACCGACATGGAAGCCATCGGCGAGCGTTTCGCCGAAGTGATGGTGAGCGCGGACAAGGCCGACACCGCACGCCGCATGAAGCCGCTGGACGAACGCCAGGTGTTCGGCAAGAGCATCTTCCTGTTCGACGGCGCCGACCGCGCCACTCTGGAAGCCATGGGCGAAGTGCGCCGGCCATCGATCAGCGACCTGTTCGTCGCCACGATGAAAGGGACCTACGCATGAACACGCTCTACTGGCTGGTCAAGCGCGAGATGTGGGAAAACCGTGGCGGCTTCCTGTGGGCGCCGCTGGTGGCCGCCGTCGTGTTCCTGATCACCCAGGCGGTCGTGCTCAGCACCGGCCATGCGATCAGCTACGGCGATCCGCGATTCGCTTTGAATGTCGGCTCGCTGGCGCATTCAGACCCTGCGGCTGCGTACCAGCTGAGCCTGCTCATGGACGTGACGCTGTTGTCGGGCGGCCTGTTCGCCCGGCTGGTGATGAGCATCGTGCTGTTCTTCTACCTGATCGGCTCGCTCTATGACGACCGGCGCGACCGCAGCGTGCTGTTCTGGAAATCGCTGCCCGTGTCGGACGCGCAGGTCGTCACCTCCAAGGTGCTCGCCGCCCTGCTGGTAGCGCCAGTGATCGTCTACGCGATCTCGATCGTGACCGGCCTCCTCGCGCTGGGCATCTTCTCGCTGTCGCTGGCAGCCCATGGCATCGCCGTGGGGCCACTGCTGGCGATGGCGCACCCGCTCAAGATCATGGCCTTCCTGACGGCGTTCGTCCCGATCTATCTGATCTGGGCTCTGCCTTCTGCCGGCTGGCTGATGCTCTGCTCTGCCTGGGCGCGCTCCAAGCCCTTCCTGTGGGCAGTGGTGCCGCCGGTAATCACTGCGGCCATTGTCGGCTGGCTGATGTCCGTATCCGATGTCGGTTCGCTTGGCGAGACCCTGCGGCTGTGGAAGATCGTGATGCGGTTCTTCAGCGTGCTGCCCAGCGGCTGGCCTAACGGCCTGGGCCTGCTCGGCGAGATCGGCGACGTAAACCAGGCCGCCCATCTCGGCCAGACCATCGCCAACGGGCCGTTCCTGGGCAACGACATGCCCAGCGCATGGAACCTCGGCATCGGCGCGGCGATCGGCATCGCTCTCCTGTTCGCCGCCACCCGCCTGCGCCGCTGGCGCACCGAAAGCTCGGATTGACCAGACCACACGGCTGGATCCAAGGGGATACACAAGTGAAAACCTTTTATTGGCTCATCAAGCGCGAATACTGGGAAAACCGCGGCGGCTTCCTGTGGGCGCCGATCGTGACGGGCGGCATCTTCCTGGCGCTCAACCTCATGGCGATCATCACCGCCGAAGTGATCGGCGCGCGACACGGCTTCTCGGTCGGCGGCAACAACCTGCAGGCGCTGATCGCCAAGGCCGATGCCGGCGACCTGCACAAGCTGGGTGCGGCGCTGGATGTCACGCTGATCTCGGTGATGGTGATCCTGAGCCTGGTGGTCGGCATCGTGATCCTGTTCTACTGCCTGGGCTCGCTGTACGACGACCGCCGTGACCGCAGCATCCTGTTCTGGAAGTCGCTGCCGGTGTCCAACACCAGCACGGTGCTGTCCAAGGTGGCGTGCGCCACGCTGCTGGTGCCGGCGATCGCGGTGGTGGCGGGCATCGTGTTCGGCATGCTGCAGCTGGCGATGCTGGCGCTGGTGCTGTCCTTCCACGGCGTCAACGTGTGGCAGGTGCTCACCCTGGCTCACCCGCTGCGGGCCGCCGCGTCGCTGATCTGCGCACTGCCGGTCTATGCGCTGTGGGCCATCCCCGCGGTCGGCTGGCTGATGCTCTGCTCGGCCTGGGCACGCTCCAAACCCTTCCTGTGGGCGGTGGCGGTGCCGCTGGTGGCCGGCCTGATGGTGACATGGTTCGGACTGATGGGACTGTTCAACCTGCCCGCCTCGTGGTTCTGGAGCAACATCGTGCAGCGCTCGCTGCTGAGCGTGTTCCCCGCCTCCAGCGTGATCTACAACGACAGCAAGCTGGAACTCTCCGCGGGCCTGGACGACGGCATCGATCCGCTGGCGCTGTTCTCGCCCGGCCATACTTACGGACTGCTCGCTTCGCCCAATCTGTGGATCGGCGTAGCTGCCGGCGTGGCGATGATCGCCGCCGCTACCTGGTTCCGCCGCGTTCGCGACGACAGCTGACCCCATACGAAAGGAGGCACGTTTCATGAAGCGCACCGCGATCGCCACCGGCCTGCTGGCCATGACCCTGAGCCTGTCGCTGGCCGCCTGCGGCCAGCCCGATCACACCGACACCGCCGACGCCGCCAAGAGCACTGCCGACGCGACGAAAGAAACCTCGCCACCGCCCTCGCCTTCGTTCATCGCCGCCGAGGTGCAGAAGGGTATCGACCAGGCCAAGCGCGAGCTGCCCACCAAGGACATCGACGTCGGCAGCGTGCACATCGGCAAGGGCAATCATCACGAAGACAGCCACCTGCCCAAGGCGGTGATCACGCCGCAGGGCGAGCTGGTGATCGCAGGCAAGCCGGTACCGGCGACGCCCGAACAACACACGCTGCTGGTGGATTACCGCCAAGGCATCATCCGCATCGCCGAAGCCGGCATGGACATCGGCGCGAGTGGCGCCGACCTGGGCGTGCACGCCGCCAAGGAAGCCATCTTCGGTGCGCTGACCGGCCAGAGCGACAAGCAGATCGAAGAGCGCATCAAGCCGCAGACCGCGCAGATCAAGGCCGCCGCCATGAAGCTGTGCCAGCGCATGCCCGACCTGCTCACCTCGCAGCAGAAGCTGGCTGCGGCGATGCCGGAGTTCCGTCCGTACGCCACGATGACGCAGAAGGACGTCGACGATTGCGGCAAGGACGACGACAAGGATTGACCGCCGATCCGCACCGCTTCGGTGCGCTCTTTCGGCTGTTCGGTTGTGCCAGCCGGCGTCTCCGCACGGAAGCGGGACGCCGGCCCGGCCTTGTTCTATAAGGGAGCGTCGTTTCGCTAGCCGTCCACCATGCGCCGAGGGGGTTTCATGGAAGGTTCGTCCGGCAGGTTTTCGTCCGCTTGCAGAGTGCTCCTGGGCAGTTGCCTGCTCGTCGCCGCCGCGCACGCCAAGGATGCCGGCCCCAACCGACTGCGCGGCGACGCGCTGGATCAGGAAGTCGCCCGCCTGATGCAGGCCGCGCACGTGCCGGGGCTGGCCCTGGCGGTGATCGAGGACGGCAAGATCGTCCATCTGCGCGCCTACGGTCGGCGCGACATCGACAAGCAACTGCCGCTCACCGTCGATACCGTGATGTACGCCGCCTCGATCACCAAGGCCGCCTTCACCTACGCCACGTTGAGCCTCGTCGATCAGGGCAAGCTGGACTTGGATGCACCGATCGCCACGCTGCTGCCCAAGCCCCTGCCCGACTACGACAAGTACGCCGATCTCGCCGACGACCCACGCTGGCGGAAGATCACGCCGCGCATGCTGCTCACCCACCGCGCCGGCTTTGCCAATTTCCGCTATTTCCCGCCGGACGGCAGCGGTTACGACCCGAACGGCAAGCTGAAGATCTATGCCGAGCCGGGCAGCCGCTATGCCTACTCCGGCGAAGGCATCAATCTGATGCAGTTCGTGCTCGAGCACGGCCAGGACATCGATGTGGGCAAGTTGATGGAGAAGCAGCTGTTCGACCGTTTCGACATGCGCCGCACATCGATGACCTGGCGTGCCGATTTCGCCGACAACCTCGCCATCGGTTACGACGAACAGGGCAAGCCCCTGGGCCACAAGCAGCGTGGCAGCGTGCGCGCGGCAGGTTCCATGGACACCACGCCGCGCGACTACGCGCAGCTGCTGGCCGGCATGGTGCGTGGCGACGGGCTCGGTCCGAAGGCGCGTGCCGAGTGGCTGAAGCCGGTGCAGCGCATTGCATCGGTACAGCAGTTCCCCACGCTGGATGCGGCCACCACGAACGACAACGACGGCATCCGCCTGTCCGCCGCGCTGGGCGTGACGGTGTTCCAGTCGCCGCAAGGGCCGGCCTGGTTCAAGACCGGCCACGACGACGGCACCAACAACCTCGCGCTGTGCCTGCAGGCTTCGCGCGACTGCGTGCTGATCATGAGCAACAGTTCCAACGGCGAAAGCATCTACCGTTATCTGATCGATGCCACGCTGGGTCCGACCTGCTACCCGTGGTTCTGGGAGAGCGACATCCCCTACGATCACCCCGAGTGGCGCACGCCTGAGGCGCGCAAGCTTCCGCATCCGCCCTGCGTGCCCGTGCGCCATGCCTCGTGAATACCGACGTCCAAGGAGCAAGACATCCTCATGCTTAAGTCACGCCTGATCCCGTTGCTCGCGTTGTGCGCCCTCGCCGCCGGCTGCGAAAGCGGCAGCTTCACCTCGACCGATCATGGCCGCATCGCGGTACGCGGCGGCGTGGTCGAGCTCAGCACCGATGGCGCGCCCAAGGCCACCATCGATCAGGCCGGCGCCCTGACCGTCGACGGCAAGACCATCGCGATCGACGACCACCAACGGGACCTGCTGCGCCACTACTACGCCAACGCCACGGCGATCCGCCAGCACGGCATCGATACCGGCAAGGCCGGTGCGGCGGTGGCTGGCGAAGCGCTCAAGGGCGTCGCCGAATCCGCCAAGGGCGATCCGGATAGCGTGAGTCGTCGGGTCGAGGCGCAGACCCAGCAGATCACCGCCAACGTGATGAAGATCTGCGACGACCTGGCCGGCATCAAGGCCGTGCAGGAAGATCTCGGCTCCGCCTTGCCCGCATTCAAGCCTTACGCCGCGATCATGGATGACAAAGAAATCAACGATTGCAGGAAGGGTGCGAAGGATTGACGCAAATGCAGGTCGGGGGTGAGCGCAGACGAACTCCAATATCGTCATACGCTTTGAGGCGTTGGGGTTCGCCTGCGGCTCACCCCAACCTACGCGACGGATAGCGCGCTTAGCCGCCGCCACCGCCGCTGCCGTGGATGCCGCCCTTGGTGAGCGCCATCGGATCGAGCAGCTTCTTCAGTTCGTCCTTCGACAAGCCGGTGGTCTCCAGTGCCACGTCCATGATCGGCCGCTTTTCCTTGTAGGCCTGCTTGGCCGTGGCCGCACCCTTCTCGTAGCCGATCACCGGGTTGAGCGCGGTGACCAGGATCGGGTTCTTGTCCAGCGCTTCCTTCACGCGCGCCGCGTTGACCTTGAAGCCGGCGATGGCCTTGTCCGCCAGCAGCACGCTGACGTTGGCGAGCAGGCCGATCGATTGAAACAGGTTGTGTGCGATCAGCGGCAGCATCACGTTGAGCTGGAAGTTGCCGGACTGGCCGCCGAGAGTGATCGCCGCGTCGTTGCCGATCACTTGCGCCGCCACCATCGCGGTGGCCTCGGGGATCACCGGATTGACCTTGCCCGGCATGATCGAAGAACCCGGCTGCAATGCCGGCAGCTCGATCTCGCCCAGGCCGGCCAGCGGGCCGGAATTCATCCAGCGCAGATCGTTGGCGATCTTCATCAACGCCACCGCCAGCGCTTTGAGCTGACCGGATAGCTCCACCGCCGCATCCTGGCCCGCCATGCCCTCGAAGTAATTCTCGGCCGAGTCGAAACGCACGCCAGTGAGCTTCTTCAGCTCGCGCGCCACCGCCGAGCCGAACTTGGGATCGGCATTGATGCCGGTGCCTACCGCCGTGCCGCCCTGCGGCAGGCGGCGCATGCGCTTGAGGCTGTCTTCGATGCGCTCGATCGCGGTGGCGATCTGCGCCGCCCAGCCGGACAGCTCCTGGCCGAAGGTCACCGGCATCGCGTCCATCAGATGCGTACGGCCGGTCTTGGGCGTGTTGCGCAGTTCGCGCGCGCGGCGCTCGATGGTCTTCTTCAGATGCTTGAGCGCCGGCAGCAACTGCTCGCTGACGGTGAGCGTGGCGCCGACGTGGATCGCCGTGGGGATCACGTCGTTGGAACTCTGCCCGTAATTGACGTGATCGTTAGGATGCACCTTGGTGCCGGCCTTGGCGGCGAGATGGGCGATCACCTCGTTGGCATTCATATTGGTGCTGGTGCCCGAGCCGGTCTGGAACACGTCGATCGGGAACTGGTCGTCGAACTGCCCGTCCGCCACCGCCAGCGCGGCTTTGCGGATCGCCGCCGCCTGGCCTTTGCGCAGGTGCCCCAGCTCCTGGTTGGCACCGGCCGCAGCGGCTTTGATCAGGCCCAGCGCGCGGATGAAAGCGCGCGGCAGGCGCAGGCCGGAGATGGGGAAGTTATCCACGGCGCGCTGGGTCTGCGCGCCGTACAGCGCATCGGCGGGGACCTTCAGCTCCCCCATGCTGTCGTGTTCGATGCGGTACTGGCTCATGCCTTGGTTTCCTTGACGCTGGAGTGATCGGGACACTATAGGCCGGCCGCCGTTAGGGCGGTGCCAAGTAGCGCCCCGGGGCGGGACGGGCCCGGCCCGTTGTAAAATGCCGTTTTTCCTCTGCCGGATCGCCTCGATGTCTGCCCATGCCCTGACCGCCCTGTCGCCGCTGGACGGCCGCTACGCCAGCAAGGCGCAAGCCCTGCGCCCGATCTTCAGCGAGTACGGCCTGATGCACCGGCGCGTCCACGTGGAGATCGAGTGGCTGCTCGCCCTGGCCGCCGATCCGGGCATCGCGGAACTGCCGCCCTTCTCGCCGGCGCAGGTCGCCCTGCTCAAGGACATCGCCGCCAAGTTCGGCGTGGAGGACGGCGAGCGGGTCAAGGCCATCGAAGCCACCACGAACCACGACGTGAAGGCGATCGAGTACTTCATCAAGGAGCGCATCGGCAACGATGCCGCTCTCGCCCAGGCCAAGGAGTTCGTGCACTTCGCCTGCACCAGCGAAGACATCAACAACCTCTCCTACGCCCTGATGCTGCGCGATGCCCAGCAGCAGGTGCTGCTGCCGGCCTTCGACGCCGTCATCGCCAGGCTGCGCGAGCTGGCCCATGCCAATGCCGCGTTGCCGATGCTCTCGCGCACGCATGGCCAGACCGCTTCGCCCAGCACGCTCGGCAAGGAACTGGCCAACGTGGTCGCCCGCCTGGAGCGCCAGCGCAAGCAGCTGGCCGCGGTGGAGATCCCCGGCAAGATCAACGGCGCGGTGGGCAACTACAACGCGCACGCCATCGCTTATCCGGAGCTGGACTGGCGCGCGTTCTCGCAGCGCTTCGTCGAAGGCCTGGGCCTGGACTACAACCCCTACACCACGCAGATCGAGCCGCACGACGGCGTAGCCGAGTACTGCGACGCGGTGCGCCGCGCCAACATCATCCTGATCGACCTGGCGCGCGACGTGTGGGGCTACATCTCGCTGGGCTACTTCAAGCAGGCGCTGAAGGCTGGCGAAGTCGGCTCCTCGACCATGCCGCACAAGGTCAACCCGATCGACTTCGAGAACGCCGAAGGCAACTTCGGCCTGGCCAACGCTCTGCTCGGTCACTTCGCCGAGAAGCTGCCGATCAGCCGCTGGCAGCGCGACCTGACCGACTCCACCGTGCTGCGCGCGCTCGGCACCGCCTTCGGCCACACGCTGGTGGCGCTGGAATCGCTGCAGAAGGGCCTGGGCAAGCTCAACGTCAACGCCGACCGCATCGCCGCCGACCTGGACGCGAGCTGGGAAGTGCTGGCCGAGGCCGTGCAGACGGTGATGCGCCGCTACGGCCTGCCGGAGCCGTACGAACAGCTCAAGGCGCTGACCCGCGGCCAGGGCATCACCAAGGATTCGATGCGCCAGTTCATCACGGGCCTGGATCTGCCGGCCGAGGCGAAGCAGCGCCTGCTGGACCTGACGCCCGGCGGCTATGTCGGCCTGGCGGAACCGCTGGCGCGCGAGATCTGACCGGTACATCCACGCAAGAAGAAAGGGGCGCGTCGAACGCGCCCCTTTTTCGTTGTCAGGCCGCGGCCTTCTTGACCAGTCCTTCCGCTTCCAGCGCCGCCTGCACCTTGGGACGCGCGGCGACGCGCTCCTGGAATGCCAGCAAGGCCGGGAACTCGCTGAGGTCGAAGCTGACGTGCCTGGCCCAGTTCGTCACCGTGAACAGGTAGGCATCGGCCACGGTGAAGTGCTCGCCCACCAGCCAGGTGTGCTTGGCCAGGTGCGCATCCAGCAGACGGTAGCGCTTGCGCAGGTATTCCTTGCGCTCCTCGCGCACGGCGTCCGGAGTTTCCGCGCGGAACAGGGGCGAATAGGTCTTGTGCAGCTCGGAGTTGATGTAGCCGAGCATCTCCTGCAAGCGATAGCGCGCCGGCGTGCCGTGCGCCGGGGCCAGGCCGCTTTCCGGCTTCAGGTCGGCCAGGTATTGCACGATGGCCGGGCCTTCGGTGAGCAGCTCGCCGTTGTCGAGCGCGAGCGCGGGCACGTAGCCCTTGGGGTTGATCTGCCAGTAGTCCTGGCCGCTGGCGGTGAGCTTGGCCTTGCCGTCGACCTTTTCCAGCTCGACCGGCAGACCGGCTTCCAGCGCGACGATGTGCGGCGAGAGCGAACAGGCGCCCGGTGCGTAGTAAAGCTTCATGCAGATCCTCCTTGTGGGTAGCAGACGCCCGAGTGGTGGGCGGGAGAGTGCGCATGCTAGCCATCCATGGTTACTCTTGGATACCACCTAACCTGTCGTAACCTCTAAAATCCAGTAACCGGTGAGTTACCGATCGTCGCGAGATCTTTCTCCATGGGCCTGCCCGTCCGCAAAAGCAAAGTCGCCCCTCCCCCCGCCTGCCCGCTCGTCGAAGTGCTCGGACTGCTACGCGGCGCCTGGGCGCCCAACGTGGTGTGGGCGCTCAGCGGCGATGCGCGCCGCTTCGGCGAACTGCGACACGACCTGCCGAAGATTTCCGCGCGCGTATTGAGCGCAAGATTGCGCGAGCTGGAAACGCGCGGGCTGGTGATGCGGCGCGTACTGCATACCTCGCCGCCATCCGCGGAGTACACGTTGACGCCGCTAGGCAGGGAGTTGCTGCCGGCGATCGACGCCCTGGCGAGCGTGGGGAGAAAGTTGATTGCGGAGTGGGAAGGGCCGCACAGCCGTCGATTGAGATGAGCTTCCTGCACGGGACTCTTCTCCCCTCCGGGGAGAAGATGCCGGCAGGCAGATGAGGGGTAGGTGCTCGCGGCAGCGCGTCTACGGAGCAGCGGTTTTTTTGAGTTTGAGGCGAGATGGAGCATTGCGCTCCGCCCGGCCCCTCACCCCAACCCTCTCCCCGGAGGGGAGAGGGAGTCAGCATGAGGGGAGCTGGCTACTCCACTTCGTCCGAGCCTTCGTTGACGCCCTCGAACAGGAACGTCGATAGATAGCGTTCGCCGGTATCAGGCAGCATCGCCAGCAGTACCGCGCCCTCCGCGGCGTCCTTTGCCACCTGCAGCGCCGCCGCCAGCGTGGCACCGGCGGAGATGCCGACGAAGATGCCCTCCTTCTTCGCCAGTTCGCGCGAGGTATCGCGCGCCACGACGTCGTCGATCGGCAGGATCTGCTGCGCCACGTCGCGGTTGAGCACCGCAGGCACGAAGTCCGGCGTCCAGCCCTGGATCTTGTGCGGCTGCCATTCCTTGCCCGACAGCAGCGCGGCGCCGGCCGGTTCGCTGGCGACCACCTTCACTTCCGGACGCGCCACCTTCAGCACCTCGCCCACGCCGGTAAGCGTGCCGCCGGTGCCCCAGCCGGTGACGAAATAATCCAGCCGACGTCCGGCGAAATCGCGCAGGATTTCCGCGGCCGTGGTGTTGCGGTGATAGGCCGGATTGGCCGGATTCTCGAACTGGCGCGCGAGAAACCAGCCGTGTTTCTCCGCCAGCTCCTTCGCCTTGCGCACCATGCCGCTGCCGCGCTCGGCCGCCGGCGTCAGCAGCACCTTGCCGCCGTAGGCGCGGATCAGCTTGCGCCGCTCGATCGAGAAGGTCTCGGTCATCACCGCCACGAACGGATAACCGCGCGCCGCACACACCGCGGCCAGCGCTACGCCGGTATTGCCGGAGGTCGCTTCCACCACCGTCTGGCCCGGCTTGAGCACCCCGCGCTGCTCGGCGTCGAGAATGATCGCCAGCGCGAGACGGTCCTTCACCGAACCGGCCGGGTTGAACGCTTCCACCTTTACATAGAGATCGACGTGCTTCGGCGCCACGCGGTGCAGTTTGACGACCGGGGTGTTGCCGATGGTGTCGAGGATGCTGTCGTAGATCATGTAAGGCTCCAGAAGGGAACGAAGCGAAGTCGGCGCATAGTGCGCCCAGGCAGGTGAAAATTTACGTCAGGCGCGCCGCGCCTCGACGGACGCATCGGTAGCGGCATCGCCCAGCGGCGGCGCGCCGAACCAGGCCAGCCGCCCGGCCAGCGCCGCGACCTCGCCCAGAATCAACAGCGCCGGCGAACGGACCTCGTGACTGGCCGCCAATGCCGCCAGCCGGTCCAGCGTGCCGGCCACTACCCGCTGCGTGACACGCGAACCGTTCTCCACCAACGCAAACGGCGTAGTGGCCGCCCGGCCGTGCGCCAGCAGGCGTTCCTGCAGCGTGCCCAGCTCGCTCACGCCCATGTATACGGCGAGCGTCTGACGCTCCTGCGCGAGCGCGGCCCAGTCCAAGGCATCATGCGAGCCGCGGCAATGTGCGGTCAGCAGGCGCACCGACTGCGCATGGTCGCGGTGGGTCAGCGGCACGCCGGCATAGGCCGCGCAGGCCAGCGCCGCGGTCACGCCCGGCACGACCTCGTAGGCGATGCCATGTCCGCGCAGAAACTCCAGTTCCTCGCCGCCGCGTCCGAACACGAAGGGATCGCCGCCTTTCAGGCGCACCACGCGGCGACCGGCCCGCGCGTGCTCCAGCATCAACGCATGGATGCGTTCTTGCGTGGTGTGGTGATTGCCCGCCTCCTTGCCCACCTCGATGCGCTGCGCATCGCGCCGCGCCAGCGCGAGCACCTCGGCACTGACCAGGCGGTCGTGCAAGATCACGTCGGCTTCGTTGAGTGCGCGCAGTCCGGCCAGGGTCAGCAGGCCCGGATCGCCAGGGCCCGCTCCAACCAGAACGACCGATCCCGGCGAGGCTGCCGTGGAGGTCGCCAGCGTGCGCTCCGCTTCGGCTTCGGCCAGTGCCGGTTGCGCACGTCGCAACAGCGGCAGCACCGGCCCGACGAACAGCTGCTCGTAGAATCGCCGGCGCGCGCTCGCCTCCGGCAGACGTTCGCGGATGCGGCCGCGCAGACGCGCCGCCAAGGCGGCGAGCGGGCCCAGCGCGGGTTCGAGCAGCGTCTCCAACCGCTCGCGCACCAGGCGGGCCAGCATGGGCGCGTCGCCGCCGCTGGAGATGGCAACGGTCAAAGGCGCGCGATCGACGACCGCAGGCACATGGAAACTGGACAGCGCCGCATCGTCGACCACGTTGGCGAAGATCCGCCGCTGCGCCGCCAGCGTGGCGATCCGACGATTGAGCAATGGCTGGCCGGTGGCGGCAATGACCAGCCAGCGTCCTTCCAGCCAGGCGGCCTCGAAGGCGCCTTCCAACGCCACGACGCGGCCACTGTCGATCCATGCCCGCAGTGCCGGCGTGAACGCCTGCGCGCCGACGGTGACCGCCGCGCCGGCGTCGAGCAAGGCCGCTGCCTTGCGCTCGCCGACCGCGCCGCCGCCCACCACCAGCACCGGGCGGCCGGTCAGATCGGCGAACAGCGGATAGAGCTTCATGGCACGAAACCTTAGGGCATGAGTCGGCAGACGAGGAAGCATCGACGCTAGGCGGCGCCAGAGGCGCACGCAAATGATTTGTTCGGGCACGCTCATGACCGGCGGTTATGTGATGAGCCGCATGCCCGGTCATGAGATGCCAACCCGGCGTTGACGAAATCATTAAACAGAGGTATAGACGTCTAAATGTTCAACGCACGAACCCTTCGCTATGCAAGCGCGCCGGCCGGCTTTGCCGCCATGGCCGGCGTAGCCACGTGCGTGCCGAACCCGCTCACGCGATGTCCCCCCGCGGCGCCCGCATGTCTGCCCCCCAGCCCTGCCCGCTCCAGGATGCCATCGCATGACCCTGACTCAATTGCGTTATCTCGTCGCCATCGCCGACGCCGGCCTCAACATCACGCTGGCCGCCGAGCGCGTGCACGCCACCCAGCCCGGACTCAGCAAGCTGCTCAAGCAGCTTGAGGACGAACTGGGTTTCCAGCTGTTCCACCGCAAGGGCCGCAGCCTCGATGCGATCACCCACGCCGGCAGCCACGTGCTGGAACGGGCGCGCACGATTCTGGCCGAGGCCACCAACATCCGCTCCATCGCAGCCAACTTGCGCAATGAATCGCGCGGCACGCTGCGCGTGGCCACCACGCATACCCAGGCCCGCTTCGCTCTGCCCGGCGCGGTCGCCGCGTTGAACCGGCAGTACCCGCAGGTCAGCGTGCATCTGCTGCCGTCCACCGATGCGGATGTGATCGGTCTGCTGGAAGGCGGCCACGTGGACCTGGCCATCGTCAGCACCGCCGACTCGGCGCCGCCGGGCAATGGCATCGCGTTGCCCGCTTACCGGTGGAATCGCGTCGCCCTCGTGCCCAGGACGCACACGCTGGCGCAGCTGGACCGTCCGCCCACCCTGGATGAGCTGGGCGTCTATCCGCTGGTGAGCTACGACTCGTCGCTGCGACCCACTTCGTCGCTGGCGCGTGCGTTCCACGCTGCCAACCTGCATCCGCGCATCGCCATGACGGCGAGCGACGCCGACCTGATCAAGACCTATGTGCGTGCCGGCCTGGGCATCGGCGTGCTGGCGGAGATGGCGGTGCTGAGCGGCGATGCGGCTGACTTGCGCGTGCTGCAGGCCGATCATCTGTTCGCGCCGTGCACGACCTGGATCGTGCTGCGGCGGGAAAGCGTGCTGCGCGAGTACGCGCTGGAGTTCATCGGGCTGTTCGCGCCGCATCTGGAACGGCGTACGGTGAGCCGGGCGTTGAGCGGCGGAGCGGCGCACTGGCCCGCGGTGCCGCACTGGCGTGAGCGATACGTGGAGTAGAAGGCGCTGCGTCTTGAGAACGCTTCTCCCCTCCGGGGAGAAGATGCCGGCAGGCAGATGAGGGGGCGGGGCTCGAGGGAGAAGATCGACAGGGCGCGGCTTGCTTGCTGCTACCTCTTCTACGCTTCGCCCGGCCCCTCACCCCAGCCCTCTCCCCGGAGGGGAGAGGGAGTAGGCGCATCAGGCACCGAGCAGGCCGCGATCCTTCAACAGGCCGAGGATATGGCCTGCCAGCACCGCCGGTGCCGCGCCGCCGCCATCGACGCGGACTTCCGGCTCCTCCGGCGCCTCGTACGGATCGCTGATCCCGGTGAAGTTCGCCAGCTTGCCGGCGCGCGCCTGCGCGTAGAGCCCTTTGCGGTCGCGCGCTTCGCAGACCTCCAGCGGCGTGGCCACATGGATCTCGATGAAATCGCCATGCGCCTCTACCAGGGCGCGCGCTTCGGCGCGCGCATCCGCGTAGGGCGCGATCGGCGCGCAGACAGCGATGCCGCCATGGCGCACGATCTCGCCGGCCACATAGCCGATGCGCGTCACGTTGGCAGCGCGGTCCTCACGCGAGAAACCCAGGCCGCGCGACAGGTGCTTGCGCACTTCGTCGCCGTCCAGCACGGTCACCGGACGGCTGGTGTGCTCCAGCAGCTGCGCCAGCACCGCCTGCGCGATGGTCGACTTGCCCGCACCGGACAGGCCGGTGAAGAACAGAGCGAAGCCGCGCGGCGCCTGCGCCGGATGCCGCTCGCGCAGGATGCGCACCACCTCGGGGAAGCTGAACCATGAGGGGATTTCCGTGCCTTCGTGCAGGTGCCGGCGCAACTGCGTGCCGGAGATGTCGCGCACGTCGTCTTCCTGACCCACTTCGGTCGTAGGTACGTACGCATCGCGATTGGCGGCATAGACCATCGCCGGGAACGCCACCACCTGGATGCCCAGTTCGTCCTGATAGCGCTCCAGCAGATGCTGCGCCTCGAACGGACCGTAGAACGGCTTGCCGTTCGCATCGCTGCCGGGACCGGCATGATCGCGACCGACGATGAAATGCGTGGCACCGTAGTTCTTGCGGATGATCGCGTGCCAGATGGCTTCGCGCGGACCGCCCATGCGCATCGCCAGCGGCAGCAGGGAGAGCTTGGCGCTGTCGCCGGGATACTGCGGCAGCAACGCGCGATAGCAGCGCACGCGCGTGTAGTGGTCCACGTCGCCGGGCTTGGTGCGGCCCACCGATGGCTGGATCAGCAGCTTGGCGCCGACCTTCTGCGCGGCGCGCAGGGTAAGTTCGCGATGGGCGCGATGCATCGGATTGCGCGTCTGGAAGGCCACGATGCGGCGCCAGCCGTTTGCCTCGAACCACGCGCGCAACGTGCGCGGTGAATCGCGCAGGTCAGTGAAATCGTAATGCGCGGGCGCCTGGATGCCGCGCAGGCGACCGCCCAGATAGACAGGTTGCGTGCGCTCCAGCAGCTCGGCGACACCCGGGTGCATGCGGTCGATCGTGCCGAACACCTGCCGCGCCTCATGCTCGCGATCCGGCCGGTAGATATCCGCCAGTTCAAGCACGGCCAGCGGCACGCCCTGCGTGTCGCGCAGGACGACTTCTGCCCCCGGCTCAAGCTGCGCCGCGAACGCTTCGCTCACGTCCAGGGTAATCGGGATCGGCCACAGCGTTCCATCGGCGAGGCGCAGCTCCTCTACCACACGGCGGTAATCGCGCTCACCGAGAAAACCCTCCAGCGGCGAGAAGGCGCCATTGAGCAGCAATTCCAGATCGCACAGCTGGCGCGTGTTGAGATCCAGCGCCGGCAGGCCGGTGCTGCGCTGCTTGAGCTCCTGCGCTTCGGCGTGCGGCAGATACAGATCCTTGAGGGTGCCCCCGTGCGGGGCGATCAACGACGCGAGTTCGACGTCGTCGGCGAGGGTGGCAAGTGCGCTCTGGCTCATGATGGCTTTCTTGGTATCGGAGTGGTGGAACGGTCAGGCGAGGTCGTGGATGCCGCACTCGCGCTTGAGACCGAAGAAACGCGTGTCTTCCGGATCCATGCCCGGCTCCCAGCGCCGAGTGGTATGGGTGTCGCCGATCGAGACGTAGCCCTGTTCCCACAGCGGGTGATACGGCAGGCCATGGCGCTGCAGGTAGAGGCCTACGTCGCGGTCGCTCCAGTCGGCGAGCGGATGGAACTTCCAGCGTCCGTGCCGGCGCTGCAGGAACGGAATCGCTTCGCGGCTGCGCGACTGGCTGCGGCGCAGGCCGGCGAACCAGCTGCCGATGCCCAGCTCCTGCAGCGCGCGCTGCATCGGCTCGACCTTGCGCAACCGGTTGTAGCGATCGATCCCTTCGACGCCCTGCTCCCACAGCCGGCCATGGCGCGATTCCATCCAGGCCGTGCCCAGCGGCGCGCGGTACACCTTGAGGTTGAGGGACAGGCGCTCGCTCAGCTCGTCGACGAAGCGATAGGTCTCGGGAAACAGATAACCGGTGTCGATCAGAATCACCGGCAGCTCCGGCCGCTGCTGCGTCAACAGATGCAGCGACACTGCCGCCTGCGCACCAAAACTGGACGACAGCGCGTGCGCGCCCGGCGCATGTTCGAGCGCCCAGGCCACGCGCTGTTCCGCGCTTCGCTCACCGAGCCACGCGTCGAGTTCGGCCAGGGCGCGATCATCGTGCAGGGCCGCCTCCAGCGTGGCGCCGTTCATGCCGTCAACTCCAGCGGAATGCGCCGCGAGCTTTCGACGATGCCCGCGCGCAGCAGAAAGTCGCCGAAGCCCTCGTTCTGCGCGCGCTCGATCGCATAGCGCGCGAACAACGGTTCCAGCGCGGCCAGGATGGCTGCCTCATCGGCATTCTCCAGATACGCGCGGTTGAGCCGCTGACCGCTGAAGTCGGCACCCAGCCGCAGGTCGTAGCGGCCCGGACCGCGCCCGACCAGCGCGATCTCGCCCAGGTACGGCCGCGAGCAGCCGTTGGGGCAGCCGGAGATGCGCAGCACGATCGGCGCATCGGCCAGGCCATGGCGCGCGAGCAGCGCTTCTACCTTGCCCAGCAGATCGGGCAGGTAGCGCTCCGCTTCGGCCATCGCCAACCCGCAGGTAGGCAAGGCCACGCAGGCGACGGCGTGGCGGCGGATCGCGCGGTGTCGCCGGTAACCGTCGAGGCCGTGCGCTTCGACGATGGCATCGACGCGGGCGCGCTCCGGCGCGGGAACGTTGGCGACGATCACGTTCTGGTTGCAGGTCAGGCGGAAATCGCCCTGATGGACCGCGGCCAGCTCGCGCAGCCCGGTGAGCCAACGCCGCTCACCGCGATCGGCGAGTCGACCCGATTCGATATGCAGGGTGAGATGCCAGCGGCCGTCATGCCCTTCGATCCAGCCGTAGCGATCGCCGTTATGGTCGAAATGGAACGGCCGCGCGGGCGCCAGCGCAAAGCCCAGGCGGCGTTCCAGCTCCGCCTTGAAGGCGTCCAGGCCACGATGATCGAGGGTGTATTTCAGTCGCGCGTGCTTGCGTTCGACGCGATTGCCCCAGTCGCGCTGCACCGCGACCACGGCCTCGGCGGTAGCGAACAGCCGCTCCGGCGGCACGAAGCCGATCACGCTGGCCAGCCGCGGATAGGTCGTGGGATCGCCGTGGGTGGCTCCCATGCCGCCGCCGACGGCGATGTTGAACCCACGCAGCTCGCCGCTCTGGACGATCGCGATCAGGCCCAGGTCCTGGGCGAACACGTCGACATCGTTCAACGGCGGGATGGCCAGGCCGATCTTGAATTTGCGCGGCAGATACGTGGTGCCGTACAGCGGCTCCGCCTCGGGCTCGCCGACCAGCGCGTGGCCGTCCAGCCAGATCTCGTGATAGGCGCGCGAGCGCGGCGCCAGGCCGTCGGAAAGCCTGGCCGCCCAGGCGTAGGCGTCGGCGTGCGCCTGCGTTTCGACGGGGTTGGCCGTGCTCACCACGTTGCGCACCACGTCGCCGCAGGCCGCGATGGTGCTGGCGAGGCTGGCATGGATGGCGGCGATGGTGGGCTTGAGCTTCCGCTTGATAATGCCGTGCCACTGGAAGGTCTGCCGCGTGGTGATGCGCAGCGTGCCGTTGGCGTGCTCGCGCGCGAGGCGGTCGAACGCCAGCCATTGCGCCGGCGTCACCACGCCGCCGGGCAAGCGCGCGCGCAGCATGAACGAATAGGCGGGCTCCAGCTTCTGCCGGCGGCGCTCCTCGCGCAGGTCGCGATCGTCTTGCTGGTAGCTGCCATGAAACTTGAGCAGCTTGCCGTCGTCGTCGCTGATCGCGCCGGTGACGGGATCGGCCAGCCCCTCGGCGATGGTGCCGCGCAAGAAGCGGCTGTCGGCCTTGATGCGTTCGAAATCGGAGAGTGCGCTCATATCAATACACGTCGCGGGCGTAGCGGCCCTGTTGCAGGAGGTCGGCGAGCCAGGCGGAGGCGTCCTCGGCGGAAAGGCCACCGTGTGCGACAGCGATGTCGAGCAGTGCCGCGTGGACGTCCTTGGCCATGTGGGTGGCGTCGCCGCACACATACAGATGCGCGCCCTCGCGCAGCCATGCGTACAGATCCCTGCCTTGTTCGCGCAGGCGGTGCTGCACGTAGACCTTTCGCGCCTCGTCGCGCGAGAAGGCCAGGTCCAGCCGGTGCAGCGCGCCGCGGCGCAGCGCCTCCTGCCACTCCACCTGATAGAGAAAATCGTCGGCGAAATGCCGGTTGCCGAAGAACAGCCAGTTGCGTCCACGCGCACCGGCTTCGCGGCGCTCCAGCACGAAGGCACGGAACGGTGCGACACCGGTGCCTGGGCCGATCATGATGATGTCGCGCGACGCATCGGCCGGCAGGCGGAAGCGCTCGTTCGGCTCGATAAAGACGGGGACGCGTGCGTCCTCCGCGCTATCGGCCAGGAATGCGGAAGCCGCGCCCCAGTGCCGTTCGCCGAAGGCCTGGTAATCCACGCTGGCTACGGTCAGATGCACCTCCTCGCCCACTACCGCAGCACTGGAAGCGATCGAGTACAGCCGCGGCGTCAGCGGCCGCAGCGCCGCGACCAGGGCGGAGGCGTCCCAGCGGCCGGGATAGCGACGCAACAGATCGATCGGCTGGTGCGTGTCCAGCAGCGTGGCGAGCGCGGCGGTGCGATCAGCGTCGAGCAGCCCGGCCAACGCGGGGTGCCCGCTCGTCTCGGCGTGGGCGAGCACGAAGCCGCGCGCGAGGCGGGTCAGTTCGCGCTCCGTACCGAGCCAGCGCGCCAGCGGCAGGCTGCGCCCGGCGTGTTCGACCGTCGTCTCGCCGTCCAGGCGCAGCTCCTGCAGCCACTGCTCCACCAGCGCGGCCGGGTTACGCGGCCAGACGCCCAAGGCGTCGCCGGGCTGATAGCTCAGGCCGGCGCCCTCCAGCGACAGCTCGATATGCCGCACCTCGCGCTCGCTCTGCCGCGACACGATGCGCTGGTTGGCCAGTACTTGCGCGCCGAACGGATGCTCGCGGTCATGAGTGGCATGACTCGGCACGGCCTGCAGCAAGGGGAGCCGCGATGCGGACGCCGGTGCGCGATCGACTTCGTCGCGCGCACGCTCCAGCACGGAGGCGCTCCAGGGTTCGGCGACCGCCTCGATGTCGACATCGGCTTCGCCCAGCGCGCTCAGGCGGGTGCCGCCCAACTCCGCCAGGCGCGCGTCGAGCAGGCGCCCGATCGCGCAGAACTGCGGATAGCTCGAATCGCCCAGCCCCAGCACCGCATAGCGCAGCGAAGGCAGGCGCGGCGCCCGGCGCCCGGCGATGAACTCGACCAGGCCGCGCGCGTCGTCCGGCGGCTCGCCCTCGCCCTGGGTGCTGATCACCAGGACCAGATGGCGCTCCTGGGCCAGCTCGCGCTGCACATAGGCGTCGGCGCGCACCAGGCGTGCCGGCAGTCCCGCGGCTTCCAGCTTTTTCGCCAGGTGCTCGGCCACGCGCCGGGCATTGCCGGTCTGGCTGCCGTAGAGCACGGTGATGCGCTCGCCCGCGGCAGGGGCGGGCTGTGCCGGCTGCGGACCACGGGCCGCCAGCGCCGCGCTGCGCGCCGCCACCCAGTACAGCTCATGCGGCGCCAATCCCTCCAGCAGCCGATGGAGCTGGGCGGCCTTGTCGGCGGCCAGCGGCGAGGCAAGGGATTCATGGGAAACGACGGCGTTCAAGGCACTACCTTCTTTGGACGTCTATACGTCTATTCCTCGAAGATAGCCGCCTCACCGCTTATGCCGGAAAGGATGTGTCGACATATGCACATGCCGTTTCCATTATTTCTGCGTTAAGGCCGGACACCCGGCCGCGCTCGCTCTCTCTCCTAAGCACTGGGCGATCGAGGCCCGTCGCCACGGCACAGAGGCCCGCCACGCCGGCTCCCCGTACAATCCCCCGATGACCAAGACCACCCTCCCCATCGAAGTCCGCGGCTCGGCCCGGCAGCCCCTGGGCATGAGCCCGGCCCAATTCCTGCGCGACTACTGGCAGAAGCGTCCCCTGCTGATCCGCAACGCTTTCCCCGATTTCACGCCTCCGCTGCAGCCGGACGACCTGGCCGGGCTGGCCTGCGAGGAAGAGGCGCTGTCGCGGCTGATCATCCATGACGCACGGCGCGACCGCTGGACGGTGAAGACCGGCCCGCTCAGCGAGGCGGACTTCGCCAAGACGCCCAGCGAAAACTGGACCTTGCTGGTGCAGGACGTGGACAAGTGGGACGCGGATGTGGCCGCGCTGCTGGAATCGTTCCGCTTCCTGCCGAGCTGGCGGGTGGACGACATCATGATTTCGTATGCCGAGCCCGGTGGCGGCGTGGGCGCGCACGTGGACCAGTACGACGTGTTCCTGCTGCAGGGGCTGGGTCAGCGCCACTGGGCGATCAGCGACGATCCCGCCGCGCCCACCGAGTTCCGCGACGACGTGGAACTGAAACAGCTCAAGCACTTCGAGCCCACCCACGAGTGGCTGCTGGAACCGGGCGACATGCTTTACCTGCCGCCCGGCGTGCCGCATGACGGCGTCGCCTTCGGCGGCCCCTGCATGACCATCTCGGTGGGCATGCGCGCGCCCTCGCGCGCCGAACTCACCGGCGACCTGGCCGATTACCTGGCCGAGCGCCTGCCGGACGAAGCGCGCTACGCCGATCCGGATCTCAAGCCCGCCCGCGCTACCGGCGAGATCGACCGCGACGCGCTGGCGCGGGTGCGTGAGGCCCTGCCCTTCGCGCAGTTGGACGATGCCACCCTCACCGACTGGTTCGGCCGTTTCATCACCCGCTACCGCGTGGCGCGTACGCCGGCGGTTCCGGCCAAGGAAACCACCGACGCCGCGCTGGCCAAGCTGCTTGGCGAGGGTGCGCAGCTGCTGCGCCATCCCTGGGCGCGTCTGGCCTGGGCCAAGGGCAAGGGCGGCGCCACGCTGTTCGCCAATGGGCAGGCCTATCCGGCGCCTGCCGAGCTGGCCGAGCTGCTGTGCGCCGAACGCGAGCTGGCCTTCGGCGGCAAGCTCGGCGCCGCCGACCGCGCGCTGTTGCTGGCACTGGTCAACGATGGCCACCTGATTCCCCACAAGGCGCGCCGCCGGTGAACCTGCAGGATTTCCACCTCGAGCCCGCCGACTGGGCGCGCGAGCGCGACCGCGAGGCGCTGCGCGAGATCCGGCTGGAAGTGTTCGTGCACGAACAGCAGGTGCCTGAAACCCTGGAATGGGACGAGCTGGACGAGCCTTCGATCCATGTCCTGGCGCGCGACGCGGCCGGTCAGCCGATCGCCTGCGGTCGCCTCACCCCTGCGCACAAGATCGGGCGCATGGCGGTACGGGCACCCTGGCGCGGCGCCGGCGTGGGCGCGGCGATCCTGCGCGAGCTGGTCGTCCGGGCGCGGGCCCTGGGCTGGCCGGAGGTGTCGCTGGACGCGCAGGTGCAGGCGATCCGCTTCTATGAGCGCGAGGGCTTCGTGGCGCATGGCGAGGTGTTCGACGATGCCGGCATCCCGCACCGGACCATGACGCTCGCGCTGGCCGGCGATGCCCGCCCGGCACCGGCAACCTTACCGGCGACCCTCGCCATCGGCGACCGCGACGCGCTGGACGAGGCGCGCCTGCAGCTCCTGCGCGGCGCCCGCTACCGCCTGGCGATCTACCAGCCGGCGCTGTCCGCCGATAGCTATGCCGGCGTTGCCGAGATGGACGAGCTGCGCCGCATCGCCACCTCCGGGCGCGGGGCGGAGATCCGCGTCCTGCTGCACGACGCGGCCGCGGCACTGCGCGACAGCCACCGGCTGATTGCGCTGGCACAGCGCCTGCCCAGCGCGGTGCTGATCCGCGTACCAACCGAAGAACTCGATCTGGCGTACACCTCGGCCTATCTGCTGACCGATGCCGGTGGCTATCTGTTCCAACCCGAGGCCGCCAGGCCGCGAGGGCGCGCATCCTTGGCCGACCGGGCCGGCCAGGCCCCGCTGCTGCAGCATTTCGACGAGGTGTGGGAGCGTTCGGCGCGCGCCACCGCACTGCTGCCGCTGGGCCTCTGACCTTTCCGGCTGAACGCCAACCGGCTCGTGGCATCGGGCCGTCAGCACGCGGCTCCGTGCCGGCGAGCCGCTGCAAACCGCATGGCTACGACGATGGTCGGTACCCCCGCCTCTCGAAAAGGCAACCGCCAACCCCACTTTTATCCCGTTTGCCGGGTTGCCGCTGTGCAGCACCCCGGGGCTATAATTAACAGGATTTTTCCCCGCCATCCGCCAGGCCGACGGATGGCTGCAGGCCTCCCTTCCCTCACCGGTGGTGACGTGAGCACAAATCTGATTCGCGAGTTCTTCGATTCGTCCCAACTCGCCGGCGGCAACGCCGATTATGTCGAGCAGTTGTATGAGTCCTGGCTGGCCGACGCCTCGTCGGTACCCGCCGAATGGAACCAGTACTTCCAGACTTTCAAAGGCCGCGAGTCCGGGGACGTGCCCCACTCCGCGGCCATTGCGCGTATTGAGGCCGCACAAAAGCAGCGCGCCGTCGCCGCCGCTCCGATGGACGACGAGCACGCGCGCAAGCAGGCAGCCGTGCTGCGCATCCTCACCGCCTATCGCTCGCGCGGCCACCTGGCCGCCGACCTCGATCCGCTGGGCCTGGCCGAGAAGCTGCCCGCCCCGGATCTGGGCCTGGCCTTCCACGGCCTGAGCGATGCCGATCTGGACACCGAATTCGACTGCGGCAACTTCGCCGGCGGCGGCCAGCGCATGAAGCTGCGCGACCTGCTGGCGCGCCTGAAGAAGGTGTACACCGGCACCATCGGCGCCGAGTTCATGCACATCAGCAACCATGAACAGCGCAACTGGATCTATACCCGCCTGGAGAAGGCCGGCGGCAGCGCCGGGCTGGACAAGACGAGCAAGCAGCGCCTGCTGGCCGAGCTGACCGCGGCCGAGGGCCTGGAGCGCTACCTGCACACCAAGTACGTCGGCCAGAAGCGCTTCTCGCTGGAAGGCGGCGACAGCCTGATCCCGATGGTGGACGACATCGTCCGCACCGCCGGCGACAACGGCATCAAGGAAGTGGTCATCGGCATGGCCCACCGCGGCCGCCTCAACGTGCTGGTCAACATCCTGGGCAAGCCGCCGAAGACGCTGTTCAACGAGTTCGAGGGCAAGTTCGAGCATCCGGACGACCCGGCGCACTCGGGCGACGTGAAGTACCACATGGGCTTCTCCGCCGACGTCAAGACGCCCAACGGCGGCGTGCACGTGGCGCTGGCGTTCAACCCGTCGCATCTGGAGATCGTCAATCCGGTGGTGGCCGGCTCGGTGCATTCGCGCCAGATCCGCCGTCGCGACGGCGATCGCCAGCAGTCGATGGCCGTGCTCATCCATGGCGACGCCGCGCTGGCGGGCCAGGGCGTGAACATGGAGCTGTTCAACATGTCGCAGGCCCGCGGTTTCAAGATCGGCGGCACCCTGCACATCGTGGTGAACAACCAGGTGGGCTTCACCACGTCCAACCCGCAGGACGCGCGCTCCACGCTGTACTGCACCGACCTGGCCAAGATGGTCAATGCGCCGGTGCTGCACGTGAACGGCGACGACCCGGAAGCGGTGATCCAGGCCACGCGCCTGGTCTACGACTTCCGCAAGCAGTTCCGCAAGGACGTGGTGATCGACCTAGTCTGCTATCGCCGCCACGGCCATAACGAGGCCGACGAGCCGGCCGCGACGCAGCCGGTGATGTACCAGATCATCCGCGCCCGCCCGACCACACGCGATCTGTACGCGCAGAGCCTGGTCAAGGAGGGCGTGATCGCCGACGGCGACGGCCAGAAGCTGGTCGAGGAATACCGTTCGCGCCTGGAAGCCGGCAACCCGATGACCGAGCTGACGCAGGCACTGGTCAAGGACATCGAGGTGGACTGGAACCAGTTCATCGGCGGCAAGCTGTCGACCCAGACCGACACCGGCGTGCCCAAGGGCAAGCTGGTGGAACTGGCCAGCAAGATCCTGGAGATGCCCGGCGACATCACGCTGCAGTCGCGCGTGGCCAAGATCTACGACGACCGCCGCAAGATGGCCGCGGGCGAACTGCCGGGCGACTGGGGCTTCGCCGAGAACCTGGCCTACGCCACCCTGATCGACCAGGGCTACAACCTGCGCCTGGTCGGCCAGGACGTCGGCCGCGGCACCTTCTTCCACCGCCACGCAGTGCTGCACGACCAGAAGGACGGGCACACCTTCATGCCCCTGGCCATGCTGCGCGACAACGCCAGCGTGGAGGTGATCGACTCGCTGCTCAGCGAAGAGGCGGTGATGGCCTTCGAATACGGCCACGCCACGACCGATCCTTACACGCTGCACATCTGGGAAGGCCAGTTCGGCGACTTCGCCAACGGCGCGCAGGTGGTGATCGACCAGTTCATCAGCTCGGGCGAGGCCAAGTGGAACCGCCTGTGCGGCCTGGCGCTGTTCCTGCCGCACGGCTACGAAGGCCAGGGTCCGGAGCATTCCTCCGCGCGCCTGGAGCGCTTCCTGCAGCTGTGCGCGCTGGACAACATGCAGGTCTGCGTGCCCACCACGCCGGCCCAGGCGTTCCACATGATTCGCCGCCAGATGGTGCGCCCGACGCGCAAGCCGCTGATCGTGATGACGCCCAAGTCGCTGCTGCGCCACAAGCTGGCGATCTCCACGCTGGACGAGCTGGCCAGCGGCGAGTTCAAGCTGGTGATCGGCGAGCACCGCGATCTGCCGGCCAAGAAGGTCAAGCGCGTGGTGCTGTGCTCGGGCAAGGTCTACTACGACCTGCTGGAAGATGCCGAGAAGCGCGGCCTGACCGACGTCGCCATCGTGCGCGTCGAGCAGCTGTATCCGTTCCCGCGCCCGGAAGTCACGGCCGAACTGGAAAAGTATCCTTCCGCCAAGGAAGTGATCTGGTGCCAGGAAGAGCCGATGAACCAGGGCGCCTGGTTCCAGATCCGCCATCACCTGCAGGCTTGCGTCGGCAGCAAGCAGAGCCTGTCCTACGCGGGACGCGCTCGCTCGCCGGCACCGGCCGCCGGACATCTCAACACGCACGTCGCCGAGCAGACGGCACTCGTCGAGCAGGCGCTGGTCGCGCCGATCGGCACCGACCACGCGGCAGAATAAGACTCCTGAATAGTGCGGCCATGGATGGCCGCTTTTGACGTTGGCGTTCACGGATGAACGCACTTACTAAGGAAACAACATGTCTATCGAAGTCAAAGTCCCCGTCCTGCCCGAGTCCGTCTCCGACGCCACCATCGCCACCTGGCACAAGAAGGTCGGCGACGCCGTCAAGCGCGACGAGAACCTGGTCGACCTCGAAACCGACAAGGTGGTGCTGGAAGTGCCTGCCCCGGTCGACGGCGTGATCAAGGAGCTCAAGTTCAACTCCGGCGACACCGTGACCAGCCAGCAGGTGATCGCGGTGATCGAGGAAGGCGCCGTGGCCGCCGCGCCGGCTCCGGCCGCTGCCGCCCCCGCCGCTGCACCGGTGCCCGCCGCCGCGCCTGCCGCCCCGAAGGCCGCCGCCGGCAACGCCGACCTGTCGCCGGCCGGCCTGCGCGTGGCCACCGAGCAGAACATCGACGCCTCCAAGGTCGCCGGCACCGGTCGCGATGGCCGCGTGACCAAGGAAGACCTGGTCAATTACGGCAAGGGCGCTGCCGCTCCGGCCGCCGCCGCGCCGGCGGTGAAGCCGACCCCTGGCGCGCGTCCGGAAGAGCGCGTGCCGATGACCCGCATCCGCGCGCGCATCGCCGAGCGTCTGATGCAGTCGAAGAATTCGATCGCCATGCTCACCTCGTTCAACGAAGTGAACCTGGCCGAAGTCGCCAAGATGCGTAAGACGCTGGGCGAGCAGTTCGAGAAGTCCAACGGCGTGAAGCTCGGCTTCATGAGCTTCTTCGTCAAGGCCGCCGCCGAAGCGCTGAAGCGCCATCCGATCGTCAATGCCTCGGTCGATGGCAACGACATCGTCTATCACGGCTACCAGGACATCTCGATCGCCGTGTCCACCGACAAGGGCCTGGTGACGCCGGTGTTGCGCGACGTGCAGAACATGAGCTTCGCCGACGTCGAGAAGGGCATCGTCGAGTACGCCCAGAAGGCGCGCGCTGGCAAGCTGGGCCTGGACGACCTGCAGGGCGGCACCTTCACCATCACCAACGGCGGCACCTTCGGTTCGCTGCTGTCGACCCCGATCGTGAACCCGCCGCAAAGCGCCATCCTGGGCATGCACACCATCAAGGAGCGCCCGATTGTCGAGAACGGCCAGGTGATCGCCGCGCCGATGATGTACCTGGCGCTGTCGTACGACCACCGGATCATCGACGGCAAGGACGCGGTGCTGTTCCTGGTGGACATCAAGAACCAGCTGGAGAATCCGCAGCGCATGCTGCTGGGTCTCTGAGCTTGCATGTGAGCGTTCGCGCTCCCATGTACGAAGCTGTGGCGGCGAGCAGATGCGAAAAGCCCCTGCTCGCCGCATCACCTCCCCCGCTTCATCCTGACGTGCGCCTGGCGACGTCACGCAGCAAGGAACAACCATGAGCGACAAATTCGACGTCATCGTCATCGGCGCCGGCCCGGCCGGCTACGTGGCCGCGATCCGCGCCGCGCAGCTGGGCCTGAAGACCGCCTGCATCGACGCCTTCACCGGCAAGGACGGCAAGCAGGCTCTCGGCGGCACCTGCCTCAACGTGGGCTGCATCCCGTCCAAGGCGCTGCTGGATTCCTCCAAGCAGTTCCACAACCTGACGCACAACTTCGCGGTGCATGGCATCAGCGCCGACAACGCGAAGATCGACGTGGCCACCTTCATTGGCCGCAAGGACAAGATCGTCAAGCAGTTCACCGGCGGCATCGGCCAGCTGTTCAAGGCCAACAAGGTCACGCCGTACTTCGGCACCGGCAAGCTGCTCAAGGGCAACAATGTCGAGATCACCGCGCCGGACGGCAGCAAGCAGACCATCAGCGCCACCAACGTGATCCTCGCCTCCGGCTCGGTGCCGATCGAGCTGCCGTTCGCCAAGTTCGACGGCAAGAACATCGTCGACAATGCCGGCGCGCTGGATTTCCCGGAAGTGCCCAAGCGCCTCGGCGTGATCGGTGCCGGCGTGATCGGCCTGGAGCTGGGCAGCGTGTGGAATCGCCTGGGTGCGGACGTGACCATCCTGGAAGCCCTGCCGGACTTCCTCTCGGTGGCCGACGCCGACGTGGCCAAGATCGCCGCCAAGGAATTCGCCAAGCAGGGGCTCAAGATCAAGCTGGGCGCCAAGCTGACCAAGGCCGAAGTGAAGGGCAACGAAGTGGCCCTCACCTATGAAGACAAGGACGGTTCGCACGAGCTGACGGTCGACAAGCTGCTAGTGGCCGTGGGCCGCCGCGCCTACACCGCCGGCCTGCTGGCCGACGACACCGGTGTGAAACTGGACGAGCGCGGCCGCATCGTGGTCGACGAGCACAACCACACCGGCGTGGACGGCGTGTGGGCCATCGGCGACGCCGTGCGCGGCCCGATGCTGGCGCACAAGGGTTCCGAGGAAGGCGTGGCAGTGGCGGAGTGGATCGCCGGCAAGGCCGGTCACATCAACTTCGACACGATTCCGTGGGTGATCTACACCGAGCCGGAAATCGCCTGGGCAGGCAAGACCGAGAAGGAACTGAAGGACGCCGGCATCCCGTACAAGGTCGGCACCTTCCCGTTCGCCGCCATCGGCCGCGCCGTGGCGATGAACGAGGCCATCGGCCAGGTGAAGATGCTCGCCCATGCCGAGACCGATCGCCTGCTGGGCGTGCACATGGTCGGCCCGGGCGTGTCCGAGCTGATCGCCGAGGCCGTGGTGACGATGGAGTTCAAGGGCTCCGCCGAAGATCTGGCCCGCATCGTCCATGCGCATCCGACGCTGTCGGAGGCCGTGCACGAGGCCGCCCTGTCGGTCGACAAGCGCGCCATCCACAAGGGCAACTAAACGCCCGCCGCAAGGCCATCCGCGGCCCGCTCGTGGCGACATGGGCGGGCCGCGCTGTTTTTCCGGCCCGACGGCGCGATCGCCGGGCTTCACGCCTTCGCCACCCACCCCTGGCTCTTATTTCCCTTTTCCGGAGACGCCTATGCCCCGCCCCACTGCTCTTTGCGTCTATTGCGGCTCCAGCCCGGGCGGCGATCCCGAATACGTCGAGAAGGCCCGTGCCTTCGGCACCGAGATGGCCAGGCGCGGCATCGCGCTGGTCTACGGCGGCGGCAAGGTCGGCCTGATGGGTACGGTCGCCGACGCAGTGCTCGCCGCCGGCGGCCAGGCCATCGGTGTGATTCCGCGCCAGCTGGTGGAGCGCGAAGTGGCGCACGCGGGACTGACCAAGCTCGAGGTGGTGGAAACCATGCACGAGCGCAAAACGCGCATGTTCGAACTGGCCGATGCTTTCGTCGCCCTGCCCGGCGGTTTCGGCACCATGGACGAGATGTTCGAAATGCTGACTTGGGCACAACTCGGGTTGCACAGCTACCCGTGCGCGTTCCTCGACGTGCGTGGCTACTACCGCCAGTTGCGCGGCATGCTCGATCACATGGTGGACGAGCGTTTCGTGCGCGCCGAGCAGCGCGACAGCGTATGGTTCGGCGATAGCATGGAGAAGTTGTTCCACTGGATGGAGCACTACGAGGGCCAGTACCTGCCCAAGTGGATCGACCGCAGCATCGTCGAAGCCTGAGCCGCCAGCCCGCGCCAACGGAGACACCCGCCATGACCGATCATCAGTTCCGCGCCTTCCGCATCCACAATGACGCCTCCGGCTACCGCGGCGGCATCGAGACGATGAGCACGCAGGCGCTGAGCGCGGGCGAAGTGCTGGTGAAGGTGGCCTACTCGTCGGTCAACTACAAAGACGCGCTGGCCGGCACCGGCGAAGGCAAGATCCTCCGCCAGTATCCGCTCAACGGCGGCATCGATGTCGCCGGCACCGTGGTGGCCTCCGCCGATCCGTCCTTCAAGGAAGGCGACGCGGTGCTGTGCACCGGCAGCGGCCTGTCCGAAACGCGCGACGGTGGTTATGGCGAATACGCCCGGCTGGATGCGCGCTGGACCATCCCTTTGCCGAAGGGCCTGAGCCTGCGCGAGAGCATGGTGATCGGCACGGCGGGTTTCACCGCCGCGCTGGCCCTGCTGCGCATGCAGGACAACCGCCAGACGCCCGCACTAGGCCCCATCGCCGTGAGCGGCGCGTCGGGCGGCGTGGGCATGCTGGCGATCGACATCTTCAGCCGCGCCGGCTACGAAGTGCACGCCATCAGCGGCAAGAAGGACCATTTCGATGTTCTGCGCGGCCTGGGCGCGACCGAATGCATCGACCGGCACCAGCTCGCCTTCAGCGGCAAGCCGATGGATTCGGCCCGCTTCGGCGGCGCGCTGGACAATGTCGGCGGCGCCATGCTCGCCGGCCTGCTGCCACTGGTGGCGCCCTACGGCAACGTGGCGATCTGCGGCAATGCGGGCGGCATCGACTTCCAGAGCACAGTGATGCCTTTCATCATCCGCGGCGCCAGCCTGCTCGGCATCGCTTCGGCCGGCACCCCGCGGGACATCCGCGATCGCGTATGGCAACACCTGTCCGACGACTGGAAGCCGCGGCACCTGGAGCGCATCGCCACCCGCGAGGTGACCCTGGAGCAATTGCCCGGCGTGTTCGGACACATGCTGGCGGGTGAGTCCTTCGGTCGCACCATCGTGCGATTGCAGGCTTGATTCCGAACCTGAACAGACTTGGAAGAGCCGCTAACGCGGCTTAGAATCCTCCGAAACAACAAGGGGACCCCCACCTTATGGCACGTATTCTGATCGTCGACGATTCGCCGTCGCAGTTGCTTGGCATCAAGCGCATCGTCGAGAAGCTGGGGCATGAGACCCTGACTGCGGAAGACGGTGCCGCCGGCGTCGAAGTCGCCAAGCGCGAGAAGCCCGACCTGATCCTGATGGACGTGGTCATGCCCAATCTCAACGGTTTCCAGGCGACGCGCACCATCAGCAAGGATCCGGAGACCCAGCACATCCCGGTGATCCTGGTGACCACCAAGGACCAGGAAACCGACAAGGTCTGGGGCTTGCGCCAGGGCGCCAAGGCTTACGTCACCAAGCCGATCAAGGAAGAAGAGCTGGTCGAGACGCTGAAGGGGTTGCTGCCGGCCTGAACCGCCAGCGAGTCATCAGCTAAAAAAAAACGGCGCCCAAGGGCGCCGTTTTTATGGCTCGCCGTCCCGGCCGAGGCCGGAACGGCTGAGGTCAACGCCGCGGATCGAATCCTTCGAATGCATCGCGCAAGGCCTCGTACGCCTCGCGCTGCGCCTCCGTCTCCGCCGGCGGCGTGCGGATGGACAGCTCCACCAGCTGATCGCCCGGCTGTGGACCCGGCATGCCACGCCCCTTCAGACGCAGCTTGCGACCGGACTGCGAACCGGCGGGAATGCGCAGGTCCACCGCGCCGGCCAGTGTCGGCACCGGCACCGTGGCGCCCAGCGCGGCTTCCCATGGCGCGATCGGCAGCACGTGCAGCACGTTGCGTCCCTCAAGGCGGAAGCGGGCGTCGTCGCGGATATGCACTTCCAGCAGCAGGTCGCCATTGGGGCCGCCGTTGCGGCCGGAATGCCCCTGTCCGGACAGGCGGATCACCTGCCCGGTCTGGATGCCGGCGGGGATCTTCACTTCCAGCACGCGTTCGTTGCCGCTGCCGTCGTGCAGCGCCACTCGCGTACGACCGCCATCGAACGCGGTCTGCAGTTCGATCTGCACCTGCGCCTGGATATCGTTGCCGCGCATCGCACGCGGCGCACCGCGTGCCGCGCCGGCGGCGCCGCGACCGAACAGGCTCTCGAAGAAGTCGCTGAAATCGCCGCCATGGCCCATGTCGCCGACATCGAAACCGTGGCCCTGTCCCCAGCCCGGCGGCGGGCGGAACTGCTCGCCGCCGCGGTAACCGCCGGCGCGCAGGTTGTCGTAGGCGCGACGCTTTTCCGGGTCGCGCAACACTTCGTTGGCCTCGTTGATGGCCTTGAACTTCTCTTCGGCGCCCGCTTCCTTGTTCTTGTCCGGATGATATTTGCGGGCGAGCTTGCGATAGGCCGACTTGATGTCGGCCTCGCTGGCGTCCGGCTTCACGCCCAGGATCTCGTAATAATCTTTGAATTCCACCGCCACTCCCCGGCAACTGGTTCAAGCAACGCGGACGGCCCGCTGCGGATCATGGTCCGCAGCGGGCCGCAGCCGCAACACTGGTCGACGACTCAGTGCGTGGTTTCGATGGTAATGCGCCGCGGCGCGGTCTCTGCCCGCTTGGGGATGGAAACCTCAAGCACGCCATGGCGGCCATACGCGGTGATGCCCTCGGCATCGGCGCCATCAGGCAGCGCGAAGCGGCGGAAGAAGGCGCCATGCGCGCGCTCCTGGCGGGTGACACGGCCGTTCTCGACCGTCTCCTGCTTGCGCTCGCCCTTGATGGTGAGCACACCCTTGTCCATGCTCACCTCGATCTGGGCCGGGTCGATGCCCGGAATGTCGGCGAGAATCACGTAGCGCTGCTCGTCTTCCTTGATGTCCACGCGCGGCGCCCAGTGCGCGGCCGCGCCACGGTTCGGATCGACTTCGTCGGGATTGAACAAGCGGTCGACGGCCTGGCGGAAATCGCCCAGGGCATGGTTGTTCCAGGAAAGATTGCGTCCCAGGTACATGGGGCTGTCCTCTCGAAATGGTTGCGGTGCCATCACCGCCTGCGTCCTAGATAGGTGCGGGCCGGATCGATTCAAGACGACAGCTGCGGCCGCCAGGCGCTAGCATCCGCGCATTCATTTGATGCTTGGGAATTCACATGACGATCCAGATCGGCCAGCCGCTACCCGACCTCGAACTGAAAGCGATCGTCGGCGGCGAGATCCAGTCCCGCCGGACGTCCGAATGCTTCGCGCATCGCAAGGTGGTGCTGTTCGCCGTGCCGGGCGCCTTCACCCCTACCTGCTCCAACAAGCACCTGCCCGGGTATGTGCAGCATTACGCCGAGTTCCAGCAGCGCGGCGTGGACGTGGCCTGTCTGGCGGTCAACGATGCCTATGTGATGCAGGCCTGGGCGCGCGACCAGCAGGTGCCACCCGGCATGCTGATGCTTGCCGACGGCAACGGCAGCTTCACCCTGGCTCTGGGACTGCAACTGGATGGCGCCGCCTACGGCATGGGACTGCGCGCGCGCCGCTTCGCGCTGTATGCGGAGGATGGCGTGGTCAGGCAGCTCCACCTTGAGGCGCCAGGAGAATTTCGCGTGTCCAGCGCAGAAGCGATGCTAACGGCGCTGGACGGATGAAACGCCCGGCATTCCCGTGGGCCGGCCGCGGGCGCACCGCTCGCGGCAAGGCACTGGTACGCAAACCGGTTCTTGCGCACCGTGCCGCACTGACGTTGGGGGGGACGGCATGAAGATCATCTCGGTCATCGGTAAGCCCCTGGCCATGCTGACCCTTACAGGCGCCGTATCGTGGTCGCCTTCCCTATTCGCAGAGCAACATCCGCAACAGTCCGGCACAGCCCCGCTCGCCACGGGGTTCGATGTGCAGGTGCCCTGGCAGCCGTCGCCGGCGCGCATCGGGCAGGCATGGCAGCTGGCCTACGAGCTGCATCTGACCAATTTCGCCAGCGCGCCGTTGCGCTTGCGCCGGCTCGCTATCGTGACGGCGGATACCGGCGAGGTTCTTCGCCAGTACGACGAGCGCGATTCCCTGCCCGCCTTGAGTTCCATGCTCGGCAGAACCGATCTGCCGCGCGGACATGGCGATCTCCTGACCATTCCTCCCGGCATTCGCACTGTGGTCTATATCAACCTTCCGATCGCGTCACCGCCGCCTGCGGGAATCCGCCTGACGCATCGACTGGAGGCCGAAGAAACAGAAGGCGAACACCGCGCCATCAGCATCGAGGGAGGATCGATAGCGCTCTCCTCATGGCCATCGCCGGTGGTACTCGCGCCGCCGCTTCGAGGAGGCTATTGGGCTGCCATCTACGACGCATCGTGGCCACGCGGCCACCGCCGCACGCTGTACGCGGTGGCGGGAGCGGTGCACATCCCCGGCCGCTTTGCGGTGGATTGGATCAAGGTCGATTCGGCGGGACGCTACACCACGGGCGATGCCACCATGGCGACTCACTGGATGGGCTATGGCGAAGATGTCCTGGCCGGCGCCGACGCCACGGTGGCCGCTGCGGTCGATGGCATGCCGGAACCGGACAGGGTCGATCCGGGCAAGCCGACACACGTGTCCTTGCAGGATGCCGCCGGTAATTATGTGAGCCTCGATCTGGGCCATGGCCAGTACGTGTTCTACGAACATCTGCAGACCGGAAGCATCGCCGTGAAGGCAGGCCAGAAAGTCCGGCGCGGCGACGTCATCGGCCGCCTGGGCTATAGCGGCGAAACGACCGGGCCTCATTTGCACATGCATGTGGCCGATCGCAACGACCCGTTGAACGCGGAAGGGCTTCCCTTCGTACTGGACCGCTTCGGCTGGTTCGGCGAGTACGACTCCATCGAACGATTCGCGCAGGAAAAGCCGTGGCGACCTTCCGCCATCGGCGTGAGGCAGGAAGCACTGCTTCCCAGGCCCTTGTCCGTCGTGACCTTTGAACCGCCGTATTTCCCCTTCAAACGTCAGGTCGAGCCGCGGGCAAGCCGTACCAGACCACAAGATTGATCGCGAATGGCTGGCTGCAAGAACCGATGTGCGAGCCTCTTGGGTAAGAAATGTCTAATTGAATATTCTTATTTCAACGCGTACATGTCTGGTCACCGTCATTGCTTTGGAGGCCGCCATGAACACGCGTTTCCGCAAGTCATTGCTGCTCGCTTCATTCGTCACCACTGCTGCGCTTTCCTTGGCCTCGCATGCCGACAACCGCAGCCTTGGCCAGATCCATTTCATAGGTTCGATCGTCGCCCCTACGCTTCCGGGACAACGATTCGTCGCAGGCTTGCTGCCGTCTTCGACGGAACCGCGCGTCGCCCATGTAGGCACCGAATCCGTTCGCCATGCCTTGACGCGATTACCCATCGATCTGCTCGATTACTTCGCGACCTACGCCAACGGGAGCGCAAAGCTCGTCACTGCCGTGTATCCGTGACATCGTCGGCAGGTTCGATGCACCGGAACGCCGCACTTTAGCTCCCGCCCCGGACGGTCGTCCTTCAAGGGCAAACACCATGGGAGCTCACGCTTGATCCATCCACACAAGGCCATCGCCACACTTATCGCGGCCGCGCTGGTGACAGCATCTACGACGGCATGCGCCGGTGAGCCAGGCGGGACCATCCATTTCCGCGGCGCCATCGTCGTGCCGACAGATTCCTTGCGCCGCCTGCACGGCTCTCACCCGGCGTCGGCGACAACGTCTTTGCATATCGGCAGGGAGTCGATCGGCGCTACCGAATGGCCATCTGATCTGCTGGAGTACTTCGCAGACTTCGCGCCTGAAGAAGCGGAAATCGTCACCGCCAGCTATCACTGAGTCCTGCCGGAAAATCCGCACGCTAAAAAAAACCGCCTGCCGCAAGGCAGGCGGTTGACGTATCAGGCAAGCCGGCCGCGACGACCGGCGAGGCCCTACTCCTCGGTCGGCGTCTCGGCGTCGCCCGGCGCTGCCGCGCCGTCCGTCGCTTCGCCCGGCGTGCCGGCGATGCCACCGTCCACGTCGTCGCCATTGCTTTCCGTTTCTTCCTCCGCGTCCAGGCGCACCACGCTGACCAGCGATTCCTCGGCCGGCAAGCGGATCAGGGTCACACCCTGCGTATTACGGCCGAGCTGCGAAACCTCTGCCACGCGGGTGCGCACCAGAGTGCCCTGATTGGAGATCAGCATCAGCTCGTGCGCATCGGTGACCTGGACGGCGGCGACCAGGCCACCGTTACGCTCGGAGCACTGAATGCCGATGACGCCCTGCGTACCGCGCCCCTTCTTGGGGAACTCGTCGAGCACAGTGCGCTTGCCGTAACCGCGTGCTGTGGCGGTGAGAATGTCGCCAGTGGGCTCGGCCACGATCAACGACACCACTTCGGCGCCATCGGCCAGCTTCATGCCGCGCACACCCGTGGCGGTACGGCCCATTGACCGCACTTCGCCTTCGTCGAAGCGCACTGTCTTGCCGTTGGAGGCAAACAGCAGCACGTCGCTGTTGCCGTCCGTCAGCGCGACATTAACCAGCGCATCGCCCTCGTCCAGGTTGATGGCGATCTTGCCCTTCTGCAGCTGGAAGGCGAACTCGTTGAGCGGCGTCTTCTTCACCGTGCCCTGCTTGGTGGCGAAGAACACGTAGCGGTCGTCGCTGTACTCACGTACCGGCAGCACGGCCTGCACCTTCTCGCCCTGAGCCAGCGGCAGCAGGTTCACCATCGGTTTGCCGCGCGCGTTCGGGCCGGATTCCGGCATCTGGTACACGTTGAGCCAGTACACGCGACCGGTGCTGGTGAAGGTCAGCAGCGTGTCATGGGTGTTGACCACCCACAGCTGCTCGACGAAATCCTCGTCCTTCAGCGCGGATGCCGAACGACCCTTGCCGCCGCGGCGCTGCGCCCGGTACGTGCTGGCCGGCTGGCGCTTGACGTAGCCGGTATGCGACAGCGTGACCACCACGTCTTCGGGCGCGATCAGGTCCAGGACGTTGAGATCTTCCTGCGAATGCTGGATCTCGGTGCGGCGCGCATCGCCGAACTCTTCCTTGATCACTTCGAGCTCGGAGCGGATCACCGCCAGCAGCTTTGCCGGATCTTCGAGGATCTCGATCAGGCCGCGGATGGTCTCGAGAATCTCGCGGTATTCGTCGGAGAGCTTTTCCTGCTCCAGGCCGGTCAGGCGGTGCAGGCGCATGGCCAGGATTTCCTGGGCCTGCGCGTCGGACAGCTGGTAGCCGTCGGCCTTCAGGCCGTCGCGCGGATCCATGTCTTCCGGACGCGACGACTCGGCGCCGGCCGCGGCCAGCAGCGTCGCCACCATGCCCGGCTGCCACTTGCGCGCCAGCATGCGCTCGCGCGCCTCCTGCGGCGAAGCGGAGCTGCGGATCAACTCGATCATCTCGTCGATATTGGCCAGCGCGACGGTGAGGCCTTCGAGGATGTGCGCACGGGCGCGCGCCTTGCGCAGTTCGAAAATGGTGCGGCGAGTGACCACCTCGCGGCGGTGGCGGATGAAGGCCTCGAGGATGTCCTTGAGGTTCAGCAGGCGCGGCTGGCCGTCCAACAGCGCGACCATGTTGATACCGAACGTCACCTGCAGCTGGGTCTGCTGGAACAGGTTGTTCAGGACCACGTCGGCCATCGCGTCGCGGCGGATCTCGATCACCACGCGCATGCCGTCCTTGTCGGACTCGTCGCGCAGCTCGCTGATGCCCTCGAGCTTCTTCTCCTTCACCAGCTCGGCGATCTTCTCGATCAGGCGAGCCTTGTTCACCTGGTACGGCAGCTCGGTGACGATGATCGTCTCGCGGCCGTTCGACTCGGTCTCGATCTCGGTCTTGGCGCGCACCAGGATGCGACCGCGGCCTGTCCGGTATGCCTCGACGATGCCGGAGGAGCCATTGATGATGCCCGCGGTCGGAAAATCCGGGCCGGGGATGTATTGCATGAGATCGTCGACCGACAGCGACGGATCGTCGATCAGGCCGATGGTCGCCGCGATCACCTCGTTGAGGTTGTGCGGCGGCACGTTGGTGGCCATGCCCACCGCGATGCCGGCGGAGCCGTTGACGAGCAGGTTCGGCACGCGGGTGGGCAACACCAGCGGCTCGCTCTCGCTCTCGTCATAGTTGGGACCGAAATCGACGGTCTCCTTGTCGATGTCGGCGAGCAGCTCGTGCGTGAGGCGCGCCATGCGCACCTCGGTGTAACGCATGGCTGCGGCGTTGTCGCCGTCGACCGAGCCGAAGTTACCCTGGCCGTCCACCAGCATGTAGCGCAGCGAGAACGGCTGCGCCATGCGCACGATGGCGTCGTAGACGGACGCATCGCCATGCGGATGGTATTTACCGATGACGTCACCGACTACGCGGGCGGACTTCTTGTAAGGCTTGTTCCAGACGTTGCTCAGTTCGTTCATCGCGAACAGTACGCGACGATGAACGGGCTTGAGGCCATCGCGGACGTCCGGAAGGGCGCGGCCCACGATCACGCTCATCGCGTAATCGAGGTAGCTCTGGCGCATCTCATCTTCGATGTTGACGCGGATGACTTCTTTGGCGAGTTCTGCCATCAATCGGCTTCCCTGATGAAGAAAAAGGGCCGCGCCGCGCGCGCTTCAGGCGCTCGCGCATCAGGCCCGGATGGAACCGTTGAAGTGTAACAGAAATACCGTCCGAAAGACAGTATTTTGACCAATGGAATCAAGGGTTTACGCGGAGCTTTTGGAGCCCTTGAAAAGCACCCCTCGCGCTGTCGAAAAATTGACCAGCGCCGCCACCACCGAACCGGCCGCCACGGCGACCGCAGGCCAGCGGTGAAGGCCGGGGAAACTGATCAGCATGGCGGCGAACGTGGCGTAATTGACCAGCGCGCCGGCCGTCATCAATCCCATCCAGTGCAGCCATTCCAGGTGCCACGGACGGCCGCTGGAACGATGGGCGAAGGTGTACTGGCGGTTCCACCACCATGTCGCCGTGGCCGCCAGGAGGAAGGACACCACGCGGGCCACGTAGGCATTCCAGTCGGCGAACGCCACCAGGCTCTGTACGACGCCGGCGTCCACGACGAAGCCGATCACGCCGCCGACGAAGAACAGCCCCGCTTCGCGGCGAAGCTTCATGAGCCGAACATCGCCTGCATGGCGAGCGCGCTCGGCCGCTCGATGACGCCGCGCTCGGTGACGATGGCATCGATCAGTTCCGCCGGCGTCACGTCGAACACCGGATTCCACGCCTCGGCACCCTCGACTACGGTGCGCTGCCCGGCCACCGCCAACAGCTCGGCCGGATCGCGCAGTTCAATCTCGATCGCCTCGCCGGACGGCGTGGCCATGTCCACGGTGGAGGACGGCGCCACTACCATGAACTTCACGCCGTGGTGGCGTGCGGCAATGGCCAGCTGATAGGTGCCGATCTTGTTGGCGGTATCGCCATTAGCGGCAATGCGGTCCGCGCCGACGATCACCCATTGCACCGCACCGGAGCGCATCAGATGCGAAGCCGCCGAATCGGCGATCAACCGGGCCGGAATGCCGTCGCGCACCAGCTCCCACATGGTCAGGCGCGCGCCCTGCTGCCAGGGCCGCGTTTCGCCGGCGTAGACCTGCTCGATGCGCCCTGCACTGACGCCCGCGCGGATCACACCGAGCGCGGTGCCGAAGCCCGCGGTCGCCAGCGAGCCGGTATTGCAATGCGTAAGCACGCCCGAATGCGGCGCGATCAGCGCGGCGCCCAGTTCGCCCATGTGGCGGTTGGCGGCCAGATCTTCGTCCTGGATGGCCTGCGCTTCGCGCTCGAGCGCCGCAGCATCTGCACCCGTGGTCGCAATGCAGGCCTTCATGCGATCCAGCGCCCACATCAGATTGACGGCGGTGGGGCGCGCAGCCCGCAGCTGCGCCAGTGCGGGCTCCAGCGGTGCGCCCTGCTTCGCCGCCAGTACCACGCCCCAGGCCGCGGCGATGCCGATGGCCGGCGCACCGCGCACGGCGAGGTCGCGGATGGCCTGCGTCACGTCCGCGGCATCGCGGCAGTCGATCCAGCGCTCTTCGCGCGGAAGCAGCCGCTGGTCCAGCAGGCGCAGATGATCGCCGCGCCACTGCACGGCGCGAATTCGGTCGTAACGGTCGTAATCGATGGTCATGAAAAACACTGGCTCATGCGGTGGCGAACGTGCGCCGGCGCGGCACGCCAAGCGCCCGCCCCGCGGGTGGACTCAGGTGTCCTGCGGCATCACCAGCCACAGGACCAAGTAGATAAGGATACCGGAGCCGCCGGCCATGGTCAGAACGATCCACAGCAGACGGACGATGGTGACGTCCCAGCCGAGGTATTCGGCGATACCGCCACATACGCCGGCCAGCATTTTCTGGCGACTGGAACGGCAAAGACGCTTTTCGCTGTTCATGCTCTCCCCCTCGATGACATTCAGTCCCTGGACCGCAACCACTGGTGGATCGCCGGCGGCACTTCGCGCTGGGCGCGACTGGATACATAGATGCCGATATGCCCGCCCTTGAAGGCCAGCTGCGTGTAATCGGTCGTACCCACGTGCTTGCCCAGCGCACGCGATGCATCCGGCGGCACCAGATGATCCTGCTCGGCGAAAATATTCAGCACGGGCTGCGTGATCATGCCCAGGTCCACCGGTTGCCCGCCGATGGTCAGCGTGCCCTTCACGAGCTTGTTGCCCTGGTAGAAGTCCTTGATGAACTCGCGGAAGGCTTCGCCGGCCTGGTCCGGCGAGTCGAAGATCCAGCGCTCCATGCGCAGGAAGTTCTCCATCTCTTTCCGGTTGTCCAGCAGCTCGACCATGCTCACGTACTTTTGCTGGTTCAGGCGCACCGGTTTCAGCGTGAGGTAGACCCAGTTCATCAGCTCGGCGGGGATGTTCCCCAGCGTATCGACGAACAGATCCGCATCAAGGTTCTGCACCCAGTGCGAGAGCATGTTGTCAGGCGTGTGGTAGTCCACCGGCGTGACCATCGTGATCAGGTTCTTGACCTTCTCCGGATGCATCGCGGTGTAGCACAGAGAGAAGGCGCCGCCCTGGCAGATGCCGAGCAAGTTGACCGCACCCAGCCCGTGCCGTGCGCGCACGGCATCGACGCAACGATCCAGATAGCCGTTGAGGTAGTCGTCCAGCGTGAGCCAGCGGTCGGCGCCGTCCGGATAACCCCAGTCGATCAGATAGACGTCCTCGCCCTGTTCCAGCAGGTTGCGCACCAGCGAACGGTCCGCCTGCAGGTCAGTCATCCACACGGTATTGACCAGAGCGTACACAATCAGCAGCGGTGTCTTCGAGGTCGGCGCGCCATGGCCTTTCATGTGCCAGACGGTGAGCTTGTCTTCGCGATAAATGGCTTCGCGCGGCGTGTTGGCGTAGTCGGGCTCAGACATGCCGCGCAGGCTTTCCATGCCGGCGGCCAGCTTGCGCTGGAAGGCGGCGACTTCGCCGAGGACCTTGGCCGGATCGATGCGTAGAGGAGTGAACATGCTTGATCCTTACTTGCGCTTGCGCTGGGTGCCGCGTGCGGAAACGGTCTTGGCCGAGCGGCGGGCCGGCGGCTTACGCTTGGTCTGGCCATCGCCGAGCGAGTCGGATACGACTTTCTTGGGAGCCGGCGGCGCCGCTTCGCCCTTGCTGGCCAGCTTGCGCTTGAGTGCGGCCACTTCGGCGCGCAGCGCGTCCAGTTCGCGATCATCAGCGGCCTTGGGTGCGCGGGCTCCCGTGGACGCGGCACGCATCTCGCGGCGAAGCTCCTGCACACGCTTGCCGAGCGAATCGACCTCGCTGCGCGTGGGCATGCCCAGCTCGCGGCAGACGGATTCGACCTGCTGCTGCTGCAACTGACGCACGTGCATCTGTGCGTTGACCATCGCGCCGTACGCTTCGCGGAATTCATCGGACAAGGCGATGTCGGCGTAAGCGTCTTCGACCGCATCGACCCAGAGGTCGTACAGCGCTTTCAGGGATTCCACCTGGCGCCCCGGCTCCGCATGGGTTCCGAGCTTCGCCTGCAGGCGCTCGAAACCCTCCGCGTTCGCGCGAAGGATCAGGGCCTGGTAGCGGGCGGAGGTGTCGAGGTAAGCGCGAATGGCGTCGGCCAGCGCCTGCTGCTGCAGCTGGCGTTCGCGCGTGTAGCCAAAAGCCGGCGCGTCGCTGAAACCGGCCCCCGGGGCACCGAAAGGCGATTGCGCGGCGGCTTGCAGCCAGGCTTGCCACTGTTGCGCGAAACCATGCGCCGCGGCGTTGTCGATCCCGGCGAAGGCTTGTGCGAACGGCTGGCTGGCGCCCGTGAAAAGCTGCCGCAGCGATTGCTGCCAGTCATCCTGGCCGACACCCGCCACGCCGCCGGTCGCGGCCGCCTGCAGCCAGTCCGAGTAGCTCTTCAAGCCGCCAAGGGCGCGCGAAAGCAGGTCGTCGGAAGCCGGTGGCGCGGCAGGGTGATGCGCCAGTTGCAGCGATCGCATCCATGCATCCCACGATTGCTGCGCCCATGCCTGATATTGCTTCATCACATCGTTGGCCTGATCGCTCATGCGCATCCTCCTGATCTACGCAGGCATCGTAGCAAAAGCGATCCACCGGCACTCCCGTGACGCATCGGCGAAAGCCCGAAAAAAAGAAGGCCCGGCATAGCCGGGCCTTCGGTTCCAACCTATGTCCGAGGAGGACTCAGGCGCCCTCTTCCTCGGTCACCGCCTTCATGGACAGGCGGATGCGGCCCTGCTTGTCCACTTCCAGCACCTTGACCTTGACGATGTCGCCTTCCTTCAGCTTGTCGGACACCTTTTCCACGCGCTCGTTGGAAATCTGCGAGACATGGACGAGACCGTCCTTGCCCGGCAGGATCGTCACGAAGGCGCCGAAGTCCATCAGCTTGGCGACCTTGCCCTCGTAGATGCGGCCCGGTTCGACGTCGGAAACGATCTGCTCGATGCGCTTCTTCGCTTCGTCCGCCGCTAGGCGGTTGACCGAGGCGATCACGACCGTGCCGTCGTCGCTGATATCGATGGTGGTGCCGGTCTCTTCGGTGATCGAGCGGATGGTGGCGCCGCCCTTGCCGATGACTTCGCGGATCTTGTCCGGATGGATCTTGATGGTGAGCAGGCGCGGGGCGTACTCGCTCATCTCCGAACGCGGCTCGCTGATCACCTTGGCCATCTCGCCGAGGATGTGCAGGCGACCACGCTTGGCCTGCTCCAGCGCCACCTTCATGATCTCTTCGGTGATGCCGTCGATCTTGATGTCCATCTGCAGCGCGGAGACGCCATCGGCGCTACCGGCCACCTTGAAGTCCATGTCGCCGAGGTGATCCTCGTCGCCCAGGATGTCGGACAGCACGACGAAGTCGTTGCCTTCCTTCACCAGGCCCATGGCGATGCCCGCCACCGGCGCCTTCAGCGGTACGCCGGCGTCCATCATGGCCAGCGAGGAGCCGCAGACCGAAGCCATCGAGGAGGAACCGTTCGACTCGGTGATCTCCGAGACCACGCGCAGCACGTACGGGAACTCTTCGATGCTCGGCTTGACCGCCTGCACGCCACGCTTGGCGAGACGGCCGTGGCCGATCTCGCGACGCTTCGGCGCGCCGAAGCGGCCGGCCTCGCCCACCGAGAACGGCGGGAAGTTGTAGTGGAACAGGAAGGGATCCTTCGACTCGCCTTCCGGCGCGTCGATGATCTGCGCGTCGCGGGTGGTGCCTAGCGTGGCCACGACCAGCGCCTGGGTCTCGCCGCGGGTGAACAGCGCCGAGCCGTGGGTACGCGGCAGCACGCCGACGCGCACCGTGATCGGGCGGACGTCGTCCAGCTGGCGGCCGTCGATGCGCACCTTGGTCTTCAGCACGCTATCGCGCATGGTGTGGTATTCGAGATCGCCGAATTCCTTCACCAGGTCGGCGACCGGCCAGGCATGCTGTTCGGCCTCGGACTTGAGCGACGCGAGCAGGTCGGCCTTGATCGCGGCGATGGCGTCGCGGCGCTGCAGCTTGTCGCGCACCTGGAAGGCTTCTTCCAGCTTGTTGCCGACGAAGCCGCGCACGGCGGCGGCCAGCGACTCGTTGCGCGCCGGCGGCTGCCAGTCCATCGACGGGCGAGCGGCCTCGGTGGCCAGCTCGGCGATCGCACGGATGGCGGCCTGCATCTGCTGGTGACCGAACACCACGGCACCCAGCATCACTTCTTCGCTGAGCAGCTTGGCTTCGGATTCGACCATCAGCACCGCATTGGAGGTGCCGGCCACGACCAGATCGAGGTCGGAGGTCTTCAGCTCGGCGGCGGTCGGGTTGAGCAGGTACTTGCCGTTGGCGTAACCGACGCGGGCGGCGCCGATCGGTCCCTTGAACGGAATGCCGGCGAGGCTCAGGGCGGCGGACGCACCGAGCATGGCCGGGATGTCGCCGTCGATCTCGGGGTTCAGCGAGAGCACCTGGGCGATGATCTGCACTTCGTTCTTGAACTCCTCCGGGAACAGAGGACGAACGGGGCGATCGATCAGGCGGGAGGTCAGCGTTTCCTTCTCGGTCGGACGGCCTTCGCGCTTGAAGAAGCCGCCCGGGATGCGACCGGCGGAATAGAACTTTTCCTGGTAGTCGACGGTGAGCGGGAAGAAATCCTGCCCCTCTTTCGCCTTGGCAGCCGCCACGGCGGTCACCAGGACCACCGTGCCGCCCATGCTGACCATGACGGCACCGGAAGCCTGGCGGGCGATTTCGCCCGTCTCCAGTGTGACTTCGTGATTACCGTACTGGAATGACTTGGTTACTTTCGCCACTTTGATGTCCTTGTCCGATTAACGGCGCAGGCCGAGGCGTTCGATGAGTGCCTGGTAGCGTCCCTGATCGTTTTTCTTCAGGTAGCCCAGCAGGCTCTTGCGCTGGTTGACCAGCTTGAGCAGACCGCGGCGGGAATGATGATCCTGCTTGTGGGTCTTGAAGTGGTCGGTCAGATGGTCGATGCGGGCCGACAGCAGGGCCACCTGGACTTCCGGCGAACCGGTGTCGTTCGGCGCGCGGCCGAAATCAGCAATGATCTTGCCGGTCTGTTCAGCAGTAAGGGACATGGGTTTCTCTTCCTCAAAAACGGGTGCGAAGCTTGCGCAACGCCACTGGATGACGTTGCGCAAGCTCCGCCTTGGATGAATAAAGCTCTAGGAACAAGCGGCATATTCTACCGAGCCGGCCGGTCGTACAACAAGACCATGACAATCACGCGATTAGCGTCGTCATGGCCCTGCGGATGCCTGAATGGGCAAATTGAAGCCGCGCTGGATGCGCAGCGTGCCGTCCGGGTCTACTTCGCACAAGGCCAACGGACGGTTATCCGGCGTGAACGCCGCATAGGCGCCGGCGGTCACTCCCTGGATCTGGATCCTGCGCCCCTTAGAGACGGCCAGGCTCTGCTCCTGATCCAGCCGGAGCGCCGGCCACCCGGCCAGACCGGCTGCCAGCGGCAGCACCAGCGTATCCATGATGGCGTCGCCCTGCGCGGCGACCTCCGCCAGCTGCTCCAGGGTGACCATGACGGGCTGCCGGAACGGCTCGACCCACAGCCGACGCAGCGCGGTCAGATGCGCGCCGCAGCCAAGGGTCTCGCCCAGATCCGCGGCCAGGCTGCGAATGTAGGTACCCGAGCCACACTCCACTTCGACGACCAGCGTATCCGCGCTCCGCGACAGCAGTTCGAGGCGATGCACCTCGACTTCGCGCGGCGTGGCCTGCACGGCCTCGCCCCGACGGGCCTTCAGATACAGCGGTTCGCCGCCCTGCTTGAGGGCGGAATAGACCGGCGGAACCTGAACGATCCGCCCGCGAAACCCCGCCAGCGCGGCTTCCACGGTGACATCGTCCATGGTGGGAACCGGCCGCCGCTCCAGCACATCGCCCTCGAGGTCACCGGTCGTGGTCGTCGCGCCGAGGCGTACTTCGGCACGGTAAGCCTTGCGCGCTCCCAGCAGGCTCCCGGCGATCTTGGTCGCCTCCCCCAGACACAGGGGCAAAAGGCCGGTCGCCAGCGGATCCAGCGCGCCAGTGTGCCCGCCCTTTTCGGCGCGCAGCAGGCGCCTGGCCTTCTGCAATGCCTGGTTGGAGCTCAGCCCCAGCGGCTTGTCCAGGAGCAGAATGCCGTGGAGATCACGGAAACGGATGCGGCCCATCAATCTTCGTCGTCTTTTCCGCCGTCCGTACCGAGATCGCGCGCCTCCTGGCGCAGCAGCGCTTCGATGCGCTCGCCCTTGTCGACGGAATCGTCGTACTTGAAGCGCAGCTCCGGTACGCGACGAATGCGCATGCTGCGCGACAGCGAACGGCGGAATTCCACGGCCAGTTCGTTCAAGGCCTTGACTGCCTCCTTGGACTGCTCCGGCAGAAGCGCGGTCACCCACACCGTCGCCCAATCCAGGTCGCGGGTCACCTCGACGTCCGACACGCTCACCGACGGCAGCCCGTGGTCGCGTACCGCGGCGTGGACCAGCAGGCCCAGTTCGCGGCGCAGTTCGGCACCGACACGGTCGGTGCGCTTGAAATCGCGTGAGGGCATGGAGCCTCCTTACCGCCACCATCCGCGGCGGACAATGCGCTGCCGGACCCGGCAGCGGGATTCGAAAAACGCGGAAGCCCGGACAAGCGTTGTCCGGGCTCCGATGTCACGGAACGAGGAGCTCGAACGCCCCTCACCCGGCTTACAGCGTGCGCGCCACTTCGATGCGCTCGAAGCACTCGATCTGGTCGCCCACCTTCACATCGTTGTACTGCTTCACGGCGATACCGCATTCCATGCCGTTGCGCACTTCGTCCACCAGATCCTTGAAGCGGCGCAGCGATTCCAGCTCGCCCTGGAAGATCACCGTGTTGTCGCGCAGCACGCGGATCGGCTTGCTGCGCTTGACCGTACCTTCGATGACCATGCAGCCGGCCACCGCGCCGAACTTGGAGCTGCGGAAGACCTCGCGCACCTGGGCGACACCGATGATCTCCTCGCGGACTTCCTTGCCCAGCAGACCGGAAGCTGCCTGCTTCACCTGGTCGATCACGTCATAGATGATCGAGAAGTAGCGTACGTCGAGGCCGGCGGTATCAATCACCTTACGCGCCGAAGCATCGGCACGGACGTTGAAGCCGATGACCAGCGCCTTCGAGGCCGCCGCCAGCGTGGCGTCGGATTCGGTAATGCCGCCCACACCGGCCGCGATCACGTTGACCTTCACGTTCTCGTTGCCGATCTGGCTCAGCGACTCGCGCAGCGCCTGCACCGAACCCTGCACGTCTGCCTTGACCAGGATGTTGAGCGTCTGCTGCTCGGCGCCCTGGCCCATCTGAGCCATGATGTCCTCGAGGCGGTTGGCCTTGCTGACCATACGCGTTTCGCGGCGCTTGAGCTGACGCTCGGCGGCGACTTCGCGCGCCAGGCGCTCATCGGCCACGACCACGAAGTCGTCGCCGGACTCCGGCACGCCGGACAGGCCCAACACCTGCACCGGAATCGACGGGCCGGCTTCCTGCACGGTCTTGCCGTTCTCGTCGATCAGCGCGCGCATGCGGCCATATTCGATGCCGCACACGACAAAGTCGCCACGCTTGAGCGTGCCTTGTTGCACCAGCACCGTCGCCACGGGGCCGCGACCACGATCCAGGCTGGACTCGATCACCACGCCGGACGCGGGACCGTCTTCGACCGCGGTCAGCTCCATCACTTCGGACTGCACCAGGATCGCGTCGAGCAGGTCGTCGATGCCCATGCCCGTCTTCGCGGACACCGGCACGAACGGCGTGTCGCCGCCCCACTCTTCCGGAATCACTTCCAGATTGCCGAGGCCTTGCTTGACGTGGTCCGGATTGGCGTCGGACTTGTCCATCTTGTTGAGCGCCACGATCAGCGGCACCTTCGCTGCGCGGGCATGCTGCACGGCTTCCGCCGTCTGCGGCATGACGCCATCGTCGGCCGCGACCACCAGCACCACGATATCCGTGGACTGGGCGCCGCGCGCACGCATCGAGGTGAACGCTGCATGGCCGGGCGTGTCGAGGAACGTGATGACGCCCTTGGGCGTTTCCACGTGGTACGCACCGATGTGCTGCGTGATGCCACCGGCCTCGCCGGAGGCGACCTTGGTGCGGCGGATGTAGTCCAGCAACGAGGTCTTGCCGTGATCGACGTGGCCCATGATGGTGACCACCGGCGGACGCGGCTTCTTCTCGCCTTCCAGCTCCGCATTCTGCGTGTGGGCGGCCAGCGCGGCCTCGGCGTTGTTCTCGCTCGCGGCCACGGCTTTGTGACCGAGCTCTTCGACCACCAGCACCGCCGTGTCGTGGTCGATGGTCTGGTTGATGGTAGCCATCACGCCCATCTTGAAGAGCGCCTTGACCACCTCCGAACCCTTGACCGCCATCTTCTGAGCGAGATCGGCGACCACATTGCTGTCACCCACCACCACCTCGCGCACCACCGGCGCGGTCGGACGGGAGAAGCCGTGCGCACCGGTGCCGGCGACGGAGGAGCCGCCACGTGCAGGCTCGTTGCGGCCGGGCCGGCCCGGCTTGCCACGCTTGTTGCGTCGCGCGCGATCGGCTTCGGACAGGTGCAGTTCGCCGGCGGCGAAACGCTTGCCGCCCGGGCCTTCGTCGCGGTCGCGGCCGAAGCGCGGCTTGTTGCGTGCGTCGGCGGCCGCGGCCGCTGCGGCAGGCGCCGGAGCGGGCGCTGGCGCCGGAGCGGGTGCGGCAGCGGCCGGAGCCACTGCCGGCTTTTCGCGGCGACGCGGCTCATGAATGCGCGGCAAGATCATGCCCAGCGCCTTCGGATCGATCTTCTGTACGGTCGACTGCACCGGTGCGTTCTTTTCCTTGGGAGCGATCACCTGCGGCTCCGGAGCGGACTCCGGCGGCTGCACCTGTTGCTGCTCGACGGGCGCATCCTCGCGCGCGGCGGCAGCGGCCTCTTCGGCCGCCCTGGCCATAGCCTCGGCTTCCGCCTGCAGGCGGCGCTGCTCGGCTTCGGCTTCCTGCTGGCGCTGCTGTTCGGCTTCCTCGCGCTGGCGCGCCTCTTCCTGGCGGCGGCGCTCGGTTTCGACGCGCTCGGTCTCTTCGTGCTCGCGTTGCTGCTGGGATTCCTGCAGCTTGCGCAGTGCGTCTTCGCGCTCGCCATCGGCACTCGCCTCTTCGGCGATGACGCTACGCTTGACGTAGGTGCGCTTGGCGCGCACTTCCACGTTCACCGTCTTGGCGCCGCCGGCGCCGCGGCCACCCGGCGTGGAAACCTTCAGCTCGCTGACCTTGCGGCGCTTGAGCGTGATCTGGCGCGGCGAGCTGTCTTCCGCCTCGACGGCTTCGTCGCTCTTGCCATGCGTACGGCGCAGGAAGCCGAGCAGCTTCACCTTTTCGGTGCTGCTGATGACCTGCTCCGGATCGGAGAATTTCATACCGGCCTCGGCCAGCTGCCCGAGCAGCCTGTCCACCGGCAAGCCAAGTACCTTGGCGAGTTGTTTGATCGTTACGTCCGACATCGTGTTCTTTCTCCGCCGTTCCCGCGCTTATCGCGTGCGGTGTGACCCGCACAGCCACCGCCGTCCCTGGTGGAAGCCCCCTTGGGACTCCCTCGGCGCGCCCATCCAGGACGCTGCCGCCCGCGGTTAGCCGCCCTTCTCCAGGCGCGCAATCATCGGCGCGCGAGCAGCCATGATCAGCGCGGAAGCACGCTCTTCGTTCATGCCATCGATATCGATGAGATCGTCGACGGCCTGATCCGCCAGATCGTCCATCGTCACCACGCCGCGCGCGGCCAGGGCGTAGGCGGTCGCCTCGTCCATGTCCGGCAACGAGAGAAGCTCTTCGGACGGCTGATGCTCATCAATGCCTTCTTCCACCGCCAGCGCCTCGGTCAGCAAGGCGTCGCGGGCGCGGGCGCGCAGTTCCTCGACGATGTCTTCGTCGAAGCCTTCCACCGCGAGCAGCTCGGCGCTGGGCACGTAGGCAATTTCTTCGATGCTGGAGAAGCCTTCCTGCACGAGGATGTTGGCGATCTCCTGATCCACCTCCAGCTTCTCCATGAACAGCTGGCGGGCGGACTCCTGCTCGGCCTCGCTCTTGGCGGCGACCTGATCCTGCGTCATCACGTTGAGCTGCCAGCCGGTGAGTTTGCTGGCCAGGCGCACGTTCTGGCCGCCGCGGCCGATGGCCTGGGACAGCTTGTCCTCCGCCACCGCGATGTCCATGGAGTGCTTTTCCTCGTCCATGATGATGGACTGCACTTCTGCCGGCGCCATCGCATTGATGACGTACTGGGCCTGGTTCTCGTGCCACAGGATGATGTCCACGCGCTCGCCGTTGAGCTCGTTGGACACCGCCTGCACGCGCGAACCGCGCATGCCGATGCAGGCGCCGATGGGATCGGTGCGGCTGTCGTGAGCCACTACGGCGATCTTGGCGCGGTCACCCGGATCGCGCGCGCAACCCTTGATTTCCACCAGACCCTGGCCGACTTCCGGCACTTCGAGCTTGAACAGTTCGATCATGAATTCCGGCGCCGCGCGCGATACGAACAGCTGCGGGCCGCGGATTTCCGAGCGCACCTCGAACAGGTAACCGCGCACGCGGTCGCCCACGCGATGCGATTCGCGCGGGATGGTCTTGTCGCGCGGGATGAAGGCCTCGGCATTGCCGCCCAGGTCCAGATAGATGTTGCCGCGCTCGACGCGCTTGACGATGCCGGTGATCAGCTCACCCACGCGATCCTTGTAGGCATCGACCACCTGCTGGCGCTCGGCTTCGCGCACACGCTGCACGATCACCTGCTTGGCGGCCTGCGCGGCGATGCGGCCGAATTCGGCGTTCTCGATCTGCTGCTCGATGTACTCACCGATCTGCGCGTCGTCGCGCTCGTCGACGGCGTCCATGAGGCGCAGCTGGCGGAAGGGCGATTCCATCTCACCGTCGTCGGCGATCACCTCCCAGCGGCGGAACGTCTCGTACTCGCCGTTCTGGCGGTCGATGGCCACGCGGATGTCCGGATCTTCGTCCGGGTAACGCTTCTTGGCGGCCGAGGCCAGCGCGGCCTCCATCGCCTGGAAGATGACCTCGCGTGGCACGCCCTTCTCGTTGGCGACCGCGTCGACGACCAGCAACAGTTCTTTGCTCATTGCAGCAACTCCATAGACGTCCTTTCCGACGCCCGATCGCTCTGATGGATTTATTTCTTGGCCTTCCCGGCCGGCTTCTTGCCCGGCTTGGGCTGCGGCACGTAACCGAGCGCTGCCCAATCCGGTACGACGCGCGCGCTTTCCACCGCGCCGTGCTCGAACTCGAATACTTTCCCCTCGGCTTCCAGCGAAATACGCTCGCCTTCCACCTCCGCCACCTTGCCGCGCAAGCGCCGGCGCCCTTCGATCGGCGCCTTCAGCACCACCTTCACCTCCTGCCCCGCCACCTTGGCGAACTGGGCGGCGGTGAACAGCGGGCGATCCATTCCCGGGGAGGACACTTCCAGCAAGTAATGCCCGGGAATCGGATCCTCCACGTCAAGCATGGCCGACAGCTCGCGACTGGCAGCCTCGCAATCATCGAGGGTGACCTCGCGACCTTCCACGTCCAGGTAGACGCGCAGAGTACTCTGCCCCTGCGACGGGGAAAATTCCACGCCAAGGCAGGCCAGACCAAGATCGGCCAGTACCTCGGTGAAGCGTTGTGCCAGTGCCTGCGTATCCATAACCGTTCTTCTTGCTGTCGCCAGAAACAAAAAATGGGCTCTGACGGCCCATTCCCTTATCTCGCCGATGTCCCGACCCTACCCAGGATCTTTCCGGGCGTTTCGCACAAACCGATATACATACCAAGTCGGATGTGACGATGACGCGACGCATCCTTGCGCCCAACAAAAAAGCCTCACAAGGAGGCTTTCTTGTTCAAAGAAAGATCCGATAGCGGGGAAACCATGCGCTCCGACTTGGGAGCCTCATCGTTCCGCTTAAGCCGCTGCAGAGTTGTTGGAGCATAGCCGTACAGGCACGGATTTGCAACATTCGGGCCAGCAATGGCGTGAGTCCCGCCGTTTCCGACCGATAGCCAGACTGCCCTTCCGGCTCGAAGGGATTGGGGCCGAAGAGAGCTGCTCATTTGTGTCGGCATACCTTGCTGTAGCGAGCAAGCCTGAAAGCCACCGTTACGCCGAACCGAACAAACGATTCAAGGCGTCCGCTATCGGAAGCGAAATGTTGGCCAGCCCGGCGGGGCCTAACCATGTCGCTCCTACATCCCAAAGCGGACGATGTCCGGCCACATAAAAAAACATCGGCGCCACGAGGGCGCCGATGTTCTTGAAAAGTTGGTAGCGGGGGCAGGATTCGAACCTGCGACCTTCGGGTTATGAGCCCGACGAGCTGCCAGACTGCTCCACCCCGCACCAGGAATTTGAAAGTTTAGCGATGTGGCCGAATTCTTGCAAGAGTTTTACCGGCTTCATCGAAAAAATTTCTTTCCGCTTCGCTTCCACGTGACGGATACGCAGTCGCATCCGTCATGCATCAGCCGGGAAACACGCTCCGGCACCAGCCAAACAGCGGCCCCCACGCGAGACCGAGCACCAGCAGGGTCAGCGCGTTCAACGACAGCATCAGGCGCAAAGCCGGATCCTGCTGCACCTTGATCTCCGTACCTTCCACCGGCTTGTCGAAGTACATCACCTTCACCACGCGCAGGTAGTAGTACAGGCCGATGATCGCGAACACGGCGCCCACAAGCGCCAGCCACAACATGCCGGCATGAATCGCGGCCTGCAGCACCAGCAGCTTCGCGAAGAAGCCGAACAATGGTGGCACGCCGGCCAGCGAAAACATCACCAGCATCATCAGGAACGCCATCCACGGCGAACGCTGATTCAGGCCCTTGAGATCGTCGATCTCCTCGCATTCGAAGCCCGCGCGCGCCAGCGCCAGGATCACGCCGAAGGCGGCAGTACCCATCAATGCGTAGCTGATCGCGTAGAACAACGCCGAGGCATAGCCTTCCGGACCGGCATTGACCAGGCCCAGCAGCAGATAGCCCATGTGCGAGATGGTCGAGTAGGCCAGCAGACGCTTCAGATTGGTCTGCACGATCGCCACGAGATTACCGATCGCCAGCGACAGCACCGCCAGCGCGGCCAGCATCTGCTGCCAATGCTGCGCAAGATCGCCCAGGCCCGAATCCAGCAGGCGATAGGCCATGCCGAATGCGGCCAGCTTGGGCGCGGAACCGATGAAGATCGTCACCGCGGTCGGCGAACCCTGGTAGACGTCCGGAATCCACATGTGGAACGGCGCGGCGCCCAGCTTGAAGCCGATGCCGACGATCATGAAGATCATGCCGAACAGCAGCAGGTTCGGTACGCCGGTATGGGTCGCCGCCGTATGCAGGGTCGCCAGATCCAGCGTAGCGGTGGCGCCGTAGACCATCGACATGCCGTACAACAACATGCCCGAGGCCAGCGCACCCAGCACGAAGTACTTCACCGCCGCCTCGGAAGACAGGCGGGAGTCGCGATTAAGCGCAACCAGGGCATACGAGGACAGCGTCAGCAGTTCCAGGCCAAGGTACACGGTGACCAGACTGCCGGCGGAAACCAGCAGCATCACACCGATCACCGCGAAAATCATGAGCGTGTAGAACTCGCCCACGAACAATTTGCGGTCGGCGAGATACGGACGCGCATACACGAAGATCAGCGCCACGCTCAGCAAGGCGAAAGCCTTGAGGATCTCGGCTACGCCGTCGCGGATGAACATACCGCCGAAAGCCTTCACCGGCTGCGCCGGCTGGCCGGAGATCACCAAGTAGATCGCCACCAGCACCACGGCGATGGACAGCCAGTGCAGCAGGCCGCGCTGCTCGGGCTTCATGAAGGCGTCCAGCAGCAGCAGGAGGCACGCCGCCGCCACCAGATACAGCTCCGGCAGCATGATCAGAATGTCATTGATGTTCGGCATGGTCATTCTCAGATCTTGTGGTTGCCAAGCTGCTGCACCAGCTGCGTCACGGAGCTGTCCATCAAGTGGATCAGCGGCTGGGGCCACACGCCCAGAGCCACCACCGCGGCAGCGAAGGCGATCAGCACGAAAGCCTCGCGGCCATTGATGTCCTTCATCTCGGCCACATGCGGATTGGTCACCTCGCCCCAGAGCACGCGCTTGACCATCCACAGCGTGTAGGCAGCGCCGATGATCAGGGTGAAGGCAGCGAACAGCGCGATCCACGGATTGGCCTGGAAGCTGGCCAGGATCACCTGGAACTCACCGACGAAGCCGCTGGTGCCCGGCAGGCCGCTGTTGGCCATGGCGAACAGCACGTAGAAGAAGCCGAACCACGGCATCACGTTGATGACGCCGCCGTAATCCTTGATCTGGCGGGTGTGCAGACGGTCGTACAGCACGCCGATGCAGGAGAACATCGCACCCGACACGAAGCCGTGCGAAATCATCTGCACCATCGCGCCCTGCATGCCCAGCTTGGCCGCATCGAGATTGCCGGCGCCGCGTACCAGCATGAAGGCGATGAAGATACCCAGCGTGACGAAGCCCATGTGCGCCACGGACGAGTACGCCACCAGCTTCTTCATGTCGTCCTGCACGAGCGCGACATAGCCGATGTAGACCACCGCGATCAGGCTCAGGCCGATCACCAGCCAGGCATAGGCTTCCGAGGCATCCGGCACGATCGGCAGCGAGAAACGCAGGAAACCGTATCCTCCAATCTTCAGCATCACCGCGGCCAGCACCACCGAACCGCCGGTCGGCGCCTCCACGTGGGCATCCGGCAACCACGTATGCACCGGTACCATCGGGACTTTCACCGCGAAGGCGGCCAAAAACGCGAAGAACAGCCAGGTCTGCTCCTGCATGCTCAGCGGCAGCGCCGCCAGCGTCTGCAGGTCGAACGAACCTGCCTTCAGGTACAGGTAGATCAGGCCCACCAGCATGAAGATGGAACCGAGGAACGTGTAGATGAAGAACTTCAGGGTCGCGTAGACGCGACGCGGGCCACCCCAGATACCGATGAGAATGAACATCGGGATCAGCATGGCCTCGAAGAACACGTAGAACAGCAGCGCGTCGGTGGCACAGAACACGCCGATCATCAGGCCTTCGAGCACCAGCATGGCGGCCATGTACTGGTGCGGCTTGTCCTGGATGACCTCCCAGGCGCCGACGATGACCAGGATGCCGACGAAGGTGGTCAGCAAGATCAGCGCCACCGATATGCCGTCGACCGCCAGGCCGTAATGCACGCCGAGCGAGGCGATCCACAGGTAGCTCTCTCCGAGCTGCTTGGTGCTGTCCGCCGCGTTGTATTGCGGCAGCAGGAACAAACTGAGCACGAAGGTGAGCACGGCCACCAGCAGCGAGAGCCATCGCGCGGTATTCGGACGGCCGGAGCCGGCCAGCAGCACGGGAATGGCACCGACGATCGGGAGCCAGATCAGCAGGCTGAGCAAATGATTGAACATGGAGCTGGGTTCCCTTATTGCCCGACCAGCCAATACCCGCCGAGCAGCAGGATCAGGCCGAGGATCATCGCGAAGGCATAGTGATAGAGGTAGCCGGACTGCAGGGCGCGTACGCCGCCGGCGATACGCTGGACCAGCGATGCCGAGCCGTTCACCAGCGCGCCGTCGATCACCGCGGCGTCGCCACCCTTCCACAGCGCACGGCCGAGCTTGACGCCACCCTTGGCGAATACCGCGAAGTAAATGTCGTCGATCCAGTACTTGCGATCGAGCACGGTCCACAGTGGCTTGAACGCACTCTTGATCTTGCCGGCCAGGGCCGGGTTGAACAGGTAGATGTAGGTCTGGATCGCGAACGCCGCGAGCACCAGGAAGAACGGCCACTGCGTAAAGCCGTGCAGCGCCATCGAGGCCCAGCCGTGGAACTCATGACCGACCTCGGCCAGTACGTCGTTGGCTTCGTTGACGTGGATGGCCTCGCCGAACCAGCCGCCGAACAGCATGGCCTTGACGCCGATCGCACCGATCACGATGGACGGGATCGCCAGCAGCACCAGCGGCAGCGTCACTACCCACGGCGATTCCTTAGGCGCATGGTGCAGCACGCCCGGCTCATGATGGCCATGGTCGTCGTGATGCTCATCGTGGTGATCGTCATGATGGCCATGGCCGTGTCCATGATCGGAGACGACGGTAAAGCGCTCCTTGCCATGGAAAGTCAGATACATCTGGCGGAACGTATACAGCGCGGTAACAAAGGCACCGATCAGCACACAGGCATAGGCATAGCCCGCGCCCCAGCGATGCGACTCGCCCACCGCTTCGATGATCGCGTCCTTCGAGTAGAAACCGGCGAAGAACGGCACGCCGCACAGCGCCAGCGAACCGATCCACATGGTGATCCAGGTGACCGGCATGTACTTGCGCAGCCCGCCCATGTAGCGCATATCCTGCTCATGGTGCATGGCGATGATCACCGAGCCCGCGCCCAGGAACAGCAGTGCCTTGAAGAAGGCGTGGGTCATCAGGTGGAACACCGCTCCGGAATACGCCGAGACGCCCAGCGCCACCGTCATGTACCCCAGCTGCGACAGCGTGGAGTACGCCACGACGCGCTTGATGTCGTTCTGCACGATGCCGATCAGGCCGGTGAACAGCGCGCCGGTGGCGCCGATCACCATGATGAAGCTCAGCGCACCTTCGGACAGCTCGAAGATCGGCGACATGCGCGCGACCATGAAGATGCCCGCGGTCACCATCGTCGCGGCATGGATAAGCGCGGAGATCGGGGTCGGGCCTTCCATCGAATCCGGAAGCCACACGTGCAGCGGCACCTGGGCGGACTTGCCCATCGCGCCGATGAACAGCAGCACGCCGATCACGGTAGCGGCGTCCCAGGCATGGTTCTGGGTGATCTGCAGGGTCTTGCCGACCAGGCTCGGCGCGTTGGCGAACGCGGCCGAGTAATCCAGCGTGCCCAGGAAGTACAGGATCGCGGCGATGCCCAGCAGGAAGCCGAAGTCACCCACACGGTTGACCAGGAATGCCTTGAGGTTCGCGAAGATCGCGGTCGGACGCTTGAACCAGAAGCCGATCAGCAGGTAGGAGACCAGACCCACCGCCTCCCAACCGAAGAACAGCTGCATGAAGTTGTTGCTCATCACGAGCATCAACATCGAGAAAGTGAACAGCGAGATATAGCTGAAGAAGCGCTGGTAGCCGTCATCCTCTGCCATGTAGCCGATGGTGTAAATGTGCACCAGCAGCGACACGAAGGTGACCACCACCATCATCATGGCGGACAGCTTATCGATCAGGAAACCGACCGTGGCGGTGTACTTGCCGATCTCGAACCAGGTGTAGATGTTCTGGTTGTAGACCGGCACCGCGCCGGTGCACAGCTGGTACAGCACGTAGATCGACAGGCCGCAGGAGATCGCCACGCCGAGAATGGTGGCGCTGTGCGCACCGGCGCGGCCGATGAACTTGCCGAGGAAACCAGCGAGCAAGCAGCCGAGCAGCGGCGCCAGCGCGATGATCAGCAGAATGGAGGTGGAGATCATCGGCTCAGCCCTTCATGCTGTCGATTTCGGCGATGTTGATCGTGCTGCGATTGCGGAACAGCAGCACCAGAATCGCCAGGCCGATAGCGGTCTCCGCCGCGGCCACGGTAAGGATGAAGAACACGAACACCTGGCCGGCCACATCGCCGAGGAAGCGCGAGAAGGCCACGAAGTTGATGTTCACCGCCAGCAGCATCAGCTCGATCGACATCAGCAGCACGATGACGTTCTTGCGGTTGATGAACAGGCTGGCCACCGCGATGCAGAACAGCACCGCGCCAAGCACGATGAAGTGCGACAGCGTGATCATGGCTTGGTCTCCGGGGTCGGGGCTGGCGCTTCGGGCGCGGGGCTCTCTGCCGCCATCTTGATGATGCGCACGCGCTCGGTAGCCTTGACTGCCACCTGCTGCGAGGCCGTCTGATGGCGCGTGCCGCCGCGGTGGCGCAGCGTCAGCGCGACGGCGGCGACCACGCCCACGGTCAGGATCAGCGCGGCGATCTCGAACGGCAGCAAGAACTGGGTATACAGCGCCTGGCCGAGCCACTGAGTATTGGACATGCCGGCCGCGGTGGCCGGATTAGCCCCCATCACGGCAGCATGCATGGCGCGCACGCCGATCAGCGCGAGCATTTCGCCCAGCATGACCAGGGCCACCACGATGCCCACCGGCAGGTAGCGGATGAAGCCTTCGCGAACTTGTTCCTGTTTGATGTCGAGCATCATCACCACGAACAGGAACAGCACCATTACTGCGCCCACGTAGACCACGATCAGCGCGATCGCAAGAAATTCGGCTTCGGCCAGCAGCCAGATGCAGGCGGTACTGAAGAAGGTCAGCACCAGCGACAGCACGGCGTGCACCGAATTGCGCAGGGTGATCACGCCCAATGCGGCCACTACGGTGACCGCCGCGAACGCGTAGAAACAGACGAGTTGGAACACAGACGGATCGATCACGGTTGTGTCCTTTAGCGATACGCGGCGTCTTGGGAGCGGGCGGCGGCGATGTCCTGCTCGAAGCGGTCACCGATGGCGAGCAGCTGCGGCTTGGTCACCACGTTCTCGCCGCGCTTCTCGAAGTGGTACTCGTGCACGTGCGTCTCGACGATCGAGTCCACCGGGCAGCTCTCCTCGCAGAAACCGCAGAAGATGCACTTGAACAGGTCGATGTCGTAGCGCGTGGTGCGGCGCTGACCATCGCTCTCGCGAGGGGCGGAGTCGATGGTGATCGCCAGCGCAGGGCACACCGCCTCGCACAGCTTGCAGGCAATGCAGCGCTCTTCGCCGTTCGCGTAGCGGCGCAGCGCATGCAATCCGCGGAAGCGGTTCGACTTGGGGATGTGCTCCATCGGGTAGCGCATCGTGTACTTGGGGCTGAACATGTAGCGCATGGTCAAGCCCATGCCCTTGAACAGCTCGATGAGCAGGAGGCTCTTGAAATAGTTGGTAACGCGGGACATGGTTTTCTTCAGCCTCCCGTGCCGATGCTGACCCAGCCGAAATACTTCATGCAGCCGGCCACGAGGACCCAGACGATGGTGATGGGAATGAACACCTTCCAGCCCAGCCGCATGATCTGGTCATAGCGGTAGCGCGGGAAGCTGGCGCGGAACCAGAGGAACAGGAAGGCGAACATGAAAGCCTTCGCGAACAGCCAGAAGAAGCTGGCCTGCCCCAGGAACGGCACGGACGAGGGGAACGGCGACAACCAGCCGCCCATGAACAAGATCGCGGCCAGGAAGCTGACCAGGATCATGTTGGCGTATTCGGCCAGGAAGAAGATCGCAAACGCCGAGCCGGAGTACTCCACATGGAAGCCCGCCACGATTTCCGATTCGCCTTCGGCCACGTCGAACGGCGCGCGGTTGGTCTCGGCCACGCCGGAGATGAAGTAGATGATGAACACCGGCAGCAGCGGCCACATAAACCACTCGAAGATGCCCTTGCTGCCTGCCTGGGCATGCACGATGTCGGTCAGGTTCAGACTGCCCGCGAGCACCAGCACGCACACCAGGCACAGGCCCATGGCCAACTCGTAGGAGATCACCTGCGCCGCCGAACGCATGGCGCCGAGCAGCGCATAGCGCGAGTTGGAGGCCCAGCCGGCGAGGATGATGCCGTACACGCCCAGCGAGGTCATCGCCAGCAGGTACAGCACGCCGGCGTTGACGTTGGCCAGCACCAGCTTGTCGTTGAACGGGATCACCGCCCACGCGGCCATCGCCGGTACCAGCGCAAGCAGCGGCGCCAGGTAGTACAGGAACTTGTTCGCGCTGGTCGGAAGGATCACTTCCTTGATCAGCAGCTTGACCACGTCCGCGAAGGCCTGCAGCAGGCCGAGGGGACCGATCTTGTTCGGCCCCATGCGCACGTGCATCCAGCCGATGACCTTGCGCTCCCAGTACACGAACATCGCCACCGCCAGGATCACCGGAACGGCGATACAGAGGATGTAGACGATCGGCAAGACGACCTGATTGAGGATCTGTTCGCCCATGTGCTTCAAGCCTTGCTCAGGGTGATGGCCGCGCCGTAAGGCGGCAAGGTGGCGGTGAGATCGTGCGCGGCTTCGATCCAGGCGGCACCGTCCGGAACGGCGGCATCGATGGCAAGCGGCAGCGTGACGCCCCCGACTTGCACCGGCGCGCCCTCGGCCAGCCCCAGACGCTGCGCTTCCGCGGCACTCACGCGCACGGCCGGCGCGCGGTTCAGCGGATGCGCATGCAGCGCGGCGGCGCGGCGTACCACGGCGTCGGAACGGTAGATCGGCCACGTAGCCAGGCGGCTCAGGCCACTGGTCGCGGCACGCGGACCCAGGCCTTCGCGCGCAGCCGTCGCGCGATCGGCGATGCCGTCGCGCAACCCTGCGATGTCATCGAACTCGAAGCCGGCCAGCTTCAGTGCGCCGCCCAGGGCACGCAGCACCTTCCAGCCCGGACGGGCGTCGCCGGGCGCGCGTGCGCCCTGCACCACGCTTTGCGCCAGACCATCGACATTGACCAGTGTGCCATCGATTTCCGGCAGCAGCGCGATCGGCAGGATCACGTCGGCGAGATCGCGCAGCGCCGGGCTGGCGTAGGCCGAAAAGGCCACCACGCTCTCGGCGCCGGTCAGCGCCCTCATGGCGGCCGCGCCATCGGCCACGTCGTGCGGCAGCTCCACGCCATACAGCACGTAGACCTTGCGCGGCTGAGCGAGCATGGCCTGCGCATCCAATCCGCCGTTGCCCGGTACCACGCCCACGCGAGCCAGACCCAGCGCATTGGCGCCGACCGGCAATTCGTCGTACCCGGCACCGGCAGCCTGGGCGATGAAGCGCGAGATCGCGCGCAACCAGGACGCCTGCGGATGCGTCACCGCGGCGTCGCCGAGGATCACGGCCGCGTGGCCAGCCTTGAGCGCGGCGAAGGCGTCGCGGTCACCCGCGTCGGCCTGCGCACCGTCGATGGCGGAAGCCAACGCTGTCGGCGCCGAAGCACCCGCTTCCACCGCCGCCTTGGCCAGCGCCAGCAGCGCATCGACCATGGCCTGCGGCGCGACGATCTCCTCGCCGGCCAGCGCATAGTTGAAATCGAAGCGCGCCGGATTGACGGCGTACACCTTGGCGCCCTTCTTCACTGCCTGATGCACGCGGTGATTCAGCAGCGGCATTTCATGGCGAAGGTCCGAGCCAACCAGCAGCACGGCCTTCGCCTTGTCCAGCTCCGCCACCGGCAGGCCGAAAGCCTGGGCGGTCGCGTTGTCGGCGAAATCCAGCTGGCGCAGGCGATGGTCGATATGAGCGCTGCCCAGGCCACGCGCCAGGCGCACCAGCAGATCGCCCTCTTCGTTCGTGGTGGACGGATGCACCAGGAAGCCGAGCTCGTTGCCGGCAGCCTTGGTGATCGCCTCGCCCGCGACGCCGAGCGCATCTTCCCAGGTGGTGGCCTGCCACTGGCCGTTGCGCTTGACCTGCGGCGCGGTGATGCGGTCAGCGGCGTACATGCCCTGATGGCTATAGCGGTCGCGGTCGGACAACCAGCATTCGTTGATCGACTCGTTGTCGCGCGGCACCGTGCGCAGCACCTCGCCACGGCGCGTATGCAGCCATAGATTGGAGCCCAACGCGTCGTGGTAACCGACCGACGGCTTGGCGACCAGCTCCCAGGCGCGCGCCTTGAACTGGAACGGCTTGTTGGTCAGCGCGCCGACCGGGCACACATCGATCACGTTGCCGGACAGCTCGGTTTCCAGGGCCTTGCCGATGTAGGTGCCGATCTGCAGGTTGTCGCCACGGCTCATGCCGCCGAGCTCGTACGTACCCGCGATCTCGCTGGTGAAGCGCACGCAGCGCGTGCACTGGATGCAGCGGGTCATCTCGGTGGCGACCAGCGGGCCGAGGTTCTCGTCGGCGATGGTGCGCTTGCGTTCGGTGTAGCGCGACACGCTGCGCCCATAACCCAGGGCCACGTCCTGCAGTTCGCACTCGCCGCCCTGATCGCAGATCGGGCAGTCCAGCGGATGGTTGATCAGCAGGAACTCCATCACGTCGCGCTGAAACTTCAGCGCACCGGCGGAGCGGGTGGTCACCTTCATGCCCTCGGCCACCGGGGTGGCGCAGGCCGGCTGGGGCTTGGGCATGGGCTTGCCGCCCATCTCCACTTCCACCAGGCACATGCGGCAATTGGCGGCGATGGGAAGCTTGCGGTGATAGCAGAAACGCGGAATCGCGACGCCGATGGCGTCGGCCGCTTCGATGATCATGGCGCCCTTGCGGATCTGCGTGGGCTTGCCGTCGATCTCGACATTCAGCAGATCGGGCGGCGTGTTGTTGGCGGGCTGCGCACTCATGCGGCGGCTCCAAGCTGATCGTCCACGATGGAACGGCCGTTGACGATGTAGTACTCGAATTCATGCCAGAACTGGCGCAGGAAGCCCTGCACCGGCCATGCCGCCGCTTCACCGAACGCGCAGATGGTGTGGCCTTCGATCTGGCCGGCGATGGCCTTCAGGCGATGCAGGTCTTCCATCGTGCCCTGCCCGTCCACGATGCGGGTCAGGACGCGATGCATCCAGCCGGTGCCTTCGCGGCACGGCGTGCACTGGCCGCAGGATTCCTTGTGGAAGAACTGCGAGATGCGGCGGGTGAAGCGCACCGTGCAGACGGTGTCGTCCAGCACCACGATGGCACCCGAACCCAGACCGGTCTTCAGATCACGCAGGGTGTCGTAGTCGAACGGCAGCCCCTTGAGCTGCTCGGCTGTCAGCACCGGCATGGACACGCCGCCCGGAATCGCACCCTTGAGCTTGCGGCCCGGACGCAGGCCGCCGGCCATTTCCAGCAGTTCGTCGAAGGTGGTGCCCAGCGGCACTTCGAAGTTGCCGCCTTTCTGCACGCAGCCGGAGACCGAGAAGATCTTCGGACCACCGTTCTTGGTCTTGCTCTGCGCCAGGAACCAGTCCGCGCCCTTGCGCAGGATCGCCGGTACCGAGGCGTAGGTTTCGGTGTTGTTGATGGTCGACGGCTTGCCGTACAGACCGAAATTGGCCGGGAACGGCGGCTTGAAGCGCGGCTGGCCCTTCTTGCCTTCCAGCGATTCCATCAGGGCGGTTTCTTCGCCGCAGATGTAGGCGCCGGCGCCCAGCGCGCCATAAATGTCCACGTCGATGCCGGTGCCCTGGATGTTCTTGCCCAGCAGGCCGGCGGCATAGGCTTCCTTGAGCGCCTCCTCGAAATGCTCGAAGGGCTCGTGATGGAATTCGCCGCGCAGGTAGTTGTAGGCCGCGGTGGAGCCGGTGCAGTAGCAGGCGATCGCCATGCCCTCGATCACCGCGTGCGGATTGAAGCGCAGGATGTCGCGGTCCTTGCAGGTGCCCGGCTCCGATTCGTCGGAGTTGCAGAGGATGTATTTCTGCATGTTGCCCTTGGGCATGAAGGACCACTTCAGGCCGGTCGGGAAGCCCGCGCCGCCGCGGCCGCGCAGGTTGCTCTTCTTGATCTCTTCGATCAGCGCGTTCGGATCGGGCTTCTCGGCGAGGATTTTCTTCCACGCTTCGTAACCGCCGACCTGGGTGTAGCTGTCCATCGCCCACGGCTTGTCGAAATGCAGCGTGGTGTAGACGACCTGGTGTTCCTTGGGTGCGGGACCGTATGCCATGACGCCGTGACCCTTACTTGAGACCGTCGAGAATCTCGTCGACCTTCTCGGCCGTGAGACGCTCGTGGTAATGCCCGTTGACGGTCATCGCCGGCGCGCACGCGCAGGCAGCGATGCATTCTTCTTCGCGCTTGAGGTAGACGCGGCCATCCGGAGTGCTTTCGCCCAGCTTGATGCCCAGCTTCTTCTCGCAGTGTTTGACCAGTTCCTCCGCGCCATTGAGCCAGCAGGAGATGTTGGTGCAGATGGCGACGTTGTTGCGGCCGACCGGCTTGGTCTCCAGCATCGAATAGAAGCTGGCCACTTCGTACGCCCACACGGCCGGCAGCTCGAGGTACTTCGCGACGGCGGTGATCAGCTCGTCGGTAAGGAAGCCCTGGTTCTGTTCCTGCGCGGCGAACAGCGCCTGGATCAGCGCCGAGCGCTTGCGGTCCGGCGGGAATTTGGCCACCCACTCATCGATGTGGTGGCGGGTATGCTCGTTGAGTTCGACGAGCGGGTCGACGTTCTTGACCTGCTCGTAATTTCCGGTGGCTTTCATGCGTATGCTCCCGTCGGCTCAGCGATCGACTTCGCCGAACACGAGGTCATAGGTGCCGATCATCGCCACGACGTCGGCCAGCATGTGGCCGCGCACGATGGGATCGATCGACGACAGATGGGCAAAGCCCGGCGCGCGCAGATGCACGCGGAACGGCTTGTTGGCGCCGTCGGAGACGAGATAGCAGCCGAACTCGCCCTTGGGCGCTTCGACCGCGCAGTAGGTCTCGCCGGCCGGCACGCCGTAGCCTTCGGTGAACAGCTTGAAGTGATGGATGAGGGCTTCCATGTCCTCCTTCATGGCCTCGCGCTTGGGCGGCGCGACCTTGAAGTTCTCCACCATCACCGGGCCCGGATTGGCCCGCAGCCACTTCACGCACTGCTGGATGATGCGGTTGGACTGGCGCATTTCTTCCACGCGCACCAGATAACGGTCGTAGCAGTCGCCGTTGACGCCTACCGGGATGTCGAAATCCATCTCGGCATATTTGGCGTACGGCTGCTTCTTGCGCAGATCCCAGGCCACGCCCGAACCGCGGATCATCGCGCCGGTCATACCCCACTGCTGGGCCATCTCGGGCGACACCACGCCGATACCGACGGTACGCTGCTTCCAGATGCGATTATTGGTCAGCAGTTCCTCGTACTCATCCACCTTCGACGGGAAATCCGCCGTGAAGGCATCGAGGAAGTCGAGCATGGAGCCCTCGCGCCAGGCATTCAGGCGATTGAGGTCCTTGCCCTTATGCCAAGGCGATTCGCGATACTGCGACATCTTGCCCGGCAGATCGCGATAGACGCCGCCAGGACGGTAATAAGTGGCGTGCATGCGCGCGCCCGACACCGCCTCGTACACGTCCATGAGCTCTTCGCGCTCGCGGAAGGCATACAGAAACACGGCCATCGCGCCCAGATCGAGCGCATTCGAACCGATCCACATCAGGTGATTCAGGATGCGGGTGATCTCGTCGAACATCGTGCGGATGTACTGCGCGCGCTCCGGCGCCTCGATGCCGAGCAGCGTCTCGATGGCGCGCACGTAGGCGTGCTCGTTGCACATCATCGACACGTAATCGAGGCGATCCATGTAGCCGATCGACTGATTGAACGGCTTGGCCTCGGCCAGCTTCTCGGTGCCGCGATGAAGCAGGCCCACGTGCGGATCGGCGCGGACGATCGTTTCGCCGTCCATCTCCAGCACCAGGCGCAGCACGCCGTGCGCAGCCGGATGCTGCGGGCCGAAGTTCATCGTGTAGTTGCGGATTTCCTGCATGCTCAATTCTCCCGCCAGTTGTCGGCGGCTTCGGCCTTGGCCTGCAACAAGTCGGCGTCGTCGCGGATCACGCGCGGCACCAGCACACGCGGCTCGATCGACACGGGTTCATAGACCACGCGCTTCTGCTCGGGGTCGTAGCGCACTTCGACGTTGCCGATCAGCGGGAAGTCCTTGCGGAACGGATGGCCCACGAAACCATAGTCCGTGAGAATGCGGCGCAGGTCCGGGTGGCCTTCGAAAATGATGCCGTACAAGTCGAACGCCTCGCGCTCGAACCAGTTGGAACCGGCCCACACGCCGGTGACCGACGGCACCACCGGCAGAGAGTCGTCCTCGCAGAAAACGCGCAGGCGCAGGCGCCGGTTGTTCTCGATCGACAGCAGATGGATCACGGCGGCGAAGCGGCGCGGCTGGCTCACGTCGCGCGGGCGATCGTCCCACTTGAAGCGCCCCATCGCCTCGCCTTCCACGCCACGCGAGAAGCCGGTGCCGGACACGGTCTCGGTGTCCCATTCGGTCTGACCGTAGCCGAGGTAGTCGATACCGCACAGGTCGACCAGCTCGCCGAAGCGGAAGGCCGATTCGTCGCGCAGCGCCGTGGCCACCGCGATCAGATCGGCGGCGGCCACTTCGGCGGTGACTTCGTTACGGGCGGCGCTGATCTTCAGCGTGTCGCCGAATCGCGCGGTCAGGCGCTCGGCCAGCGAGTTCGTTTGCGTTTCGCTCATGGCTTAAGGCCTCAGGACCGCGCGATGGTGCTGGTGCGACGGATCTTCTTCTGCAACTGCAGGATGCCGTGGATCAGCGCTTCGGCCGTCGGCGGGCAGCCCGGCACATAGATGTCCACCGGCACGATGCGGTCACAGCCGCGCACCACCGAATACGAGTAATGGTAATAACCGCCGCCGTTGGCGCAGCTGCCCATCGAGATCACCCACTTGGGGTCGGGCATCTGGTCGTAGACCTTGCGCAGCGCCGGGGCCATCTTGTTGACCAGAGTACCGGCCACGATCATCACGTCGGACTGGCGCGGACTCGGGCGAAAAATCACGCCGTAGCGGTCCAGGTCCAGGCGCGCGGCGCCGGCATGCATCATTTCGACCGCGCAGCAGGCGAGGCCGAAGGTCATCGGCCACATCGAGCCAGTGCGTGCCCAGTTCATCAGGGCGTCGACCGAGGTGGTGACGAAGCCGCGCTGGACGACGGGGTTGTCCCCGGCGGGACGCAGGATATCGTCCACCAGGTTCAACGGCTGCGGGTTGTGCATCACCCGGTCGATGGAGGAGATCACTCCCATTCCAGTGCTCCCTTCTTCCACACGTAAGCGAAACCGATGACCAGGAGCAGCAGGAACAAGGCCATTTCGACCAAGGCGACGATCCCGATCTTGTCGAACACCACCGCCCACGGAAACAGGAAGGCGATTTCCAGATCGAAAATGATGAAGAGGATCGCCAGCAGGTAATAGCGCACGTCGAAGCGCATGCGGGCATCCTCGAAAGCCTCGAAGCCGCACTCGTACGGCGAGAGCTTTTCGGACTCGGGACGGCGGGGACCCGCCAGCAGGCCGATGGCCAGCAGGACGAGGCCTAGGCCCGTCGCGACGCCGATGAACAGCAGGATGGGCCAGTATTCGGCAAGCACGATGTTACGTACCTCCGCGCCGTCGAGGCGCATCAGTGACCGTCGGGGAAACGGTCCGGCTACTGGGATCGGCAGGCCCCAACGGGGCCGTGGGCTATCCAGCCACGATCGCACGCGTTGAGGGCACGAGCGTCCGATTTTCCACGATCGAATTCGGGAATCGCGGCATTGTATCAGTGCGCTTAACAACAACAAGCCTTGACGGCTATTTCATCCAGCCCCGGCACTGAAATTGCAGCCTCGCGCCGGGCCGTTGTCGCGCATGTCGCGGCAAGCCGGCGTCAAAGCGTCCGGACGCGCTTCGCCCGGTGGGCTCACATGGTGTGGGTAGGGCGCTCGGAGCCGCTCATGCCGGCCAGGATGGCCTCGATGCGGGAACGCGCGGCCTCGCCATCGGCCGAGTCGTTGAACTGCACGCCGATCCCGGCCGTACGGTTGCCCTGGGCCCCCACCGGCGTCACCCAGACGACCTTGCCGGCCACGGACAGGCGCTCGCCTTCGTCGGCGAGGTTCACCAGCAGCACGACCTCGTCGCCCAGGGCATAACTCTGGGCGGTGGGGGCGAACAGTCCGCCATGCTTGAGGAACGGCATGTACGCGTTATAGAGCGCGGCCGTGTCCTTGATCTTCAGCGAAATGATGCCCTGTCGGGCCGCGATGGCCGGATTCATGACTGTCCCCTGCAGGCCGTCGACGGTGCCGGCCCGATGCGCGGGCATCGTAGCGAGCCGTGCCGCAAGGCGTAAAGCCGGAAATGCTCGCGCTGCGAGCCGGCGCACGCCGGTACTCGCACGAGGCTGGTGCTTACAGCTCGCACCAGCCCCAGCGGTCGAAGATCCATGGCGAAGGCACGTCCATGTGCAACTTGGCGAACCGGGGGCCAGCCGCCGGCTGCAGCGCCAGTCGCCAGCCGCCCTGGCCGTCGTGCTCGAGCGGCGCCCTCGGCCATGGCCAGGTCCGCACCCCTTCCCTGTCCGCCACCGTCAGCCTGAGCCAGGGCCGGAGGGCGGGACCTGGTCGCCAGGGCAATCGTCCTCCCGATGCCGCCGGCGCAACCATGCGAAAATGCTCAGCCCGGTCGGCAAGGCGGAACATCCGCTTGCCGCTGAGCGCCATCTGGCTGTGATGCTCGCCCAGTGCCGCGAGCTTGTTGGCATGCAGCGTATCGTCCGCGGCCAGCGCGACGGGCTCGCCACGAACCGGCTCCCATCCATGAACCAGGTAGCTGAGCATCAGCGGCTCGGGCACCGACCGTGCCGCCAACGCCAGCCGGGTCAACACATGCGCAGCGCTATGGTCAGGATGGCTGTCGCCCAGCGAGGGCAAGGCGATCAGATTGGGCCGGCTTTCCTCCAGCTGCGCCTGCCAGGCCTGCATGAGACCAGGCAGATCGTCGCGCAATCGCGCGGTGATGCCCATGTCCGGCAGGTCTAGCGGATGCAGTGCTTCGGCGGGAAGCCCCAGCTGCCCCAGCGCACGCGCCACCTCACCCCGGCGACGCGCCCCCCAACGCTGCCGGTCCGCCGGTCCAATGTGCAGGCGTCGTTCCAGCCAGCGCTGTGGCCACGGATTATTGTCGCCAGCGGTCAGCAGCAGAATGTCCACGGCGCCGCCTGCGGCGCGCACATGCTGGATCAGTTCGCCGGTCGCGATCGATTCGTCGTCAGGATGCGGCGCCACGACCAGCAGGCGGGTCCGGGCGTCGAACCTCAAAGGCATGCCCGGTTCCCCGCCTCGACCTGGCCGGGCGCCAAGGAGGAAGGCCTGAAGCCGCGCTCCCAGGCCTGTCGCCAGACCAGGTACAGCTTGCGGTCGGTGCCACTGTCGATACGGTGTCGTCCCACGCCCAAATCCCATTGCTTGCCGACGGCCGCGCCGTCCACCGACGCGGCCACCAAGGCCCCGCCGTCCGTCAATACATAATCGCCCGGCAAGGCGACGTCGACCGTACGCGCCTCCTGCACCGCCGGCAGGCTGAGTCCGGCTATCCATACCTCATCGCCGGCCGGCAGGTAGTTGCTCTCGACGAACGCATCGCCCGCCGCGGGCAAACGCCTGCGCAGCACGAACATCGTGCGATGACGCACCAATTGCTCGGCAATGGTATCGGCCATGCTGCCTTCACGCAGGCGAATCATGGCCATGCTCTCGATCACGGGGAAATAGGGACGCCTGCGGAAAATCGCATCGCCCTTCGCATCCATCACCGTATCGGCAGGATCGGTGTAGCGCAGGACCATGCCCAGCTCCGCCCGCTGCCGTGCCAGCCGGTCGACCCACGGTGGCATCGTCATCACCAAGGCGATGAGCTCGGCACCGATCACGATCTTGCCCAGCGCCCGCCGGCGTGCCGCGCTCTCGCGCAGCCAAGGCAGTCGCGCAGTGGCACCGCTCAATACCAGCACCAGCGGCGGAATCGCCGGCAGGAAATCCTGCGCCGTGATCAGCGGCCAGACGAACCACACCAGCAACAGGAACAGTCCAGCCTGCAACACGAGAAAGACGGGCCAGTCGAATGCCTCCCGCCCTATCCTGCGTATGTGCCGACAGGCCAGCCAGATGCCGAGCGCCGAGAGAACGAGAAAGACCGCCAGCTTCGGCAGGGCATATGCCTTCTGCGCTCCGCCCGTGTTGTAGGCCACCAGCGCATACCAGGCTGGACCGAGGTCACCTCGCCAGGCGAGCCAGGCGCCGAACACGCCGGGCACCAGCAGTAGGCCCGCAACGCCACAGGCAACGAAGCGCCACCGCGCTTTCGGCCGCGGCGAACGACGCGCCCATGCCACGATCACGCCGGCGAACCCCGCGAGGCACAGCAGTACCAGGGTCTTCTGTGACACCGACAATGCGGCGCCGGCAAGCACGCCCGCCACGAACCAGCGCCAACCGCGCGGCGGCGCAGCGACCACCACAGCCAGCGCCGCCAGCCACAGCGCCATCCACATGTCGTCCGTGCGGAACTGACCGCTCACCAGGAAGAAGCGCGGCACCAGCGCGGCAATGAACATCGCGTAGAAGGCGATGTTCGGAGTGTAGAGGCGCCGCCCCATGCGCCAGACCGCATACAGGGCCAGCGCATACCAGGCCTGCATGCACAGCCTGAGCCAGGTCATCACATCGGCGCGCTCGCCAATCACTCGCAGGGCCCACGAATGCACCCAGCTGAAGAGAGGACCGTGGTTATCGAACACGTCGCGATACAGCAGCAGCCCTCGCGTCCATGCCCAGGCCACATGCGCGTGCTGGGCCTCGTCGGAGTTGTGCGGGTAGGCGTTCAGCCACATCAGGCGCAGCACGGCCAGCAGCAACAGCGCCAGCCATGGCCACCTGACCGTGAGGATCTTTTCCTTGGCAGAACTCATGCAGATAGCGTAGGAACCAGCGCTGTCTGCCAGCTTTCCCATCGGCCTTGCGCTCAGCGCCAGCGCGAGATCAGCTCCAGCAGCAGCAGGTCGCCACGCAGCGGGCCGCGCAATGCATCACGGGTCTGGTTGGCCGCACGATACCAATCGTCGAGCGCCTCCGGATCGAGCTGGCTAGCCAATGGGCCAGCCGTCCCCGCAGTGCGCGCACGAGCCTCGTCGGCCGCAGCCTGCGCGGCGAACCAAAGCCGCTGTGCAGGCTCATTGTCGAGCCATCGGCGCACCACTTCCATCGCCTCGCCACGGCCAGCCGCAAGCGCCGCCAGGTCCTTGCGGACCTCCAGGCGCCGCGCGAGCGCACCCTCTTCCGCCCACGCCTTCGCCAAGCCGGGGTTGCCACCGGCGGCATCGAGCGCGGTAGCGGCATCCTTCACACCCTCCGCCTTAAGCCAGCCCAGTGCCGTCTCGCGCGCAGGCAGCTGGAACTCGATGCGCTGGCAGCGGCTGCGAATGGTCTGCGGCATGCGCCAAGGCGCATCCGCCACCAGCAGCAGCAACGTGTCGGGCGAGGGCTCTTCCAACGTCTTGAGCAGGGCATTGGCCGCAGCGGTGTTCATCGCATCGGCCGGATCGATGCAGGCCACCTGCCAGCCGCCGAACTGGCTGGCCATGGCCAACCGCGCCGACAAGTCGCGAATCTGGTCCACCACGATGTCGCCCCGCTGCACGCCGTCCTTGCGCAGGCCGAAGCTCAGCACGACCAGGTCCGGATGCGTACCGGCATCCATGAGCAGACAGCTGCGGCAGCGACCACAGGCTTCACCGTCGACCGCTTGTTCGCATAGCAGGCCGCGCACGAAGCGATGCATGAAGTCGCGCTTGCCCAACCCGGCAGGCCCGCACAGCAGCAACGCGTGCGGAAGCGCACCGCGATCCCGCCGCGCTTGCAGCCGTGCCCAGTGCTCGGCATGCCACGGCATCGTGCTCATGGGCCCGCCCCGAACAGCGGTTCGAGCGCGGCCTCGGCCGCACGCAGCACCTCGGCCGGCGTAAGGCTCGCGTCGATCATGCGGAAGCGCCCAGGCTGTGTCGCGGCACGAGTGCGATAGGCCTCTCGCACTCGCTCGAAGAAAGCGTCGGCTTCCACCTCGATGCGATCCGCCTCGCCACGCCCGGCCGCGCGCGCGCGCCCCGTGGCAACCGGAAGATCGAGCAGCAACGTGATATCCGGCGCGAGGCCGCCGGTTGCCCATTGCTCGAGCGCCGCGATGCGCTCGACGGGCTGCCCTCGTCCGCCGCCCTGATAGGCATAACTCGCATCGGTGAAGCGGTCGCACAGCACCCAGCGTCCGGCAGCGAGCGCCGGCTCGATCAGCTCATGCACGAGCTGCGCGCGCGAGGCGAACATCAGCAGCAGCTCAGTCTCGGCGGCCATGTTGCGCAAGGCCGGATCCAGCACGATGGCGCGCACCGCCTCGCCCAACTGAGTGCCGCCAGGCTCGCGGGTGAGCACCAGGTCCACGCCACGTCGTTCGATATGAGCGCGCAACCCGGCGAGCAGCGTGCTCTTGCCCGCTCCCTCGCCACCTTCCAGGCTGATGAATTTTCCGCGCTTCGGATTCATTGGCACCGCTTCAGCTGAAAACAAGCGACGTTGCGGTTGTGCTCCTCCAGCGTGCTTGAGAACACATGGCTGCCGTCGCCGCGTGACACGAAATACAGTTCGCTGCCGCTCGCCGGATGCAGCGCAGCCATCAGCGCCGGCTTGCCCGGGAGGGCGATCGGCGTCGGCGGCAGGCCCGGGCGCGTATAGGTGTTGTAGGGCGTATCGGTGGTCAGATCGCTCTTGTGGATATTGCCAGCGTAGCTCTCGCCCATGCCGTAGATCACCGTCGGGTCGGTCTGCAGCAGCATGTGGGTGCGCAGACGTCGTACGAACACCCCGGCGATGCGCGGACGCTCGTCGGCGCGCCCGGTTTCCTTCTCCACGATGGAGGCGAGGATCAGGGCCTCGTACGGCGAGGCCAGCGGCAGGTCCTTGTCGCGCTGCGCCCACAGCGTGTCCAGCGTCTTGCCCATCGCCGCGTGGGCGCGCTTGAGGATGTCCAGGTCGCTGTCGCCCTTGACGTAGGCATAGGTCTCAGGAAGAAAGCGGCCTTCCGGCTCCTCGCCACCAGCGCCGAGCTTTTCCATGAGCTGCGCATCGTCCAGTGCGGCCGCGTCCTGGCGAAGCTTGTCCGCCTTGGTCAGGGCCTGGCGCAGCTCCCGGAACGTCCAGCCGTCCACGATAGTGAAGTTGCGCTGCATCACTTTGCCTGCCGCCATGTTGGCGAGCAGGTCGCGCGGCGTCATGCCAGGGGTGAGCGCGTACTCGCCAGCGTGCAGGCGGCCGGCCACGCGCAGTTGCTCGGCCAGCGCGCGCCAGTAAAGAGGATGCGCATCGGTCACACCTTGCGCGCGCAGCTGCGCCACGATGTCTTTCAGGCTGCTGCCGCGACCGACGTCGATGCTGCTTCCCTGCCCCTGTACAACACGCATCGGTGCCTGGCTGAAATGCGAGAAATCACGCCAGGCAAACGCCAGCGCCCCCGCCGCGACCAGCAGGATCAGGAGAATCAGGCCGCGCCACACCGCGCGCCCGGACATCATGCGTCGACTCATGCGAGCTCCATGGAAAAACCCAGGCCACGCCAGTGCGCTTGCAAGGCGCGGGTGACCGGTCCGGCAACATACATGGTTCCGGCCAGGGCCTGTACCGGGAGGATGCCGCGAACGCTGGAACTGAGGAAGAGCTCACTGGCCCGCGCCAGCTCGCCGAACTCGACATCGCGCACGACAGCGCCACGCACTTCAAGCACCTCGGCCCGCGCCACGCCGGTGACGCCGCAGCGATGCAGCGCTGGCGTCACCAGTACGCCGTCGATGACCGCGAACAGATTGGCCATGGTCGTGGAGACCGCTCGACCCGCGGCGTCCAGCATCACGCTGTCGGCGATGGCCGGGTCATCCCATTCGGCGCGGGCCAGCACCTGCTCCAGCCGGTTGAGGTGTTTCATGCCCGCCAGCAACGGCTGCTCCGACCAGCGGATGCCGCACACGCGCAGGCACACGCCGTTACGGAAACTGTCCATCGATACCGCCGGCACGGCGGATGCCGCCACGATACGGCTGGGGCGCGGATGCGCCGGCAAGGCGTAACCACGCTCGCCGACACCACGCGTCAGCGTAAGGCGCACCACGGCATCCGCGGCACCGTCCGATACCTGCGCGGCTTCACTCGCCAATACGGCTTCGTCCGGATCGGGCAGGCGCAGACGCCGGCAGCCTTCGCGCAGGCGTGCCATGTGCCTGGCCCACAGTGGCGCCTGGCCGGCAATGAAGCGGATCGTCTCGAACAGGCCATCGCCATAGGCGAGCCCGCGGTCCAGCGGCGACAGCCACGCCTCCGCCTGGCCATTGACGAGCACCCGCACCGGCGCCGACATCAGTCCGCCACTCCCAGAGCCCGCAGCAGCCCGCGGGCCTTGGCGCGCGTCTCCTCTAGTTCCTTCTCCGCCACCGAATCGGCCACGATGCCGGCGCCGGCGCGCAGCCCCACTTCCTTGCCGGCCAGCGTCAAGGTGCGGATCAGGATATTGAGATCGAGGTCGCCATTGCGATCGAGATAGCCCAGCGCGCCCGTGTAGGCACCGCGCGGCGCATCCTCGAGCGCCGCGATGATTTCCATGCAGCGCACCTTGGGACAGCCGGTGATGGTACCGCCAGGGAATGTCGCGGCGATCACCTGCCCTGGCGTGACGCCAGGACGGAGCCGGCCGCGCACATTCGACACGATGTGATGCACGTGCGCGTAACTTTCCACCACCATCAGCTCATCCACCTGCACCGTTCCGGGGACACACACGCGGCCCAGATCGTTGCGCTCCAGGTCGATCAGCATGACATGCTCGGCGCGCTCTTTCGGATGCGTGCGCAGCTCGCGGATGCGCGCGAGCTCGTCGTCGGCCGGCGTGCGCGGCCGCGTACCCGCAATGGGCCGCGTCTGCGCCATGCCGCCGCGCACTTCGACCAGGCGCTCGGGCGACGAGCTGACCACGGCCCAGGCCGACTGCTGCAACAGGCCGGCGAACGGCGCGGGGTTGGCGTCGCGCAGCGACGCATACAGGGAGGCAGGCAATACCTCCTGCGCATATCGCGCATGCCACGCGCGCGACAGATTGACCTGAAAGATATCGCCCGCCTGCAAATGCTCGTGGACGCGCGCCACCCCGTCGAGGAACAGCCGCGGTTCGTCCTCGCCGTGCGAGGCCGGCGGCGGCAGCGGAGGAATCGCCGGCTCGGCGGCAAGATCGGCCTCCATCTGGTCGAGCAGGTGCGCATGCCCGGCTTCGGCGATCAGCACCGTGCGATCGCGTTCGTGATCGACGATGACGGCCGCCGGACAGCGCAAGGCCAGCGCCGCCGGCAACACCTCGTGCGCGCGCAGCCGCAGGCGCGGCTCGATTTCGCCGGCCAGCTCATAGGCCAGCAACAGCACCCAGCCGCCATGGAACGGCAGGTCGTCGTCCTCCGCGCCGCGATCCTGGCGCTCGTCCCGCCAGGCGCGATCCAGCGCGTCCAGAAAACCGCCCGTCTGCGGCGCGCCCTGCCCGTCGATCAGGCGGCCGTCGGCATGCAAGGTCAGGCTGTCCTGCGGGAAAGCGAACAGCAGGTCGAAACGAGCCTGCGGGGTACCGCGCACCACGCTCTGCAGCAGGCACGGATAGCGCTCCGAAAATGCAGCGGCCGGCGCGAGCAGATCGCGCCGGCCGTGCAAGGTACGGCTGAGGGTGGTCACGCTTGGCGTCAGGCGCGTCGGAACGCCAGCGTGCCGTTGGTGCCGCCGAAGCCGAAGGAGTTGGAGAGCACCACGTCGAGCTTCGCCTCGCGCGCGACGTGCGGCACGAAGTCCAGGTCGCAACCCTCGCCCGGCTCGTCCAGGTTCACCGTCGGCGGCAGCACCTGATCGCGCAGCGCGAGGATCGAGAAGATCGCCTCCACGCCGCCCGCGGCACCCAGCAGATGGCCGGTGACGGACTTGGTCGAACTCATCGCCAGCTTGTAGGCATGGTCGCCGAACACGCGCTTGACCGCCCGCACTTCGCTCAGATCGCCCGGCGGCGTGGAGGTGCCGTGCGCATTGATGTACTGCACTTCCGTCGGATTCAGGGCCGCGTCGCGCAATGCATTCTCCATGCAGCGCCCCGCACCCTCGCCGCCCTCGCTGGGCGCGGTGATGTGGTAAGCGTCGCCGCTCATGCCGAAGCCGACCAGCTCGGCGTAGATCTTCGCGCCGCGCGCCTTGGCATGCTCGTACTCTTCCAGCACCAGCACGCCGGCGCCGTCGGACAGCACGAAACCATCGCGGTCCTTGTCCCACGGGCGACTGGCCTTGGTCGGCTCGTCGTTGCGGGTGGACATCGCCTTGGCCGAGCAGAACCCGGCCATCGCCGTACCGGTGGTGGCGAACTCGGCGCCACCGGCGATCATCGCATCAGCGTCCCCGTACTGGATCATGCGCGCGGCCAGACCGATGTTGTGCGTGGCCGTGGTGCATGCGGTCACGCAGGCAATGTTCGGGCCCTTCAGGCCGTACATGATCGACAGGTGGCCGGAGACCATATTGATGATCGAGCTCGGCACGAAGAACGGCGACACGCGACGCGGCCCCTTCTCGTGCAATTCGATCGAAGTGCGCTCGATGGTATGCAGGCCGCCGATGCCGGCAGCGACGGCGACGCCGATGCGCGGTGCGTTGGCTTCCGTCACCTCCAGCCCGGAATCGCGCAGGGCTTGCGTGCCCGCGGCGATGCCGTAGTGGATGAAGGGATCCATCTTCTTGATGTCCTTCGGCGCGATCCACTGCGCGGGATCGAAGTCACGCACCTGGCCGGCGATGCGGGTCGCATAGTTCGTGGCGTCGAAATGACTAACCGGTCCGATGCCGCTCACGCCCTTGAGAACGTTGTCCCAGGCGGTAGCGATATCGTTGCCGACCGGCGAAATGATGCCGAGTCCGGTTACAACCACACGTCGTTTGCTCATGCTGATATTCCTTCATGGTTCCGTGTGCCTGCCGCAAGGGCAGCCATCCCGCGGAAACCGCGTGGATGCCGTCGTTGCCCGATGGTGAGCACGCAGCCCACCATACGGGTCAGGACGTTGCAAAATGCAGAAACGAAAACTGCGCCAATGTGGCGCAGCTTTCGGTGTCGCGAGAAGTGGGGCGCAGGCGGCGGCATGAGATCCGCGCCGGAACGATCACTTCGCGTGGGCAGTGATGTAGTCGATGGCCTGCTGCACGTTGGTGATCTTTTCCGCTTCCTCGTCCGGGATCTCGGTCTCGAACTCTTCCTCGAGCGCCATCACCAGCTCGACGGTGTCCAGCGAATCCGCGCCCAGATCGTCGACGAACGAGGAGGTGTTTTGGACTTCGTCCTCCTTCACGCCAAGCTGCTCAATGACGATTTTTTTGACGCGCTCTTCGATGGTGCTCATGTTTGCCAATACCTCCCAAGGACAAAATTGCTGGCGGATTGTAGTGGCTAAGCTCGAGTCCCGCCACGGTCTACCAGGCATCGGTAAGGCGCCTGCCAGACGACCGGCGCGAAGGAGCAATTGTCTCCTAAAAAAGGACCGATGGCGACAACCCCCCCTGGACCTACGGCGAGGAGGTTCCGGACGGCGGGGCTACCACCGGGCGATTCCAGGCCGCCGCGGGCCGCAAGCCCGCCCAGCCATTGGCAGCGCGTACGCGCGAGAACACATCCTCGGGCATGGTATGCGACGACCAGATCAGCACATACCCCTGCGGATGTTCCTGCGCCCATCGCGCGGGATCGTCCACGGTCGGCAGCGGCCCCGGCAGCCGTGCCAGATAGGTGATCAGCCCCGGCTCGTGCCCCGTGCGGACCACCGGCACGCCGTGCTGCCGCAGATCCGTCACCGCCGCCGCGAGGCCGCGCAGATCCATCGACGCCAGCGCCTGCAGACGGATCAGCGGCAACATCGCGACGCTGAGCAACAGCATGACGCACGCCGTGCGCCGCGGCAGTTCGGCCCCCTCCCTCTTCCAGGCCAGCACCGAAGCTGCCGCCAGAAAGACCGCCGATAACGCATAAAGCAATCCCAGCCATGCCGGTGCGATCGGCGTCGAGATATGGCCCGGACGCAACAGTGCCCACACCCAGACCGCGAGAAGCAGCAGGCAGAACAGCAGCATCCTGCGGCTGTCGAGCAGACGCATCTCAACTCGAAGCAAAGCAGCCAGCCCGATCGCCATGCCGGGAAGCAAGGGCATCAAGTAGTGCAATTGCTTTCCGCTCACCGCGCTGAAGGCAAGCAGGGCCGGCAACGAGGCGCACAATCCGAAACGCACCGCCACAGACGAGCGAGCAGCCGCCACCGCCGGGCGCAATCGGGGCCAGCGCAACACCAGCGGCCAGGGCAGCAAGAAAAGCACGATCCACTGCAGATACCACCACGCCGGGCGGTCGTGGGCGAAGCTTTCGACCACGCGGCCTGCGGTCTGGGTGACCAGCAACTCCCTGGCGTCGTTCAGCCCCCGATGCCTGACCGCAGCCCACGCCCACAGCAGCACCGGCAGGCCGCCGGCCACGCATGCCAGCGAGGCCGCCCCAATGCGGCGCCACGACGGCGGCGCGCTGCCGCTCGCGGCCCACCAGCGCGAAAGCAGCAACGGAGGAAGCACATGCAAGAGCAGGACCGGCCCTTTCGCCAGCATCCCCAGCGCGCTGGCGGCGAACAGCAGCCATGGCGCCCAGCGCGCGCCGTGACGCACCCATGCCACCACAGCATGAAAGGCCAGCAGCACGAAGAAGCACAGCATGATGTCGAACATCACCACGCCGGCGAACAATTCGAAATAAAGCACGCTCAGCAGCAGCCAGGCCGCGTGCGCGCCATCGTCCTCATCCAGGCTCGTGGCGAGTTTCCGCACCAGCGCGACGCATCCGGCGGCGAAGACCAGCGGCAGCAGACGCGATACCCAGAGCGATGTTCCGAACACGCTCCATACGAGATTCAGCAGCCAGAACAACAGCGGCGGCTTGTCGAAGTACGGAAAACCATTGAGATGGAGGGTGATGAAATCCGCCGACTGACGCATTTCCCAGGCAACGCTGAGATAGCGCGTCTCGTCGATCGGCACCGCCGGCAGAATCCACAGGAACGGCGCGAGCAGAAAGATGAAGAACCAGGGACGATCGTCCAGGCCATCGCGGGCGCGCTTCATGGCATTCATACGGATATTCTCCGTGCCTACGCTTAGAGCCATCTTAGACTTCGGTCACGGCCGCCCGCACGGTCCGCGACAAAAAAAGCCGCCCGGAGGCGGCTTTGTCTTGCGCCGGATGGCCTGCCACCCTCAGGGCATGTACATGCCGCCGTTGACGTGCAGCGTTTCGCCCGTGATGTAGGCTGCCGCAGGCGAGGCGAGGAAGGCTACCGCCTTGGCGATATCGGATGCCTCGCCCAGACGGCCCAGCGCGATCTGGCCCAGCAGCGCCTGCTTGGACTCTTCCGGCAGCGAGCGCGTCATGTCGGTGTCGATGAAACCCGGAGCGACCACATTCACCGTGATGCCGCGGCTGCCGATCTCGCGCGCGAGCGACTTGGAAAACGCAATGATGCCCGCCTTGGCGGCGGCATAGTTGGACTGCCCCGGATTGCCGGTGAGGCCGATCACCGAGGCGATGGAAATGATGCGGCCCTTGCGTGCCTTCATCATGCCGCGCATCACCGCCTTCGAAGCGCGGTAGACGGACGTGAGATTGGTATCCAGGATGGCCTGCCAATCCTCGTCGCGCATGCGCATCAGCAGCTGGTCGCGGGTGATGCCCGCGTTATTGACCAGGATGGAAAGCTGGCCCACGTCCTTGCCGATCGCATCCACCAGAGCCTCGATGGCGCCGGGCTCGACCACGTTCAGCACGCGACCCTGGCCGCCATACGGCGCCAGGCGCTCGCCGATCGCGGCCGCGCCGCTTTCGCTGGTCGCCGTGCCGATCACGGTGGCGCCCTGCGCCGCCAGTTCGTCGGCGATCGCCGCGCCGATGCCACGGCTGGCGCCGGTGACGAGGGCAATTTCACCTTGCAGAATCTTGCTCATCGGTATCGCTTCCTGATGCTCTACGGAAATATCGTTTGTCGCTGGACTGACAGTCAGGCCCACTCGGCGTGCGCGGCGTCGAGATCCGCGGGCGTACCGATGGCGCGCGCCTCCACGCTCTTGTCGATCCGCTTGATCAGGCCGGCAAGCACCTTGCCCGGGCCGCACTCGGCCATGCGCGCGGCGCCACCGGCAACCAGGGTCTGCACGCATTCAGTCCAGCGCACGGGCAGGTAGAGCTGGCGCTGCAGCGCGCCGCGGATATCGTCGATGCTTGTGTAGGCGCGCGCTTCGGCGTTCTGTACCACCGGGATCGACGGCAAGCGCCACCCCAGGCCGGCCATGCGCTCGCCGAGCTTGTCCGCAGCATCACGCATGAGCGCGCAATGCGACGGCACCGAGACGGCGAGCTTCACCGCCTTCTTCACGCCCAGCTCGGCGAGGCGCGCCAGCGCGCGATCCACCGCTGCCGCATGACCGGCGATGACCAGCTGGCCGGGCGAGTTGTAATTGGCCGGCGCCACCACCTGCCCTTGCGCCACTTCTTCGCACACCGCCGCGATCTGGGCATCGTCGCCGCCCAGGACAGCCGCCATCGCGCCGACGCCCGCCGGCACGGCCGCTTGCATCAGGCGACCGCGCTCGGCCACCAGCGCAGCCGCGTCATGCAGCGACAATGCATCGGCGCAGACCAGCGCGCTGTACTCGCCCAGGCTGTGACCGGCCAACTGCGCCGGCAGCACGCCGCCGACCTTTCGCCACACACGCCACACCGCCACGCTGGCGGCGAGCAGCGCCGGCTGCGTGTTGTCGGTGCGGTTGAGCTGTTCTTCCGGCCCCTGCTGGCTCAGCGCCCACAGATCGATGCCAGCGCCCTGCGACGCCTCCTCAAAGGTGGCCTGTACTTCCGCATGGACGGCAGCGAGTTCCGCCAGCATGCCCACGGATTGCGAGCCCTGGCCGGGGAAGACGAAAGCGAGCGACGCGGCGTTCTGACTCATGCGGGAAAACATTCCGTTGACGAAAAGCGGAATGGTGCCAGCAACGCAAGCCGTACGCAGCCGTATTCCTCGTCGGAACCGTCAAAACGACGATGCCGCCCCGGAGGACGGCATCGAACGACGCTGCGTTTGAAACGCGCTCAGTAGCGCAGCAGCGCCGAAGCCCAGGTGAAGCCGCCGCCGAAGGCTTCCAGCAGCAGGTTCTGGCCGCGCTGCACCTTGCCCGAGCGCACGGCGTAGTCCAGCGCCAGCGGTACCGAGCCGGCCGAGGTGTTGGCATGCTTGTCCACCGTGACGATGACCTTGTCCATCGGCATGGCCAGGCGCTTGGCCGTGGCTTCGATGATGCGCAGGTTCGCCTGATGCGGAATCAGCCAGTCCAGCTGGTCGGCGTGCATGCCCGCGGCAGTGAGGGTTTCCTCGACTAGTGCGTCCAGCGTCTTCACCGCGACCTTGAACACTTCGCGGCCGGCCATCATCACGCGCACGCCGTGATTCTTCTCGTCCTTGAAGCCGACCGACACGCCGACCGGGTTGTATAGCAGTTCCTTGTGGCCGCCGTCGGCGTGCAGGCAGGTGGCATAGATACCCGGTTCCGGCGACGCCTCCAGCACCACGGCACCCGCACCGTCGCCAAACAGCACGCAGGTGGTGCGGTCATCCCAGTCCAGCATGCGGGTCAGCGTCTCGGCGCCGATGACCAGCACCTTCTTGGACTGGCCGCTGCGGATGAACTTGTCGGCCACACCCAGCGCGTACACGAAACCGGAGCAGGCCGCATTGACGTCGAACGCGGCGCAGCCGTTGGCACCCAGGCGGTGCTGCACCAGGCAAGCGGTGGACGGGAAGATGATGTCGGGCGTGGTCGTGCCCATCACGATCAGGTCGAGCTCGGACGCCTTCACGCCCGCCGCCGCCAGCGCGCGCTGCGCGGCCAGGGTAGCCAGGTCGCCGGTGGTCTCGCCGTCGGCGGCGATGTGCCGCTGGCGGATGCCGGTGCGCTCGCGGATCCACTCGTCGCTGGTATCGACGAACTTCTCCAGGTCTGCATTGGTGACGACGCGCTCCGGCAGCGCGCTGCCGGTGGCGATGATGCGGGAATAGATCTGGGCCATGGACTGTCCGTCAGCGGGGTTGGCGCATACGGCGCCTCACCCATGCTGGGAGACCGCCCGCGCCAAGACCGCAAAGTTACGTTCGTAAACGCCTAAACGCAAAGCGGCGCGTCACCGCGCCGCCCTGGAAGGAAACGGAACCCTCGCGGGAACGCTCAGTCCTCTTCGACCACCGCGGTGTTGGTGTCGATGACCTTCTTGCCGCGGTAGTAGCCGTCCTTGGTGACGTGGTGGCGCAGATGCACCTCGCCGCTGGTCGGATCGGTGGCCAGCTGCACGGTCTTCAGCGCATCGTGCGAACGACGCATGCCGCGGGTGGACGGGGTCTTGCGGCTCTTGGCAACGGCCATGGTGAGTCTCCAGCTAAGCGTTTATTTCTTGAGTTCGCGAAGGATCGCGAACGGGTTGTCGGAACGCCCTTCACCGGCATGCTCCTCCGGCGGCGGGGCCACTACTTCGTCGGGCAACTTACTGTCCGGATTGACCGGGACCAGCGGCAGCGCCAACAGCAATTCGTCTTCGATCACGTCCGCCAGGGCCAGCTTGCCGTCCTCGGCGACGAGCAGCGGTTCGTTGCCGGGCGGCAAGGACGCTTCCTCGTGCTCGTGGCGGATCAGGCCGAGACGGCTGTCCACGGTCACCGGCAGGACGAACGGCTCCAGTGAGCGCTGGCACAGCAACGTGAGCGGAGCCTCGGCGCGTACATCGAGATACGCATTGCCGAACTCATCACGACCGAAATCCAGCTCGAACCGGGCCTCGCCCTCAGTGCCGGCCAGGGCCTCGCTCAGGCGCCGCATGTCGGCGATGGGCAATACCCCCTGGAACGAACGCCGCGCCGAGACCATGCGCCATGCGTCCACGGACTCTGGCAGTGTCACGGACATAATCGCGAAATCATAGGTTTGCGACGGATCGAAGTCAACTGTCGCCGACCCGGCAACGCGTACCCGCTAACCCGGCCGGCGCATCAGTTTACGTGATCCGGGGCCGCCCCACCCTTTTGCCTGAACGACCACCATGCGGCAGACTGCCACCCCTTCCACGTTTCCGAGTCAGCCGGTCCCACGTGAACGCCTATCTGACGTATGGCTCGGCCGCCATTTTTCTCCTGATCGCCCTCACGGCGGCCTGGGCGCTCCGGGCGCGCCAGCGCAGCGATCGGCGCGCACGGAGCCTGCACGACTTGCTGATCCTTGCCGACCGGCTGGAAGCCGACCTCAAGACCTGCCGCGCCGGCCTGCAGCAGGCGCACGCCGTGATGTCGCTCAACCCGGACAAGCCCGCCGCCAGCGAACAGGAGGCGCGCCAGGCCATCGAGGCAGGTCTGCGGTCACTGCTCCAGCAGCGCATCTGGATTCGCGACCAGGCGCCTGGCGCGACGCAGGAGCAGCTCAACCAGGCCGTCTCGGCGATGAGCGAGACCCGGAGCCGCCTGGCGCCATTGCTCGAGGCCCTGGATCAGGCCCAGCACGCGCTCGATGACGCCATGCGCGAACACATCCAGAGAGGGCCGGAGGCGTGACCGCCGTGCCTCGCCTCGTTCTGGGCTCGACCTCCCGCTACCGCGCCGAATTGCTGCGCCGTCTCGGGACTGCTTTCGAGCAGCGTGCACCGGGCACCGACGAAGCCGCCGTGCCCGGCGAAGCACCCTCAGACCGCGCTTTGCGCCTGGCGATAGCCAAGGCCGAGGCCGCTGCCGCGGGGCTCAACGATGCCGTGGTGATCGGCTCGGACCAGGTCGCCGAACTGGACGGCCAAGTGCTCGACAAACCCGGCACTCCAGCGCATGCCTGCGAGCAATTGGCTGCAAGCTCCGGACGCGCGGTGCATTTCCACACCGCCTTGTGCCTGCTCGATACACGCACCGGCGAGCGCCACGTCCATGTCGACCACACGCGCGTGCGCTTCCGTTCGCTTACCACCGAGGAAATTCATCGCTACGTGGAGCGCGAGCAACCCCTGGACTGCGCCGGCAGCTTCAAATGCGAAGGTCTGGGCATCAGCCTGTTCGAACGCATCGACAATGAAGATCCGACCGCCCTGGTCGGATTACCGCTTATCGGCCTCGCCCGACTGCTGCGCAAGACGGGCATCGAGTTGCCTTGAGTTCGCTCAACGGGTGAAAGCGGCAATGCCGCGTTGCCAGATCACGCATCCGGCTGGCGGCACCGAAAGCGAGCCGGACGCTGGCACGCTCCCCGAATAGAAGGCCAAACGCCGCCGCCCGTCGAACAGATCCAGGCGCTGGACGGGTTGTGGCGCATCAATGCGCCGGCACAGCGTGCCAAGCCAGTCCGAACGTTCGCGGATGCGCAAGGCAGTTTCGTCGACGGCCAGCAGCATCGGCGCACCGGCATGCATCCGATGTAGCGCGGCTTCGTCACGCGCCCATAGGGCGAGCTGCGGTGCGCGCCCATGCTTGGTATTGAGCGGATTGTCCAGCGCATAGACCGGCACCGCGCCGTCCAACTGAAAATCGATCTCCGCAGCGAGCATGAAGTTGTCAGCCACCAGTACGGCAGGCCGCCGTTCCACCAGCTCGCGTGCGGCGGCGCCGCTTTCTTTCCATCCTACGAAGCGGGCCGGGAAGGCTTTCATTCCCGCCAGCGCATTGGCACCGTTCGTGCTCGCTGCCATGCCCAGGTAAGTCAGCCCGCCCAGTTGGCCAAGCCCGGCGAGGGCAAAGGCGCCGATCGCCACGATGCGTGCGAGACGCCGCCCCTCATAAAGACGTAACAGCACGGGCAAGGCACCCAGCAACGGCAGGTAGCCCGGCAGTGGCCAGTGGGCGCGGAAACGGAGGTCGTCCGCGAACAGGCCGAGCGCGAAATAAAGCAGGATGAAACACAACGAAGTAACAGCAATCAGGTCCCACGGCGCCCCCTCCCCACGTCGACGCCAACTACGCCAGGCCGCCCATAGCAGCAGGATATAAAGCAATGGCGTGCAAGCCACCGCCTGCTCGAACGGCTGCACCAGCGCATCGGCGTGGAATCGCCAGGGATTGCGCTCCACCAGTTGGAACGCGACGCCCGCGCCACGTTGCTGCCAGTTGGAAATCGCCAGCGGAACAAGGCCGATCAATGACACCGCCAGTGCCAGCCAGAACCCTTTGCGCCGCCATTGCTGGCGTCCACGCGGCGTGAGCACGAACAGCACCATGCCAGCAAGCATCGGCATCACCGCGCGGTAATGCGTCAGCCAGCACAGCGCGAGCGCGATGCCCAGCAGGAGCCAATCGCCGCGGCGGTCGTCTCTCATCGCGCGCAGCAGCGCCAGCAAGGCCAGCATGCTTGCCACCGTGAGCGGCACGTCGGGCAAGGCCAGCACGCCCAGACTTCCGGCAAGCGGAAGCACCAGGCAGAGCAAACCGGCCTGCCAACTCGCGCGTGCGTCGAAAGCGTGGCGGGCGAACGCGACCACCAGCCACGGCAGCAAGCTGCCTACCAGCAGGAACGGCCAGCGCATGCCCAGCACGCCGTGACCCGCCAGCGCCTCGCCCAACCGGATCATCCACGCGGTCAACGGCGGAAGATCGCTGTAGCCCCAAGCAGGATGGCGGCTTTCCTGCCAGTAGAACGCCTCGTCACCGAACGGAGACAGACTGGCGGCGACCGCGATCTTGCCGATCAGCAGGACGGCGAAGGCAATGAGAAACGCGCCTCGCCAGCGCGCGAGGCCGGGGGCTACACTGCCTTGGTCATGCATGGCTCATGCCCTGCCCCGCTCCCATCTGCCGCCCGATTCCATGTCCGCGATCACTCCGCTGCACGATGACGCACTACGTACCCGCCTCGACGCCGCGATGGCGCAGGTCAATCAGGTACTGCTGGGCAAACCGCGCCAGGTGAAGCTGGCCTTCACCTGCCTGATCGCCGGCGGGCACCTGCTGCTCGAAGACGTGCCGGGCGTGGGCAAGACCACGCTGGCCCATGCACTCGCAGCGAGCTTCGCGCTCGACTTCCAGCGCGTGCAGTTCACCAGCGACCTGCTGCCGTCGGACATTATCGGGGTGAGCGTCTACGAGCGCGAGACCGGACAGTTCCGTTTCCATCCCGGCCCGATCTTCACCGGTTTGCTGCTGGCCGACGAAATCAACCGCGCCACGCCCAAGACGCAGAGCGCGCTGCTCGAAGCGATGGCCGAAGGCCAGGTGACGGTAGACGGCAGGACGCACGCCCTGCCGCAGCCGTTCTTCGTGGTCGCGACGCAGAACCCGCTGGACCTCGCCGGCACATTCCCGCTGCCGGATTCGCAGCTCGATCGTTTCATGCTGCGCCTGTCGCTCGACTATCCCGATGCCGCCGCGGAGCGGGCGCTGCTCACCGGCAGCGACCGGCGCGACCTGCTGGCCCAGCTCGGCCCGCAACTCGATGGCCCCGCTCTCGCCGCCCTGCATCGCCAGGCCCAGGCGATTACCGCCAGTCCTGCCCTGCTCGACTATCTGCAGGCATTGCTCGCCGCGAGCCGGCGACATGCGGACATCCGCGTCGGGCTGTCGCCTCGCGCGGGCCTGGCGCTGCTCAATGCCGCGCGCACCTGGGCCATGCTCAATGGGCGCGGGCATGTACTGCCGGAAGACGTCCAGGCGCTGTTCGTGCCGCTGGCGGGCCATCGCCTGGTGCCCGCGCGCGGCGCCAATGGCGACACTCTCGCGCGCCAGTTGCTCGCCGAGGTAGCGGTGGGCTGATGGCCATGGGCGTGGCCGCTTCCTTCCTGCGACTTCAGCAATGGGCCGAGCAGCGGCTCCCGGCATTGACACGCCACAAGCGGCCGGAAAGCCTGCCGATCGAGCTGCACCGCCGTCGCATTTACATCGTTCCCAGCGGTCTGGGCGCGGCGTTCGGGGTGCTGTTGCTGATCATGCTGGCGGGTGCGCTCAACTACGCCAACAACGCGGCCCTGCTGCTCACCTGCCTGCTGGCGGCCGCGTCCGCCGCGAGCATGCTGGTGGCATTCCGCGCCCTCGACGGGCTGCGCCTCAGCGCGATCCAGGCAGGCCACGCCATCGCCGGCGAGCCGATGACGCTGCAGCTGCATTTCGATGCGAACGGACGCACTCGGCAATCGATCCGCGTCGATATAGACGCACGTACGCAGGCCTTCGCCATTCCCGCACGCGGACAAGCGTCCGTGGAGATACCGTTGCAGACCGGGCGACGCGGCTGGCAACCGTTGCCAAGGATCCGGTTATGGAGCACCTGGCCACTGGGCCTGTTCCGCGCCTGGAGCTGGTTGTATCCGGAGCAATCGGTACTGGTATGGCCAAAACCGGAGGCCGCAGGGCCACCGCCACGCTCGCCCACGGACGACCCCACGCATCAACGCTTACATCAAGGCGACGATCTGGCCGCGCTGCGCGAATACCGCCCGGGTGATCCGCAGCGGCGCATTGCCTGGAAAGCCAGTGCCCGGCACGAAAGCCTGCTGGTCAAGGATTTCGAACAGCCGCGCCCCCGCCAGGAATGGCGTCTCGATTGGCGCGACCTGCCGCATCTGGACAACGAAACACGCATCGCCCGCCTCGCCCGCTGGCTTGGCGAAGCGGAGGCGAAAGGCCTGCCCTCCAGCCTGTGGCTGCCCGGCGAAGACATTGGCCACGGCGCCGGTCCGGCGCATTACGTTCGTTGCATGAACGCCTTGGCGCGCCTGCCGTGACCGGCCTGTTCCGTCGCTCGCGCAACGAAGCTCCGCTCGACATCCGCGCCTTCGACCTGCTGTGCCTTTCGGCCGCGGTCGTGCTTATCCTGCATGTCCCACATCTGCCGCCCTGGCTGGATGCCGCGCTTGCCATAGTGCTCGGCCTGCGCTGGTGGCAGCGCCGGCGCAAGAGTGGTCGCGCGCCGGCCTACCTGAAGCTGCCGCTGGTCGCTCTGCTGGCCGCCACGGTGATCTTCCATTACGGCAGCATCTTCGGGCGAGAGCCGGGTTCGGCACTGGCTGTAGGGCTGCTGGTGCTGAAGCTGCTGGAAACCGAAACCCCGCGGGACGCCAAAGTGGGCGTCGCCTTTGCCTGCTTCACGCTGATGGCTGCGCTGCTGTCCGACCAGGGCATGGTGGCCACTTTCATCGTCGCACTGGGCCTGCTGCCGGCATTGGCCACGCTGCGCGCACTGCAGCCCGCGCGTCTCCCCACCACGCTTCCGCGCGAGCTGCTTCCCGCCCTGGGATTGCTGGCGGCCGCCCTGCCGCTGTCGCTGTTCGCGTTCGTGCTGGTGCCACGGCTCGATTCGCCGTTATGGGGCGCGCCGCCGTCGGCGCAGGCGCGCACGGGCCTGAGCGACAACATGTCGCCCGGCGACTTCACCGAGCTGCTGACCGACGACCACCCGGCCATGCGCGCCAGCTTCGAACAGGCGCCGCCCGCGCCGGACCAGCGCTACTTCCGCGCCTATGTGATGTGGCAGTACGACGGCAGGCGCTGGAGCACGCTGCAGACCGGCTTGCGTCCCGCCCCCGTCCAATATGGCGACAGCGTCGCTTACCGCATCACGCTCGAGCCGAACAATCAACGCGTGCTGCCCGCGCTCGATGTCCCGCTGGTCGCGCCGCCCCAGGGCACTTTGCGCGCGGACCACGAGATCGTCAGCGCCAAGGCCGTACAGGATCCGCTGACCTATACGCTGCGCTCGGCGGTGCGCTACCGCCTCCAGCCTGACTTGGACGATGCCTCGCGCCGCCGCGCCCTCCAGCTGCCCGCCGGCTTTAATCCCCGCGCACGGGCACTAGCTGCGCAATGGCGGCAGCAGTACGGGGACCGCGACGAGGCCATCATGCAGGCGGCCCTGGCCATGTTCCACGATGGCGGCTTCAGCTACACGCTGGCACCTGCGCCGCTGGGACGCGATGCCATCGACGACTTCCTGTTCGCCACCCACGAAGGTTTCTGCGAGCACTACGCCTCGTCGTTCACCGTGCTGATGCGTGCCGCCGGCGTACCAGCGCGCGTAGTCACCGGCTATCAGGGCGGCTATTGGAACAAGCTCGGGCAATACCTTCTGGTGCGCCAATCCGACGCCCATGCCTGGAGCGAGGTCTGGCTGGCGGGGCGCGGATGGGTCCGGGTCGATCCGACAGCCGCGGTACGCCCGGAGCGCGTCAGCCTGGGCGCCGCGGCGGCGGCAGCGGCGGCCAGCCAGTCCGGATGGCAGGGGCTGGACTGGCTGCGCGAGCTGCGCAACCGCTGGGACGTCGTCAACCGTTGGTGGAGCGAGGGCGTTATAGGGTTCGATGCACTCAGGCAGCGCGGGCTCCTCACGCCATTCGGCGTCCGCCACACGGATACGATGACCCTGAGCATGCTGCTGGCGGCCAGCAGCGTCGCGTTCGCCATCCTTGGCCTGGCCTGGGCCATGTGGCGGCGGCGCGACGAAGACTCCCTGCGGGCCGCGATGCATGCACTGGAACGCAAGCTGGCCAGGGCCGGCGTGGCGCGCAGGAGCAGCGAGGGCCCGCAGCATTACCTGCAGCGCGCGGCGCGTGCCCTGCCCGGGCAGCGCACGCAACTGGACCAACTGATGAGGAGCTACCTCGACCTGCGCTACGCCCATGACGACCCACCGCATGCCCTCTTGCTACGGTTCCGCCGGGCGGTGCGGGATTTCCGACCGCGACACGTGGTCAAATGAACCGAACAATCGACTCTATGGGATAAAGGAATATCCGCCCGATGATGGAGAAAGCGGTCATGTCCATGCTCAAACCCCTGGCCGTCGCAGCCGTGACGGCTTCGCTGGCCGCCTGCGCGACGATCCCCCAGCCGTTGCAGGGCACCTATACCGACCTCACCACGGCCCAGGCGCAGCAGGGCGGCGCCGGCGGCACGAAGGTGCGCTGGGGCGGCGAGATCATCAAGACCGAGCCTGGCCCGCAGGAGACCTGCTTCTTCCTGCTGTCGCGCCCGCTGGACAGCGAAGCCCGGCCGAAGATGGACGGCAACAACGATAACCAGGGCCGCTTCGTCGCCTGCCGCGCCGGCTTCTACGATCCGGAAGTATTCGCCCGCGGCCGCGAGCTGACGGTGACTGGCACCCTGCACGGCACGGTGTCGCAGAAGGTGGGCGAATACGACTACGCCTACCCGCGCGTCGAAGCCGACGTGGTCTACCTGTGGCCCAAGCGCGTCGCCGTACGCTACCCGCCTGGCTTCTACGACCCGTTCTGGGGTCCGGGCTGGGGTCCTTACTGGGGCCCGTGGGGCGACCCGTTCTGGTACCAGCCGCGCGTGATCGTGGTGCCGCGTCCGGTCCCGCCGCCGCGCCCGTCCAAATAAGACGACCACAACGAAAACGCCGGCCTCGCGCCGGCGTTTTTTCATGGGCGTCTCGTACGATTCAGCCCGGTGGCCAGTGCATGCGGCGACCGGCCAGCAAATGCAGGTGCAGATGGAACACCGTCTGGCCACCGTGCTCGTTGCAGTTGACGACGACGCGGTAACCGTCCTTTGCCAGCCCTTGTTCTCGCGCATACGCCGCGGCCGCGAGCAGCAGCTTGCCCAGCAGTTCGGCATCGTCCGGCCGGGCCTCGTCGAGCGTGGCGATTGCCCGCTTGGGTACGAACAGCACATGCACCGGCGCCTGCGGATTGAGATCGCGAAAGGCCAGCACATCATCGTCCTCGTAGACGATGTCGGCCGGAATGTCGCGTCGGATGATCTTGCCGAAGATGGTGTCGCCCATGCCCTTGTCCCTCGTGTGCCGTTCTACAGGCGCAGCAGCATACCTTGCGACGCCGGCGCCGACATGGTGAAGCCGAAATGGGCGTAGAGGCGCCACGCTTCGCGATCGGCGAACAGGCCGACGATCGACGAGGCCGGCGCACGTGCGCGCAAGTCATCGACCAGGGCAGCCATGATCCGCTTGCCGATCCCCTGGCCCTGCCGGGAAGGACTCACGGCGATATCCACCACCAGGAAGAAGCAGCCGCCGTCGCCGACCACGCGCCCCATCCCGATCAGCTCGCCTTGCTCGCGCACGCACACGGCGCTCCAGCTAGCAGCCAGCCCGATGCGCGCGGCTTCTTCCGTTTTGTCGCTGAGGCCGGCGGCCACGCGCAAGGTGCGGTATTCGTCCAGGCCGGGAATTTCCATGCACAACGTGGCATCGCCGCAAGGCGCCGGCGTCATCGGATGGTCTGCCGGCTGCCGAACGCGTGCGCCAGTGTGCTGCGATCGACGAACTCCAGTTCGCCGCCCAGCGGCACGCCATGCGCGAGGCGGCTTGGCTTCACGCCGGCGGCGTGCGCGAGCCGCGCCAGGTAATGCGCGGTCGCCTCGCCTTCCACTGTGGGATTGGTGGCAATGATCATTTCCTCGATCTCGCCACTGCCCAGGCGCTCAGCCAGCAGATCCAGGCCCAGTTCTTCGGGGCCCAGGCCATCCAGCGGAGACAGGCGTCCCAGCAGGACGAAGTACTGCCCGCGATAACCGGTAGCCTGTTCGATGGCGGCCAGTTCCGTAGGCGACTCCACCACGCATAGCACCTGCTTGTCGCGGCTGCTGCTGGCGCAGATCGCGCAGATGGGATCCTCGCTGAAATTGCGGCAGCGCGTGCAGCTGCCCACGCGCTGCATGGCCTCTTCCAGTGCACGCGCAAGGCGCATGCCGCGCTCGCGATCGCGCTCCAGCAGATGGAAGGCCATGCGCTGCGCGCTCTTGCCGCCAACACCAGGCAGGCAGCGCAGCGCTTCGATGAGATCGGTGAGAAGTTTGCTCATACGTCATGCCAGGGCGAACCGGGGCCCTGCGCCACCGGTCGCCGGGACATCAGAAAGGCATCTTGAAACCGGGCGGCAGATTCATGCCGGAGGTCACACCGCCCAGCCTGGACTTGCTGGCCTCGGACACCTTGTTGACCGCGTCGTTGACGGCGGCCGCGACGAGGTCTTCGGCCATTTCCGGATCGTCCGCGAAGAGCTTGCGATCGATCTGCACGCGGCGGACTTCATGCGCGCCGCTCATCACCACGGTGACCAGGCCGCCACCCGAGCTGCCGGTGACTTCGAGCTTGGCGATTTCCTCCTGCGCGCGCTTCATTTCTTCCTGCATGCGCTGCGCCTGCTGCATCAGCTGGCCGAGTTGTCCTCTCATGATCCTGACTCCGGGTACTTAAGCGTTGGGTTCGAAAGGCTTGATGGATTGCGGCAGCACGCGCGCGCCGAACTCGCGCCGCAGCGACTGCACCAAAGGATCTTCCTCGATCGCCTGCTCCGCCGCCGACTGTGCTGCGGACCGCGCATTGGCCGCGCGCGCGGCGGGCGTCTCGACGCCACTGGACTGATCGCTCACGAAGCGCAGGCGAATGCGTTCGCCCAGCACCTGGCTGACGCGCTCCTCCATCTGCCCCACCATCGGTTCGACCGCCAGATGCATGTAGACCGGCTGCAGCGCGAGCACCAGAGTCTGGCCGTCGCGCTCGCGCAACGCCGCGTTCGCCGCAAGCTGCCCCATCGGTCCACGCAGCCCTGCCTGCGCAATCAGGCTGTCCCAGTGCGGCAGGCCGCGGGCATCGAGCGATACGCTCGCCTGCGCGGGTGCGGCGGATACCGGCGCCGGCTCGACGCGGGTGGGTGCCGACGGCTCCGAGGAGCGGGGCGCAGGGCGCTCTTTCGCCGGCTCCGCCATGGGCGGTGCCGAGCGCGTCGGCGGCACGGCCGCCGGACGTGCCGCCGCGGCAGGACGCTCCACGCGGGCCGGCTCGCCGCCCTCGGCCGGGCGGAACGCGAGCATGCGCAGCAGCGCCATCTCGAAACCGGTGCGGGCATCGGGCGCAAGCGCGAGATCGCGCCGGCCACCGATGGCGATCTGGTAATACAGCTGCACGTCTTCGGCGGCGAGCCGCTCGGCCAGCGAAGTCAGCGCGCTGTCGTCCGTGCTATCACCTTCGGGGCGGTAGCCAGGCACCAGCTGGATCAGCTGGATGCGGTGCAGCACGCTGGCGAGGTCATCCATCACGCCGCCGAAATCCGGCGAGAACGATGCGATGCGCGCGCATTCGGCCATCAGCTGGCCGCCGTCGCCCGCAGCCAGCGCCTCCAGCACGCCCAGCACCTGGCCGCGCGCCACGCTGCCGAGCATCGCGCGCACCTCGTCCACCTTCAGCGAGCCGCCGCCGTAGGCGATGGCCTGGTCGAGCAGCGACAGGCCGTCGCGCAGCGAACCGTCGGCCGCGCGGGAGAGCTCGGCGATGGCGGCATCCTCATAGGCGATGTTCTCGGCACCGAGGATGTGGCGCATCTGTCCGGAGATCTGTTCCGGCAGCAGGCGCTTGAGATTGAACTTCAGGCAGCGCGACAGCACCGTCACCGGCAGCTTCTGCGGGTCGGTGGTGGCAAGCAGGAATTTCACGTGCGGCGGCGGCTCTTCCAGCGTCTTCAGCAACGCGTTGAAGGCCGGCTTGGAAAGCATGTGCACCTCGTCCACCAGGTACACCTTGAAGCGGCCGCGGGCCGGCGCGTACTGCGCGTTCTCGATCACCTCGCGCACGTCGTCCACGCCGGTGTTGCTCGCCGCGTCGATCTCCAGCAGGTCGACGAAGCGGCCGGCGTCCACCGCCGTGCAGACCGAGCACTCGCCGCAGGGATCGGCCGATTCGCCACGTTCGCAATTGAGCGACTTGGCGAAGATGCGCGCGATGGTGGTCTTGCCCACGCCGCGTGTGCCGGTGAACAGGTAGGCATGGTGCATGCGCCCGGTATCGAGTGCATTGGTGAGCGCGCGCACCACGTGCTCCTGCCCGACCAGTTCGGCGAACTTGCGGGGGCGCCATTTGCGCGCGAGTACCTGATAGGACATGCGTTAGAGCCTGCTGGACGGCCGGCAGCCGGCACCGTGGACGGCGCGGGGATACCGGACAGGGACAAGAATGAGTGGCGTGGATACTAACTTGGGGCGGCACTCGATTGTGCCAAGTCGCACCTGGCAAGTCAGTACGCGCAGGCGCATGCGGCGATGAGGTCTTCGCGCCGATGGCAGGCCCAAAAGGCGGCGACCCCGCCAGCCACACCCCGGCACCCGAATCATTCGCTACCGTTGCTCCCTTCCGGGCCTGGCGGGATTTGCGAACTATCGTCGCGGGGGGACCGACGGGGTCACCATAGACGTCGGGCTATCGCCCTGGCGACGGCCCGTGCGGACCGTCATGCGATTTCACTCACTGGCGGAGAGGGCGGGATTCGAACCCGCGATACGGGTATAAGCCGTATACACACTTTCCAGGCGTGCTCCTTCAACCACTCGGACACCTCTCCGCAATGGTGAAATCGCCTTGCCGGCCATCAAGCCCGGCAAAGAGGGAAAATCATAGCGGCAGGTCCGAATCCGCACAAGCTCGGGCGAGTCGGGGGCGCCTCAGCCCGCGTCCGGCCGAGGCGCTGCCGGCGCCGGCAGCGCTACCCGCTCGCCGGCAGCCACGGTCGCATAGCCGCGCGCGGCCAGCGTCGCGCCATCGGCCGCGCTCCCGTAGTGGTAGAGCCGCAGACGCCCCCGCAGCGCCGCCGGATAGTCGCGTTCGATGTCGTCGATGCCCGTATGCGACGGATTGCCGACCAGGCCGCAGTCGTGCGCGATCAGTTCGCCATCCGCTGCATAGCGGGCCAGCATCTCCGGCACCGGGCGCGTATCGCCGGTGAACACCAGGCTGCCTCCCAGCGCCAGTCCGAATGAGGTGCCGGGCATGTGATGGCGGGTGGGAAACACGTCGAACCACAAGTCGTCCAGCCAGAAGCCGCGATGACACGGCACCAGGTGAAACGCCTCCCAGAAGTTCACGCCGCCCTCGGCCAGCACGCCGGGATAGTCGGCCACCCGTGCCTGCAGCCAAGGCACCAGGCCAGCATGCGCAAACAGGCGGGTACGCCCGCGCAGCGCTTCGTCGAACCACAGGCGGAAGAACAGCCGCTCTAGGCCGCCGACATGGTCCATGTGGGTATGCGTGATGTACAGCGCTGAAGGCAGGCGGCCATAAGCCGCCAGGTAGCGATCGAGCGTATCCGGGCCGCAGTCGATCAACAGCATCGGCTCCCCATCGCGCTCGAGCACCGCGCAGGACGAACCCAGTTCGACGGCGTGCGCGGCGCCGACACCGAGGAAATGCAGGTTCCAGTTCATGCGTTTGCCGGTCCGTTGAAAATGGGAGCGCCGCGGCTAATCGCCGTCGCCCGCGCCGAATTCGGATTCATAGTCGCGCAGCAACGGTTGCCACAGCGTTTTTTCGAAGATTTCCTCGCCCGGCGCGGCCGCCCCCAGCTTCAGCAGCGAGCGCCGCAGGCGTTGCAGGTTCGCCAGACGCCATGCCTCGGCCGGCGTGCGCCGCTCGCCACGATCGAAATCGATCAGATACAGCGTGCGCTCGGCCACCAGGATGTTGTGCGCATTGAGATCCGCATGCCAGATGCCGGCGCGGTGGAAACGCGCCACCATGGCGCCCACCTGCCCCGCCAGTTCGGCGTTCAGGCGTCCCCACGCCAGGCACTCGGCCAGCGTGCGTGCCGACGCGATCCGACGCGTAATCAGATCGGCGGTATAGAACAGGCCACGCCGTTGGTAGCGCGCCGCGATCGGCGCGGGCACCGGCAACCCCTCGCGCAGCATCTGGGCGAGCAGACGGAACTCGGCAAAGCTGCGCGTGCTTGCGGCGCCGGTCCATAGATAGCGGTCACCCATCCACTTCGCCGCGAGGCCGCCGCGGCGGAAGTGTCGCAACACGCCTTCGCCGGCTGGCGTACCGATCAACGCGACGCCGCCACGGCCACCGGTCTGCATGTGCAAGGTGCCAAGCTCCCGCCAGTGGCTGGGCGCGAACCATTCGTCGCCGACTTGTGGCGATGCTTCAGGGTCGAACAGAATCGCCCCGTTCGCGTTCTCTCGGACTTGTTCTTGCCCCATCATGTCCGGCCCGGTGCCCCGCATCCAATGACTCGCGATTCTAGCCCAAGCCCCATGCCCGCTCCCGACTCGATCTGCCTGCTGCGCACCTCCGCGATCGGCGACGTCACGCACGTCGTCCCGCTGGTGCATACCTTGCGCGCGGCGTGGCCGCACGCCCGGATCACCTGGATCGTCGGCAAGCTGGAACGCCGCCTGATAGGCGACCTGCCGGCCGTAGAGTTCGTCACTTTCGACAAAAGCGCCGGCTGGGCCGGCATGCGCGCGGTGTGGGACACGCTGCGTGGCAGGGAGTTCGATGCCCTGCTGCACATGCAGGTCGCCCTGCGTTCGAACCTGCTCAGCCTTGGCATCAAGGCCAGGCGACGCATCGGCTACGACAAGGCGCGCTCCAAAGACCTGCATGGGCTGGCCATCGGCGAGCGCATTCCCGCGCGCACCGGCGAACACGTGCTGGATGCGATCGGCAGCTTCTGCGAACCGCTGGGACTGAAGCAGACCCAGGTGCGCTGGGACATCCCGATACCCGACGAGGCACGCGTCTGGGCGGCCGAACAATTGCCGCCCGGCGCACCGGTGCTGCTGGTCAGCCCCACCTCCAGCCACGCGCTGCGCAACTGGCACCCCGAGCGCTATGCCGCCGTGATGGATCATGCCGCGCAGCGCGGCTGGCGCGCGATCCTGATCGGCGGGCCGTCGCCGGGGGAACGCCTCATGGCGGATGCCGTGCTCGCGGCCTGCCGCCAGGCGCATACCGATCTGACCGGCAAGGACACCCTCAAGCGCCTGCTGGCGATGCTCGAACGGGCCGACCTGCTACTGACGCCGGACTCCGGTCCCATGCACATGGCCAACGCCGTCGGCTGCAAGGTGCTCGGCCTGCATGCGGCCAGCAATCCCGACCGCTCCGGACCCTATTCCGACCGGCGCTGGTGCGTGAACAAATACGACGAAGCCTCGCGCAAATACCTTGGCAAGCCGGCCAGCGAGATTCCTTGGGGCACCAAGATCGAAAAGCCCGGCGTCATGGACCTGATCGGAGTGGACGATGTGATCGAACGCTTCGAAGCGTTCGCGGCGACGCGCGCGGGCTGAGCCGCGCGCGCCGGTGCCGGCAAGCTCAGCCTGCGCGGTAATCCTGGTACGACTTCTCTTCTACCAGCTGCGAGCCCAGCTTCAGATTGATCTCGCGCTTCACCGCCGCGCGTTCGTCGTTGCGGAAATACACCGAGCGTGCCAATTCGATGAACTCCTGATCGAACGCCTGCGCCTTCTCCTTCAGGCGAATGCGGTCTTCGATATCCCAGAGCACCTCGTTCACCGCCAGCAGGCGGGCGCGCTCGACGGCGATGTCGGTCCTGGACGCCGGATGCGCGGCCCAGGTGGCGTCGAGCTGCTCAAGCTCGTTGCGCACATTGGCCAGCTTCGCGGGGTCGGCGATCTGGCGCGACTTGATCTCCAGGATGGTGATCTTGTCGATCAGCTCGCCGAAGGACACCGGAACTTGGATCAGGCTCATGGGAACTCCAATGGAAACAGGCAGGGCTTTCGGACGGGCGGCCCGGGGCCGCCCATGATAAAGACATTGCCTCGCCGATGGTTCAGCTTGACTGCTTAGACTGGGCGCGCTTCACCACCACCTGGGAGAATCCAATGAACACCAAGCGTCTTCTCGCCCTGCCACTTGCGGCAGTGTTCGTTCTCGCCGCCGCGTCCGCCACCGCGCAGACGTCCTCGGCCCGCCGCCCGGCGGTCGATGCCGGCCGGCTCAATGGCAACGTGCTGATCCGTAACGACGGCATCTACCTGCGCTGCACCCAGTGCGGCACGGTCGAGTCGATCGAGCGCACGGTCACCCAGGGCAACGATCACGGCACCGCCGGCGCGATCATCGGCGCCGTCGCAGGCGGTGTGCTGGGCAACCAGATCGGCAAGGGCGACGGCCGCAAGGCGGCGACCGTACTGGGCGCGGTGGGCGGCGGCTTCGCCGGCAATCGCATCGGCCGCGGCGGCTCCAGCGAGAGCTGGACGCTGCGCCTGCGCATGGGCGGTGGCGGCTACAGCAACGTCACCGTGCCGGACGCCAGCGCCATCCGCGAAGGCGATATCGTGCAGATCGACAACGACGGCAACGTCGTGCGTATCCAGTAACGATCCTGAAGTAACGCTCTGGCTCGGCCGGCATCCGCCGGCCGAGCTTTTTTATGCCGGGCGACGCAGCGCCCGCGTCAGTTTCGTGGCGACCGCATCGAAGAAGGGTTCGGGCAACACGGCCCGTACCGGTACCGCCCAGGCTTGGCGCGGCGCGAATGCCATGCACTTCACGGCGTCCTTTTCCGTCATCAGCACCGGTGCGCCATCGGCGAATGCCAGGTCGCCGGGCGCATAGGCATGGTGATCGGGAAATGGATGCGGCATCACTTCGATGCCATGGGCACGCAAGCTCTCGAAGAAACGCGCCGGATGGCCGATACCGGCCACCGCATGCACGGACATCCCCCGAAACGTCTCCAGCGACTGCATGCTGCCATCGACCAGCGAGCGCGCCATACCACCTTCCAGCCGCATCGGCACTTCGCCAGCTTCAGCGCTGGCGCCGTTGCAGATACGGAAATCCACACCGGCGAGGCGCGCCAGCGGTTCACGCAAAGGACCGGCGGGCAACAGGCGTGCATTGCCGAAGCGGCGTGCGCCGTCGATCACGCACATTTCGATGTCCCGCTGAAGCCGATAGTGCTGCAGGCCGTCATCCGCAATGATCGCGTCGCACCCAGCATCGATCAGCAAACGCGCCGCCGCGGGGCGATCTCGCCCTACGGCCACCGGTGTGCCTGCGGCACGGATCAGGCAGGGCTCGTCGCCGAAGTCTGCGGGATCAGGGGTTTCACCCAGTAACGCAGGCCCGCGTTCGGTGCCACCGTAGCCACGGCTCACGACGCCGGGACGGAAACCGCGCGCGCGCAGCGCTTCGGCAAGCGCGATCGTCAGGGGCGTCTTGCCGGTGCCGCCCACGCTGATATTGCCGACCACCAGCACTGGCGCCGGCAGCCGTACGCTGGAAAGCCAGCCGAGCCGGTAGAGCCGGCGGCGCAGCCGTGCCACCCCGCCGTACAACATCGCCAGTGGCCCGGTCCACCAGGGCGACCTGCCCTTGCCGTACCAGGCCGCTTCGAGCGTGTCGGCCAGCGCCACGGAAACCTCAGTCGCCTGCCGTGGCGTGGAACTGCATGCGCTGCAGGGCCGCGTAATGTCCGCCCAGCGCCAGCAGTTCCGTGTGCGTGCCGCGTTCCACGATGCGTCCCTGGTCCATCACCACGATCTGGTCCGCATGCTCGATGGTGGAGAGCCGATGCGCGATGACCAGCGTCGTGCGGTCCTTCATCAGGCCTTGCAGCGCCTGCTGGATGAGACGCTCGGACTCAGTATCGAGCGCGCTGGTCGCCTCGTCCAATACCAGGATCGAGGCGTCCTTGAGGATCGCGCGCGCGATCGCCAGCCGTTGCCGCTGGCCGCCGGAAAGCAGGTTGCCTCCCTGGCCGATCGGGCTGTGGATGCCCTCGGGCATCTTCTGGATGAACTCCCACGCATTGGCGGCCTTGGCCGCCTCGACGATCTGCGCCTCGCTCGCTTCCGCCAGTTCCCCATAGGCGATGTTCTGCGCCACCGTGCCGTCGAACAGCACCACGCTCTGTCCGACCCAGGCGATCTGCCGGCGCAGCGAGGCCAGCGTAAAGCCCTCGTAATCGACACCATCGACCAGAATGCGCCCGGAGCTGGGTTCGTTGAAGCGCGGCAGCAGGCTGACCAGGCTGCTCTTGCCGCTGCCCGAGCGGCCGACCAGAGCGGTCACCGTACCCGGTGCGCAATGCAGATCGATGCCACGCAAGGCCACGAAATCGCCACGCGGATACACCAGACCCACGTTTTCGAAACGGATGTCGCCCTGCGCACGCTCCAGCACCTGCGTGCCGGCATCCACCTCGGGCGCGGTGTCGATGATCTCGAAAAGATTCTCGGCCGCCGAAATACCGCTCTGGATGTTCGACTGGATATTCGCCAGACGTTTCAGCGACGGCATCATGCCACCCATGGCGGTAAGCACGGTGACGAATACGCCGGCCGACATGTGCTCGATCTCGAACGGCCGCGTCGCCAGGAACACCATCACCGCGAGCGCGAGCGCAGCGACCGTCTGGATGGCGGTGCTCGATTGCGCGTTGGTCGACGCGATCTTCAGGTTCAGGCGCCGCGTGTTGTCGGTGACTTCCTTGAAGCGCGCCGCCGCGTGCTCCTGGCCGCCGTAGACGCGAATCTCGCGGTGTGCCTCGACCGATTCCTCCACCGTGCCCGTCACCGAACCCATCATGCCCTGGATGCGGCGGCTAATGCTGCGGTAACGACGGCTCACGACGCTGGCGATCAGCGCGATCAGCGGCACCATGACGAACAACGCCAGCGTCAGGTAAGCGCTGGTGCTGAGCATCGCGTACAGCATGCCGAGCACGGTCACGCCTTCGGTGATCAGCACTTTGATGGCATCGGTCGACGCCACCGCGACCTGTTCGCTGGTGTAGGTGATGCGCGATACCTGGTGTCCTGAATGCTCGCGCCCGAAGAACGTCGCCGGCAGCCGCAGGTAAGCGGCAAAGACATCGCGCTGCAGCGCGTTGACCACATTGCGTCCGATGTAGGCGATGCCGTAGCTGCTGGCGAAGGTGCCCACGCCTCGGACGAGGAAGATCAGGATGATCCAGATCGGCATCCAGAAGATCAGCACCGGGTCCTTCTTGGTGAAGAGCTCGTCGATCATCGGCTGGAGCGCCTTGGTGAACACCGCCAGGCCGCCGCCGTCGATGATCATGCCGGCGATGGCGATGACGCCGACCACCCAGAAACGCTTGGTATAACCCAGCAGCCGCTTGTAGATCTGGAGCGTGTGCCGATCCCAGATCTTGACCTTGCCGCTGCTCACTTGCCGGCGTCCGCCTGGCTGGGCGTGGTGGCGATGGACAGCTTGGTGAAGCCGAGCTGGCCGAGCGCGTCCATCGCGGTGACCACGTTCTGGTGCGGGGTCATCGCGTCGGCGCGGATCGTCACCTGGCGCTCGCGATCGTCGCCGGCGATGTTGGCGATGGCCTGCTTGAGCGGCGCGATGCCCTGCCCCAGCACTTCGTCGGTCCCCACGAAGTAATGGCCGTCGCGGTCCACTACCACGGTGAGAGCGGGTGCCTGCATGTCGCGCTCGTCCGCGCTCGCCTTGGGCAGCGTCACCTGCATCCGCGTGTGCTGGACGAAGGTGGTGGTGAGCACGAAAAACATCAGCAGGGTAAGCAGCACATCGATCAGCGAGATCACGTTGATCTCGAAATCGTCCTGCCGGCGGTCGCTACCGATACGCATGGCGGATCAGCCCGCGGTCGATTCGGCCGGACGGCGCGCACGCGCGGCGGACGGCGCGGCGACGGTCAGCTCGTCCAGCAGCACAGTGGCCTGCTTTTCCATCTCGACGCAGTAGCCGGCCACCTTGGAGCGGAAATAGCGGTGCAGCACATACGCCGGGATCGCGACCACCAGACCGCTGGCGGTACAGATCAGTGCCTCGCCGATGCCGCCGGCCATCTTCAGCGGATCGCCCACGCCGCCCTTCATCACGTCCATGAACATGCGGATGAGGCCGACCACGGTACCCAGCAGGCCAAGCAGCGGCCCGATCAGCGCGATGGTGCCGAGCGTGTTGAGGTAGCGCTCCATGTTGTGCACCACGTGGCGACCGGTGTCCTCGATACGCTCCTTGATGAGCTCGCGCGGACGGTTGCGCACAGCCAGTGCGGCAGCCAGCAGCTCGCCCAGCGGGGAACCGTTCGCCAGCGTGGCCAGGTGCGCCGGGTCGAGCTGGCCCGCGCGGGCCCAGTTACGCACTTCCTCGCCCAGGCCGGGCGGCAGCACCGACTTGCGGCGGAGGGTCCAGCAGCGCTCCAGCACGATCGCCAGCGCGATCGCCGAACAGATCAGGATGGGCAGCATCGCCCAACCGCCAGCCATCAGGATTTCCAGCACGACTACACCCACCCATGCGATCAAATGCAGGGGCGCATCATAGCAGTCCCATTCGGCGGTTCCGCGGCGCCGGTGGCAATTGCACGAAGCCAGGCGGAACCCGTCCGGCACAGCTCATTCGCGCCAATAGCGGGCCTGGCGGGTGCGTTCGCCGTCAGCCACATAAGGCGGTCCATCGGCCGGAAACGCCACCTCGATCGCCCCCTGTTCGGCGGTATTGAACAAGGGCACCTGCAGGGCCGCGTAGCGTTTCACCACCAGCGGATGAGGATGCCCGAACCGGTTGCGCCAGCCGGCCGATATCAGGCCCAGCACGGGCGACAAGTCGCCGATGAAGGCCTCGCCGGAGGAAGTCCGGCTGCCGTGATGAGGCACCTGCAGCACCAGCGGCGGCCCAGGCGACACTGCTTCCGCCAGGCCACGCTCGGCCTGGACGCTGATATCACCCGTCAGCAACGCCCGGCCGCCCTTTCCCTCCACCAATAGCACGCAGGAGCGATCGTTGCCCTTGCCTGCGCCTCCGCCAGGGGGTGGGCCAAGCATGCGGAAAAGCACGCCATCCCACTGCCAGGACTGACCCGCCTCGCAAGAACCGAATGGCAACGCCATGTGCGCCGGCTCGCCCGCCAGACGCTTCGCGGCGGGAAAGGCCGCCGCCACGGCTGGCGCGCCGCCGGCGTGGTCGTTGTCGGCATGGCTGATCACCAGCATGTCCAGCCGGTCGATGCCCAGCGCATGCAGCGAGGGCAGCACGGCCGCCTCGCCCAGGTCGAACTCGGAGGGAAAGCGCGCGCCGGCGTCGAACACCAGGGCGTGCTCCCGCGTACGCACCACGACCGAGAGCCCCTGACCGACGTCGAGCATCCACAGGCGGAACGCGCCCGGTTCCAGACGCGGCAGCGGCGGCGCGATCAGCGGCAGGAACAGCACGATGCCCAGCCAGCGCATTGGCACGCCCCGTGGCAGGAACATCCAGACGGCGCCGAGCATGGCCAGCAGCAGGGCCCAGAGCCTCACGTCGGGCAGATAGCTTTGCGCACCGGGCCAGCCAGCCATCCGTTCGAACAGCCACCATTGCGCTTCGGCCAGCCATCCGGCGCCGGTCAGCACCGGCGTCGCCAGCGGCGGGGCGATCAGCAGCAGCAACGTGGCAGCGAGCGTCACCGGCACCACGGCAAAACTGACGAATGGCACCGCGACCAGGTTGGACAAGGCACCGACCAGCGAGGTCTGGCCGAAAAACCATAAGCCAAGCGGCAGCAGCGACACCGTCATCACCATCTGCGCCAGCGTCAGCTCGCGCAGGAACGCGCGCCAGCCTTGCCCCTTCGCCTCCAGGCAGAGCATGAGAAACGCCACGCCCACGAACGACAGCCAGAACCCCGCCGACAGTACCGTCAGCGGATCGCAGGCCAGCATGGCGAGCAAGGCCACCGCGAGCGCCTGAGCCGGCGTGCCCTGGCGCCGCCGGCAACGGACCAGCGTGACCGCCGCGATCATCAGCAGCGTCCTCATCGTCGGCAAGCCGAAACCGGCCAGCGCGCCATACGCGATGGCAAAAGCCAGGGCCGATACGGCCTGCGCCTGAAGGCGCGGTACATAGAGGCCCAATCGCGGCCAGAGCGCATACGTCAGCCACCCCAGCCAGATGCCGGCGATCGCCGCGACACCGACGTGAAATCCCGAAATGGCGATCAGATGCGACGCGCCGTTCGCGCGCGCCACCTCCCAGTCGTGGCGACTCAAGCCTCGCGTATCCCCGACCGCGAACGCACGCAGCAACGCGGCCGCATGGGGGTTACCGACGCGACGGTCGATCTGCGCCGCGATCGATGCCCGCCATCCATCGATGCAGAAAGCAGCCGCGCCGCGTCTGCCATTGGCCGGATCGTCGCGCACATAACCGGTAGCCGCGATGCCCCGCTCCAGCAGACTTCGCTCGCTGTCGCCGCCACCCGGATTGACCAGTCCGCGCGGACGCTTCAAGCGCAAGGTCAGACGCCAGCGCTCGCACGGTGCGAGGGGCGGCACGGTGATCCTGGAGGTCGCGTACCAGGCGATTCGGAGCTTCCCCGCGAAGGGGAGCGGCTTGCCGTCAAGCCGGACCTGCTCGGCCTTCAGCAAGAAGCGGGTTGCATCCGTTCGCTGCTGAGGCAGATCGACGATGCGACCGGACACTTCGACATCCAGTCCTTCCAGGTCGTGCGGCAAGCGCGCATCCATCGCCCGCTGACCGCACCAGGCTGCCCAGGCCATGGCGAGCACGATGACAGCCGCAAGCCGCACACGGGGAAAGCGCAAGGTGATGAAAGCTGCGCTCGCGAAAGCGACCGACGACAGCCATGCCGCCGGCAATACGGGCAGGCGCTGCACGACCACCACACCGAACAAGAAAGCCAACGCCAGCCAGATCGCTCCCGATCTACGCAAAACCCGCTCCATCCATGAGGAGGGATCAGCCTAGCGTTGCCTGGCTCGCAGCGTGGCCGAACTTTGCGTAGGCGCCGGCCGATGCCTTTGTCAGCCGGCGCTGTCGATCAGTGCGTGTGCTCGCGCAATACGCCGTTATGCAGTTCCAGCGTGCGGTCCATGCGTGCCGCGAGACGAGTGTCGTGCGTGACGAGGATGAAGCTGGTGCCGATCTCGCGATTGAGTTCCAGCATCAACTGGTACACGTGATCCGCGTTGCCCTCGTCGAGATTGCCGGTCGGCTCGTCGCCCAGCACGCAGGCGGGGCGAGTTACCAGGGCGCGCGCCACCGCACAGCGCTGCCGCTCGCCGCCGGACAGTTCGGCGGGCTTATGCTCCATGCGCTGGCCCAGGCCTACACGCTGCAACAGCTCGCTGGCGCGCTTCTGCGCCTCCGGAACCGGCATGCCGCGAATCAGCAGCGGCATGCATACGTTCTCCAGCGCGGTGAATTCCGGCAGCAGATGGTGGAACTGATAGATGAAACCGAGCGAACGATTGCGCACGCGCCCACGCTCGGCGTCGGAAAGCTCGGACAGCAGATGCCCATCCACTTCGACCTGCCCTTTCGTCAATGTGTCCAGGCCGCCGAGGATGTGCAGCAGCGTGCTCTTGCCGGAGCCCGATGCGCCCACGATAGCCAGCGTCTGCCCACGCTTCAGCTCGAAGCTCACGTCGGTAAGCACGTCGGTGTGCAAGCCACCTTCTTCGTAGGTCTTGGCGATGTGGCTGGCGCGCAGCACGAAAGCGTTGTCGATCATGGTTTCACTCATAACGCAGGGCCTGGGCCGGCTGCGTGCGCGAGGCGCGCCACGCGGGATACAGCGTGGCCAGCAAAGAGAACAGGAAGGTCACCAGCGCCACCTTCATCACGTCGTCCGCCTGCAGTTTGCTGGGCAGTTCGCTGATGTAATAAACGTCCGGCGACAGGAAGGTGGTGTGGAACGTGCGCTCGATCCATTTGACGATCTGCGGCAGTCGCCATGACAGCAGCGAACCCAGCGTCACGCCGAAGCCGATGCCCACGAAACCCACCAGCACGCCTTGCACCATGAACATGCCCATGATGCTGCGCGGCGTGGAGCCGAGCGTGCGGAGGATGGCGATGTCCGCCTGCTTGTCGGTCACCAGCATCATCAGCATGGAAATCAGGTTGATCACCGCGACCAGGATGATCAGCGAGAGGATGATGAACATCACTTTCTTCTCCATCGAGATCGCGGAGAAGAAATTCGCGTGACTGTCCATCCACGTATCGACGCGGTAGACCTGACCCAGGTTGTTGGCCAGCTCGTGCGCCACCGGCCGCGCATTGAACATGTCGTCCAGGCGCAGGCGGATGCCGCTGGGGCCATCGGTGCTATTGAGCCGCTCGGCATCCTGCAGATTGATCAGGGCCAGATTGGAATCGAACTCCTGCATGCCCAGCTCGAACACGCCGGTGACAGTGAAGCTGCGCAGCCGCGGCACGCTGCCCATCGGCGTGGCGCGGAATTCCGGCACGGCCATGGTCACGTGATCGCCGACGGCTACGCCGAGCGTCATGGCCAGCTCGCGGCCCAGCACGATGTTCCACTTGCCGGGCTGCAACGCATCCAGTTTGCCTTCGACCATGTGCTTGTCGATGTCGGACACCTTCGGCTCCTGCGCCGGGTCGATGCCACGCACCAGCGCACCACTGGAACGGCGCGCCTGCAGGAAGGCCTGGGTTTCCATGTAGGGAGCGGCGCCACGCACGTGCGGATTGGCCTCGGCGATCTGGATCGCGCGCTCCCAGCTCTGCACGCTCTCTCCGCCGACGCCCGCGACGGTCGCGTGCGAGATGGCACCGAGAATGCGCGTGCGCAGTTCATTGTCGAAGCCGTTCATGACCGACATCACGGTGATCAGCGCCGTCACGCTGATCGCAATGCACACGATCGACACCGTCGAGATGAAGGAAATGAACTGATTGCGGCGCTTGGCGCGCGTATAGCGCAGGCCGATGAAGAGCTCTAGCGGTCGGAACATGGACGGGTCGCTGGTGGATTCGGTGGGCTCGCCGCCCGGACGAGCGCGGTGGTCGGCGGATTGAGACCGCGGCGCCGCGGCAGAGTGCCCCAAGCCCTGCGGTTCGGCAAGCTGGGATCAGGCCTCGGGTGGAGTGCCGGCGGCCAGGCGCATGCGCAGACGGCGCCGGAGGTCCGCATCGCTGTTGTCCGGTGCCAGCAGCAGCGCTACACGGCCCCGCCCGACCAGCCGCAGCCTCAGCACGATGCATGCGCCGAGCACGCGGAAGCCTTCCATCTGCGCCACGGCGTCGTCCGCGCCGGCCCGGTGCAGGCTCCAGCTGCCATCCGAACTCCATCCCGCCGCGTGGATGCCGGGATGTCGCCAGCGCCGCCACGCCCTCGCGAAAGCAATGCTAAGCGCGAGCCAGAGCACCGTCTTGAGCCACCATGGCCATCCGCATAGCAGAATGGCCATGGAGGCCAGTGCGGCCATGCACGACAGGATCCGCCCGATCAGCCGGGACGGGCGGTATTCAAAGCCGATGGCGGGTGCGGATGTCATCGATGATCGCCTGCCAGTCGGCGCGCGGCGCCCGCGCATGCCCCATCACCCAGTCCCACAGGTCTGGATCCTGCACGTCGAGCAGCTCGTCGAACGCCATGCGCAGCGCCTCGTCCACCTGCGCGAAACGCTCATCCAGCCAGCCGCCGAACAGGGCATCGAGCTCGCGCGTGCCGCGGCGGGTGCGCCAGCGCAGGCGTTTGATGCGGGCTTCGTCCATGGGCGGGTACCGGATTGGCGGTTCGAAAACGACATGGCCCGCGACGGGCGCGGGCCATGGGGTCGGGCGGACGCCGCCGTCAGGGCGAGCGGCGCTCCACGATCAGCTTCTTGATCTCGGCGATCGCCTTGGCCGGATTCAGGCCCTTCGGGCAGGTGCGCGCGCAGTTCATGATCGTGTGGCAACGGTACAGCTTGAACGGATCTTCCAGATCGTCCAGGCGGGCGCCGGTGTCCTCGTCGCGCGAGTCGACGATCCAGCGATAGGCCTGCAGCAGAATGGCCGGGCCGAGGTACTTGTCGCCGTTCCACCAGTAACTCGGACAACTGGTCGAGCAGCAGGCGCACAGGATGCACTCGTACAGGCCATCGAGCTTCTTGCGGTCTTCCGGCGACTGCAGGCGCTCCTTATCGGCCGGCGCCGGGCTCTGCGTGCGCAGCCACGGACGGATCGAAGCGAACTGAGCATAGAAATGCGTCAGGTCCGGCACGAGGTCCTTCACCACCGGCATGTGCGGCAGCGGGTAGATCTTGACGTCGCCGGAGGCGCAGTCGGAGATCGCCTTGGTGCAGGCCAGCGTGTTGGTCCCGTCGATATTCATCGCGCACGAACCGCAAATGCCTTCGCGGCAGGAGCGGCGCAGCGTGAGCGTCGGGTCGATCTCGTTCTTGATCTTCAGCAGGGCATCCAGAACCATCGGGCCGCACGCGGCCAGGTCGACCTCGTAGGTATCGATGCGCGGGTTCTGGCCATCTTCCGGCGTCCAGCGATAGATGCGGAAAGTGCGGGGCTTCTTTGCATCCTTCGCCGGATAGTGCTTGCCCGGCTGGACCTTGGAATTCTTGGGTAGCGAAAACTCTGCCACGGTAATCTCTCCAGTCCGGTTCTCAGTACACGCGCTTCTTCGGTGGCACCACGTCGACGTCCGAGGTCATCGTGTACATATGCACCGGGCGGTAATCGAAGTTCGTCTTGCCGCTGTCGTCCACCGACACCAGCGTGTGCTTCTGCCAGTTGGCGTCGTCGCGATCCGGGAAGTCTTCGCGGGCATGCGCGCCACGGCTCTCGGGGCGCTGCTCGGCCGAGTACATGGTGGCCACGGCCTGGCCCAGCAGGTTGGACAGCTCCAGCGTCTCGATCAAGTCGGAGTTCCACACCAGCGAACGGTCGCTGACGCCGACGTCCTTGAACGATTCATAGACCTTGGAAATCTTCTCGCAGCCTTCCTTCAGCGACTCGCCGGTGCGGAACACCGCGGCGTCGGACTGCATGGTACGCTGCATTTCCGCGCGGATCTTCGCGGTCGGCAAGCTGCCCTTGGCGTAGCGCAAGCTGTCGAAACGACCCAGCGCCTTGTCCAGCGCGCTGGCGGGCAGATCCTTGTGCGGGGCGCCCGGCTTGACGATCTCGGCGCAACGATGCGCCACGGCGCGACCAAACACCACCAGATCGAGCAGCGAGTTCGAACCCAGGCGATTGGCGCCGTGCACGGATACGCAGGCGGCCTCGCCGATGGCGAACAGGCCCGGCACCACCGCATCCACGTCATCGCCGCGCTTCTGCACGACTTCGCCGTGATAGTTGGTGGGAATGCCGCCCATGTTGTAGTGCACGGTCGGGATGACCGGAATCGGCTCCTTGGTCACGTCCACGCCGGCGAAGATGCGCGCCGACTCGGCGATGCCCGGCAGGCGCTCGTGAATCACTTCCGCGCCCAGGTGCATCAGGTTGATGTGGATATGGTCCTTGTGCTCGCCGACGCCGCGGCCTTCGCGGATCTCCATGGTCATCGCGCGGCTGACCACGTCGCGCGATGCCAGGTCCTTCGCGTTCGGCGCATAGCGCTCCATGAAGCGCTCGCCGTTGGAGTTGGTGAGGTAGCCGCCCTCGCCACGCACGCCTTCGGTGATCAGGCAGCCCGAACCGTAAATGCCGGTGGGATGGAACTGCACGAACTCCATGTCCTGCAGCGCCAGGCCGGCGCGCAACACCATGCCGCCACCGTCGCCCGTGCAGGTATGCGCCGAGGTGGCGCTGAAGTAGGCGCGGCCGTAACCGCCCGTAGCCAGCACGATGGCATGGCCGCGGAACACGTGCAGGGTGCCTTCGTTCATATCCAGCGCGAGCACGCCGCGGCAGACTCCCTCTTCATCGAAGATGAGGTCAGTGGCGAAGTACTCGATGAAGAAGGTCGCATCGTGCGCCAGCGCCTGCTGGTACAACGTGTGCAGAATGGCGTGGCCGGTGCGGTCCGCCGCGGCGCACGTACGCTGCGCGGTGCCCTTGCCGTAATGCGTGGTCATGCCGCCGAACGGGCGCTGATAGATCTTGCCCTCCTCCGTACGGGAGAACGGCACGCCGTAGTGCTCCAGCTCGATGATCGAAGGAATGGCCTCGCGGCACATGTACTCGATCGCGTCCTGGTCACCCAGCCAGTCCGAGCCCTTGATGGTGTCGTAGAAGTGGAAGCGCCAGTCGTCCTCGCCCATGTTGCCGAGCGCGGCCGAAATACCACCCTGCGCCGCCACGGTGTGCGAGCGGGTCGGGAACACCTTGGTGAGGCACGCGGCCTTCAGGCCCTTCTCGGCCAGGCCGAAGGTGGCGCGCAGGCCCGCGCCACCGGCGCCGACCACGATCACGTCGTACTTATGCTGTTGAACCTTGTAGGCTTCCATCGAACTTAGACTCCCAGGGCCACGCGCACCACCGCCAGCACGCTGGCGAGCGCGCCCAGCACGGCGATGAACTTGATCAACACCAGCGACACCACTTCCAGCCAGCGGGTGTGCACGTAGTCTTCGATCACCACCTGCAGGCCCAGCACGGCATGCCAGAACGCGGTGATGGAAAAAGCGATCAGCAACAGCGCGTTCCACGGCTTGGCGACGGCCGCCTTGGCGGTGGCGTAGTCGGCATGCAGCAGGCCGAGCACGAAGATCACGAACCAGATGCCCAGGAAGACCAGGCCGGCGGCCGTGACGCGCTGGGTCCACCAATGGCCGACGCCGGACTGGGCCGAGCCGAGGCCACGCGCGCGCTTGAGCGGATTGCGCAGATCCTTCACGTTGGCGCTCATGCCGCACCCCCGGTCATCACGTAGGCCCAGACGAGCACGGTGAGCACCAGGCTGCCGATCACCGACAGCCAGCTCGAGCGGACGAACTGGGAAATCGCATAGCCAGCGCCGGCGTCCTGCACCAGATGACGAATGCCGTTGCACAGGTGGTAGAACAGCGCCCAGCTCCAGCCGAACAGAAGGACGAGGCCCACCGAGCTGCCTACGCAGGTCTTGAACTGGCTGAAGCTGGCTTCGCCGCCGGCCAGGGCCAGCAGGCCCCACATCACCAGCAGAGTACCGACCGCGAGCGCGATGCCGGTGGCACGATGCAGGATGGAGGTCACCATCTGCACTTGCCACTTGTATACCTGTATATGTGGAGAGAGCGGTCGTTGCGTGTTTGCCATGGCGGCTATCCTGTGTGGAATCGCTGATGCCCGAGCCGTCCCCTGGATCGCCACGTCGACGCCACGCGCCGACGCGGCGGATCAGAAGTCGATACAGCGCCCGTTCTTTTCCCAATCGCCGTAGCGCGTGGGATCGGGAGCCGGCCGCTCCGTCGGCACCTTGCCCTCCTCCTTGCCTGCAGGCGCGGAAGAACCCTCCGCCGGAGCGGAAGCGGGCTTGGATTCGGTTTGGGAGGACGTATCGGACATGGTTTCAGTTAGCCGCCGAAGGTTAATACTTGCGTAAAGTCGGCACAACCTTGACGACTGCCGTCCAGCTTGACCAAGGCCGCCAGCCTGGCCGACTTGCAGACGCCTCCCGCCGCCCCCATCCCGCCCCTCATGCCTGACCTATACCAAGCCGAAACCCTGCTCATCGACGGTCCCGACGCGGTCGCTTTCGCGCAGTCCCAGTTCAGCGGCAACGTCTCCGAACTCGCCATCGGCCACTGGCAGTTCAACGCCTGGCTGGATGCCCAGGGGCGCGTGCGTGCCCTCTTCCATCTTGCGCGACTGGACGAGCAGCGTCTTCTGCTGATGCTGCGCGGCGGCCGTGCCGCGCCGCTTGCCGATGCACTGCGTCGATTCGTGTTTCGCTCGAAACTGACGCTGCAGGCACTGCCTTCGCGCACGCTCGCCCGCGCAGCAGCACTGGAGTTGCATGCCGTCCATATCGACAGCGATTCCGTCGTGCTCGGTTGCGGCACGCACGGACTTGCGATAGACGCGCATGAAGACGATGCATGGCGCGCCGAGCAGATACACATGGGCTGGCCATGGCTTCCCGATAGCGCGATCGATGCACTCCTGCCACCTGCGCTTTCGCTCGAGCGGCTCAACGCTGTCGCTTTCGACAAAGGCTGCTTTCCCGGGCAGGAAATCGCGGCGCGCCTGCACTATCGCGGTGGCCATAAGAGGCATATGCATTGCGTCGTATTGTCGCGAGCAATTGTTCCCGGCAGCGTGCTGAGCGACGGTGTGCAGGACGTGGCGATCGTGCTCGATAACGTGCCGCGCGATGGAAGAAGCATCGGGCTGGCGATCATCACCGATACGCTCGCCGAACATGGAAAACAGCACACGCTTCAATGCGACGGACAAGATATCGATATCGAATTGAGTGAACGCTGGCCGGCATGAAAACCCGTGCATGCGCGCGTGCTTCGCGCGAGATATCGCGATGTTCTTGCGAGTGTGAGCAGAATGTGAACTTAGCGTGCACGGCACTTGCCATAACCCAGACCTGCCACTAGGCTCCGCCGGTCAAATCTCAAAGACACCTCACTGAAGGTGTCGGCATACGCGACGAACCGGAGGGGTCCGGATCGGCGCGACCCGGCAAAAAAGCCGGAGGAAACAACCGCCAGCGAGCGGCACAGAGTTGCAGGCCATCGGGTTCGCCATACCGCCCGAGCAACGCCAAGCAGCAGTAACGAGCGGCATCGGATCAGTCGCTCAACGCCACATCCCGTGGCAAACCGCACCAGCCACAAGTTTCGGCAGGCGCGTGTTCAATCCAGGTGGAACGGCCTGCCCGCCCGTCCACCGCAACGGCGCACTGGTTCAGCAGTATCGGACTGACGCGTACAGCACGTTGGAGGCAGACAATGAAACTTTCGATGCTGTTGTGGCTTGCGTCCGTGCTGCCCCAACCCCTCGCCGACCAGACCTGCCTGGCGACGACGGTTTATCTCGAAGCCCGCAGCGAGTCGACCATCGGCCAGTTCGCCGTGGCCGAAGTAGCCCTTCGCCGCCGCGATCGCGGTACCTGGGGCAAGAACGTGTGCGAAGTGGTTACCGCGCCGCGACAGTTCGCCATCACCACCACGGCCAGCAATTTCGAAGTGACCGACCTCGGCGCCTGGAGCAAGGCCTGGAAAGTCGCCGGCGACTCCATCCTCAACTGGAGCCTGCCGATGAACGAACGCATGGTCTATGTGCCGCATGCCGATCATTTCGCAACGACGTCGGTATCGCCCGCATGGAGTTCCAGCCGCGTCGTGCGTACGATCGGCGAGCATGCGTTCTACGCGGTCAACTGACCCCTCGCAAAACCCATAAAAAAAGGCCCTCGTTTCCGAGGGCCTTTTTTATTTGGACGTCCAGACGTCTATCAACGGCGATAGTAGATTCGGTTGTTGCGAATCTCGACGTAATCTCCCTGGCGCACCTGCGGATCATCCGCCTGGGTCACCGTAGCGTAGCGACCGTCATCAAGCCGCACCGTGATCTGATAGGCCTGGTCCGGACCGCTGTTGCGCTTGCCCACCTCGTTGCCAACGGCGCCACCGGCAACGGCGCCGACCACCGTCGCCGCAGTACGGCCGTTGCCCTTGCCCACCGTATTGCCAAGCAGACCGCCGGCCACCGCACCGATCACCATACCCAGTGGCGATGCGCTCTTATCGACATTGACGACGCGAATGTCTTCCACCGTGCCGCATTGCGCACAGCGGCTGGAACCGTAGCCGCCGTTGTCATATCCGCCACCACCGTAATAGCCACCACCCGAGCGGGGTGGCGGCGTGGCACATGCAGCCAGCAGCGCGAAGCAGCCGGCAAGAGCTGCGGTAGCCAGACGTTTGCCTATGGAAGTGCTCATGGCGTGCTCCTCGTTAGAAAGGTCAATGTGCGTCAGAGACGGCAACTACACCTTCCTGCACCTGCACGCGGTCACCCGGATCGTGGTCCATGCGAATCGTACGGGTCACACCGTTGTATTCGTACGCCACGTCGTAGCCGATGACTTTATCGCCGGCCTTGTCGGTCACGGTGCTGCAATGGCGCTCGGTCGAGGAGACGACATTGTTCTCCTGACGGTTCTTCTGGATCTCATGGCCCGCATAGCCACCACCAACGGCACCGGCAACCGTCGCCAGCGTACGGCCCTTGCCGCCACCGATCTGGTTGCCGAGCAGGCCGCCCGCGACCGCGCCAATGGCGGTACCGGCGATCTGGTGCTGATCCTTGACCGGCGCGCGGTGAGTCACCACTTCGTCACGGCAGACCTGGCGAGGAGCGCTCGCCTGCTCGCGAACCGGCGTGACGCTGACCACGCGGGCGTACTTCGGACCCGCAGCCGCTTGCGACTGCGCAGCCATGCCACCCACGCCGCCATCGGCATTCGCGTCGCGGTTACAGGCCGTGAGGCCGACCGCAAGCACGGCGCCAAGTCCCAGATTCAGCGCGGAAATGACCAACCTGCTCATAATGTTCTCCTGTAGGGACCACTGACGCACCTTGCGCCATTTCAGAGCGATCCGTGGTGAAATTGAACGCTCGGTCAACTGAATAGCGGCTTAGACCGAGCCGACTCATCCTAGCCCCTTCAGCGCCCCTTTCCTGTGATCGATCTAACCGATAGCCACGCGCACCTGGACGACCGCAGCTTCGACGCCGACCGCCCCGACGTGCTGGACCGCGCACGCAAGGCAGGCGTCAGACACGTCGTCGTTCCAGCCATTCATAAAGACTCATGGGCGGAGATCGAGCACCTGTGCACCAGGCACCCTGAAGCGCTGCCCGCCTACGGCATGCATCCGATCTACCTGGATCGCCACCAGCCGGAACACGTGGAAGAACTGCGTGCCTGGCTGGCAGAACATCGCGCGGTGGCGGTAGGCGAGATCGGCCTGGACTTCTTTCTGGAAGAACTCGATCGAGTTCGCCAACAGCACTATTTCGAGCAGCAGCTACGCGTCGCTCGCGACTTCGACCTTCCGGTCATCATCCATGCGCGACGCGCGGTCGATGAAGTCACAGCCACGCTTCGACGCATCGGCGGCCTGCGCGGCGTCGTGCACAGCTTCTCCGGCAGCGAGCAACAGGCAGAGCAGCTGTTACGGCTCGGCTTTTGCCTGGGCATCGGTGGCCCGGTGACTTACGAGCGCGCACAACGCCTTCGCCGCATCGTCGCCAACATGCCGCTCGAACACCTGTTGCTGGAAACCGATGCCCCCGACCAGCCCGGCGCGGGCCATCGCGGGGAGCGCAACGAACCGGCCCACATTACCGAGGTGCTGCGCATCGTGGCCGAGCTACGCGGCGACAGCGAAGCGAATATCGCGGCCGCAACCACGTCCAACGCATCGAAGCTGTTTCGCCTGTCCTGAACTCACTTGCGGCCCCACATGGGCGACTGCTAACTTAATAGTTCACTGAAGAAATATTTCCTGGTGAAATGTCAGGCCTGATCAACCGCATCGATCACATGAACGCAGGCATCCATCGCGCCAGCGAGAGCGTGCCCGGCCTGCCCGTGCGCGAGGCCGTGCTGTTGCGCATGCTGCTGATGACAGGCAATGCGGTGATCGAAGAGATCGAGCGCATCCTCAAACCCTACGGCCTTAGCGACAGCGATTTCCGCACGCTGATGATGGTCTACACGGCACCGGATGGCCGCACTTCGCCCAGCGAGCTGTGCGGCTTCGCCCAGCAGAGCCCGACCAACATGACGCGCATCACCAACGTACTGGTGAAGCAGGGCTTCATCACGCGCGCATCGAGCGACGAGGATCGCCGCCGCGTCGAGCTGAGCATCACCGCGGCGGGTCGACGCTTCGTGCGCAAGCTGCTGCCGACGCTTTTTCCCCGCGTTCACGGCGCTTTCGCGAGCCTGAGCACCGCCGAACAGAAGACTCTCGATCACCTTCTGCGCAAGGTGGCCGCCAACATCGATCAACTCGTCGGATCGGACAGCCATCCATGATCGCCTTATCTTCTCTGCGCCGCTCCCTCGGCCCGCGCGCGACCTTGCTTGCCACGGTCGCCGCAGCCCTCGCCGGCTGCGCGATTCCCTCGAAAGTGCAGCATCCGACCCTGCGTGATGAAGTCCCCCTGGCCGGCCTCGAAGCCCCGGCACGCGCAGGCTGGCCCGAAGCTGAATGGTGGCGCCAGTACCAGGATTCACAACTGGACGACTTGATCGCCCGCGCCATGAGGGGATCGCCCGACCTGGCCCAGGCGCGGTCGCGCCTGGAATCCGCACAGCAGTCGATCCGCATCGCCGCTGCTCAGGCCGGACTCAGCGTCAACGGCAGCGCGCAGGTGACGCGCCAGCGCATGAGCGAGAACGGCCTGATTCCCTCCAAGTTCCTCGGTTTCACCTGGTACAACCAGGGCGACCTCGGCGTACAGGCCCAGTACGACTTCGACTGGTGGGGCAAGCAGCGCGCGACGATAGAAGCCGCCGTCGACCAGGCCCGTGCCGCCGAAGCGCAGCACAGCGCCGCCGCGCTGGCGATCCAGAACGCGGTAGCGGACACCTACTTCGGCTGGCTGGCCGACGAGGCTCGCATCGAGGTTGCCCGCCGGCAGGTCGCCACCCAGGACCAGTTGGTGCGCGTGGCCGAACTGCGCGTGCGCCAGGGCGTGGACCTGCCGGACGAGGCGCAGAAGGCCCGGATCCAGCAGGCCTCGGCGCGCGAACTGCAGGTCGCGCTGGAAAGCTCGGCGAAGATCCGCCAGACCGCGCTGGCCAGCCTGCTCGGTGTCGCGCCCGCCGAACTGCCGCCGCTCACGCCACGGGCGCTGCCGGCGATCGACGGCGGCCTGCCCGCCAATGTCGGCGTCGACCTGATCGCACGCCGCCCGGATATCGCCGCCAGCCGCTGGCAGGTCGAGGCCGCACTCAAGCAGACCGATGTAGCTCGCGCCGAGTTCTTTCCCGACCTCAGTTTGTCGGCCATGGCTGGCCTGTCCAGCATCGACCTGGACAAGATGTTCCATGCTTCAAGCCGCGTGTTCGCGCTGACGCCTGCTCTGCACCTGCCGATCTTCAACAGCGGCCTGTTGCAGGCGAACTTCCGCGCCAGCAAGGCGCAACTGGATGCCGCGGTAGCGCAGTACAACGGCACCGTACTGTCCGCCGCGCGCGATGTTTCGCTGCAGAGCCTGACCGCGCAGCAACTGGCCGCTCGACGCAAGGAACAGGCGGCGCAGATCGCCGCCAACGACCGCCTGCTGGCCAGCGCGCAGGCACGCGCGCGCCAGGGCGTGCGCGACATCCGCGAATCGCTGGGCGCACAAGGGCAACTGCTGCAGGCCCGCGACGATGCGCTCAGCCTGCAGGCCCAGGCGCTATCCACCGATCTGTCGCTAATCAAAGCGCTGGGCGGCGGCTACCGCGTCACCGACGAGCAGGCCGCACCGACCTCTTCCACATTGAACCCCATCGCCGGAGACGCCGATCATGAGCGCCACTGATTCCGCTACGAAGAAGGACGAGAACGACAGCGGCCTGGCCGCGAAGAACCCGGCCAAGCGGCGCCGCGCTTTGCTCATCGTCGCGCTGATCTTTGTGGTACTTGGCCTGGGCTGGTTCCTGCTATGGCTGCTGGTCTTTTCCAAGCGCGAAACCACCGATAACGCCTACGTGGGCGGCAACCAGGTGGCAATTTCCGCGCAGGTTCCCGGCACGGTGGTCGCGATCCTCGCCGACGATACCCAGCGCGTGGACGCAGGCCAGGTGCTGGTCCGCCTGGACAGCACCGATGCGGACGTGCGCCTGCGCCAGGCCAGCAGCGCCTTGGCCCAGGCCGTGCGGCAGGTGCGCCAGCAGACCGATTCGGCAACCAGCGCTGATGCGGCCGTGGCCGCCCGGCGCGTGGACCTGAAGAAGGCCCAGGCCGATCTGCAGCGCCACCTTCCTCTGCTGGCCGAGCACGCCGAAGCGCCGGAAGTCGTGCAGCATCTGCGCGACGGCGTGGAACAGGCGCAAACCGCGCTCGATGCCGCCATCGCTCAGGCCAGCGCCTCGCACGCCGCGATCGAAGGCACCGATATCGCGCAGAATCCGGCCGTCGAACAGGCACGCGCCAATTTCCGCGCGGCCTGGGTCGCCGCCCAGCGCAACGCGATTTATGCGCCAGTCTCCGGCTATGTCGCCCAGCGCAGCGTGCAGGTCGGCAACAGCGTACAGCCGGGCCAGCAGCTGATGACCGTGGTGCCGCTGCATGACCTGTGGATCGACGCCAACTTCAAAGAAAGCCAGCTCCGCCACATCCGCATTGGCCAACCCGCCCGCTTCTCCGCCGACGTGTACGGCGGCGGCGTGGCATTCCACGGCAAGGTGATCGGCCTGGGTGCTGGCACCGGCAGCGTGTTCTCCCTGCTGCCCGCGCAGAATGCGACCGGCAACTGGATCAAGGTCGTGCAGCGCGTCCCCGTGCGCATCGCCATCGACAACAAGGATCTCGACGAGCATCCGCTGCGTATCGGCCTCTCCACCGAAGTGACCGTGGACATCACCGACGACCGCGGCGCGGTGCTGGCGCAGACCCCGGCGCAGACGCCGACGGCCGAAACCAAGGTGTACGAGCAGATGGCCGCCAAGGCCGACGCGGAAGCCGAAAAGATCATCGGCGACAACCTCAGCCGCGGCGAGAGCCGCTGAGCCCTGACGCCCCATGGCCGCCACGCCCAACGACGCCGCACCCGGCGAAGCCGCGCCCCTGAAGCCGCTGCAAGGCGGCGCCCTGGTCCTGCTGACCATCGCGGTCGCGTTCAGCACCTTCATGGAAGTGCTGGACATGACTATCGTCAATGTCGCCGTGCCACATATCGCCGGCAGCCTGGGCGTAAGCGCCAGCGAAGGCACCTGGACGATCAGTTCCTACGCGCTGGCCAGCGCGATCATGCAGCCGCTTACCGGATGGCTGGCGCGGCGCTTCGGCGAAGTAAAGACCTTCATCGGCTCGGTCGGCCTGTTCGTGGTGTTCTCGATGCTGTGCGGCCTGGCCACCAGCATGCCGATGCTGGTGATCGCCCGCCTGCTGCAAGGCGCCGGCTCCGGCCCCATGGTCGCGCTATCACTTACCCTGCTGCTATCGAGCTACCCGAAGGCCAAGCAAGGTATTGCGCTGGCGATGTGGGCGATGACCGTCGTGGTGGCGCCGATCTTCGGCCCGATTCTGGGCGGCTGGCTCACCGACAACTTCTCCTGGCCATGGATCTTCTACATCAATGTGCCAGTGGGCGCGCTGGCGGCGGTGATCACCTGGGGGCTGCTGCACAAGCGCGAGACCAAGACCTACAAGACGCCGATCGACATCGTCGGCCTGACCTTGCTGGTGGTCGGCGTGGGCTGTCTGCAGTTCATGCTCGACAATGGCAACGATAACGACTGGTTCGCCTCCACCATGATCACGGTGCTGGGCATCACCGCGCTGGTGTGCATCGTGTTCCTGATCGTGTGGGAGATGCACGCCAAGCACCCTGTGGTCGACCTGTCGCTGTTCAAGCGGCGCAATTTCACCGTGGGCGTGACGGCGCTGTCACTGGGCATGATGGCGTTCTTCGGCATCAACGTGGTGTTCCCGCTGTGGCTCCAGACCACGCTGGGCTACACCGCGACCTGGGCGGGCCTGGCTACCGCGCCGGTGGGCGTGCTGGCTTTCCTGATGTCGCCGGTGATCGGCGCCAACATCAACCGCCTGGACCTGCGCGCGGTGGTGACGGTGGCCTTCCTGATCTTCGCCGGCACCTCATGGTGGTTCTCCAGTTTCGATAGCTCGGCCTCGTTCTCCACCCTGGTGCTGCCGCGCTTCGTGATGGGCGCGGGCATCGCCTGCTTTTTCATTCCTTTGAATCAGATCTACCTGTCGGGCCTGCCGGGTGAGCAGATCGCCAGTGCCTCAGGCCTGGCGAACTTCTGCCGCACGATGGGCTCGAGCGTGTCCACTGCGGTGACGGTGACGATCTGGCAGCATCGCGGCGATTTTCATCACGCGATCCTCACCGAAAGCGTGTCGCCAGGCCATCCGGCAGCCACCCAGTATCTGCAGGGGCTCGCTCAGGGCGGCCTGTCCGGCATGCGAGGCCTGGGCGTGGTAGATCAGGTCCTTACCCGGGAGGCGCTCACCCTGGCGGTGAACGACGTGTTCTGGCTGTGTGCCGTGCTGTTCGTGGCATTGATCCCCGTGCTCTGGTTCGCCAGGCCCCCCTTCGGGAGTGCGGGTGGCGCCGTAGGCCATTGATCAACAAGATCGATTTAAATTTTTGCTGCACCTCCCGAGGTGCAGCATGATGTGCCCTTGGCGACTGGTGCGGCGCAATACGTTCTGGTAGTTTCCGCCGCATGGCACAAACGATCCGCATCATCAAGAAGTATCCGAACCGTCGCTTGTACGACACGGAGATCTCCAGCTACATCACGCTGGAAGAGGTCCGTCAGCTCGTCCTGGACGGCGAAACCTTCGAAGTCCGCGATGCCAAGTCCGGCGAGGACCTGACCCGCTCCGTGCTGCTGCAGATCATTTCCGAGCACGAAGAAAAGGGGCAGCCGATGCTGTCGCCGCAGCTGCTGAGCCAGATCATCCGGTTCTACGGCGACTCGCTGCAGGGCTTCATGGGTCCCTATCTGGAGCGCAGCCTGCAGGTCTTCCTGGATCAGCAGCAGCAATTCCGCAACCAGTTGAACAGCCTGCTCGGCCAGACGCCGTGGTCGATGCTCAATGAGCTCACCCAGCGCAACATGGACGCGTGGAAGTCCATGCAGAGCGGCCTGCTCGACGCCGCCAGCCAGGCGTCCAGCGCGACCAAGCCCGGCACCAAGAAGTAGGCCCTTTCGATCTTCCGCGCCGGCGCCCCATGGGCGCCGGCGTTTTCCTGCGCAATAGCCGCTGCGGCACAACACGTGCTGCCTTGCGGCATGAACGAGTAATCGCCCCATGACTCGTATCGCCATCGTTACAGGCGGCATCGGCGGCCTCGGCACGGAAATCTGCCGTCACTTGGCCCTTGCCGGCCGCCAGGTGATCGCCGCCGACCTGCCCTCCCGCAGCGAACGCGTCGAAGCCTTTCAGGCAGACATGGCTGCGTTCGGTGGCGCGATACGCTTCGAGCCCGTGGACGTCAGCAGCTTCGCCAGCTGCGGCGAGCTGATCGCCCGCGTCGAAGCGGCCCACGGCAGCGTCGACGTGCTGGTCAATGCCGCCGGCATCACCCGCGACACCACGCTGCGCAAGATGGAACCGCAGCAATGGCAGGAGCTGATGCGAGTGAACCTCGACGGTGTATTCAACATGTGCCGCCACGTGGTCGAGGGTATGAGCGCGCGCGGTTTCGGCCGCATCGTCAACCTCAGCTCGGTGAACGGCCAGACTGGCCAGTTCGGCCAGACCAACTACGCCGCCGCCAAAGCCGGGGTGCATGGCTTCGGCATGGCGCTGGCACGGGAAACGGCGCGCAAAGGCGTCACCGTGAACACCGTCTCGCCGGGTTACTGCGATACGCCCCTGGTCGCCGCGGTACCGGCCGAGATACGCGCACAGATCATCGAGGACATCCCCGTAGGCCGGCTCGGTTCGCCCGCCGATATCGCCCGCGCCGTGTGCTTCCTTGCGGCCGACGATGCCGGCTACATCACTGGCGCCAATCTGCCGGTCAATGGCGGCTACTTCATGAGCTTCTGAAGCGCGGGTCGGCGACGGCTCGCTGACGCGCGTGGCCGCCTGATAAAGTGCCGCGATCCGATCGGCGGAACGCACCATGGCGCAAGCGACGCAGCCCTCCATCACCCTTATCGGCGGCGGCCTGGTGGGCGCCCTGCTTGCCCAGCAACTGGCTCGGCGCGGCTTTCCCGTCGATGTCTACGAAAAGCGCCCGGATCCACGGCTCGCCGGCTTCGTCGGTGGCCGCTCGATCAATCTGGCCCTTGCCGAACGCGGCCTGCAGGCGTTGCGCACGGCAGGACTGGCGGATGACGTACTGCAGCGCGCGGTGATGATGCGCGGACGCATGGTGCATACGCGCGATGGCCGTTCCGGCCTGCAGCGCTACGGCGTGGACGATAGCGAAGTGATCTGGTCGGTATCGCGCGGCGCGCTCAACATGCTGCTGCTGGACGCCGCCGAAGCAGCGGGCGCGCGCTTCCATTTCGGCCAATCGCTGGTCGCTGCGGATTTCGACGCGCGGCGCATCCGTCTGACCGACGAACACGGCCGCGAGCGCGACATCGATGCCGGCGTACTGATTGGCGCCGACGGTGCGGGCTCTGCGCTGCGTACCGCCATGCACGCCTATCGTCCACTCGGCGAGCGAGTGGAAGCGCTCGGGCACGGCTACAAGGAGTTGGAAATTCCACCGGCTGGCCGCCTTCCGGCGGCCCTGCTGGGCGGCAGCGGCGGGCACGACCAGTTCGCCATCGAGCCGCACGCGCTGCATATCTGGCCGCGCGGCGGCTACATGTGCATTGCCTTGCCCAATACCGAGGGCAGCTTCACGGTGACGCTGTTCCTGCCAGCCCAGGGCGCCCATCCGAGTTTCGCCACGCTGCCGGATGCAAAGGCCGCCGAAGCGTTCTTCCGCGACGACTTCCCGGACCTGCTGCCGCTGATCCCCGACTTCGCCGAGGACTATGCCGGTCACCCGGTCGGCACGCTTTCCACCCTCTACCTCGATCACTGGCACCTGGATGGCCGCGCATTGCTGATCGGCGACGCGGCGCACGCAATCGTGCCGTTCCACGGCCAGGGCATGAACTGCGGCTTCGAGGATACGGTGGCGCTGGCGCAACTCCTCAGCGAAACGCCGGGCGACACCGCCGCGGTATTCGCCGCCTTCCAGCGCATCCGCCAACCCAACGCCAACGCCATCGCCGCGATGGCGCTGGAGAACTACGTGGAGATGCGCGATTCCGTGGCCGATCCGCACTACCTGGCCAAGCGCGAACTGGGGCTGCTGCTGGCCGAACGCGCACCGGCGCATTTCATGCCGCGCTATCGCATGGTGACCTTCACCCACCTGCCCTATGCCTACGCTTATGAGCGCGGCCGCGCCCAGGATCAGCTGCTGCAGCAATTGCTGCGAGGCTCGGCCGATCCGCGCACGGTGGAACTCGACGCTGCCGTCGCGACGCTCAAGGCCACGCTGCCTCCGCTTCCCAGCCTGCGACATGGATGAACACCTGCTCGCCGCCTACCGCACCACCGACTATCGGGTGCGTCTGCGGCGGGGCGGCTGGGCCGCGATCCAGATCGGAGACAGCCTGCCGCCGGCTCTTGCGGCCCTGGCAGGCGAGCGACATTGGGGCTTTATCACCGCCTGGAATCCGCGCTCCGAAGCGCATCCGCGCGCGCTGAACCGGCAAGCCCAGCGCGAGCTGCTGGCGGCGCTGCGCGACCTGCCCGAAACCATATCGATCCGCGTGGGCGTTGGCGTCGGCCAGCACTGGCACGAGGCCAGCCTGTTCGCGGTCGGGCCAGAGGCCGAAGCGCTCGATGCGCTGGCCAGGCACTTCGGGCAGAACGCTTACGTCCATGGCCAAGGGGCTCACGGCGAGGCGGCACTGCGCCTCATGGACAAGCCCGACGGCCATTGCGGACAATCGCCCGGATGACCGCTTCGCCCGCTCAGCCACCGCTCCTGGAAGCCAGAGCGCTCGCCTTCCTGCGACAGGACGAGCCGGTGTTCGGCCCGCTCGATTTTCGCCTCGACGCAGGCGAGGTGAGCTTGGTGGAAGGCGACAACGGCAGCGGCAAGACCACCCTGCTGCGCATTCTGGCCGGCCTGCTGCACGTGGACGAAGGCGAGCTGTACTGGCAAGGCCAACCTTGGCGTCGCGACGCGCACCTGGGGGACGTCCTGTTCCTCGGCCACCACCTGGGCTTGAAGGCCGATCTTTCCCCACGCGAAAACCTCGCTGTCGCCGCAGGACTGTATGGCCGGCGGGAAGACCTGGGCATCGACCATGTTCTGCGCGACATCGGCTTGCAGGGCTATGAGGACGAACCCGTGCGGCGCCTTTCCGCCGGCCAGAAGAAACGCGCGGCGCTGGCACGGTTGCTGTTGCTGCCGGCGACGCTATGGCTGCTCGACGAACCCTACGCCAACCTGGACCGCACCGGCATCGAGCTGGTCAATACCCTGCTCGCGCGACATGCGGCGCGCGGCGGTGCGGCGCTGGTTACCAGCCACGGCGCGGTGAGCTTCCTCGGCGGCGAGCCGCGGCGCATCCGGATGCACGCATGAGCAGGCCTTCACTCACCACGGCTTGTGCCGCACTGCTGCGACGCGACCTCACCCTGGCTTGGCGCCGCCGTGGCGACATCGCCATGCCGGTGCTCTACGCACTGATCGTGGCCACGCTGTTCCCGTTCGCGCTCGGTCCCGAGGAGGCGCTGCTGCAGCGTATCGCCGGTGGCGTGGTGCTGGTGACGGTGCTGCTGGCCATGCTGCTGGCGCTGGACGCGATGTTCCGCGGCGACATCGAGGACGGTTCGCTGGAACAGCTGATGCTGGCGCCGCAGCCGCTGGCGCTGATGCTCGGCATGAAGATCCTGGCTCACTGGATCACGACCGCACTGCCGCTGATCGTGATCGCGCCCCTGCTCGCCGGCATGCTGCATCTACCGGGCGCCGCGATGCCGGCCCTGCTGCTCGCGCTAGTGCTCGCCACGCCCCTGCTCAGCCTGCTCGGCGCCATCCTGGTGGCGCTGACGGCCGGCACGCGGCGCTCTGGTATGCTCCTGGCGCTGATGCTGCTGCCGCTGTGCGTGCCGGTGGTCATCTTCGCCGCCGGCGCGGTCGCCGCGGCCCAACAGGGGTTGCCCTGGCTGGCTCCGGTGCTGTGGCTGGGCGCGGCCCTGGCCCTGGCTCTGGTGCTCGCGCCACTGGCCTGCGCCGCCGCTCTCCGTATCGCCCTGGATGCCTGACACATGGCCAACTGGATCCCGCTCTGGCTGCACAAGCTCGGCTCTCCGCCGATCTTCTACCGCTTTGCCGGCACGCTGCGGCCCTGGGCCATGGCGCTGGCGCTGCTGCTGGGTGCGACAGCACTTTACGGCGGCCTGGTGCTCGCGCCGGCCGACTACCAGCAGGGGGACGCCTACCGCATCATCTTTATCCACGTGCCCAGCGCCTGGATGAGCCTGTTCATCTACGGCGTGATGGCGTTGGCCTCATTCATCGCCCTGGTCTGGCGCATCAAGCTGGCTGAAGTGGTGGCGATGGAATCGGCGCCGATCGGCGCCGCCTTCACCTTCATCACCCTGGTAACCGGTTCGCTGTGGGGCAAGCCGATGTGGGGCACGTGGTGGACCTGGGACGCCCGCCTTACCTCCGAGCTGGTACTGCTGTTCCTCTACCTGGGCGTGATCGGCCTCTATCACGCCTTCGAGGACCGGCGGCAAGGTGCGCGCGCCGCGGCCTTCCTCGCCATCATCGGCATCGTCAACGTGCCGATCGTGCATTTCTCGGTGAACTGGTGGAATACCCTGCACCAGGGCTCCACCGTGCGCATCCTCGGCCCCTCGAAGATGAGCGGCGACATGCTGTGGCCGCTGCTGACCATGATGGCCGCCACCAAGTTCTATTACATCGCCAGCCTGTTCGGTCGCGTGCGCGCCGACCTTCTGGCGATGGAGAGCGGCAAGGATTGGGTGCGGCAGATCGCCGAACGTGAGGCGCGCCCATGAGCCAGTTTTTCGCCATGGGCGGTTATGCGGCCTATGTGTGGCCGGCGTACGCAGTGTTCTTCATCGTGCTGATCGCCGATTACCTCGCGCCGGGCATCCGCCGCCGGCGCCAGCTGCGCGAACTGCGCGCCCGCCTGGCGCGACAGAGCGCGCGCCAGCAACGCAACCCGACGCCCTCGTCCTGACACTTACCCCGACGGGGCGACGACGCAGAGTGACTCCATGAATCCCACCCGCAAACGCCGGCTCACCATCGTGCTTCTCGTTCTGGCCGCGGCCGCCGTGGCTATCGGCCTGACGGTGTTCGCGCTGCAGCAGAACATGAACTACCTGTTCACCCCGAGCCAGGTGCAGACCGGTGAGGCGAGCGCATACAAGACCTTCCGCCTCGGCGGCATGGTGAAGGCCGGCTCCATCCAGCGCAGCGCCGATTCGCTCAAGGTGACCTTCACCGTGGTCGACGCCAATGGCGCGATGCCGGTGGAATACACCGGCATCCTTCCGGACCTGTTCCGCGACAACCAGTCGGTGATCGCCACCGGTCATATGGATAACGCCCGCTTCATCGCCACCGAAGTGCTGGCCAAGCATGACGAGACCTACATGCCGAAGGAACTGAAGGACGCCATGGCCAAAGCGCACCAGGGCAAACAGGTGAACGAGGCCGCCGCGCAGGACAAACCGCAATGACGCCGGAACTGGGACAACTCGCGCTGATCCTGGCCCTGCTGCTCGCGCTGGCGCAGGGCGTGCTGCCGCTGCTGGGTGCCTGGCGCGGCAACGGTGCGCTGATGGCGGTGGCGCGCCCGGCCGCGGCCGGTCAGGCCGTGTTCGTGACGCTATCGTTCGCGCTGTTGAGCTGGGCCTTCCTGCATTTCGATTTCTCGGTGCGCTACGTCGCCGACAACTCCAACCTCGCCCTGCCCTGGTACTACCGGCTGGCCGCAGTGTGGGGTGCACACGAAGGTTCGCTGCTGCTGTGGATCTTCATCCTCAACCTGTGGACCGTCGCGCTGGCCGCACTCAGCCGCAACCTGCCCGACGTATTCGTCGCGCGCGTGCTGGGCGTGCTGGGCCTGATCGCGGTGGGCTTCCTCGCCTTCATCCTGTTTACTTCCAATCCGTTCGAACGCCTGCTGCCGATGCCGCCGGATGGCGGCGACCTCAATCCGGTGTTGCAGGATCCAGGCATGACCTTCCACCCGCCCGTGCTGTACATGGGCTACGTGGGCTTCTCGGTGGCGTTCGCCTTCTCCATCGCGGCCTTGCTCGGCGGCGAGCTCGAACAGGCATGGGTCCGCTGGGCGCGCCCATGGACCAATGTTGCATGGGGCTTCCTTTCCGCCGGCATCGTCGCAGGCAGCTGGTGGGCCTATGCGGAACTCGGCTGGGGCGGCTGGTGGTTCTGGGACCCGGTGGAGAACGCCAGCTTCATGCCCTGGCTGGTGGGCGCCGCGTTGATCCATGCGCAAGCGGTGACCGAGAAGCGCGGCTCGCTGCGCGCCTGGACCATCCTGCTGTCGATCTTCGCCTTCTCGCTGTCGCTGCTGGGCACCTTCCTGGTCCGCTCGGGCGTACTCACGTCGGTGCACGCCTTCGCCTCGGACCCGCGGCGCGGCCTGTTCATTCTGTGCTTCCTGGCCGTGGTGGTGGGCGGATCGCTGCTGCTGTACGCGCTGCGCGCGCCGAAAGTGGCCGGCGGCAAGCCGTTCGGCGTGGTTTCGCGCGAGACGGCCATCCTCATCGGCAATCTGATGCTGACGGTCGCGGCGGCCATGGTGCTGCTGGGCACGCTGTTCCCGTTGCTGGGTGACGCGCTCAACCTGGGCAAGATTTCGGTGGGGCCGCCCTACTTCGGCTTCCTGTTCACTCTGCTGATGATTCCCGTGGTACTGCTGCTGCCGTTTGGTCCGTACCTGCGCTGGGGCGACAAGGGCGGGCTTGCGCTGCTCAAGAACGTAGCCATGCGTGCAGGGCTTGCGGCCGTGGCCTGTGCGATTGCGGCGGCTTTCGCCACCGGCTGGCAGCTCAAGGCCGTCGCCGGCACGGCCGCTGCGGTGTGGTGCGGCGTCGGTACCTTGCTCTATGTGATCAAGCGCTGGCGCGATATGCCGGCCGGCCGCCGTTATCCGGCGGAAATGGCCGGCATGCTGCTGGCGCACCTCGGCGTAGGCGTCTTCCTTGCCGGCGTATTGCTTACCGAAGCATTGAGCGTGGAACGCGACGTACGCATGGCACCGGGCCAGACGCAGAGCATCGGCGGCTACGATTTCCGCTTCGATGGCGTGCGCGTCGCCGACGGCCCCAACTGGCAGGGCGATCAGGGCACGGTCACGGTGATGCGCGACGGTCGCGAGATCGCCGTCATGCATCCGCAGAAACGCACCTACACGCGTGGGCAGGTGCAGACCGAATCGGCGATCGATCCAGGCGTCACCCGCGATCTGTACGTCGCCCTCGGCGAGCCGATGGACCACAACGATCCGGAAGGCGCGTGGGCGCTGCGCCTCTACCACAAGCCGTTCGTACGCTGGATCTGGGCTGGCGGCTTGCTGATGATGCTGGGCGGCTTTTTCAGCGCGGCGGACCGGCGCTTTCGCACGCGCCGTGCGGAAGCCGCTGAACCTGCCCTCACCCGTCCCGCCGCGCAGGAGTCGCACGCGTGAGTCGCTTGATTCCTTTCTTCGGCTTTCTGTTGCTGGTGGCGCTGTTCGGTTTCGGCATCTGGTGGAACACACGGCACGATCAACGCGAAGTACCCTCGCCGCTGATCAACAAGCCCGCCCCCGAGTACGCGCTGCCGAAGCTCGACGATCCGGCGCAGACGGTCACCCGCGAGGCCATGCTCGGCAAGCCTTACCTGATCAACGTGTTCGCCAGCTGGTGCGTGGCTTGTGGCGAAGAGCACCCGGTGTTGATGAGCGAAGGCCAGCGCATTGGCTTGCCGCTGGTGGGCTACAACTACAAAGATGAGCCGGACGAGGCCAAGGCCTGGCTGGCCAAGCATGGCAACCCCTACAGCCTGGTCATCGCCGATCGCGAAGGGCGTACCGCCATCGATTTCGGCGTGTACGGCGCGCCGGAGACGTTTCTCGTCGATGCCAAGGGCGTGATCCGTTACAAGCGCATCGGCCCGCTCACGCCACAGGCCATCGAGAAAGAACTGAAGCCCGCCATCGCTGCCCTGCAAAAGGAGGCGCCATGAACGGCGCTATCCGCGCACACCGCGAGCATGGCCTGCTTCGCCGCCTGCTGCTTGCGCTGGTCTTGGCTGTGTTTTCCGGTGCACTCGCCGCGCAGGCGATCGACCCCCTGCCTTTCAAGGACCGCGCCGAGGAGGCGCGCTTCCAGCAGCTGACCCGCCAATTGCGCTGCCTGGTCTGTCAGAACGAAAACCTCGCCGACTCCAACGCCGATCTCGCGCGCGATCTGCGCCACCAGGTGTTCGAACTGATGCAGCAAGGCAAGAGCGACGACGAGATCAAGCAATACCTGGTCGACCGCTATTCCAAGTTCGTGCTGTACGACCCGCCGATCGACGGCAGCACGCTGCTGCTGTGGTTTGGTCCGCTGCTGATCCTGCTCGCCGGCGCGGCGGTGGTGGTGGTCACGGTCCGCAAGCGCAACCGCGCAACGGCCACGGCCGCCAGCGGCCAAGGCACGATCGACGAAGGGGACGATTGGTGAAGATCGCTTTCTACCTCGCCGCCGCGGCAATGATCGCTGCGGCACTGGCCTTGCTGTTGGTCCCGCTGATCAGGCATGGCCGCCGGCAAGGCCGTCCGCGCGGCATCTTCGCGCTCGCACTGATAGTCGCTTTCGTGCTGCCGTTGGGCACGGTGGGTCTGTATCTCGCGATCGGAACACCTGTCGCGCTGAATGGCGTTGAGAAGCAGGCTGACCAGGCGCTATCGATCGACGAAGCGGTGGCCCAGCTGCGCACGCACCTCGTACAGCAACCGGACGATACGCAAGGCTGGCTGCTGCTCGCACAGACCTACGCCACGATGCGCAAGCCTGGTGAGGCGCGCGACGCCTATGACCAGGCGCTGCGGCTGGATTCGGCCAACACCACCGCCATGGTCGGCTGGGCGGAAGCTGACTCCATCGCGCGCACCGATCACCGTATCGAAGGGCGTTCGCTCGAACTGCTGGAACGTGCCGTGCAACAGGAGCCGGATAACCAGCGCGGCCTGTGGCTGCTCGGCATCAGCCAGTTCCAGCACGACCGCTACGCCGAAGCTGCCACGACCTGGCGCAAGCTGCAGCCTCTGCTCGAACCCGGCTCGACGGTGGCCAAGGCCGTGGCCGAGCAGATTGCCGTGGCGGATACCCGGGCCGGCGGTACTCCGGTCGCCAGCGAGGCGGCCACGGCGAAGGCCAGCGGCCCAGCCATCCAGGTGCAGGTCTCTCTCGCGCCGTCCCTGAAGGACAAACTCGCGCCTGGCGATACGCTCTTCGTCTATGCACGCGCCGAACAGGGTCCGCCCATGCCGTTGGCGGTAGCCAGGCTCGATGCGGCGACACTGCCTGCGTCCGTTACGCTGACCGATGCCATGGGCATGACACCACAGCTCAAGCTGTCGTCCGCCTCCCGCGTCTTCGTCGGCGCGCGCGTCAGCAAAAGCGGCCAGGCTGTCGCCCAGAGCGGCGATCTGGAAGGTGATGCGGGCGTGATCGATGTCGATGCCAAAAGGCCCGTGAAAATCGAGATCGACAAGGTCCATTGATGAGCCACGACGCGCGCCATTATTTCGACCTGCCTTCGCCCTTTCCCATGAAGCGGGGCGGCGAGCTGCGCGGCGCCCGCGTAGCTTATGAAACCTGGGGTCGGCTGAGCGAAGCGCGCGACAACGCGGTGCTGATCCTTACCGGCCTGTCGCCTAGCGCGCATGCCGCCTCGAACGAACAGGATCCGTCGCCAGGCTGGTGGCAAGACATGATCGGCCCCGGCAAGGCGATCGATACCGACCGCTGGTACGTCATCTGCGTGAATTCGCTGGGCAGCGATAAAGGCTCCACCTGCCCCGCTTCGGTCGATCCGGCCACCGGCGAGCCCTACCGCTTGAGCTTTCCCGAATTGGCACTGGAGGATGTCGCCAATGCCGCGCACGCGGCCGTCCGCGGCCTGGGCATCAAGCGCCTTGCCTGCCTCATCGGCTGCTCGATGGGCGGCATGAGCGCACTCGCCTATATGTTGCTGCACCCCGACAGCGTGCGTACGCACATCAGCGTGGACACCGCGCCGCAGGCCCAGCCGTTCGCCATCGCCATCCGTTCGCTGCAACGTGAGGCGATCCGCCTCGATCCCCACTGGAACAACGGCCGCTACGACGACGCGCATTACCCGGAAACAGGCATGAGCATCGCGCGCAAGCTCGGTGTGATCACTTATCGCTCGGCGATGGAATGGAATGGCCGCTTCGCACGCATCCGCCTGGAGGCAGAGCAGCGCGACGATGATCCATTCGGCTTCGAGTTCCAGGTGGAATCCTACTTGCAGGGACATGCGCAGCGTTTCGTGCGCGGCTTCGACCCCAACTGCTACCTCTACCTTTCGCGTGCCAGCGACTGGTTCGACATATCCGAATACGGCGATGGCAGCATCCAGGAAGGCCTGAAACGCATCCGTATCGAGCAGGCGCTGGTGATAGGCGTGAGCACCGACATCCTGTTTCCGCTCGAGCAGCAGGAACAGATCGCCGAAGGCCTGGGCGCGGCCGGCGCCGCGGTCGAGTTCGTGGCGCTGGATTCCCCTCAGGGGCACGACGCCTTCCTGGTAGACATTGAGAACTATAGCCGGGCCATCGGGGGCTTCCTGAGCCGACTGTAACCCTCCTGGGCGCCGTCCCTGCCCTGGGCTGATAAGATCTGTCCCTATCGTAAAGTCGCCTTTTCGAGAACCGCATGCTTACCGTGGAATTCCCCGGCTGTCGCAAGCTCATCGATGCCATCGACACCGCCGTCACCAAGCCAACCACGCCCGAGATCACCGACAGCCTCCGCAATAGCCTTTGCCAGCTGATCCGCGGTCAGGAGGTCAAGCTGCCCGACTGCGTCTTCGAGACCGCCGAAGGCCGCTACGCGCGACGCGAGCTGTACCGCAGCGAGGACCACGGGTACTGCGTGGTTGCCATGACCTGGGGCCCGGGCCAAGGCACTCCGATCCACGACCACTGCGGCATGTGGTGCGTGGAAGGCGTCTGGAGCGGCGCACTGGAAGTGGTGCAGTACGAGCGCCTGAGCGACAACGACGGCCAGTGGCGCTTCCAGCCCGTAGGCTCGATCCAGGCCGGTCCCGGCTCCGCCGGCAGCCTGATCCCGCCCCACGAGTACCACACCATCCGCAATCCCAGCGACGACGCAGTGGCCGTCAGCCTGCATATCTATTCCGGCCAGATGACCCATTGCGCCATCTTCAAGCCCGTCGGCGCCAGCCAGTGTTACGAGCGCACCGATCGCCAACTGGGTCTCGACCCCGTCCACTGAACCCGGCATAATGTTTCGCTGCAATGCCGGTGTGGCGGAATGGTAGACGCGGCGGACTCAAAATCCGCTTCTGGCGACAGAGTGTAGGTTCGAGTCCTATCACCGGTACCAAGAGAGTCCAAGGACGTCCCATAGAGTCCACGGAACACAAGAAAAACCCGCAAATATGCGGGTTTTTTTATGCCTGCCGTCCAGGCACGTCCAGGGGTGTCTCCCAGAATCTCGCCCCTTTTGGGGGTATATCTGGGGGTACGTGGGGATATCGCCCCCAGACCCGTCAACTGGATACCCCCAGATGTCGATGCTCATCACCGACGTTGCACTACGCAAGGCGAAGCCACAGGACAAGCCCTACGAGATCGCTGTAGGCAATGGCCTTTACCTGCTCGTGAACCCCATCGGCTCGAAGCTGTGGCGATGGAAGTACCGCGTCGCCGGCAAAGAGAAGTTGCTGGCACTTGGCTCCTACCCCATCGTGTCACTCCAGGACGCGCGCCAGCGTCACGAGGAGGCCAGGAGGCCTAGCCCAAGGCCAAGATCCGAGTGAGCTGCGGAGGGCCGAGAAGGCAGCCAGGAATCCAAGCAGAGGCTATCGCCTCGGACACCTTTGAACGCGCTGCCCGGGACTGGATGGCGTTCGCCGCCCCCCCCCAGTCCGACAAACTCTCGGCAGCTCGACGTCAGAGCTTTCGCTTATGCGAGAAGACACATCCGGGCTTGATCAGGGAAGTTGGCGGGGCGATGTTTGCAATGCGCGCACGTCGCGCCAAGGCAAGATGAATCCTTCACCACGGCAATTTCTCGCCATTTCGGGATACATATTGAAGGCAGTGAACAGACCTTGCGGCCGCGGGGAAAATTGGATGTCATTTTTCCAGCCGTTGCCGAAATGCCCCCAATTAGTACACACGCTACCTTTGCAATCGAAACTCTCCAATGCCTGGGCCTGACAGTCATCCTCTTCGCGCTTATCTGCTGCGTGACGCAAGGCCAGCGACACGATGTCATTACCCTTGGCGTAGTCGAAAGTCTTGTCATTGGTGGTGGGAAAACGCAGTTCCGTAGTCCAGTCGATGTCGTCACCCGTCGCCAGATCGTAGGACACCGTTCCCCACCCGCTTGACGGATGCACGGCGCCGGGCCAATCCGATTCGCAGTTCTCATCGATAACAAAAAGACGCTCGTTCGCAAATGCCACGGTCGGCGTGCAGCTCGACTCGCCTTGAGGAAGCGATTGCAGGGCAGCGCTAACCTCGTTCCTGAAGATCTTCTGTCGAGCCTCGTTAATCCGACGCATAGCCTCCGCGTTGGGCGCCTTGACCAGCTGCGGCATGATGGCGCCACTTCGCTTGTCTCTAACGAACTGCCAGGTCACCCCACCGTTGGCGGCGGTGCCTTTCTTCGGAAGCACCTCTTGCTCGCCCTCGCTGCGTAGGCACTCGTAGGTATGCCCGCTCAGGGATGTATCGGCCGGACCCATATCGCAGGGCAAAGTGGTGCGCTTGAGATCGATGGCAAGTGCGTGAGCCACCTGCGGTGTTTTACGCCACTCGCCCGTCACCGCGTCGGCGCCGAACGATAGCGTCCAATAACCGGTGGGATGTTCGCATGCGGGAGGCTCCGCATCGCCGCCAGATAGCGGGCACTCGATGAACTCACCGCCCCTTTTACCAGGCAGCAAGCTGATATCCACACCCTGAGAGCGATAGAAGTAACGGCCGATCGTTTGCTGCTCGTTCTTTTCGAGCCGTAGTGCGATAGCCGACTTGCCGATCGTGCCGACGTACACGATCCCCTGCTTCTCGTCTGCGTGGCAAAGGCCGACTAGGCCGAGCATGACGATTGAGCCAGCCATCAGTAAACGCATGAACTTAACTCCGGCAATCGACAGGCTTGCCTCGGCGAGCCAGTCTGCAACACCCCTATAAGCGCTTGTAAGCCCGGGGTATTTTTTGGGGCATTTTCCAGAAACCTACCTTCAAGTCGCACCAAATTGTTCTTTTCGATCCCTATCACCTACCGAGAGGGTCCAAGGACGTCCCATAGAGTCAACGGAACACGAGAAGAGCCCACGAATATGTGGCTTTTTAAATGCCTGTCGTCCAAGGGGGATACCCAGCGCCTCTTTTCTGGGGCGTATATCTGAGATGCCTAACGTTCTATTGCGCATGCAAAGCGAAAGGCCTGCAAGATCCCCGTGGACGCGCTGCGCTAGTTGATGGGGAGCGGCGAAGTATCGCGAGACGATACGAGGGGAGTTTCCAACACGGTAGCGTCGCTACGAGGACGTGGTCAACATGACCATCTAGTTTCGCTGGAACCTCTCTACACCCGTTCCCAAACGCGGGGCAAAGAAAAAGCCCCATCCTTGGGGCTTGCAGCCATCCTTAGCCGCTATGTCCTAGTCCAGGTCGTCGGCAAAGGTGCCTGACTTGCCGGACAGAGATAGTTTGGCGTTTACGGATCGGAGGCTGTAGAGGTGAAGCACGCGTCAACATGTAGGGGAATTCCTACAGAACGATCCCTGTCTCTTGAACGCCCGTGGCGAGCAAGCCGACCGACCGTCGATTCCACAGATGCAATCCATGCCACCGCGAACCTCTAACCTTCACAGCCTTATCGAATAGACGTATAGCCATCCATTTCGTGGATATCGTTTGAAAAGCTCAAAAAAGAAAAACGCCCAGGTTTCCCTGGGCGTTTCTTACATTGGTGGGCCGTGTAGGATTCGAACCTACGACCAATTGATTAAGAGTCAACTGCTCTACCAGCTGAGCTAACGGCCCTGAACTTCTCGATTTGTTTGGGGTGGACGATGGGACTCGAACCCACGACAACCGGAATCACAATCCGGTACTCTAACCAACTGAGCTACGCCCACCATAACCTTGATGTACTGGCGCGCCCGACAGGAATCGAACCTGCAACCGTCGGCTTAGAAGGCCGATGCTCTATCCGGTTGAGCTACAGGCGCAATGCACTTTGGTGCAGAGCAACTGCTGGTCGGGGCAGAGGGATTCGAACCCACGACTTCCAGCTCCCAAAGCTGGCGCTCTACCAGGCTGAGCTATACCCCGATTTCGAACCCTCGGTCGCTTTCGCCGTACCGAAGCTTTGAAATGCTACGGGTGCCGCTTCGCCCAGTCAATCCGTATCGAAGCACACCGAACACATCTTTCGTCCGGTCCGCACGACGATGCTTTGTCGAGCGGCTGCAAGCCATGATGCGGACACCATACCTCGCGTTTTAATTGGCGCGCCCGGAGAGATTCGAACTCCCGACCACCAAGTTCGTAGCCTGGTACTCTATCCAACTGAGCTACGGGCGCATTTGAAACATTTGCCTTGCCGCTTAACCACCGGAGTGGAAAGCGCCGAAGCGAGAAGCGGAATTATTCAGATTCGGGCGGCGGTCGTCAATACTTTTTTCAGTTTTTTTTCACCGAGTGCCGAAACATTCACAACTCGATGAAACGACCGCGTTTCGAAGCCGCACATTCTAACTGTCTGAGACCAGATCGCCTAGAGGGTCCGTGATGCGCATAGAAACATTCCACGCACCACCAGGAATACGGTCAGAAAGCCGGCAACGCTATTCGCATACGTGCCACTCACTCCACAAACAAAAGGGGCGGCCAATGGGCCGCCCTTCTCGTCTTGCGTGTGCCTTGGCGGCACTCAACCAAGCGGGTGTCGACTCTGCGTCGCCGGATCGCCTACCTTGGCGCCAGCGTCGCCACGCGGCGGCGGCGGAGGCGGCGTAGGTCCAGGCGATGCGGTCTTGGTCCAATCGGCCGGAGGACCGGGCACGCGACCCGCCATGATCTCGTCGATCTGATGCGCATCGATGGTTTCGTACTGCAGCAGCGCTTCCGCCATGACGTGCAGCTTGTCGATGTTGTCGGTCAGCAGTTGATTGGTGCGCGCATACGCGCGATCCAGGATCGCACGGACCTCCTCGTCGATCTTGCGCGCCGTCTCGTTCGAGACGTTCTTGTGCTGAGTGACGGCGCGACCAAGGAAGACCTCGTCTTCTTCCTCACCATAGGTCACCGGGCCCAGCTTGTCTGAAAGGCCCCATTTGGTCGCCATGTTGCGCGCCATCTTGGTGGCGCGTTCGATGTCGTTGGACGCGCCGGTCGTAACCTTGTCCTCGCCGAAGATCAACGCTTCGGCGACGCGGCCGCCATAAAGCGAGCACAGCTGCGATTCGATCGCCACGCGGTTCATGCTGTACTTGTCGCCTTCCGGCAGGTACATGGTCACGCCAAGAGCGCGGCCGCGCGGAATGATCGTGACCTTGTAGACCGGGTCGTGCTCGGGCACCAGGCGGCCGACAATGGCGTGGCCCGCCTCGTGGTAGGCTGTGAGCTTCTTCTCGTCCTCGCTCATGGCCATCGAGCGGCGCTCCGTACCCATCAGGATCTTGTCGCGCGCCTTGTCCAGGTGGCTCATGCGTACGTCGCGCGCATTTTCGCGGGCGGCGAACAGCGCGGCTTCATTGACCAGATTCGCCAGGTCGGCACCGGAGAAGCCAGGGGTACCGCGCGCGATCGTCATCGGATCGACGTCAGCGGCGACCGGCACCTTGCGCAGATGCACTTTCAGGATCTGCTCGCGCCCCTTCACATCCGGGAGCCCCACGACGACCTGGCGGTCGAAGCGGCCCGGACGCAGCAACGCAGGGTCCAGCACATCCGGACGGTTGGTCGCGGCAATCACGATCACGCCCTCGGTGCCCTCGAAACCATCCATCTCCACCAGCAACTGGTTGAGAGTCTGCTCGCGCTCGTCATGACCGCCGCCCAGGCCAGCGCCACGGTGGCGACCCACCGCATCGATCTCATCGATAAAGATGATGCATGGCGCGTGCTTCTTGGCCTGGTCGAACATATCGCGCACGCGGCTGGCGCCGACACCCACGAACATCTCGACGAAGTCGGAACCTGAGATGGAGAAGAACGGCACCTTCGCCTCGCCGGCGATCGCCTTGGCGAGCAAGGTCTTGCCGGTGCCCGGCGGGCCCACCATCAGCACGCCGCGCGGAATCTTGCCACCCAGCTTCTGGAACTTGCCCGGGTCGCGCAGGAACTCGACCAGTTCGCCGACTTCTTCCTTGGCTTCGTCGCAACCCGCAACGTCGCTGAAATTGACCTTGATCTGGTCCTCGCCCTGCAACTTGGCGCGCGAGCGCCCGAAGCTCATGGCACCGCGACCACCTGCACCGGCCTGCATCTGGCGCATGAACCAGATGAAGACACCGACGATCAGGATGATCGGCAGCCAGTTGAGCAACAGGCCCAGCAGGGAGAAGCCGTTGTTCGCCGGCTCCTGGCGTACCTCCACGCCCTTGTCCTGCATCTGCTTGACGACGGTGCTGTTGGAGAAACCGAGCACCGGTGCCACGGTCCGGAACGCGCTGCCGTCTTTCAGCTTGCCGCTGATAGTGGCCGGCTGGTCGGCACCGATCGTCGCGGTGGCCACGTTGCCGTTGTCCACGCTCTGCACAAAGCTGCTGTAGGGCAGATCGGACGACGACGCGCCATGCGGATTGAAGCTCTGGAACACCGTCAGCAACACCACGGCGATAATCAGCCAGAGCAACAGATTTTTAGCCATCTCATTCATGCACGGTTCTCGCCCGGTTGAGCGCCACTGGCCTTCTTTCCTGTGGCCAGCGCATATACCTCGCGCGAACGGGCGCGGGAGGCCTTTGGTTTACGCATAGTTACGCGCGAAAACTCCGTGCGCAAGCTACGCAGGTAATCGTCGAAGCCAGCGCCCTGGAATAACTTGATCAGGAACGAACCGCCCGGCTTCAGCCAGTGCCGGCTGAAGTCCAGCGCCAGCTCGGCCAGATCCATCGCCCGGATCTGGTCGGCCAGCGCGACACCACTCATATTGGGGGCCATGTCGGACAGCACAAGATCGACTTTCTGGCCGCCAAGCCGGCTTTCCAGCTCGCGCAGCACGGACTCCTCCCGGAAGTCGCCCTGCAGGAAATCCACTCCCCCTATGCCCTGCATGGGCAGGATGTCCAGGGCCACCACCATGCCTGTGTCGCCCAGGCGCTGCCGCACCAGCTGGGACCAGCCGCCGGGGGCGGCGCCGAGATCGACAACCCGCATGCCCGGCTTGAGCAAGCGATCTCGGTCGATCAGCTCCTCCAGCTTGAACACGGCACGGGACCGCAGGCCCTCGGCCTGGGCCTTCTTTACATAGACGTCGTCGAAATGCTCCCGCAGCCAGCGGGAACTGCTTTTGCTGCGAGACATGGGTCGGCAACGGCCACAGATACGGGGTAATGGGCGCCCATGATACCCTTGACGGTCCATCTGCCGCGAATCCGAGACTGAACGCATGTCGCTCTCCCCGTCACAGCGCCGCTACCTGCGCAGCCTGGCCCATGACCTGAAGCCAGTGATCCTGCTGGGCGCCAAAGGCGCGACCGAGGCCGTGGTCAAGGAACTGGACCTCGCCCTGACGCACCACGAGCTGGTCAAGGTGAAGCTGTCCGGCGGCGACAAGGATGAGCGCCAGGAACAGATCGACTTCCTCGCCGGGGGCACCGGTGCCGAGAGCATCCAGCAGATCGGCCACATCGTGGTGCTGTTTCGTCGCAACGAAGACGAGCCCAAGCTCGCTCTGCCCCGCTGAGCCGCAGGCCATGGACCTCTCGCTCGACCGCCCAGGCGACTATCTTTTCGTGCGTCGCATCGGCGCACGCAGTATCACAGTAGTCGACCGGGAGTTCACCCGCAGCCTGGTGCTTTCCCCAGAGCGGGCCATCGAGGACTGGCCGGTATCGCACGCCGGTCAACTGGACGCCAGCCATGTCGACGCGATCCTGGAACTGCAACCCGAAGTGGTGATCCTCGGCACCGGCGAGCGCCAGGTGTTCCCCACGGCGGCCTTCATGGCTGGGTTCCTGAGCCGCGGCGTGGGCGTGGAAGTCATGGACAACGCCGCCGCTGCACGTACCTACGACCTGCTTGCCGGCGAGAACCGGCGCGTGGTCGTCGCCTTCATCCTGCCGGAAGGCTGAGCCGCCTCGTTCGGCCAGTCCCTATCGGACTGGCCACCCCCTAGTCAGCGCGACGGCAGATATCCCATCGGATCGACCGGATTGCCGTCGCGGCGGATCTGGAACTGCAATTCGTCGCGGGTGGCACCGGTGGATCCCATTTCCGCGATCTGCTGGCCGGCGCTGACGTGCTGTCCTTCCTTTACCAGACGCTTGCTGTTGTGCCCATAAGCCGACAGGAAGCTGTCGTTGTGCTTGATGATCACCAGCTCGCCGTAGCCCACCAGTCCATTGCCGCTGTACACGACCACGCCATCCGCAGCGGCGCGTATCGGATCGCCGGATTTGCCGAGAATCTCAATGCCCGGGATCGCGTCGCCTGATTGGAAGCGTTTCCCCATTGCGCCATCGGCCGGCCAGCGCCAGGTGACGCCGCCACTGGAGCGGGTCCCACCAGCTGCGACCGGCTGAGCGGGCGCCGGGGGAGGCGTTGTGGGCGCGGTGGCCGTATGGGCTGTGGCGGGTACGCCGGCGACGGGTACGACCGTCGCGGCCGTGGTGGCAGGCGCGGGTATCGAGGGCGGAACAGCAACCACTGGTGTCGCGGAAGCGGCGGATGCCGCCGCCGTCGCGGTAGCCGCTGGCTGGGCTGCCGCAGGAGGCGTATTCGCTACAGGCTGGAAACCGCCGGCACTCGGCGCCGCGCCGGCCTGAGGCGTAGATGCAGGCGTGGCGCTCGCCGGCCGCGACGGGGTAGCCGCATGCCCGGCCGCCGCGACAGCGGAACTGGAAGCCGCCGCACCGCCGCCGGACGACAGCTTCAATACCTGCCCCGGCCAGATCGTGTATGGCGCGGCAATGCCGTTCCACGACGCCAGGTCGCGGAAATCCACGCCGTTACGGAAGGCGATCGAATACAACGTGTCGCCCTTCACCACGCGGTAGCTGCCGCCCGGCGCTGCGGCGCGGGCGCTCGGCGCCACCGTGCGCCCTTGCGAACCGGCGGGTTCGACGACAACCGAGCTGCGCGGGGACACGCAGGCGGCCAGCAACAGGGAAAGCGCGGCGGGGGCGAGGTAGCGGCTGGGTCCTTTCATGCGTTTGAGCATACCGAGCCGTAACGTCATTTTCATGCGGGCTTCCTTGTCCATGGGAGATTCCCGAACCTCAGCGGCGCAACAGCCACCACGCCAGGAGGCCGGCGAGGATGACGATCGCCGCCCAGCCAATGCGCTCGATGTGCTTGTGCAGGAGTCGCTCGGCGCGCTCGCCGAACAGGCGGATCAGCAAGGCCAGCAGCCACACGCGCTTGCCACGCCCGACCGCCATGCAGACCAGGAACGGGATCAGCGGCACGCCGACGATGCCCGCGGCCCAGGTCACGAATTTCATCGGCACGACCGGCTGCAGCGCGGCCAGCGCCAGCACCACCAGCAGGCCGAGCCAATGCGTGTTCATCTGCGTGCGCAGGCTCTCCACGCCTTGCTCGATCGGTGCCAGCAGATGCAGCGCCTCGAGCACCGGATGCAGGGCCTGGAACGCCCAGTGACCCAGCGCGTAGCCGACCAGCGAGCCGAGCAAGGAGAACAGCAGGCTGATATTGGCGTAGAAGAACGCCTTGTGCCGCTTGCCCAGCATCATGGGCGCCAGCATCACTTCCGGCATGATCGGAAAGATGAAGGCCTCGACGAAGCTCAACCCGCACAAGTAATAGACCGCCTTGGGGTGGCGCGCCCAGGTCAGGGCACGGGCATAGAGCGTTCCGAACAGGCGCATCAGGCGTCCTTGTTGAAGAGAGGGATCATCCGATGCCGCCCAGCAGCGGCACGAAGCTCACGGGCCCGAGTTCTTCCTGGACGAAGTCGCCCTCCCCGTCGCCGCGCATGCGGATCAGGGTCTGGTGGCTGGGCGAACCGACCGGAGCCACCAGCACGCCGGTGGGCGTGAGCTGGTCGAGCAGCTGCGTAGGGATAGTGTCGCCGGCGGCAGTAAGGATGATTGCGTCGAACGGCGCCTCATCGCTCCAGCCCAGCTTGCCGTCATCATGGCGGGAGCGGATGTTGGCCAGCCCCAGCTGGCGGAAGCGGCGGCGCGCCTGGCGCAACAGCTCCTCGATGCGCTCGACCGTGTAGATCTGCGGTACCAGCGAAGCCAGCACCACCGCCTGGTAACCCGAGCCGGTACCGATCTCCAGCACCTTCTGCGGCATGCCGAACTCGAGCAGCGCCTCGGTCATGCGCGCCACCACCCACGGCTGCGAAATGGTCTGGCCATGCCCGATGGGCAGCGCGGTGTTCTCGTAGGCGCGCGAATGCAGTGCCTGGTCGATGAAATGGTGGCGCGGCAGATTGCGGATCACCTCGATCACACGCGGATCGCGGATCCCCTCTTCCTTAAGCTTGGCGGCCAAACGGTCGCGTGCGCGCTGCGACGTCATGCCTTCGCCCTTGAGCGCGGATGGCGGAAGCGGATGCACGTTCATGGTCACGCCGCCCTCTCCCCGCACCCATCCATGCGGCTGCTGAGCCCGCTCATCCAGCTGCTGACCTTTTCCAGCGCCTGGAAGCGCGTGAGGTCCACATGAATCGGCGTGACCGAGATATAGCCGCGCTGCACGGCGTTGAAGTCGGTGCCAGGACCGGCGTCGTCAACATCGCCCGCAGGACCGATCCACCAGATCGGCCGGCCGCGCGGGTCGGCCTGCTGGATGCAAGGCGCCGAACGATGACGCTTGCCGAGCCGGGTCACTTCGAAACCGTGGATTTCCTCCCATGGACGGTCCGGCACGTTGACATTGAGAATGGTGTCGGCCGGCAGCGGGTCGACCAGCAGGCGCTCCATCAGCATCAGCACGGCACGCGCGGCGGACTCGTAGTGCTCACCCTTGTGATCGGTGCTCACCAACGACACGGCAATCGCCGGCAGGCCAAGGAAGCGGCCTTCCATCGCGGCCGACACCGTGCCGGAATAGATCACGTCGTCGCCGAGATTGGCGGAGTTGTTGATGCCGGAGACGACGATGTCGGGCTCGTGATCCAGCAGCCCGGCCAGCGCCAGATGGACGCAATCGGTCGGTGTGCCCGCCACGCGGTAATAGCCGTTGTCCATCCGCAGCGCGCGGATCGGTGCATCCAGGGTAAGTGAATTGCTCGCGCCGGAGCGGTCGCGATCGGGGGCCACTACCGTGACCTCGCCAACCCTGCCGAGGCGCTCGGCGAGCACGCGGATACCGGGGGCATCCACGCCGTCGTCGTTGCTTACGAGTACTCGCATCGTCATCCGTTCAAAGCCAGGCTCCGGCATGCGCCCGAGTCCCCCGCACGCCAGTGATAGGCCCGAAGTCTACCCGAGCGGGCCCCGGGTTTCACGGCTGCTCACGCACGAAAGCGCGTGAACGCATGTCCTCGCAGGCAACGCCGGAACCCGGGCAGGCATCACCTCGCGCTGCAGGGTTCATGCCTCCTTTCCAGGGGCATCCGTCGCTCGCCATCCTTATGCGAAGGACGCGAATTCTTGGTTAGGATGGCACCATGAAACGCCGCCCTCCAGCCACCGTCAGCGACGACGACGCGCGTCTGTTCCGCGATGCGATCGGCGACATCCGCCGCCTCGAACCGGCCGAAGCACCGCCTGCGGCGCCGCGGCCGGAACCGAGGGCCCACATGCTCGAAGCCGACGAGGCGGCGGTACCCGGAGAACTGCTGGACATGGCCTTCGATCCCGGCCTGATGGAAGTCGGCGAGGAGCTTAGCTACCTGCGCGACGGCTATCCGCCCAAGCTGCTCAAGCAACTCAAGCGCGGGCAGTTCAGCGTGCAGGACGACATCGACCTGCACCAGATGAATGCCGCGGCCGCCCAGGCTTGCATTGCCGATTTCCTCGCCGAAGCGCATCGGCGCGGCATGCGCTGTGTGCGCATCGTGCACGGCAAAGGTTTGCGCTCCAAGGCCAGTGGCCCGGTCCTGAAAGTGCTGACCGATCGTCTCCTGCGCCGCCGCGACGACGTGATCGCCTTTGCCTCGGCACGCCCCATGCAGGGCGGCACCGGCGCGGTGGTCGTCCTGCTGAAAGACTGACCGGCCGGCTCAGGCCAAGGCTACTTCCCGCACGACCACGGTGGCGTAGGCGCCGGCGGGCAGTTCGAAGGAAAGCTCCAGCGCATCATCTTCCAGCCAGCGCCAGCGCAATTGACCAGGCAGCAGACGCAGCGGACGACGCTCCTGGTCCATGCGGGCCGCCACCAGGCCGTCGGCCAGCTCCGCGTTCGCGGCGGCGATCTGGTTTTCCAGCGCGCCGGCAACGTCGCCAGCCGGCGTTTCGCCCTGCCCCCACAGGGGGCCGGAGGGGTGGATGTCGCCGCGAGCGAGGCGATCGGCCAGCGTGGCGTCGAACGCTTCCGGCCCGAACCACGAGCGGCTGCCGGCCAGCGCCCAGATTTCGCCATCCAGCGGCGAGTCCCAGGCGCCGCGCTCCACGCGGGCGGCCAATACCTCGTTGAAGATATGCGAGCGCGCCGCCGACAACAGGAAAGATCGCTTGTCGCGATCGACACGACGCCCGGCGAACATCGCCCTGGCTTGTTCCACGTTGCTTCCGCCCCGGCCGAAGCGCTGTTCGCCGAAATAGTTGGGCACGCCGCGCAGCGCGATCCGCTCCAGCACTTCTTCGGCACGCCCGCGGTCGCCCTGCACCTCCCGCAGCACCAGCACGAACCGGTTGCCGCGCAGCGCGCCTCGCTTGAGCTTGCGCTGGTGGCGTGCCGCCGACAGTACGCGCACCTCCGCATGCGGGAAGGCCGACCAGTCTGGATCGGGCTTGCCGGCCAACTGTACGGAGAACATCTGGCGCGTCACCGCATGGCGATCCTTCAGGCCTGCATAACCGACCGCGACCGGCGGTACGCCGGCGAAACGCGCCAGCTCACGCGCCACCCAATCGGTGTTGGCGCCGAGCTTCTCCACCCACAGCAAGGCGTGCTCGCCCGCACCGTCGGCCTCGTAACCGAGCATTTCCTCGACCTGGAAATCCTCCGGCGCACTGCGCAGCCGGGCGGTCAACGGCGGCGCGCCGTAGGCAAAAGGAAGTTCGCTCATATCGATGAAAACCAGGAAAAGGAGATGGCCGACCATCGGCCGGAGGTGGGCATTACATCAGGAACAGCGTCGCCAGCCCGAGAAAGATGAAGAAGCCGCCGCTGTCCGTCATGGCCGTGATCATGACGCTGGAACCCAGCGCAGGGTCGCGCCCCAGGCGCGCCATCAGCATCGGTATGCCCACGCCGCAGAACGCGGCGAGCAGGAGATTCAGCGTCATCGCGCCAGTCATCACCAGGCCCAGCGCCACGTTGCCGTACAGCAACCAGGCCACCACGCCGATCACGCCGCCCCAGACCAGTCCATTGACCAGCGCCACGCCCATCTCCTTGTGCCACAGGCGCTTGGCGCTGGCCGGCGTGATCTGGTCCAGCGCCAGGGCGCGCACGATCATGGTGATGGTCTGGTTGCCGGAGTTGCCGCCGATGCCGGCGACGATCGGCATCAGCGCGGCCAGCGCCACCAGTTTCTGGATCGACCCTTCGAACAGGCCGATCACGCGCGACGCGATAAAGGCGGTAATCAGATTGATCGCCAGCCACGCCCAGCGGTTGCGCAGCGACTTCCACACCGAGGCGAAGATGTCCTCCTCTTCGCGCAGGCCGCCGCGGCTGAGCGCTTCGCTCTCGCCCTCCTCGCGGATCACATCGACCATCGCGTCGATGGTGATGCGGCCGATCAGATGGCTGCTGTCGTCCACCACCGGCGCGGTCACCAGGTCGTAGCGTTCGAACGCCTGCGCCACCTCGTAAGCGTCGTCGGCAGGATGGAAAGTGTTGACGTCTGGCGCCATCACCTCGCTGACCATCTTCTCGGGCGAGTTCACCAACAGCCAATGCAACGGAAGCACGCCGGTCAGCACATTGTCCTGGTTGACCACGAACAGTTTGTCGGTCTGCGCAGGCAGCTCGTCGAAACGACGCAGATAACGCAGTACCACCTCGAGGCTAACGTCCTCGCGGATGGTGACCATCTCGAAGTCCATCAGCGCGCCGACCTGATCGTCCTTCCAGGACAACGCCGATTGCAACTGCTCGCGCTGCTGCGCGTCGAGGCTCGCCATCAGCTCGGGCAGCACCTCGGTCGGCAGATCCTCGACCAGGTCGGCCAGCTCGTCGGCCTCCAGCGGCTCGACCGCGGCAAGGATCTCGCGTCGGTCCATGTCCGCGATCAGCGATTCGCGCACCGCGTCGGAGACTTCGAGCAGGATCTCGCCGTCGCGGTCGGCCTTCACCAGCTGCCAGACGGTGAGGCGATCCTCCAGCGGCAGCGCTTCGAGGATGTAAGCGATATCTGCCGGGTGCAGTCCGTCGAGCTGCCGCTGCAGTTCGGCCAGGTGCTGGCGGTGCAACAGATTGTCGACCAGCTCCTGGTGCGGCCCGTGCTGCGCATGCGCAACTTGCTCAACCAGCTTGTGCCGGCGCAGCAGTTCGTTGATGTGCTCCAGCTGTTCGTGCAGCCGGTTGGCGGAGCCGCGGACCTCCGCCTCGCTCATGCCAGGACCAGCAGCACGCAGGCCTGCGCGGCGATGCCCTCACCCCGGCCTGTGAAGCCCAGCTTCTCGGTGGTAGTCGCCTTCACGCTGACACGATCGATATCGCAACGCAGTTCCTCCGCGAGCACTTCGCGCATCGCCAACGCATGCGGCCCGACCTTGGGTGCTTCGCAGATCACCGTCACATCCGCATTGCCAAGCGCGTAGCCGCGTTCGCGCATCAACGCCTGCGCATGGCGCAAGAAAAGGCGACTGTCGGCGTTGCGCCACTGTTCCTGCGAAGGCGGGAAATGCCGGCCGATATCGCCCAGCGCCAACGCGCCGAAAATGGCATCGCACAGGGCGTGAATCACCACATCGCCGTCCGAATGCGCCTGCACGCCACGATTGTGCGGTACGCGCACGCCACCGAGCATGACGTGATCGCCTTCTCCGAAGATATGGACATCGAAACCCTGGCCGATCCGCATCATGCGCTGCCTTTCCTCACGCCGTCTTGCCCAGCAGGAATTCGGCCAGCGCGAAGTCGGCGGCCGTCGTCACCTTGATATTGTCCTCGGCGCCTTCGACGAGCAATGGGCGGAATCCGACATGCTCCATGGCCATGGCTTCGTCGCTCGGCTTAAGGCCGCTTTGCGACGCCGCGCGCAAGGCTGTGGCCAGGTCATCGCGCCGGAACATCTGCGGCGTGAAGGCGCGCCAACGCTCCTCGCGCGGCTCGGTGACCCGGCTGCGCCCTTGCGCATCCGCACGCTTGAGCGTGTCGCGCAATGGCGCCCCCAGCAAACCGCCGTCGACAGCGCCGGCTTGCACGATCAGACGTTCGATGTCCGCCGCACGCACGCACGGCCGTGCCGCATCATGGACCAGAACGAATTCGCCCGCGTCCACCGACGCGGGCAATGCCTCGAGACCTGCCAGCACGGAATCGCAGCGCTCGGCGCCGCCGATAGCGGTGAGCAGCGGTTTGCCCGCGATACTCCGCCAACCGGGCCACCGCTCGTCGCCCGCCCCCAGCACGACCATCAGTCCGGCAATGCGCGGATGCATCGCCAGCCGCTCGAGCGTGTGCTCGATCAAAGGCCGACCGGCCAGTGGCAGGTATTGCTTGGGGATGTCCCCGCCCACCCGCGCGCCACGCCCGGCGGCCGGCACCACGCACCACAGTGTCGCCATGTCAGTGTCCGCTGCTGGCGGCGGGCGCCGGCGGCGCCGCCGGCGCGGAGGAAGCGGCGCCGGGCTGCTCGACCACCTGGTAGAAGGTCTCGCCGGGCTTGATCAGCCCCAGCTCGCCACGTGCACGCGCCTCGACCGCCTGTTCGCCGTGCTTGAGGTCGTCGACGTCCGCGCCCAGCGCCTGATTGCGTTGAAGCAGGCGCTGATTGTCGTCGGTCTGTTTCTTGACCGCAGCGCGCAGGGTTTCGACCTCGTGCACGCCACCGCTGCCGGTCCACAGTTTGACCTGCAGACCGATCAGCGCAAGCAGAAGGATGAGGGCGATCCAGCGCAGCATGGAACGTTCGCGCGACCGCTCAGCCCGGGAGGCTGCTCAGGCTCGGAAAGGCCTGGCGGCCGGCGTAGCGGGCGGCGGCGCCGAGCTGCTCCTCGATGCGCAGCAGCTGGTTGTACTTCGCCACGCGGTCGGTGCGGCACAGCGAGCCGGTCTTGATCTGCGTCGCGGTGGTCGCCACGGCGATATCGGCGATGGTGGTGTCTTCCGTTTCGCCCGAACGGTGCGACACGATCGCGGCGTACTTGGCCGCATCGGCCATCGCGATCGCCTCCAGCGTCTCCGACAGCGTGCCGATCTGGTTCACCTTGATCAGGATCGCGTTGGCGATCTTCTTGTCGATGCCCTCGCGGAAGATCGCCGGATTGGTCACGAACAGGTCGTCGCCGACCAGCTGGACCTTGTCGCCGATGGTGTCTGTGAGCAGCTTCCAGCCGTCCCAGTCGCCTTCGGCCATGCCGTCCTCGATGGTGACAATCGGGTACTGCTTCGCCCAGCTGGCCAGCAGGTCGACGAACTGCGCGGGCGTATAGACCTTGCCCTCGCCTTCCAGGTCGTATTTGCCATCCTTGAAGAACTCGGAGCTGGCCACGTCCAGGCCCAGCAGGATGTCGCTGCCGATCTTGTAGCCGGACTTGTTCACCGCTTCGAGGATGGTATCCAGTGCCTCGATGTTCGAACGCAGATTCGGCGCGAAGCCGCCCTCGTCACCCACCGCGGTGTTCAGGCCCTTGCCCTTCAGCACGCCCTTGAGCGCATGGAAGATCTCGGTGCCGGCGCGCAGCGCCTCGGCGAAGCTCGGCAGGCCCACCGGCAGCACCATGAATTCCTGCACGTCGACGTTGTTATCGGCATGAGCGCCGCCGTTGATGATGTTCATCATCGGCACCGGCAGCGCGCCCGGCTTGCCGGTGGTGCCGTTGATCGTGGCCAGGTACTGCCACAGCGGCTGGCGGTTCTGCGCTGCCACCGCATGGGCCGCGGCCATTGAAACGCCGAGGATGGCGTTGGCGCCCAGCTTGCCCTTGTTCGGGGTGCCGTCCAGAGCGATCAGCTTGGCATCGAGACCCTTCTGGTCCGCCGCATCGAAACTCTTGAGCGCACCGGCGATCGCGCCATTGACGTTGGCCACCGCGTTCTTCACGCCCTTGCCCAGATAGCGCGACTTGTCGCCGTCGCGCAGCTCCACCGCTTCGCGAGTACCGGTGGATGCGCCGCTGGGTACGGCCGCGCGGCCGAAACCGCCGCCAGCCAGGGTCACTTCCGCCTCGAGCGTGGGGTTGCCGCGGGAATCGAGGATCTCGCGGGCGTGGATACGGGTGATCTGCGTCGTCATTAAGTAATGCCCTTATGGGTCAGTGCTTGAAGATCCAAAACATCAAGGCCGCAATGCCCGCCAGCAGCACCGCGACAACCATGCGGTAGAACTTCTGGAAGCGCTTGGTCACGCTCAGTGCCTGATCCTGCCTGGCAATGGCCGCCGTGCTGTTCTTGCGGTACAGCTCCAGGTACTCGCGCTGGATGTCACGAATTTCCGTCAGCAGTTGCACCAGCGGTTCATCCGTGGACATGCGCGCTTCCAGGTCAGACGGTACTTTCGAGGAACCCGTGCCGCTTGGTGACCTGATCCAGCTCCATCAGGGTCTCCAGCAGCGCTTCCATCTTGCCGAGCGGCCAGGCGTTGGGGCCATCACTAAGCGCCTTGGCGGGATCCGGATGGGTCTCGGCGAACAGGCCCGCCACGCCCACCGCGATGGCAGCGCGCGCCAGCACCGGCACGAACTCGCGCTGGCCGCCGGAACTGGTGCCCTGCCCGCCCGGCAGCTGCACCGAATGCGTCGCATCGAACACCACCGGGCAGCCGGTATCGCGCATCACCGCGAGCGAGCGCATGTCCGACACCAGGTTGTTGTAGCCGAAGCTGGCCCCGCGTTCGCACACGAGAATGTCGTCGTTGCCCACGGCCTTGGCCTTGTCGACCACGTTCTTCATGTCCCACGGGGCCAGGAACTGGCCCTTCTTGATGTTCACCGGCTTGCCCACGCGGGCCACGGCCTGGATGAAATCGGTCTGACGGCACAGGAACGCCGGCGTCTGCAGCACGTCGACCACGGACGCCACTTCGGCGAACGGGGTGTATTCGTGCACGTCGGTGAGCACCGGCACGCCGACCTGGCGCTTCACCTCGCCAAGGATGCGCAGGCCTTCTTCCATGCCCAGGCCGCGGAAGCTGCTGCCCGAGGAACGGTTGGCCTTGTCGAAGCTGGACTTGAAGATGAAATTGACACCGAGCCTGCCGGTGATTTCCTTCAGCTTGCCGGCGGTGTCCACCTGCAACTGCTCGGACTCCACGACGCAGGGACCGGCGATCAGGAACAGCGGCTGGTCCTGGCCGACCTCGAATCCGCAAAGCTTCATGCCACGTGCTCCTTGGCCAGACGCTCGCCCTCGCGCACCGCCTTGTATTCGCGTGCGGCGTGTACGAAACCGATGAACAGCGGATGGCCGTCGCGCGGCGTGGAGGTGAATTCCGGATGCGCCTGGCAGCCGAGGAACCACGGATGCTTCTGCGCCGGCAGCTCGACGATCTCCACCAGCAGATCGTCCATCGACTTGCCCGAGATCACCAGGCCCAGGTCCTCGAAGGACTGGCGGTAGCGGTTGTTGAACTCGTAGCGGTGGCGATGGCGCTCGCGCACCACGTCCTGGCCATACAGTTCGCGCGCCAGCGTACCAGCCTTCAGGCGGCACTCCTGCGCGCCCAGGCGCATGGTGCCGCCAAGGTCCGAACGCTCGTTGCGCGTCTCGACCTCACCGGCGGCGGTGGTCCACTCGGTGATCAGCGCGATCACCGGATCGGGCGTGTTGCGGTCGTTCTCGCTGGAGTCGGCGTCGCTCAGGCCGGCTACGTGGCGGGCAAAGTCCACCACCGCGGCGTGCATGCCATAGCAGATGCCGAAGTACGGCACGCCGTGCTCGCGCGCGTACTTGGCGGCGAGCACCTTGCCTTCGAAGCCACGCTTGCCGAAACCACCCGGCACCAGGATGGCGTCAACGCCGCCCAGCACCTTCGCCGCCCCTTCCGCCTCGACCTGCTCGGAGTCGATCCACTGCAGGTTGACCCGCGTCTGCTGCTTGATGCCGCCGTGGCGCAGCGCTTCGCCCAGCGACTTGTAGGCATCCTTGTGCTCGACGTACTTGCCGACGATGGCGACGCTGATCTCATCCTTCGGATGTTCGACCGCATCCACCGTGCGTTGCCACGCGGACAGGTCGGCCGGACCGGCCTCGAGGCCGAGCCGCTTGACCACGATGTCGTCCAGCCCCTGCTTATGCAGCCATAGCGGCTGCTTGTAGATGATGTCCACGTCCGCCGCGCTGATCACGGCGTTCTCGGGCACGTTGGTGAACAGCGCGATCTTGCGGCGCTCGCCGTCGGGCAGCGGCTGCTCGCAACGGCACAGCAGCACGTCCGGCTGGATGCCGATCGAACGCAGTTCCTTCACCGAATGCTGGGTCGGCTTGGTTTTGATCTCGCCGGCAGCCTTGATGTACGGCACCAGGGTCAGGTGCATGAACAGGCACTTTTCCGGGCCGTGCTCGATGCGCAGCTGGCGGATCGCCTCCAGGAACGGCAGAGACTCGATGTCGCCCACGGTACCGCCGATCTCCACCAGCGCCACGTCGAAGCCGCGAGTGGCCTCGTGGATGCAGTGCTTGATCTCGTCGGTGATGTGGGGGATCACCTGCACGGTGGCGCCCAGGTAGTCGCCTCGGCGCTCCTTGCGGATCACCGACTCGTAGATCTTGCCGGTGGTGATGGAGTTCTTGCCGGTGAGGCGGGTGTGCACGAAGCGCTCGTAGTGGCCCAGGTCCAGGTCGGTCTCGGCGCCGTCGTCGGTGACGTACACCTCGCCATGCTGGAAGGGGCTCATCGTGCCCGGATCCACGTTGATGTACGGATCGAGCTTCATCATGGTGACCGAGAGGCCACGCGCTTCCAGAATGGAAGCCAGCGACGCCGCGGCGATGCCCTTGCCAAGCGAGGACACCACACCGCCGGTGACGAAAATCAGGGGGGTCATGGGATGCAGCCGTGCTGGAAATCGGCATTTTAGCGGAGGTCGCTGCGGGCCGCGAGCGGTCCGGCGAAAATTCCCGTACCGATTCATCGAGTCACGCCCGAACTGGCAAAGGCCCGACTGCTAGCATGAACGGATGAGCCAACCCGTTCCCTCCCGCCTCGCCCTCCTGCGCCAGGCCATGCGCCAGCATGGCGTGGATGCCTGCCTGGTACCCAGCGCCGATCCGCACCTCTCCGAGTACCTGCCCGAACACTGGCAGGCGCGCGTCTGGCTGTCCGGCTTCACCGGTTCAGCCGGCACGCTGGTCGTCACCCGGAACGAGGCGGGATTGTGGACCGACTCCCGCTACTTCACCCAGGCCGAGCAGCAACTGGCCGGCAGCGGTATCGCCCTGATGCGCCAGCGCGTGGCGCATGCGGCCGAACATCTCGAATGGCTGCTGCAGCAATTGGGCGAAGGCCAGACCCTGGCCGTCGCCGGCGACAGCGTGCCGCTGGCCACCCGGGAACAGATCGCCCGGCGCCTCGAGGCCAACGGCGCGCGCTTGCGTACCGACCTGGATCTGCCTGGCATCGTCTGGGCGGACCGCCCGCCCCTGCCATCCGCCCCCGTCGTGGAACACGCGATCCGCTACGCCAGCGTGCCGCGTGCCGACAAGCTGGCCCGGCTGCGCACTGCGATGCGCAAGCATGGCGCCAGCCATCATCTGCTTTCCAGCCTGGACGATATCGCCTGGCTGACCAACCTGCGCGGCGCGGATGTGGAGTGCAACCCGGTGTTCCTGGCGCACCTGCTGGCCGCCGCGGACGGTCCGGCCACCCTGTTCATCGACCGCGGCAAGCTCACCGACACGCTGGTCGCCGCGCTCGCCGCCGACGGGGTGCGTCTCGCCGACTACGCCACGGTCACCGACGCCCTGGGGGAACTGGGCAAAGGCGACCGCCTCCTCCTGGACGGCCAACGCGTCGTAGCGGCGATCGCCGACGCGACTCCCGCCGCCACCGGCCTGATCCAGGCGCCCAACCCTTCGACCGCGCTCAAGGCCCGCAAGACCCCGGCCGAGCTGGATCACGTGCGCGAGGTGATGCGCCGCGATGGCGCTGCCCTGGTGCGCGCCTTCCGCCGCCTGGAGGAGCGCCTGGCCGCAGGCATGAGCCAGACCGAGCTGGACGTGGACTCGCTGCTGCGCGAGGAACGCTCCGCGCAGCCTGACTTCGTCGGCGAAAGCTTCGCCACGATCGCCGGCTATCAGGCCAACGCGGCCCTGCCGCATTACCGCGCCACCGCCGAAAGCCACAGCACGCTCAAGCCACAGGGCCTGCTGCTGGTCGATTCCGGCGGCCAGTACCGGGGCGGCACGACCGACATCACGCGCGTGCTCGCGCTGGGCGAGACCACCGCCGAACAACGACGCGACGCGACCTTGGTGATGAAGGGCCTGATCGCCCTGTCCCGCGCCCGCTTTCCCAAGGGCGCCAGCGGCCCCCAGCTCGATGCGCTGGCCCGCGCTCCGCTCTGGGCCAGCGGCATGGACTACGGCCATGGCACCGGCCACGGCGTGGGCTACTTCCTCAATGTGCATGAGGGTCCGCAGGGCATTCGCCCGCCGGTCTCGGGCGCCACGCTTGTCGCACTGGAACCGGGCATGATCAGTTCGATCGAACCCGGCCTGTACAAGCCGGGCCGCCACGGCATCCGTCACGAGAACCTGGCCGTGGTGGTCGAGGCGGACCAGACCGAGTTCGGCGAATTCCACGCCTTCGAAACGCTGACCCTGTGCCCGTTCGACCGCCGCGCACTGGAGCCGGGCCTGCTCAATCCCGAGGAACGCGCCTGGCTCGACGACTACCACGCTCGCGTGCGCGCCGCGCTCAGCCCACTGCTGGAAGGCGCCGACCTGGTCTGGCTGGAGCGGCATTGCGCGCCCCTGTGAGACGACCGCTCCCGCCGGCTTGACCTGCCCCGCCGGCCACCCCATCCTCCCGCGCTTGATTCCTCCGAACATCCCCGAGCATGAGCAGTCGCTACAACGCCGCCGACATTGAAGTCCTCTCCGGTCTTGACCCCGTCAAGCGCCGGCCGGGCATGTACACCGACACCAGCCGCCCCAACCACCTGGCGCAGGAAGTCATCGACAACTCGGTGGACGAGGCCCTCGCCGGCCACGCCAGCGCGATCGAAGTGATCGTGCATACCGACGGCTCGGTCCAGGTCAGCGACGACGGCCGCGGCATGCCGGTGGACATCCACCCGGAAGAAGGCATCCCCGGCGTGGAGCTGATCCTCACGCGCCTGCACGCGGGCGGCAAGTTCTCCGGCAAGAACTACAACTTCTCCGGCGGCCTGCACGGCGTGGGCGTGTCGGTGGTCAATGCGCTGTCGAGCCGGGTGGAAGTGACCATCCGCCGCGACGGCAGCGAATACCGCATGGCCTTCGAGCATGGCGACCGCGCCAGCGAGCTGGAAGTGATCGGCAGTGTGCCGAAGAAAAAGACCGGCACCACCGTGCGCTTCTGGCCCGATCCGAAGTACTTCGATTCGCCGAAGATCTCGCTTTCCAAACTGAAGCACCTGCTGCGCGCCAAGGCCGTGCTGTGCGCGGGCCTCAACGTCAAGCTCACCGACGAAGCCACCGGCGAAGTGAGCGAATGGCACTACGAGGACGGCCTGCGCGACTACCTGCGCGGCGAACTCGACGGCGCCGAGGCGTTGCCGGCCGAGCTGTTCGTGCACCACGTGCAGCGCGATACCGAAGGGTTGGACGTGGCACTGGCCTGGCTGCCCGAGGGCGAGCTGGTACAGGAGAGCTACGTCAACCTGATTCCCACCGCGCAGGGCGGCACGCACGTGAACGGCCTGCGCAGCGGCCTGACCAATGCGGTGCGCGAATTCTGCGATATCCGCAACCTGCTGCCGCGCGGCGTGAAGCTCGCGCCGGAAGACGTGTGGGAGCGCCTCGCCTTCGTACTGTCGGCCAAGCTGCAGGACCCGCAGTTCGCCGGCCAGACCAAGGAGCGCCTGTCTTCGCGCAACGCCGCGGCACTGGTCGAAGGCGTGGTGCACGATGCTTTCAGCCTGTGGCTCAACCAGAACGTCGAGCTGGGCGAACGCATCGCCACACTGGCCATCGAGCGCGCCAGCGCGCGCCTGAAGGCGTCCAAGCAGGTCGTGCGCAAGAAAATCACCCAGGGTCCGGCACTGCCCGGCAAGCTGGCCGACTGCACCGCCACGGACCTCAGCCGTACGGAACTCTTTCTGGTGGAAGGTGACTCGGCCGGCGGCAGCGCCAAGCAGGCGCGCGACAAGGAGTTCCAGGCCATCCTTCCGTTGCGCGGCAAGATCCTCAACACCTGGGAAGTCGAATCCGGCTCGGTGCTGGGTTCTGAAGAAGTGCACAACCTTGCCGTCGCGATCGGCTGCGATCCGGGCAAGGACGACCTGAGCGGCCTGCGCTATGGCAAGGTCATCATCCTCGCCGACGCCGACTCCGACGGACTGCACATCGCCACCCTGCTGAGCGCGCTGTTCCTGCGCCATTTCCCTACGCTGGTGCGCGACGGCCACGTGTTCGTGGCGATGCCGCCGCTGTTCCGCGTGGACGTGGGCAAGCAGGTGTTCTACTGCCTGGACGAAAACGAGAAGACCGCCCTCCTTCAACGCATCGAGCGCGAAAAGATGAAGGGCCAGGTCAGCACCACTCGCTTCAAGGGTCTGGGCGAAATGAATCCGGCGCAGCTGCGCGAGTCCACCATCCATCCGGACACGCGCCGCCTGGTGCAGCTCACCGTGGACGACGGCGAAGGCACCACCAAACTGATGGATATGCTGCTGGCCAAAAAGCGCGCCAGCGACCGCAAGGCGTGGCTCGAGGAAAAGGGCGATCTCGCCACGCTCGAAGTCTAGCCTCGCGATGAGGAGACGCTCTGATCTATCCCGCGCATCCGATCTTACGGATGCTGCGGCGGCATTCGGCGCCAAATGATCCGCCGCAGCCCCATCGACCGCGCGAGCGAGCCCCTAGGCAGAGCGCAAGAACAGGTTCTAAGGTAAGCGGCATCGCCCTCCCGGAACCGCCCGCATCATGTTGACGCCGCCGCTCGACCTCAAGCGCTGGATCGACGACCACCGCCACCTGCTCAAGCCGCCGGTGGGCAACAAATGCATCGTCGATGGCGACTTCATCGTGATGATCGTCGGCGGCCCCAACGCGCGCACCGACTATCACTACGACGAAGGCCCGGAGTTCTTCTATCAGCTCGAGGGCGAAATGGTGCTCAAGGTGCAGGACGACGGGGTGGCTCGCGACATCCCGATCCGCGCCGGGGAGATGTTCTACCTGCCGCCCCGCGTGCCGCATTCGCCGCAGCGCATGCCCGATTCCATCGGCCTGGTGATCGAGCGCCGGCGCCTGGCGCAGGAAAAGGACGGCTTGCTGTGGTTCTGCCAACACTGCAATCACAAGCTGTACGAGGAATATTTCACGCTCGAAAGCATCGAGCATGACTTCCCGCCCGTGTTCGAACGCTTCTATCGTTCGAGCCAAGCGCGTACCTGCGAAAAGTGCGGCACCGTTCACCCTGCGCCGGCCAAATACGCCTGACCGGTAGCGAATACCAGCCTATGCGCCGTGGCGCAGCCATTTCTCCGCCATGCGCCGCAGCGATTCGTCCGCCGCGGGATCGGCGGCAAGCTCCGCCACCGGCCTCCAGGCCAGGTCCAGGGATTCTTCGCTGACCACGAAATTTTCGCTGCCGCCGGCGCGCACCACATAGCGCACGTCGTAATGCCAATGACCGGGCTCGGACCCGCGCGCCGGGATCCAATGGCAGTCGATGTCGAACGGCCTCGCATCCACCACCTCCAGCTGCGACAGGCCCGACTCCTCCTCGGCTTCGCGCAGCGCGACGCGGGCGAGATCGGCATCGCCATCGGCATGTCCGCCCAACTGCAGCCAACGCCCCAGCTTGCGATGGTGGGTCAGCAGCACCCGCGCGCCATCGGCGCTGACCAGCCAGGCCCCGCCGGTGAAATGTCCTTCGGCGTGACTGCGCTCGAAAACGGTGGGAGCGGAACGCAGGAAGGCAGCGAACTGCGCAGCGATCTCCTGTTCTTGCGGGTGCCGCGACGCGTAGTCATCGAACAGGGCGAAAAGGGGCTTGGCATCGGCGTGCATGACTTGTGACATAGGAGCTGGACGAAGCCACCATCATAGCTGCGGCGCGACTTGTACCCCTCCCATCCCTCCGCTAAGGTTCTGTGCTTCCGTGCCCAGCGCACCGCCGATGGCGGCGCCACAAGCCTTTACCAGAACGAAAAGCGGACATTCCCGGAGGGGGGAACACATGCTGAAAAATCTTTTTGCGACGACGCAGATTTCGCCTGCGTCCGCCGACCTCCCCGATGGCGGAGCCCACGGCGAGGTCACGCTCAAACGCGCGCTGACGGCGCGGCACCTGGTCATGCTGGGCATCGGCGCCATCATCGGTGCGGGCATTTTCGTGATCACCGGCCAGGCCGCCGCCGAACATGCCGGCCCGGCCATCGTCCTGAGCTTCGTCTTCGCCGGCATCGCCTGCGCGCTGGCCGCGCTGTGTTATGCGGAATTCTCGGCCATGCTGCCCGTCTCCGGCAGCGCCTACTCCTACTCCTACGCCACCCTGGGCGAATACGTCGCCTGGTTCGTCGGCTGGAGCCTGGTACTGGAATATCTGTTCACCGTGGCCACGGTGGCGGCGGGCTGGTCCGGCTACTTCAACAAGTTGCTGGCGCTCATCAGTGGCTGGATCGGCCATGACGTCACGCTGCCGCAGACGCTTGCCGCGGCGCCGTTCACTGTCGTCGACGGCCATATCCAGGCCACCGGCATGCTGATCAACCTGCCCGCGGTGGCGATCATCGCGGCCATCGCCGGCCTGTGCTACGTCGGCATCACCCAGTCGGCCTTCGTCAACTCGATCATCGTGGCGATCAAGGTGACGGTGATCCTGCTGTTCATCGCCTTCGCCACGAAGTACGTGAATCCGGACAACTGGCACCCCTTCATCCCGGCGTCGGAAGGCCCCTCCAAGTACGGCTGGGCCGGCGTGGGCCGTGCCGCCGCCATCGTGTTCTTCTCCTACATCGGCTTCGATGCGGTCTCCACCGCCGCGGCGGAAGCGAAGAACCCGCAGCGCGACATGCCGATCGGCATCATCGGCTCCCTGATCCTCTGCACCATCCTGTACATCATCGTCTCGGGCATCCTCACCGGCATCGCCGATTTCCGCCTGCTGGGCACGCCGGAGCCGGTCTCCACCGCGCTGGACAACTATCCGACCCTCCACTGGCTGCAGATCATCGTGGTGATCGGCGCGGTCACGGGCCTTAGCTCGGTGATCCTGGTGATGCTGATGGGCCAGCCGCGCATCTTCTACTCGATGGCGCGCGACGGCCTGATCCCGCCGCTGTTCGGCCGCATCCACCCGAAGTACCGCACGCCGCACGTCGGCACCGTGGTGGTGGGCGTGCTCGCCGCCGCGCTGGGCGGCCTGTTCAACATCGGCGTGCTCGGCGAGATGGTCGCGATGGGCACCCTGCTGGCCTTCGCCACCGTGTGCGTCGGCGTGCTGGTGCTGCGGTATACCCGCCCCGACCTGCCCCGCGCCTTCCGCGTGCCGGTGCCGTGGATCGTCTGCCCGCTCGGCGCGCTCGCCTGCATGGCGCTGTTCCTGCAATCGTTCCTCGAGCACTGGCGCTGGATGCTTACCTGGATCGCCATCGGCCAGGTGATCTACTTCCTCTACGGCTACTCGCACAGCAAGCTGCGCAAGCCCGCCGCCTGACATACCGATCGAGGGCCGGCTCGCGCCGGCCCTTCCTTTTTATGCAGCCGCCGTCATCGCGGCCCGCCGCTTCACCAGGTTCACGCATGCTCAAGCAGCTCTTCGCCCGCAAGACCGATTTCTCCGATGCCGACGACTGCCACGGTGGTCCGTCCCTGCGCCGTACGCTGGGCAAGTGGGGCATCACCGCCCTGGGCATCGGCGCGGTGATCGGCACGGGCATCTTCGTCGTCACCGGCCAGGCGGCGGCAGAGCACGCGGGCCCGGCGGTGCTGATCTCCTTCATGCTGGCGGCGATCTGCAGCGGCTTCACCGCGCTGTGCTACGCGGAGTTCGCCACCCTCATCCCGATCTCCGGCAGCTCCTATTCCTACGCCTACGCCACCCTGGGCGAACTGGTGGCCTGGTTCATCGGCTGGAACATGGTGCTGGAATACGGCATTTCCGCCTCCGCGGTGGCCGCCAGCTGGACCGGCTATTTCACCAGCCTGCTCGATCACGTCGGCATCCACCTGCCGGTGGCGCTGACCGAGGCGCCGCTCGCGTTCAAGGATGGCCACCTGGTCTCTACCGGGCACCTGATGAATCTGCCGGCAGTAGCGATCGTGCTTGCGCTCACCTGGCTGTGCTACGTCGGCATCCGCGAGTCCTCGGGCCTGAACGTGCTGATGGTGATGCTCAAGGTCGGCCTGATCGTGGTGGTGGTCGTGGCCGGCTATCGCTACATCGATCCGGCCAACTGGCACCCCTTCATTCCCGCCGAGCAGGCACCTGGCAAGTACGGCTGGTCCGGCATCATGCGCGGCGCGGCGATGGTGTTCTTCGCCTACATCGGCTTCGAGGCGACGTCGACCGCGGCACAGGAATGCAAGAATCCGCAGAAGGACCTGCCGTTCGGCACTCTGGTCTCGCTGGTGATCTGCACCGTACTGTACCTGGCGATGGCGGCTGTGCTGACCGGTCTGATCCCCTATACCGAGCTGGGTACCAGCGAGCCGGTGGTGACCGCGATCCGCAACCATCCGGAACTGGGCTGGCTGCGCCTGGTGGTGGAAATCGGCGCGCTGATCGGCCTGTCCTCGGTGATCCTGGTGATGATCATCGCCCAGCCGCGCATCTTCATGATCATGTCGCGCGACGGCCTGCTGCCTCCGGTGTTCAACCGCATCCATCCCAAGCACCGCACGCCGCATCTCAATACGCTGCTCACCGGCGCCGGCATCGCCGTGCTGGCTGCGGTGTTTCCGCTGGACCTGCTGGCCGACCTCACCTCGATGGGCACACTGATAGCGTTCGTCGCGGTGTGCGCCGGCGTGCTGATCCTGCGCTACACCGCGCCGGACCTGCCGCGCCTGTTCCGCGTGCCCGCCGCCTGGTTCGTCTGCACCGCCGGCGTGTTCAGCTGCGTGGCCCTGCTGTCCTTCATGGCCTGGTTCAACTGGCTGCTGATGATCGTGTGGACGGTGATCGGCCTGGCCATTTACTTCGGCTACGGCGTGCGGCATAGCCGCCTTCGCCGCCGCGCCTGAGGCGATCTTCGCCGAACGCCCGTCAATGACGGGCTACAGGGGCAAACATCAGCCTATGGTAGCCAACTGAACAGAACTGCTTCGAAATGCGCAATCGGCCCCGATTTTTGATGCACAGTCACGAATAGTTCCGTAAGTATTTGTTTTTTCTGATTTTAACGAGACTTTTTCGGGAAATTTTTTTCCCCCGGATGCCCCAAACCGCCCTTTGGGGAGTAACATCTGCCGTCCGTGGGTTGATCACTTGGCAGTGGGCCCCGGATTGCCGCCCGGCGCGTCAGGCGGGTCAGCTCCTCGGCCTGACGCGTCTGGGCTGCATCTTCTCTCCGGCATCGTTCGATCGCCGACGACTTCTTCTTTGACGACTCATCGCTCGCGCACGCCGCGGCGCGATGCTGTGCATGACGACCATGAAAAAGGCCGGCGCTGGCGCCGGCCTTGCGAACACGCATCGAAAACGAACGTCAGGCTTTCTTCGGCGAATGCGATACGCACCAGCCCTTCGCGTTCACCGACTTGCCGGGGAACAGCTGACACGGACCGTAGCCGGAAGCGCCACCAGAGTAGAACTGACAGTTGGCGCAGGTATCGCCCGCCTTGCGAGCGGCGTTCTTGGTCGTGCTGGCGTCCTCGACATAACCCAGCGCCTTGGCGGTGGGATCCGACTCGGCCACATGCGGCAGATCGGCGGCACGCGCCAGGCGCGGCAGGCCTCCGATCACCGCGGCGGCGGTAGCGGTGCCAGCGGCGATCTTGAGGAAACGACGGCGCGATTCGAGATCTTTTTCTTGGGACATTGGCAAAACCTCCGTCATGGGGACTATCCGCCAGCATGGCGGAACCGCGGCGATGTTACGCCGACCGCGAAACCCACCATGAGAATGGCTCGCATTCGGAACCTGGCCGGTCAGCCCGGCTTCCAAAAGGCGAGCTGAACCGCCGTGCTATAGTCCCCTGCCATTTGGACGTCCATATCGCATGAGCCAGGTCCTTCCCGCGACGATTCCCCCCGCGCTGTTCGCCGAACGCGCCGATGCCATCGCCGATGCCGCGCGCGAGCTCGCGCTCGCCGGCTGGACGCCCGCCACCAGCAGCAATTTCTCCATGCGCGTGGATGCCGATCACGCGGCCATCACCATCTCCGGTCGCGACAAGGGCAAGCTCGGACGCGACGACATCATGCTGATCGACATGCAGGGCAAGGCGGTAGGTACCGAGGCGCGCCCGAGCGCGGAGACCGAGCTGCACACGCAGATCTATAGGCGCTTTCCCGACATGACTGCGGTACTGCATACGCATTCGCGCACGCAGAGCGTCGCCTCGCGCCTGTTCTCCAAGGACGGCGTGGTGCGCCTGAAGGGCTGGGAACTGCAGAAGGCCATCGCCGGCCAGACTACGCACGATGCCGAGCTGCTCATTCCCGTCTTCCCCAACACCCAGCACATGCCCGAGCTGGTCGCCAAGGTGGATGCCTGGCTCGATGCCGGCAAGCCGCTGCACGCCTACTTGATCGACGGGCATGGCATCTACACCTGGGGACGTGGCATGGCCGAAACCCGCCGCCACCTCGAAGCCCTGGAATTCCTCCTGGGCTGCGAATTGGATCTGAGGAGACTGTCCGCATGAGCCGCCTGCGCATTTTCGACGACCAGCGCCCCGACACGCCGCTTTCCGTCCACCACGAGCACGCTGCGATCGCGCACGAGCTGAAGCGAGTGGGCGTACGTTTCGAGCAATGGGAAGCCGGCCAGCCGATCGCTCCTGGCGCCAGCCAGGAAGAAGTCATCGCTGCCTACCGTGCCGACATCGACCGTCTGATGCGCGAAGAGGGCTACCAGGCCGTCGATGTGATCAGTCTCAAGCCCGATCACCCGGATCGGGCCGCGCTGCGCCAGAAATTCCTCAGCGAGCACACGCACAGCGAGGACGAGGTGCGCTTCTTCGTCGCCGGCGCGGGACAGTTCACCCTTCACATCGACGGCAAGGTCTATGACGTGCTGTGCGAGCAGGGCGATCTGATCGGCGTGCCGGACGGCACCCGCCACTGGTTCGACATGAGCGAGGCGCCCTACTTCGTGGCCATCCGACTGTTCACCAACAAGGAAGGCTGGGTCGCCAATTTCACCGGCGAAGACATCGCCGTGCGCTTCCCGCGCATGCTTCCGCACGGCTCGGCCCACACCGCGGCCTGATCCCCGTCGCCGCCGGCCCAGGGCCGGCGGCATCTGCGCGGTATGAAGCCGTGCCAGCTCGCCCTCGGGCTTCCGCCGCCTCCTGCCCCACCTGCCCGTAGGCGCGCAGGTGCCGCACGGCTAAGCTTGGCTTCCCCTGCATCACGGCTACCCGCATGACCGCCATCCGCGCCATCGTCACCGATATCGAGGGCACCACCAGCTCGATCAGCTTCGTCAAGGACGTGCTGTTTCCCTACGCACGCAAGCGCCTGCCGGCCTACGTGGAAACTCACGTCGATCGCCCGGAAGTGCAGCACTGGCTGCACGAAGCGGCCAAAGAAGCCGGCCTGGTCGAGGCCAGCCGCCAGGAGATCATCGAACTGCTACTGCGCTGGATCGACGAAGACCGCAAATCCACGCCGCTCAAGGCGCTGCAGGGCATGATCTGGCAGGAAGGCTATGCGGCAGGCGAATACACCGCCCACGTCTACCCGGAAGTGGCCGCGCGCCTGAAGGCTTGGCGCGGCGAAGGGCTGCACCTGTACGTGTACTCCTCCGGTTCCGTGCCGGCGCAGAAACTGTTCTTCCGCTACAGCGACGCCGGCGACCTGACGCCGCTGTTCGCCGGCTACTTCGATACCGAAACCGGCCCCAAGCGCGAGCGCGCCTCCTACGAAAAGATCGCCGAAGCGATCGGCGAGCTGCCGCAGCACCTGCTGTTCCTGTCCGATATTCCGGAAGAACTGGACGCCGCCAAGGCCGCGGGTTTCCAGACCGCCTGGCTGCTGCGCGCGCCGCTGGAGATGCCGGCCCAACCGCGCCATCCGGCCTATCCGGATTTCGACGCCATCGTTCCCTGAAGAGCCACCCCGGCCACCGCCATGCGCATCGCCCTCACCGCTCTGCTCGCCTTCGCTGCGGGCGTGCTGCTGACCCTGCTGCTTCATCGGACGGCAGGCCCCATCGGCGTCGCTGCCCACGCCGCGCCACCGGTGGCCACCTCCGTGCCTGCACCAGCCGCCTCAGCGGGCGAGCTGGCCGAAGAAGACGCGCCGGCCGATGACCCATCCGACCGCTGGCCCCAGCAAGGTCCCACGCCGGAGCAGGTCGCCTATGCGCAGCCGCGCCTGCTTCGCGACGCCATCGCCAAACTGGGCCCCCGCGTGGCGGGACGGCCCAATCTCTATCTCGTCGCCTTCGCCGGCGATGGAGCGGAAGACGTGTTCCGCAACGAGGCCGAGTATGCCGGCAAGCTGTTCGCCGACCGTTTCGGCGCCACGGTGCACCCCTTGGTGCTGGCCAATCATCCCGCCACGCTCCAGACCCGCCCGCTGGCGACCTGGAGCAACCTGGAGAGCGCCCTGGATGCCCTCTCGGGCGTGATGAAGAAGGACGAGGACATCCTCGTGCTCTATCTCACCTCACATGGCGATCCGGCGCACAACCTGCTGGTCGATCTCGATCCGCTGCCGCTGGACCAGATCGGTGCGCCCGATCTGGCCGACATCCTCGACAAGCATGCTTTCAAATGGAAAGTGGTGGTGGTGAACGCCTGCTATTCGGGCGGCTTCCTGCCGCCGCTGAAGGGCCCCGGCACCCTGGTGCTCACCGCGGCGCGTACCGACCGTAGTTCGTTCGGCTGCGGCAGCGACTCCGACATCACCTATTTCGGTCGCGCCTGGCTGGTCGATGCGCTGAACCGCACGCCGGATTTCATCGATGCCTTCAAACAAGCCCGCGGCGAGATCGCGCAGTGGGAACAGCGCGACCAGCTCACCCCGTCCGAACCGCAGATCGACGCCGGCACCGGCATCGCCGATCAGCTCGCGCGCTGGCGCGCGCACGTGACGCCGGGCCCCGTTGTCGCCTTCCGGCCACCGGTCCCGGCTGCCGAGCCGGCCAGCCACCGCTGACCGACTCGCCCTGGCACCTCAGAAGTTCCAGCGCGCGCCCAGGTTGATGCCCCAGCCGCGCACACCGGCGCTGCCGATCTCCTTCTGGTAATCGGCCTCGCCGTAGAACGACCACTGCCGGCCCAGCGAATACGTACCGCCCACACCCAGCTCCACCGCCTGGCCGTACGCGCCGCCAAGGAAGGTCTGGCCCAGCGCAGGCGTGGCGTCGGCAGCCACCGTCACCCGCGCCCGCCCGCCCCAGCCCTTGATGTAGTTCAGACGCAGATACGGCGTGGCGAAACGGTCGCCACCGCGGTCCCAGGTGCGAGTAAGGCGCACGCCGAGGCGGCCCACGGTCTGGTCGTAGTCGTTGTAGCTCACGCGAGTACCGTCGCGGTCCACCAGCGTGTCCACGCGCTGATGCAGGCGCGCCAGCTGCAGCTGCGGCTCGATCATGTAGCCGCTGTCCAGGCGCCACGGATAGCCGGTTTCCACCGACGCGGTCCAGCCGGTCGCGCGCAGCCGGCCGATGTCCTGCATGCGCGCGACGTCCACGTCGCCCTGGTGCCGCTCGCCGGAAACCACGCCATCCACATAGAAGCCGTTGACGTGCTGCCAGGTGAGGAAAGCGGCGATGCTGTTGCTGTAGAACTTGGTGCGGCTGTAGCCGTCCGCCGCCTTCGGCTCCAGGCGCGTGCGCCCGTGCGTGTACGCCACGCCGGCGCGCATGGCCGATTTCTCGCTGTCGATATTCAGGATGTTCGCGCCGATCTGCAGCGCGCTCACATGCTGGTCGTAGTCGTAGCCGAAGCGGTTGAAGCTCACATCGGTGTGATAGGTGTAATCGCCGCCGATGTAGCGCGCGAACGCTTCGCCGCCAAGCCCGTCGTCCGGCACCGACTCGTGCCGGATCTCGCCCAGCCGCTTGTGCAGGTTATCGAGCATGCGAAAGCCGTACGCAGCCAGCGCGCCCGGCGCGGAGATGTAGGCCGGCACCTGCGGCGTCACCGCCGGCCGGCCCGGCGCGCACCGATCGATGCCGTTCACGACGCAGCCGTCGTCCGGCATCTGGGTGGGCGCCGGCGGCACCGCCTCCGACACCACAGGCGGCTGCGGCGCGGGTGGTTCGCCCGGTGGCGGCACGGGTTCGGGATGGGCCGTGTTCACCGGCGTGCAATCGCTCTGGCACACATAAATGTTCGCCAGCCGGTAATCCCAGAACTGATTGCCGCTGCCCGCCACCACGCGCTGCGATGCCGCGCTGGAGCCAGGCTGGAACGCATACAGGCCGTACTGCCACGGTCCGGCGGAGAGATAGCCGCCCGCCAATCGGAAAGCATCCGCGGTGGAACTGCCGGCCACCTGCACGATCGAGATGCCCTCGTTCGCATCCACCGCGCTGTTGTGGTTGAAATCCGTCAGCGCGCCGGTGCTGGCGGCGGACGGCGTCACGTGCAGGATGGTCGGGCCGCCCGGCAGCGAGACATTGCCCTGCACCAGCAGGCGATCGGTGAACTGTCCGCTCAGGGCGCCGCCGAAGTTGAGCGTACTGATCATGTCGACGCGTCCGGCCTGCGACAGGTAATCGCCATCGATGGCCAGGCTGTTGCCGGGCGAACCCGTGCCATTGGTCAGATCGACGAGCCCGGCGTTGGTGACCTGCACGCTGCCGGGCGAACCGCCGGCGATGACCGGATGCACGTTGTCGCCCGCGTAGAGCGTGGAACCGGCATCGATGTTCACTGCGCTATGCGACAGCTTCAGGTTATCGGTGAGCGTGAACCGCGTGCCGGTGAAATTGATCGTGCTCCATCCCGTGCCCAGGTTCACCCCTTTGCCGAGATCGTCCGCGGCGAAAGAGCCGCCCCGCGACTGGACGCTGTCCAGCGTCAGCGTATTGCCGGCGCCGGTGCCCGCGGCCAGGTGATAAGTGCTGGACAGGTCCACGCCTTTCACCAGCGCCTGATTGCTGGCTCCGTTTCCCATGCTCAAGCTGCCGTTGAGCGTGCCGGCGGTCCAGCTGAACTGGTCGCTGCCGTCGCCGGTAGCGATGTCGCCTTGCACGGAACCACCCGCCAGCGCGACGACATCGTTGCCGGCGCTGCCGCGCAAGGCGGGCCCCGTCGCGCTGCCGGCCTGGATCGTGCCGGTATTGCTGAAGCGCGTGCCGCTGCCGTTGGACAGATCCACCACCGGCGCCGCGGTGCTGGCGGAAATCAGCTTGCCGGTGTTGGTCGTGCTCGATGTCGTTCCTGCCACCAGCGCGGAGCCGCCGGAAGCACCGGTCACGTTTACGGTAGCCGCCGTGGTCACCGCGCCGGCGGTCAGTGCCTGGATGCCCGTGGCGCCCGCGCCATTCGCGTTGATCGCATAGTTCTGACTGAGATCCAGCGCGCCGCTGGCGACGGAACCGTCCGCGTTGCGGAACGCGAAACCGGTGCCTGCGCCGGCGACATTCACAGTGACGGTCGATGCCGGATCCAGCGCCGTGGCCGTGCGGATGCCCGCACCGTTGCCGGCGTTGATGGTCACACCCTTGAGCGACACCGCACCGATCTCCGCCGCATTCTCGATGCCGTTGCCGCTGCCATCGGCGGTCAACGTGGCGTTGGCGACGGTCAGCGACGACGCCCCCGTGTCCAGCAGGACGGCATGCGCGCTGCCATGCGCGATCACGCTGCCGCCCTGCCCGTCAATGCTGGTCTGCGCGCCATTGAGCAGGCGGATGCCAGCCACGCCATTATCCACCGTGACCGCACCCAGCCCCGCGATCAGCGACTGCGCGCCTTCGGCGCGAATGCCGGTGCCATCGGCGACATGGATGCTGCCGGTGTTGGTGAGCGTGCCGTACCCTTGCAGCCACACACCGGTGCTGCCCGCACCGGTCAGATCGACCGTGCCGGCATTCGACACTGCGCCCTGGTTCTTCGCGACGAAACCCACCGCGTTGGCACCAGCGCCGCTGACCGCGCCACTGCTGGTCAGCGTGGTGGCCACCGGCGCGCCGACGGCATTGCCCGAGATATCGGTCTTCTGCCCGTCGACGATGCCGCCGATGCTGCCGGTACCGCTGAGGTTGACGCTCGAACCGGCGCTCAGCGTGCCGGTCGCGCCGCCATCAAGTTCGAGGCCCGACGCACCGGCGCCGCTCACATTGAAGAGGGCCGTCCCGGTGGTCACCGTGGTGCCCGCGCCCGAACCGGTAATGCCGCGCGCTCCGGCGCCAGACGACGTCAGCGCCGGCGAACCGCTGAGGCTCAAGGCCGCGCCGTCGTCGATCCGGTAGATGGTTGCGTTCGCCGTGCCGGCGTCGATGGCGCTGGCCGAGCTGTTGATCTTCGCGCCGGCACCGAGCGCATGGAATGCGATCTGGTCCGTACTGGAGAACACCGGCAGCGCGCTCGCCGATACATTCACCGTGCCGGCATTCACCGCTTCGGCGCCGACGGCGCCCACGCCGTTCATCTGCACCTTGGCACCGTCCTGCAGGTTCACCACGGCCTTGGCGCCGGTAGCGATCACCCCACGCGTGCGATCGGCCACGCTGCCGCCGTTGACCGCGATCGTTCCGATGGTGTTCGCGGTCGTCGCGGCGTTGCCGCTGCTGCCGTCGACCACGATACCGGTGCCACCGTCCTGCACCGCGATATTGCCGCTGTTGGTGGCCGTAGCGCCCGACTCCACCCGGATGCCGGTGGCATGCGCGCCGGTGAAGGTGATGTTGCCCGTATTGGTGAGCTTGGCGCTGTTGCGTGCGATGTAGCCGGTCAGGGAGGCCTGGCTTTCGGTCAGTGTCGCGGCGGTGGTGAGCGACGTGCTTCCGACGGGCGAGCCCGTGGCCGCACCGGTCAGGCTGTGCTTCTGGCCGTCGGCGATACCCGCCACCGAACCCGTGCCCGACAAATGCATGCTCGTAGCCGCATCGATATTGCCCACCGCACCGCCTTCGATGACCACCCCTGTCGCGCCCGCACCGGTGACCTGGATCTGCGCGTCCTTCGTATTCACCACCGATGGCGCGCCCGAGCCGAGCACGGTCTGCGCGTTGGCGCCGGACGCGGTGAGGCTCAACCCCGTGCCATCGAAAGTGGCGCCGTTCTCGACGCGGAACAGCGTGGAGCCGTCGGTGGTCACGTTGAGCGAAGTGCTGGCGACATTGATCTTCGCGTTCGTGCCGTAGGCGAAGAACGCGATCTGCTTGGTGCCGCTGGCAAAGGTCGGTTCGGCGCCGGCCAGCACGTCGACCGTGGCGCGCCCGCGCGCATGGATGCCGATGGCGCCATCGCCCAGCAGATTCACCGGACCGCTGACATTGGCCGTCGCCGTGCCCGATGCCTGCCCTTCCACCCACACGCCGAAGTTGCGCGTGCCGCTGCCCGGATCGGCGCCGCCGGCCACATTGATGGTGCCGCTGGAGCTGGCTGTCGATGCGCTGGCGTTGGTGCTGAGCACCTTGATGCCCACGCCGTTCACGCCATTGAGATTGATGGTGCTGGTATTGCTGATACCGCCGCCGGCACCGGCGTTGGTAACCAGGATGCCGTCGTTCTCGCGCGGCACCGTAGTGGCCTTGCCGTTGATGTTGATGGTGCCGCTGTTGGTCACCGTGGCGTTGGGCGCGTTGGCGACCACGATGCCGGCCGCGTTCTGGGTGCGGCTGCCGATGGTGATGTTGCCCTGGTTGTTCGCCGTGGCGTTGCCGTTGACCGTGATGCCTGCGGTGAGCGTACCCTGGTTCACCGCTACGTCGGCCGGCGCGGTGCCCGCGCTGGTCTGCGGCCCGCGGCCGATGTAGATCGTGCCGGTGCTCGTATTTGTGAATTGCCCGGTGCCGTCGGCCAGCAGCACGCCGGTCATGGAACCGTTGGATTTGTTGCCGGTCACGCCGACATTGATGATGCCGGTGTTGTTGGCATTGCTGTTGCCGTTGAGCCGAATGCCGGCCGAAGCCCCAGCGCCATTGGTCGCGCCCGTAGCAAGGTTGATGATGCCGTTGTTGGTGAACGCGCTGGCGGCGGCCAGGTCCACCACGTTGGAACCGTAAGCGCCATCGACTGTGCTGCCGTTGGGGTTGAGAAAGAAATTGCCGTTGATCACGCCGTTGTTCGTACCCGAGCTGCTGCCGGTGATGAACATCGCCGTGCCGTCGCCGCTGGTGTGGGTCGTCGCCAGGGTGCCGTTGTTGGTCAGCGTGCCGCCGCTTTCGGCACGCATCGCGCCGCCGTTCGCGTTGGACACCTCCAGCTTGCCGCCGGCATCGACGGTCGCCGTGCCATTGTTGCCGATCGCATGCATCACCACGCGCAGGCCGATCGGCTGATAGATATCGTCCGCTGTATTCGTCACCGCCATGCTGTAGCTGATGGTCTGCGTCGACGAGGTATAGGCCTTGGCGAACTCGTTGCTGTACTGCGTCGGATCCAGGTTGCCAGCGCGGATCTGCCCGATCAGCCAGTCGTTATAGGTGCGCAGGTCGCTGTCGTTGTTGACCGTCTGCGCATTCGTCTTGCCGTCCAGCGTGGTCACGCTGAACGAGCCGCCGTACTGCGAGACGTAGGTGACGGAATACGTCTGCGGCTGAGAGGGGCTGGCAACGTCCCCGACGAACGAAATACGGTTGGCGGACTGCCAATGCAGCGCGCTGGCGGCGCTGGCGCTGCCGTCGGCATAGAACAGCGAAGACTGCTTCAACGCCATGGTCCAGCCGTTGGTACTGGCCGTGGAAGCCGCACCGGCGGTGCCGATATTGACGTTGATCGTGCCGCCGGTGGAGTTCACGGTGCCGACGCGGGCATCGATGTATTGAGCACTGCCCACTTCGACGTCGTTCGGTACCGTCGTGCTGGCGTCCACCGGAGACAGCGGCGTCAGATTGCCGGTCGCGTAAGTCGATACCACGCGGGTGCCACCGGTAATCGGGTCCGGCACGGTGACGCCGAAGTTCTGCGTGCCCGGATTGAGCCGGGCTGCGCCGATCCACTGTGCGCCGCCGACGATCAGGCCGCCCGTATTCAGGCTGCCCAGCGTGACGCTGCGCGCGCCGCTGTCGCCGGCGAGAAACTGCTGCGGACCGGTAAAGGTCAAGGTGGCACCGGCCGCAGCGGCACCACCGGTGCCCACATATTGCTGTCCGACCTTGTTGTCGTTGACGGTGGGATCGTAGACCCCGAGCGTCACCGATTGCGCCAGGCTCGTGCCGGCCAGTGCGAAAGAAATGACCGGAACGGCCAGTTGCGCGAGAGGACTGCGCCGCGGGCTCCGCCCCTGGCGTCCACGCCGCACCGCCAGTTCGGAAGCCACTACCCATACGCCGCGCGCGACACTCCACACCACCCGGTAGATCGTGTTCATGCAGCCCTCTTTCGATGTCCCGGCGGCGAACTGCCGCCGAGGGCCCGTCGCGGGCCCCAGCCCCAATCATCGAAACGCTTCCGCACGAACCCTGCAGGCTCGCCCCCTGTTGCCGGACAGTCGTTCCTTCCCAAACGACACGCATACGACAACTTCGACCTAAGATTTTTCTTTCCAAGGTGTCGCGGGGCTTTGTAGCTGTCTCAACACCATTGCGCAAGTCCATCCATGGCTGCCCGGCCTCAGGAAGCCGGGTGATGACGAGCCTCCAGTACCTGGCATACCTCGCGCATGCCGAGGCCGCGCGCGCGCAGGGCCACCATCAGATGGAAGACCAGATCGGCCGCTTCGCCGAGCAGCGCGTCGTCGTCCTGGGCCACGACGGCAAGCGCGGTTTCCACGCCTTCTTCGCCGACTTTCTGCGCGATACGACGCACGCCGCCTTCGAACAGGCGCGTCGTGTAACTGCCTTGCGGACGCTCGGCATCGCGTTGCGCGACCAGCCGATCCAGCGCGGCGAGGAAGCCCAGCGGCGGAGCCACGTCGGCACGCTCGCCGAAACAGCTGGACGTGCCGAGATGGCAGGTCGGCCCTTGCGGCTGTGCCTGCACCAGCAAGGTATCGGCATCGCAATCGATGCGCACCGACTTGAGTGCCAGCACGTGTCCGGAGCTTTCGCCCTTCGTCCACAGTCGCTGCTTGCTGCGGCTGAAGAACGTCACCTTGCCTTCACGCACGGAACGTTCGAGCGCCTCGGCATTCATGTAGCCGAGCATCAGCACTTCGCCCGTGAGCCAGTGCTGCACGACGGCGGGCAACAGGCCATCGCCCTTATCCCAGTCCAGCCGCGAGAAGTCGGTGTGCATGTCGGTCATGTTCGGCTCTGCCTCACAGGCGTATTGCGATGCCTTCGTCGCGCAGGTATCGCTTGAGTTCGGGGATGGCGATCGCGCCACTGTGGAATACGCTCGCCGCCAGCGCGCCGTCGACATCGGCCGTGGCGAACGCATCGCGGAAATGCTCCGGCGCGCCGGCGCCGCCGGAAGCGACCAGCGGCACGCGGCAGATGGCCCGCGCGGCGCTCAGCTGCTCGAGGTCGTAGCCTTGCCGCACGCCATCGCTACCCATGCAATTGAGCACGATCTCGCCGGCGCCGCGGCGCTGCGCTTCCTCGATCCAGTCCAGCGTGCGCCGCGCCAGCGCCTGGGTCTTCGACGGGTCGCCGGTGTACTGGCGAACGCGCCATTCGCCATCCGCGTCGCGCAGGCTGTCCACGCCCACCACGACGCACTGCACGCCGAACGCATCGGCGAGTTCGCCGATCAGTTCCGGACGCTCCAGCGCGGGCGAGTTGACCGAGATCTTGTCCGCGCCTGCATACAGCACCTCGCGCGCCTCCGCCACGCTGCGGATGCCGCCGGCCACGCAGAAGGGAATATCGATCACGCGCGCCACGCGCTCCACCCAGCCGCGATCCACGCTGCGGCCCTCCGGGCTGGCGGTGATGTCGTAGAACACCAGTTCGTCGGCGCCTTCGTCGCGATAGCGCATCGCCAGTTCGACGATCTCGCCCATCACCACGTGGTCGCGAAAGCGCACACCCTTGACCACCTTGCCCTCGCGCACGTCCAGGCAGGGAATGATGCGGCGGCTCAGCATGCCAGCGCCTCCTCGATGGTGAAGCGTCCTTCCAGCAGTGCGCGGCCCAGGATCACGCCCTGCGCGCCGGCCGCGCGCGCGGCGATGATGTCGCCGATCGAGCGGACCCCGCCGGAGGCCTGCACGGCCAGGGTCGGCACGCGCTCGGCCAGATAGCGGTAAAGATCCAGATTGAAACCGGCCAGCATGCCGTCGCGGTCGATGTCCGTGCACAGCAGATGCCGCGCGCCGCGCGCCGCATACCACGGCGCCAGTTCGTCCAGCGAGCCTGCTTCCAGCTCGGTCCATCCCGCGCTCGGCAGCGCCCAGCGACCGTCTATCTTGCGCGTGTCCAACGCCACGGTGATGCGCGTCGCACCGTACTGGCCCAGCCAGGTGCCGACCAGCGCGGGCTCGCGGATCGCCACGCTGCCGACCACCGCGCGGCTGACGCCCGCGTCGAACAGCCGGCGCAGATCGTCCTCGCCGCGGATGCCGCCGCCGGCCTGGACGTGCATGCCGTCGCGCGCGATCGCTTCGATCACGCGCAGATTGTCCAGGCGGCCGGAACGCGCGCCATCCAGATCCACCACGTGCAGCCAGTCGGCGCCTGCGGCGGCATAGCGGCGCGCCAGCTCGCGCGGCTCGAAGTCGTAGGTGGTCTGCTGGTCATAGTCGCCCTGGCGCAGGCGCACCACGCGGCCTTCGCGCAGATCGATGGCAGGAATGACGGTAAAGCTCATAGGTCGAGAAAGTTCTTCAGGAGCTTCGCGCCGACGCCGGCCGAACGCTCGGGATGGAATTGCATGCCATGGAAATTGCCGCGCGCTACCACCGCGGAGAACGCGCCGCCGAAATCGGCCGCAGCCAAGGTGTAGTCGCCCACCGGTACCGCATAGCTATGCACGAAGTACGCCCAGTCATCGCCCTTCAAGCCGGCGATCAGCGGGTGCTCGCGCACGACCTCAAGGCGATTCCAGCCCATGTGCGGCACGCGCAGCGCAGGCGTATCGGCGAAGCGGCGCACGCTGGCGGGAATCACGCCAAGGCATGCGGTGTCGCCCTCTTCCGAGCGCTCGCACAGCAGTTGCATGCCCAGGCACACGCCGAGCACCGGCTGCGTCAGCGAACGCATCAGATCCACCAGACCCAGCTCGCGCAGGCGCGCCATGCCGGGACCGGCCGCGCCCACGCCGGGCAGGATCACTTTGTCGGCGGCCCGGATCGCCGCCGCGTCGGCAGTCAGCTCGGCATCCGCGCCGAGCCGCTGCAGCGCGTAGCGCACGGAGCCGATATTGGTGCCGCCCGCGTCGACCAGGACCACCGCCATGTCACAACGCTCCCTTGGTGCTGGGCAGCTCGCTGCCTTCGCGGCGCACGGCCTGGCGCAAGGCGCGCGCCACGGCCTTGAAGCAGGCCTCCACCATGTGATGCGCGTTGTCGCCGCGCACGCTCAGATGCAGGTTCGCGCCGAGCGTCTCGCACAGCGAACGGAAGAAGTGCGGCACCAGTTCGGTGGGCACCTCGCCGACCCGCTCGCGCGGAAATACGCCTTCGAAGACGAAATACGGGCGCCCGGAAAGGTCCAGTACCGCACTGGCGAACGCTTCGTCCATCGGCAGGGCGAAACCGTAGCGGCCGATGCCACGCTTGTCGCCCAGTGCCTGTCGCAACGCCTGCCCCAGGGCCAGCGCGCTATCCTCGATGGTGTGGTGTTCGTCGATGTGGGTGTCGCCGTCGCATGTCAGCTCCAGCGCAAAACCGCCGTGCTTGCCGATCTGCTCCAGCATGTGATCGAAGAAGCCCAGCCCGGTGTGCGCCTTCGGCTCCGCGACGCGGTCCAGATCGACGCGCACGGTGATGCGCGTTTCCTTGGTGTTGCGCGTCACGGTCGCCACGCGCGGCTGGTCGAGCAGCTCGTGCGCGATGGCCTCCCAGTCCTGCCCCTTCGGGCCGACCAGGAAACCGCGCACGCCCATGTTGGCGGCGAACTGCAGGTCGGTCTGGCGGTCGCCCACCATCGCCGAAGCGGCGCGGCTCCAGCTATCGTCCGCCAGGTAGTGACGCAGCATGCCCACGCCGGGCTTGCGCGTATCCAGGCCGTCGTGCGGAAAGCTGCGGTCGACCAGCACCTCGCGGAAGCGGATGCCCTGCGACGCCATGATGCGCATCAGCAGTTCGTGCGGGCCGGTGAAATGCACCTCGGGGAAGCTGTCGGTGCCCAGGCCGTCCTGGTTGGTGACCATCACCAGCTCGTAGCCGGCGGCCACGCAACGCTGCAACGCAGCGATCACGCCTGGCAACAGCGCGAGCTTCTCGTAGCTGTCGATCTGCTCGTCCGCGGGCTCTTCGATCAGGCAGCCGTCGCGGTCGACGAAAAGAATCTTGCGGCTCACGCGAGAGCTCCACTGAGTACGTCCAGCACGCGGTCGTTCTCATCCGGCGTGCCGATGGTGATGCGCAGGGCATCCTCCAGGTTGGGATAGCGCCGTACGTCGCGCACCACGATGCCGGCGCCGAACAGGCGCCGATAGGCGGCGCCCGCATCGTCGAAACGTACGGCGAGGAAATTGGCCTGCGACGGCAGCACGGCGCGCACGCCGGGCAGCGCGGCCAGCGCTGCCGCCACCCGCGCGCGCTCGGCACGCACGGTGCGGATATGCGCCGCCGCATCGGCCTGGCCCTGGGCGGACAAACCGTCCAGCGCCGCCGTCACGCAGGGTAGCGGCAAGGGATACGGGGCAATGATCCTGCGCAGCAAAGCGATCACCTCGGCGTTCGCCAGCAAGCTGCCGACGCGTGCGCCGGCCAGCGCCCAGGCCTTGGACAAGGTGCGCAGCACGGCCAGGTTGTCGTAGCGATCGATCAGGTCCGCGACGCTGCCGCCGGCGGCGAACTCCACGTAAGCCTCGTCCACGACCAGCAACGCCCGGCCCGTCAGCGCCTGCGCCAGACGCTCGATGTCGGCGCGCGGCACCGGCTGGCCGGTGGGATTGTTCGGCGAGCATACGAAGACCAGTTTCACCGCCGGCGTCAGCGCCGCGAGCAAGGCATCGGCATCCAGGGTGAAATCGGCCGCCAGCGGCACCTCCACGATGCCGGCATCCTGGACTCGCGCGCACACCGCGTACATGCCGAAGGTCGGCGGCTGAATCGCGATGGCATCGCGCCCGGCGCGGCAGAAGGCGCGCACCAGCAGGTCGATCGCCTCGTCGCTGCCGCGGCCGACCAGCAGCTGATCTTCACGTACGCCGTAAAGCCTGGCCAGCGCGCCGACCAAGGCCGGGGGCTGCGGTTCGGGATAGCGATTGCAGCCGCGGCCGGCCTCGCCCGGCGGTGCCCACGCCGATTCGTTGGCATTGAGCAGGATGGCGCCGCCGCTGGCCTCCATGCGCGCCGAGGAATACGGCTGCATGGCGCGGATCTCCGGACGCGCCAGATCGAGCACGCTCATGGCCTGGCCTCCAGCGCGGCCAGACGCAGCGTCACCGCGCGGCGGTGCGCCTCCAGTTGCTCCGCCGCCGCCAGCGTCGCCGTGCACGGACCGATGGCGCGCAGGCCATCGGCGCTCAGCTCCTGCACGGTGATCTGCTTCTGGAAGCTCGCCACCGACACGCCGCTGTAGCTGCGCGCGTAACCGTAGGTCGGCAGCACGTGATTGCTGCCGCTGCAGTAGTCGCCCACCGATTCGGGCGTCCAGGCACCCAGGAAAATCGAGCCGGCACTGTCGATGCCATCGAGCAGCGCCCGCGGATTCTCCACCTGCAGAATCAAGTGTTCCGGCGCATAGCGATTGCTGACCGCCACGGCCTGCGCCAGCGAATCGACCAGGATCAGCCGGCTCTGCGCCAGCGCCTGTTCCGCGATCGACGCGCGCGGCAGCGCCGCGCATTGCCGCTCCACTTCCACCGCGACCCGATCCAGCAGCGCATCCGACGGGCTGAGCAGGATGACTTGCGAATCCGGGCCATGCTCGGCCTGCGACAGCAGGTCGGCGGCGACGAACTCCGGATCGGCGCGGCCATCGGCGATCACCAGCACTTCCGAAGGGCCCGCCGGCATATCGATCGCGGCACCGTCCGGGGCGCCGGACACCTGCAGCTTCGCCTCGGTCACCCAGGCATTGCCGGGGCCGAACAGCTTGTCGCAACGCGGCACCGTTTCGGTTCCATAAGCCATGGCCGCGATCGCCTGCGCGCCACCGAGCTTGAACACGCGGTGCACGCCGGTCACGCGCGCCGCATACAGCACCGCCTCGTCGCAACGCCCGTCCGCGCGCGCCGGCGAGCACAGAATCACCTCGCGGCAGCCGGCGATGTGTGCCGGCACGCCGAGCATCAGCGCAGTGGACGGCAGCGGCGCGCTGCCCGCCGGCACGTAGAGACCGACCTTGGCGATCGGCCGCAGCATGCGCTCCACCCGCACGCCCGGCGCGGTGTCCACGGCGACGGCGCGCGGCGCGGATTCGGCGTGGAAAGCGGCGATGCGCGCCGCCGCCTCTTCGATCGCAGCCTTGAGCTCCGGCGCCAGCGATGCTTCGGCTGCGTCGAACTCGGCGGCCGTGACTTCGATCGCGTCGATCGCGCAACGGTCGTACTTGGCGCTCAGCTCGCGTAGCGCCGCATCGCCCTCGACACGAACCTTGGCGATGATCGCCTCCACACCTCGACGCAGTTCCTCCGCACGCGCTTGCGCGGGGCGAGCGAGGGCCTGCGCCTGTGCAGCGGTGTCGAGCGCGTTCCAGTCCAGACGTTTCATGCCAGCATCTTCTCCACCGGCAGCACGAACATCTCGCGCGCACCGGCCTTCTTGATTTCTTCCAGCTGCCGCCAGCTCACCTCGCCGGCACACAGCGCCTGCAGCATCAGCTGGTCGGGCTGCCCCGCCACCGGCAGCAGCGTCGGCTGCGGGCCGCCCGGCAACAGGCGCGTCACCGCTTCCAGCTGCTGGCGCGAGGTCTGCAGCAGCAGCAGGCGCGACTCGCGCACTTGCATCACGCCGTCCAGGCGCTTGAGCAGCAGGTCGATCATGTCGCCGCGCTCATCCGTGGGCAGCGTCTTGGGGCCGGCCAGCACCGCTTCGCTTTCCAGCAGCACATCGGCCTCGCGCAACTGGTTGGCTACCAGCGTGCCGCCGCTCTGCACCAGGTCGCAGATCAAGTCCGCCGTGCCAAGGCGCGGCGCGATTTCCACCGAGCCGGCCAGGGTCACCACGCCCGCCTCCACGCCGTGTCTGTGCAGCCAATCGCGCAGCAGGCCCGGGTACGAGGTCGCGATGCGCAGGCCTGCCAGTTGCGCCGGCTGCTCGTATGGCATGTCCTGCGGCACGGCAATGGACAGGCGGCAGCGGCCGAAACCCAGCGGTCGCCACTCGGCCAGCGGTTCGGCCTCGCGCCCTCCGGTGAGGCTGTACTCGCTCAGCACGTTGCGGCCGACGATGCCCAGGTCGCATACGCCTTGGGCGATCAGGCCGGGAATGTCGTCGTCGCGCACCAGCAGCAGATCCACCGGCTCGCCTTCGCCGAAGCAGAAGAGCTTGTCGCGGCTTTGCCGGAACGTAAGCCCGCAGCGATTGAGCAGGTCCAGCGCCGGCTCGGTGAGCCGTCCGGATTTCTGCATCGCGATGCGCAGGCGGTCGCGGTTTTTCATGATTTGCCCTTCTTCGCCGCCCGGCGGCGCGACGCGCGGGCCGCGGCGGCGAGGTAGCCGCCGTTGCCCTGGTTGAGGAAGCGCGCCACGCGCCCGATGGTGGTGATGCTCACCGCGGTGCGTTCGTGGATCTCGCGGTACGGCACTTCGTCGAGCAGATAAGGCACCACCCGCCAGCGATCGACCAGCACCTCAAGCTCGGCCGGAGTGCACAGGTCACGCAGGAAGGCATTCATTTCTTCGGTGTTCTTCAGCGAAAGCAAAGCCTCGCAGAGACTGAGCTCGGCGGACTCGGCAGGCTGTTCGGGATCCAGCGATCGACGCTTCATAATGTACTAACGCGTTAATACAGTGGAGCGGACTATACGCGCGCCTTGGCGGGCGGGCAAGCCCGCGCGGACTGGGACGTTGTCGAAAACCCAGAGGCCGCGACCTGCGGGGAATCCGTACAATCCTGCGACTTACCGGAGCACCGACCCATGAGCGCCCGCGACACTTGGCCGATCGCCCCTGCTTCACGACTGCTCTCGCTCGCCGTGGTGGCCTTCGCCGCGGCAGCCGGTGCGCTCCAGTTCCTGCGCACCGACCTGGACCCTCTAGCCGCCCCGCTGAGCTTCTACCTGACCGGCCCCGGCGGCCTTTACCTGCGCCTGGCCTACTACCTGATCTCCGCGGCTCTGCTGGCCTTCGCCCTGGGCGGCTACCGTGCCACCTGGCCGTCGCTGCGCAGCCGCCTGGCTTCGGCATTGTTCGCCGGCGCGGGACTGGCCTTGCCCATGGTTGCCATCACCGAACTGTTCATCGGCACCGCCCGCGAGAACCAGGCGCACCTGATCCACGGCCTCGCCGCCCAAGCCACTTTCCTGTGGCTGAGTTTCGGCATGTTGCTGCTTGGCGCCCGCTGGCGCAGCGATCCGCGATTGAGCGCCGGCAGCATGCCGGGCTGGATCATGGGGTGGCTCGCTACCGCCGCGCTCTGGCTCCAGGTTTTCCTGCGCGACCTGCCTCAAGGGCTGATGCAAAAGCTGGCAATCGCTCTGATCCTGGCGTGGCTGACGTGGGCCGCGCGGCATATGCGGCGCGCCGTTTCAGGGTAATCCGCGGAAGCGACGAAGCATCTCGCTCCGCCCGCCCCTTTACCCCGCCCTCTCCCCGGGGAGAGAGGGCGGCATGCAATGCAGCCGCAAGCGGAAAATCAGCCAACCGACCGGCGCTGCACCAACTCGCACACCGTACGCACATCACCATCCATCGCGCGATCGCGCGACATGAAACCGATGTGACCACGCAGCACGTCATGCGCCTTGCGCACGGCGGCGCCCGCATGGAAATCACCCACGCCAGCCAACGCCGACGTCAGCTGCCGTACCTCATCCGCGAACTGCGCGTAATGCGGATGATCCTCGCGCGGCGCATTGGAGATCTTCGCCGCCAGCGCCCGCCAGTCGCCGCGCGAAGCAAGGCGGCGCGCCGCATTGAGCATGGTCTGGCGGAAATCCAGCGCCTGTGCGGCGGTGTAAAGCTCCAGCGCGATCACATGGCTCAGGTCATCCAACATCTCCAGCACATGGCGCGCCTCATTGGCACCCATCGAGACGTGGTCCTCGGCATTGGCGCTGGTCGGCACCGAATACACGCTGGCCGGGTGCGCCCGCGTCGCCAGGTCGTTGACCAGCGCGGCGGCCGTGTACTGCACGATCATGAAGCCAGAATCGGTACCGTCCTCGTTGCCGGTGAGGAACGCCGGCAGGCCATCGTTGGTGGCCGGATCGACCAGCTTGTTGAGGCGACGCTCCGAGATCGAGGCCAGCACGGGAATCGCCGCCTTGACGTAGCTCATCGCCAGCGCCAGCGGCATGCCGTGGAAGTGGCCGGCGGAGATCACCTGCTCCTCGATGAACTGCGCACCCTCAGCGTCGGGGAAGATCAGCGGATTGTCGGTGACCGCATTGAGTTCGATATCGATCACGCGGCAGGCCTGCGCCCAGGCATCGCGCACGGCGCCGTGCACCTGCGGCATGCAGCGCAGGCAGTAGGCATCCTGCGGCTGGTGCTTCTTGCCACCCTTGAACGGCAGGAAGCGGCTATAGAAGGCTTCGCGCCCATGGCGCTGGTTGGCGGGCACCCAGTCCCAGCCGATATCGAAGCTGAGCGCCTGATCTTCCGGCGCCGTCCACGCATCGGACGCCCACTGCTTGAAGCGGGGTACGAGGTGATACGGGATGTCGACCAGCGTGCTTTCCGTCAGCAGGTCGCGCACGCGCTCGGCCGTCTCGACCTGGCCGGGATGCGGACGCAGCGCATGCACCTCGGGCCGCAACGCACCGCTGCGGCCAGCGAAGGCATCGAGCGTCATGGCGGCGGCCAGATCCGCGGTGTCCAGCAAGTATTCCAGCGTATCGAGCGCCAGCGCCGCCGTGGCGAGCATCTGCGCGGTACCGTTGTTGAGCGCCAGGCCTTCCTTGAAGGACAGGCGGATCGGCGCCAGGCCCGCGCGCTCCAGCGCCTCGGCACCGGCAAGACGCTCGCCCTGGTAGAACGCCTCGCCGCCGCCCAGCAGCACGATGGCCAGGTGCGACAGCGGCGCAAGATCGCCACTGGCGCCAACCGAACCCTTTTCCGGCACGACCGGCACCACGCCGCTGTTGAGCAGCGCGGCGAGTGCGCGCAAGGTATCCACGCGGATGCCCGAATGGCCGCGCATCAAGGTGTTGATGCGGATCACCAGCATGGCGCGCACCACGTCTTCGGCGAACGGCTTGCCCACGCACACGGCATGGGTGGTGATGAGGTTGTGCTGCAGCTCTTCCAGCAAGGTGCCTTCCGGCTTGTCCGGGTGGCCTCCCGCCAGTTCGTCGCGCAAGCGATGCGCGCCCAGCAGCTTGTCGGCGTTGCTGCCGAAGCCGGTGGTGACGCCGTAGGTCGGCTCGCCACAGCTCACCTTGTCGGCAAGGAAATCCGCCGCGCGCTGCACGCGCGCCAGCTGGCCCTCATCCAGCACTACCGGCACGCCCCGCCGGGCGGCGGCGACCAGTTGCGCGCGGGTAAGGCTGCTGCCATCGAGTCGGATCTGCTCAACGCTCATACATAAGCTCCGCGCCCGGGGGCGCCGGTCAGAGTGGGGAAAGGGAATCGTGGGAGGCGGCGCCGCGGCAGCGAGCCACGGCGCGCATGACGGTCGTCGGGCATTCGCCGGTAACCGCCGAGCCGCGCATGTCGCCCATATGCAGCTCGGGCTCGTCCAGGTCGTAGCCCTTCGTGCAGCGCGCGGCGGCGACCCGTTCGAGTTCGGGGCGCAGGCGCCGCGCGATGTCGGCATCCGAGGGAAACCCGCAATCGGTGCGGGTGATTTCGTAGACGCCCGGCTGCAGGCGCCGCACATCGGTCTGCGCGATGCAGCCGGAAAGCGCGCACGCTGCCGTCAGCAACAGCGCCCGCGCTCGCATCACGGCGCGATCTCGGCCTGGGCCAGCTCCACGCGCAGCGTCTTGATCAGTTCGGCGCGCGGTACTTCGAACTGGTCCTCGCGACGCATGTCCTTGACCGTGACCACGCCCTTGGCCAGCTCGTCGCCACCCAGCACCAGCACGAAGCGAATGCCGGCGCGATCGGCGTACTTGAACTGCTTGCCCAGTTTGCCGCCTTCCAGCACCACTTCGGTGGCGATGCCGGCACCACGCAGTTCGTTGGCCAGCGCCAGATAGGCCGGCATCTGCGCCTCGTCCATCTGCGTCACCAGCACGTCGACCGTACTGCGCGCGGTATTGATCAGGCCGGCGTCGCGCAGCTGCCAGTACAAGCGCGTCAGACCGATCGAAATGCCCACGCCCGGCAGACGCGACTTGGTGTACTGCCCGGCGAGATTCTCGTAGCGGCCGCCGGAGCAGATCGAGCCGATCTGCGGGTAGTCGTTGAGCGTGGTCTCGTAGACCGTGCCGGTGTAGTAGTCCAGGCCGCGCGCGATAGAAAGATTCAGCGCGAAATGCGAGTCCGGCACGCCGAAATCGCGGATCAGGCCGAGCACCTCCTTCAGTTCGGCGCGGCCCTGCTCCATCGACTCCGGGCCTGGGCCGAGCGCATCGAGCTTGGCGAACGCATCCTCGAGCGAGGTGGAGCGCACCTGCACGAAGGCAAGGATCTTCTCTGCCACGTCGGCGGCCAGGCCGAACGCCTCACCAGTGAGCGTGTCGCGCACATAGTCGGCGCCGCGCTTGTCCAGCTTGTCCACTTCGCGCAGCACCAGCGTCTGCTGCTCGGCATCGGCCACGCCCAGGCTCTCGAAGAAGCCGCGCATCAGTTTGCGGTTATTGAGCTGGATGGTGAACGCGCCGATGTTCAGCTCGCGGAACACGCTATAGATCACCGCCGGCAATTCGGCGTCGTAACGCACCGACAGGCCGTCCTTGCCGATCACATCGATGTCGCACTGGTAGAACTCGCGGAAGCGACCGCGCTGAGCGCGTTCGCCGCGATACACGCGCTGCATCTGGTAGCGGCGGAACGGGAAGCTCAGATCGTGCTCGTGCTCGGCCACATAGCGCGCCAGCGGCACGGTGAGATCGAAACGCAGCGCCAGCTCCGGCTTCTCGCCCTGCTCCATCGCGCCGGTGGACTGCACGAAGTAAACCTGGCGCTCGGTCTCGCCGCCGGTCTTGGTCAGCAGCACGTCCGAATACTCCATCACCGGGGTTTCCACCGGCAGGAAGCCGAACCGCTCGTAATTGCGGCGGATCGTGTCGAGCATCCGCTGGAAAGCGATCTGGTCGAGCGGCAGCAGCTCGAGTACGCCGGGCATGGTGCGGGCCTGGGTAAGCGCCATGAAATCCTCTGCTTCGAAGGTAGAAACGGCCGCGCGGACAACGCGTGGCGGCAGCCGCATAGGTTAGCAGAAGGGCCACCCGGCCCTCCCCGGCCACGACGGCTCGCGGCGGACCACACGGACCTGTTGCGAAGTCCTCAAAGGGTCATTAAGATACGCGGCTCCCACGGGGTGTAGCTCAGCCTGGTAGAGCGCTACGTTCGGGACGTAGAAGTCGCATGTTCGAATCATGTCACCCCGACCAAATTCGATGAAAAAGCCGGCCCAGCGCCGGCTTTTTCATGTCCGCGCGACAGACGCGCATGCCGTCCCACATACTCCGCGCCACCTTCTCTTCGCTGACGCAAGGAGTGCGCCGTGTCCCGTCTCGCTTCGATCCGGACGATCGTTCCGACCCTGCTGCTGGTGCCGGTGCTCGCCGCCTGCTCGCACAAGCAGGAAGTCACCCCGCAGGCCGGCATCAGCGGCGAAAAGAACAAGGCAGGCACCCTGCTGGCGTACGAACACCGCCTCACCCTGCGCCTGCCTTCGGAAGCGATCGCCCCACGCCTGGACGAGACGCGCACCGCCTGCGAGTCGGCACGCCTGGGCGAATGCCATGTGCTGCGCATCGAGCAGTCGAGCTGGAACACCTCGATCACCGTACGCATCGTGCCGGCGGGCGTGGAGCCGCTGGTAGCGCTCGCGGCCAAGGGCGGCGAAGTCGGTGAACGGGAGACGTCGGCCGAAGACCTTGCGCCCGCGGTGGCCGACAACCAACGCCAGCAGGAGCGCCTGAAGATGCAGCAGAAACGCCTGGACGAACTGGCCACGCGCAAGGACCTGACCGTGGCCGACCTGATTGCCCTGGGCAAGGAACAGGCGGCCGCGGAAAGCGAGTTGCAGGCACTGGAGCGCGAATCGGCCGGACAGCAGCACCGCATCGCCACCAATCTGTTGACCTTGAAGCTTCGCCCAGCCGATGCCGATACGCGCGGCGCGCGCCTGCGCCAGTCGTTCAGTGGCGTGTTCGACCAATTCGTGGACGGCCTGGCCAACGCGATCGAGGCGATAAGCTACGGCCTGCCGTTCGTGCTGCTCGGCTTCCCGCTACTGCTGCTCTGGCTGTGGCTATGGCGCCGTTTCGCGCGGCGCCGCGGGTGAGCGCTAGTCGAGCAGCGCGAGTTCGGCCAGCCGGTCCATTTCCTCGGCGTCGAAGCCCGCCTCCAGCCGCGCCGATCGGTTGAACGGACCGCGCGGCGTGCGCCCCATGTAGTCGCGCAGCAAGCCGATGAATGTTTCGCGCGGCTCGAGCCCGTCGCGCTCGCAGCAATGGCGGAACCAGCGCGTGCCGGCGGCGACGTGCGCCACTTCTTCGCGCAGGATCACTTCCAGGATCGCGATGGTGCGTTCGTCGCCTACCGTGCGCAGGCGCTCGATGATGCCAGGCGTGACATCCAGCCCGCGCGCTTCGAGCACGCGCGGCACCAGTGCCATGCGCGCCGTGTCGTGGTGCGCCGTCTTCTCGGCCATTTCCCACAAACCGTTGTGCGCGTCGAAATCGCCGTAGGCGTGGCCCAGCTCCGCCAGGCGCCCGCTGAGCATGGCGAAATGGCGAGCCTCGTCGTGAGCGCAGCTGGCCCAGTCGCGGTAATAGGCGTCCGGCTTGCCGCGAAAGCGATAGACCGCGTCCCAGGCCAGGTTGATCGCGTTGAACTCGATATGGGCGACGGCGTGCACCAGGGCAGCGCGTCCGTCCGGCGTGCCGAGACCACGGTTGGGCACCTTGCTCGCATGCACAAGCCGCGGTCGCTCGGGGCGGCCGGGTGCACCGATCGGCACGGGCGCCGGCGAGGCTGGATCGGGGATCAGTTCGCCAGCGAGCAGTTGCTCCCAGGCTTCATGCGTCAGGCGCAGCTTTTCCGCCGGATCGGTGGCGTCGAGGCAGCGCCTCGCGGCTTGGTACAGGTCGTTCATAGCGAAGAGCATGGAGGTTGGGGCGAGCCGCAGGCGAACCCCAACCTGCCAACGGTCACGCGCTGCGCCGCGCGGCCTTGGCGTCGTCGGAGCGCAGCATTTCGATCTGCTCCAGGTACTGCTTGTCCAGGCCGGTGATGTACTCGCCGTTGAAGCACGAAGCGTCGAACTGGGTCAACGATTCATTGCCATCCTGCACCGCCCAGAACAAGTCCTTCAGATCCTGGTAGATCAGCCAGTCGGCGCCGAGCATTTTCTCCACTTCCTTCTCGGTGTGGCCGGCGGCTACCAACTCCGACGCGGCCGGCATGTCGATGCCGTACACGTTGGGATAGCGTACCGGCGGCGCGGCGGAGGCGAAGAACACGTTCCTGGCGCCGGCGTCGCGCGCCATCTGGATGATCTGGCGCGAGGTGGTGCCGCGCACGATGGAGTCGTCCACCAGCAGCACATTCTTCTTGCGGAACTCCAGCTCGACCGGGTTGAGCTTGCGGCGCACCGATTTCACTCGCTCGCCCTGCCCCGGCATGATGAAGGTGCGGCCGATGTAGCGGTTCTTGACGAAGCCCTCGCGGAACGGCACGCCCAGCGCCTCGGCCAGCGCGCTCGCGGCGGTGCGGGCGGTATCCGGAATGGGGATCACCGCCTCGATGCCGTGGTCAGGGCGCTCGCGCAGGATCTTCTCGGCCAGCTTCTGGCCCATGCGCAGACGCGCCTTGTAGACCGAGACGTTCTCGATCATCGAATCCGGACGCGCCAGGTAGACGTACTCGAAGATGCACGGCGCATGCGTCGCGCTCTCCGCGCAGCGGCGGCTGAACAGCTGGCCGTCCTCGCTGATGAACACCGCCTCGCCCGGTTCCACGTCGCGCAGGCGCTTGAAGCCCAGGATGTCCAGCGCCACCGACTCGGAGGCCACCGCGTACTCGCGCCCTTCCGCGGTGACGCGCTCGCCCAGCACCAGCGGACGGATGCCGTGAGGGTCGCGAAACGCCAGCAGGCCGTAGCCGAGGATCAGCGCGAGGCAGGCATAACCGCCACGGGCGCGGGCATGCACGCCGGCCACGGCCTTGAAGATGTGGTCGGGCGTGAGTGCCATCCGGTCCTGGATCTGCAGCTCGTGCGCCAGCACGTTGAGCAGCACTTCGGAATCCGAATCGGTGTTGATGTGGCGGCGGTCGTCTTCGAACATCTCGCGCCGCAGCGTCTCGGTGTTCACCAGATTGCCGTTGTGCGCGAAGGCGATGCCGTAGGGCGAGTTCACATAGAACGGCTGCGCCTCGGCCGAGCCTTCGGAACCGGCGGTCGGATAACGGCAATGCCCCAGGCCGATGCGCCCGCGCAGCCCGCTCATCGAGCTCTGGCTGAACACGTCGCGGACCAGTCCGTTGCCCTTGTGCAGCCGCAGCCGCGCGCCCTCCACGGTGGCGATGCCGGCCGCGTCCTGGCCGCGGTGCTGCAGCACCGTCAGGCCGTCATAGAGGGCCGATGCCACTTCGGTGGTACCGACGATGCCGATGATTCCGCACATGGTTGTTGCCTGTAGAGCTTTAGGGATTCGTTGTCTGGCGCGGCACGGCGTCCACCGACGCCGGGTCGCGTGCGCTGCGTGCGGCCGCCGGCACGGGCGCGAGGCCCTGCAGCGCCGCCGGCAGCGCCGGAAGCTGGTTCGGCAAGGCCGGCAGATGATCCGGCAAAGCCGGCAACTGATTCGGCAGAGCCGGAAGCTGGTCCATCACGGCGGAAGGCTGAAGGTAGCGCTTCGCGCTGCCCGGCACCTGCTCGCCCAGCCATGCAGCCACTCCCTTGAACTGCGGCAATAACATCGATTGCTGCCACCACGGATCGTGGACGAGCGCGGTCAGGCTGACCAGGAACACGCCCACCGTCACCACCAGCACGCCGCGCGCCAGGCCGAACAGCATGCCCAGCAACCGGTCCGTGCCGCTCAGGCCGGTGCCCTGCACCAGCTTGCCGACCAGGAACCGCAGCGCCACGCCGGCGATCAGCACGGCCGCGAAGCACGTGCCGTAGCCGGCCGCCAGGCGCGCCGAAGGCAGTTCGATCTTGTGCGCATACAGCGCCGACATCTGCGGTCCGAAAAGCCAGGTCAGCCATGCCGCGCCAACCCAGATCGCCAGCCCGAGCACCTCGGAGATGAGGCCGCGCCACAGGCCGATCAAGACCGACACGCCGAGCACCGTCAGGATGATGTAGTCGGCCCAGTTCACGGCGGCGGTCTGTGCGTTCAGGGGGCGCTGACGACGTTGCCGGCAAGGCCGAGCTTGGCCTTGATCTGGTCACGCACGCTTACCGCGTCGTCGCGCTGGGTCTGCGGACCGGCGCGCACGCGCCACAGCTGCTTGCCGCCGGCGTTGACCGTATCGACGTAGCCGTCGAAGCCGTTGGCGCGCAGCTTGTCGCGCAATGCATTGGCGTCAGCCTGGCTGCCCATCGCCGCAACCTGCACCGCCCAGCCGCCGGCGCGGGCGGCCGGCTTGGCCGCCGCGGGTGCAGGCGCAGCGGCCGGCGCGTCGTCCTGGGTCGGCGTGCTGGCGCTGCCTTCCAGGCGGGCCGGCGCGCCCGGGATGGTCTGGGTGATCTTCAGGCGTGCCGCCTCGGCGGCGGCGCGCGTCTCGAACGGGCCAGCGGTGACCAGGGTCAGCGACTTGCCGGCCTGGTTGATCGGCCGGCCGGCGGCCGGATAGCCCAGCGCGCGCACGCGCTGCACCAGGTTCTGCGCGCTGGTGGTCGAGGCATAAGCGCTGAGATTGAGGGTGAAGCGGCCATGGGCGGCGGTCGCCGCGGGCGGCTCGGGCGCCGGCGCCGGCGTGGTCGCGACAGGCGTGCTGGCTGCGGGCTTGGTCTGGGCGGGAATCACCGGCTGCGGCGCGGCTGGCTTGGCGGCCTGAGCCGATGTCTGCGCCGGAATCACCGGCTGGCCCGGGGTGCCAGGGCGATTGACGGTGGTCGGTTCGGGCTTCTGCGCGGCGGCCGGGTCGGTTTCCACGTCACGCGGACGATTGGAACCGATGTTCACCGTGGCCAGCTGGTCGGAACCGGCCGGCGTGGCGGCCTGCCCCGCGGCGGAAGACGCCGGCTGCGGCGCGGCGGCGGCCGTGGAGGCCGGCGCTGCGCCTGGGGTGAGGCTCATCGTGCGGGTCTGCAGATCGCGGTCAGGTGCCGGCGGAATCGCCAGGCTCACCGTTTCATCGCCACCCGTGCCCGGCGGAGTACTGGAGAAGAACATCGGCACGAACAGGACCGCCAGCGCGATCAGGACGGCGGCACCCAGCAGGCGTGTTTTCAAGACAGGCTCCAAGGCGACAAAAGCGCAAACACGAAACGGCGGGATTATACCTGTCCCCGGGGTCGCCCATGCGAACGCGCCGGTGACGGTTCAGTGGACGGCCGCGATCCCTGCTTCGTTCCGTCGAGCGGACATCAGTTCGCAAGGACCGCCGAGGCGATGAAAAACGAGCCGAACGCAAGGATGCGCTCGCCCTCGAGCGCTTGCGCGCGCGCGGCCGCCAAGGCGGCGCGCACGTCGTCGTGCAGATCGAACGCGGCTTCCGGCAGGGTCTCCTGCAGCACCCGGCCCAGTGCCTCGGCCGAAAGCCCACGCGGCGTATCGCGATCCAGCCCGGCCAGATGCCAATGGGCGATGCGCGCCCCCAGCGCCGCGATCACGCCCGCCACATCCTTGTCGGAGAGTGCACCGTACACCGCATGCACGCGCCCCGCCGGATTGGCGTCCAGCCACTCGGCAAGTGCGCGTGCCGCCTGCGGGTTATGGCCGACATCCACGATCAGCGCCGGATCGCCTCCCAGCGCCTGCAATCGCGCCGCGACGCGGGCACCGCGCACACCGGCCGCGGCGGCACTGCCCAATGCCTGCGCTGCTATCGGCGCCGCCTCGCCGCGCAAGACATGCAACGCCGCGATCGCCGTGGCGGCATTGGCGTACTGCACCGGCGCTGCCAGCGCGGGATCGGGCAGTGCGAATGCGGTGCCGTCGCGGTGCGTCCAGGTCCATCCCTGCGCTTCGCGTTTTACCCGGAAGTCCTCGCCCAACCGTTCCACCCGCGCACCGATGCCGGCAAGCGCATCGAGCAGGCCGGCCGGCGGCGCCGTATCGCCGACGATGGCTGGCCTTCCGGCGCGGGCGATGCCCGCCTTCTCGCGCCCGATGCTGTCGCGGTCGGCACCGAGCCAGTCCATGTGGTCCAGATCGACCGTGGTGATCACCGCCACATCGGCGTCGATGATGTTCACCGCATCGAGCCGCCCGCCGAGCCCGACTTCCAGCACGGCCACATCCAGCCCCGCGCGCGCGAACAGGTCCAGCCCGGCTAGCGTGCCGAACTCGAAATAGGTCAGCGGGATGTCGCCGCGCGCCGCTTCGATGCGCTCGAAGCTTTCCACCAGAGCCTGGTCGTCCGCGTCGCGGCCATCGATGCGGATGCGCTCGTTGTAGCGCAGCAGGTGCGGCGAGGTGTAGCAGCCCACGCGTCGACCGGCCGCGCGCAGCATCGCTTCGAGCATCGCCACGGTGGAGCCTTTGCCGTTGGTGCCGCCTACGGTGATGGTCCAGCGCGCCGGCGCGGGCGCGCCCATGCGCTGCCATACCGTGCGCACGCGCTCCAGCCCCAGCTCGATGCTGCGCGCGTTGACGTTCTCCTGATAGCTCAGCCATTCGGCCAGCGTGCGTGACATGCGCAAATTCCCGAAAAAGTCAGGCGTCCAGCGGACGCAGCCAGAAGCGCAGGCGATGGGCGCGCGGCTCGATATCGCCGGGCTCTTTCCAAGCCAGCGTGCAGAACATGTCGTCCTGCCGCTGGTAACCGCGCTTGCGCCAGAACGCCTCGTTGGAACGGTGCCCGGCGGGGCGGCGCGGGTCGTCGTCGGCGCGCTCCACCGCGCAGAACGCCGTCCAGCGGAAACCGCCCAGACGTCGCGCATGCGCCTCGCGCTCGTCGAAAAAGCGATGGCCCAGCCCGCTCCCGCGATAGTCGCGCAGCAGTACCGATTCGCCGAAGTAGAACACCTCGTCCAGCGGCAGGCCGCGCGCCAGGAACGGCTGGTGGAAAGCCTCACCATCATCGGCCAGCGGCAGGCCGGTGGACGCCCCCACCACTTTGCCGCCATCCAGCGCCAGCACGAACACGCTGCGCGGCGAGCGCGCATAGGCGGTGAGATAGCGCTCCTCGTACTGGGCATCGCCCTCGTACAGATAGGGATACTCGCGGAACACCGCGATGCGCAGTCGCGCCAAGTCGCCTAGGTAAGGGCTCACTGCCTCGCCGGCGCAGACAATGGTGTCGACAGCCATGCTCAACCGCCGACCTGGGCGATCCAGTCGTTGAGGTTGTAGTAGTTGGTGACGCGCGCGATCCGGCCGTCGCGGATCTCGAAGAACGCGCCACCGGGCAGTACGTAGCGCTGGCCCTGGGCGGGCGGCAGACCTTCGTCGTCGGCCAGATACTGACCGTGCACCACGTATTCGGCAGCAGCGCGGGCGCCGTCGGCACCGACCATCACGGCAATGTCTTCGAGCCGTTCGCGGTAGCTGCGCTCCATCCGGCCGAGGAACGCCTTGAACGCCTCGCGCCCGGTCTCGCGGCCGCCCTGGTTGATGTCGTGGGCGACGTCCTCCGCGAGGCAGTCGAGCATGGCGTGCCAATTCGCTTCGTTGAAAGCGGCGTAATAACGGCGGATCAGGGATTCGGTAGACGACATGGCAACCGGGATGGGCGATTCGAGAGCGCAGAGATTAATGCCCGCCACCCGCGCTGTCTCGCATTCGCACGCTATGCAGAAGGCGCGGCGCGCCCCGTGCGGCGCAACGCCGCCAGCACCATCCGCCGCAGCATGCGCTCCTTCAGGCTGCCCTGACCGATCAGCGCCATCCGCTGCAAGGCCTCGTCCTCGCCGGCCACCACCGCGCCGGGGCGCAGCATCGCGCGCAACAGGCCAAACCTTCCGCGCCAGGATCCGCCGGCCGATTTCAACCAGCCCAGCGCCGGCAGCAGGCGCTGCTCCACCTCGGTGAAGTCGCTGCCGAACGGGAAACGCGGGAACAGCCCCTTGCTCTCCAGCGGCGCCAGCGCTTCGCGCAGGAACTCCGGCCGGTTGCGCCGCCACTTTTCGGGAATCTGGAAATCGGGCGAGAGCTTGCCGGCCGCCTTGGCCTCCGCGCACAACGCGTCGAGGAAACGCGCATCGCTGATCGCCAGCATCGCCTCCACGCATTCGCTGTCGGTCTTGCCGCGCAGATCCGCTACGCCGTACTCGGTGACGAACAGGTCGCGCAGGTGGCGTGGGATAGTGGTATGGCCGTAGTTGAAGCGGATATTGGTCTCTACCGTGCCGCGCACCTTGCGGGTGGCGCGCAGCAGCAGCGCCGAGCGGCCGTCCGGCAGTTCGTGCGCCATCGCCACGAAGTTGTACTGCCCGCCGACGCCGCTCACCACGCGGCCATCCTCCAGCGCATCGGATACCGCCGCGCCAAGCACCGTGGCCATCATGCAGGTATTGAAGAAGCGCGCGCCGCGGCGCTGCAGCGACGCCAGCGCCTGGTGGTCGCCATACAGCTGGTTGACGTTGGAGACACGGCACATGTCGATCGCGTCGGGATCGGCCGCCTCGGTCTCGCGCAGCCAGCGGTACAGCTCGCGCGTACCCAGAAAAAACGCGCCGCGCAGGTAATGCCCGCCCGGCGTGCCGGCGGCGAGGCGTCCGGCGGCGGCGGCGCGCTCCAGCGCCAGGTTGTCCCAGCTGCGGCGCTTGAGGATGCCGGCGCGCTGCAGGTGCATGAAGCCGTCCATCACCATCTCGCTCGCGCCGTACAGGCCGTGCTCGAACGGCGCCAGGCCGCCGAACCTGGCGGCCAGCGCATGCGTGGCGCCGCGCGGATCGAGCCCGACCAGCGCGCGCCGCCAGTGCACGTTGTCGCGCTGGCGCAACAGCAAGGCATGCACCAGCGCATCGGACAGCGCGCCGATGCCGATCTGCAGGCAGCCGCCATCCTTGACCAGCGCGCTGGCGTGCAACCCGAGCGCGTACTCGGCCGCATCCACCGGCTGGCGCGGCAGCGCGAACAGCGGCGCGATGTCGTCGGGGCGCAACTCCAGGTCGAAGAAACTCTCCGCGACTTCGGCATGCCCGCTCAGGTACGGCAGGTCCGGATGCACTACCGCCACGCATAGCGGGCGCGGCTTGCCGGCCGCCTCGGCCAGCGCGATGAAATCGATGGTCAGGTCGGGGTTGCACGACAGGCTGTAGCGCACGCCCTCGGGCGTCTCCCGTCGCGCTACCAGCTGCACCAGCAGGTTGATGTCCTGCACCACCAGGTCGCGCGCGACGTGCGTGTAGTTCTGGCTGATGTAGTTGCGCTGCGCGCTGCCCGATTGCAGCAGCGCGCCGGACTGCATGTAGAACTCGTGCACGGCCACATTTGGCGGCATGGCATTGCGCGCCTGATCCACGGCATACAGCGGGTCTTCGGCGTCGACGCCGAAATGGCGCTCGACGAAGGGCTTGACGAAACGCTCTTCCAATCCGGGCGCCGGATGCGGCCGGGTCAGCGACAACGCCGTATATAAGGTCATCGAGCGGGACGGGTCGTCCCGGGTCAGCCGGTACAGCGCGTTGAGCAGCCCATGCGGCTTGCCCAGGCCGAGCGGTGCCGCCATGCGCAGGTCAGGCCCCAGCCGTTCGGCGATCAGCCGGGCACAGGCTTCCGTGTCGGTGTGACGTTGCTCTGGCGTCATGGGCGCGGAGCATGACAGAAACGCCGGAAGCGTTGCATGACCCCGCTTCATGCGCCCTTCACCACGCCGCGGTCGCCACGGAGCATGCCCTACACTGGCCGCATGAACTGGACCCCGTTCCCTTCGTCACCCGGCCGCCGCTTCGCCGAACAGGCACTCAGCCGTGCCGCCGGCGCGCCGCTGCTGGCCGGCAATCGCGTCGACCTGCTGATCGATGCGGCCGCCCATTTCGAGGCCTGGCTGGCGGCGATCCGCGGCGCGAAGCAGCGCGTGCTGCTGGAGAACTACATCATCCGCGACGACGAGGTGGGCCGCGCCTTCCGCGATGCGCTGGTGGAGCGAGCCAGGAACGGTGTGACCGTCGCTCTGGTGTACGACTGGATGGGCTGCATGGGCCAGTCGCGCGCGAGTTTCTGGGCGCCGCTGCGCGCCGCCGGCGGCCAGGTGCGCGCCTTCAATCCGCCGCAGCTGGGCCAGCCCTTCGGCTGGGTCAGCCGCGACCATCGCAAGCTGCTCGTGGTCGACGGCGAGATCGGTTTTCTCTCTGGCGTGTGCATCAGCCAGAAATGGCTGGGCGACCCGGCCAAAGGCATCGCGCCATGGCGCGACACCGGCGTCGCGCTGCGCGGCCCGGCGGTGGCGGAGCTGGAACTGGCCTTCGCGCAAAGCTGGTCGAGCATCGGCGAGCCGCTGCCGGACTTCCCGCATGTTCCGGCGCAACCGGCCGGCGAAGTGGCGCTGCGCGTGATCGCCACCCAGCCGTCCACCGCCGGCATGTATCGCCTGGACCAGATGATCGCGGCGATGGCGCGCAAGACGCTGTGGCTCACCGATGCGTACTTCGTCGGCGTGGCGCCCTACGTGCAGGCGCTCGCTTCCGCCGCGAAGGACGGCGTGGACGTGCGCCTGCTGGTACCCGGCAGCAGCGACATCCCGGTCGTCGCGGGCATGTCGCGCGCAGGCTACCGGCCGCTGCTCAAGGCCGGCATCCGCGTTTTCGAATGGAACGGCTCCATGCTGCACGCCAAGACCGCCGTCGCCGACGGCCAATGGGCGCGCGTGGGTTCGTCCAACCTCAACATCGCCAGCTGGCTGGGTAACCGCGAAATCGATGTCGCCGTGGAGGACCCCGGCTTCGCCCACCAGCTGGCCGCGCAATACGAGCAGGACCTGGCCAACGCCACCGAGATCGTGCTGACGCCACGCCCGAACCGCCCCCATCGCGATCGCGTCAGCGCGTCCGCCCGCCCCGCCCGCACCAGCCGCATGGGCGGCAGCTCCAGCCGCGCCGCCGCCGGCGCCCTGCGCATCGCCAACACGATGGGCGCGGCCTTCGCCGACCGCCGCGTGCTGGGCGATACCGAGACCGGGCCCCTGCTTACCGGCACGCTCGCATTGCTCGCGCTGGCCGCCACCGCCATCCTGTGGCCGGCGGTGGTGGGCTGGCCGATCGCCGTGCTGGCCCTGTGGTTCGCACTGAACTTCGGCATCCGTGCCTGGCGCGCGCGCCGCAAACACCAGCGACGCATCCGTGCGGCGGACGAACCGGAGGCGTGAGGCGGAAAACACACACGCTTCGCTGCTGATATCCCGCCTGAACTCCCGGCGCCAACTAGATGACGCCTAAGCGGTTCATGCTAGTCTCCCACCCTCCATGCACGCCCCCGACGCTCCCACGCCGCCGCCGCGGCACATCCTGACGCCGAGCTCGCTCAACCGGCTGGTCCGCGACCTGCTGGAGGACGCGCTGCCGCTGATATGGATCGAGGGCGAGCTGTCGAACGTGGCGCGCCCCGCGTCGGGGCATCTGTACTTCACGCTCAAAGACGCCAGCGCGCAGGTGCGTTGCGCGATGTTCCGCCCCAAGACCGGCTCGCTGCGTTTCCGGCCCGCCGATGGCATGCATGTGCTGGTGCGCGCTCGCGTCGGGCTGTACGAACCGCGCGGCGAATTCCAGCTGGTCGCCGAACATATGGAGCCGGCTGGCGAAGGCGCGCTGCAGCGCGAGTTCGAACAGCTCAAGGCGCGGCTGGATGCCGAAGGCCTGTTCGACCCGTCGCGCAAGCGTCCCCTGCCCGCCTTCGCCCGCCGCATCGGCGTGATCACCTCGGCCACCGGCGCCGCCGTGCGCGACGTGCTGAGCGTGATGGCGCGACGCTGGCCGTTGGCGGATGTCGACGTCCTGCCCGTACCGGTGCAAGGCCGCGAAGCGCCGCCCGCAATCGTCTCCATGCTGCGCCGTGCCTCGGCCAGCGGCCGCTATGACGTGCTGCTGCTCACCCGCGGCGGCGGCTCGCTGGAGGACCTGTGGGCGTTCAACGACGAACAGGTCGCGCGCGCGATCCACGCCAGCGCGGTACCGGTGGTGTCGGCGGTCGGCCACGAGGTGGACTTCAGCATCGCCGACTTCGTCGCCGACCTGCGCGCGCCCACGCCCTCCGCCGCCGCGGAACTGCTGGTCCCCGACGCCGCGTCGATCGGCCGCCACCTGCACCAGCTGCGCCAGCGCCTGGCCACCTTGCAGCAGCGTCGGATGCAGGCACTGATCCAGCGCACCGATCATCTCCTCGCGCGCTTGCAGGCCCAGCGCCCGCAGACCCGCCTGCTGCGCGACCGCGAACGCCTGGCCCACCTGCGCCATCGCCTCGCCGTGGCGATGCGCGAGGCCATGCGCGGCCGCGCTACCGGCCTGGAACGCGCACACGCCCGCCTGCTCGCCCGCCATCCCCGCCAGCGCCTGCCGCTGTACGCGCAACAGCTCGCGCAGCAGGAACGCCGCCTGCGCCAGGCCATCGCGCAGATCCTCGAACGCCGCCGCGCTTCGCTCGGCCAGACCGCGCGCGCGCTGCACGCCGTGAGTCCGCTGGCGACGCTCGATCGCGGCTACGCGATTCTGTTCGACGAACAGGGACGCGTGATCCGTTCGGCTGCGGCGGTGAAGACCGGCGAACGTGTGCGGGCGAAAGTGGCCGATGGCGAGCTGACGCTGCGCAACGAGCCGTAAGCTCTTCTGCTTCGCACCCGCCAGCGTCATCGGCTCGGGCCATCGCCGGAAGCCACGTGGGCAAGCCGAATAACAGCCCATTGCAATCCATATAACCAGGCGCGCGACATCTCACACCTTCTGAACGCCAACGGGCGCATCCTGCCCCGCCATCTGCCCGATGGAGCGAAGTGCATGAAGGCTGCGGCGTTGTTCGTGAAGGCACTGGAAGCGGAGGGCGTGCGCAGCATCTACGGCGTCCCCGGCGAAGAGAACCTGGATCTGGTCGAAGCACTGCGCGACTCGTCGATCAAGCTGATCGTCACCCGCCACGAGCAAGCCGCCGGTTTCATGGCCGCCACCTGGGGCCGCCTCACCGGCGAAACCGGCGTGGCGCTATCCACCCTGGGGCCAGGCGCCACCAACCTGGTCACCGCGGCGGCCTATGCCCAGCTCGGCGCCATGCCGATGCTGATGATCACCGGCCAGAAGCCCATCCGCACGCACAAGCAGGGCTTGTTCCAGCTGGTCGACGTGGTCGACATGATGCAGCCGCTGACCAAGTACACGCGACAGATCGTTTCCGCGCCGACCATCCCGGCCCGCGTACGCGAAGCGTTCCGCCGTGCCGAAGAGGAACGCCCCGGCGCGGTGCACCTGGAACTGCCGGAAGACATCGCCCGCGACGAGGTCGACGAGGTGATTCTGCTGCCCACCGAGTACGCGCGGCGCCCTGCCCCTGACGACGCCGCGCTGATCCAGGCCGGCGAAGCGATCAGCGCGGCCACCCGCCCCATTCTGATGATCGGCGCCGCCGCCAACCGCCAGCGCACGGCGGTGGCTTTGCGCGCCTTCATCGACAAGCTCGGCATGCCGTTCTTCACCACTCAGATGGGCAAGGGCGTGGTCGACGAGGATCACCCGCTGTGGCTTGGCAACGCCGCGCTGTCCGACGGCGACTTCGTGCACCGCGCGATCGATGCCGCCGACGTGATCGTCAACGTCGGCCACGACGTGGTGGAGAAGCCGCCGTTCTTCATGCACAAGGGGCGGCGCACGGTCATCCACATCAACTTCTCGTCGGCCGAAGTGGATACGGTCTACTTTCCGCAGATCGAAGTGGTGGGCGACATCGCGCACACCATCGAACGCCTCACCGATGCGATGACCGCGCAAGCGCATTGGGACTTCGGTTACTTCGACCTGGTGCGCGAGGCCTTCCACGGCCAGCTCGCCGAACACGCGGACGATCCGCGCTTCCCCATCCATCCGGTGCGCCTGGTAGCCGATACGCGCCGCTTCATGCCGGACGACGGCGTGCTGTGCCTGGACAACGGCATGTACAAGATCTGGTACGCACGCTATTACCGCGCGCGCCAGCCCAACACCGTACTGCTGGACAACGCCCTGGCCACCATGGGCGCCGGCCTGCCCTCGGCGATGGCGGCCAAGCTGGTCTATCCGGAACGCAAGGTACTGGCCATCTGCGGCGATGGCGGCTTCATGATGAATGCGCAGGAGCTGGAAACCGCCGTGCGCCTGAAGCTGGATCTGGTCATCCTGCTGCTGCGCGACGACGCCTACGGCATGATCCGCTGGAAACAGGCCGAGATGGGTTATGCGGACTACGGCATGGAATTCGGCAACCCGGACTTCGTCAAGTTCGCCGAGGCACATGGCGCGCGCGGCCACCGGCCGGCGAGCGCCGATGAATTCCTGCCCACGCTCAAGCGCGCTTTCGACCAGGGCGGCGTGCACCTGATCGACCTGGCCATCGACTACAGCGATAACCACCGCATCCTCAACGAAGAGATCCGCCACCTCAGCGCGGCGGTATGACCCGGAGCGACTTCATGCTTGCCAAGAGCTATCCCTATTACCTCGCCAACAAGGCGCGCACGTCCAAGGAGCAGATGGACGTGCTGGACAAGTACAGCGGCAAGGTGGCGACGCGCGTGGCGGTGCCCGACGCCAAGGCGGTGGAACAGGCCATCGCCGCCGCGGTGGAAGCGGCCACGCCGATGCGCGAGTTCAAGCCGTGGGCACGCCAGGACGTACTGCAGCACTGCGTGAAGCGCTTCAAGGAGCGGCGCGACGAACTGGCCTATGCACTCTGTGTGGAGGCCGGCAAGCCGATCAAGGATTCGGCCGGCGAAGTCACGCGCCTGATCGAGACCTTCGGCATCGCCGCTGAAGAGGCAGTACGTACCAACGGCGAAACCCTCAACCTGGAGATCGCCAAGCGCCTCGACGGCTATCACGGCTACACCAGGCGCGTGCCGCTGGGACCGGTGTCCTTCATCACGCCGTTCAACTTCCCGCTCAACCTGGTGGCGCACAAGGTGGCGCCGGCCATCGCGGCCGGCTGTCCGTTCGTGCTCAAGCCGGCCGAACGCACGCCGATCGGCGCACTGATCATCGGCGAGGTGCTGGCCGAGACCGATCTGCCCAAGGGCGCCTTCTCCATCCTCAACCTGGACGGCAAGCACGCCTCCCCGCTGGTGGAAGATCCACGCTTCAAGCTGCTGTCCTTCACCGGCAGCCAGATCGGCTGGGATCTGAAAGCGCGTGCCGGCCACAAGAAGGTGACGCTGGAACTGGGCGGCAACGCGGCCTGCATCATCGATGCCGACCAGAAGCCGAACCTGGACCGCGTGATCGAGCGGCTGGTGTTCGGCGCGTTCTACCAGTCGGGCCAAAGCTGCATCAGCGTGCAGCGCATCTACGTGCACGAAAGCCTGTACGACGAATTGAAGAAGCGCCTCATCGCCGCGGTGAAGGCCTTGAAGGCGGGCGACCCGAAGAAGAAGGACACCTTCCTCGGTCCGATGATCGACGAGGCTGCGGCCGAGCGCCTGCACGGCTGGATCGAAGAAGCACGCAAGGCCGGTGGCAAGGTGCTGTGCGGCGGCAAGCGCAAGGGTCCGATGCTGGAGGCGACGCTGATGGAAGACGTGCCCCGCGACGCCAAGGTCAATCGCCAGGAAGTCTTCGGCCCGTTCGCCCTGCTCGCGCCGTTCAAGCGCATCGACGATGCCATCGCCATGACCAACGATTCCGACTACGGCCTGCAGGCGGGCATCTTCACCGACAGCCTCGCCCACGCCATGCGTGCATGGAACGAACTGGAACAAGGCGGCGTGATCGTCAACGACGTGCCGAGCTTCCGCGTGGACAGCATGCCGTACGGCGGCGTGAAGCTCTCCGGCGCGGGGCGCGAAGGCGTGCGCTATGCGATCGAGGACATGACCGAGCTGCGCTTGATGGTGATGCGGGAGGGTTAAAGACCCTGAGTCCTTCTCCTTCGGGGAGCACGCGGGGAGAGCACATGGATGTGCTCTGCCTTGAGGAGCGAGGAAGAGAGGGAGCAACGACGTCAGGCCACGCTCGCTTCGACTCTCAACCTGCCCACATCCCGCAACGGCGGCGCCCCGAAGCGCCGGCTGTATTCGCGGCTGAACTGCGATGGACTCTCGTAGCCCACGCGATGCGCGGCCGTCGCCACGTCGCAGCGCTCGGACAGCAGCAGGCGGCGCGCCTCCTGCAGGCGCAACTGCTTCTGGTACTGCAACGGGCTCATCGCGGTCACCGCGCGGAAGTGATGGTGCAACGACGACGCCGACATGTTCACCATCGAGGCGAGGTCGTCGATGCGCAGCGGGCGGTGGTAATGCTCGCGCAGCCAGTGGATCGCGCGCGCGATGTGGTGGCCCTGGCTGCCGGCCGAGGCCATCTGCGCCAGACGCGCGCCCTGAGCGCCGGTGAGCAGGCGATACAGCAGTTCCCGCTCGATCAGCGGCCCGAGGATCGCCAGGTCGCGCGGTCGCTCCAGCAGGCGCACCAGGCGCAGCAGCGGATCGAGCAGGTCCGCGTCCAGCGCGCTCAGCGCCATGCCGCGCGGCGCCACGGCATCGGCACGCGGTACGTCCACCTCCGGCAGCAGTTCGCGGATGCGCTGGAGGTCGAAGCCGAGAGTCAGGCACAGGCAGGGTTCTTCCGGCGCGGCGCGCAGCACCTGGGCGGTTACCGGCATGTCCACCGAGGTGAGCAGGTACGCACCCGGCTCGTAGACCAGGGTGTCCGGCCCGACCAGGATCTGCTTCGCGCCCTGCAGCGCCACGCCCAGGCCGGGCTCGTACAGCGTGCAGGTCGGCACGCTGGACGAGTTCGCGCGGAACAGAGTCAGCGGCCCCCAGGCGGTCACAAAGTTGCCTTCGGTGGCGGCGTATCGTTCAACCAGCGCGGTCAATTCCTGGCGGGCCTGCGCCAGCCTGCCACTCCCCTCAGGGGACAAGGTCTTGGATTCCATGGACTTGTACCATTGATCGTCCTGGCAAGCTTGCCCGTTCCTGTGCCGCCTGGCGAGCATCGCAAGCTGGGCTTTGCAGGATCGGGCAACGATTTCGCAGGATCCGGCTAACCCCGCACCGAGCCGGCGGCCCATACTTTTCAGGTCGTTCCCCGTCCTCATTGATCTTAAGGAGCATCGTCCATGGCCCTGTCCATCCAAGGCTACGCCGCGCAGTCCGCCACCACTCCGATCGCCCCGCACACGTTCGAGCGGCGCGACCCGCGGCCGGACGACGTGGTGATCGACATCCTGTATTGCGGTGTCTGCCACTCCGATATCCATCAGGCGCGCAACGAGTGGCGCAACAGCATCTATCCGATGGTGCCCGGCCACGAAATCATCGGCCGCGTGAGCTCGGTCGGCGCCGAAGTCAGCCAGTTCAAGGTGGGCGACGTGGTCGGCGTCGGCTGCATGGTCGACTCGTGCCAGCACTGCGGCGCCTGCCACGCCGGCCTCGAGCAGTACTGCGTCGAGGGCGCGACCTGGACCTACAACGGCATCGACCGTCGCGACGGCATGCCGACCTTCGGCGGCTATTCCGAGCGCATCGTGGTCTCCGACAAGTTCGTCGTCCGCGTGCCGGAGAAGCTCGATCCGAAGGCTGCCGCGCCGCTGCTGTGCGCGGGCATCACCACGTATTCGCCGCTGCGCCACTGGAAGATCGGCAAGGGCAGCAAGGTGGCCGTGGTGGGCCTGGGCGGCCTGGGCCACATGGGCCTGAAGTTCGCCAAGGCGATGGGGGCCGACGTCACTCTGTTCACCCGCACGCCGGACAAGGAAGCCGAAGCGCGCCGCCTGGGCGCCGACCACGTGGTGCTGTCCACCGACGCGGCGCAGATGAAGGCGGTGGCCCGCTCGTTCGACTTCATCCTCGACACGGTGCCCAGCCCGCACGATCTCAATCCGTACCTGGCGACGCTCGCGCTCAACGGCACGCTGTGCCTGGTCGGCCTGCTCGAACCGATTGAACCGCCGGTACAGGCCGGTGCCGTGGTCATGGGCCGCCGCGCAATCTCGGGCTCGGCCATCGGTGGCATCGCCGAGACGCAGGAAATGCTGGATTACTGCGCGGAACATGGCATCGTTTCGGATATCGAGATGATCGATATCCAGAACATCAACCAGGCCTACGATCGCATGCTGCGCAGCGATGTGCGCTATCGCTTCGTGATCGACATCGCGTCGCTCAAGAAGTCGGCCTGAGTCTCGCTTTACCTCGCCCTCTCCCCTGTGGGGAGAGGGTCGGGGGTGAAGGGCCGTCAGCCCTTCATCTCTTCCAGCTCCATCCCCTTCGTCTCCCGCACCGCCTTCGCCACGAACACCAGCGATATCAGCGCGAACAGCGCGTACAGGCCATAGGCGAAGCTCAGGCCAGCCTCGGCCAGCGCGGGGAAGCTGCTGGTGATGATGAAGTTCGCCACCCACTGCGCGGCCGCGGCCACCGCCAGCGCCACCGCGCGGATACGGTTGGGGAACATCTCGCCGAGCAACACCCACACCATCGGGCCCCAGCTCAGGCCGAAGAACACCACGTAGGCGTTGGCCGCGACCAGCGCCACCATGCCCCACGGCGCGGGCAGGCTCAGCGCCGTGCCACTGCCGGTGGCCAGCGAGAAGCACCAGGCCATCAGGCCCAGCGTGACGGTCATGCCGGCCGAGCCGATCAGGAGCAGCGGCTTGCGGCCGATGCGGTCGACCAGCGCGATCGCCACCAGCGTCACCAGCACGTTCACCACCGAGGTGACCACGCTGATCGAGAACGCATCGGATTCGCTGAAACCCACCGAATGCCACAGCGTCGACGAGTAATAGAAGATCACGTTGATGCCCACGAACTGCTGGAACACCGACAGCAGGATGCCGATCCACACCACCGGCAGCAGGCCCGCCACCGTGCCGCGCAGATCGCGCAACGTCGGCTGGTATTCCGACCGCAGGCTCTGCTCGATGTCGACCAGCTTCTGGTCGAGCGCATGTTCTTCGCGCAGGTCCAGCACCTGGCGCAGCACGTCCTTGGCTTCCGCCAGCCGCCCCTTGGCCACCAGGTGGCGCGGCGACTCGGGCACGCCCAGTACCAGCGAGCCGTACACCAGCGCCGGCACCACCGCCACCAGGAACATCCAGCGCCATGCCTCCAGGCCCAGCCACAGCGTCTTCGATGCGCCGCCGGCGGTGCCGGCCAGCCAGGCGTCGCTGAGCAGCGCAGCGAAAATGCCAAGCACGATCGCCAGCTGTTGCAGCGAGCCGAGCCGTCCGCGCACCTGCGCCGGCGATACCTCGGCGATATAGGTCGGCGCGATCACCGATGCCACGCCCACGCCGATACCGCCGACCAGGCGCCACAGCACCAGGTCCCACACGCCGAACACCAGTCCCGAACCCAGCGCGCTCACCGCCAGGAATGCGGCGGCCACCTGCATGGTGCGCACGCGCCCGAAACGGTCGGCGAGCATGCCGGCATACCACGCGCCCAGTGCCGAACCGAGCAGCGCGCAGGACACCGCGAAACCGATGCGCCCCGCACCCAGCCCGAAACTGCCGCGCACCGCGTCCACCGCGCCATTGATCACGGCGGTGTCGAAACCGAACAGGAATCCACCCAGCGCCGCCGCCGCGGCAATCAGTACCACCCGTGCGGTCGCACGCTGCTGCGTGCCTTCCACGCTATCCAGAGCATTCATTCGTACGCCTCTCCCCAAGGCATGAAAATCCGGCCGATTCTGCGGCGCGCCAGCCGGCGCCGCGGATGAATACGTATGCAGCATTTGCTGCCGCGCAACACATTTTTCGCACCAATCGCGCCGCCATGCGCTCCGCGACGATGTGCGCCGGGTAAGCTGCACGCTTCGCCATCGACAGGATACGGGCCCGATGACCTTACTCGTGTTCATGCTGCTGTGTCTGCTCGCCCTCGCCCTGCGCCGCTGGCGGCGGCAGCGCCTCAGCCGCGCCTGCACCGTATTGGCGGTCGTGCTGTTCTTTGCGGTGGGCTGCGGCCCCGTGCCGTTCTGGCTGATGCGCGGATTGCAAAGTGATTACAGCGCCACGCCGGCGGTGTCATGGGGCGAGCGCAACGCCATCGTGCTGCTCGGCGCCGGCACTTTCCGCGACCCCGCGCATGGCACGGTGGAACCGAGTTTCTTTTCCAACGGCCGCATCCTCGCTGCGGTAGCGCAGTACCAGGCCTGCCATGCCGCCGGCCACGATTGCAAAGTGCTGGCCAGCGGCGGCGACGCGCTGCATAACGGCGTGCCGGAAGCTACCGTCTACCGCGAAGCGATGGTGCGCGCGGGCGTGCCCACGGCCGACGTGATCGTGGAAGACCGCAGCCTCAGCACCTGGCACAACGCCCAGTACAGCAAACCGTTGCTCGATGCCTACGCGCCGCAGCGCGAGCTGCTGGTCACCTCGGGCCTGCATATGCGCCGCAGCCTGCTGTATTTCGCCCACTTCGGCATCGAGCCGACCCCAGTGCGCGGCGACCTGGTGGAGCCGCTGTGGTCGTTCTACCCGCTGTCGTGGAATTTCACGGTGGCCGACGCGGCGCTGCACGAATACGTGGGCGTCGCGCGTTACCACGTGTACAACGCGCTGGGGCTGAATGCGCCGAAAGTAAAACCCTGAGCCGGACACCGCCTGTCGCAGGCATGGCGACAGGCCTGCCGCAGCATGACTGCACCTGCCGCCGGATGCGGCTCCCCTCGGAGAAACGCGGCCCATGACCACTCTCGTTTTCGTCCATGGCTGGAGCGTCACCGATACCTCGACCTACGGCGCCCTGCCTCAGCGCCTGCAGCAGCAGGCCGCGGCGCAAGGCTCGGGCTTGCAGGTAGCCGACCTGTGGCTATCCAAGTACGTCAGTTTCGACGATGCCGTCACCATGGCCGATCTGGTGCGCGCCTTCGACCATGCACTGCGTGACCTGCATCTGAGCGGGCCCAGCTTCGCCTGCATCACCCATTCCACCGGCGGTCCGCTGGTGCGCGAATGGCTGCGCGCGCAGCGCGATCGTCCCGGTGCCTACAGCACCATCCGGCTCACTCATCTGGTCATGCTGGCGCCGGCCAACTTCGGCTCCGCGCTGGCGCAGCTGGGCAAGGGCCTGCTGGGCCGGCTGCGCTCGGCGTTCGACGGCGTCGAACCCGGACGGCGCATCCTCGATTGGCTGGAGCTGGGCAGCCCCGAATCGCTCTCGCTCAATGTCGATCACATCCATGGCGCGGACCCGGCGGCCAAGGGGCAGTTCCTGTTCGTGCTCGCCGGCGATCGGCCGGACCGCAAGCTCTACGACCATATCAACAGCTACACCGGCGAAGACGGCTCCGACGGCGTGGTACGCATCGCCGCGGCCAATCTCAATGCTGCGCACGCGGTGCTGGCGCGCAAGGGCGACGGCGCCGACGCCGACGTGCTGGCGTTGACCCTGGCGCGCGCGCCGCGCACGGCGTTCAAGCTGATCCCCGGCGCATCACACTCCGGCACCGACCAAGGCATCATGACCGCATCGCCACCGGCCACCGTCGATGCGGTGCTGCGCTGCCTGCGCGTCGCCGATGGCGCCGGCTATGCCGCTCTGTGCGACGCCTTCGACGCGGAGAACGCACAGCGCGACGCGAACAAGGTGGAGCTCGAACCGGCCGGCCCATTCTCCCCGCGCGTGCACATCCACGACCCGCGCAGCCTGTTGATCGTGCGCCTGGCCGACGAAGCCGGCGAGCCGCTGCTGGATACGCGCTTTCTGTTCGCCGCCGGCACGCCGCCCAATCCGGACTGGATGCCGCAGGGCTTCATGCAGGACCGGCAGGCCAACAGCCGCACACCCAACGTGATTTCGTTCTTCCTCAATCACGCGCTGCTCGGCGGCGACGATCGCGTCGCAGATCCCAGCAACAGCCGGCGCACCTTGCGCGCGGCGACGGCGGGCCACCGTCCCTATGCCGCGCAGGTGCAGCCCACGGCCATCACCGGCCTGGTGCATCACGCCCTGGCGGCGACCGACCCGGCGGACGACTTGTTCGCGCTGTTCGGCCCGCACCGCACCACGGTGCTGGACGTCGTGCTGCCGCGCAAAGTGCACGAGGGCGTGTTCCGGCTCACGCGCAACCTGGCGCCGGAGGATTTCCGCAAGCCCGACCCAGGCCCGGTGATCGGCTGACGCGGGCAAAGCGCAACCCCGCGCATGCCTCGTCTGCGTTGCATGGACCATGCACGCCGCCCCCGCACCTCGCGTTTACCCCCGCATGGCATTTCGCTTACCCTCGCCCGCCATGGATACCGCGGTGGATGAGGACGCGACGCTGATGCTGGCCTACGCGCAGGGCGACCTGGCCGCGTTCGAGGCCCTGTACGCGCGCCATCGCGGCACGCTGTACCGCTTTCTGTTGCGCACCGGGCGCGACCAGGCCCTCGCCGACGATCTGTTCCAGGAAACCTGGAGCCGCGTGATCGCGGCGCGCGAGCGCTATCAGCCGCAGGCCAAGTTCACCACCTGGCTGCTGCAGATCGCGCACAACCTGCTGGTCGACAGCTTCCGTCGCAAGCGGCCCACGCTCGATGGCGAGGCGGGCGAGCTGGCGCTGGCGCAGGTGGAAGCGCCGGCGCAGGAACAGCCCGAGCACGCCTTGTCGGATTTCGAACAGCGCCGCCGCCTGCAACGCGCCATCGAACAGTTGCCGGACGAGCAGCGCACCGCCGTGCTGCTGAGGCTGGAACAGGAACTGAGCCTGGAGGAAATCGCCGACATCACCGGCGTGGGGCGCGAGACCGTGAAGTCCCGCCTGCGCTACGCCATGAACAAACTGCGCGAGCAGCTGGCCGAATGAATACGCATCGCCCCGACGACGAACATCTGCCTGGCGAGGATGAGCTGGCGGCGCTGTACCGCAAGCTCCCGCGCAAGGAGCCCGGTCCCGCGCTGGATGCCGCCGTGCTGCGCGCCGCTGCGCAGGCGGTGAAAACCGCCGAGCCTGCGGCGACGAAACGCCGGCCGCGCTGGCCGATCGCCCTGAGCAGCGCCGCCGTGCTGGTGCTGGCCGCCGGGCTGGGCTGGCGTATGCGCGACATGCCGGCGAGCACGCCGCCCGTGACGCCCGGCGCTGTCTCGGTGCAGGCCAGCGCACCGGCGGTCGAAGCCGCACCCGCTGCCGACCAGGCCCAACGGGCCGCGCCCGCGCCGCCGCCGCCCACGGAACCGATGCATCCGGCCGCGCCCAAGCTGCAACAGGCTAACGTTCCCATGGCCAAGCCGGCGGCGTCTGCGATGGCCAGGGTCATGCAGCCGCAGGCGAAGCAGGCACCAGCGCTGGCCGCGAAGCGGGCCGTTACCGACCAGGCCACGCCTGTCGCGGCGAACGAGCCGTCGACATTCGCTCAGCAGCGTACGGAAGCCACGGCCGGAAACCAGCCGCTCGAGGAAAAGGCCGCGCCCACGGCCCCCGCGCCACGCCTGATGGCGGCACCGACGATCGCCCCCGCCCCTCCCGCACCGCCCGCCGATACCGCGCGCGACGCGCATGACACGCCCGCACAGGAGCTGGACAAGATCCGCCTTCTGTTCGCGACGCAGCGCCGCGATGAAGCGCGTCAGCGTCTGGCCGATTTCCATCGCGACCATCCGGACTATCCCCTGCCCGACGATCTGCGCGAGCAACTGCTCACGCCATGAGCGCACCGGCCTACACCCTCGCGGGGCCGTGCCAGCATGTCGAGGAGATCAAGAAAAGCCGCTTCCTCGCGCACGCCGCCCCGGTCGAATCGCCCGAACAGGCGCTGGCTTTCGTGCGGCAGGTGGCCGATCCGACCGCCACGCACAATTGCTGGGCCTATCGCATCGGCCAGGACTATCGCTTCAACGACGACGGCGAACCCGGCGGCACCGCGGGCCGGCCGATCCTGCAGGCAATCGAGGGCCAAGGCATCGACCGCGCGGTGGTGGTGGTCACGCGCTGGTTCGGCGGTGTGAAGCTCGGCGCCGGCGGCCTGGTGCGCGCCTATGGCGGCGCGGCGGCCGAGTGCCTGCGCGTAGCCGCACGCGTGCCGATCATCGCGATGGCACGGCTGGCTCTGCATTGCGAGTTCGCGGAGTTGGCGCTGCTGAAGGCCCGGCTCAAGGAGTTCGACGCGCAACTGGACGACGAGCACTTCGGCGCCGACGGTGTCGAGCTCGTGCTGCGCCTGCCCGAAAGCCGCGTCGTGGAGGCGCAGGCGCGCATCGTCGACATCACACGCGGCCGCACTGAAGCACGCCGGCTGGACTGAGCCCGCTTCGCCACCCCGCGCGCACGGCTCGCCGACTGCCCGCGAAACGCCAGCAAAACCTGCTTGCGGCAGCCATGACGCCTACCGAGAATCGCGCGCTTGCGCTACCGCGCCATCTCGCCAAGGACGCACCCATGCATCGCCTGCCCGGCCTCGACCTGCTGCGCGCCATCGCCATCGTATGGGTGATGCTGTTCCACTCCTTCATCGTCGGCGGACTGGGCGAATCATGGCGCTGGCTGCAAGACAATGGCTGGGCCGGCGTGGACCTGTTCTTCGTGCTCAGCGGTTATCTGATCGGCTCGCAATGGCTCAAGCCGCTGAGCGAAGGCCGGCCCCCGGCGTTCGGCCGCTTCTACGCGCGGCGCCTGCTGCGCACCGTGCCGGCCTTCCTCGCGGTGCTCGCGGTGTATTTCGCCCTGCCGTCGGCGCGCGAGGCGCCGGGCATCCAGCCGCTGTGGCAGTTCCTCACCTATACGGTCAACTTCCTGATCGACTACCAGCACAACCAGGCGTTCTCGCACGTGTGGTCGCTATGCGTGGAAGAACACTTCTATCTGCTGTTCCCGCTGCTGGCCTGGTGGGTGGCACGGTACGGCTCGGCACGCGCGTTCGCCGTGCTGTGCCTGGTCGTGATCGTCGGCGGCATGGCGCTGCGCGGCTGGCTGACGCTGCACATGGATGGTCGGCCGTTCGTCGAGGTGATCTATTACCCGACCTGGAACCGCCTCGATGGTCTGCTTGCCGGCGTCGTGCTGGCCGCGACGCAGGCCTATCGGCCGGCCATGTGGACCTGGTTGCAGGCGCGAGCGAATGCCATGCTGGCGATGGGCCTCGCACTCACCGCCATCGCACTGTCGGTCTTCCAGGATCGCGCCGGCCTGATCGCCTCGGTGTTCGGCTACCCGATGCTGTCGTGGGGATTGGCGCTGGTCGTGGCAGCCGCCACCAGCCCGGCCTGCTGGCTGGGCCGGCACCGCGTGCCGGGCGCGGGCTGGCTGGCGCTGATCTCCTATAGCCTCTATCTCGATCACAAGCTGGTCTTTCACGCCGTGCAGACATGGCTCGCCGAGCATCCGCAGATCCAAGGGGTGGCAGCGTTCGCGCTGTACGCGGCCTGCACGCTGGCCGGCGGCGCGCTGCTTCACTACACGGTGGAAGCGCCATTCCTGCGCCTGCGCGACCGCCTGCAGGGCGGCCGCGCGCGTAGGCCGGCGCTGGCGCCCACCTCCGCCGGCGCATGAGCGTCACTCTTTTCGCCATCGCCATGTGATTGAATCGCCGGTTTAGACCCCAATGTCCCACGGGTCCCGACCGCGGCGAACCTCATGAGCTCACCCCAGGCGAACGAATCCTCTCCCAAGCGCCGCCTCGGTGCGCTGCGCCAGCTCTGGCCTTTCCTGAAACCGCATCGCGCCCTGGCGATCGGCTGGCTGATCTTCCTGGCCATCTCTTCCGGTTCCACCCTGGTGCTGCCGATGGCAGTACGGCACATGATCGACCAGGGTTTCGGCGCCGCCAGCGCGGCGACCATCAACCTCACCTTCCTCGGCCTGTTCGGCGTGGCGCTGGTGCTGGCCGCTTCCACCGCCGCGCGCTATTTCTGCATCACGCTGCTGGGCGAGCGGGCGCTGGCCTCGATGCGCGCCAAGCTGTATGCACACGTGATCCGTCTGGACGTCGGCTTTTTTGAGCGCAGCCGCGTGGGCGAGCTGATTTCCCGCCTGGGCACCGACACCGAAGTGGTGCAGGCGCTGATCGGTTCGGGCATCTCGGTGGCACTGCGCAGTACGGTCACACTGATCGGCGCAGTGGTGGCCATGGTCTGGACCATTCCGCGCCTGGCTGGTTTCACCGCGCTGGTGATTCCCGCGATGATGCTGCCGATCCTCGTGTTCGGCCGCCGCGTGCGGAAGCTCTCGCGCGCCAGCCAGGACCGCCTGGCCGACGCGGCCGCGATCGCCAACGAGACGCTCAACGCCGCCCCCGCCGTGAAGGCGTATGCGCGCGAGGACATCGAGAGCACGCGCTACGGCAGCGCCATCACCCGCGCGCTGGCCACCGCGCGCAAGCGCATCGGCACCCGTTCCCTGCTCACCGCGGCGGTCATCGTGCTGATGTTCGGCGCGATCACGCTGGTGCTGTGGATCGGCGCGCGCGACGTGCTGGCGGGCCATCTCACGCCAGGTCTGCTCAGCCAGTTCGTGCTTTACGCGATCTTCGCCGCCGGCTCGGTCGCGGGCCTGTCCGAAGTGTGGGGCGACGTGCTGCGCGCAGCCGGCGCGATGGAACGCATCGGCGAACTGTTCGCCGAACGCGCCGACGTGGCGAGCCCGTCCCAGCCTGCGCCGCTGCCCAAGCCGGTGAGCGGCGCGCTGCGCTTCGAGAATGTCGCCTTCCACTACCCGACACGCCCCGATGCTCCCGCGCTGCACGATTTCGACCTGCGCATCGAACCGGGCGAGACGGTCGCCCTGGTCGGACCCTCCGGTGCCGGCAAGAGCACCGTGTTCGCGCTGCTATTGCGTTTCTACGATCCGCAGCGCGGCCGCATCACGCTCGACGGCATCGACCTGCGCACGCTGGCACTGCCCGACCTGCGCGGCGCCATCGCGCTAGTGCCACAGGAGACCGTGATCTTCAGTGGCACCGCGGCGGACAACATCCGCTTCGGCCGCCAGGATGCCAGCGATGACGAAGTGCACGACGCCGCGCGCGCGGCCGAAGCGCACGAATTCATCGGCGCCCTGGACGGCGGCTACGGCGCTGAACTGGGCGAACGCGGCGTCCGCCTCTCCGGCGGCCAGCGCCAGCGCGTAGCCATTGCCCGCGCGATCCTGCGCGATGCGCCGCTGCTGCTGCTTGACGAAGCGACCTCGGCGCTCGACGCGCAGTCGGAGGCGGCGATCCAGCAGGCGCTGGAGCGGCTGGAAAAGGGCCGCACTACCCTGGTCATCGCCCATCGCCTGGCGACCGTACAACGCGCCGACCGCATTGTCGTGATGGACGGCGGGCGGATCGTGGCGCAAGGAACGCACGAGAGCTTGCTGGCCGAGGGCGGGCTGTATGCAGAACTGGCGCGGTTGCAGTTTGTCGCGTAGCCGCCGGGTTCGAACCTTTCTCTTCTCGGGGAAGTACGCGGGGAAAGCTCAGGCACGTGCTGTGCTTTCCTCGCTCATCGGAGCCAGGCACATCTCCGTGCCTTCTTCGCGTGAGCTGCCGGGCTCTCGCTTCTACGCTCCTTAAGCCCCACACACCCCAGCACTCCCCCGAAGAGGATAGATAGAAAGCTGGTGGCGCTAAAGCTGCAGTGCTGCGATCAGCGCCCGCACCTGCTCCACGTCGCTGCGGATTTCGCCGCCTTCCATGTCATGCAGCTCCGGACGACGATGCCGCATGCCGGACGGCAACGATCGCTTGGCCGACGCATGCAGCTCGGTCGCACCAGTCGCTTCGGCCAGGGCGGCGATGTTCTGCGGCGTGACGCCGGCACCGGGCATCACCACGATGCATCCGTCCGACCGTTCGACCAGCCGCCGGATCAACGGCGCGCCGTCCATCGCACTGGCTCGCGCGCCCGAAGTGAGCACGCGCTCGCAACCGAGCGCGATCACATCCTCCAGCGCCTGTTCGGGATCGACGGTGAGATCGAAGGCACGATGGAAGGTCACGCCCATGCCGCCGGCCGCGCGCACCAGCGGCTTGCAGCGCTCGCTGTCCACGCGTCCCTCGGCGTCGAGCACGCCGATCACCACGCCGTCGCATCCCAACGCGGCACAGGTTTCGATATCCCGCTGCATCGTTTCGCATTCGAGATCGCTATACAGAAAATCGCCGGCGCGCGGACGCACCAGCACGTACAACGGGATGTGCAGGCGTTCGCGCACCATCGCGATCAACGCCGCCGATGGCGTGAGACCGCCCAGTTCGAGGCCAGTGCAAAGCTCTACGCGACCGGCACCGCCATCCTGCGCAGCCTGCGCGGAGGCTACGGAGTTGGCCGCCACTTCGAGCAGATAGCGGCTACTCATCCATACACGCTCTTGGAGGGGAACAGACCGTCCTGCTTTGCGCCGTCGCATACCGCGTAGCTGAAACCGGATTGGATCGCGAACGCACCGATGTCGCCTTCGCGATTGATGGCGAGAAAGCCGACTTGCAGATCCTTCGATGCCTGCGGCCGCTTCTTGACGATGCGCATCACCGCCTCTTCGCAGGCCTGCTGCGGCGAGCGTCCCTGCCGCATCAGCTCGACCACCAGAAAGCTGCCAGCGTTGCGGATCACTTCCTCGCCCACGCCGGTGGAGGTGGCGCCGCCGACATCGCCGTCGACGTACAGACCCGCGCCGATGATCGGACTGTCGCCTACGCGGCCACGCAGCTTCCATGCCATGCCGCTGGTGGTGCATGCGCCGGCCAGCCGGCCTTGCGCGTCGATGGCGAGCATGCCGATGGTGTCGTGGTTGTCCTTGCCGCCCGCACCCTTGCCGTAATCGCGCACCTCGCTGTTGGCGCTGGGCTGGTAATGGGCGGTCTTCAACCACTCGTGCCAGGCTTTTTCCGACTCCGGCGTCAGCAGCTTCTCTTTCTTGAAGCCCTGCTCGAGCGCGAACTGCTGGGCGCCCTCGCCCACCAGCAGCACATGGGGGGTGCGCTCCATGACGCGGCGCGCGACCTGGATGGGATGGGCGATGTTTTCCAGCGCGGCGACCGCGCCGCAGCTGCCATCGCCGTCCATGATGCTGGCGTCCAGGCTGACGTGGCCGTCGCGGTCGGGATAACCCGCGCGGCCTACGCTGTGATTCTTCAGATCCGCTTCCGGGATCATCACGCCGGCCTCTACCGCGTCCAGCGCACGGCCGCCCTTGGCGAGGATGGCCCAGGCCGCGATATTGGCGGGCACGCCGAAGTCCCAGGTGGAAATGACGCGCGGCTTGCGTCCGCCGGACGGCGCGGCGTTCTTGCCCTCGGCCCACGCCGGCGCGAGGCGGGAGGAAAGCGCCGCGGCGGTCACGCCCAGTGCGGCGGTCTTGAGAAAGCGACGGCGATCGGCCATCGGGCGTCTCCTGGCAGGTAGGTGGGAACGGCGTTCGCCCGAGAGTACAGGCGAACGCCCGCGGCCGGCATGGGCCGACCGCGGGCAAGGGCGGATCAGAAGTCGTAGCTGACGCCGAAGCGCACGTAGCGCGGCGACTCCATCACCTTCACCGTGTCGTACAGGTCGTTGAGCTTGTCCGGCGTGTTGGTGCTGTTGTAGCGGGTGTACAGCACCAGCGGCCGCTGCTGATTGAGCACATTGAACACGCTCAGGTTGAAGGCCAGCTTGTGGTCCGCGAAGGCCGGGCGGTAGGTCAGGTTGAGGTCCACGCGGTAGGTCCACGGCAGGTCACCCTTCGAGCCGGGCACCGATGGCTTGCCGTTGCACCAGTGGTAATACGAGCCGTAGCCGTCGGGCTGGGTCTGGTCCGGGCCGAAGAAGCCCAGGCAGTTATGCGGCCCGCCCGAGGCCAGGTTGGCCACGCCGGAGACCATCCATTCCGGCGATATGCGGTAAACGCCGTAGGCCTTGATCTGGTGCGTGCGGTTGTTGCCGAGCACGCCGTTGGCGCGGTCCATCACATACGCGTTGTCCCAGTCCTGCGTCACACCCACCGAATCGTTGCCGCGCGACACCTGCAGCAGGCCCTCGGAGTTGCCGTAGCTGCGCGAGTACGCGTAGCTCACGCGGCCGCCCCAGTCATCCTTGCCCAGCGGATGTTCCAGGAACATCTCCAGCGCGTAGTACTTGCGCTTGGGTCCCTGCGCGAAGCCCCAGTCGGCGTTGCTCATCGGCACGCGCAGGTAGCCCTGGGTGGTGAGCACGTCGAAGTTGTTGGTCTTGCCCGGGTTGAAGATGTAGCAGGCGCCGCGGTTGGCGGTGATCTGGTCGTCGGTGAGGTTGTACATCGCCTTGGTCTTGGCGATGAGCAGGTTGGCGCTGTCGCACACGTCGTCGGAGATCTGCCGCAGCACGCGGAAGGTGCCTTTCACCCCGGCGATCCACTCCGGCGTGATCGCCTTGGTGGCGCCCAGGATGAACTCGTCCTGGTATTCCGCGCCCAGGTTCTTGGAGGCCACCGTGCGCGGATCGGGCGCCTGGCCGGTATGGCCGTTGACGTCGTAATAGCCGAAGGGCGTCAGGCCGGTGGGCATGCCGTTGGCATCGATGCCGGTGTAGGTGTAGTAGGTGCGGTTCCAGGCGTAGCCGGTGGCGCCGTCATAGGCCGTATTGTTGTTGATCGCCAGGTAGTAGCGGCCGGCGTTGCCGTACACCTTCAGGCTGGCGTCGCCGTACACATCCCAGCTGAAGCCCAGGCGCGGCGACCAGTTGTGGTTCTGCGAAGTGAATTTCTGCCCGCTGTTGTTGTAATTGGCGAAAGCATCGTTGCGCAGGCCGACGTTGAGCAGGAAACGATCGCTCACCTGCCAGGTGTCTTCGATGTACTGCGCATGCTCCACGGTTTTCACGCCCGCCGCACCGGTCACCACTTCCTTCATCACGTAGTAGCCGTTGCCGCCCGGCGCGCCGATGCCGTTGTCCGGATCGACCGGCGCGGTGGCGTCGTTGTTGTGCGCATAGGTCCAGGTCAGGCTGTTGCTGCCCTGGTCGATGGTGCGCGGCGTCTGGTCGTCGATGCCGAGGTTGATCTTGTGATCGCCCAGGCGCCATTCCAGATCGATGCGCAGATTGGTGTTCTGCGAACCCTGCGTCGGCGCCGGCACCGAAAAGGTGGATTGGCTGTTGCCGATCGGCCGGCCACCGGTGAGCGCGAGGTTCTGGTCCTGGATGTTCTGCAGGTACGGCAGGTTCGGGTCGTAGCTGACCGGCGCCGAGTAATCGTGCAGGCGCATCTTGCCGTACATCGCACTCAACGTGATGTTGTCGGTGAGATAGCCGGTGTACTTGACGATGTAAGCATCGCCTCCGGTCTTGGTCCGGTCGGAATACGACTGGAACGCACCGGCGCGGCGAGTGGTGTAATCGAACGCGTAGTTGCTGCCCGAACCGTGCTGCTCGCTCTGGATGCCGGTGAGTTCGAGCAGGTGGTTGTCGGTAATGTTCCAGTTGAGCTTGGCGTACCACTTAGGCGTGGTGTAGGTGTAGTTGTTGCGCGAGGGGCTGCTGGCGTCGCTCTTGGAGGTCTCCGTGCCCTGCTCCTTGTCCGCCTCGGCGGCGACGAAGAAGTACAGGCGATCCTTGATCAGCGGGCCGCCGACATAAGCGCTATAGGTGGTGCGCCACGACTTGTCGTCCTGGCGGTACTGGTACAGCTTGCCCGCATAACGGTTGCGCGCGTAGACGATGTCGTCCGGCGAGGACATCAGCGAGCGCGGCGTCCACTGCGCCTGCGCGCCGAAATGCCATTCGTTGGTGCCGCTCTTGCCTACCTGGCTGATCACGCCGCCATCGGAGCGGCCATACATCGAGCTATAGCCGCCGGTGAGCACTTCCTGCTGGTCGATCGCGCCGTACGGCAGTTGCAGCGCGCCCTGCCCCTTGTACGGATCGGTCGTGTTGAAGCCGTTGATGTAGTACGCGTTCTCCGCACCGGACGCGCCGCCGAAGGAGACCAGGTCGCCACCGCCGCCGATACGGCTGGTGAAGTTGGAGCCGGAGGTGACCGTGCCCGGCGCGAGCAGCGCGATGTCTTCGGCGGTGCGTGCCAGCGGCAGCGCGTCGAGTTGCTGCGCGGTGATCACCGTGCGCGAATCCACGCTGCTGACGTCGATCGGCGGCAACGCGCTGGCGGTCACCTGCACGCCCTGCAGGTTGGTGGCACCGGCGCTCGCGCCCGTGCCGGCGAAATCGATCTGGGTGCCGCTGCTGACGCGCAGCGAGACCTGCTCGCGCGTCGCCACCACCGCGCCCTGCCGCTCCAGCATCACCTTGTACACACCCACCGGCAGCGCACCGGCCTGGTAACGACCGTCGGCGCCGACAGGGATGCGGCGCGACACGCCATTGTCGCCCTGCACCAGCACGGTAGTGCCGGCGGCGTCGCCGCTCACGGTGCCGAAGATCGAGCCGGTGGTCGCCTGCGCGAATACGGCACCGCTCAGCGACAACCCCAGGACGACCGCCAATGCCTTGCGGGACAGCTCAGGCCCGCACTGTTTCGTTGCCCACATGTCTGCTCACCTCGCCAATGGATGTGTTGTCATGCCCCTCTCCAACGATCCGCCTGCACCGTCTCGGCGCCTGGCCGCTCGCTCGTCCGGATTGGTACCGGTCCTTCTGCGTGGATGGCGCCTGACGGCACCATTGCGTTGCTTCATGCGTACTCGAGCGCCAGCAGCCCCGCCGCGCCGAGCAGGCCGAGCTGGCCGTGCTCGATCAGGCGCACGGGGATGCCCGCGAGAAATTCGCGCATCACGCCTTTATTGAAGAAGCGCTCGCGGAACTCGCTGCGAGGCAGGAAATCGCGCAGCTGCGGCAAGATCCCGCCGGCGAGATAGACGCCGCCGGACGCCTTGAACAACACCGCCAGGTCGCCGACGAAACCACCGAGCATCGCGCAGAACACACGCAGCGTTTCCAGCGCCAGCGGATCGTTGCCGCTCAACGCGGCCGCGCTGATCTGTTCGGGCTTCGCATGGACTGCCGGCAAGCCGTCCAGCTCGCCTAGCGCGCGGTAGAGATTCACCAGGCCCGGCCCGGATAGCACATGGCCGGTATGCACGTAATCGCGGCCACGCGAGAGCAGCCGCAGCAGATCCATTTCGCGCTCGTCGCCCGGTGCCAGCGCGACATGACCGCCTTCGCTGGGCAGCACGATCGCGCTGGTGTCGCCGGGCAGCAGCAAGGCGCAGCCCAGGCCGGTACCGGGGCCGACCACCGCGACCGGGCCGGCCGCGATGGGCGCTTCGATCACCGCGAGACTTTCGTACTCGCTCAGGTACTGGGTAGCGAAAGCCAGGGCTTCGAAGTCATTGACTACGCTCAGCTGCGCAAGCCCGAGCCGGTCGCGCAGTTCGGCCAGGCGCACCGGCCAGCGCAGGTTCTCGGCTACCAGTTCGCCATCGCGTACGTAGCCGGCTACGGCGAGCGCAGCCGCGTCGATGGTTCGCCCGCCACTGTGGCGCGCCACGAAGTCGACGAGGATCTCGGCCAGGCCAGGCCAGTCGGCACAGAGATAGCGTGCGTGGGCCAGAGTCCGCGGCGCGGCGCCCGCGGCAGGCACGGCCGTCAGGCCCACACGCGCATGCGTGCCCCCCACATCCGCCGCCAGCATCACCCGCGGCGATGCCGCCACGGCTCCCCACGCACGATCTTGCATCGACTCTCCCCAGTCACGTGATGGACATTCTGATGTCGTGCCCCTGTCACTCGGATCGATGCTAAACGGTCATGGTAACGTTATCAACGGTTGCCGCAAGAAACTATTGGAGGGGTGCGACGCGTCCATCGCGGGGCAGGGGACGCGCCAACAGACTTATATATAAGGAGTAGATAGCGGCTCCGGCGGCCATGGCGAAGCTGCCGCTCAACGTCCTCTCGACGGCAAGGCGAACCCATCGTTCTCTTCATCGCCGCATTGCTGGTAACGCTACCTGTTCAAGCCTGATCGCGCGCACGCGTTATTCGCGAATGATAAAAACGCTTCCGCGTGCCGTTTCTTCGGCTAGGATGAAGCACCGCCGCCAGGGGAGAGCGTCGCGTTGCGCAGGCCCACCATCAAAGACGTCGCCAGTCTCGCCGGCGTATCGCCGATGACGGTATCGCGGGTCATCAATCTCGAGCCGACCGTGCATGCCGACACCGTGCAGAAGGTGCGCAAGGCGATCGAGACTCTGCACTACCGTCCCGATGCCACGGCACGCAGCCTGCGCGGCACCCGCTCGTTCACCATCGCCCTGGTCTACGACGACAACCCCAACGCCAATTACATCCTCAGCCTGCAGAACGGCGTGCTGGCAGCCTGCCGCGAACGCGGCTACGAGCTGCTGATCTATCCCTGCGACCCGCGCTCGCCGCGACTGGTGGATGAGCTGTCTCTGCTGGCCAAGAACGCGCGACTCGCGGGACTGGTGTTGACACCGCCGATGTCGGAGAACGCGCGGCTGCTGGCCAAGCTCAAAGCGCAGGACGTGGCCTATGCGCGGATCATCGCGGCGCGCGGCGATCCACGTGATGGCGCGCCCTGCGTCTACGTGGACGACCATCGCGCGGCCTATGCGATCACCGCGTACCTGATCCAGCTGGGCCACACCGAAATCGCCTTCCTGTGGGGCGACCCGCATTACCGTTCCAGTCCCGAACGCTATGAGGGTTATGCGGATGCGATGAAAGAACACGGCATCCCCGTACGCAAGAAATTCGTGCTGGAAGGCACCTATACCTTCGAGGACGGCTTCCGCCGCGCGCGCAAGCTGCTGGCCGGCAAGGACGCGCCCACCGCGATCTTCGGCAGCAATGACGAAATCGCCGCCGGCGCGCTGGCCGCAGCGCGCTCGGCCGGACTGGACGTGCCGTGGGACCTGTCCATCGCCGGCTTCGAAGACAATCCGTTCTCGCGCCAGGCCTGGCCCGCGCTTACCACAGCCAGCCAGTCCACCCTCGAGATCGGACGGCATGCCGCATCGCGCCTGCTGGAGCAGTTGCAGAAGGGAAGCCTGCCGGGCAGCGAGCGCTTCGTGCCGGAGCTGGTGATCCGCGGGTCGACCGCACCGCCGCGCGCGGACCGCAGGGAGCGCCGCGCGCCCTCGCCCTCCGCCGCATAGAAAAAGCCTCGCATCTTCCGATGCGAGGCTTTTCGTTTTTCAACCGGTGGCCGACGCAACGCCGGCGCGGCTTATTAGGCGATTTCGACGCCCGAAGCCTGGGCACCCTTCGGGCCCGTCGTCACTTCGAACTTCACGCGCTGGCCTTCCTGCAGACTGCGGAAACCCTTGGCGTTGATCGCCGAAAAGTGGACGAACACGTCCTCCCCACCGTCCTCGGGCGCGATGAAACCAAAGCCCTTGGCGTCGTTGAACCACTTGACCGTACCGAAACGCATTGCGTGAACCTCTGAATCATGGATTGGATGCACCATGGCTTCCTGCAGAACCACCACGACCCCTTGGTTCGCCGCCCCTGGCACGGGCGGAAGTATCAACATGTTTCATAGGAAAGCGCAATATGCGGGAGCGTATAGCCGGGGCGGGATGGGCAGAGATGCTCAGCTTTTGAGCAGCGCGTCGAGAATAAGCGGCACTTCCGCGGTGGCTGCCTTAAGGTGCGCGAAAATTTCGTCAATGCTGATCTCCGCTTCGTCGCCACAGCCGGCGGCGAAATTCGCCACCAAGGCAAGGCAGGCGTAAGCGAGGTCGAGCTCGCGCGCCAAGGCGGCCTCAGGCATGCCGGTCATGCCGACCAGGTCGCAGCCGTCGCGCTTCATGCGGGCGATCTCGGCGCGGGTTTCCAGTCGCGGTCCCTGGGTGGCGCCGTAGCAGCCGCCATCGATCACCGCGACGCCCGCCTTGCCTGCCGCATCGATCAATCGGCGGCGCAATGCTTCCGTATAGGGCTCACTGAAGTCGATATGCCGCACCTCGGCGCCTTCGACGTCGCAGAAGCTCGTGTACCGGCCATGGGTGTAATCGATGACCTGGTCGGGCACCACGATCACGCGCGGCCCCATGTCGTCGCGGATGCCGCCGACTGCGTTCACGCCGATCACGGTGCGCGCGCCCAGCGAATGCAGCGCCCACAGGTTGGCGCGGTAGTTGACCCGGTGCGGCGGCACGCCGTGGCTCTCGCCGTGCCGGGCCAGGAAGGCCACCCGCTTGCCGGCGAAGTCGCCGATCACCACGTCGGCCGAGGTCTTGCCGAACGGCGTGTCGACGCTGTGCCGCGCCGTGTTCTCGAGGCCGGGAAAGCTGTAGAGGCCGCTGCCGCCGATGACGGCCAGGTCGATGGTCACGATGGGTCTTCCTTCGTTCGTAGGTGGGGACGTCCGCTCAGCCGCGCGATGCGGCGAGCCGGGCGGCGAAGCCTTGCAGGTGCCGGGCCAGCGCGTCGCGCGTGCGCGCGTCGGCCAGGCGGCCGTCTTCGATTTTGGTATGCGCCTGAAACACCAGCACCTCTCCCTGCGGTTCGGCGCGCGCGCCAGCGCGGCGCAGCACCAGGCGCAACGCATCCTGCGCGCGTACGGTGCCGGTGATACCCGGGCTCGCGCCGACAATGCAAACTGTCTTGCCGGCCAGCGGCGCGGCTTCACGATCGCGTCCCGCGCGCGAAACCCAGTCGATCGCATTCTTCAGCACGCCGCTGATGCCGCCGTTGTATTCCGGACAGGCGAACAGCAGGCCGTCGGCGGCCTCGACCGCATCCTTGAGCGCCTTGACCGGCGCCGGGTCGCCCTGCTCTTCCACGTCCTGATCGAACAGGGGCAGGTCGTGCAGGCGATGGATCGCGATGTCCATGCCGGCCGGCGCCAGTTCCTGCGCCGCGTGCAGCAGCGCCGTGTTGAACGACGCGGCGCGCAGGCTGCCGGAGATGCCGAGAATGTTCATGCGTTCCCCCGTCGCGGCTGCTCAACGCAATGCATAGATGCCGGGGAGGTTGCGCCCCTGCTCGTAGTAATCCATGCCGAAGCCGAACACGTAGCGGTCAGGCAGCTCGACACCGTTGAAGTCCGCGGTGATGCCCTCGACGAGACGGTCGTGCTTCTTGCAGCACAGCGTGACCACCAGGACCCGGCGGGCGCCGCGACGCAGGCAGTCGTCGCGCACGGCCTTGAGGGTGTGGCCTTCGTCCAGGATGTCGTCGACCAGCAGCACGACGCGATCCTCGAGCGATACCTGAGGCTCGCGCAACCAGTGCAGTTCGCTGCCGGAAGTAGCGCCGCGGTAACGCGTGGCGTGCACGTAGTCGAATTCCATGTCGGTGCGGATGGCCAGGGCCAGGTGGCCGCCGAATATCAGCGCACCGTTCATGACGGTGAGGAACACAGGATGCTCGCCGGCCAGGGCTGCATCGATGCCACGCCCCATGTCGGCGATCACGCCTTCCAGGGTGGCGCGATCGAACAGCAGGTCGGCGTTCGCCAGCGCCGCGGCCAAGGGGGGAACGGTGGCGGAAACGTCGGTCGTGCTCATGCCTTGCCTTCCTCGGCGTCCAGCGCCGTGATGCGCGCGACGAAACGGTCGCGCTGCGGGTTGTCGGTCAATCCTTCCCAGGTGGCGCCCAGCGCGCCGCGCAGCGCGACCAGACGTTCCGGCGCGGTCGCGGCACGGCCCTGCACGGCGGCGATGGCCTCGTCCACCACGTCGGGGAAACAAGCCAACACCAAATCGCAGCCGGCGTCGAGGTGCGCGGCCACACGCGCAGCCACGCCTCCGGCGGCGCCAGCCGCGGCCATGCTGATGTCGTCGCTGATCACCGCCCCGTTGAAGCCAAGCTCGCCGCGCAGGATCCGTTGGATCCATACCCGGGAGAAGCCTGCCGGCTGCGGGTCGACGGCCGGATACACCACGTGGGCCATCATCACCGCCTCGACGCGCGCCTCGATGCATTCGGCGAACGGATGCAGGTCGTTGCGGCGGATCTCCTCCAGCGGACGCGGATCGACTGCCGCTGCCTTGTGCGTATCCACCGCCACCGAACCATGGCCGGGGAAGTGCTTGAGCACCGCGGCCATGCCGCCCAGGTGCATGCCACGCACATAAGCCTGCCCCAGCTCGGCGGCAGCCGCCGGATCGGCGTGGAATGCGCGCAGGCCGATCGCGGCATTGCCGCGCGCCAGATCCACCACGGGGGCAAAGCTGAAGTCGACGCCGATGGCGCGCATCTCGCTGGCCATCACCCAGGCGTGCTCCTCGGCGAGCCGGATGGCCTCCTGCGGATCGCGATCGTAGACCGCCCCCACCTTGGCCAGTGCCGGCAGACGCGTGAAGCCTTCGCGGAAGCGCTGCACCGGACCGCCTTCCTGGTCGACGGCGACGAGGATGTCCTCGCCCGCCGCCTCGCGGATCGATTCGATCAGCGCGCTTACCTGCTCGCGCGAGGCGAAGTTGCGCGCGAACAACAGCACGCCCGACACTCCCGGTGCCGCCAGCTGGCGGCGTTCGGCATCCGTCAATTCCAGTCCGGCCAGGCCGATCATCAGCATGGGGCTTGCTCCTGCGCATCGTCGGCATTCCGCTCGGCGGCGCTCCAGCGCGCATACGGATGCTCGATCAGGTTGACGTTGTAATAGCGTGCCAGCGTGCTTACCTCGCGGCCCAGCCAGGCGGGGCGCGGGTACGGCGCATCCGGCGCATCGAGCTCCACTTCGGCGACCACCAGGCCGGCGTTGTCGCCGAGGAACTCATCGACCTCGAACGTTACCCCGTCGACGGTGACAAGGTAACGAAACTTCTCCAGCACGCCGTCGCACAGGCCAGCCAGCATCGCTTCGGCGTCGGCCACCGGGATGGCGTATTCGAACTCCGCCCGCTCGATGCCCAGCTGCGCCGACTTGATGTTGAGCCAGGCGCGCTCGCCCGCGATGCGCGCGCGCACCGAGGCGCGGGCCATCCCCGCGCGCAACGCTTCGGCGCCGACCAGGTAGCCCTGCGCGATGCGCTCACGCTGATGCGCGAGGGCGCGCCAGCTGTCGTCGCGCAGGAGGAACTTGCGTTCGATCTCTACGCCCATGGCTCAGTCGCGCTCGAACAGCGCGATGGATTCGACGTGCGCGGTATGCGGGAACATGTCCATCACGCCGGCCGCGCTCAAGCGGAAGCCGTGCTTCTGCACCAGGATGCCGGCGTCGCGCGCGAGCGAGCCGGGATGGCAGGACACGTAGACTATGCGTCTGGTCTGGCGGTGCGGAAGGTATTCCAGCACCTTGTCGGCGCCGGCACGCGGCGGATCGAGCAGCAGCTTGTCCCAGGGCTCACGGGCCCAGGCGGCGGCGCGCTGGTCCTCGAACAGGTTGGCCACTTCGAAGCGCGCATTGGCGATGCCGTTGCGCATCGCGTTCTCGGCCGCGCGCTCGACCAGGCCATGTTCGCCTTCCACGCCCACCACCTCGGCCACGCGGCGCGCGATCGGCAAGGTGAAATTGCCCAGGCCGCAGAACAGGTCGAGCACGCGGTCGGTCGGCTGCGGATCGAGCAGCTCCAGCGCGCGCGCCATCATGCGGCGATTCATGCCGGCGTTGACCTGCACGAAATCCAGCGGGCGGAACTCCAGCTCGACATCCGCCGCATCGCCACCGGCGGGGATGCGGAACGCCAGGCGCGGCTGCTCGGGCCACAGCGGATGCACGCTGCTGATGCCGCCCGGCTGGAGGTAGATGGCGAAGGCGTGCTCCTGGCCGAAGGCCTTGAGCTTGGCCAGGTCACCCTCGCTCAGCGGCTTGAGGTGGCGGAACACCAGCGCCAGCGTGTCGTCGCCCGCGGCGAATTCGATCTGCGCGATCTCGCCGGCGGCGTCCAGCGCGCTGACCAGCTCGCCCAGCAGGCCGATCTTCGGCCCCAGCGAAGGATGCACCACTTCGCACTGCGTGATGTCGGCGACGAACCGCGGGTTGTCTTCCTCGCGGAAACCGACCAGCACGCGTCCTTTCTTTACGACGTTGCGCACCGACAGGCGACCCTTGCGGCGATAACCCCACGGTTCGTCGGTGAGCGGCGGCAGCCAGGTGGCCGGCGTGACCTTGCCGATGCGTTCGAAATTCTCGGCCAGCACGCGCTGCTTGGCGGCGATCTGGGATTCGGCATCCAGGTGCTGCAGCGCGCAGCCGCTGCACTGGCCGTAATGGCGGCAGCGCGGCTCGACCCGGTGCGGTGAGCGGCTGCGAAGCTCCACCATCTCGGCCTCGTCGAAGTTGCGGTGGCGGCGCCGGATGCGCAACAGCACCTCTTCGCCCGGCAGCGCATCGGAGACGAAGACGGCCTTGCCGTCGACGCGGGCCACGCCGCGACCGTCGTGACTAAGATCGATGATGGTGGCTTCGAATTCTTTCATGGGACCCGTCAAAAGGCGCACGCCCGGATACAGGGTCCGGGCGGCGTGGAAAAGGGAGAAAAGCGCGCTGGGGGTTACTTCTGCTTCCAGGCGCCCGAAGGGTCCTGATAATACCAGCCGGGCCGCGCCCGCTCGATCCAGCCCTTGGCGAAGGTGGCACGGATCTGCGCCTCCCACTCCGGGTGGCTGTTGGCGTTGGCCACTTCGCGGTACAGCGCGTTGCGATCGCGGTTCTCATCGGCCACGGTGGCGCTGATCTCCGCACGCTGGTTCAGCGGCACCTTGGAGGCGTCGCGCAACACCACCAGGCCATCCTTGCCGAAGCCCACCGCGCCGCTGTCGAACAGCGCGCCCAGGCCACCCTGGAAACGCTGCTGCATGCGCGCGCGGATCGCCTCGGTGGTGGCGGTCTGGATACGGATGTCCGGCGTGTCGGCCGCATAGGCGGCCGGAATCAGCAAGTCCAGCAGCATCGCGGACGGCTGTTTGCCGGGCTTGGACGGCGCCGGCTTCGGCGTCTCCTTGTCGTCGCCTGGCTTGGTCGCGGGAGTGGCGTTATCCAGCACGGTGCCGATGAACTGGTCGGCCGCCTTCTGTGCGGCGGCCTCCGGGAAATACACGTTGATGGTGACGCAGCCGACCAGCGCGACGAACAACGCAGTCAGCAGGAAATAGGCGAGCTTGCGCATGATCGGCACTCCTTGATGTGGTCGGGATCTTCTCAGTGGACTTCCGGTGAACCGCCTTCCATGGCCGCCTTGAGGCGGCGCACCAGGGTCGGCCAGTCCACCTGGGTCTGGTGGCCGACGACCTGCAAGCGCGGGAGGCCGCTGCCTTCGACGATAGTGTAGCCATCGCCATCGCTATCGAGCCCACCCATCCGACATACCGTGCCCTGCAGCACGCAGTTGAGCCCGATGCGCTTGTAGCTGAAGTTCTTGAACAGGCGCAGCATCGCACCCTGCAGGCCGGCCGCGATACCACCGCCGCCCACCGAGACCAGGCTGTTCACCGCGCGCTGGCTGATGCGGCCGCCGCTGCCAGCGAGCAGACGCGCATCGAACGCCACCGGGCTCCAGTTGACCAGACGCAGATTCTGCACGGTGCCATCCATGCGGCCCGTGATGCTGCCGATATCGAAGACGCTGGTCATCGCGCCAAGATCGAGCTGGCGCAGCGTGATGTCGCCGGCCAGCACGGGACTCGTGCCGAATGGATCTTGCAGCGACATGCGAGTGACATCGACGAAGCCGTCGAACACGTTGACCGAGAGGCCACCCTCCAGTTCGAAGCGGTCGTCTACCCAGCGCAGCGCGGGAATCGCGCCGCCCAGCGTGCCGGGGAATTCCGGCCAGCCCATCGCGCGGCTGAAAGCGGCCATGTCGACGCCGGTGAGCACCAGCGAGGTGGACAGGCGCCGGCCCCTGGCGGCGGCCGGCCGCCAGTCGAGGTCGGCGATGTGCAGGCGGCCATTGAGCAGCGGTACGTCCACCGCCTTCTGCAGCCCCAGGCTGCCCTCGCGGCTCTGCCACGAGGTCTGCGCCGCACCATTGGTCAGCCGGTAGACCTGTACGCCGCGCCAGCTCAGGGCGGTCGCCGGGCGGGTGCCGTGCAGGGCCCAGTCCATCCCGCCGCGCAGGCCGCTCACGGCCAGGCGGCCCTCACTGTCGGCCAGGTCCATGCCTTCGGTATCGAAGGAGAAGCTGTGCAGCCCGTCCGCGCCCAGGTCCAGCGCCGCCGTCAGCTGCCCGGACATGCGCATGTTGCGCAGACCCAGCGTGGCCAGCCAGGACTGGCCGTAGCGCTGGTAGGCCGCAGGGAAGCTGGCCTGGAAACGGTCGAGCTTGAGCTTCTGCAGTTCCCCCTTGGCATCGAAGGCCAGAGAGCCATCCAGCTGCAGCGCATCGGCGTCACCCACGCGCAGCCGGTTGAAATCCAAGGCGCCGTTGTGAGCGCTCGCATCCAGGCCCAGCTGTACCGGGTGATCCGGCAGGCGCGCATAGATCGGCCCCAGCAGCAGCTCGCCGCCGCGCAAGCTGGCGTCGAGGCCGATGCGCGCCGGCCCATTGGTGGTGTCCACGTTGAGCCGGCCCGAGCCATTGAGGCGCTGCCCGGCGAGGGTGCCCGAGGGCGAATCGAAGCCGACATCGGCCAGACCGAACTGACCGGAAGCCTGGACGCCGCGGTCCTGCACATCCAGGGCCAGGTCCGCGTCGAGGCGTCCGCCGGTGGTGCGTCCGGACCACATCGTGCCGAGCAGCCCCTGCAGCCATCCGGCCGGCAGTCCCTTGAGGCTGATCTGCGCGTGAGTGGGCTGGTCCAGCGGCATGAAGGCGCTGGCCAGCGACTTGCCCTGGCTCAGGTCGATCTGCAGCGTGTTGGCGGCCTCGTCCAGCACCATCGCGACCTTGCCGTCGCTCAAGGCGCCGCCGGGCGCGCCGGCCAGCCGCATGTCGCCATCGAACAGCCAGCGCAGATGCGGATCGCGCGAAAGCTCGCCACGCATGTCCACGCCGACGCGACGCCAACCGATGGTGGGCAACTCGGCCTTGCCCGCCTTCAGGGCCAGGGTCAGGCCGCCCTGGCCATTCTCGCCGACGCGCACCTGCACGTCCTGCAGCTTCAGGCCCGGCATGGCCACCAGCCGCGCGTTAAGCACGATATCGGCACGCGCCGGAAGCGCCGTGGCGAAACCGAACATGATGCACAGATAGAACAAAAGATGGCTTGATGTTGAGCGCATGTCGCGCCATTCTGCCAAAACCTGCTGAACGACATGGACTCGTCATGTTCAACACTCCGTCCAACGGCTCGCCCGCCGTCCCTTCCGACCGGCACGCCCTGCGCGTACTGGTCGCCGACGACGACCCCGCCAGCCGGCTTTTCCTGGTCGAAGCGATGCGCACGCTGGGACTGGACGCGGAAGCCTGCGATGACGGCACGGCGGCCATCGCCCGTGGCCGCCAGCAGGCCTATGACTTGCTCCTGCTCGACTGCCGCATGCCCGGCGCCGGCGCGCAACAGGTGCTGACCGAACTGCGCGGCGATCCGGCCGCACCCTCCGCGGAAAGCACGGCTGTGGCGACCAGCGCAGAAATGGACGCGCTCGAACGCCAGCGCCTGCTCTCCGGCGGCTTCAGCGACGTGCTGCAGAAGCCCTGTGACCTGTCGGACCTGCGCCGCATCGTGGCGCTGGTGGAACCAGACGCGGCGCCCTTGCTCGACGATACCCAGGGCCTGGCCAGCACCGGCAGCGATCAGATCATGCAGGCCATGCGCGCGCTGCTGCGCGACGAACTGGTCGGCCTCTATCAGGAGCTGGACGCCGCGCTGGCGGACAGCACTTTCGTCGACCGCCTGCACAAGCTGCGCGCATCGTGCGGCTTCTGCGGCGCCACCGCGCTGGCGGCGCGCGTGGTGCAGCTGCAAGAGCGGCTGCGCCAGGGCCGCGTCATCCCGCCTGCGCAGGGCGAGCGGTTCCGCGCCACCTTGCTGGAAACCATCGAGGCGCTCGGCGCCCGCGTCTGAAACGTATCGCGCTGCCTTGGGCTAGCGGCGCGCCAGCGCCGCGGACAGCACACGCCAGGCGCGCAATTCGGCGCCGCCCAGATGGAAACGGATCACCTCGCGCATCATCGCGCGCAGCGCGGCGAGGCCGGCGGCATCGGGCGACGTGTCGGCGGCCAGCGCCAGCAGATCGCTTCCGCGCAAGGCATGCGGCAGGTCCGGCCGGCACGCGGTCGGCCCCCGTTCCACCTGGTAGCGGTAGTACCGCGCCGGATCGACCGGCTCGCCGGACTCGCCTTCGATGTCGAGCTGCAGGCCATAGCCGATCGTATCGAGCAGGTCACGCTCAAATCGTCGCAAAGTCCAGGCCAGCGCTTCGCCGCCGGCCAGGCGTGCCAGTGTGCGCGCATAGGCGTCGAACAGTTCCGGATGCGGATCCTCACGCCCGGTGAGGCGCACCACCAGTTCGTTGAGATAGAGCCCGGCCAGACCAGCGTCACCACCAAGGCGCCGCGGCGGCCCTACGTTTTCGGCCGCCTGCAAGGTGGCCAGTTCGCCGCGCAGCAGCAAGTCCAGCGCCAGCGGAAGAAATGGCTCCAGCTGAGAACGCTGCAGACGCGCCTTCTCCCGGCGCACCCCGCGCGCGACCACGCCGAGCCGGCCGTGATCGCGAGTCAGGCATTCCAGCAGCAGCGAGGTCTCCCGATAGGGCCGCGCATGCAGGACGTAGGCGGGCTGCTGGAGAAGTTGCATGGTTTGAAGACGGGAAGCGGGAACCGGGAGACGTCAGGCGTCGAGGATTACCGCATGTTTTCGTTCCCTCGTTCCGATCAATCCGTGTAACCGAATTTCTTGAGCATGTTTTCGTCGTCCACCCAGCCTTCCCGCACTTTCACCCACAGGCGCAGGAACACCTTGCGTTCGAACAGATGCTCCATCTTGCGGCGCGCAGCGCTGCCGATGGCCTTGAGTTGCTGGCCGCCATTGCCGATCACGATGGCCTTCTGGCCATCGCGCTCCACCCAGATCACCGCGTGGATTTCGGCAACGCCGTCCTCGCGATCCTTGAACTGTTCGATCTCCACCGTGGTGGCGTACGGCAGCTCCTGGTCGAGGCGCAGCATCAGCTGCTCGCGCACCATCTCGGCGGCGAGGAAGCGTTCGCTGCGATCGGTGATCTCGTCCTCGCCGTACATCGGCGCACGCACCGGCAGGCGCTTGAGGATGCCCTGCTCCAGCTCCTTCAGCCCTTTCTCCTTGAGCGCACTGACGTAGTACACCTCATCGAAACTGTGCTGCTCCATCAGGCTGGCGACGAACGGCAGCATGGCCGACTTGTCCTTGCTCAGATCGACCTTGTTGATCGCCAGCAAGCGCGGGATCTTCTGCTCGACCAGTGCGTCGTACAGCGCCTGGTCCTCGTCGGTCCAGCGGCCGGCTTCGATCACCTGCACGGCCAGGTCGACTTCGCTGATCGCCGAACGCGCCGCGCGATTGAGGCTGCGATTCATCGCGCGCTTGGCACCGCGATGCAGGCCTGGCGTATCGACGTACAGGATCTGCCCGGCCTCGCTGGTGGCGATGCCGAGGATGCGGTGGCGGGTGGTCTGCGGGCGCGGACTGACGATGGACAGGCGGAAGCCGATCATCGCGTTCAGCAGCGTGGACTTGCCCACGTTGGGGCGGCCCAGCAGCGCGACCGCGCCGCAGCGGAAATCCTCGTGCGGCAGCTCGGCAGGCGCGGGAGTGTCGAATTCGTCGTGGTCGCTCATGATCGGGTGTCCTGCAGTTGGCGCAGCACGGCTTCGGCTGCATCCTGTTCGGCGGCACGCCGGCTACCGCCTCGGCCTTCCGCGCTCAGTGGCAAGGGCTCGGCGATCGCACAGGAGACATCGAATGTCTTGGCGTGCTCTTCGCCGTAGCTGTCTTTCAGTTCGTAGTGCGGCAACGGCCAGCCGCGCGCCTGCAGCCATTCCTGCAGGCGGGTCTTGGCATCCTTTGAGGAGCGCGGGATAGCCGCGACGCGCTCGGCGAACAGGCCGCGCACCGTCTCGCGACAATGCGCGAAATCGCTGTCGAGATAGACCGCCGCCATCAGCGCCTCGAAGGCATCGGCGAGGATCGAATCGCGCCGGAAGCCTCCGCTTTTCAACTCGCCGGAGCCCAGCTTCAGCTCATCACCCAATTCCAGTTCGCGCGCAATCTGCGCCAGCGCCTGACCGTTCACCAGCTGCGCGCGCAGACGCGACAGCTCGCCTTCGCTGGCATTGGGATGGGCTTCGTAAAGCAGCTCGGCGACCACCACGCCAAGCAGTGCGTCGCCGAGGAATTCCAGCCGCTCGTTGTTCGGCTTGCCGGCGCTGCGATGGGTCAGTGCCAGTTGCGCCAGCGCCGGATCGCGGAAGCGGTAAGTCAGCTTGGTCAAATAAACCTCAAGTACCCACGTTGCCCTGCAGTTGCACGCTCTTCTGGAAGTGCAGCAGGAAGTCGATGTTGTACATGAACGGCACGCGCTTCTCGTACGACACATTGAGCTGCGCGGCGTTGTTGGCGCGCGTGATGGTGATGTCCTTGGGCTTGATGGTGGCGTCGTCGACGTACTGGAAGCCCATCTTGAACATCAGGTCGCGGCGGATGTCGTCCAGACTCTTGCCTTCAACGCCCGCGCTGGCCACCTGGTTCATCGCCTTGTTCACGCCCATGAACTCGGTATAGGCCGGCACCAGCTTCATCGCCATGTAGCCGAAGAAGGCCACCACCATCAGCACCAACAGAAACCCGATCAGGGTGATACCCGATTGCTTCGCTTTCATAGTCCCCTCGCTATGCCGGTGACGGCAGTCCCGCAACGTATGTGTGGAATGGTGCCACGTTGCCGGCCGCCCGGCATCGCGCCCGCGGATTTTGGCGCTGCGGCGGGCCGGCGTCACGCCGCCCGATCCGACCGCCGTCACGCTTTGCTTAATGGATCACCTTACCCATGCGCGAGAAGTCCACCCAGCCCGCATCCGGCCCCTTCCAGCTCAGCCATACCAGGAACGCCTTGCCGGCCAGATTCTGCTCCGGCAGACAGCCCCACCAGCGGCTGTCCGTGCTGTTGTAGCGATTGTCGCCCATCACCAGGTAGCAGCCCTGCGGCACCACCGAGGGCACCCGCTCGTTCGGAATCGGCGGTGGGCGGTTGTAGGCAGGCATGCGCGCGGTGAGGTGGTTCACGGCAACGCCGTCTTCGGTGCGCAGGTGCTCGTTCCACACCGTGGCGCCCATTTCCAGCATCAGGCGGTCTTCGTCGCGCTTGGGGTTGCCCATGTAGGGGCCCACTTCGTCGGCGGCGACCAGCTCGCCGTTGATCATCAGCTGATCGCCATGCATCTCGATGCGGTCACCCGGCAGGCCGATCACGCGCTTGATCCAGTTCTGGCTCTGCAGCGGTGCCTGCGGATTGGCGCAGGTCTGGTCCCCGCTGCGCACCAGTTTGCCATCCATTTCGCACAGGTAGCCGGGGAAGCGGAATACCACCACGTCGCCGCGCTTGGGCTCGCCCAGGCTGACGAACTTGTTGTTAAAGGCCGGCATGCGCAAGCCATAGGCAAACTTGTTGACCAGGATGAAGTCGCCCACGTCCAGGGTCGGCATCATCGAGCCGGAAGGAATGCGAAACGGCTCGGCCACGAACGAGCGCAGCAACAGCACCACCAGCACCACCGGGAACAGCGAGCGCGCCCAGTCCACCGGCATCGGATCCTGCGGTTCCTGCCCGGCTGCCTCGGCCCTGGCCTTGCGGCCTTTGTAGAAGAACAGGCGGTCCAGGCCCCAGATCACACCGAACAGCACGGTGAGGCCAAGCAGAATCGCCGAAAAATCGAAATCCATGAGGGCTCCTTCAGAGCGTGTATCGCGGAGGGAGATGGGTGAGCCGGCCGGTCGCGCCGGCGGATTCGCGGTAGCCCCCTGTCCGTTCCATGCCTATCCGCGCCTTATTTATCCACCTTGAGCACGGCAAGGAAGGCCTCCTGCGGGATCTCCACGCGGCCCACCTGCTTCATGCGCTTCTTGCCTTCCTTCTGCTTCTCCAGCAGCTTCTTCTTGCGGCTGACGTCACCGCCATAACACTTGGCCAGAACGTTCTTGCGCAGAGCTTTCACGGTGGAGCGCGCGATGACCTGCGCGCCGATCGCGGCCTGGATGGCCACGTCGAACTGCTGGCGCGGGATCAGGTCCTTCATGCGCTCGACCAGGTCGCGACCGCGACGGTCGGCATGACTGCGGTGCACGATCAACGACAGGGCATCGACGCGGTCGCCATTGATCAGCACGTCCACGCGCACGAACGGGCCGGCATCGAAGCGCTCGAAGTGGTAGTCCATCGAGGCGTAGCCGCGCGACACCGACTTCAGGCGGTCGAAGAAGTCCAGCACCACCTCGGCCAGCGGCAGCTCGTAGCTGATCTGTACCTGGGTAGCCAGATACTGGATGGAGCGCTGAACGCCGCGCTTCTCCTCGCACAGCGTGATGATGTTGCCGATGTAGTCCGGCGGCGTGAGGATGTTGGCGACGATGATCGGCTCGCGGATTTCCTCCACCTGCGGCGACGCCGGCAGCTTGGCCGGGTTGTCCAGCTGCATGACGGTGCCGTCGTTCTTGAGGATCTCGTAGACCACGGTAGGCGCGGTGGTGACCAGGTCCAGGTCGTATTCGCGCTCCAGGCGCTCCTGCACGATCTCCATGTGCAGCATGCCGAGGAAGCCGCAGCGGAAACCGAAGCCCATCGCCTCGGAACTCTCCGGCTCGAAGAACAGCGCCGCATCGTTGAGGCGCAGCTTTTCCAGCGCCTCGCGCAGTGCGGGATAGTCATCGGCGGAAACCGGAAACAGGCCGGCGAACACGCGCGGCTGCATGGTCTGGAAACCGGGAAGCGGCTTCTCGGCCGGCTTGCCGGCATGGGTGAGCGTGTCGCCGACCGGCGCGCCGTGCACGTCCTTGATCGACGCGGTGATCCAGCCCACTTCGCCCGCTGCGAGCTTGTCCAGCTTCTTGCGCTTGGGCGTGAACACGCCCACTTCGCCCACTTCGTGCGTGCGGCCGGTGGACATCACCAGCAGCTTCTCGCCGGGGCGGATCTCGCCCTGCATCACGCGCACCAGCGAGACCACGCCGAGATAGTTGTCGAACCAGGAGTCGATGATCAGCGCCTGCAGGCGGTCGGTGCCGCGCGGCTTCGGCGGCGGAATGCGCGCGACGATGGCTTCCAGCACTTCCACCACGTTCTGGCCGGTCTTCGCGCTCACCGCGACGGCGTCGGTCGCATCGATGCCGATCACTGCCTCGATCTCGCCCTTGACCTTCTCCGGATCGGCGGTCGGCAGGTCGATCTTGTTGAGCACCGGCACCACTTCCAGGCCCATCTCCACCGCCGTGTAGCAATTGGCGACGGACTGCGCCTCCACGCCCTGGGCGGCGTCCACCACCAGCAGCGCGCCTTCGCAGGCGGCGAGCGAGCGGCTCACCTCATAGGAGAAGTCGACGTGGCCGGGCGTGTCGATGAAATTCAGCTGATAGGTCTTGCCGTCGCGCGCCTTGTAGGGCAGCGATACGGACTGGGCCTTGATGGTAATGCCACGCTCGCGCTCGATCGGGTTGCTGTCGAGCACCTGGGCCTCCATTTCGCGCTCGGCCAGGCCACCGCAGATCTGGATGATGCGGTCGGCAAGCGTCGACTTGCCGTGGTCGATGTGGGCGATGATGGAAAAATTGCGGATCAGTTCCATGGAGCACGCTGGCTGCGGTCATCGCCTGCGGCGATGCGCAGGCAGCGTATCGCCGGGATGGCGATACGAACCCGGCATTATCGCATGGAATATGAAGACTCCGGGCAGTGCCTTTCGGCGGAGCCTGAACGAAGCGGGGCGGCCCGAAGACCGCCCCATACAAGGACTTACTCGGCATCCCCGCTTTTGGGGATAGTCAATCCGACAAAGCCGCTCTGTTCGCCGTGGCGCACCAGCAGAAGCGCCGTGTCGCCCGGCTTGAGACCCTTGGTGGCCTCGCGGAAGGCTGCCGCAGTGCCGATGCGCTGCTGGTTGACCATCAGGATCACGTCGCCCGGCTGCAATCCGGCGCGGGCCGCGACGGGACCGGTGACGTCACCGATCAGCACGCCCTCCCCCGCTTTCAGCCCGAGCTGTTGGCGGGTATCGCTGTCCACGTCTTCGACCGAAAGACCCAGCGCCGCCGAACCGCTGTGCGCCGCGGGCGCCTCGCCACCGCCGGCGGAAGCGGTCGCGGCCTTGCCGTCGCGCTTCATCTCGCCGATGGTCACCGGCACGTCCTGCTTCTTGCCGTCGCGCAGGATGCTGAGCGTCGCTTTGCTGCCCGGCGGCGTCATGCCCACCAGCGGCGGCAGATCGGCCGCCTGGGTGATGGGCTGGCCGTTGTAGCCGACGATGATGTCGCCCGGCTTCAGCCCGGCCTTCTCGGCACCGCTGCCGGCCATGACCTGGGTCACCGCCGCGCCGGAATTGGAGCCGAGCTTGAGGCCCTTAGCGATATCGTCGGTGATCGGCTGCATGGCCACGCCGAGCTGACCACGCGTGACGTAGCCCTTCTCCTTGATCTGCTTGACCACGTTCATGGCCACGTCGATCGGGATCGAGAACGCCACGCCCAGATAACCGCCGGTGTTGGAATAGATCTGCGAGTTCACGCCGACCACTCGCCCTTGCAGGTCGAACAGCGGGCCGCCGGAGTTGCCGCGATTGATCGGCACGTCGGTCTGGATGAAGGAGGTATAGGGCTGGTCCTGGCTGCCCAGGTTGCGGCCTACCGCACTGACGATGCCCTGGGTCACCGTGTAGTCGAAACCGAACGGCGAGCCGATCGCCAGCACCCACTGGCCCGGCTTGAGGCTGCGCGAATCGCCGATGCTCACCATCGGCAAGTTGCCGCCCGCGTCCACTTTCAGCAGCGCGATATCGTACTGGGGATCGCTGCCGACCACCTTGGCGGTGAGCGTGCGGCGATCCTGCAGGCGCACGGTGACCTGATCGGCGTCCTCCACCACATGGGTGTTCGTGAGGATGTAACCGTCATTGGAGATGATGAAGCCCGAACCGAGCGAGGTGCGCTGCTGCTCTTCCGGCGAGGGCACCATCGGCATGCCGAAGAAACGGCGGAAGATATCCATCTGCGGGTCGTCAGGCATCGCGCCGCGGCCACGCACCATGGGCGTGGCCTTGCGGCTCTTGCCGGTGTACTTGGCCTCGACGTGCACCACCGCAGGAGCGTTCTTCTGCACGATGCCGGTGAAATCCGGCAGGCTCGCCGTCGGCGCGGGCGCCGTGCTTGCCGCTTGTGCCTGCGCTCCGCTCGCCACGGCAAGCGACACCAGCGCGCAGCCCACTGCGCGACGCAGGTTCGATCGACTCATGAATTCCTCCTTAGGTTCTTTCAGGCATGGAAAGGAAGGGATGCAGGAACGCCCTCCCGCCGGATGTGCATCGGCCGGCCCTGGAGCGGGACCGGCCGATGCGGACGAGAGGAAAAACCGGAGTGGCGGGCGCATGGACCGCCGGATCACTGCGCGGGCGCTTCCTGCGGCGGAGTCACGTGCTGTGTCCGCTGCGCCTGCGGCGCGAGCAGCAGATAGCTGCCATCGCCGTTATTGATCGCCCGGTAGCGATCCACCTGATAGGGATTCAGGCGATTGCGCGAATAAAGAAAGGTGTCCTCGCCGCCATCGACGGTAGCCGAGGCCTGTTGGGTCAGAGCCGATGGCAGGCCGGCATAGTTATTCAGCCAGGCCGGCGCGGCCGCGGGCGTATCCACGCGCGCCGTGGCGGTGGCGGCCCGGGGGGCAATGGGCTGGCTCGAACCGCGCAGCGTCGCCACCTGCGGCGTCGCGCTGTCGCTGCCACGGCCAGCCGGCTGGGTCACCATCAGAGCGGCGACCGCGACCGTGGCCGCGATCGCGCCACCCGCCGACCAGCGCAGCCAGTGCCGGCGCCGGCCAATACCGGCCGCAGCCGATTCCTGATCGATCGCCAGCATCACGCGCGCCGAGAATCCCGTCGACGCCAACGGCGGCAACTGGCGGCGCAGGCCATCGCGTGCCACGTGGTAACACGACCATGCCTGTTGCAGGGAGGCATCGTGGTCCAGCCGCCGCAGCAGGAAGCGAAGTTCCTCTCGGGTCAGCTCGCCATCCATGCCGGCGGACAGGTTTTCGCGATGATTGTCAGTCATGGAGTCAGGTCCTCGCGGTCCGAAAGCAGGGGCCGCAACTTCTCGTCGATTGCCTCGCGTGCCCGAAAGATGCGTGAACGCACCGTACCGATCGGGCAGCCCATCGCCTCGGCGATTTCTTCGTAACTGAGGCCATCCACCTCGCGCAGCGTGATGGCGGTCCGCAGTTCCTCGGGCAGGGCTTGGACCGTGGAAAACACCGTTTGTTCAATTTCCTGGCGCAGGAGTTCGCGCTCGGGCGTGGCTGTCTCCTGCATGCGGTCCGATCCGGGGACGAAAACCGCATCATCCACCGAGATATCGTCCGCCGGAGGACGCCGCCCCATCGCGACCAGGTGGTTCTTGGCCGTGTTCACCGCGATCTTGTACATCCAGGTATAGAAAGCGCTCTCTCCCCGAAAGGAACCGATCGCCCGCCAGGCGCGGACGAAGGCCTCTTGGGCCACGTCCTCGCACTCGGCATAGTTGTTCACATAGCGGGAAATCAACGCGATGACCTTGTGCTGATACTTGCGCACCAGCAGGTCAAAAGCCCGCTTGTCCCCTTTTTGGACCCGCTCGACCAGGGCGCTGTCCAGTTCGTTTTCGCCCATCCGGGCCGTCTCCTTCTGACTGCTGCCACCCGCTGATAAAGGATGCCGCCGGTTTGGGACGGTCCGCTATGACAAGCACCGGGCCGCCAAGTTCAGTCGCGCCACCGTCCACAGCATCTCGCCACGCCAGCTTGGGGCCCAGTGCGGAATGGCACTTACCCCGGCCGGCCGGGGGCGCATCGTAGCGAACGCGGCAGCCACCGTTCCCGCCGACCATCCGCGGATCAGATATAAGGCCGCCCGGGAGCGAGGCAAGCATCGTCAGGCATCGCCTTCGACGGTGGCCAGCAGCTTCTGGCGCTCCTGCAGCAGCTTCTCGAAGCTGGGTGTGGGCAGCGGACGGCAGAACAGATAGCCCTGCAGCTCGTCGCAGCGATTGGCGCGCAGGAAATGCAGGTGTTGCTCGATCTCCACGCCTTCGGCCACCACACCGCGCTTCAAGCGATGGGCCATCTCGATAGTGGCTCGTACGATGGCTTCGTCGTCGGGATCCACGCCGATGTTGCGTACGAAGCTCTGATCGATCTTGATGCGGTCGGCCGGCAGCTTGCGCAGGTAGTCGAGCGAGGCAGCACCGGTGCCGAAATCGTCAATGGCGATGCGGCAGCCCAGCCGATGCAGCCCGTGCAGGTTTTCCACCAGGTTCGGCGCGGCCTTGATGCTGATGCTCTCGGTCACTTCCAGTTCCAGCAGGCCAGGATCGAGGCCGCTCTCTTCAAGTGCGGAAGCCACCACCTCCAGCAGGCTCGGCTGCATCAGCTGCACGGCCGAGAGATTCACGCCCAGGCGCAGCCGCAGGCCGAACTTGCGCTCCCATTCCTGGGCCTGTCGGCAGGCAGTGCGCAGCACCCATTCGCCGATCGAGACGATCAGCCCGGTTTCCTCGGCCAGCGGGATGAAGAAACCTGGGCCGATGTAGCCCAGCTCCGGATGCTCCCAGCGCACCAGCGCCTCCATGCCCACGATGTCTTCGCTGGCCGCATCCACTTGCGGTTGATAGAACACCCGCAGCTCGCCGTTGTGCTCGGCGTGGCGCAGGCCCGACTTCAGGGCCATGTTCTGCTGCTGCGCCTGCTCGGCGCTGATCTCGTAGATCTGGTAGTTGTTGCGGCCCAGGCTCTTGGCCGCATACATCGCCTCGTCGGCGTGCTTGAGCAGCGTCTCGGCGTCTGGCGCATCGTCCGGGAAGAAGCTCACGCCGATCGATGCGGTGACCTGCAGTTCGGTGCCGTCGTCGATGCGGAACGGCGCCTCCATCACCTGCACGATCTTCTCCGCGACGCGCAGCACGTCCTCGCTCTTGACGATGTGACGCAGGATCACGACAAACTCGTCACCCGCATACCGCGCCACCGTGTCCGATGCGCGCACGCTGGTGCGCAGGCGTTGCGTGGTGGTGACGAGCACCTGGTCGCCTACCGCATGACCAAGGGTATCGTTGATGGTCTTGAAGCGATCCAGGTCGACGAACAGCATCGCGAAGCATTCGCCGGTGCGGTTGGCCTCGCGGATGATGGTGTCCAGCCGGTCATTGAAGAGCAGGCGATTGGGCAAGCCGGTAAGTGCGTCCAGCAGGCCCTCGGCGCGCCCCTGCTCGCGGGTGCGGCGCAACTCCAGGGCATGAGCGAAGCGCGCGGCGGCACAGCGCAGTACCGGCTCGATGATCGCCAGCTCACCGAACGGCTGACGCGTACCGGCCAGCAGCGCGCCCAGTACGCTGTTGCGCTCGTCCAGCAACGGCAGACCTGCGAAACCGCTCAGACCCAGTTGCTCCAGCAGCGGGTCCATTGCCGCCAGGCGACGCGCGTCCCCCGGATGCAGCATCGCTTGGCCGGACAGCACCAGGCGCAAGGAACTTTGCAGCTGCGGACTCGGCCAGAGCTGATCTTCGCCGGACCAGCACTGCGCCAGCTGCACCGGCGCACCGCCATCTTCCGGACGTGCCGACCACACGGCCAGGTAATCCAGCCCGACCTGTTCGAACAGCATCTGTGCCGCCACTGCGATGCTGTCGTCGCCGCTGCCGCTGGCGAACAGTCGCGCAAGCAGCGACAGCGCCACTTCGGCGCGTGCGCCGGCCTTGTCACTGCGGAACACGAATGCCACGGCGTCACGACCGCCGTGGCGCACCTGCCGCGCGCCGGCCTCGCCGCTTTCGAAGCCCTGGCGCGATCGGCGCCGGCAAGGGTGCCAGCGCCGGGAGTCGTCGAGCATCGCCCGCTCCGGTGCGATGCCCTGGAAATCCAGCATTTCGGTCATCGGCAGGCCGATCAAGCGGTCGCCGGGCAAGCCGCTGCGCCGCACCAGAGCCGGACTCAATTCGAGAATGCGTCCGCGCGCGGCGTCGACGATCAGCCATTCGCCATCCATCTCGTCGAAGGCGAAACGGTAATCGCCCTGCCCCTGATCCGAGCCGCCTGCCTGAGGAAGGCCTGCGCTTCCCGTACGTTGCAGGCGTCGCCAACGGGCGATCAACTCGCTTTCGATCTGCGATGCGTACAGCCAGTCGGAGACCCCTGCGGGCAACTGCACCGGCCGCACGGCGGCATCGGCGGTGAGCACGGCGATCAACGGCGCTTCCGCGCATGCCGGAAGGCGGCGCAACTGCTCGACGGCGGCCAGCGCGTCGCGTGCGTCGCCGTCCAGCACGATCACCACCAGCCCCAGCGCCGCGCGTCCTTCCAGCAGGATGCCCGCATGGGTCGTGTCGCGGGCGGAGTGCACCGCCAGGTGACCCTCGCGGTCCAGGGCGTCGAACACGGCACGGCGCAGCTCGCGCTGCGCGGCCACCACCATGATGCCGGCATGCATGGGCATGGCGTCAGAGCAGCCAGCGGCCGTCGCGCAGGCGAGGCCGTTGCGCTGGCTTGACCTGGCAGCTCAGGCGCACGATGACGTCGCTCAATCCTTCGACCAATGATGCCGGGGCGTCCAGCAGCACGATCCGGCGTACGTGGCCCGTCGGGGTGCGAGCCAGCTGGCGCAGCAGGGCCACGTCCGGCGCGGCGAGCGGCAACGGCAGCCGGCGCAGCAAATAGACGCCAAAATGGTTGCTTTGCTGGATGTAGCGCAGCACATGGCCGAGCCGCGGATTCGCCACCACGTCGGCATGCTCCTCGCGCAGATTGCCCAGCCCTTCTTCAGGACTCCACAGGTAGATGGTCTGGCCGGTGCGCCGCACCAGCGTGCGGAACTGGCCGATCAAGGCCTCGCTGTCTGCGTCCTCCAGAGCCACCAGGCAGCCGCGCGCGGACAGGAGGCGCTCGAGGATATCGGCGCCGGGCTGGACGGCAGAAGCGGCAATGGAGGTATTCATCTGGGCGGTAAGTTACGCGGTCCCGATGGCTTCGCCTAGCAGGCTCGCCGGAATGGCAACCGCGTTCCATGCGTCAGCGCACAAGCCGCGCTTTTACGCCATTTTCATGGACTTGGACGCTCCGCCGGGGCATCTCGCAATCCTCGCTACGGGAGGGTATGGTGCGAGCCTTTCCAAGCTGGACCTGACCATGTTCGAAGGATTGCGCTTCAACCACTGGAAGACGAGCCTGGATGACAGCGGCATCGTCACCCTCACGCTCGACCGGGCCAACAGCAGCGTCAACGCGCTTTCGCGCGAGGTACTGGACGAACTCGGGCAAATCGTTGAGCGCCTTTCGATCGAAAAGCCGGCCGGCGTACTGATCCACTCGGCCAAGCCCGGCGGCTTCGCCGTGGGTGCGGACATCAAGGAGTTTGTCGAGTACGCCAAGCAAGGCACGGTGTTGCAGAACATCGAGAATGGCCAGCGGGTCTTCGAATCCCTGGCCCGCTTGCCCTGCCCGACGGTGGCCGCCGTGCATGGCGCCTGCATGGGCGGTGGCACGGAACTGATCCTGGCCTGTCGCCAGCGCGTCGCCGCGGACGACGACAAGACCAAGATCGGCCTGCCCGAAGTGATGCTCGGCATCCATCCCGGCTGGGGTGGCACCGCGCGCCTGCCGCGCCTGATCGGCGCACCGGATGCCTTGCCGGTAATGCTGACCGGCAAGGCGCTCTCGGCCAAGCGCGCCCTGGGCCTGGGCGTGGTCGATCGGCTGGCTCCGCCGAACGAACTGCTGGCTGAGGCGCGCGCCTTGCTGCGACGGCCGAGTGCGCGCCCCATGACGCGACGCCTGAAGGCATGGGCCACCAACACCTGGGTGGCCCGCCAGCTGCTGGCGCCGATGGTGATCAAGCAGACCGCGGCCAAGGTACGCAAGGAGCACTACCCGGCGCCCTTCGCGCTGATCAGCGTGTGGCAGCGTGGCGGCGCGAGCATCCAGCAGCGACTCAAGCTGGAAGCGCGCTCGGTGGCCAAGCTGGCCGAGACCGATACGGCGCGCAACCTGATCCGCATCTTCCTGCTGCAGGAGCGCCTGAAGGGCCAGGGCGGCGGCGTGGAACACGGCATCGAACACGTCCACGTGGTCGGCGCCGGCGTGATGGGCGGCGACATCGCGGCCTGGGCCGCGTTCAAGGGTTTCCAGGTCACCCTGCAGGACCGCGAGATGAAGTTCATCCAGCCGGCGCTGGATCGCGCGCGCCAGCTATACGAAAAGAAGCTCAAGACGCCCGAGAAGATCGAGGAAGTTACACGCCGCCTGCGCGCCGACGTGGAAGGCAAAGGCGTCGCCTCGGCGGACTTGGCGATCGAAGCGATCTATGAAAATCCGGAAGCGAAGAAGGCTCTGTACGCAACCATCGAACCGCAGTTCCAGGCAGACGAGATCCTCGCCACCAACACCTCGAGCATTCCGCTGGACGAACTGCGTCAGGGGCTGAGCGCTCCGCAGCGTTTCCTCGGCCTGCATTTCTTCAATCCCGTGGCGCAGATGCCGCTGGTTGAAGTGGTACGCCATGACGGCCTCGATCCCGCCGTGGAAAAGCGCGCCCTCGCCTTCTGCAAGGCGATCGGCAAGCTGCCGGTAGCGGTGAAGGGCACGCCCGGCTTCCTGGTCAATCGCATCCTGATGCCCTATCTGCTGGAGGCGATGCGCCTGTACAACGAAGGCGTGCCCGGCCCCGTGCTGGACAAGGAAGCGAAGAAGTTCGGCATGCCGATGGGCCCGATCGAGCTGGCCGATACGGTGGGCCTGGACGTGTCTGCCTCGGTCGGCAAGGAGCTGGCCCCGTTCCTGGGCCTGGAACTGCCACCCGGCCTCGAGGACAAGCTCGGTGCCGGCAAGCGCGGCAAGAAGGATGGCCAAGGTTTCTATGTGTGGCAGGACGGCAAGCCGCAGAAGCCGGAAGTCGACCCCGATTACGCCGCACCGGCCGACCTGCAGGACCGGATGATCCTGCCGATGGTCAACGAAGCGGTGGCCTGCCTGGCCGACGGCGTGGTGGACGATGCGGATCTGCTCGATGCCGGCGTGATCTTCGGCACCGGTTTCGCGCCCTTCCGCGGCGGCCCGATCCAGTATGTGCGCAGCGAGGGCGCCGCCATCGTCAAGGGCAAGCTGGAAAGGCTGGCCCAACGGCATGGCGAACGCTTCGCACCGAAGAAAGGCTGGGATCTGCCGATTCTCGCGCAGCCGCCCGAAGCCTGAAGATCCGCAATAAAAAAGGCCGGCGTTGCCGGCCTTTTTTATTGCGCCACGCAGAAACCCCGCGGCGCGTCATTCACCACATCAGATCGTCGGGTACGCCGTCCTCGCCCACGCCGCCGGCACCGGGGTCCACCAGCAAGGCCAGCAGATGCGCATCGATCTCGCGCACCTGCTCGGCGATGGTACGCGCCACCACCAGATAGCGACCGCCTTGCTGCACCACGCCAAGCTCGCCCACATTGAGCGCCGCCAGCTGCGCTTCATCCACGTAAACCCGACGAATCTTGCCGCCGTATTCGAAATGACGCGGATGCTCAGCATCAGGCTTGTTCAGCGCCTGCCCCTGCAGCAGCTGGTGAATCTTCTGCTTGCGCTCGCGCTTGAGGCGCGCCTCTTCGGCGGCGGCCTGTTCAGCCTGACGGCGTTCGGTGGCGTCGGCCTGCTTACGGATGGCGTAGGCCTTGGCCAAATCGATCTCGCCCTCTTCGCGCGGCTTGCGCTGCGGCGACTGCCCCTTGGGCGTCCCGCCCTTGTGCGACGGCCTGCCTTGCGGCATGGCCTGGCGCTTCTCTTCACGGACCTGTTTGACGATGCCGCTCTTGAGCAGCTGATCGCGCAGGGATTCGGCCATGGTCGGAAAACCTGTCTTGCGTGGGTTGATCGGTAAACGGTGAATCAGTAATGCGGCGGCGGCGGTTCGCTGTGCGGATCGTGCGATTGCGCGACGCGCAGCGAGGCCATTTCCTGGCGCAGATCGCGCAGCATCTGCTCCAGCGCCAGGATGCGCTGGGCCTGCTCGGTCTCTACGGACACCAGTCCATTGACGGCATCGTCCAGGAAGGTAAGCCGTACTTCCAGTTCGGTCAGACGCTGTTCGAGCGAAAGTGACACGTCACACCCTCAAGCTGCGGCCGCGACCGATACCGTAATACGCCAGCCCAGCCTCTTCGACCGCGGCGGGATCGTACAGGTTGCGGCCGTCGAAGACCGCCGGGCTCCCCAAGGCGCCGCGGATGCGCGCGAAGTCGGGACTGCGGAACGCCTTCCACTCGGTGACGATCGCCAAAACATCGGCGCCTTCCAGTGCCTGGTAGGCGCCGTCGCACAGCACGAGGTCCGTGCGATCGCCATAGATGCGGTGGGTTTCCTCGCGTGCCTCGGGATCGAAGGCGCGTACCGTCACGCCCGCCTGCCACAGCGCTTCCATCAGCTGCCGGCTTGAGGCTTCACGCATGTCGTCCGTGTTGGGCTTGAAGGCCAGCCCCCACAGCGCCACGGTGCGCCCCTTGAGCTCGCCGTCGAAGTGTCGCGAGATCAGCTCGAACAGCTTGCTCTTCTGATCGTGGTTGACTGCTTCCACCGCGCCGAGCAGGCGCGCCTCGTAGCCGACGCCGCGCGCGGTGCGTTCCAGCGCCTGCACGTCCTTGGGGAAGCAGGAGCCGCCATAACCCGCACCGGGATAGATGAAGTGGTAGCCGATGCGCGGATCCGAGCCGATCCCCTGGCGCACCAGCTCCACGTCGGCGCCGACGCGCTCGGCGATATTGGCGATCTCGTTCATGAAACTGATCTTCGTCGCCAGCATCGCATTCGCTGCGTACTTGGTGAGCTCGGCCGAGCGCTCGTCCATCACCACGGTGCGGTCGTGGTTGCGGTTGAACGGCGCATACAGCTTGCGCAGTACGCCGATCGCGCGCTCGCTGGAACTGCCGATGATGATGCGGTCCGGACGCAGGCAGTCCTCGACCGCGTCGCCCTCCTTCAGGAATTCGGGATTGGAGACCACATCGAATTCCACGCTGACGCCACGCGCATCGAGCTCGGCGGCGATCGCCTCGCGCACGCGGTCCGCGGTGCCCACGGGCACGGTGGACTTGTTCACCACCACGGCATAGCGATCGAGATGGCGGCCGATAGTCCGCGCCACGCCCAGCACGTATTTGAGATCCGCGCTTCCGTCCTCGTCCGGCGGCGTACCCACCGCGATGAAGATGACCTGGCCATGCGCGACGCCCGGCGCCGGCTCCACGGTGAAATCCAGCTGGCCACTGGCATGGTTGCGCTTGACGATCGGCTCCAGGCCCGGCTCGTAGATCGGAATCTCGCCGCGCTTCAGGCGCTCGACCTTGGCCGCGTCGATATCCACGCAGACTACGTGGTTGCCCATTTCGGCCAGGCAGGCACCGGTGACCAGACCCACATAGCCGGTGCCGAAAATGGTGACTTTCATCGTCGGGACGTTCCGCGCAAAAACTCAAGACCGCGAATTCTAGCAGGCCCTTGCGACACCTCACTCACCGGGCCCGCAAAAAGCAACGGGGCGCGAATCGCTTCGCGCCCCGTGCCGTGTAACGGCAAAAAAGCCGACGCTTACTTCGCGCCGCCCTGGTCGCCACCGGCCGGCGTCGGGCCGGTCTTCACCAGGGTCACGTCGAAGATGATCGTCGCGTTCGGCGGGAAGCCGTTCTGCGGCTGCGCGCCATAGGCGATGTTCGACGGAATGAACAGCTTGTAGTGGCCGCCCACCTGCATCAGCTGCAGGCCTTCGCGGAAGCCCGGGATCACGCCGGCCAGCGGGATGGAAGCCGGACCCGTGCTGCCCTCGTGCTTGGACGAATCGTCGAACACTTCGCCGCTGACGAAGCTGCCGACATAGTTGATCTGCACGGTGTCGTTCGGACCCGGGCGGGCGCCGGTACCCTGGCTGATCACCTGATACTGCAGGCCCGAAGCGGTGGTCTTCACGCCAGCGGCGGTCTTGTTCTTGGCCAGGAAGGCGTCGCCTTCGGACTTGTTCTTGGCGGCGACCTTCTCGTACTCGGCCTTGGCCTTGGTCTGCAGATTGGCGACGAAAGCGTCGCGCACCTGCTTGGCCTCGGCCTCGCTCATGGTCGGCTTCTGGCCCGACAGGGCGGACTGGACCGCGCGTGCCACGGTGGCCGGATCCACTTCCTCGCGCACGAGCGGGGGAAGCTGGCTGGCCAGATCCCAACCGACCACGTAGCTGGCCTTGGTCTTGTCGACCGCACCGGCCGCGGGAGCGGCGGACTTGGCGGCCTGGGCGTGCGCGCCGGCGGTGAGGCCCAGCGCAACCGCCAGCGCGGCGGCCGTCAGCGTGGGACGCAAGAATTGCTTCATTTGAAACTCCCTCGTTTTTGGATGTCCCGGTGCTCACCGGACGGGCCTCCCCGATGGAGGCAGCGCCCCGCATTGTGAGGCGCCTTACCGGTCTTAGCAACGAGTTCGAACTGCGACCATCAGGCCAGATAAAGGTTCAAGCCGTATGACGTCGTGGCAATTTGCGATTTCCTTCACGAATGCCCACCAGGACGCCCGTCGCGCTCCAACGTATCTCTGAGCGCCGCCTGCAGGCGCGCGTGAACTTGGACCAGCACGCGCCATAGCAGCCAGGTGAGCGCCAGCCCCACCAGGAGAAGCACAAGCGCCACTTCCCGCGGCGGCAGGATGGTCGACGCCAGCGCCGCCACGAGCAGGCCCAGCACCCACATCGCGGCCAGGGGCACAAGACGGGCCAGCACCGAGCGGATCTTCACGTTGAGCGCGCCGCCCAGGCGCTCCGGAATGCCAAGTTCCGCCAGCAGCATCCCCAGCGCCGACGCCTTGCGGTATGCCGCCACGATCATCGGCAGCGACAGCAGTGCCGCCACGGACCAGGCCAGGGAGCGCTCCACCAGCGGGCGCTGCGCGAGGAGCTCCCAATGGAAGAAATTCCGCCGATACAGATAGGCCATGATCAGGAAGACGGCCACGACGAGCATCATGTTGATGATCACGTGCCATACCAGGCGACGGATCATCTTCATCACCATCGCCCCCTGCCCACTCAGGCTGAGGCTCCCCATCCAGTCCGTGTACGCATTGAACATGCCGCTGACGCCAGCCGGCAGGCGCCGCGCCGACCATCCCGCCAGCGGATCGGCGGCGCGGATCAGATAAGGCGTCAGAAAAGTGGTGATGGCCGACACTGCAACGGCGACCGGATACAGGAAGCTGCTCGTCACCTTCAGGGTGAGGCCCAGCGAGGCGATCACGAATGAAAATTCGCCGATCTGCGCCAGCCCCATGCCCACCCTCAGCGACGTCCGCCCGCCGTTGCCGGCGACGAACGTGCCGAAGCTGCAGGTGATCACCTTGCCCAGCACGACGACGAAGGTCACCACCGTGATCGGCAACGCGTACTGCGCCAGCAGTTTCGGGTCGATCAACATGCCTATGGCGACGAAGAAGATCGCACTGAACATATCGCGCACCGGCCCGATGATGCGTTCCACGCGCGCCACGCTGTCGGACTCGCCCACGATGGCGCCGATCAGGAAAGCACCGAGCGCGATGCTATAGCCCATCTCGGTAACCAGCAGGCAGAAGCCGAAGCAAAGCCCCAGCACCGCCACCAGCAGCACATCGTCGCGGGCAACCCGCGCGATGTAGTCCACCACCCGTGGCACCAGCAGCAGACCGACCACCAGCGACACCACCATGAAAAGCATCAGGCGCCCGATGGCCTCCATCGCCGGCCCCGCCTCCAGGTCGCCCGTACTGGCGATGCCCGTCAGCAGCGCCATCAGCACGACAGCGAGCACGTCTTCGATGATCAGGATGCCGAAAATCAGCTGGGCGAAACGTTCCTTCTTGAGGTCGAGGTCGTCCAGCGCCTTCATGATGATGGTGGTCGAGGAAATCGACAGCATCGCGCCGAGGAACATCGAATCCATCGAACTCCAGCCGAAGAACCGGCCGATCTCGTAGCCGATCCACACCATCAGCACGATCTCGCACACCGCCGCCACGAGCGCTGCGCCGCCGACCGCCTTCAGTTTCTTGAGGCTGAATTCCAGACCCAGCGCGAACAGCAACAGGATCATGCCGAGCTCGGAAAGCGTGCGGATGGTGTCTTCGTCGTGGATGAAGATCACCGGCGAGGTGTACGGCCCGACCAGCACGCCGGCAATGATGTAGCCGAGCACCACCGGCTGCCGCAGCCGCTGAAAGATCACCGTAGTGAGGCCGGCGATCAGCATCACCGTGGCGAGATCCTGGATGAAGTGCAGATCGTGCATGAAGGCTTCCGTGTCGAGTCACCGCAAGACTACACGGCACGGCCGGCGAGCACCCGCGCGATGCTCCTGAGCGCTCCCCTCCATCCGCCCGACGCACCACCGACACGCGACGCCAACATTTCTGAAAAATTTTCTTCGCGGATGCTTGACGAAATCCGGAACCCTATTTATTCTTTCGGGCTCCACAGCAGTGGGGCCATAGCTCAGCTGGGAGAGCGCCTGCATGGCATGCAGGAGGTCGGCGGTTCGATCCCGCCTGGCTCCACCAAAGTTTTTTTTGTACGTCCCCATCGTCTAGAGGCCTAGGACATCACCCTTTCACGGTGGCGACCGGGGTTCGAATCCCCGTGGGGACGCCAGTTTAAACCGAACGCTTCATTTTGAAGCGACGGCAAAAGACTGGAAGCCAGGGGCCTCTTGGTTTCAGTTGTTCGAAAATGCGGAGCGGTAGTTCAGTCGGTTAGAATGCTGGCCTGTCACGCCGGAGGTCGCGGGTTCGAGTCCCGTCCGCTCCGCCACTTTTCCAAGGAACCCGCCTCGTGCGGGTTTTTTGTTGCCCGGCATTCGACCTCCCGCCCGCCTTTCTCGAAATAAACCTACAGCTCGTGGCCCGGCGGCAGTTCGGCCGGCCGGCGCTGCTCCATCGGCTCGAGCGTGCCGCGTGAATGCCCCTGCTCGGCCAGGTATTCGAGCCAGCGGGAAAGAAACCCGTTCATGCGCAGTCGATGCTGCAGCACTGTGTGCGCGGGCGGAAAGGGCCCAAGCACCTGCCACAGGTGCCTGCCCGGATGACAATGCAGCGCCTCGGCGACGTGCGCATCGGTGTACATCCTCAACTGTGCCGACGGCGAGGGATGTCCGGTGTTGGCATCGAGAAAGTCGTAGGTCAGTTCCAGTTCCAGCGTATAGGGATGACGCTCCTGGACCTGCAGGCGGACATCCAATCCGTCATCCACGCTGGAGACGTAGAACCCTGGCGCCAGTTCGTGCGGTGCGAACAGGTGCGCCAGGCGATGGTAGTTCTCCGCATACAGCCCCATCAGGAAGCCGAAGCGATCCGGCAAGAGGGACTGGCGACTGTCCAGCACGGCACTCATAAAAGCGGTGGGTACTCCTCTTAAGTCAGAACATGGTCCGCTCGATACCGAAGCGGTCCAGGATTTTGCTCGCAATCTCTTCGATCGACACGTGCGTCGTATTGAGACTGGAAATACTCTCGCGCCGCATCAGCTTTTCGGCCTGCTCCAACTCCCAGCGGCATTGCTGCAAGGTGGCATAACGACTGCCGGCGCGCCGCTGCTCGCGGATCTGCGCCAGGCGTTGAGGGTCGATGGTGAGGCCGAACAGGCGATCCCGGTAGGGGCGCAGGCGGGCCGGAAGCTCCAGTTTGTCGAGATCTTCTTCCGTAAGCGGGTAATTGGCGGCGCTGACCCCGTAATGCAAGGCCATGTAGAGGCAGGTGGGCGTCTTGCCCGAGCGGGATACGCCAACCAGGATCAGGTCGGCCTGGGCATAGTCAACGTCGATGCCGTCGTCATGAGACAACGCGTAATTGGTCGCAGCGATGCGCGCCTCATACTTGTCGAAGTCCACCAGGCCGTGAGAACGGTTCACCGCCCCGGAACGCTTGGCGCCCAGCTCTTCTTCCAGTGGCCCGATGAACGGCGCGAACACGTCCAGCATCAGGGCGCCGCTTCCGGCCACGATTTCGCACAGATCCCGCGAAGCCATGGTGTTGACCACGATCGGCCGCTCGCCACTCTGGGCGTAGCGAGTCTTGATGCGCAGCGCGGCCGCCTCCGCTTTTTGCGGATCGTCCACGAACGGCAGGCGATGCTTATCGAACTGCACGCCCTCGAACTGGGCCAGGATGCTGTTGCCGATCGTCTCCGCCGTAATACCAGTGGAATCGGAGATGTAGAAAACGGTTCGCCGCATACCTGTCCCGTGGGCCACGCAAAAGAATGGCCGTCACCTTAGCGCATGCGCGAATGCCTGTCTTTGCTTGACCCTCACCTGACTGGTATGCAGTTGGCGCGGCAGTGGGCGTCAATGGTCTTCTTGTGCCCCGCACCATCGGCGACGGACAATACCAGTTCTTTGCGGCTCGATTTGTGGCCGTCAACGCCCTACCCCTACAGAGCTCTTGAGGAGACTCCCTTGAACGATCTGGTGCTTTGGCTCGACTCGCTGCGCATGACCGACCTGGGCAAGGTTGGCGGCAAGAATGCGTCGCTCGGCGAGATGATCGGCAATCTGGCCAAGCTCGGGGTCTCCGTGCCCGGCGGCTTTGCCACGACCGCCGACGCGTTCCAGCAGTACCTGGACAAGAGCGGCGTGGCCAAGCGCATCCAGGCGCGCCTGGCCGACCTGAACGTCGACGATGTCGATGCCCTCACGACCGCCGGCAAGGAGATCCGCGAGTGGGTCACCGAGACCCCGCTGCCGGCGGACCTGGACCAGGCCATCCGCGACGCCTATGCGAAGCTCTGCAAAGACGCCGGCGCGGACAACATCGCCGTCGCCGTGCGCTCCTCGGCCACGGCCGAAGACCTTCCCGACGCCTCGTTCGCCGGCCAGCAGGAAACCTTCCTCAACGTGGTCGGCATCGACGACGTGCTGCACAAGGTCAAGGAGGTCTTCGCCTCGCTCTATAACGACCGCGCGATCGCCTACCGCGTGCATCAGGGCTTCAAGCACGAGGACGTGTTCCTCTCCGCCGGGGTGCAGCTGATGGTGCGCTCGGATGTGGGCGCCTCCGGCGTGCTGTTCACGCTGGACACTGAGTCGGGCTTCCGCGACGTCGTATTCGTCACCGGTTCTTATGGCCTGGGCGAGATGGTCGTGCAAGGCGCGGTCAATCCCGACGAGTTCTATGTGTTCAAGCCCACGCTCAAGCAGGGCAAGCCGGCCGTGCTGCGTCGCCAGCTCGGCGCCAAGCAGCTGCGCATGGTCTATTCCTCCACGCCGGGCGAACGCGTGAAGACCGAACCGACGCCGGCCGAACTGCGCAACCGCTTCTGCATCACCGACGAGGACGTGCAGGAGCTGGCCAGGCAGGCGCTGATCATCGAACAGCACTACGGCCGTCCGATGGACATCGAGTGGGCGAAGGACGGCAACACCGGCAAGCTCTACATCGTGCAGGCCCGCCCGGAGACGGTGAAGTCGCGCGCCCATGCCACTCAGCTGGAGCGCTTCCACCTGGGCGAGAAGGGCAAGGTGCTCGCCGAGGGCCGCGCCATCGGCCAGAAGATCGGCGCCGGCAAGGCCCGCGTGGTGCGCTCGCTGGCCGACATGAACAAGGTACAGCCTGGCGACGTGCTGGTCGCCGACATGACCGACCCCGACTGGGAGCCGGTGATGAAGCGTGCTTCCGCCATCGTCACCAACCGCGGCGGTCGCACCTGCCACGCCGCGATCATCGCGCGCGAGCTGGGTGTACCCGCCGTGGTGGGAACGGGCAACGCGCTTGAGCGGATTCCCGATGGCACGGACGTCACCGTGTCCTGCGCCGAAGGCGACACCGGCACCATTTACGAAGGCACGCTGAAGTTCGATCGCATCACCGCCGACCTGGGCGACATGCCCGAGGCGCCGCTGAAGATCATGATGAACGTCGCCAACCCTGAGCGCGCGTTCGACTTCGGCATGCTGCCGAATGCCGGCATCGGCCTGGCTCGCCTGGAGATGATCATCGCCAGCCACATCGGCGTGCATCCGAAGGCCCTGCTCGATTACGCCAAGCAGGACGCCGACACCAAAGCGAGGATCGACGAACGTATCGCGGGCTACGCCGATCCTGTGTCGTTTTACATCGACCGCCTCGCCGAAGGCATCGCCACCATCGCCGCATCGGTGTTTCCCAAGCCGGTGATCGTGCGCCTGTCCGACTTCAAGTCCAACGAATACGCCAATCTGCTCGGCGGCTCGCGCTATGAGCCGCACGAAGAGAACCCGATGATCGGCTACCGCGGCGCCAGCCGCTATGTCGATGCCGGCTTCGCCGAATCGTTCGGCCTGGAATGCAAGGCCGTCAAGCGCGTGCGCGAAGTGATGGGCCTGGACAACGTGTGGGTGATGATCCCGTTCGTACGCACCCTGGGCGAAGGCCGCAAGGTGATCGAGGTATTGGCCAAGAACGGCCTCAAGCAGGGCGAGCACGACCTGAAGATCATCATGATGTGTGAGGTGCCGTCCAACGCGCTGCTCGCCGACGAGTTTCTGGACATCTTCGATGGCTTCTCCATCGGCTCCAACGATCTCACCCAGCTCACCCTGGGCCTGGACCGCGATTCCAGCATCGTCGCCAACCTGTTCGACGAACGCGATCCGGCGGTCAAGAAACTGCTCGCCATGGCGATCAAGACCGCTCGCGAGAAGGGCAAGTACGTGGGCATCTGCGGCCAGGGCCCGTCGGACCATCCGGACCTCGCCGAATGGCTGATGGACCAGGGCATCGAATCGGTGTCGCTCAACCCCGATACGGTGGTCGATACCTGGCTGCGGCTGGCCAAGAAAAAAGCCGGCTGAATCTGCTGCAAGCCAATGCTAAGGGGCGGTGGCAACCACCGCCTCACAATTTTCCGCACGGAGCTTCATTATCGAGCGCGAGCTGGCACCACTTTGCGCTCGGTTAAAAAACAACACGGCGAGCATCACGGCTGCCGGGATCATGGGCAACACATAGCGCCCCTGACCCTCGAATACACAAATCGCTCCAACGCCGCCAAGCACGATCAATGCGGGGAACAGACCCACCCTCCAATAATCACCGTGCTGCCATACCATGACGCACATGCTGAAGGCGGCGACAGCAAACAAGAACAGGTCAAAGGCGATTACTGTCCAAGACAGCAGAGGCTGGCCGCCAACGTCACGCAGTGGCCAGAAAAGCATATCTCCGCCAGGGCTATAAAATGCCACCGCGAGTCGCTTTCCCGCCAAGCTCGCAAACTCGCGCGGATGAGTCCCGATCCAACGAAGCGCCAGCGACAGGGCAATCCGATCGTTGTATGGCGGCCATCGCACCACCTTCGCGCCCTCGTCCCCTGGCGCGAAGAACGTCTCCGTACCATCGCGTAGAAACAGGAGTTTGTCATGCTCACTCAGCGGAACCTGGGACAGCGGCATCCAATGACCGGTAGCGTTACCGTTATTGTTGACGAGGCTCACGTAACCGGCGCTGGCACTCACCGGGATGAACTCACCAAACACGTTGGCATTCCTGATCACCCATGGCGCCATGACCAGGCAGAACGGCAACAAGCAGAACACTGCGCGGCGAACGATCGCCTTCCCCCCACCCCCCAGGAAACATACAAGCAGGATCACCACAGGCAGGTATTGCGGTCGATTCAAGCAGAGCGCCGCCAAGGAAACTCCGAGGACAATGAGGGACCACAGGCTGCGCCCCATCGCAGCCAGCGCGCCCACCGTCACCAGGAAAATGGACAAACACTCCGTTCCCAGTACGTTGACGTAAAGGACCAATCCAGGATGCAGCGCCATGACGCCTGCCATCGACAAGCGCAACCAGTTCGGCGAGCCCATCAAGACAGCTATGCGGTCCATCAGGGCAATGGCCGCGAATGAAAGCAGAATATTGAGTATTTTCCCCTGCCATATCCCTATGCCGAAGATCTTGAAAAACAGCCCAAGCACAAAAGGATAGGCTGGCCCCTGGATGATGTAGGGATGTCCAGAGTTCGATAGCTCGCCCTCCAATGCCAGGGAAGTCGCTGCTTCGAAGTACCGCCTGAAGTCGAACACCGGCTCGAGCGGCACATGGAAAACCACCCAGATTCTAAGAACCAGACCGAGCAGAAATAGCAACGACAGGCACCAGCGCGTCTTCAGCACCGAATCGTTTGCCCCTGGCGCCAGATCATGAGGAATATTCAAGTGCATTGCTTCCCCTAGGCAAATTGCTCAGCCAGTGCCTCATGCGGTCGCCGCCCCTGCAAAGGGTCCGTCGACCTAAGAAACAACTTGCGAAACCGGATAGAATTGTTACGCTTTGGGGTTGTGAATGGCTCAATGCCAATCCAGGGGACCCAGTCATTCGTTTTCTGCCCACGCTCCAAACATAGCTTGGATGCGCGCCATGAAGCTTGGTTGGCGCCAGCACAAAAGTTTGTTCTGAACGCTACTGACACGCACGCCCAAGTCCAAGAAGAACACTAGCATATGATGCAAACCGTCACGTTTGAAAAGGTTCTCGGCGACAAGAGAATCTTTGTTACCGGCCATACGGGCTTCACCGGAGGGTGGGCGTGCCTTTGGCTCAAATCACTTGGCGCGACGGTCCACGGTTTTTCGCTTCCGCCCGAAACTACACCCTCACTCTTCGATGCTTTGCATCTGGAAGATGACATCCCTACGACCTTCGGGGATATTCGGGATGCGCAAGCGCTACGGCGGGCTGTCGAAGCATTTCAGCCCGACCTCATCCTCCACCTTGCAGCCCAACCTTTGGTGAGGCGCTCCTACCGGATACCGGTCGAGACCTTCGAAGTGAATGCCCAGGGCACTGCACATGTGCTTGAAGCCGCTCGGCACGTCAAGACGGTCAAGGGTGTGCTTTGTATAACGACCGACAAAGTCTACAAGAACAACGAATGGGCTTGGCCGTATCGCGAGAACGATCCACTCGGTGGCAAGGATCCGTACAGCGCATCCAAATCCGCCGCTGAAATGGTGATCCAGAGTTATGCCGCGTCCTACCCCTGGCAACAGGGCGAAGGACCGGCCATTGCCACAGCCCGTGGTGGCAACATTATCGGCGGTGGCGACTGGTCCGAGGACCGCCTGGTGCCCGATTTCGTGCGCGCAGTGATGACCGGTGACTCGATGACCCTGCGCTATCCAGACGCCACTCGTCCTTGGCAGCATGTACTGGCCCTGGTGCACGGTTACCTGCTCATCCTCGCCGGCCTGATCGATCGCCCCGGCAAAGTAGCCAAGGCCTGGAACCTCGGGCCACACGAAATTAAACAGCACTCGGTTCGTGACGTACTTGAGCTGATGGCCGAAAACTGGCAACGCCCACGGCTCGAATACATGGACAATCCGTTGCCCGAAGCTCAAGCGCTCGCGCTGGACAGCTCCATGTCTCGGAATGAGCTTGGCTGGGTCCCTAGCTGGGATACTGAGCGGGTAGTACGCGAAACCGCGGCATGGTATCGCGATTACTACGACACCCCCGCTTCTGCCCGCGCAATATCGCTGCGCCAAATCCACGCTTGGCGGGAAGGCATCCTTGAATGAACTTCCTTCTTGGGGGACGTGGCCGCCTCGGGCAAGCGATCAGGGATAGTTATTCCGAAGACCAGATGGTGGCGCTGGAGCGCGATGCCTATGCCGCATGGAGCACCCCTGACGCCACCGATGCCGTGACGGACTATCTTGTGCAAGCAGGTGCCGATGAGGAATCGATCATCTTCGTTGCCTCCGGATTGCTCGACCCGCGGTCTCCGGAAGATGATCTGCGGGGCGTCAACTACCTGCTCCCGCGCAACGTCATCGAAGCCTCGCGCAAGCTGGGCTCCAAGGTTGTCACCTTCGGCACCGTCATGGAGGCGCTGCTCCACGAAGGCAATCCATACGTAAGGAGCAAGGCGGAACTGGGCCAGTACGTCGCCACAATGGACGCACCTGGCGTCGTGCATGTGCGGATCCACACCTTGTACGGCGGCAGCCCACCTAGTCCCTTCATGTTTCTCGGGCTAATACGAGCCGCCCTTCTCGACAATGCACCTTTCGCAATGACACATGGGCGCCAGCTTCGCGAATATCATCATGTAATGGACGACGCCCGCGCAGTGCGCGCCATTCTCGAGAGCGGTGCATCAGGGTGCGTAGACCTAAGCCACGGTAACCCAGTAAGCCTGAGGGACCTGGCCGAGCACATCTTCGCCTCAATGGGGGCGAGCGAACTCCTGGCGCTCGGCGCACTTCCCGAACCGCGGGAAGAGAACTACACACGCGTATTTCCTCGTCCGGCCATGTTAGATGGAGTGTTTTTTCGCGAAACGTTGCCGGCGGTCGCTCAGTACATGAAGGCACACTTGCCCGCGGAGAGCCAGGAAATCCGTAAGACTGGAGCAGCCCGTGACGGAAAATAAGCGCCCGCTCGTATCGATTTCTATTCCCGTCTTGAATGAAGAAGGAAACATTCAAGCGCTGTACAAGCGCCTCGTCGCTGTCGCATCGACCATGCAGGACAAGTGCGACCTGGAATTCGTGTTCTCCGACAACCATTCGGACGATGCCACTTGGACCATGCTGTCCGAGCTGTCGCGCCAGGATCCGCGCGTGCGCGCGATCCGCTTTTCCAAGAACGTCGGCTTCCAACGCTCCATTCTGGCGAACTACCTGCATACCAGAGGTGACGCGGTCATGCAGATCGATGCCGATCTGCAGGATCCTCCTGAGCTCTTGTCGACCTTTTTTGAACACTGGCAGGCAGGCAGCCAAGTTGTCTATGGTGTGCGAAGGAAGCGGCGAGAAAATGCCATTCTCAATGCATTTCGTCGGTTCGGGTATTGGGTAATCGATAAAGTCAGCGAGCATCCGGTGCCGCGCGACGCAGGCGATTTTCGCCTGATAGACCGCAAGGTGATTGACGCTCTTGTGCAAATCAAAACACCCAGTCCCTACCTGCGCGGCATGATTGCGGGACTTGGCTTCAAGCAGACCGGCCTTTCATACGATCGTAATGCGCGCCAAGCCGGTGAAAGCAAGTTCAACATGGCGCGCTTGATCCGGCTAGGCCTTACCGCTGTCTTCAACCACTCGACTGTGCCGCTTCGAATGGCATCGTTCCTGGGTATCGTCATCCTGGTTGGCAGCTTTCTCGGCGCCCTGTACTACCTTCTTTTGCGCTGGATCCAGCCTTCTCTGCCTCAGGGCATGGCGAGCATTCATATCCTCGTATTGTTCGGCATCGGACTTAATGCATTTCTGCTTGGCATCATTGGCGAATATCTGCTTCGCATCTATCTGGTGCTACGCGACGAGCCGCTAGCCATTGTCGAGCAGAGTCTCAACTTCAATAGCGCAGAACTCAAACTCTGAAAGGGAATTGCATGAAAGCAGTCATTCTCGCCGGCGGACTCGGCACGCGCATCGCTGAGGAGTCGGACACCAAGCCCAAGCCCATGGTTGAAATCGGCGGAAAACCGCTGCTCTGGCACATCATGAAGAGCTACAACCATCACGGTATCAAGGACTTCATCGTCTGCCTGGGCTATAAGGGCTATGTGATCAAAGAGTTCTTCTTTAATTACTACCGTCATATGTCCGATATGACGATCGACCTAAAGAATGGCGAGCACCAGATCCGCAATAACCATGCGGAAGATTGGCGCGTGACTTTGATCGACACGGGCCCGGATACGATGACCGGTGGACGGCTCAAGCGAGTCGCCTCCTACATCGGCAACGAAACCTTCTGCCTGACTTACGGTGACGGTCTAGCTGACATCGACATCACGGCCGAGCTGGCCTTTCACCGTAGCCATGGAAAGCTGGCTACAGTTGCAGCGGTGCAACCTCCCGGCCGTTTCGGTGTGCTGAACATCAATCGCGATCAGCACGTCACAAGCTTCGAGGAGAAGCCGAGCGACGAAATCGGCTGGATCAACGGCGGATTCTTCGTGCTGGAACCCGGCGTCATCGACTATATCGAGGGTGACGGTACCTCCTGGGAACGAGCGCCGCTCGCCAACCTTGCCAAAGATGGTCAGCTCGCCGCATTCCATCACACCGGCTTCTGGCAACCGTGCGACACACTGCGCGACAAACGCGAGCTCGAGTCGTTGTGGGCCACGGGAAACGCACCGTGGCAGATTCGAGGCGAGGCATGACCATTTCGCCCCTCTCTCAGAGGCGCGGCAAGTGGGGCAAACAGGTGTTGGGCATTATCGCCACACTTGCATGCCTGCTCTTCGTGGGATCGCGCATCGACTTTGCTGAGGTGGGTCAGGCCATCAAGCAGTTCCGCTGGCCATTCCTGGCACTTGGCATCGCATCTCTCGCCTTTGATTACGCGCTACGCATCGCGCGCTGGGCCATGATGCTTCGCGCGGCCTCGGCCAAGGCCGCCACTTTTCGCAATTGCAGCGCGCCCTTCCTGGCTTCCATCGCTCTGAACAATGTGCTGCCCTTGCGACTTGGGGACGTTGTTCGTGCTCTGGTGTTTCCCAAGGCGATGGGTATCAACCGAACGACGGCGACCAGTAGCCTGGTGATGGAACGCCTCGTGGATCTGATGACCTTGCTGGCATGCCTCGCCATAGGCCTATTTGCGGTAACGACCATCAGTATCCCCCCCTCAATTCGCGATACGGCCGTCAGCTTGACGATCGCAGGCGGTATCTCGCTTGCACTCGGCCTGGCATTCAGCGGCTTGCTGGCCAAGTACTTTCAGCGCCTGGCGGAACATCGCCTCACGACCCACGGCCAGCAGGACCGCATCGCAAAGGCGTTCGCCACGATCCGTGAACTACTGGAAGGCTTCCAGGCCATGGCGCGCGCCCGTACCCTGCTACCGCTGTTCCTGATCTCCATGCTGATCTGGGCGTGCGAATCCGGCCTGTTCTATTTCACCCTGCAAGGCCTCGGTATGCAGGCGAGCCCGGTAATGGCGCTAATGGTAATGTCCATGGCAACGCTCGCAACGCTCGCGCCTTCCTCTCCTGGCTATGTTGGACCATTTCATCTTGCCGCGTTTGCCGCAATTTCGCTGATGGGTGGAACTTCTGCGCAAGCAGGCAGCTATGCAGTCATCGCCCATCTCGCACTGTGGGCACCCACCACTATCGCTGGCGCCATCGCCATCGGCTTTCGCCCCGAACTCTTCCGCGCAGTACGCGGGCAACCCGCTTTGACCTGACGAACGATGATGAATAAATATGACGTTGTGATCGTTGGCGCTGGCTTCACTGGCCTGACCGCCGCATATGAGCTGACCAAGCAAGGCAAGCGCGTACTTGTCGTCGAGGCAGACGAGCATCCCGGCGGGCTTGCTGGCGTCTTCGAGTTTGAAGACGGAGTCAAAGTCGAAAAGTTCTACCACCACTGGTTCAATAACGACGTCTATGTACCGGAGCTCGTGAAGGAACTTGGCATGGAGGGCGACGTCATCCTCCTGCCCACGCGTACCGGCATGTATTTCAACGGGCGGATCTGGAAGCTCTCCACACCGCTTGACCTGTTGCGTTTCAAAGCATTGTCCCTACTGGACCGAGTACGCCTTGGCCTGCTAGTGCTGCAGGTCCGCCGCATCAAAGACTGGAAGACCATCGAGCACCTGAGCATCCGCGAGTGGCTTGAGCCCTTGTGTGGCAAGAAAGTCTACAAAGTCGTGTGGGAACCGCTCATCAACGCCAAGTTCTCGGTATTCGCCGAAGCGGTGAACGCTGTATGGATGTGGAAGAAGCTTGTGCTGCGTGGGAGCACGCGCAATAGCAAGGGCGGCGAAGAGTTGGCGTACTTCAAGGGAGGCTTTGGCCGCCTCGCCGAAGCGCTGGTCCAGGCCATACGCCGGCAAGGCGGCGAGGTCATGTTCCGCGCGCGTGCCACCGGCGTCGAAACGGAGGGCGGCAAGGTCAGCGCCTTGAACACTGATCATGGCACCATTCGTGGCGATAAGTTCCTGCTCACCCCGTCTTTTCCCCTGGTGGCGGACGTGCTAGAGGGGAGCGTTGCGCCGAGCTGGCTCGACGGCCTGCGCCGCGTGCGCTACTTGGGAAATCTGTGCCTGGTCCTTCGTCTGAAACAGAGTCTATCGGAGACCTACTGGCTCAACGTCAATGACCCTGGATTCCCCTTCGTCGGCGTCATCGAGCACACCAATTTCGACGCGCCCTCGAATTACAAGGGATCGCACATCGCGTATTTGTCGCGCTACCTCGCTACCGAGGATGAGGTGTGGAGTTACACCGATGAGCAGTATCTGGCCTATGCGTTTGATCATCTCAAGCGCATGTTCCCGCAAATCGATCGCTCCTGGATCATCGACTATAAAGTCTGGCGCTCCGAATATGCTCAGCCAGTCACTGAACGCAATTACTCTAAGTACGTGCCTGGCCGAGGGACGCCATTAAGTAATTTGCACATCTCGACCATGGCGCAGATTTATCCCGAAGACCGTGGCACCAACTACGCCATACGCGAAGGCCGCGAACTCGCGGAGATGCTTTCGGGCGCATGATGAATCCACCGCTCCAGAGAAACGTCCCGCTCCCTCTGGATGCAATGAACTCCTTTATGGACAAACGACTTCTTCTAGTATTTCGCATCGGACTGCTATGCGTAGGTCTTTTCCTGCTGCTCATAGTCGACCGTGAGTTCGGAGTGGCAGATAACGGCGATTTCACTCGCTATGTGCAGTCTTACCTCGTCAAACCAGCAGGTCAGGAGGTCAACTGGCCCGCGCGAGAAGCGACCAAAGCCTGGCACGACCGCTTCGTCGTTCAGCCTCTGATGTATTGGGATACCGGTAGCCACCCCGAAAGTCCGACATGGTCAACGTCGGCAAACGTGTTCTGGAGGTCCGGCCGTGCGCTTAACGCCATGTTCTTCAGCAAAGACACGCTCAGCATCAGATACATAGGCACCTTCTTCTTTTTGCTGCAAGCCGTAGCTCTGGTCATTGCGGTATGGACCATCAAGGGGCGCACTGCCCACGTGGTGACCGCTCTGCTTGTGATTTTCCTTGCGCTTACTAATGCAAAGATCGCAGCTTTCTATAACTCGTTCTATGCAGAATCCGTTCCGCTACTGGCCATGCTATGCATGCTCGCTTACTTCTTCACCCGAATGCTGTCGGATACGGACTCGCAGCTGTCGCAACGACTTTCATCGCTGCTGGGGCTTGCTACGCTTGCGATGCTTTACTTGGCTATTTTCTCCAAACGGCAATATGTCTATTTTGCCGTTCCCGCAACATTCATGACGTATCATCTGCTTTTCTCAAGACGTCCACATCGCACTGCCGTAAAGACCGCACGCCTTGTAGCTTGTGGATTAGTGATTACTGGCGCCACCGCCATGCTGACGTATACAAGCCGGGTCGGCAACGAATCGGAAGTGGCGCTTTCACGCGTTACCAGCTATCACGCTCTTTACTACGGCCTGCTCCCCCAATCCCATAAGCAGGATAAGTTGCTATTCAAGCTCGGGTTGCCGAGTTCGTCGTCCGCCCTCATCGGTAAATCCGCGTGGGATGCCTCGACACTTCAGTTCATAAGGGACACGCCGCAGATCACGGTTAAGGCCTATTTGAAAGCCATTTATATCGATCCCCAGGCCTTCGTTAAATCCTTATTCTTCAATATCCAGCAAATAGGGAACTTCGATATCGAACTGGGTATGGTGCCCGGTGCCGAGATGCGGCAGCCACGCTCACTGATCAGCATGTTCACCAAAGTTCCGACCAAGCTAGCTGGCCAAGGGCTATTTATCGCGGCAATCCTTCTCGCTGCCGCAATGACCTTGTTCCGCTGCGGCCTCGACGCGACTCAGTTCGCAGCCAATCGCCTTTTCGCGCTGATGCTGCTGGCGATATTGTGCTGTGACGCAGTGATCTCCACCTTCGATGGCCAGCAAGAGGCGCGAAAGCACCTTTTGATTGGCAGCCTGGCTGCAACGCTTATCATCTGGCAAGCACTCGTCACGGTCGCCGGTTTCAGCCGTCAATCACTATCGAAAACCAAGGGCGCCGTAGTTCATTAATCTCGGCGATTAGCGAAGACGTCTTGGCGGCTTCCTACCTCTCCGCCAGATACGACAACGCCCCCATATGGGGGCGTTGTCGTATCTGGCGGAGAGGGTGGGATTCGAACCCACGGTACGCTTACACGTACGCCTGATTTCGAGTCAGGTACATTCGACCACTCTGCCACCTCTCCGATGGGGTCACACTGTGGTCCGCGCGAGCCGGTTATGATACGCGAGGCGATTCACCGTGACAACTCCCCTGTCATGGGGCATGCTCCCTGCAGACATTTCTCCCGGATGCCCATGATCGAGTTCGGACACGGTACCCACGTCGGCCTACGGCGAGCGCGCAACGAAGATACCTACTATGCCGATGCCGGCCTGGGTCTGTTCCTGGTGGCCGACGGAATGGGTGGACACCAGCATGGTGAAGTGGCATCAGCCTTGGTGCGCGATGCCATCGTTGACCTGGTGACACGCGGACATAGCTTGGCCGACGCAATCAAGGGCGCGGACGAGCGGCTAATGGTGCTGGCACGCAGCTACCGTGATGCCCTTCCCATGGGCACTACCATCGCCGCCCTACGGCTGGCTGCGAACAGTTATGAAGTGGCTTGGGTTGGAGACAGCCGCATCTACCTGTGGAGGAACGGCCTGAAGCAGATCAGCCACGACCATTCGCTCGTGCAGGAACTGGTCGCCACCGGCACGCTAGACCCGACCCTGGCTGCGCACCATCCGCAACGCAATGTCATCACCCAGGCGCTAGGCATCACCGCAGTGGATCAGCTCCATATCGGCTTGGCCCGCGGGAAGCTCGAGTCAGGCATGAGTTTTCTACTGTGCAGCGACGGACTAACCGAGGAAGTGAGCGACGCGCGCCTGGCCGCTATCGTGGAACGTCGCGATCTCGCGGCGCAGGAATGCGTGGATCACCTCTTGCTCGCTGCTCTAGACGCCGGTGGCAGCGACAATATCAGCGTCATTCTGGCTCGAGCCAACTAAGTTCGATCTGACGCTTAACCCGCTGCCGCTTCCGCCGTAGGTGCATCTTCCTTGCGCCAGATGCTCATGCCTCCCGAGCTCTTATCCAGCGCGTCCAGCCGGCGTTCGTGCGCCGTGAGCTCATCCGCGTCGGCGCGCAGCACCTTGGGGCGGCGGTGCAGCACGACCGGCGCGATCACCTGGGGGACACCGTTCTGCTCCGGAGCGCTTTCGAAACCCAGGTCCAGCGCGACCTGGCCCGACGTCATGGCCAGGTACACCTCGGCCAGCAGCTGAGCGTCGATCAGGCCGCCATGCAAGTCACGCGCAGAATTGTCCACGCCAAGGCGTTTGCATAGCGCATCCAGGCTGTTGCGCTGGCCCGGATAGCGTTCGCGTGCCATCACCAGCGTGTCGATGACCGGGCAATGATCGGCGATCCGTCCGTACCGCTCGCCAAGGCGCGCTAGCTCAGCATCCAGAAAGCCGACGTCGAAGGTCGCATTGTGGATGATCAGTTCCGAGCCCTGGATGAAAGCGAGGAACTCCTCCGCCACCTCCGCAAAGCGCGGCTTGTCGAGCAGGAACTCATCCTCGATACCGGTAACCTGCTTGGCCCCCTCGTCGATCAATCGGTCAGGGTTGAGGTAGGTCTGGTAATGGCGGCCGGTCGGGCGGCGCGCCACCATCTCCACACAGGCGATTTCGATCAGCCGGTGGCCTTGGCGAACCTCCAGGCCGGTGGTCTCGGTATCGAGGACGATCTGCCTCATCGCTTGCTCCTGTATTGCTCGGCCTGCTCACGGGCGGCCACGTCGACGCGCTCGTTTTCGACGTGGCCATTATGGCCGCGGACCCAGGCCCAGCGCAGCTGATGCACCTCCGCCGCGGCCGCGAGGCGTTGCCAGAGATCCTGATTCTTCACTGGCTTCTTGTCGGCCGTCATCCAGCCATTGGCGCGCCACTTGGGAATCCATTGCTCGATGCCCTGCATGACGTAGCGCGAATCGGTGGTGAGCGTCACTTTGCATGGACGCGTCAGCGTCTCCAGCGCGGCGATTGCCGCCATCAGCTCCATGCGGTTGTTGGTGGTATCCGGTTCGCCGCCGGCGATCAGGCGTTCCGTTCCCTTGGCGCGCAGCAGCGCGGCCCAGCCGCCTGGCCCCGGATTGCCGAGGCAGGCGCCATCGGTAAAAGCTTCCACTTCAGTCATCGTTACCTGCGTCAGAATCGAAAGTCATGTATCGGAGCGAGGTATCGCGCCTCGCACCGGGCGCCAGTTTTACATTGACCGGCGCAGGCACCAGCGCCGGCTTCAACTTGGGCAACGCCGTTACCCGGCGACGCTTGCGGGCAATCAGCACGTATGCCCCGCCCAGCGGATGCACGCCCGTGGCATGCGTGCCGGCGTTCGGCCATACATGCCCTACGCGCTCGATCCGCTCGACGTCCAACTCTCCGGCGCGTACCCAGCGCTCGAGGATCAAAGGCGATGTCAACACAGGCATGGCACCGCCACGCCGCTGCCAATAGACCCAGGGCAGCCAGCCACTGAACGGATGCAGGCCGGTCAGGGCCAGGACACCGCCGGGCGCCAGGACGCGGCAGGCCTCACGCAGAAGGGCCTGGGGAACCGGCGCCACCTCAAGAGCGTGGCGCAGAAGCACCAGCCCGAAGGCATCGTCCAGGAACGGAAGTGGCTCGTCGGAACGCGCCCTCACATCCCCCTGGAACCGCTGCCCCACCAGGCGCATGCGCGCCCAGCAGCCCATCAGCGGCAGCACCGGCGGATGATCGTGCGACAGGGCCGACAGCAACAAGGCATGCGATCCCGCGCAGCGCTGCAGATGCGGCGCCATCGCCGACGCCTCCTCGGCCAACAAGTGGCGAAGATGCGCGCTGGCATAGATGTCTTTGTCGCGCTGCGGCATGAACTCGGGGACCTGCAATCGAACCGAAAGTGTAGCGGTTGACGACCGCGACCGGGCTCACAGCGGGAGTTCCAACAGTGGCACACGGCTGAACGTGCAGGCCGCCGTTAACAACATGCTAACGAGCCACCCGCCACGCCGCTTTATAGTCCCGGGCTTCGCGCAAGCCGGGACGCCTGCGCCAGTCGATACGAAACCGCAGTGGAGTCCCCCTTGCACGTCGTACCGTTACCGGCGCTTGCCGACAACTACATCTGGCTGCTGTACGACGAGGCGGGCGACGCGATCGTGGTCGATCCGGGCGATGCCGCGCCCGTGGAAGCTGCGCTCGTCGAACGCGGGCTGCGCCTGCGCGCCATCTTGCTCACCCATCATCACAACGACCACATCGGCGGCGTCGCCGCGCTCCTGGCCAAGCATCAGGTGCCGGTCTATGCACCACACGACGAGCGCATCGAGAGCGCCAGCCATTTCGTGACGGAGGGCGAGGAAGTATCGCTGGAACAGCCACGCGCCAGTTTCCGCGTGATGGCGATTCCTGGCCATACGCGCAGCCATATCGCTTACGTCGGCGAAGGCGTGCTCCTGTGTGGCGACACGCTTTTCAGCATGGGCTGCGGCCGTCTGTTCGAAGGCACGCCACAGCAGATGCTCGCCTCACTGGATCGGTTGGCTGCGCTGCCGAGCGATCTCGCCGTTTGCTGCGCGCACGAATATACCGCCGCCAACGGCCGCTTCGCCCGGACCGTGGAGCCCGGCAATACCGCCCTTGAGCAGCGCATCGCACAAGTCCGTGCTATGCGCGAAAAGGAACAACCGACGCTTCCCATCGCGCTTTCCACGGAACGCGCCACCAACCCTTTCCTGCGGGTCGACAGCGATGAAGTCGCGCGATGGTGCGAGCGCCATGGCGCCGATGCCGACCGCGTCTCGCGCTTCGCCACCCTGCGCGCTGCCAAGGATGACTTCCGCGCATGACACGCCCTTCTCTCCGTATCCTTCCCGGTGCCCTGGCCCTCGCGCTTGCCGCCTGCGCCGGCACCCCGTCGCAACAGTCCGCCACGCCCCCGCCGGGCAAACTGGTGAAGCCGCCTCAAGGCAAACCCATCGTCGGCGACGTGGCGCGCACGATCCCCGCACCAGCCGCCCCGCGGGACACAGCGAATGTCTGGGATCAACTGCGCGGCAGCTTTGCCATGGCCGACTGCGACGCGGATCCGGCGATCATGGATTGGGCAAGGCGCTATACGCAGAACCCGACGGCGTTCGAAGCGCAGATGCGCGAAGTGATGCCCCGCCTGATATATGTCCAGCAGATTGCCGCGAAGCATGGCGTCGCCGGCGAATTCGCTTTACTCCCTTGGGTGGAAAGCCACTATCGCCCGGTACCCGGCAATAAAGGTAATCCCGCAGGCATGTGGCAGATCATGCCGGTCACCGCGAATGCGCTCGGCATGCGTGTGGACAAGAATTTCGATGGCCGCCTGGACATGCCCAAGGCTACCGATTCGATCATGGCGCTGCTCAAGCGATATCACGACGACCTTGGCGACTGGCGGATGGCCGATTACGCGTTCAACGCGGGCGAATTCGCGGCGCGCAAGCTGATCGACCGCTACGGCTTGCCAGCGGACGAACCGGCCATTCCCAAAATGCCGGTCAAGCGGATCACCCGCGAACACCTGACCAAGCTGTTGGCGATTTCCTGCGTAGTGCGCGAACCGGGGCGCTTCAGGGTGAATCTGCCGCTGATATCCACTGAACAACAGCTGGTCTCGGTCGACCTGGATCAATCGATGCCCATCGCCCAGGCCGCCAACCATGCCGGCATGACCGTGGATGAGCTCAAGGATCTCAATGCGGGCTTTCGCAACGGCTATTTCGACAAACACGCCGCCTCTTACCTGGTGATGCCCAGCGGCCGCGTGGAACAGTTCCGCAATTCGCTGCTGCAGAACGCCGGTAATGTCGCCGGCACTGATACTGCCAGCGCCGGTCCGTCGTCGCCGCCCAGCGGCCCCTCTACGATGAACGACGAAATCATCAGCCGCGGCAAGACCCAGGCCGCGACGCCGACCCGTACACACACCGTGAAAGCCGGCGAGACCCTCTGGAACATCGCACGCCATTACTCGATCGACGTGAACCAGCTCAAGCGCTGGAACCGCCTGCAAGGCTCGTCGTTGCGCCTTGGCCAAGTGCTCAAGCTCAGCGACCAGAGCTGATGATTTCTTGCGCCGCTGCGCGTCACAGCGGCTGCTAGACTGGCTGCGCCGAGTCCAACTCACGCAGCACACCGGGGAGAACGCATGGGATTCCTGCACGGCAAGCGCGCCTTGATCGTTGGCATCGCCAGCCAGCGCTCGATCGCCTGGGGCATCGCCAATGCCATGCATCGCGAAGGCGCGCAGCTCGCATTCACCTATCAGAACGAGCGTCTCAAGGACCGGGTCGACGAGGCCGGCAATGCATTCGGCTCCAACATCGTGCTTCCCTGCGATGTCGCGGACGACACGCAGATCGAACACTTGTTCATTGACTTGGCGAAACACTGGGACGGCCTGGACATCTTGGTCCACTCAGTCGGCTATGCACCGCGCGAGGCCTTGCAGGGCGAGTTTCTGGATCACCTCACGCGCGAGAATTTCAACATCGCGCACGACATCTCCAGCTACAGTCTGGCCGCACTGGCCAAGGCAGCGCGGCCGCTGATGGGTGGTCGCGGCGGCGCCATTCTCACCTTGAGCTACCTCGGTGCGGAACGCGCGCTGTCAGGCTACAACGTGATGGGCCTGGCTAAAGCCAGCCTCGAAGCCAACGTGCGCTATCTCGCCCTCAATCTAGGCCAGGAAGGCACTCGCGTGAACGCCATTTCCGCCGGCCCCATCAAGACATTGGCGGCGGCCGGCGTCTCCAACTTTCGAAAGATGCTCGATCATGTGGAAGAAAATGCGCCGCTGCGCCGAAGCGTAACCATCGACGAAGTCGGCAACGTCGCCGCGTTTCTCTGCTCTGATCTAGCCTCCGGCGTCACCGGTGAAGTCAGCTACGTCGATGCTGGATACAACATTCTCGGCATGACAGGTGTCTAGCCGGCAAGCTTGATAAAACGAAAAAGGCGGCCATCGACCGCCTTTTTGCCATTCGTTCTATCGAGCTGCGTTACATGCGATCCGTCGCGACCTTGATCTCGGTCTTCGCCTTCAGCGCATCGATAAACGCCTGCGTGGCCGACGCGCCATACACGCGTGCCATCTGCTGACGCAGCATCGTGCGTTGCTCCGCCGGCAGTTTAGAGAGATCGGCATCCTGCACCTTGTCCAGCGCCAGCAGTACGTACGAACCATCCTGCTGCGACACGCTGGTGTACTGCGGCTTGCCTTGCGCCGGATGCGGCAGTTTGAACGCCGCCATCAGCAGCTCCGGCGGAACATCACCTACGCCACGCGTGACCTCGTTCACTGCCTTGACGGGTGCGCCCGCCGATGCTGCAACGGTCGCCATATCTTCGCCCTTCTGCAAACGGGCCAGCAATTCATCGGCCTTGGCCTTGGCGGCGGCAGCGACGCGCTCGTCGAGAATCTTCTGGCGCACGACATCGCGCACGTCGGCAAGCGGCTTGGCCGCGGCAGCCACGTGCTTGTCGACGTGAATGACCACAGCATGGTTGTTGCCAAGGTCGATCAGGCCTGAGTTGTTCCCTTGCGCCAGCACATCATCCGCGAACGCAGCCTGTGCAACCTTCGGATTGGCGGCAATACCGGCACCACCCTGGCGTGAGAACAGCTCGCTTGTCTTGATCGGCAGACCGAGCGCCTGCGAAGCCGGCTCCAGCGAGCCTGGATTCTGATAGGCGTTGTCCGTGAGCTTGCCGGCAATCTCGTTGAACTTGCGGTCACGCTCGCCGGTCGCCGCTTCCTTGGCAAGCTCATCGCGGACTTCGCCGAACGGCTTGGCCTGGCCGCTACGCACGTCACGCAGATACAGCACGTGGTAGCCCTCGTCGGACAGCACCGGCTTGGACACCTGACCCTTCTGCATCGCGAACAGCGCCTCGTCGAAGGCGGGATTGGCCACACCCTTCTCCAGCCAACCCAGGTCGCCGCCGGCTCGCTTGGAACCGAGATCGTCGGACGACTGCTGGGCCAGCTTGGCGAAGTTGTCCGGCTTCGCCTCGGAGGCGATCTGCTCGGCCTTGGCGAGCGCGGCCTTCTGCTGTTCCGGCGTAGCGTTCTTCGGCACGTTGACGAGGATGTGCGACACCAGGCGCTGCTCGGGCATCACGAAGCGCTGCTTCTGGTCTTCGTAGCGCTTCTTCAGGTCGTCGTCGCTGGGTTGCGCGTCTACCTTCAGATCATTGCCATCGACTTCGATGTATTTCACCGAGACCTGCTCGGGCGTCATGAAGTCGGCCTGATGCGACTTGTAATAAGCGTCGATCTGCGCGTCGTCCACCTTGCTGTCGGTCAGCGCAGGACGCGGCAACGCGAAATAACGCAGATCGCGACGCTGCATGCTGAGATTGAGATAGCGATCGATGTCCGCGTCGGTGACGATGGTCGAAGCATCGATCGCATTGGGCAGCTGGCTGACATTCAACTCATTACGCAGCTCGGCCTCGAACTGGTTGGAGGTCTTGCCCGTACCGGCGAGGAAAGCGCGATACAGGCCGGCGTCGAACTTGCCGTCCTTCTGCACGCCCGGAATGCCCATGATGGTGTCGCGCAGTTCCTGGTCGGAAACGCGCATGCCAAGATCGGAAGCCGCATCCACCAGCAAGCGCTGGTCGATCATGGCGTTCACCACGCGCAGCTTGTTCTCCGGCTTCTCGAACGCGGCGGCATCGAACTGCTCGCCCTGCTGCGCCACCATCTGCTGGCGCAGGCCGTTCATGCGTTCCTGGAACTCCTGCTGAGAGATCTCATGCTTGCCGACCTTCGCCACGAAGGTCTCCGTCCGCGACATGAAGTAGGACTCGATGCCGAAGAACGAAATCGCGAAAACGCAAACGCCCAGAATGACGATGGACGGCCATCCGTGAAGCTTGGTACGTAGTGCCTGCAGCATGGGAATCTTCCCGTCGAGGGTTGATCGATGCGCCCTGAGCGGCGCGGTCCATAAAAAACAAAGGCGCCACGCGGGCGCCCTTGCGAACTGTGGCGGAGCGGACGGGACTCGAACCCGCGACCTCCGGCGTGACAGGCCAGCATTCTAACCGACTGAACTACCGCTCCGCAGTTTTCTGGTGGGTGCTGTAGGGATCGAACCTACGACCATCGCCTTGTAAGGGCGGTGCTCTACCGCTGAGCTAAGCACCCGAAACCAAGCGACGAGCCGCTTAGTTTAGGGCATCCTTAAGGGTCTTGCCAGCCTTGAACGCCGGGACCTTCGAGGCCTTGATCTTGATCGTTTCGTTGGTGCGCGGGTTGCGGCCAGTGCGGGCAGCACGCTTGCGCACGGTGAAGGTGCCAAAGCCAACGACCGACACATCGTCACCCTTCTTCAGCGCCTTCTGCACGGTCTCGAAGAAAGCTTCGAGCGCGCGACCAGCATCAGCCTTGGTGAGCTCGGCCTTTTCGGCAATGGCATTGATCAGATCGGTTTTATTCATTGAGACACTCCCTTAAACGATTATGCGGCCCGCGTGGTCAGTCTGGGACGAAACGACGCCGACTTCGAATGGTTGGCGACCCTGTTGGCGCCGCCCCGCGACCCCGCATCGATGCGCTTCCGACGTCGCGCGTGGATTGCGGTGCCGCCCTTTATACCAGTGGCCCCTAGGGTCCGCAATACAAGCAATACCAAGGCTTTCAGGGTATTGGAGGCCTCGGAAAAGCACTTGCAATATGCGGTATGAAACGTTACGAGAAACACCTGCGGGACGACTTTCGAACATAAAAAAGTGGCATGCCAGAGGCATGCCACTTTCGTACGGTCACGTTGGCGAAAAGACTCAATGGGGACGCGCGGGCGTCTCCGCGGAATCCTCTTCGATCGGGCCATCCACCTTTTCTACCTTGGCGGCCTTGCCCGCGGCTTCCTCGTCCTTCGCATGCCGCGGTTGCAGCGGTCGCTCCAACGCGATATCGAGCACCTCATCGATCCAGCGTACTGCATGAATGTCTAGCTGACGGGTGATGTTCTCCGGGATATCGGCCAAGTCCTTCTTGTTCTCTTCCGGAATGATCACCGTGGTGATACCGCCGCGATGAGCTGCGAGCAGCTTTTCCTTCAGACCGCCGATCGGCAGCACGCGACCGCGCAGGGTTATCTCACCGGTCATCGCCACTTCCGAACGCACCGGTACCTTCGTCAGCGCCGACACCAGCGCAGTGCACATGGCGATACCCGCGCTCGGGCCATCCTTCGGCGTCGCACCCTCCGGCACGTGGATGTGGATATCGAGGTTCTGGTGGAACTCCGGATCGATGCCCAGGCGATCAACACGAGCCCGCACCACCGAAAGCGCCGCCTGGATGGATTCCTTCATCACGTCGCCGAGCTGGCCGGTATGCACCAGCCGGCCCTTGCCCTGCACCACGGAGGCTTCGATGCTCAGCAGATCGCCGCCCACCTGAGTCCACGCCAGGCCCGTGACCAGGCCGACCTCGTTCTGCTGCTCCTTGCGGCCGAAATCGAAACGACGCACGCCGAGGTAATGCTCCAGATTGTCCGAATCGACTTTCACCGCACCCGGCGTCGCCGGCTTCTTCGACTTCGCCGTCTTCACTGCCTTCGCGGTCTCGGCCTTCGCCTTGCTCTTACTCGGAGCCTTTTTCACTTCACCCAGGGTGAGCTCCTTCACCACCTTGCGGCAGATCTTGGAAATTTCGCGCTCAAGGTTGCGCACGCCGGATTCGCGGGTGTAGTAGCGCACGATGTCGCGAATCGCCTCTCCATCGACGCTGAGTTCGCCTTCCTTCAGGCCATTGGCCTTCAGCTGCTTGGGAAGCAGGTACTTCAGCGCAATCGCCAGCTTCTCATCCTCGGTATAGCCGGGGATGCGGATGACCTCCATGCGATCCAGCAACGGGCCAGGAATGTTGAGCGAGTTGGCGGTGGCGACCCACATCACCTCGGAAAGATCGAGATCGACTTCCAGGTAGTGATCGTTGAACGCGTGGTTCTGCTCCGGATCCAAAACTTCGAGCAGTGCCGACGACGGATCGCCACGGAAGTCCATCGACATCTTGTCGATCTCGTCCAGCACGAACAGCGGATTCTTGGTGCCGACCTTGTTGAGGTTCTGCACGATGCGGCCGGGCATCGAACCGATGTATGTGCGGCGATGACCACGGATCTCGGCCTCGTCGCGCACGCCGCCCAGGCTCATGCGGACGAACTTGCGGTTCGTCGCCTTCGCGATGGACTGGCCGAGCGAGGTCTTGCCCACGCCAGGCGGCCCGACCAGGCACAGGATCGGGCCCTTCATGGTGTTGACGCGCTGCTGCACGGCCAGGTACTCGAGGATGCGTTCCTTGACCTTCTCCAGCCCGAAGTGGTCGGCGTCGAGCACGTCCTGCGCCAGTTGAAGGTCCTTGCGCACCTTGGTGCGCTTCTTCCATGGCACGCCGACCAGCCAGTCCAGATAGTTGCGCACCACCGTGGCCTCGGCCGACATCGGCGACATCTGGCGCAGCTTGCCGAACTCCTGGCGCGCCTTGGCCAGCACCGCCTTGGGCATGCCGGCATTGTCGATCTTCTTCTGCAGCTCTTCGACTTCGTTCGGGCCTTCCTCGCCCTCGCCCAGCTCCTTCTGGATCGCCTTCATCTGCTCGTTGAGGTAGTACTCGCGCTGGCTCTTCTCCATCTGCGACTTCACGCGTCCGCGGATGCGCTTTTCGACCTGCTGCAGATCCATCTCGCCGTCGACCAGGCCGATCAGCAATTCCAGACGCTGGCCGACGTCGGCCGTCTCCAGCACTTTCTGCTTGTCTGCCATGCGCACGGATAGATGCGCGGCAATCGAATCGGCCAGGCGCGATGGATCATCGATGCCGGACAGGGTGGCCAACACTTCGGGCGGCAGCTTGCGGCTCTGCTTGACCAACTGTTCGAACAGCGACACCAGCGTGCGCGACACCACGTCGAGCTCGCGCTCCTTGGCGGAGTACTGCGGCTCGATGATGCGGGAGGTGGCCATCAGCATGCCCCCCTCCTCCTGGTACTTCTCGACGGATACGCGTGCCTGTCCTTCCACCAGCACCTTCACGGTGCCATCGGGAAGCTTCAGCAGCTGCAAGACGCCCGCGAGCGTGCCGATCTGATGGAGGTCGGCCACGGCCGGATCGTCGATGTCCGGACTCTTCTGCGCCACCAGCAGGATCTGGCGCTCGCCCTCCATGGCGCGCTCGAGCGCGCGCATCGACTTGTCACGGCCAACGAACAGCGGGATGACCATGTGCGGGTAGACCACCACGTCGCGCAGCGGCAGGACCGGAAGCGCGTCCAGGGCGGCGCCGGAGGCAACGGGAAGGGGGGCATTTTTTGCCATGTAAATGGTTCCCTCGGGGGACTGAAGCGACTACGCCCCGACACTGCGCCGGAGGCATCTGATCGTCAAGTGGAGGCCAGGGCGTCCCCATACAAGTGCGCGCCGGGCAACGAAAACAAAACGGCCCCGGTGGATGCCGGGGCCGCTCGTCTAGCCAGGGACCGGGCGCTCAGGCCGCGTCGCCGCCCTCGCCAGCCACCCGCTGCTGCAGGTTGCCGCGGTAGATCAGGTAAGGCTCGGCCTGACCGTTGATCACCGCATCGTCCACAACCACCTTGCTCACGTGCTCCAGAGACGGCAGCTCGTACATGGTGTCCAGCAGCACCTGCTCCAGAATGGTGCGCAGGCCACGTGCGCCGGTCTTGCGCTTGAGCGCCTTGCGGGCGATCGCCTGCAAAGCCTCCGGGCGGAATTCCAGTTCCACGCCTTCCATCTCGAACAGTTTCTTGAACTGCTTGGTGACGGCATTTCTGGGTTCGGTCAGGATCTTGACCAGAGCGGCCTCATCCAGCTCGTCCAGCGTAGCGACCACCGGCAGGCGGCCGACGAACTCCGGAATCAGGCCAAAACGAACCAGGTCAGCCGGTTCCACATCCGCCAGCACCTTGCCCAGGTTCTCCGTACGTTCCTTGCTGCGGACTTCGGCGGAGAAGCCGATGCCCGTGGTCTCGGAACGCTGCTGGATCACCTTTTCCAGGCCGGCGAACGCGCCGCCGCAGATGAACAGGATGTTCTTGGTGTCCACCTGCAGGAATTCCTGCTGCGGATGCTTGCGCCCGCCCTGCGGCGGCACCGAAGCCAGCGTGCCTTCGATCAGCTTCAGCAGCGCCTGCTGCACGCCCTCACCGGACACGTCGCGGGTGATCGACGGGTTTTCGCTCTTGCGCGAGATCTTGTCGATTTCGTCGATGTAGACGATGCCCGACTGCGCCTTGTCGACGTCGTAGTCGCACTTCTGCAGCAGCTTCTGGATGATGTTCTCCACGTCCTCGCCCACGTAACCGGCCTCGGTCAACGTGGTGGCGTCGGCGATGGTGAACGGCACGTTGAGCAGGCGCGCCAGCGTCTCGGCAAGCAGGGTCTTGCCCGAGCCGGTGGGACCGATCAGGAGAATATTGGACTTGCCCAGCTCGACGTCGTCGCTCTTTTGACGCGACTCCATGCGCTTGTAGTGGTTGTACACGGCCACCGCCAGCGCCTTCTTGGCGCGAGTCTGGCCGACCACATACTGGTCGAGCGTCTCCATGATCTCGCGGGGCTTGGGCAGCTGGCTGCGCCCGGAGGCGGCCTTCTCCTCCAGCTCCTCACGAATGATGTCGTTGCAAAGCTCCACGCACTCGTCGCAGATGAACACGGACGGACCCGCGATCAGCTTGCGCACTTCGTGCTGGCTCTTGCCGCAGAAGGAGCAATAGAGAATCTTGCCGCTGTCGTTGGAACGGCCCTGCCGCTCGTCAGTCATGCTGTAACCCTGCTGTAAATCGGTTGCGATGCGAGAATAGCACAGGGTTCCGCGTCCAATTCCAGACGCAGAACCCGGCTTTCAAGCCCTGTAACGGCCGTAAATCAGGCCGACTTGACCGTTTCGACGGCGCGGCGGTCCAGCACCTGGTCAATCAGGCCGTATTCGCGGGCGGCCTCGGCACTCATGAACCGATCACGCTCCATGTCTCGCTCGATCTTGTCCAGCGGCTGGCCCGTGTGTTGCACATAAATGTCATTCAGGCGGCGACGCAGGTACAGGATTTCCTGAGCCTGGATCTCGATGTCCGTCGCCTGGCCCCGGGCACCACCCGACGGCTGGTGGATCATCACGCGCGAATTGGGCAGCGAATAGCGCTTGCCCTTGGCACCGGCCATCAGCAGCAGCGACGCGGCGCTGCACGCCTGACCGATGCACATCGTGCTGACGTCCGGCTTGATGAACTGCATGGTGTCGTAGATCGCCAGGCCGGCGGTGACCGCACCACCCGGGCTGTTGATGTACAGATGGATGTCCTTGTCCGGATTCTCGGACTCCAGGAACAGCATCTGCGCGACCAGCACATTGGCGACCTGGTCGTTCACCTCGCCGACGAGGAAGATCACGCGCTCCTTCAGGAGACGCGAATAGATGTCGTACGAACGCTCGCCGCGGGCCGTCTGCTCGACGACGATCGGCACCAGGTTGAGGTTCTGGATCGGGTCCATGGCCATGCTTGTCGCTCTCCGGTTGATTCGCCTGATGGTGCTTGGCCGGCCTTGGCCGAACCAGCTTTCATCGAACTGATCGTGCTGGAAATCGCAAAAAACCGCCATCCGGGCGATATCGCGCATCCAAACGCACGGTTCGTGCCGTCACCCGCTGCGCGGCCAGGCCTGCAAAGGCCGGCCGCGCGCGACGCTCATCCGAGGGTCGGGCGGGTGCCGAAAGGCACCTGCCTCAGGCGCTGACCGGGCGCATCACCTCGTCGAAGCTCAGGTTCTCGTCGGTGGTCTTGGCGTTGTCCGCCACCCACAGCGCGACCTGGTCTTCCATCACGCGGTTCTGCAGCCCGGACATCAGTTGGGGGTCGGAGTTGTACAGTTCAATGACCTTTTCCGGCTCTTCGTAGGTCGAGGCGATCGCGGCCAGCTGCTCAGCCAGGCGCGTGCGATCGAGCTTGAGCTCCTGCTTGCGGGCGATCTCGCCCATCAGCAGGCCAGCGATCACGCGCTTGCGCGCCATCGGGGTGGCGGCCTCGACCAGCTGCTGCGGCGGCTGCTGGCCGCGCGGCACGCTGCCGGAAGCGAGACTCTGGGCCTCCGACTGAATCATGATCTTCGGCACGTCGAGGCCATCGTGAGCGTCGGCAAGCTTCTCTGCCACCTGCGACTTCAGGCGGGCCATCAGGGTCGCCTTCAGTTCGCGCTCGAGGTTGTTGCGCACTTCCTTGCGGAACTTCTCCAGGTCGCCGTCGACGATGCCGAACAGTTTGGCGAACTCGGCATCCACCGCCGGGAGCTTGGGCTCCTGCACCTTCACGATCTTGAACGACACCTTGGCGGTCTTGCCGGCCAGGTTCTCGTTGCGGAAGTCAGCGGGGAAATCCACGTCCGCCTCGAACTCGTCGCCAGCCGAACGGCCGGTCAAGGCCTCGTCCAGCGCCTTGAACAGCGTGCCCGAGCCGAGCACGCTGCCGGCGCGCTCCAGGCCTTCGACCGGGAAGCGGTAGTCGCCGGCCACGGCGCTGTATTCGAACATCACGAAATCGCCCTCGGCCGAAGCGCGGGACACTTCGTCGAAGCTGCGGCGCTGGGCGCGCAGGGTTTCGATCATCTTCTCGATGTCGGCGTCAGCCACTTCGGCCACCGGACGCTTGATCTCCAGGCCGGCGACGTCGATCTGCGGGAACTCCGGCATGATCTCGAAGGTGGCGGTGTAGGTGATCTCGCCATTTTCCGGACGGCCGGTGGTATCCACCGACGGGTTGGCGATCGGGCGCAGGTTTTCCTTCTCCACGGCTTCGCGCAGCGTCGCGCCGATCAGATCGGACAACACCTCGCCACGCACCTGGTCGCCGAAGCGCTGCTGGATCACCGCGGTCGGCACCTTGCCCGGACGGAAGCCCTTCAGGCGCACCGTGCGGCCCATCTCGGCGATGCGCGCGCTGACCTGCGACTCGAAGCGCTCCGCGGGGAATTTCACCGTGAGCTTGCGCTCGAGCTTGCCAACGTTTTCAACCGAAACCTGCATGACGTCTCCTGGAATACCCGAAAGTGCGCGCCGTCCGCGCCCGGCGGCAGCGCCGCCCGCAAAAACAAACCTTTTCGATAAGGGAGTGGTGCGAAAGGTGGGACTCGAACCCACACGGGGGTTACCCGCCAGAACCTAAATCTGGTGCGTCTACCAATTTCGCCACTTTCGCATCGAAGCGACTCGGGAAGCGGCCTCTAAGCTACGGATGTCACGGGAAATTTGTGCAGGCTGAGCGCCTGCCCCATCCCCCGATCGCACCCAGGCCCCTCGCCCTAAGTCGATGATTCCCTTACACGAAAGCGGGCCATTTTACGGTTGCGCGCGGCGGCAAGACAAGCGAGGCGAGCCCCTCGTGCCGCTGCCCATAAAGATGTCGCGCACTCAAGGGCTTGCGAGCCCGGGCCAGCCACGCCGCCGTCTCAGAGTTCTCGGAGAACCCGGAATCCGACACGTCCGCTGCGCACGCTCCCGTCCGCGCCCTGGCGATAGGCCGAACGAACCTGGTCGGGCGAGCTGCCCCAGGAACCACCCCGCACCACCCGGCTCGAGCACCCAGGGTTCACCCAGGCGCTGCCATCGGCCGGCGCGCGCACATAGCTGTCGTGCCAGCAGTCCATCACCCATTCGGAAACATTGCCGTCGATATCGAACAGACCATACGGATTGGCCTCGAAGCTCATCACCGGCGCCGGGCCCCAATAGCCGTCGCGGTACTTCTCGAACGCATTGCTCCAGCGCCGTCCGCTCTGCGAGCGGTCTCCCGCACCGGTGAGGTTCTCCACCTTTCGCGTCGGCGCGCCATTGCCCCACCAGTACCGGGTCGTCGTTCCGCCGCGAAGCGCATACTCGAACTCCGCCTCGCTCGGCAGCCGGTAGCGCTTGCCGGTGCGCTTGCCCAGCCAGTCCGCATAGGCCTTGGCATCGTTCCAGGACACATTCACCACCGGCAGGCGCTCGTCGCTGGCGGCGCGGCCGGCGTAATCGCTCTGCCAGGTGGCGTCCGGATCGTCACGCAGCGCGCCGCTGCGCTCGTCGTACACGCTGGCGCCGCCCAGCTTCACCGAATCCGGCTGGTAGCCGCTCGCGCGCACGAACTCGCGGAACTGGCCGACGGTCACTTCCGAACGGGATAGCGCGAAGCCCTTGCCGATGGTGACGTCATGCGGCGGCATCTCCGCGCCGCTCTGCCCTTCTTCGCCATCCGGCGCGCCCATGCTGAAGCTGCCGGTGGGGATTACGACCATCGACGGCGCCTGTCCGGGCAGATCCACATAACGGTCGGTGAAGACTTGTCCCGGCTTGTAGCTGGCGTACAGGCGCGCATTGGTCATGCGTTCCTGGAAGTCGCTCAGCCCGGTCAGGTCGGGCGCCAGTTCCTTCACCTGCTCGGCCAGCTGCAGGGCGAGCGCCTGGTCGCCGGCATCCAGCGCCGAGCGAGCCTGCGCCAGCAGGTTGGCCGCACGCTGATGACGGATGCCGTCCACCCGCGTCTGCACATCCTGCAGAGCCGGCGAATTGGGCAGGATGGCCGCCGCCTCGGTCAGCGCCGCTCCCGCACCCTTGAAATCGTTGGTCGCCACTGCGGCCAGGGCACGATCCAGCACGGCGCGCTGCACCTGCAGGATGCCTTGCGCCGCCACCGCATTCTCCGGATCCAGCTGCTGCACCTGCCGGTAGAGCTCCAGCGCGTTGCCGCCCTTGGGTTCGTCCACCTTGCCCCGCTGCAGCAAAGCCGCCGCCTGCGCCAGCATCGGGCGCACCTGCGCTAGCGTCTTGAGCTTATCCTCGACCTGCGCCACGTCATCCTTGCTGTCGGGCACGTCCTTCAGCGCTGCGAGCAGATCCTTGGCCGACTCCTCGTCGCCGATCAGGATGTCCTGCCCGATCTCCGCCACCAATCGTGCGCGCACTTCGTACAAGCCCTGAGCTGCGCGCCGGCTGTCAGGCTTCAACTTCAGAGCCTCGGCGAACAGCGCCGCCGCGCCGTCCTTGTCGCCCGCCAACTGACCGCCGCGCAAGGCCTTGTTGGCCTTGTCCAGCAGCGCCTCCACCTCGGGCGTGTCGATACTCTTCTGGTCAGGCAGGTTCTCGTTCTTCTTGCCCATACGCGCCACGATCACCTCGGTCGGCGCCAGCGTGAGCGGCGGACCGGCATCGAGTTCCGCCTGTATGGACGCGGCCGGCGCGCGCGCGCCGCCGAGCGGCGCGGCCGCCGGTCCCAGGTTCATCGCACGCCGCGTCTGCGTGCGCGTGGGGTCCACATGAAAGACGCGCGGAAAGAAGTGATAGACCAGCGCCATCCCGAGCACGACCACGCCGAGCGCCCCACCCAGGGTGCGCTGGCGTCGTACGGTTTCCTTGCTCGGCATGGTGGGCGTCCTTGGGGCGGCCTGCTAAGGTGCGCCGCTAACCATAGGCACAAACCACTGACAGGACAATGAGCGATGCATGTCCGTCAGGCTGCGAAGGACGCGTCGATGCAACTCCCTCTCACCCCGGCGGCGGATTGGATTACCAGCCGCGATGCGCTCGAGCAATGGCTCGCCGCGCTGCCCGCCGACGCCGCGCTGGATCTCGATACCGAGTTCATGCGCCGCAATACCTTCTATCCGCAGCTGGCGCTGCTGCAGCTGGGCTGGAACAAGCGCTACGCGCTGGTCGACCCGCTCGCCTTCGACATCGGCGATGCACTGCGCCCGCTGCTTGGCAACGGCAAGTCGCTGACCATCATGCATAGCGGCAGCGAAGACCTCGAAGCGCTCGCCCCGCTGTTGCCCGGCGGCCCCGCCAGGCTGTTCGACACGCAGATCGCCGCCGCCTTCGTCGGCATGGGGCTGGGCATCAGCTATCGCGCACTCGTCGCCGAACTGGTCGGCGCCGAACTCGACAAGGGCGAGACCCGCTCAGACTGGATGCAGCGCCCGCTCACCGATTCGCAACGCGCATACGCCACGCTCGACGTCGTCTATCTCGAGCCGGTTCGCGAACAGCTGGCCGAACGCCTCGGCCAGCGCGGACGCACCGCCTGGCATGCCGAAGATTGCGAACGCCTCAAGCGCCGCGCCTGCGTGCGCGAAGGCGATGCGCAGCCACAGGAAGGCTTCCGTGGTGCCGCCGACTGGCACCCCGTGCAACAGGCGCGCCTGCGTCGCATCTTGCGATGGCGCGATGCCACTGCCCGCAAGGAAGACCGTCCGCGCCCCTGGCTGCTCGAAGACGCCCAGGCCATGAACCTGGCCCAGCTGCCGCCACAAAGCATGTCCGAGCTGGACAACCGCACACGCGGCCAGCGCGCCTTGCGCAGCCCCCAGCGCACGGAGCTGTTCCACCTCCTGCAGCAGCCCATCACCGACGACGATCTGGCCGCCACCGCGCCCATCCCCGGCGTTCCGCAGGGCGAAGCCAAGAAGGCCCTGGCGGCGATGAAGGATGTGGTGGATGCCACCTCGCTCGAACTGGACCTGCCCGCCGGCCTGCTCTGCCCGCGCAAAGTGCTGGAAACCTACGTCGTCACCCGCCAGTGGCCGGATTTCCTCGAAGGCTGGCGCCGCGGCGAGCTCCACGACCGCCTCGCCAGCCGCCTGCCGGACTGACCGGCGCGATCGCCGGGGGGCTTGGCGGACGCCTTGCCCCGCTGCTAGTATTTGCGGCTCGCGTGGGGCGGTAGCTCAGCTGGGAGAGCGTCGCGTTCGCAATGCGAAGGTCGGGAGTTCGATCCTCCTCCGCTCCACCAATTCGTTCCAGACGAAAGCCCCGAAACCTGGTTTCGGGGCTTTTTCGTTGGGTTCGCCATGACACGCGCGTCCACTGCCAGTCATGTGCCCAACCGCCGCCAATCGATGCTCGTCGGCAAAAAGAGCCACGCCGCACGCAGTGCTTACGGCGCCCCTTTGTTCAAAGCGATTTCGAACACTTCATCCGTCGCTTCGATCGCCACGACGTAGTTGTGATGCTTGGCCAGCGCCTGCTGCGCGCCGCCGGGAGCGTCGAGATCGAATTCCATCGCGGTCATCTTCTGCCCTGGAACAACGACGTCCACGATGGCGAAACGGTGTTCCTTGGCGAAGTTGGTGAACATCGACACCAACTGCGCAGGCTTCAGCCGGCTCTTGCCGCGATAGGTCCAGTGATCCGGCTTGTCCCCGCCCATCAGATTCTTTTCGTCACTATTGATCCACTGGGTGACGCCCAGGCTGTCCTGCGCGACGAACCACTCCGGCCATGCCGCCGGCGGCTGATGATTGAAGAGCCCCCCATCATCCTGCGCGTGGCCCGCCGTACCAGCGAAGAGCAACAACGACGCAAACGTCCATCCTGCGATCCTGCCGATCATGCCTTGCCTCCCTGGAAAGGGCGCCAGTCTGAGGCCGATGCATGTCGCCCTCAAGTCGCCGTCATCCGTCCGGCGTCGGCAGCAGCTTGACCTGCTTGCCATCGAACAGGGTCACGACCAGCGTGCGCCCATCGGGCAGAAAGACCAGCTCGCGCGGAAACCCCGGCGCCGGTGCGGACAGGCGCTTGATATCTCCCTCGCCGCTGCCGAAGGCCAAGCCAACGACCTGTCCCTCGTCGCCCTTTTCGAACCGGTGCGACAACGTCGCCCACACCTGCTTCCCGTCTGGCCGGATCGCTACACCCACCGGGCTGGTGCCGATGGGATAATCGCCAAATCCCGCGTGGCGAGCGTCGTCCAGCCAATCGTCGATCGCCGAATGCAACAGCTTGCCGTCACCCCGCGCGGTCACCCACAACGCCTTGCCGGATGCCGCCACCGCGACGCGCACCGGATTGCAGCCGGCCGGCCGCGCCGCCTTCACCGCATGCGCGGGATCGTCGGCGGCCTTGGCGATATCCACGAGCAGCAACAACCCCTGGGGATGCATGCGTCCGCTGCCATCCTCCGCCGGGCATGTCGAAGGCATGCCGGGGCCGGCAGGCGCCACCTGGCTGGTGGCGAACAGCCAGCGGCCGTCCGGCGTCACTGCCAACCCCACCGGCGCGATGGAGGTGGGAATGCGCCCGATCGGATCGACATGACGAAAGCTATCGCGCCTGGCCCGTGCAAGATCGAACACGCTGATCCCACGCGCGCGTTCATCGCTGACGAACAGCAGCCTGTCGTCCATGCTCGTGGCCGCATACACAGCACCCGCACCGGCCCCGCTGCGGAACTCGCCGAGCAACGGATGCTCGCCGCCCTGTTCCAGCGCAGCCACGTCGAACGCGGCGGTGCGATCGTTGCTGGTCACCAGCAGCCACTTGCCGTCGCGAGTCAATGTCGCACCGAGCGCTTCACCATCGAACGGGACCTCGCGTTCGACACCGAACACGCCGTCCCGATTGCGCAGCACGGCAACGCCGCCCTTCGTCGACTCCTTGCTGAGAGAAACGAACAGCCAGCAATTATCCGGAGTCGGCACCGCGGAGAATGGGTGGCCGGATACCTCCACGACGGCCGGCTTGGCCGGCGCGGGACAACCCAGTGCTTCCGCCCTGCCGGCGAGGCACCAGGCCAGCACGCCGATGATCGCGAGCATCACTTTCACGGTCTTTGCTTCTTCCTTCGTGGATGGTCGCCGTGTTTGCCGCCTGCCGTCTTGCCCAGGGCTTCGGCGCAGACCTCCCGCACGCATTCGCGCAGCCATTGATGCACCGGGTCCGCCTGCAGGCGCGGATGCCACAGCATGGATATGTTGAACGCCGGCGTCTCCACCGGCAGCGCAAAGCTGTGCATGCCGTCGCGCAAGTTGCCGGTATGGCGCCCGGGCACGCTGGCGACCAGGTCCGACTGCCGCGCCAGCGCAAGCGCCGTGGCGAAGCCACCGACGATGGTGGCCACGTGACGCTCCAGCCCAAGCCCCTTGAGCGCTTCATCGATGGCGCCCTTGTCCCGGCCACGCCGCGACACGCTGATATGCCTCCCCGCCGCATAACGCGCCGCGGTGATCCGACCACGGCTCAGCGGATGCCCTTCGCGCACCACCCCGATATAGCTATCGCGGAACAGCGCCTGCACGCGCAATTCGGGACCGGCGTGCTCGTCGACTACGCCGGTCTCCAGATCGACGATGCCATCGCGCAACGGCGCGCTTTCCTTATCCACCTTCTGCATGAAGCGCAGGCGGATACCCGGCGCTTCGGCCGCGACGCGCGCGATGAGCGCGGGGCCGAAGTTCTCCACGAAACCTTCGCTGTTGCGCAGGGTGAACGTGCGCACCAGCTGATCGAGCCGCGGCCGCACCGCCGGACGCAGCACCGTCTCCGCCCCCCGCACGAGTTCGCCCACCTGGTCGCGCAACTCCAGCGCGCGCGGCGTGGGCACCAAGCCACGGCCAGCGCGAACCAGCAGCGGATCGCCGGTAGCCTCGCGCAGCCGCGCCAGCGCGCGACTCATCGCCGACGGGCTCAGGCGCAATCGCCTGGCGGCACGCGCCACGCTGCCTTCGGTCAACAGCACATTGAGGGTGACCAACAGATTGAGATCGGGCATGGGCATGCGCGCCACGATGGCACTGGCCATACATGACGTCAAACGCACGGATAAAGTGCAAATGCTGCGCCTTCCGCCATGTCAGACCGGACACTACTTTCCACCGGCAACCACGGCAGCCGGAGTCGTCCTTTCATGTCCAAACCCCTCCTCGGCGCACACGGCGAACCCGCGGCCGTCCAAGCCACGCATGTCCCCGTTTCGGCGTGGGCACTGACGGGCCTGGCGCTGTCGATGCTGCTGCCTTCGCTCGACACCAGCATCGCCAACACCAGCCTGCCGGTCCTCGCCAAAGCGCTCGGCGCCTCGTTCCCGCAGGTGCAATGGGTGGTGCTGGCCTACCTGCTGGCGATCACCACCCTGATCGTCGGCGCCGGCCGCCTGGGTGACCGGCTTGGCCGGCGGCGCGTGCTGCTGATGGGCATCGCCGGCTTCATCGGCGCTTCGGCACTGTGCGGGCTGAGCGGCAGTCTCCCGCTGCTGCTCGCCGCGCGTGCCGCGCAAGGGCTCGGTGCCGCGGCCATGCTGGCGCTGACGATCGCAAGCGTCAGCGAGGCGGTGCCGAAGGAACGCATCGGCCGCGCGATGGGTCTGCTCGGCACGATGTCCGCGATCGGCACTGCGCTGGGGCCGTCGCTGGGCGGCGTGCTGGTGGCGGCGTTCGGCTGGCCGTCGATCTTCCTGGTCAATGTGCCGCTCGGCATCGTGGCTTTTGCACTCATCCAGCGCTGGCTGCCCAAGAGCCGTCCGGAGGAAACGCGACATGGCACCGGCACCGATCCTGTCGGCACCGTGCTGCTGGCCATCACGCTTGCCGCGTATGCGCTGGCAATGACGCTCGGACACGGCCGGTTCGGCGCGCTCAATACCGCGCTGCTGCTCGCCGCCATCGCCGGCGCCGGGATCTTCGTGTACGCCGAGGCGCGCGTTGCCTCGCCACTCATCCACTTGTCCATGTTGCGCAAAGCGGACTTGAGCGCCGGCCTGGCAATGAGCGCGCTGGTCAGCGCCGTGATGATGACGACGCTGGTGGTCGGGCCGTTCTATCTGTCGGGCGCCCTGGGGCTGGGGCCGGCATGGGTTGGCCTGGTACTGTCGTGCGGCCCGTGCGTCGCCGCGCTGAGCGGCGTGCCCGCAGGTCGTCTGGTGGATCGCCTGGGTGCGCGCGGGACCACGCTGCTGGGCCTGGCCGCCATCGCAACGGGAACATCCCTACTCTCGCTGCTGGCGCTGCGGCCGGCCGTATTCGGCGCGGCCGGTTACATCTGCCCGATTGTCGTCACCACCATGGGCTACGCGTTGTTCCAGGCCGCCAACAACACCAGCGTCATGGCCGGCGTCGTGCCGGACCGGCGCGGCGTCGTATCCGGCATGCTCAGCCTGTCACGCAACCTCGGACTGGTGACGGGCGCGTCCGCCATGGGCAGCGTATTCGCCATGGCAGCCGGCGCGAGCGACATGGCGCAGGCGAGCCCCGCGGCGGTAGCGTTCGGCATGCGTGTCACATTCGGCGTGGCGAGCAGCCTGATCGCGCCGGCGATCGTCATCGCATGGCGTGGACGTGGCAAGTGAGCGCGGCCTTTTGAAGCGCGCGTTTCGCTCACTTCGACAGGTCAGCCACAGCCGATGCTTCCGTGGTGCGCGATGTCGCGCGTTTATCCGCAATGCATTCGCCCTTCTTCACCGCCGGCCGTCGTCGCCGCTTGCTCACCGAACGCCACGCCACCGTCGCCACGCCACCTGCGGAGCTCACGCCGCCGGCAATCAGCCAGGCGGTACCGATGCATAAAGGACACATGTTCCACCCTCCTCTCAATGTCCCGAGCAGCAGGAAGGCACCGCCGCCGTCACACCGGGCCAGGCACCCACGCCGCCAGGCAGCATGTCGAAGAAATGCCACAGCACGCAGAAGTCGTCGCCGGGACTGAAGCCGGTATCCGACACGCGCAGGATGGCCTCGCCGTCGCGGCGGAACACCGACAAGCCCGGCATCCACCCGCCCTTGGCGGAGACGTAACCCATGTCCTTGGCGAAGCTGTTGCCTTCGTGGCTGACCATCGGGAATTTCCAGCCGCGCGTTTCCGCCATGCGCTTCTGCACCGATGGCCGGTCGGGGCTGGATACGACGAAGCCCGCACGCGTCACTACATGCTGGTGGATGCCGTTGTAGCCGTCCGCCCACAGCGTGCAATAGGAGCAAGCCACGCCCATGTTGTGCACGACGATCAGGTCCTCGTGTTCGCCGAACAACTCGGACAGCCGCACCTTGCCTTCGCTGCCAGCGAACTCGTAGTCATCTACCGCCTGCGGTTCGACGCCGGCCAGCGTCTCGCGCATCTGCTCGCGGATCGCCGCGATCTGGCGGCGATAGTCGGCGAGCTTCCCATTCACGTCCGCATACTTCATCGCGATACCCTCCCGTCGCTCAGGTGCCGTAGGCGACGCGGTGCTTGACCCACGCCATCGGGTACGACAAGCCGTCTTCGTTGCGTCCCAGCGGTGCGGCGTCCAGGTACTGGTAGGTCGCGTTGAACGCATCGATACCGCGCGAATAGGTCGAATAGGTGTGATAGATCGTGCCGTCGGCGTCCTTGAAGAAGGCACTGATACCTGGATAGTCCGTGCCGCTGACCTTGATCGTGTCGTAGTTGTAGAACGCCTCGCCGCGCTCCAGCGTTTCCGGCCGAAACGACACGCCGTAGTCGTAGTTGAAGTCGTCCAGCGACGATACCCACGGAAAGTCCCAGTCGAAGTCGCGCGCCTGCTTCTGCAGCTTCGCCAGCGGCGCGCGCGAGATCGCCGCGAAGGCGACGCCATGCTGGGCCAGGTGCGGCACGATGCCGTTGAAATGATCCGCCCAGAACGCGCAGCTCTTGCAGCTGATTTCCCAGTCCGGCGCATACATCAGGTGATAGACCATCAGCTGGTCGCGGTCGCCGAACAGATCGGCCAGCGCCTGCCGGCCCTGCCCGCTCTCGAACGCATAGTCCTTTTCCACGCGCTCCCACGGCAGTTCCAGCCGCTCGCGGCTGAGCTCGTCGCGCAGGTGGGTGAGTGCTTTCTCCTTGGCGAGGAAATGCTTGCGGGCCTGCAGCCATTCCTCGTGACTGACGATGCGATGCTTAGCCATGATGCATACCTCGGGATAAAGGGGAGTTGAGGCTTTGCACAACCGGCGCGCCTTCGCGGCGCGCTTTATTTCTTTCCTGGCGGCCGCTTCTTCGTCGCCTTGCGCGCCGGCTTCGCCGCCGCCGCGGCGCGCCGCTCGTCGATATCCGCCAGGGTGGCGGCGAGCAGGTCGAACTGCTGCTGCCAGTACTTGCTGTAGCGGTTCATCCATACCGCCGCATCCAGCATGGGACCGGCATCCAGGCTGCAGCGACTGATGCGTCCAGTACGTTCCTGCTGGATCAGCCCGGTCCGCACCAGCACCTGGATATGGCGCGACACCGCCTGCAGCGAAATGTCGAACGCCGCGGCAATCTCCGACACCAGCAGCGCCTGACCGTCCAACTGCTCCAGGATCCGGCGGCGTACCGGATCGGAGAGCGCGAAGAACACCTGATCCAGGCGTTCCTCCGCCTGCCCGGGTTGCTGGCCGGTCGCGTCGACGAGATGCAGGAGCTGCTGGATATTCATCATGCGCCATGAATATCAACACATTGGTTTATTGTCAACATATAAGTTGATTATTGAGACGCGAGCGCCAATCCGTTGTCACGACATGGCGCCGAAAGACGCCCCCTTGCTCGGCAGCAACCGACCGCCGGCTCACCGCAGGCGGCCTAGACATCGCCACGCCGCTGTAACCTGCCCCGCCCACCCTGCCGGGAATCACTCAGCAGGGTCTCCCGCGTGCGCTTTCATCCTTCGCCCAGGGCTTCGGCACCGCACCCGATGGCGGTCAATCTGCTCGCGGGCGGCGCGGCGTTTCTTGCCTACGCGTCGATGTATGCCTTCCGCAAGCCCTTCACCGCAGCGGAATTCGAAGGGCTGCGCTTCGCCGGCGTGGACTACAAGGTGTGGCTTGTGATCGCCCAGGTGTTCGGCTACATGCTGAGCAAAGTGCGTGGCATCACCTGGATCGCACAGATGCAGCGGCACAGCCGCACCCGCGCGCTGGCCGGGCTGATCGGCTTCGCCTGGGCGGCGCTGCTGGGCTTCGCGCTGCTGCCGGCACCGTGGAACATCGCCTGCCTGTTCCTCAACGGCCTGCCGCTGGGCATGGTGTGGGGCGTGATCTTCGGCTACCTCGAAGGCCGCCGCGGCACCGAACTGATGGCCGCGTGCATGTGCGCCAGCTTTATCGTCGGCTCCGGCGTGGTGAAGTCCGTGGGCACGTGGCTGATGATGAGCCATGGCGTGAGCGAATTCTGGATGCCGTTCGCCACCGGCCTGGTGTTCGTGCCCCCGCTGTGCCTGGCGGTATGGCTGCTCGAACGCCTGCCTGCGCCGGATGCGGCCGACATCGCCGAACGCCACGCGCGCGTGCCGATGGACGCTTCCGCCCGCCGCGCCTTCCTCACGCGCTTCCTGCCGGGCGTGGCGATGATCGTGGCGGCATACGTGGCGCTGACCGTGGCGCGCGATTTTCGCGACAACTTCGCGGCGGAGATCTGGGCGGACCTTGGCCGCGGCGGCGACGCTTCGGTATTCACTGCCACGGAACTGCCGATCGCCGTCGCCGTGCTGTTGATCACCGCCGCCACCATGGCGGTGCGCGACAACTTCAGGGCACTGATGCTCAACCACGTGCTGATCTTCACCGGCTTCGCTACCGCCGTACTCGCCACCTGGCTGCATGGGCGCGGGCTGATCAGTCCGCTGGGCTGGATCGGCGGCAGCGGCTTCGGCTTGTACCTGGCCTACGTGCCGTACAACAGCACGTTTTTCGAAAGGATGCTGGCGACGTTCCGCGTGACCGGCAATGTCGGCTTCGTGATGTACATCGCCGACGCCAGCGGTTACATGGGCAGCGTGGCGGTGATCCTGGCCAAGCAGTTCGGCGGCATGCGCCTGTCGTGGGCCACGTTCTATGCGCAGACGGTGGTGACGCTGTCGACCTTCGGCATGCTGGTGACGCTGGTGTCGGCCGCCTACTTCCACGCCAAGGCGCGACGCCGCGCGGCGGTGGGTCTCCCCACGCCAGCCTGACACGCGCGGCATCGCCGGCGCCTTGGTTATGATCCGGCGCTCCCCCGCATCAGGAGTGTGCCGTGTTCCGACGTCCTGCCTGCTGTCTCGCTGTCGCCCTCCTCGCCGGCCTCGCCCACGCTGCCGACGTGCCCACGAACATCCGCTACCTCGATCCCGCCGGCCTGTCCAAGCCCAACGGATACACCCACGTGGTGGAGGTGCCCGGCGGGGCGCGCACGCTCTATGTCTCCGGCCAGATCGCCCTGGATGCGAAAGGCAACCTCATCGGCGCCGCTGATTTCGCCGCGCAGGCCGAGCAGGTATTCGCCAATCTGGACACGGCCCTGAAGGCCTCCGGCGCGAGCTTCCGCAACGTAGTGAAGCTCAACATGTACGTCACCGACATGAGTCAGCTGAAGGCACTGCGCGCGGCGCGCGACAAGTACATCGACGCGCAGCATCCGCCGGCGAGCACGCTGGTCGAGGTCAGCCGGCTGGCGCGCGAGGGCCTGCTGCTGGAAGTCGAGGCGACCGCGGTAGTGCCGTAGCTCCTACTCCCTCTCCCCGGCGGGGAGAGGGTTGGGGTGAGGGGGACCTACGGAGCGGCGAAGCGAAAGCGCAAAAGCATGCTTCGCCTGGTCGAGCCTCTCCGCGTCATCCGGCTGCCGCCACCGTCCCCCCGAGCGGAGAAGGATTCCATCAGGCGGACTCTTTTTCCCTGATCGCATCCAGCAACAACGCTCCGGCATCCGCCAGATTGCCGTCATTGCGAATCACTAGCGTCCCCGTCGGCGCACGCCACGCCTCGGCGCGATCCAGCCTGGCAGCGATGTCTTCGGCGCTCTCCCGGCCGCGCGCCAACAGGCGCGAAGCCATCACGTCGCGGCTCGCCGTGATCACCACCGGCCGCAGCCTGGGAAAGCGCTCGCGTGCCTGGCCAAACGCCGCGCGCGAACCGTTCACCAGCACATCCGCGTCGCGCGCCAGCCACTGCTCGATTTCGCGGCCGACGCCGTAGCGCAAGCCGTGCGCCTGCCAGGTCAGCACGAACAGGCCGCGTCGCTCGCGCGATTCGAACTCCGCGACGCTGAGCGCCACATGGTTCTCACCGCCCGCGTGCGCCGGACGGGTGATGTAGCGATGTGCGCACACCACGCCATGCGAAATGCCATGCTCGCGCACCCAGCCCAGCACGCTGTCCTTACCCGCGCCGGACGGCCCCATCACGTAGAACAGGCGGCCGCTCATGCGATGCCTTTCAGCGCGATGCGCTCGATCAGCTCGAACGCAGCACCCGGTGCGGGCTCACGGCGGATCGCAATGGCGTCGATGGCCGCCGGCGCCAGGGTTTGCGCGTGCGGCGCCAGCCAGCCGCGCAGGGCCTGCTCCTCGGCGGCCGTCGCGGGCGCGGCCAGGGTCATGTGAAAGCGGTAACGGTCCAGCACGTAGGGGTATCCGTGATTCTGCAGATGAGCCAGTTCCACTGCGTCGAGGCCACAAGCGCGCTTGCGCAGCGCCTCGGCCGCAAGCGGCGCGCGAAGGCACCCGGTGGCACGCAGGCACGCGGCGGCGAAAGCATCGATGGCAGCGGTGTCGCTTGCCGGTCGCAAGGCGAGGAAACCGGCGAGACGATCCAGTCGCAACGGCAGCACGAAAGGCACATGATCGCGCGCCACGTTGACGGCCGCGCGGCACAGATCGCCAGAGCCGCATCCGTCTGCCAATGCGAAGGGAGCGCACAGCGTCGCGTGCCAGCCATAGCGGCGTACGTCGGCAAGCAAGCCATCGCGCCGCGCCCCCGGCAGCCCAGGCACCTCCACGCCGGCCAGCCAGTCCGCGCCGAAACGCCCGAGCGCGCTGTCCGGCGCGGGGCAGTAGTAGATCGCGTAGCGCATCATTCGTCCGCCATCAGCACCAGCTGCACCCAGTCGCCGGAGAAGCGCGTGATGCCGTACTGCACCGGCACGCCACGCGTGTCGGCATTGATCGATTGCACGTGCAGCACGGGACGGTTGGCGGGAGCGTTCATCAGCCGCGCGGTTTCCGCCTCCGGCAATCGCGCGGACGCGCGGGTGTGCTTGCGCACGTAGTCGTTCACGCCGAACTCGGCCAGCGTGCGCGTCACCGATTGCACGCGCCGGTAGACGCCCGGCAGGCCGGGAAAGCGCGTCGCCGGAAAGTAGGCGGTCGAGTGATCCACCACGTGCCCATCGGCATGGCTGAGCGTGTCGATGCGATAGACATATTCGTGCCTGGCCAGCCCCAGCGCCTCGGCCACCGCCGCCGGCGGATGCTCGCGCGCGTCGTCGAGAAACTCGATATCCGCCTCCACATTGAGGTTGCGCATGTTCTGGGTGAAACGCGTGCGCCTGCTGATGGCGTAATCCAGGATGTGTTCGCGCACGAAGGTGCCGCGCCCCTGCTCCGTGCGCACCAGGTTGCGTTGCTCCAGCGCGGCGATCGCGCGGCGCACCGTATGCCGGTTCACGCCGAAGCGCTCGGCCAGCTCGTGCGCGGAGGGCAGCTGCTCGCCCTGGCGCACGCGCCCCTTGAGGATGTCGTCGGCGAGGATGTCGCCGATCTGGCTCCACAGCGCCACGCCCCGCCCGCGCTCGACCTCGTTCATACCACCGCCCTCACCTGTCTATTGCCCGTCATGGAGGCGGCACGCGGCACTGCTGCAATGTCGCCTCGACGGGAAGGGGCGCCATGCCCCGCCCTGTCTAGATAACTAGACCTTTGTGACAAACCCGGGAACGGACATGGACACCTCCAGCCACCTGGCGCGCGCGCAGTGGATGTCGCTGCTGGCGCAAGCCGAACCGGCCGAACTGGCCCAAGCCATGGCGCCCTTCGCGCCGCCTGCCGACGCGACCTGGCTGCGCCCGGCGCAGACCGGTCTGTACATGCTGCGCGGACGCATCGGCGGCAGCGGCGCACGCTTCAACCTGGGCGAGGCCAGCGTGACCCGCTGCAGCGTGCAGATCGGCGCGCACGTCGGCCACGCCTGGGTGCGCGGCGGCCATCTGCGCCATGCCGAACTGGCCGCCTGCGCCGATGCCTGGCTGCAGGACGAGGCGCGCCGGCCGCAGCTCGAAGCGCAGGTGCTGGCGCCGCTGCGTGCCTGGCGCCAGGCGCGACGCGACGACGCCAGCCGCAAGGCCGCGGCGAGCAAGGTCGAGTTCTTCACCGTGGTGCGGGGGGAATGATGCTCGCCGCCTTCGCCGATCCGGTTTTCGACAGTCAGCGCAACTTCCGCGAACTGCTGCAGGCCATGGCGCGCCCCGGTGCACCGCGCGCCCTGCTCGCGCTGCCGCCCGCGCCAGCGCCGGCCACACCCGAGGCGATGGCCGTGCTGCTGACGCTGTGCGACCAAGCGACACCGCTATGGCTGCAAACGCCCGACCCGGCGCTGGCCCGGCATCTGCGCTTCCATGCCGGCGTGCCGTTGACGGACGCGCCGGTCGCGGCCGACTTCGCACTGGTCACCGACGCGCACGCGATGCCGCCGCTGGATGCCTTCGCGCTGGGCGACCCGAGGTATCCGGACCGGTCCACCACGCTGATCGTCCAGGTCGAAAAACTCCGCCCCGGCCACGGCCCTCGCTTCGCCGGGCCGGGCATCCGCGACACCGCGCGCTGCGCGATCGAGGGCCTACCGGACCGCTTTTGGACCGAACGCGCCGCGCTCGCCGCGCGGTTGCCGCTGGGCCTGGATTGCTTCTTCGTCGCAGCCCGGCAGGTGCTGGCGCTGCCGCGCACCACCCGAGTGCTGGAGGACTGAATGTACGTAGCCGTGAAAGGCGGCGAACGGGCCATCGCCCGCTCGCTGGAACTGCTGGCCGAAGCGCGCCGGGGCGACCCGGCCGTGGCGGCGCTGGAACTGGCGCAGATCCGCCAGCAATTGCGCCTGGCCGTGGCGCGGGTGATGCAGGAAGGCTCGCTCTACGATGAGGAGCTAGCCGCGCTGGCGATCCGCCAGGCCGCGGGCGACCTGCAGGAGGCGATCTTCCTGCTGCGCGCCTATCGCACCACTCTGCCGCGCTTTGGCTATACCGAGCCCCTGGATACGGCGGCGATGCGCGTGCGCCGGCGCGTCTCCGGCACGTTCAAGGACATCCCCGGCGGCCAGGTGCTGGGCCCGACCTACGACTACACGCAACGCCTGCTCGAGTTCGGCGACGAGGCCATCACCCCATGCCCGCCGGCCGACCACGCATTGCCCGACGACATGCCGCGCGTACTCGACCTGCTCGACGCCGAAGCGCTGATCGAACGCAGCGCGCCCGGCGATGACCCGGAGCCGGCCGACCTCACCCGCGATCCGCTGATGTTTCCCGCCGACCGCGCCACGCGCTTGCAGAACCTCGCGCGCGGCGATGAAGGCTTCCTGCTCGGCCTGGCCTATTCCACCCAGCGCGGCTACGCGGAAAGCCACCCGTTCGCGGGCGAGATCCGCATGGGCGAGGTCGATGTGGTGATCTGCCCGGAAGAGCTCGGTTTTCCGATCGCAATCGGCGAGATGACCCTGACCGAATGCCAGATGATCAACCAGTTCCACGGCGGCAACGGCGCCCCGCCGCAGTTCACGCGCGGCTACGGCCTGGCGATGGGCGAAGGCGAGCGCAAGGCCATGGCCATGGCGCTGGTGGACCGTGCGCTGCGCTGCGGCGAGCTCGGCGAAACCGCGCAGGCGCCGGCGCAGGACCAGGAATTCGTGCTGTCGCATACCGACAACGTGGAAGCCTCCGGCTTCGTACAGCACCTGAAGCTGCCGCACTACGTGGACTTCCAGGCCGAGCTGTCGCTGCTGCGCACACTGGCGGCGCAGGCCAAACACGCCGGCACGGAGGAAAACGCATGAGCGCCGACTGCAACTTCGCCTTCCTGGACGAGAACACCAAGCGCATGCTGCGCCGCGGTTTGCTCAAGGCTGTGGCGATCCCGGGCTACCAGGTACCGTTCGGCAGCCGTGAAATGCCGCTGCCCTATGGCTGGGGTACCGGCGGCATCCAGCTCACCGCCGCCCTGCTCGGCCCGGACGACGTGCTCAAGGTGATCGACCAGGGCGCGGACGACACCACCAACGCGGTGAACATCCGCCGCTTCTTCGCACGCGTGGCCGGCGTGGCCACCACCGAGCGCACCGCCGAGGCCACGGTCATCCAGACCCGCCACCGTATTCCTGAAACACCGCTGCGCGAGGATCAGCTGCTGGTCTTCCAGGTGCCCGAGCCCGAACCGCTGCGCACCCTGGAGCCGCGCGAAGCCGAGACGCGCACCCTGCATGCGCTGGCCGACTACGGATTGATGCATGTGAAGCTGTACGAAGACATCGCCCGCTATGGGCATATCGCCACCAGCTACGACTACCCGGTGCTGGTCGATGGCCGCTATCTCGCTTCGCCCTCGCCCATTCCGAAATTCGACAATCCGAAACTGGACGGCTCGCCGGCGCTGATGCTGTTCGGCGCCGGACGCGAGAAGCGCCTGTATGCGATCCCGCCCTACACCCGCGTGGAAAGCCTGGCCCTCGACGATCATCCGTTCGAGATCCAGCGCTGGGAACAGGTGTGCGCGTTATGCGGCTCCGGCGAAAGCTATCTCGACGAAGTGGTCGTAGATGACCGCGGCACGCGCTTGTTCGTGTGCTCGGATACCGACTATTGCGGCCAGCGACGCGACGCATCGCCCGTCGTGGACGAAGCGACGGAGGCTGCCGCATGAGCGCCTTGCTGCAGATCCGCGACCTGAGCCGCCACTATGGCCACCGCATCGGTTGCGCCGAGGTGAGCTTCGACCTGCATCCGGGCGAGCTGTTGTGCATCGTCGGCGAGTCCGGTTCCGGCAAGTCGACCTTGCTCAACGCCATCGCCGGCCGGCTCGCGCCGGATGCGGGCAGCCTGCGCTACCGCCAGCGTGACGACCGCTGGCTCGCGCTGGATTCACTGGACGAAGCGACCCGGCGCCGGCTGGCGCGCGAGGAATGGGGCTTCGTCACGCAGAACCCGCGCGATGGCCTGCGCCTGGAGGTGAGCGCCGGCGCCAACGTAGCCGAGCGCCTGATGGCGCTGGGCGAACGCAACTACGGCCAGCTGCGCGCCACCGCACGCGCATGGCTGGAGCGGGTGGAGATCGATCCGGCACGCATCGACGATCCGCCGTCGTCGTTCTCCGGCGGCATGCAGCAGCGCCTGCAGATTGCCCGCACGCTGGTGACGCGGCCGCGGCTGGTGTTCATGGACGAGCCCACGGCCGGGCTGGATGTCTCGGTGCAGGCGCGCATTCTCGATCTGCTGCGCCGCCTGGTGACCGAGCTGGACCTGGCCGCCGTGATGGTCACGCACGATCTCGCGGTAGCTCGCCTGCTGGCCGCCCGCACGCTGGTCATGCAGCGCGGCCGCGTGGTGGAAAGCGGGCTCACCGACCAGATCCTGGACGACCCGCAACATCCGTACACCCAACTGCTCGTTTCCTCGGTGCTGACCACATGAGCGCGACCGCCATGCCCTCTCCGCCGGCCATGCTCGAATTGCGCGGGCTGGCCAAGTTCTTCGAGCTGCACCAGCAGCACGGCACACGGCTGGACGTGCTCGACGCGATGGACCTCACCCTGCACGCCGGCGAATGCGTCGCGCTGGCCGGCCCCTCCGGTGCCGGCAAGAGTTCGCTGCTGCGGGTGATCTACGCCAACTACCGAGCCAGCCGCGGCGCCGTGCGTGTGCGTCACGACGGTGCGTGGCTGGACCTCGCCGCCGCCACGCCGCACGAGGTGCTGGCGGTGCGGCGCCGCACGCTGGGCTACGTCAGTCAGTTCCTGCGCGTGATCCCGCGCGTGCCGGCGCTGGACATCGTGGCCGAACCGCTGCTCGCGGCCGGCATCGCGGCGGACGATGCGCGCGAGCGCGCCGGCGCGCTGCTGCGGCGGCTCAACGTACCGGCGCGCCTGTGGTCGCTGCCACCTGGCACGTTTTCCGGCGGCGAGCAGCAGCGCGTGAACATCGCGCGCGGCCTGATCGTGCCGCGCCCGCTCCTGCTGCTGGACGAACCCACCGCCTCGCTCGACGCCGCCAACCGCGAGGTGGTCGCCGCTCTGCTGGAAGAAGCCCGTGGCGCCGGCGCCGCCATCCTGGGCATCTTCCACGACGAAGACATGCGCGACCGCGTCGCCACCCGTCTTTTCCCCATGCGCCCGCTGGCGCCGAACTGACCGACACGCCCATGACCGACCTGGTACTCACCAACGCCAACCTCGTCCTCGGCGACCGCGTGCTGCACGGCACGCTGATCGCGCGCAACGGTTTCATCCGCCTGATCGACGAAGGCCCGACGCAGGCGCCCGGCGCGATCGACTGCGAAGGCGACTACGTCATCCCCGGCCTGATCGAACTGCACACCGACAACCTGGAAAAGCACCTGATGCCGCGCGCCGGCGTGCTGTGGCCTTCGCTACCGGCCGTGCTCACGCACGACGCACAGGTCGTCGCGGCCGGCATCACCACCGTGTTCGATGCGCTCTCGGTGGGCGATCTCGAAGAAGAAAGCGTGCGCATCGAAACACTGCGCGGTACCTACGACGCCATTCTCGCCGGCCAGGCCAGCGGCGCGCTGCGCGCCGACCACTGGATCCACCTGCGCTGCGAGCTGGCCTATCCACACCTGCTCGAAGCGCTGCAACCACTGATGCGCCACCGCAGCGTGCGGCTGCTGTCGCTGATGGACCACACGCCCGGCCAGCGCCAATACCGCGACATCGGGCAGTACCGCAAGTACTACAGCAAGAACCGCATGACCTGGACCGAGGAAGAGTTCGCCGACGTCGTGCGCAGGCGCACCGAGCAACAGGCTGCGTATAGCGCGCGGCACGAGCAGGCGGTGCTCGATCTTGCCAAAGGGCACGACGTGATCCTCGCCAGTCACGACGATACCGACACGGCGCAGGTCGAGCATGCGCACCGCATCGGCGTGCGCATCAGCGAATTTCCCACCACGCAGGAAGCCGCCGACGCCGCCCACCGGCTGGGCCTGGCTACGGTGATGGGCGCGCCGAACGTGGTGCGCGGCGGTTCTCATTCGGGCAACGTCGCCGCGCTCGCGCTGGCCGAGACCGGCCGCCTGGACATGCTGTCGTCCGATTACGTGCCCGCCAGCCTGTTGCACGGTGCCTTCCTTTTGCACACGCAGGCAGGCTGGTCGATGCCGCGCGCGATGGCCACGGTATCGGCCAATCCGGCCAGCGCGCTGGGCTTCGGCGACCGCGGCGAACTGCGCGCAGGCCTCCGCGCGGACCTGGTGCGGATGCGCGCGCTGGACGGGCTGCCGATCGTGCGCAACGTATGGGTGGCCGGTACCCAGGCGTTTTGAAGCACCGCCGACCTTCTCCCTCTCCCCTGCGGGGAGAGGGCTGGGGTGCACAGACGCAGATGCCTTCTTCAAAGCCGCGCAGGCAGGAGTGAGCGAGCCGCTTGCCGCCAACACATAAGAATCATTATCATTTACAGAGTCGCACTCCGCAGCAAGCCAAGTCGCACCGCCGACCCAGCCGCTCCTTCCTAACTGACGGTGTCGCCCTCGTGGCGGCCCGCACCCGAGGACGCTTCCGTGGCCGGCCATTCCCCTGCTCTTTCCCTGTTCCATCGCTGTGCCGATCTACGGCGCAGTGCGCTCGCTCTCGCCTGTCTGCTGGCATTCGCCGCACCGGCGCCCGCGATCGAGCAGCCGCCGACGGACACCGACAGCGATGCCAAGAACCCGCGCCGCGTCACCACCCTGGAAGGCGTCAGCGCCACCGCCACGATCGACGATCACGGCTACAGCGTGCCCGCTGCGAGCGGCGCCACGCGCCTGCCGCTGTCGCTGCGCGAAACGCCGCAGTCGGTCAGCGTGGTCACGCGCGCGCAGATGGACGACTTCGGGATGAACAGCATCAACGACGTGCTCGGCCGCACCACCGGCATCAACGTCGAGAAGATCGAGACGGACCGCACCTATTACGGCGCGCGCGGCTTCGACATCACCAACTTCCTTACCGACGGCCTGGGCATGCCGTTCGCCAACGGCGGCCAGGAAGGCGATATCGACACTGCCATCTACGACCACATCGAAGTACTGCGCGGCGCCAACGGCCTCCTGTCGTTCACCGGCAATCCCTCGGCCACGATCAACTTCGTGCGCAAGCGCCCCACCGCCGACCTGCAAGGCAGCGTGGGCGCCACCGTGGGCAGCTGGAACAACCGCCGCCTGGACGGCGACCTGTCCGGCGCGCTCAATGCGTCCAGGAGCGTGCGCGGCCGGGTCGTCCTGGCCGACCAGCAGACCGACAGCTATCTCGATCGCTATTCGATGCACAAGAAGATCGCCGCCGGCATGCTGGAGGCGGACCTCGGCGCCCACACCCTGCTGTCGGCCGGCATCACCTGGCAGAAGAATTCGCCGGAGAGCCCGATGTGGGGCGCGTTGCCGCTGTACAACACCGACGGCACGCCGACGCACTACGCGCGCTCGACCAGTACCGCCGCCGACTGGTCGCGCTGGGACATGAGCAATACGCAGTCCTATCTCACGCTCTCGCACGATTTCGCCAACGGCTGGAGCGTGAAGGCCGCGCTCAACTATCGCCGCCTGGTCGGCGCGAGCGAACTGTTCTACGTCTACGGCACACCGGACGCGGCGACCGGCCTGGGTCTTTTCAGCTATCCGTCGAAGTACGACAGCACCGAGAAGCAGTACTACGCCGACGTGTATGCCAGCGGCCCGTTCTCGCTCGGCGGACGCGAGCATGAACTGGTGCTTGGCGTTAACGCAGGCAAGAGCGACGTGGATCAGCTCTCCGGCTATTCCGCCGACATCGGCACGGCGCTGCCGCCACTGTGGGATTGGAACGGCCACTATCCCAAGCCGGCCTTCGACGCCTACTACAACAGTGCGCAATTCCACGTGCGCCGGCGCAGCGCCTACGCCACGGCGCGCTGGAACCTGGCCGATTCGCTGAAGCTGATCACCGGCGCCACGCTGACTCATATCCGCAGCACCGGCCAGAACTATGGCGTACCGCACGCCTACGAAAAGACCAAGACCACGCCCTTCGTCGGCGCGGTGTACGACCTTGGCGCCCACTACTCGCTGTATGCCAGCTACGCCAAGCTGTTCAACCCGCAGACGGAAGTGGATATCCACAACCGCGTGCTGGACCCGGTCACCGGCGACAACCTCGAGGCCGGCATCAAGGGCGCCTGGATGGACGACCGCGTCAACGCTTCGTTCGCCGTGTTCCGCTCGCGCCAGAATCACTACGCCGAATCGGTGGGCATCAATCCCTCCACCGGACAGAGCTATTACCGCGGCATCAACGCCACCTCCACCGGCTACGAATTCGATCTGGCCGGCAGCCTCACGCCGAACTGGGAGGCCAGCGCCGGCATCACCCAGCTGGGCATCGAGGATGACCGGGGCAGCAATGTGCGCACCTATGTGCCACGTCGCATCGTGCGCCTCAACACCACGTATCGGTTGCCATGGATTCCCGGCCTGAAGATCGGCGGCTCGCTGCGCTGGCAGGACCGCATCGTGCGCGACCAGCTCGCGCTGGATATGCAGGGGCGCGAGATCTTCACCACGCAGGGCAGCTACGCGCTGCTGGGTGTGATGGCACGCTACGACTTCGACCCGTCGTGGAGCGCCACGCTCAATGTGGACAACCTCACCAACCGCAAATACGTCGCCAGTCTGTATTGGGCGCAGGGCTATTACGGCGCGCCCACTAATTGGCAGTTGAACGTGACCTACCGGTTCTGAAGCATGCTGCCCATCGCCCTCCTGCTTTGCTTCGCCAGCGCGTCGCTGCTCTACCTCGCCAGCCCGCATCAGCGGCTGCGCCCTGCGCCACTGCCAGCCTGGGCACGACTGGCGGCGCTGGCGTTCGGGGCGAGCGGTGCAGGGGCATGGGTCGACCTGCTGGGCCCGGGCGCGGGGCTGTTCGCCACGCTAACTACGCTGATGCTCGGCTGGGTGGGCCTGCCTTACGCGGCCTGGTACGCGGGCAAGGAGTACGCGACCAAGGAGAAGCGTCCATGATCGCGCGCTGCTTCGCCGGCACGCTGCTGGGCTTTCCGCTGAGCGCCATGCTGCTCGCGCTGTGCCTGTTCTGGCTGCCCGGCCACGGGCAGGACTGGCTGATTCCCGTGCTGCTGCTGTTCTTCCCGCTGTGGGTGGGCGTGATGGCGGGCAGCTATATGTTCCGCGACGGCCGGCGCGCCTGGCTGGCGCTTGGCGCGGCCAATGGCGCCGTGTTCGCGCTGCTGTGGCTGTCGCGCCATCTGGCCGGCAGCTGAGGCACCGAGATGAAATCCTCCACCATTCGTACCTTCCAGACCGTGCATACGTGGGCCGGCCTGCTCGCCGGCTTCGCGCTGTTCATCGCCTTCTATGCCGGCGCGCTGACTGTGTTCCACCACGACATCGCGCTGTGGCAGAGCCCGCCGTGGCGCAGCGCGCCGGCACGCGACGTCTCCGTGCAGACCATGATCGACCGCCTGCTCGCGGCCCATCCGGGTGCAGGCAAGGACTTCGGCATCGTGCTGGCGCCCCGCGGCACGTCGCAGGGCCCCTATGCGTACTGGAACGACGGCGAGGAACATTTCGCCACCGCCGACCGGCTAGACCGTCCCACCGACGACGGCGGCGCCACGCGCGGCAACCTCGCGGACTTCGTGTATGCGCTGCACGATTCGCTGGGCATTCCCGTGGTGGGCCTCTACTTCATGGGCGTCGTCAGTGTGATCTACGGCCTCGCGCTGGTGTCCGGCCTGCTGATCCACCTGCCTCAGCTGCTCGGCGATCTGTTCGCGCTACGGCCGGGGCGCAACCTCAAGCGGCTGTGGCAGGACGCACACAACGCCATCGGCGTGCTGAGCCTGCCCTTCCACATCATCTTCGCGGTGACGGGCGCACTGATGTGCCTGTTCGTACCGTTGTTCGCCGCGCTCAACCTGATCGCCTTCGACGGCAAGCTGGGCGACGCCTTCGCCAAGGCCATCAGCACCGCGCCCACCGTGCAGGCCAGCGGCGAGGCGGCGCCGATGCTGTCGGCCGACGAACTGATCGCACGTGCGCGCGCCGCGGCGCTGGCGACCGGCGTCTCGACCTTCGAACCGGACTATATGCACGTCGATCACTACGGCGACGCGAACGCGCTGGTGCAGGTGCGCGGCATCTCCGAACGCACGCTGGGCACCTACGGCACCATCGCGCTCAACGGCGCCACCGGTGCGGTGCTGGAGAAGCATGTCGGCGCTACCCACAGCAACAACGGCCTGGTCAATTCGTCGATCTATGCCCTGCATTTCGGCAATTTCGGCGGACGCACGGTGCAGTGGCTGTATTTCCTGCTCGGGCTGGGCGGCGCGTTCCTGTTCTATTCCGGCAACCTGCTGTGGATCGAATCGCGCCGCAAGCGCCGCCATGCGGCGCAGCCGCGCAAGACGCGGGTCATGGCGCGCGCCACCCTCGGCGTATGCATCGGCACCTGCCTGGGCATCGCCGCGGCGTTCGCGGCGACGGCGGTCGCGCAAAGCCTGGGTGCGGATACCGCCTTGCCGCAGCAAGCGGCCTGCTATGGCGCCATCGCGCTCGCCGCCGCCTATGCGTGCCTGCGCCCGGTGGCCAGGGCGGCGGTCGAGCTGCTGGCGGCAACCGGCGTCGCCTACGTGGCGGTGGCGATCGCCGATCTGGTGCGCAACGCAGACGCGTGGGGCATGCCTTGGACACCGCAATCGCTTGCGGTGCTCGGCGTCGATCTCACCGGCATCGCGCTGGGCCTCGGCTTCGCATGGCTCGCGCGGGCGAGCTGGAAGCGGGCGCGCAGTGGCGATACGAATAGCGTGTGGTCGGATACGACCGCCGCTACATCTGGCATCCCTTCTCTCCTCCGGGGAGAAGATGGCGGCAACCGGATGAGGGGCCGGGGCTCGCCGTAAAAGACCGACGAAACGAAGCATGCATCGAGGCTTACGCTTCGCCGCTCCGCAGGGCCCCTCATCCCAGCCTTCTCCCGGGGGGAGAGGGAGAAAGCATGATGTCTAGACAAGTTCTCCCGCCTGTCGCTTCCACGCAGGCAGGACGCAACCACCCTTGGCCAAGATGCGCGCCGCTACCGGTGCACCGGTGGCGCGACGCCCACCCATCCGCCCAAGGTCCTGCCGCCCATGAAGCCGTCCCGTACCCCGCTCTGCCTGGCGCTGCTCGCCGCGCTCCCGCTGCTGGCGCACGCCGCCGACGATCTCCCGCCCGCTGCCAACGCCCCGGCGGAGAAAGACGCCAAGGTGCTGGAAGCCATCTCGGTCGTCGGCCAGAACGCGACGCGCCAGGTGCAGCAGATCGACAAGGCGCAGATCGATCAGGCCGTACCGGGCACCAGCGCGATCCAGATGCTGGAGAAACTGCCGGGCGTGCATTTCGTGTCCAACGAGCCGTTCGGCACCGACGAGTGGTCGTCGCGCATCAGCCTGCGCGGCTTCAACCATACCCAGCTCGGCTACACGCTGGATGGCATCCCGATGGGCAATGCCGATTACCACACCGGCGACGGCCTCAGCGTGGCGCGCGCCTGGATCAGCGAGAACCTGGCCGAACTGGAGCTGGCGCAAGGCTCGGGCGCGCTCGGCACCGCGTCCACCAGCAACCTCGGCGGCACGGTGCAGCTGTATACCGACAACCCGGGCGCGCAACCCGGCGCGCGCGTCAACGCGACCTACGGCTCGTACGGTTTCAAGCGCGGCTACGTGCGCGGCGACACCGGCAACCTCGGCGGCTTCAGCGGCTATTTGTCCGGCATGTATGTGGATGCGCCCAAGTGGAAAGGCGACGATGCGCAAACCCAGCGCCAGCTCAACGCCAAGGGCATCTACGCGTGGCAGGGCGGCCGCATCACCGGTCTGCTCGACGTCACTCGCCGCGTCGAGCAGGCCTATCTGGATCTTTCGCTGGATACGCTCAAGCGCTGCGGCTACAAGTTCGATTACCTGGCGCCGGACTGGCAGCGCTCGGTCGACATCGCCAATGGCAAGTACAGCGGCTGCGTGCAAAGCGCGGACGACACTTACTACAACGGCAACGGCATCCGCCAGGACGAGATCGTGTCGCTAAAAGGCGAGTTCTTTCTCAACGATCGCCTCACCCTCAACGTGCAGCCTTACTACCACCACGATCTGGGCCAGGGCCATTGGTATGCGCCCGCCTCCGACCTGCCCTACACGCCAGCCCCGGGCGACGCACCGATCGCGCTGCGCCTGTCGCATTACCTGATGACGCGCGGCGGCATGGTCAACGCGCTGTCGTACGATCTCGGCGAACACCATCTCGAAGGCGGCTTCTGGTTCGAGAACAGCCACTACACCATCGCGCGCAGTTTCGAACCCAACCCGCTGTCCGGCCCGATCAGCCAGCGGGAGATCTACGATACGTATTACCACGCCAAGTTTCGCCAGCGCTTCATGACACTGACGCGCCAGTGGTACCTGCAGGACACCTGGTCGGCGCTGGACGACACGCTGCGCATCGATGCCGGCTTCAAGGGCCACAACGTCACCACCCATGCCATGGCCCTGCTGCCCGGCCGCGCCAGCGGCTCGCTGAAAGCCGAAAGCGATTTCCTGCCGCAGGTGGGCGCCAACTACAAATTCGGCGGCGGCTGGGAAGGCTTTGCCTCGTTCTCGATGAACCAGAACGCGTTCGAGCCCGGCGCCAACGGCGCGTGGTCCTCGGACCAGAAGACTTTCGACAGCCTGAAGAACACCCTGCGCCCCGAGCGTTCCAGCAACAGCGAGCTGGGCGTGCGCTACGTCGATCACACCATCCAGGGTTCGCTGGCGCTGTACAACATCGACTTCAAGAACCGCCTGCTGGTGATCGTGCCCTGCGCAGGCGTGGTGAGCTGCCCCAATCAGATCGCCAACGTGGGCAAGGTCAATGCCAAGGGCGCGGAGTTCACCTTCGTGTGGCAGCCGATCGATGCGCTGCGCTGGTTCAACTCGGCCACATACAACGATTCGACGTACAAGGACGATTATCTCGATGGCGGCGTGCCGGTGCCGGCCAAGGGCAAGACGGTCGTCGATTCGCCCAAAAAGATGTTCGCCAGCGAACTGCAGTATCGCTTCGGCGATTTCCGCGCCACGCTGGGTGCCAAGTACACCGGGCCGCGCTACTACACCTTCGTCAACGACCAGCGCATTGCCGGCTTCTGGCTGTGGGACACCGGCCTGTCGTGGGAGCGCAAGCAGGTGGGCTTTGCCAAGAACCTCAAGGTTTCGCTCAACGTCAGCAACCTGCTCAACAAGAAATACATTGCCACCATCGACAGCAACGGGTTCACCAACAGCGATCCGACCGGCACCTTCCAGAGCTTGCTGGTCGGCGCGCCGCGGCAAGGTTTTCTTTCGGTGGACATGAGCTTCTGAACGAGCGGAAGCACGGACGGATCGTCGCGATCTCTACTGCGTTTCATCGCGTCAAGACGTGCGCTGCACATGCACTTCACGCGCATAGACATCACTGATCGATCCGATCCGATCAATCAATTATTCAAGGCCCTCCGCGAGGCATAGGCTCGCCCTTGGCGGTCATCACGACAAAGGGGACGCGCTCGGCCGCCTGGCACACAACCTTAGGGAGGGTCTTATGAAACGCGCAACCGCAAAGCACGGACGGCGAGCGGCGTTGGCGATCGCCATCACGCTCGTCGTCTCCGGATCGGTGCTGGCCTGGCAGACCGATGCTTCCCGCAAGCCGCCGCCGAGCAGCTACATGCCGGTGATCGAGCCGGACTTCGCCACCACCATGCAGCGCATGTCCCAGGCCAAGCCCGGCATCATGCAGCGGCAGAAGAACCTGCTGCAGGAACGCTACGACCTCGCCGATCGGCCAGCCAAGGGCGTGACCATGTCGCGCGGCAAGCCGGTGCAGGAAGGCGTGCGCGTGAAGCTCCGATCCGGCACCAGCTGGCAGCAGCTGGCGGAGATGTCGCCGGATGAGATCAAGAACAAGGATCTGTTCCCATCGGGCTTTCTGCCGCTGCCTCATCCCAATCATCCCGAAGGCGGCATGGTGTTTCCGCATTTCGAGATCGAGCGGGTCAAGCAGCAGGACAATCGCGACCTCACGCGCTTCGATCTGGACTTCGATTTGCCGGACCACATCCTGCCGGAGTTCCCGCAAGGTATCTTCCTCACCACGCGGCCTGACCTGGGCGATGTCTCCAAGGGCAAGCTGGTGACGCTGGACAACTACTACGAGCTGTTCAACGGCATCTTGAATCCCAAACAGCTCGAAGGCCTGCGCCTGCTGCTGACGCCGTTCCCGCAGCAGCAATTCAACGCCACCGGCGATCGACGCTCGGCCAGGCCCAGCCTCGGCGTCGCCTGCTTCGACTGCCATGCCAACGGCAGCACCAATGGAGCCACGCACCTGGTGGGCGATATCCGTCCGCAGGAATTTCGCCATCGCATCGAAACGCCCGCGTTGCGCGGCGTGAACATCCAGCGGCTGTTCGGTTCGCAACGCGCCTTGAAGACCGTGGAGGACTTCACCGAGTTCGAGCAGCGCGCCGCGTACTTCGATGGCGATCCGGTGATCGCGACCAAGAAAGGCGTGAATATCCTCGAGCGCGGCAGTCAGGTGCATTTCATGGCGGAGTTCCAGGAGATCCTCGATTTCCCGCCCGCGCCCAAGCTCGGCTGGGACGGCAAGCTCGACCCGGCCAAAGCCACGGAGCAGGAGCTGCGCGGCCAGGCGGTGTTCTTCGGCAAAGGGCAATGCAGCAGCTGCCACGCGTCGCCCTACTACACCGACAACACCATGCATAACCTTCAGGCCGAGCGTTTCTACAAGCCGCGCATGATCAACGGCATGATGGCCAGCGCGGACGGACCGATAAAGACCTTCCCGCTGCGCGGGATCAAGGACACGCCACCGTATCTGCACGACGGGCGGCTGCTGACGCTGGACGACACGGTGGAGTACTTCAACCTGGTGCTAGGCACGAAGTTGAACGATCAGGAGAAGCAGGACCTGGTGTCGTTCCTGCGGGTGTTGTAACGGCACGGCACCTGTCCATCCCCCATCCACTCCCTCTCCCCGACAGGGAGAGGGAGTGAAGCGCCGAATCACTGCGGCTTCTTCTCGCCCTCGGGCAACGCGTACGCAATCAATGCGTCGCCCAGCCTGGTCCCCAGCGAACCATGCCCACCCGCCATGATCACCACGTACTGCCGACCGGTCTTGTCGGATACGTAGCTCATCGGCGTCGCCTGCCCGCCCGCGGGCAGGCGCGCCTCCCACAGCTTCTTGCCGTCGCGCACGTCGTACGCACGCAGGTAATCGTCCAGCGTGGCGCTCATGAAGGCGACGCCGCCGCCAGTGGTGATCATGCCGCCCAGGCTGGGCACGCCCAGCGGAAGCGGGATCGGCAGCGGCGCGTTATCTACCACTGTGCCGTTCCGGTGCATCCACACTTTGCGCATGGTCTTGAGGTCCACCGCGGCGACGTAGCCCCACGGCGGCGCCTGGCACGGAATGCCCAGCGGCGACAGCAGCGGCAGCAGCTCCACCGCGAACGGCGTGCCTTTCATCGGTTGCAGGCCATGCTCGCTGCCCGTCGAGCCCTTGGCGTTCTTCGACTCCTCCTTGTCGCGGCTGAACAGCTTGGACACGAAAGCCATGTAGTTCGGATTGCCCAGCAGCAGCTGCCGCGCGGGATCGACGGTGACGCCGCCCCAGTCGAACACGCCGTAGTTGCCCGGATACACGAGCGAGCCTTGTTCCGATGGCGGAGTGAAGATGCCGTCGTAGCGCAGCCGTTTGAACTTGATGCGGCAGACGAGCTGGTCATAGGGATTGGTGCCCCACATGTCGGCTTCGCGCAGCGGGCGGTCCGGCGTGAAGCTCAGCGCAGAGAACGGTTGCGTGGGCGCCGTGTGGTCGCCCGCCGCCGCGCCCTGTGGAACCGGCCGTTCCGGCGCGGCCACGATCGGCTTGCCGTCGCGGCGGTCCAGTACATAGATGTCGCCGCGCTTGGTGGAGGCGATCAGCGCCGGCACCTTGCCGCTGGGCGTGTCGATATCCACCAGGGTGGGCTGCCCGCCGATATCCATGTCCCACAGATCGTGGTGCACGGTCTGGTATACCCAGCGCAACTTACCGGTGGCGATCTCCAGCGCCACGATCGCGCTGCTGAAGCGTTCGCCCTGCGGATAGCGCTCGCCGCCCCACATGTCCGGCGTCTGGTTGCCCATCGGCAGATAGACCAGGCCCAGCTTCTCGTCGACGCTGGACACGCTCCACGCATTGGGCGAGTTGTGCTTGTAGTACTGGCCCGGTTCCAGCGGCTCGGTGCGGTCCGGTTCGGCCGAGTCCCAGTTCCACAGCAGCTTGCCGGTAGTGATGTCGTAGCCGCGGATCACGCCGGAGGGTTCGTGCGTGGATTCGTTGTCGGTGACGCTGGCCGATACGATCAGCACGTTGCGCGTCACCGTCGGCGGTGACGTGGGATTGAGATAGCCGCGCTGCGTCATCGACATGCCCTGGTACAGGCCGATCGCGCCGTGGTCGCCGAAATCCGTGCAGGGTTGGCCGTTGTCCGCGTTGAGCGCCACGATGGTGGCGTCCGCGGTGGGCGCGAAGATGCGGCGCGGGCAGCTGTCGAAGTGAATCGCCTCCGCCGCCACCGCGCCCTTGGGCGTGGGTGGCGGGGCTGCGGGTGCCGCCATGGCACCACCGTCGGCCGCGGTCTGCGCGGCATAGGCGCCGGAGTCGTGGTAAGCCACGCCGCGGCAGATCATGTGCTGATAGCCCTTGGCGTCGCGGTTGATCTTCGGATCGAAGCGCCAGCGTTCCTGCCCCGTATCCGGATCCAGCGCGATCACGATGTTGTGCGGCGTGCACAGGTACAGTAGGCCGTTGGCTTTCAACGGCGTGACTTCGTTGGCGATCTCGGTGGGATCGCCCGCGCCCTTGAAGTCGCCGGTGTGGAAGGTCCATGCCACTTTCAGCTGCGCGACGTTGGCCGGCGTGATCTGCGTGGCCGGTGCATGGCGGTCGCCGTAACCCGTGCGCCCGTAGGCGATCCAGTCGTTCGGCGGCGTGCCGGTGGCATCGGGCGCGGCCGGCGCCGCCATGCTCGCTTGCGGTACTTCACCAGCCAGCGTGTCGTTATCCCTGAAGTACGCCGCCACGCCCACCGCCAGGCTCGCACCCACCGCCACCCACAGCGGCAGCGTGCCCGCCGCCCAGCGCAGCGCCGGCCGGGGCTCCACCGCCAGCCGGCGCGAGACCCAGGGGATCAGCAGCCACAGCGCCAGCGCAAACCACACCGCCACGCGCGGCACCAGTTGCCACCAGTCCAGACGCACCTCGTAGATGGCCCACAACAGCGTGGCAAGCAGCAGCAAAGCGTGCAGTCCAAGTGCCAGCCGCCGGCCCCGCCATGCCAACCAGCCGGTGGCGACCAGCGCCGCACCGGCCAGGACGTAGTACGGCGAGCCGCCCAGTGCGAGCAGCCATGCACCACCAGCAAGCAGGGCCAGCCCCAGCAACATAAAAACAGCCGTGGTGATCCACTGCGAAACGGCCGGTCGAGACCTCGTATCCATGATTGTCCTTGCGTCGCGTATGGAAACGGGCGAATCAGCCAGGACATGGTTGACGACTCGCCGTAGGGGTTTCGTGACGCCGGCGGACGCCCGCCAGCGGGCCGACTGTGGCCGCCTGCGGCTGAACGCATGCCCTGTCGATCCGTTGTCGCAACACACGACTGGCGCCGGTCGCGGCGTCCGCTTAGTCTGGCCGGCCACGGCCCCGGGCCATGGATGACTCAAGGACTAAGGATGGTTGGCAAATCCGGCAAACCGGCCTGGCGCTGGATCGCGCTCGGCGTCTCCGTGATCGGCGTGGCGTTGCTGGTCTGGTTCGCGCTGCGCAGCAGCGAACTTGCCGAACCCGACCGCGACCTGCGCCTGGCGTACGAAGCCCAGGCGCGCAAGGACCTCGAAGAGGCCATGATCGGCCGCGGCCTGTCCTCGTATCTCGCCCGCAACGTCTGCGCGATCGCTCCGGAAACCTACGGACCGATGGAAGGACGCACGCAGCGCCATTTACGCGAAGACCCCACACTCACCGCGGCGGTGGAACGCGGCCGGCAGGAGGCCGAACAGGGTTGGCGCGAGGCGCAGGCCGCGAACCGTGAAGCCGCGTTCCGGGAGATGCATTGCCCCAGCCTGCTCGCCGTCCTGCAGCGCCACGAGAACGATTGAACGCTCGCGCCGGGGCGACGACGGCGGGTCGCCGCCTGCCCGCCCAGCCGTTTTTTTCGCCCGCGCGGCTGTTCCTCTATACTTCCCGCCCGTTGCCCCCGTAGCTCAGTTGGATAGAGCGTCCCCCTCCTAAGGGGAAGGTCGTACGTTCGAATCGTATCGGGGGCACCATTCTTTCAAGGGCACGCTCAGGCGTGCCCTTCTTGTTTCCCGACGCCGCGCTCCCGTGCATCGCCCCTTCGACATCGCGTTCGAATATCTTTCCCACACCGTTCGAGCATTTGCGCTACCCGCCGCGCCATGGCGCGGCGCATCATTCGCTGCCAGGAGCGAGGGACCCGGACGCGCCTGCCAGGACGCGCCTGCTAGAATCGCGCTTTTCCACCATGTCCCCACCGCGCCGCGAGGCGCCACGGTCCAGGAGCACGCATGTCCCACGAAATCCTCAAGGCGCTCGGCATCGGCGCGGAGCATTCCGGCACCTATCTCGGCCAGGGCGAGTGGTCGCGCACCACCGACGCCGGCACGCTGCAGCCGGTCAATCCCGCTACCGGCGACGTGATCGGCAGCGTGCATGCCTCCAGCGCCGCCGACTACGAAATCATCGTCAAGCGCGCCCAGGAAGCGTTCAAGACCTGGCGCACCACCCCGGCCCCGCGCCGCGGCGAAGCCGTGCGCCTGTGCGGCGAAGCGCTGCGCAAGCACAAGGACGCGCTCGGTTCGCTGGTCGCGCTGGAGATGGGCAAGATCAAGCCCGAAGGCGACGGCGAAGTGCAGGAGATGATCGACATCGCCGACTTCGCGGTGGGCCAGAGCCGCATGCTCTATGGCTACACCATGCATTCGGAGCGCCCCGGCCACCGCATGTACGAGCAGTACCACCCGCTGGGCCTGGTCGGCATCATCAGCGCGTTCAATTTCCCGGTGGCGGTGTGGGCGTGGAACGCCTTCCTCGCCGCGATCTGCGGCGATATCTGCATCTGGAAGCCCTCGCCGAAGACCCCGCTGTCGGCCATCGCCACCATGAAGATCTGCAACGAGGCGCTGAAGGCCGGCGGCTTCCCGGACATCTTCTTCCTGTTCAATGATGCCGGCACCGATCTGTCGCAGGGCTTCGTCGACGACAAGCGCATTCCGCTGATCAGCTTCACCGGCTCGACCAAGGTCGGCCGGCTGGTCGGCGAGCGCGTGGCGCAGCGCATGGGCCGCTCGCTGCTGGAACTGGGTGGCAACAACGCGATCATCGTGGATCAGAGCGCAGACCTTAAGCTCGCCATTCCGGCCATCGTGTTCGGCGCGGTCGGCACCGCCGGCCAGCGCTGCACCACGACGCGCCGCCTGTTCGTGCACGAGTCGATCATCGGCGAAGTCACCGACAAGCTGGTCGCCGCCTACAAGCAGGTGGAAGGCAAGATCGGCGATCCGACCCTGCCCCATACGCTGATGGGTCCGCTCAACAGCCAGGATGCCGTGCAGGCCTACCTGGGCGCGGTCGAGAAGGCCAAGGCCGCGGGCGGCAAGGTGCTCACCGGCGGCGCCGCACTCACCGACCGCAAGGGCAATTTCGTGCTGCCGACCATCGTCAGCGGCGTGCAGAACAGCGACGATGTCGTGCAGACCGAGACCTTCGCGCCGATCCTCTACGTGATGCCGTTCAAGACCCTGGACGAAGCCATCGAGCTGCAGAACGACGTGCCACAGGGCCTTTCGTCGGCGATCTTCACGCGCGACCTGAGGGCGGCGGAGCAGTATCTGTCCGCGGCCGGTTCGGACTGCGGCATCGCCAACGTCAACATCGGCACCTCCGGCGCGGAGATCGGCGGCGCCTTCGGCGGCGAGAAGGAAACCGGCGGTGGCCGCGAGTCCGGCTCGGACGCGTGGAAGGTCTACATGCGCCGCCAGACCAACACCAGCAACTACTCGGACGCGCTGCCGCTGGCCCAGGGCATCAAGTTCGACCTGTAAGACGGACAGGCGCCCGGTGCATGCCGGGCGCCTCCAACGCACGACTTCATCCGAGGAAACGGCTCTTCGCATGTCCCTGCCCGCTCGCCCCAGTTTCGCGCTCGACAGCTACCGCGTCGTGATCGCCGGCGGCAGCAAGGGCATCGGCCGAGGCATGGCACTGGCCTTCGCCGAAGCCGGCGCGGCGGTGTCGATCTGCGCACGCGGCGAGCAGGCGCTGCGCGAGACGCGCGAAGCGATCGCCGCGCTTGGCACGGTAGCGCATGCGGAAAGTTGCGACCTCGGCGACCCGGGCGCGATCGAACGCTACATCGCCGATGCCGCCGATACGCTGGGCGGCATCGACGTTCTGATCAATAACGCCAGCGGTTATGGCTTCGCCGATGACGACGACGGCTGGGAGGCCGGCTTCCGCATCGACCTGATGGCGGCCGTGCGCGCCTCGCGCTTCGCCCTGCCGCACCTCAAGGCCTCCCCGCACGCCAGCATCCTGCACACCAGCTCGATCGCCGCGTTCCATCCGCGCGCCCGCAACGCGCCCTACGCCGCGGTGAAGGCCGCGCTCAGCCAGTACACCACGTCGCAGGCGCTGGCCCTGGCCGAGCACCGCATCCGCGTGAACGCGATCGCGCCGGGCTCGGTCGATTTCGCCGACGGGCTGTGGGACCGCCGCCGGCGCGAAGAGCCGGAGTTTTACCAGGCCACGCTCGCCAGGATCCCCTTCGGCCGCTTCGGCGCACCGGAGGACATCGCGCACGCCGCGCTGTTTCTCGCTTCGCCGTGGGCCGGCTGGATCACCGGCCAGACGCTGTGCGTCGACGGCGGGCAAAACCTCACGGGATGAGAGCCATGGCCGACTTGCAGAGCACGGAACGTTTCAGCAACCGCGTCGAGGATTACGTCCGCTACCGCCCCGACTATCCCAAAGCCATGCTGCAGTGGCTGGAGCGGGAACATGGCGTCACGCCCAAGTGGCTGGTCGCCGACGTCGGCGCCGGCACCGGCATCTCCAGCAAATTGTTCCTGGACGCCGATTACCGCGTGATCGCGGTGGAGCCCAATGCCGCGATGCGCGGTGCCGCCGAAAAATGGCTGGGCATGGACAAACATTTTCGCGCTCTCGACGGCCGCGCCGACAAGACCGGCCTGGCCGCGCACAGCGTGGACCTGGTGTCGGTAGCGCAGGCGTTCCACTGGTTCGACGAGGGCGCGACGCGCCACGAATTCGCGCGCATCCTGCGCCCCCATGGCCTGGCCGCGATCTACTGGAACAGCCGCCGCCTTACCGGCGCACCGTTCCTGGAAGGTTATGAAGCGCTGCTGCAGCGCTATGGCACCGACTACACCAGCGTGGCCGAACGCTACGCCGACGAGCCGCGCATGCGCGCCTGGTTCGGCGACGGCTATCGCGGCACCGGCAGCTTCGAACATCGCCAGCTGCTGGATTTCGACAGCCTGCGCGGCCGCCTGATGTCCTCCTCCTACGCGCCGAAGGAGGGTCACCCCATGCACGAACCGATGCTGCAGGCATTGCGCGAACTGTTCGACGCGACCGCCGTGAACGGCAAGATCAGTTTCGATTACGACACCCGCGTCTACGTGGGTCACCCAGGCTGAGTATGTACCGCTACCTTCGACCTTTGATGTTCGCGCTGGACGCCGAACAGGCCCATCGCGCCACCCTGTATGGCCTGGATGTGGCTCATCGCAGCAACTTCCTGCACCTGGTAGCCAAGCCGCCGGCGGAGCTGCCGGTCACCGTGTTCGGCATTCGCTTTCCCAACCCGGTGGGACTGGCGGCGGGCCTGGACAAGAATGCCGATCACCTGGATGCGCTCGGCGCGCTGGGCTTCGGCTTCGTCGAGGTCGGCACCACCACGCCGCGCCCGCAGCCGGGCAACGACAAGCCGCGCATGTTCCGCCTGCCCCGGCACGAAGCGGTAATCAATCGCCTGGGCTTCAACAACGACGGCGTGGATGCGCTGGTGCGCAACGTGCAGCGCTCGGCCTATCGCGGCGTGCTCGGCATCAACATCGGCAAGAACAAGGACACGCCAAACGAAAAAGCGGTGGACGACTACCTCTTCTGCCTGGAGAAGGTCTATCCGCATGCCACCTACGTGACGGTGAACATCTCCTCGCCGAACACGCAAGGCCTGCGCGATCTGCAGGAAGAAGCCACGCTGCGCCGCTTCATCGAGACCTTGCGCGAAGCGCAGGAGCGCCTGGGTTCGCAGGCCGGCGCGCGCAAGCCGATGCTGTTGAAGATCGCGCCCGACCTCTCGGAGGCGGAACTGGACGGCATCGCCGACGTGCTGCTGGGCACCGGCGTGGACGGCCTGATCTGCACCAACACCACCATCGACCACGCGGCCGTCGCCAGCGATCCGCATGGCAATGAAACCGGCGGCCTCTCCGGCCGGCCGCTGTATGCGCGCTCCACCGAGGTGCTGCGCGGCATGCACCGGCGGCTGGGCGGACGCATCCCCATCGTCGGCGTGGGCGGCATTCTCGACGGCGGCGATGCCGCCGGGAAGATGGACGCCGGCGCCGCCTTGGTGCAGATCTATTCGGGCATGGTGTATCGCGGGCCCGAACTGATCGCCGAGTGCGTGGAAGAAATCCGCCGCCGCGGAGGCTTCGATGCCAGCTGATACGCACGCGCTGCCGCCCCAGCGCATCGACATGGGCGGCTATGTCCTGCTGGAGAACGCGCCCCTTGGCCAGCGCAACACGCTGCGCGTGGATGCGCGCGCGAAACTGCTGGCCGAGGTGCGCGAGGCGGCGAAGCTGCCGGAGCTGCTGGATTTCCCCGCCGTGCGCGGCGGCCCTGTGCTGGTGCTGGGCGAAGGCAGCAACCTGCTGTTCACCGGCGACTTCGACGGTACCGTGGTGGCGATGGCCAACCGCGGCGTGCATGTCGAACAGGAGGGCGACCTCACCCGCATCGCCGTGGCGGCGGGTGAACGCTGGGACGACTTCGTGCGCTGGACCCTGGGCCAGGGCTTCGCGGGGCTGGAGAACCTGATCCTGATCCCGGGCACGGTCGGCGCCGCACCGATCCAGAACATCGGCGCCTACGGCACCGAAGTGGCCGAGTTCATCGAAAGCGTGGAAGCGTGGGATACGCGCGAGCAGTGCGTCGCCACGCTCGACCGCGATGCTTGCGCGTTCGCCTATCGCGACTCGGTGTTCAAGCGCGAGCCGGGACGCTACATCGTCACCGCGGTGCGCTTCGCGCTGCCGCGCACGCGCGAGCTGCGGCTGGACTATACCGGTATCCGCGAAGAACTCGCGCGCATGGGCGTGGACCGCCCCGCCCCGTTCCATGTCGCCGAGGCGGTGGTGCATCTGCGCTCGCGCAAGCTGCCCGACCCGGCGGTGATCGGCAATGCCGGCAGCTTCTTCAAGAATCCGATCGTCGATGCCACGGTGGGCGAAGCGCTGAAGCGCCAACACCCCGAACTGGTCGCCTGGCCCGGCGTGGACGGCCGCTGGAAACTTTCCGCCGCATGGCTGATCGAGGCCGCCGGCTTCAAGGGACAGCGCGAGGGCGACGCGGGCATTTCCAACCGCCACGCGCTAGTGCTGGTCAACCACGGACACGCCACCGGCCCGCAGTTGTGGGCCTTCGCGCAACGAGTGATCGCTGGCGTGCAAGACCGCTTCGGCGTGCGGCTGGAACCCGAGCCGGTAGTCATCGGCCAGGGCTGAAGCGATGAAGCTGGCAGGGAAGATCGCGCTGCATCTGCTGCTGATCCTGGCGGTCGTGGCGATTCCACCGATGGTGTACGACTGGGTCGCCAAGCATGTCGCCGGTGATTCCTCCTGGCTGTTCGTCGGGGGCCTGACCTACCCGCTCTACCTGGGCTGGTGGATCATGCGGATCGGCCATCCGCGTCTTCGCGTCATCCTGCTGCACCTGCTCGCCTTCGCCAGTCTGATGGCGGCGCTGGTACTCACCCTGGACAAAGGCAGTGCAGGCTTCGCGCCGTTCCTGCCGGTGGCGTTGCTGCTGCCGTCCATCGTGCTCGCGCTGCTGCGCGCCGCCCAGCGGCGCGCAGACGACGCGCGGACGCATCTGTACGCGCTGCTGCTGTTGATTCCGTTCGCGCTGGCTCTTACCGCGCTGATCGTCATCGGCATGTCGCTGACCGCCATGCAAGGGATGCGCTGGTAAGCCTGGCAGCGCGCGTCTTCACGAAATCCGAAGCGGACCGATGCAAGGATCGGCGGATTCCCCCGCCGCCATCGGAACCCTCATGAGCATCGAAAACGTCGCCGACTTCCTGGTCGAAACGCTGGCCCAGGCTGGCGTCAAACGCATCCACGGCCTTGTCGGCGACAGCCTCAACGGCATCACCGATGCGCTGCGCAAGCGCGGCGACATCGAGTGGGTGCATTACCGGCACGAAGAAGCCGCCGCGTTCGCCGCGGCGGCCGAAGCGCAGGTCACCGGCAAGCTCGCCGTCTGCGCCGGCTCGTGCGGGCCGGGCAACCTGCACCTGATCAACGGCCTGTTCGATGCGCACCGCTCGCGCGCGCCCGTGCTCGCGCTGGCCGCGCATATCCCGTCGGCCGAGATCGGCAGCAACTATTTCCAGGAAACCCATCCGCAGAACCTGTTCCAGGAGTGCAGCCATTACTGCGAGCTGATCAGTGGCGCGGCGCAGATCCACCACGCGGCCGCCACGGCGATCCGCGCCGCGGTGGGACAGCAAGGTGTGTCGGTACTGGTGATTCCCGGCGACGTCGCGCTCGCCGAAGCCGCCGGTCCCGTCCCGCCCGCCACCGGCCTGCTGCCTGCGCTGCCCGTGGTCGTGCCATCGTCCGACCAGCTGGACCAGCTGGCCGCGCTGCTCGGCAGCGGCCGCAAGGTTACGCTGTTCTGCGGGCGCGGCTGTGCCGGCGCGCACGACGCGGTGATCCGCCTGGCGGAAACCTTGAAGGCGCCGGTGGTGCACGCACTGGGCGGCAAGGAACACGTCGAGTGGGACAACCCGTACGACGTGGGCATGACCGGCCTGATCGGTTTCAGCTCCGGCTATCAGGCCATGATGGATTGCGACACCTTGCTGCTGCTCGGCACCGATTTCCCGTACCGCCAGTTCTTTCCCGCCCAGGCGAAGATCTGCCAGGTCGACTTGCGCGCGGAGAATCTGGGCCGCCGCTGCCACCTCGACCTGGGGTTGGTCGGCGATGTCAAAGCCACGATCGAAGCCCTGCTCCCGCGTCTGCGCTCCGCAACGGACGACGGGCATCTGCGCACCAGCCTCGCCAACTACCGCAAGGCGCGCGAGGGCCTGGACGACCTCGCCACGGGCAAGACCGGCGGCAAGCCGATCCATCCGCAGTACGTGGCCAAGGTGGTGAGCGATCTGGCCAGCGACGATGCCGTGTTCACCTGCGATGTGGGTACGCCGACCATCTGGGCCGCACGCTACCTGCGCATGAACGGGCAGCGCCGGCTGCTCGGCTCATTCGCGCATGGCTCGATGGCCAATGCGATGCCGCAGGCCATCGGCGCGCAGACCGCCAGCCCCGGCCGCCAGGTGATCAGCCTGTCGGGCGACGGCGGCTTCGCCATGCTGATGGGCGACCTGCTGACATTGGTGCAGCAGCGCCTGCCGGTGAAGATCGTGGTGTTCAACAACGGCACGCTCGGCTTCGTGGAGCTGGAGATGAAAGCGGCCGGCTACCTGCCCACCGGCGTCGCGCTGGACAACCCCGACTTCGCCGCGCTGGCGCGCGCCGCCGGCATCCATGGCGTGCGCGTAACCGACGCCGGCGACCTCGAAGGCGCGGTGCGCGAAGCCTTCGCGCATCCCGGGCCGGCATTGATCGATGTGGTCACCAACCGGCAGGAACTGTCGATGCCGCCGAAACTCAAGCTGGAGCAGCTCAAAGGCTTCAGCCTGTGGGCCTTGCGCACGGTGATGAATGGGCGCGGCGACGAACTGGTCGACCTGGCGCGCAGCAACCTGCTGCGCTGACCGGCCCGCAACGAAAAAGGCCGGCGAAACGCCGGCCTTTTTTCCACAGGTACGCAAGCTCAGCGGCGCAGCTTCGACAACAGCCGCAGCATCTCCAGGTACAGCCACACCAGCGTCACCATCAAGCCGAAGGCGCCGTACCACTCCATGTACTTGGGCGCGCCCTGGTCGACGCCGGTTTCGATCATGTCGAAGTCCAGCATCAGGTTGAACGCGGCTAGGCCCACCACCAGCAGGCTGAAGCCGATGCCCAGCGCGCTGGATTCGTGGATGAAAGGCACCTGGATGCTGGTAAACGCGCGCAGGCCCATATCCACCAGGTAAAGCAGCGCGACCGCGCCGGTCGCGGCGACGATGCCCATGCGCAGCTTGTCGGTGACCTGGATCACGCGGAAGCGGTACAACGCCAGCATCACCGCCATCACGCCGGCGGTAAGCATCACCGCTTGCAGCACGATGCCCGGAAAGCGCACTTCGAAAATCGCGGACAGACCGCCCAGAGCGAAGCCTTCGGCGATCGCGTAGGCCGGCGCGGTGATGCCTGCCCAGTTGGCCTTGAAGGTCGTCACCAGCGCCAGCACGAAGCCGACCAGCAGGCCGCCCCAGATGAACGGCGAGATCGCCGCCAGCCCGGCGGCGAGGTTGCCGCCCTCCGCCGCGGCATGGCTGAAGCGCAGCCAGGTCCAGCCACCAGTGACCACCGCCAGGAACAGCAGCAGGCCCGTCTTGGCCACGGTGCCGTTGAGGGTCATGCGTTCGCCTTCGGCGAACAGACCCTGGAAAGTGCTATCGCGTAGAACCGGATTGCCCGAACGCATCGCCAACTCCTCATGGACAAGCCGCGCGCCACCGCGCGGCGATGTCCACCATGCTAGCGCGTCGGGCCTGCGGTGGCGTGGCCGCCTCGTTCAGCCCGCCGTGGCCCGCCGCCTGGGGCCGTCCAGGTTCGGCAGCAGCACGGTAATCACGCCCAGCAGCGGCAGGTAGGCGCAGATGCCGTACACGAAATCGATGCCCTGCGCGTCCGCCACCCGTCCCAGCACCGCTGCGCCGATGCCGCCCATGCCGAAGGCGAAGCCGAAGAACAACCCGGAGATCATGCCCACGCGGCCCGGGATCAGCTCCTGCGCATAGACCAGAATCGCCGAAAACGCCGACGACAGGATCAAGCCGATCACCACCGTCAGCACGCCGGTCCAGAACAGGTTCGCGTGCGGCAGCAGCAGCGTGAACGGCGCCACGCCCAGGATCGACGCCCAGATCACCCACTTGCGTCCGATGCGGTCGCCCACCGGCCCGCCGACCAGCGAACCGGCCGCCACCGCGAACAGGAACACGAACAGATGCGTCTGCGCGTTCGGCACCGACACGCCGAATTTGTGGATCAGATAGAACGTGTAATAGCTGGTGATGCTGGCGATGTAGAAATACTTGGAGAAGATCAGCAAGCCCAGGATCAGCACTGCCCCGATGACGCGCCCGCGCGTCAGCGTCACCGCCGCGTGCCGCGCCTTGGCCTTGCCGCGCGTGGCGTGATGGTCGCGGTACCACGCGCTCACCTGCACCAGCACCACGATCGCCAGCAGCGCGGCCAGCGCGAACCACGCCACGCTGCCGCGGCCGTGCGGCACGATGATCCACGCGGCCAGCAGCGGGCCCAGCGAGGCGCCGGTATTGCCGCCCACCTGGAACAGCGACTGCGCCAGGCCGTGGCGTCCACCCGAGGCCATGCGCGCGACGCGCGAGGATTCCGGATGGAACACCGACGAGCCGGTACCCACCAGCGCGGCGGCCACCAGCAGCAGCGGGAAGTTCGGCGCCTGGGCCAGCAGCAGCAGGCCGCACAGCGTGAAGCCCATGCCCACCGGCAGCGAGTACGGCATCGGCTTGCGGTCGGTGATCAGGCCTACCATCGGTTGCAACAGCGACGCGGTGACCTGGTAGGTCAGCGTGATCAGGCCGACCTGGGCGAAGTTCAGGTGGAAGCCCGACTTGAGGATCGGATAGATGGCCAGGATCAACGACTGGATCATGTCGTTGAGCAGATGCGCGAAGCTGATCGCTCCGATGATGCCGAATTCGGTGCGAGGCTCGGCCTGAGATTCGGCGCGGGATGCGGCGGCTGCGGGCGGCAGGGGTAGATCGTCGACGCGGGTTTGCATGGAAGATGGCGTATCGATAGTGGGGACGGTGCGCGCGGCATCTTGCCGCGCCCAGGCGAGCACCTTAGATTGGGCGTTGTCGGCCCGCTCACGTCAGGGGGTCAACTTCTGTCGAATCCGGGCCATAAATCAGAACCTCCCTGAATGCGCCAGACCCGCGTCACCCGCTACGAAGATGTGCCTCGCGCGGTCGTCGCCACCGGCAACGACTATCCCGCGCGCTTCGTGCTGCCCGCCCACGCGCACAAGCGCCACCAGCTGCTGTATGCCGCCACCGGCGTGGTGAAGACCATCACGCCGGAAGGCAGCTGGATCGTGCCGCCGCGCCGCGCGCTATGGATACCCGCCGGTGTGATGCACGAAGTCCACATGGACGGCAACGTGAGCACGCGCAGCGCCTATGTGCAGCGCGACGCCGCGCAAGGCCTGTGGGAACACTGCCAGGTCATCGCCGTCTCGCCGCTGTTGCACGAACTGCTCGAGGTCGCCGTGGACCTGCCGGCCGAATACGCGCTGGGCGCGCGCGACGGCCGCCTGATGGCCTTGCTGCTGGACGAGATCCGCGCCATGCCCACGCTCTCCCTCAACACGCCGCTGCCCGCCGAGCCACGCCTGCACAAGCTCTGTCGCGCCATACTCGATGCGCCGGCACTCGACCTCGACATCGATGCGGTGGCGGCGAAAGTCGGCATGAGCCGTCGCCATTTCACCCGCACGTTTCGCCAGCAGACCGGGATGAGCTATGCGGCATGGCGCCAGCAAGCCTGCCTGCTGGCGGCGCTGACGCGACTGGGGCGGGGACAGTCGATCACCGACGTCGCGATGGAACTGGGCTATGGCAGCGCGAGCGCGTTCACTTCCGCGTTCCGGCGCGTGCTGGGCGAGCCGCCGAGCAGGTACATGGCCACTCCGCAACGACCACGCGCCAAGAGCGCGCCAACCTGAAGCTCCCCTCCCTGCCGGGCGTGGGAGCTGCATGGTTCAAAGACACCCCGCTCCGGCCAGCGCGCTGCGCACCGCTTCCACCACGGGCGTCGCCGGCACGTCGCCCAGGAAGCGACGCAACTTCGCATCTTCCAGCCGTGCCTCGGTCTTCCACAGGTAACGCATCTTCCACAGCTCGCGCAGTGTCTCCATGAACGGCATGGCCAATGCCACCTGCCACCACGGAAAGCGCGCCGCGCGTATCGACGGATCGCCCACCGCTTCGCGCACCGCCGCGACCATGGCGTGACCATCCATCCAATAGCCGCCGAAATGAAACGCGGCGAACGGCTCCAGCTCATCGCGCCGATCGAGCAGGCGTGCGAGCGTTTCGGCCACGTCGGGCAGATAGGCCCAGGCATGGCCCAGCTCCGGCGGCCCCGGGTAACTCACCGCGCCGACCGGCCGGCCGGCCTTCACCAGGCCCTGCGAGAACCAGCTGTTGCCTGTATTGCGCGGCCCCAGAAAATCGCCACAGCGCAAGATCAGCACCGGCGTGCCCTCGCGCGCCGCCTGCGCCAGACGTTGTTCCATCGCCACGCGCAGTTCGCCCTTGCGGCTGACCGGGTGCTGCGGCGCGTCTTCGGCCAGCGAAGGGAACGCATCGAAGCCGTAGTTGTAGATCGTGCCGGGAAACACGATGCGCGCGCCTGCCGCCCGCGCGGCGGCGATGGTGTTGTCCAGCATCGGCAGCACCAGGCGCTCCCAGCCACGATAGCCGGGCGGGTTCACCGCGTGCACGACGACGTCCACGCCCGCTGCGGCACGCGCCACGTCGGCGGCGACCATCGCATCGCCCTGCACCCACTCCACCCCGGCCGGACCGCCTTGCCCGACCTTGCGCACCAGCGCGCGCACCGTCCAGCCATGCCGCAGCAGCGCCGCGCAAACCTCGCCACCGATGCCGCCGTTGGCGCCCACCACCAGAACCGTCTTCTTCTGCGTCATGTGCTGTTCTCCTCGGGAATGACAACAGCATGAGCTGGCGCCGGCCATTAGAAAATCCACTAAACATGCATATCTGCTATACAAATATGCATGACTCCGACCGAACCCTCCTGGGACCTCTACCGCTCCTTTCTCGCCGTGATGCGTGAGGGCAGCCTGTCCGCCGCGGCGCGCGCGCTGGCCATGACCCAGCCCAGCCTGGGTCGGCATGTCCGCGAACTGGAGACCGCCCTCGGCCTGGCGCTGTTCACCCGCTCGCCGCAGGGGCTGGTGCCGACCGAGTCGGCCCTGCGCCTGCTGCCGCACGCCGAGGCGATGGCGTCGTCGATGGCGGCGCTGCGCCGCGCCGCCACCGCGGGCGACGACGACGTGCGCGGCGTGGTACGCGTCACGGCCAGCGAAGTGATCGGCACCGAGGTGCTGCCGGCGATGCTCACCGCGTTCCGGCGCGAGAACCCCGGGGTGATCATCGAACTGGCGGTGACCAATCGCTCCGAAGACCTGCTGCGCAAGGATGCCGACCTGGCCATCCGCATGACGCGCCCCACCCAGCAGGCCCTGGTCACGCGCCAGCTCGGCCGGATCGAACTGGGCCTGCACGCGCATCGCCGCTACCTGCGCCGGCATGGCACGCCGGCGTCGCTGGACGAACTGCGCGCGCACAGTCTGATCGGCTTCGACCACGAAGCACCTTACGTGCGCACGCTGCGTCCGCGCGACCTGCCGTGGTCACGTGAGCTGTTCGCGCTGCGCACCGACCACGACCTGGCCGCGCTGGCGGCCATCCGTGCCGGCTATGGCATCGGCATCTGCCAGGTACCGCTGGCGGCGCGCGACCCCAAGCTGGTGCGCCTGCTGCCCGGGCAGGTGGCCATTCCCATGGAGGCCTGGGCGGTGATGCACGAGGATCTGCGGCGCAACCCGGCGGTGCGCCGGCTGTTCGATCACCTCGCCGCGGCGCTGATCGACTATGCGCGCACGTGAGCGGCGTCATCCCGCCGTCAAAATTCCGTAGCAATATGAGCCGCTGCGAAACGGCCCGGGACGACCGGCGGGCCGGGGACATGCAAAATGCCACAACGGCGTAGCATGCCTAATCCCCACCTCCCCGCCCGGCCGGGGCTTTCAGGACCGACATGATGTCCAACAGCGAGAACCGCCCGAGCGTCACGGTCGAGGAGCCCACTCCCGTCGCGGAACAGCCCGCCGCCAATGCCCTTCCCGCGCCAACCGGCGGCACGCACGACCTCAACGACAGCAGCCTGTATATCCACCGCGAGCTGTCGCAGCTGCAATTCAACATCCGCGTACTGGAGCAGGCGCTGGACGAGCGCAAGCCGATCCTCGAGCGCCTCAAGTTCCTGCTGATCTTCTCCAGCAACATGGACGAATTCTTCGAGATCCGCGTGGCGGGACTGAAAAGCCAGATCGCCTTCGACCACGAGATCGTCGGTCCCGATGCCATCGCGCCGCGCCGCGCGCTGGCCGAGATCAGCGAGATCGCGCACAAGCAGATCGAGCGGCAATACGCGATCCTCAACGAACGCGTGCTGCCGGAGCTGGCGCGCCACGGCATCCGCATCGTTCGTCGCAACGAGTGGTCGCACAAGCAGAAGTTGTGGGTGCGCCGCTATTTCCGCCATGAAGTCGCGCCGCTGATCACGCCGATCGGCCTGGATCCCACCCATCCGTTTCCGCTGCTGGTCAACAAGAGCCTCAACTTCATCGTGCAGCTGGAAGGCGTCGATGCCTTCGGCCGCGATTCGGGCCTGGCCGTGGTGCCGGCGCCGCGCGTGCTGCCGCGCCTGATCCGCCTGCCGGACGAGGTGTGCGAGGGCGGCGAGAACTTCGTGCTGCTGTCGTCGATCATCCATGCGCATACCGAGGAGCTTTTCCCCGGCATGTCGGTGCGCGGCTGCTATCAGTTCCGCCTTACCCGCAACGCGGACCTGACCATCGATCCGGAAGATGTCGAAGATCTCGCGCGCGCCTTGCGCGGCGAACTGTATTCGCGCCGTTTCGGCGACGCCGTGCGCCTGGAAGTGGCGGACAACTGCCCGAAGGAACTGACCGATTACCTGCTCAAGCAGTTCGGCCTCACCGCGGCGGAAATGTACGAGGTCAACGGGCCGGTCAATCTCTCGCGCCTGATGGGCCTGGCCACCAAGACCAGCGCGCCGGAACTGCTCTATCCGCCGTTCACGCCGTCGATCCCCAAGGCGCTGAAGAAGGCCGAGGATCTGTTCCAGGTGATCGGCAAGCAGGACGTGCTGCTGCTGCACCCGTATGAATCGTTCGCGCCGGTGGTCGACCTGCTGCACCAGGCCGCGAAAGACCCCAACGTGCTGGCGATCAAGCAGACGCTCTACCGCAGCGGTGCCAACTCCGAGATCGTCGACGCGCTGGTGGATGCCGCGCGCGCGGGCAAGGAAGTGACCGTGGTGGTGGAGCTGCGCGCCCGCTTCGACGAAGAATCCAACCTCACCCTCGCCTCGCGTCTGCAGCAGGCCGGCGCGATGGTGATCTACGGCGTGGTTGGCGTGAAGACGCACGCCAAGCTGATGCTGATCCAGCGCCGCGAAGGCGACGAGCTGGTGCGTTACGCCCATCTGGGCACCGGCAACTACCACACCGGCAACGCTCGCCTGTACACCGACTACAGCCTGCTCACCTCCGACCAGACCTTGTGCGAGGACGTGCACAAGCTGTTCAGCCAGCTCACCGGCATGGGCAAGGTACTGCGCATGAAGAAGCTGCTGCATGCGCCGTTCACGCTGAAGAAGACACTGCTGGAGCTGATCGCCGCCGAGACCACGCACGCCCAGGCCGGCCGCCCCGCGCAGATCATCGCCAAGATCAACGCGCTGACCGATCCGAAGGTGATCCGCGCGCTGTACAAGGCCAGCGTCGCCGGGGTGAAGATCGACCTGATCGTGCGTGGCATGTGCTGCCTTCGTCCCGGTGTGCCGGGTGTGTCGCACAACATCCGCGTGCGCTCGATCGTGGACCGTTTCCTCGAGCACAGCCGCGTGTACTGGTTCGCCAACGATGGCGACGAACAGCTGTTCCTGGCCAGCGCCGACCTGATGGAGCGCAATCTCGATCGCCGCGTCGAGACCGGTTTCCCGATCGAGAGCAAGAAGCTGCAGCAGCGCCTGAAGAAGGAGCTGGAGCTGTATCTGGCCGACAACAGCAGTGCGTGGCAGCTGCGTTCCGACGGGCATTACACGCGCATGCACCCGACGACGGGGCAGCCCGTGCGCAACGTGCAGCTGCAACTGCTGGAGAAGCTGTGCGGCGTCGGGGCATCCACGGAAGCGTGAGGTCACAACCTGAAGCCCTTCTCCTCTTCGGGGAGAAGGTGCCGGTCCCAAGGGGATTAGCTTCGCGTCGCAGCGGATGAGGGGCGGGGTTCGAGAAGGAGGCTCGACGAAGCGGAGCATGCTTTTAAGCTCCCGCTTCTACGCTCCGTAGCTTCCCCTCACCCCAACCCTCTCCCCGGAGGGGAGAGGGAGTGAAAGCTAGGCGAAGCGCTTCACCCAGGCCACGTATTTGTCGACGAAGCCCTGCAGGAACTTCTTCGTACCGTCGTTCGAGATGTTCCCCTCGTCGTCGATCAGGCCGTCCTTGAACGCGATGAACACTTCCGGCTGCGCCAGCAGCGGCACGTCGACGTAGGTCAGCACGTTGCGCAGATGCTGCTGCGAGAGCGCCGAACCGGTGGCGCCGATCGACGCGCCGATCACCGCACCCGGCTTGCCGGCGAAGGAATTGGTGCCCCAGGGCCGCGATGCGATGTCGATGGCGTTCTTCAGCACGCCAGGGATCGAACGGTTGTATTCAGGCGTCACGAACAGCAAGGCGCCGGCCGCTTCGACCGTGCGCTTGAGCGCCTCGCATGCCGGCGGATAGGCACTATCGAAATCCTGGTCGTACAGCGGCAGGCCGCCGATCGATACATGCTCGAACGCGAGATCCTGCGGCGCGAGCTTCTCCACGGCCAGGGCGAGCTTGCGGTTGATCGAGTCCTTGCGCAGGCTGCCGACGAAGACAGCGACCTTGATCTTGCTCATGCGGATTCTCCTTCGGTGGATCCGTGGGCCGGAACGATGTCTTCCAAGCTTCCGGATCGCCGGGTAAAGACAAAGTGACGCCGCCATGTCAGGCGCGTGGCACGTTCCCTGCTTTTCCTTCTATGCCGTTCGACCGAATGGGTCGGGCGCCGCGGCTCGTCCAGAATGCATGGACGACCCGCATCACGGGCCGGCCGCGCAAGCGGGTGTGAAAGGGGGCTGTGGTGGTCGCAAGCGTGGCAGCGCAAGCAAGGCGGTGGCGGCGGATGTTCGGCATGCTGCTGCTGTGCCTGTGCGTTCCGCTGCATGCGGCGCCCGTCGTACCGATGGAAGCGGCCTGGCGCGAAGCGCGCCCGGGCGACACGCCGGCCACCGTGCTGGACGACTTCCGCAACGGCGAGCTGCAGGGCTTCGATCCTGCCCTGCTGCACGAAGTGGCGCGTCCGGGCCAGGCCACCTGGGTGGTGTTGCGTCCGCAGCTCTCGCCGGTGACCGAGGAGCGCACGCTGACCCTCTATCCGCCGCCATTGTCGGCAGTGACGCTGTACGACAGTCACGGACCGTTGCAGACACTGTCGCTGGACGACTTCAGCGCCCGCGTGCATGGTCACGGCCGCCTGGCGTGGCGGCTCGCGCCGGGGGCCACCTCCACCGAGCCGATCCTGCTGCGCTTCGAGGCCTCGCCGGACACCGCCTCGCCGGCGCGCTTTCGCCTGCAATCGTGGGACGACTACTTGCGCCAGGACGCGCAATGGCTCGTGTTCGCCAGCGCCTGCTTCGCGGTGATGCTGGCGATGGCAGCGATGGCGCTGTGCCTGGCGCTGATGCTGCGCGACGCCACGTTCGCCTGGTACGCGGGCTACGTGCTCTGCTATGCCGTCATCCAGGGCGTCCGCACCGGTTACCTGTTCCATCCGCTGGAACTGGAATGGCTGGCCGGCTCCGCGCTGCTCGTGGGGCCGACGGCGGCCCTGCTGTCCGTGGCGTTCGCCGCCGTGTTCGTGGCGCGCTTCTGCGAGCTGCAACGCCTCGCCCCGCTGCTGCATACCGCGGCGCTCGCGCTGGCGATGGGCATGCCGCTGCTGGTACTGATGCGCAGCAGCCATATCGACGCCATCGTCGCGCCGGCACAGGCGCTGCTGTATCCGGCGCTGCTGATCGGTGCCGTGCTGCTGCTATGCGCGGGCATCGCCGCGGCGGCGCGCGGGTCGCGGCGGGCGCGTTATTTCCTGCTCGGTTTCACGCCGCTGCTGGCGCTCACTGCCCTGGACAGCGCGCAGGCCAATGGCGCCCTGCCCGGCATGGACTGGCTGGGCGACGCCGCGCTCGCGGCCGGCGCGTTCCAGTCGATCATGCTGGCGCTGGGCCTGGCCGATCATGCGCTGGCGATGCGCCACGACACCGACGTGGTGCGCGAACTGGCCGACGTGGATGCGCTGACCCAGGTGCTCAACCGCCGGGCCTGGAGCGAAGGCCTGCATGCCGCGCTGGCGCTGGACGATGGCGAGCCGATCGCGCTCCTGTTCCTGGATCTGGATCACTTCAAGACGCTCAACGACTGCCAGGGCCATGCGGCGGGCGATCGCGCGCTGGTGGCGGTCGCCGCTGCGCTGCGCCGCGAGCTGCGGCCACAGGACCTGCTGGGCCGCTATGGCGGCGAGGAATTCGTCGCGATGCTGCATGGCGTGGACCAGGCGCAAGCTACGCATATCGCCACCCGCCTGTGCCGCCGCATTTATCGGCTGGACATTCCCGTGGATGGCCAGGAACTGCTGCTGAGCGTGAGCGTCGGTATCGCCATGCGACGTCCCGACGACACCGTGGAAACGCTGGTCGAGCGCGCCGATCACGCCATGTATCGGGCCAAGCTCAACGGGCGCAATCGCGTGCGCCTGGATCTGAAGCCGGAAGCGCGCGGCGCGCATCCGTGGCCTCGCGCGGTGGCGGAAGAGCCGCCGCGACGCGGCTCCTAGCGACGCGCGAGATACCGCTTATTCGGGGTAGTACAGCTGTTTCTTCAGCGCGTCCTTCAGCTTGTCGTCCGGATCGCCCAGCCAGGTCAGCTGATCGTTGCTGCCGTCGCTGACATCGGTCGGCGCCTCGCCCTGGCGCCGCGCGAACACGCCCCACATGGCGTGCGTCTTCTCGTCATAGAGCAACACGATGCGTTCGCTCGGGCAGTCGTGCGGCTTGCATCCGGCGGCGGCGAGCAAGGTCTTGCCGTCCTCGGTCACCGTCTGCGCGGGCGTAGACGTACCCCCTTGGCGCGTCCATTCGGGCAGCTCCTTGGCGCCAGCCAGATTGGCGAAGGCGGCGTTGAAATCCGGGCGCTGCAGCAGGTCGAACAGGTAGGGACCTTTCGCCGCCTGGTCGGCGTCGGCGTCGGCCGAGCTGCCGGCGGGCGCGGGCGCCAGGTTCGACGCCGCCGCGGTACGGGTGGTGGATGCGGCGGGTGCCTGCGTGCCGTCCTGCTTGTCCTGCGTGCATGCCGCGCCGGCCAGGGTCGCGGCGAACACGAACGCATATGCGGCGTATTTCATGGCGGCCTCCCTTCGTGCTGGTTCGATCGTCCGCACCTTACGGCGCGGGGACTGAATCCCTACCGTCCCCGGGCCTGCAAAGTGACGCGCGTCACACCATCCGTTCGGCCGCGGCGACTACCTCCGCCTCGTTCGGCAACACCAGCAGCGCGGCGCCGGCCAGCGGCGTGTAGGTATCCACGCCGACCACGCGCTGCAATGGCGTCGCGCCGAGGCCGCCCTCCACGATGGCGGTAATGATGCCCTCGCCCACGCCCGCGCTGCGGCGGCCTTCGTCCAGCACCAGGATGCGCTTGGCGCCGCGCGCCTGCGCGACGATGAAGGCATCGTTGAGCGGCGCCAGCCAGCGCAGATCGACCACGCGCGTGCGCCAGCCGCGCTTGTTTTCCAGCTCGCGCGCGGCGCGCAGCGCCATCGGCACGCCGTTGCCGAAGGTGAACACGACGAGATCATCGGCCTCCGCGTTATAGACACGGCCTTCACCCAGCGGCATTGCCTCGCCCGGCGCCGGATAGGCGAACTGCCACTGGCCGTCGCCGGCCTCGTACAGGTCCTTGGTCATGTACAGCGCGATCGGTTCGAGGAAGGCACACACGCGCCCATCCACCTTCGCCAGCGCCATCAGCGTGCGCAGCATGGTGGCGGCGTCGTCGCCGCGGCTGGGACAGCCGACCACCAGGCCCGGGATATCGCGCAGCGCGGCGATCGAGTTGTCGTTGTGGAAGTGCCCGCCGAAGCCCTTCTGGTAACCCAGCGAGGCCACGCGCATCACCAGCGGATTGCGGTACTGGTCGTTGGAGAAGAACTGCAGGCTGCACGCCTCGCCGCGAATCTGGTCGCACGCGTTGTGGAAATACGCCAGGTACTGGATTTCCGGCAGCGGCAGCATGCCCATGTTGGCGTAGCCTTGGGCCAGGCCGAGAATGACGGTCTCGTCCAGCAGCGTGTTGAACACGCGGTTGCCCTTGAAGGTTTTGTGCAGGCCCTTGGTGACCGTATACACGCCGCCCTTCTGCGCCACGTCCTCGCCGAACAGCAGCGACTCGGGATACTTGGCCATCACGTCATGCAGCGCCTGGCCGATCTGGATGGCCAGATGGCGTGGCGGCTGCTTCTCCGGCAGCTTGTCTTCGCCGCCGAATACCTCGGCGCGACGTGCCGCGTAGTCGGCGCGCTCGGCCTCGGCCTTCACCGCCGCTGGCGTGTACGGCGCCAGAGGCTTGATCACCTCCGCCATCGTGCTCAGGCGCGGCCGGCGATCGGCTTCTTCGGCGGCGGCAAAGCAGCGCTTGCGGGTCGCTTCGTACAGCTCCAGCAGCGCCTCGCGGCTGTACAAGCCCGAGGCCAGCGCGATCTCTGCCGAGCGCAGCAGCGGATCGGTGGCTTCCAGCGCGAACAGCTCTTCCACGCTGCGCCATTCGATCTCGAAATCGGTACCGGCATGGCCCATCACGCGCGTCGTGCGCAGGTGCAGGAAGGTCGGGCGGCGCGTGCGGCGGCAATGCTCCACCGCCTCGCGCACCTGAGCGTAGCCGTCGGCCAGGTCCAGGCCGTCCGCGTAGAAGTAATCGAGGTCCGGGCGATGCCGGAAGTTGTTCGCCACCCAGCCGGCCGGTGTCTTCACCGAGATGCCGATGCCGTTGTCCTCGCACACGAACAGCACCGGCGCGGGCAGCTTCTGGTAGGCGGTCCACGCGGCTGCGTTGAACGCGGTCTGTGCGGTGGCGTGGTTGGACGAGGCATCGCCGAAGGAACAGATCGCGATGCTGTCCTCCGGCACCGGCAGGGTATGGCCGATGCGGCGCGCCTGCTCGATCGCCACGGCCGTGCCGAAGGCCTTCGGCAGGTGCGAGGCGATGGTCGAGGTCTGCGGCAGCACCCACAGCGGCTTGCTGCCCCACACCTTGTGGCGACCGCCGGAGGCGGGGTCTTCCATGCTCGCCGCGAAGGAAAGCGCCGAATCCATCGCCGGGTCCATCCCCGGCAGCTTGCGGAAGCGCTCGGCCATGAAGCCGCCGGAACGGTAATGCAGGAACGCCGGATCGGTGTGGCGCGTCAGCCGCGCCACCATCGCGTTGCCTTCGTGCCCGCTCGAACCGATGGTGTAGAACACCTTGTTCTGCACGCGCAGCACACGCGCCATCAGGTCGAGATGGCGCGAGATCAGCTGCGATTCGAACAGCTCGCGGAACCCGCGCGCATCGAGCGCACTGCCAGGCAGGACGGGTTGATCGTCAGCGGGGGCGGGCTGCATCTCGCCGCGCCACAGCTGCACGAACTCGATGAAGTTCTGGTCGACGATCTCGGCGCGGTTGAAGCCTTTGTGGCGGCCACTCAGGGAGAACGGAAGCGCGGTCATGGGGCTCGGGGATAAAGGGCCGCGTCGCCGCGGCAGGGGTGGATATCGCCAGCCCGCGCGTGACGCGGGCCAGTGCGGGAAATCTAAGGACGCGCGGTCACCTCGGCAGCCGCGTCGTGGTCCAGCGTGCGCAGCAGCGCCGCGCGGTGCAGGTCCTTCGGCCGGCCGAAGCTTTCGAGGATGCGGATCTGTTCGGCCACGCTCGGCACGGGTACCGCCACGCCGGCGATGTGCACGATCATCGCCTCGCGCACGATCACCGGTTGCCAGCCTTCTTCGGTATGCAGCTCCAAGGCGCCCATCACTTCGACCGGCATCGCCGCAAAGCGGTAGCGTCCGAAATACGAGCGGAAGCGATCGGCGCCGGCTGGCTGGTAAGGCTCGCGGCGCACGCGCCAGGCTTCTTCCAGGCGTGCGGCATCGGCCGCGGTGCTCAGCACGTCCAGGTCGGCCACCGTCACGTCAGCGCCGGCGAGGCTGGCCGCGGCGCTGCCGATCAGTTGCCACGGATCACGGCAATGCCGCTGCAGTTCGGGAACGGCTTCGGCAATCACCTGGCGCAATGCGTCATGCATCGGATCCGGTTCCTCACGGCCGCCCGCGGTGGCGGCGCCATTCGTCGCGCGTCTGGCCCCACAGATCGACGGGATGATCCTGGAACGGCTCCGGCAGCCGGCCCGGCCCGCGATGGCGCGAACCGAGGCGGATCGCCAGCGCCTGCGAGGCGGTATTGCCTGGATCGATACTGTGGATCACGTCGGTCCAGCCGAGCTGGTCGAAGGTCCAGTCCATCGCCGCTGTCGCGCCTTCCAGCGCATAGCCCTGGCCCCAGGCATGGCGCGCCAGGCCCCAACCCACCTCGGGGCCCGGCCAGCCTTCCGGCTGCCACGGGCCGAGGCGGCCGATCCAGCGCCCGCTCTGTTTCTCGATCACCGAGAACATGCCGAACCCCTGCACCGCCCAGGCACCGACCATGGTGAGGAAGCCTCGCCAGGCCACCGCGCGCGGCTGCTCTCCGCCGATGAAGCGGGCCGCTTCCGCATCCGCCATGAGCCCGGCCCAGCCGTCGAAATCTTCCGCGCGCGGCGGACGCAGCAGCAGACGCGGCGTCTCGATGCGCAAGTCGATCCAGGCGGTGTCCGGCGCGCCCATCGCGGTCTCAGAACGCGTTGATGCCGGTCAGCTCGCGGCCGACCACCAGCTGGTGCACGGTCTCGGTGCCTTCGTACGTGATCACCGACTCAAGATTCAAGGCATGGCGGATGGCTACATGCTCTGTGGTGATGCCCGCGCCCCCGAGGATGTCGCGGCACTCGCGCGCGATGTCGATGGCCATGCGGCAGTTGTTCCACTTGGCCAGCGACACCTGCGTGGGCTGCATGTTGCCGGCGTCCTTCAGGCGGCCCAGCTGCAGCGACAGCAGCTGCGCCATGGTGATGCGGCGAGCCATCTCGGCCATCTTGATCTGCACGGCCTGGTTGGAGGCCAGCGGGCGCCCGAACAGCACGCGCTCCTGCGTGTAGTCGAGCACTTCCTTGAGGCACGCCTGCGCCGCGCCGATCGGCCCCCAGGTGATGCCGTAGCGGGCCTGGGTGAGGCAGCCCAGCGGGCCCTTGAGGCCTTTCACGTTGGGCAGGCGGTTCGCCTCCGGCACGCGCACGTTGTCGAAGAACAGCGCCGAGGTGACCGAGGCGCGCAGGCTCATCTTCTTGTGCACTTCCTGCGCGGTGAAGCCCTTGGTATCGGTCGGCACGATGAAGCCCTGGATGCCGTCCTCGGTCTGCGCCCACACGATGGCGATGTGCGCGAGGTTGCCATTGGTGATCCACATCTTGGCGCCGTTGATGACCCAGTCACCGCCGTCCTTCTTCGCGTGGGTCTTCATGTTGGCCGGATCCGAGCCGCCGTGCGGCTCGGTCAGGCCGAAGCAGCCGATGATCTCGCCCGCCGCCATCTTGGGCAGGTAGTGCATCTTCTGCTCTTCCGTGCCGTAGGCGTAGATCGGATACATGCACAGCGAGCTCTGCACGGAGGCGAAGCTGCGCAGGCCCGAGTCGCCGCGCTCCAGTTCCTGGCAGATCAGGCCGTAGCTGACGCCGTTCATGCCGGCACAACCGTACTTCTCGGGGATGGTGGCACCCAGCAGGCCCAGGCTCGCGATCTCGGGTATCAGCTCCTTGGGAAACCGGCCCTGGTCGAACGCATCGCCGATGATCGGCAGCACTCTCTCGTCGACGAACCGGCCCACGGTGTCTTGCACCATGCGCTCCTCGTCGGTGAGCAGCGAGCGGACGTCGTACAGGTCGAGCGGATTCAGGCGAGCGGACATGCCAAGGTTCCGTGGGATGGGAAGCCTCCGATTCTAGCGGGGCCGCTCGGCCGGGGTCATGACGAGGTGCAGCACTGGCCGCTGTTCCCTCTCCTCCTCCGGAGAGAGGGTCGGGGTGAGGGGGCGGGCGGAGCGAAGAAGCGGAAAGGCAGGGCTTGCCTCTCTCCGTAGAAACCATTTCTCGAGCCCCGCCCCTCATCTGCTGCGACGCGAAGCCAGTCCCCGTGGGACCGGCATCTTTTCCCCGGAGGGGTGAAGAGTTTCCACTTGGATAGGCCACCTGTGTGACCATGCCCTCTTCACTCTGCTGCCCCGCCCCCGTTCCCCATGCTCAAAGGTGTCCTCCTGGGCTTCGCCTGCTATGCGGCCTACGCGATCAGCGACGCCTTCGTGAAATCGCTGCGCGGCAGCCTGCCCGCCTACGAGGCGGTGTTCTTCGGTGCCGTACTGATGCTGTCGGCCCTGCCGTTCATCCGCCGCCCGGAAGACCGCTGGATCGACATCTTCAAGGCACGCAAACCCGTCTTGTGGTGGACCCGCGCGATCGCCGGCGCGATCAGCAACATCTCCGCGGTGATGGCCTTTACCGCGCTGCCGATGGCCGAGGCCTTCGCGCTGATCTTCCTGCTGCCGATTTTCGTGACCCTGCTCTCGGTGCTGTTTCTCAAGGAGCACGTGGGCTGGCGGCGCTGGTCGGCGGTGGTCGCCGGCTTCGTCGGCGTGCTGGTGGTGCTGCGTCCAGGCTTTCGGGCCCTGAGCGCAGGTCATGTGGCCGCGATGGTGTGCGGCCTCTCCGGCGCGGTGTCGGTGGTGGCCTTGCGCATGGCCGGGGCGCACGAGAAACGCGTCAGCCTGTATGGCGCCGGGGTGATCGGCCCGCTGCTGGTCGGCGGCGTGCTGATGCTCCCGGATTTCGTATGGCCCGACGCGCACCAGTGGTTCCTCCTGGCCGGCTACGGCTTGCTCGCCGGCCTGGCCGGCGTACTGCTGATGCTGGCCACCCAGCACGCTCCCGCCAACCGCGTCGCCCCCACCCAGTACAGCCAGATGCTGTGGGCGATCGGTTTCGGCTACTGGCTGTTCGGCGACCACCTGGACTGGCCGATGCTGATCGGCATCGCGCTGATCCTCGGCTCAGGCCTGTTCACGCTGGTCCGCGAGGGACAGGTCACCTCGTGGTGGCGGCGCACGAGGCTGGTCTAGGGAGGCTTGCCCGGCCAGAGGCCGCGCGGCCAAACTCGCGCAACCACCGGGACAGGGCCCGCCATGCACGCTGTCGACCGCCGCCGTATGCCGCCGCTATGGCTGACCGTCCTGCTGGGCGCGCTGCCGCTGGCCCTCAATCTCCTCGCCACCGGTCTGCCGGATGGCGCCAGGCCGTATGACTACACCTTCCAGTGGTTCTTTTTCATCAGCTACGTCATCTGCAGCGTCCCGCTCGTAGGCATTCAGCGGCGCGTCCTGCGCTCGGGGCTGCCGGTATGGGCCTGCGCACTGGCCATGCTGGCGGTGACCTATGCCATGTCCGCCGTGGTGAGCCTCAATACGCTCAAGCTCGCCGATGACCTCGGGCTGGTCCCTGGCGGCTTCAAATGGCGCATGCCGTTGCGCGGCCTGGGCAGCACCTGGATGGCGCTGGTGTCGTTCTGCGTGTTCCAGGCCCTGCTCGCGTACGCCTTCGAACTGCGCGACGAGCGCCAGCGCCGCAGCGAGGCGGCCGGATCGGCGCGCGAAGCGGAACTGCGCGCCCTGCGCTACCAGCTCAATCCGCATTTCCTGTTCAACTCGCTCAATGCGATCTCTTCGCTCGTTGCATCAGGAGATGCGCGGCGGGCGAACCGCATGATCGCCCGGCTGGGCGACTTCCTGCGCGCCACACTGGAGGAAGGCGGCCGCCATGAGTCCTCGCTGGCGGAAGAGCTGGCGCTGATCGAGCAGTACCTGGACGTAGAACGCGTGCGCCTGGGAGATCGCTTGCGCGCCTCGGTGCGCGCAGGGCGCGACACGCTCGATGCGGCGGTGCCGGTGCTGTTGCTGCAACCGCTGGTCGAGAACGCCATCCGGCATGGCATCGCGAATCTGCCGGACGGCGGGACTGTGACCATTAACGCCACGCGCGAAGGGCGCCATCTGCGGCTGACGGTCGAAAACGACACCGGCGCCGACACGCTCTCCACACACGGCAACACCGCCGTCGGCTTGCGCAACACACGCGAACGGCTGGAGCAACTGCACGGAAGGGATCACCACCTGGAAACGCGCGCCGCGGGCGGTCGTTACCGGGTAGATATCGTGCTGCCCCATCGTTCGCTGCCCCTCCCGGCCTTCGATCTCCCAGGTGCCCCGGCATGATCCGCGTACTGGTGGTGGATGACGAGTCGCCGGCACGGCAGGGCCTGAGGGAGTGCCTGGCACGCCATGATGACATCCGCCTCGTGGGCGAATGCGCCCACGGCGAGGCCGCGGCAAGCGCCATCGAGGCGCTTGCGCCCGACCTCGTCTTTATGGACGTGCAGATGCCAGGTCCGAGCGGCCTCGATGTTCTCGCGGGCATCCGACCGGACCAGCGACCGCTCGCCATCATGCTCACCGCCTACGCGGAACACGCTCTGCGCGCCTTTGAAGTGCACGCGCTCGACTACCTGGTAAAGCCGCTGGACGAGGAGCGTCTGGACGAGGCGCTGGAACGCGCCCGCACACAACTGCGACCTCATCGCGATCACGACATTTCGGCGCTCGATGCCCGTGCTTTCGCGACTTCGTTCGCCTGCCGGATCGGGCATCGCGTGCGACTCGTCAGCGCCGACCAGATCGATTGGATAGAAGCCATGGGTGACTACGCCGGACTGCATGTCGACGAGGACGTCTATCTCTTGCGGGAGCCTATGCATCGGCTGGCGGAGCGGCTGGATCCGACGGTGTTCCTGCGCGTGCATCGCTCAATAGTCGTACGCCTCAACCGCATCACAGAACTTCGCAGCCTGCCCAATCGCGACGGCATGCTCACGCTGCGCAACGGTACGGTGCTGCGAGTAAGTCGCACCTATGCGGACGCCCTGCGCGCGGCGCTGGCCACATACTGATCCACGGCTCGTCGCAAAGCCTGCACGGCTCATCGCAAAGCCGAAAGCGATCGTATCAGCGGCGCCTATAGTCCCTCGCGAGCCACGCGACGGGCGGACATCCCGCGCAGCTCTTCGTCCCCACATTACTCGGTTCCTAGGAGCTCTCTCATGCTCGAACGCTTCGCGCGTCTGGCTTTCATCGCTGCTCTCCTCCCGTTCACGGCGGCCATCGCCGCCGATGTGCCTGGTGGGGCGGAAGACCGAATGGTCATGCTCGACGGCCACCACGTCCGCGTCCGTTTCACCGCACCACCGGTGCCAGGCGCGCCGACGGTGGTATTCGTCAATGGCGGCGTCGGGCGCTTCGAAAGCTGGGACAAGGTGCAGCCAGTCATCGCCAAGGAGGCAGCAACCTTCACCTACGATCGCTCCGGCAATGGCAAGTCCGAAGCGGGCACGCAACGCCCGACGCTTCAGCAGAATGCTGCCGAGCAGCGTGCCATCCTCGCTCAAGTCGACCTGAAGCCTCCGTATGTATTGGTCGGGCATTCCTATGGTGCGGCGATCGCGCGGGAATATGCCGCCACCTATCCAGACGAAGTTGCCGCGATGGTCCTCGTCGATCCCGTCGACTTCTTGCTTACCAAGGAGGAAAGGAACCGCCCGGAGGCACACGAGGTCTACGCCGCCTTCGACCGCGCGCAGGCGCAGAGCGTCACCGGCGCGCCGGAGAAGATGCGGCCAGGTATCGAAGAAATCACCAGAAATACGCTGGAAGGCTTCCCCGACCTGCGGACCGCCAAAGTCCTGCCTGACATACCCCTCTACATTCTGCTCGGTGGGCAGCGGCAACCGCTGCCAAAGGGCGTGGAATTCCCGGACTACGAACACGCTTTCGAACTCTATGCCAGGGACCGTCTGATCCACATGTACGGGCTCAGCCGACAAGTGACGCGTGGCTGGCTGACCGTGACGCCGGAAAGCAGCCATTACATCCAGCTCATGCAGCCCAATCTCGTCGTCGCGGCGATCCGCCAAGTGGCAGAGCCAAACCGGCAACCGCCGCGCAAAGATACGCCTTGAACCTTAGAGTACCGAACCGGAGCGAACGCCACGCTCCGGTTTCTGGTAGGCGAAATCGCGGTCCAGGTACGAAGGCACCGACTGCCCAAAAGCTAAAGCCCACGGCTAGCGGCTCACCATGCCTACCCTCACTTGCGATCTGGATGACTGCACCCACCCGACCGATTGCCGCCCAATGAGTCCCGTGCCATCACGGCACATCTTCGACATGGAGGACTCATGAACATCCGCTCTCTCGCCGCCTTTTCCACCGCCCTGCTCTTCCTGACCATTTCCGAAGCGCAGGCCGCACCGCGGGCAGCCAACGCCGGCGCAGCCAACTACGTCGACATCAGCGAGTACCTGCCGACCTGGCAGGAGCGCGATGCGTGGATCGACGTGCGGTACGAGCTCAAGCTCGACTTCATGGACGTCTGCGGCGACACCTTCTGCGAGGGTGAGTACGGCAACCTCGAGGCGCTCAGCTACCGCTGCTCGGCCAGGAAGGACACGGGCGAGATCGGCGAGTGCGTATTCGTCATTGCCGCCAGCTCCGAGGAGATCGCGCCGACGGACGGCACGGTGCAGGTGTCGCTGCATCAATGGCGCTGCGTCAGTCCGCTCGCGCCGCATACCGACGCATCCCAGCTGGTGGCTGCGCTCAAGGGACGCCAACCGTTGCATACGAAACTTCCCGGCACGGACCGGACGCTCTACGACGGCCTGGTCGACTGCCTCTAAAGCGGCCGTTCCCAGGCTCGACAAGGAGCTTTTTGCACCTTTCCAACTTTGCTTTTACGGCCCTGCCGGTACTAGCGAACCTGCTGCCCGCCGGGCAGCCCCGCGCCTCGGGGAAGCTGGGGCTGGAGCGAGTGCATGGGTAATACACAACGCTTCTGGGAACCGAATCATGGGTCTTCCACCCGGCTGGCCGGGCAGCACCGTTCATGGTCGGACGACTATGAGGAAGAGGACGGCGATGAGACCGAACTCCCCGATGAGTTCGTCGACGAGGACGAATGATCGGAGAAGCCGGCGATCCAGGGGCAGAGACCTTGCCCTGATGCCGCCCGGATGACCAGCGTCATCCGGGCGGCGTTCGTTTCAGCGATTGCTTACGCCGTGCGGCACATGCCCCGCCGCGACGTACTTGCGCGCGGATTCCACATTGGCCGGAGAGTCGTCGAAGAAGATATCGGCGCCGAATGCCTCGAGGAACGGCCCCTTGTCGCGTCCGCCAAGAAACAGCGCCTCGTCGATGCGCACGCCCCAGCGGCGCAGGGTGAGGATGACGCGCTTGTGCGCCGGCGCGGAACGCGCGGTGACCAGCGCGGTGCGGATCGGCGAGCTTTCGGCGGGAAACGCCGCCTGCAACCGGTGCACAGCGCTGAGGAAACCGCGGAACGGCCCCACTGACAGCGGCTCTTCCGCACGTTCGTGCTCGCTGCGGTGAAACGCCTCCAGGCCTTCCTCGCGCGAGACCCGCTCACCCTCGTCACCGAAGATCACCGCGTCGCCGTCGAAGGCGATGCGCAACTGCTCGGTCGCGCGCGGCGGCGCGACCGAGGGCAGGATGGTGGCGGCTGCCACGCCGGCGGCGAGCGCGCGCCCTACGTCCTCGGCGTTGGCTGACAGGAACAGGTCGGCCTTGAACGGCGCGATGTAGTCCGAGGTGGGCGCGCCGCTGGTGAATGCCGCGCGGCTGATCTCCAGGCCGTAGTGCTGGATCGCGTTGAAGATGCGCAACCCCGTATCGCCGGAGTTGCGCGACAACAGGATCACTTCCACCGGGGGCACGTCCCCGGCCAGCTTGTTCAGCCCCAGCAGCTTCTGCACCAGCGGAAAAGCCACGCCCGGCTTGAGGATCTCGTCCTCGTGGTCGATCTGGAACGCGCGGTAGGCATCCAGTCCGTCCCGTTCGAACAAAGCGTGGCTGTCGCCCAGATCGAACAGGGCGCGCGAGGAGATCGCCACCACCAGCCGGTTGTCGCCGGCCGAGGCGGGATCGTGGGCATCGGTGTGCGTGGAGGTCATGGCGCCGTGACGTGAAACGAATGAGCGCAATCTAGCAAAGCGCGACGGCCGGCGTCGTGCCGTCCGCCAGCGGCGGCGACGCGATCGTTCAATCCGGCGCGAACTGCTCGTCGAGGATGCGCTGCTCCAGATTGTGCTCCGGATCGAACAGCAGCCGCACGCCACGCCCTCGCGACTGCCGCACGGTCACCTCGCGCACGTTGCGCACCTCGTGAAAATCCGCCGTCGCGCTGACCGGCCGCTTGCCGGGGTCGAGCACGCGCAGGCTGACCTGGGTACGGTGCGGCAGGATCGCGCCGCGCCACCGGCGCGGGCGGAACGGGCTGATCGGCGTCAGCGCCAGCACGTTGGCGTCCAGCGGCAGGATCGGGCCATGCGCGGACAGGTTGTAAGCGGTCGAGCCGGCCGGGGTAGAGACGAGGATGCCGTCGCAGACCAGCGTATCCAGCTTGACCTCGTCATTGAGCTTCACTTCCAGATGCGCGGCCTGGTTGGTCTGGCGCAGCAGGGAGACCTCGTTGAAGGCCAGCGCGTGGTGGGCTTCGCCATTGGCGTCGGTCACGCGCATCTCGAGCGGATACAGCACCGCCGCGTGCGCGCGCTCGATGCGCCCGGGCAGATCGTCCACGCGATGCTTGTTCATCAGGAAACCGACCCGGCCCAGCTTCATGCCATAGACCGGCAATCCAAGCGAGCGATAGGCATGCAGGGTACGCAACATGAAGCCGTCGCCGCCCAGCGCGATGATGGCCTCGGCCTGTTCCGGCGGCACGTCGCGGTAGCGTTCGACCAGTTTCCGGCGCGCCTGCTGGGCGACCGAGGTTTCGCTGGCGACGAAGGCGTAGGCCATGGGCGGCGGCAAGGGCAACGAAGGGGCGGTCAGTTGAGCGTAGATGGACGAAGGGCGCAAGACCGTCGCCGGCCCGCGCCCTTCGTTTACGACAAACCGTCAGTCCGCCACTCGCGGGGCGGGTGGCGGACTGACCGGCCTTACACCGGTACTGCCGCGAGCTGCGCCAGGCGCCGCACCGCGACCAGGGCGGTCGGATAGTCGGCGTTCTGGTTGATCTCCGACAGCATGTTGCGGGTATTGCGCAGCGTGAGGTCGTCGCGTTCCAGCCATGCCTGCACCGGCGACGCGCCGTTGCCGCCGGCGGCCATCGCCAGCACCTGCAGGGCCAGCGCGCGATGCTGGTGATTGAGCTCGTCCAGCAGCGAACCGCGAGCCTGCGCATGCCAGTAGCCTTCCACCGGCAGCGACTCGATCTGCTTGCGCAGCCACTCCAGGCCCAGCGATTCGCCCAGCTCGTAGAACACGCCGGCGACCTTGCCGATCGGCTGGCCGCTCTGCTGCGACACCTCGACGACATCGAGCATCGCGCGCATCTCCGGGATGCGCGCCAGGCGCGTGGCGAGGCTCTCGGAAATGCCCAGGCCTTCCCACTTCTCCTGGCTGGTGGAGAAATCGGCCTTGCCGGTTTCCGTCAGCGCATCCGGCAGCGCGTCCAGCAGCGCGGCGACGCCAGCCTGGTAGCGCTCCACGTTGGCCGCGATCTCCAGCGTGCCGCCCGGACGATTCAGCAGCCAGCGCGTCAGATGACGCAGCAGCGACCAGATCTGCAGGATCGCGTCGATCTGCGTGTCTTCGGCCACCTTGCTGTCCAGCGCCTCGATCTCGGCCCACAGCTCGCGCGCACCGAGGATCTCGCGGGCCGCGGTATAGGCCTTGGCGATTGCCGCCGGACCCTGCCCCGTGTCCTCCTGCATGCGCATCATGAAGGTGGCGCCCATGCGGTTGATCGTCGAGTTGGTCACCGCGGTGGCGATGATCTCGCGCTTCAGGCGATGGCGCTGCATGTGCTCGGCGTACTTGTCGTGCAGCGGCTCGGGGAAGTAGCGCACCAGCTCCTTGGAGAGATACGGATCTTCCGGCACGTCGGACTCGAGCAACTGCTGGTACAGCTTGATCTTGTCGTACGACAGCAGCACCGAGAGCTCTGGACGGGTCAGGCCCTGACCACGCGCCTTGCGCTCGGTCAGCTCCGTTTCGCTGGGCAGGTTCTCGACCTGGCGGTCGAGCAGGCCTTCGCTTTCCAGCTGACGGATGAAGTGAGCCATCGACCCCAGGCGGCGCACCGACTGGTGCTCCATCAGAGTGATCGCCTGGTTCTGGCGATAGTTGTCCCACAACACCAGCTGCCCGACCTCGTCGGTCATGGCGGCCAGCTGCTGGTTGCGCGCATCCACGCTCAATTCGCCGCGCTGCACGGCGTCGTTGAGCAGGATCTTGATGTTCACCTCGTGGTCGGAGGTGTCCACGCCCGCGGAGTTGTCGATGAAGTCGGTGTTGAGCAGCACGCCGTGCTGCGCCGCTTCGATGCGACCCTTCTGGGTGAAACCCAGGTTGCCGCCCTCGCCCACCACCTTGCAGCGCAGCTCGGCGCCGTTGACGCGCAGGCCGTTGTTGGCGCGGTCGCCCACGTCGGCGTGGCTTTCGCTGGCGGCTTTCACGTAGGTGCCGATACCGCCGTTCCACAGCAGATCGACCGGCGCCTTGAGGATGGCGTTGAGCAGATCGTTCGGCGCCATCTGCGTGACGTCCGCCTTGATGCCCAGCGCCGCGCGCACTTCCGGCGATACCGGGATGGCCTTCAGGCTGCGCGGATACACGCCGCCGCCGGCCGAGATCAGCGACTTGTCGTAATCCTCCCAGCTCGAGCGCGGCAGCTTGAACATGCGCTCGCGCTCGACGAACGAACGCTCGGCATCCGGATTCGGATCCAGGAACACGTGGCGGTGGTCGAACGCGGCCACCAGGCGGATGTGGCGCGACAGCAGCATGCCGTTGCCGAACACGTCGCCGGACATGTCGCCGATGCCCGCGCAGGTGAAGTCCTGCGTCTGGCTATCGCGACCCAGCGCGCGGAAGTGGCGCTTGACCGATTCCCACGCGCCCTTGGCGGTGATGCCCATGCCCTTGTGGTCGTAGCCGTTGGAGCCGCCGGAGGCGAACGCATCGCCCAGCCAGAAGCCATGCTCTACCGAGATCGCGTTGGCGATGTCGGAGAACGTGGCCGTGCCCTTGTCGGCTGCCACTACCAGGTACGGATCGTCGGCATCGTGGCGCACCACGTCGTGCGGCGGCACCAGCTTGCCTTCGACCAGGTTGTCGGTGATGTCGAGCAGGCCGCTGATGAACATGCGGTAGCAGGCGATGCCCTCGGCCAGCTGGGCGTCACGGTCGCCGCCCGCGGGCGGCCGCTTCACCACGAAGCCGCCCTTGGAGCCCACCGGCACGATCACGGTGTTCTTCACCATCTGTGCCTTCACCAGACCCAGCACTTCGGTGCGGAAGTCCTCGCGGCGATCGGACCAGCGCAGGCCGCCGCGCGCCACGGCGCCGAAGCGCAGATGGATGCCCTCCACGCGCGGCGCGCTGACGAAGATCTCGCGGTACGGCACCGGCTTGGGCAGGTCCGGCACGAGATGCGAATCGAACTTGAAGCTGATGTAGCCGCGGTGGGCGCCATCCCATTGCTGGAAGAAGCTGGTGCGCAGCGTGCCGCGCATCAGCGCCACGAAGCTGCGCAGGATGCGGTCGTCGTCGAGGCTGGAGACGTTCTCCAGCAGCACGCCGATGGCCTCTTCCACCGCCTTGATCTGCTCGGCGCGCGGCTTGGCCAGCGCGGCGACCAGGCCGTCGATCAACGCCGGATGCGCGTTGCGCACGGCTTCCGGGATCAACGCCAGCATTTCGCCCGACAGTGCCGCGCCGGCGTGCTTCAGCTCGTCGGCGGACAGGCTCTCGCGACGCGGATCGAACTTGGCCAGGAACAGTTCCACCAGCAGCCCGGCAATGGCCGGATAGCGGTTGAAGGCGTCTTCCATATAGTTCTGGGAGAACGCCACGCCAGTCTGCAACAGGTACTTGCAGTAGCCGCGCAACATGGCGACCTGGCGCCAGTTGAGCTTGGCGCCCAGCACCAGGCGATTGAAGCCGTCGTTCTCGGCGTTGCCGCGCCAGATCTGCTCGAAGGCGTCTTCGAACAGCGTGCCGACCTGCTCCACGGAGAAGGCCAGATTGCCGACCGGCTGCACCTCGAAATCCTGGATGAACAACGGCGTGCCGCCGGTCTTCACCTCGTAGACGTGCTCGGTGAGCACGCGCAGGCCCAGGTTCTCCAGCTGCGGCAGCACTTCGGACAAGGCGATGTCGGTGCCGCTGCGGTAGACCTTGAAGCGCAGCTCCTCGGGGCGCTGCTCCGGGTGATAGAACGACATGCGCACCGCGTCGTCGCCCTTCAGCAGCGCAAGCTGACGCACGTCCTCGGCGGCGGCGGCCGGCAGCACGTCTTCCACGTAACCGGCCGGCAGGGCCTTGCCGTAGCGGTTGGCGAGCACCACGCCGTCGTGGTCGCCGGTGAGCTTGACCAGGGCGTCGCGCAGGTCGTCGTGCCAGTTGCGCACGATCGCGGCCACGCCCTGCTCGAGCGCGGCGGCATCGAAGCTCACGTGATCGCCGATCTTCGGCCGCACCACGATGTGCAGGCGGGCCAGCGCGGCCTCGCCCATCAGCACAGAGGAATCGATCTGTTCGCCGTGCAGCGCATCGCGCAGCAGCGCTTCGATGCGCTCGCGCACCGTGGTGTTGAAACGCTCGCGCGGCACGAACACCAGGCAGGTGAAGAAGCGGCCGTAGCGGTCACGGCGTACGAACAGCCGGGTGCGCGCGCGCTGGCGCAGGTCCAGGATGCCGGTGGCGGTGGCGTAGAGTTCGTCCTCATTACTCTGGAACAGCTCCTCGCGCGGCAGCGTCTCCAGGATGTTGCGCAGCGACTTGCCCGAGTACGAATCGCGCTTGAGGCCAGAACGCGCCATCACCGCTTCCACGCGCTGGCGCACCAGCGGCACGTCCTGCGGTCGTGCCATGTAGGCATTGGAGGAGAACAGGCCCAGGAAGCGCTGTTCGGAGACCGGCTTGCCGTTGGCATCGAAGCGCAGCACGCCGACGTAGTCCATGTGACCGGGCCGATGCACGTGCGAACGCGCGTTGGTCTTGGTCAGGATGATCGCGTCGGTCGAACCGGACTGCGGCAGCTCGCTCGCCACCAGCGAGCGCAGCGAACGCGGCGCCACCGAGCGCTCCTGCCCGTGCAGGATGCCCAGGCCCGAGCCTTCCACCGAACGCAGCACCTCGTCGCCGTCGGCCTGGGTGACCTCGTACTCGCGATAGCCCAGGAAGGTGAAATTGTCGTCGGCCAGCCAGCGCAGGAATTCGCCCGCCTCCTGTACTGATTCCTTATCCAGCGGCATCTGGCGGCCGGGAAGGTCGGCGGCGATCGCCAGCGCCTTGTCGCGCATGCGCGACCAGTCCGACACCGAGGCGCGCACATCGTCCAGCGCGGACTCGATCTGCGCTTTCAGCTGCGCCATCTCGGTCTCGTCGGCCAGGCGGTCCACTTCGAAATGCATCATCGATTCCGGCGCGCCGTCCTCGGCGCCCAGTCGCTGCAGGCGGCCCGAAGCGTCGCGCATGACCTTGACCACCGGATGGATCACCGCATGGATCTGCAGCCTGGCGGACACGATCATGCTGACGGTATCGACCAGGAAGGGCATGTCGTCGGTGGCGATCTGCACCACGCTGCGGCCAGCGTGGCCCTCCGCGGGATTGATCACGCGCACGGACGCGCGTCCGGCTTGGCGCTGCTGCACGAAGCCGAGCAGGCCGGCGATCAGCGCGGCCCATTCGGCCGCGGTGTGCAACTCCAGGTCGCTCGCCGCGGCGCGCGCGAAAAAGGCGCCGATAAAAAATTGCGCCTCATCAAGGCGCTGGGTGGGGATTCCGCTCTTTTTCAGTTCTTCCAGAACTTCAGCCTGGATCGACGTATGGCTCGCCGCACGAATCGCGTTCATGGCATCTACTTATCGATGTGAGATGGGGGCAGAAAAGCCGCAAAAGGATACGCTCGCACCGATGCGATAGCCACCTGCATTGCGGCAAATTCTTCAGCGCACGGTTCGGTTGGCAACGCATCGCGCATACATGTCGATCGCGACACGCGTCGTCGGCGACGCGATAACTGCGGACGGCGCTTCGGAATTCGAAGTTCGCGCAGCACGAAGTTCGCGCAACGCGCGCATGACATACGCGCATGCATCCGCTTGCGCGATACCCGCAGGTATGTCGCACGGCATCCATCCCTGACCGTTGCGCCGCAGCATCCTCCATCCGGCGATCGTCCGATGCATGCCACCGGTGAGGCACTGCGATGGAAGCCGAAAGGGCGTCGGGGAGGTTTCCCGCAACGGCGCCCAGGTGCACACTTCGCCCGGATCCGGGAGGAATCCTCTGCCCGCTCCTCCCCGGACCGGCATCCGGGGCTTTACCCATTCGCCCGCGAATGGTCTTGATTGCAGGCCGTCACGATTCCTTCGCGGCGAAAACACGAAGAATTCAGGGCTAGACCATTCCTCAAAGCAAATTGTAAACTGGCCGGTATAGTCAAGCTCGCCGCCCCTCTTCGGTGCCGCCGGTTTGCTCATAGCCGGAATCCCGCCACAACGGGACGACAGGCACTGGGCATGCATGCTGCACCACGGAAAGCTACGGGCTTGGCCGCCGATCCGGGGATCGGCGCTCCCGCACACCCGATACCCATTGAATGGAGTCCCCATGAAGTCCTCGTCACTGCGCACACCCTTGCTGTGCCTGGGCCTGTTGGCGCTCACCGCCTGTGGCGGCAAGAAGGAACAAGGTCCCGGCGCCGCCGGCCAGATGCCGCCGCCGGAAGTCGGCGTGGTCAGGGCCCAGCCGGTCGCCGCGCCGCTTACCAAGGACTTGGTGGGTCGCCTCTCCGCCTTCCGCAGCGCCGACGTACGGGCCCGCGTGTCCGGCGTGCTGCTCAAGCGCGTGTACGAAGAAGGCACCGATGTGAAGAAGGGACAGGTGCTGTTCGAGATCGATCCGGCGGTGTACCAGGCCAGCCTCAATTCGGCCCAGGCCAATCTCGCCTCGGCGCAGGCCACCTACGCCAACGCCCACAAGGCTGCCGAGCGTGCCCGCTCGCTACGCCCGCAGGGCTATGTCTCGCAGGCCGACCTGGATTCGGCCGAAGCCAGTGAGCGCAGCTCGGCCGCCGCGGTAAAGCAGAGCCAGGCCGCGGTGGAAAGCGCGCGCATCAGCCTGGGCTTCACCCGCGTCACCTCGCCGATCGACGGCCGCGCCGGCCAGCAGCAGGTGACCGAAGGCGCCATCGTGGGCAATGGCAACGCCGACAGCGGCGCCAGCTCCACCCTGCTCACCACGGTCGATCAGCTCGATCCGCTGTATGTGAACTTCACGGTCAGCGCCACCGACCTGGACCGCCTGCGCCGCGCCCAGACCGCCGGCAACGTCAGCCTGAGCGAGCAGAACAAGACCACGGTGCACGTGACCCTGCCCGACGGCAGCACCTACGATCAGCCCGGCACGCTCGACTTCTCCGGCGCCACGGTCGACCCGACCACCGGCACGATCAACCTGCGCGCGCAGTTGCCCAACCCGGACAAGCGCCTGCTGCCGGGCACCTACGTCACCGTCAAGGCGAACCTCGGCCAGCAGAACAATGTGTATCTGGTGCCGCAGCAGGGCGTGGCGCGCGACGTCGCCGGCGCCTATGCGCTGGTGGTGAACCAGGAAGGCAAGGTCGAGCGCAAGGACGTCACGGCCAACGACATGAGCAACGGCAACTGGATCGTCACCCACGGCCTCGCCGCGGGCGACCAGGTGATCGTGTCGGGCCTCCAGTCCGTCCAGCCCGGCGCCCCAGCCAAGGCATCGCCGTGGCAGCCGGGCAAGGATGCCGGCCCGCCGAACGGCGCGCAGGGCGGCAAGCCCGCGGCCGACAAGCACTGACGGGAGTCGACCGACATGCCCAGTTTTTTCATTGACCGCCCGATTTTCGCGTGGGTGGTAGCGATCCTCATCACCATGGTCGGCACGATTGCGATGCTGAACATGGGTATCGAGTCCTACCCCAACATCGCCCCCCCGCAGGTCGTGGTGAACGCGACCTTCCCCGGCGCCAACGCGGACACGGTGGAGAAGAACGTCACCCAGGTGATCGAGCAGCAGCTCACCGGCATCGACCACCTGCTGTACTTCAGCTCCTCGTCCAACTCCAACGGTTCGGCCGCCATCACCCTGACCTTCGAGACCGGCACCAATCCGGACATCGCCCAGGTGCAGGTGCAGAACAAGGTCTCGCTGGCCCAGCCGCGCCTGCCCACCGCCGTGACCCAGCAGGGCGTGGTGGTGGCCAAGAACAATCCGGACTTCCTGATGTTCGTGTCGCTGGTCTCCACCAACCCGGAGATCGACGGCAACCGCCTGGCCGACATCATCGCCTCGCAGGTGGCCGACCAGGTCGGCCGTATCCCGGGCGTGGGCAGCACGCGCGTGATCGGTGCCGAATACGCGGTGCGCATCTGGCTGAACCCGGACAAGCTGCAGGGCTACGGCCTTTCGGCCAGCGCCGTGCGTGATGCCGTGGCCTCGCAGAACGTGCAATTCGCCGCCGGTTCGCTGGGCGCCGACCCGGCCCCGAACGACCAGGGCTTCACCGCCACGGTGTCGGCGGAAGGCCGCTTCTCCTCGCCCGAGGAGTTCGCCAACATCATCCTGCGCGCCAACAGCGACGGCACGGTGGTGCGTCTCAGCGACGTGGCTCGCGTGTCCTTCGGTCCGCAGACCTACGGCCTGACCTCGACCTGGAACGGCCAGCCGGTGGGCGGACTCGGCGTGCAGCTGCTGCCCGGCGCCAACGCGCTGGACGTGGCCACCGCCGTACGCGCCAAGATGGACGAGCTGGCCAAGGACTTCCCGCAGGGCGTCACCTGGTTCGCGCCGTACGACACCACGCCGTTCGTGAAGGTGTCGATCAACGAAGTGGTGCACACCCTGGTCGAGGCGATCATCCTCGTCTTCCTGGTGATGCTGATCTTCCTGCAGAACATCCGCGCGACCATCATCCCGACCCTCGTCATTCCGGTCGCGCTGCTGGGTACCTTCATCGGCCTGATCGCGCTGGGCTTCACCATCAACCAGCTCACCTTGTTCGGCATGGTGCTGGCGATCGGTATCGTGGTGGACGACGCGATCGTGGTGATCGAGAACGTCGAACGCATCATGACCGAGGAGCACCTCCCGCCGAAGGAGGCCACCCGCAAGGCCATGGGCCAGATCACCGGCGCCGTGGTGGCGATCACCGTGGTACTGGCGGCGGTATTCGTGCCCTCCGCGCTGCAGGCCGGCGCTTCGGGCGTGATCTACAAGCAGTTCGCCCTGACCATCGCGGTGTCGATGGGCTTCTCGGCGTTCCTCGCGCTGTCGTTCACCCCGGCGCTGTGCGCCACCATGCTGAAGCCGACGCACGACGAAAAGAAGAATGTCGTGTATCGCGGCTTCAACAAGATGTTCGACTGGGTGACACACACCTACAGTGGCCACATCGCCAGCGCCGCGCGCCACGCGCCCCGCTGGATGATCATGTTCGCGCTGATCGCGGCGCTGGCCGGCTTCCTGTACACCAAGCTGCCGACCAGCTTCGTGCCCAGCGAAGACCAGGGCTTCGCGCTGGCCATCGTCAACCTGCCGCCGGGCGCGACGCTCAAGCGCACCGAGGCAGTGATGACCGAGATGCGCGAGCGAATCAAGAACAGCCCGCTTAACGACTCCATTGTCGGCATGTACCAGATCAGCGGCTTCAGCTTCGTCGGCCAGAGCGAAAGCGCGGGCATGGCGTTCATCAAGCTCAAGGACTGGAGCGAACGCAAGATCACCGCGGATGAGCTGATCATGCAAGCCAACGGCGTGCTGCATGGCATCCGCGACGCGCAGATCTTCGTGGTGAACCTGCCGACCATCCGCGGCCTCAGCCAGTTCGGCGGTATCGACATGTATCTGCAGGCGCGCGCCGGCCAGACGCACGGCGAGCTGATGCAGGCGATGGGCATGGTGCTGGGCAAGTCGAAGGGCAATCCGGCACTGCTGGGCACCCGCCCGAACTCGCTGCCCGACGCCCCGCTGTGGAACGTCAAGGTCGATCGTGTGCAGGCCGAGTCGATGGGCCTGTCGGTCAGCGATGTATACACCGCGCTCCAGCTGACCCTGGCGCCGATCTATGTCAACGATTTCGTCTACGGCGGCCGCGTGAAGCGCGTCTACCTGCAGGCCGACCAGTCCTACCGCATGGGTCCGGACGCGCTGCAGCACGTGTTCACGCCCAGCTCGCTGGCGACCACCAGGTCCGCGACCAACCCCTACAGCATGATCCCGATCTCCAGCGTGGTGCAGACCTCGTGGGGTACGGGCTCACCCGCCCTGACCCGCTACAACGGCTACGCCGCGGTGGAAATCGTGGCCAGCGAAGGCAAGGGGTACTCGACCGGCCAGGCGATGGCGGCGCTGCAGAACATCGTGGACAAAGATCTGCCCAAGGGCTTCGGCGCCGACTGGACCGGCCAGTCCTATCAGGAAATCCTGGCAGGCAACTCGGCTACCCTGCTGCTGGTGCTGTCGATCGTGATCGTGTTCCTCTGCCTCGCGGCGCTGTACGAGAGCTGGTCGATTCCGGTGGCGGTGCTGCTGGTGGTGCCGCTGGGCCTGCTCGGCACGGTGGTGTTCTCGATGCTGCGCAGCCTGCCGAACGACATGTACTTCAAGATCGGCATGATCACCGTGATCGGCCTGGCGGCGAAGAACGCGATCCTGATCGTGGAGTTCGCGGTGGAACAGCAGCAGCAAGGCAAGTCGCTGTTCGATGCGGTGGTCACCGCCTCCCGCCTGCGACTGCGCCCGATCCTGATGACCTCGATGGCCTTCATCCTGGGCGTGTTCCCGCTGGCGGTCTCCACCGGCGCGGGCGCCAACTCCCGCCATGCGATCGGTACGGGCGTGATCGGCGGCATGCTGTTCGCCACCTTCCTCGGCCTGCTGCTGATCCCGGTGTTCTACGTGGTGGTGCGCCGGGCACTGGGCGACAAGCTGGACGAAGCCTCGCACACCATTCGCCACGACCACGGCGGCGATGGCAGCGGCGGCAACATGCAGCCGTTCGATTCGGACCCGCGCCGCGGGCACTGATCGCAGAACAACAGCTTCATCCTTGAAGCCCCGGCACAATGCCGGGGCTTTTTTTTCCGCAAAAAAAAAGCGCCCGGCAGTTGCCTGCCGGGCGCTGCTCTCAAACGGCCGGGAAAACTCAGCGCAAGCCGGTCTCGGCGCGCGCGATCACCAGGCGCTGGATCTCGCTGGTGCCTTCATAGATCTCGGTGATCTTGGCGTCGCGGAAATAGCGCTCCAGCGGCATTTCCTTCGAATAGCCCATGCCGCCGTGGATCTGTACCGCCTGATGGGCGATCCACATCGCCGCTTCGGAAGCGACCAGCTTGGCCACCGAAGCCTCGGTGCCGAAACGGCCGCCGTTCTTGTCGGCCTGGCCCTTGGCCCAGGCGGCGCGCAGGGTGAGCAGCGTGGCTGCGTCCAGTTTGCACTTCATGTCGGCGATCTTCGCCTGGGTCATCTGGAAGCTGCCGATCGCCTGGCCGAAGGCCTTGCGGTCGCGCGCCCACTGCAGCGTGGCCTCATACGCGGCGCGGGCGATGCCCACCGACTGCGAAGCGATGCCGATGCGGCCGGCGTCCAGCACACCCATCGCGATGGAGAAGCCCTTGCCTTCCTCGCCCAGCAGGCTCTCCTTCGGGCACACGTAATCGGTGAACTCGATCTCGCAGGTGGCCGAGGCGCGGATGCCGAGCTTCGGCTCGGTCTTGCCCGCATGGAAACCCGGCAGTTGGGTATCGATCAGGAACGCCGACACGCCCTTGGCGCCGATGCCCGGCGTGCTGATGGCGAACAGAATGATGTAGCGCGCCACCGGGCCGGACGTGATCCAGCTCTTTTTGCCGTTGATGACCCAGTCGCCGTTGGCGTTCTTGGTCGCGCGCGTGTGCATGGCCGAAGCATCGGAGCCGGACTGCGGCTCGGTCAGCGCATAGGCGCCGATCGCCTCGCCCTGCGCAATCGCGCGCACGTACTTCTGCTTCTGCTCCTCGGTGCCGTGCTTGAGGATGCCGTTGCAAAACAGCGAGTTGTTGACCGACATGATGGTCGAGGTAGCCGCGTCAGCGGCGGCGATTTCAATCATCGCCAGCACGTAGGCGATCGGGTCCATGCCCGCGCCGCCGTATTCGTGCGGCACCTCGATGCCCATCAGGCCGAGCTGGCCCATCTCGCGAATGTTGTCCAGCGGGAACTCGCCCTTGGCGTCCAGCTCGGCGGCGACCGGCACGATGCGCTTCTGCGCGAAATCGCGGGCGATGGACTGAATCGATAGCTGGTCTTCGGTAAAACTGAAATCCATGAGGGACTCCGGAAGGGGCAAGAGAAGAAGCGAGCCCGCCATTTTAGCGAGCCTCGGAGAAACCCCCATGTGCGGTGCAACAGAGCAGTCCCGGGCGAATCCCCTGCCGCACCTGTCTTGTGCCCTTTTCGCGGCCGATTCTTACGTCGAAATCCCATCGCCACCCTTGACGCCCTGGGCCCCTCGCCCTAGCCTTCTCATCTCTCTATCGCGATATAAGGATGCGGCGTGGACCTAGCCACCGCCTCCAGCGTTCTGCGGCTGCTGGCCGACCCCACCCGGGTGCGCCTGCTGGCCCTGCTCGAACGCGAAGAATTGACCGTGGCCGAGCTGGCCGCCGTGCTGCACCTGGCGCAGCCGCGCGTGTCCACCCATCTGGCCAAGCTCAAGGAAGCCGAACTGGTGCGCGACCGCCGCGCCGGTGTCTCGGCCTACTACCGCGCCAACGTCGAAGGTGATGAACGCCAGCTCGCGCTGATCCGCTCCCTGCGCGACAGCATCGACGATGCTTTGCTTCGCGACGATGCGGCCAGGCTGCCGGCCGTGCTGGCGCAGCGCGCGAGCGAGGCCGGCTGGGCCGACACCGTCGCCGGCGACATGGAACGCCACTACTCGCCCGGCCGTACCTGGGAAACACTGGCGCGCTCACTGCTGCAGCTTCTGGAAACCGGCGACGTGCTCGACATCGCCTCCGGCGACGGCATCACCGCCGAACTGCTGGCGCCACATGCGCGCTCCATCGTCTGCGTGGATTCCAGCGAACGCGTGGTCGAGGCCGCGGCGCAGCGCTTGAAGCCCTTTGCCAACGTCGAGGTGCGCCAGGGCGACATGCACGCGCTGGACCTGGGCGAACGCCGCTTCGACCTCGTGCTGATGCTGCACGCCCTCACCTACGCCGAGCATCCGGCCCAGGCCGTCGCCGAGGCCTCGCGCCTTCTGCGCACGGGCGGCCGTCTGCTCGCGGTGACGCTGGGCAAGCACGATCACCGCGCGGTGGTGGAGCCGTTCGACCATCGCAACCTCGGCTTCACCGAAGACGCGCTTTCCGGCCATGCCGCGCGCGCCGGCCTGGAAGTCATCAGCTGTACCCGTCTCAGCCGCGAACGCAAGGCACCTCACTTCGAAGTGATCAGCCTGCTCGCGCGCAAGCCGTAAGGAGATCGACCATGAGCGCCCTGCCCTGGCTACACCCCGACCGCGTCGCACTGCTCGAAGCCGGGCTGCGCGAGCGCATCCTGATCCTCGACGGCGGCATGGGCACTATGCTGCAAGGCCACCAGCTCGACGAGACGGGCTTCCGCGGCGAGCGCTTCGCCGGCGGCCACGACAGCGCGCACGTGCATCACCACGATCATCCCGGCGGCTGCGACCTCAAGGGCAACAACGACCTGCTGACGCTGACCAAGCCGGACATCATCCGCGGCGTGCACGAGGCCTATCTCGAGGCCGGCGCCGACCTGATCGAGACCAATACCTTCAACAGCACGCGGATCAGCCAGGCCGACTATCACCTGGAACATCTCGCCTACGAGCTGAACTTCGAAGGCGCGAAGCTGGCGCGCGAGGCCTGCAATGCCTGGACCGCGAAGACGCCGGACCGGCCACGCTTCGTGATCGGCGTGCTGGGCCCGACCAGCCGCACCGCCTCGCTGTCGCCGGACGTCAACGATCCCGGCTTCCGCAATGTCACGTTCGAGGAACTGGCGGCCAACTACACCGAGTCGGCCAGCGGCCTGATGGATGGCGGCGCCGACCTGATCATGGTCGAGACGATCTTCGACACGCTCAACGCCAAAGCCGCGCTGTTCGCGCTGAGCGAACTGTTCCGCGAGCGTGGCGCGCGCCTGCCGGTGATGATCTCCGGCACCATCACCGACCGCTCCGGCCGCACGCTGTCGGGCCAGACCGCCGAGGCGTTCTATTACTCCGTCGCGCACGCGCGGCCGCTCACGGTGGGCCTGAACTGCGCGCTCGGCGCAGCCGATCTGCGCCCGCACGTGCAGACGCTCGCCGGCGTGGCCGACTGCTTCGTCAGCACCCATCCCAACGCCGGCCTGCCGAATGCGTTCGGCGAGTACGACGAAACGCCCGAGCAGATGGCCGCGGTGATTGGCGGTTTCGCTCGCGACGGCCTGCTCAACCTGGTGGGCGGCTGCTGCGGCACCACGCCCGCGCATATCCGCGCCATCGCCGCCGCGGTGCGCGACTGCCCGCCACGCCCCCTTCCCTCCACCGACGCCGCCCAAGCCGCCTGACCGATGACCACCCGCCACACCCGTCTGTCCGGCCTGGAGCCGCTGGTCATCACGCCCGACCTGTTGTTCGTCAACGTGGGCGAACGCACCAACGTCACCGGCTCCGCGCAATTCAAGAAACTGATCAAGGAAGACCGCTACGAAGAAGCCGTCGAGGTCGCGCGCCAGCAGGTCGCCAACGGCGCGCAGATCATCGATGTGAACATGGACGAAGGCCTGATCGATTCGGAAGCGGCGATGACCCGCTTTCTCAATCTGATCGCCGCCGAACCGGACATCGCCCGTGTGCCGGTGATGGTCGATTCTTCCAAATGGACCGTGATCGAAGCCGGCCTGCGCTGCCTGCAGGGCAAAGGCATCGTCAATTCGATCTCGATGAAGGAGGGCGAGGAGATCTTCCTCGAGCACGCGCGCAAGGTACAGCAGTACGGCGCCGCCGTCGTCGTCATGGCCTTCGACGAGCAGGGCCAGGCCGACACCTGCGAGCGCAAGGTAGCGATCTGTTCGCGCGCCTACGAACTGCTCACCAGCCGGCTCGACTTCCCTCCCGAAGACATCATCTTCGATCCGAACATCTTCGCCATCGCCACCGGCATCGAGGAGCACAACAACTACGCGGTGGATTTCATCGAGGCCACGCGCGAGCTGAAGCGGCGCTTCCCGCTCAGCCATGTTTCCGGTGGCGTGTCCAACGTCTCGTTCTCTTTCCGCGGCAACAACACCGTGCGCGAGGCGATCCACTCGGTGTTCCTGTACCACGCCATCAAGGCCGGCATGGACATGGGCATCGTCAACGCCGGCGCGCTGATGATCTACGACGAGGTGCCGGAGGAACTGCGCGATCGCGTCGAAGACGTGGTGCTCAACCGCCGCGCCGATGCCACCGAGCGCCTGCTGGAGATTGCCGATCGCTTCAAGGCGAAGAAAGGCGAGGCGATCATCGAGAACCTGGCCTGGCGCGAGAAACCGGTGCGCGAACGCCTTGCTCATGCTCTGGTGCACGGCATCGACCAGTACGTGGATGCCGATACCGAGGAAGCACGCCAGCAGGCGACGCGTCCGCTCGATGTGATCGAAGGTGCGCTGATGGATGGCATGAACGTGGTCGGCGACCTGTTCGGCGCCGGCAAGATGTTCCTGCCGCAGGTGGTCAAGTCCGCCCGCGTGATGAAGAAGGCAGTGGCCTATCTGTTGCCTTACATCGAAGCCGAGAAAGCGCGCACCGGCGACGTCGGCAAGAACAACGGCACCATCGTGATGGCCACGGTAAAGGGCGACGTGCACGACATCGGCAAGAACATCGTCGGCGTGGTGCTCCGCTGCAACAACTTCGAAGTGATCGACCTGGGCGTGATGGTTCCGGCACAGAAGATCCTGGATACCGCGCGCGAGCACAACGCCGACCTGATCGGCCTGTCCGGCCTGATCACGCCTTCGCTGGAAGAAATGAGCCAGGTCGCGCGGGAGATGCAGCGGCAGGATTTCACCATTCCGCTGCTGATCGGCGGCGCGACCACGTCGCGCGCGCACACAGCATTGAAGATCGAACCGCACTACAAGGCACCCACCGTATGGGTGAAGGACGCCTCGCGCGCCGTCGGCGTGGCACAGTCGCTGGTGAGCAAGGAACTGGTCGATGCCTTCATGGCCAAGGTGCGGGCGGAATACGCCGAAGTGCGCGAACGTCATCGCCATCGCGGCCCCGGCAAGCAGCTGGTGCCGCTGGAGAAGGCGCGCGCGCAGCGCTTCGGCTGCGACTGGTCGGCCTACCAGCCGCCGCAGCCGCGCCAGCCTGGCGTCACGGTATTCGACGCTTACGATCTGGCCGAACTGCGCGGTTATATCGACTGGACGCCGTTCTTCCAGGCCTGGGAACTGGCGGGCCGCTATCCGGCCATCCTTGAGGACGAGATCGTCGGCAAGCAGGCCAGCGAACTGTTTCGCGACGCGCAGGTCATGCTCGATCGCATCGTCGCCGAGCACTGGCTCACCGCGCGCGCCGCGATCGGATTCTGGCGCGCCGCCCAGGTCGGCGACGACACGGAGGTCTATGCGCCGGACGGCAGCGTGCTCGCCGTGCTCCATCATCTGCGCCAGCAGGTCGACAAACCGGCGGACCGCCCCGACTTCTCGCTGGGCGATTTCATCGCGCCGAAAGCGGCCGGCAAGACAGACTGGGTCGGCGCCTTCGCCGTCACCGCCGGCATCGGCATCGAGGAGCACATCGCGCGTTTCGAAGCGGAACACGACGATTATTCGTCGATCCTGCTCAAGGCTCTGGCCGACCGCCTCGCCGAAGCCTTCGCCGAACGCATGCACGAGCGCGTGCGCCGCGAGTTCTGGGGCTATGCGCCGGACGAAGCGCTCGACAACGAATCGCTGATCGACGAAAAGTATCGCGGCATCCGCCCTGCTCCCGGCTATCCCGCCTGTCCGGACCACACCGAGAAAGCCACGCTCTTCAAGCTGCTGGACGCGACGGCTAACACCGGCATCGAACTGACCGAAGGCTTCGCCATGTATCCCACGGCGGCCGTGTCCGGCTGGTACTTCTCACACCCGGACAGCCAGTACTTCGTGGTGGGCCGCCTGACTCGCGAGCAGGTCGAGGACTACGCCAAGCGCAAGGGATGGACGCGCGAAGAAGCGGAGCGGTGGCTGGCGCCCAACCTGGATTACGACCCGGATTGACGGCACTGCTGCAGGAAGGGGTGAGCGCAGCAAACCCCAACCTGCCTGCGGCCTGCTTGTTTGCTCAGGTCTCTTCCGGGCCGCCCGGTCGCACGGTTTCCGGCTTGTGCTGGCGCAGGTGCGCGAACACGTTGTAGATCGACACGAACATGGGGAACGCGGTCTGGATGATGCCGACCGAATCGTTCTTGCCCCAGATGAAGTAAGCCAGCGTCAGCACGCTGCCGGCGACCGACAGGTACCAGAACGACATCGGCACCACCACTTTCTTCTGCTTCTTGGTGGCATAGAACTGCACGAACCAGCGCGCGGTGAACAGCAGCGTGCCGAGCAGGCCGATGAGCTTCCACGGGGTCAGCGTGATCAGGTGGAGATTGGCGAAGGCGTCGTGCATGGCGGGCATCCGTACGGGTCAGCCGGAACATTGTAAACGCGGGCTCGTCCCGTGCCCTTTCGGCACGTCCTTGCGATCAGGAGCCGTCCGGCGACGCCGGATCGGGCATGTCGAGCCGCGAAAACGATAAGGCCACCGCGGGGGTGGCCTTATCGTTTCGATCGGGATGGTGGGCGGTACAAGGATCGAACTTGTGACACCTGCCGTGTGAAGGCAGTGCTCTACCGCTGAGCTAACCGCCCGCCGAGAGCGCGAAACTATACGGGGTGCCATGAAGGAGGTCAATGCCTCCGTTGGATTTTTCTCGCCGCCGCCGCGGCTCCCTCCGGGCCGGCGGTCAGCGTGCTTCGCGCGAGCGCCTGCGCAACCGGTATTCGTGCCGCCCCACATAGGCCGCCGCCAGCAGCACCATCAGCGCCAGCGCGTACCAGGTGAGCAGGTACGATAGATGGCTGTTCGGGAACGTGGTGACGGTGAGCCCGCCGCGCGGCCAGGCGCCGGGATCGACCGGATCGGCGTCCGCATCGACGAAATACGGCGCGACCGGCCCCAATCCTTTCGCTGCTGCGATGGCCAGCACGTCGCGTGCGTACCAGCGCTCGCGCGCCGGATCGTTGTGGCGCAGGAGCACCCGCGTCTCGGGCATGCGCAGCAGCCCGGCCACCTCCACCTCGCCCGCGGGACCCGGCGCGCAGTGTCCGTCGCGGCCGCACCAGTCCGGCGGCACGAAGCCGCGGTTGACCAGGGTCACCGTGCCGTCTGTCGCACGCAGCGGCGTCAGCACCCAGTAGCCGCTGCCCAGTCCGGTGCTCGCGGTCACCAGGGTCTGGCGGTCGTGCAGGAACACGCCATGCAGGCGCACATGAAGATATTCGTGGGAGACCGCGCTGACCCCGGGCCAGGCCGAAGGCGGCGGCGCGTCGACCGCAGAGGCATGCACGCGCTGCTCGACTCGCGCGATCAGGTCGCGCTTCCAGGCCAGGCGATGCACCTGCCAGGTACCCAGGGCGACGAAACCGGCGAAAACCACCAGCGCGAACAACGCCAGCAGCGTCAGCGCCAGCGCCCCGCGCGGGCCGCGTTCCGGAGAAGCATCGCTGGCGGCTGGCCTCGGCATGGCCGGGAATGAGGAGAGACGGGAATCGGGAACCCGCTTACGGCAGGTTCCGCGTATCCATCAGGGCCGGCATCATGTTGTGGTTGAGGTGGTACATCACCCAGATCGAACCACTCAGCGTGATCAGCACCAGCACCGCCGTGAAGATCAGGGCCAGCATGTTCCAGCCGCCCTCCGACTTCGCGTTCATATGCAGGAAGTACACCATGTGCACCACGATCTGCACCGCGGCGAAACCCAGGATCATCAGCGCGGTCGCGCTCGCATCCTTCAGGCCGCCGCTCATCACCAGCCAGAACGGGATGGCAGTCAGGATGACCGCCAGCACGAAGCCGATCACATAGCCTTTCAGCGAGACATGGCCGAGATCGTCGCCGTGATGATCGTCGTGGTGGCCATCGTGGATGGCATGGGCATCGGTATGCGCGCTCACGGCAGCACTCCCATCAGATAGACAAAGCTGAACACGCCGATCCACACCACGTCGAGGAAATGCCAGAACATCGACAGGCACCACAGGCGGCGCTTGTTGGCCCCGGTCAGGCCTTTCTTCTTCACCTGCACCATCAGCGTGATCAGCCAGATGATGCCGCAGCTCACGTGCAGGCCATGCGTACCGACCAGGGTGAAAAACGAGGACAGGAAGCCACTGCGCTGCGGGCCATGGCCCTCGGCGATCAAATGACCAAATTCGTACAGCTCGATACCGATGAATCCCGCGCCGAGCAGGCCCGTGATGCCCAGCCACACCAGCGTGCCGCCGATGCGGTTGCGCTGCATCTCCAGCATGGAGAAGCCATAGGTGATCGACGACAGCAGCAGCAGCGAAGTGTTGAGCGCCACCAGTGGCAGCTCGAACACCTCCGCGCCGGTCGGGCCGCCCGCATAGCTGCGGCCCAGCACGCCATACACCGCGAACAGACAGGCGAAGATGAGGCAGTCGCTCATCAGGTACAGCCAGAAGCCCAGCAGCGTGCCGTTCTCCGGATGGTGCTCGGTTTCCTGGTGGAACTGCAGCGGCCCGTTGGATGCCGCAGTCATGGAAGTCGGATTAGACATGGCCGGCCAGCTGCTCCGTGCGCGCCGCCTCCACCCGGGCCACGTCGGCGGCCTGGATGTAGTAGTCGCGGTTGTAGTTGAAGGTATGCCCGATCGCCACGGCGAGCAGCGCCACGAACGCCACGCCCGCGACCAGCCACATGTGCCAGATCAGGGCGAAACCGAGCACGGTGCTCAAGCCAGCCAGGATGATGCCGGCACCGGTGTTCTTCGGCATGTGGACGTCGATGAAGCCGGACTGCGGACGCTTCCAGCCCAGCTGCTTCATCTGCCACCACGCGTCGCTGTCGTGCACCACCGGAGTGAACGCGAAGTTGTACGCCGGCGGCGGCGACGAGGTGGACCACTCCAGCGTGCGGCCGTCCCATGGATCACCGGTGACATCACGCAGCTTGTCGCGGCGCAGGAAGCTCACCACGAACTGGATCAGCATCGCGCCGATGCCCAATGCGATCAGCACCGCGCCGAAGGCGGCGATCTGGAACCAGATCTGCAGCGAGGAATCCTCGAAGTGGCTGATGCGGCGGGTCACGCCCATCAGGCCCAGCACGTACAGCGGCATGAAGGCGAAGTAGAAACCCACCACCCACAGCCAGAACGAGCACTTGCCCCAGAACGGATCGAGCTTGAAGCCGAACGCCTTCGGGAACCAGAAGTTGATCGCCGCGAACGCGCCGAACAGCACGCCGCCGATGATCACGTTATGGAAGTGCGCGATCAGGAACAGGCTGTTGTGCAGCGAGAAATCCGCCGGCGGCACCGCCAGCAGCACGCCGGTCATGCCGCCGATCACGAACGTCACCATGAAGGCCACCGTCCACATCATCGGCAGCTCGAAGCGGATGCGGCCGCGGTACATGGTGAACAGCCAGTTGAAGATCTTCGCGCCCGTCGGGATCGAGATGATCATCGTGGTGATGCCGAAGAACGAGTTCACGCTCGCGCCCGAGCCCATGGTGAAGAAGTGATGCAGCCACACCAGGTAGGACAGCACGGTGATCACGATCGTGGCGTACACCATCGAGGTGTAGCCGAACAGGCGCTTGCCGGCGAAGGTGGAGACCACCTCGGAGAACACGCCGAACATCGGCAGGATCAGGATGTACACCTCGGGGTGACCCCAGATCCAGATCAGGTTCACGTACATCATGGCGTTGCCGCCCAGTTCGTTCGTGAACAGGTGAGTGCCCACGTAGCGATCCAGCGACAGCAGCGCCAGCACGGCCGTCAGCACCGGGAACGCGGCGATGATCAGCACGTTGGTGCACAGCGCGGTCCAGGTGAACACCGGCATCTGCATCAGCTTCATGCCCGGCGCGCGCATCTTGATGATGGTCACCAGCAGGTTGACGCCCGATAGCAAGGTACCTACGCCAGCTATCTGCAAGGACCATATGTAGTAGTCCACGCCGACGTCCGGACTGGCCAGGATGCCCGACAGCGGCGGATAGGCCAGCCAGCCGGTCTTGGCGAACTCGCCCACGAACAGCGAGGCCATCACCAGCACCGCGCCGCTGGCGGTCATCCAGAAGCTGAAGTTGTTGAGGAACGGGAATGCCACGTCGCGCGCGCCGATCTGCAGCGGCACGATGTAGTTCATCAGACCCGTCACGATCGGCATCGCCACGAAGAAGATCATGATCACACCGTGGGCGGTGAAGATCTGATCGTAGTGGTGCGGCGGCAGGTAGCCGAGGTTGTCGCCGAAGGAGACCGCCTGCTGCAGGCGCATCATGATCGCGTCGGCGAAGCCGCGCAGCAGCATCACCAGGCCCAGCACCATGTACATGATGCCGATCTTCTTGTGGTCGATGCTGGTGAACCACTCGCGCCAGAGGTAACCCCACAGGCGGTACTTGGTAATGACGCCCAGCAGCGCCAGGCCGCCCAGGGCCACCACGGCGAAGGTCGCCAGCACGATCGGCTCGGTGGGAATCGCATCCCAGCCGAGGCGGCCGAAAATCAGTTTGGCAAGGTCGGGATGGTCAGACATCTTGAACACCTGGACAGGCGGTACTACGCGAAAGTCGGATCGATCGGCACACGGGGCTCAATGCTCCATGTGCGACATGTCGTGCTCGGCGGCGGGCTTGCCGGCGCGGGCGGCATCCTGGGCCATGGTCTCGTGCATGCACGGCGTACCGGGCGCGACGCACATGTTGACGATGGCCTGATAGAGGTCCGGCGACACGCTGGCGTAGCGGCTCACCGGCGCGTTCTCGCTGGGTTTTTCCAGTGCCAGGTAGCTCTCACGGGTGAGGGCGTCGCCCTCCTTCGCCTTGGCCACCCACTGGTCGAACTCGCCCTCGCTCATGCCGAGGAACTTGAAATGCATGCCGGAGAAACCGGCGCCGCTGTAGTTGGCCGACATGCCCTCGTAACTGCCGGGCTTGTTGATCACCGCGTGCAGCTTGGTCTCCATGCCGGGCATGGCATAGATCTGACCGGCCAGCGCGGGGACGAAGAACGAGTTCATCACGGTGGAGGCGGTGATCTTGAACTGGATCGGCCGGTCGACCGGCGCGGCGACTTCGTTCACCGTGGCGATGCCCTGCTCCGGATAGATGAACAGCCATTTCCAATCCAGCGCGACCACTTCGACGGTCAGCGGCTTGGTGCCGGCCGGAATCTCACGACCTTCGGAGACGCGCTCCAGCGGGCGGAACGGGTCCAGCTTGTGCGTGCTCACCCAGGTCAACGCACCCAGCGCGATGATGATCAGCAGCGGCGCCGCCCAGATCACCAGCTCCAGCACGGTCGAGTGGTCCCAGTCCGGCTTATAGGTGGCCTGCTTGTTCGACGCGCGATAGCGCCAGGCGAAGAACAGAGTCAGGGCGATCACCGGCACCACGATGAGCAGCATCAGGACCAGCGAGATGAGAATGATGTCGCGCTGCTGCGCCGCCATATCGCCCGAGGGCGACATCAGGACGGTCTGGCAGCCCGACAGCAGCAGGACGGCGGGGAGCAGCAGTCCGCGGAGAGCCTTGGGGAACATGGGCCGGAAGGAAAGACGAGGCATGGGGAGACCCGAAAAGTTAACCTACTCGTGCTGCGCTGCGAAATAGGACACTTTGTCTCATGGCGGTTGGACGCCGCCGGTGCGATGCTTACGCGAACCACCTTAGTACTCAAGTTCCAGTCATGGCGATGTCGAGCACCTTTGACCACCACGGATCCCCGGACGCGTCGCACGAAGATGCGGCGCCCGCCCCGGGCCACTCGCAAGTCGCGCCCAGCGAGATCGCCGTCGGCGTGATCATCGGTCGCGCTTCGGAATACTTCGATTTCTTCGTCTTCGGCATCGCCTCGGTGCTGGTCTTCCCGTCGGTGTTCTTCCCTTTCCGGGATCGCCTGCACGGCCTGCTGCTGTCGTTCGTGATCTTCGCGCTCGCCTTCGTGGCGCGTCCGTTCGGCACTGCCCTGTTCATGGCGATCCAGCGCCGCTGGAGCCGCGGCACCAAGCTGACCGCCGCGCTGTTCCTGCTGGGCAGCGCCACCGTGGGCATGGCCTTCCTGCCCGGTTACGAGACGCTGGGCTGGCGCGCGATCGCCCTGCTCGCCTTCTTCCGCCTGCTGCAGGGCATTGCCTTCGGCGGCTCCTGGGACGGCCTGCCCTCGTTGCTGGCGCTGAATACGCCGAAGGGCCGCCGCGGCTGGTTCGCCATGCTCGGCCAGCTCGGCGCGCCGATCGGCTTCATGCTTGCCAGCGCCCTGTTCCTGTTCCTGCATTCCCAGTTGTCCAGCGAGGACTTCCTCGGCTGGGGCTGGCGCTATCCGTTCTTCGTGGCATTCGCCATCAATGTGGTGGCGCTGTTCGCCCGCTTGCGCCTGGTGGTGACCGAGGAATACACCCAGGCGATGGAAGAGCGCGAACTGGAGCCGATCGGCATCATCGAGATGCTGCGCAAGCAGGACTACAACATCTTCCTGGGCGCCTTCGCCGCGCTGGCCAGCTACGCGCTGTTCCATCTGGTGACGGTATTCCCGCTGTCGTGGATCACCCTCGGCTCCACGCAGTCGGTCAACGACGTGCTCCTGATCCAGGTGATCGGCGCCGGCGTGGGCATTCTCGGCACGGTGGCCTCGGGCTTCATCGCCGACCGCATCGGCCGCCGCACCACCCTGGGCACGCTGGCTTTCCTGATCGGCATCTTCAGCTTCGCCGCGCCATGGCTGCTGGGCGGCAGCCGCGCCGCGCAGGACGCCTTCATCCTGATCGGCTTCGCCCTGCTCGGCCTGTCGTACGGGCAGTCCGCCGGCACGGTGACGTCCAACTTCCCGATCCGCTTCCGCTACACCGGCGCCGCCCTCACCGCCGACGTCGCCTGGCTGATCGGTGCCGCCTTCGCGCCGCTGGTCGCGCTGGGCCTGTCCAGCAAGTTCGGCCTGGGCGCGGTGAGCGTCTACCTGCTCTCCGGCGCGGTCTGCACGCTGGGCGCGCTGCGCCTGAACAAGGCGCTGGAATCGCGCGACTGATGAGCAGGCATCTCCGATAAAGAGAAAGGGCCCGGCAATCACCGGGCCCTTTCTCTTTGCGTCGTGCCGGCTCAATGCATGGATACGGGCGCCGGAGGCGACCGCTGCAGCGACAGCAGCAGCAACACCCCCGCCAACACCCCGTACGCCCCGGCGAACTGCCACACCAGCGCGCGCGGGCCGGCTTCCAGCAGCCAGGGCAGATAGACGTCGCCCGTCGGTTCGACCGAGTGAATCAGGCCGAACAGGGTCAGCAGGCCACCGAGCAGCAGGATCAGCGCCGCACGCCCGGTCTTGCCGTCGATCAACGCCACCACGAAGCTGGCCCACACCATCGACGTGATGATGAAACCGTTGCCCAGAATGGTGATCACGGCCAGCTCGGAAATGCCATGCGACGCGTCGCCGAACAGGGCGCCGAAGTGCTCCGGCGAGACATAGGTGGGATCGCTGAGCTTGATCGTCACCATGCGCGCGATCGCGGGAAAGAAGCTGAACACCACCGCCGCCGCATAACGCATCGGCGTCGCTTCGAACGCCTGCACGGTGATACCGATCGCCACGAACACCAGGATCGGCGCGAGCACCGACAGGGGCACCAGTTCCACCAGATTCGACAGGTAGCCGAATACGCCGCCCAGTCCGATCACGATGCCGGTCAGCAGCGTATAGCCGCTGCGCGCGCCCATCGCCTTGTATGACGGCTGGCCGATGTACGGCGTGGTCTGCGCCACGCCGCCGCAGACGCCGGCCACCAGGGTCGCCAGCGCCTCCACCAGCAGGATGTCTCGCGTCGAGTAGTCGTCGCCCGCCGCACGCGCGCTTTCGGTGACGTTGATGCCGCCCACCACCATCAGCAGGCCGAACGGCAGGATCAACGGCAGATACGGCACCGTGTAAGCGAGCCCCTCGATCCATTGCAGGGTTGGCCATGGCAGCGCGAAACGCCAGGTCCACCCCGCCGGCGCGTGGTAACCGCTGCCCAGCCAGCCGAGCGGCCCGAGGACGTAATAAAGCAGCGCACCGACCACGAATGCGACCAGCACGCCCGGCAGGCCGAACGGAATGCGTCCCCGCGCCACCAGTGCATACAGCACCACGCCGAGCCCGGCGAAGCCCACCACGGGCACTTTCAGTATCTCCACCAGCGGCAGAAAACCCATCAGCACCAGCGCGATGCCCGCGATCGAACCGAGCAGCCCCGCGCGCGGCACATGCCGCTGCACCGCCGCGCCGAAGAACGACAGCACGAATTTCAGCACCCCCATCACCACCAGCGACGCCATGCCCAGCTGCCATGTCGCCACGCCGGCAGCGTGCGCCTCCATGCCTTGCTGCTTGAAGTGCAGGAAGGCCGGGCCAAGCACCAGCAGCGCCATGCCGATGCTGGTGGGCGCATCCAGGCCCAGCGGCATCGCGGTGACATCGTCACGGCCGACGCGCGCGGCCAGCCGGCGCGCCATCGCGGTATAGGCCAGGTTGCCCAGCAGCACGCCCAGCGCCGTGCCGGGAAACATGCGCAGGAACACGATGTCGGCGGGAAAGCCGAACAGGCCGATCAGCGCCGTGGCAAGGAAGGCCATGATGGACAGGTTGTCCACCACCAGGCCGAGAAAACCATTGAGATCGCCGGGCGCGAGCCAGCGGCGCGAGGATGTGCTGTTCAAAGTAGATCCCTGCAGGACGTCATGCCGGTGCGATCCGGCATCCGGTGAAGAAAGAGTACGCGAAGGCGCTCGCGCAGAATCCCGCCGGCGTGACGAAGCGGGTCAGAACGATACGTCCGCCGGCTGCGTCACCCGCAGCACCGACTGATCGCCCGTGCGCCGCTTCCAGGCCGCGCGGATCGCCTCGACCTTGGCACGGTTTTCCGCCGTATCCGGATAGTCGATCACCAACTGCTTGGAGCGCAGCCGCTCGGGCGAGGTCTGCTGCTTGCCCTGCCACTGTCCGTACACGTCGATCACGCTGAGTCCGTCCGGAAAGCGCGAGGTCACCTCCTTGTCGAGGAACGCGCGCCAAGCCTGCTCGCTCACGCCGCTGTCCGGCTGATCCACCAGGCCGAGGCCGAAGTACAGCCGCGTCTCCACCCAACCGCTGGTCGCGTCCGGATGCGCCGCATCGCCCTGCAGGGTAGCCCCGGTCGGCACCGACGACTGCGTCGCACACCCCGTCACGCATCCGAAAACGAGCACAACCGCCAGCATGCGCTGAAATAGCATCGATGATTCCTTCAGATGGCATTTGGACGTCCAGACGGATAGAGACTCAGACGCCCGAAGAGGTTTCGCAACGAAGTATTGACATGAACCTTGCGCAATGCAACAAATGCCGGACGCCGCTTCGCACCATTGCCCGCCCCCGACCTGCCCGCAGCCATCGTGAACATGCCGCTCAACGGACAACGCTACCAGCCGCTCGCTCCGCGAATGCGGCGATGTTGTTCGTACTGAACCGCCACGCGGCGCGCTGATCCGGCGCCATCGACCGACCGTACTTTCGCGACCGCCTTCGCGCGGCGTGTCACGCCGTCCCGAATCATCCAAGGAATCCGCATGTCCGTCCCGCCTCGGAAGTATCGCCGCACCCGTCTGTCCGCCGCCCTCGCCGTCGCCGCGCTCGCCAGCCAGGCGCAGGCCTGGCAGCAGACCGGCGATCCGCAGGCGCGCACGCTCGATCAGGTGGTGGTGACCGGCGTGCGCGCCAGCTCACGCACCGCACTGGCGTCGCCGGTACCGGTCGACGTGCTGAGCCAGGACGACCTGCGCGCCGCCGGTGCGGTGAACGGCGAGCTGGGCCAGGCCCTGGCCACGCTGCTGCCCTCGTTCAATTTCCCGCGCCAGTCCAATTCCGGCGGCTCGGACCACGTGCGCTCGGCGCAGCTGCGCGGACTGTCCCCGGACCAGGTGCTCGTGCTGGTCAATGGCAAGCGCTTCCACACCTCGGCGTTGGTCAACACCGATACCAAGATCGGACGCGGCACCACGCCGGTGGACTTCAATGCGATCCCGATCAGCGCGATCAAGCGCGTGGAAGTGCTGCGTGACGGCGCGGGCGCACAGTACGGCTCGGACGCCATCGCCGGCGTGGTCAACATCATCCTCGACGACGCACCGGAAGGCGGCGAGGTGACCGGCACCTACGGCGCCAACCACACCCGCTTCAGTCCCACCGACCGCACCATCACCGATGGCCAGACCAGCTACGCCGCCGCCAAGTTCGGTACGCGCCTGGCCGGCAGCGGCTTCTTCCGCGCCGGCCTCGAAGCCGGTCACCACGACGCCACCAATCGCGCCGGCGTCGATACCGTACCCGACTGGCTGGCCGATCCCACGTCCGCCAACCTGGCTTTGCGTGGCCGGCGCAACTACGCGGCAGGCGATCCGAAGTCGGAGAACTACAACGGCTGGCTCAACAGCGAGCTGCCGCTGGGCGATAACGCCAGGCTCTACTGGTTCGGCACCTATACGCAGCGCCACACCATCGGCGACAACTATTTCCGCTATCCCGACAGCAGCGCCAACGTGCCGTCGCTCTATCCCGATGGCTACCGGCCCGAATCGCTCGGCAGCAACCGCGACGTGCAGACCGCCGCCGGCATCCGCGGAAAACTGGCCGAGTGGAATCTCGACGGCAGCTTGAACTGGGGCAGCAACGCCTTCGACTACGACCTGCGCCACTCGCTCAACGCCTCGCTCGGCCCCGACAGCCCTACCGCGTTCCACATCGGCAGCTACCGCTTCAACCAGGGCAGCGCCAACCTCGATGGCAATCGCGAGTTCGCCTTCGGCAGCCGCTACCTCACCGTGGCCGTGGGTGCGGAGTACCGTCACGAACAGTTCCGCACCCTGCCTGGCGATCCGGCCTCCTACGCGGCCGGCCCTTACCTCGACGCACCGGTCGGCGCACAGGCCGGCGGCGGCCTGCAACCGCAGGATGCTGCGCGACTGTCGCGCAACGTGGGGGCGGCCTATGCGGAAGTGTCCAGCGACATCACCGACCACTTCTTCGCCGATGCCGCCGCACGCTATGAGCATTACAGCGACTTCGGCGGCAACTGGAGCGGCAAGCTCAGCGCCCGCTGGGAGTTCGCCAGCGGCTTCGCCCTGCGCGGCGCCGCCTCCAACAACTTCCGCGCGCCGTCGCTCAGCCAGATCGGTTTCGAATCCACCACCAGCGGCTACGGCGCGGACGGCAAGCTGGTCACCGGCCGCATCCTGTCGGTGAACAACCTGATCGCGCGCGGCCTCGGCGCGCAGGCGCTGAAGCCCGAGAAGTCACGCAACTTCAGCCTGGGCCTGACCGGCCAGGTCGGCGAGCACTTCGACTTCAGCCTCGATGCCTACCAGATCAGCATCGACGACCGCGTCACCTTGTCCGAGACCATCGACAGCGCCGGCCTGGAGGACTACATCCTCGAGCACTTCGGCGTACCTGGCGTGCAGAGCGTGGCCTTCTTCACCAATGCCGTGGACACCCGCACGCGCGGCGCCGAGCTGGTCGGCAACTACCGTGCGCCGCTGGCCGGCGGGAACCTGCTGCTCACGCTCGCCTACAGCCGCAACCACACCGACATCCGCGGCGTGCGACCGACGCCGCCGGAACTGGCCGCCACCGGCGCCGGCAACGTGCTGTTCGGCGATGAGGAGCGCAACACGCTCACCGATGCCGCGCCGCGCCAGCGCGGCTCGTTCACCGCCAGCTGGAGCGATCGCCGCTGGTCGCTGCTCGGGCGCGTGACCCGGCAGGGCTCCACCGTGCGCGTGTTCGATTTCGGCGGCGGCTTCGAACCGCGCCAGGTCTATGCCGCGCGCTGGCAGCTCGATGCCGAAGCAGAGCTGCACGTCACACCGCGGCTCAGCCTGGCGCTGGGCGGCTACAACCTCACCAACCAATATCCCACCCGCTCCAACAGTGACATCAATTACGCCGGCAACTTTCCCTATGACGTGATTTCGCCGATCGGCGTGAATGGCGCGTATTGGTATGGCCGTGCGCGCTACACGTTCTGAGCACGAATCCCGCACGCTCGCCGCACCGGAATCGCGCATCGCGAGGAAGCGAAACCACGCGTCGACAACACCGCTTTTCGTTCATCGACGATCCGCCGCACCGACATCAAGAACCATGCCGAGTGCACAAAGGTATTGACACCAACCACATGCGATGCAACAAAATGCGCAACCTACGCAGAACACGCGTGGGCCCACTGCCAAGCTTCACCCGCAACACCCATCGCCGCATGCCTCACCGCATGCGGCGATGTTCGTTTCAGAGGCGTGCATGGCGGCATGCTTCATCACCATCGACGCCGGCAGGCGAGGCGCAAGCGCTCCGACAGCCATGCCGCCACTCGCCCCTCACCCCGATGTCCGCCACAATTCCCGCATGAACCTTTCTTCGCGCCGCCAGCCGTGACCGACACCCTGGCCCTGCCCCTCGATGTCCCGATCGAACCGGGCCTGATGGTCATCCACGGCAACCGCCTGGAGGACTTGCGCGATCTGCTCACCGCATGGATCCAGCGCACGCCCCTGCGCCCGCTGGAAGACGAGCTGATGCTGGTGCAGAGCAACGGCATCGCGCAGTGGCTGAAGTTGGCGCTGGCGCGGCCGCCGCAGGAAGGCGGCGTGGGCATCAGCGCAGCGGTGCAGGTGCAACTGCCCGGACGCTTCCTGTGGGAGGCCTATCGCGCGGTGCTCGGCCGCGATGCGGTGCCGCCCGCGTCGCCCTTCGACAAGTCGCGCCTGGCGTGGCGGCTGCTGCGCCTGATCCCGCGCCATCTGGACGATGAGGATTTCCGCCCGCTGCGCGACTTCCTCGGCGACGATGCCGACTGGCGCAAGCGTTACCAGCTGGCCGCGCGCATCGCCGATCTGTTCGACCAGTACCAGGTCTATCGCGCGCACTGGCTGGCCGACTGGGAACGCGGCATCGACGAGCTCGCCGACGACTGGCGCGCCCGGCGCACGTCGCTGCCGGCCGGGCAACGCTGGCAGGCGCGCCTGTGGCGACTGCTGCTGGACGACGTCGGTCCTGCGGCACGGCACAGCCATCGCGCCGCCGTGCACGAAGCTTTCATCGAGCGCACCGCCGCACTGGCCCAGCGTCCGCCGCGCCTGCCCCGGCGCATCGTGGTGTTCGGCATGTCCTCGCTGCCGCTGCAGACGCTCGAAGCGCTCACCGCGCTGGCGAAACACAGCCAGGTGCTGTTGATGGTCGCCAATCCATGCCGGCACTACTGGGCCGACATCATCGAGGATCGCGAACTGCTGCGTGGCCAGCGGCGACGCCAGCCGGGCAAGCCCGGGCTGCCGGAACAACCGCGCTACGAAGATCTGCACCTGCACGCCAACCCGCTGCTGGCCGCGTGGGGCAAGCAGGGCCGCGACTACATCCGCCTGCTCGACAGCTTCGACCAGCCCGAGGCCTATCGCCGCCGCTTCGCCGCGTGGAGCCCGGGCATCGACCTGTTCGCCGAACCCGGCCGCGACACCCTGCTGCACCAGGTGCAGCAGGCCATTCTCGATCTCGAACCCTTGCCGGCCGAGACGGCCGATCGGCAGCGCTGGCGCGCCGGCGACGAGTCATTGCGTTTCCACGTCGCGCACGGCGCCCAGCGCGAAGTGGAGATCCTGCACGACCAGCTGCTGGCGCTGTTCGAGCGCGCCGCCCGCGAAGGCCGGCCGCTCGCGCCGCGCGATGTGATCGTGATGGTGCCGGACATCCAGACCTACGCGCCGCACGTGCAGGCGGTGTTCGGGCGCATTCCGCCGGACGATCCGCGTTATCTGCCTTATTCGGTCGCCGACCAGCCCGATCGCGGTTCCGTGCCGCTGCTGGTGGCGCTGGAACATCTGCTGGCGCTGCCCGAATCGCGCTTCACCGTCAGCAACATCCTCGATCTGCTCGACGTACCGGCACTGCGCCGCCGCTTCGGTTTTGCCGAAGCCGACCTGCCCACGCTGCGCCGCTGGATCGAGGGCGCCGGCATCCGCTGGGGCCTGGACGGCGCGCAGAAACAGAGCCTGGGTCTCCCCGCGCAGGCGCAGAACAGCTGGGCCTTCGGCTTGCGCCGCCTGCTGCTGGGCTATGCGGTCGGCCATGGCGAAAGCTGGAACGGCACCGCGCCCTATGGCGAAGTCGGCGGCCTGGACGCCAGCCTGCTCGGCCCGCTCAGCCGCCTGCTCGAGCAGCTCGAGCAGAGCTGGCGCGAACTGGGCGCACCGGCATCGCCGGAGATCTGGGTGGCGCGCCTGCGTGCGCTGCTCGCCGCCTTCTTCGCCGACGACGACCAGGCCGACGGCGATCGTCTGGGCCGCCTCGATGACGCGCTGGACGAGTGGCGCCAGGCCTGCGCGGAAGCCGGACTGGACGAACCGCTGCCGCTCAATATCGTGCGCGAGCACTGGCTGGAGAGCATCGACGCCAGTCGCCTGTCGCAACGTTTCATGGGCGGCGCGGTGAGTTTCGGCACGCTGATGCCGATGCGCGCCATCCCGTTCCGCGTGGTCTGCCTGCTCGGCATGAACGATGGGGATTACCCGCGCCAGCAGGCACCGGCCGATTTCGACCTGATGGCGCAGCTGGGCCAGGCGCTGCCGGGCGATCGCTCGCGCCGCGAAGACGACCGCTACCTGTTTCTGGAAGCCCTGCTCTCCGCGCGCGATGCCCTGCACGTGAGCTGGGTCGGCCGCAGCGCGCGCGACAACGCAGCGCTGCCGCCTTCGGTACTGGTCGGCCAGCTGCGCGACTATCTCGCCGCCGGCTGGCGCCCTGCCACCGGCGACGGCGACCTGCTCGACGCGCTCACCACCGAGTACCCGCTGCAACCTTTCAGCCGCCGCTACTTCGGCGCCGACGACGATCCGCGCATCTTCACTTACGCACGCGAGTGGCAGCAGGCGCATCGCGAAGGCGAAGCCAGCGCCGCCGGCGAAGCGCTCGCGCCATGGCAGCCGGATGCAGCGCTCTCGCTGAACCAGCTGCAAGCCTTCCTCGCCCGTCCCGTGCGCTACTTCTTCAATCAGCGGCTGAAGGTCCATCTCGGCGGCGAGGAAGCACAAGCGCCCGATGATGAACCGTTCGCGCTGGATGGCCTGGAGCGCTACCAGGCCATCCAGGCCACGTTGCAGGCCGCCATCGCCGACGGCAGCGGCGCCGCCGACGCGGTGGACCACGCGGTGCGCCGTCTCGGCGAGCAGGGCCGCCTGCCCACCGGCGGCTTCGGCGAGCTGTGGCAGGAAAACATCGCCGGCGAAGCGCGCGTGCTCGCCGCGCAATGGCGCGCCGCCGATCTGCGCTGGCCTCGCGCGGAAGACAAGTTCGAACTGCGCCACGCCGCGCATGGGCTCCTGCTCGAGGACTGGCTGGCCGACCTGCGCCGTCCCGAACCGGAGCAGACCGGCGTGGACTACGTGCGGCTGGAACTGATCCAGGGATCGTTGCGCACGCGCAGCCGCGCCTTGCGCCTGGACAAGCTGATCGGTGCCTGGGTCGCCCATTTGTTCGCGCACGCCGGCGGGCTGGCGATCGAGACGCGAATCGTCGCGACCGACGCGCAGCCGTATTTCCCCGCGCTGCCGCCCGATGCGGCGCGCCAGCTGCTGGACGACCTGCTCGGCATGCTGCGCGCCGGCATGCGCGCACCGCTGCCGGTAGCGCGCAAGACGGCGTTCGCCTGGCTGCAGGCCGAACGCGAGGGCAAGGACGCGGTTGCCGCCGCAAGCCAATGCTACGACCGCGACGACGGCGGCCAGCGCATCGCCGAAGTAGAGGAAGATGCCTATCTGCAACGCGCCTGGCCCGCTTTCCAGGCCATGCTCGATCGCGGTTTCGCGCAGCGGTTGGCGCCGTACCGCGCGCTGGCCGAGGCACTGCGCACGGGAGAACCGGCATGAGTCCCGCCATGGCGCCACTCGATCCGCTGCGCCTGCCGCTGCAAGGCGTGCGTCTGATCGAGGCCAGCGCCGGCACCGGCAAGACTTGGACCATCGCCGCGCTGTACCTGCGTCTGGTGCTTGGCCATGGCACCGGCACGCCGCTGCTGCCGGCGCAGATCCTGGTACTGACCTTCACCAAGGCCGCCACCGCGGAACTGCGCGATCGCATTCGCGCGCGCCTGGCCGAAGCGGCCGGCATGTTCCGCGGACAGCAGGCACCCGACGACTTTCTCGCCGCGCTGATCGCCGAATACCCGGACGAAGGCGCACGCGCCATCGCGGCGCGCCAGCTGGAACTGGCCGCGCAGTGGATGGACGAAGCCGCCGTGCACACCATCCACGGCTGGGCGCAGCGCATGCTGGGCCAGCACGCGTTCGACAGCGGCCATCCGTTCGTGCAGGACATCGAAACCGACGACAGCGAACTGGTCGCCGAGGCCGTACGCGACTACTGGCGCCTGCATTGCCTGCCGCTGGAACGCGACGGCGCGCGCCTGCTCGCTCGCTGGTGGCAGGATCCGCAGGCGCTGCAATTCACATTGCGCCCGCTGCTGCGCCAGCCCGCCTCGCAACTGCGCCTGCATGGCCAGCCGTTGCCGGACGTGGCCGATCTGCGCACCGTGCTGGACGCGCCGCTGGCACGGCTCGAAGTCGCACAAGCGCATGCGCGGCGCCTCTGGCTGGCCGGGCTGTCGCCGATCGCGGCGATGTTCGACGAAGCCGTGCGCGGCAAGGCGCTCAACGCGCGCAGCTATCCGGCCGAACGCGTCGCGCTGGACCTCGCCGCGCTGCGCGCCTGGGCCGAGGGTGCGGACGCCGACGACAAGCTGCTCGGCCGCTATGTGCAAGCCAGCCTCGATGGCGCCGCCAACAAGAACCGCACCGCGCCCGTACCCGCGCATGACGCGTTCGCCGCGCTCGGCGAGGTGCTCGCCGCCCGCGATGCACTGGAACAGGCCCGCCCGCTGGTGCTCGCCCATGCCGCCCCGTGGGTCGCCGCGCGCCTGGACCTGGTCAAGCGCCAGCGCGCGCTGCTCGGCTTCGACGACATGCTGCGTCGCCTCGACGACGCGTTGCGCGGACCCGGCGGCACACGCCTGTCCGACACCATCGCCACGCAGTATCCGATCGCGCTGATCGACGAATTCCAGGACACCGACCCGCTGCAGTGGCGCGTCTTCCATCGCATCTACGCCGCGCGCGAAGGACACGGGCTGCTGCTGATCGGCGATCCCAAGCAGGCTATCTATGCCTTCCGCGGCGCGGACATCCATACCTACCTGCAGGCGCGCGCCGTGGCGACACCGCCGGTATGGACCCTGGGCACCAACCATCGCTCCACCGCGGCACTGGTAAGTGCGGTGAACCGCGTGTTCGAGCACGGCGACCGGCATCGCGCCGGTGCCTTCGCCTTCGGCGCAGGCGAACGCGGCCTGCCGTTCCATCCGGTCGCGGCGCGCGGCCGCGCCGCCGAACTGGTGCTGGATGACGTGCCCTTGCCGGCGCTGCAGCTGGCGGTGCTCGATGGCGGCGACTTCGTGGGCAGCACGGCCTATCGCGAGCGCATGGCAGACCAGGCGGCCGCATGGCTCGCCGGGCTGCTCGACGCGGCGCGCGAAGGCCGCTGCGGCTTTGCGACGGGCGATGGCGCGTTGCTGCCGCTGGCGCCCGGCGACGTCGCCATCCTGGTGCGCAACGGCCGCGAGGCCGCCGCGGTGCGCGCGGCGCTGCGCCGCAGCGGCTTGCGCAGCGTGTATCTCTCCGATCGCGACTCGGTGTTCGGCTCGCCGGAAGCGGCCGACCTGCTGCTGTGGCTGAAGGCCTGCGCCGAGCCCGGCTCCGACCGCGCCATGCGCGCCGCACTGGCCACGCCCAGCCTGGATCGCGATTACGCCGAGCTGGATCGCCTCAACACCGACGAGCGCTGGTGGGAGGCCTGCGGCGAACGCTTCCGCCACTTCCGCGATACCTGGCAGCGGCATGGCGTGCTGGCCATGCTGCATGACCTCCTGCACATCTTCGACCTGCCCTCGCGCCTGCTCGCGCGCGACGGCGGCGAGCGCGCGCTGACCAACCTGCTGCACCTGGCCGAGCTGCTGCAACAAGCCGCCGCCTCCCTCGATGGCGAACACGCGCTGATTCGCCACCTGGCCGAACAGATCGCCGACGCCACCGCCGGCCAGGCCGACGCCGCCGAGGAACAGATCGTGCGCCTGGAAAGCGAGGCCGAGCTGGTCAAGGTGGTGACCGTGCACAAGTCCAAGGGCCTCGAATACCCACTGGTGCTGTTGCCCTATGCCTGCGCCGCGCGCGAGGTGAAGCGCGGCGGCAGCTACGTGTGGCACGACGCCGACGGCCATGCGCACATGGATCTTGAGCCGGACGAGGCGGCGTGGATCGAGGCCGAGCGCGAACGACTGCAGGAAGATCTCCGCCTGCTCTACGTCGCGCTCACCCGCGCGCGCTACGCCTGCTGGATGGGTGTGGCGAATGTGACGGTAGGCAACGCGAAGCAGTCGGCGCTGCATAAATCGGCGTTCGGCTATCTGCTCTGCGGCGGCACACCGATCGACGCTTCGGCGTTGGCGCCTGCGCTGCTCGATTTGCGCGGCGACGAACCGGCCATCGCCATCGCATCGCTGCCGGATACACCGGCGCCGCGCATCGCGCACGCCACCGTGGTCGAATCCGCCATCACACGCCCTGCCCGCGACTACGCCGGCCGCCCCGACGAACGCTGGTGGATCGCCAGCTATAGCGCGCTGCGCTACGCCGAAGACGCCGACGAACCGGGCGAGGTGCCGGCCGCGCCCGAGACACCCACGCAGGACGTGCTGGCCGAAGCCGGCGCGGAACAGCCCGCGCCCGTCGCCGAAAGCGACAGCCGGGGCATCCATGCCTTTCCGCGCGGCGCGGTGCCCGGCACCTTCCTGCACGACCTGCTGGAATGGACCGCCGAGGAAGGCTTCGCCCAGATGGCCGATCAACCGCAACGTATCGCCGAGCAGATCGAGCGCCGCGTGCAACGACATGGATGGCAGGCGCACGCGGCGATGCTGGCCGCATGGCTGCCGGCGCTGCTGCGCACGTCGCTGCCGCTGGAAGGCGGCCGCGCCGTGGCGCTCGCCGATCTCGACGACCCGACGCGCTACCGCGCCGAGCTGGAGTTCTGGTTCGCCGTGAACCATGTCGACACGCGCGCACTCGACCGTCTCGTCACCGCGCACACGCTCGATGCGCGCCCGCGCCTGCCGCTGCTGCGCGACCAGCTCAACGGCATGCTCAAGGGCTTCATCGACCTGGTTTTCGAGTACGACGGCCGCTACTACGTGGCCGACTACAAATCCAACTGGCTCGGCCCCGACGCCACGGCGTACACCGCCGAAGCCACGCGCGATTCGATCCTGCGCGAGCGCTACGACCTGCAATATGCGCTCTACACCCTGGCCCTGCACCGCCAGCTGCGCGCGCGCCTGCCCGGCTACACCTACGAGCGCCACATGGGCGGCGCGCTCTACCTGTACCTGCGCGGCGTCGATGGCGCCGGCCATGGCGTGCACTACGAACGCCTGCCACAGGCATTGATCGAATCCATGGACCGGCTGTTCGCCGAAGGAGCGCACGCCGATGCCGCATGATCCGCGCCTCGCACTGCTCGACGCGGCCGAAGAGCAACGCCAGCTGCGCGCGCTCGACGTCGCTTTCGCGCGCTTCCTGGCCGAGCAGGACGCGAACGCCGATACCGCCTGGCTGCTGCTCGCCGCGCTGCTCAGCCGGCGCGTTGCCGACGGCCATCTGTGCCTGGACCTGTCGCTGTGGGAGCCGCTGGCCGCCGAGCAGCACTGGCCCGAGTCCTGGCGCGATGCCATCACGCGCGTACTGCGTGATGGCCACCTGCCGGCATGGATCGGGGCCGGCGATGACGACGCGCCGCTGGTGCTCGACGGCGCGCGGCTGTACCTGCGCCGCTACTGGAACCACGAGCGGCAGGTGGCGCTGGCAATCCGCCAGCGCCTGGCGCTGCCGCATGCGGCGCCCGCGCATTTGCGCGAGGAGCTTGCGCGCCTGTTCCCCGGCGAGACTTCGCCCGACTGGCCGCGCATCGCCTGCGCGCTGGCCGCGCGCGGCGCGTTCACCGTGATCACCGGCGGCCCTGGCACCGGCAAGACCACCACCGTGGTGCGCCTGCTCGGCCTGCTGCAGACCCTGCGCCTGCGTGCGGGCGAGCGACCGCTGCGCATCCGTCTCGCCGCGCCGACCGGCAAGGCCGCGGCGCGCCTGCATGCGTCCATCCAGGGCCAGCTCGCGCGGCTGGACGTGGATGACGCGACGCGCGACGCCATTCCCGCCCAGGTCGATACCCTGCACCGCCTGCTTGGCGCGCGCCCGGACACGCGCCGCTTCCGCCACGATGCCGCGCATCCGTTACCGCTGGACGTGCTTGTGATCGACGAAGCCTCGATGGTGGACCTGGAGATGATGTCCGCCGTGCTCGCCGCGCTGCCGGCATCCGCGCGGCTGGTGCTGCTCGGCGACAAGGACCAGCTCTCGTCGGTGGAGGCGGGTGCCGTGCTGGGCGACCTGTGCCGTCGCGCGGAGGCGGGTCACTACGCGGCGACCACCGCTGCCTGGCTGCGCGATACGTCCGGCGACGACGTCGCGGCCTGGACCATGGCCGATGCGCAGGCGCTGGACCAGCAGGTGGTGATGCTTCGCCACAGCCATCGCTTCGGCGCCGACAGCGGCATCGGCCGCCTCGCACTGGCGGTGAATGCAGGCGATGTGAACGCCGTGCGCGCCCTGTTCGCCGTGCCGCAGCCGGACATCGCCTGGATCGCACGTGCCGCCGGCCCGCGCGATCTGGCCGCGCTGGTGCTGCACGGCGGCCGAGAGCACTTCACCGCGCAAGGCGACGCAGCCCAGGGCTACCGCCATTACCTCGAACGCCTGCGCCGCGAACGCCCCCACCCGCGCGCCGGCGACGCCGCCCACGAAAGCTGGGCGCGCGACGTGCTCGACGCCTTCCACCGCTTCCAGCTGTTATGCGCACTGCGACGCGGCCCTTACGGCACGGAAGGCCTCAACGCGCAGATCGAGGAGATCCTGCAACGCGCTCAGCTGATCGACGCCGGCCACGCCTGGTACGAAGGCCGGCCCGTGCTGGTCACCCGCAACGACTACAACCTGGGCCTGATGAACGGCGATGTCGGCATCGCCCTGCGCGTCCCCGGCGACGATGGCGAGCTGCGCCTGCGCGTCGCCTTCCTGGTCGCTGGCGGTGACGATGGCTCGGCCGAACGCATCCGCTTCGTGCTGCCCTCGCGCCTGGGCGAGCTGGAAACGGTCTATGCGATGACCGTGCACAAATCGCAGGGTTCGGAATTCGAGCACACGGCGCTGGTGCTGCCCGACCAGGCCGGGGGGATCCTCACCCGCGAGCTGCTCTACACCGGCATCACTCGCGCGCGGCGCTGGTTCACGCTGATCGGCGCGGACGCGATGGTGGCGCAGGCGGTGAGCCAGCTGACTCTGCGGCATTCGGGGCTGCGCGAACGCCTGCTCGCCTGACCGGCGTGCCACGCATGCCCCTCAGCCTCCCGGCGTGCAGCTGGCGTCGGGCTTCATGGTGCTGCTGTGGCCGGCGCCGCCCTCGCCCACGTCGACCAGGCTGCCCTTCACCTTGTCGGTGTTGGCCACTTCGCCATCGTGGTCCTTCCCGCACACCGCGAACTGCACGCCTCCGGTGCGCAGCAGCTGCCCCTGCTGGCCGAAGCTGATCACCTGCTTGTCGGCGGCGGTCACCGCTACGCCGCTGGCGGCCTCAACGTGGCGCAGCAGCACGAAGCTGTCGTCGCTGCTGTCGTACGACTGGTCCGCGCCATCGGCGCCGGCCGGATAGGCGTAGACGATCCAGCCGGACTCGTAGCCGGTCGTGTCGGTGCAGGCGCTGCCGTTCGCGCTGGGGCAGATCGAGACGAAGGTGCCGCGCGTCACCGCCTCGCTGCGCGCATAGGCGAAGCTGGCCAGCAGCGCCTGGCCGGCCGAGCGCACCTGGCCGCGGCGCATCATGTCGCGGAAGCTCGGCGCGGCGATCGCCGTCAGGATCGCCAGCACGAAGACGGTGATCATCAGCTCCACCAGGGTGACGCCGCCCTGGCGGGCCCGGCGATGGGCGCGCATCACCAGCACGCTCCATTGCGGTTCCTGGCGGTGTCGGTCGCGGCGGGCGTCTTGTTGCCGCTGTTGTCCAGCGCCAGGTCGCCGCACGCGTCGTTCGCCTGCCCCAGCACGGGTTTGGCGGTGGCGACATAAGTCTGTGGACGAGTGCCATCACCGAGCTTGATCGTTACCTGGTAAGAGCCCTTTTCCGACAAGGCCGGATCGTCGAAGCCGATGTCCTTGAGCTTGCCGTAGCCATTGAAGGTGGCGTAGTAGCGCTCCTGCGCATTGGCGATGCGCAGCAGCAGCTCCTTGCCCTCGACGCGCCGCGCACGATAGGCGTAGCGGCCGTAGGCAGGGATCGCCACCGCGGCCAGGATGGCGATGATCGTCACCACCACCAGCAGCTCGACCAGGGTGAAGCCGCGGGCGCGGCGCAGGGTATCGGTCGTCATCGCATCAGTTGCCATTGATCAGTGCCCTCCAGGAGCGGCGGCGCCATACCGTGTCGCTGAACAAGAAGGTGCCACCGTCGCTGCCACCACCAGCGCCACCGTTGCTGCCACCATCGACGGCCACGCCCGGCACGTAGTCCACGCCGCCGCCCATGCCGACGGTGATGGGCAGGAACCCCCCGGTCGGGATGTTGGTGACGCGCGCGCCCACCTGCTGATAGTCGCCGCTCCAGCCGTCGACCTCGCCGACGTAGAAGCCATCCGCCGCACCGCCGGTCGTCGCGTTGATCAGCATCAGCGCGCCGCGCGGGGCCGGGTCGCAAGGATCGTTGGTCTGCGGAATCAATGTGGCGATCAACGCACGGCCGGAATCGAACAGCGCGGTGGCATCGACCACGACGCGCTCGCCCTTCGCCGCGGTGATGTCGAAATTGAAATACCAGCCGCGCGTGGCCTTGTCGCCGATCTTGTCCGGCCACGCATAAGTGGTGAGGCCGCGCACGTCGCTGACTTCGACCAGCTTCTGCTGCAGCAGCGGCGTGTCCAGGCTGCCCTCGACGACCACCGCCTGCCCCGCCTTGCCGCTGTCGCGGATGCCGTACATGGCCTGCGTGCGGGTGTTCTCGTCGATCTTATTGTCCTTGCCACCGAGATACTTGCCGGTACCGAACACCACCGTGAAGCCGCTCGCATACGGGATCGGGAACAGCCGCGGCATCACCGTCACCGGCCGGTAGCCGGGATTCTCCGGGCGGAAGAACAGCTCCGCTTTCCAGTTCGCCGGATCGCTGTCGGTCAGGTCAAAGCGCCACATGTTGCCCATCAGGTCGCCGGCGAACGCGACGTCGTCGACCTGGTCGTTGTTGTAGTCGCCCAGCACCGGCGTGGTCAGGCCGTAGCTTTCGATCTCGTCGCTGCCGGCCGTGGTGGGCGTCTTCAACTCCTTGAGCAGCGCGCCGGTCTGCGCATCCAGCACGAACAGCGAGCTGAACGTGTTGCTGGCCGCGGCCTCGGTGCTGCCGTCGGGGAAGTACCCGCCCGGCACCAGTACCACCCACTTGCCGTTGGCGAGGCGGCCGATGTTGGGCCGGCCGAAGGTATAACCGAGGTTGGCGCCGTCCTCGCTGGTGTTGTTGAACTCCCACAGCACGCGCTCGGCCGGCCCCATCACCTTGCCCGAGGTGCTGCCTTCGGTAGATGCCGCCTCGGTGATGTCCAGCGCGTACACGCCGCGGCCGCCCAGGCGCAGGCCGCCGACCAGGATGGTGTGCCAGCCGCTCTTGTCGCCGCCGAAGTACACGTCGCGCGTCACCGGCGTACCGTCCACCGACGGCATGAAGCTGAAATCGGTCAGCGAGGACCAGCCGCGCAGGCGTCCGTAAGCCGAGTACGGCACATAGGCCCAGCGCTCGCGCCCCGGCTGCGGCGTGACGTCGACGCTGTCGGCATCGGTCTTGGAGGTGGTGGCGTCGAAGGCGTGCAGCATGCCGTCGTTGGCCGCCACGTACAGCGTGGGGGCACGCTTGAGATGGTCCTTGCGGAACTGCTCGTAGCTCTTGCCGTCCGCCGCGCCCAGCGCCTCGGGCGACTTGGCCGGCCAGTTGTCCAGGTAGCCGCCGGTGGGCGCCGCGACGTAGACGGTCTGGGCGTTGATCACCGCGCCGAACACCGAGCGGCGCTGGCGGAAGGTGGTGCCGTCCTTGCTCTGGTTGCCGCGCAGCCAGGCGACGCGGTCCGCGCCGGGACTGTCGCGGTCGAAGTCCGCATCCACCTTGGTCAGCGCCGTGCCGGCACTGGCCCAGGTGAACGCGGCGCCCTTGCCCGCACCGACGTCCGTGCTGGTGAGGATCACGCGCGAATCGCCGCCCGCGGCGCGCTGGTCCAGCAGGCCGCGCCCGTCCCACAGCGCGGCCGTGCCGATCGTGCCATTGGAGCCGACCGCGAACGCCTTGAGCGTGCCGCCCCAGGATTGCGCCTCGAAACCGGCCTGGTAGGTCACCGAATTGGCGGTGAGCACCGCCGAGTTGAGGCCGCCGGCCATCGGCGTGGTCGACTGCAGCAGGATGCTGGAAATGATCTTGTTCAGCGCATCGACCAGCGCCGAGGGGCTGCTGGCGGCGAAGAACTTGCCGCGGCTGTTGAGCGCCGCGTGCCACATGTCGTCGATCTTGCGGCCGTCGTCGGTGCCTTCCGCCGGCGCCGGCCACGCGACATCGCCCTTGCGCAGCTTGGCGTAGGTGGCGTCGTTGTTGAGCAGCGTGCCGGAGGCGCCGAAGCCGATCATGTACTGCACCAGGTGCGGCCAGCTCGCGGTGTCGTTGGCCGGGTTCCAGTAGATCTCCTTGTTGGTGAGCGGATCGGCGTCCTTGTCCAGCGGCTTGCCGAACAGCGCGGTGGACTGGTCGACGATGTTCACCGGGACCTTGCGGCGGTTGGCCTGCTTGCCGAACAGGCTGGAGGTGCCGTCGAGGCCTGCCTGCAGGTCGGTGGCCCAGTAATGGAACGCCACATCCGCCATCGTGACGGTATTGGTGGTGTTCTCGTTCCAGATCACCTTGCTTTCCGCATCGGTGGGGGAAAAGCTGCGGTCATCGGGCAAGCCGCGGCTTTCCGTGTCGGTCTTGCCGGGCGCGGCAACGCCACTGTCGCCGTTCCACAGGCCGTCGGTCATCTGGATGTGGAAGTTCTTGCGGCAGATCAGCTCTTTGTCGACGTCGCGATCCCAGTAAGGATTGCTGTCTACCGCACCGCTGCGGCCGGTGAAGTATTCGCCCGCGCGCTTGGCGGCGGAGCGGTTCGGCGTGCCGCCGGTGGCCGGCGTGGCGAACAGCCAGTCGTAGAACTCCGTGCGCACGTTGCCCGTTACATCGGCATCGATGAACTTGTAGATCTTGGTATCGTTGCTGAGCTGATTCGAATTGATGTTCTGCCAAGTCACGCGCACGTTATCGTTGAGCGGTGCGAAGGCCAGCGACATCGAACTGACCGCCGCCATCGTACGTGTGCGGTAGTAGGAGTACCAGTTGGCGAAGTTCTGCTTCTCGGCGTCGCTGACCGCCACCCACGTCCAATCGCCGGAATTCTTGGCGAACAGGTTCTTGATCGCCGTGCTGCTCAAGCGGCCGGTGCTCGCATCCACGGGCAAGGTGCTCGCTGCGCGTGTGTACTTGTAGTAACCAGCTCCCTTGTTGCCGCAAAAGGTATTGCTGCTGAGATTTCGCGTACCAGATTGCACTTTGTCCTTGCGGCGGTTGGTGGCAATGCCGTTATCCCAAGCCTCCGTGAAACTCGCATCGGGCATCGACGTGCCATCGGCCATTTTTGGCGGCAGATATTTGTTGTTCGGGTTGTAGTAGACGCCATTCATGCTCCACGAACGCGGATCGGTCGCGTCGGTGATGCCCGGCGTGATCACGGCGGCGCACAGGAAAGGTGCGCCATTGCTCGAGAACGTGCGGTTGGCCTCCGCGTCCTGTTTCTGGTCAGTGCTGTTGCTGACCCAATATTCATTGTCGTACGGCCGCTTGTCCGGCATGTGATGCCAGTTCATCGAACCGGAGTCGTCCAAGGTCAGCACCAGATTCGGCGCCACTGTCACCGTGGCGGACGGCGGCCCGGGGCTCAGTTCCACCGTGCGTGCCATGGACGCGGCGCAGTAGCCCGCCGTCAGCCCCAGCATCAGGCCGACCGATGCGGTCCGGCCGCGCAGCTTCGTCGCGTTGCGCTCGTTCATCGATATCCCCTGCAAGCTCAGTTGCCCTTGGCGGCGAAGGTGCTTTCCACCACGCGCACGACGTTCTCGTTGCCGCCGGTGGCGCGCGCGGTGATGCGGTAGACGTGGCGGCCCGTATTGGTCGGGCCGGTGGAGGTGCTGCTGGTGGCGCCCGATTCGTGCGCGCTGCCGACGCCGGGCGGCAGTTCCGGTCCGAGGTCTTCGATGATGTAGTGCGGATTCTTGGCCAGCACGGCGACCTTGCGCGCGGTGTCGTCGAGGTCGCTGCCGTCCAGCGTGGTGAAGTCCTGGTCGCCGGCGGCGCCCTTGTATTCGGTCGCGCCTTTGGTCACCCAGCCGCTCTTGCCGCGAAACGCCGTCACATCGGCGATCGGGTTGGCCGGATCGAAGAGGTAGCAATCGGTGATCAGCGTGGTGCCGCAGTTGATCGGCGCCACGCTCGCCGCCTTCCACAAACGCCATTCGGCACCGCGCAGCGCGGTCTCCGCCGCCAGCTCCGCCTGTTGCGCGTTACGCAGACCGCCGGCCATGCGCTCCTGCAACAGCGAATGGCCCGAGGCACTGATCGCCAGCAGCGTCAGCAACAGCAGGAAGATCAGCGCGACCACCAGTACCACGCCGCGCTGCCGCGCCGCGGCGCGCGTCCGCGGTTCATGCGATGGGGACATCGGTCACTCCTGTTTCTGGTTCGGCGGCGGGCGAACCCGCATCAAGGGTTGTAGTTGCGCACCGACACCAGCGCGTTGAATTCGCGGCGCAGCATGCGGTTGTCGAAGCCCTGGTCGGCGGGTGTCACCGCGCGCTTGGCGTCGTCAGGTGCTTTCGGCGCCGTGTCGCCGTCGACGCTGTAGACGTAGCGCTGCTCGTTGGCGGTGAGCGTGCCGTGCAGCTGCTGGCCGGTCATGAGCACGTGCACTTCGATGCTCTTCACCGCGCGCCACAGACAGCCGTAGTCGGGCGAAAGCGCGTTGGGCGCGCCCGGCGGACAGGCGATCTTGCCGCCGTTGCGGTCATCGATCTCGCTGGCGGTGAGGTAGCTGGTGCCGCCGTTGGCGTCTTCCACGCCGTAGCGGAAATCCAGGCGTTCCACGCCGCGCACGACCTCGCTGCGCACGCCGTTGTCGCGGCGGATCAACGCGCCGGTGGTGGCGCCGTCACCCGCGTCCACTACTTCGAGGTAGTACGTCACGGTGTGGAAGTCGCGGCTCAAGTCGAACAGGCGCGGCGCCGACAGCGGTTGCTGCATCACCGGCAGGCCGAGATTGAGGCCGCCGTCGACCTGATCCGGATAGAAGCCGCCTTCCTGCAGGTTGGCGGAGAAGATCTGCGCGTTGGAGCAGTCGGCAAGCATCATCAGGCCGCCCTTCTTCACCGCCGGCTCGCCGTCGCCCGGCTTGACCGTGATGTGGTGCAGCGCGCCGTCCGTATCGCCGGTCACGGTGCTGGTGCCGCCCAGGGCCCAGCCGCCGGAGGCGTCCAGGTAGCGCAGGGTCAGCACGGCGGTGCCGGCGACGCGCTTGTTCGCGGTGGTGCCGATCTCCGGCAGGCTGTCCGGCGCCGACGGCGTGCACTTGGTCTTGTCGCAGTCGTAGCCGCGCATCGAGAGGAACGACGGGAAGCTGTACGGCGCGGTGGGCTTGCTCGGGTACGGATCGCCCCACGGCGTGGACAGATCCGCCAGCGCCGCGGTGAGGCCGCTGGCGTACACCACCGGCGCGCGCAGCTGCGAGAGATAGATGCCGCCAGTGCCCTGGCTGTTCACGCCGCCGGAGTTGGTGCAGTACTGGCCATTGGCCATGCGCAGATCCTGCACCAGCCGGGTCACGGCGAAGCGCCCTTCTTCCTGCAATCGCGCCAGCTGCGTCTGCACGCGCTGGCTGCCGGAGGTGGAGATGAACACCGTCACCACGCCGGCGGCGACCACCAGGCCCAGCACCATGGCCACCATCAGCTCGATCAGGGTCAGACCGGATTCGCGGCGGGCGCTCATGGCTGGAACACCCAGGCGAAGGTCTGCGTCGCGCCGTCGCTGTGCGCCTTGTCGCCCGCACGGCGCTCGGTCCAGCTCACGGTCATGCTGCAGCTGCCGCCGAACGGCGGGCGCATGTTGACCTGGTCGGCGCTGAGCGTGAACCCGGTGGAGCCTTTGTCGCAGCTGATGCTGGCCTGCGGGTCAGGCAACGCGGTGGCCAGCATGGTGGCCCAGGCGGAGCGGTCGCGCGCGGCGATCTCGGCCGGGGTGCAGGCGGCGCCCGCGCCGCAGGCCTTGGCCGTGCCGCCGGTCTTCACCGCCCCGTCGTAGGCGCCGTTCCACAAGCCCACGGGATTGGCGCGCATGCGGTCGGCCATATTGCCGGCGAGGAAGGTGACCTGGGTCCGCAGGTACGCGGCCTGGTTGGAGCGGGAGGCCATGACCAGCAGGCCTGCCAGGCCGATCAGCCCGACGCTGAAGATCAGCACCGCCATCAGTACTTCGATCAGCGAGACGCCTCGCTGCCGCGCCAAGGTCCGCATGGATGCCCCTCGTAAAAACTAGCGGCGAGAGAAACATCCGCAAATTTTTACGGCAAGCTTGCGCGGGACTGACGGTAGAAAAAAGCCGATAAGCGGTTTTTCCGAGCCCAATAAACATGCGGCAGTTCACACGGCGCGATCCGCTCGATCGCGCCTTTTCGCGATCACGCGACGGCCGCGTCGTCCTCCGCCGCCACGAAGCCGCCGGTCTGCCGTTTCCACAGACGCGCGTACAGGCCTCCGTGCGCGATCAGCTCGGCATGCGTGCCGCTCTCGACGATATGTCCCTTGTCCATTACCACCAGGCGATCCATGCGCGCGATGGTCGACAGGCGGTGCGCGATGGCGATCACGGTCTTGCCGCGCATCAGCACTTCCAGGCTGTCCTGGATGGCCGCCTCGGCTTCCGAATCGAGCGCGGAAGTGGCTTCGTCCAGCACCAGGATCGGCGCGTCCTTCAGCAGCACGCGCGCGATGGCGATGCGCTGGCGCTGGCCGCCGCTGAGCTTCACGCCGCGCTCGCCGACATGCGCGTCGTAGCCGTGGCGGCCTTCGCCGTCGGCCAGCTGCGGGATGAATTCATCGGCGCGCGCCTTGCGCACGGCCTCGCGAATGTCCTCTTCGCTCGCATCCGGGCGACCGTAGAGCAGGTTGTCGCGAATCGAGCGATGCAGCAGCGAGGTGTCCTGCGTCACCACGCCGATCTGCGAGCGCAGGCTTTCCTGCTCGACGCCGGCGATGTCCTGGCCGTCGATCAGGATGCGTCCGTCCTCCAGGTCGTACAGGCGCAGCAGCACGTTCACCAGCGTGGACTTGCCGGCGCCGGAGGGGCCGACCAGGCCGATCTTTTCGCCCGGACGGACCACCAGATCCAGCCCCGAGATCACGCCGCCCTGCTTGCCGTAGTGGAAGTGGATGTCCTCGAAGCGCACGCCGGCGCGCTCGACCTTCAGCGGCACCGCATCCGGCCGGTCCTGCACCAGGCGCGGCTTGGAAATGGTCTCCATGCCGTCCTGCACAGTGCCGACGTTTTCGAAAATGCCGTTGACCACCCACATGATCCAGCCGGACATGTTGTGGATGCGGATGACCAGGCCGGTGGCCAGCGCGATCGCGCCGACCGTCACCCGGCCCTGGCTCCACAGCCAGATCGCCAGCGCCGAGGTGCCGACGATCAGGAAGCCGTTGAGGGTAGCGATGGTGGCGTCCATCGCCGTGGTCAGGCGGGTCATGGCGCGCATGCGCTGGATCTGCTCGCCCAGCGCCTCGGCCACGTAGGCCTCTTCGCGGCGCGTATGCGCGAACAGCTTGAGCGTGAGGATGTTGCTGTAGCCATCGACGATGCGGCCCATCAGGCGCGAGCGCGCCTCCGACTGCCGCCAGGAGCGCTCCTTGGTGCGCGGCACGAAGTACGCCAGCGTGGCGACGTAGGCCGCCAGCCACGCCAGCAGCGGCGCGGCCAGCCACACGTCCGCCTGCGCGAACATCACCAGCGCGCTGCCGGTGTAGATGGTGACGTACCAGATCGCGTCGACGATCTGCACCGCCGATTCGCGCAGCGAGGCGCCGGTCTGCATGATGCGGTTGGCGATGCGGCCGGCGTAGTCGTTCTGGAAGAAGCCCAGACTCTGGCGGATCACATAGCGGTGGTTCTGCCAGCGGATGCGGCTGGTGAGATGCGGCACGATCGCCTGATTCACCAGCAGATCGTGCAGCGCGATCAATACCGGGCGCGCGATCAGCGTGACGAAGCCCATCCACAGCAGCTCGCGCCCGTGCCGCGCGAAGAAGTCCGCCACCGGCGCGCCCTTGGCCAGATCCACGATGCGACCGATGAAGCCGAACATCGCCACCTCGACGATCGCCACGCCGAAGCCCAGCACGATCGCCGCGGCGAACACCGGCCATACCTGCTTCAGATAGAACACGTAGAAGCGCCATACCGTGGCCGGCGGCATGCCGTCCTCCGGCTCCTTGAAGGCGTCGATCAATGACTCGAACCAGCGGGTGATCATGCGAGGTCCTGCCATGCGAGGGGAGGCATGGTGCCCGAAACGGGGGTGAGGGGAATGACAACTTGAGGGTTGCGGCGAGGCGATGCAAGCGAGGACGGACGCCCGCAGGCCATCCCTGCCCTACAATGCTCGGCCCATGCCCCACGATGCTCCCACCCTCGCCATCATCGGCGCCGGCCCCGCCGGCCTGATGGCCGCCGAAACCGCCCGCGCCGCGGGCCTCGACGTCGACGTCTACGAGGCCAAGGGGTCGGTCGGCCGGAAGTTCCTGCTCGCCGGCGTCGGCGGCATGAACCTCACCCATGGCGAGCCGCGGCCGGCCTTCGATCGGCGTTATGGCGAACGCGCCGCGCAAGTCGGCCGCTGGCTCGACGATTTCGACGCGGACGCGCTGCGCGCGTGGGCGCGCGGGCTGGGCGTGGAAACCTTCGTAGGCAGTTCCGGACGTGTGTTTCCCGCCGACCTCAAGGCCGCACCGCTGCTGCGCGCCTGGGTGCATCGGCTGCGCGCCAGCGGCGTGCGCATCCATGCACACCACCGCTGGCTGGGCTGGGCCGAGGATGGCGCGCTGCGGTTCGGCACGCCCGACGGCGAACGCGTGCTCCATGCCGATGCCACCGTGCTCGCCCTCGGCGGCGGCAGCTGGCCGCAACTCGGTTCCGATGGCGCCTGGCAGCCGTGGCTTGCCGCGCGTGGCGTGGACATCGCACCGCTGCGTCCGGCCAACTGCGGTTTCGACATCGGCTGGAGCGAGCACCTCGCCAGCCGCCACGCCGGCGCCCCGCTGAAACCGGTGGTCGCGCACTGGCACGATGTCGACGGCCGCGAGCGGCAGCGCCAAGGCGAATGCGTGATCACTGCCACCGGCATCGAAGGCAGCCTGATCTATGCGCTTTCTGCGATGCTGCGCGACACCATCGCGCGCGAAGGCGCGGCCACGCTGACGCTGGACCTCGCGCCGGATCGTCCGCTGGCGCGCCTGGAAAAGGATTTGGCCAAGCCGCGCGGCCGGCGTTCGCTGAGCGAGCACCTGCGCCGCCAGGCCGGCATCGCCGGCGCGAAAGTCGCGCTGCTGCACGAAACGCAGGCCAAGGCCACGCTGGAAAACCCGACGACGCTGGCTCGCGCGATCAAGCATTTCGAGCTGCGCCTGACGCAGGCGCGGCCGCTCGCCGAAGCGATCAGCAGCGCCGGTGGCGTACGTCTGGAAGCGCTCGACGACGGAATGATGCTCAAGGCTCTGCCCGGCACGTTCTGCGCGGGCGAGATGCTGGACTGGGAAGCGCCGACCGGCGGCTACCTGCTCACCGCCTGCTTTGCCGGCGGCCTGCGCGCCGGGCGCGCCGCTGCGGCATGGCTGGCATCGCGCCGCTGAGTGCGCGCCGCGATATCGGCGCCGGTTCCCGCGCTTACTTCAGGTTGGCTTTGCTCGCGTCGATGTCCGCCTGCACCTTGGTCGCCAGCTCCTTCGACGCGTTGTCCAGCAGGGCGACGAACAACTTGGGGTAGTCGGTCTGGGCATTGACCTCGGCCGACGGCTCCAGGTGCGGCTCGCTGCGCGTAATGAAGCCACGCGCGTTGGTGGTGCAGCGCATGCTGACATCCAGCGTGGCGACGGACGGCTTGTCGTCTTCGTGGCGCACGCGCAGATCGGTCTTCACCCGCTCGCAGGCCACCGTGAGGTTGGAGATGTAGGCCGGCTGGAGCGCCTTGCGCAACTGGGCCTGCAGCACGTCGGACACCGGCCGCGACGGCGTCAGCACCACTTTCTCGTCCAGGCCGCGCACCTGCAGGTCGCCCTGGGTCGGCTCCACGCTGATCCACGGCGCGAAGGCCGGCACCACCAGTGCGTCCATCGGCGCGACCTGGCGCGCCTTCTGCCCCCCGCAGGCGGTCAGCGCCAGCGCTGCCGCCATGAGGCCCGCCCCGCGGACCATCGTTCGCTTGTCCATGGTTCCCCCCATGCAAAGCCCCGGAATGTACAGGCGGCACCGCATCCGATCAACGCTTCGAACGCGCCAATGCGCACCGGTTCGCAGGAAACGTGTCGGGGTCCATCCGTTTAGCCGTCCATTCGCAAGAACAGGCGCTTACGCCTCCCGATAGTTGTCCACCTCGCGATAACCGCGCGCGTAAGCGCCGAACACCAGCGCAGCCAGCAGCGCGAACGCGGCAAAGAAGAACATCTGGAACGCATCGACGCTGAGGCCGGTCGCGCCGATATGGCCAGTCACGACCTCATTGCGCACGGCCGCGTTGGCGATCAGCACCCACAGGTTGCCGATGGTGGTGGCCAGGTACCAGAAGCTCATCATCACGCCCTTCATCGAAGCCGGCGCCTGGCTGTAGGCGAATTCCGGGCCGGTGGCCGCCACCAGCACTTCACCGAAGGTGAGCAGTACGTATGGCAACACCTGCCACACGATGGACAGGCCATGGCCGTCGTCCAGCAGCAGCTGGTAGCCGCCCACCACGATCCAGGCCAGGCCGGCGAAAGCGATGCCCGCGGTCATCTTGCGCAGCGCCGTCGGCTCGCAGCCGCAGCGGCGCAGCAACGGAAACAGCACCAGGTTGTTGAACGGAATCAGCAGCATCACCAGCAACGGGTTCAGCGCCTGCATCTGCGCCGGATGGAACCAATCCGGCGCGACCATCGCATTCCCCTGCAGCACCCAGGTCGACGCCTTCTGGTCAAACAGCGAGAAGAACGGCGTGGTGAGCGCGAACACCACCAGCACCCGCAGCACGTTGCGCGCGCCGTTCACCGCCACGGCCGGATGCTCACCGCGCGCACGCTCCATCTGCAGCCAGGCGCCGCCGCCCACGCCGCCGATCAGCGCGACGATGGCCAGGCACAGCGCGATCACGAAACCCAGCGCGGGCATCGCCGCCAGCGCGACCAGCGCAGCGAGCACGCCCGCGCCGGCCAGCCACAGGCCGGGACGCCCCTGCCCCGGCGCATGGCGCAGCAGCGCGGTACGCACCACGCGCGAGAACGCGTCCGGATCGGGCGGTGACGGCGGCACCATCACATAGCGGCGGCGTCCCAGCCACAGCACCACGGTGGCCGCGAACATCAGCCCGCCCGGGATGCCGAATGCCACCGCCGCGCCGAAATGCTTCAGGAACAGCGGCGCCAGCAGCGAGGCGAAGAACGAGCCGAAGTTGATGATCCAGTAGAAGGCGTCGAATACCGTCTTGGCCAGATGCTTGTTGCTCTGGTCGAACTGGTCGCCCACGAACGAGGCCACTAAGGGCTTGATGCCGCCGGCGCCCAGCGCGATCAGGCCCAGGCCCGCATAAAACCCCGTGGGGTGATGCTCGAACAGCGCCAGGCACAGATGGCCCAGGCAATAGATCAGGCTCATCCACAGCACGGTGTGGTACTTGCCGAAGAAGCGGTCGGCCAGCCAGCCGCCCAGCAGCGGGAAGAAGTACACGCCGATCACGAAGGTATGGAACACGTCCTTCGCCACGCCGGGACGCTCGGCTTCGGGCAGATGCAGCAGCAGCGAGGTGATCAGGAACGGCGTGAGGATGTTGCGCATGCCGTAGAAGGAAAAGCGCTCGCAGCCCTCGTTGCCGATGATGAAGGGAATCTGGCGCGGCAGGCGGCCGCGCACGGGGGGATGGGCGGCACTCATGCGCGCTCCTGGAGGTCGGGCAAAAGAACCGAGTGTGCCGCAAGTTCCTGCGCCCACCAAGCCGACGGGCCCGCACGGTGGCCCCTGCTAAGCTGCGCGCCACTTTTCCCGCGGCGATTCCGATGCGCTCCCTGAAGCCCCTGCTCGTGCTGGCCGTGCTGGCGATCGCGGCGATCGTATGGAACCGCCACGCGCCCGCGCCGGCCCCTGTTCCTGCGCCGACCGCCGAGCCCGCATCTCGCTCCACCGGTACCGTCAGGCCCGCCCCGGCGCCGTCGACCGAGGCGACCGCCGCCAAACCGGCGCCGTCCGCCCTGCCCGCGTTCCTGCCGCCGGAAGCACGCGACACCCTCGCGCTGATCGCGCGTCGCGGCCCGTTCCCCCATCGCCAGGATGGCACCGTGTTCGGCAACCGCGAAGGGCGCCTGCCGCCGCAGCCGCGGGGCTACTACCACGAGTACACGGTGGACACCCCTGGCCTCGACTATCGCGGTGCGCGACGGATCATCACGGGCGGTAACCCGCCGATGGTCTACTACTACACCGACGATCACTACCGCACGTTCCACCCTTTCGAGATGCCACGATGAGCGACCAGGACTACGACATCGACCTGACCGATCCCAGCGCCGGCGGTGTGTTCTTCGTGGTCGAGGACGACCTCGCCCCGCTCGCCGCCCAGGCCAAGGAGCATGGATTGTTCGTCGCCCAAACCAGCCTGCGCGGCTGCACCGGCAAGGACGATCTGCTGCGCCGCCTGCGCGACTCCCTGCGCCTGCCCGCCGAATTCGGCGACAACTGGGACGCGCTGTACGACAGCGTCAGCGACCTGGAATGGCTGGAGGGCCAGGGCTACCTGCTGCTGTTCGACCATGCCGACGACCTGCGCACCGCCAGCGAAGAGGACTTCGACGCCCTGCTCGATATCCTGGATGAAGCCGCGGAGGAGTGGCAGGAGGACGACGTGCCGTTCTTCGCCTTCTTCGCGATGCCCGAAAGCGCTTTCAACGACCCCGGCTACTGAACATCCATGCAGTCCCTCGATTTCGAACTCGACGATCGCCACGACCACGTGGAACTCAACCAGCTGCTCAAATTGACCGGCCTGTGCGACAGCGGCGGCGCCGGCAAGGCCATCGTCGCCAGCGGCGCCGTTTTCGTGGATGGCCAGCGGGAACTGCGCAAGACCTGCAAGATCCACGCGGGACAGATCGTGGAGATCGAAGGCATAAGAATCACGGTCAAGCGGCCGGCGTAACGCCTGTCCGCCTGAAGCAGGTTTCTCGCGAGCACCCTCCCCTCACCCCGCCGCTCCCCGCGGAAGAGAGGGAGAAGCGCGGTGCCCCCGCAAGCAGCCAAGCCAGCGTCTAAGCCGCAGCGCGGCTGCTTTTGCTTTCTGCTTTTGCTCTGGCATTTGACCTGCCGGGGCCCCTGTGCGCCGGTGAGGGCTGGACGATCGGGCCCTGAAGGGGCAGCGACATGGATGTTGCTGCCTTTTCGACATGACAGGGATGTCATGTCGAAAAGCCCGGCCAGCCCTCGCGCACCCGGAGCAGCACAGCTCCGGAGGGCGACGTGCGGGGTGCCCTTTCTTCTTTGGGCAGGCAAAGAAGAAGTAACTCGCTCTCCGGCAGCAGGGCGAAACCTTCGCCCATAGGGCGAGACACGAATACACCAAACGCATCATCGACGTACGCGGCTCCGGAGCGATGCCACACAACGACAACCAAGCCGCATAAACCCCGATCACACCGGCAACGCCGTCGTCCTCTTCACCGTCCGCAACGCCAGCGTCGACTGCACCCTCACCACCCCAGGCAACTGCGTGAGGATGTCCGTATGGATCCGCTCGAAATCCGCCGAGTCGGCATACACCACCCGCACCATGTAATCCGCCGCCCCCGCCAGCAGACAACACTCCGTCACCTCCGGGTGCCGCTGGATCGCCGCCTCGAACGCATCCAGTGCCGCGCGCCCTTGCTGATCCAGCGTCACCAGCACGAACGCCGTGCCCGGCAAGCCCGCCGCCTTCTCATCCAGCAGCATCACGTAGCGCGAGATCAGACCGCGCTCCTCCAGCAGCTTCACCCGGCGCAGGCAGGCCGATGGAGACAGATTGATCCTCGCGGACAGCTCCAGATTGGTCAGGCGACCGTCCTCCTGGAGCAGCTTGAGGATGGCGCGGTCGCGGTCGTCCAGGGAGGTTTCCGGAAGTGACATAAATACCCATCAATCAAGCCAATCGACGCATGATATTCCACGCATAGACGTCAAGGCCACCCAAATCAGCGAGAAATTCTCCGAAGCACCGAGCATACTGCTACGCCTCCGGCGTGCTCGCGCCGGGCGTCCACTCATCCATTCCCAGTCAGAGATACCCAAGCCATGCGCATCGGTGTACCGAAAGAGATCAAGAACCACGAATACCGCGTCGGCCTCGTCCCGTCGTCGGTGCAGGAACTGGTACACCACGGGCACGAGGTGCTGATCGAGGCCGGTGCCGGCCTCGGCGCCGGGCTGACGGATGCGGACTACGTCGCCGCGGGCGCGAAGATCGTCGAGGGTCCCGATGCGATCTTTGCCCAGGCCGACATGATCGTGAAGGTGAAGGAGCCGCTGGCGGTGGAGCGCAAGAAGCTCCGCAAGGGCCAGATCCTGTTCACCTACCTGCACCTGGCGCCCGACGCCGAACAGACCCACGACCTGATCGCTTCCGGCGCGGTCTGCATCGCCTATGAAACCGTCACCGCCGCGAACGGCGCGCTGCCGCTGCTGACCCCGATGTCCGAGGTCGCCGGTCGCCTCGCCCCGCAGGTGGGCGCGCATTCGCTGGAGAAGGCCCAGGGCGGCCGTGGCGTACTGCTCGGCGGCGTGCCGGGCGTGCCGGCGGCTGAAGTGGTGATCCTGGGCGGCGGCGTGTCCGGCACCCATGCGGCGACCATCGCCGTGGGCATGGGCGCCAAGGTCACCGTGGTGGACCGCTCGGCCGATGCGCTCAAGCGCCTGGCCACGCAGTTCGGCACCTCCATCTCCACCGTGTTCTCGACCCGCTCGGCGATCGAAGAGCTGGTGCGCCGCGCCGACCTGCTGATCGGCACCGTGCTGGTGCCGGGCGCCGCCGCGCCGAAACTGGTCACGCACGACATGGTGCGCACGATGAAGCCGGGCTCGGTAATCGTCGACGTCGCCATCGACCAGGGCGGTTGCGTGGAAACCTCGCACGCCACCACGCACTCCGACCCGACCTACGTGGTGGACGGCGTGGTGCACTACTGCGTGGCCAACATGCCGGGCGCCGTCGCGCGCACCTCCACCTTCGCGCTCAACAACGTCACCCTGCCCTTCGCCCTGGCCCTGGCCAACAAGGGCTGGCAGAAGGCGCTGGCCGACGACGTGCACCTGCGCAACGGCCTGAACGTGATCGACGGCAAGGTGGTGTGCGAGCCGGTGGCTCAGGCACACGGCCTGCCGTACGTGAAGGCGGAGACCGTGCTCGGCCTCTGAAGCCGGCGATTCCGCGACACCAGCAGTCCATGAAGACGGCGCCGCGAGGCGCCGTCTTTTTTTGCGTTTGCGTTGACCTATGTGAATGCCAACGGGCGCCACGCGCAGAAGCCGCGACAATCGCGCTCGCATACAGGCCCGCTCCACGCATCGCGAACGCAAGCGCAGCGACAGCATGAAATCGCCCTGAACCCTCGCCGCGCCACGGTCAGCGCAGCGGCCCGCGCCCCGTTCTCATCAGCACATCGACGCCGCTGACGAGGAGTTCCTCATGTCCTTCGCACCGACACGCGTTTCGCTCGGCAAGCAGACGCGAGCTTCGCTCTCGCATGGGTTGCTCGGGCTCGCCCTGCTCGCCGGCGGCGTCTTCGCGTTGCCGCCGCCGGCCACGGCCGGCGTGTTCGTCTCGATCAACATCGCCCCACCGCCGCTGCCGGTCTACGTGCAGCCACCGATTCCCGCACCGGGCTTCATCTGGGTGCCGGGCTATTGGGCCTACGACGATGACGGCGGTTATTACTGGGTGCCAGGCACCTGGATCGAGCCGCCGTTCTCAGGCGCTCTGTGGACGCCGGCCTGGTGGGGCTGGAACGACGGCGTCTATGTGTTCCATGCCGGGTACTGGGGGCCGCACGTGGGCTTCTACGGCGGCATCAACTATGGCTTCGGCTATGCCGGCACGGGCTATGCCGGCGGCTATTGGGATCACAATCGCTTCTACTACAACCGCAGCGTCAACAACGTCACCACCAACATCACCAACGTCTACAACAAGACGGTGATCAACAACGTCACCGTCAATCGCACCAGCTACAACGGCGGTCCCGGCGGCATCGCCGCGCGTGCTACGCCGCAAGAGCTGCAGGCCGAACACATGCAACGCAGCGGGCCGGTCGCCGCGCAACGGCAGCAGATGACGCTGGCCGCGCAGAATCGCGACCTGCGCGCGCAGGTCAATCACGGCGCGCCGGCGATCGCGGCGACGCCTCGACCGGGTGCGTTCGCGGAACGCGGCATCACGGCGGCGCATGGTGCGCCGATGGCGCCGAGGCAGCCCGGATCGCCAGCTGGCGGTGCGGCGCCGCACGCTGCGCCAGGCGCCATGCCGTCGGCGTCGTTCGCGCCGCATGGCGGCCACGGCGCCGCGGTGCCGCAGCCGCGCACGGTGGACGCTGCCCCTGCCCATCCGGCGAACAACACGGCGCCGCGCGCGGCGAACGGCGCGCTGCCGTCCGCCTCGTTCGCGCCGCATGCCAATCATGGTGCCGTGCCGCAACCGCGGGGTCTCGATGCTGCGCCGCCGCGTCCGGCCAACGCCACGCATGGCGCCCCGGTCCGTAACGAGCCCATGCCGCGCGCGGCGTATCCAGGCAGCGGCAACCCCGAACGCGGCATGCCGCGCCAGGAACCGATGCGCAACTATGCGCCGGCACCCGCCTATCATCCGGCGCCGGCCAGCCACCCCGCGCCGCATGCGGCACCAGCCCCGCATGCGCCGGCCCCGCGCGGCCATGGCGAGTCGCCGCACGAGGCGCACTGAGCAAAAAAAACGAGGGACGCCATGGCGCCCCTCGTTTATTTCCTCTCCAAGCCTGACTGATCGGCAGTGCCGGTCAGGCCTTCATCGGCGCCCCGAACGACGGCGGCCGGTCACCCGGCGCCGCGCCGAATTGCTTGTTCGGCGCCTTGCCCATGTGGAACACCAGCGTGCCGCCGGCAGCCAGATCCTTATGGGTGATCCAGCTCTTGCTCCACGGCTGGCCGTTCCAGGTGACGGACTGGATGTAGGGGCTGTCCGGGCCATTGCCCTTCGCCTCCACCACCAGGCGCTTGCCGGCGATATCCACTTCCGCACGATCGAGCAACGGACTGCCGAACACGTAATGCGTGCTCACCGGATCGACCGGATACAGGCCCATCGCGCCGAGCACGTACCAGGCGCTCATCTGGCCGCAGTCCTCATTGCCCGCCAGGCCGTCGGGATCGGCGCGGTACATGTCGGTCAGCAGCATGCGCACGCGCGCTTGCGTCTTGTAGTGCGCACCGGTGTAGGCATAGAGGTAGGGCATGTGATGCCCCGGCTCGTTGCCATGCGCGTACTGGCCGACGAGGCCGGCGATGTCCGGCGGCGCATCCGCCGGCAGCTCGGAGCTGGTGGTGAACAGCTCGTCCAGCTTGCGCTCGAACGCCGGCTGGCCGCCGAACAATTCCATGTAGCCGTACAGATCGTGCTGATTGAGGAAGGTGGCCTGCCACGCGTTGGATTCGGTGAAATCGCGCCACTGCTTGCTGTGCCCGATGCTGCGCGGATCGAACGGCTCCAGCCACTGGCCGTTTTCGCCGCGCGGACGCATGAAGCTCACGCTCTTGTCGAAGACGTTGCGGTAATTGCGCGAACGCTGGCGCAACGCTTCGGCATCCGCTTTCGCGCCAGCCGCATCGGCCAGGTGCGACAGTGCCCAGTCGTCGTAGGCGTATTCCAGCGTCTTGCTGACCGCTTCCCACTCCTTGTCGGCGGGGATGTAGCCGAGCTTGCGGTAATAGGCGAGGCCACGGTAATCATCATCCATCGCGCGCTTGCGGAACAGCGGCCAGGCCTGTTTCGGATCGACACCGGCGAAGCCCTTGGCCACCGCTTCGGCTACCACCACGGCGGAGTGGTAGCCGATCATGCAACCGGTCTCCACGCCCTGCAGCGGCCATACCGGCGGGCCATCGGGGCTTTCTGCGGCCATGCGCAGCAGGCCGTTGACCAGATCGGGCACGCGCTCGGCCTGGTATAGCGTGTACAGCGGATGCGCGGCGCGGTAGGTGTCCCACAGCGAATAGGTGCTGTAGTTGTGCGCGCCCTCCGGCAGCTGGTGGATCTTCAGGTCCATGCCGCGGTAACGGCCGTCCACATCGCTGAACAGCGTGGGCGCGAGCATGGTGTGGTACAGCGCCGAATAGAAGGTGCGCTTGGTGTCATCCGACGGGGACTCCACGCGGATGCGGCCCAGCTCCTTCTCCCACGCCGCGGCCGCCGCTTCCTGCACGCCGTCGAAGTCCCAGCCGGGCACTTCGGCATCGAGGTTGCGCAGCGCGCCGTCGATGTCCACGCCGGAGATGCCGACCTTCACCAGCAGCGGTGCCTTGGCGGGGTTCTTGTAATGCAGCGTGGCCTTGAGATCCGTGCCCGCGGCTTCTTTCGCGCCGGCCAGCGGTGCTTCCGCGCTGTACAGCACGGCGCGGTCGAACGGCCGCGAGACCTTGAGCGCGAAATGGATGTAGCGGCCATTCGCCCACTGGTGCACGCGGCGGCTGCCGACCAGGGTGTCATTGCCGACCAGGCGCAGCGTCGCGTCGCTGACCTTGGTGGGCGTGGCCGGGTCGTCGTGAAAGCCGTGCGCGAAGTCCACCAGGAGGTGCCCTTCGTCCTTGCCGTGGAAGGTGTAGCGGTGCAGGCCGGCGCGCAGCGTGGTGGTCAGCTCGGCCAGCACGTCGTAGTCCTTCAGGCGCACGCGGTAGTAGCCGGGGCGCGCCTGCTCGTCGGCCGTGTCGTAGCGCGAGCGGTAGCCGCGCGTGGCCGGCTGGCCCTGGCTGGACGGCGATGGTGTGTTGGTCGGCGGCACACCGTCGTAGCGCGAGCGGTAATTGGTGCCGCGGTATTCGCGGTCGCCCGGCTGCAGGCGCACCGGGCCGGTGCACGGCATCACCAGCACGTCGAGCATGTCGCTGGCGCCGGTGCCGCTCAGATGCGTGTGCGAGAAGCCCATGATCGAGCCGTCGCCCTGGTGGTAGCCGGAAGAGGCATCCCACTGCGCGTCATAAGTGTCGGGACTGAGCTGCACCATGCCGAACGGCAAGGAAGGACCCGGGAAGGTGTGCCCATGGCCGCCGGTGCCGATGAAGACGTCTACGTAGCGCGACACGCCGCTGGCCGCGTCGCCGGCGGCGCCCTTCGCGCCCGCTGCGCGCGCGTCGGCGATGCCGTTGAAGGGGTCGAGCCGGTTGCCCAGCAGGGCCGCGGCCACTGCACCTTGCAGGAATCGCCTGCGTGTCACCATGAGGAAAGCTCCAGAGGGGGATGGAGGGAGAAGGACACCGAACGCCTCAGCCGCGCAGCAGCGCGGGCCGCTGCGCCGCGAGGTCGACGATCAGCTCGCCGAACAGCGTATTGGCCCAGGCGAACCAGGCACGGGTGAAATGCGCGGGGTCGTCCTGGTCGAACGCCTCGTGCATGAAGCCGGTGCCGGCGTGGGTGGTCTTGAGCCAGTGCAGGCACTGGCGGATCTCGGCGTCGTCGCGGCTGGTGAAGGCGCGCATCATGATCGACATCGGCCAGATCATGCGCAGGCCCTCGTGCGGACCGCCGACGCCTTCGGCGGCCTTGCCGGCGAAGAAGTACGGATTGCGCGTGCTCCAGGCCAGCTCGCGCGTGCGCCGATAACGCGCATCGTCGACCGGGCAGCAGCCCAGATACGCCAGGCTAAGCAAACCCGGCGCGTTGGCATCGTCCATGAACAGCTGATTGCCGTAGCCGTCCACTTCGTAGGCCCAGAACTCCTTGCCCTGCTCGTCGCGCATCACGCCGTACTTCTCGGCGGCCTGCTGCACTTCATCGGCGAGCGTCTTGCACTCCGCCGCGAATGCCGCATCGCCGAACAGGCTCTGCGTCATCGCGCCCAGCTCGCGCAGCACGTGCACGGCGAACAGGTTGGCGGGAATGAACAACGGATACAGGCAGGCATCGTCCGACGGACGGAACATCGAATGGATCAGCCCCACCGGCTTGGCGGGACTGCCATAGCCGCCGAGGAACAGGCTTTCGGTGGGTATCAGCGATTGCCGCTGGAAGCGGTACGGCCCCGGGCCGTCCTTGCGCTGCTGCTCGCGGAAGGTCTTCACCACTAGGCGCATCGCCGCGCGCCAGTCGTCGTCGAAGGGTTCGCGATCGCCGGTGGCCTTCCAATACGCCGCGGCCAGCCGCACCGGGTAGCACAGCGAGTCGATTTCCCATTTGCGCTCGGCCACGCCGGGGCGCATGTCGGTGACGTCGTGCTGGGACCAGTCGAGATTGGTCTTGGCGGTGGTATCGGGAAGGAACGCGTTCGCATAGGGATCGATCGCAATGCACACCGCCTGGCGGCGGATCAGGCCGCGGAACAGGCGGCGCAGGTCCGCATCCTCTTTCGCCAGCGGCACGTAGGGCCATACCTGCGCGGAGGAGTCGCGCAGCCACATCGCGTCGATGTCGCCGGTGACGACGAAGGTGTCCGGCTTGCCGCGCAGCGTCCCCAGCTCCACCGTCGTGTCGAGCGTATTGGGGTAGCAGTTCTCGAACATCCAGGCCAGCTCGGGATCGGCGATCTTCGCCTTGGTGCGCGCGATCACCTGTTCCACGGCCTTGCTGACGAACTTGCGCTTGCCCGGCGGCGGACGCTTGCTCACGAAGGCGCCGGCGGACGGGGTGGCGGCGAGGCTTGCGCCCGGACCACCCAGCGCGGCGGTGCCGAGCGCGAACGACATCATCTTCAATACGTCACGGCGTGAGGCATTCACGGCTTGCTCTCTCCCTTGGTCGCGCCCGCCAGCGAACGCACGTGCAGTGCGCCGCGCAGGGCATCGATGCCGGCCGGGCTATCCACGCGCAGCTCGCGCGTCTCGCCGGGCAGCAGATCGAAGGCATTGTCTTCCACGTTGGCGTCGAGCGTGCCGAAATCGACCCACACCTCGCGCGCGAGGCGCTTGGCGGTCACCGACAGTACACCCCCCTGCCCGTTGTCCTTCAGCTCCACCTTCAGATCCGGATCGGGCAGCTTCAAGTCCAGCGGCGGCTTCACGAACAGCAGGTGGCGCGACAGCAGCTCGCCCTTTTCGTCCAGCAGGTCGTACACGGCGAACGTCGTGGCCGGGTCGGCCTTGCGCAGCAGCTCGGCGTCGGTGGGACTGGCGATCCTGGTGCTGGCCAGCGGCTCGACCTTGAGCGCCTGCTTGCGCTCGCGCAGCACCTTGCCGTCCATGTTCATCACGCGGCTGCGCAGCGTGGCCTGGAACGGCGCGGTGCGGTCGGACACCACGAACACGTCGCTCTTGCCCTCGTTATGGATCGCCACCACGCGTACCGGCGCGTAGAAGCGGCGCGCATGGAACTGCAAGGCCTTCCAGCGGCCGAAGTAGTCCACGCTGGACCAGGACGCGCCCGGCCACACGTCGTTCAACTGCCAGTAGAGCGAGCCCATTGCCTGCGGCCGCACGCTGCGCAGGTGCTCGGCGGCCAGCTCGATGCCCTCGGCCTGCATCACCTGGCTGAGGTAGACGAACGATTCGAAATCCTTCGGCTCACCGTAGTACTTGCGGATGTACAGCAGCAGGCGGTCGTTGCCATCGCCGTTGGCGAACTTCTGGTGCGCACGCATCACCGGCGAATTCGGCTCCATGTCGCGCTCCTCGGCGAAGGCGCGCACGGTGGCCATCACCGGAAAGGACTGCAAGCCATATTCCGACTGGAAACGCGGCGTCTCGGAAAGGTACTGCTCGATCGGCTTGGAACCGGACCAGACGCTCCACGAGTGATAGTCGCCATCGCCAAGCTGGTTGGCCGGGCCTTCGTAGTCGGTGCTGGGCGAGCTGGCCCAGTACGGCACGTCAGGCGCGTTCTCGTGTACCACCTTGCGCAGGGTGTCGCCGAACAGCGCCTTCATGCCGTTCTCGATCCGCTCACGCTCGTCCGGCGCCAGCGACTGCTGGAACTTCTTGCGGTCGTCCCACGCTTCCCAGCCGGTCTGCACTTCGTTGTTGCCGCACCACAGGACGATGCTGGGATGGTCGCGCAGCCGCCGCACCTGCTCCACCGCTTCGACGCGGGTGTTTTCGCGGTACGCCTCGTCGTACGGCGGTATCGCACCGCCGAACATGAAGTCCTGCCAGATCATCAGACCGAGCTTGTCAGCCTCCTCATAGAAGGCGTCGCTCTGGTAATGGCCGCCGCCCCACATGCGCAGCATGTTCATGTTGGCGTCGCGGGCCGAACGCAGGATCTGCGCCATGCGCTCGTTCGTGAAGCGGGTGGGGAAACTGTCGAACGGAATCAGGTTCGCGCCCTTGGCGAACACCGGCACGCCATTGACCACGAAGGCGAAGCCGCGGCCCCACTGATCCTTGTCGCGACGCAGCTCGACGCTGCGAAGGCCGGTGGCGCGACTGGCCGTGGCCAGGGTTTCGCCGTCGCGGCTGAGGGTGACCTCGAAGCGGTACATATCCTGCGGGCCATACCCGACCGGCCACCAGCGGCGCGGGTGCTCGATGCGGATGGGCAGGCTGAGCGCGTTATCGCCCTTGCTCAGCTCGACGTCCTGCTTCTGTTCCTGGCGAGTGCCATCGGGCGCCGTCCAGCTCACGGCCAGCGTGGCCTTGCCGGGCTTGTCGGCCTGCACCGTCGCCTCGGCGCGCAGGTCGGCCGCGTCGGCGTCGACGTGTTGCTGGGCGACGTGGAAATCCGCCAGACGCACGTCGTCCCAGCTCTCCAGCCGCACCGGCTGCCAGATGCCGAGGGTGACGTAGCGCGGACCCCAATCCCAGCCGTACTGGTAATTGGCCTTGCGGATGTAGTTGGCGGTCTGCTTGCCCTTGGGCTCGTCGCCGAAGGCCGAGTCGAATTCGCCCGGCAGCGCGTACGGCTGCTTGAGCAGCCACGGCTGCAAGCGTGCGATGGGCGAATGCAGGTGCACTTCCAGCTTGTTGTCGCCCGAGCGCAGCGCGCCCTTCACCGGCACGCGCCAGCGGCGGAACATGTTGTCCGCGGCGAGCAGCTTGCGGCCGTTGAGCGTGACGTCGGCGAAGGTGTCCAGTCCGTCGAACACCAGCTCGACGTGGCCGCGTTTGAGCGTGGCCGCGTCGACCTTGAAGCTGAGGCGGTAATCCCAGTCGGCCAGGCCGATCCACTGCAGCCGCGCTTCGTTGTCGCGGTAGAACGGATCGGTGATCACGCCGGCGGCCAGCAGATCGGTCTGCACGCTGCCGGGAACAGCAGCGGTACGCCATTCGGCGGCTTCCGGGTGCGCCTTGGCCTCGGCCGATTTCGGGGCGAGGTGGAACTGCCAGCCGTTATCGAGCGATTGGGTGGCCAGCTCGGCGGCGCCGGCCGGCCCGGCGAGCAGCAGTGCCATGGCCAGCGCGGGCCAGGGGGAGATCGGAGTGCTTCGCTGCATGAAGGAGTTCCTTGTGATCGTGAGCGCCGACGTCACGCGCGGCTCAATGGCCGCGGGCATCGAACACCTGGAACTCGCGGATGCGCGCGGTGCCGACGCTCGACAGGATATGCAACCGTACCTTCTGCGCCGTCACAGGTGCAAAGGTATCGATCTTCTTGTGCCCGATCGCCTCGGCCTTCGCCACCGCCTTCCAGCCGTGGCCGTCCCAGATTTCGACCGCATAGCGGCGTACCGCCTGCCCTTCGTCCAGCCATTCCATCGCCAGCGTGCGGTCGAAGGTGACCGGCTTGCCGAAATCGACTTCCAGCGTGGCGTTGCGCGCGCCCTCAGGCGCCGACCAGAACGTATCGGGATTGCCGTCGAGCGCACGCTCGAGATTCTCGTCCACCTTGGCGTGCTTGCGCGCCAGGTTCGCCGCATCACCGTAGCGCGCCTCGATCGCCTTGCCGAGCTCTTCCAGGCGCTTGACGTCGGCGTCGGGCAGCAGGCCGTGGTTGTCCGGCGCGATACCCAGCATCAGCTGGCCGCCCCGCCCCACGCTGCTCTCCCAGATATCCATCAGCTCGGCCACGCTCTTGAGCGAGGCTTCGTCGTTGGGATGCCAGAACCAGTGCAGCTTGTGCAGCGGCGTATCGACCTCGACCGGGCGCCAGCGCTCGTAGCCGTGGCGATCGATCACATTCCAGTTTTCGTAGCGGATGTGGCCGTCTTCCTGGCCCACCCAGCGGGCGTCGCCGTACTCGAATAGCGCCATGTCGGCGAACACCACCGCATTGGGCTGGTAGGTACGCAATTCCTCGATGTAGTGCTTGAAGTCGTACTCATGGCCCGCGCTGCCGGCGCCATCCAGCCACCACTCGACCAGCATGCCGTAGTGCTGCACCAGTTCGCCCAGCTGGGCCACGTAATATTTGTCGTAGGCCTTGGAGTCCGCGTAGCGCGGCTCGTGGCGATCCCACGGCGACAGATAGATGCCGAATTCCAGCCCTTCCTTGGCCGCGGCGTCGGAGGCCATGCGCACCAGATCGCCCTTGCCGCCCATCCACGGGCTGCTCTTGACCGAATAGTTGCTCTGCTCGGTGGGCCACAGGGCGAAGCCGTCGTGATGCTTGGCAACCATCACCATGTACTTGGCGCCGGCCTCCCGGCTGGCACGCGCCCATTGCACCGGGTCGACCTTGTCCGGATTGAACACCTTCGGATCGGCCTTGCCGTCGCCCCATTCGCGGTCGAGGAAGGTGTTGGTGCCGAAGTGGACGATGACGCCGAACTCCAGGTCCTGCCAGTGCGATTGCTGGGGCGAAGGCACCAGCGTGGTGGCGTTCTGCGCGGCGGCGTTGAAGGCCAGGCCCGCGCCGAGCGCCAGGCAGAGGAGACGTTGCGACCACTTCGACATGTAGGTTTTTCCTGCTTGGGTTTATCGTGAACCGGCCGGGAGAGCCCTATGGCTCTCCCGGCCGCCGTGCTGTCAGTCGAGCTTGTATTCCACCTGCAACGACACCTCGCGGCCGTTGTAATTGGCACCTTGCAGCGTCGGGATGAACTCGAAGCCACCCGCGTAGTACGGGATCTGGCCGACCTTGTCGAAGATGTTGGACACGGTCAAGCCGACCTTGAGCTTTTCGTCGAAGCGATAGCCGATGGTGGTGCTGAAGGTGACCCACGGCGAGGTGTAGGCGTGATAGACCACGCACTGCGGATCGCCCAGCGACGGCGTGATGCCGTTGGGCAGGATTTCGCAGCCGTCATAGTGGGGCGCGCGCACGCCACCCTGGCGATCGCCGTACAGCGTCACATCCCACGGCCCGTACAGCCAGTTCAGCGTGGCGCGGGTGCGCGTGGCCACGCGGTCGTAGCGGGTGTTGAGCAGCGGATCGCTGGCGTACTTGCGCAGCTTGTAGGAAAGGTTATCGGTCCAATCCAGCGAGAAGTTGAAGGCGCCCCAGTTCTGCGTCTTCACGCGATAGCTGATGTTGGCGTCCACGCCGCTGACGTACAGCTTGTTCTGGTTGATCGGGCCCGTGTAGACGGCCGAAACATTGCCCTGCGCATCGCGGATCACATTGGCGATGATCTGCTTGCAGTACTCCGAACCCTGGGGATGCAGCGTGTACGGCGCACCGCCGACCTGCAGGCCGGTGCGGCAGCCCGCCTCGTCCTTCAGCACCGTGTCCTCGTCCACGTTGTCGATCGCGTTGTCGATGCCCATGTGCCAGTAATCGGCCGAGACCGACAGGCCCTCCACCCAGTTCACGTCCCACACGAAGCCGTACGTCCAGGCGTGCCCCTCTTCCGGCAGAAGATTGCGCCCGCCCGCGGCATGCAGCGTGTAATACGTCGAGTGCTGGATGGCGGGACACGCCGCATCCTGCGACTGGATGCACTGGTAATAGTCCTTATAGATGCCCTTGGTCGACAGCGAGTCCTGCTTGTACAGGTACTGCATGTCCGGCGCATGGAAGTTGGTGCCGTAGGTGCCGCGCAGCAGCAGGCCATTCAGCGGCCGCCACTCGATCGAGGTACCCCACGTACGAGCGATATCAGCGCTGCTGGCATCGCGATACTTATCCAGGCGGCCGGACAGGCTCCAGGTCAGCGTATCGGACAGCGGTACACGGAACTCCGTGCCCCCGGACAGGCGCATGCGCGTACCGCCACCGGCGTTGTAGTCCTGGAAGGGATCGCCGAAGGTCGTGGTGTTGCCGCGCGGGTCCGGCGTCAGCCGGTAACCCTGGTGGTTGGCCTCCAGCACGCCGGCGAAGCCCACGGGGCCGGCCCAGGTGCTGAACAGGTCGCCAGTGACATTGAACGATGCCTGGTCCATCCATGACACCGCCGTGTTCGTGCCGCCGACGGCGAAGCTCTGGTAGTCCGACTTGGAGATCGGGTTCCAGAAGCGCTGCTGGTTGATGGCATAGACCGGATACGAGTCGCCGCCCACCGTGGTCGTGCCCAGCTGCGGACCGAAGAAGTAATTGAACATCCCCTGTTCGTTCAAGCCCGTGTAGCTCTCGCGCACGATGTATTTGGCGTGGCCGAGGTTGAGATCCCAGTTGAAACGGTTGTCGAACAGGGTGCCGCGCAGGCCGGCGTGGATATCCCAGTTCTTCTCATCGTCATGGGTATTGCCGTAGCCGCCCATTTCGCTCGGCGTGAGCTGGCGAAAATAGTTGGTGATCAGCTGGCCCGAGGTCTGATCGTAGAACGAGCCCGGAATGCCGCCCATCGGATACAGGAACGGCAGCTCGGTATTCGACACGCCGTGCGTTTCCCAGTAACCCACCGAGCCATAAGCCTGCAGGCCACCGCCGAAGTCGTATGAGCCGGCGATGTACGCATCGCGATCGTCGCGACCCGGCGTCAGCACCCAGTTGCCGAACAGGGCATTCTGCGCGCAGTACGAACCGTTGTCGGTGATATTGGTGGGATCGACCGTATTGCCGTTCGTCGCCACCGTCTGCTTGTGATACTGGCTGAAGTTGTTCTTGAAGCCACCCTGCGCGCATGCACCTGCCGGCGGCGTGATGTAGTTGCCGTTGGCGTCGGCGAGCATGAGGCCCCAATAGCGCGGATAACCGAACATGCGCGCGTTCTGATCCCACGTGCCGTAGCCCGCATCGCCATCCGAATCGGTGTAGCGGCGATCACGGCCCCACAGCGGGGTGCGATGGCTGCGCTGCAGGTTGTAAACCACATTCCAGTTGTCGCCCGAACGACCGCCGACGAAGTTGATGTCGCCATAGTCGCGGCCACCGCGCGTGGAAGTGCCCAGCTGCACCTTGATGTCATCGCCCTGGTAGTTCTTCTTCAGGATGATGTTGACCACGCCGGCGATGGCATCCGAACCGTAGATCGCCGAGGCGCCCGTCGCCAGGATCTCGATGCGGTCGATCATGCCGGTGGGGATATTGTTGTAGTTCTGGAAATTGGTCTTGCCGCTGGCGGGCATCGGGTAATCGGTGACGCGATGGCCGTCGATAAGCAGCAGGCTTCGGTTCGAGCCCATGTTGCGCAGGTTGAGCTGGCGCGCGTTGACCGAGGTGCTGCCCCAGCTTGGCGCCGTTTCGGCGATACCGGCCTGGGTGATCGAGTTCATCACCTCGTAGACGGTGGTGAAGCCCTGCTTCTGCAGGTCCTCGCCCTTGATGATGTTGACCGGCGCGGGCCCTTCCACTTCGGCGCGCGCGATGCGCGAACCGGTGACGACGACCTTCTCCAGCGTCTTGGTTTTCTTGTCTCCCTGGTCCTGCGTGGTGGTATTGCCCGCGTCCTGCGCATGCAGCGCAAACGTGGGCAGCAAGGCCAGCGCGAGTGCGGCGGCTAGTTTTCGGCGATTCAATGCAACGTATGACATGGTTAACTCCTCCCCGTTCAATGGATATGGCCCTTCCCCTCGGGCATGACGTACCGCTTATTGCTCCTAATGCCCGGCGTGCTCCCTCAGCGCGCCAGGATCTCGTCGACGAACGTCCAGGTATGACGATCGTCCTCTTTCGGATGCCGCGTCAGCTCGACGCGGAGATAGCGTGCGCGGAACGGCTTGGACGCCGTATAGGCCACACGCTGTATATGGCCCAGGTTGTCGCGTGCGATCGGCTTGACCTTGATCTCGCGCAGCGTGGTCCAGTGCTGGCCGTCCTCGGAGGCGACGAAGCGCACCTTGCGCGGCCACCAGATCCACGATTCGGCCTGCTGCAGCACACCCACGCTGACCTCGCGCAGATCCTGGACGCTGCCCAGATCCAGGCTGAGCTTCGGGTCTTGCTCTTCCCAGCCAAGCCAGGCGCCGCTCTTGAAGTTGTCATCCCCCAGCAGGCCATCGGTCAGCGTCGCCGCGCCATGGCCGCTGTAGCTCTCGGCAGGTGCCGGATCGGTACTGGCCTTGGCGCCGAACGATGCGCTGCGCTCGAGCTGGAACGCCTTCGGGTGGTCGTAGGCGCGGCCACGACGGAACGGCACCACGCGCAGCGTGCCTGGCTGTTTGAGTTCAAGCACGTCGGTGAACGACGGCGACGCGGCGGTAGGCTCGCTGCCGTCGGTGGTGTAGTGCGTTTCCACATCGGCGAAGCCGCGCCTGGCGGTGACCTGCCAGCCGTCGCGCGCGTCGTTGGCAGCGACTTCGTAATCGACCGTGTTGCGATCCTCCGGCGCATACGCCACCTGCCAGGCATCCAGGCGCGGATAGTGCGCGGCGAGGCGCTGGTGGAAGTCCGCATAGGCCGCGGCGTCCGTCGTGCCGCCGCGCCACAGCCGCTCAGCGAAGGCGAGCAGGCGCGGATACACACGCTGCTCGGCGTTGAGCGGATCGGCGCGCTCGCTCCACAGCGGCGCCTCGGCGCCCAGCACCAGGTCGCGTTGCGCGGCTGAATCCAGCACGCTCGCCGGATCGGTGAGATAGAGCTTCTCCACCGTCAGCCGGGTCAGTGGCGAGTCCAGGTAGTACGGGCTGGCATTGATGATGCGATTGCCGTTGGCCAGCGCCTTGTGGCCTTCCGCGTCGCCGCGCCAGATCTCGATCACGGCGGACGAGTCCACTCCGCCTTCGAGGATTTCGTCCCAGCCGATCATGGTCTTGCCCTTGCCGGCGAGATAGACCTGCATGCGGCGGATGAAATAGCTCTGCAGGCCCGCCTCGTTCTCCAGGCCTTGTTCGCGGATCAGCTTGTCGCAGGCCTCGCAGTGGCTCCACGCGCCGGCCGGCACTTCGTCGCCGCCGATATGCACGTACGGCGACGGGAACAGCGGCAGCACCTCGTCAAGCACGTTCTGCAGGAACACGTAGACGTTCTCGTCGGCCGGGCAGAACACGTCGCTGAAGACGCCCCAGCCGATCTGCACGGGAATCGGCTTCTTCGCGCAGGACAGCTCCGGATAGGCCGCGATCGCCGCCGAGCTGTGACCCGGCATCTCGATCTCCGGCACCACCATGATGTTGCGCTGACGCGCGTACTCGACCACTTCGCGCACCTGGTCCTGCGTGTAGAAGCCGCCATAGCGGCTGCCGTCCGCCTCGGTGCGCCAGGCGCCCACCTCGGTGAGCTTGGGATAGCGCTTGACCTCGATGCGCCAGCCCTGGTCTTCGGTGAGATGCCAGCGGAACACGTTGAGCTTGTAGTAGCTCATCAGGTCCAACTGCTTTTCGATGAAGGACACCGGATAGAAATGCCGCCCCACGTCGAGCATGTGGCCGCGCCAGGCGAAGGCCGGCTCATCCTCGATATGCACCGTTGGTATCGTTACCTTGACCGACCCGGAAACATCGACCGGAAGCAGCTGGCGCAACGTCTGCACGCCCCAGAACAGGCCCTTGTCGGTGGAAGCGCGAATTTCGATGCCACGCGGGTTCACATCCAGCCGATAGGCTTCTTCGCCGACCACCGCCGGGTCGATGCGCAACGCGATGCGATGCGCCTTGGCGGCCACATGTTCGGGAAGCACCAGCCCGGTCTGCGCTTCGATGGCATCGTGCAGGAACGCGGCGATCTCCTTGGAGCGGGCGTCGGTCGGCGCGTCGATGCCGACCTTCTTGTCCAGCACGAAAGCGCCCTTGCCCTCCTCCACCTGCTTCGGATAAGGCACCAGCGCCAGCTTCGCGTGCGCGAACGTGGTCAAGGCGAATACGGCGATCGCCACGCAACCGCGCAAGACGTTCCTCTTCCTCATCGTGTCGCCTCCGGCAGTTCGTCCCATACTTTCGGATCCTCGGCGCCCAGCACCCACGAGCAGAAGCCCTGCAGGCCGTATTGCTTGACCAGCGCCACGCGGTCGCGGAAGGCGCGCGCATCGGGCAGGAACACCCATTCGCGCATGCCGTCGCGGTAGAACCAGAACCAGGATTCGTGCTCCACCGGATCCCATTGGATGGTGGCGCCGACTTCCCGCGCCAGCGGGAAGGATTCGTCCGCATCGATGTAGCCCGCGGCGATGTTGGATTCTTCCTTGCCGTCCTCGCGGCGCGGATCGCCGGTGTACCAGTGGTAGCCGTAGGTGGCGATGCCCACCGAGAGCTTGTCCTTGGGTACTTGCGTCAAGGCGTATTCGAGGTGCTGCACGGTCCACGGCATGCCGCCCACCGGCCCGGGCGTGGTCCAGCGCGTGTGCTGGTCGTAGGTCATCAGGCAGATCAGATCGGCCGACTGGCCCAGCGCCTTCAAGTCGTAGGCGCCGCGCCAGTACTTCCACATCCATTGCGAAAAACCGCCGCGGCCGGCATAACCCGGCGCGTTGGGCACCACCGCGATGGACAGCTGCAGCCCGTGCTTGTGCAAGGCCTCGGCGGTCTGCTTCGTCATCAGGCTGAGCGCGTCGCGATCGGCCCAGTCGATGTTCTCGAAGTCGAACTGGAAGCCGAGGAAACCGTGCTTCGCGCCCTGCTCCACCAGCGCGGCGATCATCGCCTTCTTCGCCCCTTCGTCATGCAGCAGCTGGTGGAACTTGTCGCGCTTGCCGTCCGCCGAGAGGATCGGCATTACCGGCACGCGATGCTGTTTCGCCAGTTGCATGACCAGCGGATTCGGCTCGCCCGAGACCAGCCCACTTTCATCCACGTGATACCAGGTCGGCACGACCACGCCGATCTTGTCGGCGTGGGCCTCGAACGAGGCGAACGACTTGGGCGACTCCATCAGATAGAACATCGCGCCAGGGATGCGCGCCCAGGCAAGCGCCGGCAGGAGCAGCAGGCCGAGGAAAAACGCACGCCGCATCACTTCGCCCCCTGCCCGGCCAGCTCGATGCGCAGCACGTAGGCGTATTCGCCCACCGGCTTGGCCGGCAGCGTCAGATGCAGGCCGTCGTCCTCCTGCTTGAAGGGCACCGCCTTGCCGTTGGTCAGCAGGCTCACCGACTTCACGCCATCGGCGGGCTTGAGCGCGTGAATCACTGCCTTGCCGTCGGCAGGCCAGGCCAGCTCGATCGCGTACAGGGTGTCGCCGCGCGTAGTGAAGCGGAAATCCTGCGCGGTATTGGGCTTGGTTTTGGTTTCCTGGAACGAGCCGCCGACCACTTCGGTCGGGCCCTCGCCGAACTGGCGCCACGGCTTGCTGCCGTAGATCGCCTCGCCGTTGGTCTTCAGCCAGCGGCCGATCGAACGCAAGGTATCCTGCGCCCCCTGCGGAATGCTGCCGTCGGCGCGCGGGCCGATATTGAGCAGCAGATTGCCGTTCTTGCTCACCACGTCGACCAGCAGATGGATCAGCTCCTGCGGCGGCTTGTAGGTGTCGTGCTCGATATAGCCCCAGGAGTCGTTGCTGATCGAGGTGTCGGTCTGCCAGTGGGTGGGATGGATGCCGGCGAGGCGGCCGCGCTCTATGTCCAGCACGCCGGCGCCTTCGGCGAATTCGCCCAGCTTGTAGTTCACCACCACGCCGCCGCGCTTGGCGCCTTCGTTGTAGTAATAGGCCAGCATCGGCGGCAGCGAGTTGCGGAAAGTGGGATGGCCGATCCACCAGTCGAAGTAGATGAGATCCGGATGGTAGTCGTCGATCAACTCGGTGGTGCGCGCCAGCCAATCGTCCAGCCAGGCCGGCGAGACATAGGTGAAATCGGTCGAAAGAGCATCGCTGTCCGAGCCGGCCATGCGCAGCTGCGCGGGGCCATAGAACTCGGCGTACTTCGGATCGTTCACGTCGGAAGCGAACTCGCGGCCGTTGCCCATGAACCAGTCGTGTTCGGCGCGGTGCGAGGACAGGCCGAAATGCAGCCCCTCGGCGCGGATCGCCTTGGCGAGCTGGCCGATCACGTCGCGCTTGGGCCCCATCTTCACGGCCGTCCAGTCGCTGAGCTTGGAGTCGTACATGGCGAAGCCGTCGTGGTGCTCGGCCACCGGTACCACGTAGCGTGCGCCGGCTTCGTGGAACAGCTTGGCCCATGCGGCCGGGTCGAACTTCTCCGCCTTGAACATCGGAATGAAGTCCTTGTAGCCGAACTTCGCCTGCGGGCCGTAGGTGGCCACGTGATGGGCGAACTCCTTGCTGCCTTGCACGTACATGTTGCGCGAATACCACTCGCTGCCGAACGCCGGCACCGAGTACACGCCCCAGTGAATGAAGATGCCGAACTTGGCGTCGTCGTACCACGCCGGCGAGCGGTAGGCCTGCAGCGATGCCCAGTCGGCGCGGAACGGACCGGCGTTCTCGCCCTTTGCAACCTTGTCCAGCAGCGCGCGACGCTGCGGCTCGAACTTGGCGCTGGCCTTTTCCCAGATCTCGCTGTTCTGCCGCGGGCTCTGCGTTTTCGCCGTGGGCGCGGTGGCGTCCTGCGCGTGCGCGGCGGCGATGCCCGCCACGGCACAAAGCAGCGCGACGGCGAGACGACGGGGCTTACTGCAGTTCGATGCGATAGGCATAAGCGTGCAATCCGTTGGGGGATGGAGGGAGGCGCAGATGCAGGCCGTCCGCCTGCTGCTCGAAGGGCACATCGGCGCCGGTGGCCAGCAAAGTGACGCGGCGCACGCGCAACTCCGGGCCAACGGCGTGGATCAGCGCACGGCCGTCCTTGGGCCAGCCCAGTTCGATCGCATAGAGGCGGCCGTCGCGCGTGGTGAAACGGAAATCCTCAGCGGTGTAGGTGCCGGTCTTGCTGTCCTGCATGGTGCCGGCGGCGACTTGCGTGGGGCCTTCGCCGAAACGGCGCCACGGTCGCGTGCCATAGATCGCTTCGCCGTTGGCGCGCAACCAGCCGCCCACCGCGCGCAGGATCGCCACGGCTTCCGGCGGCATGCTGCCGTCGCCCTTCGGCCCCACGTTCAACAGCAGGTTGCCGTTCTTGCTGACCACGTCGGCCAGCAGGTGCACGATCTCGTCCGGATCCTTGTAGCTGTCGCCTTCGACATAGCCCCAGGATTCGCGGCTGACCGAGGTCTCGGTCTGCCACGGCTCGGGGCGGATGTCCGCAGCCTGGCCGCGCTCGATGTTGAGCGTGCCGCTGCCGGCGCGCATGCCGTCGAGCTTGTAATTCAGCACCACACCCTGCCCGCGCGCGGCGGCCTGGTTGTAGTAGAAGGCGGCGAAGCGGGCGAGTGCGCCGCGGAAACGCGGCTGGTCCACCCACCAGTCGAAGTACATCAGGTCCGGCTTGTAGTCCTCGACGATCTCGCCGGCGCGCGCCAGCCAGTCGTCGAGATATCCGTCGGAAACGAAGGTCCAGTCGTGTTCCTTGCCATCCTCGCCCTTGGCGCCGGACAGCGGATGCGCCGGACCGTACAGCGCGGCGTACTTCGGGTCGTTGACGTCGGAATCGAACTGCCGGCCGTACTCGAAAAACCAGTCGTGCTCGGCGCGATGCGAGGACAGGCCCAGCTTCATGCCTTGCGCGCGCACGGCCTTGGCCAGCTGGCCGATCACGTCGCGCTTGGGCCCCATCTTCACGGCCGTCCAGTCGCTGAGCCTGGAGTCGTACATGGCGAAGCCGTCGTGGTGCTCGGCCACCGGCACCACGTAGCGCGCGCCGGCTTCGCGGAACAGCTTCGCCCACGCGGCCGGGTCGAACTTCTCCGCTTTGAACTTCGGGATCAGATCCTTGTAGCCCACCTGCGGCATCGCGCCGTAGGTATCGACCTGATGCCGGTGATAGTCGGCGTACTTGCCGTCGCGCTCATACATGTGGCGCGGATACCACTCGCCCTTGTACGCCGCCACTGAATACACGCCCCAGTGGATGAAGATGCCGAACTTGGCGTCACGGTACCAATCCGGCGCGCGGTAGCTGGCAAGCGCGGCCCAGTCCGGCGAGAACGGTCCCTGCCAGGCCTGCGCGTCGACGTCCTTCAGCAGCGCGGCGCGCGCGCCGTCGTACGGACGGCTGGCTTCGCGCCACTGTGCCTCGATCGTGCGCGCGTCCGGCGCACCCGCCTGCGCTGCGCAGGCGGCGATCAGCCCCCAGCTCGCCAGCGCCAAGGCGCCGCGGCGACACGCCGGTGATCCGGCCATCGGTCAGCGACCGGTCTGCGCGCGCCGAAGGCGGCGGCTACAGCGGTTGACGGCTCGACACATGCAAAAACCTCGGCAGCTGATGATGGTTGCGATCTACGCGATGCTTCTCCTGCAGAAGCCCGACGCGGCTATCCGGTCGGCGCTCCAGGGGGTTTCGCGGGCTGGTCGAGATACCAGCTTGCCGCGCCGATCACGCCGAGCTGGCCGTGCTCGACCACGCGCACCGGGACGTTGTCCAGGAACGGGCGCATCACGCCTTTATCGAGAAAGCGCTCGACGAACGTGCTGCCGCGCATGAACGCGGCGATACGCGAAAGAAAACCGCCGGCCAGATAGATGCCGCCAGTCGCCTGGTAGAGCATCGCCAGGTCGCCCGCGAAGGAACCTAGCCAGCCGCAGAACAGCGTCAGCGTTTCGCGCGCCAGCGCGTCGCTGCCTTCCAGCGCCGCCGCGGTGACCGCCGCGGGCTCGGCGCAAGCCGGCACGCGGCCGCTCTCGCGGCACAGCGCTTCATACACGCGCAGCAGGCCCGGGCCCGACAGCACCGCTTCGTACGACAGATGCGCGTCGCGCACGGCGAGCAAACGCATCACTTCCTGTTCGCGACCCACGCGCGCCGCCAACTGCATCTGGCCCGCCTCGCTCGGCAGCACCACCGGCGGCGCGCCGGGAAGGCGTACCGCGGCGCCCAGCCCGGTGCCTGGCCCGACCACCACGATCGGGCCAGGCTCGGCCACCGTGCGCGCTGGTGCGTGCAACAGCGGCGAGCGCGTGGTGTCGATAAAGGGCGCGGCATGCGTGAGCGCCACGAAATCATTGAGCAGATGCACTTCGTCCAGCCGCAGTTCGGCGGCGAGCGCGGCCGGCTCGATGCTCCACGGCAGGCTTTCGTTGATCAGCAGCCCCTCGTGCGCGCAGCCGGTGCAGGCGAGGACCAGCCGGCGCGGGCGCGCATCCAGACCAGCGAGAAACGCGCGCACGATGGCGGCGAAGCTCGCATGCTCGCCGCAGCGAAAAATGCGATAGGCCTGCACCAGCGGGCCGCCGGCGCGCGTACCCGGCGCCATCAGCGCCAGCCGCGCGTGCGTGCCGCCGACGTCGGCGGCAAGGAATGGAGCGGATGCCGTAGCGTTGCTCACGGCCGATCCGGACCGGCCGGTCCGGGCGAGCAGAAGGTCCGTCGCGGGAAGCGCGCCATTCACGCGCCACCCCGCCGTCCGCGCCACGGACAGGCGACGCCAGCGACCGCTGCATTGGTTTCGTGCCGGTCCACGCCAAGCCTCCCCTTCATCCCCAGACCACCCTTGCCGAGGCAGTTTCCGCACCCGCGGAGCGCCTCCTGATTTCATCGGCGAACCGATGTTTCATATTTACTTAGATCGTTTCAAGTCGCGTTGCAACAGAAATTTCGGGGCGACGCCCGATGTGCCGGTTCTCACTTGTAAATATCGATTTCATAGGTGCACACTGATCGGACACCTTGCGCAGGGCGTTTGAGGGGCACCCGCGCATCGGCCAAAGTCCGCGTTCCGGAGCCCTTCCAGGCACCCGCGGAACGAGCAGCGAGCGGAGTTTCTGCATGGCGGTTCCAGGCATTCCCAACCCGCACCGCGCCGAGGCGCGCCGCTACCGCGCCCCGGCGATGTCCCGCGTGGCCTTCGGCGGCGCCCCCATCGGCAATCTGTACGCGGATGTGGACGAAGATCTGGCGTACCGCGCGGTAGCGCAGGCCTGGCAGTACGCCATCCGCCACTTCGATACGGCGCCCTACTACGGCTATGGCCTCAGCGAGGAACGCCTCGGCGCCGCGCTGGCGGGCGTGCCGCGCGCCAGCTACACCCTGTCCACCAAGGTCGGCCGCCTGATCGAGGATGCGCCTGGCCGCGATGCGCTCGCCGACGGTTTCGACGTGGCCGGCAAGCGCGCGGTCTTCGATTACAGCCGCGACGGCGTGCGGCGCGCGGTCGAGGCCAGCCTGCGCCGGCTGCGCACCGACCACGTCGACGTGCTGCTGTTGCACGACATCGGCGCGCTGACCCATGGCGCGGACCATCCGCGCGTCCTGCGCCAGGCGCTGGACGAAGCCTTGCCGGCGCTGGCCGAACTTCGCGCGCAAGGCGTGTGCGACGCGATCGGCCTGGGTGTGAACGAGGAGGAGGTCTGCCTCGAGGTGATGCCGCGCTTCGACCTGGACGTCATCATGCTGGCCGGCCGCTACACCCTGTTCGAGCAGGCGCACAGCGCGCGCGTCATGACCGAGGCGCTGGCGCGCGACGTGACAATATTCGCCGCCGCGCCGTACAACTCCGGCCTGCTCGGCGGCGATGCGCCCGGCGCCACCTACAACTACGCGCCAGCAGACGCCGCGACCCGCGCACGCGCGCAGCGCTTCTATGACGTGTGCGGCGAGCTGGGCGTGAGCGTGGGCGCGGCGGCGCTGCAGTTCCCGTTGTTCCACCCGGCCGTCGCCACCGTGGTCTGCGGCATGCGCACGCCCGCCGAAGCCGACGCGGCCGCCGCACGGCGAGATACCCCGATACCGGCGGAACTGTGGCGGCGCCTGCGCGCGGAAGGTCTGCTCGGCGAGCACGCGGTGACGCCATGAATGTCATCGACGCCCACCAGCACTACTGGCGCGTGCAGCGCGGCGACTATGGCTGGCTGACCGATGCGCCGGAATCGCTGAAACGCGACTTTCTCCCGTTCGAGCTGGATCCGCAGCGTGCCGCGGCCGACGTGACGCGCGCGATCCTGGTGCAGGCCGCGCCCACCGAGGCGGAAACGCGCTTCCTGTTCGAACTGGCCCGCGCCGACCGCGCGGTGGCCGGCGTGGTGGGCTGGGTGGACTTCGAAGCACCGGACGTGGACGCGCGCATCGCCGCGCTCGCGCGCGACGGCAACGGCCTGCTGGTGGGATTGCGCCCGATGGTGCAGGACATCGCCGATCCGGACTGGCTCGCACGGCCGATGCTGGATGCGGCATTCGCCAGCCTGCAGCATCACGACCTCGCCTTCGAAGCGCTGGTGCGGCCCGACCAGTTGCCCGCGCTGCTCACGCGACTGGAACGCGAACCCAGGCTGCGCGCCGTGCTCAGCCATGGCGGCAAGCCCGTCGTCGACGGCACCGCGGATATCGGCAGCTGGGCCACGCAGATCGCGCAGCTGGGCGAACGCACGTCACTGCATTGCAAGTTCTCCGGCCTGCTGACGCAGCTCGCCCCTGGCGTGCCCGAGCAGGCGCTGGAGCCGTACATCGACCACCTGTTCGCCTGCTTCGGCCCGTCGCGCCTGATCTGGGGCAGCGACTGGCCGGTGCTCACGCTGCGCGGCGACTACGCGCACTGGATGACACTGGCGCGCACGCACGTGCGCCGCCTCGCGCCCGGCCACGAGGCCGCGATCTTCGGCGACAACGCCAGCACTTTCTACCAACTGGCGCCGCCTTCCCCTTCGCACCGCAAGGAGTCCACGCCATGACCGAATGTTTCGCCGTTACCGCGCGGGAGCCGTCGCCATGAGCGGCCGCCTGTCCGGCAAGCACGCCCTGGTCACCGCGGCCGGCGCCGGCATCGGCCGCGCCACCGCCCTCGCTTTCGCCCGCGAAGGCGCACGCGTGCTGGCCACCGACATCGACGACAAGGCCCTGGCCGCGCTCGCCGCCGAATGCCCCGAGCTGCGCGCCGAGCGCCTGGATGTCACCGACCCGGCGCAGATCGATCGCCTGGTCGCCGCGCACCCGCCCTTCGATGTGCTGTTCAACTGCGCCGGCTACGTGCACGCCGGCACCATCCTGGACACCGACGATGCGGCCTGGAAACGCTCGTTCACCATCAACGTAGACAGCATGTTTCACCTGTGTCAGCGCGTGCTGCCGGCCATGCTCGAACGCGGCGGCGGCAGCATCGTGAACATGTCCTCGGTGGCTTCCAGCATCAAGGGCGTGCCCAACCGCTTCGCCTACAGCACCACCAAAGCGGCAGTGATCGGCCTGACCCGGTCCATCGCCGCGGATTTCGTCGCTCGCGGCGTGCGCTGCAACGCGATCTGCCCGGGCACCGTGAAGACACCCTCGCTGGGCGATCGCGTGCGCGCGCTCGGCGGCGACGAGGAGGCCGTGTGGCGCAGCTTCGTCGAGCGCCAGCCGATGGGCCGCCTCGGCACCCCGGAGGAGATCGCCATGCTCGCGCTCTACCTCGCTTCCGACGAATCGGCATTTACCACCGGCACCGTGCACATCGTGGACGGCGGCTGGTCCAACTGAAGGAACTTCCAAGATGAAACTGGTCCGCTACGGCGCCCGCGGCGCCGAGAAACCCGGCCTCATCGACAAGGACGGCGCACTGCGCGACCTGTCCGAGCACGTGGCCGACATCGATCCGTATGCGATCCATCCCGACAGCCTCGCGCGCCTCGCCGCGATCGATCCGGCAACGCTGCCGAAAGTGGATGGCAACCCGCGCTTCGGCGCACCGGTATCCCCGGTCGGCAAAATGATCTGCGTCGGCATGAACTACGCCAAGCATGCTGCCGAAACCGGCCAGCCTGTGCCCGAGCAGCCGGTGCTGTTCATGAAGGCCACCAGCGCCATCATGGGCCCGAACGACGATGTGGTGATCCCGCGCGGCTCCACCCGCACCGACTGGGAAGTGGAACTGGGCGTAGTGATCGGCCAGGTCGCTCGTGACGTATCGGTCGACGAAGCGTTGGCGCATGTCGCCGGCTATATCGTGATCAATGACCTTTCCGAGCGCGAATTTCAGCTCGAGCACGGCGGCCAGTGGGTGAAGGGCAAGAGCTGCGACACGTTCGGCCCGCTCGGCCCCTGGTTGGTCACCACCGACGAAGTGACCGATCCGCAGAACCTGCACCTGTGGCTGGAAGTGAACGGCCACCGCTACCAGGACAGCAACACCAGCGACATGGTGTTCCACGTGGCCAAACTGGTCAGCTACATCAGCCGCTACATGACGCTGATGCCCGGCGACGTGATCAGCACCGGCACGCCGTCCGGCGTGGGCCTGGGCCTGAAGCCGCCGACCTACCTGCGCCCCGGCGACGTGATCGAACTGGGCATCGACGGCCTCGGCCGGCAGCGCCAGCAAGTGCTTGCCCACCCGGCGGACCGCGCCGGCACGCACTGACCTCGCGACTCTTTTTTCTTCACCACCGGCAGAGGGAGGCCGGCCTCATGGCGAAGCACGACACGGTGACGATCACCGCGCTGGACACCTACGACATCCGTTTCCCCACCTCGCGCGAGCTCGACGGCTCCGACGCGATGAACCCGGACCCGGATTACTCCGCCGCCTACGCCGTCCTGCGCACGGACGATCCGTCCGGCCTGGCCGGCTATGGGCTGGTCTTCACCATCGGCCGCGGCAACGACGTGCAGAAAGCCGCGCTCGACGCGCTGCGCCCGTATGTGGTCGGTCTCACGCTGGACGAAGTGACCAGCGATCTCGGCGGCTTCGCCGCGCGCATGGTCGGCGACTCGCAGCTGCGCTGGCTGGGCCCCGAGAAAGGCGTGATGCACATGGCCATCGGCGCGGTGATCAACGCCGCGTGGGACCTGGCCGCGCGCCGCGCGAACAAGCCACTGTGGCGCTTCATCGCCGACATGACGCCGGAACAGCTGGTGGCGGCGATCGACTTCCGCTACCTCGACGACGCACTGGCTCCGGACGAAGCATTGCAGATGCTGCGCGCCGCCGAGCGCGGCAAGGCCGAGCGCATCCAGCAATTGCTGGTGAGCGGTTATCCCGCCTACACCACCTCGCCCGGCTGGCTCGGCTACTCGGACGAGAAGATGCTGCGCCTGGCCCGCGAGGCCGTCGCCGAAGGCTTCCGCACCATCAAGCTCAAGGTCGGCCTCAACGTGGAAGACGACGTGCGCCGCTGCGGCCTGGTGCGCGAGGCGCTGGGCCCGGATGTCGCCATCGCGGTGGATGCTAACCAGCGCTGGGGCGTGCACGATGCGATCGACTGGCTGCGTCGCCTCGAACACGTCGATCTGGCCTGGATCGAAGAACCTACCAGCCCCGACGACGTGCTCGGCCACGCCGCGATCCGGCGCGCCGTGGCGATGCCCGTCTCCACCGGCGAGCACACCCACAACCGCGTGATGTTCAAGCAGCTGTTTCAGGCCGGCGCGGTGGACCTCGTGCAGATCGATGCCGCACGCGTGGGCGGCGTCAACGAGAACCTGGCGATCCTGCTGATGGCAGCCAAGTTCGGCGTGCGCGTGTTCCCGCACGCCGGCGGCGTGGGCCTGTGCGAGTTGGTGCAGCATCTGGCCATGGCCGACTTCGTCGCCATCACCGGCAAGAAGGAGGACCGTGCGATCGAGTTCGTCGACCATCTGCACGAGCACTTCACCGATCCGGTGACGATCCGCGAAGGCCGCTACCTGGCGCCGACCGCACCGGGCTTCTCCGCGCGCATGCACGAGCGCACACTGGACGAGTACCGTTTCCCCGACGGTCCGGTGTGGCGCGAGCCGGCCGCCGCGGCGGCGCTCTGACGCGGGAGGCATCGCCATGGCCACGCCGATCACCAACGTACTGGACCTGCGCGACCTGGCACGCCGCCGCGTCCCGCGGGCCTTCTTCGAGTATGCCGATCGTGGCGCCTACGACGAAGTGACGTTGCGCGAGAACCGCGCCGCGCTGGAGCGCATCAAGTTCCGCCAGCGCGTGATGATCGACGTGGACCAGCGCTCGCTCGCCACCACCATCGTCGGCCAGCCGGTGTCGATGCCGCTGGCCATCGCACCCACCGGACTCACCGGGCTGCAGCATGGTGCCGGCGAGATTCTCGGCGCACGCGCCGCATCGAAAGCGGGCATTCCGTTCTGCCTGAGCACCGTATCGATCTGTTCGATCGAGCAGGTGCGCGCCGCGGTCGGCTCGCCGTTCTGGTTTCAGCTTTACGTGATGCGCGACCGCGGCTTCGCCCGCGACCTGATCCGCCGCGCGACGGACGCCGGCTGCTCGGCGCTGATGCTCACCGCCGACCTCACCGTGCAGGGACAGCGCCACCGCGAGATCAAGAACGGCCTCTCCGTGCCGCCCAAGGTCACCCTGCGCAACCTGTTCGACATCATGAGCAAGCCGCGCTGGGCCTGGAGCATGCTGCGCGCGCCCAGCCGCTCGTTCGGCAACCTCGCCGGCCGCATCCAGGGCACCGACAGCCTCACCACCCTCGCGCAGTGGATCGCCAACCAGTTCGATCCGACCCTGAACTGGAAAGACCTCGAATGGATCCGCGAGCTGTGGCCCGGCAAGCTGATCCTCAAAGGCATCATGGACGAAGAAGACGCGCGCATCGCCGCCTCGCACGGCGTCGACGCCATCGTCGTCTCCAACCACGGCGGCCGCCAGCTCGACGGCGCGCCGGCCAGCATCGAGGTGCTGCCGCGCATCGCCGATGCCGTCGGCGACGACCTCGACGTACTGTTCGACGGCGGCATCCTCAGCGGCCAGGATGTGCTCAAGGCGCTCGCTTATGGCGCCCGCGCCAGCCTGATCGGCAAGGCTTTCCTCTATGGCCTCGGCGCCATGGGCGAAGCCGGCGTGGCGCGAGTGATCGAAATCATCCGCCGCGAGCTGAGTGTGAGCATGGCGCTCACGGGGCAGACGGATGTGCAGGCGATCGGGAAGGATGTGATCTGGCGGGAGGATGCGCGGCAGGCATCCAAGCCGATGTTCTTGCCGTTGCCGGTGGGCTGCGGGCCCAAGGAACCGCGTTGATACGACACCGCTAAAAGCCAGAAAAGCGCGGAATGAACCATCCCGCGCGTTCGTAACCACTCAAGCCGCCAGGGCCGCCCAGGCTCTGATCGAGCGTCCTTGCAAACGAGACCGCTCCTTGGCCGCATTGACCTGATACGCCACGCGGGTCACTTCCATCACATTGTCCGCCCATGCGTAACCGCCCCGCCCTTGCAACCAGGCAAGCACGTCGGTCAGATGCCAGATCGAGGTGCCGCCCTCGTGCATCGGCGCGGGAAAGCTCGATGGATAGGCCAGCATCAGCTTGCGCATGTTCTGCCGCGATATGCCGACGAGCTCGGCCGGGAGATAGATAGTTGTCAGGCGACAACCATCTCTCCATCCAGGCTATCGAACGCCCTTCACGCGTTACCTGCCCCCGTACCTCTTTCGCCGGAACCAGGACTGACCGCAGGTCAAACCTGCGCACTCCTCCGTGTCATCAACGCACCTGCGTCAGCGCACTGACCACTACGCGTGAGGTACACCCGTGATCAGCAGACCGACAATGAGTACCACCAAGGGCAACGCCAGCCCGGTGAGCAAACCCAGCGCCAGGAATCCAGCCCTTGCTCCACGCGACATGCGCCACAGCCAATAGGCGCCGCAAGGGACGCCGAGCCAGACCTGCCAGCCCGCATAATCCAGCCAGGCTCGCGAAGAAGGCGAGCTGGAACTCACCACGACGAACCACGTTATGCCCGTCCAAAGCGCCCAGGCCACGAGGCCTACAGCGATACCCTCCAGCCAGGTCTTCCAGCGGCTTCCCTGCGCCATCCTGTCTCACCTTTCCTTTGACTACGCGTTCGCGATGACGGCACAGGATCGGCGTCTCTCCCGGCGCCGTCAAGGGCGCTTTATGGTCCCCAGTAGTTGAACGTGAAGATCTCCCCTTCCGGCACGTGGAAGGGAATCGCACCACCGCAATCGATCACATGCCGCCCCGGCGGAATGCGTCCGAGCTTGCCGATGCTGTGCGGCCGGAATTGATGATCCACCTTGATCGCCCCACATTCGCCACTACCGTTGTCGACGACAATCAGGTAGGTCTGGCCGTCGGCGGAAGGAACACCCTGCGCCGCGCAGGGGATAGTCGTCGCAACCGGCCACGCACAACAGGTCGAAGAGTGACCACAGATACCGCAAGCGGACCTCTATCGATAAGACCGATGGTGTCGACTACTTTACGGACCGCGCGACTGCGCACCGTCAAGGCAAGGTCAAGCGAAGGTCACAGCGGGCGCGTCCATGGCGGCTTCACGGAAAGGATCTACTTTCGTAAATCAAGTTCGCGGGGTGATGACACCGAGATAGTCAAACGCCCCCCATCACCAAGAAAGCCAAGGGCTTGTTGCCCTACCCAGAACGACTTGACCTTGGCAAACCGATTTTTTCTCAGTGCCGAGCTAAATGCATTCAAATATTCCCGCGATGCCGCGGAATCGTAGGCCGTTGCAACACGTCCGTGAAGGATGACACCCCCCTTACGCATCCCGGCCGGAGTGAGGATCACCGAATCGGCGTCAATGCGCTGATCCACCAGATACCGCGATTCGCCTTTCTCGCCGATCAACGGCAAAGGACTCAGTCGCAGATCCTTATGGCATACCAGGTAAGACGCGCACGTAATGGCAGCATCGGAATCCGCCTCCCCCAAGCACGGAATATCCTTGGCGGCCAGATATTCCATTGTCTCGGGAGATTCAAAATTTCCGGTACGAACGTACTTCGACGGAAATCCTGACTCGACCATCTCAAGCACCGCCAGAATATCCTGCTTCAGTGCAAAAAAAAGAATCTGCTTCATGACTATTGCTGTTTGGGCACAAGCTGAAGAATGTCGTTAGGATACGCCGCCTGAATTCTTTGCGCCGCCGCAAGTTCAGAAGCAGTTGGGGTCACACCATCAGCAAGCGTCGTAACGGTCTGGACACGAATGGTCTGCGAACCATTCGTAGCCGTGATATCAACGAAAGTACCTCCCTTTGTACCGCCCCCCACTCCAGGAATCCATTCCTCGGATGCTCTTCCCGCACCGCCAACCACTGTATAGCCTCGCTGTTCCAGCTGAGTGGCGATTCTATCGTTTAGCGTACGCGTGGAAGCGTTTCCCCAACGCCCTCCTGATTCTGACAAGTACCGCTGCATCAAAGGCGATCGAGCGGGTGCCGCAGATCTCGCGGCACGTAATGGTGCGGTAACTTTGGAAGCGATTGACGCTGCAGTCAGTCCGGTACTGACGACGGCGAGTCCCCAACCGACTTTGCCGCACCCTTCGGCTGCGCAATTATAAATCCCATAGCCCGGAACCATGCTCGCCGCATAGTTCTGGAATGCCTGGCGGGTCTCTGGCTTGGTCCAGTCCAGCGTATAGGTAGAAGGCGGTAACGTCTGTCGGCCGTCCGGATCGATATTTGTGGCGGGATTGTTTTCTGCGTATTGATATCGACCAAATGTACTTGCAGTACCACTCCTCTCTCCGGCGGGGTCAACACTTAGAAAACGCCCGATCGCAGGGTCGTAGTACCGCGCTTGCATATAAACAAGCGCCGTAGCTGGATCATTGATGTGTCCGGCAAACCAAGATTGGGTTGATGCCGAACCAAGCGCCAGCGCACCAAAAGGACGGTAGTCGAAGGTCGCTGTAATGTTTCCCTGAGCATTAGCTTCGGCCAATGTCGTCCCGAGAGGGTCCGTGTAGATATAGGTAATTTCCCCAGCATGCAGAGCCGCCGGGCAGATTCCCAGAATCCACAACAACAACATGATGAAGAGTGACGCCTTAGCCTTCATGGGCACTCCAATCCTTGTTCAAAGAAAGAAAGCGTTGCTGTTCCAGCCCTGCATCAGTACGCATACGCCCAATCGGAACACCCCACGGAGTTGCAAGCCCGCACCTGATAGCCATAGAGCGGAATTTCCCCCACGGCCCCGTTCTCCACGACCAGCGAGGTCGCCGTACCCGCCTGAAGAATTTCTCCCGTATTGATCCGCATGACCTGGTAGCTCGTCGCCCCAGGCGAAGCGCTCCATTTAATGGTCAGGCGTTCGGACTTGGGATTGGGGAAGCTGTCGATCGCTTGAACATTGGTGGGCATGGACGGAACCAGGGCCACACTGATCGATCCCACCCCGCTCCATGGACCGCAGCCGCCAGCATTACAGGCCTGCACCATGTAGCCGTACGCGCCATTGCCCCTGCCGGAAGTACTCCAGCTTGTGTTCCCGTTGGCCTGGACGGTCGTCCATACCCCGCCATTCACCTGCTCCACCAGCGTGTAGCTGGTGGCTCCGCCAATGCCGCTCCAATTGACCGTATAGGCACCTGAGTTGCTGTTTCCAGGAACACTGATGGAAGGAGCGCCTGCTGGCGGAATCGTCACGACCACCGTGTTGCTATTAATGAATTGGCCCGAATAGCCATTCGCATTACTGGCGGCAACGTAGAAAACATAGTTGCCCGACACCGTGGCATTCACCGTCGCGCTGGTCGCAGGACCAGCGTATACCGCGGTCCAATCCCCGCCATTGATCGACTGGTAGACCGTGTAATGCGTGGCGTACGGACTCGACGCCCATGACAAAGCGATGGGGCCATTACTGGATGCCGGCGCATTAAGCCAAGCAGGCGTCGGCGGAATATGCGCAATGGTCACCGTCCCCGACGCTTTCCAGGCGCTACAGCCCACGGCATTGCAGGCCTGAGCCTGGAAAACGTAGCTGCCATCCGCAGGACTGTCGATCGCATATGAGGTTGCCGTTCCACTGTACGCGTCCGTCCACGCCCCGCCATTGAACTGCTTCTGCAACTTGTAGCTCGTCGCTCCCGACGAATTCGACCAGCTCACATTGATGCGGCTCAGATCGGCCAACTTGTCGGCGCTGACGCTCGCCGGCACGGCCGGCGCCGTCGGCAACGCTGGCACGCTGTAGACCCCGGAATTGGCCACCAAGCTGTTGTCGTTACCCACGGGCGAAATGCCATGGATATAGATCTTCTGGCCTGCGTATTGCGAACGCGTGGCGCTGGACAGGGGAATGACGAATCGGTAGCTGCCCGAGGTGACACCACAAGCCGTAGCCACCGCCACTTCACTGGCTGTGTTCGCGACGTACCCGGCGATAATCGTTCCGGTGCCGGCGGGGCCGCCGACATATAAATGCACCGAGATGGATTGCGGCAGGCCAGAGGAGCATGCCCACCCGGTAATGCTGGCGTTATTTCCGCTCGCATCGACGCTCACACCATCGATATGCCCCATGACTCTGGACGTCGATCCCTCGGCGCGAGCGATCAGCTTCTTGCCGAGATAGATGTAGTCGGTGGTCTTGGTGGTCGTCGCATCGTACTGATATAGCAGGCGGCCTTCCTGGATATAGAAGTAATAGGTCGAATTGCTACCGTTGGCGGGGGTCTTTAACACGCGGCGTCCGGCCGCATCGTAGGCATAAGTGTCATAGCCCTGGACACCGGTCAGCTGGTTCTTTTCGTCGAAGACCAGCGCGTTGCCGTTCTTGCTGGTGACATTGCCGCGCGGGTCGTATCCCAGAGTCAGCACGGTGGCGCCCGCCTGCGTGATGCCCGTCAGGCGATTGGTGGCGTCGTAGTGGTAGTCCAGCGACTGACCTGCGCTGACCCGGTTGCGGATGTTGTTCAGTGGGTCGTACTGATATGCCTCCGTTCCCCACAAGCCATCCGCCCGCGCGCTGACGAGGCGATTGAGGGCGTCGTAGCCGAACGACTTGCTGCGCGGTCCACCTGCGAGGTCTGTGATGCTGCTGATGTTTCCGTTGTTGTCGTAGGCGAAGTCTTCGCTGAGGTTGATCGCCCCGCCTTTCGCATAGGTGAAGTTGCTGATGAGCTGCCGGGCGTTCTTCTGCGCCAGGTACTCGGCGCCATTGCCATAGACGAAATGGGCGATCTCGCCGTCCGGGTGATAACTGACCCCGCTGGCGAAACTGCCTGCCTGCGTGGGGCGCCCCAAGGCATCGGGCGCGTAATCGACCACCGTGGCATCGGGATAGGCGATGGAGCGCAGGCTCCCATAGCTGTCGTGGGCATATCGAATGACGTTGCTGCCGTTGCCGGTGACGCTCAGCGTCTCGACGGTCAGCTGCCCCAGCTTGTTCCGCTCGCCAACCCAGCTGGTGATACCCGAATCGGCTTGCTTGACGTTGCCGAGCGCGTCATAGGTATACAGCGTTCCCTGTGTTCCTGCCGGTGGCAACAGCTTCTCGACCCGGTTCATCGGATCGTAGGTCCGACGCGTCTTGGCGGCTTCCGCCACCTGCTCCTGGCCGCAGGCCGTGCTAGTGATCGAAAGGCCCGAGGCGGTCCAATCGATATTGTTGACAGCGTCGTACGCGGTGACTTCGCTTCCGCTTTCCGGCTCCCAGGTGCGGCAAAGGCGGTGATAGGTGTCGTAATACAGTTGCTTGGTCACGTCGACCGCATAACCGTTGGCCGAGCCCCATTGCCGTATCGCCGTGGGGTTGCCGTAGAGATCGCGGGCGATGGATTGGTTCACGCCCTCTGGCGCTTGCACGGAGATCACCGCGTCGTAGTTCGGCAGATCGAACACCTGGTAGCGCGTGGTGGTTACGTTGCCCTTGGCATCGATGACCTGCCGCCCCGCGCCTGGCAGGTACGCGGTGCTCGTCGTCAACAGTCCGGTTTCGGCGGATTGCTGGCTCCGGATCACGCGACCTAGCGCATCGTAGGCCGCGAAGACACCGCTTCCGATCGTGCCGAGATCGGGCTGGCCGGCAACCGGGTACGAAGCGAAGGTCTTCTGGCCTTTCCAGTCGTAATCCGTACGGGCGCTGATATGCGAATTGCCGTCGCTCGCGATGTAGGTATCCACGAGGATGGGCCGCAGCATCACGTCGAAATATGAAACGACGCGCGAGTCCCCTTTGCTGACCGTACGCCGCCAGTGACCGCCGCCTATGCCACGTTCCGCGCTCTGGACGAAGTCGTAGGTGAAGACCTTTGGATGCCACGACGTTTCGTCGCCGGCCGGATAGGTTATCGACGTGATGCGTCCCACACCGTCGTAGCCATAACTGGTGGTGCTGCCGGCCTGATCCGTGATGCTGGCGATCTGGCCGAAATCGTCCACCACCAGATGCTGGCTGGCGCCATCGGGGTAACCGATCGCCTGCGGAATGCCGCGCTTGTAATCACCCAGGGTGGTGGTATGGGTATTGCCGTCGGTAAAAGACGCCAGCTGCCCCTGCGCGTTGAAGGCATAGTTCATGAGCAGCTGGCCGAAATGCCAACGCTTGCTCAGGGTCACTTTGCTCAGGTCGTACTCGTTCTTGCTGACCGTCTCCCCATTGCTCAGATTGTCTACCTGCAAGGGAAGGCCGAGCACCCAGTGCGGGTAATCGTCGAGCAACGTGGTCTTTTCCTCGACCATGGCCTGACCCGCCACCGTATTGTATCGCTGCACTTGTACAGGCCGGGCGAATCCATCGAATCCGGTAACGTGCCACACGTACGCATCACCCTGGTCCTGCTCCAACCTGCGGTTGGACAATGGCGTGAGCGTACCGGCCTGATCGAAGTTCAAACCGAACTGGAGATTGTTCCCCAGCACCGCTGGCCATGGTCCGGCTGTCGCGTATTCGCTAATTTCCGAACGCTGAAGATCCGTACCGATGCCACCACCGTAATAGTCGACCCGCTTCAACAGGCTCTCGGTGCGGTCGAAGCGATTGCTGAAGGTATAGCGGATGCCCCGCCCATCCGGGTCGCTCACATCCGTCCATACCGTGTCCGCGCAGCTGCCGCAGTCCTGGGCCCAGCTCTCGTTGGAAGGGGAATACGCATAGTTCCACGTACGATCGGGCATGCCCGCGCCGGAAAAGACCTTTTGCGTCAACGACGCCGAAACGAACAGCGAGGGAATGCCAATGTAATAGACGCCCCGCTCGAGAATGCAGCGTTTGGGTACATAGGAGCGCCCGCGGATCTTCGAGGTAAGGGTGAACCTGCCGGTCAGTCCCGAAGGATGCCGCAAGGTCGCCGTGCTGGAAGTAGCATTCTGGGGCCAGGTCGCGATGAGGCAGCCGTCAAAAGACACCAGCTCGCTTTGTGGCCCCATGATCCCGGCCATGTCCAGCGACCACGCGCTGCCGTCGGGTTGCTGCACCGTGACCAGGCGCGGCGCGCTGGTATCGGCGCTATAGAAATATTTCCATTGGCGGCCGCCTGTGGCGGTCTGCAGCGTGGCGGACGTCACGCGATAGCCGACCGGGTAATAGCCGGAGGGATGCTGCCAGGCTTCATAAGCGATGGTGAGCTGACGGCCATCGCTGGCGTCGATCGTGGTCAGGTTCCCCTGCGCGTCGTAGCTGTACTGCAGCCAGTTGCCGAAGCGATCCTCGACACGGCGCGCCAGCATGGAAGCCACGCGCCGCTTCAAGGCGCCGCCCCCCGGATGGGCGATCGTCGCCGCGTTCTTGTAGATCAGCCAGGTCAAATAGTATTTGGTGCCGTCCGGGGCAACGGCCAGGAAACCTTCGCCCGGCTGACCGTTATCCGTGGCGGGCAAGCAGCCGATCGCCCAGTGCTTTTTCGTCACGACCGGAAAGACCATCGGAGAGCCGTCCGGAAGCTGCATTTGCGGAACATGGTTGTTGCCTGCATCGCGCAGCAGCAGGTCCTGGCTTCCTTCGCCGGGAATCTCAAGCTGATAGCCATGCCACCAGACATTGGGTTCCCAGTCGACCGGCTCCTCACCCGGCTTGGTCGGTACGAAGATCGTGCCGCCGCTCTTGAACCGGCTGCAGCGGTCGTTCTCTTCGAGGAAGGTCCACAGGTCGATCTTGTGGCCCTGGCTGTCGGTGAGCTTCACCTCCGCCGACAGCGTTTCGATCTTCGGTACCGACAGGTCCCAGTCGACGAATGCGTTGTTGACGAACTCGATCGTCCTCGACGAAGGGCTGCTGGTATCGCTGGCGCGGAAGGTGCGTGTGAACAGCAGCGGCAGGCCATTGCCGTTCTGGCTGACATCGGTCTGGGTGAAGGAAATACTGCCGTCGTAAAGATTGATCTGTTCGCCGAACGGCGTTTCGCCCAGCGGTTGGACATCCTCGTTGACGCGTATCAATTTCTTGTATTCGTCCTCCAGCGAGACCGAGCCGGCCTGTGACCAGGCGATCGGAGAGGACAACAGCAGAACGACAGCCAGCACCGCACGGCGCACTCCGCGCCCGCCAAGACTCGTCATGACTCCCCCGTTTTTGGCTGCACCCCCTGCGGGTGCATGGCGCTTGTCCCGGCCCCCAAGACCTTCGCGCTTTAAAAGATTTAGCAGGTTCGTATGCTTGCCGCAAGAAATCGCGATTACTCGCAAGTTTTTACCAGGTCATTACCGCTCCTAGGCAAAGCCATGCTCACCGACATCGCCATCCGTCCCTACATCCGCGCCGACCGCCACGCCTGCATCGCCCTCTTCGAAAGCAACGTGCCGGCGTATTTCGGCGCTCACGAACGGCAGGATTTTGTCGACTGCATCGACGAAGAGATCGGCCCCTATTTCGTGATGCAGAACGCCAGCGGCGAGTTGCTCGGCTGCGGCGGCTACGCGATGCATCCGGAAAGCCCCGCCGTGGCCAGCCTTTGCTGGGGCATGGTGCGGCGCGATCTGCACGGACAAGGCCTAGGCGTGCGTTTGCTGGAAGCGAGGCTGGAATGCATTCGCGCGGAGGGGCGCTATGACACGGTGCGGATCGAAACCACGCCGATGAGTTGCGGCTTCTTCGCGCACCATGGCTTCACCGTGCTGCGCGAAGAAGCCGATGGTTTCGGCGGCGGCTACGACTTGGTGGAGATGGTGCTGGACCTGCGTTCGACGTAGCGCTTGAGAACATCGAGCGTGGCTGGCCAGTAGAACGCAAGATGCTTGTAGATCGTCTCGGTGGGGAAGTTCGACAGGGTCAGGCTGAGCGTCGTCCACTCGTCATGCGGCATCAGGCGAAAGTCGAACGCAACGTAGCTCTCCGGTCGATCGGGCAGGCGCGAAATCGAACTGAGGTGCGTGTAGCTCAAGCGTCGCTCCGGATCGAATGCCAGCACTACGCCGCGATTCTCGAAGCGTCCGTAATGAAAGCCGCGCACGATGAACGGGCTGCCCACCCGCCAATTGGTCGCCACGTCCAGGCGCATCTCCGGCTCGCCCATCCAGGCACGCATGTGGGCTGGATCGGTGAGGCTTTCCCAGACTTCAGAAGGTTGGGCAGCGATCTCGACGGATACTTCGAAATTCGAAAGCATGGATGATCCCCGGACCAGCGCAGAAATGCTCGTCCCGCGCGCTTTATTCCTTGACGACAGTTTTGGCCGAAAAGATGCCATGGATCACGCCCGTGTCGGGCGCATAAGACACAAACTGATTGTCTTCTGACGTTTCCACATGAAGGCGGCCACATGACTCGCACTCGTATGCATCGCGCCATAGCTCGAGCAATTTAGACGAAATGTGATCGCCCAGCACCTGGCCGTGATTGAGTCCCAAGGCGGCGTAATCGTCGCCAAAAGACCGCTCCAGTATCCACTGATGGCTGAGGCCCTGAAGAGCTGCTTCCACATAGCTCTGCAGCTCCGTTTCCAGCCAATTCTGCAAGGGGAGCGCCCAAGCGTCCTTCAGCACGCGAGCTTTGTAAGGCAATGAATCCGTTTGGTCCCGAATGACGCTCCCGCAGCGACAACCCAAGCTGCTCATATGTCTATCCCTTTCGCGCTAATACCGCGACACGTGCTTATCGATATGAAACCCGCAGGATTTGCACGGACCCGGCTGTCCCGGATGGGTGAAAAGATTGCCAAGGGACTGGTATCGCTGCCCGCATTTCGGACATGGCATGCGCAAAAACGGCAACGTACCGGCCGCCGTGATCACCGGTGCGGCGATCGCAAGCATGAGGCCGACCGTGCTGTATTCCGGCGGCATCCGCACATACGCATAGACGCACCCCATGCCCACGACGAAGGCGCCGACGGCCCATTGCTGTCGGTGCTGTATGGCGGTCTGTGCAGCTCTGAGCCGACGGCGCTCCTGCGCCGGATCCAGTGTTGGATTGCTCATGCGTTGTCCCCCTTTACTGTAGTGTTTTGTCCTATCTGCGGTTGGCAAACCTCACAAGCGCAAGGGTTGCCACGACACCTACAGATTTTCGACGCGTCCCGTCGGCCTTTCCTGACAGACGCCCCCAGACCGCTTTGTTAGTTTGCCGTCTGTCGCGCTCATGCACACCGCGACACGGCTTGCATTGCACTGCCATGCAAGCGCGGGCCGACCGGGTAGGCCCCCGATCGGCCCGCTGACCATCACCAACTAACCAGGAGTCGATAATGGCTGCCACTGATCATACGTCACCCGATTACTCCCTCACCGCCTCGACCGAACATCCGACCAATCCGCTCGGTCGCCCGCTCTACCTTTCCGACGACACGCAAGACCCCGACCAGCGCCTGCTTGCCCGCCTCGCCGGCATCCAGATGTCGATCAACGTGCTCAACGATCTGCTCGCCAACAGCGAGGCATTCCGCGATCAACAGGCTTGCGGGCAGGAGACGCCGCCCGGCGAGTGGCCACTGCCGCCGACGTATGTGGAAGGCCTGTTCGTCGCGGTGCACTTTCTTTGCGAATACGCCGAATCACTGAGCCTTCGCGCGCTGTCGGAGGCCGAGCAGGCCGACGCATGACGATCGCGGGCGCGGCGCACCCGCGCCTGCCCATCGCCGATGCGCATCTCACATCGCCCATGGCTCGATCGTCCAGGCACGGCGCCATCCTCCGAGCGATTGTTCGCCTCCGCTGGATAATCCATCCCGTTGCCACCGGCTGATGCATCGCTGCAACGAACCTAGACTCCCGCTTACCCCAACGCGAGGAGATTCCCATGGCGGACCATTCGATCAAAGGCAAGGTGGCGCTGATCGCCGGCGGCGCGAAGAACCTGGGCGGGCTGATCGCACGCGATCTGGCCCAGCACGGCGCCAAAGCCGTCGCCATCCACTACAACAGCGCCGCAACCAAGGCGGCGGCGGACGAAACAGTCGCCGCGGTGAAGGCCGCCGGCGCGCAAGCCGTGGCATTCCAGGCCGATCTCACCAGCGCGGCGGCGATGGAGAAGTTGTTCGCCGATGTCGTCGCAGCGGTGGGGCGTCCCGACATCGCCATCAACACCGTCGGCAAGGTGCTGAAGAAGCCGCTGGTGGAGATCACCGAGGCCGAGTACGACCAGATGTCGGCGGTGAATGCGAAGACCGCCTTCTTCTTCCTGCGCGAGGCCGGCAAGCACGTCAATGACCACGGCAAGATCGTCACCCTGGTCACCTCCCTGCTCGGCGCATTCACACCCTTCTATGCCTCCTACGCCGGCACCAAGGCACCCGTAGAGCACTTCACCCGCGCCGCGGCCAAGGAGTTCGGCGAACGCGGCATCTCGGTCACCGCCGTAGGCCCCGGCCCGATGGACACGTCGTTCTTCTATCCCGCCGAAGGTGCGGATGCGGTGAAGTACCACCAGAGCGCCGCGGCGCTGTCGCCGTTCTCCAAGACCGGCCTGACCGATATCCAGGACGTGGTGCCTTTCATCCGCCATCTGGTGAGCGACGGCTGGTGGATCACCGGGCAGACGATCCTGATCAACGGCGGCTATACCACGAAGTAGTCCTCACGCGGACGGTGTCGGCGCAGGCGACCCAAGAGCGTCGCCTGCTCCCCCTGGCGGCCGCGTATGATCGACCGATCGTGCGGTCGGCACCACGGCCAGCCGCGATGCCACACGGACTCGCGGCGGCAACGCCGGATACGCCCATGGACAAGCTTCAGCAGTACCGCATCTTCGCCCAGGTAGCCGACATGGGCAGCTTCATCCGCGCCGCCCATGCGCTGGAGCTGCCGCGCGCGTCCGTGTCCGCCGCTGTCCAGGCGCTGGAAACCGACCTGGGCGCCCGCCTGCTGCACCGGACCACGCGCCGCGTGCAACTCACCGCCGACGGCGCCCAGCTGCTCGATCGCGTCCGGCTGCTGCTCGCTGACGCGGAGAACATCGACGCCATGTTCCGCGCGCACCGCCAGGCTGTCGCGGGGCGGCTCAACGTGGACGCGCCCAGTCGCATCGCTCGTCGCCTCATGGCGCCGGCGCTGCCCAGCCTGCTGCGCCGGCATCCGCGTCTGCTGATCGGCCTCAGTTCGACCGACCGCGCCATCGACCTGGTGCGCGAAGGCGTCGATTGCGCCGTGCGCGTGGGCGAACCGAGCGCCAGCAGCCTGGTACGCCATCCGCTGGGCCAGCTTGCCTTGATCAACTGCGCCAGCCCCGAATATCTGCGTCGCCATGGCACGCCCGTCCACCCCGGCGAACTGGCGCAGGCTCATCGCATGGTCGGCTATGCCTCGCCCACGACAGGCCGCGAGCAACCCTGGGAATATCTTCAGGACGATCGCGAGCACACCATGCGCGTGGCCAGCCAGGTCGTGGTCAACAATGCGGAGAACTACATCGCCTGCTGCGAAGCGGGCATGGGCCTGATCCAAATTCCGCGCTTCGACGTCCAGCATCTGCTCGATCGCGGCATCCTGGTCGAAGTGATGCCCACGTTCCGGCCGGCATCCATGCCGATCGCCCTGCTCTACCCGCATCGTCGCCAGCGCTCGCGTCGGCTGGATGCGTTCGTCACCTGGTTCGAGGCGTTGATGAACCCGCACCTGGATAGTTGAGGCCGCTCGCGCGCGATCGGGCTCACCTTGCCTTCACTCAAACGCGGGCTAAGGTCCGCAGGTTGCCGACAGATGGCGGATGAGGATCCCTGGATGGAGGCTTCGACCGGTTCGCCGATGGTCGCGGCGCCCACGCGCTGGCGGCGGCAACTCTCGATGGCCGCCGTGATCGCCGCGGCCACCACGTTCGGGCTGACCTACAGCCTGTCCGCACCGCTCATCGCGCTGAGCCTGGAAGCCAAGGGCTATTCCAGTTCGTTCATCGGCATCAACGCGGCCATGCATGCGCTGGGCGTATTGCTCGCGGCGCCACTGCTGCCGGCGCTGTCCGCGCGCTGGGGCGCGCGGCGCCTGACGGTGGCGGCGCTGCTGCTGTCGGCGGTGCTCCTGTTGCTGTTTCGGGCCTGGCCCGTGGCCTGGGTCTGGTTTCCGTTGCGCATCGCCCTCGGAGCGGCGGCCGAAGCCTTGTTCGTGATGTCCGAGACATGGACCAACGTGCTCAGCGACGAGCATTCACGCGGACGCACCATGGCCATCTATACCGCCGCCCTGTCGCTGGGCATGGTGCTCGGCCCTGCGCTGCTCTCGCAGCTCGGCATAGGGGGCATGGCCTTCGCGGTGGGCGCGGTCATCTGCGCGTTCGCCATCGTGTTCGTGCTGCCGCCCTGGATACTGGCGCCAGCCGGTGGCGCGCCCGAGCGGGCGCAACCCGTGCGCTACCTCCGCCTGGCGCCGATCGCCATCGCCACCACGGTGCTCAATGCCGGCGTAGAGACGGCGGGGCTTTCCTTCATCGCGCTCTACGCGACCGGCATGGGCTGGAGCGAGCATCGCGCGATGCAGCTGATCTCGACCCTGATGCTCGGCGCCATCGTGCTGCAGCTTCCCATCGGATGGCTGGCCGACAAGATGGACAAGCGCAAGCTGGCCCTCGCGCTCGCCTGGATCTCGGCGGCCACCGCACTCCTGTGGCCTTTCGCGCTGCGCGAGCTGTGGCTCGCCTTCGGCATGGTGTTCGTGTGGGGCGGGCTGTTCGTGGGCATCTACACGGTGATGCTGGCGATGGTCGGCAGCCGCTTCCGGGGCAATGATCTGGTCGGCGTGTATGCGGTGATGGGGCTGGCCTGGGGCGTGGGCGCGCTGATCGGCCCCAGCGTGGCCGGCGTCGCGATGGCGGGCAGCGCACGCTTTGGCCTGCCCGGCATGATCGCGGCGGGCTGTGCCCTGTTCGCCCTGTTCATGTGGCGCTCGCGCAGCCAGACCTGACAAACGCGCCGCAAGGCGCACGGAAAGGAGTGCAGAGGCATGTTCCGCCTGATCCTGCTGTTGCTGGGCAACGATGTGGTGCGGCGCCGCTGGATCGCGCTGGCCATCGTGGGTGTGCTGTGGGCGTTGCTGGGCGCGGCCATCTTCGTCGATGCGCTCGACGGGGTGACCTACTTCCCGCTTCACGTGTTCGGCTACCTGCTGCTGATCGAGGCGGTGGTGACGCTGACGATCACGCCATCGGGCAACGACACGCGCGTGGTACTGCGCAAGGCACGCGGCGTGGTCTTCCTGCTGCTGGGACTGCTGGTCATCGATGGCCGCCACGGCGCCAGCATGACCCTGGCGATCGTCTTCGGGATCGCCTTTCTGGCCGACGGGCTGTTCCGCATGGCCGCGGCACTGGTCGTGCGCTTCGCCGGCTGGTCGCTGTCGTTCCTCACCGGCTTGCTGGAGCTGGGCTTCGCGGCCTTCATGTTCGAACCCTGGCCGACCTTCTACGCCGGCACGGTGCCCTACTGCATCGGCATGGGTCTGTTCCTGTCCGGCTGCGGGCTGGCCCGGATGGCGCTGCGCCTGCGCAGCCTGCCGCCGGGCGCGGCGGTATCGCTGTGGCTGTCGCGCGACTTGCCGCGCGAACTGGCCGTGCAGGCTACCCACACCAGCACCGATGGCCTCGCCACGGCCGGCGAGCTGGTCGTGCATGTATGGACGCCGGCCGGTTCCGTCACGGATGGCGCCGTGCCGCAGCCGGTCGTCGATCGCTACATCGCCGCCATCGACGGCAAGGGCGTGATTTCCACCGGCCACGCCGCGCTCGAGGCGCCGCCGGACATCTACATCAGCCATTACCCCGCCCAGGAGATCGATCGCTCCCAGGCGGATTTCACCCGCGCGTTGCGCGCTACCGCGGACAACGACGTGCCGGGCCGCTTTCAGCCCAGCTATGCGATCGAAGCCGCCGGCTGGTGCGATTCCACCGCGCAGGTGCGCTTCGAACGCTACAACCACGCGCGACTCGACGCGTTCTGGCGCCACTACCGCCAGACCACGACCTACAACCTCACTCATCGCAACTGCTCCAGCACCGTGGCGCACGCCTTGGAGGCGGCACTGGAAGGTTCGCTGGGCGGCTCGCAGGCCGGGCTGGGTACCGTGATACGAGCCATGTTCAACCCCGAACTATGGGTCGCTGCGCAATTGCAGCGGCGCGCCCAGGCCATGGCCTGGACGCCCGGCCTGGTGCTGGACTACGCACGCACGCTCCGCGCCGCCCTCCGGCCGACGCCCTTGGGCTGGTACGACCTGTTTGCCTCGACCGGACGTATCTGGCGCTACGCCGGGCTGGTGTGGCGGCGCGTGCCGATCAAGCCGGCAGCTGCGCCAGGCGACGATCGACCGGCCAGCCTCAAGGAAAAGGTGGCCGGCAAACACACCGACCATGACGGCGTGGGCAACCGCTGATCGCTCCGGCACGAGGCATGGAAAGGCCTTGCGCGAAGCAAAGCGAATATCGCCGCCCCCAAAAAGGGGTCCCCCCATTGCGGGGGGACCGGTGGCCGCCGGTTGGACAGGAAACAGGGCCGGCGACCGATGCCCGGTGGCTATGGAGAAGTTATGCCGGGCGAGACCAGATTCGCCCAGACGGCCGTGCCGGGTCTGTAGGAGATCGCCGGCGCATGTCGTGCGATGCCGCCGCGCGCGATGCCGCGCATCGGCTGATCGTGCGCAGGTATCCACGGGTCGGTTGACCCATCGCAAGAGGCCATCCGTGCGCTGGCGCCATTATCACGCCGTCGATGATGGCCGGCCCTGTGCCACACCCTGGCTCCCTTCAGGCTTTCGTGCTTAATTGACGACAAGGCCACCGCCGCCCGTGCCGGACTTTCCATGAAGCTGCAGGCCCTCGCCCCGCGCATCTACGCGCCGCTGCTGACGGCGCAGCTGGCCGTGACCGTCGCCGAGCCTCCACACGTGCTGAGCTGGAGCTATGCGCTGGTCCTGGCGATGCTCGGCTTCACCCTGTTCCTGGCTCTGCGGCGCGTCCGCTTCAGCGTGACGCACAACCGGCCGCTGTGGGGCTTGCTGCTGGCCGCCCTGCTGGCCCAGGCCGTGGCCTTCGTGCTGCTGTTCGCCGATTCGCTGATCAATCCCGAAGGCACGCTGGTCGCCTCCGATCCCACCTTCTATTTTTGCCTGAGCAGCCTCCTGCTCACCGTCGCCGCGGCCTACAACCCGGTGGCGCCGCTATACCGGTGGGCAGGCGCGGTCGATGCGGCGCTGGCGGTATTCATCGCGGCGCTGTTCTATCTGCTGGTGCACGAGCTGGTCGCCAGCGCGGATGCCGATGCGTCCAAGGCCCGCGCGGTGATGTGGATGTTCGACGCCATGGCGCTGTTCGTCGCGCTGTTTGCCAGCCTGCGCCTGGCCGGCACGCGCCGCCGCGACGAGCGGCGATTCTTCGTGGTGCTGACCGCGTTCGCCTGGATCGAACTGTTCGCGCCGGCCGCGCACAACCGCTTCGTCCTGTCCAGCGAGTCGTATGTGCCGGAGCTGCTGCTGAGCGTGCCGTTCGTGCTGGCCGGCATCCTGATCAGCCGCCGCCGCGCCGACTGGCTGCGCGGCTACCGGCCTTCGCCACTGGTGCGGCTGCTGGCCGCCGCCGTCAATCCGTTCGTGCTGAGCGTGGCGCTGTGCCTGCTCGCCTTTGGCCACCTGCATCGACACCCGGCACTGGCCATCGGCGCGTTGATCGTCGGCATCGCCTCCTATGCGCTGCGCGCGACGCTCGTGCTGGGCCGGCACATGGCTACCGAAGAAGAGCTGCGTCACCTGCAGCACGGCCTGCGCCGCGCCGCCCTGCGCGACGACCTCACCCAGCTGCTCAACCGCCGCGGTTTCCAGCGCGTGCTCGATCGCGAATGGACCGATGCGCGCGAGCGCGGCGAGCCGCTGGCGGTGGCGATGCTCGATCTGGATAGCTTCAAGGCTTTCAACGACACCTACGGCCACCTTGCCGGCGACCAGTGCCTGGCTTCGGTGGCGCGCGCCCTGGCCGGCGAAGCCGCCGCCATGCCGGGCGTGACGCTGGCCCGCACCGGCGGCGAGGAGTTCATCGCACTGATGGCCGGCTATGCGCCCGCAGCGGCGGGCGAGGCCCTGGAGCGACTGCGCCGCCGCGTCGAAACGCTGCACATTCTGCATGTGCGCGGCGTGCGCGGCTTCGTCACCATCAGCGCGGGGATCGCATCCACCGCACTGGCCGGTTATGCGGATGCCTCGGCGATGCTCACGGCGGCGGATGCGGCGCTCTACGACGCGAAGCGCAAGGGCCGCAACCAGGTTGCGTGGGCCGCGACGCCGGACACCGCCACGCTGACCTGACGGCTCATGGCCGTGACGGCGGATGCGCCGTGAAGATATCCCACGCGGACCAGATCGCCACAGCCAGCGCGGCCACCACGCCCAGCCCGTGCAGCCACACCAGCCATGTGCGCAGCCGCCAGTCGCCCTCGCTCAGGACGGCCCGATGCGCGGGCAGCTCCCACAGGAAATCGGGATAGCGCGAAAACAACCGCGGCTTGCCAACCGCTTCATAGACGCTCGGGTAACGACGGCGCAGCCGCAGATTCAAGGTGATCGACAGTGTGGCGAAACTCGCCACGAAAACCAGCACGCCCAGCCACAGGCAGAGAAACAGCGTGATGCTCACGGTGTCTTCCGGTAACGCTCGATCCATGACGCAAAGAGAGGAGCCAGTCGTTCGTACGACGCCTTGTCGCGAGCACTAAGGGTGAAGACGAGATAGTAATCGCCCTCTTCGCCATAGGCCACGCGCTCCCAATTTCCCTGATTGCCGGGCACGAAGGCGAAGGACCGCCATGCCTTTCCGTCGGCCGTGCGCAGGACGGGCCCCTCCGTGATCACCATGTCCGGCTCATGCTCCAGGAAGAAGCGATGGTCGCTTTTGATCAGCGCCTGCAGTGAATCGAGTTCCGGCTCGCGCGGCCGGTAGATCGCCTTGGCATACATGACCGCCCGGGCATCGGCAAAGCTCTCGCCATCTGGCACCCAGACATTGGCGCTCTGATGGATGCTTTGCTCCTGGTCGTGATGCCAACCCGGAATGGGCGATACCTTGGGCCACCAGTAGAAGCAGATCCTCGTCTCGCAGACGGTGGCGTATTTTTCAACCTCCGCACCCACGGCCAGCGGCAACAGGGCAGCGCAAAACAGTACGAGTCGCTTGAGCATTCCTTCGCTCCGGTGGGATCTACAGGATGGAAGGCTACAGCGGATAGCAGGCAAGCGCATGGCAGCAAGCGGGCAATGACGCAAAGCCCCCATAGATCTCACACGCCAGCGCCGCGCTGAGGCTCGCTCCCCTCATCCCATCGGCGCGACTTCGACCGTGACCGTAGCACCAGAGTCCGGCGTTACCGCGACCGAAATACCGGCCGTCCCTCGCCGTCCCACCCGAACCGCTGCATATACGGCGCCCGCTTCGCCGTGCACTTCCAGTCCGGCCCGCCGTTGGCGTGATAGATGATCCAGTCCTGCCCGTCGGCCGTCTTGAAGAAGCCGTTGTGCCCGGTGGCGTACACGTGGTGTTCCGGCGAACTGGCCACTACCGGGGCGGGGGCCTTGGTCCACGATGCCGGGTCCATCAGGTCCGTCGCGGCATCGGCGCTCAACAGTCCGATCGCGTAGCCGTCCGACCAGCACGCGCTCGCCGAATAGCTCAGGAAGACCTTGCCGCCCGGGCCCGCCAGGAATTCCGGCGCCTCGAGGATCTTGCGATCGCCCTGCATTTCCCAGGCAAAGGTCGGCGCGGCGATGTCCGCTTCCGGCCCATCCAGCGTCCAGGGATTGCGCATGGAAGCGATGATCAGATCGCTGTGATCGTCCACATAGGCGGAGTAGACGAAATACAGCCCGCCGCGATGTTCGAACACCGTGCCGTCGATACCGGTGTGCCTGGTGCGCAGCATGCCTTTGTCGATCCACTCGCCCTTGGTGGGATCGGGCGAGGCGTTCTCCAGCACGAACACATGGCGATGCGCGTCGTCATCGTGCGCCTTGTCCGCGGCGGAATAGTAGAGGTACCACTTGCCCTGCAGGAAATGCAGCTCCGGTGCCCAGATCGATGTGGAGTTGGGGCCCTTGGCAGGCGCACGCCACACCGTCACCGGCGTCGCTTCGCCCAGCTTCGCCATGTCGCGCGTCGCCCACAGCGCGATGCGGTCGCGCATCGTGTGCATGTAGTAATAGACGCCGTCGCGCTGAGTCACCCAGGGATCGGGGCCGGACGGCAGCAGCGGACCGACCGGTGTGCCGGGCGACTGCGCTTGCACGGCGCCAGCCAGCAACAGGCCCAGCAGCATCGCGTAACGCATCATGGCCCCTTTCCTTCCGGCGCCTGACCGTCCAGTTGCAGATAGTCCACGTCCAGCGCGTGCGCGCCGCCTTCCACGTCGATGGTGTTGAAGCCCGGCAGCAAGGTGGCCGAGACCGTCGCCAGCGCCGCGCCGTCGCCGGTCCTGGCGATCGTCGCCGGTGCGCGCGCGCCATTGACGGATAACGTCGGCACCGCCGGCAGCCCCAGGTCGGCAAAACGCAGACGCAGCGTGTGCGGGCCCGCCGTTGCGTTGATCACGAAGCGCAGCCGCGCTTCGCTGCCCTGTCCCAGCCGTGCCTTGCGGCGGTTCGATGCGGCCGGGTCGGGTACGGGCACAGCGTCGCTGAGCTGCGCATCCTCCGCTTCATAGCGGTCGAAACGCAGCGCGCCGATCGCGCCGAGCATCTCGTTGCGTCGCGCATCCGCCGGCGCGCTGTCCACCGATGAAGACGTCACGTGCAGGAATGTCCCGTCGTCGCGCGCCAGCAGTGCCTGCGTCCAGCCGGCGTGGATATTGCCGCTGCGCTTCTGCACCGGTGCTCGCACTTCCCACCAGGGGCCGCGGCCGGAGGCGTTGTTCCAGTACAACGTGCGCCCGCCTTCGTCGCCGCCGCCACCGGCGCGCTGCGCCGACACCACGATCACGCCCTCCGGCCCGCCTTGCGGGAACCACTGCACCACCGGACAAGCCGAAGGCCAGAAGCCCGACAAAGTCGTGACCGCCTCGCCATGGCGCTGCGGGTCGCCCCAATCCAGGCCGTCGCGGCTGAACTTGATGAACACCTGGCCGTTGCGCGGGCCGTCGATGTTCTCGTAGGTCATCGCGTAACGCTGGTCCGGCAGGCGCGCGACGATGGCCATGCCGGGACGCTGCACGCCGCCGGGAATCGCCACGTCCCACACTTCCTTGCCCCAGCTGCGCCCGCCGTCGGCGGACACCTTGTGCGCCAGCAGCTGGTTGTAGCCTTCGGCCTTGTGCTGCTCGCTGGAGTAGTAGGCGACCAGCCGTCCATCGTCCAGCAGATGCACGTTGGGCTCCCACACGCCCTTGTTGTCCTTGTCCTCCGGGCGCCCGCCGCCTTGCACGATGGAACTGCGATAGCGCCAGCTCTTGCCGCCATCGATGGACACATACATCTGCAGGTCTTCGACGTACACGCGGCCCTTATCGTCGTTGCGTGTCGCGTTGGCCGACAGCAGCAGCGCGCCGGCCGGCAGGTCCGCGGTGGCGCGCGGCAGTTCGGTGATGTGCGGCTGCCAGCGCAGCTGCCAGCGGCGGTCGCCGGCATGGGGCTGGTCCGTCACGTTCATCAGGAAGCGCCAGTGCGCGCCGCCATCGCGGCTCTCCCATAGCGGGACGCCGTCCATGCCGTCCTGCTCGAACACCATCAGCAGGCGCTCGCGGTCAGCCGTATCGCCATGCCCGGTCCGCACGATCGACGCATAGCCGGTACCGCCGGCGATGCGCTCGCCGACGACGCGTTCCTCATCGGCCCATGCGCCCGGCGCCGCGAACAGCACCGCATTCAGGGCCAAGGCCAGCCAACACTGCTTCATATCCTCTCCCGTCCATATCCCCCAAGAGAAAAAGCCGGACGGGACGGCACACGCCAACCGCCGCCCGTCCGGGGGAGGAATCACATCCGGTACATCACATCTTGAACCGCACGCCCAGGCCCACCGTGCGGTCCTGGTAGCGGATGTCGCGCGGCCGCGAATCGCCGCTGCCCCAGTACTGGTGCAGGTCGGCGCCGAGGATGTTGGTCGCGTTGAGCACCACCGTCACGTTGGGGTTGACGTCGTAGCCCAGCGAGAAATCCAGCTGGTTGGCCGGCTTCACCTCGTCGTTCACGCCCGCCACCGTGGGCTGGTTGAAGCCTTGGATATAGCGGCTGCGGTAGTTGTAAGCCAGGCGCGCGGACCAGCCGTACTTCTCGTACATCAGCACGGCGTTGTAGTTGTTCTTCGACACGTTCTGCAGCGGCGAGGTGAGCACCGGGCCGCCGATCACCTGCGGCGAGCGCGTGGAGCCCTGGATGTAGGTGTAGTTGAGTTGCACGCCCAGCCCGCTCCACGGGCCGGGCAGGAAGTCGAAGAACTGCTGATAGGCCAGTTCCGCGCCGTCGAGATGGCCCGAGCCCGCGCTCTGCGGCGAGTTGAGCTGGTAGGGCTGGCCACCGATGGTCACATCGGTGATGTAGTTCTGGATGTAGCCGTTGATGTCGCGATAGAACAGGCCGCCGCTCAGGTAGCTGCCCGGCGCGAAGTACCACTCCAGCGACGCGTCGTAGTTGTTGCTGCGGATCGGCTTGAGGTTGGGATTGCCGCTGCTCGCCGCGCCGGCGCGGTTGATCGTGCCCGGGTTGAGCGAGATCGACGGATTGAGCGCACCGAAGCCCGGATAAGTCACCGTCTTGGCCGCCACCAGACGCAACTGCAAATCCTCGCGCAGATGCAGGTTGAAGCTGAGGTTGGGCAGATAGACCGGCGCGCTGGTCGAGGCCGACAGCGGCGAGTACACGCCTGAGGACGCATCGAACGAATAGGCATCCAGATGACGCTTGATGCGCTCCACGCGCATGCCCGCCAGGCCGTCGTATGGCAGTCCGAACAGTTCGCCGCCGTAGCCGAGCTGCAGGTAGCCGGCGTACGACTTCTCCTGGATGTGATAGAAGCGGCCGGGATTTTCCGGCGCCAGGCCGGCAGGCAGGCCGTACAAGCCACGGATCGCGTCGGCGTTATTGGTGAGGAAGTTGTAGCAGCCGCTCAGCCACGTCGTGGGAATCGCGTCGGTGGTCGGCTGGTTGCAGAAATAGCCGCTCGGGAAGCGTGCCACTACCTGGTTGGCGGGGTTCGGGTTGAGCGCGATCTGGCCGGTGCCGCCCGGCGGCGGTGTGGAGATCTCCACGCTGCCACGGTATTCGGCCTTGTGGTTCGAATAGCGCAGGCCGAAATCCAGATACTGGAAGAAATCGCCGCCGATGTCGTACGTGCCGTCGCCACGCCACGCCGTCTGCTCGCCGCGCTGGTTGTTCCAGGTCTGGAACAGGCCATTGAGGTAGTAGTTCGATGGATCCACCTGCGGATTGCCGCCGAGCCCCCAGTTCTGCTTGCCGTTCCACACGGTGGTGATCGGCCCCTTGAGGAAGGTGTCGACGATGAAGGTCTGGTCGTGGAACGAGCTGGAATTGAACGACAGATCAGTGGACAGGTTGAGCTTGTCGCCGTGCCACTTCATGCCGATCGAGTTCTGGATGTCGTGGCCCCATTGCTCGTGCGCCTGCGTACTGGTGGCCGCATAGGTATCGCCGGTCCATACGCCGCTGGACGCGTCGCAGATGCGCTGGCCGTAGTACGGCGAGCCGGTCAGCTGGTTGGCGTAGCAGTTGCTGGTCACCGCCAGCTGCGACGGGCTGACCACGCCCACCGGGAAGCTGAAATAGAACGGCTGGTTGTAGCGATCCGAATCCCAGGTGTAGAGGCCTTCGACATAGACCTCGGTGTCCTTGTTAGGCTTCCACTGCAAGGCGTAGTTCGCTTCCTGGCGCTTGCGGCTGCCGATGTTGTAGTCGGCGCCGAAGCCATTGGGCGCGGAGATGAGATCACCATTGGCGGTGCGGATCGGCTGGCCGTCGCCGCCGGTGAGCACCTTGGGAAAGTCCGCCCACACCGCGTTGTACTGGTAGCGCTGCTTGTCGTAGCCCACGTTGAGCAGCGCGCCGAACTCACCGATGTCGGTCGACCAGCGGTTGCTCAGGAGCAGGCTTCCATTGGGATCGGTGCGGCCGCCGTACTTGCTGTGCGTGCCGGTGAGCGTGGCGGCGACCTTGGCGCCGTCGAAATCCAGCGGGCGATACAGCTGCATGTCCACCAGGCCGGCGATGCCGCCGTCGGGCAGGCTCGCTTCGCTGGTCTTGTACACCTGCACCGTCTTCACCGCGGTGGCCGGCAGGTTCTGGAAAGCGAATGCGCGCCCCACCCCGCTGAATATCTCGCGGCCGTTCAAGGTCGTGATCACGTTGGGCAGGCCGCGGATCACCACCGAGCTGGTCTCGCCCTGGAAGCCCTGCGCCACCTGCACGCCGGTGATGCGTTGCAGGGCGTCGGCCACGCTGTTGTCGGGCAGCTTGCCGATGTCCTCGGCGACGATGGAATCGACGACCATGCGCGAATCCTGCTTGAGCGCCTGCGCGCTGCGCAGGCTTTCGCGCAGCGGCGTCACGACGACGCCGGAGAGGTTCACCGCGTTCTTCGTGGAAGCCTCGTCGGCGGTACCGGCCTTCTTCTTCGCGGGCGGCGGCGCGGCCTGGTCGGTAGCCTGCTGCGGATCGGCGCCGTTGTTGTCGGCGGCGTACGCGGGCGCCAGCGCGGCGGCGACCGCGACGGCGAGCAGGGAAAGCGGGATACGATAGCGGTTCATGCGACAAACCTCCCCGTTCATCGGAGTAAAGCGCGCCCGGCGCGTGCCGGCGGCATGCGTTGAGAAAGAGAAACCGCGGCCCGCGCCTCGCGGGCCCGCGTCATCGGGTGAAGAACATCAGCGACTCTTGAGCAGGCCCTCGGCCGGATACGTCGCAACGTCCGCCGGCACCTTGCCGCGCGGGGCGTGCGACAGGCCGCGCAGGATTTCGGCTTCGCGCTGGCGATACGGCGTGCCGTCGCCATGCAGCAGATCGTGGAACCACAGCGTGGGCGGCTGGAAGGTGTACGGCCGCTGCCACGAATCCCACGGCATGATGGTCTGCGACTTGCCGTCGACGAAACCCCAGTTGACCATGCCGACGTCGAGCTTCTTGGCCAGCGGCAGCACACCATCGATGGTCGAGCCGTTGCCGCGCGCCATGTATTCGGTGCAGATCAGCGGGCGGCCGTAGCCTTCCAGCTGCTTCACGCGCCGCGCGAAATCTTCCGGCCAGCCGTAGTTGTGGAAACTGATCACGTCGGACTGCTCGACCTGGGTGCGCTCCACCGCATCGAGCTTGGCCGGGTCGGACCAGTCATCGTGCTCCCACAGACCGCTGGTCAGCGGCTGCGTGGGCGAGGCGCCGCGCGCCCAGGCGAACACCTGCGGCAGCAGCTTGGCGACCAGGTCGAACTTGTCCTTCGGCTCCCTCGCGTCGTAGTTGCCGCCGCCGGGATTATTCGGTTCGTTCCACACGTCCCAGGCCAGGATGCGCGAGTCTTTGGCGAAGCTGCCGACGATGTCCTTCACGTAGGACTCCAGGCGCGGGTACTGGCTCGGATCGGCCAGCGCCACGCCGGGGCTCTGCACCCAGCCGGAGTTGTGCACGCCAGGGATCGGCGGATGCTGCGGACCCAGCCTGGGCTCCGGATCCCAGCATGAATCGAACAGCACGAAGATCGGCTTGATGTGATGCTTGTCGGCAATGGCCAGGAACTGTTCGATGCGCTGCTTGAAGCCGGCCGCGTCCTGCTGCCACAGCAGATCGTGCAGGAACACGCGCATGGTGTTCATGCCCAGCTTCTGCGCCCAGCCCAGTTCGAGATCGATGCGCGCCGTGTCGAACGTCGCCGCCTGCCACATTTCCAGTTCGTTGATGGCATTGGCGGGAACGTAGTTGCTGCCCAGCGGCCATGCCTGCTTCGCGTACCACGCCTTGGCCTGGGCCGGCGTCCAGCGCGCGGCGGCGGTGTCCTGCTGGGCGAAGGCAGGCGTCGCGAACAGGACCGCCAGGCCCAGCGCCGTCGCCATCAGTGCATGCTTCATCCGGTACTCCCCTTATCGTCAGTCACGGCCGCCGGATGCGATGGCGGCGTCGGTTGTGCTCGGCCGCGAGGGACAAAGCGGCCCCGTGACGCCCGTCGCCGGGCGTCCTAGATGTCTGTCTCTGCAGGCGGGCTCTACGCGAGCGTCAGCGCTTGCCTTGCACCGGCTCCGTGCCGAATTCGTACACGATGGTGTGGCGATACTCCTGCCCCGGCGCCAGTCGCGCCGAACCGAAAGCCGGCTGGTTGGGCGTATCCGGGTGGAACTGCGGCTCCAGCGCGAACGCATCGCCCTGGCGGTACACATGTCCGCCTGTGCCCACGCTGGTGGCATCGAGGAAGTTGCCGGAATAGAACTGCAGGCCCGGCATGGTCGATTTCAGGATCATCACGCGGCCCGACTTGGGGTCCTCGACTTTCGCCACCAGCCGCGGCTCCTTGGCCACGTCGCGCGCGATCACGAAATCGTGGTCGTAGCCGCGGCCGTTGAGCAGCTGCGAGTCCGGCGTGCGGATGTCGCGGCCGATCGGCTTGCCCTGGCGGAAGTCGAAAGGTGTATTCGCTACCGGCTTGAATTCGCCCAGCGGAATCGAGGTCGCATCGATCGGCAGGAAGGTCTCGGCGGGAATCGTCAGCCGCTGCTCCATCACGCTGCCCGAACCCTCGCCCGCCAGGTTCCAGTAGGCATGGTTGGTCAGGTTGACGATGGTGGGCTTGTCGGTGGTCGCGCGGTATTCGATGGTCAGGCGATTGTGCGCGTCCAGCGTATAGATGGCCGTCGCGGTGAGCTTGCCGGGGTAGCCCATGTCGCCGTCGGGACTGACATGAGTGAGCGTGACGCTGGCGCCATCCGCACTGCTTTTCACGTCGCCCACGGCCCATAGCACCTTGTCGAAACCCTGGTTGCCGCCGTGCAGCGAATTGGGCCCGTCGTTGACCGGCACCTGATAGGCATGCCCGTCGAGCATGAAGCGCCCCTTGGCGATGCGGTTGGCATAGCGGCCCACGGTGGCACCGAAGTACTGCGGCTTCTTCAGGTAATCGTCGAACCTGGCATAGCCCAGCAGGATGTCGGCGCCTTTGCCGTCGCGGTCGGGCGCGATCACCTCCTGCAGGCTTGCGCCATAGGCGATCACGCGTACGCGCACGCCATGCCCGCTGTCGAGCACTACCGCCTCCACCGCCTTGCCGTCGGGCATCGCGCCGAAGGTTTCGCGCTTCGCTTCCGTCGCCTGCACTGTTATCGCCATCGTCATCGCACCTAGCAAGGAACCCAGCAGCACTGCCTGTCGCATGTGTCTTCTTCCCCTTACGAGACCCTTACGGGACGGGGCATGCAACCACATTGTATGATTATCGTGCAAGTGAGCCGACGCACTCTTTTTCGGCCTTGCGCAATGCAACATCCGCTGGTGCAGCACCTCGCTCAAGGCGCGCGAAAGGCCCTGCAGCTTGCGTTACGTGCCTGTTTACGTCGCTGCGTTTTTCACAATCGACATGGGAAATTTCGCAATGCGTCATGCGCTCCGGAGGAAGGTTTTGCGTCCGGCGATGCCGACGGCGGCGTGGCGCTTGTCGGGATGCGAGCGAAGTGCTTATAGTCCGTTTGTATGACAATTGGACCTGACGCGAGGGAACGTCAGGCGACGAGCGGCACCGCCGCCCTCTCGTCCGAAAGACTTACGGGGAATCTTTTCTAAGGATCTGCATGAAGAAGCCGCTCGCCGTTCGCACCTTGTATGGACACGTGATGCACGAACTCGGCCAGCGCATCGTCAGCGGCCAGGTGAAACCCGGCGAAGTGCTGCCACGCGAAGAGACCCTCGCCGAAACGCTCGGCGTCAGCCGTACCGCCCTGCGCGAAGCGCTGAAGGTGCTGTCGGCCAAAGGGCTGATCGCCTCGCGCACCGGCGTCGGCGCGCGCGTGCAGGAAGAACGCTACTGGAACCAGCTGGATGCCGACGTGCTGGCCTGGCGCTGCGCGTCCATGCCGGCCGACGACTTCGTCGACAAGCTGGTGGAGATGCGCGAGCTGATCGAGCCGGCCGCGGCCGCCGCCGCCGCGCGCCATCGCACGGCCGTGCAGCTGACCGAGATCGATGCGGCCTATCGCGCGATGGATGCGTCGCAGACGCTCGAAGCATGGAACGAGGCCGACCTGCGTTTCCACGATGCCGTGTTACACGCCACCGGCAATGAACTGCTGCATTCGCTGTTCGCAGTGGTGGAAACCGCGCTGAGCACCTTCTTCAGCCTGTCCTCGCGCAGCGCCAGCAACTTCAAGTACTCGCTGCCGTATCACCAGCAGGTGCTGGAGGCGATCCGCAAGAAGCAGCCGGAAGTGGCGCGCAAGGCGATGCTGGCGATGATTGCCGACTCGCGCGACAACCTGCGCCGCAGCCGCACGCGCGCCCGCCGGAAAACCTCCGCGTGAACGCCGCGCTGATCGCCCTGGACTGGGGCAGCACCCATCTGCGCGCCTACCTGTTCGACCAGGGCGGTGCCGTGCTCGACACGCGTGCCCTGCCCCACGGCATCCGCCAGTTGCCTGCCGGCGGCTTTCCGGAAGCGTTCGCCCTGGCCGCGCGCGATTGGCCGGCCTTGCCGGTACTCGCCTGCGGCATGGTCGGCAGTCGCAACGGCTGGCTCGAAGCGCCTTACCTGGATACGCCCACGAGCATCGACCGCCTCGCACGCCAGCTCACCCGCCTGGATGCGCCCAATGGCTATGTCGTGCACCTGGTGCCGGGCCTGCGCGATCCGCAACGCCCCGATGTGATGCGCGGCGAGGAAACCCAGATCGTCGGCGTGCTCGCGCGCCAACCCGATGCCACGCACCTCCTGCTGCCCGGCACGCACAGTAAATGGGTGCGGCTGCACGGCGGCGAAGTCGTGGGCTTTGCCACGGTGATGACCGGCGAGCTGTACGGCCTGCTGCGCCAGCATTCCATCCTCGGCGCGCAACTGCCGCAAGCGCGCGACGACGACGCGGCCTTCCTGCGCGGCGTCGCCGCCGCGCGCGACAGCGGCGCGGCCGGCGTGCTGTCGCGACTGTTCTCCGCGCGCGTGCTGATGCTCGACGGCGTGCTCGCGCCATCCTCCGTGCCCGATTACCTGTCCGGCCTCTTGATCGGCGAAGAACTGCGCATGGCGCTGGCCGCCGGCTGGGCCGATGCGCACGACGTCCTCTGGATGGTCGGCGAGGACGCGCTGTGCCAACGCTATCTGCGCGCCGCCGATGTGTTCGGCCTGCGCCTGGAGCGCGCGCCGGACGCCACCACCGCCCGTGGCCTGTGGCGCATCGCCGCCGCGGCCGCCCTCGTCTCCCCGCAAGCGACGGCCTCCACTTCATGAATACCTGGCTGCAATCCCTGCCGCTGGTCGCGATCCTGCGCGGCCTGCATCCCGACGAAGCCGTCGATATCGGCCATGCGCTGACCGGCAACGGTTTCCGCGTGCTCGAAGTGCCGCTCAATTCGCCCGAACCCTGCGTGAGCATCCGCCGCCTGGCAGACACGCTGGGCAACGATTACCTGATCGGCGCCGGCACGGTGCTGGATCCGGCGCGGGTGAAGGACGTCGCCGACGCCGGCGGCCGCCTGATCGTGATGCCGCACGCCGACGTCGCGGTGATCCGTGCGGCCAAGCAGGCCGGCCTCTACTGCGTGCCCGGCGTGGCCACGCCGACCGAGGCCTTCGCCGCGCTCGCCGCCGGTGCGGATGCGCTGAAGCTGTTTCCCGCCGAGCAGTTCACGCCCGCCGTGCTCAAAGCCTGGCGCGCGGTGCTGCCCAGACAGGTCGCCGTGCTGCCGGTCGGCGGCATCGCGCCGGACACCATGGCGCCGTGGCTGGCCGCCGGCGCCGCCGGCTTCGGCATCGGTTCGTCGCTGTACGCACCCGGCCGCCCGGCCGGCGAAGTCGCCGCCCGCGCGCGCGCTTTCGCCGACGCCTGGCGGCATCTCCAGGCTGATTCGCAAGGACCCCGTGCATGAAGATCACCCGCCTCACCACCTTCCTCGTGCCGCCACGCTGGCTGTTCCTGCGCATCGATACCGATGCCGGCATCAGCGGCTGGGGCGAGCCGGTCGTCGAGGGCCGAGCGCAGACCGTCGCGGCGGCGGTCGATGAGCTCTCCGATTACCTGGTCGGCAAGGACCCGCGCCACATCGAGGACCTGTGGAGCGTGATGTACCGCGCCGGCTTCTATCGCGGCGGACCGATCCTGATGAGCGCGATCGCCGGCATCGACCAGGCGTTGTGGGACATCAAAGGCAAGGATCTGGGCCGGCCGGTATACGACCTGCTCGGCGGCCCGGTGCGCGATCGCATCCGCGTGTACTCGTGGATCGGCGGCGACCGCCCGGCCGACACTGCGCAGGCCGCCAAGGAAGCCGTGGCGCGCGGTTTCACCGCGGTGAAGATGAATGCCACCGAGGAAATGCAGTACGTCGACAGCCACGACAAGGTCGAGCGCGTGCTCGCCAACGTGCAGGCGGTGCGCGACGCGGTCGGGCCGAACATCGGCCTGGGCCTGGACTTCCACGGCCGCGTGCACAAGCCGATGGCCAAGGTGCTGATGCGCGAGCTGGCGCCGTACAAGCTGATGTTCATCGAGGAACCGGTGCTGTCGGATTACCTCGAATGCATCCCCGAGCTGGCCTCCATTTCGCCCGCGCCGATCGCGCTGGGCGAGCGCCTGTATTCGCGCTACGACTTCAAGCGCGTGCTCGAGACCGGCGGCGTGGACATCCTGCAGCCCGATCCCTCGCACGCCGGCGGCATCACCGAGACGCGCAAGATCGCGGCGATGGCCGAAGCCTACGACGTGGCGGTCGCCTTCCATTGCCCGCTCGGTCCTATCGCGCTGGCCGCCAACCTGCAATTGGATGCGCTGTGCCACAACGCGTTCATTCAGGAGCAGAGCCTGGGCATCCACTACAACGCGTCCAACGACCTGCTCGACTACGTCACCGACCGCAACGTGTTCGCCTACCAGGACGGCTACGTCACCATGCCTACCGGCCCCGGCCTGGGCGTCACGGTGAACGAAGAGTACGTCGCCGAGCGCGCCAAGCTCGGCCACCGCTGGCGCAATCCGTTGTGGCGCCATGCCGACGGCAGCGTGGCGGAGTGGTGAGCATGAACCAGTACGCCACCTATCCGAGCCTGCGCGACCGCCACGTGTTCGTCAGCGGCGGCGCTACCGGCATCGGCGCCGCCTTCGTCGAACACTTCGCGCGCCAGGGCGCGCGCGTGTCCTTCATCGACATCGACCGCGAGCATGGCCAGGCGCTGGCCGAAAGCCTCGCCGGCGAGAGCCACCGGCCCACATTCATTACCTGCGATGTCACTGATCTGGACGCCCTGCACGCGGCGGTCGCTGTCGCGCGCGATACGCACGGCCCGGTCGGCGTGCTGGTGAACAACGCGGCCAACGATGTGCGCCACCGCTTCGGCGACACCACCAGCGAGCAGTTCGACCGCAGCATCGCCATCAACCTGCGCCATCAGTACTTCGCCACCCAGGCGGTGCGCGATGACATGCGCGCGCTCGGCGGCGGCTCGGTCATCTGCCTGGGCTCCACCGGCTGGATGAAGAAGAACGCCGGCTATCCGATGTACGCCATGGCCAAGTCCGCGGTGCATGGCCTGGTCAACGGCCTGGCGCGCGAGCTTGGCCGCGAGCGCATCCGCATCAACGCGCTGGTGCCCGGCTGGGTGATCACCGAGAAACAACGCCGCCTGTGGCTGGATGCCGACGGCGAAGCGGAGATCGAACGCACGCAATGCCTGCCCGGATACCTGATGGCCGAAGACCTTGCACGCGCCGCGCTGTTCCTGGGCGCGGACGACAGCCGCATGTGCACCGGCCAGTCCTTCCTCGTCGACGGCGGCTGGGTATGAACGCGCACCTCGTCCACGAGGCCGCCAACACGCTCGGCGAAGGCATCCTGTGGAGCGAACGCGAGCAGGCGCTGTACTGGACCGACATCCACGCCGCGGTGCTGTGGCGCCTCGAGCCCGCCAGCGGCGCGCTGCGGCAATGGAACATGCCCGAGCGCCTCGGCTGCCTCGCGCTGTGCGAGACGGACGGCTGGCTGCTGCTCGGGCTCGCCTCGCGCCTGGCCTTCTTCCATCCGCAGAGCGAGACGCTGCTGCCGCTGGTGGACGTGGAACCGGGCCTGCCCACCCGCCTCAACGACGGCGCCTGCGATCGCCAGGGCCGTTTCGTGTTCGGCACGCTGCATGAGCCCGGTCCGGGCGAGACGCGCCAGCCGGTGGGCGCCTTCTACCGGCTCAACACCGACCTCACCCTGGAACGCCTCAACCTGCCCGGCGTGAGCATCAGCAACAGCATCGCCTTCAGCCCCGACGGCGGCACGATGTATTTCTGCGATTCGCCCTCGCGCCTGATCCATGCCTGCGACTACGGCGACCGCTGCGGCGAACCGCGCGTGTTCGCGCGCGAAGACGATCCGCGCGGCGAACCGGACGGTTCGGCGATCGATGCCGAAGGCTTCCTGTGGAACGCGCAATGGGGCCTGGGCCGCGTGCTGCGCTACGCACCGGACGGCCGCGTCGACCGCGTCATCGAGGTAGCGGCCACGCAACCGACTCGCCCCGCCTTCGGCGGCCCGCGGTTGGACACGCTTTACATCACCAGCGCGCGCGACGGCCTGTCCGCCGAGGCGCTGGCGGCGCAGCCATTGGCCGGCGCGCTGTTCGCGGTCGAGCCCGGCGTCGCCGGCCTGCCCGAGCCGCGCTTTCGCGGCAGGCCGCCGGAACCATCCCGTCGCGCCTGATCTGTTTATCCACACCTGGCGGTCATCCATTCACGCAAGCGAGGTCGTCCCGTCCATGAATTCCCAAGTCATCGCATCACCCACCGCCCGGACCCGGGGCACCGTGATCTACACCTGTGTGCTCGCCGCGCTGGCCGGCCTGATGTTCGGGCTGGACATCGGCGTGATCTCGGGCGCCACGCAGTTCATCAAGGCGGAGTTCGCCATCAGCGATCACATGATCGAAATGATCGTCAGCTCGATGATGCTCGGCGCCGCCGCCGGTGCGCTGGGTGCGGGCTGGATGTCCTCGCATCTGGGCCGCAAGCGTTCGCTGATCCTCGGCGCGGTGTTGTTCGTCATCGGCTCGCTGCTGTGCGGCGTGGCCTGGTCGCCGGAGACGCTGATCGCCGCGCGCGTGATCCTGGGCCTGGCCATCGGCCTGGCCACCTTCACCGCGCCGCTGTATCTGGCCGAAGTGGCGCCGGAGCATATCCGCGGCGCGATGATCTCGACCTACCAGCTGATGATCACCATCGGCATCCTGGTGGCCTTCCTTTCCGACACCGCCTTCAGCTATCACGGTGCCTGGCGCTGGATGCTCGGCATCATCGCTATTCCCGGCGCGCTGTTCCTGCTCGGCGTGCTGGGCCTGCCCGACAGCCCGCGCTGGCTGATGATGCGCGGCCGCCGCGACGAGGCCATCGAGGTGCTGCGCCGCCTGCGTGGCGACGAGGTCGTGGTGGCGCGCGAGGCTGCCGACATCCAGGAGCAGCTCAAGACCCCGCAGCGCAGCTGGGACCTGTTCACCGAGAACCGCAACTTCCGCCGCTCCGTGTACTTGGGCGCGCTGCTGCAGCTCATGCAGCAGTTCACCGGCATGAACGTGGTGATGTACTACGCGCCGCGCATCTTCAAGGAAATGGGCTACGACACGGCCGCACAGATGTGGTTCACCGCGCTGGTGGGCCTGACCAACGTGCTGGCCACCTTCATCGCCATCGCCCTGATCGACCGCTGGGGCCGCAAGCCGATCCTCTACACCGGCTTCACCGTGATGGCCGTGGGCCTGGGCGTGGTGGGCGCGATGATGCATGGCGGCATCAACGGCCAGACCGAGCAGTACTTCACCGTAGCGATGCTGCTGATGTTCATCGTCGGCTTCGCGATGTCGGCCGGCCCGCTGATCTGGACGCTGTGCTCGGAGATCCAGCCGCTCAAGGGCCGCGACTTCGGCATCGGCGTCTCCACCTGCACCAACTGGATCACCAACACGATCGTGGGCTATACCTTCCTCAGCCTGCTCAACAGCATCGGCAACGCCAACACGTTCTGGCTGTACGCCGCGCTCAACGCGGTGTTCATCGTGCTGACGTTCTGGCTGGTGCCGGAGACCAAAGGCGTCACGCTGGAGCAGATCGAACGGAACCTGATGGCAGGCAAGCCGCTGCGCGAGATCGGCCGCTGACCACTCTTTAACCCCCTCTCCCCTCCGGGGAGAGGGTTGGGGTGAGGGGTCGGCCGAAGCGTAGAAGAGGCAAAGGCAGAGCTTGTCCCGCCCCGTCGCTTTTCTCGATCCCCACCCTGTCGGCACCTTCTCCCCGGCGGGGAGAAGAGTTTCAACACGAGGCCGGACCACCGGCCCGCATGCTCCACACTTTCAAAACACGCCACCTACTCATCCGGAGAGAACGTCATGCAGCGCATTCGTTCCTGGTGGTCCTGTCTGTGTTTTCTGTGGCTGCTCGTCACCCTGGGCACCGCCCATGCCGCGACCGGCACCGTCCTGCAAGGCAGTACGCTCTACCCGCGCGTCGTGCGCCTCGAACACGGCCCCGCCAACACCTACGGCCAGCTGATCGCCAGTACCAACGGGATCATCTTCCGCAGCACCGACAACGGCGCCAGCTGGACTCTGCTCGGTCCGGTACCCACCGCATCCGGCAGCACCGAACGCTGCTGCGCCACGCTGTACGAACTTCCGCAGCAGGTCGGCTCGCTCGCCGCGGGCACGCTGATCTCCGCCGCCTCCTACTTCTCCGGCGGCACGCCGGCGGTGGAGGTCTACGTCAGCACCAACCAGGGCGTGTCGTGGACCTACCACAGCACGCCGGTACTCGCCGGCGACAGCAGTCATGGGCTGTGGGAGCCGGAGTTCAGCGTCGCCAGCGACGGCGCGCTGGTGATGTTCTGGTCCGACGAGACCGACCCGTGCTGCAGCCAGAAGCTGGCGCAGATCCGCAGCTACAACGGCAGCACCTGGCAGGACAAGAGCGACACCGTGCGCAGCACCATCCAGGGCGACCGCCCCGGCATGATCACGGTGAGCAAACTGCCCAACGGTCATTTCTTCATGAGCTACGAACTGTGCGGCCCCGCCGCCTGCACGGTGTTCTCGCGCACCTCCACCGACGGCTGGAACTACGGCGATCCGACCAACATGGGCAGCAAGGTACAGACGGCCAGCGGCCAGTACCTGGAACACGCACCGCTCAACAAATGGAGTCCGTCGGTGCTGTCGGCCAACGGCGCGATCCTGCTGGTCGGCCAGGTGATGTACGAATCCAATGGCAGCGTGTCGGCGTCCAATGGCAAGGTGCTGTTCGTCAACACCAACGTGGACGGCACCGGCAACTGGTACACCATCGCCGCGCCAGTGCAGGTGCCCGGCGCGTACGACAACTACTGCCCCAACTACTCCTCGGCACTGCTTCCCGCGGCCGATGGCTCCAGCATCCTGGAGCTGGCATCGGACTACCTCAACGGCGGCTGCATCACCTACTTCGCCAGCGAAGCATGGAACCGCCTGCCGGCGGACGGCTCGATGCACGTGTTCCAGAGCGTGCAGGCGCCGGCGCTATGCCTGGACAACACCGGCTGGTCTACCGCCAACAACACCAGCGCGGAACTGTGGGACTGCAACAACGCGCCGGTGCAGAACTGGATCGTGCACGCCAAAGGCAGCGGCTGGTTCAGCATCCAGAACCAGCAGACCGGCCTGTGCGTGGACAACACCGGCGGCAGCACCTCACCCGGCAACCTCGTCACGCTGTGGGGCTGCGCCAATAACGCCAACCAGAACTGGCAGTTCATGGATCTGGGCAATGGCAGCTACAAGCTGATGAACCAGGCATCCGGCTCGCTGATGCTGGACGATCCGGCCGGCTCGACCACGCATGGCACGCAGCTGCAACTGTGGACGGACAACGGGCTGGCGCCGCAGCAGTGGATTTTGCGCTGAAAAGAAAACCGCCTCAGTCAGCCCCCTCTCCCCATCGGGGAGAGGGTTGGGGTGAGGGGCCGGGCGGAGCGAGAGATTGAAGGCTTGCCAGAACCTCAGGCGCGAAATGCCCGCACGATGCGACGCATTCTCGAGCACCCGCCCCTCACCCCGCCCTCTCCCCGGAGGGGAGAGGGAGAAGTGCTGTGCACCCGCGAAAACCTCCAGCCCCCTCTCCCCTCCGGGGAGAGGGTTGGGGTGAGGGGCCGGGCGGAGCGAGAGATTGAAGGCTTGCCAGAACCTCAGGCGCGAAATGCCCACACGATGCGACGCATTCTCGAGCACCCGCCCCTCACCCCGCCCTCTCCCCAGAGGGGAGAGGGAGAAGTGCTGTGCACCCGCGAAAACCTCCAGCACCCTCTCCCCTCCGGGGAGAGGGTTGGGGTGAGGGGCCGGGCGAAGCGAGAGATTGAAGGCTTGCCAGAACCTCAGGCGCGAAATGCCCGCACGATGCGACGCATTCTCGAGCACCCGCCCCTCACCCCGCCCTCTCCCCGGAGGGGAGAGGGAGAAGTGCTGTGCACCCGCGAAAACCTCCAGCCCCCTCTCCCCTCCGGGGAGAGGGTTGGGGTGAGGGGCCGGGCGGAGCGAGAGATTGAAGGCTTGCCAGAACCTCAGGCGCGAAATGCCCGCACGATGCGACGCATTCTCGAGCACCCGCCCCTCACCCCGCCCTCTCCCCGGAGGGGAGAGGGAGAAGTGCTGTGCACCCGCGAAAACCTCCAGCCCCCTCTCCCCACCGGGGAGAGGGTTGGGGTGAGGGGCCGGGCGAAGCGTAGAAGCAGCAAGGGAAGAGCTTGCCCCGCCTCGTCGAAACGCTTCCTCGAGCACCCACCCCTCATCTGCCTACCGGCATCTTCTCCCCAGCGGGGAGAAGAGTTCCACGGCTATGGAGCACCCGTGAAATCGAAGCGCGCCGTTACTCGCTGTCGATCTTCACTTCCACACGCCGATTCGGCGCCAGGCACGCAATCAACTGCGCACGCACCCCATCCGCGCACTCCTTCACCTGATCCGCCTTGCCGAACCCTTCCGCGCTGATGCGACTGGCCGGCACGCCCTGCTCCACCAGGTACGCCTTCACCGACTCGGCGCGCCGCTGCGACAAGGCCTGGTTGTACGCCTCGCCGCCCAGGCGATCCGTGTAACCGGCGATGCGCACCGAACGCAGCTTGTCGCCCTGCCCCTTCAGCTCATCGGCAAGATCGTCCAGCGTGCGGCGGCCAGCGGGCGACAGGTCGGCCTTGTCGAAGGCGAACAACGCATCGGCCGACAACACTCGCGGCTTGTTCGCCGCCGGTGCCGCCGCGGCCGGCGCAGGCTTCGGTTCCTCCAGCAGCGCCGCGCATCCTTCCGGCTTCCAATAGAAGCTGCGCGCGATCTTGTCGTCGTCGAACAGCACCTTGTACTGGCACACCGTCACTTCATCCGTGCCGGGCTTGCGAAAGTTGAACAGGTAGTTCCACTCGCGCACGCCCCACACGCCTTCGCTGAAATGCGGATAGCCGATCAAGTCCGAGACCTGGCCCTTGTTGAGCCCCGCCTTCACCTGGCGCAGATTCGCCAGGTTCGGGAAGGTGCCGCCCTTGTGCATCGGCGTGGTGTCGCCCGGCTCCGGCCAGACCATCTGACCGGCCGAGCCGCCGTCCTTGGCGATCTCGTGGCTGACATTGCCGCAGGCGGCCAAGCCACAAGTAAGGGCAAGCGCGAGCGAGGCCGCGGCGAGGTGCTTGAAAGAAGTACGCATGGAATTGGCTCCTTTGATATCGCTCATGGTCATGCCCGCCCTCACCACACCACGCCCGCACCGACGCCCGCGCCGGCATCGCCGCGCGAGTTGGTGGTGGCGTTGAGCTTGAACACGTAGCGACCGCTCTCGCTGATGGTGGACACGCCGACCGCAATGCTGCTTTCGCCGTGGAAGGTGCCCAGCGCCACGCCCGCTGAGCTCTGGTTCGGCTGGTAGGCCTGCGGCAGGCTCGCCATCGCCATCGCCGAAGCGATGCCCGCGTTGGCGCGATTGCCGATACGGTTGAGGTCGCGGTCGACGGTCTGGAAGCGCTGGTCGACATAGTCCTTCGACCAGTTCTTGGCCGTCTCGATGGCCTGGTTCACCTGCCCCACCGTCGCCGCATCCGTCGCATTCACGCCGGGTGCCACGTTGGTGATGGTGCGCTCATGGCCGGCCGAACCCACCGACACGCTGTTGGCGGTATTGGCCACCGAGTTGGCGCCGATCGCCACGCTGTTGTCGCCGGTAGCGGTCGAGCCCGCACCGACCGCCGTCGAGTTGTTGCCGGTGGCCGAAGCGTGCGTGCTGTTGTCCACGCTGGTCTGGTAGGTGGGGTTGTTGTTGATCGTGCCGCCACCGCCGGTGGGCATGTTGTTCACCGTGGTGGTGAGGTTCTGCAGACTGGTGTACAGCTGCTGCAGCGTCTGGTTGGTGGCGTACAACTGGCTGCCGTTGATCGCATCCGTGCTGCTGCCGCTGATGCGGCCCGCCGCGACGTTGGTCAGCGTCCGCTCGGCGCCCAGCGCACCCACGCTCACCGTCGAGCCTGGCGTCGTGCCGGCGAAGTTGTAGGTGGTGCCCGCCAGCGTCGCACTGGCCGTACCGACCGCCGCGTCCGTCTTCGATCCCGCACCCAGCGCCACGCTGCCCGCATACGCCGCTTCCGTGCCCGCGCCCAGCGCCATCGCCTGGATGCCGTTGGACGTCGCGTTGGTGCCCAGCGCCACGCCGTCGGCCAGGTTCACCGTGGCGTTCTGGCCGATCGCCGTGCCGCCCGGCGCCGTCTGCTGCACGATCGCGCCATTGCCCATGCCGATGCCGTTGTCGCCGTTGACCGTGGTCTTCGGACCGATCGCCACCGACTCCGCGCCCACCGCGGCCGAGTCGGACGCCGTGGAGTTGGCATGGAAGTACTTGATCGGCGTCACCGAGAACGAGGCCATCGCACCCTTCAGCTGGCGCAGGGTCACCGCATCCTGATCCAGCGTGCCATCGGCCACGTTGGTGATCTGGCGGAAGTCGGTGGCGTTGCCCACTGACACCGCGCCGAGCAGGTTGCGGTCCGTGGTGTTGTACGGCACGACGTTGGTGCCCACGAGGATCGAACCGGACGCCGGTGCGATCGCGCGATCGGACACCGCCCCCGCGCCCAGCGCCACGCCGCCCAGCACCGACACGCCTGTGCCCTGGCCCAGCGAGGTGCTGCGATCCGCTGCCGCGGTGGCATCCACGCCGGCGGCCAGCGAGTTCACGCCGGTCGCGCCGTTGTTGGCGTAGTTGCCGCCCTGCGTGCCGCCGTCGTTCACGCTGTAGTAGTGGATGGCGTTGGCGATCACGGTGTTGTTGAGCGTGTCGATCGCCTGGTTGGTCGCGTACAGCTGAGAGCCGTTGATCGCATCCGTGCTGTTGCCGTTGACCTGGCCGGCGGCCACGTTGGTCACGGTGCGCTCGGCACCCACCGTACCCACGCTCACCGTGCTGGTCGGCGTCGCGCCGGCATAGGTGTAGGTGTTGCCGGCGATGGTGCCGCTGCCGGTCTGCACCACCGTGCCAGTGCTGCTGCCCGCACCCAGGGCGACGTCACCCACATTCGCGCCCGCGGTGGCGCCGTTGCCGATCGATACCGCGTTCTCCGTGTTGGCCGTCGACACCGGTCCGATCGCCACGCTGTTCAAGCCGTTCGCCAGCGAATCGGCCAGATTGGAGTTGGCATGGAAATACTTGATGCCACCCGTATTGATCTGGTTGAACACCTGCTGCAGCGAGCTGTACGTGTTGCCGCCGTAGGTGATGCTGGTGTTGATGGTGCCGGTGGTCGGATCGTAGGTGGTGTTGCCGCCGTAGCTGTTGGCGATGGAGTTGCCCAGGTTGGTGACGGTCGTGCCGACGGTGCCGATGGCCTGGTTGGTCTGGAACAGCTGCGAGCCGTTGATGGCATCCGTACTGCTGCCACTGATGCGGCCGGCCGCGACGTTGGTGATGGTGCGCTCCGCGCCCACCGTGCCCACGCTGATCGTGCTGCCCGGCGTGGTGCCTGCGAACGCGTAGGTCTGGCCGTTGATCACGGTGTTGGCCGTACCTACCGCCGCATCCGTCTTCGAACCCGCGCCCAGCGCCACACTGCCGGCGAACGCCGCTTCCGTGCCCGCACCCAGCGCCATCGCCTGGATACCGTTGGACGTCGAGTTAGTGCCCAGCGCCACGCCGTCGGCCAGGTTCACCGTGGCGTTCTGTCCGATCGCCGTACCGCCCGGCGCGGTCTGCTGCACGATCGCACCATTGCCCATGCCGATGCCGTTGTCGCCGTTGACCGTGGTCTGCGGACCGATGGCGACCGACTCCGCACCCGCTGCCAGCGAATCGGTGGCCGCGGAGTTGGCATGGAAGTATTTGATCGGCGTGACCGAGAACGAGCTCATCGCGCCCTTCAACTGACGCAGGCTCACCGCATCCTGGTCCTGCGTACCGTCAGCCAGGTTGGTGATCTGGCGGAAATCAGTGGTGTTGCCCACCGACACCGCGCCGAGCAGGTTGCGGTCCGTCGTGTTGTAGGGGATCACATTGGTGCCGACGATGATCGAGCCGGAGGCCGGCGCGATCGCCCGATCGGACACCGCCCCCGAACCCAGCGCCACGCCACCCAGCACCGACACGCCCGTGCCCTGGCCCAGCGCCGTGCTGTTGTCGGCCGTCGCGGTGGAACCCACGCCCGCGGCCAGCGCGTTGAGGCCGGTCGCGCCGTTGTTGGCGTAGTTGCCGCCCTGCGTGCCACCATCGTTGACGCTGTAGTAATGCGTGGCGCCCGCCGCCACCACGTTGCTGAGGTTGTCCACCGCCTGGTTGGTCGCCCACAGCTGCGAACCGTTGATCGCATCGGTGCTGCTGTTGCTGATGCGGCCGGCAGCGACGTTGGTGATGGTGCGCTCGGCACCGGCCGCGCCCACGCTCACCGTGCTGGCCGGCGTGGTGCCGGCGAAGGCATAGGTGGTACCGGCAATCGTGTAGCTGGCCGTGCCCACCGCCGTGGTGGTCGTGGAGCCCGAACCCAGCGCCACGTCGTTGGCATTGGTGGCGACTGCACCGTTGCCGAAGGCCACCCCGCCGGCCGCCTGCGCAGCGCTGGCGTTGCCCATGGCGATGGAGCCGGTGCCCTGCGCGTTGTTGCCGTTGCCGATCGCGACCGCGCCGTCGCCGTTGGAGGTGTTGTTGGAACCGACCGTGACAGCGCCAGTACCCGTCGCGGAGTTCGGATCGCCGATCGCCACCGCGCCGTTGCCATTAACGGTCTGGCCTTCGCCCAGTGCGACCGCGCCGGTGCCGCCGAGCACCTGCGAGTTGTGGCCGCCAGCGATGGAGCCCGTCCCGGCCACGGCCGCCACCGTATTGGTATCACCCAGCGCCACGGTGGACGCTGCCAGCGCTTGCGATGCATTGCCGATCGCCGTCGCGCTGGCTCCATTTGCTTTGGCCGTCGTTCCGATCGCCAGCGCGTTGTCGCCTGTCGCGTTAGCCTGAGCACCCAAGACCGTCGCCGCCGTTCCGTTCGCTACCGATTGCGCGCCTACCGCTATCGCCCGCACTCCCGTGGCGCTGTTGCCCGGACCCACTGCAGCACTGAGGTCACTATTTGCCTTAGAAGAAGGCCCGACCGCGAGCGAGCTCAACCCGCTCGATTCGGCACTAAAGCCCAGAGCGGTGGCGTTCTGTGCGCTCGCCACCGCCCGAGAGCCGATGGCCACGCCGCCAAGCGTCGCCGATGATACGTAGCCGATGGCAACTCCTTCGTTGTCGGTGACCGCGGCTTGCAGGCCGACAGCTACTGACAACCTGCCCGCTGCGTTGGTACTCGCGCCGACCGCGACTGAGGATTCATTGCTCGCCACGGCCGAGCTGCCGACCGCCACCGACGACGCGCCTGAACCCACGGCATTCACACCGGCGGCGAGTGCATTGACCCCGCTGGCACCCCGGTTGAGGTAGTTACCGCCCTGCACGCCGTTGTCGTTGACGCTGTAGTAGTGGATCGGCGTGGCGCTAGACGCGACAGCATTCACCGCCTGCGTCACCGCATAGAGCTGCGAGCCGTTGATCGCATCCGTGCTGTTCTGCCCGATGCGGCCGGCCGCGACATTGGTGATGGTGCGCTCGGCGCCTCCCGCGCCCACGCTCACCGTACTGCCCGGCGTAGTGCCGGCGAAGTTGTAGGTCGTGCCGGCGATCACGTAGCTGGCCGTACCAACCGCCGTGGTCGTGCTCGAGCCGGAACCCAGCGCCACGTCATTGGCATTGTTGGCCACCGCCGTATCACCGAAAGCGACCGCGCCGGCTGCCAGTGCCTTGCTGGTGCTGCCGATGGCGACGCTGCCCTGCCCGACCACGGTGTTCTGGTAACCGATACCGACCGCGCCCTGCGCCGCGGTACCCGGCGTGCTCACCGCCTGTCCGCCGCCGCCGACCATGTTGGTGTTACCCATCGCGACCGACCCGTTGCCGGTGGCCGTGTTGTCCAGGCCGCTGGCGATCGCGCCGTTGCCTGTCGCAGTGTTCGGATCACCGATCGCCACCGCACCATTGCCGTTGGCGACATTGCCGGAACCGACTGCGACCGCCTTGCCGCCCGTGGCGGACGAGCCGTTACCGATCGCCACCGCATCGGCCGAGCTGGCAGTGGTGGATAAGCCGATGGCGATCGCGTTAGCGGCCGAAGCGGAAGATTGCCCCCCCATGGCGATGGAGTTGTCCCCGCTGGCGCTGGCGCCCGCCGTAGTATTTGCGCCGATCGCGGTGGAACCTATGCCGGTGGCACTGGCTCGCACGCCCATGCCTACCGAGAAGTCCTTATTAGCGAGGGACTGCACACCGACAGCAACAGAGCCCGCGCCAGTGGACGCCACGTCTGTACCAATGGCCACCGCACTTTGCCCGGTGGCCCCTGTGTTAGCGGCCGTGCGCGCCCCGAGATAAATCGCATTGACGCCGGAAGCGATTGCGCCAGAGCCGTGAGCGATCGCGTTCAAGGCAGATCCATTGGCTCCCGCGCCAAGGACGACGGCACCTTGTCCACTCGCCTTGGTCAAATAGCCGATCGCCACGGCATTGACGTCAGTCACCGTCGACTGGAGTCCCATGCCGATCGAGTACTGACCCGACACACTCACATCCGTGCCGATAGCAACGGCCGATTCGGCCGAAGCACCCGTGCCTACCGTGCGAGCCCCGAGATAGACCGCGTTGAGGGCAGTGGCGTAAGCCTGCCAGCCCACCGCAGTCGAATGGGTCGCGATGCTCTGCGTCGACAAGCCAACCGCCGTCGCTCCGTCCGCCGATGCCTTCGTGAAGGCACCCAATGCAGTGGCCTGACCGGTGCTTGCCGTGGCGGATGCACCAAGTGCGACGCCATTGAGTGCGCCGACGGCTTTGGCGGATTGACCGATAGCCACGCCGCTGGTGGAGTTCGCATCGACTGAGCTGCTGTCGCCCATGGCGACCGCGGAAATCGCCTTGGCGGCTGAGTTCTGGCCGATGGCAGTGGCTCTATCCACCGTAGCCTGCGCAGCCGGGCCGACGGCCGTGGTCGCCGTGCCTGCGGCAACAGAATTGACGCCGAACGCGATGCTGTTGACTCCGCTGTTGCTCGCGTTGACGCCAATGGCGATCGCGCCCGCGCCGGAGCCCGCATTGCTATTGGTGCCCATCGCGATGGCATTCAAGCCCCCTGCCACGCTTTGGGTGCCCATGGCCATGGTATAGCCGCCTGAAGCAGTGGCATCGGTGCCGATGCCAATCGCGGCGACACCAGTGGCACCGGTTCCCGCCGCACTGCGTGCCCCCACGTAAACCGAGTTGATGGCGCTGCTATAAGCCTGGAAGCCCAAAGCTATGCCGTTCTGACCCGTGGAAAGGGAGTTGTAGCCCACTGCCAACGCACCCAGCACATTGGCGTGCGCGAGCGAACCGATGGCGGTGGCTCCCTGTCCGGTAGCCGCAGATTGAAGTCCCATGCACGATGCCGTGCCGTTGTAGGCATTCCACGGGGAACCTGAGCAATCCACCGACTGCGCATGCGCCGGCAACATCCACCCGGTGCCGCCAAGCACCGCCAGCGCGAACAACAAGCTCCCGCCCTTGCCATGCCGCAGCGTATGCCGCGCGGCGCCCTTCGCGTTTCCGCCGGCGTGGCCCGCGGCCAGTTCCGATGCGACCACGAGCTGATTCAGCGCGCGGTTCCAGACCTTGCTGTGGATCTTGTTCATTACCTTCTCCTGCTTAGCATGGGGCGGTGTGATGCAAGAGGCGGCGGACCGTCGGACGCAAAGGGCCCCGGGCCCGGAGCCATGCAGGGCTCCGCGCCAGCGGCGCGCTTGGCGCGCGTATTCGGTTCTCCGCGACCCCGTGTGTAGTTATGCGCGCGCGTTATTCGCAACGCGCGCGTTCACGGCAGCGGTGTCCGGCGCGTGCGCCGGATCAGCGGCTCATGCGGAAGGCCGCGGCAAGGGCGGCCGCGGTAATGGCGGATGAATTTCCCCCTGGATCGGCGGGCGCTGGTGTTGTTCCGGCACGACCAACGGCATGTCGATTACTCCCATGTCTTGTCCATCTGGATGGATACGTCTCCATTGCGCATGCCACTTCCCTTCCGTGGGAAGGCCCCCCTTTCCATCTCTCGGGCGCCGCTGCCCCGCGCTTCGGCGAAGCGCATGACATCGGCTGCAAGACTGAAGCGCGACCAATATCCCTGAATCGAAGAACAGGGATTCATTGCGATTTTCAACAGAGCAAGTTGCCATTCTTCGCGACCGTGACGGAGATCGTCGACGCCACGTCGTCTTGTGGAAGCCAAACCTTCCACCTGATGGCCGCCTTCGCGCAACGCGATGGCGTGCTGGGCCAGTCCATGAGCCGGCCTCCCTTGCCCGCGCGACCGGGAAGAACCAGCCGCCTTATAAGCGAGGAACACTGGGCGCGCGCGGAAGCGGCTGCATCCGTCGGCATCCATCCACGCTCCCTGCCGTGACACCTGCGCGAAGGCGGCGCCGAGCCGGCACGGCTGACGTAGGCTCGCTTTCGGCGCGCGAAGGCGCAGGTCCATCGTATTCCCTCCCGCGCAGGGCCCAGGATCGTGGGGAACGCCGTTCCGCTACATCCAGCGACACGCAACCGCCGCGCCCGGGCTCACGCCCTGCACCTGCCGCCGATCATCGCTGCGTACCGCGAAACTCCGTCTCCGAATGCCCCTGTAGCACTCCGCTGCTGGGTCGCGCGACATCACGCGGCCCTCGATAGGAGAGACGCGAAGCACAACCGCTAGTTGACATTGCCGGATGGGGTCGATGTGGGTTCATCCGACGACGCGTGCGTGAGGTTAAGCAGGTTTTCAGAAACCGGGAAGATTCGTCATACAAAGTTGAGATGAAGATCACTCAATTTACGCGCAACGCATTGTTGGCGATCGGCTGCGTCATGCCACGCATGACATTGGGCATCGAGTTTTCATTTAGACGTCCAAACGAGATCGCCTTTAGACGTCTAAAGCCACCACATTTTCGCCGGATTCAAATCGCCCGGAGCGTCAAAATTTTGACGCGCCCGCGCGCGTAAAAGGCATCGCCGCGCTATAGATGCACAGGATGATGTTGTGCATGACAGGTTGATCGCGCGCTTGTCGGCACCTTCTCTCCCACGGGGACTGCTTCGCGTCGCCGATGGGAGAAGGAATCGTCTTTGCAGGCTGAGGCACTCGTCACCAGAGCGCGTCGTGCGTATGAGATCCGACACCGATCAAGCTCATACGAAAGAGAAAATGCGGCGCCAACGCAAACAATCACAAGTCAAGCACCGCGCACTTTTTCTTTTGCCCCGCTTTTGCTTTTGCATTTAGCTTTTGGTTTTTGGTTTTTGGTTTTTGGCTTTTGGCTTTTGGCTTTTGGCTTTTGGCTTTTGGCTTTTGACCTACCGGGGGCCCCTGTGCGTCGGTGAGGGCTGGACGATCAGGCCCCGAAGGGGGCAGCGACAGGGATGTCGCTGCCTTTTCGACATGACATGGATGTCATGTCGAAAAGCCCGGCCAGCCCTCACGCACCCGGAGGTGGCGTAGCCACCGCAGGGCGACGTGCCGGGGTGCCCTTCTCTTTGGTTACTTTCTCTTGGGCAAGCAAGAGAAAGTGACTCGGCCCGCGGCAGCGGGACGAAACCCTCGCCCATAGGCGAGACACGAATACACCAACCGCATCGATCAGCGAGCGCTCACGCCAGCCCTACGTCGGGGTTCGCTTAACGCTCATCCCAACCTACGCCAATGGCGGCCGAAGGTAGAGCATCCGCCCCTCACTCCGCCCTCTAGAGGGACAAGCGTGGTGCCTCGCACATACATAAAGAATCAGCGGCAATCGCGCAGCGAAAACATCCGCTCCATCGGCACCCATTTCTGCCCAGGCCTCGCCCAAGGCAACCGCTGCTGGAACGTATCCATCAGCGCCTCCCACGCCTGCACCCGCGGATTGCCCGCATCCGCCGCCGCTTTCGCCGCCCCGTCGAAACCCTCCGGCACATCCATCACCAGCACCAGCCGGTTCCCCGTGCGGAAAATCTCCAGATCCAGCACGCCCGCCTCGCGGATCGACACCACGATCTCCGGCCAGATGCAGTCCGGCGTATGCCAACGCTCGTACTCCGCGATCAGCGCAGGGTCGTCCTTCAGGTCCAACGCGAAATACAGGCGCGGCATTCTCAAGACTCCGTGGCCGGACGCAGACGCGCGAACAGGAAGATCACCACGAAGCTCAGCACCGGCACCAGCATCGCCCGCGCGATACCCATCGCATCGGACACCGCGCCCATGCACGCCGTCAGCACCGCGCCGCCGATGATGGTCATCACCAGCAACGCCGAACCGAGCTTGCGCTCGTCATCGCCGCGCCCCTCCACGCCCAGCGCGAAGATGGTCGGATACATCACCGACATGAAGAAGCTGCACGCCACCAGCGCGCAGGCGCCGGCATGGCCGGGCCACAGCACGGCGAACACCGTCAGCGCCACATTCACCACGGCGAATGCCGCCAGCAACCGGCGCGGCGCCACGTAACGCATCAGTGCACCGCCGGCGAAGCGGCCGGCCATGAAGCAGGCCAGCGATACCAGCATGTAGTTGGCCGCCGTCTTGGCCGGCGTGCCCGGCATGGTGGCCTGCACGTAGCGGATCAGGTAGCTCCACACGCCCACCTGCGCGCCGACATAGAAGAACTGCGCGGCCAGCGTGGCGAGGAAGCGCCGCTCGCGCAGCAGGCGGCCGAGCACGCCGCGCTCCTGCGGCGCGGCCTCTTCCATCGCATGCACGGTAGGAAAACGCGTGAGCAGGATCAGCAAGCCCCAGCCGAGCACCACCAGACCGATCAGCAGGTACGGCAATTGCACCGCCGCGGTTTCGCTCGCGACGAAGGCCGCGCGCTGGGCCTCGCTCAGCGCGGCCAGCTGTTCGGGCGTGTGCTCGACGCCGGAGAAGATGAAATGCTGGCCGATCAGCACGCCGGCGATCGAACCCAGCGGATTGAAGGCTTGCGCCAGGTTGAGTCGCCGCGCCGCGCTCTCGCGCGGACCGAGCAAGGTCACGAACGGGTTGGCAGAGGTTTCCAGGAAGGCCAGGCCACTGGCGATCACGAACAGCGCGAACAGGAAGAAACCATACGTGCGCAGCTCCGCCGCCGGCCAGAACAGCAACGCCCCCAGGCCGTACAGCGCCAGGCCGAACACCACCGCGCTCTTGTAGCCGAAGCGCCGCATATAGATGCCGGCCGGCATCGCCACCAGGAAGTAGCCCAGGTAGAACGCGCTCTGCACCAGGCCAGCCTGGAAGTCGTTCAGCACGAACGCCTTCTTGAACTGCGGGATCAGCACGTCGTTGAGGTTGTTCGCCACGCCCCACAGGAAGAACAGGCTGACGATCAGCACCAGCGGAAGCGGCGACGGGCGCGCCTGCAGGGAGGATGCCGTCACCGGCGGTGTTGCCGTCGTCGTCTGCAAAACGCTTACCCCGCGAGCTCGTGTCCCCGTCGGGACAGCATAGGATTATTGTGCAAATATGAACAACAGTTTCACCCGCAGCACAAGATGCAACGCAGCAACCCGGGGCGCCGCATGGCACCGCACGGCGCGCTGAGGCAAGCTTGCCCATCATCGAGGGGACCCGCCGCACCATGCCGAAGAAGAGCACACCCAAGTACCGCGCACCCGCGCTGGACAAAGGCCTGGACATCCTGGAACTGCTCGCCGCCTCGCCCGTCCCCTTGAGCATCGCCGAGGTCTCCGAGGGCGTGGGCCGTTCGCGCGGCGAAATCTTCCGCATGCTGCAGGTGCTCGAAGAGCGCGACTACATCATGCGCGGCGAAGGCGACAGCGGGTATTCGATCACGCCGCGGCTGTTCCGCCTCGGCATGGAACAGCCGCCGCTCAAGAGCGCCGTGGAAGCCGCCCTGCCGATCATGCACCGCCTGGCCCATGCGGTGGACCAGTCCTGCCACCTGGTGGTGCCGTCGCGCGAACAGATCGTGGTGATCGCACGCATCGATCCGCCCGGCGAGATCGGCCTGGTGGTGCGCGTGGGCCACCGCCGCCCGATGTCCCAGGCCACCTCCGGCCATGTGCTGCTGGCGTTCCAGATGGACGACGTGCGGCAGCTGTGGCTGGACATGATCGCGGCCCACGAGCCGGAACTGGACCGCAAGAAGCTCCTCAAGCAGGTGACGCAGGTGCGCACGCGCGGCTATGCCACCGCGCCGAGCCATATCGTCGACGGCGTGACCGACTTCTCCGCGCCGGTGCTGCAGCACGGCAGCGCGGTGTGCGCGCTGACCATCCCCTTCATCGAACGGCGCGCCTCGGCCATCGATGAAGCGCACACGCTGGAGCAGTTGCGGCAGGCCGCCGCGGACATCTCCGACACCTTGCAGTACGGCGGGCCGTCGCGGGCGGATTGACCTTTTTTGTCCTTGACTCCGTTGGCCGGGCCCGTACGCCCGGCATCACGTTAACGGCCAGCAGCACACTCCCTTCACGCCCTGCGACGGTGCGCGCCCCGACACTGAAGCCTCCGCAGCCTCAGGAGCGTGTCATGCCCTCCCCTTTGCCGCGCTGGTGCATCGTCATCCCCTGCCATAACGAGGAGCGGGCGATCGGCGGCGTGCTGGCCGATGCGAAGCGCCTGGGCGTGCCGGTCTGCGTGGTGGACGACGGCTCCACCGACGCCACGCCGAAGATCGTCAGCCGCCATCCTGGCGTGACCTTGCTGCGCCATGACGAACGGCGCGGCAAGGGCGAAGCGCTGCGTACCGGCCTGCGCGCCGCGCGTCATTCCGGTTTCGAAGCCGTGCTCACCATGGACGGCGATGGCCAGCACCGCGCCGAAGACATTCCCTATCTGCTTGCCGCGGCGAAGCGGCATCCGGGCAGCCTGGTGGTCGGCGCGCGCCTGCTCGACAGCGAACGGCAGCCACGCGCGCGGCAACTGGCCAATCGCGTGGCCGACTGGGGCATTTCCTGGGCCTGCGCGCGCGGCATCGCCGACACGCAGAGCGGGCAGCGCTGGTATCCGGCGGCGGTGCTGGAACTGGCCGAGACTGCCAGCGACGGCTTCGCTTATGAAGCGGCGCTGTTGATCCGTGCCTGCCGCGAAGTCGGCGTCGAGGTGGTTTCAGTGCCGATCCCCGCGCGCTACGGCAGCCAGTTCCGCCACAGCCACTTCCGCCCGATGCTGGACGTGGCGCGCATCACCTGGGCCACCACACAGCAACTGCTGCACTACGGCCATCTGCGCGAGAGCTACCGCTTCGCGCAGACGCGCACCGCCTGCGTGGAACACCATCGTGTGCGCATGCACGGCCCGAACGTGCCGCTCAGCGCCGACCTTCCCGCGGGACCCGGCTGATCAGGTCCCGCACGGCGGGCGTGGCGATCCCCAGCGCTTCGCCCAGATGCTCGACGACGCGCTGATGGCGCGCCTGAGTCTGGCTGGCGATGGCATCGCTCGGCACCACCGCTTTGTAGCCGTGCACGTGCGCATCCATCGCGCTGCTCAGCACGCAGGCGTCGCCGGCGATGCCGGCCAGCACGATCTCCTCGGTGAGCAGGTGCTCCAGCAGTGCCGGCAGCTGGGTGCGGTAGAACGCCGAATGGCGCGACTTGAGCAGGCACACTTCGTCGCGCGCGGGCTTTAACGCCTCCGCCGCTTCGCGCGACACGGGATGGCCGACTTCGCGGGTATACGCGATCACGCCATCCAGATCTTCGTGCCAGCAGTCGAAATTGTCGTTGACGAATACCACCGGCACGCCCCAGCCGCGAAAATGCTCGCGCAGCAGCGCGATGGTCGGGATGACCTTGTGGAACTGCTCCGCCAGCTGCGGGCCGCCTTCGAAACGGAAATCGTTGAAGACGTCGATGATGAGCAGCGCCTGGCGATGCGGCTGGACCATGGCGACCTCGTGGCTTCCTCGCGTGCCGGCACGGTCGCACCGCAGCGATCAAGACGGCGTGGAGGTGCCGCGATCGGCGATCAGCGCCCCAGCCACAGTGACAGCGCGCCGATCACGCCCGCGCCCAGCAGGGTCCAGCCCATGCCGAGCCGGAAGCGCAGCATCGCCAGCATCGATGCGAGCGCAAGCATGGCGGCCAGCGGATGCACCGTCGCCCAGCGCGGCAGCTCCAGCGATACTGGCCCGAAGCGCCACATATCCAGCGCGCCGAACAGCGTATGCAAGGCGAACCACACCGACAGGTTGAGGATCACACCCACCACCGCCGCGGTGATCGCCGACAGCGCGGCATGCAGCGCGCGATGGCCGCGCAAGGCCTCGATGTACGGCGCGCCGAGGAAGATGAACATGAAAGACGGCGCGAACGTCACCCAGGTCGTGAGCAAGGCGCCGAGTACGCCCGCGGCCAGCGGCGCCATGCCGCCCTGATGCTGGAACGCGGCGAGAAACCCGACGAACTGCAGCACCATGATCAGCGGCCCCGGCGTGGTCTCGGCCAGTGCCAGGCCATCGAGCATCTGGCCCGGCGCGATCCAATGGAAACTCTCCACGGCGCGCTGCGCCACATATGCCAGCACCGCATAGGCGCCGCCGAAGGTCACCAGCGAGGTCTGCGCGAAGAACACGCCTTCGCGCGCGAGCACGCTGCCCGCGCCGAACAGCGCGATCACCAGCGCCACCGGCAAGAGCCACGCCACCAGCCCCACCGCCGCCACGCGCATCGCGCGCGCAGCGGAGGGCCGCACGTGCGCCAGCCGCCCCTGGCCCAGCAGGCGATCGATCAGATAGGTCGACGCGGCATCGCTGCAGGCATCGTCGGGCGCGGGAAAATAGCGCGGCAACCACCAGCGCCCGGCCAGCCCGAACAAGCCGGCGCCGAGCACGATCAACGGAAAGGGCACATGGAACAAGTTGATGCCGACGAACGCGGCCGCCGCGATGGCCACCATCATGCGATTGCGCAACGCCTTGCGCCCGATGCGCAGCACCGCCTCCACCACCACCGCCAGCACCGCCGCCTTCAAGCCCAGGAATACCGCAGCCACCAGCGGCACCTGGCCGTACAGCGCATACACCAAGCTCAAGGCCAGGATGGCGACGATACCCGGCAGCACAAACAGCAACCCCGCGATCAACCCGCCCAGCGTGCGATGCAGCAGCCATCCCACATAGATCGCCAGCTGCGTGGCTTCCGGCCCCGGCAGCAGCATGCAGTAGTTGAGCGCATGCAGGAACCGCGCATCGCTGATCCAGCGCCGCCGCTCCACCAGCTCGCGATGCATCAAGGCGATCTGCCCCGCCGGACCGCCGAAACTGAGCAGCCCGATGCGGGCCCAGACACGCGTGGCTTCGCGCAGGGAAATGGTGTCGGTCGAGAGGGGAACCGGCGTCTCGGTCAAGGGAACGTCCAACGAGGGTGACGGGGACAACCTAGCGCAGTCGTGTTGCCAATCGCACGACAGATTGCCGTCTGTCCGCCTTCGACTGGCTTTCTCGTCTCCCCGAGCCACGCAGCCGCAGGGCTCACGCTTCGCCTTCGTGCTCATGCGAACGACGGAAAATATCGCTGCTCGCCGCCGAGAAGCCGACCAGCTCGACCTCGGGGTCCACTGCCAGGACCGCCGTCACCAAGGCGACGAACAAGCCTGAATGATCATTGATCGCCAGGATCTCGTTATTGACCAGCGCGACGTTGCGGGATCGGCCCGGCTCCGGCCGCAGATCCATGGCCAGGGCATCCGTGCGATACCGATCCAGGCGCCGGATGCGGACCACGTCCTCGATACGAAAGCTCAGCCAGCGCTGGCCGGTATCTTTGTTGGCGACGCGAATCACCTGACGACCACGGTCTATCTCGATGCGCTGTATCGCACCGAACAAGGAAAGCAGCCCGACGAAAGCCGTGGTTCCGGCGACCATCGCTATCTCGGTACCCAAGGACAACCGCCCCGTGCGCGGCGGGTCATAGATGGTCAGGATCGTAAAGAGGATCAATGCGCCGATCGTGACGATGAGCGCCATACGCCAACCTTGCCGGTAAATCTCCACGCCTGCACGTCCGTTTCCGGCATCGCTGGAGCTGGCAGTCGACAACGCTGGTTTTGGCATCGCTCTTCCCTGGAACCGTGATCCGTCCGCTTTCATTCGCGCGGCATCGGGAAAGCGTAGCGAACCTTGCGCGGCGGCGCATGGATGAGCCACGCATATCGAGCGCCATCGCAAGCCCCGCCCCCTCACCCCGCCCTCCCCCCGGAGGGGAGAGAAAGAAGTGCGGTGCATCCGCAAGCAGTCACGAGCGAGTGGCGCAGCCGCAACGCTTTGGCTTTGGCTTTGGCTTTGGCTTTGGCTTTGGCTTTGGCTTTGGATTTGGCTTTGGATTTGGCTTTTGACCTGCCGCTCCCCTGTGCGTCGGTGAGGGCTGGACGATCAGGCCCGAAGGGGCAGCGACAGGGATGTCATGTCGAAAAGCCCACACACACCCGGAGGTGGCGCAGCCATCGCGGGGCGACGTGCCGGGCTTTGGTTACTTTCACTTGGGCACGCAAAGAAGAAGTAACTCGCTCTCCAGCAGGACAGCGAAACCCTCGCCCATGGGCGAGACACCAATACACGAAGCGCATCGATGAGCGAGCGCTCACGCCAGCCCCACGCCGGAGTTCGCTAGCGCTCACTTCAACCTACGCCCGAAGGATGAGTCGAAAGACTCACCCCGGCATCGGCAACGCATCCAGCCGCCCCCGCACATGCGCCAACGCCGGCACCTGGATCAAAAACTCCCGCTCCAGCACCTCCAGGATCTCCTCCGCACTCCCCAGCGTGCGCCGCGTCGATTCACCACCCATCACATGCACCGCGAACTCCCGGCTGCGCAGATTCAGCCGTCGCCCCGGCGCACTGCGCGCAATCGTCAGTCCATGCAGAAAATGCGACTGCGGAAACGTCGACGTGTAGTGATTGGCCACCACATAGTCGACGTCATGCCGCGGCTGCAGATCGAAGCGATACAGCGTCGACCACTGCCCGCGCACCAGCGCCTGCATGCGCCATTGCCCATCCTGCTCGAGCAGGCGGTACGGCTCGTGCGCGCTCGGCTGCTCCAGATCCGGCACCAGGCGCAACGCGCCGGACAGCACCATGCCGCCGAAACCCACGTCCGCCAGCCAGCTCTCGCCGTCGACTGTCACGCGCAGCAGCATGTGGCTCTGCGCGGTGAGCTCGTTCTCGTCGCGCTGCCACAGCACGCGCGCGATCAGGCCCTCGACCTGATAGCCGATCGCGCGCAGAACTTCGCGGAACACGAAGTTCTGCTCGAAGCAATAGCCACCGCGCCCCGACGCCACCAGCTTGCGCTCCAGGCGTGGCAGCTCCAGCACCACCGGCACGCCCAGGAATGGATCGAGGTTCTCGAACGGGATGGTGGCCACGTGTGCCGCGGCCAGTGCGCGCAGCGTGGCGACATCCGGCTTCGGTTCGCCGATGTAGCCGATGCGTCGCAGGTAGGCCGGCAGGTCGATCGTGTGCGTCATGGTGGGAAAGCACCTTGGGTCGGGGAGGCCGCAAGATACCACCGCGCAGTGGCGTAACCGGCGGCGACGCTGCGGCGAAAGAGGCTTCGTAGCGCGGCGCATCGCCGCGCGCCATGCTTACGCGACTTGCCGAAGGAGAGCTTCGCCATGACCACGTCTCTGCCCCGCCTCCGCCTGCTCGCCGGCCTGCTGATGATGGCCGGCACCGCCGCCTGCGGCGTCGTCTCCGCTGACAGCGCACCAGTAGCCGCGCCCGCTCCGAAACTCGATGCCCCGCTCGCCGCCGCGCGCGGCGAGCAGACCGCTGTCTTCGCCGGCGGCTGCTTCTGGGGCGTGGAATCGGTGTTCGAACACGTCAAGGGCGTCAAGAAGGCCTGGTCAGGCTATGCCGGCGGCGACGCCGCCACGGCGGATTACGAACAGGTATCCAGCGGCCGCACCGGCCATGCCGAATCGGTGAAAGTGGTCTATGACCCGGCCCAGGTCAGCTACGGCAAGCTGCTGCAGGTGTTCTTCTCGGTCGCCGCCGATCCCACCCAGCTCAACCGCCAGGGACCGGATGTCGGGCCGCAGTACCGTTCGGTCGTCTTCTACGCCAATGACGAGCAGAAGCGCATTGCCGACGCCTATATCGCCCAGCTCGACCAGGCGCACGTCTATCGCGCGCCCATCGTCACCCAGGTGGTGCCGCTGAAGGCGTTCTACATGGCCGAGGCCTACCACCAGAACTTCGCCCGGCAGCACCCTGACCTGCCGTACATCGTGATCAACGATGCGCCGAAGGTGCGCCACCTGAAAGAACTGTTCCCGGCCGATTACAAGCCGGAAGAAACCGTGGTCGACGTGAGGCTGTAGCGGCGCGCGGGGGCGCCCGCTTCATCGATGCTTCGGCGGCACCAGCCGCAGCTTCGCCGGCCGCGGATTGCGCGCCAGCTGCCGCTCGATTTCCGCGGCGGCTTCCGGGCGCGAGTAGAAAAAACCCTGTCCTTCGGCACAGCCGGCACGCAGCAGGAAATCATGCTGTTCCTGTGTCTCGATGCCTTCGGCGATCGGTCGCAGGCCCAGGCTGCTCGCGATCGCCAGCATCGCTTCGGTGATCGCCGCGTTGTTCGAATCCTGCGGCAGGCCATTGATGAAGGAACGGTCGATCTTCAGGAAAGCAATCGCCGACAGCTTCAGATACGCCAGCGACGAATAGCCGGTGCCGAAGTCGTCGATCGCCACGCCGACGCCCAAGGCATGCAAGGCCAGCATGGTGCGGTCGGTCTGCTCGCCCAGGCGCAGGATCGCGCTCTCGGTAATCTCCACCAGCAGGCGCTTGCCGTCCAGTTGCTCGGCATCGAGTGCCGCGCTCAATCGTTCGATGAACGTGCGGTGCCCGAAGGTGCTGGCCGAGACGTTGATCGCCATGCGCAGCGGCGGCAGATGCGCCTGGTCCCAGCGGCGCACCTGGGCGCAGGCCTCGCGCATCACCCATTCGTCGATCTGCCGGATCAGGCCCAGACTCTCGGCCATCGGGATGAATTCATCCGGCAGCAGCACGCCACGCTCCGGATGGCGCCAGCGCAGCAGCGCCTCCACCGCCACGATGCGGCCGCTGCGCAGTTCCACGTTGGGCTGGTACACCAGATACAGCTCGCCGCGCACCAGCGCCTGGCGCAGGTCCACGCCGAGCATCAGGCGGCGACGCGCGTCGGCATGCATCAGCGGCGTGTAGAAGCGGAATGCATTGCGCTCTTCGGTCTTGGCCACGTACATGGCGGCATCGGCGTTGGTGATCAGGGTGATCGGATCGCCGCCGTCGAGCGGGAACCCCGCAATGCCGATGCTTGCGCTCAGAACGATCTCGTAATCCCCCACCATCACCGGCTCGGACAGCGCCGCCAGCAGGCGTGTCGCCATGCCGCGCGCATCCTCGCGTGTGGGGAGTTCGCCCAGCAGCACGGTGAATTCGTCGCCGCCGATACGTCCGGCCACGTCGTGCGGGCCCAGCGCGCGATCGATACGCTCGGCGACCTTCACCAGCAGGCTGTCGCCGATGGCATGGCTGTAGCTGTCATTGACGACCTTGAAGGCATCCAGGTCTACGAACAGCACGGCCACGGCGTTTCGCTCATGCGTGGCGGACAGAATGGCCTGTTCGCACAGCCGCTCGAACTCGGCGCGGTTGACCAGGCCGGTCAGCGGGTCGTGCGTGGCCAGGTGCTCCAGGCGCAGGCGATCGGCCTTGATCGCGGTGATGTCGGTGAGCACGGCCACGTAGTGCTGCACGCGGCCATAGCTGTCGCGGATGGCGCTGATGCTCAGCAGTTCGGGATAGCTGCCGCCGTCCTGCCGGCGGCTGGACACTTCGCCCTTCCAGTTGCCGCCGCTGGCGACGGTTTCCCAGATCGAGGCCGGCAGCGGCGAGCCGTCCGGCATGCAGCGCATCAGGTCGAAGCGCTGCGCGCGCACGCTGTCCTGGTCGTAGCCGGTGATGCGGGTAAAGGCGGTGTTGATCGTGGTGATGCGCCGCTCGGCGTCGGCAATGACCACGCCTTCGGCAATGCCCGCCAGTGCCTCGGCGGCGATTCGCCGCTCGTGTTCCATGGCCAGCCGTTCGGAAACGTCGCTGATGATCGCCTGCCGCACGAAGCGGTCGCCCCACAGCGCCAGCGCGCTCTGCGTCTCCACCGGCCGGGTCTCGCCGCCGGCGTCGCGCAACAGCGAGACGGCGCCGTCCTGCGGCGCCTCGGCCGACGCGAACAGGCGCGAGAAGGATTCGCCGACCAGTTCGTGTGCCTCGCGCCCGGTCCAGTGCGAGGCCATGCGGTTGGCATCCAGTATCTGGCCAGAGGATTCGTCGACCATCACGATGGCCGATGCGGCGCTGTCGAACAGCAGCCGGTAGCGCTCCTCGGTGCCGCGGATGCCGGCCAGGATGCGCCGAGCCATGCGCAGCCACAGCAGGCCCGCCACCAGGGTGACCAGGAACACGCTGGCGAACAGCACCCGGCCCAGCCAGGTGGCGCCATTGGCGATGTGCAGGGAGAAACTGCTGCTGCGAGGCTGGATGAAATCATTGAGCGCGTGGATACGGTCGCGCTGCCGCGACAGCTCTTCGGGCGGCAGGGCGCCGGCGGCATAGGCCTTTTCCAGCTCGCCCGCGATCACGTCGAGCTCGGCGATCTGGCCGTCCACCGAATGCCAGTCCACCAGCGCCTCGCGCATGTGCGGCGCACCGGAGAAATACTGCAGCATGAACACCATGCCCGGGATCGCCGAGGGGATCACGCCGCCGCGGCGGAACGCTTCGATCACGTCGGCGCGCTCGAATTGGCCGCTGTCGATCTTGTCGCGGGCGTAACGGTCGGTCACCAGTACCGCGTAGTTGCGACGGAAGCTGCGCAGATAGACCGGGTCGCCCTTGACCGCGTAATTCTCGAGGTCCACCACCGCCTGCTTCTGCGCCTTGGACCAAAGACTCTCGCCGTTGAGAAAACCGGCGAGAGTCACCTGAAGCTGCAAGGCGCCCCACGTAAGAGCAAGGATCAGCCCGAGCATCGCCGCCAGCGCATAGGCAAGCGGCAGCAACCTCTGCAGCAAGGGTCTTCGCAAGCCAGTACGAGCGTTACGCATCGTGATTCCGTGTCCCGTTCGAGTCGACGTCCACTTCACCTATCGATGCGTAACCGCCTTGCGGTCACGCAGCGTCAGGCTGCGGCTTCACTCACCGACCACGGATCCTGGCGCACGTCCAGGCAGCGGTCCAAGGTGATCTGCATGCACACATAGCTGCGTCGCACGCATTCCCCCAGATATGCCACCTCAGCCGGCGTCGGCGCCGTCCCCATTAGCGTACACACTATCTCGAGCGCCTCCCACGGATGAGTATCGTCGTACGCGGCGTGAAGCTGAAGCCAACGCAGCCCCTTGCCCCGGCTTTCTGCGGCGAAGACCTCCTTGTAGGGGCTCTCATAGACCTTCTGGGACCACTCCCCGGTCGCCCCCTCCACCGCATAGTTGGTAGCGATCATGCCGGCCGCCAGGGAGGCCTTGGTGCTGACCTGCTCGCACCAGTCCGGCAGGGCCCCGGTGCCATGGGGCGGCTGGCCGTGCAGCACCTCGTCGCGGCTGATACCTGCCGCTTCGGCCCAGTCCAGCCAGTACTCGGCATGGTTCTGCTCCACCCGGATGTTGCGGACCAGCCAGCGCCTGGCGAGGTTGTCGCCGGGGCTGCGGCCGTACTGGGTCTTGAGCAGGTTCAGTGCCATGTAAGCCGGAAAGCGCTCGATGACCGGCCAGATCCCCACCATGAAATCCCGTGTGGAGGGCGCGTGAAGGCGGTTGTCCGACATCAGCGTCCACAGCTCATGGTTGACCACCTTGCGCTTGGTGTCTTCGGCGGCGTGCACGAGGTCCTGCGCCCAGGTCGGATAGCTGGTCAGCTCGGTCAGTGCGCCAGTGCGTTCGAATTGCGTGTTCATGATGCATCTCCAGTGTGTTGACTGCGGACTGGCGCCGGCGCGGATGGCCGGCGCCCCGGCGCCAGGAAGGCACCGGAGATCACATAGTCTTCGCACTGGTGGATTGGCGGGAACGGACAACATGGCCGAGCCCGACAAGCCGACCCGCCCTGGCCACAAGCCAGGGCGCCATGGCTAGTCGAACCGGGCGACGCCGGAAAATGAAGGGGGACGCCCAGAGGGCAGGCTGCGGGGGCGGGTTCAGGCCGATCGTGCAGCTGTCGTCGGGCGCATGCCGCCTGTGGCGGACATCGCACGCGCCTCGGAAAGTCGAACGCCCTCACGAAGAGGGCGTTCCGTATCGCGCGCGTTGACGCCGCTTTCACACCATCGGCAGCTTCAGCCCCTGCTCTTTCGCGCATTGCACGGCGATCTCATAACCGGCATCCGCATGACGCATCACCCCGGTACCCGGGTCGTTCCACAGCACGCGGGCGATGCGCTTGTCGGCGGCTTCGCTGCCGTCGCACACGACCACCACGCCGGAGTGCTGCGAATAGCCCATGCCCACGCCGCCGCCGTGGTGCAGCGACACCCAGGTGGCGCCGCCGGCGACATTGAGCATCGCATTAAGCAGCGGCCAGTCGGACACGGCATCGCTGCCGTCCTTCATCGCTTCGGTCTCGCGGTTGGGGCTGGCGACGGAACCGGAATCGAGATGGTCGCGGCCGATCACCACCGGCGCCTTCAGCTCCCCCTTGCGCACCATCTCGTTGAAAGCCAGGCCCAGCTTGTGGCGCAACCCCAGGCCGACCCAGCAGATGCGCGCCGGCAGGCCCTGGAAGCTGATGCGCTCGCGCGCCATGTCCAGCCAGCGATGCAGGTGCGGATCGTCGGGGATCAGCTCCTTCACCTTCTGGTCGGTCTTGTAGATGTCTTCCGGGTCGCCCGACAGCGCCACCCAGCGGAACGGACCGACGCCGCGGCAGAACAGCGGACGCACGTAGGCCGGTACGAAACCGGGGAAATCGAACGCATTGGCGCAACCTTCGTCCTTGGCCATCTGCCGGATGTTGTTGCCATAGTCGAAGGTCGGCACGCCCATCTGCTGGAACGCGAGCATCGCTTCGACATGCTTGCGCATGGACTGCTTGGCTGCCTTGGCGGTGCCGGCCGGATCGCTCTTGCGGCGCTCGAACCACTGTTCCACGGTCCAGCCGCTGGGCAGATAGCCGTTGACCGGATCGTGCGCGCTGGTCTGGTCGGTGACGCCGTCCGGACGCACGCCACGCTTCACCAGTTCCGGCAGTACGTCGGCGGCATTGCCGAGCAGTGCGATCGATTTCACCTCGCCGGCGGCCGTGTACCTGGCGATGCGCGCGAGTGCGTCATCGAGGTCGGTGGCCTGCTCGTCGACGTAGCGCGTCTTCAGGCGGAAATCGATGCTCTTCTGCTGGCATTCGATATTCAGCGAACAGGCACCGGCGAGGGTCGCCGCGAGCGGTTGCGCGCCGCCCATGCCGCCGAGGCCGGCGGTGAGGATCCATTTGCCCTTGAGGTTGCCGCCGTAGTGCTGGCGGCCCATCTCGACGAAGGTCTCGTAGGTGCCCTGCACGATGCCCTGCGAGCCGATGTAGATCCACGAACCGGCCGTCATCTGGCCGTACATCATCAAGCCCTTCTTATCGAGTTCGTTGAAGTGTTCCCAGTTCGCCCACGCCGGCACCAGGTTGGAATTGGCCAGCAGCACGCGCGGCGCGTCCGGATGGGTCGGAAACACGCCGACTGGCTTGCCGGACTGGATCAGCAGGGTCTCGTCGTCGCTCAGTTCGCGCAGCGCGCGAAGGATGGCGTCGAAGCATTCCCAGTTGCGCGCGGCGCGGCCGATGCCGCCGTACACCACCAGCTCGGCCGGGTTCTCCGCTACTTCCGGATCGAGGTTGTTCTGCAGCATGCGGAACGGCGCCTCGGTGAGCCAGCTCTTGCAGCTCAACTCGCCGCCGCGCGGCGCGCGGATGGTGCGGGTGGTGTCGATACGCGTCGGGGCATTCATCGCAGATCCTGACTGGCGAGTGGGGAAATCCCGATTATGGGCGCCCGTTTTCGGGTCCGCCAACTGCACTGCGGCAAAACCGCGCCAGCGCGCCGGCCGCACCGTCCGTTTGGCCGATTGCCGCGCCGCCGAGCGCGGGACCAGACTCATGCGGGGGAAATCCGGCGCTGGCCGTCGTCGCGGCTCGAACGGGAGGGTCCCATGAGTGCGACATGTTCGATCTATGGCGCGATGCGGCAAGCCGCGCTGATCGCCGCCGTGCTGGCGGCAGGCACCGCTTCGGCGGCCGACAAAACCATGGCCAGGCACGTGCCCAGCGATGCCCAGCTGATCGCCAGCGCGATGCGCGCGGCGCCGCCTGGCGTCGCCAAGGGCGCGACGATCGTCGCGATGAATGCGGACGGCACCATGCGCACGCTGCGCAAAGGCACCAACGATTACACCTGCATGCCGGACAACCCGGAAACGCCGGGGCCGGATCCGATGTGCATGGACAAGAACGCCATGGCATGGGCGCAGGCCTGGATGAGTCACAAGCCGCCGCCGGCCGGCAAGATGGGCGTGATGTACATGCTTGCCGGAGGCACGGACGCGAGCAACACGGATCCGTATGCGACCAAACCCGACGCCAGCAACCATTGGATCAAGACCGGGCCGCACGTCATGCTGGTGGGCGCGGACGCGTCGTTCTACGACGCCTACCCGAAGAACGCCGATCCGGATACGACAGTGCCCTATGTGATGTGGGCGGGGACGCCGTATCAGCATCTGATGGCACCGGTGAAGTGACGCCACGTTGCCCCCTCTCCCCACCGGGGAGAGGGTTGGGGTGAGGGGCCGGGCGGAGCGTAGAAGCGGGAACGTCAAAAGCGGCCTCGCTTCGTACAGCCTTATCTCGCGAGCACGCGCCCTCATCCGGATATGGCCGAAGGGAATCTCCGTGGGGCCGCCACCTTCCTCGCCAGAGCAAGCACATCCATGTGCTCTCTATAGGCTTGCCTATTGATGTCCGAAAACGGCGAGTCCATCGCCTCGGGCGATGCTAGCCTGCACGCATGCTTCCCGCCTCCAGCACGCCTCTGCCCGATCGCCTCTGCGAACAAGCCCGGCTCAGCCGCGACGCCCGCTTCGACGGCCTGTTCTTCACCGCCGTCACCAGCACGCGCATCTATTGCCGCCCGGTCTGCCCGGCGCCATCGCCGAAGGCGGAGAACGTGCGCTATTACAGCAGCGCAGCCGCGGCTGAAGCGGCCGGCTTCCGCCCCTGCCTGCGCTGCCGGCCGGAGCTGTCGCCCGGTAACGACAGCTGGCAGCGCGGCGACCACGTGATCGCGCGGGCGCTGAAACTGATGGAACAGGGCGCACTGGAAGACGCCTCGCTGGAAGACATGGCACAGCGCCTGGGACTCGGCGCGCGCCAGCTGCGCCGGGTGTTCGTCGAGCGGCTGGGTGCACCGCCGATCAGCGTGCACACCACGCGCCGGCTGCTGTTCGCCAAGCAATTGCTGACCGAGACCGATATGCCGGTCACCGATGTCGCACTCGCGTCCGGCTTCCGCAGCCTGCGCCGCTTCAACGCGGCGTTCCAGCAGGCGAACCGGATGCCGCCGCGCGAATTGCGGCGCCATCCGGCCAAGGCCGCGGACGGCGCGCTGGTGCTGCGGCTGAGCTATCGGCCGCCCTACGACTTCGAGGCGATCCTCGCGTTCCTGCGCACGCGCGCCCTGCCCGGCGTGGAAGCCGTGGACGAGCACAGTTACTCCCGAGTGTTCGGCCCTGCAGAAACACCCGGCTGGCTGCGCCTGAGCGCGTGGCCCGGCGGCGAGCATGCGCTGAAGCTGGAACTGCAATGCCCGCAACCGGCACGCATGCTCGGCGTGGTGTCGAAGCTGCGCCGCATGTTCGACCTCGACGCGGATCCGCAGGCGATCGGCGCAGTGATGCGCGCCAGTGGCGTACTTAAACCGCTGCATCAGCGCCGACCCGGCCTGCGCCTGCCCGGTGGATGGGACGGCTTCGAGATCGCGGTGCGCGCGATTCTCGGCCAGCAGGTCAGCGTGGCGGCGGCGCGCACTCTGGCCACGCGCATCGTCCAGCGCTGGGGCACGCCGGTGGCGGCCGCCGGCGCCCCGGGCCTGGAGCGGCTGTTTCCCGGACCAGAGACCCTGGTCGACGTCGACCTGCGCGAAGTGGGCCTGACCAGTGCGCGCGCGAATACCGTGCAGGGCGTGGCGCGCGCCCTGCTGGACGGTCGCATCGATTTCCGCAGCGAACAGCCGCTGGACACGTTCGTGGCGCGCTGGGTCGAACTGGCCGGCATCGGCGAATGGACCGCGCACTACATGGCGATGCGCGCGCTGAGCCATCCGGATGCGTTTCCGGCCGCCGACCTGATCCTGCGCCGCGCCGCGGCAGGCGACGGCGCGGAACTCAGCACCAAGGCGCTCACCGCGCTGGCGGAAGATTGGCGCCCCTGGCGCGCCTACGCGGTGATGCACTTGTGGCGCGCCGCCAGCGACGCGGCGGAGCGCGCCAGGACCAAGGGAAACAAGAACGCATGAGCGAAACGATCTGGTACGACGAACTGCCCACGCCGATCGGCCAGCTGCGGCTGGTCGCCGATGCGCAAGGGCTGCGCGAGGTGTGGTTCGAAACCGGGCGGCATCGCAAATCGCCCGCGCCGGCGTGGATTCGCGCCACCGAGCCGCTCGCCGAACCGCGTCGCCAGCTCGAGGAATATTTTGCCGGCGAACGCACGCGCTTCGATCTTGAGCTGCATCCCATCGGCACGCCGTTCCAGCTGGCCGTGTGGGAGGAACTGGGGCGCATCCCCTACGGCGTGACGATCAGCTACGCCGAACTGGCCCGACGCATCGGTCAGCCGGCGGCCATGCGCGCCGTGGGCGCGGCGAACGGGCGCAATCCGATCCCGATCATCCTGCCCTGCCATCGCGTGATCGGCAGCAACGGCAGTCTCACCGGTTTCGGCGGCGGCCTGCCGACGAAGCGCTTCCTGCTCTCGATGGAAGACCGCATCGCGCACGGCGATCTGTTCGCCATGCCGTGAGCGGGTTCAGTGTTGCGGCGGTGACTGCGCGGGCGGCGTCGGATGAAGCTGATCCAGCACGGACGGCTGCGACGGCTTCGGCGGCGCTTCCCGCACCGGCTTGGGCAGCACCAGCGGCGCGGTGGAGGACGCTGCGCGGTACTGATCCACGGCGTCGCGCTGGCGCGCATTGAAGCGATCCTGCTGGGCCTGGTTGGACAGATCCAGCGCCTGGGTCGCGGCCGGGTTGTTCGCCATGGGCTGGCGGATCGCGGCCGCGTTGCGCTGGCGCTGCTGCTCCAGCTGCTGGCTGGTGCGCAGCTTGTCCTGGAGGATGGCCTGCTGATTGGCCTGCTGGGCGTTGATGGCGTTGTAGTTGGGCTGATAGGCAGGCTGCTGCGCCTGCGAGGGCTGCTGCTGCCAGGCCAGGACGGCGGCCGGCGTCGCACAGAAGACCAGGAGAACCAACCCGGCCAGGCGCCGCATGGATGGAGATGTAATGGTCATACGAGTGCGCGATCATGGCGGGATTGCCTGCAACATCGTATGGACTCGCGCATGAAAATCCTGTTTCGCCTCCTGTTGTGCTCCCTCGTGGCGTTCAGCGCCGGGTGTGCTACCCAGCCGCCCGCCAAATCGGCGCAGGCCGCGGTCAAACCCGCGCCGACGCCGCTGCTGCTGATCTCGATCGACGGCTTCCGCGCCGACTATCTCCAACGTGGACTGAGCCCGACCCTGGCCGCCATGGCTCATGGAGGCGTGCGCGCCCAGGCCATGCAGCCGTCGTTCCCCTCGCTCACCTTCCCGAACCACTACACCATCGTCACGGGCCTGCGTCCGGATCATCACGGCATGGTCAACAACACCATGTTCGATCCCGCGCTGGGCGAGTTCTCGCTGAGCAATCGCCAAGCCGGCGCCGATGGCCGCTGGTGGGCGCAAGGCACGCCGATCTGGGAGACCGCCGGCCGACAGGGTCTGAAGACCGCGACCATGTTCTGGCCCGGCAGCGAGGCGCCGATCCACGACTATCGTCCGGATCACTGGCTGCCTTACGACGGCTCCAAGACGCCGGAGCAACGCGTGGATGAAGTGCTCGGCTGGCTGGACCTGCCCGCCGGCGAGCGCCCGTCCTTCGTCACGCTGTACTTCGATGACGTGGACCACGCCGGCCATGAGTACGGTCCGGATTCCAGGCAAGTGAACGAATCCATCGGCAAGGTCGATACGGCCCTCGCCCGCCTGGTCGACGGTTTGAAGCAGCGTGGCCTGTACGACCGGATCAACCTGATCGTGGTATCCGACCATGGCATGGCCAAGGTCGCGCCCAAGAACAACGTGATGGTGGACAAGCTGGTGCCGCTGCAGCAGGTGCAGGTGGTCAGCCTGGGCGTGCTGGCGGGCTTCAATCCCAAGCCGGGCCATGATTTCGCCAAGATCGAAGCCAAGCTGGAAAAGCCGCAGAAGCACATGCAGTGCTGGGACAAGACACGCATCCCCGAGCGCTTCGTCTACGGCAAGAACCCGCGCGTGCCGCAGCTGGTGTGCCTCGCCAATGTGGGCTGGCGTGTCACCACGTCCGACTACGTGGCCAAGAAGCTCAAGAACGGCGGCAGGCTGAGCCTGGGCGAGCACGGCTACGACAACGCCGATCCGGCCATGCAGGCGCTGTTCGTGGCGCGCGGCCCGGCGTTCCGCCAGGACACAGTGCTGCCGGCGATCTCCAACGTGGACGTGTATCCGCTGATGACGCAGTTGCTGGACATCACGCCGGCGCAGAACGATGGCGACGCCTCGGCCCTGAAAGCAGCACTGAAGCCATAAACGGGCGGCTGGCACAGGTCTGGGGGAAGCCGCTGGCGAACCCCGACCTGCGCCAGCACCGTCACACCTCGGCCAATGGCGGCTCGTCACCCTTCGATGGCGGCCCCGGCAGCGGCGCCAGGCGCCGCAGCCGCCACGCGATCAGCAGGCCCGCCAGTACCAGTGCGCCGACGAAGGCGGCCACGCCGTTCCAGCCATGCGATGCATAGAACAGACCGCCGCCCGCACCGGCCAGGCTCGATCCCATGTAATACGAGAACAGATACATCGACGAAGCCTGCGCCTTCGCCGCGCCGGCACGCCGCCCCACCCAGCTGCTGGCGATGGAGTGCCCGCCGAAGAAACCGAAGGTGATCGCCACGATGCCCAGCACGATCAGCACCAGCGGCGTGGTCAAGGTCAGCAGCACACCAGACGCCATCAGCGCGAACGCCGTCCACAGCACCTTGCGCCGCCCCAGCTTGCCGGCCAGATGCCCCATCCAGGCCGAGCTGAACGTGCCGATCAGATAGACACTGAAGATCAGGCCGACCACCGCCTGGCTCAAGCCGTAAGGCGGCGCCAGCAAGCGATAGCCGATGAAGTTGTAGACGGTGACGAACGCGCCCAGCAGCAGGAAACCTTCGGCGAACAGCCATGGCAGGCCCGCGTCGCGAAACGCGCCGGCGAACTTGGCGCGCAGCGTCTTCCCGTCGAACGGCTGCACGGCAAAATGCCGTGACGGCGGCAGGCTGCGCCAGAACACCAGGCCGGCAACCAGCCCGATCGCGCCGACGGCCGCCACGCCAATGCGCCAGCCGACGAAATCCGCCAGCACGCCGGCCACCAGGCGGCCACCCATGCCGCCGATCGCGTTGCCGCTGATATACAGCCCCATCCCCAAGCCGATGGATTCCGGGTGCATCTCTTCGCTGAGATAGGTCATCGCCACCGCCGGCAGGCCGCTCAGGGTGAGGCCGAGCAAGGTACGCAGCACCAGCAGCATGTGCCAGTCGCGCACCGCCGCCGTGGCGAGCACGAGCACTGAGGAAGCGAGCAGCGACACCGTCATCACCGACTTGCGCCCCCACGCGTCGGACACCGCGCCGGCAACCAGCATCGCGAACGCGAGCACGCCGGTGGTGAGCGAGAGCGTCAACGCGGCACCGGCCGCATTGACGCCGAAAGCCTTGCTGAATTCCGGCATCAGCGGCTGCACGCAATAGAGCAGGCCGAACGTGGCGATGCCGGCGGCAAACAGCGCGAAGTTGGTGCGCCGGAACAGCGGCGTGCCGTGACGGATGAAATCGTCGTCGCGGCGCGCGGCGGCCTGGACTTGCATGGCGATCCTTGGCGGCGCGCCGGGGGGGAGACGCGTCCGCCAAGGATAGAACCATCATGCATTCCGATCGATGGGATTCACTCGATGCGCAAGAGCCAGCCCTTGCCGGGCTCCACCGGAATCGCGTCGCCCGGCTTGAACGTCGCGGCCGGCTGGAAGCCCGGCACCTCGGACGCCACCAGCTTTGCCTTGGCCGGATTCAGGCCCAGCGCCTTCCAGTCGATCGCCAGCCTGGCGTCGGTCTTCTCCGGCGCCCACGATGCCAGCGCGACCAGCGTGCCCTGCCCCTTGCGCACGTAGCTGGTGGCCAGCACATCGTCGCGGCCGGTCTTCACCGGTGCGTCGTGCACCCACCAGCCGACCATGTCCGCCTTGGCGATGCCGAAGTCGTCCCACAGCTTCCACAGCGGACGCGGATCGCTCTTGGCCGACCAGCCCAGCCGGCTGGTCATGCCGAACAGCATGCCGCGCCATGGGTTGCCGTCGTTCTGCAGCATCTCGCCCATCAGGCCATAGGGAATGCCGGAGATCTCGGTGAGCCAGTACGCGGGCGAGGTCTTCTCGTAATCGAAGTACTCGCCGAACCACAGGCGATCGATGTACGGGAACAGCTCCATGTACAGCAGCGCGCTATTGATGTAGCCGTCGCGCGGGTTGTACTGGTTGGCCGAATGCAGATCGATCAGCGGATCCGGCCGATGCGCCTGCAGGACCTTGCGCACGCGTTTCATGGTGGTGCGGTCGTAGGCGACGTCGTCCAGGTACAGGCCGTCGATGCCTTCGTTGCGCGCCAGCCAGTCCAGCCCTTCGATATAGAAGTTGTGCCAGCGGCTCTGGCCGGCGTTGATCACCGCCGCATCGCGATTCTCCGGCACGTGCCAGGCGGCGATATAGTCGCCGTCGAGGTGTTCCTGCAGCCACGAAAAGCCGCCGCCCTTGCCCGCGCTGATCACCTCGTGGCCCAAGGACTCGAGCATCGGCAGCTCCGGCGCGCGGTCGGTCAGCTCGCGCACGGTGTCGTAGATCTTCACGCGCATGCCGCGCTGGTGGGCCGCGTCGACGTACTTGCGCATCGCCTCGGCTTCCAGGAACGGATAGTTGATCCATGGATTGATCGGCGTGGCGTGATGGATGTTCACCACGTTAGCCCCGTCGGCCTTGATCGCGTCCAGGTCGCCATACTTGTGGAAGAAGCGCTCGCTGAACTGCTTCGCCGGCTCGATCGTCTTGAACGGCGTGACGCGCAACACAACGTCATAGCGCAGCATCTGGCCCGCCGGCATCGTGCGCGGGCCGCTGAAGGCTTTGACCAGATAGCGGTCCTTGCCGCGCTCCATCTCGACGCCGCCCTGCCCGCCGTTATCCCATGATTGCGGGATGCGTAGCGGCTGCTGCTGATAGAAATTGGTGTTGAGCGGGCGCAGGTAGTGTTCGTCGCGCAGGTGGAATTCCAGGCCCGCGTTCACGGCACCGAGCCACGCGCCATCCTGGTTGTTGCGCACGTTCCAGTGCCAGCTGAAGGTCTGCGGTGCTTCGCCGCCCTGCTGGCCAAGGCCGAGCTGGTAGCGCGCGACGTCGTTGCGCAGCGGGATCTCGAGGCGGATGTCGCCGATCGTTGTTTCCTTGTCCGCCTGCAGGGCGATCGCGTATTGCAACGTGCCATCGGCTTCCAGCGACGCCTTCACTTCGCCGCGCAGCGGGCCGGCGTCGCCGGCGACGGTCCAATGCACCTTGCCTGGACCGTCGATCTCCACCTTGGGCGTGCCCTTGGCCGCGAGCGCGTGCACGCCGGCCGCGTCTTCCACCAGCAGGCGTACGGGAGCCTGCAGCAGCGCGCGCGGCTGCTTGGCGAACCCCGTCATGCGCTCGTCGAAGCGGCTCTGGATCTGCGCCGGCAGTCCGCTGTCGGCCAACGTAATGTCACGCCCCAGGATCGCCAGGTTCGCACCCTTGACGGCGACGGCCGTCAGGGGCTTCACCAGCGTGTCGTCCTGCGCCAGGGTGGAGTCGAGCCAGCGCAGGCGAGTCAGCTTGAACGGATCGTCGTCGCCATGCGCGACCGCGGCCGCCTCGCCGACCGTGACGGCCAGCGGCACGCGTTGCGGCTCCACGCCATCGGCGGCGACGGTCAGTTCGCCCTGGTAGAGCCCCGGCTTTGCATCGGCAGGAATGTCCAGGCCCATCCACATCGGCTGCACGCGCCCTTTCGCCACGTCCACGCGCGTCGTAAACGGCCGGCCGCTCACATCCACGCCGCGCAGGTTGAAGCAGGTCAGCGCCGTGGCCGGAATCACCGCGTCGTCCGGGCCGCGCAGTTCGCCGAAGCTCACGCGCACTTCGTTCACCGGCGCGCGTGGCGCCCACAGGCCGACCTGGAAACTGAGGTATTCGCCGCGCAGCGCGCTGTCGCTCAGCGAGCCGCCGGGCCCGCGTTGCGCCCACGACGCCGGCAGCGTGTCGAACATGCGCACGGGATGGGTGCGCGTCTCGGGAAACAGCAGCAACGGCCCGGCGTGCTTCGCCAGCAGTGCGTCCAGTTCGGCCGGCGTGGCGGTGCGCTCCATGTCGGTGTAGGCGTCGAAATCGTCCACCGCTTCGTAGCGCAGCACCTTGGCCTGCGGCAGGCGACGCCACGCCGACGCCTTGCCGGCCTTCGCGGCCCAGGCGGCGTCGGCAGTGTCGGTCGGCGCCGCATAGGTCACCACGGGATAGTTGCTGCGCCCGTTGCTGACGTAAGGCTGGTAGTACACGGCATAGGTGCCGGCCTTGGCGGCCTGGAACACCAGTTCGCCGGCGGCGCGGTCGATGTCGCCGCGCAGCACATTGGCGACCGGTTCGCCATCGGGCCTCGTCACGATGATGGCTACCTTCTCCGGGTGCGCATCACGGCGGCGCCATGGGATCTCCACGCGCACCGCCGCCGCGGGCGCGTCCACCTGCACGAGATAGCGATGGTTGCCCAGATGCGATGGATCCCAGCGCAGCGCCGGTGCGCCATGTTCATCGGCCAGCACCGCGGGCGCCATCGCCAGAGCCGCTCCGGCCATCATCAGACCCATCACCGCACGCGCATGACACCGTCGCATCGCCCACCTCACCCATGACGCAAAACGATGGTGTTTAACCCGAGGCGCGCCATCGAGGCAAGTTCCGGACGTCTGGACGGCCACGCGTCAAGCGCCGCGATCGGTGCGCAATGTGCGCAACTCCTCGTCATGCCCTGCCGCGCCGCGCCCGCTCATCCAGCCGAACAGCGCGATGCCGGCTACGATCAGCAGCGCGCCGATCGCCGCGAAGCCGTGCGGCCATGCCTCACCCAGCAGCGCCGCGCCCAGCAACGTGGCAAACAGCAGTTCGGCGGCCTGCATCGCCTCCACCGCCGCCAGCGCGGTGGGCTCGCTGCGCACCATGTCGGTGGCGCGGAAGAACAGCACGGTGGCAATCACGCCGGAAGACAACGCCACGCCACCGGCGAGCAGCACGTCGCGCCACGACGGCGGGCCGACCGTCGCCCATGCGATCGCGGCGAACAGCAGCCATAACGGCCAGCTGCACAGCGTCATGCCGAACACGCGCTGCACCGCGCCGAGCCGAGCGTGCCCGTGTTCCAGATGGAGCAGCAGCTTGCGGTTGCCCAGCGGATAGGCGAACGCCGACACCATTACCGCGCCGATCGCCATCCAATCGCCCGCGCGCAACCGCCCCTGCGCGTGGCCCCATTGCAGCGCGAAGACGCCGGCCACGATCAGCGCGCCGATAGCCAGGGTGCGCCAGGCCAGCCGGCCGCGCGCATCGCGATAGATCAGCGGCGCCATCAGCGGCCCGGCCAGCACGGTGGTCTGGAAGCTGCCGGCGATGAGCCACGATGGCCCGCTGCTCGCGGCCCAGGTCAGTGGGACGCCGAACAGCACGAAACCCACGCTGCTCCATAGCAGCCATGTCCGCGGATGGCGACGCAGCTCGGCCGGCAGTTCGCCCAGTCCGCCCTGCCACGGCAACACCAGCGCAAGCAGCGGCAAGGTGATCAGGTAACGCAGGATGCCCGCCCAGGCCCAATGCCCGCCGCCGGCGACGAAGCTGCGGTTGAGCACATAAGTGAGCGTGAAGAACAACGCAGAGCAAAGAGCCAGCCCGACGGCGGCGAGAGCGGAGGAGCGCATGCGGGTTCCGCGGGACGAAGAGCGGCTAGTGTCGCAAAGCGGGCACCGACCGCGAAACCGGCCAGGACCAGGGCAGCGCCGATAGCCGCCCTTACGTCTGCAGTGGCAAGCTCAGTCGCACTTCCAGCCCGCCACCTTCGGCATTGCGCGCGCTCGCCTCGCCGCCATGCACCAGCGCCACGCGACGGACGATGGCCAGACCGAGGCCGTGCCCCTCCGCCTTCGCCGCGTTGCTGCCGCGGAAGAAGGGGCGGAACAGCTGGCTCAGTTCGCTTTCCGGCACACCGGGGCCGTGATCGCGCACGCTCAGTTCGGCACGACCGTCATTCGCGAGCAGCGCCAGCTCCACCGTGCCGTCGACGGGGCTGTACTTGATGGCGTTGCCCAGCAGGTTATCCAGCGCGCGCTCCAGCAAGGACCCACTGCCGCAGATCCATGCCGGCGCCTCGATCGCCGCGTGCAGGCGGACACCGCGGGCGCCGGCTTCCAGTTGCGCCTTGGCGATGCATTCGCGCGCCGTCGCGGCCAGATCCACCGGCTCGCGCTCCATGCCCGGCAAGCCGCCTTCCAGACGCGACAGCGCCAGCATCTGGCCGGTCATGCGGTCCAGCCGTTCGATCTCGCGCTCGGCCTGGGCGAAATAAGCGTCGGCTTGTTCGCCGTCGCTGCGGCGCGCCAGATCGAGGATGAGCTGCAAGCGGGCCAGCGGCGAGCGCAATTCGTGCGACAGGTCCTGCAGAACGCCGCGGTCGTGCGCGACCAGCGCTTCGATGCGCTCGGCCATGGCGTCGAAGTCGCCGGCGAGCTGCGCCAGTTCGCCCGGACCGCGCCGCCCTTGCGGCCCTACGCGCGTGGACAGTTCGCCGGCCGCCATCTGCCGCGCGGCGCGTTGCATCGCCTGCACCGGCCGGGCCACGCCGCGCGCCACCCACCAGCCGATCAGCGCGATGAACAACAGCGATAGCGCGAACTGCACCGCCAGATAGATCTGGTTGCGTGTCTGCATAGGAATGCGCGAATGGGTGCGGCTCATCGCGACCAGCTGGCGCGACTGGCCATCCGCGCCGGCCACCTGCTGTACCGCCAGGTAGAAACGCGGATAAGGCTGCATCACCAAATCGTGGCCGGCGGCGAGCCACTGCGGCAGCTGGTCGCGTACACCGCCGGGCAGGCGGACCGGCACCAGCGGCGCGCCGTTTTCGTACAGCGTGGCATCGACGCCGTCGCGGCGCTGGTCGAGGATCCATGTCTGGAGGCCGTCCGTGCCGCCGCTCTCGTATGCCTTGTTCGCACTGTCGGCCAGCGCTGCCCAGTTGATCTCTACCGCCGTGCTGTAGGCAATGAAGCTGCGCGTGACATAGCCGCCCAGCAGCAGCACCAGCAGATTGGCCAGGAAGAACGACACCAGCAGGCGCCAGAACAACGAAGTCTTGAACGGATTCATGCGCCCCCCGCGACCAGCAGGTAGCCGGCGCCGCGCACCGACTCGATCTTCGGCGCCTGCGCGGATGCCTCGGCCAGCTTGTGGCGCAGCCGGCTCACGTGCACGTCGATGCTGCGATCGAAGCGCTCCAGTTCGCGCCCCAGCGCCATGCGCGTCAGCGTGGCCTTGTCCACCAGCTGACCGGCGCGCTGCGCCAGGGCGAGCAGCAGGCTGAATTCGGCGCCGGTGAGGGAAAGTTCGGCATCGCCTGCGTAGGCGCGCCGCTCGCCTGGCAGCAGGCGCAGCACGCCGACTTCCACCGTACCCGCGGCCACCGGCGAATGGCGGCGCAGCTGGGCACGTACGCGCGCCAGCAGCTCGCGCGGCAGGCAGGGTTTGGACAGATAGTCGTCCGCACCGAGTTCCAGGCCGATGACTCGATCCACCGGTTCGCCGCGCGCCGACAGCATGATCACCGGCAGGCGATGCTGCAGGCGCAACTCGCGCAGCGTCTCCAGGCCGTCGCGGCCCGGCATCATCACGTCCAGGATCAACAGATCCGGCCGCTGCGCCGGGTTGCTGAGGCGGGCCAGGGCTTCCTCGCCGTCGTGGGCGACGTCGACGGCGAAGCCTTCCCGGCGCAGGTATTCGGCCAGGAGATCGGTGAGAGCGCGGTCGTCGTCGGCTAGAAGAATGCGTTGCATAAGGGCGGGCGTGGGTTTTTGCGCCATTCAAGCGGCGCGGAAGCCCGGTAACCACGGGCTTTACGCTTCTTTACCCACCGGCAAAAAACATACACGCGGGGGTGGCGTCAAATACTCCGCAAGCCCCCTCCAACCCGAAAGGTGAACCAACATGCGCAAGTCTCTCTTCCTCGGCCTGGCCCTCGCTTCCGCCATGACGCTCGGCACCGCGGCGTTCGCCGCCGGCCAGGACGGCGGCCCGCGTTTCGGCGGCCACCACGACGGCCATGGCTTCGGCATGGCCATGCAGAAGCTCAACCTCACCGACGCGCAGAAGACCAGCATCCGCAATCTGGTGAAGACCAGCTTCAGCCAGACCAAGCCCCAGCGCGATGCCTTGCGCCAGCAGCGCCAGGCGTTCGAGGCGATGACCCCGGATCAGGTCGGCTACCAGGCCGCCGCGACCCAACTGGCCCAGGCCGAAGCTGCCGCCACGCAGAACCGCGTGCAGCAGCAGGCGCAGCTGAAGGCGCAGATCTATGCCCTGCTGACCCCGCAGCAGAAGGCCCAATGGGCCACGCTGAAGCAGGAACGCGAACAGCGCCGCCAGCAGTGGGAGCAGTTCAAGGCGCAGCAGAAGGCGTCGGCCACCTCCACGGCGCAGTAAATTCTTCGCGCCGGTGCCGTAACGAACAGGGCCGCCCCACTTCGCGCGGGGCGGCCTTGTTCTTTCGCGGCATCAGCCTGGGGCGTTCAGCACCGCCGCGCCGGCGGCGGCCACCTGTGCGTCCTGCGTGGATTGCATGCCTGACACGCCGATCGCGCCGACCACCTTGCCGTCCTGGTACAGCGGCAGCCCGCCGTCCAGCGGCAGCAGGTTGCTCATGCCCAGCAGGCGCAGGCCCAGCCCGCCGTCGCGCACGGCGTCTTCGAACAGCTTCGATGGGCGGCGGAAATTCACCGCCGTCTCCGCCTTGGCCTGTGCGACCGCGACGCTGGCGTGCTGCACGTCGTCCAGCGCGTGCAGCATCACCAGATGCCCGCCGCTGCCGACGATGGCGATCGCCATCGGCCAGTCGTTGCGCGCGGCCTCGGCCTGTGCCGCGGCCATCACGCGCGTGGCGTCGGCCAGCGCGATCGGCGCACCGTACGATGGCGGGCGGCTCACGCCTTCACCTCCGCGAGAAAATCGCGCAGCAACGGCAGCACCGCCTCCGGCCGCTCGATATTCACGTGATGACCCGCGTCCGGGACACGCACGAGCCGTGCGTTCGGCAAACCGGCAGCAAGCCGCTCGGATAGCTCGATGACTTCCGGCTGGTCTTCTTCGCCGACGATCAGCAGCATGGGCATGTGCAGCTCCGCCAAGCGTTCCGTCGCGGGCGTCGCCGGGTTGCGCTGCAACGACGCCTTCTTCCAATAGCCATCCTCGCGGCCGAAGTTCCACGCGCTCATCGCGGCGATGCGCTCCCGCGCTTGCGCATTGCTCTGCTCCGGCGAGCGTCGCGGACCATCGAGGAAGGTACGCAACGACGTCTCCAGCAAGGCATCGGCGTCCCCGCTCTGCACCGCGGCCCAGAACGCCTGCGCTTGCGGGGTGCGCATGGCGTAATGGCCCCAGTAACCGGCGCCGATCAGCGCCAGCGCGCTCACCCGCTGCGGGTTTGCCAGCGCGAAGTCCAGCGCCGTGCCGGCGCCGCCGGAGCAGCCGATCAAAGCAGTGCGCTCGATGGCGCTTTCGTCGAGTACGCGCGCCAGATCTTCATGATGTGCGAAAGGCGCATCGGGCATCGACGAACGGCCGAAGCCGCGCAGGTCGTAGCGCAGCACGCGGTGATCGCCGGCAAGCGCGGCGAACTCCTCGTCCCATTGCCCGCTGTCGACCAGGAAACCGTGCAACATCGTCACGGCATCGCCGCGCCCAGCCTGTTCGGCATGGAAATGCACGCCGCCGGCTTCGATCCAGCGCGCCTGCGGCGCGCCGGTTCTCTTTTGCGATACGAGTGCGGACATGGCGGCGCTCCTCAACGGCTGGCCCGTACGTCGCGCGCTTCCACCGCCCCCACCCACACCGGTGGCGCATAGCCCGCGGGCTTGTCGCCTACCGCGACGCCACCGTGAATGCGCGTCTGCTGACGGTCGACGAACATGTAGTACGGGAAAGGCGCATCCGGCGCGCTCGCTTCATCCAGCCGCGCGCGCAGCATGTCCGGCAAGGTGAATTCCAGTGCGGCGAGGTTGTCATCCAGCTGCGCCAGCTTGGTCGCACCGACGATCAGCGATGCGATGCCGGGCCGGTTCGCCGCCCAGTTCAATGCCACCTGCGCCATGCTGCGGCCGACATCGCGCGCGACGTCTTCCAGCGCGGCGACGATTTTCCAGTTGCGTTCGGTGAAACGCTCGAAACCCGGCGCCGCCGTCACCTTGGCGAGGCGTCCGTCGCCTTCGCCGCCGGCCTGGCTCGGGCGGTACTTGCCCGACAACAGGCCCATGCCCAGCGGGCTCCACGCGGTAATGCCCATGCCCAGTTCGGTGGCCAGCGGGACGAATTCGTGTTCGATATGCCGCTCGACCAGCGAGTATTCCAGCTGCATGTTCACCAGCGGCGTCAAGGCATGCGCCTCGGCGAATGTCTGCGCCCGCGCCGCGTACCAAGCGGGCGTGTCGGACAGGCCGGCGTAGCGGATCTTGCCGGCGCGCACCAGGTCGTCCAGCGTGCGCACGACTTCCTCGGCCGGCGTGACGCGATCCCAGGTATGCAGCAGATAAAGGTCGATGTAGTCGGTGCGCAGGCGCCGCAGCGAACCTTCCACCGCGCGCATGATGTTCTTGCGCCCGTTGCCGCCGGCGTTGGGATTGCCCGGCTGCGCGTTGTAGGTGAACTTGGTGGAGATCACCACGCGGTCGCGCGCGCCGGCCTGCTCCACGAACTTGCCCAGCAGGGTTTCACTGCTGCCTTCGGTGTACATGTCGGCGGTGTCGATGAAATTGCCGCCGGCGGCGAGATAGCGGTCGAACATGGCGCGCGCGGTGTCTTCCGCGGCGCCCCAGCCCCAGTCTTCGCCGAAGGTCATGGTGCCGAGCGAAAGGCGGCTGACGCGCAGGCCGGAGCGGCCGAGGGTGTAGTACTGGTCGAGAGACATCGTTCGTTTCCTTGAGCGGGATGTTGAAGAACAGCGTCGGGGAAAATCAGGGCAGGCGGCCGACTTTGGCGTTGCCGAACAACACCTGTCGCGTCTGCTCCAGTTGCATGAAGTCGTGGGGAAAACCGAGCTCGATCGCACTGGCCTCGTCGAGGCGGCGGCGTTGCTCATCGCTGAACTGGATATCGAGCGCGCCGAGGTTGTCTTCCAGTTGCCTGGCCGTGCGCGCGCCGATGATCGGCCCGGTGACCGCCGGGTGCAGCAGCGTCCATGCCAGCGCCACCTGCGATGAGGTGCGGCCCAGTTCGTGGGCGACCTGCTTGACCACTTCAGCGATATCCAGCGCGCGCGCCGTGAGCGCGCCGATCGCCGCGGCCACGTCCTTGCGCGTGCCGGTGACATCGCTGCCGACGACCTGGCCGACGTGAGCCAGGTCCGCGCGGCTGTACTTGCCGGTGAGCACGCCGCTGGCCAGCGGCGACCACGCAAGCACGCCAAGCCCCAGCTCTTTCGCCATCGGCAGCAGTTCCCGCTCCACCGTGCGCTCGGCCAGGTTGTACTGGATCTGCAGTGCCACCAGCGGCGTCCAGCCACGAAGGTCGGCGATGGTCTGCATGCGCGCGACCTGCCATGCCGGCGCATCGGAGATGCCGGCGTACAACACCTTGCCCGAGCGCACGAGATCATCGAAACCGCGCATCACTTCCTCCACCGGCGTGAGATCGTCCCAGGCGTGGAGATAGAGCAGATCGATGTAATCGGTATCGAGCCGGCGCAGGCTTGCGTCGACGGAACGCATCATGTTCTTGCGGTGATTGCCGCCGCCATTGGGGTCGTCCGGCCGCATGTTGAGCGAGTACTTGGTCGCCACCACCAGCGAGTCGCGGCGATCGCCGATGAACTGGCCGAGCAAACGTTCCGAACTGCCGCCGGTATAGAAGTTGGCGGTGTCGATGAAGTTGCCGCCGCGCTCCACGTACAGGTCGAAGATGCGCCGCGACTCGGCGGCATCCGCGCCCCAGCCCCAGTCCTCGCCGAAGGTCATGGTGCCGAGCGAGAGGCGGCTGACGCGCAGGCCGGAACGGCCGAGGGTGTAGTAGCGATCGAGCGGCATGGCGGTGTCCTCCGTTGCGATGGACACAGTCTGGCCCTTGCCATTGCGTAGAAAAATAAGGATTCTTTTGATGCGTTATTAAGTCAGGCTAAACAATGCGCGACGACCACACTCCTGCCTTACGCGCCTTCCACTTGATTGCCCGGCACGGCAGCTTCACCCGTGCCGCCGCCGAGCTGGAGGTGACCGCGTCCGCGCTGAGCCAGACCATGCGCCAGCTGGAGCAACGCCTGGGTGTGCGCCTGCTGCAGCGGACCACGCGCAAGGTCGGCCTCACCGAAGCCGGCGAATTGTTCCTGCAGCGGATCACGCCGGCCCTGGCAGCCATCGATGGCGCGCTGGACGAACTGCGCCAGCACGGCGACCGCCCGGCTGGCACGCTGCGCGTGACGGTGCCGGAGATCGTGCTGGAATGGCTGATCGCACCGATGCAGGCGGCGTTCCTGCGTCGCTGGCCGGACATCACGCTGGATATCGACGTCACCGGTGGCCTGGTCGACCTGGTCGCCGGCGGCTACGACTGCGGCATCCGCCTCGGCGAGCGCCTGGCGCGCGATATGGTCGCGGTGCCGCTGGGCGGCAAGGTGCGTTCGGTGGTGGCCGCTACGCCGGCCTACCTGGACAAGCATGGCCGGCCGCAGCATCCGCGCGATCTGCAGGCGCATGCCTGCATCCGCAATCGCTACATCAGCAGTGGCGCGATCTACCGCTGGGAATTCGCGCAGCGCGGACGCTGGTTCGACATCGACGTGGGCGGACCGCTGATCGTCAACGATCCGGCGTTGGCCATCCACGCCGCGCTGGACGGACTGGGCCTCACCCACACGCTGGAACCGGCAGTGCGCGACCACCTCGCTGCCGGCCGGCTGGAGACCGTGCTCGATACCTGGTTGCCGCCGTATGACGGCTTCTATTTGTATTACCCCAGCCGCTTCCAGGTACCGCCGAAGCTGCGCGCGTTCATCGAATTCCTGCGTGAGCGGATGGCGGCATGAACCGCGCTCAGCGATAGCGCCAGTGACCCTCGACCCACACGTGCGGCGCCGACCAGTAGCCGGGCACCCATACGCGGCCGCCGTAGTAGCCGTGGGCGGGAACCACCACGCAACCGTTCAGCGCGGCGGTGGCGGCAAGCAAGGCGGTGCAAACGAAAATCTTGGTCCTGCCCATGGCGTGCTCCGAGTGGAGAGGTGGGCAGGAAAACGGAGGACGCGAACCGGCGATGACGTGGCCGCGCAGGCCGATGTCGAACATTCAGCGACACCCGCAGGTTGGGGTGAGCTCGGCGAAACCCAGCGCACGTAAACCCGGCGTTGTGATGTCGGGGTTTGCCGCGCTCACCCCGACCTGCGGCAGCCTAATTCCACTTGCCGTGCGCACCGCCGACGGAGAACCGCCCGGCGCCGAGCAGCAGCACGGCGATCGCGCTGCCCAGGTACATGCCCTGCAGTTCCAGCGCCCAGCCGCCCGTGTCGGCGAGCGACATGAACTGGCCGGCATGCACCAGCGCCAGGGCGACCACCATGTTCACCGCGACGATCAGCGCGCCGACACGCGACCAAAGGCCAAGGATCAGCAGTACCGGCGCCACCACTTCGCCCACGTAGACGCCATAGGCGAGGAAGGATGGCAGCCCGGCCTGGCCCAGCGCTTGCACGACGAAGCCAGGGCCGTGGATCAGCTTCGATACGCCGTGAAACAGGATCAGCGCGCCCAGCACCACGCGCAGGATCAGCTTGCCCAGATCGTTGGAGGTCTGCATGGAAGGCTCCCCGTCTATGGAACGGCCGCCCCTCGCGGCCGCGTCGGTTCACACTAATCCAGCACGCGCCGTATGCGCCAGCATCAACCGCGCGCGAGGCGCTCCAGCACGGCGCGGTAACGGGCTGCGATGCCGGCTTCGTCGTGGTGGCGGAAATCGCGCACCACCCAGCGGCCGCCGCACATCACATGCCGCACCAGCGGCGTGTTGCCGGCAAACAGGAAGGTATCCAGCAGCGATCGCGCATCGCGCGCGGCCAGCAGCGGCGATTCGTCGTCCAGCACCAGCACATCCGCCCGCGCGGCAGAACGCAGTTCGCCCACCGGCAGGCCGGCGGCGCGTGCGCCGCCCTGCAGCGCGGCGCGCCACAGTGTCGCGCCGACGCTATCGCCTTCATGGCGCGCGGCGATGTTGCGATGACGCGTGGACAGGCGCTGCCCGTATTCCAGCCAGCGCAACTCCTCCACCGGCGAGATGGAAATATGCGAATCGGAGCCGATGCCCAGCGTGCCCTTGGCGTCGAGGTAATCGGCCAGCGGGAACAATCCGTCGCCGAGATTCGCCTCGGTGGTGGGACACAGCCCCGCCACGGCGCCGCTGCGCGCCAGGCGCGAAGTCTCGTGACCGGTGAGGTGAGTGGCATGCACCAAGGTCCAGCGTTCGTCCACCGGCGCGTGATCGAGCAGCCATTCCACCGGTCGCGCGCCGCGCGTGGCCAGGCAATCCTGCACTTCGCCGATCTGCTCGGCGATATGGATATGGATCGGCAAGTCTTTGGCCGCACCGGTGGCGAGCAGGCCACGCATCGCCTCCTCCGGCACGGCGCGCAGCGAGTGCAGCGCCACGCCCAGGCGCATGCCGTCCCCCTCGTGGCGGCGCAGGGCCTCAAGCAGACGCACGTACGAGGACAGATCGTGGCCGAAGCGGCGCTGGCGCGCGGCCAGCGGGCGGCCGTCGAAACCGCCGGTCATGTACAGCACCGGCAGCAGGGTCAGGGCGATGCCCGTCTCGCGCGCGGCCTCGATCAAGGCCAGCGACATCGCCTCCGGTTGCGCATAAGGGGTGCCGTCGGGCTGGTGGTGGAGGTAGTGGAACTCGCACACCTGGGTGTAGCCGGCCTTGAGCATCTCCACATAGAGCTGCGCGGCGATCGCTTTCAGTTCCTCCGGACCGATCGCGGCGGCGAAGGCGTACATGGTCTCGCGCCAGGTCCAGAAGCTGTCGTCGCTCTTGCCCTTGCGCTCGGCCAGGCCTGCCATCGCGCGCTGGAATGCATGCGAATGCAGGTTGGGCATGCCGGGCAGCGCCCAGGCGCCGAGCCGCTCGGCTTCGCCCTCAGGCGGCGCGACGTGGCCGGTGGCATCGACCGCGAAGGCGCCGTCGGCGCTCCACCCATCGGCCAGCCAGAGCTGGTCGGCACTGTAGGTACGGGTGGCGTCGCTCATCGAAAGGGCTCCGTTGGGGGTGCGCGGAGTGTAACCGGCCGTGCACGGATGGCTAAGGAGCCTCTGATCGATTCCTACGTACCCGGCGGGCCTTATGGACGTCACCCCATCATTCAAATTCACAAAAGTTGGGGCCGCACTGTATGCGCGCATAGTGCGGTGACGGATACGCAGGAATCGATCAGAGGCTCCTAAGGCATAATGCGCCGCATGGCCAAGAAGAACGAACACACCCCCAAGCTGCTGGTGCGCCAGGCACAGCCGGCGGATCTTCCAGCCCTGGTCGAGCTGACCGCCCGCGTCTACACGCCCGAATGGGGCCATTCCGGTGAAATGCTGCGATCGCAGCAGACACACTTTCCCGAAGGCCAGTTCGTGGTCGAGTACGAAGGGCGCATCGTCGGCTATTGCGCCACCTTCCGCATCGATGAAGCCAGCGCGCTGGCGCCGCACACCTGGATGCAGATCACCGGCGGCGGCATGGCCTCGCGCCACAACCCGGACGGCAACTGGCTGTACGGTATGGAAGTGGTGGTGCACCCAGACTACCGCGGCATGCGCATCGGCCAGCGCCTGTACCAGGCCCGCAAACGCCTGTGCACCGACCTGAAGCTGCGTGGCATAGTGTTCGGCGGTCGCATTCCCGGCCTCGCCCGCACGATCCAGCGCTACGGCAGCGCCGAGAGCTATGTGCAGGCGGTGGTCGAAGGCAAGCGGCGCGATCCCACGCTGAGCTTCCAGCTGTCCAATGATTTCCAGGTGATCGGCGTGCTGCGCGGCTACGTGCCGTCGGACTACGAATCGCTCGGCTACGCCGCGCACCTGGTGTGGCGCAACCCGCAGTTGCTCAACCAGCCCGACGTGCCATCCATCCCGTCGCCGCAACGGCTGCCCGATTCGGTGCGCGTGGCCTCAGTGCAGTACCAGCAGCGGCGCATCAAGTCGTTCGAGGAATTCGCCACCCAGGTGGAATACTTCACCGATATCGCGGCGGACTACAGCGCGGACTTCGTCACCTTCCCCGAGCTGATCACCCTGCAGCTGCTGTCGATCGAGAACGCGGAGCTGTCGCCGGTCGAATCGATCCGCAAGCTCAGCCAGTACACGCCGCAGGTGAAAGAACTCTTCAGCCGCCTGGCCGTGCACTACAACATCAACATCATCGCCGGCTCCCATCCCACCGAGCAGCCCAACGGCGATATCCACAACGTGTGTTACGTGTGCCTGCGCGACGGATCGATCCATGAGCGCGAGAAGCTGCACCCTACGCCCAGCGAACGCACGGTGTGGAACATTACCGGCGGCGACAGCGCCGCCACGATCCAGACCGACTGCGGCCCGATCGGCGTGATGATCTGCTACGACTCCGAATTCCCCGAGGTGGCGCGCCACCTCACCGACCAGGGCGCGCTGATCCTGTTCGTGCCGTTCTGTACCGACGTGCGCGAGGGCTACCTGCGCGTGCGCTACTGCTCGCAGGCACGCGCGATCGAGAACCAGTGCTACGTGGTGCTGTCCGGCAACGTCGGCAATCTGCCGGGCGTGAACAACTTCGACATCCAGTACGGCCAGAGCTGTATCCTCACGCCCAGCGATTTTCCGTTCGCGCGCGACGGCGTCGCCGCCGATTCGCAGCCGAATATCGAAACCGTGCTGTTCGCCGACCTGCGCCTGGAAAGCCTCGCCCGCGCGCGCAACGCCGGCGCGGTGCAGAACCTCAAGGACCGCCGCTTCGATCTGTACGAGACCCGCTGGACCACCCGGCGCGACGGTAAGGCATGAGCAACCAAGAGGAAGAAACCCGGGCGCCAGCGCCGGGACGTCTGCGCCGGCTTGCCGATTCGGATCTGTTCTCGCCGGTGCAATGGCGCCGTCGCGTGCTGTTCTGGAGCGGCGCGGTGATCGTGGGCCTGGCGGCAGTCGGCTTCGCGCAGGCAGCCGACTACGTCTTCGGCCTGTTCCATCGCATGGTCACGCACAGTCGCTGGTGGGCTTTCGTGGTGACGCCGTCGATGTTCGCCCTGCTCGCCTGGCTCACCTCCGGGGTGCTCAAGCCCACGCGTGGCTCGGGCATCCCGCAGGCGATCGCGGCGCTGAAGGTGGAGGACGACGGCTTCCGCAAGAGCCTGCTCTCGCTGCGCGTCGCGCTGGGCAAGATGGCGCTGACCCTGGCCGCTTTGCTCGGTGGCGCCTCGGTCGGTCGCGAAGGACCGACCGTACACGTGGGCGCAGGCCTGCTGTACTCGCTCGGGCGGCGCTTCGGCTTCGCCGATACGGCCGCGGCGGGCCGTTTCATCCTCGCCGGCGCGGCAGCTGGCCTGGCCGCCGCGTTCAATACGCCGCTGGCCGGCGTGGTGTTCGCCATCGAGGAAATGAGCGGCGCGTTCGAGCACCGCATGAGCGGCATCCTGCTGACCGCGGTGATCATCGCCGGCGTAGTGTCGCTGGGCATCCTCGGCAACTACGCGTACTTCGGCCGCCTGGACATCGGACTGCCGCTGGGGCGCGCGTGGTGGGCGGTGCTGGCCACCGGCATCGGTTGCGGGCTGGCCGGCGGCCTGTTCGCGCGGCTGATCCTGCCGCACGACCATGGCGTGCGCGGCATCGTTGCCCGCGCTCGCGCGCGCCAACCGGTGCTGTTCGCCGCCTGCTGCGGCCTCGTCCTCGTGCTGCTCAGCCAGCTGACCCAGACCGGGCTGTACGGCACCGGCTACGCGCAGGCGCGGGCGATCCTCGAGGGGCAGCATGAGACGGTCAGCGCATTCGGCGCGCTGAAATTCCTGGGCAACATCGCCTCGTACTGGGCCGGCATTCCCGGCGGCATCTTCTCGCCCGCCCTCGCGGTAGGCGCCGGGCTGGGCGACAACATCGCGGCGCTGCTGCCGGGCGCGGACGCCTCCGCGGTGGTGCTGCTGGCGATGGCCGCCTATCTGTCCGGCGTTACGCAGGCACCCCTCACCGCTGCCGTGATCTCGATGGAGCTGACTGCCAACCAGCAGATGGCTATTCCGATCATGGCTACCTGCCTGCTGGCGCGCGCCGCGTCCTCCCTGCTTTGCCGCAAGCCGGTGTACCGCGCGCTGGCCGACCGCCTGATCGACGGTTACGAGCAGGAGCTGGCACGGCGGGAAGCGGCCGACGCCTCGCCTTCCGGCACCGCCAACGAGGAATCGCCGATCAATGGCGATATCGTCGAAGATCCCGCCACTCCCGCTCCACCCGCATCGCGCGAATCGACATGAGCCACGCCTCCTGGGATCTGCTCCTCACTCACGCCACGCTTGCGACGTTCGATGGCGATCAGCCTTATGGCCTGATCGAAGAGGGCGCGATCGCACTGGCGCAGGGCCGTATCGCGTGGGTCGGTCCCTATCGCGAACTGCCCGCCGGCGCGGAGCGCGCCGCGGCGAGGGTGGAAGACCTGGGTGGCGCCTTGGTGACGCCGGGCCTGGTCGATTGCCACACGCACCTGGTGTTCGGCGGCGACCGCGCACACGAGTTCGACCTGCGCCTCAACGGCGCCAGCTACGAAGCGATCGCGCGCGCCGGGGGCGGCATCGCCTCCACCGTGCAGGCGACACGTGCGGCCAGCGAAGACGAACTGCTCGCACAGTCCTTGCCGCGCGCACAGGCGCTCCTGGCTGACGGCGTGACGACCCTCGAGATCAAATCCGGCTATGGCCTGGAGACGGCCAGCGAACGGCGCATGCTGCGCGTGGCTCGTCGCCTCGGTGAGTCGCTGGGCATCGACGTGCGCACGACCTTCCTCGGCCTGCATGCGCTGCCGCTGGAGTACAAGGACGATCGCGCCGCCTATGTCGCGATGGTCTGCGACGAAATGCTGCCCACGCTCGCGGCCGAAGGCCTGGTCGATGCAGTGGACGCCTTTTGCGAAGGCATCGGTTTCACCCGCGAGGAAACCCGGCGCGTGTTCGAACAGGCCAGAGCGCTCGGCCTGCCGGTCAAGCTGCATGCCGAGCAACTGTCCAATCTGGAAGGCGCCGCACTGGTGGCCGAATACGACGGTCTTTCCGCCGATCACCTGGAATACCTGAGCGATTCCGACATCGAAGCGATGGCACGAGCCGGCACCGTGGCGGTGCTGCTGCCGGGCGCGTTCTACGCCTTGCGCGAAACGAAGCAACCCCCGGTCGCCGCGCTGCGCGAACACGGGGTGGCCATCGCCGTGGCCACCGATTGCAACCCGGGCACCTCGCCGCTGCTCTCGCTGCGCATGGCCGCAGGCATGGCCTGCACGCTGTTTCGCCTCACGCCCGAAGAAGCGCTGCGCGGCGCCACGGTGAACGCGGCGCGCGCGCTCGGCTTGAGCGACCGCGGCATGCTCGCCGCGGGCTTGCGCGCGGACCTTGTGGTGTGGAACGCGCGCCGGCCGGCGGAGCTGTGTTATTGGATCGGCGGCGCATTGGCGCGCACCGTTTATCGCGGCGGCGAAGTCACTACGATCCGCTGAGATTCATTCGCGCGCAAAACACAAGGCGCGCGCAGGGCGACGGGTTCGGAACGATATTTCCGAACATTCCGATCGGACATCCCGATACCATCGTCCTCGTTCCAACGCGCCGCCTTTCCGCGGCGCTTCTCCCGAAACAACCCGCGCAGTCGGCTCTTCGCCGGCGGCGCGGCAGCGTGCGCGAAAAAAATGTCACGCGACGCCGTGTACCGCCCGCCGATAGCCGATGCACCACCAGCCGAATCGCGCGGCGCATTCGTCAGGAGCGACCGTGAAACAATCCCAGCTACGAGTACCGCGCGGCAGCGCACGATCATCGGAAACACCCCCGGCGAGCGTCGCGCGCGCCACTCTCGCGACGACGGGCATCGGTGCCTCCGACAATCGCGGCCGTTCCGCGAGCCGCATCGTGGCGATGAGCCTTCTTCTCGTTTCCTGCGCCTATCGTCCGGACTCGGCCGGCGCGGCGCACGATGAGGTCGCCGCGGCCGTTCAGCGCGACGCATACGCCACCACCGTCGCGACCGATGCACATGAGCAGATCGAGCCGTCGGTGCGCGCGGCTCATTCGGATGGTTTCGCGCATGCGCCTCGGCGCGCTCGCGCCGTCGCGGCGTCCCATGTGGGATCTCGCAATGCTTCACACATCACGCCTTTTCTCCGCCCAATGGACGACACGAATGTCGAGACACGCTCATCCGACGACGACCTGTCCATGGCGCCGTCTCCCGCGACCGCAGAAACTGCTCAGCCCGCCATGCCGTCCTCCACGATCGCAGCCGCGCCATCGGACGCCGTAAGCGACGATGCCGGCCGGACATGGCCCAGCCTTTGGCTGGTCCTGATCGCGATTTCCATCACCGTCCTTTCGCTGCTCAGCCTTCGAGGTCGGAACAGGAAATTCGCTCTCCGCACGCGTCGCCTGGCGCGGACACTTCCATCGATCTCGCCGCCCGCGACACCGGAGGCGCAAGACAGCGACGCCATATCCCATACGGACAACCGTCAAGGCGAGCGCGCACCGCCGGCGCTGTCCTGGGTGGTCGGCAACGATCCGCTCGCGAACGAAGACTGGTCAATCCAGGTGCCGGTGGACTACTCGCCGCAGGTGACCCCGACGGTGGCGCCGATCCTCGCCGGAGCAGCGATGCAAGCGATCGACGCGACGACCACCGAAACCGACGCGGAACACGTTCCCGACACCGCAACCCTCATGCCACCGGATGTGCCGGATACGTCGACGGAAACGGCCGCGACCACTTCGTCCGACCTGCTCGCCCGCATCGAAGCCATGGCCATCGGCGACGGCCACGCTCCACGCTTCTTCCTCGACGACGACGGCTACCTGCCGGTCATCTCGCATGCCGAACACGCGCCGCCGCCGACTGACCTGCCGCAGGCCCTGGAGCGCACCCTGCTCGATCATGCGGGTCCGGCGGGCGAGCTGGCCACCTGGCTGCTGGTGCAGGTGCAGGCCTGGCGCATGGCATTGGTCGGCAGGCATGAAGTGGATACGGTGCACCAGGCCGCGTTCGCCCTGGCCTTGCACGGCTGGGAGCGCGCAAGCGCGACGGTCGCGCCGCACTGGCTGGCCAGGCTGATCGCGATCGACCTGGCGCAAGCGCGGCGGCTCAGCGGCGCGGCCCGCCTGCTCGCCTTGCGCAATATGGCCATGCGTTACGCGGATGACATCGAGCGCGGCGAAGGCCCCGTGCTCAAGGCCTGGATCGGCGTGCTGCTGTACTGGGCGCAGCACCAGATGGGCGATGGTGCCCTGGCGCACTACGCGGAAGCGGCCGCGCTGGCCGAGCGCCTGCGCGAGATCGACGACGCGGCGGACGACGGCCAGTTGCTATTGGCCGAAACCATGCGCCACCGCGCCGGCGTCGAACTCGGCGGTGTTCGCACGCAGACGCTGGACGATGCGCAGGAGCTGCTGGACGAACTGTTCGCGCGCAAGCCCAGTGGCCGCGTCGCATTCGCCGTCGCGCAGACCGCGCTCGCGCGCGGCCGGCACGCCACGCCGGCGGTGGCGATGGAAGCGTTCTCGCATGCGCTTACCCATGCCTTTCTTGCGGGCAGCGATCCGCGCTGGCAGGAAGACAGCCTTCAATGCCGGCTCGCCATCCAGCTCGCCTATGAAGCCCTGCCCGACATGCCCGTGCAGGGCCGTGTCGCCCTCGATCTGGCGCACCGGCTCGAACAGGTGCCCACACCGTCTGGCGACACCCTCGAGCGCATGGCACACGCCTTCGTGCGCCATGCGGAATACGCGCGCGTCTGCCGCCTGTGTGCTGAAGCCTGGCGCGCCAAGGCGGCCACCGAAGCCCTGCTTGCTGCCTGGCGCCAGGCCAGCGGCTACTGGGCCCAGCGCCTGACCACGCCGGGCGAGCGCGCCGCCTGGCAGGAAAACGAACGGCAACGGCGCCTAGCCGGCCAGATGCACTGACCTGACGACGACGAGACAAGCCATGAACAACACCATCGGCAACACCGATACCAATCCCCGGCTGTGGAGCACCCGCTACGGGCTGGCCACCGCCATTCCTGCCGACAATCCCGCCGCGCGCTCCCTGCAGCTTTACGGCGAATGGGCCGAGCAGGAGATCGATCTTCTCAGCGGCCTGATCCAGGACGGGCAGACCGTGCTGGAATTTGGCGGCGAATACGGCGCGCATACGCTCTGGCTGGCCCAAGCCGTGGGCAACGAGGGCGAGGTGCATGTGGCCGAACCCTCTCGCCTGGCCTTTCAGCTGCTGTGCGCCAACGTAGCCATCAATGGCCTGCAGAACGTCTACACCCATGCGCGCTGGCTGGGCCGCAGCAAGGGCCAAGCGGCGCTCTCCTCTCTACCCGGGCGCGTGATGCAGAAGAACGTGGGCGAAGAAAACGTGCGCACCGGCACCGTGGATGAACTCGCGCTCGAGTCCCTGCACCTGGTCAAGATGAACGTGCCGGGTGCGCTGATCGACCTGCTCGCCGGTGCGGCCGAGACCATTCGCCGGCACCGCCCGGTGATCTATGCGCGCCTTTCCGGCATCGAGCGGGCGGAAGAGGAAGTGCAAGCGCTGAAGGATCTCGGCTACCGCTGCTGGTCGCATGTCCCCTATCTGTTCAACACGGACAATCACGCCAAGCATGCGGCGAACGTATTTCCCGGCTGCGTCTCGCAGAACGTGATCGCTTCGCCGGTGGAGGGCCGCTTCGAGCTCGATGCCCGGCGCGAGCTATAACCCCTAGCCGCGCTCATAAAAAAACCCCGCCGAGGCGGGGTTTTTCTTTGGACCGGAAGCGGCGCTCAGGCCGACTTCTTCTTCGGCGCGGCCTTCTTCGCAGCGGCCGGCTTGGTCACGGTCTCCTTGGCGCCCACCACGGCGGGCTGCGCGCCATGCACGCGGGTGTTGCCGTAGCTGCCACGATAGGTCTTGCCACGACGGGTCTTGCGATCGCCCTTGCCCATGGGAAACTCCTTGATTCGACTAGGTTGAACGGCCGATCATCGTATCAGCGGGCGCCTAAAGCGCAATAGGCTGCCGCACTCAGCCGCGATGGGCGCCGCCAGCACAGCCGCGCGTCTCGTCCGGGCAGTCGCCGGCATCGATCTGCACCGTGACGTGGCGGATGCCGAAGCGCTCGTCGAGCACGCGGTTGATCGCTGCGATCGCCGTGGCACTGCGGCCTTCCTCGTGCAGCTCCGCATGCAGCGTCGCCATGCGCGAGCCGGAGGCCAGCTGCCATACGTGCAGATGGTGCACATCGCGGATCGACGTGTCGGAGCCGCGCAGCGCTTCTTCGATCTCGCCCGTGTCCAGACCGTCCGGCACGCCTTCCAGCAGGATGTGCACCGAGCGGCGCAGCAGGCGCCAGGCGCTGTTGAGGATCAGCAGCGAGACCAGCAGCGACAGCACGGGGTCGGCCCACAGCCAGCCCAGCCAACGTACTGCCAACGCAGCCAGCACCGCCGCTACCGAACCCAGCAGATCGCCCAGTACATGCAGCGTGGCACCGGCCATGTTGACGTCGTCATGCGCATGGCCATGCAGCGTACGCAACACCACCACGTTCACCACCAGACCTACCAGCGCCACGATCAACATCACGCCGGACAGAATCGGGCTCGGCTCGAACAGGCGCTGGATCGCCTCATAGGCGATGAAGCCGACCAGCGCGAACTGCGTCAGCGCGTTGAGAAAACCGGCCAGCACTTCCACGCGGCCGTAGCCGTAGCTGCGGCGAGCATCCGCGGGACGGCGCGCCATCCAAGCGCCCAGCACCGCCAACAGCAGCGCCAGCGCATCGACCAGCATGTGACCGGCATCGGCCAGCAACGCCAGCGAACCCGACCACAGGCCGCCGGCCGCCTCGGCGATCATCATCGCGGTGGTCAGCACGAACGCGAACGCGAGCTTGCGTTCCCGACCGGTCACGCCCGCACCGCTGCGCTCGCTGCCGTGCGCGCCGTGTTCATGCGCGTGATCGTTGTGATTGTGATCGTGGGAATGGTCGTGCTTGTGGCTCATGTGCGAATGCTAGGAAGCGCCCACACCGTTACACAATCACGAGCCATACCGTGCGGCATCAATGCGCGCAATCGGCGCTGTGCACGTGCCCGTGTCCACGGTCGGCGCGCAGGTTGACGAAATGCGCCGCGGCGACAAGCAGGCCGCCGCAAGTAACGAGCGCGCTATGCACGCCGATCGCGTAGTGCTCCGCCACCGTCACACCCAGCAACAGCAGCGCCAACCCTGGCAGCGCCAGTCGCAACGGCAGCATGCGGCGGTGACGCCGATAGCCACTCAGAAGACTGACCAGCGCCAGCACGCAGGCGAACACCACGAAAGCACGTTCGAAACGATGGTCGGCCAGGAACTCCAGGCCGAGCAGCGGCAGCAGCGCCAGCACGAACGGCAGCGCCGCGCAGTGCAACGCGCACAGGAAAGAAGCCATCGCGCCGAGGCGATCGGCGACGCGCCACCAATGTTTTTTGCTGTCCGAATCCATCGATCGATCCGTAAAAAAGTTCGCGAAGCGTGACTTCTTGCCTGGGCGATGGGAAGTGATGTTACTTTATAACGTAACAGGAATCCACTCAGGGAGTTTTCTCACCCATGCGCAAGTCCATGATCGCCATCGCCCTGGCCGCCAGCCTCGGCGCGCCCGTCCTGCCGCTGCTGGCCGCCGACGCGCCGCTGGATGTCACGGCGGACAAAGACAAGCCCAAGAAGGCCAAGGACCTCGATGCGATCACCGTCAATGCCGTCCCGCTCGGCCAGCAGGCCGACCAGATCGTCGCGCCGGTGGCCGTGCTCGCCGGCTCGGCGCTGGACGATGCCAAGGCCGGCACGCTGGGCGAAACCGTGTCGGCGATTCCTGGCGTGCAGACCACCGGCCTGGGCAAGGCGGTGGGCCGCCCGGTGATCCGCGGCATGGACGGCCCGCGCGTGGCCGTGCTGGAGAACGGCCTCGGCTCGCAGGACGTCTCCAATATCAGCCAGGACCACGCCACCTCGGTCGAGCCGTTCCTCGCCGACCAGATCGAGGTGCTGAAAGGTCCGTCCACCCTGCTCTACGGCTCGGGCGCCATCGGCGGCGTGGTGAACGTGGTGGATGGGCGCATTCCGATGGCCGCGCCGCAGAACGGTTTCAGCGGGCGCGCCGAAGGCCGCTACGACACCGGTACCTACGGCAAGACCGGCCTGTTCCGCGCCGACGCCGGCAACCGGCAGTTCGCGCTGCACGTGGACGGCATGCGCCGCGATGACGACAACTACAACGTCCCCGGTGGCACCCAGGCCAACAGCCAGGTCAAGACCACCTCCGGCGCGGTCGGCGCCTCGCTACTGGGCGACTGGGGCTATGCCGGTCTGTCGGTCTCGCGCTATCTCGACAAGTACGGCAGCCCCGCCGAACCGGGTAACGCCGAAGAGGGCGAGCCGCCCGTGCACATCAAGCTTCAGCAGACCCGCTACGACTTCAAGAGCGGCTTCAACAAACCGCTGCCAGGCATCGCCAAGGCCGAGCTGAGCTTCGGCCACAACGACTACCAGCACGTGGAATACGAAGGCGAGGCAGCAGGCACCACGTTCAAGACCCAGGCCAACGAAGGCCGCATGATGTTCACGCACGAGCCACTGGCCGGCTGGGAAGGCGCCTTCGGCCTGCAGTACATCCATCGCGACTTCTCCGCCGTGGGCGAGGAAACCTTCGTGCCCGCCACCTCGACCAAGGTCTGGGGCCTGTTCCTCACCGAACAGCGCCAGTTCGGTCCGGTGAAACTGGAGCTGGGTGCGCGCACCGATCGCCACACCGTGACGCCGGACGACCAGCCGCGCCGAACGTTTTCGCCGTCGAGCTTCTCCTTCGGCGTGTCGTGGCGCTTCGCCGAGCAATGGCATGCCAGCCTCAACCTCGATCGCGCACAGCGCGCGCCGGCCGAAGAAGAGCTGTTCGCTCATGGTCCGCATGCGGCCTCCAACAGCTTCGAGATCGGCGATGCCAACCTGAAAAAGGAAACCGCCAACCAGGCCGAACTGGCTCTGCATTACCACGGCGATTTCATGGAAGGCAAAGTCGGCGTCTATGCCAACCGCTACAACGACTTCATCTACCTGGCCGATACCGGCGAGAGCGAGGACGGCATGCCGCTGCGCCTGTGGTCGCAGCGCGATGCCAGATTCCGCGGCGCCGAGGCCGAGGCGACATTCCATCTCGCACGCAACAACAGCGGCGCCTGGGACTTCCGCGCCTACGGCGATACGGTGCGAGCCGATCTTTCGCACGGCGGCGGCAACCTGCCGCGCATTCCTGCCGGCCGCCTTGGCGGCCAGCTGAGCTGGAGCCGCGACGACCTGCGCGCCAGCGTGGGTGCCGTGCGCTACTTCGCGCAGAACCGCACCGCCGCATTCGAAACGCGTACCGCGGGCTACACGCTGGTCAATGCGCACGCCGCCTGGACGTTCCACAACGGCGAGCGCAGCCAGTGGGAAGCCTTCCTGGACGGCACCAACCTGACCAACCGCAAGGGCCGGCTGGCGACGTCGCTGTTCAAGGACGAAGTGCTGCTGCCCGGCCGCAGCGTGTCGGCCGGCGTGCGCGCCTTCTTCTGACCAAGGACCCAAGCGTTATCGGCGACGGTACTTCTCCCTCCCCCTCTGCCGTCGCCGAAACAAGCGGGGTGCGACTCTCGTCGCGCCCCGCTCCTTTTTTCACCGATCGCTTCTCAAGCCTTGCGGCAGTTCTTGCAGATGCCGTGCACTTCCAGCGTCTGCGCCTGCGGGCGGAAGCCGAAGGCCTTGGCCTGCGCTTCGATCAGCTCGGCCACGCGCTCGTCGCAGACTTCCTGGGCGCTGGAGCACACGTCGCAGATCAGAAACGGTACCTGGTGCGCTTCGGCCGGATGATGGCAGGAGACGAAAGCGTTGATCGATTCGAGCTTATGGATGAACCCGTGCTCGAGCAGGAAATCCAGGGCGCGGTACACCGTGGGCGGCGCCGCGTTGCCATGACGCTCGCGTAGATGGTCGAGCAAGTCGTAGGCCTTCACCGGCTTGCCGGCGGCAGCTACTAATTCCAGCACTTCCTTGCGCAGGGGAGTCAGGCGCAGCCCACGCTCTTCGCTCGCGTGTTCCACCGCACGCACGAAGCCCTTGGCATCGTCGTGGTGATGGTGCTCGTGCGTCTTGTCGGCGGTGGAATGGCTCAATGGGATCACCTCGGCGGCCATGATACACCCCCTTTCAACGACCGCTCCGCGGCAACGGCGGCGGACCGCGGCGCCTGGGCCGCGCCAGGATCACCACCCAGCCGATAGGCCCCAGCACCGCAGCCCACACGACGCCTTCCCACAACCGTCCGCGCCACCGGCCCAGCACCGCGCCGACGGCGAGGAACACCAGCGACCACCACAACAGCGCCGCCCAGGGCACCAGGTTCATCAGGTTCCAGAAGATGTGCCAGGACGCATCCGGCGCGTCCATGTCCACGCCCTCGGTGGCTTTGCGCAGCAACTCGTCCAAGCAACCCTCGCCGACATTCAAGATAGCGGCCGTGATGTAAAGCCTGGCCAAGGGCGATGCAAGTGCGCCGGGATGGCGCCGCGCATTCTGGCCGATGCGCTAGGGGCGACAACTCTGACTATTGATCGGATAGGTCACCACGATGGGCAGCAAGGACTGCCGGATCGGATTCGTTCCGTCCAGGAATCCCCGCAGCCGGCACATGCCCTGGAAGATCACGGGCTGGGCAGGGTCATCGCTGTCGCCATGCCCGGTCAAAGGCAGGAAACCGTTCGGATCCAGTCCCAGCAGACTCAGGATCGTTTCGCCATTGCCGGCCCCGGGCTTTCCCAGCAGCGCCTGCACCGTCACGGTCGTGACGCCCGCATGCGTCAGCGCACCGCCCAGGGCCAACGACTGGTTGTCCGGAACGATGCCGTCGAAGACACCCTGCACCACGGCCGCGCTTCGCACGCCGGCGGCACGGATGTTGGAGGCATTCATCGCCGATGAGCGGCGTGCGAAAGCATGTGCCCTGCTGCCGTCCGGCTCCGGCACGGCGGCGATATCGCGATCGATCTCCGCCGCAGTCTGCGCGAACGTCGCGGCGAGATCCGGATCGAGCAAATCGAGGATAGGCGAGAGACCGGCGATCAGCTTCGCCTCGGTGTAGGTCTCCTCGAGTAAGGTCACGCCTTCGAGGGAAAAGAGCGCATCGATGGAAACGGCACCCGATCGTCCGGCTTCGCTCGCGGCCGTCCCGCATACGGCACCGCCCATCGAAATGCCCAGCAACACAGTGCGCTGGATGCTCGGATACGCCTGGCGCAGCAGCCGGGTCAGCGCGAGCGTGTCCTGCGCACCGCGCAGCACGGGAAAGCCCTGGTCGTCGCGGTAATCCGGCGCGGCCATGGCCAGCTCATGCGTGGCGTCGGCGATACGCAACGTCTGCATGTGGCCGAGGAAGACATCCTTGGTTTCCTGATAACCATGGCAGAACACCACCAGCGTATGCGGCGCATCGCCTGGCGGCAGGTCCAGCCACGCCGTGAGTCGCGTGCCATCCACCGTGGTGAAAGGCACCTGGACGGATGCCGCGACCGCCTGCAGCGGCACGACCGCCAGCAACAGCGACAGAATCAAGCCCTGCATACGCTGGATAATCGAGTGTTGCCCGCGCATGAATCCCTCTGCATGGCTGGCCGACTGCGGCCCACGGCGCGCGAGCATGCATGCGCTGGCGTGACGGCGACGTCATACCGTGGCGACGCTGAAACCTGAAAAAAAACGGGCGATGTCGCCATCGCCCGCTTTGTCTTGCCAAGGTTGCGCGACTTCAGCCCCTGGCGCGCGCCAGCGCGTCGTCGATGCGCTTGAGCGCTTCCTGGCGACCGGCCAGATATACCGTGTGGTCGATCGACGGCGATACCTGCGTGCCGGTCATCGCAACGCGCAGCGGCTGGGCGATCTTGCCCATGCCCAGCTCGAGCTTCGCTGCGATCTGCTCCACCGCCTGGTGGATCGCCTCCGGCTTCCATTCGCAAGCAGCGAACAGCGCCTTCGCCTCGGTCAGCACCGCTACGGCACTGTCGTTCTGCAGATGCTTGGTGACGGCCTTGTCGTCCCATTCGAGGATCGGCCCGTACCAGATCTTCGCGCGCTCGGCCATTTCCTTCAGCGTCTGCACGCGATCGCGCAGCGCGACGATCACGTCGGCCGGCGCCGGCCCCTTGCTGTAGTCGATGCCGGCCAGCTGCAGCTGATGTTCGAACTCCGGCGCGATGGCGGCCGGCTCGTCGGTCTTCAGATAGTGCTGGTTGAGCCAGGACAGCTTGGTGACGTCGAAGCGCGACGCCGCCTTGTTGACGTCGGCGATATCGAACAGATCGATCATTTCCTGCTGCGAGAAGATCTCCTGGTCGCCGTGCGACCAGCCCAGGCGCACCAGGTAATTGAGCAGCGCATGCGGCAGGAAGCCGTCGTCGCGGTACTGCATCACGCTCACCGCGCCATGGCGCTTGCTGAGCTTCTGACCGTCGGGGCCGAGGATCATCGGCAGGTGCGCGAACTCCGGCACGGGCTTGTCCAGCGCCTTGTAGATGTTGATCTGGCGCGGCGTGTTGTTGACGTGGTCGTCGCCGCGGATCACTTCCGTGATGCCCATGTCGATGTCGTCGACCACCACGGCGAAGTTGTAGGTCGGCCAGCCGTCGGAACGGAAGATCACCAGATCGTCCAGCTCGGCGTTGGCCCACTCCACCCGGCCCTTCACCTTGTCGTCGAACACCACCGAGCCTTCCAGCGGGTTCTTGAAGCGGATCACCCGGTTCGGATCGTCGCGGTACGGCTCGTTGCGGTCGCGGTAATAGCCGTTGTAGCGGGGCTTCTCACCACGCGCCATGGCGGCCTCGCGCATCGCCTCGATCTCTTCCTTGCTTTCATAGGCGTAGTAGGCCTTGCCGGCCTTGAGCAGGTCGTCGGCCACCTGCTTGTAGCGCTCCAGGCGGTGAGTCTGGTAAATCGGGCCCTCGTCGTGGACCAGCCCCAGCCACTGCATACCGTCCAGAATGGCCTGCACGGCAGCGTCGGTGGAACGCTCGCGGTCGGTATCCTCGATACGCAGCACGAACTGACCGCCGCGGCGGCGCGCTTCCAGCCAGCAGTAAAGCGCGGTGCGGGCGCCGCCGATATGCAGGAAGCCGGTGGGACTAGGGGCGAAACGGGTGCGGACGGTCATGGATTTTCTTGTAAAGGGGCAAAGCGAAGCGATGGATTTTAGCCGATCTGGCTCCTGGCACCGCGCCTTTGCGGCAGCACCGCTGCTGCTTGTCGCCTGGACCGCCTGCGCCGACGACACGCCAGGCTTCGACCGCCCTGGCCTGGGCTTCGCCACCAATGCCCTGCGCGCTGGCCAGTTCGCTTACGAACAGGGCCTGCCCGACTGGAGCCGCCACCACGACGGCATCGGCCATACCGACCTGGCCACCTACGACAGCCTGCTGCGGCTGGGCCTGGGCCATGGCGTGGAGCTGCAACTGAGCGGTTCGCCCTACAACCGCCAGCGCCAGACGGGCGATGGCCCGGCGCAGACCAGCCATGGGCGAGGCGACACCATCGTCGGCGTGAAGTGGGCACCCGAATCCGGCAGCGCGGCCTGGAACTGGGGCGTGCTCGGCAATGTGGAGTTCACCGACGGCGCACGCGACTTCCGCAGTGACCGGCGCGTCTACACCCTGGGCACCGTGATCGACCAGAAAGTGAGCGAGCCGGCGGACATCAGCTACTACCTGCAATGGCAGCGCAGCGGCGGGCACGACAACTTCCTGCTCGCACCCGCCTTCAACTACCAGATCGACGACCACTGGGGCTTCTATCTGGAAACCGCTCTGCTGCGCGATGCCGACCACCACGCCGGTACCCAGGCCGGCAGCGGCCTGACCTGGGCGCCTTGGCCGAGCCTGCAGTTCGATACGTGGTTCCGGCATCGCCTCGGCGGACGCGCCGCGCAGTGGGAGGCCGGCTTCGGCGTGGCAATGCTGTTCGGGCAGTGAGCACCGGCCTCGCACGGGCGAGACCGGTGTCCGCAAACCTTACTTCACGTGGACAGTGATCTTCTTGGACACCACCGCCGGATCGAACGGGATGTGATTCTCGTCGGCCAGCTCCAGCTGCAGGGTATGCGTGCCGGGCTTGAGCTTCACGGTGGTCTCGGTCTGGCCATTGCCGAAATGCACGTGGTTGTCGTCCTTGGGAATCGGCTGGCCCGCCGCCGGCAGATCCTTCACGTCGATGAGCAGGTGGTGATGACCGGTGCCTTCCTTCTTCACCCCGGCCGGTGCCACCCCCATGCCCTTCAGGCCGAAGCTCACGGTGAATTCCTGGCCGACAGTGGCGCCGTCCTTCGGCGCGATGATGTAGACCTCGGCGCCCGCCGGGGCCTTGGTGACCGGCAGCGCGGGGGCATCGGCCGCGGCGGCGCCGCCGCCGGCCGTGACCAGCGCGAGAGCGAGCAGGATGCGTTTCATCGTCGGTTCTCCATGCGTCGGAAGGGGCGGCCAGTGTAAGCGCTCCGTCATGCGGAAACCGCCGCCCGGGCGGCAACTTCGCCCGTGACGTAACGCGAGCGTCATGAACGCGCCATGCCGCCGCAACGCCCCGCGACGAAGCTGTGCCGGGCCAACGGGTGTATTTCCCATGCGCATCGGCATCGTCACCGAGACTTACCCGCCGGAGATCAACGGGGTCGCACTCACCGTGCACAGCCTCGCTGCCGGCCTCGCTTCGCGCGGCCACACGGTCGAACTGATCCGGCCACGCCAGGCCGAGCCGTTCCGCGACGAACCCGGCATCCTGGCCGTCGAGATGCGCGGCGCCGCGCTGCCACGCTACCCCGGCCTGCGCTTCGGCCTCCCTGCCGGCCGCGCGCTGCGTCAACGCTGGAGCCGCCTGCGGCCCGACGCCATCTACGTCGCCACCGAGGGTCCGCTGGGCTGGTCCGCCGTGCGCGCGGCGCATGCCCTGGGCATTCCGGCGGCCACCGGTTTTCACACCCGTTTCGATACCTATGCCGATCACTACGGCGTGGGCTTCCTGACGCCGCTGGTGCGCGGCTACCTTCGTCGCTTCCACCGCCGTGCCGCCGCCACGCTGGTGCCTACCGATGCGCTCGCACGCGAGCTGGCCGAGCTGGGCGTGGATTCGGTGCGCCTGCTGCGTCGCGCGGTCGATACCCAGCTGTTCCATCCCAGCCACCGCGATCCCCAACTGCGCGCTGCCTGGGGCGTGGACGGCAATACGCCGGTGGTGCTCTATGTGGGCCGCATCGCGCCGGAGAAGAACCTTGACCTGGCGGTGCGCACCTTCCGCGCGATCCAGCGCGAGGTGCCGAAGGCGCGCTACGTCTGGGTGGGCGACGGCCCCGCACGCGCGGCGCTGCAAGCGGCCCATCCCGATTTCATCTTCGCCGGCATGCAGCGCGGCGACGCGCTGGCGCGCCATTACGCCAGCGCCGATCTGTTCCCCTTCCCCAGCCTCAGCGAAACCTTCGGCAACGTCATCCTGGAAGCGCTGGCCGCCGGTCTGCCGGTCGTCGCCTATGAGGAAGGCGCCGCGCGCGAACACCTGACCTCCGGGACCAACGGCTACCGCATCGATGCAGGCGACGAGCGCGCCTTCATCGAGTCGGCCGTGACCCTGGCCGGCAACGCCAGCCTGATCCGGCACATGGGGCGCGCCGCCCAGGCAAGCATCGCCGGCCTCTCACCCGACGCCGTGATCCGCGAATTCGAAACCCTCTTGCGCGAACTGGCCAAGGAGCACAGCGATGAACACCCTGCCGCCGCTGCACACGCCTGAGCTTTCGTCCGCAGGCCCCCGCTTCGCCATCGACCGGCGGATCTGCCTGGCCGCCAATCACTGGGGGGCGCGCCGCGCGGTCGGCGTGTTCTTCGGAGCCATCAGCCGCCTTGGCGACGGCGTGTTCTGGTATTCGCTGATGCTGGCGCTGGCGCTGTTCGATGGCCGCCGCGGTCTGATCGCCGCCGCGCAGATGGCCGCCACCGGCCTCACCGCGCTGATGCTGTACCGCCTGCTCAAGCGCTGGACGCGCCGCCCCCGCCCGTTCCGCGCCTGTCCGGGCGTGATCGCCCACGTGCCGCCGCTGGACGAGTTCAGCTTCCCCTCCGGCCACACGCTCCAGGCGGTGAGCTTCACCGTCGTCGCGCTGGCCTGGTATCCGCTGCTCGCACCGTTGCTGCTCACCTTCACCGCGCTGGTCGCCGCCTCGCGCGTGATCCTCGGCCTGCACTATCCGAGCGACGTGCTCGCCGCCACCGTCATCGGCGGTGCGCTCGGTTCGCTGTCGCTGTGGTTGATGCCGGTGATGCACGCACTGCACTGAGCGCGGCCGCCCCGGCCACACTCATGTACCGTCGATCGATTCGTTCAACATCGTCAGCACGCCGAATGTCTTGTGGCTGGCTGCCTGATCGCTGGCCGCCTGCACCTCGTCCGTCGCTTTCGCCGCGGCATCGGCATGCCCCATCACCTGTTCGATGATGCGGATCTGTTCGGGGCTTCCGAACGGGCTGGTCAGCATCGGCGATACCAGGGAGATCAGGCGCGCCAGCACCACGGCATCGCTGATCGTCTCGCCCATGCTCAGCGAGGCGATCAGATCGTCCATGTCCTCGCCCGCCAGCAGGCCGGAAAGGCTCTTCAGGCTGAAATGCAGGCGCATGCCCAGTTCGTTGCGCGGCAGCTCCGGCATGGCACGCGAGAATGCCTCGAAGAAGCGCCCGAAGATCGGACGGTAGTGCTCCTGCAGATGGTTGCGGATGAACGGCGACGGATCGCTGTAGACGCGGCCCAGCAGGCGCATGAAGGCCGGGCCGCCGGCGGGATCGCGGGTCAGTCGCAGGGCAGGCACGAACAACACGCTCAACACCGCCGACGCATGCAGCGGCGTGCCGTTCGCCTGCTGCTCGCAGGCGGACAGCAGTTGCAGGCGTTCCTGATTGAGCCGGTCCAGCCGCTTGGACAACAGCTCCTGCACCAGGAGCTCCTTGCTGCCGAAGTGATAGTTCACGGCAGCCAGGTTGGCATCGGCCAGCTGGGTGATCTGTCGCAACGACATGGATTCGAAGCCACGCTCGATGAAGAGCGCTTCGGCAGCCTGCAACAGGCGGATCCGAGTGTTCCCCGACGCAGTCACTTGGCTATTCACGCGAAATTCCCACATTCGCCCCTTCCGCTCGATCGTATCAGCAAGGGCCGCCCATCGTCGGCCGAGGAATGACTCCCATACGCCATAGCGAATAGGTGCCCCCGGGCGACCGAGCCCTCTCCCTTCCCGTACCTGGCGGAAGCGAGGGGCTCGTTCATCCGAAAGCACCCTCGCCTACTGCTCGCTCTCCTGCACGTAGATCGAGGGACCGATGACCGTGTCCCCGTTCATCACGGCCGCGTTTTTTCCCGCCGCGGCCGGCAGGCCTTCCTTGAGATTGACCGCAGCCGACACGATGCCCTGCAGGATCGGCGTGATGATCGGAATCGGCAGCAGCGTGTTGCCGCAACCCTTGGCGGCCGGCACCGCGAAGGCGTTGTCGACCAGGGTGCCGTTCGCGGCGAGCAGGATCTGCCCGTCCGGCTGGGTCGTGGTGATGATCGACAGCGTCGCCGGCACGCCGGAGATAGGCGTGTTGGGCGGCGGCGGACTGGTGGTGTTGGCGACGAGCTTCAGCACGACGGGCTGGCTGGCCGAGCCGATATAACAGGTATCGCCGAGAAACGGATTCTGCAGATGGATCCGTATCGGCAGCTGGATCACGGTGGCGTCGCCCGACGGTGGCGGAAACGCCGCATAGATCAGGTTGGCCTGGGCCGGCCCGACCAGCTCCGCGGTGGCGGTGACGTCATTCACCGTGTTGACGATGTTCCAGAACGCCTGTGCCAGCGGGCCAGGCCAGGTCGAGTCGGGCTCCATCAGGCCGAGCAGCCCACCCGGCACATCCAGTGGCGTCGGCGACATGGCGGGTGCGTCCGCGGGAACGTAGAGCTCGCCGAAAGCCGCGGCATTGTTGACGCCGCCCTGCAGGACGACCGGCTTGGTGATCGGCACGCTGGCACGGCCGATCTTGAACAAGCCCGAATTGATGGTGGCGACCACGCATGCCTGGACATTGGCATTGGTCTGGTACGGGCAATGTTTGAAAACCGCATAGTCGCCCGAAGGCGTTCCGGCGGCGGCCGTCTGCGCGGACATACCCAACGCGCCGATGACGGCCAGGCCGAAGAACTTCGATGCTGTTGACATAGTGATCTCCGGTGTATCGAGCGAAAGGCTGCGCGAGGCCCCATCTCTCGCGCAGCCTTTCGACGAATCAGGCACCCATGAATGCCATCCTTGACTTGCCTCGATGCAATTCCCGAAGGGAAATCCCGTTGCATCGAAACGCCACAGGCCCTCCCCTTACGGAACGATGGTCAGAGGCGCGCCATCGTTGGGAGAGATCCTGGCGGTCGGCAGATTGCCGCTGGATACGCCGCAGGCCCCGGGATTCAACTGGCCATTGAAGCTCGCGATGCCATTCTGCAGCGTGAGCGGCACGGCGCCGGGCCCGCAGACCACCGGATTGCCATTGATGCCCACCACCTTGACGCCCATGGCTACACCACCGGTCGCACTGGTGATGCTCAAGCCCCAGTTGAAGTTCGTCGCCTGCAGGTTATTGCAGGCCGGGTTGTTGCCATTGGCGGGATCCGGGCTGAAGACGGCATTGGTGACCACGCCCACGCCACCGGATACCGCGATCGTAAAGACGGAATGGCACGGAATCCTGATCGCGCCGCCGAGCGCCGAAAGCGAGGTAGAACCCGAAGCCGTAAAAGTGCCATCCGGAGAGAGCGACGAAGCGAAACTCGGCGCAGCGGCCAACATGCCAACGGCCAGCACACCACTTGCAGCGATGGATTTGACGAAGGTCATGCGAGTAACTCCTTTCGAGTTGAAGGTGCATTAGCACCAGGCTGCGCCGCGGCCCTGCGAAAGGCCGCAGCGATGTGCGCCGGCTTCGCATCGGCGAAGCCAGCGGTCATGCGGGGAGCGCGCAGACGCGCCTGCGTCCTCCCTACACGTGAGCGATCAGGCGACTCAGTTGAAGCCCATGCGAACGGATATCCCGTAGATCCGCGGATCGAGCGTGAATACGTTCGTGGTAAGCCCGCTATCGTCGCTGTTGACGAAAGCGTCGGTAATCGGTGTGTCGTTGAAGAGGTTCTTCACATAGAGCTGCACGGTGAGATCGGTCTTCGCCGCCTGGTAGGTCAGCGACAGATTCGCGTTGCCCCACCCTCTGAGCTTGTCCGCCACCGTGTTGTAGACGCGTGCGTAACTGGAACTCTGGCGGTAGTAATCGCCGCGCAAGGTGAAATCGCCACTGGGCGTAAAGAAGGTGTATTGCGCGCCGACATTGCCCGTCCAATGCGGTGAATTGGGCAACTGCTTGCCGCTGAGGTCCGCGTAGAAACCCCTGCCCGCGTTCGGCGCCTGCGTCCTTGGGTTGTAGTAGTCGCCGCTCGCCAGCTGGATGGAACCGTCCGGCGAAACGAAATTGCTGGTCGGGAACGGGCCGCCGCAGAAATACGCTAGGTCGTTGAAGGCGAGCACATAACCGGAGGCCTGCGCCCATTGCAACAGCTTTTCCACGTCCGCTTTCGGCGCAACGCAGTTGGACGCCTGTTGCAGCCAGGGCTTGATCACCACGTAGTCCGGGTTGCCTTGCGTGCGGTTCAGCACGTCGATCGACCTGGCGCCATCGCCGATGCGGGTGTGCAGATAGCCGAGGTTGCCGTCGAAACGCAGTCCCCGCGTCGCCTGCCATGCCGCCTCCAGCTCGAAGCCGAACATCTTCGCGTCGAAATTCTCGTTGAGTGTGGCGCGATCGACGATCTGCGAAACCTGGTAGTCCTTGTAGTCGTAATAGAACGCATCGGCATTGAGCATCAGCTTGCCGCCGCCGAGCATGTTCTTGGTGCCGAACTCGAAGGCATTGACATACTCGGGCTTGAAGGTCGACGGGCCCGGATTGAAGTACAGGTTCTCGGGATCCGCTCCGATGCCTGGCGAATTGGTGCCGCCGGCCTTGTAACCGCGCGACAGCGAGGCATAGACCAGGGTCTCGTCAGTGAAGGACAGCTTCGGCTTCCAGTCGAGCACCAGGCGTCCCGTGGGCTTGCGCCAGCGCTGCTTGATGTCGGGCAGATGCGGATAGCCGTAATTGACGTAGCCGCCGCCGGAAACGCCAGGCATCAGCAGCAGCTGGCTGGGCACCGGGGTGCTGATCTTCTGGTCGTCGGTATAGCGCAGGCCCGCGGTCAGTTTTACCGTGTCCGACAGCTGGTAGTAGAGCTCGCCGAACAGCGCCTTGGATTTCGTCTCGCCGATGTTCTGGCTGCGGAAATAGTTGTGTCCCTGGCCGTTGATGCTGCCGATAGGATTCGGGTCGATGTACACGCAGGAGTTGTTGTATTCATCGACATAGTTGGGCGTGCAGTTGATCGGCGTCCTGCCGAAATAGCCTTGATTGAAGAACTCCTGGGCCGTCGCGGTGAACACGTTGTTGAAGACGAAATAGTCCTCGTCGATCTTGTAGTCGAGGTAGTTCGCGCCCACGCTGAAATTGAAGCGCCCGTCGAAAGACGACTGGAGCCGGAATTCCTGCGACCACTGCTTGCTGTGCGAACGCACCAGGTCGACCGACAGGTAACCCTTGGACGGGCCCAGCTGCGGATCGGTATAGACCCCGCCCGGCGTGATCGGATACGCCGGGCCGCCGAACGCGCCGGTCACCGGATCGGGAAAGGGATTGATCAGCCCATTGGAGTCGTTGAAGATCGGATTGGACTGGAAGCGCCCATAGTCCTGCGTCGAATAGTAGAAGTCGCGCGAGTAAGCCGTCTGCGATACCAGCTTCAGGTCCTCGCTGGGCTTGAACTCCAGGTTGATCTGGGCCACGTCGTTCTTCGCCTTGAAGCGCGGGTCGTACGTGGTGGCGATCGTGCGCAGGTTGCTCGACTGCTGGACGCCGGCAAAAGGATCGCCGGACTTGACCAGCGATGGCGTTTCCAGGAAATCGGGCGTCATGCCCAGCGGGAGACTGGTCCGCGCAAACAGCAGCTGCGACAGGCTCGCGCCGTTGGGAACGCCGAAGGCCCCTTTGCCGTATAGCGGTCCGGGCAGACAGCCCTGGCTGAATTGCGGCTGGTTGAACTCGGGGACCGCCGTATCGCCGATCATGGTCGGGCCCGGGTCGTTATGGCACAGCTGCTTGCCGGTGCGGGAACGGTCATCGTTCTCGTCGAAGTGCTCCCAGACCAGGTTCGCGCTGAACTTCTCGCTGGGCTTCCACAGCAGGCCCATGCGGCCGCTCCACAGATCGCGTCCGTTGACGTCCTTGCCGGTCACGGTGTTGTTGTCGTAGCCGCTGCGCTTGGTCCACGCGCCGGCGAGGCGGTAGGCCAGGGTGCTGCTGATCGGCACGTTGACCATGCCGCTGAAACGCCGGCTTTCGTAGTTTCCGGTTTCGACCTTGAACCACGAATCGAAGCCATCCAGCGACGGCAGGTTGGGAATCATATTGACCACGCCGCCGGTGGCATTGCGGCCGTACAGGGTGCCCTGCGGTCCGCGCAATACCTCGATGCGGTTGACGTCGAAGTACTCCTGCTCAAAGAGGCGGTTGCGGATCAGCGGCGTGCTGTTGAAGCTGACCGCCACGCCGGGATCGGTGGTGACCGACAGCGCCTTGGTGCCGACGCCACGGATGGAGAAGTTGTAGCTGGCGAAATTGGATTTGGAAAAGGTCACATTCGGCGTGGCGCGCAGGAGCTCGGCGCCGCTTTCAATCTTGTGATCGTCCAGCGACTGCGCATCGAAGACGGACAGCGCGATAGGTACGTCCTGCGGCCGTTCTTCGCGCTTCTGCGCGGTCACCGTGACTTCGCCCAGCTGGACGACCTTGTCGGCGTCCGCCTTCGCACCGGTCTTGGCGCGAGGCTTTTTGTCGGCAGCGCCCCCAGCGCCAGCCTGGGCCTGAGGGTCCGCCGCGGCGTTGGATACGGAAGCTGCCGCGTCGCTCGAGGCGGACGTCTCCCGGCCGCGTTCGGCAGCGTGCGCGCGCGCCTGGATGGCGAGGCACGACAGAATGGCCAGCATGAGCGCACAAGGCTTGACCGACGTATGCGGCCGACATGGCTTACGTTGCATTACTCCCCTCCCCATGATGCGTCGCGTGGCGCGACATCCGTCGATACTTGCGTTCGAACAACGTCCCCTGAGCCCTCACCGCAACCGCTACGCGAACCACCCGACCCGTCGCGCCGGCGGATAACCCGAGTCGGCGACTTCGTCGAAGGCTGATGCCGTAACGGCTTCTTCGTCGCGATGCGCCATATCGTTGGCCGGGCGAAACAACGAGCGCTCCTTCACGCCCCGATCGGTCCGCGTCGCGCCGCCTTCGACCGTCTCCGGCCCGCCTTCCCCTATCGCTGGGTCGAGGGTCTGCGCCGTGGTGACCACCTGCTCCACGACCTGTTCGACCTGGCGATCCCGTGTCGGATCGCGAAAGGGCGTGGTCAATATCGGTGTCACGAACACCAGCAGGCGGGTCATCACCAGGGAATCGCTGACGGGTTCTCCCATGCATATCGCACAGGCCAGCTCGCCGAGATTCGCGCCGGCCATGACGTACGCCAGGGCTTTCAGCCCGAGCCGCAGTCGCGTGCTCAGCTCCCGCCGCGGCAGGTTCGGCAACGCCCGCGTAAATGCCCTGAAGAAACGCGACGAAATCGACCGGTGGCTATCCTTCAGATAACCGCGGATAACCGGCGACGAATCCCCGTACGCGCGCAGCAGCAGCCTTGTCCGCATGCGCTCTTCGACACTGTCGGCTTTCATGCGCAGCGCGGGAATGATCAATGCGCCCAATATCGCCGGAGCGCTGATCGCCCCTTGACTTTCACAGGCGGCCAGCAGATGCAGACGCTCCCGGTTGAGGCGATGGAGGCAGGCCATCATCAGCTCGCGCATCAGGGCTTCCTTGCTGCCGAAGTAATAGCTCACCAGGGCCGGATTCGCCTGCGCGAGCCCGGCGATCATGCGCAGCGACATCGCCTCGTAGCCGTGCTGGACATACAGCGCCTGGGCCGCATGCAGCAGGCGAAGCTTGGCGCCCTGCTCATCGTTGAGCTGATTCGACATCGACTGACCTTCCCCCGCTGATGCTCTGACCGGAATGCCTTGCCTGGGCAAATGGAACGCCGGATTCAAGTCTCCATTTGAACGCGTGGTTTCATACGAGCGTTTCGCAAGATCGGCTCGCGCAGAATCAAAAGCAAGTTGCAGCGCAAGGCCCTTCCGACTCGATTATCGGAAAGCCAATGCACCGGCAAAAAACCCTGTAAATCAGCGCTTGAATCGTTTCCGACGCGTCAGCTTCGCGAAGGCGTATCAACGTCTTCGGCGCGACACTTCCCGCACCGCAGCATTTAACGAATCGATTCAAACTGCTGATTAATTGGCGAAGTCGATCCGGGTATAAATCGACAACGCCCGCCATTCACGCAGCCATCACGAAATCAGCCATCGAAGACCGTCGATCGAGGTCCGACTGATGGGTGAACGGCGAAGTTAATGGCGAGAGATTATCTTGGCGAGTTAGTTATCCTCATTAAGAACATCAATAATCAAATAAAATAAATAAATGCGATGCCCCACTCCACTGCACGAAAACGGACTTCATTAGCCAAACCGGCTCATTGAAAAGCCAGACGAAACCGCGCCGACACTCCATAATCCCGCCATTATCTGAATCCATAGGCGCGGGTTAATGCATCGCTATGGATCGGGGTTCGCCCAGGGCCTGTCATAAGCGCACGGCGCCAACTATCTGCCTGACATCGGTCTGTCACCCCCTTCACCATCGCCATGCACCGGAGCTGGTCACTGCCGAGCAAGCCCTCGGCGCGACGGGTGCTTGCGTGCCATTCGTTGAGCAAAACGTCGGCAACGCGTGACAAGTCACTGTTGGCAAAGGCATCGATGGCGCTTATCCACAAGCTTGTCCTCGCCCCTTCCACAGAAGCTGTGGAAAAACGCACGACACGACGATGTGGCACGAGCTGCCGAAAAAATCATCAATGCGTGCCAAGTGATTGTTGGCAAAAGGTGCCGCCGGACTTGTCCACAGACTTGTGCCATAGGCATCCACAACGGCTGTGGAAAACATGCCGTCACATGACGGCGGCGTGACCAAAAATCTCGCAGCATGTCCGCACTCCTTCGCCATCAGACACTTGAAGGTGTTTTCCACAGGCTCACCAGAAGTACATCCACAGTAGCTGTGGAAAACGCGGCGGCACGTGCGTGCATCCAAGCGCGCGGCAGCGAACGGGCATCGTCTTGTCGCATCGTCGCTACGCAACGATGCCACCCAGCTTTTGCGCGCGCTCGCGTTGCGCCGCGAATCGCCCGCTGACCAGAATTTTCGCAGCGCGTGCGGGCTTCAACACCATCAAACACTTGAGTGGCTTTTCCACAGGCTCGCGCGCAGGACATCCACAGCGCCTGTGGAAAAGCAGGATGACCACGCATCGCCGTAGCCTTGCCGAGTGCATGATTTCATGTGCGGCGCAAGCGTTTTTCGCGATGCGCGACGTTGTGCCACTTGGCCAAAATTTTCGCAACGCGTGCGTGCTTCAACGTCATCAAACACTTGAGTAGCTTTTCCACAGGCTCACCTGCGGAACATCCACAGCGCCTGTGGAAAACAGCGCGATCGCGCATCGTCACCGCGATGTCTGACGCACGATTCCACGCACAGCGCAAGCATTTTTCGCGTGCGCGGCAATGCCGCAGCTTGACCAAAATTTTCGCAGCGCGTATGCGCGTCAACACCATCAATCACTTGAATATGTTTTCCACAAGCTCACCCGCGGACCATCCACAGCGCCTGTGGAAAACGTCGCGGTGGCACTTCGCGGTTGCCGCGGCAAAAGCATGATTCGACGCATGAAGCAAGCATTTTTCGCGCGATGCGTCACCGCTTGGCGTGATCAAAATTTTCGCAGCGCGTGCGCGCCTCAACACCATCAGGCACTTGAATATCTTTTCCACAAGTTCGCCCGCAAAGCGTCCACAACGCCTGTGGAGAACATCGCGAACGCGTGGCGTGCTTCGTCATGACGAGGCATGACTTCTCAAGTCACGTCGCTGTTTTTTCGCGGCTCGCAACGTGACGCGCGCCTGAGCAAAACCTTCGCAGCGTGTACGCAACGCAACGCCATCAGCCACTTGCGATGCTTTTCCACAGGCTTGCCCGCAAGCCATCCACACGCACTGTGGAAAACCACTGGCGCCTGCCAGGACATCGTGCCCGGCCTCCATGCGACGCCCCCAAAAAAAATGCCGCCTGGCGGCGGCATTTCTTCATCGCGACGATGATGGTCAGGCTGCGCGTGGCGCCTTCATCAGGATGCCGAGCACGTCGGCGAGCTTGTCGCGCATCTCCCGGCGGTCGACGATCATGTCGATCGCGCCGTGCTCCAGCAGGAACTCCGAGCGCTGGAAGCCTTCCGGCAGCGTCTCGCGCACGGTCTGCTCGATCACGCGCGGGCCGGCGAAGCCGATAAGCGCTTTCGGCTCGGCCACGTTGATGTCGCCGAGCATGCCGAGGCTGGCGGTCACGCCGCCGGTGGTCGGGTTGGTGAGCACGCTGATGTAGGGCACGCCCGCATCGCGCATGCGCACCAGGACGGCCGAGGTCTTGGCCATCTGCATCAACGAAAACAGCGACTCCTGCATGCGCGCGCCACCGGTGGCGGAGAAGCACACCAGGGCGCTGCGGTCGGCCAGCGCGCGCTCGGCGGCGCGGGCGAACTTCTCGCCCACCACCGAGCCCATCGATCCGCCGATAAAGCTGTACTCGAAAGCCACCGCCATCAGCGGCCGGCCCTTGAGCCGACCATTCATGGCCACCAACGCGTCCTTTTCGCCGCTCGATTTCTGCGCCGCCACGATGCGGTCCCGATACTTCTTCGAATCGCGGAACTTCAGCGGATCGGTAGGCTCAAGGCTGGCCCACAGCTCCTGCGCGGAGCCCTCGTCCAGCAGCGCGTCGAGGCGCGCACGCGCGCGGATCGCGTGATGATGGCCGCACTTGGGGCAGACCATCAGGTTGCGTTCCAGCTCAGGCCGGTACAGCACCGTGCCGCAGCCGTCGCACTTCTCCCACACGCCCTCGGGCACCTTGCCCTTGCCGGCGGTGGAACTCTGCGTGCGCGCACGCGGGGCCATGATTTTCTGCAGCCAGTTCATCGCTACACCTCAAACGTTCCGGGCCGGAGCATTCCTGACAGAAGCGGGCCCGGAGCCGCTTCAGTGGGCGTCGAGCGCCGCTCGTATCGGTTGCAGGAACGCCTTGGCGCGGTTGGCGATCTCGTCCGCCCGCGTGGCCCCCACCAGCCGTTCGACCAGCGCGCTGCCGATGACTACCGCATCGGCGAAACCGGCGATGGCCTTGGCGCTCTGCGCATCGCGCACGCCGAAACCCACCGCTACCGGCGCCTTGGCGCGGGATCGGATCTCGGCCACGCGGGCCGCGATGTCCGAGGTGCTCAAGCTCCCCGCGCCGGTGATGCCGGCAAACGACACATAGTACAGGAAACCCTCCGCCGACCCGCACAGCTGCGCCATACGCGCGGGTGCGGTGGTCGGGGCCGCCAGCAGGATCTGACGCAGCCCGGCGGCCTTGAGCGGCGCAAGCACGGCCGATTCCTCCAGCGGGCAATCCACCAGCAGCACGCCATCGACGCCCGCGTCGACGGCCTCGCGGGCGAAGCGCTCGTAGCCGTGGATTTCCACCGGATTGAGGTAGCCCATCAGCACCACCGGCGTCGCCGCGTCGCGCTGGCGAAAGGCGGCTACCCAGCCGAGCACGTCGGCCAGGCCCACGCCCTTGGCGATGGCGCGCTCGCTCGCGTGCTGGATCACCGGGCCATCGGCCATCGGATCGGAGAACGGAACGCCCAGTTCGATCACATCGGCGCCGGCCTCGACCAGTGCGTGCATCAGCGCTACGGCGTGTTCGGGCGAAGGATCGCCCGCGGTGACGAAGGGAATCAGCCCGGTGCGGCCGGTGGCCTTCAGATCGGCGAAGCGGCGGTCGATGCGGTTCATACCTGCACTCCTTCGCGGGCAGCAATGGTGTGAACGTCCTTGTCGCCACGGCCAGACAGATTGCACAGCACGAGCTGGTCCTTCGGCATCGTGCGGGCGAGCTTCATCGCCTGCGCGACGGCATGGCTGGATTCGAGCGCGGCGAGAATGCCTTCGGTGCGCGCCAGCAGGTGGAACGCTTCCAGCGCCTCGTCGTCGGTGACGCCCACGTATTCGGCGCGACCGGCATCCTTGAGAAAGGCATGCTCGGGACCGACGCCCGGATAGTCGAGGCCGGCCGAGACCGAATGCGTCTCCGTGATCTGGCCGTTGTCATCGCACAGCACATAGGTGCGGTTGCCGTGCAGGACACCAGGACAGCCCGCCGCCAGCGATGCGGCGTGATGCCCCGTGGCGATGCCCTCGCCCGCCGCTTCGGCGCCGACGATGCGCACGTCCGCATCATTGAGAAAGGCGTGGAACAGGCCGATCGCGTTGGAGCCGCCGCCCACGCAGGCCGTGATCGCATCGGGGAGCCGGCCGTATTGCTCGAGCATCTGCTCGCGCGCCTCGCGCCCGACGATCGCATTGAAGTCGCGCACCATCATCGGATACGGGTGCGGCCCGGCCACCGTGCCGATGATGTAGAAGGTATCGGCCACATTGGTGACCCAGTCGCGCATCGCTTCGTTGAGCGCGTCCTTGAGCGTCTTCGAACCGGAGGTCACCGGCACGACCTCGGCGCCAAGCAGCTTCATGCGGTAGACGTTGATCTTCTGCCGCTCGATGTCCACCGCGCCCATGTACACCACGCACTTCAACCCGAAGCGCGCCGCCACGGTGGCGCTGGCCACGCCGTGCTGCCCGGCGCCGGTCTCGGCGATCACGCGCGGCTTGCCCATGCGCCTGGCGACCAGGGCCTGGCCGATGGTGTTGTTGATCTTGTGCGCGCCGGTGTGGTTCAGATCCTCGCGCTTGAGCAGGATCTGCGCGCCGCCGACGTGCCTGGACAGGCGCTCGGCGTGATAGATCGGGCTGGGACGACCGACGTAGTACTTCAGATCGCGATCCAGTTCGGCGAGGAATTCGGGATCCTCACGCAGACGCAGGTAGGCCTCGGTGAGCTCGGCGAGCGGCGCCATCAGGGTCTCGGCGACGTATTGGCCGCCGAAGTCGCCGAAGCGGCCATGCGCGTCGGGCCAGCGGTGGAAGTCCTGGGACATGTGCAATTTCCTCTAGCGGCAAGCGCACCGGAGGAATCGACCCGACCGGCGTCAGACCGATAAATTAGCGCATGCACCGGCCACACGAAAAGCGATAAGATCGCCGCAAACCGTCAGTAAAACTCACATGTCGACGAGCCGCGAGCTGCCCCCTCTCAATGCCCTGCGCGCCTTCGAGGCGACCGCGCGCCTGGGCAGCGCCAGCCGCGCCGCAGCCGAACTGCACGTCACCCATGGCGCCATCAGCCGCCACCTGCGCACTCTTGAGGAAGCCCTGGGCCAGCCGCTGTTCGCGCGCCAGGGCCGCGGCCTGGCGCTCACCGCCGCGGGCGAGCAACTGCGCGACGGCGCGCACGATGCTTTCGAGCAACTGCGCGAAACCTGGACGCGCGTGGCCCGCGGCCAGGCCGAGGCGCCCTTCGTGCTGGGCTGCCCCGGCAGCCTGCTCGCGCGCTGGATGATTCCGCGGCTGGAACAGCTGCGCCAGGATCTGCCGGCGCTGAAACTGCATTTGTCCGCGCAGGAGACGCCCTTCGACCCGGCACTGGCCGGCCTCGACGCCGCGCTGCTGCTGGCCGAGCCGCCGTGGCCCGCCGACTGGCGCGTGCGCGAACTCGCGCCCGAACGCATCGGCCCCGTGCTCAGTCCCCGCTATCCGGGTGCATCGCGCTTGTACGGACAGCCACCCCACCGATTGCTGGAAGAAGCTCTGCTGCACACCGCCTCGCGCCCGCAGGCCTGGCCGCAGTGGGCCGCACTCGTCGGGCTCGCGCCGGAACAACTGCGCTACGGTCAGGGCTTCGATCACCTGTACTACCTGCTGGAAGCGGCCGTGGCCGGCCTCGGTGTCGCGATCGCACCGGCTCAGCTGGTCGCCGATGACCTCGCCAGCGGACGCCTGCTCGCGCCATGGGGTTTTCGCGCCACGCCGGGGCGCTGGATGCTCGCCACGTCCCGCCGGGCCACCGGGCCATGGGCCGACACGCTGGCCGATTGGCTGCGAAACGCACTGGCGCAGGCAGGGGATGCCAACGCGCCAAGCGCGTCACGGACCGGCGCGTAACCGCCTCGCACACTGGCGCGCCCACGCGCCTTCGGGTGTGCCATCCCTCCAAGCCACAGGAATCCCGCATGTCCTTCATCCGGTCGATCCAGGGATCGTTGCTGACCGTCGCGCTTTGCCTGGCTGCCCTCGACGGTGCCGCACAGCAGAGCGCCAACACGTTCGTCGATTTCTCCGTGCCTCTCGCACAGCCTCTGGCGCCGCACCCGTTCGCCGGCACGATCTCCACTTACGGCTCCGAGGGCGGCTCGATCGTCGCCAGCGGCTCGCAGCGCACTCGTCTCACCAGCCTGGGCCTGGGGATGTACCGCGTGCCGCTGCAGTGGAACGGAGGCAACATCATTTCAGGCGCAGGCTGGGGGCCCACCGACATCTCCGGCGATCAATGGATCAATGCGATCAAGGCACTCGGCGCCGAACCCGTCGTCGTGGTTGCCGGCAGCAGCAACAACAACTTCACGCCGGACGACGCGGCCGCGCTGGTACGCCATTTCAATCCGTCCAACCGCATCGCCTACTGGGTGATCGGCAACGAGCCGAACAACGAAGGCACCGGCGTCGCCGACTATTGCGCGCTGTTCAACGCAACCGTGGACAAGATGAAAGCCATCGATCCCGCCATCAAAGTGGCCGGCCCTGCATGGTCGTACTACAACGCTAGCGACCTGCAGGCCTTTCTCGATTGCGCCGGCGATAAGGTCGACGTGATCGACTACCACCACTACGCCATGGGCGGCAGCTATCTCGACAACGCGACCGCGCTGGCACAGACCGGCAACTGGGAAAACGAAGTCACGCAGATCCGCCGCATGGTCGCAGCGACCGTGCCTGCGCGTGCCGCACAGATCGAGATCCAGGTCGGCGAATACCACTGGTCATGGCGTACCGACGACGGCTACCCCGGCTGGGAGGGCGATGATCGTTTCTACCAGGGCGTGGCCACCGTATGGGCCGCCTCGGTCGCCGGCCACATCATGCGTGCCGGCGGCCGCGGCCATCAGTATGCGGACCAGAACGGGGCGCTCGGCCTCACCTTCGAACGCCAGAGCGAGGCTGCGCACTTCGTACGGCAGATCACCGATCCGATGCCGGTCTACCACGGGCTGCGCATGTTCAGCGGCGGCGACCTGTTCCGCGGCTTCGGCGATACCGCCGTGTCAGCCACCACGACATTGCCCAACGTGGAAGTGTTCGCGTCCCGCCACGGCGAGAACGTGGTGATGATCAACAAGGATGCCAACGCTACGCAGATCGCGGTGATCCAGTCCGGCGGCAGCGCATCCGCCAGCGTCGACGTGTGGCAGACGGACAACAGTGCACCGTTTCAGGCACCTTCGCTCAAGGCGACGTTGAGCGTGACGGGCGATGTCACCTATGCGTTGCCGCCGTATTCGGTGACCACGTTCGTGTTCCGCTGAGCGAGCGACGTTTTCCCGACCGCGCCGCGGGCCGGAACGACGGCCCGCTGTCGATCAACCGGCCTGCCGCACCGCCTCGATGAACGCGTACATCTTTGCCGGATCTTTGATGCCGGGCGCCGATTCGATACCACTGGATACGTCCACCGCCCATGGCTGCGCGACACGGATGGCATGGGCGACGTTGTCCGCGCTGAGGCCGCCAGCCAGGATCAGGGGTTGCGCCAGGTCCGCCGGCATCAGCGACCAGTCGAACGACTTGCCGCTGCCGCCGGCTTCGCCCAGGCCATGCCCGTCCAGCAGCAGGCCGGCCGCGCCGGGATAGTCGCGCAACCGCGGCAAGGCGGCGGCGCCTTCGCCCATCGCGATCGCCTTCAGATAGCGATGGCCGAACTGGGCGCACCAGTCGTCGCTTTCTTTGCCATGGAACTGCAGCAGGTCCGGCTGCACTTCCTTCAGCACCTCGCGCACGTAGGCCGCATCGTCGTCCATGAACAGCGCCACCGTGCCGACGAACGGCGGCAGCGCGGCGCAGATCTCTTTCGCAAGCGCCACGCGCACCTGGCGCTTGCTGCGCGCGGTGAAGATCAGGCCGATCGCGTCGGCGCCGTATTGCGCGGCAAGGCGGGCGTCTTCGACGCGCGTCATGCCGCAGCACTTGATGCGGGTCATTGGCTTACCTCCTGCGGCAATCCCCAGCGGGCTTCGTAACGCGGGCCGAGGAAGGTCAGGCCGGAAGCCGGCGCCGTCGGACCGGCCACCTCGCGATCGCGCCCCGCCAGCAGCTCGCCGACCCAGGCCACCGGCTGTTCACCCCGCCCCACCGGCAGCAGCGAGCCGACGATGTTGCGCACCATGTGATGCAGAAAGGCGTTCGCCTCGATCTCCACGATCACCTGCTGCTCCTCGCGCCGCACGCTCACTGCCAGCACCGCTCGCCGCGCGTGCGCGGCCTGGCACGACACTGCGCGGAACGCACTGAAATCGTGCTCGCCTACCAGCGCCTGCGCTGCCTCGTGCATGCGCGCGGCATCGAGCGGATGGCGCTCCCAGGTCACGTAGCGCGCATCCAGCGCCGCGCGCACGGTCCGGTTGAGGATGCGGTAGCGATAGCGCCGGCTGCGCGCCGAAAAGCGCGCGTGGAAATCATCCGGCACCGCCTGCGCCCACAGCACCGCGACGCTGGTCGGCAGATTGGAACAGGCGCCCAGCACCCAGCTGCGCGGATCGCGCTGCACGTCGGTGTCGAAATGCACCACCTGGCAGCGCCCGTGCACGCCCGCATCGGTACGGCCCGCGCAGGTCACGTCCACCGGATGCGCCGCTACGAACGACAGCGCCTTCTCCAGCTCGCCCTGCACCGTGCGGCCATGGGTCAGCCGCTGCCAGCCGAGAAAATCGGTGCCGTCGTATTCGATGCCCAGGGCGATGCGCATGATGGAGGTACGAAGCGAAACAGGCCGGCGAGGTTAGCACCCCGGACCGGCGGGCCCTAGACGCATGCAGCCTGGACTCCAAAACACATCGGGCCGGCACAAGGCCAGCCCGATGGCGGAAGGCGGATCCGCGAGGAAAGCTCAGTGGATGCCGTCGAGCAGCTTGCGCGCTACGTCCTTCTGCATCTGGCTGCCTTCCTGCAGCACTTCTTCCAGCATCGCGCGCGCGCCGTCCGGGTCGCCCATGTCGAGATAGGCGCGGGCGAGGTCCAGCTTGGTGTCGGCCGGATCGTCGCTGAAACCCTCGCCATGCAGGTCCGCGGCGTGCTCGTCCTCAGCCACGGTATGGGCATGCGTGGAGGACGGGATCTCGTCTTCCAGGTCGGCGAACTGCCAGCGCGAGACCGCTTCGCTGCTTTCCGGTTCCGCTTCCGGCTCGGCCAGGGCCGGAGACTGAGCATTGGCCACCGGGCGCGGCGTCAGGTCGAAATCGAAGTGGTACTCGCTGACCTTCGGGCTCTTCGGTGGCACCGGCGCGGCCGGGATCGGCGGAATGTCGTTGTACACGGTGTCGTCGTCCGAATCGCTGGCATAGCGATCGAGATCGAAGTGGTGCAACGCCTCGTGCTCGTCCTCGTCGCGCGGCGGCAGAGGCGCGCCCGGACGCAGAAACAGCGGATGGCCCGGCGTGAGGTCTTCGCCCATGCGCACCACGTCCTGCCACTCCTCCTGCTCGGGGCTGGCGATATGCGCGTGCATGGCTTCGGCCGCGGCCTCGAAGTGCTCCACGTCGCGGCGGCTGTAGTACAGGCTCACCAGCTCCAGGTGCAGGCCCACGTCGTCCGGATGCTCGGCGAGCTGGTCGAGCAGCTCGTCCTGGTCGGGATCGATGCTGCCCACGCCGGGCTCGTCACCGAAGCGGTCGGCCAGCGACGAGGCCGAGCGGGTCGGCTCCTGTACCGGCTTCTTGCGGCGGCCGAGCAGCAAGCCCAGCAGGGCCAGGACCACGACGCCGGCACCGGCGGCGAGCGTCCAGGTCTGCATGTACCAGGGCTCTTCGGCCGGCGCGGACGGCGGCACGGGCGCGGGCTTGGGCGCGGCGGGCTTGGTGGCCGGCTTCGCTGCCGGGGTGCTGGCAACGGCGGCGACAGCCGCGGTGCCGGCATGACTCGGCGCGCTGCTGGCGCCGGCCGGGGTCACGGCAAGCGTCGGGCCGGCAGCTTCGCTGGCGGGCTTGGCGGCGCTGGCCGCAGGCTGCGGCGCGGCGGCGACAGGCTTGGCTTCGGCCGGCTTGGCTTCGGCCGGAACCGGCGCGGCGGCGGGCTTCGCCGGAGCCGCCGGCATGCCGGCGGATTTGCGCGCGTCGGCCAGTTGGCGCTGGAGATCGGCGATCTCGTTGTCCTTCAGCGCCAGCAGCTTGGTGTTCTTCTGGTTGATGTCCTCGAGGTCCTTCAGGCGCGACTTCAGCTCGCCGCCCTGCTGCTCGAGCGAGGCCAGGGCCTCCTTGCTACGCAGCAGGTCGTCGCGCAGCGCGGCCGTCCCCTTGCCTTCCTTGTCACCCTTGGCGCTGCCGCCGGCACCCTGCGCACCTTCCTTCGCGGGGACCAGGGAGAGGCGGTCGCCGCCTTCTTTGGCACCGGTGGTCGGCGCCGTCGAGGCGGCCGGACGCGTACCCGCATCGGCCACGCTGGTGGGCGTGCGCGCCGCACCGGAACTCCAGTCGCTGTTCTGCCGGCGCACTTCGGCCGCCGCAGCGGCCACGGCCATCGCCTGGGCGTCCTCGCGGGACGGCACGCGCAGCACCGCGCCGGACTTCAGCGCGTTGATGTTGTCGCGGTAGAAAGCGTCGGGATTGGCCTGCTTGAGGGCCAGCAGCATCTGGTTGATGTCCACGCCGTCCGGCGCGGTGTTCTTGGCGATCGCGGACAAGGTCTGGCCGCGCTCGACGGGCCCGTACTGGCCGCCGGCCGCCGGAGCGGGCGCCGCAGCGGGCTTGGCCGGTTTCGCCGGCTTCGGAGCGGTGGCAGCGTGTTCCTCGGCCGCCGGTGCCGGTGCCGGAGCGGGCGCCGCATGACGCGGCTTGGCGGGAGCCGCCGGTGCCTGCGTCGGCGCGCGCGCCACCGGTGCGGCAGCCGCCGCCGCGCTCGGCGGATCGAGCAGGATGGCGAACTCGCGCACGCTCTTGCCCGAAGCGCTGCTCACCTCGACCAGCAGATCCAGATAGGGATCGTTGACCGGCGCGGCGCTGGTGATGCGGATGACCTTGCGGCCGCTGCCGCTGTCCACCACCGCGAACTGCAGCGGCACATTGGGCGCGCCGCTGATGCCGGCCTTGGCGAAATCCTCGCCGGAGGCGAGCCGTGCGGACAGGTTCTGCAGTTCCGAGGGATGCTCGGGATTCAGCGGAATCTCGGCCAGCAGAGGCTGGCCCAGCGCCGACTTGACCTGGATCTGGCCCAGTTCGAGCGCAGCTGCCTGGGTGCTGCCTACGGCCAGCGCAAGCAGCACCGACAGTCTCAACGAACGATTCATCGCGTGTTCCCCCGAACTACCCCGTGACGTTTTCTTATGTAGGCCGCCGCACGGGGCGGCGTTACCGTCAATAAGTCGCCACTTTAAGTTAGAAAAAGGCCCGCCAACAATAGCCGTGGCCGATATTTACAACACATTGCTGCGATTGGTTCTCGCAGCGGTTCCGCTCAGGACCCCTTGCCGGGCGCGGTACCGGCGCCCTTCAGCGCCTTCAGTTGCCGCTGCAGCTCGGCGATGGCCTGGTCCTGCTCCTGCATCTTCTGGTCGGCGTCGCGGCTCTTCGCCTCCTGCGCCTCGACGTCGCGCTGCAGGCGCTCGACCTCGGCGCTCTTGTGGGCGACCTCGCGCTCCACGCCGGCCTTGGGGACGTCCGCCCCCTCGGCCGACGTGCCTGCCCAGGCCGGCGCCACGGCAATGACGGCGCACAGCGCCAGGCCGGACAGCACGCGCCGCATCAGAGGTAATCCCTCACCAGCAGCTCGGCGATCTGCACGGCATTGAGCGCAGCACCCTTGCGGATGTTGTCCGAGACGATCCACATGTCCAGGCCGCGCTCGTGCGAGATGTCCTCGCGGATGCGGCCCACGAACACCGGATCCTTGCCGGCCGCATCGCCCACCGGCGTGGGATAGCCGCCGGCCTTGTGCTCGTCTTGCACCACTACGCCCTCGGCCTTTTCCAGCAGGGCGCGCGCCTGCGCAGCCGTGATCTTGTCGCGGGTCTCCAGGTGCACCGCCTCCGAATGCCCGTAGAACACCGGCACGCGCACCGCGGTGGGATTCACCTGGATGGTCTCGTCCTCGAGGATCTTGCGGGTCTCCCAGACCATTTTCATTTCTTCCTTGGTGTAGCCGTTGGACTGGAACTCGTCGATATGCGGGATCACGTTGAAGGCGATCTGCTTGGGGAACTTCGACTGCTCCACATCCTGGAAACTCAGCAGCGCCGCGGTCTGCTTGCCCAGCTCTTCCATGCCCGAACGGCCCGCGCCGGACACCGACTGGTAGGTCGCCACGTTGATGCGCTCGATGCCCGCCGCGCGATGGATCGGCGCCAGCGCGACCAGCATCTGCATGGTCGAGCAGTTCGGGTTGGCGATGATGCCGCGCGTGGTATAGCGGGCGATGGCGTGCGGGTTGACCTCGCTCACCACCAGCGGAATGTCGTCCTGGTAGCGGAACTCCGAGGTGTTGTCGATCACCACCGCGCCTGCCGCCGCCGCGCGCGGGGCGTGTTCGCGGCTGACCGAGCCGCCGGCGGAGAAGAACGCGATGTCCACGCCCGCGAAATCGTAGTCGGCAAGATTGCGCACGGTGACCGATTTGCCGGCGAATTCCACTTTGCCGCCCGCCGAACGCTCGCTGGCCAGCGGCACGAGCTCGCCGACCGGGAATTTGCGCTCGGCCAGAATCGACAGCAGGGTTTCGCCCACGGCGCCCGTCGCGCCGACCATCGCCACCTTGTAACTGCTCTTCTTGCTCATGTTCCAGGTTTCAGTTGAGGGACATCGGAGATCCGTCCGAACGGGGCCGAGATCCGCATCAGCGGAAATCTAGCCGGGGTTGAAGGCAAAACAATACGCGATCTGCCTGGGCGTGAATGGCATCACGCTTTGGCGTGAGGCCTTGCGGCCCTTCAGGACCAGCGTTTCATCACTTCGGGGTTGAGCGGCGCCGGGGGATGTCCGGCACGAGGTCCATGGCCCAGCGCGGCGAGCACATTATCCGCCGCCAGGTCCGCCATGGCGCGGCGGGTATCTTCGCTGGCGCTGGCGATGTGCGGGCTGAGCAGGACGTTCTCGAGGCCAAGCAGATCCGGATGCAGCGCCGGCTCGCCTTCGAACACGTCCAGCCCGGCCGCCGCCAGCCGCCCTTCGCGCAGCGTCGCGGCCAGCGCCGCGTCGTCCACGATCCCGCCGCGCGCCACGTTCACCAGAACCGCCGTGCGCTTCATCAGCGCCAGCTCCGGCGCGCCGATCGCGTGGTGGGTCTCGCGCGAATACGGCAGCACCAGGATCAGATGGTCGGCTTGGCGCAGCAGCCGTTCCTTGCTCACCGCGGTGGCCCGGCACTCGCGCTCGACCAGCTCGGGCAGGCGCGAGCGGTTGTGGTACAGCACGCGCATATCGAAACCCGCCGCGCGCCGGGCGATGGCCTGGCCGATGCGTCCCATGCCGAGGATGCCCAGCGTCTTGCCGTGCACGTCTACGCCCAGCCAGTCGTCGAAGCGCATGCCGCCCCGCCACTGGCCGGCGCGCAGCCACCGTTCCGCGGCGCCGGCGCGGCGCGCGGCGCCCAGCATCAAGGCCCAGGCGTAATCGGCCACGGTCTCGTTGAGTACGTCGGGGGTGTTGCAGGCGAGGATGCCGGCGCGGGTCAGCGCCGGCACGTCGAGGTTGTTGTAGCCCACCGCGAGGTTGGCGATCACGCGCAGGCGGCGGTTGTCCTCCACCACCGCGGCGCCCACCGGGTCGGCCAGGCTGATGATCGCCGCATCCACGCCGGCCATGCGCTCGCGCAGCTGCTCGGACGTATGCCGGCGCTCGACCGCCTCGGCGTCCACGTCCAGGTACTCGGCGAGCCGTGCCAGTACATCCGGGAACAGCGGGCGCGACACCCACACTTTCTGTCTGGCGGTCATGTGCTCAACCGGATTGGGCCGCGCCGGCGGTCATGGCAAGCGCGGACTCACCTCGCCCACGTCGCCGCACTGGGCACGATGGCGCAAGGCATGATCCATCAGCACCAGAGCCATCATGGCCTCGGCGATCGGCGTGGCGCGGATGCCCACGCAAGGATCGTGGCGTCCCTTGGTGACCACCTCGACCGGCTCGCCGGCCAGGTTCACGCTACGGCCGGGAATCAGGATGCTGGAGGTCGGCTTCAGCGCGACTGAAGCGATGATTGCCTGCCCCGTGCTGATACCGCCCAGAATGCCGCCAGCGTGGTTGGAAGCGAAGCCGGCCATGCTCATCTCGTCGCGATGCTGGCTGCCGTGCTGCGCGACGGCGGCGAAACCGTCGCCGATTTCCACGCCCTTGACCGCATTGATCGACATCAGCGCGGCGGCGAGGTCGCCATCCAGCTTGCCGTAGATCGGCTCGCCCCAGCCCGGCGGCACGCCTTCGGCGACCACGTTGACGCGCGCGCCCACCGAATCGCCGGACTTGCGCAGCGCGTCCATCGCTTTTTCCAGCTCAGGCACCTGCGCCGCATCCGGCCAGAAGAACGGATTCTGCTCCACCGCATCCCAGTCGAAACCGCCCGGCGCTATCCCGCCCAGCTGCGCGAGATAGCCGCGCACGCGCACGCCGTGGCGCTCGGCCAGCCATTTCTTGGCGATTACCGCCGCGGCCACGCGCATGGTGGTCTCGCGCGCGGACGAGCGACCGCCGCCGCGCGGGTCGCGGATGCCGTATTTCTGCCAGTAGGTGTAATCGGCGTGCCCCGGCCGGAAGGTGCCGGCGATGTCGCCGTAGTCCTTGCTGCGCTGGTCGGTATTGCGGATCAGCAGTGCGATCGGTGTGCCGGTGGTGCGGCCGTCGTACACGCCGGACAGGATCTCCACTTCGTCCGCCTCGCGTCGCTGCGAGGTATGCCGGCTCTTGCCGGTGGCGCGGCGGTCCAGGTCGGTACGGAATTCGTCTTCCGTGATGGCCAGCCCCGGCGGGCAGCCGTCGATCACGCAGCCGATGGCCGGGCCGTGGCTTTCGCCGAAAGTGGTGACGGTGAAGAGCTTGCCGAAGGAATTGCTGGACACGAGGCGGGGTTTTCCGGGGACGAACCGCCCAAGCTTAGCGCGTGCGGGCCGCCCGGTCTTCGCCGGAACGCCATTCCCGTGCCAGCAGCGCGAACACCAGATCGTCCGCCCACTCGCCGCGCAACCAGTAGCTTTCGCGGAAATGCGCCTCCTGGCGCATGCCCAGGGAGCATAGCAGCGCTACGCAGGCTGTGTTGCGAGGATCGACCGACGCGACCGCGCGGTTTGCGCCGTGCGCGAATGCCCAGTCCAGCGCCGCACTCACGGCTTCGCCCGCATAGCCCTGCCCTTGGCAGGGTGGCGCGATGGTGATGCCGAACTCGACGCTGCCCTTGTCGTCGACAGGCAGCCCCAGGCCCAGGTCGCCGATCAGCGCGCCGTCCTCGCGCAGGCGGATGGCGCGCTGCCACCAGTGCCCCGGCACGGGTTCGGGCGACAGCGCACCGATCCAGTCGGCGGCCTCATCCGCGGAGGCCGGTTGCCAGCCTTGATAGCGCGCGATTTCCGGATTGCCGCGGTAGGCGAACAACGCACCGGCGTCGCCAGGCCCCAGTGCATCCAGGCGCAAGCGGGAGGTGAGCCATTCCACCGCGATCAGCCGCGGCGCGCGTCCGCGGCGGCACGGATGGCCGGCGCGTGCTCGATCAGATCGCGGCGCTCGAGCGCGAACACGCCCATCGCACCCACCTTGAACTCGATCCACACGAACGGGACTTCGGGCAGCAGCGCGGCCAGCGCATGCTCGCTCTCGCCCACTTCCACGATCAGCAGGCCGTCTTCGGTAAGAAGCTCGGCCGCTTCCTCGAGAATGCGCAGGCAGATGTCCAGGCCGTCCTCGCCCGAGGTAAGGCCCAGCTTCGGCTCGTGGCTGTACTCGCCCGGCAGCGCGGCGTACTCGTCCTCGGTGACATAGGGCGGATTGGACACGATCAAGTCGTAGCGACGGCCCTTCACGCCCTCGAACAGGTCGGACTTGATCGCCTCCACGCGGCGCTCGACGTGCTGGAAGGCGATGTTCTCGCGCGCCAGCGACAACGCCTCGTCGCTGATGTCGACGATGTCCACCTGCCAGTCGGGGTTGTATTCGGCCATGGCGATGCCGATGCAGCCCGAGCCGGTGCACAAGTCCAGTGCGCGCTCGACGTGACGATGCTCCAGCCAGGGCTGGAAGCCGGATTCGATCAGCTCGGCGATCGGCGAGCGCGGCACCAGCGCGCGGCGATCGCTCTTGAACTTCAGGCCGGCGAACCAGGTTTCGCCGACCAGGTAGGCCACCGGCAGGCGCTCGCTGACGCGGCGTTCGATCAGCGCCAGCACGCGCTCGCGCTCCTCGGCGGTGAGCTTGCCCGCGCCATAGGCCGGCGGGATGTCCGGCGGCAGGTGCAGGCTGGCCAGCACCAGGTGGGTAGCCTCGTCGATGGGATTGTCGTGGCTGTGGCCGAAGGTCAGCCCGGCGGCCGAGAAACGGCTGGCGCCATAGCGGATGAAGTCGATGATGGAGGCGAGTTCGGCGGTCACGGCGGCCAGGATCTGCGTCTGGAGGGCCGGCAAGTATAGCCGCAGGGCCCGTCCGGCTAGCGGGAGGGGCGGGGCTCACCGATATACTGGCCGGATGACTTTCAAAGTGCTCCTGCAATACCTCCTGCCCCATCGTGCGCTGTCGCGGGTGGTCTACTGGGCCACGCGCTGGACGTTCGCGCCGTGGAAGAACTTCCTGATCGGGCAGATCGTGCGCCGCTACCAGGTGGACATGAGCCAGGCGCTGCAGAGCGATCCGTTCGCCTACCAGCACTTCAATGCCTTCTTCACCCGCAAGCTGCGGCCGGACGCGCGCCGCGCCGACGCGGACCCGGCGGCGCTGCTCAGCCCGGCCGACGGCCGCATCAGCCAGAGCGGGCGCATCGTGGACGGGCGCATCTTCCAGGCCAAGGGCCAGGAGTACACCGCCGCCGAGCTGCTCGGCGATGAGGCCGCCGCCGCGCCGTACCGCAACGGCCGCTTCGCCACCATCTATCTGTCGCCGCGCGACTACCACCGTGTGCACATGCCATTGGCCGGTACGCTGAAGGAAACCGTGCATGTGCCGGGACGCATCTTCAGCGTCGCGCCATTCGCGGTGGAAGCGATCCCGCGGCTGTTCGCGCGCAACGAACGCCTGGTCTGCCACTTCGAAAGCGAGCGCGGCCCCTTCGTGGCGGTGATGGTCGGCGCGATCCTGGTGTCCTCGGTGGCCACCGTATGGGACGGGCTGGTGATCCCGCCCTACGCCTCGTCCATCCGCCGCAAGTCTTTCGTCGGCCAGAACATCACGCTGGAGCGCTTCGCCGAGATGGCGCGCTTCAATATGGGCTCCACCGTGATCCTGCTGCTGCCCGACGGCATGGCGGAGTTCGACGAACTGCAGCCGCAGCAGGTGGTGAACGTCGGCCAGCGCCTGGGCCGCTGCCTGAGCTGAGCGCATCGCATGTGACGCGTTTTGTCGTTTTGTGACCTTTTTGGCGCAAGACACGGAAAGGCGTCGCTATCCTCATGGGAATCCACGGCGCGTGGACGCGCCGTCCCCAGTCCGACGAGGAGGAACCGCATGCGCATCGTCAGCCAGATCATCGCCATGAGCCGCACCAGGCAGCTGGGACGACAGCTCCGCGATATCGAGCGCAGCATCCGCAGCCTGCCGCGACGCAGCCGCTCCCAGCTGGGCATGCTGACCCTGCGCGAGATCGGCCAGGCGTCGCGCAGTGAATTCCCCCATCTCTACGGCACCTCGCCCGGACAGCGCTACCTGCCATGGGGCGAAGGCACCGACCTGGGCTACGCCCGCGCCCGCTCCGACAATCCGGAGATCGCCATGCGCGGCATCGCGCTATGGCTGGCCGTGGCCTATCACGAAACCAAGGATTCGCCACACCTGAAGTTGCAGTTGCAGCACCGCCAGCTGATGAAGCTGCTGCACGAGCTGAAGGAAGCGCACCGCAATGCCGCCGAGGCGCCGACGCGCGGCAACAGCCTCGCGGCCGCCTGAAAGCATCGCCGAAGCACGCCGGGCGAGAACCCCGGCGTCACCCGATCAGCGGCACGAAGGCAGCTTCAACGTCTGCCCCGGCTTGATGTGCTGGTGCTTGATGCCGTTGAGCTGGGTGATTTCCTGCACGTCCGAGCAGCCCACCTTGCGCACGATGCTCATCAGCGTGTCGCCGCGCTTGACCGTATAGCTGCGCGACTTCGCCGTGGACGAGGAAGACGAGCTGCGCGACGGAGGCGGATCGGGCGTGGTCGGCACCACCGGCACTACCGCCGTGTGCAGGTCGTTGGCCAGGATCGGCCACGGCCCATCCGTGCAGCGCGCGGCGTAGGGCTTCTCCAGCAGTTTGGGCAGCACCAGCTTCGTGCCGGCCGGCAACGAGACCTGCGGATCCAGGCGCGGGTTGAGGTTGCGCAAGGTTCGGAACCAGCCGCTGTCCATGCCGCCGGCCGAACCCAGGCATACGGTCAGCTCACTCAGCGAGGCCGGCCGCGCCAGCGTCACGCTGCCCGGCACACCGTCCACCTTGGGGAAACGCAGGTTGTAGCTGTCCGGATGCAGGAACAGCCATGCCGCCGCCAGCACCGCCGGCACGTAATCGCGCGTTTCCTGGGACAGCTGGTTGTAGATGCGCGGGTCGTAGAAGCTTACCGACGTGTCTTCGCCCACCAGCCGGCGCATGCGTCCTTCGCCGCCGTTGTAGGCAGCCAGGGTCACTTCGAGATTGTTGTTGAAGATACCCAGTTGCTCGTCCAGGTACTCCGCGTTCGCCTTCGCCGCCAGCGCCGGATCGAAGCGCTCGTCGAAACCGCCGTCGCTGCTCAGGCCGAAGCGCATGCCGGTGGCGTACATGAACTGCAACGGGCCCGCGGCGCCCGAACGCGATACCGCGTGGACCTTGCCGCCGGATTCCTTGGCCATGATGCCGAACAGAATCGCCTCCGGCAGGTCGCGGCTCTGGTAGGCCGGCCACATCTGGTAGCGCATGTACTGATAGTTGACGTAGGCGTCCATCAGGTTGGAGCGCCACTGCGTCAGCCACATCTCCAGCGCCGCCTTCACCGGACCGTTCATGGCGATCAGCTCGGACAGCTTCTGCCCGTGCAGCAGCGTCACGCTGCGCTGCGCCTGCGGCAGGCTGGCCGCGCCCGTCTTGCCGGCCACACCACCCTCGGGCATCTGTTCGCCGCTGACCTCGACGTCGTCGCCGAGCGCGAAGCTGCCATCCTTCAGGCGCAGCAGACGGTCATACACCGCAAAGAAGCGCTGTGGATCGCAACCCGGGCTGGCACCGCACTGCGCCGAGGCACGCTTGAGCTGTTCCAGCGCGCCGGTCAGCGTGCGCTGCGATGCCTGCGCATCACCTTCGCGCGCCTGCTGCAGAGCCGTCTCGTAAGCCTTGCTGGCCTGATCCAGCTGGCCGTACAGCGCATTCACCTGCGGCGTCGCCGCAGCCTTGCCGCCACCCGAACTGGCACAGGCGGCCAGTGCGCAAAGCGCGGCGGAAAGCGGAACCAGGCGCAGCGCGCGAATGGAAAGTCTTGCCGGCATGACGGATTTCGCGTTTTCGAAAGCTCGTGACAATAGCCGTCGCAAGCATCGGGCTCAACTGGCAATTTTCGCGCGCGCGAGAGCGCGTGGCGCGCAGCTACAATCGCCCGGACACCCTCGGACGGACCCCCATGACTGACATCCTCATCGGCCGCAACGACAGCACCAGCGTCAATCTCGACCCGCACTACGGCAATCGGCACGGGATGATCGCCGGCGCCACCGGCACCGGCAAATCGGTTTCGCTGATGGTGCTGGCCGAAGGCTTCTCGCGCCTGGGCGTGCCCTGCTTCCTGGCCGATGCCAAGGGCGACCTCGCCGGCCTGTCGATGGCGGCCGGCGAACCGGGCGACAAGCTTAAGGCGCGCCTGGCCAAGCTCGACCTCAAGGACTGGAAGCCCCAGGCCAACCCGGTCATCTTCTGGGACATCTACGGCAAGCTCGGCCATCCCGTGCGCGCCACCATCAGCGAAATGGGCCCTACCCTGCTCGGTCGCGTCCTGGAATTGAACGACACCCAGGAAGGCGTGCTCGAAGTGATCTTCAAGGTCGCCGACGAGAATGGCTGGCTCTTGCTGGACCTGGCCGACCTGCGCGCGCTGCTGGGCTTCGCCGCCGAGAACGCCAAGGACATCTCCACGCAATACGGCCTGATCAGCACGCAGAGCATTGCCGCAATCCAGCGTTCGGTGCTGAAGCTCGAGCAGGACGGCGCCGACCAGTTCTTTGGCGAGCCTGCGCTGGAGTTGGCCGATCTGATGCGCCAGGACATGAGCGGACGCGGCGTGATCAACGTGCTCGCCGCCGACCAGCTGATCCTCAAGCCGCGCCTGTATTCCACTTTCCTGCTGTGGCTGCTGTCGGAGCTGTTCGAACAGTTGCCCGAAGTGGGTGACCTCGACCAGCCGAAGATGGTGTTCTTCTTCGACGAGGCGCACCTGCTGTTCGACGACGCGCCGCCGGCGCTGATGCAGCGCGTGGAGCAGGTGGTGCGCCTGATCCGCTCCAAGGGCGTGGGCGTGTATTTCTGCTCGCAGAATCCGGACGATGTGCCGGGCAACATCCTCGGCCAGCTCGGCAATCGCGTGCAGCATGCGCTGCGCGCGTTCACGCCGCGCGACCAGAAGGCGGTGCGGGCCGCCGCCGAAACCTTCGCGCCGAATCCCAAACTGGACGTCAGCGATGCGATCACCAAGCTCGCCGTCGGCGAAGCGCTCGCATCCACCCTGCGCGACGGCGGCGTGCCCTCGCCGGTGGAACAGGTGCTGGTTACGTCGCCCACCTCGCGTATCGGCGCGATCAGCGAGGCCGAACGCGCCGCGGTGCGCCAGCGCTCGCCGGTGGGCGGCAAGTACGACAACGCGGTGAACCGCGAATCCGCGGCCGAGATGCTGGCCGCTCGCGCCAGCGAGAAATCCGCGCCGGCCAAGCCAGCCGGCAAGGGCGCCGAGCCCGCGGCCGAAAGTTCCGGCTGGAGCGACTCCGTGCGCGACGTGCTCCTGGGCAGCGGTCGCCGCCAGGGAGTGATCGAAGCGATGGCCAAGTCGGCTAGTCGCAGCATCGGCTCGCGCATCGGCCAGCAGATCGTGCGCGGCGTGCTGGGCAGCATTTTCGGCGGCAAGCGCTGAGGTCATGCCGAAGGTCGCCACCGTCCGCGCGGATATGCCGTTCCTGCAGCGCCTGCCCGGCGCGTTCGGCTATCCGCTGCGCGGTGCCGCGCTGGCCAGCTGCGTCGGTCTCGCGCTGGCGCATTACGTCGGGCTGCTGCCTTCGGCCATCGGCATGCTCGCCAGCCTGATGGTGTGGGCGGCCACGTGGCGCTACGCCGCCGATTGCATGCTGCATACGGCGCATGGCTTCGCCGAGCCTCCGGAGGTAAGCCTCGGCGGCAACGAATCGGCCGGCTGGGCGCTTACCGCGATCCACCTGCTGGTGGCGGCGCTATGCATGCTCTCCATCGTGTTCATGCCCGCGGCGTTGTGGCCGGTGTTGCTGGCGGCCACGCTGGTACTGCCGGCGATCGACATGTCGCTCGCGTTCGAGGGAAATCTGGCCGCCGCGCTTCATCCCGTGCAGGTATGGCGCGTGATGTCCGGCTTCGGCCTCGCCTATCTGGTACCGGTAGCGATCAATCTTGCCGTGGCGGGCCTGGTCATGCTGGCGTCCCTCGCGACGGGGCTGCTGCCACGCATCCTGGCGCTGCCGCTGTACGCCTTCGCCTATACCTATCTGGTCGTGCTCGGTTTCCATCTGATGGGCGCGATGATTCATGAGCGGCACGAACACTTCGGCGTGGCGCTGGAAGCCGAGCGCCTGGTGGCCGACAGCGGCCGCGACGACGACGAGCGCCTGCTCGACGCCGTCAACGAACGCGCCGAGGAACAACCGCGTGCGGCCATCGACATGCTGGTGGCACGCCTGCAGGACCGCAGCGCGCCGGCGTCACTGCACCTGGCGTATCGCCGGCTGCTGCGCCAGGAAGGTTTGCGCGATGCGCTGCTCGTGCACGGTCAGATCTGGACGGCGGCGCTGCTCGCCGGTGGCGAAGGCAAGCGCGCACTGGGCCTGGTGCAGGAATGCATCGAGCTGGAGCCGAGTTTCCTGCCCGACGACCCGGCAACGGCCGGCCCACTCGCCGAGCTGGCCGCACGCCTGGGCATGAGCCGGCTGGCAGTGAAGCTGTGCCGCGGTTACCTCTCGGCATGGCCCCGCGCACCCGAGGCGCTCCGGATCGGCTTGCTCGCCGCGCGCGAGCTGGGCCTGCGGCTCGCGCAACCGGCCGAAGCGCTGGTGCTGCTGCGGCGCCTCGCCGCCCAATGGCCCGATCATCCTGCGCGTGCCGACCTGCTCGCGCTGGAAACCCAACTGCTGGACACCCGCAAAACCTCATGAGCCGCTGGCGACCACCCTCCCCCTCTTCGACGGCCATCATCACCCGCGAGGGTTTCGAAAAGCTCAAGGCCGAACTGGACCACCTCTGGCATACGCTACGCCCGGAGGTGGTGAAAGCACTCGCTGCCGCCGCGGCCGAAGGCGACCGCTCGGAGAACGCGGAGTACATCTACCGCAAGAAGCAGCTCGGCGAAATCGACCGGCGCGTGCGCTACCTGAGCAAGCGCATTCCCGCGCTGAAGGTCGCCGAAGGCGCACCCGCGGACCGCGACGCGGTGTTCTTCGGCGCGCGGATCGAACTGGAGAACGTGGATTCCGGCGAAACGGTGGTCTACCGCATCGTCGGCCCCGACGAAACCGACGCTCGAGCCGGCTGGATCAGCATCGACTCGCCACTGGCGCGCGCGGTGCTGAAGAAGCGGGTGGATGATGAGTTCGAGGCCGAGTTGCCCGGCGGGCGCACGCGTTTCGCGATCGTGTCGGTGGACTACTGAAGCAGACGTAGGTTGGGGTGAGCGAAGCGAACCCCAACGCCTCGCATCGTTGGGGTTCGCTTCGCTCACCCCAACCTACATCGCTGCACCGTCGGATGAGTATCGGGCTCGGGCTTACTTCGCGCCTTCGCTCATCTGCGCCGCGATCTGCTGCTGGTGCGACTCGAAGAAGGCCACGTTCGCCGTATTCACCTTCGACTGGTCGATCGTCTTGGCCAGGTTCGGATCGTTGCGCGCCTGCACCGCCAGTGCCGCGTTCATGAGCGCGAGATTGGCCAGCAGGAACTCCCGCGGCGTGAAGCCGTGCTGCTTGACCAGTGGCGCAAGCTTCGCGTCGCTGCCGATGGCGTAAGCGGCCAGGTCGTCCAGGTTGCGCACCTTCGACGGATCGGGCGCGGGCTGCGGGCGGATATTCTGCGCGCGCGCCGCCTTGGTCACGGCGAGCAGGCGACCCAACACGTCTTCGTTGAGGTTGTAGTCCTTGATCGCCTGCTGGTCGGCCGCGGGCAGCTCCGGACCGCTCGGCTGTGCCTGGGGTGCCTGCTGCGGCGCCGCCTGCGGACGGGGACTGCTGGCCTGTGCCGCCGCCGATAGCGGCGACAGCGTGGCCGCGCCCATCAGCGAGAGCGCGAACAGCCAGCGCATGGAAGCGCTGCGGCGGCGGGCGTGGGGGTGAGTCATGCGATATCTCCTCGTGGCATGGCGAACGCCCCACCCTACGCCTTGCCGCTGAACGTGGCCTGCCCGCGCCTCCGCTATCGCGTCAGCAGTTGGCCCAGGGCCTGGCGGTGATCCGCCTCGATCTGGCGCAACCGCGCGTCGCGCGCGGCGTCGCTGACCCAGCGGCCATGCTGGGCCTGTTGCCGAAGCAAGGCGTACTCCATGTCCACGAATGGGCGCAGCACGCTGTTATCCGCCGGCGAGAACCCGGCCAGGTCCGGGATGCGCGCGAGATTGGCGCGCTCGCGCTCACCCGCCGCGCCCGTACCGGTGCCGTAGCTGCGCAGGAAATCGATCAGTTGGGTACGCAGCGGCTCTTCCATGCCGTCGCGGATCACCAGTACGCCGGAGGGAATCAGGCTGGAGCGCCAGATCACCTTGAGCTGAGCGGCCTCGGCGGGAAAATTGCGGCGGAACAGATCCAGGTCCGGGTTGTTGCCGCTAGCCACATCCACTTCGCCGTTGACCACCGCCAGTGCATTGTTCTGGTGATTGCCCACCCGTACGCGGGCGAAGAACGTATCGGAGTTGAGCCCCCGCGGCGCGAACACCTCGGCCTCCGGCGCCACGTAGCCGGTCACCGACAACGGTTCGCCGCGTGCATAACGCCAGCGCCCGGCATGGGCGAGCAGCCCGTCGATATCGTGGATGGGGCCGTCGGCGCGCACGATGAGCATGGCCACGTTGCCCTTCGCGCCATCGCTGCGCACGAACTGCGCGAACACCTGCATGTGCTGGCGCGTGATCGCGTCGATGGCCAGCTTGCCCGACAGAAAAGCGATGTCTACCCGCTGCTCGCCGATCGCCCCCGAAAGGCCGGCATAGCTGCTGACCGAAACGGTGGTCACGGCATGGCCGAGCCGTTTCTCCAGATCCTCCAGCAATGGCCGCCACTGCTCGCGCGACTCCGCCGCGCTGCCGATCGGCAGGATGCCGAAGCGGATCGGCGCAGCCGTATCCGCCGTGGCCGCCGTGATGAACAGCCAGCAGGCCAGCGCCAGCCACCCCATTCCCCCATGGCGCCACCGCTCGCGCGGCTGCCGCCACGACGTTCGCTTATCCATAAGTTCGCCCCCCGGGCTTGCCCCAGCGGCTATATAGCCGCGAAGCCGCCGGACAGGCAACCGCCGCACCTAGGCCAGAGAAACCGGCGGCGGATAGCACCGGCCCGGGCGCAACGGCTGGTAGCAGGCAGCGCCGAGATGGAACGCCTCCTCGCCGTTGTCCGGATGCCAGCCAGGCACGCCCGACAAAGGCAGCGGCCGCAGCTCCAGCGGATCGCGCAACAGCGCGCTCGCCGCCACGCCCTCGGCGCAACTTCGTGCGAGCCCGGCCTCATCCTCCTGCGCCACCACGAAGACCAGCGCCTTGCCCACCAGCAGCTTCCCGGGCGTGAGAGCGTGCTCGAGCAAGGCATGCCCGAACACGTGCACGCGGATCGCACCGTCCAGCCAGGCGTCGCGGTAGCGCCAGAACAGACCGTGCCAGTCGTGCGCGTCCCACAGCGCCAGCAGCGCGGAATCGCTCAGCGTGACCAGCACGCCGGCCTCGTCGAAATGCGTCATCGCGCATTGCGGGCGCGAGCGCTCGCGCGTCCCCATGTGCGCGATCTCGGCCGCCTGCTGCGCATTGAGCGCGCGCTTGATCGCCGGGTAACGCAGCCAGACCAGGGCGTTGAACAGGTCGTGCCAGTTGGCTTCGCGGGTGGCGATCCGCCCGTGCTCGAAAATGCGCTGCTCGTAATGCAGGCCATCCTCCAGCAAGGCGCGCGTCTGCGCGACGAAACGCTCTCGTGCGTCCGCGGGAAGCAAGGCGTTGAGCGCGGCCACATCGGGCCAGTCGTGTCCCAGCAGCAGCTCCGCGTACTCGCTCCAGGCGGCCAGCGGCGGCTGGCCGAACACGGCCGGATCGACCGAGGTCCGCGCGGGCGCCACGTAGCGCATGGAGCGGGACTCAGCCGGCGAGGCGCGCGTGCAGGTCGTGCTCGTCGGCCGACTCGACCACCACGTCGACGAACTGTCCCGGCTTCAGCAGCTGGCCACCGGCAATATGCACCACGCCATCGATCTCCGGCGCGTCCGCGGCGGAACGCGCCACCGCGCCTTGCACGCCGGCCTCATCCACCAGCACGCGGATGGTGCGGCCGATCTTGCGCTGCAGCTTGGCGGCGGATATCTCCGCCTGCACCGCCATGAACTGCTCCAGGCGATCTTCCTTCAACTCCTCGGAGACCGGATCAGGCAGCTCGTTGGCCTTGGCGCCGTCCACCGGCGAATAGGCGAAGGCGCCCACGCGGTCGAGCTCGGCCTCGCGCAGGAAATCCAGCAGCTCTTCGAACTCCGCATCCGTCTCGCCGGGAAAGCCGACGATGAAAGTGCTGCGGATAGTCAGCTCCGGCACCGCCTTGCGCCAGTTGCGGATGCGCTCGAGCGTCTTGTCGATGTTGCCCGGGCGCTTCATCAGCTTGAGAATGCGCGGGCTGGCGTGCTGGAACGGAATGTCCAGATACGGCAGCAGCTTGCCGTCCGCCATCAGTGGCATCACTTCGTCCACGTGCGGATACGGATAGACGTAGTGCAGGCGCGTCCACACGCCCAGTTCCGAAAGGCCCTCGCACAGCTCGGTCATGCGCGTGCGGTAGTTCCTGTCGCGCCACTGGCGCTCGGCGTACTTGATGTCCACACCGTAGGCGCTGGTGTCCTGCGAGATCACCAGCAGCTCCTTCACGCCGCCTTTCACCAGTCGCTCGGCTTCCACCAGCACTTCGTCGACCGGGCGCGAGACCAGGTCGCCGCGCATCGACGGGATGATGCAGAAGCTGCAGCGGTGATTGCAGCCCTCGGAAATCTTCAGGTACGCGTAGTGCTTCGGCGTCAGCTTGATGCCGGTGTCCGGGATGATGTCGAGCAGCGGATTGCGCTTCGGCGGCAGCGCCGTGTGCACCGCGCTCATCACGCTGGCGTAATCCTGCGGACCGGTGATCGCCAGCACGTCCGGATAAGCCTCCCGGATCAGCTCCGAGCGCTTGCCCAGGCAACCGGTGACGATCACCTTGCCATTCTCGTGCAGCGCCTCGCCGATCGCGTCGAGCGATTCCTGCACCGCCGCGTCGATGAAGCCGCAGGTGTTGACCACCACCGCGTCGGCCGCGCCGTAGCTCGGCACGATCTCGTAGCCTTCGACCTTGAGCTGGGTGAGGATGCGCTCGGAATCGACCAGCGCCTTGGGGCATCCGAGGCTGACGAAACCGATTTTCTGGGTGGCCTGGGACATGACCTGGGGACCGTTAAAGGGTTGGCAAACGGGGAATTATAGCCGAACCCGCATACCCGCGCCGCCGCACCTCCCTGCCTCGCTGCGGCGTCGAGCCAGCATCATCAGGACATCCATGTCTCGGTATAGGCGAAGCGCGTGGGCCGCAGCGACATGTACTGCACCACGCGCGGCCGTTGCGCACGGTTCGGGCTGCTGCCGTGCGGGAGCAGGTGATGCCAGATGATCATGTCGCCTCGCCGGGCGGCGATGGGTTTCATGGTCAAGGTGCGCCGGGCATGGTCGTGCAGGTTCACGCCGGCGGGGACGCTTTCCAGCCACGGTTTCAGGCGGCGGTGAAAGCCGGGCACGCAGCTGAAGGCGCCCTGGTCTTCGGCCACGTCGGCGAGATACAGGATGCCCTGCAACTCGAAATGGTGCGGCTCGGCGAGCGTGGCGTCCCAGTGCAGATGCGGCCCGGGAAACGGCCAGTCGTGACGCTCCGGCGGGTTGAACCCGCCCTGGTCGATGGTGACCCAGAGATCGTCGCGTCCCCACAGTTGCGCATGGGCCTTGTGAATGCGTGGCGCGAAGCGGTTGGCGGCCAGCGCCGGATGGCGCAGCAGCGGCACCCAGATGGAATGACCCAGCGATGAGCGATACCAGGATGCCGGATCGTCGCGGTCCATCCCCAGGAAATCGTAGATGGCCATCTCCGCGGTTTCCGCCGCTTCCGGGCTGATCGCGTTGCGCAAGATGACGTAGCCATGCTCGTCCCAATGCGCGAGATCGTCATCGCTCAGGCCTTCGACATCGTCGAGCCGGCCCACTTCGGCACCGACATCCTCGCCAGCCAGCGCTCGTCGCAGGCGGTTGAGCGAGGTGTCAGTCAGTTCGCCGTCGTTGCGTTCCCATATCCAGTCTTCGAATTGCGCGTAGCTCGGTTTCTGCTGATGCAGATAACGCAGGGTTTCCAGCACATTCAGACGCAAGCCGGCCAGCAAGGTCTTCACGACATCCTGCGGCAGCGGCGTGACGGAGCCCGGCGCGCACTGGCTGGCCCAGTACGTATGCAACGCCTCGATACCAAGATTTGCCGCCTTCTCGACCATAGCGCCCCCTCGCTACTTCAAGAATCTTCAGGCCGCGCAAGCAGCGCCGCCGCTAATCAATAATCGCGAATATCCAGTGCGATAAAGCAGCGCGCGCTATACCCCGGTCCAGTCGAGGACCATGCCAGTCGATTCAGCAGACGATCGCCTCCCGGCCACGGCTGGTTGTCCAGCAAAGCCTCGGCCAGCACGGAGCCATCGTCCGCGCGGCGATAGAACAGGCGAATCCAGTGCAGTTCGGCGCTCAGCGCCTCGTTGCGCACCGCTTCGTGCAGACCCTCCAGCAAGCCATCCGGCGCAGGCACATCGTCGCGGCTGAAAGTCAGCGGGCCGACGAATACATCCCAGCTGCGCAGGCCCAGCTCCCAGCTCTGCAGTTGAATGCGCCGATCGTCAGTCACGTACCAGCACGCCGCGAGCAGCACGTACAAAGCGTTGCGCTCGAATGCCTTGAATGCATCGCGCACTCCCGCATCACCACTGCCGTTGCCGGCAAAACTCTCCTCGATGTGGCGCTCCTCGCTGATCACCACATCAACGTCCAGCCGGCCCGGTGTTCCCTCGTGCCAGGTCGCGCGCACAGCGGGGAAATCGCCGTCGGTAACCAGCCAGTCTTCCTCGTCCACTTCCAGTTCCACATCGTGGCGCTCAAACAGGCGAAGCATCTGGGTCTGCACGGATTGGCCGTTCATCGAAACATCCTGGGTGGCAAGCCGCGCTAGCCTCTCACAAATGCACAGCCGCTCCCAACCCGCCTAAACTTCCGTTTTTGCCGCAGCGAGAACGCAGCCATGGGCCAGCACATCAACCTTCCCACCGCCGGCACGCAGTGCATCGGCGCCTACCTGGCCAAGCCCGAAAGCGCGTCCAGGGGCGGCATCGTGGTGATCCAGGAGATCTTCGGCGTCAACGACCACATCCGCAGCATCGCGGACCGTCTTGCGACCGCCGGCTACACCGCCATCGCGCCGCATTTCTTCGATTACCTGGAAACCGGCGTGGAGATGGGCTACGACGCCCAGACCGCGGCGCGCGGCAAGGCACTGGCGACTGAGCTGGGCATGGACCGCGCGGTCGAAGCGGTCGGAAGCGCGGCCGAAGCGATCGCCTCGGCCGGCAAGATCGGCACGTTGGGTTTTTGCTGGGGCGGCACCGTCGCGCTGCTGGCCGCGCTCCGCCTGGGACTGCCCTCGGTGAGCTACTACGGCGCGCGCAACCTGCCCTATCTGGACGAAACACCCAAGGCACCGGTGATGTTCCATTTCGGCGAGCTGGACAAGAGCATCCCGCCGGAGATGGTGGCCACGCATCGCGAGAAGCTGCCGCAGATGGAGATCTACACCTATCCGGCCGACCACGCCTTCAACCGCGACATCGGCCCGCAGTACCACGAACCGAGCGCCACGCTGGCCTGGGATCGCACCATGGGTTTCTTCGCGCGCGAACTGGGCGGCGCATGAGCGCGGCCGCCTTCGCGCTGGACGGCCGGCTCGCCGCCGATACCCGCCCTGTCGCAGCGCTTCCTTTGTGCGAAGTACTGCTGATGAACGACACGCGCTTCGCCTGGCTGGTGCTGGTCCCGCGTCGTCCCGGCCTGGTCGAGGTCGCCGATCTGGCGGAAGACGAGCAGCTGACGCTGTGGCGCGAGGTGAATCGCGCCGCCGTCGCCCTGCGTGCCTGTACGCCCTGCGACAAGCTCAACCTGGGTGCGCTGGGCAACATCGTGCGCCAGCTGCACCTGCACGTGGTAGCGCGTCGCCAAGGCGACGCAGCATGGCCCGGACCGGTCTGGGGCAGCGGACCGGCGCAGCCCTACGCGCAGGACGCCATGGACGATCTCATCGCCCGCCTCCGCCACGCGTTGACGCAACCATGAAAAAAGCCCGCGATCGCTCGCGGGCTTTTTTTCCGATCGCCGGGATGCTCAGCGCTGCGAAGGATCGTACCCGCCGCTGCTGGCCTCCTTGCCCTTCATTTCGTCGTTCATCTTGACCGGAGCGTGGTAGTCCTCCAGCTCGCGCGCCTTGGTGTCGACCGGATTGATCTTCTTCAGCGTGCCGCCGTCGTCGTAATAGACGGTGAAACCGTAATCCAGCTGCATGCGCGCCATGAATTCCAGATGCTGCTTGCGCACCTTGGACTCGTCGCTGGGCACCAGCAGCACGGTCTTGGGCAGCTTGCCCTGGTCCTTCAGGTAGGCGAAATGGCTGCCGGTATCCAGCGCGGAGAGCACGGCGCCGTCTACCATGAACTGACCGCTCTTGTAGGCCTCGACGGTGGCGTCGAACTTGCCCTGCATCTGGGCCGTCTTGATGGCCTCGTCCTTGGTGGCGCCGCGATGGCAGCCGGCCAGGACCAGCAGGCTGCCCAGCATGAGGGCTGCAGCGGTGCGGCTGAGCAGCGTGGATAGACGAATCATGTGTATCTCCGACAATTCAATGTGGGCTTTCCAAGGAGTGTAGCGCCGGCCGGGTGGGTCGCCGCAGCGCGGGACGACAGCCGTTCAGCTGCCGCGCCACGCGAAAAGTTGCGCTCAGGTGCGCGGCAGGGTCACGCCGCGCTGGCCCTGGTACTTGCCGCCGCGGTCGCGATAGCTGGTCTCGCAAACCTCGTCGGACTCCAGGAACAACATCTGCGCCACGCCCTCGTTGGCATAGATCTTGGCCGGCAACGGCGTGGTGTTGGAGAACTCCAGCGTGACGTGGCCCTCCCATTCCGGCTCCAGCGGCGTCACGTTGACGATGATGCCGCAGCGCGCATAGGTGCTCTTGCCCAGGCAGATGGTCAGCACGCTGCGCGGGATGCGAAAGTATTCGACGGTGCGCGCCAGCGCGAACGAATTCGGCGGGATGATGCACACATCCGCCTCCACGTCGACGAAGCTGGTCGGATCGAACGCCTTCGGGTCGACGATGGTGGAGTTGATATTGGTGAAGATCTTGAATTCGCGCGCGCAGCGCACGTCGTAGCCGTAGCTGGAGGTGCCGTAGGACACCAGCTTGTTGCCCTCGCGGACCTTGATCTGGCCAGGCTCGTACGGCTCGATCATGCCGTGCTGCTCGGCCATGCGCCGGATCCACTTGTCGGATTTGATGCTCACTCGCGCTCCCGTTGCGATCTTCAGGTCCGTCCCGCGCGGGACGCCGGGCCGAAAGCGGAAAAACATAGCGGATCGCCAGGAACCCCGCCAGTCGATCCGCCACTGCCAGGCGTGCCGGCCGGCCGATCGCAGCGCCCGGGATGCCACCCGTGAAACGCCGCCCTTTCGTCAGTCACGCGCAAGCCACGGCGCGCAACACCCTGTTTTGAAATCATTTCATTGAAAGACCAATCCCGTCCGAGGCTGAGCGCGCGCTAAATCCGCCCGGCGCGCCGCCGTCAACACACCCCTCGGCCTCCCGTTCTCCGCTGGCACCCGGGGCAAGCCGTTCCACCATTCCAAAGAGGAGAACACCATGCAGCATCGCCATAACCTGCGCCGCATCGCGCTGATCGGTTTCATCGCCGCCACGTTCGGCGCTGTCGCCCACGCCCAGGAGGCGCCGGTCAACCAGGACGTGCAGCGCAACGTGAATCAGCAGCAGCGCATCGAGAACGGCATCAAGGACGGCCAGCTCACCACCCGCGAGGCATCGCACCTGGAACAGGGCCAGGCGCACATCGACCGCATGGAGCAGCGCGACCTGCACAACGGCCCGCTGACTAGCCAGGAACAGGCGCAGATCCAGCACGCCGAGAACGTGCAGAGCCACGACATCTATCGCGACACCCACAATCGCGCGGGACAGAACCCCGATTCGGCCTCGTCCCGCCGCATGGCCGCCGACGTGCAGCGCAACGTCAACCAGGAGAAGCGCATCGACCAGGGTGTGCGCAGCGGTTCGCTCAACGATGCGCAGGTGGCGCACCTGCAGGGCCGCGAGGCGCACGTCGACCACCTGGAACACAACGCCGGCGCCAATGGCCATGTCAGCCGTGCCGAGCAACGTCACATCCAGCGCACGGAGAACCGCGACAGCCGCGCGATCCATCGCCAGAAGAAGGCCGGCGGCTGAGACCGACAGAAGAACGGGTGCCACGAGGCGCCCGTTCTTCTTCAGGGAGCGACCGCAGCAGCCAGACGGCTCAATGCCGTGCGAATACGCTCGACGTGGGCGGCATCGCCAAGGAGCGCCTCCACCGAACTGCCCGCGCCCGGCAACGGGAACGTGGCCGCCGCTTCGTCCAGCAGGCGGGCCGACATGGTCGTCAGCACTTCGCGCAATGCGTCCTGCGCATGATGCGAGCCGCGCCCGGAGGCATTCCATTGGGCGACCGGCTTGCCCGGAAATTCCAGGCTGGAGACCAGCCAGTCGAGCAGGTTCTTGAAAGGCCCCGGCACGCCGTGCGCGTACTCCGGACAGGCCACGATGATCGCGTCGCTGCGGCCGACGGCTTCGCGCAGCGCGAGCACGGCAGGCGGCAATGGTTCGATGTCCAGATCGGGATTGAACAGCGGCAGTTCGCCCATGCGCTCGAACAGCGCCAGCTCGAGCGTCGCCGGCGCAAGCACGCGGGACGCCCGCAGCAAGGCGGTGTTCGCGGACACCGCCCGAAGGCTGCCGCTGAGACAGAGGATGCGCAACGCCATGCCGTCCTCAGCCCGCCGCGATCATGCGGAAGGCGCGCCCTGCACAATGATCTTGCCCAGCCCCAGCGACTTGTTGCGCGGCTGACGCGACAGGCGCCCCGCCGTGTTGCGCGCGATCTCGCGGTAGCGCGCGGCCAGATCGGAGTCCGGCATCGCCGCCACCGTCGGCGTGCCGCCGTCGGCCTGTTCGCGGATGCGGATGTCCAGCGGCAGCGAGCCGAGGTACGGCACCTGGTACTGCTCGGCCATGCGCATGCCGCCGCCTTCGCCGAAGATGTGCTCCTCGTGGCCGCAGTTCGAGCACACGTGGGTGGCCATGTTCTCCACGATGCCGAGTACCGGCACCTCCACCTTCTCGAACATCTTCAGCGCTTTGCGCGCATCTAGCAGGGCGATGTCCTGCGGCGTGGTGACGATCACCGCACCGGCGACCGGCACTTTCTGCGACAACGTGAGCTGGATGTCGCCCGTGCCCGGCGGCAAGTCCACCACCAGGTAGTCGAGCTGCTCCCAGCGGCTGTCGTTGAGCAGTTGCATCATCGCCTGAGTGACCATCGGACCGCGCCAGATCATCGGCGTCTCTTCGTCCACCAGGAAACCGATCGACATCGCCTGCAGCCCGTGTGCTTGCAGCGGCGTGATGGTCTTGCCGTCCGGCGATTCGGGCTTGCCGCTGATGCCGAGCATGCGCGGCTGGCTGGGGCCGTAGATATCCGCATCCAGCACGCCCACCTTCGCACCCTCGGCGGCCAGCGCCAGTGCGAGATTGGCCGACACCGTGGACTTGCCCACGCCGCCTTTGCCGGACGCCACCACGATGATGTTCTTCACGTTCGGCAGCGGCGCCAGCGTGCCCTGCACCTTATGCGCGTAGATGCGGCTGGTCACGGATACCGCGGCCGATTCGATCGCCGGATCCGCCTCCAGCGCCTGCCTGGCCATCGCGGCGACGGCATCGGCGCCACCCGCGGCGGGATAGCCCAGCTGCAGGTCCACCGACACGCGTGCGCCGTCCACGCCGACGGCGCGCAGGCTTTCACCCAGCGGTGCGCCAGTATGGGGGTCGATCAGCTCGCCGAGAATGCGGCGTACCAGAACTTCGCTTGCCTGCGTCATGAGCGGTGGGAGCGCAACGGGAGGAAGAGGCATTATGCCAGCCCCGCACTGCCCCCAATGCTTGCGCGTTGCAGCTTGACGGCCGGCCGCGCCGTCGTCAGTCTCGCCTTCCATACTGTTTCGTACGGGAGGGACGCATGAAGCCACTGATCCGCCTCGCCACCGCTGCCGCGCTGCTGCTCGGCGCCGGTGCCGCGTTCGCCGCCAGCAACTCGCCGGTGGGTACCTGGAAGACCATCGACGACAAGACCGGCAAGCCCAAATCCATCGTGCAGATCACCGAGTCCAACGGAGAACTGCAGGGCAAGGTGCTGCAGGTGCTGCAGTCCGACGACGGTCCGCACCCGGTCTGCAAGGAATGCGACGGCGAGCGCAAGGACCAGCCCGTCGAGGGCATGGTGATCATGTGGGGCGTCAAGCAGGACGGCGACGAGTGGGACGGCGGCAAGATCCTCGACCCCAAGAACGGCAAGACCTACAAGGTCAAGCTCAAGACCATCGAGAACGGCGCCAAGCTCGACGTTCACGGTTACATCGGCTTCTCGCTGATCGGCCGCAGCCAGGTGTGGGAGCGCCAGGAATAAAAAGCGGCTCGGGAACAGGGAACCCGCGCGCCCCGCTCATGCGGGGCGCGTTTTTTCAGGCAGCCGAAAAATCAATCCGACGCAGCGTCCGCCCGATGCACCGTCACGCCGCGCGCCGCGTAGGCTGCCCGCGTCGCCTTGTCGACCTCATGCTCGAGCACCAGGTGCTGCACTTCGGCCAGTTCCGCCACGCGATGCGTGGCGACGGCGCCGAGCTTGTCGCTGGTGACCACCACCGCGGTCTCACCGCTGCACTCGACCATGGTGCGCTTGAACAGCACTTCCTCGCTGTCGAAACCCCACAGGCCACCATCCAGATCCATCGCGCAGGCGCCGGGAAAACACAGGTCCGCACGAATGCCCTGCAGCGACTTGACCGCCTGCGCGCCCACCGCGCCGCCGATGCGCGGATCGATCCGTCCACCGACCAGCAGGATCTCGAAACCCTCTCGATCCATCAGCGCCAGCGCGACGTCGGGCGCATTGGTGACCACCGTGAGGCCAAAACGCTCGGGCAACGCGGCGGCGATGGCGGTATTGGTGGAGCCGGCGTCGATCAGCAGGATCTGCCCCTGGCGCACCAGCGTCGCCGCCTTGTGCGCCAGCGCCTGCTTGCGGCCCGCATGTTCGCCGCGGCGCTGCTTGAGCGGCTGCACCGCCACCGTCAGCGGCAGCGCGCCACCGTAGACGCGCTTGCACAGGCCCTGGGCCGCGAGCTCGCGCAGGTCGCGACGGATCGAGTCCTCCGATACCTGGAACTCCGCCGCCAGTTCCGCCGCCACCACGCGGCCGCGACTGCGCAGGCGCTGCAGGATCCATTGCTGGCGCTCTTGCGGCAGGGCTTCGGCGGGCAGGGCTTCGATCGCTGTCGTCTTGCTCATGCGGTGGCCTCCGCCGAGACCAGCCCGCGCAACGCGAGCCATCCGCGCAAGCCATCGGCGCCCTGAAACCACCACGCATGCATGCCTAGCGCAGCGGCGGCATCCACGTTGCGGCGCGCGTCGTCGATATAGATCGCGCGCGAGGGATCGATGCCGTAGCGTTCGAACAGGCAGTGATAAATACGCGGATCGGGTTTGATCAAGCGTTCCTCGCCCGACACCACGATGCCCTCGAACAGATGCAGGAAGTCGTACAACTCCAGCGCGCGCGGGAAGGTTTCGTGCGACCAGTTCGTCAGTGCGTACAGACGCACGCCGCGCTGCTTCAGTTCGGCCAGCAACGCCACGCTGCCGTGGATCGGCCCGGCCAGCATCTCTTCCCAGCGGTCGCGGAACGCGGCGATCAGCGGCGCGTGCTCAGGAAACTGCGCACTGAGCACGGCGACCGCCTCGTGCCATGGCCGCCCGGCATCCTGTTGCTCGTTCCATGCGCCCGTGCACACCTCGGCGAGAAAGCGCTCCATCGCCGCTTCGTCGTCGAACAGCTGGCGATACAGGTAACGAGGATTCCAGTCGATCAGCACGCCGCCGAGGTCGAACACCACCGTATCGATCATTCCGCTGCTCCCGCTCTCACGCATGGCCATGCTCATCGACGCACGATCCGCGCGGACGCGGACACCACCATCAGCAGCCCCGCCACGGCACCCATCGCTACCGGGAGACTGCTGAGCTTGGACAGGAACCCGATCAGTGCCGGCCCGCTGAGCAGGCCGATGTAGCCGAGCATGGTGACCGCCGCGAGCGCGACCGCCGGCGACGTGCCCGGCAACCGGCCGGCGGCGCTGAACATCACCGGCACGATGTTGGAAGCGCCGAGGCCGATGAGCACGAAGCCGATCAGCGATACCGGCGCCCACGGCACCCCCGCCACCAGCGCGAAGCCGGCCGCGGCCAGTGCGGCGCCGGCGCGCACCGTCCATACCGTGCCGACCCGCTGCACCAGCCGGTCGCCGGTGAGGCGGCCGAGCGCCATCGCGATGGAGAAACATGCATAGCCGATGCCCGCCGAACTCGGCGCGAAGCCGCGGAAGTCGCGCAGGAACACCGCGCTCCAATCCAGCATCGAACCTTCGGCCATGAAGCTGACGAAGCACAGCAGGCCCAGCAGCAGCACTGCGCCGCGCGGTATGCCGAATGCGGCGTGCCCTTCCGCACCGCCTTCGCCGGGCAACAGACCGCCGCGCAGAAACAGCACCAGCGCGGCGAGCAGCACCGCCACCGCGGCGGCGCTCCAAGCCAGCGGCAGGCCGGCAGCGAGGAGCGCGCTCATCAGCGCGGCGCCGGTCAGGCCGCCCACGCTGAACAGGCCGTGGAAACCGGACATCAGCACACGGCCATCGAGTTTCTCCACTTCCACCGCATGCGCGTTCATGGCGACGTCAACCACACCGAGCATCACGCCGAAATACGCCAGCGCCGCGGTGAGCGCTATCGCGCTTGGCGCCAGTGCCAGTGCCGGCAGGGCGAGGCATAGCAGCAGGCCCGAGGCCACGATCACGCGCCGGTTGCCGAAGCGGTGGCTCAGCCAGCCTACGAATGGCATCGAGGCCATCGAGCCACCGCCGAATACGAGCAGGATCAAACCCAGCTGCGCATCGTCCAGACCCAGCCTCGACTTCGCGTACGGCACCATGGGCGCCCAAGCCGACATACCGATGCCTGACACCAGGAAGATCAGCCGTGTGGACAGCGTGGCCTGCCCCAATGATTCGCGCCCGCCCAGCGCGCCCTCGCTCGTCGTTCTCATCCGGTCCAGCCCGTGCTCAGCAATGGGCATGAATGTAAACAATCGTGCACAAACAAGCAAATCTACACAGTCTTCGTTTCCGAGGCAGGGCCCGACGTGGCGAAGGCGGCACGCGAATGCGCTCGCGGGGCGGCTCGACGTGGCAAGCGAAACGGGCCATCCGGTAACGTCACGACCACGTTGTCAGCAGGTGCCGAATACCCAGGCCCTGCCAGCTCCACTCCAAGGAAGGCTCATGCCCACCGTCATCACCCACGCCGCCGTTCCCCTCCTGCTCGGCGCCGCTGCGGGCAAGCGCGCCGTCTCCCCGCGCCTGCTCGCCGCCGGCGCCATTGCCGCCATGCTGCCGGATGCGGACGTCATCGCATTCCGATTCGGCGTGGCCTACGCCGATGCTTTCGGCCATCGCGGCGCGGCGCACTCGCTCGCCATGGCGCTCCTGCTCGGCGCGCTGGCCGCGCTCGCGTGCCGGCCGCTGTACACCACGCGCTGGCGCGCGTTCGTCTTCGTCGGCCTGGCCGCGCTATCGCATCCGCTGCTGGATGCGCTCACCGATGGCGGCCTCGGCGTCGCGCTGGCCTGGCCATTCTCGGCCGAGCGCTTCTTCTTCCCGTGGCGGCCGATCGCGGTCTCGCCGATCGGCGCGCGCTTCTTCAGCGCGCGCGGGCTGGCGGTGCTCGGGTCCGAGCTGCGTTGGGTATGGCTGCCTTGCGCCCTGGCGGCGTTCACGCTGTGGCTCGCGCGGCGTCCCGCCTCGGCCCGCGTGCCATAATCCCCGATCCCTCGACCAGCCAAGAAGCCATGTCCCGTCGACTCCTCGTCACCAACGCCCTGCCCTACGCCAATGGCCCGCTGCACCTGGGCCACATGCTGGGCTACATCCAGGCCGACATCTGGGTGCGGGCGCAGCGAATGCAGGGAGCCGAGGCGTTCTACGTCTGCGCGGACGACGCGCACGGCACGCCGATCATGCTGGCCGCGGAGAAGGCCGGGCTGGCGCCCGAGGCCTATATCGAGGGCATCCGTCTCGCCCACGAGTCGGATTTCGCGGCCTTCGGCGTGGCCTTCGATCACTATCACTCCACCCATTCCGAAGAGAACCGCCAGCTCTCGTCGCTGATCTACGCACGCCTGCGCGAAGGCGGCTACATCGCCCGCCGCACCATCCAGCAGCTGTTCGATCCGGAAAAGCAGATGTTCCTGCCGGACCGCTACATCAAGGGCACCTGCCCCGTGTGCGGCACGCCGGACCAATACGGCGACAACTGCGAGAACTGCGGCGCCACTTACGCGCCCACCGATCTGATCCAGCCCTATTCGGTGATGTCCGGCGCTACGCCCGTGCTGCGCGATTCGGAGCATTACTTCTTCGAACTGGGCAAGTTCGAATCGCTGCTGCGCGACTGGTTCGCCGGCAAGCTCACCGACGGCGCGCCGGTGGCCAACAGCGGCGTAATCGCCAAACTGCGCGAATGGCTGGACGGTGGCTTGAAGGATTGGGACATCTCGCGCGATGCGCCGTATTTCGGCTTCCCGATTCCCGACGCGCCGGGCAAGTTCTTCTACGTGTGGCTGGACGCGCCGGTGGGTTATCTGGCCAGCTTCAAGGCGCTGTGCGAGAAGACCGGCGTGCGCTTCGAGGATTTCCTCGCGCCGGGCAGCAGCACCGAGATGCACCATTTCATCGGCAAGGACATCATCAACTTCCACGGCCTGTTCTGGCCGGCCATGCTGCATGGCGCGGACCTGCGCACACCTACTGCGCTGCACGTCAACGGCTATCTCACCGTCAACGGCGCCAAGATGTCCAAGTCGCGCGGCACCTTCATCAAGGCGCGCACCTACCTGGACGTGGGCCTGCATCCGGAATTCCTGCGCTACTACTTCGCCTCCATGCTGGGCGACACGCCGGTGGACGTGGACCTGGACCTCAAGTCGTTCGAGGAGAGGGTCAATTCACACCTGATCGGCAAGTGGGTGAACATCGCCAGCCGCACCGCCGGCTTCGTGCAGAAGTTTTTCGAGGGCCGCCTCGCACCCGCGTTCGGCAAGGAAGAAGACGCGCTGTGGCGCGAGCTGATGACGCACTACGACGAAGTGCCGGCGCTGTACCACAGCGGCGAGTTCGCCGACGTGGCTCGCAAGTTCGTGCTGATAGCCGACCTGGTCAATGGCCATATCGCCGCCAAGGCGCCGTGGAACATGGCCAAGGACAGCACGCTGCGCAAGGAGCTGCATCAGGTCTGCTCGTTCGCCATCGCCGCGTTCCGCTTGCTGGCCGGCGTGCTCAAGCCCGTGCTGCCGGCGACGGTGGAGAAGGCCGAACGCTTCCTCGCCGCGCCCATCAACGGTTTCGACGACGCACGCGCGGAACTGCACAATCACAACATCAACGCTTTCGAACCGCTGCTCGGCCGCATCGATCCCAAGCTGATCGAAGCCATGGTCGAAGCATCGCGCGATTCGCTGGCCGCCCCCGAACCGGCAGCCAAGCCCGCGAAAGCCGCCAAGACGACACCCAAGGAAAACAGCAAGACCATGAGCGACACCAGCAACGCCGAAGCGCCCGTCACCATCGGCATCGACGATTTCGCCAAGCTCGATCTGCGCGTGGGCAAGGTCACCGCCTGCGAGTTCGTGGACGGCTCCGACAAGCTGCTGCGCTTCGAACTGGATGCCGGCCCGCTGGGTACGCGGCAAATTTTTTCCGGTATCCGCGCCGCCTACGGCGAGCCGGAAAAGCTGGTCGGCCGCAACGTCGTATTCATCGCCAACCTGGCGCCGCGCAAGATGCGCTTCGGCCTGTCCGAAGGGATGATCCTTTCGGCCGGCGACGGCGGCGACGATCTGTTCCTGCTGGACGCCGACCAGGGCGCGAAGCCCGGCGCCACGGTGCGCTGATTCGCCGAGGACCGGCGCGATGTCCGTTCAGGGGAAGCCGACGAGCCAGTACATCTCGTACCTGCTCGTTGGCGTTGCGGTCATCACAGCAGCTTCGCTCAGAGCCGGTCCCGTTCTGATCCCGCTGTTCAGGCTGGCCATCATGCTGAGTGTGCCTGTGCTGTTCGTCGGCCTCGGTATGGCGATCGCCGGCCGCGGCAACCGCCTGCTCTGGCTGATGGGCAATGCATCGCTCGGCGGCCTGGGCTGGCTCGCCCTCGGCGGCATCCATGCCGACACATCCGGTGACGTCTGGCGCGACGCAGGCATGCTGCTCGTGCTGATCGCCTGTCCTCTCGCCAGCCTGGTCGGTGCCTGGTTGCTAGCACGATTCCACCCCGCACGACGATGAACGATTCATTGGCCGACCGCATCGACGCCCTGCTCCCGCAGACCCAATGCGAGCAGTGCGGCTTCCATGGCTGCCGCCCCTACGCGGAGGCGATCGCGCGCGGCGAAGCGCCGATCAACCAGTGCCCGCCGGGTGGCGCGGCCGGCATCGCCAAGCTGGCGCGGTTGCTCGGTTGCGAAGCGCTGCCGCTGAATCCCGACCATGGCGTGGAGAAACCGCGCACGCTCGCGCGCATCGTCGAAGCCGATTGCATCGGCTGCACCAAGTGCATCCAGGCCTGCCCGGTCGATGCGATCCTCGGTGCCGCCAAGCTGATGCACACGGTGATCGCCGACGACTGCACCGGCTGCGAGCTGTGTGTTCCCGCCTGCCCCGTCGATTGCATCGTGCTCGAACCGATGCCGCCTGCACAGGCGGAAGACCCGGCGCATGCCGACAAGGCGCGCGAGCACTTCCGCCGCCGCGAAACGCGACTCGAAAGGGAGCGTGCCAGGCAAGCCGCCGAGCTTGCCGCACGCAAGGCACAGCTCGGCGCGGCAGTAAGCGACAACCCGGTACTGGCCGCCCTGGCCCGTGCCAAGGCCAGGCAACAGGAACCCAAGCCGTGAAGAAAGCGGACGTCGTCGAGCTGTTCACCCGCCTGCGCGAACTGGATCCTCACCCTACTACCGAACTGGAATACAACACGCCGTTCGAGCTGCTGGTGGCCGTCGTGCTGTCGGCGCAGGCCACCGATGTCGGCGTGAACAAGGCGACACGCAAGCTGTATCCCGTGGCCGACACGCCGCAGGCGATCCTCGATCTGGGCGAAGACGGCCTCAAGCGCTACATCAGCACCATCGGCCTGTTCAACGCCAAGGCCAAGAACGTGATCGCGCTGTGCCGCATCCTGGTCGAACAGTACGACGGCGAAGTCCCGACGACCCGCGAAGCGCTCGAAGCGTTGCCGGGCGTGGGTCGCAAAACCGCCAATGTCGTGCTCAACACCGCGTTCGGCCACCCCACCATTGCCGTGGACACGCATATCTTCCGCGTCTCCAATCGCACTGGTCTGGCGCCGGGCAAAGATGTCCGCGCAGTCGAAGACAAGCTGGAAAAAGTCGTGCCGCCTGAGTTCAAGCAGGATGCGCACCACTGGCTGATCCTGCATGGCCGCTACGTGTGCAAGGCACGCAAGCCGGATTGCCCGCAGTGCGTGATCCGCGACCTGTGCCAGTACAAGGACAAGACGCCATCGGAGCCGGCAAAGAGAAAAGCGGCCGCGAAGAAGGCGGCCAAGCCGCGCGCCGGCACGCGCAGGAAGTAATCGTTCAAACCGCGCTTGCGGTCAAAGCGTCCATACGCAGACACCGCCGCGCCGCGATGATGGCGCCGCCACCGCGCCCTGATGGCGCAGCTTCGCCTTGCATTTGGGGCAGACGAGGTGTGAACCGTTCGGCTGCAGAATCGATTTCATTCCCGCTTCGTAGCAATGCACGCACAGGTCGTGCGGCACATCGCCGGAGCCGCGGCTGCTCTTGAAGCGATACACCAGTCCTCCCTGCGGCAAGACATGCAGCACATAACGCTCGCGCTCCATGCGCGCTTGCCGGCACGCCTCCACTTCCCTGGCCAGCGTGTCGCGCTCTTCCAGCAGGTTGGCGTAGGCCAGCTGCATTGCCGCCAGCCGATGCTGGATCTCCGCCATCGCGCCAAACAGCTCGGGCGCCTTGTCGCGCGCATCGTCCAGCGAGTGGGCGGCCGCCATCTCTCTGGCGATATCCGAACCGGTCTTGATGGCGCCGAGCGCCGAAGTGATGTCCGTGAGCATCGCATTCGCTCCTAGCTACTATCGCTTGCATACAAAGCATCCCCGCGGAAGCCGCATGGCTTCCGCGGGGCTCGCGGATATCGCACCTGAGATCAGGCGGCCGCCTTGGCCGGCCCTTCCACTCTGCGCTCCAGTTCCATCCAGTCCACCACCAGTTCACAGCCCTTGGACTTGGCGTTGCGCGCCCAGTCGCGCAGCAGCTCGAAACTCGCCTGATCGACGTGGTGCAAGTCATCCATCACCACATGCAGGCGCGTATTCGGCGGCACCTGCTCCAGCGTGCGCGCCATCGACGGCACCTTGAGGAAGGTGGCGATACCGGTCAGGTGCAGCTTGGCGGCATTCGGCTCGTGATGTTCCGCAAGATTCACCTTCAGACGCGAAGACAACAGCGCCAGGCGGAACAGCGACAACGCGAAGCCCACCAGCACGCCTGCCAGCAGGTCGGTGGCGACGATCGCGATGGTGGTCGCCAGATAGATCGCTGCGGTGCCCTTGCCATAGGCGGCGAAGCTCTTCACCTGCTTGAGGTTGATCATCTTCATGCCGGTAAACACCAGGATGCCCGCCAGGCACGACACCGGCGTCATGCGCATCAGCCACGGCAGCAGCATGGCGAACACCAGGATCCACGCGCCGTGCATGATGGTCGCCATGCGCGTCGCCGAACCGGCCTGCACGTTGGCGGCGCTGCGCACGATCACGCCGGTCATCGGCAGCGCGCCCAGCAGGCCGCACAGGGCATTGCCCACGCCTTGTGCGGTCAGTTCGCGGTCGTAGTTGGTGCGTGCGCCGTCATGCATGCGATCCACCGCCGCCGCCGAGAGCAGCGTCTCCGCGCTGGCAATGAAGGCGAAGGTCAGCGCGGCGACCAGCAGCGAGGGTTCGAGCAGGCCGCCGAGGTCGGCGAAGCTCGGCATCGCGATGGCCGACATCAGGTTGGCCGGCACGTCGACCTTGTTGACGTTCACGCCCTGGAACTGCACGAACGCGGTCACCGCGACCACGGCCAGCAGCGCGCCCGGCACGAAGCGCAGCTTCTGCGGACGAAGCTTTTCCCAGCCCAGCATGATGGCGATGGTGGACAGACCCACGCCGAGCGCGGCCAGGCCAGTGCCTTCTCCCGAGAACGCGTTGACGAGCGCGCCAGGCAGTGCGGCGAAGTTCTCCAGGCCGCGCGCGAGCGGCTTGGCGTCGATCAGCACGTGCGCCTGCGAGGCCACGATCAGGATGCCGATGCCCGACAACATGCCGGCCACCACGGCCGGCGAGGTCATGCGGAACCAGATGCCCACGCGGCACAGGCCGGCGGCGACCTGGATCAGGCCCGCGAGCAACACCACCGGACCCAGCGCGGCCACGCCGTGCTCGCGCACCAGCTCGAATACCAGCACGGCCAGGCCCGCGGCCGGGCCGCTGACCTGCAACGGCGAGCCGGCGATCGCGCCGACCACGATGCCGCCGATCACGCCGGTGATGAGGCCGGCTGCCGGCGGCATGCCCGAGGCGATGGCGATGCCCATGCACAAGGGCAGCGCCACCAGGAACACGACGATCGAGCCGAGCAGGTCGCGGCTAAAGAAGTTGCTCGAAAAGTATTTCGAGATCACGTCGGAACGCATGGAATGACTCCTTTTAAGCCGTAGACGCGGTGCTGGCCGCGAAGCGGGCATGCGGGGTCGCGTCCGGTACTTCGCGGCGCGAGGGATCGATGGTGGTGAAGTGACCCGTGTGCGCGTCGAACGCGCGCAACTCGGCGTGTTCGATGTCGTACACCCAGCCGTGGATGCTCACGCTGCCGTTGGCCATCGCCGCTGCCACCGCGGGCAAGGTGCGCAGATGCTCCAGCTGGCCGACCACGTTCTCTTCGGTCACGCGGCGCAGGGCCTCGTCGCCTTCCAGGTGCGGGCTGTTCTCCGCGACCACGTACTTGGCCACATCGGCGTGCTTCAGCCATGCGGCGACGGACGGCATGTGCACCACCTTGGCCGGCGCCAGCAGGCCTTTCATCGCGCCGCAGTCGGAGTGTCCGCAGATGATGATGTGCTTGACCTGCAGCACCTTCACCGCGTACTCGATCGCGGCGACCACGCCGCTCACGTGCTGGGCATAGGGCGGCACGATGTTGCCGATATTGCGGTACACGAAGATCTCGCCCGGCAGTGCCGAGAAGATCATTTCCGGCATCACGCGCGAGTCGGCGCAGGTGATGAACAGCGTGTGCGGGCTCTGGCCGGTGGCCAGCTTCTTGAACAGCTCGCGCTGTTCCGGAAAGACGGTGCGGCGGAAGTGTTCAAAACCTTCGAGCAGACGTTCCATGGGGGTATCTCCCGGGCAATAGGGGGCTGGCGGCAAGCGACCGCCGAAAAATCGATGCGTTGGGGGGAAGCGACCTCGCGCAGACACGGCGAGGCTCGGGCAGGCAGGCTGCCCTCAGGCGCGCAGGGACTCCGGCTCGCGAGCGCTCAGGCGCCGCGACGGAAACGCGCGCAGGGAATCAGGCGTTGGGAGGGGGGCAGATCAGCCCGACCGCGCGTTCACGCACGTCAGGCACCGGGCCGATGGCCACGGAAGGAGCGCGGTCGTGCCATACGGGCCACTCCACTTCGTCGACCATGATGTCGTCCAGACACTGGTCGTCGATCGAGCAGGCTCCGGCGAGTGCGTCGGAACCGTCATCGCCGTCGTCGGCGAGATCCTGGACGATATCGGCAGACACGGCAGCCGCGATCGCCGACCGGCCATTCTTGCCGATGCCCTGCGCCGTCGACGCGAACGTCACCAGCACGCCGAAGAGGCATGCCATGAACATGACGAAGACGCGAGAGAATCGACGGGAATGCATGACGCAAGAAGATACGGGCTCGCGCGACGATGCTCAACCCCTTGCACTGCACAATTTTGGAAAAATTCTGAACAAGAGCAGGAATCGTGTTCAGCGCAGTGAAATGGCCGTCTTTTTTTTTGCTCTTTCAGGCGCCACACCTCCACCCTTGTCACAAAACCGACATCCGGTCCGCCTAGGCTCGCCGCCCCGTGGCCCGCAAATTCTTGCGCCCGCATGCACGGCGACGGACGTCCAGACGCCTGGACATCCGTGATCGCCCCCTCCTCGCGGCCACGCCGCCCGATCTCCCGGATGACCATGAAGAGAAAAACCCTCGCCTCGATGCTCTGGACCGTCGGCGCCGCCGCGTTCTCCGAAGCATCCCCTGCCGCCACGCTCGACCTCTATGTCGACCGCAAGACTCAGCAGATCTACGCCGAGCCCGGCCCCGGGCGCGTCAAGCTGGGCACCTTCGTGCAAGTGGACGAAACGACCGGCGCGCCATCCGTGCCCGGCACCGCCGCCACCCCGTCCGCGCCCGACGCTCCCACGGCATCGGCCACCACCACTATCGCCGCGGCTCCTGCTGCCGCGGTAGAGAGCAAGCCCGCCAAGCCGGCCGACAAGAAGTGGTACGACCGCCTGTCGCTGCGTGGCTATACCCAGCTGCGCTACAACCACGGTTTCGGCGCGGAAGCCGGCAAGCTGCGCGCGCCCGGCGACCGCTTCATCGGCGACGGCCAGAGTTTCGGTATCCGTCGCGCGCGCCTGGTCGTCAGCGGCGATATCACCGACCGCGTCTCCATCTACCTGCAGCCGGATTTCGCCTCCACCCCATCGGGTTCGAGTACGTCGAACTACGGTCAGCTGCGCGATGCCTATGCCGACATCTACCTGGACAAGGAGCGCGAGTTCCGCGTCCGTGCCGGCCAATCCAAGGTGCCCTATGGCTGGGAGAACCTGCAGTCCAGCCAGAACCGCCTCACTCCCGATCGCGCGGATGCGCTCAACTCCGGCGTCCGCGACGAGCGCGATATCGGCCTGTTCTTCTACTACACGCCTAGCGAGATCCGCGACCGCTTCCAATATCTGGTCAAGTCCGGCCTGAAGGGTTCCGGCGACTACGGCGTGGTCGGCCTGGGCGTCTACAACGGCCAGGGCGCCAACCGGGCCGAACGCAACGACAGCCTGCACACCGTCCTGCACGTGACCTATCCGTTCAAGTTCGCCAACGGGCAGTTCCTCGAAGTGGGCGCGGATGCGTACAGCGGTCGCTTCAAGGGGGCTACGCCAACCGCCATCACCGTCAATGGCGCGACCTTCACGCCGGCCGACCGCTCGCCGGCCAACGGCATGCTGGACCAGCGCGTCGCCGTGCACGCGATCTACTATCCGCAGCCGTTCGGCCTGCAGGCCGAATGGACGGTGGGGCGAGGCCCGCAGCTGGATATCTCCCGCCGCGGCATCGTCTCCAAGTCCCTTCGCGGCGGCTACGTGCAGGCGATGTACAAACTGGATACCGCGCGCTTCGGCACGTTGTTCCCCTACCTGAAATGGCAGAAGTACCGTGGCGCATCCAAGTTCGACACCAATGCGCCTTTCATGCATCTCAACGAAACCGAGGCCGGCGTGGAATGGCAGCCCTCTTCGGCGCTGGAGATCGCCGTGGCGTACGCCAACATGCGCCGTACCGACGTCGGCACCGCGCCCTACGGCATCGTCAAAGGCGACTTGCTGCGCCTGCAGCTGCAGGTCAACTACTGAACCACTACCGCGCCGCCGCCTCAGCGGCGCCGGCGCGGTATGCTGCCGGCGGGCACGTTCCCGCCGGCGCCGTGGCAAAAGATCCACAAAAGCCTGCCCGCGGATCATGTCGCACGGGCGCGTCCGCGCCCACGAGGGCCAAAGGTACCGCGCGCATGCACATTCTGCTGGTGGAAGACGACGACGAGCTTGGCGACGCCATCAAGCACGCCCTCGAACAGCAGTCCTACGCGGTGACCTGGCTGCGCGACGGCAACCAGGCCCTGCACGCGCTGCGCAGCGAACCCATCGACCTGGTGCTGCTGGACCTGGGCTTGCCCGACAAGGACGGCCTGGAAGTGCTGGCGGAGACCCGGCGCGCGCGCATCAAGACACCCGTGCTCGTGATGACCGCCCGCGACGCGCTGGAAATGCGCATCCGCGGCCTGGACCTCGGTGCCGACGATTACCTGGTCAAACCGTTCCATCTGGGCGAACTGGCCGCGCGCATCCGCTCGCTGACGCGGCGCGCCCAGGGCCTGGCCGATAGCGTCGTTGAGGTCGGCAACCTGCGCCTCGACCTGGCTTCTTCGGAAGTGGAATACCGCGGCGAGAAGATCGGCCTGACGCGGCGCGAATTCGCCCTGCTGCGCGTGCTGATGGAGCGCGCCGGCCGCATCGTCCGGCGCGAGGCACTGGAGAGCTCGGTCTATGGACTGGACACCATCGTCGAGCGCAACGCCATCGAAGTGCAGGTGCACTGGCTGCGCCGCAAGCTCAGCCCGGAGGTCATCCACACCGTACGCGGCGTGGGTTACATGATTCCGCGCGAACCCAAATGAGCGCCGCTGCGGCCAGCCTGAGAACCCGCCTGACCTGGCTGATCATCGCGGTGCTGGTCGGCGTGCTCATTCCCCTGGGCGTGATCAGCTATCAACGCGAGCAGCGTGAGATGGCCCAGCTCCTGGACGGCCGTCTCGCCCAGGCCGGTCGCACGCTCGGCACACTGATCGCTCATGGCGACCTGCCCGAGCGTTCGGACCAGCTGGCGGGCGTCACGCCGTCGCCGCCCAGGCGTCAAGGCAGCGTGGTGGTCTCGGTCCATCCGCGCAATTACGAACCCGAAGTGGGTTTCCAGGCCTACGACCCGCACGGCACGCTGATCGCCGCCACCGCCAATCTGGCCGATCTGCCGCCGCCGAGCTCTACCGAACGCGGTTTTCTCGACATCAGGCATAGCGGCACGCTGTGGCGCACCTTCACCCTGCAGAACCGCGCCGGACTGGTCATCCGCATCGCCGAGCGTTATGACAACCGCCGCGACATCACTCGTGGCCTCGTGATCGAGCATACCCTGCCACTGCTGGTCGGCCTCCCCCTGCTGGCACTGCTGGTGAGCCTGGCGGTCAAGCGCGGCCTGCGCCCGATGGCGCTGCTCACCGAATCGCTGGACCGCCGCACGCCCGGCAGCCGCCAGCCGGTCTCGGCCAAGGATGCGCCGAAGGAAATCAAGCCGCTGATCGCGGCGCTCAACCAGCAGCTGGAACGCCTGGAGGATGCGCTCGAGCGCGAGCACCGTTTCGCCACTGACGTCGCGCACGAACTGCGCACGCCGCTGGCGGCGACCATGATCCATCTCGAAAGCGCGACCCTGTCCGGCGATCCGGTCGAACTGGAATTCGCCGTCGGCCATGCCCAGCAAAGCATGGCGCGGCTGGCACGGCGCATCGAGCAGATCCTGGCGATGGCGCGGCTGGAAGCCGGCGCCGCGTCGCAACAGCGCATCCGGCTGGACCTTGTGCGCGTCGCCACTGAAGTGATCGAAGAGCTCGCGCCGCTGATCGCCGAGAAGGAGATCGCGCTAAGCCTGACCCATGACCGGCCGGCCCTGTACGTATGGGGCCACGAAGTAGCTCTCGCCGCGATGTTCCGCAACCTGATCGAGAACGCCTTGCGCTACACCGGCCACGGCGGCCAGGTCGACGTATCGATCCGGCAGGAGGGCGGCAGCGCGGTCATCGACATATGCGACAACGGGCCCGGCATTCCGGCGGAACGCCGGCAGGCCGTCTTCCAGCGTTTCCACCGCGAGGTGGAAAGCGCCACTCGCGGCTACGGGCTCGGATTGAGCATCGTCCAGCGCGCGATCGAACTGCATGGCGCGCGCATCGAGCTGCTGCCCTCCCCCCTCGGCCATGGCCTGCTGGCACGCATCCACATGGACGCCTGCGCGACCTGACGGCCGTGTGACGCTTTCCTTACAGACGCCCAAAAGGTTTCCACAAGGCTGGCCTGGGATCATGTCGCGCAATGGGCCAAGCCCCGCCTCGCATGGTGCGCGATGAACCTGATCTCCCCACCGCTCCCGCCAGTCGCCTAGCGGCACGCCAAGCGACATCCCCAGCCTGACGGGCGGCCGCGCCGCCCCGTCGCGGCGCCCGTGCGCCGCGCGTTACCGGAAGCTCCCATGATTGGCCTCGTCCGCATCGCCCTCTCGCGCCCGCTCACGTTCATCGTGCTCGCCCTGGTGATCCTCATCGCCGGTCCGCTCGCGGCGTTCCGTACGCCCACGGACATCTTCCCGAACATCGGTATTCCGGTCATCAGCGTGGTGTGGACCTACAACGGCCTGCCGCCCGACCAGATGTCCGGCCGCGTGATCTATTACTACGAACGCCAGCTCACCACGTCTGTCAACGACATCGAGCACATGGAGTCGCAATCGCTGCCGGGCGTCGGCATCGTGAAGATCTTCTTCCAGCCCGGCGTGGACATCCGCACCGCCACCGCTCAGGTCACTTCGATCTCGCAGACGGTGGTCAAGCAAATGCCGCCGGGCATCACGCCGCCACTGATCCTCAACTACAACGCCTCGACCGTGCCCGTGCTGCAGATGGCCCTTTCCAGCAAGGACCTGTCGGAAGCGAAGATCCGCGACATCGCGCAGAACTTCATGCGCCCGACGCTGATCTCTGTGCCGGGCGTGGCGATCCCTACGCCGTACGGTGGCAAGCAGCGCCAGGTCACGCTGGATCTCGACCCGCAGGCGCTGGCGGCGAAAGGCCTGTCTGCCCAGGACGTAGGCAATGCGCTGGCCGCGCAGAACCAGATCATCCCGGTGGGCACGGCAAAGATCGGCACGTACGAGTACCACATCCAGCTCAACAACAGCCCCACCGCGATCGAGGAACTCAATCAGCTTCCGGTGAAGACCGTGCACGGCGCCACCATCACCATCGGTGACGTGGCGCACGTGCGCGACGGCGCACCACCGCAGAACAACGTCGTGCGCGTAGACGGCAAACGCGCCGTGCTGATGCCCGCTTTGAAGAACGGCAACGCCTCCACCCTCGCCGTGGTCGCCGGCATCAAGAAGCTGATGCCGCTGATCGCCGAAACCCTGCCGCCGTCGCTGAAGGTGTCGCAGCTGGCGGACCAGTCGCTGTTCGTCAAGGCAGCCATCAGTTCGGTGGCGCGCGAAGGCATCATCGCCGCGCTGCTGACTTCGGTAATGATCCTGATCTTCCTCGGCAGCTGGCGTTCTACCGTGATCATTGCGGTGTCCATCCCGCTGGCGATTCTCGCCGCGATCACCTTGCTGGCCGTGTTCGGGCAAACCCTCAACGTGATGACGCTCGGTGGCCTCGCGCTGGCGGTGGGCATTCTGGTGGACGATGCCACCGTGACGATCGAGAACGTCAACTGGCATCTGGAGCAAGGCAAGGACGTACGCACGGCCATCATGGATGGTGCCAGGCAGATCGTCGGCCCCGCCTTCGTCTCGCTGCTGTGCATCTGCATTGTGTTCGTGCCGATGTTCCTGCTCGACGGCATCGCCGGCTTCCTGTTCCGGCCGATGGCGCTGGCGGTGATCTTCGCCATGGCCTCGTCCTTCGTGCTCTCGCGCACGCTGGTGCCCACCCTGGCGATGTACCTGCTCAAGCCGCACGTCACCGAGAAGGGTACGGGCGATCATCCGGAAGATCCCTACATCAATCATCACGAGGGCGACCAGCATCCGCCGCGACGCCGCAACGCGGTGGTGGCCGCGCTGGTGCGCTTTCAGCAGAACTTCGAACACCGCTTCTCGATCATCCGCGACGCCTACTACGCCACCCTTGCGATGGCCATCGCGAACCGGCGGCGTTTCGCGCTGGGTTTCCTGGCGTTCGTGCTCGCCTCGTTCGCGCTGGCGCCATTCCTTGGCCGCGATTTCTTCCCCGACGTCGACGCCGGCTCGATCGCGTTGCACGTGCGCGCGCCGATGGGCACACGCGTGGAGGAAACGGCGGCCGAGTTCGACCGTATTGAAGCGACGATCCGCCAGGTGGTTCCGGCCGACCAGCTGGAAACCGTGATCGACAACATCGGCCTGCCCTTGAGCGGCGTGAACCTGGTCTATAACAGCAGCGGCACCATCGGCCCGCAGGACGGCGACATCCAGGTCGTGCTCAAGGACGGCCACGATCCCAGCGCCAATTTCGTGCGCAAGCTGCGCGAGCGCCTGCCACGCGAGTTCCCGGGCACGCAGTTCGCGTTCCTGCCGGCGGACATGAGCAGCCAGATCCTCAACTTCGGCGCGCCGGCGCCGCTGGACATCGCCATCACCGGCCGCGATCGCGAAGCCAACGAAACCTACGCCATGCAGATCATGAAGAGCCTGCGCGAAGTGCCCGGCATCGCCGACGTGCGCATCCAGCAGAGCTCCAGCTATCCGCAGTTCAACGTGCGCGTGAATCGCACCCGCGCGAACGAGCTTGGCATCACCGAGCGCGACGTGACCAACAGCATGGTCGCCTCGCTCGCCGGCAGCTCGCAGGTAGCGCCGGCGTTCTGGCTCAATCCGAAGAACGGCGTGTCCTACGCGATCGTCGCAGCCACGCCGCAATACCGCATGGATTCGATGGCCGACCTGGCCAGCTTGCCAGTCACCTCGTCCGGCAACGGCTCCAACCAGATCCTAGGCGGCATCGCCAGTTTCTCGCGCGAACCCAGCGCCGCCGTGGTCTCGCACTACAACATCATGCCCGCGTACGACATCTACGCTTCGGTGCAGGATCGCGATCTGGGCGCGGTCGCGGGCGACGTGCAAAAGGTGCTGGACCGCTACGCCGCGCAACGTCCGAAAGGCACGCTTGTCAGCCTGCATGGCCAGGTGGGCACGATGAACGAGGCGTTCGGCGGCCTGCTGTTCGGCCTGGTCGGCGCGATCGTGCTGATCTACCTGTTGATCGTGGTGAACTTCCAGTCCTGGCTGGACCCCTTCGTGATCATCACCGCCCTGCCCGCCGCGCTGGCCGGCATCGTGTGGATGCTGTTCCTTACCCACACCTCGCTGTCGGTGCCCGCGCTGACCGGAGCCATCATGTGCATGGGCGTGGCTACCGCCAACTCGATCCTGGTGGTGAGCTTCTGCCGCGAACGCCTGGCCGAGCATGGCGACGCTTTCCGCGCCGCGATGGAGGCGGGCTTCACGCGCTTCCGTCCGGTCTGCATGACCGCGCTGGCGATGATCATCGGCATGCTGCCGATGGCACTCAGCCAGGAACAGAACTCACCGCTGGGCCGTGCCGTGATCGGCGGCCTGCTGTTCGCCACCGTCGCCACGTTGCTGTTTGTCCCCGTGGTGTTCACCTTCGTGCACGGCCGCGAGCAGACCGCGCCGGCCCCCGAAACCTTGCTTGGAGAACCCGCCCATGTCGCATGACAACGTCGCGGCCGCGTCGAGGCGGCCACCTGATCTCCGTCGCGCGATCCGCGTCGGCCTGGTAGCCGCCGTGCTGGCCACCATCGCCGGCATCTCGGTACGCGCCTACGACTACCACAAGGTGGTCAAATGGACCGATGCGCAGGTGACGCCCAGCGTGCAGGTGATCGATCCCATCGCGGGCGACGACGCGCAGGCGATGACGCTGCCCGGCCATCTGGACGCCTGGATCAGCACGACGATCCACGCACGCGTCGGCGGCTACCTGAAGACCTGGAGCCACGACATCGGTAGCCAGGTGAAGGCCGGCGAAGCGCTCGCCCAGATCGACACGCCCGAGCTCGACCAGCAGTTCGAACAGGCCAAGGCGAACCTCGTGCGCGCCAGGGCGAATGCCAGGCTGGCCGAACTGACCGACCAGCGCTGGCGCAACCTGCTGGCGTCGAACTCCGTGTCCAAGCAGGAGGCCGACGAGAAGGCCGGCGAGGCCGAGACCGCACGCGCCAACGTGCTCGCCGCGCAAGCGGACATGGACCGCATCGCGGCCCTGGAAGCGTTCAAGCACATCACCTCGCCCTTCGACGGCACTGTCACCGCACGCCACACCGACATCGGCGACCTGATCAACGCGAACAACGACAACAGCCCGGCGCTGTTCACCGTGGCGGACACCAGCCGAATGCGCCTCTATGTCGAGATTCCGCAGGGCTACGCTTCCTCGGTAAAACCGGGCATGACGGTGAAACTCGACGTGCTGGACCATCCGGGAGAGACCTTCACCGGCCATCTGATCGGCAGCTCCGGTGCGGTCAACCAGGCCTCTGGCACGTTGCTGGCGCAGTTCGAAGTGGACAACCCCAAGGGCGAACTGATGCCCGGCTCGTTCGCCGAAGTGAGCGTGCCGATGCCTTCCGATGGACATGTCATGACCGTGCCCGCGACGGTGCTGATCTTCCGCGCCGCCGGACCGCAGATCGCGGTGGTCGGCACGAACGGCAAGGCTGAACTGCGCAAGGTGCATATCGCGCGCGACCTTGGCGACCACCTGCAGATCGACCAGGGCCTGCGTCCGGGCGACCGCATCATCGATCATCCCTCCGACTCGCTCGCTGCCGGCGATCCCGTCCGCGTCGCGGCGCCCGCGCCTGCGACGGAAACGGCGGCGAACATCGCCAAGGCGAAATGAGCATGGCCACGCCACTCCGTCTGCGCCACTTCCCGCGCGCGCTGCGCGCCCTGATGCCGTTGGCCGCGATCGCGCTGCTGCCGGCCTGCTCGCTCGCGCCGGCCTACCGGAAGCCCGACGTCGGCCCGCTGCCCGCGGCCTTCGCAGGACAGACCCGAGAAGGTATGTGGGCGCCCGCGCATCCCGTGGACGATGCGCCACGCGGCCCATGGTGGTCGGTCTATCGCAGCGCGAAGCTCGATGAACTCGAGCACCAGCTCGACAGCGCCAATCCGACGCTCGCCGTGGCGCTGGCCCGCTACGACGCCGCCACGGCGTTCGAACAGCAACTGCGCTCGGGACTGTTTCCGCAACTGGGTCTGGCCGGAAGCGCGACACGCAACCGCCAATCCGACAACCGTCCGTTGCGCGGCAACAACCAGCCTGACGAATACTCCGCCGATACCGTCGGATTCGGCGCGAGCTACGAACTTGACCTGTGGGGACGCGTGCGCAACGAGGTCGCGATCGGCAAAGCCGATGAAGCGGCCGCCGCAGCGGATCTCGCTTCCGCCCGCCTCAGCCTGGAAGCGCGCATGGCCGACCTGTACATCCGGCTGCGCGGCTACGACGTGCAGGCGCGCATTCTCAACGACACGCTGGAAGCCTATCGACAAGGCCTCGCCCTCACCGAACGCCGTTTCCAGGGCGGCGTAGCGTCCGGACTGGACGTGAGCCGCGCCAAAGTCCAGCTGTCCGATGCCATGGCGCAGGTCTCGGAGCTGACCGCGCAACGTGCACTGGCCGAGCATGCCATCGCCACCCTGGCGGGCGTGCCCGCCTCGGGCTTCTCGCTGGCTCCGGCGCAGGGCGCATTGGATGTGCCCGCGATCCCGCTGGGCGTGCCGTCCACTTTGTTGCAGCGTCGCCCGGATATCGCCGCCGCCGAGCGCCGGATGTATGCCGCCAACGCCGCCATCGGTGTGGCGCGGGCCGCCTATTTTCCGGAGCTGAGCCTGACCGGCATGTATGGCTGGCAGAACACCGGCGCCGGTGCGCTGCTTACGGCCGGCAACCGGCTGTGGGCCCTCGGCCCCTCGCTGGCCATGAGCGTGTTCGACGGCGGGTTGCGCCGCGCGCGGGTCAAAGCCGCATGGGCCAATCTGGACGCCAGCTCAGGGCAGTACCGGCAGACGGTGCTGGACGCTTTCCAGCAGGTCGAGGACAACCTCTCGCTGCTGCAGCAGCTGGGCAACGAAGCCCATCAGCAGGACGACGCCGCGCAGGCGGCGCGCGAGTCCGAAACGATTGCCACCAACCGCTACCGCGAAGGCGCGGTGAACTATCTGGACGTAGTCAGCGCGCAGACCGCCGCGCTGCAGGCCGAACGCAGCGCCCAGCAAGTACGCACCCGGCGCCTGCAAGCCAGCGTGGATCTGATCCGCGCGCTCGGCGGTGGCTGGGATGGCGACATGTCCGACCAGGGCGCCACCGCCATGGCGCACCCAGCGGGAATACCTTCCGCACGCTAGGTCATGTGCGCACGAGAAGCGGAACGGGAACGGCGGGCCCCGGCCCGCCGTTTCGTTTTGCACGGTGTTTCCGCGAAGCGTCGCCTCCTTTTCCGGCTCCGCAAAAAAACGAAACGGCGGGCCAGGCCCGCCGTCTCTCCATCCCTGGGTCGAACTCCCTTCCGATAATCGTTCCCGCCGTTCTTAGAACGGGTAGTAGCGGAAGCTGGTGAAGACCATGTCTTCCTTGCCCGTCGGCGCGCCACCCACGCCCTCGAACGCCTTGCGCTCGGTGTGCGAGTACTGAGCGCCGAACTGGGCCTTGCCGAACTTGCCCTGGTAGAACTTCCACCAGAAGCCCAGCGTGCCCTGCCAGATCTGGCGGGTGTTGCCCACACAGGTGGCGGCGGCGGCGCCTTCGACGTCGCAACCGCTGTTGTTGTACAGCGGGTTGCCGTAGCCGAACGGCGTGCCGTTGTAGTTGTAGGCCTGCTTCTTCTGCTTCTCGCTGCCGCCGAAGGCGTAGATGTCCAGGTCGGCGGTCGGGTGGTAAGTCAGGCCGGCCAGCAGCATGGTCTCCTTGATCGGAGCCAGCTCGCCGGTGGGCTTGAAGGTCACGTCGGGCAGCTGGGCGCTGCCGTAGCGGCCGATGCCGCGACCGGTCATGCCGGAGAACTGGAATTCCAGCATCTTCGGCACCAGCGGCAGGATCATGCCGACGCCGAAGCCGCCGCCGTACACGTCATGGTTGGAACCGAGGTAGCGGTTGTAGAACGCGCGCCCCACGCCGAACAGCTCGTAGTGGCCGTAGCCCGGATCGGCGGCGACCTTCACCACCACATCAGGGATATGGTTGAGCGACAGCGAGTTGACCGAGTCGTAGCCCGAACCGGCGGCGATGTTGTACGTCGACTGCACTGGCGCCTTGCTGGCGTTGGGGCTGTTGTAGAACGTGGTCTGCGGGTTTTCCAGCGAGACGCCCACCCACCAGGTCTTGTTGAAATCCTTGACCAGGCGCAACTGGGTCTGGCGAGCCCAGGTGAAGCCCGGCAGGTACTGGGCGTCGATCTGCGGCGGGGTCAGCTCGGCGCGCGGGGTGATGCCCTTGCTGTTGAGCGTCAGCAGCGACCAGTTCTGGCCGGCCAGCAGGTGCAGGCCCTGGTTGTCCCAGTCCACCGTCATGTACATGTTGCGCTCGCGCGGGTTGAACGAGTTGCTCTCGTTCTGGTTCGCGGTCTGCGCGCCACCCAGGAAGTCGGCTTCGATATAGCCGGCCACATGGGTGTTCTCGTTCACGTCGCCCTGAGCGAGCAGTGACACGCGGCTCTGGCGGGCGGTGTAGCGGAATTCGCTGGTGTGCGCGGTCGGCACGTTGCGGTACGGGATGCCGTTCCAGTTCGACGCGATGTCCGCGCCCTGGTTGCGCGAGCGATAGATCGACTCGGCGGCAAGGAAGCCGCCCAGCGTGATGTTCACGCCCTTGTAGGCGAGCTTGTCGCTGGACTTCTTGACCTGGGCCTCGGTGGAGGCCTGGGCCTTCTGCACGGCCTCGATGTTCTGGCCGGTGCTGACGTTGATGTCCGACTGCGCGTCCGTACGCTGCTCCAGCTCGGCCACCTTGGCCTGAAGCGCCTGCAGCTGCGCCTTCAGCGCCTCGATCTCGGCATTCTTGGAAGCCTGGGAATCCTGGGTGGTCCTGGCCTTCTTCGTCTGGGCCGGTTCGGCAGCCACATGGAGGCTGACAACGCCCAAACCGGCGGCAATCGCCACCGCGAGCAACTTGGAACGCATGGATGTTCTCCGCATGTTGGTAGACATTGCCTGGACCGCCCCCTCTCGATCGGCCGGCCAACAGGATGGCGGGCAGGATGCGTTCGGTCTTTTACGATTCCGTGCTGTTTAGATGACAAATCCAAGACACCGGTGCACTTCCTTGCAACAAAGCGCTCCGGTCCGCTCACGGCTGGCCGGGGCCGGCTGATATGCTCTGTCGATGGATAAGACGGAAATCTTCAGCAACAGCATGGCCAGCCGCATGGCCGACCGCTTCCGCGGCTTCCTGCCGGTGATCGTGGACGTGGAGACAGGAGGCTTCGACGCCGAGCGCGACGCGCTGCTGGAAATCGCCGCCGTCATCGTGGACATGGACGCCGAGGGCTACCTGCGCCCGCGCCCGGCGGTCTCGGCCCACGTGGACCCGTTCCCCGGCGCCAACATCGACCCGCGCGCGCTGGAAATCACCGGCATCGATCCGGACAACCCGCTGCGCGGCGCACTGCATGAGCGCACCGCCCTGGATCACGTCTTCAAGGAAGTGCGCGAGCGCATGCGCGACGCGGACTGCCAGCGTGCCATCCTGGTCGGTCACAACGCGGCCTTCGATCTGGGCTTCCTCAATGCCGCCGTGCGCCGCGTCGGCCACAAGCGCAACCCCTTCCACCCTTTCAGCTGCTTCGACACCGCCACCCTGGGCGGCCTGGCCTATGGACAGACCGTCCTGAGCAAGTCGGTGCAGGCGGCGGGCTTCCCGTTCGACACGCGCGAGGCGCATTCGGCCATCTACGATGCCGAGCGCACGGCGGAACTGTTCTGCGCCATCGTCAACCGGTGGCGGCGGCTGGAGATGTTCGAGCGGGAGCACATCGGGCTGGATGTGCTTTAACTAAGGAGTCCGGAACCGGAGCCGGAACAGTGGCTTGCCGGTTCCCCGCGCGGGATTGCCAGGGCTTTCCCGCATCGAATATGACAGGTTGTCATATCGCTGAAACATTCAGCTCATTTCATTGCAACACGGCGCGCATGAAATAGCGGTCGGGCGGGAATCCCCCGTGACCCTTATTCGCTAAGGAGCAACCGTGTTGACCTCATCCAAGTATCTGTCCCGCATCGGCACGACTGCCGTGTTCGCCGCCGCGTCGGCGTTCGGCATGTCGGCCCACGCGACGGACATCACCGGCGCCGGCTCGAGCTTCGTCTATCCGGTGCTCTCGAAGTGGTCCGCCGCTTATGCCGAGAAGACCGGCAACAAGCTCAACTACCAGTCGGTGGGTTCGGGCGCCGGCGTGGCGCAGATCAAGGAAGGCACCATCGACTTCGGTGCGACCGACGCGCCGCTGAAGGCCGAAGACCTTGAGAAGTTCGGCCTGGGCCAGTTCCCGGTCGTAGTCGGCGGCATCGTGCCGGTGGTGAATATCCCGGGCGTCAAGGCCGACCAGGTCAAGCTCGACGGCGAAACCCTCGCCGACATCTTCCTGGGCAAGATCACCAACTGGAACGACCCCAAGATCGCCGCGCTGAACGCGGGCCTGACCCTGCCGGCCAAGAAGATCACGGTCGTGCACCGCTCCGACGGTTCGGGCACCTCCTTCAACTTCACCAACTACCTCTCCAAGGTCAGCAAGGAGTGGGCGGACAAGGTGAAGTTCGGCACCGCCGTCGAGTGGCCGACCGGTGTGGGCGGCAAGGGCAACGAGGGCGTGTCGCAGTACGTCAAGCAGATCCAGGGCTCGATCGGCTACGTCGAGTACGCCTACGCGAAGAAGAACACCATCGCCTGGGTGGACATGAAGAACGCCGCCGGCCAGTTCGTCACGCCGACCGCGGAGAGCTTCGCCGCCGCCGCCGGCACTGCTGACTGGACCAGCGCCAAGGACTTCAACGTCATCATGACCAACGCCCCGGGCGCGCAGGCGTGGCCGATCACCGCCACCACCTGGGTGGTGATGTACAAGAAGGCGAAGAACGCCGAGCACACCAAGGTCGCCTTCGACTTCTTCAAGTGGTCGCTGGAGAACGGCCAGAAGGATGCCGCCTCGCTCGACTACGTGGCCCTGCCGGACACCCTCGTGAAGAAGATCGAAGCCTACTGGGGCAGCGAGTTCAAGCACTAATCGTTGTGGCGGGCCTCCACGCAACCCGCCGCCACCGGCACGGAAGCCGGATGCACGACCAGGCCGCCCCCTCGCAGGATGGGGCGGCCTGTTGCTGAAAAGCGCCGACGCGGCGCGGATTCCATCGATCGGGCGGTCCAGCCGGCCGGCGTTGCCTAGGAAAGCGAAACCATGCAAGCGAACGAGGCCGCGGTAGCGCCCCTCTCCACCCAGGAAGTCCGGGCCCATCGCGACGCGCGGGACGACCGCCTGTTCGGCTGGATCCTCAAGGGTTGCGCCCTGCTCGTCCTGGCCAGCCTGCTCGGCGCCGCGGGCGCTACGCTGTGGGGCGGACGCGAAGCGTTCTCCACCTTCGGCCTGCACTTTCTCACCAGCAGCGAATGGAACCCCAGCGACGACGTCTATGGCGCGCTCGTGCCGGTGTTCGGCACGCTGATCACTTCTTTCATCGCCCTGCTCATCGCCGTGCCGGTGAGTTTCGGCATCGCACTGTACCTCTCCGAAGTCGCGCCGCCGTGGCTGCGCACGCCGGTTGCCTCGGCGATCGAGCTGCTGGCCGGCATTCCCTCGATCATCTACGGCATGTGGGGCCTGTTCGTGTTCGCGCCCTTCTTCGCCGACCACGTCAAGCCGTGGCTGACCAGCTACCTGGGCAACCAGCCGGACGACGGCAAGGTGTCGTGGGTCGCCCAGCACATTCCCTTCATCGGTCGCATGTTCGGCAACGACAACCCGTTCGGCGGCAGCGTGCTGACCGCGGGCATCGTGCTGGCGATCATGATCATCCCGTTCATTTCCTCAGTGATGCGCGAAGTGTTCCAGACCGTGCCCACGCGCCTGAAGGAGTCGGCCTATGCGCTGGGCTCCAGCACCTGGGAAGTGGCATGGGACATCGTGCTGCCCTACACCCGCTCGGCGGTGATCGGCGGCATCTTCCTGGGACTGGGCCGTGCGCTGGGCGAGACCATGGCGGTGACCTTCATCATCGGCAACAAGATGAAGCTCTCGCCCTCGCTGCTCGATCCGGGTGCATCCATCGCTTCGACCATCGCCAACCAGTTCGGCGAGGCCGCCGGCCTGCAGAAGTCCTCGCTGATGGCGCTCGCCTTCCTGCTGTTCGTGGTTACCTTCATCGTGCTGATGATCGCTCGCCTGATGCTGCGCCGACTCGCCCACAAGGAGGGCCGCTGATGAAGTCCTCCTCGCTCTATCTGCGCCGGCGCATCACGAATGTCGTGGCGCTGGGCATGAGTTCCTTCGCCACTCTGATCGGCCTGGTCTTCCTGGCCTGGATCCTGTGGGAGACGCTGCGCCAGGGCATCGGCGCGATGAACTGGAACCTCTTCAGCAAGATCTCGGTGTACCGCGAGAACGGCGGCCTGGCCAATGCCATGGTGGGCAGCCTGATCCTGGATCTGCTGGGCATCGCCATCGCCACGCCGATCGGCGTGCTGGCGGGCACCTGGCTGGCCGAGTACGCCAATCGCACCAAGCTGGGCGAGTCGATCCGCTTCCTCAACGACATCCTGCTGTCGGCGCCGTCGATCGTGCTGGGCCTGTTCGTCTACACCATCGTGGTGCTGCCGACCACCGCCCTCACCAACGGCAACATCACGTTCTCCGGTCTGGCCGGCGGCGTGGCGCTGGCGCTGATCGCCCTGCCGGTGATCGTGCGCACCACCGACGAAATGCTGCGCCTGGTGCCCTCGACTCTGCGCGAAGCGGCACTGTCACTGGGTATCCCACAGTGGAAGCTCACCCTGCAGATCCTGATGCGCGCCTCGCGCTCGGGCATCATCACCGGCGTGCTGTTGGCGCTGGCGCGCATCAGCGGCGAGACCGCACCGCTGCTATTCACCGCGTTCGGCAACAACTTCCTGACCTTCAACCCGATGGACAAGATGCCGAGCCTTCCCCAGGCGATCTACGAATACACCAAGGACCCGGACCCGGCGATCAACGCCATCGCCTGGGCCGGCGCCTTCGTGATCACCATGTTCGTGCTCGCGCTGAGCCTGCTCTCCCGCCTGATCCTCTCCCGCAACAAGGTGTCCCATGACTGAGTCCGCCGTCGCCGGCATCCATCCGCAGCCCGCAGCAGCGCTGGCGCCGACCAAGCTGCGCGTGCGCGACCTGAACTTCTACTACAACGGATACCATGCGCTGAAAGGCATCAACATGGACATTCCGGAGAAGAAGGTCACCGCGATCATCGGTCCCTCCGGTTGCGGCAAGTCCACGCTCCTGCGCATCTTCAACCGCATCTACGCGATCTACCCGAAGCTGGAGGCCAAGGGCGAGATCCTGCTGGACGGCGAGAACGTGCTCGACTCGCGCTATTCGATGAACAAGCTGCGCAGCAAGGTCGGCATGGTGTTTCAGAAGCCGGTGCCGTTCCCGATGACCATCTTCGAGAACGTGGCCTACGGCATCCGCCACCACGAGCGCCTGTCGCGCGCCGACATGGACATCCGCGTGGAGCAGGCGCTGCGCAGCGCTGCGCTGTGGGATGAGGTGAAGGACAAGCTCAAGCAGAACGCCCTGGGCCTCTCCGGCGGCCAGCAGCAGCGCCTTTGCATTGCCCGCGGCATCGCGCTCAAGCCCGAAGTGCTGCTGCTGGACGAGCCCACCTCCGCGCTCGACCCGATCGCCACCGGCCGCATCGAACAGCTGGTGGAAGAACTCAAGAGCGAGTACACCATCGTCATCGTCACCCACAACATGCAGCAGGCGGCCCGCTGTTCGGACCTCACCGCCTTCATGTACCTGGGCGAGCTGATCGAGTTCGACCGCACCGAGCAGATCTTCACCAAGCCGGGCAAGAAGCAGACCGAAGACTACATCACGGGTCGCTTCGGCTAAGTACTTTTGCCCCCTCTCTCTTCGGGGAGAGGGCTGGGGTGAGGAGCCGGTGCTGGCCAAAACCTGCCCTACCCGACTCAAACGAGACCAAACCATGAGCGGCAGCAGCAAGGAACACATCATCAAGAGCTACGACGACGAGCTCGCCCGTCTCACCGGCGAAATCGTGCGCATGGGCGAACTGGCCGTGACGCAGCTCGAATCGGCCATCGACGTGGTCGAGCGGCGCGACGAGCGCGCAGCCCAGCGCGTGGTCGCCAACGACGACGCCATCGATCAGCTCGAACAGGAAATCAGCCATGACGTCGTGCGCCTGCTGGCGCTGCGCGCGCCGATCGCCGGCGACCTGCGCAACGTGTTCGCCGCGCTGCGCATCGCCGCCGACATCGAACGCATCGGCGACTACGCCGCCAACGTGGCCAAGCGCTCCATTCCGCTGTCGATGGTCGCGCCGATCGCGCCGACCAACGGCCTGGGCTATCTCGCCGAGCTGGCAGCCGGCGAAGTGCGCGAAGTGCTGATGGCCTATCGCGACCGCGACGCCGAGCGTGCCTACCAGGTGTGGAAGGACGACGCCCTGCTGGACGAGGCTTACACCGGCTACTTCCGCCAGCTGCTGACCTACATGATGGAAGACCCGCGCAACATCACGCCGTGCACGCATCTGCTGTTCATGGCCAAGAACATCGAGCGCATCGGCGACCACGCCACCAACATCGCCGAGAACATCTGGTTCCAGGTGCACGGCGAGCCGCTGAACACGCAGCGCAGCAAGCGCGATTTCACCTCCAGCCCGGAAATGACCAAGCTCGGCGATCGCCCCGAGTAAACGCCCGCTTCGCCGCGAAATAAAAAAGCCCGCCAATCGGCGGGCTTTTTTCATGGACCGGGACGTGCGGACATCAATGCGCGCCGCCGGTGAGCTTCAACCCGATGATGCCGGCGAAGATCAGTGCCACGCACAGCAGACGCGCCGGCGTAGCCGGATCGCCGAACAGCACGATGCCCAGAATGACGGCGCCGACGGCGCCGATGCCGGTCCATACCGCGTACGCGGTGCCGATCGGCAGGGTCTTCACCGCCAGCGCGAGCAAGATGATGCTGGCAGTCATCGCTGCCACTGTGCCCACGGTGGGCCACAGGCGGGAAAAGCCTTCGGTGTATTTCAGGCCGATGGCCCAGCCGATCTCGAACAGGCCGGCGAGCAGGAGATAGATCCAGGGCATGACAGACTCCTCGGGAGCCCCCGGCGCACGCCTTGCGCGTGCGGACAGCTCCGACGCAACGGCAGGGTCGTCCCTGCGGAAGAGGATACGAGCGAGGCCGTCCCCGCAAGCCGGCCGCTATGCCGGAGCCGTCTATTCTACCAAGAGGCGCCTGCGGCGCCTGACCCGATATTCAGGTGATGCGGCGTTCCACGTCCTTCAGCTCGCGCCGCACGCGGGCGCTGTTGAAGATGCCGTAGATGCCGATCAGCAGCCACGCCACCTGCATGAAGAAGGCAGAGGCGTTGAAGGCGCCGAACAGCAGCGACAACATCACGCCGACTGCGCCGAGCACATTCATCAGCTGGAATACCAGCCCGTTGCCGTGCAGCTTGCGCGCCTGCAACAGCAGGAAGGCCAGCAGCACCAGCGCCACGCCGATGTAGCCGGCCCAGTCGTGCCACAGGATATTCATCGCTTCGCACTCCTTTGACGCAGGGCCTCGAACAAGACCACGCCGGTGGCGACGGAGACGTTGAGGCTCTCCATCGCGCCGGGCATGGGGATCCTGGCGAGGAAATCGCAGGTCTCGCGCGTGAGGCGGCGCATGCCCTCGCCTTCGCTGCCGAGCACCAGAGCCACCGGCCCTTTCAGATCGATGTCGTAGATCGACGTATCGGTCTCGCCGGCCAGGCCGGTGATCCACACGCCGGCATCCTTGAGCGTGCGCAACGCGCGCGCCAGGTTGGTGGCCGCCACCAGCGGCACGCGATCGGCGCCGCCGGCTGACGCACGCCGCACTACCGGCGTGAGGCCGACGGCACGGTCCTTCGGCACGATCACCGCGGTGACCTTGGCCGCCGCGGCGCTGCGCAGGCAGGCCCCGAGATTGTGCGGATCGGTGACGCCATCGAGCACCAGCACCAGCGCTTCCGGTCCGGCCTGCGCCAGCAGATCGGGCAGGTCGTTCTCGTGTGCCATCGGCGGCGCTTCATAGCGCGCCGCCACGCCCTGGTGGCGTGCTTCGCCAGCGACCTTGTCCAGCTGCTCGCGCGGACGATGGTGCACCGGAATGCGCAGCGCCTTGGCGCGCTCCGCCAGTTCATGCACGCGCGCATTGCGCTGGCCGTTCTCGACCAGCACTTCACGCACGCGTTCGGCGTCGTTGCTCAACGCGCCTTCGACCGGGTTGATCCCGACGATCCAACTCTCGCTCATCGCCTGCCTTTGTTCTTGTCAGACCGGGGCTTGCCGGACGGATGCCCGGACTTGCCTGGTGCAGCACGCTGGCCCTTCGAAGGCTTGGTGCCGCCGGCCGTTTTCGCCTTGACGCCACCGCCCTTGCGGGAGGGGGGCGCCGCATCGCGCGCATTATCGCGTGTCGGCGCCGGATTGCGCCCCTGCGCGCGCGTCGGCCCGGCGGGGAGCTTGGGGAGCGAGTAGCGCTCGCCGGCCTGCGCGTAATCATAGGCACGCCCCGTGCGTGGCGGCGCTGCCGCCTCTTCGCCCCGCTTTATCAGGCGGAAATCGATCTTGCGGTCTTCGAGGCTGGCGCGCAGCACCTGCACGCGCACACGATCGCCCAGGCGGAATTGCGTGCCGGTGCGCTCACCCTTCAGCAGATGGCGGATCGGATCGAAATGGTAATAGTCGTTGGACAGCTGGCTGATGTGCACCAGGCCCGAGACCTTCGACTCGGTCAGCTCCACGAACAAGCCGAACGAGGTGACGCCGGTGACCGTGCCGTCGAACTCGCTGCCGACGTGCTTGGACATCCAGGCACACTTGAAGCGCTCGTCCACGTCGCGCTCGGCCTCTTCGGCACGGCGCTCGCGCTGCGAGCAATGCACCGCCATCGCGGCCATCTGCGCCGGGCTGTACACATAATCGGCCGGCTTGCCGTTTTCCAGCGCATAGCGGATCGCGCGATGCACCAGCAGGTCCGGATAGCGGCGGATCGGCGAGGTGAAATGCGCATAGGCTTCCAGCGCCAGGCCGAAGTGGCCGCGATTGTCCGGCTGGTACGCCGCCAGGCTCTGCGCACGCAGCAGCACGGACTGCACCAGTTCGCGTTCGGGACGATCCTTGACCATGCGCAGCACGTCGGCGAAATCGCCGGGCGTGACCTCGTCCAGCGGCGGCATGCGCAGCTTGAACTCGCGCAGGAACTGCTGCACGTCTTCGTATTTCTCTTCCGGCGGCGGCTCGTGTGCGCGGAACAGCGCGGGAATGCGCTTCTTCTCCAGGAACATCGCCGCCTGCACGTTGGCGGCGATCATGCATTCCTCGATCAGCTTGTGCGCGTCGTTGCGCTCGGTCGCGCCCATCGCCACCACGTCGCCGGTGTTGTCGAGGCGGAACTTCACCTCCGGCGTCTCGAAATCGATCGCGCCACGGCGCCGGCGCTGCGCGGCCAGCAGCTTGTAGAGCTCATGCAGATGCTCCAGCTGCGGCAGTACGTCGGCCAGCTCCTGGCGCGCATCCGGATCTTTCAGGCCGATGGCCTGCCACACGCGGTCGTACGTGCAGCGCGCATGCGAGTACATCACCGCACTGTAGAACTTCGACCGGGTGACATCGCCCTCGGCGCTCACCGTCATGTCGCACACCATGCACAGGCGCTCGACCTTCGGATTGAGCGAGCAGATGCCGTTGGAGAGCGTCTCAGGCAGCATCGGCACGACGAAGCCCGGGAAATAGGTGGACGTGCTGCGCTCGTAAGCCTCGCGGTCCAGCGCACCGCCAACGCGGACGTAGTGCGACACGTCCGCGATCGCCACCACCAGGCGGTAGCCGCCGCCGCGCTTGGGCTCGGCGTAGACCGCATCGTCGAAGTCGCGCGCGTCGGCGCCGTCGATGGTCACCAGCGGCAGCGAACGCAGATCCACCCTGCCCTCGCGTTCCGCGGCGGTCACCTGAGGCTCCACTTCCTCGGCCGCGCGGGTGACTTCCACGGGCCATTCGTGCGGCAGGTCGTAGCTGGCGATCGCCATCTCCACCAGCAGCGAAGGCTCCAGCCGCTCGCCCAGCACGGCCAGCACCACACCCATCGGGCCGCGATGCGGCGTGGGCGGATCGGTGATCTCGGCCACGACGATCTGGCCATTGCGCGCGCCCTGGTCCTGGCCGGGTTTGATCAGGATGTCCTGGTGCAGGCGGCGGTCGTCCGGCGCCACCATGGTCACGCCGTTCTCGGTCACCACGCGACCGACCAGACGCGGCGAACGGCGCTGCAGTACTTCGACGATGGCGCCCTGCTTGCGGCCACGCCGGTCCAGCCCGACCACGCTGGCAAGCACGCGATCGCCGTGCAGCACCTGGCGCATCTGCTGCGGCGAGAGATACAGGTCGTCGCTGCCGTCCTCCGGACGCAGGAAGCCGTAGCCCTCGGCGTTGGCCAGCACCTGGCCGGGAATGAGATCGAGCTTGTTGCTGGGCGCATAGCCGCCGCGGCGGCCGAGCAGCAGCTGCCCATCGCGCACCATGGCGCCCAGGCGCTTGCGCAGCGCGTGCAGTTCGTAGTCGTCGTGGAGCTTCAGGGCCTCGGCGATGCGCGCCTCGGTCAAGAGCTCTCCGCGCTCGGTGAGCAGGGTGAGGATCACCTCACGGCTCGGGATGGGGCGCTCATAGCGCTGCGCTTCGCGCTCGGCATGCGGGTCGAATGGCGCGGCAGCGCCCCGGCCCGGCTTGTCCAGCACGGACCCGCGCTTGCGCGACGCGGGCGACGGCGGAGCGGAAGGCGCCGGGCGGCGGGTCTTGCTATGGCCGGCGGCGGCCGGCTTGTCCTTGTTTTTTCTGGTCACTTATCAGCCTTGATGAGAGCGCCGCCGTCGGTTCGACGCGGCGCGATGAAAAAGCGGTGAAAGAATAGTTGACAACTCTTAGCTCCATCCCTAATCTACGCGGCTCACGCAGCTCGCTTAGCGAAGCGCGGGACACCTGCCCAGGTGGCGGAATTGGTAGACGCACTAGTTTCAGGTACTAGCGGGTAAAACCGTGGAGGTTCGAGTCCTCTCCTGGGCACCAATTGTAGACGAAGCCCGCCGCAAGGCGGGCTTCGTCGTTTCAGGCTCCGCAACTTCCGGTTGGCGCCGGCTCACGATTCGCCGCCGGCGAACGCATTGATGCCGTCCACCAGACGCTTCGCCAGCCGCGGCTGCGCGAACTGCTCCAGCCACCAAGCCAGCGCACGCCCTTCGTGATCGCCTCGCCAGGCGACATAGAGCGTGTTCGGTTCGCGCGGATCGGCGGTGCGCCGCGCCACCAGCTCGCCGCGCTTGAGCAGCGAAGCCACGCGCTGCCGCGGCAGCCAGCCCACGCCGAGACCTTCGCGCTGCGCGAGGATCTTGGCGTGCATGCCCGGCACCGCCAGTACCGACTGGCCGCCCTGCACGCCGTACGCCCGGCCCGGCGAGGAACGCGAGGTGTCGGCCACCACTACCGCGCGATGGGCGAGGATCGCCTCGCGCGCCAGCGGTTCTTTCTCTTTCGCCAGCGGATGCCGCGGCGACACCGCGAACACCCATTCCATCGCCCCGAGTTCGCGCCAGCGCAGATTCGGCATCGATGGCGGTTCGTTGGTCGCGCCCACCACGATGTCGGCCCGGCCGTCGCGCAACGCTTCCCACGTACCGCCCAGCACCTCGTGAGTGATGCGCAGGTTGACGCCCGAGCCCAGCGCATCGAAGGCGCGCACGACCGGCAGCAGCGTGGCGAATTCCAGCAGTTCGTCGGTGACGATCCACAATCGGTCTTCCCAGCCGCTGGCCACCTGCTTCACGCGACGGCTGAGGCGCGACGTCTCCAGCGCCAGGCGCGCCGCCTCCTGCGCGAGCAATTGCCCCGCCGGCGTCAGCTGCAGCCGATAGCGGCGGCGGTCGAACAGCAACGCGTCGAAGCGCGCCTCCAGCTGGCGTGCCGCGTGCGACACCGTGGATGGCGCCTTGCCCAGGCGCGCCGCCGCACGCGACAGGCTGCCGCTTTCGCGGATCGCTTCCAGCAAGGCCAGTTCGTCGTCCGACAGCATGAGCTTTCCCGGATGAAGTCGCGCCGCGATCCTACGGCAAACCTCCTGCCGCGGCTTCTGCCATCCGCCCCGACACGTTCGCCTCCATCGAACGTTCTCGTCGAAAAACCGGCACGGCATTCGCCCACGGCGGGCGCAGCATGCACTCCAGGTCAACAACACTCACCTGGAGACACACCATGAATCGTTTCGCCAACCAGACCGTCCTCGTCACCGGCGGCAACAGCGGCATCGGCCTCGCCGCTGCCAAGGCCTTCGCCGCCGAAGGCGCCCGCGTAATCATTACGGGCCGCGACGCGGCCGCTCTCGACCAGGCCGCCACCGCGATCGGCCCCGGCACGCTGGCCATCCGCAGCGATGCCGGCGACGTCGCCGCGACTCGGCAGCTCGCCGCCGATCTGGCCGCGCGCGCCATCCGCCTCGATGCGGTCTTCGTCAACGCCGGCATCGCCCGCTTCGCATCGTTCGCGCAGGTGCAGGAGCCCTTCTGGGACGAGATGTTCGACATCAACGTCAAGGGCGCGTACTTCCAGATCCAGGCCCTGCTGCCGCTGCTCAACCGCGGCGCCTCCATCGTGCTCAACGGCTCGATCAATGCGCACATCGGCATGCCGGCCTCGTCGGTCTACGCTGCCAGCAAGGCTGCGCTGATCTCGCTGGCCAGGACGCTGTCCGCCGAACTGCTGCCGCAAGGCGTGCGCGTGAACGTGGTCAGCCCCGGCCCGATCGGCACGCCGCTGTACGGCAAGCTGGGTTTGGACGCGGCCACCCTTGAAAGCACCGCCGCGCAGATTCAGAACCAGGTACCGCTGGGTCGCTTCGGCAGCGCCGAAGAACTCGCCTCGACCGTGCTGCATCTGGCTTCACGCGAATCGGCCTTTATCGTCGGCACGGAAATCGTGGTCGACGGCGGCATGAGCCAGCTGTAAGTCGCGTGAGCAGCGTTGCTGAAGTTGGGGTTCGCTGGGCTCACCCGGACCTACGGCGATTCGCCCAGCGTCTTGACGATCAGGTTGATCGCCTCATCGTTGCGGTACACGCGATGCCCGGAAGTGACGGTGGTGGTGGATACCGCGCCGGGCAGAAAGGTGCTTTCCAGCGGCACCACGCCATCGCCGGGCACCAGCTCGCCCGGCAGGCTGCCGGCGATGGTGTAGTAGCGCACGCCCGCCGCCGGCAGCAGCGACCAGGCGGCACGGCTTACCGGCTGGTCGGTGCGCAGCGTGCTGATGCTGCTCAGGCCGCGCTCGCGATAGCTGCGCACCAGATCCGGCTGGAACGCGTCAGGGTTCTCCTTCAACAGGCGCGCGATCGCATCCAGCTCGTTGCCATGAGGTTTCACCACGCGCAGCGCGAGGCGCCCGAAGAAATCCTCGGCCACCGGACTGCCATGATGCGGGGCGGCCAGAAAGAAAGCGGTATCCGCGCCAGGGTATGGCGTGAAGCGAAACAGCCGGCGGATCGTCGCGATGTCCTCCGCATCGCCATGCAACCGTGTCTCCGGCACGAGGAAGGCGGCGTGCCATAACGCGTCGCCGCTGTCGGAAGTGAGCAGCCTGGCGATGATGCCGCCCAGGCTGTGGCCCACCAGCACCAGGTGCGCGCGCGCCGGAGCCTGTCCGGCCGGATCCAGCGCGGCCCAGGCGTCGTCGAGAAATCCGCGCACGCGCAGGCGCGACACCAGCACCGGCGCATTGGTCTGGTACAGCACATGCCACACCTGATAACGCGCACGCAGCGCCGGCGTGCCCTGGATGCGATTGGTCAGGCGCGCCCATACCAGCGGGCTGCCGCCGAGGCCATGCAGCATCACGATGGGGATCTTCTGCGGGTCGTAATCCTCCAGCAGGTACACGCCCTGGCGTTCGCCGATGTCCTTGCCGTTGACGAGCAGATTGCGGAACGCCAGCTGCTTGAGCTGCGAGCTGTCGGCCAGCGAGGCGTAAGGCGCGGTGGTGTCCACCGACAGCACGTATTCGCGCCCGCCGACGGGCAGGCTGCCCTCCTTCAGCGGATCGGCGAACACCAGACGCGGCATGCCGCCATCCGCGTCCGCCTCGACCCATGCCACCGCTGCGCGGGTGATGCCCTCCGGCGGGAACAGGCGGCAGCGCGGCGCCCCTTCGCAGCGCCGCGTGCCAGCCACCAACGCCACGCCGAAACCGTTGGTGGCGAAGCGCTGGCCGAACATCAGGGCAGATACGGGAATGCGATCGGCGCGCACGAACATGGGCGCACCGACCAGATCGGGTGACAAACCGCGCAATTGCACGGCGAGCGGATCACCGCCGATGTCCAGCACGCGGGCCGTCCAGTGCGCGTCCTCGGTGGCCAGCAGGACATCGAGCAGCCGGCCGGTGCATTGGGTGTCCAGTGCGGCGGCCTCGTCCGCCGCCGGGCCGCCCGCCGCGGCGGCACGCCAGGCGCCTGCGGCGCAGCGCAACCAGCCTCGCGCGGCCCGCTCAGGCGAGGTTTGCCGCATGGCGTCCGCGGCCCAGGACTTCGCCGCGGACAGGGTCGCGTCGGGCGCAGGCGCCTGCGGAACCAGTCGACGGATCGACGGGGCGCAAGCCGCCAGGACGCAGGCGAGCGCCAACAATCCCAGCACCCGCCCGAACCACCTGCCCGTCTTGCCGTGCATCACTCGCCCCCGGTCGCTCCTGCCTCGCCGCGCGGATTCAGCCGCGGGCCGGCGGGCCTTTCAGTTCGATCATGTTGCCCTGCGGATCGTACAGATACAGCGAGGGCCCCTCGCCTTCCGCGCCATAGCGGGATCCCGTCTCGCCGACGCGTACGCCATGCGCTTCCAGGTGAGCTCGGATGGCGACCTCGTCGTAGCCCTCTACCGCCAGGCAGAGATGATCGACGTTGTGCCCTTCCTTGCCCGGCGCGGCACCGCCCAGGCGGCCCAGCTTGCTGTCGATGCCGACCAGGTCGATCAGCGAGGCGCCGGCGCGCAGCTGCACCAGCCCGATGTCGTCCTGCCGCCGCTCCACCGTGCAGCCGAGTACCCGGCAATAAAAGTCCTCCAGCGCGACCGGATCGATGGCGCGCAGCACGATGTGGTCGAGCTGGCGCAGGCGGAACGGGGGACGGGACATGGCGCACTCTTTCAGGGGAAAACAGGCCATACACGCTACGCCGCCCGGGCATCTGACGGAAATGCAAGTTTTCGATGGCGGCAAAGGGCCCGGCCATGAATGCCGGCGGCGTCGCAGCGGTGGCGAGCCGGGTACCACGACCGCCCATCACGGGGCCGAGGCCGTATAATCGGCGTCTTGGCGCGGTGGGAGAAGCGGACGCGTCCGCTGCCGAAGGCGCAACGCCCGTAATCGCTCAGGCTCCCATACCACCGCCGCTTGCGGAACAACTCTGGAGAGACCGGTTCAATCCGGCGCCGAAGGGGCACGAGGCGGTTTTCCCGCTTCCAAACTCTCAGGCAAAAGGACAGAGGGGCGCCCCACGTGCGGCACGCACGTGTCCAGCCTTTGCCGGCTATTTACGGACGCCCGTCATGACCCAGAACGCCTCCCCCACCCTGCGCGACCTCGAGCACCACCACGCCTTCATCGAGCGCCACATCGGCCCCAACGACGCCGAGATCGCGCACATGCTGCGCACCGTCGGCCACGACTCGCTGGAAGCGATGACCGACGCCATCGTGCCGGGCCAGATCAAGTCGGCCGCGCCGCTGGCGCTGCCCCAGGCCATGACCGAGGTGGATGCGCTGGCGAAGATCCGCGCCATCGCCGACAAGAACAAGGTGTTCAAGAGCTTCATCGGCCAGGGCTACTACGGCACCCACACGCCCAACGTCATCCTGCGCAACATCCTGGAGAACCCGGCGTGGTACACGGCCTACACGCCGTACCAGGCGGAGATCTCGCAGGGCCGCATGGAAGCGCTGATCAACTTCCAGACCATGGTGGCCGACCTCACCGGGATGGACATCTCCAACGCCTCGCTGCTGGACGAAGCCACCGCCGCAGGCGAAGCGATGACGCTGGCCAAGCGCTCGGCCAAATCCAAGAGCGAAGTGTTCTTCGTCGCCGACGACGTGCACCCGCAGACGCTGGAAGTGCTGCGCACGCGCGCCGACGGCGTGGGCATCACCGTGCAGGTGGGCCCGGCCGCTGACGCCGCCACGGTCGACAGCTTCGGCGTGCTGCTGCAGTACCCCAACACCTACGGCACCATCCGCGATTACCGCGATGTCGCCGAAGCTGTCCATGCGCGCGGTGCGCTGGTCGCGGTCGCCACCGACCTGCTGGCGCTCACCCTGATCGCTTCGCCGGGCAGCTGGGGCGCGGACATCGTGATCGGCAACAGCCAGCGCTTCGGCGTGCCGTTCGGTTTCGGCGGCCCGCATGCCGCGTACCTGGCCTGCCGCGATGCCTACAAGCGCTCCATGCCGGGCCGCCTGATCGGCGTGTCTGTCGATGCCGAAGGCAAGCCGGCCTACCGCCTCACCCTGCAGACGCGCGAGCAGCACATCCGCCGCGAGAAGGCCACGTCCAACATCTGCACCGCACAGGTGCTGCTGGCGGTGATGGCCAGCATGTACGCCGTCTACCACGGCCCGGACGGCCTGCAGCGCATCGCGCGCCGCACGCACCGCCTCGCCGCGATCCTGGCCGGCGCGCTGCGCAAGGCCGGCCTCGAGGTCGGCGGCGATTTCTTCGACACGCTGCGCATCACCGGCGTCGACGCCGACGCGATCCACGACAAGGCCGCGGCCAGAGGCCTCAACCTGCGCCAGATTCACGGCCAGTGCGTAGGCATCAGCCTGGACGAAACCACCACCCGCGCCGATCTCCTGGCGCTGGCCAACTTGTTCGGCGCCGAACTCGACAACATCGACGAGCTGGACGCCGCCACGCCGGACGCGCTGCCCGCCGCGCTGCTGCGCCAGGATGCGTTCCTGCAGCACCCGGTGTTCAACACGCACCACAGTGAACACGAGCTGCTGCGCTACATGCGCTCGCTGGCCGACAAGGATCTGGCGATGGATCGCACCATGATCCCGCTCGGCTCCTGCACCATGAAGCTCAACGCCACCGCCGAGATGATTCCGGTGACGTGGCCGGAGTTCGCCAACATCCATCCGCTCGCTCCGGCCGACCAGGCGCTGGGCTACAAGCAGCTGATCGATGAACTGGAAGCGATGCTGGTGGAGTGCACCGGCTACGACGCCGTCAGCCTGCAGCCGAACTCCGGCGCGCAGGGCGAGTACGCCGGCCTGCTGGCGATCCGCGCCTACCACCGCTCGCGCGGCGAGAGCCACCGCGACGTCTGCCTGATTCCCGAATCCGCGCACGGCACCAACCCGGCCTCCGCGCAGATGTGCGGCATGACCGTCGTGGTCACCAAGTGCGACGCCAACGGCAACGTGGATCTGGAAGACATCCGCGCCAAGGCCGAGAAGTACAGCGACCGCCTGGCCGCGCTGATGATCACCTACCCCTCCACGCATGGCGTGTTCGAGGAAGACGTCGTCGCCATCTGCGACATCGTGCATAAGCATGGCGGTCAGGTGTACACCGACGGCGCCAACATGAACGCACTGGTCGGCCTGGCGAAGCCGGGCAAGTGGGGGTCGGACGTCTCGCACCTCAATCTGCACAAGACCTTCTGCATTCCGCATGGCGGCGGCGGTCCTGGCGTAGGCCCGTGCGCAGTGAAGTCGCACTTGGCGCCGTTCCTGCCGCGCACGTTCGGCGGCGAAGGCTCGGTGGGCATGGTCTCGGCAGCGAGCTTCGGCTCCGCGTCGATCCTGCCGATCAGCTGGATGTACATCACCATGATGGGCCAGCAGGGCCTGCGCAAGGCGACCCAGGTGGCGCTGCTCAACGCCAACTACATCGCCAAGCGCCTGGCATCGCACTACGAGACGCTCTACACCGGCCGCAACGGCCTGGTGGCGCATGAGTGCATCCTGGACCTGCGACCGCTCAAGGACGCCACCGGCGTCAGCGCCGAGGACGTAGCCAAGCGCCTGATCGACTTCGGCTTCCACGCGCCGACGCTGAGCTTCCCCGTCGCCGGCACGCTGATGGTCGAACCGACCGAGAGCGAATCGCAGCACGAGCTGGACCGTTTCATCGACGCGATGATCCAGATCCGCGAGGAAATCCGCGCGATCGAGGACGGCCGCCTGGATCGCGAGGACAACCCGCTCAAGCACGCCCCGCACACCGCCAACGCGGTGGTCGGCAGCGAGTGGACCCACGCCTATCCGCGCGAACTGGCCGTGTTTCCGCTGCCCAGCCTGCGCCTGCAGAAGTATTGGCCCCCGGTGGCGCGCGTGGACAACGTCTACGGCGACAAGAACGTGATGTGCGCGTGCATCCCGGTGGATGCGTACAAGGAAGAGGCCGAGGCGTAAGTCTCCATCGCCTTTCGCGATACGACAGGCCCCGCTTCGGCGGGGCCTGTTCGTTCTGGGCGACGCAGTTCACGGGAATGACCTTCGGGACATTGTCAGCACGAGGGTCGGCTGGTCTGATCGCCAACCGTAGGTTGGAGTCCATTGCACTCACCCCGACCGGCGCCGATCGCGCCGCAGCCACAGGGAGCCACCATGTCGCACCCGCCCGCTCGTTCGCTCGTCCTCGTCGCCGCTCTCCTCTGCGCACCGTTGTCCGCCTTCGCCCAGGCTGCGCCTGCCGAGCAAGGCAGCTTCGTCCTGCACAAGTTCGCCCGGGCGATCGGCAAGGAGACCTATACGATCGCCAGCGACAAGGACCGGCTGATCCTGCGCTCGGATTTCAGCTTCAAGGATCGCGGCACCGACGTGCCGCTGAAGACCGAGTTCACCGCCATCGATGACGCGCATCCGCTGACGCTCAAGAGCGAAGGCCGCTCGTCGCGCCAGTCGCCCATGCATGACAGCTTCACGCTGGATCCGAAGGCGCGCCGCGTCACGCTGGTGCGCGACGGCAAGACCACCGAGCATGCGGCGACCGATACCACTTTCCTGGTCGACGGCTACTCGCCGGTGGCCATGCAGCAGATGCTGCTGCGCTACTGGCTGGCCAAGGGCAAGCCGGAGCGCATCGCAGTGCCGCCGGATGGCGATGTACGGATCCAGCCGGCCGGCGATCTGGAGATCCAGGTCGATGGCAAGCCGATGACGTTACATGGCTATGTGATCAGCGGCCTGGTCTGGGGCAACGAGACGGCCTGGCTTGACGACCAGCAGAAGCTCGCCGCCGTGGTCACCACCGACAGCGAGTTCGATCATTTCGAAGCCGTGCGCGAAAACTACGAGTCCGCGCTGCCGACCTTCATCCAGCACGCGGCGGCCAACAACCTCGACGCACTGGCCAGGATCACCGAGAAAGCCAAACGTCCGCCGTCGAAGAAACTCGTGGTCACCCACGTCACGCTGATCGATGGCACCGGTGCTGCCCCTGTGCGCAACGCTTCGATCTACGTGGAAGACGGCCGCATCGCACGCATCGACACGAGCGGCGCATCGCCCAAGTCGGAACCCGGACTGGACGTGCTCGACGGCAGCGGCAAGTTCCTCATCCCCGGCTTGTGGGACATGCATGCGCACTACGAGCAGGTGGAATGGGGGCCGATCTATCTGGCGTCCGGCATTACGAGCGTGCGCGATTGCGGCAACGAGTTCGATTACATCACCACCGTGCGCGACGCCATCCAGGCCGGCCGCGGCATCGGCCCGCGCTTGCTGGTGGCGGGCATCGTCGATGGCAACGGGCCGATCGCGCTGGGCGCCATCACCGCCGATACACCCGAAGAAGCCCGCGCGGTAGTGCACCGCTACAAAGACGCTGGCGCAGTGCAGATCAAGATCTACAGCAGCATGAAGCCCGCGCTGGTGCCGGTGATCACCGAAGAAGCGCACAAGCTGGGGCTCACCGTCACCGGCCATGTGCCGGAGGGCATGACGACCCGACAGGCGGTAGAGGCGGGCTACGACGGCGTCAACCACATCCATTTCGTCGCACGCGACTTGCTCGGGATGAAGCGCGGACAGCCGCTGCCGCCGCTGAACTTCAAGACGCCCGAGGCGCGCCAGCAGCTGGCCCTGTTCAAGGAACATCACACGGTGTTCGACGACACCATCGCGCTGTTCGAACTGTTCTCCAATCCGACCACCAAGCCGCTGCGCGCCATCGAGCCCGGCATCGATCATGTCGCCACGCCGCTGGCGCCCGCCCTCAATGCCATGGGCACGCCACCGGATCACGCCGAAGAAGCGACCAGGCGCTACGAGTACATGCTCGCCACCCTGCGCGAACTGCATCGCCAGGGCCTGACCATCGTAGCCGGCACCGACCAGGGCATCCCGGGTTATACGTTGCACCGCGAGCTGGAGATATACGTGCAGGCCGGCTTCACGCCGATGGAGGCGTTGCAGGCTGCGACCAGCGTGCCGGCGAAGGTACTCGGCCTGGACAAGGAGGTCGGCACCGTGCAGGTGGGTAAGCGCGCGGACATGTTGCTGCTCGATGGCGATCCGCTGGCCGACATCCGCAATACGCGGCGCGTCGCCAAGACCATCGCCGCCGGCAGCGTCTACGACCCGGCGCCGCTGTGGGAGTCGGTCGGCTTCAGGCCTTGATGTGGACGGGGCGTGAGCCGCAGGCTAGGCCGGCGTTTTCGCAAAACCCTGTCGGCGCTTGGCCGCAGGCTTACCCTGCTCCATGCCGTGAGGATGATCTCCATGCGCAAGACCCTGCTCTTCCTGCTCGCCACGCTCCTTCTCGCGCCGTGCGCGCGGGCCGACGACGAAAGCGACGCGATCCGCGGCGTCCTCGCCGCCCAGCAGGCCGCCTGGAACCGCGGCGACATCGACAGTTTCGTGCAGCCCTATAAGGATTCGCCGGACACTACCTTCATCGGCGCCACCATCCGCCACGGCTACGCACGCATCCTGGAAAGCTACAAGAAGAACTACGCCGGAAAGGCGCAGATGGGCACGCTGACCTATGCCGACATCGACGTACGGCTGCTGCCCTGCGCCGATGGGCAGGCGCATTACGCGGCGGTCACCGGCCGCTTTCACCTGGACCGCACCGCGCACGGCGCGGCCGCCAAGGACGATGGCGTGTTTTCGTTGCTGTGGGAGAAGACGTCCGATGGATGGAAGATCGTCCTCGATCACAGCTCTTGAGGGCTTGGCGAAGCGCCGCATGATGTTGCGTGGCCGCTTCACCGCTTCATAGGCCCCCTCACCCAAACTCCCTCTCTCCGGAAAAAAAGAGGCCCGCTTGCGCGGGCCTCGAAACTCAAACCACCATCGCAACACTCACGCGCCGTGCGTCTTCAGCCAGGCATCGATCGCCGGCATGCGCTCGTTCTTCACCTTGATGCGGTACTCGATGTTGGCCACCGCCGTATCCGCGTCGCGGCGCGAACCGGCCGCCAGATATTTCTCGGCATACGCCTTCACCTTGCCGACCATCGCCGGATCCAGCGAACGCGACGCCAGCTGCGGGTAGTAGCGGCTGCTCGCGCTCGAATCCACCTTCTTGTCCACCTCGGCCTTGTGCGCCACGGCGAAGTCGAAGGCCAGTTCCGGATGCTGGCTGGACACGGCACCGATCATGCTGGCGCTGTTGGTCGCGCCCGGCTCGTCGGTGAGGGCCAGGTCCAGCGCCTTCTGCGCCAGCGGCTTGTCGCGCGAGATCGACAGCATCGTGTACAGCTGGTCCTTTACCATCGGCGTCTTCTCAGACTTCGCCATCGCGTGCAGGCGTTCCCAGGTCGCCGCGTCTGCGTTGCGGGCCACCACGCCGAGGATGGTACGGCGCAGGGCCGCCGGCATGGCCTTGGGATCCTTGTCCTGCGCGTCGAAGCGGCGCTGCGCTTCCTTCAGCACGGCCGGATCGCCGAGATTGCCGAGCGTGCCGATCAACTCCATGCGCAGGATCTTCACCGGATCGGCTTCGCCTTCCTTCGGCTCCCAACCCACGCGCGCGAAGACCGGCGCGAGCTTGGCGATGGCGAACTTGCGGAACGCCGTCTGGCGCGCCGCGTCACCCTGGTAGTAGCTGTCCAGCGAGCTGAGGTCACCGGAGATATCACCCCAGATCTGCGAGTCGGCGTCCACCGGCGTGGCCTGCACCAGGTCCAGGAAATCCGACGACGGACGCTGGCCCGCCATGCCCAGCGCCCAGGTATCGCCGAGCATGCCGAGCTGATCGATCGGCTGCAGCTTGCCGAAATTGTCCTTCAGCGCGGCGAACTGCTCGGCGCCGTACAGCGTGCGGTAGTAACCGCTCTGGCCGGCGTTGACCACCACCGGGCCGCAGCCCGGTACCTCAAGCGAAGCCTTTCCGCCGGTCACCAGCGTGCGCGCCGGAGCGCCGCCCAGTGTCTGCGCGATCACCGGCACGCGCCAGGACAGCGGCTTCTTGTCCGGGCGGTCGCGGGTGAATTCGCCCTGGCTCAGCTTCAGCGTGGTCTTGCCGCCGGCGCAGGTGGCGGAATCTACCGTGATCAGCGGGATGCCCGGCTGCAGCGTGAAGTCGTGCGCGACATCGGCGATCGGCTTCTTCGACGCCGTCTCCACCGCGCGCCACAGATCGTCGGACACCGTGTTGCCGTAGGCGTGCTGCTTCATGTACAGGCGCACGCCGTCGCGCCAGGCATCGGCGCCGACATAGCCTTCCAGCATGCCGATCACCGCCTGGCCCTTCGAATAGGTGATGGAGTCGAAAGCCTGGCTGGCCTGCTCCACCGTCTCCACGTGCTGCACGATCGGATGCGTGGTGGCGATGGCGTCGCGACCCATCGCGCCTTCGCGCACGTTCACCTGTTCCAGCCGGGTGTTCCATTCCGGATGCAGCTTTTCGGTAGTGCGGCCTTCCATCCACGAGGCGAAGCCCTCGTTGAGCCACAGGTCATCCCACCAGCGCATGGTCACCAGGTCGCCGAACCACTGGTGCGCCATCTCGTGCGCCTGCACGGAGAACACGTTTTGCTTGTCGGCCTGGGTGGAGATGGTCGGGTCCAGCAGCAATACGTATTCGAAGGTGTAGATCGCGCCCCAGTTCTCCATCGCGCCGAAGAACTGGCTGCGGCCGGGCGAGGCGATGTTGTCCAGCTTGGGCAGCGGGTACGGCGTGCCGAAATAGTCGTTGTACTCGGCCAGGATGGTCTTGGCCGAATCCAGCGCGAAGTTCGCCTGCGAGAGCATGCCCTTCTGCGTGACCACGCCCACTTCGGTCTTGCCGGCCATCGCGGTGGCGCGCTCGAAATCGCCCAGGCCGAAGAACAGCAGATAGGTCGACATCTTCGGCGACGGCTGGAACTCCACCTTGACCAGCCCATTGCCGGCATCGCTCTTCTTCGCCACCGGCATGTTGCTCACCGCCATCTCGCTGGCCGGCACCGTGGCGGTCAGGTTGAAGGTGGCCTTGTAGTTCGGTTCGTCCCAGGACGGAATGAAACGGCGCGCGTCGGAGTTCTCGAACTGCGTGTACAGCGCACGCTTCTTGCCGGCCTTGGTGTCGTAATCGATCGCGAACAAGCCGTTGGCCTGGGTGCCGATCTTGCCCGTATAGGTCATGGACAACGTATAGCTGCCCTTCGCCAGCGGCTTGTCGAAGCTGAAGGTGGCTGTCTGCTTGTCATGGTCCACGCTCACCTTCGCCGGCATCGCCTTGCCGCTTGCCGGCGCCAGGGTGACTTCGGAGAAGCTCATGTCCAGCGCGTTGAGCGTGATGCTGCTGGTCGTCTCCAGCACGTCGACCTTGATGGCGACCTTGCCGTCGAAGGCCAGCGCGTCCGCATGCGGCGTCACCGCAACGTCGTAGTGCACGGGACGCACGCTGCGCGGCAGCTGGGTGGTGGCCTGCTCGGCGACGTGCTTGGTTGCCGGTACGGCGGCAACGGCGCTCATGGAAGCGCTCGCGAGCGCCAGGACGATCGCGGAAACCAGGGTGGAACGGCGCATGTCAGCTCCTTGGGGGAAACGAGGGATCCGGCGGGGCCGGAGAATGCTTGGGAAGGCAGCCGGCGGGCTCCCCTTGCCGGCGTCTCCTCTGATGGTCGCCGGCTCCGCCAACCCGCGGCACGGCCCGGAAGTCATGCCGGCCATGCCGCGATGCGGCATGCAACGAAACGCGTCGATGAAAAGAAAGCGCAGCCAGCCACGCTCAAAATGCTTAGCCAGCGATTTGGATCGTTCCACCGTAAAAAGGCCTTCGTGATCCGCCTCCCATTTTCCGAGACGTAATTAATTGCCTTGGAGATCGATTACCGGCAAAACCCTCTGCACGCGCCTTTCACTCATCGCGCAAGCTTGGCGAAATCCTCAAAAAGCCGGGCTTTCGCGAGCCGCACGGACGTTGATGCAAGCCCGCAATGAAAATCGCTTCGGGAATTATTCTCAGCGCAAGAAAGCGGCGTTATTTATTGCGCCCATTCAACCACATTAATTAATGCCCAACGATTTTCCCGCCACGCCCTAAAAATCCAATTGACCAGGATCGCCCCGATATTTATATCGTCGTCAATTCGCCAATCCGGGGAGGGGTTGACGAATGTCCCGGAGGGAGGCGCCGCATGGGCACGCGTCGCCGCCAACTGCTACCAGGGGAGGCAGTCCGGGATTCGCGGGGAGCATCGAAAACCGTGACCGGCGCAAGCCGGGTGAAGCAATTCGTGCATGGGGTCCGCGCGGCCGCATCGGGCGCGCTTGTCCCCGAAAACCTCAACTGGGGAGTTTCTTACTCATGAAAGCACGTTCCATCGCGGTGACAGCCATGACCGCGCTGCTCGCTCTCGCGGGCAGCGCGATCGCCGCCGGCGGCAACCAGACCGCCGGCGCCAACTCAACCGATTCAAGCGGGGCTAACCCCTATGCCCCGAACTACGGACACGCCTATCGCCACGGCGCCGTACCCACACGCGAAGCGCATAGCCGCATGCAGCAGTGGAATGCCCTGCACGCGGCGACCACGGCGGCCACCGGCACCGAAACGCTCAGCTATGGCGGCGGCATCGACGGCATCGGCGTCACCAGCGGCACGCCCAAGGTGTACATCGTGGTGTACGGCAGCCAGTGGGGCACCGCCGGCACGGACGCCAGCGGCAACATGACGCTGACCGGCGATACGGTGGGCGCCGTGCCGTACCTCGAGAAGATGTTCAAAGGCCTGGGCACCGGCGGCGAGCTGTGGTCCGGCGTGATGACGCAGTACTGCGATGGCTCCAGCGTGGCCTCGGGCGCTACATCCTGTCCGTCGGGCGCGCCGTTGATCGGCTACCCGACCGGCGGTGCCTTCGCCGGCATCTGGTACGACAACTCGGTCGCCTCGCCGAGCAATGCCACCGCCGCTCAGCTGGCGCAGGAAGCGGTCAATGCCGCGGCGCATTTCGGCAATACCTCGGCCGCGTCCAACCGCTATGCGCAGTACGTGATCCTGTCGCCCACCGGCACGCACCCGGACGGTTTCAACACCTCCAGCGGCCAGTTCTGCGCCTGGCATGACTACAACACCGACGCGGGCGTCAGCTCTCCCTACGGCGATATCGCCTTCACCAACATGCCGTATGTCTACGACATGGGCAGCAGCTGCGGACAGAACTACGTCAACAGCGGCAGCACCGGCAACCTCGACGGCTTCTCCATCGTCAATGGCCATGAGTACGCCGAGACCGTGACCGACCAGAACCCGGCCGGCGGCTGGACCAACCACACCGGCTCCAGCTACAACGGCCAGGAGAACGGCGACGAATGCGCATGGCTGAGCTCCGGCCAGGGCGCCAGCGCCAACGTGACCATGGGCAACGGCACATATGCCATGCAAAGCACCTGGTCCAATGACACCAACCGCTGCGACATCTCGCATCCGATCGTCAGCGGAGGCGGCGGTGGCGGCGGTACGCCCACGGCCAACTTCAGCTTCACCACCAGTGGCCTGACTGCCAACTTCACCGACAGCTCCACCGACAGCGGTGGCACCATCTCCTCGCACTCGTGGACCTTCGGCGACAACGGCACCTCCACCGCCACCAATCCGAGCCACACCTACGCGACCGGCGGCACCTACACGGTGACCGAGACGGTGACCGACAGCGTCAGCGGCAAGACCAGCTCCAAGAGCGCCTCGGTGACGGTGTCCAGCGGCGGTGGCGGCGGCAGCCAGCTGATCGTCAACCCGGGCTTCGAGACCGGCACGGCCACGCCGTGGTCGATGAGCTCCGGCGTGCTGTGCAGCAACAGCGGCTGCAGCGGTGAAACGGCGCATGGCGGCAGCTGGTTCGCCTGGATGGACGGTTACGGCAGCAGCCATACCGACACCGTCTCGCAGAGCGTGGCCATTCCCAGCGGCAAGACCAGCGCGACGCTGACGTTCTACCTGCACATCGACACGGCCGAGACCACCACCACGACCGCGTACGACAAGCTCAACGTGCAGGTGCTCAACAGCAGCGGCACGGTGCTCAAGACGCTGGCGACGTACTCCAACCTCAATGCGGGGTCGGGCTACGCGCAGAAGTCGTTCGACCTGAGCGCCTACATCGGCCAGACCGTGACCATCAAGTTCACGGGCACCGAGGACAGCTCGCTGCAGACCTCGTTCGTGCTGGATGATGTGAACCTCAACGTGCAGTGAGAAAAGCGAAACGGGGCCCGGTCTTCAGACCGGGCCCCGTTTCTTTTTCCACGTAGGCTGGGGTGAGCCCCAACGGGCGTTTTTTTCGCAGGCTGCGACGATCACGCGCGCACGATCGCCACGCCAAGCGCCGCGAATGGCGCCACGGTCGCTTCAGGCGTGTCGCTCTCCACTACCAGCGTCTGCACCGCCTGCATCGGTGCGATGACATACGGCGAAGCCGCGTGCAGTTTTTCCGCGGAAGCCAGCACCACCACCTCCGCGGCCTGTTCGATCAGCGCGCGCTTCACGCTCGCCTCTTCGAAATCGCCGGTGCTCAGCCCCGCCGTCGGATGCACGCCGGTAACGCCCATGAAGTAGATCTCGGCACGCACGCGCGCGATCGACTCCATGGCCGCCGCCCCCACTGTCACCACCGAGTGCTTGAACAGACGGCCGCCGATCAGCACCACCTCGATACCGGGATGCTCGATCAGTTCCACCGCGATGCTGGGACTGTGCGTGATCACCGTGGCCTGCAATGTCGGTGGCAGGCTGCGGGCCAGTTGCACGCACGTCGTGCCGCCATCGATGAAGACCACCTGCCCGGGCTGCACCATCTGCGCCGCACGGCGCGCGATAGCCGATTTCGCTGCCGGACCGATCTGCTGGCGATGAGCGAAATCCGCCGTCGCCGTCGAGGCCGGCAAAGCGCCGCCATGCACGCGTTGCAGGAGCCCTTCCGCGGCCAGCTCGCGCAGATCTCGCCGCACGGTGTCTTCGGAGACGCCGAAAGCCTCGCTCATGGCCTTGGCGATGACTTGGCCGTCCCGTTTCAGGGCGGCCAGGATGGCTTGCTTGCGTTGGCTGGTCAGCATTGCGATTGCACGAAATTCATTGACATTGCACGAAACTGCACGATACGGTGTCCGGCACCCCTTGTCCAGCCTGGATACCCTCTCCCATGCATGCCACCGCCGACCGGGTCCGCGTGATCGACAGCCAGGTGCTGTCGAATGACTGGTACCTGCTCAAGAAAACCATCTACGACTTCCGCCGCGCCGACGGCTCCTGGCAGCGCCAGCAGCGCGAGACCTACGACCGCGGCAACGGCGCCGCGCTGCTGCTCTACCAGCGCGAGACGCGCCGCGTGGTGCTGGTACGCCAGTTCCGCTTTCCCTGCTTCGTCAACGGCCACGACGGCATGCTGATCGAGGCGCCCGCGGGGCTGCTCGACCAGGCAACGCCCGAGCAACGCATCCGCGCAGAAGCGGAAGAAGAAACCGGTTACCGCATCGGCGAGGTGCACAAAGTGTTCGAGGCTTTCATGAGCCCGGGCTCGGTCACCGAGAAGCTGCACTTCTTCGTCGCCGAGTACGACGCCTCGCAGAAAGTCAGCGACGGCGGCGGCCTCGAAGGCGAAGGCGAAGACATCGAAGTGCTGGAGCTGCCGTTCGACGAAGCGATGGCGATGGTCGGACGCGGCGAGATCGTGGACGGCAAGACGATCATGCTGCTGCAGTACGCGGCCATGCATATCTTCGCCGCCTGATCTTTACTGAAGCAATCGTCGTCCAAAAAAAAGCAGGGTCGCCAGGCGCCCTGCTTCTGTCGGAATCGGTTCCGTCGACACGTGGCGGAAAACGCTCGGGGAAACGCCACCACGTGCGACGGAGGGGAGAAGCCAGGCGCGAGCCCGGAGCACTGGAGCACTCCGGCCCGCTGACCACTCGCGGCGCCTAGAGCCGGCCATGGCTGCGCGCAACCATAGGCGGCGCTCTCGGTCGCGACTTTTATCTACCTCACAAAGCGGCCGTCGCAGCACGAGCAATAGTTGCGTTTGTGCAGACGCGCACAAGCCATTCACGCTCTGCATCGCATGGGTCTTCACGGTGCCTTAGCACCAGCCTTTGCTCTTCATATTCAGCCGTCGCCGTCGTCGAACGGGCGACGCCATCCCTGCATGGCCTGCCCCTGAAAAACGAAAAGGCCCCAAGGGGCCTTTTCGCTCGCGACAAGATCGACACACGATCAAGCAAACGGATCATCCAGCACAATCGTGTCGTCACGATCCGCACCGGTCGCCACGATCGCCAGGCGGCAGCCGGAGAGCTCTTCCACCGCGCGCAGGTAGGCGCGGGCCGCGGCCGGCAGCTTGTTCCAATCGCGGATGCCCGCGGTCGACTCGTCCCAGCCCGGGAACTCCAGGTATACCGGCTTGCATTCCGCCCAGCCGTCCGCGTCGAGCGGGGCCAGCTCGCGGCGCTTGCCGCGGTATTCGTAGGCGATGCACACCTTGATGGTGGGCAGGCCGTCGAGCACGTCGAGCTTGGTGATGGCCAGGCCGTTGATGCCGTTGATCTGCACGGCACGCTTCAAGGCCACCAGGTCGATCCAGCCGCAGCGGCGCGGGCGGCCGGTGCTGGCGCCGAATTCGTTGCCGACCTTGCGCAGGCGCTCGCCCATCTCGTCGTGCAGCTCGGTCGGGAACGGACCGCCGCCGACGCGGGTGGCGTAGGCCTTGCAGATGCCCAGCACATAGTCGATGTCGCCCGCGCCCACACCGGTGCCGGCCAGCGCGCCGCCGACGGTGGTGTTGGACGAGGTGACGTAGGGATAGGTGCCGTGGTCGATGTCCAGCAGCGCGCCCTGCGCGCCTTCGAACAGGATGTGGCCGCCTTCCTTGCGCACGTCGTGCAGGATGGTGGCGACGTCGTCGACCATCGGGCGAATGAACTCGCCGTAGGCCAGCGCGTCGTCCAGCACCTGCTGGAAGTCGACCGGCTCGGCCTTCAGCCACTGGGTGAGGATGAAGTTGTGGTACTCGACAGCAGCCTTGATCTTCTCGGGCAGCTCGTGCGGGTACATCAGGTCGGCCACGCGCACGCTGCGGCGGGCCACCTTGTCCTCGTACGCCGGGCCGATGCCGCGGCCGGTGGTGCCGATGGCGCTCTTGCCGGCGGCGGCTTCGCGCGCCTTATCCACGGCGATGTGGTACGGCATGATCAGCGGCGTGGCCGGGCTGATCTTCAGGCGCGAGCGCACTTCCACGCCCTGCGCTTCGAGCTCTTCGATTTCCTGCTTGAGCGCGGCGGGCGACAGCACCACGCCGTTGCCGATCAGGCACAGCGCGTCGTCGCGCAGGATGCCCGAAGGAATCAGGTGAAGCACGGTCTTCTGGCCCTTGATCACCAGCGTGTGGCCGGCGTTGTGGCCGCCCTGGAAGCGGGCGACGGCCTTCACCTGCTCGGTCAGCAGATCGACGATCTTGCCCTTGCCTTCGTCGCCCCATTGCGCGCCGAGGATTACGACTGACTTGCCCATGATCTTTCTCGCTCGTAGGTCGTGGCCCCATCGAGGGCCGGAGTGATGTTGAATCGAAAACTTTGCAGGCAGCAGCGCGTCAATGCACCAGCTGCAGGAACAGCAACCCGGCCACCATGGCCACGGCGCCGAAGATCCGCAGGCGCCCGGGTTCCATCTTCAAGGCCTCGCGCACCATGGTCTGCCAGCCGCGCGGCGCGGCGAACAGCACCAGTCCCTCGATCACCAGCACGAGGCACAGCGCGGCGGCCAGGTCATGGGTCATGCAGGCCGCCTCAGCGCTTGCTCGCGCCGTCGTTGAAGTACTTCAGGAATTCCGAATCCGGCTTCAGCACCAGCACGCCCTTGCCGTCCTGGAACGAGGTGCGGTACGCGCTCAAGCTGCGGTAGAAGGCGAAGAATTCCGGATCCTGCCCATAGGCCTGGGCGTAGATGCCCGCGGCCTGGGCGTCGCCTTCGCCGCGCACCTTGGCAGCATCGCGCTCGGCGTCGGCCAGGATCACCTGGCGCTGGCGGTCGGCGTCGGCCTGGATGGTTTCGGCGGCCTGCTGGCCGGTGTAGCGCAACTCGTTGGCCAGCTGCAGGCGTTCGGCGCGCATGCGCTTGTAGACCGATTCGCTGACTTCGTCAGGCAGGTCGATGCGCTTGATGCGCACATCCACTACGGCGATGCCCAGGCTCTTGCGCGCGGCGTTGTCGGTCTGTTTGCGCACGCGCTCGGTGATGTCCTTGCGGCCGCCGGCAATCAGCTCCTGCAAGGTACGCGCGTTGAACTCGAAACGCAGCGCGTCCTTGACGATCGGCGACAGGCGGTTGGAGGCCTGCAGCTCGGAGCCGGCGGTGGCGCGGTAGTAGGCGGCGTTGTCGGCGATGCGCCACTTCACATAGAAGTCGACGTTGACGCTCTTCTTCTCGGAGGTGAAGTAACGCTCCGGCTGCGCTTCCAGGGTGAGGATGCGGTTGTCGAACAGGATCGCCTGCTGGATCAGCGGCAGCTTGAAGTGCAGGCCCGGAACGTCGCCCGTGCGCACGATGCGGCCGAACTGAAGCACCAGGGCGCTCTGCCCTTCGTGCACGACGTACGCGCTGTTGAAGCCGAGCAGGACGGCCACGACGACGATGATGCCGGCGAGGAATTTCATGGCTGCTTCTCCTTGCCCGTGGCGTCGGCGGCCGGCGCAATAGTGCCCACGCCCGGCAGGTCGCGCGCGGAGGCGCGATCCAGCGGCAGATAGATCATGTTGCGGCCATTGGTGCCGTCCAGCACCTTGGGCGTGTTGGACATCACGTCCTCCACGGTTTCCAGCCACAGGCGGCGGCGCGTCACGTCGGGCGCGGCGCGGTATTCCTTGAGGATGAGGTCGAAGCGCGCGGCGTCGCCGGTGGCGCGCGCCACGCGCTCGGCGCTGTAGCCCTGCGCCTCGGCGAGGATGCGCGCGGCTTCGCCACGGGCCACCGGGATCTTCTGGCTGGCGTAGGCGCGGGCCTTGTTCTCGGTGCCCTGCTTGTCTTCGCGCGCGGCGTTGACGTCGTCGAACGCGTCCTTCACTTCCTGCGGGGGCGAGACGTTCTGGAAGCTCACGTCGGTGACGGCCAGACCCGAGTCGTAACTGTCCAGCGTGGCCTGGAGGATTTCACGGGTCTGCTGCTGCAGCGTGTCGCGCGCCTGCGCGGCGGCGGCAGCCTGGCTCACCGCCGCCTGGGCGGCGGCGGCCGGCGCGGCACTGGAGGCTACGGCGGGCACGGCAGCCGGCTCGGACGCGGAGCTGGTGAGGATGTTGTCCATCACATTGGCGCCGACCACCGAGCGTACCGCCGCCTCGGCGGCCTGGCGCAGCGTGTCTTCGGGCTGGCCGCTCAGCGAGAACAGGTATTTGCGGGCGTCGGAGACCTGGTACTGCACGTTGAAATCGACCGAGATGATGTTCTCGTCGCTGGTCAGCATGCGCACCTTGTCGGAGACCGAGCGGACCTCGGTGGTGCTGACCTTGGTGACCGTCTCGATCGGGCGCGGAAGCTTGAAGTGGAAGCCCGGACCCAGCGTGCGCGCGTACTGGCCGAAGCGCAGCACCACGCCGGCCTGGCGGGCATCGATCACGGTGTAGCTGCTGAGCAGCAGCGAGGCCAGCAGCAGGGCCAGCACGATGGTGAGCACGCCGCCGGGGCCACCGCCCAAGCGGGACAGTCGGTTCTTCAGCTGCTTGAACGTGTCGTCCAGCCCCGGCTTGCCGGGATTCTGGCGATTCTTGCCCCAGGGGTCGCGCTGCCCGCTACCGGGTTCGTTCCAGGCCATTGTCAGTCTCCTTGAGGCCGCTGGGAGGCCGGCAAACTACGGCCGGAAGCACCTTGGTCGGGAAGCATCATGGTGGCGAATGGCTGCCGAGCAAGGTGTCCGCCCGGCACGGAAGCGGCACAAACAGCGGACATTCTAGCAGAGGTGGGTGGACGAAGGCCCGCCCTCTCAAGCCTCCTCGCGCGGCTCCCCGAGCAGCCCGCGCAGCAGGTCCGCCTCGGCGGGACTGCCCCCGCTGAGCGGGGCGATCACGCTGCGCGGGGCGTCGATGCGCAGGCGCCAACCCTCCTCGTCCACCGCCTCGCTGGCGATCGCACCCACCGCCTTGAGGCGCGCATGCAGGCGGCCGGCGGTGAGCGGCAGGCGCAATTCCGACTGCACGCGCTCGCCGCCGAGCAGTTCGCCCAGCGCCTGGCGCAGCAGGTCCAGGCCCTGCCCCGTGGCCGCCGACAGCCATACCGCCACCGGGCGGCCTTCGTCGTCGCGATCAATGCGCGGCTCCGTGCCGGCCAGGTCAATCTTGTTCATCACGCGCAGCTGTGGCACGTCGCCGGCGTCGATTTCCTCCAGTACGCCGTCGACCACTTTGTGCAGGTACTCCCGCTCTTCATCGGCGGCATCGCTGACGTGCAGCAGCAGGTCGGCATCGCGCGCCTCGGCCAGGGTGGCGCGGAAAGCGGCGACTAGGTCATGCGGCAGGTCGCGGATGAAACCCACGGTGTCGGCCAGCACGGTCGGGCCGCAGCTGAGGTCGTCCAGCTTACGCACCGTGGGGTCCAGTGTCGCGAACAGCAGATTGGCGGCAAATACTTCGCCAGACGTCAGCGCATTGAACAGCGTGGATTTGCCCGCGTTGGTATAGCCCACCAGGGCCACCCGCGGCACCGTATTGCGCAGGCGCGCGCGGCGCTGCTGGGTGCGCTGCACCTGCACCTTCTCCAGGCGCTTGCTGAGCATCTTCACGCGCTCGGCGAGCAGGCGGCGGTCGGTTTCCAACTGGGTTTCGCCCGGACCGCGGTTGCCGATGGCACCGCCGCGCTGGGCGTCCAGGTGGGTCCAGCCACGCACCAGGCGGGTGGCGACGTGCTTGAGCTGGGCCAGCTCCACTTCCAGCTTGCCTTCATGCGAGCGGGCACGCTGGGCGAAAATGTCCAGGATCAGCCCGGCGCGGTCGACCACGCGGGTCTTGAGGTGCTTTTCGAGGTTGCGCTCCTGCACCGGGCTGAGCGTGTGATCGACCAGTACCAGATCGGCCTCGAGCGCGCGGACCATCTCGGCGACTTCGTCGGCCTTGCCCGAGCCGATGTAGAAGCGCGGGTTCGGATCCTCGACGCGCGCGCTGATGCTGCCCAGCACCTCGGCCCCGGCGGAGCGGACCAGCTCGGTGAATTCTTCGGCGCGGCGGACACTATCGCCCTCGCCACGGGAATGCGGGAGCACCAGGACGGCGCGCTCGCCTTTCTTTTGTCTATCGAACACGGATGCGGACTGACCTGTGCGGAATGAGCCCGGCATCGGGCCGGACGGCCGCGAGGGGGCGTAGTGAAGTGTAGCGGCGCTACGCGCCGCCTGGATCGCATGCGAGCGAAGCGGCGGGACCTCGAGGCCCCGCCGCTACGTACACATGGGTCATTTCACGCCCGATTCAACCGGCCCCGCCTCCGCCGGCCCCGCTTCAGCCTTCCGTTTCGGGCACCGCCGAAACCTCGGCGTGACCCTCGTGGCCACTGCCCATCCGCACGTTGCGGCTGGGCACCACGGTAGAAATGGCGTGTTTGTAGACCATCTGGCTGACCTGGTTGCGCAGCAGCACCACGAACTGGTCGAAGGACTCGATCGTGCCCTGCAGTTTGATGCCGTTGACCAGATAGATGGCAACCGGGACGCGCTCACGGCGCAATGCGTTCAAAAACGGATCTTGCAAAGACTGCCCTTTGGACATTGTTGTTCTCCCCTCGCGACGGACGGGCCGGATAAAAGACGCGCGCCGCGCCCCGGCCCAAGGCCCGGGAATATTAACCACTTTTAAATCGTTGATGAAAGGGCATTTGCGTGCCAATAGGAGGCATTCCGCGCCACCGCCGGGAAGCGCCAACCGTGTCGCGAAAACTCAGCCCGGCACCCCCAGGAAAAGCGCGAGCGCATCGACTGCGCGCACCGCCAGTCCCGGCCGGTCCGGATCCAGCACGCGCGCATCCAGTTCGCCGCGCAGCCAGGTGATCTGGCGCTTGGCCAGCTGGCGAGTGGCGAAGATGCCGCGGTCGCGGAACTCGGCCGGCGTGGTGAGGCCATCGAGATGTTCCCAGGCCTGGCGGTAGCCGACTGCCCGCATCGAGGGCAGGTCCGGATGCAGATCGCCACGGGCGCGCAACTGGCGCATCTCGTCGAGGAAGCCCTGCGCCAGCATCGCGTCGAAGCGTTCGGCGATGCGGGCATGCAGGGGGGCCCGATCGGCCGGCAGCAGGGCCAGCTTGAGTACGCGCCATGGAAAGCGTTCGCCGCTGCCGCCGCGCTGCTGTTCCGACAACGGTCGGCCTGTGAGCTCGATCACTTCCAGCGCGCGCTGGATGCGCTGCGCGTCGTTCGGCCCGATGCGCGCGGCCGCCGCGGGATCGACATCGCGCAAGCGCAGGTGCATGGCCGGCCAGCCGATCGCCGTAGCCTGTGCACTCAGACGCTCGCGCACCACCGGATCGGCTTCGGGCAAGTTCGACAAACCTTGCTGCAGGGCGCGGAAGTACAGACCCGTGCCACCGACCAGCAACGGAACTCTTCCGCGCGCACGGATGTCTTCCATCACCGCCAGCGCATCGGTGCGGAAGTCCGCCGCCGAATAGGGCTCGGCGGGATCGCGGATGTCGATCATGGCGTGCGGGTAGCGCGCGAGCGTGGCTGCGTCCGGTTTCGCCGTGCCGATATCCATGCCGCGATAGACGAGCGCGGAATCCACGCTCACCAGTTCCACCGGAAAGCGCTCGCTAAGCGCGCAAGCCAAGGCCGTCTTGCCTGAGGCCGTCGGGCCCATCAGGAAGATGGCGGGGTGACGCGAGTCGGCAGGCATCGGGCGTTCCGGGGGCTCAAGGTGACGTGCAACGTCAGGCTGTCATACGGCGCCATTTGCGCTCAACGGCGGCGCAACGCCATTTGAACGGTATGGGCACGTGCTTTGCTTCACATTTTGGACGAGAATCGTGGCGTCTTGCACGATCGCCTGTAATTCAACACCGCGACCGCGAGATCGAAGTTGCACGGGGGGAAGGAATGAACAAACGCAAGTACATGGTCGCCGAGCACGGCGAACGCACCACTGCAGCCGGCGGCTCCGCGGCCAAGCCTGCTCGCGCCGATGGCGCGCGGCCGGTGTGGCACAAGGACAACCGGGGTTTCTGGTTCGTCGTGTGCGTCGGCATCAGCCTGGTGTTCGCGCTGGTGTACGCCGCGCTGCACTGAGCCGCCACGCGGCGCCGGCGGGCTCCGCACCGGCCCGGGTCGAAGCCACCGCGTCCTCCGCCGGCCTTTCCGTCACCGCACGGACCACATCGCTCCAGCTGTACCGGCACCCTCCATTCCCCGCTCGAGCACGCCCTCGGTCGCCACGACGCACCGCCCCTTTTTCGATGCTGTAGAAGCCGCCGAGCCTGGTAGCCCGGCGGGTGATCGACACCGGTCGCCTGCTCCGCGACCGCACCTCAGCCATAGAACTCCACGTGCCCGCCGACCAGGTGGTACATCGCACCGGCGATCTTGAGCTTGCCGCCCTTCTCCAGGCCTGCCAGCACGTCGCTGCCGCGCCGGATGGCCTCCGCCGTCTGCAGCACGTTGGTCTTGGCCACCGCATCGACGAAAGCATCGTTCTTGCTGACGCGTTCGCCATCGAAACGGGTCGCGTCCACCGCCGGCTTGATCTTGTTCAGCAGGCCGGTGAGGTGCCCCAGCTGCGCGTGGTCGATCGCGCCCTTGATCGCACCGCATGCGGTATGTCCCAGCACGAGCACCAGCTTGGCGCCGGCCACGGCGCAGGCGAACTCGAGGCTGCCCAGCAGGTCGTCGTTGGCGATATTGCCGGCGACGCGCGCGATGAACATATCGCCGATGCCGGCATCGAAAATGATCTCGGCCGGCGCGCGCGAATCGATGCAGCCCAGGATGACGGCGGCCGGGTACTGGCCATTGGCGCTCGCCCGCTTCTGCGCGAGGTAATCCTGCTGTGTCTTGCCCGAGCGGAATCGCTCGTTGCCCCGCTTGAGCATCGCGATCACGTCATCGGGAGAAAGCTTGTCGCGCTGCTCCCGGCTCAGTGCGGCCGCTTCGGCGATGTCCGTCCAGGTCAACGACAAGCCGCCCGTCACGCCGATCGCAGCAGCGCCCAGCGCGGATTTGAGCAGGCCCCGCCGACGCCCGTCGGTCCCGCAACACGCGTCCTGTTTCCCGTCCATCTCATGCCCCCTCGATAGATGGCTTCGAAGCGAAGCCGGCGCGAGTGCAGCGCGCGGGCCATCAAGCCGGCGTGAACGCGATGGTACGGCTTTCCGTTTCGCTCGAAAAACGCGGCCAGCAAAAAAAAACGGGCTCCGCCAGGAGCCCGTTCGTCTGGATGAGACCTGCCGCGCCTACTTCGCCGGCACACCAAGTTCCTTCAGCAGCTGCGGCGCCGGATAGACTTTGTCCATCAGCCAGCGCATGTAGCGCATATCGACATGGATCGCGCGCTTGTAGCGGGGGTCGAACATCCAGCTGGCACTGACGGCCTCCCAGTTGCTGTCGAAGTTCAGGCCTACCAGCTGGCCGCGAGCATTCATGACGGGCGAACCGGAGTTGCCGCCGGTAGTGTCGAGGTTGCTGAGGAAATCCACCGGCATCACGCCGGACCGCGGGTCCAGATACCCCGCATAGTCGCCTTTGGCGATGGCGTCGAGCAGCGGTTTGGGCGCGTCGAAGGGCTCCACGCCGGTATTCTTCTCCACGATGCCGGCGGTGCTGGTGAGCGGCGCGTAGGTGACCGCATCGCGCGCCTTCAGCGGAGTGACCTTGCCGTAGCTAACGCGCAGCGTGGCGTTGGCATCCGGGTAGACGACCCTGCCCTGCTGCTCGCGGTAGGCGATCAGCGCCTGCATGTAGGCGGGACGCAAGCGCAGCAAATCACCCTCGCGCGCCTTGCGCTGGTCTTCAATGCGCAGGAGCGCCGGCTGCAGGCCGGCGGCGAGCTTGAGCAACGCATCGTCCGAGGCGGCTACCTCGGCCGGCGGTGCCTTCAGCCAATGCAGGCGCTGCGCCTCGTCGCCGAGCTTCGTCTGGCCGTATACGCGATCGAGCGCCGCCGCCAGCTCGGCCGGCGTGCGGCCGAAGGCCGCGTCGAACTCCGGCACGCGCTGCGCATCCGGCAACTGCTGGTAGCGGACGAGCAAGGCACTGAGCAGGCGCTTCTCCACCACCGGGTCGAAGCGGCGCTGCACCTGCTTGAGCATGCCCGCGGTCAGATCCTCATCGCGCTGCTGGTAGCCGGTTTCGCGCTCGGCATCGGGCTTGGCGCGCTCGTGGGCGAGGCGCTGCAGGGTGAGCGCCGAGCGCATCAGCTGGGTCTGCGATTGCATCAACGTGAACAGCAAGTCGCGTTCGCGGGTAGTGCTGCCTTCGGCGATCAGCTTGGCACCGGCGTCGATGTCGGGGCGCAGCGCCTTGGCATCCGGCTGTTTGCCGAGCCAGGCGAGCATGGCGTCCTCGTCCTTGCGTCGGATGCTGGCTGCATCGCTGCGCTTCAAGCCATCCAGCTCGCCGCTGAAGCGCTTGATGCCGTTTTTCAGCGACTGCAGCTGCGAGGCGTAGCGGATCGCGGCCTGCTTGTCGGCCTTGCCGGACTCCTCAATCACGCCCTGCAACTGCTTCATCACCTCCACCGACGCGGGTAGACGCCACTGCACCTGGTCGGCGAACTCGGCGGCGGTACGGTGGCGATAGGTGATGCCCGGATAACCGGCGAGCATGACGAAATCACCCTCATTTACGCCCTCGGTGGCGATCTGCAGATGCGCCGGCGGATGGTAGGGCTGGTTGTCCTTCGAATAGTCGGCCGGCTTGCCGTCGGGACCGACATAGGCACGCAGCACGGTGAAATCGCCGCTGTGGCGCGGCCACACGAAGTTGTCCACTTCATCGCCGTAGTTGCCGATGGCGCGCGGCGGCGCGTACACCAGGCGCACATCGCGAATCTCCAGCTGCTTCACCAGGTAGAAGTCGCGTCCATAGAACATGTTGACCACGCTGCAGCGATAACCCGCCTCGCGCTCGCACTCGGCTACCAGCGCCTTGCCGGCGGCATCGACGGCGTCGAAGTACGCGCGACCGGTCTTGCCCTTGGCCTGGGCCAGCACCTGATCGGTGACCTTGTCGAAACCGGTGGTCACACGCAGGCGGAAGTCCGGGTTGGCCGGCAGCTCCTGCGCGCGGTCGCCGGCGACGAAACCGTTCTGGATCAGGTCGCGCTGCGGGTTGCTGTTGTACTGGATGACGCCGAAGGCCACATGGTGATTGGTCAGCACCAGGCCATCGCCGCTGACGAAAGCGCCGGTGGCGCCGCCCACCTTGACCACTGCGCTGAGCGGGGGCTTGGTGAGATCAGCCAGGTCGGCGGGATTGCCCTGATAGCCGGCCGCGCGCAGCTGCCTGGCGATCGAGGGCAATTGCGAGGGCATCCACATCCCCTCGTCCGCCTGGGCCGCAGGCGCCAGGCCCATCGCCATGGCTGCGGCCAGGCTCATCGTCTTTCTACGCATCCTCGATTCCCTCATGAACAATCGCACAAACTTGCGACCATAAAACGAAGCGCTGGCTCCGGCAACGCTGCACTGCACGAAGGCGGCGCCGCGCGCACCCACTTTATAATTGCCGTTTCCCCGCCCGCTCCGCGGGCCAGCCGATGGTGTCCCATGCCGCAGATGATGAAAGCCCTGGTCAAGCGCTTGCCCGAGCAGGGCATCTGGATGGAAGAAGTCCCCGTGCCGGAGGTCGGCCCCAACGAGGTGCTGATCAAGATGGAGAAAACCGCCATCTGCGGTACCGACCTGCATATCTATAAGTGGGACGAGTGGAGCCAGCGGGTCATCAAGCCCGGCCTGACCATCGGTCACGAGTTCGTGGGACGCGTCGTGGAGATCGGCCCGGGCGTCACCGGCTACAAGGTGGGCGATCGCGTGTCGGCCGAGGGTCATATCGTGTGCGGCCATTGCCGCAACTGCCGCGCCGGCCGCCAGCACCTGTGCCCCAACACGGTCGGTATCGGCGTGAACCGCAATGGCGCGTTCGCCGAATACATGACCATGCCGGCTTCCAACCTGTGGCCGATTCCGGACCAGATCCCGTCGGAGCTGGCCGCGTTCTTCGATCCCTACGGCAACGCCGCGCACTGCGCGCTGGAGTTCGACCTGATCGGCGAAGACGTGCTGATCACCGGTGCCGGCCCGATCGGCATCATCGCCGCCGGCATCGCCAAGCATGTGGGCGCGCGCAACGTGGTGGTGACCGACGTCAACGACTACCGCCTGAAGCTGGCTGCCGACATGGGCGCCACGCGCGTGGTGAACGTCGCCAACCAGTCGCTCAAGGACGTGGTGAAGGACCTGCACATCGAGGGCTTCGACGTGGGCCTGGAGATGAGCGGCAACGTGCGCGCGTTCAACGACATGCTCGATTGCATGTACCACGGCGGCAAGATCGCCCTGCTCGGCATTCTGCCCAAGGGTGCGGGCATCGACTGGGACAAGGTGATCTTCAAGGGTCTCACCCTGCAGGGCATCTATGGCCGTCGCATGTACGAGACCTGGTACAAGATGACCCAGATGGTGCTCACCGGCTTCCCGCTGCAGAAGGTGCTCACCCACCAGATCCACATTGATGACTTCCAGAAGGGCTTCGACCTGATGGATGCCGGCCAGTGCGGCAAGGTGGTCTGCTCTTGGCTGTGAGCGGCGCCTGAAGGCCTAGAGGCTCCCGCGCCGGATCTGCGCGGGAGCCATGCAGAAAAGTCTCACGCACGAGTAAACTCCTCCCGCGACCGGCGCTTTATGGAACACGGTTTGGGAGTGCGCGGCCGGGGTAGGGCCGCACGCCGTCGGGTCGCGACATTCGACGGAGCATTGCCCGCATGGCAGATCAGGTTTCTCCCGGCAGTTCCCGGCTGGCGGCGGCGCGTACGCGCGCGCGCGCCGTGTACCGCTCGCGGCGGACGCGCAAGACGGTACTGATCCTGGCCATCCTCGTGGTGCTGTTCGGCTTGTTCGGCTTCCTCGCCGCGCCGTCCATCATCCGCGGCCAGATCGAGAAACGCGCCAGCGCCGCGCTGGACCGCCCGGTGACGCTGGGCAAGGTTCACCTCAATCCCTACACCTTGCGCCTGGACCTGGAGCAGCTGCATATCGGCGAGCGCGACGGCAAGGAGCGCTTCGTCGACATCGATCGCATTACCGTCGACGCCTCCTGGGCGGCCCTGTTCCGCCTGGCGCCGGTGCTCGACGAGCTGACCCTGCAGAACCCGCACATCCGCATCGCGCGCACGGCCGATCAACGCTTCAACTTCTCGGACATCGTCGACCGCTACGCGTCGCAGCCGGCCGATCCCAATGCGAAGCCGGCGCGTTTCGCGCTGTCCAACATCAGCGTGCACGGCGGCGACATCCTGTTCGACGACCAGGCAGCCAAGGCCACGCACCACGTCGAACAACTGGAACTGGGCGTACCCTTCCTGGCCAACCTGCCCAGCAGCACCGACGTGTTCGTCAAGCCGCTGCTGGCGATGAAGGTGGACGGCAGCCCGCTGCGCATCGAGGGCCAGACCAAGCCCTTCGCCAGCAGCCGCGAATCCGCCATCAGCTTTCAGCTGGACCATCTCGACCTGCCCCGCTATCTGGGCTACGTGCCCAAGGCCATGCCGGTGGCGATCCCGAAGGGCTTGCTCAGCGGCACGCTGGACCTGAACTTCCTGCAGATGCCGGATGCACCGCAAGTACGGCTTACCGGCCACCTGCAGCTGGACGATTTCGCGCTGGACAGCAGCAAGGGCGAGCCGATCGCGCGGCTGGCCCATGGCACCGCGGAACTGACGGATGTGCAACCGCTGGTCTCGCGCTACCAGCTCGGCGCACTGAAACTGGATCAGGCGCAGGTCTTCTACACGCAGGGCGAGGGCGGACACAGCAACTTCGACACGCTGACGGCGCCATCCACGCCCGCCGACACCAGCAAGAAACCCGCACCCACCGATCTGCGCATCGCCTCCATCGCCCTCGCCGGCAGTGCCGTCCACTACACCGACGCCACGCAGAACAAGCTGGATCTGGCCAACCTGCACGGCAACCTGTCCGGCCTCAGCATGCTCGCCGCGCCGCCGGCGAAGCTCGATCTGGCCGGCCAGCTGTTCGGCGGAGACATTGGCGCGAAGGGCACGCTCGATCTCGCCGCGGCGAAGCTCAATGCGGCGCTGACCTTCAAGCAGGTGGACATGGTGCCGCTGCAGGCCATGGCCGGTTCCGCCATGGCTGCCCGCGCAGCCAAGGGCAAGCTGGACGGCAACGCGCAGTTGCAGCTGGACTGGGGCAAGGCGGCCAATGTCCGTCTGGCGCCGGCGCATGCCACGGTCACCGATTTCGCGCTGGAAGCCACCGGCAAGGGCCAGACGTCGCCGGTGGCCTGGGGCAAGCTCGACGCGGACATCACCGAGCTGGACCTGGCCTCCCGTCAGGCCCGCCTGGCCAGCCTCGTCGCCACCGGCCTGCGCCTGGATGTGCAGCGCGCCGCCAACAACGCCATCAGCCTCACCCAACTGTTCGCGCCGCCGAAGGGCGCCGCGCGTGCACCGGCCAAGCCGGCCAAGGCAGCCGATGCCGGCCCTGCGTGGCAGTGGAGCATCGGGCACCTCGGCGTGGAGGATGGCGCGGTGCGCTTTACCGATCGCGCCACCGGCAGCGACAAGCCGGCAGTGATAGAGGTGCAGGCCCTCAAGGGTGGTATCGACGATCTCAGCGACAAGTTCAACCAGCCGCGCGCGTTGAAGCTCGACGGCACGGTCGGCAAAGGCTCGTTCTCACTGGCCGGCAAGGTGCAACCCTCCCCTGCCCTGGCCGACCTGGACGTGACCACACGCGGCCTGGACATCGCTACCTTCGCGCCCTACATCAGCGTGCCGCTGAACGTGACCATCTCCAGCGCGCGCATGAGCGGCAAGGGCCGCCTGCATTACGACGGCCGCACCACCCAGCCGAAGTTCACCTTCAAGGGCAATGCCGCGCTGGAACGCGTGCGCGTGCAGGACAAGGTCACCGGCGACGACTTCATGCGCTGGAGCGCGCTCAATGCCGGCAACCTCGACGTAGCCTACGGCAGCGGCGCGCCGCGCATGCACGTGGGGAGCCTGGTGCTCAGCGCGTTCTACGCGCGCATGATCATCAATGCGAATGGACGGCTGAATCTGTCCGACGTCGTGGCCAAGCCCGAGCAGGAAGCGCCGGTCTCGGTGACGCGCGCCGAAACGCCGGCAGCCGCGGCATCCGCGGCTACGGCCAAGACCGCCGAAGCAACCAAACCCGCTGAGCCTGCGGGCCCGGCGGCCGACATCCAGATCGGCGGCATCACCCTGGTCAACGGCCAGCTCAATTACACCGACAACTTCATCAAGCCCAACTACACCGCCAACCTCACCAAGCTCACCGGCAAGATCGGCGGCTTCGGCACCGCCGCTGGCGGGCCGCCGGCCGATGTCGCGGTACAGGCACAGCTGGACGACAACTCGCCGGTGGACATCACCGGCAGCATGAATCCACTGGCGCCGGTGGCGTTCCTCGACATCAAGGGCAAGGCCAACGAGGTGGAGCTGACGCGGCTGAGCGCATATTCCAGCAAGTACACCGGCTATCCGATTACCGCCGGCAAGCTGACCGTCGATGTGCACTACACGCTCGACCAGCGCAAGCTCAATGCGGACAACCACATCTACATCACCCAGCTGACCTTCGGCGACCGCATCGAGAGCCCGGGCGTCTCGCACCTTCCGGTGAAGCTGGCGGTAGCGCTGCTGAAGGACACCGAGGGCAACATCGATGTGAATGTGCCGGTGTCCGGGTCACTGGACGACCCGCAATTCAGCATGGGCGGGCTGATCTGGCGCGCTATCGGCAACTTGATCACCAAGGCGGTCACCGCTCCCTTCCGCCTGCTCGGCTCCGCCTTCGGCGGTGGCAATCATGAGGATCTGGGCTACGTGGAATTCGCCCCGGGCTCGGCCGTGCTCAATGCCGCCGCGCAAGAACGTCTCGGCAAAGTGGTCGCGATGCTCAACCAGAAGACCGCCCTGACCCTGGACATCGTCGGCCGCACGGATCCGTCGCAGGATCAGACTGGCCTGCGCAAGGTCACGGTCGACGAAATGGTGCGCAAGGAGAAGGTGCTGGACGAAGGCGGCAAGAATGCCGACACCTCGCCTGCCGCGCTGGCCGCGGTCTCGATCACGCCTGACGAAGACGAGAAATACTTGCGTCGTGCCTACAAGCATGCCGACATCGAGAAGCCGCACAACGCGCTCGGCCTGAACAAATCGCTGGAGCCGGACGAGATGCGCGCATTGCTCGAAACCAACGTGAAGACCGATGATGCGGCGATGCGTGACCTGGCCGAACGCCGCGCAACAGCCGTGCGCGACTGGCTCAAGGGCAAGCTGCCGGACAATCGCTATGGGATGAAGGATCCCAAGCTCACCGCCGAAGGTATCGACGACAAGGGCAAGACGACGCGGGTGGATTTCGGCCTGCATTGAGCGCGACGGCGCGAGCGGGGCCATGCCGGCCCCGCCCCGCTGCGTCACCCAGAGGTTTCCGGAAACCACGCGAAGGCTCACAATCGGCATCTTTCCCCCAGGGCCGAATCCGATGAGCTACACCGACAACGCCAAGGCGCGCTACGCCGCCGAACTGGACTCCATCCGCGACCAGGGCCTGTTCAAGGCCGAGCGCGTGATCGTCTCGCCGCAATCGGCCGAGATCGAACTGGAAGGTGGACGCCGGGTACTCAATTTCTGCGCCAATAATTACCTGGGCCTGGCCGATCATCCGGACGTGATCCTGGCCGCCAAGGAGGCGCTGGACACGCACGGCTTCGGCATGGCCTCGGTGCGCTTCATCTGCGGAACGCAGGATCTGCACAAGCAGCTGGAAAAGAAGATCGCCGAGTTCTTCGGCACCGAGGACACCATCCTCTACGCCGCCTGCTTCGACGCTAACGGCGGCCTGTACGAGCCGTTGCTGGGCGAAGAGGACGCGATCATCTCCGACGCGCTCAACCATGCATCGATCATCGACGGCATCCGCCTGTGCAAGGCCAAGCGCTTCCGCTACGCCAACTGCGACATGGCGGACCTGGAGAAGCAGCTGCAAGCGGCCGACGCCGCGGGCGCGCGCACCAAGCTGATCACCACCGATGGCGCGTTTTCGATGGACGGCTTCGTCGCACCGCTGGATCAGATCACGGCGCTGGCGGAGAAGTACGGCGCCATGGTGCACATCGACGAATGCCACTGCACCGGCTTCCTCGGCGCCACCGGCCGCGGCTCTGCCGAGGTCAATGGCGTGATGGATAAGATCGACATCTTCACCGGCACCCTGGGCAAGGCTCTCGGTGGCGCGCTGGGCGGCTTTACCACCGGCCCGGCGGAAGTGATCGAGCTGCTGCGCCAGCGCTCGCGCCCGTACCTGTTCTCCAACTCGCTGCCGCCGCATGTGGTGGCAGCGGCGATCAAGGTATTCGACATGCTGTCGAGCGCAGGCGAGCTGCGCCAGCGAGTGCAGGAGAACACGCACTACTTCCGCGAGCAGATGACCACGGCGGGCTTCGACATCAAGCCGGGCGTGCATCCGATCGTGCCGGTAATGATCTACGACGCCAAGAAGGCGCAGACCATGGCGGCCAGGCTGCTGGATGAAAGCATCTATGTCACCGGCTTCTTTTACCCGGTGGTGCCGCAGGGCCAGGCCCGCATCCGCACCCAGATGAGCGCGGCGCATACGCGCGAGCATCTGGATCACGCCATCGCGGCATTCACCAAAGTCGGACGCGAGCTGGGCGTCATCAGCTGACCTCTCGCCATGGAAGCGTGCCGCGGCATGCGGCCCGCTTCCATGGCCCTTCAATGTAGCGCGCTGAGTTCGGGGCGATAGCGCCAGGTTTCCGTGGTGGCGGACTGCACGGCGTCGGCCAGATCACGCGTCGCATTCTGGTCGCCGTTCAACAGCGCTCCCAGGCTTTGCTCGAAACGGTCGTAGCCGGCCCAGCCATCGCGAGCGACCAGCAGCATGTATTGCGCCGTGTCGCCGCCGGTCACCAGCCTGTACCAGGTATGCGCGGGCGCGCCCGGCGTCTTCAGCAGCACCTGGCGCGAGACCGCGAGCGCACGCTCGAAGCGGGCCTCCATGCCAAGCCGGACGCGGACGTGGGTCACCTGCATGGTCGCGCTGGGCTTGCCATCCTCCAGTGGCGTGCCGGTGCTGATTTCGCGCAGCAGCACATAGGCAGGCTGCCCCAGCGGCTTGGCGTAAGGAGCGACATTGGCACGAAAATCCGCGCCATCGCCGGCGACATCCACGCGATGGTCGAACGCGGCGAACGGTTCGCCCACGCTGGCATCCACGAAGTAGCCGCTGCGCTCGCCATCCTCGATGGTCCATCCGTACCAGGACAGCGGATCGCGATGGTCGCGGTGCCATTCCAGATGATGGCGGTAGCCTTCTTCGAACTTCGCGGCGGGGCCGGGCTCCATGCGGTAGATGAAGAAATGTGCGGCATCGCCCGAACCGGCATGGGCAGGCAAGGCGAGAGCCATGGCCAGAAGCGATGCGAAAGGACGTCGGCGCATGGGCATTCCCGGAAAGTTGGATGCCGGGAATTCTGGGCTTGCCGCTCCATTCGAGGCCATGCGAATCTTTTTGGCCTCGCCCGCAAAATTCTTTGACCTCCCCAAGAGTCCCGCCCATGAATGTGGAGCTGCGCTACCTGCACGCGTTCCGCGCCGTCTGCGAAGGCGGCAGCCTGCGTGCGGCGGCGGCTTCGCTGCATCGTACCGAGCAGGCGGTGAGCTACCAGTTGCGCAAGCTCGAGGAAGCGCTGGGCATGCCGCTGTTCCTTCGCGGTCAGGGCCCGCTCGTGCCCAATGCCGCCGGCGAACGGCTGCTGGCGTTCTGCCGCGACATGGGCCGCGACTGGGCCAGGGTGCACGATGCCATGCGGGACGAGCCTGCCGAGGCGCGACCGCTGCGCATCTCGGCGGTGAGCGGCTTCGGTCGCTATGAGCTGCTGCCACTGTTCCGGGAAGGTCCTCTGGCGGATGTACCCATCCGCATGAGCTTCCCTACCGCGGAGGAAGTCGTGCGCCAGGTCGAGGCCGGTGCCTGCGACCTTGGCTTCGTGCACCGGATGCCGCCGCAAGGCTCGTTGCGCGTAGTCGCGGCGGCTACCGAAGAGGTCGCGCTGATCGCTCCGGCGAGCCGCCCCCTGCCCGCGCTGGACGCCACCACGCTCGCCCAGGCCGACTACGTCACCTACGACGAAAGCGACTACGTGTTCGCCACCTGGTTCACCCAGGTCCTGGGCGAAAAACCTGCGCGGCTGCGCAGCGTCGCGCATTTCGAAGAGCTGGAAGAAGTGCTGGACTGGGTGGCTGCCGGGCGCGGGCTCTCCATCGTGCCGCGCGCTTGCGGGCGCGAGAGCGAGGCGCGTGGCGATATCGTCGCCATGATGCAAGCGGGCAAACCATGCCTCAATCCGATTTATGCGGTGATGGATCCGGCGCGGGCGCACCCGGCATGGGAGCGTACGCTGAGCGTGGTGCAGGCACGGCTGGATGCCGCCGAACACCGCTGAGGGCTGCACGCGGATTCAGCGCGAAAGCGCTGCCACTTCGTCCGGCTGCAGATGGCGCCAGTGCCCCTTGGGCAGATCACCCAGCGGCAACGGGCCAATCGCCACGCGGATCAGCCGCAGGACGCCGATCCCGTGCGCGGCCAGCAGTCGCCGGATATGGCGGTTTCTGCCCTCGTCGAGCACGACCTCCAGCCAGGCGTTCTTCTCGCCCGCGCGCAGCAGCGCGGCGCGCCTGGCCGCGAGCCGCTCGCCGTCGTCCGTCACGCCCTCCACCAGGCGTTCCAGCAGCGTGGCACCGGGAAGAGCGTCGATCTGCACGTGATAGGTCTTGTCCACGTGGTGGCGCGGCTCGGTGAGCCGCGCGGCCCAGGAGCTATCGTTGCTCAGCAGCAGCAAGCCCTCGCTGGCCTTGTCCAGGCGCCCCACTGGGCCCAGCCATGGCAGGCCGGCGTCCTTGAGGAGGTCATAGACCGTATCGCGACCGCGCTCGTCCGCGGCGCTCACCACGATGCCACGCGGCTTGTTGAGAACGATGTAGACGCGACGCGCCTCACTCACCGGTATGCCGTCGAGCTGGAGGCGCTGGCGCGCGGGATCCGTGGGACGTTCGGGATCCAGTACCACGCGCCCGTCCACGCTGACCCGTCCCGCGCGCACGGCCTGTTCCGCCTGGCTGCGCGAGCACACGCCCAGCTTGCTGAGCACACGTGCCAGACCGTGCCTGGGCGCCGCCTGCGTTTGTGCCGCGGCGCGCCGGGGAGACGGTCGCCTGCCCTGCCCTTCGTTTCGCCTCATGCCGGCCATCGTGCCCCAGTCCGCCCAAAAGAAAAGCCCGGCTTGCGCCGGGCTTTTCCAAACGACCTTGCGGTCGATTACTGCTGAACCTGCAGCTCGGTGCGACGGTTGCGGGCGCGGCCGCTCTCCGTGTCGTTGCTGTCGATCGGGTCGTTCTTGCCGTGACCGATCGGGCCCTGCAGGCGGCTGGCGTCGATGCCGTGCGAGGTCAGGTAGTCGTACACGATCTGCGCGCGACGCTCCGACAGGCTCTGGTTGTAGGCATCGGTACCGACCGAGTCGGTGTAGCCGGCAACGGTCGCCTTCACCTGCGGGTAGCGCTGCAGGGTATCGATGGCCTGGTCCAGGATCGCGATCGAGTCGGCGGTCGGGGCGGCCAGAGCCTTGCCGATCTCGCCAGCCTTCACGTGGCCCTTCTTCGGATAGTCGAACTTGAAGTTCACGCCACGCAGGTCGATCACGACCTTCTGCGGGCAACCATCCGGACCGACCAGCGTACCGGCGGGGGTGCCCGGGCACTTGTCGTCGCAGTCATTCACGCCGTCGCCGTCGCTGTCCAGCTTGGAGCAGTCAGGCGCAGCCGGCGGCGGGGTGGCGGCCACCGGGGCAGCCGGCGGAGCGCCGAAGCGCGACACCACGCTGAAGCCCAGGAACCAGTCGCCGTAGCCGTTCTTCTCCGGCTGGGTCTTGTCGTCCCAGTCGTAGCGGTAGCCGGCTTCGGCACGGATGTCGGAGCTGTCGGTGATCGCCTTGGAGATACCCACGCCCAGTTCGGCAGCCGGCGACCAGCCGTTGTCGAAGCGGCTGTGGTGGTAGCTGCCCATCACGCCGGCCAGCAGGTACGGACGCCAGGCGTCCTGAGCGCCGAAGTAGAAACGGGCGGCCACGCCGTAGTTGTTGTTCGACCAGTTGCCGCCGCCGATCTTCGAATCGATGTCGCGCTTGGTGCGGTCGATGAACAGATCGATCGAGGCGTTCGGGGCAATGAACTTACCAACGCCCAGGCCGTAATAGACCTGACGGCTGTTGGTGTTGCGGTCGGTGTCGTTGTAGTAACCGCCCACGGTCGGGGCGATGTACCAGCGGCCGTCATAGCCGGCCGAGGCGCTGGAGCTGCTGTCCTGCGCGTGAACGGCACCCACGCCGCCCAGGGCCAGGGCAATCAGAAAATACAAGCCCTTACGATTCATCAGGTGTCTCCTCGTTTATTGGTTTTCGCGTCCGTTCCACCCCAGACGGAAATCGCGCGTCAGAACTTCAGGGTTCGACATACAGGGACCTTCAATGTCCCTTGCTTGACGTTCCTAACAGCAAGCGGGGCGGAGTGTAGCAAAACCGTTAAGAGATACGCACCTCCCTTAACAGGCAAACATGACAGCTTAAGCTTTCGGTGGGTTCTCGTTCAGGCAAATTCGCGTGAACGAAGCCCTCACCCAGGCGCTTTCAAGGAGACATAAAAGAAAAGCCCGGCTTGCGCCGGGCTTTTCCAAACGACCTTGCGGTCGATTACTGCTGAACCTGCAGCTCGGTGCGACGGTTGCGGGCGCGGCCGCTCTCCGTGTCGTTGCTGTCGATCGGGTCGTTCTTGCCATGGCCGATCGGGCCCTGCAGGCGGCTGGCGTCGATGCCGTGCGAGGTCAGGTAGTCGTACACGATCTGCGCGCGACGCTCCGACAGGCTCTGGTTGTAGGCATCGGTACCGACCGAGTCGGTGTAGCCGGCCACCGTGACCTTCACCTGCGGATAGCGCTGCAGGGTGTCGACGGCCTGGTCCAGGATCGCGATCGAATCGGCGGTCGGGGCGGCCAACGCCTTGCCGATCTCGCCGGCCTTCACGTGGCCCTTCTTCGGATAGTCGAACTTGAAGTTCACGCCGCGCAGGTCGATCACGACCTTCTGCGGGCAGCCGTCCGGACCGACGATGGTACCGGCAGGCGTACCCGGGCACTTGTCGTCGCAGTCGTTCACGCCGTCGCCGTCACTGTCCAGCTTGGAGCAGTCGGGAGCCGCCGGAGGCGGCGCAACGGTCGGAGCAACCGGCGGAGCTCCGAAGCGCGACACCACGCTGAAGCCCAGGAACCAGTCGCCGTAGCCATTCTTCTCCGGCTGGGTCTTGTCGTCCCAGTCGTAGCGATAGCCGGCTTCGGCACGGATGTCGGAGCTGTCGGTGATGGTCTTGGAAATACCCACGCCCAGTTCGGCGGCCGGCGACCAGCCGTTGTCGAAGCGGCTGTGGTGGTAGCTGCCCATCACGCCGGCCAGCAGGTACGGACGCCAGGCATCCCAGGCGCCGAAGTAGTAGCGCGCGGCCACGCCGTAATTGTTGTTGGACCAGTTACCGCCGCCGATCTTGCGGTCGATGTCGCGCTTGGTGCGGTCGATGAACAGGTCGATCGACGTGTTCGGCGCGATGAACTTGCCCACGCCCAGGCCGTAATAGACCTGACGGCTGTTGGTGTTGCGGTCGGTGTCGTTGTAGTAGCCGCCCACGGTCGGGGCGATATACCAGCGGCCGTCGTAGGTGGGAGTGGCAGCGCTGGAACTGCTGTCCTGCGCATGAGCGGCACCTACGCCGCCCAGGGCAAGCGCGATCAGGAAGTACAAGCCCTTACGATTCATCAGGTGTCTCCTCGTTTATTGGTTTTCGCGTCCGTTCCACCCCCAGGCGGGAAGCCCTGAGGGTCTCCCCACCATGAGTCCGGGCCGATGCCGGCCTACTTGAAGCTAAACCACCCGAAACGGGCGCGGAGAGTTTAGCAAAAAACAAACAATTGCCAGCCACTCCGAACGCTCGTTCAGTTTTCAGCTCACGCCGTCTTTACAACGTGAAGAGTCCCAGAAAGTCCTGTACAGGCATGGCATCGAGCGTTGAAGGGTCTCCCGTGGCCCCGAGGATCGCCTCGACCTGCCGCGCCGGCAAGTGCCCGCGCAAGGCACCCTCGAACTTGTCGAGCAGCACCGGGATGCCCTCGGCCCGGCGCCTGCGGTGGCCGATGGGGTAATCGATCGACACTTTTTCCGTGCAGCTGCCGTCTTTGAAGTACACCTGCACCGAGTTGCCGATGTAGCGCTTGCCCGGATCGAAGTAGTCCTCGGTGAACTTCGGGTTCTCGCCGACCACCGTCCTGTCGCGCAAGGCATCGATGCGTGGGTCTGCGGCCACTTCGTCGCCGTAGTCCGCGGCCGTGAGGCGACCGAAGATCAGCGGCACCGCCACCATGTATTGAATGCAATGGTCACGATCGGCGTAGTTGGCCAGCGGCCCGGTCTTGTCGATGATGCGACGCCCCGCCTCCTGCGTATCGATGGCCACCGTCGCGATCTGGTCGATCCGGTCCGCCACCAGCGGGTGCAGCTTCATGGCGCACTCCACTGCGGTCTGGGCGTGGAACTCGGCCGGATAGCTGATCTTGAACAGCACGTTCTCCATGACATAGCTGCCAAACGGCCGTTCGAACTCGAACGCCCTGCCCCCGAAGGCCACGTCGTAATAACCCCAGGTCTTCGCGCTGAGCGCCGATGGGTAGCCCACTACCTCGCGGTACACCGCATTGATCGCGTGAAGGACGGCGCGACGGCACGCATCGCCGGCCGCCCAGCTCTTGCGCGGACCGGTGTTGGGCGCATGCCGATAGGTGCGCAACGCGCCATTGTCGATCCAACTGTGCGAGATCGCGGTGACGATCTGATCCCGACTTCCGCCAAGCATCGCCGTAGCCACGGCGGTGGAAGCCAGGCGCACCAGGATCACGTGATCCTGCCCGACGCGATTGAAGCTGTTCTTGAGCGCGTAGCAACCCTGGATCTCATGCGCCTTGACTGCATAGGTCAGCACGTCGCGCACTGAGAGCGGCCTGCCACCTTCGCGTTCGGCCTTGCGGCTCAGGTAATCAGCCACCGCCAGAATGGCGCCGAGGTTGTCGGACGGATGCCCCCATTCGGCGGCCAGCCAGGTGTCGTTGAAATCCAGCCAGCGGATCTGCGTGCCGATGGCGAATGCCGCCTGCGCCGGGTCCAGCTCGTGGCTGGTGCCCGGCACGCGCGCACCGCCCGGCAGGGTGGCACCCGGGACAAGCGGGCCCAGGTGCTTTACGCATTCCGGAAACTTCATCGCCATCATGGCGGTAGCGAGAGAGTCCAGCAGCATGTACCGCGCGGTGTCGTACGCCTCCTGCGAATCGATGCGGTAGTCGACGACATAATCCGCGACGTCGACCATCAGCCGGTCGGGATCGGGCCGCTTGGCGGAACGGATGTCGTGCGCGCTCATGAGGCTCGTCTCCTGACGAAAGGGAAACCGCCGCGATGTCGGATCGTTCAAACCTGCTGCTGACACCATACAGCGGACGAACGCCCACCCTGCGACTCACGCCGCCGGTACGCGCACCCAGCCCTCCATCAGCACGCGCGCGCTGCGGCTCATGATCGCCTTGGTGACGGCCCAGGCGCCATCGACCAGCGCCGCCTCCGCCCCCACCCGCAACGTACCCGACGGATGGCCGAAGCGCACCGCCTGGCGTTCACCGCCGCCCGCCGCAAGATTCACCAGCGTGCCCGGAATCGCCCCCGCCGTACCAATCGCCACGGCTGCCGTACCCATCATGGCGTGGTGCAGTTTGCCCATCGACATCGCACGCACCAGCAGGTCGACATCACTCGCCGCGACCGGTTTGCCGCTCGAGGCAACGTAGTCGGCCGGCTTGGCGACGTACGCGACCTTGGGCGTGTGCTGGCGCGTGGCGATCTCGTCGAGCGACTTGATCAGGCCCATGCACAGCGCGCCATGTGCGCGAATAGCCTCGAACATGGCCAGGGCCTCAGGGTCGCCATTGATCGCATCCTGCAGTTCGGTGCCGTTGTAGCCGATCGCCGCGGCCTCGACGAAGATCGTCGGAATGCCGGCGTTGATCATGGTCGCCTTGAGCGTGCCGACGCCCGGCACCTCCAGGTCGTCGATCAGGTGCCCGGTCGGGAACATCGCGCCGCCGGCACCCTCTTCTTCCGCGGCCGGATCCATGAATTCCAGCTGCACTTCGGCCGCAGGAAACGTCACGCCGTCCAGCTCGAAATCGCCGGTCTCCTGCACCGCGCCGGCCGTCATGGGCACGTGCGCAATGATCGTCTTGCCGATATTGGCCTGCCAGATACGCACCGTGGCGATGCCGTCGCGCGGCACGCGCGCCGGGTCGACCAGGCCGCCGGCGATGGCGAATGGACCCACGGCCGCCGACAGGTTGCCGCAATTGCCGCTCCAGTCGACGAAGGCCTTGTCGATCGCCACCTGCCCGAACAGATAGTCCACATCATGATCCGCACGCGTGCTCCTGGACACGATCACCGTCTTGCTGGTGCTGGAGGTGGCGCCGCCCATGCCGTCGATCTGCTTGCCGTAAGGATCGGGGCTGCCGATCACGCGCAGCAGCAGCGCATCGCGCGCGGTGCCTGGCGCCTGCGCCGCCTCGGGCAGATCCTGCAGGCGGAAGAACACACCCTTGCTGGTGCCTCCACGCATATACGTGGCGGGAATGCGAATCTGGGAAGCGTGTGCCATGTTCGTGCGTGTCCTTTAGCGGCTCAGGCCGCCTGCGAGGCTTCGAGGAAATCCTGCGCGAAGCGCTGCAGCACGCCGCCCGCCTCATAGATCGAGACCTCTTCGGCAGTATCCAGTCGGCAGGTCACCGGCACCTCGACGCGCTCGCCGTTCTTGCGGTGGATGACCAGCGTGAGGTCGGCGCGCGGCGTGCGCGCACCGACGACGTCGAAAGTCTCGGTGCCGTCGATGCCCAGCGTCTTGCGGCTGGTGCCGGGTTTGAACTCCAGCGGCAGCACGCCCATGCCGATCAGGTTGGTGCGGTGGATGCGCTCGAAGCCTTCGGCCGCGATCGCCTCCACACCCGCCAGGCGTACGCCCTTCGCGGCCCAGTCGCGCGACGAACCCTGGCCATAGTCGGCACCGGCGATCACGATCAGCGGCTGCTTGCGCTCCATGTAGGTCTCGATCGCCTCCCACATGCGCATGACCTTCCCTTCCGGCTCCACGCGCGCAAGAGAACCTTTCTTCACTTCGCCATCGACAACGGCCATTTCGTTGACCAGGGTGGGATTGGCAAAGGTGGCACGCTGCGCGGTCAGGTGGTCGCCGCGATGCGTCGCGTACGAATTGAAGTCCTCTTCCGGCAGGCCCATTTTCGCAAGGTACTCGCCGGCCGCGCTGTTGGGCAGGATCGCGTTGGAAGGCGACAGATGGTCGGTGGTGATGTTGTCCCCTAGCACCGCCAGCGCACGCATGCCCTTGAGCGTGCGCTCGCCCGCAAGGGCGCCTTCCCAGTACGGCGGACGGCGAATGTACGTGCTCTGCGCGCGCCAGTCATACAGCGGCGCGGCACTCGTGCCGCCCTGCCCGGCGCGCGCGAACATCGGATCGTAGACCTTGCGGAACTGCTCCGGCTTCACGCTGGAGGACACGATCGCGTCGATCTCCTCGTCGCTCGGCCAGATGTCCTTGAGCGTCACCGGCTGGCCGTTGGCGTCGACGCCGAGCGCGTCCTTCTCGATATCGAAGCGGATGGTGCCGGCGATGGCATAGGCCACGACCAGTGGCGGCGAAGCCAGGAAAGCCTGCTTCGCGTACGGGTGGATGCGGCCATCGAAGTTGCGGTTGCCGGACAGCACCGCGGTGGCGTACAGATCGCGGTCGATGATCTCCTGCTGGATCGCCGGATCAAGCGCGCCGGACATGCCATTGCAGGTGGTGCAGGCGAACGCGACGATGCCGAAGCCGAGCTTTTCAAGCTCGGGCAGCAGGTTCGCCTCCTTCAGATACAGCTCCACTGCCTTGGAGCCGGGCGCGAGCGAACTCTTCACCCACGGCTTGCGCACGAGGCCGCGAGCGTTCGCGTTGCGCGCCAGCAGCGCCGCCGCGATCACGTTGCGAGGATTGCTGGTGTTGGTGCAGCTGGTGATGGCGGCGATGATGACGGCGCCATCGGGCATCTGGCCCGGCTGCTCTTCCCACTGACCGGCGATGCCGCGCGCAGCCAGGTCGGACGTCGGCAGGCGCTTGTGCGGATTGGACGGCCCCGCCATGTTGCGCACCACTGAAGACAGGTCGAACGTCAGCGTGCGCTCGTACTGCGCCGCGGCGAGCGTATCGGCCCACAGGCCGGCGGCCTTGGCGTAGGTCTCTACCAGCTTGACCTGCTCGTCGCTGCGGCCGGTGAGGCGCAGGTAGTCGAGGGTCTGACCGTCGATGAAGAACATCGCGGCGGTGGCGCCGTACTCCGGCGCCATGTTGGAAATGGTCGCGCGATCGCCCAGCGTGAGGCTGGCCGCGCCTTCGCCGCGGAACTCCAGGTAAGCGCCGACCACCTTCTCCTTGCGCAGGAACTCGGTCAGCGCGAGCACGATATCGGTGGCGGTGATGCCGGGCTGGCGCTTGCCGGTGAGCTCCACGCCGATGATGTCGGGCAGGCGCATCCACGAGGCGCGGCCGAGCATCACGTTCTCCGCTTCCAGGCCGCCCACGCCGATGGCGATCACGCCAAGCGCATCCACATGCGGCGTGTGGCTGTCGGTACCGACGCAGGTATCCGGATAGGCGACACCCCTGCCTTGATCATCGTGTTGCACCTGGATCACCGGCGACATCTTCTCCAGGTTGATCTGGTGCATGATGCCGTTGCCCGGCGGAATCACGTCGACGTTCTCGAACGCTTTCTTGGTCCACTCGATGAAGTGGAAGCGGTCTTCGTTGCGGCGATCCTCGATGGCGCGGTTCTTCGCGAACGCGTTCGGGTCGAAACCGCCGCACTCCACCGCCAGCGAGTGGTCGACGATGAGCTGCACCGGCACCACCGGATTCACCTTGGCCGGATCGCCGCCGCGATCGGCGATCGCATCGCGCAGGCCGGCCAGGTCCACCAGCGCCGTCTGCCCGAGAATGTCGTGGCAGACCACGCGCGCCGGGAACCAGGGGAAATCACGCTCGCGCTTGCGCTCGATGAGCTGCTTGAGCGACTCCACCAGGATCGCCGGATCGCAACGGCGCACCAGGTTCTCGGCGAGCACACGCGAGGTGTATGGCAACGCATCGTAGGCGCCCGGCTGGATCGCCTCCACGGCGGCTCGCGCATCGAAATAGTCCAGCGACGTGCCGGGGAGGGATTGGCGGTAGACGGTATTCATAAGTGTCGAGAACCCTGGAGATAGACGCCCGGCTGAGCGCAAGCCGGCGCCCGGGCCGCATACGCCAGCCAGCGGCCGCTCGCTTGGCTGCGGAATCGACACATTGTAGCGAGGGAAAGCCTTTTCCTTAAGGGCTTTGCCTTGACTGGTATGCACGGCGGCGTCGACAATGACGCCACACTTATCCCAAAGGGGAGTAGTTCCGGGACGCCGTCGATCGGCGCCCGTGCAGCGGTCGTCATCACGAGCGGGGCACCGCTCCGGTCACTGCAGCGGTTCCGCCGCGAACGAGACTTTTGCGGTAATCACGAGGCTGCGTGCGCTCGTGGTTGCTGCATTCGTCCCGCGCGCAGGAACATGAACCGCATGGATTTCCTCACTCCCGAATTCTTCTCCGGCCTGCTCGCCATCGTCCTGCTCGACCTGGTGCTGGCGGGCGATAACGCCATCGTCATCGCGCTGGCCGCGCGCAATCTGCCCAAGGCGTTGCAGAAGAAAGCCGTGTTCTGGGGCACGTTCGGCGCGGTGGCGGTACGCGTCGCGCTGACCGCCGTGGTGGTCTACCTGCTCAAGCTGCCTGGCCTGATGCTGGCCGGTGGCCTGCTGTTGCTGCCGATCGCCTGGAAGCTGTTGCGCTCCGACGAGGGCGACGGACACAAGGTCGGCGCCGCGGCCAGCTTCTGGTCGGCCATCCGCACCATCGTGGTCGCCGATGCGCTGATGGGCCTGGACAACGTGCTGGCCATCGCTGGCGCCTCCGGTGGCCACATGACCCTGGTGATCATCGGCCTGGCCATCAGCGTGCCGCTGGTGGTGTGGGGTTCCACCCTCATCCTCAAGCTGATCGAGCGCTTCCCCCTCATCGTCTACATCGGCGCCGGCGCCATCGCCTGGACCGCGGCGCGCATGATCGCGCACGACCACCTGCTCAAGCCCTGGTTCGATGGTCACGACTGGGCGCGCTACGTGCTGGACGCGGCGCTGGTCGCCGCGATCTGCGGTGGTGGCTGGCTGGCGCAGCGCCGCCGCGAGCGCCTCGCGCGGACCGCTTGAGCTAGCCGGAAGGGGCCGCCACACTGCGGCCCCTTCCTGCGCCACGAGTTCCTCCCATGAAGCTGTACTACATTCCCGGCGCCTGCTCGCTCGCCGACCACATCGTGCTCGAATGGACAGGCGCCGCCTACGAGGCCGAAGCGGTGCCACGCGATCAGCTGCGTTCGCCCGCGTACTTGAAGGTCAATCCCACCGGCCAGGTGCCGGTGCTGCGGGACGACGACGGCTGGCTGCTGACCGAGAACGTCGCCATCCTCGCCTACCTTGCCGACCGTTTTCCGGACGCCAGGCTCGCCGGCGAAGGCCCGCGCGGTCGCGCGGAGGTGCTGCGCTGGCTGGCCTACCTCAACTCCGACGTGCATCAGGCCTTCAAGCCCATCTTCAATCCGCAGCGCTTCGTCGCGGATGAATCCGTGCATGCCGAGCTGCAGGCGAATGCGCGCACGCGCCTGCGCGGCATGTTCGAACGGCTCGACGCGCAACTGGCCGATCGCGACTGGCTGGCTGGCACGCGCTCGATCGCCGATCCCTACCTGTTCGTGGTGCAGCGCTGGGCCAGGGGCAAGGGCGTGGACTTGTCGGGTCTGGAGCACCTGGAAAGCTTCGCCCGGCGCATGCGCGAAGACGCGGGCGTTCGCGCGGCGATGAAAGCCGAAGGCCTCTGAACACTCTTCGCCGTCATTCCTGCGCAGCCGGAATGACGGCGTTTTCAATACGTCATCGGCACGCGCACCGTCACCGTCGCATCCGGCGTATCGCGCGTCACGCCGACGCCCAAGGTGAAGTTCAACGTGCGCTTCTCGCTGAAGCGATACGAGCCGCCGATCAGCAAGGTGCCTAGCACCGTCTTGGCCGAACCGGCCACCGTGTGATTGTTCTGCTTGGTCACGCCCACCCAGCTCTGGTCATAGCCGATGCTGAAGGACGCCTTCTCGTTGAGCGCCAGGCCCATGCCCACGCTCACGTCGGCTACGTCGCCCACCTTCACCCTGCCCAGCTGTTCCCTGCCCGCCAGCAACAGCGTGCGGCTGACATGGCTGCGCGCGAAGTTGTGCAGGTAGCTCACATTGCCGAAGAACACCACCGGATCGGACGGATACAGCCAGGTCACGCCAGGTTGCAGCGAGTAGAACCCGCTGCCCGTCGGCAACTGCAGCGGCAAGCCGGTACCCGTCGCGTTCTGCACGCAGCGCTGCACGCAATCGGTGGTCACCTCGAAGGGATCGCGTCCCGTGCGCGACTTGAAGCGCAGCCAGGCCACGTAATAGGCCTTGTCTGCGCCGCCATCGTTGAACTGGTAGCGCGCCGTGGCTTCGACGTCGCCCAGCCCGTGACCGCTGGCGCCGAACACCCGGTCGGTCGCCGAACCGGTGAAGATCTCGCGGCTGATGGTGTCGGTATGCCCATACACGTAGGGCACGCGCACCTCGGCCTCCAGGCGATTGGTGATGCCGTAACGCAGTGCGATCGCGCCGGTCTGCGTGGTGGTCTTCACCTGGCGCGCATCGATCAGGCCGATCAGGATCGCGGGAATCACCGTATAACCCACCAGCGCCACGCGTTCGGCCGACGAATAGCCGAACTGATACGAAGGCTCCACGATCAGCTTGCCGCGTGGCGTCAACACGCCGGGCTGATCGAAGATCGGCGCGACTTCCGGAGGCCGCGTGTCTTTTGGCGGCGCCTGACCCACCGGCTCGTTGTCTTCCGCGGACTGGGCTGGCGCCAGCGCGTCCATGCCCGGCATCGGCTGCGCGGTGGCCATGCTGCCGGCGGCGCGGATATTGCCCGCGCGCTGCCGCTCCAAGACATCCATGCCTACGGCATGCCGCAGTGACTGATACTCGGCCTCCTGCGCGGCGAGCGTGCGCTTCATCGCTTCAAGCTGTTCCATCTGCGCGGCGATCTGGCTGCGCATCGCATCCAGGCGCTCGGCTTGCGCCTTCACCTGTACGTGCAAATCGTCCACCTCAGCCGATGGCGACGCACCGCTCACGGCTGCCGCCGGCGCCTGCGTCTGCTGCGCGGCGACCGTGCCGGCGAGCAGGATCAGACCCGCCGCTGCGCCATGACGCCACCGCGTTCCACCGCGGCGAGCGCCGGCTCCCATTCGATACCCCCCTACCCGACGAACCCTGATCATCGCCCTTCCCCCTTTATGGAATCCCGGCTCGCTTGCTCAGCGGCCAAGCGGATTGGCCGTCGCCGCCTGCAGGCTCTGCTGGAGATTCAGGCTGCGAAACGCACCGAGGCTGTTCACCGACACGTCCAGCGTGGTCTGCGTGGTGATGTGCTGGTTATCCAGCGTGTTCTGCACCAGCGTGGCGGCCATCGGCGTACTCAGCGCCGATGGATCGACCGTGTTGCCCGGCCCGATCTGCAGCACGGAAGCCGCATCGATGGCCGACGACAACGCGCCAGCCTGTACCGTGCTCAGATGCCCGACATCCGGCAACTGAATGTGCAACGACGTCACCAGCGCCCCATTGAGATACACCGCGCGGTCGATGCCCAGCGAGGCCACCAGGCCACCGCCCCAGTCGAAACCGCCGCGCGCGGCGTCCAGCCGCGCTTCGCTCACCGGCTGCCAGCCGGCAGGCCCGCGCTCGTCCGCGCTGGCTGTCATCGCGATCCCGGATGCGCACAACGCAAGACACCACCTCAGCTCAAGCACGCGCCTGCTCATATGTCCCCCGGGCCCCGCTTGGGCAAAGTCATGCCGTCCAGGCCACGCCGGTCGATGCCCGAACCCAGCGGCGCCATCGGCGCGGCGCGCCAGTCCGATGCACCGTTGAACACGGCGAGCGAACGGCGGTTGTGAATGACGAATATCAGCCGGTTCTTCCACATCGCCTCGAAGCGCGCGCGCGGCAGCGAGCGCGTGCCCAAGGCGGGATCGCCAATCAGCACGCGCCCGTCGCGCAGCCCCTTCACCACCACGAAGTGGTGATAGCCGCGCTCGTCCACCAGCACGATCGCCGGCAGGTGTTCCTGTTCGAGCTTGTCCAGCGGCACGTCGAAACCGTCGGCATCGAAACCATTGGCCGCGAGATAGCGCTTGATATCCAGCAGCGAGAAGCCTTCCTTGCCGATCTTGGCGCGGTCGCCGTGCGCGTACATCTGCTCGAACGCCGCCTGCTCATTGACCGGATAGCCATACTGGTAGGTAAGTAGCGTCGCCACCGCAGCCGAGCCGCAACTGAAGTCGTACTTCTGGCGAATGGTGTTGCGGAAGCGCGCTTCCTTCAGGCTGGTCAGCCGCAGACTGAACACCTGCCCCTGCGCTCCGGGCACCGGGACCGACGACGCCGGCGCCGCGCCGTGCCAGCACAGCGCCGTCAGCAAGACCAGCGGCAGCGCGGCTCTCATGGACGGAACTGCACGTTGATGATGGTCGCGTTCTGGATCAGCACGTTGTTACCGGTGTTCTGGATCACCATCGGCACGCCCGCCGCGCCCTGGAACGAGCCTGCGCTGATCGTGTTGTAGCCCGTGACGACATGATCGGCATGGTTGTCGCTGACCGTGCCGTTCAAGCTGATGCTGGCGCTGACGTCGGTACCGCCGCTCAAACCGGCGAGCACCCCCGTATCCACCCGTGTGCCCAGCCCCTCGACGTCGTCGGGACGTGGCGTCGCAGCGGCGCGATACACCGCCCCCGCCGGGATCTGTGCGGTGGACAGATAGGCCGGCGGCGAGCCGGCCAAGGCCACGCCCCAACCGCCGATCGACAGGCACGCCAAACCCACGCTGCATGCAGCCTTGATGTTCCGCATGGCGGTTCTCCCTTGCGCGAACGTGGCGGGGCACGCGGCCCCGCCACGCCATGGCGCATCAATGGCCGACGTTGAGATTGGCTTGCACGTTCACGCTTTGCTGCGTGAGCGCGGCCACGCCGCTGTTCTGCGCCATCACCGTCACGCCCGCCGCTGCCGCCGCGGCGCCATCCATGTGATTGGACATATCGAAGGCGCCTGCATTGGCCCACGCGCTGCCGCCCGCGGCGCCGTTGCCGCCGGCACCGCCGCCCGCCGCGCCGCCCACGCCTTCGCCGCCTGCGCCACCCATGCCGCCGACACCGCCGGTCGCATCGGCCGCGCCGCTCGCGCCGCCGGTGGCCGTCGCGCTGCCGCTGGTCGGGGTGGAGGTTCCGGCCGTCGCCGCGCCACCGGCCCAACCGCCGTTACCGCCTGTAGCCGTGCCGCCGGTACTGTTGCGGCGCGCACTGGCATCGGCGTTGGAATAGTTGTCGCCGCTGCTGTCGCCGCCCCTCGCGCCTGCGCCTGCCAAGGCCGCGCCACTGGATGCCGAGCTGTCGCCCACATGCCCACTGCGCGCATGCGCATCGCCGCCATTGCCGGCAGCACCGCCGCTGGCACCGGTGCCATAGCCGCCATACGCGTCGCCGCCCGAACCGCCGCGGCCGCCGTTGGCGTTGCCCCAGTTGTTGGCTACGTTGCCGATGCCGCTGACGTAGATCTGGGTGACCGTGCCGTCGAGACGGCTGACCGCCACGGCCTTGCTGGTGTCGAAGGAACTGGTAATGGATGAAGTGGCCGTCGCGCCGTTGTTGGCGCCCGCGGAACCCTGACCGGTGGAATAAGCATCACCGCTGTTGTTGCGGTCGTTACCCTGACTGGAATTGGTCCGGGTATGGGTCGAACTGTTGTTGTGCGAATTGGTCGAGTTGTCGTCCGCCATGGCCGGCAGCGCCAGGCCAATACCCAGCAGAATCGCCGTGGCGATAAGTGTCTTGCGCATGGACTCTCTCCTTCGGAACGCGTGTGCCCCCTGGTTCGCCGAACTAAGCGGCCCCGAAGCATTGGCAACATGCGTGCCACGCGCATGCGCACTCTCAGCGCCACGCGAACTCTTCCCGGAAAGTCAGCAACTTGGGCTAGCCGGCGAGCACAAAGCAGAACAAAGAACCCGTCGTGCGCCGATGCGAAGTGCATCAGATGCGTTACTGCGAACCTCGCCGCCGCGTCGATCAGCCCGGTGTCGAACGCCGGCGGCATCGCATCGAGACTGCCATGTCGGCCTCGTGCATGCATGTAACGCCGACGACACACGTGTGCCGTGCCAACGCCAACGTTGCATCCACGCGCATGATGGGCAACATCGTTTGCGCATGAATGCGCCCGCCGCATGACCATCGCCGCCGCACACGCGAGACGGGCGCCCGTTGCAGGCGCCCGCGGCGGAGCCGGGCCCGCTCAGTACACCAGGTTGGTGGTGGAGGCCGTGGCGGTAATGCCGTAATTGCACTGCGGCGCAGTCGAACCGACCGGATAGTCCTTGGTCCACGGAGGCGACGCGACCTGCACCTGGTTGAGGTCGTAGACCTTGATATTGGTGAAGGCGATCGAACCGTTGCTTGGGTACTGGCTGCAGTTGCTGACGCCGTACGCTTCCAGCACGCCGCCGAAGACCCAGGTCAGCGAGGCATAGGGATTGGTCGTCAGCGTGGTGCTGGTGTTCTTGGTGACATCCTTGGAAACGATCTTCCAGGTGGAACAGCTGACGCCCGGCGAGCAGTTCGAGTACGTGTCGCCGGTGATGCTGTCGCCCACCGACACGTTGATCGGCGAGCTATGGTAGGTCGTGCCGCTCACGCAGCAGTTCCAGCTGGCCATGGTCCAGGCGTGATCGTTGTAGCCATTCCAGCCCAGCACCGGCTGCAGGATGGACTGCACGTTGGGCAGCTGTTCCAGGCCAGGGAAGAAATAGATCACCTGGCTGCCGGAACTGGACGGATTGCTCGGCACCTTCCAGCTGGCGACGATACGGCCGATCGGCGTGCTGCTGGTGTAGTTCGTATCGATCACCCAGCCGTTGATGGTCGGGTTCTGCCGTGCCGGGAAGCTCACCATGCCGTTGGGCTCGATCCGCGTGCCGTTCATCGCGAAATGCGGCTGCGTGCAGAGTGCCGGCTTGCGCAGCGAGCCATCCGCACGCCGGATGCTGCCGTCCTGGTGCAGCTGTTCGCCTTCATGCACCACCTGCACGCAGGCAGGATCGAAATAGCCGTTCGGGGTCACCACGAAATTGTCCGGCACGCCCTGGGGCCGCAGCTGCTGCTCCATCGTTCCGACAGCAGTCAGCGCGGCGTCGGGCTTGAGCGCCGCTTCCTCGGCCGCCTGCGCGACACTTCCCGCGAAGACCAGGAAGGACAAGGCGGCGATCAGCGATGCGCCGAACCTGTTCCGGCGCGTTCTTCCGATGCATCGATTCATGGGTCGCACACTCCTGATGGCATTGGGATCGAGATCGTCCATGCAGAGGAGAACGCGGCGCCCGGCGGCGACGATGCGTGGCATGCCGGGAAAGCCGCCGCGATTTGGCCATCCAAATGGCCGCCGCCAAGTTGACCGCATCGCGCACCGCACCGCTGCGAACTGGGCGTGGATCGGACGTGAAACATACGCGACACCTTCACCCGCCGCAGACGCACGGCGACACCCTCTCGTGAAGCGCGTGCGCGAACAAAAAAAGGGAGCCCGAAGGCTCCCTTTTTCTCGCGCGAAGCGGTACGAATCAGCGCTTTTCGATCGGCACGTACACCTGATCCTCCGGACCGGTGTAGTTGGCGCTCGGACGGATGATCTTGCCGTCCTGGCGCTGCTCGATCACGTGGGCGCTCCAGCCAGAGGTGCGCGCGATCACGAACAGCGGGGTGAACATCGCCGTAGGCACGCCCATCATGTGGTACGCGCTGGCCGAGAACCAGTCGAGGTTGGGGAACATCTTCTTAAGTTCCCACATCAGCTTCTCGATGCGCTCGGACACATCGAACAGCGTCGGGTTGCCACCCTCGGTGCACAGCTTGCGCGAGACTTCCTTGATGATCTCGTTGCGCGGATCGGACACGGTGTACACCGGATGGCCGAAGCCGATGATGATCTCCTTGCGCTCCACGCGGGCGCGGATATCCGCCTCCGCCTCGCCGGCGTTGCGGTAGCGCGCGATGATCTCCATCGCCACTTCGTTCGCGCCGCCGTGCTTGGGACCGCGCAGCGCGCCGATCGCGCCGGTGATGGCCGAGTACATGTCCGACCCGGTGCCCGCGATCACGCGCGCGGTGAAGGTCGAGGCATTGAACTCGTGCTCGGCGTACAGGACCAGCGACTTGTCCAGCGCGTGCGCATGCAGCTCGCTGGGCTTCTTGCCGTGCAGCAGATGCAGGAAGTGCGCGGCGATCGACTCGTCGTCGGTCTCGGTCTCGATGCGCTTGCCGTTGTGGCTGAAGTGGTACCAGTACAGCAGCATGGAACCGAAGCTGGCCATCAGGCGGTCGGCGATGTCGCGCGCACCGGTGAGGTTGTGATCCTCCTTCTCGGGCAGCACGGTGCCAAGCACCGAGCAGCCGGTACGCATCACGTCCATCGGATGGGTGGCGGCAGGCAGCAGCTCCAGCGCGCTCTTCACCGGCGCGGGCAGGCCGCGCAAGCGCTTGAGCTTGGCGCGATAGGCATTGAGCTCGGCCCAGTTCGGCAACACGCCGTGCACCAGCAGGTAGGCGACCTCCTCGAAGCAGCCCTTGGCTGCCAGGTCGTGGATGTCGTAGCCGCGGTAATGCAGATCGTTGCCGCTGCGGCCGACCGTGCACAGCGCGGTGTTGCCCGCGGCCACGCCGGACAGGGCGACGGATTTCTTGGCCTTGGGAAGAACTTGCTCGCTCATCGGATACCTCTCCTCAAATGCATGCGACTGGCCGCCACGCACGAACGCCGCGCGACGGCCGGGAAATCCGGGCCTGGGGTCAGCCCTTCTGGTTGGCGAACAGCGCGTCCAGCTTGTCCTCGTAGGTGTGGTAGCCGAGGAAGTCGTACAGCTGCTCGCGCGTCTGCAGCGTGTCGATGATGTTCTTCTGGGTGCCCTCGCTGCGCACGGTCTCGTAGAAGTTCAGCGCGGCCTTGTTCATGGCGCGGTAGGCCCCGCAGCAGTACAGCGCGATGTCCACGTTGGCGCTGCGCAGTTCGTCGGTGGTGAAGAACGGCGTGGAGCCGAACTCGGTGAGGTTGGCCAGGATCGGCACCTTCACCGCGGCCTTGAAGCGGCGATAGTCGTCCAGCGACTTCATGGCCTCGGGGAAGATCATGTCGGCGCCGGCCTCGACGTAGGCGCAGGCGCGGTCGATCGCCGCGTCGATGCCCTCGGCGGCTGCGGCGTCGGTGCGCGCCATGATGACGAAGCCCGCGTCGGTGCGCGCGTCGACGGCCGCCTTGACGCGGTCGACCATCTCTTCCTTCGGCACCACTTCCTTGCCGGGACGGTGGCCGCAGCGCTTCTGCCCGACCTGATCTTCGATGTGCACCGCCGCCACGCCGATATTGATGAACGAGCGGATGGTGCGGGCGATGTTGAAGGCGCCGCCCCAGCCGGTATCGATGTCCACCAGCAGCGGCATCTGGGTGGCGTCCACGATGCGGCGCGCGTCGGTGAGCACGTCCTCCATGGTGGAGATGCCCAGGTCCGGCATGCCCAGCGAATTGGCGGCCACGCCGCCGCCGGACAGGTACAGCGCCTTGTAGCCGACGCGCTTGGCCATCAGGCCGGCATAGGCGGTGATCGCGCCCATGACCTGGAGCGGCTGTTCCTGGGCGACTGCGGCGCGAAAACGCGCTCCGGGGGATGCGATCTGGGTCATGGAGCCTCCGCGTAAAGCGGCGATTTTAGCGCGTGCGGCCGCTCCAGCTCGTGCTGCGGGGCAGCAATCGCATTTTCTTGCGTGACCCGGACGAGCCCCTCGCTTACCCTCGAACGGATGAGCACACCTACCCGTCTCGCCACGCGCATCCTCTGGGGCCTGTTCGTCGGCGTCGTCGCCGCCGTCGCCACGCTGGCCGTCGGCCAGTTCCATCCGCCGGCGCTCAAGGCCATGCAAGCCTTCTCCACCGCGGTGTTCGATCCGCTGGGGCAGATCTTCCTGCGCATGCTGTTCTTCGTGGTGATTCCGCTGGTGTTCGCCTCGCTGGCTTCCGGCGTCGCCCAGCTGGGCCGGCTGGATCGACTCGGGCCGCTGGCCGGGCGCACCTTCGCGCTGTTCGCCGCGAACATGCTGATCGCGGTGGCGATCGGGTTGACCATGATGAACCTGCTGCAGCCGGGGCATCACCTGGAGCCCGGCTCGCGCGAGCGGCTGATGCAGGAGTACGGCGGCAAGGCGCAACTGGCGGTGGAGCGCCAGCATGAGCAACCGGGCCTGAGCTTCGCCACGCTGGTGGACATGTTCATGCCGCGCAATCTGTTCGGCGCCTTCGTCGGCAACGACCGCGGCGCGCTGGGCGATGTGCTGCCGCTGATCCTGTTCGCCATCCTGGTCGGTGCCGCCGCCACGCTCCTGGACGAGGACAAGCGCGCGAAGGTGCAAGCCGGCCTGGACCTGATCAGCGAGCTGATGACCGGCATCGTCGGCTTCGCGCTGAAGCTCGCCCCGATCGCGGTGCCGGCGATGATCTACAGCGTCATCGTAAAGATCGGCACCGATATCCTGCTCACCCTCGCGGTGTTCGTGACCGGCTGCGCAGTGGCGCTGGCGCTGCATCTGTTCGGCACCATGTCGCTGTGGCTGCGGCTGCTGGCCGGGCGTTCGCCGCTGGCCTACTTCCGGCAGATCCGGCCGCTGCTGATCACCGCCTTCTCGACCAGCTCCAGCAGCGCCTCCCTGCCCGCTTCGCTGGCGGTGGCGCGCGACGACCTGAGGCTCGCGCCAAGCACCGCCGGCTTCGTGCTGCCGCTGGGCGCCACCATGAACATGAGCGGCACGGCGCTGTTCGAAGGCTGCGTGGTGCTGTTCGTCGCGCAAGCCTTCAACGTCGACCTGACGCTGGCCCAGCAATGCGTGCTGATGCTGCTGTCGGTGCTGAGCGCGGTGGCGGTCGCCGGCATCCCCGGCGGCTCCATTCCGCTGATCGCCGGCCTGCTGTCCACGTTCGGCGTACCGCCGGAAGGCGTCGGCATCGTGCTCGGCGTGGATCGCATCCTGGACATGCTGCGCACCACGGTGAATGTGGGCAGCGACATCGTCACCGCCACCGTCGTAGACGCACAGGTGAGCCGCGCCGAGGCCCGCCAGAAGTGAAAGCGCCTGCCTGGCTGGCCGCTCCGCTCGCGTTTTTGTCACGATAGAGAGCGCAAGCTTAAAGAGTCAGCGCAGGCGCCGGAGCATCGATAGCCACCACCAATCGATGCCATCCCAACAATCAATTAGATATATGCCCGACTCCGGGCTATCTTTACGTTTCCAACAACCACAACACGGGAAAACAACGATGTCGTTGATCAATACCCATATCAAGCCGTTCAAGGCCCAGGCTTACAAGGACGGCCAGTTCGTCGAGGTGACGGACGCTAGCCTGAAGGGCAAGTGGTCGGTGGTGGTGTTCTACCCGGCCGACTTCACCTTCGTGTGCCCGACCGAGCTGGAAGACCTGGCCGATCATTACGCCGAATTCCAGAAGCTGGGCGTGGAGATCTACGGCGTGTCCACCGACACCCACTTCGCGCACAAGGCGTGGCACGACACGTCCGACGCGATCAAGAAGGTCAAGTACACCCTGGTCGGCGACCCGACCGGCACCCTGACCCGCAACTTCGACGTGATGATCGAAGAAGAAGGCCTGGCGCTGCGCGGCACCTTCGTGATCAATCCGGAAGGCCAGATCAAGCTGTGCGAGATCCACGACAATGGCATCGGCCGCGACGCTTCCGAGCTGCTGCGCAAGGTCAAGGCCGCGCAGTACGTCGCCTCCCACCCGGGTGAAGTGTGCCCGGCCAAGTGGAAGGAAGGCGAGAAGACGCTCAAGCCGTCGCTCGACCTGGTCGGCAAGATCTAAGCCACTGCTTTCCCGTGCTTTGCGGCCCGCCTTTTCGGGCCGCCCCGGGACCCGGCACATCCCGCCGGGTCCCCTTTCCGGAACACACAAGCTGCCCGCGACGCCCGGCTCATCCGCCGGGTGCTCGTGGCGCTCACCCCGAAGAAACCGAATCACCGATACGACGGAGTCACCACCATGTTGGATGCCGATCTGAAGACCCCATTGAAGGCCTACCTCGAGAAGGTCACGCACCCGATCGAGCTGGTGGCCTCCCTCGACGACAGCGCCAAGTCGCAGGAGCTGTCGGAACTGCTGGACGAGATCGCCTTGCTGTCCGACATGGTCAGCGTGAGCCGTACCGGCACCGACCCGCGCAAGCCGTCCTTCGCGATCAACCGCGTGGGCACCGATGTCGGCGTGCGCTTCGCCGGCATTCCGCTGGGTCACGAGTTCACCTCGCTGGTGCTGGCCCTGCTGCAGGTCGGGGGCCATCCGTCGAAAGCTGCGCCGGAGCTGCTCGAGCAGGTGCGCAACCTCGAAGGCGAGTTCCGCTTCGAGACTTTCATGTCGCTCTCTTGCCACAGCTGCCCCGATACCGTGCAGGCGCTGAACCTGATGAGCGTGGTCAACCCCAACATCAAGCACGTGGCCATCGACGGCGCGCTGTTCCAGGACGAAGTGAACGAGCGCCAGGTGATGGCCGTGCCCACCGTGTTCCTCAATGGCGAACCCTTCGACCAGGGCCGCATGGACGTCGAGCAGATCGTGGCGCGTCTGGACACCGGCGCGGCCAAGCGCGACGCCGAGAAGATCAAGGCCAAGAAGCCCTTCGACGTGCTGGTGGTCGGCGGCGGTCCGGCCGGCGCCGCGGCGGCGATCTACGCCGCGCGCAAGGGCATTCGCACCGGCGTGGCGGCCGAGCGCTTCGGCGGCCAGGTGCTGGACACCATGGCGATCGAGAACTTCATCTCCGTCGCCTATACCGAGGGCCCGAAGCTGGCGGCCTCGCTGGAACAACACGTGCACGAGTACGACGTGGACGTGATGAACATGCAGCGCGCGGAGAAGCTGATCGCCCCGGCCGATCCCGACGGGCTGTTCGAAGTGCACCTGGCGAACGGCGCCTCGCTCAAGTCCAAGACCGTGATCCTTTCCACCGGCGCGCGCTGGCGCAACATGAACGTGCCGGGCGAACAGGAGTACCGCAACAAGGGCGTGACCTACTGCCCGCACTGCGATGGCCCCCTGTTCAAGGGCAAGCGCGTGGCGGTGATCGGCGGCGGCAATTCCGGCGTGGAAGCAGCGATCGACCTGGCCGGCATCGTCGGCCACGTCACCCTGCTGGAGTTCGACGGCAAGCTGCGCGCCGATGAAGTCCTGCAGCGCAAGCTGCGCAGCCTGCCCAACGTCACCATCATCGTGAACGCGCAGACCACCGAAGTGCTGGGCGACGGCAAGAAGGTCAGCGGCCTGGCCTACATCGACCGCAACAGCGGCCAGAGTCACAGCGTGGCACTGGAAGGCGTGTTCGTGCAGATCGGCCTGCTGCCCAACACCGATTGGCTGAAGGGCACGCTGAAGCTGTCCCCGCGCGGCGAGATCGAAGTGGATGCGCGTGGCGAAACCTCGATCCCCGGCGTCTTCGCTGCCGGCGACGTCACCACGGTGCCGTACAAGCAGATCGTGATCGCCATGGGCGAAGGCGCCAAAGCCTCGCTCAGTGCCTTCGATCACCTGATCCGCATGCCGGTGATCGAAGCGGAAGCCGTCGCCGCCTGATCGTTTGACTCTCGCCCGCGCGGCGGGCCCCCGTTACGCCAACAGGCGGGGGCTCATCGCGCGGGCGATTTTTTTTCATGCCTGGTCCGGTCCGCGCGCCAGCGCGCGGCGGATCTCCTCCAGTGCGCCCGGGTCATCCAGCGTCGACAGATCTCCCGGATCACGCTGCTCCGCCAGCGCCTGCAACGAGCGCCGCAACAGCTTGCCCGAGCGCGTCTTCGGCAACGCGCTCACCACATAGACACGCGAGGGCTTGGCCACGCCGCCGAGCTGATCGACCACCCGCTGCTGCATGGCCTTCGCCACCGGCCCCGTCGATGCGCCGGCATCTTGCTTGAGTGTGGCGAACACCACCGGCACCTGCCCTTTCAGTTCGTCGTGCACGCCGATCACCGCGACCTCGGCCACGGCCGGATGCGTAGCGACGGATTCCTCGATCTCGCGCGTGCCCAGGCGATGCCCTGCCACGTTGATCACGTCGTCGGTGCGACCGAGGATGGTGGTGTAGCCATCCTCGTCGCGAATGGCCCAATCCAGCGAGCTGTACAGCAGTTCCTTGAAGTGACTGAAGTAGCTGCTCAGATAGCGCTCGTCGTTACCCCACACCGTGCTGAGGCAGCCTGGCGGCAAGGGCGGTTCGAACACCAGCACCCCCTTCTGCCCCGGCGCTGCCTCCTGTCCGCTCGTCTCGTCGATGACCTTCATCCGGTAACCCGGCGCGGGCAATCCCGGCGAGCCGAACTTCACCTTCTTCAGTTCGAGGCCCGGCATCAGGGTGATCGCCGGCCAACCGGTTTCGGTCTGCCAGTAATTGTCGATCACCGGCACGCCGAGGCCATCGGTAATCCAGTGCGCCGTCGGCTCGTCCAGCGGCTCGCCGGCGAGGAACAGCCACTTCAGCGCGGACAGGTCATATTTCTTCAACCATTCCGGATCCTGCTTCTTCAACACGCGGATGCCGGTGGGCGAGGAGAACATGGTGCGCACGCCGTAACGCTCGCACAGGTACCACCAGATGCCCGGATCGGGCCGCGTAGGCAACCCTTCGTACAGCAGCGACGTTGCGCCTCCGATCAGCGGGCCGTACACGTTGTACGAATGCCCCACCGCCCAACCCACGTCGGACGTGGAGAACATCACCTGCCCCGGCGCGATGTCGAACACATAGCGGATCGACATCGCCATCGCGACCGCATAGCCGCCCACGTCGCGCTGGATGCCCTTGGGTTTGCCGGTGGTGCCGGAGGTATAGAGCAGATAGCTCGGCTCGTTCGACTCCAGCCATGCCACGGGCACTTCGGCGTGTTCGTGATCCTTGCGCAGCTCGGCGTAGTCCAGGTCGCGGCGCGCCACGCGCGTCATCTGCGGGTCGAGGCCACGATCCACGATCAGCACGTGCGGCGGTGGCGCGATCGATTGCTCCAGCGCCGCATCCACCAGCGGCTTGTACGGAATCACCTTGCCGCCGCGCATGCCCGCATCCGCGGCGATCAGCAGCTTCGGTTGCGCATCGTCGATACGCAGCGCCAGGTTGTGCGCGGCGAAGCCGCCGAACACCACCGAATGGATCGCGCCCAGTCGCGCGCAGGCGAGCATCGCGAACACCGCCTCGGCGATGTTGGGCAGATAGATCACCACGCGATCGCCGCGCCCCACGCCAAGGGAAGCGAGTACGGCGGCGAATACGTTCACCTCCCTGTAGAGCTGGCGATAGCTCAGCTCGCGGGTGATGCCCGTCTCGGTGGAAATCGCCACCAGCGCGAGCTGCTCGCCGCGCGCGGCCAGGTGCCGGTCCACTGCGTTGTGGCAGAGATTGGTGATGCCGCCGGCGAACCAGCGGCGAAACGGCGGGCGGGCGTAGTCGAGAATGCGTGCCGGCGCGGTTTCCCAATCGATCAGCCGCGCCTGCTCGGCCCAGAACGCTTCCGGCTCGTCGACTGATCGCCGGTAGAACGTCTCGTAGTCCATGTCCGCACCCATCGCCAGCTATGGGTGGAAAGACTCGCGCATGCAGGGCGCCCGATTGCAGTAGACCTTGGTCGTACCGGCACAGGCGGGATTAGTTACATATGCAAATGTTCAAAATGGCGTTTGGAACGATGCAATAAAAACCCACGTGAAGAAGTTTTATGCAGAGAAAATGCCAAGGCCGCACGTTTAACAAATCCGTTTTCAAAGCCGAGAAATAAATCATGTGAATACCGAAAATAATCTGTAATTAACACGCATCCTTCACATTTCATCACTGAGTATCGACTCGCCCAGCAAACGCGCGTTGAGGTGCTCAGGGTGGGCATGGGGAAACGACGCGCACATGCCACTGGGACAGGGGAGTGGCTGATCCGGTAACGACACCCGCGATGTGTCAGAACTTGCCTGATTCCAGGAGGGGATCGGGCATCGTGTGTGTCCCGCCGGCAGCCCATGACCAGTCACTCGGATGCGTTTCTTGGAGGAAATGGCGATGAGTAAGAGACATGTGAGCACCGTCCTGAAACAGACCCTTCTGGCCACCTGCATACTTGCCGCGGGCATATCGCTCTCGGCGTGCTCGGGGCACAGTTCTTATAAATCCGGCGGCGGCGGCGGGATCGTGAATCCCGGCGGCACCGGTGGCGGCGATAACGGTGGATCCGGCGGCGGCGACAACGGCGGCGGCGGTTCCGGTGGTGGCGACAACGGTGGTGGTGGCACCGGAGGCGGTGGTACTGGAGGCGGTGGTACTGGAGGTGGCGGCACCGGCGGTGGCGGCACCGGCGGCGGCACCGGAGGCGGCGGCACCGGCGGTGGTGGCACCGGAGGCGGTCGCGGCGGCACGGGCGGTGGTGGCGGTGGAGACAATGGCGGCGGCGGTGGCGGCGACAACGGTGGCGGTGGCGGTGGCGGCGGTACGACGACGCCCGCGCCCACTGGCGTCGTCGGCGCCGTGGCGACCGGCACCGGCGGCATTGTCACCAGCATCGGCAATACGGTCACGGGCATCGGCCAGCAGATTCCCAACACCACCATCCTCGGCAATACCCCGGTCACCCAGGGCCTGTCCGGCGTGGTCACCAATACTGGTGAAGCGGTGGCGGATCTGGGCAACGGCCTGAGCAGCGGCCTGGGCCAGATCGGCAACACCAGCGACCCGGTCGGCACCACCGTAAAGAGTGTGGGCACCTCCACCGGCGATCTCGGCCAGGCCGTGAGCAGCCTCGGCGGCACCGTGACGGCTGTCGGCGCGTTCCAGGGCTCGCCGATCACGCCCATCACGTCGCTGGTCGGCAACCTGGTCACCAAGGTGGGTGATGGCGTCACCGATCTCGGCGGCGACCTCAACAGCAAGACCGGCACCGGCCTGCCCAAGCAGCTGACGCAGACGCTCAGCAATACGCTGACGCCGATCGTCCTGCTCGGCCAGAACGGCAGCGCCACCGGCAATCCGACCAACCTCGTCGCGGCGGTATCGCAGGCGGGCGGCGGCGCGGTCACCGGATTGGGCGGCGGCCTCACCGGCGTGGGTGCGTCGCTGAGCGGCTCGCTGCCCGGCGGGCTCAACAATCCCACCACGACCGCGCTGGGCAGTACCGTCGGCAGCCTCGGCGGCAGTCTCACCACGCTGGGCACGGGCATCGACAACGGGCTGGGCAAGTCCGGCGCCATTGCCAATCCGGTCGGCGTGACGCTGGCCGGTACCGGCGGGGCCGTCTCCGGCCTCGGCGGCACCGTCAACAGCGCGGCGACGGTGGTCAGCAGCCTCAGCAGCAACGGCCAGCTCGGAGCACTCGCTCCGGTGACCAACACGGTCGCCTCCGTGGTGAACGCGTTGGGCAATACGGTCACCGGCGTCGGAGGTACGGTGACCAACACCGTCAATGGTCCGGCTCAGCCGGTAACGCAGGTGCTCAGCAACGTGGTCAACACGGTCGCCAACGTCACCACCACGCCGATCGGCGCAGGCACCGCCACCGGCGGGCTGGCCGGCGTGGGTACGCTGGTGAACAACCTGACCGCGCCGCTCACCTCGGCGACCTCGGGCGGCACCTCCAGCGGTTCGGGCACCAACGCGGTCACCGGCCTGGTCGGTGGCCTGGTGGGCACGCTCAGCTCCACCGCCGGCGGTACCTCCGGCACCAGCACGTCCACCGGCGGCAATACCTCGACCAACAGCGGGGGCTTGCTAGGCGGACTGCTGAAGAAGTAAGCAGCAACGAATGAAGAGGCGGCCGCACGGCCGCCTCTTCGCATGAGACCACCCATCCGCGCGCACGGGCGGCGTCCATCGCCGCGCCGTCTGCGCGCATGGAGCGCCAAGCGACACACAGGAGCGTCGAAGCATGAGGAGATGGTTGGTGTTCGCCACCGCCGCCGTGACCTCGACCGCGGGCTGGGCCCAGAGCCGCCCGCAGGTCGCCAACCCCCTGCAGACCTTGCCCCGCGTCGAGACGCCCGCCCAGCAGCCCAGCGTCACGCTCAACGTGGAAAAGCAGCGCAACGACCAGCTGGCCGCGCTGATGGCCACCACGCTCACTCCCACGCGCATCGACATCGGTGGCGTGCATTCGGTGCCGTTCGACCAGGTGGCTGCGCTGTTCAAGCCGCTGACCGGCAAGACCGTGCGCATCGCCGACCTCGTCGCCGCCGCCGATGCCTGCACCAAGCTCTATCAGGAACACGACTACGCGCTGTCGTTCTGCTTCGTGCCCGCGCAGAGCTTCAAGGACGGCGTGGTCAATGTCAGCGTAGTCGAAGGCTACGTGGCCGAAGTGGACATCGCCGGCAAGCCCGGCAACATGGAAAAGAAGATCCGCGCCATCGCCGCCCACATCACCGCCGACCGCCCCCTGCGCCGCAGCACCTTCGAGCGCTACATCCAGACGCTGGGCATGCTGCCCGGCGCCAAGATCAAGGCGGATATCCCCGCGCCCACCACCACCGATGGCGCGACACGACTGAAGCTCGACGTCAGCCGGCAGCGCTACGACATGAGCACGGGCATCGATACCAATCACCCTGGCGTGCAGGGCATCTTCGCCGGCTCGCTCAACGGCATGACGCCGCTGGCCGAACAGCTCAGCGCCTCGGCGCTGTACCCGCCGGGTCGCGGCAAGCAGGAGTTCTACAGCGCCGGCTATGCGCAGATGCTCGGCTCCAGCGGCCTGATGGGACGACTCAACGCCTCGCACTTCTACGGCAACCCCGATATCGACAACCAGCTGCCCTCGTACCTGCGCCACCGCCTCAGCCAGGACCGCCTGGATCTGAGCTTCAGCTATCCGCTGATCCTGGCCAGCCGGCGCAGCCTCGTCCTCGGCGGCGGCCTGTACGGCTCCAACCAGGAGGACAAGTACCGCAACCTCATCACTGGCGCGCAGCTGGCGCTGAAAACGGACGTGCGCGTGCTGCATGCTGAAGTGGACTTCACCCAGGCCGCCGAGAAACGTACGCGCAAGCTGAGCTTCGGCATCGCGCAGGGCCTGGACGCGATGGGCGCCGGCGCCCGCGGCGTCACCAACATCCCCGGCACGCAGGTGGCCAATCCCACCGACGTGAGCTTCACCCGCTACAACCTCAGCGCGATGCAGAGCGACAGCTGGCCGGCGCACCTGGTCAGCGTGGCCAGCGTGACGGGCCAGTACAGCCACTATCGATTGCCCTCGACCGAACAGATCAGCTTCGGCGGCCCGCGCTTCGGCCTGGGCTATGACCCGGGCTCGGTCTCGGGTGACAGCGGCTGGGGCGCGTCGCTGGAACTCAACCGCCCATTCACCGTGAGCTCGAAGTGGCTGAAGACGTTGACGCCTTACGTGCTCGGCCAGGCGGCACGTGTCTACCTCAACGGCAGCCGTCCCGCGGTGGATACGCTACAGACCGCGGCGCTGGGCCTGCGCTTCACCGACGGCAAGCATTACTCCGTGGACATCTCCGCGGCGCAGCCGGTGGGCGACAAGACGCAGGACAACCTGGCGCGGCATACGCGCTATGACTTGACGTTCTCGTACCAACTGTTTCCCTAGTGCGTCTCGGCTCCCCTTCGGGGAGAAGGTGGCGGCAGCCGGATGAGGGGCGGGTGCTCGAGAAGGAGGCCCGACGAAGCGGGCATGCTTCGAAAGAAGGCCCCCGCTTCACCGCTCCGTAGGTCCCCTCACCCCAGCCCTCTCCCCGCAGGGGAGAGGGAGAAGCATGGGAACCGGCATTAGCCGGTATGTGTTATTTGCCCCCACCCACTCGCCTGACAAGCTCCTGGACACCCTCCACCGGGACGCCGCGATGCGCGAGTTCTATCGCCACTTCTACTTCTGGGTGTTGCTCGCGATCCTCGCGGGCGGCCTGATCGGCCATTACTACCCGACCACCGGCGTCGCCCTCAAGCCGCTGGGCGAAGGCTTCATCTCGCTGGTGAAGATGTTGATCGGGCCGATCATTTTCCTCACCGTGGTGCTTGGCATCGCCGGCGTCTCCGACGTGAAGAAGGTCGGCCGCGTGGGTGCGAAGGCGATCCTGTATTTCGAGGTCGTGTCCAGCTTCGCGCTGGTGATCGGCTTGCTGGTGGTCAACACGCTCAAACCCGGCGCCGGCTTCAACGCGACGCCTGCCTCGCTCGATGCGTCCGCGGTTGCCAAGTACGCCAATGCCGCACACGAGCAAGGCACTGTGCCGTTCCTGCTGCATCTGATCCCCAAAACATTCACGGACGCCTTCAGCGGCGACGGCGATCTCCTGCAGGTACTGCTGCTGGCGCTGCTGTTCGGTTTCGCCATGATCCACGTGGGCGAACGCGCCAAACCGGTGATGACGCTGCTCGAAGCACTGTCCAAGGTGTTTTTCCGCATCATGGGCATGATCATGCGCCTGGCGCCGCTCGGCGCGATGGGCGCGATGGCCTTCACCATCGGCCAGTACGGCGTGCACAGCCTGGGCCCGCTGCTGAAGCTGATGGGCAGCTTCTATCTGGCCTGCGTGCTGTTCGTGGTGATCGTGCTCGGCGCGATCGCGCGCGCCACCGGCTTCAGCATCTTCAAATTTCTGCGCTACATCCGCGACGAACTGCTGCTGGTGCTGGGCACGTCCTCGTCCGAGTCCGCGCTGGTGCCGCTGATGCAGAAGCTCGAGCGCCTGGGCTGTTCCAAGTCCGTGGTCGGCCTGGTGGTGCCCAGCGGCTACTCGTTCAATCTGGACGGCACCAATATCTACCTGACCATGGCCGCGATCTTCGTGGCGCAGGCGCTCGGCGTGGAGCTGACGCTGACGCAGGAACTGACCTTGCTGGCCGTCGCCATGCTCACCTCCAAGGGCGCGTCTGGCGTCACCGGCGCGGGATTCATCACGCTTGCCGCGACGCTGGCCGTGGTGCCGTCGGTGCCGGTCGCCGGGTTGTCGCTGATCCTCGGCATCGACCGCTTCATGAGCGAAGCACGCGCCATCACCAACATCATCGGCAACGGCGTGGCCACCGTGGTGGTCTCGCACTGGGAGAAGGAGCTCGACCACGCCAGTCTGCACGCCGCGCTCGATGGCCGTCCGCGGTCACCCGCCGCGGATGAAGCTCCCCTGCTCGACGCCGGCTGAGCAGCCGCCCGACTCCTTCGCCCGACCCACGGAACTGCCATGAAACCTGTCCAAGGGATCGTCTTGTGCGCCCTGTGCCTGTCCGCGACCGAAGGAACGCGCGCGGCCGACATCAACCACTGGCCGATCAAGTACACCACCGCTACGGGGACCGAATGGAGTCTCTACGGCAATTACCAGTACGACGCCATCGACGTCCGGCACAGCGACACGATCGAGGACGCCCATACGAACCGCCGCAAGGAGCTGGGTTTCACCGCGCGACGGAAAGGCGCATGGGATGCGCTCGTCTACTACGACTTCCAATCCAAGCTGTGGCTTGACGTGTATTGGCGCGTGGACAGCCGCTGGCTGTTCGGCGACGACTACGGCAAGTTCCGCTTCGGCCACAGCAAGCTGCCGGTGGGCTTCGAGGGCGTCACCATCTCGCGCGCCGACAGCTTCATCGAGATCGCGCTGCCGATGCAGGCGTTCTACGAAACCCGGCGCACGGGCGTCGACTGGGCTTTCGAGCGACAGACATACCTCGTGAACCTGGCCTATTACTTCGGACCCGATCTGCAAGGCGACAACGATGGCACCACCGTCGCGGCCCGCGCGGCCTGGACACCGTTGAAAACCGACGGCGACGTGCTGCACCTGGGTGCTTCGGCGTCGATCGAAACGCCCAGCGCCACCACGGACGGCCGTGGTATTCGCCATACGCCGACCACCCGCTGGCGCGCGCGCCCCGAGGACGGCCTGACCGACGTCCGCCTCGTCGACACAGGCCCGCTCACCCATGTGGACGACACCCACCGCATGGGGCTGGAAGGGCTATGGATCGACGGCCCGCTATCGTTCCAGGGGGAGTACCTGCGGACGCGCACGCACCGCACCATGGGCCTGCCCGACTTCATGGCCCACGGTTATTACCTGTTCGGCAGCTACGTGCTCACCGGCGAATCGCGCCCGTATGCGGCCGGCAACGTCAACAACCTCAAGCCGCGAAGCCCTTGGGGGGCGGTCGAGGTGCTGGTGCGCTACAGCGCGCTTGACCTCGACCACGGCAACGTGCGCGGAGGGCGCGAGCACGACCTCACCTTCGGCGCCAACTGGTACCTCACCCAACATTTCAAGTTCCAGGCGAACTACGTGAAAGCGGACGCCACCCGGCACGGCGTACGACAGAACCCGGACATCATGGAGCTTCGCGCGCAGATGTACTTCTGAGCGCAGCGCCGCCAGGAGAAAGGCACCACATGAGCACCACCACCACCGACATCCTCGCCACGCGCCCTTCGGCCATGACGGCCGGTCAGCGCTTGCGTTCGATCTTCAGCGGCTCGATCGGCAACCTGGTCGAGTGGTACGACTGGTATGTCTACTCGGCGTTCTCGCTGTACTTCGCCCATGTGTTCTTTCCGGACAGCGACCAGACCATGCAGTTGCTCAACACCTCCGGCGTCTTCGCCGTGGGGTTCCTGATGCGCCCGCTGGGCGGCTGGATGCTGGGCACCTTCGCCGACCGGCGCGGGCGCAAGGCCGCGCTGCTGCTGTCGGTGTTCATGATGAGCCTGGGTTCGCTGATCATCGGGCTCTCGCCCGGCTATGAGCACATCGGTGTCGCCGCGCCGATCCTGCTGGTGCTGGCGCGGTTGCTTCAGGGTCTATCGATCGGCGGCGAATACGGCACCTCGGCCACGTATCTCAGCGAGATGGCGCCGCGCGAGAGCCGCGGCTTCTGGTCCAGCATCCAGTACGTGACCCTGGTCGCCGGCCAGCTCATCGCGCTGGCCTTGCTGGTGGTACTGCAGCAGTTCGTGCTCAGCGCCGAGCAGCTGCATGCCTGGGGCTGGCGCATTCCGTTCCTGATCGGCGCACTGCTGGCGGTGATCGCGGTGATCATCCGCCGCAACATGGACGAGACCACCTCGTTCAAGAAGGCCGCGCACCTGGAAAGCCCCTTGCGCACCCTGCTGCGCCATCCGCGCGAAGTGCTCACCGTGATCGGCCTCACTATGGGCGGCACGCTGGCGTTCTACACCTACACCACCTACATGCAGAAATTCCTGGTGAACTCCGCCGGGATGAGCAAGGCGGACGCCACCTCGATCTCCACCGCCGCGCTCTTCGTGTACGCATTGCTGCAGCCGGCCTTCGGCGCGCTGTCCGACCGCATCGGCCGGCGGCCGCTGCTGGTCGGCTTCGGCGTGCTGGGCGCGCTGCTCACCTACCCCATCCTGTCGACGCTCAAGGAGACCCACGACTGGTGGCAGGCATTCGGCCTCATCATGGCGGCGCTGATCATCGTCAGCGGCTATACCTCGATCAATGCGGTGGTGAAGGCGGAGCTGTTCCCCACCGAGATCCGCGCCATCGGCGTAGGGCTGCCCTATGCGCTGGCGCTGTCGGTGTTCGGCGGGACGGCCGAGTACATCGCACTGTGGTTCAAGAAGATCGGCCATGAGGAATACTTCTACTGGTACGTCACCGCCTGCATCGCCTGTTCTCTGCTGGTATACATAGGCATGCGCGATACCCGGCGGCATTCGCGCATCGTCGAGGACTGATCGGCCGCGCGAACGCGGCGGGAAGGGATACCGCCGCCGCGACCGCAGGCGCCCTTCTTCCGTCCATGCCCATTCCATTGCGCCGCCACGGCAAGACCCTCGCCATCGCCGCATTGCTCGTGGCATGCATGGCGCTTTCCGGCCTGCTCGCCTATCGCCTCGCCCTGCGCCATGCGCTGGGCAAACTGGCCGAGGACAACGCCCAGCAGCTGCAGCTGCAATCCCTCGCCCTGCAGCGGCTGATCGACCGCTACCGCGTGCTGCCGGGCACGCTGGCACTCGACCCGGAACTGCGCGCGGCGCTGATCACGCCGCCGGACGCCACCACGCAGCACTACCTCAATCTCAAGCTGGAACACGCCAACGGCGTCACCCATGCCTCCACGCTGACCCTGCTCAATCGCGATGGCCTCGCGCTGGCGGCCAACAACTGGCGCGAGCCGAGCAGCAACGTAGGCCACCGCTATGATTTCCGCCCCTACTTCCAGAGCGCGCTTGCCCACGGCCTCGGCACGTTCTACGCGGTAGGCATTTCCACCCACGTGCCTGGGTACTTCATCGCCGAAGCGGTGAAGGATCCACAGGACAACGTGATCGGCGTGATCTCAGTGAAGGTGCCGCTGGTTGAGCTAGAGCGCGAATGGCTGCACGGCGACGACACCTTGCTGCTGGCCGACAAGGCCGGCGTGGTCTTCCTCACCAACCAGCGGGAATGGGAATTCCGCGAACTCACCCCGCTCGATCCCGCCGAAGCCCGGCGCATGGAAGCCACCCGCCAGTACGAAGGACAACAGCTGCAACCAGCCGACTACCGCGTACTGGACGAACTGGGCGATGGCAGCCGCCTGGTGCGCATCACCGAACCGGCCGGAAGCGGCACACGCCTTTGGACCTCGCTCAATCTGCCGCTGGAAGGCTGGACCCTGCACCTGTTGCGCAATGCTTCGGGCAGCCTCGCCAGCGCGCGCCTGGCCACCGGCCTGGCTGCGGCGGCGTGGCTGCCGCTGATCCTGCTTGGCCTGTTCCTTCAGCAGCGCCGCCGGCTGGTCCAGCATCGCCTGCACAGCCGCGCCGAACTCGAACGCCTGGTCGCGCATTACACCGGCGAACTGCGCACGGCGCAGGACAGCGTGGTGCAGGCCGCGCAGGCGGCAGCCAGCCGCAACGCGAGCCTGGAGCATCTGCCGCAAGGCATCAGCGTCGTGGACAAGGACCTGCGCCTGGTCGCCTGGAACACGCGCTACCAGGAAATCTTCAAATTCCCGCCCGGCCTGCTGCGCGTGGGCATGCCGATCGAAGAAGTGCTGCGCTACAACGCGCGCCTGGGCCGGCTCGGCCCGGGCTCGGTCGAAGAAGCGATCCAGCGCCGCCTGGATCACATGCGCAGCGGCTCGGCGCACATGTTCGAACGCGAACGCCCCGACGGCAGCGTGCTGGAGATTCGCGGCAACCCGCTGCCCGAGGGCGGCTTCGTCACCAGCTTCGCCGACATCACCGCCTACAAGACCGCGGCGCGCGACCTGCGCAACCTCGCCACCACGCTCGAGCACCGCATCGAAGAACGCACGCGTGACCTGGAAGCGGCCAAGGCCGAAGCCGAACTGGCCAACCGCAGCAAGACGCGCTTCGTCGCCGCCGCCGTGCACGATCTGCTGCAGCCGCTGAATGCCGCGCGCATGTATGTGGGCGTGCTGCGCGGCCGCCTGCCCGACGGCGAGGACCGCGGCCTGGCCGATCGCGTGGAGAGCGCGCTGGAAGCGCAGGACGAATTGCTCGCCAGCCTGCTCGACATCGCGCGCCTGGAGGCCGGCGCACTGGCCGCCAAGCCGGTCGATCTTCCGCTGGAACCGCTGCTCGATGGCCTGGCCCGTCAGTTCGGCATCCTCGCCTCATCGCGCGGACTGGTGCTGCACTACGTGCCCTGTCACGCCACCGTACGCAGCGATCCGCTGCTGCTGCGCCGCGTATTGCAGAACTTCCTCTCCAACGCGATTCACTACACGCCGCGAGGGCGCGTGCTGCTGGGCTGCCGCCGCCTGAGCGAAGGCGTGCGCATCGAAGTGTGGGATACCGGCGTGGGCATTCCGCAGGCCAAGCAACAGGCGATCTTCGAGGAGTTCCGGCGGCTCGATACCGGTATCGACCGCGACGGCCGCAGCGCGGGGCTCGGCCTGTCGATCGTCGATCGCATCGCGCGCCTGCTCGATCATCGCGTCGGGCTGCGTTCCTGGCCGGAGCGCGGCAGCGTGTTCTCGGTCACCGTGCCGTATGGCGATCCGGCCGGCGTGGTGGACGTTCCTGCCACGGGCTCGGCGGCGTCGGATGACGATTCGCCGCTGCGCGGCTGTCGCGTGTGGTGCGTGGACGATGAGCCGCGCGTGCGCGAGGCGACGAGTGCCTTGCTGCGGCATTGGGGTTGCGAGGCCGTCCTTATCGATAGCGCGGAGCGGGCGCTGGCGCTGGCTCGCGCAGGCGAGGCGCCGGACCTGCTTCTGCTGGATTACCAGCTCGCCGAGGATGTCACCGGGCTGGACTTGCTGCCCCGGCTGGTCGAGCGCTGGGGAGTGCGGCCGCCGACCATCGTGTTGTCGGCGCAGAAGGACGCGCAGACGCGGGCGCGTGTATTGGAGGCAGGTTTGCGCTTTTTGCCCAAGCCGGCGATGCCTGGGGCGTTGCGGGCATTGATGTCGCAGGTGTTGCTGGCTGGTGAGGGTTGATCCCTGTTGCGTTGACGTATCCGTGTCTCTGCCATGAGCAAGGGTTTCGAACCGCAGCGGCTAGCGGGGACGCCGCACTACTCAGCTGTCGACGACTCGTCCAGATCAAGCGACTTCGCCAGCACCGCCGCCTGCGTGCGTGAACGACAATCCAGCTTCTTCAGCACCGCCGTCACGTGGATCTTCACGGTGTTCTCGGCCAGGCCGAGCTGATCGGCGATCTGCTTGTTGAGCAGGCCTTCGGCCAGCAGCATCAGCACGCGCAGCTGTTGCGGCGTCAGCTGCGCGAGGCGCGCCGCCAGGGCGGCATCCTGCTCGCTGCGCTCGGCTTTTTCGGTGGTGAACCAGCTGCCGCCCGCGAGCACTTCGCGCACCGCATCACCCAGCGTGCCGACCGGTGCCGATTTCGACACGAAGCCGGCGGCGCCGAATTGCTGGGCGCGGCGTACGGTGCGCGGATGGTCGTTGGAGGAGATCACCAGCACCGGCACTTCCGGGCGCTCGCCGCGCAGCAGCACCAGCGAGGAAAAGCCCATCGCGCCGGGCATGGTCAGGTCCAGCAGCACCAGATCGATGGATGCCTCGTCGGCGAGCGCGCTTTCGAGCGCGCTCTGGCTGGCTACTTCGATCACCCGCACGTCCGGCAGTGCCTCGCGCAGCGCGTGCAGGATCGCGGCGCGGAACATCGGGTGATCGTCGGCGACGAGAATGGTTTGCACGGTGGATCCCTTCTGATCGGACGGCGCGATCGCCCTGGGCGCCCGCGACCCGGGGTGTTGTAGCAGAGGCTCGCCGCCACGGCTATCGCGAGGCTTGACCCTTACGTAACGTAAGGCCTCAGTGTCCGCCCCCGCACCGAAGGAGAACTCCATGCTGTTGACCGTTGGCGAACTCGCGCGGCGTAGCGGATTGACCGTCCGCACGCTGCACCACTACGACGCCATCGGCCTGCTGAAGCCTTCGGTGCGCTCCGCTGCCGGCTATCGACTCTACGATCGGGCGAACATCGAACGCCTGCACCGTATCCGCGCCCTGCACCAGCTGGGCCTGTCGCTGACCGACATCGGAGTCGCCCTGTCCGGGCCGGAGCAACCCCTGGCCGAGCTGATCGATCGTCAGCTCGCACAGATCGACCGCGAACTGGCACGCGCCGGGCGATTGCGCGCCAAGCTCGTCCAGTTGCGCACTCAACTGGCCGCCGGACAGCCCCCCGACCTGGCCGAATGGCTGGACACCCTGGAGCTGATGACGATGTACGAGAACTACTTTTCCCCTGAAGAGATCAAGCAACTGCCGTGGCTGCACGACGCCGCCGTCCGCGCCGAATGGAGCGCCATGGTCAGCGCGGTGCAGGCAGCGCTGGATCGCGGCGTTGCGCCCGAGGCACCCGAGGCGCAGATCCTGGCGTTGCGCTGGATGCGCACGCTCTATCGGGACACCGGCGGCAATCCGGACTTCCTGGTAAGGCTCAATCGCATGCACGAGAGCGAACCGGGCTCCTGGGAAGCGATGGGCGTCAGTGCGCCCATACGGCAGTTCGTCGAGCAGAGTTTCCTGGAGGGGCGGCTGGCGATCTACCAGCGCTACCTGAAGCCGGAGGAATTCGCCTTCATGCGCCAGCATTACGCTGCGACGTTCCCCGAATGGCCGCCGCTGCTGGCCGCCCTGCGCGATGCGATGACCCGGGAGGTACCGCCGCACGATGCGGAAGCACGCGCCCTCGGCGCGCGCTGGATCGCGCTGTTCCGCCGCTACGCCGGCGACGATCCGGCGACTCATGAGCGCATCCGCGAGGCCCATGCGAAGGAACCTGACCTCACCGAGAGCGCCTGGTCCAACGAGGCCTTGATCGGCTACGTAAGGAGCATCATCGCCGTGCTGCAGGCGTCGTCGCGCCCCCATTGAGGTGTGCAAACGAAACAAGGGCGGCACATGGCCGCCCTTGTCGTGGCAACGATGCCTGCGCGCTTACTTCTTGGCGAACAGATGCTCGACGCCGGCGCGCTCCTCGCGCAGTTCCTTGTCGGTCGCTTCCATGCGGGCGCGCGAGAAGTCGTTGATCGCCAGGCCCTGCACGATCTCGTACTTGCCGTTCTTCACCGTCACCGGATAGCCGTAGATCACGCCCGGGGCGATGCCGTACGAACCGTCGGACGGGATGCCCATCGAGACCCAGTCACCGTCTACGGTGCCCAGCGCCCAGTCGCGCATGTGGTCGATCGCGGCCGAGGCGGCCGAGGCGGCCGACGACGCGCCGCGCGCCTTGATGATCGCCGCGCCGCGCTGCTGCACGGTCGGGATGAAATCGCTCTCGTACCACTTCTGGTCGACCAGCTCGAGCGCCGGCTTGCCCTTCACCGAGGCCTGATGCAGGTCCGGGTACTGGGTGGAGCTGTGGTTGCCCCAGATGGTGACCTTCTTGATATCGGTCGTGTGCGCGCCAGTCTTCTCGGCCAGCTGCGACAGCGCGCGGTTATGGTCCAGGCGCACCATCGCGGTGAAGCACTTCGGATCCAGGTCCGGGGCGTTCTGCTGGGCGATCAGCGCATTGGTGTTGGCCGGGTTGCCCACCACCAGCACCTTCACGTCACGCTTGGCGTGATCGTTCAGCGCCTTGCCCTGCGGGCCGAAGATGGCGCCGTTGGCTTCCAGCAGGTCCTTGCGCTCCATGCCCGGGCCGCGCGGACGCGCACCGACCAGCAGGGCGTAGTCCACATCCTTGAAGGCGACGTTGAGGTCGTCGGTGGCGACGACGCCGGCCAGGGTCGGGAACGCGCAGTCGTTGAGCTCCATCACCACGCCCTGCAGCGACGGCAGCGCCGGGGTGATTTCCAGCAGGTGCAGGATCACCGGCTGGTCTTTGCCGAGCATGTCGCCGGCGGCGATGCGGAACAGCAGGGCATAGCCGATCTGGCCGGCAGCGCCGGTAACGGCAACGCGAACGGGGGCTTTCATCACTTGCACTCCTTCTAAGGACAGGCGGGCCGGGCCCGCCGAGTAAATGAGGCGGGCCTTGAAGCGACCCACCGATGCGATGGATCAGGTCAGCTCGGCGAAGAAGGCCTGGATGCGCTCCAGACCCGGCTTCAGCTGCGCCGTGGGACAGGTGTAGGAAATGCGCATGGCGCGCGGCTCGCCGAAGGCCGAACCGGGCACGCAGGCCACGCCGGTCGCTTCGAGCAGCGCGGCACAGAACTCGACGTCGTTGGAGATCCTCGTGCCCTTGTGGCTCTTGCCGAAAGCGACGGAGATATCCGGGAAGGCGTAGAACGCGCCCTGCGGGCGCGGACACACCACGCCGGGAATCGCACGCAGTGCATCGACCACCACGTCACGCTTGCCGGCGAACTCCTCGCACTTGGCACGCGGCACGTCCTGCGGACCGCCGAACGCCGCGACGGCCGCCGCGGTGATCACTTCCGGCACGCTGGTGATGTGGTTGGAGTTGAGCGTGGTCACCGCCTTGGCCACCGACTCGGGGCCGGCGATCAAGCCCACGCGCCAGCCGGGCATGCCGTAGGTCTTGGAGACCGAATCGACGAACACCAGGCGCTCGCGCAGCTCGGGCCGGGCGAACACGAAGTTGTGATAGCCGATACCGTCGAACACCATCGAGTTGTAGATATCGTCGGTGACGATCCAGGTATCCGGATACTTCATCAGCACATCGGCCAGCGCGGCGATTTCCTCGCGCGTGTAGACCATGCCGGTGGGGTTGGACGGGTTGTTGAACAGGAACACCTTCGGCTTGCGCTTCAGCGCTTCTTCGAGCTGCGCCGGCGTCAGCTTGTAGTTCTGCTCCGGCCCGCAATGCAGCACGTTGGCCTTGGCGCCTGCGATGTCGGCGATGTCGTGATAGGTCGTCCAATACGGCGCGGCGAAGCAGATCTCGTCGCCCTCGTCCAGCATCGCCTCGGCCAGGTTGTACAGCACCTGCTTGGCGCCGATGCCGATGGACAGGTTCATGCGGCCGTAGCCGGTGAAGCCCAGCGCCTCGATGTGCTTGAGGAAGGCATCGAGCAACGGCTCGGCGCCGCGGTTGCTGCCGTACTGGCCGGAGTCGTGCTTGAGTGCTTCGCGTGCCGCCTCGTAGACGTGTTCGCCGGGGAGGAAGTTCGGTACGCCGATCGAGAAACTGATGATGTCGCGGCCGGCGGCTTTGAGCTGCTTGGCCTTCTCGGCGATGACCATGATCGCGCTGGGCTTGGCGCGGCCGACACGCTGGGCGAGCTGGGGCATGACTTCCTCAGGTTCTGGGGGACGAGGCAGCAAACTCGGGAATTTTAGCATGCGGCGGCGCCGCATCCGGCAGCGTCGCAAGTCTTTGCCGGCGCTGGCCTACCCGGTGCAATCCCCGTCGGGCCCGTGCATGATGCGCACGCTACCGGTCGCTTCGGATACCGGGGGGCAGCGGGCCAACAGGACGGCGCCCGTCAAGCCGTACTCAGGGGATTTTTCCAACCACCGCGGAGGAGACGGGTATGCATTGGCTGTGGGTATTCATCGTCGGTCTGGTCGTCGGCCTGCTGGCCAAGGCCATCATGCCGGGCAAGGACCCGGGCGGCTTCATCATCACGGGGCTGCTGGGCATCGCCGGCTCGGTGGTCGCCACCTACGTGGGCGAGAAGCTGGGCCTGTGGGGCGAGACCGGTTTCGTGCACTTCCTGGCCTCGATCGGCGGCGCCGTCGTACTGCTGCTGCTCTATCACTTCCTGTTCAAGCGCAATTCCGCCGCCTGAAAAACCAAAAAGCCGCCGGCGGGATCGCCCCGCCGGCGGCTTTTTCTTTGCCTGTCAGGCCTGCGCCTTGTTGCCGCCGAACAGCGAACCGGCCAGCGAGGCCAGCGAGCCGAGGTCGATGCCGCTGCCGCCCTGCGGCACCTGGCCATCGGGGGTGAGGTGATCGACCGCATGCGGCAGCACCTGCGACAGCTGGCCGAGCAGGTCGCCCGGATTGACGCCCAGCTTGCCGGCCGCCTCCTGTACCACCGAGCCCAGGCCGCCGTTGTTGAGCGCCTGGCCCAGCTGGTCGCCGGAAATCTGCTGGTTGGCGCCGGTGCCGACCCACGACTGCGCCGCTTCGCCGAGGCCATGCTGCTGCAGGATGTTCATCAATCCCTGCAGGCCGCCGGCCTTCTCGATCAGCTGGCCCGCCACGGAAATCAGCGAGCCGCCCTGTTGTCCTTCCTGGCCGCCCTGCCCCAGCAGACTACCCAGGCCGCCAAGCAGATCATTGAGTGATGCCATGTTTGCTCTCCCTAGAAGATGAGGTCTACCCCGGTAGCGCACGACTGGCGCGTCCGACGATTCTAGGCGTGCTTGGGCTAGCCGCATGTGACGGGTGCGTTAACGAACGAAGGCCGCCATCGTTGCCGACGGCGGCCTTCTTCATGTCGCGAAAGCGGGACGCTCAGCCGCGCTGATCGAGAATCGCGTTCCACTCCTTGACGCGATCGGCCTGCGCGGCCAGGAGCGCATCCACGTCACCCTCGACCGTGGCTTTCTCGATCACATCGCCTTGCTGGATCGCATCGACCACCTTCTGGTCTTCCGCACTGACCACTTCGCCGAACACGCTGTGCTTACCGTCCAGCCACGGCGTGGCGCCATGGGTGATGAAGAACTGGCTGCCGTTGGTGCGCGGGCCGGCGTTGGCCATGGACAGCACGCCCGGCTTGTCGTGGCGCAGATCCTTGTTGAACTCGTCCTCGAACTTGTAGCCCGGACCGCCGCGGCCGCTGCCCTCGGGGCAGCCGCCCTGGATCATGAAGTCGTTGATCACGCGGTGGAAGCTCAGGCCATCGTAGTAACCCCGGCGCACCAGGTTGACGAAACTGGCCACGGTCACCGGCGTCTTGTCGTCGTGCAGGCGCAGGTGGATGGGGCCGCGGTTGGTGGTGAGGGTCACATTGATGGTCATCGATGAATCCTTGGACTGGACGGCATGAACTGGACGGAACGTCCCGCACGGTGCGGCGGGCGCGGACCGGCAAGAATACTCCACCCGGCCCGCCGGGTCGTCCCGTCAGGGCAGCCCCAGGCCCGCACGCTCCAGCGGAGCGGCCCCGCGCGGCTTCGCCGCCGGCACCGGCGGCGCCTCGCGCGGCCACGGCGCGCCTTCGTAGAGATGCGCCCATAGGCGATCCAGGGCCAGGTAGCCGTAGGGCAGCAGCGGCACATGGCGGTCGCCGAATCCGGGCACCTGCAGGAAGGCGTCGAAATGCTGCGCGTGCGGAACCTTCCAGTACAGCGGATGGCGGTCCTGACCATGCAACCAGGACACGTAAGGTTCGGAAGTGAACGCCGTGGGCAGCAGCCCGTCCTCGGCGCCGTGCAGCACCCACATCGGCAGTTCACGCCGCGGCAGGCGGGTCGTCGTGGCGGCGACGGCCGCGTGCAGGTCGGCCAACTCCGCGCCGCTGCCGTCCCACAGCGCGCGCAGGCAGCGTACGCCGGGCAATGCCGGATCGGCGGATGCGTCGATACCGCCGAGCAGCGCGATGCCATTGCCCGGGGGGATGCCGCTGCCGTCCGCCCACCATGACGCGCGCACCGCCGCGCTCGCTTCGGGCGTGACCGCGTAGCGGAAGCCGCAGGGCATGTCGGTCGCGCCGCGACGCAGATACGCGGAGGCATAACCCGCGGCGATCGCCCGCCACAGGTCGAACGCCTGCGAGCTGGCCGCGACCTCCAGCGCTGCATCGGTCCAGCCGCCCGAGCGCAGATGCGCATAAGCCTGCGCGGCCTGCGCCTGCGGCGCGGCGCCGCCGACCAGTCCCTGTGCATGCAAGCTCGCGCAGCGCGCGAGCCAGGCCGGCGAAGGCTTGCCGTCCTTGCCGCGTGCCAGCGGCGTGCGGTCGAAACGCGCATCCGTCAACGCGCAGGGCAGCCATAGCGCCGCATCGGTGGCGTAGTCATACAGCGCGCGGCCATGCCCTTCCACGTGCACGTTGGGCTCGAGCGCGACTACGCCCGCCAACGCGCCTTCATCGTCCAGTCCGGCGGCCTGCAGCACCGCGCCGCCGCCATTGGACAGCCCCGTGGCGATGATGCGCGTATTCGCCGGGGTGAATGGGGCAAGCTGCGGATAGGCGCGATCGAGCATCGCCAGCCCGAAGCGCGCGGCCTGCAGCACATGCCGTCCCCAGTCAGCTTCCGGCTGGTCGCCCGAATGCAGATGCTTGATCGCGACACCGCTGTCGGCCGGCGCCGCTGGCGGCTCGAATTCCAGCGGCGCTTCGCCGCGTTTCGCGCGCGTACCGTCCAGGCGCACGCCGCTGTCATCGGCGTAGTCGAAATACCCGGCGCCGGTGCCCTTGTCGGTATAGGCCACCGCGCAGCCGCGCGGCAGCCCCCAGGCGCCAGCCAGCGCGATCGCGCCATAGATGCCGCGCGACCCCGACGACGCGGTCACCACCAGGCAACGCCGCTGCGTGTCGAAATGGTCCGGCACCTGCACCAGCACGCGATGTGGCGCATGAGCGCCGGGGATACGCGCGAAGGCCTGGTATTCGCGGCCCGGCACCTGCGGCACGGCGCCGTAGACGCGCCCATAGCCGCCGAGTGGCCCGAGGTCGGCGATGCCTTTCCAGCTGTTCTGGATCGCGCGCCGGCGCAGTTCCGCCGCGGTCGGATGCGCCGCGTCCGCGTACGGCGCCGGTGCGCCCGCCAACCCCGCCAGCCCCAGCCCCGCGCTCAGCAGGTCATCGCCGTCGCGATGCCCGGTGGCGCGTACATCGCCTTGAATGAAGTCCATGTCGCGCATGAAACCCTGCTTCGATGGAAGGGATGAAGACGGCTGCGCCGCGCAGGCGGACAGCAGCGGCAGCAGCAACAGCCAGGAGCGCTGGAGAAGAGTCATCTTCCCACCATAGCAACCCATGGTGGGCATGCCATCGTACGAAGGTACAGTGACGAGCGACCGCTCGGTCGCAAGGCGATGCCCACCTCGACGCCGCACCCTTCGCCCGGCTAACGTCCCGCCCATGACCTGCGTCCTCATCGCCGACGACCACCCCTTGTTCCGCACCGCGCTGCGCCAGGCCGTCAGCGAGAGCGTCCAAGGATGCGAGCTGCGCGAAGCGGCCGATCTACCCGCCGTGCTCGCCACACTCGCGGCGGAACCGGACATCGACCTGGTCCTGCTCGATCTGAACATGCCCGGCAGCCAGGGACTCTCCGGCCTCGCCGCCCTGCGCGGACAGCATCCGGGCGTGGCGGTGCTGGTGGTGTCCGCGCATGACGAAGCGCGCACGGTGCGGCGCGTGCTCGATCATGGCGCGGCCGGCTTCATCGCCAAGAGCGCCTCGCCCGCGGAGATCGGCGACGCGGTGCGCACCGTGCTTGCCTGCGGTACGTGGCTGCCGCCGGCGCTGCAGCAGGCGGTATCGGCGCTGCCGGCCGATCCGGCCGACACCGATCTCGCCGCGCGCCTCGCGCGGCTCACCGAACAGCAGTACCGCGTGCTCACCCTGGTCGGCGAAGGCCTGCTCAACAAGCAGATCGCCGACCGGCTGTCGATCCAGGAGCGCACGGTGAAAGCGCACGTCACCGCGATCTTCGAAAAGCTCGGCGTGCGCAATCGCACCCAGGCCGGCCTGCTGCTGCGCTCGCTCGCGTTGAGCGAACCGGCGCTCTGATCGTTCAGGCCGACTCGACGCGCGCCGTCGCCAGGCGTTGCATTACCTGCTGCATCGCCAGCGGCTTGAGCGGCTTGTAGAGCACCATCGCGCCCGCCTCCAGCAGCCGCTGGCGCAGCTCGCCGTCGCGGTCCGCGGTGAGGATCAGCGCCGGCACGCCCGGATGCGCCGCGCGCAGCGCATGCCATACGTCCAGGCCGGTGGCGCCATGATCGAGGTGGTAATCGAGCACGCACAGGTCGGGCCGCCATGGCACGTCCAGCGCCTGCCGCGGCTGCGCCGCGGCGTGCACTTCCCAGCCCCATCCCTGCAGCAGCGATGCCAGTGCGGCACGCGCCGCTGGCTCGTTGTCCAGCACCAGCGCGCGGCCGGCCGCCACGTCGCGCACAGTGACCGGGGCCGGTGCAGGCGCGTGGGTGGGCGACACGCGCGGCACTTCCAGATAGAACACGCTGCCGCGTCCTGGCCACGAACGCAGTCCGAGCGGGTGTCCCAGCAGCGCAGCCATGCGCTGTGCGATCGACAGGCCCAGGCCCAGCCCCTGTCCGCCGGCGCCGCCGAGCCGATGGAACTCGTGGAAGATGCGCTCGCGCTCCTCCGGCGCGATGCCGGGGCCGGTATCCCACACCTCCAGCCGCACGCCGTCACCATGCCGGCGCAGCCCCAGCAGCACGCGTCCGCGCTCGGCGTAGCGCAACGCATTGGATAGAAAGTTCTGCAGCACGCGGCGCAGCAACAGCGGATCCGAACGCACCCACACCGCGCTGTCCACCACGCTCAGGCGCATGCCGCGGTCGCCCGCCATGGCCTGGAATTCCGCTGCGAGCGGGCCGAGCACTTCGCCGAGCGCGAACTCCCGCGGCTGCGGATGCAGGCGGCCGCCTTCCAGCCGCGCGATGTCGAGCAGGCCGGCGAGCAGGCCTTCGGTCGCCGTCAGTGCGCCTTGCAGGTGACGCACCGTGGCGGTCTCGTTGCCGCGTTCGGCCAGCGTGTGCGCGAACAGCTGCGCGGCATGCAGCGGCTGCATCAGATCGTGACTCACCGCGGCAAGGAAGCGGCTCTTCGCCGTGTTGGCCTGCTGTGCCGCGCCGGTCGCCGCGGCAAGTTCGCGGGTGCGTTCTTCCACGCGCAGTTCCAGCGTCTCGTTGGCGCGCTTGAGGGCGTCCTCGGCTTGGCGGAACGCGGTGACGTCAGTAAAGGTGGCGACGAAGCCGCCGCCAGGCATCGGGTTGCCGCGGATCTCTACCGCCGTGCCATCCGGAAAGCGCCGCTCCGACAGGTGCCGCGTGCCCGCGCGCATGTGCCGCAGACGCCGCTGCACGCGCGCGTCCACTTCGCCCGCGCCGACCATGCCGCGCGCGATGTTGTAGCGCGTGAGGTCGGCGACCGGTCGCCCCACCTGCAGCATGCCCTCGGGATAACCGAACAGGCTCGCGTAGCGACGGTTCCACGCCACCAGGCGCAATTCGGCGTCGACCACGCAGATGCCCTGGCTCATGTTCTCCAGCGCCGCCTCCAGCACGCGCTGGTTGAAGCGCAGATCCTGCGCCGCCTCGCCGACGATCGCCGCCACCGTTTCCAGTTCATCGCTACGCTGCTGCCGCACCACCTCCAGCAACAAGCGCGCGGATGCCGCGCCGATCACCGCGGCCAGCTCGTGCTCCACTTCGGCTACACGCGCCGCGCTGGCAAAACCTTGCGCCGGCGCCCCCTCGAACAGATGCGCCACGCGTTCGCCCGGCAGGAAGCGCAACGCCAGAGCGCGCAACTCATCGATGCCGATGCCCCCCACCGCCACCGGCCGGCGCGCATGGCCGAAGCGCGAGCCGGCGACCGCAAACATGGCGGCGACGTTCGCGACAAGGCCGGCGGCAACGGCGCGACCGAGCCGGCTCCACTCGCCCAGCCCCAGGAAGCCTTCCGGCGCCAACCAGCGCAGCCCGTGCGGCCAGCCGCTCCACCACGCCGCATCGCCCGGAAACATCGCCGGCAACAGCACATACAGCCACACCAGCGTGCCCGCGGCGAGACCGGCCGCGACCGCGCGCGCGCCCAGCTGCGGCCGGTACACCGCCACCAGCAGCGCCGGTGCGAGACCGGCCAGCGCGGAGAAGGAGATCGCGCCGATGTCCGCCAGCACGTCGTTGCGCGCCAGCACGCGGCTATACGCCCAGGCCAGCAGGATCACCGCGAGGATCGCCACGCGGCGCTGGTTGATCACTTCGCCGCGCAGGTCGCCGCGTTCGTCGCGTCCCCAGCCGGCCTGCACGCGAAGCGGCGCGATCAGGTGATTGACCACCATCAGGCTCAGCGCCAGCGTCGCCACCACCACCATGCTGGTCGCCGCGCTCAGTCCGCCAAGGAAAGCCAGCAGGGCCAGGCCGTGCTGCTCGCGCGCCATCGGCAGCGCGAGCACGTACAGATCCGACGGCACGCCGCTCGGCGCCAGCCACGCATCGCCCAGCCGCGCCAGCGGCAGCAGCGGCAGCGCAATCAGCAGCATATACAGCGGGAACAGCCAGCGCGCGGTGCGCAGGTGAGCGTCGTCGCGGCACTCCACCACGCCGGCGTGGAACTGATGCGGCAAGGTGAACATGGCCAACGCGCCGAGCAGGATCATCGCCGGAAAACCGTTACTGTCGTGCGGCGATGGCGTTGCCGCCGCCACGCCCGGCGGCAACGGCGCGAACAGCAGCGAACCCAGCGCGAGCATGGCGCCCAGCTTGAACAGCGATTCGAACGCCATCGCCAGCACGAGCCCGCGATTGTGCGCCATGGTCGAAGCGCGGCGCGTACCGAACAGCATCGCGAACAGCGCCATCAGCAGCGCGACGTACAGCGCGCTGTCCTGCCACGGCGCCGACTCGGCGACCTGCCCGCGGCTGAGCATGGCGAAGCTCATGGCCACCGCCTTCAGCTGCAACGCGATGTACGGCACGATGCCGATCAGCACCACCACGGTGACCAGCGCCGCCAGCCCCGAGTGCCGTCCCAGCCGCACCGCGATCAGATCTGCCAGCGAACCGGCGTTGTAGTCGCGCGCCAGCCGCACCAGCCGCCGCAGCACCGCGATGCCGAACAGATACATCAGGATCGCGCCGACGAAGGTCGGCGGCAGCCACCAGCCGGAGCGGCTGGCCTGCGTGACCGTGCCGTAGAACGTCCACGAGGTGCAGTGGATCGCCAGCGACAACGCGTAGACGATCGCCCAGCGTTTCTCGAACAGTGCCGGGCGGCGTTCGCCGAGCAGCGCGACACCGAACAGCAAGCCCAGCCAGACGAGAGCCGCCGCGGCGATGATGGTTGGGGTCAGCATGAGGAGGCGATGTCGAGGCGAAGGGTGGACGTCAGCGCTTCGACATTCGTGGCCATAGGCGACGTTCCCGCGAGCACCCGCCCCTCGCCCCGACCCTCTCCCCGGAGGGGAGAGGGAGAAGTGCGGTGCATCCGCAGGCAGCTTCGAGCCAGCGGCGCAGCCGCGGTGCTTTGGCTTTTCGCCTTTGATCTACCGGGGCCCCTGTGCGTCGGTGAGGGCTGGACGATCAGGCCCCGAAGGGGGAGCCGGCATGGATGCCGGCTCCTTTTCGACACGACATGGATGTCGTGTCGAAAAGCCCGGCCAGCCCTCACGCACCCGGAGCAGCGCAGCTGCGCAGGGCGACGTGCCGGGGTGCCCTCTCTTTTGGTTACTTTTCTCTGGGCAAGCAGAGAAAAGTAACTCGGCCCGCGGCAGCGGGACGAAACCCTCGCCCATGAGGCGAGACACGAATGCGACATACGCGACAACGAGCGAGCGCTTACATCAGCCCCCATTGGGGTTCGCAGGCGCTCACCCCAATCTACGGCGATGGAGCGGACAGACATCGTCAACGTGCCGGCGGCAGCCCCAACGCCTCGACGGCGCGCACCAGCCAGCGCAGCTGCACACCCTGCCGCGTGTCGTAACCCGCCCCCGAATATCCCCACCAATCCCAGCATGCCTGCGGATTCAAAGGCGCCATGCTGGCGCGCGTCTGAGGATACAGGACCGCCACGCCATACACGTCCGCCCAGCGGTTGAAACCGGCATCCTTCACGAACGCCTCGCCCACCGCCGTCGCGTTCTGCTTGCAGCCATGAAACGCCACCAGCAACCCGCACGGCTTGCCCGCCAGGCACGACGGCGGCAGATAGACGTAACCCTCGTCCGCGAGGAAGGCATCGGAGCCGTCCGGCTTGTAGGCATTCTGATCGAAGCGGCGCAGTTCGCCCTTCGCCTCGGATGCCCCCTGGGCCGGCTTGCCGAACAGCTCGGCGAAGATCGCGCCCGCCGCATCGAAGCCGCAATGTCCCAGATAGGGCGATACCGATCTGCCGCAATCGTCGCCGGTCGCCGCCACCGGCAGGTTGTGCGCGAAATCGCGCGCGCCATCATCGCGAACCTTGAAATGCTTCAGCGCCGGATCGGCAGCGCGCAGCTGCTCGTAGAAGTTCACGGCCGACTCCGCCACGGGCGGGGCGACCACGGCATCGGCCTTGCCATGCAGGACATAGACCATGCCCTTGGCCAGCGCGGCGAACGAACCGATCTCGCCAGCCGCGGCGCGCTTGCGCGCCTTCGCCACCAGGGCCGGCACATCCGGCGCCGGGGCGCCTTTCATGCAGGCGCTCAATGCGACGTCCAGCTTGCCGTCCGCGCAGCCATACGGTCCGCCCGCCACCAGCGCCGCGGCGGGGAAACGCTCGGGGAAAGCCAGCTGCGCCTGGGTCGCCATGTAGGCACCGGAAGACAGCCCGGCCACGGCGACTCGCGACGCATCGATCGTCAACTTAGGTAACGCGCCGCTGTCGGCGGCCTGTGTCTGCACGGCGACGGCGCACAGCGCCAAGCCTGCCATCCTGATCCAGCGCATGTTCCCCTCCTTGCGTCAGAACTTGTAGCGGGCCGTCAGGGTGACCATGCGCGGCGCGCCGTAGAAACCGGTGACGATGCCCAGCGCGGCGATGTTATAGCCGGTCGTTCGATAGGACTTGTTGGCCAGGTTGGTGCCCTGCAGGCTCAAGGTCCACGGCTCGTTCACCTCCCACACGATACCCGCATTCCACAACCCGTATCCGCGCTGCGCGATCAGCGGCGACAAGGTCGTCTCGGGATACACCGTCGTCTGGTACGTGTAGCCGACGCGCGCACCGATGCTGCCGCCGTTGGCCAACGGATAGTTGTTTTCTACGCTCAGCCCGCCCGACCATTTCGGCGCGTTGGTGAAGCGCTGGGTGTCGGCGATGTTCTGGCCGCCGCTCATGAACTTGGTGTACTTGGTGTGCAGGTACGCGACGTTGCCGCTGACGGTCCAGTTGTCCGACGGCTTCCAGGCGAACTCTTCTTCCAGACCGTCGATGTGGCCCTTGCCGGCATTGGTGAAGTCGCCGAAGAAACCCTGGCTGCCATTGGGCAGCGCGTAGGAAGTGAACACGGACAACTGGATGTCCGAATAGATATTGTGGAAGGCCGAGGTGTTCATCATCAGGCGGCCGTCGAAGAAGCTCATCTTGCTGCCGAGCTCGAACGACTGCACCTTCTCGTCCTTGATCGGCCGGCACGACTGCGGGATCGCCACGCAATTGGCACGGATGTTGTAGCCGCCCGAATGGAAGGCCGCGCTATAGGTCGCGTAAAGCTTCACCTGCTCGCTGGCGCTCCAGGCCAGCGAGACCTTGGGCGAGGCATTGCGCGAGGTATGCGCGCCGCTGAAATCCGCGGCGGTGGCGATGCGCCGCGTAAAAGTCGCGTCGGCGAAGGCGTAGTTCTGGATCACCGCGCTCTTCTTCTCCTGGGTGAGGCGCAAGCCCACGTCCAGGCTCCACTGCGGATCGATGTCCCAGGTGAGATCGCCGTAGCCGGCGATGCTCTTGGTGCCCATGCTGCCGCCGGTGCTGCCGTAGGTGGCGAAGCCCAGCGCACTGTACGGCGGCGAGCCGAGGAAGATATTGTGGATCTCGCCGTCGGCGGCGCCCTTGAAGTAGTACAAGCCGAACACGCCGTGGATCGAACCGCCGGCGTCGTAGTTGGCCTGCAGTTCCTGCGAGAACTGGTGATCCTTGTAGACCGCGTTGACGTCCGCGACCTTGGCCGGAAGCGTATCGAAGTCGATATTGGTATCGGTGGACGACTCGCGGTAGGCCGTAATGGATTTCAGTGTCCACGACGGATTGACGATCCAGCTCAACGTCAACGCGCCGCCGGACAACTCGGTGTGATTGAGCTGCGCCATGCCGCCGCGCGTGTCGAAGTCGCTCGAGAGCGGCCGGTAGGTCGGATAGAACTTGTTGGCCGTCAGCAGCTTCGCGCCGCGCGGATTGGAGTTGTCGCGCAGGCCGTCGACCGTGAGCTGGGCGCTGAAGTCCTTGCTGGGGAAGAAGCCCAGCGTGGCGCGCGCGGCGTTGGTGTTCTTGTTGCCGTTGCGGCTGTCGCTGAGCAGATTCTTGCCGAAGCCATCGTTGTGCGCACTGGATACTGCGACGCGGCCGCGCCATACGCCGTCGTCGGTGGCGCCGCCGACGCTCGCCTTGACGTCCTTCTCCCCGTGTGTGCCCACCGTGGCTTCCGCGCTGCCGCCGAATCGGGTGGGCAGCGGGTTGGAGACGTACTTGATCGCGCCGCCGATGGTGTTCTTGCCGTACAGCGTGCCCTGCGGCCCGCGCAGCACTTCGATGCGGTTGACGTCGAACACGTCCAGCAGCGCGCCTTGCGGGCGAGCCATGTAGACATCGTCCAGATAGATACCCACGCCGGGGTCGAAGCCCCAGGTCGGGTCGGCCTGGCCGACGCCGCGGATGTAGGCGGTCATCGTGGTGTTGGAACCGCGCGCGGCATACACCTGCAGCGAGGGGACCTTGCCCTGCAGGTCGCCGAGGTTCTGCACGTTCTGCTTGAACAGGGCTTCGGAGGTGAAGGCGCTGACCGCGATCGGGACATCCTGCAGGGTCTCTTCGCGCTTGCGCGCGGTCACCGTCACCGCCTCCAGCTTCTTCGCCTCCGCCGACCTGGCCGGCTGCTCGGCCTGCTGCGCGTGGATCGGCGCGGCGCAGATCACGCCGAAGGCCATGCCGATGGCCAGACTCATGTACGTGCGTTTCATATCGCCCCTCACGGTATGCGCACCCTCCCCCGGGATGCCGATGCCGCGAAGCGTAGGCAGGCCGGCGCATGGCGACACTTGTACCTTCGTACAGTGCCGTGACGAATGGCCCATCCGGATACTGCCATCCGTCTTGTCTTGCAGGGGAGCCACGAAGAATGGCGTTCGCGATCGTGCTGGCCGCGCTGTGTTTCCTGATGCTGGCGGCCTACCGCGGCTACAGCGTGATCCTGTTCGCGCCCATCGCCGCGCTGGGCGCGGTGCTGCTGACCGATCCCGCCCTGGTCGCGCCGATGTTCACCGGCCTGTTCATGGACAAGATGGTGGGCTTTCTCAAGCTGTATTTCCCGGTGTTCATGCTGGGTGCTGTGTTCGGCAAGCTGATCGAGCTTTCCGGGTTCTCCAAGGCGATCGTTGCGGCCACCATCGGACTGGTCGGGCGCGGGCGCGCGATGCTGTCGATCGTGCTGGTGTGCGCGCTGCTCACCTATGGCGGCGTGTCGTTGTTCGTGGTGGTGTTCGCGGTGTATCCGTTCGCCGCGGAACTGTTCCGCCAGGCGGATATCCCCAAACGGCTGATCCCCGGCACCATCGCGCTCGGCGCTTTCACCTTCACCATGGACGCGCTGCCGGGCACGCCGCAGATCCAGAACATCATTCCTTCCTCGTTCTTCGGCACCACCGCATGGGCTGCGCCGTGGCTGGGCACGCTCGGCGCGGTGTTCATCCTGATCGCCGGCCTTGCCTATCTGGAGTCGCGCCGCCGGCGTGCCGCGGCCGCCGGCGAAGGCTATGGCGCGGCGCAGTCGAACGAGCCCGTGGCCTTCGACGGGGCGCGCCTGGCGCATCCGCTGATCGCGCTGCTGCCGCTGGTGCTGGTCGGCGTTGCCAACAAGCTGCTGACCGATGCGATGCCGCGCCTCTACGGGTCGACGCAGTCCTTCGTACCGGCGGTGATGGGCGAGGCCAAGCCCGTGGTGCAGGAGGTTTCCAAGCTCGCCGCGATCTGGGCGGTGGAAGGCGCGCTGCTGCTGGGCATCGTGTGCGTGCTGCTGTTCGCGTGGCGACCAGTGAAGCGCTCGTTCGCCGAAGGCAGCAAAGCCGCCGTCGCCGGGGCGTTGCTGGCTTCGATGAACACCGCGTCGGAATACGGCTTCGGTGCGGTGATTGCGGCCCTGCCCGGCTTCAAACTGATCGCCGATGCGCTGCACGCCATTCCCAACCCTCTGGTCAACCAGGCGGTGTCGATCACCGCGCTGGCCGGCATCACGGGCTCGGCGTCCGGCGGCATGGGCATCGCGCTGGCGGCGATGGCCGAGACCTTCATCCACAACGCGCAGGCGGCGGGCATCCCGATGGAAGTGCTGCACCGGATCGCCGCGATGGCCTCCGGCGGCATGGATACGTTGCCGCACAACGGCGCGGTGATCACCTTGCTGGCGGTGACCGGACTGACGCATCGCCAGTCGTACCGCGACATTTTCGCGATCACGCTGATCAAGACCGGCGCGGTGTTCGTGGCGATCGGCGGCTATTACGCGTTCGGGCTGGTCTGACCAATGACGACGCCTTCCCCCCGTCATTCGACGGACGACGTCGCTTGCGATACGGAGCCGCGCTCGCGCACGGCTCTCCACCGTTCCGCCACGGCGGGACTCGTCAAAGCGAAAGGGAGCGAACCGCGATGTCGATCAAACGATGGAGTCTGGGCCTGCTGGCCCTGCTGTTGCTGATACCCGGCGTCGGCCTGCACGCCGCCTGCGTGGATAGCGTCGTGCTGGTGCACGGCAATACCGGCAGTCCGGGCGATTTCCAGAACACCTACGACCTGTTGCGTCAGAACGGCTACACCGATGCGCAGATCTACGCGCCGAGCTGGGGCAATGCGCTCTGCGCCGCCTGCAACGACCATAGCGGCAGCGAGGAAACGCCGGTGGCCAACGCCATCACCACGGCGATCGCCAGCTCCTGCACCGGACGCATCGACGTGATCGGCCATTCGATGGGCGCGACTCTCGCCGCGCGCGAGATCGACAAGCTCGGCGTGTCGTCCAAGGTGGACGTGTTCATCGGCATCGCCGGTGCGTTCCACGGGCTGTGGTCGTGCGGTACCTATCCGTTCAACGTGATGACCAGCACCTGCGGCTACTGGGGCCTGTCGGTGGGCAGTCCGCTGCTGGGCAGCCTCGCCGGGCACCGTTTCGGGCAGCGCATGTATTCGTTCAAATCATGGATCGACGAGATCAACTGCTACGGCGGGGTATGCACGGTGGGCGGCGTGCATACGTCGAGCATCGATGGCGAGACCGGCAGCATGACCTATGCCTATGGGCACTATGGGCTGCTCTGGTACACCGCGGCGGATCAATTCAACCTCTTGTAGGTTGGAGTGAGCTACGCGAACTCCAACACCCCACCCATGGGTGGGCTCGTGTCGGAGTTCGCCACGCTCAGGCCAGCCTACGCGGGTGCGACGACGGCCGTTATGATCGTGGCTTCGTCGAAGGAAGCCCGCCATGCCCTTGTGCTGGAAAAATCGCCTTCTCGTCGCGCTGCTCCCGCTGGCCGCCCTGCCCGCTGCCGCGACCGATGCCCCGAGCGGCGACATGCTGCTCATCCCCGACCGCGTATGGACCGCCGACGGCGACCAGGCCCATGCCGGCTGGGCCGTGCTGGTCCACGGCGGCGCCATCGCGGCGGTCGGGCCGGCGTCCGGCATCCAGGCCCCGGCCGGCGCCCGCCGCGTCGCATTGCCCGGCGCCACGCTGCTGCCCGGCCTGATCGACCTCCATTCGCATGTGTTCCTGCATCCGTACAACGAGACGCCGTGGAACGACCAGGTACTCAAGGAGCCGCAGGACTACCGCACCCTGGAAGCCGCCGCACATGCGCGCGAGACCCTCCAGGCCGGCTTCACCACCTTGCGCGACCTGGGTACGGAAGGCGCCGGCTACGCCGATGTCTCGGTGAAGCGGGCGATCGACGAAGGCATGATCCCGGGCCCGCGCCTGTTCGTGGCGACCCGCACCATCGTCGCCAGCGCCAGCTATGGGCCCGGCCCGCGCGGTTTTCGTCCGGATCTGGACCTGCTCGGCGGCGCCGAAGAAGTGAGCGGCCCCGACCAGGCCATGCGCGCCGTGCGCGAACAGGCCAACCATGGCGCCGACTGGATCAAGTTGTACGCCGACTATCGCGTAGGCCCGGACGGGACCACGGTGCCGACGCTCACCGCGGCCGAATTGAAAGCCATCGTCGAGACCGCGCACCTGTCCGGTCGTCCGGTCGCCGCGCATGCGGCCAGCGACGCGGGCGTACGCATGGCAGTGGAGGCCGGCGTAGACAGCGTCGAACACGGCTATGGCGCCAGCGAGGCGACGTTCCGCCTGATGAAACAGCATGGCGTGGCATACCAGCCCACGCTCACCGCGGTGGCATCCACCGCCGAATATTTCGAGCACTACGTGCCGGGCAAGAGCGAGCCGACCGCGCGCATGCAGGAAGCCGAGCGCGCATTCCGTACCGCGATGAAGGTGGGCGTGACGATCGGCAACGGCAGCGACGTGGGCGTGTTCGCGCACGGCGCCAACTGGCGCGAACCGGCGGCGATGGTACACGCCGGCATGACGCCGGCGCAGGCGCTGCATGCGGCCACCAACGTAGCGGCACGCATCCTGCGCCAGCAGGACCGCTTCGGCCGCATCGCACCCGGACTGCGTGCGGACCTCGCCGCTTTCGCCGGCGACCCGAGCCAGCACATCGATGATCTGCGCCAACCCGTCTTCGTGATGAAGGACGGTACCGTGTACCGCAGTCCCGCCGACCAGTCATCCGGCAATACGCCATGAGCCAGCCCTTCCTGATCCGCCCCATCGAACCGCGCGACGATGCCGCGGTCGCCGCGATCATCCGCGCGGTGATGCCGGAATTCGGTGCCGACGGCCCCGGCTTCGCCATCCACGACGCCGAGGTCGACGCCATGCATGACGCTTACGCGCGACCGCACAGCGCTTACTTCGTCGTCGAAGTGAACGGCGCCGTGGTGGGCGGCGGTGGTGTCGCACCGCTGGAGGGTGGCGACGGCGACGTATGCGAACTGCGCAAGATGTATTTCCTGCCCGCCGCGCGCGGCATCGGCGCCGGCAGCGCGATGATGGAGCGCTGCCTCGGCGCGGCCCGCTCGCTCGGCTTCAAGCGCTGCTATCTGGAGACGCTCACCGGCATGGACGCAGCGCAGGCGCTGTACCGCCGCAGCGGCTTTCGCACGCTGTGCGGACCGCTGGGCGGCACCGGGCATTTCAGCTGCGACCAGTTTTTCATCCGCGACTTGTGAGGCTTTCCGCCATGGCTGATCACGACCCGCGCATCGACGCCTATATCGCCAAGTCCGCCGAATTCGCCCGGCCGATCCTTCAACAGATCCGCGCAACGGTTCACGCCGCCTGCCCCGACGTGGAGGAGACGCTCAAGTGGAGCATGCCCTTCTTCGCTTACAAGGGCTCGCCGATGTGCGGCATGGCCGCGTTCAAGCAGCATTGCAGCCTGCATTTCTGGCACCACAAGGAGCTGTTCGGTGAAACCGCCGCCGATGCCGACGAAAGCGAAGGCATGGGTCAGTTCGGCAAGCTCGTCTCGGTGCGTGACCTGCCGCCGAAGAAAGCGCTGGCCGCTTATGTGAAGAAGGCCATGGCGCTGATCGAAAGCGGCGCCACCCGCGCGCGTCCCAAGGCCGCACCCAAGCCTCCGCCGGCGGTGCCGGACGACCTCGCTGCCCTGCTGGCGCAAAAGAAGCACGCCGCCGCGCGCAAGACTTTCGAAGGCTTCAGCCCCGGGGCGCAGCGCGAATACGTGGCCTGGATCACCGAAGCCAAGACCGACGCGACGCGTCAGAAACGCCTCGCCACCACCCTCGAATGGCTTGCCGAAGGCAAGTCACGCAATTGGAAGTACCAGTGAACAAGCGTCCCCAACTGCAGTTCGCCATCGAAGATCCCGCCACGCCCGACATCGTGCCGCTGACCCGGCAATTGGACGGCTATCTGGCCAGCCTCTACCCCACCGCCAACATCCAGCCGGTATCGCTGGAAGAGCTGCGGCACCCCAACGTCACCTTCGTCACCGCGCGCGTGGACGGTACGCCGGTCGCCTGCGGCGCCTGCGTTGACGAAGGCGACTACGTGGAGGTCAAGCGCATGTACGTGCTGCCGGCCTGCCGCGGGCTGGGCCTGGGCAAGCAACTGCTGGAAGCGCTGGAGAGACAGGTGCGCGCCAGCGGCGGCAAAGTGATCCGCCTGGAAACCGGCACCGCCCAGGAAGAAGCACTGGAACTCTACGGTCGCGCCGGCTATCGGCGCTGCCCGCCATTCGGCGACCATCGTGCCAACCCCAACAGCGTCTGCATGGAGAAACTGCTCGCATGATCCGCATCGCCCGCGCGGAAGACGCCGCCGCCATCCATGCCATCTACACGCCGCACGTGCTGTCCGGCATGGCCACGTTCGAGACCGAGCTGCCCGGCGAATCGGTGATGCGCGATCGCATCCTTGGCCGCTTGCCGCACTATCCATGGCTGGTATGGGAAGAGGCAGGCCGCCTGCTCGCCTACGCCTACGCCAGCCGCTTCCGCGAACGCGCCGCCTACGACTGGATCGCCGAGACCTCGATCTACGTGCATGAAGACGCGCAACGCCGCGGCATCGCGCGCCGGCTCTACAGAGTGCTGCTGGAGAGCATGCGCATGCAGGGCATCAACCAGGCGGTGGGCGTGATCACGCTGCCCGGCGAGGCCAGTGTGGCGATGCATGATGCCATGGGCTTCGAGCCCGCTGGCGTCTGGCGCAAGGCAGGCTACAAGCTGGGTCGCTGGTGGGACGTGGGCGTGTGGCAGAAGGAACTGCAGGCACCGGCCATACCGCCGTCGCCTGTGCTGCCGTTTGCCGAGCTGAGCCGCCTGCCGGCGTGGCTCGCCCTTCTCTAGCGCATGCCACGCCGGGATCGCTACGATGCCGGCCAGCCTTCCCGAATACCCACACAACGCAAAGGACTGCCATGAACACCCTTCCGCAAAAGCCTTCCGCCGCTTTCATCGCCGTGTCCTGGGCGGCCTTGCTGGCCGGCTTCCTGGCCTTCGTCATCGGCCTGTGGAATGCCGGCATGCAACTCAACGAGAAGGGCTATTACTTCACCGTGCTGATGTATGGGCTGTTCTCGGCGGTGTCCGTGCAGAAGAGCGTGCGCGACCGCCAGGAAGGCATCCCCGTCACCAACATCTATTACGGCCTGAGCTGGGTCTCGGTATTGCTGAGCGTGGTGCTGCTCGTCGTCGGCCTGTGGAACGCCACGCTGGCGCTCAGCGAGAAGGGGTTCTACGGCATGTCCTTCGCGCTGGCCCTGTTCGCCGCCATCGCGGTGCAGAAGAACACGCGCGACAGTCAGGCCGCGGAAGGTCCGGGCGGGCGCGAGTACGCCCCGACGGAATAAAGACCAGCCGGCAGGCCAGGGGTGCCGCCGGCACCCCTCCTGCGCCGCCGCGAGCGTGCTGCCCGGGTCCTCGGCTACCATTCCGCTTTTCGGCATTCCGAGGACGTTTCATGCAGCTCTCACAGGTCAAGGCGATCATCACCGGCGGCGCCTCCGGTCTCGGCCACGCGGTGGCGCAGCACGTCGTCGCCGCCGGCGGTCAGGTGGCGCTGTTCGACGTGAACGAGGAGAAGGGCCAGGACGCGGCCAAGGCGCTGGGCGCCCATGCCCGCTTCTTCCGCACCGACGTGACCTCCGAGGACGGCGTGTCGACCAACGTCGCCGCTGCGCGCGACGCCATGGGCGGCCTCAACGTCGTGGTGAACTGCGCCGGCATCCTCGGCGCCGGCCGCGTGCTGGGCAAGGAAGGTCCGATGCCGCTGGGCACCTTCGCCAGCACCGTGATGGTGAACCTGGTGGGCAGCTTCAACGTGGCCAAAGCTGGCGCGACCCTGATGCAGTCCAACGAGCCCGGCGAAGACGGCGAGCGCGGCGTGATCGTCAATACCGCCAGCGTGGCCGCCTATGAAGGCCAGATCGGCCAGGCCGCCTATTCCGCCTCCAAGGGCGGCGTGGTCGGCATGACCCTGCCGATGGCGCGCGAGCTGTCGCGCTTCGGCATCCGCGTGAACACCATCGCGCCGGGCATTTTCTGGACCCCGATGGTCGACGGCATGCCGCCGCAGGTGCAGGAGTCGCTGTCCGCCTCGATCCCGTTCCCGTCGCGTCTGGGCCGGCCGGAGGAATTCGCCAGCCTGGTCGCCTTCATCCTGACCAACCGCTACGTCAACGGCGAAACCATCCGTCTCGACGGCGCCGTGCGCCTGCAGCCGAAGTGATCGCTACGGCGCCCACCGTTCCTTAGATTCTCCATCCCTGCCCCGGTCATCTCATGAAAGCTTCCGACGTCAAGAAAGGCAACGTGGTCGAACACGAAGGCACCGTCTACCAGGTGCGCGACATCGAGCGCAGCTCGCCCACTGCGCGTGGCGGCAACGTCACGTTCCGCTTCACGCTGTACTCGATTCCCGGCGGCCGCAAGTTCGATCTGAGCCTGCGCGCCGATGACGACCTGAAGGAAATGGATCTCGTGCGCCGCGCCGCCAACTACTCCTACAAGGATGGCGAGGCCTTCGTGTTCATGGACGCCGAGGATTACACGCAGTATCTGCTCGGCCCCGAACTGGTCGGCGACAACGCCGGCTACATCGTCGAGGACACCGAAGGCTTCTACGTGCAGCTGATCGACGACGCGCCGGTGGGCCTGCAAGTGCCGACCAGCGTGATGCTGGAAGTGGTCGACACCGCGCCGGAACTCAAGGGCGCCAGCGCCACCAAGCGCACCAAGCCGGCCAAGCTCAGCACCGGCGTGGAAATCCAGGTGCCGGAATACATCACCAACGGCGAAAAGGTGTGGGTCAACACCACCACCGGCGAATTCGGCGGCCGCGCCAACTGATCCATCCGCGAGCGGCTGAAAGCCGCATCGCGGCAGAACAAGCAAACGGCGCAAGCGCTCAGGCGCTTGCGCCGTTTGCTTTTTAGCTTTGGCTTTTGGCTTTGCCTTTCGCCTTTGATCTGCGGGTCCCCTGTGCGTCGGTGAGGGCTGGACGATCAGGCCCCAAAGGGGGCAGCGACAGGGATGTCGCTGCCTTTTCGACATGACATGGATGTCATGTCGAAAAGCCCGGCCAGCCCTCACGCACCCGGAGCAGCGCAGCTGCGCAGGGCGACGTGCCGGGGTGCCCTCTCTTTTGGTTACTTTTCTCTGGGCAAGCAGAGAAAAGTAACTCGGCCCGCGGCAGCGGGACGAAACCCTCGCCCATAAGGCGAGACACGAATGCACCAAACGCATCGATGAGCGAGCGCTCACGCCAGCCCCGCGTTGGGGTTCACGCCGATCTACACAAGGCTCGCAGAGATACCCGGCAAAAAAGCAAAACGCGAACGCCAGACAAAAAAAGGCCCGTGGGGGCACGGGCCGAGGTGGGCATCACCCGATATCCGATGCGGCCGCGCGATATCGCGCCCGCCGCCTTCGACACGCATCCGCGCCCCTGCGATGACGCGAATGCTCACTGTCCCGCCAGGCCATCCATGCTGGCCTCAACCACCCTGGAGGCGTACGGATCCGGTGCCTCGTGCACCGGACCCGCCCCCTGCTGACCCCGCCCGGCGCGCTGATCAGCGCGGCACATCCTGTACCCGGCACCTCCCTGCACCGTCGGAAGCCCCATTCCGTGGGCCTTCCTCCATCCCAACCCCCTTCAGACCGCTTCGGCCAGCCCCCGAGTGCCGGCCAGCGCCGGGACCGCCGATGGCGTCGTCGCCATCGTCAGCTGCGCGGTCCAGAACTGGTCCCATAGATCGCAGTAGCGCATGCACAGCGACTGCACCCGTGGATAGTGATCGGGCGTGAGCGCCTGGGTGAGCGCGAGCCACAAGTCGTTCTCGTGGTCATCGTCCGCCGCTTCGGCGGTTTCGTCCTCGCTGACGCCGTGCACGAAGTAGTAACCATCGTCCACGTCGAAACCCAGCGCGCGCGTCGCTTCGCGCAGCGGCGGGCTGAACAGGATGACCTCTTCTTCCGCGGCGGCGAGCAGCACCACCACATCAAGGTAATCGCCGTAACTGTGCTCGAGGAATTCGCGCACCGTGCGCGAGATGCGGCTGGCCTGATACGACTGGCGCTGCTGCAAGGTGACGCCGTAATCGTCGAGCACGCGCTCGAACAGCGGGTAGTGCGCGTAGGCGGGATTGCCGCGGTAATAGCCGTCGGCGTCGAGGCCGGGGCGGAAGCCGAATTCGTCCAGATCGTTGAGCGTGATCAGGAAACGCGGCGCCAGCTTGGAACCGGGCGGCAGGCGCGGCTCCAGCTGGCGGGTCTGCAGCTGCGCTGCCAGCAGCGCATCGGTGAATATCTGTACGATCGCATGGCGGTATTCCAGGTGGATCGTGCGCATCGCCGCAAGATCGAGATGACCGCTGTTGAGCAGACCGATGGCGCGATGCCGCGCCACCGGGTGGGTGGCGATCAATTGCCGCAGGTTGCCGACGAACGCAGCATTGCGTTGCCATAGCTCTGGAACGACGCTCGCCCGCATGGCGGCGATCGCCTTCCTGCGGGGTTGGTCCAGATCAGCCATCAACGAAGGCATGGTGTTCCCCCTGGGTTTGCCTGCCGAACCACAGCCAAAACCAAACGTTTGGTTTTCTACCAGACGGCCTCGTCCGTGTAAAGCGCAATTTTTCGGGGTTACAGCAAGTTACGCACCTGTTTACTGCATTCGCGCAGCGCCTCTTCCTCCCCCACGATCTGCAGCCAGATGACCGCACCCTCGATGCGCGCCAGCGCGTCGGTGGCCAAGCGCCGCGCCTCCGGTTCCCCGTACCGCGGGGCCAGCAGATCGGCCAGCAGATCGCGCCAGTCGGCGAAGAACTGCTGGATCATGCCTCGCGCCTCCTCGCTCTCCTGCAAGGCATCGGGCCACAGATGCACCAGCGCGCAGACACGGTGCTGGATGTAGTAGCTCTCCGTCGCGTCGACCATCAGGTCCAGGCGCTCCTTCTCGCCGAGGTCCTTGCGGCGTGCCTCGGCGAAGACACCGTTCTCGAACAGGCCGATCACGTGCTGGATCACTTCGATCAGCAGGCGCTCTTTGTTCGGAAAGTGGTGGTAGATGCTGCCCTTGAGCAGGCCGCTGGCCCGCCCGATGTCGGCCATCGAAGTCCGCCGGTATCCCTTGCTGCGAAACAGCGACAGCGATACCTCGATGAGATTGGATGGATCTGTCTTCATGATGTGCTTCCGATTTCGACGAACCGGCGTCCATCCGTGACGCCGCGGCGGCCTACTGTACGGGATTTGGCTGACGGGAACGGCTCACGGGGTATCGCCATACAGCCTAGGCTTGCCGGGGGACGCGAACGGCGTCGCGTTCTGGGCGCCGGTGCGGCGCGAATTTCCTGCCCGCTTCAGCCGCCGTCAGGCAGAATCACCGGATCGCTCAGGAGTGAACGGAAGCCATGCCCGCCGGCGGTTATTCGCTACGCGCTACAGTCATCGATAGCCTGCTGACCGCCAAGCGCCCGGATGTCCCCCCGCGCGTGGTACTGCGCAACACCGCGGCGGTGATCCTGCCGCTGGCGATCGGCCTGGCCACGGGCCATCCGGCCATCGGGCTGGGTATCGGCGCGGGCGCGCTGGACACCATGTTTTCCGATCAGCCGGGCCCTTACCGGCAGCGCATGTGGCAGCTGTTCCTCGCCTCGCTGGCGGCGGGGCTGGCCTCGATGATCGGCTTCCTGATCGGCGACCAGCTCGCGCCCATGCTGGTGGCGACGGCCGCGTTCGGCTTCTTCGGCGGCCTGCTGGTGGTGTTCGGCCCGGACATCGCGCGCGTAGGCATGACCAGCATGATCCTGCTGGTGGTGACCGCCGCCTCGCCCACCTCGCTGGTCGGCGCGGTCAGCGGCGCGGCGTTGATCTTCGCCGGCGGCCTGCTGCTGGCGATGTTCTCCGTCGCCGCCTGGCCGTTGCAGCGCTACCGCCCCGAGCGGCACGCGCTGGCCGCGGTGTACCGCGGCCTGTCCAGCCTGGCCAGGCAACAGGCGCATGACGACGCCGACGTGCCCGCGCTGACGGAAGCGATGACCGCGCTGCAGCACACCCTGCTCGGCCGGCATCACGCGCAGGGCCGCGCGATGGAAGCCTTCAGCGTGCTGCTGGAGATCGCCGAACGTATTCGCCTGGAACTCACCGCGATGGCCGAGCTGCGTGCCAATCCTGGCGTGCATGCGATGTTCCGCGGCGACGCCGCCCGCGTCCTCGCCGCCATCGCCGACGCGCTGGAAGCCGGCGAATCGCCGCAGCAGGCCGAGCGCGCGCTGCAGACCTTGCAAGCCAGCGAGAACGCCCTGCTCGGCCGTGGCGGCCCCGCCGATGGCCTGGCCACGCACATCCATGCGCTGTCCGGCCAGCTCGCCGCCGCCGTGCGCAACGCCAACTGGGCCGGCAGCCGCGGCGAACTGCGCGCTTCCGCGGCGGAAACGCCGCTGCCGACGGCGCTGCGCGCGGATTCGGCGCTCTCCACCCTGCGTGCCAACCTCACGCCGCATTCGGTTGCGTTCCGCCACGCCGTGCGCAGCGCGGTGTGCCTGACCGCCGCACTGTTCGTCGCGCGCAAGCTCGCGCTGCCTCACGGCTATTGGCTGCCGATGACCGCGGCGATCGTGCTGCGCCCGGACTTCGGCGCCACGTTCAACTTCGGCTTCCTGCGCGTGGTCGGCACGGTGCTGGGCCTGGTGCTCACGACCGCGCTGCTGCATTTCACCCCCCACGATCCCTGGGCGCACCTGATGCTGATGGCGGTGCTGTGCATGGCTTTCCGCTACCTCGCCAACGCGCACTACGGCGTGGCCGTGGCCGCGCTGACCGGCACGGTGGTGATCCTGCTGTCGTTCGAAGGCGTGAACTCCACCGCCGCGGTCACCGACCGCGTGCTCAACACCGCGCTGGGCAGCGGCATGGCGCTGCTGGCCTACGTGCTGTGGCCGACCTGGGAACGAGGCCGCGCGCGTGCCGCGCTGGCCGACATGCTCGACGCCTACGCCGGCTACCTGCAGGCGCTGTCGCGCGCGGACAAGCGCGACACGCATCGCGAGGCCCGCACCGCCGCGCGCACCGCGCGCACCAACGCGCAGGCCTCGCTCGACCGCATGCGCGCCGAGCCGGCCACGCCGGCGCATCTGCTGGACCTGGCCAGCACGCTGTTCGCCAATGGCAACCGCCTCGCGCGTACCGCGATGACTCTGGAAGCAGTGATCGACGACCACGACGCGCTGCCGGAAACCACCGAGATCGGCGCCTTCGTCGAGCATGCCGCCGACGCCCTGCACCTCGTCGCTGGCGCCCTGCGCGACCACCGCCAGCCCGACCCACTGCCCGACCTGCGCGCGCTGCAACGCAGCCTCGGGTCGCTGCTGGCCATGGCGGAGGATCGCCACGCCGCGGAGCTCATCCAGCGCATCAGCGACCGCCTGGTGGACAACGTGAACACGCTGGCGCACATCGTCGGACGCGGCGAACGGGAGAAGACGGCCACCGCCGCCTGATCGCCGGGGACACCTGGATCGGTTCCGAGCGGCGACGGGCACGCCGAACAGAGCAGCGCGTCCTTCATGCGGCGCCGCGACAAGGCAGCGCCACATCCACGCCCTACACTCGGCCCATGCTCAAGATCGATACCCACGCGCATCTCCTGCCCCGCGACTGGCCGAATCTTGCGGCCAAGTACAACGACAACCGTTTCCCGGTGATGACCCATCACGACGGGCGCCATCGCATCTACAAGGACGGGAAATTCTTCCGCGAGGTGTGGGAGTCGGCCTTCGACCCGCAGCATCGCATCGACGACTACGCGCGCTTCGGCGTCACCGTGCAGGTGGCCTCCACCGTGCCGGTGCTGTTCTCCTACTGGGCGCCGGGCTACCAGGCGCTGGAGTTGCACCGCCACCTCAACGAACACGTCGCCAGCCTGTGCCGCGATTACCCGCGCCATTTCGCCGGTATCGCCACGGTGCCGCTGCAGGCGCCGGACCTGGCCATCCGCGAACTGGAGCGCTGCATCGACGAGCTGGGCCTGCAGGGCGTGCAGGTGGGTTCGCACTGCAACGACTGGAACCTGGATGCGCCGGAGCTGTTCCCGTTCTTCGAAGCCGCTGCCGACCTCGGCGCCGCGGTGATGGTGCATCCGTGGGACATGATGGGCTCGGCCAGCATGCCCAAGTACTGGCTGCCCTGGCTGGTCGGCATGCCGGCCGAGCAGTCGCGCGCCGCCTGCTGCCTGGCCTTCGGCGGCGTGCTGGAGCGGCTGCCGAAGCTGCGGGTGATGCTGGCCCATGGCGGCGGCAGCTTTCCCTGGACCATCGGGCGCATCGAACACGGCTTCCGCATGCGCCCGGACCTGGTCGCCACCGACAACCCGCGCAACCCGCGCGAATACCTCCAGCGCCTGTATTTCGACTCCTGCGTGCACGACCCGCAGGCCCTGCGCTATCTGCTGGATGTGACCGGCGTCGAGCGCGTGATGCTCGGCACGGATTATCCTTTCCCGCTGGGGGAGCAGCATCCGGGCAGCGGCATCGAGGCCCTGGGACTGGACGAGGCCGCACGGGCGCGCCTGTTCCATGGCACGGCGCTGGAATGGCTGGGTCTGCCCCGTTACCGTTTTGCACCGACTGATTCGAACGCACAGGACCTGGCATGAGTTTCTTGCGCACCACCTTCCTGGCCGGCGCCCTGCTGCTGGCCGGCACCGCCCATGGCGCCGACGTCGCAATGGCCGACGGCAGCGTACGCTTCAGCACGCCCGACAACTGGCTGGGCATCATGGAAACCCAGGGCGATCCCGAATCGCGCGTGTTCCAGGTCCCCGACACCTCGCCTACCGGCAGCACCGCGCTGGCCCGCGTCACCGTGACGGTCAAGCGGGTGGCCGACGTGAGCGAGTTCCAGCAGTACGTCAGCGCCGCCGGCGCCAAGGCCAAAGGCCTTACCGGCTATCAGGCCGGCACCAGCCCGGCCCCCAACGCCAGCGCCTACTCCGCGCAGGAGAACGGCGCGGCATTCACTTACGTCGAGCGCTACTGGTTCCGCGAAGGCCACGCCATTCAGCTGCGTTGCGCGCGCCCGGCGCAGAGTCAGGCCGGCGCCGCGTGGAAGACCGCGTTCGACAAGGGCTGCGACGCCATCGCCGACCGCCTGAAGTAAGCGCCGCCGCGTTTGTGTCGAAAGGCCCGGTCAGGCTCGGGCCTTTTTCGTTTCGCCTCAGCGGAACACGCTCACCGCTTCGACCAGCCGCTCGGCCTGCCGCTCCAGGCGTTCCGAGGCGGATGCGCCCTGCTCCACCAGCGTGGCGTTCTGCTTGGTGATGTGATCGAGTTCGCCTACCGCCTGGTCGATCTGCTGCACGCCACCGCTCTGCTCGATGGTGGCGGCACTGATCTCCGCGATCAGATCCGACACGCGCTTGACCTGGGCCATGATCTCCGCAGTGGTGCGGCCCGCTTCGTCGACGCATTGCGCGCCGGTCTCCACGCGCTCGACGCTGTCGCCGATCAGCGCCTTGATCTCACGCGCCGCCGCGGCACTGCTCTGCGCCAGCGCGCGCACTTCACCGGCCACGACGGCGAAGCCGCGCCCGTGCTCGCCGGCTCGCGCCGCTTCCACCGCTGCATTGAGCGCGAGCAGGTTGGTTTGGAACGCGATGCCATCGATGGTGCCGATGATGTCGGCGATGCGGCGCGAACTGGCGGTGATGTCGCGCATGGTCTCGACCACCTGCGACACCGCGCTGCCGCCCTTCGCGGCTGCCGCGCTGGCCGCGCCCGACAGCCGGTTCGCCTGTTCGGCGGTATCGGCATTGCTCTTGATGGTGGCCGTCATCTGCGTCATCGAGGCTGCCGTCTGCTGCACGCTGGAAGATGCACGGTCAGTACGCGCACTGAGATCGCGATTGCCCTGGGCGATCTGGCTGGTCGCCGCCTGCACGTTGAGCACCTGCGCGCTGACGTCGTCGATCAGCCAGCGGAACATCAGGCCCAGCTGGTTCACCGTGCGCAAGGTCATGCCGATCTCGTCAACGCGATTCATGTGCATGGCCTGCTGGCTCTCGCCGCTGGCGACGCGCAGGGCCTGCTCGCGCAGACGCTCCAGCGGACGGGCGATCTGCGCTTCCAGCCACCAGGCCGCCAGCAGCGCCAGCACCGCGCCGGCAGCTGCGAAACCCGCCAGCGCCACGCCGGCGAGGCCGCACAGATGCGCCGCGAGCAGCAGCGCCGGCGCCATGCCCAGCAGGACAGCGCGGATGCGCCAGCGCACCGGCATGGTTTGCAGCAGCGAGCGCCAGGCGGCCACGCCGGTGCGCACGATCAGCCCTTTGTGAAAACGGCGGCGGCCCGCCTTGCCTTCGCGAAACCTGGCGTACAGTGCATCCGCCGCAGCGATTTCCTCGCGCGTAGCCTTGGTGCGCACCGACATATAGCCGATCGGCTCTCCGTCGCGCACCACCGGCACCGCATTGGCGCGCACCCAGTAGTGGTCGCCATCCTTGCGGCGGTTCTTCACCAGCGCGGTCCAAGGCTCGCCGCCCTTGATGGTTGCCCACATGTCGGCAAAAGCTTCGCGAGGCATGTCCGGATGACGCACCAGATTGTGCGGCTGACCGTGAATCTCCTCCAGGCTGAAACCGCTGACTTCGACGAAGGCAGCGTTGGCGTAGGTGATATGGCTCTTGGTGTCGGTGGTCGACATCAGCGTCGCGTTGTCCGGAAACTCGTACTCGCGCTGCGTGACGGGTTGATTGTTGCGCATGGTGGTTGCTCCTCCGCTAGGCATCGGGAGACCGGCGCGCTCCCATCGCCGCCGGCCCGGCCCCACTCTCCCCAGGGAGAGCGAAGGCATCCACGATGTCGGCCGTCCCGGAAGGAACTGAAAGAAGCTCATCGAAACATAAGAAAAGCTGGCCGACGCCATCCGCAAGCGAACAGCGCGGCCATTGGCCAGCTCGCGGTAAGCTTTAGCCGATCCCGTGAGAGACCCGTTCATGACCCTCGCCTACCAAGCCACCGCCGCATGGGCCAAGGCCCAGGACGATGCCGATCCGCTGCGCGCCTTCCGCGACGAATTCCTGATCCCGCCGCATGACGGCCACGACAGCCATTATCTCTGCGGCAATTCGCTGGGCCTGCAGCCGCGCGCGGTGCGCGAAGCGCTGAACGCCGAGCTGGACGACTGGGGCGCACTGGCTGTGGAAGGCCATTTCAAGGGCCGCCTGCCGTGGCTGGACTATCACGAGTTCGTGCGCGACGACCTCGCCGAACTGGTCGGCGCGCTGCCATCGGAAGTGGTGGCGATGAACACGCTGGGCGTGAACCTGCACCTGATGATGGTGAGCTTCTACACGCCCACGCCGGACCGCCACGCGATCCTCATCGAGGCCGGCGCGTTTCCCACCGACCGCTACGCGGTGGAATCGCAGATCCGCTATCACGGCTTCAGCCCCGCGCTGTCGCTGATCGAACTGGCCGCGGACGAACCCAACGGCACGATCTCCATGGCGGCGATCGAGCGCGCGCTGGCCGAACACGGCGAGCGCATCGCCCTGGTGCTGCTGCCGGGCGTGCAGTACCGCACCGGGCAGGCCTTCGATCTGAAAGCGATCACCGAACTCGCGCACAGGCACGGCTGCATCGTCGGCTTCGACCTCGCCCACGCGGTGGGCAACCTGCCTCTGCGCCTGCACGACAGCGGCGCGGATTTCGCCGTGTGGTGCAGCTACAAGTACCTCAACGCCGGCCCCGGCGCGGTGGCTGGCGTGTTCGTGCACGAGCGGCATGCGCGTAACGAGCACCGGCCGCGCTTCGCCGGCTGGTGGGGGCACGACAAGCAGTCGCGCTTTCGCATGGGACCGGATTTCGTCCCCACGCCGGGCGCCGACGGCTGGCAGATCTCCAATCCGCCCATCCTGTCGCTCGCTCCACTGCGCGTGTCGCTGAACATCTTCCACCGCGCCGGCATGGAGCCGTTGCGCGACAAGGCGCTGCGTCTCACCGGTTATCTCGAATGGCTGGTGCAGACGCAGCTGGCTGACGTGCTGGAATCGGTGACGCCGCGCGAACCGGCGCGGCGCGGTTCGCAGCTTTCCCTGCGCGTGCTCGGCGGACGCGAACGCGGGCGCGAGCTGTTCCAGTACCTCATGGATCACGGCATCGTCGGCGACTGGCGCGAACCGGATGTGATCCGCATCTCGCCCGCACCGCTGTACAACCGGTTCGCCGATTGCCTGGCGTTCGCCGAGGCGGTGCGGGCATGGAGCCGCGGCTGAGCGTTACTTTCCTTCGCAGCGCCCGTGCCCGACGCGCTGCGGCTTGAAGCCCGGCAGATCCGCATCGTCGAAAGCGAACACGAAGAAGCGATTCGGATTGTCGGCGCCCTGCGGATGCAGCTTATCGGTAATGTCCGGCAGGAAATCGTTGTCGTTGGCGATGAACAGGGTGTGGCGGCGGCGCCCGTCCTGCACGACGTCGGGCCCGAAGCTCAGGCCTTCGAGTTTGGCCGGCACGTCGGAGGGCGCGATGCCATGCTGGCCTAGTTCCGCCAGCACATCCAGGAATGGCGTCTTCGTCACCGCCGCCGCGGCGAGCGCGGTGGCGCCGCTGAGCTTGCCCACCTCGGTCGCACCCGCCAGGTCGATCAGGAACACACGCTTGAACTTGGCCTCCGAGCCGTCGCCGAAACCTTTGCCGTCGCGCTCATCCACCAGCAACTGATGGTCGTTCACCGCAAGGATCTCGCTGACGCCGTTGTACTTGGGCTTGGCGGCGCTGCCGGTGTTGCTCAGCGGGTAGGCATACTCGTGCACCTCGCGTGTGCGCACATCGATACGCACGATGCGCAAGACCGGCGCGCCATCGCCGCCGTCCTGGAGCAGCGGCGCCTGCATGGCGCCGAACAGCACGCGGCCGTCCGGCGAGATGGCCAGGCCTTCCATCCCCTTGTTGGCGACCCGGCCGGAGGTATTGCCGGCTATCTCGTCGGCGCCGCGGGATGCGGTCTTCGCCACGTAGAAGTGCGCCGGCAGCGCGTAGCTGTCCAGGCGGCGGCCGGTATGACGATCGAACTTGTAGACGTAGGGACCGTATTCGTCGGAAACGAACACCGCATCGCCATCGGCCGACACCCGAATGCTCTCCGGATCGAGGCGACCATCCAGCATCCAGCCCGAACCGCGTGCCGGATCGGCGTTGTCGGAACGGCCGGTGAAGTAGTGGTGGAATCCATGGTTCTGACGCGGCGCACCGTCCGGCAGGTTGGCCGCGCGACCGTCGCCGTAGTAGAGACCGAACGCGTCCCACAGCAGCGTGGTGCGTTCCAGCTTCGGCGTCAGCGCGAACGGCAGGGCTGCTCCCGCGGACGCCGGCGCCAGCTCCATGCGCAGCGTGTGGAACCGTGCGATGTAGGAACTGGTGTCGTCGACCGCAGCATCGTAGGAGGTCGCATTGGGCCCGCGATCCGGCAAGGCCAGGAAGGTGCCGCAACCGGCATAGGCCAGGCCGGAGCCGAGGCCGCCCAGCAGATTGCCGGGCACTCCGTTTTCCAGCGGCGAGGCCGTGCGCTGCGAACGATCGCCTTGATGCGCATCGAGGCTGCCCGTGGCGATCAGTGCCACGCTAGCGTGGGCCGGGGCCGCCGCGGCGAGCGCGGCCAACAGGGCGAAGGTAAGTGGTGGGCGCATGGTCGGGACTCCTGACAGGACGGGCGATCCGTCCGAGCCTGTGCCTCCCGGATTGCGGTTCTGTGACGCCGGCATGACCCGGCCATCGACGGCGTGGCGCACGCGATGCGGTTCGCGCTTCCGCGGCGCCTCGTTCAGGCCAGCCGCGGCGTACCCAGCCTGAACCAGGCGCGCGCGATACGTTGCGCCTCGATCTCGTAGATAGCGAGCACGTCCACCTCGCCCGTCCCCTCGGGAAAAGTACGCGTCACCACCTCCTTATCTACGACCACGTTGCCGAGCACCATGCGCTGGAGCAGGCGGCCGTGCAGATTGACCTCCTTGAAGCGCTCCACGTGGCGGGCTCGGATCTGCGCCGCCCCTTCCGCCAGTAGCGTGTCCGGAAACGCGTAGTAGCGGCAGTCCTCTGCCCACCACTGCATGAAGCGGTCGATGTCACGCGCGTTGTAGGCCTCCAGCTGCTCGCGCACCGGCAGAGCGACGTCCTCGTCCTGCGTACCGTTCATGGCTGACTCTTGCTCTGTGGGTGCCTCACCTGCCCCTCCCCGCGCACCACGAAGCGTTCCACCGTAAGCGCTTCGGCGCCCATCGGTCCGTAGGCGTGCAGGCGCGTGGTGGAAATGCCGATTTCCGCGCCCAGGCCCAGTTCGCCGCCATCGCTGAAACGGGAGGACGCGTTGACCATCACCACGGCCGAACGAATGCCGCGTACGAAGCGGCGCGCGGCCTCTTCGTCGCGCGTGGCGATCACCTCGGTGTGATCGGAGCCATAGCGGTGGATATGCGCCAGCGCCCGTTCCAGGTCATCGACGATGCGCACGGCGAGAATCAGGTCGAGATATTCCGCCGCATAATCCGTGTCGTCCGCCGGCTTCATCGATGGCACCAGCGCGCGACTGCGTTCGCAGCCGCGCAATTCGACCTGACGCTGGCCAAGCGCCGCGGCGGCGCGCGGCAGGAAATCGGCGGCGATGTCCTGATGCACCAGCAACGTCTCCAGCGCATTGCAGACGCCGGGACGGGAAGTCTTGCCGTCCACCAGCAGGTCCAGCGCCAGCGCGGGATCGGCCGCGCGGTCCACATACAGATGGCACACGCCCTTGTAGTGCTTGATCACCGGCACGCGCGCGTGTTCGGCGACAAAGCGGATCAGCCCTTCGCCGCCGCGCGGAATGGCCAGGTCGACGATATCGGTGAGCTGCAATAGCTCCACCATGGTCTCGCGGCTCAGGTCGGTCACCAGGGTCAGCGCAGCCTGCGGCACGCCCTGCGCCGCAAGCGCGCCGCGCAGCAGCTGCGCGATCGCGGTATTGGAGTGCACGGCTTCCGAGCCGCCGCGCAGGATCACGCCATTGCCGGCCATCAGGCATAGCGCAGCGGCATCGGCGGTGACGTTGGGACGCGCCTCGTAAATCATCGCGATGACGCCCAGCGGCACGCGAACGCGTTCGATCTGCAGCCCGTTCGGACGCGTTTCCCGGCGGGTGACCACGCCGACCGGATCGGGCAACTGCACCACCTCGCGCACAGCGGCGGCGATCGCCGCGACGCGCGCCTCGTCCAGACGCAGGCGGTCGAGCATCGCGCCCTGCACACCTTTCTCGCGCGCCGCCGCCATGTCGCGCGCATTCGCCGCCAGTACCGTGCCGCTGCCGGCATCCAAGGCATCCGCCATCGCCTGCAGCAACGCGCGCTTGGCGTCGGTAGTCAGCTCGGCCATCACCAGCGCCGCATCACGGCAGGCCAGCGCCTGCGTCTTCATCTCGCTCATCGCGTCGTCTCCGCCAGGACCACCAGGTCGTCCCGGTGCACTACTTCCGCGCCGTAGCTGTAACCCAGCACGGCATCGATCTCGCTGCTGTGCCGCCCCGCCAGGCGGCGCACTTCGGCCACGCCGTACTGGGACAGCCCGCGCGCGACCGGATGCCTGGCGGCATCCACGATCTCTACCATGTCGCCGCGATGGAACTCGCCGTCGGTGCCGACGATGCCGCCAGGCAGCAGCGAAGCCCGTCCGCCGGCGAGCGCGCGTGCGGCGCCCTCGTCCACCTGGATACGCCCGGGCGCGGCGGGTGCGTGGCGCAGCCAGTACTTGCGCGCCTGCATGCGGCTGCGCGGCGCGTCGATCAGCGTGCCGTGCAGCCGGCCTTCGGCCAGCGCCGCGGCGGTATCGGCGTTGCGTCCATCGAACAGCACCGTGGGAATGCCGGCCGCGCCGGCCTTCACCGCCGCTTCCAGCTTGGTGCGCATGCCGCCGGTGCCGACAGCGCTGCCGCTGCCGCCGGCCATGGCCATCACCTCCGGCGTGAGCGACGGCACGTGACCGATGGCCACCGCGTGCGGGTGGCGCCGGGGATCGGCGTCGTACAGCGCGTCGATGTCCGAGGCGATCAGCAGCAGGTCGGCATCGACCAGGGCCGCGACGATGGCGGCGAGGTTGTCGTTGTCGCCCAGTTTCAGCTCGTCCACCGCGACGGTGTCGTTCTCGTTGATGACGGGCAGGACGTTCACGCGCAGCAGTTCGCGCAAGGTCGCGCGCGCGTTGAGGTAGCGGCGGCGGTGGCGCAGATCGTCATGGGTGAGCAGCACCTGCGCGACCGGACGGTCCGACAGGGCCTGCCACAGCGCGATCATCGGTGCCTGGCCCAGCGCGGCCAGCGCCTGGCGCGCCGCCAGGTCGTCACCGGCACGCTCGCGCAACAGCGCGCGACCGGCGGCCACCGCGCCGGAAGAGACCAGCACCACCTGGCGCCCCTGCGCGTGGCTGGCGTCCATGAACGCCGCAAGCGCCCTCGCATGACGGGGCGTCAGACCGCCGCCATCGGCGGCCAGCAGGTTGCTGCCTACCTTGAGCACCGCGCGGCGCCAGGCCGGCAGGATCTGCTCCGGCAGGCGCTCAGCCATCGACGGTCTCGCGATCGCCGTGGCTCTTGGGCGAGGACACGACCATGAACCGCAGCTCCGCCGCCGATTCGTTGCGCATCTGGTGTGCGGCGCCCGGCGGCACGTGCAGGCCCTGGTGCGCGCCGAGACGGTGATGCGTGCCTTCCAGCTCCAGCACCGCTTTGCCTTCCAGCACGTAGAAGAACTGGCGCGAGCGCGCATGCCGATGGCGCGTTTCGGCGGTGCCTGGCGGCATGCGCTCCTCGATCACGCTGAGGTCGTCGCCTTGCAGCAGATGCCAGCCGTCGCATTGCTGGCCCCAGGTGTAATGCGGTGCGTTGGCAATGCTGACGGCGCTCATCGCTGCTCCTCAGTGATCGAGCGCGGCCAGCCGCGCCTTCAGTTCGTCCAGCCGCAGATCGTGGCCCGCGCCGGGCGACACGCGAGCGGCAAGGCTGCCCTCGGGCGTGCGACCCGCACCCGCCGAGGCGGCGGCATCGGCCGCCGCGCGATAGGCGTCGCGGAACGGCACGCCGGCCGCGGCTTGCTCGATCGCCACGTCGGTGGCGTACATCGCCGGCTCGATGGCCGCGCGCATGGCCGGCTCGTTCCACGTCATCCGCGCCAGCAGATCCGGCACCAGCTCCAGCGCGGCCAGACCGTGGCGGCAGCCGTGGAACAGCGAGCCCTTGGAGAACTGCAAGTCACGCTGATAGCCCGAGGGCAGCGACAGCAGCTGCTCGATCTCCGTGCGCGCTGCGGCCACGCTCGCGTAGCTGGCGCGCAGCAGTTCGACCACGTCCGGGTTGCGCTTGTTCGGCATGATCGAGCTGCCGGTGGTGTATTCGGACGGCAGCTGCACGAAGCCGAATTCCGCCGTGGTGAACAGCGACAGATCCCAGGCCAGGCGGCGCACGTCCAGCAGCGCGGCGGCGATCGCCTCCAGCACGGCCATTTCGAACTTGCCGCGCGACAGCTGCGCATAGATGGGCGAGACCTGCATGCGCGCGAAACCGAGCGCGCGCGTGGTGTGCTCGCGATCCAGCTTCAGGTTCACCCCGTAGCCGGCGGCGGTACCGAGCGGATTGCAGTCGATCAGCGCGGCGGTCTGGCGTGCGCGCAGGGCGTTGTCGATGAAGCCTTCGGCAAAACCGGCGAACCACATCGCGGTGGAGGACACCACCGCGCGCTGGATATGGGTGTAGCCCGGCAGCGGCAGCGCCGGCTGCGCGGCGCGCTCGAGGCAGACGTCGGCGATCGCGCGGCAATGCTGCTCCAGCGCGGCAAGCCGGTCCTTCAGCCACAGGCGGGTGGCGACCAGGATCTGGTCGTTGCGGCTGCGTCCGGTATGGACGCGGCGACCGGCATCGCCGAGGCGCTCGGTGAGGCGCGCCTCGATGGCCGAATGGCCGTCCTCATAACGCTCGTCGAGCACGAAGCGGCCGGCCTGGAAATCCTCGGCCAGCGCATCGAGCTCGCGCTTGAGCGCGACCGCCTCATCGGCACTGACCACGCCGATGTTGGCGAGGCCTTCCACGTGCGCCTTGCTGGCGACGATGTCGTGCAGGAAGAACTCGCGGTCCAGCACCACGTCGTCGCCGGCGAGGAAACGCATGATTCTGGCGTCGATCTGGATGCCGGACTTCTGCCAAAGGGGTTGAGTCATGAGGGTGTCCTGGGAAACGGTATGCGGGAGCTCAATCCTGGAGCGGGATCGCGGTGTACTCGTCCACGCCGAGTGCGCGGTTGATGTTCTGCATGGCCTGGGTAGCGGCGCCTTTGAGCAGGTTGTCGAGCGTGGCCACGACCACCACGCGCTTGCCGTCCACCGACACCGCGAAACCGCCCACCTCGGCATGGTGCCTGTGCGCGATATGGCTGACCCACGGCGCCTCGTCCACCACCTTCACCAGCTTTTCGCCCTCATAGGCATGACGGAAGCGCTGCATGATGTCCTCGCGCTTCATCGGCCGCACCAGGTAGAGGTTGGTGGTGACGGTAAGCCCGCGGAAATGCGGCGCCACGTGCGGCATGAACTCCACCGGCAGGCCAAGGTGGCGGCTGGCTTCCTTCTCGTGCATGTGGCCGGTGAGCGAGTACGGCATCAGGTTGTCGCGCAGCTTTTCCGGATTGTTCTTGTCGGACGGCGTGGTACCCGCGCCGGAATAACCCGACACGCCGAAGCTGACCGGCGGCGCGGCCAGCACATCCTTCAGCGGCGCAATGGAAAGCTGGATCGCGGTGGCGTAGCAGCCCGGATTGCTGATGCGCTTTTCGCCGCGCCACTTGTGGCGGGTGAGTTCCGGCAGGCCGTAGTACCAGCGCTCATCGAAACGGTAGTCGGCCGACAGATCCACGATCAGCGTATCCGGCTTCGCCGCGTCGATCGCTTCGACGTAAGGCGCGGCCTTGCCGTTGGGTAACGCCAGCACCACCACGTCGGCGCCCTGCGCGGCGACGGCGGCGGGATCGAGGCTGGCGTAGCGCAGCTCGCCCGCGTAGCCGTCCACCTGATCGGCCACGCGCTGGCCGTCCAGTTCGCGCGACGAGACGAAGCTCAAGGTCAACGCCGGGTGAGCAGCGATCAGGCGGATCAGTTCGGCGCCGGTATGGCCGCGCGCGCCGACGATGCCGATAGTTTTCTTGTCAGTACTCATGAGGATCCGATCCGACGTGTCAATCGACCAGGGTCGCGGGGCGGGTCGCGCAGTGCGCGACGCAGCGCTCGATCTCGGCGAAGTCCTTCAGCCCGTACCAGAACACCTTCCAGCGTTCCTGCTTGAAGCAGCCGTCCGATTCCGCGTAATAGAAAATGTTGACCTGGTTGCCGTGGCGCGAACGCCAGAACAGCCGTGGGTTCTCCTCGCGCATCACGTGCCATACGGCGCGACCAAGACCCTCGCCCTGCGCTTCATCCAGCACGGCGAACTTGTCGAGGTACGGCAGACCATCTTCCCAGGTGAGGATCATCGCGGCGCGATAGTTCTCGCTCACATAGATGCGATAGGGCTTGGTGCGATCGAAGTAGTCCGGCACCACCTTGCGGCCGAAGCTGGATTCGATCAGCGCGCGCATGCGCTCCAGGTCGATGCCTTCCCAGGATTCGAAGCGCTGCACTTTCTCGCCGCGGCGTACCAGCGTGCCCGACCCTTTGTGGGTGAACAGCTCCTTGGCCAGTTCCGACGGCTGCGTGATCGACACCGACGACGTCAGTGGCAGGCTGGAGAGCAGATCGGCGATCTGCTCGATCTTCACGCGCATGCCGCCGTTGATCCACGGCTGCGCCATCAGGTGATCGTATTCGGTGCTCAGGTTGATCGAGTCGATGATCCGGCCCTGGTCGTCCAGCAGGCCGCCGGTGCCGGTGAGGAACACGATCTTGTAGGGCTGGAGCACGCGCACCAGCTCATTGGCGGCGAAATCGGCGTTGATGTTGAGGATCTGCCCTTCCTCGGTCTCGCCCAGGCTGGCGATCACCGGAATGGAACCGGCGCGCAGGCTGGCTTCGATCGGCGCCAGATTGATGCTGGTGACCTTGCCGACCAGGCCATAGGTGTCGCGATCGAGGTACTCGGAGGTGAACACGCCCGACGGCACCGATGTGGCGCGCGTGTCCATCGACTGCAAGGCCTCGACCAGGCGCAGGTTCTGCTCCTGGAAGACCTTGCGCACGATGGCCAGCGCCCGCGGCGAGGTCACGCGCAGGCCATTGACGGTCTGCTTCTGGATGCCGGCCGCGGACAGCTCCTCGTCCAGCTGCGGGCCCGCGCCGTGCAGCACGATGGGCGTGAGGCCCACCTGCTGCAGGAAGGTCAGCGAAGAGGTGAGCGCGGGCAGATCGTCGCGCAGCACCGCGCCGCCGACCTTCACCACGGCAAAGCGCTTTGCATCCAGCTGGGAGAAGCGCTTGAGGTACTGCTGGATTTCCTTGGCGCTGCCCATGCTCGACAGCAGCCGGACGATGGTCTTGCGGGTGTGCTTATGCGCTTCCACGGTCAACGATCCGGTAAATGGTTTGTGCGTAGTGTTCGAGCTGTTCCAGCGACACCCATTCGTCGGCGGCATGGGCCTGGGCAATGTCGCCGGGGCCATAGACGAAAGAGATGTAGCCGGCGGCGGAGAACAGTGCCGCCTCGGTCCAGAAGTTCACGGCGTTGCCGACGGGAATACCCAGTTCGTCGGCCAGGTCGCGCGCGGCGAGACGGCGCGTTTCCGCCGTGGCGGTATCGCCGGCCGGCAGCGAATCGCCACGGAAGGTCTCGCCATATTCCACCGGCTGCGGCTCGACCAGCGTACGGAAAGTCTCCAGCATCTTGTCCGCGTCCATCGACGGCAGCGGACGGAAGCCGAAGCGCACGTCGGCGGTGGGCGCGATCACATTGGCCTTGATGCCGCCCTCGACCTTGCCGATGTTGAAGCGCAGTCCGGTCAGCCCGCCGAAGCGCTCATGCGCCTGCTTCTCGACGTACTCCAGCGCCGCCGTGCCCCAGCGCACCGCCTGGTGCAGCGCGCTGTCGGACGGCTTCTGCTCGCCCGAGGCGTGACCGGCCTTGCCGGTGAAGCGCATCTGCACCGAGTGGATGCCGCGATGCGCCAGCACCGCCTCGCCCTTGGTCGGTTCGGCCACGATCACTGCCTCGTAGGCCGGCGTGTCCTTGAGGAAACCGGCGATGCAACGCGCGTCGTTCGCCTCTTCGTCGGTGGACAGCAGCAAGGCCATGTCGCCCTTGCTCGCATTCGCCACTGCCACCAGCGCGGCAGCGGCACCCTTGATGTCGCAGGCGCCCAGCCCGACGGCGCGGTCGCCCTCGATGCGCAGCACATGCGGATCGGCGCTCCAGTGCGGCGAATCCGGCACCGTGTCCAGATGCACGTTGAACAGGTACTTCGGCTTGCCGCGCACGGCATAGAGATTCACCGCACCGGCGCCGAAATCGGTCACGCTCACGTCGAAACCGGGAAGCTGCTCGCGCAGGTAGTCGAAGATGCCGCCGGTACCGATCTCGCGCGGCGGATTGCGCGTGTCGTAGCTGACCAGGGCCCGCAGATGCCGCAGGGTGTCGTCGAGTAGTTGGCTCATGAAATCCGTCTTCTTTTCGCTTATGTCCGTGGATGTCGTCGTCGGGCGGACGGCACGGAGATGCCGCCGCGCAGGGAGTGGTTCATGGCCGCCCTCAGCTCTTCCGGTTCACTTCAGCCCACAGCGTGCTGCTCATGCCGAACAGCTTGATGAAGCCTTCGGCCTCGGCCACGCCCCAGTCGGCGGACTGCGCGTAGGTGGCGCCCTTGGCGTTGAGGATATGCGGCGAGCGCACCTCTACGGCGGTCACCTGGGCGCCCGAGGTCTCCAGCACCACTTCGCCGTTGACCTGCCGCTGGCTGGAAGCGAGGAAGGCTTCCAGGTCGGTCTTGATCGGATCGTGGAAGAAGCCTTCGTAGACCACCTCCACCCACTTGCGCGCGACCTCCGGCTTGAAGCGGTTCTGCTGCTTGGTCAGCACGGCCTCTTCCAGTGCGCGGTGCGCGGCTAGCAGCGAGATCAGGCCCGGAGCTTCATACACGATGCGGCCCTTCAGGCCGATGGTGGTGTCGCCGGTGTACATGCCGCGGCCCACGCCATATGGCGCGAACAGTTCGTTGAGCTTGGCCAGGATCTTCGCGCCCGGCAGCTTCTCGCCGTTGAGCGAAACCGCCTCGCCATGCCCGAAACCGAGGGTAACGCTGAGTTTTTCGGACGGCCATTCGGCGCGCGGCTTGCACCAGCCACGAGCGCCTTCGCCCGGCGCCTTCCACGAATCGATCTCGCCGCCGGACAGGGTCACGCCCAGCAGGTTCTCGTTGATGGTGTAGCTCTTCTGTTTGGCGCGCACGGGAAAGCCACGCTCTTCCAGATAAGCCTGCTCGTAGGCGCGCGTCTGCGTGTGCTCTTTCTGGATCTCACGGATCGGGGCCACGATCTCATAGTCGCCCAGCGCCTTCACGGCGAGGTCGAAACGCACCTGGTCGTTGCCCATGCCGGTGCAGCCGTGCGCAATGGCGCGCGTGCCGAGTTCGGCGCAGCGCTTGATCGCCGCGTCGACGATCAGATAACGATCGGACACCAGCAGCGGGTACTGGCCCTGGTAGCCCTCGCCTGCCCACACGAACGGCTTGACGAAACCGTTCCAGATCGCCGGACCGCCGTCGACGGTGACGTGGCTGGCCACGCCCAGTTCCTTGGCGCGCGCCTCGATGTAGGCACGCTCTTCGGCATCGACGCCGCCGGTGTCGGCGAACACGGTATGCACGTTCCAGCCGCGCTCCTTCAGATAGGGCACGCAGAAGCTGGTGTCGAGGCCGCCAGAAAAGGCGAGGACGATGTCTTTGCTCATGGCTTTCGATAATCCTGGATAGAAGAAACGGTCAGGCGGAAACGACGATGCGCGGTTCGCAGCGCACCGGGAAATTCATGGAGTTGGCGATGAAGCAGGCGTGATGTGCGTCCTCGTGCAGCGACGCGGCTTTCGTCGCGTCGCCCGCGGCGATGGTTACTTCCGGATGCAGCACCACTTCGCTGAAGCGGCCGCCGCTGGCGTCGATCGACAGCTTGCCTTCGGCGTGGTCCACGTAGTGCGTGACGACGATGCCGGCGTCCGCCGCCAGATGCAGATACCAGAGCATGTGGCAGGCGGAGAGCGAAGCGACCAGCAGGTCTTCCGGGTTGTGCTTGCTGCCGTCGCCGCGGAAAGCGGCATCGGAGGAACCGGCGAGGACCGGACGCCCCTCGACGCGGATCTCGTGCTCACGGCCATAGCCCTGGTAGGTGCGCGTGCCGTCGCCGCGGTTGCCGGTCCACACGACTTCGACCGGATAGTGGTGTTCATGCGCCATCGGCGAGTTCCTTGGTGGCGATCATCAGATCGGCGAGGTCGCGGTCGTGGCGATGCGCACGTTCGCGCAGGCCAGCGACCACGCCGGCACGGTTGCGGTCGGGGTGGTTCTGGCTGAGCTTGAACTTGCCCTCGATACGCTCGATGGCGATGTCCAGGCCGGCGATGGCACCGAGCATTTTCTCCACGTGGTCGGCGGGAGCGTCATCGACGCGCCAGGGAGTCGCCTGCCCCGCTTCGTGGCGATCGGTGAGGCGCTCGAGCAGTGCGCGCAGCCAGGCCCGGTCCTCGACTACGCGCAGGCGACCGTGCACGTGCGCCACGGCGTAGTTCCAGGTAGGCACTTCGCGTCCGGTCTCGTGCTTGCTCGGATACCAGTTGGGGCTGACGTAGGCGTCGGGCCCCTGGAAGATCGCCAGAACCTCGGCGCCGTCCGCCTTGGCCAGCTCGTTGACGCGTGCCACGTGGCCGTATAGCCGGCCGTCGACCAGTTCCAGTGGCAAGTGGTTGGCGACCATGCCCGTCGCGCCAGCCGTGATCACCGTGGCGAAAGGATAGTGGCGCATCAACGCCTGCAAGGCGTCTTCGCGCATTTCCTGGAAAGAACGGGGCAGATACATCCGTACGTGCTCAGCGCTGACCAAGCAGTGAGGCCATGACGGCCTTCTGCACATGCAGGCGGTTTTCGGCTTCGTCGATCGCGATGCAGTAAGGGGCATCCATCACCGCATCGGTGGCCTTCACGTTGCGGCGCAGCGGCAGGCAATGGCTGAACAGACCGTTGTTGGTCAGCGCCATCTTCCGCTCGTCCACCATGAAGTGCTTGTGCGCATCGCGGATCGGCTTCTCCTGCTCCCAGCGGCCGAAGAACGGCAGTGCACCCCAGCTCTTGGCGTAGACCACATCGGCGCCGCTATACGCCTCGTCGATGTCATGGCTCACGCGCAGCGAACCGCCGTTGGCCTTTGCGTTGTCGTAGCCGGCCTGCATGTAGCGCTCGTCCAGCACGTAATCCGGCGTGGGGCACAGCAGGGTCACGTCCATGCCCATCTTGGTGGCGATCAGCAGCGCGGAATTGGCGACCGCAGTGTTCAGCGGCTTGGGATGGTAGGTCCAGGTCAGCACGTACTTCTTGTTCTGCAGACTGCCAAGGTGCTCCTGCATGGCCAGCGCATGGGCCAGCTCCTGGCAGGGATGGGTGATCGTTTCCATGTTGATCACCGGCACCGTGGCGTACTGGGCGAAGGCCTTGATCACGCGGTCTTCGCGATCGACCGACCAGTCCTGGAATTTCGGGAAGGCGCGCACGGCGATCAGATCGACGTAGCGGCTGAGCACGCGTGCGACCTCGGCGATGTGCTCTTCGGTGTCGCCGTCCATGACCGTGCCGACATCGAACTCGATCGGCCACGCGTCCTTGCCGGGGGCCAGCACGATGGCGTGCCCGCCCAGGTGGAACGCGCCGAGTTCGAAACTGGTGCGCGTGCGCATCGAGGGATTGAAGAACAGCAGCGCCACCGACTTGCCGGCCAGCTGCTGGCCGCGCGGGGAGCGCTTGAACGCCGCCGCCTGCTCGAGCAGGGCGTCGATCTCGGCGCGGCTGTAATCCTGAGTGGTGAGAAAGTGGCGAAGCGTCATGTCATGTCTCTGCTCGATTCGATCCGAAACCCAAGGTCCTGCCCGACGCGGGCCGATAGCCTGACCTTCTGAAAAAACTCCCGGCCAGGCCGGTATCCTCTTGGCTTACCCCAAAAACGAAGCACAAAAAAACCCGGCACGGTGGCCGGGTTCTTTGTCGTCGATGCGCATGAAACGCGTGCGACAGCCTACCCGGCCGCATGTCGGATCAGCGGTCGGCGCGCACGCGACGTCATACCGGCGGCCATGCGAGCGCTGGTGAGGACGGTGGCGGTATAGACGGCTGCGGACATGGGCGGCTCGGGTAGAAGAATCGGCATCATGACGGGAATTTCGTTGCCGTGCAACAGGGCGGAGGGGCCCAAAAGAAACCGCCGCCCGAAGGCGGCGGCTGGACTCCCCTTTAGACAGCTCCGGCGCTCAGTCCGCCGGTGCCACGCTGATCCGGATGCGCAGGCGCTCGCCCGGATCGTAATTCAGCCGCGACACGTAGACCTCGCCGCGATAGCGGTACTCCACGTCGTAACCCATGATGCGGCGCTGCTCGCTCACCGCGGAAACCTGGCGGCAGTGCGTCTCGGTGGACTCGTACTCGCCACCGCCGCTGCGGGACACGCCGTTGCCGACCGCGCCACCGACGACCGCGCCTGCCACGGTGGCCGCCCGGCGACCATCGCCCTTGCCCACGGTGTTGCCCAGCACGCCGCCGACGACGGCACCCAGGATGGTGCCGGCCGCGCTGCCGCTGCCCGGCTCGCGGCGGACCACCTGCTGGTCGTAGCACTCCTGGCGAGGCACTTCGGTGCGCGCGACACCGTAGACCGGGTCCACGCGCAGTACGTCGGCCCAGCCATAATGCGTATTGTCGTCATTGGGATAACGCGCGTCCTGCGCACCGGCACTGGCGGCTGCGAGACTCAGCACCAGCGCGGGAAAGAACAGCTTGGTCATCGCGACCCTCCAGCGGGGGACTTCACGCGCTTCTGTGCGCTTATGTGAATTCCAGCAAAACATCTCTGAATCGACGCTTAGAATAACCAGCTCCCTGCGGGAGCGCTTACAGCTTGTTAAGATGCTTGGCTGGCCCGCTTGCCAAGCGCGGCCCTCACCGGACCGGAACCGATGCCGATCACGCTATACAACAGCCTCACCCGCCACCCCGAGCCGTTCGTCCCGAACGATCCCCAGCGAGTGACCATGTATGTGTGCGGCCCCACGGTCTACAACTATGTACATATCGGCAACGCCCGCGGTCCGGTGGTGTTCGACGTGCTGGCCAACCTGCTGCGGCGGCATTACCCGCGCCTGGTCTACGCCCGCAACATCACCGACGTGGATGACAAGATCAACGCCGCGGCCAAGGAAGCCGGCTGCGCCATCGGCGCGATTACCGAGCGCTACACCGAAGCCTATCGCGAGGACATGGCCGCCCTCGGCATCGCACCGCCGGACATCGAGCCCAAGGCCACCGCGCATATCGGGCAGATCATTGCGATGATCGAAAGCCTGATCGCCAGCGGCCATGCCTATGCGGCCGAAGGCCACGTGCTGTTCGAGGTGGGCAGCTATCCTGCCTATGGCGCACTATCCGGCCGCGATACCGAGGAACTGATCGCCGGTGCCCGCGTCGAGGTCGCTCCTTACAAGAAGAACCCTGGCGACTTCGTGCTGTGGAAGCCCTCCACGCCCGACCTGCCCGGCTGGGACAGCCCCTGGGGTATCGGCCGTCCAGGCTGGCACATCGAGTGCTCGGCCATGTGCGAGGCGCACCTGGGCGAGACCATCGACATCCACGCCGGCGGCGTCGATCTGCAGTTCCCGCACCACGAGAACGAGATCGCGCAATCCACCTGCGCCCACGGCGGCAAAGTATTCGCCCGCTGGTGGCTCCACAACGGCATGCTCACCTTCGACGGACGCAAGATGTCCAAGTCGCTGGGCAATGTGCTGAAGGTGCATGAGCTGGTGAAGCAACATCCGCCGGAGGCGCTGCGCCTGGTCCTGCTGCGCGGCCATTACCGCCAGCCGCTGGACTGGTCCGACGACGCCGTCACCCAGGCGATCAGCACGCTGGACGGCTGGTACCGCGTGCTGCGGGATCTCGCCCACGTCGCTCTTCCCGCCGGCCCGTTGCCGGTGCCGGCCGCGGTCGAAACGGCGCTGTGCGACGACCTGAACACCCCGCAGGCGCTGGCCGAGCTGTCGCAGCTCGCTGACGCGACGCGCCAGGCCGATACCGACGGGCAGCAGGCGGCCAAGGCCGCGCTGCTGGGCGGCGGCGCCCTGCTCGGCCTGCTGCAGCAAGATCCTGAGACATGGTTCAAGCACGCCACCGGCGGCGCCGAAGTCGATGCGGCGCGGGTCGAAGCTCTGCTGGAAGAACGTCACGCCGCCCGTGCAGCGCGTGACTTCAAGCGCGCCGATGCGATCCGCGATGAATTGACCGGCATGGGCGTCATCATCGAGGACGGCGCACAGGGCACGCGCTGGAGCGTCGCGAAAGCCTGAATCGCCTTGGCCGAGGAATCGGGCAAAACGCGCGATAATGCGGGCATGAACGCTATCGCCCCATCCGGCGCCGACCAGGCGCAGCAAGAGATCATCGACGAGTTCGCCTTCTTCGGCGACTGGACCGAGCGCTACCAGTATCTGATCGACCTCGGCAAGCAGTTGCCGCCTTTCCCCGAGGACTTGAAGACCGAGGCCTACCGCGTGCACGGCTGCCAGTCGATGGTCTGGCTGGTGCCCGGCGGCGACGCCTCGCACATGCATTTCCAGGCCACCAGCGATTCGGCCATCGTGTCAGGCCTGATCGCCCTGGTGCTGCGCGTCTATGGCGATCGCCCGGCCCTGGAAATCGTGGGCACCGAACCGCGCTTCATCGACGCCATCGGCCTAGCCAAGCACCTGTCGCCGACCCGCTCCAACGGCCTGGCGGCAATGCTGGCCAAGCTGAAGGCCTACGCGGCCGCGGCGCTTTGAGTTTCCAGGCAGCTGTCAACCGCCCATAAACGAAGCCCCGCCGAAGGCGGGGCTTGACGCATGGGCGATGACCGGCCTCGGATCAGTCGCCCATCTGCTTCTGCAGATGTTCGCGGCGTTCCTGAGCATCCAGCGAGAGCGTGGCGATCGGACGCGCCTCCAGGCGCTCCACCCCGATCTCCTCGTCGGTCTCTTCGCAATAGCCGTAGCGGCCCTCTTCGATCCGGCGCAGGGCCTTGTCGATCTTGGAGATTAGCTTGCGGTAGCGGTCGCGGGTGCGCAGCTCCAGCGAATTCTCCGTCTCGCGGGTGGCGCGCTCGGCTTCGTCGCCGACGTCACGCACCTCGTCGCGGAGGTTCTCCATGGTCTGACGCGACTCTTCCACCAGCTGGTCGCGCCAATCGCGCAGCTTGTTGCGGAAGTAGGCGAGCTGCCGCGGGTTCATGTACTCCTCGTCGTCGGTGGGCTTGTAGCCCGCCGGCAGGTCGATGGAGGTCGTGGAAGGAAGGGCGTAGCGCCCGTCTTCCTTGGTGATGCCATTGTCGAGTACGGCTGTGGAACTGTTCATCGAGGACTGCGGGGTCTTCTGTTTTTTGGATGGGGTATGGCGCGCGGTGGCGGTAGCCACCTTCGGAGGCGCCACGGCGACGGCGCTCGCCACCTTGCCCGGAGCGGGCGAAGCGGCAGGCTTCGGTATTTCTGCCCGGGCCGGCGCCGAAGCGGCGACCTGAGCGGGTTTCTTCCCGGCGACCGGGCTCGCGACCGGCTTGACCGCGGGCTTCAGCGGCGTCTTGGCCGGCACGGCGGCCGGCTTGGCCACCGGCTTCGGCGCCGCGGCCTTCGTCACGGGCGCCTTCTTGGCGACCGGCTTGGGCGGAGCCGCTTTCTTCGGTGCCGGCTTGGCAACCGCCTTCTTGGCGGGCGCCTTCTTTGCCGCGGGCTTCGGCACAGCTTTCTTCGCGGGGGCCGCCTTCTTGGCAGCCGCCTTCTTCACGGGAGCCGGTTTGGCTGCGGGCTTCTTGGCCGGCGCCGCCTTCTTGGCGGGCGCGGCCTTGGGGGCGGCTTTCTTGGTTGCGCTCTTCACGGCCTTGGCCGCCTTGGCGGCGACTTTCGACTTGCTGGTCTTGACCTCTTTCGCCGAGACCGCAGTCTTTCCCTTCTGCGTCTTGGCTGCTGTCGAACTACGCGTCGTTTTCGCCATTTCCCTTCACCCGTTTTGGCCGTGGCGGCCGGGTGTTATAGCCCATGTGATCTACCCCGGCAACCATGCATCTGGAATACTTTCCACTCATTTCACCGCAGGCTGTTTCGGCAGCGTCAACCCGACGTGACACGACTCTTACTGCTACTGCTGGGCCTGTACAAGCGCTTGCTGAGCCCGTTACTGGGCCCGCGCTGCCGCTTTCACCCCAGTTGCTCGGATTATGCACGGATCGCCGTGGCACGCTTCGGTCCATGGCGCGGCGTCCTGCTCGCCGGCTGGCGCCTGCTGCGCTGCCAGCCGCTGTGCGATGGCGGCGAGGATCCCGTGCCCGAGCAATTCACTTTCCGCCGTTGCCGCCCCCATGAGGAACCCCATGTCCACTGACTGGCTGATCAAGAACGCCGAACTGGTCAACGAAGGCCGCCGCTTCCACGCCGACCTGCGCGTCAAAGGCGGCCGCATCGATGCAATCGCCGGCGACCTCGATGCCCGCCCGGGCGAACAGGTGATCGACGCCGCCGGCCTGTGGCTGCTGCCTGGCATGATCGACGACCAGGTTCACTTCCGCGAACCCGGCCTGACCCACAAGGCGGATATCGCGCATGAATCCCGCGCCTGCGCAGCCGGCGGCATCACCAGCTTCATGGAGATGCCCAACACCAAGCCGCCGGCGCTGGACCGCGACTCGCTGGAGGCCAAGTACGCGCGCGCCGCCGAGGTCTCGGCGGTCAACTACGCCTTCTACCTGGGCGCGAGCAACGACAACCTCGAGGCCATCCGCGCGCTCGACCCGGAAGCAGCCCCGGGCATCAAGGTGTTCATGGGCGCCTCTACCGGCAACATGCTGGTGGACGATCCCGACGTGCTCGACGGGATCTTCCGCGAGGCGCCGACGCCAATCATCACGCATTGCGAAGACACGCCGATGATCGACGCGCTGCACGCCAAGGCGCGCGAAAAGTACGGCGAGGACATCCCGGCGCGCGAACACCCGCTGATCCGCTCGCGCGAGGCCTGCATCAAGTCCACGCGCCTGGCCATCGCGCTGGCCCGCAAACACGGCAGCCGCCTGCATGTGCTGCACATCTCCACGGCCGACGAGCTGGCGCTGTTCGAGCCCGGCCCGCTCAAGGGCAAGCGGATCACCGCCGAAACCTGCGTGCATTTCCTGCACTTCGATGACAGTGATTACGAGCGCCTGGGTTTCCTCATCAAGTGCAACCCGGCGATCAAGACCGCCGCCGATCGCGAGGCGATCACGCGCGCGCTGGCCGAAGGCCGCATCGATGTGCTCGCCACCGATCACGCACCGCACCTGCTGGAGGAAAAGGCGCAGAAGTACGACAAGGCGCCATCCGGCCTGCCGCTGGTGCAGTTCGCCCTGCAGGCCGCGCTGCAGCGCGTGTTCGAAGGCAAGCTGACGCTGGAGCGCGTGGTCGAGGCCGTAACGCACGCACCCGCCACGCTGTTCGACGTGAAGGAACGCGGCTATCTGCGCGAGGGCTATGCCGCCGACCTGGTACTGGTCGATCCGAACAAGCCGCATCAAGTGCGTCGCGAGGAAGTGCTGTCCAAATGCGGCTGGTCGCCGTTCGAAGGCGTCACCTTCAACAGCTCGATCGCCGCCACTTTCGTGAATGGCGAGCGCGTCTGGGACGGCGCCGTGATCGCGCCATCGGTGCGCGGCCAGCGGTTGGCTTTCGCTCGATGAGATGGCGCTACCTGGCGTGCGCGCTGCTGATCGCCAGCAGCGCACACGCGATGGAGACGAAATTTCCTTCCCATGTGTCGCAAGGCGGATTAGTCGTCGCGCAGCTGCCGGGCGTGGTCCAGGCCAGCGTCGCCGGCAGACCGGTGCACGTAGGCGCCGATGGCACGCTCGTGTTCGGTGCGGGACGGGACGAGAAGGGGCCGCTGGTGGTGAATCTGACCTATCGCGACGGCCGCCGGGAAACCGTGCGCCTGGCGGTTACGCCGCGCGAGTGGCCGGTGGAGCGCGTCAACGGCGTACCGCCGAAGACCGTCAACCCGCCGCCTGACATCGCCGCGCGCATCCAGCGCGAGCAGGCCGAGGTCGTTGCGGCGCGCAAGCGTGACGACGACCGCGAGGATTTCCTGCACGGCTTCATCTGGCCAGTGCAGGGCCGCATCAGCGGCCGCTTCGGCAACCAGCGTGTCTACAACGGCGACCCCAAGTCGCCTCATTCGGGCATGGACATCGCCGTGCCGCAGGGCACGCCGGTCCAGGCGCCGGCCGATGGCATCGTCACTTTCGCCAAGCCCGATCTCTACCTCACCGGCGGTACCGTGCTGCTCGACCACGGATTCGGGCTCAGCTCCAATTTCCTGCACCTGTCCCGCCTGGATGTGAAAACAGGTCAGCGCGTGCGCCAGGGCGACGTGATCGGCGCCGCCGGGATGACTGGTCGCGCCACCGGCCCGCATGTGCACTGGGGCTTCAACTGGTTCGAAGTGCGCCTGGATCCGCTGTTGTTGCCGGGTATTGCCCGTCCTTAGCGGATGAAAAAAGCGCGCCACGCGGCGCCCTTCCTTTTCGATGGATGGCGGATCAGCCGCGCGACCGGCTGCCAAACCCGCCCGCGACACCCTTGCTGGCATAGGCCACCGCATCGTGGGGGTGCAGGCTCTCCTGATGCTCCACGCGGATGTGGAAGTCGCGCAGCACATCATCCGTATCGAGGGCTTTCTGGATACGCCGCGCGGCATCCTCGCAGAACATCAGATTGCTGCCGTTGGCGAGCGCGAAAGCTTGTTCGTCCTCGCGCTTCACCGCTGTCTGCACCGGCGTGCCCAGGGCCTGCTCCGCCCGATCGATCAGGCCGATCAGGTCGAACCTGCCGCCATCCACGGCGCGTACGCTCAGGCGCGCCACGCTGCGCTGCGCATGCGGCGTGGCCACGATGCCGCGCTCGGAGCCCAGCCAGGCCAGCACGCTGGCGTGATCGAGCGGCCGGGCAGGATCGAAGTCGCGCGCGAACTGCTCCTGGATCAGCTGGCGCGACAATGCCGCCGATGCCGGACAAGTCGAGGAATAGACGATCTCCGTGCCGTACTCGAGCAGAAATTCTTCGCCGACCAGACTTGCTTCGATGCACACCGGATAGGCGCGCCAGCCGCTGTTGCCGCTGCGCAACGCAGGGCGGCGCACCAGCTGCTCGAAGCGGATGCTGAGGCAGGCGCGATCGGAGAGGTCCTCATGCGACGCCAGGAAACCCCGCAGCAAGTCACGCAACATGCTTTCCCCGAGCGGCTGCGCGGACAGCGCCCGGTCGACCTGCAGGTATAGCCGCGACATATGGATGCCGCGCTTGTCCGGCCGATGCAGATTGACGAAGGCGCCCGCCCTGGCGCTGACGCGCTGCACGACGCCGTCACCAGGATCGAACAGTGCCGGCACTTCGATGCCATCCATGCCGACCCAGTCCAACGCGCCGGCCAGATGCGGCTGTGCATGGTGGGCGACGTCAGGCAGGAGGCGTGCGGTGCTTTCCTGGGTGTACATGGATGAATCCTTGACCGGCGCGGGCGATGCGGCCGCGATCCCTATCCATCTTGGGGCAGCCAGCTTCCCGCGCAACACTCGGCACCGGAACCGCGGCGCCACTTGTCTTTAATCGGAGGCGAGGCGGCGCCACTGCCGGGCCGCACGCCAGGCCTGCCAGGTCGTGCCCAGGCCGCGTCGCGCCTGGCCCGCGCGAAGCGCGGCCAGCGGATCGTCGGCTCCGCGGGCGCGCCGCACCAGAGCGCTGCCTGCCTGCGATTCAAGGCCACGGAACACGCTGAGCGGCCCCGGCAGACGGTCGGCTTCGCGCCATGCCGTGGCCAGATCGTCCAACTGTGCGCGGATGGCCTGCTCGCGCGCCGGTGTGTCCTTGCGCAGATCCCCACGACTCAGGCCAAAACGGGCCATGCGCGCCATCGGCAGGGCGAGGCGGTCGCGCTCGGCGTCTTCTTCCAAACGCAACAGCGCGAACAGCAGGTGCGAAAGCGTAGCGGTCCGCGCCGCGCGTTCGTCCGGCACGGCTTGGCCGTACCACCATCGGGTTTCCAGCGCGGCCAAGGCCCCGTGCAATTGCCCTGCCGCATTCATCTGCGCCTGGAAATCCGCCGCCGTACCCTCTTCCAGCTGCGCCATGGCGGCGAGCACGGGCGCCAGCCAGTGGTCGGCGGACATGGCATGGGCGCGCTCGTCGTCGAACAGCACCTGGGTCAGCGGATGCCGGCCGCCGCTGGCGGGCGCACCGGAGAGTTCCTCGGCCCACCAGTTGAGCTTCACGGCAGCCACCTGCGGTTCGCGGATGCCATAGGCCGCCGAGAGCAGCTCCTGTTCCAGCGCCGCCAGCGCGATATGGCCCGGGTAGCGGGCCGGATCGACAAAGGCCAGCGCAATACGCTGCCGCGGCTGCACCGCGAGCCATTTGTCGACATAGCTCTGCAGCGGTCCGCCGAATTCCGGCGGCGGGGTCATGCCGGCACCATGCCGCACTGAAGCAGTGCGGTAAGCGCAGCAGGCGCATCCAGCACCAGATCGGCGCCCCAGCCATGCGGATCGCCACCGTCCAGGTAGCCCCAGCTCGCCGCCACGGTGTAAAGGCCGGCAGCGGCACCGGCGAGCACATCGCGGCGGTCGTCGCCCACGAACAGGCAGCGCGAGGGTTCCAGGCCGGCCCGCACGCAGGCGAGCAGCACCGGTGCGGGGTCGGGCTTCTTCACCGGCAGCGTATCGCCCGAGACGACGGCACCCGCTCGCCCGTCCCAGCCGATCAGCTTCACCAGCTCGTCGGTCAGGAAACCGGGCTTGTTGGTGACGATGCCCCAGCGCAGGCCCTGCGCCTCGATCAGCGCGAGCAGTTCGTCGACACCATCGAACGCAGCCGTCTGGCGGGCGATCACGTCCCGGTAGAGGTCCAGATAGCGCGGCACCAGGGCCAGCCGGCCGGCATCGTCCCATTGCGGAAAACCCTCGGCGAGAATCGCGCGTGAGCCGCGCGATACGACTTCTCGCACGGGCGCGAACTGCGGCTCCGGCACCCCCTCTTCCAGGCACAGGGTCACCAGCGCGGCGTACAGATCGTGCGCGCTGTCCAGCAGCGTTCCGTCCAGGTCGAACAGGACACCTTGCAGCGGCTCGGGAAAAGGCTTCATCGGTATCGAGGTCATGCCGGCTTGCGCGCGCACAGCACGTAGTTGACGGAGGTGATGCGGCTGAGCCAGGCCTTGCGGTTGACCGGGTTGTAGCCCATGCCGGTGACGTCTTCCAGCTCCAGGCCGGCATGGCGCAGCAGGCGCCCCAGCTCCGAAGGCTTGAGGAATTTGCCGTAGTGGTGCGTGCCGCGCGGCAGCATGCGCATCAGGTACTCGGCGCCCAGGATGGCGGCGCCGAAGGCGGCCGGCGTCCGGTTGATGGTCGATATGAAGACCAGGCCGCCGGGCTTCACCATCGCGGCCAGGTCGGTCACCAGCGCTATCGGGTCCGGCACGTGTTCGATCAGCTCCATGCAGCACACCGCGTCGAACGACGCCGGCTCCGTCTCGGCAAGCGCTGCCGACGACTGCACGCGGTAGTCCACCTCGAGCTTGGATTCGTGCAGATGCAGGCGGGCCACGTCGATGACCTTTTCGCCCAGATCGATACCGGTGACCTGCGCGCCGGCGCGCGCCAGCGCCTCGCTGAGCAGCCCGCCGCCGCAGCCCACATCGGCCACGCGGGCGCCGCGCAGGTCGAAGCGTGCGGCCACGTAACCCAGGCGCACCGGATTCAGATCATGCAGGGGACGCGATTCGCCATCGGGATCCCACCAGCGGGCGGCCAGCTTGCCGAAGCGGGCGATTTCGTCGGGGCTGACGTTGGACGAGGCTTGCATGAGGGTACCTCTGGGGACCTGCGTGGGGAGGCCGTAGCTTAACGCGCGTGCCACTCGTGGACGGTGAAATCCCAACCGCCGCTGACATAAGCGGGGTCCGCATGAACCGTGGCCATGGCCTGCGGAAGATCCTCGGCGAACAGCAGGTAGGCCCCGCCGCTGCCATCGGCGAAACCGCCGGACAGTTCCAGCCGGCCGCCGGCGCGCAGGCCTTCCAGGAAATCCCGGTGCGGCTGCACTAGCGCCGGGTCGAACCTGGCGTTACGCATGACCATGACCAGATATCGCTGCATGTTTTTCAGGCCTTGGCGTCGATGGCCGCGATACGGTCGCGCCAGGCATGCGTGCGGGCACGGATGCCGTCCACGTCCATATCGACCAGGATGCGGTCGGCCAGCTTGCGCCGTCCTGCGATCCACACGTCGGTTACCTGATGGCGGCCGGTGGCATAGACCAGCTGGGAGGCGACGTGGAACAGCGGCTGGGTTTCCAGGTCCGACAGCCGCACCGCGGCCAGGTCGGCCTGCTTGCCTGGCTCGATGGAACCGATCTTCGCCTCCAGACCCATCGCCTTGGCGCCATTCAAGGTAGCGGCGCGCAGGGCATAGGCGGCATCGAAAGCCGCGGCGTCATGCGCCACCGCCTTGGCCAGCATTGCCGCGGTACGCATTTCGCCGAACATGTCCAGGTCGTTGTTGGATGCGCAGCCGTCCGTGCCGATGGCGACGTTCACGCCGGCGGCGCGCAGTTTCTCCGCAGGGCAGAAGCCGGAGGCCAGCTTGAGGTTGGATTCGGGGCAGTGCACCACCGAAACGCCAGCCTCCGCGCAGGCGGCGATCTCGCTGTCCGTCAGCTGCGTCATGTGCACGGCGATCAGGCGGTCGTTGACCAGGCCCAGTTTCTGCAGGCGCTGGAATGGACGCAGCCCGGTCTTCTGTTTCTCCTCTTCGACCTCATGCGCCGTCTCGTGCGTGTGCAGATGCACCGGGATGTCGAGCTGGTCGGCCAGCACGCGGATGCGCTCGAAACTCTGATCGGACACCGTGTACGGCGCATGCGGCGCGAACGTGGTGCTGATCAGCGCATCGCCGCGGAAGCTGTCATGCACCTCGGCAGCGCGCTCGAAGTACTCATCCTGGGTCTTGGCCCAGGCCGTGGGAAATTCGATCACCGGCAGGCCGACGGCCGCGCGGAAGCCCAGGCGACGGTAGGTGGCGCCGATCACATCGGGGAAGAAGTAGTTTTCGTTGGCGCAGGTGGTGCCGCCACGCAGCATCTCGGCTACCGCCAGTTCCACGCCGTCGCGCACGAACTCCGGCCCGATCACCTGCCCTTCCACCGGCCAGATGTGCTGCTGCAGCCACACCATCAGCGGCAGATCGTCGGCCAGGCCGCGCAGCAAGGTCATCGGGTTGTGCGTATGCGTGTTGACCAGGCCAGGGATCAGCGCGTGCTCGCCCAGCTCGATGCGCTCGCGCGGCACGTAAGCGGCACGCGCCTCGGCGATCGGCAGCAAGGCCACGATCGCGCCCTTGTCGATCGCCACGGCGTGATTCTCGAACACCACTCCATGGGGTTCCACGGGCACGACCCAGCGCGCTTCGACAAGAAGATCAATAACGGTGCTGCCGTGGCTCATGCCTTACCTCGTCGATGTCGTTGCCAGAAAACATCTATAAAAAAACGGCACGGCGTCCGCGAGACTGCCGTGCCGTTCGATGTCGCCGCCGCGATTACTTGCCGACGCGGCTGACGTATTCGCCCGTGCGGGTGTCCACCTTGATCACTTCGTCGGTGGTGACGAACAGCGGCACGCGCACCACGGCGCCGGTTTCCAGGGTGGCCGGCTTGCCGCCGCCGCCGGAAGTGTCGCCGCGCAGGCCCGGATCGGTCTCGGTGATCTTCAGCTCGACGAAGTTCGGCGGCTGCACGGCGATGATTTCGCCGTTGAACAGCGTCACCACGCACTCTTCCTCGCCCTTCAGCCACTTGGAGGCATCACCCATGCCGACCTTGTTGGCTTGGTGCTGCTCGAAGTTCTCCTGCTGCATGAAATGCCAGTACTCGCCATCGGAGTACAGGTACTGCATGTCGGTATCGACCACGTCGGCGACTTCGAAGCTATCGCTGGACTTCATGGTCTGCTCGGTGGTGCGGCCGTTCTTCAGGTTGCGAATGAAGATGCGGGTGAAGGCCTGGCCCTTGCCCGGCTTGATGAAGTCCGCGTCGGTGATGACCCACGGGTCGTTGTTGTGAAGGATCTTCATTCCCTTCTTGACGTCGTTGAGACCGACGGTGGCCATGCGCTTGTGCTCCAGAGGTGACACCGCCCGGTGGCGGCTACAATAGGGATTTGACCGGGCCGACGCCCGACTCAAGGCCGGATATGATAACCGCAAGCCCCGCCGCCCGCCTATCGCCGCCCGTCTCCGACTGGCGCGAATTGTGGCGCTCGGCCATTACCGACGCTGGCGAGCTGCTGCGGGCCGTGGGCCTGGAGCACCTGTTCGCGCGCTTGCCGGAAAGCGATGCCGGGTTCAGCCTGCGCGTCCCGCGGGGCTTCGTCGCACGCATGCGCCATGGGGACCCTGGCGATCCTTTGCTGCTGCAGGTACTGCCTCAGCTGGCCGAACTGGAGCGCATGCCCGGTTATGTCGACGATCCGGTAGGCGACCTGGCCGCACGCGAAGCGCAGGGCCTCCTGCACAAGTACGACGGCCGCGCCCTGTTGATCGCCAGCGGCAGCTGCGCGATCAACTGCCGTTACTGCTTCCGCCGCCATTTCCCCTATGGCGAGGAGATGGCGGCCGCGGGCCAGTGGCGCAAGGCACTGGAGCATCTCCGTCAGGACAACTCGATCACCGAACTGATCCTGTCGGGCGGCGACCCGCTGGCACTGGCCACGCCGAAGCTGGAAGAGCTGACCCAGGGGTTGGCGGATATCCCGCATGTGCGGCGCCTGCGCATCCACTCCCGCCTCCCGGTGGTGCTCCCCGAGCGCATCGACGACGCCTTCCAGGCCTGGCTGGCCGCACTGCCGCTGCAAAAGGTGGTGGTGCTGCACGCCAATCACGCCAACGAATTCGACGCCTCGGTGGACGCCGCCTGTCGGCGCCTGCGCGATGCCGGGGCCACCCTGCTCAACCAGTCGGTGCTCCTGCGCGGCGTCAACGACAACGCAGGCACGCTCGAGACGCTGTCCGAACGACTGTTCGCGGCGGGTGTGCTGCCCTACTACCTGCATCAGCTCGACCGGGTGCAGGGCGCGGCCCATTTCGAGGTGGACGACGCGCGCGCCCTGTCCCTGCTCGACATCATCCGCAGCCGCCTGCCAGGCTACCTGGTGCCTAAGTTGGTGCGGGAAGTCGGCGGAGATGCCTCGAAGCGCCCGCTTTGAGGCGATTGCGCGCCCCGTCACTCCGGGGACATTTCCGCTGGCGGTTGTCATCGGAATCCGTTAAAACCCCCGGGCAGCGCCGGCTTGCGCCATGCCGGCGCGAGCCGCCGGCGGCGCCCATGGAAAGCACTACGTGCCAATGAAGACAGACCTGGTCATCAAGATCCTTTTCATCGAGAAATCGGTCGAAGACGCGGAACAGATCGTCAGCCTGCTGCGCAACAACGGCATCGCCGTGCGGCCTTCGCGGGCCACCGGCGTCGACCAGGTGCAGGCCGCGCTGGAGGAACTCGGGCCCGACATCGTGCTCTACGATCCGGCCATCGGCTCCGTCGGACTGGCCGAACTGATCCGCCTGCTCGATGCGCATGGCCGCGACCTCTCGCTGATCGCCCTGGTGCCGCAGGTGGACAACACCTCGGTCAGCGATCTGTTCGCCAGCGGCGTGCGGGCCATCGGCCTGCGCCCGCAGCCCAAGCAATTGCTGGCGGTGATCCAGCGCGAATTCGATTCGCTCAACACGCGGCGCCAGGTGCGCCGCCTGGAGACCGCGCTGCGCGAATCCGAACGTCGGTGCGACGCCCTGCTCGACTCTTCCAACGACGCGATCGCCTACGTGCATGAAGGCATGCACGTGCGCGCGAACCAGGCTTACCTGGAGACCTTCGGCTACACCGAGTTCGATGATCTGCTGGGCCTGCCCGTGCTGGACATGATCGGCGCCGCCGATGCGGAGGCGTTCAAGGCGACGCTGAAGAGCCTCTCGCGCGGCGAAAAGCCCTCCACGCCCGTGGAGCTGCAGGCCCGCCGGGCCGATGGCAGCACCTTCAAGGCCTCCGTGGAATTCGCCCACGCCACCTTCGAGGGTGAGCCCTGCCTGCAGATCGTGTTCCGGCGCCAGCAGGTTGATCCGTCGGTGCTGGAGCAGTTGCAGCGCGACCCTGTCACCGGCCTGTTCAACCGCGCGCGCATGCTCGAATGCGTCGACCAGGCGGTCGCCGCCGCTACCGAAGGCACCAAGGGGCAGTCACTGCTGCTGATCGAGCCGGATAACTGGCAGGCGATCGTCTCCGGCATCGGCCTGGGCAAGGCGGACGAACTGCTCGCGGCCTTCGCCGCGCGCGTCAACGCCCTGCTCGGACTGGAAGACACCGCCGGCGTGCTGGCCGACCACACCATCGGCGTGATCCTCCATTCGCGCAACGACGACGGCATCAAGGAATGGATCGCCAGCCTGCAGCAGGCGGTGGCGAACGAGATCTTCGACGTAGGCACGCGCTCACTGACCGTCACCGCCAGCATCGGCGGCAGCCTGCTCGGCGAGAAGAACGCCAATGCCGAACTGCTGCTGGAGCAGGCCAGCCAGGCCCTGCGCAGCGCGCAGAGTCTCGGCGGCAATCACCACGACCTGCACGATCCGGCGGCGCGCGAAAAAGCCGACGCGGAGCGCGAGCGCTACTGGCTCGGCCAGCTCAAGCAGGCGCTAAGCCAGGACGAATTCGTGCTGTATCACCAGCACATCATCAGCCTGCAGGACGCGGAGGGCGAATTCTCGGAAATCCTGCTTCGCCTCAATGGGCCGCAAGGCGAAGTACTGCCCGGCTTCTTCCTGCCGATCGCCGAGAAATACAACCTCACCCCGGCGGTCGACCGCTGGGTGCTCAACCAGACCATCCAGGCACTGACTGCGCGCGAGCGGATGGGCTCGCCCACGACGTTCTTCGTGAAACTCACCTCCGGTTCGCTGCAGGACGAGCAGTTGCTGCCCTGGCTGGGTACACGCCTGAAGCAGGCCGGCCTGCGGCACGGCCGCATCGTGCTGGAAATGACCGAGAGCAAGGTGGTCACCGCGTTGCGCCCCGCGCAGGAGTTCGTGCGCGCCTGGAAGGCGCTTGGCGGCCAGTTTGCGCTGGAACAATTCGGCTCGGGCCTCAATTCGTTCCAGTTGCTCAACCATATCGACGCGGACTACCTGAAGATCGACCGCAGCTATATGGCCAATCTTCCGCAGCAGCCGGACAATCAGAAGAAAGTGGCCGAGCTATGCCGCCAGGCGCGCGAGATCAAGCGCCAGACCATCGCCGAATGGGTGGAGGACGCGGCCAGCACCTCGCTGCTGTTCGCCTGCGGCGTCGACTTCGTCCAGGGCAACTTCCTGCAGGAGCCGCAGCGGCTGGCGATCACCCCTTGAATCCGTGCCGGGCCACGCGCCCGGCGTTGCGCGCAAAGCGGCAAGACAGGCACGAAAAAACCCGCGGTCGCCTGGCGACCGCGGGTTTTTTCTTGGATCAGGAAATCGCGAGGATTACTCGCCCTTCGCCTTGGCGGCGGCGGCGATGTCTTCCTTGATGCGGGCAGCCTTGCCTTCCAGGCCGCGCAGGTAGTACAGCTTCGCGCCGCGCACCTTACCCTTACGCTTCACCTGCACCGATTCGATGGTCGCGCTGTGCGACTGGAACACACGCTCCACGCCGGTGCCGTGCGAGATCTTGCGCACGGTGAAGGCCGAGTTCAGGCCGCGGCTGCGCTTGGCGATCACGACGCCCTCGAAGGCCTGCACGCGCTCGCGGTTGCCTTCCTTCACCTTCACATTGACCACCACGGTGTCGCCAGGGCCGAATTCCGGCAGCTGGCGGGTGATCTGCTCGGCTTCGAACTGTTCGATGATCTTGTTCATGGCAACACCTATCTGATTTCAATGGCTGCGGTTACTGCTTGGCCGCATCGTTAGTTTGCCGCGCCTGCTCGTCACGAGCGTGCTCACGGCGGAATTCATCCAACAACGCCCGGGATTCCGCATCCAGCGTGCGTTGCACCAAGAGGTCCGGACGCCGCAGCCAGGTCCGCCCCAGGGACTGCTTCAGGCGCCAGCGGCGGATCGCCGCGTGGTCGCCGGACAACAGCACCTCCGGCACGTCACCCAGTGCGTGGTGCACCGGTTTCGCGTAGTGCGGGCAGTCCAGCAATCCGTCGGAAAACGAATCCTGCTGCGCCGACTGCGCGTCGTTAAGCGCCCCTTCCTGCAAGCGGCCAACGGCATCGATGATCACCGCCGCACCAAGCTCGCCGCCTGACAGCACATAATCGCCGATCGACAGCTCTTCGTCGACCTCGTGCGCCAGCAGACGCTCATCCACACCTTCATAACGCCCGCAGAGCAGCGCGATGCGCGGCAGCTTCGCCAGCGCCTCCACCCTGCCCTGCGTCAGCCGCGCGCCTTGCGGGCTGAGGTAAATCACGTGCACCGGCTCCGGTGCGGCCTCGCGCATTGCCCTGAGGGCGGAGCGCAGAGGATCGATCAGCATCACCATCCCGGGTCCACCGCCGCAAGTGCGGCCGTCCACGGTGCGGTAATTATCGGTGGCGTAGTCGCGCGGATTCCAGGTTTCCACCTGAAGCAACTCGCGCTGCTGGGCGCGCCCGACGACACCGACGGCGGCACACTGACGCACGAAGTCGGGAAACAGCGTGACGACATCGAAGCGCATAGACCCTCAAACTCCAGCTGCGGCGAGACCGCCGTCAGAATTCAGGATCCCAGTCCACCACCATGCGCCCGCCGGACAAGTCCACCGAACGCACGTAAGAACCCTGGACGAAGGGAATCAGCCGCTCGCGCTCGCCATCCCTCACCACCACGACATCGTTGGCGCCGGTGGCGAACAGGTGACTGACCCGCCCAAGCGCCACGCCTTCCGTGGTGACGACCTCGAGACCCTCGAGATCGACCCAGTAATACTCGTCCTTGCCGGGAGGAGGCAGCAGCTCGCGGGCGACATAAATGTCTTGCCCCACCAGCGCCGCCGCCGCGTCACGGTCCTCGATGCCGGGCAACTGGGCGACGAGCCCCTTGCCCTGCGGACGACCCTTGACTCCCTGCACTTCCGTTTCCGTGCCCGGCGCCGCACTGAGCAGCCAGGGCTGGTAGCGGAAAAGCTGCATGCGGGGCTCGGTCCAGGATTCGACCTTGAGCCAGCCCTGCACGCCATACAGCCCGACGATGCGTCCGACCAGGACGCGCCGACCGGCTGCGGTCATACTCAGGCAGCAGCCTGCTGCTTGCCGGCTTCCTTCACCAGGGCGGCGACCTTGTCGCTCAGCTGGGCACCCTTGGACACCCACTCCTGGATGCGGACGACGTTCAGCTCAAGGCGCTTGTCCTTGCCCGAAGCCACCGGGTTGTAGAAGCCCACGTTTTCGATGTTGCGGCCGTCGCGCGCGCTGCGCGAGTCCGTGACGATGACGTGGTAGAACGGACGGCCCTTGGCGCCGCCGCGCGAAAGACGAATCTTGACCATAAGTAGAAGCTCCAGAATTGCCGGCTGCGCCAGCAGCACGCCCGGGCACGGGCGCGGTAAACGCGGCATTTTAGGGTGGAAAGGAAAAAAAGGGAATAGGTAACGGAAAAAGCCGGCGAGAAAACAGCCCGTTACCCGCTCCGCGGCGTTACCGCATGGGCGGCAGCCCGCCCATGCCGCCCATGCCCTTCATGGCGCCGCGCATCTGTCGCAGCAGACCCTTGGTGCCGCCCTTGGAGAGCTTGGACATCATCTTTTCCATCTGCATGTACTGCTTGAGCAGGCGGTTCACATCGGCCGGCTGAGTACCCGAGCCGCGGGCCACGCGGGCGCGGCGGGAGCCATTCAGCAGATCAGGGTGGCGACGCTCTTTCTTGGTCATCGAATTGATGATCGCGACCATGCGCTTGATCTCACCGTCGTTGACCTTGGACTTGACGTTTTCGGGCAGCCCGGACACGCCCGGCAGCTTGTCCATCAGGCCGGCCAGGCCGCCCATGTTGGACATCTGCTCGAGCTGATCGCGCATATCGTTGAGATCGAAGCGCTTGCCCTTGATGACCTTCTCGGCCAGCTTCTGCGCCTTTTCCTGATCGACCTTGCGCTCGACTTCCTCGACCAGCGACAGCACGTCGCCCATGCCGAGGATGCGCTGGGCCACGCGGTCCGGATGGAACGGCTCGAGCGCGTCAGTCTTCTCGCCGGCGCCGAGGAACTTGATCGGGCGACCGGTGACGTAGCGCACCGACAGCGCGGCACCGCCACGGGCGTCGCCATCGGTCTTGGTCAGCACCACGCCGGTCAGCGGCAGCGCTTCGGCGAAGGCCTTGGCGGTGTTGGCCGCGTCCTGACCGGTCATCGAGTCGACCACGAACAGGGTCTCGATCGGCGTGATCGCGGCGTGCAGCGCCTTGATCTCCGCCATCATGGCCTCGTCCACGTGCAGACGGCCGGCGGTATCCACCAGCAGCACGTCGACCACTTCGCGGCGCGCGGCGACGATCGCGTTCTTCGCGATGTCGACCGGATCCTGGCCAGCCTCGGACGGGAAGAACTTCACCCCCACCTGTTCGGCCAGCGTGCGCAGCTGCTCGATGGCGGCCGGACGGTAGACGTCGCAGCTGACCACCATCACCTTCTTCTTTTTGCGCTCGGTGAGGAAGCGCGCCAGCTTGGCCACCGTGGTGGTCTTGCCCGCGCCCTGCAGGCCGGCCATCAGCACCACCGCCGGCGGCTGCTGCGCCAGGTTCAGTTCGCTGTTGGCGGTGCCCATCACGGCAGTCAGTTCGTCGCTGACCACCTTCACCAGCGCCTGGCCGGGGCTGAGGCTCTTGAGCACGTCCTGGCCGACCGCGCGCACCTTCACGCGCTCGATCAGCGCCTGCACCACCGGCAGGGCCACATCGGCCTCCAGCAGCGCGATACGCACCTCGCGCAGCGACTCGCGGATGTTTTCCTCGGTCAGGCGGCCACGGCCGCGCAGGCGGTTGACGGTGGCGGAAAGGCGTTGGCTGAGCGACTCGAACATGGCGGAGTACGGCAGAGGGAAAGTGAGCAAGTATAGCGGAGTGCGCTTTGCCGCATTCACCAGCGCCAAGACCCTATGCGACACTCGCCGGATCATGGCCATCCCTCTCCTCTCCCTGCTTGCCATCGCGCTCTACCTCGCCGCCGCTGGCGGGCTTGCCCGGCCACTGCTGGGTGGCGGGCAGCCGCTGAACAAGTCGGCCCTGGCGCTGGCCGGCACGGCGGTGGTGGTGCATGCCGGCATCTTGCTGGGCGTCCACCGCGGCGCGCTGGATCTGCACTTCTTCGCCGCCCTGTCGCTGGTCGCCTGCGTGGTATCGGCACTCACCCTGGTGGTCAACCTCACCCGCCCGGTGGCGGCGCTCGGGGTGATCGTGTTCCCCCTCACCGCGCTCCTGTTGGCGGCGGACAGCTTCCTGGCCCCGGCGACCATGCCACTGGCGATGGGCTGGCAGATCAAGCTGCACGTGACGGTCGCCCTGCTCGCCTTCAGCGTGCTCTCGATCGCGGCGGTGCTGGCGATCCTCCTTGCCGTGCAGGAACGCACCCTGCGGCATCGCCAGTTCGGGCCATGGCTGCGCGCGCTGCCGCCGCTCACGCTCACCGAGACACTGATGTTCCGCCTGATCGGTGCCGGCTTCGCGCTGCTCACGCTTACCCTGCTGACCGGCGCGCTGTTCGTGGGCGACCTGTTCGGCCAGCACCTGATCCACAAGACCGTGCTGTCGATTGCCGCCTGGCTGGTGTTCGGCGCCCTGATGTTCGGGCGCTGGCGCTACGGCTGGCGCGGCCGCCGTGCGGTCAATCTCACGCTGGTGGGCATGGCCGCGCTGCTGCTGGCGTTCTTCGGCACCAAGGCGGTGCTGGAGCTGATCCTGCACCGCACTGCCTGATCCTGCGGAGACACACCATGAAGCTTATCGGCATGCTGGATTCTCCCTTCGTACGGCGTGCTGCGATCACGCTTCGACTCAAGGGGCTGGCGTTCGAGCATCAGTCGTTGTCGGTATTCCGCAACTTCGAGGAGTTCCAGGCGATCAATCCGCTGGTGAAGGCGCCGACCCTGGTCGGCGACGGCGGCTGGCAGCTGGTCGATTCCTCGCTGATCATCGACTGGGCCGAAACCACCGGTTCCGGCCCAGGCCTGATGCCCGCCGAACCGGCGGCCCGCCTGCACACGCTGCGCCTGATCGGCCTGGGACTGATCGCGGCCGAGAAGAGCGTACAGATCGTGTACGAAGGCAAACGCATCGAGCAGCATCGCGATGCGGACTGGCTGGCGCGCGTGCAAGGCCAGCTCAAGGCCGCGTACGCGGCACTCGAACGCGAGGCATCCGGCCGCGATGGCTGGCTGGTCGGGGACACGCTGACCCAGGCCGACATCACGGTGGCCGTGGCCTGGGGCTTTACCCAGCTGATGCAGCCGGAACTGATCGCCAGCGCGAGCTATCCCGCGCTGGCAGCGCATGCGGCCCGGGCCGAACAGCTCCCGGCCTTCGCCGCACTGCCGCCGATTTGAGCGACTCCGCCGACGCGCTTACGCGCGTTCGGCGGCAACGCCTTCCGCCGGCAATTCCTGCTTGCGCACGAAAGCACGGCGCGCCAGGTGATACGCCGGATCGGGCCCGAAGAAGTTGCGGCGCATCTCCGCGAGCTCTTCCTCCGCATAATGCTCGAGCGGCTTGCGCTGCTCGTCCTCCTCACGCTGCGCCGCTTTGCGCGTCAGTTCCTCGCGCCAATGCCTGGCCTCATTGCCCGGCGCCAGGATCGTCTCCATCGCCGCCGGCAGATCGTTGCCGGATAGCACGCCGTCGACCATGCCGATGCGCCTGGCGCGCGACGTGCCCAGCGGCTGCAGCGATTCGGTGAGCAGCCGCGCCGCCGTCTCGCCTACGCGACGAGGGAGCAGATACGTCCAGTACTCGGATCCGTACAGCCCGCCCATCCCCTTGTAGTGCGGATTGAGCACGATGCCTTCGCGCGCATAGACCAGGTCCGCGGCCAGCGCGAGGATCACGCCGCCGGCACCGGCGTTGCCGCGCATCAGCGACACGGTGCGCTTGTCCTGCGTGAGCACGATCTCCCGCACCAGCGCATTCATCGCCAGGATGTTGCGCCACGATTCCTCGGCGGGATCGGCCGACGCCTCGATCGCATTGAGATCGATGCCGTTCGACCAGAAGTCATCGCCACCGCACAGCACCAGCGTGCGGGTGGGCCGCCGGCGCGCATGCCGATAGGCGGCGAGCAGGCGCTCCAGCGCCTGTGTGCTCATCGCGCCATTGAGGAAGTCGAAATGCAGATAACCGTTATGGCCTCGCTCGCGATAGCGGATCGGCTGCCAGGTCGGCACGGACGGCCGCGCCTCGGGCGCCAGCGCCGACTCGGGCACGCCATTCAGGCGATCGACTAGCACCTGCGCCGCAGGCAGCTTGACGTCGTAGCGAGGATCGTCGGTGGACAGGCCTTGCTTGCGTCGCGCATGGCTGATCCATAGCGCGCCATCTGCACAGGCCACGCATACCGCGCCATCGCGCTGCGCGAGCAGCTGCCCGGGACGGCCGCGCAGCTTGCCTTCCGGCTGCGCGCCGAACAGACGCACTCTGGCGCCGCCGAGCGTGGCCAATAGTCCGGGCGAACTATCGGCGGAGCGGATATGCCGCAGCACCTGTTCCCATGGCGCGTTCCATTCGATCTGCCGATCGGCCTGACGGCATGGCGGACGTTCGCGCCCCTCATCCACTGCGGCATCGCCGAAGGGCGGACGCGTTCCGCGCTGATAGCGTTCCAGCGCCTCGCAGATCGCCGCCATCGCGGTATCCGTGGTCTCGCGGCGATAGATGGCGCTCTTGCTGGCCGCGCGCATGGGAAAACCGCGATGCGCCCACACCGGACCGCCATCCAGCTCGTCGCGTGCCTCGAGCACGGTCACTCCCCATTCCGGCGCACCTTCCAGCAACGCCCAATCCAATGCGGATGGGCCACGGTCGCCGGGAATGCCCGGATGCACGATGAGGCAGGTGTAGCGCCGCCACACGCTGGCGGGGATGGCCGACTTGAGCATCGGCGCGAGAATCAGTTCGGGACGGAAGCGTTGCGCCGCCGCTTCCATGTCCGCCGGGTGAGTGACCTCGGCGATGTCCAGATGATGTCCCAGCTCTTCCAGTTCCACCTGCGCGCGCTGGGAAAGTCCGTTATGCCTGGTGGACAGAAACAGGATCCGCATAGCCCCCTCCTTGCAGTGCGCTCCTCGCACTGGAGTGGACGATGCTGCCAGCGGCCTGCGACGCTGATGTTGATGCGCAGCACACCTTCACAAGGAGATGCGCAGCGTGAAATGCGCACGCCTCTTCACTCACTATCGACGCACTCTATGCAAGCGACGAGTGCCCTCGTGCAGAGATACACACATCAACGACAAGCGTCGATCGCCTGCGCGAGACGTTCCACGCCGACCACCTCCATCTCGCCGACACGTCCCTTCTTCGGCGCGTTGGCCTTGGGCACGATCGCGCGCTGAAAGCCGTGGTGCGACGCCTCTTTCAGGCGCTCTTCGCCATTGGGCACCGGACGTATCTCGCCCGACAGGCCGACTTCGCCGAACGCGATGGTCTTCTCCGGCAGTGGTCGGTCGCGCAGGCTCGACAGCACCGCCAGCAGCACCGGCAGATCCGCCGCGGTCTCCTGCACGCGGATGCCACCCACCACGTTGACGAACACGTCCTGGTCGTACGCGGCGACACCGCCGTGTCGATGCAACACGGCCAGCAGCATGGCCAGGCGGTTCTGCTCCAGACCGAGCGCCACGCGCCGCGGGTTGCCCAACGAGGATTGGTCCACCAGCGCCTGCACCTCCACCAGCAGCGGTCGCGTGCCTTCGCGCGTCACCATCACCGCGCTGCCCGAGGTCGGACCGGCGTGCGCGGAAAGAAAGATCGCCGACGGATTGGGTACTTCGCGCAGCCCCTTCTCCGACATCGCGAACACGCCCAGCTCGTTCACCGCGCCGAAGCGGTTCTTGAACGCGCGCAGCACGCGGAAGCGGCTGCCCGATTCACCTTCGAAGTACAGCACCGCGTCCACCATGTGCTCGAGCACGCGCGGACCGGCAATGCCGCCCTCCTTCGTCACGTGCCCGACCAGGAATACCGAGGTGCCGGTTTCCTTGGCGAAGCGGGTGAGCTTGGCCGCGGACTCGCGCACCTGGCTTACCGAACCCGGCGCGGCGGTGAGGAGTTCCGTCCAGATGGTCTGGATCGAATCGATCACCAGCACACGCGGGCGCGCCGACAAGGCCTGCTCGAGGATGCGCTCGATACAGGTCTCGGCCAAAGCGTGCAGCGGACCGAGTGGCAGATCCAGGCGCTGTGCGCGCGCCGCCACCTGCGCCAGCGATTCCTCGCCGGTGACATAGACGCTGGCCAGCTGCTCGCCGAGCTTGCCGAGCATCTGCAGCAGCAGCGTGGACTTGCCGATTCCCGGATCGCCACCGATCAGCACCACCGAGCCGTCCACCAGGCCGCCGCCGAGGACGCGATCCAGTTCGCCGATGCCGGTGAGCGTACGCTGCTCCGCGGTGAGCGCCACCTCCGTCAGCGGCGTCACTTTCGGCGCCCCCGCTGCCTTGCCCGCATAGCCGACGCTACGGGCGGCGCCGGCGGATTTCACGGCTGGCTGCACCACGATTTCGCTGAGCGTGTTCCACGCACCACATTCGATGCACTGCCCCTGCCATTTGGAGTGCTCCGCCCCGCAATCGGTGCAGACATAGGCAGTCTTGGCCTTGGCCATGGAGATCGATTCCCGGAAAAACGAGAAGGCGAGCTTAGCCCGCCTTCATCGCAAACCGCGAGACGCCGAAATCTCTATCAGCTGTCGTCTTCGACGAACAGGACACGCCGGGTCATGCCGCAGGTCAGGTCGTAGGCGATGGTGCCGGCCTGGGCGGCGATATGTTCCACCGGCAGCTCCGGTCCCCACAGGGTGACGCGATCGCCGACTTTCGCCTGCGGCGCGTCGCGCAGGTCCAGCGTGATCAAGTCCATCGATACGCGCCCCACCAGCGGCACCTGCCGATCGCCTACCAGCACCGGCGTGCCGCTGGCCGCACTGCGCGGATAGCCATCGCCGTAGCCGACGGCGGCGACGCCCACCGGCATGTCCTCCGGGCAGGTCCAGATACCGTTGTAGCCGATGCGCTCGCCGCGCCTGATCTGATTGATCGCGATCAGGCGGGTGGTCAGCGTCATCGCCGGACGGAAACCGACATCCGCGCCAGTCTTGCCCGGCACCACCGACAAGCCATACAACAGGCCGCCCGTGCGCACCCAATCGCCGCGGGCATCTGGCCAGCCGAGCACGCCGGCCGAATTGGACAGCGCGCGCGGACCGCTCAGCCCCGCAACCGCCTCATTGAAGCGGCGAATCTGCGCCGGCGTTTCCTCGCCCTCGAACGCTTCGGATTCGGAAAAGTGAGTCAGCAGACCCACTTCCGGATCGATGCCCGGCATGGCGGCGAGGCGTGCATGGATCTCAGCCGCACGCTCCGCCGGAAAGCCCAGGCGATGCATGCCGGTATCCACCTTCAGCCACACGCGCAACGGACCGCGCGCAGGCGAGGCCTCGCCAAGCCAGGCCAGCTGCGATTCGTGATGGATCGCCGCATCCAGCTGCAGGCGCTGCATTTCGGCGATGTCGCTGGCGCGATCGGGACCGGACAGCACGACGATGCGCTGCCGATGCCCCGCGGCGCGCAGACGCAGCCCATCGCCCTGCGCCGCCACGGCGAACGCGTCCGCGGCACCGTCCAGCGCACGCGCCACCCGCTCCAGGCCGTGCCCATAGGCATCGGCCTTGACCACCGCCATCACCTTCGCCGGCGCGGCCATCGCCTTGATGCGGGCGAGGTTGTGACGCAGGGCGCCGAGATGGATGGTGGCGACGGTGGTGCGACTCATGATTCCTTGGCGCCGCGACACGGAGGCGGCGGCAGCTTTACTGAAGGGAGAATGGCGGTCGAGACGGGACCGGAACAGATGCGACCAAGCTTAGCAGCCCGTCTTCAACCTATCGGACCGGCATCCTAGCCGGCCCCGCCGCTCGCGACATGGAGGCGGCGGGGCTCGCACGGGGAATTTCGCGGGCGGACGTCGGCCGGAAGGTCTTATTCGAATGCACCGACGAACGAATCCGGCGCATAGTTCTCGAACTTGGTGTAATGGCCAAGGAAGGCGAGCTTCACCGTATCGGTCGGGCCATTACGCTGCTTGCCGATGATGATCTCGGCCAGGCCTTTGTCCGGCGATTCCTTGTTGTAGTACTCATCGCGGTAGATGAACATGATCACGTCCGCATCCTGCTCGATAGCGCCGGACTCGCGCAGGTCGGACATCATCGGGCGCTTGTCGGCACGCTGCTCCAATGAGCGGTTGAGCTGCGACAGCGCGATCACCGGGCACTGAAGCTCCTTCGCCAGACCCTTGAGCGAGCGCGAGATCTCGGAGATCTCGGTGGCGCGGTTTTCCTTGTTGCCGGGCACCTGCATCAGCTGCAGGTAGTCCACCACGATCAGGCCCAGGCCGCCGTGTTCGCGATGCAGGCGGCGCGAGCGCGAACGCATTTCCACCGGCGACAGGCCAGGGGTGTCGTCGATGAAGATCTTCGCTTCCGACAGCAGCGCGATGGCGTTGGTGACGCGCGGCCAATCCTCTTCGGCCAGATCGCCGTTGCGCAGGTGCTGCGCATGAATCCGGCCGACCGACGAAATCATGCGGAAGGCCAGCTGCGACGCGGACATTTCCATCGAATAGATGGCCACCGCCTTCTTGGCGCGCATCGCGGCGGCCTCGGCGATGTTCACGGAGAACGCCGTCTTGCCCATCGAGGGGCGCGCCGCCACGATGATCAGGTCCGACGGCTGCAGGCCGGAAGTGAGTTCGTCCAGGTCAGTGAACCCGGTGGAGATGCCGGTCAGCTGGCCGCGTTTTTCGTAGCGCTCGGACAGGATGCGGAACGCATCCTTCACCGCATCGCGCATCGACACGGTGTCCTTCTTGCCGCGCGCACCGGACTCGGCAATCTTGAAGACGCGCTGCTCGGCGCTTTCCAATACTTCCTGCACGGTCTTGCCTTCCGGACGATAGCCATCCTCGGCGGTTTCCGTGCCGGCATCGATCAGCTGCCGCAGGATCGACTTCTCGCGCACGATGTCGGCATAGGCGCCGATGTTCGCCGCGCTGGGCGTGCCGTTGGCCAGCTCGATCAGATATGCGGCGCCGCCGACCATCTCGGCCAGGCCGTTGGCCTCGAACCAGTCGCCCAGGGTCACCGCGTCGCAGGGCATGCCCTTGTAGGCCAGCTCGGTGATGGCGCGCCAGATGAGTCGATGGTCCTTGCGGTAGAAATCCCGCTCGCCGAGGCGGTCCGCCACTTTGTCCAGCGAATCGGGCGACAGCATCAGGCCGCCGAGCACTGCCTGCTCGGCGTCGATGGAATGGGGCGGGACGCGCAGCGCCTCGATGGCGCTGTTGCCCGACTTGCGGTCAGGAGCGAAAGACATCGAATCTCCTCGCGAGGGCGAGTCCGACCAACGCGGATTGTCGGAGTCCGAGGATACGCGGCGTTTTCTCATGCGACGAGACAATAACTCTGTGGATAACTTGTGGGCAGCGGTGGATAAACACCCTGCGGACGGGATCTCGCCCCAAAGCAAACGGGCGCCCGAGGGCGCCCGTCTGGATCAGCTGAAGGCGATGCGGCGGATTACTTCTCGCCGACCACGATCACCTTGACGGTCGACTGCACGTCGGCGTGCATCGCGACCACGACTTCGAACTCGCCGGTGGTGCGGATCGGGCCTTCGCCCTGGATCACTTCGTTCTTGTGCACGTCGAAGCCGGCGGCCTGCAGGGCCTCGGCGATCTCGCGCGGGCCGACCGAGCCGTACAGCTTGCCTTCCGGGCTGGCGTTGGCGGTGATGGTCACCGAGGCTTCGGCCAGCTTGGCCTGACGGGCCTGGGCATCGGCCAGCAGCGTGTTGGCCTTGGCTTCGTACTCGGCGCGACGCTTCTCGAAGGCTTCGAGGTTGGCGGCGGTGGCCGGCGCGGCCTTGCCCTGCGGCAGGAGGTAGTTACGGCCGTAGCCCGGCTTCACCTTGACCTTGTCGCCCAGGTTGCCGAGACCGCGGACCTTCTCGAGGAGGATCAGTTCCATGGTTGTTCCTTTTCGTTAGCGCCGGATGGGCCCGGCGCAGCCGTGGACGGTTGTCCGAAGAGTTGAGGGACGCGCCCGGCCAGGCCGGGCGCGTGCCATCAGACGTCGTGGTTGTCGGTGTACGGCAGCAGCGCCAGGAAGCGCGCGCGCTTCACCGCGGTGGCCAGCTGACGCTGGTAACGCGCCTTGGTGCCGGTGATGCGGCTCGGCACGATCTTGCCGTTCTCGGTGATGTACTGGCGCAGCGTGTTGAGATCCTTGTAGTCGATCTCTTTCACGTTTTCGGCCGTGAAGCGGCAGAACTTGCGGCGGCGGAAGAACTTGGACATGGCTTGGCTCCTGATCAGTCGTCGCTGTCGCGGTCGTTGTCGTCACGGCCGCTGCGGCGGTCGTCACCTTCGCTGTCGTCGTCGCGGCGACGCGAGGACTTGGCATCATCCTTCTCCTTGGACTTCAGGATGAAGGACGGCTCGGTATCGGCGGCATCGCGCTTGACGACCAGGTGGCGCAGCACGGCGTCGTTGAAGCGGAAGCCCGACTCCAGCTCGTTCAGCGCGTTCTGGCCGACTTCGATGTTCAGCAGCACATAGTGCGCCTTGGCCAGGTTGACGATCGGGTAGGCCAGCTGGCGGCGGCCCCAGTCCTCGAGACGGTGGATCTTGCCGCCGTCGGCTTCGATCAGCGACTTGTAGCGCTCGATCATGGCCGGGACCTGCTCGCTCTGGTCAGGGTGGACCAGGAACACGACTTCGTAATGACGCAGGGTCATTGGTGGGTAACTCCTTGTGGATGCGGCCCTTTCGGGGCCTGGCAGCCTCCCGCCGGATGCGGTGAGGCAAGGTCCTGCCCCGGCCTTTTTCGCCAGGGCAGAAGCGGAATTGTAAATAACTATAGGGATTTATCGCAAGCGGCAGCGCAGCCGCCCGCTGGGGGGAGCCCCTCAGGAGACGGTAAAGCTCTCCCCGCAACCGCATTCGCCGGTGGCGTTGGGGTTGTGGAACACGAAGGCGGCATTGAGGCCCTGGCGCTGGAAGTCGATCACCGTGCCGTCCACCAGGGGCAGGCTCTTGGCATCGACGATCAGGCGCACGCCGTCCACGTCCAGGGTCTGGTCGCTGGCGGACACGCTGTCGGCCAGGTCGACCACATACGAGAAACCCGAACAGCCGGTGCGTTTCACGCCGAAGCGCACGCCGGCGGCGCCGGGGGTGCCGGCGAGGAAATGACGCATGCGCTCGCTGGCGGCGGGGGTGATGCTGATGCTCATGGAATGCGGTGTTCTGCGCGAATGGCGAATGGATGGCATCGAACCGTCGCGGCGACGCCGAGGCCTACATTATCATGCCGGTTTGCCCTGAACGTCCCGCATCGCGCGGTGTGTTCGTCCGGTCCCACGTGCCCAGATGCGGCACTTCAGCAGGAGTTTCAATCCATGACGGTGGTCAGCGTCAAACAGGCCCTCTCCGGCAAGATCGAGGCCGGCAGCAAGGTGACGGTGCGGGGCTGGGTGCGCACCCGGCGCGATTCCAAGGCCGGCCTGTCCTTCGTCAATGTCACGGACGGCTCCTGCTTCGACCCGATCCAGGCGGTAGTGCCCGCTACGCTGGGCAACTACGAGTCGGAGGTGAAGCACCTGACCGCCGGCGCCGGCCTGATCGTCGAAGGCACCCTGGTGCCCTCGCAGGGCAAGGGCCAGGCCTTCGAGCTGCAGGCCGAGCGAGTGGAGGTCACCGGCCTGGTGGACGATCCGGAGACCTATCCGATCCAGCCCAAGCAGCACTCCATGGAATTCCTGCGCGAGGTCGCCCACCTGCGCCCGCGCACCAACCTGTTCGGCGCCGTCACACGCGTGCGCCACACCATGATGACGGCGATCCATCGCCATCTCACCGAACAGGGTTTCTTCTGGATCAACACGCCGATCATCACCACCTCGGACGCCGAGGGCGCGGGCGACATGTTCCGCCTGTCCACCCTGGACCTGGCCAACCTGCCGCGCACCGACGACGGCAAGATCGATTTCCGCAAGGATTTCTTCGGGCGCGAAGCCTTCCTCACCGTGTCCGGCCAGCTCAACGTCGAGGCCTATGCGCTGGCGATGAGCAAGGTCTACACCTTCGGCCCCACCTTCCGCGCCGAGAACTCCAACACACCGCGCCACCTCGCCGAGTTCTGGATGGTGGAGCCGGAAATCGCCTTCGCCGACCTCGCGGCCGATGCCGACTGCGCGGAGGCCTTCCTCAAGGCGATCTTCAAGGCCGTGCTGGAGGAACGCCCGGACGACATGGCCTTCTTCGCCGAGCGTGTGCTGCCCGAGGCCATCACGCGCCTGGAGACGTTCATCGCGCAGCCGTTCGAACGCATCGACTACACCGACGCGATCGAGATCCTCAAGAAGTCCGGCCAGAAGTTCGAGTACCCGGTGACCTGGGGCGTGGACCTGCAGACCGAGCACGAGCGCTACCTGGCCGAGAAGCACATCGGCCGCCCTGTCGTGGTGATGAACTACCCGGAGCAAATCAAGGCGTTCTACATGCGCCTCAACGACGACGAAAAGACCGTCGCCGCAATGGACGTGCTCGCTCCGGGCATCGGCGAGATCATCGGCGGCAGCCAGCGCGAAGAACGCCTGGACTACCTCGACCGCCGCATGGCCAAGTTCGGCCTCGATGCCACCACGTATGGCTGGTACCGTGACCTGCGCCGCTATGGAACCGTGCCGCATGCAGGCTTCGGGCTGGGCTTCGAGCGCCTGCTGGTTTACGTTTGCGGACTCGCCAACATCCGTGATGCCATTCCCTACCCCCGCGCGGCGGGAACGGCGGACTTCTGACCCAAGCCTAGAGACATGCGCCTACGCCTTGCTTTCCTGCTCGCCGCCTTCGCCCTCACCCTGGGCGCCTGCCACAGCGTAAAGCGACTGGTGCCGCCCAATCTGCGGGCACCGGAGGACAACCGCACGGCGCTGGACCAGGCCAAGGCGTCGCTGCAGCAGGCCACGCCCTGCTGCAGCAGCTTCGCCGATTTCTCCTACCAGACCCTGCTGCCGTTCCGGCCCAAGCGGTTCGAACTCGGGCCCGGCAGCATGGTGGCCAGCATCAATGGCGACCGCAGCTATTTCCTCAGCTTCCGACTGCCGCCGGACGCCAAGCTGCCCTATCGCGTCGCCATCAAGTCGGAATTGAACGGCCGCTGGCTGCGCGCCAGCTATCTGTTCGCGCCCACCATTACGCTGCTGGACGAGGCCTTCCAGCCGATCAGCAGCGAAGACGTCGGCCTGTGCGAACACATGGGCTGGACCAGTGAAACCACCGGCGCGTTCGGCAGCATCAAGGTCACCAGCAAGCAGGCGCACTACCTGGTGCTGTACAGCTCGGCCAAGCAGCAGGCCGGCAGCACCTACTGGGAGCAGTCGCCCGCGGCGTTCTCCGCCGAGGCGCCGGTGAAAATGGCCGCGGCCGGCAATTTCCGCATCCCGCACGGGCCCGACGGCACCGTGTGGGTGGGCCTGATGAACAAGACGTTCGAAGAAGCGGTCGACAGCTCCATCTGCGGCAAGGCGCAGCAGGGTGAGGGCGTGCTCAATACACTGCGTACCGTGCTGCCCGTGCCGCTGTGGCCCGGCACCGACCCGGTCGGCCAGACCAACCAGAGCAAGGCGCCGACAGCGGGCGATGCCGCGCCATCGGACACCAAGATCAAGGACACCGGCGAAGCGCATCCCTGATGCCATCGCCCTGATCCCTCCTCGCCACGACACCGGATACTCGCTGCATGGTCATGCTTTATCTCTCGCTGCTGCTCGCCGGCGTGGTGTTCTTCCTGCTGCATTTCCTCGCACAGGCGCGCATCGCCAGCCTGTTGCGCCTGCGTCATCCCGCGCAGTGGCGGATCATCGCCGAGACCGAACGGGGCAAGCCCGGCCCCCTGCGCATATGGATGCGCCTGCAACTGGCGCTGCGCTCGCCGATCCTGCCGGCGCTGGAAGATGCGGCCATCACCCGCTGGCGACGGGTATGGCGCTACTGTCCGTGGGGCGCGTGGCTGTGCTGGTTCGCTGCGCTGGGCATGCAGTGGATGGCCCGTTGATTCCTTCATGCCGGAGCCGTCCGGTGACCGCAGGAGTTCCGTCATGCAGCTGGATCTGAGCGGGCGTCACGCCCTGGTCTGCGGCGCCTCGCAAGGTATCGGCCGCGCTACCGCCGTCGAACTGGCCCGGCTGGGCGCCAACGTCACCGTGCTGGCACGGTCGCCGGACACGCTCAAGCTCCTGGTGGACGAACTTCCTCGCCTCCATCCCGGCCAGCAGCATCGCTGGCAGTCGGCCGACATGCTCGATACCGCGCGCCTGCTCACCGCCGCGACCGACGCGATTGCCGCCGAGCCGGTGCACATCCTGATCAACAATACCGGCGGGCCGCCCGGCGGTTCGGCACATAACGCCGAAGCCGCCGCTTTCGAAGCCGCCTTCCGCCAGCACGTGCTGGCCGGCCAGGCGCTGGTGCAGGCGGTGCTGCCGGGTATGCGCGCAAGCGGCTACGGCCGCATCGTCAACGTGATTTCCACTTCGGTGAAAGAACCCATCCCGGGCCTGGGCGTCTCCAACACTATCCGCGCCGCCGTGGCCGGCTGGGCCAAGACGCTCGCCGGCGAACTGGCCGCCGACGGCATCACCGTCAACAACGTGCTGCCCGGCTACACCCGCACCGCCCGCCTCGATGGCCTGCTGCAGGCGCAAGCGGCCAGCACCGGCCGCAGCCGCGAGGAGCTCGAGCGCGGCATGCTCGCCACCGTGCCTGCCGGCCGCTTCGGCGAGGCGGAGGAAGTGGCGTCCGTGATCGCGTTCCTTTGCACGCCGGCGGCGGCCTACGTCAACGGCGTGAGCATTGCGGTGGACGGCGGACGGACACGCGCGCTGGCCTGACCGTCAGCAGGCAACGGACAAGGTTCGCGGCCGCTGTTTTCCACGGCCATACCCCCGCGTCCGGTGCATTCGCCGTCCCCACGAATTAAGCTTTGCGGGATGCCAAGCCTGCGCCTCGCCAACCTCATCGACGGTCGCCTGCAGGCACCGCGCCAGGACCGTTGGCTCGACGTGTTCGAGCCGGCCACCGGCGAGGTTTTCGCGCACTGCCCCGATTCCGGCCATGACGACGTCGATGTCGCCGCCGCCGCCGCGCGCGCCGCCGCGCCGGCCTGGGCGGCGACGCCGGCCGAACAGCGCGCACGCCTGCTGCACCGTCTCGCCGACCTGATCGAAGAGCGACTGGAAGCCTTCGCCGAACTCGAGTCGCGCGACAGTGGCAAGCCGCTGAGCCTCGCCCGCACGCTCGACATCCCGCGCGCGGTCAGCAACCTGCGCTACTTCGCCGCCGCCATCGTGCCGTGGAGCAGCGAATCGCACGCGATGGAGCTGGGCGCGATCAACTACACGCTGCGCCAACCGCTGGGCGTGGTCGGCTGCATCAGCCCCTGGAATCTGCCGCTGTATCTGTTCACCTGGAAGATCGCGCCTGCGCTGGCCGCAGGCAATGCGGTCGTGGCCAAGCCTTCCGAAATCACGCCATGCACGGCCGCCCTGCTCGGCGAGCTGAGCATCGAAGCGGGCTTTCCGCCCGGCGTGCTCAATATCGTGCAGGGCCGTGGCCCCACGGTGGGCCAGGCGATCGTGGAACATCACGGCGTCAAGGCGGTGTCCTTCACCGGCAGCACACGCACCGGCGCACAGATCGCCGCTGCCGCCGCGCCGCAGTTCAAGAAGGTGTCGCTGGAACTGGGTGGCAAGAACCCTGCCATCGTGTTCGCCGATGCGGACCTGAGCGATGCCAACCTCGACACCATCGTGCGCTCCGGCTTCGCCAACCAGGGCGAAATCTGCCTGTGCGGTTCCCGTCTGCTGGTGCAGCGCTCCATTTACGACGCCTTCCGCGAACGCTATCTCGCCCGGGTGCGCGCGCTGCGCGTGGGCGATCCGCGCGATCCGGCCACCGACCTGGGCGCGCTGGTATCGCGAGAGCATTTCGACAAAGTACTGGGCTGCATCGCACAAGCTCGCGCCGAGGGCGGCAGCCTCCTGTGCGGCGGCGAAGCCCTGACCATGCCTGGCCCGCTCGCCGGCGGCTGGTACGTCGCGCCGACGGTGATCGATGGACTGCCCTCCGAAGCGACGACCAACCAGCAGGAAATTTTCGGCCCGGTGGTCAGCCTGCTGCCCTTCGACGATGAGGAAGAAGCGCTGACCATCGCCAACGGCACCGGCTATGGCCTGGCCGCTTCGCTATGGACGAGCGACCTGTCGCGCGCCCACCGCCTCGGCGCGCGCCTGGACTTCGGCATCGTGTGGATCAACTGCTGGCTGCTGCGCGATCTGCGTACACCCTTCGGCGGCACCCGGCAATCCGGCCTCGGCCGCGAAGGCGGCGCGGAAGCGCTGCGCTTCTTCACCGAGCCCAAGAACGTTTGCATTCGTTACTGAGATCCGTCCCTTGAAAAGCCCACTGCAAGATCTGCTCGATAGCAACCGCCGCTGGTCGGCGGCCGTACGCGCGGAAGACCCGCGCTTTTTCGAACGCCTCGCCCAGCAGCAGGCGCCCAAGTACCTGTGGATCGGCTGCTCCGATTCGCGCGTGCCCGCCACGCAGATCGTGGACCTGCCGCCCGGCGACATCTTCGTGCAACGCAACGTCGCCAACGTGGTGTCGCACACCGATCTCAACTGTTTGAGCACCATCCAGTTCGCGGTCGACGTGCTCAAGGTGGAGCACATCCTGGTGGTGGGCCATTACGGCTGCGGCGGCGTGCAGGCGGTACTGGACGATCGTCGCCTGGGCCTGGTCGACAACTGGCTGCGCCACGTGGCCGATGTCGCACAGAAGCACAACGGCATGCTCGCCTCGCTGGATCTCATGCACCTGCGCAACACGCGCCTGTGCGAACTCAACGCCATCGAGCAGGTCGTCAACGTGTGCCACACCACGATGGTGATGGACGCATGGGAACGCGGCCAGAAGTTGTCCGTGCATGCCTGGTGCTACAGCCTGTTCGACGGTCATGTGAACGACCTGGGCATGCACATCAGCTCGCGCGATCAGCTGCGCCCCGCCTACGAGCAGGCGCTGCAGCGCCTCACCCAGGTGCAGGAGCCGTCGCGATGAACGGCGGCGTGGTGCGCACCGACACGGCGCCCGCGCCGGTGGGCGCGTATCCGCATGCGCGTCGCGTGGGCAACTTGCTGTTCCTGTCGGGCGTGGGTCCGCGCATGCCGGGGAGCAACGCCATCCCCGGCAACGTGCACGATGCCGAAGGCCGCCTGCTGAGCTACGACTTCGAGGCGCAATGCCGTCAGGTCTTCGCCAACGTGCGCGCGGTGCTGGAAGCCAGTGGTGCGCGCTGGGAAGACCTGGTCGACGTCACCGTCTACCTCACCGACATGACGCGCGATTTTCCCGCCTACAACCGTCTGTACGCCGAGCACTTCGCCGGCATCGACGCGTGCCGCACCACGCTGGGCATCACCGCCCTGCCCACGCCGATCGCGATCGAACTCAAATGCGTCGCGGCCCTGCCGGGCTGATGCGTCCATGAAAAAGCCCCGGCGCGCTGCGCGCCGGGGCTTTCGCGACGATCCGCCTTGCGGCTTACTGCGCGGTGGTGGTCGCCGGCGTGGTGTCCTTCTTGGAGCCCTTGTGCCCCTTGTGGCTCTTGTGCGAATTGCTCTTCTTGGCGTGGTGGTGCGTCGCCGACTTGGTCGTCGTCGCGGAGCCCTGCGGCGCGGCCGCGCCGTCCTGGGCAAACACCGATCCGGAAAGTGCGACACCTGCGATCAGCAGGGAAGCGATGGCCAGTTTGCGCATGGGTATAGCCTCGAACTAGTGGTGGCCGCGGACCCGGCCGGAACCCGGCGACACGGGCGGCGCGGCGTGTTCACATTGGCACGATCGACGCCGCGCGTGAACCGGAAAATCGCTGCGTGCGGCGCACGCGGAGACAGCGGCCCGCTTGACTTTCCCTCACGTCGGCACGCATCGAAAATCCTTGCGATCAGCCCAGGCAGAGCCGCAGCAGCGCGAGGATGATTTCCTGCAGGCGCGCGGCCTTTACCTCGTCGTAGGCGAAGCTGTCCTCGTCCATGTAATTGAGCTGTGCCAGCTCCAGCTGTACCGCCTGCACGCCCTGGCCGGGCTGCGCGTAGTGACGGGTGATGTAGCCACCCTTGAACCGCCCATTGATCGCGTAACTGTAGTTGGACTGCGCCTTCAGCCGCTCAGCCAGGCTCGCCTGCAAGGCCGCTCCGCAGCTGGCGCCGTCGGCCGTCCCCAGGTTCAAGTCTGGCAGGCGCCCTTCGAACAGCATGGGCACGTGGCCGCGGATCGAATGGCCTTCCCACACCACCACGCGCCCATGCGCCGCATGCAGTCTCGCAATTTCCTGCGCGAGCGCCTGGTGGTACGGCTGCCAAAAATCGTTTACCCGCTGTTGTATTTCCGCCGCGTCGGGCTCGTGTCCGTCGAGATACAGCGGCTCGCCATCGAAACCGATGGTCGAAACCAGCCCGGTCTCGCGCTGGCCCGGATAGAGCGCATGCCCGTCCGCCGGACGATTGAGGTCCACCACATAGCGCGAGGCATGCGGACGGATCACGCTCGCACCCAGCATGTCGGCCAACGATCCGTACAGACGGCTGACATGCCAGTCGGTATCGGGCGAGCGGCGCGCGTACGGATGCATGCGCGCGGCGATGTCGTCGGGAATGAAGCTGCCGTCGTGCGGCAGGCTGATCAGCAGCGGCGCGCTGCCTTGATGCAAGGTGTAGGTATCCATCCACGCAGTTTAAGGCGACGCTGATTAAATATCGCCGCCGTCACTCGCCCTGTCTGTTCGCAGGGCGCAGGACCGCCGGCGAAGACCACCTGTTAACGGCAGCGCGGATCAGGACATCAGCACCAGCTCCTCCGCCGAGCTGGGGTGAATGGCCACGGTATCGTCGAGGTCGCGCTTGCACACGCCCATCTTCACCGCCACCGCAAAGCCCTGCAGCATTTCGTCCGCGCCAGGGCCCAGCACGTGCACGCCAGCGACGCGCTCGTCCGGACCCACGCAGATCAGCTTCATCAGTGTCTGTCCGTGCAGGCCGCCAAGCGCCCATTGCATCGGCGTGAAGCGGCTACGGTAGACGCGCACCGCGGCATCGCCGAAGCGCGCGCGGGCCGCGGCCTCGGTCAGCCCCACCGCCGCCAGCGGCGGCTCGGCGAAGACCACACTGGGCACGTTCTCGTAGTCGAGGCGCGCTTCGTTCAAGCCGCCGAACCAACGATCGGCCAGCCGCCGCCCGGCCGCTACCGCCACCGGTGTCAGCGCCAGCTGTCCGGTGACGTCACCCACTGCGGCGATGCCCGGCACGTTGGTGTTCTGCCATGCATCGACGGTGACGTAACCGAGTTCGTCGCACTGCACGCCGGCGGCATCCAGGTCGAGCCGATCCGTGTTGGGCAGACGGCCCAGCGCCCACAGCACCGCATCGTACGGCCCGCATTCGCCGCAGGCGGCGTCATCCAGCACGATCGCATCGCCGTCGCGCCGCGCGCCGCCGATACGCGCCCCGGTGGCGAGCATGATGCCTTGCATGCGCATGTGCTGCTCCAGCGCCTCGACGACTTCGATGTCGAAACCGCGCAGCAGGCGCTCGCGCACGTGCAGCGTCACTTCCGCGCCGAGCGCGCGCAGCAGGCCGGCGAATTCCACCGCGATATAGCCGCCGCCCACCACCGCCATGCGCCGCGGCAGCTCGCGCAACGCGAACATGTCATCGGAAACCAGACCCAGCTCGAAGCCCGGCAACGGCGGACGCTGCGGCCTTCCGCCAGTCGCGATCACAATCTGCGGCGCGCGCAGCTCTGCACCGCTGGCGGTGGCGATGGCATCGGGACCCACGAAACGGCCTTCCTCTCGCAGCCATTGCACGCCGGCATGTTCGAGGCGCTCTTCGTAGCGCTGCTTGATGCCGTCGATGTAAGCCAGACGACGCTGACGGAAGCGCTCCCAATCCAGCGTCCCCGCTCCGCCGCTGAAGCCATAGGGCTCCGCCAGCTGCTGCATGTGCGCGATCTGCGCGGCGAACCACAGCGACTTCTTCGGTACGCAACCGACGTTGACGCAGGTGCCGCCGAGCGCGCCAGGATCCAGCAGCGCGACACGCGCGCCGTGGCGCGCGGCGCGGAACGCCGTGGCGAGGCCGCCGGACCCCGCTCCCAGCACGATCAGGTCATAAGTGTCGGCCATGCGGCGGTGCCCTTCGCGATAAAGCGCCAAGCTAACGGCGCCGGCTTTAAGTGAATGTCAACGACGCGGCCGATCACAGGCCGAAACGCGCTGGCGCATAAGGCGTCGGATCGATCGCCGGCGTACCGCGCCCGGCCAGCGCGGCGATCAGTTCGCCGGTGGCGGCGGACATGCTCACGCCAAGCATGCCGTGCGCGGTGGCCAGCAGCAGATTGGACCAGCGCGTGCTCGGGCCGATGATCGGGATCTCGTCCATGCTCATCGGTCGCCAGCCCCACCACTCCTCCACCACTTCGGGGCCCTCCGGTTCATGCAGCGCCGCTGCCGCGCCGCGGCGCAGCGCGTCGAGGCGTGTGCGATTGAGGCCTTCCTCGTAGCCGGAGAACTCCATCGTGCTGCCCAGGCGGTAGCCGCTGCCCCAGGTGGTGACGCATACCGCCGCCTCGCGCAGCACCAGCGCGTGCCGCGGCATGCGCCGCGGCCGCGTGTAGGTGATCGAATACCCTTTGCCAGGCTGCATGGGCAAGCGCAGGTCCAGCAGGCGGCCCAGCAGCGGCGACCACGCGCCCAACGCCATCACCACGCGTTCGCCGTGGAAAACGCCGCGCGTGGTGCGCACGTGCGAAATGCGACCGTCCTGCGTGCCGAACTGGTCGATGCGCGCACCCGATTCGATGGTGCCGCCCAGCTCCCGCACGCGGCGCGCGAGTTCGGCGACATAGCGATTGGGCCGCAGCTGCGCATCGCCCGGATGAAACAAACCGCCGGCCACGCCGGGCAGCAGCGCCGGTTCCGCGGCCTCCACCTCGTCGCCGCGCATGCGGCGCACCTCGATGCCGAGACGATCCAGGACCTGGGCGTGATGCCGTTCGTCCGCTTCCATCTGCGCCCGGCTGCGGTAGACGTACAGCTCGCCACCGGGAACGAACTCGCAGTCGAGAGCTTCGTCGCGCACCAGTGCTTCGAGCCGGTCGCGCGAACGCTGCAGGATTGCCGACCGGGCACGCGCCGCATGCTCGAAGTCGCGCCAGTTGCAGCGCCGCGCGAAACCCAGCAGCCAGCGCAGGCGCTCCAGGTCGGGACGCGGATTGAGATAGAGCGGAGCGTCGGCGCGGAACATCGAACGCAACGCCACGCCCACCATGCCGGGCATAGCCAGCGGCGCGGCGTGGCTCGGGGTGATGGTGCCGCAGTTGCCGTGCGAACTCCCGCTGCCCGGCGTGCCCTGCTCCAGCACCCGCACCGTGGCGCCGGCCTTCAACAAGTAATAGGCGCTGGCGAGGCCGATCACGCCGCCGCCGAGAATCAGTACATCGCTGCGGGAAGCATCCATGCCGGCTATTGTAGCGGCGCCAGAGGCCGTTCCCCCCAACCGTGCCGCAGCGCGAACGAGAGCCCAATCATGGATATCGCCCGACGCCGGATGCATCGACGCCTTACCTGTGGCCTGGCTGCCCTCATGCTCGCGCTGTCCGTCCATGCCGCCGATACGCCGGCGCATCCCTCGACCGCGACAACGCCGCCCCGCGATCTCTATGCGGAACTGCAACCACTAAAGAACGACCTGCAGCGCTACGAGCATCTGATCGATGCCATGCCTCGGCTGGGAAAAGATCAGCGCATCGTTCCGCTGCAACTGCTGGCGGCGGTGGAGGACGAGCTTGGCCTGTATCCGGAAGCGATCCGCGATTTCCCGTTCGACAATCGCGTGGGCTTTGATGGCGAGTTGCCGCAGCCCGACCAATGGCAGGCGAGCGACGCGGCCGACACCATCGTCAGGCTCGCCGCCGGCCGCCGCATCGTGATGATCAACGAAGCCCACCACGACGGGCACACCCGCGCGCTGACGCTGGCCCTGCTGCCGCGGCTGAAGGCCGCGGGTTTCACGCATTTCGCGGCCGAGGCCTTGCATGACGCCGATCCGGATCTGGCCCGGCGCGGCTATCCCACGCCGGCCAGCGGCAGCCAATACCTGCACGACCCGCTGTATGGCGAGATCGTTCGCCAGGCGCTCAAGCTCGGCTTCATCGTGGTGCCCTACGAATCCGAAGCCGCCACGATGGCCGAGCGCGAGGCCGGCCAGGCGCACCTGCTGTACCGCAAGGTGTTCCAGGCGGATCCGAAGGCGCGGCTGTTCATCCACGCAGGCTATGCGCATATCGACAAGGCACCGGGAAACCTTGGCGCCGGCGTGCAGCCGATGGCGATGCAATTGCGCGCGCTCACCGGCATCGATCCGCTGTCCATCGACCAGACACGCTGGCGCGACATCGGCTTCAGCGCCGGCAAGAAGGATCCGTACCGCCAGCTCATCGCCTTGTACCGGCCGCGACAAGCCGTCGTGCTGACCCGCCGCAATGACGGCAGCGCCTGGACCGCCGATCCTTCCCGCCACGACGTGGACGTGCTGCTGCCCGGCCCGGGCCACCAGCGCCGTCCGCGCTGGCTGGATCTGGATGGCCAGCGCACGCCGCACCTGATCACGACCGATATGTGCGGCAGCCATCTTCCATGCGTGGTCGAGGCGCGCCATGCCGATGAAACCGACGATGCGATTCCCGCCGACCGCTTTACGTTTCTCACGCCCGACAGCATGAGCTCGCTCTATCTCTACCCTGGCCCATACCGCCTGCGCGCGTGGGATAGCGAAGGACACACGCTGACCGAGCGGACCATCGACATCCATTGACCCCATGCCGCTTCAAGGAAGACCGCCCATGACTGCCGCACGCCACGTTGTCGCGTTCGCCGCCGGCCTGCTGCTCGCCCAGGCCGGCGCCCTCCAGGCCGATACGCTCGCGCCTTCCACCCTGGCCCTGCTGCGCGAGCTCAAACCCCTGACGGACGACGTCGCCCGCTATCGCCATCTCGGCGACGCGCTGCCGACCTTGCCGGAAGACCAGCGCTCCGTGGCGCGGCAGATGCTGGCCAGCGTGGAAAGCGACCTGGGCCTGTACGCCGAGGCTCTTGCCGATTTTCCGTTCGGCCCACGCGCCCCGCGGGATAAGCTGCTCTCGCCCGCGGACTGGCGAACGCTCGACGCCGCCGACGCCATCACCGGGCTCGCGCATGGTCGCCGCCTGGTGATGATCAACGAAGCACATCACGACCCGCGCACCCGCCTGCTTACCCTCGCCCTGCTGCCGCGCCTGAAAGACCAGGGCTTCACCCATCTGGCCCTCGAAGCCCTGGGCGACCAGGATGCGACGCTGGCGACCCGTGGCTATCCGCTGCGCGACAGCGGCAGCGAATATCTGCGCGAGCCGCTCTACGGCGAAATCGTGCGCGAGGCGCTGCGCCTGGGCTTCATCCTGGTGCCGTACGAAGTTGACACCGGCACGTTCGAAGAGCGCGAAGCGGGCCAGGCACGAAACCTTTACCGCAAAGTGTTCCAGGGGCATCCGGAAGCTCGACTGTTCGTCCATGCCGGACCGGCGCATATCGACAAGGCCAAGGGCCGCCTCGGCAACGCCGTACCGATGGCTGCGCAGCTGGCCCGGCTCAGCGGCATCGAACCACTGTCGATCGATCAGAGCCTGTTCCGGGAAAGCACGCCTTTCGCGACGACCGACGGTGCGGCGGCGACGCCCGCGATGTCACGCGCCTTCGTGCTGATGAAACGCCATGCGTCCGGCGGTGCGCCAGTATTCTGGAGCGATCGCCCCGAACTGCACGACGTTTCAGTGATCCTGCCGCCACTGGCGAAAGGCGATAAACGCGATCAAAGCAGCAGCGCACCGGACGGGCATCGCCCCAGCTGGCTCGATCTCGACGGCAGACGCGCACCGCTGCCGATCGATACCTCGCTGTGCGCCGGCACACTGCCCTGCCTGATGGAAGCCTTCCATGCCGACGAACCCGACGAAGCGACGGCAGCCGACCGCTATCTGCTCACCGCCAGCGGCACCCGCAGCGCGCTTCATCTCTTTCCGGGACGCTACCGCCTGCGAGCCAGGGACACCGACGGCAAGGCACTGGGAGAGCGATCCATCGAGATAGCAGCCGAGACCACGTCGTCTCAGTAACCCCAGAGCCTCAATCAAGACCTGAGGACTTCATCCCAACTCCTTGATTTGATAACCTCGCGCCGTCCTTCCGCCCAGGGGATCATCATGCGCCAGGCTCTCACTCTTCCGCTTGCCGTCCGGCCGGCCATGCGGCATGTGCTGCTGGCCGTGACATTGCTGGCCCTGGCAGCCTGTTCCAGCGCCCCCCGGCGGCCGCAGCCCACCTACAAGGAATCCCGCTCGTCCCTGGCCAACCTGCCGGCACGCGCACCGGCGGGCGCCGCAGGCACCGCCAATGACGTGCTGTTCCGCGCCATTGCCCTGGTCGGCACGCCCTACCGCTGGGGCGGCAATACGCCGGACGGCGGCTTCGATTGCAGCGGGCTGGTCGACTACATCTACCGCCAGGCGGCGGGCCTGCAGCTGCCGCGCACCTCGCGCGAGATGTCCGCGATGGACGCGCGCAAAGTCGGCGCGATGGACGATCTGATGAGCGGCGACCTGGTGTTCTTCGGCAGCCGCGGCGGCATCAGCCACGTGGGTGTGTATGTGGGCAAGGGACGCTTCGTGCATGCGCCCAACAGCGGCGGCACGGTGCGCCTGGACGATATCGACGGTCCTTACTGGAAGGACCACTTCGCATTCGGCAAACGGCTGCTCGACTAGCCTTCCCGCCCTCGCCGTTCTTCCTGTCCAAGATTCGCAAGCCGCGTCGTTAGGCACGGGCTATGGTGTCGATTGAAAAATTGAATTGTACACAATTTAATTTCGCGCTTAAGGTACGCCCCATGAAGACCACCACCCCACCCTCGCTGCTGCTGGACCAACAGCTCTGCTTCGCGCTGTACGCCGCCTCGCGCGCCGTGACCGCCACGTACCGGCCGCTGCTGGAAGCGCTCGACCTGACCTATCCGCAGTACCTGACCATGCTGGTGCTGTGGGAACAGGACGGATTGACCGTACGCGAGCTGGGCGGCCGTCTGCAGCTGGACTCCGGCACGCTGACCCCGCTGCTCAAGCGCCTGCAGCAGGCCGGACTGGTCTCGCGCGAACGCCGCCGCAGCGACGAGCGCGAAGTGGAAATCCGCCTCACCCCGCAAGGCCGTGCGCTGCGCGCGTCGGCCGAATCCATCCCCGAATGCCTGGCCGCGCGGTTATGCCTCGCCCCCGACGACATGCGGCGCCTGCGCGATGAATTGAAACAGCTCGCCGCCAAGGTCAACCGCTCCACCGAAACCTGATCCATCCCGATCCATCACGCCCCACCCACCCGAGGAAATCACCATGAGCAACGGCACTGTCAGCAAGATTCTCTACACCGCCACCGCCACCGCGAAGGGCGGCCGCGAAGGCCACATCCATAGCAGCGATGGCGTGCTCGACTTCGACCTGAAGGTACCCAAGGAGCTCGGCGGCCCCGGCGGCCACGGCAGCAATCCGGAGCAGTTGTTCGCCGCCGGCTATGCGGCCTGCTTCGAAGGCGCGGTGCGCTACGTGGCACGCGAGCAGAAGGTGGCGCTGAAGGACGCTTCCGTCACCGCGCAGGTCGGCATCGGTCCGCGCGAACCGACCGGCTTCGGCATCGCCGTGAAGCTGGAAGTGAGCCTGCCGGGCATCGACCGCGACGTCGCGCAGAAGCTGATCGACACCGCGCATAGCGATATCTGCCCCTACTCGCACGCCACGCGCGGCAATGTGGACGTGCAGATCACGCTCGCCCCGTAATCGGCGTAATCGGACCGCGAAGCAAAAAAAGAACGGCGCCCGATGGGCGCCGTTCTCGCATGCATCGTCAGCGAAAACTGCTCAGTGCGCTTCAGCGCCCGGCGGATGCGCGTGGCCGTGCTGGATTTCTTCCTCGGTACCATCGCGCACTTCGTTGATGGCCACCTCGAAGTTCAGCGTCTTGCCAGCCATCGGGTGATTGAGGTCCACGTCGACGGTGGTCATGCCGACCTTCTGCACCACCACCACGCGATGGCCGCCTTCCTTCAGCGCCAGCACCGTGGTCATGCCCGGCTTGAGCTTGGCCGCCTGCTGGAAGTACTTCTTCGGCACGCGCTGGGTCATGCCTTCGTTGCGCGCGCCGTAGCCTTCCTCCGCGGTCACTTCCACCTGCAGGGTCTCGCCGGCTCCGTGGCCGTCCAGCGCCTTTTCCAGACCGGGGATCAGCTGGCCATGGCCCAGCAGCACCCACAGCGGCTCGTTGCGATCGTGCGAGCTCTCTACTTTCTCGCCGTCCACCGTCAGGGTGTAGTGGAGCGAGATGACCTTGTCCTTGCCAGCCTTCATTGCCTGTCTCGTGATGTGCGAAAGACGGGCATTCTAGCAGCCCGCCGGCTAGCCGGCCTGCCCAGGCGGGCGGGCTCCGAAGCCCACGCCCTGCTTCTCCGGGCCTAGCCACACCAGCAAAGCAAGCACCAGGGCGATGCCGGCGATCCACACGCTCATGGCGAAAGCGAGGTCACCGCCGCGCCAGTCCGCAATCAGGTTCTGCGCGTTGGCCGTATAGGCTGCCAGCAGGTTGCCCAGCTGATAGGCCACGCCCGGCAAGGTGCCGCGCACTGCATCGGGCGACAACTCGTTCAGATGGGTGGGCACCACGCCCCAGGCGCCTTGCACCATCACCTGGATCAGGAAGGCACCCAGCGCCAGCCACAGTATCGAGCCGCCGTACATCCACAAGGGGATCACCGGGATCGCCAGCAGCGCCGCGGTGATCATGGCCCGGCGTCGCCCGATCCGCTCGGACATCGCGCCGAAGCCCAGCCCGCCCACCATCGCACCGAGATTGAGCATCGCCACCAGCAGGAAGGCCGTGCCGGACCCGGTGGGCAGGTGCAGGGTCTCTTCTTCGAAGGTGTGATAAAGGTCCTGCGAGCCGTGGCTGAACATGTTGAACGCCGCCATCAGCAAGGTCAGATACAAGGCCAGCTTCCAGTGCCCGCGCATCTGCGCGAACAAGCCCAGCCTGGCCCGATCGCTGCGGCCGGCCTCCCATACCGGCGATTCGGGCACGCTCGAACGGATGTACAACACCAGCAGGGCCGGCAGCGCGCCCACCACGAACAGGCCTCGCCAGCCGATGTGGTCCACCAGCAGCCAGTTCACCAGCGCGCCGAGGAAGAAACCGCACGGATAGCCGCTCTGCAGCAGGCCGGAGACCAGGCCGCGCGCGCGCGCAGGGATCGACTCCATCGCCAGCGAGGCACCCAGGCCCCACTCGCCCCCCATCGCCACGCCGAACAGAAAGCGCAGCACGAGAAAGATGGTCAGCGAGGGCGCGAACGCGGTAGCGAATTCGAACAGACAGAACAGCAGCACGTCGATCATCAGGATCGGCCGGCGCCCGTAGCGATCCGCCAGCCGCCCGAACAGAAACGCGCCCAGCGGACGTGCGGCGAGCGTGAGGAACAGGCCGTACAGCACCTCGGCCTTGCTCGCATGGAAATCGTGCGCCACCGCGACGATCACGAACGTCAACAGAAAGTAGTCGAATGCATCCAGCGTCCAGCCCAGGAAACTCGCCATCACGGTGTGGCGCTGGGTAGCGTTCAATTCACGCAATGGCTCGAGCAGCCGCATGGAAGCTCCGGGGGTGGCGACCTGGGGCGCCCACGAGACACCAACGCGCGCGTTCGCGCAAGGCCGCGGCCGCTCGCGCGGGTAGCGCCGCGCAGACATGAACGCTAGGCTGCGGGCATTGCCACAAGCCACGAGATGATGGATCGACTCTCGCGCCAACGCATCGCCGATTACTACGACGGCAGCTTCCAGCGCGGCTACGTACGCGGCAAGCTCGCCTCCGACCCGGTCTACGCGGCCGCCGCCGAAGCCATCGACGGCAGCGCGCTGCCGCTCATCGACATCGGCTGCGGCATCGGCTTGCTCGGTCTGTATCTGCATGCGCACGGCACGCTGCCGCGCTATGTCGGACTCGACCACGACGAGCGGAAGATCCGCGCCGGCCAGGCCGCGGCCCGGCGGGCAGGGCTGGAGCAGGCGATGCAACTGCTGATTGCCGACGCTTCCGCGCTGCCCGAGCTGCGTGGCCATGTCGCCCTGCTGGACATGCTGCATTACCTGCCGAAGGACGCGCAGAGCGCATTGCTGGATGCCTGCCTGCAGCGCGTCGCTCCCGGCGGCGCGCTGGTGATCCGCAGCGTGCTGCGTGACGACAGCTGGCGCTTCCAGGCCACCCGGGCCGAGGAGGTCTGGTTGCGCGTGAGCGGGCGCATCCGCGGTGGCGCCAAGCACTACCCCAGGGCGGAAGAACTGCTCGCGCCGCTGGAGGCCGCCGGCCTCGCGGTGACCCTGGCTCCCCTGTTCGGACGCACCCCGTTCAACAGCTATCTGCTGGTGGCGCGCCGCCCGCCGTGACCCGATCGGGCGGAGCGGCGCGGTTTCGGCTATACTTCGAAAACGGCATTCCGCCGCCCTCCCCCACGAACTACTGCAACGCGGTCCGCCAGACGCTCCGGGTTGCTCTGGAGCATCCATGTCTTTCGAATCGCTGGGCCTTGCGCCCACGTTGCTGCGTGCGCTCGCCGAACAAGGCTACGCCAACCCCACCCCGATCCAGGCCGGCGCCATCCCGCTGGCACTGGAAGGCCACGATCTGCTCGCCGCCGCGCAGACCGGTACCGGCAAGACCGCCGCGTTCGCGCTGCCGTTGCTGCAGAAGCTTTCCACCGGCCGCGAAACCCAGACGCGCCGTCCGCGCGCGCTGGTGCTCACCCCGACGCGCGAGCTGGCTGCCCAGGTCAATGACAACTTGCGCGACTACGGCAAGCACCTGCGCGTCAGCAGCACCACCATCTTCGGCGGCGTGAGCATGGGCCCGCAGATGCAGGCGCTGCGCCGCGGCGTGGACATTGTCATCGCCACCCCGGGCCGTCTCATCGACCACATGCAGCAGCGATCGGTGGATCTCTCCGGCGTGGAAGTGCTGGTGCTGGATGAAGCCGACCGCATGCTGGACATGGGCTTCCTGCCCGCGCTCAAGCGCATCCTCGGCGCGCTGCCCAAGCAGCGCCAGACGCTGCTGTTCTCCGCCACCTTCGCGCCGCCGATCAAGGCGCTGGCGCTGCAGTTCATGCACGAGCCGCGCGAAGTGTCGGTGACCCCGCCCAATACCGTGGCGACCACGGTCAGCCACCACGTGCATCCGGTGGATGCCGCGCGCAAGCGCGACCTGCTGCTGCACGTGCTGGCCCAGGACAGCCGCCGCCAGACACTGGTGTTCAGCCGCACCAAGCACGGCGCCGACAAACTGGTGCGCTACCTGGAAGCCGCCGGCCTGCGCGCCGCCGCGATCCATGGCAACAAGAGCCAGAACGCGCGCACCCGCGCACTGAGCGACTTCAAGAGCGGCCGCATCACCGTGCTGGTGGCCACCGATATCGCCGCGCGCGGCATCGACATCGACCAGTTGCCGATCGTGATCAACTTCGACCTGCCGATGGTGGCCGAGGACTACGTGCATCGCATCGGCCGCACCGGCCGAGCCGGCGCCGACGGCCTGGCCGTGTCGCTGGTGAGCCATGACGAATCCGGCCTGCTGCGCGATATCCGCCGCCTGCTCAAGCAGGAGATCGCGATCACCGACGTTGCCGGTTTCGAGCCCTCGCAGCCGCTGCGCCTGGATGCCGGCGCGCCGCGCCCGGTCCAGGGTCAGCGCCAGCCTCGCGCGTCGCGTCCGACGCCGTCGCACCGCCCGCACGGCCATGCCCAGCAGGGCAACGCCGAGCGCGCCAGCGAAGGCAACCGCACGCGCCGCCGTCGGCGCCGCCCGGCCGCCAAGGCCTGATCCGACGGCATAGATCGGGGTTGAGCCAAAGGCTCACCCCGATCACCGCGCCGGCGCATAACGTGGCGAACGCCGAGGTTTGCCTTCGGCTCGTCCCGACCTATCCCTTCGGATGAATGCGCGCCGTAAGTACGTGGTCCTCCCACGCGCCGGCAATGCATAGATACCGCTTCGCATAGCCCTCGCGCTCGAACCCGAGCCGCTCCAGCAGCCGCCCGCTGCGCTCGTTGCGCGGCATGTAGTTGGCCATCACGCGGTGCAGCCCGAGCGGACCGAAGGCCCAATCCAGGCCGCTTTCCAGCGCCTCGTGCATCAGCCCCCGCCCCTGCCACCGCTGCGCGATCGCGTAGCCGAGATGGCAGGCCTGGAACACGCCGCGCACGATGTTGGCGAAATTGAACGTGGCGATGATCTCGCCCTCTTCCGGGTCGAGCACGAGGAACGGATAGCCGCGATCCAGCCGGATCGACTCTGCCCAGTCGGCGATCGTCTGCGCGGTGTGCCCTACCGAGTAGTAATGCTCTTCGCGCAGCGGCTCCCACGGCGCGAGGTGCTCGCGGTTCTCCGTCCGATACCGCCATAGCGCCGGCGCGTCCGCCGCCGTCGCATGGCGGATCACGGTGCGCGCGGTGGCGATGCGCAGCGCGCTCATGCCTCCAGAGCCTGCGCGTGATGGCGCAGGTGATCCTCGATGAAGCTGGCGATGAAGTAATAGCTGTGGTCGTAGCCGGCATGGCGCCGCAGACGCAGGGCCTGGCCGGATTCCGCGCAGGCCTGGTCGAACAGCTCCGGCCGCAGTTGCTCGGCGAGGAATTTGTCCGCTTCGCCCTGGTCGATCAGGATCTCGCCGGCAAAGCCGTGCTCGCGCACCAGTTCGCAGGCGTCGTAGGCGGCCCACGCCGCGGGATCGGCGCCCAGATAGCGCGGCAGGGCCTTGCGGCCCCACGGCACCTGGGTAGGCGCGACGATCGGCGCGAACGCGGAGACCGAGCGATAGCGCTGCGGATGCTTCAACGCAATGGTCAGCGCGCCGTGCCCGCCCATCGAGTGGCCGAGGATGCCACTGCGCGCGACGTCCACCGGAAAATGCGTCGCCAGCAGCGCGGGCAGTTCGTCCACCACATAGCTGTGCATGCGGAAACGGGTCGACCATGGCGCCGCGGTGGCATCGACGTAGAAACCTGCGCCCTCGCCGAACTCCCAGTCGCCGGTGGCGCCTTCGATGCCGGTATCGCGCGGACTGGTGTCCGGCATCACCAGCACCAGGCCCAGTTCGGCCGCCACGCGCTGTGCGCCGGCCTTGATCGTGGCCGTCTCTTCCGTGCAGGTCAGGCCGGCCAGGAAATACACCACCGGGCAGGCGCGCGAAGCGGCCTGCGGCGGCTGGTACACGGCAAAGCGCATGGGCCCGCCGCACGCGGCCGAGGCATGGCGATAGAAGCCTTGCACGCCATCGTGGCAGCGCTGCTCGGACAGGGTTTCGATCTGCGACATGCGTTCCTCTCCATAGAACCGGGCCGGCATGATAGCGGCCCGGCCTGCGCTCAGCGTTCCTGGTCGGTGGGACGCATCAGCACTTCGTTGACGTTGACGTGCGCCGGCCGGGTCACGCAGAACACGATCGCTTCCGCCACGTCTTCCGGTTGCAGCTGACGCATGCTCTCGGCCCACGCGCTGACGGCCTGGCGCGCCGCGGCGTGACCGACATGGTCGCGCAGTTCCGTTTCCACCACGCCCGGTTCGATCACGCTGACGCGGATGTTGTGCTGGCAGACCTCCCGGCGCAGCGCCTCGGAGAACGCGCCGACGCCGAACTTGGTAGCCGAATAGGCCGCCGCATTGGGGTTGGCCACGCGCCCCGCGGTGGAGGAGATGTTCACCACATGGCCATCCCGGCGCGCCTGCATGCCCGGCAGTGCAGCCTGGCTGGCGGCGATCAGGCTCATCAGGTTGAGCTGCAGCATGCGCTCCCAGCGGCCCAGATCGGCCTCGGCGACCGGTTCCAGATACATCACGCCGGCGTTGTTCACCAGGATGTCCAGGCGGCCGTAATGGGCTTCGGTTTCCCGCACGATGCGCTGGGCCTCGGCGGTCGATTGCAGGTCCGCCTGCAACACCAGCGGCTCGGCGCCCAGGCCAGCCAGGCGCGTGGCCAGGGCATCCAGCCGTTCGCGCCGCCGCGCGGCGACCGCCACCTTGGCGCCGGCCTCGGCCAAGGCCATCGCGGTGGCCTCGCCGATGCCCGAAGATGCTCCGGTCACCAAGGCTACCCGCCCCTGCAAGCGCTGTTGCATACGAATTCCTCATGGGAAATGGGGATTTCGACCATACATCGCGCGGCCTGGGCCAGCCAGGCTGCTACAATGGCGCCCTTCTCACGCATGCGCGCCGCGCCTGCCCTGTCGAGGTTCCCCATGTCCTCCCCGTCCTCCGAATCCCAGCCGGCGGCCGCCGGCTTCGCTGCGCTTGCGCTCAAGCCGGAAGTGCTCAAGGCACTGACCGACGTCGGCTACGAGTCGCCGTCGCCGATCCAGGCCGCCACCATCCCGCCGCTGCTGGAAGGCCGCGACGTGCTGGGCCAGGCGCAGACCGGCACCGGCAAGACCGCCGCGTTCGCGCTGCCGATCCTGTCGCGCCTCGAATTGAAACCTGGCAAGCCGCAGGCGCTGGTGCTGGCGCCTACGCGCGAGCTGGCCATCCAGGTGGCCGAAGCGTTCCAGCGCTACGCCGCGCACATGCCCGGCCTGCAGGTGCTGCCGATCTACGGCGGCCAGAGCTATGGCCCGCAGCTGCATGCGCTCAAGCGCGGCGTGCAGGTGGTGGTGGGCACGCCCGGCCGCGTAATCGATCACCTGGAGCGCGGCACGCTGGATCTCTCCGAGCTGGCCTACCTCGTGCTCGACGAGGCGGACGAGATGCTGCGCATGGGCTTCATCGACGACGTGGAGAAAGTGCTGGAAGCCACGCCGCCGCAGCGCCAGGTGGCGCTGTTCTCCGCCACCATGCCGCCGCCGATCCGCAAGATCGCGCAGCAGCATCTGAAGGATCCGGTAGAGGTCACCATCAAGGCGGCCACCACCACCAATACCAATATTCGCCAGCGCTACTGGTTCGTCAGCGGCCTGCATAAGCTCGATGCGATGACGCGCATTCTCGAGGCCGAGCCGTTCGACGCGATGATCATCTTCGCGCGCACCAAGCAGGCGACCGAGGAACTGGCCGAGAAGCTGCAGGCGCGCGGCTTCGCCGCCGCCGCGATCAACGGCGACATCGCGCAGGCGCAGCGCGAGCGCGTGATCCAGCAGCTGAAGGACGGCAAGCTCGACGTGCTGGTCGCCACCGACGTGGCCGCGCGCGGCCTGGACGTGGAACGCATCAGCCATGTACTGAACTACGACATCCCGTACGACACCGAAAGCTATGTGCATCGCATCGGCCGCACCGGCCGCGCGGGCCGCAGCGGCGAGGCGATCCTGTTCGTCACGCCGCGCGAGAAGGGCATGCTGCGCGCGATCGAGCGCGCCACGCGCCAGCCGATCGAAGAGATGCGGCTGCCCACCGTCGAAGCGGTCAACGACGTGCGCATCGCCAAATTCAAGCAGCGCATCACCGACACGCTCGCGGTCGGCGAGCTGGAGCTGTTCCAGCAGTTGATCGAGCAGTACGAGCAGGAACACAACATCCCTGCGGTCGAGATCGCCGCGGCGCTGGCGCGCATTTCCCAGGGCGATCAGCCGCTGCTGCTGACGCCGCCGCCGAAGCGTGAGCCGGCACCGCGGGAATTCGCGCCGCGCGAGCGTGACGAGCGCGGCGGTGACCGCGATCGCTCGCCCCGCCAGCAGCGCGACCGCGACAGCGCGCCACGCGAATTCGGCACGCGCCCGGTGCGTGCGCACCAGACCGAACAGGGCAAGCGCACCTACCGCATCGAAGTCGGCCACGAGCACGGCGTGAAGCCCGGCAACATCATCGGCGCCATCGCCAACGAGGCGGGGCTGGAGAGCCAGCACATCGGCCGCCTCAGCATCCGCGGCGATTACAGCCTGATCGACCTGCCCGACGGCATGCCCAAGGAAGTGTTCGAGCACCTGAAGAAGGTATGGGTAGCCCAGCAGCAGCTGCGCATCCGCGAATGGGACGGCGACGACAGCGGTGCCGGCGACACTCCGCCGCGCCGCGCCGGCGGTTATCGCCCGGGTGGCTTCAAGGGTCACGGCAAGCGTCCGGGCGGCGGCAAGCCCTTCAAGAAGCGCTGATCCGCGCGTCGCCCATGCCACGGCATGGGCGACGACGATCGTTTCGCGTGCGCAACGCTTAGTCCGATCGCGCACGGCTACCGGCAGGACATGGCGGCCCTACTCTAGGGTGGTCCCCACGAGACCGCCGCCATGACCACCCTGCCCAGCCTCTACATCTCTCACGGCTCCCCGATGACCGCCCTGCATCCCGGGCAGGTCGGCGAGCGCCTGGCCGGGCTGGCCCAGGCCATGCCGCGCCCGCGCGCGATCGTGATCGCCTCCGCGCACTGGCTGGCGCGCCAGCCCAGCGTGGGTGGCGCGGCGCGACCGGAGACCATCCATGATTTCTATGGTTTCCCGCGTGAGCTGTTCGAGATCCGCTATCCCGCCCCGGGCGAGCCGGCGCTGGCCGCTCGCGTCGCGGAGCTGCTGGACGGCGCCGGCCTGCCGACCATGCTCGACCCGCGCCAGGGCCTGGATCACGGCGCCTGGGTGCCGTTGCGCCTGCTGTATCCGGCGGCCGACATCCCGGTGGTACCGCTGTCGATCCAGCCGATGCTCGGCCCGCGCCATCAGTACGACGTGGGTCGCGCGCTCGCCCCGCTGCGCGAGGAAGGCGTGCTGGTGATCGGCTCGGGCAGCATCACCCACAACCTGCACGATTTCCGCGCCGGTTTCAGCGAAGAACACGAGGCGCCTTATGTGCGCCCGTTCATCGGCTGGATCGAGCAGAAGCTCGCCGAGGGCGATGTGGAAGCGCTGCTCGACTACCGCCGCCAGGCACCGTTCGCCGAACGCGCGCATCCCACCGACGAACATCTGCTGCCGCTCTACGTCGCCCTGGGCGCAGCCGGTGCGAAGGCCCGCGCCGAACGCATCGACGCGGGCATCGACCTGGGCTTCCTGGCGATGGACATCTATCGCTTCGACAGCGCGCAGCCGCACGGCTAACGCACGACGATCGTCCCCACCATGTGCGGGTGGATCGAGCAGAAATACGCATAGGTGCCGGGCTTGTCGAACACCGTGGCGTAGCTGTCGCCGGTATCCAGCGCCTTGGACGAGGCGAATCCGTTGCCCGCGCTCACCACGATGTGCGGCTCGTCGTCATGATTGACCCAGACCACGCGCGTGCCAGCCGCGACGGTGAGCGTGCCAGGCGCAAACGTGAAGTGGCTGATCGCCACCTGCGCCTCCGGCGCCTTGCCCGCCGTCGCCGCCACCCAGCCACCGAGCGAGACCAGCGCCAGCAGTGCCATCGCCCAACCGCGCAGGCCGTTCATGCCAGCACCTCATCGGTCACCGCCAGCGCCTGCCGGCCCTGCACATGACGCACGTCACGCACGCCCAGATAGCGCTGCAATGCACCCGGCGCGATGCCCTTCAGCGGCCCCGGCGCATCCGCCGCGCCAGGCGCCGGCTGGGGATAGGCGGTCGACCGCGCCGTGTAGAACGTGATGTTGCCTTCGACCTTTTGCTGGATCTGGTGGATGTGCCCGTTCAGCACGCTCACCGAACCGAAACGGCGCAGATGCCCCAGCGCTTCACCACTGTCGTCGGTGCCCCAGCCCCACGGCGGATACAGCGGCCACAGCGGCATGTGCGCGAACACCACCAATGGCGTTTCCGCCGATAGCGGCGCCAGGTCTTTCTTCAGCCAAGCCAGTTGATCGGCGCCGAGCGAGCCGAGACCGCCGGCCTTCAGGTTCAGCACGTTGATCAGCCCGACGAAATGCACGCCGCGATGGTCGAAGCTGTACCAGCCACCGGACGACTGGCGCAGGCCGAAGCGCCGGAAGAACTCCGCGCCGTTGTCTCCGATCACGTCGTGCTCCCCGGGCACGTAGAAAGTGTGCGCCGCGCGCGCCTGCTGCATCACGCCGGCCAGCGTGTCGAACTCCTCCGGCTTGGACAGGTGCGTGAGATCGCCGGTGTGCAGCAGGAAATCCGGCGGCGTCCGCTGGGCGCCGATGCGCGCCAGCGACGCCCGCAGGGTGGCGACCACATCGGGGTTGGGCTCTTTGTGAAACCCGATGTGCGAATCGCTGATCTGGGCGAAGCTGAAGCTCGCATCGGCGATGTCCTTCGCTCCCAGGTCGTCGAGGGCATGGGCCTGCAACACGCCGCCCTTCATCAGCCATAGCGTGCCGGCACCGGCCCAGGCCATGCATTGCAGGAATTGGCGGCGGCCCCGCGCCGTGTCGTCGTGGTCTCGATCGTGGTCTCGATCGTGGTCTCGCATGGTGCGCTCCGAATGGCCGGCCGGCAGGCCGATCTGGCCGGCACCGCCATGGCGCCGGCCCCATTCCATACCGCTCCGCTATCTCGCCTATTCCCGCGATCGCGGCGCGGGAATAAAGTCGCGCGCAGCGAGGTATTCCCCTCATGGCCATCGATGCGCCCACGCCACTGCACCGTCCGGACGCCGCTTCCAGCGCGCGCTTCCAGGCTGCCGTGTTGCCGTATCTGGATGCGGCCTACAACCTGGCGCACTGGCTCGCGCGCAATGATGCGGATGCCGAAGATGTGGTGCAGGAGGCGATGCTGCGCGCGCTGCGCTACTTCGACAGCTTTCACGGCGGCGATGCGCGCGTGTGGCTGCTGGCTATCGTGCGCAACACCTTCTATACCCTGCGCGCCAAGCACTCGCCGGATGCCGCGCACGATCCGCTCGATGAAGAGAGCCATCCGCTGGTCGATCCGCAACCGTCACCGGAGACCGTCGCCCTCCTCGCGGTGGACGTAGGCTCGCTGCAGGAAGCACTCGCACGACTGCCGTCGGCGTGGCGCGAAGTATTGGTGCTGCGCGAGCTGGAAGAGTGCTCGTACAAGGAGATCGCCGCCATCACCGGCCAGAAGATCGGCACCGTGATGTCGCGCCTGGCGCGCGCACGCGAACGCCTGCGGGAGGAACTGACCCATCATCGCCCCAAGGAGCCACGCCGCCATGACCTGCGATGACACCAGGCTGCTCCTGCACGCCTATCTGGACGACGAACTGGACGCCGCGCAGAGCGTAGCGGTGGAACGCCATCTTGCCGGTTGCGCCGCCTGCGCAGCGACGCAGCGCGAACACGATCGCCTGCGCAAGGCCATGGCCCAGCCGGCGCTGTACCGCCGCGCACCGGAAGCGCTGCGCCGCCAGTGGCAGGCACCGGCGGCAACCGTCGCACCACGCCCTCGCCGCACCCTGCTCCTGGCCGCCGCGGCCGGCTTCGCCGGCGCGCTGGTGCTGTCGGCGCCGGCCTGGCTGTGGCTTGCCCGGCCCGGCGCGGCGCCGACCGCACTGGTGGACGAGGCGATTTCCGGCCATCTGCGCTCGCTGCAGCCACAGCACCTGATGGACGTGGTGTCGACTGACCAGCACACGGTCAAGCCGTGGTTCGAAGGCAAGCTGGATTTCGCGCCGCGCGTGAAGGAACTTGCCGAAGAAGGCTTTCCGCTCGCCGGCGGCCGCCTGGATGCGATCGGCGGGCGCAGCGTCGCCGCGCTGGTCTATCGCCGCCGCCTGCACGCGATCAATCTCTACCAATGGCCCGCCGATGGCGCGGATACGTCCCAGGCCACGACGCAGCGGCACGGCTATACCGTCATCGACTGGCGCCAGGGTGGGATGCGCTTCGTGGCGGTGTCGGACCTCAACGAGAGCGAACTGCGGCAGTTCGCCCTGGCGTTCGAGAACGCCGCGCCCATACCAGCACGGTGAGAGCACTCAGGCCGCGACGGGCTCCGCCAGGCCTTCATCGGGTCGTGCCGCCCAGTCCGCCGGAGTGAGCGGGGCCATGCCGTGGGCCAGGCGCGCCTTATCGCATTGCAGGCTGGCCCGGCCGAATTCCCATGAGGGTTCGACGTCCCGGCACACCGACGGCCGGCGCTCGTAGATACCGCAATGGGCGGACTTGCCCAGCTCGCCGCGCAGGGCCACGCAATGCGGCTTGGCTGCCTGCGTACCCTGCATGACCAGGCGGTGCGGATCGAGTTTTTCGGTCAGTTCGATCGGCACCACGCCGCCCAGTGCGGGCTCGGCTTCGGACCAATGGAAGGCAACGCGGTATTGCGCGCAGCAGGCGCCGCAGCGAAGGCACGGATGGACCATGGCAAAGGAGGTGAGCGCACCCCCTGGCGCGCGGCGTCGGCATTCTGCCTGGGGAACAGTCGCCCTGGAATAGGGCGTCGGGAATAGGAAGGCCGGTCTGCCGGCCTCCCCTGTTCCCGCCGTGATTACGGCTCGCCCGCGAACGTATTGCAGCTGCCCACGTTGCCGCTCTGGAAACCCGTGCGGAACCACTTCACCCGCTGGGCGGAGGTGCCGTGAGTGAAGGAGTCCGGCACCACGCGGCCGCGCGCCTGCTGTTGCAGGGCGTCGTCGCCGATCTGGCTGGCGGCGTTGAGCGCCGATTCGATGTCGCCGTCCTGCAGCCACTGCAGACGCTGCTGGCTGCGGTTGGCCCACACGCCGGCGAAGCAGTCCGCCTGCAGCTCCTGGCGCACCGACAGCCCGTCGGCACCTTCCATGCGGGCGCCCTGCCGGCGCGCCTGTTCGGCGCGGTCGAACACGCCCAGCAGGTTCTGCACGTGGTGGCCCACTTCGTGCGCGATCACATAAGCGCGAGCAAAGTCGCCGGCGGCGTGAAAGCGATTCTGCAATTCCTGGAAGAACGCCAGGTCGAGGTAAACCTTCTGGTCGCCGGGGCAATAGAACGGCCCGACTGCGGTAGACGCCGCGCCGCAGGCCGTGTTCACGCCGCCGCTGAACAGGGTCAGCTTCGGCTGCACGTACTGCTTGCCGTTGGCCGCGAAGATGTCGCCCCAGGTCTTCTCGGTGGAGCCGAGGATGGCGCTGACGAAGTCCTTCTGCCGCGGATCGACCTGCGCCGGCTGACCGGTCGGCGCCGCGACCTGGCCGCCCCCCTGGTCGACCTGGCTGAGCAGCGCGGTGGGATCCTTGAAGAACACCAGGCCAAGGATGGCCAGGATCACGATGCCGCCGATGCCCAATCCGCGGCCGCCGCCGAAGCGCGGGCCGCCGCCACCGCTGTCGACCTCGACGTTCTGACTGCGTTCGCCTTTTTGCCAGTCCATGCCAGCCTCATCTGCCGTAGGCCCCGCCACCGGCGCCGCCGCGCGACGATAACCCCTGCCCGGACGCACGCCAAGCGCGCGGGGCCGGCTACAGTAGGCGACCTTTCAGCGAGTCCTCCCGCATGCTCCAGCACCTTCCCGCCATCGTGGTCCTGCTCACCGTGTTGTTGCAGGCAGGCACGGCCTTCGCGGTGGCGCGGGCCCGCATGCTTTACGGCGTCAAGGCGCCGGCGACCATCGGGCACCCGGATTTCGAGCGCGCCTTCCGGGTGCAGATGAATACGCTCGAGGCAACGCTGATGTTCCTGCCTTCGCTGTGGCTGGCCGCCACCTATGGCGCGCCGCTGTGGGCCGGGCTGGCGGGGCTCGTGTGGGTGGCCGGGCGCGTGTGGTACGCGCTGGCGTATCTGCGCGATCCGGCGAAACGCGAGGGCGGTTTCGCGGTGGGTTCGGTCGGCCTGCTGGCGACCCTGTTGATCGGCGTTATCGGCCTGGGTCGGGCGCTGCTGCTGGGCTGACGCGATCTCCCTCAGCCCGGCGCCACGGCGCTGAGCACCCATACGCAATGCGGCACCGCCATCGGCTCGGCCGGATGGCGCTCGGTCAGCAGGGCCCCCAGTTCGGCATCGAAACGCTCCACCGCCGCCGGCTCCATCGAAGCGCCGACGCCGGCGCTGGCGCGGATGCGTCCGCGCCAGTCCGCATGGCTGTACGGCACGGCCAGGTCAAACGAAAAGGTACGCACATCACCGAAGCCGGTCTCGCGCACTTCCTTCAGCCAGGCCGGATACAGGCCGCTGTTGCCGCCCAGGTGCCAGGCTGGATTGTGCGCTCGGATCAGCCTCTCAGTGTCTTCGACCATGTTGCCCGCCAGCGGTAGCCAGTCGAAGTGCGCGATCACGAGCCGGCCACCGGGGCGCAGCCAGCGGCGCGCCAGCGCGGCCGCACGCGGCCGGTCGAACCAGTGCCAGCATTGTCCGGCGGTCAGCAGATCGAAGCTGGCCGGCGCGAAATCCGCCTCCTCCACCGTCGAGCGCACCTGCCGCACCTGTACGCCGGCGGCGCGATCCAGCGCCGCTGCCTGGGCCAGCAAGGCCGCGGATGGATCCAGGCCGGTGACCGCGCAGCCGCGCAGGGCCAGGCCGCGCGCCACGGTGCCGGTGCCCGTGCCCAGATCCAGCGCGGATTCGCCCGGCCGCGCCAGGCCTTCGTCGAACAGCCGCGTGAAGAATGCGTCCGGGAAGCCCGCACGATGACGGGCGTAGTCGCCCGCGGTCTTGCCGAAGTCGACCTGCATGCCCGCCTCCGTACTCGTCATTCCGTCGTCGTCACTTTCAGGCGCTCGATGCGCGCGCCGTCCATCGCCGTCACTTCAAAGTGCAGGCCGTCGCTGTCCAGGCTGTCGCCCACGCGCGGCAGACGGCCGAGCTGCTGCAACACGTAGCCGGCCAGGGTGGAGAAGCTGCCATCGCCGGCCAGCTCGCGATCGAGCAGGTGCTCGGCGCGGCGCAGGTCCAGGCCGCCGTCGAGCAGCCAGGCGCCATCGGTGTCCTGCACCGCGGAAGGATCGCCACTGTCGTCGCCGCGGAATTCGCCGGCGATCGTTTCCAGCACGTCGGTGGGCGTCACCAGGCCCAGCACGCTGCCGTACTCGTCCACCACCAGCGCCACCTGCAGCGGCGAGCGACGGAACGCTTCGATCAGGCGCAGCACGCTCAGCGACTCCAGCACGGTGAGCGGCTTGCGCACCACCTGCTCGACCTCGATGCGGCCATGCTCCAGCAGGCTCGCCAGCAAGTCGCGGGAGGAGGCCACACCGACCAGCTGATCCAGGTCGTCCTCCGCTACCGGCAGCCAGGCATGCGAAGAAGAGGTGACTTCCCCGCGCAGCGCTGCGGCGCTTTCGCGCGGATCCACCCAGCTGATTTCGGTGCGCGGGGTCATGATCGAACGCACCGGACGGTGCGCCAGATCGAGCACGCCCTGCACCATCGCCAGTTCGTCCTTGCCGAACACCGCCATGCCGGACTCGGCGGCGGCATCGGCTGCCTTGGGCGCGTCTTCCTCTTCCTCGCCGCCGGCGCCGAGCAGGCGCAGCACCGCGCGCGCGGTGCGGTCGCGCAGCTTGCGCGGGCTGCTGAACAGCACGCGCCGCCGATTGCGCCGCATGGTCTGGTTGAACACCTCGATCATGATCGAGAAGCCGATCGCGGCGTACAGATAACCCTTCGGGATATGGAAGCCCAGGCCCTCGGCGACCAGGCTGAAACCGATCATCAGCAGGAACGACAGGCACAGGATCACCACCGTCGGCCGCGCGTTGACGAAGGCAGTGAGCGGTTTGCTCGCGCTGATCATCAGGATCATCGCCACCACCACGGCGATCATCATCACCGAGAGCTGGTCGACCATGCCGACGGCGGTGATCACCGAGTCGAGCGAGAACACCGCATCGAGCACCACGATCTGCGTCACTACCAGCCAGAAGCGGGCATGCACGCGGTTGCCTTCTTCTTGCTCGTCGCCTGCCTCGAGCCGCTCGTGCAGTTCGAGCGTGGCCTTGAAGAGCAGGAAGATGCCGCCCAGCAGCAGGATGATGTCGCGCCACGACAGCGAGAAGCTTTGCCAGGTGACGATCGGCTCGGTGAGTTTCACCAGCCAGGACATCGCGCCGAGCAGAAGCAGCCGCATCACCAGGGCCATGCCAAGACCCATGATGCGGGCCTTGTCGCGCTGCTGCGGCTGCAGCTTGTCGGCGAGGATGGCGATGAAGACGAGGTTATCGATGCCCAGCACGATCTCCAGCACCACCAGGGTGAGGAGACCGGCCCAGGCAGTGGGGTCGGCCAGCCAGTCGAGTGCGAACATGGGTCGGCGCCTTGGCGCCAGCTTCCTCCTTGGACGAACCTCGACACTATACAGGCAGGTGCCGCACAACCATGACGAAGGGCAGGATTGCGCACGCGCGGCGGCGGCGTTTAGCGTGGAGGCGTCGGAGATAGTCAGGGAATAAAGGTGCGCCAAGCCCTGCCTGGTGCGTCTCGCCGATCGACACCAGCAGGATGATCCCGATGGAAGCGCCCCGCCTTGATCCCGTCTTCACGCCGCCCGCGCCGTTGCGGCTCCCCACGCTATGGTCCGCGCTGGGGTTGATCGCGCTGTACTTCGTGCTGCAGTACGCGATCGGCGCAGTGGTCGGCCTGGCGATCGGGCTGGCGGTCGGCCTGGCGCATGGCGGCGACGCGATGGCGCAGATGCGGTCGCTGCTCACCCGGCCGGACGTCAACGCGCTGATGGTGATCCTCACAGTGCTGGCCACGGCCCTGATCACCCTGTGGCTGGCGCGGCGCCAATGGCCCGCGCTATGGCCGCTGTCCGCGCCACCCGGCTTCGGTTTCTCGCCGCCCGCGCAGGGCGGCTACTACGCCATCGCCCTGGCGCTGGGCCTGATGTTGCCCTTCCTCGGCGGACTGCTGACGCAATGGCTCGCGCGCGGCCACGAGGTCAGCCAGGACATCAAGAGCCTGGGCGCGGCCGCGTCGCTGGGCCTGCGCATCCCGCTCGCCCTGCTGGTGACCACACTGGGGCCGCTGGTCGAGGAGCTCCTGTTCCGCGGAGTGCTGCTTTCGGCGTCGCTGCGCTATGCGCCGGCCTGGGTGGGCATGTTCATCACCGCAGCATTGTTCGCCTGCGTGCACCTGCCCGACCTGGGCTTCCTCTGGTATGCCCTGCCCAATCTGCTGTTGCTCGGCGTGACGCTGGCCTGGCTGCGGCTGCATTCGGGCTCGATCTGGCCAGCCGTGCTCGCGCACGGCGTCAACAACGCGCTGGCCGTGGTGTCGTGGTTCGTGGTGCTGCCGCCAGCCTGACTCAGCCGATGCCGAAGCGGCGGAGCAGCCGCGCGGTCTCGAAGACCGGCAAGCCCATCACGCCGGTGAAGCTGCCCTCGAGATGCTCGATCAGCGTCGCGCCGCGCCCCTGGATGGCATACGCGCCGGCGCGCCCGAACGGCTCGCCGCTGGCCACGTAGGCAGCGATGTCCTCGTCGCTCAGCGGCGCGAAGCGCACCTTCGATACGCAGGTCGCGCTTTCCGCGCGACCGCCCTGCACCGCCCATACCACTGAGATCGTCTCGTGCGTATGGCCGGACAGCTTGCGCAGCATGACCGTGGCGTCGGCGGCATCGGCCGGCTTGCCGAACACCTCGTCGTCCAGCACCACTTCGGTATCCGCGCTCAGCACCAGCGCATCGGAAGGCAACCCTGCCAGCCCGGCCTGCGCCTTGTCGCGCGCGACGCGGCTGACGTAGGCCAGCGGCGCTTCGCCCGGCGCGCGCACCTCGGGCACGTCCACGTCGATCGGCGTGAACGCGACGCCGATCTGTTCCAGCAGCTGGCGGCGGCGGGGCGATTGCGAAGCGAGATAGAGCATGAAGATCTTCCTTGCAGGTAGGGCCGTCAGGGGCGCATGTCGCCGGTATCGAGAAACCGCTGGTGCCAGGACAACGCTTCGCCCAGCAGATGCGGTGTGTGCTTGCCCTTGCTGTCGCGGCTGGCGCGCTCGAAGTAATCCTCCAGCAACGGCCGATAGGTCGGATGCGCGCAGTTGGCGATGATCGCCCTGGCGCGCTGGCGCGGCGACAAGCCGCGCAGATCGGCCAGGCCCTGCTCGGTGACCAGCACCGACACGTCGTGCTCGGTGTGGTCGACATGGCTGGCCATCGGCACCAGACAGGAGATCGCCCCGTTCTTGGCGGTGCTCGGCGTGAGGAAGCAGGACATGAACCCGTTGCGCGCGAAGTCGCCCGAGCCGCCGATGCCGTTGATCACGCTGCTGCCCGCCACGTGGGTGGAATTGACGTTGCCGTAGATGTCCGCCTCGACCATGCCGTTCATCGCGATGCAGCCGAGGCGGCGCACCAGCTCCGGATGGTTGGAGATCTCCTGCGTGCGCAGCACGATGCGCTGGCGGAAGAAATCGATGTCCGCCAGGAAACGCTCGATGCCCGCGGGACTCAGCGAAAACGAAGTGGCCGACGCGCTCGTCAGCACGCCCTCGGCGAGCAGATCGAGCATGCCGTCCTGGATCACTTCGGTGAACGCGGTGAGCCCGCGGAAACCACCTTCGCGCAAACCGGCCAGCACCGCATTGGCAATGTTGCCCACGCCCGATTGCAGCGGCAGCAGTTGCGGTCCGAGACGGCCGCGCGCGATTTCGTGGCGGAAGAATTCGATCAGGTGCCCGGCGATGCGTCGGGAGGTCTCGTCGATCGGCGCGAACGCGCTGTTGCGATCGGGCGCATCGGTTTCCACCACCGCCACCACCTTCGCCGGGTCGCAGCGCAGGTAAGGCTCGCCAATGCGATCGTCCGGGTGCACCAGCGGGATCGGCTTGCGATGCGGCGGCAGCGCGGTGCCGTAGTAGATGTCGTGCATGCCCTCCAGCGCCTCGGGCTGCCAGCGGTTGACCTCCACGATGACCTTGTCCGCCAGGTCCAGCCAGGTCTTGTTGTTGCCCACCGAGGAAGACGGCACCAGCGAACCGTCCTCGCGGATCGCCGTCGCTTCGATCACCGCCACATCGATCTTGCCGAACAGCCCGAACCACGCGTACTGCGCGACATGGCTCAAGTGGATGTCCAGATAATCGATCTCGCCGCGATTGATGCGCGCGCGCAGCTCGGGGTCGGACTGATACGGCAGGCGCAGATCCAGGCCGCCAGCGCGCGCCAGCGCGCCGTCCAGTTCCGGCGCGGTGGACGCGCCGGTAAGCGCGTTGACGCGGAACGTTTCGCCGCGCGCATGCGCCGCGGTCATGCGCGCCGCCAGCGCCTGCGGCACCGCTTTCGGATAGCCCGCGCCGGTGAAGCCGCTCATGCCCACCGTCATCCCGGGCTGGATCCATTCGGCCGCCTGCTCGGCGGTCATGACTTTGGCGGCCAGTTCGGCGTGGCGGATGCGTGACATGAGCATGGGGTCTGGCGAAGGGGACCGCCTATGGTAAAGCCTCGCCCGGGTGTGCCGGCTTCGACTTTCGTCGGCACGCAAGGATCGGATCAAAGCGTCAGGCTGTACTCGCGGAATTCAGTGTCCAGCTGCCAGCCCAGCGATTCGTACAGCCTCTGCGCCGCATGGTTGTCGTGCGCCGTGGACAGCGACAACCCGGCCACGCCCATCGCGCGGCCATGCTCGGCGGCCGCCTCCAGCAACGCCGCGGCCACGCCTCTGCGACGTGCGGCGGGCGCCACGTAAAGGTCGTTGAGCAGATAACGGCGCGTGCAGCGTACCGAAGAGAACAGCGGATACAGCTGAGTGAAGCCCAATCCGGCGCCTTCGCCATCGCGCGCCAGCAGAATCACCGATTCGGCGTGATGGAAACGCTCGGCGAGGAAGCGGCGCGCGCGCTCGAGATCCGCGGGTTGTCCGTAGAACTGGCGATAGCCGTCGAACAGCGGCGCAATGAGATCGAGTTCGTGGATCGTGGCCTGGCGCACGGCGAAAGACATGGACACCCCGCTGCTCGAAGAAGACATGCGGCGGAGCATAGCAAGCAGCGCCCGTCGGGCGTGGCTCACGCGCGGTGGTAGGGATGCCCCGCCAGCAGCGTGGTGGCACGGTACAACTGCTCGGCCAGCACCAGGCGCACCAGCATGTGCGGCAAGGTGAGCGGGCCGAGCGACCAACGCTGATCGGCGCGCGCGAGCACTTCCGGCGCATGGCCGTCGGGGCCGCCGATCAGGAAGGCGACGTCGCGTCCGGACATGCGCCACTTCGCCAGCTGTCCGGCCAGTTCTTCGCTCGACCAGGTCTTGCCGCGCCCGTCCAGCGCGACCACGTGGATGTCGCGCGGCAACGCCGCGAGGATCGCCGCGCCTTCGTCCTGGATCGCGCGCGCATCGTCGCGCCCCTTGCCGCGCGCGCCAGGCTTGAGCTCGATCAGCTCAAGCGGCAATTCGTGCGACAGACGCTTGCGGTACTCGGCGAAGCCCTCCGCCACCCAGGCGGGCATGCGTTCACCGACGGCGATGAGGCGAGCGCGCATTCGGAGCTCTTGAAAAAACGGAGAGTAAAAAGAGGGCGCGCACCCGGCGGGTGCGGCGCATGGCGTCCGCGTCGGGCGGGGCTCAGCCCACGCCGACGGCGGCGTCGTTATCGGCGTCGCGGTCGCCGACGGTCCACAGGCGCTCCAGGCCGTAGAACTCGCGGATGCGCGGCAGCATCACGTGGACGATCACGTCGCCCAGATCCACCAGCACCCACTCGGCCTCCTGCTCGCCTTCCACGCCGAGCGGCATCACGCCCGCCTTTTTGGCGAACTTCACCACTTCGTCGGCAATGGATTTGACGTGGCGCGCGGAGGTGCCGGAGGCGACGACCAGCAGGTCGGCGATGGAGGTCTTGCCGCGGACGTCGATCTCCCGGATGTCCTTGGCTTTGAGTTCTTCGAGCGCGTCGATGACGTGCTTGCGGAGCGATTCGGTATTGGCGGTCTTGTTGCGTTGGGTCTGACTCAAGTGGGCGTGCCCTCGATGCGGATCGATGCGCGGGATGGCGCGGGCGCAGTATAACGCCCCGCCTTGAAACCCGCGTCAAGCCTGGCTTTCGGCCGATCCGGCGCTGCTCTCAGGCCAGTGCGTGGCGCGCCTGGCCGTACTCGTCCATCAAGACGGCGACCAGCTCGCCCGCCGGCAATGCACGCGCCATGCCGGCACCCTGCCCGCACCACTCCGATAGCAGGTCTCCGCGCCCGGCCGCCGCCGCCGCGCGACGCAGCGGCGACGTGAGCGCATTGGTGATCGGGTATGCCGGCAGGCCGTGCTCGATGCCGGCCATTGCCTTGACGTACGTGTTGCGCAGGCCGCGCGCCGCGCGGCCGGAGAAACTGCGGATGGTGGCGACCTCATGCTCGGCCGATCCGGGCAGGTCGCGCTTCCAGGCATCGGCCGCGCCGCTTTCCGGACATGCCAGGAACGCCGTGCCCAGCTGACTGGCCGCCGCTCCGAGCACCTCCGCTGCCAGCATGCCGCGTCCATCCATGATGCCGCCGGCGGCGATCAGCGGGATCTTCACCGCCCGCGCAGCCAGCGGCAGCAGCGCGAACAGGCCGATCAGTGCCTCTTCCGGCTCGTGCAGGAAGGTGCCGCGGTGCCCGCCCGCTTCCGCACTCTGCAGGCTGACCGCATCGGCGCCCAGCGTTTCCCAGGCGCGCGCCTCGGCCACTGTGGTGGCGGTGCCCACCACCACGATGCCCAGTTCCTTGAGCCGCCGCATCTGCGCCGGCGTGAGCAAGCCGAAGGCGAAGCTCGCCACCGGCGGGCGCGCCTCGCACAAGGCCTCGAATTGGTCGGCGAAGGACGGCGCCCAGCGCGCAGGCAGAGTGGTTCGCACCGCCAGCCCTTCGCGCTCCATCAGCGCATCGAGCGCGCGGCGCGCCGCGTCCACCGCGGACATGTCCACCTCGAAGGCTTCCGGCAACACGAACAGATTGATCCCGAACGGCTGCCCACAGACCGCGCGAACGGCCTCGGCCTGATCGAGGATCGCCTGCGGTTCCAGATAGCCCGCGCCCAGCGAACCCAGCGCGCCCGCGTTGGATACCGCGGCGACCAGCGCCGGCGTGGTGGAGCCGGACATCGGTGCCTGGATCAAGGGATGCGCGATGCCCAGTCGCGCGACGAGAGAGGGAACCATGGCGTGCCTCCGCGATGCGAAACCCGCGCATTACACCACGGAAGAAAACGCGACGGCCCTCTCCGTCGCCGGAAAGGGCCGCGCGTGGAACCGCTGAAATGACGATCAGTGGCCGCTGCTCGAGGACGAGGCAGGCTCGGTCGAGGCCTTCTTGTGCTTCTTGTGCTTGTGCTTCGTGCCGGTCTCGGACTTCATCGAGTCGCCGGATTTCATCGAGTCGCCGGATTTCATGGAATCGTGCGACTTCATCGAGTCGTTGGATTTCATGTCCTTTTGCATGTCCGATTTCATCGTGTCGGATTTCATCGACGACTGCGCGGGCGCGGGCGCGGCTTGCTGCGCCGAAGCCTGGCCGATGCCGACACCGAGAGCGAGCGCGATGGAGAGACCAAGGACGGCGTGGCGTGACATTTTCATAGATGCGTTCTCCTTCAGTCGGTGGTGTTAGTGATGCGGCTCGGCCGCACGTCCAGAATGAAGTGCCGGCGCGGTCCCCTCCCGGACCGCGCCGGCGAACCGCCGTCGACATGGCCGACTGCGGGTACGCTGCGTCAAGCGGAATGCGCAACGGCCCCGCTGGCTGACGCCGCGGCGGCGCCCCCTCCGCGCCACCGACGGCAAGCAGCCTAGCCCCGCGTTCATGCCGTACCGCCCAGGGCGGAATATCGCCGTTCAGCGTCAATACCGTCTCGCGCGGGTTTCGCCGAGGGCGTGCTGCAATGCCCACGTGCGACGATCCGGCAGGGATGGCGCCGCCACACCCTTCATGGGCAAGGAAAGCACACAGCGGTGGGCGCTCCAGCCCGGGCGGAGGTCGCTTATGCCGATGCGGTCTGCCGCGGACGAACGCCGAAGCGCTGCAACGCACCAGAAAAACGAAAGTTCATGCGCCTTGCGCGAGACTGACGCCGCAACCGACGAAAACGTTTCAGCGCGGCTGCAGCAGCCGCCCGCTCATCGCCGTATTCACGCCGATCACCAGCATCACCGCCAGCGCATGCATCACCAGGTCGGTGAAGGCGGCGTCGAACTCATGGCAGATCTCCAGCAGGCTCGCCGACGCAGCCGCGCTGGCCAGGCCGACCAGCACGGCGGTGAGCACCGGCCGCAGCGGGCAGGCACGCCGCAGCAGCCAGATCATCAGCGCCGACAGCGGTACCGAGAAGCTGACGATGAAGAACAGGCAATGCCCAGCCTGATGCGGGCCCGCCACCAGCGTGTCGGGGGCGATCCAGCCGCGCAGGCAGCCCAGGCCGCTGGCGCCTATCCACAGCAGCGCCGCCGGCAGCGGCAGCCATGCCCAGCGCACGCTGCGCCCCGGTACGCCCAGCGAGAACGCGGCCCAGGCGGCGGTCACCGCGGTCAGCGCCGCCCCGATGCCGGCCCAGGCCAGGTCCGGCGTGCCGGCCCAGCGCCGCAGCATGCCGTGAACGCCGTAATGCGCCAGCAGGATCGCTGCGATCGCCGCGACCACCAGCAGCCAGCCTGCGGTGCGCCGCCACGGCGGCGGCAACCGGCGCACCGGCGCCAGCTCGGCGCCGAGCGCATCGATCAGGGCCTGATGATTGCGCGGGTCGGACATGGTGCTCAGGGATCTCCGTGGATGCGTTGGCGCAGCGCTTTCAGCGCTCGATGCAGGTTGACCTTCAGCGCGCCCGTATTGCGACCGGTGTGCTCGGCGGCCTCGGCCAGCGAACGCTCGCGCAGGGCCAGCTGCTCCACCGCCTCGCGCTGTCCCGGCGGCAGCGTGGCGATCGCTTCGCGCAGCCGGCGGGCTTCCTGCTCGCGCTCGGCGCCGCGGGCCGCGTCGGCGTGCTGGTCGGGCTGGCTGTCGAGCACCAGCTCGTCGTGCAGCTCGCGGCGGTCGCGCCGGCCATGGCTGCGCAGCGCATCGATCGCGCGGCGCGTGGCGATCGCGGTAAGCCAGGCATCGTACGAACGCGAGGGATCGTAGGTGTGGCGGACGCGATGCACGGTCAGCAGCGTTTCCTGCACCACGTCGTCGATCGCGTCCACCGCCACGCCCTGGCGCCGCGCCGCGGCGCGGATAACCGGCAGCGATTCGGCCAGCACGCGCTCGTAGGCACGGCGATCGCCCGCCTGTGCGGCCGCCATCCACGCGGCGCGGCGCTGGTCGGCTTCTTCCTGGGCGCTGGCGGGTTCGGCGGACAAGGTTCGGGACGCGGCCTGGAAACACAAACCGTCATCTAGAACCATGCGGCCGCCCGCGGTCAAGCTCGCTGCCATGGATGTCTCGTCGTCCGGGTCAGATCTTCTTCGCCGCGACACGCCTGGCCGTTACCTGCCGGTGACACGCACACCGGGCACCGGTGCTGGTAACCCGTCGCCCGGCGGCGTCGAATAACAGTCAAACCGCGACGGATCGACTTTCATGCTCGTGCTCATCCTGGCCTACCTCGGCGGCGTGCTGACCATCCTCAGCCCGTGCATCCTGCCGGTGCTGCCCTTCGTGTTCGCCCGTGCGGACCGGCCGTTCCTGCGCAACGGCCTGCCGATGCTGCTGGGCATGGCAGTGACCTTCGCGCTGGTCGCCACGCTCGCGGCGCTGGGCGGCGGCTGGGCGGTGCGGGCCAATCAGTACGGCCGCTGGATCGCCCTGGCCGTGCTGGCGGTGCTCGGCCTTACCCTGCTCTCGCCGCGCGTGGCCGAATGGGTCGCCCGCCCGTTCGTGGCGCTGGGCAACCGATTGACGCAACGCGCTGAGGCGGACGAGGGCTCGGTGTTCTCCGCCGCCGGCCTGGGTATCGCCACCGGCCTCCTCTGGGCACCCTGCGCCGGCCCCATCCTCGGCCTGCTGCTGACCGGCGCGGCACTCAATGGCGCCAGCGTGCAGACCACGCTGCTTCTGCTCACCTATGCCGCAGGCGCCGCGACCTCGCTCGGCCTGGCCTTGCTGGTCGGCGGCAAGGTATTCGCCCTGATGAAGCGCTCGCTCGGCGCCGGCGAATGGCTGCGCCGCGCGCTGGGCGTGCTGGTCCTGGCCGGCGTCGCGGCCATCGCCCTGGGTCTGGACACCGGCGTGCTCACGCGCGTGTCGCTCGCCAGCACCGGTGGCCTGGAGCAGCGCCTCGTCGACCAGGTGATGCCGGCGCCCGCGCCGCAGCCGGAGCGCAAGCCCGGCGAAGCACTCCCGGTCGAAGGGCAGCTGCCCTCGCTGGCCGGCGCCACGGCGTGGCTCAACACCGCGCCCCTCACCGCGCCAGCGCTGCGCGGCAAGGTGGTGCTGGTGGATTTCTGGACGTACTCCTGCATCAACTGCATCCGCGCCCTGCCCTACGTGCGCGCCTGGGCCGACAAGTACAAGGAGCACGGCCTGGTGGTGCTGGGCGTACATGCACCGGAGTTCGCCTTCGAGAAGGACCCGGGCAACGTGCAGCGTGCGGTGAAGGATCTGGGCGTGAGCTATCCGGTCGCGCTCGATAACGACTATGCGATCTGGCAGGGCTTCAACAATCGCTACTGGCCCGCGCACTACTTCGTCGATACGCAAGGTCGCATCCGCCACCACCACTTCGGCGAAGGCGGTTATGAACAAAGCGAGGACGTGATCCGCCAGCTGCTGACCGAAGCGGGCCAGAAGAACCTGCCCGGCGGCTACGTGCGCCCCGACGCCAAGGGCGCCGAAGCCGCCGATTCGCAGGCCACTGACCGTTCGCCCGAAACTTACGTCGGCTATGCGCGCGCCGCGCACTTCGCCGGCGGAGAGATGGCCCGCAACGATCGCCAGCGCTATCGCGCCCCTGCCGCACTGGCCGCCAACCAGTGGTCGCTGGACGGCGATTGGACGGTGCGCGCCGAAGACGCGCAGCTCGACACCACCGGCGGTCGCATCGTGTACCGCTTCCGCGGCCGCGATCTTCATCTGGTGCTTGGGCCCGGCGCGGATGGCAAGCCGGTGCGGTTCCGCGTGCGCATCGATGGCAAGGCGCCCGGCGCCGACCACGGCATGGATATCGATGCCGACGGCAACGGCACGGTCACCACGCAGCGCCTGTACCAGCTCGTGCGGCAGGCGCAGGGCACGGGCGAACGGCAATTCGAGATCGAATTCCTCGATCCGGGCGTACGCGCCTACGCCTTCACGTTCGGCTGATCCATCCGCTTATCGAAGAGGCTTCCCCATGAGCACTCGCAGCATCCGCACGCTACAGAACGAACAACGCCGGACCTTCCTGCGCATCGCCGCGCTCGGCGCGGGCGCCGCGGCGGCCGGCGTGCTGTGGTGGCCGCGCCGCGGCCCCGGTTTAGCCACCGCAGTCGCGGCTGCCGCGACACCCGCGGCAAAGGACCTTTTGCTGGAATGCTTCGCCGATGCCGACGGCCGCCACCTCGGCCCCTGCCACGTGCAGAAGCTGGTGCTGACCGATACGCAATGGCGCCAGCGCCTGTCCGCCGAGGCCTTCGAGGTGATGCGCCGCGAAGGCACCGAGCGCCCCTTCAGCGGCCAGTACTGGAACCTGCATGCGAAAGGCCTGTTCCGCTGCCCGGGTTGCGATACCGCGCTGTTCGACGCCTCCACCAAGTTCGACTCCGGCACCGGCTGGCCCAGCTTCTGGGAGCCCATCGCCAAAGCCAACGTCATCGAGAGCAACGACTACAGCCTGGGCATGGTCCGCACCAAGGTGAGCTGCGCTGGCTGCGACAGCCACCTGGGCCATGTGTTCACCGACGGACCGAAGCCGACCGGCCTGCGCTATTGCATGAACTCGGTGGCGCTGCGCTTCGTGCCGCGCGGCGCGTGAACGCTCATAGCGTTTCGATGCGCAGGATGCGCCCGCCGCGCGGACTGCGGTCCACATAGTCCATGCGCACCACGCTGCCGCAGGTGATGGTGTCGTCGTCCGGCGATTTCAGACCGGTGGGATAGAGGCGATCACCGATGCGGTACCAGCGCTGCAGTTCCGAATAACGTCCCACCGCGACCGGACTGTCGAGCACTTCGGCGACGACGCCGGTCACGCTCAACGTCCTGGGACGAATCGCCGCCCAGCGCTTCATCTTCCGCCTCATCCATACGACGCCGCTGGTGCCTATGATCAATCCCGGCAGCGCACCGATCGGGCCGAAGGCGATCAGCAGCATGAACAGTACGAACACCAGCATGCCGCCCAATCCGGCCATCGCGATGCCGGTGAAGTCCCATGTGGCTACCGCCTGACATTCTTCTTCCGTGGACGCGCGCGCTGCCACGATCGGTGGATAGCCCGGGTATTCCACCTTGAGCAGCAGCGATGCCGGCGCGTCCGCCAGATCGAACCGTTCCAGCAGCACTGGCTGATGGATTAACCCGTCGAGGCGACGTGCCGATGTGATGCACTGAAGATTGCCGCTGTTGGCATGGCGGATCGGGATCCATACCGGCAGGACGGTGCCGCCGAGGTCATAGCGCAGGACGCCATCTTCGCTGGAAATCCCAGCCAGCTCTCCGCGGCTGACCGTCTTCGTGAAGCGCTGCGGTTGCCGCAGTACCGAGCCAATGGCGAGAAACAGGCGGATGTTGCGCATGCACCAGTACACGGCGAAACCCGCTACGACGGCCAGCAGGCAGCAGAACATCAGCACCACGGAAGTTCGGCTGTCGCTGCCGCCGAGATCGAACAGCACCCAGCAGAACACGACCAGCGCCAAGACGAACGTCGCGCTGATCAAACCGATGAAAACGATCGCGCCGGACAGACTCGCGCGCAGCGTGCGCAACAAGGCCAGGTCGTCACCCGCGAGCGGTTGTTCGCTCGATGCACACTGCATGGCTTGCGTCATGGCTGGCTTCCTTGTCCGGGCATGACGGCATGTCCCGTCGCGGCGGTGCGCGATGGCGCTGCTGCTCCCGCCAAGGGTTCGATGCGCACGATCCAGCCGCCGAGCGGACTCCTGTCCACATAATCCACGCGCACCAGGGTGCCGCAGACGAAGAGATGGTCCTTGGGCGGCTCCTGCCGGGTGGCGTAAAGGCGATCGCCGATGCGGTACCAGCGCTGGGTGCGCGAATACCGGCCGATGGAGACGGTCTTGTCGAGCACCTCCGCGATCACGCCGGTCACGACCAGCGTACGCGGCTGGATCGCCAGCCAGCGCTTCGTCTGCCGCCACATGAGCACCACGATCGCACCGATCGGGAGTGCCGACACCAGCAGCCCGCCGGTGAGCCGCGAATACATCCAGGCATCGATATAGGCGAACAGGCCCGTGCCAGCGGCCAGCAAAACCACGCTCGCGATCGCCGCCATGAACCAGGCATAGGCGATGTGGTCCCACCAGGCCACCGCGCGACGTTCGGCTGCCGTAGGTGCGCGTTCCACGATCGCCGGCGGATCGTCGGGATAGTCGACGCCGAGCAGCAACAGCTTCGGTGCGCCTTCGATGCGCAGCCATTCCAGCACCACCTGCCGATGCAGCAGGCCATCCAGGCGCGGCACCGACTTCTCGAACTCGAGCTTGTCCGCGTCGGCCAGCGGTACCGGCAACCAGACGTCGAACGCTTCGCCGCTCACCTCATAGCTGATGCGCCCATCCTCGCGCGACACCGCAGTCAATTCGCCCCGGCTCGCCTTCTTCGCGGTTCGACGCGGCTCCCGCACAATGGCGCTGACGCGGCGAAACAGCCGGACATGGCGCATGCCGTCGTACAGTGCGGCACCGACGATCGCGGCGAGTACGAGGGCCACCGCCAGGCCGGCAGGAAACTCAGCCCCGATGCCTCCCGCGAGCAGCATCCAGCCGCTGAATGCCAGCGCGTACGCGACGACGACGCCACCAAGCGCCGCAATGCACACGCCGCGAAACAGCGATGCCCGCAACGCGCGCAGCACGGCCAGGTCGCGCGCTTCCAGCGGTCGTTCGATGGTCGTGGTGCGGTGGGTGGGTGGTGTCACGATTCGCTTCCTTGCCGAAAACATCCACGCTTCAGATGCAGCGGTGCCGGTGCTCGCTAGCGATGCCGGTAAGGCGCCAGCAGCGCCGGATCCTCGAACAAACCGCATGGCAACAGATAGCGCGGGTCGCGCCCCGCCGCCAGCAGTTCGCGGATGCGCGTGGCGGAAATCTCCAGCGGCGTCACCGTCAGTTCGATGACCTTGCCCGCGGGCCGCGCGCGCAGCTCGGCGACATCGTCGGTGCGGCGACCGCCGATTTCCGCCCATAGCGCATGCGGCAACTCTGGCTCGGCACCCGGCCGGCTGAGCACCCCCAGATGTGCCACGTCGAACAGCTCGCGCCAGCGATGCCAGCCCGGCAGGCCGGCGAACGCGTCCGCGCCGAGCAGCAGCACCAGCGGACGATCGCCCAGTTCGGCGCGCAGCTCGCTCAAGGTGTCGTAGGTATAAGACGGACCGGCGCGGCGCAGCTCGCGCGTGTCCACGGCGAGGCGGTCCTGTTTCTGCAGCGCGGCGTGCAGCATGGCCACGCGCTGCTCCGGATTCGCCAGCGGCGCGGGACGGTGCGGCGGCACGCTGGCCGGCATCAGGCGCACCTCGGCGTCGAGCAGCTCCGCCGCTTCCCAGGCCACGCTCAGGTGCCCAAGGTGCACCGGGTCGAAGGTACCGCCGAACAGCGCGAGCGGTTTCATGCGAGCGCGCCGGCGGCCCTGGGCTCGGCGATGGCGGCAATCAGTCGCTCCGCTTCCAGCCACGGATCGCCTGCCTCGCGCCCTTTGGCCATGCGGTCGATGCGCGCGGCGCGCGCCAGGCACTGCAGCCAGTGTTCGCGCGGTGCACGGCGCAGCGCCTTGCGGAACAGCTGCTCGCGTGCAGGCCACAGGCGCTCGGCGCGGGCCTGCGCGGCGAAGTCGCGCGCATTGGCCAGGCGCAGCGCCAGCTGCAACTGATTCACCAGCCAGCCCATCAACGCGATCAGCTCGTCGCCTTCGGCGCGCAGCCCCGCAAGGATGTGCAAGGCGCGCCCGCCGTCGCCGGCGAAAGCCGCGTCGGTGAGCTTGAAAGCGTCGTAGCGCGCGCTGTCGGCAACCAGATCTTCCATCTCGGTCGCGTCGATGCGCCCGCTGCCGCTTTCGCCCCGCAGCACGGCGAGCTTGTCGATCTCCTGCGCGGCGGCCAACAGATTGCCTTCGACGCGCTCGGCCAGCAGCGCCGCCGCATCCGGCGTGGCACTGAGGCCGCGCGACGCCAGACGCGCGCCGACCCAGGCCGCCCACTCGTGCGGCTTGGGCGCGTTGAACACCACCAGCGCGCCGGCGGCGTCAAGGTTCTTGGTCCACGCGCCTTCGTGCTTATTGCTCCATTCGGTGGCGGTGATCAGCAGCGTGACGTCAGGCGGCGGGTTGGCGCAGAACTCGTTGATGGCCTTGGCGCCCTCGGTGCCCGGACGCCCGGTGGGCAGACGCAGGTCGAGCAGGCGGCGCGTGGCGAACAGCGACATGCCGGCGGCCGAACGCGCCAGATCGTCCCAGTCGAAATGGTTGCCGACATCCAGCACCTCGCGCTCGGTGTAGCCGAGACGGCGCGCCTGCGCACGCAGCGCGTCGGCCGCCTCGAGCACCAGCAGTTCCTCGCCGGCCAGCAGATACACCGGCAGCAGCCGGTCGCCAGCCAGCGCCTTCTGCCACTGCGCGGGATTGAGTGGCATGGCGCTCAGTGCGACGAGGAGGAAGCCGCGGCTGGCGCCACGCCGCCGCCGTGCTTCTGCAGCGCCTGCAGGCGGAACAGGATGGCCTGCACCATGTCGTCGTTGAGGCTGCGCTGGATCTCTTCCACCTGGGCCGTGGTGCCGATGGTGTTGGTGGCGTCGTAGCTGAATTCGCGCGACATGCTGATGCTCTGCGCCGGCAGCAGCACCTGACCGGCGCCGTCGTCGAGCTGGAACTGCACCTGGTAGCGCACCGCGTACTCGGTCACGCGCGCATAGCCGCTGACCGTCAGCGTCTCGGTGCTGAAGTTGGCCTGCGGCACGCGCAGCTCGGCAACCCCCGGGCCGGGCTTCTCTTCGACCGTCGCGCCGGAGGCTTCCAGAGCGCGCGCCAGATCGCGCTGCAGATCGACGCCGCCATTCACCGCCAGGTGCACGCGCTGCATCGCCGCGGGCAACGCGGCGCTCTGGCGGAGATGGAAACCGCACGCCGTCAGCGCGAGGGCGGACACCAGCATCAGCGTTGCTTTGAACATGCGGCTCACGGATCTCATGGGGACGCTCTCATCCTGCGACGATGTTGACGATCTTGCCGGGCACCACGATCACCTTGCGCACGCTCTGGCCTTCCAGGAAGGCAATCACGTTCGGGTGGGCCAGGGCCAGCTTCTCGGCCTCTTCCTTCGAAGCGCCGGCGGCGACCTCGATGGTACCGCGCAACTTGCCATTGACCTGAACCGCCAGGGTCAGCGAGTCGCGCACCAGCGCCGCTTCGTCGACCTTCGGCCAGGCCTGGTCTTCGAGCACCGCCTCCGCATGGCCCAGCACCTGCCACAGGGCGTGGCTGACATGCGGCACCACCGGATTGAGCAGCAGCACCATTGCCTCCAGCGCCTCGTGGCGCACGGCGCGGCCCTGCTCGCTCGGGTCGTCGAACTTGCCCAGCGCGTTGAGCAGCTCCATCAGCGATGCGATGGCGGTGTTGAAGGCGTGGCGGCGGCCGAAGTCATCGCTCACCTTCTGGATGGTCTCGTGCAGCTGGCGGCGCAGGGCCTTCTGAGCAGGGTTGAGAGCGACCGCATCGACCACCGGGTGGTCCGGACCGGCCGCGTGCGCGGTCACCTCGCGCCAGAAGCGGCGCAGGAAGCGCGCCATGCCTTCCACGCCCGCCTCGCTCCATTCCAGCGACTGCTCCGGCGGCGCGGCGAACATGGAGAACAGGCGCACCGTGTCAGCGCCGAACTTCTCCACCATCGCCTGCGGATCAATGCCGTTGTTCTTGGACTTGGACATCTTCTCGGTGCCACCGATCTGCACCGGCTGTCCGTCGCTCCTGAGCACCGCGCCGACCACGCGCGCCTTCTCGTCGCGCTGGATTTCCACGTCGGCCGGATTGATCCAATCCTTCGAGCCGTCGGCGTTGTCGCGATAGAACGTCTCGGCGATCACCATGCCCTGGCACAGCAGATTGGTGGCCGGTTCGTCCGAATGCACCAGGCCCGCGTCGCGCAGCAGCTTGTGATAGAAGCGGAAATACAGCAGGTGCAGGATGGCGTGTTCGATGCCGCCGATGTACTGGTCCACCGGCAACCAGTAGTTGGCGCGCCCGTCGACCTGCTCATGGGCGCCCGGGCTGGTGTAGCGCGCGTAGTACCAGCTCGACTCCATGAAGGTGTCGAAGGTGTCGGTCTCGCGCTCGGCCGGGCCGCCGCACTGCGGGCAGGTGGTCTTGCGCCATGCCGGATCGGCCTTGATCGGCGACTGCACGCCGGAGAAGGCGACGTCCTCGGGCAGCACCACGGGCAGCTGGTCTTCCGGCACCGGCACGGCGTCGCACGCGGGGCAGTAGATCACCGGGATCGGGCAGCCCCAGTAGCGCTGGCGGCTCACGCCCCAGTCGCGCAGGCGCCAGTTCACGCGGCGGTGGCCCTTGCCCTCGGCTTCCAGCGTGGTGGCGAGGTAGTCGAAGGCTTCGCGGTAGTTCTTGCCGTCCAGCGCGCCGGAATGAATCACGCGCATGTCGGCGCGGGTCTTGTCCGAGTACCACTCCTGCCACTTGGCCGGATCGTAGTTTTCGTCGCCGGCGGCGATCACCTGCTTGATCGGCAGGTCGTACTTGTGGGCGAACTCGAAGTCGCGCTCGTCATGCCCGGGCACCGCCATCACCGCGCCGGTGCCGTAGCCCATGAGCACGAAGTTGGCGACCCACACCGGCACCTTGGCGCCGGTGACCGGATGGATGGCGAACAGGCCGGTGGCCATGCCGCGCTTTTCCTGCGTCTCCAGCTCGGCCTCGGACACGCCGCCGTGGCGCAATTCATCCAGGAAGGAAGCCAGCGCCGGGTTGCCCTGCGCCGCCTTCAGCGCCAGCGGATGCTCGCCAGCGATGGACACGAAAGTCACGCCCATCAGCGTGTCGGGGCGCGTGGTGAACACCGTCAGCGGCTCGGCTTCGCCTTCGACGGCGAAATGGATCTCCAGACCCTCGGAGCGGCCGATCCAGTTGCGCTGCATGGTCTTCACCGCGTCCGGCCAGCCCGGCAGCGTGTCCAGGCCGTCGAGCAGTTCCTGCGCGTAGTCGGTGATCTTGAGGAACCACTGCGGGATCTCGCGCTTCTCGACCAGGGCACCGGAGCGCCAGCCGCGGCCATCCACCACCTGCTCGTTGGCCAGCACGGTCTGGTCGACCGGATCCCAGTTCACCACCGCGTTCTTGCGGTAGGCCATGCCCTTCTTCATCAGCCGGGTGAACATCAGCTGTTCCCAGCGGTAGTACTCCGGGCGGCAGGTGGCGAATTCGCGCGTCCAGTCGTAGGCGAAGCCCATGCGCTGCAGCTGGCCGCGCATGTGCTCGATGTTCTGGTAGGTCCACTTGGCCGGCGCGGTCTTGTTCTTGATCGCGGCGTTCTCGGCCGGCAGGCCGAACGCATCCCAGCCCATCGGCTGCAGCACGTTCTTGCCGTTCATGCGCTGAAAACGGCTGATCACATCGCCGATGGTGTAGTTGCGCACGTGGCCCATGTGCAGGGCACCGGACGGGTACGGCAGCATGGAGAGGCAGTAGAACTTGGGCCGCGAGGCATCCTCTTTCACCTCGTAGGCGCGCTGCTCGCGCCAGTACTGCTGCGCCGAGGCTTCCGCCGCCTGCGGCTGGTAGGCCTCGTTGCCCTGTTCGTTCGTGCCCTGGTCTTGGATGTCCTGCATGTGCTTCCGGCGCCTGACTCGTTGCTGGCAGCCGGACCGGCGTCCGCCGGCGGCTGCGGGTGAACGCGGCAGACTAGCAGATGAGGGCCGGTTCTTGGGCCTTTCGCGGGGACCGGAAGCGCCCCTGCGACGGTACCGGGCTCAGCCCGCCGGGCACGCCCCGGGCTGGCCGGCGCCCACCGCCTGTGCGCCCGTGGCGATCTTCGCGGCCAGCTCGCTCAGCGCCCGCTGATGGCCTTGCACCAGCGCCGCGTAGCCTTCACCGACGCTCTCCCGCACCTGGCTGGTGCACGAGAGGACCGCGCCGCCTTGCAGCGCGCGCACGCTCCATGCGGCATCGATCCATGCATAGCTGCCCGGCATCGAATCGAAGCGACGCAGATCCACCTTGATGCGCAGCACCGGCCGGCCCGACGCGGCCAGGCCGGTGATGTCCTGGGTATGCAGCTCGCGCGCCAGATCGGCCGACAGCGCGCCGCGCACCTCATCGGCCAGCGGCGCGATCCAGCGCTCCCCGTTCAGTACCGCCACGCCCTGCCCGCCCTGGCGCACCACCAGCTGCGGCTGGTCCGCCTGGGCCGGCACGCCCACCGGCAGCAGCTCGAACTGGAACGGCGTCGCCGGCGGCACGATGGCGGCCCGGGTAGCCGTCGCCACCTCGTCGGCCGGCGACACCAGCGTGTAGTAGTGCACCGGCGCCGAGCCGCCGCAGGCGGCCAACGCGAGCGCGCCGCCCAGGACCAGCGCGCCCAGTCCGATGAAGCGGTCTCCCTTGCGGATCATGGTTTGCTCCCTTCTTGCGTGGGTGCCTGCTGGATCGGCGCCAGCGGCGCATCCGCCCGGCGCCCGCGCAGCAGCGCGTCCGGATGGCTGCCGAGATAGTCGGTGAGCACGCGCAGCGAGCGCACCGTGCGCTGCAGCTCCTGCATGGTGCCGCCCAGGTTCTGCTGCAGCGGCGAATCGGCCGACAGCGCGTTGTTGGCGTTGCCCAGAGTCTGCTGCGCGCCCTGCAGGGTCGTCTTGAATTCCGGCAGCACGTCGTTATTGACCTGCTTGAGCGTGCGGTTGAGCTCGGCGAGGGTGGCATCGGCGTTCTTGCCGATGCTGTCAAACGGGATCTTCTGGATCTTGTCGACGATCTCGGCCAACTGCTCCTGCAGCTTGTCGAAGCTGCCAGGCACGGTCGGGATCTCCAGCGGCTTCGCAGCCGTATCAAACGCCACCTTCGGTGCCTTGGGTACGAAGTCCAGCGCGACATAGAGTTGGCCAGTCAGCAGGTTGCCGGTGCGCGCCTGCGCACGCAGGCCATGCTCGACCAGACGCCCCACCATCTGCGACAGCTCCGCATCGTCGCCGTGTGCCTTGGCCAGCGCGACCAGCTTGTCGTGCGCGCGACCCAGACGCTGCGGATAGACCACCGCGCCGACCACCACCGGGAAGGTCTGCGTCTTCTCGTCGAAATCCAGGTTGACCGACACCACGCGGCCGAACGGAATGCCCAGGAACTCCACCGGCGCATCCACTTTCAACCCGCGCAGCGACTGGTCGAAGCGCATGCGGATGTATTTCGGCTCGCCATCCGGCGGCGCCATCGCCGTGGTCTGGTCGCCGAACAGGCGGAACTCGGCACCGGTCAGGGCCGGCGTTTCGTCGTGCGGCCCCATCGGCGTGCCAAAAGCCACGCCGCCGGCCAGCACGGTGGCCAGCGACTGGGTGTTCAGCTTGACGCCGTCCGCGCCGATCGAGACGTCCACGCCGCTGGCGTTCCAGAAGCGCGTTGAACGGGTGACGAACTCGTCGTTGGGCCCGTCGACGAAGATCTGCAGGCTCACGCCCTTGCCGTCCCTGTCGAGCTGGTAGGTCACCACGCGGCCGACCTGGATGCGCCGGTAGTACACCGGCGAGCCGATGTCGAGCGAGCCCAGGTCGTCGGTATGCAGCTTGAAGGTCTTGCCCGGCGCGCCGTGAGTCACCGCCGGCGGTTCCTCCAGGCCGGTAAACTCGTCGCGCGAATCCTTGGACTCGCCCACGTCGGCGCCGATGAACGCACCGGACAGCAGCGTGTCGATGCCGGACACACCGCCCAGGCCGATGCGCGGCCGCACCACCCAGAAGCGGGTGTCGGCGGTGGCGAAGCCCTCGGCGCTCTTTTCCAGCGACACCTTGGCCGTCACGTGGCTGCGGTCCTTGGCCAGCGTCACCGCGGTGACGCGGCCGATCACCACGTTCTTGTACTTCACCGGCGTCTTGCCCGGATCGAGGCCCTCGGCGCTCTGGAAGCTGATCGTGATGTTCGGCCCGGCCTGCAGCCACGCATTGATCACCAGCGACAGGCCCACCAGCGCGGCGAGCACCGGGATCAGCCACACGAAGGAGGCATTGATGCGCGGTTTGCGCACGACCGGTTCGGGCAGCGCGTCGCCGGGCGGCGTTTGTTGGTCAGTCATCGGATTCCCTGCCATCCCAGATCAGCCTGGGGTCGAAACTCATCGAGGCGAGCATGGTCAGCACCACCGTCAGGCCGAAGAACACCACGCCCGGCAGCGGTTCCACCAGGCTCAGCACACCGAACTGCACCAGCGCCGTCAGCAGCGCCACCACGAACACGTCCAGCATCGACCAGTAGCCGATCAGCTCCACCAGGCGATACAGCTTGGCGCGCTGCCGCCGGCCCCACGCGGTGCTGCGGTGAGAACTCCACAGCAGCGTCACCAGCGCCAGGAACTTGAGCATCGGCACCATGATGCTGGCGGTGAACACGATCACCGCCAGGTCCGGCGAGCCTTTCACCCACAGCTCGACCACGCCGCTGAGAATGGTGTTGTCGTCGACGTCGCCCACGCTCACCGTGCGCATGATCGGCAGCAGATTGGCGGGAATATAGAGAATGAACGCCGCGATCAGCAGCGCCCAGGTGCGGCTGTAACTGGCGTGCTTGCGCCGGTGCAGCGCCGACAGGCAGCGCGGGCAATGCGCGTCTGCCACGCCGGTGTCGCGCGACACCAGGCCGCACACGTGGCAGCCGATCAGGCCCAGCTCGGCCGCGCGCGGCAGATCGGCGCTCATGCGGCCGCCTCCGGCACCAGCTCCCACAGGCGGCGCAGATCGATGCTGGCGAACACGGTGATCAGCAAGGTCAGCGCCGCGTACGCGAAGATGCCGGGATTGAGGGTCACGTCGAAGTACACGCGGGCCTTGACGATCGCCACCAGCGCGCCGAGCACGAACACCTCGCTCATCGTCCACGGCCCCACCCGGTGCAGCATGACCATCGCCAGGCGGAAACCCGGCGCGCGCCGGCCGCGCTGTGCGAACGACAGCACCCAGCCCAGCAACAGCATCTTGCCCAGCGGGAAGAAGAACAGCGTAGCCGCGGCGAGCACCGACACGATCTGGGAATGCTCGCGCCACATCATCACGATCGCGCCCCACAGCGTGGTGCTGATCAGCTGGCCGTTGAGCCCCAGCGTGACGATCGGCCAGATGTTGGCCTGCACGAACACCAGCATCGCGGTGACCACCAGCGCGAACATCCCGCTCACGCCCAGGCGGTGGTGGCGTTCCAGCACCGCATCGCAGCGCAGGCAGCGCGCGACTTCGCCACAGCACAGCTCGCGCCGCCGATAGACGGTGTCGCAGTGCTCGCAGATCAGCAGCGGCTGCCTTTCGGCCATGCGGGTCATGTCTGGGCTCGGGGGGTCATTCGGCGGATTCTCGCAAATCCGCCCCACGCTCGCCCAGGCGTCTGATGGCCCATTCAGCGCTCGCGCGGATAGCCGCGCTTCCCTTGATATGCTCGGCGGCGCCCTGATCTGATCGGGCCTGATCGACCTTTCTTCTTTTTCCCCGGAGTCTTGCCGTGACCGCCAGCGACGCCCCCACCCATGTCTTCGACGTCGACCAGGAGAACTTCGAGGCCGAGGTGCTGCAAGCCTCGCTGACGACGCCGATCCTGATCGACTTCTGGGCGACCTGGTGCGGCCCCTGCAAGACCCTTGGCCCGCTGCTGGAAAAGCTGGCCGCCGCCTTCAATGGCGCGTTCCGCCTGGCCAAGATCGACGTCGACAAGAACCAGCAGCTGGCCGCGATGTTCGGCGTGCGCAGCATCCCCACGGTGATCCTGGTGAAAGACGGCCAGATCGCCGACGGCTTCGCCGGCGCGCTGCCGGAAGGCCAGCTGCGCGAGTTCCTGGAGCGCCACGTGCAGCCGCTGGAAGACACCGCCGAGGAAGCCGTCCTCGCGCCGGCCGAAACGCCCGAGCAGGCCATCGAACGCCTGCGTCATGCGATCGCCGCCGAGCCGGACCAGGCCGAACTCAAGCTCGATCTCGCGCTGGCCCTGATGAAGGCCGGCCAGGCCGACGCCGCGGAGAAGGAACTCACCGCCCTGCCTGCCAATCTCGCCACCGACGCGCGTGCGGTGCGCCTGCGCAGCCAGCTCGACCTGGCCCGCGCCCTGCAAGGTGCGCCTTCGCTGGGCGAGCTGCAGCAGCGCGTGCAGGCCGACGACGCCGACTGGCCGGCGCGCGATCTGCTTGGCGTGCGCCTGCTGCTGGAAGGCGACGCCGCCGCCGGCCTGGAACAGTTCCTCGCGATCCTGGCAAAGGCCCGCGATTGGAACGACGGCCAGGCCAGGAAGCGCCTGCTTGCCGCCTTCGCCACGCTCGACGACGCCGAGCTGGTGGGCAAGTACCGTCGTCGCATGGCCTCGCTGCTGTTCTGAGCGATAGCGGCGGCACCTTCGGGCATGCGCGGCCGGGGCATCTCCTGGCCATGCATGCGGGGCGCCGGAACAATCCGTACGCTGACGTATGTTTGTCGTAGACTGCGCGCTCCCGCCGACGTCCAAGACATCCGATGCGCGCCTCGACTTTCCGCCGCCTGCTCAACTTCTGGCCGCCGTTCCTTTTCAACAGCATCCGCGTGCAGCACGTGGCAGAAGACTGGTCGGAAGCGCGGGTGGTGCTGCGCCTGCGGCCGTGGAACCGCAACTATGTGCGCACCCAGTTCGGCGGCAACCTGTTCGCCATGACCGACCCGTTCTGGATGCTGCTGGTGATGCACCGGCTGGGCGGCGATTACTTCGTGTGGGACAAGGCCGGTGCTATCGACTTCGTGGCACCGGGCCGCGAGGACGTCTATGCCGACTTCAAGCTGGAGCCGGCGGTGCTCGATGAGTTGCGCGCCGCTGCCGCGAACGGCGAGAAGGTGCTGCGCTGGTTCGAGACGGACGTGAAGAGCGCCAGCGGCGAAGTGGTGGCCCGGGTGCGCAAGCAGCTTTATGTACGCCTGAAGCCGAGGGCGCGCGAAGCAGCGTGACCGGACATCGTCACGACTGCTCGAAGCGGCGAACCTCGTCCATCATCGCTTCCGCGCGCAGCACGCTGCGCCCGACGAAGTTGCGCTCCAGCCAGACGCGCTTGCCGGCATAACGCAGCACACCGTAAGTCCCCCAGGTCAGCACCAGGCTCACCACGCCCGCCAGCATCAGATACAGCGCCAGCCCGGGTGCGACCTTCAGCAAGTCACCGCCCCAGCCGTCGAACATGTGTTGAAACCACATCAGCACCAGCGGCACCCAGATGAAGCTGCCCAGCGTAGCGAACACGGGCGCCTCCACACGCACGCGCCAATGCCGCAACGTGGCCAGACGGCGTTGGATATCCAGTACCGGAGACGCGTAATCGATGCCTTGGATCAGCGAAATCACCCGCCCGGTGAACGCGACCACCAGGATCCCAAAGGCCTGCGTGACGATCCCGCACGCGACCCATCCCGCTGACCACAGATGGGTACTCCAGAACGACACTCCAGTCAGCAGTAGCACCACGCCCAGCGCCAGCTGCGCCCACTGGCCCCACAGCAACGGACGCAGGCCGCGTCGCAACTTGTCGAGGCGGCTCTCGCGGTAGAGCTGCAGATGCATTTCCTGTTGCCGTGCCATGTGGCGATCCAGCGTCTGCCAGGCGGATTTCATCTCGTCCAGTTCCATGTCAGGCCTCCTCGCTTGGCGCGACCATGCGGGCGCGCAGTGTCTGCTTGATGCGACCGATCTTGGTCGCCACGTTGGTTTCGCTGATGCCCAGCACCTCGGCGATCTCCGCATAGGTACGGTCTTCCAGGTACAGCAGGATCAGCGCGCGATTGAGCGGCTCGAGCTCTCCGATGAAGGCGTACAGCGCGATCAGGCGCTCGTCGCGATCCGGCGCCTCTTCCGCGCCGATGGTGTCCAGGTGGTGGGGTTGCAGCGGCTCCAGCGGCGCCGCGCTGCGGCGCCTCGCCTGCGAGATCGCCACGTTGAGCGCGATGCGGTAAAGCCAGGTGGAAAACTTCGCGCGGCGTTCGTCGTAGCCAGGGAACGCGCGCCAGAGCTGCACGCAGATCTCCTGCTCCAGATCGCGCCGGTCTTCCATACCCGCGGCGTACACGCTCGCCACCTTGGCGATCAGTCGCCGGTGCTCCCGCAATCGCTGCTCGAACTGCTGCTGATCCGCCTTGCCGCCCATGTCCGCCCCCGAAGCTCTCCCTCCATGATTCGCGCGGCCGCCGAAAAAATCACAGCGGGAAAACCGCGACACCGACGAAAGGGCCGAACGTCACGCCCGGCCGACGCCAGTCGCCCCCCTACAATGGCCGCTTCCCCCGCCACCCGAGGGCCCGCCCATGCGGCGACTGCGCGTCAAACGCTATCTGCTCACCGGCCTGCTTACCTTCATCCCGCTGTGGGTGACCTGGCTCATCTTCAAGTTCGCACTGGGCCTGCTCGTCAATGTCGGCGCGCCTCTGGTCAGCACCATCACCCTCGCGCTCGGGCGAGCATCCCCGCAACTGAAGACGCTGCTCGATGGCACCTGGCTGTCCTTCGCCCTGGCCATCGTGCTGACGCTCGCCCTGCTCTACGCACTGGGCTGGCTCGCAAACCGCGTGATAGGGCAACGCCTCATCGGGGCGTTCGATGCCCTGCTCGCGCGCATCCCCCTGGTGCAGACCATCTACGGCGGCACCAAGAAACTGATGGCGGTGCTGCAGCAGAAGCCGTCGGGCGTGCAGCGCGTGGTGCTGATCGACTTCCCGCGCCAGGGCATGAAAGTGGTCGGCTTCGTCACCCGCGTGATGACCGAGGAAGGCACCGGCCGCGAGATGGCCGCCGTGTACATCCCCACCACGCCCAACCCGACCGGCGGCTATCTGGAAGTGGTGCCGGTGGACGAACTCACGCCCACCGACTGGACCATGGACCAGGCCATGGCCTTCATCATCTCCGGCGGCGCCGTGGCTCCCGATACCTTGCCCGCCTCGCCCGCTTCGCTGACGCAGAACCAGGATCGCGCATGAAACACCGACTGCTCGTGGCCGCCCTGTGGGCGGCTTCCGCCTCCTTCGCACATGCCGCCGACTGGACCACGCCCGCCGAAGCCGCGCATTTCCGCACCACCCCGAGCTACGCCGATACGGTGGCTTATCTGCACAAGCTCGCCGAGGCGGCACCCGGCAAGCTCACGGTGGAAACCTTCGGCACCTCGCCGCAGGGCCGTCCGATGACGGTGGTGATCGCCAGCGGCGACGGCACGTTCACCCCGGAGGCCGCGCGCAAGTCCGGCAAGGCGGTTGTGCTGGTGCAAGCGGGCATCCATCCCGGCGAGATCGAAGGCAAGGATGCCGGCCTGATGCTGCTGCGCGATTTCGCCGTGACCGGCAAGCTGCCGCAGCTGCTCGATCACGCCGTGCTGGTCTTCATCCCGGTGTTCAGCGTCGACGGCCACGAGAACGCCAGCCCCTACCATCGCATCAATCAGAACGGCCCGGACAGCATGGGCTTTCGCGGCCAGTCGCAGTACCTCAACCTCAACCGCGACTACGTCAAGGCGGACGCGCCGGAGATGCTGGCCTGGCTCAAGCTGTGGCAGCGCTGGCAGCCAGACCTGCTGATGGACATTCATACCACCGACGGCGCCGACTACCAGTACGACCTGACCTGGTACCTGGAAGACCCGCACAAGCTCGACCCGGGCGTGAGCGCGTGGCAGCAGAAACTGCTCAACGACCGCGTGATACCCGCTTATGAAAAGCGTGGCCATCTCGCATCGATCTACCTGGAATTCAAGGACGGCCGCGATCCGCGCAAGGGTATCGTCAACTTCGGCTCCGGCCCGCGCTTCTCCACCGGCTACGCGGCCTTGCAGAACCGTCCGGCACTGCTCGTGGAGACGCACATGCTCAAGAGCTACGAGAACCGCGTGCGCGGCACCTACGATCTCGTTGCGCTGATGCTCGAGCAGACCGGCGCGGACGCGGCTCATCTCATCGCGATCAACCGCAAGGCGGATGATGCAACAGCTGCGCGTGCGCGCGATCCGAAGGCGCAGGTCGCGCTGACCTTCAAGGACGATCCGACCTCCACCCCATTCCAGCTCAAGGGCTACGACTTCAGCCTCACCCACAGCGACGTCTCCAACAGCGAGTGGATTCAGTACGACCCGTCGAAGCCGAAAATCTACGACATCCCGAACTGGAACGGCCTGCTGCCCGACCTCACCGTCACGCCGCCGGCCGCCTACGCCATCCCTGCGCAGTGGACGCAACTGATCGCCAGGCTCGACGCCCACGGCATCGCCTACCGCCGCCTTGCCCATCCGGCGAAGCTCAAGGCGCAGGCGTACCAGCTCGACAAGCCGCAATGGGCGACCAAGCCGTTCGAAGGGCATCTGATGCTGCGCGACTTCAGCCAGGCCAGTACCGAGCGCGAGATCGACCTGCCGGCCGGCTCGGTGATCGTGCCGATGGACCAGCGCGCGGCCAACGTGGCCATCGAGCTGTTCGAGCCGCAGGCACCGGACTCACTGCTGCGCTGGGGCTATCTCGACGCCATCTTCGAACCGAAGGAATACGGCGAACCGCGCGTGCTGGAAAAACTGGCGCGCGACATGCTGGCCAAAAACCCAGCGCTGAAGACCGCCTTCGAGCGCCGGATCCATGACGATGCGGCTTTCGCCGCCAGCCCCTCGCAGCGGCTGATGTTCTTCTTCGAGCATTCGCCCTGGTATGCGGCACAGGACGTCGGCGCCTACCCCGTATACCGGCTCGACGCGGCCGCCCTCAACGGGCTGGCTCCCTGAGGGCCTGCGACGGCGCCGCAAGATCCCGTGCCCCCTGACCTTTGACACTGTGCCCGACCGTGACCTTTGGCCTAGCGTCAAGGGTCATGACCGTGAAACGGGACACACCCGGCCGGTCATCGAGCCAGACATCCAAGAACCACGCGCCCCTTAAAAGGCGCCATTCCAAGAGAGGGAGATCCATGACCAAGCCGTACCTGAAGCCGCTCGCCCTTGCGGTGAGCCTGGCCCTGACGCTGTCCGCCTGCGGCAAGCACGAATCCGCCGAGCAGGCGCCCGCCGCCGCCGGCAGCGCGCCGGCCCCGGCCGCCACCACCGCCGCCGCGGCGCCCGCCAAGAAGAGTCCCTTCGACGTCAGCGAGCTGGATACCGGCATCAACGCGTGCCAGGACTTCAACGGCTTCGTCAACGCCAAGTGGGTCGCCGCCAACCCGATCCCCGAGGACCGCACCCGCTGGGGCGCCTTCGACCAGCTGGCCGAGAACAGCCTCAACACCCAGCACGACATCGTCGACGCCGCCGCCAAGGGCGCCGCCCAGGCGCAGGCCGGCTCGATCGAGCAGAAGATCGGCCTGCTGTACCAGTCGGGCATGAACGAAGACGCCATCGAGAAGGCCGGCTTCGAGCCGATCAAGCCCAAGCTCGACGCCATCGCCGCGCTGAAGAGCGGCGCCGACGTGGCCGACTACATCACCAAGAGCTACGCCGAGGGCGACGGCCAGGTGTTCCAGTTCGGCGCGGGCGCCGACTTCAAGCACGCCGACATGCAGATCGGCTACGCCAACCAGAGCGGCCTGGGCCTGCCCACCAAGGACTACTACTCGGACGCCAAGTACAAGGACATCCGCGACGCCTATGTGGCCCACATCGCGCAGGCCCTGCAGCTGGCCGGCGTGTCCGAAGCCGACGCCAAGAAGCAGGCCGACGACGTGCTGAAGTTCGAAACCCAGCTGGCCGCCGCCTCGCTGGCGCCGGTGGAAGAGCGCGATCCGAAGAACCAGTACCACTTCGTCACCGTCAAGGAAGCCGATAAGGTCACCCCGCACTTCAGTTGGGAGAAGTTCTTCAGCGCCCAGGGCGTGACCATCGACAAGGGCTTCTCGCTGTCGCAGCCGAAGTTCTTCGCCGAGTTCGACAAGCTGCTTGCTTCGGCGCCGATCGAGCAGTGGCAGGCCTACCTGCGCTTCCACACCGTCAGCGATGCTTCGCCGTACCTGAGCAAGGCGTTCCAGGACAACAAGTTCGACTTCTACGGCAAGACCCTCGCCGGCCAGCCGCAGCAGAAGCCGCGCTGGAAGCGCGTGCTGGGCGCGGTGAACGGCTCCATGGGCGAAGCGTTGGGCCAGCTGTACGTGGCCAAGGTGTTCAAGCCCGAAGCCAAGGAGCGCGCGCAGGAACTGGTCGACAATGTGCGCAACGCCCTCAAGGCGCGCATCGAGAAGCTCGACTGGATGAGCGACGCCACCAAGGAAAAGGCCATCGCCAAGTGGAACACCTTCCTGCCCAAGATCGGCTACCCCGACAAGTGGCGTGACTGGTCGGGCCTGAACGTCAGCGGCGACAACTTCTACGGCAACGTGATGGCCGCCTCGAAGTTCAACTACGACTACGACATCGCCAAGATCGGCAAGCCGACCGATCGGAAGGAATGGGGCATGACCCCGCAGACGGTCAACGCGTACTACAACCCGACGGACAACACCATCAACTTCCCGGCCGCGATCCTGCAGCCGCCGTTCTTCGACGCCAGCGCCGACGACGCCATCAACTACGGCGGCATCGGCGCCGTGATCGGCCACGAGGCGAGCCACGGCTTCGACGACGAAGGCAGCCAGTTCGACGGTGCCGGCAACCAGGAAAACTGGTGGACCAAGGATGACCGCGCCAAGTTCGACGCGCGCACCGACAAGCTGGTGGCGCAGTTCAACGACTACACGCCGATCAAGGACAAGCCGGATGCGCACGTCAACGGCAAGCTGACCCTGGGCGAGAACATCGCCGACCTGGGCGGCCTGAACGTGGCCTACGACGCGCTGCAGAGCGTGCTGTCCAAGACCCCGGGATCGACTGAGCAGAAGGTGGAAGGCTATACGCCGGACCAGCGCTTCTTCCTCAACTGGGCGCGCGTGTGGCGCGGCCACGTGCGCGAGAAGCAGGCCCTGCTGTACCTCAATACCGATCCGCACGCCCCGGCGTCGCTGCGTGCTGTCGGCGCGCCGTCCAACATGGAAGCCTTCGCCAAGGCCTTCCAGTGCAAGACCGGCGACGCGATGGTGCGCGACGGCGACAAGCAGGTGAAGATCTGGTGACCTGCGCTGCCGCGGCGTGAGCCGCGGCAGGCCGATGCAAACGAAAAACGCCGCACGTGAGTGCGGCGTTTTTTTTGCGCGCCGCCCTGGTCCTGATCAGGGATCACGCGCGGGCATTCAAGCCGCGTGACCGTGTCGTTTCTCGTAAGCCTTCAGATGCGTATACGCCAGGCGCAGCAATGGCAGCGCCGTGTCCGGTGCCGCGCGTGCAATCAGGTCGCCGATCACGTGATCGGCTTCGACCGGACCGCCCTGTTCCAGATCCCGCATCATCGATGCGCTCAACGTGGAACCCTCCTCGGTCAGCACGCCGCGCGCTTTCGCCAGCACGCTCTCCGCCGGCGCGTGGCCGTTGTCTGCCGCCACCTGGCGGCAGTCCTCCAGCATCGCCAGCGTCGCATCCAGGCCACCCGCTGCGGCCACGATGTCGCCCACCGGCGCGCGCATGAGGCAGGTGATACCTGCCAGCGACGCGAGGAACACCCATTTGTCCCACATGTCCTGCAACACCGTGGTGCTGAGTCGGGGTTCGAAATTCACGCCCTCCATCGCGCGAGCGATCCGCTCGATGCGCGCGGAGCGCGAGCCGTCGCGTTCGCCGAAGGTCAGGCTGTGCGAACGATTGAGATGACGGATCTCGCCTTCCGTGCCCAGCGTCGCGGCGATCACACACAGGCCGCCCAGCACGCGCGCCGCACCGAAGCGCGCATCGAGCACGTCCAGGTGCCGCATGCCGTTGAGCAGCGGCAGGATCGTCGTGTTCTCGCCCACTGCCGGCGCGATGTCTGCGATGACCTGATCGAGATGGTAGGCCTTGCAACTGAGCAGGATCACGTCATAGGGCTTTTGCAGGTCGCCGGCCGTCACCGTCGGCGCGCGCAGCGTGGCATCGCCCCATGCGCTGCGTATGACCAGGCCTTGCCGGGCCAGAACGGCGGCGCGTGCCGGCCGCACCAGGAAGGTCACGTCCCCGCCGTTCTCCAGCAGACGTCCGCCGAAATAGCCGCCCGTGGCGCCAGCGCCGACAACGAGGATGCGCATGTGAGGGTTCTCCTTTGCATGGGCCGCCCGGCGTTATCGCGGTACGGCTGGGGAATGCGCAGTGTAAGAGCGCCGCGCGTCGCTGACGGCATATGCGGCAATTGCAAATCATTCTCATTAAAAATACCATGCATGGGTCACGGCCCACCCAGGGGATCCACCGGTAGTTGCCGTGATCGACAACCCACGCAGCCCGTGCCGCGCGACCGACGCGAGGCGCGAACGCCTGCGCATCGCCAGCTGCCGCCGCGCGCGATGTATCCGCCCCCCATTCCGTTGCTCTGGAAGCCCATGGCCTACATCAAAAGCCGCAAACACCCTCTTCCCAGGATCCAGCCCGGTCAGTTCGCCGTCGCCGCCGCCACGCTGCTGGCCGGCATAACCATCGCCGCCCCGGCCAATGCGGCGGACGGCCTGTCCGCCGATCCGCAGAGCAAGGCCAAGAGCCTCACCCCAGTGACGGTCGAGGCGACGCGCGGCAGCGACTACGTCGCCGATAAGGTCGACTCCCCCAAGTTCACCCAGCCCCTGCTCGACACCACGCAGACGATCTCGGTGATCACCAAGGATCTGTTCCTGCAACAAGGTGCCACCACGCTCACCGAAGCGCTGCGCAACACGCCGGGCGTCGGCACCTTCTATGCCGGCGAGAACGGCAATACGACGACCGGTGACGGCATCTACATGCGCGGCTTCGATACATCCAACAGCATCTTCGTGGACGGCGTGCGCGACACCGGCTCGATCTCGCGCGACATCTTCAACGTCGACCAGGTGGAAGTAACCAAGGGCCCGGCGGGCACGGACTACGGACGCACCGCACCGACCGGCGCGATCAACCTGGTGACCAAGCAGCCGCTGTTGCAGGACGCGCTCTCCGGTCAGGTCGCCTATGGCAGTGCCAGCCGCAAGCGCGCCACCGCCGACTGGAACCAGACGCTCGGTGGCAGCAGCGCGTTCCGCCTGAACCTGATGGCGCAGAACAGCGGTGTGCCCGGCCGCGACGACGTGGAAAACAACCGCTGGGGCTTCGCGCCCTCGCTGGCCTTCGGGCTGGGCACCGCCACGCGCGTCTATCTGAACTACCTGCACATCAAGCAGAACAACGTGCCCGACGGTGGCGTCTCCACCATCGGTCTGCCCGGCTACAGCAGCCCCGATTCCGGGCGCCTGTGGCTCTCCGCCGCGCGCCCGGTCGATCCGTCGAACTTCTACGGCACCGACACCGACCACGACCACGTCAAGGCGGACCTGTTCACCGTGCGCGTGGAACATGATTTCAACGATGACCTGTCGCTGCACAACACGCTGCGCTGGGGCCGCACGAAGCAGGATTATCTGCTCACCTCGTTCATGGCGACCGCGGCCAACCTGCGCACGCCGGATCCGAACGATCCTGCCACCTGGACCGTCGCGCGCAGCAACCCGACGTTCAAGGATCAGACCAACAAGATCCTCACCGACCAGCTCAACCTCACAGCGAACTTCCAGACCGGCGCCATCGCCCACAACCTGAGCAGCGGTGTCGAACTGACCCGCGAGGAAGCGAATACCACCGGCATCATTCCCCTGGCCGGCACGACCTGGCCCGCCGCCGGCGTGTACCGTCCCAAACCGCACGTGACGGGCTTGCGCTGGTATCGCAACGGCAGCTACACGCACGGCAAGACGGATACGTATTCGGCTTACGTGTTCGACACGCTCAAGTTCAACGAGCAGTGGCAGGTCAACGCCGGCGTGCGCCTGGATCACTACAAGACCGATTTCGATAGCGCCGTCACCTGCGGCGGCCGCGGCGCACCGGCCTGCGGCAGCCTGCCGGTCAACGCCGCCGTACCGGGCGTGGACGCACGCAAGAGCGACAACCTGTTCAACTGGAAAATCGGCGTGCTGTACAAGCCCGCCGCCAACGGCAGCGTGTACGCCAACTATGCGATCTCGCAGCAGCCGCCGGGCGGCAACACGCTGGCGCTGAGCAGCGCGGCCAACAGCGCCGACAACCCCAACTTCGATGCGCAGAAGGCGAGGACCGCCGAGATCGGCACGAAGTGGGCGTTCGACGACAACCGCCTCATGCTCACCGGCGCCGTCTACCGAACTGAGGTCAGCAACGACGTGGTGCAGGATCCGGTCGACCTGCAGTACTACCAGACTGGCAAGAAGCGCGTGCAGGGCGTCGAGCTGAGCGCAGTCGGCCAGCTGACCGAGCATTGGGCGATCAGTGCCGGCTACACCGTGATGGATACGAAGGTGCTCCGCGGCAGCAAAGTCACCAGCGACGGCAGTACCGACCTGGCCTATACGCCGAAGTCCGCTTTCACCGCATGGACGACGTATGCTCTGCCGTTCGGCCTCACCGTCGGCGGCGGCGCACGCTACAACGACCGGCTCAAGCGCGGCACCGACGGCGCCATCGGCACGCCGGCTTACACCAAGTCGTACTGGGTGTTCGATGCGGTGGCTACGTATCCGCTCAACGAGCACGTCGACCTGCAGTTGAACGTGTACAACCTGTTCGACAAATCGTACGTCGCCGCGATCAACAAGAGCGGGTATCGCTACACGCCGGGCCAGCCACGCTCGGCTATGCTCACCGCCAACGTGCGCTTCTGACGCATCGACATCCGCAGGTTGGAGTGAGCGAAGCGAACTCCAACCTGCGTGCTCCGGAAGGATGGCCATGCTATTGCACATCCCCAACGTACTGACGCCCGACCAGCTGCGCCACGTGCGGCAGGAGCTGGAACGCGCCGACTGGACCGACGGACGCCAGACCGTCGGCGCACAAGGCGCCCAGGTCAAGCGCAACCTGCAATTGCCGGAAGCTTCGCCGGCACGCGCCGCGCTCGGCCGCCTGATCCTCGATGCGCTCGCGCAGCAGCCGCTCTACCACGCCGCCGCGCTGCCCCTGCGCACGCTCGCACCGCGCTTCAATCGCTACGAAGGCGGCGGCCACTACGGCTTCCACGTCGACGGCGCCGTGATGGCGTTGCCCGACGGCGGCCAGTTGCGCAGCGATATCTCGTGCACGCTGTTCCTCGCCGAGCCGGCGGAGTACGACGGCGGCGAACTCATCGTCAACGACACGTACGGCGAGCACGAAGTGAAGCTACCCGCCGGCGACCTGGTGCTCTATCCCTCCAGCAGCCTGCACGAAGTGCGTGCGGTGACACGTGGCGCACGCCTGGCCGCGTTTTTCTGGATCCAGAGCCTGGTGCGCGACGACGGCCGCCGCCGTCTCCTGTTCGACCTGGACGTGGCGATCCAGACACTCACGCAGAACCCGACCGCCGACCGCACCGCCCTGCTCTCGCTCACCGGCGTCTATCACAACCTGCTGAGGCAGTGGAGCGAGACCTGAGCGTTCTCTGGAACCACGCGTGCGTTTGCGGATCGCCGCAATTCCCTGCGCCCCGGCCGTGACACCGCGCACGGATGCAGTTTTGGTGACCGCAAGTTATTACGGCGGCGCTATTTATTCGGACGAACGGTAAAAAACATCCGACAAACGGCGGCGTGTCTCCGCTTGCCTTCCTCTAGCATGCGCTCATCGCAGCGACATCACGCAGCGGCGCCCGCACAGGGCGCCCCGAGGCGTCACGTGCCAGGGGACAACAGGGGGCGCAATCCATGCGAGGCTACTCGTCGCAACGAGGCGTATCGCTGATCGAGGTGATGGTCGCCATCATCGTCTTCAGCGTTGGCGTGCTCGGCATTGCCATGCTGCAGATCAAAGGCTCGCAGTTCAGCAAGCAATCCGGCGCGCGCACCGTGGCCATCCTGCAGGCGCGTTCGCTCGCCGATGCGATGCGCGCCAATCCCGCCGGCGTCTACGGCGTATCCACTCAGGTGCAGATCAGCGGCAAGAAAGGCGATCTGAGCGGCAGCTATTACCTGTACGACGGCAAGAGCAAGCCCGATCCCAGCGGCTGCAACGATACGCCCTGCAAGACCGCCAAGAACGACCTGCTGAACTGGCTCGCGCAATTGAGTGCCGGCGCCAGCGACGCCTCGCTCCATTCCAAAGTCAGCGTCAATACCAGCACCGGCACGCTCACCGTCGCATCCAGCTGGAGCAACCTCGCGCCAGGCACGGCGACCAGCGGCACCGACGCCTACCAATTCGATTACCAGCCCTGAAGCGGAGCTCAACCGTGCATCCCAAAGCCGGACACTTGCCGCGAAGAGCGGCCGGTTTCTCGATGGTGGAACTGATGATTGCCGTCGTGCTCGGCGCCATCGTCGTGGGCGGCCTGATCAACCTGTTCGTCGCCAACAAGAAGGCGTACCAGGTGCAGTCGGGCAACAACTTTCTGCAGGAAAATCTGCGCATCGCCGCCGACCGTATCGGCTGGTCAGCACGCATGGCCGATTTCTGGGGTGGCAACAAAGTGGCCACGGTGTCGGGATCCGGTTCGGCAGGCAAGACGGTGACGGCCAAAGGCAAATGCACGGGGGCGTGGGCGACCACATTCAAACCGGATACCTCCGGCGGCGGCGGCGTCTATGGCTACGACGGCGGCAGCGGCTTTCCCATCGACAGTGCGTGCATCGATGGTGCCGCCAACTACGTCGCCGGTTCGGACGTACTGGTGTTGCGCTATGCCGACCCGCAAGTACTGTCCCCCGGTCCGGCAGACAGCACCACGCCGGCCGAATCGAGCACCATCTCGGGCAATGCCAGTGCCGTGTTCCTGCTCACCACGCCGGGCGTGAACGCGCAGCTATTCTCCGGCTCCGTGCCCAGCACGACGACCGCGAAGCTCCAGCGATACGTGCATCCCTATCAGGTCGATGTGTATTACCTGCGACCGTGCGCGGTGATTTCCAGCGGCACCGCGTGCGGCGCTAAGGACGACGGCGGCAATCCGCTGCCCACTCTCATGCGCATGCATCTCAACCTGGACGGCACCTTCAGCTCGGACCCCATCGTCACCGGTATCGAACAGCTCAAGTTCGAGTACGGCGTCGTCACCGACCCGACCAATGCGGCGCCCACCTACAAGAGTGCCGGCGACGTCACCGCGTCAGGACAATGGGGCAGCGTGGTATCCGTGCGCGTCACCATGATCGCGGTCAATCCCACGCGCGACGTGGCGCTGCCGCATACGGCGACCTTCACGCTGCCGTCGTGCACCTATGCCATCACCAGCAGCGGCAGCGACGTCAGCAAGTGCGCCAACTTCACGCCCTTCGGGGACAAGCCGTGGCAGTTCGCCCGGTCGCGCCTGCAACAGGTCGCGCAGCTGCGCAACCGGACAAGGGGTTAAGCACATATGGCCACCCGTGGCATCAAGGCACGCACCGCAAGCGCGCTTCATAGTCAGCGCGGCATCGCGCTGTTCGTTGGTCTGATCTTCCTGCTGCTCCTGACCGTCGTCGCCCTGGTAGTGATGCGCGGCACCGTGCTGGAGATGCACCTGACCTCGGGCACGGCACGGCATGAGCAGGCCTTCGAAGCCTCCGAAGCCACCCGTGCGATTCCCGAGGTCATCATCAACGATCACGTATTCAACCGCGGCTGGCCCAAGAGCTGGGGCGGCGACGTGCCCGACACGATGTTCGACCTGGCCTCGTCGTTCGCCAATCGCACCGACTGGATCGCTCTGCTCAAGCCCGACAGCAGCGCCAAGACCGGCCTACAGAACTACTGCGGCGGCACCTCGCTGGCCAGCTTCTATCTGCCGGTGTCCTGTTCTTCGCACACCGCCGGCTACAACTACACGCCCGCGCAGTGGGAGAACACCGTGGTCATGGCCGTGTGCTCCGGGGCAGCGCAGAGCGGCTGCCCCGCCAATCAGAAGATCAACTCGAACATCGCCATCGTACGCGATGGCGTGCGGCCCAACGCCGGCTCCGGCGGCGCGCAGGCGCAGGGCTATGCCAGCCCCGGCATCGGCACCGCCACCGGCGGCGCCTCGCTTCTGCTGCAGATCCGCAGCAATGCCACGGTCGCCGGCAACGGGCAGGCCATCACCATCGCCCAGTACAAGCAAGTCATTACCCACTAAGGGCAACCCGACATGTCCAAGTCCCCCCTTCGCTACCTCCTGCTCGGCCTGCCGCTCGCGCTGCTGAGCGCGGTCGCGCTCTATCTGGACTCGAACGCGGTGGACGCGCCGCCCGCGACGCCGACGCAGATCTCCGACTCCGCCACGATGTCGAACGCCAACTACGAGGCGTATCCCTCCGGCATCAATGCACTGGCCGCGCCGAACGTGCAGCCACTGATCATGCTGGTGATGTCGCGCGACGAGCAGCTGTTCAACAAGGCCTATCCGGACTTCACCGATCTGGACGGCGACGGCAAGCCTGATACGACCTATACGGACAGCTTCGCCTACAACGGCTATTTCGATCCGAACATCTGCTACACCTACACCAGCGGCGTCTACAAGGCGGCCACCAGCGTCACCGCCGGCTCGCACAAATGCGCCAAGGGCAAGAACTACTGGAGCGGCAACTTCCTCAACTGGGTGGCGATGAGCCGCCTGGACGTGCTGCGCTGGACCTTTTACGGCGGCACGCGTAGCACCGATACCGCCACCAGCACCATCCTGGAACGCGCGGAAATTCCGGACGACCTGCACGCCTGGACCAAATCGTACGCCGGTACTGACATCGCTTCCTTCGCGCCGTTCACCGGCGCCACCACGTTCTGCAACGTGTCCATTGGCAAGACAGGCCAATGGAACACGCCCACGACGACAACGTCGGGCGTCCAGTCCACACCGGTGATCCGCGCGGCGGCGGGCACCTGGAATGACTGGGCCAGTACCGAAGCCTTGCAATGCCAGGATGCTCCGAAGACGGCGGACGGCATCCATCCCAGCGGCACCATTACCAACTACACCGTGCGCGTGCAGGTCTGCCAGAACGCCACGGGCATTCCCAACGAGAACTTCTGCGTCTCGGTCGGCAGCGCGCTGAAGCCGGAAGGCCTGCTGCAGAAGTACAGCAAGAAGGACAGCAACGCCAAGCGCTTCGGCCTGGTGACGGGCTCCGATATCAACCCGCGCCTGGCTGGCCAGCTGCGCCGCAACATCGGCCAACTCGCCAACAACAGCAGCAGCACGGCGTGCGCAACCAGCAGCGGCACCGGCGATGGTGACGAGTTCAGCAGCGCCGACGGAACCTTCTGCTACAAGGCCGCCACCAAGGCGCCTACCGAAGGCATTGTGATGACGCTCGACCGCCTGCAGATCACCGGCTGGAACGGCAGCAATTACGGAACATCAAGTAAAACCGACTGCTACCTGACCAGATCCGATGGCAAGACCTCAGCATGGGGATCCCGCGGATCGCAGATTCAGGCGACGAGCACCATGTGTCCCGATTTCGGCAACCCGCTGGCCAGCATGTACGCGACGGCGCTGAACTACCTGCAAGGCGCATCGGCCAGCGGCCAGGACTCGGGCACCGATGCCCTGCCGAACCCGACCTGGGTGGATCCCTACGGCACCACCTCCAGTTCCGGCTCGTCCACCACCACCCAGCGCAACCAGCCCTGCGCCAGCTGCTCGATCGTGCTGGTCAGCAGCGGCCTCAACACCTTCGATGCGCAGAACGTCCCGAGCGTGACGGGTGTGGATCCGGCCTCGCTCACCAATGCCATCCAGACGTCCGAAGGACTGACGGGCAACTACTTGCTCTCGACCTACTACAACAACTCCTCGCTGACCGGTGCGCCAGCCAATGGCAGCCTGACGGCTGCCGGCACGAACTACAGCGACATCTCTCTCTGCCAGCCTGCCAATCTCGCAGGCAACAGCCTCGCCAGCATCGTCGGCATCTGCAACGGCGCACCGGGGCAGCAAGGCAGCTACCTGCTTGCCGGCCTTGCGTATGGCGCCTGGAAGAGTCCCATCCGCACCAAGAACGTCAGCTCGGATTTCAAGATCAAGACCTACGGCGTCTCGCTTTCGGACAACCTGCCTTCGTTCAGCGTCCCGGTGGGCAGCGGCTCGATGGTGATCACGCCGAGCTGCCGTGCCGACCCAGCCAACCAAGGCACGTTCACCAGTTGCTACATCGGCCATGTCAGCCTGGTGCCCCCGACCGACATCGCCGGCAACACGACGTATGGTCTGGTGCCCACTACGAGCTATCCGAACGTGGGCAGCTTTTATTTGACCTGGGAAGACTCTCAGTACGGCTCGGACCACGACATGGATGCCACCCATGTGATTTCGTGGTGCGTCGGCGCCAGCTGCAATCTGCCCTCCAAGATGGTTTCCGGCGGCGTCAAGATCTGCGATCCGGAAATCTTCAACAACAAGATCTCCAGCTCCATCGACTCGATCAGCAACGCCTGTACCTCGGCGGGCACGCTCAACTTCACGCCTGGCGCCACCGACGTCGTGGTGCGCGACGAAACGCTGAACTTCAGCTCCTCCGGCATGTACATCGGTTTCCGCATGAGCGGCTCGACCAGCGATGGCCTGACGGAGATGTACATCAACGACGGCAATAACGCCAAGTTCGGCTGCGCGCTGCTCGGCAACGTGAAGGACTGCACGAACAAGCCCCAGGTGATGCACTTCACCCTTGGCACCAGCGCTCCGGTAAGCACCCTGCAAAGTCCGCTGTGGTACGCCACCAAGTACAGCGGCTACACCGGCTCCGCTCCCTCGCTGCCGGCCGGCCAGGACCCGCCGAACTACTTCTTCGCCCGCAACGCCGGTGCGCTGAAGGCGCAGCTTGATACGGTGTTCCAGGCCATCACCTCCTCGGCCGCCAACGATTTCGGCAATGCCACCACGCCCTCGTCCAGCAACGACATCAAGGGCAATGGCCAGTCGTACCAGGTCAACTACTACATGACCCGCAACGGCGTGAACTGGACCGGCGGGCTGCAGGCATTCTGGGTCGACAGCGACGGCTACCTGCGCGAAGGTTCCACCGACGGCTCCGGCAATCAGGTGCTCGATACGGCCAATGCGCGCTACATCGTGGCGGGCCCCGACAACTCGGCCAACGCGCTTCCCGGCGCGCGCATCATGTACACCTGCTCCAGCGCGCCTGTACCGCCCGCCGGCGGCACCTTCGACCCGACCTCGAGCGCCAACAGTTCGTCGTGCAGTGTGGTCTCCGCCACCAATGCAGTGAAGCCGGCATGGGATGCCGCGACCCTGCTCAACGCGGTCTACGATGCCTCGACCAGCGCCGGCACCGCCGCGATCGGCAGGATCGGCACCCAGCGCAGCTACAGCGCCGATGCCAGCGCATCGGCCAACACCGGGCAGCGCTACATCTTCACCTACCTCACCTCCGCGCCGAATGGCAGCGGCGCCAGCGGCACCGTGGTGAGCGGCACGCAGACCGATTTCGTGTGGAACGACTCGGCCTGCGATACGAGCGGCAAATACACGCTCAATGCCACCTCCGGCTTCTGCGGCGCCTACGATTCCACTAACAAAGTGCGTACCGGCAACTTCGGCCTGCTCAACGAGCAGAACCCGCTGCTGGCCAAATCGCTGCTTCTGTGGATCCGCGGCAACGAGGACAGCACCTATCGCAACCGCACCAGCACGGCGCTGTCGTCGCCGGGCACCTACCGCCTCGGCGACATCGTGGATTCCTCGCCGGCGATCGTCAGCACGCCGGCCGAATCCTACGACCTGCTGTACAGCGACTTCAGCTACGCGGCATTCCGCAGCAACTACCGCAACCGCCGGCAGATGGTCTATGTCGGCGCCAACGACGGCATGCTGCATGCGTTCAACGGTGGCTTCTACGTACCCGGCCAGGCGGCCAACGGCACTACCGCCGCGGTCACGCCGAAACTGTACCGCCAGCTGCCCACCGGCCTGACCACCGGCGACAGCAGTGCCCCGCAAGGCAACAACTGGGCGCTGGGACAGGAGGCCTGGGCCTTCATTCCGGAGAACCTGCTGCCCCATCTGCGCTGGCTGGCCGACAAGGGTTACAAGCACGTGTTCTACGTGGACGGCTCGCCCGTGATCAGCGACGTAAAGATCTTCGGCACCGGCAGCAGCGATACCTGCCTCGCCGGCAAGCCCTCCACCGATGCGGGCAGCACCGACATCGATGCCAAGGGCCACGTCTGCGGCTGGGGCACGGTGATGGCGGTGCCGTTCCACCTCGGTGGCGGCCCGATCAGCGTCGACGTGATCGGCGATGGCAAGACGACCAGCACGCAGGTGTCCAACTCCGCCTACGTGCTGCTGGATGTCACCGATCCGGAACAGGCGCCGACTGTGCTTGGCGAGATCACCACCGGCAGCTTCACGCTGGGTGCGCCCGCGTTCGCCGTACACAAGGAAAGCGACGGCAAGCTCCATTTCCTGCTGAGCATCGGCTCAGGCCCCGCGGACAATGGCGGCGCCAACGGCACCAAGCTGGTCTCCGCCGCCGCCAGCAGCAAGCTCAATGCCTGGGTGTACGACCTGGCCAGCATCTACGCCAACAAGAGCGCGCCGGCGGCCACTTTCACCGAGGGCCCCTCCAACAGCTTTGCCGGCGACATGGTCGCGGTCGATTTCGATCTCAACGACAGCGCCGAGGCCATCTACTTCGGTGTGGTGACCAATCCCCCGCCGCCGAACGGCACCACCTCAACGCCGCAGGTCTACGGCGGCGGCCTGTGGAAGCTCGATCTGCGCGACGCCTCGGCCACGACGCCGGACATCAGCGAGCCGGCCTCCTGGACTTTGAAGGAGGTCATCAATACCGGCACGCCCATCACCATCCGCCCGACCGTGGCGCTGGATCCGCTGCAGCGTCCCACCGTGTTCTTCGGCAGTGGCCGCTCCTACACCACCAACGACGACAGTGGCACGAGCGACCAGGGCACCCAGCAGCAGTACATCTACGGCGTCACCGACAACAGCATGCTCACCGGCTTCGCCGCCAGCTGCCAGGCGGAGGCGACCACCAGCGGCCTGTACGATGTGAGCAACGCCACCGTCGGTACCGACGGCAGCGTTGGCGGCCTCACCGGCGTGACGACATTGACCGCGCTGCAGAGCGCTCTGGCGGCCACCTCGATCCCCACCGGCGGTACCGACACCTGCTACACGTACTCGGGCTGGCGCTTCAAGCTGACCGCTGGCAATGCCGACAGCACCGTCCAGCAGCCGTCCGAACGCGTGGTCAACAGCCAGACGCTGCTGGGCGGCATCCTCACCACGCCTACCTACATTCCCGCCAACAAATCGGCCAAGGACGCGGCCAAGACCAGCGACTGCAATCCCGTTCCCGTGCCCGGCACCAGCTACCTGTATGGCGTCAATTACCTGACCGGCACGGCCGATCCGAACCTGGCGAACTTCTTCGGCGTGGACAAGTCGGGCAGCAATCCCGCCGTGCTGCGCGTGGTCTCGCTGGGCAGCGGCCGCTCGTCGGCGCCAGTGCTGCACCTGGGTACGGCCGCCGGCGGCGGCCAGACGGTGAAGGCTTGCTTCAATGTCGGCGGCGTCACCGTCTGCAAGGACATTTCCGCGATCAACGCCGTCAGCAGCGGCGAGATCTCCTGGCGCGAGCCGGTCGACAACCTGTGAGATATTCCATGCAACGCCATCGCGGTTTCACGCTAGTCGAACTCCTGATCGTCGTGGTGATCATCGCCATCCTGGCCGCGGTCGCTATTCCGTCCTACCGCAACTACGTGTTGCGCTCGCACCGCACCGATGCCACGCGCGCGCTCAACGACCTGGCGGCGCGGCAGGAGAGCTACTTCTTCTCCAACAACACCTACACCAGCAAGCTCTCCGACCTGGGCGCGAATTCGAGCGTTGCCGGCAGCTACTTCACCGTCGGCATCGCATCAGCCAGCACCACCGCCTACACGCTGACGGCAACGGCGCAAGGCAAGCAGACCCAGGACACCTGCCAGTCCTTCAGCCTCACCCGCGCGGGGGCGCAGACCTCCAACGGCAGCTCGTCCGACACGCCCAACTGCTGGGGCAAATGACCATGCGCAGCCCGCTGTTCTTGTCCGCGATACTGCTGTGCCTGTTGGCGCCGACATGCCTCACCGCGCAGACGTACTACAAGTGGGTCGATGCGCAGGGCGTGACGCATTACGGCGACCAGCCGCCAAAGGCGAAGAGCAGTCGGCTCGAGTTGCGCGGCAACCTGCCGCCGGCCGCGCCGGCGCCTTCCGCCCCTGCACCGGCGCCCGCGCCCGCGCCCGCGCCCGACGCGAACGAACACGCCTACCGCGAGCAAGCCTGTGCCACGGCGCGCAGAAACCTGGACGTGCTCGCCAGCGGAGCGATGGTCGTCACCGGCGGAACGATGGGTTCACCCGGCAGCTTCGACCAAGCCGCGAAGCTCACGCCCGAGCAGCGCGAGGCCGCCAAGGCCGAAGCGGAAAAACACGTGCACGAACTGTGCGGACAAGGATGAGACATGACCCGTCGGCGACTTAATGGCTTCTCCCTGGTCGAACTGATGGTGACGCTAGGCGTACTGGCCATCATCACGGCGCTCGCTTATCCGTCCATGCGCGATTTCATGCGCCGCAATCGCGCCGTCGCGCAGTCGAACGCGCTCATGGCCGACCTCCAGTACGCACGCGGGCAGGCTGCGGCGACGCGCAGCTACGTCTCCATCTGCCCGCGTGCATCGGCCACCGGCACGACCTGTGGCACCGACGGCAATTACGACCTGGGCTGGCTCGTCTATACCGGCCAGTCGCCGGGCGTCGCCTATGCTTCCACCGCCGCCGGCGCCGCCGACAACCTGCAGCGCCAGGCGCCGGACATGAGCGCCACCACGTCAGTGCGCGCGTCGGCCAGCGGGCCGCTGACGTTCAACTCGCGCGGCGAGCTGCTCAACGCAGCCTCGCCCGGCAGCGATGTCAGTTTCCTGACCTGCGCGAAGGCCAAGGCTGGCGACAGTCTCGGCGCCAACACCACCCGCATACCCGGCATCCGGCTCAACGTGTCCTCCTCCGGCAGAGTGGCCTCGTCCACGCTGGCCAGTGCGGATGCCTGCCAGTAATTCATCGCACCGGTAAGGCAAAACTAGGCAGGGCCTGCACGAGGGCGGATAATCTCCGCCCCTTTGTTCGTTTACGGCATATCGATGTTCGTTCCAGGCCAACGATGGATCTCCACCGCCGAACCCGAGCTGGGCCTCGGCACCGTGCTCAGGGTGGAGGGCCGCGGGGTGCAGGTGCTGTTCGCCAAGGCCGGCGTGCTGCGGCCCTACGCGGCGGATTCGGCGCCGCTGGTGCGCGCGGAATTCCGTGCCGGGCAGCGTGTTTCCGGCAAGGGCATCGCCTTTCTGGTCGAGCGGGTCGAAGTGAAGGACGACCTGCTGATCTACCGCGGCGAAGGCCGCGAGCTGCACGAGGGCCAGCTGGACGACGAGCAGAGCGTCAGCCAGGCCGATGACCGCCTGATCGGCGGGCGCACCGATCCGGTGGCGCGCTTCGACCTGCGCGTGGAAGGCCTGCAGCGCCGCGCCGATGCTCGCCGTTCGCCGGCCTGGGGCCTGGGCGCCGCGCGCATCGGCCTGGTGCCGCATCAGCTGCGCGTGGCCGGCATCGCCGCATCGCGCCGCCCGCCCCGCGTGCTGCTGGCGGACGAGGTCGGCCTGGGCAAGACCATCGAGGCCGGCATGATCATCGCTCGCCAGCTCGCCACCGGCCGCGCCCAGCGCGTGCTGGTGCTGCTGCCGGACACGCTGGTCTACCAGTGGTTCGTCGAACTGCTGCGCCGCTTCAACCTCAGCTTCGCCATCTACGACGAGGAGCGCTGCGAAGCGCTGGATATCAACGGCGAAGGCGCCAATCCGTTCGAGGACGAGCAGCTGGTGATCGCCGATTTCGGCTTCCTCGAACAGAATCCCAGACGCGCCGAGCAGCTGCTGCAGGCCCCGTGGGACCTGCTGGTGGTGGATGAGGCGCATCACCTGGCCTGGACGCCCGAAGCGGCCAGCCCGCGCTACGCGTTGGTCGAACGGCTGGCCGCCGTCACGCCGGGCGTGATCCTGCTCACCGCGACGCCGGAACAGCTGGGCCGCAGCGGCCACTTCGCTCGCCTGCGCCTGCTCGATCCGCAGCGTTACCGCGACCTGGACGGCTATCTGGCCGAGGCCGACAGCTTCCAGAACCTCTCGCGCATCGCCGACCGCCTGCTCGATGGCGAAGCACTGGACGAGGCGCAGCTGGCCACCCTGCGCGAGGCCTTCGCCGGCGACCAGGCCCTGCTCGCTCGACTGGCTGCCACCACCAAGCCGGACAACGCGCGCGAGCTGATCGCCGCGCTGATCGACCGCCACGGCACCGGCCGTGCCATGTTCCGCAACCGCCGTGCCGGCATCGGCGGCTTTCCGCAGCGCGTGCCGGTGTGGCACACGCTGGACGCCGGTTCGCTGAGCGAGGATGGCCGCCAGGCGCTGCTGGCCGAATTCCACGCCGACATCCAGCAGCCCTCCCCGGCGCTGGAGCTGGACTACGCCAACGACCCGCGCGTCGAGGCCCTGGTCGGCCTGCTGGACGAGCATCCGCAGGACAAGTTCCTGCTCATCTGCCGCAGCCAGGCCAAGGTGCTGGCGCTGGAAGAAGCCCTGCGCACGCGCACCGGCGCGGGCGTGGCGCGCTTCCACGAAGGCTTGGGCATCGTGCAGCGCGACCGCAACGCCGCGTATTTCGCGCAGCCGGACGGCGCACGCCTGCTGCTGTGTTCGGAAATCGGCTCGGAAGGCCGCAACTTCCAGTTCGCCCACCGCCTGGTGCTGTGGGATCTGCCGCTGGACCCGGACCTGCTCGAACAGCGCATTGGCCGCCTGGACCGCATCGGCCAGAAGCACGACATCAGCATCCACATCCTCGCCGTGGCCGACAGCGCGCAGCACGTGCTGGCGCGCTGGTACGACGAAGGCATCGACGCGTTCCGCTTCAGCCCCGCCGACGGCCGCGAGCTGCTGCGCCGCTATGGCGAGCCGCTGGCCCGCCTGGCCGACCAGCATGCGCGCGGCGACGATGGGCGCGACCAGGAGCTGGACGTGCTGCTGGCCGAAACCCGCGCCAGCCACGAAGAAATGGCCGCGCTGATCCGCGAAGGTCGCGACCATCTGCTGGAACTGGCGGCCAGCCGCGACCTGCACGCCGACGAACTGCAGCAGGCCTTCTCGCGCGAAGAAAACGATCCGGGCCGCGACGACTTCGTGCAGCGCCTGCTCGAACAGTTCGGCGTGCATGCCGAGGAACTCGGCGGCAAAGTGCTGCTGCTTGATCCGCAGTACCTCTCCACCGATGCGCTGCCGGGTTTCGCTGAAGGCCCCGTCGCCGCGACCTTCGCGCGCGATGTCGCCCTGGCGCGCGAAGAACTGCCGCTGCTGCGCCTGGATCACCCGATGGTGGCCGGCGCGCTGGACCTGGTGCTGTCCGGCGAGGACGGCAACGCCGCCTTCATGGTGGACGACGCACTGCCGCCGCGCAGCGCCCTGTTGCAGGCGGTGTTCCTGCTCGAATGCGTGGCCGATCGTACGCTCGACGCCGAGCGCTTCCTCCCCACCCAGCCCGTGGCGGTGGTGGTGGATACGCGCCTGGCCGAACGCGCCGGCTTCCAGCCCAGCGAGCTTTCCCTGCGCAAGGCGGCCGACCGCAATATCGAAGTGCCGCGCTATCGCAAGTTCCTCGCCAAGCTGGTGCCACCGATGCTGGAGAAGGCCGAGGAACTGGCCGGCCAGCGTGCGCAGGTCGCGATCGTCGAAGCGGTGGCGCATGCGACCGAAACGCTAGATGCGGAGCTGTCGCGCCTGCTCGCGCTGCGCGCGGTGAACCCCGCCATCAGCGAGGCGGAGATCGCCACGCTCGCCGGCGAACGTAGCGCCCTGCTCGCGGCCTTGCCGTTGTCACGTCTGCGGCTGGATGCGGTGCGCTTCGTGGTGAGCCCGGACTTTTTGGCGTTGCGCTGATTCCCGTCCTCACTGCGATACCGCTGCACTTCTCCCTCTCTTCGCGGGGGAGGGGGCCGGGAGAGGAAGTCTACGGAGCGATACCGCCCCCCCTACCTCATCCTCCGCTTTGCCCCTTCCCCTTACCGACCGCCCAACGCGAAATCCACAGCTGCCGCCGCGTGCAGCGCGGTGGTATCGAACAGCGGTACCGGGCTGTCCTCACGCCCCACCAGCAGCCCGATCTCGGTGCAGCCGAGGATGATTGCCTGCGCTCCGCGCGCGGCGCAGTCCACCATGATGGCGCGATAGAGCTGGCGCGAAGACTCGCGCACGATGCCCGCGCACAACTCCTCGTAGATGATCCGGTGCACATCCTTGCGCTGCGCCTCGTCGGGCACGATGCAGCGCACGCGATAACGCTCGAGCAGGCGCGCGCGGTAGAAGTCCTGCTCCATGGTGAAGGCCGTGCCCAGCAGCGCCACCCGGTCGTAGCCCGCCGCGCGCAGCGCCGCGCCGGTGGGGTCGGCGATATGCAGGAACGGCAGCGGCGTCGCGGCAATGACCGCGGATGCCACCTTGTGCATGGTGTTGGTCGCCAGCACGATAGCGTGCGCGCCGCCGGCGTGCAGGCGCCGCGCCGAGTCGGCCAGCAGTTCGCCCGCGCGCGCCCAGTCGCCGGCGCGCTGCAAGGCTTCGATCTCGCCGAAGTCGAGGCTGTCCAGCAGCACGCGCGCCGAACGCAGCGCGCCGAGGCGTTCGCGCACGCCGCGGTTGATCAGCTGGTAATAGGTGACCGTGGATTCCCAGCTCATGCCGCCGATCAGGCCTATCGTGCGCATGTCGGGCCTCCTTACCCTGCCGTACCGTCAGGCCGCCGAGGCCAGCGAGCGCACGCGCTCGCCGATACCCAGCCCGTACCAGGCCAGCGTGAGCAGCACGATCCAGCCCGCACCGACGTAAAGCGCTACGCGTGTATCCGGGCTGTAGCCGAGCATGACCAGCACGAACGTCAGAAAGGCCAGGCACACGATGCTGCTCAACGGCCACGCGCGCAGCGCGAACCCCGTCGCGCCATGGCGCCGGCGGAAACTGAAATGCGCGATCAGCACCATCATCCAGGTCCATACCGTGTTGAACGCGAGGATCGACATCATCATCGCGAACACGCGCTCCGGCAGCAGGTAGTTCAGCACCACGCCGAACACCAGACAGACCAGGGTGACCAGCACCGCGCGCACCGGCACGCCATGTCCGCTCACGCCACTCAGGAAGGCCGGCGCCTGGCCCTTGGTGGAAAGGCTGTAGAGCATGCGGCTGCCGCTGAAGGTGGTGCTGTTGAAACCGGACAGCGCCGCGGTGATCACCACAAAATTGATCAGTCCCGCCGCCTGCGGAATGCCCAGTTTCGCGAACGTGGTGACGAACGGGCTGCCCTGCGTGCCCAGCTGATTCCACGGATAGATCGCCATGATCACGAACAGCGCGCCGACGTAGAAGATCAGGATGCGCCACAGCACCGAGTTCACCGCGCGCGGGATGGTGCGCTCCGGCTGCGCGGCCTCGCCCGCGGCCATGCCGATGGTCTCGATGCCGCCGAAGGCGAACACCACCACCGGCAGGGCCAGCACCATGCCGGTGACGCCGTGCGGGAACCAGCCACCATGCGACCACAGGTTGGACAGACCGACGGGCTGCCCGCCGTTGCCCCAGCCCAGCCAGATCATGCTGGCGCCGCCGAGGATCATCAGCACCACGGTCACCACTTTGATCAGGGTGAACCAGAATTCCGTCTCGCCGTAGAACTTCACCGCCATCAAATTCAGGCTGCCGATCATCGCTACGCTGGCACCCACCCACACCCAGCGCGGTATGTCCGGGAACCACTGCGTCATGTAGATGCCCACGGCGGTGCTTTCGGCCATGCCCACGCCGACCATCAGGATCCAGTAGTTCCAGCCGGTGAGATAGCCGGCGAACGGTCCCAGGTAGCGGTGCGCGTAAGTGCTGAAGGAACCGGCCACCGGGTCGTGCACGGCCATCTCGCCGAGCGCGCGCATGATGATGAAGATCATCGCGCCGCCCACCATGTAGGCGAACAGCACCGAAGGACCGGCCAGGTTGATCGCATTGGCGGAGCCCAGGAACAGGCCGGCGCCGATCGCCATCCCCAGGGCCATGAAAGTGATATGGCGCGGGGTCAGCCGGCGCTGCAGGTGCTGAGTCATCGACAGGCGATCTTCGGTAGGGAAAGGATCAGCGCAACAGGCGCCGCTTGGGTTTGATCGGCAGCTTGCCGCGCCAGTATTCGATCAGCACGTACCCGCCCAGCATGCCGCCCAGGTGCGCGAAATGCGCGATGCCCGGCATCCACCCGGCGGTACCGGACACCAGTTCCAGCAGGCCGTAGCCGATCACGAACAGCCAGGCCGGGATCGCCACCGGGATCGGGAATACGATCAGGCGCTCCTGCGGCCACATCATGCCGAAGGCCAGCAGCAGGCCGAAGATCGCGCCGGAGGCGCCCACCGTCGGCGTCTGGAAGTCCTGCTCGAAGTAGCGCAGCCAAAGCAGCTGCAGGACCGAGGCGGTGACCAGGCAGACGAAGTAGTACAGGGTGAAATGGCGCGCGCCGAAGAGCCGCTCGACGCGACCGCCGAACATGAACAGGGCGAACATGTTGAAGAACAGGTGGGTGAAGCCGCCATGCATGAAGGCGTTGGTCACCACCTGCCACGGCTCGAAGTAGCCGCTGCCCAGCGGCCACAGCGCGAACGGTGCCGTCTGCATCGGCATCAGCCATTGCAGCAGGTAGATCACCACATTGGCGATCAACAGGTTACGGGTGACGGGAGGCAGGTCGTAGGCCATGGCCGGGTCCGGAGGCAAGCGCCCAAGGTTAGCGGCTGCCGGCCAATGCCGCCATCGACGCCCCAGGGGCGCCCGCAACAACCTGCGACAATGCGCCGCACCCCGCCTCGGGAACCTTGCGGGGGCGCGACTTGGACGCGATGCACGGACGCCGCCACGAACGCGTTTGCCTCCTGCCGGTTGACATCGCTTCGACGCGATGCAGAAATGGACGTCCATACGGCCGCTTCCCCAACGCGCCGTCGTCTTTTCCACAGGAACATCCTTTCATCGTGACTATCCAGGGCAACCGCCGGATCGCCAGCACCACGCATCGCATGTGCGCGATGTGTTGTTGCTGTTGTCGCTGATCCCGCGCCGCTTTCCCTCGATACCGGGCCCCTGTCCCGGCTCCAAGCAAGCCAGCGTCCACGGACGCACGTCATGCCGGATACCACGATGCACCTCCCGCACGCTCTTTCTTCGCACCGCGCCGACCGCCACGTCCTCGCAGGCATGGCGTGTTGTTGTCGCTGTCGAATGTGTCGCATCGGCTGATCCAGCCTTAGGCGTTTCCCCGCGCCTGCCTTGACGCCGTCCCCGCGGCGTACGCCCCGACCGCAGCTCCCCCGCTGCATCCCGCCGTCCCTGTCACCTGGCCTCGCGCCGGGAAGGACGCGCTCACAGGAATGCTTCCACCCATGTTCAAGCCCAGCCTGCTCCCGCTAGCCATCGCCTCGGCGCTCGCGCTTTCTCCGCTGCACGCGGAAGACGCCGACGGCAAGAAGGCCACCCAGCTCGAAGCCGTCACGGTCACCGGATCCAATATCAAGACGACCGATCTGGAGGGCCCCAGCCCGGTCCAGACGATCACCGCCGAACAGATCCGCGCCAGCGGCAAGACCACCCTGCCCGATCTGCTCCGCTCGATCTCGGCCAACACCGGCAACAGTGTCAACGAACAGCTCACCGGCAGCTTCTCCGCCGGCACCGCGGGGATCTCGCTGCGCGGCCTGGGCCAGAAGAACACGCTGGTGCTGCTGGACGGCAAGCGCGTCGCCAACTACGCCACTGCGTTCGAGCTGCAGGACACCTTCGTCGACCTGAATTCGCTGCCGCTGGCCGCGGTGGAGCGCATCGAAGTGCTCAAGGACGGCGCATCCGCCGTGTACGGCTCCGACGCGATTGCGGGCGTGGTCAACATCATCCTCAAGCAGAACTATCAGGGCGCCGAGCTCGGCGCGAACATCGGCGGCAGCACCGAAGGCACCGGGCAGCATTCCAACAACTTCCACCTGCTGCTCGGCAAGGGCGACCTGAAGAAGGACGGCTACAACGTGTTCTTCGCCCTCGACGGCACGCGCACGTCGCAGCTCAACCAGGACGACGTGAGCTGGCTGCGCGACAACGACTTCCGCGACAAGCCGGGCGGCCGCCTCAACTGGACGCCGACGAACTACTACAACAACGATCCCACCCAGGGCTTCGCCGATGCCGTCGGCCCGGTGCGCAAAGTGCCCTACGGCGCCATCACGCCCGGCAAGGCCGGCAATACCTGGGCCCACAACCCGGCGCCCTACACCTCGCTGATTCCCGGCGTAGAGCGCTACCACGCAGTGCTCAAGGCCACGGTGAAGCTCACCGACGACATCCAGGCCTACGGCGAAGCGGTCTACAGCCGCAGTCACGCCGCCTTCGTCTTCAGCGCACCGCTGGCGATCGGCACCAGCCTGCGCGCCTGGGACAATGCCAACCAGCGATTGGTGAACATCGACACCACACTGCCGACAGGCAACCCCGCCAACCCGTACGGCGTGCCCACCCCGGTGAACACCAACCTGTGGAACGTGGGCCAGCGCAACAAGCGCGACCGCACCATCTTCACGCGCTTCCTCGGTGGCGTGAAAGGCCATACCGGTGCGTGGGACTGGGACGTCTCGGCCGGGCACTCGGAAAGCAGCCTGAAGGAATACGTCACCAACTTCGGCAACCGCTACGCCTTCCAGTCGCTGCTCGCCAGTGGCGGCTACGACTTCGCTGCAGGCCATAACTCGCAGGCGGCGATCGATGCGCTTCGCCTGTCCACCATCCGCCCGGCGGTGTCGCGCCTGACCACGGTGGACGCCACCGCCAGCACCCAGTTGTTCGACCTTCCCGCAGGCGCGGTGGGCTTCGCCGCCGGCTACGAATTCCGCAACGAGTCGATCAACTCGCGCACCTCGCAGGCGGTGCTCTCGGGCAGCGAACTGCGCCCGGCCATCGACATCATCCGCGGCTCGCGCGACGTGCACGCCGCGTACGCAGAATTCAACGTGCCGATCCTTGCGACGCTGGAAGCGGGCGTGGCCGGACGGCTGGATCACTACAACGATTTCGGCAATGCCTTTGCGCCTAAATTCACGCTGCGCTACCAGCCACTGGACTGGCTGCTGCTGCGCGGCTCGTACTCGCGCGGTTTCCGCGCCCCGTCACTGCCGGAGATCACCCACAGCACCGCGGTGAGCTACAGCACCGTGGTCGATCCCTACGATCCGGTGACGCCCGGCCAGCGTCGCGGCTATACCGACGTGTTCGCGGCGAATCCGAAGCTGCGCCCGGAGCGCTCGGAGAACTACAACGGCGGCCTCGTGATCTCGCCCAGCGCCGACACCAGCGTGAGCCTGGACTACTACCACATCGTTCAGCGCGGCATTATCGGCCCCGACGACGACGCCACGCTGGTACTGCGCAAGGATCCGCGCGTGCAGCGCGATGCTCAGGGCCGCATCAGCATCATCACCAACCAGTACCGCAACCAGCAGAGCCTGACCACCGACGGCGTCGATCTCGACTTCCACCACACGTTGCATGCCGGCGCCGCCGGGGACTTCATCCTCAACGGCAGCTGGACACGCCTGCTCAAGTACAGCCAGCCGCGCGTGGCCGGCGACGCGCCGGTGAACGGCGCCGGCACCAACATCTTCGGCTCGCTGCCGAAGTGGCGCGGCAGCACCGGCCTGACCTGGGGCTTCCACGACGTCGCGAGCACGCTGACCTGGTACCACGTGGGCGGCTACCGGCAAAACCCGGACAACCGCCTGAGCCCCGCCTACCCTGAGCGGGTAAAGGCCTGGAACACGTTCGATCTGAGCGTCGCGTACACGGGTCTGCCCAACACCACGCTCATGCTGGCCGTACAGAACCTGCAGAACCGCCGGCCGCCGTGGGATCCGTCCAACACGTATTACGACCTGACCCAGGCCGATCCCCGCGGCCGCTATGTCTACGTCGGCGCGGACTACCGCTTCTGAGCCCTCCGGCGCGGGACATCCCCGCCCGCGCCCCCCATCCCCCACAGGAATCCACGTTTCATGTCTCTCCCGATCGCAACGCGCGGCGCATGGCTGCGCACTTCGCTCTGGCTGGGTCTCTCCCTCGCCTTCGGCGCGCATGCCGCCGACGACACGCCCGCACCGCAGGACAGCAAGACGCTCGAACAGGTCACCGTGACCGGCTCGCGCATTCCGCGCGCGGATATCGAAGGCCCTTCGCCGGTCATCACCATCAGCGCACAGGACATCCAGTCGCGCGGCTTCCGCAGCGTCTACGACGCCATCAACTCGCTCAGCCAGAACACCGGCATGACTCAGGGCGAGGATTTCGGCAACACCTTCACGCCGGCCGCCAACACCATCAACTTGCGCGGACTCGGTCCCAACCACACGCTGGTACTGGTCAACGGACGCCGCGTAGCGGATTACCCGGTCGCCTACGACGGCTCGGTGAATTTCGTGAACCTGGCGAACATCCCCGCCGTGATGATCGACCGCATCGAAGTGCTCACCGGCGGAGCATCCGCGGTGTACGGCTCGGATGCGATCGCCGGCGTGGTCAACGTCATCCTCAAGCAGAAGGCCAAGGGCTTGGATGTCGCACTGCGCACCGGCGGCACGCAAGGCGGCGGCGGCGCCAACCAGCGCCTGCAGATCGGCGGCGGGCACAGCTGGGGCAAGCTCGACGCCGTGTTCGGCGTGGAGCTGACCCGCCGCGAGCCGATCTGGGGCACGGACCGCCGCTTCATGGATTCGCTCGCGCGCGACCCGAGTCTCCACGGCGCACCCACGATCCCCACCGCGGTGTTCTATCGACGCGACATGAACACGGGCAAGTACGTCGATCCCGGCACCGGTACCTGCGACGCTCTGAGCGGTCTCTACGGCGGCACCGTGCGCCGCGCCTACAACCCGCGGCTGGGCTACTACTGCGGCAGCGACCGTGCCCCGCCGACGTTCTGGACCGTGCAGACGCAGCAACGCAACGTCAACGCCTATACCGGCCTGCATTACCAGCTCAGCGACGATACGGAACTGTTCGGCGATTTCATGCTGGGCGTGGACAAGATCCGCAACACCACGCGCGCGCCGAGCTGGACCTCGCTGGCCGCCGGCGACAGCTATTTCATCAATAGCGCCACCGGACAGCCCGAGCGCTGGTACCGCCGCTTCTCTCCGGAAGAGATCGGCGGGCGCACGCAGGCAGGCAGCCGCTTCTTCGAACGCGCCTGGAACGCCACTGTCGGCGTGCGTGGCCGCGCCGGCGAGCACTGGCGCTACGAAGCGGCGTACAACCGCTCGGAGTACGACAACATCACCAGCCGGCGCGCCTTCCTCAATGGGCTGGACGAATACTTCCTCGGCCCGCGCAGCGGAACCTCCAACGGCGTGGCCGTCTATACGCCTGATCCCGCGCGGCTCTATCGGCCACTCACGCCCGATGCATGGGACCAGCTGACGGACACCTACGCCAGCCACAACACCGCCTGGGTGCAGACGCTCAGCCTGAGCGCGAACCACGATGACCTGTTCGCCCTGCCCGGCGGCTCGGCGGGCTTCGCCGGCGTGATCGAGGCGGGCAGCCAGGGTTACCGCAACACGCCGGACGAGCGCCTGCGCGAAGGCGTGTTCTGGAACAACAGCGGCAACCTGCCATCCAGCGGCAAGCGCGATCGCTATGCGGTCGGCGCGGAGCTGAGCCTGCCGCTTTACGAAAAGCTCATCGCCACCGTGGCCGGGCGCTACGACAGCTACAGCTATGCCGGCCGCCACGACCGCAAGGCCACCTGGAGCGCCGGGCTCGAGTATCGCCCGGTGGATTCGCTGCTGCTGCGCGGCAACGTGGCCACCAGCTTCCGTGCGCCGGACATGAACTACATCTTCGCCAGCGCGACCAACGGCTATATCCCGGGCCTGACCGACTACTACCGCTGCCGCGTGGCAGGCCAGCCCTTCGGCAGCTGCGACTTCGCCAACCAGAGCATCAACTACACCAGCTACGGCAGCGACAAGCTCAAGGCGGAGAACGGCCGTTCGTACAGCTATGGCCTGGTGTGGTCGCCAAGCCGGCAGTTCGATCTTTCGATCGACTACTACCACGTGCGCATCGACAACGAAGTCACCAACCTCAGCGCCGATGGCGTGCTGAGCGACGAAGCCGATTGTCGCCTGGGCCGCACGCAGGCCGGCCAGCCGGTGGACATCGCCTCGCCGCAGTGCCAGGCCACGCTGGCGCGCGTACAGCGCAATGCCGCCGGCGCGGTGGATCCGCTCACCGCCACGCGCATCTACGTCAACCCGATCAACGCCGCCAGCGAGCGCACCAGCGGCATCGACGCCAGCGGCAATCTGCGCTGGGGCAGTGCGCGTGCCGGCGATTTCGCCCTGCGCCTGAACTACACGCTGGTGCTCACGCACGATTACCAGCAGTTCCCCGGCGGCACCGTGCTCGATCTGCGCAACGGCGCCGGCCAGAGCGATTCGGGCAGCACCTACGAGTGGCGCAGCAAGCTCAACGGCAGCCTCAGCTGGAGTTACCGCGATGTCACCACCACGTTGTACGGCATCCGCTACGGCAGCTTGCTCAATGCCGATCAGAGCGGACGCATTGCGCCCTATTTCCGCTACAACGCCAGCGTGGCATGGCGCATCACCGACCGCGCCAGCGTGTCGCTGACCATCAACAACCTGCTGAACAAGGCGCCGCCGCGCGACCGCACCGGCAGCGGCTGGCCGTTCTACCCGGTTGGTAACTACGATCCGTACGGCCGTCAGTGGTGGATCGAGGCGAGCTATCACTTCGGCGCCAAGAGCTGACAGCGGCAAGTCGACTGCAGGGCCGGCATTTCCGTACATGCCGGCCCTGCGTTCCTTGCACGATCCATCGCACAATCTTGCGCGTTTTCAGCGGGCACCGACGCGGTTACATTCCCGCGAACCGTATCGCACGGGATCCCGAGGAATGCGCCGTCTCTTGTCCATGTTCGCTCTGTGCACGTTGCTGGCCGCATGCCAGCATCACCAGGTGGCATCGCGCGATGACGATACGACGGCGAACTTTTCGCCCGGCATCATGCCCGAGGATTTGGCCGTCCATTTCCGTGCACTGTCCGCGCCCGCGCTGCGCGACCGTTCACCGGGCAGCGATGGCGAGCGGCGCACGGTGGCGTATTTGATCGGGCAATTCGAGCGCATGGGCCTGCAGCCGGGCAATGGCGACAGCTGGACCCAGGACGTGCCCTTCGTTGCCAGCCGCGTGCGCGACGCTGCGCGCGCCACTCTGCGTATCGCCGACGGGGCGCAGCCGCTGTCGCTGTCGTGGGGCACCGACATGGTCGTCAACTCGCCAGCCGCGTTGCCGCACGCGGCGATCGATACGTCGCCGCTGGTGTTCGCCGGCTATGGCATCGTCGCGCCCGAGCAGGCATGGAACGACTACGACGGGCAGGACCTCAAGGGCAAGACCGTCATCGTGCTGATCAACGATCCGGGCTGGAACAGCCAGGATCCGGCGTTGTTCCATGGCCGCTGGCCGACCTTGTTCGGCTCGTGGCGCTACAAGGTGGAAGAGGCCGCGCGGCACGGCGCGGCCGCAGTATTCGTAGTGCACGACGAAACCGCGGCGGGCTTCGCCTGGCAGAGCGTGCTCGACCGTGGGGCCGGCCCCTGGTACGGCCTGCCCGAGGACACCCGCGGACGCTCCACGCCCTCCCTCGCCGGCTGGCTGACCACGGCGGCCGCGCAACGCCTGTTCGCGGATGCGGGCGTGGACTTCGACACGCTGCGCGAGGCCGCACAGCATCGCGGCTTCCGTCCGATTGCCCTGCCAGTCAAGGCCAGCCTGGCCATCGACAGCGACATCAGCCGTGGCACCTCGCCCAACGTGATCGCGCGCCTGTCGGGCAGCAAACGTTCCGATGACGCCATCGTCTACGCCACGCACTGGGACCACCCCGACGCGCGCGACAGTCAGTCGTTGCATGGCGTGGCGCAGAGCGCGGCCGGCTTGGCAGGCCTGCTGGAGCTGGCCGAGGCTTTCACGCATCGCGCGCCGAAGCCCCACCGCAGCGTGCTGTTCGTCGCGCTCACGCTGGAAGAAGCCGGCATGCTCGGCGCGCGCTACTACGTCGACCATCCGCCGATGCCGCTGGAGCACACCGTCGCCGAGATCGAACTGGACGCACTGCCCGGGCTCGGCCCCAGCCGCGACTTGAACGTCGTCGGCTATGGCGAGTCGCAGATGGACGACTATCTCGCCGATGCCCTGCGCAGCCAGCGCCGCAGCCTCACCCCCGACGACGAGCGCACGCGCGCCCTGCTGTTCCACTCGGACGCGCTGAGCTTCGCCAGTCGCGGCGTGCCGGTGCTGTATGCGCGCTCGGGCCTGAATCTGCTCGATGGCGGCCTCGCCGCGGGACGCTCGCGCTACGGCGCCTTCCTTGCCGCCAGCGCCAGCCAGCCCCAGGCCGATGTCGACCCCGGCTGGGATATGCGCGGCGTGGCCGAGGACCTGCGTGCGCTGTTCATGGTGGGCGGGCGATTGTCGATGGATGCCAGCTATCCGCAATGGAAACCGATGGCGAGTTTCCGCCGTCCGGTGACCATGGTCGCGCGCTGACCCCGCGCATGCAGGGCTGAGCGGGACATCACGCGCAACACCGGCGAAGCGTGGCAGTCTGTGCGGGTCGGTCCTCCCGCTGCACCCATGAACGCATCGCATCATCACGTCCTGCTCGCCGGAGCCACCGGGCTCACCGGCGGCCTGCTTCTGCGCGAACTGCTCGCCGATCCGTCGGTGGCCCGCGTGCTTGCGCCGACGCGGCGCCGACTGCCGTCCGCCCCGCGGCTGGAGAATCCGGTCGGGCTGTTGCACCGGGTACTGCCGCAGCTGCAGCCGCCGGTGGATATCGCCATCTGCTGCCTCGGCACCACGCTCGCGCAGGCCGGTTCGCGCGAGGCGTTCCGCATGACCGACTACGATCTGCCGCTGGCGCTCGGCCGCCGCGCACGCAAGCTCGGCGCGCGCCATTACCTGGTGATGAGCTCTCTCGGTGCCGACCCGGCCTCGCGCAGCTTCTACACGCGCGTCAAAGGCGAGCTGGAACAGTCGCTGCGCGAACAGGGCTGGCCGCAGCTGACCCTGGTGCGGCCGTCGCTGCTGCTGGGGTCGCGCGACGAGTTCCGCCTTGGCGAAACCCTGGCCGCGCCCTTGTCGCGCCTGCTGCCCGGCCGATGGCGCGGCATCCGCGCCGAGACAGTCGCCCGCGCACTGTGGCAGCTTGCGCGCCAGCCCGGCGAGGGCGTGCGCGTGGTGGAATCGGACGAACTGCGCCGCCTGGGCCGCCAGCCGGGCTAAGCGTGGGTCGGGGTGAAATCCCAGCGGAAACACTTGGCGCTCGGAAGCATTCGTTGCGGAGCCTCTTCAGCCCGCTCGAGCATGCGCCCCGTTCCCTGCTCCCCCAAAAAAACAAGGCCGCCTTTCGGCGGCCTTCGACTGCGGAAAATCCTGGAGCGGCTCAGCCGTTCTGCGCCATGCCCTCGGGGCGCTTGGCACCGGCGAAGCGCTTGGCCCAGTAGGACTGCTCGAGGCTGTCCACGCGCACCGTCTTGCCGCGCGAGGGCGAATGGATGAACTGGCCGTTGGCGATGTAGATGCCCACGTGCGAGATGCGTCCGCCGCCGCGGCGGCCGGCGGTACGGAAGAACACCAGGTCGCCCGGCTGCATTTCCGAGCGCTTCACCTTCAGGCCGGCCAGGAACTGGCCGGCCGAATTGGAAGGCAGCTCCAGGCCCACGGCATGGGCGAACACATAGCGGACGAAACCGCTGCAATCGAAACCGGTGGAAGGATCGTGGCCACCGCGCACGTAGCGGATGTCGCGCAGCTTCATGGCCAAGTCGATCAGCGTCTTGCGCAGGTCGTCGGCATTGCCTTCTTCGTCGGCGGCGATGGCCGGCGCGGCGGGCAGTACGGACTGGGAGATCGCCTGGGCCGGCGCGAGAGCCGCGAACTGGCTCATCAGCGGCGGGGTGATCGTAGCGATGGCCGGCGAGGGCTGTCCGCTGGGGCTGGCGAAAACGGGACCGGCTGCGAGGGCGGCAACGGCCAGCACGGACAGGGCGGTCAATCGCTTGATTGGCATGCGGGAAAAATCCCTTTGCTGTTCATGAGATTGGCCGCCGGGTGTGTCGGCGACCGTGACGAAGCCGTGAACTTAGCAAAGCGATATAGACCGTATGTTCGATTGGGGTTAACTAAACCCCGCGGTTTCATAAAACTGAAGGCCTGAGAAACGTCCAGCATCCATCTGAAAACAGGCGGAAATCACCGTAATGCCCCGACCTGCCTAGGAATTCTTCTTAGGCGCTTTCGTCTCGGAACTGTGACGGAGGTCCGTAACAGGTCTACCCGGCGTCCTCTCAAAGCCGGTCAGGGCGTCCGTCGCCCGAAGATCGCAGTGCCGATACGCACCTCGGTGGCACCCTCCGCGACGGCCAGCGGGAAATCCCCGCTCATGCCCATGGAAAGACGCGGCAGGTCGTGGCCCTGCGCCGCCATCCGGTCGCGCAGTTCGCGCAGCAGGCGGAAACAGGCGCGCACCGGTTCGGCTTCTTCCGCGTTCACCGCCATGGTCATCAGGCCCCGCACGCGCAGGGTGTCGAAAGCGCGCAGGCGCCCCAGGAAAGCCGGCAGATCAGCCGGTGCGAGTCCGTGCTTGCTTTCCTCCGGCGAGGTCTTGACCTGTACCAGCACGTCGATCGCCCGCCCTTCCGTTTGCAGGCGGCGGTCGAGCGCCTCGGCCAGATCCAGGCGATCGAGCGATTGCACTTCGCTGGCCAGGCGGGCCACGTCCTTGGCTTTGTTGGTCTGCAGATGGCCGATCATCACCCAGTCGATGCCGGCATCGGCCAGCGGGCCGGCCTTGTCGCGGATCTCCTGCACCTTGTTCTCGCCGAAGCGGTGCAGGCCCAGCGCGACCGCAGCGCGGATGGCCTCCACCCCGAAGGTCTTGCTGACCGGCAGAATGCCGACTTCGGCGGGATCGCGGCCGGCCGCACGGCAGGCCGCATCCACGCGGTCGCGCACCGCGGCCCAGTTCGCCGCGATGTAGCTGTAGTCGCTGTCCGTCACGCTCATGGCGTCGCGAAAGCGCGCCGCCACGGGGGCGGCGCTTTCGGCTCAGGCCTTGCCGGCCTGCTCGAAGTGGCGCGCCACCACTTCGGCGACCACCATGCTCACCTTCTTGCCGGTGGGGATGTGCAGGAACTCGTTGGGGCCGTGCGCGTTGGAGTGCGGGCCCAGCACGCCGGTGATCAGGAACTGCGCCTGCGGGAACTTCTCGCCCAGCATGCCCATGAACGGAATGCTGCCGCCCTCGCCCATGTACGCGGCCGGCGCGCCGAAATAGTGCTGCGAGGCCTCGGTCACCGTCTGCTCCAGCCACGGCGACAGCTGCGGCGCGTGCCAGCCGCCGCCATCCTTCTCCAGCTTGAAGCTGACCTTGGCGCCGTACGGCGGGTCCTTTTCCAGCAGTTGCTTGACGAACTGGCCGGCCTGCGTGCCGTTGAGCGTGGGCGGCAGGCGCAGGCTGAGCTTCACCGAGGTCTTCGGCCGCAGCACGTTGCCGGCGCTTTCCAGCGGCGGCAAGCCGTCCGCGCCGGTCACGGCCAGCTGCGGGCGCCAGCTGCGGTTGAGCACCAGCTCGGCGAGATCGTCGGTGACCGGCTTCATGCCTTCGACGAAGGGGAACTTGTCGTAGATGGCGGTGCCAAGCACCTTGGCCGCCTGCTTCGCCTGCTCGACGCGCTGCGCCGGGATGTCGACGTACAGCTCCTTGGGCTTGATCGTGCCGGTCTGCGGATCCTCCAGGCGCGACAGCACGTCGCGCAGGATGCGGAAGCTCGACGGCACCACGCCGGAAGCGTCGCCCGAATGCACGCCCTCCTCCAGCACCTGCACGGTCAGCTCGCCGCCGGTCATGCCGCGCAGCGAGGTGGTCAGCCACAGCTGGTCGTAGTTGCCGCAGCCCGAATCCAGGCACACCACCAACGAGGGATTGCCGATACGCGCGGCCAGATGATCGACGTAGTACGGCAGGTCATAGCTGCCCGATTCCTCGCAGGCTTCGATCATGACCACGCAGCGCGCATGCGGCACGCCCTGCTCGCGCAGCGCCAGCAGCGCGGCCAGCGAGCCGAAGATGGCGTAGCCGTCGTCGGCGCCGCCGCGGCCGTACAGCTTGTCGCCCTTGATCACCGGGGTCCACGGACCCAGGCCTTCGGCCCAGCCGGTCATTTCCGGCTGCTTGTCGAGATGGCCATAAAGCACCACGGTGTCGTCGCCCTGCCCCGGCACCTCGATATAGATCAGCGGCGTGCGGCCTTCCAGGCGCACCACCTCGAGCGTGGCGCCCGGCAAGGCGGACAGCTTGGAGCGCGCCCAGGTCTCCATCAGCTTCACCGCGGCGTCCATGTGGCCGTGCTCTACCCACTTGGGATCGAACATCGGTGACTTGTTGGGGATGCGGATGTACTCCATCAGCTGAGGCACGATCTCGGCATCCCACAGGCCGCTGATGAAACCGGAAAGGCGGGCGGTATCCATGAGGACTCCTGGGCAAAGGGAAAGCGCCGATTGTATCAGCGGCGCCGAGAGCACCACTGACAGTCGCGTAGGCGACAACGCACACGACATGAGGCCTCCCGCGTACCGCGACGCGGACAGTGCGCCGGCTGTGGCTTGCCGGCATGCGCGGCAAGGTGGCGATGCGGCGCGCAGACGTCGCGCTTTCCCTGTCCACGAGGAGATTTCCATGTTTCGCAAACTCGCCCCCATCGCGCTCGGCCTGGCTCTGAGCCTGGCGCTGCCGCTGCATGCCGCCACGCCGGTCAACGTCAATACCGCCGACGCCGCGGCCATCGCCAAGGCGCTGGACGGCATCGGCCCGGCCAAGGCGGCCGCCATCGTGGCCTGGCGCGAGGAGCACGGGCCGTTCAAGAGCGTCGACGAGGTCGGCAAGGTCAAGGGCGTCGGCGCGGAAACGCTGGAGCGCAACCGGTCCGCGATTCTGCTGTCCGGCGATGGCGCCAAGGCCGAGGCGGCGCCGGGCAAGGCCAAAGGCAAGGCCAGGAAGGCCGAGGAGGAATAAGCCGGGGGAAACCAAGGAAGGGCAGGAACACCGCCGGCCGCCATGGTCGAGGCCGCCAGCAAGCATCCACCCCATGCGTTCCATCGCCCTCCCGCTGCACCGTGGCGACCCTGGCGGGTCGCCACGGTTGCGCCTACACTCCGCCTTCACTTCCGCCCGCCCGGTCATCCGGGCGGCATGTCCCATGGCCCCAGATCCAGGCTCCATGAAGCGATTCCTTCGGCTGTTCGCGCCCTCCACGCCATGATCCTGCCGCGTTACCGCATTGCCGCTTCGGGTATCGGAGGCGCCGGCAACGGGCTGTTCCTGGAGCAGGACGTGGCCGCCGGCCGCGTCGTCACCGCGCCGGACACGATCGACCGCACCTGGTCGCTTGCCGAGATCCTGGGTTCGCCGGAGCTGAAGGCCCAGCTCCACGCCAGCGCGCGCTGGTTCGAGGACCGCTACACGCTGTCCCCCGACTGGCCCGACGAGTGCTACATCAACCACAGCTTCGAGCCCACCGGGCTGTGGCACCTCGGCTTCGTGTTCGCCGCGCGGGACCTGCCGGCGGGCACGGAGATCACGGTGGACTACCGCCACCTCCTCGCCCCTGGCCAGGAGGAGGACTTTATCGACACGGCCACTGGTGGGAAAATTATCGGCTTGCCTTGGGCCGAAAGCCTGGCCATGAGTACCCGCGCCCTCGCCGGCTTGCTGGCCGGCACGCCCGTCATCTGAATTACCGCGATGTTCGACATACCCACCCTCGAAACCGCGCGCCTGCGCCTTACCGCCCTCAACGCCAGCCATTTCGACGACTACGCCGCGATGCTCGCCGACCCCTCCAGCACGCGCTGGGTCGGCGACGGCGAGCCGCTGGACCGCGGCCATGCCTGGCGTTCGCTGGCCATGCTGCTGGGTCACTGGCAATTGCGCGGCTACGGCATGTGGGCGCTCGAACTGAAGGAAACCGGCGCCTTCGTCGGCCGGGCGGGCCTGATGAATCCCGAGGGCTGGCCGGGCCTCGAACTGGGCTGGATGCTCAAGGCCGAATACCGCCACCACGGCTATGCCACCGAGGCGGGCAGCGCGATCCTCGACTACGCCTGGAACCAGCTGCGCGCGCAGCGCGTGATCAGCCTCGTGCGCGTGGGCAACGATGCCTCCGACCGCCTGGCCGAACGCCTCGGCGGCGAGCACATCGAGGACATGGATTTCTGCGGCGCTTACAACCATGTGTTCGCGTACTACCCGCCGTATCGCGAAACGCGCCGCGCCGCTTACGCCTGAGCGGCGCGCGGGCTGACGCGCTACACATGAGCGCCTTTCGCCGCATCAACGCCGAAACCCTGCGCACGGAAGCCTGGGCCAACGGTGCCGGCACCACTACCGCTCTGGCCAGCGGGCCGGATCCGCAGGCATGGCGCTGGCGCCTGAGCATCGCCAACCTCGAACGCGACGCCGACTTCTCCACCTTGCCCGGCGTGCGCCGGCAGTTCGCCGCACTGGACGCGCCGCTCACCCTGCATTTTCCGCACAGACACGAACAGCCGCTGCTGCGCTTGGCCGTCATCCGTTTCGACGGTGGCGAACCGCCGCACGCGCGCCTCACGGAAGGCCCGACCCGTGCGTTCAACCTGATGCTGCGCGATGACGCCGAAGGCGAACTCATCGCACGGCCCTTGAACGGCGCGATGCTGCTGCCGCCTGCCGCGAAGGCACTCTGGTTCCTGCACATGCTGACGGGACAGACCCGGTTGCAAGCAGACGACGAAAGCCTCGCGCTGAGCCAAGGCGAATCGACGTGGGTCGAAGCGCGCGGACGCTTGCGCATCGAGGGCGGCGGCGAAATCGTGCTGGTCCGCCTGGCGCTTTGATCTGCGGATGGTCTCGCCCGCGAACGTCGGGGTTCGCTGCGCTCACTCCAACCGGCAGCCACGCATCGAGCGGAATAGAAGGTGTCGGTGCTGCGGGGACTCGCTGCGGTTGAGGGGACGCCCGGAGCGGAGCGCATCACTTCCACGCTCCGCCCGAACCCTCACGCCGTCCCCTCCCAGAGGGAGAGAGGCTTACATCGCGGCACGCCTCAGAACGCGGCGCGCCGTCCGCCGCCGTTGATCGAACGCGCTACTTCCGCCAGCGCGAACAAGCGCGCGGTGCGCATCCACGCGATCGCCGCCACCGCCAGCTGAGTCAGCACAAAGGCCAGCAGGAAATTGGCCCCCACCGCCGTCGTATTGGCGCGTGCCACGCCGAACGCGAAGGCGACGCCGAAGCCGATCGCGCTGACGAACAGATAGCCGAACAGGCTGCTGAAGGGCCGCCGCAGCAGTTGCCACAGGCCGCGCCAGATCGCCTTGGTCGCCGAGCGCAGGCCGAGGTCGGCAATGAACGCGGCACGGCCGGATTCGACGATCACCTGCGCCAGCACCACGCACAGCGCGCACAGCACCAGTGCCACGTGCGTCGCCGAGTGCGCCTGCGCCTCCAGCACCGCCAGTTCGGTCTTGTCGTCCAGCGCCTCCATACCCTGCTTCACTGCCCACACTGCGGCCGCGTACGGCAGCAGCGACCACAGCATCAGGCGGAACATGCGCCCGTACTCCACGACGCCGCTCTGCAGCAGATGGCCAAAGCCGAGCGGCCGGCCGGCACGACCGCTGCCCACCACCATGCCGTTGAGCAGCGGCGACAGCAGCACAGTCAGCAGCAACCCGGCAAGGAAGCCGCCGCGCAGCGCGCCGCCGTTGCTCATCAGCTCGCGCACCGAATCGCCGAACATGATCGCGTCGAACTGCCTCGCCCATGCGTCGGCGTGCACCGAATGCCCGAGCAGTTCATCCAGCGCACGCAGCAGCGGCAGTGCGGCGGCAAGCGTCGGCAGCAGCATCAGCAGTGTCCACAGCAGGATCAGGCGCCATTGCAGCGCCGCGAACGGCGCGCCCAGCACGGCGCCGAAGGAAACGCGACGAGAATTCTTGAGAGCCATCACAGCGTCACCAGGAAGGAGTAGAAGGCCTGCAACAGGGCGGCGACATCGGCGGTCCAGCGACGCGAAGCGGCGCCGTTGTACTTGTCGGTGCGGCTGTCGTTGAGCTTGTTGGCGTCGAGCAGGACGGTCCGGTCCGGGTCGAGTTCGGCCGACACGATCCGGGTCGGCTTCTCGAAGGTGAAGCGCGCCCAGCGCCGCGCGTCATTCCAGCGCACGTCTTCGTGGCTGCCGTCGGCGAACGTCACGCGCAGCAGCTGCGGCACCGGCGCGCCATCGCGCACAACGGTGACGGTGCCGCGCCAGGGGAACGGCCCGGCTTCCGATTTCTCGCCGCGATGCGCTTTATGCCAATCCTCACGCTGCTGGTCGAGCTGCTTCTCCAGCGCTTCGGCATCCACTTCGGTGCGCTTGCCGTCCTTGTCGATGACGCCGGCCTGCGGCACGGCCTCTTCGTTGTCGATGGTGGCGATGCGGTCGTCGATGAAGGCGGTGCCATAGACATACTGGTCGAAGATCTCGTTGACGTTCTTCGCATCGCCCGACACGTCGATCAGGGTGGCGCGCAGGTCGGCCACCGAAGGATGGCGGAAATGCCAGCGCCGGTAGTACTCGCGAAAAGCCTTCTCCAGCACCGGCTTGCCCAGGCGTTCCTCCAGGTCATGCATGGCGGTGGCGGTGCGCGAATACACGGTGCCGTAGCTGCTGCTGGAGAAGCGGTCCCACGCGTTCTGCGCGAGCGGGTCGTACGGCGACTTCAGCCCCGCACTCATCCGTTCCATCGCGAACACGTCCATCGACGGCCGGATGCCCAGCCGTGCGGCCCACGAGCCGGGCACCAGGATGCGCTGGTTGCGCTCGCGCAGCATGCGCTGGTCCCAGTACTCATTGAGGCCTTCGTCGAGCATCGGCTCCTCGAATTCGTTCGAGGCGAGCAGGCCGTAGAAATAGCCGTGACCGAACTCGTGGATGGTGACGAAGTCGATCTCCCACTGATCGGAGGTGCGCGGGTCGATCTTCGAATAACCCTCCGCGGTGAAGAACGTGGGGTACTCCATGCCGCCGGCTTCCGCCGCGTTATACGGCGGCACCACCGCCGTCACCGTGCGATATGGATACGGCCCCAGAGTGCGCGAAAAGTAGTCCAGCGAATCCGTGGTCGCCTTCAGCACCGGCTGTGCGCTGGCCTGGTACTCCGGAGGATAGATCACGCGCACCGCCACCTTGGGCACGCCGGGACCCGAGTAGCTGCCGTCCAGCGTCTGGTAGCCCTTGGCGGCCACCCAGGCGAAATCGTGCACGTCACCCTGCACGTAGTGATAGGTGGTCTTGCCGCCGTTCTGCACGGGCCCGCCCTGCAGCTCGCCTACCGCGCCGACGGTGTAGTCGGAGGGCACGGTCAGGCGCACGTCATAGCTGCCGAAGTCGGCGTAGAACTCGCTGTTGAAGTGGAACTCATGGGCGTTCCAGCGTGTTTCCTTTGCGCCACGCTCGCCGGGCAGCTCGAGCACCGCGATCTTCGGGAACCACTGCGCGACGAGATTGAAATCGCCCCACCAGCCGGTGCGCTCGACCACGCGCGGCAGCTGGCTGAGGAAGTCGATGTCTAGCGTCAGCGTCTCGCCCGCACCCACCGGCTGGGCGAGATCCACCTTCACCACGGTCTCGTCGGTCTTCGGTCCGCCGTCCGGCTGCACGAAGTTCCACTTCAGCGCTGCCTCGCCCTGCTGCACGCGGCGCAGGTCGATCCAGCCCCACTGCCCTTTCTTCAGCGTCGCAGCGCCGCGCGAATGCCCGTGTGCGGTCAGCACGCGGCGTTCGCTGAAGAAGGTGCTGCCCTCGTTCTTGAAGGCATTGAGATACAGATGCAGGTACACGCTGCGCACCGGGCGGTCGCTGCGGTTGCGCCAGGTCATCTGCTCGCGACCGCTGACGGCATGCCTGGCCGCATCCAGCTCGGCATCGATGCGGTAGCCGACCACGCGATCGGACAGCGTGGCTTCGCTACCGCTGCGCTCGCCGCCCCAGGCATTCGGCGCGCTCGGTTCGCGCACGCCGGCAGCGTCGGCGCCGGCCAGCGGGATGTCCGTCGCCGCTTCGGCGGCCGGCGGCGCGTTCGCTACCGCGGTACTGGCCGCGGGCACGGGTGCGTCCTGCGCGAGCGCCACCCACGATGCGGCGCCCAGCGCCAGCATCAGCCCAAGGCAAACCTGCTTGCCCCCACGTCCCACCATGCTCGTCTCTCCCCTGGCGATACGCCAGCCTGCGCCATGTGCGCATGCGCCGGCATAGGCCAAAGGTCACGGCGGCGACGTGTATCTCAGTAGACGTCGCGGCGGTAGCGTCCTTCTTCGCGCAATCGCTCGACGGTGGTGGTCCCCAGGGCCTCACGCAACACTTCGTCGACGCCGGGTGCCATGCCCGCCAGGCTGCCGCATACGCAGATCGCCGCGCCCTGTGCGATCCATGCGTGCAATTCAGTGGCGGCTTCGCGCAGGCGCTGCTGCACATAGGCCGGGCTCGCGTCGCGCGACCACGCCAGGTCCAGTCGTTCCAGCCAGCCGCCGCGGTGCCAGCGTTCGATCTCTTCTCGGTGAAAGAAGTCGTGCCGGGCCTGCCTTTCGCCGAACAGCAGCCACTGCCGCCGCGCTCCCGAAGCGATGCGCGCCTTGAGCAAGGCGCGCAGACCCGCCAGTCCGGTGCCATTGCCGATCAGGATCAGCGGCCGCTCCGGCGCGGGCGGGTGGAACGATGGATTGGCGCGTACGCGCAGCGCGATCTCCGCGCCATCCGCCGCATCCCGGGTCAGCCAGCCCGAACCCAGTCCCAGGCGGCCATCGTCGCGGCGCATCTGCCGCACCAGCAGGTGCAGCGCGCCGTCGGCGGGCACCGAGGCAATCGAGTATTCGCGATGCGGCAGCGGCGACAGCGCCGCGTCCAGGCGCGCCACGTCCCAGCCGACGACGTCGGCGACCGGGGGCAGATGGCTGCGCGCGAGGCGATCGGCGAGGGTTTCGCCCGGTACGGCGCCGGCGATTGGCGCCGTGCCGTCGAAGCCTGTAGCGGCGAGCCATCGCGCCACATCGTCCGCGGCATGGCGAGGTTCGATTTCCGCAATGTCGCCGGCTTCCCATGCCAGCTCGCCCTCGATCGGCCGCAGGGCAAGATGGAAGCACGGCGCCCCTATGCTGCCGGGATTGAGCAGGCGACGCCCGACCAGACGCCAGCGCCGATACGGTGCGCGTTGCCAGTCTGGCATCTCGCTGGCGCCGCTAAGCAGGCTCAGATGATGCTGCCAATGGCGCAGCGCGCCGGCATCGCCATCGTCTACTTCCACTGCGTCGAACAGCGGCTGCGCGCCCGATTGCGCCAGCCAGTGACGTAACCGCCGGCCGAAGCCGCAGAACGCCGCGTAGTCCCGATCGCCCAGCGCGAGCAAGCCATAGCGCAACTCCGGCAAGGCGACCGTGCGCGCCAGACAGCGTCTTTCGAACGCGGCTGCGCTATCCGGCGCATCGCCTTCGCCGGTGGTGCTCACCACGAACAGCACGCGGCCGGGGGCGCGCAAGGCCTTGTCGTCGAGGCTGCCGAGTTCGACCACCTGCGCGGGCATGCCGGCGGCACCGAGCTGGTCAGCGGTCCGGCTGGCCAGCTGCGCGGCGAAGCCGGTCTGGCTGGCGTAGGCAATCAGGACGGCGACGCCGTCACTCTCATCGCCTGGTCTGTTCGCACGCTGCCGGTACCGCAACGCGATGAGCATCAGCCATGCGGTGAAGCTCACGGCCGCCGCCCACCAGCGCGCCGGGCCCGGATCGCGCCACTGCATCGCGCCTGTGTGCAGCGCAAAGAACCAGGCAGCGAGCGTCAGCAAAGGCAACAGCGCGAGAACATGGCCCAGCGTTTCGTGCGCGATGGCACGTGCCGTGCCGCGCGTCATGCGTTCAAGGCCGCGGCGAACGCTGGCGACATGCGCGTTTCGAAACCCTGCGCGCCGCGCAGCACGAACAGCACCGCCAGGCCGTGTTCGCGCGCGAAGGCGAGGCCGGCGTCCACACCCAGCAGCGTCATCGCCGTGCCGAGCGGATCGGCCTCGATCGCGTGCGTCGCGAGCACGCTCACGGAAGCCACCGGCGAAGCGACCGGGCTGCCGCTGCGTGGATCGATATGGTGCGAGCGCGCCACGCCGTCATGCGAGTAGCTGCGGCGATAATCGCCCGAGGTAGCGATCGCGCGCCCGCTCAGGACAACCGCATGATCGTACGCACCCGAGCCGTCGGGACGCTCGATCCCCACACGCCAGGGTGAACCGTCTGGCTTCATGCCGCGTGCCTTCATCTCGCCGCCAACTTCCACCAGCCACGCGGATACGCCGGCACCATCCAATGCCTCGCCGGCCCGATCGACTGCGTAGCCCTTGGCGATGGACGAGAGATCCAGATACACGCCGCCCGGCTGATAGACGCGCCGCGCGGCTTCGTCCATGCACAGCTTCCACCAGCCCGTGCGCGCTCGGGCGGCGGCGATCTCAGCATCCCCTGGCGTTTGCGACGGCTGCGCATCGGGGCCGAAACCCCACAGGTTCACCAGCGGCCCCACGGTCGGGTCATAAGCGCCATCGGTGTCGCGAGCGAACCGCAGCGCCTGCGCGATCACCATGAAGCACGCGTCCGGCAATTCGACCCAGGATCCGGCGGTTGCCGTGTTGAAACGCGACAGCGCGGACGCGCTCTTGTACGTGCTCATCTGCGCATCGATGTCGTCGAGGCAGCGCTGCATGCGATCCTGCCAAGCACACACAGGCGCATCGGCCGGTGCGACGATGCGCGCCGACCACGCCGTGCCCATGGTCAGGCCATGCAGCGCGAGCACGCCAAGGGATGATGTTGCCGTCATGGCGTGCTTACTGCGGCAGCACTTCCAGCGTCGCGGTGTAGGCCAGGCGGCGCTGCGTCGCTTGCTTCACGCTGGTCTTGCCGTCCTGCACGCTGGCGTTGATCCAGTACATACCGGCACGCGGCCAGCTCAGCGTGAACTTGCCGTCCTTGCCGGTGGTGGCGGTGAATTCTTCCTGCGCGTTGCGATAGCGCGTCGCACCCGCGATCGCGGTGACCTTCACGTCGCCGGCCGGCTTGCCGTCCAGCAGCAGCTGGAAGGTAGCTCCCTCGCCTGCCACCAGATCGGTGACATGCGTGAACGGCACCAGCTCCAGCCCCTTGCCCTCGGGTTTGAGCGCGGTACCGCTGGGCTTGCCGTTGCTGACGAAGGTCTCCACCCGATTCACCGCTTCGGTGACTTCGACATTCGTCGCACCGGCCGGCAGCTCCTTCGCCAGGTTCGCCGCGTCGCCGCGCCAGCGCTTCTTCTCGCCGCCCAGTTCATAGCTGGCGAACACACCGGCATTCACCAGCGCGAGCTTGTAGGTGCCCTGCTGGGTGAGGTGCAAGTCGAACACGCTGCGGTACTTGCCGGTCACCGCGTTCTCCGGCTTCGCCGACTGGCCGTCCGGCGCGGTGATGACCAGCCGCGACAGATCGCCCGGCACATGATCGGGGTAGAACAGGTCGTTGGACACGGCCGCGTCCACGGTGACCCAAGGGTCGGCGCCGGAGACATTGGTGGCCGAGGGCAGCATCCACATCTTGTGTGCCTGCGCCGCAAGCGGCAGGCACAAGGCGAACGCGGCGAGGATGAGCGAGCGCTTGATCATGGTCGACTCCTTTGGCATGCGGCGATGGAAAAGGCGCACTGGCGCATCAGGGCGCGAGGTCGAGCCTCACCGCGCCCAGCTCGGCGGCGCCCTTCGCATCCAGGTGTTGCGCCGAGACGGCCGGCCAGGTGAACGGCACGCGCACGACCTCGCGCCCGCCGACTTCGCGCGCGGCCTCGACGACCAGCTCGTACTTGCCGGCGGCGAGCTGGCCCAGCGGCGCCTTGCCTACCTTGAACTTCAGCTGCTGCAGGCCAGCCGGGCGCGTGGCGCCGGAGACGCCATCCACCGGCATCTGCAGGTCGCGGCCGCCGCGCCGCCACCACTGGCGCAGCTCGGGCAGCCACTTGGTGCCGGCGCCCTCCTTGCTGTCCTTCTGCGCGTACCACACAGCCAGTTGCGCGGCGACGCTGTGGTCTTCACGCTCGATCCACACCGCCGTGTAGGGGCGGTGGTACTCGGCGACCTCCATCGAAGGAATCTGCACGGTGACGTCCAGATCGGCCGCCGCCACCGGCGCGGCAAGCAGCAAGGCAGGCATGGTGAACAGCAGGCGACGCATCGGACGCGCTCCTCGGTCAGTGAATGAAGATCAGGGCCAGCAGCAGCGGCAGTACCAGGCCGAACGCGACCAGCGGCCAGGTGGCCCCGCGCTGGGCGGCATGCATTTTCAGCAACAGCAGGCCGGTGACGGAGAACACCACGCAGGCCAGCGCGAATACATCGATGAACCAGCCCCACACCGGCCCGGCATGTCGACCCTTGTGCAGGTCGTTGAGATAGGAGATCCAGCCGCGCGATGTGTCCTCGTACTCCAGCTTGCCGTCGACGCGATCGATGCTCAGCCATGCATCGCCACCCGGGCGCGGCATGGACAGATAGATCTCGTCGGCGGACCAGTCGGCGCCGCGCGCGGCCACGTCCACGCCGAGGGTGCTTTCGATCCAGCCGGTGACGTCGACGGGCAGTGCGACGCCCTTGCGCACGTCCTCGCCGGACAGCGCGCGCAGCAGCGGCGCGGGCAGGTGCGCTTCGCGATGTTCGGTGCGCGGCTTCGCTTCGATGCCGGCGGCGTGATTGAGGGTGAAGCCGGTGAGCGCAAACAGCAGCATGCCGACCAGGCACAGGGCGGAGCTGATCCAATGCCAGCGATGCAGCTGCTTGAGCCAGAACGCGCGGCCTGCCCGTTCCCGTCCTGCTTGTGCCGTCTCGACCGGAAGCCTTCCCATGCGTGTGCCCGAAGTGATGTGCGGGCCGTGCAACTCCACAGCCTTCCATCTGTCCCAGCGAACCATCCGGGCGCTAAGCTGCCCGGCGCCCGGACCGCTGGAATGCGGCCGCAGCGGATAGTGTCATAAATGAGAATCACTCGCAATTACTCGTCCCGACCGGCCCGCCATGCCCGGGGCGATCTCCGGAGCTCCCCATGCGCATCCTCATCGCCGAAGACGATCCCGCCATCGCCGCCGGTGTAAGCGCCTCGCTGCGCCAGAGCGGCCACGCGGTCGATCACGTGAACGACGGCGCGCGCGCCGACAACGCGCTACGCGATACCCCTTACGACCTGCTCATCCTCGACCTGGGCCTGCCCAATCTCGATGGCAGCGAGGTGCTGCAGCGCCTGCGCAAGCGCGGCGCCGGCATGCCGGTCCTGGTGATCACCGCGCGCGAAGGCCTGCGCGAACGCGTGCGCGTACTCGACCTGGGCGCCGACGACTATCTGGTGAAACCGTTCGCCCTGGCCGAATTCGAAGCGCGCGTGCGCGCCCTGCTCCGCCGCTATACCGCGCAGGGCGCGCCGGAACTGGCGATCGGGCGGCTGCGCCTGGATCTGCCCGGCCACCGCGCCTGGGTCGACGACAAGCCGCTGGAACTGACCGCCCGCGAGTTCGGCCTGCTCGAAGCCCTTGCCGCACGCCCGGATCGCGTCACCAGCCGCGCGCAATTGGTCGAGGCGCTGTGCAACTGGGACGAGGAGCTCACCGACAACGGCCTGGACATCGCCATCTATCGCCTGCGCCGCAAGCTGTCCGGCTCCGGCACGCAGGTGCGCACCATCCGCGGCCTGGGCTACCTGCTGGAAGAATCCAAGGAAGGCGCCGCGTGAACGAAGCCAGCGAGCCGCAGCCCTGGCTGTACCGCGTGCTGGAGCCGGACGGACGGCAGAGCCTGCGCCGCCGCCTGCTGGCCTTCCTGCTGGTGCCGCTGATGGGGATGCTGCTGATCGAAAGCCTCATCACCTACACCGGCGCGCTGGTCTATTCCAACCACGTGCACGACCGCGATCTCGCCGGCGGCGCCGAAACCGTGGCGCGCATGCTGCAGATGGGCCTGGACGGCCCGCTCTCGGAGCAGGCCAGTTTCCTGCTGCAGTACGACCCGGAAGGGCACAACAACATCAATTACTTCAGCATCGTCAGCCAGCGCCACGGACTGATCGCCGGCACCGACGGACTCGCCCCGCCCTCGCGCCTGGGCCTGGCCGTCAACGGCGAACCCATGCTGTTCGACGTCATGCTGGACCGTCGCCGCGTGCGCGCGGCCGGCGTCATGATCGACAGCGCGCACGAAGCCGGGGACGTGCTCACGGTGACCGTCGCCGAGACCCTGCGCGACCGTCGCCTGCGCGCGCGCGAAATCCTCCTGCTGAGCATCCCGGCGCAGGCCCTGCTGATCGCGGCGGTCTTCGTGCTGGTGTGGTTCGGCGTTCGCGTGGGCTTGCGCCAGCTCGATCCGCTCACCGCGCGCCTGGCGTCGCGCGAGCACGACCTCGCGCCGATCGGCGACGCCGACGTGCCGGTGGAAATCCTGCCGCTGACGCGCACCATCGACGGCCTGTTCGCGCGCCTTCGCGGCATGCTCGCGTTGCAGGAGCGCTTCATCGCCGATGCGGCGCACCAGCTGCGCACCCCCCTGGCCGGACTGCGCGTGCATGTGGAGCGCGCGCAGATCGATCCGTCACCTGAAACGGTCAAGGATGCGCTGGCGCACATCCTGCGCCTCACCCAGCGCGCCACGCGCACCTCGGCGCAGCTGCTGGCGCTCACGCGCGCGCAATCCCCCGAGCATGAAGATCCGCATGCGCTGCTCGACCTCGCCCGGTTGATACCGGACATGCTCGCGCTGCGCGTGCACGAAGCGCTGGCCGCAGGCGTAGACCTGGGCTATGACGGCCCGTCGCATCCGGTATGGATCGACGGCGATCGCATCACCTTGCAGGAACTGCTGGATAACCTGCTGGACAACGCCCTGCGCTATGCCGGCCGCGGCAGTATGGTGACGGTCGGCGTCGCCAGCGACGAGCGCGGCGCCTGCATGAGCGTGGAGGACAACGGACCCGGCGTGCCGCCGGCGTTCCTGGCGCGACTGGGCGAGCGCTTCTTCCGCGTGCCCGGCAGCAGTGAGGAAGGCACCGGCCTGGGTCTGGCGATCGTGCAGCGCATCGCCGAACGCCATCATGCGCAAGTGCGCTATCTGTCCGGCAGTGCGGGTGGCCTGCGCGTGGAAGTCTGGTTCCCGCCGGCACGCACCGAAAAAAAAGACGGCGACGCATGAGCGTCGCCGGGTCGGCATCCCCTGCATGGGAGCGCTCGACACAAGAAAAAACCATGGACGGGCGGCGCCATCGGACGCCGCACGCGTAAGGCTTACATCGCCTTCTTGGCCTTGGTCAGCAGCTGGTCGAGCAGCGCGATGGCCAAGTCGATTTCTTCGTGGGTGATGTCCAGCGACGGCGCGAAGGTGATCACGTTCTTGTACCAGCCGCCCACGTCCAGCACGAGGCCGATCTTCTTGCCCTTGTGCTCCAGGTCGCCGGCGAGGCCGATGTCGACCATCTTGTCCAGCAGCGCCTTGTTCGGGGTGAAGCCGTCGTCGGTGCAGATCTCCGCACGCAGCGCCAGGCCCAGGCCGTCGACGTCGCCGATTTCCTTATGGCGCTTCTGCAGGTCCTTCAGCGCATCCAGGAAGTGCGCACCCTTCTTCGCCACGCTGGTCTCGTAGTCGAGCTCGTAGCCCATCTTGATGACTTCGAGGCCGAGCGAGGTGCCGAGCGGGTTGGAGTTGAAGGTGGAGTGCGTCGAGCCCGGCGGGAAGATCTCCGGATTGATCATTTCCTCGCGCGCCCACAGGCCGGACAGCGGGTTCAGGCCGTTGGTCAGCGCCTTGCCGAACACCAGCACGTCCGGCGTCACGCCGAAGTGCTCGATCGACCACAGCTTGCCTGTGCGCCAGAAGCCCATCTGGATCTCGTCGACCACCATCAGAATGCCGTACTTGTCCAGCACCTTCTTCAGATCCTTGAAGAAGTTCTTGGGCGGGATCACGTAGCCGCCGGTGCCCTGGATCGGCTCGACGTAGAAGGCGGCGTATTCGGCCTGGTTGACCTTAGGGTCCCACACGCCGTTGTACTCGGTCTCGAACAGGCGCTCGAACTGGCGCACGCAGGCGTCGGAGTACTCCTCCGGCGACATGCCCTTCGGGCGCCGGAACGGATACGGGAACGGGATGAACATCGCGCGCTCGCCGAAGTGACCGAAGCGGCGGCGGTAGCGGTAGCTGGAGGTGATCGACGAAGCACCCAGCGTGCGGCCGTGATATCCGCCCTCGAAGGCGAACATCAGGCTCTTGCCGTTCTTGAAGTTGCGCACCAGCTTGAGCGAGTCCTCGACCGCCTGCGCGCCGCCCACGTTGAAGTGCACGCGGCCCTTCAGGCCGAACTTCTGCTGGGCATCGACGGCGATCGTCTTGGCCAGCTCGATGCGGGTCTGGTGCAGATACTGGCTGGCCACCTGCGGCAGCACGTCGATCTGCTGCTTCAGCGTGTCGTTCAGGCGCTTGTTGCCGTAGCCGAAGTTGACCGCCGAGTACCACATCTGCAGGTCCAGGAACGGCACGCCGGCAGTGTCGTACATCCAGCTGCCCTGACCGTGGCGGAAGATCTTCGGCGGATCGACGTAATGCACGGTGTCGCCGAAGGAGCTGTACTGCGCCTCGTCGGCGAGCAGCTGCGCGTCAGGAATCACACCGGTAGCGGCGTTGGGATCGTAGGCGTTCATCGAGAAGTCCGAATGGGGAATTGCGGGGTACGGAAAAAGCGCGACCGCGGGCTCAGCCCGCAGCGATGGCCGGCGCCGGGCGCGCGTGCTCGGCGAGCAGGCTGCCGTCCAGGAGACGCGGCAGCAGTTCCAGCGCGTCCTCGAAACCAGTGATCGGCACGTAGGGAATGCCGGCGGCGCGGCAATGCTCGATCAGGCGATGCTTGGCGAACACGAAGTCCACGCGGTCGGCGGCGCAGAAATCGGAAGCGCCATCGCCGATCAGCAGCGTCTTGGCGCCGCCCTTGCGGGCCTGCGCCACGCAGGCGCACTTGCAGGTGCCGCTGCGGCAGCCTTCGGCCTGGAACGGCGAAGTCAGCTGCCACTGGCGCGGCGGCTCGGCCGGCGACAGATGGTTGGCGGCCAGCGGCAGGTCGTCCAGGCCGTAGCGGCCGAGGATCTGGTGGATGGCGTAGTCGAGGCCGTCGCTGACCACGCGAATCGGGGTGCCCAGCTCGCGCGTCTTCGCCACGAACGCCGGGAACGCATGGTCGATCCACAGACCTTCCAGGTGCTTGTTCAACTGCTCGCGGCTCATGTCCAGCAGGGCGACCTGGCCGCTCATGCACTCGCGCGAACCGATGCGGCCCGCGCGCCAGTCCTGCTCCAGCGCTTCCCAGCCGGGACGGCCGAAACGGTCCAGCAGCGAGTCGATCACGTCCTCGACGGAGATGGTGCCGTCGAAGTCGCAGAGGATGTTCCAAGCCGTCACGCGGACACTCCGGTTTTCACGATGCGCTCACCATAGGCGCCTACCCCTTTCGGCCTCCTTTCCGCTCCTGGCGCGCGAACGGACGCTACCGTGCCGAAGGTCATATGTCACAAGCAGGCCTGATGATCGTCGTATGACCGCCAGCGGTATGCTTGGCCGCCATGGATGGCATTGCCGATGGTCACCCTGGCCCGATACCCTGCACGGCTTGGCTCGCCGCCATCCCCGTGCTGCCGCGTCTTGCGATGCCGGCCGGCACTTCGGCGCTCCATGGCAGTCCAAGCGGCCGCGACCTTGCAGCCATCCTCCGCTCATGATCTGGAAACACGTGTCCTCATCCGCAGCCAACCCGTCGAATGCGCGTCCCGGCAAGGCGGGCAGGCGCACCGCCCTGTTCCTGTGCTGCACGGCGTTCTGCCTCACGCTCGCCGGTTGCGCCGTCGCGCCCCTGCCCGAGCTGAAGGCGCCGATCCCCGACGCATGGCGCAATGCGCCGGCTGGCGTGGCGCCGCCCGCCGCCGACCTGCGCGGGTGGTGGCAGGCTCTGGGCGACCCGGCGCTGGACGGACTGATCGACCGCGCGCTGCGCAACAACCTCGACGTGGCCCAGGCCGCCGAGCGCCTGCAGGCCGCGCGGCAGCTCAGCGGCCACGCGCACGACGGCTATTTCCCCAACGTGCATGCACGCACCAACGACGTGGTGAACCCGGACACCAGCGCGTCGTATTTCATGGTCGGCTTCGACGCGAGCTGGGAGTTCCCGCTGTTCGGCGCCTGGCAAAGCACCAGGCGCGTCGCCGACGGCCAGCTCAATGGCGCCCAGGCCGCGCTGCGCGGCGCCCAGGTCTCGCTGGTGGCCGAAGTCACCCGGCGCTGGGTGGAGCTGCGCTCGGCGCAACGGCAGGAGGCCCTGCTGCTGGCCATCCATGACGCGCAGCAGGAAAAGGCGCGTCTGCTGCAGACCCGGGTGAAACTGAAGCTGGCCGCGCCGGCGGAAGCCGCGCGCGCGCAGGCCGAGCTGGCCCGCGCCGAAGCTGCCCTGGCCGAGCCGCGCCAGGCGATCAATGCGGCCGCCCAGCAGCTGGCCGTGCTGCTGGGCCAGAACGAACCCGACCAGGCCTGGCTGGAACCCGGCACGCAACCGCGCCTGGGCGCCTGGCAACTCACCTCCGCCCCGGCCGACCTGCTGCGCACGCGGCCGGAGATCGCGAACGCCGAGGCCGAGGTACTGCGCGCCGCCGGCGAACTGGGGCTCGCGCGCAAGGACATCTATCCGCACATCGGCTTCGGTTCGTCAATGATGTGGTCGATCAACATCGCCAGCAATCATCGCGCGCGCAATCACGAAGGTATCTTCTCGATCGGCCCGGTCATCGATATCCCGTTGCTGGACTGGGGCCAGCGCGTGGCCGCGGCCCACGCCAAGGGACACGAGCTCAACGCCGCGCTGTTCGCCTACCGCCAGGCGGTGCTGCAGGGCGTGGCCGAAACCGAAGTGGCGATGGGCGACCTCGAACAGCTGCGTTCCCGCGAACAAGCGCTGACGCAGGCCGCCGACGCCTCGCGCAGCGGCGCCGACGCCGCGCGCAAGCGCGCCGAGCTCGGCCTGGGCAGCGGCCTGGACGTGCAGGACAGCATGATCGATGGCCATCGCGCCGAACTGGAACTGGCCAGCGCGATCGCCGCGCGCGACCTCGCCTACGTCTCTCTCTACAAAGCCCTGGGCGGCGCGCCGATGCCGACACCGCCCGCGCCACTCCCGCCGCGGAGTACGGACTGATGGTGGCGCTCGCCCGCAAGACGCTGGTCTACGAATGGCGACGCTTCCTGCCAGCGATCCTCGCCGTGGGCTTCGCCGGCCTGCTGCAATTGCTGCAGGCCGCCCTGGTGCTGGGCATCTTCGGCAGCGCCAGCGTGTACATCACCGGCTCCTCCGCTGACCTGTGGGCCGGCTACCCCGGCACGCAGAGCGTGAACCTCGGACGGCCGATCGACGCGGGCGTGGAAATGCGCCTGCGCATGGATCCGGCGGTGACCCAGGTCGAACCCTTCCACTGGGTGGACGCCGACTGGCGCGGCCCGCATGACACCGGCGGCGTGTCGGTCTTCGTCTCCGGTATCGACACGCGCGCGGACGGCATGATGTTCGCGCATGCCTTGCCCGCCAGCCTGCGCGCTCGCCTCAACGAACCCGATGCGGTGATCGTCGATCGCGCCGACCTGGACAGCCTCGGTGTCAGCGTGGGTGACAACGCAGTCATCAATGGCCACCGCGTCCGCGTGGCCGGTGTGAGCAGCGGCCTGCGCGCGCTCGGCGGCGTCAACGTGGTGGCCTCGCTGGTCACCGCGGCGGAACTGGACACCGATCCGGCCAATGCCAGCCGCATGACCTACTTCGTCGCCCGGCTGCAGGATCCGGACCAGGCCGACGCCGTGGCCGAACGCCTGCGCGGCACCACTTCCTTCGGCAAGTACGACGTATGGACCGCGCGCGACTTCGCGCGCCGCTCGCAGCTCTACTGGATGTTCGACACCGGCGCCGGCGCCGGCGTGCTGTTCCTGGCCGGCATCGTGTTCCTGGTCGGCGCGGTGATTACCAGCCAGACCCTGGTCGCGGCGGTGATCGGCTCGGTGCGCGAATACGCCACGCTCAACGCGCTCGGCGTGGGCGTCGGCGCGCTGCGCAAGGTGGTGATGGAGCAGGCTTTCTGGGTGGGCGCGATCGGCCTGGTCGGCAGCGCCGTGCTGGGCGGGATTCTGTTCGCCTTCGCGCGCAGCCGCAGCGTGCCGGTGGCACTGGATCCGCTCACCACCGTCGCCTGCCTGCTGCTGGGCATGGGCCTGGCGATCGTGTCGGGACTGGCGGCGATGCGCAGCCTGCGCCGCGCCGACCCCGCGAGCCTGCTGAGGTAAGCCATGGCCCGCACCACGCCCTCCGCACCCACCATTTCGCTGCAGGCTCGCGGCGTAGCCAAGTCGTTCGAGTCCGGCCGCGTGCGCAGCACCGTGCTGCACGACCTCACGTTGGACATCCGCTCCGGCGAACTGACCCTGATCTCCGGCCCCTCGGGCTGCGGCAAGAGCACGCTGCTGGCGATCCTCAGCGGGCTGCAGCGTCCCGACAGCGGCCAGGTGAGCGCGCTGGGCCAGGACCTGGGACAGCTCGACATCCGCGCGCTGGAGCGCTTCCGCCTGCTACACACCGGCTTCGTGTTCCAGGGCTTCAATCTCTTCCCCGCGCTCAATGCGGTCGAACAAGTGGAGCTGCCGTTGAGCTATCTCGGCCTTTCGCCGGGCGAGGCGCGCCGCCGCGCGATCTCCTCGCTGGAGGAAGTGGGACTCGGTCCGCGCATGCGCCTGCGTCCGTCCGAACTGTCCGGCGGCGAGAAGCAACGCGTGGCGATCGCGCGCGCGCTCGCCAAGGAGCCGGAGCTGCTGTTCGCCGATGAGCCGACCAGCGCGCTCGACGCGGCCAACGGCCAGACCATCATCGACATCCTGCATCGCATCGCGCGCGCGCATGGCACCACCGTGCTGTGCGTCAGCCATGATCCGCGCCTGGTCGGCCATGCCGACCGCGTCCTCGCCATGGAGGACGGCCGCATCCTCAGTGACCGCACTCAGCCGTCGCTGCCGGACGCCGTCCCGGGCCTCAAGGAATCTTCCGCATGACTTCGCGCCCGCTCTTTTCGGCCCTGCCCTTTCCGCTGTTCGCCCTGGCCGCCGCGCTTGCGCTGGCCGGGTGCTCGCGCGATGACACCGCCAGCTCCGGCAAGCAGGCGCCCGCCACGCAGGCCGCCGCTGCGTATGCCGCGGTCGCGCGCGGCAAGATCGACATCGAAGGCGGCCTGCTCAAGCTGAGCGTGCCGCGCGATGGCGTGGTCGCCGAGATCAAGGTTCACGAGGGCGACCACGTGAAGAAGGGCCAGCTGCTGGCCATGCTCGACACCGAGCCGGCCAAGCTCGCGGTGACCGCCGCCGAAGCCGAACAGAAGCAGATCGAAGCGCAGACCCGCCTGCTGGACTCGCGCCTGCAGGCCGCCGACCAGCGCGCGCAGCGCCTCGAAGCCGCAGCGAAAGCCGGCGCCGGCGACGCACAGAGCGCCGACGACGCGCGCGAAGCCGCGCGGCAATTGCAGGGCGAACTCGACAACGCGCGCGCCAGCGCCGCGCTGGCCGCGCAAAAGCTCGCCGGCGCCCGCTATGAACTGGCCCAGCGCAGCCTGCTCGCGCCGGTGGACGGCGAGATCGTGCAACGGCTGATCCAGCCCGGCGCGCTCGCTTCGCCGCAGAGCGGCCCGGCCTTCGTGCTGTTGCCCGAACAGCCGCGCATCGTGCGCGCCGAGCTCAACGAATCGTTCGTGCGTGTGGTCAATGCCGGCATGCGCGCCGAAGTGATCGACGACAGCGGCAGCGGCATGCCCAACCTCACCGCGCATGTGCTGCGCGTCGGCACCGTGTTCGGTGCCAGCGCGCTGGAAGAAGATCCGCTGGTACGCGCCAACACCCGCACGGTGGAATGCGTGCTCGCCTTCGACCAGCCGCCGCCGGCCTCCGCGCGCATCGGCCAGCGCGTGCTGGTGCGTTTCGCCGCTGCCGGCGCGGAGAACAAGGCGCCGTGACCATGCGCGGCTTGCTCGCCTTCGCCGCGCTGCTCGGCGCCGCGATGGCCAGTCACGCCGACAGCGCGCCCGGTACGGGCGCCGACGAAAACCTGCTCGGCGCCGGCTTCATCCGCCTGCCCAACTGGCAGGGTTCGCGCGCGCACCGCGACCAGCTGGCGCCCTACGTGCAGGTGAAGCTCGGCGATCGCCTCACGCTGTCCACCGACGACGGTGCCACGCTGGACCTGATCGATGGCCGGCACTGGCACGCCGGCCCCTACGGCAACTACCAGTGGGGACGCAGCCACGAAGACCTCGGCAAGCTCGGCGGCAAGGTCGCCAGCCTGTCGCCGCGCCTCAACGCCGGCGGCTATGTGGAGTACGACTTCAGCGACGCGCAGAACATCGGCGTCACGCTATCGCACGACACCCTCGGTGCGGGAGCCTACGCTACCGCCTACGCCTTTACCGCGCTGCCGCCGCTGGGCGGCTACGAGCACGGCCTGCAGCTGCAATGGCAATGGATGAACGGCCCGGCGATGCGCCGCTTCTTCGGCCTGACCGCCGTGGAGGCCGCGACGCTGGGCGTGGCACCATGGCAACCCGGCGCGGGCGGCCAGCAGGTCGGCATCGAATACGACGGGCTGATTCCGCTCGGCCCTCATTTCGCCACGGTGTTCTCGCTGTCTTACGCGCGCCTGCTCGGCAAGGCGGCGGACAGCCCGCTCGTGCGCACGTACGGCACGCCCAATCAGGTCACCGGCTCGATGGCGGTGGTGTACCGCATGAGTCCCTGAGGACCGTGCCCGTGCGTCAGCCGCGGTCGTCGCGCGTCCAGATCCCGCCGTGCGCCTCGCGCACCGGAAAGCTCGCGATCGGTTCGTAGGCCGGCGGGCACAGCACCGCTCCGGTGCGCAAATCGAAGCGTGCGCCATGCCGCGGGCATTCCACTTCGAAACCGTGCACCTCGCCGCCGGCCAGGTCGCCGCCGTCGTGCGTGCACAGGTCCTGCACCGCATAAAGCTGGCCGTCGATGTTGTAGACGGCGATCGGCTCTTGCGTGACTTCGTCGTAGACCACCTTGAACTCGCCGGGCAGCAGTTCGGCGCGCGTACCCACGTAGGTCCAGCCGCTCACGTCGTCGCTCATGCGGCGTTTCCCGCCAGCGGCTTCACCAGCCATTCGAAACGCAGGTCGTCGCGGCGCGGGATGCCGAAGCGCTCGTCGCCGTAGGGAAACGGACGGTACTCGCCGGTGCGCTGGTAGCCGCGACGCTCGTACCATGCGATCAGCTCCGCACGTTGCTCGATCACCGTCATGCGCATGGCCAGGCATTGCCACTGCTCGCGCGCATGGCGCTCGGCCTCGGCCAGCACGGCCTTGCCGATACCGCCGTTCTGCAGCTGCGGATTGACCGCGAACATGCCGAAGTAACCGGCCTCGCCCTGCCGCTCGACATGGCAGCACGCCACGAGCTCACCGTCGCGCTCGGCCAGCAGCACGATGCTATCGGCCTGTTCGAGCAGCGCACCCACGCCGTCGACATCCGTACGGCGCCCATCGAGGAGATCGGATTCGGTGGTCCAGCCGAGCCGACCCGAATCGCCGCGGTAGGCGGATTCGACCAGCGCGACGATGCCGGGGACGTCGGCAACGGTGGCGGTACGGAAGATGGGAAGGGAGGTCGTGGTCATGCGCGGCATGATAATGCCCGTCCTGCCCGCCGGCCATGGCGCCGGCCATGGCGCCGGCGGGCGCGATGGTCAGTGCGGCGCCGCCACCAGCAGGGTGAAGCCCTCCACCGGCTTGCCTTTCTCGTGCGCCGCGGCGGCCACGAGATAGACCTCGTGCGAAGCCGGATCCAGCGCCATGGTGCGGGCGCTTTTCTGCGTGGGAACGTTGCCGAGCAGGTGGTAATGATCGGCATCGTCCTGCGCCACGACACTGAGCAGCCCCTCATCTCCGCCCGAACTCAGCACGAGGTGGCGCTCGGCGTCGTAGATCACCGCGTCGGGCCCCTTGCCCACTTCGATCTTGGCGACCTGATGGCCGTCGCCGGCATCGGTCACGATCACCCAGCCGTTGTCGCAGGCGGAAAACAGGCGGCCGTGCGCGGCGTCCAGCGCCAATCCCGTCGGACCTTCGCAAGGCGCCAAGGTCCACACGGCGGTCACCTTGCCAGCCTTCAGATCCACGCGCGCCAACTGGTTCTTGTCTTCCAGGTTCAGATACAGCGTGCCCTTGCCGTCCGCCACGGCGAACTCCGGGCGTCCTGGCACGGCGATGGTCGACAGTTCCTTGCCGGCATGCGCGTCGATCACGCTGATGTCGTTCGTGCGGCCGTTCATGGTCAGGAGATGGCCGGAGTCGCTATCGAACAGGATCGCGTCGGGGTTCTTGCCGCTGACCGCGATATGCCCTGTCACCTTGAGCGTCTGCGTGTCCATGATGCTGACATCATCGCCGCGACCGTTGCTGACGAACGCCTTGTGCGCGTCGGGCTGCAGCGCCACGCCGTGCGCATGCTGCATGCCGGGCACTTCGCCGACGAGCTTGCCGCTGGCGGCATCGACGACCATCACACGATCGTCGCGCGCGATATAGAGGCGATGCGCGGCGGCGTCGAGGCTCAGGTAGTCCCAGCCGCCAGCGCCGCCCAGCACATGCTGCCTGGCGATCGTATAGGGAGCAGCGGATGGCGCCGCCAGCGCGGGCAAGCTCGCCGCGAACAAGCAGAGCACGCCGGGCAGCAGTCGGATCGATAGCTCTCTCATACAGTCTCCGCAGGAAATGACGGTCGAAGCGCACGCTTCACGCAGCGTATCGTCCATACCTTACGGATGCCCAAGCTCGCCGCGCAGGCGCCTGCGCGCGGCGAGCCGGTCCATGGAGCTACCGTGCTCAGGCCAGGTGATCGGCCGCGAAATCCCAGTGCACGAGCTGCCAGAACGCCTGCAGATAGCTTGGCCGCGCATTGCGGTAGTCGATGTAGTACGCGTGCTCCCATACATCAGCGACCAGCAGGGGGCGATCCGCGCCGGTCAGCGGCGTTTCTGCATTGGCGGTGTCGACGATCGCGAGCGTGCCGTCCGGGCGCTGCACCAGCCAGGTCCAGCCCGAGCCGAACAGCGTGGCGCCGGACTTGGCGAACGCTTCCTTGAACGCATCCACCGAACCGAAGTCCCGCGCGATGGCATCGGCCAGCCGGCCCTGCGGCGCGCCGCCGCCGCGCGGACTCATCGAGTTCCAGTAGAAGCTGTGGTTCCACACCTGTGCGGCGTTGTTGAACATCGGGCCGCTCGCGCGGCGCACGATCTCTTCCAGTTCCAGTGCTTCGAACTCGGTGCCGGCGATCAGCGTGTTGAGATTCGTGACGTAGGCACGGTGGTGCTTGCCGTAGTGGTATTCCAGTGTCTCCGCCGAAATGTGCGGGGCGAGCGCGTTGAGCTCGTACGGCAACGGCAGCAGTTCGATGGCCATTGTGATGTTTCCTTTTGTCAGTGTCGGTTATCGGGAGAAATCAGGCGCGTGTAGCGCGACGCGCCACCGGCAGGCCCAGCGCGACCAGCACGGCGAAACCGCCCAGCAGCCACAGCGCCGCCGCACGCGCACCGGCCACGCCGCCCGGGTCGCTGAGGCCAGCGGCATTGGCGACCCAGCCAGCTACGGCAGCGCCCAGCGACATGGCATAGAGCTGCACGGTGGAAATCGACGATGAAGCGAGCGCCCCCTCTTCCGGCGGCGCGGCCTCGAGCAGGGAGGTCAGCAGGTGCGGCCAGGCCAAGCCGATGCCCAGGCCTACGCCGGCAAGGAAGACACACAACATGACGAAGCCCGCGCCCTGCACCATCGACGCAGGCTGCTGCAGCAGCCACGCCAGCAGCGCCAGCGCGCCCGCCATCAGCGCTGGTCCGACACGGATGCAGCGGGCACCGAACGCGCCACCACGACCCGCGCTCAGCATTGAGCCGAAGCTCCAGCCGCCAGCCATCACCGCCGTGAGATAGCCGGCCACCAGCGGCTCGTGACCGAGGATGGTCTGCAGGAAATACGGCACGAAGATCTCTACCGTGCTGCCGATCACCAGCAGCGCGATCACCACATAGAGCGCGCGCAGGCGCGATGGCGCATAGGCGCCGGTGGGCAGCAACCGCGCGCCTGCCTGGCGATCGGCGCGCACGATCAACGCCGCGAGCAGCAGGCTTGCGCCGATGAACACGCATTGCAGCGCGCGCGACTGCGCCAGGCTGGCCAGCGATACCGCCAGCACAGACAGCGCCAGCAGGGCCAGCCTTCCACCCGGCACGGCGGCGCGCTCGCCGCCGATCTGGCCTGACGGTAGCCACGCCAGCACGATGCCGACCAGCACCACCACTGCCGGCAGCAGGCTCCAGAACGCCCAGCGCCATTCGCCCAACTGCGCGAAGACGCCGCCGAGCGCCGGGCCCGACAAGGTGGCGATGCCCCACATCGCCGACACCAATCCCATCGCGCGCGACCACAGCGCTGGCTCGAACACTTGCCGGATCAGCACGTAGGCCAGCGATACCAGCACGCCGCCACCTAGCCCTTGCAGGCTGCGGCCGGCCAGCATCCACGGCATCGACGCCGCGCCGGCGCAGACCAGGGTGCCGAGCGTGAACACCGCCAGCGCCAGCAGGTAGGCGCCCTTCCCGCCCAGACGGCTCGCCAGCGCGGCCGCCAGCGTCGCGCCGATGATCGATGCGACCACGAACAACGTGGTGTTCCATGCGTAATAAGCCAGGCCGCCGATGTCCGCCACGATCGACGGCATGATCGTGGTCACCACGTACACGTTGACCGCGTGCAGCGCCGTGCCACCGGCAAGCGCGACCGAACGGATGCCATTACGGCCGGAAAGGAGATCTGCCCAAGAGGCGGATACGATAGTTGCCATGCGTTCCTCGACAATGCGCGCCGCGCGCGCCAATATCCAAGTTGTTACTTGGGATATTAGACCCAGCTCGAGGAATTAAACAAGCATGAACTTGGAAAATAACCACCCCATCGAGATGGACCCCAGCAGCGACCGCATCCTGCGCCAGCTCAAGACACAGGGCCCGCAGAGCACCGCGGCACTGGCCGAGGCCTTGGGTGTCAGCAGCGAGGCCGCGCGCCAGCAGGTGCAGAAACTGCTCGACACCGCGCTGATCGCCGGCGAACAGGAGCGCTCCGCCGGCGCCGGCCGGCCACGCCAGCTGTGGTCGCTCACTGCGACCGGCCACGCGCGCTTTCCCGATGCGCACGCGCAGCTGGCGGTGGATCTGATCGCCTCCGTGCGCGCGCTCTACGGTGAGGCCGGCGTAGACAAGCTGGTCGACGCACGCCGCGAAGACAATCGGCGCAACTATCTCGACGCCATCGGCAGCGCTCGCAGCGTGGCCGAGCGGGTGCGCCGCCTTGCCGCGATTCGCGCTCACGAGGGCTATATGGCGCGCGCGGAAAAAGACGGACGCGATTGGCTGTTGATCGAAGACCACTGCCCCATCTGCTCCGCCGCGCGCGTCTGCCAGGGCTTCTGCCGCGCGGAACTGGAACTGTTTCAGGACGTAATGGGCGACGAAGCGAGCGTCGTGCGCGAACAGCACCTGCTGGCGGGCGCGCGGCGTTGCGTATACCGCATCAGCCCGCGCAAGCCGGTGAAGACGCCGGTCAGGCTGGAATAAAGCGGGGACCCGGGAAGAACATCGCTCTCTGCGAGCGTTGTTCCCGCCCCTCGCCTCTCGCCCTCAAGCCATGACCTCCGGCACTGCCTTCCCTTCTCGGGCACTGCCTAGCCTGAGCGGCTGACCGCGCGTCCGTACCGCGGCCACCTGCCACCGAGGGAGCATCCATGAAGAACATCGCGAAACCGCTGGCCCTGGCCGTCGGCCTGGCCTTGTCCACCGTCGCCATTGCCGGCCCGTCCGGCCATTTCGACGTGAAGGAGCTGGACAAGAAGATCGACCCTTGCGCCGACTTCAACGGCTTCGTCAACGCCAGGTGGGTGGCGGCGCATCCGATCCCGCCCGACCGCACGCGCTGGGGCTCCTTCGATGCGCTGCGCGAGGGCAGCCTCGATGCTCAACGCACGATCGTCGAAAGCGCATCGAAGAATCCGGCGCAGGCCAAGCCCGGCTCGATCGAGCAGAAGATCGGCTTCCTGTATGCCTCCGGCATGGACGAAGCGGCGATCGAGCAAGCAGGCTATACGCCGATCAAGCCCCAGCTGGCGCGCATCGATGCGCTGAAGAATGCGGGAGACATCGCCGCCTACATCCGCGACACCTATGCGCGCGGCGACGGCGTGGTATTCCGCTTCTACGGCAATGCGGACTTCAAGGACTCCAGCCGCCAGATCGCCTACACCGGCCAGGGCGGCCTGGGCCTGCCCACCGCCGACTACTACAGCAAGCCGGACTTCGCCAAGATCCGCGACGCTTATGTGGCGCATATCGCGCGCACGCTCCAGCTCGCAGGCGTGAGCGCCACCGACGCACAGACGCAGGCCAAGGCGGTGATGGCCTTCGAAACGCGCCTGGCCGGCGCCTCGCTGGTGCCCACCGAGCTGCGCAAGCCGGAGAATCGCTATCACTACGTCAGCCTCGCCGAGGCAGGCAAGCTCACGCCCCATTTCGACTGGGCGGCCTTCTTCAAGGCGCAAGGTGCCGACGTGAAGGACGGCTTCTCGCTGTCGCACCCGAAGTTCTTCGCCGAGATGGACAAGATGCTGTCCGACGTGCCGGTCGCCGACTGGCAGGCCTACCTGCGCTTTCATGCGGTGGACGGCGCCGCGCCGTATCTGTCCAAGGCTTTCCAGCAGGAAGACTTCGACTTCAACGCCAGGACGCTCAACGACCAGAAGGAAATGAAGGCGCGCTGGAAGCGCACGCTCGATGCGGTCAACGAAAGCATGGGCATGGCGCTGGGCGAACTCTACGTGGCGAAGTACTTCTCGCCCGAATCCAAGCAGCGCGCGCAGTCCCTAGTGGACAACCTGCGTGCGTCATACAAGGCGCGCATCGAAAACCTCGAGTGGATGAGTGCCGAAACCAAGCAGAAGGCGCTGGAGAAATGGGCCAGCTTCACGCCCAAGATCGGCTATCCGGACAAGTGGCGCGACTGGAGCGGCCTGACGCTGAAGGCAGGCGATTACTTCGGCAACGTGCAGGCAGCATCCAAGTTCAACTACGACTACATGGTCGGCAAGATCGGCAAGCCGGTGGATCGCACCGAATGGGGCATGACGCCGCAGACGGTGAATGCTTACTACAACGCACAGAAGAACGAGATCGTGTTCCCGGCCGCCATCCTGCAGCCGCCGTTCTTCGACGCCGCGGCGGATGACGCACTCAACTACGGCGGCATCGGCGCCGTGATCGGCCACGAGATGGGCCACGGCTACGATGACCAGGGCAGCAAGTTCGACGCCCAGGGCAACAACGTCAACTGGTGGACCGACGCCGACCGCAAGGCGTTCGACGAACGCACCGCCAAGCTCGCCGCGCAGTTCAACGGCTACGAGGCGCTGCCGGGCAAGTTCGTCAACGGCCAGCTCACCATGGGCGAGAACATCGGCGACCTCGGCGGCCTCAACGCGGCCTACGACGCCTTGCAGATGGCGCTGGCGAAAAACCCGAGAGAAGCGAAGAAAACCATCGACGGCTATACCCAGGACCAGCGCTTCTTCCTCAACTGGGCGCGCGTGTGGCGCGGCAGCATCCGCCCCGCCGCGCAGCTGACCCTGCTCAACACCGATCCGCACGCACCGGCGCAGTTCCGCGCGATCGGCGCGCCCTCGAACATGGCCGCGTTCGCGCAGGCGTTCCAATGCAAGGCGAACGCCAAGATGGTCCGCTCGGGCGATACGCAGGTGAAGATCTGGTAAGCGCAGATATCCGCTGAACAAGAAAAACCCGCGGGTGCGAGCCTGCGGGTTTTTCTTTGGACCTCACCAGCGGTCGGAAGAACCACCGCCGCCGGAGTCTCCGCCGCCGCCTGAAAAACCCGAACCGGACGAACCCGAACCGCCGCCCCCGCCGCCTCGGAAAAGCAAGCCGACAAGAAACCCCAAGACCCCGGTGCCACCGGACGATCCACTTCCGCCGCGCCGCTTTCCACCCTTTTCGCCAAAGCCCCGCCACAGCCATACATCTACGAAGCGCGGCGGCCAACGACCGAACCGGCCCATGGTCCGCTGCTGTTCCTTGGGCGTGTGGCGCAGCATCAGGCGATAGCGAAGGACGTACACGCCAACCAGCTGTCCCAGCAAACTGACCAGCCCCGCCGGCCACCCCCAGATCGCCAGCGCGAAGGCGGATGGAATCAAGAGAAAACCCAAGGCCAGGACGCCGCCTGTCGCCACGGCGCACCAGAAGAACAGCGCCACGAGCAGCAGCGCCGACAAGTAACCCACCCAGGTGAAGAACACATCGCGCAGAGACATCTTTTCCGGCAGCGGTATCTCCGGTCGCGCCAGCTCCTGTCCGGCCAGCACGCCCAGCACCGCATCCACGCCGGCCTCCATGCCGCTGGCGTAGTCGCCCTTGGCGAAGTGCGGATGCATGGTGTCGCGCAAGATGCGCGAGGTGTCCAGGTCGGTCAGCGTGCCTTCCAGGCCGTAGCCGACTTCGATGCGCGCGCTGCGCTCCTTCACCGCCAGCACGATCAGCACGCCGTCGTCGATGCCTTTGCGGCCGAGCTTCCAGGTGTGGAAGACCTGGTTGGCGTAGCTCTCGATGTCGCGGCCACCGAGATCCGGCACCGTCAGCACCACGACCTGGTTGCCGGTCGCGCCTTCCTGCGCAGCGAGTTTCGCGTCGAGCGAGCCGGCTTCCGCACCGAGCACGCCTGCGAAGTCATTCACGCGGCCTTTCAAAGGCGGCACGCCGGCCTCATCGGCGAGAGCCGGCCATCCGATCGCCACGCACAGCAGCAACAGGCAACGCATCCATCGCTTCATGGGTATCGTCCTTCGTGTCTCACCAGCTGTCCGAAGAGCCGCCGCCGCCCGAATCGCCGCCACCACCGGAAAAGGCATCGGAAGACGAATCGGACGAAGAGAAAGGCGATCCGCTGCTGCTTTCCCAGAATGTCACGCCACCATCCGTTCCTCGCACGACGCGACGGCCTTCTCCGCTGCCAGGCCAGCGCCAGACGTCCATGAAACGCGGCGGCCATGTCTTCACCGTCGAGTTGGCCGGCCGCCGCCCACCTTTCGTGCGGCGCAGGAACTCTTTGCGCATCCAGCGCCGGCGCAGGCCGAAGATGCCCGCCAGAAGCGCCAGTACGATCGCCAGCGCCGCCGGCCATGGCGCCAGTGCGAAGGTGAAGATCTGGCACACCAGCGGCAGACACAGGATCTTCCAGCCGCCGACGGCCGCCGCCAGCAGGCCGAACAGCGCGCTCACCACGAGCGGAAGGATGAAAGCCCACCACGGCGCCCAGGCGTCGTCATGAGCGGCCGGCATTCCCATGGGCTCCTGCCCGGCAAGCGCGGCGATGACCGCATCGACGCCGGCTTCGACGCCGCCGGCGTAGTCGCCCGCGGCGAAATGCGGATGCATGGTGTCGCGCAGGATGCGCGAGCTGGCAAGGTCGGTCAGCGTGCCTTCCAAACCGTAGCCCACTTCGATGCGCGCCCGCCGATCCTTCACCGCCAGCACGATCAGCACGCCGTCGTCGACGCCTTGGCGGCCGAGTTTCCAGGCGTGCAGTGTCCGGTTCGCGTAGCTTTCGATATCGCGCCCGCCGAGGTCGGCCACCGTCAGCACCACGATTTGGTTGCCTGTCGCGCGTTCCTGGGCCGCCAGTTTCGCTTCGAGCGCGCCGGCGTTCGCGCCCAGCACACCGGCGTAGTCGTTCACGCGCCCCTGCAATGCCGGGATATCGGCACTCTCGTCGGCGTGCGCCGGCCAGCCGGGCACGGAGCACAGCAGCACCAGCCAGAACATCCCTATCAGCCGCATCGTCCCTTGCATCGTTCGCTTCCTGCGCTCCCGTCGATCGTCCGTATCGCGCCCCGGCGTGGTTCACATCAGCAGCGAGCGCACCTTCAGCAGCGCGGTGATGAAGGCATCGACCTCCTCGCGCGTGTTGTAGAACGCCAGCGACGCGCGCAGCGTGGCCGGCACGCCGTAGAACTGCATCAGCGGATGCGCGCAATGATGGCCGGAACGCACCGCCACGCCTTGCAGGTCCAGCAGCGTGGCCAGGTCGGTCGCCTGCGCGCCTTCGACCAGGAAGGAGATCACCGGTTCTTTCTCCCTCGCTTCGCCGAAGATGCGCAGCCCGGGGACCTCACGCAGGCGCTCGGTGGCGTAGGCGAGCAACTGCTGCTCCCACGCGTGGATAGCCTCGAAGCCGACCGATTCGTAGTAGTCGATCGCCGCCGTCACGCCTGCGAAGCCGGCGATGTTCGGCGTGCCCGCCTCGAAGCGGTGCGGCGGGTCGGCAAAGGTAGTGCCGCTGAAGCGCACCTCGCGAATCATCTCGCCGCCGCCGAAGAACGGCGGCATCGCCTGCAGCAGCTCCTTGCGCGCCCATAGCGCGCCGGTGCCGGTCGGCGCCAGCATCTTGTGGCCGGTGATGGCATAGAAATCGCAGCCCAGCGCCTGCACGTCCACCGGACGATGCGGCACCGCCTGCGAACCGTCCACCAGCAGCGGAATGCCGCGCTTGCGGCATTCGCGCGCTAGCTCGCGCACCGGGTTGACCGTGCCGAGCACATTGGACACATGCCCCACGCAGGCCAGCTTCACCTCCGGGGTGAGCAGCTTGATGAATTCCTCGACGATCAGCTCGCCGCGCTCGTCGATCGGCGCCGGCTTCACCGTGGCTCCGGCGCGGCCGGCCACGATCTGCCACGGCACGATATTGGCGTGATGCTCCATCACGGTGGTGACGATCGCATCGCCAGGCTTCAGCTGCGGCAGCGCGTAGCTGTAAGCGACCAGGTTGATCGCCTGAGTGGTGCCGGAGGTCAGCACGATCTCATTGCGCGATCCGGCGTTGATGAATCGCGCCAGCCGGTCGCGCGCGCCCTCGTACGCCGCGGTCGCCTCTTCGCCCAGCTGGTGCACGGCGCGCGACACGTTGGCGTTGTGCCGGCGGTAGTGCTCGTCCACCGCCTCGATCACGCTCTGCGGCTTCTGGCTGGTGTTGGCGTTGTCGAAATACACCAGCGGCTTGCCGTGCACGCTGCGCGACAGCAGGGGGAAATCGGCGCGGATGCGCTGCACGTCGAAGGCGGTGGGAAGCTGGGCTTGAGCATTCATCGGCAGTATTCCGTGGGCGTAGGCGTCATTCAGCCGGCAGGTGCGCGAGCAGCAGATGGGAGAGATGGTCGCGCAGCGCGTCGTTCGGCAGGTCCTGCAACACGGCGCGGCAGAACGCCGCCGTGAGCATCGCGCGCGCTTCCGCCTGCGGGATGCCGCGCGAGCGCAGGTAGAACAGCGCGCGCTCGTCCAGCTGGCCGACCGTGGCACCGTGCGCCGCCTTCACTTCGTCGGCGTAGATCTCCAGCTCCGGCTTGGTGTCGATCTCGGCCTGCGCTGACAGCAGCAGGTTCTTGCTGGAGAGCGACGCATCGGTACCGTCGGCGCCCTCGGCCACCACGATGGCACCGCGCAGCACGCCGCGCGAACGCTGATCGGCCACGCCGCGCCAGTTGGATTCGGATGCGGTACGCAGCGCCTGATGCCGTACCGACAGCTGCGTGTCCACGTGCTGGCGGCCGTGCAGGGCGAAGACGCCGCGCGAGTCGAAGCGGGCTTCGTCGCCCGTCAGCTCGGCATGCAGGTCGTGGCGCACCAGGGCGCCACCCAGTTCTGCCACATGCAGCGCGACGTGCGCGCGGGCGCCGAGCTGGAACTGGCTGCGCCGGACCAGCGTGGCGTCTTCGGCAGCATCCTGCATCACGACATGTTGCAGCGCCGCGCCGTCGCGCAGCACCACGTCGCTGAACACGGTGGAGAGATGACGATGCGCGCCGCTCGCCGCGTGATGCTCGATCAGGGTGAGACGCGCGCCCTCTTCCAGCACCACGACATTGCGCAGATGCCAGCCCAGGTCGCCGTCGGCCGGCGCGCCCACGAACAGCAGATGCACGGGCTGCGCGACCGCGGCGCCTGCCGCCACGCGCAGCACCACGCCGTCACCGGCCAGCGCAGCGTTGAGCCGCGCGAACGCATCGCCCGCTTCGCGGTAGCGATGCGACAACGCAAAGCGCAGACCCTCGGCATCCTCATGCAGTGCCTGCGACAGCGAACGCACGCTCAGGCCCGCCGGAATATCAGCCAGCAGCGACAGATCGGCGCGAAACACGCCGTTGACGAAGACCAGGCGCGGACCGTCGACGCCGGGCAGGGCCAGCATCGCCGGATCGACGGCGCGCTTCGTCGCTTCCGCATCGCCATGCGCGAACCGGCGCTGAGCCAGCGCGCGCAGTGCGGTGTACTTCCAGGCCTCCACCCGCGTGTCCGGCAGGCCGGCCTGCGCGAGCCCGTCGAGGTTCTCCCGCCGCGCCGCATCGAGCCAGGCCACGCCGCTGCCGGGCAGCCCCGCCAGGGCGTCGGCCGCCGGCAGCGATTCGACGAACGGCGAACGCACCGGCTGGCTCATGCCTGCGCTCCGGCCTGGACCGGGCTGCGCTCGTTCACCCAGGCGTAGCCGTGTTCTTCCAGCTTCAGCGCCAGCGTCTTGTCGCCACTCTCGACGATGCGGCCATCGGCCAGCACGTGCACGAAGTCCGGCTCGATGTAATGCAGCAGGCGCTGATAGTGGGTGATCATCAGGAACGAACGTTGCGGCGAGCGCAGCGCGTTAACGCCCTGGGCCACCTGCTTGAGCGCATCGATGTCCAGGCCCGAATCGGTCTCGTCCAGGATCGCCAGCTTCGGCTCCAGTACGGCCATCTGGAAGATCTCGTTGCGCTTCTTCTCGCCGCCGGAAAAGCCTTCGTTCACCGCGCGATGCAGCAGCTCGTCCGAGATCTGCATGATCTTGAGCTTCTCGCGCACCAGCTTGAGGAACTGCATGGAATCGAGTTCCGCCTCGCCGCGCTGCTTGCGCTGCGCATTGAGCGCCGCGCGCAGGAAGTAGGTGTTGTTAACGCCGGGGATTTCCACCGGATATTGCAGCGCGAGGAATACGCCGGCGGCGGCGCGCTCTTCCGGCTCCAGCGCGAGCAGGTCGCGGCCTTCGAAGATCACCGAGCCTTCGGTTACCTCGTAGCCGTCGCGCCCGGACAGCACATTGCCCAGGGTGGACTTGCCGGCGCCGTTGGGCCCCATGATGGCGTGCACCTCGCCGGGATTCACGGTGAGCGTGAGGCCCTTGAGGATGGGCTTGCCCTCGACGCGGGCGTGCAGGTTCTCGATCTTGAGCATGGTCACTTCGATTTCAGTTCCGTGGAATTTTTTACCGACCCGGCGCAGACGTCGCCCTCGTCCGACCCATCGAGCCAGGCTTTTAGCTGCTCGGTGCGCTGCCGGGTCAAGGTAGCCTTGGCCTCGCCCACGCACATCGGATAGGCCGACCCGTACTGCGCGCGCGGGTCGTCGTTCTTGCCCACCGGATAAGTGGCTTCCAGTTCCGCGTCGCGGAACTGGATCCACAATTTCTGCGAAGCCTTCAGCTTCTCCAGGAACACCGGCTGGTCCTTGTACCTCGTCTGTATGGCCTTCCAAACCCGGTTGAGTTCCGCATCGGCCTTGGCGAAATCGTCGCCGGCGCAGGCATTCAGCTCCCGCTGCGAGCCGGTCGGATTGCAGTCCTCCTGACCGCCGGCCAGCGCGGCAAACGGCATCGCCAGCAAGGCGGCGAACAGTGCTGCGCGTTTCATCCGACGGCCCCTTCCAGCGAGACCTCGAGCAGTTTCTTCGCTTCCACCGCGAACTCCATCGGCAGTTCGCGGAAGACCTGCTTGCAGAAGCCGTCGACGATCATCGATACGGCGTCTTCCTCGCCGATGCCGCGGCTGCGGCAGTAGAACAGCTGGTCGTCGGAGATCTTCGAGGTGGTCGCCTCGTGCTCGACGATCGCGCTGGGGTTCTTCACTTCCATATACGGGAAGGTGTGCGCGCCGCAGCGCTTGCCGATCAGCAGCGAATCGCACTGGGTGTAATTGCGCGCGCCTTCGGCGCCCTTCTCCACCTTCACCAGGCCGCGATAGGCATTGGAGCTGCGGCCGGCGCTGATGCCCTTGGAGACGATCTTCGACTTGGTGTGCTTGCCGATGTGGATCATCTTGGTGCCGGTGTCGGCCTGCTGCCGATGGTGGGTCAGCGCCACCGAGTAGAACTCGCCCACCGAGCGGTCGCCGCGCAGCACGCAGCTGGGGTATTTCCAGGTGATGGCCGAGCCGGTCTCCACCTGCGTCCAGGAAATCTTGGAATCGTCGCCGCGGCAATCGCCGCGCTTGGTCACGAAGTTGTAGATGCCGCCGACGCCGTTCTCGTCGCCAGGGTACCAGTTCTGCACGGTGGAGTACTTGATCTGCGCGCGCTCCAGCGCGACCAGCTCCACTACCGCGGCATGCAGCTGGTTCTCGTCGCGCATCGGCGCGGTGCAACCTTCGAGATAGGAGACGTAGGCGTCGTCCTCGCACACGATCAGGGTGCGCTCGAACTGGCCGGTGTTCATCGCGTTGATGCGGAAGTACGTGGACAGCTCCATCGGGCAGCGCACGCCCTTGGGCACGAACACGAACGAACCGTCGGAGAATACCGCCGAGTTGAGTGCGGCGAAGTAATTGTCGCCCGTGGGCACCACGCTGCCGAGGTACTTCTGTACCAGGTCGCCGTGCTCGCGGATCGCTTCGCTCATCGAGCAGAAGATCACGCCGGCGGCGGCCAGCTCCTTGCGGAAGGTGGTGCCGACGGAGACCGAATCGAACACCGCATCCACCGCCACACCGGCCAGCTTGGCGCGCTCGTGCAACGGCACGCCGAGCTTGTCGTAGGTTTCCAGCAGCTTCGGATCGACCTCGTCCAGCGATTTGGGGCCGGCCTTGGGCGCGGCGTAGTAGCTGATCGCCTGGTAGTCGATCGGCGTGAGGTTCAACTTGGCCCAGTCCGGCGTCGGCATGGTCAGCCAGTGGCGATAAGCCTTCAGGCGCCACTCGGTCATCCACTCCGGCTCCTGCTTGATCGCGGAGAGCTGGCGGATGATGTCTTCGTTGAGGCCCGGCGGCAGGCTGGTGGTTTCGATGTCGGTGACGAAGCCGGCTTCGTAGCGGCGGCCGAGCGCCTCGGCCACCTGGGCGTTGTCGCGCAGCGCGGTGACGGTGCTCTCTTCGACGGCCGTGTTGCTGGGTTCGCTGGTCATGCGGTGGTCCTGCTTTTCAGGGTGCTGAGTGCGACGGTGGCGATCTGGGGCGGCACCGGCGGCTTGAGCATGTCGGCTAGGCTCACTGCGCGCAGCGCGTTGTCCACGACATGGCTCACCAGGCGCCAGCTGCCGCGCACGTTGCATTGCGATTCGCGTTCGCACTGCCCTTCGGCGACGCCGCACTCGGTCATGCCGATCGGTCCTTCCATCGCTTCGACGATCTGCGCCAGCGAGATGGCCTCGGCCGGGCGCGCCAGCCGGTAGCCGCCGTTGACGCCGCGGAACGATTCCACCAGCCCCGCGTGGCTGAGCGACTTCAGCAGCTTGCTGACGGTGGGCAGCTCCAGCCGCGCCTCGTCGGCGATCTGCGCGGTGCTGAGCACGTCGTGCGGATGGGCGGCGATGCAGGTCATCACCACCGTGGCGTAATCGGTGAGGCGGCTGACGCGGAGCATGGGGAATAGGAAGGAGACGAATCGGCTCGAATCGGGACCAAAATGGTACGGATTAAGCGGCATCGGGTCAATGCACGGTATTGCACCAAGAGTACGCAACAGCGCACCGCCTTAGCGCCAAACAAGCGCTAAGGCCACACCTGCCATGGGCTAACCCTATGAATCCGTGCGGATACGCGCGAGGCGCTCCGCTGGCACGCATCGTGCTGCACCGCCACATACAACCAGAACCCGGGGGAGCGCCGGATGAAGTGGATCACCGCCATCATCAAACCCTTCACGCTGGACGACGTGCGGCAAGCCCTGGCGGAAGCCGGCATCGCCGGCATGACCGTGACCGAAGTGAAGGGCTTCGGCCGCCAGCACGGCCATACCGAGCTCTACCGCGGTGCCGAGTATGTGGTGGATTTCCTGCCTAAATTGAAAGTGGAAGTCGCCGTCGCCGACGAGCAGCTGGACCATGCCATCGAAGCGATCAGCGGCGCGGCGCGCACCGGCAAGATCGGCGACGGCAAGATCTTCGTGAGCGAGCTGGAACAGGCTATTCGCATCCGCACGATGGAGGTCGACACCGATGCGCTCTAACCAGCGACTGATCCTGCGTTCCGCTTCCATCCTTCCGCTCATGGCACTCGCGCTGCCGGCCTGGGGCCAGGCAGCGGCGCCGACGCACATCGACAGCGGCGATACCGCGTGGATGCTCACCGCCACCGCGCTGGTGCTGCTGATGACGATCCCGGGGCTGGCGCTGTTCTATGGCGGCATGGTGCGCGCGAAGAACCTGCTGTCGGTGTTGATGCAGTGTTTCGCCATCACCGCGATGGTGACGGTGCTGTGGATCGTTTACGGCTATTCGCTGGCCTTCAGCAGCGAAGGCATGCAGGCGGGCGTTACGGGACTGCACTCGATCATCGGCGGACTGGATCGGGCGATGCTCGCGGGGCTGAAGCCAGACTCGCGTTACCAGACGGTGCCCGAGGCCGTGTTCGTGATGTTCCAGCTCACCTTCGCGATCATCACGCCGGCGCTGATCGTCGGCGCCTATGCCGAGCGCATGAAGTTTAGCGCGATGCTGTGGTTCAGCGGACTGTGGCTGACCTTCGTCTATCTGCCGGTGGCGCATATGGTGTGGAGCGGCCCTGGCTCGCTGCTTGGCGACCTGGGCGTGCTCGATTTCGCCGGTGGCACGGTGGTGCACATCAACGCGGGTATCGCCGGTCTCGTCGCGTGCCTGGTGATCGGCAAGCGCCGCGGCTACCCGCAGGTGCCGATGCCGCCGCACAACCTGGGCTACACGGTGATCGGCGCCAGCCTGCTGTGGCTGGGCTGGTTCGGCTTCAATGCCGGCTCCGCCGTCGCCGCCAACGGCAGCGCCGGCATGGCCATGCTGGTGACGCAGATCGCCACCGCCGCCGCTGCGCTGGGCTGGCTGGTGGCCGAGTGGATCACGCATGGCCGCCCGAGCGTACTGGGCATCGTGTCTGGCGCAGTCGCGGGGCTCGTCGCCGTTACGCCCGCGGCCGGTACCGCAGGTCCCGGCGGCTCGCTGGTCCTGGGCTTCGTCGCCGGCGTGGTGTGCTTCTTCAGCGCCACGCGCCTCAAGCACAAGCTCGGCTACGACGACTCGCTCGACGTGTTCGGCGTGCATGCGGTGGCCGGCATCCTCGGCGGCCTGCTCACCGGTCCGCTCGCCTCACCCACGCTGGGCGGGTTCGGCACGGTGACGTCGCTGTGGGGGCAGTTGTGGATCCAGGCCAAGGGCGTGGGCTTCACCATCGCGTGGAGCGCGCTGCTGAGCTTCGTGCTGCTGAAGCTGATCGATAAGACGCTGGGCCTGCGCGTGGACGACGAGCAGGAAATGATGGGCCTGGACATCGCACTGCACGAAGAGAAGGCCTACAACCTCTCCTGACCATCGATCGCCGCAACAGAGCCCGCGCGAAGCATCGCGCGGGCTTTTTCATGCCAGTGCGCCCCGCTAAGCTGCCCGCCAAGCCAAACGCCAGCACGCCATGACCGACCGCTCCGCCGCCCGCCTCGCCTGGGCCCGCTCCGTTCTCGACGACCCCACGCTCGCCCTGGAACCGGCGTCGTCCGACGCCAGCTTCCGCAGCTACTGGCGCACCCGTCACGGCGGTACCAGCTGGATCGTGATGGATTCGCCGCCGGCGCAGGAGGATCCGCGCCCCTGGCTGGCGATCGGCGAGCGCCTGGCCGCTGCGGGCCTGCACGTGCCGGCGGTACGCGCCAAGGATCTGGAGCAAGGCTTCCTGCTGATCGAGGATCTGGGCCAGCGGCTCTACCTGTCCGAGTTGAACGAACGGAATGCCGATGCGCTCTACGGCGATGCCATGGATGCGCTGCTGCGCATGCAGACGCGCATGGAATGGCGCGAGCTGCCGCTGTTCGACCGCGACGTGCTGGTGCGCGGCCTGGAAGTGATGCCGGAATGGTTTCTCACGCGCCATCTCGGCCACACGCCGACCTGCGATGAGTGGGACGTACTGGAAGCGACGTTCGGCCTGATCGTGAGCAACGCGCTGGAGCAGCCGCGCTGCTTCGTGCATCGCGACTATCACAGCCGCAACCTGCTGATCGTCGAACGCGACAATCCCGGCATCATCGATTTCCAGGGCGCGCTGGCCGGCCCCATCACTTATGACCTCGCCTCGCTGCTGCGCGACGCCTACATCGTGTGGCCGCGCGAACGCGTCGAAGCCTGGGTAGAGTCCTATCGCCGACGCCTGCTCGACTCGGGCGTGATCGATGCCGATGTGGACGCGGCGCGCTTCCTGCGCTGGTTCGACCTCACCGGCCTGCACCGGCACATACGCGTCCTCGGCCAGTTCTATCGGCTGTGGTATCGCGACGGCAAGCCGGGCTATCTCGCCGACGTGCCGACCGTATATCACTACGTGATCGCGGTGGCGCGCAGCTATCCGGAGCTGGCCGACTTCGCCGCCTTGCTGGAGCGCCATGCCGCCGGCCGCGACCTCACCCAGGTGGCCGCCGCATGAGGCACGCGCTGATCTTTGCCGCCGGACTGGGCGAGCGCATGCGCCCGCTCACCGACCACACGCCCAAGCCGCTGCTGCTGGCCGGCGGGAAGCCGCTGATCGTGTGGCATCTGGAAAAGCTCGCGGCGGCGGGCGTGCACTACGTCGTGATCAACACCTCGCACCTGGCCGAACAGTTTCCCGATGCCTTGGGCGATGGTTCGCGCTGGGGTCTGCGCATTCGCTACGCCTACGAAGGGCCGACGCCGCTGGAGACGGGCGGCGGCATGCTCAACGCGCTGCCACTGCTCGGCCCGGAACCGTTCATCGCAGTGAGCGCCGATATCTATAGCGACTACGACTACGCCATGCTGCCGCTGGAGCCCGCCGGCCTCGCCCACCTGGTCATGGTGCCCAATCCGGATTGGCATGCCGCCGGCGATTTCGTGCTCGCGCAAGATCAATTGCACGAGCACGGCGAGGGCGAACGGCTGACCTTCGGCAACATCGGCGTGTACCGACCGGAGTTCCTTCGCGGCCAGGCGCCAGGACGCTTCAAGCTGCTGCCGCTGTACCAGCAGGCCATGCGCGATGGCCAGCTGAGCGGCGAACGCTACGAAGGTTTCTGGCACAACCTCGGCAACCCGGCGCAGCTGGCCGAACTGGACGCGCAACTGCGTCGCTGAACCGGGCGCGCGCAACTTCCTGCCGGATGGAAGGCGCCGCCGCCCGGCGCTATCCTGTACCGACCGGTTCTGTAGAAGCCATGCGGTCTCCCGCCGCGCTTCGCGCCTCGCTTTCCACGTGCAGGATCGGCCGTTTTTTCCTGCAAGGTATCGATGATGGTCGCGTTCTGGTCCCACCTGGTCACTTGGTTTGCTGGCCATGGCGTCCTCCCCGTCCTGCAATTCCTGCATCTGGACGGACTGGCGGGCGACCCCAAGGACATCGCCGAAGCGCTGCTGGTCGCCACACTGCAGCTATGCATCATCGGCTTCATCTTCCGCCCGCTGGAAAGCCTGGTGCCGGCGGAAAAGTGGACCGACCGCAAGCTCACCCGCGTGGATTTCCAGTACACGCTGATGATGCTGATCGGCATCTTCCCGCTCTTCAGCTTCCTGATTCTCACGCCGATCGCCAACTACTTCGGCGGCCCCGATACCGGCCCCTCCGATGCGAGCGCCTCGCCGCTCGCGCTTACGCATTGGATCCCGTGGCTCAAGCAGCATCCGTGGCTGCTGTTCCTCTGCTATTACCTGGTCTACGACTGCGTCTATTACTGGATGCACCGCCTGCAGCACGCGCTGCCCTGGTGGTGGGCGCTGCACAGCATGCATCACAGCCAGCGCCAGATGAGCTGCTGGACCAACGACCGCGGCAGCCTGGTGGACGGCTTCCTGCAGTCGATGGTGCTGGCGACGGTGGGCATCGTGATCGGCGTGGAACCCGACCAGTTCGCTTGGCTGATGCTGATCGGCGAACTGGTGCAGAACTTCTCGCACGCCAACGTGCGCATCGGTTTCGGCCCGGTGTTCGGACGCATCTTCGTCGATCCGAAATTCCACCGCCTGCACCACATGCTGGTCGATCCCGAGCGACCGGGGCTGCACAACTGCAACTTCGGGCAGGTGCTGTCGGTGTGGGATGTACTGTTCAAGACATCGCTATATGGGATGGCACCGCGGCCGACGGGCGTGGGCGATCCGACCGTGGATGCCGACAACGATCATGGGCTGATCGGGCTGCATTGGGCGGCGCTGAAGCGGTTCTGGGGGGCGGTGCGGAGGCCGGCTGGATGGCGGCTGGGCGAGGTGGCGTTCGGGCCGGGGTATGAGCCGATTCCGGTGGAGCAGCTAGATCTGCATGACCTAGCCCATCACGTGCACCCGTTAACCCAACAGGAAAACGATCAAGTTAGCCCGGACAGTGCATCCACTGGAACGATGCCAGCGGCATAGAAAAATCGCCGGCGAAAGCCGGCGATTCTCAAATCGTCATATTGCTCAGTGAAGTCCAGGCAAGAGCGGATTCGCACCTTGCTCTGCCACAGGCCACGGACCCAACTGGGAACAAACAGGCCATCTTGAGCAGAAGGTTTGCCGAAGCTCTACAGGTAAACCGATATCGAAATCGACCTTTACAGAGCCGTCCGAACAGCTCCAATAAACGGTAACACTGTCTCGATTGGCGTCATCCGCCTGCCCCCAGTGCCGGTTATCCCCGCTGCAATAGAGCAGTGACTCTCCAATCACCTGCCCTTGCTCGTTGAAGTACGTACGCTGCGAAGACTTTGAACCCACGGCTCCAACATTGCTCGCCAAACCAAGCAACATGACCGGGGCTAGCGCAGTGGCGACGATCTTACGCATAAGGCTCTCCTCCATGGACGGAACTTACTGCTTTATTACCCCCTTTCAATACAAGACATGGATTGCGCCCGAAAACGCAACCCATGTCTCTTTTTGACTGCAGCAACCGCTTAGAAGTCGTAGCTGACCGAGAAGCGGGCGTAACGCGGCGTGGTCTGGTATAGAGCCGCACCGTAGGTGTTGGACACCGTGAAGCGATCATCCTCGTAGGTGGCATCGAGCACGGTCGGCTTGCGCTCGTTGAACACGTTGAAGACGTTGAAGTTGAACGCCAGCTTGTTGTCTGCGAAGGCAGGACGGTAGGTCACGCCAAGGTCGACGATCTTGGTCCACGGCAGGTGGCCCATGCTGCCGAGCGTGGCCGGCTGGCCTGCGCACCAGCGGTAGGCCGAGTAATAGCCACCGGCGGGGTCGGAGTTGTCAGCGCCGTAGTAGCCGAGACACGCCTTGGGTGCGCCCGACTGCACACGCAGCGCGCCGGACACCAGCCACTCCTTGGTGATCGCGTAGCTGCCGTAAGCCTTCAACTGGTGCGTGTGGTTGTTGGAAAGCTCGCCATTGCTGTTCTCCATCAGCGACGGGGCATCCCAGTCCTGCGTCTTGGAAACGTCCGTCTGACCGACCGTGGAGAGCACCTGGCCTTCCGTGTTGCCGTAGCTGCGCGAGAAGGTGTAGTCGATGCGACCCTGCCACTTACCGTCGAACGGGTGCTCCAGGAACATGTCCAGCGCGTAGTACTTGCGCTTCGCGCCCGTGGTGAAGCCCCAATCATGGGTGGACATGCTCACGCGCTCGTAGCCACTACCGTCCGTCTTGGCCAGGAGGAAGGTGTTGGTCTTGCCCGGGTTGAAGATCAGGCAGCTGTGCGGCAGCGAGATGGAGTCCGGGTTGATGCCTTGAGCGATCGCCTTGGCAACCAGCGGATCGGTATCGCACACGTCATCGATAGCTGACTGCAGCTTGCGCACGGTGACCTTGGCGCCATAGACCCAGTTCTGACCGAAGGTCTTGCTGAAGCCGAGGATCGCCTCGTCCTGGTACTGTGACTTCAGGTTGCTGGCTGTCACCGTCTTCGGATCAGGCGTCACGCCGTACTCGCCGTTGGTCGACACGGGGCCGGGCCCGAGCGGCGACAGGCCGGTCGGATAACCGTTGGCATCGATGCCAGTGTAGGTGAAGTACTCGTAGGTGAAGGTCGACGGCGAAGCGCCGCGGATCGCCACGCTATTGGGCAGCGCGAGGTAGTAGCGGCCTAGGTTGCCGAACACCTTGAACGAGGAGTCACCGAACACGTCCCAGCTGAAGCCCAGGCGCGGCGCCCACTGGTTCTTGTTCTTTACATATGCCTGGCCGGCAGCGTTGTAGTTGGTGAACTGGTCGTCACGCAGGCCAAGGCTCAGCAGCCACTTGTCGTTGATCTGCCAGCGGTCCTCGATGTACTGGGCCTTCTGGCTGACCGACATGCTGGTCGTGGTCTTGAAGATGTACTTGCTGACGTAATAGCCATTGCCACCGGGGGCACCGACACCCTGCTCCTCGAGAATCGGAGCATTGGGCTTGGAGGAATGACTATAGATCCACGCATAACCCGGACCGCTGACCTGCTGGCCTTCGTTGGTAGCGGCGTAATGCATGTTGTCGATACCAGCCGTCAGCGTGTGATCGCCCAGCTTGTATTCGAGGTCGAGGCGCAGACCGTGCGTCTTGTTCTTTGCGCTCGGATCCTTCACGTAAAAGATCGAGTTGCCGTTGCGGATCGGCGTACCGCCGGTGATCGCCGGATCCTGGTTGTTCGGGCCGCGCACATAGACGAGGCTCGGATCGAGCCCCGGCACGGTCGAGTAGTCGACAGCGCGGTTCTGGCCATAGGTAGCCGAGAAAGTCAGGTCATCGGTGATGTAGCTGGTGTACTTACCGATGTAGATATCCGAACCGGTCTTGGTCGACGTGTCATTGCCGAGGAAGGAAACGTCCTTACGGGTGTCGTAGTCGTAGACGTACTGCTTGCCGCTGTACTCGGTCTTGTTGGAAATGCCGGTCAACTCGAGGATGTTGCTCTCGTTGATGTTCCAGTCGAGCTTCACGTAGTACTTCGGCATCTTGTACGTGTAGTACGTATTGGCCGGCGTCGACGCGAGGATGGAAGAGGTGGACTTGCCTTCCTGCTTCTCGGCCTCGGCCGACACGAACATGAACAGCTTGTCCTTGATCAGCGGACCGCCGACATAGGCGCTGTAAGTGGTCGACCAGCTGGTGTTGTCCTTACGCGAGCGGTAAAGCGTACCGGGCAGCGACGAGTCGGTATAGGCATAACCGTCGGGCAGGGTCTTGTTCGGGAAATAGATGCTCTTCGGATCCTGCGCGAGGAAACGGGGCGACCACAGTACCTGGCCACCGAAGTGCCACTCATTGGTGCCGCGCTTGCCGACCTGGCTAAGCACGCCGCCGTCCGAACGACCGTACATGGCGCTATAGCCGCCGGTATAGATTTCCTGCTGGTCGATGGAACCGTAAGGCAGGCTGATGCCACCCAGGCTGCTCAGCGGGTCGGTCGTATTGTAGCCGTTGATGTAGTACGCGTTCTCGGTCACCGAGGAACCGCCGAACGACACTACCGACGAACCGGCCTTCTGGCCCGAGAAGTAGCCGCTGCCCTGCACCACACCCGGCGCAAGCAGCGCGATCGCTTCGGCGCTGCGGCCCAGCGGCAAGTGCTCGAGCTGCTGCGCGGTGATCACCGTACGCGAATCCACCGACGACACGTCGATGGCCGGCAGAGCGTTCGCCGTCACGGTCACGGACGACAGCGCCTGGGCATTAGCGGCGCTAGCGAACGACACTTCGGTACCCGCGTTCACGGTGATCGCGACGTTGTTGCGCGAGTCGACCGTCTGGCCATTCTTCTGCAGGACGACCGTGTAGGTGCCAAGCGGCAGGTTGCTGATGCGGTAACGACCCGAATTGTCGGCGACGGCCTGGCGGCTGACACCCGTCGAGCTGGTCGCCGTGACGGTCTCGCCAGCTTCCGCCTGGCCAAAGATCGTACCGGTGGTCGACTGGGCGAACACCGCACCGGTCATGCCCATCGCCAGGGCAGCCGCCAGCGCCGAACGACGCAGCAAATAACCGCGATTCAACGAACGAAAACTCATTTGGATCTCCCCGAAAAAGCCCGCGTGGGGTAGCGGGCAAAAATTAAGCAACAACGCCCGATGCCTTGGGCGAAACGCCAAAAGTTTGCAAAGGCTGCGCCTGTAGGAATCCCCCTGCAGACTGCCCCTCTGCATGCTCTGTCATGACGACGATTTCTTGCGGGCCTCCCGTGGCTGTAAGCAAGCTTTCGTCAGACTGTCGTGACAGGAACACTCTGAAAATAAGTCTGTCGTTACGACAAGTCAACAATTACTTAATGAAACGCATCACAGTGCGGTTTCCCACGGACCGCACGTCCACCATTCCTTGACGTATGGCGCAGGGAAGCACGAACGCTCGCGATAACTCCTTGGCACGTATCGCAATATCTTGCGGATGAAGCGTATTGAAGATAATCGCCGCTCGCGTCCGTTACAGCCGTAACAACCCCCTTTGGCATTAATGACTTAATGCGCCCATTGCTCGGATCGACCCGCCAAAGAAAAAGGGCCCGGGATTAACCGGGCCCTTTTTCATGACTTTCGGCACGGGATTTACGGCCGCCGTGCGAGTTCCGGGTTTTCCTTGGTCTGCGGCATCAGGTCCTTCTTGGAGACGCCCAGCCACAGCAGGATCGGGCTGGCCACGAAGATGGACGAGAGCGTGCCGACCAGGATGCCGATCAGCATGGTGATGGCGAAGCCCGCCACCACCGCACCGCCGATGAAGTACAGCGCCGCCATGGTGATCGCGGTGAACAGCGAGGTGATGATGGTTCGCGACAGCGTGCTGTTGATCGAGCGGTTGAGGATCTCCTCCGGCTCGGCCTTGCGCGCCAGGCGGAACAGCTCGCGGATACGGTCGAACACCACCACCTTGTCGTTGATCGAGTAGCCGATCACCGCCAGCACCGAGGCCAGCACGGTCAGGTCGAACTCGCGACCGGTGAGCGCCAGCACGCCCAGGGTGACCAGCACGTCATGCACCTCGGTGGCCAGCGCGGCGATGGCGAAGCGGCGCTCGAAGCGGATCCACAGATAGATGCCGATGCCGAGGATCACGAACACCGCGGCCACGACACCGTCGCTGCGCAGCTCGTCGCCCACCTGCGAGCTCACCGAGGAGCGGCTCTTCAGCTGCGCGTCCGGACGGGCCGCCTGCAAGGCCTTGCTGACGACGTCGGACACCTTGTCCAGGTTCACCCGGTTGCCCTGATCCAGCATCGCCGCGGTCGGCTGCATGCGGATGGACACTTCCTTGGTGCCGCCCAGGCTCTGCACCACGGCGTGCTCCATGCCCGCCTTGGCCAGCGCCTCGCGCACATCGGACACCGACACCGGCTGCTGGTAGTTCACCTCGGCGGAGATACCGCCGGTGAAGTCCAGGCCGTAGTTCAGGCCGCGCGTGGCGAGCAGTGCGATCGAGACGAGCATGAGCAGCACGGCGATGCCGATGCTGACCTTGCGCATGCCCAGGAAGTTGACGTTCGCGTTGTGGTTGAAGATTTCCATGATTGCCAGTTCCTCTTCAGACCGACAGCGTCTTGAGCTTGCGATGGCCGTGGATCAGCGCGGTGATCGCGTGAGTCACGGTGACCGAGGTGAACATCGAGGTCAGGATGCCGATCAGCAGCGTCACGCCGAAGCCGCGGATCGGGCCGGAGCCCATCGTGGTCAGCGCCAGCGCGGCGATCAGGTGGGTGACGTTGGCGTCGAGAATGGTCGCCCAGGCCTTTTCGTAGCCTGCGCGGATCGAGGCCAGCGGCGAGGAACCGTTGCGCAGTTCTTCGCGCACGCGTTCGCAGATCAGCACGTTGGCGTCGATCGCCATGCCCAGGGTCAGCACGATACCGGCGATGCCCGGCATGGTCAGGGTCACGCCGATCATCGACATCACCGCGACCAGGATCACCAGGTTGAAGAACAGCGCCACGTCGGCGACCAGGCCGAACAGCTTGTAGTAGATGGCGGCAGCCAGCAGCACCAGACCCAGGCCGATCAGCACGGCCTTCATGCCCTTGGCGATGTTGTCCTGGCCCAGGCTCGGGCCGATCACGCGCTCTTCGACGATGTCGATCGGCGCGGCCAGCGAACCGCCCTTCAGCAGCAGCGCCAGGTCCGAGGCTTCCTTCGGGCTGCGCAGACCGGTGGTCTGGAAGTTCTTGCCGAACACGCCGTTGACCGTGGCGTAGTTGATCACTTCCTCGGTGATCTTCGGCGTGCGCACTTCCTTGCCATCGACGACCTTGGTCTCGACCACGCGTTCCACGTACACCACGCCCATCGGCTTGCCGACGTTGCTGGTGGTGTAGTCCAGCATTTTCTTGGCGCCGGCGGCGTTGAGCGTCACCGACACCATCGGCGAGCCGGATTGCTGCTCGGTGCCGGAAGCGGCATCGACCAGCTGATCGCCGGTGACGATGATCTTCTTGCTCAGCAGATACGGACGGCCATCGCGGTCCTTGTACAGACGCGCATCCGGCGGCACGTTACCGCTGCGCATGGCATCCAGCGCCTGCTGCGGCGTGCCGTAGCCGGCGCGGTATTCCAGTGTGGCGGTCGCGCCGATCAGCTTCTTGGCCTCGGCGGTGTCCTGCACGCCGGCCAGTTCGACGATGATGCGGCTGTCGCCCTGCTGCTGGATGATCGGCTCGGACACGCCCAGCGCATTGATACGGTTGCGCAGCGTGCCCAGGTTCTGGCGCACGGCGCCGAGCGAGGTCTCGCGCAGCTTGTCCGGGCGCAGCACGGCGTTGAGCACGAAGCGGTCGCCGGTCACCTGTCCGTCCTGCACGGAGAGATCGTGATATTCGGTGGCGATCGCATTGGCCGCCGCGGTGCGGTCTTCGGCCGAACGCAGCACGATCGCCACGCCCTGGCCGCGCACGGCATTGCGGCTGACCGAGTCGTAGCGGATGTTCTTCTCGCGCAGCAGGCTGCGGATGTCATCCGCGTAGCGCGTCTCCTGCTTGTCCACCACGTCGTTCTGGTCCACTTCCATCAGGAAGTGCACGCCGCCCTGCAGGTCCAGGCCCAGCGGCATGGAGCGCGCGCCGATCATGGACAGCCAGTGCGGCACCGTCGACTTGAGGTTGAACGCCACCGTGTAGTCGTCGCCCAGCGCCGCCTTGATGGCGTCGCCCGCGCTCTTCTGCACATCGGCATTGCCGAAGCTCACCAGCAGGTGGTCGTTCTTCAGCTCCGCGCTCTGGTAGGCGATGTTCTGCTGCTTGAGCGCACCCAGCGCCTTCTGCTCGAGCGCCTGGTCGACCACACCGTTGCGGTTGGCGGTGACCTGCACCGCCGGCTGCGGCAGGAACGCGTTGGGCAACGCGTAGACGATGCCCAGCACCAATACGATGGCGACCAGGAAATATTTCCAGCGAGGAAAATCACTCATGCCTTGCATCCGTCAAAAGCCGCGGCACGGAAGGCCGCGGCGGTAGCATCGTTCGCTTCGCGGCGCGGGGCGTCCACCCCGGCCGGCTCCCCCTTGAAACCTGCTTCAGGACGACTTCAACGAGCCCTTCGGCAACACCTGGGACACGGCGCCCTTCTGCACCTTGATCTTCACGTTCGGCGCGATCTCGAGGCTGATGAACGACTCGCCCACCTCATCCACGCGGCCGGCGAGGCCGCCGTTGGTCACCACTTCGTCGCCCTTGGACAGGGCCGAGACCATGGCGCGATGCTCCTTCTGCCGCTTCATCTGCGGGCGGATCATCAGGAAGTAGAACACCACGAACAGCAGGATCAGCGGCAGGAAGGTCATCAGCGGGTTCGGCGCCTGGGCACCGGCGGCCGGAGCGGCCTGAGCGATCACGAAAGCGTTCGGAAGATTCATCATCTTGTCTCGTAAGTAGCGGCACCGGCTGGAAATTCCGCCAGCTGCCTGAAAAAGATCGTGGATTATGCCACGCCCCCCGGTCCCCACGCACACGGCCCAAACGGCCATGGCGCGGGCAGAAGCCACGGGTTTATGGGGTTCCCCCCGGGTTGCTTGCAAGGGGCCCGGGCCTTTCCCGCCGGCCCGGATGCTGCAAATGCGAGCCGGACCACGGCCCACCCCGCATGGACGCGGGGCTAGAGACCGCCCACGGGCGCTTTCGTTCGCCTCCGGGCGGGCTCAGCCTTCCGGGCGTGCGCGCCGGGCGTAGAACTCCGCCACGAAGTCGTCCAGCTTGCCGGCCGCGATGGCCTCCCGCAGTCCGGCCATCAGGCGCTGGTAGTGCCGCAGGTTGTGCATGGTGGCCAGCTGGCTGCCGAGGATCTCGTTGCAGCGGTCCAGATGGCGCAGGTAGGCGCGGCTGAAGCCGCTGGCGCAGGCGTAACAGTCGCAGCCCTCCTCGATCACCCGCGTGTCCAGCGCGAACTTGGCGTTGCGGATGCGCAGCGTGCCCTCGGCGGTGAACAGGAAGCCGTTGCGCGCGTTGCGGGTCGGCATCACGCAGTCGAACATATCGATGCCGCGGCGCACCGCCTCGACGATATCTTCCGGCCGCCCCACGCCCATCAGGTAGCGCGGCTTGTCGAACGGCAGCAGCGGCACGGTGAAGTCCAGCGTGTGGTTGCGCTCGGCCTCCGGCTCGCCCACCGCCAGGCCGCCCACCGCGTAGCCGTCGAAGCCGATGCCGACCAGCCCCTCGGCCGAACGCCGGCGCAGGTTCTCGTACACGCTGCCCTGCACGATGCCGAACAGCGAGTTGGGATTCTTCAGATCGTCGAAGGCCCGGCGCGAGCGCTCGGCCCAGCGCAGGCTCAGCTCCATCGAGGTCGAGGCCACCTTCTCCGTCGCGGGGTACGGCGTGCACTCGTCGAAGATCATCACGACATCCGAATCCAGCGTCTTCTGGATCCGCATCGACTCCTCCGGCGAGAGGAACACTTTGGAGCCATCCACCGGTGAGGCGAAGGTCACGCCCTCCTCGGTGATCTTGCGCTTGTGCGCCAGCGAGAACACCTGGAATCCGCCAGAGTCGGTAAGGATCGGCTTGTCCCAGCCGATGAAGCGGTGCAGCCCGCCGAACTGCTCCACCACCTCCAGGCCGGGGCGCAGAAACAGGTGGAACGTATTGCCCAGGATGATCTCGGCGCCGATCTCGCGGATGTCGCGCGGCGTCATGGCCTTGACCGAACCATAGGTGCCCACCGGCATGAAGGCCGGGGTTTCCACCGTGCCGCGGTCAAAGCTGAGCCGGCCACGCCGGGCCGCGCCGTCGGTGGCGGAGATGTCGAAACGAAGGGAAGTCATGACGCAATTATCGCCGGTTTGACGGCCGCCTGCTCGGCGCCCCGCGCCCCATCAGGTGCGAGGCAGGATCATCATCGCGTCGCCGTAGGAGAAGAAGCGATAGCGCTGCTCCACCGCGTGGCGATAGGCATCCAGCACGAACTCCCGTCCCGCCAGCGCCGAGACCAGCATCAGCAAGGTCGACTGCGGCAGGTGGAAGTTGGTGATCAGGCCGTCGATGCTGCTGAAGCGGTAGCCCGGGAAGATGAAAATCTGCGTCTCCCCGGCGAACGGCATCAGCACGCCATCGCGGCTGGCGCTCTCCAGCGCGCGCACCACGGTGGTGCCCACAGCGATCACGCGGCCGCCGCGCGCACGGGTCTTGCATATCTGCTCGACCAGTCCCGCGCCGACATTGAGCCACTCGCGGTGCATCTGGTGGTCCTTGAGGTCGTCCGCGCGCACCGGCTGGAACGTACCCGCACCGACATGCAGCGTGACGTAGCCGAATTCCACACCCTGTTCGCGCAGCGCGCCCAGCATCGCCTCGTCGAAATGCAGGCCGGCCGTCGGCGCCGCCACCGCGCCGGGTTCGCGGGCGAACACGGTCTGGTAGCGCTCCAGATCGCTGGCGTCGGCATGGCGCTCGATATACGGCGGCAGCGGCATCTCGCCGAGGCGGCGCAGCAGTCGTTCCAGCGGCTCGGGCGATTCGAAGCGCAGGCGGAAGAACTGCCCGTCGCGCCCCAGCACCACGGCATGGCTGCCATCGGCCAGCTCGATGCGGCCGCCCTCTTTCGGCTTTTTGCTCACGCCCAGCTGCGCGATCGCCTCGTGCGCACCGGTGACGCGCTCGAGCAGGATCTCCACCGCGCCGCCGCTTTCCTTGCGCCCGTACAGGCGCGCGGGCAGTACGCGCGTGTCGTTGAAGACCAGCAGGTCGCCCGCGCGCAGCAGCCCGGGCAGGTCACGGAACATGCGGTCCTGCAGGGCCTGCCTTTCCGTGTCCAGCAGCAGCAGGCGGCTGGCCGAGCGCTCGGGCAGCGGCGCCTGGGCGATCAGTTCGGGCGGGAGCTGGAAATCGAAATCGGACTTCTTCAACGGCGGACTCGGCTGGCGCCCGCGGGCGGCGGGAAACGGCGCATTATCCCGCACCCCGCCCGCCCCGGCACGCCCTGCCCGCTCAGGCCGTCGGCGCGCCCCGCTTGCGCCGACGCACGAACCAGAAGCCGAACGCCGCCGCCAGCACCACCGCGCCGCCGCCGATCCACGGCAGGTGGTGGCGCACCGCCCGCTTGGCTTTCACCACGTAAAGGTGGCGCTGCATGGCGCGTGCGCGGTCGAAGTCGGGCTCTTCGCAGGTCTGGCCGAAATCGTCGGCCCAGGCGACATACGGACCCTGCTTCACGTAGCGGTCGTACAGCGCCTGTGCACGGCGCAGCCGCTCCGGCACACCAGCGGGCTTCGCGTCGCCGTACCCCTGGTAGTTGTCCTCGTAATCCGGCGGACCTTCCAGCATCCAGCCGGCGGCCTTGCACAGCACGGCGGCGAACGCCTGCGAGCGCGGCGGCAACAGGTCCGCGGCGCTGGCCGCACGGTCGGCAGCGAGATAGCGGTAATGGAAGCGGTGGTCGGGCTTGGCGGCGCTGTCGGCGAAGCGCTGGCGCTCGCCGTCGGTGACCATCGACTGCTTGAGATCCTCCGCGGAGTGGCCGCTGCCGCCCTGGAAGCCGCCGCCTTCGTCCTGATAATCCGGCCCCTGCTCGTAGCCGAACAGCTCCATGCCCTGCTCGCGCTGGATCGCCGCCGCGGCATAGCGCGCCTCGGCCTTGCCGATATCGGTCCAGGCGTGGTCGGCATCGTGCACGGCCTGTGCGAACGCACGCGCCCGCGCGCGCAAATCTTCCTTGCCGAAGCGCGTATCGCCGCTGGCCGGGAAATAAGCCTGGGCCTCGTCGTAACGGCCGGCGCGCATCAGGCGGCGCGCCAGCAACCAGCGCAGATTGTCGGCCAGCGACGCGCCGTACCCGTACGACTCCGGCTCCGCCGAGCCAGCCTTGGCCGGTGCGGGGGCCGGCGTAGCGGGAGCGCGTGCATCCACGAATTGCTTGAGCTCGTCGATGGTCAGCACGCGCTCGGCGATGTACGACACGTCGTTGCCGAAGCCGATGCCGCTGGTCTCGTCGTCGACCGAAAACTCGTTGCCGCTGCTGCCCACCGCACTGGCGGCGTCGTACAGCCGCCCCAGCGCCTCGACGTATTCGCCACGTGCAAGTGCGAGCACGCCTTGTTCGCCCACCAGCAGATGGGTGTTTCCGGGCTCGATGCTGGCCTTGGGATCGTCGGCCTTGGGAAAAGCCTTCGCTGCCTCGGCGTAGGCGGCGGCGGCGGCGGCGAGATCGCCCTTCTGCAGCGCCAGCTTGGCGCGCACCCAGCTCGACAGCGGACCGGGTGCCTTGTCGATCAGCTTGGCAGCCAGATCGTAGCGGCCTACGCGATAGGCCAGCGCGGCGAGACGGTCGGCACCCTCCACGTGATCCAGCCCGCGCTGCTCCATCGCCGACACCAGCGCGACCAGGCTCGGATTGGGCTTGCGGACGGAACTCTTGCCGTCGGCCGCTTCGCTGACCACGTCGTCCATGCGCGCCAGCGCATACGCGACCAGCAACCGTTGAGACACCGGCTGATCGATCAGCGCGGCAGCGAGCTTGTCGTCGCGCAGCGCGGTATGGGCCAGGATCGCCAGCGACTGCACCGCGCCGCCGGAACCGTGGCCTGCCTGCGCGGCATACAGCGTGATGGCGTGCTTGAGATCGTCCGGCGCCAGACTCAGGCCGCAGTCGTTGTCCGGGCCGCTGATTTCGTCCCAGCCGCACGGCTTCCCGTCGACGTACAGATGCAAGCGCGCTTCCTCGCCGAAGCTGGACAGCGCCAGGCCCTGCGTATCGCTGGCGCCGCCGAGGGCGCGCGTGCGGGCGAGCTGGAACGCCTTGGCCGCCGCCTCGCTTTCGCGCTTGAACACCGCCGCGTCGCCCGCCTGATCGCGTGCCTCCTGGGCGTGGATGCGGCCAAGCATGTAAGCCGCCCAGACCGAGCGCAGCCTGGCCTGCTCGGGCGGCAACGCCAGCAGCTTCTCGAAGCTGGCCACGGCATGCTCCGCGTCACGTCTGTAGGCCGCCTCGCACTCCGCTAGCGCGGCGGCGTCCTCGCCTTCGTCGACGCCTTCGCAGGCGTTGCGCGCCACGTCGTAATCGACGGCGCCCGCGGTATAAAGGCGCAGATCCTCCGGCAGGCCCTTGCCCTTTTCGTAAGCCTCGCTGCCGCTTCCGAGTTCGCGCAACGGTTCGATCTGCTGCCACTGCGCGGCGGTCAGACCAAGCGACTTGGCAACCGTCGCCGGATCGTCCGGCTTGGCCTCCCCACCGGTATCGTCGGCGGACAGCTCATCGGTCGCGGGCAGCAGCCGGGCCGCCTCGAAGGCGAAGCTGTTCTGCGGCGTCGCCTTCAGCGTGGCCTCGCGGTGATCCAGCAACTGGCTGGGAAAGTCCGGGCCGCAGGCCCAGACGGCGGCACCCGCGACGCCGGCGAGCAGGCCGGCGGCGATCCATTGGCGCTTGTGCATCGGAAATCCTTTCTCTACGGGAGTGGCGCTTGGCCGCAAATGATGCGGGCAAACCGGCCGAAGCGGAATAGACGGCGAACGATCCGCCACCGCGTCAGGGCGCCAGGCGAGGTGGCTCCGCCGTGTCGCGGCAGCGCGCCCATCCGACCGCGCGCTGATAGTGCGCGCGCAGCCACCCGTCGCGGTCGCGCCGAAGGAAAGGCCGACCGTCGCGGTAGGTCAGCGCATAGCCATTCACGCCGTCGGCGATGACGCAGCCCGCCGGCAAGTCGATGCGTTGCGGCAGGCGCGCGTCCACGTCGCCTTCGTTGCGCAAGATCACGTCCATCGTGCCGGCTGCGGCACCTGGCTGGAAGAACACCGCCAGCGACTGGTCCAGCGGTGCGCCGGCCATCACCGCGCGCCAGGTCGGCAGGCTCCAGGCGCGGCTGTCCTGAGCCGTAGGCAGACGGAACCAGACCACGCCCGCCAGGCCGTGCGGCGGCTCTTCGCGCAGGCCGGCGAGCAGCTTCGCCACCTCGGCCGGCGCCGCGGCAAGCTCGCTCGCCTCCGTGCCGCCGGCAAGCAAAGGCGCCTCGCTTTCCACCGCGACCACCCGCCCGTCACCATCCCACGACACGCGCGAACCATACGTGGGCAAGGCCACGCGGAACGGCTTGCCGACGCGCCCGGCGAAGCGGTCGATCCAGCTTCGCGCCAAGGTCGGATCGAACAACCCCGCGCGCGGCGATTGCACCGCATGCACCTGCAAAACCACTTCATCCACTTGAGCGGCCACGCGCTCCAGCTCGCCGGAACGCAGCCACGCGGGCAAGGCGGTGATCGACAGGGGCGTCGCGCCGAGCGCGTGCTTGAGCTGCGCGAGGAAATCCGCATAGGCCGGCAGGCGCGCCGTGCCGCAATCGTGATCGATCTCCACGCCAGCCAGCGGAAGATCCTTCCACGCCTCGCGCAACGCGACGGTCTGCGCCAGCAGCGCTTGCGCATCCCATTGCGGCAACTGCCCATCGATGCGCACCACCATCACGACCGGCCGGCGCGTGGCGGCGAGCGCGGCACGGTCGATCGCCACCGGTTGCAGGCGGCCACTGGCATCGGTCTGCGCCGCAAGCACACGCCACGCGTGGATCGCATCGGCCGATTGCATCAAGGCGGATGCGACGGCGCCATTCCATTGGCGCTGCCATACGTAGGCATCCTGCTCCAGCGGACCCGCCTGGCGCTGGCAGGCGGCCATCGCGACGCCAGCCAGCAGCACGGCCAGCCATCGGCGTCCCTTCATCCATGTGCCAAGCGCCACGCGTGCCCCACGACTGTGCGAAAGAACGGCATTCTAGCCACGCAAAGAAAAAACGCCGCCCCGGAGGGCGGCGTCAAGCAATGCCGGCGCGAAAGGCTCAGCCCTTCACGCACAGCACCTGGCGCAGCGTGTGCACCACTTCCACCAGATCGGTCTGCGCGGCCATGACCGCATCGATCGACTTGTAGGCGGCCGGCGACTCGTCGAGTACGCCGGCATCCTTGCGGCATTCCACGTGCGCGGTGGCCTCGCGGTGCTGGGCCAGCGTAATGCTCTGCTTGGCCATGCCGCGGCTCATCACACGACCGGCGCCGTGGCTGCAGCTGTGGAAGCTGTCCGCGTTGCCCTTGCCGCGCACGATGTAGCTTTTCGTGCCCATGCTGCCGGGAATGATGCCCAGCTCGCCCGCACGGGCGCTGACCGCGCCTTTACGGGTGACCAGCAGCGATTCGCCGAAGTGCGTCTCGCGCTGCACGTAGTTGTGATGGCAGTTCACCGCCAGCTTGTCGAGCTGGAACGCCGGCAAGCGGTGGCGCATTTCATTGAGCACCCGCGACATCATGGCTTCGCGGTTATGGCGCGCGTAGTCCTGCGCCCAGGACACCGCTTCCACATAGTCGTCGAACAGCGGCTCGCCTTCCATGAAGAACGCGAGATCCTTGTCCGGCAAGTGGAAGCCGAGTACGCGGTGGGCCAGCTGTTCGCGCGCCCGCTCGATGAAGTACGTGCCGATCAGGTTGCCGGTACCGCGCGAACCCGAGTGCAGCATCACCCACACGCGGTCTTCCTCGTCCAGGCAGACCTCGATGAAGTGATTGCCGCCGCCGAGCGTGCCCAGTTGCGCCCCGAACTTGTCGGTGCGGATTTTGCGGTGCTTCGCCTTGATCGCCTCCAGACGCTGTTCGAGCCCCGACTGCGTCAGTCGCGTGCCGATGCTGTCCGGCAGGCGGCGATGTTCGCCGCCCGCACCGTTGCCCACCGGCACGCCACGCTCGATGCTCGAACGTAGCTGCGCCAGGCTGTCCGGCAGGTCGCTCGCGCGCAGCGTGGTCCGCACCGCGGCCATGCCGCAGCCGATATCCACGCCGACCGCGGCCGGAATGATCGCCCCGCGCGTCGGCACCACCGAGCCCACCGTGGCGCCCTTGCCCAGATGCACGTCGGGCATCACCGCGATCCACGGACCGACGAACGGCAGCGCCGCGATGTTCCGCAGCTGGGCGTGCGCCTGCGCTTCCAGCGGCACGCCGTCGACCCAGCCCTTGATCGGCTTGGCGCCTTCGGCGTGCAGAAATTGAAATGACGTCTCGTTACTCATGACTTTGATTCCTTGTGAAGCCGGAGCCGCGATTCCGTCCGCCGCTCCGGCTGTTTTACTCCTTCAGGGTCACCAGCTGCTTCAGCACGCCGTCCAGGCCGCCGAACACGGTCAGCTTGCCGATCTTCTCGGTGACCTTCTCCAGCGCTTCCAGCTCCTTCAGGCGCATCAGCACCGGACTCTCTTCGATCAGGCGCGCGGTGTTCAGCAGGGAACGCGTGGCGTTCGCCTCTTCGCGGCGGCGGATCACGTTGGCCTGCGCCGTCTTCTCCGCCTGCACGACACTGTTGAGGATGTCCTTCATGTCGCCCGGCAGGATCACGTCCTTGACGCCCACGCCGAGTACCTCCACACCCAGCTCGACCACGCGGCCGCGCACGTAGGCGAAGATGTCCGCGTCCAGCGATGCCTTGTCGCCGAGCAGTTCGTCCAGCGTCTTGGCGGAGACCGCCTTGCGCAGGCCGTATTGCAATTCGCGATAGAGGTAATCGCCGTACTTGGCCACCTTGGTGCGCGCGGCGACCGGATCGGTCACGCGCAGGCTGGCGGCCAGGTTCACGCGCAGGCTCACCTTGTCGCGGGTCAGCAATTCCTGGCCCGACACTTCCAGCGACTGCACGCGCAGGTCGATCACCTCGGCCGCGGCGTTCTTGCGGAAGTTCCAGAACGCATAAGCGCCCGGCGCCAACGTGCGCACCAACTTGCCGTCCACGAACAACAGGCCGGCCGACTCGGACGGCACGTCCAGCGCCACCGCCACCTTGGCCAGCATGCCGAGCTGGCGCAGGCGGTGCACGACGTCGCCTGGCACGTCCAACGCGCTGGACAGCGAAGCCAGGCGCAGCTCGATTGGCACCAGCTCCTTCCAATACAGCTTGCGGGTGCCCGGGGCGAGCACGTCTTCCAGCTTGCCGTTCTTCAGCACCAGACCGACCTGGTCCACGCCGACGTCGGCGAGCAGGAAGTGCTCGGCCAACCTGGCGTCCATCCGCGCCATCAGCACATCGGCATCCGCGCCGCCGTATTCCGGGCGGGTGACGTTGTGCACGGCCACGGCCTTCCGGCCGAGCGGATCGAAGAAGCGGTACGCACCCGGGGCGAGCACGCGCTGCAATCGACGGTGGCGATACAGCAAACCGCGCTCGCCGTCGCCGATCACGATTTGCTTGATCCAGAACATGGGAATACTCCTTATCCCTGACATAAGCCGGCCTGAGTTAATTGCTTTGCGCGGGGCGGCCGGTAACGCGCAAATCATTCTTTTGATAATCCAGGAGCGCAGCTCGCCCTCCCTTTCGGGATAATCGTCCGTAAATCGCTTCGCGGACGATCGGAAAATAAGGGGAAGCGCCCCTGGCGTCGGCGACGCGGGACCGTCGCGCCTCCATGGAGGGGACGGACACTGTCCGCGGCGCGGCGAACCGCCCGCTTGCCGGCGACCGTCCGCCCCATCTCGGGACGACGATCCGGCGTGGCTTCCGCTGCGGCGAAGCCGGCCCGCCTTCCCTGGCGATACCGGCAACGGCGCGCGGGGCGCTTCCTGTGGAGGGAGCTTTCGCTCCCGGGGTTTTGGAGCGGGAGTCGAACCCGCGACAACCGACTTATCAGGTCAGTGCTCTACCCGACTGAGCTATCCAAACAAGCGACGTGCCGGATTCGAACCGGCGCCCGATGGCATGCGAAGCCATTGCTCTACCCGACTGAGCTAACGTCATTGCCGAAACACCGCCGTGCAGGCCCGGGCATACGCTGTCGGCAACGCCGCGCGCACCGGCCGGGCGCTTGAACCCGAGCCGCTGGAGCCTGTCGTATCGATGCTTCGCATGGCCGGCTGTTGCCAACCGGTCATCCGTGTGGGCGCAAGCGCCCGCATTCGTTGAAACCTCCCGGTCACCCGCCGCCCGTGCCGAAGCATCAAGGCACAGCGCATCCATGCGCCTCTCGCGGTCGCCCCTGCCTCGGCCAGCCGGCCGGATGCTTCAGGGCGGAAGTCGCCTTCCGGTGTCCGGTCGTTTCATCACCTTTCGGTGCATGGACCCGTTCCTTGCGAACGCCGGAAACAAAACGCCCCCGGGTGAAGAACCCGAGGGCGTTCGCGTTGCCTCGGGAGATCGGGGTGACCGATCTCCGCGGAAGGCTAGAGATCAGTCGATGGCGGTGAAGCGGCCGTCCAGCGCCAGCCGCATGCCATGCACGCACGGCAGCGCGTCGCGGCTTTCGCGCGAGTTCGGCGTGTTGTGAATGACAAGGAGCGACATGGTTGAATCCGGGCCTTTTCGAGTTAATGCGTTCGCCGGTATTGGCGAGGCGCGAACATTACGCGACGCCGATTATCGGCGCAAGCATTTTTTTAATGCCTACGAATAATTCTTACAGCCACCCTTTTTGCCGCGCGAGGCGATAGGCCTCGATACGATTGGCCACGCCCAATTTGCCGATCGCCTCGGAAAGATAATTGCGCACGGTGCCGTGCGAGAGATTCAAGTGCGCGGCGATTTCCGTCGCCGACTGCCCCTCGCCGGCCAGGCGCAGCACCTGCCGTTCGCGATCGTTCAAGGGGTCGGCTTCCGACCACGCTTCCAGCGCGAGCTGCGGATCGATCGCGCGTCCGCCACGATGCACCATGCGCAAGGCCTCCGCGAGATTCTCCGCCGGAGCATCCTTCAGCAGATAACCCGACACGCCAGCATCGAGCGCGCGGCGCAGAAAGCCCGGACGCGCGAAAGTCGTCACGATGATCACTTTCATCGGCAACTCGTGGCGCTGGATGCGCTGCGCCAGCTCCAGGCCGGTGAGGCCGGGCATTTCGATATCGGTCACCAGCACGTCGGGCTTCAGGCGCTGCACTTCGCGCCACGCGGCTTCGCCATCCGCCGCGGAACCGAGCACCTCGATATCCGATTCGAGGTTCAGCAGCGCCGACAACGCGCCGCGCACCATCGCCTGATCTTCGGCCAGCAGCACGCGGATCATGCCGCGCTCTCCGGCAGGACGGCAGAGGCCGCGTCGGCCCGCGTCGCGAGCGGCACGCTCACGCGCAGCGACGTACCGCGGCGCGGCGGCGAGTCGATGTCCAGGCTGCCGCCGAGCGCGCGCACGCGCTCACGCATGCCGCTGACGCCGTTGCCATGCGCGGCGAGGCCACCGCATCCGTTGTCGCTGATCTGCATGTCGAACCTTCCGTTGTCGATGGCGAACCGCACGCTGGCCGAGCTGGCCCGCGCGTGGCGATGAATATTAGTGACGGCCTCGCGCAGCACCAGCGCCAGCGGCGCCTCGATCGCCGGCGCGATCGCCAGCGCTTCCGGCAGCTCGCTGTAGAAAGCCACCCCGGACGCCTCGAGCATCAAGCGCGCGGATACGATCTCCGAGGCCAGATCGCTGCGCCGCATACCGGTGACCGCCGCGCGCACTTCCGCCAGCGCATGGCGCGCGACGCGCTCCACTTCGGCCATTTCACGTTGTGCGCGCGGTGGATCTTCCAGGGCAAGCCGCCGGGCCAGTTCCGACTTGATCGTCACCAGCGACAGCGTGTGGCCGAGCAGGTCGTGCAGGTCGCGGCCGATGCGCTCGCGCTCGGCCAGCATGGCCAGGCGGCGCACTTCCATCTGCGACAGGCGCAGGTCGGCATCCTTGCGCAGATTGTTGATGTAGAGAAAGTTGCCCGAGCCGCCCAGCACGCTGCCGAGGAACACCACGAACATCACCCACAGCGGCACGCTCACCCACAGCGCCGCGACTGCCAGCGATGCGACCGACACCAGGGCCACGCCGCGCAGCCAGGTACGGAAGGAAGGTGTCACCGACAGCGCCGTGCAGGCGCTGACCGCATAGCCGATGCCGACCGGATTGACCTGCCACAGTCCCAGCCCCAGCACGGCCATGCCGGTCACGTACCAGGCCAGACGCCGTGACGGCCCGAAATACACCTGCGAGTGCAGATAGAGGAATACCGGGATGCTCAGCGCGGTAGGCGCGAACCACGACCAGGCGAAACCGCTCGCGCTCAACGGCACCAGCGGCAGCAGCACGATCCAAAGCGTCTGGCCAAGCGCCGCGCGCAGCACGAAGGCCGGCGAGCGCAGCTGGCTGTACAGCGAATCCGACGTGGGCTTGAATGGCAGGCGCATCACACGTTCGACGCGAGCTTCGGCGTGGTCGTTTCATTCGCCATGGGGGCCTGCGGCTTCGACTGCGGCAACGGCGCCGTGACCAGCAGCACCGTGCCGCGCCCGCGCGGCGACTCGATGCTCAGATGTCCACCGAGCGCGCGCACGCGCTCGCGCATGCCGCACAACCCGTTGCCGTCCGAGACGACGCCCCCGCGGCCATCGTCGCTCACGCGCAGACGCACCGAATGCACGTCGCGCTCGATTTCGATCCGCGCCTTGCTTGCCTCCGCATGGCGAGCGATGTTGGTCGCGGCCTCGCGCAACACCAGCGACAGGCCGCGCTCAATCTCGATCGGCAGGTCCGGCGGAGGTGCCGAGTACTCCAGATGCACGCGGGTGGACTCCAGCAACAGGCGCGCCGACGCCAGCTCGGCAGCCAGATCGGTGGCGCGGATGCCCGTCACGGCCGAACGCACCTCCGCCAGCGCGTGGCGCGCCACGCGCTCGGCCTCCGTCACTTCTCGCCTGGCTGCCTCCGCATCGCGGTCGAACAGTTTGCGCGACAGCTCCAGTTTCAAGGTGATCAGCGACAATGTATGCCCGAGCAGGTCGTGCAGATCGCGGCCGATGCGCTCGCGCTCGGCGGTGGCGGCGAGGCGACGCACTTCTTCCTGCGAGAGCTTCAGCGCCGCATCCCTTTCGTGGGCCAGGCCTTCGACGTAAGTCACGGTGGCGATGATGATGGTCATGCACGGCACCGCGACCAACACTTGCCAGGGATAGCCGACGTACTTCGCTACCGACATGTACATGACATTGAGCACCGCCAGCCGGATCAGCAGCGGCGCGAACCGCGTCTTGCTGGCCACGCTGTACGACACGCAGCCGTAGATGAAATACGCCATGCCGCTCGGATACCAGGGCGCCAGGGCGGTGCTCAGGATCGCCTGCGCCAGGGCGTAGCGCGGCGCGATGCGCCGCGACGCCAGCATCGCCTTCGCGAACAGCAGCAGGAACAGCGGATAGGAAACCAGCGTGATCAGTATCCAGGTCCGGCTATAGCCACCGCCCATGAGCGGCGTGATGAAGACCCATACCGACCACAGCAGGTGCACGCCTTCGGCGCGCACCGATTTGCCCTGCTGCTGAATCGCAGCCACGCGCGAATCCGGCGCCGGCGTGAGCCAGGAGCGGAGCAGACTGAACATGGCGGTGACCCTCCCCACAGGTCGCGTGACAGCCGGCATGCTACTTCAACCGTACCGGCGCAGGCGGCGCGCGGCGATGGCCAGGAAACCGGCTGTGAAAGCCGCCAGTACGGCCAGATGCGACCAGATGGCGCCCTGCCCCAATCCCACCGCGGTCAAAGCCAACTGGTTAAGGTGATACGCCGGTATCAGGGATGCGATCTGCTGTACCAGCTTGGGCATGAGCGACAGCGGGAACCACAGGCCCGACAGGAAGGCCATCGGCAGGTAGATCAGATTGACGATGCCCGGCGCGCCGCTGCCCTTGATCAGGGTGCCCAGCATCAGGCCCATCGCACAGAACGGTAGCGAACCCAGCAGATTGGTGGCGAACAGCGCGGCCATCTGGGTCGGCGTCAGCGCCACGTGCGCAACCAGCGTCGCCAGCAGCAACAGGATGCAGGACACCACCGTCGCCGCCATCATGGCCATCACGACCTTGCCCATCAGATAGGCACCGGGCGGCATCGGCAAGGCGCGCTTGAGCGTGAGCAGTCCGTTGTCGCGTTCCATCGACAGGGCGAGGCCGAAACCGAACAGGCCCGGCGACATCACGCCGAACGTGCCGTAAGCGGCGAGCAGGTAGCGTGGCGCGTCGGCACCGTTGGCGTGGCCGAGCAGGATACCGAACATCAGGTAGAACGCGGTCGGCAAGATCAAGGTGGGAATCATGAAGCCCGGGTTGCGCAGGTAGCGCAGGCACTCGGCGCGCGCTTCCTGCAGGTAGGCGCCGAGAATGCGGTTGCGATCCATCACACGGGCGGCCGGCACAGCAGGCACGGCGGTACTCGAAGAGAGGGCGTTCATCAGGCGGCCTCGCGGGTTTCGTTGGGCGCCTCAGCGGCGCGGGTGAGTTCGGTGAAGGCTTCGGCGAGGCCGGCGCGCTGCACTTCCAGCTCGCGCAGCTGCGCATCGGCATCGAACAGGCGGCGCACCAGCGCTTCCGCGCGGTCGGTGGAAAGCCACAGGCGTTCGCCTTCGTCGCGCGCTTCGGTCACTTCCGGCCAGGCGGCGACATCGGCCGCGCGCAGATGCGTCGCGCAGCGCACGCGCTTGAGCGCCACGCGCGCGCGCAGGTCGTCCACGCTGCCTTCGCTCAGCACGCGTCCGCGCGCCATCACGCAGACGCGATCGGCCAGCGCTTCGGCTTCCTCCAGGTAATGCGTGGTCAGCACCACGCCGGCGCCCTCGGCCACCAGGTGGCGGATCGCGCTCCACAGTTTCTGCCGCGCTTCGATGTCCATGCCCACCGTGGGTTCGTCCAGGAACAGCAGCTCGGGCCGGCCGCACAGCGCGAGTGCGAATTGCACGCGGCGCTGCTGCCCGCCCGAAAGCGCCGCGTAAGGACGCCGCAGCAGGTCGGCCACGCCGGCCAGTTCGGCGCTCTCCTGTTCATCGCGCGGCGCAGGGTAGTAGCTGGACGTCAGCCGCAGCAGTTCGCCGACGCGCAGCGTAGGCGGCAGCGCCGCCGATTGCAGCATCACACCGATGCGGCGGCGCGCCACGATCCGCTGCGGATCTTCGCCGAACAGTTCGACGCGACCGGCATCCGGCCGCGTCAGGCCGAGCAACATGGAAATGGTGGTGCTCTTGCCGGCCCCGTTGGGACCGAGCAGCGCGAAAATTTCGCCGCGATGCAGCATCAGATCCAGGCCGTCGACGGCGGTGTGATTGCCATAACGTTTGACGACCGACGACAGCTGCGCGATGAGTGAAGCGTTCGTGAGCATGGTCTTTCCTCCTTTGCCGCCATGCTAGGCAGGGCAACGCTTATCGGGCATTCGCGCGCGTCAGCCAGCGCAGGTGACAGGCGTCACCCCCGGGGTTACGGCGCCGTCGAAGGCGCGTTATCCTCGGTGAATCGTCGACGCACCGTTGCGGTACGCGACAGGCACGATTGAGCGGGAACTTGCGGATCGCCACCGGCGAATCGTCGCCGGCGCCCGCCAGGCATTCATCGCGATGTTGGCAGGCGCGCCATTTCCCCATGGCCCTGCGTACCTTGAGGAGGAACCATCATGGGTGTGATCGATCAGCTGCGCGAACTGCGCGATTTCGGCGGCGCGCCGCAGACCACCGGCCTGGACGACGCCACGATCGTGCAATTCGCCGCCAGCCAGCCGGAACTGGCACAGGCGATCGGCGAGGCGGTGGAACAGCATCGCGCGCTGCGCACCGAGCTGGGCGATTTCCTCAAGCTCGACGAAGCCGAGCAGCTGCGCCAGGCGCAGAAGGGCTTCGTGAATTTCTATCCCGACGACGGCATCAACCCCTATCTTCCCGCGGCCGCGCGCGGCCCGTGGATCGTCACGCTCAAAGGCGCGGTGATCCACGACAACGGCGGCTACGGCATGCTTGGTTTCGGTCACAACAACGAGGCCATCCGCCTCGCCATGAGCCGTCCGCAGGTGATGGCCAACGTGATGACGCCCAGCGTTTCGCAGATGCGCCTGGCGCAGGCTCTGGATCGCGAACTGGGCCGCAACCGCGGCGGCAATCCATACGCACGTTACCTGTGCCTCAACTCCGGCTCCGAGTCGGTCTCGCTGGCGTGCCGCATCGCCGACGTCAACGCCAAGGCGATGACCGAACCGGGCGCGCGCTATGCCGGCCGCACGATCAAGCGCATCGCGGTGAAGGGCGCGTTCCATGGCCGCACCGAGAAACCGGCGCTGTACTCCGACTCCACCCGCAAGACCTACCAGCAGCACCTGGCCAGCTATCGCCACGAAGACACGCTGATCACCGTGGCGCCTTATGACGTGGCGCAGCTGGAAGCAGCCTTCGCCGACGCCGACAAGCACGGCTGGTTCATCGAGGCGATGTTCCTCGAGCCGGTGATGGGCGAAGGCGACCCGGGCCGCGCGGTGACGCCGGCGTTCTACAAGGCCGCGCGCGAGCTCACCGAAGCGCACGGCTCGATGCTGCTGATCGACTCGATCCAGGCCGGCCTGCGTGCACACGGCGTGCTGTCACTCACTGACTACCCCGGCTTCGAGCAGCTGCCGGCGCCGGATATGGAAACCTTCTCCAAGGCCCTCAACGCCGGCCAGTACCCGCTGTCGGTGCTGGCGGTGAACGAGCGCGCCGCCGGCCTGTATCGCAAGGGCATCTACGGCAACACCATGACGGCCAACCCGCGCGCGCTCGACGTCGCGCTGGCCACCCTGCACGAACTCACCGACGAGGTCCGCGCCAACATCCGCGAGCGCGGCAAGGAGTTCGTCGACAAGCTCAACGCGCTGAAGGGCGAACTCGGCGGCCTCATCACCAAGGTGCAGGGCACCGGCCTGCTGTTCTCGTGCGAGCTGTCCGGCGACTTCAAGTGCTACGGCGCGGGCTCGATCGAGGAGTACATGCGCGAACGCGGCGTGGGCGTGATCCACGGCGGCGTCAACTCGTTGCGCTTCACCCCTCACTTCAAGGTGACCAGCGCCGAGGTGGACCTGGTGGTCGCGCACGTGCGCCAGGCCTTGCTGAAGGGACCGCGCAAGGCCAAAGCCGAGGCGGCCTGAGCGCCGGCCGGGCGGCGCCTTCGCGGCGCCGTCCTTAACGCCGGGCCAGCGGATCCGCCCTCCCCCCTGGCGAAGTTTTGTGACCGGCATAGACTTGCGGCGCCGGCACTCGCCGGTCACTCCAGGAGGGTACCCGCATGTTTTCGCGTTTCAGCCTGATCGCCGCCAGCGCCGCCCTGGCCCTCGCCGTCTCCACCGCCGCCGCTGCCGCACCGCAGGCCAAGAAGGAACTGACGCCGCAACAGCAGCGCATGGCCGACTGCAACAAACAGGCCACTGGCAAGAAGGGTGACGAGCGCAAGGCCTTCATGAGCAGCTGCCTCAAGGGCGAAGCTGCCGCGCCGGCCAAGATGACCCAGCAGGAAAAGATGAAAGCCTGCAATGCGGACCCGAAAGCCAAGACGCTCAAGGGCGACGACCGCAAGAAGTTCATGAGCTCGTGTCTGAGCGACCACGGCACCGCAGCCAGCCCGTAACACGTTCACGGACCCGCTGCCGCAAGGCGCCGCTTCGCCGAAGCGGCGCCTTTTCTTTTGGGCGCTGCGCTCCTGAGCGACAATCCGCCGTCGCCCATTGCGCAGGAACGCCCATGAAGCTCGTCGAAGTCCGCCATCCCCTCATCCAGCACAAGCTCGGCCTGATGCGTCGCGCTGGCATCAGCACCAAAGAGTTCCGCGAGCTGGCCTCCGAAGTCGCCGCCCTGCTCACCTACGAGGCGACCAAGGATCTGGAAACGGTGGACAAGCACATCGACGGCTGGGCCGGTCCGCTGACGGTGCATCAGATCAAGGGCAAGAAGATCACCATCGTGCCGATCCTGCGTGCGGGCCTGGGCATGCTGCCCGGCGTGCTGGACCTGATCCCGGCCGCCAAGGTCAGCGTGGTGGGCCTGCAGCGCGACGAGGAAACGCTCAAGCCGATCGCCTACTACGAGAAGCTGACCGGCCGCATGGACGAGCGCATCGCGCTGATCGTCGACCCGATGCTGGCCACCGCCGGCACCCTGGTCGCCACGGTGGACATGCTCAAGGCAGCTGGCTGCAAGCGCATCAAGGGGCTGTTCCTGGTGGCAGCGCCGGAAGGCCTCAAGCGCATCGAGGCGGCCCATCCGGACATCGAGATCTACACCGCCGCCATCGACGAGCGGCTCAACGAACACGGCTACATCCTGCCGGGCCTGGGCGACGCGGGCGACAAGATCTTCGGCACCAAGCAGCTGCCGGGCGGCTGAGGAAACGCTTAGTCGCACCCCGGTGCACACCTGAAGCGCACCGGGGTGCGAACCCACTTCGCAAATCTGTCGCAAATACTTGCTAGCCTCCGCCGACGAAGGATCCGTTCGGATCCCATCGAGGGAGTGGGTCAATGGAAGTCAAACATGCCCGGCGCGCCCTTTGGGCCGCGCTGCTAGGAATCGTGTCGATCGCCTCCGTGCAGGCAGCGGATCTCAGCATCAGCCAGTTCCGCGTGCGCGGCCCGTCAGGCGGCAACGACGAATTCGTGGAGCTGTTCAACGCAGGCGCCACGTCGCTGGACCTGTCCGGCTACAAGTTCAATGCCTCCAATAACGCCGGCACCACCGGCACGCGCCTGACCTTCCCAAGCGGCACGTCGATCGCGCCGGGCTGCCACCTGCTGCTGACCAACAGCGCGAGCGGCGGCTATTCCGGCAGCGTCGCGGGCGATCTCAAGTACAGCACCGGCGTCACCGACGATGGTGGCCTGGCGCTCCTGGATGCCAGCGGGCAGCTGGTGGACCAGGTCGGCCTCTCTGCCGGCTCGGCCTACAAGGCCGGCACGCCGCTGACCTCGCTGGGCAGCACCAATGCGGACAAGGGCTACGGCCGCAAGCTCAATGGCGCCGGCCTGCCGCAGAACACCGGCGACAACCAGACCGATTTCGTGGTGGTGACGCCGACCGCGCCGCACAACGCCGCCAGCGCCTGCGCGGTGATGAATCTGTCGCTGTCGATCGCCGACGCCACCGCCACCGTGCACGGCGCCGCCAACATCACCATGCCGTTCACCGTCACGCTCAATCAGCCGGCTCCGGCCGGTGGCGTGAGCGTGCACGTCGCTACCCAGGACGACACCGCCACGGTCGCCGCCGACGACTACGAAGCGGCGGACACCACCCTGACCATCGCCGCGGGCCAAACCCAGGCCAGTTTCAATGTGGTCGTGCACGGCCGCACCACGGGCACCGCTGACAAGGCCTTCCTGGTCAAGCTGGACCAGCCGACCGGTGGCGCCACGCTGGCCCGCGACAGCGCGATCGGCGCGATCCTGTACGACATCCCGGTCGCCGCCGAGATATGGCAGATCCAGGGTCGCGAGCAGACCTCGCCGCTGCTGGGCAAGTCGGTCACCACCACCGGCAATATCGTCACCGCGGTGGGTCCGGCGGGCTTCACCATGCAGACGCCGGACAGTCGCGCCGATGCCGATCCGCTCACCTCCAACGGCGTGTACGTGTTCACCTCGTCCAAGCCGGCGGTCGCCATCGGCGACGTGGTGGACGTGGATGCGAAGGTCGACAACTACTACCACCTGACGGAACTGAAGAACGCCAAGGTCACCGTGACCGCGCACGGCGCGACGCTGCCGAAGGCCGTGGTGTTCGGTGCCGGCACGCCGTCGACCGATCCGAACGCGCTGTCCTGCGGCGCTACCAACTTCCAGTGCTTCGTGGGCATGCGCGTAGTGATCGAGCACGGCATGATCAACACGGGCAACAAGCGCTTCAGCACCCAGCCGTTCGCCGAGGTGAGCATCACCGCCAACGGCAAGCGCTCCTTGCGCCAGCCGGGCGTGCGCTTCGGCGTGCCGGTGCCGGCCGGCGTGGATCTGCCCAACTGGAGCGGCAATCCGGAAGTGTTCAAGATGAACACCGCCGACTTCGGCGCGGTGCCGGCCAATACGCCGTTCGTCGCGGGCACCACGTTCCGCGCCGAGGGCGTCATCTCGTATGACTTCGGCGCCTACACCTTCATCCCGACCAAGTTCGAGGTGAAGTACGCCGCACCGATGCCTCGCGCGGTGTCGCCGACGCCGCCGCTCGCCTTGCGCATCGGCGCCTTCAACACCGAGCGCTTCTGCGACAGCGAGTTCAACACCACCTTCACCTGCTCGGGCGACAGCAAGGAGCCCACGCCGGAGCAGGTGGCGCTGAAGACCCGCCGCCTGTCCGCGTATATCGGCAGCGTGCTGAAGCTGCCGGACGTGCTGTCGGTCGAAGAAGTGAAGAGCCTCGCCGTGCTGCAGGGCCTGGCCAAGCAGCTGGGCGACGACTATCCGGTGAAGTACGACGCCTATCTGGTGCCGGGCCATGACCCGAGCGGCATCAACGTAGGCTTCCTCGTGCGCAGCGATCGCGTGCGCGTGCGTTCGGTGCAGCAGCTGGCGGCGGACGAAACCTGGAACGACAACGGCAACACCGCGTTCGTCCACGACCATCCGCCGCTGCTGCTGACGGCCGAAGTGCGCGGCATGCGCTTCCACGTCATCTCGGTGCACCCGAAGGCCCGCACCAACGTGGACAAGGACAACGCCAGCGCCGTGCGCGATCGCCAGAAGCGCTTCACCCAGGCGGTGTCGCTGGCCAGGCAGGTGCAGGATCTGCAGAGCCGCTACCCCTCGCAGCCGCTGCTGGTGGTGGGCGATTTCAATGCCTACCAGTTCAGCGATGGCTGGGTGGACGTGGTCGGCCTGGTGTCGGGCAAGTACAAGGACAGCGAGAACCTGCTCAAGCTCGGCCAGAACATCGTGCGCCCGTCGCTGTGGAACGCGGTGGAGTCGGTGCCGGAGAACGACCGCTACTCGTTCCTGTTCACCGAGAACTTCGGCGAGATCCAGGGCTATACGCAGGCGGGCAGCGGCAATTCGGGCCGCCAGGTACCGACTGTGCAGGTGCTCGACCATGCCCTGCTCAACCGCGCCGCCGCCCACCGCTTCCTGCGCATGCAGTACGGCCGCGCCGACATCGATGCGCCGGCGCAGACCGAGGCTGATGCTGCCAATGCCACGGACTGGACGAAGGCGATCGGCGCTTCCGACCACGATGGCTTCGTGGTGGATCTGTTCGCCCCGGCGTTCTTCGATCCGCACGGCGAGCACGATCGCGGGCATGACGACGAGCATGGCCACAACGGGAAGGGCATCGGAAACGGCAAGGGGCACTGATCCCTGCCCGCAGTAACGAAAAGGCCGCGCCCGGCAACGGGCGCGGCCTTTTTCATGCGTCGATGCGCAGGTTGAGGTGAGCGCAGCGAACCCAATCTACGCGGCGGCCGGAAAACCGCGCTCAGCGGAAACGGTCGGTCGCTTCCAGCAACTCGTACGCGATGCCGGGCTCCAGCGCGGAGTGGCCGGCGTCCTGCACGATGCGCAGGTCCGCTTCCGGCCAGGCACGATGCAGATCCCATGCGCTGCGCATCGGGCAGACCACGTCGTAGCGGCCTTGCACGATCACCGCGGGAATCTTGCGGATGCGCTCGACGTTGCGCAGCAGCTGGTCGTCATGCTCGAAAAAGCCGCCATGCACGAAGTAATGGCATTCGATACGCGCGAAGGCGAGCGCGAACTCGTCCTCGCCGCTGGACGCTATGTGATCCGGATCTTGATAGAGATGGCTGGTGGCGCCTTCCCACACCGACCACGCACGGGCCGCGTCCACACGCACCTTCGGGTCCGTGCTGGTGAGGCGGCGATAGTAGGCGCTCATCATGTCGCCGCGCTCGGCTTCCGGAATCGCCGCGAGATAGGTCTCCCACGCATCCGGATACAGCGCGTCGCAGCCCTTCTGGTAGAACCACTCCAGCTCCCAGCGCCGCAGCATGAAGATGCCGCGCAGCACCAGTTCGGTGACCTTGTCCGGATGAGTCTGCGCATAGGCCAGCGCCAGCGTCGAACCCCATGACCCGCCGAACACCTGCCAGCGCGCGATGCCCAGGTGCTCGCGGATGCGCTCGATGTCGGCGACGAGATCCCAGGTGGTGTTGCCGCTCAGCTCCGCGTGTGGGGTCGACTTGCCGCAGCCACGCTGATCGAACAGCACGATGCGGTAGGCCTTCGGATCAAAGAAGCGCCGGTAATTCGCATTGATGCCGCCGCCCGGGCCGCCGTGCAGGAACACCACCGGCTTGCCGTCGGGATTGCCGCACTGCTCGTAATAGACCGTGTGCAGCTCCGACACCTTGAGCATGCCGGTGTCGAACGGCTCGATTTCGGGGTACAGCGTGCGGCGTTCCTGGGCCATGGCGGCGTCTCCGGCAAGGGAATCAAAGCGCGAAGGCTAGCACGCCCCCGCCGCGCCGCCGCCCCGCCCGCTAGAGCAGCTTGCCCGGGTTGAGCAGCCCCTTGGGATCGAACACCTGCTTCACCCCGCGCATCAGCGCGATCTCGGCGGCGCTGCGCGTACTGCCCAGATAGGGCCGCTTGACGAGACCGATGCCGTGTTCGGCGGAAATGCTGCCGCCGTGGCGCTGCAGCGTATCGGCCAGCAGCTTGGTGACGTGTTCGCACTGCGCGATGAAATCGGCGTCGGCCATGTCCGCCGGCTTGAGCACATTGATGTGCAGATTGCCGTCGCCGATATGGCCGAACCACACCACTTCGATATGCGGATACCCGTCCGCCAGCAACGCCTGGATCTCCGCCAGGAATGCCGGCAGCGCGGCGATACGCAGGGAGATGTCGTTCTTGTATGGCTTGTGCGGGGCGAGGCTTTCGGTGATGCCCTCGCGCAGGCGCCACAGCGCCGCCGCCTGCGCTTCGCTCTGCGCGATCGCGCCGTCGCTGATCCAGCCTTCGGCGACGCCCTGCTCGAAAGCGGCCAGGGCGGCATCCTGCGCGGCCTCGTCCGCCGCGTCGAATTCGGTGACGACATAGAACGGATGCTCGCCGTCGAGTGCGCGCTGCGCGCCGTGCGCCAGCACGTGGCGCAACGCCACGTCGGTGAAGAACTCGAACGCCTGCAACGACAGCCGCGCGCGGAACAGCGCGAATACCTGCATCAGCGCGCCCATGTCCGGCAACGCCAGCAGCATCACCTGCGACGGCGGCGGCGGATCGGTCAGCTTCAGCGTCGCCTCCACTACCACGCCTAGCGTGCCTTCGGAGCCGATCAGCAGCTGGCGGAAGTCATAGCCGCTGGAATTCTTGATCAGGCCGCGGTTGAGCTCGAGCAGTTCGCCGTTGCCTGCCACCACTTTCAACCCGGCGATCCACTCGCGCGTGTTGCCGTAGCGAATCACGCGGATGCCGCCGGCATTGGTGGCGATGTTGCCGCCGATCGAACAGGAACCGCGCGCGGCGAAATCCACCGGATAGAGCAGCCCATGCGTGCGCGCGGCCTCGTGTGCGGCTTGCAGGGTGATGCCGGCCTGCACGGTGAGCGTGCGGTCGATCGCGTCGAAGTCGAGCACGCGGTTCATGCGCTCCAGGCTCAGCACCAGCTCGCCGTTGGCCGCGACGGCGCCGCCGGAAAGACCGGTGCGGCCACCCGAGGGCACCACGGCCACCGCGTGTTCGTTGGCCCAGCGTACGATCGCCTGCACGTCGTCGACGCTGCCCGGCAAGGCGATGGCGAGCGGTGCCGGCGTCCATCGGCGAGTCCAGTCGCGCCCGTAATGTTCCAGATCCGACGGCTCGGTGAGCAGGCGCAGGGACGGCAGGCGGGCGGCCAATTCGGCCAGGGCGGCGAGAGGCGAAGCCGGGGTGGGCGCGGTCATGGCGACTCCGTGAGCGAGTCGTCCAGCCTGCCAGTACGAGCCGTTGCGGTCCAGTGCTGCGGTGCCGCATAGTGCGGCCTTGCGAACCTCGTCCGGCGACCCATGAAAACCTCGTTCCCGAAAGAAGACATCAAGGTCCTCCTGCTGGAGGGCGTCAGCCAGAGCGCCGTGGAAACCTTCCGCCGCGCCGGCTACAGCCAGATCGAGTTCCATGAGAAATCCCTGCCCGAGGCCGAACTGAAGGCGCGTATCGCCGAGGCACACATCGTGGGCATCCGCTCGCGCAGCCACCTCACCGCCGACGTGCTGGAGCACGCGCGTCGCCTGATCGCGGTGGGCTGTTTCTGCATCGGCACCAACCAGGTCGACCTGGAGGCCGCACGGTTGCAAGGCGTGCCGGTGTTCAACGCGCCCTACTCCAACACGCGCAGCGTGGCCGAGCTGGTGATCGCCGAGGCGATCATGCTGTTGCGCGGCATTCCGCAGAAGAACGCGCTGTGCCACCGCGGCGGCTGGACCAAATCGGCGGCGGGCAGCTTCGAGGCACGCGACAAGGTGCTCGGCATCGTCGGTTATGGCCATATCGGCACCCAGGTCGGCGTGCTGGCCGAGGCGCTGGGCATGCGCGTGATTTTCCACGACATCGAGACCAAGCTGTCGCTGGGCAACGCGCGCGCCGCCGGCAGCCTGGACGACCTGCTCGAACGCGCCGACGTCGTCACCCTGCACGTGCCCGAAACGCCGGCCACGCGACTGATGATCGGCGCCACCGAGCTGGCCAAGATGCGCCAGGGCTCGGTGCTGATCAATGCCTCGCGCGGCACGGTGGTGGACATCGATGCGCTGGCCGCTGCGCTGAGCGCCAACCACATCGCCGGTGCGGCGGTGGACGTATTCCCGCTCGAGCCCAAAGGCAACGACGATCCGTTCGTGTCGCCGCTGGTCGGCATGGACAACGTCATCCTCACGCCGCACATCGGCGGCAGCACGCTGGAAGCGCAGGACAACATCGGCATCGAAGTGGCCAGCAAGCTGGTGCGTTACAGCGACAACGGCTCCACCCTGTCGGCGGTGAACTTCCCCGAGGTGACCCTGCCCGAGCATCCGAACAGCCGCCGCCTGCTGCACATCCACCGCAACGTGCCGGGCGTGCTGTCGCGCATCAACGAGCTGTTCTCCGCCGGCAACATCAATATCGATGCGCAGTTCCTGCAGACCGATTCGCAGGTCGGCTACGTGGTGATCGACGTGTCCGCCGACAAGCAGCAGGCGGCTGCGCTGAAGGATCAGCTGGCGGCGATCACCGGCACGCTGCGCAGCCGCGTACTGTATTGAGCTCGCCTCTTATCGAAGCGGCCGCGCCCACGGCGGCGGCTTCGTCGATACGCCTCCTTCACCGCCTCCGGAGTTACCGTGGCGCCGCAGGGAGCCACCGCCAAGCGAACCTCGCAGGGGCCGCGCCATGAGCAAAGTCGTCGTGCCGGACCGCATGATCGAGATCGAGATCGTCTCCCCCGGCGGGCCGGAGGCGCTGCAGCCGCGCACCGTCCCGGTGCCGGCGCCGACGTTGGGCGAAGTACTGATCAAGGTCGCCGCGGCGGGCGTGAACCGGCCGGATGTGATCCAGCGGCAGGGCCGCTACCCCATGCCGCCCGGTGCGCATCCGACACCCGGCCTCGAGGTGGCCGGCGAGGTGGTGGCATTGGGGCAGGACACGAAAGGCTTCGCGCTGGGCGACCGCGTCTGCGCGCTCACCAACGGCGGCGGCTACGCCGAATATTGCGTCGTGCCGGCGGGACAGACGCTGCCGATACCCGATGGCATCGACGCGGTCCATGCCGCCGCGATCCCCGAGACCTTCTTCACCGTGTGGGCCAACCTGTTCCGCATCGGCCGCGCCACCAAGGGCGAGCGCGTACTGATTCATGGCGGCACCAGCGGCATCGGCACCACGGCATTGATGCTATGCCGGGAATTCGGCATCACCGCTTTCGCTACCGCCGGCAGCGAGCACAAATGCGCGGTGGTGCGGCATCTCGGCGCGGAAGCCATCAACTACCACCACGAGAATTTCGCGCTCGCCGTGCTCAGCAAGACCGACGGACACGGCGTGGACGTAATCCTGGACATCATGGGTGGCTCGTATTTCGAGCGGAATCTGGCGGCACTGGCCCGCGACGGCCGCCTGGTGGTGATCGGTTTCCTCGGCGGTACGCGCGCGGACGAAGTGGACCTGCAGGCGCTGGTGCTCAAGCGCGCCACGGTGACCGGCTCCACCATGCGCGCGCGCAGCACGGCCGAAAAGGCCGAGATCGCCGCCGACCTGCGGACCCGCGTGTGGCCGGTGCTCGCCGCCGGCCGTTGCCTGCCGATGATCCATGAGGTCTTCTCGCTCGCCCGCGCGTCCGATGCGCACCGGCTGATGGAAAGCGGCGAACACATCGGCAAGATCGTGCTCAAGGTGGCTTAGCCGAGCACCGCACGCAGCAGCGCCAGCCAGGCCTCGGGCGCAGCGAACGCGAGATAGAGCGCCAGCGCCTGTCCGGCCATCACGCATGGCAGGCCGATCCGATAGACGCGATGCACGCGGCCGTCCACCACCAGGTCGCGCAGCAAGCCCAGGCCGATCAGCACATCCACATAGGCGTACCAGGTATTGGCCGGCACCAGCGCGCGCGGGAAGCGCGCGAACGCGGCAACGGTCAACCCACAGGTGGCGATCAGGAGCAGCCGCCGGTGGAGATCCGGCTGCCTGCGCCAGCGCAGTGCGAGGCCGAACGCCACCGCGAAGCTCAGCATGTCGTTGAAGGAAATGGCCAGGAAGGCATCGTGGACCGGTCCCTGGCGCACATGCCACTGGCGCATCGCCAGCGCGGTCGCCACGCCCAGCACCGGCAACGCCGCACCCAGGCTCGCGCCGAACATGCCCAGCCGCCGATGCAGGCGCAGCGCGCGCCCGCGCACCAGTCCGGACTGCATCAGGAACAGCAGCACCCAGCCGGAGAACACCAGTGCGTGCACGTGCAGGATCCACGGCAGCGGCTCGGCTCGATGCAGCAGCCGATCGCCCAGCCCGCGGCCGAATCCGTATCCGACGACGGCCAGGATCAACCAGGCCATGCCGAAATAGAACCAACGGTCCAGGACCTTGCGCAGGCGGCAGGCGGCGCTGCCGCCAAAACCGACGGATGGATTGGCGGCGATCGGAGCAGGAGTCTTCATGTAGCCTCGCGAAGATCGGGGATGCCGCACCCTCGCCAGGCCATGCGCTCAAGTCCTGAAACGGGCCTGAAATCGCCTTGAAGAACTCTGAAAGCGCACGACACCGACACCGCATTCGACCAAGGAGAACGCGATGAAAGCCAGCTGCAGCCATCTCGATGGCATCCGCGATGTCATACCCAGCGCCGCCGGGTGCGAGGAATGCCTGAAGACCGGCAGCCCCTGGGTTCATCTGCGCATCTGCCGCACCTGCGGCCATGTCGGCTGCTGCGACGACTCGCCGGGCAAGCACGCGACGGCACATTTCCACGCGACCAGGCATCCGATCATCGAGGGTTACGACCCGCCGGAAGGATGGGGCTGGTGCTACGTCGACGAGGTGATGTTCGATCTCTCGGACCGCAAGACGCCGCACCCAGGGCCAATACCGCGCTACGTATGACCACCGCGCTCCCGGCGAGCGTCGTGCGCGCAAAAAGAAAGGCGCCACATGGGCGCCTTTCGAAAACATCACCGTAATTGGTCGGGGCGGCCGGATTCGAACCGACGACCCTTTGCCCCCCAGGCATCAATGCTGACGTGCCTATCTTGCTGATTTATCGAAAGAATAGGCATTTCTATGCGCCAGAAAAGTCATCCAACGCGATCTAATCCGATCAATGGGTTGCAATGCGATAGGGTGCAAGCCTCACGCCGCCAACCGATGCTCGTAATACGGTCGCGGCCTGTCGTCGAGGATGTCGTAGAGCGCCTGGAGGTCGCGCGGATCCGGGTTCAGCCAAGCGTCCAGGTGCTCGGCCTTGATGGGGATGATGCAGCGGTCGTGGCCGGCGGCCAGAACTTCCGGCGGCGGATCGTCGGTGATCGCCGCGAAGGACCATAGCTCCCCGCCCGGCCCCTTGGTGTGCGACCAGAGGCACGCCACCAGCATCTCCTGCGGCGGGTTCGGGGTGAACTCCAGAACGGCGTTCTTCCCGTCGCGATCCACGTTCTCATAGAACTTGGTCACGATCATGATGCCGTGGTGGTAGCCGAAGAGCTTGCCCCAGGATTCCTCGAGCTTGTCGCGGCGCGCGTTGTACGTCCCGGGGTACTTGCGCTCGATCGCCTCCGTCCAGCCAGGCAGCCGGCACTGGTAACGCATGGGGATGACGCGGCGCTGGCCGGTCTTGGCGTCAGCGATCAGCACCGGGGCATAGCTGCCCGGGTAGATGCGGGAATCCTTCGGATCGGGCTCCGTGCGCCGCAGGTCCTCCAGGTTGCGCTGTGCGGCCTTCACCTTGTTGCCGGCGATGCGCTGGTCCTCTGCGGCCTTCTTGGTCGGCTTCGGGCCGGCCAGTACCGCCTCGGCCTTGGCCAGGCGCTCCTGTTGGGCGGCCAATTCCGCCTCCAGCTTCGCCCCCAGATCCCGGTCTCCCTCGGCGACGATCTTGGCCAGCTCGAACCCTTCCTCGCCTGCAGGCTTCCGGAAGGAATCGCGCATGGCCTTGGGCAGCTTCGTCCAGCCGCCGTCCTCGCGCTTCTCCCAGAAAAGCCGGACGAACTCGTGGATATCGATGACGGCGCCGAACTCCCGGACGAACTTGCCGTAGTCGGCTTTGATTTGGGCTGAGTAGCACATGGTGCGTGCGCAGGCAGGAGCGGAGCCATCAGGCTACACCCGGCATTAGCCCCGCGGAATCGTCTGCCAGTGGGATGTCGCCCATCGCTTAGCGGCCGCCATGGGCTTGGCCCGGTCGAAGCCGTAGCGGTGGATGCTGTATGGCGCGTCGATGCCCAAGCCCTTGGGGCAATGCCACAGGCTCCAGCCACCATCGAGGCGTTTCACGACCTTCACAAACTGGACGGTGCGGACGGGGCGGATCAGCCGGCCAACGATGGTGCCGGTATCTTGCAGCCCGCACCCAACCGTTTCCCACTCGATTTCGACTTCAGGCGCCATCGGCCCAGGCTACGCCGGCACCGTCTCAGCACCCGAGAGGGGCGCCCCGGTCATCGGCTACCGCGCCCTTCCCTGGGCGCCGCCTGGACTCGCGAGGCGGGATGAGTGTCGCTGGAGCGCCTCACGGCGTGCCATAGGACGATCCTGAAAGCGCTCGCTTAGAGCAGGCTTGCCAGGTTGTCGACATCGCCAGCGCAGTTTGTGGCGGTAATGGCGTGGCGGATGCTGACGTTGGCCAGGAAATTGGCATCCCAGGGGATCATGGGGATAGTCTCCCCGGTCTGGCCGCCGGGAACGGGCACCTGGGTGAGCGGCTCGCCAAGAACGGCGAGGACGTGTTCCTTGGCTAAAGCGTCGGCGCCATGCGCCGTGATCTCGGCCTGCGTGCTGTTGTGCCGGAACTCGATCACGATCTCCTTGCCGGCTACGCAAAGCTTGGTGCTGCCGTCGGCGTTGGTCAGTCGCGCGGACGTGTAGTACGTCAGCCCGGCGTTGTTCTCCTGCCATGTGCGCTCGACGTAGACCGCGACGTACTCGCCTGTATCAAGCTGCACCGCAAGCTCGCATGGGTACAGTCCAGGAGCCGAGATGTCGGTGGAGTTGGGGTCGCGAAGCGGTGGCTGCGGATTCACTTTCGTGTATGCCATGTCGTTCCCTCAAGTCGGTTTCAGGTTGTGATGGCCGATATAGCGCCCGCGCTCACGGCCGGCGAGGAACACGCTGTCCTCGCAGGTAATGTGGATCACTTCGCGCTCGCCGAGATCCTCCACCGCCACAACACGCTCGTGACGGTGATCACCAAAGTCACTAACAGGAATGATGCGACCGGATAGCTCTTGCGCCCACACCAGCGTTTCGTCGCTGCAAAGGATCGGCGCGCTCGTCGAGCAGTCCAGTGAAATTCCGCTCTCGGTAATGATGCGGACGCACGGAGCCAGCTTCCTCACCGCATAGGTAACCATGCCGGCGCGGCGCCGGAAAGTAGCGGCATCCTCTACCAGTTCAAGCATGTCGCCCACGGCGATCGAACCGGCCTCGCCATGTCCGGGCAACCAGCTGTCGACGGTAACGCAGTTTCCGCCCCCTGATCCGCCGCCAGTTCCGCTTGTCGGATACGTCACCGACGCTTTCCCAAGATATAGGCGTCCATTATTTGCTAATGCGGTGATGTTGCTTGTCGTCGCCTGAAGCGTCTGGCTACCGCCCGTCAGAAGCGGGTCGTCGTAGTACAGGTAGTACGAGACTGTCGTCCCAGCTGAACCCGATACCGTAACGCTTGATGCGTTGTACGAAACAGTGTTGCTTCCAGCCTGAAGGGTAGAAGCCGATGCGCTTATCGTGGCTGACGTAGTCGTCGACGTGTAGCTAAAGCTGAGACCAACCCACCCGCTGCCGTAGTTTGCAAAGCTCACCACTGGCATGTTTCGCTGATCGCCGATCTGGGCACCGCTGCCAGGTACGCGCGTATCGTTGACGGTCACTGCTACGCCATTGAAGCTTCCGTAGGTGCTAGCCCCGGTTACATGAAGCGTCAGGATGGCCGTAATTGCATTGGATGGAACCGTCCCTGATGCAACTACGCCAGTCCAACTCGCAGCAGACGATGAAGCGCTTAGCGACGTGATGTAGCTTCCGTTTCCATCCACAAAATCGATATTGATGCTGCAAGTCGTGCCGCTGTTGGCGTAGATCATCGCAAATAGGGATAGCTTATCGCCGGCCTTCACCGCAAACGCTCGATTGGACTGCACATATCCATTGCCAGACGCGTTATTGAATATCTGCACGCATTGCTTGCCGTAGATCGGCGTCGGGCTGGTGACAAGAGAGAAATTCGATGGACTCGAAACAGGAGACCATCCTGGAATCGCTCCCGATGACGTCAGCGGAAGGTTGAACATCGAGTTGTCGATGTTCCATTCCGCGCCAGTTCCTTGCGGCTGCATGGATCGAATAAACGTCGCGCCGTCTGGCACCTCATCGACCGAAGAAGGCTGCGCGTTCCACTGCACATTGTCGAATGTGTAATAGCCGATGTTTCCCGTTTTGTATCCGACGCCAGGATTTATCTGGCAAAACGCGGCATTCGAAGGCGCCACACCCGAGACCGTAAGGACGACATTTCCGTTTCCGACAAGCGTCTGCCCGATGGTTGACGTGATGTCGTTTCCGCTCACGTCCTGCCACAGCAGGCGCACGCAAGCCGTGCCCGTCGGTGAGCCGACGCCGCGGCACTGAAGCGAGCCCTTAATCACCTGCCCAGGCGCCACAGGGCAGCGATAAGCATTGCGAAGGAAGCTCGTTAACGTGCTGTCCTTATGGACCATGTAGTTGGACGTCCCACCGGTCGGGCCATTGCCTCCCGTCTCCGCATACCAGTTCGCGGCGTCCGGGGAGTTGTCGCACGTCCACCCTGTCATGCCCTGCTCAAACTGCGGATTGACGATTCCGACAAGCGTCTGCGTTGCGGTAACGTCGGCGCCTGCCTGTGCTGGCTTCAAAGAATCGACAGACTGACCGCTGCTGTAATTGACTTGGTTGGCAGCAGTTACGAACAAGCCATTCAGCTTATCGAACCTGGCCGACCAACTATTCAAAGTTACAGGCGAAGACGAGCTGGTATTAGTCGCGATGAGAAGGACGTAAGCAAGCGCGTAACTGGTGCCAGCTGGCACGGCGACTTGGTTGAGAGCGAGTCCAGAGTATGCGCCCGTCGCAGTATTCGGGCCTGTCGAAGACATGCCATTCGAAACATCGCCGCCGGTAACCACCGCGCCTGCCGAGTTGTAGAACAGTAGTCCGATAGCCTGCGTCCATCCGACCGTGCTGCCATTGCCTCCGACGGTGTCCGTACGCACATCGCCGCTGATGGAAAGAAGTTGTCCAGGCGCCACGTATATGGGGGAAGATACGATGCGGCAACCCACGGTGAAGCCCGCAGCCAATGAATAGCCCTGCTTTACGCTGATCGTCAGGTCGTTCGATCCGACATCCGGAAGCGTTGAGTCACGACCAGCGACAAAAAAGTTGCTGTCGTTCTGCAACATGTACCAGCTATCGCAAACAGGCTGCCCAGTCGAAGTAACAACCGACGGAGCATTGATGTTGTTCAACTCGAAGGAAGGGTTGGGAACAAAATTCGATCCGGACGCCGGGGATGCGTATTGCCCTGCCAACTGGTCGTACAGCTTAGGAGGCGCCAGAACGTCTGACGCACCAAGCACATGGCTGTATGCAGTGACGGAGGCCAGGCTCTCCATCGCTCCGCCGAATACGTTGAAGCTCAGGAACTTGAAATAGACGGTGTTGCCGCGCTTACCCTGGTCGTATGGAAGCCGAAAGATCGCCTCATCAATGCGCACGAAAACATCGTTCGATACATGAGCCTGATTCGTCGACCCATAACCGCCGCGGCGCAGATAGCTCAACTGGTAGGACAGCGTTCCGGTAAGCGTGGCGGTTTGAAAGGCGATGAATTCGCCACCGGACGCACCGCCGACGAATGCGAGTTGTCGCCAGTTATCAGCATCGGCCGTGGTGCCGCTGACCAGCTGGCCACGCAGCAACGAGACACGCGCCGTGTTCGTGGTATCTGGATCTGCCCCTGCAGGAAGAGATGCGGTCAGGGCGCCATATCGTGCCGCTCCAGTGATTCTGCCAACCCTTTGGTAGGTCGTGTTGTCCTCGGATACCCATACGTCGCAGCCTCCCCAGAACTGACCGATACCAGCGACGGCTATCCAAGTCTCGAATCCGTTAGGGGTGAGCATGCCTGGGGCATTAAAGATGACAGGCGTCGATACGCTACCTGGCGATACATTGTAGTCCTGCGAATACCCGCCACTGTTCTGCGGCGCGTACTGCGGCGCGTGCGCGATGCCGATAGGAAGCTCCTCGGCCTCGAACTCCATGAAATCGTCCTGCTCCGTGACGCTAGTAATGCGGACCAACTCGCGATTAAGGCCGACATTCGCGTCCGTCAGCGTGACGATATCCATTGGCTCCAGCAGCATGTACCGCATGTCGGTGCGGAAGTGGTACTGCTTGCGGATGTAGAGGTCGCGCTGCAGGGTGAGCTGCGCCACATCTCGAGCGACCTGCGCGCTGGTGATGCCGTTGACCGAAATGCTTGACATCGGGAAGGCGCCGCGCGCGTCGATATCAGCTTGGTCCTTAGCTTCCTGCGAGACGGTGTTGTAGCTGTTGTTGCGGTCGTTGTATTCGATGCGGACAGAGTTATGGCACTGCTCCAGCTCTTTCTGGTCCAGCTCCACGCCGCACTCGCTTCCGTCCTCGTATAGGAAGTCGTTCGGGCCGAGGTCATAGATAGGCGTCACGTTCGGCGTGTAGGTGCCGTAGGTGCCCGTGATGGCTGTGTCGCCGTACGGCAGCAGCATGAGCTGGTTGTAGCTCCACACCGGCGCGAAGTTGCACCACTTCGCCATGTCGTTGACGAAGTCCGCCGCAGTGCGCTGCTGATCCTCGATCGGCGATAGGAAGAGTCCTCGCGCCAGGCAGTAAGCACGCAGCTGGGCCGTGCTTCCGAGGTAGCCTCCGAAGCCGGCGCCGTGAACGGAGTCGGTCAGGTAGTCGGTGAGGATGTCGCTTGGCAGTGCGTCGTCCACCACGCCGGGGTTGTAAAGCTGAAGGCCCTTCACCTCGAAATTGAGGTTGGGCAGGCCCGTGCTGCTGCCGAGCTGGAGCGACGACGCGGCGGCATAGGCGATGCCGTTGTAGGCGATAGCCTGGGACGAGTTGTAGCTCGTCAGCCACGTCCAGGGCGCCTGCGGCGTGGTGCCGTTGAACAGCGTGAACCCAAGGTCGCTCAGGCTGTGCAGCTCCTTGTCTTTCCACACGGTGCCGACGCCGTTGATCGGCCCCTCGGCCAGCAGAAGGATGACGCCCGTGGCGTAGGTGTAGCTGGTGGATGTCTGGCTGCCGCCGCCGCCCTTACCGCCGCTGGACTGCTTCTCCGTGTGCGCGGTGGCGACCCAGTTGCCATACCAGCCCAAATTGCCGGCGACGCGGTTCTTGCCGTAGATGAGCGGCAGGACCGGCCCAAAGGTGCTTGTCTGCACCTGAAGGGCGGATACTGCCTTGGTGCCCTGGCTCTTGGCTTTCTTTCCGCCGAACAATCCGCTCACGGTTCAATGCTCCAGTAGGAATGCAGGCGATCGGCGTAGCTGGTGATGTCCTCCTCCCAGCAGCCTGTCTGGATGTAGGCGTGGACCATCGTGGTGGGCGACGTGAGGATGCCGCTGTGGCTCACGGTGCGGCCGAAGCGAAACAGGACGATGTCGCCGGCTCGCGGCGCCTCCTGGGGATGTGCCCAGGTTTCGAAGTTGAGCAGGTAGCGTTCCTCGGAGCGATGCAGATGCCACTCCACTGGATACGGCCGCGGGTCCGGCACCTCGAACAGCCCAAGGTCGTGGAAGACACGCCACGTCAGCATCGCGCAGTCCACGCCCACGCCTTTGATGTCGCCCAGATGGTGATAGGGCGTTCCGCACCAGCTGCGGGCCTCGGCGACGACGCGCTCGCGCCAGTCAGGAGTTCTGGTAGGTGCCAAGGCCGCGCTTCGCTGTGGTAGAGGATCCGCTGATCGAAACGCCCGTGCTGCCGCTATCCGACGAACTGCCGGCGACGCCTGGGCCGCCCTCCAGCGCCGTCTCGGCGACCGGCACGTAGGGCATACCCTTGAAATGGCTCTGGTTGCCGTAGGCGGTGCATGCAGCCTGCGTGCGCAGGCATCCCTGGGAGACGTTGAACGTGTCGCCACTGGCGGGGACGTTGGGCAGCGGGTACGCCAGATAGATCACGCCACTCACGTTCTGCTTGATGGAGCGTGTCACGCCCGCATTGGCACCGGTCAGGAACTTGATCTTGCCCAGGTCGAACTGGTGATCTGTCAGCCCCGATGCCGTTGGCTGCAGCTGCGTGCCGCCCGTGCAGGTGCCCGAGAAGGTCACCGAGGCGACGTTGAAGCCGCAGCCCCCGTCGCCAAACGCGTTGTTGCATTGCGGCTGGATGATCGTGCGCGGCATCGCGATGGCGAGCTTGCCAACCATGCTCTTCACGGTCAGCGTGACCTTCCCTGCTATCGACTTCGGCATGGACACGTAGCCCAAGAACCAGCCGCAGATGCCCGGCGAGGTATCGCCCCAGGTCGACATGACTAGCTTGTCGATCTGCACCGTGGCTCCGTTGAAGATGCCGGCGGCGACAGCGGTCACCAGGTTCGCGCCGTAGAACGAAGTCGACCCATCGTCATACAGCTCGATGTCGATCTGGTCAGGCATCGTGCCCGTCTTCTGCGATGTGCCGAGGCGCGACCACTTCTGCGTGTGGCTGTAGGTGTTCCCGCCGTACGTGATGTCGACATCCGCCGACGTGAATCGGTACACGACGCCCACGGGCGTGGTGATTGTAAGCAAGTCGGCGCGCAAGATCGGTCCGCCGCCGAAGAGGATGTTCTGGAAGGCGGTGGAGACCTGTTTCATCAGAGCTTCACCGACTGGAACGACAGGGATTTCATGGACCACATGTTGATGTGCTCCTGGCCGAACTCCGGGTTGTCCTGAAGCATCCGGCAGAGGAAATAGAAGGTGCCCGACCACGCCAGCGCGGCGCCTGATGCAGGCGCCGTCGTGAACTGGATGACTCCGTTACTGCCCAGCGTGTACGCCGATGTAGGCGTTCCTGCGACCGTCACCTGGCTGATGGCATTGGGCTGCTGCACCGGCTCGCTATAACCACCATAAGACCGCACGAGCTGGAAGTTCTTGGTGCTGCCATCGCCCGTGCCGAATCCCTGGCTATTGGCCGTGTTGTCCTCGGCGTCCGTATACAGAAACGGGAGCGCCATGCCCTGAAGCGAGTTGAGGAAGCCCATCATCTGGGCTACCTCGGTGAAGCCGCCAAAGCTGCGCAGGACGTTGATGTCCACCGACCAGTTGTAGAGCGGGTAGCTCATATAGGCGATGCGCGTCTCCTTGCCGGAGAGCGTCGATTGCACGCCGGTACGCCACACGGGTTTCCGCTTCGTCGCGATGGCAAGGCCCGGGAAATTTGGGAAGATGGGATAGGTCATCGCATCACATCCTGGTCACGGCGGAGTTTTTCGTAGCGCCGTTGGCATACCGAGCCAAGGTCGCGCCGCCACCTCGGCGCAGCCATTGCTCCAGCGAGCGACCATCGAGAGCGCTGATGTTCCAATGGTGCTCATGGACGACTTGCTGTCCGCCACCAGAAGCCGTCACCCCCTGCGGAGACGCTGCGCCACTGCGGACGAAGTCAGCGATGTGCGCAGGCAGCACCATTTCGTCCTTGTGAATCTGCGCGATCTGGTCGGCGGGAACGCGGTCCCAGCCGCCGGCTGCCGAAGCCATCGGCGCGTAGCTCAGGGCGGTGGCCATCATTTGCGCACCGAATGCCGGCGCCCCCATATCGACAGGCCATGGGGCGCCAGAGAAGGACGCCGTGCCCTGAGCGCCAGCAACGCCTGCCGCGCGCGCGACAGACGCAGCGTTTGCCGTGGCCTCCGCGATCGAGTTCGCCGTGCGCTGCGCCTCTTCGGCCGCCGACATGGTCGCCTGCGTATTGAGCGATATGGACAGCTTCTCCGCCTCAGCGGTCACCCAGCGTTTCAGCGGCTCCTCGATCGCCACCTGGATCATCGTGGATCCGATGCCCTCAGCGATGTTCAACATGCCGCTGCGCAGCGTCTGGCCCTGGAAGAGCATTCCACGGACCGCGCCAGTCAAGGAGCTGGCCATATGGTTGGCCGTCTGCGTCCATTCCCGCTGCACGTTGGCGTGGTACTGCTTGTCCATCTGGTCAAGCTGCGCGGTCGCCTGCTGCTTGGCCCGTACGATCTCGGCATCAACCTTGGCCTGCGCCACGGCGTCCTGCGCATCGAGCGAGCGCTTCGCCTGCAAGTACTGCAAGTCGATGGCCAGCTTCTGGGTGATGAGGTTGCGCTGGATTCCCAGAAGCTGCTGGGCGTTGATGTTGCCCTCCTGGTACTCCAGCTCGGCGGTGCGCCGCCCTTCCTCAATGGCTCCCGTCTGCTGAGTGCGCTCATCAGCCAGCTGCTGCACGCGCAGCTCGCGCATGCGTGTGTTGAACTCTCGCGTATCCGTTTCCTTCTGGCGAAGCGCGGCGGTGTAGCGCGAGGAGTCCTCCCCGTACAATTCTTTCGCGCGCTCGACGATCTGCTCATCCAGCTGCAGGCGCTGCTGGCTGTACTGCTGGGTCTGCGCGCGCTTCTGGGCGAGTTGATTCATCTCTCCAGCGGCCTCCTCCTTGGCCTCCTTCGCCGCCTCTCGCTGCTCGCGACGGGCCTCCGCGTCAGCAGCGCGCTGAGCGCGAGTGGTCGTATCCATGTCCTGATACTTCTTGTCGATCTCGGCCAGCAGCTCGGCCAAGCGCTCGCCACCGACAACGGCTCCGCTGAACGGGTCGAACTCGACACCTTGGACGCGCGAATCGCTCGGGTTGGCCTTGTGGATCGCCGCAAGTTCGTTTTCCAACTCGATCGTCTTCTGCAGGCGCAACTGCTGCTTGTCCAGGCCGCCGAAATCCGCGTCATATTTCCGCGATGCGTCCTTGCCCTCTTGCTGAGTGCGCTGGCGATCGGCTTCGGCTTGGGCCGCTGCTGACTCCTTCTGCATGTCATTCCGCATAGAGGCCAGCTTCGCCTTGAGCTGCGTCTCCTGCTCCTCCAGCTTTTTCAGGAAGGCGCCTCCGCCTGCCTCTCCCCAGGTCGCACGCTCGCCCGCAATCTGGTCCTGGACATCGGTCAACTGCTTCAGGAGATCGTCATAGTTGCTTTGCAGCGTCGCCTTGCGCCCAATGCCGCTGATGGCATCCCACATGAACGACGCGTCCTCGCGTACGGTCTTCATGATGCGATCCAGCGTGCCCAGGTTGTCCTCGACCTGCTGCGCGCGCTCGTGCATCGTGTCCGCGTACATCTTCATGGCCTGAGCTGCAGCGCCTTGCGCGTCCCCCTGCTTCTCCAGCTGCTCGATCTCATCCAGCTGTGACAGAGTCAGGAAGTGGTACTGCTCGTCTAGCTGTTGAATTGCCTTGACCGGGTTCTCCTGCAGCTTGACGATGGCCTCGACGCATTTGTCCATGCTCTGGCCGGTGACAGTTGCCATGTCTGCCGCCGCCTGACCCGCCTCCATGAGCTGGGCGCCGGAGAATCGACCGGTCTCAGCGAAGCGCATGAGGGCCTCGCGCGACTGTCCATAGGTGACGTCGACCCCGGCCAGCGAGTTTGCCATCGCATCGAACTCGCCCTGGGTAACGCCGAGATAGCCACCCGTGGCGACCAGCGTCTTATAGAACGCCTCGCTCTGCTGCTCACCCTCCAGGATCGCCTTGCCGAACTCATAGACCAGTGCGCCGGCGCCGATGGCCGCGAGGCCCGTAGCGCTGAAGGCGTACTGCAGGAGGTTCATGCGATTGGCGAGGGTTATCGTTGACCCTTCCAGACGCGTCCAGTTGCCGCGCGCAGCCTCGCCGGCCAAGACACCCATCTCGCGCGCGACGGCGCCCGTCATGACGCCTAGGCGACCCGTGGCGGCGGTCTGCTCGTTGGTGGCAATGGTGGTGGCCTCGGCCGCCGTCGCGGCGGTCGCTTCGGCACCGATGAACTCGGACATCTGGACCATCTGCGCGTTCTGCGCGGCAACGGTCTCGGCGATGGATTTCGTGGCCCGACCGGACGCGGCAGCCATGGCATCCGTGGCCGCGGCGGATTCCACCGTGGCGCGCGCGGTGGCGTTCATCGCCTCCTGCTGCGCAAGACTCTCCTGGACCATGGCGTGGATGCGCGCCGACGCCTCCTGTGCGCTCTCTCCAATGGCCTTGGCTGCCGCTGATACCGCCTCCCCTGCCTTCTCGGCGGCGTCACGTTCTGGCGCAGCAGTGGCGCCACCGAGTTCGCTGTGGAACCCTGGAGCACCTTGTTGGTGATGTTGTTCTGCTCCTGGGAGTTCACCAGGATGACGCTGGGCGACAGGCGGTAGTTGTCCCACATGGACTTGAGCATCACGTCGATCTCGTTGACCGTGCCGCGGCCGGACGAGGTGAACACCGCACCGTTGAGGTTCTTCACGTACGCGCCGCTGGACGGCTTCAGCGCGGTCGTGAGCAGGCCATCGTACGCAGTGTTCTGGTTGCGGCTGCTGTCCGCAGTCACGGCCGTGGCCGCCTGGTTGCCGGACGACAGCGCGGACGAGAACGACGCGCTCGGAACGGTGGTGATGGTCTGCAAGGTCTCGCTGCCGGCAGCGCCCACGTACCAGGCATAGGCCACCGCGCCGTTGACGGCAGCGACGGAGGCGGTCAGCGTCTGTCCCGAGGTCACAGCCTGGGTCGCGTTGGCGGACTTGTTCGAGCTGCCACCGTTCAGAGTGAAGGTCTGGCCGTCCTGGCCGGTCACCGTCTTGCTGGTGGCAACGCCGCCGGCCGGGCTCGAGTTGAGGTAGCCCTCCAGCGTCAGCGCCACCACAATCACGCTGTACGTGGCCGCCGGCAGAGAGGCGCCAGTGCCCGAGGCACTCAGCGTCGGCGTCGGCGCGGTGCCGAGAGCCAGCGAGGCGTTGCCGCCCAAGATCGCCGCCTCTTCCTTCAGCATCGCCTTCTGGAGCACGCGCACCGAGGTGCGGGAGCGCTCATCCTCGAAGTTCTCCGAAGCACTGGACGCTTCGAAGGTCAGCGCGCCTTCCTCGCCCATCGTGGCGTAGGTGGCCGCGGCGTTGTTGGTCGAGATCTGCATCACGCCGGCGCGCTGGCCCTCCGGCACCCAGCCCGAGCTGTCCCAGCCGGAACCGATGATGCCGCTGACGACCTTCCAGTTCGTCGCGGTGCCGCCCTTGCCGCGCACGCGCGGGATGCGATTGCCCAGGATGGTGATGACCGGATACAGGTTCTTCGCCGGCGCCTGGAGGTCGTAGTTGACCAGGCCGGCGGCCGTGGTCACGGTGTTGCCGGCCTTGGCCAGCGGGTTGCCGTAGCTGCCCTTCAGCAGCGAGAGGGTTTCGTCGTTCATGCCCATGGGTCAGCTCCAATAAAAAAGCCCGCGGATGCGGGCTTGGGGTAAAGAAAAGCCGCCCAGGGGCGGCGCGGTGTCGTCGGGATCAGTGGCCGATGCGTGGACTCGCGTACGCCGCCTTGGCCAGCTTCTGCGCCGTGGCAACGTGATCGATCGAGCCGTCGGCCTTCTTCACCGGCTCGTTGTCGAGGTTGGCGGGGGCTTCTGCGAGGCCGACCGACTTCTCAACCGGCACGACCTTCGCGACGCCCTTGACCGCGGCGGGCTGTTTCAGCCAGTCCGCGTACTGCTTGGTCAGTTCGGCCATCTTGGCGAGCGCATCGTCGCGCTCGGCCGTCATCTTGGTGAGCGACTCGGACGCGGTGGCCAAGTCGCCCTGGGCCTTCGCAAGATCGGCGGCAAGCCCGGCCACCTTCTCCATGGCGCCCGCGCTGTCAGCGATGCCCAGCGCCTTCGCGAGGTCGCCGCTGGCCGCCAACTCGAGAACGATCACCTCCTCGGTGTCCGGCTGGATCGCCTCGGCGACCTCTTCGGCGGCCATCGCCAGGAAGGCGTCAGCCACGGGCTTCAGTGCGGCGCGCAGCTGCGCCGGCACCTTGCTGCCATCGCCCTCCCACGCAGCCTCGTCCTCGGCGCAGTCGGCGATGTTCGCCAGGGTCTGCAACGTGCATGCGAAGTCCGCGACGGACCACAGGCCTTTGCCCAGCGGCTCCTGGCCTAGAAGCACCTTGATGACGTTGCCGGCGGTCTCCGCGGCTTCGTTCTTGGCGAGACGCTCGGCCTGCGCGGTGAAGTCCTTGGCGACCGGATCCGCAGCGGCGGACGGCGGCGCGAGCTTCTCCAGAACCGCGGCTCGCTCCGCCTCGGTCAGGTCGGCGGCCCATTTCGCCAGCGCCTCGCTGTTGTCCACGGTGGTCTCGAACTTGCGCAGCTCTTCGGCGCCGTCGGCTTTGATAACGGTGAAGTTCGCCGACGGGCCGCACGGAAGATCCACCAAACTGATCTCGTTCGGTTCGGCGGTGTAGCGCTTGATGCCCTTCTGGACGGAATCGTCCCACTTGTTGGCGTAGCGACCGCCGATACTGAAGCCGGTGTAGACGACGTCCTTGTCCGGATCGACGTGCGAGACCGACCATTGCAGCGAGGCCATCTGGTCCTTGCGGGTCTCCACCGCCAGGCGCACCAAGTCGCAGTTGTCCGCCAGCGCACGCAGCTGGGCGAAGCTGGTCAGCTCCTGCCCGCGCGGCGTGTAGTACAGGTTGTAGCCGACCGGGTAGTCCTTGTTCCGGCCGAAGGCCTCCTGAGCCACCGGGCTTACCGGCTGGTTCGGAGACATCCAAGTATCGGGCGCCACGCCGCTGATGAAATAGCGCGCAGCCGCGGTGAGTCGCCCCCACGGGCTATCGCCGCGCATCTGCGCCGCCTGCTGCGACAGGTCGCGCGTTTTCGCTCCGTCGGTCAGCTTCGGCATGCGTTAGGTCTCTTTGGCGCGCAGGGCATCGACCTGCTCGCGATAGAAGTCGAGGATTCCGGTACTGCTCGGCGCATGGAAGGAGGCGAATGCTCTGCTCAGGCAATCCACCTGGTCGTCATGCTTGCCGTTCGGAAAGACGCGCATCTCGTCGATGACCGCCTGATTCCATGGGCCGCGCACCATGAGGACGTTGCCCACGTTTACCTGTGCCGCCAGGGGCTCGGCGCGGAGCGTCTTGCTGCCTGTCTCAGGGCTGCTCTTCACGCTGTAGCCAGCCAGCTTGCGCGTCAGGTACTGCACCTGCGACTTGCCGGCCTGGCCGGGATCCTGCGGCAGATGCACCTCCGTTTCGAAGCCATCACGCGACGCCGTCGCCGTGATCGTGGCCTCCACGTCTTCCGCGGATAGCTGGTCGCGCACCATGTCGCCGATAACGAAACGACCGTCCGTAAGCTGCCCAAGCAATCCGCCGGCAGTGGGATCGCCACCGTCCGCCGTTGCGCCCAAGTCCCAGCCGCGCGCCCAGGTAACTCCCGCTGGCGCGGCTTCAATCACCTGGATGCGGTCAGGCTTGAACAAGCCGCCGGACAACGGCGCCGGCCGCTGCTGGTACAGGGCCGACCATTCACGCTCGCCAACGGTGCGTTGAATCTGCTGAAGCACCTGCACGTCGTACTTCTGCGGCCATAGAGCCTCGCCGCGTGCTCGATGCGGCTCGTCCTCCTCCGCAATGGCCGGAAGGCTGAGCACACGCCAGTCCTCGCCCGTCGCCAAGCAGCGGCCGACGAGGTCGTCCTCGTGCCATCGCGTCATGATGATGACGACCGCGCCGTTCTTCTCCAGGCGCGTGTAGGCCGTGGATCGGAACCAGTCCCATACGCGATCCCGCATGACCTGCGATTCGGCTTCCTCGCGATTCTTGTGCGGGTCGTCGATGAGCAGTATGTCGGCGCCGCGGCCGGTCAGCGGGCCGCCAACGCCGACGGCGTAGTAACTGCCACCGGACACGGTCTGCCACCGGCTGACAGCGCGGTTGTCCTGCGCCAGTCGCGATTTCGGCCAGAGCTGCTGATAGATCGGCATCTCCAGTACGGCGCGGGCCTTGCGGCCCAGGTCGTCGGCGAAGTCACCCGAATACGTGGCCGATATGACAGAGGCGGTGGGCCGCTGCGTCAGCAGCCACGGGGCGAACCGAACCGACGCCAGCTCGCTTTTCCCGTGCCGCGGCGGCATTGAGATGATGAGCAGCCGGCATTGCCCTGTCGCCACATCACCCAACGCGTCCGCTATCTGCCTGTGGTGCCAGCTCGCGGCGTAAGTCTGGTGAGTCAATGTGGCAAAGGCCACCAGCGAACTCATTGCCGCAAGTCGCAGCGCCTGGACGGGCAAGCTCACGGCTTGGAGTCCTTGCCCAGCAGCGCCTGCATACCCTCACGCAAAACAGCGGCGGCTCGCTCGGCCGACAGGTCTTCGTGCTTGATCGGACCACCATCGCCACCCGTCAGTGCCATGCGGTCGCCGTACTCCTTCGGGTGCCATTTCGCCAGCAGCTTGAGACGCGTCTCCACCCGCAACTTGCGATGGCCGAGCATGTCGCCGTGGCGAATCTCGCTCTGCCCGTTGCGCTCGACGATCTCGACGCCTTCCTCCGGCGTATCGGCAATCGTCAGGCACTCCTGAGCAAGCTTGTCGGCGCCGGCCGCGCGCGCCTCGTCCATCAGGTCGGCGATAGTCTCGTCTTCCTGCCACCAGTTCCGCACGGTGTACCGTGAGATGCCTAGCTCGCGGCAGATGACCGTCAGTGGGACGCCATCGGCCAGGCGGTCGCAGATCTGCGGCACCAGCGTGGCGCGGTCGTGTTGCTGAACGCCGGGCATCGGTTACTTCCCCAGCCCCCGAATTTCGCCCAGCTGCCGGTTGCACTGCTCGAGCGCGTCCTTGCGCGCCTTGGCGACGCGGACGGCTTCGGCCACGGTGCGTAGCTTCGGCTGCTCGATAGGGCACGGCGCGGTCAGTTCGTCCGGCACAGCCACGTACTTCGTGACGGTCTGAGTCACGACGCGCGGCGTCACCACGGCGGGCTTGGTCGGCGCACAGGCAGAAATGGCGCCAAAGATCACGACACACGCGCACAGGGCCGCACTACCTATGGTGAAGCACTTGATGAACTCGATCAGTAGTCGGAAAGCGCGGGGCATAGCTCCTCCTCGGCCGCCTTGCAGGCCGGCGTATTGAGCGCGGCCTGGTAACGTGCCTGCCAGTTGGCGGCTTCCTGCTTGGCCTGGGCGGCCTGCTTCTGGATCAGCTCCACGGCCGCGTCGACTTGCCCCTGGATGACGGCCGCTTTCATCGCCTCGATGTGGGCGTTGGCGTCGATCTGCTTCAGCGCGGCGGCGGACTCGTCGACCTGCGCGATGGCGGCGGCGCGGTTCTCCATGGCTTGCGAGATCAGCACCTGATCCTTGGCGGACTGGTGCGCCTCGCCGCGGCTGTAGGCGTACCAGCCGCCACCGAGCAGGAGGCCGGCCAGCACCAGCATCGCGGCGCCGTAGGCGTAGAGGCGAACCGGGATCACTGCGCACCGTCCTTGTTCGCCGGCGCGGTGACGGTTATTGCCGTCGGCTGGAGGCTGTCCTGCTGCACCACGCGCGCCGCCGCCGCCGCCGTGGACGACAGGAGCGCCCCCATAGCCATGCTGAGCTTCAGCCAGGCCGGGATCGACGGCAGCCAGTCCGCCGGCAGCCCGACATACGCCGTGGTGAGCGCGCCGAATGCGGCCGACAGGATGGCGAAACGAATCGACCAGAGCCGATGCCACTGGCTGGCGTTGCTGATGAGCTTCACTTGAGCCTCCGCACCTGTTGCATCTCGTGGATGTCCTGCGCGTTGCGCTCGGTCTGCACTTTCAGTTCCGCCATCTGGCGCGTCAGGCTCGGCACGTCGGCGAGCTGGGCGTTCAGCGTCTGGAGCTGGGAATTCGTGACTGCCTGCTTTTCCTTCAGGTCGTTGAGGAGAGTCGTCTGGTCCTTGATGGCCTGGCCCTGTTCCGCCTGCTGGCCGGTGACGGACCGGAAGATCCAGGTCAGTGACCCCAAGAGCGCGGCAGCACACGCAATCACCACCCACCGCTCGATCGGACCGAGCCGGAAGTGGATGTGCCCGTTGTTGCCGCGGCTCAGGTCCATGTCGCTCACGACACCACCGCTGACCGCGCGGATGCGTAGCCGCCTGCCCCCATGCGACGACACCACCAATAGCCATTCCAGTAGCGCATACGTGGTTTCATGCCTGCACCCTCAGGTAGTCCATGATCATCACCCGTGCCATCTCCCAGCCATGGCACACCACGGCGTGGTAGCGGTTCGCGCGCAGCTCGGCGATCCACGACTTCTGCTCGTCGCTGACCGTCGCGCCTTTGCGCCGCTTCAACTCGATGTACAAGCCACAGAAGGGGCCGCGTGGAACTGGCAGGCACAGATCAGGCACGCCCGACTTAACGCCCTCGGCCTTGAGCTTTCTCGCCACCACCACGTTGCGCATGCCGCCGTTCGGGATCGCATACAGCAACCGAAGCTCGGGCATCTGTCCCGAAGCCATCGATGCCCACCGCATCAGCGCCACCTGCTCAGCGTGCTCGGTCGGCGTCGTGTTCCGACGCGCGCGCGCGATCTGGGCCGTCATCGGGCGTTCCTCCACGCGTACACCGCGAATGCGACCAGTACGAGCGGCCAGAAGATCGACAGGATGATCGATACGCCGATGCTCGGTTGTACCCCTCGCATGGCGGTCTCGATGTCCATGGACAGATACCAGATGAGAATGACGACCGATGTCACGGCGTAGATGGTAAGTAGCACGCTCATACCTCCACCTCCACCACCACCGTCATGGCCTTGGGCTCGGCCGGCGGGTCGAGCTTTTGGAGTTGCCAGTCGAATGCGGCGAGCCATGCGCCATCGGCGAACTCGACCTCATAGTCCACTGTGCGTCCTTCGATCACCCTGACAGCACCGGCGCGCACTACCTCGCATTGCTGGCCGACGCGTGACTGGCAGGCTGGATGCCACGGCACCACGTAGATGGCCAACTCCCCCACCTTGAACCGCAGCCCGCTCATACCGCACCTCGCGCAGCTTTCCACGCGGATAACCAGCGGTACGCAGTCGCGCGGTTCACGCGAAATGCCCTGACGACCTCGCGCCACGTTGGGCGACTCGACCGCGCATCGCACCAGTCGGCGAAACGGATCGCCATCTCGAAGTTGGATTGCGCGCCGGAGCGAAGCTCAAGGACTTTCATGGTTTACCTCTGCGCTTGTGCCGAGCATGTCCGCGATCTCGTCGAGGTGCTTGCGCGCAACATGCTCCGGCGCCGGTGCTGGCTTGGCCGGCTTCTCCTGCTCGATCGTGCCGGCGATGGGCTCCGGCAGGCGGCCGCCGCGCATCACGTACTCGGCGGCCAGGTCGTACGCCTCGCGCAGCATGCGGTCCGCCTTGGTCTGCTCAGCTCGAGCGAAGAGGTAGCCGTCGAGGAACGCCCAGACTTGGCGGGTGAACGGCGAGCGCTCGGCCGACGGGTGGCGGATCTCATGGCGCACCCTGGCCATGCTCGGGATGCCGAAGGCCAGCGCACGGAACCGCGGCGCGCTCGGCGGCCACTCCGCGCCGGTCTCGACGGTGGCGCTCAGCCCTGCCGCGATCTGCGCCGGCGTCAGCCCGGCGAGTGCCGCGGACCACGTATCGCCCGCGCTGCCTGCAGGGTCGCTGCCGTACTGGCTCACCCAGGTGTGCCCGAACATGTGCGCCATCCGCAGCCAGAACTGGTCAAGGACTGACGGCGACGTACGTGCCTTCGATGACGTCGCCTCCGGCGTGCTGCTCGCGTTCTTCGCGGGCGCGGCGCTCGAGGATGCGCTGCTCGACCTGTTCAGCAACGCTGAGTTTGCGGCCTGTGCTGCGGTTTGCATGGGTGGCTCCGTTGAGCGGCTGGGCGCTTTCTGCGTGCCGGCTTCGTGCCGTCGCAATGGCCCAGGCAAAGGGTTTGGTTTTGCCGGCGGCGATGCCTTCGGCGGCCGTGTCGGCGAGTGCCTCCGGTGTGACGCCTTCGGCCAGTGCGGCGAGAAGGTCCGGATGGCTGGGGTTCGAGTGCGCACACCCGGCTTGGCGCATCAGCAGGCACGCGCGCCCCGCGTCGGTTCGGCCTGTAGCAACCTGCGTGCTTGCCTCAGTACTACCTACGTAGTTATTGGGGTATGGGGTTTGGGGAGCTTTCGCGCTGGGTTCTTGTTGGGTTTCTTCCTGGAAACCCAGTGGGTTTTTTTCCTGAAACCCACTGGGTTTTTCTTTGCGCGGCCTTCCGCCCCTCTTTCCGTTCTCCCTGGCGGCGTCGATCTTGGGTGCTGCCTTGACCAGTTCCTTCTCGATCCGGTCATGGACCCAGGCGCCATTGCGCAGGTCGAAGAACTCGCGCAGGACGAAGTCCACGGCATCGCGCTCCCGCTTCGACTGGCAGCGCCCGACGGTGTAACGCTTGTCGTCCGGAATCGCCCGCTCCTCGGCGTAGTACCAGTCCATGAGGCGCGTGTAGGCGCCGTCCTGCTCAAGCGTGAGCAGTAGCGTCTTGGCCAGGTAGTGCGCCGGGTAGCGGTTGTAGTAGTTCATGGAGGGGATGTGGCGCCCTAGGCCACACTCCCCCCGAACACCATGGACCGCCACAGCGGCGTGGGGCTCAGATGGCGGCGCCTACTGGTGCCATAGCCGATGCGCTGGATGATGTTGTTGCGGGCTGCGCGCTGGAAAACAGGACCCCAGGCGCGATCATCGGCCGGCGAGCCGTATCCCATCCGGTCAGCCTCGGCCGTCGCGTCCTCGCTGATGAACTCCTCGTGGGTACGTGCGTACCGGCACAGGAAGACGTAGGCCAGTTCCGGCCACGCGTCGTCCACATGTTCCGCGTGGGTGATGGCTCGCTGCATGCCCGCGTCACGCTCGGCGCGCGCGGCGGCAAAGTCGATCGGTTGCATGTTCTGCTCCTCGCGCTGCTGCGCGATCTGCTTGCGGATGGCACCGACCACGGGCTGCCAGCCGGTGAGGTCCAGCTCCAGCGGAGGCAGGTCGTGGTCGTTGATGCGGGTCATGCCGCTACCTGCAACGCGGCGTTGCGGTCCATGCGGGCCTGGATGGCTGCCATGGTCTTGACCGCGGCGATGTACTCGCGCTGCAACTGGGCGGCTTCGTCTTCCGGGGAGATGGGCTGCGGGTCGGCATAGCCGGCGTCGCGCATCTCATAGGAGGCCAGGATGTGGATGCCGGCCTTGCGAGACTCGCGCCGAATGAGGCGCAGCTCGCCGAGGTCGAGCTTCTCGCGCTTCTCGGTGTTGAGGCAGGCGGAGAGCTTGCGGCCGGCGTCGTCGGCAGGCATCGCGGGCCACAGCATGCTGCCCACCTTCTTGTAGCCGCCGAGCGCCATCACGGTGTCGCGGATGGCATCCTCGTAGGTGTCGTGGAACAGCGACGGTTGCGCTGGAATCATGGGTTTACACCTCGTTCCCACAGCGTGGGACTGCGTGGGACAAGCTCGTCAGGGCAAAAAAGGGGGCATGAACCGTGAGCGAAAAAGACGAACCGATGCCCGACAAGCCGAAGCCGCCGGAACCACTGGTATGGGAGTCGGTGCCCGCGAACGATCCCGAGTGGGTCGCGGACGTGGTGCCGCTGCAGAGGCAGGAAGCCGAGCCGATGGACGACAGCGCGCCCACGGACTAAGCCGCCCTCGCCCGGCGCCGGCGCTCGATCGCAACGCCAAGGAGTCCGCAAGTCACGCAGACGAAAACCTGGAGGGCAACAAAGGTCCGGAAGTAGTAGACGGAGTACGCGAGCAAGCCGTAGCAACAGACCAGGCTTGCTTTCCAGGCTCCGTCAAGAAAAGCGCCGATGTCGGCGTGCGTCTCTGGGCTCATTCAGGCCGCCCTCTTCCGCGACTTCGTCTCTGGCCGCACCCAAACCAGCAGCATCGGGTCGAGCTCTGGATCGGCTTTCGCCATGCGGTCGGCCAGGTCGCGCCCGATGCCGCGATTGCCATTGCAGATGCCGGCAATCGTTGAGTACGGGATGCCCAGCTCATCAGCGACCTTTGCCGGACCGCCCTTGCGGTCCACGTAGTTCTGCCAGTACGCGCGGGGGTCCGAGGTGCTCATGTCCAACCTATGCGATTCGAATTGCTACGTACTATGCGCTTCGCATAACGGCATTGCAAGCCCTTCCGTACGCTCGGAGACATGCTCAGAAACAAGGCGTAGCAACGTGTCTCAATCCGTGAATAGGGTGCAGGCGAATCTCAGGGCGCGGCGAGACAAGCTGGGCCTATCGATCGATGACATCGTGTCCGAGCTAGCCTCCCGCGGGATCGTGAGGGCCTACCCCACGGTCGCGGGCTGGTTCAACGGATCGCGGGGGAATCGCTGGAATATGGACGAGCTGAAGGCGCTGCTGGATGTCCTGCAAACCGATCTCGACTCCATTACGGAGGGCGAGGTCGAACTTGTGGAGGAAAAGATCCCGGCGGCAACCGCCCGCGCGATGCGTGGGCTCACTGAAGAGCAGCAACAGGCAATCTTGGCGATGGTCAAGACCATGCAGCAGCAGAAGTAAGGCCCGCGACGGCGCTGCGGGTAGTCTTGCGCCAAACCAGCGAGGGGGAATCATGAAGCGAATCATGTTCGGGCCACTGCTTGTGGCGATGCTTGCCGGATGCGTGACAGCTGGCACCAAGGTGGATCCCAATGTCGTGGCCGGATTCAAGCCAGGCGTGACCACGCTAGCGGATGCACGCGCCGCGCTCGGTCCAGCTAACAACACGACCACCCTGCCCGACGGTGGCACGGTCCTGATCTATGCCTGGACGCACGCAGCGGCCAACGGCGCGAGCTACATCCCGATTGCCGGGCCGTTCGTCGGCAAGTCGAACGCGCAGACGCAGTCCGCCACGTTGTTCTTCGACAAGGACGGGAAATTCGTGCGCGAGACGCACTCCGAGGGCCAGACGACGGCCTCAATGCACTGACAGGAAGACCAAGAGACCCCGCGTCGGCGGGGTACACCAGGCCCGCTCCGGCGGGCCTTTTTTTGTCCACGAAGCTTAACGTCAGTTAACTGAACTACGCGCATCGCATAATTTCCTTGCGGAAGCTATGCAAATCGCATTGACAGGTAGTTATGCGAAGCGCATAGTCACCCCATCGCACACCGCAGGGGTGAACACGATGAGCCAGACCTTCCAGCAACGCCGCGCCATCCGGGCCTACTGCGCCCACCAGCGCACCGTACGCTCTGAGCACCGCTCCAACGCCAACGGCACGGTAGTCACTTTCCCGACAGCGCCGGGCATCCCAGGCAGCGAGCCGCAGCCCGCGCAGCTGGTGAACTCCATCCCCTTCCTGCTCGTCGCCGCGATCTTCGCCGGCTTCGTGCTTGGCCTGCGCATCGCGGGGTGGCTGTGATGAGCGTTGATTACGCCCGCGCTTATTACGAGGGACTGGCAGCTCAGGCGGCTGGACGTTCGACAAGCGCCCTCATCGAGACCCGCGTGTCATGCGATAGCGACCTGCGCGAGCTGGAGTACGTCGAGCGCCAAGAGCAGCTCATGGACTCCGACCGCATGGTCGAGCTGATCGAGGCCGAGTTGGCCGAGGTCGATGCGGCAGAGATTCGCGAGCGCTACTACCAGCTGGTCGCGACGCTGTGCCGCGCGGAGTGGTCGCTCAACGCGATTGCCGCAGGCTCCGATCCGCGCGCCCTGCTTCCGCGCAGCCGCGACGCCTTCCGCAACCTGCTCCGGCAGACACGCGAGGCCGGGCAACTGATGGAGCGCGCCGTCGAGGAGGAGTTGCGGTCATGAGCTGCCTCGCCATCTCCGAGCTTCCCGCCGCCGAACAGATCGCGATTTACCGCGCGAGCGTCGAGAAGACCATGCGCTGGATCGATTCCCTTTCCATGCCGGCCGACGCGGGTGAAACGACCCCCTGCGCGGAATCTGCAGAGGCCGGCGCCTTTTCTGTGGAGGAAGTGGCATGAGTTTTCAGCCGATATCAGAGCGCATGATCCATGGCGGAGTGCAGCGGCGCTACAAGTTCGCCAATGGCTACGGCGCAAGCGTCGTGCGCCACATGTACTCGTATGGTGGTGGAGAGGGCCTGTGGGAGCTGGCCGTCACCGACCGCGATGGCAATCTCTGCTACTCGACGCCCATCACCGATGACGTTCTCGGCTACCTGAGCGACGCCAAAGTCGATGAATGCTTGGCGCGTATCGACGCACTTCCGGAGGCTCCGACGTGACCCTCCCCATCATCACCCGCACGCGCCGCCACAGCTGGCAGGGCTGCCAGCCCAAGACCAAAGACGAGCGCCGCGCCGCCTGGGCTGCGAAGTACTACGCCCACGGCTACCACCACCGCATCCCCGAGCCGCGCATCCGCGCGAAGACGGGCAACTGACACCAACACCGCGCACGCCGGGTTTCAGCGTGCAGAGGATTCCGATGGAAACGTCCCTGATTCCCCTTGAATCAGTCAATGCGCTGGAGCTTTTCACTGGAGGAAATTCGCTCGACGACCTGCTGGCGCGCATCCGGCAGGAGACGGCAACCATTGTCCCGGATGTATCCACGGACAAGGGCCGCAAGGAGATCGCGTCCCTGGCTTACAAGGTGGCGCGCAGCAAGACAACGATCGATGACGCCGGCAAGACGCTGGTAGCGGAATGGAAAGCCAAGTCCGCTCAGGTAGATGCCTCACGCAAGAAGGCTCGCGACTACCTGGATGCGCTCAAGGATGAGGTGCGCAAGCCTCTGGACGAATGGGAGGCTGAACAGGAACGCATCAAGCAGGAAGCCATCGAGGCCGAACGAAAGGCCATCGAGCAGGCGGAGGCCGAGCGCCGCGCCGAGATCGAGCGCCGCGAAGCGGAATTGCGCGCCCGTGAGGAAGCCATTGCCGCCAAGGAGCGCGCCGAGGCCGAGCGCATCGCCAAGGAAAAGGCCGAGGCTGAGCGCAGGGCGCACGAGGAGCGCATCCGCAAGGAAGCTGAGGAGCGCGCCAAGCGCGAGGTGCAGGAGGCTATCGAGCGCGCGGCTCGGGAGGCTGAGGAAGCCAAGGAAGCGGCACGCCTCGCTGCCGAGAAGGCCGAAGCGGATCGCCTTGCCGCCATCGAGCACGGGAAGGCTATGGAAGCCGCGGCCGCCGAACGCGAGCGTTTGGCCGCCGAGCGCGCCGAACGCGAGAAACAGGAGGCCATCCGCCAAGCCGAGGAACGTGCGCGCCGTGAAGCCGAGCAGCGCGAGCAGGCCCGCCTCGCCGAGGAAGCACGCCTGCGTGCTGAGGAGGAGCGCAAGACCAGGAATCGCGCACACCGGGCAAAGATCAACAACGAAGTGATGCAGGCCTTCGTCAAGGCTGGCGTCGATGAGGAGTCTGCCAAGGCTCTCGTGATCGCCATCGCTGGCGGCTCCGTTCCCCACGTCACGATCAACTACTGAGGCCGCCATGAATCAGCAGATTTCCCGCGTCGATCCGATGAAGCAGCAGGCTGTTGTTATCAACGGTGACCGCAGTCTTACTGCCGCAGATCTACGCACCCAGGTCAACCTGATTCAAGACGTTATGCGCTCCATCATGCGGCCCGACGTGCATTACGGAATCATCCCCGGCACGAAGAAGCCATCGCTGTACAAGCCGGGTGCAGAGGTTCTATGCGTCACCTTTCGCATTGCCGACAAGTACGAGATCGAGGATCTGTCGGCCGAAGGCATTGCCCACTATCGAGTTCGGTGCGTTGCCATCCATCAGCCATCCGGCATGGTACTTGGTGAGGGCATGGGCGAATGTTTCTCTCACGAAGAAAAGTACAAATGGCGCCGCGCCGTCTGTAAAGAGGAGTTTGAAGCGACGCCGGAGAACATGCGTCGCATCAAATTCAGCAAGTACCAGGGCAAGGTCGAGAAGCAGGAGCAAATTCGCACAGAGGCTGCCGATCAAGGGAACACGGTTCTCAAGATGGCCTGCAAGCGCGCCAAAATCGCAATGGTGCTGAATGTCACCGCGGCATCCGACATCTTCACCCAGGACATCGAAGACTTGCCCGAGGAGCTGCGCGAGCAGGTTGCCGATGGGGCACGCGCACGCGCCACGCATGGAGCACGCGCTGCTCAGCAGGCCGTCCCCGAAGATAGCCCGGAGCGCGACGCAGCCATCGCAGAATGTCGCGCTGCCGCCGCCAAGGGCACGGCGCATTTCCGCGCATGGTGGAAGGACACCTTCCCCAAGGAAAAGCGCGCACTAGTGTCGGACAAGGTTTCCGACTTCCAGGCCATCGCGCAATCGGCTGATGACATGACAAGCGACGCGGAGATCGAATAATGGAACAGGGCAGCATCGAGTGGCTGGCGCTTCGCGCTGGAAAGTTCACCGGATCGCGGTTCGCAGACCTGATGGCGACGACGCGCAGCGGGCCATCCGCCAGCCGCGCAAACCTGATCGTCACGCTAGCACTGGAAATACTGACCGGCGAGCCTGAGCAGACGTTCCAGAACGACGCCATGCGACGCGGCACCGAGCTGGAGCCGTTCGCGCGCGGCGCGTACGAGGCGCACACCGGCGAGCTGGTCGAGCAGGTCGCTTTCGTCGAGCACCCGACAATGCCTTACGTTGGCGTCTCGCCGGATGGTTTGCTGGGCAGCGACGGCGTTATCGAGATCAAATGCCCCGCCAGTCAAGCGAAGCACTTAGCTGCACTCCGTGATGGATCGCACGCCAGGGAATATCACTGGCAGATCCAAGGACAGCTATGGGTAACGGGACGCCAATGGTGCGATGCCGTGAGCTACGACCCGCGCTTTCCGGAAGGCCTGCAACTGACAATCCATCGCGTCCAACGCGACGAGAAGTCGATCAAGGAATTGCAGGACGCTTGCATAGCCGGACACGTCGAGGTGCAGGCCATCGTAGCTGAACTGCGTGCCATGAAGATGGCGGCCTAACCCATGAAACCCATCACGCCAACCGACTGGCAACTCCAGGGCAAAGGTCGCATGACCGATGGCCAGCGGCGCCTGTTCAACGCGGCGTGCGGCGACCTGGAGCAGATCGCGTGGCACGGCAATCGGCTGAGCAAGGACGACTGGCGCCACCTGATTTCCGGAACGGTGCTTGGCTGGCGAGTGCTGCCTGGCATTGACCTTGGGACCGGTCCGCGTGGGCTGGTGATGCTTGGCGGTTCGAGCCTGGAGCTGACGCGCAGCCAAGCCACTGACGCCATCGTGATGGCCTTCCACATCGGCGACGTGCCGAGCGACCAAGGGCTCAACTGTAACCCCGTCCACTGGTCCACCGTCGTGCGGATGGCGCGCGGGATCAGGGCTAGCGATGACAAGTGGGCCGATCAGTACGCGGCCTGACAACAACCAAAGAGGACGCACCATGACCGAGAAGAACGAAGAAGCCCTGGCCGCCGCTGTCGAAATGGCCGCCGAGACCATGACCGGCGATCTGCTGGCCGCGTGCGTCGACGAGCTGAAGATTCAACGCGACGTCTGGCCGAAGCTCGGCGAGGAAGAGCAGCAGGAGGCGATCTACCGCCTGACCGCTCGCATCACTGAGAACGTGCGCCAGGCCGTCGAGATCATCGCCAGCGCCAACCGCCCAACCATCGTCGCCACTGTCGAAAGCGTGACCGTGAAGGATGGCATCAAGGCCGTGCTGACGTTGCAGAAGCACGACGAGCATCGGCACGAGCTGGTGGATGCGGCCGGCACATCCGTGCTTCTGATTGTCGGCGGTGCCAGCGATTACTACGGTGGCATCGACAAGGTAAAGCCTGATCCCGACCAGAAGACGCTCAATGGGTTCGGCGAAGGCGAAGAGCCGATGAAGGATGCCGCCTGACCCCCACGGCCGGCGCCTTCGACGAGGGCGCCTTCCGAGTGGCACAGACGCACCGCCATGGAATGCCGCAAGCGCGGCGCACCATCAACGCGAACATTCGTGATACCCACCATGATCAAGATCTTCACGTTCCTGCTTGTCGTCGCCTTCGGCGTCGTAGCGCATGCGGATACATCCGTGACTATCGCCTTCTACGGCGATTCCACGACGTATGGCGCGCAGACTAACAACGGCCAGACTGCCCAGACGCCGCTCAATGAGCCGAGTGTCGTCCAGTCGATGCTGCAGATGTACTTCGGTCCTCGCCGGATCATTGCCATCAATCAGGGGGTTGGAGGCACCCAGGCGTCCCAGCTGCTCTATGGCACTGATGGAAGGCACCAGGCCTTCGATGCGGAAATGGCCGCCAGCCCCGCCGATATCGTCGTCTTCAATTTCGCGCTCAACGATTTCTATTACAACGCCGCGCCACAGCCTGGCTATATCCGCGAGGGCGTCGACGACTACTGGTTCTACATGGCCGAGTTGTGCCAGATCGCTCGTGACCACGGAAAGATTTGCGTCTTCCAGGAGCCGAATCCGGTTCTCGGCGTGGGACAAACATGGAGGCCACAGTACAACCCTTCCATCTACAGCTACGTCTACGTGTTGCGCCAGGTCGCGCAACAGATGAACGCGCCCATCGTTCACCAGTTCGACACGTATCAGCGCCTCCCGCAGTGGGATACGGCGTGGCTATCGGATGACCACACGCATCCGACCGATGCGGGCTACGCCTTCAAGGCAGCAAACACCGCCGCAGTCTTGCGCCCGCTTGTGGCCAAGGTCCTTGGCGTTGCGCCCTGACCGGCCCCGCCACCCTATAGGAGGTTGATATGGAAAACCCGAATCTTGGTTATCTGTGCGGTCGGCTGCTGTGCTTCGACGAGAACGGTCAGGGCGACACAACCAGCGAAGAAAATTGGCTTCAGATCGAAGTTGTCGACTACGGCGATGGCTTCGTCGAAATCGCCTTCGATGACCGCAACGAACGCTGCTTTGTAGCGTTCCGAATCAGCGATCTACTGCGCGCGGTGAAAGAGCGCTCCCAGAAAGAGGCGGGAGGTTGAGATGAGCGAGATGAAGCATACGCCGGGTCCGTGGACGATCAATTACTCGGCCATGGGCTATCCATATCAGATCGTTGCCTCCAATGAGGACGGCACAAGGCCAGGCAAAGTTGGAAAAAGCATTACGCGATGGGGTGCAATTTCACTTCCATCGAGTGCGGAGGGGCTTGCCAACGCCAACCTCATCGCCGCCGCGCCTGATCTGTTGGTGGCCCTCCACGCATGTATCACGCAGATCACCGCTCTGTGCAGTCGCGACGATGTGCCAGATCAGGCATTCGCAGCCATCGCCAAAGCCCAAGGCCATGCCCATGACTAACGCCGCAGCTGAGCAACCGTTTGTGAATCTGTGCGTCTACGAGCGCCGCCACGGAACGTTCGCCACGCTAGGCAACCGCGTACTGTTCGGGCCTTTTGTCTCGCCGACAGGCGCACCGTCTCGTACGTACAAGATCAGCATCAAGTCGTTGCGCGAAATCATCGAACACGCAGAGCGCACGGGAGAGCCGGAATGACTAACCCCACGAGTTACACGGATGAGCAGGTGCTTGTCCGCGCGCAGATTGTTTGGGACACAGGGCATAACGATACGAGTGAGATGCTTCGATCCCTTCTCGCCGCCCGCCAGCGCATGCAAGCGGATTGCATCACTTATTGGAATCATGTCGCCGAATTACAGGCAAAAGTAGCTGGCCTGCAAGCGGAAGTGGAGGCGTATCGGGCTGATGCGGAGCGCTATCGGTGGCTACGGGATGAATCGCAAAATATTCCCCGTCCAGTTCCACAAGTGGAGCTTCCTTACAGCATGTATCAGGACGATGGTTCATGCCTTCTTTTCGGTGAAGAGTTGGATGAAGCCATCGACGCCGCCCGCGCCACTCCCAACGAAACCAAGGAGACCGGACATGGCAATGACGCTTGATATCGCAATCAAGAACATTGAACGCACATTGCCGTCTATCGCCTTCAGCGATTCATGGAAGTGCATCAAAGCCCACCTCTCCGCGCAGGCAAAGGTGCGGGTGACGGATAACCATATTCAGCGTGCGCTGAATGCGGAAGTCGAAGGCGGAAACTGTGTACGCGATTATCTCCCTGGTCGATACACCGACGAACTTGTAAACACCATCATGCGAACCGCCCTAGAATCCTTCGCCGCCCGTCTATCGCAGGGCGTGCAGGGTGAGGCGGTCTATCAAATGCGCCAGACCGATGAATGTCAATGGCAGGAAGTGTCCGAGCGTTTTTACAACAACGGGACATATGCGGGTTGGCAGCACCGAACGCTCTACACGCACCCCGCCGAGCGCGCGGCCGTGCCGGATGGTCTTAGCCGTTTTGTCGCCATGATCGAGGCGAAACCGTTGCGTGGCAGTGATCCGGATGTCATCTATGCGATTCATACGGGCACCGAGTACGCCGCAGAAATTCGCCTGTCGGATCTGAAAGCGCTCACCGCCGCCCCTCAGCCTCCCGAAGGTGCGCGGGTGGTGGATGGCTTGCCGCGCACTTGGCGTACATCCATCCAGTTCGCGCGCGATATCGTCGATGCTGAGCGCGATTGCCGCGCGCCTGTAGGCAACGAGCGAGCCAAGTTCACCAATGCACTCGCCACGCTGGATGCACTGCTCGCCGCCCCGACGCTCGCCGGGAAGGAGGGTTGAGATGGGCGCCAGGCCGATGATTGCGGTTTGGTTTTCCTGTGGAGCGGCCAGTGCTGTTGCCGCCAAGCTGACGCTTGAGCGATTCGGCGACACGCACGATGTTCGCATCGTAAACAACCCCGTGGCTGAAGAAGACGAAGACAACCGACGATTCGCCAGGGACGTGCAGGACTGGCTCGGCGTGACCATTGAAACGGCGGTCAACTCGAAGTTTCCAAATGCATCGGCGGCCGAGGTGTGGCGGCACGAGAAGTTCATGTCCGGCCCGGAGGGCGCACCTTGCACTAAGTTCCTTAAGAAGCACGCCAGGCAACAGTGGGAGCTGATAAACAAGCCGGACTTCCATGTGCTTGGCTTCACGGCCGAAGAGCGCGGTAGGCACGCCAGGTTCGTCCTTACAGAGCGCGATAACGTAAGCCCGGTGCTGATCGATGCCGGCCTGACGAAGGGCAATTGCTACCAGCGGCTGCTTAGGGACGGCATTTCGCCACCAAGGGTCTATGGCATGGGTTACCCCAATGCAAATTGCATCGGGTGCGTAAAGGCGACATCGCCCACGTACTGGAACCATGTCCGCAAATGCCATCCAAATGTCTTCGAAGAGCGCACCGTTCAATCGCGCGAGATCGGGGCCAAGTTGGTTCGCGTGCGTGGCGAGCGCATTTTCCTCGATCAGCTGAAGGTCACCGACGTTGGACGCCCCATGAAGAACCTAGATTTCGACTGCGGCATCTTTTGCGAAGAGCGCCAGGTTACCGAACAGGAGGATGCCGCGTGACCGCCAACAACGACGAGCTGAGGGAGTGCCGGGAGGTGTTCGAGGCGTGGTGCGATATTAACGGACACGCACACAGTGCCGAATGGAGCGCCGCAAAACTCTCTTACACGGCAGAATACGTGCAAGACATGTGGGAAGGCTGGCAAGCCGCCTGGAACACCCGCGCCAATGAGGCCAAAGGTGGGGAGGCGGTGGCGTTTAGCGACACTGATCGATCATTAAGCGAACTGACGATTGGTGATATAGCCTTCAACGCGTGGCGAAAGGCGGAAGGTAAACCTCCGCGCGAACGATGGGATGAGGCGGCCAAGTCGGCTGTCAACGCGCACTGCGCCGATCCCTCTCGCGTAGTGGACGAACTAGCCGCGCGCTTCCCGCTCGTCGTAGTGGCTAAACACATAAACGCCGCATTGCCCGGAATCATCAATTTCGTCGCATCGCTGTCTATTGTCGACACCTCACCACGCGCCGCGGCGGAGGATGTGAGGGATGCGGAGAGGTATCGGTGGCTGAGAAACATCGATCACGAAGATTGGCCCGCCGTTCGCGTCCCGTGTTCATGCCCTGACAACATCAAACATTGCCGCACGAAACATACGGAGCCTAAGCGCGGATTGGCATTGGACGTAGCCATCGACCAAGCCATTGCCGGCAAGCGGGGAGAGGCGTGATGGGATTTGACCTCTATGCAAGAAATAAGAAGGTCCCGTCGTTCTCGATGGGCGCATTCTCTTGGACATGGATGCTCGAACAAGGCGTGGGCCTCGTGGTTGGCCATGGCAAGGGCATCGAGCCAGCGTCTTTCATCTATGCGCTGCGTCCCGATGGACTTTCTATTGGCTACAACGACGGAGCCAGAGTGACAGCAAAGGAGGCCAGGCAGATGGCCTTCATCGCGCGGCTAGTCGCCGACCACCAAGATCGCATGCATAACGAGTGGGAAAAGCTCAGCGAACAGCGCCGACAAATGATCATCGACGACCGTTTCGGGACCTTCAACGTTCCAGTGCGCAAGGACTTCATCGAGAAGACGCGGGCTTTCGCTGCGTTCGCAGATATCTCAGGTGGCTTCCGTGTTAGGTAGCCCCGCACAGCGTAATGAAGGCGGCTTGACCTCTTTCGTAATCCGCAATCCACCGGCTACAGCCATCGGTTTCGCGAGAAATTCGGCGCGAGCCAGCGCAGCTTCGATAGCAGCATCGCGCGTTGGAAACGATTCCGGCACATCGTATGAATGGTCGTTGGCACCTTCAATCGAAAGTTCGAAGTGGCCCATCCACGTTCCAGCCATGGTTCTCGTTGCCGAGACGACGGCCCGCAAGGTGTCGATGTTGTCAGCCATGTGTGATTCCTCATCAATCTTTCGGTGTTTCCAGCATACGGAAAACCCGCCTTTACATGGACGCGACAAAGGATTGACATCGGTTTCTTGTGCGTCGCTCAGTCAGGTGCCGTTTCACGATCGAGACTTGCCGCGACGGCAACGCCATCGCCCCGCAAGCGGCAGCAGTCTTTATCATCGCCTTCGCCGAAGCGCGAGGGTTAGACCTAGGCAGCGTCAGGGAGGCGGCGCGAAAACGTCAATGAAGCGCCTTGAAGCTCACATAGAGCGATGCAAGCGCGGTAATCAAGCTGAGAGCCGCAATGAAAATCGAGACGTTAGCGACCTTCGATTGCGATTCCGCCTGCTCCTTCGCCAGAAGGATGTCCAGGGGCACGCGCATCATCTGCTGAGCTATAGCCATATGCTCTGGGTAAGTGATGGTCGTGTCTTCGCGATAGCGAAGCATCGCCACCGCCATAACTGCGGCAGAAGGCTTGGCCTCCTCCACCGCTTTAAGTATGCGCTGCCCTACCGTTGCGAGATCATCATTGGAAATGATCTGCGTCATGCGGGCCGCCAGGTCCTTCGCGGCCTTCTCGTCGCCAGGAAACCATCCCATGCGTGAATCCCCCATCCTGTTCAGTGCGGTAATCGTCGCGCCCGGGACGTCAGGTCGCAAGTCGGAGGTGCGGTGATGCCTATCAAGCCCGAGAACCGCGCTCGCTACCCGGACAACTGGGCAACCGAAATTCGCCCCTCGATTCTCGCCCGCGCGCACAACTGCTGCGAGAAGTGCAAGGCACCGAACGGCGAGACGATCTGCCGCGAGATGAGCGGTGCGACCTACATGACGATGAACGGCATGGTGTTCGACGCCGAGACCGGTGAAGCCTATGGCTACGCGCGCGGCAGCGAATACCCGGCCGGCCGCTTCGTCACCGTGGTGCTGACGATCGCGCATCTTGACCATCAGCCGGAGAACTGCGACCCGGAGAACCTCCGCGCCTGGTGCCAACGCTGCCACCTCCGGTACGACCAGGAGCACCACCAGGCGAACGCCACGGCAACCCGGCGTGCGAAGAAGGCCGGCGGCGACCTGTTTGAGCAGGAGGCGCGCACATGCACCTGATGGCTCCTCAGCAGTGGGCAGAGAAGTATTTCGATGAGAACAGCCGGCCGGCCGAGGTCACGCTGCGCCGCTGGCTGACGGACGGAAAGATCCCCGGCAGGAAGATCGGCGGCTCCTGGTTCGTCGATGAGGACGCATGGCGCGCCGATGGCGACGATCTGGTGCAGCGGGTTCTGGAAGGGAGGTAAGGTCCAATGATGGGACGCGTTCGATCCAAGGCCCGGGCCGGCTGGCCGCCCAACCTGTACCCCAATCGGGACGGGTTCAAGTACCGGCACCCGGTCACGAAGAAAGAGACCTGGATGGGGAAGGACAAGGCGCGGGCCTTTGAGGCGGCCAGGAAGCTGAACGCGTTGCTGGCCAAGGGCAACGATCTCGTGGAACGGGTGGTGGCCAAGGGCGAGACCATTGCCGACGCCATCAGGGTATTCCGTGCGGAGGACATGCCCGGGCGCACCTGGGCACCGTCGACGGCCTCGGTCTACGAGAGCGTTCTGTCGCGTATCGAGAAGGGGATCGGTGACAAGGAGGTGGCCGCATTCACCGTTCGGGACTGTGCCGACTTCATCAAGGAGGTCACCGACTCGCCGCGCTCGCGGCAGCAGTTCCGCCTGGTGCTGTCGTGGGTCTTCGCCTGTGCCGTGGAGGATGGCTGGATCGAGGCCAATCCTGCCCTGCTAACTCGAAAGGCGGTCCACAAGCGGAAACGCCAGCGCCTGACCTGGGCAGTCTATGAGGCGATCTGGTCGAAGGCCGAGCCGTGGCTTCAGAACGCGATGGATGCCAGCCTAGTCACCCTGTTGCGGCGCGAGGATGTCGTCACGATCCGCTTCACCGACATCCGCGAGGGTGCGCTGTGGGTTGTGCCCAGCAAAACCGAGGGCACCACGGGCGTCCGGATGAAGATCAAGATGAGCCCCACGCTGGAGGCGATCGTGGCGCGGTGCCGGGACAATGTGGTGTCGCCCTTCCTGATCCATCGCCTGCCAGAGCGTGCGCGCGCGAAGGAGAATCGGGCAAAGGATCGCCAGCACCACACCCAGGTGCTCCCCGAGCAGCTGACCCGGGCCTTCGCCGATGCGCGCGATGAGGCGGCCAAGGAGCGGACGGAAATCGACGCTGATAGCCCGCCGACCTTCCACGAGATCCGCAGCCTAGGCGCGGCGATGCTACGTGAGGCTGGGTGGTCGAAGAAGCAGGTGCAGGAGCTGCTGACGCACACGGATGAGGCGATGACGGACCTCTATCTCGGCGGCCACGATGTGCCGTGGACCGATGTCGAAGTGGGACTTTCGCTCAAAAGATAGGGTGAGATTAGGGTGGTAATAGGGTGGAAAGCTTCAATACAGCTTTCCACCAACCACAACTCACTGATTAGATGGCCGAATTGGTCGGGGCGGCCGGATTCGAACCGACGACCCTTTGCCCCCCAGGCAAATGCGCTACCAGGCTGCGCTACGCCCCGACGCTACGGCAAGTTGGCAAGTCTAGCAGCTAGGGCAGGACTTGCGAAAGACAAGACGCCTGCGCGCTCAGCGGCGCAGCAGGCTCAGGACTTCTTCCAGCTCCATGCGCACCTGGCGCACGATCTGGTGGGAGATGCTCGATTCCATGCGCGCCTGCGGGCCTTCCAGCCGGGCGCGGGCGCCGGTGATGGTGAAGCCTTCGTCGTACAGGAGCGCACGGATCTGCCGGATCATCAGCACGTCGTGGCGCTGGTAGTAACGGCGGTTGCCGCGACGCTTGACCGGATTGAGCGCGGGAAACTCCTGCTCCCAGTAGCGCAGCACGTGCGGCTTCACGCCGCACAGCTCGCTGACCTCACCGATGGTGAAGTAACGCTTGGCCGGGATGGCCGGGAGCTCGGTGTTATTCCCTTGGTCCAGCATAGCTCTCCACTCTCACCTTGAGTTTCTGCCCCGGCCGGAACGTCACCACGCGACGGGCGGAGATCGGAATCTCCTCGCCGGTCTTCGGGTTGCGTCCCGGGCGCTGGTTCTTCTGACGCAGGTCGAAGTTGCCGAAACCCGACAGCTTCACCTGCTCGCCCTTTTCCAACGCCTCGCGGACTACCTCGAAGTAGGCATCCACGAATTCTTTCGCCTCGCGCTTGTTGAGGCCCACCTCGAGAAAGAGGCGCTCGGCCATCTCCGCCTTGGTCAGCGCCATGTCATCCTCGCAATCTTGCCTTGCATGAAGTCTCCAACGCAGCGACTGCCTCTCGCACGCAGCGATCCGCGTCGTCGTCGGTAAGCGTGCGTGAAGCGTCCTGCAAAATCAAGCCCATAGCGAGACTCTTTCGGCCGGTCTCTACCCCTTTTCCGCTGTAGCGATCGAACAGCCGCAGCTCCTTCAGGAGCGCCCCGAGGGCACCACGAACGCTCTGCTCGACCTCCGCCCAGGCCACCGCTTCGGGCAGGTCTACCGCGATGTCGCGGCGCACGGACGGGAAGCGCGGGACCGGGACCGCCTTGGGCAGTCGGTGGGCCAGCAGCGGCTCCAGCGCGAGCTCCAGGACGTGCACGTCCGGGCCAAGGTCCAGGGCCTTGGCGAGCTGGGGATGCAGCGCGCCAAGGTAGCCGACAGTGCGGCCGTCGCGAACGACACGCGCTCCGCGCCCCGGATGCAGCCAGCCCGGCAAGCCATCGGCATGCACCGACCAGCGCTGCGGCTCGCCGCCCCACGCGAGGATGGCATCCAGCTCGCCCTTGAGATCGTAGAAATCCAGCAGCCGGCCCGCCTCGCCCCATTGCTCGGCGCGCGCCGGCCCGCAGGCCGCGATGGCCAGGCTGGGCGTCTCCACCGGCGGATCGCCGGCACCGAACACGCGAGCCAGCTCGAACAGGCGCACGCGCTCCTGCTGGCGCGCGCGATTGTGGCGCAAAGCCTCGACCAGCCCCGGCAGCAGCGACGGTCGCATCACCGCAAGGTCGGCCGACAGCGGATTGGCCAGCGGCACCAGGTTCTCCACGAGCCCCCAGCGCGCGAGCAGCTCGGCGGAAAGGAACGAAAGGTTGACCGCCTCGTAGTAGCCGCGCGACGCCAGCTGTTCGCGCAGCGCAAGCTCGGGAATGCGCGCTTCGGCCTCGGTGGCCAGCCTCAGCGCGCCGGCGGGCGTATGTGTGGGAACGTGATCGTAGCCGTAGATGCGGGCGACCTCTTCGATCAGGTCTTCCTCGCGCTCGATGTCGAAACGGCTGGTCGGCGCCGTGATGCGCCAGCCATCGGCGATGGACTCCACCGCCATGCCGAGCGCACCGAAGATGCGCGCAACTTCGGCGTCGGCGACCTCCAGGCCGAGCACGCGCTTCAGTCGCGTACGGCGCAGCACCACCGGCACCGGCGTCGGCAGGTCGGCAGGATTCTCCGCCGCCAGCACCGGACCGGCCTTGCCCCCGGCGATCGACAACAGCAGTTCCGAGGCACGCTCCAGCGCGCGATGCGGCAAGGCCGGGTCGACGCCGCGCTCGAAGCGATGCGAAGCGTCGGTATGCATGCCCAGCTTGCGCGCACGCCCCATGATCGCCGCCGGCGCGAAATGCGCGGCTTCCAGGAAGATGTTGCGGGTGTCGTCGGTGACGCGAGAATCGAAACCGCCCATCACGCCCGCCACTGCCAGCGCCTTGTGCTCGTCGGCAATCAGCAGGAAGCCGGCATCGAGCTTGGCCTCCGAGCCGTCAAGCAGCTTGAGTGCTTCGCCGTCGCGCGCGTGGCGCACCACGATGTCGCCTTCGAGCTTGTCGTTATCGAAGGCATGCAGCGGCTGGCCCAGCTCAAGCATCACGTAATTGGTGACGTCCACGATCGCGCTGATCGGGCGCAGGCCCGCGCGGCGCAGGCGTTCGGCCATCCACAGCGGCGTGCGCGCCTTGGGGTCCACGCCTTCGATGATGCGGCCGAGATAGCGCGGCGCATCCGCGCCGGCCTCGAGCCGGATGCCGCGACGCGCCTCGCCCGTCACCAGCGCGTCGGCCTGCGCGGGCACGCGAACGTGGCTGCCGAACAGCGCGGCGACGTCATGCGCAAGGCCGACCAGGCCGAGGCAATCCGGGCGATTGGGCGTGAGCTTCAGCTCGATGCTGGCATCGGGCAGCCCCAGATAGCTGGCCAGCGGCTGGCCCACCGGCGCATCCGCCGGCAGTTCGAGCAAGCCGGACGCATCAGCGTCGATACCAAGCTCCTTCGCCGAGCAGAGCATGCCCAACGACTCCACTCCGCGCAGCTTCGCGGCCTTGATCTTGATATCGCCCGGCAGTTCGGCGCCCACCATGGCGAGCGGCACCTTGATGCCGACGCGGGCATTCGGCGCGCCGCACACGATCTGCAGCGGCTCGCCCTGCCCCGCATCTACGCGACACACCTGCAGCCGGTCAGCTTCCGGGTGCTTCTCGGCGCCGACGATCTCGGCCACCACTACGCTGGCCAGGTGCTCGCCCAGCGGCGTGAGTTCTTCCACTTCCAGCCCGGCCATGGTCAGCGCATGGGCCAGGGCGGCGCGGTCGGCCTTGATGTCGACCAGTTCGCGCAGCCAGTTCTCGGAGAATTTCATGGTTTGATCCGGGAATAGGAAATCGGGAATAAGGAATCGGAAAAGCGCATGGCAATAACCGGGAGGACTTGGCCAAGGAGAGCGACGCGAATGGCCGCCCTTCACATTGCCTGTTCCCGATGCCTTGTTCTTAAGCGAACTGCTTGAGGAAGCGCAGATCGTTCTCGAAGAACGCGCGCAAGTCCGACACGCCGTAGCGCAGCATCGCGAAGCGCTCCACGCCCAGGCCGAAGGCGAAGCCGGTATAGCGCTCCGGATCGATGCCGCAGTTCTTCAGCACGTTCGGGTGCACCATGCCGCAGCCGAGCACTTCCAGCCAGCGCGTGCTGCCGTCCTCGGCGTCCCAGCGGATGTCCACCTCGGCCGAGGGTTCCGTGAAGGGGAAGTAGCTGGGACGAAAGCGCATCTCGAAATCGCGCTCGAAGAACGCGCGGATGAACTCCGCCAGCGTGCCCTTGAGGTCGGCGAAGCTGGAGGTCTCATCGACCAGCAGGCCTTCGATCTGGTGGAACATCGGCGAGTGCGTCTGGTCCGAATCGCTGCGGTACACCTTGCCCGGCGCGATGATGCGGATCGGCGGCTGGCGTCCCTGCATCGCGCGGATCTGCACCGGCGAGGTATGCGTGCGCAGCAGGCGGCCGTCACCGAAATAGAAGGTGTCGTGCATCGCGCGCGCCGGGTGATGCGGCGGGAAGTTCAGCGCCTCGAAGTTGTGCCAGTCGTCCTCGATCTCCGGTCCGTCGGCACGCTGGTAACCCAGGCGACCGAAGATGGCGGCGATGCGCTCCAGCGCGCGGGTGATCGGATGGATGCCGCCACGCTCGCCGTCGCGGCCCGGCAGGGTGATGTCGAGCGTTTCGGACGCCAGACGGCGATCCAGCTCGGCCTGCTCCAGCACCTGCTTGCGCGCGGCCAGGGCGTCGGCGAGGCGCTCCTTGATGCGGTTCACTTCCGCGCCGCGCGCCTTCTTTTCTTCCGGCGGCAGCGCGCCGAGCGTCTTCAGCGCCGCGGTGACGATGCCGCTCTTGCCCAGCAGGCCCACGCGCAGCGCTTCGAGCGCCTCGAGCGTGTCGGCTCCATCGATATCGGCCTGGGCTTGCGCGGCCCGGGTCTCCAGGTCGTCCATCGGTGCGGTTCCTGTGTGTACGGCAGGGACAAACGAAAACGGGGAGGAGGCGTTCAGGCCTCCTCCCCGCGGATGTTCGCTCTTCTTGAAGAGTGCGGCCATGGATGACCGCTCCTTGATCTTGGCGATCAAGGATGAGCGCACAAATTATGCCGCCAGACTGGCCTTCGCCTTTTCCGCGATGGCGCCAAAAGCCTTGATGTCGTGCACGGCGATGTCGGCCAGCACCTTGCGGTCGACCGTGATGCCGGCCTTGCTCAGGCCATTGATCAGGCGGCTGTACGACAGGCCGAACTGACGGGCGGCGGCATTGATACGCACGATCCACAGGGCGCGGAACTGGCGCTTCTTCTGCTTGCGGCCGATGTAGGCGTACTGGCCGGCCTTGATGACGGCCTGGTTAGCTACGCGGAATACCTTGCGACGGGCGTTGTAGTAGCCCTTCGCACGGCCGATGATCTTCTTATGACGACGACGGGCGGTAACGCCACGCTTGACACGAGCCATGGTTCAGTCCTCCGCCTTAGACGTACGGCAACATGCGAGCGACGCCCTTGGTGTCGCAAGCTTTGACGTGATTGGTGGCGCGCAGGTTGCGCTTACGCTTGGTCGACTTCTTGGTCAGGATGTGCGACTTGAAGGCGTGACCGGCCTTGAACTTGCCCGAAGCGGTCTTGCGAAAACGCTTCGCCGCCGCCCGGTTGGTCTTGATCTTGGGCATGGAAATGCTCCGTATCTTAAGTTTCTGACTGATCTGGCGGCGGCCTGAAGCCGCTCTTTCCGTCCTGCCACGATCGGTTCACGGCCCTTCCTGGCGGGCCGAACGGGCGAGTATAGCCAGGACACCGGGAAAACGCCAGCGCCGCAGCGCCCGGGAAGCGAGGCCAGCCTGCCCTGCACCGCCCCTGGCGCCCCTGGCTCGCCCGGCAAAAGAAACGGCGGCCCGGAGGCCGCCGTTTCCGACCGCGAACCCGCCCCTCAGGACTTCTTCTTGGGGCCGATCATCATGACCATCTGGCGGCCTTCCAGGCGGGGGAAGGACTCCACCACGCCGTTCTCGCCGACATCTTCCTGGATCTTCTTGGCCAGGTTCTGGCCCAGGTCCTGGTGCGACATTTCGCGGCCGCGGAAGCGGATGGTGACCTTGACCTTGTCGCCCTCTTCCAGGAAGCGAAGCATGTTGCGCAGCTTGATCTGGTAGTCGCCCACGTCCGTGACCGGACGGAACTTCACTTCCTTGATCTCGACCTGCTTCTGCTTCTTCTTGGCCGCCTGGGCCTTCTTCTGGGCTTCGAACTTGAACTTGCCGTAATCCATGATGCGGCAGACCGGCGGGTCGCCGTTGGGCTGGATCTCGACCAGGTCCAACCCGGCCTCCTCCGCCATGCGCAGGGCTTCGTCGCGCGTCAGAATGCCCAACTGCTCCGAATCCGGCCCGATCACGCGCACGCGCGGAACGCGGATCTCATGGTTACGGCGGTTGCCCTTAGTGTCGGTGGTAGCGATACCACTATCCTCCAGAAGAATTGAAAGTTGGCCGGACGGCGCGTTCAGCGCCGCGTCTCGGCCTCCAGGCGCTCGATGAAGGCGGCCAGCGGCATGCTGCCCAGGTCTTCACCGGCACGTGTACGCACGGAAACAGCCCCTGCTTCCTTCTCACGGTCGCCGACCACGAGCAGGTACGGGACCTTCTGCAACGTATGCTCGCGGATTTTATAGCCGACCTTTTCGTTGCGCAAATCGGCCTTGACCCGGAAACCTTTGTCGACAAGGGCTTGCGTCACCTCGCGAACGTAGTCAGCCTGGGCGTCCGTAATGCTGAACACCTGGGCCTGCACCGGGGCCAGCCAGGCCGGCAGGTTACCGGCATGATGCTCGATCAGGATGCCGATGAAACGCTCCATGGAGCCGACGATGGCCCGGTGCAGCATCACCGGGTGGCGCCGCTGGCTGTGCTCGTCCACGTACTCGGCGCCCAGGCGCTCGGGCATCATGAAATCCACCTGCATGGTGCCGACCTGCCAGCCGCGACCGATCGAATCGCGCATGTGGTACTCGATCTTGGGGCCGTAGAAGGCGCCCTCGCCGGGTAGCTCTTCCCACCGGACGCCGGCCGAACGCAGCGCGGCGCGCAGGGCATCTTCCGCGCGGTCCCACACGGCGTCGCTGCCGATGCGCTTGTCCGGGCGCAACGCGATCTTGAGCGCGATGTCCTCGAAGCCGAAGTCCCCGTACACCTTCATCGCCTGCTGATGGAAGGCCGTGACCTCCGATTCAATCTGCTCTTCCGTGCAGAAGATGTGACCGTCGTCCTGGGTGAAGGCGCGCACGCGCATGATCCCGTGCAGCGCGCCGGAGGGTTCGTTGCGGTGGCAGCCGCCGAATTCGCCGTAGCGCACCGGCAGATCGCGGTAGCTGTGCAAGCTGGTGTTGAAGATCTGCACGTGGCCCGGGCAGTTCATCGGCTTGAGCGCGTAGGTGCGCTTCTCCGACTCGGTGAAGAACATGTTCTCCTGGTAGTTGTCCCAATGGCCGGACTTCTTCCACAGGCTCACATCCATGATCTGCGGACCACGGACCTCCTGATAGCCGCTGGAGCGGTACACGCCGCGCACGTACTGCTCCACCGCCTGCCAGATGGCCCAGCCGTTGGGATGCCAGAACACCATGCCCGGCGCTTCTTCCTGCTGGTGGAACAAGTCCAGCGCCTTGCCGATCTTGCGGTGGTCGCGCTTCTCCGCCTCTTCCAACTGGTGCAAGTAGGCCTTCAGATCCTTGTCGTTGAGCCAGGCCGTGCCGTAGACACGCGTCAGCATCGCGTTGTTGGAATCGCCGCGCCAATAGGCGCCGGCCACCTTCATCAGCTTGAACGCGCGCAGCTTGCCGGTGTTGGGCACGTGCGGGCCGCGGCACAGGTCGGTGAACTCGCCCTGCGTATACAGGGAGAGTTCCTCGTTCGCAGGAATGCTCTCGATGATCTCGGCCTTGTACTCCTCACCGATGCCGCGGAAGAACGACACGGCGTCGTCGCGCGACTTGACGCTGCGCGTCACCGGCAGCGCTTCGCCGACGATCTTGTGCATCTCTTCCTCGATCTTCGCCAGATCGTCGGGCGTGAAGGGACGCTCATACGCGAAGTCGTAGTAGAAGCCGTTGTCGATCACCGGACCGATCGTGACCTGCGCGCCCGGATACAGGCGCTGCACAGCCTGCGCCAGCAAGTGCGCGGTGGAGTGGCGCAGGATCTCCAGCGCCTCGGGGCTCTTCTCGGTGACGATCTCGAGGCTGGCGTCATGGTCGATGGCGTAGCCGGCATCGACCAGCTTGCCATCCACTTTGCCGGCCAGGGTGGCCTTGGCCAGGCCGGCGCCGATGGAGGCGGCCACGTCCTGCACCGTGACGGGGTGGTCGAAGGGGCGCTTGCTGCCGTCGGGTAGCGTGATTTCGATCATGGGGAATACCTGGTGGCAGTACCTGAGAGAGGGCCTGCTTTTATTGAGAAGTCTGGCCATGGATGGCCGGTTTTGCTCTTGCCCGCCCTGACGGCGGGCAAAAATAAAGGCGCCACGCGCCCTTTTGCGGAATTCACAAGGCGTGGCGGGATCAGTGATGGCGCTTGGTAGTTGTCATGTCGCACGCTCGGCCGGCGCTGTGGACGCGGGCCACCTTGTTTCCGATCGACGGGAAGGACGAAACGCTAGTTTAGCGCCGCGCCGGTGTCAATTCAGCGGGCGCCCGAAACGCCGCTGCCGATAGAATTCGCGCGATTCCTTCCGAGTACCGCCCCATGCGCATCCTGGTCACCGGCACCGCCGGCTTCGTCGGCGCCGCCCTCGCCGAGCGCCTTCTCGCCCGCGGCGACGAGGTCTACGGCATCGACAATCACAACGACTACTACGACCCCGCCCTCAAGGAAGCCCGGCTGGCCCGCTTCGCCGCACATCCGGGCTATACCCATCTGCGCGGCGACCTGGCCGACGCCGGCGCTCTCAACCGCGCCTTCGAAATCTTCCAGCCGCAGCGCGTGGTCAACCTGGCCGCCCAGGCCGGCGTGCGCTATTCGCTGCAGAATCCCGAGGCCTACGTGCAGAGCAACCTGGTCGGCTTCACACACATCCTCGAGGCCTGCCGGCATCACCGCGTCGAGCATCTGGTCTACGCCTCGTCCAGCTCGGTCTACGGCGCCAACCGCAAGTTGCCGTTCGCCGTGGAGGACCCGGTGGATCACCCGGTCAGTCTCTACGCCGCCAGCAAGAAGGCCAACGAGCTGATGGCGCACACCTACAGCCACCTGTTCGGCCTGCCGACCACGGGCCTGCGCTTCTTCACCGTCTATGGCCCCTGGGGCCGCCCGGACATGTCGCCGATGCTGTTCGCCGACCGCATCAGCCGCGGCGAGCCGATCGATGTGTTCAACTTCGGCAACCACAGCCGCGATTTCACCTACATCGACGACATTGTGGAGGGCGTGATCCGCACCCTGGACCACGTCGCGCAGCCCGATCCGTCGTACGACCCGCAGCATCCCCATCCCGGCACCTCGCAGGCGCCCTACCGCGTCTACAACATCGGCAACGACCAGCCGGTGCAGCTGCTGCGCTTCATCGAGCTGATGGAGCAGCACCTGGGCCGCACGGTGGAAAAGCGCCTGCTGCCGATGCAGCCGGGCGACGTGCCCGATACCTGGGCGGATGTTTCCGCGCTGCGCCGGGACGTGGGCTATGCGCCAGGCACGTCGATCGAAGAAGGAGTCAAACGCTTCGTGGCCTGGTACCGCCAGTACCACGGCCTCGCCTGATCCCCAGGATCACATTGGTCGGGGTGAGCACAGCGAACCCCAACAGCCGAAGCAGCTTCCGTCAGAACGGCTTGGCGATCACCAGGAAGATGATCCCCAGCAGCACGAATACCGGCAGCTCGTTCATGATGCGCAGGGCGCGCGTACCGGGCAGCGTGCCGCCCTTGGCGCTGCGCTTTACCAGCCGGCCGGTCCACACGTAATAGACCAGCAGCAGTACGACCAGGGTCAGCTTGGCATGCAGCCATGCGGCTTCGCCGAAGTTGGGCAGCGTCCCGGGGAACAGGCGCCAGCCCTGCCACAGCGTCACGCCGAACAGCACCGCCATGCCGAACATGCTGTGGCCGAACCGGTACAGGCGCAGCCCCATCAGCTCGAGCCGCGCGCGAACCGCCTCGTCGTCGCCCGCTTCGGCGATGTTCACCAGTATCCGCGGCAAGTAGAACACTGCCGCGACGAAGGCCATCACGAACAGCACGTGCAGACTCTTGATCCACATATAGGCCATGACGACTCCAGAGTGATCGGCGGGGATGCCGGCGGGGATGAGAACGATCGCGGGATGTTACGTCGATCGCGCGCCCGCGTCAGCGACTCCCATGACGTCCGCGTCAATCCGCCCGCGCGGCGCCAACCAGCGCCGACTCGACCTCGCTCGGCCTGACCACGCGCGCCAGGATCGATGTGCCGGTCGCGTCGTTGCGCACGCGCACCGTCGCGCCGCTATCGCCTTTCTGCATGGCCGTGCCCGCCATGGCCACTTCGAAGCCGCTGCGCTGCGACACGATTCGCACCGCCTGTCCCCGTCGGACGCCCTCGCCAGCGGTGAGGAAGCGCGTCTGCGCCACCTGCCCCGCACGCAGCGGACGCTGGCTGGCCTGCCCGACGGCGTCGGCGACATCGCGCACGGCATCCGGCGTCAAGGCGACATCCGCATCGACACGCCGCAGCTCGCCTTCGCCGATCGCACGCCCTGCCGCGATCGCCGTCGATGCCGCGTAAATCTTGGCGTGCACTGTCGCGCGAACCGTGTAGGTTTCCGTCGCCCCGTTGAGGCAGCGCCGCGAAGCGCAGGCGCAATGGCTGCGAGGTATCGACCGCAGCGACCTTCATTGCCTGGCCGCACCGCGGCGCCGGGCGCCTGTTCGGGAACACCGATACGTCGATCCGCGCGTCGTCCAATCGGCGAGCCAGGCGCGTGCGGCTCGCGCCACCAGCGCCTCGGCGTCGCCGGCCACGGCGCCGTGCACGCGGCGAGCACCGAAACGATCAGCGGCGTATGTATGTGCGTGTATACGCGAGAACGCCGTGGACTCTCCGAAGACTTTCCGTCGAACAGGCCACGCAGTATAGAAGTCGCCCACACGCGCAGAGGCTCAGGTTCCTTTTTGATTCCTCAAGCGCCGCAAACGCGCTGCGTACCATCCGCCCGGCCGAAAACTCAACCAGGCACGTCGCACCGATGGGAATGCATCTCTCCGAGGCCCTGGGCGTCCATCCCGCCGGGCTGCAGCTGCGCGCCGAACGGACCCGCGTCCCCGCCTCCAATCTCGCCAACGACAGCACGCCGGGCTACCAGGCGCGCGACATCGATTTCCGCGCCAGCCTGCGAGAGATGAATGGCCAGGCGCAGGGCCCGCCCTTTACATCCGATCGCGTGCAGTACCGCGTGTCGCACCGCGTCGCGCCGCGCAGGACGGCAACACCGTGGAGCTGGGCGTGGAGCAGGCGGAGTTCGCGCAGGACGCCGTGGATTTTCAGACCAGCCTGTCCTTTCTCAACATGAAGCTCAGAAGGCCTCGCCGGAACCATCAAGGGAGGCACCCGATCATGAGCTTCAAAGGCATTGCCCAGATCGCCGGCTCCGCCATGAGCGCGCAGACGGTACGTCTCAATACCGTCGCCAGCAACCTTGCCAACGCCGGTACCGCCGGCACGGAAGAAAGTGCCTATCGCGCGCGTGCAGGTGCTGGACGTGACCGAGAGGACGAACAACCTGCATACCGTGATCGAGCTGCGCAAGGGTAAGCTCACTCTGCCCGGCGTGGGCGAGATCATCGCCTGGACGAAGCTTGTCGCGACGCCGGCTTCGACGTTCGCGGCACGCGCAAAGTCCGCGGCCGCATCGGGACGCACGGCCAGCATGACTTCGAGCATCGGACTGGACAGTTCGATCTTCATGACGCACCCGGGAGTCGTTGAGACGGGTGCGCATTGTCCCGGCGAAGTCACCGGGCCATAAGCAATCTCGAGTCAATCTCGACGGATCGGCCGCCCAGGCCAGGCGGGAGGCGGAGGTGCGGAACGCCATGAACGAAAAACGGCGCTGGTCGAAGACCAGCGCCGTTCTCGAGGATTGGTGGGCGGTACAAGGATCGAACTTGTGACCCCTACCATGTCAAGGTAGTGCTCTACCGCTGAGCTAACCGCCCGAAGCTCGCACGGGTCACCCGTGCGAGCCGCGCAGTATACGCGAGTACCCGGGATGCCACAACTCCCGGCCGCCGGTCAGCGCAGAGCCTTTTCCCGCAGCTGGTGGATCTGGTCGCGCAGGCGGGCGGCATCCTCGAACTCCAGATTTTCGGCGTGCTTGTGCATCTGCGCCTCCAGCCGCTTGATCATCGCGCTGGCCTGGTCGGCGGTCAGGGCCTGGTAGTCCGCGCCCTGCTCCGCCACCGCCGCCTTGCCCCGGGCGCCCTTGCCGCCGCGGGCGCGGGAGCCCGGTTCGCTGCGCGCGCCCTCCATGATGTCGGCGATGCGGCGCACCACCGATTGCGGCGTGATGCCGTGCGCCTCGTTGTAGGCGACCTGCTTTTCGCGGCGACGCGCCGTTTCGTCCATCGCCGCCTGCATGGAGCGGGTGATCTTGTCGGCGTAGAGAATCGCCTTGCCGCGCACGTTGCGGGCGGCGCGGCCGATGGTCTGGATCAGCGAGCCGGTCGAACGCAGGAAGCCTTCCTTGTCGGCATCCAGGATCGCCACCAGCGAGACCTCCGGCATGTCCAGGCCTTCGCGCAGCAGGTTGATGCCCACCAGCACGTCGAACTCGCCCAGGCGCAGGTCGCGGATGATCTCCACGCGCTCGACCGTCTCGATGTCCGAATGGAGGTAGCGCACCTTCACACCGTGTTCGCCGAGGTATTCGGTGAGGTTCTCGGCCATGCGCTTGGTCAGCGTGGTCACCAGCACGCGGTCGCCCATGGCGACGCGCTTGTGGATCTCGCCGAGCAGATCGTCTACCTGCGTGCGCACCGGACGCACCTCGACTTCCGGATCGATCAGGCCGGTCGGCCGCACCACCAGTTCCACCACCGCATCGCCGGACTTCTCCAGCTCGTATTTGGCCGGCGTGGCGGAAACGAAGATGGTACGCGGCGCGCGACGCTCCCATTCCTCGAAGCGCAGCGGACGGTTGTCCATCGCCGAAGGCAGACGGAAGCCGAATTCCACCAGCGTCTCCTTGCGCGAGCGGTCACCCTTGTACATCGCGCCGAGCTGCGGAATGGTGACGTGCGATTCGTCGACCACCAGCAGTGCATCCGGCGGCAGATAATCAAACAGGGTCGGCGGCGGCTCGCCCGGCGCACGGCGGGTGAGGTGGCGCGAGTAGTTTTCGATGCCCTGGCAGTAGCCGACCTCGGCCATCATCTCCACGTCGAAGCGCGTGCGCTGATCCAGGCGCTGCGCCTCGACCAGCTTGTTTTCCTTGTACAGGTATTCTAGGCGGTCCTTCAGTTCGACCTTGACGGTCTCGATCGCGTTAAGCACGCTTTCGCGCGTGCTCGCATAGTGGGTACGCGGATACACCGTATAGCGCGGCACCTTGCGCAGGGTTTCGCCGGTGAGCGGATCGAACAGCGAGAGGTTTTCCACCTCGCCGTCGAACAGCTCGATGCGCAGCGCCTCTGTCTCCGATTCCGCCGGGAACACGTCGATGATCTCGCCGCGCACGCGGTAGGTACCGCGCTTGAGCTCCATCTCGTTGCGCGTGTATTGCAGCTCGGTGAGCTGGCGGATCAGCGCGCGCTGCTCGATACGCTCGCCGCGCGCCAGGATCAGGCGCAGCGACAGGTAGTCTTCCGGATCGCCCAGGCCGTAGATCGCCGACACCGTGGCGACGATGAGCGAATCCTTGCGCGACAGCAGCGCCTTGGTCGCGGCCAGACGCATCTGCTCGATGTGTTCGTTGATGGACGCGTCCTTCTCGATGAAGGTGTCGGACGCGACCACGTAGGCCTCGGGCTGGTAGTAGTCGTAGTAGCTGACGAAGTACTCCACCGCGTTGTTCGGGAAGAACTCCTTGAACTCGCCGTACAGCTGCGCGGCCAGCGTCTTGTTGTGCGCAAGCACGATGGTCGGCCGCTGGATCTTCTCGATCACGTTGGCAATGGTGAAAGTCTTGCCCGAGCCGGTGACGCCGAGCAGCGTCTGTGCGGCCAGGCCAGCCTCGAAACCCTCGACGAGGCGCTGGATGGCTTGAGGCTGGTCGCCGGCGGGCTGATAGGGGGAGGCAAGCTCGAAACGGTCAGTCATGGTGCTCACATGCGGTCGTTTCCGACATTTTAAATTGGGGCTGCTGACAGCACTTGTCAGCAGGTTCGCACAAGGCGGCGCGCCGGGCACTGGCAGGCGCCTGTCCTCGTCCTGCCTAGCATGGAACGCGGGCCATACAGGACTTCCCGCTTGCCTTCCCCGCTTTCACGCCACTTCTGCGGCCGCCAGCCCGGCCTCACGCTGATCGAACAGATCGTGGTCATCGCCATCGCGGCCGTGCTCGCCGGGCTCGCCCTGCCCTCGCTCAAGCGCCTGCTTGCCAGCAACCAGACGCGCATCGCCCAGACCGACCTGATGAGCGTGCTCAACCGCGCCCGAGCACTGGCCGTGGAAGCGGGCCGGACCACGGTCGCCTGTCCGACCGGCGACGCCACGCAGTGCAGCGACGAATCGAGCTGGAACCGAGGCTGGCTGGTGGGTTTCCGGGGCGAGCGATCCGGCCAGATCGATGGCCCGCCGAGCCTTTACCGCGAGAACCGCTCCAGCGGCGTCGCGATCTTCAGCACGCAGGGACGCCGCAGCGTGCAGTTCCAGCCCGATGGCTCGGCGGGCGGCAGCAACCTGACATTGCTGATCTGTCGCAGGCGCGGCGACGGCGACCATGCGCTGCATGTCACCGTCTCGAATGCTGGCCGCGTGCGCGGCGGCCAGGCTTCGGCGGATCAGGCTAAGGCATGCGCCGAGGCAGATTGAACGCCGACGCGCCACACCCGCCGAAAGCGGAAGGGCCGCCCTGAGGCGGCCCTTCGCTTCACACCCGTTCGAGCTCTTCGTTCTCGAAAACTTCGGCGTAGAACTTCGACTCGTGCCACCAGCGGCATTCGACCTTGCTGCCGGGATGCATGCTCGACGTCCACTGCGGATCGATCACCGCCATCTTGGGCCCGCCCGACTTGTGACGCACGGTATCGCCCTTGTTGAATCCGCTCATGTCCGCTCCTTGGCGCGTGGGTTAAGCCAGCAATTGTACGCAACGGGCACATCCGGCGTTCGTGAAAACGACAGCCGGCAGCTGAACGGTGGGCAGAAAAAAACAAGGCCCTGCATCGCTGCAAGGCCTTGTCAGAAGATGGCGCCCGAAGTTGGACTCGAACCAACGACCCCCTGATTAACAGTCAAGTGCTCTAACCGGCTGAGCTATTCGGGCGGGGTGAGTCGCGTAGTTTGAATTGGCTCAACCGGACTGTCAAGCCTGATCGCCCGGCTCCGGCGCCCGCCCCGCTCAGCTCGTGATCACACGGTAACAGGGCACATAGGCGGCACCGCCGGGCAGCTTCATGCGGTGCTGCTCGACGAAGGCCTTCAACAGGTCGTCCAGAGCCCGCATGATGTCCGCCTCGCCATCGATGTCGAAGGGGCCATGCTGCTCGATGGCACGCACGCCTTCCTCCTTCACATTGCCGGCCACGATGCCCGAGAACGCGCGGCGCAGATCCGCCGCCAGTTCGTGGCGTGGACGGTCGCGATGAATCACCAACCCGCGCATCGCCTCGTGCGTCGGGCGGAACGGCACCTGGAAGGCGTAAGGGACATTGAGCGCCCAGTTGAAGAAGAACGCGTCCTTGTTGTCCAGGCGGTGGTTGCGCACCTTGTCGATGCCGCGAACCATCGCGTGCGCGACGGCGGCAGGATCGTCGACGACGATCTGGTAATGCTGCGCCACGCTGTCGCCCAGGGTCAGGCGCAGGAAGCGGTCGATCTGCTCGAAGTACGCGGCCGACTGGCGCGGCCCCGTGAAGATCAGCGGGAACGGGATGCCGGCGTTATCCGGGTGCAGCAGGATGCCCAGCAGGTAAAGGATCTCCTCCGCCGTGCCCACGCCGCCAGGGAACACGATGATGCCGTGGCCGATGCGCACGAAGCCTTCGAGACGCTTCTCGATGTCCGGCATGATCACCAGGTGATTCACGATCGGGTTCGGCGACTCGGCCGCGATGATGCCCGGCTCGGTCACGCCGATATAGCGGTTGTGGCGCCGCCGCTGCTTGGCATGGGCGATGGTGGCGCCCTTCATCGGGCCCTTCATCGCACCCGGGCCGCAACCCGTGCAGATGTCCATCGCGCGCAGGCCGAGCTGATAGCCCACCTGCTTGGTGTATTCGTATTCCTCGCGCGAGATCGAGTGACCGCCCCAGCACACCACCAGGTTCGGGTCGATCTGGGCCTTGAGGATGCGCGCGTTGCGCAGGATCTCGAACACCGCGTGAGTGATGCCCACCGAGTCGTCGAGATCGAAACCGCCCTGCTCCAGCTGCGTCGACACGTAGACGATGTCGCGCACCACGGCCACCAGCAGCTCATTGATGCCGCGGATGATCTGGCCATCCACGAAAGCCTGGGCCGGCGCATTCTGCAGTTCGATCTTGATGCCGCGATCCTGCTGCAGCACCTGAATGTCGAAATGGGGGAACTGCTCGAACATCGAACGCGGGTCGTCGCTGATATTCCCCGACGTCAACACCGCCAGCGCGCAGCGGCGCAGCAGCGCATGCAGGCCCGAACCGCTGGCGTCGCGCAACCGCGCCACCTCGTTGCGGGACAGGATATCCAGGCCGCCGGCGGGCGAAATGCGCGCGCTGACGGTCTGCTTGCCGGCCTTGCCGGACTGAACATCGTTCATCGAATCTCCTTCGGCCGCGTCGTCCGCGGCAAAACGCCGGCCCGGGCCAGGGCCGGCCGACTAGCTTGGCGCCGGGAAACGGCGCGGGTCAACCTCTCCCATAAAAAAAAACCGGCGCCCCGAGGGACGCCGGTTTCCTGTTGCAAAGTACTGCGACGGCTTAGAACGTGTAGCGCAGGCTCAGCATTGCCGACCAACGCGAGGCCGGGTTGACCTTGGTGGCGCTGTTGTCGGTGGAGCTGTCGTACGCCTGCTTCTGGCCCGGCTGGTAGTTGCCGTTGGCATCCGTCGGCAGGCTGTAGATGTACTTGCCCGTGGCCGGATCGACGCCCGCGTAGTTGGCCAGCGTACGGATGTAGGGGAAGCCGATGTAGTTCTGCTGGCCCCACTTGTCGTTCACCAGGTTCAGGAAGTTGTAGATGTCCAGGCGGATCTCGCCCTTGTTGCCCTTGAAGATGCCGGGCACTTCCTGGCTGAAGCTCAGGTCGAGCTGGTTGACCCAGGCCGACTTGGCGCCATTGCGACGGGCCACCTTGCCCTGGTGGTCACGCAGGTAGTCGTCGCTCTGGATGTACGAGTAGAACTGCTGTTCCAACTGTGCGGACTGAGCAGCGGTCGGCGCCTTGATGATCACCTGGCCCGGACGCGGGATATAGACCAGGTCGCGAGAGTAGGAGTCGCCATTGGCGTCGTTGCCGAACACCCAGCTGTACGGCATGCCGGTGTGGCCGTCGTAGAACGCGCTGATGGTGGTGGCGTAGTTGCCGAAGAAGTTGTGTGACCAGGCGACCGAGGCATTCACGCGCAGCGGTACGTTGGTGTTCGAGGTCGAGGCGACGTCTTCGTTCGGGTTGTACCAGGCGCTGTTGCTGTAGTTGGAGGTGGCCTGGCTGGAGGTACCCGGATTCACTTCCGTCGCATGCGAGCCGGTCACCGAGAAGCTGGCAGCCCAGCTATTGGAGAACGCCTTGCTCAGCGACAGCGTGAGCGAGTCGGCCTTGCCCTTGCCGGTGTTCGTCAGCAGGGTCACGCCCTGGGCGAAGCGATTGTCGGCGCGGAAGCGGGTGTTGTTGCCGTTGACCGCATCACCCTGCTTGTTGTTGTTGGCGCAGGTACCCGCGGGGCCGTTCAGCGGTGTGGCACCGCCAATGCAGCTGTAGTACGTGAAGCGACCGTCGGGCAGGACGCCCGTCGGCGCGCCGAGGTTGAGATTCTTGTAGAAGATGCCGTCGCGCGTTTCGAGATGCTGATATTCCGCGGTGGCGATCACGCCCCAGAACGGCAGCTCCTTATCGAACGCCAACGAGGCCTTCCACACGCTCGGCAGCTGGAAGTTTGGATCGACGGTATCCACCGCCATCTGCGGGCGCGTGCCCGAACCGGTGCCCGTAGGCTGATTGTGCGGGTCGGCGCTGAAGGTCGGGCAGGTAACGTTCACACCGCTGAAACGGCACTGGCCATTGCCCTGACGATCAAACTGATAGGTGACGATGTTGATACCGTTGTTCTGGTACGGGTTCGTCATCCACACGGTCGGCGGGCTGGACTGGAACAGGCCCACGCCGCCGCGCAACTGGGTCTTCAGCTCGGTGTCGAAGGTGTAGTTGAACGACAGGCGCGGCTGCACCAGGGTGCTGCCGTTGATGGTGGAAGCGTTGCTGAAGCCGTAGGCCTGCTGGAACGTGGCGTTGTACAGCGGCTTGTCGTCGGTCAGGTACTTGTTGACGCGGAAGCCGTACTGCACGGACAGGTTGTTGTTGACCTGCCAGGTATCCTGCAGGAAGAACGTGCGGGAATTCAGCTGCCACTTCGCAGCGATGTCGTTGAGCGAATAGCCCGGCGCTGGCTGATACAGGTTGTAACCCGAATAGGCTGCCTGCTCGAACGCACCGATGCTGTTGAAGGTATAGGCGCCGAATTCGGTACGACCGAACAGGTTATAGATACGGTCGCGGCTCAGCTCGAAACCGCCCTTCACCGTGTGGTCGCCCAGGTACAGCGTGCCGGCCCAGAACGCGGTCAGGTTCTTTACCTTGGCCACGTTGTAGTGACTGAACTGGTCTTCGCCCAGATTGACCGTCGGACCGGTGGGCGTGTTCGTGTTGTTCACACGCACGGTGATCATCGGCTGCTGCGCCGAGACGGTGCGCTGCAGTGCGAAGTCGCTGTAGGAGACCTTCGCTTCACTGGAGAAGATGTCGGTCCAGTCGTCGAACAGCTGGACGGTGTAGTTCTTGTTGTTGGTCGCGACGTTGTACCAGTAGCTGCTCAGACCGATGCTGGAGGCGCCGTTACCCTGCGGGTTCGGCTTGAACTCCTTGGTCTGCTGATAAGCGAAGCTGGCGCGATGGCGATCGGTGATATTCCAGTCGATCTTGGCCTGATAGCGCTTATCCGTCAGCGTGCCAGCGTTCGCGCCGAGCGTGCCTGGCGTCAGGCCAAGCTTGTTCGCTGCCGCGATGATACGGTTCAGATCGTTCTGCGACACCTTATTGCCGGTCGAGTTGACGAGGCTGGTGTCGAGGCCGTTCGCGGCGCCCGAGCTCAGGCCGGTCACTTCTTCCTTCTCGAAGCTGCCGAAGAAGAACAGCTTGTCCTTGATGATCGGACCGCCGAAGGTCGCACCCGCCTTCCAGTTGGTATCGAACTCGGTGTAGTCGCGGTTGGTCTTCAGCCAGCCCGCCTTGCCGACCATGTCGTCGGTGTTCTTGTACGTGTAGTACACCGAACCATGGAAATCATTGGTACCGCTCTTGGTGACGGCGTTGATTTCCGCGCCGACCGAGTCGGAGGTCACGTCGTAGTTGGCGGTGGAGATCGAGTATTCCTCGATGGTGTCCATCGCGATCGGCGAGCCGACGGTCGGCAGGCCGCTGCCGTTCAGACCGAACGGGTCGCCCACGCCCAGGCCATCGACCTTGATGCTGTTGAGGCGGGCGTTCTGGCCGTTGGCCGAGATCGCGCCGGTGACGTGATCCACGTTCACGCGAGGATCGAGGCGAGCGATGTCGGCGATATTGCCGCTCGGCGCCGGGGTCATCTTCAGCTGGCGCGACGACACGTTGGTCGACAGGCCCTTGTTCTCGGAAGTGAACAGCTGCGAGCCGGCGGTGGCGGAAACCGTCACGCCTTCGAGGTTCTTCGCGGCAGCCGCGGCGCCAACGGTGAGGTTCACCGCGGTGTCCTGCGACAGCTGCAGGTAGACGTTGTCCTGCTCGGTCGTCTGACCGTCCTTGTTCACCTTCACATCGAACGGACCGCCCACGCGCAGACCCTGCGCGGCGTAACGGCCGTTGTTGTCGGTGGTGGTCGTCTTGGTGGTACCCGACGGCTCATGCACGATCTGCACGGTGGCGCCGGCGACCGGCTGACCGTTGGCGTCCAGCACGCGACCGCTGATGGAGGAGGAGGTGTCCTGGGCAATGGCCGGGACCGACATCGCAAGCAGCGATGCGATCGCAAACGGCAGAACCTTGGCTCGAATTCGGCTATTCACTATTAACCCCTTGGGCGAGCAACGTAAAAACTAACGAAGCGGAAACCAAAAATGCCGATGCCCGGCTCTAGCCAGGCAGGTGTCCGTAGCAGATTGATTTCCCCGGAATATTCTTGCTGTCCGAGCTTTCCTAGCGACGGGGCCGCCCCGCCTGCCAACAAAGTGTTAAATGGACTTTAACGGCATTGTATGACACTGATGTAACAGATTCACGTAGTTTTTATCTCATGAGGCGCCATACCACTTAGCTGGCACGCCACGCAAGTCGCGCGAAAACAGCCACTTGGCGCCAGAGGTGCAAGCGACCGCCTCTGCCGAGCATCGCCTGCGCAGCGCCCCCTCGGCGCCCCTGGCAAACGAATACTTAAGTCAGGCTAGCAGCCTGACTTGTCACATTGGATAGGAAATTTCCCTAGGATTTTCCGAGGTAGCGCGCACGCTTCGCGGGTTTCAGCGTCGCCAGATCCAGCATCACCAGGCCGTCGACGCAGCCGGAGAAACCGGGGTCTTCGCCGAAGTCGAGGAACTGCACGCCTTCCGGTTCGACCAGGTCGACATACTGCCGGTACAGCACGGGCAGGCTCACGCCGAGCGCGTCGAGATGGTGCTTGAGCTTGCCGAGCCCCGCGGCGGGGTCGAGCCCCTCCAGTGCGGCGCGCACCATGTCGATCACGGCAGGAGAGATCACGAACGGCTGGCGTGCGGCTGCCAGGCCGGTGACGCCGAAGTAATGCTGGTGGGCCGCGGCAATCCATTCGCGCGCCTCACGCGGCAGGCTCACCGACATGCTCACAGGGCCGAACAGGTAGCGCAGCTCCGGATGGCGCTGCAGATACAGGCCGATGCCCTGCCACAGCTGATCCAGCGCGCGCGAACGCCAGTACGCCGGCGCGATGAAGCTGCGCCCCAGCTCCAGGCCCTGAGCCAGGCGCGACTCGAGCGCCGGCGAGTAATTGAACAGGCTGGAGGTGTAGAGACCCTTCATGCCGCGCTCGGCGATGATCTTGCCGCCATGGCCGAAACGGTACGAACCGACGATGCGCAGCGCCTTGGGATCCCATAGCACCAGGTGTTCGTAGTGCGGATCGTAGACGTCCAGGTCGCGCCGTGCACCGGTGCCCTCGCCCACCTTGCGGAAGGTCAGCTCGCGCAGGCGGCCGATCTCGCGCAGCGCGGAGCTGTCGGTGGCGCCCTGCAGCAGCAATACCTGCTTGCCGTCGTTGAGGTCGGCCAGCTTCTCGGCACGCGCCGCGAGGTCCGCGACGACGCGTTCGGTCAGCTCCGGATGCGCGATCGGCGACTGGCCGCCGAAGATCAGGCCGCGGCGGCGACCGACGCGATAGATATGTCGCCGCATCAGCTTGGCGGCGCGCGTGGTCGAGCCCCCGCTGCGCTGTTCCAGCTCGTCGGCGCCCACCAGGGCGCCCACGTTGAATCCGATGCGGCGCGGCTTGGCCGAGGCCACCGCCTCGCGCGGCAGCATGGCGGTGCTGAGCGGCTTGGCCAGCATCGACAGACCGTAGAACACGGCCGAGTTGCGCGCCGCGACGTGGATCGGCAGCACCGGCGTCTTGCTGCGGAACGCCAGCCGCGCGAAACCGTCGGACCAGCGCCCGTCGCGCACGCCGCCCGGGCGCACGCGTGACACTTCACCGGCGGGGAAGACGATCACCGCTTCGCCGCGATCCATGGTGCGATAGATCTCGCGCATGCGCGATGCCGCGCCCTTGCCGAACACGTCCACGTGAAGCAGCAGCCGGTTCAGCTGCGGAATCGACGCCAGCCAGTCGTTGCCGAGAATTTTGACGTCGTCGCGCACCGAGCCGACCAGCTGCAAGAGCGCGAGGGCATCGAGCATCCCCAGCGGGTGGTTGGCGACGACCAGCACCCCGCCTTCGACGGGGATGTTCTCGCGCTCGCGCGGATTGACGTAGTAGCTGACGCCCAGGATGTCGAGCGCGCGTTCGACGAAGTCGAAGCCTTCGGCCTCACCGATGCGGTCCAGCGTGCGATTGAAGCCTTCCTCGTCCGCGAGGCGCCCGAGCATGCCGGCGATAGGCCGCAGAAGACCGGGATGCTGAGCCAGCCATGGCAGACGTTCATTGAGAGTCTGTTCGACGCTTAGCATGATCGTCTCCTTAACGACTTCACCCATGCTCGCCGCGGATTATGACAGCAAGGTGATCGCACGAGGGCAAGTCCCATCCGGCCCTTCCGTTTCAAACGAGACCTGGCCCCGACCGGGATCAGACAGCGAGATGCAGGTAGGCCGCCACGCCGCCGAGGAACATCTGCACGGATAGCGCGATCAGCAGCATGCCCATCACCCGCTCCAATGCGGTCAGCACGCTTTCGCCCAGCCAGCGGAACAGATAGGTGGCGCACAGCAGGATCACCGCCGTGGCCAGCCAGGCGCCGAGCAGCGCGATCGCCCAGTCGGCGGTGCGGCCGGGCTGGGTATTGGTGAGCAGCAGCAGCGCCGCCATCGCGGACGGGCCGGCCACACCGGGGATCGCCATGGGCACGATGAAAGGCTCGCCTTCGCCCGGCTTGCCGAAGATGCCGCCTCCGTCCGCCGGCGGGAACACCATGCGGATGCCGATCAGGAACAGCACGATGCCGCCGGCGATGCTGATCGACTCCTGCTTGAGCTGCAGCAGCTTGAGGATGTGCTGGCCGCCGATCAGGAAGCCCAGCAGCACGCCGAGCGCGATCAGCAGCTCGCGCACCATGACGCGGCGCCGACGCTTCGGTGGCACGTCCTTGAGCAGGCTGAGGAAGATCGGGATATTGCCGAGCGGATCCATGATCAGGAACAACAGGATCGCCGCCGACAACGTGGTCATCTGCGTTTCCATGTCAGTCCCCCTGACCGGTCATGTGGAACGTCGTAGGCATGCCGCGCTCAGCCTTAGCGCAGATCGAGCAGCGCGCCGCGCGCGGCGACGCCCTGCGGGCCGAGCAGGTACACGGCCGCTTCCGCCGCCACGTCGGGCAGCGGCAGCTTGCTGGTGTCTTCGCCGAAATAGGCCTGGCGGCGCAGCGCCGTACGCATCGGCGCCGGCAGCAGCGCATGTGTGCGCAGCGGCGTGGTGTCGGTTTCCTGGTGGAGGATCTCCACGAAGCGCTCGATCGCCGCCTTGGACACGCCATACGCGCCCCAGTGCGCCTTGCGCACCAGTTCGGGGTTGTCCAGTACGAAGACCACAGCGCTGTCCGGCGCCGCGGTGAGCAATGGCATGCAGGCCTGGGTGAGCGCGAATGGCGCGGACACGTTCACGTGCAATGCGCGCAGCCACTCGTCGGGCTTGTGCATCGCGACCGGCGTGAGGCCATCGAAACTGGCCGCGGCATGCACGATACCGTCCAGGCGGCCGAAGTCGCGGGCCAGGCCCTCGGCGACCGCCTGGTAATCGTTGGGCGTGGCGGCTTCGAGATCGAGCGGATGGATCACCGGTTCCGGCAGCTGCTCGGCCAGCATGGCGTCGTAAAGCTGCTCGAGCTGGCGCCGGCGGCGCCCGGTGATGACCACCGTGGCGCCCGCGCACGCGGCGGCCCGCGCCACTGCGGTGCCCAATCCGCCACACGCACCGGTGACCAGGATCACGCGGCCGGCGAGCGTATCTGGAGTGGACGCCCAGGCGTCCGGAAGACGATGGCTCGCCAGCGTCATGCGAGCGGCGCTCCGCTCACGTCGGACACCATCCGCGCCAGCTCGCCGGCGACCTTGAGGTCCTCGACGATGTCGCAGCCGCCGATCAGCTCGCCCTGGATGAACAGCTGCGGGAACGTCGGCCAGTTCGCGTAATGCGGGAGCGCGGCGCGCACCTCGGCATCGGCCAGCACATTGACGGCGTGGAAATCGGCGCCCGCCTCCTTCAGCGCCTGCGCGGCGCGGCCGGAGAAACCGCACATCGGAAACTGCGGCGTGCCCTTCATGAAGAGCACGATCGCGTGCTCGGCCAGCACGGCCTTGATTCGCTCGTTAACGTCCATAGCTCGACATTTCATCATTACAATGCGATGAGATCGGTAGTGTATCAGTCGTGCACCGGCCCGCCCGCCGGCGCCGGCCCGACTTTCCTCAGCCAACGCCCAGGAGCCTCAACCATGGCGATCGAACTCCCCCCCCTGCCCTACGAAAAGAACGCGCTGGAACCCAACATCTCGGCCGAGACGCTGGATTTCCACTACGGCAAGCATCACCAGGCCTATGTGACCAACCTCAACAACCTGATCAAGGGCACGGAGTTCGAGAACGCGGCGCTGGAGGACATCATCAAGAAGTCGTCCGGTGGCGTGTTCAACAACGCCGCGCAGATCTGGAACCACACCTTCTACTGGAAATCGATGCGCAAGCCGCTCGAGAGCAACGCACCGACCGGCAAGCTCGCCGATGCGATCACCAAGGCCTTCGGCTCGTTCGACAAGTTCAAGGAGGAGTTCACCAAGTCGGCCGTGGGCAATTTCGGTTCCGGCTGGACCTGGCTGGTGCAGCGTCCGGACGGTTCGCTGGGCATCGTCAACACCTCCAATGCCGCCACGCCGATCACCGGCAGCGACAAGCCGCTGTTCACGATCGACGTGTGGGAGCACGCCTACTACATCGATTACCGCAACGCTCGCCCGAAGTACGTCGAGTCGTTCTGGAACCTGGTGAACTGGGACTTCGCGGCCGGCAACCTGGCCTGATCGCGCCCTCCCGGGACACAAGAAAACGGAGCCGGCGACGGCTCCGTTTTTCTTTTCCGCTTCGCCGACCGCTCAGCCGAGGCGCTGCACCGCCGGCGCAGCCTGGGCTTCCCGCCCGAGCACTGCGGCGACAGCGCTCAGGCGCGAAGCCAACCGGGCCGCATCCGGCGCGCAAACCGTTGCGTGTCCGACCTTGCGGCCAGGGCGCGGCTGTTTGCCGTAGTCGTGCCAGTGTGCGTCGACCGACGCGAGCAGCGGCGCTGCGTCGGGCAGGTTCCCGATCCAATTGAACATGGCCGACAGGCCCCGCGCGGAGGTATCGCCCAGCGGCATGCCCAGCACCGCGCGCACGTGATTCTCGAACTGGCTGGTCACCGCACCCTCGATGGTCCAGTGCCCGGAGTTGTGCACGCGCGGAGCCATTTCGTTGCCGAGCAGCTCGCCGTCCTTCACGAACAGCTCCAGCGCGAACACGCCCACGTACTCCAGGCGCTCGGCCAGCGTGCGCGCCAGCCGGGTGGCGCGCTCCTGCAGGGCGCCGACATCCGGTGCAGGCGCCAGGCTTAGCGACAGCACGCCGTCGGTGTGCCAATTCTGAGTCAGCGGCCAGGTACGGAAATCGCCATCGCGTCCACGAACGGCGACCACCGACAGCTCGCGCTCGAACGGCACGAAGGCTTCCAGGATCAGTCCATGCGCGGCGGCCTGCGCGCCCAATGCCGCCCATGCGGCATCGGCGTCGGCCAGGGTCCGAATGCGGAATTGGCCTTTGCCGTCGTAGCCAAGACGCCGCGTCTTCAGGATGGCGGGAGCGCCGACCGTCGCCAGCGCGCGATCCAGGTCGGCGCGCGTGTCGACGGCCATGAAGGCCGGCGTATCCAGTCCGCATTCGCGGAACAGGGTCTTCTCGGCGAGGCGGTCCTGCGCCACCGCCAGCGCGCGCGGCGCCGGAAAGACTGCCACGCGTTCGGCCAGCCAGTGCGCGGTCTCGGCGGGCACGTTTTCGAAGTCGAACGTGACCACGTCGACCTGGCGGGCGAAGTGCTCCAGCGCGGCGTAGTCCGTCCAGTCCGCGGCGAGCAGTGGCGCGACTTGGGCGGCGCAGGCATCGGGTGCGCTGTCCACCACCAGCGTCTTCACGCCCAGCGGCGCGGCCGCCAGCGCCAGCATGCGGGCGAGCTGGCCGCCGCCGAGGATGCCCAGCACGGGTTGGCGTCGGTCCGTCACTGGCGTGGATCCGGGTGATCGAGCACGGTCTGGGTCTGGCGGGCGCGATAGGCGTCCAGCGCGCCCGCCAGGGCGGGATCGTTCAGCGCCAGCACGGCGGTCGCGAGCAAACCCGCGTTGACGGCGCCCGCCCGACCGATCGCCAGGGTGCCGACCGGAATCCCCGCCGGCATCTGCGCGATCGAAAGCAGAGAATCCATGCCGTTGAGCGCCTTGGACTGCACCGGCACGCCGAATACCGGCAATCGCGTCTTGGCCGCCAGCATGCCCGGCAGGTGCGCGGCGCCGCCGGCGCCGGCGACGATCACCTGGATACCGCGTCCAACGGCCTCTTCCGCGTAACGGAACAGCAAGTCCGGCGTGCGGTGCGCGGAGACCACCTGCACCTCGTGGGGCACGCCCAGTTCGGTCAGCACGCTGGCCGCATGCTCCATGGTCTCCCAGTCGGAACGGGAGCCCATCACTACGCCGACGAGCGGCGGCTTGGCTGTCGAAGTCATGGTCCGGCCATCCAAAAGGGGCTATTGTACGGACCTTTCCGCGTCACCACACGACCTGCACCTCATGGACAAGCGCCTGCTCGATATCCTTTGCTGTCCGGTCAGCAAGACTCCGCTGAGGCCGCTCGGCAAGAGCGAACTGGATGCCATCAACGCCGCGATCGCCCGAGGCCAGGTCGACACGGTGGCCGGCACCCGGGTGGAAGCCCAGCTGCAGGAAGGGCTGATCACAGTCGACCGCAAGGTTGTCTACCGGATCGACGAAGGCATCCCGGTGATGCTGCCGGAAGAAGGCATCGGGACCACCCAGCTGCGGGATTTCCCGGCAGCCGCCTGAGTCCGGCCCTAGGCCATCCAGCCGGCTTGAGGCATCCGGGCGATGTCCCCAGATGCCAACTTGTGCATGACAGCATCCTGATTTTTCGCGTAAGGTGTGGGCTTATGCGGTCCGCGTAACCGCCATCGCGCGACGGCAAACCACAGGGGTGTGGCGAGATGAAAGACGCCAGTGAACCATCCAATATCGTCAGCCTGAGCCAGCGCCTGGACCCCTCCAGCGAGCGCGGTGGCGCACTGCTGAATACCGTGCGCGACATCGCCTCGCGTCGGCTGCAGCTGCTGACCAACGGCATGTTCGAGCATGTGGATGACGCCCTGTTCGACCTGGCCGAGAAGGCCGAGAACAATGCCGCGCAGATGCATTACTTCGATGGCATGCGCGAGGTGCGCAAGCGCCGTCCGGCGGTGGAGCGTGCCTTCCTGACCACTGTCTCGCGAGGCATCACCGATTTCGCCACGCAGCAGCGCGCCAGCACGGGCGGTATCTCGCTTCCGATGGGGGCGGTCGAACTGACCCTGGTGGCCGACAACGAGCTGGAAGAGTCGCTCGCGATCACCAGCATGATCGGCAAGAACGAGACGCGCCTGACCCGTGACCTGTTCGGCGTGAACCAGCGCCTGTCGGTGATCTATGGCGGGATCGGCGTCGAGGACTCGAACAACCCGGTGGCGCCGGCGGCGCTGACCCAGGCGTTCCGCCAGGCCATGCGCGAGCTGTCGGCGGAAATGCGCGTCAAACTGATCATCTACAAGCTGTTCGACCGCTACGTGCTGGCCTCGCTGGACGAGCTGTATCAGGAGGTCAATGCCGAGCTCGTGCGAGCAGGGGTGCTGCCTCAGTTGCGTCACGAGGTGCTGCGCAGCGGTGCAGCCACCGGCGCCGCAGCCCCTACGGCCGCCGCCGCGGCGGCCGGCGCCGCCCAAGGCACGGAAGCACTGGCCGACGACACCGCTTCCGGCGAGCTGCTGCAGACCCTGCGCGCGCTGTTCAGTGCCCGCCGCGGCGGCATGCCGGAGAACCTGCCGATCGGCGGCCCGCTGCAGGTGCCTACGGTCAACGAGCTGATCGGCGCGCTGAGCGTGCTGCAGAGCCAGGCGGCAGCGGTGGGCAGCCCCCTGCCGCTGCGCGGGGGGCAGTCGACCGTCTCGGTGATGCAGGAGGTCGCGCACCTCAAGGAGCAGCTGCTGGCGCAGATCGGCGCGCTGCGCGGCGAGCGTCCCGGTCAGGTCGCCACCATGGACGAGGACACCATCGACCTCGTCGGGATGCTGTTCGAGTTCATCCTCGAAGACCGCAACCTGCCCACCGAGATGCAGGTACTGCTCGCACGGCTGCAGATCCCCTATCTCAAGGCGGCGATCCTCGACCGTCGCCTGTTCGCACACCGCCAGCATCCAGCACGCCGCCTGCTGGACAGCCTGGCGGACGCCGCCAAGGGCTGGTCGCCCGAGTCGGATCGCGACCACCGCCTGCACGACAAGATCAAGACGATCGTCGATGCCCTCCTGCAGGAATTCGACGACGACCTGAGCATCTTCGACCGGCTCAGCCTCGACCTGCAGGAATTCCAGGACCAGAGCCGCCGCCGCGCCGAACTGGCCGAGCAGCGCGTGGCCGAGTCCACCCGCGGCCGCGAGAAACTCGAGCAGGCGCGCCGCCGCGCAGCGCGGGAGATCCTTTCGCGCATCGGCGATCATGCGCTGCCGCCACTGATTCACGGCATCCTGTCGCGCGCCTGGGCGAACTACATGGTGCTGACCATCCTGCGCCAGGGCGAGGAGTCTTCCGAGTTCCGCGATTCGCTGCGCTTCGTCAACGACTTCATCGCCAGCACGCGCCCCGCCCGCTCGATCGACGAACGCCGCATGCTGCGCCAGATGCTGCCGGGCATCGAGCGCTCGCTGCGGCGTGGCCTGGCCAACGTGGCCTTCCAGGAAAACGACATCGAACGCTTGCTGGCCCAGCTGCACACCTATTACCGGCATCAGCTCGGCGAACAGGTACCCGTCGAAGAGGTCCAGGCCGCCGAAGAAGCCGCAAGCCTGCCGATCCCGGAAAGCATCCAGCCGATCGCCGAGAGCGAGGCCGCACTGCAACCGGCGGAAGCCGACGCGGAGCCGGAGGAAGACCTGCCAGAGCTGCACGCCGTGGCCGAATTGAAGCCGGGCACGTGGCTGGAGTTCGCGGCTGACGGCGACACGATCGAGCGTGCCAAGCTGTCCTGGATCAGCCCCATGAGCGGCCGCTATCTGTTCGTCAACCGGCGCGGCCTCAAAGTGGCCGACTATTCGCCACACGAACTGGCCCGCGAGCTGGCCGCCGGCCGCGCGCGCGTGCTCGAATCGTCGGCCTTGTTCGATCGCGCGCTGGATGCCATCGTTGGACGCCTGAGCCAACCGTCGACCACCTCCGCATGACCTACCAGAACCTGCTTGCCCCGCCGTCGGCCGAACTCGTGCTGGCGGATGTCGGCCGCGCCTTCGCCGAGGACATCGGCGAAGGCGACGCTACCGCCGAACTACTGCCCGCCGGCGCCCGCGCACGGGCCACGCTGACCTGCCGCGAGGATGCGGTCATCGCTGGCGTACCGTGGTTCGATGCCTGCTTCCGTCGGCTCGACCCCGACGTGCGCATCGATTGGCAGACCGCCGACGGCATGCACGTCAGCGCGGGCTCCGTGATCTGTCGTCTCGAGGGCATGGCACGCGCACTGGTGAGCGCGGAACGCTCGGCACTGAACTTCCTGCAATTGCTTTCCGGTACCGCCACCGCCACCGCAGCCTATGTGAAGGCCGTGGCCGGGACTTCGGTACGGGTGCTCGATACGCGCAAGACCGTGCCCGGCCTGCGCATCGCGCAGAAATATGCGGTGCGCTGCGGTGGCGGCCACAATCACCGTGTGGGGCTGTACGACGCCATCCTGGTCAAGGAGAACCACATCATCGCCGCCGGCGGCATCGCGAACGCGGTCGAGGCGGCGCGGCGACTGCATCCGCGCCTGCTGCTCGAAGTGGAAGTCGAGAATCTGGATGAACTGCGCCAGGCGCTGGATGCCGGCGTGGATCGCATCATGCTCGACAATTTCACGCCACCTCTGATGCGCGAAGCCGTCGCCGTCACCGCCGGCAGGGTGCCGCTGGAGGTATCCGGCAACGTCGATCTGACCACCATCCGCGAGTACGCGCAGACGGGCATCGACTTCATTTCGGTAGGCGCACTGACCAAGCACGTGCGCGCGGTGGACCTTTCGTTTCGGCTCCAGCTCGATTAAGGGATTCGCCACCGCGGCGGCTAATGATGCCGGGCGAATCGCGCCGCTTGCGCGATCGCACCTTGCGAGTGGCCACGAGCGACCACACACTGCCCGCATGAGCCGATTCACCGACCTGTTCCTGCTGCTTGCCCTGCTGGGCGTCGTCGGGCTCTGGCTCAAGCTCAGCCGAGCACGCGAACTGGCGATCGACGAGGCGCGCCGGCAATGCGAACGGCATGGCTTGCAGCTGCTCGATGAAACCGTCGGCCTGCGCAGCATCGGCCTGCGGCAGCTGGATGGACACCGCCTGATCGAACGCAGCTACAGCTTCGAGGTGAGCATCGACGGCAACGACCGTGAGCCGGGACGCCTGTGGCTCGCCGCCGGACGCCTCACCCGCCTCAGCCTGCCCACCATCGAGACGCGCATTCCCGAGCGGCACACCCAAACATCCGGCTCCGACAATGTCGTGCCGCTGCGCCCCCGCCTCAACGGCAAGAGCGCGGACGATACGCGTCTTCACTAGAAAGGCCGCCCGGCTGGCGGCCCCGGGACTTACTTCACCACGCGCAAGAACGGCGCGCCCTTGCGCGGCTTTTCCCCGGCATCGGCACTGTCGGAGGGTGGCGTGTCGTCGGGTGACGACTCCGGCGGCGAGGGCGGCGGGTCGCCGTCTTCTTCGGCGGGGAACATCATGCCCTGCCCGTTCTCCTGCGCATAAAGCGCCAGCACCGCGTTCACCGGAATCAGGATGGAGTGGCTGACGCCGGAGAAGCGCGCCTGGAAGCTGATCCACTCATTGCCCAGATCCAGATTGGCGACCGCGCGCATCGCCAGGTTCAGCACCACCTGGCCGTTCTTCACCACCTGCGGCGGCACGCGTACGCCTTCCCGCATGGCATCCAGCAGGATGTACGGGGTGAGGTTGTTGTCGGTGATCCAGTCGTAGATCGCCCGCAGCAGATAGGGGCGATTGGATGTCATCGGAATGTGTTGATCGTTACTGCTCATCTTCTGGGACGCGTACTCAAGGGCGCATGGCCTTTTCTTCGGGCGTCATACTGCGCGCAAAACCCTGGCTATGGAACAGGCGTTCACCGTAATCCACGATCGGCTTGCCTTCCCGGCCCAGGTCCACGCCCAGCCAGGGCAGACGCCACACCACCGGTGCCACCAGGCAATCCACCAGGCTCATTTCCGGATTCAGGAAGAACTTGGACGCCTTGAACAGCGGCAGCGACGCCAGCAGGTGCTCGCGCAGGCGCTTGCGCGCCGCATCGGCAGGCCGACCGCCGGCGCGGATGGTGTTCACTTCGGGCAGCCAATCCAGTTCGATCCGCAGCGAGGCCAGGCGCAGCCGCGCGCGCGACAGCGGGTCGATCGGCATCAGCGGCGGATGGGGATAGCGCTCGTCCAGGTACTCGCACACGACCGAGGTGCCGTAGAGCGTAAGGTCACGGTCCACCAGCGTGGGCGTGGTGCCGTAGGGGTTGAGATCCAGCAGGTCTTCCGGCGGCTTGCTCGGATCGACGATCACCCTGTCGTAGCTGACACCTTTGGCCGCGAGCACCAGACGCGTGCGGTGGCACTGGATGTCATCCGCGGTCGAGTACAGGGCCAGTACGGATCGCGAACGTGCGCTTTGAACCATGCGCGGTCTCCCCATCGACTATGCGCATGCGGCGGCCAGGGCCGCCGCATGCAGGGCCAAGGAGCGACGTCTTAGTGGACGTCCTTCCAATATTCCTTCTTGAGCGCGTACGCCAGCAAGGTGAACCCGGCCAGGAACAGCAGCACCCAGATGCCGTAGCGCTGCCGCTGCAGGGCCGCCGGCTCCGCCACGTACTCCAGGAACGTGGTCAGGTCGCGGGTGGCCTGCTGAAACTGCGCCGGGGTGAGCTTGCCCGGCCGGCTCAGCTCGAGCTTCTCGACCGCCTCGTCGCCATCCACCTTGTGCATCACCGCGGTCTGCAGTCCCTGCAGCTCCCACAGCGGATTGGGCATGGAGGCGTTCGGGAACACCGTGTTGTTCCAGCCCACCGGGCGAGTCGGATCGAGGTAGAACGAGTTCAGGTACCCGTATACCCAGTCCGCCCCCTTGGCGCGCACTTCCAGCGAGAGATCCGGCGGTGCCTTGCCGAAGAAGGTGGCTGCCGACTCTTCCGGCATGTGCGAGACCACCGGATCACCGAACTTCGCGCCGGTGAAGTTGAGGTTGTTCATCACTTCCTGCTCGCTCAGGCCCAGATCCTCGGCCACGCGCGAATAGCGGACGAACTTCAGCGAATGGCAGCCGACGCAGTAGTTGAAGAACAGCTTGGCGCCGCGCTGCAGGGCTGCCTGGTCTCGCACGTTGGTGCCGGCCGAGGGCAGCGAGCCTTCTTCCGAGGCCATGACGGAAGTGCTGCCCACCAGGAGGCCGGCGGCAAGGGCGATCGAAGAGAGAGTGCGCTTCATCAGGGATTGCCGCTCAGTCATGGTCATACACCACCCGCTCGGGGACCGGCTTGGTCTTCTCGCGGTTACCGCGCGTGTATACCCAGAGGAACACGAAGTAGCCGAAATAGACCAGCGTCATCACGCGACCGAACAAGTTCTCCCAGAACGTCACGTCGATGTGGCTGCCGAACCAGGCCGGGATGACTTCCGCCACCACGCCCGCGCCGACCGCGCCCAGCGCGATGAAAGAGACCACGAACAGCCCCAGGGCGACCTTGAAGCCCGTACCGCGGTAACGGATCGAACGCACCTTGCCGGCATCGATCCACGGCAGCAGGAACAGCAGCACGATCGCTCCGAACATGCCCAGCACGCCCCAGATCGCCGTGCTGAAGAATGACGGGATCATGCGCAGGATCGCGTAGAAGGGAGTGAAGTACCACACCGGCTTGATGTGGGTCGGGGTCACCAGGTTGTTCGCCGGCACGAAGTTGTCGTGCTCGAGGAACCAGCCACCGAACGTCGGCGCGAAGAAGATGATGAAGGCCGCGATGATCAGGAAGAAACCCACGCCGGCCAGATCCTTCACCGTGTAGTACGGATGGAAGGGAATGCCGTCGGCCGGCTTCTCGGGATTCCAGCGATTGCCCTTGGGCCCCTTCTTGATCTCGACGCCGTCCGGGTTGTTCGAACCCACTTCATGCAGCGCGGCAAGGTGCAGCACCACCAGCAGCAACAGCACCAGCGGCAGCGCGATCACGTGCAGCGCGAAGAAGCGGTTGAGCGTGGCGTCCGCCGGCAGGTAGTCGCCCATGATCCACTCCACCAGGGAGTTGCCGATCACGGGAATGGTGCCGAACAGCGAGATAATCACCTTGGCGCCCCAGAACGACATGTTGCCCCACGGCAGCACGTAGCCCATGAAGGCCTCGGCCATCAGCACCAGGAAGATCAGCATGCCCAGCAGCCACACCAGTTCGCGCGGCTTCTGGTACGAGCCGTACATCAGGCCGCGGAACATGTGCAGGAACACCACGACGAAGAACAGCGAGGCGCCGGTGGAGTGCATGTAGCGGATCAGCCAGCCCCACTCCACGTCGCGCATGATGTACTCGACCGACGCGAACGCTTCCGCGGCGCTGGTCTTGTAATTCATGGTGAGGAAGATGCCGGTGACGATCTGGTTGACCAGCACCAGCAGGGCGAGCGAGCCGAAGTAGTACCAAAGATTGAAGTTCTTCGGCGCGTAGTACTCGGTCATGTGCTTGCGATAGGTCGGCGCCAGGTTCGGCGCGCGCTCGTTGACCCAATCGCCGATGCGCGAGAACACAGTAGCCATCAGCCGGCCTCCTTCGGATCCACGCCAATCTGGATGTGCGTGTCATCCACGAAGTGGTACGGGGGGATGAGCATGTTCTTCGGCGCGGGCACGCCGGCGTACACGCGGCCGGCCATGTCGTAGCGCGACTTGTGGCACGGGCAGTAGAAGCCGCCCTTCCATTCCGGATCGAACGGCTCGGGCTTCATCACCGGCACGAAGTCCGGCACGCAGCCGAGGTGGGTGCACAAGGCGACCATCACCAGCCACTCGGGCTTGATCGAGCGGGTTTCGTTCTGCGCGTACTTGGGCTGCTGCTCGGCCGAGCTGCCGCTCGACTTGGCGTCCACCAGGCGGGCATCCTGGCTGGGCAGAGCGTCCAGCTGGTCCTTGGTGCGATTGACGACGAATACCGGGAGACCGCGCCAGGGGTAGGTCACCTTCTGACCCGCCTCGATCTTGCTGATGTCGACCGTGACGGGAGCACCGGCGGATTTGGCTCGTGCGCTGGGCTCCCACGACTTGATGAAGGGCACGGCTGCCGCGATGACTCCCGCTCCACCGACCACGGCCGTGGTCGCTGTGAGGAACCGTCGGCGGCCATGATCGACGACTTCGTTCGCCATCAGGCTCTCCGGTACTTGTGCCATTGAGGTGCGACTCTTTGGGAGCCGCAAAAATCGCGTTAGTGTAGCGTCAGCCCCTGCCTCGTACAATAAAAGAGGACTGGCGTCCGCGTCGATCCACACCCACCGTCCAGTGCGTTGCCACAGCTCACTTTTCCTCATGAAACAAGCCGTCGGCACGCTCGCCTTCATCGCCCGCTTCGTGGTCCTCGGATTGGCCCTCGCCTTCGTGGTCAGCCTGATCTGGCCAGGTATAGGCGACCGCCTGCGGGCAGGCGTCGGCCTGCACAGCACGCAGCCTGGCGCGCCAGCCCCCGCCCCGACCATCCCGGGTCGCTCGAGCGGACCTGTCTCCTACGCCGACGCGGTGGCCAAGGCGGCGCCGTCCGTGGTCAACATCTACGCCAACAAGATGGTCACCGAGCAAGGAGTCCAGATGTATTCGGACCCGGTGCTGCAACGCCTGTTCGGCGGCCGGCCCGCCATCTACAAGCGGCGCGAGCAGAGCCTGGGCTCCGGCGTGATCGTCAGCAACCAGGGCTACGTGCTCACCAACAACCACGTGATCGCCAAGGCAGACGACATCCAGGTGCTGCTCTACGACGGGCGCGTGGCCAAGGCCCAGCTGGTGGGCGCGGACGTCGAGACCGACCTGGCCGTACTGAAGATCGACGTATCCAGCCCACCGGTGATTCCCTTCGCCGATGAGCATCCGGCCCGCACGGGCGACGTCGTGCTCGCGATCGGCAACCCGCTCGGCCTCAACCAGACCGTGACCATGGGCATCATCAGCGCGATCGGCCGCCAGCTGAGCAGCTCCAGCCCGGAGGATTTCATCCAGACCGACGCGGCCATCAACCTCGGCAACTCCGGCGGCGCCCTGGTCAACACCGACGGCGAACTGGTCGGCATCAATACATTGCTGATCGGCAAGGCGGCCAACGCCGAAGGCATCAGCTTCGCCATTCCCGTCAGCAGCGCCCGCAAGGTGCTGGAGCAGATCATCGCCACCGGCCACGTGGTGCGCGGCTGGCTTGGCACGGAGTACACCTTTGTCCCGGTGGCCGCCGACAGCGGCCTGCCCGCGGCGGCGCGCGGCGCCCAGGTAACCGATGTCTATCCCGGAGGCCCTGCCGCGCAGGCCGGCATCCAGCCGCACGACATCCTGCTGCGCGTCGGCAAGGACGACATCGTCGATCCGGCCGATCTGCGCCGTCGCGAAGCGGCACTGCAGCCTGGCAGCAAAGTCGAAGTCTCGGGCCTGCGCAACGGCACGCCCTTCCATACCGACGTCACGCTGACCCAGCGGCCGCCGCTGACGCCCACGGCCACGCTCGACAACTGAAGTCAGCCGCGCCCGGGTCCCGGCGTCTGCGCCGCGGCCACCGGCGGCCGAACTGCCTGGCCATAGCGCTTGCGCAACGTTCCCACGCGCTCGACGTAAACCTGCGTTTCCGCATAGGGCGGCACGCCGCTGTAGCGCTGCACCGCGCCGGGGCCCGCGTTGTAGGCGGCGGTAGCCAGGCGTTCGTCGCCGTTGAAGTTCTTCAGCAGCAGAGCGAGGTAGCGCGCGCCGCCGCGGATGTTCTGGTCGGCATCGAACGCGTCGCGCACACCCATATCGCTGGCCGTAGACGGCATCAGCTGCATCAGTCCTTGCGCCCCCTTGAGCGACAGCGCGCGCGGGTTGTAGGCGCTCTCGGCATGGATGATCGCGCGCAGGAAAGCCTCGTCCAACCCGAACTCGCTGCTGGCCAGGCGAATCGTGTCGGCATACGCGGTGAGGTTGAGCTCCACGCTGTTCCAGCGGATCGGCGAGTGCAGATTGCAGGCCACGCAGGTGGATATATAGGTAAAGAGCATAGTCACGGCATGCGTGCCCGGCCCGGCCGGCTTCATGTTGGTGTACTCGACCGTGCCGTCCGGCCGCGTCACCCGGTACACCGCGCCCCGCAGCACGCGATCGCCCGCCGGGACCGGCGCCGCCGCGGCTACCGTATCGGCCGCCTCCGCGGCCGTTTTCGATTCGCTGTAGCTCCACTGGCCGGGCTTGCCGGCCGGCGATGCCGGAGGCGCCGGCAGAGCGCGTGCCGTGGTAGCCACATCGCCGTGGACCCCGACCAGCGATGGATCGAGCAACACCTGCGCGGAGGTCTGCACACGCCCCTGCACCCACGCCAGCGAAGCGACCGGTGGCGCGGGAGTCGTCGCCTTGGGTTTGCCTGCCGCGGGCCGCGGCGCATCGGCCATGGTCGTGATCTTCTGGCAGCCCTGGTAGCCGGCGGTACTGTTGCTGTAGACAGTTTCGCCCGCCGAGCCGACGCAGCGGTACAGCCCGGCCGCCTGGGCCGGCGCGAACCAGAGCAGACCGCCGAGCAGCGCGCACGCCCCCGCCAGCCGGCGCGCCGCCGGGCCGGAACGGAAAGCCCGCGAAGACGAGCCGATGCTTTCCCCTTGTCGCTCGGCGTCAGACATGGCGCGCAGTGTGCCCCCGCCCGAAGGGCAAGCCAAGCGCGGGCTCGCCGTTTCGTGCGCGCCGGCAAACTTGCCGTCCGGGTGGCCGGCAAGGAGCTTGCAAGTCACTGATCGCACAAGACCTTCGCTGGAATCTGTCCGGCCGGACGCGTAAACTGTGCGGTTCGGCGCCCCGCGCCCCTCTCCTACCGGTACCTGCGCCATGAGCGGCAAGCTTTTCATCAAGACCCACGGCTGCCAGATGAACGAGTACGACTCGGCCAAGATGGCCGATGTGCTCAAGGCGTCGCACGGCCTGGAGCTGACCAGCGACGAGTCCGAGGCGGACGTGATCCTGGTCAACACCTGCTCGATCCGCGAGAAGGCGCAGGAGAAGGTCTTCAGCCAGCTCGGCCGCTGGAAGGAGCACAAGCAAGGCGGCAAGCCCGTGCTGATCGGCGTGGGCGGCTGCGTCGCCTCGCAGGAAGGCGAGGCCATCATCAAGCGCGCCCCGTTCGTCGACCTGGTCTTCGGCCCGCAGACCCTGCATCGCCTGCCCGAGCTGATCGAGGCCAAGCGCGCGACAGGCAAGCCGCAGATCGACATCAGCTTCCCCGAGATCGAGAAATTCGACCGCCTGCCGGAACCGCGCGCCGAAGGCCCCACCGCCTTCGTGTCGATCATGGAAGGCTGTTCCAAGTACTGCTCGTACTGCGTGGTGCCTTACACCCGCGGCGAGGAGATCAGCCGCCCGTTCGACGACGTCGTGGTCGAGGTGGCGCAGCTCGCCGCGCAAGGCGTGCGCGAGGTGAACCTGCTGGGACAGAACGTCAATGCCTACCGCGGCGCCACCCACGACGGCGGCACCGCCGACCTCGCCGTGCTCATCCACGCGATCGCGCAGATCGACGGTATCGGCCGTATCCGCTTCACCACCTCGCACCCGCTGGAGTTCTCCGACTCGCTGGTCGAGGCCTACGCCAACGTGCCGCAGCTGGCCAACTACCTGCACCTGCCGGTGCAGGCCGGTTCCGACCGCATCCTCACCGCGATGAAGCGCGGCTACACCGCGCTGGAGTTCAAGCAGAAGATCCGCAAGCTGCGTGCGGTGCGCCCCGACATCTGCATCTCTTCCGACTTCATCGTCGGCTTCCCCGGCGAGACCGACGAAGATTTCGAGAAGACCATGAAGCTGATCGAGGACGTCGGCTTCGACCAGAGCTTCTCCTTCATCTTCTCTTCCCGCCCCGGCACGCCAGCCGCCAACCTGGCCGACGACACGCCGATGGCGATCAAGCACCAGCGCCTGGAGCGCCTGCAGGCCGCGATCAACACCAACGCCAAGCGCATCAACGAGGCGATGGTCGGCACGGTGCAGCGCGTACTGGTCGAAAAGCCCAGCAAGAAGGACCCGAACGAGCTCACCGGCCGCACCGAGAATATGCGCTATGTGAACTTCGCCGCCCCCGCCCGCCTGATCGGCCAGTTCGTGGACGTGCTGATCACCGAGGCGATGAGCAACTCCCTGCGCGGCCGCGTACACATCGCCGGCGACCAGCAAGCCGCCTGAAAGAAGTCTGCAGACTGGGATGAGCGCAGCGAACCCCAGCGCCAACGGCCCGCTCCGCCATATCAATCCAGCCGCTTGCGGAACCGCAGAATCGCCGCGGTCATCATCACCGCGGTAAACGCGAGCAGCGCCGCCATCTCCCGCCACAACTCCCCCAGCCCGGCGCCGCGCAGCATGATCCCGCGGATCAGCCGCAAGAAATGCGTGAGCGGCAGCACCTCCGCCAGCCACTGCGCCGCCTTCGGCATTCCCGCGAACGGGAACATGAAGCCCGACAGCAGGATCGATGGAAGAAATACGAAGAACGTCATCTGCATCGCCTGGAACTGCGACTGCGCCCGTGTGGAAATCAGCAGCCCCATGGTGAGGTTGGCGAGGATCAGCAGCATCGCGGCGAGATAGACGTCCAGCAGGCTGCCATGGATGGGCACCTGAAACAGCCAGCGCCCGAGCGCCAGGATCACCGTCGTCTGGATCAGGCCGATGCCGATGTACGGCAGCACTTTGCCGACCATCAGCTCGGCGCTGGTGAGCGGTGTGACGATCAACAGTTCCATATTGCCCCGCTCCCGCTCGCGCACGATCGCAATGCCGGTGAACAACACCATCGTCATCGTCAGGATCACGCCGATCAGCCCCGGCACGATGTTGACCGCCGAGCGCCGCTGCGGGTTGTAGAAGCTCACGATGCTGATCGGACCGGCCACCGGCGTGCTCACCAGCGGTGCGCGCGTATCTGGCGCGCCGCCATCCACCGGCACCTGTGCCAGCTGTGCGGCAGCGCTCTGCACGACGTTGTCGCTGCCGTCCACCATGATTTGCGCGACCTGCCGGCCGTCGTAGCGACGCCGCTCGAAATCTGGCGGCACCGCCACACCGATGCTGATCTCGCCTCGACGCAGCATCGCCACCAGTTCCTCCGGCGTATCGGCGTGCGCCACCGGGGCGATCACGCCGGTAGCCAGCATATCCATCACCAGTGCACGCGAACCGGCGGTATTGGCCTGATCTGCAATGCCAGCATCGAGACCGCGCAGGTTGGTATTGATGGCATAGCCGAACAGCACCAGCTGGATGACCGGTATGCCGACGATCATCGCCAGCGTAATCCGGTCGCGGCTGAGTTGTCGCAACTCCTTGACGACGATCGCCCATAGCCGGCGCCAGCTCACGCGGTGCGCTCCTGCGCCGAACGCTGCTGGCGCGTGACCGCGACGAAGACGTCTTCCAGATTCGGCTGCACCGACACGACTCGGGCGCCGCCTTCCAACGCTTTCTGCAGATGCGCCACCGCGTCGTCGCCCGTCGCCCCGCCTTCGCGCACCAGCACGCGCAATTCGTTGCCCACCTGGGCGGCCCCGAGCACTTCGGGTACGTCGACCAGCCGCCGTTGCGCCTGGCGCGCGTCGCCGCCGGTAACCACGAAGGTGCGCCCGTCCAGCCTGCCGGTCAGCTCGGCGGGCGTGCCGTCCGCGACCAGCGCGCCGCGATCGAGCACGGCCAGCCGATGGCAGCGTTCGGCCTCGTCCATCAGGTGAGTCGATACCAGCAGCGTGGTGCCTTCGTCGGCCAGTTCGAAGAGCTTCTCCCAGAAATCACGCCGCGACTCCGGATCCACCGCGCTGGTCGGCTCGTCGAGAAACAGCAGCTCCGGGGCATGGATGACGGCGCAAGCCAGGGCAAGCCGCTGCTTCTGTCCACCACTCATGGTGCCGGCCAGCTGTTTCTGACGATCACCGAAGTGGTACTGCTCGATCAGCTCGTCGACACGCGCGCCCGTGCGCGCCTTCGGCACGCCCTGCACTGCCGCCATGAACTCGAGGTTCTCGCGCACGCTCAGGTCTTCGAACAACGAGAAGCGCTGCGTCATGTAGCCGATGCGCTTGCGCAGCGCCTCTGCCTCGCGCGGAATGCTCAGGCCAAGCACATCGATCTCGCCGCCGCTCGGCGTGAGCAGACCACACAGCATGCGGATAGTGGTCGACTTGCCGGAGCCGTTCGGTCCGAGAAAGCCGTAGACATGCCGCACGGGCACGTCGAGGTCGACGTGATCGACCGCGGTGAGGTCGCCGAAGCGCTTGGTCAATCCGCGCGCGCGGATCGCTGCGTCCTGGCCATCGGCGCTCACGGCTTCGCCTCGGGATAATCCACGCGCACCGGCAGCCCCACCGGCAGATCGGCGGCGTCCGGCCCCAGCGTCACTTCGGCCAGGTAGCTCAGGCGTGCGGCGTCTTCGCCAACCAGCGCGTAGTACGGCGTGAACTCCGGCTCGCTGCGGATCAGGCGCACCTTGCCGAGATAGACCTTGTCGCGCCCGTCCACGTGGACGCGGACGGTGTCGCCCACGCGCAGGCGGGCGCGCAGCGGCTCTTGCAGATAGATACGTGCATAAGGCGCATCGCCGGCAAGCAACACGGCCAGCGGCGCGCCCACGGGCGCCTGGTCGCCCAGCTTGTAGGGAAGGCTGTCTACCCGGCCCGCGCGTGGTGCCACCAGGTCCAGCTTGCCCAGCAAGACCTTCTGCGCCTCCGCCTGCGACTGCGCGGCTGTCAGCGCCGCCTCGGCCTGCGCGATCTGCTCGGGACGCGTGCCGTGCACGAGGGCATCGAGCTGCGCCCGCGCGGCCGCCACCAGCCCATCTGCGTTGCCCGCCGCCGCACGGGCGCGATCGATATCGGCGGCCGCCGCATAGTTGTCCTTCTGCAACGGCAACAGGCGCTGGTAGTAGGCGCGCGCATCGCGCGCCTGCGCCTCGGCGGCGGCCAGATCGGCGCGTGCCTTGGCGATGTCTTCCTGGCGTGGCCCCACACGGAGCTCCAGCAACGCAGCTTGCTGCTGCCGCGCCTGTGCCTGGGCTGCTGCGAGCTCGGCTTGCGTATGCGCGGGATCGAGCTTGAGCAGCGGCTGTCCGGCCTTGACCGTATCGCCTTCATGCACGCTGACGGCAACGACGCGCTCCGCTACCGGCGCGGGCATGCCGATACGGTCGTACTCCAGCGTGCCGAGCGCTTGCGGAGGTGCCTTGCCACAGCCGGCAAGAACACCCGCAGCGAGCCACGCAACGCCGAACATGACAGATCGTTTCATGAGGAGGCTCCAGACAAAGGCGGTGCCAGTCCACCGGCGAGCAGAGCCAAGGTGTGGTCGCGCAGGGCCTCCGGACCCAGGTCATCGGCCTGGAACACGCGCTGCCAGATCGGCGCGCCGGCGACCGGAAACAGCGTCAAGCCGACCAGCGACACCACCAGTAACCGGGGATCCAACGCGGGATTGAGCGTTCCTGCCTGCTGAGCCGCCGCGAATCGTTGCGCGAGCAGTTGCGGCAGGCTCGGCAGCAGGTGGTGGAACAGCACTTCGCGCAATTCCCCACCTTCGCACAGCACCTCGCGCACCCACAGCGGCGGCAGCCACGGATGCCGGGCCACCACCTCGCCGATGCCGCGGACAAAGGTCTCGACCAGCACCATCGGATCGCCGCCGACCTGCGCCAACCGCTCACGCATCGGCAGCAACGCCGGCAGCAGCCGCTCCTCGATCACCGCCTGCTTCAACTGCGCCTTGTCGCCGAAGTAATAGTGGAGCATCGCCGGCGTCACCCCCGCGTCGGTGGCAATGGCGCGCAGCGGCGTCGCGCCGATACCGTCACGGGCAAAGCGCGCCAGTGCGACGTCGAGCAGATGCGCACGCAGGTCGCGGTCGTCACGAGCGGGGCGGCCGGCGGCGCGGCGAGGAGCGGAGGGCTTGGTTCGGGACATGCCGGATAAATTAATTAATTGGTTAATTACCCGCAAGGGCCGCCACTGGGCTTGATCAGGCCGCTCCCCCGACTTATTCCCCCGGTAGCCCTCCTGCCTCCCCCGCGCTACTCTCGCGCGCCTATGACTGAGCTCAATCAGCGCGACTTCGCGCTCGACCCCGAAGACAACGCCCGCCTCGCCAATCTCTGCGGCCCGTTCGACGAACATCTCCGCCAGATCGAACTGCGCCTCGGCGTGGAAATCGACCATCGCGGCAACCTGTTCCAGGTGATCGGCGAGGACGCCGCCACGCGCGTGGCGGAAAAAGTGCTGCGCGCGCTGTACGACAGCACCGAGCACGAGACCCTCACCGGCCCGCGCATCAACCTGCACCTGGCCGAGTCGGGCATCGACGCGCTGACCGCCGAAGCGGCCGAGAGCGCGCAGGAAGTCGTGATCAAGGTCAAGCGCGGCGTGATCAAGGGGCGCGGCCCCAACCAGGCGCGCTACCTGCACGCCATCACCACGCACGACATCAGTTTCGGCGTCGGCCCGGCCGGCACCGGCAAGACCTACCTGGCGGTGGCCAGCGCGGTGGAAGCGCTGGAAGCCAATCGCGTGCAGCGTCTGCTGCTGGTGCGCCCGGCGGTCGAGGCCGGCGAAAAGCTCGGCTTCCTGCCTGGCGACCTGTCGCAGAAGGTCGATCCTTATCTGCGCCCGCTGTACGACGCGCTGTACGAAATGCTTGGCTTCGAAAAAGTCGCCAAGCTGATCGAACGCAACGTGATCGAGATCGCGCCGCTGGCGTATATGCGCGGCCGCACGCTCAACGATTCGTACGTGATTCTCGACGAAGCGCAGAACACGACGGTCGAACAGATGAAGATGTTCCTCACCCGCATCGGCTTCGGCTCGGTGGCGGTGATTACCGGTGACGTCAGCCAGGTCGACCTGCCGCGCAACGTGCGCTCGGGCCTGCGCCATGCCATCGAAGTGCTGCGCGGCGTGGACGGCATCAGCTTCACCTTCTTCACCTCGCGCGACGTGGTACGCCACCCGCTGGTGGCCAAGATCGTGCGCGCCTACGAGAGCTTTGAGCAGAAGACGGAAGACAACCGATGAGCCGCGCCAAGGCCAACGCGGCCGCGGCGGCCACGTCGAACCTGAGCCTCTCCGTCGGCTACGCCGCACCGCGTGCAGGCGTGCCCTCGCCGGCCAGCTTCCGCCGCTGGGCCGAAGCGGCGCTGCGCGGCGCGCGGCGGCGCAAGGCCACCGAGCTGTCGATCCGCATCGTCGACAGTGCCGAAGGACGCGCCCTCAACCGCGACTACCGCGGCAAGGACTACGCCACCAACGTGCTGTCTTTTCCGGCCGAACTGCCACCGGGCGTCGCCCTGCCCCTGATCGGCGACCTGGCGATCTGCGCCCCGGTCGTCGCCCGCGAAGCGGCCGAGCAAGGCAAGGCACCTCGCGATCACTGGGCCCACATGACCGTGCATGGCGTGCTTCACCTGCTGGGCTACGACCATATCGAGGACGCCGAAGCCGAGGCCATGGAGGCCCTGGAAACCCGCATCCTGGCCGGCCTGGGCATCGCCGATCCATATGCCTGAAGGGCCCGATAGCGCGGCTTGCGCCCTGAATTGTCACGAGTTTTAGGCTAGACTGGGTTTTCCGCCCGCCATCCGGGCATACCCGCAAGCGTAATGAACGAGGACCCTGGCAGTACCAACGGCCCGGCCCACCGCAAATGGTGGGATCGACTGGGCCATCTGTTTTCCGGCGAGCCGCGCAATCGCGAAGAGCTGATTGAAGAGCTCCGCTCCGCCCAGGCCAACGGCCTGATGTCCAACGACACCCTCACCATGGTCGAGGGCGCGATCAAGGTCACCGAGCTGAGCGTCGACGACGTGATGGTGCCGCGCGCGCAGATCGTGATGCTCTCCGCCGAAGCGCCGCTGCGCGAGATCCTCGACACCGTCGTGGAATCCGGCCACTCCCGCTTCCCCGTGCACGGCGAGGACAAGGACGAGATCCTCGGCATCCTGCTGGCCAAGGACCTGCTCCGCTTCGCGGGCAAGGACCAGGATTTCAGCATCACGACGATCCTGCGTCCGGCCGTGCTGATTCCCGAGGCGATGCGCCTCAACGTGCTGCTCGCCGAGTTCCGCCACACCCGCAACCACATGGCACTGGTGGTGGATGAATACGGCGGCGTCGCCGGCCTCATCACCATCGAGGACGTTCTGGAGCAGATCGTCGGCGAGATCGACGACGAGCACGACGACGAGGAAGAACCCCAGCTGATGCACGAGCAGGCCGGCGGCGGCTGGCTGGTCAGCGCGCTCACCCCGATCGCCGATTTCAACGAGCAGGCCGGCGCGGCGTTCTCCGACGAGGAGTTCGATACCGTCGGCGGCATGGCCACGTCCGAATTCGGCCATCTGCCCGAGGTGGGCGAGGAAGTCGCCATCGGCAATTACCTGTTCCACGTCACCGAGGCGGACGACCGCCGCGTGCAGCAGTTCCGCGTGACCCGCCTCGCCGAAGGCTGAGGCCATCCCCCCCCACTCCCAGGAAACGCCCGCCGATGAGCCTGATCGCTCGCACCCTCCTGTTGTTCGCACTGCTCGGAGGCGTGTTCGCCCAGGCTCACGCGGGCGTCGTCGACGCCCCCGGCGCCAACCTGGAAGTGGCGTTGATCACCTACGGTCCCGGCGAGACCTATTGGGAACGCTTCGGCCACGACGCCATCCAGGTGCGCGACACGGTCAGCGGCGAGTCGTTCAACTTCAACTACGGCGTGTTCGATTTCGACGAGAGCGGCTTCCTGCTCAACTTCGCGCGCGGCCGCATGCATTACCTGATGGATGCCGCGCCGACCGAAGTGGACCAGCGCTACTACGTCGAGTCAGGCCGCTCCGTCACCCGCCAGCCGCTCGCCCTGACGGCCGAGCACGCCGCGGCACTGCGCGACTTCCTGCTGTGGAACTTGCGTCCGGAAAACGCGCGCTACGACTACGATTACTACGCCGACAACTGCACCACGCGCGTGCGCGATGCGCTCGACCGCGCCCTCGGCGGCATGATCCGCAAGCAACTGGAAGCGCGCCCAGGCGGCATGACCTATCGCCAGCAGACCGCGCGCCTGATGAGCGCGCAGCCATGGCTGATGCTGATCCTGGATCTGGGCCTCGGCCCGTATGCCGACCAGCCGCTCAGCGCCTGGCAGGAGAGCTTCCTGCCGATGGTGCTCGAGCGCGAGCTCGCGCAAGTAAAGGTCGATGACGGCGCGGGTGGCACTCGCATGCTGGCGGCACCAGCCAAGGTACTTTCGCCGAACCGCCTGGACGTGCCGCCGGACCAGGCACCCGACCTGCGCTTCCCGCTCGCCATCGCCGGCCTCGTCTTCGCCGCACTGCTCGTCGCCAGCGCCCGCCGCTGGCCCACCGGCCTGGCCCTGCTCGGCACGCTTTACCTGACGGCTGCCGGCATCGTCGGCCTCCTGCTGCTGGTGCTGTGGACCCTCACCACCCACCACTCCGCCTGGGCCAACGCAAATCTGCTGCTGTTCAATCCGCTCGCCTTCCTGCTGCTGCCTTCACTATGGCGCGCGCGCCGCGGCCTCGCCGCCTCGCGCCTGGCCGACCGCATCCTCCTGCTGCAGCTGATCGCCCTGGTCGTCGCCATCGCCATGCACCTGCTCCCGAGCACGGTGCAACAGAACCAGCCGTGGCTGCTGTTCGCGCTGCCGTGCTGGCTGGCGCTGTCGTGGAGTCTGCGGCGCGGCTTGCGGCGGCTGGTCTGACCGGATTCAGCCCCTCGCTATTGAAGGCGTAACAAGGCCCTGGGCATCATGCGCCCATGCCTACGAACACGCTCGCCGCTCCGGCCACCGATACCGCCACGCCCGCCATGGTGGTCAACTGCGTCGCCTACAACACCCGCGACGGCAAGCGCATCGGCGATATCACGCTCGATGCCATCAGCGATGTGCTGAAGGAGCCGGATACCTTCGTATGGGTGGGGCTGCATGAGCCGGACGAATCGCTGCTGTTGAAACTGCAGGAAGAGTTCGATTTGCACGACCTGGCGATCGAGGACGCGCAGCACGCGCACCAGCGCACCAAGATCGAGGCCTACGGCGATTCGCTGTTCATCGTGGTGCAAACCGCGCAACTGGTGAACGGGCACATCGCCTTCGGCGAGACGCATATCTTCTTGGGGGCGCGTTATCTGGTCACCGTACGGCACGGCGCTTCGCTTTCCTATGCGCCGGCCCGACGCGCCTGCGAGCACACCCCGGATCTGCTGGCGCTCGGCCCCAGCTATGGCCTCTACGGCGTGCTCGACTTCATCGTCGACAACCTGCTGCCGATCGTGCGCGAGTTCAAGGAAGAGCTGCAGGAGCTGGAGCAGGACATCTTCGGCGACACCTTCAAGCGCCGCACGGTACGCCGCCTCTACGACATGCAGCGCGACCTGATGACCCTGCGCCTGGCCGTGGCGCCATTGCAGGACATCATCAGCCAGCTGGTGCGCATGCATCCGCACCTGATCCAGGACGAGCTGCGCGCGTACTTCCGCGATGTGTACGACCACGTGTTCCGCGTCAACGAGTCCATCAGCGCGATGCGCGAAATGCTCGCCGCGGCGATCAACATCAACCTCTCCCTGGTGACCTTCAACCAGAACGAGGTGATGAAGAAACTTGCCGGCTGGGCGGCGATGCTCGCCGCACCGACGCTGATCACCAGCTGGTACGGCATGAACTTCCATCACATGCCCGAGCTCGATCAGACCTGGGCTTATCCCACGATGATCTGCCTGGTTATCGGCGTAGTCGGCGGCATTTATTTCTGGCTGAAGCGCTCGCGCTGGCTTTGAAAAGGTTGCGCGCGCGGGCATAAAAAAGGCGACCCGAGGGTCGCCTTTTTTCGTTGCATCGGGAGGATTACTTGCCGCTCTTCTTGCCGGCATCCTTCACCGTCCACTGCTTCAGCCAGGCATTGACCGTCTCGTGCCACTGCACGCTGTTCTGCGGCTTGAGCACCCAATGGTTCTCGTCCGGGAAATGCAGGAACTGGCTGGGAATGCCGCGGCGCTGCATGGCGGTAAACGCGCCAAGGCCCTGCACGTCCGGAATGCGGAAATCCTTGCCGCCGTGGATGACCAGCATCGGCACACGCCAGTCCTTCACATGGTTCAGCGGATTGAACTTCTCGTAGTTTTCCGGGTGGTCGTACTGCGTGCCGCCGTTCTCCTTCTCCTCGAACCACAGCTCTTCGGTGCTGTAGTACATCGAGCGAGCGTCGAACACGCCATCGTGGTCGACCAGGCACTTCCACGGCTCGTTCCACACGCCGGCGATCCAGTACACCATGTAGCCGCCATAGCTGGCGCCCAGCGCGCAGGCGCGATCGCCATCCAGGAAGCTGTATTTGGAGAGCGCAGCCTTCCAGCCGGCCTTCAGGTCATCCAGCGGCTTGCCGCCCCAATCGCCCGAGATCGAATCGGTGAAGGCCTGACCATAGCCGGTGGAGCCATGGAAATTGATGGTGACCACCGCAAAGCCCTGGCCCGCATACGTCTGCGGATTCCAGCGGTAGCTCCACGCATTGCTCATCGCGCCCTGCGGGCCGCCATGGATGATGAAGGCCACCGGATACTTGCGCCCGGATTTGTAGTTGGCCGGCTTGACCACGTAGCCCTGCACCGACTCGTTGTTCCAGCCCTTGAAGGTGAAGAACTCCGCGTCGCCCATCTGCGTGTTCTTAAGGCGCTGCGCGTTGAAGTGCGTGACCTGTTTCAGGCCTTTGCCCTGAAGATCCGCCACGTACAGGTCGGCCGGATGCTTGAGGTCATCGCGCTGCAGCAGCAGGCGCGACTTGCCCAGCGCATAACCGCCAACGGAGCCATCGGTTACCACGGTGCGGACCTTGCCCGTCGCCACATCGACGGCGAACAGCGGATGCTGGCCGTGATCGTCGGCCGTGGCATATAGCGTCTTGCCGTCGCCGGAAATCTGCAGACTGCCAGCCGAGCGATCCCAGTCCGGCGCGACTTCGCGCTTCTGCCCGCTGTCCAGGTCCAGCGCCATGATAGCGAAGCGATCGGCCTCGAAGCCTGGCTCCTTCATCGCCAGGTAATACAGCGTCTTGCCATCCGGCGAAGCGACCGGCGACGCATCCCAGGCGAGATTGGCGGCGGTGAGGTTCTTCGGCGCGACAGAGCCGTCCGCCGGCACGCTGTAGACGTCGAAGTTGGTCGACCAGGGCTCGCTCTTGCCGGCGATGCGCGCACCGAAGTACACCGTGCGGCCATCAGGCGAGAAGCTGAACTCGTCGTCGCCGCCGAAAGGCTTGCTCGGTACGTCGCCATCGATATCGCGACTGAGCAGGCGCGGCATCTCCGCGGCATTGCCGAGATCCGCGATGTACAGCTGCGCGCGACGGCCATCCGCCCAGGTATCCCAATGGCGCACGAACACCTTGTCGTAGACCGTGCCCGTCGCCTTGTCCGCTTCGCGGCCGTCCAGCCGCTCCTTGGTGCAGGCCAGGTCGGCGCAGTCGGTGAAGACCTCGAAGCTCAGCAGCGCCTGCTTGCCGTCCGGCGACAGCTTGAACGCATTGACGTCAATGGGCGCATGCGTCACCGGCGCCGGCGTGCCGGCCGAGGCGCCGAGCGGGGCGCGCCAAAGCTGCGCCACGCCGTCCTTCGCGGCAACGTAATAGAACGACGCACCATCCGGCGCCCAGCGCGGCGACGAACCCTTGTCCACCAGCTTGCGCGGCTGGCCGCCCTGCTGCAGGTCCAGCACATAGATGGCGGTGACGCCCTTGTTCGCGGCGTAATCGGTGCTGCGCAGGGTGTACAGCGCATAGCGCCCGTCCGGCGACAGCTGCGGATCGCCCGCGCGGTCCATCATCACCAGATCGCGGATATTGAACGGATGCGGTGAGCGGTTCTCGACCTCGGCGGCGATGGCCGACGTGGTCGCCAGCGCCAGCGCCAGGGCGGCGAGCAGCGGTTTCATGGCGGGATTCCCTCGACAGACGTAAAGCACGAACGGTAAAAGCCTGCGCCACGGGGCGCAAGGAATGGCGCAGCAAGCGGACTCCGGCTCCGGCCGTGCCATCGCTATACTCGCCGCTTTTGCAGTCGGGCCCGCCCATGGACCAAGCCACCCTCGCCGCCGGACCCGCGGCCCCCGCCCACTCGGATGAGCTGTTCGGCCACCCGAAAGGGCTGTACGTGTGCTTCTTCACTGAGATGTGGGAGCGGTTCTCGTTCTACGGCATGAAGGCGCTGCTGGCGCTGTACCTGATCAAGCACCATGGCTTCAGCGACGCCGAAAGCCTCTCCGTGCTCGGAGCCTATGGTGGTCTGGTCTACGCCACGCCCGTGCTCGGCGGCCTGCTGGCCGATCGCTACCTCGGCATGCGCAAGGCGGTAGTGCTCGGCGGTGTGCTGCTGTGCCTGGGCCACCTGGGCATGGCGGTGGAAGGCCATGCAGCGACCATCGGACCGGACGGCGTCGTGCACCGGGACCTGGTCGCGCTCAGCGTGTTTTATCTGTCGCTTGCCCTGATCATCAGCGGGGTCGGCTTCCTCAAGCCGAACATCTCCACCGTGGTGGGCAAGCTGTACGCGGAAGACGATCCGCGGCTGGATTCCGGCTTCACCTTGTTCTACGCGGGCATCAATGTCGGCGCGCTGTTCTCGGCGCTGATCTGCGGCTATCTCGGCGAGCGCTTCGGCTGGGGCTACGGCTTCGGCGCCGCAGGCATCGGCATGCTGGCGGGCCTGGCCGTGTTCCTTACCGGACAGAAGTATCTGCAAGGTCACGCCGAACCGCCGAATCCACCAGCACTGAAGCGCCGCCTGCTCGGCCCCTTGAATGTCGAATGGACCATCTACCTCTGTGCCGCGCTGGCGCTACCGGGGCTGTGGGCGCTGATGCAGCTGGGCACTGCCGTGCTGTGGCTGCAGGTGGCGACGATGGCCGCATGGCTGGGCTGGCTGGCCTGGTATGTCACTGCGCGCTGTAACCGCGTGCAGCGCCAGCAGATGCTGGCCTGCGTGTTCTTCGTCGGCGTGTGCCTGCTGTTCTTCACCCTGTACGAGCAGACTTACGGCTCGTGGGTGCTGTTCAACGACCGCATGCTGACCAAGGACCTGTTTCCCTCGCTGGTCATCCGCGACGGTCATCCGGTGCCCTGGTCCACCCTGCCGCTGGTACTGAGCCCCATCCTCGTCGCCATCGCCCTGCGCCTGCGCAGCGGCCGCTTGCCCGGCCTGCTGCTGGGCGGACTCACGGTGATGGGCATCGTCTGCATCGTGCGCGATTGCATCGTGCTGCCGCAGAGTGCCAGCTCGCTCACCTACCTGGGTGCGCTGTTCATCGTGCTGCTCTCGCCGATCGCCGCATGGCTGTGGCCGCTCCTCGACCGGATGGGCCTCAATCCCTCCAAGCCGGCCAAGAGCGCCATCGGCCTGGCCTTCGCAGGGCTGTCGTTCCTACCGCTGATCGCAGGCAACCCCGAAGGCGCCGGCACGGCGCTTGGGAGCGTCTGGTGGATCGTGCTGGCCTATTTGCTGATCGAGATCGGCGAAGTGGCGCTGTCGCCGATCGGGTTATCGGCGGTGACGCAGCTCTCGGTGCCGCAGGTGGCTGGCCTGATGATGGGGGCGTGGTGGCTGGGGACGTCGTTCTCAGAGCAGCTGGCGTCGATCCTGGGCAAGCTCGCCGCGCTGGACGTGCCAGCGGATGGGCAGATCGATATGGCGATGGCGGCCGCGAAGTACGGGGAGTTGTTCCGACATATGGTCTGGCTGGGGCTGGGGACTGCCGTTCTTGCGCTGGTTTTGACGCCGGTGGTCAGGCGGTGGATGCATGGGGTGAGGTGAGGTCTCGGCTCCAAAGCCATGGGCGTGTAAATCGTGTGCCGTCGGTCACGAAATGCACAATCCTAACGGGCGCCCCATGTACCGACCGGCACCGGTAACGCTCTTGGTACAAAACATGCCTTTCCCGGGATGTAGACACCCAGGGGACCATCCATGTCGCACCACCGCCTTGCCAAAGGTTTTACGCTGATCGAGCTGATGATCGTTGTCGCGATCATCGCCATTCTTGCGGCCATCGCCATTCCTGCTTATCAGGACTATGTGATCCGCGCCGAAGTAACAGAGGGCGTAAGCCTTTCGACCGGTGCAAAGTCCGCCGTATGGGACTTCATTTCCAATACCGGCCGCTTTCCCCCGAACAACAGCTCGGCGGGACTCGCTTCGAGTGTTTCCATCAATGGCAGCTATGTCTCCAAAGTGGATGCATCGGGCGGACACGTCAACGTCGAGTTCAAAGGACCGAAAGCCAACAAGGCTATCGCCAATTTCAGCCTTGTTCTCTCGCCGGTTACGCACGCAGGCAGCATTACGTGGACGTGTGCCGGGAGCAGTTTGCCGAGCCGATACCTGCCCGCTATCTGCCGCAGCTGACGTTGAAAGAACACGCCAAAATGCCGATTTTGGTCACTACGTGACGCAATTGGGCAGCCTTATTTGCTTGTCAGCCGCATCACGTTTTCGCGAAATCAATGGCTCGAAATCCTTGCTTGTCAAGCTTCCGTGATGACGTGCACAATCTCCGCGGCTACCGATATGCGGAAATATCTCGGCGTCATTAGTGGCATGCAAACTGCTTCTTTTGGCGCGAGCTTCCTGGTCATTCCTGACCGCAAGTTATGGGGACCAATCCCGCCTAGGGGGATTAGGGACTGGGGCTCAGGGGGCATCAACTACGGTTAGCTAACCAAGACAGAGGAACGACTGTGAAGAAGAACATGCAGAAGGGCTTTACCCTTATCGAACTGATGATCGTCGTTGCGATCATCGCCATCCTGGCCGCCATCGCGATTCCTGCCTATCAGGACTATGTGATCCGCTCGCAGGTGTCCGAGGGCATGACCCTGGCGGACGGCTCGAAGACCGCGCTGGCTGAGTTCTATAGCAATAAGGGCGACTTTCCGACCAGCCAAGTGTCTGCGGGCCTTGCCACTGCCGGCAGCATCAACGGCAATTACGTCCTTAGCGTCGATGCCACTTCCAACAAAGGCAAGATCACCGTGACGATGGGCAACAAGGCCAACTCCAAGATCACGGCTTCCGGCGCCAACACGCTGGTTCTGTCGGCTGTCACTTCCGCTGGCAGCACCTCTTGGCACTGCAATGCTGCTGCTGGTACCACGATTGCTTCGAAGTACCTGCCGACCGCATGCCGCTAATCGGTCAAGCACCGAATGGAAAAGAAGCCGCCTCACGGCGGCTTCTTTTTTGGACGGACGCCCGTTTTTTTTTCTGGCTCTTCCTCGCAGCCCTCCTGCTTATTACCGCGCTGATCTATGCCCCAGGCCTGAAGGGCGGCTTCCTTTTCGACGATTACGCCAACCTCCCCAACCTCGGGAGCATGGGGCCCATCGATAACTGGCAGGCTTTCTGGCGCTATGTAACTTCGGGCGCCGCCGACCCCACTGGAAGGCCGGTGTCGCTGATCACTTTCCTGCTGGATGCCCACGACTGGCCCGCCGAACCATGGCCATTCAAGCGAACGAATTTGCTTTTGCACCTTCTCAACGGGCTCCTGCTAGCCACGCTGCTACGGAAGCTCGGCCAAGCCCTGCCAGCCGCACAGGAACATCCTCTGCGTGTCAACGCCGCAGCCGTCTTGGGCGCCTCCATGTGGCTCCTGCACCCATTACTGGTCTCCACCACGCTATATATCGTGCAGCGTGAGGCTATCCTACCAACCACGTTCACGCTTGTCGGTCTACTGTCGTGGCTTCAAGCCCGCGTCGCGTTCCGATACGGCGCAACTGTCCGTGGCTGGATATGGGCCACACTCGGCTTTGGCCTCTCTACTCTTCTTGCCACTTTGAGCAAGGCCAACGGCTTGCTTCTGCCAGCTCTCATGGGAGCTGTCGAGTATTTCTTTCTCAGAAATGCAGCGGCAACGCCCTCATCACCTACGCCCTCACTGGGTAGACATTACCGTGTCGCCCTTATCCTCTTGATAATCGTGCCAACGCTCGCCATAGCGTCGTTCCTCTTGCACGAAGGCTGGCGCGGCATGGCGCATGGAATTTCATCGATCCGTCCCTGGACGCTGGGCCAAAGACTTCTCACCGAGCCACGCGTACTTGTGGACTACCTCAAATTGCTATGGTTCCCGCACCCCTATACCACCGGACTTTTCAACGATCAGTACCGGGCGTCCACTTCGCTTTGGACCCCAACCAGCACATGGCTTGCGATCCTTGCCATTGCAGGATTACTGGTATCGGCCTGGATGCTTCGAAACAAAAAACCAGTCCTGGCCGTTGCCATCGCCTTCTTCTTCGTAGGCCATGCGATGGAATCGACGACTGTCGCGCTTGAGCTCTATTTCGAGCATCGAAATTACCTGCCGGCCATGCTGCTGTTCTGGCCACTAGCCCAGTGGCTCTGCGGCGCGCCGTCCACACTCTCGCCGAGCAGAACTTACCCGCCCCCGAATGAAGCATTAGCGCTAAAAATCGGCCTGATGCTTGTCATCCTGAGCGGACTTGCCGGCATGTCGTATGCGCGCGCTGACCTATGGGGCAACACGCGCGACCAAGCCTTGCTCTGGGCAAAAATCAATCCACACTCGCCAAGGGCCCAGGCTTATGCGGCACAAGCGGAAATACAAGCCGGAAAACCAGCATTGGCAGTCGCACGTCTCGCGCCAGCCCTGGCCCGCAATCCTGATCAGATCCAGCTCGCCCTAAATCTGCTGGCTGCACGTTGCCAACAGGGCAACCTCACGAATATCGATCTCGAACAGGCTACGACTGCACTGCGTACGACTCGCGATGCCGGCACCCTGCTGTCGAATTGGTTCGGCCGTGCCATCGACAACGCCCATTCGCCCGCGTGCCCCGAAATGACGACAGCAACCATCGGCCGGCTTCTCGAGGCGGCAATGGAGAACCCTCTGCTGATGAGCACCGAAGGGCGACGCCAGGACCTTTACCACCTGCAAGGCCGCCTTGCGCTGGTACGTGATATGCCTGAGGAGGCGTTAGCCAGCTTCAACCTTGCTTTGGATCAGCAAGTCCGTATCTCCGCGGCACTCAAGCAGGCAGCGATACTTGGCGCCGCAGGCCATCCAGCGCAAGGACTTGCTCATCTGGCCCGCTACGATGCTGAACGGAGCAAAGAAGCCAAACCCGAAATCGGAATGCCACAAATCCATGCCTGGATACTTACCCGCCAGAACTACTGGGATCGGGAACTGGTACGTTTAAGGCAGACCCTGCAAGACGACGCCATGCGCCAACGGCAACTTCCCCATTCAGCATGACCATTAAACGCTTTCCACCCCTTTCCAGTCTGGTCCTGCTGACCTTCCTGGCCGTGACCATACTGATCTACTGGCCAGGCCTGGCCGGAGGCTGGCTTTTCGACGACTACCCCAACATCGTCGATAACCACAGCGTGCAGCCGGAGAATGCCAGCCCTTCGACGCTGATCCGCGCAGCGCTGTCTTCTCCGGCGAGCGAATTCAAGCGTCCGCTGGCTTCATTGAGCTTTGCAATCAACTACCTGCTTTCAGGGCTCAATCCCTATTGGATGAAGCTGACCAATCTGGGAATCCACTTGCTCAATAGCTGTCTGGTCTTCCTGCTATCCAGAAGGATCCTTCGCATCGCGTCATCGCTCAGCGGAGCCTCGAATGCCAGGCCGCATGCAGCATCTCACGAAGGCATCACTGCCGCGGTAATTGCGGGCGCATGGCTGCTGCTGCCAATCAATCTCACAGCGGTCCTTTATGTAGTGCAGCGCATGGAGAGTCTCGCCAATCTGTTTGTCCTCGCCGGACTGATAGGCTATCTAGCCGGCCGCCAACGAATGCTGAGGGGGGGACAATACAAGACTGGTTTCGTCCTTTGTGCCGCTAGCGTAGCAGTCGGCACGATGGCAGGCTTGCTCGCCAAGGAAACCGCCATCATGCTCCCGCTTTACGCCGCCGCCTCCGAATGGACCTTGTTTGGGTTTCGGCAGGCGAACGGACGGCGTGACATATCGGTCATCACCGCGTTTCTGTTCCTGCTCGCCCTGCCGCTAGTCCTGGGCCTCGCCTGGCTTCTGCCTGGCTTGCTGCAACCGGGTACCTGGGCCAATCGCGACTTCACGCTCGGCACTCGATTGCTCAGCGAAGCGCGTATCGTTTCGACTTATGTGCTTTGGACGCTGCTCCCGACAATGGGGGAGCTGAGCTTCTATCACGACGACTTCGCCAATTCGTCTGGCCTCCTGTCTCCCTGGACGACCCTTGCTGGAATTGCGTTTCTTATTTTGCTCGCTGCGGCGGCAATACGCCTGCGCAAAACAGCGCCGATAGCCTCGCTGGGCCTTCTGCTCTTTCTCGGCTGCCACCTGCTGACAGGCACCGTCCTGCCGCTCGAGCTCATCTATGAGCATCGAAATTACTTCGCGAGTTTCGGCCTTCTGCTCGTGGTCGTGCCCCCGCTGGCTGGCGTGATACCGGCTGGCAACCAGACGCTGCTTCTGCCCCGGCGCGTCCTGCTCGGCGGGCTGATCCTTATGTGGGCAAGCCTGACCGCCATGACTGCTCACGCCTGGAGTAATCCGCTCAATCTCGCGGAAGAGTTGGCGGCAAGAGCGCCCGGATCTCCTCGGGCTCAATATGAACTGGGTCGCGTCTACATCATCTATTCGCACTACGAACCGCTGTCGCCTTTCACGCGCATGGCCTACGAGCCACTCGAACGCGCCGCGGCCATGTCGAAGTCGTCGATCCTTCCGCAGCAAGCGCTGATATTCATGAACTCGCGTATGCATCTGCCGCTTAAGGATGCCTGGTGGGAAACCATGATCGTGAAGCTGAAATCCCGCAAGCCTGGAGTACAGGACGAAAGCTCATTGGCCGCGCTCACGCAATGCGCGCGCCAGAAAACCTGTGAATTGCCCGAAGACCGCATGATCCAGGCATTCCTCGCGGCATTAGATCATCCGGCACCAGCTCCGCGCTTACTAGCGACATACGGAGACTACGCGTGGAACGTACTGGATGACCGCTCATTGGCCCTGAGCATGACTCGCGAAGCCGCCGAGAAAGCTCCTGGCGAATCTGCCTACTGGATCACCTTGGCACGCATGCTCGCAGCGAGCGATCAGCCTAATGAAGCCCGTCGCGCCATAGCGCACCTCAAGACACTCAATGTTGGAGGAAGTCTGGATACTACCTTGACCGAGCTGTCGCATCTGCCCGGCATTCGCTGAGGAGCTCCTAATGAGGCCTCAACTCCTTCCAATTCCGCGCTCTTTCACCATGAGGTGCGCCTTGATCGAAAGCGGCATGCGCTGAGCATGGACCGTACGATCTGGCAAAACACGGCGGCCCTGCTGACCATTCAGGCGGCCAGCTGGCTATTCCCACTGATCACTTTCCCATACCTCGTCCGCTGCCTCGGCGCCGCACAGTTTGGCTCGATGATGTTTGCGCAGGCCGTCGTTACTTATGTACTGCTAGTTTCCGAGTATGGTTTCAATTGGTCCGCCACGCATATCGCTTCTGTGCGTCGAGACGAGCCGACCGTCCTTTCGCGTCACTTTGCCAACGTCACGGCAGCGAAATGTCTTCTAGCCATGGGCGGCACGCTCATACTGGCCATCCTGTGCGAGGCCATTCCGCCTCTTAAACAGAACAGAACTCTCATACTCGCCAACCTGCCTGCGGTCGCGGGAGCCATTCTCATCCCACAATGGCTCTACCAGGGCATGGAAAACGTACGCCCGATAGCGATATCTATGGTTCTAGGACGAATGGCTGTCGTGCCAATGATCTTTCTGTTCGTGCATCACCCGGGAGATACAGCCATTGCCTCATTAATCAGCAGCTCCGGCGGTTTACTGTCCGGCCTCATCGTTCAAGCACACCTGCGGCGTTGGGGCATCGTACGTTATCGCCTTCCCGACCTGGCCGGTCTGCGCGCCACACTCATGTCAGGTTGGCATGTTTTTCTCTCGACCGCCTCGATCAGCCTTTACACCACCGCCAACAATGTCGTGCTCGGCCTTGTCTCAGGCCCGGCAGCGGTAGGCCAGTTCGCTGCTGCCGATAAGTTCCGCTTTGTTGCCCAGAATTTGCTCGAACCGCTATCAGGAGCGACGTACCCCCGCATTGGCCCTTTGGTGCAGAAGAGAGACCCCGAGGGATTCGCGCTCATCAGGCGGCTATTCATACTGCAAATCCCGGCAAGCGCGCTGCTCGGAGTAGCTCTGTGCATCTTTGCTCCCCAACTTGTCAGATTGGTTCTCGGCCCGGGATATGCCGAAGCGGTGCCCATACTGCGCATGCTTGCGTTTATCCCGCTGCTGGTCAGAGTCTCCGGGATCTTCGGTGTCCAGATGATGATACCGATGGGCATGACGCGGACCTTCAGCCATATACTGTTCGCTGCGGGTCTCTCTAACATCATGCTGATGCTTCCGCTGGCCGCGCGCTACCGGGGAATGGGGGCCGCGATGGCCGTTTTCGTGACGGAATTGATCATTACTCTGGCCATGGGCGTCGCCCTCAGCCGGACGGGGGCATTGCAGGATATTTTCCGCCATTGCCCGGAGCGAGTTCGATGAACGAGACGTCTACCGCGAGGCGTTCCGGCGGCTACATTCCGGTAGATCGCCTAGTGCTCTCAGTCATTACCCTCATGGCTGCACCCTACCTGGTGCTCTACGCGGGCATCAGCAGCTTCGGATGGATTGCCGCCATCGCGGCAGCCCTGTTAATTGTACTCGCGGCAGCATTACGTCACCGCGCTGCCGATTCAACACTTGAACAGATCAGTTGGAAGATTCTGTTTCTGTATTTCTCCGTCTCGATACTGTTATTCGCCCTAGGCGGGGAAGGGGGCTTCTTCTACGCCAACCCGGACTGGATCGTCCGCAATGCCACCCTTGCCGATCTTGTCCAGCAACCCTGGCTGCCGACCTACACCGACAATGGACAAACGCTTGTCATGCGGGCGCCTATCGGCATGTACATGTTGCCCGCCATCTTCGGCAAGCTTTTTGGTCTACGCATCGCCCATCTTGCCCTGCTCATTCAAAACAGCGTTTTTTTTACCTTACTATTGGCCCTTGCCGGCTCAGTCGTTACGGGCACGAAGCGTCGCTTCGTATTTCTTGTGGTCTTCGTCGCCTTTAGCGGACTGGATATCGTCCCCCACATCGTCAGTGCACTGATTGACCACCATCCCATTCCATCCCATCTGGAGTGGTGGAATCGAGAACTCCAGTACTCTTCTACCATCACGTTGCTGTTCTGGGCGCCACCACACGCATTGCCGGCCTGGGCATTCGCTGTCTTCGTGCTCGCCAGGCTCAGGAACGGCCTGGCGCTCGCCGATCTGCTTATCCTGTTCGCCTTACTACCACTCTGGTCACCGTTCGCTTTCATCGGGGCCGCACCTTTTGCACTCTTCTTCTTCCTGAGCGCGCCGGATCGCGCTCCCTTGGGCCGGATCCTTATCACGATAGCGTTCGCAGGACTGACCGTCCTTCCGGCAATCTACTATCTGCATGCGGACTCGGGGGCTTTCGCGCTGCATGTTGTAAAAGTGGATGGCCCATTCCTTCTTAAATACCTGGCATTCTGTATCGTCGAGCTTGGCTCCGCCCTATGGATCTGTAGTCAGTCTGCCTGCTCGTTATTGCCAAAATCGCTCATGACCACGGTCGTACTGATGCTTTTCGCCTTGCCATTCTTCGCTCTCGGCGACAGCAAGGATCTCGTCATGCGGTCTTCCGTGCCAGCTCTTGCTCTGCTCGCATTCGCCTGCGGTCACGCAATGGCAAGCGGAGACATCAAAGCGCAGCCCCTGAGACTTGCTATCTGCTTGCTCATTCTCGGTTCCTTTACTGGGCTGTTCGAGATCCGGCGCTCGCTGGTGACGCCTCCTCAGCCGATTTCCAACCGAAACATGCTCGACGCATGGATCTGCACGCCATTCCAGACGGCAGACAGGCGCAGTTATCTTGCTCGCGCAGAGACACTCCCCGATTGGGCGGCCGGCGATCGTAAGCCTTCGGTTATTCCATTCAAGCGCTAATACGCCACCCATTCACTCGCATAGCACAAACATGAAAGTCACCATCGTCGTAGTGACATACAACCGCAAGAAATTACTACTCGAAGCGCTCGAACGGATCGCCGCGCAAACCGCCCAGCCAGCCAGCATATTAGTCGTGGACAACGCCTCCAGCGACGGCACTCAAGAGGCGCTCCGCCAGGCTGGCTGGCTAAGCCGTCCTGGCTTCAAAGTATTGACACTTGACCAGAACACTGGTGGTGCTGGCGGCTTCGCCGCCGGCATGCGCAAAGCGGTCGATGAAGGAGCCGACTGGATCTGGATCATGGACGATGATGCTATGCCCGAGCCGGATGCTCTACGCGAACTCATCGCGGTCGCCACAGATCAAGATCACCTTTATGGCTCCGTTGCATTGCAAAACGACAAGCTGTCATGGCCCATGGTGCGCGTGGGAGGCGGACCCAATGACACCATCTATGACCATGCCAGACTTCCTGAACTTCTGGATGTCAGTTTCATTCCGTTCCTGGGCTTGCTCGTGAGCGCTAGAATCATCGAGAAAATCGGCCTGCCAGACGCTGATTACTTCATCGCCGCGGACGATGTCGAGTATTGCCTGCGCGCTCGAACCACCGGCGCGCGTGTCCTTCTCGTCAAGAAGAGCAGGCTCCAACATCCTGCCGCAGAGAATGACGTCATTCAGCTAGGCTGGCGCCCCTTCAGCGCACTGCGACTCCCGCCCTGGAAGCGCTACTACGACACTAGGAACAGGCTCCTCACGGCGAAAAGACATTACGGCGCGGCACTTTACTATTCGACCATTCCTGGATCTTTTCTACGTTACTTCATCACGTTGGCGCGCCAAAAAGGTCGCTGGAAACAAACCGTCGCTTTCTTCGGCGGCATGGTCGACGGGCTCGCCGGCCGCAAGGGGCGCCGTCACGAACGATGGGGCCTCACGCCGTAAACCTTCATTTCGCTGATGATTCTTTGAGACTTTCATGTCATTCAATCTGAGTTCCGTACTAGTCGTGGGAGCAGGGTTCGCTGGCTCGGTAGTCGCTCGCGAACTAGCCGATGCGGGACATCGCGTACGTGTGATCGACAAGCGTCCACATATCGCAGGCAACGCCTACGACGAAGTGGATTCGCATGGAATCCTCGTCCACCGATATGGCCCCCATATTTTTCATACCAATGGTGAGCGTATCTTCCAGTATCTCTCGCGCTTTACCGAATGGCGCCCCTATGAACATCGTGTCAAAAGCGCGGTGGACGGTGTGCTCTATCCATTTCCGATCAACCGGGACACGTTGAACCTGCTTTATGGCCTGAACCTCCGCGAGGTTGAAGCCGAAGCTTTCCTCGAGCGCGTACGGGAGCCACGCTCACCAACGGTCACTAGCGAAGATGTCGTGCTCAATAGCGTAGGAAGGGACTTGTACGAAAAGTTCTTCCTTAATTACACCCGCAAGCAATGGGGATTGGAGCCCTCTCAGCTTAAAGCCGGAGTGGCAGCGCGTATCCCCGTGCGAACCAGTTCTGATGATCGTTACTTCACGGATACGTTTCAGGCCATGCCTAAAGAAGGGTATACACGGATGTTTGAAGCGATGCTCAATCATCCAGATATCACCGTCGAACTGAATACGGATTTCGAAGATGTCCGGAGCATGATCAGCGCGACTCATGTTGTCTATACGGGACCAATCGACTCTTACTTTCGGTATTGCTTCGGTCGCCTCCCCTATCGCTCGCTTCGATTCGAGCACGAACACCTTCCCATTCCCCAGTACCAGGAAACCGGTACGGTCAATTACCCAAATGATTTTGCATATACGCGAATCACCGAGTTTAAGCACCTCACCGGCCAGCCCCATGAGGGCACCTCCATCGTCAAGGAGTATCCACAGGCTGAGGGCGATCCCTACTACCCCATTCCAAACACCGAGAACGAAGCGTTGTTCAAGCGGTACGAAGAGCTCGCCGCCGGCGAACCTGACGTCACCTTCGTTGGACGGCTAGCGCAATACCGCTACTACAACATGGATCAGGTCGTCGGCGCCGCGCTCGCTGCGGCTCGCCGACTGCTTGGCTGAGACTAACTATGCGCATTGCTTTTCTGTGCAAACGTTTCTATATGGCCAAGGACGTTATCCTGGATCGCTATGCGCGCCTGTATGAGATTCCTCGGCAACTTGCCCAGTTGGGGCACGACGTCCGCGGTTACTGCCTGAGTTACCAGGGCCATGAAGAAGGCCGCTGGTCTCACGAAGCATCCGACGGTCAGCTTGAATGGATATCGCGTTCCTTCGGAAGAAATCCGTTGAAGCTCGGCGCCTACCCGTTTGCATTGAAGCGCGACCTGTGCAGCTTCGCCCCCGATCTGCTGATCGGCGCCTCTGATATACCTCATATCGCGCTCGCCGCCTGGCTGTCTCGTCGCCTGGGAATTCCCTATGCGGTCGATCTCTACGATAACTTCGAAGGGTTCGGACAGGCAAAGCTGCCGGGCATGATCGGCGCTCTCCGCAAAGCCACACGCAACGCCTCGGTCGTCATGACCACCAGCGAGGCGCTGAAGGCCCATGTCATGGATACGTATCAGGCGCTCGGCCATGTCGTTGCCATGCCGAGCACCATCGACAGCAAGGTGTTCCATCGCAAGAACCAGGCCGACGCAAGGCGCACGCTCGACCTTCCCGACGACGCCATCTTGATCGGCACAGCCGGTGGCCTTTACCTCGACAAAGGGATCGGCACGCTATACGACGCATGGCATCGGCTAGCTCACGACTATCCGCGGTCACATCTCGTTCTAGCAGGCCCCCACGCTCCGCAAGCGCCTCCACCGTCCGGTTCCCGCGTTCACTACCTGGGCCAGCTGCCCCATGCAAGAACTGCCGACCTGTTCAACGCACTCGATCTTGGCGTGATCTATCTCCGCGACACGGTATTTGGGCGCTACTGCTTCCCGCAAAAGGCCTATGAGATGCTCGCCTGTGGCCTGCCCATCGTGTCCGCCAGAGTGGGGGCCATGACTGGCCTTCTAGGCGAAAGCGATCCAGGGCTTTATCAGGCCGACGATGCAGATGATCTGGCACGCGCAATCAAAGAGCGGCTCGATGGACAACGCCATACGCCTCCGCCGATCAAGGATTGGCAAGAGCTGATCCGGGATGTCGAACCCTTGCTACGCAAGGCAGCAGGAAACAACTCTAGAATCTAGCTTTCCTTCCCCAAGCCACATAGCCGTCGCCCAGATCCCAGCGATAGAACCATCGCTGTACCGTGCAAAATGGCGCAACCCATTTGTCGCTATACAGGGACAACGCCCTGGAAACCGCCTTTGGCTTGACTTGAGCGCTTTTTATGCTCCGCTGCTCGGGCGTCATGGCATCGTAGCTGCGATCGCCGCGTATCATCCAATTGGAAACGCGGCGAGTCACCTCAGTCACCGGATAACCATAATTCACTACTTCGACGTCCTCCGCACCTGACTGCAAAAGTAGGTCTTTCAATTGTTGCTTCTCGTAGCGACGCACATGCCCGACGATTTCGTCGGAACGACCAAATTTGCGGGCATGCGCCGGAACGGATAGAAGAATGCGCCCACCGGGCTTTAGATAGCGCATCCAGCCGCGAAAGACATCCAGGTCATCTTCGATGTGCTCCAGCACCTCGAATGCAAGCAGATAATCGAAGGACTCCGGAGGCAATTGATCCAGCGAATCCACCACCTTGATCCGATCTCCCGCGAAAGCCAGGTTCGCTCGCATCGCTTCGCGGCTATCCATACCCAGGTCATGGCAGGCGCCAGTAAATCCCTTTTCGAGGAACCAGCGGGTCATATATCCCGTACCCGCACCCATTTCGACGAACGTGCCCGCAGGCCACGAGCGAATTGCATCGCCGACACAACTCTCGCGGAGCACCAGCTTAGGTTGCTTCTTCATCTGGCCAACGCCTCATAAGTACTGGACGAATGCCAGCGCCAGGCTGATTCAATGATCCCGTAGATATCCCTCTGCTCAACCTGCCAGTCGAGTAATTCTCTCGCGCGCTCGCTGGAAGCCACCAGGGCGGCCGGATCGCCACTTCTGCGCGGCGCTGCGACGGAGGCAATGGGCCGGCCGGTGATTCGCCGAGCCGCTTCGAGTATCTGCAGCACACTGAAACCTTGACCATTGCCGAGATTCAGCACGTGCGCTCCTTCGTGCTCGCACAGGAATTTGAGCGATAGAAGATGAGCTCCGACCAGATCGCCGACATGCACGTAATCGCGCACGCAAGTCCCATCCGGCGTCGGGTAGTCGTTGCCGAAAATGCTGACCGTCGTTCCGTAAAGCGCCGCTCTTAGAATGTTAGGGATGAGGTGCGTTTCCGGCCAGTGCGCTTCTCCAATCACGGCGGTCCTACTCGCCCCCGCTGCATTGAAGTAACGCAGAGACATGGACCGCAACCCATAAGCGGATGCCGCATGGCTGAGCAGCCGTTCGATGGTTAGCTTGCTGCTTCCGTAGGGATTGACCGGCGAGAGCGCATGGGTTTCATCCACGCAGGCTGTAACCGGATTGCCATACACCGCCGCCGTCGACGAAAACACTAGACGGCCGACCTCGGCCTCGCGCATGGCCTCCAGCAGGTTGAGCGTGCCACTCACGTTGTTGCGGTAGTAGGCGTAAGGATCCCTGACCGAATCGCCCACAAGAGATAGCGCCGCAAAATGCAAGACGGCATCGATCTGCCGTCTTGCGAACGCGCTTCGCAACGCCTCGCGATCAAGAAGGTCGCCCACCAATAGCTCGCCCCACTGCGCAAGTTCACGATGGCCGGTCGAGAGATTGTCGAAAACAGTAACCCGATAACCTTCTTCGGCGAGCCGCTCGGACATATGCGAGCCGATATAACCCGCGCCACCCACGACGAGAATGTGAGTCATTCGTGCGTCCCCTCTTTTCCCGACTGAAAAGCAGCGCAGTCGCCTAACAATACGGCGTAGCTTTTAGCGATGTGGCGCCAATCGACCTTCCCGCTTACCAGACGATGGATGGCCGCAGCCGACTCTCTGGCACGTGAGGGCTCACGAAGCGTCCGGATCACCGATTCGGCCAGAGCTTGCGTATCTCGGGGGTTCACCACGACGCCGGCCATATCGCCGAGTAAATCCTGGACCCCAGCGACGTTGCCGGCCACGACCGGACACCCGCAACCTATAGCCTCCATCAGAGCCACCGGCAAACCCTCCTGGTCTCCCGCCGAATCGCGAACGAAGGGCGCCACGAAGACGCTGGCCCTCCGATAGAGTGCCGGCAGCTCCGCTTGCGGGACCGCACCGAGAAAGCGAATCGCTGAAGCAATGCCGAGCCTATCGGTTTGTTCCTTGAGTGCCCGCTCTTCGGGTCCAAATCCGGCGATCGTGAGAGTGGCTTCGGGATAGGCGGCCATGATGGAAGGCATGGCATCCAGGAGATGACGTAGTCCCTTTTTGGGCACCAGACGCCCGACGAACAGCAATTCGCTCGGGGATCGCACGGTGTCATCCGGTATGAAGCGCCCCTCCAGATCAGCGCCCATTGGCAGAATGTCGATGCGGCGAGGATGCAGCTGCTGCTGCGCCACTTCTTCCGCCATGGCGCTGCTCACTACCGTCATCGCAGCGGCATCGCCAGCCACGCGCCGCTTCAGGCGCCCTGCCAATTTGCCTTTCAGGCCGAAGAGATCGCCGCCATGAGAGGTCACCAAGAACGGTAGACCAAAGCGACGATACAAAAGGGAGGCCACCAGACCCTGCGGTATCAACCAATGTGCGTGGATCACTGCGATCCGTCGGTGCCGTGCAATTCGTCGCGCCGCAAAGTATTGGCCCAGCACGAAACCCGGTAAGAGCAACCATTTCCATCTCGCGCGACGCAGGTTGGCAGCGATACCGCCATCATTGACCAATGTTTGCAGAAGTCGCGGCGCATAGCGGTAGCGAATCACTTCTACGCCATCCAACTGGCCGCTTGCATCGGCACCAGGAGCATCCGGCACGACGGCGATGACGTCGAACGTCTCGACGAGACGCCGGCATAGTTCGTGAACAAAACCAGGCTCAGGATCACCGGCACAGCGAGGATAGGTGGAAGCCAGCACCAAGACAGCCGGCCGCGAGGTTTCAGTCATGGCGTCGATAGGTCAAGGCCGTGATCTGCTCAGATACCAGACCGATCAGGAACACGATGACCGCCGCGCTCCACATGAGTGTGCTCATGTTCGTCAGCCGACCTTCGCGCAGGAAAGTCCAGGCATAGTTCGCGCTACCAAGCAAAAAAAACACCACCGCCGTCGGCGCAAACAACTTCAACGGCGAATACAACGTCGCAATCTTGAAGATGATCAGCAGAAACCGGATGCCATCCTTCAACGGCTTGATGTGACTCTTGCCAACTCGCTGCGCCGCCTTGATCGGCAAATACGCCACCGGATACGCACTGCGGAAAAACGCCATCGTGCTGGTCGTCGGATAGGAAAACCCATTCGGCAACAGGTGCAGGAATTCGCGGAACCGATCGGCGCGCACCGCACGAAACCCTGACGTCAGATCAGCCACTTCGTGCCCGGTCATCCGCGTCGCCAGCCAGTTGTAGATCGTATTGGCCACGCCACGCCCGACGCCCGCCTGGCTGCTCCAGTCACGCGCGCCGACCACCATGTCATAGCCCTGTCCCAGCCGCTCGAGCATGCGATCGATGTCGGCGGGATCGTGCTGGCCATCGCCGTCCATGAACACCAGGATGTCGCCGCTGGCAGCGCGGGCGCCGCGCTTGATGGCCGCGCCGTTGCCCATCGAATAAGGGGAGGAAAGGCACTGCACGCCGGAAACGGCGCAGATCTCGCGGGTATCGTCCGTGGAACCGTCATCCACCACGATGATTTCCGCCTCCGGCTGCGCCGCCCGAAGGCGCGGCAGCAGATTCTTGAGTGCGGCGGCCTCGTTCTTGGCGGGCAAAACGATACTGATGCGGTCCAAAATGACTCCCCCGAGCGTAAACAGGAATGATAGCCCGCCATTCCTGCGGATGGCTGTGGTGGATTTGACGAAACGGCGACCTCCCAGCCGTCCGGTTCCGCTGTTTTTGTGGTTCGGGACTTGGACGACGCCTGGTTGCCATCCAAATGTGTGCCAGGAGTCACCATACCGTCACCCTGCCGCTCCGGCGGGTGACCCGCCGCGGCATCTGCGGTAAATTCCCCTCCAATCAGGGGGCTGGGCGACATTCAGGTTATGGCGACGCAAATGCAACCGTCACTGGCAGGCCTGTCGGGCATGGCCCGGCGGCTGGTGTCCGAAGGGGTGCTCCCCGAACCGGACGTGCGCAAGGCGGTCATTGATTCGGCCCAGCACAAGACCACGCTCACGAGCTGGCTGCTGGACAACGGCCTGGTCGACAGCGGCCGTCTCACCCAGATCGCTTCGGCCGAGTTCGGCATGCCGGCTATGGACGTATCCGCGCTCCAGCCCGCCAGCATGCCGCTGAACCTGATCAGCGAGGCATTGGTCAACAAGCATCACGCCCTGCCCCTGTTCAGACGCGGCAAGCGCCTATTCGTGGGTATCGCCGATCCGATGCAGTCCCACGCGCTGGACGAGATCAAGTTCCACTCCAACTGCATGGTGGAGCCGATCCTTGTCGAGCGCGCCCAGTTGCATCGGGTGATCGAGAACGCGCTCACGGCGATGAACGCCACCGTCCCCGACCTGGGCGGCGACGATCTGGAAGAGCTGGCGCTCGAGGCCGGCGACGATGACGGCGAAACCACCGGCATCGACGCGAACGCCAACGAAGACGCGCCGGTCGTGAAGTTCGTCAACAAGATCCTGGTGGATGCCATCCGCCGCGGCGCCTCGGATATCCATTTCGAGCCGTTCGAGACGCAATACCGGGTACGCCTGCGCATGGATGGCATGCTGCGCGCCGTGGCCAGCCCGCCGATGAAGCTCGCCGCGCGCCTATCGTCGCGCCTGAAGGTGATGGCCGGCCTGGATATCGCGGAGCGTCGCGTGCCGCAGGACGGCCGCATCAAGCTCAACCTGTCCAAGAGCCGCTCGGTCGACTTCCGCGTCAGCACGCTGCCTACGCTGTTCGGCGAGAAGATCGTGCTGCGTATCCTCGATGCATCCACCGCCAAGATGGGCATCGACAAGCTCGGCTATGAAGAGGTGCAGAAGCAGCTCTACGTCGATGCCATCCACAAGCCCTACGGCATGGTGCTGGTCACCGGCCCTACCGGTTCCGGCAAGACGGTGTCGCTCTATACGGCGCTCAATATCCTCAACACGGCAGAGCGCAACATCTCCACCGTCGAAGACCCGGTCGAAATCCGCGTCGAAGGCATCAACCAGGTCCAGCAGAACACCAAGCGCGGCATGACCTTCGCGGCGGCCTTGCGCTCTTTCCTGCGCCAGGACCCGGACGTGATCATGGTCGGCGAAATCCGCGACCTGGAAACCGCCGAGATCGCCATCAAGGCCGCGCAGACCGGCCACATGGTGCTGTCCACCCTGCATACCAACGACGCGCCGCAGACCATCGCGCGCCTGATGAACATGGGCATCGCGCCCTACAACATCACCTCGTCGGTGACCCTGGTGATCGCCCAGCGCCTGGCGCGCCGCCTGCACGACTGCAAGAAGCCCATCGACCTGCCACCGAACGTCCTCCTGGCCGCCGGCTTCACGCAGGAGGAGATCGACGCGGGCCTCACCCTCTATGAGGCGGTCGGCTGCGACAACTGCAACGAGGGCTACAAAGGCCGCGTGGGCATCTACCAGGTCATGCCGATGCTGGAGGAGATCCAGAAGATCGTGCTGCAGGGCGGCAACGCGCTTCAGATCTCCGAAGTGGCTCGCCAGGCCGGCATCAACGATCTGCGCGCCTCGGCCCTGCTGAAGGTCAAGCAGGGCGTCACGAGCCTGGCCGAGATCGATCGCGTCACCAAGGATTGAGGCCTGCCAGGCGTCCGGTTTTCGGGACGCCGGTAGCACTGGAGTTGCGCGCCAAGGCACGGATTGCCGGGGATTTTTGCACTAAGCTGCACCTAATTTGCGTCGGCCCGCAGCCGGCAGGTTCGAAGGGGGAATTTCCGTATGGCCACAGCAGTCACGGCAGCTAAAGACGCGCGCACCCGCGGTGCAGAGCGCGCCGCCGTCAGCCAGTTGACCATGTACGACTGGGTCGCGCTGGACAAGCGCGGCAAGCGCATGAAGGGCGAGATGCCGGCGAAGAACGCCTCGCTGGTGAAGGCCGAGCTGCGCCGCCAGGGCATGAACCCGCAGACGGTGCGCGAGCGCTCCAAGCCGCTGTTCGGCGCCAGCGGCAGCACGGTCAAGCCGCGCGACGTCGCCATCTTCAGCCGCCAGATCGCCACCATGATGGCCTCCGGCGTGCCGATGGTGCAGGCCTTCGAGATCATCGCCGACGGCCAGAAGAACATCCGCTTCAAGAACATGCTCGTCGATGTGAAGCAGAACATCGAGGGCGGCGCTGCCATGCATGAAGCGCTGGGCAAGTACCCGGTGCAGTTCGACGAGCTCTATCGCAACCTGGTCCATGCCGGCGAATCGGCCGGTGTGCTCGACACGGTGCTGGACACCGTGGCGACGTACAAGGAGCGAATGGAGGGCATCAAGAGCAAGATCAAGAAGGCCCTGTTCTACCCCGTGATGGTGCTGGTGGTGGCGCTGCTGGTCAGCATGATCCTGCTGCTGTTCGTGGTGCCCGTGTTCGAGCAGACCTTCAAGGACGCCGGCGCGGAACTGCCCGCACCGACGCAGATCGTGATCAGCGCCTCGCAATTCATGCAGAGCTACTGGTGGCTGGTGATCGGCGTGATCGTCGGCAGCGTCGTCGCCCTGGTCATGGCCAAGAACCGGTCGCAGAAGGTCGCGCACTTCCTGGATCGCCTGATGCTGCGGCTTCCGGTGATCGGCAACATTCTCCGCCAGTCCGCCATCGCCCGTTTCGCCCGCACCCTCGGCGTCACCTTCCGCGCCGGCGTGCCGCTGGTCGAAGCCATGGATGCCGTCGCCGGCGCCACTGGCAGCATCGTCTACGGCGACGCCGTACGGCAGATGCGCGACGACGTCGCGGTCGGTCACCAGTTGCAGCTGGCCATGCGCCAGACCGGCCTGTTCCCGAACATGGTGGTGCAGATGACCGCCATCGGCGAAGAATCGGGCGCCCTGGACAACATGCTGTTCAAGGTGGCCGAGTTCTACGAGGAAGAGGTCAACAACGCGGTCGATACCCTGTCCACCCTGCTCGAGCCGTTGATCATGGTGATCCTCGGCGTGCTGGTGGGCGGCATGGTCGTGTCCCTGTACCTGCCGATCTTCAAGCTCGCAGGCACGGTGTAAGCTTCCGCATCCGAGCCCCTCTCCCATCGGGAGGGGGGCTTTTTTTATCGCTATCGAGACGTCGCATGCCTGAGCTTCCTCTTTGGGCCTGGATCGCCGTGGCGGCCGTGCTTGGCCTGCTCGTCGGCAGTTTTCTCAACGTGGTGATCCTGCGACTGCCCGAACGCATGATGGCGATGTGGCGCGAGGAAGCGCGCGATGTGCTGGAAATCGGGGAAGAAGACGGCTCCGCTCCTCTTCCTCCCGGGATCGTCCGCGAGCCTTCGCATTGCCCGCACTGCAAGCATCGCCTGTCCGCGCTCGACAACATCCCGCTGTTCGGATGGCTGTTCCTGCGCGGCCGCTGCCGTTATTGCCAGGCGCCAATCTCCATCCAGTATCCACTGGTGGAATTGCTGAGCGGCGTACTGAGCGCCGTCATCGTGTGGAAGTTCGGGCCGACTTGGCCAGCCCTCGCCGGACTGGCCTTCACTTGGATGCTGATCGCGCTGGCCGGCATCGATTTCCGCACGCAGTACCTGCCCGACCAGATCAATTACCCCCTGCTGTGGATCGGCCTGCTGCTGAGCACGCTGCCGATGTTCGTCCATCCCGCTGCCGCGATCGTCGGTGCGGCCATCGGCTACCTCAGCCTGTGGAGCGTGTACTGGCTGTTCAAGCTGGCCACCGGCAAGGAAGGCATGGGCTATGGCGACTTCAAGCTGCTCGCTGCGCTGGGCGCGTGGATGGGGCCGGTCGCGCTGCTGCCGATCGTGCTGCTGTCGTCGCTGGTCGGCGCGGTGATCGGCGGAACGCTGATCGTGCTGCGCCGGCACCAGAAGGATGTGCCGATGCCGTTCGGTCCGTTCATCGCGATGGCGGGCTGGATCTGGTTCGTCGCCGGCGACGAACTGCTGCAGCTCTATCAGCAGTTGACGGGCCTGCGGTGAGCGAGCATCGCGCTTATGTCATCGCCCTGACCGGCGGCATCGCCGCCGGCAAGAGCGCCGTCACCCGCCGCTTCGAGGCGCTCGGTATCGCTGTCTACGACGCGGATATCGCCGCGCGAGAAGTGGTGAAGCCAGGCAGCGAAGGCCTGGAGGCGATCGTGCAGGCGTTCGGCCCCGGCGTGCTGGATGCGCAGGGCCAGCTGGACCGTGCCGCGATGCGCCGGCGCGTATTCGCCGATGACATGGCTCGCCACACGCTGGAAGGCATCACGCATCCCCGCGTGCGCCGCTGGCTGCGCGAGCGCGCCGATGCGGACCGCGGCCCCTACTGCCTGCTGGCCATCCCTTTGCTGGCGGAAAACATCGCGCATTACCGCTGGGTGGATCGCATCCTCGTGGTGGACGCGCCCGAACGCGTGCAGCTGGAACGCCTGACCCGCCGCGACGGCATCGACGAGGCTCTCGCCCGCAATATGATCGCGCGCCAGGCCAGCCGCGAGCAGCGGCTCGAACTGGCGGACGACGTCATCGTCAACGAGGGTGAAGAAGCGGCTCTGGATGCGGCCGTTACTGCCCTGCACGCGCGTTACCTGGCGCTTGCGGACGCCGCCCAGGCCTGAGGCTCAACTGCCCCAGAATCCCCGAATGCCAGCGACGCCCTGCCCGCCCAACGTCCTGGCCCGGGCCGCGTCGGCATCGCCCATCCCACCCAGCGCATAGACCGGCAACGAGGCCGCCTCGGCCAACTGGCCAAAGGCATCCCAGCCCAGCGGCGTGACGCCAAGATGCGTCATCGTCGCAGCCACCGGCGAGAGCGTGGCGAAGTCCGCACCCAGGTGCAGCGCCAGCGCCAGTTCGGCCGCGTCATGGCAACTCGCGCCGACCAGCTGTGTCCATGGCAACGGCCGTTCCGCCCAGGTAGCGAGCTGGGCGGCCTTGAGCTGCACCCCGACCCCTGGCCCCAGCGCACCCGCGCCGGCCACGTCGCCGTTGAGCAACAGGCAGGCGCCACGTGCGCGAGCCTCGGCCAGCAGTTCCGACGCCAACGCTCTTACCTGCGTTTGAGGCCAAGTCGGCAGGCGCAGCTGCAGCAACTGCTCACCACGCGCGAGCGCATCGCGCAGCATGAGCACGCAAGCATCAAACGCTTCTTCTGGAAGATCCGCCGGCGTGATCGGGTAGCGCACAGGCAGACGCAGCGCCTGCAAGATGGCGCGATCGGCCGGCGCCAGCGTGGCCAGATCCGCCTGCCAGGGGTCGATCCATTGCAGCGCCTGGTGTTCCAGCGTGGCCGGCACACCTTCCCAGCGATGCACCAGCCGCGCGTCGAGCAGCAAGCGCCGCTCGCCATAAGCCCAAGGGATGCGTGTCAGAGGATCGGCCACCTCGGCATCGATCCCCAGCTCCTCGCGCAGCTCGCGCACAAGCCCTGCATCGGCGGCTTCCCCCGGCTCCAGCTTGCCGCCGGGGAACTCCCACATGCCGGCAAGGTGCTTGCCGGGCGGGCGCTGGGCCAGGAGAACACGACCTGCGGCGTCCTGCAGGACGCCGGCCATGACGTGGATGACCGCAATTTCCTGCGAGGCACTCAAGCGCTGCGGATGTACTCGACCATGTCGAAATCGTAGGCGTGGTCGGCGTCTTTCTTGTGGTGCGTGCGCTTGACCTCGGTCCAGTCGCTGAAATGCACGCCGGGGAAGAAGGTGTCGGCGCCATCCACGGCGGCGTTCACCCAGGTCAGGTACAGCCGCTGCGCCTTCGGCAGCGCTTCGGCGTAGATCTCGCCGCCGCCGACCACCATGAGGCCGGTGCCGTCCGCGCGTGCCACGCCTTCAGCCAGCGAGCGCACGGTGACCTGCCCCGGAAAAGGCGCCTCGTGCTTGCGGGTAAGCACCAGATTGGTCCGTCCCGGCAGCGCCCGCCCCACCGACACGGCGGTGTTGTAGCCCATCAGCACGTACTTGCCGAGCGTCAGCTCCTTGAACCAGCGCAGGTCGTCTGGCAGGTGCCAGGGCAATTGGCCCTTGCGGCCGATGGCGAAATTTTCATCGAGCGCGGCAATCAGCGAAACGGCCATGGGGACTCCAGTTGTTGCGACCGGCGGGGAGGGGATCGGCACGGACCGGGGGGCGGCCCGCGTGCGCTAGCCGCGCATTCTACCCACGATCGCCATCATGGCGGTGAGCATTCGCCTGCTCGGGCCTGTCACACGGCGACCGGGGCCTTGATCGCCGGATGTGGCGCGTAGCCCTCGATGACGACGTCCTCGAAGCGGAAATCCTCCAGCGCTCGCACGTCCGGGTTCAACCGTAACGTCGGCAGCGTCCGCGGCTCCCGGGTCAGTTGCAGCCGGGCCTGCTCGAGGTGATTGTTGTAAAGGTGGGCATCGCCCAGCGTGTGCACGAAATCGCCCACGCCCAAGCCGCACACCTGCGCCACCATATGGGTCAGCAACGCGTAGCTGGCGATGTTGAACGGCACGCCAAGGAAGATATCGCCCGAGCGCTGGTACAGCTGGCAGCTCAAGCGGCCATCGGCGACATAGAACTGGAACATCGTATGGCAGGGCATGAGCGCCATCTTCGGCAGCTCGCCCACGTTCCACGCGTTGACGATGAGGCGGCGCGAATCGGGATTGCGGCGGATCTCCTCCACCACCCAGCGAATCTGATCCACCGTGGTTCCGTCAGCGGTGCGCCAGGCGCGCCATTGCTCGCCGTAGACCGGCCCCAGGTCGCCGTTGGCGTCGGCCCACTCGTCCCAGATGCTGACGCCGTGCTCGTTGAGGTAGCGGATATTGGTGTCGCCACGCAGGAACCAGATCAGCTCATGCACGATCGACTTCAGGTGCAGCTTCTTGGTGGTGACCAGCGGGAAGCCTTCGCGCAGGTCGAAACGCATCTGCCAGCCGAACACGCTGCGCGTGCCGGTGCCGGTGCGGTCGGCCTTGACGGTGCCGTGCTCCAGCACGTGGCGCAGCAGATCGAGGTAAGCGCGCATCTCTCACTCACTCCTTCGCCGGCATGGCGACGGTGTAGGGGCGCAGCGTCGGCGCCTTGCGGGACATCACCAGCAGCACCAGCCCCACCACGATCAGCGGCAGCGACAGGATCTGCCCCATGGTCAGCCAGCCGAACGCGAGATAGCCCAGCTGCGGGTCGGGCAGGCGCACGAACTCCACCGCGAAACGGAAGCAGCCGTACATCAGCGCGAACAGGCCCGACACCAGATAGCGCGGGCGCGGCTTCAGCGACACCAGCCACAGCACGGTGAACATCACCACGCCCTCGAGCAACATCTCGTACAGCTGCGAAGGATGGCGCGGCAGCCGGTCCGGCGCGTTGGGAAAGATCATCGCCCACGGCACATCGCCAGGCTTGCCCCACAGCTCGCCATTGATGAAGTTGCCCAGGCGCCCGAGCCCCAGGCCGATCGGCACCAGCGGCGCGACGAAATCCACCGTGTCGAAGAAATGCAGCTGATGGCGCCGCGACCACCACAGGCCCGCCGCCAGCACGCCGAGCAGGCCGCCGTGGAAACTCATGCCGCCGTCCCAGACGCGGAACAACGCCAACGGATCGGTCCAGATCCAGTGGATGTCGGTATAGAACAGCATGTAACCGAGGCGGCCGCCCACGATCACGCCCATCATCACGTAGAAGGCCAGGTCGCCGAGCGCGTCGCGCGACACCGGCAGGCGGCCCTGGCGACGGCGGTACTCGGCCAGCAGCCAGGCGCCGAGGAAGCCGCCCAGATACATCAAGCCGTACCAGTGGATCGCGAGGGGTCCCAGCCGGAAGGCCACGGGATCGATGGCAACGGTATACGGCATCGTCATGAGCAATAAGGCAGCTGGCAAAGGCCAAGTGTACCGGCCCCCGCCCGGCCCCGACAGGCGCCCTCGACGGGCTGCGTCCGGTGGCTATACTCGCCGTCGAACGCGGCCGCGGACTCGGGGGAGTCTCCTCGGCCCGCGCCGGGCCTGGATGCCGGCGACGTCGCGCGTTCGGTCCGGCGGGGGACGCTCCCGGCCACCGGGCCGATCACGGCAAGGGAGCGCTACAGGGGAGAAAACGCAATGTCGCATCGTTTCGCGCGGCCAGCGCTGGCCGCGCTGTGCCTGCTCATACCGGCGGCCATCCATGCCGCCGATCTGATTCCCGTCGAGGATTTCGCTCGCCATCCGCAGCTGCGCAATCCCAGATTGTCGCCCGACGGCAAGCACCTTGCGGTACGCATGGACGATCCCGCCAATGGCAGCTACGCGCTGGCGGTCTTCGCGGTGAACGACATGTCCAAACCGCTCAGCCTGCTGCGCATGCCGCGCTACCAGATCCCGATGGGCCTGGAATGGGTCAGCCCCACGCGGCTGGTCGTGCAGAAGGGCAAGCAGAGCGGCTCGCTGGATATTCCCACCTACTACGGTGAAGTCCTCGCCACCGATCTGGACGGCAAGCACATCGACTACGTCTACGGCTACGACAACGTCGGCAGCCGCGCCAGCACGCGCAACGGCGACAAGGGCTGGGGCTTCGTGGTCGGCAAGCCGTCGCCCACCAACGGTCACATCTACCTGGAAACGGAATCCTGGGACGACAAGGGCCATTACTCGCTGTACGACGTCGATACGGTGAAGAACAGCCGCCGCCTGATCGGCGACATCAAGGTCGACGGCATGAGCTTCATGGTCGGCGCCGACGGCGAGGTGCATTACGCCTACGGCAACGACGAGAACTTCGACTACGTGGTCTACCGGCGTGCCAACGGTGCCTGGAACGCCCTCGACACCAAGCACGACTATCGCAGCTTTGCGCCGCTCACTTATGCACCGGACAAGCAGCGCATCTACGCCCATTACTCCCAGAACGGCGGCCCCACCGAACTGATCGAGCAGAACGAGGACGGCAGCGACCGCAAGGTGCTCGCCAAAGATGCCTTCGCCAACATCGGCATGATCCAGTGGACGTCGCTGCCGACGCAGCCGTTCGCCGCCGCACCGAAGGCCGGCGTGCCCAAGCCCGTCTACATCGCGCCCGACCTGCCCGCCGCGAAGCTGCACATGGCACTCAGCCAGGCGTTCAAGGGCTTCGTCGATTTCATCGACTACAGCGAAGACGGCAGCCAGCTGCTGTTCTCCGTAAGCAGCGACCGCGATCCTGGCACCTATTACCTGATCGACACCAGGACCAACAAAGTCAGCAAGCTATTCAGCGCTTATCCGTGGATCGATCCCTCGCGCATGGCCGAACGCCGTCCGCTGCGTTTCAAAGCCAGCGATGGCACCGAACTGGAAGCCATCCTCACCCTGCCGCCCGGCAAGGGCGAGACCAACCTGCCGATGGTGCTGCTGCCGCACGGCGGCCCGCACGGCATCGACGACGACTGGTTCTACGACAACGACGCACAGTTCCTCGCCAACCGCGGCTACCTGGTGCTGCAGGTGAACTACCGCGGCTCCGGCGGCCGCGGCCGCAACTTCAACGAGAGCGGCTACCTGCAATGGGGTACGCGCATCCAGCAGGACCTGATCGACGGTGTGAAATGGGCGGTCGCCGAGAGCTACGCCGATCCCAGGCGGGTCTGCGTCTACGGCTCCAGCTTCGGCGGCTACTCCGCGATGATGACGGCCATCCGCGCGCCGGGCGTATTCAAGTGCGCCGTCGGCTACGCCGGCATCTACGATCTGGCCATGATGTACAAGAAGGGCGACGTGCGGGAGCAGAAGTCGGGGCGCAGCTATCTGAACACGGTCATCGGCAGGGATGACGCGGACCTCGCCGCCAATTCGCCGGACAAGCTGGCCGACAAGATCGACGTACCGGTCCTGCTGATCCATGGCGAGGACGACGAACGTGCCCCGTTTGCCCAGGCCAAGGCGATGCGCGCCGCGTTGGATGCGGCGCACAAGCCCTACGAATGGCTGTCCAAGCCCGGCGAAGGGCACGGCTTCTTCGCTGAGAAGAACAACATCGAGTTCTACAACACGCTGCAGGCTTTTCTGGACAAGCACATCGCCCAACTGGCGGCGACCCCATAGACCGTCCCTTGGTCGGACAAAATCATAAGAAAAAAGGGCGCCATGGCGCCCTTTTTTCTGTTTTGCCCCTACCCAAAAGCAGCAACGGCAAATACTTACGTTCACATAGATGACGCGACAGCAAGGTTGCACGAAGCTGTCACCTTGCTTTAACTTCGGGCTTACATCGCCCGCTCCCCGGCTTCGGCGATGCCGAGGCACGTCCGCTCCCCCAAGTGGGACATGCCATCCCAGATATCCAGGCGACCAGCATTTCGGGCTGGCGGCTGGCTATTTTTTGTTTGGAGTTCTCATAACAATGAAGCAAAAGACACTGCTGGCTACCGCCATCGCCGCAGCTCTCATGCTGCAGACGTGGTCGGTCGCGGCGCAGGATGCCGCCACTGCCCCTGCTCCCGCTGCTGACCAGTCCAAGGCCAAGAGCCTGGACACCATCACCGTGACCGGTTCGCGCATCCGCAGCGTGGATGTCGAAACCGCGCAGCCCGTCTTCTCGATGAGCCGCGAGGAAATCCAGAAGCAGGGCTACGTGAGCGTGGGCGACATCCTGTCGCACATCACCGCTTCGGGCGCGCCGGGCTATAGCCGTTCGGCCTCGCTGACCTCCAACACCTACGCCGGCAGCTCCACCGTCGAACTGCGTGGCCTGGGCGCCGCCCGCACCCTGGTGCTGGTCGACGGCCGCCGCTGGGGCACCAATGCCGACGGCTTCACCGATCTGGACACCATCCCGTCCTCGATCATCGAGCGCATCGACGTGCTGAAGGATGGCGCCTCGGCCATCTACGGCTCCGACGCCATCGCCGGCGTGATCAACATCATCACCCGCAACAACATCCAGGGCGGCGACGCCAACGTCTACTACGGCCAGTACGGCAAGGGTGACGGCGCGCGCCAGCAGTACGATTTCACCTGGGGCAACAAGATCGGCAAGCTGTCCTACGTGTTCAGCGGCACCTACGCCAAGGACGATCCGGTGTGGGCCAAGGACCGCGACTTCTCGCGCTATCCGAACGGTCCGCGCCATCCGAACTCCGGCCTGTCTTCGTTCGGTCCGGGCGGCCTGATCCTCAACGATCCCTCGGGCAACGGGCTGAAGCTCAACCCGGGCGGCAATCCGACCAACCTCGCCGATTACCACACCTACGATCGCTCCGTGGATAACTTCAACGCCGACCCGCAGATGATGCTGGTCAATGGCGCGAAGCGTAAATCGCTGTTCGGCAAGGCCAACTACGCGATCACCGACAACGTCACCGCGCACGTCGACGCCACCTACGTCGAGCGCACGGCGAACATCCAGATCGCCGGCTATCCGATCGGCACCGGCAACACCGGCGTGGCGCTGGATAAGGACAGCTACTACAACCCGCTGGGCAGCCAGCAGGGCTACGCCAATCCGCAGGACGTCGAATTCCTGCGCCGTGGCGTGGAGACCCCGCGCCTGACCAAGAACACCCTCAAGACCTACCGCTTCGGCGCGGGCCTCGACGGCGTGTTCCAGATCGGCGAGCGCAACTTCAACTGGGATGTCAGCGGGTTCTTCAACAAGAACAAGGGCGACATCTTCGGCACCGGCAACTACAACCTGATCAACCTCGCCAACGGCCTCGGCCCGTCCTTCATGGGCAGCGATGGTGTGGTCCGTTGCGGTCGCCCGGGCGCGGTGATCTCCGGCTGCACGCCGGTGAACATCCTGTCCGGCGCCGGCGGCCTGACGCCGGAAATGATGAATTACATCGGCGTCAACACCAACGGCACCTACGGCACCCAGACCGCCGGCTTCGCGGCCAACATCGGCGGTGACGTGGTCCAGCTGCCGGCTGGCATGATGCAGTTCGCCGCCGGCGTCGAATACCGCCGCGAGTCTGGCTACGACCGTCCGGATGCGTTCTCGCAGACCGGCAACTCCACCGACCTGGCCTCGGCGCCGTCCTCGGGCAAGTACAACACCAAGGAAGCCTACGCCGAGTTGAACATCCCGGTGCTGGCCGACCTGCCGTTCGCGAAGATGGTCTCGGTCGACCTGGCCAGCCGCTATTCGAAGTACAGCACCTTCGGCAGCACCACCAACAGCAAGTTCGGTCTGCAGTGGAAGCCGATCGACGACCTGCTGGTGCGCGGCAGCATCTCCGAGGGCTTCCGCTCGCCGACCATCAATGACTTGTTCGGTGGCCAGTCGCAGACCTTCGACGTGTACACCGATCCGTGCGATTCGCGCTTCGGCGCCGTGGCCAACGGCAACGCCAACGCCATTGCCGCCTGCCGCGCGGCCGGCCTGGCCCCGAACTTCGCCCAGACCGATGGTGCCGGCAAGCCGGTCGACTCCGCGCAGTCGGCGTCCACCACGCCGTTCCTGTCCGGTTCCAACGACAAGCTCAAGCCCGAAACCTCGCTCAGCAAGACCCTTGGCGTGGTCTACAGCCCGAGCTACATCGACGGCCTGAACGTGTCGCTGGACTGGTACAACATCCGCATCCGCAACGTGATCAGCAGCGTCACCTCCAACGACGTGCTGAACGATTGCTACCTGCGCAACATCGGCGCTTCCTGTGGCCTGTTCCAGCGTGACGCCAACGGCCAGGTCATCAACCTGGTGCACACGCTGACCAACCGCGGCCAGCTGGAAACCGAAGGCTACGACCTGAGCCTGTCTTACCGTCTGCCGAAGTTCTCGTTCGGCCAGTTCCGTCTGAACCTGGACGCGAACTACGTCGACAAGTACAACCAGACGCTCGGCAGCGGCGTGACGCAGTACAGCGCCGGCCAGTACTCCACCTGGCGCATTCGCAGCAACGCGAACCTCGACTGGACCTACGGCGACTTCGGCGCGACCTGGGGCGTCCGTTACTACTCGGGCCTGAAGGAAGATTGCGCGTTCGATATCGGCGGCGGTCCGGAGTGCAATCTGCCGAACTACTACGCACCGGGCGTGGGCATCACCCCGAAGCGTCAGGTCGGCGGCATCGCGTTCAACGACGTGTCGGTCCGCTGGACGGCGCCGTGGCAGGGCACCTTCTCCATCGGTGCCAACAACGTGTTCAACCGTACTTCCCCGATCTTCTACACCGCGTCGAGCAACTCGATCGGCAACAGCAGCTTCGTGGGTAACCCGTCGTACGACATTGGCCGCTTCTGGTACGTGCGTTACAACCAGAAGTTCTGATGCCCTTCATCGGGTAGCAAAAGAAAAAAGCCGCGGGGCAACCCGCGGCTTTTTTCATGCCTGCCGCCGCACGAAACAGACGGCGACCGATACCGTCGTCAGAGCAAGACCGGCCGGTCCGGCAGTTCGTCCGGCGTGTCCTTGTCGTTGCCCGGGAAATGCCGCGTCAGCAGTGCATGCGCATCCGCAATGCCCTGCAGGCAGCCTTCGCGCCAGTCGCCACGCGCAAAGCTCCCGCGCATGCGTGCGCAGACGGCATCCCACTCCGACGCCGGCACTTCGCGCGCGATACCGCGATCGGCCACGATCTCGATGCGGTGCTCTGCCAGCAGCACATAGAACAGCACGCCGCTGTTGTGCTCGGTATCCCACACGCGCAGCTGGGCAAAGACCTGCTCCGCACGCCTGCGTGCGTCGAGACCTTCCAGCACGTCCCACGGCGACAGCCGCGACTCCACCGCGAAGCACACCTCGCCCTTGTGCAGGCGCTCGCCCTCGCCGATGGCACGCGTCATCTCATCCAGTAGCGCAGACGGAAAAGCCCGGCGCATCTGGAACCAGCCAGCGCACAGATTGGTAAAGAAGCGTTGGGCGCGTCCCATCTCACCAGCTCCCCGAAGAACCGCCGCCGCCGAAGCTGCCGCCACCGCCGCTGAAGCCGCCGCCTCCCCCGCCACCAAAGCCGCCGCCGCCAAAACCGCCGCCGCTGCCCCAGCCACCGAAACCGCCCCAGCCACCGCCGCCGATCGAGCGGCCACTGCCCGCGGGAAGCAGCATCATCACGCCGCCGATGATCGCGCCGATCACCGCCGCGCCCGCCGTCGCCGCCAGCAGCCACAGCAAACCGCCGATCAGCCCGGCACCCAGTGGCGTGCGCAGCCAGATCCGCGCCCGACCCAGCACGCCGCGCAGGAACAGACCGGCGAACACACCGATGAGCAGCATCTCCTGCAAGCCCAGGCCGCGCGATTCACGGCGAGCCGGTTCCACCGGCGGTGGCAACGCTTCGTCGTTGATCAGCAGCGTGAGCGCGCCGATGGCATCGCTGATGCCGCCGTAGTAATCGTTGGTGCGGAACTTCGGAGCAATGTATTCGCGAATGATGCGGTTCGCCGCCGCATCGGGAATGGCGCCTTCCAGCCCATATCCCACCTCGATGCGCACGCGCCGGTCGTTCTTGGCGATCAGCAGCAGCACGCCATCGTCCGGCCCCTTGCGGCCGACCTTGTTGGCCTCGGCCACGGCCAGCGAGTACCCCTCGATATCCTGCGGCTGCGTACTGCCTACCATCAGCACGACCAGCTGCGCGCCCTTGCTCTTTTCCAGCGCGACAAGCTGACTGTCGAGCTGATCGATCTGCTGTGCGCTGAGCGTGCCGGTGAGGTCGGTGACGTGCCGTGCCAGCTTGGGTGGCGCATCGTCCGCGCGCACGAGCGAAGGCCCTGCCGCAAGAAGCAGCAGGGCCAGCAGGAGGAACGGCAGCCGCGCGAGGCGCCGCATGCTCATGTCAATGCGTCGCGGCCGGCGCGGGCTGCGGGCTGGTGCCGAAATCGACCGTCGGCGCGGTGGAGATCGCCTTCTCGTTCTCCACGGTGAAATTCGGCTTCACCTGGTAGCCGAAGATCTTGGCCGTCAGGTTGTTGGGGAAGGTACGGATCATCGAGTTGTATTCCTGCACCGACTGCACGTAGCGGTTGCGCGCCACGGTGATGCGGTTCTCGGTGCCTTCCAGCTGCGCCTGCAGGTTCTGGAACAGGCCGTCGGCCTTCAGCTGCGGGTAGTTCTCGCTGACCACCATCAGGCGCGACAGTGCGCTGGACAGCTCGCCCTGCGCCTGCTGGAACTGCTGCAGCTTCTGCGGATCGTTGAGCGCGTCGGGCGACAGCTGCATCGTGCCCACCTTGGCGCGCGCATTGGTCACCTCGGTCAGCACTTTCTCCTCGTGCTGCGCGTAACCCTTTACGGTATTGACGAGGTTAGGCACCAGGTCGGCGCGGCGCTGGTACTGGTTGATCACTTCCGACCAGGCGGCCTTGACGGCTTCGTCCTGGCGCTGGATCGCGTTATAGCCGCAGCCGGACAGGCCGAGGACGAGCAACAGCAGGGCGACTGCGCGAAGGAATTTCATGGGGTCGAGCTCCGATCCGGTGGAGCCCTCATTGCAGCATCCCGCAACAGCCTGCGCAATCTGGCCTTGCGCTCAACCGAGCCAGCGCGGTCCCAGGATCAGCCCCCAGCTCAGCGCCACCATCACCAGGAGCAGGAACACCGCCGCCGAGCCCATGTCCTTGGCGCGACCGGCCAGCTCGTGGAACTCGGGGCTGACTTTGTCCACGACCGCTTCCACGGCCGAGTTGAGCAATTCGGCCGACAGCACCAGCACCGCCGGCAGTACCAGCGCGATCTTCTCCAGCGCGCCGTGACCCAGCCACAGGCCGAGCGGAATCAGCACCAGCGCGAGGCAGGCCTCCAGGCGGAACGAGGCCTCGTGCCGCCAGCCGGCGCGCAGCCCCTTCATCGACCACTTGAAGGCGTTCCAGATTTGCTTGGGTCCGCGGATGCCGCTGGCAGCCATGATGAAGTCCGTGCGAAGCGCCGCCCGGGGCGGCAGACCATGCTGACCCGTTGCCGCGGAAGGGGTTCCGCGTCTCGAGTCGGCCACAAAACGGTCATGATGCCATAGCGTCCCCACGCAGCCTCCTCCTCCGCCGGAAGAACGCCGCAAGTGGCCGCCGTAACGCATTTTTTTGCGTCCCGTTCATGCCCCTCCGGCGCCACGGATGGACGGTGCCGCGGCCGGCTGCGCCTTCTCGCGAGACTCGCGCCGGGCCTTTCGTCGCAGGCAACTTAGAATGCGCGCATGAAACGCTCCCTCGCCCAGCAGCGCATCGGCCCCACCGCCCTCACCCGCACGCTTGCCTGGCTGCGCATCTGTGCCATCGCCGGGCAGAGCGTGGCGGTGCTGGTGTGCGCACTTTGGATGAAGCTCGACATCCCCCTGCTGCCGCTGATGGTGGGTATCGGCACGCTCGCCGTGTTTGCCGTCTATGCCGCATGGCGGCTGTCGCAGCCGTCACCCATGCGCGAATGGGAAACCATCCTGCACGTCGCGGCCGATACGCTGGAGCTGGGCTATCTGCTGTATTTCACCGGCGGCGCCAGCAATCCGTTCATCACGTTGCTGCTGGTGCCGATCGCCCTGACCGCCGCCGCCCTGTCGGTACGCGCGATCCTCGCCGTCGCCCTGCTCGCCGGCGTGGCCTACCTGGTGTTGCTGGGCTCGTATGTACCGTTGCCGGTGCCCGAGCATGCGTTCGGCCCTTCCGGCTTCAATCTACACGTCGCCGGCATGGGCGTGAACTTTGTTATTTCGGCGGTACTGCTGGCCTTCTTCACCAACCGGCTAGCACGTGCCGTACGTCTGCAGCAGGTGGAAGTGCAACGCGTGCGCGAACGCGCGCTGCGCGACGAAGGTATTCTCGCCATCGCCACCCAGGCAGCGGGCGCCGCGCACGAACTCAACACGCCGCTCTCCACCATGCGCACGCTGCTGCCGGAACTGCGCCGAGAACATGCCGGCGATACCGCGCTCGGCGAGGACCTCGCGCTGCTGGAGGGCCAGGTGGAGCGTTGCCGCACGATCCTTCGCGAGATGGTCGCCTTCGGCAAGGCGCAGCTTTCGCAGGTGCCCGAATGCACCACGCTGGACGGCTTCATCCATGGCTGCCTGGAGCGCTTCCAGTTGCTGCGCCCCGAGGCCGAACTCGACCTGCAGCTGGACGACGATGCGGCAGCCATCGTCCTGCGCACCCCGCCGGGTCTGCGCCACGCGCTGCTGAACCTGCTCAACAACGCATTCGAGGCTTCGTCACTCAACCAGTCGCAGGCCGTCGGCCTGATCGCGCGGCGCGAAGGCGGCTGGCTGGAGTTCGCGGTGCGCGATCACGGGCCGGGCTTCGTTCCCACCGGCGCGCCGGCCTCGCTGGGCCAGTCGCACAAGCTGACCGGGCTGGGCATCGGCCTGGCGCTGGCGGAGGCGACCGCAGAACGCCTGCACGGCGAACTCACCGCAACGGATGCGCCCGGCGGCGGCGCCGAAATGCAGCTGCGCTTGCCGCTGGCCGTGGTCGGCGCGCGGCGCGACGGCTGAGCGGGACACTTCGCCGCGCCCCCGGGCCTGCCGGTCAGGCTTGCGCGACAATACGCCCAGCACCCGTCCCGGAGGCCTCATGACCGACCAGCCCGCCCAGCCCCTGCTCATCATCGACGACGACGTGACTTTCGCGCGCGTCCTGGCCCGGGCCTTGAGCTCGCGCGGTTTCGAAGTCATCACCGCCGGCACCGCCGATGAGGCGCGCGCGCTGACTCGCCGCCATCATCCGCGCTATTGCGTGCTGGACCTGAAACTGGGCGAAGAGAACGGCCTGCGCCTGATTCCCGAACTGCGCTCGCTGGTGCCGGAGATGCGCGTGCTGCTGCTCACCGGCTATGCCTCCATTGCCACCGCGGTCGAGGCGATCAAGCGCGGCGCGCACGATTACCTGGCCAAACCGGTAGATGCCGACGCGGTGGTGCGCGCCCTGCTCGACGGCGACACCGCCCCGGCCATCGACGATGACGTGCTGGACGCGCCCGAAGCTCCGCTGGCATTGCGTCGCCTGGAGTGGGAACACATCCAGCGCGTGCTTACCGAATGCGACGGCAACATCTCCGAGACCGCCCGCCGGCTCGGCATGCACCGCCGCACCTTGCAGCGCAAGCTGAGCAAGCATCCGGTGCGCGAGCGTCCCGACCAGGAATGACCCGGCGGCGCTGCGACAACACGCCACCTTTCTCGTCACCGTGCCGCGGCTATCCTGCCAACCCTTGACCAGGGTCCAGGGTATGCCATTGAACCGTCCGCACCGCCGCCGTGCGCTTCCGCTGGCCCTGGCCGGGCTGCTTGCCGCTCCCGCCTTCGCCGGCCCTCAGCAGACCGCTGCGCCTGCCACGCTCGACGCTGTCCACGTCCATGCCAGCGACACGCAGGTCACGGAAACGCCCGCGGTGCAGGTGCGGGTCACCCGCGAGCAATTGCAAAAGCGCAATGTCACCGACAGCTCCGATGCGCTGAAGTACGCGCCCAATCTGCAGGTGCGCAAGCGCTATATCGGCGATCCCAACGCGGTGATCAGCGGCCGCAACGCCGGCACGCTGCAGAGCGCGCGCAGCCTGGTCTATGCCGATGGCCTGCTGCTGTCCAACCTGATGACCAACGGTTATGACGGCGCCCCGCGCTGGGGCATGGTCGCGCCGGAGGAAATCGGCGCCGTGGACGTGCTGTACGGCCCCTACTCCGCGCTCTATCCCGGCAATTCGCTCGGCACCACGGTGCTGATTCACACGCGCCTGCCGGAACAGCTGGTCGCCAGCGCCAGCGCGCAGTTCATGAGCCAGGACTTCAGCGATCGCTACGGCACCGGCGGCCATTACAACGGCCGCAACCTGGCCGCCACGCTGGGCAACAAGCAAGGCCGCTGGAGCTGGATGCTCACGCTCAACAAGCTCGACAACGACGGCCAGCCGATGCAGTACGCCACGGCCACCGCCGGCGGCAATGCCGCGCGCGCCGTGCCGGTGCAGGGCGCGACGCTGGATCGCAATCCAAATGGCAGTCCGCGCCTGGTCTATGGCGCCAATACTATCGAGCACACCGAGCAGACCCAGGCCAAGCTCAAGATCGGCGTGGATCTCACCGATCACATCGCCGCGCTGTTCACGCTCGGCTACTGGCACAACCATGCGGACGACCGCACGCGCAGCCTGATCCGCGATGCCGCCGGCCAACCGGTCTACAGTGGCGTGATCAATGCCTACGGCCGCACCTGGACCTTGCCCGTCAGCGGCCTGGCGCCGTCGGCGACGCGCGAGACGCACGCGCTCTACGGCCTGGAATTGAACGGCCGCTTCGACAACGGCTGGCGCTGGACCGCGGTCGGCAGCAAATACGACTTCGTGCGCTCGCAGACGCACAGCGCCAGCCTCGCGCCGCCCGTCGGGCCGCTCGGCGGTCCGGGCACCGTCGCCGATCTCGGCGGTTCCGGCTGGGAAACCTGGGACCTGCGCAGCTCCGGCCCGCTCGGCGACAAGCACATGCTCTACGCCGGCCTGCACGGCGACCGCTACGTGCTGGATTCGAACGTGCGCAAGGCCAGCGACTGGCGCGGCGATGCCGACGGTCCGCGGCAAAGCGCCTTCGGCGGACGCACTCGTACCTATGCCGCCTACGTGCAGGACGTGTGGAGTTTCGCGCCGGCCTGGGCGCTCACGCTCGGCGGCCGCTGGGAACAATGGCGTGCCTATGACGGCCTGCGCGCCAACGCGGCCACCGCAAAACGCTACGCCGACCGCCAGCGCACCGACTTCTCGCCGAAAGCCGCGCTCGCCTGGGACTTCGCCCAGGACTGGCAACTGCGCCTCGCCAGCGGCAAGGCGGTGCGCTACCCGACGGTGAACGAGCTGTTCCAGGGCAGCCTTTCCGCCAATGCCATCGTCAATAGCAACCCCGACCTGCGCCCCGAGCGAGACTGGTCCACCGATCTCACGCTGCTGCGCCAGCTGGCCAATGGACATTGGCGCATCTCGGTGTTCCAGGACCGTATCGCCGATTCGCTCTACTCGCAGACCGACATTACCGTCACACCTACCGTCACCAATATCCAGAACGTGGGCAAGGTGCGCATGCGCGGCATCGAGGCCGAGCTTGCGCTCAAGGATGTCTGGGTCAGCGGCCTGGACCTGCAGGCCAGCGTCGCGCTCAATCGCGCCAAGACGCTGGAAGACCGCCAGTACCCGCTCGCCGATGGCAAGTGGTTTCCGCGCATCCCCAAGGTGCGCGCCACGTTCGTCGCCGACTACCGCTTCGCGCCGGACTGGGACGCTTCACTGGCCGTGCGCCACTCCGGCCGCCAGTACGGCACGCTCGACAACAGCGATTTCGTGAACACCTATGGCGCGGTCAGCCACTTCACCGTGGCGGACGCGAAACTGCGCTGGAAGTTCGCGCCACAATGGACCGCCTCGGCCGGCGTGGACAACCTCACGAATGAGCATTACTGGGTCTACCATCCCTACGCCGGCCGCACCTGGTTCGGCGAAGTCCGCTGGGACTACTGACGGAAACCGCGCCATGCGCAAACACCTCGCCTTGCTGTTCTGCCTGCTCGCCCCAGCCGTGTCCGCGCACGAAGGACACGACATGCACACGGGCATGGCGATGCCCAAGGGTCCGGATCTCGGGGCCAGCGCCGCCATCGACGCCAAGGGCCGGCTGTGGCTGGTCGATGCCGCGGACGGCCACGTGCGCCTGCGCCATTCGGACGATTTCGGCCGGACCTTGAGCGCGCCGACGCCGGTGAACGTCGAGGCTGAGCCGATCTACGCGGAGGGCGAAAACCGCCCGAAGATCGCTTTCGGCTCGAAGGGCGAGCTCTACGTCAGCTGGTCGCAGCCACGCGCGAAACCGTGGACCGGCTTCGTGCGCTTCGCGCGCTCTATCGACGATGGCGCGCATTTCTCCGCGCCCATCACCGTGCATCATGACCGCGCCGAGATCACCCATCGCTTCGACGCGATGGCGGTGGATGGCCAGGGCCGCATCGTGATGGCATGGATCGACAAGCGCGACCTGGAAGCGGCCACCGCCAAGGGCAAGCCGTATCTGGGCGCCGCCATCTACACCAGCGTCTCCACCGACGGCGGCAAGACCTTCTCCGCCGAACGCAAGCTCGCCGATGAGACCTGCGAGTGCTGCCGCATCGCGATGGCGCTCACGCCGCAGGGCGAAGTCGCCGCGTTCTACCGCAGCATCTTCGGCGACAACATCCGCGACCACGCCTACGCCGTACTGCATGCCGACGGCCGCCCGCTCGAACCGCAGCGCGCCACCTTCGACGACTGGCACATCGCCGGTTGCCCGCATCACGGCCCGGGGCTGGCCATCGACGCGGACGGCGTGCGCCACGCCGTGTGGTACGAGGCCAAGGACAAGCCTGCCATCCGCTATGGCCAGCTCGAACCGGGCAAAGCACCGACCCATCTGCAGACCATGGCCGGCCCCGGCGCCAGCCATGCGGACATCGCCGTCAACGGCAAGCAGGTCTGGGTCGTGTGGAATCAGGTCGGCGCACAGGGCGCCGCGCTGATGCTGCGCGAATCGCGCGACGGCGGCCTGCATTTCGACGAAGCGCGCGGCATCGCCAACACGCCCGGCGCAGCGGCGTCGCCACAACTGCTGCTTTGGCAGGGCCGCGCCTTCGCCGCGTGGAACACCGCCGCCGGCTTCCGCCTGGTGCCGACGGAGGCACTGTGATCGGCCGCCTGCTGCTCGCCTGCGCATTGGCCCTGCCACTGTCCGCACAAGCCGGGGCACCGAGCGCGCTGAACGCCGAAGATGTGCCCGCGCTGCTCAAACCGCCGACGCACGGCGTGCGCGTGCTCGCGCTGTGGTCGCTGGATTGCGCCTATTGCGAACCCAACCTGCAGGCGCTGGCGAAACTGCAGCGCGCGCATCCGCGCGACATGGAATTGATCGCCATTGCCACCGACAGCCTCGACCAGCGCGATGCCATCGCCACCCGCCTGCACGATGCCGGCGTGGAAGCGCTGCCTGCGCGTGCTTATGCCGACGCCACGCCGGAGCGCATCAACTACCTGATCGATCCGGACTGGGGCGGCGAGCTGCCGCGCACGCTGGTGATCCGCGCCAATGGTCAGCGCACGGCAGTCAGCGGTGCACTGACGGCTTCGGTCTTGCGCGCCATCGCGCCCTGAGCGGGCGCCTCCAGCGACAGCTTGTCCAGCGCGATGACCGGCCGGCGACGTTCGGATGCCGGCGTCGTCCGCAGGACGACTTCATGGAAGCCCCGCGTCTGCGTTCCCGCGGAAATCAGCAGGCGCAACTGCCGGCACGAACCGTCGCCCCAGGTGCACGCCGCCAATGGCAAGTCGCCCATCAAGGCCTCGATGCGCAGACCGTTGGCCTCCGCTTGGTCGATGGCATGGAAGTCGAGGATCAGCACTCGATCCTTGTCGCGCGGCACGAACAACGTCGCGCGCGCGCCCTCCATGCCGGCACTGTTGGCCTCCTGTCGCCAACCCTCGCCCAGCAGTGGCTGCGCGGGCATGCCTTCGCCCACGCCGGAGGCAAATGGCAGCGACAGGACCGAACCCGCATGCTGCGCGCTGCCGCGCAGATCTGTCGCGCCCGCCGGCAATGTACCGGTCCAACCGGGCGCATAGACGCGATAGCCGTCCAGCTTGAACAAGGCGTCGCCGGGCCGCGCCGCGATGTCGGCCAGATCCGTGTACGGCTCGTCGACGACATACAGCGTGCCATCTTCCGGCCGGCCCTTGAGCAGGCCGATGCGCTGCGCAGTCCTCGCACGGTTGAAGGATTTCCAGTCGACACGCGCCAGCTGCACCGCATCGGTACCCATCCCGTGCCGCTGCGCGTAGAACGCGAGCGGTTCCCAGCCTGGTGCGAGCACGCGGGTCGGCAGCAGGCGCACACGCCGGTAGCGGGTGGCCGCGGCGTCCCAGAATCCGCCGGTCAGTGATACCCCGGCCGCCTGGTCCGCACGCGCCAGCTGCATGGCGCGCAGGTTTCTCACGCCAGCCTGGATGTCCACGGCCTGCAGTACCGCAAGCACCGCCAGCACGGCCACGAGCATGCGCGGCCGCAGCGCACGGGCCAGAACGAAAAAGGCGGCGGCCAGCAGCAGGTAGTACATCACCCAGAACAGCCGTCCGGTCGCCTGCACGGGCGAATGGGCCAGCCGCATCTCCAGACCGAAAGGCAGCGACAGATGCCATTGCGCCTGGCCGAACCCGATCGTGTTGGTGATCGCCAGCAGCGTAAACACCACGGCGAGCGTCCACAGCGGCCAGCGGATCGCCGGCCGCTCGGCCGATCGCCTGCGCACGAACAGCCATAGCAGCGCAGCCGCGACGCACAGGCCGATCCCGCCCAGCCCCAGGTAATTGAAGCCTTCGTATTCGCCGCCGCCGCCCGTGGGCGCGTTCCATCCCAGCGCCGACCAGCCGCCGCCATTGATCGGCGCCAGCAGGTTCATCTTGTAGAACCCGTAGCCATCCGCCTGCGCGGATTTTCCCGGCACCAGAAAGAACCCGGCGAGCCATGCCACGGCCGAAGTGAGCGCCGGTACCAGCACGATTTCCTTCAGCGGTACGGCCGCCCACCCCGTATTCCCCGCGCGGCGATCTTCGAGGATCCGGCGCAGGACATCCGCTGCCCAGATGCCTGCCACCATCAGGAACACATAGGCATGGATCAGAAAGCTCATCGGCACCAGCGCGAGCCACGCGGCCATCGAGCGGCGCCCTTGCAGCGATCCGCGCAGGTAAAGGTAGAGCGCGGCCAGCAACGGCCAGTGCGCGAACAGCGCGAGATGTCCGCCCAGGCGCTGAAGCATCGGTGGCGCAAGCACGAAGAACACCAGGCCGCACGCCTTCGCCCACCGGTTCTCCGTCGCCAGGCCGAGCAGGCGCCAGGCGAACCAGGCCTGCAGGATGAAGCACGCCAGCAGCCACACGCCGAAGTACTGGAACGGTTCCGGCAACCAGGCCGCCAGCAGCTTGAACGGCATGGCCAGCAGCGGAACCGAATCGGAGTAGAGCACCGACGAGTGGAACTCCAGCCCGTACGAAGGACTTGCGCCGAAAGGCAGCATCCACCGGTCGTGCCGATAGAAGGCCCAGCCGAGGTAACTCTGCGCGAGATCGCCCTGGGCAAGCCAGCGGATGTTGCCGAAGGACAAGCCGCCGCCGCCCATCACGATCCAGCAGGCGGCCAGGCCGAACAAGCAGGGAATCAACGCCTCCGCGCAAGCGCGGAGGCTGGGTTTACGGATAGGCACGTCCCTGGGCTTCCCTATATCGGCTTACGGATGGTTGTCGGACGCCGGCAACGGATCGCCCGCACCATCATCCTCGTCGCCGTAGATCGCCACGTGCGCGACGCCGTCGGCGCCCATCCAGCCACGGAACATGCCGTCGGTGTTGAACGGCATCGCCAGATTGCCGCTGGCGTCCAGCGCAATGGCGCCGCCGTTGCCGCCCATGGAAGGGATTTCCTGATTGATCACTTCGGCCGCGGCGCGCTTGAGCGGCACGCGCATCTGCGTCACGCGCATGCAGATCTCGTGCGCGGCGACGGTGCGGATATAGAACTCGCCCCAACCCGTGCCGGATACCGCGCAGCCGCTGTTGGCATAGGTGCCGGCGCCGATCAGCGGCGAATCGCCGACGCGGCCCCAGCGCTTGTTGGTCATGCCGCCGGTGGACGTGCCCGCGGCCAGGTGGCCTTCGCTGTCCAGCGCCACCGCGCCAACCGTACCGAAGTGCTTGGCGGTTTCCACGTCTTCGTGTGGGCGGTGCTCGGCGTCTTCCTTCAGCGCCTTCTGCAACTGCTGCCAGCGCTCTTCAGTGCGGAAGTACGACGGATCGACCAGCTCCACGCCATTGTCTTTCGCGAATGCCTCGGCACCGTCGCCGACCAGCATCACGTGCGGGCTCTTGTCCATCACCGCGCGCGCCAGCAGGATCGGATTCTTCACGCGATGCACGCCGGCGATCGCGCCAGCCTTGAGCGTGTTGCCATCCATCACCGCGGCATCCAGCTCGTTCTTGCCGTCGTGGGTGAATACCGCGCCCTTGCCCGCGTTGAAGTTCGGATCGTTCTCCAGCGCGGTGATCGCCGCCGTCACCGCATCCATCGCCGGCTTGCCCGCCTTGAGCTGGGCGTAGCCGTTCTGCAGTGCCTGCGTGAGCGCGGCACGCACGGCCTTTTCCCGGGCCGGACTCATGTCGCGCTTGATCACGCCGGCGCCGCCATGGATCACCAGCACCGGCGTCGTGGCATGGCTCATGGCGGACGCTCCGAGGACGGCAAGGGCGGCAAACAGGCGATGCAACTTCACGGTCGTTCTCCCCGGGATGGTCGCGGGCGAGTATAGCCAGGGGAGCGGCCGTACTCAGCCGAATGTCGCTTGCGGCCGCCCCTTTTTACGGACGAGCTCAACCGGCCTGCGCAATCCGGGCCTTCTCGCGCGCGGGACAGCCCGCTCTTGGCGTGATGTCGATGGCGTATCGATGCTTGCCGTCGAGCGCCATGCCTTCCACATGTGACGCCGAGTCCAAGGTGCCTCGCAGCTCAGGCCTGGCCAGCGACGCACCGGCACCGTCCTTCAGATCCAATGCCATACGGACATGCCCTTCCTGATCCGGAACAGCCGTGGCGTCGAGCGACCAGACATGCACGCTCACGCTGCCTTTCTCTCCCGGTTTCATGCACAAGGCCAGGCTGGCCTTGTCGGCGTGCCGCCGGCTGCCGTCGTCGCCGACGACGTCGACGGCCATGTCCAACTGGTATTCGTTCGCGACGGTCGCGGGCAGTGACCGAGCGGTCGATGCGGGCGCCGTCGCCGCATAGACAAAGCCGGATATCGCGGCGCAGGCACCAAGCATGGCGACGAACCCCGCACGACGAACGAGCGGACCGGGCAAAGGCAGATTCAACATGGCAATACGCTCCGAAAGTGGATGACGGGACGACCAAGAACAACCGGTAGGCAAGGCGAATGTCGCCTGCGGGGTTTTCAGCATTGCCAGCGCATAACTGCGCCGCCGACCGGCAAAACGGCGCAGGACGCGGGCGTCGCAGGCCAGTTCCTGATCCATGCGGAAGGCGCGCAGCGCCCACCAAGCCACAAGGCCCGGCCAGCAACACGCGGTGAAGACCAAGGCGCAAAGTGCCCACCATCCGTCCCGCCTTTCCGCGTGGGCTACTTCATGCGCAAGCACGAGCTCGCGCTCATGGGTCGTGTAGCGCTGTTCGAAGTCCCCCGGCAGGACGATGACGGGGCGCCATGCGCCAACCATCGACGGACCGACGGATGAGGAGATCGCGCGAATCACCGGCCATCGCCCATCAGGCATGACATAGCGGGTCGCATGACGCAGCTGCCGCGTATAGGCGCGCTGTGCCAAGCACGCGGCAAGCAGGATGATCACGACGCCAACCGCCCAGCCCCACAGCAGTGCAACATGCGCTTCGTTCTCTCCAGATCGGGTCGCCGCTGCCACTACCGGTCCGGCGGCGACGCGCCGCACTGCATCGGGCAGCGCGAATATCGCTGCGCTCGTCGAATGCGGCCACTGGCTGGCCAGCAGCGCGAACGGTGGCAGCAGCCAGAGCAGGAATGCCCGTTCCGCCCCTAGCCAGCGCCGACACGTCCGCCTCAAGGCGGCGACGGCGGCCATGCCGGCACATGCCGCCAGCTGTGCTATCCAAAGATGTGCCAGTCCATCAGAGCTGGTCATCGTCCAGCCCCTCCAGCAGCTTGCGCAGCTCGGCGACATCCTTGCGGCTCAACTTCCGCTGCTCCGAGAAATGCGCCACCAGCGGCGCGATGCGTCCGTCGAACAGCCGGTCCAGCAACCCCTTGCTCTCCTGCGACACGTACTGCTCGCGCGTCAGCCGTGGCGCGTAGAGATAACGCCGCCCTTCGCGCTCGGCCTTCACCGCTTTCTTTTTCAGCAGCCGGTTGAGCAGCGATTTCACCGTGCCCTCCTGCCATCCCTGCTGCGGCCCCACCTCGGCCAGGATCTCCTCGGCGCTGCGCGGCGCCTGGCGCCACAGCACCTCCATCACCACCGCTTCGGCTTCGCTGATCGACACGGCAAGGCTCCGTTTACATACGTAATCGCAATTACGATTACATGCGTAAACGAAATCGTCAAGCCGTTCCAGGAAACCCGGCTGCGACCTTGGTACAGCATGAGCCGCCATCGTTCCGTCGTATCCTAGGCAGCTGGCTCTCCCTGCTAGAAGGCATCGCAATGGACAAGGTTTACGCAAGCGCGGCGCAGGCTCTTGACGGGCTGCTGTTCGACGACATGACTATCGCCGCCGGCGGCTTCGGCCTGTGCGGCATTCCCGAGAACCTGATCGGCGCGCTGCTCGCGGCAGGTACCAAGGGGCTGACCATCGTCGGCAACAACGCCGGCGTGGATGATTTCGGCATGGGTCCGCTGCTCAAGACCCGCCAGGTCAAGCGCGTGTATGCCTCCTACGTGGGAGAGAACAAGGAGTTCGAGCGCCAGGTGCTGGCCGGCGAACTGGAGCTGCATCTGGTGCCGCAGGGCACCCTCGCCGAGAAGCTGCGCGCCGGCGGCGCCGGCATCCCCGGCTTCTACACGCGCACCGCCTTCGGCACCAAGCTGGCCGAGGGCAAGGAGACCAAGGTCTTCGACGGCAAGGAATACGTGCTGGAAGAAGCCATCCATGCCGACGTCTCCATCGTCAAGGCGTGGAAGGGCGATCGCCTGGGCAACCTCGTGTTCCGCAAGACCGCGCGCAACTTCAATCCGATGATCGCTACCTGCGGCAAGATCTGCGTCGCCGAAGTGGAGGAACTGGTCGAGGTGGGCACGCTGGAGCCGGACCAGATCCACGTCCCCGGCATCTACGTCGACCGCATCATCCAGGGCCCGTCGTACGAGAAGCGCATCGAATTCCGCACCATCGCCGGCGCCAACACCGGCAAGGAAAGCCCGATCCGCATCGCCATGGCGCAGCGCGCGGCGAAGGAACTGCAGGACGGCTTCTACGTCAACCTCGGCATCGGCATCCCGACGCTGGTTGCCAACTACATCCCGGCGGGCATCGACGTCACGCTGCAATCGGAGAACGGCCTGCTCGGCATCGGCCCGTTCCCGGACGACGCGCACGTCGACCCGGACCTGATCAATGCCGGCAAGCAGACCATCACCTCCCTGCCCGGCTCGAGCTTCTTCTCCAGCGCCGAATCGTTCGCGATGATCCGCGGCGGCCATATCGACCTGTCCATCCTCGGCGGCCTCGAAGTGTCCTGCACCGGCGATCTCGCCAACTGGATGGTGCCGGGCAAGATGGTCAAGGGGCCCGGCGGCGCGATGGACCTGGTCAGCGGCGTGAAGCGCGTGGTGGTGCTGATGGAGCACACCGCGAAAGACGGTTCGCCCAAGATCAAGAACCAGTGCGACCTGCCGCTCACCGGCAAGCAGGTGGTGGATCTGATCATCACCGACCTGTGCGTGTTCGAGGTCCAGAAGGGCAAGGGCCTCACCCTGATCGAGCTGCAGGACGGCGTCACGGTGGAAGAGGTGAAGGCGAAGACGGGCTGCGATTTCGCGGTGGCGTCGACGCTTGGCTGAAAACCTGGACCGCAGGTTGGGGTACGCCTTCGGCGCACCCCGACCTGTGTCAGGTGTTGCTCACTGGCAGCGGTTGCGGAAACCTTATTCGCGCCACGTGCTGATCCCCGTCGCGCGTCTGCAGCTCCATCGGCCAGGCGAAGCGTTCGCTGATGCGCTGCGCGATCGCCAGCTCGAAACCGTGGCGATCCACCTTGTCCGGCCCCATCGCCACCCGATTGGTCACCGTCACCGCGCCGGGGTGCACGGTGATCACGATGGTGCCCTCCTCCGCTTGCTGGCACGCATTGCGGATCAGCTGCCAGCACAACACCGCGAACACGCGCGGCGAACCGTGCAGGGCGAAGCGCGCCGGCTCTTCCAATTGCAGCGTCACGGGGCGCCCTTCCAGCAGCTCGCGCACATCGCGCAGCTCGCGCTCCAGCACGTCGTTGACGACGAAGTCTTCTTCGGTGAGGCCCTTGTCCGACTCGCGCGCGAGGATCAGCAACGCTTCCACCAAGGCTTCCATCTCGCGCGTGGCGCGCTTGATGCGTTGAACGGAGCGCTGGCCGAACTCGCCCAGCGCATCCTCGTCGGCCAGCATGTCGGCCGACATCTTGATCACCGTGAGCGGGCTGCGCAGCTCATGGCTGGCATCGCGGGTGAAATTGCGCTCGCGCTGGTTGTAGCCGGCGATGCGGCTGGCGAAGCCGTACAGGCCTTCAGCCAGCGTCGCGACATCCGCGTCGGTGCGCTGGGGCAGTTCGCCCGGCGACCATTCGCCCGCCTTGCGCTCATCCCAGGCCCGCACCGCCCTGGCCAGCCGGCGCACCTGCCGCCATTGCAGCCGTGCGATCAGCCAGGACAGCAGCGCAACCAGCACGATCGCTCCCAGCACCGCCGGCACCGGAAGCATGTCCGCAATGCCAAGCACGCACACGACGCCCACCGCCACGGCCTGCAGGCCGAACACCCAGGCCATGCGGCGATGAAAGGCGCCGCGGCGGACCACGTCCGCCGCCGTCGGTGAAAGCGCTGCGACCATCGAGCTACTTCGAGAAGGCCACCTTGGATGCGGAACCCGCCTCCAGCGTCGGCCGCGGCAGACCGCCCGACAGACCACCGGACTTGGACCCCGATCCAGGCGTCTCCGCGTCGAGATCGGCCAGGCGGTAGCCGGCCGAATGGATGGTGTGCAGCAAGGCACGGTCGAAGGGCTTATCGATCACGCGGCGCAGGTTGTACAGGTGCGAGCGCAGCGTGTCCGAATCCGGCAGCGTATCGCCCCAGATCTCCCGCTCGATGTCGCGCCGGCTCACCACCCGCGGCGATTCGCGCATCAGGATCGCCAGCAGCTTCAGGCCGATCGGCGACACGGTCAGCTCCTTGCCGCCGCGGGTCAGCCGCAGCGTGGCCGTGTCCAGCGTCATGTCGCCCACGGTAAGCACCTCGGTGGACACCTGGCGGCGGTCGCGGCGGATCAGCGCGCGCAGGCGCGCTTCCAGCTCGCGCACCTCGAACGGTTTAACCAGGTAGTCGTCGGCGCCCGATTCGAGGCCGACCAGCTTGTCCTCGAGAGTGTCTCGCGCGGTCAGCATCAGCACCGGCGTGGATTTCTTCGCCTCCTTGCGCAGCTTGCGGCACACCTCCAGGCCATCCATGCCCGGCAGCATCAGGTCCAGCACCACCACGTCGTAGCTGTTGGTCACCGCCAGATGCAGCGCGCTCACCCCGTCGGAGGCGTAATCGACCGAGTAACCCCGACGCTCCAGGAATTCGCCGACCATCTCGGCGATCTGACGGTTGTCCTCGACCAGCAGGATCAAACCAGATTGTTCGTCGCGTGAACTCATCCTTACCTCCCAGCACTTCACATAAGTGAAAGCTAACTTCGCCCGTGGTGAGCAGGGTGTGAAACGTTTTCGGGATCGTTCAGCGGAAGCCTCAAAAGACCTACGGGATCACTTTTTGGAGGTGGCGGGGCCAAGCAAGGGATGCAGGCCGCTCCACACATTCTCCAACACCTTGGGCTCGCCCGCCGCCTTCGGATGCAGGCCATCATCCTGCATCAGCGCCGGGTCCAGGGCCACGCCGTCCAGCAGGAACGGCACCAGGCCGGCACGCTTCTCCCTGGCCAGGTCCGCGTAGACCGCGCGCAGGCCGTCGCGGTACTGCGGGCCATAGTTCACCGGCAGCTCGATGCCCAGCAGCAGCACCTTGGCCCCGGCCTTCTGCGCGGCATCGATCATGACCGCCAGGTTCTCGCGCAGGGCCGCCAGCGGCAGGCCGCGCAAGCCATCATTGGCGCCCAGTTCCAGCACCACCACGCCCGGGCGATATTTTTCCAGCAGCGCCGGCAGCCGGTTGCGGCCGCTCAGCGAGGTTTCGCCGCTGATGCTGGCATTGATCGCCGTCCAGGCCGGCTCCATGTCGCTCAGACGTACTTCCAGCAGATGCACCCATCCCTGGGCGGTCGCAATGTTGTGCGCAGCCGAGAGGGAATCCCCCAGCACCAAGACGGTCTTCGTGGGTGCCGCCACCGCGGCGCCCGCCCAGCCCAGCCACAGCAGCACCAGCCAAAGGATCCGACGCATGACCGCTATTTCCCGTCCGCTTCTCGAGGCCCGCGATGTTAGCAAGTCGGTGCGCGGCCCCGAGGGACAGCTGGACATCCTGCGCGGCGTCAGTCTCCAGGTGCAGGCCGGCGAGAGCTTCGCCATCGTCGGCGCCTCCGGTTCGGGCAAGACCACCCTGCTGGGCCTGCTGGCCGGCCTGGACGTGCCGTCCGGGGGCCACGTCGCGCTGGACGGCCACGCGCTGGAAAGCCTGGACGAAGAAGCCCGCGCGGACCTGCGCCGGCGCCTGGTCGGCTTCGTCTTCCAGTCCTTCCACCTGCTGCCGGCGCTCACCGCCGAGGAAAACGTGATGCTGCCGCTGGAGCTGGAAGGGCGCGACGATGCGCGCGGCCGCGCCCGCGAGGCCCTGGAGGCGGTCGGCCTGGGCGCGCGGCGGCGGCATTACCCGGCGCAGCTGTCCGGCGGCGAACAGCAGCGCGTGGCGATCGCCCGCGCGTTCGTGCACGGCCCGCGCCTGCTCTTCGCGGACGAGCCCACCGGCAACCTGGACCAGCGCACCGGCCACCACGTCAGCGACCTCTTGTTCGCACTGAACCACGACCACCGCACCACCCTGGTGCTGGTCACCCACGACCCGCTGCTGGCCGAACGCTGCCAGCGCCGGGTGGAACTGCACGAAGGCCGCGTGATCGCGCGCGGCCCCGCGGAGCTCACCGCATGAGGCTGCTGCGCCTCGCCTTGCGCAGCCTGCGGCGCGAATGGCATCTGCCCGAACTGCGCACCCTGGCTGCGTCCCTCACCCTGGCCGTGGTCGCGCTGGGCGTGGTCGCCACGCTGGCCACCCGCATCGAGCGCGGCATGCTCGCCAACGCCGCGGAGCTGATCGGCGGCGACTTGGGCATCGGTTCGCCGCAGAAGCTTGCCGATGACTACGCCACTCGGGCGCGCGAGCGTGGCCTGGCGGTGTCGCGCGGCGCGGGCTTCCCCAGTGTCGCCTTCGCTCACGAACAGAGCCAGCTGCTCGACGTGCAGGCGGTGGACGCGGCCTACCCGCTGCGCGGCAAGCTGGAACTGCGCAACGCGCAAGGCGATGTCATCGGCCACGGCCCGACGGCGGGCGAGGTCTACCTGGACCACCGCGCCATGGTCGCGCTCAGCCTCAAGGCGGGCGACCACGTGCAGGTCGGCGGCCGCGACCTGCGCATCGGCGCCGAACTGGTGCGCCAGCCGGATGGCGGCGAACTGTTCGCCCTCGCCCCGCGCGCGCTGATGAACCTGGGCGATGCCGAACAGGCTGGCCTGCTTGGCACCGGCAGCCGCGCGCGCCATCGCCTGCTGGTCGCCGGCGAACCCGCGGAAGTCGCCGCATGGCGCCGCTGGGCACAGGCACAGAAGCTGCCGCAGGGGGCCGAGCTGATCACGCCCGAGCAGACCCAGGAACGCATGCGCACCGCCTTCGACCGCGCCAGCGCCTTCCTGCGCCTCACTGCCCTGCTCTCCGCGCTGCTGGCCGGCGTGGCCATCGCGCTGGCGGCGCAGCGTTACGCGCGGCGCAAGACCAACGAAGTCGCCCTGCTGCGCGCCCTGGGCACGCCTCGCCGGCGGGTGCTCGGCTTGTTGCTGGGCACGCTGGCCGCCCTGGCGATACCCGCCTCGCTGCTAGGCATCGTGCTGGCGCTGGGCATCGCGCAGGCTGCCTGGAGCTTCGCCAGCACGCTGTTCACCAGCGTGCCGGTGGCGTTGCCGTTGATGCCCGCCTTCGCCGCCGCCGCGATGGGCGTAGCGGTACTGGCCGGCTTCGCCCTGCCGCCGCTGGCGCGCCTGGCCGAAGTGCCGCCGGTGGCGGTGTTCCGCGAGAGCATGGCGCGCCGTGTGCGTCGCTTCGATGCGCTGTACCTGATCCCGGTGGCGGTAGCGCTGTTGCTGATCTGGAGCCAGAGCGGTTCGGCGCGCATGGCCGGCATCCTGGCCGTGAGCCTGGTCGGCGTGGCCGCTGTGGCCGCCTTGCTCGCGGCCCTGCTGCTGTGGGTAGCGCGTCGCGTCGCGCCCGGGGCACACCCGGCACTGCGCCTGGGGCTGGCCGCGCTCGCGCGCCGGCGCGGCATGAGCCTGCTGCAGGCCACCGCGCTCAGCCTGGGGCTGGTCGCGCTGTTGCTGCTGGCCATCGTCGCGCCCGCGCTGCTGGAAGGCTGGCGGCGCGAGCTGCCGGCCGACACGCCCAACTGGTTCGTGCTCAACCTGCAGGATGATCAGCGCGCCAGCTTCGAACAGGCGCTCGGCGGCCTCCGCGCGCAGCAGCTCAACATGCTGCCGCTGGCGGTAGGCAAGCTCACCGCGATCAACGGCCGCCCGATCGACCAGTTGCCGTTCAAGGACGAACGCGCCAAAGACTGGGCCGACCGCCAGCTGCGCCTGTCGTGGACGCAGGAACTGCCACCGTCCAACCAGGTCGTTGCCGGCCAGTGGACGGGTCCGAATCCGCCCGTGCCGGAAATCTCGGTCGACACCATGTGGCGCGACATGTTCGCGCTGAAGATCGGCGACACCATGAGCTTCAACATCGGCGAAGGTACGATCGATGCGCGCGTGGCCAGCGTGCGTCAGGTCGACTGGAGCTCGTTCCGGGTGAACTTCTTCCTGCTGCTGGATCCGGCGCACGCGAAGGACCTGCCGCACACCTGGATCGCCAGCTTCTACGTACCGCGCGGCAACGCCGAAGCGATGGCGCGGTTGTCGCGCGATTTCGGCAACCTCAGCCTGATCGACGTCGACGCGCTGCTCGACCGCGTGCGCGACATCGTCGACCGCGTCAGCCATGCCGTACGCTGGGTGCTGGCCTTCAGCCTGCTCGCCGGCGCGCTGGTGCTGGCGGCGGCGCTGGCTGCCAGTGCCGCCGAACGCCGGCACGAAGCCGCGCTGCTGCGCACGCTCGGCGCCCGCCGCGGTCAGCTGCGCCTGGCGGCGGCCTGCGAATTCGCCCTGCTCGGCCTGGTCGCCGGACTCACCGCCGCCTTCGGCGCGGCCGGCACTGGCTGGTGGATGGGACGCTCGGTGTTCCATATCGAGCATTTCGTGCCGCCCATGGGTCCGCTGCTGCTGGCGGCGCTGGGCGCAGCCGTCGTGGTGATGCTGCTGGGCCTGGCCGGTACGCGCAAAGTCACGCGTACGTCACCGATGCGATTGTTGCGCGAAGGCTGACGCGATTCGACAGCGACGATGCAACCTGTACCGTCGCTGCCGCTAAGATCGCGGCATCGTCATCCCGCGGACTGCGCATGTACACCCTCTACTACTCTCCTGGCACGGCCAGCATGGTCGTTCACCTGGCCCTGCTGGAAATCGGCGCGCCGTACCGGCTGGAACTGGTCGATTTCGACAGCGATGCGCAGCATTCGCCCGAATATCTGAAACTCAATCCCGGCGGCACCGTGCCCGTCGTCGTCATCGACGGCGAGCCGCGCTTCGAATCCGGTGCCCTGCTGATGGTGCTGGCCGAGCGCCATCCCGAAGCCGGGCTGATCCCGCCCCCGGGCACGCGCGAACGCGAGCTGTGGCAGCAATGGGTGGTGTACCTGAGCAATACCCTGATGTCGGCCTATCGCCTGTGGTTCTATCCCCGCGAGCTGGGCTACGAAACGCATACGCCGGAGATCCGCGCCGCCATCCAGCACCGCATCGAAGGCATCTGGGATCGCCTGGACGCGCATCTGTCCGCACACGGCCCTTACCTGCTCGGCGAGCGCTTCAGCGGCGCCGACCTGATGCTCACCATGCTGCTGCGCTGGTCGCGCAACATGCCGCGTCCGGCCACCGACTGGCCCGCGCTGAAGCGCCTGGCCGACCTCGTGCGTGCGCGGCCGAGCTGGAAGAAGCTCTACGAACTGGAAGGCCTTACCGAGTGGCAATGAGCAAACCCTTGCGCCAGCACCTGAAGGACGAATGGCTGCTGCTCGCCTTCGCCCTGCTCGCGCTGGTGCTGGCGCTGGCCGATCCGCACCCGGGAAGCGACTACCAGCGCTGGCTGCAGCTGCCCACGCTGGCCGGTCTGCTCGGCTTGATGATCGCGATCCAGGGCATCCGCGACAGCGGGCTGGTGCAACACCTGGCCGGCCTGCTGGTGGCACGGGCGCATTCGCAGCGCACCCTGGGCTTGTTGCTGGTGAGCATCACGGCGGTGCTGTCGATGGTGCTCACCAATGATGTGAGCCTGTTTTTGATCGTGCCGCTCACCGTCGCCGCGGGCGGGATCTCCAACCTGCCGGTGCTGCGTCTGGTGATCCTCGAAGCGCTGGCGGTGAACGCCGGTTCCACGCTCAGCCCGATCGGCAATCCGCAGAACCTGCTGGTGTGGCAGTACCTGCACCTGCCTTTCCTGCAGTTCGTCCGCGCCATGCTGCCCACGGCCGCCACCATGTTCGCCCTGGTTGCGCTGCTGACGTGGTGCTGGCTGCCGCGCGGACGCGTGGAGCTGCGCGCCGAGCAAGTCGATGGACACGCCGTCTCCGCCACGCAGGCCGTGCTGTCGATCGTCGCGCTGGCGATGATGGTGCTGATGATGGAGCACGGTCACGCCGAGATCGGCGCGCTGTTGCTGCTGGTCTCCTTCGCCGTGTTCGACTGGCGCCTGCTGGCGCAGCTGGACTGGCTGCTGCTGGCCACCTTCGCGGCGATCTTCGTCGGCCTGGGCCACTTCGCCGAGCTCGCATGGGTCAACCGGATGATGGACGCGGTGAGCCTCGATCATCCGCTGCATCTCTACGCCAGCGGCATCCTCGCCTCGCAGGTCATCAGCAACGTGCCGGCCACCGTCCTGCTGCTGGGCCGCGCGCCCGATGCGATGGCCTTGGCGGTGGCGGTGAATGTCGGCGGCTTCGGCGTGGCGATCGGTTCGCTGGCGAACCTGATCGCCTTGCGCCTGGCGAAACAGCCGCAGGGACTGCGGCTGTTTCATCGCGTGTCGATTCCGTTCCTGCTGGTGTGCGCGCCGCTGGTCTATCTGGTCACGCGCTGGCTGAGCTGATCAATCGTCATCGCGGTCGCGCGGCACGTTGACCTTGCCGCGCACGCCGGAGTGGTTCACGTCGCCGCTGCCCTTGGCGCCCAACGACAGGTCGCCGGCCACATCGCGCACCGTCAGGTCGCCCGAGCCCAGCGTATCGGCACGCACACTGCCGCCGACGCGCGTCACTGCCACGTCGCCCGAGCCGATGCTGCCCACGCGCACGTTGCCCTTGATGTCCGCGCCCTTGAAGTCGCCCGAACCGACCGCGCCTACGTCCACGCTGCCGACATTGCTCGCATCGACATCGCCCGAACCGATGCTGGCCGTTAGCGGGCCGTCGATGTTCTTGACGTGCAGGTCGCCGGAACCGACGTGCGCATCAAGCTGCTTCATGCCGTCCACCCAGCCTTCGCCCGAGCCGACGTTCAAGGCGACGGGCATCGATGGCGGCAGTTTCAGGTCGATCTTCAGTTCCGTGTAAGTGCGGCCGAAGCCCCAATGCGAGCGGTCGCGCCCCGCCTGGACGATCAGCGTGTCGCCCTCGCGGCGTTGCGTGACCACCAGGTCATCCAGCAGCTCCTGGCTGGAGGCGCAGGCCTGGCCAGTCAGCTCACCCACGCGCACGCCGCTGTCACCACGCAGGTGCAGGTCGTAGCTGCGCAGGTCGATCTGTACCGAGCGCACGCCATTGAGATCCAGCTGGAGATTGCGCGGGGCCTTGAACTTGCAGTCGTCGCCGGCGTGGGCGGCGAGAGGCAGCAACAGCAGGCCGGCAAGGAAGAGGTGACGCATCGGTATGGCTCCTGAGGGAAGTTCGGCGATGGGATGCGCCGGCACGCCAAAAGGTTGCAAGCCGCCCCGCGCAGGTCAACCGCCACAAGGCAGGGGCGTTGTCCAGACCCGACACCCGTCATGACCCGCCCCCTCTTTGCGCCGGCCGGCAACCGCATAACCACAACGACAACGCAAGAACCGCTGTTTGCCCAGCGATGGAACTTGAGGCGCGAGGACCCCAGACCTCGCGCCTCTCTCTTGTGGGGGCTAGTGGAGTCCTTCTCCCCTCCGGGGAGAAGGTGGCGGCAGCCGGATGAGGGGCGGGTGCTGGAGAAGGCGGTTCTACAGAGCGAGGCGCGCCTAAAAGAAAGCCCCTGCTTCTACGCTCCGTAGGCCCCCTCACCCCAGCCCTCTCCCCGGAGGGGAGAGGGGGTTAGAGGGCGCTACGACGTGAGCGTCTCGTCGCCCTTCACGCGCTGCCAGAGCGCCTCCTGTGCCTCCAGTCCACGCTCGGCCAACGGCATGCCTTCCTCGCGCGCGACGGCTTCCATCGCGCGGAAGCGCCGTTCGAACTTCGCGTTCGCATGCCGCAGCGCCTGGGAGAAATCCACCTCGGCATGGCGTGCCAGGTTGACCAGCACGAACAGCACGTCGCCGATCTCGTCCTGCAGGCGCGCCTTGTCGGCGCCCGCGGCGAACTCCGCACGCACTTCCTCGATCTCTTCCGCCAGCTTGTCCAGCACCGGCTGTTCGTCCGGCCAGTCGAAGCCGACTTTGGCCGCGCGCTGCTGCAGCTTCAGCGCACGCTTCCACTCCGGCAGGCCGCGCGATACGCCAGCCAGCGCGCTGTCGTCATGCGTTTCGCCCTTGGCGGCGCGCTCCTCGGCCTTGATCGCCTCCCACGCTTCGGTCTGCGCCTCGACATCGTCGTAGCTGACATCGTCGAACACATGCGGATGGCGGCGGATCATCTTGTCGCTGATCGCATGCGCCACGTCGCTGAAATCGAACAGCCCCTGTTCCTTCGCCATCTGCGCGTGGAACACCACCTGCAACAACAGATCACCCAGCTCGTCGCGCAGGTCGTGCCAATCCTTGCGGTCGATCGCGTCGGCCACTTCGTAGGCTTCCTCGATCGTGTACGGTGCGATGGTGGCGAAGTCCTGCTGCAAGTCCCACGGGCAACCGCCCTGCGGATCGCGCAGGCGGCTCATGATGGCTAGCAGGTCGTCGAGGCTGTGGCGCCTGGTGTCAGTCATGCGGTTCCACCTCGGCGTCGCGCAGGCGCGCGGCCCAGTCGATCGAACGATCGCCCACGGCGATGAATTCGGGGTTGATCAGGGAATCCTTGCGGTTGTAGCGCAGCGGGCGACCGGCCAGGTCCAGCACCAAGCCGCCGGCTTCCTCCACCACGCATTGCGCGGCGGCGGTATCCCACTCGCTGGTGGCGCCGCGGCGCAGATAGACGTCCGCATCGCCGCGCGCGACCAGGCAGAACTTCAGCGACGAACCCATCGGCATCTCGACGAAATCCTCGCCCACCAGATCGCGCAACAACGCGATGCCATGCCCGCCATGCGAACGGCTGCCCGCCACCACCGGCGGCTCGGCGACGCCGCGCGTGGCGATGCGCTGCCATGGCGCATCCGCCGCCATCTGACGCCACGCGCCACTGCCACGCTCGGCGGCGTACAGATCGCCCGTCACCGGCGCCAGCACCACGCCGAGCATCGCCTCATGGCCGTCGATCAGCGCGATGTTCACGGTGAACTCGCCATTGCGCTTGACGAACTCGCGCGTGCCGTCGAGCGGATCGACCAGCCAATAGCGCGTCCACGCCTGGCGCTGCGGCCACGGCGCGATGCGCGCTTCCTCGGACAGCACCGGCAGCTTGTCTGCCAGTCGTTGCAACCCCGCCATGATCACGCGCTGCGCGGCGAGATCCGCCTCGGTCACCGGCGAGTGATCCGCCTTGCGCTGCACTTCGAATTCCTGCGCGTAGACCACCAGGATCGCGTCGGCCGCCTCGCGCGCGATCGCGGCCACCTGCTCGAGCAATGCAGAGGCCGGCTGGCTCATGCCGGTTTGAACCGACCGGCCAGATACTCGCGGGCCATGAACAGCGCGGCGATCGAACGACCTTCGGTCACATCGTCGCGGGCGATCAGCTCGTGCAGCTCGGCGAGCTTCCACGGCACCACTTCGAGTTCTTCCGGCTCATCGCCTTCCAGGCGTTCCTCGTACAGATCCTGCGCCAGCACGATGTGCGCCATGTGCGTCATGTATGACGGCGACAGCGACAGGTTGTGCAGGATCTTGAGCTTGCGCGCGCCGTAGCCGATTTCTTCTTTCAGCTCGCGGTCCGCGCCCTGCTCGGCCGTCTCGTCCTGGTCCAGGCGCCCCTTGGGCAGGCTCAGTTCATAGCGGCCGACGCCGGCGCCGTATTCGCGCACCAGCAGCACGGTGTCGTCGTCGAGCATCGGCACGATGATCACCGCGCCCAGGCCGCTGCCTTTCAGGCGCTCGTAGGTGCGGCGCTCGCCGTTGGAGAACTCCAGGTCGAGCTGCTCCACGTGCAGGAAATGGCTGTCGTGCACGTCGCGGGTGGCATGGATGATCGGTGGTTTGCGCATCGGTGGATGTTAGCTCCGTAGGGCGGCGCGGAATCGCGCCAGTGCCTGCGCGTGCAAGGCGGGCGTGCCCGCCAGCACGCTGCGCGTGTCCAGGGTGAGCGGCTGGCCGTCCAGATCGGTGAACACGCCGCCGGCTTCGCGCACGATCACCGCCAGCGCCGCCACGTCCAGGATGTTCACGTCCGACTCGATCACCAGATCCAGGCCGCCGCGCGCCAGCAGGTGGTAATGGCAGAAATCGCCGTAGCCGCGGATGCGGTTGCTGTCGCGGATCAGCGCGCCGAGTTCGGCCCAGCGCGCGTCGCGCGTCAATGTCTTTACATTGCCGGTGGAAATCGAGGCCTGCGCCATCGCTTCGGTGCCGGCCACGCGCACACGTTCGCCGTCGAACCACGTGCCGCCGCCGGCGCTGGCCCACAGCGTTTCGCCGTAGACCGGTGCACTGGATACGCCCAGCACCAGCTCGCCCTTGTGCATCAGCGCGATCTGGGTGGAAAAGAACGGCGTGCGCCGCACGAAGCTTTTGGTGCCGTCCAGCGGATCGACCAGCCACATCAGCTCGCGCGCGTGGTCGTCCAGGCCGAACTCTTCGCCGTAGATGGCCGCCTCGGGCAGCGCTTTCTCCAGGATCGCGCGGATCGCCAGCTCGGCTTCGCGATCGGCCACCGTCACCGGCGTATCGTCGCTCTTGATCTCCACATCCACGCCGCGTCGCCAGTAATGGCGGATCACCTCCCCTGCCGCCTCGGCGGCTTCGCGCGCCGCGGACAGCGCCCGCGCCAGATCGGGTGCGCTCATCGATTCCCCTTGCCCATGATCGCGGCCAGTCCGCCGCTGCGTTGCAGATGCATGCTGCCGTCGGCCGCGAACCGGCCGAAGTTGGCCAGCCAGTCGCGCAGCGCCGGATCGGGCTCGCGCGGCCTGGCCTTGATGTCGTACTTCCAGCCCAGCGGGCTCAGCGCCAGATGGCCGGCCAGTTGCAGCGGGCCGTTGCCGTCGTCTTCCACGGTGGCATTGACCACCCCGCCGGCGCCATTGGCGCGCAACTGCAGGTTGCCGAAGGCCAGACCGCGCTCGACGCCCGCCAGGCGCGCATCGCTCCATTGCGCGGCGGCATCCAGTTCCAGCGGCCAGCGCCCCTGCATCACCACGCGAGCGCCGTCGATGACCAGCCGGCCTTCCACCGGCTGCGCCGCCGGTGCGACGCGGGCGGACAGCGCCGCCAGGTCGCCGTCCACGCGCACGCCGCTCCATTCGTCGCGCTTGGCGTCCAGCTTGTGCATGTGGCCGCTGAGATGGCCCCAGTCGCCCTGCAGGTTCACGTCCAGCCGGGTCTCGCCCAGCAGGGCGCGGCGCGAGAGCTGCCAGTCGAGCTGGCCCAGATCCGCGCCTTTCTCGGTGAGCACCCGCCCGGCATGGCCGTCCCACAGGGTGCCGCTGAGCCCTTCCAGCCGCAGCCCATGCAGGCGCGCCTCCAGCTGCGGGCGCACCCAGGCCGCCGGCAGGTACGCCACCAGCCAGGCCAGGGCGGAAACCAGCAACAGGAACAGCAGGATGGTGCGCAGCCGGATCAAAACGGGAGACTCCAACGGACAGGCGGGCTTGAGACAGCCGGCGCCGAGGTCCGATCATACCCGGATGAGTCCGAACGAAAGCCGCAATCGCACCCTCGCCGCGCGCGACCTCCGCCACCTCTGGCACCCCTGCACCCAGATGCACGACCACGCCGGCACCGTGCCGCTGCTGCCCATCGTCCGCGGCGAAGGCCCGTGGCTGGTGGACGCCGACGGCCGCCGCTACCTGGACGGCATCAGCTCCTGGTGGACCAACCTGTTCGGCCACGCCAACCCGCGCATCGGCGCGGCGCTCAAGGACCAGCTCGATACGCTGGAGCATGTGATCTTCGCCGGCTTCACCCATGAGCCCGCCATCGAGCTGGCCGAACGCCTCACGGCGATCACCCCGGCCGGGCTGGATCGCGTGTTCCTGGCCGATAACGGCTCCGCCGCGATCGAAGTGGCGCTGAAGATGAGCTTCCACTACTGGCTCAACCAGGGCCACGGCGAGAAGACCCGCTTTATCGCGCTCACCGGCAGCTACCACGGCGAGACCCTGGGCGCGCTGTCGGTCAGCGACGTGGCGCTGTACCGCAAGACGTATGCGCCACTGCTGCTCACCCCGATCCTGGCACCCTCGGCCGACACCTACGAAGCCGAGCCGGGCGAATCGCCCGAAGCCGTCGCCACGCGCCGCCTGGGCGAACTGCGTGCGCTGCTGGAGCAGCACGCGCACGAAACCTGCGCCGTCATCGTGGAACCACTGGTGCAATGCGCCGGCGGCATGCGCATGTACCACCCCAGCTACCTCACCGGCCTGCGCGCGCTGTGCGATGCGTTCGGCGTGCACTTCATCGCCGACGAGATCGCCGTGGGCTTCGGCCGCACCGGCACGCTGTTCGCCTGCGAACAAGCCGGCGTCGCGCCGGATTTCATGTGTCTCTCCAAAGGCCTCACCGGGGGCTTTCTGCCGCTGTCGGCCGTGCTCACCACCACGCCCGTGTACGAGGCCTTCTACGCCGAATACCACGCCGGCAAGGCGTTCCTGCATTCGCACAGCTACACCGGCAACCCGCTGGCCTGCCGTGCGGCGCTGGCGACGCTGGACATCTTCCGCGACGAACCGGTGCTGGCGCGCAACCAGGTGTTGGCGGCGCATCTGGCCAAGCGCCTGGCGCCGCTGCGCGATCATCCGCACGTCGCCGACGTCCGCCAGACCGGCATGATCGCCGCGGTGGAGCTGGTGCGCGACAAGGCCACGCGCGCGGCGTATCCGTCAGAAGAACGCCGCGGCCTGCGCGTGTATCTGCATGGACTGGAGCACGGCGCGCTGCTGCGGCCGCTTGGGAATGTCGTCTATTTCATGCCGCCGTACGTGGTGACCACGGACGAGCTGGATCAGCTGGTGGACGTGGCGATCGCGGGCATCGAGCGCGCTATCGCCGACTGAAAAAGCGCCCGGGTTCTCCCTGGCGCTTTCCAGACTCGTCATTCCATTCCGGCACAGGCCTGGCCAGCAACGACCACGCGCCCCCCGTCACTAGAACATCCAGGACGTCGGCATACGCACCGCCTCAATGCCCGCTCACACTCGGATCCAGCTTCCGCAACGCCGGCCCTAGCTGTCGCTCGCCGGTGCGGTCGATGTCTTCCTTGTTGTAGGCGCGCCCAGGCATGGGGATGCATTTGCCGTCCTTCGGCGGGATATGGCTGCCGGTCTGACGCAGGCAGTTGTGATCGTTGACCGGCCGCTGCGCCGACTTGGCGCTCGAACTGGCCGCCGGCGGCGTGTACGGCATGGTTTCCAAGCCCTCGACGCGACGGGTGCGCGCATCCTGCGTGGGCGGCGGTGTCTGTGGCGGGGTGTTCTGCGCCGCGATGGCCGCACTGGCCAGGGCGCCCACCAGCACGGTGGCGAACAGGATCGGTGACTTCGACATGGTTTCGGCCCTCATGCAGCCGTGGGTAACGACGATGCTGCGCCTGCCGGCGACCAACGGCAACCGCCGGTTGCGCGGCGCCTCGCCACGGTTCAGCTCAGCCGAGACGGGCGACGCGCGCCTGACGGAAATCCTCGCTGCGCCGCCCGCCAGCGGATGCGGCAAGCAGCCCGCGCCCCGCTTCGCTATCCTCCCCGCTCGTTTCCCGCTTCGTCAGCTGCACGCCATGCGCACCATCCGCATCTACGTCGACCAGCCTCTCGCCCTCGGCGCCGAATTCTCCCTGCCCGCCCAGGCCGGCGAACACGTCGCCCGCGTCCTGCGCATGAGCGCCGGCGATCCGCTGGTACTGTTCAACGGCGACGGGTGCGACTACGCCACCACCATCACCAGCGTCGGCAAACGCGACGTGAGCGTGCGCATCGACGCCAGCGAGCGCGTCCACAACGAATCGCCACTGCGCCTCACCCTCGCCCAAGGCATCGCCCGCGGCGAGAAGATGGACCTGATCGTGCAGAAGGCCACCGAGCTGGGCGTCGCACGCATCGTGCCGCTGCATACCGAACGCTCTGAAGTGAAGCTCGATGCATCGCGCGCGGAAAAGCGCCTCGCGCATTGGCGCGCCGTGGCGCAGAGCGCTTGCGAACAGAGCGGCCGCGCGTTCGTGCCGGAGATCGTGCCGGCGTTGCCGCTGAAAGCCTGGCTGCGCGATCTGCCGGCCGACGATGGCGCGTTGCGGTTGGCGTTATTGCCGGAGGGGACGGTGCAGGCGCGGGCGCTGGTGTTTCCGGCGAGTGGCGGCGTGCTGGTGGTGGGGCCGGAGGGTGGGTTGGGTGAGCGCGATATAACGGCGTTGGAAGCGGCGGCATTTCGCGGCCTGCGGCTGGGGCCGCGCATCTTGCGCACCGAGACGGCCGGACTGGCGGCATTGGCGGCGCTGCAGGCACTGCATGGCGATATTTGAGACATAACTGAGTTCTCGCCTGGCTCAACAACCCAAGCCCGCCCTCCTGATAAGCTCTCGCCAACGATTAAGCCGATAGGACATCGGGCATGAAGCGAACACTGCAATGGGCCGTGCTATGGACAGCCACGATCATCGGATCAGCCTTGCACGCATCACCCGCCACTGCATCTCAACCGTCCAACCTTCTCGTCAGCGCACCGTTCGCGCTGGACAAGGCTGGCGCTACGGCGCGCATCGACTTTCAGGTGAGCCCCGCACAGGTGCAAGGCAAGCGCCGCCTGATGATCGCTCTGGACTTTCCGCAGACCGAGCACGGCCAGATCGAAGATGCCATTCAACAGAATGATTTCCCGGTAGAGGTGGAGGTCTTTCTGGTGAGCAACGGCAAGTCCATCGCCGTGCCGACGCAAGACAATCAGGCCATTCTCCATTCCGCCCCCGGCGGGCAGGAGAGCACGAAGATCGCCCATCTGCATCTGTACGGCACCAACGGCGCGATTGCCAATGTGCTGATAACCGGCTTTCGCCCGAGCAGATCCGGCCACTACTACGCCCAAGTGAAGACAGTAGTGGATCTTCCGATCTTCGCGGGTGTGCACACGACTTTGAAGGTGGCACCGTTCTACAACACCGGTGAGTGAAGGAGCACTCGATGTCCGATCCGCAGAAATACTCGGTCACGATCTATGTGGCAGCACCGGGCACACCTCTGGCCAAGGAGGAGCCAGGAGCGACATCCACGCCAGGGCACATGTTCTATGCGATCAACGATGGCGTAGGAAAGCCGCAGAGTTTCGGCTTCGCACCCATCGAGCACGGCAGCATCGACGGCCCAGGCTTTATCTCGCGCGATGACGTGGAGAACTACAAGGACCCTCTGTACTCGCGCACCATGGAAATTTCCAAGGAGCAATACGAGAAGCTGAAGGAGTTCGGCGAGCGCCCGCAACAACATGGGTTCGATCTCAAGTACAAGGACGTGCGTAACAACTGCGTCGACTTCACCTGGGCCGGGCTCAATCACGCCGGCATCCAGCGCCAGAATCACATTGAGATTTCCGCACATAGCATCAGTACCACCACCGCCGGTCCAAGCATACGTATCCCCCTGCCGAGCCACAGTGATGGCAAGAGCGCTTTCCGACCAGCGCAGAACGTGGATGACGTAAAGAGCATCCAAGACCCGATACCCGGCAGCCAGCTCAATAAAGAACACGCCAATCCGATGCCGCATCGCAGGCCGCTGCAGTGGATGCTCAGTGATAGAGGGATGGATGACCCCAATCATCCAGGGTATGACATGTACAGGCAGGCCTATGCCGGCGTGGCCAAGCTCAACGCGCAGCACAACGTCGCGCCATCCGAGCGAGACAAGGATTTTGCCGCAGCGCTGGCCGTGCAGGCCAAGGCGCAGGGGTTGGACAGGATCGATCATGTACTGTTGAGCCCCGACGGCAGCAAGTCCTTTGCCGTGCAGGGAAATCTCAAAGGGGCCGGCATGGATCGGCAGATAGCAGGGGTGCTCACTGTAGAGGCCATCCATACATCCGCCCAGCAGAGCGCTCTTGCGTGGGATCAGGCAGCCGAGCAGGGACGGCAGGCGCAGGCTCAAGCCCAGCAGCATGGCGTGACGCAAAGCCAAGCGCAGCAGCAAGGGCCTGCGATGAAGCTTTCATAGTGCTGTGTTGACTATGGCGTGCTTGGCACGAGATTGTTCCGCCCATAGCCAGGCACCGCACAGGCTGGCGCGATAATGCGATTCCCGCGTCAGTCTTTGAACCATGCGACAGGCCAGCGGCCCCCGGCCCTCATAGGCGGCGGGATTTTCAAGTACGTCATTCGAGTGGATGGATGCGCCGAGCGGTAGCTACTCAATGCGGGCGGGATGCCAAAAAAGCCTGCCAGGTTGTGAAGCAAACTGGGTGGGAACAGTTTGCCGAATCGCCCAGCCTGGGGGCCGTGCCGATATCCGAATCGATGTAATCGATATAAGCCCCTTCCTTACAGCTCGCACATTGAGCCTCCACGCATCTATCAGCGATCCCTGACAGATTTCTTCGCCACGCTTCGCTAGCGTTGCTTTGTCGTTCGCGGTTTTCGCGACGACCACGGCCTCACCGCCGTGCAGCGCGGGCCGGATGGGGTGCAACCCATCCGACCCGCTGACCACAAACAACTTCAACGGAGTTGATCATGGCTGACATCGATCATAAGGCAGACCCGCGCCCTCTTCCCACCGAGGCGCTCCCCACCAACCCACTGGCTCGCCCCTACGACGTCCCAGACGACGTGGAAGATTCGCATCAACGCCTGCTCGCGCGCCTCGCCAGCATCAGCATGGCGGTGAACGTGCTCACCGGCTTGCTCGGCAATCACGAAGTCTTCCGCGATCAACAGGCCTGCGGCCAACCGACCGCACCCGGCGAATGGCCATTGCCACCCACGTGCGTCGAAGGCCTGCTCATGGCCGTCCACCACCTGAGCCAATACGCCGAATCGCTCAGCCTGGGGCCTGTACTGGTGGCCGAATCGGTGTAATCGATGCAAGCCCGCGGCGTGCCCTGTAAGCGGCACGCCGTGCTTCCGCCGCCCCACATACTTGCGGCCGAGAGGAATTATCTGGAGGAGTACGGCGAATTGAAGGGCAGCAGACTCCCCGTTATCGTCGATCACTCGAATCTAAAGCCATACCGGGTTAGTCGCTTCATCACCAAGGAGAGCTGAGATGGCTGAGAAGTTCTGCGAGCGAGCGATCTTCTTTTTGTTTGCAATCTGTCTAGTCGGCTCGGCAAGTGCCATCCCTCAAGCAACGGGCCCCGAGGCTTTGGCCGTACCTGACGCGATTCGATCCCTGCTTTCCCCCACTGATACGGTGCTGGCATTCAAGCGGCAGGACCAGTTGGACGGTACCCATACGGGGGCTGCCATGGTCGTTCGCCATGCATCGCACCAAGCTTCCACCGCCAATCCATGTGAGCTCGTGATCTTGCAAAGCAAGGGCACCGATTACCTCGTCGTAGATAAGACTGACAAGGCTGTGGATTGCCTCACCATCAGCTTTCCCAAGCGGGCCGGCGAGATGGACCTCAATGACAACCTCACGGTGAAGCCCAAGGAAATCGGCTACTTCAATGAGCGAGAGCGCGGCGGGCAAACCTATGTCTTCGCCTACTCCGCCAAACGATCAGCCTGGCACCTCACGCATGCAAGTTCGGTCTACACGCGACCTGGCGCAAGCAAAGTGGATGTCATTGAACTGACGGCCGACTATCCGGCCGACCTTGGCTGGATTCCCATGTCTTCGTTCGATCCTCGCCTTATCGCGAATGCTTTAGCCAAGCATCGCGTCGTTCATTGATGCCATAACGCAGGGATGCAAGATGCCGAAATTCAACGATAGCTCCGCCCTTTTATTCAAAGCCTGCATCGATGCGGGCATTACGTCACCCGCCGAGCTGGCCAACATCATGGGAAATGCATCCGTCGAAACCAAGGGCTTCACGACGATGCATGAGTCTCTCGGCTACACGACGGACGAAAATGTCGAAAGAGCAGTAAGCAGCGCTACACGCCGGAATACCAGGGAAGAAATCCAGGCAGCGATCGACAGCAAAGACCCCGAGAAAATGGCTCACATCCTCTACGGCGGCCGTCGCGACCTCGCCAACACCGAGCCTGGAGATGGCTGGCGTTATCACGGCAGGGGATATTTCCAATACACCGGTAGATACAACTACCGCACCTTCGGCGAAAAGTATGGCTATGACCTGGAGGGCAACCCCGATCTGGCTGCCGAGCCGGCGATTGCGACCAAGCTGGCTATTGCCTACTGGCGTGATGTTGTTCCGGAAACCGCGCGAACGGATGCGCGAGCCGCAGGACTGGCCATTAATGGCGGAGAGAATGGAGCCGACGATCGGGAGAAACGTTCGGCGGCTTGGGCTAAAACCATTACTCCAGAACTGGTCCAGGGCGTCCAGGACGGCACTATGACGCTGGAGCAACTTGCACAGGCCGGATTTGACGACGCACAACCACCCAAGGCTCGGCATCCAGATGGAACGCTGAGGCGGGGAGATTACGGTGACGATGTCCGAGACCTTCAGACTCAGCTCGCCAGGCTCGGATACACCGACCGGTCGGGAAATCCCTTGGAGGCAGACCGCCAATTCGGCCCCTCCACATACGCCGCAGTCGAAGCCTTCCAGCGCGATCATGATCTTAAAGTCGATGGCGTCGTCGGCCGGGACACCCGAGACGCTCTCAGCGAAGCCTCACAGCGCCTTGCCCCGCAGAGTTCCTATGCATGGCAATGCCCCGATCGCCTGGACGATCCCACCCATCCCGATAATGAGTTCTACCTCAGCGCGCGTGCCCTCGTTTATCAGCTGGACCATCAGAATGGCAGATCCCCCGACGCACGAAGCGACAACTTGGCTGCCGCATTGACCGTGTCCGCGCGCGCAAGCGGCTTGCAGAGGATCGACCAGATCGCCCTGAATGAAGACGCGTCAGTGCTATGGGGTGCCCAACGCCCATCCGGCGTCCGCGATCACTTCTTTGATCGGCATTGCAAAGTGGACACTTTGCAAGGACTCAACACTCCTATGGAACAAAGTGGAGCGCAGTGGCCACAAGCGATGCAGCAATTTCAGGTGCAGCAGGAACAGCGGGAGGCTCAACAAAAGCAAACCCAGCTGCAGAACCAACAGCAAGCCGACCAAGCACTCAACCGATAACGTCCCAAGTCAAACCTCTGAATTCCGGGCTCCTCCGATGCTCCGACAACGGTTTGGGCGCCGGAATGGCACTACTGCTATCGAGGGCCACATTGATCCGGAGATCATCGGCGTCTTTCGCGTTCTTGAAAGCTTCGTCCAGAGTCTCACCTGCAGAAAAGCAACCCGGAAGGTCCGGGACTACGAATACCCCAGGCGGCCACATCGCTCGATGTTTCAGTGGCAATGGGATATTTCATCGTTATCTCGTACACGAGCCAAGCCAACGGCACACCTAGAAGGTGCGCCGTTGCTGACATCCTCGATAACGCACTGTTCTCATCTCACGTGATAAAGCACCGCCGCGCCCGGCTTCGCCTCGAACGCCGGCACGGTGCGCTGCTTGAGCGCATTGCCCTTCGCATCCCACACAAGCGTCTCTTGCGGATACTCGTCCTTGCGCGTCATCGCATCGATCTGCTTCACGATCACCGCCGAACCTTCTTTCACCTCGGGGTTCCAGGTGAAAACACCGACCTCACCGTAGAACGCCGCCGGTGCATCCGCATCGAGGCGACGATCGGGACACATCACCAAGCCGCGTTCCAACATCACGCGCAATGCACCCACAGGCACCGCCTTCACCGTCGGCGTCGTGCGATCGGCACTATGCCCCGGGCAGACATTGGCGGAACGGGTAACCATGTCTTCGACGACTTCGCGATCCGATTGAGCGAAAGCCGGCATGGCCACAGCGGCGAGAACGAGGAAAGCGGCGGGGGACATCCTTTGCATGGTCTTACTCCTTGGCTGTTGGTGCCCCTGAGGGTAACAAAGGCGCGTTAAGTCGAATTAACGCAGATGTCACTTTTGAGACGGCTAAGCGATGAAGTAGACACCCTTATTGCCAGCCGTCTTGGACAGCGCCATCAATGATTGGATGATCGGCACGAGATCGCCAGGATCGCAATCGAGTTCATCGGTCTTCGACCATTGCATCGCTATGCCAGGAATATCGGCGTCTTCTTTCGCCGCCAGCGCCTTGACGAAGCGCACCGGGAGTTCGATCAGATCGAACGGCGCGCTTTCCTCGATCGGCAGCAGCTCGTGTCGATCGAAGTCGAATGCGTCGTCGGTGACGATCGAAAAGAGGTTGCTCAGATCGAGGTCGGTGATGCCTCCGAACTCGAACAAGTTATCAACTTCTTTGCGCTCGCCCGAGACATAGGCCATGGCTTCTTTGCGTGAAGCAGAGAAAAGTGAATTTGGACGAGACACGCGCACTCCAAGACAGCAATTTCATCGGCACCGAAAAAAGGGACCAGTGCCACTCAGGCATTCCGCGTCGAAAAATGCTGCCTACGCAGCACTTCTTTCGACACGCCGCCAAATATCCGACGTATCACGAGGCCACACTAAAGAAAGAGCTTTTTTGAACGCAGCGTCCTCTCGTGCCAATCGTTCAATTTCATCAACAACGACCGAACCGTTCTCAGCGATCACATTCTCCAATGGGCCAGCAGCCACATTCGAGAGAACAAGCTCTCCACTGTCTAAACGAATTACTTCAACGATCAAATCCAGGCAGACAGCAGGCTCTTCGTGAGCCAGCCGCCCCAGCTCCTTTCCCACACTTATGTGCTCTCGCGAAGCATTATCCGCTTGATGCGCATACTGAAGCGCCACCCAACCATTAGCGAGTTCGTCTTTAGTCATCTCTCACTCCTCTACTTGGGCGCGGGCTTGACGCTTTGCCATCGAACACCTCCGTGCGAGGATTGCCCTCGCTCCTAGGTGTCCGAGAAATCAGAGGTAGTCCATTCCGACCCCTTATAGTCGTGAAACCCAGTTTTCTTGCGTCAGCTATTTTGTGGCATCCAATTTCATCAAATCAGTGGCCAGCTTTCTATTGTAAGTGATTGCATATTTTTGTGCGGAACCCACGAGCAAGGAGTGCTCTTTGTCGCAAGGCGCATCAGTGGTTCCTTCAATGATCCTCTTGCCATGTTTGCGTACTAGCGGGTCTCCCTCTTCCATCCCAGGGACAACAACGACATACCCGTTGACCCCCACAAACCTATAGTCATGGGATGCGAAGGCCTTCGCCTCGTCTGCAATGGGGTCGCTCTTCTTGAGAGCGAGCAGGCCAGAGAGATCAACCCCCTGGCACTTCGATTTTTGTTCATTAGCGCAGCCGGATACGCCAAGGATTGCGGTAAGCACAATAAGGACGCGTAGATTAAGGCACTTCATACTTTATCCTTGAGGGTTGCCCCAAGTCATTGGCGACCGGATTTTCATTCTGATTTACGTTATTCATCCTGCCTGGGCCGTCATCATCCGTCGCAAAGATTAAATGTCCGAGTTCATGCGCGATCCCTCGCTCAAGAGAGCCACGTACGATACCTGCGGCTGTATACATGCAAGGAGAAAATGCAGGATCAATGTACATATTTTCTCCACCTAGGAACTCGGATTGGAATATATGCCCTGCTGTGATGTGGATCGTTTTTGGCGAGCCGTGTCTATACCAAGGTCCTTTGATGGCATCAAGCATCTCACCTCCTCGGCGAGTCGCAAACACTCTGTTGACCGCATCTATGACTCTCTGCTGCTCTTCGGGGGTGCCTCCCTCAACATATATCGGCTTCTCCCAGGGGAAAAGGAATAGGCCTAATGGATCGGAGAAGCGAAGCGGCGATGCAGCCACATAGCTATAGGTCGCCACTCCCGCGATCATCCCGAGTGGGTCACTTTGTACATAGCGACCTGCCGTTGAATCGAAGTCACGGTGGACGTTTTGATACAGCCCAGTCTCGAGATCGAAGTATTGGCCAGGGAATCGTAAGTTGAGGTTCTGCCCAGTGCTGGCGGCAGCCACCTCTCCAAACGGATTTGATCGAAATCCCCACTGCCAGGTAGACGAGCCGGTGGCATCACTAACTGCGCGTGGCGTGTTTAGCCCGTCCGCATGTACGTAGCTTACTGTCTTCGCAGTCCCGGTGCTGTCCACCATGGCAACCGGAAGATTGTCGAGCCAAATATAGATCCGATTTGCCACCCCGTATTCGCCAATAAGCTGACTGCCTTCGTTGTAGGCAAAGCGCTGATTGGCCGTGGCCACCTTGGCGACGCGTTGCCCCATTGCGTTGTAGGTATAGCTCGCTATGGTCTGGCCGTTACGCTGTACCACCGACATCCGATTACGGTCGTTGTAGCCATAGCCGAAGGCATCGCCGCCAGCCGCGCTACCCGTCGTGTTGCCATTGGCGTCATAGGATCGGGCACTGTTACCAATGCTCGTCAGCCAGTGTGTTCCCACTTGGTAGCCGTAGGTGCCGGCTGCCAATCCATTGGCTGTCTTGCTGAGGCGGTCACCGGTCTTGTTATAGGTGTACGCCTCAATGGTTTGCCCCTGCGCATCCTTGAGACCTGTGAGGCGATACAGCGGATCGTAGCTGTAGGTTTCGACAGCCGGATTGGCACCTGGCGCGTTGCCAAGCGCCGTGATGTTGCCCATTACATCCCGCGCAAAGTGCAGATTCAGCGCCGGGCTGACGACATCCGTCACCGCATAGTTGGCATCGTAGGTGCGCGTGATCGTCTGTCCATTGCCGAGCGTGTAACTGGCAATAGGCCCGAATGGCAGATAGCTGACATTGGTCACCACGTTGCCGGCGCCCGCACCGTTGGTGCCCGGCGGCAGCACGGTGACGGCGTTGATGCGGCCAGCGCCATCGCGCCCGTACTGGATGGCCGTGCCATCCGGTGTCCGCGTGCTCGCCAGACGGTCGGCCAAGGTGTAGGTGTAGCTCACCGCGTCGACATTCGTGCCCTGCGTCTGGGTCTTCTTCACCACATTGCCGCGGGCGTCATAGCAGTAGACCGTGGTGACGGCCGTTTCGACGATGCTGGTCAGGCGGCCGATCGGGTAGGAGCCGGCGCAGCCGGTGGCGCTGTCGGTTTCGTCATAGCGGTAGCTGACGTTGGCGTCGCTGTGCGGGTAGGTGGTGGCGGTGATGCGGTTGAGGGCGTCGTAGGTGCTGTTACTGACCACGCCGCGTGCGTCCTTGGCCTGGACGCGGTTGCCGGCGGCGTCGTAGACGTAGGTGGACGTGCCCGTGTCCGGGCTGTGCACGGCGGTGGTGTTGCCCAGGCCGTCGTAGTCATAGGTGGTGTTGAGGCCGTCCGGATCGCTGACGCCTTGCAGCTGGTCGCGGGCATCGTAGGCGAACACGCTCTGGGTGTTCTGCGTGGCGGTGTCGGTGCCGTTGTAGTTGTCGATGGTGGTGATCAGGCGATTGAGCGCGTCGTAGCCCTGCTTGCGCTGGATGCCCAGCGCATCGGCGCTGCGCACCAGATTGCCGTTGGCGTCGTAGCTGTCGCTGAAGCTGGCGTCGAACACCGTGCGGTTCAGGCCATCCTTGATGCCGGTGAGCTGCCCCAGCGTGTTGTAGCTGCGACCCAGCGAGCGGCGCAGGGTGCCGCTGGTATCGAAGGTTTCTTCCTTGGTCTTGTTGCCGGCCGCGTCCAGCGTGTAGTGGATGCGGTTGCCCAGGGCGTCGGTGATGTCGGTGAGGCGATGGGCGGCGTCGTAGGTGTAGGTAACTTTGACGTCATCCGGATCGGTGACCGAGGCCACGGTGCCGTAGGGGGTGTAGCCGATCTGGGTGACCGCGTCGTTGGACGAGGATGTGCCGTCGGTGTTGGCGCGGACCGTTCGGGTCAGCAACCAGCCGCGCGGGTGATAGGTGAAGTCGGTGAGGATGCCGTTGGCGTCGCGTTGGCGGGTGATGCGGCCGTTTTTGTCGTAAGCCACATAGGTGGTGACATGGCCCGCAGCGTCGGTGACTTGATAGAGATCGCCGGCGCGGTGACACGCACTGCCGGCCGTGCCGCAGCTGGATTCGTCGGTCCTCAGGTAGTAGCTGTAGTGCACCGTGCTGGTGAGATCGGTGCGCGGGCCGGTGACGCTGACTAGCAGGCCGGCGAGCGGACACTGCGTCGCGTCCACGGCATCGCAATAGGTATACGTCCAGCGACTCACGCCAGCGGGAGCCGTTCCCGATGCGGCACAGACATAGCTGGACGCCACGGATGGATCGATCTCGCAGCGAGCGATGACCTGTCCCGTGCCGTTGTAGGCCCAACCGCTGCTGGATACTGTGTTGCCGCCGGCATCGCTCACCTTGCGTGTCAGCGGAACGCGAAGCGTGGTGTTCCAGGCCAGCTGGGTGGTGCGCTGATTGGCCGTGCCTACCCCATCAACCTTCTGCTGCAACAAGCCCTTCGCGTCGAACGTGTAGCCGGTCGTGACGCCGTTCCAATCTTTGGCGGTCTGTAGAAAGCCCTTCGTGTCATAGGACATGCTCTGACCCATGCAATCGCTGCAGGCGGGACCGGTAACCGAGACCAGACGAGTTCCACCAGCGATATTCTGGAAGTTGTAGGTGCGTTGACTGCCGAGGTTGTCTGTCAGCGTGGTCGCATTGCCGCTGTAGCTGAGCGTGCTGGTGTCGACATTGCCGGCGAGGGCGCTGGCCGTGGCCATGCCGGTGGTGGTGTCGTAGATCCAAGTGGCGTAAGTCTGTTGGGTTTCATCGACCCAGGCCGTCAGGGCACGAGGAAAGGTGCTGTTCTCGTACTTGTAGCCGACCGCGCTGCCGTCCGCGTAGGTGACTGAGGTCAGTCTTCCCAACGGCTCATAGCCATACTTTACCGACGTGCCATCGGGCAATGTCAGTTGGCTCAGCAGCCCATTGTCGTTGTAGATGAAGGAAAGGGTTCGTCCGTGGTTGTCCGTCACGGCCTGGACGGTAGTGACATCACTGTTCGCCACAGTGTTATAGGTCACCGTCCGGGTATAGCCATCGCGTCCCACGATACGCAACAGATTGCCGTTGATGTCGTAGCTCTCAACATCCCCATTCTCCGCCGTGAGCGCGTAACCGTTACCCATGGGTGTCAACGTGATCTTGCTCTGCCCGTAAGATGTGCAGGCATCATGAAAGCAGGCGAAATAAAGGGATGTTCCATCGGGGCGAAGCACTGTCAGGCCGATACCCGCGTCACTGATACCTCCTGTGATGACCGACAAGCCATTCGTATTCAGGACAGGAACGACCTCACCGTTGGAGAGCTGGCATTGCCCACTGGCCGTGAACGTCGCGGTCACGCCGGCATAGGCGGTATTGGGGGGCGTGCCACCAAGACCCTGAGCGATATCCGCCACGCCTTGCACACATGCCGCAGAAGCCGATCCGTAGACACCGGATGTCGCCGAGCCTTGGGTGGTAACTCCATGAGGAGGTAACTTGGTAGCTTTGCCGATGGGGTAAAGGTGTCTTCCGGCGTATTCGTTCTGCCAGCCGGCAATGCCTACCTCGGGCGACAAGGGGTTGCTGTTGTAGTGGCGGGCGAACCGCAGCCGGCCGTCGCCGCTGCTGAAGTCCAGCGCCGACTCCGACATATTCCCTGTGCCGACTTCAATGGGGTAGGCCGTCGCGACGCGCCCCTGATCGCAATCGCAGTTACCTCCGCTGGCCGTGTCGCCTGGTAAGGCCAGGTAATAGCCAGCCTCGCAGGCCCATACACCGTAGTTCTTGTCATATATCCAGGCTGTAACGCTGTCGCAGCTATCTACTGTGTAGACGCCAAGAACGAACGTATCGCTTTTCTGCCCGAACGTGCACACCGAATTTGCGTACATCCAACGGGTGTACTGATGGTTGCTATAAGTTGACTGGACAGCGGCCATCTGCCACCCGGTCGGCACACAGGTGGGACTGCCATAGGGCCAGGTCGACGTGACATACGGTTGCCAGAACGCCTTCGCGTCGGCTTCCGACCACATGCCTTGATTACCTTCGCTGAGCTGAGTGCCAAGTTTTGCGGCGTTCCAATTCTGCGCATTAGCCGCAGGAGCCAAGGCCAATAGGCAGCATAAGAATGTAAGTAGCCAACATTTCATACGCAGTCCTTTAATGGTTGTTCTCTTCGCAAACAAAAAAAGGGCTGTGATCGCCAAAAGCGATCACAGCCCTTTTTGCATATAGATTCAGGAGCGGAAAGCTCGGAGAAAACCTCCAAGCATCTAGATCCGTCCATGGATATCCCCTAACCGCCGAACGGATCCCTACCGTTCAATAACATCTAAGATAGTTAGACACTCGTGAACTGGATGTCTTATCAGCCAACCAAGTCCAACATCTCACCGAGCTGCCCCTCAATCCCCTCAAGATCCGGAATCACCGCCACGTCATCCCGCACCAGCACCTGCGCCTTCACACCCGGCGGCAACGGCACGCCATCGTGCGTGGGAATGATCAGCTCTGCATTGAGCGTGGTCAGACGCGGAAAACCCTGCGTCACGACAGCCACGAACGGCAACTTCGGATTGCCACCAAGCGCCTTCAACACAGCAACACGCATCGCCAACGTCGGATCACCCTCTTCCGCGCCGGCCAGCTTGGTGAACGACACCAATGGCACGCGCCAGCCGCGCCATGAGATACGGCCGAGCAACCACTCCGGTGCATCCTCCACCGGCTCGGGCGTGGGCAGGGTGATGACTTCGGCCACGGTGGCGTTGGGCAGCAGCAGGCGCAGGTGGCCTACGGGGATCAGCACGCAACGGATTTCGCGCGGCAGGGGCTGCTCGCTCATCGCTGGAGTTCCTCTTCGATCAAACGTGCCGCCAGATCGGTCGGCGTTCCAGTGAAACTTGCCAGGCGCTCGGCTTCCACGCCGTGCACCATGTCGGCGTAGTGGTCGCCGGACGCCAGCTCCACCCACACCCTGCCGCCACGGTCGTGCACGGCTTGCGCGCCGGCAACCGCATCGGTACCGGGGCCGGCGAAGACGATGGCGACGGCGTCGCGGCCGAAGACGTTGGCGGCGGCGGTGAAGGTGACGTCGATCGACGGGTTCTGGAAGGAGAACACTTCGACCACTTCGGATTCGACGCGGCCGTCGCGCAGCAGGCGCACTTGCCGGTTGGCGGGCACCAGCAGCACTTCGCCGGCACGCGCGCGTTCGCCGTGGGCGGCAATGCGCACGGGCAATGCGGAGCGCTTGGCCAGCTTTTCCGCCAACGCATCCACCGAGGCTGCGCCTTGATGCTGCGTGAGCAGCACGGCCATGCGCAGGCTGGCCGGCAGCGCGGCGAGGAATTCGCACACCGAATCGGTGCTGTCCACCGTGGCGCCAAGCAGCAGCACGCGGCCGAGCGCGCTTTCCAGCTCGCCCAGCTGCATTTCGTGGCCGAAGGATTCGAAATCCGTCGGCGCGATGGCCTCTTCGATCGACACCAGCTCCAGCGTCATGCGCGGCTGCACAGTGGGCTCGACGGTTTCCACGTCGAGCGCGAGGTAATCCTCGGCGCTCATTTTCTCGATGCCGAAATCGTGCGTCTCCACGTCAGCGGGCATGCTGGTGGCGTCATCGTCCACCAGCGACCAGCCGGTATGCAGCGCCTCGGCGGCGGAGAGTTTCTCCACCTTGATGGGCGTGTCGGCGGGCATGAAGCTTTCGTCCAGCGGCGCGAGCGCGAGATGGTCGAGCTGGAACGCGGGACGTGGTGCGCTGGGCGGCGACGCCAGCGGCTCGGTCGGCACGCTCGCGGTGAGTTCGTCGGCCCGCGGCAGCGGCGCCGGGCCCTGGGTCATCAAGGCATCCGAGCTGAACTTGCTGCCAGGCAGCGGCGGCGGCTCGACGCGCTTGCGCTCCTCAGGGGCGCTTGCGGCGTGCTCGCCGAATGTGCCGTCGTGCAGCTCGGGCATCTGGTCGCCGAAATCCTTCAGGCCGCTGCCGAAGTCGTCCTCGGCGACGGGCTCGCCGGCATCATCGGCGGCCAGCAGTGCTTCGAGTTCCGCGGCGAGCGATTCGGACGCATCGGCCGCTTCGCCCATGGCGGGGGACAACAAGACTTCGGGCGACGCCTCGTCGTCGAGCATCGGCGCCACTGCTTCCGCGAAGGCAGGCCCCGCCTCCGCAACCGCCGCTTCGGGCGCTGCTTCGATGTCGGCGAACGCCATCGCCACCGGCGCCTCGGCGACAGCCGCCACCGCAGGCGCTTCGGCGGCGCGCGCCACCGGCGTTTCCACCGCCAGCGCGTCGGCCGGGCGCGGCGGATCGATATCGCCGTCGGCCAGTACTTTCACGGCGAGATGGCGCGCCCAGCGCGCGCGATCCCAGCCGTCCAGGCCGCGACTGGCCTGGGCGTCGTTGAACACGACGCGCGGCTGGTCGCCGTCGATCACGTCGTACAGGCGATCGATGTCGTCGGCCGCCTCATCGTCCAGGTTCACCACCACCACGTGAGCGCCCGTGCTTTGCAGCAGCTCGCGGCTCAACGTGGCGATGCCGCCCTCGTGCACGATACGGGCGCCGCGTTCACGCAGCGCCTCGCGCAGGTGGGACCCCAGTTCCGCATCGTCGAACAGCAGCGCAACGGCCGGGGCTTCAGCCATGGGCGGACTCCGTCGCCTGATCCTGCAGCGCACGCTGCTCCAGCACTTCGCTGATCTGCGCCAGCAGTTCGGCTTCCTGGTACGGCTTGCCGAGGTAGCGGTCCACGCCGATGTCGAACGCGCGCTGGCGATGCTTATCGCCGGTACGCGAGGTGATCATGATGATCGGCACGTTGCGCAGGCGCGGATCGCCCTTCATCTGCTCTGCCAGTTCGAAGCCGTCCATGCGCGGCATTTCGATGTCGAGCAGCATCAGGTCGGGCACGCGCTCGTGCAGTTTCTCCAGCGCATCCAAGCCGTCCTTCGCGGTGTGCACTTCGTATTCGTGGCGCTCCAGCACGCGGCCGGTGACCTTGCGCATGGTGATGGAGTCGTCGACCACCATCACCAGCGGACGGATGCGCTCCTCCTCGATGATCGGCAGCTCGACCGCGGTGAGGCCGCTGGCCAGACGCTCCTGGCGACGCACGATGCCGTGACGCACCAGTGGCGGCAGATCCAGAATCACCAGCACCGAGCCGTCGCCCATGATGGTGGCGCCGAGGATGCCCGGCACCGAACTCACCTGAGGGCCGACCGACTTCACCACGATTTCGCGCGAGCCGATCACGGCGTCGATGCGGATCGCGGCGCGCAGGTCGCCGGCGCGGGTCAGCAGCAACGGCAGCTGTTCGTCGCCCGGATGGCCGGCGGCAATGCCGAGCAGCTCGGCCAGGTCGTGGATGCCGTACTGCTCGCCGCCGTACTGGAAGGTCGGCTCGTACTCGGCCATGCGCGCAACCAGTTCGGCTGGGCTGATGCGGGCCACGCCCTGTACCGAGGTCATCGGAATGGCGAAGGTCGCCTCGCCGATGCGCACCAGGATGGCCTGGGTCACCGCGAGGGTGAACGGGAGGCGCAGCACGAAGGTCGTGCCCTGGCCCGGCTGCGATTCGACCGCGATGGAGCCGCCGAGCTGCTTGATCTCGTTGGCCACCACGTCCATGCCCACGCCGCGGCCGGCCAGCTGCGTGACGCTGCTGGCGGTAGAGAAGCCCGGCTGGGTGATCAGGGCGAGCAGCTGGTCGTCGCTGGGACGGCTGTCGGCGCGCAGCAGGCCACGCTCGATGCCGCGCTTGCGCACGGCCTCGCGATCGAGGCCGCGGCCGTCGTCGGTGACGCGCACCACCACCTCGGTGGCTTCGCGCGCCACGCGGATGCGCACCGCGCCTTCGGCCGGCTTGCCCGCCTTGCGGCGTTCTTCCGGCGTCTCGATGCCGTGCGCCACAGCGTTGCGCAGCATGTGCTCGAACGGCGCCTTGAGGCGATCGAGCAGGTTGCGATCCATTTCGCCGTGCGCGCCTTCCACGAACAGCTGGGCGCTCTTGCCCTGCTCCTGCGCGGCCTGGCGCAGCGTGCGGCGCAGGTTCGGCACCATCGTGTCGAACGGCAGCATGCGTGTGCGCAGCAGACCATCCTGCAGTTCCGAACTCACGCGCGACTGCTGGATCAGCAGCGTCTCGGCCTGACGGGTCAGGTCGTCCAGCATGCTCTGGATCGACACAAGGTCGGATACCGACTCGGCCAGCGCACGTGAGTACTGCTGCAGCTGCGAGTAGCGATCGAGCTCGAGCGGATCGAACACGCTCATGCCCGCTTCGCGATGCTCACGCTGGAAGCGCGCGATGATCTGCGCTTCGGTCTCGATTTCCAGCATGCGCAGCTGACTGCGCAGACGCTGCACGGTCTGATCCAGCTCGACCAGGTTGAAGCGGTAGCCGGCTACCTGCTGTTCGAGGCGCGAACGGTAGATCGCCACCTCGCCGGCATGATTGACCAGCGTGTCGAGCAGCTCGGAACGGACGCGGATCTGCTCCTGCGGACCGCGCGATTCGTCGAACTGGTTCTCTTCCGGCAGCAGTTCGGGCAGCTGCGGGGCACGTTCGGCCGGCGCGACGGCGCCGTCCATTTCGGCGGGCATCGTCGTTTCGCCGGCCATGCCGAGGAAGCGATCGATCAGTGCCTGCGGGTACTCGACGCCGCGGCCCTGCGACATGCGCTGCACCAGACCGTGCAGCGTATCGAAGCCGCTTTCCAGCGCGCGGATCAGCTCGCCGGTGCGCGCCGGGTCGTGGCCGACCGGGCTTTCCAGCAAGGTTTCGATCGCGTGGGTGAGATCGCCCACCGGCACCATGCCGGCAATGCGCGCACCGCCCTTGAGCGTGTGCAGATCGCGCTGCAGGCTGGCCAGGTGCTCCGCTTCGGTCGGCTCGGCGCGCCACTGCGCCAGCACGCCGTCGGAGTGGTCCAGGATCTCGCGCGCTTCCTCGGTGAAGATCTCCAGCAGATCCGGATCGATCTGGTCGTTGGTCCAGCTGCCGGCGTACTCGTTGGATGCCGTGTCGGCATGCGCCACGAGCGGAGCGACCTCGGGCGCTTCTTCGATCGGCGCCTCGACCACCGGCTCGGCCGCCGCGATCGGTTCCGGCGCGATGTCGGGCTCGGCCTCGACGGACGGCTCGGCGACATGCTCGTCCACCGGCTCGATCGTGTGCTCCACCGCCGGCACGTCGACGTGTTCGACGATGGGCTCGGCCACCGGCTCGATCACCGGCGCCAGATCGGCGAAGGACTCGGCTTCGAATACCGGGCCGACCTCGGCTTCTTCGACGTGCGCGTGAGCAGCGACAGGCTCATCGATGACAGACGGCGCTTCGGCAACCACCGGTTCCAGCGACACGTGCGTCGCCGGCGCATCCGCCAGCTCGGCCAGTTCGGCATCGACCAGCGCATGCGCGTGGACCAGCTGTTCGTCCGCCGGCTCGACCGAGTCGAGCGACAGTTCGATGTTCTCGCTGTCCTGGACGGCGCCGAGATCGACGCCTTCCAGTTCCATCGTCTCGATACCGGCCTCGTCGAACGCGAGGGTGTATTCCTGCGTCGTGGCGTGGGCGGCTTCGTTCGCCGGCAGGGCCTGCGCGGGCTCGTCGTCGACTAGGTCGCCGTACAGCGCGGCGAAATCGTCGATGCCGGTTTCGCTGACCGGCGCCGGCGTGGCGGCGACGCTGTCGTGCAGCGCTTCGGCGTCGTGCGTTTCCGGCTGGGCGGCTTCGAAGTCGCCCAGCGCCGCCATCAGCTCGGCGGTGAAGTCGTCCACCGGCGCTTCGGTCGTGGCCGGCGCGGCGTGTTCGCCGTGCGGCGAAGCCAGCTCGCCCGGCTGCACCGGCATGGCGGCATCCAGCGCCGCGGCCAGTGCACCTTCGTCGGCCTCGCCTTCGGCGGCCAGGTCGTCGGCCAGCGGTTCGAACAGCACGTGCGCGACCTGGGGTTCCGGCTGCGCGTCGCGCAGCTCGATCAGGCGCTGGATCAGCGCGTCCAGCTCCGGCAGCTGCGGATGCTCGGCGTCGAACTGGCCCATGATGTAATCGACGGCATCGGCACTCTTGCCGAGCAGATTCACGCCTTCCACCGACAGCGGCCGGTTGCCGGCGCGCAGGCGCTTGAGCAGGCTTTCCAGCGGCGACAGCAGCTGGGTCAGCAGCGGGATGTCGACCATCGCGATGGCGCCGTGCAGGGTGTGCACGGCGCGCAGCAGGCTGTCGTCCACGCGCAGCTCGCCGCTGACGCGGTTGATCGCGTGGCGGATGGTCTGCAGGTACTGCGCCACTTCGCTGCGCAGGATTTCCAGCAGCACCGGATCGACCGGCGGCAGCACCGGCGCAGCAATCGTCTCGTGCACTGGTGTGGGCGCCAAGGCTTCCGGCGCCGGCTCGATGTGCGCAAGCGTGGCGGCCGGAATGGCGTCGGCGGCCACCTGCGTGCGCGGCACGCGGCGACGCACGATGCGGCGCACCGTCTCGGTGGCGGCGGGCTTGAGATCTTCGACGCGGGCGTCTTCCTGGCCGCCGGCCAGGCGGTCTGCCGTTTCCATGATCGCGGCCAGCGGCGCGGTCGGCGCGCCCTCGCCCATCAGCGCGGCGCGCAACTGCGGCAGTGCGTCGATGGCGTGGCCGACCAGAGCCTGCACGTTGGGCGTCGTCGCGATGCTGTGGTCGAGCACGCGGTTGAGCATGTTCTCGATCTTCCACGCGTACTCGCCCAGCGCCGAGGCGCCGACCAGGCGGCCCGAGCCCTTGAGCGTGTGGAACGAGCGGCGGATCGAGGTGATGGCGTTCTGGTGTTCCGGATCGGCCAGCCACTTCTGCTGCGCTTCGCGCAGGTTATCGATCTCTTCCTGCATTTCTTCCAGGAAGATCTCGCGGATGTCGTCGTCGATGCCGTCGACGCTGACCTGGAAGCCGGCGTGAGCGTTGATGGCATCGGCTGCCGGCGCTTCTTCGACGACTTCTTCTTCGATCTCGATCCAGTCGTCTTCGTCGCTGGTGCCGGAAACGACCGGTGCGGACATGTGCTCGGTATCGACCAGGCGCAGGCCGGCCAGCTCGTGCGCGGAGGGCATGGGCGTGACGGCGTCGCCGACCACCAGGCCGCCGAGGTCATGACCCGGGGCGAGGCTGACGCTCTCGGTAAGCTCGTGCTCGGTGGTGATTTCCGGCGCGAAGGCCGGCGCGGGCGCGGCGGCTTCGGCTTCCGCCTCGGCCAGCGCGGTGCGCGGCGGCGGGGGCGGCCAGTAGCCGAGCGTGCTCAGGCTGTGCTCGGCCACGTCGAGGATATGTTCCAGGCCGCCGCGGTGTTCGCGCGCGGCTTCGAGGTAGTACTCCAGCGCAGCCAGCGCGTCGGCCAGGTGATCCATCTGCGCGCTGCTGGGCACGCGGCGGTCGCTCAGCAGCTCGTTGCCGACGAAGCGGCCAATGCCTTCGGCCAGCTCGGCCGGTCGCGGCGCGGTGAGCATGCGCATGGCGCCGGCCACTTCGTCCATCAGGCCCGGGACGTCGGCCAGCTCCTGGTGGCGCCAGCCCGACTCGATGAAGGCGACGATGGCCTCCTTCACCTTGCTGGTGTTGGCGGTGGCCTCGTGCATGAGCGTGGCGAGAATGTGCCGCGCCTCGCTGCGCGGCAACAGGTTCGCCGGCGTTTCCGGAGCGATTTCCTCTTCGGCGCCAAGGCTCTCGATGTGGTCGTCCAGCGAGGCTTCGACGTAGAGCAGCGCGCCGGCCACGTCGAGCAACAGCTCTTCGTCGGGCGCGCGCAGGCGGTTGGCAATGTCTTCGAGCACGCGGCGCTGCTCGGTCACCACGCGGCGCGGCACGCCGAGGGCGAGCATGCCCAGCGTGTCGCCCACGCGCTCGAGCACCTGCGTCTGCTCGCTGAGCGACGACGGGTCGGCGCCGGACTGGCGCAGGAACAGGTCGAGCGCTTCCTTCACGCGCAGCAGGTCTTCCTTGATCGCCTTGGCGACGGAATCCAGCAGCGCGCGGTTGTGGCCGGACATCGAACCACGGGCATGTTCCAGCTCGCCCGCGTCGGGCAGCAGGTGATCCAGACCGTAGGTACGGGCCAGCTGGTCCATGCGCGGGCTTCGCTGCTTGGACTGGGCCACCACGTAAAGCAGTTTGCGCGCCAGCTCGTCGGCATCGCCGCCGCGCATGGACGCTTCGCCCTGTTCGATCAACTGGCGGATGCTGCGATCGACCTTGCCGATCAGCTGGCGCACTTCGCCGGCCTGGGCCTTGAGCATGCCCTGCTGCAGACCTTCCAGTACGCCGGCGGTGATCCACCACAGGCGGCGGCCCGGCACGCTGTAGCAGCGCGCGGCGATCGCATCGAGCGTGCCGACCATGCCGGCCAGCTGCTGCTCGGCGGCCTGGCCACGGAACCACGCCAGCAGCTGCTGCTGGAAACGCAGGCGCAGCTCGGCGATACGGCCGTGCATGCGCTCGGCTTCGTCCTGGTTGAGCGCAGCGGGCGCGTTGTCCGGCAGCGCGGCTTCCAGGTTGGGCGAGAACAGCGCGGACTCGTGCAGCGCCTGCTGGCCGCGGCTGGCACGCAGCTCGTTGAGCAGCGGCAGCAGCACCACCGGTACGTCACGGTGGCCGCCGGACAGGCGTTCGAGGTAGTCCGGCAGCTGCATCAGGCCGCGCATCATCGCGGCATACGCTTCCTCGCGCTGGGTGACGTGGCCTTCGAGCAGCGCGATGGCGAGGTTTTCCATTTCCTCGGCCACCAGCGCGGCGCCGTACAGCTCCACCATGCGCAAGGTGCCCTGCACCTGGTGCAGGCTGTCCGCGCACGAGCGCATGACGCCGCGGTCGCCCGGGTTCTCGACGTAGGCCTCCAGCGCTTCGCGCGCGATGGACAGCGTCTCGTCAAGTTCGGGCTTGACCCACTGCAGGGTGGTGAAATCGATGTGGTCTTGAAGTCTCATGCGCCCCTCTCAGCGGCCGCGCAACACGCGTCACGCAACCGTCGAGGTTGCCCCCCTGTCCTCGGACGCGCCCTTGCCTGGCAAGCGCGCGCCCGTACCGTTGTGTCAGCCCGGCAGCTTGAAGTGAGCCACCGAACGTCGCAGGTCGCTGGCCAGCTGGGCCAGATAACCGATCGAGTCGGCCGTCTGGCTCGCGCCCTGCGAGGTCTGCGAGGTGATTTCCTGGATCGCGTTCATCGACTGCGAGATGTCCGTCGCGGCGATGGATTGCTCGCGCGCCGCGGCCGAGATGTTCTGAATCAGTGCGGACAGGTCGTGCGACACGCGTTCGATGTCGCCCAGCGCGCTGCCCGCGTCCTCGGCCTTGCGGGCGCCGGCCACCACTTCGGCGGTGGTCTGCTCCATGGAGTTGACCGCTTCGTTGGTGTCCGACTGAATCGCCTGCACCAGCGTTTCGATGCGCTTGGTCGCGCTGGCCGAGCGTTCGGCCAGGCGCTGCACTTCGTCCGCCACCACCGCGAAGCCGCGGCCCGCCTCGCCCGCCGAGGCCGCCTGGATGGCGGCGTTGAGCGCGAGGATGTTGGTCTGCTCGGCAATGTCGTTGATCAGTTCCACGATGGAGCCGATCTCCTGCGACGACTCGCCCAGCCGCTTGATGCGCTTGGAGGTTTCCTGGATCTGGTCGCGGATCGAGTCCATGCCCGAGATCGTCTCGCGCACCACCTCCGCGCCGTGTGAAGCGATGCGCACGGAGCGCTCGGCCACGTCGGCCGATTCGGCGGAGTCCTTGGACACGTTGTCCATCAGACTGGCGATCTGGTTGATCGCCGAGGTCGCGGTGCTGATCCGCGCCGCCTGGTGCTGCGCGGATTCGGCCAGGTGGCGGGCGGTGGTCTGGGTTTCCTGCGCCGACGACGACACCTGCTCGGAGGTCTCGTTGATCGTGGTCACCAGGGTGCGCAGCTCGTCGATGGCGTAGTTCACCGAGTCGGCGATGGCGCCGGTGATGTCCTCGGTCACGGTGGTCTTCACCGTCAGGTCGCCTTCCGCGAGCGAACCCATTTCGTCCAGCAGGCGCATGATCGCCTCCTGGTTACGCTGGTTCAGTTCCGCCGACTCCTGGAAGCGGCGGCGCTGGTCGCGCACCAGGGTGACCACCAGCAGGCCGGCGAAGGCGGCCGCGCCGATCGCTCCGAGCACGCCCCACCACACGTTGGGGAACAGGCGGCGCAGCGGCAGCTTGCCGATCTGCTCGGACAGTTCGTTCGCGCGCAGCAGCACGTTCTGCGAATCGAGCGAGGCCTGGTTGCCGGCGCGCTTCACTTCCGACAGGTTGCCGCCGGCGCTGACCAGCTTGGAGACCGGATCCTGCAGGCTGTCCCACTTGGTCTGCATGTCGCCGAGGATCTTGCGCGCGTTGGCGTCGTTCATCGAACGCACGCCGACTTCGGCATTGCCTTCCTGCAGACCCTTGAGCACCGAGCCGTACAGCTGGCCGTCGCGGGCCAGGCCGTCGGCGGCCGGCTGCGCGGCGTCGCCGCCCTGCAGGATCTCCTGCACGCGGCGGATCATGCGGTCGGCCAGCAGCATCTGGCGGGCGGAGGTGTAGGTCTGGTCCGCGCTGCCGCCGCGCTGCTGCAGGATGTTCACCACCTGCTCCATGCTGGAGTTCAGCACGGGCAGTTCGCGCGACAGGGTGCCGGCGCGCTGGGCCGAATCCAGCACCAGGGCCTTGTTGGAGAGGATCTTGCCGATGTCCGCGTCCAGCTGCTTCCACGCGCCACTCAGTGCGCCGACCGCTCGGCCCGCGGGCGAGGCGCTGTTGTCGGCGTAGGCCTGCATGCCGCTCTTGGCGTCGCCGGCATTCAGGCGCTGCACCGCCGAGTCGATGGCGTTGCGGTTGGTCTCCAGCTCCTTGAAGGAGTCGACGTTACCGTCGGACGCTTCCAGCGCGTACTTCGCCGTCTGCTGCGACAACACCTGGATCTGCGTGGTCAGGCCGATGGCCTGGCGGTCTTCGCTGTTCTTCGCGTTGAGCATGAAGAAGTCCAACGCCGCGAAGCCGATCGCCGCAACCAGCAAGACGATGAGGCCGGTATAGCCCCGTTCCTTGCCGACGCCCCCTGTAGTGCTCATGTTCGTTTCCTCACCCGTCTCGAAGCCGCGCCGGTCGCCCGGTGCGGCTGGGTCTGAAGCCCCTGATTCCGGCCGCGACCCGGCGCCGGTCCTACGTGATGCAGCGTTATGTCGTCAGGCCGCGGCCTGACGGAAGTCCGGCGCGCGTACCAGCCGCCCCATGCTGAATACCGCCAGCCGGGGCTCGCCCACCCTCTCGTCGACGAAGCGCGACAGGCGCGGATCGTCCTCCTGCTCGGCGGATCGGCGCGCCTCGGTATCGACCGTGCGCTGCCCGAACACTTCGTCCACCAGCAGGGCCACGTTGCCCGCACCCTGGCGTACCACCAGCAGGCGGCTGCGCTCGGTCTGCAAGGTGCGCTCGCCGAACAGGAAGCGCCCCAGGTCGACCACCGGCACCAGGTTGCCGCGCACGTTGGCCACGCCCAGCAGCCAGGACTGCGTGCCCGGCACGGGCGTCAGCGTCGGCACTGCCAGCAGCTCGCTGATCTCGTCGATGCCGCTGACGAACAGGCGGGCGCCGACGCGATAGCCGATGCCGCGCCACAGGCCCGGGGCCTCCAGCTTCTCCGGCGTATCGGAGGCGTGCGCCAGCGACAGGCGCTCGTAGCGCGCGAGGATCTCGAACGGGGAAAGGGTCTGGCTCATGGGGCGGACCTCATGCTGCGCTGGGCAGCAGGTCGTTGATGCATGCCAGGAGTTCCTTCTCGTTCACCGGCTTGGTGATGAAGGCGCGGGCACCCTGGCGCAGGCCCCAGACGCGATCGGTCTCCATGGATTTGGTGGTGATCATCACGATCGGTACGTCCTTGGTCACCGGGTCGCGCGTCAGCGTACGCGTCGCCTGGAACCCGTTCATGCCGGGCATGATCACGTCCATGATGACCAGGGCGGGCAGCTCGGCGCGCACGCGCTCGATGCCTTCCTCGGCATTGTTGACCGAATCGACCTTGTGACCGGCGCGCTCGAGCAGCGTGGTGAACACGCGCACGTCGGTCGGCGAGTCGTCGATGATGAGAATGTTGGCCACAGGTCCCCCTCAGCCCCTGTAGTCGGTGGTCTTACACCGTGACATGACGATGGATGGCTCCAAGCAGTTCGTCGCGGGTGAACGGCTTGGTCAGATACTGCTCCGCGCCCACGATGCGGCCCCGGGCCTTGTCGAACAGGCCGTCCTTCGAGCTGAGCATGATCACCGGCGTGGACCGGAACTGCGGATTGTTCTTGATGAGCGCGCAGGTCTGATAGCCATCGAGGCGCGGCATCATGATGTCGACGAAGATGATGGCGGGCTTCTGGTCAGAGATCTTGGCGAGCGCCTCGAAACCGTCGACGGCCGTAAGCACGTCGCAACCTTCCTTCTTCAGCAAGGTTTCCGCCGTGCGGCGGATGGTCTTGGAGTCGTCGATCACCATGACCTTGAGACCGGCCAGGCCATTTCCACTTATGTTCAAGTTCACACACCCCCCTGTGACCCGCCCCAGGCTCTCAGGTAAGACACGAAGCCGACAGCGCGGGGCCGTCGGCTCCATGTGGACGAATAAGAATCCCGCAAATGATTGCCCACCACATTGCCCGCTCGGTCGGCGGACAGTTGTGCGTGCTGTTTACCGCCTGCCCGGCGTGCCGTCAAGCCAAAATCCTCGTGGTTGAGCCGTGCGCCACGCCTTCAAGACAAGGCCGGGCAGCCTTGCCGCCTGTCATGCGCGTCGGCGAACATGCGCGCCATTCCCACCCCGTCGAGCCGAAGTGAAAGCGGCCACCCTACGGGACCCCCACTACCGGAGAATGACGATGGCCCTCTCGGTCGCCGTGCTGATGGATCCCATCGGCGCCATCAAGATTGCCAAGGACACCACCTTCGCCATGCTGCTGGAAGCCCAGCGGCGCGGCCATGCGCTCTTTTATACGGAACAGGGCGACCTGGCCGTGCGGGACGGCCGCGCCTGGGCCCGCCTGACTCCGCTCACCGTGAAGGACGACCCGTCCGGCTGGTTCAGCCTGGGCGAACCCCGCTGGCGGGACCTGGCGGAGATGGACGTGCTGCTGATGCGCAAGGACCCGCCGGTCGATTCCCAGTTCATCTACGACACCATGGTGGCGTCGCTGGCCCAGCGCGCCGGCGTGATGGTAGTGAACGACCCGCAGGCCCTGCGCGACTGCAACGAAAAGATGTACGCGCTGGACTTCAGCCAGTGCATGGCCCCCACCCTGCTGTCGCGCGACAAGGGCGAGCTGCGGCGCTTCGTGGCCGAGCACGGCGAGGTGGTGCTCAAGCCGCTGGACGGCATGGGCGGGCGCGGCATCTTTCGCGTGCGCAGCGGCGACAGCAACCTCAATTCGATGCTGGAAACCCTGCTGAGCGGCGGCCTGCACAACGGTGGCGGCCATGCCCAGTTCGTGATGGCGCAGAAGTTCATCCCGCAGATCAGCGCGGGCGACAAGCGCATCCTGGTGGTGGACGGCGAAGCGGTGCCCTACGCGCTGGCGCGCATCCCGCAGGGCGACGAGTTCCGTGGCAACCTGGCGGCCGGCGGCCGCGGCGAAGGCGTGCCGCTGACCGAGCGCGACCGCTGGATCATCAGCCAGATCGCGCCTGAGCTGAAGCAGCGCGGCCTGCTGTTCGTGGGGCTGGACGTGATCGGCGACTACCTCACTGAGATCAACGTCACATCGCCGACCTGCGCCCGCGAACTGGACAAGCAGTTCGGCCTTAATATCTGCGGCCAATTGTTCGACGTCATCGAACACCATATCCACGGAAAGCGGTCCGCGTGAGCCAGCCTGCATCTGCACCCCGGGGCGCCGATCTGATCGGCGCCACCTTGCTGTTTTCGCTGTTGCTGCACGGCGTGCTGGTGCTCGGCATCACCTTCGGCTACGTCAAGCCGCACCCCAGCCTGCCCACGCTGGACGTGACCCTGGTGGACGTGGCCAACCGCGAGCGGCCGGAGAAGGCCGACTTCCTGGCCCAGGCCAACAACAGCGGCGGCGGCGAAAGCGACAAGGCCGCGCGGCCGTCTCAGCCGTTCTCCGGCCCGCTGCCCAAGCCCGAGCCGGGCGTGGCCGAGCACGAACAGCAAGCCGCGACGATGCGCCCGCAGGAAGCCACTCCCGACAAATTGCTGACTACCACCGGCAACAGCCGCTTCAGCGTGAACTCCGACAGCGCCCAGCCGGACAAGACCGACAGCCCCTTGCCCACCGCCGATACCGATCGCGCGCGCATGGAGGCCGCCCAGCTGGCGGCCGAGAAGCGCCGCATGCAGGAGGCGTACGCCAAGCGCCCGAAAAGGAAGTTCATTTCCTCCAACACCAGCGAGTACGCCTACGCCGGCTACATGCGCAACTGGGTGGATCGGATCGAGCGCATCGGCAACCTGAATTACCCGGACGCGGCCCGCCGCCAGAAACTGCACGGCGACGTGCTGCTCACGGTCACCCTGGACCGCGAGGGCAAGGTGATGAACATCGAGGTGATCGGCAGCTCCGGCCAGAAGGTCCTGGACCAGGCCGCCGAGCGCATCGTGCGCCTCGCCGCGCCATTCCCGCCCCTGCCGCAGGGCGGCGACCGGGTGGACGAGCTGCACATCACGCGGACCTGGCAGTTCCAGGCCGACAACGTGCTGCATACGCGGTAGCCGGGCGGCAGCGCCAACTTCAGGTTGCGCGATCCGCGCGCCGCCGCTCCGCTTCACCCCCACCTAGCATCCCCAGCGCTTACAATGCCCGCATGAGCGCGCCCCGTCCTTCGTCCCTCGCCGGCCACTTCCTCATCGCCATGCCCAGCCTGGCCGAGCCGCCCTTCTCGCGCGGTGTCGCCTTCGTCTGCCAGCACGACGACGACGGCGCGGTGGGGTTGCTGATCAACCAGCTGTCCGAATACCGCATGGGCGACGTGCTCAAGCAGATGAAGCTTGAATGCGACGACCCCGAAGTGGCCGACCTGCCCGTGCTGATCGGCGGCCCCGTGCAGCAGGAGCGCGGCTTCGTGCTGCACCGCGAGCCGGGTCACTGGGAATCCAGCTACCGCATCGACGATCACTGGTCGGTGACCACCTCGCGCGACATCCTGGTCGCCATGGCGGCGGGCGAAGGTCCGCGCCAGGCCCTGATGGCGCTGGGCTACGCCGGCTGGAGCGCCGGGCAGCTCGAGCAGGAGCTGAAGGACAACACCTGGCTGACCGTGGAAGCCAACGAGCGCGTGGTGTTCCATACCCCGCTCGAGGAACGCTGGAGCGCCGCCGCCGGTCTGGTCGGGGTCAATCCGCTCCAGTTGCCGGGCTACGCGGGTCACGCATGAGCTGTGTGTTCGGTTTCGACTACGGCAGCCGCCTGCTCGGCGTCGCGGTCGGCAACCATTTCACTGGCCTGGCCCGAGCGCTCGCGGTAGTGCCGGTGCGCGACGGCGAGCCGGACTGGTCCCGCCTCGATGCCCTGCGCAAGGAATGGCAACCCGACACCCTGGTGATCGGCCTGCCGCTCACCCTCGAAGGCCAGGAACAGCCCGCCAGCCGCGGCGCCCGCCGCCTGGCCGAGCGCCTGCACGACCGCTACGGTCTGCCGGTCGCACTGGTCGACGAACGCCATACCTCGCAGGAAGCCGCGCGCCGGTTTGCCGGCGCGCGCGCCGCGGGCCTGAAGAAACGCAGCGACGCCGCCGCGATCGACGCAGAAGCCGCGGCGGTCATCCTGGAACGCTGGCTGGCCCAGCCCGCCGATATCCTTTCGCCGGCCGATCCGACGCCCTGACCTTACACTTTCGACGCCCCTATGACCTTGCGCCTGCGCCACCTGACCACCCTTGAAAACATGCCGCGCGAGACCATCGAGCGCCTGCTCGACCGCGCCGTCACCATGCGCGACGCCTGCGCGCACGGCACGCGCAAGCTCGACCTGCTCGCCGGGCGCACCATCCTCAACCTGTTCTTCGAGCCCTCCACGCGCACGCGCACCTCGTTCGAACTGGCCGCGCGCCGCCTCGGCGCGGACGTGATCAATTTCGACATCGGCTTCTCCTCCACCAGCAAGGGCGAGGAGCTGTACGACACGCTGCACACGCTCGAAGCGATGCACCTGGACGCGATCGTGGTGCGCCACAAGGCCTCCGGCACGCCGGAGGAACTGGTGCGCCACGCCATGAGCGGCGTATCGGTGATCAACGCCGGCGACGGCAACCGCGCCCATCCCACCCAGGGTCTGCTGGACGCGCTCACCATCCGCCAGCACCGGCCGGATTTCGCCACGCTGGGCGTGGTGATCTGCGGCGACGTGAAGCATTCGCGCGTGGCGCGCTCGGACGTGCATGCGCTCACCGCGCTGGGCGTGCGCGACATTCGCCTGTGCGCCCCGGCCGCGCTGATGCCGGACGAACACGAACTGCCGCAGTGCCAGCGCTTCACCGATTTCGACCAAGCCGTCGAAGGCGCCGACGTAGTGATCATGCTGCGCCTGCAGAAAGAGCGCATGGCCGCCACCGATCTGCAGGACGAGGCCGCCTACTTCCAGCATTACGGCCTGGACGCCCGCCGCCTCGCCCGCGCGGCGCGCAACGCCCTGGTGATGCATCCGGGTCCGATCAACCGCGGCATCGAGATCAGCTCCGACGTGGCCGATGGCGCCCAGTCGCGCATCCTGGAGCAGGTAGGCAACGGCGTATTCGTGCGAATGGCCGTGCTGAGCGAGATGCTGGCGCGACCCTGAGCTGCGCTCCAGCGAGGCCTGTGCCCGCTTTTCGCCCCGCACCGCCCGGGCGAAACGGGCATAATGTGCGGCGCAACAACCCACCTCTTTTATTCAGGGAATCGATATGCGAGTGAGTAAGCGCTACCTGGCGCTGGCTGTCGCCGGCGTGCTGCTGGCAGCCTGCGGCCACAAGGACAAGGATGCCCCGCTGGCCTTCGTGCCGGCCGATACGCCGTACGTGGTGGCCAACCTGGACGTGCTGGATGACGACACCCGCAAGGCGCTGCTCGCCCAGGCCGATGCCCAGCTGCCCAGCCAGCTGGCCCAGCTGAAGTCCGCCGCCGAAGAGATGAGCCAGAAGGACGCCGACACGGCCAACCTGCTCAAGGCCTTCATTGCCGAACTCGACGGCAAGAGCATCGAGGCATTCGCGCAGAACGCCGGCCTCGACATGAAGGGCCATTCGGCCATCTATGGCCTGGGCCTGGCTCCGGTAGTGCGCTTCGAACTGACCGACCCGAAGGCCTTCGACGCCTTCGTGGGCCGCCTCGAGACCGCCTACGGCAAGAAGCTCGACACCGCCACCGAAGGCAGCCAGAGCTACCGCAAGCATGTTTCCGCCGAAGCCGGCACCCAGGTGATCCTGGCCGTGGTCGGCAAGCAGGCGGTGGCCGCCGTGCTGCCGGCCGACGCGTCGCAGCCGCTGCTGCGCCAGGCGCTGGGCCTGGATCGCCCGACCAAGAGCATCCAGGACGACGACCGCCTGCAGAAGCTGGCCAAGGACAAGGGCTACAAGCCGTGGGCCGTGGGCCAGCTCGACCTGGTGCGCCTGCTGCCGCTGGTCGCCAGCGGCAAGGACCCGCTGTTCGCCGCCATGTACAAGGCGCACCAGCAGGCCGAATCGGCCAAGACCGGCGAGCCGGTGTCGACCCAGCCGGCCGTCTCGCCCGCCTGCGAGCCAGATGCCGCGCGCATCGCCGCGCGCATCCCCGCCATGAGCTTCGGCTACACCAAGCTCGACGCCAAGCATCAGGATCTGCGCTGGGACATCGCCCTGGCCAGCGACATCACCCAGGCCTTCGCCGGCCTCAAGGTGGAGCTGCCGGGCCTGGGCGCCGCCGGCGATGCGCCGATGGACGTCAGCCTCGCGTTGCCGATGGCCCAGCTGCGCACCTTCTGGGCCTCGCAGGCCGAAGCCGTGGCCGCCAAGCCGTTCGGCTGCCCCTCGCTGACCAACCTCAACGAAGGCTTCGCCAAGCTGGGCCAGGTGGCGCAGCAGGCGGCGATGCCGCCGTTCGGCGATCTGCTGGGCCTGCGCGTGTCGCTGGACAGCTTCGACGCCGGCACCGAGGGCGGCACGCCCAAGTTCACCGGCCGCGTGCTGGTGGGCAGCACCAATCCGGCCGGCCTGGTCGCGATGGGCAGCATGGCATCGCCCGCGCTGGCACAGCTGAAGCTGACGCCCGGCGGCAAGCCGGTCGCGCTGCCGCCGGAAATGACCGCCGCGCTCGGCCAGCCCGTGTGGGTGGCGATGGGCGACAAGGCGCTGGCGATGGCTATCGGCGAAGGCGAGGAAGGCAAGCTCGACGGCATGCTCAAGGCACCCGCCGGCGATGCCGGCCGCATGAGCCGCGTGCATCTGAGCGGCGACATGTACCTGTCGTGGATCAAGGCCATGGAAGACAAGTCGGACCGCCTCAAGGAGCTGACCGATTCCGTGAACCACGACGAGAACGGCGATGCCGAGGACGGCGACAAGGAAGAGACCGCCAAGGCCGCCTCCGCCGCCGAGCGTGCCAAGGCGCAGTTCGAGACCATGCGCAAGCAGGCCGAGCGCATCCAGTCGATCAGCGGCGAAGTGCATGTGGAAAACGCCGGCCTGGTGCTCACCAGCCAGACCGAGCTGAAGTAATCCTCAGCGAAAGCAAAGCAAGACCCGACGGGGCGCCAGCGGCGCCCCGTCTTTTTTTGCGCGCGGCACTTCTTTCACTGGCTATCCACGATTCGCCTACCTAGAATCCGACGCGCGCCATGACTCGATGAGGCGCCACTAGGCCGGACCCGGCGAAGAGGAAGGCAGGTTCCGGTTTCGAACTCGACATCGCTGTCCACACGGGGGGTGTGATGACTGCCGAGATCCGTCGCTGTTCGCAAGTCCACGCAGGCTTCGAGGGCTTTCGCCGCCGCCGCGGGCGATCGATCACGAAGCCTCCACGGTCGACCCTTATGCTCATGCCTGCGCGCGCAAGGCGCGTACGTTTTCCATTGCACAGGAGGTGTCAGATGGTCTTTGCACGATGGAACGCATCCGCGCCACGCTATCGCATCTGGTCGCCCCACGCCGCGGCGTCCGATAGCTGAAGTCGCTGCGACACGGCGGACTGATCCCGCCTTCCCTTTTTTTGCGCATCCGTTTCGACGCCAGCCAACTGGCCCCGTCGCACGCATGCGCCACCTGCACCAGCGCGGCTCATAGGAGAGCCGCGACATAAGCAGCGAAGCCGCCCGGCACCGGCCTTCACCTCAGGGGTACAACATGAATCGGACTTACCGGCTCGTCTGGAACCGCGCGCTGCGCGTGCTTCAAGTGGCTTCCGAACTGACGCGCGCGCACGGCGTCGACACCGCGCAGGCGACGAGGTCGCAACCGCGGCTCGCGCGTCGCGCACTGGCGCTGGCCTGTCTGGCCGCGTGCGGCGCCTTGCCGGTAGAGTCGGCGATGGCTGCCTGCTCGCCGATCAATCCGACCAATGGCGCCACGGTGACCTGCTCCGGTGCCGCCAATCCGCTCGCGCCTTCTTACGCGGCCAGCGCCGATAACCTCACCGTCAATCTTTCACCCGGCAGCACCGTCGGCGTGCTCCTCGGCCTCGGCGGCACCGCGATGTCGCTCTCCGGCAACGGCACGACGCTCAATAACAGCGGCACCATTGATCCTTCTCTGCTCGGCCTGCTCAGCCTGCTGTCTTCCGGCACGGTGATCGGCAACCCCATTCCAAGCCCGACGATCCCGGGCAGCACCGTGACCGTCAGCAATCAGGGCACGATGACAGGCACCACCGGCCTGCTTGGCTTGAATCTCGCCGACCTCACCGGCATGGCGCTGTCGGTGCAAAACGGCGTCGGCGGTACCACCACGATCGCCAACTCCGGCACCATCGGTTCAAAAAACCTGCTCGGCGTCACGGTGCTCGACGTGGATGCGCCGGTCATCGCCGTCTACGGCGGCGCCCAGGTCAACTTTGTCAACACCGGCACGATTACTGGCCGCACCGCGTTCGGGTCCTCCACCACCGGCAATACCTTCATCAACGCCGGCACGATCGGCGGCAGCGTGTCGATGGGCACCAACAGCACGAACACCTTCACCGCGGTGTCCGGGTCGAACGTCAGCAGCGGTACCAGCCTCGGGTTGAACCTGCTCGGCGTGCTGGGTCTCAGTATCAGCTTCGCGCCGACTGGACAGATCGACGGCGGCGCGGGCGGCAACAACACGCTGGTACTGCAGAACGTGCTGTCCGGCCCGGGCTCGGGCGCCGGTCCCACGGCGTCAGCGACGACTGTCTCGTCCAACACCTATGTCAACTTCCAGCATCTGACGGTGAACAGCGGCACCTGGAACCTGCAGGGGGCGCTGGTCAGCGGCGATGCCACGCTCAATGGCGGCGTGGCCATCTTCGACAACGACGCCAACTTCGGCAGCGCGTCGACCATCACATCCAACGGCGGCGGAATCGGCGCGAGCCTGAGCGGCGCGACGCTGAGCAAAGCGGTCAACCTCCATGCCGGCGGCCTCTACCTGGCCGGCGACAACAACTTCACGTTATCGGGCGTGCTGTCCGGCAGCGGCGCGCTGACCAACGACAGCACGCTCACCGGCAGCTCCCCCATCACGGTGACACTGGCAGCCGCCAACACCTACACCGGCGGCACCGTTATCAACAATGGCACCATCGCACTCGGTACGAACGGCTCGCTGGCCGCCACTGGCATGGTCAACCTCGCCGGCGCCACAAGTGTGTTCGACATCTCCGGCGCCAGCGCCGACCAGACCATCGGAGCGCTCTCCGGTGTTGTCGGCAGCACGGTCGCTTTGGGCGCACGCAGGCTCACACTGGGCGACGGCACCAACACTACCTTCGCCGGTTCCATCACCGGCACCGGCGGCATCGTCAAGCAGGACAGCGGCGTCTTCACCCTGAGCCACGCCAATACCTACACCGGCGGCACCAGCATCCAGGCGGGTACGCTGGCGCTCAGCGGCAGCGGCAGCCTCGCCTCCACCAGCGCGGTGACGCTTGGCGGCGCGACCTCGATCTTCGACATCTCCGGTGCCGCCACCGGCCCGACCATCGGCGCGCTCGCCGGCGTTGCCGGCAGCACGGTCGCTTTGGGCGCACAAAGCCTCACGTTCGGCGATGCGACCAACACGATCTTCGCCGGCGCGATCACCGGCACCGGCGGCATCATCAAGCAAAGCAGCGGCACGTCCACGCTGACGGGAACCAACACCTACACCGGCGGCACGACCATCAACGCCGGCACGCTCGCGCTCGGCCCCGGCGGTTCGCTTGCTTCGAGCGGAGCGGTGACGCTCGCCACCGGCAGCACCTTCGATATTGCGGCGGCCGGCCCGCAAAGCATCGACACCCTCGGCGGTACGGGCGGCACGGTGAACATCGGCGCGAATGCACTGACGCTCGCACCGACCGGCAGCAGCAGCTTCGCCGGCGCGATCGCCGGCAGCGGCGGCGTGGTGATCAACGGCAGCGGCACGCAGACGCTGACCGGAGCCAATACCTATACCGGCGGCACCAGCATCCAGGCGGGTACGCTGGCGCTGGGGGCGGGCGGGAGTCTCGCCGCGGGCAGTGCGCTCACGCTTGCCAGCGGCGGCACCTTCGACATCAGCGCATCAGGCAGCCAGACCATCGGCGCGCTCGCCGGCGCTGGCGGCACCATCAACCTGGGTGCGAACACGCTCAGCGTGAGTGGCAGCGGTGGCGGCAGCTTCGACGGCGTCATCCAGGGCACCGGCGGCCTGACCAACACCGCCAACACACTGGTGCTCAATGGCGCGAACACTTACACCGGCCCGACCCAGGTGCAGACCGGCAGCCTCATCGTGGGCGACGCGACACATACCTCCGCAACCGTAGGTGGCGATGTCAGCGTAGCCAGCGGCGCGTCGCTTGGCGGCTTCGGCACGATCGGCGGCAGCGCTTCGGTGCTGGCCGGCGGCCATCTCGCGCCCGGCAACCCCACCGGCACGCTCACGGTGAACGGCGATCTCACCCTGGCGCAGGGCAGCCTGCTCGACTTCTCGTTCGGCGCACCCGGGCCGAACTTCACCACGCCGGGCGTCGGCCACAACGTGGCCGTGGGCGGCAATCTCTCGATCAACGGGGCCACCATCAACCCGATCGATGCTGGCGGCTTCGGTCCTGGCTTGTACAACCTGTTCACTTACGGCGGCACGCTCACCGAAACCAATGGCGGCATCGCGCCACCGTCGGGCTTCACCATCCAGAACCTCACCGCCAGCAAGCAGATCAACCTGATCAACACCAACGGCCTGACGCTGAATTTCTGGAACGCCAACGGCTTGGCTACCAACAGCACCATGGGCGGCGGCAGCGGCACCTGGTCGCTGCCGCAGGCCAATTGGACCGATGCGGTCGGTTCGATCACGTCCACGCGCCAACCCGCCGACGCCTTCGCCATCTTCGGCGGCGCGCCAGGCACGGTGACCGTCGACGACGGTCCGGGCGGCTCGCAGCCGGTGACCGCGCTGGGCATGCAGTTCGCCAGCGATGGCTACCACCTCGTCGGTGGCACGCTCGCCCTGGTTCCACCATCGCCCAACGCGCTCAGCGAAATTCGCGTCGGCGACGGCAGTGCCGCCAGCGCGGGCTGGACGGCGACGATCGACAACACGCTGACCGGCCTGGGCCTCGACAAGACCGGCGCCGGCACCTTGGTCTTGAACGGCAGCAATGCGTACACGCAGAGCACCATGCTGAGCGCGGGTACCTTGTCCGTGAGCGCCGACGCCAACCTCGGCGCGACCAGCGCCGGCCTGGACTTCGAAGGCGGCACCCTGCGCGTCACCGGCACGACGTTCCAGTCCACCGCGCGCGCGATCACCATGGGCGCGGCCGGCGCGGGTTTCGATATCGCCGATGCAGCCAACGTATTCACTGTCAGCCAAGCCTTGAGCGGCAGCGGCGGCCTCACCAAACTCGGTGCCGGCACCCTGGTACTTATCGGCGCCAACACCTACAGCGGCGGCACCACGATCAGCGCCGGTACGCTGCAAGGCGACGCGACCAGCCTGCAGGGCAACATCACCGACGATGCTTCGCTGGTCTTCAGCCAGGGCGCTGACGGCAACTTCGGCGGCGCCATCAGCGGCACGGGCACACTGACCAAGCTCGGTACCGGCACGCTCACGCTCGGCGGCGCCAACAGCTATAGCGGCGGAACGACGATCAGCGCCGGCGCCTTGCAGGGCGACACGACGAGCCTGCAAGGCAACATCACCGACAACGCCTCGTTGATCTTCAACCAGGGTGCGGCCGGCAGCTTCGGCGGCATCGTCTCGGGCACCGGCTCGCTGACCAAGCTCGGTGCCGGCACGCTCACGCTCAGCGGCGCCAATACCTATAGCGGCGGCACCACGATCAGTGCCGGTGCGCTGCAAGGCGATACCACCAGCCTGCAAGGCAACATCACGGACAACGCCTCGTTGATCTTCAACCAGGGTGCGGCTGGCAGCTTCGGCGGCATCGTCTCGGGCACCGGCTCGCTGACCAAGCTCGGTGCCGGCACGCTCGCGCTCAGCGGCGCCAATACCTACAGCGGAGGAACGACGATCAGTGCCGGTGCGCTGCAAGGCGATACCACCAGCCTGCAAGGCAACATCACGGACAACGCCTCGTTGATCTTCAACCAGGGTGCAGCCGGCACCTTCGGCGGCATCGTCTCCGGCACCGGTTCGCTGACCAAGCTCGGTGCCGGCACGCTGACGCTCAGCGGTGCCAATACCTACAGCGGAGGAACGACGATCAGTGCCGGCGCGCTGCAAGGCGATGCCACCAGCCTGCAAGGCAACATTACCGACAACGCCTCGCTGATCTTCAACCAGGGTGCGGCCGGCAGCTTCGGCGGCGTCGTCTCCGGCGCCGGTTCGCTGACCAAGCTCGGTGCCGGCACGCTCACGCTCAGCGGCGCCAACACCTATAGCGGCGGCACCACGATCAGCGCCGGCGCATTGCAGGGCGATACCACCAGCCTGCAAGGCAACATCACCGATAACGCCGCGCTGATCTTCAACCAGGGCAGCAATGGCGTCTTCAACGGCTCGCTGTCGGGCAGCGGCACGCTGCTCAAATCCGGTGGCGGCAGCCTCACCTTCAATGGTGCCAATCCGTTCTCCGGCGCCACCACCGTCTCGGCAGGGACCTTGATCGTCGGCGACAACAGCCATCCGAGTGCCACGCTCGCCGGCGCGGTGACGGTCAACAGCGGTGCCACACTGGGCGGCATCGGCACCATCGGCGCACTCGATCTTTCCGGCACGGTGATCCCGGGCAACACCACCGGCACGCTGTCGGTGACCGGCAATGCAGTGTTCCGCAACGGCTCCAGCTACCAGGTCGGTGCAACGCCGACCGGCCAGGCCAGCCGCATCGCGGTCGGCGGCAGCGCGTCCATCCTCGGCGGCAGCGTGCTGGTGCTGGCGCAGCCGGGCAATTACGCGCCGCGCACCGACTACACCATCCTCACCGCCGCGCAGGGCGTCACCGGCCAGTTCGGCGCAGTGAGCGCGAACCTGCTGTTCCTGACGCCGACACTCAGCTATCTGCCCAATGCGGTGAACCTCCGGCTGCAGCGCAACGATGTCAGCTTCGAAAGCGTCGCCGACACCAGCAACCAGAAGAACACGGCCGGCGCGCTTGACCATCTGGACCCGTCCTCGCCGGTCTATGACGGCCTGCTCGGTCTTAATGCGCCGGACGCGCGGCACGCCTTCGACCAGCTCTCCGGCGAAATGCAGGCGAGCATCACCACCGCGCTGGCCGACGACAGCAGCTACGTACGCGACGCCATCAACAACCACCTGCTTGGCGCCAGCTACGGCGGCCAGAACGCCGAAGGCGCCACCGCCAACGGCACCATGGTATGGAGTTCGCTGTGGGGCCACTGGGGCGACCACGACAGCGACGGCAATGCGCACGACATGAAGGCCAATGGCAGCGGCCTGCTGGTCGGCGCGGACATGGGCTTCGACGAGCTACGCGTGGGCGGCGTGGTCGGCCACGGCCAGAACAGCCTCAACGTGCGCGAGGTCGGCTCCTCCGCGCATGCCAAGGCCAACTACGCCGGCCTGTATGCCAGCTGGAACCTGGGCAGCATCCGCCTGCGCGGTGGCGCGGCCTATGCCTGGCAGAAGATCGACACGACGCGCCGCATCGCCTACGGCCCGTTCTCCGGCACGGCCCAGGCCAGCTACGACGCCAACACCGCGCAAGCCTATGTCGAAGGCGGCTACGTCATCCCGTTCGGCCAGGGCACGGTCGAGCCCTACCTCAATCTCAGCCAGGTGCACGTGCGTACGGATGCGTTCACCGAACACGGCACGCCCGCGGCGCTCGCCGTGGACAAGAGTTCGTCCAATCTGTCCGCGGCGATCGCCGGCGTGCGCGGCACGCTGGACCTTGGCGCGGGCGGGCTGCATGCGTATGCCGGCGTGGGTTACCAGCACGCCTGGGGCGATCGCGTGCCGGAGCGCCGGCAGCGCTTCGTGGCCGGTACGGACGACTTCAATGTGTACGGCGTGCCGGTGGCGGACAACGCCGGCGTGGTCGACCTCGGCGTGCGCTTCCCGCTCAGCCACGTGGTCACGGTGGACTTCGGCTATCACGGCCAGTTCGCCAGCGACGCACGCGACCAGTCGGCGCGGCTGACGGTGAACGTGGCGTTCTGACCTGGGTGGCAGGGAGTCGCCGGATAACCGGCGGCTCCCTGCTCAGGGCGATGCCGTATCCGCATGGCGCACGCAGTTGCGCCCGGCGGATTTCGCGCGGTAAAGGGCCCGGTCCGCCGAGGCCACCAGGGGCTCGAAAGCCGGTGCCTCCTCGCCGACCGCCACGCCGATGCTGGCGGTGACGCGCAGGCGATGCCCGTTCAGCAGCACCGATGAATCGGCCAGCCCCGCGCGCAGCCGCTCAGCCAGCTCGCCGGCGTCGTGCCATCCCGCGCCCGGCAGGGTGAGCAGGAATTCCTCGCCGCCGTAGCGGCCGACCGCGTGCCCGGGCCATTGCACCACTTCGCGCAAGACCTTCGCCGCATGCACCAGCACGGCGTCGCCGCCTTCGTGCCCCCAGCGATCGTTGATTTGCTTGAAGCGATCCAGATCCAGGGCCAGCACGGCGAAAGGCCGCCGCTGCAGCATGCTGGCCGCCAAGGCACGGCGCCCTTCCAGCAGCATCGCGCCGCGATTGAGCAGGCCGGTCAGTGCGTCGGTGGAGGCCATGCGGCGCAGGTCCACCATCAGGCGCTCGGTGATCATCAACAACAGCGCAAAGTACGCAGCCAGGCTGATCACGATGCCTGCGACATAGGTCATCGCGACCGGCGCGCCCCCGCGGAACAGGTCGCCGCCCGCTCCGGGGCTCAAAGGCACGAACGGCCGGATCAGGAACAGCACGGCGTCGACCGCCATCACCAGGGCGAAGATGCGGCTGCTCAGCCGGATCTCGCGCGGGGCGAAACGCAGCAGGAGGGTGAAGCACCATACGTCCCAGATCACCGCCTGCACGCTGGCCAGGACGATGCGCGTGCGCAGATCGGGTACCGCGTAGGCGAACCAGGCGATGCCCGCGCCGTATACCAGGACGATCGCCAACGCCGCACCCCAACGGAAGCGCCGCCCAAGGTGCAGCGAAAGCCCCTGCACCATCAGGCTGCCGGCGAGCGCGATCGCCGTGTTGGCGACGACGATGGAAATGAAGTCCGGGATCTGTCCGCGCAACGAAATCAGCGTGATGCCCGCCGTCGACACCCACAGGCTGCCGACCCAGATACGCAGCGCCGGCTGCCCGCGCAGCACCAGCATCAGCGACGTGAAGCCGATGGATGCGCTGACAGCGGCCAGGAAACTGACGAAGATCAGGGTGGGGATATCGAGCTGCATGAGTGCCTCGCTCCGGCACCTGCCATGCCGGCCGCGTTCGATGGACGGTTGCAATACCGCCCCTTTAACGGCGGCATCTCGGGAAACTTGAACACAGTACTTGGCGCAGACAAGCATCGTCGGTGGTCCGGCGAGACGGCCAGGCCTGCCTTGCCACATTCCCGTTGACAAGATTCCAGCCCGGCGGCGTACGAACCATCCGATATCGCCACCGCGGCGCATCTACCTGCGCCAGGGCGTCAGCCATCATGTCCGCAACCGAAGTTTCTACCGGATGGGATGCCATGCGTTCGCTGCCCTCGCTTCATGCGCTCAAGATCTTCGAGGAAGTATCGCGCCATCCCAGCTTCAATCGCGCCGCCGAATCGCTGCACCTGACCCAGAGCGCAGTCAGCCGTCAGATTCGCCAGCTCGAAGATTTCCTTGGCGTGATCCTGTTCGTGCGCACGCCACAGGGTTTATCGCTCACCGACGCAGGCCGCTCACTGTCGGGCGAACTCAACAGGGCATTCGCCCACATCGAGCAGGCCGTGCACGTGCTGCGCATACCGGGCCTGCATGGCCGCCTGCGCATCCTCGCGCCGCCCACCTGGGCGACCCGCTGGCTCTCGCCGCGCCTGCACGTATTCTGCCGCCAGCACCCGACGCTGCTGTTGAGCGTGATCAATCCCGCGGCGGACCAGCCGCCAATGGACTTCGACTGCCGTATCCGCTTCGGCCGCGGTCCGGCCGCGCACGGTGACAGCCACCTGCTGGGCATGGAGCGCCACCTTGCCGTGGCGGCGCCTGCGCTGTGGCATGGCGGCGAGCTGGAGGCTTCGGCGCGGCTGCACATCCTGCATGAGGGCCGGCGCCTTTCGCTCTGGGAAGCCTGGCAACAGGCGGTGGGCATCGAACTGCCGGATGCAGGCAACCTGGAATTCAGCACACTGGACCAAGTGATCCATGCCGCCTGCGCCGGCGGCGGCATTGCTGTGGTGGATCGCACCATGATTGAACGAGAACTTCGCGACGGCGTCCTGCGGCCCCTGTCGCCGGTCGAAGTGGTCGGCCCTTACGGTTATTGGCTCGATGTCCCGCTGGACAAGCGCGGCCTGCGCAAGGTCGAAACGTTCTGCGCCTGGCTGCACCGGGACGCCATCGACGACACCTGAGCCGGAGCTGCTCAGGCCGTCGCGTTTTCCGTTCTCGCAGCCACCGGTCGCTCCGCGCTTGCGGGGTGCCCGCACTGCCCTGCTTCGCTCAGCGCGACGCCCTTGGTCTCCGGTGCCCACAGGAAGGAAATCGCCGCGCCGAACAAGAGCACGCCTGCAAGCACACCCATGGTGGCATTCAGGCCGAGCGCCGCGACGCTCACCGGCAGCAGGAAGGTGCTGGCCGCCGAACCCAGGCGGCTGGCCGCCGTGGCCAGGCCGATGCCGCAGGCGCGCACTTCGGTGGGAAAGCTCTCCGCCGGATAGACGCCAACCAGGTTACTCACCGCCGAAAGCACCAGGGTGAACAGCGCGAACAGCACCGCCGCCAGCCAGGTCATCGCCGGCGGCACCAGGATCAAGGCCGCCAGCGCACCGCCGAGCACGACAAATGAGCCGATCAGAAAACCCCGGCGACTGAAGCGCAACGTGCAGGCGATGCCGAGCAAGGCGCCCAGCACCAGCATGCCGTTGAGCGCCATCTCCGCGCCCAGCCCTTCGCTCAGGCCCATGCTGCTCAGGATCGACGGCAGGAAGGTGTAGATCGCGAAGTACGGCATCACGATGCAGATGAAGAAGGCGCAGTTGAACAGCGTGCGACGTCGATAGGCGGCGCCGAACAGACGGCCGAAACCGTGACGCCCGGGCTCGACGCGCTCGTCCAGCAGCACGTTCGCGCCCAGATGCTTGCGCACGACGCTGCGAGCCTCTTCCACTCGCCCCTTCTGCAGCAGCCAGCGCGGCGATTCCGGCGTGCCCGTGCGGGCGACCAGGATGCACACCGCCGGCACCGCCGACGATGCCAGCAGCCAGCGCCACGCATCATCGCCGAGCGGCAACACCGCCAGGCCGGCAAAGGTCGCGGCGACATAGCCGAAGGTCCAGATCACGCTGAACGAACCGAGCAGCGCGCCGCGGTTCCGCCGTGGCGCGAACTCGGCCAGCATCGCGTGCCCCACGCTGTAATCACCGCCAAGGCCCACGCCGATCAGCACGCGGACGAGGAACAGCTGCCATGCATCCTGCACGAAGAACTGCATGCCCGAGGCCAGCGTGATCAGTGCAAAACTCAGCACGAAGATCTTCTGTCGCCCGATGCGGTCGGACAGCCAGCCGAACACCAGGCTGCCGGCGAACAGACCGATCAGGGCGGAACTGCCGATCAAGCCCTGCCATACGGGGTCGAGCCCGAGCTGCGGCGAGAGCACTGCGAGCGCGCTGCTGATCAGGCCGAGAATGTAGCCGTCGGTCAGATGCGCACCGAAGGTGAGCGCGGCGATCTTCAGATGGAAACGGCCGATCGGCAGATCGTCGATCCTGACGGGCTGGACGGGCATGGCTCACCTCCGGTGTGGCGTGGATCCGGGAGCCCGACGGGCTCCATGAAAGCGCGGAGAAACCGCCGGCTATGTGGCCAGCCCACCCATCAGCAGGTACTTGATCTCCAGGTAGTCGTCGATGCCGTAGCGCGAACCTTCGCGTCCGGTGCCCGATTCCTTGATGCCGCCGAACGGTGCCACTTCGGTCGAAATGATGCCCTCGTTGATGCCGACCATGCCCGCTTCCAGGCCTTCGGCCATGCGCCACACGCGACCGATATCGCGCGTATACACATAGGCGGCCAATCCGTATTCGGTGTCGTTGGCCAGCTGCAGCGCCTGTTCTTCGTCGCGGAAACGGAAGCACGCCGCCACCGGCCCGAAGGTTTCCTCCTGCGCGATCAGCATCGAAGGGACCACGTCGGCCAGCACCGTGGGCTCGTAGAAGGTGCCGCCGAGCTCGTGCCGGCGTCCGCCACATAGCAGGCGTGCGCCGCCGGCCAGCGCGTCATGCACGTGACGCTCTACCTTTTCCAGCGCCGCGGCATTGATCAGCGGCCCCTGGTCGGTATCGCCGGCCTGCGCCGGGCCCACGCGCAGCTGGCGCACGGCTTTGGCCAGGCGCTCGGTGAAGGGCTCGAAGACGTCGTCTTGCACAAGGAAGCGGTTGACGCAGACGCAGGTCTGCCCCGTGTTGCGGAATTTGGACGCGATCGCACCCTGCACCGCCGCGTCGAGGTCGGCATCGGCGAACACCACGAACGGCGCGTTGCCGCCAAGTTCGAGGGACACCTTCTTGAGGGTGCCGGTGGCTTGCCGCGCCAGCAGCTTGCCGGTGCGCGTCGAGCCGGTGAAGGCGAGCTTGCGCACCAGCGGCGAGGACAACAGTGTCGCGCCGATCGCTGCCGCGTCTCCGGAGATCACGTTGAACACGCCGGCCGGTACGCCTGCACGCTCGGCCAGCACGGCCAGCGCCAGCGCCGACAGCGGTGTTTCCTCCGACGGCTTGAGCACCAGCGTGCAACCCGCCGCCAGCGCGGGACCGACTTTGCGCGTGACCATCGCAAGCGGGAAATTCCACGGCGTGATCGCTGCCACCACGCCAACCGGCTGCCTGGTCACCACGATGCGCGCGTCGGCGCGATGCGACGGAATCACGTCGCCGTAGACACGCTTGGCCTCCTCGCCGAACCATTCGAGGAAGCTCGCCGCATACGCCACTTCGCCGGCGGCCTCGGCCAGCGGCTTGCCCTGCTCGCGGCTGAGCAGCGCCGCGAGCTCGGCGCGATGCAGCAGCATCAGGTCCGCCCACCGACGCAGGCAGGCGGCGCGGTCGCGCGCCAGCGTCCCACGCCACGCCGGCAACGCGCGATGGGCCGCTTCGATCGCCAGCGCAGCTTCGTAGGTGCCGCCGCGGGCAACGTCCGCGACGACCTCGCCGCTGGCCGGATCGCGCACCGCATAGGTCGCGCCGCCGCGATGCCATTCGCCGCCGGTGTAATGCCCGGTTCTCAGCAGATCGTTCATGTCGCCTCCGTTGTCGCGAACGGCCCGCGCGCGGCGCCGGCGATGCGCGACAGACGCTTGCCCGCGGTGTAGTCGTTGATCAGGTCGCATGGCGTGTAGTTGCGTTCCAGTTCGTAGCGCTCGTCCTCGTCCAGGCGCATCGACAGCGCCGCCAACGCGCTGTCGAACTGTCCGGTGGAATCGGCGCCTACCAGCATGCAGTCCACGCCCGTGCGCGCCAGCACCCAGGCTTGCGCGATCTGCGCGCTGCTTACGCCGCGGCGTTGCGCGACGCGCTGCACCGAGCGGGCGATCGCCATCGAAGCCTCGTCGCCATACATCTCCCGCGTGAAACCGTCGGTCTGGTTGCGCGTAGATTGCGCATCGCCCGCCAGCAATCCGCGCGCCAGCGGACTGAACACCGATACGCCCAGGCCCAGTTCGCGGCAGAACGGAATCATCTCCCGCTCCTCTTCGCGATAGGCGCAGTTCAACTGCAGCTGCATGTTGATCGGCCGGTTCCAGCCATGCCGTTCGCAGGCGAGCAGGATCTTTGCCAGCTGCCCGGTGAGCATGGTGGACACGCCGATATAGCGCGCCTTGCCCGCGCGCACGATCTCGTCCAGCGCCTGCATGGTTTCCTCGACCGGCGTGCCGGTATCGAAGAAATGCAGCATGTAGATATCGACGTAATCCATGCCCGCGCGCGTCAGCGAGGCATCGATGCCGTCCATGATGTGCTTGCGCGAGTGGCCGCGGGCATTGATGCCCTCGCGCGTGCCATAGCCCACCTTGGTGGTCACCACGATGTCTTCGCGACGCACCAGCCGGCGCAGGATGCGGCCGACCACTTCCTCGCCGACGCCGGCCGAATAGAAGTCGGCCAGGTCGATGAAATTGACGCCGCGGTCGAGCGCGTGCCGCACGATCGGCTCGCTGCGAGCCTCGTCGAAAATCCACGGCTTCCATTCGGGCGTGCCCATGTTCATGGTGCCCAGGCATAGCCGCGATACCTGCAGGCCGGAGTGGCCCAGACGCACGTAATCCATGCCGGGCCCTCAGCCTTCGGGGGTGTAGAAGGGATTGCCGATGCGCGACGAGGCCGCGGCCACCGCCTCGCGCGAGGGCCGCGCCGCAAGCGCCGCGCGCAGCGCGGTTCGACAGGCCTCGACGTTGTGGCGGTAGACCGCGTCCAGGTCATCGCAGTCCGGGTTCACCCAGTTGGCGGTGACGATGGCCCAGTCGTCTTCCGCCTCTGGCGGCAAGGTGCCGTCCAGCAACGCGTCGGCCACGGCGCGGGCGATCCCGGCCTGCGAAGCGCCCCAGGTCGCATTCGCGTGCAGTTCGCCACGGATCTCAGCCTTGTTCACGTATAACGTCATCGGCTTGACCGGTACGCCCGGCTGCAGAATCACCATGAACGGGCAGTGCCCCTGGCTGGGCGAGGCCAGGCCGTTGGCAAAGGCCATGCCGGCCGGGCCGTTGCGCGGCCCGAGCAGGATGTTGACGTGAGCGGCATTGACGCCGGGGCCGGCAAAGCCTTCGCCGATGTAGAGGTCGCGAGGTTTCATGCGGGTAGAACACTCCATGAGGGCCGGTGGGGACCGGGCTGCGATGGAGGTTTAGCAGCGAGGACGAAGGCATCGCCAACGACGAAAGATCGGAAGGTTATGCTTCGAAATCGCATGACGGCGGCACTTCACCGCTGCTTCACATCGACCTGGGTGTGATCAACGCTTTGCACCAAGGTTGCGGCAGAGGTCAGACCAAGCATCCGGGGGAAAACAACATGCAGGCAGGACCGAGGGCGGGGGCCCTTTTTCGTCAAGCGGGAGTGACGGCGATTTACCTGATCGCACTGGTGGTGTTCCGCCAGATCTCCGTCAACCATTGGATCATCCTCACCGGCCTTCATCTCGCGGCGCTGTTGCTGGTGCCTTACCGGTACTGGCCGGCGCTGTTCGTCGGTGATACGGCGCGGCTCGCCTACGTCAGCTACACCTGCCTGGGCCAGTTCGGCCTGTTATGGGCGTTGGTGAACCTGATTCCGTTCGTCGCCTATGCGGCACCCATCGTGTGGTTCTTCCGGGAACGCTTGCGCCTGTTCCCCGATCGCGATGCGGTCAATGTGCCGGCGCTGATGGCCTGCTCACTGGCCGTCGCTGCGCTCGCCACCGCCGTGACCATCGGGCAGCTGCAGATCACGCCGCTGCCGCCAGGCTACGTGATCCATTACGGCGAAGTGATCGCGCGGCTGGTGCTCGGCAATTTCATGGGCGTGCTGACGGTGACCCCGATCGCCCTGGTCTGGCAACAGAGCGTTGCAGGCCGCTCCTGGCGGCAGTGGAGCCAGGGCCTGGCGGAAAGCCGGCTTTTCATCGAAAGCGTGTGCGCGCTCGTGCCCGTCGCCTTCCTCGCCTGGCTGGGCGCGCGCGATGCGCAGCTGCGCCCGGTCGCGCAGATGGCGATGTTCCTCCCCGTGGTCGTGCTGGCGATGCGCCATGGCTGGAAAGGCGCCGCGGTGGCCGGAACGATGGCCAGCCTCGGCATCGTGTTCCTGATGCCCGCCACCAACGACCTCGCGACATTGCAGGCCGAAACGCTGGTGGCCCTGGCGATCGGCACGATGCTGCTGATCGGCGCGCGCATGACGGTCAGCGACGGGCGCGCCGAGCAGCATCACGCGCAGATGCGCGTGGCTCTCGCGCTGGCGCAGCGCAACGTCTACCTGGGCGAAGCGCAGATGCGCGCCACCGCGCAAGGGCTGGATCACCTGCGCGGCTCCATCCAGGGCGTCTTCGATCTGATGCTGCGGCGATTGCGCCACCTGCAGCCGGTGGTGGACGAAGCCGGTTATCGGCAGCACGTCCAGCAGGCGCAGGAGCAGCTGTTCCGCCTGACCGATGCCATGCATCCATCACTGCTCGGCGAGCGCGGACTGCCCGCCGCCCTGGCGCACGGTGCCTTGCCGCGGCTGCTCAACGAAGCCGGCGTGAGGTACTGGTGCAATCTGCGCGGGCCCGTGAGCGGCTTCCCGCAGGCCATGCATCTGGCTGCCTATCGAATCGTGGCGGAAGCCATAGCCGCGGCTTGTGCCGACCGCGACGTATCGGACGTGCTGGTCAAGATCCGCTGCGGCACGCAGCATCGGCCATGGCTGGTGATCATGGTCGAGACGCGCAAGCAGCCGGCGCGGGCCTGCCAGGTGGATTGGGAAGGACTCCTGCCGAACCTGCGCCTGTGCGCCAGCGGCCTGGGCCACAAGGCCATCCGCGATCGTGCCGCGACGTTCGAAGGAAGCATGCGGGAACGGACTTCGCCCTATCGCAGCCGTCTCATGGTATCGCTGCTGGAACCGAACCATCTCCACGCCTGAGCGTGGAGATGGTTGGCATCGGGCTGCACGGACTCACTGCGCCTTGATGTTGCACTCCACCGGATCGCACGAGGCGTCGTTCGCGCGCATCGTACCGGTGCTGAGCGTCTGCACCTTGATATTGCATTCGACCGGATCGCATCCGGCGCCGTTCGCGCGCACGGTGCTCAGCGCCTGCACCTTGATGTTGCAGTCCACCGGATCGCATGTCGAAGCGGCGCTCAGGCGCAGGGTGCCGTCGCTCAGCGGCGTGGCCGTGATGGCGGTGGCGCCGTCGTTGTAGACCGTCGCCGGCGCGGCCGTGGCCGCCACCGCGACGGATGCCGCTGCCGGCTGGCTGGGCGTGGTCACCTGCGGCGCGAAACGGCCGATCGGCAAGGTAATGAACTGGCCGCCCACCGTACCCACGCTGCCGAGCACGTTGCCGTTGCTGTCGTTGACCTGGATATAGGTCACGCCACCCAATTCGAACCGGTAGACATGAAAGTGCGGATGGACGCTGACGTCCGCGGCGTTCGGCCAGGACTGGCCAAGACCGGTGGCCGGCGTGGCGGCGATGACGGCTCCGGAGGTAACGACGGCGAGCGACACTGCGAGAACTGCACGTGACATCAGACGCATGGTGAACTCCTTGGACTTGGTGGAAACGCAATCCTTCTCGACCGGAATCTAATCGTCCGGCGATGAAGAATAAGGCAAGGCAGAACGCCATATCCTGTGCCGTCCGGCCGCCAGGCACCATGAAAAAAAAGCCACCGGCTTGCGCCGGTGGCTTTCACGACTTGATCGGCCGGACCGGCATCTGACGATGCCGGTCCGTGTTTCGCAATTAGAAGTCGTAGCGGGCGGTGACACGGAAGTAACGCGGATCCGTGTAGTTCAGCTCGCGGTCGTACAGCGGGTTGACCGTGGTGCGGTTCAGCGCGTAACGATAGTTGTACATCGTCGGCGTCTGACGGTTCAGCACGTTGATCACGTCCAGCTGCAGGGTCAGCTTGTTGTCCATCCAGCCCGGCGTGTAGGCCGCATTGAGGTTCAGCTGGTAGGTCCACGGCGCGGTGCCGTGCGAGCCGCGCGGCGAGATCTGGTAATCAGCCGACGGTGCGGAGTAACCCTTCGAGCCCGGCGCCGTACCCGAACCGGCCAGGCCGCAGAACCAGTATGTGGAGCTGTTGTACAGGCCGGCGTCGGCGGTCGGGTAGTAGCTGGTGCAGTTCTTCGGACGGCCCGAAGCGGCGATCAGCGTCGCGCCGAAGCGCCACTCGGTGTTGAGCTGGTAGTAGCCGAACGCCTTGATCTGATGCGCGCGATGGTTCGGCAACGTGCCGTTGGAGCCCACCATCAGCTGCGGCAGATCCCAGTCCTGGGTGCGCGACACATCGGACTGGCCGCCGGCGCCGGTATCCAGGTCGGAGGCCAGCTGGCCTTCGGTGTTGCCGTAGTTGCGCGAGAAGGTGTACTCGACCTTGCCGTACCAGCTGTCGGCGAACGGATGCTCGACGAACAGATCGACGGCGTAGTACTTGCGCTTCAGATCGGGCAGCTTCAGATCCTGCTGGCTGTAATGCACTTCCTTCAGGCTGCCGTCGGCCTGCGGGATCAGGAAGGTGTTGCCGCGACCCGGGTTGAAGGTCAGGCAGCCGACGCCCTGGATGCAGGTGTCATCGATCGCGCTGCGCAGCTTGCGGTAGGTGAGCTTCGCGCCGTAGTTGAAGGTCGGCGAGATCTGCTGCTCCATGCCCAGGATGTACTCGTCCTGGAAGTGGGAGCGCAGGCCCTTGGCCGCCACTGTGCGCGGATCCGGCGCCTGGCCGCATTCCTTGTTGGTGGAGACGCCACCCGTGTTGGGGCAGATGGACGGGCTGGTCGGATCCACCGCGATCGGATTCAGGCCCTGCGGCACGCCGCTGCGCGGATCGACGCCGGCGTAGGTGAAGTACTGGTTGCTGATCAACGAGCCGGACACGCTGCGCACGGCGGCGTTGTTCGGCACGGCGAGGTGGTAGCGGCCAGCGTTGGCGAACACCTTCAGCGACGAGTCGCCGAACACGTCCCACGACGCACCCAGACGCGGCGCCAGCTGGTGGCGCTGCTTGATGTAGGCGTCGCCGTTCTTGTTGTAGTTGGTGAACTGCTCGTTGCGCAGGCCCAGCGACAGCAGCCAGCGATCGTTGATCTGCCAGCGGTCTTCGATGAACTGCGCCGCCTGGTCGGTTTCCACGCCGGCGCGCTGGGTGTTGTACGCCTTGTAGACGTAGTAGCCCTTCGCGCCGAGGCCGCCAGCCGAGGCCGGCGAACCGTACACGCCGTTGCTCGAATCGACCGCGGCGTTCGGGTCGGTCTGCTTGCCGTAGATCCACGCGTAGCCGCCGGCATATTCCTTGCCGGTGAACGACTTCGCGTTCTGCGCGTCGTAGCCGAAGCGGATGTCGTGGTCACCGAGGCGGTACTCGATGTCCAGGCGCCAGCCCTTGGTCTTGTCGTTCGCGCCGTCGAGCGGCAGGGTCGAGGTGGTGGCGGTCTGGCAGCTGTTGTACGTCTGGCCCGGCGCCTGACCATTGGCCAGCACCGAGATGTACGGACAGCTCGGATCGAAACCGTAATTGGTCTGCACGTGCTTGACGGTCTGCGTGCCGTACAGCGCCGACACGGTCAGGTCGTCGGTGATGTAGCCGGTGTACTTGGCGATATACAGGTCGCCGCCATCCTTGTTGTACACGCCGCCGGTCTGCGTGTTGCCGTGGCTCAGCGTCTTGTAGTCGTAGGCGTAGCGCTTGGAGGTGGTCTCGGTCTTGTCCGACACACCCGTGAATTCGAGGATGTGGTTGTCGGTGATGTTCCAGTCGATCTTCGCCGTCCAGCGCGGGATCTTGGTGGTGAAGTCGCTGTAGCCGATCTTCGAGGCCGAGGCCGCGGAGTTCGAGAACGAGCGCACTTCAGCGCCTTCCTGGCGGTTCACTTCGGCATTGATGTAGTAGAACAGGCGATCCTTGATCAGCGCGCCGCTGATGTAGGCGCCGACCGTGGACTTCCAGTACTGGTTGCGGTTGCGGTACTGGTACAGCGTGCCGTCGGTGGCCGCGTTGGTGGCCGCGCCGGTGTGCGGGAAGTAGTTGTTGCGCGGGCTGGCGCGCAGCGCTTCCGGTTCCCAGATGGTGTAGACGCCGCCCTTGGTCTGGTTCGAACCGCGCTTGGTGACGATGTTGACCACGCCGCCGGTGGAACGGCCGAACTCGGCGCCGTAGCCGCCGGTCAGCACCTGCTGCTGGTCGATCGCATCGAACGGCAGCTTGGTGAAGCCGATCGAGGTCAGCGGGTTGGTCACGGCGTAGCCGTTGATGAAATACGCGTTCTCCGACGACGCCGCGCCGCCGAAGCTGGGCGCGCCGGGGTAGCTGGAGTTGGGGATCACGCCCGGCGCCAGCAGCGCGGCGGCGGCGATGTCGCGGTCGATCGGCAGCTTGGCCAGCTGCTCGGAGGTCAGCACGGTGCGGGTGTCGACCGAGGACACGTCGATCGCCGGCAGGGCCGAAGCCACCACCGAGACGCCGTCGAGGTTCTTGGCGTCGGAAGCCGTCGCGGCGGACGCGCCGAAGGACACTTCCGTACCGCCGGCAATGCTCAGCTCGACGTTGTCGCGCGTGCTGACAGCCGCGTCGTTGTTCTTCAGCGTGACGGTGTAGCGGCCGGTCGGCAGCGAGCTGAAGCGGTAACGGCCCTGCGAATCGACCGAGGTCGTGCGGGTCAGGCCGGTGTCGACGTTCTTGATCTCGACGCTGGTGCCCGACTGCGGGGCGACTTGGCCGAAGATCGAGCCGGTGATGTTGGACTGAGCGAAGGCGCCGGTGCCCGCGAGGGCGAGGGCAACCGCCAGGGCCAGGGACGAACGCCCCTTAGGCCGCTTGGTGAAAGCAGCGAAATGACTCACGAGTTGTACTCCCATCAACTTGTTAGCAACGCAAGATCCGCAGTGGGTGCGGACCGGGGATGTGGGTCTTGCAAGCCCGGGGTGGGCCTTAGCTCAAAAGGACGAACGCTTGCTCCCGGACGGCTGACAGATCGCGGCCCCTCGATGGCGAGCCCCCCTCTCCTGGCCGTCCGGCCCCAAAGAGCAGCCGGTTGTATAGCGCAACATCGTACGAATCTCAACGAATTTGTAACGCCATTTTTTTGACTGTGTCACCAGTCATGCGTCGAGAAAATCCCCGGTTTTTTCGTAACTTGCTGTCGTCAAAGGCACGTTGACCATGCTGCGAAGCAGCACGCAAGCTTCGCGAAAGCTTACGAATGAGCAACCCCGCGCGCACGCTTTCTTCGCCTTGGTCATCGCGCCCTGAACGGTGCGCCAGGAATGGAAGCGATGTTCACGCCCGACCTGCTGGGATGGTCTCCGGGCATGCGAAAACGCGTCCCGACTGTCTCTCCGACAGCTTCCCCACTCTCAGGAGAGTTGCCATGCAGACTTCGACTTTGTTCCGCAAAACCCTGACCGCCGCAGGCCTGGCCGCCATCCTCGCCGCCATGCCGCTGGCCCAGGTCGCCGCGCAGGATGCCGGCGCAATGCAGAAGTCCACCACCAACCAGACCGTGCCCGACAAGGCCGCCGATGGCTGGATCACCACCAAGGTGAAATCCGAGCTGGCGACCACCAAGGGCATCAAGAGCGGTGACCTGTCGGTCACGACGACGGATGGCGTCGTCACGATCACCGGTACCGCCGCCAGCGCTCAGGAGAAATCGAAGATCGAGCAGGTCGCCAAGGCGGTGAAGGGCGTCAAGAGCGTCAACGCCGGCAGCGTAACCATCAGCGATACCGCCAAGTGACCGTCGCGCCGGTGACGCGGGAACAAAAAGAAAGGAGCCCTCGCGGGCTCCTTTCTTTTTGCATGCGTGTCGCGATGACGCGTCAGCGATAGAGCATGCCACCGCCGAACTGGTTGGAATCGCGCGACTCCTCCAGCTCAACGCCCTCCAGCCCCTGCGACAGCGTATGCGCATCGCCACCCTGAGCCAGCTTGATGCGCAGGCGTACTTCGTTGGAGCTGTCGGCGTGGCGCAGCGCGTCCTCGTAAGAGATCTCGCCGGCGTGATAGAGCTCGACCAGGCTCTGGTCGAAGGTCTTCATGCCGAGGTTGGTGGATTCCTTCATCACTTCCTTGAGCTTGTGGATCTCGCCCTGGCGGATGTAGTCCTGGACCAGCGGCGTGCCCAGCAGGATCTCCACCGCCACGCGGCGCGCCTTGCCGTCCGGCGTGGGGATGAGCTGCTGCGCGACCACGCCCTTGAGGTTCAGCGACAGGTCCATGAACAGCTGCGCACGGCGATCTTCCGGGAAGAAGTGCAGGATGCGGTCCATCGCCTGGTTGGCGTTGTTGGCGTGCAGCGTGCACAGGCACAGATGGCCCGTCTCGGAGAAGTTGATGGCGTGCTCCATCGTCTCGCGCGTGCGCACTTCGCCGATCATGATCACGTCCGGCGCCTGGCGCAGAGTGTTCTTCAGCGCGTTGTCCCAGCTGTCGGTGTCGATGCCCAGCTCGCGCTGGGTGATGATGCAGCCCTCGTGCTTGTGCACGTACTCGATCGGATCCTCGATGGTGATGATGTGCCCGGTCGAGTTGGCATTCCGGTAGCCGATCATCGAAGCCAGCGAGGTGGATTTACCGGTACCGGTGCCGCCGACGAAGATGATGATGCCGCGCTTGGTCATCGCCAGCTGCTTGATCACCGGCGGCAGGCTCAGCTCTTCGATGGTGGGGATCTTCGATTCGATCCGGCGCAGCACCATGCCCACGCAGTTGCGCTGGTAGAAGCACGACACGCGGAAGCGGCCCACGCCCTGCGCCGAGATGGCGAACTGGCATTCGTGGGTCTTTTCGAACTCTTCGCGCTGCGAGGGCGTCATGACGTTGAGCACCATGTCGCGCGACTGCTGCGCCGACAGCGGGCTCTGCGTGATGGGCACGATGCGCCCCTGCACCTTCATCGACGGCGCGACGCCGGCCGTGATGAACAGGTCCGAGGCCTTCTTGTGGACCATCAGCTTGAGGAAGGAGGTGAAATCGAAGTCGCTCATGGGCGGTCTCCTGCGGAGACTTGGATGGTGATCACTTGAACACGTCCTTGTTCCTGGCATACGCCGCGGCCTGCTGGCGCGTCACCAGGCCCCGCTTGACCAGGTCCTGCAGATTCTGGTCCAGGGTCTGCATGCCGTACTGCTGGCCGGTCTGGATGGACGAATACATCTGCGCCACCTTGTCCTCGCGGATCAGGTTACGGATCGCCGGGATGCCGACCATGATCTCGTGCGCCGCCAGGCGGCCGCCGCCGACCTTCTTCAGCAGCGACTGCGAGATGACCGCACGCAGCGACTCGGACAGCATCGAGCGCACCATCGGCTTTTCGCCGGCGGGGAACACATCGATGATGCGGTCGATGGTCTTGGCCGCCGAGCTGGTGTGCAGGGTGCCGAACACCAGGTGGCCGGTTTCCGCGGCGGTCAGCGCCAGGCGGATGGTTTCCAGGTCGCGCAGCTCGCCCACCAGGATGTAGTCCGGGTCTTCGCGCAGCGCCGAACGCAGTGCCTCGTTGAAGCCGTGCGTATCGCGGTGCACCTCGCGCTGGTTCACCAGGCACTTCTGCGAGGTGTGCACGAATTCGATCGGATCCTCGATGGTGAGGATGTGGCCGTATTCGTTCTTGTTGATGTGGTCGACCATCGCCGCCAGCGTGGTGGACTTGCCCGAGCCGGTCGGACCGGTCACCAGGATCAGGCCCTGCGGCTGCTCGATCAGTTCGCGGAAGATGCGCGGCGCGCCCAGGTCCTCCAAGGTCAGCACCTCGGAAGGAATGGTACGGAACACGCTGCCGGCGCCGCGGTTCTGGTTGAACGCGTTGACGCGGAAGCGTGCCAGGCCCGGAATCTCGAACGAGAAGTCGACCTCGAGGAATTCCTCGTAATCGCGGCGCTGCTTATCCGACATGATGTCGTAGATCAGCGAGTGCACCTGCTTGTGCTCGAGCGCGGGAATGTTGATGCGCCTGACGTCGCCGTCCACGCGGATCATCGGCGGCAGGCCGGCGGACAGGTGAAGGTCCGACGCCTTGTTCTTCACCGAGAAGGCCAGTAGTTCGGCGATATCCATGCATTCCCCTTCGAACGTTCAGCTTTGGCGCGATACGGGCGCGGGGAACGGTCGCAGGCGGCCGCCAAAACCTGGTTACTGCCACCCTGGCGGCCTTCCGGCCGGGTCCCCCTCGCAGCGGCCCGATACTACTCGCGGCGCGGCGACAGGGGCCAGTCTTTCGACTGGCCGATGTTTGAAAGTGATAACCAGGTGGGAGCGGGAAAGCGCGCCCTCAGGTGGCACTCCCCGCCCGTGCGCCTCTGGCATGTCGTGCGGCCCGCCACCCGCCTCCGCTAAGGTATGCGCCTCGTTACGTGGAAGGAGTCCTCATGACCCGCATCGCTTTCGTCGGTGGAGGCAATATGGCCCGCAGCCTGATCGGCGGGCTGCTCAAGACCGGCATTGCGGCATCCACCGTAAGCGTGGCCGAGCCGCGCGCGGACGCCCGCCAGGAACTGGGACGCGATTTCGGCGTGGCCTGCTATGCCGAAGCACGGCCGGCGGCGGCCGAGGCGGACGTGGTGGTGCTGGCGGTCAAGCCACAGGTGATGCCCGCCCTGCGCAATGAGCTGCAGGATGTGCTCAAGCAGCGCCGACCGATGCTGATCTCCATCGCTGCCGGCGTGCGCATCGACCAGCTCGAGCGCTGGTTCGGCGCCAGCCTGCCGATCGTGCGCTGCATGCCCAACACCCCGGCGCTGATCGGGGCCGGCGCCACCGGCCTGTGCGCCAATGGCCGGGTCAGCCCGCCGCAGCGGGCGCAGGCGCAGCACATCCTGGACGCCGTAGGCATGACGCGCTGGCTGGACGACGAGGCGCTGATGGATACGGTGACTGCGATCTCCGGTTCCGGCCCGGCCTATTTCTTCGCCTTGGTCGAGGCGCTGGAGGACGCGGCGGTAGCCCAGGGCATGCCGCGCGAGACCGCGCGCGCGCTGGCCGCGCAGACCTGCCTGGGCGCCGGGCGCATGCTGGCCGAGAGCGGCGAAGCGCCGGCCGAACTGCGCCGCCGCGTCACCTCGCCCAACGGTACCACCCAGGCCGCGCTGGAAAGCTTTGCCGCCGACGGCCTGCCGCGTATCGTCTCGCGCGCCGTCGCCGCCGCCACCCGCCGCGGCGAGGAACTGGCCGCTGCCCTGGATGACGCCTCGTGAGCTACCTGCTGACCGCCCTCGCCTTTCTGGTCGACCTCGCCTTCGGCGCGGTGGCCACGCTGTTCCTGCTGCGTCTGCTGGCCGAAGCCACGCGCGCGGATTTCAACAATCCGCTGAGCCAGTTCCTCTACCGCTATACCAATCCGGTACTGGCGCCGCTGCGCCGCGTGCTGCCGAACTGGCGGCGGATCAACCTGGCCGCCGTGCTGCTGTTGTGGCTGCTGATGCTGCTGCGGCGTGCGGTCGGCTACTTCCTGTCGGGAACCCTGCCCAATCTCCTGGGGTTGCTGATGCTGGGATTGGCCGATCTGCTGGATCTGGTGCTGCTGACCTACGTGATCCTGATCTTCGTCTGGTCGTTGTTCAGCCTGTTCTCGATGAATCACCGCCACCCCGTGCTACGCCTGGTCGGCAGCATCGTGGAGCCGGTGATGCGTCCGCTGCGCGGCAAGCTGGTCGCCGGCGGCCTGGATTTCTCGCCCTGGGTCGCCATGGTCGTGCTGATGCTGCTGCGGATTCTGGTAGCCGCACCCTTGACCGCGCTGGGCCTGCAGCTGGCCGCGTCGCACTGAGTGTTTTCCCAGGGAAAGCGCTCCGGGAAACCGGAGCGCTTTTCTTATGCGCGCCTCGCCCAGGCGGCGATGTGCCGGTGCAGCTCGTCCAGCCCGTCGAACAACGCGGCGGGGCCGGGCTGCAGGATGATCGGCGACTTGATCTCGTGGACGTCGCCGCTGCGTACGGCGGGGATCGCGTCCCAGCCCGGCCGCGCGGCAACGTGTTCCGGCCGGAAGCGCTTGCCGCACCACGAGCCGAAGATGATATCCGGCGCCTGCCGCACCACCTCCGCGGGATCCTCCAGGATGCGGTGCTTGGCCAGCGACTCGCCCGCCTGCCGCGGGAACACGTCCTCGCCGCCGGCGATGCGCACCAGCTCGGCCACCCAGCGGATACCGGTGATCAGCGGCTCGTCCCATTCTTCGAAATACACGCGCGGCCGCTTCGGCAAGGCCTCGGCCGCCGCACGGATCGCCGCGATGTGGCGCTCGGCCTCGCGCGCATACATGTCCGCCTTGTCGGCCGCACCCACCATGGCGCCCAGCCGGCGAATGTAGGCGAGGATGCCGTCCACGCTGCGGTGGTTGCTGATCCACACCTCCACGCCGGCCTTGATCAAGTCGCGCGCGATGTCCGCCTGCATGTCGGAGAAACCGATCGCCAGGTCCGGCTCCAGCTTCAGGATCTCGCCGATCTTCGCGCTGGTGAAAGCCGAGACCTTCGGCTTCTCCTTGCGTGCCCGCGCCGGTCGCACGGTGAAGCCGGAGATGCCGACGATGCGGTCCTCCTCGCCCAGCGCGTAGAGGACTTCGGTGGGCTCTTCAGTGAGGCAGACGATACGGCGGGGGAAGCTGTCGGCAGGCATGAGCGAAACGCGGCTATGGCGGAACGCGACAGTGCCATAGCGCGGTGGACCGCAAAAGCCGGGCGTCGGATCAATGCCCCAGCACGGTCACCGTGACACGCCGCTGGTGCGGATCGCGCCGATGCTCCCACAGGTAAATGCCCTGCCACGTACCCAGCGCCAGCTTGCCGCCATGCACCGGCAGGGTGAGGCTGACGCCGGTGAGGATGGAACGCACGTGGGCGGGCATGTCGTCCGGACCTTCGGCATCGTGCTTGAAGATCGCATCGCCGTCCGGCACGGCGCGCGCGAACCAGCGCTCGAGATCTTCGCGCACGGTCGGATCTGCGTTTTCGCCGATCAGCAGCGAGCAGCTGGTATGCGCGGTGAAGACGTGCGCGATGCCGGTGTGCACGCCGCTGGCCAGCACCGCCTCGGCCGCCTTGTCGGTGATGTCGCTGAAACCGCGCCCACGCGTATGCACGGTGAAGCCCTGCTGCGCGACGTGTCCGGCGGGTGCGGCGCGGGTCATGGCGGATTCCTCGGAGCCTCAGGGATACAGCATGCGATGGGTCCAGGTCTGCCCATGGCGGCTCCAGCGCACGCGCTCGTGCAGGCGAAACTGGGCGCCATACCAGAACTCGACCATGTCCGGCTCCACCACATACCCGCCCCAATGTGGCGGGCGCGTGACGTCGCGGCCTTCGAATTCCTGCTCGTAGCGGGCCACGCGCTGCTCGAAGGTGTCGCGGTCGGGCAGCGTCTGCGACTGCAGCGAGGCCCAGGCGCCGATCTGGCTCAGGCGCGGGCGGGAGGCGAAGTACGCATCGGACTCATCATCCAGCAGCTTGCGCGCCGCGCCTTCGATGCGCACCTGCACGCCTTCGCGCAAGGTCTTCCAGTGGAAGCACAGCGCCACCTGCGGGTGAACGCCCAGCTCGGTGCCCTTGTCGCTCTGATAATTGGTGAAGAAGCGGAAGCCGCGCTCGTCTGCTCCCTTGAGCAGCACGATGCGGGAACTGACCCGCCCGCCGGCATCGACGGTGGCGAGGGTCATGGCGGTCGGCTCAGGGTCGCCGCTCGTCCGGGCACCCTCCAGCAACTGTTGGAAGGTCTCGAGGATTTCGGGTTTCAGCATGGGTCTTGAATCGTGGCCGGCGCGCGTCATCATGCGCGGATGGTTAACGATGCTAGCACGCAGAATTCGACCCTGGCGGGTCTCCTGCTCGACCAGTACGCCGGACGCATCGCGCGCGCCAAGCGACCGTACCTGCTCGGGATTTCCGGCCTGCAGGGCAGCGGCAAGAGCACCCTGGCGCGGGAAGTGAAGACGCAGGCCGAGGCGCGCGGCTGGCCCACCGAAGTGCTGTCCCTGGACGATTTCTATTACAGCCGCAGCGACCGCGAGGCGCTCGCCCATCAGGTGCATCCGCTGCTGCGCACGCGCGGCGTGCCGGGCACGCACGAGATCGAACTGCTCATGTCGGTGCTGGCCGCACTTCCGCAGGCCTCGGAAAAGCTGCCGGTGACCTACCCGCGCTTCGACAAGGGACGCGATACCCGCGTGCCGCCGTCGCGCTGGCCCAAGGTCGCCCGGCCGCCCAAGCTCGTCATCCTGGAAGGCTGGGCGCTGGGTATCCGCCCGCAGTTGCAGTCCGCCCTCGAAGAACCCGTGAACGAGCTGGAGCGCACCGAGGATCCGGAAGGCGTCTGGCGCCATTGGGTCAACAAGCAGTTGCGCAGCTACCAGCCGCTGTGGCGCAAGCTCGATGCCCTGGTGGTGCTGCAGGCTCCCAGCTGGGAAGTGATCCGTCAGTGGCGCAGCCAGCAAGAACAAGAACTGTTCGCGCGGCACGCACCGCTGGCGATGGACGCCGGAGCGATGGTGCGCTTCCTCGCCCATTACGAACGGCTCAGTCGGCATGCGCTGGCGACCCTGCCGGCGATTGCAGATACCTGCGTTGAATACGACACACAGCGGCACGTGACCGGCCTCGCTCATTTCTGAGCCAGCCCCGCGCCTCCCGCCGATAGTGGATGCTCGCCAACCGCCGCTCGGCAATTAAGCCAGAATAAAAGCCGCGCTCCCCGAGCGCGGCCTAATGCATGCATTCCTTTATTTTAAATAAGCGGCTCATACCCCCATCCAAAAGCGTCATCCACAAGCAACATCTTATTTTCCCCAAAGCGCGAATTTCTAGATAGTTTTATTGACGAAGCGGAATACTCCACACTTAATTCGTATTAAGTTCGGGCACATCGACGAACGCCTGTTCGTCCCCGGCCTGAAAGTCGGCGAAATCGCCGAGCGCCTGCATCGCAGCAAGCAGACCGTCAGCACGCAGAAGCTCAGCGCCATGCGCAAGCTCGGCATCCAGCGCGACGCCGACCTGATCCGCTATGGCCTGGAGTCGAACCTGATCCCGCACGCCGCCGAAACGCTCACCGAGCGATCCGCGCCGCCGTCTTCCGGCAACTGACGTCGCACGCAGCACCTGCCGCGCTCAGCTGGCCCAGGCCCACCGCGCCACAGGGACATCGCCCTGCATTCCGCCAGCTCAGAAACTCCGGACCTCGAAAACCGGGACCAGCCTAGCCCGGAGCCAGCACCACGCACCACGACGGCCTGCTGGAAAGCGTGCCGTGGATCTGCCGGCATTGCGGCAAGGCGGACGTCGGGTCCGAACCGGTGGAGTACACGCAGGAACAGATGAAAGAGTTCCATGTCATCGCGTTCAACCTCAAGAGCGAGACGTTCTCGTTCGACGTCGGTCACGGCACGAACACGGCCCAGGCCGTGGAGCAGCCAGCGCTCAATGTCGCGGACCTGCTGGCCCAGCATGATGCTCCGCTGTTTGCGGAAGAAGCCAAGCCATGTACTAAAACGAGCGGCGCGCCCATGGCGCGCCGCTTTCTTTTTGTCGCCGCCTTGTTCGGGAAAGGCGAGCTCTATTCGACGATGAAGTTGACGCGCATGTTGACGCGCCACTCCGCGATGCTGCCATCGTCGTTGGTGACGACCTTGATGTCGTTCACCCATGCACCCTTGATGTGCTTGACCGATTTGGCCGTCTTGCTCAGCCCGTGCTTCACCGCGTCCTCAAGACCTTTGCTGGACGACGAACTGATCTCGATGATCTTCGCAACCGACATGGCTTGACCCTCCGGTTAGCCGCGCGGCGGCGCGGCGGCGCTCCCTCCGCGGAAAGCGGATGAGGCCGGCAGCCTCATCCTGACGAGGTCAAGGACATGTCAACGAAGCGCTCAGGCCTGAGGCTCCACCACCACCGCGGTGCCGTAAGCCAGCACTTCGGTCACGCCCTCGGCCACGTCGTTGGCGTCGTAGCGCATGGCGATCACCGCATTGGCGCCGTGCTCGGCTGCATGCTGCAACATCAGCTCGAAGGCCTCCTCGCGCGCTTTCTCGCACAGCTCGGTATAGATGGAGATATTGCCGCCGACCAGCGTCTGCAACGCCGCGCCCAGGTTGCCGATGACACTGCGCGAGCGCACGGTGATGCCGCGTACGATGCCCATCGGCCGGACGATGCGATAGCCGGGGATCTCGTTGCTGGTACTGACCATGGTGGGCTGGATGCGAGCGGTCATGACGGACTCCTGAAGTGGATGCGCGCCTGCATCCTCCCACACGCCCTCATCCCCGGCACCTGCCATCGGCTGGCCGAAGCTACTCCCCGGTGCCCTCGGGAAATTCGTCCTCCTGCAACGCGTAATCGCCATTGCGATAAGCCTGGAGAATCTCCCGCGCCCTCACGATGTCGGTCTCGTAGACCAGCACCCTGACACCGCCCACCGCCGTGGTCAGGAAGGGATTGGCTTGCACCAGATGAGCATCGCCCGCCACCGTCGCGATGCCTTCGGCCTCGAGCAGACCGCAGAGGATGTGCGCATCGGTGGGAACGAGAAAACGGGCCAGGCAGACGACGTCCATGCCCTCACGCCTTGCTTCCGCCGCGGCCTCGGCTTCCGGCGATGCCGATTCCAGCGGTGCCGGACCGATCATCAATTCGCGCGAACGCAGTTCTTCGAGCGCCACCTGCTTCGCTTCTTCCGTCATGTCGCCCGAGCGATAGCGGCGCAACAGCTCCTCGTCAGCCATCTGTTCGAAGCGTTGCTTGAGCACGATCCGATCCATGTCACGCCTCCTCCTGTGCGAGCATTGCAGGCAGCTTATAGCAGGGCGCGGTAACCCTCGCGCGCATCCGGCCAGTACGGTGCGAAGCCACTCGCCCGCAGGCGGCGGTTGCTCAGGCGCTTGCTGCCGATGCCGGCAGGCGCCGGCCCTTCCGCTGGCGGCGGGCCGCCTGCCATCGCGGCGAGCTGCGCATACAGCTCGTGCATCGGCAGCGGTGTGTCGTCCACGCCGACATAGACCGGCTCGATCCGCGGCAAGCCGAGCAGATGCGCGACGGCAGCCGCCGCATCGTCCACGTGGATGCGATTGGACCAGTGCGGCGGATGCCGCGGCGCTGTCGCCTGCCCTGCGCGCAATCGCTCCACCAGCTGCATGCGTCCAGGCCCATAGATGCCGGCCAGGCGCAGGCTCGCCGACGGCACCGCCCGCGCGGCGAGCCACCGCTCCGCTTCCAGCAGCACGCGTCCGTTGAAGCCAGGAGGGTCGGGCGGCGTGTCTTCATCCACCCACGCATCGCCATGCTCGCCGTACACCGCGCTGGAGGACACGAACAGCACACGTCGCGGCGGCTCGTCGGCAAGCGCATCGCACACGTGCCGCAGGCCATCGACGAAGACCGCGCGGTACGCTCCTTCGTCGCGCGCGCCGGGCGTGGGCGCATACACCACCTGGGTAATCCCGGCGGGCAGCTCGCGCAGCGTTTCCGGGCGGGTCAGATCGCCGCGCAGCCAGCGCGGCCCGTCCTTCGTCTCGGCTGCGGACGAACGCCGCAACGCCCACACTTCGTCCCCGCGCGCCAGCAGCCGGCGCGCCACGCGCAGGCCCAAGTCGCCGCATCCGGCCAGCAATACCCGCTCAGTCATGTCGGACCTGCTGTTAAAGTCGCCATATGAACCCCTCGAGCAACCTGTTCATCGTCGGTCCCACCGGCGCCGGCAAGACGTCGATCGGCCGGCGGCTGGCTGCGCATTATGGGCTGGCTTTCGTCGATCTGGACCAGGAGATCGAGCATCACTGCGGCGCCAGCGTGAGCACCGTGTTCGAAGTGGAAGGCGAAACAGGCTTCCGCCGCCGCGAGAGCGCTCTGCTCGATGCCTGCTCCGCACGTGACGGCGTGGTGCTGGCTACCGGCGCTGGCGCGGTGCTGGACCCGGCCAATCGCCGCCTGCTGACCGAGCGCGGCTACGTGTTGTGGCTGCAGGCGACGGTGGAACAGCAGCTCGAACGCCTGGCCCGCGACCGCAGCCGTCCGCTGCTGGCCGGCGAAGACCGCCGCGCGAAGCTCGAGGCTATGGCCGGCATCCGCACGCCGCTTTACCAAGACATCGCTGACCTGGTGATCCCGGGCGAGCACGAACTCGTCCAGGCCGCCAGCGAACGCAGCATCGCCCTGATCGACCAGCACTGGCAGCGCCAGCAAGCCGCATGAGCATGAACGACACGCACTCTCTCCGCACGATCGACGTCACCCTCGGCGAACGCAGTTATCCGGTCTGGATCGGCCCCGGCCTGCTCGACGACCGCGCACGCTGGCGCGCCATGCTGCGCGGCCGCCACGCGCTGGTGGTCAGCAACACCACGGTGGCGCCGCTGTATCTGGATCGCGTGGCCAAAGGCCTCGACGGCCTCAGCTGGTCCGCTTTCCTGCTCGACGACGGCGAGGCGCACAAGACCTTCGACAACGTCGGGCGCGCGCTGGACGCGCTGGCGCAGCTCGGCGCTACCCGCGATGCCTGCGTGGTCGCTCTGGGCGGCGGCGTGGTGGGCGATCTCGCCGGCTTCAGCGCAGCGTGCTGGATGCGTGGCATCGACTTCATCCAGATGCCGACCACGCTGCTGGCGATGGTCGATTCCTCGGTCGGCGGCAAGACCGGCGTCAATCTGCCGGCCGGCAAGAACCTGGTCGGCGCGTTCCACCAGCCACGCGCGGTGGTGGCCGACATCGACACCCTCGCCACGTTGCCGCAGCGCGAGTACCGCGCGGGCCTGGCCGAAGTGGTGAAGGGCGCGGCCATCGGCGAGCTGCCCTTCTTCGAATGGCTGGAGGCCCATGCCGACGACCTGGGTACGCGCGACACGGCCACGCTGATCGAAGCGATCGCGCGCAAGGTGCAGTACAAGGCCGGCGTGGTCGCTCGCGACGAAACCGAACAGGGCGAACGCGCCCTGCTCAATCTCGGCCACACCTTCGGCCACGCGCTGGAGACCGCCGGCAAGTACACCACCCTGCTGCACGGCGAAGGCGTGGCGGTGGGCATGCTGCTGGCCGCCCGGCTGTCCGAACGGCTCGGCATGAGCGATGCGGCCGCCACCGCTCGCCTGCTGCGCCTGCTCGAACGCCTGGGCCTGCCCACCGCGATCCCGCCGGGTATGGATCCGCAGGCCCTGCTGGCCCTGATGCGCCTGGACAAGAAGAACACCGCCGGCACGCTGCGGCTGATCCTGTGGCGAGGCATCGGCCGCGCCGAGATCGTCGGCGGCGTGGATGAGCGCGACGTACTGGCCGTGCTGCGCGAGGCGACAGCAGCGTGAAGACTCCTGCGACACCCGCGTACTCGCCGCCGGCCGGCCCGGCCTTCTAGAATGCGGGCCCTGCGGCCCACCGCACCCATCCACCATGCACCCTTCCATGCGCCTCTATCTGCAAACCGCGCCCAGCTCCGGCGAAGCGCCCCGCTATGCCCAGATCGTGCTGGAGCAGGATCTGCTCGGCGGCTGGACGCTGTACCGCGAAACCGGCGTGCAGGGCGGCAAGGCCACGCTCAAGCGCGAACAGTTCCTGGAGCGCGACGATGCCATCGCGGCATTCGAGAAGGCGCGCGACGCGCAGCTCAAGCGCGGCTACCGCCTGATGTTCAGCCAGGGCATGGACGGCCCGTACGGACGTTGAAATGACCGAATCCCTCAAGAACGACCGTTTCCTGCGCGCCCTGCGCCGGGAACCCACCGACACCACGCCCATCTGGGTGATGCGCCAGGCCGGTCGCTACCTGCCGGAATACCGCGCCACTCGCGCTCGTGCCGGCAGCTTCATGGCGCTGGCACAGTCGCCGGAACTGGCCTGCGAGGTGACCCTGCAGCCGCTGGAACGCTTCAAGCTCGACGCCGCGATCCTGTTCTCCGACATCCTCACCATTCCCGATGCGATGGGCCTGGGGCTCAGCTTCGCGCAAGGCGAGGGTCCGCAGTTCGCGCATCCGGTGCGCAATCGCGCCGACGTCGAGAAGCTCGCCGTGCCCGACATGGACGGGGAGCTGCGCTACGTAATGGACGCCGTGCGTCTGATCCGCCGCGAACTGCACGGTCGCGTACCGCTGATCGGCTTCTCCGGCAGCCCGTGGACGCTGGCCTGCTACATGGTCGAAGGCGAAGGCTCGCGCGATTTCGCCACGCTCAAGGCGATGTGCTGGAACGAGCCGAAGCTCGCGCACCAGCTGCTGGATACGCTGGCCCGCTCGGTGGCCGCCTATCTCGCCGCGCAGGCCGCCGCCGGCGCGCAGGCGCTGATGGTGTTCGATACCTGGGGCGGCATGCTCGGGCCCGCGCCGTTCCGCGAGTTCTCGCTGCGCTACATGGCGCAAGTGGTCGACGCGCTGAAAGCCGATGCGCACGCGCGCGAACTGCCGGTGATCCTGTTCTCCAAAGGCGCCAACCGCCACCTCGCGGCCATGGCCGACACCGGCTGCGCCGCACTGGGCGTGGACTGGACCATCGACCTGGCCGACGCGCGCGCCGCCGTCGGCGACCGCGTCGCGCTGCAAGGCAATCTCGACCCCGCCGTACTGCGCTCCAACCCCGACACCATCCGCCGCGAAGCGCGCGCGGTGCTGGACAGCTACGGCAACCATCCCGGCCATGTGTTCAATCTCGGCCACGGCATCACGCCGGAAGTCGATCCGGAGCACGTCAAGGTGCTGGTCGACGAAGTGCACGCCTACGGCCGGGCGCTGCGCGAAAAGGCGTAACAACCTGCCCCCTCTCCCCGCCGGGGAGAGGGCTGGGGTGAGGGGGCGGGCGGAGCGTAGAAGCGGGAGCGGAAAGCGCGCGTGGCTTCGTCGATCCGTTTTGGCGAGCCCCGGCCCCTCATCCGGCTGCCGCCACCTTCTCCCCCGGAGGGAGAAGGGTTCCCGATGCGAACCTTGCGCGGAGCCATGCCATGCTCACCAACCGCTCCATCCCCGCCTGCACCGTCATCCCCGAGCTCGCCTACCCCGACGTGCGCGAAGCCGCCACCTGGCTCATCCACGCCTTCGGCTTCCGCGAACGCCTGCGCATCGGCGGCCACCGCATCCAGCTGCATGCCGGGGATGGCGCCATGGTGATCACCGAGGGCGGCGGTACCGCAGCTATGGCCGGGCATGCAGTGATGATGCGAGTGACCGACATCGACGCCCATTTTGCCCGCGCCCGCGACGCTGGCGCCGTGGTACTCCGCCCGCCGGCGACCTACCCGTACGGTGAACGGCAATATACGGTGGCGGACCCGGGCGGCCACGTCTGGACCTTCACCGAGTCGGTGGCCGACGTAGACCCGGCCGACTGGGGCGGCGAACTGGTCGAGCCCTAGCTCTCGCGGACGGACCGCGGCGCCCCCATCTTTGGCAGGGCCAAGCCCCGGCCCTTACAATCCTGGGTCTTTACGCCCCGTTCCCACCCACGCGCCCGCCCCCGGGCGCGCCATGACGAGCCACCGATGGATAAGAGTTTCGAGCCCCGCCAGATCGAGTCGAAGTGGTACGCCCGCTGGGAAGCCAGCGGCGACTTCAAGCCGTCGGGGCACGGCGAGCCGTACTGCATCCTGCTGCCGCCGCCGAATGTCACCGGCACCCTGCACATGGGCCACGCCTTCCAGCAGACCGTGATGGACATGCTGGTCCGCTACCAGCATATGCGTGGTCTGAACACGCTATGGCAGGTGGGCACGGACCACGCCGGCATCGCCACGCAGAAGATCGTGGAGAACCAGCTGGCCGCCGCCGGCCAAAGCCGGCACGACCTCGGCCGCGAGGCCTTCGTCGAGCGGGTGTGGCAGTGGAAGGAGGAATCCGGTTCCACCATCACCAACCAGATGCGCCGCCTCGGTGTCGCGGCGGACTGGTCGCGCGAGCGCTTCACCATGGACGAAGGGCTCTCGTCCGCGGTGCGCAAGGTGTTCGTCGAGTGGTTCCGCGCCGGCCTGATCTATCGCGGCAACCGCCTGGTGAACTGGGATCCGGCGCTGGGCACGGCGGTGTCCGATCTGGAAGTGAACAACGTCGAGCGCGACGGCCACCTGTGGTCGATCCGCTATCCCACGGTCGACGGCACCGATAGCGTGGTGGTCGCCACCACGCGCCCGGAAACCATGCTGGGCGACGTCGCCGTCGCGGTGCATCCGGAAGACGAACGCCACGCGCACCTGGTGGGCAAGCTGCTGCGCCTGCCGCTGTCCGGCCGCGAGATCCCGGTAATCGCCGACGACTATGTCGACCGCGAATTCGGCACCGGCTTCGTCAAGATCACCCCGGCGCACGACTTCAACGACTACGCCATCGGCCAGCGTCACCAGCTCGCGCCGATCAACATCTTCACGCTGGACGCGAAGGTCAACGACAACGCGCCGGAGAAGTACCGCGGCCTGGACCGCTTCGAGGCGCGCAAGCGCGTGCTCGCCGACCTGGAAGCCGAAGGCCTGCTGGTCGAGACCAAGCCGCACAAGCTGCAGGTGCCGGTGAGCGAGCGCTCCGACGCGGTGATCGAACCGATGCTCACCGACCAGTGGTTCGTCGATCTGACCAGCGAGAAAGGCCGCAAGGCGATCACCGAGCCGGCGCTCGAGGTCGTGCGCTCCGGCGAAATCAAGTTCGTGCCGGAGAACTGGAGCACCACCTACACGCAATGGCTGGAGAACATCCAGGACTGGTGTATCAGCCGCCAGCTATGGTGGGGCCATCGCATTCCGGCGTGGTATGACGAGGCCGGCAACATTTTCGTGGGCGAGGACGAAGCCGACGCGCGCGCGCATGCCACCGTGCCGCCGGTGGGCGCGCTGCGCCAGGACGAGGATGTGCTCGACACCTGGTTCAGCTCCGCGCTGTGGCCGTTCTCCACGCTCGGCTGGCCGGCCGATGGCCCGGTCAAGAACGAGCGCGGCGAGATCGTGGCCGACTGGCAGCAGGACAAGATCTTCCTGCCCAGCGCGGTGCTGGTCACCGGCTTCGACATCATCTTCTTCTGGGTCGCGCGCATGGTGATGGCGACCAAGTACTTCACCGGCCAGGTACCGTTCCGCGAGGTGTACATCAACGCCATCGTGCGCGACGCCGAAGGCCAGAAGATGTCCAAGTCCAAGGGCAACACGCTGGACCCGCTGGATCTGATCGACGGCATCGAGCTGGAACCGCTGATCGACAAATCGACCAAGTCGCTGCTGCTGCCGCGCGACCGCGAGCGCGTGGAAAAGCGTATCCGCAAGGATTACCCCGCAGGCATCCCCGCCATCGGCACCGACGCGCTGCGCTTCACCTTCGCCGCGCTGGCCAGCTACAGCCGCACGATCAACTTCGACATCAAGCGCGCCGAAGGCTACAAGGCGTTCTGCAACAAGCTGTGGAACGCGGCGCGCTTCGTGCTGATGAACGTGGAGAACGGCGCGATCGCCGACGCCGGCAGCGCGCCGGCGACGGAAGCCGAGCGCTGGATCCTCACGCGCCTGAAGCAGACGCTGGCCGACGTCGAGCAGTACTTCGCCACGTATCGCTTCGACTTGCTCGCGCAGGAGCTGTACGAGTTCGTGTGGAACGAGTACTGCGACTGGTTCCTGGAGCTGTCCAAGCCGGCGCTCAGCGGCGACGACGCGAGCGCGGCCGCTTCCACGCGCCGTACGTTGCTGGTGGTGCTGGAGACGGTGCTGCGCGCACTGCATCCGATCGTGCCGTTCATCACCGAAGAAATCTGGCAGTCGGTGGCGCCGCTGCTGAGCCTGATGGACGAAGGCATCCTGCGCCGCGCCTGGCCGCAGGCCGGCGAGATCGTCGCGGACGAAGCGGCGACCGCCGAGATCGAATGGTTCAAGAACGTGCTCAGCGGCATCCGCCGCATCCGCTCGGAAATGAACATCGCGCCCGGCAAGACCATCCCGCTGCTGCTGGCCGATGGCGATGCGAGCGATCGCGCGCGCGCGGCGAAGTTCGCGGCGCAGATCGCCTTCCTCGCGCGCGTGGATGCGCCGCAGTGGATCGAAGCCGGCGCCGATGAACCGGCAGCCGCCGCGGCGGTCGTCGGCACGATGCGCGTGCTGATTCCGCTGGCCGGGCTGATCGACGTGGGTGCGGAAAAGGCGCGCCTTGCCAAGGAAATCGCCCGCATCGAGGGCGAGATCAAGAAGTGCGAAGGCAAGCTGGGCAATGCCAACTTCGTCGCCAATGCACCGGCGGAAGTGGTGGCGCAGGAGCGGCAGCGCATCGCGGACTGGGGCACGCAGGCGAATGCGTTGCGGGAACAGGCGCGCAAGCTGGGGTAAGGACCCTACCTGACTAGTGAACCCTTCTCCCCTTCGGGGAGAAGGTGGCGGCAGCCGGATAAGGGGCGGGTGCTCGCGATAGAAGCTCTACGGAGCATGGCCTGCTTTGGCGCTCCCTCTTCCATGCTCCGCAGGTTTCCCTGACCCCGACCCTCTCTCCGCAGGGGAGAGGGGGCAGGAGCAGCGTCATGGCGCGACCAGATCCAGCGCCATCACGATCGCATCCTCCCTGCCCTGCTTGGCGGGGTAGTAATTCGGCCGCCGGCCGATCTCTTCGAAGCCGATCGAGCGATACAGTGCCTGCGCCACCGGGTTGGACGGGCGCACTTCCAGAAAGACCCGCTCGGCGCCGTTCCAGCGCGCCACGTCCAGCAGGCGGCGCAGCAGGTGCCGGCCGAGGCCGAGGCCGCGATGTTGGCTGCCGATGCACAGGTTGAGCACATGGGCTTCGCCCGCCGCCACGGACAGCACGCCGTAACCTGCCATCTCGCCATCCACCCACAGCACCCAGCTCGGATGTCCGGCCCTCAGGCAATCACCGAAGATGCCTTCGCTCCACGGGAAGTCGTACGAGGCGCGCTCCATCGCCGCCACGCCGGGCAAGTCGTCGCGGCGCATGGCGCGGACTTCGGCATGGGGGCGTGCCACCGCCACCACGTCAGTGCCCCGGCTGCGCCAGCGCGCGGCGCAGACTGCGCAACGCGTTCCACAGGCGCCGCTTGCCGGCCCCATCCGCATGGATGCCGGCCGGCTCATCCGCCAGCACGATATGCGCCTGGTTGAGCACGGCGGCCGGCAGTTCGCGCCCCAGCGCACGGGCCTGGGTTTCGCCGAATACCAGGTAGGCACGTGCCAGCGGTGGCGTGGCGAGCTGGCCGTCGCGCACTTCGATGCGCGCGGCGCGCGCCAGCGCCGGACCGAAGGCGGTCAGGGCGCGGCCCAGCAGATCCAGCGCACGCGGCTCGCAACCGGCGGGCAGCACCACCACGCAGGCGCCTGCCGGCACATCCGCCAGGGGCGCCGGCACCACCGCCGGCGGCATCGGCGCCGCGCGCTGCACCCACGGCGTCACGCCGAGCGCGCGCAGCAGCCGCGCTCGGTGCGACGAACCGGAAGATACGGAAGCCACCGCGCTCATGCCGCCCCGCGGCGGCGGCGCCGGGTGGCGCGACCCCACAGAGTCATCGCCGGACCGGACAGCAAGTACAGCGTGAACACCACGAACAGCGCTCGCGGCGGATCCACGAAGAACGGAATCAGGACCAGCAGGCCCACGATGATCCACAGGAACGGCACGCGCTCGCCCTCGCCCATCGGCAGCGACTTGAAGCTGTAGTAGCGGAAGCGGCTGACCATCAGCATGCCGGCCACCACCGCCATGACCGGCGTGAAGAAACGCACCTCCGCGCCGGACACGCCGAACTTGTCCATGCTCCATACGAAGGACATGCACACCGCCGCGGCCGCCGGACTGGCCAGCCCCTGGAAATAACGCTTGTCGATCACGCCTACCTGGGTGTTGAAGCGCGCCAGGCGCAACGCTGCGCACGCCGCATAGACGAAGGCCGCCGCCCAGCCGATCTTGCCCCACAGCGGACCGTAGTCCTTCAAGGTCGACAGCGACCAGGTGTACATCACCAGCGACGGCGCCAGGCCGAAGCTGACCAGATCCGACAGCGAGTCGTATTGCACGCCGAACTCGCTCTGCGTGCCCGTCAGGCGCGCCACGCGCCCGTCCATACCATCCAGCAGGGCCGCCACGAACACCGCCACGGCCGCGTCGCTGTAGTTGCCGCCGATGCTGGTCACGATGGCGTAAAAACCGGCGAACATCGCGCCGGTGGTGAACAGGTTGGGGAGCAGGTAGATGCCCCGGTGCCGCGGAGGGCGGACTGGCGTGCTCTCGCTCATGGATCAATCCGTGACGGAATACGCGCAGTGTAAACCATCGCTTGAGTCCCATCCGTGCGGGTGCTAACTAGGGGCACCTGTGTTTTTCCCCTTTTTCCGGAGATGACCATGCGTCGCCCGTTGACCGCCGTCGCCCTGCTGCTGCTCGCTCCCCTGGCCCTGGGTCAGGCCTACAAGTGGACCGACGCCGGCGGCACCGTGCATTACTCCGATAGCCCGCCGCCGAAGGGCGTCCAGGCCAAGCGCATCACCACCACCGGCAGCGTGCAGCCGCTGGCCGAACCGGCCAAGCCCGCCGCCGGCAATACCTCGACCGAAAACCAGCCCGCGCAGGCGCAGGGTCAGCAGCCCGTGGCCGACACTCCGGAAAACCGCAAGAAACTCTGCGGCACGCTCAAGGGCAATCTGGAGATCCTGCGCGACAAGCGCCCGGTCGTGGTGCAGGAAGGCAAAGAGCAGAAGGTGCTGGACGACACCCAGCGCAAGCAGCAGCAGGCCACCGCCGAGGCCCAGTACAAGCAGTATTGCCCGAACGATTGACGCCATCGCCGGGCGGGCCGCCTGTCCCGGGCATGCGCCCGGGACACCATGCCGATCGCTATATAATCGGCTTATTTGCCCAACCGGAACGCCCCCGCATGCGCCTCAGCCATTACCACCTGGCCACCGTCAAGGAAGTGCCCGCCGACGCCGAGATAGCCAGCCATCGCCTGATGCTGCGCACCGGCATGATCCGCAAGCTCGCCGCCGGCCTGTACACCTGGGCGCCGCTGGGCCTGCGCGTGATGCGCCGGGTGGAGAAAGTGGTGCGCGAGGAAATGGACCGCGCCGGCGCGATCGAAATCCTCATGCCCACCGTGCAGCCACGCGAGCTGTGGGAAGAAACCGGCCGCTGGGAGAAGTTCGGCGGCCAGCTGCTGAAGATCCAGGACCGCAAGGAACAGGAGTTCTGCTACGCACCCACCGCGGAAGAAGTCGTCACCGACTTCGCGCGCAACGAGCTGAAGAGCTACAAGCAGCTGCCGGTCAACTTCTATCAGATCCAGACCAAGTTCCGCGACGAGATCCGCCCTCGCTTCGGCGTGATGCGCGCGCGCGAATTCCTGATGAAGGACGCCTACTCCTTCCATCTCACGCAGGAATCGCTGGGCCAGACCTATCAGGCGATGTACGACGCCTACACGCGCATCTTCACCCGCCTGGGCCTGAAGTTCCGTGCGGTGCAGGCCGACACCGGCGCGATCGGCGGCAACGCCAGCCACGAGTTCCAGGTGCTGGCCGACTCCGGCGAGGATGCGCTGGTGTTCTCCGATGGCTCCGAATACGCCGCGAACATCGAGAAAGCCGAGGCGCTCGCGCCCGCGACTACCCGCCCCGCCCCCTCCGCCGCGCTGACGCGCGTGGACACGCCCACGCAGAAGACCATCGAAGAGGTCGCCGCCTTCCTGAAGGTCGACCCCACGCGCTGCGTCAAGACCATCCTGGTGCAGGGCACCGATGGCCTGGTCGCGCTGTGCGTGCGCGGCGACCATGAAGTCAACGAGGTAAAGGCCGCCAAACTGGCGGAAATGCCGGGCGAATCCGTGCTCGCCAGCGAAGCGCAGATCCTCGCCGTCACCGGCACCCGCCCCGGCTTCATCGGCCCGGCCGGCCTGCCCGCGGAAATCCCCGTGATCGTGGACCGCAGCGCCGCCGTGCTGGCGGACTTCGTCTGTGGCGGCAACCAGAACGGCACCCACTACACCGGCGCCAACTGGGAGCGCGATGCGCGGGTCACCCGCGTGGAAGATATCCGCAAGGTCGTCGAAGGCGATCCCTCGCCGGACGGCAAGGGCACACTGCGCACCGCGCGCGGCATCGAGGTCGGCCATGTATTCCAGCTCGGCAACAAGTACGCCGAGGCGCTCAAGGCCACCGTGCTGGACGAGAACGGCAAGGCCCAGGTCATGCTGATGGGCTGCTACGGCATCGGCGTCAGCCGCATCGTGGCTGCGGCGATCGAGCAGTGCCATGACGAGGCCGGCATCATCTGGCCGGAAGCGATGGCGCCCTGGCGCATCGCCGTGTGCATGATCAACCCCAAGGGCCTGCCCGAGGTCACGGAAGCGGCCGAGACGCTGTACCGCCAGCTGCAGGAACGCGGCATCGAGGTGGTGCTGGACGACCGCGGCCTGCGCCCCGGTGCGATGTTCGCGGACATGGAGCTGATCGGCATCCCGCATCGCGTGGTGGTCAGCGAGCGCGGCGTGGCCGCCGGCACGCTGGAATACCGCGCGCGCCATGAAGCGGAAAGCCGCGCGATCGGCAGCGACGAGCTGTTCGCGCTGCTCGGCTGATTCCCGGTCCGCGCAACGCCCGAAACGGCCGCCCCAGGGTGGCCGTTTTCATTTGGACGGGTCTTATTTCACCCGGACCGGTGAATGGGCCGGCTAATACATACGTCGGCGTATTAATGACCCATTCGCGGCTCAATACCCGCCGGCCGGTATAGGCCTCATTCAAATTCCCTAAATGACCGCCATTAGCCCGTCGCAATACCGCGTATTTTGCAATTCCCGAGAAAATCCTACAGAATCCCTGGCGCATTGCGTTTAACACCGTGCACCCAGCATTTAAAACAATAGTGCCTACTAATGGCTCATCACCCCGGGAGTAGTCATGGCCGTCGATATCAAGAATCTCAACCATAACCAGCTCAACGACCTGATCGCCAAGGCGCAGGTACGCCAGACCGAACTGCGCAAGGAAAAGGTCGCCAAGCTGCGCGAAAAGATCCATGCGCTGGTGAAGGCCGAAGGCTTCAGCCTCGAGGACGTGTTCGGCCAGACCCGCGGCGGCGCCGGCAAGGCTCGCAAGAGCGGCGGCATCGTGCCGCCGAAGTACCGCAATCCCGCCGATCCGGAACAGACCTGGTCCGGCCGCGGCAAGCGCCCGCGCTGGTTCAACGATGCGCTGAAGGCGGGCAAGAAGGAAAAGGATCTGGCGATCTGATTTCTTCCTCGCCTTCGCAAAAAGAAAACGCCGGCCTTGCGCCGGCGTTTCTTTATTTCCAGTTCGATAATTCTTCCGAGCGTGCCCGGCGCGATGCGCCAACATCGCCGCAAGCAGCCCTTCCTTTTAAAGCGACCGCCGCGGCGCCACCAGCAAATCGCCGAACAGCAATCCTGCGACCAGTGAAATAAGCAGCGTCACCAGCAGTACGCCCGAATCGAAACCCAGCACCGTATCGCGCTCCAGCAGATAGGACACGCTGCGGAATCCCACGCTGCCGGGCACCAGCAGAATGATGCCCGGCTCGCGGATCACCGCGCCCGGCCGGTGCTTGTAGCGCGCGTAGACGTTGGCCAGCGCGCTGAGCATGAAGCCGCCGAGGAACACGCCGAACGGCGCGGCCGGCAGCGAGCCGGCGATCAGGCCGCCCCAGCGCGTGGCGAGATAGCCCAGGATCACCGCCCCCATCACTACTAGCCAGTCCCGAGGCGCTGCGCGGAACGCCATGGCGAAGGCGAAGGCCGCCACGAACAGCGCCGGCACCTCCGTCCATGACGCCAGCGGCGGCAAGGCGAAATCGCGCGGATAGAGGCCGAGCGCCGCGCACAGCTGCGCGCCGGCTACCGCGCCGAACGTCAGCTTGAGCAGCGTCGCCAGCGCGCCGCCCATCCTCGCCACGCCGGCCACCAGGTGCTGGCTGGAGATCTCGCGCACGCTGGTGGTCAATGCCATGCCGGGCATGAGCATGATCAGGCCGGCCAGGATCACCGACTTGATCGCCAGCGGCACCACCAGCGCGCTGATCAGGATCGCGAAGATCGTGCCTACCAGCGCGCAGATGGCCTCGCTCGCCACCGCCAGGCGCGGACGCGTCGCCGACAGCACGGTAATGGTGCCGATCATCAGGCCGATCACCGCCGTGGTGAGCAGGTCCGCCCACGAGCTGTGCAGCAGCAGCGCCACCACGCTGGCCGCGGCAAGGCCGTAGCTGACGATCACGCCGGCCTGTGCGCGGCGCGTATCCGGGCGACCCAGTTCGCGCAGCAGGCGGAAACCTTCGCGCAACTCCATCTGGCCGGCGATCACCTGGTCGGCGATCAGGTCGGCCTGGCACAGCCGCGCCAGATTCACGTCGCCAGGCGGCAGGCGCATCACCTGGGTGACCTGCGCCACGCCATCGTCGCCCTGCGCCTGATCGGCGAAGGAAATGATGATCGCGGTCGGACTGGACCACACCTCCGCCGCCAACCCCAGCCGCAGCGCGGAGCCGGCGATCGCCGTCTCCAGGCGCGGCGCCGACGTGCCGTACTGGTGCAACCGGCGCGCCAGCTCGACCAGGAAAGCGATGCGCGTGTTCAGCGCCGCGGTGGCGAACTGGTTCGGCGCCGGCTGGGTCGGCGAGGCGAAGCCGGTCTGGGAAGGAGGCGGGAAGCTCATGCCGCATTCTCACCCGGAAGCCGCTGGCTTGAATACGTTTGGCCGTCCGAACGCGCCCCTACATGAAATTGAGGTGGCAGCGCCCGTCGCCGAAACCGACGATCAAGCCCAACACCAGCATCGCCGCGGCCGCCCCGCCCAGCCAGGCGAAGCGGCGGCGCCAGCGATCCGGCGCGGGCTTCATCCATGCCGCCGCGCCCAATGCCGCCAGCACGACCGCCAACGTGACCGGCGCGCCCAGCAGCGCCGACAGCATCACGATAGTCAGCGCCCAGCCGAATGGATCGGCGTGCTCGCCGATGCACGCCATCAGGCTGCCGCCGAACACGAACGCGTAATAGAGGCCCGACGGCCAGGCCAGTGCGTACAGAAAGCGCCCGACAAAGGCGCCGACGCGCGCACCCGGAGAATCGCTCATGCCACCGGCTTCACTAGCAGGGTGTTGCCGTCCACCGCTACCACTTCGACCGTGCTGCCCGCCGGCAGATCCGGCCCGCTCACCAGCCACAGGCCATCGCCCACACGTGCCTTGCCGCGCCCGTTGACGATGGCTTCGGTCAGTACGTAGCGCTGGCCGATGTTCTGTTCGCCGCGGCGGTTGAGGCGCGGCGAACTGAGGTCCTCGCGCTGCAGGCGCGGCCGCAGCAGGTACCAGTAGGCCACGCAGGACAGGCAGGCGAGCACCACGAAGGCGATCGCCTGGGCGAGCATCGACAGCCCCGGCAGCAGCAGGGTCAACACCCCGACAGCCGCCGCGCCCAGGCCGATCCACAGCATGAAGTAGCCCGGCAACAGCACCTCCGCGCCGATCAGCAGCAGCGCGAGGATCCACCACAGGTAATGCGTTGCGATGTCAGCGAACATGATCGGCCCCCTTGCGTCCGCGTCAGACCGGCGGCGTGCGGCGCGCTGCGCCGGCCTTGTCCTGCTGCTGGCCCAGCGATTCCCTGGCCAGCTCGGCGATGCCCGCCAGCGAACCGATGATGCCGGTGGCCTCCACCGGCATCAGCAACATCTTCTGATTCGGCGAATGCGCCATCTCCTTCAGAGCCTCCACGTACTTGTTGGCAACGAAGTAGTTCAGCGCATTGACGTCGCCGCTGGCGATCGCGTCGGAGACCAGCCGCGTGGCCTGCGCCTCGGCTTCGGCCAGGCGGATGCGCGCCTCGGCCTCGCGAAACGCCGCCTCCTTCTTGCCGTCGGCGGCCAGGATGGCCGACTGCTTCTCACCATCGGCCTTGAGGATCGCCGACTGGCGCAGGCCTTCGGCCTCCAGGATCTGCGCGCGCTTCTCGCGCTCGGCCTTCATCTGCCGCGCCATCGAATCGACCAGGTCGCGCGGCGGCGCGATGTCCTTGATCTCGATGCGGTTGACCTTGACGCCCCACGGATGCGTCGCCTCGTCCACCACGCGCAACAGCTGCGCATTGATGGCGTCACGCTGGCTCAGCGATTCGTCCAGGTCCATCGAACCCAGCACGGTGCGGATATTGGTCATCACCAGTGCGAGCGCGGCCTGTTCCAGGTTGGACACTTCATACGCTGCCTTGGCGGCGTCCAGCACCTGGTAGAACACCACGCCGTCCACGCGCACCACCGCGTTGTCCTTGGTGATCACGTCCTGCGAGGGCACATCCAGCACCTGCTCCATCATGTTCATCTTGCGGCCGATGCCGTACATGAAGGGAATCAGGAAATGCAGGCCCGGCGTCAGCGTGCGGGTGTACTTGCCGAAGCATTCCACCGTCCATTCGAAGCCCTGCGGCACGATGCGCACCAGCTTGGCGATCACAATGATCGCGACGACGACCACGACTAGCGCTACAAGCGATCCCATTGCCTTAACCTCCCGTCCTGACGATGGGGCCGGAGTATAGGTGAGGTTGAAGAAAGCGGCGGTTACGTTATGTCGTACGCCATCACACCAGCTTGAGCGGCAGCAGCAGGCTGACGCGCAATCCGCCCTGTTCGCGGTTGGCGAGCGTGATGCGACCGCCGTGCGCCTCGACGATTTCGCGCGCCAGCGCCAGCCCGAGACCGGTCCCCGAACGCTTGGTGGAGTAGAACGGCAGCAACGCCTGCGCCAGCACCGTTTCGCTCATGCCCGGCCCGCGGTCGGCCACCTCGATGCGCACATCGCGGCCGATGATCGCCAGCGACAACGTTACGCCGTCCGCCGCGCTGCCGGATTCGTGCGCGTTCTTCACCAGGTTGATCAGCACTTGCTCGATCTGCGCCGCGTCGAACCAGCCCGGCTGTTCCGGCAGGCTGCCCTGCAGGCGGAACACGCAATGCAGCGAGAGGCTATCCAGGAATGGCCGCCACTGGATCGGCACCGGCTGCGGCGCCGGCAGCTTGGCGAAATTGGCATAGCCGGCGATGAAGCCGTGCAGATGCCGCGCGCGTTCGCCGATGGTGGCGAACACACCGGGCAGGCGCTCGGTCTGGCCACGCCGCGCCAGTTCGGCGCCGGAGTGCGCCAGCGAGGAGATCGGCGCCAGTGAATTGTTGAGCTCGTGGCTGATCACGCGGATCACGCGTTTCCACGTTGCCACTTCCTGCCGCGACAGCTCGCGCGTCATGCGCCGGAACAGCTGCAGGCGATGGGGCCTGCCTTGCAGGCGGAAACTGCGCTGCGACAGATGGAAGGTTTCCTCGCTGCCGTCCATCTCCACCGTGAGCAAGGCGTCCTCGCCGCCCTGTACCGCACGGCGCAGCGCTTCCGGCGCGTTCTCCAGCAGCTGGAGGAAATCCAGCCCGTGCAGGCTGCGCCCCTCGTTGAAAAGATGCCGCGCGGCGATGTTGGCGTAAGTAACGCGACCGATGCCGTCGGTGAGCACCAGCGCCACCGGCGTGTTCTGCACCACGGTATCGAGCAGCAGTTCGCGCTGCGCCAGGTTCTGCCGCTGCTCGCGCAGGGTCTGGCCCAGTGCGTTGTGCATGCGGATCAGCTCGCCCAGTTCGTCATTGCGCGTGGCGGCGATGGAAAAGCTGAAATCGCCATCACGATAGCTGGCCACCGCGCCTTCCAACGCGCGCAGCAGGCGACTGAGCGGATGCATCACCAGTCCGGCCAGCCAGATCGACAGCGGCACCGCCAGCGCCGCGCTTACCGCCAGCCCGCTCCACACGCCGAGCCCTGTCGGCTGCACGGTGACGCCAAGATCGTGCTTGAGCCACTGCAGCAGCTGCGGCAGTGGCCACTGTGTGAGCCCCAGATAGATCAGCGCGCCCAGCGCATAAGCCAGGAACAACAGCAGCGCGAGCCGCGCCTGCAAGCTGTTGAGGTGGCGCAGCACTCAGTTGCCCGTCGGCCGCGTGCCGACCGGTTGGCAGTTGGCGGCCGTCGGCCGGCTCGTGCACGTCGTGTCGGGGCGGCCGTTGAAGCGCGCGGGCGAGCTCGCGCGGATGCTCATGCGGCTGTTCTTGTCCTGGTCCTTGAAGCGGAAAGCGCCCTGCTGCCCGCGCGGGATCGCCGCGCTGCTGCCGTAGCTCACGCTGGACGCAGCCGCCGGCTTGCTCCAGCTGTCACTGGCGGCTGAGGCCGGCGGCGCCGACTGCGCCTGCGCCCATGCCGCCGTGCAGGCGACCGCCGCGGCTAGCCATCTCATCGATCGACGCATGTCGTTCCCCAGCGAAATTGGACCGGCGGCATCTTGATATGCGGCCGGTGAAGTGGGCAACCATCTTTAGGCATGGCTGCTTTTTTACTCCCTCCCCCCTCCGGGGAGAGAGTTGGGGTGAGGGGGCCGGGCGGAGCGCAGAAGCAGGAGCCTCTATGGGACTCCACAGCTCTACGTCCCCTGCGTCGCCAGCCCGTACCGCTCCATCCGCCGATATAGCGCCTGCCGCGACAAGCCCAGCGCCTGCGCGGCACGGCTGACCACGCCATCGGCCTTGTCCAGCGCGGCTTCCACCGCCTCGCGACTGGGCTCATCCAGGTTGCGATTGGCACTGGGCGCCGAGTGCGGCAGGTTGAGCTGCACCGGCGTCACGCGGCCATCGAAGGCCAGCAACGCGGCGCGTTCGATCGCGTTCTTCAGTTCGCGCACGTTGCCCGGCCACGCATAGGAAAGCAGGGCCTCGCGCGCCGTGTCGGTGAGCTCGGCCCGGCCATCCAGGAAATGCTCGGCCAGCGGCAGGATGTCGTCCACGCGATCGGCCAGCGGCGGCAGATTCACTTCGATCACATTGAGGCGGTAATACAGGTCCTCACGGAACGTGCCGGCGCGAATCATCGCCTTGAGGTCGGCATTGGTGGCGCTGAGCACGCGCACCTTGACCTGGCGCGTGCGGCCTGACCCCAAGCGCTCGAACTGGCCGGTTTCCAGCACGCGCAGCAGCTTCACCTGGCCCGACAGCGGCAGGTTGCCGATCTCATCCAGGAACAGCGTGCCGCCGTCGGCGAGCTCGAAGCGGCCCTCGCGTGCCTTGTTGGCCCCCGTGTAGGCGCCGGCCTCGGCGCCGAACAGCTCCGCCTCGATCAGCTCGCCCGGCAAGGCACCGCAGTTGACCGCCACGAACGCGCCGCGCTTGACCATGGAGTTGGCGTGCACGATCGCCGCGATGCGCTCCTTGCCGGCGCCGTTGGGCCCGGTGATCAGCACCGGCACCTCCGAGCGGGCGACCTGGCAGGCGAGCTCCAGCGTGCGCGCCATCGCCTCGGAGGCGAACACCAGGCCGCTGAGGTCGTAGCGACGCTGCAGATCCTCGCGGCGCTTGCGACGTTCGTTGCGCGCACGCGCCACTTCGCGGGTGGATTCCGACAGCTCCAGCAGGTTCTCCACCGTGGCCAGCAGCTTGGCGTCATCCCAGGGCTTGGCCAGATAGTCGGCGGCGCCGGCCTTGACCAGCTCCACCGCGGTTTCCAGGTGGGTCCACGCGGTCAGCAGGATCACCGGCAGGTCGGTATGACGCTGGCGAATCGCGCGGAACAGTGCGATGCCCTCCTCGCCCGACGTGGTGTCGGCCGTGAAGTTCATGTCCTGGATGACCACGTCGATACGTTCGTGCTCAAGCAGTTCCAGGCCCTGCTCCGGGGTCAGGGCGGTCAGCGGCCGGATTTCATGCAGGGAAAGCGCCAGCGACAGCGCCTCCCCCACGGCCGGGTTGTCGTCGATGATCAGAACAGTGCGCATGGGACTCTTGGGCATGCCGGAGTGGATGCATCCTGCCGGCAAAACGTTGCAATGACCATTGGCCTATACGGCGTCACGGGGCAGCGGCGGACGAAGCCGGCGTCTTGCCCGCGGCTTTCACACGGGCGATCCAGGCGTCGGTGCGCGCCTCCAGCACGTCCAGCGGCAACGCGCCGCCACCGAGGATCTCGTCGTGGAAGGCGCGGATGTCGAAGCGACTGCCCAGCTGGGTCTTGGCCCGCTCACGCAGCTCCAGGATTTTCAGCTGGCCCATCTTGTAGCCCAGCGCCTGGCCCGGCCAGGTGATGTAGCGGTCGGTCTCGGCCTGGATATCCGGCTCATCCTGGCTGGAATGGGCGTGGAAGAAGTCCACCATCTGCTGGCGCGTCCAGTGCTTGTAGTGCACGCCGGTGTCCAGCACCAGGCGATCGGCGCGCAGCAGCTCGTCCGACAGGCGGCCGTAGTCGGACAGCGGGTCCTTGTAGAAGCCGATGTCCTTGCCCAGCCGCTCGGCGTACAGCGCCCAGCCCTCGACGTAAGCGTTGTAGCCCGCCTGCTGGCGGAACGGCGGCAGCTTGGGCAGCGCCTGCGCGATGGAGATCTGCATGTGATGGCCGGGAATCGCCTCGTGGTACGCGGTCGACTCGATCGTCAGCGTAGTGCGGTTGGCGAAGTCGCCGGTGTTCACGTACACCTGACCGGGACGCGAACCGTCCGGCGTGCCCTGATGGTATTCGGCGCCGGGCGCTTCCTTCTCGCGGTACTCCTCCACCGGCATCACCTCGACCTTGCTCTTGGGCAGCAGGCCGAACAGCTTGGGCAGCTCCGGCTGCATCTGCGCGATGAAGCCGCGATAGCGGTCGAGGATGTCCTTGCGCGAAGTCGGATGCAGCTTGGGATCGCGCTTTAGCGCCTCGCGGAAGCTGGCCAGATCCTTGTAGCCCTGCCCCTTGGCGATGACGGTCATCTCGCCCTCGATGCGCTTGACCTCGGCCAGGCCGATCTCATGGATGCGCTGCGGGGTTTCCTTGGTGGTGGTCATCTGCTCGACGTCGAAGCGGTAGATCGCATCGCCGTTGGCCAGCTGCCACACACCGGGTTCGCTGCGGCCGTGCGGCGCGTAGTCCTTGGCCACGAACTGGCCGAGCTTGCGGTAGGCCGGCCGCACGTCGTTGTCGATGGCCGCGACGATGGCGTCGTGCAGGCGCTTGCGGTCGGCCTCGGACATGGACTTGGGGAAGCGCTTGAGCGGCTCGGCGAACGAGCTTTCCTCGCCGGCCGGCGTCGCGATGCTGTCGATCTGCGCGACCACTTTTTCCAGCAGGTAGCGCGGCGGCATCATGCCGTCCTTCAGGCCCTGGCGCGCGACTTCGGTGACCTGATCGAGCACCTGCGGGACAGCGTGCAGGCGCGCGAGGTAGTCCTCGTACTGCTTGGCGTTGTCGAACGGAATGGAGCTGACGAAGCCCGGCAGTTGCAGGTGCATGCCGTTCATCTGGTCCAGCGGCATCTCGTTGAGCTTCAGGTCGTAGCTTTTCAAGCCTTCCTTGAGCTGGCGCACCATCAACTGCTGGTTGAGCTTGTCGTCGTCGGAGAAGCCCGTCGTGTCGATCGCCTCGAAGCGCTTGAGGAAATCCGCATTGATCTTGCGCTCGGCCGCCTGGTGCGCGAGCGACGCATCGCTCCAGCGGTCGTTGTAGCGCAGGTCGCCCAGGATGGTGGCGAATTCCGGCGAGTTCTCCAGCGTGTGCTGCCACTGCTCGGCGAGCAGGTCGTTGAGCGCCTTGACCCGCGCGGCCACGCCGGCGGAAGGAGCGGTGGCGGTCGCCGCGGCGACCGGCTCGGCCAGCGTGACCGAGCCGAGCAGGCTCGCGCAGATCATCCAGGACACCAACTTCATTTCCAACCTCCGGGTGGCAAAGCGATCCGCGCACTGTAGCCGCCTTGGGGCTGTCCTGGCAGCCCTCAGCCGGAGCGCGTCGCCACCACCGGCGGTACCGCCGCCGCGCGTAACGCCGGCCCCAGCACCGCCAGCTGCCCCAGCCCCCACAGCACGACGGCGCCGACCGGCAGATAGAACACGGGCAGACGCGGCAGTTCGTAGTACTTCATCAGCACCAGGTTCAAGCCGAAGGCCAGCACCATGCCCAGCGCGATGCCGCCGCTGACGATCAGGAAGTTCTCGGTCTGGAAGTAATGCAGAATGTCGCCGCGCGTGGCGCCGATCGCGCGACGGATACCGATCTGCTTGCGCCGCTGCTGTACCCAGAAGCTGGTCAGGCCGACGATGCCCAGCGCGGTGACCAGCAGCAGCGCGCAGATCACGCCCACCAGCAGCATCGCCATCAGACGATCGTCGCGGAAATAGCTATCGCGCAGATCGCCCAGCGTCTTGCTGGCTTGCGTGTTGAGCACGGCGTCCGGCGCGATGCTGGCCATGCGCTCACGCGCCTCGCGCAGTACGCCCTGCAGCTTGTCCGGCGCGGCGCGCAGCAGATAGACGCCGGCTAGGCGCTCGCCCGGCTGCGCCTGCACGAACACCGACCACTCGCGCGTCTGCGCCGCGCCTTCGCCACCGCCCGGCCGGGCCAGGTGATCGACGACGCCGACGACGCGGTAATGCCGCGGGTCGCACCAGAACTCCTTGCCCAGCGGATCGGCGCCCGGCCACAGGTGCTCGGCGAGTGCGCGCGTCACCAGCACAGGGGCATCCTTGGGTGTGAAATCGGCGACCTCCGGGAGATCGCCCGGCCGCGGCGGGCTGCCGGCGACGACCTTGAGGCCCAAGGCCTGGAACGCGCCGGGTCCGGCCACGAAGAAATCGACCACGCCTGCCGCCTTCTGACTGGCCGGCTCCAGCGTGACACCGGCGGTGCCCGCGTGGTCGCCGAACGGCACAGCATTGATCACGCTGACCGACTCGACGCCGGGGATCCGGCGCACGCCTTCCAGCACACGGGCATTGAGATCGTTCGCCTTGGCCGGGTCGAAACCCGTGAGCGCCAGCTGCGCCAATGAGCTTTCGTCCACGCCGCTTTGCAGATGCGTCTGCTCCAGGCGATTGACGATCAGATAGAAGGCATTGCACAGCACCGCGCAAGCCAGGGCGATTTCCAGCGTGATCAGCAGCATGGCCAGGCGGTGGCGGCGCAAGGCGGCCAGAACGGGTTGGATGGGCATCGATGGCATCCGTATCGAAAGTTCGTCAGAGCGTCTTCAACTGCAGACCCGGCGCAACGCGGCTCGCCCGCCAGGCCGGTACGAAACCGGCCAGCAGGCTGGCGGCCACCGCCAGCGCAAACGTGGTCAGCAGCATCGGGCCATCCAGGTGCACCAGGTCGGCGTACTCCACCGGCTGGCTACGCACCACCCACAGGCCCAGCAGCGTCAGCATCCAGCCGCCTAAACCGCCGAGCAGCCCGATCAATCCGGCCTCCACCAGGAACTGCGCCAGCACCGTGCGCCGGCTCGCACCGAGCGCGCGACGCAGGCCGACTTCGCCGCCGCGGCGCAGGAATTTGGCCAGCAGCAGGCCCACCGTGTTGAACAAGCAGATCAGCAGGAAGGCGAACGCCAGCCACATCTGCAGGCGTGTATCGCTGGGCACCACATGGTTGAAGTCCAGCCACTGCATGAGGCCCATGACGCGCGAGTTGTCGCCGTGCACGAAGCGGCCGAGCACCTTCTGCTGCGCGGCGTAACCGGCCACGAAACGCGCGTAGTCGCTCACCTTGGCCGCATCGTTCAACTGCACCCACAGCATCACCCATACGCACGGAGACACTTCCAGATCAGGACCGGGCGTGCCCCAGCAGGTGAAGACATTGAAGCGGTCAGGCGCGATCTCGCGTGCGGTACTGAACGGCATGAACACATCTTCCGGGCGCGCGTAGAAACTCGCCGTCTTGCCTTCGGAGAAGCGTCCGCCGGCAACTTCGTAGAACTGCGGCGACGGACGCCACGCGCCGAGCACGCCGGCGATGCGCACATCCGCGCCGTTGAGCCGGAGCATGCGACCGGTGCTGTCGGCGCCACCGAACAGCTTGTCGTTGAGATCGGTGGAAATCACCACCGAACGGCCACGTCGTACGTCGTCGTCATCCGTCCATGCGTGCCCGTAGCGTAGCGGCACTGCGAACATAGGGAAGAAGTCCGCCGTGGTGGTCAGCACTCGCGCCATCAGCGGCGGCTGGTTCACATCCGGCGCGGTCAGCTTGAGCGCGAGGGACGTCACCAACGCCTGCCGGTCGGCGCGCTTGGCACTCCATAAATCCATCGCGGAGCGATAGTCCATCATGTCGCGCGGCTGGCTGGTCGGACTGGTGCTGTTGGTTGGATCCACCTGCGGGAAGAACAGCGTGCTGCTGCGCCCCGGCAGCGGATCGCCCGACAGCAGATGCACCACAGTCAGCGTAGTCATGCTGGCGCCGATGCCGACGGCGATCGCCAGCACCATCAGCGCCGTCAATACCTTGTTGCGCTTGAGACTGCGCAAGGCGAGATCGAGGTAATAGCCGAACATCATTTCTCCTTGAAAACGCCCCGCCCTGCGGCGGGACGCGCATTCAGACCGAGCGCGTCGCCACCACCGGCGGCACCGCCGCCGCGCGCAGCGCCGGGCCCAGCACGGCCGCCTGGCCGATCAGCCACAGCGCCAGCGCGCCGACCGGGAAGTACACCGCCGGCAGGCGCGGCAGTTCGTAATGCACCATCAGGAACAGATTGATGCCGTAGGCCAGCACCATGCCCAGCGCGATGCCGATCGTGGCAAGCAGGAAGTTCTCGGTCTGGAAGTAGCGCAGGATGTGCCCGCGCGTCGCGCCCAGCGCGCGCCGCACGCCGATCTGCCGGCGCCGCTGTGCCACCCAGAAACTGCCGAGGCCGACGATGCCGAGCGCGGTGACCACCAGCAACGCCACGCAGACGCCGATCAGCAGGCCGGTCATGGCGCGGTCGTTATCGAAGAACGCATGGCGCACCTCTTCCCAGGTGCGCTTCTGCCAGAAGATGCGCTGCGGATTGTTTTTCTTCAGCGCCGCCACCGCGGCCGTCAGCACGCGCTCGCGCTGATCGGGCGCGGTGCGGATCAGGTACTGGTTATCGTCGATCGACATCGGGATCATCATGCTGTACTGCCCTTCCGCATCGTTCCAGATCGAAGGGCGCACCAGATTCTTCACCACGCCGACGATCTGCAGCGGCACTTCCGAGCCCAGCCATATCGACTTTCCCAGCGCCGACTGACCGGGAAACAGGCGCTCGGCCATCGGCTGGGAGATCACCACGATGCGCGGCAGCCCTTCGGTCTTGCCTGCCCTGAAGGCTTTCGCCGCCTCCGACAGCTTGACGTAGTCCTCCGGCTGCAGCAGCCGGCCGGAGACCAGTTGCACGCCCAGGGTCTGGCCGATGTTCTCGCCGTAGTAGTTGGTGGCGTTGAGCGTCGGCTTGTTCTGCTTGGGATCGAGCTTGACACCGCTGTTGTTGGAAGAGCGGCCGAACGGCACCTGGTTCACCGACGCCACCTGAGTCACCCCGGGAATGGCGCGCAAGGCGGCCAGATCCGACATCGTGCGCGCGTGCTCGTCCGGCGTCTTGCCGATATCGGCCAGGGCGACCTGGATCAGCTCCTGTTCGGCCACGCCGCTGGGCATGTGGATGCGGTCGATGCGCTGGGTCACCAGGAACACCGCGTTGCACACGATGGCGCAGGTCAGCGCGATCTCCAGCACCACCAGCAGCGCCGTGGTCTTGTGACGGCGCAGGGTCGAAAGAATCGGACGTATGGCCATGGCCTCTCCTTACTGGCTCTTCAATTGCAGGGCGGGCGCGATCTGGCAGGCGCGCCAGGCCGGCAACAGGCCGGCGACGATGCTCGAGCCGACGGCCAGCACGAAGGTGACGCCGAGCATGGCCAGGTCCAGCCGCGCGAGCGAGGCGTAGTCGGCCGGCTGCTGGCGCACCAGCCACAGGCCCAGGAAGGCGAGCGCGAGACCGAGCACGCCGCCGGCCAGCCCCACGACGCCGGCTTCCATCAGCAACTGCTTGAAGATCTCGCGCCGGGATGCGCCCAGCGCCCGCCGCACGCCCAATTCGCCGGCGCGGCGCAGGAACTTCGCGAGCATCAAGCCCACGGTGTTGACCAGGCAGACCACCAGAAAGCCGATCGCCAGCCAGCTCTGCAGGCGCACGTCGCTGGGCACCACCTTCTGCTGGTCCAGCCATGCCATGACACTGCGAAGACGCACGTTCACCGGCCGCTGGAAGCGGCCAAGGGCCTTCTGTTCGCGCGAATAGTTCTCCAGGAAGGCCGTGTATCCGGCGGCCTGCGAAGGGCTCTCCAACTCCACCCAGAACTGCAGCCATACGCAGGTGGCACTCTCCAGCTGATCGCTATCGGCACCGCCGCGGCCCCAGCAATCCTGGCTGCCGTTGCGCGGCAGCTTGAGGTCGCGCGAGGTGGACAGCGGCAGAAACACCTCTTCCGATTCGGAGTAGTTGCCCACGTTGAGATCGTAAAAATGCGGATTGGGCCGCCACGTATCGAGTACGCCGATCACGCGGAACGCCGTGTCGTTCAAGCGCACGACCTCGCCGCGGCTGTCCTTGCCGCCGAACAGTTTCTCGTTGAGCTTGCGCGTAATCACCGCTACGCGCGCCTTGCCCTCGTCGTCCGCCTCGCTCCAGCCCTGCCCATACAGGAAAGGCACGTCGAACATCGCGAAGAAATCCGCGGTGGTGTAGCGCGAATCGCTGAAGAACGGATCCATATCCGCCGGTCCCGGCTGCACCGGCACCGCGCCGCCCGTCATCAACGCCTGCCGCGCCGCACGCTTGGCTTTGAGCAGGTTCATGCCGTCGATCCAGGTCAGCTGGAGGGGCGGCTCCTCACCTTCGCGATAGCCGTCCATGTCCTGCGGATCGAGCTGCGGATAGAACAGCCGCGCGCTCTTGGCCGGAATCGGATCCCCCGACAGCACGTGCAGCACCGTCAGCGTGGTCATGCAGGCGCCGATGCCCAGCGCGATGGCCACCACCATCAGCACGGTCAGCACCTTGTTGCGGCGGAGGCTGCGCAACGCCAGCTCCAGGTAATACGTGAACATGCCTTCTCCCCTTTCTGCCTTACGCCAGCCCCCGCGATCACACCGACCGCGTAGCCTCCACCGGCGACACCTTCGACGCACGGATCGCCGGCGCCAACACCGCCCCCTGCCCCAGCAGCAGCAACAGCAGCACCCCGCTCAACACGTAATCCATCGATAACCGGTGCATTTCGAAGCGCGTGACCAGCCACAGGTTCATCGCGATCGCCAGCACCACGCCCAGCACCACGCCGCCGCAACTGATCAACAGGTTCTCGGTCATGAAATAGCGCAGGATGTCCCGCCGCGTCGCGCCCAGCGCACGGCGCACGCCGATCTGCTTGCGCCGCTGACTCACCCAGAAGCTGGTGAGGCCCACGATGCCCGCCGCGGTGATGGCCAGCAGCACCAGCGAAATCAGGCCCATCAGCACGGCCATGCCGCGGTCGCCTTCGTAGGCCTGCTCGCGCACCTGGGCGAAGCTCATCACGCCTTTCTCGTCATCGAGCACGCGGCGCGGATTGAGGCGCAGCAGCGCGGCCCTTGCCTCGCGCATCGCCGAGTCCAGCTGGCCCGGTCGCACCCGTACGATGTAGCAGCTGTCGTAACTGCTGATCACTCGTTTGGGAATGATCACCCCGCGGTAAGCGAAGCCCGAAGCCCAGCGGCTCACGCTCTGTGCCTGAAGCAGGTCGATCACGCCGACGATGGTGGTCGGGCTGCCTGCGGTGTAGATGGTCTTGCCCAGCGCATCTCCGCCGGGGAACAGCTTGTCGGCCAGCGCGCGCGTCACTATCACCACCGGAGCGGCAAGAGGATCGCGCACACCCATGCTGCCGATTTCGTCGGCGCGGAAGTTGCGACCGGCGACCAGGCGCAGGCCCAGCGTGTCGACGAAACGTTCGTCGCCGAAATAGATGGTCGCTCCGGAAACGTCGTCCTGCTGGTCCGGCCGCAGCCGGATGCCGTCATCCCAGCCGCCGCCGCGCAACGGATACGAATTGCTGGGCGTCGCGTCCTGTACGCCTGGCAGCTGGCGCAGCGTGGCGAGGTCCGCGCGGATGTTGGCATCCAGCTGCGACGTGCTGGCCTTGCCGGCCCACTCGTTCTGCACGACGAAAATGTCCGGCTCGTCGATGCCGGTCGGCTCGGAGAGATGTGCAACGCGCTGTTCGATGATGAACAGCGCATTGCACACGATCGCCAGCGTGAGCGCGATCTGCATCGCGATCAGTACCGTACCGGCTTTGTGGCGACGCAGCGCGGTGAGGATGGGTTTGATGTCCATGTCGCTTCTCCCGCCCTCAGTTGGATTTGAGCTGCCAGGCCGGCTGCACCTGCGCCGCCCGCCAGGTCGGATAGAACGCGGCCACAACCGTGGCCAGCACGGCCACCAGCAGCGACAACGCCACCAGCGAGAGATCCAGATGCGCCAGCCGCGCGATCTGTGGCTGGAACACCAGGCCTACGCCCAGCATCCCCGCGCCGGTCAGCAGTACGCCGAGCGCGCCGCCGGTCAGGCCGACCATGCCGGCCTCCGCCAGGAACTGGCGGTAGATGTCGCCGCGCGACGCGCCAAGTGCGCGGCGCACGCCGATCTCCGACGAGCGACGCATGAACTTGGCCAGCAGCAGGCCGACGGTGTTGACCAGGCAGATGGCAAAGAAGCCCAGTGCGATCACCAGCGAGATGCGACTCTCCGGCGGCACAGCACGCTGGTAGCTCAGCCAGTCGTTGACGTCGCGCAGCCGTACATTCGGCGCCCAGGCGAAACGGCCGGCGCGGCGCATGTCTTGGGCATACGACACCAGGAACTGGTGATAGGCGGCCACGTCAGCCGCGCTGTCCAGCTGCACCCAGGGGCTGATCCACACGCATTCCCCGCGTAACCAGCCCTCGCGGCCGACGCCGCGCTTGCCGTCGCTGCCGCAATTGTTGTTGCCATAGGTATCGACGCCGTGTTCCACCGCGAAATGGAACGGGATATAGACCTGCGACGGATCGGCGTAGGCATTGTTGCTGAACATGTCGAAGAACCGCGGCTTCGGATCCCACTCGTCGGCGACGCCGACAACGCGATAGGCCTGATCGTCCAGCACGATCTCGCGCCCGACGCTGTTTTCGCCGCCGAACAGCTTCTGGTTGAGCTTGCGGCTGATCACGGCCACCGCCGCGCGCGCCTCGTCATCGGCCGGACTCCAGGCGCCGCCGTACTGAAACGGCACGTCGAACATCGGGAAGAAGTCGCTGAGCGTGGCGTAGCCCACCGCCTTGAATGGAAGCCGGTTGGCCTGTTGCGGCATCACCGACGGACCGACCTGGAACAGCACGGTCTGGCGCGCGGCCCGGTGCGCCTTCATCAACGCCAGCGCGTCGGTATAGGTGATCGCGTTCGGCGGCTCGCCCTTCAGGTTGTACTGCGGCCCGCGGTTGTCGATCAGCGGCACGAACAACCGGGACGACTTCTGCGGAATCGGATCGCCCGACACGGCGCGGAACACCGCGTAGGTAATCATCGATGCCGCCACGCCGAAGCCGATCGCCATCACCATCAGTGCGGTCAGCACCGGGTTCTTGCGCAGGCTGCGGGCGCCGAGCCGCAGGTTGTGGACAAACATTCCGCTCATGAGTCTCTCTGCAACGGGGGTGTCGGGGCGAACGCGCTCAGACCGAGCGCGTGGCTTCCACCGGGGGAACCTTGGCGGCGCGCATCGCCGGCGCCAGCACGGCCGCCTGGCCGAGCAGCAGCAGCGCGATCACGCCGACCAGCACGTAGGTGACCGATAGCCGGGCCATCTCGAACTGCGTGACCATCCACAAGTTCAAGCCGATCGCCAGCCCCGCGCCGATCACCACGCCGGCCGCGCCGATCAGCAGATTCTCGGTGAGGAAATAGCTGAGGATGTCGCGCTTGGTGGCGCCCAGCGCACGGCGCACGCCGATCTGCTTGCGCCGCTGGCCTACCCAGAAGCTGGTCAGGCCGACGATGCCGGCGGCGGTAATCGCCAGCAGGATCACGCAGATCACACTCATCAGAATCGCCATGCCACGGTCGTTCTTATAGGCGTCCTCGCGCACCTTCTCGTAGGTGCGCACGGCGCGCTCGCCGGAGATCACCCGCATGCGGTTGGTCTTGAGCAGGGTCGCCTGCGCATTCTTCACCACGTCGTCGAGCTGGCCCGGCTTGGCGCGGATCAGATAGATGGTGTACGTGCCGGTGAGCTGGATCGGCAGCAGGGTGACATTCTCGACGAAGTCGTTGGACCAGGTACCGGACCACGGCACCTGCAGCTTGTTGACGATGCCGATGATGGTGCTGGGCGGTATGTCTTTGCCTGAGAGGTAGACCTGCTTGCCCAGCGCATCGCCCTTCGGATATAGCTTGTCGGCCAGCGCCTTGGTCACGATGATCTGCGGCGCCGAGCGGACGGCTTTCGGATCGGTATCGATCACTTCGTCGGGCGTGAAGTTGCGCCCCGCGATCAGCTGCGCGCCATAGACCCCCAGTGCATGCGCATCGGCGAAGTACAGTGCGGTCTGTGCAGCCGGCTTGCCTTCGTTCTTGGGCACCAGGCTCACGCCGGTGGACCAGCCGCCCCCGCGCAGGGGGAACGAATTGGTGGCGATCGCGTCCTGCACGCCCGGCGTCTGCCGCAGCGCCTGCAGGTCGGCCTTGATCATCGGTGCGGTGTCCTTGTCGTCCGCCGACACCCAGCGATTGGCGATAGCGAGCACATTGTGCTCGTCCATGCCGGAAGGCCGCGACAGGCGTTCCACGCGCTGCTGGATGATAAACAGCGCGTTGCACACGATCGCCAGAGTCAACGCGATCTGCATGGCGATGAGCAGCGTGCCGGCCTTGTGGCGTTTGAGCGCGGCGAGAATGGGCTTGATCTGCAGCATGGTCGTCGCCTCGTCAGTTGGACTTGAGCTGCCAGGCGGGCTGCACTTGCGCCGCACGCCAGGTCGGATAGAAGGCCGCGATCACCGTGGCCAGGATGGCCACCGCCAGAGTCAGCAGCACCAGCGGAATGTCGAGCTTGGCCAGGCGCGCCACCTGCGGATCGAAGATCAGCGAGATGCCGTACACGCCCACGCCCGTGAGCAGCAGACCCAGCACGCCGCCGGCCAGACCGACTGCGCCGGCTTCGATCAGGAACTGCGCGTAGATCTCTTTGCGCGAGGCGCCGAGGGCGCGGCGCACGCCGATCTCCGAGGAACGCCGCAGGAACTTGGCCAGCAGCAGGCCGATGGTGTTGACCAGGCAGATCACCAGAAAACCCAGCGCGACCAGCAGCGAGATCTTCGCCTCCGGCGGCACCACCTTCTGGAAATCCAGCCACTGCACCACATTGCGCAGGCGTACGTTAGGCGCCCAGCGGAAGCGGCCGGCACGCTGCTGCTCGGCGGCATAGCCGGTCAGCCACTGGCGATAGGTGTCCGCGGCTTCGCTCGTGGGCAGCTCGACCCAGTAGCCCAACCAGATGCATTCGGAGCGCAGCCAGTTGTCCCAGCCCGGGCCCGGATCCTGGTTGCAGTTGTTGTTGCCGTTGCTGGATGTCTTCAGCTCGATCATACGGGTGAAGGGAACGAACAGCTGCGTGGGGTCGTCGAAGCCGCCCGTATTCACCGCGTCGAAAAACAGCGGCTGCGGGTCCCAATGATCCATCACGCCGACCACGCGGTAGTTGCGGCCGTCCAGCGTGATATTGCGGCCCACGCTGTTTTCACCGTGGAACAGCTTTTCGTTGAGCTTCTTGCTGATCACCGCCACCGCCGCGTGCGCATCGTCTTCCGCCGCGGTCCAGCCGCTGCCGTAGAGGAAGGGAATGTCGAACATCGGGAAGGCGTCGGCATACACGGCGTAAGTGTTCTCGCGGAACGGCAGCTGGCTCGCATCGGCCGGCACGATCGACACGCCCGCCGGATAGAGCGCCGTCTGGCGGAAGGCCTTGTGCGCGCGCATCAGGCCTATGGCGTCGGTATAGCTCATCGCCGCCGGTGGCTCGCCATTGTTGCGCTGGGCATCCTCGGGGCCCCAGTTATCGATCTGCGGCACGTACAGCACCGAGGACTTCTGCGGAATCGGGTTGTTGGAGGTGGCGCGGAACACCGAGTAGGTGGTCATCGAAGCGGCGACGCCGAAACCGATCGCCATCACCATCAGGGCGGTGAGCAATGGGTTCTTGCGCAGACTGCGCAGGCCGAGCTGGAAGTAGTAGGCGAACATCGTGGCGTCCGTCGCAGGGGGAAAGGGCCTCCCGCCGGAGCGGGAGGCGGCCTTGGACTGGCTTGCGGTCAGGCCGGCGCGCCGGCGCGCGCCTGGTGCTGATGGAAGCGCGGGTCTTCCGACAGATCGACCACCTGGCCGTCGATCACATGCACGTTGCGCTGAGCACGCGTGGCCAGTTCCGGATCGTGGGTGACCATCACGATGGTGGCGCCTTCGCGATGGATTTCTTCCAGCAGCTCCATCACGCCGCGGGCCATCTGCGTGTCCAGGTTGCCGGTGGGTTCGTCGGCGAGCAGCAGGCGCGGCGAGCCGGCCAGCGCACGGGCGATCGCCACGCGCTGCTGCTGGCCGCCGGAGAGTTCCGCCGGGTAGTGCTTGGCGCGCGAGGCCAGGCCCACGCGCTCCAGGGCATCCATGATGCGCTGCTTGCGCTCGGGCGCCTTCATGCCGCGATAGCGCAGCGGCACTTCTACGTTGTCGAACACATTGAGGTCAGGAATCAGATTGAACGCCTGGAAGATGAAGCCGATCTTCTCGTTGCGGATCTTGGAACGGGCGTTGTCGTTGAGGTTGCTCACCTCCACGCCGTCCAGGTGGTATTCGCCGCCGGTGAAGGTTTCCAGCAGGCCGGCGATGGTGAGGAAGGTGGTCTTGCCGGAGCCGGACGGACCGGTCACGGCGACGAACTCGCCTTCCTTCACGTCGATGTTGAAGTCGCGCAGCGCGTAGGTCTCCACCACTTCGGTGCGGTAGACCTTGGACAGGTGGGTCATCTTGAGCATGGTTGTTTCGTCCTTCGGTGATGGAGCTGGTGAATTAGCGGCTGATGGCGACGCGCGCCGCGTTCTTGAAACTGTCGGTACCGGAGATCACGATGCGGTCGCCTTCTTTCAGGCCGTCGAGGATCTCCACCTTGTCGATGCTGCTGGCGCCGACGCGGATCGGGTGCTTCTCGGCGATGCCGTCGCGCACGATGTAGGCATACGCGCCGCCGGATTCGTCGACGAAGGAACCGCGCTGCACGGCCAGCACGTTGTCGCGCTTGTCGAGCAGGATGCGCACGGACAGACGCTGGTTCTGGCGCAGCTGCTTGGGCGTGTCGCCTTCGAAGCGCAGGCGCGCAGCCACTTCACCGTTCACCACTTCGGGCGAGATGGCGCTGACCAGGCCCTTCCAGGTATTGCCGTTACCGCTGATCTCGCCGCCCATGCCGATGCCCAAGTCGCGGGCGAAGCTTTCCGGTACCTTCATTTCGACTTCCAGCTTGGACAGGTCGATCACGCTCAGCAGCTGGGCGTCCTTGGCGACGGTGGCGCGCTCGGCGATGAACAGCTGGCCGACCTGGCCGTCCACCGGCGACTTCACGTTGAGGTCGTCGACCTGGCGCTGCAGGTCCTTCACCAGCAACACTTGGCGGTCGTGTGCGAGCTTCTTGGACTTGATGTCGAAGTCGAGGCTGGCGCCGTCGTTGGCGAGGTCGGCCTTGGCGTGCTCGACGGTGATGCGCGCCTTCTCCACTTCGTCCTTGGCCTTGTCCACGTTCATGCTGGGCACGGCGCCTTGGGTGAAGGCCTTCTGGTAGCGCTGCAGGTCGCGCTGCGAGCTGGTCTGGTCGATGGTGGCGTTGTCGTAGGCCTTCTGCAGTTCGCCGCGCTTCTTCTTCGCATCGATCTGCGAACGCAGGAAGTCCACTTCCATCGCGTCGGCCGCGCTCTGTTCCTGCGCGAGCTTGTTGGTCAGCTCGGGACTGTCGATGGTGGCCAGCACCTGGCCCTTCTTCACCACGTCGCCGGCATGCACCTTCAGCGTGACCGCGCCGCCGGACGTGGCGTACAGGGTCGGGCTCACCGCGGCGACCACCTTGCCCTCGGCGGCGATGTCGCGCACGAACAGGCCGCGCTCCACGGTGCCGAAAGCCAGGCGCGAACCGCTGACCGAGGCGTCGGCGGAGAACAGGCGGCCGGCCTGCGGCAACACCAAGGCGAGCACGGCCACCACGGCCACGCCGGCCCCAATGACGATGGCCCGGCGCTTGCGGCTGGGCTTGACCTCGACCAGGCGGTCTTGAGCAGAGGTATCGCGAATCATCGATCGGTCCTTCGGCCACGCACATGCGCGGCCCCTGGACCGATATCAGCAAGCGGCGTGCCAAGCCGCGCGCCTGCAAATTCGCTCTATTTTTCAGTGGGTTGGAAAGAGCGTCCGCGGCGGATGGGCTGTCCGCGGACAGCGGCACGGACAGGCGGACAAGTGTCCGGACAGACGCGTCCGCCGGCTCAATCCAGGCGGGCGAACGCCAGCGCCTCGGCCCGTGCCACTTCCCGCGCGATGTCGTGACCGAGCGCCGAGAGCCGCGCGGCATCCCTGCCGCCGAGCACATCCATCTGGCCCAGGCGCCGCTGCGTGAAATGCAGCAGACGCGCGCCGGCGGCGCGGAACGGCCGCTGCACGCGATGGAAGACTGGTGCGTTCTCCGGCGTTGCGGCGCAAAGCAGGACGTCCCAGGCGAGGTAGTCGGTGTCCGGCAACAGGTGCAGGCGCGCGCGCAGGCGCCCTGCCGCGTCCACGCATTCGAGCCATTCGCGGGGACCGTCCACGCCGATCACACAGGACGCGAGCAACCAGTGCGTGTGCAGCAGCGGCGCGAGGTCTTCGCTTTCGGCCAGCCAGCCGCGCGCCGGATGATCGGGCGACCCGTCGCTGCGCATCGGCAGATAGAGCACCGTACCGAGCAGCGGCAGGCGCGAAGCCAGCGACGCCGGCGCGATACGCAGCCAGCGTGGCTGGCACGACGGCGCGAAGGCATGCGGACAGACCGCGGCGAGGGTATGGGCCAGCCAGCCGAACATGGCGCGCTCCTTGAAGAGGAGACCTTGGCTGGCGCGATGCGGGGAGCACGGCGCAACGCTGGCGACAGGCCTTGAGGAAAGTTGAAGAGTGCCGGCGGACGGCCGGCGGCAAGCGGCTTACTTGGTGAGGATCAGTTTGTCGTTGCGGGTGAGCCGCAGGTGGTACTCGCTGCCCTCGTGGGTGATCACCAGCTCGCGCTCGCCGGCCAGCAGGGCCTGACTGGAGACGCGGCGAGCCGAGGGCGCGGGTGAGGCCTGGGGTTTCAGGCGCAGCAGGCCGAGAGGACGAAGGTCGGCCGACTGGGGCAAGGCGGCAGGGTTGGACATGATGAGCGGACTCCGCATGGGTCAGAGGCGGAGTTGATGATAATCGTTCTCATTTACGTGTCAACCACCCGGTGCGGCGTGAGGCGGGGTGAGCCAACGGCGAACCCTGACGAACCCTTGCACGCTATCGCCGCGTTGGGGTTCGCCGCGCTCACCCCAACCTGCGCGGGCGGGTGGTGGGCCTGCCTCAGGCCACCGCCTGCTCGATCCGCGCCACCACCTCCGGCGTCAGCTGTGGCAGCAGCTCCAGCGCGTCGAGGTTGTGCTCCAGTTGCTCCAGCCGGCTCGCGCCCAGCATCACTGTGGACACCTGCGGGTTGACCAGACACCAGGCCACCGCGAGCTGCGCCTGGCTCGCGCCCAGCTCCGCCGCGATCGGGGCGAGCCGGCGCACCTTGGCAATGCGCTCGCCGCCCTCCTCCAGCACCGCCTTGCGCAGCCATTCGTAGCCCGGCTGCGCAAGGCGCGCGCCATCGGGTACGCCGTCGTTGTACTTGCCGGTCAGCAGGCCAGAGGCCAGCGGCGACCAGATCGTGGTGCCCATGCCGAAGTCGCGGTACAGCGAGGCGTATTCCTTTTCCACACGCTCGCGGTGCAGCAGGTTGTACTCGGGCTGTTCCATGCTCGGTGCGTACATATGGTTGTCCCGCGCCACGCGATGCGCTTCGGCGATCAGCGCGGCCGGCCATTCGCTGGTGCCCCAGTACAGCACCTTGCCCTGGCGCACCAGCGTGTCCATCGCAGCGACGGTTTCCTCCACCGGCGTATCCGGGTCGGGGCGATGGCAGAAGTACAGGTCCAGGTGCTCCACGCGCAGGCGCTGCAGCGCCTGGTGGCAGGCTTCGAGCACATGCTTGCGCGACAGGCCGCGCTGCGTCGGCAGCGGGTCCTGGCGCGCGCCGAAATACACCTTGCTGGATACGCAGTAGCTGTCGCGCGGAAAACGCAGGTCCGCCAGCACGTCGCCCATCAGCGTCTCGGCGACACCGTGGTTGTACACCTCGGCGTTGTCGAAGAAATTCACGCCGCGATCGTGCGCCATGGCGAGCATGTCGCGCGCGAGCGAACGGCCGACCTGCTGGCCGAAGGTGACCCAGGCGCCGAAGGACAGCGCGGAAAGCTGCAGGCCGCTCTTGCCGAGCCGACGATATTGCATGGGGATCTCCCGCGGAATGGAATCGCGCGAGCATGCCAAGAGCGCCCGGCCATCGTCCATGGGCGCGGCATGAAGAATGTTTCAGGTGAGCGGCCCCATCACACGGCAAGCGGTCTTGACCGCACGGCCGCACCCTGGACACTACGCCGACCCTTCCCGCGAACAGGCCTGTCCATGAGCAATTCCCGCGGCGCCCTCGCCACGTGGCGGAAACTTTCCCGGCTTCCGGCCGGCGCCTGGCTGTTCTCGCGCCTGATCTGCCTGAAGGCGCCCTACTTCGGCAGCATCCGCCCGCGCTTCGAGGAACTGCGCCCCGGCCTTTGCCGCATCCGCTTCGCCAAGCGCCGCGCGGTGCTCAACCATATCGGCACGGTGCATGCGATCGCGATGTGCAATCTCGCCGAACTGGCCGGCGGCACCATGACCGAAGTGACCATCCCGCCGACGCATCGCTGGATTCCCAAAGGCATGACGGTGGAGTACCTGAAGAAGGCCACCACGGATGTGGTCGGCGTCGCCGAGCCGCTGCTGCCTGAGGTTGGCGCCGAAGCGGCCGACTACCCGGTGCGGGTGACGGTGACCGACGCCAGCGGCGAAGCGGTGTTCCGCGCAACGATCACCATGTGGGTCAGCCCCAGGCGCTGACGCTCAACGCAGCCACATCAGTCCGACGCCGAGCACGATCGCGGCGAACACGCCGGCCACGACATCGTCGACCATGACGCCCAGGCCGCCCTTGAGGCGCCGGTCCAGCCAGCTGATCGGCCAGGGCTTGGCCACGTCGAACAGGCGGAACAGCACGAAGCCGACGGCCACCGCCCACCACGGCGCGAGCAAGGCCGGCAGCAGCGCGATCCACTGCCCGACGAATTCGTCCCACACCAGGCTGCGGTGATCGTCCACGCCCAGCGCGCGGCCGGCGACGGTGCAGGCCCACACGCCGAGCACGAAGGCCAGCGCGATCGCCAGCAGGTACAGCGGCAACGGCAGCTGCCGCAGCAACAGCCACGGCAGCAACGCGGCCAGCGAACCGAACGTGCCCTGCGCCTTGGGCGCCAGGCCGGACCCGAAACCGCAGGCGATCCAGCCGGCCACGGAGGAGGTAAGAATGCGGCGCTGCTCGCCGGTGAGGATCTTCTTGTCGCTCATGCGGCGAAATGATCCCAGCCCGCGGGCGTCGCTTCCAGCCAGGCGCCATCGTCGCCGCGTACGTGTACACCCTCGCCTTCCACGATGCGGCCGATCCGCGTGGCACCGCAGCCCAGGCGCGCGAGATCAGCCTGCACCTCCGCCGCGCGCGCGGCGGGCACGGTGAAGCACAGCTCGTAGTCGTCGCCGCCACCCAGGGCGAAATCGCGCGCCGTGGCGTCGTCGAACAACGCCAGCAGCGCGGGCGAACGCGGCAGCAGCGCGCTTTCGATCTCCGCGCCGACGCCGCTGGCCGTGCAGATATGGCCGAGATCGGCGACCAGGCCGTCCGACACGTCCAGGCACGCACTGGCCCGCTCGCGCAGCGCCAGCCCGGCGGCCACGCGCGGCATCGGGCGATGCAGCCGCTCCACCAGCCCGGCCGCCTGGGCACCCTCCGCGCCGCCGTGCTGCAACAGGTACAAGCCCGCGGCCGCATCACCGAGCGTGCCGGTGACCATCACCACATCGCCGGGCTTCGCGCCATCTCGGCGCAAAGCCTTGCCGGGCGGCACGAAACCATGCACCGCCACGCTGATGGCCAGCGGACCGCTGGTGGTATCGCCGCCGACCAGCGCCAGCCGATGCGGCTGCGCCAGCTGCGCAAAGCCTTCGGCGAAGGCCTCGACGAAATGCCGCTGCGCATCCGCCGCGCCGCCGCGCGGCATGGTCAGTGCCAGCAGGGCCCACGCCGGCGTGGCGCCCATCGCGGCGAGGTCGGACAGGTTCACCGCCAGCGCTTTCCAGCCCAGATCCGCCGGTGCCGTATCGCGCAGGAAGTGCACGCCCTCGACCATGGTGTCGATCGCCACGGCCAGTTCCTGCCCCTCCGGCACGGCCAGCACCGCGGCGTCGTCGCCGATGCCCAGGCGTACGTCGTCGCGCCCCTGCGCGGTGCGCTCGCGGATGCGGTCGATCAGGCGGAATTCCATGCAGTACCTGCTACGTCGAAAAACGCGGCAAGCAGAGCATCCGCATTCGCTTCGCGCAAGCGCCGCCCCTGCCGGTGGTCATGCAGGCGGCCACTGGCCACATCGCTAGAATCCGGCCGATCACAGCCTGAGGAGATCCGCCCATGCACGCCCGCCGATCCTTGCTGTTGCGCGCCCTGCTCCCCGCCTGCGCCGTGCTGGCCGCCGCGCCATTGCAGGCGGCCACGCCCGAAGAACAAGCGGTGCTCGCGCCGTTCCAGGCCCTGCTCGACGGCATCGGCAAGCGCGACCACGAGATGATGCGCGCCGCCCTGCTGCCCGGCGGCATGATCACGCTCAAGCGCGACGACAAGATCAATCAGCTGCATTTCGATGCATTCATCGAGCGTATTCCCGCCACGGGCACGCAGAAGCTGGAGGAGCGTATCCACGATCCGCTGGTGCGCATCGACAATGATGTCGCGGTGATCTGGACGCCTTACGAGTTCCTGATCGACGGCAAGGTCGATCATTGCGGCACCGATATCGCGCACTTGGTGAAGCGCGACGGCAAATGGCTGATCGCGGGGATCGGGGATAACCAGCGCAAGGAGTGCGGTCAGGCCAAGTGATCTGGAGGCGGGCCGGGCACCGCCCGACCCGCGGATGTTCGCGTCAGCGCGCGAAGACGATCGTCGGCTCGCCGTGATAGGTGCTGCGCTGCCATTCGCGGAAGCCGGCCTTCTCTGCCACGCGGATGGAGGCGAGATTCGCCGGCGCGATGATGCACACGGCGCGCATGTGCGGCAGCTCGGCGGATGCCCACGCGGTCGCCGCCGCCACCGCCTCGCTCGCATAGCCCCGGCCATGCACGGCCGAGGACAGGATCCAGCCGAACTCCAGCATGCCCCCCAGCGACGGATCGAGTTCGCGCCGGAAATCGGCGAAGCCGATGTCGCCGACGTAGCGGCCGCCGTCTTTCTCTTCCACGGCCCAGTAACCGTAGCCCAGCATGCTCCACAGGCCACGCCATGACAGCATGCGCCGCCAGGTTTCCTCGCTGGAGAACGCACGCCCGCCGAGGAAGCGCGTCACGTCCGGATCGGACCACAACGCGGCACAGGCGGGATGGTCTTCAGGCCGATGCGCGCGCAGCCGCAGCCGCGCGGTCTCCAGCACCGGCACGTCAGGGGCCGGCGCTGCTGTCATCAGTACTTCTTCTCCACCGCGCGCAGCTGGGCGGCCAGCTTGTCCAGCACGCCGTTGACGTAGCTGTGGCCGTGATCGGCGCCGAAGCGCTTGGTCACTTCGATCGCCTCGTTGATGATCACGCGGTAGGGCACGTCCGGACGGTACTTGAGCTCGTACCCGGCCAGGCGCAGCGCGGCGCGCTCGATCGGGTCGATTTGCTCGATCTCGCGGTCGACATAGGGCTTGAGGCTTTCGTCGATGGCCTGGACGTTGCGCTCCACGCCGTAGAGCAGATCCTCGAAGTACTCCTGGTCGGCCACTTCCATGTCCTGCTCATGGCGGAACTGCTCGATGACCGCCTTCATATGGCTGCCGCTGAGCTGCCAGGCGTAGAGCGCCTGCAGCGCGCGGCGGCGGGCGCGCGAGCGCGCGGCCAGGTCGATGCCGTCGGTGCGCTGGTTCATCCCAGCTTCCCGTAGAGGTTGACCATTTCCAGCGCCGCGATGGCGGCGTCGGCGCCCTTGTTGCCGGCCTTGGTGCCGGAGCGCTCGATGGCCTGCTCGATATTGTCGGTGGTCAGTACGCCGAAGGACACCGGCACGCCAGAGCCGTAAGCCGACTGGGCCAGGCCCTTGGCGCATTCACCGGCCACGAAGTCGAAATGCGGGGTCGAGCCACGGATCACCGCGCCGAGCGCGATCACCGCCGCGTACTTGCCGGAGTTGGCCGCCTTGTGTCCGGCCAGGGCGATTTCCCACGCGCCGGGCACGCGGATCAGGTCGATCGCCTCGTCCTGTACGCCGTGGCGCACCAGCGCGTCGCGCGCGCCGGCTACCAGCGCCTCGACGACGAAGCCGTTGAAACGGCCGGCGACGATGGCGAAGCGGCCCTTGGGCGTGGAGAAATCGCCTTCGATGATGTTCATGGGTATGCGTTTCCTGGGGCGTACGGCCCGTGTGGGCCGGTCATTTTACGGGATTTGCGGCAGCGTGCCCGGATCGGGCCGGGACGCGGCCCCGGCCAGGTGGGGATAACCGCCGAAAGACAGGGTGGCCTCGCCGCCGGCCACGCGCAGGCGGGCCGCGGCACCGAACGGCAAGGTGAACTTGTCCGGCTCGTGGCCGAACGGCAGACCGCGCACCACCGGCACCCGAGCCGTGCGGCCGATCTGCTCGAACGCGGCGCCGAGGTCGTAGCCGTTGTCGTAGGCTGCCGGCCGGCACTGGCTGAAATGGCCCAGCACCAGCGCCCGCTGCCGGTCCAGCACGCCGGACAGGTGCAGCTGGTACAGCAGGCGTTCGATGCGGTACGGCGGCTCGCCCACGTCTTCGACGAACAGGATGCCGCCGTCGATACGCGGGAAGTAAGCCGTGCCGATCAGGCTGCACAGCACGGCGAGATTGCCGCCCCACAGCGGCCCTTCCACGTCCAGCTCGCCTTCGGTCGGCGTCGTCCAGATCGCGGTGGATTGCGGCGCCTCGACGGTGCTCCAGAAGTGCTCCCACATCAGCGGGTGCAGTTCCGGCGCACCGAAATCCGCGCCCAGCATCGGGCCGCCAAAGGTGATCAGGCCGCTTTGCGCATAGAGCGCCAGCTGGATCGCGGTGAAGTCGCTGTGCCCGACCAGCAGCGTGGCGGTATCGGCCAGGCGCTCGCGCAGAGCGCCGTAATCGAGGAGCTCCAGCAACCGCGTGGCGCCGTAGCCGCCACGAATAGCCAGGGCGATGTCCGGCAGATGGTCCGCGCTGGCCAGCGCGTTCAAATCGGCGGCGCGCTGTTCGTCGGAACCGGCGTAGCGCAGTTCGGCACGCTCGAGCACGTTCTGCCCTTCCAGCGTGCAACCGGCAGCATGCAGGCGTGCAATCGCGCGTTTCATCGCGGCGCGGTCATGGGGATAGCCGGAGGGAGCGATCAGGCGGATGCGGGTCATGAGTGGTCTGGCAGCAGGAGGCGAGCGTCGAGTATGCCCGGCGCGCCGTGGCCGCCGGGTGGCGGCGCACGGGCGCTGGTCTGCTCACACGTACTCGGCCACTTCGAGCCCGAATCCGCCCAGGCCCACCAGCTTGCGCGGCGTGCCGAGCACGCGCAGCCGCTGCACGCCGAGGTCAACGAGCATCTGGGCGCCCAGGCCGAGCTGGCGCCATTCCTGCTGCTGCGCTTCCTCCGGCGCCTGTGTCGCGGGCTGGCGGTTGAGACGGCGCAGCAGCGCTTCGGGCGTGTCTTCGCCGGAGAGCACCAGCAGCACGCCGCGGTTTTCGTCGGCGATGCGGCGCAGCGCGGCGGTGACGGTCAGGCCCAGGTCGTCGCGTTGCAGATGCAGCACGTCGGACAGCGTGTTGCGCACGTGCACGCGCGTCAGCACCGGCGCGCCGTCGTCCACCTTGCCGCGCACCAGCGCGAAGTGCAGGCCGCGACGGATGGCGTCGCGATAGGCCACCAGCTGGAACGGACCGAACTCCGTCTCCACCTGCTCCTCGTGCACGCGCTCGATGGTCTTCTCGGTCTCGAGGCGGTAGCGGATCAGGTCGGCGATCGTGCCGATCTTCAGGCCATGCTTGCGCGCGAACACTTCCAGCTCGGGGCGGCGCGCCATCGAGCCGTCTTCGTGCAGGATTTCGATCAGCACCGCGGACGGCTCCAGGCCGGCCAGCGCGGCCAGGTCGCAGCCCGCCTCGGTGTGGCCGGCGCGGGTAAGCACGCCGCCGGGCTGCGCGGTGAGCGGAAAGATATGGCCGGGCTGGGACAGATCCTGCGGCTTGGCATCCGATTTCACCGCCACCTGGATGGTGCGCGCGCGGTCATGCGCCGAGATGCCGGTGGTGACGCCTTCGGCCGCTTCGATCGAGACGGTGAAGTTGGTCTGGTAGGGCGACGTGTTGTCGCTGACCATCGGGCGCAGGCCGAGCTGGCGCGTGCGCTGCTCGGTGAGCGTGAGGCACACCAGGCCGCGCGCCTCGCGCACCATGAAGTTGATGTCCTCCGGCCGCACCATCTGCGCGGCCATGATCAGATCGCCTTCGTTCTCGCGGTCCTCGTCGTCGAGGATCACGACCATGCGGCCGGCGCGGATGTCTTCGAGGATCTCGGGGATGGTGTTGAAGCTCATGGGGATTCCTTGGAAAGCGCCGCCATCGAGGGGCGGCGCGAAATATCAGGCGAAACCGTGACGCTTGAGGAAATCCGCATCCAGCCGCGGCGAGCCTTCGCCGCTGCCGATCAGCCGCTCGATGTAGCGCGCCACCACGTCCACTTCCAGGTTCACCGCATCGCCCGGGCGCCGTGCCTGGAAGGCGGTGTGCTCGACCGTATGCGGAATCAGGTTCACGCCGAACTGATGGCCGTTGACTTCGTTGACCGTCAGGCTGGTGCCGTCGATGCAGATCGAGCCCTTGGCCGCGATGTAGCGCGCCAAGTTGGCCGGTGCCTCGAATACCCAGCGCAGCGAGCGCCCGTCCGGCGTGATCGACACCACTTTGCCCACGCCGTCGACGTGCCCGGAAACCAGGTGCCCGCCGAGACGGTCGGCCAGGCGCAATGCCTTTTCCAGGTTCACCGGATCGCCCGCCTTGTGCTTGCCCAGCGTGGTGAGCGACAACGTTTCGTTGGAGACGTCGGCGCTGAAGCCGCGCGGCTCCAGGGTCACTGCGGTGAGGCAGACGCCGGAGACGGCGATGCTGTCGCCCAGCTGGACGTCGGCGAGGTCGAGATCGGCGGTATCGACGTACAGGCGCACGTCGCCGCCGCGCGGTTCGAGCCGCGCGATGCGGCCCACGCTCTGGATGATCCCGGTGAACATCAGCGCACCTCCTGCGCGGAGGCGGCGGTGGAACGAATTGTGTGAGACATGAAACGTTTCCCGCGTCGATGAGTCTGCGAAAAACGCCCCAAGGCGCATGGCAGGCGCACGCCCGCGAAGGCGTCCGCCATACCGTCTTCTCTCATCCGGACTTTCCGGAAGTCCCCTCGCCCAATCGCGCGAAGGCTTCCGACCGTCGGCTCCGGCATCGGACCGGATCTGCTGACCTTCCCCCTGGGGGAGGAAGCGCTCGCGGGCTCGTGTCGTACGCCCTTGCGGGCCTCCTTCACCTACCGCCGGTGGGGAATCGCACCCCGCCCTGAAGACGTCGTTGTGGTGTTCGCCGGGTTGCCCCGGCCGCGGGAGTCTAGCACCGGCAGGCGTTTCCCGGCGCGCACGCTGTGTCCGCCTACGGCGCCGCCGGTCGTGCGAGCCCGGCCGCCAGATAGTCGATCAAGGCACGCAGCGCCGGCGCCCGATCCGCGCCCGGCAACCAGACCAGCTGGATCGGCGAGGTGCTTATCTCCCACTCCGGCAGCACCCTGACCAGCTTGCCGCGCGCGACCAGGGCATCGGCCATGTAATCACCCTGGATGCCGATGCCGACGCCGGCCAGCAGCGCTTCGCGCGTCGCTACGGAGTCGTTGCAAGTGAGCACCGGATCGATTCGTACCGAACGCCGGCGGCGCCCCTGGCTGAATTGCCACAGCGTCCCCGTGCGCAGGCCGCTGAACGCGACGCAGCGCTGCGCCTTCAGTTCCGCGGGATCCGTCAGCGCGGGCGCCGCGGCGAGATACGAAGGCGATGCGCACAGATAGCGGCGCATGCCGTCGACGCGCCGTGCCACCAGCTGCGCATCGGCCAGCCGGCCCACGCGCACGGCCAGATCGATGCGGCCGGCGACCAGGTCGGCATACGCATCGTCGTACACCGCCTCGATGCGGATGCGCGGATGCCTGGCCATGAAACGCGCCAGCAGCGGCGCGACGCGCAGGCGGCCATAGGAGGCTGGCAGATTCAGGCACAAGCGTCCGGCCGGATCACCGCTGCGCGGCCGCAGGTCCGCGGCCAGGTCGAGCATCACCGCATCCAGCCGCTCGCAATGTGCCAGCAGTTGCTCGCCGCGCGGCGTCAGCGTCATGCGGCGCGTGGTGCGCAGGAACAGCTTGCCGCCGACGGCCGCTTCCAGCGAAGCGATGCGCCGGCTCAGTACCGATGGCGTGCAGCCGGCCTCATGCGCGGCGCGGGAGAAGTTGAGCCGCCGCGCCGCGATGGCGAAGCCGCGCAGCTCGCGCAGGCGGTTCGGGGTGAGCTCGAACGATTGATTCATAGCGCGAACAAAAGATGTGCGATATCGATGGATTATCACCTTTCGACGCGAAGGTCACCATGGTGCCATCTTCCCCGTCGAGGCATCGCCATGCGCACCTATCAGCTCTCCGCTTTCGGCCTCTCCGGCCTCACCCTCACCGACCAGCCCGCGCCGCGCCCCGGCCCCGGGCAGGTGCTGGTGAAGATGGAAGCGGCCTCGCTCAACTTCCGCGATCATCTGATGCTCAACGGCCAGCTGTACCGTGACGTGCCGCTGCCGATGGTGCCGGTCTCCGATGGCGCCGGCACGGTGCTGGAGGTCGGCGACGGCGTCACCCGCTTCAAGCCCGGCGACCGCGTCACCACGTTCTACAAGGCGCGCTGGCTCGCCGGCGCGATGCGCCCCGAGTGGGAAAGCGCCGACCTCGGCGGTCCGGGGCCCGGCGCGATGCGCGAGCTGGCTTGCTATGACGCTTATGCGCTGGCGCGTGCGCCATCGCACATGACTGCCTTGCAGGCCGCCACACTTCCGATCGCCGCGCTCACCGCGTGGACTGCGCTGGAACAGGCCCGCCTCACCACCGGTCAGAGCGTGCTGTTGCTGGGTACGGGCGGCGTGTCGCTGTTCGCCCTGCAGCTGGCGAAAGCGCGCGGCGCGAAAGTGATCCTGCTGTCGTCCAGCGATGAGAAGCTGGCACGCGCCAAGGCCCTGGGCGCCGATATCGGCGTCAACTACGCAAAGCTGCCCGAATGGAGCGCGGCGGTGCGTGAAGCGAATGGCGGACGCGGCGTGGACGTGGTGGTCGAAACGGTCGGCGCTTCGACCTTCGCGCAATCGGTGGAGGCGACGGCGATGCACGGCTTCATCGGCATCGTAGGATTCATGGGCGGACGCGAGGCTTCATTTCCCTTGGTGTCGGCGATCCTAAAGCGCGTGCATCTGCAAGGCATTTCCGTCGCCTCGCTCGAGGAACACGAGCGCATGGTCGAAGCGCTGGAAGCGATCCGGCTGGCACCGGTGCTGGATGCGGTCTACGGCTTTGGCGAACTGCATGAGGCGTTCGAGCAGCTCGCCGCCGGCAAGCACTTCGGCAAGATCGGCATCGATTTCACGAAGTGAAGCCGAGGGTCATTCCGGCGCAGGCCGGAATGACGCGCAGCCGAGCGCGTTACTCGCCGATCACCTGCCCCGTCTTTCGTCGGTACGCGCGCAGCACCTGGTCCATTACCCAGCTGGTGCGCGCGCCGCTCTCGGCGGTCGACGGACAGACGCCCTTTTCGCCGCGCAGCTCGCGCACGATGGTCTCGATCAGCGGCTGCTGGATATGTGCGGGATTGGCCACGCGGTGCTCGCGCAGGCCATCCTTCGTCTCCACCACGATCGGCCCGTCGCCGAACGTCGCAAAGCGCATGCTGCCGCGATCGCCGATCACTTCGATGCAGTCGTGGTGCTTGTAGCTGTCGAAGTTCCACAGGCCCGTGCCGAGCACGCCGCTGTCGAAGGCGAAGGACATCGCCACCGTGTCCTCCGGCGGATAGGCGCCCAGCTGATTGCCGGCACGCCCTTCGGCCGACACGATCGGCCCGAACAGCCAGTCGAGGATGTCCAGCGTGTGGCAGCCGATGTCCATGAACACGCCGCCGCCGGAGATCGCGGGCACCACGTGCCAAGGCAGATTCTGGCGGTCGTGATAGCGCGGATGGTGCGGTTCGTAGAGCACGCTGTTGACGATGCGCGGCGCGCCGATGACGCGCTCGTCGAACAGCAGCTCGCGCACTTTGTGGAAGCGCGGCAGCATGCGGCGGTAATACGCCACGAAGACCGCCACGCCCGCTTCGCGTCCCGCGCGCAGGATCGCCTCGCATTCAGCGTGGTCCAGCGCCATCGGCTTTTCCACGTACACCGGCTTGCCGGCGGCGATGCTCATCAGCGCGTACTGCTTGTGCGTGGACGGCGGCGTGGCCACATAGACCGCATCCACCTCCGGATCGGCGATCAGCGCAGCCGCATCGTCATACCACCGTGGCACCCCATGGCGCTGCGCATAGTCGCGCGCCTTGTCGCCATCGCGGCGCATCACCGCTACCAGCGCAGAGTGCGGCGCCTTCTGGAACCCCGGGCCGCTCTTAACCTCGGTGACGTTGCCGCAACCGATGATGCCCCAACGGATGACCTGCGTTTCGCTGCTCATCGGATCTCGAATTCCTTGCGGATGAATTGCTGGTGCCAAGCGTGGTACTGGTCCACTTCCGGATGGCGCGCGCGCTCGGCGATATGGTCTTCCAGCGCCGCGCGCACGACGGACTCCAGACTGGCCAGATAGTCCGGCGTGTATTGGCGATGGTCGAGCACGCCGAAGTGGCAGGTCGGCGCATGCCGCTTCGAATGGAAGCCCAGGTGGATGGTGATGCGCGGCTGCGCCAGCACGCCACCGTAGCCGCGGTGCACGGCGTAGTTGTTGTAGAACACTGCCTGCCCCGGTTGCAGCACCAGTTGCAGGCCTTGCTCCAGCTCGGGCTGCGCATCGACCGGCGCGATGCGCGGATCGTCGCCGAACAAGCGCCGCTCGGCCTCGTCCAGCGGCCGGCGATGGCTGCCCGGCACCAGCCACAGGCAGGGGTCCGGGGTGAGCGGGATGTTCACCTGCACGTAGTTGTAGTGGTACGCGTCGCTGAACCAGTGCGGGTCGATCTGATCGTCCGGGACCTGCATCAGGTCACGGTGCCAGCCCTGGCGATAGTCCACGCCGGCGTCCGCGCAGAACAGCGAGGCGCCGTCGATCACGATGTCCTCGCCGAGCAGATCGGCGGCGATGGCGCGCAAGGCCGGATGGCAGATCACATCCTGGATCGCGCGCACCTCCTTGCCGGGCTGCAGGAACTGCAGGTTCATCATGCGGCCGCGCTCGCCACGTTCGGCGCGCGTGGCTTCCACGCCGGCCGCATAGCGCGCGACGTCGTCCGCATCGAGCGCATCGCGGATCACGTAACCCTGGGTACGGAACTGTTCGCGCTCCGCTGCGGTGAGCATGCCGCGCACTCCTTCACTTCTCTGACGACAGGCGCCCGCGGCGCCAGGTCGGCGATTCTGGGTGCCCCTTCTGGAGCGGTCAAATGTGCTTCAAGCCGGGCGCAGGCGCAGGCGCAGGTCCTGGCCGAGCAGACGCTGGTCGATCAGCTTGAGGTTCCAGCGCGCGCCCATGTCCTCGAGCGCGGGCAGATGCAGCAAAGGCCGCGCGCTGTCGCCCAGCAGCAGCGGGGCGACATAGATCAGCAGTTCGTCCGCCAGCCCCTGCGCAAGCAGTGCGCCGCACAGCGTGGGACCGGCTTCCACGTGCAGCTCGTTGCAACCGCGCGCGGCGAGCATCGCCAATACGTCACGCAGGTCCAGTCCGTCGCGTTCCGGTTTCACCACGGCGCGCTCCACGGTCGCCAGATGCGCCGGCACGGCTGCGTCGGGAGCATGCAGCAGCAGCGTGGGTACCGCATCGTCCAGTACGTGGCTGCCGGCTGGCGTGCGCAGCGCGCGATCCAGCACGACGCGCAACGGCGGCGCGAAGGCCTCGCCTGCAGGCAGGCGCACGGTCAGCTGCGGATCGTCCGCCAGCACCGTGCCGCTGCCGGTGAGAATCGCCGAACTGCGCGCGCGCCAGCGTTGCACATCGGCGCGCGCGGCCTCGCCGGTGATCCATTTGGATTCGCCATTGGCGAGCGCGGTGCGGCCATCCAGGCTCATCGCCAGCTTCACGCGCACCCACGGACGACCGCGCTCGAAACGGCTGAAGAAACCGACATTGAGCTCGCGCGCTGCATCGCGCATCAGCCCGGAGGCCACCTCGATGCCGGCGTCGCGCAACTTGCCGATGCCGCGCCCGTCCACTTGCGGGAAGGGATCCTCCGCGGCGACCACCACCCGCGACACGCCGGCCGCGACCAGCGCATCGGCGCAAGGCGGCGTGCGGCCGTAGTGCGCGCAGGGCTCCAGCGTGACGTAGGCGGTCGCGCCGCGCGCCTGCTCGCCGGCGGCGCGCAGGGCAAACACTTCGGCATGCGGCTCGCCGGCGCGCGGATGAAAGCCTTCGCCCACCACGCGATCGCCATGCGCGATCACGCAGCCCACGCGCGGATTGGGCTGTGTGGTGAACAGCCCGCGCTCGGCCAGGCGCAGGGCCTGCGCCATCAGGGCGTGGTCGATGGGCGAAAAGCTGGCGGTCATGGCCGTCCTCTTGCGGTGGGACGGCACAGTCTATCGGTGCCTGCCCGGCGCGGCTCGCTCAGCGCCGTTCGTAATGCCCGGTGACGCCCTGCCCCAGGTGGGCGGTGAGACGGCCGGGGGCCAGCACTTCCAGCTCCATGCGCCGGAATACCGGCGTCGATGCGGCATAGCGATCCTCGCTGGCGCCATCGCTGCCGACGAGGAACAGGCGCCGGCCATCTTCCTCGTTATCGAACCAGCGCGCCGGCGCGGCTTCGCCCGGCATGGCCACGCCGATACGGCGCACCGCCGGCATGCCGGCGCGGGCGAAGCTCGCGCGGCCGTCGGGGCCGGCGGGCTGTCGCGCGCGATGGCCATCGGCGTACTCCAGCCACACCGGCGAGCCAGCCAGGGCGCGGGTCAGTGCCACCACGACGGTGTCGCCGGTGGCGCCCGCGTCGGCGTCCGTCGGCGGCACGGGCTGCATGCTTTCCGGACTGTTGCTGCCGTCGAGCGAGCGTCGCTTGACCAGGCGCAGCCCGGCCAGCGGCAGGCGGGCCGTCTCCAGCACGACCTGGCCGTCCTGGCGGCGCCAGCAGCCGTGCGCGCGCGCATCGGACGTACCGTAGGCGAGCAGGTATTCGAAGCGGCCGTCGGCCCGCAGCAGCAACTCGGAGCCGATTTCCTCGCCGTCGAGCACGTAGCGGCCGGCCAGCCCGGGGTCCGCCGGGCCGCAGCCCATGGCGGCCGCGTGGCCGGTGGCGAACAGAATCATCAGGGCGGCCGGGACGGCCTTCGACCAGAATGCGTGAACGCGCATGGTTCCTCTCCTTGGAAGCTGGCGGCGGGCGACCCTGCTCGCGCCTCGTTATTTCTTGCGCCGGGCTCCCGCTTCGCCCAGCAGCGACAACTGCAGGTTCTCCAGGCCGGGGAGATCGCGCTCGAGCTTCTCGATCTCTTCGCGGAACGCCTGCACGTCCTCGAATTTACGGTACACGGAGGCGAAGCGCACATACGCGACCTGATCGAGCTTCTTGAGTTCGCGCATCACCAGCTCGCCGATCTGCCGCGACGGCACTTCGCGCTCGCCGCTCTTGCGCAGGTCGTTGACGATGGTGCGCACCGCCACGTCGACCGCGTCGCTGGCCACCGGCCGCTTCTGCAGCGCGCGCTCGAAACTGACACGCAGCTTGCGCTCGTCGAAACTCTCGCGCCGCTCGCCGCTCTTGACGATCGCCGGCAGCTTCAGCTCCGCGGTTTCGTACGTGTTGAAACGCTCCCCGCATTGCGGGCATTCGCGCCGCCGCCGCACCGTGGTGCCGTCGTCGGCCAGTCGCGAATCGATCACGCGGGTGTCTTCATGCTGACAAAAGGGGCAATGCATGGGGCGCCATTAGACGTTCAGTCGGGCCGCCGTACAACCCGGCGCCGGCTCCTGCGCCCCGGAGCGAGGCGCAGGAAGCCCAAAGGGAGCGGCCTCGACCGACCTCGGCCTCAGCCGTAGACCGGGTACTTCCGGCACTGTGCGGTGACCTGCTCGCGCACCTTGGCCAGCACCGCTTCGTCGTTCGGTGCATCCAGCACGTCGCAGATCCAGCCGGCCAGGTCGATCACGTCCGCTTCCTGGTAGCCGCGGGTGGTGACGGCGGGCGTGCCGATGCGCAGGCCGGAGGTGACGAAAGGCTTGCGCGGATCGTTCGGCACGGCGTTCTTGTTGACCGTGATGTGCGCCTTGCCCAGCGCTTCTTCCGCATCCTTGCCGGTGACGTCGCGACCGATCAGGTCCACCAGCATGAGGTGGTTCTCGGTGCCGCCGGAGACGATCTTGTAGCCGCGCTGGATGAAGGTCTTGGCCATCGCCTTGGCGTTCTTCACCACCTGCTGCTGGTAGGTCTTGAAGGAAGGATCCAGCGCTTCCTTGAAGGCCACCGCCTTGGCGGCGATCACGTGCATCAGCGGGCCGCCCTGGATGCCGGGGAACACGATGGACTGCAGCTTCTTCTCGATCTCTTCGCCGGCGTCCTTGGCCACGATGATGCCGCCGCGCGGACCGCGCAGCGTCTTGTGCGTGGTGGAGGTGACCACGTGCGCGTGCGGCAGCGGGCTGGGGTACACGCCCGCGGCGATCAGGCCGGCGACGTGCGCCATGTCCACGAACAGGTAGGCGCCGACCTTGTCGGCGATGGCGCGGAAGCGCGCCCAGTCCATCACCTGCGAATAGGCGCTGAAGCCGGCCACGATCATCTTCGGCTTGTGCTCGAGGGCCAGGCGCTCGACTTCGTCGTAGTCGACCAGGCCCTGGTCGTTCACGCCGTACTGAACGGCATTGAGGATCTTGCCGGAGAGATTGACCTTGGCGCCGTGCGTGAGGTGGCCACCGTGGGCCAGGCTCATGCCCAGGATGGTGTCGCCCGGATTGAGCAGCGCGAAGTACACCGCCTGGTTGGCCTGCGAGCCGGAGTGCGGCTGCACGTTGGCGTAGGTGGCGCCGAACAGCTCCTTCAGGCGATCGATGGCGAGGCGCTCGGCCACGTCCACGTACTCGCAGCCGCCGTAGTAGCGCTTGCCCGGATAGCCTTCGGCGTACTTGTTGGTCAGCACGCTGCCCTGCGCCTCGAGCACACGCGGGCTGGCGTAGTTTTCGGAGGCGATCAGCTCGACGTGGTCTTCCTGGCGGCGCGCCTCGTCGGCCATCGCCTTGGCCAGCTCATCGTCGAAGCCGGCGATCGTCTCGTTCTTGGAAAACATCCTGACCTCTGCGGGTAGCGGGGGGATAGAGCCGGAAAGTGTAGCGCCCGGGGGGTTGGGGGGCCACCGCCGCAGGTCCGCAAAACCGCATACCGGCGCGTATCCGGGCGATCGGCCACCGCCGTTTTCCCGGCTTGCCGGGGCCCTCGCCCGGGCGCAGCATGGCTACCTTCTCCGCCCCCTGGAGTCCGCCCATGCAACAGCGTTCCCTCGGCAAGCAGCCCCTGCGCGTCTCCGCCCTCGGCCTCGGCTGCATGGGCATGTCGCCGGACTTCTACGGTGACGCGGATCGCGGCGAAAGCATCGCCACCGTGCACGCGGCGCTGGACGCCGGCGTCACCCTGCTGGATACCGGCGATTTCTACGGCATGGGCCACAACGAGATGCTGCTCGGCGAGGCCCTGAGCGGCCGACCGCGCGACGGTTACCAGCTCAGCGTGAAGTTCGGCGCCCAGCGCGGCCCCGCCGGCGACTGGCTCGGCTACGACGCGCGCCCGGTCGCGGTGAAGACCGCCTTGGCCTATTCGCTCAAGCGCCTGCGCACCGATTACGTGGACATCTACCGGCCGGCGCGGCTGGATCCGGCCGTGCCGATCGAAGACACCGTCGGCGCCATCGCCGACTTGGTCAAGGCCGGTTATGTACGGCATCTGGGGCTTTCCGAGATGAGCGCCTCGACCATCCGGCGCGCAAACGCCGTCCTGCCGGTCGCCGACTTGCAGATCGAATACTCCCTGGTCAGCCGCGGCATCGAGGAAGTCATCCTGCCCGCCTGCCGCGAACTGGGCGTGGGCGTCACCGCCTATGGCGTACTTTCGCGCGGCCTGATCAGCGGACACTGGAACACGGCACGCCAGACCGGTGCCCGGGATTTCCGCAGCCACAGCCCGCGCTTCCAGGGCGACAACCTGCGCCACAACCTCGATCTGGTGGAGCAGTTGCGCGAGCTCGCCGAGGCGCATGGCGCCAGCGTCGCCCAGATCGCCATCGCCTGGGTATTGGCCCGCGGCGACGACATTGTGCCGCTGGTCGGCGCACGCACCCGCATCCGGCTGCGCGAGGCGCTTGACGCCCTGAACGTGCGTCTCGGCGCGGAGGAACTGGCGCTGATCGAGCAGGCCGTGCCCAAGGGCGCGGTGGCGGGCGACCGCTACAGCGCGCAAGGCATGAGCTCGCTGGACAGCGAGCGCTGACTAGTCGCGCCGGCGCCGGTCCACGCGGTGGACGGCCGACACCATCACATAGCTGATGATCATCAGCAGCAGCCAGGAACCGAGCTTGCTCAGCGGGACGACGCTCCAGCCGTCCCGCTGCGCCGGATAGCGCCACGCGGCGGCGAAGGTGCCCACGTTTTCGGCCAGCCAGATGAAGGCGGCCACCAGCACGAAGCCCAGCAGCAGCGGCATGCGGCGGTGTTCGTGGCGCACGCGGAAGTGGATCCAGGTCGGGCCGAACAGCAAGGCCACCGCGACGAACAACAGCCAGCGCGCGTCCGGCAGAAAATGGTGCGCGAAAAAGTTGGCGTAGATCGCCAGCGCCAGCCACGCCGTCGCCGCGAAGGATGGATGGCGCGAGAAGCGGAAATCGAACAGCCGCCAGGCGCGCGCGATGTAGCTGCCGACCGCGGCGTACATGAACCCGGTGAACAGCGGCACGCCACCGATGCGCAGCAGCGAAGGCTCCGGGTATTCCCACGAGCCCATCGCGGTCTTGAACACTTCCATCGCCGTGCCGATCAGGTGGAACAGCAGGATGACCAGCGCTTCCTCACGCGTCTCCAGGCGCAGGCCCAGCAGCAGGCACTGCAGCGCCAGCGCGGCCAGGGTGAGGAAGTCGTAGCGCGCCAGCCAGGCGCTGCCTGGGTAGAACGCCCAGGTCAGCAGCAACAGGGCCAGCATGCCGCCGCCGAACAGGCAGGCCCAGGCCTGCTTGAGACCGAAGCAGACGAACTCGTGCAGCGCGCGGGCCCACGCGCCTCGCGCGGCCGCCCAGTCGTCCGCCCACGCATCCAGGCGCCACAGCTGGCGCGGCGGCATCGGAACCAGGGAATCCATGGCTGCGTTCTCCTTGAAATCGCGAGCGCGCAGCCTGACGTACGCAACTGGCCGGCCGGCTCCAAGGCATGGCTACGGTGAGGCGGCGACCGGCGGATACCCGGGCCGATACCGCCCCGCGACCGCCCGCGCCGTCACCGGGATGACCCGCCGACCCGCTATAATCTTGGGTTTAACCCAACGCCCTAGTGTCCTCGCCCACCCCCTGGGTCGGCGGCGCACGCCTCCGGAGGCTCCATGCAGTACATCTACACCATGAACGGGGTGAGCAAGATCGTTCCCCCGAAGCGCCAGATCATCAAGGACATCTCGCTCTCGTTCTTCCCCGGCGCCAAGATCGGCCTGCTGGGCCTCAACGGCGCGGGCAAGTCCACGGTGCTGCGCATCATGGCCGGCGTCGACACCGATTTTCAGGGCGAGGCCCGCCCGCAGCCCGGCATCAAGGTCGGCTACCTGGCGCAGGAGCCGCAGCTGGATCCGGAAAAGACCGTGCGCGAAGCGGTCGAGGAAGGCGTCTCCGTAGTGCTCGATGCGCAGAAGCGTCTGGAAGAGGTCTACGCCGCCTATGCCGAGGAAGGCGCCGACTTCGACAAGCTGGCCGCCGAGCAGCAGGAGCTGGAGAACATCCTGGCGGTGAACGACGCCCACGCGCTGGAGCGCCAGCTCGAAGTGGCCGCCGACGCGCTGCGCCTGCCGCCGTGGGACGCCAAGATCGGCCCGCTGTCCGGCGGCGAGAAGCGCCGCGTGGCGCTGTGCCGCCTGCTGCTGTCCAAGCCGGACATGCTGCTGCTGGACGAGCCGACCAACCATCTGGACGCCGAGTCGGTGGACTGGCTGGAGCAGTTCCTGCAGAACTACCCCGGCACGGTGGTGGCCGTCACCCATGACCGCTACTTCCTCGATAACGCCGCCGAATGGATCCTCGAACTGGACCGCGGCCGCGGCATTCCGTGGAAGGGCAACTACACCGAGTGGCTGGAGCAGAAGGACGCTCGCCTCAAGCAGGAAGCCAGCCAGGAGAAGTCGCGCCAGAAGGCGATCGAGAAGGAGCTGGAGTGGGTGCGCTCGGCCGCCAAGGGCCGCCAGTCCAAGGGCAAGGCGCGCTTGAACCGCTTCGAGGAGCTCAACTCGGTCGAATACCAGCGCCGCAACGAAACGAATGAGATCTTCATTCCGCCGGGCGAGCGCCTGGGCCAGGAAGTGATCGAGTTCAAGAACGTCAGCAAAGCGTTCGGCGACCGCGTGCTGATCGACGACCTGTCGTTCAAGATCCCGCCGGGCGCCATCGTCGGCGTGATCGGCCCGAACGGCGCCGGCAAATCCACGTTCATGCGGATGATCATGGGCAAGGAGCAGCCGGACTCGGGCGAGGTGAAGCTGGGCCACACGGTCAAGCTGGCCTACGTCGATCAGTCCCGCGACGCGCTCGATGCGAAGAACAACGTGTGGCAGGAAGTGTCTGGCGGTTCGGACATCCTCACCATCGGCAACTTCGAGATCCAGTCGCGCGCCTACATCGGCCGCTTCAACTTCAAGGGCACCGACCAGCAGAAGATCGTCGGCCAGCTGTCGGGCGGCGAGCGTGGCCGCCTGCACATGGCCAAAACCTTGCTGCAAGGTGGCAACGTGTTGCTGCTCGACGAACCGTCCAACGACCTGGACGTGGAAACCTTGCGCGCACTGGAAGACGCTCTGCTCGAATTCCCGGGCTGCGCCGTGGTGATCTCGCATGACCGCTGGTTCCTCGATCGCATCGCCACGCACATCATCGCGTTCGAAGGCGACTCGCACGTCGAGTTCTTCCCTGGCAACTACAACGAGTACGAAGCGGACAAGAAGCGCCGCCTGGGCGACGAGGCGGCGAAGCCGCATCGCGTGAAGTACAAGAAGCTGGCGTAAACGCCCGAACGCCCTCTCCCCTCGGGGAGAGGGCCTGGAGTGAGGGGCTGGGCGGAGCGTAGAAGCAGAAGCGGCAAGCACGCCACGCGCCATCGATCCTCTCCGGCGAGCCACCGATCCTCAGAAGAAGCACGTTTCAAACGACAGTTACCGCAAGACCCGCCCCTCACCCTGACCTCTTCCCGGAGGGAAGAGGGATGGATGGGTAAGGCAAGGGAGAAAGACATGCACTTCATGCAAGCCCTGCGAGCCGCATGGCAGCGCAACCACTCCCTGGTCTGCGTCGGCCTCGATCCCGAGCCGGCGAAATTCCCCGCTCATCTGCGCGACGACGCCGATGCCGTCTTCAAGTTCTGCGCGGCCATCGTCGACGCCACGGCCGACCTGGTCTGCACGTACAAGCCGCAGATCGCACACTTCGCCGCGCTGCGCGCGGAGGACGCGCTCGAACGCCTGATCGCTCACATCCACGACCGTCATCCGGGCGTGCCGGTGATTCTCGACGCCAAGCGCGGCGACATCGGCAGCACCGCGCAGCATTACGTCACCGAAGCGTTCGAACGCTTCGGTGCCGATGCGGTGACGCTCAATCCCTATCTCGGCCGCGACTCCATCCAGCCGTTCCTGGACCGCGCCGACAAGGGCGTGATCCTGCTGTGCCATACCTCCAACCCAGGTGCCTCGGACCTGCAGGATCTCGATGTGGGCGGCCGGCCGCTCTACCAGCACGTCGCCGAACTGGTCGCACGCGACTGGAACACCCACGGCAATTGCGCCCTGGTGACCGGAGCCACCTGGCCCGAGCAACTCGCCGAAGTGCGCGCCCTGGTCGGCGACGTGCCGCTGCTGGTGCCGGGCATCGGCGCGCAGGGCGGCGATGTGGAAGCGGTCGTCGCACACGGGCGCACCGCCGACGGCACGGGACTGATGATCAGCTCTTCCCGCGCCATCCTCTACGCCGGCAGCGGCGAGGACTTCGCGCAAGCCTCGCGGGAGGCCGCGCTGGACTTGCGCGACACGATCAACCGCTACCGGTAACGGCGCCGACGCAGTTCACTTCACGCCGCGACGCTGTCTTCCGCGCCGACGATCCGGTCGCGGCCTCGCGCCTTGGCCTCGTAAAGGCAGCGGTCCACGCGTTCGAGGCAGCCAACGTGATCGCCAGCCGCCGCCGGACGTGCGGCAACGACGCCGATGCTCACGGTGAGCCGCGGCGCGACACGCGATCTTTCATGCGGGATAACTGCCTCGGCCAGCCGGTCGCGCAGACGCGCAGCGCGCGCCTGGGCGGCGGCCGCATCGCTGCCTGGCAGCACCATCAGGAACTCTTCGCCGCCGAAGCGGCCGAGCAATTCCCGCGCACGCGAGGTTTCGCCGTCCAGCAGCGCGGCGACGCGGCGCAGGCACGCATCGCCGGCGAGATGGCCGTAATGGTCGTTGTATTCCTTGAAGCAATCGATATCGATCAAGATCAGCGACAGCCAGCCGTCCGCGCGCAGCGCGGCCTGCCATTCCGCATCGAGGAAGGCATCGAGCCGGCGCCGGTTGGCGACCCCGGTCAGGCCATCGCGGAAAGACAGTTCGGTCAGCTCGCGCTGGAGCCGCAGCAATTGTTCCTCGGCCTGTTTGCGTTCGCTGATGTCGAACATGAAGCCCACCAGCGCATCCACGCTGCCGTCCTCATGACGCACGACGTGGACGACGTCGCGAATCCATACGTACGCCCCTTCGCAGGTCAGGGCGCGATAGTCGGCTTCGTGATCCATGCCGGCCATGGACTGCGCGACGCAGAACTGCACGACCCGTTCGCGATCCTCCGGGTGGATGCGTTCGGCCCAGTCCTGCACCGTCGCCCAGCTGCTCTGCGCCCAACCTAGCAAGCCTTCGATCTGCGGCCCGATGTAACTGAAGCGTTGTGTGGCCCAATCGATCTTCCAGGGAATCGCGCGCGTCGATTCGAGCAGCGTCTTGTAGACGGCGCCATCCCATTCCATCCCGTTGTTCTGTGCAGCCATATGCCGCCCCTGCCCGGATACGATCGCATGGTCTAACCCCATGCCGTCCTGGCGGCTACCGGATCCGGTGCGAACTGCCGGCCCGATGCGCTCCTCGTCCCCCGCCGCCACCATACCCGAGCCGGACCGGGTTCGCGCAATCGCAAGGTGGCCGCCGAAGGTGAAGCTTCCACCCGGTGGTTGCCATACTGTCCCCGTGGTTCCACCCGTGGAAGACTTGCCATGCCTCGGTCCGATGTCATCGCGCTCTCTCGTCGCCGCCTGCTCCAGACGGCGGGGCTGGTACTGGCCGCGGGAGCACTGGCCCCGCTGCGGCTCATGGGTGACCCGGCGCCCCGCTCTCGCCTGATCCTCCTGGGCACCGCCGGCGGTCCCACGCCCAAACCCGACCGTGCCGCGCCTGCCAGTGCCATCGTCGTCGACGGCGTGGTGTACGTGATCGATTGTGGCAACGGAGTGGCGCGACAAATGGTGAAGGCTGGACTGGATCTCGGCGCGATCCGCCATGTCTTCGTCACGCACCAGCACTCCGACCACAATGCCGACTACGGCAACCTTCTTTGGCTGGCCTGGTCCGCTCGATTGCACACGCGCGTGGATACCTGGGGACCGCCGCCGCTGGCCGCGATGACGCGCGACTTCCTGCGCATGAACGAGTACGACATCCAGACTCGCATCAAGGACGAGGGACGTCCGCCGCTGGCACCGCTGATCGTGCCGCACGAGTTGAGCCGAGCCGGCCTGGTCATGCGCGATGAACGGGTCAAGGTCACCGCCGCGCTGGTGGCGCATCCGCCGGTGGCGCCAGCCTTCGCCTATCGCTTCGACTGCCCGGATCGTTCGATCGTGTTTTCGGGCGACACGCGCCCCACGCCCGCGCTGATCGAGCTGGCGCGCGGCGCCGACGTGCTGGTGCACGAGGTGATGTACGCACCCGCGCTGGAGAAACTCATCGCGTCCGAACCCAACGCGGAGCGCCTGCGCGAACACCTGCTGGCCAGCCATACCACCACCGAGCAAGTAGGCCGCGTCGCCACCGAGGCCGGGGTGAAGACTCTGGTACTCAACCACTTCGTCCCTGGCGGCGATCCGGCGCTGACCGACGAGGTCTGGCGCGATGCCGTGGCACCGCACTTCCAAGGTCGACTGGTAATAGGGCGCGACTTGCTGGAGCTGTGAATCAGTCCATCGCCGCCACGACGGTCCCGACGGAAGGCCTCGTGCGCCGCAGCCGCGCACGCAGCCAACGCTCGCATGGCGCCGACAGACAGCGCTCCACCGCGGCACCCAGCAACCAGCACAACAGCAACGCCGGCAGGTACCACAGCCATCCGCGCGCCATGTCGCCGCCGCTGGCCCGGAACAGGCGCACCACGCCGTACACCACGAACATGTGCGTCAGGTAGATCTCGTAGCTGAGCTGCCCCCAGCGGCGCAGCCAACCCAAACCGGGCAACGGCAGCGTCGCCTCGCGCTGGCGGCACGCCACCAGCACGCACAGCGTCGAGAAGGTGAGCAGCAACATCACGCCGTCCTGCAACAGCGGCCACCAGAACGGCATGGCGATGAACACTGCGAACAGGCCGATCGCGCCGACGACACCCAAGGTCCGGGTGGCCCAGCGCGGTGCCGTCCAATGCGCCACCGCCAGCGCGCCGAGTACGCCGGTGCCGATGGCGGACATGCCAGGCAGATACGCCTTCTCTTTCCAGATCTCGCTGGCTTGGTCGAGCGAAGACAGCAGCCACGGCAGGGCCACGGCGAACACGCACAGCAGCAGCGCCATCAGCGCATCGCGGCGCAACAGCAGGCACGCCAGCGGGAAGCCGAGGTAGAACACTTCCTCGATCGACAGCGACCAAAGCACATCCCAGTTGCCGGGCAGATAGCCGGTCTGCCCCTCGTACCAGTTCAGATGCAGGCCCATCGCAGCGAATACCGCGCGTGGCAACGACTGCCCCTCGCGCTGGATGACGTAATCCTTCACCCCTGCGAGATGCAGGGCACTCAAAACCACGACCAGCACCAGCAGACATGGCGCAATGCGCGCGAAGCGACGCGCATAGAAGTCGCGCACATCGATGCGCTCCAGCGCACCCCATCGGCCAATCGCATTGCCGGCAATCAGGAAACCGGAAATGACGAAGAACACGAACACCGCTTCGTAGCCGTTGAAGTTCAGCGCACTCAGCAGGCGCGTGGGCAGCACCTCGGCCAGCGCGGTTTTCTTGAGCGGAATGCGCAGCCCGATGTGATGCAACACCACCAGAAGAATGGCAAGGCCACGCAGCAGATCGATGCCGGGATTGCGAGTTGCCGGTGAAACGGAAGCTTTGAAGAGAGACATCGATCACTCGACGGTAGGGATAGAGATCGCGGCGGGATTCGCGCGCCAAGGTGCTGCGACTGGCCGCGCACTCATTCCTGCATGCGGGCCAATGCCGTACGGATCGCTTCGTGATCGGGTGCATCGAACGGCTGATAGATGTCGTCGCCGATCAGCCCGTAAACCTCCTGGAGATAGCGCTCGGCGCACTCGGGCAACGAAAGCCGGAGATAGGATCGGGCCAAGGTCAGCGATGGCAACGGCTGCCCGATCTTCAGGCAGCAGGGCCGCGGTCTCGGACACCGCGATGCTCTCCCGATACTTGCCTGCGGCGAACAGCGCCGCCTCCAAGCCGCTCTTGATCCGGCGATCGACATCCCGATCGGCAAGATGCCGGTCGGTGAATGCCGAAGCCCGTTCCCAGCGCTGCAATGCCTCGGCATATCGCTTGGCGGCGCCTAGGCCGATGGCTTCGTCGGCCAGTTCGAGCGCCTGTTCACCCACGGCCTTTTCGTCGTCCGGATCGCGCATGGCTTGGCCTCGTTCATCCCGTGCCGCATTAGAGCACGCTTCCCTCGTGCATCCGTGTCAACCGGGAGGATCGAGGCCGCCGCTATTGAAGCACGTGCACTAACTGGCGAAGGCTTTGACGATGGCCTCGGGCGAACGGCGCAGCAGGGTCAGGTTGAAGGTGAGCGCAAGGCGGCCGTCATGCGGCTCGCCGATGATGACGCCGGCTTTTTCCAGGCGAGCCTGCAAACCCTGGCGTCGCCCTTCGGCGATGTCGACGACATGGATATTGGTGCCGTTCTCGACGCGGCGCACGGCATAACCGTCCAGCTTCGCCAGGCCGTCGAGCAGCTTGTCGCCCGCGGCGCGCACTTTGGCGAAGCGCTCTTCGAAACCGTCGAGGCCGTCCAGCGCGAGCAGCGCTTCCTGCCAGCCGCGAAAGATGGTGCCACCGAAGATGTGCCGTGCATCGCGCGCCCTGGCGATCGTCGCTTTGGTGCCGGCGAGAATCGCACCGAAAGGCGCGCCCAGGTATTTGTAGAGCGATACGTAGACCGTATCGAACGGCGCTGCGTACGTCGCCGCGGAGAATCCTTCCGCACCACTGTTGAGCAACAGCCGCGCGCCATCCAGATGCAGGCCGATACCCTTGGCACGAGCGCGTTCGGCGATGGCCCGCACGGTGTCGAACGGCACCATCGCACCGTCGGCGCGGCGCACGGGGCTCTCCAGCGAGATCGCGCCGATCGGCAAGGGATAGGCCGCCTTCTCCGACACGGCGATTGCCGCATCTACTTCTTCCAATGTCGGCGCCGCGCGGCCCGGCGCCAGGGGCACGAGGTTGATCGCACTCAGCATGGTCACCGCGTCGCTCTCGTCGCAGTAGACATGGCTCTCCTGCTGCACGAGTGCGCGCTTCTTCTCGCCGCACAGCAACCGCAGGGCGACCTGGTTGGCCAGCGTGCCGGTGGGCAAGAAGGCGGCGTCTTCCTTGCCGAGCAGCTGGGCAAAGCGCTGCTCGAGTTCTGTCACCGCGCCGCCCTTGAGATAGAAATCACCAGCTTTGTCGCGGGCCTGCAGGATGGTATCCATTCGCGCCAGCGTGTCGCGTCCGTAGCGCGGGACATCGTCGCCCACGAGAAAGACGCTCTGATTGATGTGCTGCGGATCCTGCGGACTCTTCGGCGAAGCCGCCGCCCAAGCGGCCGGTGCGGCACCCGTACCCAGCGCGGCGAGCGAGCCGGCGACCAACGACGAACGGAGAAAGTCTCTACGGTCCATCACACGAGCCCCTGGCCTGGCGGATTGTCAGGGGCACCGTAGCATCGGTGCGAGGACGGTTTATCGGCCGAAGGTCATGGCTGTGCGGTCGCCGCGGGCAGGTCCGAGATCATCTGCCGTGCCAGACCTTCGTAGTCGTAATCGAAGTGATGGTCGCCGGGCTTCTGATAAACCTTGATCCACGCCGGCAGGCCGGCGGTGGCGCAGATGGTGTCGTCCTCGTCGTCCTTGCCGTAGTAGCACATCACGGGCGGATGCCCGTCCAGGGCGAGCAGCGGCGGGCGCGCATCGTAGTGCTTCACCGGGTTGAGCCACTGGAACAGGTTCTGCGTCTGCGTCTTGAACCAGCCCTCGACCATGTAGCCCTGCATCTCGATCTCGTAGCTGACGTCCTTGCTGGGCGACAGCAGCACCAGTTGCGCGACCCGCGCGCGGTTCTCCGGCTTCAGCCGCTCGATGATCGAAGGCAGCACGTCCGCGCCGAAAGAGAAGCCGATCAGCCACACACGCTGCTTGCCCAGCCTGGCGGTGGACTGCTCGATCAGCGCATCGAGATCGGCGGCCGAGGCATCGGCGTTGCTCTCTCGCCAGTAGTACTTCAACAGGCTCACGCCGATCACGGGCACGCCGTGCTTGGCGAGGATGGCGCCGAGCTGCTTGTCCAGGTCGCGCCAGCCGCCGTCACCGGAATAGAAGATGGCGACCACGTCGCCGCGCCCGGCCAACGGCTTCTCACCCGGCGCGGCGGGCACCTCGACCAGCGACTCGGCCATCGTGGCGTGATGCCAGGGTTGCCAGACGAGCACGCCGATGGCCGCGGCGGCGAGCACGATGCCGCCGATGACTTTGGTGATTCGTTTCATCGGCGCACCATACCCGATAGGCCGCCCGAGATCAGGCTGGCGATGTTGGCCAGCACCAGCGGCAAGGCGATGCCGGCGGGCACGGCCAGGTAGCGCGGCTCCCACTCCGGATCGAACTTGTCTTTGTACTTGTGCAGGCCGCGGAAGTTGTAGAAACGCTCGCCCCGGCCGAACACCAGCGCGCCCAGCCGGCTCCACAGCGGCGCGGTGCGCCGGTTCTGCAAGCCGGAGAACGGCGCCATGCCGAGATTGAACCAGCGATAGCCTTCCTGGCGCGCCCACAGCATCAACTCGATGAACAGGAAATCCATCACGCCGGCGGTGCCGTCCGGCAGGTGGCGCATCAGATCGACCGACGCTTCTTCCTTGCTGTCGGTGAGGAACAGGTTGGCGAATGCCACCAGCTCGTCACCCTTCCATACCAGCGCCATCCGCGTGCGGGCGAGATAAGCCGGGTCGAAGGTTCCCAGCGAGAAGCCCTTCTCGCGCACGCCCTTGTCGCGCATCCACGCGTCGGAGATGGACTTCAGGCGAGGAATCAACGCGGGCACGTCCTCCGCCGGCACGATCTGCAGGCGCATGCCTTCGCGGGTGAGCTTGTTGACGGTATTGCGCAGGACCTTCTTGGACTTGCCGTCGAGATTGAAGCTCTCCAGCGGCACGCGGGCCTCCTCGCCGATCTTCAGGAGGTTCATGCCCACTTCCAGATAGAGATCCAGATCCTGCGGCCGCACTTGGTAGAACAGCGGCCAGCCGCCGGCGCGCTCGCATTGTTCGCGGAAGGTCCAGACCAGTTCGCGGCGCGCATCTTCGTCCTCGCCCACGGGATCGCCCATGGCGACCCAGCTGCGGCCTTCCACGTCGTACATGATGAAGGCCTTGCTCTCGCCGTCGAACAGCAGGGTCTTGTCGCCCATCAGCGCCAGATGCCCCTGCGCCGAGGAATAGTGCTTTATCAGGGGGAGCGCGCGCGCCAGCTCTTCTTCGCCGGGCAGTTGCAGATGGGGCCGAGCGGGACGGATCAGGTTGGCCAGCGCGAACAGCATGCCCACCGCTGCCGCGCCCACCAGCGCGCGTAGCGCACGCGGCGCGCCGCCGTGATAGAAGCTGAATTCCCACCACAGGTTGGTGCTGTATTCGACGTGCTTGTAGCTGAAGGACACCAGCCATCCGGCGCAGCCGAGCACGGCGAGAATGGCGATGATCCAGCCCACCGAGAAGGTGGCACTGAACAGCGAAGCGCGGCGATAGAACAAACGGTGCGCAGGGGCGAGCCCCAGCGCCAGCAGCGACAGCAGAGTGGCTTCTTCGTAGTCGATGCCCTTGAGCAGCGACAGCACCGCACCGAGCAGCAGCAGCACCAGAGTCAGCACGTAGGCCGCGTCCAGTCGCCGCTGCAGTCCGCGCGCCAGGATCAGCAGCAGCATGCCCACCATGCTCGCCAGAAAGTGCGAGATCTCCAGCACCGGCAGCGGCAGCACGTGGCGCAGGATCTCCATGCGCCCAGGCAGCGCCGAGGTGGCCCCGGAGAACAGCAGCACCGCGCCGGAGACCAGCGTCAGGCCGGCGAAGAATGGCGGCAGCAGGCCGGTGAACCACGGTGCCAGCGGCACCTTGCCGGCGGCGCCGCGCGCTTCGCGCGCCAGCACCACTACGGTCGCCGCACACAGCGGCAGGAAGTAGTAGATCAGGCGGTACGCAGCGAGCGCGCCGAGGATCGGCGCCTCCAGGCCTTCGTTGCCGGTGGCGCCGAAGCCGGCCAGCATCACCGCCTCGAACACGCCCAGGCCGCCGGGCACATGGCTGACCAGGCCGGCGATCTGCGCCAGCACGAAGATCGCCATGAAGTGACCGAAGCCGGTATCGACCTCGTTCGGCATCAGCAGATACAGCACCCAGGCCGCCAGGCCCCAGTCCACCGCGCCGGTGAGGATCTGCCGCGCGGCGGTGACCGGTGATGGCCAGCTCAGCCGCCAGCGCCACAGTTTGAGCGGCTGGCGCAGCAGCTTGCTGCCGACCAGCCACAGCAGCGGGATCGCGGTCAGCACGATCGCCGCCGGCATGCGCAACGCCGCCATCGGCACGGTGGGTGGCACCGGCACCAGCAGCAGCGTGATACCGGTGAGCGCGAACAGGCCCAGCCAGAAGCTGGCCGTGCAGTACAGCACCACCTTGGCCACTTCCGCGGTGGACAGACCGGCCTGGATATAGAAGCGGTATCGGATGGAACCGGAGATCAGCAGCGCCATGCCCAGCGCATTGCTGAAGGCGTAGCTGATGAAGGAGATCAAAGTGACCTGCGCGCGCGGCAGCCTGCGTCCGATCGAGGCCAAGCCGAACCAGTCGTACAGGGTCATCACGCCGTAGCTGGCGGCGGTGAGCAGCACGGCCAGCACGATGCGATGGTTTTCCAGGCCGTGCACGTAGCGCGCGACCTCGCGGTAGCTCACCTCGCTGGCGAGCGAACGCAGCGCCCACAGGGCGAGGCAGAGCATGCCCACGGACAGCAGCGGACCGGCGAGCCGGCGCAGCCACGCCCCGCGGGGGCGCGTCAGGGCTTCTCCCGTCTCCGGAGCGTCCGCCCCTCTCTGCTCCACCACTCGACCCAAGGCCTCCACGACATGATTCAGGGCATGCGACGCATACCGGGCGTTCCTCAGCCGGTCCGCACACGTCATGCGCGACGGGCGGGCGCGAGCATGAGAACTCGTCCGCCACAGCCATCAAGCATAGCGTGTCGAACCTGTCTTAGGCCCGTCGTTTCCCCGCTGTTCCCCCTTGCCGCTGCGCGAACACCGGCACGACGGACAGACGGGCGCGGGACCGCGGCAGCGGTCGCGCCAGTGTAAGACGAACAAGGGAGCTGAAAATGACAACGGCCGGCAGAAGCCGGCCGCTATCGCCCAGGCCGCCGGACAGGCCGGCGGCGCGGATCCCGCAATTACGCGCCGCCGCGCGCCAGGCGGGCGACCCAGCGGTACAGCACGGCGACCACGGCGATGAAGGCCAGACCGCCCAGAATCTCCGCCATGTTCGCGAAGGATGGCGACACCAGCGCAAGTGGCGTCCCCTTGCCGGAGAACGCCACGATCGCCGCGATCACCACGCCGATGATGCTCTCGCCCACGATCAGGCCGGACGCGAGCAGCACGCCGAGCTGCTTGGTCGCCTCGGGCTTGGGGCCGCGATCCGCGCGGCGATCGAAGAACCAGCCGACCACCGAACCGACCACCACCATCAAGGTGCTGGCCGTCGGCAGGTAGATGCCCAGACCCACCGCCAGCGGCGGGATACGCATCTTGGTCGTGCGGGCGAGGATCGCGTCCACGGCGATCACGCCGACGCCGATCCAGACGCCGGTAATGATCAGGCTCCAATCGATATTGTTGGTGATCACGCCCTGGGCCAGCGCCGAGATCAGGCCGGCCTGCGGCGCGGGCAGCGCCGCCGGACCCGCGCCCGGCACGCCGGCGAAGCCATAGGCCTTGTTCAGCAGATCCAGCACCGGCGGGATCACGGCCGCACCGGCGATCACGCCGATCACCAGCGCCACCTGCTGGCGCCACGGCGTGGCGTCCACCAGCTGGCCGGTCTTGAGGTCCTGCAGATTGTTGTTGGCGATGGCGGCCACGGTGAAGATCACCGCGGTGGTGAACAGCGCGAAGGCGACCAGGGCCTTGCCCGCCTCGGCCGGCACATACGGCTTCACGCCGGCTACCAGCAGCAGCGCGGCGCCGATCACCACCAGGATGCCCACGCCCGAGAGCGGGCTGTTGGACGAACCGATCAGGCCCGCCATGTAGCCGCACACGGTGGAGACGAAGAAACCCATCAGCACCACATAGGCCACGCCGCCCACGGCCAGCACGGCAAGGTGATCGCCCAGGCCGCTGCTGTTGGCGAAATAGCCCAGCAGCCAGGCGATGGGCACGAAGCAGACCAGGGTGATCAGGCCCACGATGCCGATCGGGATGTCCTGCTCGGTGCGCGGCAAGGTGTCGGCCTTGCCGGCCTTGCGCACGCGCGAGGCTGCCATGGCCGAGGTCAGGCCGCTGATGACCGGCTTGACCAGCTTGGCCAGGGTCCAGATGGCGGAGATGCCGATGGCGCCGGCGCCGACGAAGCGCACCTTGTGGCTCCAGGTGGCGAGGGCCAGGTCGGCGACGTTGCCGGTGGCCGGTTCGAACGGCGAATAGAACGGTACGCCCCAGCCCCAGCCGATCAGTGCGCCGATCAGCATGGCGATGCCCACCGACAGGCCGACCAGGTGGCCGATCGCGAACAGCGCGAAGGAGAGATTGAAGTCGAAGCCGCTGACCGACCCCTTGCCGCCGACGCGGAAATAGCTGATCACGTCCGAGGCGAACACCTGGGTAGCCACCACCACGGCGAACACCGCCGACGTGATCGATCCCCACAGCACCGCCAGCAGGCCTGCCCTGCCCGCCTCCACGCCGTCGTCGGCACCCTGCTCGCCGGTGCTGCCGACCTTGAGCACCTCGGCGCACGCGATGCCTTCCGGATACGGCAGGTCGGAGTTGGTCACCAGCGCGCGGCGCAGCGGGATCGAATACATCACGCCGAGCACGCCGCCGAGCGCGCAGACCGCGAAGGAGGTCCAGAACGGGAAGCCGGTCCACCAGCCGATCATGATCATGCCGGGCAGCACGAAGATGATCGACGACAAGGTGCCGGCCGCGGATGCGATGGTCTGGACGACGTTGTTTTCCTGGATGGTCGAGCCGCGGAAGTTGCGCAGGATCGCCATCGAAATCACCGCCGCCGGGATCGAGGTGGCGAAGGTGAGGCCCGCCTTGAGGCCGAAGAAGACATTGGCGGCGGTGAACAGCAGCGTGATGACCACGCCGATGATCACGCCACGCACGGTCAATTCCTTGCGCACATCGGCGCCGGACGCGAGATGGGCGCTCACGAATGCTTTCCTTTCATCTGGAAACTCTCCCCGTTGGGTTGCTGCTATGGGCGGCATTGGAATGAATGCGGCGGCCGCTCGCCGAAGATGACCTGAATCGTCCTAGATTTGCCACATTTTCGCCCAGTAGCAAAGGGCGGTCGCGTCATCCCGCCTATTTTCGGAGCCCGTTGTGCATGCTTCTACGCCTGGCGCGGGCCCGCACCACTGCGCAACCGGCAAGCGCATCGCCTTGCCGGCGGCAGTCACCGCTTCAACTGCCCGGGTATTCGTCCCTGGCCAGGCTTTCCAGCAGCCAGCTGTGCGCGTGCATGCCCGCCAGCTGTCGGTGAGCGAGATAGCGCGCCGCGTATTCGGCGAGATGCCGCCAGCGCCGCGCGTCGTCTCGCAACTGGACAAGGTGCGCTCGCAGCACGCGGCCGGCCGGCGTACCCAGCCAGCCGGCACCCGCCCACTCCCGCGTGAACTGTCGCAACGCCGCCGCGGCGCAGACCGCCGCGGCAGCCTGCGCCAGCGCGTTCGCACGGATTTCGCGCAGACGCGCCGGCGCGAAGCGGGCCAGGCCCTCGTCCTCCAGCATCAACAGGCTGTTGCCCTGCAGATCGTTCAACAGGCGATCCAGATAGGTGCGCGGATAATTCCAGGCGGCATGCGCCTCCATGATCACTTCGCGCTTGCTCCGTGCTCTGATAAAAGTCGTTTTCACCTTGCTTTCCCTGCTTTCGTGAATTAGCGCCAAAACCCAGTAGGCACAATAAAATGCAACTATAAGTTGCACTCATAAACAATTCGAAATTGCCTACTTGCCCCGGCTGATCAACAACAATGGGAACTCGTCATTCGATCCCAGCGGATAGCGTCGTCCCGGCCGGCCGCCGCCCCAGCGAGAAGGAGTCTCCCTTGGCAATCAACGGCTTTGCACAGCGGCTGCACATGGCGATGGACTTGACCGGCATGAAGAAGGGCCGCGGGCGCGCGACCAAGCTCGCCGACATGTTCGGCGTATCACGCGAAACCGCGCGCAAATGGCTCAACGACATGGCGCGGCCGGAAACCAGGCGCATGACCGAGCTCGCCGGCCGCTTCGGCGTCGGCTTCGAATGGCTGGCCACCGGCCGCGGCGAGCCCAAGGGTTTCATGAAGGTGCAGGACGCGAGCGCGGCCTACCGTGTCGACAATCGCGAGCAGGCGCGGCTGTTCGGCCTGATCAGCCGGCTCACCCGCGAGCAGCGCCGCGCGCTGCTGATCATCCTCGAACAGATGGTTCGCAAGGACTAAGGCGCAGCCTAGTTGCCCTAAGAAAAAGCCCGCTCCGTAAGGAGCGGGCTGTGCTGTTTTTCGGACTGATGGCCGATGGTCAGTGATTGAGCACGATGTCCACGATCAGTCCCGTGGCCACGGCCGTCAGAAAGATTTCGCCATCGTCGCCGCGAATGTAGCGATAACCCGGCTCGGGTTGGCGCAAGTGATAGCGTTCGTAGTCGGTGACGTAATACGTGCGCTCGTAGTAGCGGTCCGGCAAGCGGTCGCCACGGCGATAGGCCTGCTTCTCCCAGCCGCGGTGCTTGCCATTGTCGTGGCGTCCCTCGTCCTTGGGGTTGTGACCGTGGCCATGATCGTCATCCCAGTCGTGATCTTTCGGCGCGGCCCACGAGGAGGCGCTCGCCGCGAGCAAGAAGGTGGCGGTGGCAGCCAAGGCCATTAGACGTTTCATGGCGACTCCGTACCCGTCAGGGTGTTGATGGAAAGGCGGCTGTTTCTGGCAGCCGACGCGATGCTAATGCCCGCAAGCGCACTTTCCGCTTAGCCAGGTGACTCGCAAATAAGATTATTCCTACGCCATGTGCCGCCGTTGGCAAAAAATAAGGACCCGCGTCGCCGCGGGTCCTTTCGATTGGTGGGCCGTGACAGATTCGAACTGTCGACCAACGGATTAAAAGTCCGCTGCTCTACCGGCTGAGCTAACGGCCCAAAGCATGAAGCCAAGCAGGCGATTTTAAGGTCAGCGTGCCTGGGGCACAAGCAAACGGTTCAGACGTAGCGCGTGGGATCAGGCAAACCGGCCTCGCGAAAACCCTGTGCGCGCAGGCGACAGGCGTCGCAGTGGCCGCAGGCCCGGCCCTGCGCGTCGGCCTGGTAGCAGCTCACCGTCTCGGCGAAATCCACGCCCAGGCGGTGGCCTTCGCGCGCGATGTCGGCCTTGCTCATCCGCATCAGCGGCGCGTGGATGCGAATGCCTGCTCCTTCCACGCCGGCCTTGGTGGCGACATTGGCCAGGTGCTCGAAGGCTTCGATGAAGGCCGGCCGGCAATCCGGATAGCCCGAGTAATCGACCGCATTGACGCCACACCAGATGTCGCTGGAACCGAGCACCTCGGCCCAGCCCAGCGCGATCGACAGCATGATCGTGTTGCGCGCCGGCACGTAGGTGACGGGGATGCCGCCGGTCTCGCCGTGCTCGTCCGCATCGAGCGGCACGTCGATGTCAGCGGTGAGCGCGGAGCCGCCGATCGAGCGCAAATCCACCTGCACCGTCTTGTGCTCGACCGCGCCAAGCAGTCGCGCCACTCGCGCGGAAGCCTCCAGTTCGGAGCTGTGCCGCTGGCCGTAAGCCACGCTCAGGGCATGCACCTGATAACCCTGTTCGCGCGCGATGGCGATGGTGACGGCCGAATCCATGCCGCCGGAAACGAGCACGACGGCTTTGCGGGGTGAGGTTTGAGACATGGGAAGCATCCACTCTTAGCGTCAGGCCGGTCACCGGCCGGAAAGCGCCACCGGCGACACAGGCCGGCGCGCGGAAACAGGCTGCATCAGCGAAGCTTCACGCGCCGACGCGACGGGGACATCAATGTCCCGGTGCGTCGTTCCACAGCAGCTTGTGCAGTTGCAGCTGGAAGCGCACCGGCAACTTGTCCGCGATGATCCATTCGGCCAGCTCGCGCGGCTGCATCTTGCCGTGCACGGGCGAGAACAGCACCATGCAGCGCCGGTCGATCGCCTGCTCGACGACCACGCCGCGCGCCCACTCGTAGTCGGCGCGACTGGCAATGACGATCTTGACCTGATCGTGCGGCAGCAGATGGTCGAGGTTCGACCACAGATTGCGCGCACTCTCGCCGGAGTCCGGCGCCTTCAGATCCATTACTTTGCGCACGCGCGGATCGACCGCCGCCACATCGAGCGCACCGGAAGTCTCCAGCGAGACTTCGTAGCCGGCGTCGCACAAGCGCTCCAACAGGATCAGGCAACGCTTCTGCGCCAGCGGTTCGCCGCCGGTCACGCAGACGTGGCGCGCGCCATGCGAGGCCACCTCGGCCAGGATGTCGTCCATGACGCGCCATTGCCCGCCGTAGAACGAATACTCGGTATCGCACCACACGCAACGGAGCGGACAGCCGGTGAGCCGCACGAAGACGGTGCGCCAGCCGATCGCGTCGGCTTCGCCCTGGATCGAATGGAAGATCTCGGTGATGCGCAGGCGTTCGGCCATGTCCGGCGTGGACGTGGTGGGCGCCACGTTCGCGTTGCCCTCGCTCACTGCCGGAACCTCAGTTGGCCGGCTGCAGCTGCAGGCGGCGCAGGCGCTCCTGGGCAAGGCCGGCAGCCTTGGAGCCCGGATACTTGGTGGTCACCGACTTCAGCGTGGCCTTGCCCGCATCGGCCTGTTTGAGTTCCAGCTGGCTGTAGCCGAGCTTGAGCAGCGCATCGGGCGCCTTGTCGCTCTGCGGATATTGCGAAAGCAGGCGCTGGAACGCCTCGACCGCGACACCGTAGTTCGTCGTCACGTAATAGGACTCGCCCAGCCAGTAGAACGCATTGGGCGTCAGCGGGCTGTCCGGATACTGCTGGATGAAACCGCGGAAGGCGCGCGACGCGCCCACGTAGTCGCCGCCGCGCAGCGTCTTGAACGCCGCGTCATAGGCAGCCTGGGCCGCGGCCTGGTCGGCCGGAGCGGCAGCAGGCTTGCCGTCCTTCTCCTTGCCCTTGCTCTTGGCATCCGCCGCGGCTGCGGCAGGAGCTGCCGGTGCGGCATTCGCACTGGCCGCCGGGGCGGGGGCTCCGCCGGCATTGGCATTGGCAGCAGCACTGCTGCCCGCGCCGCTTTCAAGACGACCGATACGCGAATCGAGATCCACGTACTGCGCCTTGTTCTTGTCCTGGGCCTCTTGCAGCTGGTGCTGCAATTCCTCGATCTGGCCTTGCATCTGCCGCACCTGCTGCTGCAGGGCCTGCATCTGATTGACCATGCCGATGCCGCCCTGGTCCTGATTCTGCGCCTGCTGCTCGAGCCGCGCGACGCGATCGGCGAGGCTGAGGCGAGAATCCTGTGCCGGTACGGGACCGGCAAAAAGCATGGCGGACGCGATCGCGCCCGCCATGCCTAGCCTGGCCGTGAAGCTGTTAGCCAGTCGCTTCATGCTTACTTCGCCGTGTAGACGATCTCGACGCGGCGGTTCTTGCCCCAGCAGTCTTCGTTGTGCTCACGGCACACCGGCTTCTCCTTGCCGTAGCTGATCACGTTCAGCTGGCTGGCCGAGCCGCCGGCGGCGGTCAGGGCACTGGAGACTGCGTTGCCGCGGCGCTCGCCGAGGCCGAGGTTGTACTCGCGCGTGCCGCGCTCGTCGGTGTTGCCTTCCAGGCGGACCTGAGCGGTCGGACGATCCTGCAGGTACTTGGCGTGGCACGCCATGATCTGCTGGAACTCCGGCTTGATCTCATCCTTGTCGAAGTCGAAGTACACGACGCGCTGACGCAGGCAGGCGTCACGGTCGAGATCTTCCGGGGTGTACTTGCCCGAGGTCGACGGCTGGGTGGTGGCCACCGGGGTCTGGTCAACCGGCTGCTGCGGCTTGACTTCCTGCTTCTTGGAGCAAGCGGCCGCGCCAACGCAAAGCAGGGCGACCAGGGCGACGCGAACGGTCTTATTCATGGTGAACGTTCCTTCAAACGGGTTTGAGTTCCGACAGTCAATAACGATTGCGGTTACAGGACAGTGATCGCCGGTGGACCGGCTGTTATTGTGACACCTTGGCGCCGACGCCGCGGTTTTCCGCGCCGCCGGCTCCGCCATCCGGACCCGAAGCCCAGTTGGCGACCGGGCCGACGAACGGGTTTTCCCCTTTCGCCGGCCCTGATCTTCGAGGCCTCCGCGCCCTGGGCGCGACCTGGCACTCAACGCTGCCGGTACGGTCCCCAGGAGGGTTCGCGCACATCGCCGTCGGCAAGCACGAGGCGCTGGCGAACCTGTCCATCGGCCGAAACGGCATACAGCACGCCGCGACGTCCTTCGGTAGCGGCATACAGCAGCATGCTGGCGTTGGGCGCGAAGCTCGGGGACTCATCGATCGGGCCCGGCGAGAGGAAACGCACCTGCCCACCCAGACTGCGGTCCATGACCGCGATACGATACACGTTCCCGTTGCCCTGCACCATGGCGACCTGCTTGCCGTCGTAGCTCACGTCGGCGCTCAGGTTGTTCTGCCCCTGGAAGCTGATGCGGTTGGCACCGCCGCCCGACGCGGGCATCTGATAGATCTGCGGACGGCCCGAACGGTCCGAGGTGAAGTAGATGCTCTGGCCGTCCGGCGACCAGACCGGCTCGGTATTGATGGCCAGGGTTTTGGTCAGGCGGGTCTCCTGGCGGCTGGCCACGTCCATCACGTAGATCTCCGGGTTGCCCGAGTAGGACAGGGAGACCGCCAGCTTGCTGCCGTCCGGCGACCAGGCCGGGGCGCTGTTGATGCCGCGCGGACGCGCCGATACCAGCTGGCGCTGACCGGTGGTGATGTCCTGCACATAGATGGCCGAGTTACCGCTCTCGAAGGAGACGTAGGCGATCTTCTTGCCATCCGGCGACCAGTGCGGCGACAGCAGGGACTCGCGCGAGCGAGCCACCACCTGCGGATTGAAGCCGTCCGAATCGGCCACGATCAGCGAATAAGTGGTGTTGTTGCCCAGGCCCACGGCGGTGATGTACGCGATGCGAGTCCAGAACGCGCCGCGCACACCCGTGATCTTTTCGTAGATCTGGTCGGCGATCTGATGGGCCACGCCGCGCAGGTCGCCGGCGGGGGCGGTGAAGGCCTGGGCCAGCAGGCTCTGCTGACGGTTCACGTCCCACAGCTCGTATTCCACCCGCAGCATGCCGCCGCCCGCATCGCTGATGCGGCCGATGGTGAGGAAGTCCTGCTTGAGCAGGCGCCAGGTGGGGAACTTGATGTCCGCACCGCGCGACGGCGTCTCGACGATCTCGCTCTTGGCCAACGAGCGGAATTTGCCCGAGCGGTTGAAATCGTTGCGGATGACGTCCGCGACGTCGGTCGGCAGCGGCGCGCCGCCCGCCTGGGCGAACGGCACCACGGCGATCGGGGTGGCGGTCTTGACGCCGCCGACGATATCGACGTTGAGCGACTGGGCTGCCACCGGACCGACGAATAACGCCGTGACCGCTAACAGGACGAGGGCGAAAACTGAGCTCAATTTGCGCATGGGCTTGGTCACTGCGGCCTGAAGGTAAAGTTGAGGGTGCGCTGGAACACGCTTTCGTAGCCCTTGTAGGGCAACGGCTGGGCGCGCAGCACGGCGTTCTCGATGGAGCGCTTGCCGGCATCGTCGTAAGGACAGCTCGCGTCGACCTTGGCGCTCATCACGTCGCCCCCTGGCAATTGCACGATATGCACGACGCACGGTGTGTTCGGCATGTTATCCGGGCGTGTCCAGTTCTGCGTGACCGCGTTCTGAATTGCAGCCAGGTACTGGCCCAGCAGGCCGGTATCGGGGCCATTGGTGCCGGTCTGGCGCTGCTCGGCATTCGGCAGGTTGGCCTCGCCGTCGTCCTTGGCGTTCTTCAGCTCTTCCAGTTGCTGCTTAGCCTGCTTGGCCTTGTTTTCCAGCTTCTGGCGCTGTATCTCGGCCTTGTCCATCTGAGCGAACAAGTCGTCGAGCTTCTTCTTCTCTTCTTTCTGCTTGGCCGCCTGGGCGTCCAGCTCCGACTGGCGCTGGCGCTGCTTCTCTTCCTGCTCGCGCTTGGCGTCCTCGGCCTTCTGGACGGCATCGGCCACGACTGGCTCCTGGTCCTTGATGTCCGGATGCTCGGGCGGCGGCGGCAGCGTCTTCACCACCGGCGCCTGTTCCTGCGGGGTCGGCGGGGGCACGGTGGGTGGCGGCGGCGTGCTGTCGGGCACCGGCTTGGTCTTCACGGCCTTCGGCGGCGGCGCACCGGTGGGGCCGACCAGGGTCGCCTCGATGATCTGGCCCGGCAGCTCCAGCGGCTTGGCGCAGGCGATCGGGTTCCAGCCCGCCGGCAGGTGCAGGGTCTCGAACAGGCTTTCGTAGAACGAGCACGGCACGATCGCGAGGGCCAGGAAGCCCACGATACCCAGGTGCAAAATGGCGGAAAGAACGACCGCCTTGGGCGTGCCTTTACGGTCTTCCATGCGTCCCGCTCGATTCGGGCTGGCTCATCAGGCCGATCTTGGACACGCCCGCCTCCTGCAGGATCGGCAGGATCAGGTACACCTTGCCGTAATTGGCGCGCTGGTCGCCCGCGACCAGCACCTGCAACTCCGGGTTGGCCTTCTGGAAGGCCGTGATCTTGGCCTTGAAGTCCTCGGCGCTGATCGGCTCACGCTTGGAGCCTTGCATGCTGAGGTAGATCTGGCCGTTCTCGTCGACCGAGACCACCACCGGGTCCTTCTTGTCCTGCAGCGACTTGGCCTTAGTCTGCGGCAGCTGGATGTCCACGCCGAGATTCATCATCGGCGCGGTCACCATGAAGATGATCAACAGCACGAGCATCACGTCGATGTACGGCACGACGTTGATCTCGGACTTGAGCTTGAAGCGCTTGTGGCGCGCGGAACTACGCATGAGGAAGCCCTCGGCTCAGGCCGCGTCGTCGGTCTGGATCTGGCGTTGCAGGACGGAGGAGAACTCCTCCTGGAACACCTCGTAGCGCGAAGCCACGCGATCGACCTTGTTGGCGTAGCGGTTGTAGGCCCACACCGCCGGGATCGCGGCGAACAGACCCATGGCGGTGGCGATCAGCGCCTCGGAGATGTGCGGAGCGACCACAGCAATGGTCACGTCCTTCATCTCGCCCAGACCCTGGAACGCGCCCATGATGCCGATGACCGTGCCGAACAGGCCCACGTAGGGGCTGATCGAACCGACGTTGGCGAGGAACTCCAGGTTGCGCTCCAGGCGCCCGATCTCGCGGGTGCCGGCCACGCGCATGGCGCGCTCGGTGCCATCGATCACCACGCGCATGTCGTGGGTGCGGCGCTGGCGCTGGCGCGCGAATTCGCGGAAGCCGGATTCGAACACGGTCTCCATGCCGCCGCCGCTGGCGTTGCGGCCGCTCACCTCGCGGAACAGCTGGGCCAGGTCGGCACCGGACCAGAAGCGCTCCTCGAAATGCTCCGCCTCGTCCATCGCGGACTTCAGCTGCTGGTGCTTGCGGATGATGATCACCCACGACAGGAAGGAGAACACCAGCAGCACGAGCATCACGAGCTGCACCAGGATGCTCGCTTCCGCGACGAGCTTGAAAATGTTCAGTCCACCGTTCATTGCTTGAGCGTTCTCCGCCGCGGGTTACTTGATTGGGGGTAGGCCGGGAATCAGGTCGGCCGGAATTTGGGTCGGGCGCATGCGGTGGAGATCCACGCAGGCCACGCGCACCTGCGCGCGGATCAGCTCCGTGCCGTCCGCCCGGCTTATCGTCTGGCCGAAAAGGATACTGGCTGCACGGCGCTCTTTGACCTCGACCGTCACGCTCAGTTCATCGTCCAGCACGGCAGCCCTGAGGAAATCCAGGTGCATCTCGCGCACCAGGAAGGCCAGCCCGGTGTCCGCCTTGACGGCTGACTGGTCGATGCCCTTGCCCCGCAGCCATTCGGTGCGGGCGCGCTCCATGAAGCGCAGATAGCTGGCGTGGTAGACCACGCCGCCGGCATCGGTGTCTTCCCAATAGACGCGAACCGGCCAGCGGAAGCTGTCCGGGACCGGAGCGAGCGGCGTTTCAGACATCGGTATCGTCCGTGGAGAACAGGTCGGCCGGCTGCGGCTGGCGTGGCGGCGGAGTAAGGCCCAGATGGCGCCAGGCCTTGGCGCTGGCCATGCGGCCGCGCGCCGAGCGGACCAGGAAGCCCTGCTGGATCAGGTAAGGTTCGACCACGTCTTCGAGCGTGCCGCGGTCTTCGCTGAGCGCTGCCGCCAGGGATTCCACGCCCACCGGACCGCCATCGAAGTTCTCGATGATGGTGATCAGCAGGCGGCGATCCAGCTCGTCGAAGCCCTCGGGGTCGACCTTGAGCATCTCCATCGCTGCCTGAGCGGCGGCGAGCGTGATCTGGCCGCCAGCGCGGACTTCGGCGTAGTCGCGCACACGGCGCAACAGGCGGTTGGCGATGCGCGGCGTGCCGCGTGAGCGACGCGCGATCTCGTGCGCACCCTCCGCTTCGCATGGGATGCCCAGGATCCGCGCCGAACGGCGCACGATCGCGGACAGCTCGTCGGGCGTATAGAACTCCAGGCGCTGCACGATGCCGAAGCGGTCACGCAGCGGCGCGGTCAGCAGGCCGGCGCGGGTGGTGGCACCGATGAGGGTAAAGGGAGGCAGATCCAGCTTGATCGAGCGGGCCGCCGGGCCTTCGCCGATCATGATGTCGATCTGGAAATCCTCCATCGCCGGATACAGCACCTCTTCGACCACGGGAGACAGGCGATGGATCTCGTCCACGAACAGCACGTCGTGGGGCTCGAGGTTGGTCAGCAGCGCGGCCAGGTCGCCGGCGCGCTCCAGCACCGGGCCCGAAGTGGAGCGCACATTAACGCCCAGCTCGTTGGCGATCACATGCGACAGCGTGGTCTTGCCCAGGCCCGGCGGACCGAAGATCAGCACGTGGTCCAGCGCGCCGCCGCGCTTGCGTGCGGCCTCGATATAGATCGACAGCTGTTCCCGCACCGCCTGCTGGCCGAGATACTCCGCCAGCCGCTTGGGACGGATGGAAGCCTCCAGGGCCTCGTCGTCCAGCTGGGCGGCGGACGTGATGATGCGGTGCTCGGCCATCGGGCGGGATAAGGAATGGGGGCGGGAATCGGTGGCGCGCGGCGCCGTCGGCGCATTCTACCCGTTCCCTCCCCTATTCCCTACCGCCGCGCGGCTTCCGGGCCGTAGGGCCCGGAGGCTCAGATCTCCACCTGTGCGCCCAGCTCGATCAGCCGATTGCCGGGAATCTGGAAGAAGGCCGTCGCCGGCAGCGCGTTGCGGGCCATGAAGGCGAACAGCTTGTCACGCCATAGCGCCATGCCCGGCCGGCGCTCGTCCGCGATGATGGTCTCGCGCGACAGGAAGAAGGTGGTGTCCATCATGTCGAAGGCCAGGCCGGCCTTCGAACAGCGCGACAAGGCCTGCGGGATGTTCGGGTCCTCGGCGAAGCCGAAGCGCAACTCCAGGCCGTAGAAATCGCCGCCCAGCGACGAAATCTGGATGCGCTCGTCAGCATCCGCCACCGGCGTTTCCAGCATCTCCACGGTCAACAGCACGTTGCGCTCGTGCAGCACCTTGTTGTGCTTGAGGTTGTGCAGCAGCGCATGCGGCACCGCGTGCTGGTTGGCGGTAAGAAACACGGCCGTGCCGGGCACGCGCAGCGGCGGATGCTCGCTGACGTTCTCGATGAAGGGTTCCAGCGCCAGGCCCGACTGCTTGATCTCGCGCACCACCAGCTCGCGACCGCGGCGCCAGGTGGTCATCACGATGAACACGGCCACGCCCAGCACCAGCGGGAACCAGCCGCCGTACTCGATCTTGATCACGTTGGCGCTGAGGAACGACAGGTCGATCGTCAACAGCAGCACGCCGGCGAATGCGACGGTGAGGCGGCTCCAGTGCCACTGGTATCGGGCCACCACCAGGGCCAGGATGGTGGTCACCGTCATGGTGCCGGTCACCGCGATACCGTAGGCCGCGCTCAGGTTCTCCGAGCTGCGGAAGCCCAGTACCGCGATCAGCACCATCACCAGCAGAAAGCTGTTGACCCACGGCACGAAGATCTGGCCGGACATCTCGCGCGAGGTGTGCACGATCGGCATGCGCAGGGAGTAGCCCAGCGACATCGCCTCGCGCGTCATCGAGAAGGCGCCGGAGATCACCGCCTGCGACGCGATCACCGTGGCGATGGTGGCCAGGCCGATCATCGGGTACAGCATGATCTTCGGCACCAGCTTGAAGAACGGGTTGTCGATCGCGTCCGGATGATCCAGCAGCAGCGCGCCCTGGCCGAAGTAATTCAACACCAGTGCCGGCAGCACGAAACTGAACCAGGCCAGGCGAATGGGCTTCTTGCCGAAGTGGCCCATGTCCGCATAGAGCGCCTCGGCGCCGGTCAGCGCCAGCACCACGCCACCCAGCGCGATGAAGGCCTGCATGCCGTGGGTCATGAAGAACTTCACGCCGTACATCGGGTTCAGCGCCAGCAGTACGTGCGGGTTCTGGGCGATCATGCTCACGCCCAGCGCGGCGATCACCAGGAACCAGATCACCATCACCGGCCCGAACAGCTTGCCCACCCGCTCGGTGCCATGCCGCTGCAACGCGAACAGCAGGAACAGGATCACCACCGAGGTCACCGGCACCACCCAGTGCGGCAGGTCAGGCACGGCCACCTTCATACCTTCCACTGCGGACAGCACCGAGATGGCCGGGGTGATCACGCCGTCGCCATAGAACAGCGCCGCCCCGAAGATGCCCAGAATGGCCAGGATCCAGCGCATGCGCGCATCGCCGCGCGCGCTGCGCAGGGCCAGCGCGAGCAGGGCCATGATGCCGCCCTCGCCCTTGTTGTCCGCACGCATGATGAAGACCACGTACTTCAACGAGACCACGATGATCTGCGCCCAGAAGATCAACGACAGCACGCCGAAGATGCTTTCCGGCGTGGGATGCATGTCGTCGTGGCTGAGCGTCGTCTGCAGCGTGTACAGCGGGCTGGTGCCGATGTCGCCGTAGACCACGCCGACCGCGCCCAGCGCGAGGGCGGCGAGGCGGCGCTTGGTGTCGGCATCGACGCCGTGCAGGGTGTCCTGACTCACTGGCTCAAGCTCCTAATGCGGCGCGCAGCGCCTTGCGGATAATGGCCTCGGCGCTGTCGCCCTCGGCGGCGACCTTCTGCACCAGCCGCGTGACTTCGGCAGGCTTGTAGCCAAGCTGCTGCAAGGCCACCGTGGCCTCGCCGGCGGGATCCAGCGGCGCACCTGCGCCCTTGCCGATCGCGCCGGGCAGGCTCACGGCCAGCCCGTCCACGCGGTCGCGCAGTTCCACCACCATGCGTTCGGCGGTCTTCTTGCCGATGCCGGGGATCTTGGTCAGCGCGACCACGTCGCCGGCCTGTACCAGCCGCGCGAAATCGTTGGTGGACACACCGGACAGCACCGACAGCGCGATCTTCGCGCCGATCCCGCTGACTTTCTGCAGATTGCGGAACAGCGCGCGCTCGGCCTCATGCAGAAAACCGTACAGCGCGACGCTGTCTTCCTTCACCGCGTAGTGCGTAAGCAGGGTCACTTCCTTGCCGGTGGGCGGCAGGTCGTAGATGGTGGACATCGGCGCCTCGAGCTCGTAGCCGACGCCCCCCACTTCGACCAGCAGCCACGGCGGCTGCTTGGAGACCAGCACTCCACGCAGGCGGCCGATCATCGGCGCCTCCAGGCAGTGCGGGGGATGCCGACGCGGGCGAGGCTCGCGCGGGTATGCGCGTGGGTCACGGCGATCGCCAGCGCGTCCGCGGCATCTGCCTGCAGAGGGCCCTTCAGGCCGAGCAATACGCCGATCATGTGCTGCACCTGGGTCTTGTCGCTGCGGCCACTGCCGACCACCGACTGCTTCACTTCCGTCGCCGCATATTCGTGCACCGCGATTCCCCGGCTGACTACCGCGCAGATCGCGGCCCCCCTCGCCTGCCCAAGCTTCAGGGCCGAATCGGCGTTGCGCGCCATGAACACGCGTTCGATGCCGCATTCATCCGGCCGATGGGCGGCGATGATGTCACACAGCTCGTCAAATATGCGTTTCAGACGGAGCGGAAAACTGGCCTCGCCCGCCACCGCCAGCGCGCCGTGGAATACGTGCGACAGCTTGCCCGCCGCATCCACGTCGATGATGCCCACACCGGTGCGCTGACTGCCCGGGTCGATGCCGATGATGCGGGTCATGGCGATGGCGTGACCACCGGCCGCCCGAGGGCGGCACGCGGCCTCACTCGTCTTCCGCGTCGTGCGGCAGCACGGCGTTGTGGTAGACCTCGTCCACGTCATCCAGGCCGTTGAGGCGTTCGAGCAGCTTCTCGAACTGCTCCAGCGCTTCGCCGGTGGGCGTCACCAGCGGTCCGTTCGGGCGCATCACCACGTCCGAGCTATCCACTTCGAAACCGGCCGCGACGATGGCCTTGCGCATGGCTTCGACCGCGATCGGGTCGGCAGCGAGCAGCACGGTGCCGACACCGTTCTCGATCACGATGTCTTCGGCGTTGTTCTCGATCGCCGACTCTTCCAGCTTCACCTCGAGCTCCGCATTGCCGCCGGTGTGCACCACCACCTGACCCACGCGGGTGAACTGGAACGCCACCGAATTGGTGGTGCCCATGTTGCCGCCGGTCTTGTTGAGCGCAGCGCGCACGTCGGCCACGGTGCGGGTCTGGTTGTCGGTGACGCAGTCGATGATCAGCGCGGTGCCGGCCGGGCCATAGCCCTCGTAGCGCACCTCGTGCATGTCGGCGCCGCCTTCGGCACCCGAGCCACGCTTGATCGCGCGCTCGATGGTGTCCTTGGTCATATTGGCCGCCAGGGCCTTGTCGACCGCCGCGCGCAGGCGCGGATTGCCGGCCGGGTCGGGCACGCCACCGCGCGTGGCGATGGTGATTTCGCGGATCAGCTTGGTGAACACCTTGGCGCGCTTGGCGTCTTCGGCATTCTTGCGACCTTCGATGGACGGGCCTCTACCCATGGCGTGTTCCTGGCTGCGATGCGTGCGGAAAGGGGCGGATTTTATCCCTTCCGCCCGGCGAACTGGCAAGGCGACCACTTCCGGGGCGCGGCGTCATGCCGCAGAGGCAGGCCCGACTCAGGCTGCGGGCGGGCCGAACCGGCCTTGCCTCAGGAAACAGGCGATCTGGCGTCCGGTCTCGGCGGAGAACAGCAATCCGGTGTGGTTGGCCTCGACCAGGCAGTGATCGGCGATGCCGGGCAACCGCGTCTCGGCTACTGCCACGGTACCGTCATGTTCGCCGTCAAGCTGCCCCAGCACGCGCCCCAGCCCGATCGGCAGGCGTCCGGCGATCACGCCGACTTCGCGCTTGCCGGTCCATTGGTCGAAGCCATATTCGAGCAGGGCGCGGTTGTGCCCGAGCAGCACGCCGCCACCGCGCCCCAGCGTGGCGAACGCGCGCGCCGCGGCACTGCCTTTGAGCGGCGAACCCAGGCAGACGATGCGTCCGCCCGGCAGGTCGCCGTCATCCACGCAGGCGCGCAGCGCCAGCAGGCCGCCGAGGCTGTGACCGACCAGATGCACCGGCCCGCCGTCAGGCGCCACCGTACGCATGCGCGCCTGCAGGCGCGCGATGGTCTGCTCCTGGGCGGCGGCCACGCTCATGTAGTCGAAGCGGTGCACGCGAAAGCCCGCTTCCATCAGGCGCCGGTGCAGCATGAGCAGCGCGAAGCCGCGCATCCACAGGCCATGCAGCAGGATCACGTGGTCGGTCATCAGGGACGGCGCGTCTTCAGAGCAGCGGGTTCCACAACAAAGAACGGCACGATAAACGGGGCCGCCGTCGCGGCGCCGCCCCGCCCATCACATATCCTCAAGACCGCAAAAACACTCAGCCGTTCGACGGCTCCACCGCCACCTTCACGTGCAGCTCCTTGAGCTGCACCTCCGGCACCGCCGACGGCGCATCCGTCATCAGGTCCTGCGCGCTGGTGGTCTTGGGGAAGGCGATCACGTCGCGGATCGATTCGGTGCCGGCCATCAGCGCCGCAATGCGGTCGATACCGAAGGCCAGGCCGCCATGCGGCGGCGCGCCGAATTTCAGCGCCTTGAGCAGGAAGCCGAACTTGGCTTCCGCTTCGTCCGGACCGATACCGAGCAGATCGAACACCGCGCTCTGCATGTCCGGCCGGTGGATACGGATGGAGCCGCCGCCGATCTCGTTGCCGTTGAGCACCATGTCATAGCCGCGGCTCACCGCGATCGCCGCGTTGGCGCGCAGATCGGCGATGTCGTCCACTTTCGGCGCGGTGAAGGGATGATGGAGCGCGACGAAGCGCTGCTCTTCCTCATCGTACTCGAACATCGGGAAGTCGGTGACCCACAGCGGCTTCCAGGCGTTCTCCACCATGCCGCGGTCCTTGCCGACCTTCAGGCGCAGCGCGCCCATGAAGTCGGTGACCGTCTTCCACTTGCCGGCGCCGACGAACACGATGTCGCCGTTCTGCGCGCCGGTGGCCTTGAGCATGGCCGTCAGCGCGGCATCGTCGAGAAATTTCGCCACCGGCGAATTGACGCCTTCGCGGCCCTTGGCCAGGTCGTCGATCTTGATCCACGCCAGCCCCTTGGCGCCGTACTTGGCGACGTACTCGGTCAGCTGGTCGATGTCCTTGCGGCTCAGCGCCGCGCCGTCCGGCAGGCGCAGCGCGGCCACGCGGCCGGACGGGTCGTTGGCCGGCTCGGCGAATACCTTGAACTCGACGTGCCTGAGCGCCTCGGCGACGTCGACCAACTCCAGCGCGATGCGCAGGTCCGGCTTGTCCGAGCCGAAGCGGCGCATGGCTTCGGCCCAGGTCATGCGCGGGAAGGTGGCGTCCAGCTCCACGCCCTGCACTTCCTGGAACACGTGGCGGATCAGCTCCTCCACGAAGTCCTGCACGTCCTTCTCTTCGACGAAGGCGAACTCGAGGTCGAGCTGGGTGAACTCCGGCTGCCGGTCGGCACGCAGGTCTTCGTCGCGGAAGCAGCGGGCGATCTGATAGTAGCGATCGAAGCCGGCCATCATCAGGATCTGCTTGAACAGCTGCGGCGACTGCGGCAACGCGTAGAACTGGCCCGCATGCACGCGGCTGGGCACCAGGTAGTCGCGCGCGCCCTCGGGCGTGGCCTTGGTGAGGATGGGCGTTTCGATGTCCTGGAAGCCGCGCGCGTCGAGATAACGGCGCAGCGCCTGTACCAGCTTGATGCGGGTGCGCATCATGCGCTGCATTTCCGGGCGGCGCAGGTCGAGGTAGCGGTAGGTCATCCGCATGTCCTCGTTGGGATTCTCGTGCAGCGCGAACGGCAGGTCCTTCGCGGCATTGAGGATTTCCACCTGGTCGGCCAGCAGTTCCACCGTACCGGTCTTGAGCTTGTCGTTGGCCGACAGGCGCTTGCGGATCGTGCCGGTCACGCGCAGGCAGTACTCGTAGCCGATCTCGCCGGCCACCGCGAACGCCGCGGCGTTGTCGCGCTCCACCACCACCTGAGCGATGCCCTCGTGGTCGCGCAGGTCGACGAAGGCGACGTGGCTTTGCAGGCGGAGGGTATTGACCCAGCCGCACAGGGTGACGGTCTGACCGATCAGCGCCTCGTCGATGAGGCCGCAGTAATGCGTGCGCATGCGCTTGAAACTCCGGGCCGCTTGGCGGCGTGATGCGTGAAAAGACCCGGAATGGTAACAGGGAGGGGCCGCGGCGCGCGCACAGGGAGACCGTCGCGACAGGGCGGAACCGGGACGCCCGCGACGATCCCGGCCCCGCCCGTGCCAATGCTTACCAGCGGCGATCCACCTGGAAGATGGCACGGCAGCCCTGATCCACCCAGATGCCGCGGCGATCCGTACCCCAGCTGTAGCCTTCCACGCAGCGCGAATCGGACAAACGCCGCACCAGCCTCACGCTGGCACCGCGCCCCAGATCCACCGGACACACCTGATAGCGCCCGCTGTTGCTGTCGCAGCGCACTTCGAATGGACGCCCCGCACCGGGGCCACCGCCCCAGCCCGGACCCTGGCCGGGATAGGGATAGCCGCCATCGTTCCAGCCCGGAGGACGCCCGCCGCCCCAGCCGCCACGCGCCGGGCCGAAGTTGGCGCGGCAGCCGCGATCGACCCATACGCTGCCCCGGTCGTTGCCCCAGGTCTGGCCGTACACGCAGCGGGTATCGGACACCTGCTTGACTAGCTGCGATTCGGGCCAGGGCGTGCGGCAGCGGACGAAACGGCTATCCGTGCTGGCGCAATAAACCGTCTGGCTACGGTCGTCCCAGCTCTGCGCGTGGACCACCGGCGCGCTCACGCCCCATCCGGCGACGATCACGGCCATCGCCCCTATTCCCTTGCTGATAGCGCTCATTGGATGCCTGTCCGATAGATATAAAAAGAAGGCGCCGCTCAGCGGCGACGTTCGACCTGAAAGATAGCTCGGCAACCCTGGTCGACCCAGATGCCGCGGCGGTCCCAGCCCCAGCTGTCGTCTTCCACGCAGCGAGAGTTGGACAGCTTGCGCGACATCCACACGTTGCCATCGCGCCCGATGCCCACCGGGCAGACCTGTTGCTCGCCGTGGTTGCTCTCGCAGCGCACTTCGACCGTTTCGACGTTGCCGCGGTCGTCATCGTCATCGTCGTCATCGTCATCGCGGCCACGCCCGCGCCAGCCGCCGCGCCCCGGACCGAAATTGGCGCGGCAGCCGCCGTCCACCCAGATGCTGTAGCGGCCATTGCTGCCCCAGTTCCGGCCTTCCACGCAACGGGTATTGGAAACCTGCTTGACCAGCGCCGACTCTTCCCACGGCGTCCGGCAATCGGACCGGCGGCCGTCGTTGCTGGCGCAATACACGGTCTGGCTGTTCTCGTCCCAGCTCTGGGCACGGACTGGCGACACCCCCGCCGACGCCCAGCCGGCGGCCACCAGGACGACCGCGAACATCCCCCTGCCGATAGCGCTCATCGCTTTCCACCCTGTGTTGAGGTGGGAGCCAAGCTAGCTCAGCCAGGGCAACGGCGATTGAATATCTTGCGATCTATCCGCAAGGAATTCACGGGCAGTCGCCCGGGGTTCAGTCGCCGCCCGAAGCCGCGGGAGCGTGGGCGGGAGCAGGTGCCGGCGCGCTGCCACCGCCGTCGCCGGCCAGGTTGCGCTTCTTGTCGCCGTCTTTCTTGAAGTCGGTCTCATACCAGCCGCCGCCGGCCAGGCGGAACTGCGGGGCGCTCACCCGGCGCTGCACCTTGTCCTGCACCGCGCACTCGGGGCACACGGAAGGATCGGGGTCGGACAGCTTCTGCAGCCGGTCGAAACGGTGACCGCAGCCGCTGCATTCGAATTCATAGATAGGCATGGTGACTCCGTCGTTCGGGCCGGCGCGGGCGCCGGCAACCCGCCATTATCGAGCCGAACCGGCCGATTTCAACGCCCCGGAGGGCTCTCGGGAGGCGGCCTCCGGGGCCTGGAGCCCGGCCATGGCGTGGGTTGCCACAGCTCGCCGGACACCGAAAAACCCGTCCAGATAAAACAGACTTGGACGTCTATACGGCTATTGACGCGGCATTCCGGCGAGGTCTAGCCTGCGATTGCTGCACTACAGCACGCATATTCTTAGATGGGGAGAACCGATGCACCAGCCTTACCGCAAGCTCGCGTACGCACTGTTGCTGGCCTTGTCGGCCGGCGCCGCCGGCGCACAGGACGCCGCGCCCGCCCCCGATAAAGCCAAGAACCTCGGCGAGGTGATCGTCACCGGCACACGCGCCGACAACCGTACCGAAAGCAGCTCGCTGACACCGATCGACGTGGTCTCGACCAAGGTGTTGCAGCAGACCGGCACCGCCGAACTGTCCACCGCGCTGGCGCGCATCATCCCCTCGCTCACCTTCCCGCGCCCCGCGGCGGCGGATACCGCCGATTCGCAGCGCCCCGCGCAGCTGCGTGGCCTCTCCCCCGACCAGGTGCTGGTGCTGGTCAACGGCAAGCGCTGGCATCCCGGCGCGATCATCCTCACCAACGGCGTGCTCGGCCGCGGTTCGCAGGCGGTGGATCTCAACACCATCCCGATGGCGGCGATCGACCATATCGAAGTGCTGCGCGACGGCGCTTCGGCGCAATACGGCTCAGACGCCATCGCCGGCGTCATCAACATCGTGCTGAAAAAGGGCGCCGAGGGCGGCTCGGTCGAACTGAGCGGCGGCCAGTACTCCGCCGGCGACGGCCGGCAATGGCAGGGCGCGGCCAGTTTCGGCTTGCCGCTCAACAACGACCAGGGCTGGCTGCGCTTCACCGTGCAGAACGGCCACCAGGACTACACCAACCGCTCGATGCCCAATCGCACCCGCGCGTGGGAAGGCACCACCCAGCGCTTCGGCGATCCCGAAGTGGGCGACCACAACCTGTTCCTCAACGGTCAGTACAACCTCACCCCGTCGGTGGAGCTGTACGCCTTCGGCCACGTGGGCAAGCGCGACAGCACCTCGCCGGCATTCTTCCGCAATCTCGCCAACAGCAACTCGGTGCCGTCGTTGTATCCCAACGGCTACCTGCCGCTGGAGAACGCCGATTCGCTGGATCGTTCACTCGTGCTGGGCATCCGCGGCAAGACAGCTGGCGGCTGGCGCTGGGACGTCAGCGCGAACTACGGCGGCAACCGCGTCTCCTACGCCACGCAAAACAGCGTGAACCGGGCCTTCCTGCACGACTTCGGCTATAGCCCGACGCGCTTCCACGACGGCATTCTCTCGGCCAACCAGCAGTCTCTCGATGTGGATCTCGCCAAAGAGTTCTCCACCAGCTGGTTGCCCAACCCGGTGACGCTGGCGTTCGGCGCGGAGTACCTGCGCCAGAGCTACAAGATCGATGCAGGCGATCTGCCTTCGTACTACACGGGCACCTCCGGCGTGTCCGGTGGCGCGCAGGGCTTCGGCGGTTTTCAGCCCGCCAATGCCGGCTCGCACTCCCGGCACGACGTGGCCGAATACGTCAGCCTGGAAACCAACCTCACCGACAAGCTCGGCACCTCGCTGGCCGTGCGCCATGAGGACTACACCGATTTCGGCAACACCACCTCCGGCTCGCTGGCCCTGCGCTACGACTTCACCGATCGCTTCGCCCTGCGCGGCAGCGCCTCCACCGGCTTCCGCGCACCGTCGCTGGCACAGCAGAACTATTCGTACATTTCCTCGCTGTACTACGGCGCCGGCAATTCGCTGGGCCTGCCGCCCGGCATCTACAACACCGGCATCGTGCCTTCCACCAGCAAGGTCGCCACGCTGCTCGGCGGCGAGCCGCTGAAACCGGAGAAGTCGCGCAACTTCACCGTGGGTGCAGTGTGGAATCCGATCGACCCGCTGAACCTCAGCCTCGATCTCTACCAGATCACCATCGACAACCGCATCGTGCTGTCCAGCAACCTCGCCACCAGCTCGGCGAAGGTGCAGAGCTATCTGGCCGCCAACGGCATCACCGGCCTCAATTACAGCGGCATCGCCTACTTCACCAATGCGGTGAACACGCGCACACGCGGCGTCGACCTGGTCGGCAGCTACTTGTTCGACCTGGGCAACGCCGGCACGCTGCAGACCACGCTGAGCTACAACTACAACAAGAACAAGGTCACCGACGTCAAAGCCAATCCCGCGGCGCTCGCCGCGCTCGGCCTCAACCTCAAGCGTATCGACCGCCGCGACCAGTACGGCCTGCTGGCCGATACCACGCCGCGCAGCAAGCTGATCCTCAGCAGCCTGTACAACGTCGACCACTGGAGCGTGAGCGGCACGCTTACCCGCTACGGCAAGTTCACGTCGTACAACTCGACCAGCGCGGCGCTGGACCAGAGCTTCGACGCGAAGTGGCTGCTCGACCTGGCGGTGAACTACAACCTCGACCGCTGGACCTTCACCCTCGGCGCGGACAACGTGTTCGACACCCATCCGGATCGCGTCATCCCCGCCAACGACAACAACGGCACCCTGCCCTATTCGGTGTTCTCGCCGTTCGGCTTCAACGGCGCCTACGTGTACGGCAAGCTGGCCTATCGCTGGTAACGACCGTCGGCGGCGGACGCCTCAGGCGTTCGCCGCCGACACCACGAGCACGGCCACCTCGGTCAGTTCGGCCAATGCGCCGCAGGTATCGCCGGTCATGCCGCCCAGGCGTTGAAGGCAGGCGCGCCGCCAAGCCGTGAACAGCACCATGGCGACAGCCAGGGCTTCGATGCCACGCAGGCCGAAACACAGGCATCCCACGGCCACCAGCGCCAACACTGTCGCGCACACCACGCGGGGCGCCCCGACCAGCGCTTCACCCAGGCCGCCAGCGCGCGCATAAGGCAACGCGAGAAACGCCGCCACCAGCACCGCACGCCCCAGCACTGGTGCCAGCCACAGTCCAGGCCACGCCGGTGCGCTGGCCAGTGCCGCGAACTTCAGCAGCAGCACCAGCATCAGCGCGACCACGCCCATCGGACCGCACGTCGGATCCTTCATGATCGCCAGCGTGCGCGCGCGATCGCCCATGCCACCGACCCACGCATCGGCGCTGTCGGCCAGTCCGTCCAGATGCAGCGCACCGGTCAGTGCCACCCATGCGGCGAGCACCAGCGCCGCGGCCAGCAACGGTGGCCAGCCGTGCACGGCCCAGGCCAATCCGCTCAACAGCGCTCCGAGCAACAAACCGACCGCCGGATACCACGCCAGCGAACGCGTGCGTGCCGCGGCATCGGCCAACGCCGTCGCCGGCACCGGCAGGCGCGTAAGGAACCCGATGGCGGCCAGCAGTCCGCGCATCAGGCCGCCGGCTCCGGCAGCCGCCAGGCAATGGGATGCAGCGACGCATGCGGCACGTCGATACCGGCCATGTCACCGTATGCGCGCCCTTCCACCAGGCAGCGCAGCAGGCGGATCGCACCACCATGCGTCACGACCAGCACCGGCCGGCCTCGTACTTCGCGCGCGACGTCGTCCAGTGCCGCGGCGAGGCGATCGCGAAACTGCGCGAACGTTTCCGCGCCCGGCGGCGGGTGCGCCACCGGATCGGCCCAGAAGCGAGCCAGCGCATCACCCTGGGTCTGCGCGATGTCTTCGATCGGCACGCCTTGCCAGGCTCCGAAGTGATACTCGGCCAGGCGCGCATCGATGCTCAGCGGCACACCGCGTGCCGCCGCCAGTTCGCGCGCGAAGTCCGCGCAACGCCGCAACGAAGACGACACCACCGCATCCCATTGCCGCTGTGCCACCGCAGCACGCAGCTGCGTCCAGCCCAGCGCGCTCAAGGGGTCGTCGAGCTGCCCTCGGTAACTGCGCTGTCCGGTGTCGCCATGCCGCAGCAGATCGATCGATGCGCTCATGCCTCCGATACCCCGGCCTGTTCGAACGTCGCCATGCCACCATGCAATGCGCAGGCGAGGCGCAGCAGCGGCAGCGCGAGTGCCGCGCCGCTCGCTTCGCCCAGGCGCAAGCGCAGATCGAGCAGCGGCTCCGCATCGAGCGCGCGCAGCAGGCTGGCATGACCGCGCTCGTGTGAGCGATGCGAGAACAGCATCCATGCGCGGCTGCCGGGTTGCAGCCTTGTCGCCGCCAATGCGGCGACAGTCGCGATGAAACCGTCCACCAGCACCGGCAGGCCCAGCTGCGCCGCGGCGATGTACGCACCGGCCAGCGCGGCGATCTCGAACCCGCCCACGCAGCGCAGCCAATCCAGCGCCGTCGCTGCCTCGCCATGCAAGGCCAAAGCGCTTGCGATCGCGCGGCGCTTGCGCGCCAAACCCTCTTCATCGACGCCGGTTCCCGCGCCAGTGAGAACCTCGGGCGGCTCGCCCAGCAGCGCGCAAGCCAGCGCCGCCGCTGCGGTGGTATTGCCGATGCCCATCTCGCCGCCGATGAACAGTTGCGCCTGCGCCGCATGTGCGGCTCGTGCACTGACGGCACCGGCCGCCAGCGCCATCTCCAGCTGCTCTGTCGTCATGGCCGCCTCCACCACGAAGTTGGCGGTCTGCGCCGCGATGATCGCCCGCCGCACGCCGGGAAGGTCGCCCGGATCGTTGACCGTGCCCAGGTTCACCACTTCCAGCGATGCGCCCAGCTCTCGCGCGAGCACGCTGATCGCCGCGCCGCCGGCGGCGAAATTGCGCACCATCTCGCCCGTCACCGCCTGCGGGAACGCGGACACGCCCTCGCCGGCCACGCCATGATCGGCGGCAAAGACGCTGATCCATACGCGCTCCAGCCCCGGTCGCGGCGTGCCTTGCAACGCGGCCAGGCGTACGGCGGCGTCCTCCAGCACACCCAGCGAGCCGGGCGGCTTGGTCAGCCGCGCCTGATGCGCGCGCGCCGCCGCGAAGGCGACTTCATCCACGGCGCGGCAGGACGCGCGCCACCAGGGCTTACTCATGGCAGATCTCCCTTGAGGGCCAGCGGCAAGCCTGCCGCGATGAACAACACGCGCTCGCAACGCGCCGCGAGGGACTGATGCAAGCGGCCGGCTTCGTCGACGAAACGACGACTGAGTTCGCCCAGCGGCACCACGCCGAGGCCGACTTCGTTACTCACCAGAATCACCGTGCCGGATAGCGCCGGCAGTACATCGAGCAAGGCTGTGCGCTCACGCATGAAGCACTCGCCATCCTCGTGGCCGAGCAGGTTGCTCAGCCATAGCGTGAGGCAATCCACCAGCACACAGCGGTCGGGGCGTGCATGCGCGCGCAAAGCCCCAGCCAGTGCGTGCGGTTCTTCAATGCTCAACCAGTGCGCGGGACGTTGTGCGCGGTGGTGGGCGATGCGCGCCGTCATCTCGCCGTCCAGCGCCTGCGCGGTGGCGATGTAGATCACCTCCTTGCCGGTCGCCGTCGCCATGCGTTCAGCCAGCGCGCTCTTGCCCGAGCGGGCACCGCCGAGGATCAGGCTGCGCACGGTGCGACTCCCAGCCACACGGCGAGACGGGCCGTATCCAGATGTGTTTCCACGGCATCGGCCAGGCGTTCCAGGCTCGCTTCGCGCAGCGCACGCACATCCACTGCTTCGGCGTCGCGCAGCCCGGCCCAGTGCAGCAACGCCGCCTGGGCCGATGGCTCGTCGAACAGGCCATGCAGATAGCTGCCGATGATCTGGCCGTCCGCCGATACCGCGCCATCCGCACGGCCGTCGTCGAGCCGACACAACGGCTGTCCCAGCGCGTCGCCGCGGGAGCGGCCGCAGTGAATCTCGTAGCCCTCCACCCCCGCGTCGTCGAACGCCAGCCGCCCGCGCACGCGATGAAGCTGTTTCTCGGCTTCCAGCGTGGTTTCCAGATCGAGCAGGTTCAACCCGGGACTGGAACCGGGCACACCCTCGATGCCGAGCGGATCGTGCACAGCGCGCCCCAGCATCTGGAAGCCGCCGCAGATGCCGGCGACCCGGCCGCCATAGCGCAGATGCCTGGTGATGGCCTCTTCCCAGCCATGGGCTCGCAGCCAGGCCAGGTCCGCACGAGTCGCCTTCGAACCCGGCAGGATGATCAGATCGCACGGCGGCGGCGCCTGGCCCGGCCCGACCAGACGTACATCCACCTGCGGGTGCGCGCGCAGCGCGTCGAAGTCGGTGTGGTTGCTGATGCGCGGCAGTGCCGGCACGGCGATGCGCAGAGCCGCATCGTCGCGCCCCGCATCGCGGGGCAACGCGTCCTCCGCTTCCAGATGCAGCCCGTGCAGATACGGCAGCACGCCGAGCACTGGCTTGCCCGTCTCCCTTTCCAGCCAGTCCAGCCCCGGCTGCAGCAGTGCAAGGTCGCCGCGGAAGCGGTTGATCACGAAACCCGCGACGCGTGCGCGCTCGCTCGGCGAAAGCAATGCCAGCGTACCGACCAGATGTGCGAACACGCCGCCGCGATCGATGTCCGCCACCAGCAGTACCGGGCAATCGACCGCCTCGGCGTAGCCCATGTTGGCGATGTCGCGGTCGCGCAGATTGATCTCGGCCGGACTGCCCGCGCCTTCCACCACCACCGCGTCGTAGCGCTGAACCAGCCGGCCATGCGCGGCGAGCACGGCATCCATGGCGATGCGCTTGTAAGCGTGATAGTCGCGTGCATCCATGCTGCCCACGGCGCGACCCTGCACGATCACCTGCGCGCCGATATCCGAGTTCGGCTTCAGCAGCACCGGGTTGAAATCGGTATGCGGCGCCACGCCGGCCGCCTGCGCCTGCACCGCCTGCGCCCGCCCGATCTCACCGCCATCCGCCGTCACCGCCGAGTTCAGCGCCATGTTCTGCGGCTTGAACGGCGCCACCGCCATGCCGCGACGATGCAACCAGCGGCACAGCGCGGCCACCAGTGTGCTCTTGCCCGCATCGGACGTGCAGCCTTGAACCATCAGTACGCGAGCGCTCATGGCGCGGCCTCCGCTGTCGTCGGTGCGCATTCGCTCAAGCTTGCCAGTGCAGCCTCCAGGCGCGCGAACGCCGCGTCGTCGCCCGGCAGGCCGAAGCGCAGGCTGGCCGGCTCGTCGAACAGGCGCACCAGTACGCCTTGCCGCGCCAGTGCGCGGTACAGCTGCGGCGCTCGCCGATCGAGACACCAGTGGAAGAACGCACAGCTCGCGCTCGGTGCGAGCCCGTACCGTTCCAGCAATGCCGCGAGCCTCGCACTGGTCATCCGCAGACGCTCGCGTTGCGCCGCCTGCCAGGCGCGATCGGCCAGTGCCAGCGCGAGCACGTGACGGGTCGGGCCGCTCAGCGTCCACGGCCCGAGCCGTTCGCGCAGCGCGGCCAGCAGCGCCGGGTCGGCGCTCACGAACCCCGCGCGCGCGCCAGCCAGGCCGAAGAATTTGCCCACCGAACGCAGCACGATCAGCCCCGGCCGCGCCGGCACCACGCAGAGACTTCGCTCGGGCGTGGCATCGATGAACGCCTCGTCCACTACCAGCCAGCCGCCGCGTCGCGCGAGCGCATCGTGCAAGGCGAGCAGATCGCGCCTCTCGAAACGCTCGCCGCCGGGATTGTTGGGATGGATCAGCACGATCACGTCATAGAGCGGCGCCTGCGCGAACAGCGCTTCGGCATCACGACATTCGACCGCGTGCCCGGCGCGCCGCCACGCCTGCGCGTGCTCGGCATAACCCGGCGCCAGCACGCCGACGCGCGAGCGATCGCGCAGCGCGGGCAGCGTCTGGATCGCGGCCTGCGAACCGGCAACAGGCAACCATGCGTCCTGGCCGTAATAAGCGCGCGCCGCGTCGATCAGATCATCCTCGTCTTCCGGCAGGCGATGCCATGCGGCCGCCGGCACCGGCGGCACGGGCCAGGCGAACGGACTGACGCCGGTGGACAAGTCGAGCCATGCCGCCGGCGCGATGCCGAACTCGCGCGCCGCGCGCCGCAACCTTCCGCCATGTTCAAGCATGCGAGTACCCCCGGTACAACCAGGCCACGATCCAGGCGACGACCAGCCACAGCACGACGCCGTTGCGCACCAGCCGCACCGCACGGCGGATCGTGTCTGCGCTTGGCGCGCCGCCCATTCCCAGCACCGGCCGCTCCTCCCACACGCCTTCGTAGGGCGCCGCGCCGCCGAGCTGTACGGCAAGCGCCCCCGCACCGGCCGCCATGACCGGCCCTGCGTTCGGGCTGTCCCAGGCGCGCGCCTGCATACGCCAGCAGCGCCACCCGGTCCGGGCGTGCCCGAGCACGACATAAGTCAGCGCGGTCAGGCGCGCAGGTACCGCATTGAGCACATCGTCCGTGCGCGCCGCCATCCAGCCGAAGCGGCCATAGCGCGCGTTGCGATAACCCCACATCGCGTCCAGCGTGTTCACGAGGCGGTACAGCACCGCCCCGGGCGCGCCCAGCAGCGCGAACCAGAACAACGCGCCGAATACCGCGTCGCTACCGTTCTCGAGCACCGACTCGGTTGCCGCCGCGGCGACCTGGCGCGCATCGAGCCTGTCGGTGTCGCGACTGACCATGCGCCCCACCGCCGCGCGCGCCGCGGCCAGGTCGCCTTGCTCCAACGCCGCGGCGACCGGCAGCGCATGCTCGCCGAGGCTGCGATGGCCAACCGCGAGATAGAGCGCGCCGACGCCGAAAGCCAGCTCGCCGGACGGAAGCCCCTGGAGCAGCACTGTGCACAACCAGGCCACGCCGGCGAACGGCAGCACCGCCAGGCACCAGGCGATAGCGCCCGCACCCCGCGCATCGCGATAGACGAACCGCTCCACCCGCTGCGCCCACCGCCCGAAGGCCACCAGCGGATGCGCGCGCCGCGGTTCGCCCAGCACTGCGTCCAGCAGCATGGCGAGCGTCAGCGCGAGCGCGCCGCTCATGGCAGGAACAGCCGCAGTGCCGCGTCCGGTGCGGAAGGGAAATAGACATGCACGAAGCTGGCCGTCAGCCGCTGCCGCCGATACACCGCTTCGCTCGCCGGTCCGCCGTCGGGATTGGCGGCGTAGGCGAGCACAGGTGCGTCGATCTCGGCGTGAGCGTAGTGGAAGGTGTGCCCGCGCAGCGTTCCTTCCGGCAGAGCCACCGATTGCATTCCCAGCCCGGCGAGCCGCTTGCGCACGACCGCCCAGCCGCGCAGCAATCCGGCCATCGAATGCGCATCGCCCTCACTCGCGGCCAGCGCATCGAGCAGGCTCAGCATGCCACCGCATTCGGCCAGCAGCGGTTTGCCCGCATCGACATGCGCGCGCAGCGCGGCATGCAGATCGGTCCGCTGCGCCAGGCGCGACAGGTGCAGTTCCGGATAGCCGCCCGGCAGCCACACCGCATCGCAATCGGGCAGCGCTTCGCCGGCCAGCGGCGAGAACCAGCACAGCGCCGCGCCAGCCTGCGTCAGGACGTCGAGATTGGCCGGATAGAGGAAACAGAATGCATCGTCTCGCGCGATGGCGATGCGGCGTCCACGCAACAACTGCGGCACCGCGGGTGCCGTCGCCGCGGCGAATGCGACCGGCGGCGGCAGCCTGACCGCGCCATCGGCCTCCACCGCGTCGGCCAGCGCATCGAGCCGCGCGTCCAGGTCATTCAACTCATCCGCCACCACCAGCCCGAGGTGGCGCTCGGGCAAAGCCAGCGCAGGATCGCGCGGCAGCGCGCCGAACCAATGCAGATCCGGCGGCAGGCTGCCGGCCAGCAGTTGCGCATGGTAGGCGCCGCCGATGCGGTTGGCCGCCACGCCGTGTACCCGCAATCCGTCGCGATAACGCGCCAGCCCGGTGGCGACGGCACCAAACGTCTGCGCCATGGCCGAGCCGTCGATCACGGCGAGCACGGGCAGGCCCAGGCGCTGGGCGAGATCGGCGCTGGATGTGCCGCCGTCGAACAACCCCATCACGCCTTCCACGAGAATCAGGTCGGCCTCGCCCGCTGCCGCGTATAGCCGCGAGCGCACGTCGTCTTCGCCGCCCATCCACAGATCGAGCTGGTACACCGGCGCGCCACTGGCACGCGCCAGCACCATCGGGTCGAGGAAATCCGGGCCGGTCTTGAACACGCGTACACGCCGGCCGCGCCGTGCATGGGCGCGCGCCAGCGCGGCGGTGAAGGACGTCTTGCCCTGGCCGGACGCCGGCGCGGAGACCAGCAGCGCCGGTGCGTGGCGCACGGCACTCACAGCTCGATCCCCTTCTGCGCCCGAATGCCGGCAGCGAACGCATGCTTGACCAGGCGCATCTCGGTCACCGTATCGGCGACCGCCACCAGCGCGTCCGGCGCGCCGCGTCCGGTGATCACCACATGCTGCCGCTCCGGCCGCGCCGCCAGCGCCGGCAGCACCTGCTCCAGCGTCACGTACTGCTTGACCAGGGCGATGTTGAGCTCGTCCAGCAGCACGAAGTCATGACGCTCGTCCGCCAGCATCCGCGCAGCGATGTTCCAGGCGGCCTGCGCCGCGGCGATGTCGCGCGCCTTGTCCTGCGTCTCCCAGGTGAAGCCCTCGCCCATCACGTGATAGTCGAGCATGTCCGGGAAGCGGCGGAAGAATGCTTCTTCGCCGGTGGAAAAACTGCCCTTGATGAACTGCACTACGCCGCAGTGGAACCCGTGGCCGAGCGAGCGCGCCAACATGCCGAAACCGGATGAGCTCTTGCCCTTGCCGTTGCCGGTGTTCACCACCAGCACGCCACGGTCGATGGTGGCGCGAGCGATCTTGCGATCGACCAGCTCCTTCTTGCGCTGCATGCGCTCGCGATGGCGCAGCACCTCCGGCGGCGTCGCGTCCATGCTCATGCGCGCGCCCCCGCGTGGCGCGACGCGGCAAGGCGAGCCACCGCCCAGTAGGCAACCAGCGCGACTGCCACGTAGCTCAGCGTAGTGCGCACGAACAGCGGACCCCATTGCCAAGCGCGGGCCAGGTACTCGCTCATGTGCGGCTGGGCATAGCGGCCGCCCAGCCAGTAGAAGGCCCCATTGGAGATCAGGAAGGACACCGACGCGGCCAGCGCCGCCAGCCCAAAGGCGCCGGCCAGCCTGCCCGGTGTCGGTGCCATCCGTATCGACCAGGCGCGGCCGGCGTACCACAGCGCCGCATAGGCCGGCAGCAGGAAGCTGTAGGCGGGCGTCACGCAGAAATCGCTGACACCCGCGTACGACACCGACACCCAGTCCAATGCCACCGCCAGCGCGATGAAGCCGGCGAATGCCAGGTGCCGGCGCAGCCACAGACCGCCGAGGAAGAACAGCGCCATCGACGCATCGGGCAGATGCAGCGCCGTGCCGAAGTGATGAAAACGCGTGGCGATCATCACCGCGGCGAGCGCGATGGCGAGCGGCGCGGAGAAACGCGGTGGCGTGGCGGTCATGGTTCGCTCCTGGAGGGATTCAGGTTCACTGCGCGGGCCGGTAGCTCACGCTCAGCATGGCGGTGCGGCCCGGCTGGTTGTAGAAGGCCGCGGTTTCGTAGTGCTTGTCGAAGGCATTGCGCAGGCTCAGCTGCAACTTCCATGCGTGGTCCAGCGCGTAGGCCAGGCGCAGGTCCGTCAGCGCATAACCGCCCAGTCGGCGCATATTGGCCAGGTCGTCGTAGCGGCGCCCCGCGGCGTACACGCTGGCGCCAACGCTGAAGGCGCCGAAGCTGCGGTCCGCATCGATGCGCGCGCTGCGTCCGGTGCGGCGCGGCAGCAGCTTGTCGCGATTGGTCGCGCTCCGGTTGCGCGGATCCAGCCAGGTGGCGGTACCACGCCATGTCCAACCCGCCAGCGTGGTCGACGCCACCGCCTCCGCGCCACGGATGCGCGCGCGCTCGACGTTGCCGGGGAGGCCGATCGAGGCGTCGTAGGCGATCAAGTCGCGGATCCGGTTCTCGAACGCGTTGACCGACCACAGGCCCCAGGCAGGCGTGCCGCGCAGGCCAAGCTCGTAGCTGCGCGAGCTCTCCGGGCGCAACGCGGCGCTGCCGTAGCCCGGGTAGTACAGCTCATTGAAGGTCGGCGCCTTGTAGGCGGAGCCGGCGCTGGCCGTAAGTCGCAACGCCGAAGCGAACTGCCAGCCCCACAGCAGACTACCGGTCGTCTTGCCGCCAAATTGCTGGTTGTCGTCATGGCGCAGGCTGGCCTGGAACGAGTGCGTGCCGAAGGTCTGCTGCCACTGGCCGAACACGCCGCGGTTGAGACGGCGATCGCGCGCGTAGGACGTACTGCTGTCCACGCGATCGCGCTGCCAGTCGTAACCCAGGCTCCACAGTCCGCCGCCCAGCGCAAGGTCGCCCTGCAGCGAACCCAGGTCGCGATGCGTATCGAATGTGCTGGTGTAGAGGCCGTTGAGATAGTTGTCGCTGAGGTCGGCGCTCTGTCCCGCGCTCAGCGTCATGGTGAACGCCTGATCAGGACGCCAATGCACGCGCGCACCGGCAACCTGCTGCACCACGTCGGCCTGATTGCTGGTCGATCCGTCGTACGCGTTGTAGCCCCAGCTGCGCAGCCATTGCGCGTCCGCATCCCAGGCTTCGTCGAAGCGATAGCCGCCCTTGAGCGACACGGAGCTGTCGCGGAAACCGTCGCGGTCCGGCTCGTCCACGAAACAACCCGCGCCGCGCGGCGATGGCTTGCCGCGGCAGGCGTTGATGCCGTCCGTGTCCTCGTGCGTGGCCTGCACGGCATACCAGCCATCGCCCACTTTGCCGCCGAGTCCGGCCGCGCCGCGGAAGCTGGCGTTGCTGCCGTAGCCCAATTCGAGATCGGGCTCGAACGCGCCGCGCGGGCGTCGCGTGAAGATCTGGATGACGCCACCCAGCGCCTCCGAGCCATACAGGCTGGAGAACGGGCCGCGCACGATCTCGATGCGCTCGACCTGCGCCACCGGGATGTTCTGGATCGACGGCTGGCCCAGCGTAGCCGAACCGATCTTCACGCCGTCGACCAGTACCAGCACGTGATCGGCTTCGGTCCCGCGCAGGAACAGCGAAGTCGCCTTGCCCGGCCCGCCGTTGTTGGCCATCGACAGGCCCGGCGTGCCCTGCAGCAGATCGGCCACGGACTGCGGCTGCAGGCGGTCGATGTCGGCACGGTCGATCACGGTGACCGATGCCAGCGTGTCGGCTTCAGTCTGTTCGGTACGGGTGGCCGTGACCACCACGCCGCGCAGATCGCTCGCCGGTTCGTCGGCGCAGGCAACAGCGGAAAACATAAGGAACGACGCGGCCGCGAGCGCGGACCGTCGCAACAACGGGAGAGGCAGTGACACTGGTGGCTCCTAGACCGCGCCAGCCCGCGCGGATCGCTTCGGGTCTGGACAGACGAAAGGAGCACACTGGACGGACGCACGGAGGCACGCTCGCCAGGAGCACGCCCACCGCATGTCCGGTTCACCTCGAGGCCGGTCTCCGGGCTCGCGAGCGAAGGCTGGTGCCTTCCCGGCCGGCGCCTTCCCATGCTCTTCAAGCACAGTGGCATTCGCTGGCCGTTGCTCGCCTACCGTTGCGGGGGCAGCTCCGGAATAGCCGTAAAGACGGCGCACCGGATTCCCGTTTCAACCACCGGCCAGGCCGGCGGTCACCTCAGGCGAGCGGCATCTTAGAGGTTCGCGACCGATGCGGCAAAGTCCGCGTCCCATCACCTCATCCATGCCGCGTGAAGAAGCATTAGACAGGCCGGCGCACCGGCCCCCTGCGTGTCCTGAAACTGTCCTGCCGGTTGCATCGGACTGAAACACCCATGCGGTGTCCTAGGCGGCGGTCATTCCACCCGCCGCCGGCCCGCCCATGCCGGCATCACCAGGAGTGCGGCATGAGCGAGAATCACGACGCCACCCGGCGCAACTTCCTCAAGATGGCCGCGGCCTCCGCCGGCGGACTGGCCGCGATATCGGCCCTGCCACCGGCCATCCGCCAGGCGCTGGCCACGCCGGCCGCCACGGTCAACGGCGATCTCAGCGATGTGCAGCACATCGTGATCTTCATGCAGGAGAACCGCTCCTTCGACCATTACTACGGCAGCCTGCGCGGCGTGCGCGGCTTCGGCGACCGCGTGCCGGCGCCGCTGCCCGGTGGCGCGCGTGATGTGTGGCACCAGCCATACAGCGGCAACACCGACGGCTACCTGCTGCCGTTCCGCATGGATACCTCGACCACCAGCGCGATCTGCGCCAGCGCGCCGGCGATGAGCTATCCGGTCGACACCGCCATCTTCAACAAGGGCAAGTTCGATGCGTGGAACACGGCGCGCGCAGCCGGCCTGGGCATGGGTCATTTCGAGCGCGCCGACCTGCCGTTCTATTACGCGCTGGCCGATGCCTTCACGATCTGCGACCACTACTTCGCCGCCACGCTCACCCAGACCAACCCCAACCGCCTGCACGCGATGACCGGCAGCAATGGCCTGTCGGTGGGCCAGGCGGCCGTGCTGGACAACACCGAGCCCAGCGCGGGCTTCACCTGGACTACCTATGCCGAGCGCCTGGAAAAGGCAGGCGTGAGCTGGAAGGTGTACCAGGAGAGCAACAACTTCGACGACAACGCGCTGGCCTGGTTCAAGAACTTCAAGCAAGCCAAGGCCGGCACGCCGCTGCACGACAAAGGCATGGCGACCGTGCCCGACCTGGTCGCCGCCTTCGCCGGCGACGTGGCCAACGACATGCTGCCGCAGGTGTCCTGGATCGTCGCCGCCGACTACCTTTCCGAACACGCCAGCTACAAGCCCGCTTACGGCGAGGATCTGAGCGCACGCCTGCTGGCCGCCCTGGCGTCGAATCCGGCGGTGTGGGCCAAGACCGCGTTCATCCTCAACTACGACGAAAACGGCGGCTTCTTCGATCACGTGCCGCCGCCGACGCCGCCGGCCTCGTCCGCCGACGGCCTGTCCACGGTAAGCGTGACCGGCGAGATCAACAACGGCCTGCCGATCGGGCTGGGTTTCCGCGTGCCGCTGATCGTGGTGTCGCCATGGACGCGCGGCGGTTGGGTGTGCTCGGAGGTGTTCGATCACACCTCGGTGCTGCGCTTGCTGGAGAAACGCTTCGGCGTGATGGAGCCGAACATCAGCGCCTGGCGCCGCGCGGTATGCGGCGACCTGCTCAGCGCGTTCGATTTCACCGGCACCAACACCAGCTGGCCCAGCCTGCCGTCGACCACCGGCTATACCGCCGCCGCGGACCAGCAATGCAAGAGCTTGCCCGCTCCGGCCATCCCGTCCGTGCAGGGCATGCCGGCGCAGGAAGCCGGCGTGCGTCCCGCGCGCGCGCTGCCTTACGTGCTGCGCGCGGACGGCCGCGTGGATGCCACGAGCGGACGCTTCTGGGTCGATTTCCATAACGACGGCGCGGCAGGCGCAGTGTTTCAGGTCTATGCGGCCAACCGCAGCGACGGTCCGTGGCGCTACACGGTGGAAGCGGGCAAGCAGCTGTCCGATTACTGGAGCGTGGCGCGCTATACCCAGGGCGTATACGACCTGGAAGCGCACGGGCCGAACGGCTTCCTGCGGCAGTGGCGCGGCAGCGTGACAACGGGCATGGGGCCGGCGCCGGAGATCGTCGCCGCCTACGATGCCAGCGCCAACCGCGTGCGCCTCAGCATGAGCAATACGGGCGGTGCGGCCTGCACGGTGACGGTCAGCAATGCCTATGCGAGCGGGGATGTGCGCATCTATGCGCTCGCTGCCGGCGCTACGGTCAGCGATACCTGGGCACTGGACGGCAATGCCAACTGGTATGACCTGAGCGCGACGGTGGCGGAGCTGGGCGGGTTCTGGCGGCGGCTGGCGGGGCATGTGGAGAATGGGCTGCCGAGCCAAAGTGAGCCGCGATAACGCGTTCCTTCTCCCCTCCGGGGAGTACGCGGGGAGAGCACATGGATGTGCTCTGCTCTGAGGAGCGAGGAAGGTGCCGGCGGGCGGATGAGGGGCGGGTGCTAGAGAAAGAAGTTCTACGTAGCGAGACATGCTTTGAGGAAAGGCTCCCGCTTCTACGCTCCGTAGGCCCCCCTCACCCCAACCCTCTCCCCGCAAGGGAGAGGGTGCAAAAAAAGCGCCCTTGCGGGCGCTTTTTCTCACTTCTTGCGAAACACCAGATGCCCGCCCTGCGCATCCACTTCGATGGTGTCGCCAGCGACGAAGCGGCCTTCGAGGATTTCCTTCGCCAGCGGGTTCTCCAGCTGCTGCTGCACCGCGCGCTTGAGCGGTCGCGCACCGTACACCGGGTCGAAGCCGACATTGCCCAGCAGGTCCAGCGCAGGCTCGCCGATCTCCAGGCCGAGATCGCGCTCGGCGAGGCGCTTCTCCAGGTTGGCCAGCTGGATGCGCGCGATGGCGCGGATTTGCTTCTTCTCCAGCGGACGGAACACCACCAGTTCGTCCAGACGGTTGATGAACTCCGGACGGAAGTGCGCCTGCACCACGCCGAGCACCGCCGCCTTCATCTTGGTGTAGTCCTCGTCGCTGTTGCCGCCGTCCAGTTCCTGGATCAGCTGCGAGCCGAGGTTGGAGGTCATCACGATGACGGTGTTGCGGAAGTCCACCGTGCGGCCCTGACCGTCGGTGAGACGACCGTCGTCCAGCACCTGCAGCAGGATGTTGAACACATCCGGATGCGCCTTCTCCACTTCGTCCAGCAGGATCACGCTGTACGGGCGGCGACGCACCGCCTCGGTGAGGTAACCGCCCTCCTCGTAGCCCACGTAGCCCGGAGGGGCGCCGATCAGGCGGCTCACGGAGTGCTTCTCCATGAACTCGCTCATGTCGATGCGCACCATCGCGTCCTGCGTGTCGAACAGAAACTCGGCAAGCGCCTTGCACAACTCGGTTTTGCCCACGCCGGTCGGGCCAAGGAACAGGAACGAACCATACGGACGGTTCGGATCGGACAAGCCGGCGCGCGCGCGACGGATCGCGTCGGACACGGCACGCACTGCCTCGTCCTGGCCCACCACGCGCTTGTGCAGCGCCGCTTCCATGTGCAGCAGCTTTTCGCGCTCGCCTTCGAGCATCTTGCTGACCGGAATGCCGGTCCAGCGCGAAACCACCTCGGCGATTTCCTCGTCGGTGACGCGATCCTGCACCAGCTTGAATTCGTGCTTCTCGGCCGCCTGCGCTGCGGCGAGCTGCTTCTCCAGTTCCGGCAGGCGGCCGTACTGGATCTCGCTCATCTTCGCGTAGTCCTGGCGGCGCTGCGCGCTTTCCAGTTCCACGCGGGCCTGCTCGATCTGCTCCTTGATCTTGGTCGCGCCTTGCAGCAGTGCCTTCTCGGACTTCCACACTTCGTTGAGGTCGGAGAACTCGCGCTCGAGCTTCTCGATATCGCTGTCCAGGTCGGCCAGACGCTTCCTGGAAGCCTCGTCGGTTTCCTTCTTGAGCATCTCGCGCTGGATCTTCAGCTGGATCAGGCGACGCTCCAGGCGATCCAGTTCTTCCGGCTTGGAATCGATCTCCATGCGAATGCGGCTGGCGGCCTCATCCATCAGGTCGATCGCCTTGTCCGGCAGCTGGCGGTCGGTGATGTAGCGGTTTGACAGCGTCGCCGCGGCGACGATCGCCGGATCGGTGATTTCCACGCCATGGTGCACCGAGTAGCGCTCTTTCAAGCCGCGCAGGATGGCGATGGTGTCTTCTACGCTCGGCTCGCCCACGAACACTTTCTGGAAGCGGCGCTCCAGCGCGGCATCCTTCTCGATGTACTTGCGGTACTCGTCCAGCGTGGTGGCGCCGATGCAGTGCAGCTCGCCGCGGGCCAGCGCGGGCTTGAGCATGTTGCCGGCATCCATGGCGCCGTCGGCCTTGCCTGCGCCGACCATGGTGTGCAGCTCGTCGATGAACAGGATCACGCGGCCTTCCTGCTTGGCCAGGTCGTTGAGCACGCCCTTCAGGCGCTCTTCGAATTCGCCGCGGAACTTGGCGCCGGCGATCAGTGCGCCCATGTCCAGCGCGAGCACGCGGCGATCGCGCAGGCCTTCGGGCACCTCGCCCTTGACGATGCGCTGGGCCAGGCCTTCGACGATCGCGGTCTTGCCCACGCCGGGCTCGCCGATCAGCACGGGGTTGTTCTTGGTGCGCCGCTGCAGCACCTGGATGGTGCGGCGGATCTCCTCGTCGCGCCCGATCACCGGATCGAGCTTGCCGCTCTCGGCGCGCGCAGTGAGGTCGACGCAGTATTTCTCCAGCGCCTGGCGCTGGTCTTCGGCGTTCTCGCTCTGCACCTTCTCGCCGCCGCGGAGCTTGTCGATCGCCGCTTCGAGCTGGGCTTTGGTGGCGCCGGCGGCTTTCAGCGCCGCGCCCAGCTCGCCTTTGTCTTCCAGTGCCGCGAGCACGAACAACTCGCTGGCGATGAACTGGTCGCCGCGCTGCTGCGCGAGCTTGTCGGTGAGGTTGAGCAGGCGCGTGAGGTCATTGCCGACGTGGATGTTGCCTTCCTGCCCGCTCACCCGCGGCAGGCGATCCACCGCCTCGGCCACGCGCTGGCGCAGCGTGGGCACGTTGACCTGGGCCTGGGTCAGCAGCGGCGCCGTGGTACCGCCCTGCTGGTCCAGCAGCGCGGTCATCACGTGCACCGGCTCGAGCATGTTGTTGTCGCGGCCGACCGCGAGCGACTGCGCGTCGGCCAACGCCTGTTGGAAACGGGACGTCAGTTTGTCCATCCGCATAAAGGTGATTCCCCGCAAGAAAAGGTTTGGCGGCCATGGCCGCTCACTGCCCGGCGAGATGCGGCCCGGCTCGCGCCGATTCAAGCGCCGCTCGGTTGTTTCGCGCCCCCGAAACCCCACTCCATGGGGGATTGTTCACACAGACTTATCCAAAGCTGATCTTCACACTTGCCCTGTTAGGCTCAATCCGATGTCTTTGTCCCTAGCCTCATCTCGCATGCCCGCCATGCCGACGCTGCCGGCGCCGCCCCTGCCTGGAACCGACGATCGCTGGGCGCTGCTCCTGGACGTGGACGGCACCCTGCTCGAGTTCGCCGATCGCCCGGACGACGTACGCGTCGACCCGGCGCTGTACGCCCTGCTGGCCGAACTGTACGCCCATCTCGACGGCGCGCTGGCACTGGTCAGCGGGCGCAGCCTGGCCAACCTCGACGCGCTGTTCGGCGGACCACCGTGGGCCATGGCCGGCCTGCACGGCCTGCAACTGCGCCATGCCGACGGCGAACGGCGCGAAATCCGGGTCAGTGCCAGCCGGCGCGGCCTGGTTTTGCACACGGCCGAATCGCTGGCGCGCCAGTACCCCGGCGTGCTGGTCGAAAACAAGGACCTGGCCGTGGCGCTGCATTGCCGCACCGCGACCGAACATTTCGATGCGCTGCACGAGGCCGTGCGCGCGCTGATGCCCGGCCTGCCCGGCTACGAACTGCAGACCGGCAACCTGGTCCTGGAGTTCAAGCCCGCCGGCATGGACAAGGGCAAGGCCGTGACCGAGCTGCTGGAACGCGCGCCGTTTGCCGGCCGCCTGCCGGTGTATCTCGGCGACGACCTCACCGACGAGCACGGTTTCGCCGCCACCAATCTGGAAAACGGCGTGAGCGTGCGCGTCGGCCATCGCGAGCCCACGCTCGCCCAATACACCCTGCCGGGCCCGTCATCGGCGCAAGCCTGGCTGCACCGTGTCCTGAATGTGCTCAAGCAAGGAGTCCAACCCCATGCCCATGCCTCTGGAGGAAATGCCTGAACAGACGACCAGGCCCGACGCTACCGGGCCTGGCGACGGCGGGACCGCGCAGCAGAGTCTCGCTCTGGGAGTGATCGGCAACGGCAGCATCGCCGCGCTGATCGATGGCCTCGGCCGCATCGTATGGTGCTGCCTGCCGCGCTTCGACAGCGACGCGAGTTTCTGCGCGCTGCTCTCCCCTGCCGCCGAAGGCGGCGACTGGGTGGTCGAACTGGAGCATCTGGTTCGCGCCGAACAGCAATACCTGCCCAATACCGCGGTGCTGGTCACCCGCCTGTACGATCGCCACGACAATGCCGTCGAGGTCGTGGATTTCGCGCCGCGCCATCGCACGCGCGGACGCTTCTACCACCCGGTCATGCTGTGCCGCCGCGTGCGACCGATCCAGGGCAACCCGCGCGTGCGCATCCTGATGCGGCCGCTATGCGGATACGGTAAGCGCAGGCCGGCGACCAGTTCCGGCAGCAATCACCTGCGCTTCATGCTCAGCGACGTGGTGCAGCGCCTGACCACCGACGTGGCGATACCGTTCGTCGAGCGCGGCCTGTTCTTTCACCTGGACCGTACCGCGCATTTCGTATTCGGCCCGGACGAGACCCTCGCCACCAGCCCGGCCGATTTCATTCACGGCACGCTGGAATACACCATCGCCTACTGGCGCGACTGGGTGCGCTATCTGTCCATCCCCTATGAGTGGCAGGAAGCGGTGATCCGCGCGGCGATCACATTGAAGCTGTGCCAGTACGAAGCCACCGGCGCCATCGTCGCCGCGCTGACCACCTCGATCCCCGAGGCGCCTAACACCAGCCGCAACTGGGACTACCGCTTCTGCTGGCTGCGCGACGCCGCCTTCGTCGTGCGCGCGCTCAATCGCCTGGGCGCCACGCGCAGCATGGAGGAATACATCCGCTACGTGTTCAACATCATCTCCGGCGAGGGTGACCAGGAAGTGGGCCCGGTGTTCGGCATCACGTTCGAGCGCGAATTGCTGGAACGCGAGGCGCCTGGCCTGGCCGGCTACCGCGGCATGGGGCCGGTGCGTATCGGCAACGACGCCTGGCGGCAGCGCCAGAACGACGTGTACGGTTCGGTGGTGGTGGCCTCGGCGCAGCTGTTCTTCGATCGCCGCCTGGAGAATCCCGGCGACGCGCATACCTTCCAGCGTCTGGAAAGCATGGGCCGCATGGCGCTGCGCATGGTCGAGGAGCCGGATGCCGGCCTGTGGGAATTCCGCGGCCGCGCCGCCGTGCACACCTACTCGGCGGCGATGTGCTGGGCCGCCTGCGACCGCCTGGCGCATATCGCCACGGAGCTGGGGCTCAGCGACCGCGCGCGCTACTGGCACGACGAAGCGGTGGCGCTGCACGCACGCATCTCCGCGCGCATCTGGAACGAACGGCTGGGGCATTTCGTAGACGCCTTCGACGGCGAGCACCTGGATGCCAGTCTGCTGTTGCTGGCCGACATCGGCTTCGTGCGCGCCCGCGACCCGCGATTCATCGCCACCGTCGACGCCATCGGCACGGCCCTGGGTCGCGGCGATTACCTGTTCCGCTACATCGCGCCGGATGATTTCGGCACGCCGGAGACCAGCTTCAACATCTGCACCTTCTGGTACATCGAGGCGCTCGCCGCCACCGGCCGCAAACGGCGCGCGCGGCTGATGTTCGAGCACATGCTGTCCAAGCGGAACCCGCTGGGCCTGCTGTCGGAGGACATCGCGCCGAGCTCCGGCGAGCATTGGGGCAATTTCCCGCAAACCTATTCGCTGGTCGGCCTGATCCAGACCGCGATGCGCCTGTCGCGCCGCTGGGAAGACGAGCTATGAATGTGCCGGCGCGCGCAGGACGCCTCATCGTCGTCTCCAATCGCGTGGCCTTGCCAAGGCAGACGGCCACCGGCGGCCTCGCCTCGGCCATGCGCGCCGCGCTGCAGGAAGCCGGCGGGCTATGGTTCGGCTGGAGTGGCCGCGTCGCCGCCGAGACCGCCGCCACCGTGCACCACCTCTACGACGGCCCGGTGCACTACGCCACCATCGACCTCTCGCGCAGCGACCACGACCATTTCTACGACGGCTACGCCAACCGCACGCTGTGGCCGCTGCTGCACTACCGGCCGGATCTTGTCGATTACAACCGCGGCCATCTGGACGGCTATCTGCGGGTCAACGACGTGTTCGCCGAGCGCCTGTCGGCGCTGATCGAGGAGGACGATACGATCTGGGTGAACGACTATCACCTGATCCCGCTGGCCTCGATGCTACGCCAGCGCGGCGTGCGCAACCGCATCGGCTTCTTCCTGCACACGCCGCTGCCGGCGGCCGGCCTGCTGATCGCGCTGCCGCGCCACCGCGAACTGCTGGAAACCCTGTCCGCCTACGATCTGATCGGCATGCACACCGCGCGCGACCTGCGATCACTGGAGGAATACTTCGTGTTCGAGACCGGCGCCCAGCTGCGCCACGGCCACCGCCTGCGAACGGCCGACCGGCGCCGCTTCCGCGTCGGCGTATTCCCTATCGGCATCGACACGCGCGACGTCGCCGACGCCGCGGCGCGCGCCGGCGCGCTGGAAGAGATCGAACAGCTGCGTGGAAGCCTGGAAGGGCGCGCCATGATCATCGGCGTCGACCGCCTCGACTATTCCAAGGGACTGCCGCAACGCTTCGACGCCTATGCGCGGCTGCTCGAACGCTCGCCCGAGCTACGCCGCCAGGTGAGCTTCCTTCAGATCGCCCCGCCCTCGCGCAGCACCGTGCCCGAGTACCGGCAGATCCGCCGCGAACTCGAGCGCAAGGCCGGCCACATCAACGGCATGTATGCGGCGCCGGACTGGGTGCCGATTCGCTACGTCAACAAGTCCTTCCCGCACAGCGTGCTCAGCGGCTACTACCGCAACGCGCGGGTCGGGTTGGTCACGCCGATGCGCGACGGCATGAACCTGGTGGCGAAGGAATACGTGGCCAGCCAGGACCCGGACGATCCCGGCGTGCTGGTGCTGTCGCGCTTCGCCGGCGCGGCGCAGGAGCTGGGCGAGGCACTGCTGGTCAATCCCGCGGATACCGAGGAGGTCGCCGACGCGTTGCAGGCGGCGTTGTCGATGCCGCTAGAGGAACGACGGCAGCGCTGGCGCACGATGATGGACGTGCTGGAGCGCCAGGACATCACCGCCTGGCGGCGCAGCTTCCTCGCGGCGCTGCGCGACGGATAAGCGGACGGGACAGCCCGATCAGGCTAGCCAGATCAGGCTGGCAAAGCGCCCGCTGTGCGCCGCGTCGCGGCGATAGGAATAGAAGCGCGGATCGACCAGGGTGTCGAAGCCGCCGCCGTAGATGGCGGACACGCCGGCCCGCGCCAGGCGGCGCCGGGCCAGTGCGGCCAGGTCGCACAGCCAGTGCCCCGGTCGCGTCGGCGCGAAACAGGTGGTGGCGGTCGCGTCATTGGCGATGAACGCCTGGCGCACTTCGTCGCCGACTTCGTAAGAAGCCGCACCGATGCAGGGCCCCAGCCAGGCCATCACCGCGCCCGCCGGCGTCCGCAGGTGACGCAAGGTCGCCTCGAGCACACCGCCGGCCAGCCCGCGCCAACCCGCATGGGCCGCCGCGATCTCGCTGCCGTCAGCGGCGCAGAACAGCACCGGCAGACAATCGGCGGTGAGGATGGCCAGCGGCTCCCCGCGCGAGCGCGTCACCGCCGCATCGGCCACAGGGGGCTGGTCCGCCGTGGCGCCGGTGACCTCGGCGACGTCGATGCCATGCACCTGCCGCAGCCAATGCGGTTCACCCGGCAGGGCCAGGGCCTGGCGCAACGCCTGCCGGTTGGCGAGCACGGCTTGGGGTTCGTCGCCGCAGTTCGCGCCCAGATTCAAGCGTTCGAACGGCGCAATCGAAACGCCCGGCCCCTGCCGGGTGCTGACGGCGGCCCGGACCTGCCCGGGAGCGGGCCAGTCGGGAACAAGCCAGGGGTCGGTCATGCGGAGGGTTTCCTAAGACGTATCGAGGGCAGCGTAAGGCCGGCTCAGGCCCTGGCTTCGCCGACCCCATGGATCAAGGCATACAGCACCCCGCCGTTCCAGGGCACCAGCCAGACAGTCCGCGCCTGCAGCAGGTCCAGCGCCATGGCCGAGCAGGACACCGGGAAGCGATCGTCGGCGCCATCGAGATCGACCTGCTCGCGCCACAGGACTTCCTTGCCCCAATCGGTCTCGCGCAGCGGCTGCAAGGACCGCGCCTCGTCCCGCCAGCGCGCCGGCAGCGCCGGATCCGCCCAGGCCCAGGTCCAGGTTTCCGGACCCGTCGCGGCAACCGTGGAACCGACCGGCACGATCGCGTAGGCGCATTCGGTACCGTCGGCGCGGGTCAAGTAAAGCGTCGGTAACACGGGATCGAGCGTGGCCGCCGCGTCGGACGTTACCCGCTCCTGGCGACAGAACGCCTCCAGCTGCTGGCGCATCTGCGCCTCCACTGCCGTGACCTTGGCGTGAATGCCTGCCACCTTGGGCATGGCGATGCGCATCATCCAGGCCTGCGCCTTGGGCAGGAAGAAAATCCAGGGCACGGCGACCAGCAGTACCAGCCAGAGCGGCGGCAACCCGCCGTAGAACAGGCTAGCCAGCAGGACCGGCGAGGCCAGGTAGGCCGCGGTCAGCAGCAAGAGAAGCAGGATGCGCATGCAGGATTCCTTTCGTGATGGCAGATCGGCGGGAACGCCAGGCCTAGTCTTCGTAGTCCGGATGGGCCTGGGTATCCGCGCGCAGTTCGGCGAGCAGTGCCTCCAGGTCGGCCGGACGCGGCGCGGCGACGTCGACCGGCTCGCCGCTCACCGGGTGCGTGAACGCCAGCCGCTCGGCATGCAGGGCCTGGCGACGGAAGCCGCGCAGGGCCGCGGCCAGCTCCGGCGTGGCGCCCTTGGGCAGGCGCAGGCCGCCGCCGTACAGCGGATCGCCCACCAGCGGGTGGCCGATGTGCGCCATGTGCACGCGGATCTGGTGGGTGCGCCCGGTCTCCAGGTTGCACTGGAGCAGCGCATGGGCGCGGAAGCGCTCGCGCAGTCGGTAATGCGTGACGGCGTGCTTGCCGTCCTCCTCGTCGCGCACGGCCTGGCGCAGGCGGTCGCCCATGTGCCGGCCGATCGGGGCATCCACCGTGCCGCCGGCCACCAGCCGGCCCATCACCACCGCTTCGTATTGCCGCTCCACCTCGTGGCGCGACAGCATGTCCACCAGCGCCGTGTGTGCGGCCAGGGAGCGTGCCACCACCATCAGGCCGGAGGTGTCCTTGTCCAGCCGGTGCACGATGCCGCCGCGCGGCAACTCGGCCAGCTTCGGATCGTGATGCAGCAGGGCGTTCAGCAAGGTGCCGGCGGGGTTGCCGGCGCCGGGATGGACGACCAGCCCCGCCGGCTTGTTCAGCACCAGGATGTGCTCGTCCTCATACAGCACGTCCAGCGCGATATCCTCCGGCGCCAGCTCGACCTCGGCCTCCAGCTCCGCCTCCAGCCGCACCCGTTCCCCGCCCCGCAACAGGTGGCGTGGCGGCACGGCCTGGCCGTCCAGGGTGACCGCCCCGGCCTTGATCCAGGCGGTGAGGCGGGACCGGGAGTAGTCCGGGAACATCTCGGCCAAGGCCCGGTCGAAACGCCAACCCGCGGCCGTCAGGGGCACGCTGCCCTCGTGGCGAATGGTGGTCATGGCCGCCCGCCCGGGACTTCGACGGTTTCGGCTATCATCCCTTTTCGATCAAACATCTGAACCCTTTCTCATGCGCGTAACCAAGCTGCAGGTCTTCAAGGTACTGATTGTGCTCGCCGTCGTCGCCACGATGAGCGCCTGCTCCATGTTCCGGAGCAAGAAGGAGACCATCGACACGATGCCGGTGGACAGGCTGTACGCGAATGCGCACGATTCCCTGGTCCATGCCGACTACGCCGCGGCCACCAAGGCCTACCAGCGCCTGATCGCGCGCTTCCCGTCCGGCGACTACAACGAACAGGCCCAGCTCGACCTGGCCTATTCGCAGTACAAGGACAACCAGCCGGACGACGCCTACTCCACGGTCAACCGCTTCATCAAGACGTATCCGACCCACAAACATGTGGATTATGCCTATTACCTGCGCGGCCTGATCAATTTCGACCGTACCGGCGGCTTCATCGAGCGCACGTTCGCGCGCACCGAGTCGCAGGCGCGCCGCGACCAGGGCTACAACCTGCAGGCTTTCGACGACTTCTCGGAGCTGACCCGGCGCTTCCCGGACAGCGCCTACGCCGCCGACGCCCGCCAGCGCATGATCTACCTGCGCAACGTGCTGGCCCAGTTCGAGATCAACGTCGCCGAGTTCTATCTGCGCAACAAGGCCTATATCGCCTCGGCCGACCGTGCCCAGTACGTGATCGAGCATTACCAGCAGGCGCCGCAGACCGGCGATGCACTGGCCATCCTCACGCGCAGCTACATCGGGCTGGAACAGCCCAAGCTGGCCGACCAGACCCGCCAGGTGCTGGCCCTGAACTACCCGAACCACCCGTACCTGACCGATGCGAAGTGGCCGCACGCACCATCCACCCTGCGCAAGCTGGTGCCGTTCTCCGGCCACCACTGAGCCAGCGCGGCAAGCTTCACCGAAAACGCCACGGCTTGCGCCGTGGCGTTTTCTTTTGCCCCTTCCTCCAGGGGGCGCCGCTCATCGCGTCACGCCGATCAGCTCGCCGAAGCGGTGGAAGCCGGCCCGCGCATAGACGCGGTTTTCGTTGCCGGCCGCCGTCATCAGGAACGGAAACGACACGCCTTGCGCGAAAGCGTGATCGGCCAGCAGCGCGCTGACCGCGCCGCCGATGCCGCGGCCACGCGCCTCCTCGCGCACGCCGATCGCGGCGATCTCCGTGACGCCCTCCAGCGGCGGCGAGTACAGGCCCGCGCCCAGTGCATCGCCGCCGCCACGGCGGCGGGCCAGCGCGACCGCGCCGCCCTTTTCCACCACGTTGACCAGCCGCTCCACATCGGCCTCGCCGGCGGCCGGTACGCCGTAGGCCGCATTCTGCACCTGCGCGGCGGCGTGCAGTTCGTGCTCGCGTTCGGCGAGCAGCCATTCCACGCCGTCCAGATCGCCGTCGGCCGCCAGGCTTTTCGGCGTGCAGGTCATCAGCGCCAACGGCTCCTCGCGGAAGAAGCCCGCGTCGAGCAGGCGCGGCAGCACCGCGGGGGCCAGCTCGTGGATGTACTCCAGGCGTGGCGTGCGCTGCCGCCGATCGAACAGATCGACCAGCGCGGCGATGTCGTCCGCGCCGGGCTCGGCGCCGTCCGTGGGCGTGGCGTAGTTCCAGCTCGGCTCGGCGCTGGTCGCGTCGAAGATGACATGGAAGGGTTCGAGGCAAGGGTTGCCCGACTGCAGCGCGATGCGGGCGCGCAGGTAGGCGGAGACACGGCCCAGGGCCGTGCAGTCATGCATTGTCATGTGTGAGGTACTCAGTCTCGTCCCGATGCGCGCAGCATCAGGACATGCCGGATCGCCCGAACCGAAGGTCCGGGAACGAATGCGGGGGCCGCCGAAGCGCGGCCGTCAGAACGGACTCGGGAGCCGGTCCAGAGGAAGAAAACCGATGGACGGCGTCAGCAGGCGGCGATCTGCACGGCAGCGGCGACGGCGAGCTTGCGTGAGGCGATGACAATCATGGGCGCAGCTCCTGTATCGGGAGGGCGCGGATCGTTCCAAACGGCATGGGGCGATGTCAAGCGCGAATCGCCCGACTGTGCCATTGGTTGGGCAAATATGTGCTCGCGGCGTCAACGCCACCCGGATGTAATCGGATAGCGCCGCTCGCGACCGAACGCCCGCGTGGTGACGCGCGGGCCTGGCGCCGCCTGCCTGCGCTTGAACTCATTGATCAGCACCAGGCGCACCACGCGCCGTACAGTATCGATGTGGAAACCCTGCGCGGCGATCTCCGCCTGCGACTGCTCGCCTTCGATGAACCGCTCGAGGATGGCGTCGAGTTCGTCGTAGGGCGGCAGCGAATCCTGGTCGGTCTGGTTGTCGCGCAGTTCCGCCGAGGGCGGGCGTTCGATCACCGCGGAGGGAATCACATCGCCGTCGCCGAACCGCGCCGCGTACACGTTGCGCCAGCGCGACAGGCGATACACCACGGTCTTGTACACGTCTTTCAGCGGCGCATACGCGCCGCACATGTCGCCGTACAACGTGGCGTAGCCCACCGCCATCTCGCTCTTGTTGCCGGTCGCCAGCAGCAAGCGGCCGTGCTTGTTGCTCAGCGCCATCAGCATCGCGCCGCGCGTGCGCGACTGCAGGTTCTCTTCGGTGATGTCCGCCGGCTTGCCGGCGAAGGCCGGCGTCAATGCTTCGACGAAGCTCTCGAACGTCTTCTCGATCGGGATGATGTGGTACTCCACGCCCAGCGCCTCGGCCTGCGCGCGTGCGCCGTCCAGCGAAAGCTGCGAGGTGTAGCGCGAGGGCATCATCACCGCGGTGACCCGCTGCGGCCCGAGCGCATCCACCGCCAGCGCCAGGGTCAGCGCCGAATCGATGCCGCCGGACAGGCCCAGCAGCACGCCGCCGAAACCGTTCTTCTCGATGTAGTCGCGAATGCCGCGCACCAGCGCGGCGTAAAGGATCGACTCGGTCGCGTCCTCGGCGATGGCCGGCCAGTCGTCGGCCTTCAGCGTGCGGGTTTCCGCATCGAAGTCGGCCCACAGCAGCAGATCCATGAAGGTCGGCGCGCGCGCGGCGATCCGTCCGTCACCATTCACCAGCAGCGAGCCGCCGTCGTACACCACTTCGTCCTGGCCGCCAATGAGGTTGAGGTAGATGACAGCGCAGCCGGTCTCCTGCGCGCGGGCACGCAGCACCGCTTCGCGCTCAGCCTGCTTGGCGCCGTCCCACGGCGAGGCGTTGATCACGACGATCAGTTCCGCACCGGCGCGGGCCGCCTGTGCGGCGGGTTCGGGCTGCCAGATGTCTTCGCAGATCAGCATTCCCACGCGCACGCCGTTGATCGTCGCCACCACCGATTCATGGCCCGGGCGAAAATAGCGCTTGTCATCGAACACGCCATAGTTGGGCAGCGCCTGCTTGTGCGCGGTCACTTCGATGCGCCCCTCGCGCAGCAGGCTGGCGGCGTTGTACACCTCACCCTCGCTGTGCGGATGACCGACCAGGGCGGCCACGCCGTTGGTGGTCGCGGCGATCGCGCGCAGCTCACTGTCGCAGGCGGCGAGGAAGCTCGGGCGCAGCAGCAGGTCTTCCGGCGGATAGCCGCTCAGCGTCAGCTCCGGAAACACCACCAGGTCCGCGCCGCCCTCGCGCGCCTGCGCCAGCAGGTCGCCGACGCGGGCAGCATTCGCAGCCACCGCGCCTACCGGGAAATCGAACTGCGCCAGAGCCAGACGAAGGGAGGACATGCGACGGAGATCCAGGGGGAAGGGGCCCGTATGATACCCCTGCGCGCGACCGGTCCGACCCGGTGCGACCGGCCCGACTCAGGCCACCGGCCGCAGCAACAGCAGCGCCGCCAATGCCAGCATCATCAGCGCCACCAGCACATCGAACACGCGCCACGCGACCGGGCTGCGGAACACTGGCAGCAACACGCGGGCGCCGTAGCCCAGACCGGTGAACCACAGGACGCTCGCCGTGCATGCGCCGGCCGCGAAGATCCACTGTCCCTGCCCTTCGAAGCGCGTCGACAGGCTGCCCAGCAGCAGCACGGTGTCCAGATAGACGTGCGGGTTGAGCAGCGTGAAGCCCAGACAGGCCAGCACGATGCGCAGGCGGCTGTGCATCGCCGCGCCCGACGGCTGCAAGCCGCTCTCGCCGCGCCACGCGCGCCGCGCCGCCATGCCGCCATAAGCCAGCAGAAAAGCGGCGCCAGCAAAGCGCAGCACCTGCAGCAGCACCGGCTGGCGACTCACGGCCATGCCCATGCCGGCCACGCCCAGCAGGATCAGCGCCATGTCGCACAGCACACAGATCAGCACGACTTCGCCCACGAAACGGCGCTGCAGGCCCTGGCGAAGCACGAAGGCATTCTGGGCGCCGATCGCGATGATCAGGCCCGCACCGGCTCCGAGACCGGCGAGATAGGCGGAGGCTTGCATGGAGATTCACCCTGAAAAGACGGCCAATGTCGCTTAGCCGGCCATTTCAGTAAAACTAAATATACTTACGTCAGATCAGATTATCTAAAGACCGCCATGAGCCTGCTCAATCCCCAGCTGGTGGCCTTCGCCGCGGTACTCAGCGAAGGGAGCTTCGACGGCGCCGCGCGCCGGTTGTCGCTGACGCCGTCGGCGATCTCCCAGCGGATCAAGGCGCTGGAAGATCGTCTCGGCCAGGTGCTGGTGCTGCGCCGCTCGCCGTGCGTCGCCACGGCCGCGGGCGAGCGCCTGCTGCGTAGCGTGCAGCAGATGCGCCTGCTGGAGGCGGAAACGCTGGAAGCTTTCGCCGTTGCACCCGCGGCGACCGATGCACCTACATCGGTCGCCATCGCGGTGAATGCCGATTCGCTGGCCACCTGGTTCCTCGCCGCGCTGGCCGAACTGCATCGCGTGCACAACCTGCTGTTCGACGTGCGGGTCGATGATCAGGATCACACCACCGACCTGCTGCGCGACGGCACGGTGCTCGGCGCGATCACCGCCGAGGCGCAACCGGTGCAGGGCTGCGCGGTGAAGAAGCTTGGCGTGATGCGCTATCTGCCGATCGCCTCGCCGGACTTCGTCAAGCATCACTTCGCCGGCGGACTGGATGCGGCATCGCTCGGGCGCGCGCCGATGCTGGTGTTCAATCGCAAGGATGCCTTGCAGTATCGCTTCATGCGCAGCGTGACGCGTGCGCGCCTCGATCCGCCAACGCATTACCTGCCTTCGTCGACCGGTTTCGTCGAAGCCGCCGCATTGGGCCTGGGCTGGGCCATGGCGCCCGAATCGCTGCTGCATCGGCCACTGCGCGAAGGTGCCGTGTGCGCGATCGCACCCGAACGCTGGCTGGACGTGCCGCTGTACTGGCAATACTGGGCGATCCGCTCGCGCACGCTGGCGCAGCTCACCGAAGCGCTCGTGCGCGCTGCCGGGCAGGAACTGCGCGTGCGCGGTTGAACGCGACACACGCGTCCACGCGTGGGCGGCTCCGACGCCGTCCGGAGCCCTGCGCAGACGCACCGTTATGCGCCGATCGTTTCTGGTCATTCCGAGCATTCGCTCGCTTGTCGCCGGTGCTCGATTCCCCGAGCTTGGCATCGCCGCCACGTCTGCCCTCGCGCAACGTCGTGGCATCCCTGCCCCCGCAACAACGGAATCGTTTTCCATACCTCCATACCGTCCTTACTCCAAGCCGCTGGCGATCGCGCTGATCGTCCTTGGCGTGATCTGCATCGTCGCGATCACCATGATCTTCGCCTGCGCCATCTTCGCCGCCGGTATCGCGCACCTGATCCTCGCCTTCGGCCACCAGCGTCCCGCCAGCCGCGTGTGGCACATCGTGGCGGCGCTCGTGCTGATCGTCGGTGGCGGCTGGCTGATCGCGCTGCCACTGGATGCCGCCGCTTCATTCACGCTGGTGCTGGCTTCGCTGTTCGTGCTGCCGGGCCTGATGCGTATCGCGGCATGGCTGGGCGAACCCGCGAAGGCCGCCCATCTGTGGACTCTGGTCGACGGCATCGTCACCACGATCCTCGGTGCCGCCGTCATCGCCATGTGGCCCGAGAGCAGCCTGTGGCTGATCGGCACGCTGGCCGGCGTGAATCTGATCTTCAACGGCATCGCCGCCCTGCAATCGCCGCCGCGCCTCGCGGCAACGTGACGCGCACCGTGCACGTCGTCGAAGGAGCCGCGCGACAGCGGCCCCTTCTCTTTGCCGCATGGGATTAAAGAATCGGCCGCCCCGGTCGATCTATCCGGAAGCCCCTCATCCACACTTTCGCCCCATGTTCCGCCTGTCGTCCCTGCTCGTCGTCCTGCTCCTGTCGTCCGCCGCCCTGTCCGCCACCGCACCGCTCGAAGTCAGCCTCACCGTGAAGGAAAGCTGCCTGGTCGAGCGGCGCGATGCACGTGCTTTCCAAGTCCCCGTGGTCAGCTGCGCGCTCGATTCGCCCTACCTCGTGCGCGGCGCCTCCGTCGAACGCTTCGATGTCCGAGACAAGACACCGACCCGGATCGCCGCACCACGCCCCGCCGCGTGGGAGGTGATGTTCTGAGCCAGCGTCAGAACTCGATGGTCGCGGTGATCGTATCGCTGTAGTTGCCCGGTGACGGCGTAGCCTGCGGCGGTACGCGTCCGTAGACGGTGACCGCCTGGCTCAAGCCGCTGCCCGTACCAGTCACCCGGGTCGTGCCCGCGCTGCCGTCGCCCCATGGCACGCTGCGTGCGGCGTCGGTATAGAGCTGATAGCTCACCGATCCTCCTCCGCCCTGACGCTGCATGTTGCGCGCCGCCACGTTGCCGCTGCCGCCGCCGTTGAGCGAGATGCGCCATGCGTCGCCGTTGGTGCAGGTCACGCTCAGGCTGCCCAGCGCATTGATGCCCGCGCCCAGCACGCCGGCCGTGCCGAAGCTGAGATTGGTGGCGCCGATGTTGCAGTTGTTGATCACGGTGGCGCTGACCGTGAAAGGGAAGCTGCCGTTGGCGGTCAGCGAAGCGCAGGTCGGCGCGCCCAGCAGGTAGTAGCCATAGGCCAGCACGGTCTCCGCATTGAAGCTTTGGCTGTATACCGTGCCGGCGTTGCCGGTGGTCGGCACGGTCGTCTGGCCCGCGCCGATCTGTCCGTAGAAGTTCACCATCGCGCTGGCCGTGGTACCCAGCAGCGGTTTGGCGATGGATACCGACAACGGCGTACCACCGGTGAAGCTGGAACCCCACACCTGGGTATGGCCTGCATCCTGGTACAGGTCGTACTGCATCGTGTTGCCGGCGTTGCTCAGCACGCGCGTCGCCGTGTTGCTCAGATTGAGGCAGACCAGTGCGTTCGGCGCCAGCGAAATCAGCGTCCAGTTGCAGCTCACGTTGATCGTCCCGCTGCGCGCCACGGCGGCGCCGCTGATCGGGTCGACATTGCCGAAATCCAGATTGCTGGGCGTGGCGCTGCACGTCTGCGCATGCACCGCGCCGCACCAGGGCAGTGCGCACACGAGCAACAGAGCGAGCCAGCGCTTCATCGTTCCTGCTCCGTCTGCCTGGCGCATCGCAGCGGACCGATGCGCGGCAACGAGTGGTCCGCCGGCGAGCGGTAATCGAAGGCGACACGGCAATGCCAGCCGTCGCCGGTCAGCTCCAGCCGATTGTGTTCGCGCAAGCCGCTGACAAAGGTGAGCCCGTCGTAGCCCACCACAGTGTCGGCGCCGCTTTGCTCGTGATGCACGCGGGTACCGGGCGGCACGGGATGTCCGGCGTCGTCCGTCAGCACGATGGTGGCCGCCGCGTAGCGCGAGAGCGGAAAGCGCACCAGCACGCCCGAACGCGCCTGCGGCACGACATCCTGCGCGACGGTATCGACCTGCGCATCGGCCGGCAGCGACAAGCTGTCGATCGAAAGCCGGTTGGACTGGTATGCGTTGAGATCCGTCACCAACAGATGGCCGCTCTGATCGGTGCGGCCGATCGGGCGGTTCTCGTGCTGCACGGGCACGTCCGGCACGCCGTCGGTGGACACCAGCGCGAAGCCGTCGTAGATACGCCGCGCGGGCTGCAGGCTGCCATCCATCCAGACCAGCGCGCCCAGCGCATCCAGAGAGACGGTGCGCTTTCCGTCCGTATCCTGCACCAGCCCCGTGAGCTGGCCGGCACGGCCGAGATATTGCAACTGCCCCTGGCGGAAACGCAGATCGCCGCTGCGTCCGTCCTGCACGCCCCAGCCCCAGCCGCCGGCGTAATCGGCCGGACGCAGCGCCTGCAGGTTGCGGTAAGGCTGGCCGCCCTGGCTGCCGCCCAGCGCGCTCGCGGTGAGCCGCCCATCCAGCGACAGATTGAGGCTGAGGAAGGCCCCGCTCGCCGCTGGCCGCGCGAAGTCGCGATAGGCGCTGAGGTTGAGTGAGGCCCAGCGTGTCAGCGAGCAAAGCCAGGTCAGCGCGCCGATGCGCGATGGGGAAGCGCCTGGCAGACGCAGGCCGATGTAGCTCAGTGCGAGGTTCTGCCCCGGCGCGAACGGCACCGATACGGTCAACCGCGCCAGCCGGCGCGGTGCGGGCGAACCTTCGCGCGCCGCCAGGTCGGCATAGCCGGCCGTGCGCTGGGTCAGCTCCGCGTCGATCGCCAAATCGGGCCGGACCCACTGGTAGCCGAGGCTCGCCTGGCGCCCCGTGTCGCGCCCGCCGCTCAGGGCCAGCGAGCCGCTCAGCACGCCGGCCTGGCCGAGCCGCACCAGCGCGCCGCCACCGCCATTGGCCAGTCCGGCGGAGGCTTCACCATGCAGCTCCAGCGTCAGCGCATCGTTCATCCCGTGCCGCCAGGAAGCGCTGGCCGACGGATGCGAGGCGTAGTCGAACGAGGTCAGCCCGTAGCGCCGGCGCACGAAACCCGCCTCTATGCCGTAGCTGTCCAGGCCCGGGGCGAGCATGCGCGCATCGATGTAGAGCGGCAGCGCCGTGGTCACGCTGCGTCCGAGCGCATCGCGCGTCACCAGCGTGGCCTGGCCCGCGCCGGTGATACCCGGCGCCTGGTTGAGCACGAACGGCCCGCTCGGCACATCCACGCTGGCGCGACGCACGTTGTTGACGTACAGATCCACCGCTGAAGGCACCGCGGCGGAGCCGCCCAGCGACGGCAGCGGAAAGGTGATCAGATCCGGCCGCAGGCTGAAGTCGCTGCGCCATTGCACGCCGGCGAAGCGCACCGGACGCGACCAGTTCAGCGCGGAAGTGATGCCGTCGCCGATCTGCAGGACGCTCAGGCTGGCCGGGTCCGAGCGCGTCCACGTGGTGTCGTAGCGCACGTAGCGGCGCGTACCGCTTCCCGCGTAGTAGGTGCCGGTGTGGTCGAACACGCCGGACGGCGCGAAGTAGCGCCACTCCGACCACAGCGCCAGGCGTGCTCCGTCGCCGCTCTGCGCGTAGGCGTCGTAATTGAGCACCACGCCCCGCCCGCTCTGCGCCGGCGGCGTGCGACCGAGCTGGCGCGCATCGGCCACGTAGGGCAGGCGCAGCGCGTCGGCCACGGTCAATTCCACCCGCTGCGCGGCCGCGTCGTAGCGATAGGCCAGGCCGGGCACATCATCCAGCCGCGTCTCGCCCGCCGTGCCCAGGCGTGCCGGATCCAGCCCCAGCGACGCCAGCTCGGCGGCATCGCAGGCGAGGCGATCGCCGGTGGCGCGGAAGCGCAGGATCCGTCCGCTGGGCTGGCCGTTGAGAATCACCTCGAGAAACACCTCCTGCGGCTGAGCCATGTCCAACGCTGCCGGCGCGGGCACGTCGCCACCACGCACCGGCGTGGCGGTGACCAGCGCACAGGCCAGCAGGCAACGGCCCGCGCCAGCGCGCCATTCATTACCGTGCGCCGATCCGCGGAAGCCGCGCGCCGGGCGCATGGGTCATGGCCGCGACGGCAGGCTCAGCTCGGTCTCGGTCGGCTGGGCGTTGATGTTGGTGCGGACCTTCAGCGGCGCGCGCGCAGCGACGTCCTGATCCAGCGCGATGGTCCATTGCCTGGTTCTCCCGGCCAGTACGTAGCCCAGCAATCCCGGATTCACCACATGCTCGGCGCCATCGGCGGTGACCACCCGCACCGCAGCGAGCTGGGCCCGGCGTCCGCCCTTATTGGCCACTTGCAGCCGCCATTGCGTGCCTTCCTGCCACAGCTCCCAGGTAAGCCGCGGCGCGGCCGGCGCGCCGGGTGGCTCGACGAATACGGGCACCGAGTAGCGCAGGCGGATATTGACGCCATTGCCCGGCGCCGCATCCAGGCCGGGCACCTCGTCGACGAGCACCCGATAGGTCAATTCTCCAGCCGCATCCGTGCCGGCACGGCGCACCAGCCGCACCAGTTGTTCGCCCTGCGGGTCGATGCGGATCAGCGGCGGGCTCGCCAGCAGGTCCTCGCTGGGCTCCAGCCGATCGTCCTCCACGGTCTGGTCCCAACGGAACACGCGCACCTGGCCGTAGATGATCTCCTTGCCGGGATTGCGCAGCATGAGCGCCGCGGCGCCCTGCCCCGGCGCCAGCTCCACGGTCACCGGCGAGATCTGCAGCGACGAGGCGTGTGCCGCCAGCGCGCAGCCGAGGGCCAGCGCTGCCGCTATGCGCCGCATGTCTCAGAAATAAACCGTAGCGGTGACGGTGGCCTGGTACGTGTCCGGACGCGGCGTGGCCTGGCTGGGCACCTGGCCGTAAACGTTGATCGACTGCGCCGAACCGGTGCCGGTGCCGGCTACGGTGTCCGTGCCCTGGGTGTTACCCCAGACGGTGCTGTGCCCGGCATCCTGGTACAGCTGGAAGCCCACCGTGGTACCGGTATTGCCGCTGGTCGTACCGGCCATCAGGCGGCCGGAGACAGTCGAGCCGGTGACCGTGCCGGCGTCGAGGCCGACGTTGTAGGGCGTGGTGTTGGTGCACGTCACCGCCACCGTGGTCTGCTGGTTGAGCGCGCTGGACAGCACGCCGGTGGTCCCGAAGCTCAGCGGATTGGCGGTGATGCTGCAGTTGGCCTGCAGCGTGAGCGAGACCGTGAAGGTCGTCGTCGCCGTGCCGTTGGAGTAAATGGCTGCCGTGGACGCGGACGCGACGACGGCGAGAAGACATGCGAAACCCAGCTGCTGCCAACGCTTCATGTGACCCCCTGCGGTCTGCGAGCGATGCGAGTGCTGTCCGGGCCGGCGCGAACGGCGCCGCCGTCCCGGGCGGTGTGCGGGCGTATGTGTAGACCCGAACCAAACGTTTAGTCAATTTTTTTCGGTGCGGCGCTGGAACTTGCCGCGGCCCGGCGATGCCTTTCGTCCGCCCAAAGAAAAAGGCCGCGGATGACCGCGGCCTTTTCGCCCTCCTCGGAAGGAGGCTTACTTCTTCAGCAGGCCCGCCAGGGTCTTGCCCAGGTCGGCCGGGGACTTCACCGTGGTGACGCCCGCCTTCTCCAGCGCGGCGAACTTCGCCGCCGCCGTGCCCTTGCCGCCGGAGATGATCGCGCCGGCGTGACCCATGCGCTTGCCGGCCGGAGCCGACGCGCCGGCGATGAACGACACCACCGGCTTGGTCACGTACTCGCCGATGAACTCGGCGGCGTCTTCCTCGGCGCTGCCGCCGATCTCGCCGACCATGATGATGCCTTCGGTCTGCGGATCGTCCTGGAACAGCTTCAGGCAGTCGATGAAGTTCAGGCCGTTGATCGGGTCGCCGCCGATGCCGATGCAGGTCGACTGACCCAGGCCTTCGTTGGTGGTCTGGAACACGGCTTCATAGGTCAGCGTGCCGGAACGCGACACGATGCCGACCTTGCCCGGCTTGTGGATGTGGCCCGGCATGATGCCGATCTTGCACTCGCCCGGGGTGATGATGCCGGGGCAGTTCGGGCCGATCAGCACGGTTTCCGGATGCTGGGCCAGCACGTTCTTCACGCGCAGCATGTCCAGCACCGGGATGCCCTCGGTGATCGCCACGATGACCTTGATGCCCGCATCGATCGCTTCGAGGATCGAGTCGGCCGCGAACGGCGGCGGCACGAAAATGACGGACGCGTCGGCGCCGGTTTCATCGACCGCTTCGGCCACGCTGTTGAAGACCGGCAGGCCGATGTGCTCACTGCCGCCCTTGCCCGGGGTGACGCCGCCGACGACCTTGGTGCCATAGTCCAGCGCCTGCTGGGCGTGGAAGGTGCCCTGCTGGCCGGTGAAGCCCTGCACGAGGACCTTGGTGTTCTTATTGACGAGAACGCTCATGGTTCAATTGCTCCTCAGGCCTTGGCCGCAGCCACGGCTTTCTGCGCCGCATCGTTGAGATCGTCGGCCGGCGTGATCGCCAGGCCGGAGTTGGCCAGCAGTTCGCGGCCCAGCTCCACGTTGGTGCCCTGCAGGCGCACCACGACGGGGATCTTCAGACCCACTTCCTTCACGGCCGCGATGATGCCTTCGGCGATCAGGTCGCAACGCACGATGCCGCCGAAGATGTTGACCAGGATGGCCTTCACCTTGTCGGAGGAGAGGATGAGCTTGAACGCCTCGGTCACGCGCTCCTTGGTGGCGCCGCCGCCGACGTCGAGGAAGTTGGCCGGCTCGCCGCCCGCCAGCTTGATCACGTCCATGGTGGCCATGGCCAGGCCCGCACCGTTGACCATGCAGCCGATGGTGCCGTCCATGGTCACGTAGTTGAGGTTGTGCTGCACGGCAGCCGCCTCGGCCGCGTCTTCCTGGGTCAGGTCGCGCATGGCGGCCAGGTCCGGATGGCGGAACTCGGCGTTGTCGTCGGAGTTGACCTTGCCGTCGAGCGCGGCCAGGTTGCCGTCCTCGAGAATGGCGAGCGGGTTGAGCTCGACCAGGGACAGGTCCTTCTCGTTGAACAGCTTGTACAGGCCCAGCATGATCTTGGTCAGCTGGCCGACCTGCTTGGCGTTGAGGTCCATCGCGAAGCCGAGCTGGCGGCACTGGTACGGCTGCAGGCCCTCGACGAAATCCACCACGATGGTATGGATGTCTTCCGGGGTGTCCTTGGCGACCTGCTCGATGTCCACGCCGCCGTGCTTGGAGGCGATGAAGGACACGGCCTTGGTGTCGCGGTCCACCAGGATCGACAGGTACAGCTCCTTGGCGATGTTGGTGGCGTCGGTGACCAGCACCAGGTTCACCGGCAGCGCGCGGCCGGCGGACTGGTAGGTTTCCATGTTGGTGCCGAGCATGCCCTTGGCGGCGGCACGGACATCATCGAGGCTCTTGCAGAACTTCACGCCGCCGGCCTTGCCGCGGCCGCCTGCGTGAATCTGGGCCTTGACCATCCACTGCGTGCCACCAAGGTGCTTGGCGGCGTCGACAGCGGCATCGGGAGAGTTGGCGACCTTGCCCGGGGGCACGGCGATGCCGTACTTCGCGAACAGTTCTTTGGCCTGGTACTCGTGGAAATTCATTCGATACCTCGAGCGAACGGGGAAAAACATGGCGGCCGCATCCGCACGGACGGATGGGCTTCGGGGGACGGACGGCGACGGTCACTCGGGTGGCGCTGCCGGGATGCAGTGCGCCGCCATGTCTCGACATGGCGAAAACCGCGCAATACGGCCCGGTATTTTCGCGGAACCCGGCCGGGATGGAAAGGGGCGCCGCCGCGCCGGGCCGCCAACCGCCACGTGACAAGCCGGTGACGACGCCCTTGTCCGCCACAAAAACCCCGCTGCATCAACGCCCCTGTGCGCGTCTATACTCCCGCCGACCGCGTTCCCGCCTTCGACGCAGAGTGTCCGGCCCCGTGCCCCATACCGCGCCACCCGCCTTCGCCCCTTCCCGCGCGGCCACCGAATCGGTGCGCCACGAGCTGTTCTTCCTCAATTACTTCCGGCTGGCCCAGGCACTGGTCTACACCGGCCTGGCCTTCAGCCCCCCTGCGCTGGGCTGGCCGCACCTGAGCGACGCCGGCACGGCGCGGGTGGTGGCGCTGGCCTTCCTCACCTTCGCCATCGCGGTGGCGGCGCTGACCCGGCGCACCATGCCGTGGACCCGGCTGGTCACCTCCGCCTCGCTGGTGGTGGATATCGTCGCCGCGGTGCTGGCCATCGGCTCGATGCAGGACGCGCGGATCGGCATCGCCATGATGCTGGCGGTGAACCTGGCCGCCGGCGCCCTGCTGCTGCCGCTACGCCTGGCGCTGTTCTTCGCCGCGCTGGCCACGCTGGGCATGCTCGGCAACTCGCTGTTCAACCCGCAGGGCGACTCCTCCACGGCCGATCGCCAGCTGCTCGAGGCCGGCCTGTTCGGGCTGGCCTATTTCGCCATCACCATGCTGTGCTACGTGCTGAGCCGACAGCTACGCGCCAGCGAGGCGCTCGCCGAACAGCGCAGCATCGACCTGGCCAACCTGGCGCAGGTCAACGAGCTGATCATCCGCCGCATGAAGACCGGTGTGCTGCTGGTGGACGATGCCAACCGCATCCACCAGATCAACGAATCGGCCTGGATGCTGCTGGGCAACCCCAGCGCCGACCAGCGCGACCTCGGCCGCGTCGCGCCGGAGCTGTCGCGCCGCCTCTATCACTGGACCACCTCCGGCAAGCTCGACGAAACCGCCACCCAGCTGGCCGACGGCACGCCGGAAGTGATCCCGCGCTTCAGCCGCCTCGCGCCGAACGACGACTCGCTGGTGCTGATCTTCCTCGACGACACCTCGCTGGTATCGCGCCGCGCCGAGGAACTCACGCTCAGTTCGCTCGGTCGCCTGTCCGCCTCGATCGCGCACGAGATCCGCAATCCGCTCGCGGCCATCCGCTACTCCGCGCAGCTGCTCGCCGAGTCGCACGATCTGGGTGCCACCGACCAGCGCATGGTGGAGATCATCAACAACCACTGCGTGCGCCTGAACGACATCATCGAGAACATCCTGCAGTTGTCCCGGCGCGAGCGCTCGCGCCCGGAAACGCTGGACCTGGGCCGCTGGGCGCAGAATTTCGTCGACGAATACCGCCAGGGCAACGACCTGGGCAACGACACCCTGCGCGTCATCAGCAACGGCAGCGAGCCAGTAGCGGCGGTGGCCGACCCGCAGCAGCTGCAGCAAGTGGTATGGAACCTGGTGCAGAACGCGCTGCGCTATGGGCGCATGCCCGGCGAGCCGGCGCGCGTGATGGTGGTGGCACGCCACGGCGAGCACGGCGTGCCGATCCTCGAAGTGATCGACCGTGGCCCGGGCATCGCGCCGAAGGTGGCCGCACAGATCTTCGAGCCGTTCTACACCACACACGAATACGGCACGGGCCTGGGCCTGTACCTCGCGCGCCAGATGGCGGAGGCGAATCAGTCTTCGCTGGAATACGTGCGCGTGGCCGGCGGCGGCAGCTGTTTCCGCCTGGTGCTTACGCCGCCGGCACGCGTACCTGGCCTGGACGGCGCGGGCAGCGCGATCGCCTGATCGCCGCGTTCCTGCCGCTTACGTAGAGCGTACGACCAGATCCACCGGCAGCATCTCCGATTGCGCCGGTTCGTCGTGAATCAGCGCCAGCATCTTACGCGCCAGCAGGCTGCCGCCTTCCTGCCAGTCCTGCCGCACGGAACTCAGCGGCGGCTGGAAGCTCGCCGCCAGCGGCATGTCGTCGTAGCCCACCACCGAGACGTCGCGCGGCACGCGACGGCCCAACGCCTCCAGCGCGCGCACCGCCCCCATCGCCAGCAGGTCGCTGCACGCGAACAGCGCATCGACCGGCACGTTGCGCGCGGCCAGCGACTGCACCGCATCCATGCCCGAGGCGAGCGTGAATTCGTCACGGCGGATCAGCAGCGGCTTCACGCCGTGCTCGGCCAGCGCATCCACGAAGCCGCTCAGCCGCTCGAAGATCTCCGGATGTCCGGGATTGCCGACGAACACCGGATTGCGCCGCCCCTGCGCGATGAAATGCTCGGCGACCGCCTTGCCGCCCTGGCGGTTGTCGCTACCCACCACCACGTGGCTGTCGTGCTCACCTTGCGCGCCCCACACCACCATCGGCAGGCCCAGCTTGTCGAAGCGGCGCACCGCATCCTGCCGCACACCCTGACCGAGCAGGATCATGCCGTCGGCCGCCTGCACCGCCGCGGCGCTGGCGCCCTGGCGAGTGGTCAGCAATACGCTGTAGCCGGCCGCGGTCAGCTCCTGCGAGATGCCGCCCAGCAGCATCAGCGGGTAAGGATCGAACATGGTGCGATCGCTGCTGGGCTTCATCTCCACAATCACCGCCACCGTATGACTGCGGCGCAGGCGCAGGTTGCGCGCGCTGACGTTGAGCTTGTAGCCCTGTTCGCGTGCCAGCTCCTGGATGCGCTCGCGCGTTTCCTGATTCACCAGCGGACTGTCGCTGAGCGCCCGCGACACGGTGATCTTGGAGACCCCGGCGAGTTTCGCCAGATCGGCCATCGTCAGGCTCGCCGAAACGGCCTCGCGCAGGTGCTTTCGTTTGCCTCGACTCAAAGCCAAGCCTCGACCATCTCCATAAGTGCCACTCCTGCGGCGGAATCGGCGGGCCCTCCCCTGGCCGCCATGCAGTGTGTCGATTTGCGAGCGATGCGTCCAACGGGACGCAAGACCGAAGGCCCGTGCCAACTGCGCGCCCTCGTTTTTTACCGCCTGCCAGCCTGTAGCAATGTTCGTCAAGAGCGCATGATTTTGCGCTGCAGCAAATGATATCGATACCTTGATATCGATATCATTTGCTGCGAAGCTCGCCCGCAACGTCGGCCGGCCCCGTCTTTGCCCCGCCGAATAACAACCACTATGTGCTGGGGAAAACATGCTGGACCACCACGTCTCCGCGCCCGCCGCGGCCACCGCAGCTGTGCCTCCGGCGGGCGCGCACCCCGATCCGTGGACCCTGCTGCGCCATGGCACCGACCCCGCCGGCTTTGCGCAGGACGAAAGTTTGTTCGCCCTGGCCAATGGCGCGCTGGGCGTACGCGGCGGCATGGAGGAAGGCGACAGCCCCAGCCAGGCCAGCTTCCTCTCGGCCGTATGGGAGCGCGTGCCGATCGAGTACCACGAGCGCTTCCCCGGTTTCGCCGCGCATACCGACACGCGCATCCCCGTCGCCGACGCCACTCGCATCCAATTGCGCCTGGGCGATACTCCGGTGCGCCTGACCGAAGGCGAATGGCTCGCCTTCGAACGCCGCCTCGACCTGCGCGACGGCAGTTACCGCCGCTTCCTGCGCTGGCGCTCGCCGGCGGGCGACACTCTGGAGATCGAAGCCGAGCGCATCGTCAGCCTGCGCGAACCCGGCCTGCTGGCTTTGCGCTACCGCGTGCGCTCCGTGGACTACGCCGGCCCGATCATCCTGGAGTCGGCCATCAGCACCGCGCGCGACGCGACCGAACAGGGCGACGATCCGCGCATCGGTACGCGCGTGGACGGCGGCCTGCACACCAGCGATGCCGCCGCGGACGAGCAGCTGGCCTGGGTCGCGCAGCACACCACCCACAGCGGCATCCGCATGGTCTGCGCGCAGGCCAATCGTCCGCAGGACGGCAGCCTGGACGTCCATCTTGCCAACCTCGCGCCGCACGGCGTGATGCAGAGCTATACCGGCGAACTGGCCCCAGGCCAGGCGGTGACGCTGGAGAAATACGTCGCCTACGCCTGGACACCGCCTCACGGCGACGAGCCGGACGAAACCCTGCTGGCGCGCACGCGCGCCATCCTCGACCAAGCCACCCGCCTCGGCTACGCCGCGTTGTTGCAGGGCCAGCGCGAAGCGCTCGCCCCGCTATGGGACGCCGCCGACCTCGCCATCGACGGCGATCCGGCCAGCGAGCAGGCGTTGCGCTTCAACCTGTTCCACCTGTTCCAGTCCAGCTGCCGCGACGGCCATGGCAGCGCCGCCGCCAAGGGCCTCACCGGCGAAGGCTATGAAGGCCATTACTTCTGGGACGCCGAGGCCTTCGTCCTGCCGGTGTTCGCCACGCTCGCGCCGGAACTGGCGCGCGGCATGCTGCTGTATCGCCACCGCACGCTGGAACGCGCGCGCCTGCACGCGCGCGAACTGAATCACGCGCGTGGCGCGCTGTTCGCGTGGCGCACCATCAGTGGCGACGAATGCTCGGCCTACTACCCCGGCGGCTCGGCGCAGTACCACATCAATGCCGCGGTGGCCTGGGCGCTTCGCCTTTATGTCGACGCCAGTGGCGATACGGATTTCCTGCGCGATCACGGCGCGGAGATTTTGTTCGAGACCGCGCGTGTGTGGATGGACATCGGCCACTTCAATGCGCGGCGCGGCGATGCCTTCTGCATCCATGAGGTGACCGGCCCGGACGAATACTCCGCACTGGTCGACAACAACCATTACACCAATCGCATGGCGCAGCGGCACCTGCGCGATGCGGCCGCCACGGCCGTCTGGCTCGCCGGCGCCGCGCCGGTCGAGTACGCCGCGCTGTGCGCGCGCATCGGCCTGGGCGAGGACGAAGTGGCGCAATGGCGCCGCGCAGCCGAAGCGATGTACCTGCCGGAAGACCCGCGCCTTGGCGTGTTCCCGCAGGACGACGGCTTCCTGGACCGCCCGCGCCTGCCCGATCACCTGGGCACGCGCCCGGGCGAAGCCAAGCATCCGCTGCTGCTGCGCCTGCATCCGCTGACCATCTATCGTCACCAGGTGTGCAAGCAGGCCGACACCCTGCTCGCGCTGATGCTGGCCGGCGATGGCATCGACCGCGCGGCCAAGCGACGCAACTTCGATTACTACGAAAGCGTCACCGTGCACGACTCCACCCTGTCGGCCTCCACCTTCGGCGTGATCGCCGCCGAAGTGGGCCTGGCCAGCAAGGCGTACCGCTATTTCCAGGACACCTTGCGCGTGGACCTGGACGACTCGCACGGCAACGCCGCGCACGGCGTGCACATGGCCGCGATGGCCGGCAGCTGGCTCGGACTGGCCTGGGGCTTCGGCGGTTTTCGCGCCGTGGATGGCCAGCTCACGCTGGCGCCGCGCCTGCCGACCGCATGGAACAGCTATCGCTTCGGCCTGCGCTGGGGCGCGACGCAATTGCGCGTGGATGTCGATGCCGCCGGCGTGACCTATACGCTGACGCGCGGCGAAGCGCTCGCCTTCCGCCACGACGGCCGCGAACAACATATCCGCGCCGGCCAGACCCTGCACCTGCCGCGCGCGGACGCCATTCCCAACCGCCGCGCGCCGCAACCGCCGTTGCGTGCGGTGATCTTCGACCTGGACGGCGTGATCGCCGATACCGCGGTCGTGCACGACGCCGCGTGGCGGCGCCTGGCCGGCGAAGAAGGGCTGCCTTTCGACAACGCCATGGGCGAACGCCTCAAGGGCGTGGACCGCATGGGCTCGCTGGACATCCTGCTCGAACGCGCCGCGCGCGCGTACAGCAACGAGGAAAAGCTCGCCCTGAGCGAGCGCAAGAACGATTACTACCGCGAACAGATCGGCCGCTTCGGACCCGAGCAGCTGCTGCCAGGCGCACGCGAAGCCATCGCGGCAGTGCGCGCGGCCGGCCTGAAAGTCGGCCTGGCCTCGGCCAGCCGCAACGCGCCGCTGCTGCTCGAACGCCTGGGCATCGACGGCCTGTTCGACTACGTGGTGGACGCGGCCCACATCCAGCGGTCCAAGCCCGATCCGGAAATCTTCCTGGCCGCGGCCGCCGGCCTGGGCGTGCCGCCTGCCGCCTGCCTCGGCATCGAGGACGCCGCCGCGGGCGTCGCCAGCATCCACGCCGCCGGCATGGCCGCCGTCGGCATCGGCCAGCCCGCCGCGCTGGCCCAGGCCGAGACCGTGCTGCCAGGACTGAGCGCGTTCCGCATCGAAGATTTTGTCAGCAGTGAAGAAGCGTCGTTCGCCGCGTCAGGGGAGGCGGCCAGCGATATCACCACATAAAAGCCCGATACCACGGGTGGGGAGGTTTTGATCATGCAACGCAAAGGCATCATCGCTCGACAGTTGCTCGCCGCCGCCATCGCCGGAGCGCTCTCGCTCGGCGCGGCCCACGCGCAGGACAGTACGCAGGCCCAGCCGGGCAGCGCCCAGCAGACGCCGGCGCCGCCCGCGCCACCAGCCCAGGAGAACGCGCCCGCCAAGGGCAAGCCCAAGACGCTCGAACAAGTGGTGGTCACCGGTACGCCCACGATCGGCGGCATCCGCAAGATCGACGCGGCCTACTCGATCACCGCGGCCGACGCCGAAGCGATCAAGCAGGCCAACCCCAAGAGCACGGCGGACCTGCTGAAGATCTCGCCCGGCCTGTGGCCCGAGTCCACCGGCGGCCAGACCGGCGCCAACATCGAGATCGCCGGCTTCCCGGGCGGCGGCGACGCGCCGTACTTCACCACGCAGATCATGGGCTCGCCGCTCTACGGCATGCCGACGCTCTCGTTCATGGAAACCACCTCGATGTTCCGCCTCGACGACACCGTCGAGCGCGTCGAAATCCTGCAGGGCGGCCCGTCCGTGGTGTTCGGCGACGGCCAGATCGGCGCTACCGCCAACTTCATGCTCAAGCAGGGCACGGCCAAGCCGTCCGGCAGCATCGGCGTCACCTACGGCAACGAAGGCCTGTGGCGCACCGATGGCTTCCTCGGCTTCAAGGTGGCCGACGACTGGTTCGGCAGCGTGGGCGGTTTCTGGCGCAAGTCCGATGGCGTGCGCGATCCGCAGTTCAGCGCGGACAAGGGCGGCCAGTTCACCGCCACCCTGTCGCACACCATGGAGAATGGCTCGCTGATGCTGTGGGGCCGCGTGCTCAATGATCGCAACCAGTTCATCACGCCGATCCCGCTGATCCAGCGCGGCAGCGACAACTTCTCCGCCTACCCCGGCTTCGATCCGCTCACCGACACGTACTACAGCAAGGAAATCCAGCACGTGAACCTGCCGGGCTATCCCGGCGGCGGCACCAGCGCCAATCTCGCCAACGGCCGCGGCGCGAAGATGCGCTTCTTCGGCGGCAACTTCGACTACGACCTGAGCGGCGGCTGGAGCATCTCCGACAAGTTCCTGATCAACCAGGGCGACATGGATACCAACGCCCTGTTCTCCGGCTCCAATCCGGACACGCTCAACAACATGCTCTACAACACGTCGACCGACCTGGGCGGCTTCCGGTTGCCGGCGGGCTCGGCGACGGCGACCTACGTCAACGGCGGAGGCGCGGTGGATCCGAATCAGAGCGTGATCCACCAGGGCTGGTGGTTCATCCACAAGAAGCTCAAGAACATCAACAACGACTTCCGCCTCAGCAAGGAACTGTTCGAGGGCAACACGCTCACCGCCGGCCTGTACTTGGCGCACTACACGATGGACGACAAGTGGGCACTGGGCAACCAGATGCTGATGACCAACACGCCCAACGCACGGCCGATCAAGGTCAGCTACGTCAAGGATGGCCAGACCCGGTATTACACCGATTACCAGGGCTTGCTCGACTACGGCTCCTACAACATCGCGCAGAACGGCAAGTCGACCAACAAGGCGTTCTACCTGTCCGATACGTGGAAGGTCGACCGCTGGCTGTTCGACGTGTCGGCCCGCGTGGAGAACCAGAATTCGACGCTGCACGTGTGCAACCGCCACGACGTCGACCTGGATGGCAACGACAACACCGAGTACGACAACAAGACCTCCGTGTGCGACGGCACCTTCGCCACCACCAAGTACGACAAGACCCATACCTCCTGGACCGTCGGCGCGAACTACGAGCTAGCCGACAACATGAGCGTGTACGGACGCATCAACAAGGGCGTGCACTTCGGCGACTTCGACAACGCACTGCGCGGCAACACCACGGGCAACACGCCGCCGCTGCAGAAGGTCCAGAACTTCGAGGCCGGCTTCAAGTACCAGTCCAAGCTGCTGTACGCCGACATCACCGTCTACCACCGCCAGTTCAGCGGCCTGCCGTACCAGCCGACCAATTCCGCCGGCGTGCCGGTAGGTACCACGCTGATCTACGGCTCCGACGCGAAGGGCATCAACCTGAGCGGCGCGGTGATGCCGATCGACAACCTGAAGCTGGCGGTGGTGGCCAATTACCTCGACGGCCACTACTCGCACTACTCCGCCTGCATCCCCTACGAGAACCAGGTGGTGGGCAACGGTTGCGCCTTCATCAACGGCAAGCAGCTGCAGCGCCAGCCGAAGGTCCGCTACATGTTCACGCCAAGCTACCGCTTCCTGTTCCCGTGGGGCGATATCACGGCCTTCGTGACCTACACCCATGTCGGCCCGCATACACAGGATCTGTCCGGGCTGCAGCAGCTGGGCAGCTACCACACGATCGACTTCGGCGTGGTCGCCAATGTGGAAGAAAACTGGGAGCTGCGCCTGCAGGGCACCAACATGACCAATGAGCTGGGCCTGACCGAAAGCAATTCGCGCATCTTCGGTTCGGCCGCCGGCGCCGGTGGCGTGATCCTGGCCCGTCCGCTGGAGGGCCGCGAGGTCAATTTCCAGGCCAAGTACAAGTTCTAAGCAGCAACGCGTTTCCCCGCATGGCGGTCCGGGCCCTTGCAGGCGACGGCCCGGATCGCCGTTTTTTGGCCGTACTATCCGTATCCGAAGCGAGGTGGCCGTGAACCGATTCCGCATGATCGCCGCACTGGCGCTGATCTACATGGTCTTCGCCATCCTGCTCAACAGTGTCGGCACGGTGATCCTGCAGTCGATCCATACCTTCGGCATCGACAAGCCGCAGGCCAGCCTGCTGGAGCTGTTCAAGGATCTGCCGATCGCCGTCACCTCGTTCCTGGTCGCCTCGTTCCTGCCCTTGCTCGGCTATCGCCGGGCCATGCTGATCGCGCTGGCCATCGTCGGTTGCGCCTGCGCGCTGATGCCGCTGTATCCCTCTTTCCATACCACCGAACTGTTGTTTACCTGCGTGGGCGTCGCCTTCGCGTTGACCAAGGTCTCGGTGTATTCCTCGATCGGCCTGCTCACCCGCGATCGCGTGGAGCACGGCCGCCTGACCAACACCATCGAAGGCTTGTTCATGCTGGGCGTGCTGCTCAGCGGCTGGCTGTTCAGCGCCTTCATCGATCACGGCGACCCGGCCAATCCCGTGTGGTTCCGCGTGTACTGGGCGCTGGCGGCGATCTGCGTGCTGGTGTTCGTATTGCTTTCCGGCGCGCGGCTGGACGAATCGGCCGCGCACAGTGCGCGCACCAGCACCCTGGGCGGCTCGCTGAAGGAGATGTTCCGCCTGCTGCTGCGTCCGCTGGTCTATGTATTCCTGCTCTCGGCCTTTCTGTACGTGCTGATCGAGCAAAGTTTTGGCACCTGGCTGCCGACCTTCAACAACGAAATCCTGCACCTGCCCAATGCGATGAGCATCCAGCTGGCCAGCATCCTGGCCGGCGCTACCGCACTGGGCCGCATCACCGCGGGCCAGGTGCTGCGGCGCATGCCATGGCACACCTTGCTCAACCTGTGCGTGGTGGGTATGGGTGCCCTGGTGCTGCTGGTGCTACCCCTGGCGCGGCACGCCGCGCCGAATCCGAACGCCGGCTGGTTCGACGCGCCGCTGGCCGCCTACCTGCTGCCGCTGATCGGCCTGCTGATGGCGCCGATCTATCCGGTGATCAATTCGGTGGCGCTGAGTTCACTGCCCAAGCCGCTGCATGCGGCGATGACCGGCCTGATCGTGATCTTCTCTGCGCTGGGCGGCACGCTGGGCTCGCGCATCACCGCGGTGGTGTTCGCCAGTTTCGGCGGCATCCATGCCTTCTATTTCTCGCTGGTGCCGATGACCCTGGTGCTGGTGACCTTGTTCTTCTTCAAGCGCGAAGCCGATCGCGCCGGCGTGGCAGTGCCTGCGCCGAGCGACCTCGCGCCGGAGTAATGCCCGTGTCGCACCGAATCACCAATGGATGGAGCCAATGATGGGAGTAGTCATGCCACGCAGCTGTCGCCGCCTGGGCCTCGCCGGCCTGCTGTTGTTCGCCAATGCCGTCGCCGGCCCTGCCCTGGCGCAAGCCGCGCATGACGATCCCAGCTTCATGCTGACGGGCACGTCGGCGGACTTCGACAGCTACTTTCCGGGCTATCTGGCCAATGGCTATTTCTCGGTGATGACCACCGCGCGCGGCACCGAGCCGGCGATGGGCTACATGGTCGCCTTCATGGACTACGCCAAGGACGACATCGCGCGCCCCGCGGCGGTACCCGGCTGGAGCGAGATCGACTACAACCCCGGCGGCGGCTGGCTCAACTCGACCCGCCTGGGCAAGGAGATCTTCACCGATTACGCGCAGACCCTGGACATGCGCGGCGCCACGCTCAGCACGCGCTACCGCTTCGCCTATGCCAACAAGGCGACCGACGTGAAGGTCACCACCTTCGTCAGCCAGGATGCAAACCACGTGGCCGCCACGCGACTGTCGATCACGCCGCAGTTCGACGGCAGCGTGCAGCTGACCTTCCCGATCCGCCTGTGGTCGGAACACCAGCCGCGCTTCCCGATCGCCAAGCTCAGCGGCGACCAGATGATCGAAGCGGTGATCGCCAGCGGCCAGAATCTCAACAACAAGCCGGTGCCCACGCCCGACCGCGCGGCGGTGTGGTACCACGGCGTCACGCGCATCCAGGCGGTCGATGGCGATACCAAAGACCTCACGCTCTGGCTCAATGGCCACGCCGAGCAAGGCCTGGACATGGCCGAAGCCGTGGCGGTCAGCCTGCCGGCCGGGCTGAAGATCGAAGACGTGAAGCTGGAGAAGTCGCCATACCGCATCTCCCTCAATGTCACCGCCCGCGTGCAGAAGGGGCGCACTTACGAGTTCACCAAGTACGCGGCGCTGTCGCGCCAGGGCTGGGGCGGCGACGCCAAGGCCACGCTGGCGCTGGCCAGGCAGGCGCGCGCGTCCGGTTTCGACAAGCTGCTCGCCGCGCATCAGGCGGCCTGGCATGAGTTGTGGAAGTCCGACATCGTGGTCGAGGGCGAGCCGGCGGTGCAGAAAGCGCTGCATTCGGATCTCTACTACCTGCTGTCCAACTCCACCGTAGGCACGGCCTGGGCGATGGGCGCCTGCGCGCTCACCCCGGGCTACGCCGGCCATGCGTTCTGGGACAGCGATTCGTGGGTGTTCCCCGCGCTTCTGCTGCTGCACCCGGAGCGCGCCAAGCCGATCGCGATGTTCCGCCACCGCACCATGCAGCCAGCGCGCGACCGCGCCAGGCAGTACGGCGTCAGCGGCACGATGTATCCATGGGAGGCCGATCCGGAAACCGGCGTCGATCACACGCCGCACTTCGCCTACGACGTGTACCGCGAGATCCACGTCAATGCCGATATCGCCATCGCGCAGTGGCAGTACTACCAGGTCACCGGCGACGAGGCATGGCTGAAGCAGTACGGCTGGCCGGTGATCCGCGAAATCGCCGCGTTCTGGACCAGCCGCGTCACCTACGACAAGGCGCACGACCGCTACGAGATCCATCACGTCACCTCGCCGGACGAGGCCTACAACGACGTGCCGAACGACTCCTTCACCAATGCCGCCGCGCGCAAAGCGCTGAGCATCGCGCAGGAAGCGGCCAAGAAGGTAGGCGAGACGCCCGATCCGAAGTGGGCCGACATCGTCGCCAAGATGTACATCCCGTTCGACGAGAAGAACCAGCGTCACCTCGATTTCGACGAGACGGTGCCGCACGACAAGATCACCTGGATGGGCTCGTCGCTGATCTGGCTGATGTATCCGAACCTGGACCTGCCGATGACCCCGCAGGTACGCCGCAACAACTTCGACTTCCAGCTGCACGAACTGAAGGTGCACGGCGACGACCCCAACGAGATGATGATGGTGATGCTCGCCGTGGGCGCGGCCGAGCTGGGCGACGGCAAGACCGCGGGCGAATGGATCCACCGCAACCTTGCCGGCTTCCTCAAGCCGCCGTTCAACGTGCGCACGGAGACCGTGGCCAACAACGCTGGCTACATTCTCTCCACCTCGGCCGGCTTCGTGCAGAGCTTCGTCTATGGCCTGACCGGCCTGCGCATCGACGACAACGGCCTGAGCGAGGCCTACGCACCGGTGCTGCCGCCGGAGTGGACCTCGCTCAAGCTCAAGCGCGTGCATTACCGCGGCAAGCAGTTCGACATCACCGTCGAGCGAGGCGCCGACGGCAAGGCGAAGCTCGTTCGCACGGCGCTCTAGCGAAACCCATGGCGGGGCCGGTCCGTGGCCCCGCCATCGCCGGCGCAGGGAAGATCGCAAGGCGGCATATCACATCGGCGTCACCGGGCGACCGGATGCTTGGGACAGGCTCCTTCGCCCACCACCGCCCCACCCTGCAGCGAGGTCTCCGTCATGAACCGTCCCGCCCGTCAGCTCCGCCTGCCATGGCGCGCCACCGCGCTTGCGCTGGCTTTCACCGTCGCGACCGCGTCCTACGCCGCCACTCCCGACCCGGCCAAGACCCGCGCCTACATCGACAAGGCCTGGACCACGCTGACCCGCTCGCAGGACCAGTGCAACGCGCTGACCGATCCGAAGATGGCGACCCATCCGGTGATCTACGTGCCCGCGCAGATGAGCGTGCCGGCCGCGCTGGGGGAAACCGGCAAGCGCTGCGGCGTGGAGATCCGGCCGCTGCCGCGGACGATCGCCCGCCTCGGCGACATCGATGCGACCACATTGCCCGCGCAGGGCCTGCTCTACCTGCCCCATCCCTACGTGGTGCCGGGCGGGTTCTTCAACGAGATGTATGGCTGGGACAGCTATTTCATCGTGCTCGGCCTGGTCGCCGACCAGCACGGCAAGCTGGCGCGCGACATGGTCGACAACGCGCTGTTCGAAGTGGAGCACTACGGCGGCGTGCTCAATGCCAACCGCACCTATTACCTCAGCCGTTCGCAGCCGCCCTTCCTCGGCGAAATGATGAGCACCGTGCTCGGCGACCCCGATGCCTTCGCCGACGATGCCGCGCGCCAGGCCTGGCTGGCCAAGGCCTATCCGCTGGCCGTGCGCGACCACGACATCTGGACGCGCGAGGAGCACCGCGCCGGCGACACCGGCCTGGCCCGCTACTACGACCTGGGCAATGGCCCGGTGCTCGAAGCGCAGAACAGTGACGACTTCTATCTGAAAGTCATCAAGTGGCTGCGCGCCCATCCCAAGGATGACCCGGGCTATCTGCTGAAAGGCGCGCAACGGCCCGACGATGCGGAAGCGGCACGACTGAAGCAGGAAAGCTGCGACGTGCGCGCTTCCAAGGTCTGCCTGGACAACTGGTACGACGGTTATCGCCTCACCGCCGACTACTACCATGGCGATCGCGCGATGCGCGAATCCGGCTACGACACCAACTTTCATTTCGGCCCGTTCGGCGGCTCGACTCACCACTACGCCTCGGTAGACCTCAACAGCCTGCTCTACCGCTACGAGCTGGACCTGGCGGCCTTCGCCAAACGCCTGGGCAAGAACGACGACGCCACGCGCTGGACCCAGGCCGCCGACGCACGCAAGCAGGCGATGGACAAGTACCTGTGGCGGCCGGATGAAGGCATGTATCGCGACTACGACTTTGTCGCCGGCAAGCCCTCGCCCCATCCCTACATCAATACGTTCTATCCCCTGTGGGCCGGCGCCGCCTCGCCGCAGCAGGCCGCCGCGGTACGCGGCAAGCTGGCGATCTTCGAACGACGCGGCGGGCTATCCATGGACAACCAGCCCAGCGGCGTGCAGTGGAACGATCCGTTCGGCTGGGCGCCGACCAACTGGCTGGCGATCAAGGGCCTGGACGACTATGGCTTCCACGACGATGCGCGCCGCCTCGCCGGCAAGTTCGCCGCCACCGTGGATCGCGGCCTCGCCGACGACGGCACCATCCGCGAGAAATACAACATGGCCAAGGGCAATGCCGACGTACGCGTGAGCGCCGGCTATGCCGACAACGTGATCGGCTTCGGCTGGACCAACGGCGTGTACCTGAAGCTGCAGGAGATCCTGCAGAAGAACGCCGCCGAGCCGGCCCGCAAGACACCGGCCGCAGAACCCGTGAAGTGATCGGCCGGCGGCGGGGTCGTCCTGCCGCCACGCTTTCGCCAGGAGGAAATGCCATGCGTGTGTTCCCTTTCCGTGCCACCGTCGCCGCATGGTTGCTTTGCATTGGCTTAGCCGGCGCACAGGCTGCACCGCCGCAGGCCGGCGTCAAGCCGGACGGCCGCGTGAGCGTCGGCGGCGACAGCGTGCCGTACTCGTCGTTCGCCTCGCCCGAAGCGCGCGCGTTCTTCCCCAAGATGCTCGCCGAAGGCGACAAGGCGCCCCCGCTGACCGCCCCGATTGCACAGAGCCGCGCCTTCTACGACCGCATGAACAGCGATCGCGTCGCGCGCATGCAGAAGCTCTACGCGGTGAAGATCCGCAGCGAGACGATCGCCGGCGTGAACACCGACATCGTGCTGCCCGCACAGGGCGTCGCCGCGGCCAATCGCTCGCGCGTGCTGATCAACCTGCATGGCGGTGCCTTCCTGTGGGGAGCGCACAGCGGCGGCCTGGTAGAGGCCATTCCGATCGCCGCGGTGGGCCGCGTGAAAGTGATCACGGTGGATTACCGGCAAGGGCCCGAGCACGTCTTTCCCGCCGCCACCGACGACGTGGTCGTGGTCTACAAGGAGCTGCTCAAGCAGTACAAGCCGGCCGATATCGGCATCTACGGCTGCTCGGCCGGCGGCGCGCTCACCGGCGAGACGGTGGCGCGACTCATCCACGACAAGCTGCCCGTGCCCGGCGCGATCGGGATGTTCTGTGCCGCGCTGGCCGATCTCGGCGGTGACTCGGCCTTCGTCGCCGCGCCGCTCAACGGCAAGGCGATACCGGTCAGGCCGCTGCAGCTGGCGGACCTGCCTTACTTCAAGGGCGCCAGCGCGGCCGACCCGCTGGTGACGCCGGCCAATTCGCCCGCGCTGTTGGCGAAGTTCCCGCCCACGCTGCTGATTTCCGGTACCCGCGACATGGCCATGAGCACGGTAATCCACAGCCAGACCCTCCTGGACCAGGCCGGCGTGGACACCGAGCTGCGCCTGTGGGAGGGCATGTGGCACTCCTTCTTCTCCGATCCGGAGCTGCCGGAATCCAAGGATGCCTATCGGGTGATATGGCGCTTCTTCGATCGCCACCTGGGGCGCTGAAAACGCGGGCACAAGCCGCCGCGCCAGGGAAAGTGGCGGCCTTTGCCCCTCAGGGAAGCGGCGGGTATCCTAGCCTCCGACCTGAAGCCAGCTTGACGACATGAGCCAACAGACCGTCCTCGTCATCGACGACGAGCGCGACATCCGCGAACTGCTCACCATCACCCTGGGTCGCATGGACCTGCAGGTCGATGCCGTGGGCACGGTCACGGACGCGCGCCGCGCCCTGGAAGAGCGCAGCTACGACCTCTGCTTCACCGACATGCGCCTGCCCGACGGCACCGGCCACGAGGTGATCGAGCTGATCGCGTCGAAATACCCCGATATGCCGGTGGCGATGATCACCGCCTACGGCAACGTCGACGCCGCGGTGAGCGCGCTGAAGGCCGGCGCGTTCGATTTCGTCTCCAAGCCGGTCGACATCCAGATGCTGCGCCAGCTGGTGCGCACCGCGCTGCGCCTGGCCGAGGAGAAGCGCGCCGGCGGCGGCGCGGCCAAGACGCTCAGCTCCAGCGACCGCCTGATCGGCGATTCGCCGGCCATGCAGCAGGTGCGCGCGACCATCACCAAGCTGGCGCGCAACCAGGCGCCGGTCTACATCGCCGGTGAATCCGGCGTAGGCAAGGAGCTGGTCGCCCGCCTCATCCACGAGCAGGGGCCGCGCGCGGCCGGGCCGTTCGTGCCGGTGAACTGCGGCGCTATTCCCTCGGAACTGATGGAGAGCGAGTTCTTCGGCCACCGCAAAGGCAGCTTCACCGGTGCGGTGAGCGACAAGGAAGGCCTGTTCCAGGCTGCCAACGGCGGCACGCTGTTCCTGGACGAAGTGGCCGAGCTGCCGCTGCACATGCAGGTGAAACTGCTGCGCGCGATCCAGGAAAAAGCGGTGCGCCCAATCGGCGCACGCGAGGAGATCCCGGTCGACGTGCGCATTCTCTCTGCCACGCACAAGAACCTCGCCGCCCTGGTCGAACAGGGCCAGTTCCGCCAGGACCTGTTCTACCGCATCAACGTGATCGAGCTGCGCGTGCCGCCGTTGCGCGAGCGCCGCGGCGACGTGCCGCTGCTGGCCGGCTACATCCTGCGCCAGCTCGCCGCCAAGAGCGGCGGCACTCCGGGCCGCCTGCTGCCGGGTGCACAGCAGGCGCTGGAAAGCTACGACTTCCCCGGCAACGTGCGCGAGCTGGAGAACATCCTCGAGCGCGCCGTGGCGATGTGCGAAGGCGACCAGATCGACCTGGTCGACTTGATGCTGCCGCAGCGCATGCCGCGCGTAGCCGAACCGGCACCGGCGTTCTCGCCGAATGCTCCCGCGCCCGCTCCGACACCCGCCGCCGCGCCGCCTCCGAGCGCCGACGGCGGCCTGGACGACTACATCAGCAATATCGAGCGCACCGCGATCATCAAGGCGCTGGAAGAGTCCCGATACAACAAGACCGCCGCGGCCAAGAAGCTGGGCATCACGTTCCGCGCGCTGCGCTACAAGCTGAAGAAGCTCGGGATCGACTAAAGCTGCAAGAACGAACTCTTCTCCCCTCCGGGGAGAAGATGCCGGCAGGCAGATGAGGGGCGGGTGCTCGAGAAAGCGCGTCCACGGAGCGAGGCAAGCTCCACCTTTCCCGCTTCTACGCTCCGCCCGGCCCCTCACCCCGACCCTCTCCCCGGAGCGGAGAGGGAGCTGAAGGCTAGGCTCCGCCTTCGCCTCTCCCCACTTCCAGCGCCTCGCGCAACGTCCGCAGCAGCTTGAACGTCGCCACCGGCTTGTCCACCAGATAGAGGTGCTCCACCTCGGGCATTTCCTCCAGATCCGGCGGTGCGTCGGGACGCGCCAGCAGCAGCACCGCGCGGCGGTAGCCGTGTTCGATCAGCGCGGCCAGCGTGCGTACGCCGGTGAACAGGTTCATGTCGGCGTCCATCACCACCAGATCGGGTACGCCGTGCGCCTCGATCCACTGCAACGCCGCGGTGCCGCTCTGGCTCGCATGCGCCTGGTAGCCCCAGGCATCCAGGGTGTCGACCAGCAGCGAAAGTTGCGCGGCCTCCTCGACCACCACGAGCACGCGCTCGGCGTTGCCGAGCAGACGCTCGTCATCCTCGCCCTCGACGGCTTCCTCCATCAGCTCGGTCAACGGCAGGTAGAGATGGAAATGCGTGCCCTTCCCTGGCGCGCTGTCCACGCGCATCACGCCGCCGTGGCTGGCCACGATGCGCTTGCACGACAGCAGGCCCAGGCCGGTGCCGCTCTCCTTGGTGGTGTAGAACGGCTCGTACAGATGGCCCAGCGTCTGCTCGTCCATGCCGATGCCGGTGTCGATCACGCTCAGGCGCAGATAACGGCAATCGCTCGCCGTTTCGCCGTCCTGGAAGAAATCACGCGCCAGCTGCTGCTGCGCCGTCTCGATGCTCAGCTCGCCGCCGCCGGGCATGGCCTGGATCGCATTGAGGCACAGGTTGAGCAGGCATTGCTGCAGTTCGGTGTGGTTGCCCGAGAAGCTCAGCTCCGGATCGTCCACGCGGATGTCGAGCCGGATATTGCGCGGCACGCTGCCTTGCAACAGCAGGTTGAGCGCATCCAGCAGCGCGCCCACGCGCACCTGCTCGGCACGGCGCGCGCCGCGGGCGAAGGAGAGCATCGACTGCACCATGTCCAGGCCGCGCCGGCCGCAATCGCGCACCAGCTTGCCCAGCCGCGCGAGGCGCGGGTCGTCCTGGTAGTCCTGCAGGCTTTCGCCTGCCAGCAGCAGCGGCTGCAGCAGGTTGCGCAAGTCGTGGCTGAGGCCGCCGGCCAGCATCGCCAGGCTCTCGAAACGCTGCGCGCGGATCAGCTCCGCTTCGGCGCGCCGCTGCGCCTTCTGCGCCTCGTGCTCGCGCAGCGCGCGGCGCACCGCACTGGCCAGGCGCGCGGGGTTCTGCTTGAGGATGTAGTCGGTGGCGCCGTTGCGCAGCGCGGCGATCGCGGCCTCTTCGCCCAGCGTGGCCGAGACGTAGATGAAAGGCAGGTCGCGGTCGCGATCGCGCAGCAGCTCCAGCGCGCGCTCGCCGGAGAAGCCCGGCATGCTCAGGTCGGACAGGATGATGTGCGGCTTGAAGGCTTCCAGTTCGCGCAGATAGGCGGTCTCCTCATCGACCAGGCGCACGTCGAAATCGAGCGCGTCGGCTTCCAGCTCCGAGATCACCAGCTCGGCATCGGGCAGGCTGTCCTCGATCTGCAGCACGCGGATCGGCTGGAACGGCAATGGCAGGGGAGCGTTGGGCTTGTCTGGCATGGTGACGTGATTCCGCGGCGCGCGCGGCCTCAATCGGGCGCGTGGTTGAGCACCGCCCAGAACTGGCCGAGGGTGCGTACGGCATCGAAGAACTGGTCCGCATCGACCGGCTTGATGACATAGGCGTTCACGCCCAGGTCCCAGCTGCGGACCAGGTCGCGCTCTTCGCGCGAAGAAGACAGCACCACCACCGGCACGCGCCGCAGATGTTCGTCGGCACGCATCGCGGTGAGCACTTCCAGGCCATCCATGCGCGGCATCTTGATATCCAGCAGCACCACCGCCGGGTCCTCCGGCGAGCGCCCGGCCCAGGCGCCGCGGCGGAGCAGGTAATCCAGGCAGTCCACGCCGTCTTCGACATGCACCACGGGATTGGCCAGATTGGCGCTTTGCAGCGCTTCCAGCGCCATCTCGGCGTCGGCGGGACTGTCCTCGGCCAGGAGAATGCTGCGCAGGGTGCCTTGTTTCATTGCCGCTCCTGCGCCAGCGCGTCGGCCAGGTCGGAGGCCGGCAGCGTGAAGTAGAAGCGCGCACCCTCGCCGGGGCTGCCCTCGGCCCAGATCTTGCCGCCATGGCGCTGCACGATGCGCCGCACATTCGCCAGGCCGATGCCGTTGCCAGGGAATTCGGAGGCGCGATGCAGGCGCTGGAACACGCCGAACAGCTTGCCGGCGTACTGCATGTCGAAGCCGGCGCCGTTGTCGGCGACCACGAACTCGTAATCGCCGTTCGGACCGCGCTGCATCTCCACGCAGATGCGCGCCTCGTCGCACTTGCCGGTGTACTTCACCGCGTTGCCCAGCAGGTTCTGCCATACGGTGCGCAACATGTTCTCGTCGCCGATCACGATGGGCAACGGCGCGATCGACCAGTCGATGCGCCGGCTGTGCACTTCCGATTCGGCCAGCACGCGCGCTTCTTCCACAAGCGACTGCATGTCCACCGGCTGCAGGCGCAGCGCGCCGCGACCCAGCCGCGAGAACACCAGCAGATCGTCGATCAACTGAGCCATGCGCCGCGCCGCGTCGCTGATCACGTCGATGTAATGGCGGCTCTTGTCGTCGGCGTCATCGCCCAGGTGCTGTTCCAGCTTGCTGGCGAAGCCGGCGATGTGGCGCAGCGGCGCGCGCAGATCGTGCGAGACCGAGTAGCTGAAAGCCTCCAGCTCGCGGTTGACATCGGACACCTGCGCCACCTTGCCTTCCAGCTGCCGGTTCAGCTCCTTGACCTGCTGTTCGACCAGGGCACGCGCGGTGACGTCGCTCACCGTCAGCAGCAGCACCGGGTCGCCGCCGTCATCCTGCTGCAGCCGGCGGGCGTTGATCACCACATGGCGATCCACGCCATCCACGGTGCGCTGGATCAGTTCGTAGTCCCACAGCTCGCGATCGAGCAGCAGCACGTCGTTGAGGCGCTGCAGCAGCGCGCTGTCGCGCCAGGCGCCGTCGCCGATCTCCGCCAACGGCAGCGAGTGGCGGTTGGATGGCGGTATGCCGTACAGCTCGCCGAAGGCCGCGTTGACCAGCAGCGTGCACAACTTGCTGTCGAGCAGGGCAATCGGTTCGCGTACGGCCTGCACGATCAGCTGCGAGCGCTGCACCGCCTGCCCTTCGCGCTCCTCGGCCTGCAGACGGCGGCTGATCTGCCGCTCGGAAACGATCACCACGATCGCCAGCAGCAGCACCTGCGCCGCGGCGGTGATGCTCAGGGCGAGGCTGCTGTTGCTGGACGCTTCGCGCGCCTGCCCGCGGCGCGCGAGCAGGGTGTCGTCCTCGCTCTGCACGATGCCGTCGATCAGGTCGTCCATCTTGAACAGCGTGCCGGAGTCGCGCAGCGCGTCATTGGCGCCGCGCACGTCGCCCTGTCGGTAACGCAGCATGGCCTGATCGAGCAGCGCCAGGCGCCCGCTCACCATGCTGCCAAGGGCGCCGATGCGTGCCTGCTGGTCGGCATTGTCCCGGGTCATATCGCGCAGCTGCGCGAGCAGCCCGGGAATCTCCTTGGTGGCGCGGGTGGCGCGCAGGCGCACCTGCGGGTTGTCGTCGCCGTCGAGCAGCCGATATAACGCCGCCTCGCCGTCACGGGTGACGTAGGCGATGCGATAGGTGAGCGACTTCACCTCGGAGGAATGGGTGACCCGGCCATTGGCGTCGAGCGCATCGCGCGAGCCGCTGCGCGTCACCATGTAGGGCAAGGCCACGATCACCAGTACGGCGAACAGCAGGCCGCCCAGGCGCCAGCGCAAGGCAACGCGGTCCCGCATCCGGGGACGAGTGACCGGCGTGAGTTTCCACGGCGAAGGCGGCATGCGCGCGATGGTTGCAGAATCGTCTCATGCCCGCCAGCGGCACCGTCACGTAATCCGGTGCCGCTGCGCTCTGCGCGCTTTTGCCTCAGGGGCTATAGGCGCTCATCGACACGGGCCGCGCGGCAGCGGCCTGGCCCCAGTTCCGGTTCGGCTCCGCCTGCATGCGGAAATGCAGCTCGCCCCCGGCCAGGATCTCGCCGTGGCGCAGATACACCCGATCCAGCGGCTTGCCGTTGAGGGTGACTTCGCCCACGTAAGGATGCGCATCGTCCAGCGGCGCGGCACTGACCGTGAAGGTCTTGCCGTCCTGCAGGTGCAGGCTGGCCTTCTTCACGAACGGGCGGCCAATCACGTACTGGTCGCTACCCGGCGCCACCGGATAGAAGCCCAGCGCGGTGAATACGTACCACGCCGACATCTGGCCCAGGTCGTCATTGCCCGCCAGCCCGTCCGGGCGAGGCGCGTACTGGCTGTCCATGATCTGCTTGAGGCGCTTCTGGGTCTGCCAGGGCGCGCCGGCGTAGGCATACAGGTAGGCCAGGTGATGGCTGGGTTCGTTGCCGTGGGCGTACCAGCCGATCAGGCCGGTGATGTCTTCCACGTGGGCGAACTGCTTGGGATCGACCTTGGCGTCGAACACGCTGTCGAGCTTGTCCACGAAAGCCTTGTCGCCGCCCATCGCGGTGACCAGCCCCGCCACGTCCTGCGGCACGTACCAGGAGTACTGCCAGGCATTGCCTTCGGTGTAGTCGGTGCCGTAGCCGGCGGCGGACGGGTCGAACGGTTCGCGGAACGTGCCGTCGGTCTTGCGCGCGCGCATGAAGCCGGTCTTCGCGTCGTAGGCGTTGCGCCAGAAACCGGCGCGCTTGTCGAACGTGGCGGCGACATCGTCGCGGCCCATCGCCTTGGCCATCTGCGCGATGGTCCAGTCGTCGTAGGCGTATTCGAGCGTCTTGGAGGCGCCTTCCGGCTCTTTGTCGATCGGCACGTAGCCGAGCTTCATGTAGTCGCCGAGGCCGCCGTAGGGCGCATAGGTGGCGCTGGCCACCATGGCCTTGAGCCCCGCGTCGGCATCGAAGCCGCGGATGCCCTTGACGTAGGCGTCGGCGATCACCGGCACGGCGTGGTAGCCGATCATGCACCACGTCTCCAGGCCCTGGTACGCCCATACCGGCAGGATGCCGAACGGGCTGGCCTCGCGCGCGGCGATCAGCGAACGCACGAAATCCACGCTGCGCCGCGGCTGCAGCAGCACCATCAGCGGCTGCTGCGCGCGGTACACGTCCCACAGCGACCAGGTGGAGTGAAACTCGAAGCCCTGCGCGCGATGCACCGCGTTGTCCGGGCCGCGATAGTCGCCGTTGACGTCCATGCTCAGCGTCGGCGACAACATGGCGTGGTACAGCGAGGTATAGAAGCTGGCGAGCGCGGTCTTGGGGGCGTCGACATCGATCACCGCCAGCGCCTTGTCCCAAGCGGCGCGCGCCTCGGTGCGGCGGGCGTCGAAATCCCAGCCCTGCCCTTCGGCGTCGAGATTGGCCAGCGCATTGGCCTCGCTGACGGAGGAAATGGCGACCTTCACCCCCAGCGGCTGCTTCAGCGCACCGAAGTCGAACACGCCGACCAGCGCGCGGCCCTGCTGCGCGTCCTGGTCGTCGGCCTGGTAGCCGGGGCCTTTGAAGCCCTTGTAGGTCACGTCGGTCTCGCGGTTGAGCAGGTGGCGCGCGGACAGGGGCTGCGAGAAGCGCATGGCGAAGCACAGCTCGCGGCCCGGCGCCCAGCCGCGTGTGGTGCGGCAGCCGGTCACCGCGCCGTCATCGCGCACACGCAGATGCGACCACAGCACCTTGCCCGGGTAGTCGTAGATGCTCGGGCGCAGGTCGAGCAGCAGGTGCGCCGGCTTGCCGGCCGGGAAGGTATAGCGATGCCAGCCCACGCGGCGGCCGGCCGTAAGCTCGGCGCGGACCCCGTAATCGCTGAGGGTGACGGCGTAATAACCGGCCTCGGCCTTCTCGCTGGCATGGCTGAAGCGCGAACGGTAGCCGCTGCCCGGCTTGGCCGGGTCGCCCTGCTCCAGCTTCACCTCGCCGGCGATCGGCATCACCAGCACGTCGCCGAGGTCCGAATGGCCCGAACCGGAGAAATGGGTGTGCGAGAAGCCGAGCAGGCTGTCGTCGCCATACTGGTAGCCGGCCGCCCATTTATAGGCGTGCTTGAAATCCGGCATCGCCGTATCGGGGGAGAGCTGGATCATGCCGAACGGGACGGTGGCGCCAGGGAACGTATGGCCGTCGCCGCCGGTGCCGATGCGCGGGTCGACCTCCGCGGCGTGGCCGGCGCTTGCAGCCTGGCCGGCGCCGGCGGCGAGGAACAGGGCCGCCGCCAGCGCGGCCGGCGCAAAGGAACGGGACCGGAACTTCGACATCGGCATTTCCCCCACTCGGATCGGCTTGTTGGACCGGCCAGTCGGAGCTGGCCGGTCGATGATTTCCCCAGCCGGCGGCGCCGGCCCGTTTGGATCGTTCCAAACTCGGCAAGCTAACACTGGACTTACGGCCGGTGCATGCTGCACTGCGAGATCACTATCCTTGGCGAATCGACTACTTTTGGATCGTTCTAATGTCCGCGAGCGCCATGGAAAGTTCCACTTCGATCCGCCGCAAGATCACCCTCAACGACATCGCCGCCGGTTGTGGCGTGTCGCGCGCCACCGTGTCCCTCGTTCTGCGCGGCAGCCCGCTGGTGAACAAGCACACCCGGGCGCGCGTAGAAGAGGAACTGCGCAAGCAGGGCTACGTCTACAACCGCGCCGCGGCGAACTTGCGCCGGCGCACCTCGTCGAGCATCGCGCTGGTGCTCAACGAACTGGCCAATCCGTTCTTCGCCGAATTCGCGGCGGGCGTGGACGAAACGCTAGGCGAGGCTGGCTTCGTCACCCTGCTCGGCAGCACCGGCGAATCGACGGAGCGCGAGCACGCAGTGCTCACCTCGCTGATCGAGCATGGCCCCGGCGGCATCATCCTGTCGCCCGCCGAAGGCAGCGATGCGGAACGTGTGCTCGCCGCGGTCGGCGCGCAGACGCCGGTGCTGCTGTTCAACCGCGAGCTCGGCGGCAACCTGCCCGAGTACGCGCACTGGGACCGCCTGATGCTGGACAACCAGCGCGGCGCGCGCCTGGCCACCGAGCATCTGATCGCGCAGGGACACAAGCGCATCGCGTTCTACGGCGGCCATGGCGACTCCAGCTCGTGCCGCCAGCGCCATGCCGGCTACGTGGATGCGATGAACGCGGCGGGCCTGCCCATTGCGCCGCGCTGGCGCGTGGAAACGATGCCGACCCGCATGGACGCCGCGCGCGCCTGCGGCGACCTGTTCGCGGCCAAGCCCGCGCCCACCGCGGCGGTCTGCTACAACGACGCGGTTGCGCTGGGCCTGATGCTGGGCCTCAACCAGCGCGGCATCCAGCCCGGACGCGATTTCGCCCTCACCGGTTTCGACGACGTGGCCGAGGCGGCCTTCAGCACGCCGCCCTTGACCACGCTCGCCACCGATCCGCGCGCGCGCGGCCGCCAGGCCGCGCAACTGCTGCTCGCCCGCCTGCGCAAGCCGCAAGCCGAAGCCACCACCACGGTCGCCCCGGTGACCCTGATGGTGCGCGAAAGCAGCGGCGCGCCGCATACCTGACATCCACCGAGGACTCACCCGCATGGCCTTCGCGTCACCGCCCGCCTCACCGAAAGGATCGCTCCCTGGGGCCGCCGACGAGCGCTACACCGATTACCCGCTGGCGATGGGCGTGCTTACGACCATCTTCTTCATGTGGGGCTTTCTCACCTGCCTCAACGACATCCTGATTCCGCACCTCAAGGCCGTGTTCAACTTGAACTACGCCGAGGCGATGCTGGTGCAGTTCACCTTCTTCGGCGCGTATTTCCTGATGTCGCTGCCGGCCGGCCGGCTGGTCGCGCATCTGGGCTACAAGCGGGGCATCGTCGCGGGCCTGGCCATCGCCGGAGTCGGCGCCGCGGGTTTCTGGCCCGCCGCGGCGCTGCATCTGTATCCGGCATTCCTCGGCGCGCTGTTCGTGCTGGCCACCGGCATCACGGTGCTGCAGGTGGCGGCCAACGCCTACGTCGCCTTGCTTGGCCCTGAGAAGACCAGCTCCAGCCGCCTGACCCTGGCGCAGGCGCTCAATTCGCTGGGCACGTATCTGGCGCCGAAGTTCGGCGGCCTGCTGATCCTGTCGACCGTGGTGCTGGGCGCGGACCAGATCGCCAAGCTGTCGCCCGCCGAGCAGCTCGCCTACCGCGCGCAGGAAGCGCAGACCGTGCAGGGCCCCTATCTCGGCCTTGCCGTGGTGTTGTTCCTGCTGGCCATCTTCGTCTACCTGTTCCGCCTGCCCACGCTGAAAGAAAGCACCGAGCAGGCCGACACCGGTCACCACACGCTGCTCGACGCGCTGCGCCACCCGCACGTGCTGTTCGGCGTGCTGGCGATCTTTTTCTACGTCGGCGGCGAAGTGGCGATCGGCAGCTTCCTGGTCAATTACCTGTCCATGCCCGACATCGGCAACATGAGCGAACAGGCCGCCGCGAACTGGGTGGCCTATTACTGGCTCGGCGCCATGATCGGCCGCTTCATCGGCTCGGCGTTGCTGGCCAGGCTGTCGCCGCGCAAGCTGCTGGCGATCTTCGCCGCGATCAACATGGTGCTGGTGCTGACCACCATGTCCACCAAGGGCAACGTGGCGATGTACAGCGTGGTATCCATCGGCCTGTTCAACTCGATCATGTTCCCGACCATCTTCTCGCTCGGCATCGAGCGGATGGGGCCGCTGACCGGCAAGGCCTCGAGCCTGCTGATCATGGCCATCGTCGGCGGCGCGATCGTGCCTTACGTGCAGGGCCTGTTCGCCGACCGCATCGGCGTGCAGCACGCGTTCTTCCTGCCGCTGCTGTGCTACGCCTACATCGTCTTCTACGGCCTCTACGGCTCCCGCATCAAGAGCGACACGCCCGTCGCCGCCACCCACTGAGACCCTTTTTCGATGCCACGCAATATCCTGTGCTTCGGTGAAGCGCTGATCGACTTCCACGCGGAAGGACGCGATCCGCACGGCTTCCCGCGCAGCTTCATCCCCTTCGCCGGCGGCGCGCCGGCCAACGTCGCCGTCGCGGTGGCGCGCCTGGGCGGCCCGGCCGCGTTCGCCGGCATGCTGGGCCAAGACATGTTCGGCGACTTTCTGCTGGACAGCCTGCAGCGCGCCGGCGTGGATACCGCCGCGGTCGCGCGCACCGGCGCGGCGAACACCGCGCTCGCCTTCGTCGCGCTGGATGCGCATGGCGAACGCAGCTTCAGCTTCTATCGCCCGCCGTCGGCCGACCTGCTGTTCCGGCCGGAGCATTTCCGCGAGGAGAGCTTCCGCGACGCGGCCGTGTTCCACGTGTGCTCCAACAGCATGACCGAGCCGGCGCTGGCCGAAGCCACGCGCGAAGGCATGCGCCGCGCGCACGCCGCCGGTGCATGGGTGAGCTTCGACCTCAATCTGCGCCCAGCGCTGTGGCCCGGCCAGAGCGCTTCGCACGACGAGCTGTGGCCAGCGCTGCACCTGGCCGACGTCGTGAAGTTCAGTGCGGAGGAGTTCGCCTGGCTGGCCGGCGATGAAGGCGAGGAAGCGACGCTGGATCGTCTGTGGGCGGGCCGCGCACGTCTGCTGGTGGTCACCGACGCCTCGCGCACGCTGCGCTGGTTCCATCCCGACGCCGCGGGCGAGATGCCCGTCTACAGCGTGCCCACCGTGGACAGCACCGCCGCGGGCGACGCCTTCGTCGGCGGCCTGCTGCATCGCCTGGCCACGCTGGACAAGGGGCCGGACCAGATCGACCAGCTCGTCGCCGAGCTGCCTCGCCTGCACGCGATCCTGCGCTTCGCCGCCGCCTGCGGCGCGCTCACCGTTACCCGCCTGGGCTCGTTCGCCGCCATGCCGGACGAAGCCGAGGTGCTCGCCTTCATGGATACCCACGCATGAATTCCCCCGATTTCCGCAGCGAAAGTTTTCTGCGCGAGCACATCGCGCACACCATGGCCTTCTACCATCCGCGCGCCATCGACCCGGCCGGCGGTTTTTTCCACTACTTCAAGGACGACGGCACGATCTACGACCGCAGCCACCGCCACCTGGTGAGCAGCACGCGCTTCGTCTTCAACTATGCGATGGCCGCGCGCGAATTCGAGGACAAGCGCGGCGAATACCTCGACGCCGCACGCCACGGCCTGCGCTATCTGCGCGAAGTGCACCGCGACGCCGCCAGCGGCGGCTACGCCTGGACTATCCGCGACGGCAAGTCGGAGGACCGCACCTACCACGCCTATGGCGTCGCCTTCGTGCTGCTGGCCTACTCCACCGCGCTGAAGGCTGGCCTCACCGAAGTGCGGCCGTGGATGGACGAGACCTGGGAGCTGCTGGAAAAGCGCTACTGGGACGCCGACGCAGGCCTGTACCGCGACGAAGCGGACGAGCACTGGCACTTCAGCGACTACCGCGGCCAGAACGCCAACATGCACATGTGCGAAGCGATGCTCGCCGCGTACCAGGCCAGCGACGAACCGCGTTATCTCGAACGCGCGCTCACGCTCGCCGACAACATGACGCGCCGCCAGGCCGCCAAGGCCGAGGGCCTGGTGTGGGAGCACTACGATGTCCACTGGAACATCGACTGGAAGTACAACCTCGACAATCCCAAGCACCTGTTCCGTCCCTGGGGCTTCCAGCCCGGTCACCAGACCGAATGGGCCAAGCTGCTGCTGATCCTCGAACCGCTGCTGCTGGAGCGCAACCGCGAAGAAAAGTGGCTGGTGCCCACCGCACAGCACCTGTTCGACACCGCACTCGACCGCGCCTGGGACAAGGAATACGGCGGCATCGCCTACGGCTTCGCGCCGGACGGCAAGGTGTGCGACGACGACAAGTACTTCTGGGTACAGGCCGAATCGCTGGCCGCGGCGGCGCTGCTGCACGCGCGCACCGGCGATGCGAAGTACGACGAGTGGTACCAGAAGCTGTGGGCCTACTCGTGGGAGCATTTCGTCGATCACAAGTACGGCGCGTGGTTCCGCATCCTGACGCGCGACAACCGCAAGTACGACGACGAAAAGAGCCCGGCGGGCAAGGTCGACTACCACACGATGGGCGCCTGCTACGAAGTGATGGAGTTGATTCGCACAGGCGGGAAGCCCTGAGCTCTCCCCTCACCGCGCCAAAAAGAAAACCCGCCGCAAGGCGGGTTTTCTTTTGATGCCAGGAAGGTTTGCGGCCGGAGCCGCGAGTGCCAGGCGCTGCCCGCATACCCGACCCGGGGTTTCCAGCCGCAAGCCTTCCGAGCATCGAAAACTGCGCGGGGAGAATCAATGAAGCGTATGGCGACGCCTGGACGCGACGGCATGCTTGACGCTGTCGCCGCCGCGCAAGGCGAGGCGGAACGCGACGTAGAACGAAGCCACGGCAGCGAACCGCCAGGCACCGGCCTCGTCACCGCTCCCCGCCGTCGTTTGCGCGACGGAGAACAGGAACACCAGGCCGCTCGCGATCACGCCCGCGAGGCGGAGCTGGAACGGAGGGGGTTGTGGCTTGCGAAGGATCGTTTTCATGTCGCCATCGTGCGCTTCGTGGGCGTAAAGAAGCGATATGGCGACGTGCGGCGAGGCATATAGATTGCGTAAAGAGCGGCCGGGCGTGGGCTGGGTGGATGGTGGCGGACACCCATGGGTGCCGTGCGCTTGCTGGCGTTCGCTGGCGCATAGATGCGAACTGCAGGCCCCAGGCAATCCAACGAGTGAACTCTTCTCCCCTCCGGGAGAAGATGGCAGCAGCCGGATGAGGGGTGGGTGCTCGAGAAAGGGGCTCTACGAAGCAAAGGCGTGCTTTAAAGCTTCCTGTTTCATCGCTCCGTAGGTGCCTCTCACCCCGACCCTCTCCCCGGAGGGGAGAGGGGGTAGGTCGCGGCTTCGTGTTATCTCGCCGCGACATCGACAGCAGGCTCGCCCATCGCCTGATACAGCGCCGCCGTATCTATCAGGCGCGACGCCGTGGCCTGGATCTCCTGCACCCGCGCGTTCTGCCAGCGCTGCTCGGTCGCCAAGGTGAGCGGGTACGACGCGGCACCGAGCGCATAGCGGCGCCTGGTGTCGTCGTGCGACTGCTTCGCGGAAGCCGCGCCGCTCTGCGCCGCCTGAAGCGCCAGCGCATCCTGGTCCAGCGCGGTCAGCGTATCGGCCACGTTCTGGAACGCACCCAGCACGGTCTGCCGGTACTGCGCGTTAGCCGCTTCGTACGAGGCGATCGCCGCCTTGCGCTGCGCCCACAGGGCACCGCCGTGGAAGATCGGCTGCGTCAGCGAAGCCGTGGCGCCCCAGATGGTGCCCGCGCCGGTGAACAGCTTCGCCTTGTCGAAGGCCGCCGAGCCCAGTGATGCCGACAGCGACAAGTGCGGAAACAAATTGCCCGTGGCGACGCCGACTTGCGCCGATGCAGCGCGCACCGCCGCCTCCGCCGCCAGCACGTCCGGACGCTGCTTCAGCAGTTCGGACGGCAGCGACACCGGCACGTCCGCGGGCAGATGGAAGCTCGCCAGTGGCAACGCTTCCGGCGCGCGATCCGGCGTGCGCCCCAGCAGCACGGCGAGCGCATGGCGTTCGCGCAAGGCCTGTGCGCGCAGCGGCGCAAGGCTGCCATCGATCGAAGCGGCACTGCGCTGCGCCGACAGCAGATCTTCGTGCGCCGCCGCGCCGAGGCGATAAGCCTTCGCCGTGAGGTCGACCTGCTCGCGCGCCAGCGCCGCCAGGCGCTCGGTGGACTGAACCTGTTCGGCCAGCGCCGATGCATTCACCGCGGTGATGACGATGTTCGCCGCCAGCGCACGCCGCGCCGCGTCAAACTGGTAGGACTGCGCGTCCACCTGCGCGGCGGCTTGCTTCACCTCGTTGCGCGACACGCCGAAAAGGTCGAAGTCGTAGCTCAGCTGCAACTGCCCGGCATACACGTTGTAGATGTTGGTCGGCTTGCCCAGGTTGGGCAGGCCGAGCGCGCGCTGTCGGCTCACCTGTCCGCCCGCGTCCAGCGACGGCCACAGCGTGTCGCCAACTACCGCGCGGTACTGCTGCCGCACCGATTCGAGCGTGTGGCGCGCGGCCTCCAGGGAAGGACTGTTGCGCAGCCCTTCGTCGACCAGTGCATTGAGGTCCGCCGAGCCGTAGGCCTTCCACCAATCCGGCACGGCACGCTGGCCGAGTGTGAAGCGCTGCACCACGCCCTGCGCTTCCGCGCTGGCCGAGGGCGTCGGCGCCACCGTGTAATGCTCGGGGTCCGGCACCTGGGGCGGCTTCGCCGGCGGCGCGAAGGAACAACCGGCCAGGCCGAGCGCGACGCTCAGGGCGGTGGCGCGAACGGGATGAAAACGCATCATGGGGCGATCTCCTTCGGCGCCTCGTCGGCCTTGACGCGGTACCAGGCGGCATAAAGCGCCGGCAGATAGAACAGAGTAAGGATGGTGGCTACGGTAATGCCGCCCATCAGCGACGTGGCCATCGGCCCGAAGAAGTTGCTGCGCAACAGCGGGATCAGCGCGAGCACGGCCGCGGCCGCGGTCAGCGTGATGGGGCGGAAGCGCCGCACCGTGGCGCCCACGATCGCTTCCCAGCGCGGATGCCCGTCGCGGATGTCCTGCTCGATCTGATCCACCAGGATCACCGAGTTGCGCATGATGATGCCGAACATGGCGATCGTGCCCAGCATCGCGACGAAGCCGAACGGCTGGCGGAAGACCAGCAGCGACACGATCACGCCGATCAAGCCGAGCGGCGCCGTGAGCACCACCATGAAGGTGCGTCCGATGCTCTGCAGCTGGATCATCAGCAACATCAGCACCGCGATCACCATCAGCGGCATCTGGTCGTTGATCGAACCCTGCGCCTTGGCGTTCTGCTCCACCGAGCCGCCCACTTCGATGCGATAACCGACCGGCAGGCCCTTGCGCAGCTCACCGAGCTTGGCGTCGATCGCGTTGGTCACGTCCAGACCCTGCGCGCCGTTGCGCGTATCGGCCTGCACGTTGATCGACGGCTGGCGATCGCGCGCCCAGATCACGCCGTACTCCAGGCCGTAATGCACCTTGCCGAGCTGGGCCAGCGGAATCGCCACGCCGCTTGGCGTAGGCAGCGCGAGATGCTCGATCTGGTCCGGATGCACACGCTCGTTCTTCGGCGCGCGCAGGTCCACCGCGATCAGCTTGTCGCGCTCGCGATACTGCGTGACGGTGGTGCCCGACAGCGACATGGCCAGGAAGTCGGCCACGTCCTGCGAGGTCACGCCCAGCCGGCGCGCGGCCGCCTGGTCGATGTCGAAGCGCACCGAGCGCTCCGCCGGCTCGTCCCAGTCGAACTGCACGTTGCGGGTGCGCGGATCGGCACGCATCACCGTAGCGACCTTCTCGGCGATGCCGCGCACGGTGGCGATGTCATCGCCGTTGACGCGGAACTGCACCGGAAAGCCCACCGGCGGCCCGTTCTCCAGCCGGCTCACGCGGCTGCGCACGGCGCTGAAATCGCGGGCGAGCACGCCGTCGAGCACCTTCGCCAGTGCTTCGCGATTCTCCACGTCCTTGGCGGTCACCACGAACTGCGCGAAGTTCGGCTGCGCCAGCTGCTGGTCCAGCGGCAGGTAGAAGCGCGGCGCGCCGCTGCCCACGAAGCTGACATAGTTGGCCACTTCCTTGCGCTCCTTCAGCACGTTCTCCATGCGCTTGACCTGCACCAGCGTGGCGTCGAACGACGCGCCTTCGGGCAGGCGCAGGTCCACCAGCAGCTCGGGGCGGTCGGAGCTGGGGAAGAACTGCTTGGGCACCAGACCGAAGCCGGCCATCGACACCACGAACAGCGCGACGGTGACGACCAGCACCAGCGTGCGGTGTCTGAGGCAGTAATCGAGCATGCCGCGGAAGCGCTGGTAGAACGGCGTGTCGTAGATCTCGATATCGCCGCCATGCGCCGGCCGCGTCTTCGCGCTGGCGCGGCGCGCCTCGCGCCAGCGCGCTGGCAGATAGCGGGCCCACCACTCGTCGCCAGGCTGCACGCGAGCATGGTGTTCCGGCAGCAGGTGATAACCCAGCAGCGGAATCACGATCACCGCCGCCAGCCAGGACAGCAGCAGCGCGATCGCCGACACCTCGAAGATCGAGCGCGTGTATTCGCCCGTGCCGGACTTCGCCAACGCGATCGGCAGGAAGCCCGACACCGTCACCAGCGTGCCGGTAAGCATCGGGAACGCGGTGCTGGTGTAGGCGAAGGCGGCGGCGCGCGTGCGGCTCCAACCCTGTTCCAGCTTCACCGCCATCATCTCCACCGCGATGATCGCATCGTCCACCAGCAGGCCAAGCGCCAGCACCAGGGTGCCCAGCGAGACCTTGTGCAGACCAATGCCCATCAGCTCCATGCACAGCGCCGTCGCGGCCAGCACGAACGGAATGGAGATCACCACCACCATGCCGGTGCGCAGGCCCAGGCTGAGCAGGCTGACCAGCAATACGATCGCCACCGCTTCGGCGACCGATTCCAGGAAATCATCCACCGAGTGCGCCACCGCATGCGGCATGCTGGTGACCTCGGCCAGTTTCAGGCCCGCGGGCAGGCGTTTCTGCAAGGCCACGGTAGCCTGGTCCAGCGCCTTGCCCAGGTGGATCACGTCGCCGCCGGGCTGCATGGTGATGCCGATGCCCAGCACCTGCTGCGACATGAAGCGCATCTGCTGCCCGGGCGGGTCGTCGTAGCCGCGCCGGATAGTGGCGATGTCGCCCAGGCGGAAGCTCTGCTCGCCCACGCGCAGCAAGGTGTTCTCCAGCGCGGCGACGTCATTGAACTGCCCGCTGGGACGCACGTACACGCGGTCGTCCGCGGTGCTCATCACACCGGCGGAAGCCACCGCATTCTGCGCATTGATCGCTTGCGCGACCTGCTGTGGGCTGATGCCCAGCTTGGACAGGCGCGCGTTGGCAATCTCGATGGTGATGCGCTGGGTTTGGTCGCCCAGGAAATCCACCTTGCCGACACCTGGTACGCGCAGCAATTCCGCGCGCAGCTGGTCGGCGTAGTCGTGCAATTGCGCCGGCGTGAAACCGTCGCCTTCGAGCGCATAGATATTGGTGTAGACGTCGCCGAACTCGTCGTTGAAGAACGGCCCCTGCACGCCCGGCGGCAGCTGGGCGCGGATGTCGCCTACCTTCTTGCGCACCTGGTACCAGGTGTCGGGCACGGTGGCAGCGGGTGCGGAATCCTTGATGTTGAAGAAGATCAGCGATTCGCCCGGACGCGAGTAACTGCGCAGGAAGTCGATCGAGGGCGTCTCCTGCAGCTTGCGCGAGATGCGGTCGGTGACCTGGTCCTGCACTTGCTTGGCGTCTGCGCCCGGCCAGAAAGTCTGGATCACCATCACCTTGAAGGTGAACGGCGGATCCTCCGACTGCGACAGGCGGCTGTACGACAACATGCCGAACACCGTGATCATCACCATCAGGAAGAACACGAAGGACTGATGGCGCAGCGCCCAGGCCGAGAGATTGAAGCGTCCCTCGGCGTGGCCGTTTTCGGGACTGCCTTGTGGATGAGCCGACTGCGTCATAGCGGGCTGTCCTCGGCATGCGGCGGGGCCATCGGCGCGACTTTCTCGCCGGCACTCACCGCGTGCACGCCCTGCATCACCACGCGCTCGCCCGCTTCCAGTCCGGTGGCGACCAGCACGTCGCGCTCGCCATAGCGCAGCACCGTCACGGGGCGCAGCTCCAGCGTGGAATCCGCCGGGCGCACGACCCACACCGCGGGCTTCTCGGCTTCGTGGAACAGCGCGGTAGCCGGCAGGCGCACCGCCTTGGCCGCAGCCATTTCGCCGGCAAGCGCGACGTCGGCGGTCATGCCCAGGCGCACGCGCGGATCGGGCGCGTCGAGGCTCAGCTTGACGCGATAGGTACGCGTCTGCGGGTCGGCGGCTGGCGCGATCTCGCGCACGTGCGCGGTCAGCGGCTGGCCGGAGACGGACAGCAGCGATACCTTGGCGGCCTGCCCGGGCTTGAGCGCAGCGACGCGATCCTCCGGTACATCCACGTACACGTCCCGCTCGCCGGACCAGGCGAAACCGAACACCGCCTGCCCCGCCGCCAGGACCTGCCCGACCTCGGCGTGCTCGCTGGTGATGGCGCCGTCGCGGTCGGCAATCAGCGCGTTGTAGCGACTCTGATTGCCTGCCAGCTCGTATTGCTGCTTCGCCTGCGTCTGGGCGGCCAGCGCGGACGCATAGGCGTCGCGGGTCTGCTCCAGCTGTACCCGGCTGATCAGGTTTTCCTTCGCCTGCGCCTCGTCGCGATCGCGCTGCTGGGTGGCGTAGGCCAGGCGGTGCTCGGCCGCCTCCAGCGCGGCACGCGCCGCGGCTTCGTTCTTGCCGGCGTCGGCATCGTCCAGGCGGGCCAGTACCTGGCCCTTCCTGACCGTATCACCGAGGCGCGCCTCGCGTGAGATCAGCTGACCGGGCACGCGGAAGGCCAGCGGCATCTCGTAGCGAGCGTGGATTTCGCCGGGGAAACGCAGGGTCTGCCCGCCGTCGGCCGCCGGGGCCGGAAGGGCGATGACGGGTCGGGCCGCTTCGGCCTCCGGGGCCTTGTGGCCGCAGCCGGACAGCAGCGCCAGCGCCGTCGCCACGGCCAGCCAAGCCGCGGAACGGCGCGCGCGCGCCGGAAATGCTGGATAAGTCACGAGCCAACTCCTGCTGGGGATGGGGAGCGCGCGCCGACCGGATCGCGGCCGACGCCCTGATACGTCGGCGCACTCTAATACAGTGCTGTATTTGAATACAAGAAAGCATTCAAATGATGACTTCCGGCCTACGTGGTACGATGCCTGCATGGCGCGCAAACGACTCACCCGCGAAGAAAGCCGAGACCAGACCTACCAGCGTCTGCTCGAAGCGGCCGCGCATGTGATCGCCAAGAAGGGCTTCGCGGCGGCGAGCGTCGAAGACATCGTCGCGCAGGCCGGATATACACGCGGCGCGTTCTATTCCAACTTCAAGAGCAAGGCCGACCTGTTCATCGCCCTGCTCAGCCAGGACCACCAGTGCGTGCGCCAGGATCTGCAGAAGATTCTCGACGCGCCCCTGTCCATGGCTGATATGCAGGAACAGATCTCGCAGTACTACGTGCAGGTCTACCGCGACGAGAAGAACTTCATCCTGTGGGCCGAAGCGCGCCTGCTGGCGCTGCGCGACGCGAAGTTCCGCGCCCGCCTCAACGCCTACTGCCTCGAGAAGCGCGACGACATCGCCCACATCATCGAGCAGTTCTTCAAGCTGCGCGGCACCGAGCCGCCCGCCCCGCCCAAGGACCTGGCCTTCGGCACCATGGCGCTGATCGACGGCATGCGGTTCTTCAATGAAACCGCTCCCAAGGAGCTGACGGACGAAGCCGCGCAGCACACGCTGGGCGTGATCTTCAACGCGACGTTCTTCAAATAGCTCTCGGTGCACGGCGCTGCCGCAGCGGAGGCCCCATGACGATCACCGCCATCATTCCGCAGCTGCGCACCACCGACATCGCCGCCACCGTCGACTTCTACACGCAGAAGCTGGGCTTCGCGGTCGAGTTCAACTACGAGGATTTCTACGTCGGCCTGCGCGCGGGCGACCAGCTCCTGCATCTGAAACGGGTGGATGAGAAAGACCCATCCATCGCGTACGTGGCGCAGAACGGGCATCTCCACCTTTATCTCCAGACCGAAGGCGTCGCCGCGGCCGCGGCCCGGCTGAAGTCTCTTGGCGTGCCCTTGGTGGAAGACGTGCACGAGACGCCCTGGGGCACGCGCGAAGTCGTCCTCCACGACGACCAGGGCCACACCCTGTACCTCGGCGAGCCGCTGTAAGCGCCATGTCGCGATCGATGCCTGCCGTGGTGGTGATGGGCGTGGCCGGTTGCGGCAAATCCACCGCGGGCGCCGCGCTCTGCTTGCGCACCGGCGCGCGGATGATCGAAGGCGACGCGTTCCACCCCGAGAGCAACATCCGCAAGATGAGCGCCGGCATTCCGCTAGACGACAACGACCGCGCGGGTTGGCTCGCACGCCTGGGCCAGGAATTGGCGAAAGCCGTCGCCGCCGGCGACACCGCTGTACTCACCTGCTCAGCACTCAAGCGCCGTTATCGCGACACCCTGCGCGCCGCCGTGCCCGACGTGGGTTTCGTCTACCTCCCACTGACGCCGGCCGAGGCCGCCGAGCGTGTGGCGCATCGTCCTGGGCATTTCATGCCGGCGACGTTGATCGACAGCCAGTTCCGAGACCTGGAGCCGCCGACCGGTGAGCCGGGCGTGTTGACGGTTCGTGCGACGGAGCCGCTGGCGTCGATTGTCGATCGCGTCACCGCTTGGTGGTGCGGATTCCGTTCTGACTGAACACTAATTCCGGCGACTACTGGACACCCCGCTGGTGCTGACCATGGGTGTGGCGGGGTGCTTACGGCTATATTCTGGAAAGGTCCGCTATCGACCCATTTCGGACCTAATGAAAGAGGCCGACCGATGCAGCTACATGTCGTCTATACAAAGGAAGGCGTCTACCTTTCCAAGCGCGACTACCCTTCTTGGCGGGAGATTCAAGACGCCTTTGAGGGCTACATGGCTTCCGAGGGGCCATGGAATACGGAGGCCATGGTGGAGGCGCTCACGCTCGAATACTCGGGTCTCCAGCCGTCGGCGCAACACCAGGTGGAAGCCTTTCTCGAATCGCCAGATATGGTGCGGTTAGTGACGTTCGGGGACGAGGGGCCGAATCACCCTCCGAGCCACAAGAGCTGAAGCGGTAGCAAAATGCGGCGTCCGCTCCCGACCCGAAGCGGACGTACCTTCATCTGGTCAGCACCTGGGAATTTGAAGATGTCGGATCTTGTGGCCGCGGTGGATAGATTCAGAGAATGGGCTGCTACGAACCCGACCACCGGCGGGTATGGCGAATGGGAGTGCGACTATCCGGAGTGGCCGGCGCTTCATGACGCCGTCCTTCACTTTGTCGCCAATCATCCGTTTGATGCGTGGGAACCGGCTGAGCGCGCTCAGGTCCTTTACGCCGTCGCCCGTAACAATGAGATTCAATACCTCGCCAGAGAAATTAGGAAGCGGCATCCGGGGTTATTGCAGCCGCTTGCCCGAGCCGCACTTGAGGTGGGCGAATGTGACGATCGCTGGCAACTGGCGGTTGAGTTGGGCTGGCTCGGCGAAGAATCTGAAGCGCTGTTGCTGACAATGGTTCGCGACGAAAATGAATACGTACGGCGAATGGCCCTCCAGTCACTTCTCCGGATCGGCTCTGCAGCCGTTGAGGAGCAGGCTCTAGCGATGTGGCACAAGCCAGATGCAGCGCAAGAATGGTCTCGAATGATGGCGCTCTATTGCCTTCACAGTATTGATTCGCCACAACTTCAGGAATTGTTGGCTGCGGCTGAAGCGGATGAGCGAGAGCCTCTCCGTGCGTATGCCGGTCGTATTCGGCGTGGAGAATCCCTTGACTAGTGTCCGCTTCCGACCCGAAGCTGACAGTTTTGGTTCTTGCGTATTCGCTTTGCACAAGGATAGTCGCGTGTCGCATCCATCCGACCAAATCAAGATGCTGATCGAAAGGAATTCCCAAGATGTACGCCGCCTTCATGGACGTATCCGTGAAACGCTTGCCCTTCGGAACCTAAGACCGGAGAAGCGTGAGGAGTGGAAGCGAGCTTGTGAGGTCTTTCACAGCCGATATGACGAACTGTCATTTCCGGGTGGTTTTAAAGGTGCAATGGATCGCCTTGTCGCTGGCGACCCGGAAACGATGGAGGCGGCCATTTGCTTTCTTGAGCTGAGGCCGTATTTCTTTCGATCTGGCTACATGTTTGAAGCGCTTCTCCGCAAGGCGAAACATGCCCCGCTCAATGTCGAGCAACGGGCGCGATTACAGTTCGTTGCCGAAAGCTTTCGAGCTTGGAAGGCCTCGAAACGTGAAAGAAGGCATCAGGACGAAGCGGGCGTTTAACTTATCAACCGGTATCCACTTCCGATCCGGAGTCGACCTAAGAAGCTTTGCTCTCAACTAGGAACCTCGCCTTGGATTCGCTCATGGACATTCCAGAAAGCACGCTTACACGCTGGGCCGATACATGTATCCATATGAATCATTTGTGCACCTTGATTCAAAGGGAGCTAAAGATCGGCAACCTTGAGCGCGCCACGGATCTCTCTGAGCGTGCGAGAAAAAGAGCGCGGGATCTTATCAACGAGCTTTTTGCTGTCGGCGCGAGCAAGCCAGAAGGTTATGCTGAGGCAGACAAAAGTGCCTAGCGGATGTCCTGGCGCGGGCTTTGGTTGGAATCGGCTGTCCGCGTCGACCGTAGCGGACGTGCCGAGAAGCACCAAATAGGACAGGCCATGGCGGCGGACCAGAAATCGATGGACGATGCACGGAAATGGAATTCGGAGCTCGATGGCACACTCCACGCCGAAGGCGTTGTCGACGAAACACTCTATCTGCGGCTCTTGGAGGCCTATCGATATGACGCGGCCTCATCTGTTGGTTGGGTCGAAGCGAAGATGGGAGTGCTGATGAACCGAGTGCGGCAAGGAAAAGAATTGAGCCTGTTTACCGCAACGACACGAGGGCAAACGCTGATTCGGAACGCACTAGAGCTTCGATCCTGGATTGATGAGAATTTCTCCGGGCTGAAAGCGCCGTAAGGTCTGCTTTCGACCCACAGCGGACCTTTCGGAAGTGCCCTCATTGAGCAACAACAGCAGAGTGACCAACACCAGCACGCTGTTCAAACCGTGCCGGAACCGCTGTTCAGTCATCGCCGGCGCCCGCATGGTGGCGTTGAAACGTCGCGGGCCAGCACGTCTGACGTACACGAACTTCGCAACACCTGCCTGAGCTCATGCCTCGCGATGAGCCCAGGCCAGGAATGCTGAAGATAGCGATGCGTCCGCTACGCCGCCGACGTCGAGCGCTCTGCCCTGCTCCGTACCGTTTGCCATTGCATCCGCAGATGTGCCTGCGTGGCGCTGCGCGTACCCATCTCAACGAACGCGGCGATGCCTTCCAGCATCACGGTCAACCGGCGAGCGTCCGGGGCGCCGCGTTCGTTGACCAGTTCCGTCAGCAACTGGAGGTTGTTGTGCGCGTAGTGCAACCACTCGGTGGCGTCGTTCAACAACGCTTCCGGGCCGGCATCGGGATCGGAAAAATAGCGGGTGTGGCGGGTGGTCCAGGGTTCGCCGAAGACGTTCATGGGTAATTCCTTGTCATGAAATGCCGCTCCCCGTTCCGAGAACGGCACGCCGCAGACAGCACGACGTGCCGCGATCACACGGACTCGAGGGTTCACCGACGGCCCATGCCTGGGCGCCGGGCGGCTGATTGAGGAAGTGGGTGCGACGTCAGTGCGTTCCGCCGTCGCGCAAGGCGACGCGCCGGGTTGCACGGCTAAGGACAATCCTTGCGAAAACCACCTGGGCCGCGGTTCTTCAACCGTGACTGCGAGGGGTGCAGACGGCCCGGATGAGCGGTGGGGGTGTCGCCGAGGGGATCGGCGGGCGTGAAGGTGCCGTATGATCTGGGGTAGCCATGATCAACTCCATGATAGTTGGTGATGGTCAGCGGGTCAGGGGTGTTCGCTGCACCCTTGGCCCGCGCTCTCATAGCATTGCTGCCATGGTTGCTCGCGACACGTCTGAAACCGCTACGCGGGCAACGGGATCGACACTAGCAAAATCGGTTTTGGTTGTCTGTAGGTGCATGCCTCATGTGCGCATGGTGCAGACTATGGGCGAAAAAAATTCATCGTCACGGCTTTTATACATGCCATTCAAGTTTGGCATCACCAGATTGGACTTGGCCAACTGACAAAGCGATCATCACGTCACCATGAGCGGCGCTCAGCACCGCTATATGTCGCCGCCCTTCTGATCTAAGTTCTCAGCTGCGTGCCAGTGATAGTTGTGCATTGTCTGCAAAGAGGTAATCGCGATAGCGACTGAGACCTCCTATGTAGCGTAGCGAAGATGCTTGCTTCCAATCGCGGCCCAGTTCCCGGCTCAACATCTGGCCAACTTCTTGGCGACTAGCATTTGGGTAAGTGGCAAAAAGTCGTTCCAGGATAACTATGGACCGAGCATTCTTTACTGCTTGCGCCATAGTTTTTACGAGTTCATCGATATTCCTCGGCAGTGTTGGTGCCAACGTAATGCCTTCCGATGTGCGCATGGCCAGCCCAAGCGCAACCAGATCCGAGGTTGGATTTCGCCAGACCCCGCTGATCTCGGCTGAAGGAAGCGCTCCATGATCAGCAAGGCGTGAAAGCAGTGAGATCGCCGCCTCGGGGGTGCCGCTCGCAAGAAAATCGCCCTGCCGATTTGTTCTCCCTCTTTCAAATTGCTTTCCAAACAGTGATCCAAAATTTTTTCCGGAGAGCACGCGAAGAGCATTGTGTTTTTGCTCAATGAGCCCGGCGTACTCAAGCCAAGGAACAAGACGTGTCAGATAATTATTTCGTGTCTCCAGCTTCACAGATGAGCCAGAATATGCCTCACTGACGATCTGGATAGCTTTTGCTCTCTCAATTAAGCCATCCGTGGTTCCGTCCAGAATCTTCTTGTATAAGAAATGTTCTTCAAACTGAGATCGCAATCGGAAGGGAACGCCCTGCATTTGAATGCCATCTAAAAGGGTGTGGTCACCACTTACAGATTTTCCAACCACCGCCAGGTTAGTAAGATCGGTAATGATGTTGACGACCGTACTTTCAGAGTATCCGAGTTCTTCGGCAAGGGTTCGAGTGTTACATGAGCCATATGAATCGATTACTCGACATGCGGCCAGCGCCATGCTTGCGGTGCAGTTTGGGATATAGGTCAAGGGTATATAAGGAACCTTTCCCTCATTAAGATAATCTCTGAAGATATCCCAATAGACGGCTAGCTTTTGCCCCGCCCTGATGGCGAGACGGCGCTCTATAAGACTATCAATTACTTCTTGGCCATATCGTTCTGCCGCGTCCAATGAATCGACTGGTGAGTTGCCTGCAATGTATCTCAGGCTTAGCACTTGATTTTCTGTGAGCGGCTCGATGTCTTCGTCAAACAGAGCGCCAACATTTAAGCGACTGCTAACGAGTTTTGTCTGCGACACTCCCTTTCTTATTTGGCTGTGCACATGTATGCATAGTTTTTTGAGTAACCAAGGCAATCCTTGCCCCTGTTCGAGAATCCTTCGGCGTAGCGGGGGAAGAAAGCGCGTTTTGAGAGTCGATTCGAACTGAGATATGACTCGGGAGGATTCACCAGCATCAAATCCTTCTAATATCTTGGTTAAACGGTGATCCCTAAGTCCACTCCAGACCTGATAGGCCGGGTTACTATCGGAGAAAGAGATGCCTGTACGCCAAGAGAAGCCGAGGACGATATTGGATTGGCGTGCCTGCACATCTAGCGCAAATCGGTGGAACGCCCTGAATACCGGCGCCAGCTCATCCTTCGTTAGTGTTTCTTCAAACTGATCGAAGAAAACGACCAGTACCTTCTCTTCCTGCTCAAGAGCACCGATGACAGATCCAATGGATGGACCTGCAAGCACATTGTCAAGATCCTCGACCTTGAGGTCGTGAAGGTGTGGAAGAAATTTATGTGCTTGTGCGGACCTGATTGCGGCGAGAAGTGCTTCTGCTACGAAAAGCGGCCCTCTGGCAGAGCGAACGTCAACAGAGAACAAGTGAAACTTGGACCTCCATTTCTTGTTCCGGAATCGCTCTGCGAGCTTGGCAACTAGCGAAGACTTCCCATAGCCCGATGCACCCGTAAGTGCAAGAACACGGGTCTGTGATTTCTTGCTTCGGACATCACCCAGGTAATCCCAGATCTCCTTCTGGAGGCCAACGCGGCCTACAAAGTCCTCTGGACGGCAAGGGCGATAGTCAATCAGATCATCAGCGGTTGTTACTTGGCTAACTACCTCGGGCTTCAAAAGACCGTGAGCTGGCAATGCATCGGTAACCCTAGATGTCGCGTTCTCCTGAAAGTGAGATACGGGCAATCCGTCGAGTACTCCATAGATATCGAGCAGCTGACGAACGTTGTCAGTATCCAGCGCCGGGCTATCGGCCGATTTCACTAGGAGCAGCCTACTCGGGCGGCCATCTGATTGCTGCTGCAGCAGCCAGAAGTAGTCATAGTCAGGATGAACAATTAAGGTCGCGTGCGAGATGCTCGCATCGAGCTTTGTTGGTAGCGGAGGGGCTAGATTCGCATCAACTAAAGACTCAACCAATTGATTGGGACCGTAGACAGAAAAACTTACGCGGTCATCCGCGATCAATTCTTCGTAAGCACCTTTTGCTTCCTTGGATAGCTCGCTTGCTGAGAAAAGGGCGAATTTGTCGAGTCTTCGCCGAAAGCCTTGACCGGTCATCAGGTCGAGAACGTTTGCCCCTACCGGACGATCAAGGAACTTGCACTCTATGTAGATATTGTCGCCGGAGGGCTTGTGGCGACCGAGCAGGTCTATTTCCATGCCCGTGAAGCGAATTCGCTTAATAATTTCGTAGGACTGCTTCGTCAATAGCCGGGAGGCCAGCTTTTCAAGGAATTCACCCTTTTGATCGTTGCTCCAATCGCTCGGAATTAGTATTCGAAGGGTTTGCTCTGCTTCCGTAGGGCGCACTCTGTTTCCTCCTTATACGTGAAAGAGTACCGACTAGCGACTGGCGCACCCGTATGGGCAACACTGTCAGTAGAGGGCATAGATTTTTGATTTCTTCGTCTTGACTGTCCGGTGCAGCCTATCAGAGCAACGCGAAAGGTAGGCGCCCTTTATCAAGGCTGGAAAGAACTCCCGATAAGGTGTCGGAGGTAATTAATTAAGAATCCGGCTCTTTCCAGGTCATCACCCTTAAGGCCGCTTTGTCATGTTTGAGGCCGGTATTCACTCAGGGCCTATCGTCTGCCGGCATCCCCCGATAAGCGCCAGATGTAAAGCGAGTCTTGGTGGACGGTCGCTGATTAGGGTGGGTGCACTCATCGCCGAACAACCACATGGTGCCAACGGCGCGAGTCGGCGTCGCTTGTTCTAGCGTGATGCGATTTCCTACAGAGCCCCCGGTCGCCAGAAGCTTCATCCCAACTGCCAACCCATCGTTAGCACCACGATCCAGTTCCAGCCGATATCGACACTCGAATTGGTCCGCATCCTTATCACGCAAGCGATTCACCGAAACCACGCCGACTTCCAACGGCACCTCGCGAATCAGCGACTGCTGAGCAGGTGGCAGATCAGGTACGCCGTCTACCTTCCGCTGCTCATCCCCCGTGCGCATGAGAAACGAGCCCTGCGCGTCTTTCCGCGGCTCGTCACCCAAATTCACGGCGCTGGCGAACGCGGGAAGTTCGTCCTGGGAAATCATGTACATGCGCTCGCCCCAGGCCACAGGTATTAAGTGGTCGGCAAAGCCGATCCCCCTCTGGTCGTTCGGCTGCTCATACTCCAGCAGCAGACTGCCGTCCGCCTGAGGAATCACCCTTCCCTTGTTTGCTGAGTAGGTACCAAGGCATCCCTGCCATGTGGCAGCGACGCCAGAAACGGGCGCGAGAGATAGGGACACGTTCTGGCCCAGACCATCGCCGAAGTAGTAGTCGCCCGCCCAGGCCACTTTCGGTGTCGCCAAATTCTCTTTGTCTATAGCAGCGCGCTGCGCCTCGACGGCATGCTCGAAAGCTCTTTGTGTTGCAATGTCCTGGGAGCTACCTGCCTGGGGTGAGGCTGATTGGGACGGGCATGCGTAGCCCAAGGACGCAGCGCCGAGCAGCGCCAGAGATAGCCCCCATTGGACAAGGCGGCGGCTTTGCGCAAGCGAGTACATCATCCATGTCTCCCCGTATGGCATGAAAGTAACAACGGCTCGGAACGACTCTTTCTAGTTGAGCGTAAGCCCTACTCGATACTGCGCAAGGCTACAGCCTCGATCTAGCGCCGAAACCCCACAGCGCGCCCGGCTCCGTCAGCTCCCGAGAATCGTGGCGCACCAAACGCTGCAACCTGAGCGTTGAAGCTCCCTGCCCCATGACCCGGATATTACCGATCCGCTCATGTCCGCGCCGGGTCTGGTGATCTGCGCTAGTAGGTAGCTCCCATCTGGCCGACTTTGACTTGATGCCCGGCAGCGACGACGGCCATGGCGAACGCCCCTCGATGCGGAAATGAGGCCTACCGCATCTTTTCCGCCCATGCGACGCACTCAAGGTGGAAACCGCTCCCGTCGATATGCTCAGATGCGACTCCTTCGCCGTTCCCTGCGCCCGCTGTCATTTACGCCGGGTGTAAGGCACGGCATCCCATTTCGCCGTTCTTTCATGCCAGGGGGCATACGAGAATGCATTCCAGCACCAGCCGGCAGGCGGGTTTCACGCTTATTGAGTTGATGATCGTGGTTGCGATCATCGCGATTCTTGCCGCCATCGCGATTCCGGCTTACCAGGACTACCTGATCCGAACCCAGGTGATGGAGGGTTTTTCCCTGGCCGAAGGGCCGAAGTTGTCCGTCACCGAGTACTACGACAACACTGGCGAGTTCCCAACCACGGAGGCTCAAGCCGGGCTGCTGGGCGCCAATGCCTACGCGGGAAAATACGTCAGCCGCGTGGATGCCATTACCCGGCCAGGCAACATCCTTGTGCACTTCGACAGCACCGGTGGCCAGGTGGCCAACAAAGCGATCGACGGGCTTCAGCTGGGCTTCTCGGCGATCACCGCGGAAGGTTCGATCAAATGGGTTTGCACCAATCGCAATATCAACGGCATTCCGCTGAGGTATCTGCCGACGAGCTGCCGCTGAGAGTTGCGCCCAGAAAAAACCGGCAGCGCCTGCGCGGCTAAAACCGGCTAAAGACAATGGCTAAAGATTCTGACAGCCCGGCTAGGCCGCCCCATGGTCTGCTTCACCTACCCGACGTGGGGTGAAAACACAGGCCAGGATCATGAATCGCGAGCAGAGAGCGCGTGCCGAGCTTCTCCATCGCCTGCATGCCGGCCCGACGCCACTGATGCTCCCCAACGCCTGGGATGCCGCCAGTGCACGGGTGATCGAGAACGCGGGCGCCAAGGCGATCGCCACCACCAGCGCCGGCATGGCCTGGGCGCTTGGCTATCCCGATGGCGAGCAGTTGCCCGTGCAGGATCTGCTGGACGCTTGCCGGCGTATTTGCGGAGTGGCCTCTGTGCCGGTCAGCGTCGATATCGAACGCGGTTATGGACAGGACACGCAAGCCACCAGCGACATGGTCGACGCACTGATCCAACTGGGCGTGGTGGGTATCAACATCGAGGACGGCACCGAGCCGGGCACGCAGACGCTGGCGAACCCGAGCGTGCTGTGCGAGCGCATCGCCTGTGTGCGGGCGATGGCGCGGCATCATGATCTGCCGTTCTTCATCAACGCGCGCATCGATACCTATCTGAGCAATCTCTCGCCGGAAGCGCGCCTGGAGGAAACGCGAAAGCGTGCACTGGCCTATATCGACGCCGGCGCCGATGGCATCTTCCTTCCTGGGCTCGCCAATGCCGAGGACATCGCAACGCTGGTGCAATGGCTACCGGTGCCGCTCAATGTCTACGCCGGCTACCCGGGCGCCCCGGCTGCGCAAATGCTTCAGCAACTCGGCGTGCGACGCATCAGCCTGGGTTGCGGCCCGATGCAGACCACGCTGGCACATCTGGGCGCCATGGCGGCAGAAGCGCTCGATGAGGGGTGTTACGACACGATGGGTGAGCGGATGTTGTCCCCGAGCGAAGCGAACGGTTTGTTCGCAAGGAGCGCACCTAAGGCAGAACGTATGCGCGAGGTCTCCACGCCGACATACTGATACTCGCCGACTGCCCGCCCGCAGCCTCACCGGCATGCCGGTGAGGCTTACAGTCATTTCCGGCGGATCACTTCGAGTCGTGACATCCCGGCTGCATAGCCGCAGCGACTAGAGCGCCAGCCACGCGTACATGTACAGCGTGTTGTTGTCGTGGGCGTTGCGTCCCGCACCGTCGATGTTGCGGACCGCCCCGGCGAAGCGCGTGTAGAAGGTGTATTGCGCTGCGAGACGCAGGTTGGCGAAGGGCGCGCCCCACGAGTCCGACTTGCCGAAGGGATTCCAGTCGAGCTCGACTACGCCGCCGTCGGTGTTGGGTTTGCCGCTGCCGGTATAAAGCAGGGCGTCGGCGCTGCCTTTATTGGCGAACGCGCCCAGGGTCGCGCCCCAGGTGTTCTGGTACCAGTAGCTGGCGTCGAGGTTCAGCACACGCAATGAGTTGTGCAGGTGCTCGGCGCCGCCAGTCGCGTAAGTGGCGTCCAGGCGCTGGCGCTCATCCATATAGAGCCCCTTGACGGTGACGACGTGGTCGGTGCCGTCGATGTGCTGGTAGCTCGCGTCGATGCCAAGATCGCGAAAATGGTCGGTCGGGCCGGGAAGGCCGATGGCATTGCCTTCCGCATTCACGCCGACAAGACCTTTGCGGGCGTCGAACAGCATGCCGCCGATTTCGATATTGCCGTCCGCCACGTTGTGCATATAGGCGATGCGCCCGTACGGCGCGACGCCGGCGAGGCGTCCGGCGAAGTCCACATTGACATGATGCAGGGCCGCCGGCGACAGCGAGCGATAGCCGCCGGCTTCGACGTACCACGCACCGTCGATCTGCGTATAAGCGCTGGCGCCGACCACATTCGCGGCCAAGCCTCCGAACAACAGTGGCGCGGCCGGCGCGCCCGGCGCGAGATCCGGCGACATGTAGGGGAATTGCCAGGCCGGCGTGGTGTTGAACACGTCGCTCATGCCTGGGTTGTTGTTCAACGAGATGCCCCAGAGACCGCTGTGTCCGGATGCCGTGAAAGTGCGGGCATAGCGCAGCTCGGTATTGTCCCAGCCCAGCTTGCCGCCGTTCTCGGAGTAGGTCGCCTGCGCGAACATGCCCAAGTGATCGCTGATGCGACCGGCCAAGAACATCGACGCCTGTTCAAGCTCCAGATTGTCGTTGCGTTCGAAGCCCTTGGCCGGCGAATCCCCCTGCGACTTACTCGTGCGGGTAAATGCCTCGACCAGCATCGCCGAAAGCGGAACCTTCGTGTCGTCGCCGACCTTGAGGGTATAGCCGAGCAGCTTGAACTGTCTCCCGAACGGCGTGAGCTGCGGACCGAAACCGCCGACGTGGCAACTTGCGCAGGCTTGATGCGTTTGCCGCGCGAAGGAAGGAACGGCGCGCGCACCGGATGGCGTGAAGGCCAGCCATAGCGCGATGAAGAAGACAGCGAGATGCGAAAGGTATCGTGGCACGTACGTGTGCCGTGGACGCTTGACCATCGTCATGTACCAACACTCCTGTTTGTTTGATTGAGCTATGAGCTATGGCCCGCGAACGCAGGCGCACTCCAACTCATGTCGCATGAAAATGCGGCATGAATAGACCTTGCGCGGGGCGCCGATGTTATCGGTGCGATACGGCTAGTGGGCGTGAAAGCATCGAGCGGCAAGAAAGCTTTAAGCAAGAAATAGCTAAGCAAGAATGCCTAAGCGCGCCGATGCAATCCGGAGCATTACGCCATTACCACTCAAAAAAATTTGGGAGCGGGTGCACATGATTCGACGAGATAAAACGAGGCGAGTTACTGGCAATCCAAGTTGACGCTAACGCCTCTCATCTCACTTCACGTTATTCGCTGGTTTTTTAGCAGTGCGCGATCTTGCACAAGCTGCTGGCAACGGCGAACACGTTTTGTTCACGCGACTTAGGCGGCGATCGACTTGTATAAACAAATCTTGGTCGGGTTCACTTATTACGAGCAGATTGGTGAGCTGAATGGATGTTTGCAGGCGTCGAGTCTTCGCTTCAATCATGGCTTCGGAGAGAGAGTGCAGCTACGTTGCTTAGAAGCCCCCTTTCTCGGGCTCAACGTTTCGCAAACATCCACCCAGCCACCGACCAGGCTGCAGTAAGTGAACCTGACGCCGATTTCTCGCGACGGCTCCGCTGCTTTCGATCGCCGATGCCATCGACGCCAGGTGGCGTTGACGCCACGCTGCCGCGACTTGATGCGGCCTTGATATCCGCGGGCAAAACTCATCGCCGTCTTTAGACGGCCATTCCTAGTATCCGCCGCAGTTTCCATCCGGTGCGCAAGAGCGTTTCGCGCACCGCTACCTGCGGATGAATCACCATGCGTCATGTTCTTCCTCTTGCCCTTGCCGCGCTGCTGCTCGGCACGGCTCATCCCCTTTCCGCGCAGCAGGCCATTGGCGCGCCGGTGTCCGAAGATACGGCACTGCCTTTGCCTCCACCGTCGAACATGCCCTCCGGCTGGCACGCCGCCTTCAACGTCGGCGCACAGACGGACTACGTCTTTCGCGGCATCAGCCAGACCAACGAACGCCCCTCCGGCTTCGCCGGCGTGGATGTCACCTATGGCAGCCAGTGGTATCTCGGCGCCTGGACCTCGAACGTCGACTTCTCGCCTTCGGGCGATACCAGTACCAGCCAGGAAATCGACCTTTATGGCGGCTGGCGCCCCACCGTCGCCGGCATCCAGTTCGATCTCGGCTACATCTACTACGGCTACCGCGATCAGCCGCGCGGGTTGCGCGAGTCCTACGCGGAAACCTATCTGCGCGCCTCGCACGCCTTCGGCGCGCTGACGCTCGGACTCGCCGCGTATCACTCGCCCAACTTTCCGGGCATATCCCGACGAGCGACTTATGGCGAAGCCAATCTGAGTTATGCGTTCGACACGTCGTGGAGCGTGTCCGGTGCCTGGGGGCGGCAGTCCATTTCCCACGCCACGGCGCATGACGACGGCCGCGTCAGCCGCTTCGCCTACAACACCTGGAATCTGGGCCTGAGCTGGGCGATCAACGACCACACCTCGCTCGACCTGCGCTACTGGGACACCAGCGCGCACAGCTCAGGCGATATCTACGGCTCACGCGTGGTAGCCGGCCTCAAGGCGACGTTCTAGCGCCGCCGGAGAGACCGCGGAGGTGGTGTCGCCTCGCTGCAAGCCTGCGAGGCGATAACCCACTTGCAGCTCGGTCATCAGGTGCCGGGGACGTGCGGGGTCCAGCTCGAGCTTCTGCCGCAGGTTATTCATGTACACGCGTACGTAGTGGGGGCGATCGGCGTAGCCCGGGCCCCACACGGCCAGCAACAACTGGCGATAGGTGATGACCTTGCCGCAGCCGCGGATCAGCGTCGCCAGCAGGCGGAACTCGATCGGCGTCAGGTGCACGGCGACCTCGCCGCGCCTGACCTCGTAAGTCGCCAGGTCCACCGCGACCTCGCCGAAGCGCACGACGGAAGGTTGTGCACCACCCCAGCCGAGCAGGCTGGCCCGCCGCAGATGCGCCCGCACGCGCGCAAGCAGCTCCGGCACGCCGAACGGCTTGGCCAAATAGTCGTCCGCGCCCGCCTCCAGCGCCGCCACCTTTTCCTGCTCGTGCTCGCGCGCCGACAACACCAGCACCGGCGCACTGGACCAGCCGCGCAGATCCACAATGACGTCCTTGCCGTCGCCATCGGGCAGGCCCAGATCCAGGATCACCAGTTGCGGCTGCCGCGTGGCGACCCCGACGCGCGCATCCCATGCACTGGTGGCCTCGAACACCGCCATGCCTTCGCGTTCCAGCGCGAGCCGAACGAAGTGCCGGATGTCGGCTTCGTCCTCGACGACCAGGATGCGTGGGCGAGTCATGGGCAGGACTCCGCCTCGATCGGCGGCGGACGACGCCGCGGCAAGCGTATCTCGAAGCGTGCGCCGCCCGACGCGCGCGAACACGCGCGCATCGTGCCGCCATGGGCTTCGACGATGCGCCGGCACAGCGCCAGCCCCAGTCCGGCACCACCGATGGCAGACGCATGCGGTCCGCGCGCAATTGGCGCGAACAGCGCATCCGGTGCGATATCCGGCGGCAGACCGGGACCATCGTCCTGCACATACACGAGCAAGTCGGGCCCTTCCGCACGCGCGCCGATCTCGATCCCACCCTCGCACACGGTGTACTTCGCCGCGTTGTCCAGCAGATTGGCGAGAACACGCTCGAACAAGCCCGCATCGAGCTCCACCAGCGCCAAGTCCGCGTCCATCCGCACATGGACGTGACGCCGCCCCAACGACGCTTCCGCACCGGCCAGGGCTGTCCCGATGATTTCGTCGAGCGCATGCCACTCGCGGCGCAGGTGAATCCCGTGCTCCTGCATGCGTGCCATATCCAGCAGGTTGACCACCTGGCGATGCAGCGCGTCGACCTGCTGCCGGATGGCACGCGCCACCTCGGCATGCTCGTCGGCCGGCAACACGCCGGGCGATTCCAGCATCTCGGCCATCCCGCGGATCGCGGTCAGTGGCGTCTTCAGATCATGCGATACCGCGGCCAGCAACGCATGCCGGAGCCGCTCGCCCTCCATGCGGACCCGCGCCTCGCGTGCGCGACACTCATCCGCTGCCGCCTTCGCCGCCGCCTCGCGCAACCGCTCGGCCAGCCGCCCAGTCACCCGCGCCACCGCGAACACCAGTGCCAGCGTGAACAGATACTGCGCATCCGACGGATGGAACGAGAACACCGGCGGGACAAAGAAGAAATCGAAACTCACCACGCCGATCATCGCCGCCACGGCACCCGCCGCACTTCCCCAGCGCAGAGCCACCAGCACGACGGTGAACAGGAACAAGGCGACGACGTTGGAAAGATCGAAGAACTGCAGCAGCAGCCCGGCAACGATTGTCGTCAGACCGCAGGCCACCAAAGCGGGAAACAACCCACGCAGCGCTGTGGTGCTCGCCGCCAGCTCTTGCGTCGGGGGCGGCAAGAACAACAGCGACAAGCGCGGCCACGCTGACCATCCGGCGCGCATGCAAGCGGTCAGCAGGGATCGAGGCCGTGCAGACACTTGTCGCACGCCCCTTCCAAGCGGACATGCCGCGCATTCGACCAGCGCGCTTCGTAATGGAAGAAAGTCATCGGCTTCATGTCGGCATTGTGCTGGCGAACCGCATAAAGTTGCGGTATGCGGCAGCGCCCTGGCCGTATAGAAGCCATAAAAAGTGGCTCCGCCCTTGCAGGGATCGTTCTAGCCGCTCATGCCGACCCGGTGTGCAGCGCAAACGGCTTGACGGTGCCGAACTTCCCGGCTTGATAGTCGGCGATGACCTGCTCGATATCCTCGTCGGTGTTCATGACGAAGGGGCCCTTCTGCACGACGGGCTCATGGATGGCCGGTCCCGCGATGGCGACAAAGCGGCTGGTTGCCTTGATCTCGCGGGCGGAGACGCGCAGTTGCACCGTGCCATCCGTCTCCGCGGCCATCGCCATGGCCGCGCCGGACGGCAATTCGATCTCGTTTTCCGGCATGCCGGGTTCGTGCACTTTCAGCTGGCCGTCTCGCGCGTACAGCCAGAGATTCCACCCCGCCGGCAAGGGAAGATTGACGCGCGCATCGGCATCCAGGCGCCCATCCACGATGAGAATGGGCTCCGGCGTGGGCAAGGGTGATGTTTTGCCGCCAAGCGAACCGGCGAGTACGCGCAGGCGTATGCCATGGCTTTCGATCACTGGCACATCGTCAGCGCGGATCAGCAAGGTAGCCGGATCGATACGCTTCAGCCGACTGGGCAGGTTGACGAACAACTGCAAGCCATCCAGTCGCGCTCCTGCGCCCTCCGGCTGCTGCGTATGCACGATGCCCCGCCCCGCCAGCGTCCAATGCAGGTCGCCAGGCTCGATGCGGTGGTCGTTGTGCACGCTGTCGTGGCTGCTCATCCAGCCCTGCGTGCTTTCGAACAACACGGTGACCGCGGACATGCCGGCATGCGGATGCACTTCGAATGTCGGCCCCGTCATCACGAAATGATCGGCCAGTACCAGGGGACTCATCGCCTGCCCGAAATCGGTATGGCGGAACTGACGAATATGGCAATGCTGACCGACCGCATGCGGCTCACGCATGACCGGCCCGAAGAAGCGCAGGCCGGCGGGCAAGATGACGGGAGTGGACATGGACTTCCTCTTGCAGGCGCTGCGCGATGGGAGGGCGGCGCACTGTATAAGCGCAGGCACATGCCATCCACCCAACTGAAGGCAGGGTGGAGGCAGGGCCATGACGGCTAGCGGTGCTAGCCTCGTCCGTGCGCAGGCCATCGAAACGACACCGTGAAGCGTGAAGCGCGATTGTCGCCGTGATGGCCCGCTGACGCCGCCGCGAGCACGTCTACGACGCCGCCGCTACCGCATTTGGACGTCCATACCTACGTCCACGGCGTCTCTCGATATTTCCGCACCATGAACCGAATCGGCATAGACATCCTCGTTGCCGTCATGGCGACTCATCCTCGACGCGTGTCCTGACGGCGGCGCCTGGAGCCCGACCGCTTCGTACACGCACGCTCTTCAGAGCACCAGTCAGCCGGCCCCTCTAGCGATATCAAGGCCGAGCTCAGTCCATTCACGCGCTTCACTCGACTCGTCGAGCAGAAGCACTTCCAGCGCATGTATGACATCAGGCGTAGCCCCCAGCCTTCCAAGTGAGATCGCTGCATTGACGCGAACCTCTGCGCTCGCATCCCATGCAGCCCCGAACAAAGCCTGTTTCCCCTCAATGGCGTGCAGATGGCCGTTCTCACGGTGCAGGCGAGAGCTCGGGACGGAGCGCGGCACGAAATCGTCCAGTCCTGAAAAAGAAAAACCCCCGACGAATCGGGGGTTTGTAAGTCATAACCGTACAAAGACGGTCTAAGGTGTCCTCTAGAACGGAATATCGTCATCGTCGAAGCTGTTGTTCTCGGCTGGTGCGGGCGAAGACGGACGCGAGCCGTAGTCGTTGCCGCCGCGTCCACCGCCACCACCACCGAAGTCGTTGCCGCCGCCGCGATTGCCGTAATCGCCGCCACCGCCGGCACCACCACCACGGTTGCCGTAGCCGCCACCACCGCCCTGGCGCTGACCGCCGCCTTGCGAGCGCTGAAAGCCGCCACCGCCACCACCGCCCGCGCCACCGCCTTCACCACCGCCGCCGAGCATCTGCATCTCGTTGGCGACGATGTCGGTGCTGAAGCGCTCGACGCCATCCTTGTCGGTGTACTTGTCGGTGCGCAGCGAGCCTTCGATGTAGACCTGGCGTCCCTTCTTGAGGTATTCGCCGGCGATCTCGGCGAGCTTGCCGAACAGCTTCACACGGTGCCATTCGGTGCGCTCCTGGCGCTCGCCGCTCTGCTTGTCGGTCCACTGCTCTGAAGTGGCGATGCGCAGGCTGGTGATCGCCGTGCCGTTGCCGGTGTAGCGGGTTTCCGGATCTGCGCCGAGATTGCCGACCAGAATGACCTTGTTGACGCCACGTGCCATGGATGGGTTTCCTCTGTTGGCCGGCCGTAAGTAAAGGGTAAGTACGGCCGGGGTTGATATGGCCGGGTATCATACCGAGCGGGTCGTCTCATGCCGAGCGACGACGGACGATTTTCGCGAGAGCCTCAGGCGGCGTGCTGCGTAGGCAGATCGCTGTCCAGTGCGTCGGCGCCTTCCGCCGGCAGGCGATGGACGGCGTAGCCCGCCGCCTCCCAGGCATCCAGTCCACCAAGCAACGGCCGCACGCGGCGATAGCCCTGCTGCATCAGGTTTCTGGCGGCGACGGCAGCCGAGGCCTCGTTGGGGCAGCTGCAATAGATCACCAGTTCGGCGTCCAGCGGCACATCGTGCACGGCGCGGTCGATACCGGCGGCGTCCGCCAGCAGCGCACCGGGGATGACCCGGGTGTCGACCATCCTGGCGGCCGGCGAGCGCACATCGACCAGCACGGGGGTCAGGCCTTCGTCGAGCGCCCGCTTCAGTTCGTCCACCGAGATGCGCGCCATGCGCAGGGTGGCGATCAGGCGGTGGCGCTGCCACCACTTGCCCACGATATAGAGCGCCAGCAGGCTGCCGACGATTTCCAGGGCGATGGTGCCGGCATTGCCCAGTGCCACCAGCACGTCGTCGATCTGCGGCGCCAGCAGGTAGCCCAGGCCCACGGCGGACCCGAGCCAGAACAGCGAGCCGAGCCCATCCAGCAGGATGAACGCCCAGGGCCGCAGCCCCAGCGCACCGACCAGCGGCGGCGCCACGGTTGACAGGCCCGGCACGAACTTGGCAACCAGCAGCACCTGCCCGCGCCAGCGCTGGAAGCGCAGTTCCGACTGCTTCACGCAGGAATCCGGCGACAACGAGATGCGGCAGAGGGTGCGCATCACCCCCGAGCCGTAGCGGCGTCCGGCCCAGTACCAGGCCAGGTCGCTGAGCAGACAGCCCAGCAGCCCCAGCGCCAGCACCCCGGCCAGCGGCAGTTGTCCGTTGGCCGCGAGCGCGCCGGCGACCACCAGGGTCGGCACGGCCGGCACCGGCGCGCCGGCCTGCTCCACCAGCACGTTGAGGAAGACGAGCACCAGGCCGTATTCGGCCAGCAGGGCAACGATTTCATGGGCCATGGGGACGCACCCTGGAGGGACCGGCGGGGCCGGCTTGAATACGCGCATGATTGGGGCGCCGCCGGCGGTTTGCAAACGCCAGTGATGCCCGCACTCAGGCCGTCGCGGAAGCGGCCTCGCCCACCACGATCCGGCGCGCGCCTGCCAGCACCAGAGGCAGCCAGAGCAGGGTCATGGCGGCCGCACAGGCGAACACGCCGGCGGTGCCCAGCCGACCTAGCGCGACACCACCGATTGCCCCACCGACGAAGGCACCGAGGAACTGGCTGGTCGAATAGGCCCCCATGGCGGCCCCGCGCAATGTCGCCGGCGCCAGCCGCGATACCAGACTGGGCAACGCGGCTTCCAGCAGGTTGAAGGCCGAGAAGAACACCGCCCCCATGGCGCCAAGCAGGGCGATATGGTCGCCGCCCAGGGCAAAACCGAGCAGGGACAGGCCAATGGCCACCACGCATACCGCCACGATGCGCAGGCTCTGCGCCACCTCGCGCATCCGATGCATGCAAGCGCCCATCACGAAGGCGGCGATGACCATCACCGGCAAGTACAGCTCCCAGTGGCGGTTCACCGGCAGATGCAGCTTGTCCGCCAGCAGCAGCGGCAGGCCGACGAAGCTCGCGGTCAGCAACGCATGAAGGAAAAACACCGAACCGTTGAGCACCAGCATGCGTCCGTCGCGCAGCATGCCCAGTACGTGCCCGAAAGAGGCGGCGGCCGGGGCTTGCCTGCGTGCCGGCGTCGGCACGGCGATCCACAGCAGCAACAGTGAGATCAGCGCCAGCACGGAGGTCGCGCCGAAAAGGCCGGACAGACCGCGCAGTGCCTCCAGCGGCGGCCCGAGAATCAGCGCGAGCAGAAAGGCCACGCCGATCGACACGCCGATGATGCCCATCACCTTGCCGCGGTTGTCTTCCTCCGTGAGGTCCGCCGCCAGCGCGGTGCCTGCCCCGGCCACCGCGCCCATGCCCTGCAAGGCGCGCCCGATCACGATGCCGAGCAGGGTCTGGGAAAACGCCGCGACCGCCCCGCCCAGCGCGAACACCAGCAGGCCCAGGGTGATCGCCGGCTTGCGTCCCACGCGATCGGACAGCAGGCCCAGCGGGATCTGCAGCAACACCTGCCCAAGACCGTAGACGCCCAGGGCAAGCCCGATCAGCAGCGGCTTGGCATCCGGCATGTGCTGCGCATACAGCGAGAACACCGGCATGATCAGGAACAGGCCGAACAGGCGCAGGCTGATCACGCAGGCCAGGGTCAGCGCGCTGCGCAGTTCGAGGCTGGAGAGTTTGCTCACCGGGGAACCACTGGACGGAAACGTGCCCGGCACCAGGCTGGCGCAGGGGCGAATCCGGAGTATACGGGCAGCCCGGCATGGCTCCCTGCGGCCCGGCGTCGCGCCACCGGTGCCGCGCGGCGGCGAAAATCCGCAGCGGGCCCCTATAATCGTTCGCTACCAAGCCGCGATAACGCCATGACCACGATGCCCGCCGCCGCCATCCGCCCGATCGACTTCGCCGCTGTACGCGCGCTGGCCGCCGACGACATGCAACGGGTCGACGCCCTGATCCGCCACCGGCTGTCCTCGGATGTGGTGCTGATCAACCAGATCGCGGACCACATCATCGCCGGCGGCGGCAAGCGCCTGCGCCCGATGCTGCACGTGCTGGCTGCCGGCGCCGCCGGCTATCAGGGCGAGCAGCAGATCAAGCTGGCGGCGGTGATCGAGTTCATCCATACCTCCACCCTGCTGCACGACGACGTGGTGGACGAGTCGGACCTGCGCCGCGGCCGCAAGACCGCCAATGCGCTGTGGGGCAACGCGGCGAGCGTACTGGTGGGCGACTTTCTCTATTCGCGCTCGTTCCAGCTGATGGTGGAGCTGGACGACATGCGCGTGATGCGCATCCTGGCCGACACCACCAACACCATCGCCGAGGGCGAGGTGCTGCAGCTGCTCAACATCGGCAATGCCGACGTGGACGAGGCCGCCTACCTGGCGGTGATCGAGCGCAAGACCGCCGTGCTGTTCGCCGCCGCCACCGAACTGGGCGGCATTCTGGGCGGCCTTTCCACCGAGCAGGTGGCTGCGCTGCGCCGTTACGGCATGGAGCTGGGCTACGCGTTCCAGATCGCGGACGACCTGCTCGACTACATCAGCGATGCGGATACGCTGGGCAAGAACATCGGCGACGACCTCGCCGAGGGCAAGCCGACGCTGCCGCTGATCTATGCGCTGCAGAAAGCCGATCCGGAGCAGGTGCAATCGCTGCGCCATGCGATCGAGCACGGCGGCCTGGATTCGCTCGATCGCATCATTGCGGCGATCCGCGATTCCGGCGCGCTGGACCGCACGCACGAGCGGGCCGTACACCATGCCAACGCGGCGCGCGAGGCGCTGGCGGTGCTGCCGCCGTCAGCCTATCGCGACGCGCTGGCGGCGCTGGCCGATTATTCAGTGCAGCGCAATTACTGAGCCGCGCCTTTTGCTCCCTCTCCCCTGCGGGGAGAGGGTTGGAGTGAGGGGGAACCTACTGAGCGCAGAAGCGGGAGCATCAAAGCATGCCCCGCTTCGTCGGCGTTCTTTCTCGAGCAACCGCCTCTCATCTGCCGTGACCGAAGGGAATCCCCGTGGGACCGGCATCTTCTCCCCGGCGGGGAGAAGGTCTCCATGCATGTCATTCAAGGCGTGTTGGTGAACGCCCCGCGCAGCCAATCGCCCATCATCCGATAGCTGCGCTGCGCTGCCCGTTCGTCGTAGGCGCAGCCTTCGCGGTGCTGATCCGTCTCGGTAAAGCAATGGACCGCATGGCCCAGCACGACGAACTGCCAGTCGGCCTTGCTGCCGCGCATCTCGTCCATGAACTTGTCGGCGTCGGGCATGGTGCCCTTGTCGTCGGCGCCGTTGAACACGAGCACGCGAGCCTTGATCTGCTTGGCCAGCTCGGGATTGTCGGTCGCCAGCCCGCCATGGAACGACACCACCGCGGCCACGTCGGCGCCGGCGCGCGCCAGGTCCAGCACGGCCGAGCCACCGAAGCAGAAACCGATGGCGGCGAGCTTGGACAGATCGATCGGTGCATCCTTGGCCTGCGCCTTGAGCTGGTCCAGCGCGTACGACACACGCTTGCGCATCAGGGCGCGGTCGCCATACAGCGGCTTCACCGCGGCCTGCGCCTGGGTATCGCTGGTCGGGCGCACGGTGGCGCCATACATGTCGGTGACCAGAATGACGTAGTCCTTGCCGGCGATGCCTTCGGCCTTCTTCAGCGCCATATCGTTGACGCCGTACCAGTTCGGCACCATCACCAGCGCCGGCCGTTTGGCCGCGAGCGCGTCGTCGTATACCAGCACGCTGTGGAACCTGGTTCCGTCGAGCGTCCACTCCACCGGCTTGTGCACCATCTTCGCCTGCGCGGCGAGGGACAGGCCGGACAACAACAGCAGACAACCGAGTCGAGCGATACGCATGATCTACTCCTTACGGCGTGCTTGTGGGGAAAATTTGCGGTGTCTTTCGGCTCAACGCCCCGCGGCATGCTCCGCGAGCCGGCGCTTCCATGGCGCCAGGCGATCGACCAGGCGCACACCGAGGCCGCGCGCGGCTACCAGCGGCGAGGCGCGCCAGCCGTAGATACGCGCCAGCGCATCGAATCCCAGGGCGTCCAGCGTGTCGGCACTGCGCCGACGGCGCGCATAGCGTCGTAGCACATGCGCGGCGGCGATGTCGCGTCCCGCCTCGCGCGCGGCCAGCAGGGTGTCGCGCAGCTCCACCACGTCGCGCAAGCCCAGATTCACGCCTTGTCCAGCCAGTGGATGCACCGCGTGCGCCGCGTCGCCGAGCAGCACGAAGCGTTCGGCCTGATAGACCTGCGCCAGCTGCAGCTTGAGCGGGAATGCCGCGCGCGGCGTGCTGCCAAATATGCGGCCAAGCCGGAAATCGCTGGCCGCGCCGAGCTCCGCCAGGAAGGCCGTGTCGTCGAGCGCCAGCACGCGTCCGGCTTCTTCATCGGGCAGCGACCACACGATGGAACTGCGTCCGTCCGCCAGCGGCAGCAAGGCGAGCGGACCGTCCGGGAGAAAACGCTGCCACGCGGTGCCCTGATGCGGCCGCTCCGTACGCACGTGCGCCACCACCGCACGCTGCGCATAGTCGCGCCCTCGCGTGTCGATGCCGGCCAGCTTGCGCAACGGCGAACCGGCGCCATCGGCAGCCACCAGCAGACGCGCGGCGATCGAGGACCCATCGGCCAGGTCGAGCTGGATGCGATCGTCCTGTGCCTCGAGACCCTTCACTTCGGCCGGACACAAACGCTGCACGCCAGCGGCGTCCAGCGCCAGCCACAGGCGCCACTGCACGAGGTTGTTCTCGACGATATGGCCGAGCAGGTCACGGCCTTCGTCGGCGGCATCGAAATGGATCGCAGCGCCGTTTTCCGCATCCCATACATGCATCTGCGCATACGGACTCGAACGCGATGCGCGGATCGACGCCCATACGCCGAGTTCGTCCAGCAGCGCGATGGACGACGGCGCCAGGCCGACCACGCGCAAGTCGACTTCTTGTTCGGACGACCACGGTGCCGGTTCGCGCGCTTCGATCAATGCGGTGGCGAAGCCCGCCCGCGCCAGGGCCAGCGCGGCGGCAGCGCCGACCATGCCGCCACCGACTACGGCGACATCCAGTGACGGACCACGACGGCGCGCTTCGCCGCGCGCGATGACCTGGTTCATGGCAGACGCTCCAGCACGGCACGTGGCGGTTCGGCGCGGAACCCCATGCCCTTTCGCGCAAGCAGGCTGCGCAACGGCGGCACGCGGTCGCAAGCCAGCAAAGCCAGCGAGCGCAGCGGGCCGAGCAACGGTTGTTCGAGGCAAGCCAGGCGCACCAGGCCATGACTCATGTTCATCGTGCCCGTTCGATCCGGCTGACGACGCGAGGCGTATTGCTCCAGCAGCGCGGGCGCGCCGGGATCCGGCGCCGCAGCCACCAGCTCGGCCAGGGTCAGGGCGTCGCGCAGCCCCAGATTGAAACCTTGCGCGCCGATCGGGTGCACGGTCTGCGCGGCGTTGCCGACGAGTACCGCGCGCGGACCGGTAAGCCGCCCCGCCGCAACGCGCTTGATCGCATAGGGATGGCGTTTGCCCGGCCGCGCCAGGCGACCGAGGCGCCAGCCGAAGCGCTGCTGCGCGAACGCGAGAAAACCGTCGTCGTCCAGCGCCGCTACCGCATCGGCCTCTTCCGTCGGCACGGTCAGGACCAGACCGCAGCGGCGCTCGGCCAGCGGCAGCATGGCCACCGGGCCGTGATCGGCGAAGCGCTCGTAGGCGCGATTGGCGTGCGGGCGCTCCGGGGTCACCGTGCAGACGAACAGGGTCTGCCGGTAGTCGTACGTCTGGGCATCGATCCCCAGGCGCTCGCGCACCCATGAATGGGTGCCGTCGGCGCCGACCAGCAAGGAGGCGTCGATCGTCTGCACGCCGTCGGCCGTGCTGATCTGTGCACGCCAGCCTTCGGCCAGCGGCTCCAACGCTTCCAGCCGGGCCGGCGCGAAGCGGCGCAGGCGCCGGCATTCGTCCAACCGGTGCAGCAATGCGTTGCCGAGTTCGCGGGCGGGCAAGGTCCAGCCGAGCGCATCGACGCTTTCGCGTCCCGCATCGAGGCGCACGCTGCCGAAATCGCCGCTGCGGCTGACATGGATATGCCGGATCGGCGTCGCCAGCGCGGCGGCGTGCCGCCATACGCCGATCGCCTCCAGCCCATTGACCGTGGCACGGGCCAGGGCGAGGTTGCGTTCGTCGTAGCTGGGCTGGGCCTCTGCGCGCGGTGCGGCGGCTTCGACCAGGACGGTGTCGACGCCGGCCGCGTCAAGCGCGATCGCCAGGCTGGCGCCGACCAGGCCGCCACCGACGACGAGCACCGGGGGCCGCGCGGAAGAAGGGGGAGTCTCGGTAGGCGAGGTCATCGAGGGTGTGGGGACCAGGCTGACAGTGGACCCGCATGATACGCGCTCGGCCGGCCCGCCCCATCAGGGGTGCGCCCTTTGCGATAGACTTCGCGTCTGCATTTTTGGCGACACCTTTCTCTTCTGGAGCAGCTCATGGCTACCACGCAATCCCAGCGCCTCGGCATTTTCGCGGCCCTCGCCCTGGTCCTGGCCGCCACCCGCGTGCATATCTCGATCCTGCATCACGACGTGTGGGATGCCTCCTGGGGCGTGTTCTTCCTGGCTGGCTTCTGGCTGCGCGGCTCCGCGCGCTGGGCGTTCCCGCTGCTGATGGCTCTGGCGGTGCTGGCGGACTACTTCGTGATCGCCGGCCAGGGCATCAATTTCTGGGAGCACTACTGCGTCTCGGCAGCCTACTGGTTCCTGGTGCCGTCGTACTTCGCGCTGTGGATGGGCGGCAGCTGGCTGGCGGCGCGCAAGCCGGACCTGAACCCGCGCGGCCTGGGCCTGGCAGCGGGCGCGCTGCTGGTGAGCTGGGCGGCCTGCTACGTGGTGTCCAACGGCAGCTACTACTGGCTGAGTGCCACCGTGCCGCAGCCGCGCAGCTTCGCGGCCTGGTTCGCCAACCTCGGCGACTGGTACCTGTTCTTCCTGGAAACCACCGCGCTGTGGGTGGGCCTGGGTCTGGTGGTCCACGCGCTGGCCGCCCAGCTGGCGCGCACGCTGGGTCATGCCGGCCAGTCCAAGCTGACGCGCTGAACATCGGCGTGGGCAATCGTCTTTCCAAGATCTACACGCGTACCGGCGACGACGGCAGCACCGGCCTGGGCGACGGTTCGCGCGTGCCCAAGGATTCGCTGCGCGTCGCCGCCTACGGCACGGTGGACGAACTCAACAGCACCATCGGCATGGTGCTGGCCAGCGACGGCGTGGACGACGCCGTGCGCGAGGCGCTGACCCAGGTGCAGCATGACTTGTTCGACCTGGGCGGCGAGCTGTGCATCCCCGGCATGGCGATGATCGAGGATCGCGACATCGATCGCGTGGAGCAGGTGCTGGACGGGTTCAACGAACCGCTGCCCGCGCTGAAGGATTTCATCCTGCCCGGCGGCGGCATGGCCGCGTCCTGCTGCCACCTGGCGCGCACGGTGTGCCGCCGGGCCGAGCGCGAGGTGATCGCGCTGGCCCGCGTCGAGGACGTGCGACCGCAGGCGCAGCGCTATCTCAATCGCCTGTCCGACCTGCTGTTCGTGATCGCCCGCGTGCTGGCGCGGGCCGGCGGCCACGGCGAAGTGCTGTGGCAGCACGAGCGCCGCCGCAAGCCCACGACCTGAGCGGCCGCATGCTGCGGCTGTATACCCATCCCGCCTGTCTGGCGCACGATCCGGGTCCGGAACATCCCGAATCCCCTTCGCGCCTGCGCGCGATCCTGCGCGCACTGGATCACGACCGCTTCGCCGCCGTGGACCGTATCGAAGCGCCGCGGGCAACGCGCGAACAGCTACTGCGCGTGCACACCGCGGAACACGTGGAACGCATCCTTGCGATCACGCCCGACGCAGGCACGGTGCGGCTCGACGAGGACACGCTGATGTCGTCCGGCTCGGCCGAAGCGGCGCTGCGCGCCGCCGGCGCCGCGGTGGCCGCCGTGGATGCGGTGGTCGCGAATGGCGGCCATGCGTTCTGCGCGGTACGCCCGCCGGGCCACCACGCCACGCACGACCGGGCGATGGGCTTCTGCCTGTTCAACAACATCGCGGTCGCCGCCGCGCACGCGATGGAGGAGCACGGGCTGCGGCGCATCGCGATCGCCGATTTCGATGTGCATCACGGCAACGGCACGCAGGACATCTTCGAACGCGACGGGCGCGTGCTTTTCATCTCCAGCCATCAGTCGCCGCTTTACCCGGAGAGCGGGAGCCCCGACGAATGCGGCGTCGGCAATATCGTCAACGCCCCGCTCTCGCCTGGCGATGGTTCTTACGAATTCCGGGAGCTGTGGGAAGGCGCGCTGCTGCCCAGGCTCTACGCCTTCAAGCCGCAGCTGGTGCTGGTGTCGGCCGGCTTCGATGCTCATCGCGCCGACCCCCTGGCGCAGCTGCGCCTCGGCGTGGAGGACTACGCCTGGATCACCGGCCGCCTGGTGGACCTGGCCCACGCGCACGCCGGCGGCCGGCTCGTGTCGACCCTGGAGGGCGGCTACGACCTCCAGGCACTGGCAGCCAGCGTCGGCGCGCACGTCGCCGAGCTGATGATCTGAGTCACTTTCCCGCGGGCACGAAATCCAGCGCCGCGGAATTGATGCAGTAGCGCAGACCGGTCGGCTTGGGGCCGTCCGGGAATACGTGGCCCAGATGCGAATCGCATTCCGCGCAACGCACTTCGGTGCGGCTCATGCCGTGGCTTTCGTCCTGGTGCAGGGTGACGGCCGCGCGGGCCAGCGGCTGGAAATAGCTGGGCCAGCCGGAACCGGAATCGTACTTGGCGTCGGATGCAAACAGGCGCGCGTGGCAGGCGGCGCAGATGTAGGTGCCGGCTTCCTTGTGCTGGTACCACTTGCCGGTGAACGGGCGCTCTGTCGCGGAACAGCGGCATACAGCGTATTGCTCTGGTGTCAGCTCGGCGCGCCACTCGGCGTCGGTCTTGCTCAGCTTGTTCTGGCTCATGCTGAATCCTCAGGGGCGGGGATGGGGGCTTGCCTGCCGTATATGGGGTCTTTCTGTTAGCTTAACGACCTTTCCGAACCAACAGACCGCCACCGTGACGCCCAAGCCGACCTCGCGCCACCTGCCCCCGCGCCGCCTGCTGGCGGTAGCCGCGGCCCTCGCCCTGATGGGCGGCCAGGCCGAAGCCCAGTCGACCTCCGACGGGACCCCGGAGGCGCCGGCCGCGAACCAGGCGCCGGTCACGCCGTCGTGCCCGCTCGGGTCGTTCCATTGCAAGCCGCGCGAGCTGAATTTCTCGATGTGCCGCCCCAATGCGCTGCTCGAGTTCTACGACCCGACGCTGACCAAGGACACCGCCCTGCGCGACACCTCGAACACCGAGGTCTACGCCGAGCAGGTCGACAGCTCAGACCAGACCGTCTACCACCTGCAGGGCCGGGTGCGGATCGAGCGCGCCGACCAGAAGATGCAGTCGGACACCGCCGACTACAACAACGACACCACCGACTACGACGCGCGCGGCAACGTGCGCTATCAGGAGGCCGGCCAGCTGCTGGCCGCCGAGCACATCAAAGGCAACACGGACGCCAGCACCGGCGTGGCCGACGACGTGCGCTATCAGATGCTTACGTCCCGCGGCAATGGCGTGGCCAAGCAGGGCCAGATGCTGGATGCCCAGCGCACCCGCTACAGCCAGGTGACCTATTCCACCTGCGATGTCGGCCACCATCTGTGGGAAGTGCGCGCGAAGGATCTGCGCATCGACAAGGAAACCGGCGTAGGCACGGCACGCGGCGCCACCATGCGCTTCGCCAACGTGCCGTTCATGTACCTGCCCTACTTCACCTTCCCGGTGGACGACCGGCGCAAGAGCGGCTTCCTGTACCCGACCTTCAGCAATTCCAACCGTTCCGGCTTCATGCTGGGCGCGCCTTACTACCTCAACCTGGCGCCCAACTACGACGCCACGATCGAGCCGCGCATCTACACCGAGCGCGGCCTGATGGTGGCCGGCGAATTCCGCTACCTCAACCTGATTCCCGGTACGACCGGACAGATCAATATCGAGTATCTGCACAACGACCGGGGCAACAACGACCCGGACAGCGTCGAGCAGACCAAGGGCGACGATCGCTACCTGGTGAAGTTCAACAACAACTCGCACCTGATCGGGCCCTGGTCGTTCTACACCAGCATCAACCGTGCTTCCGACCGCAACTACCTGCGCGACTTCGGCAATGACTTGTACACCGCATCGATCGGCACGCTGAACTCCAGCGCCTACGTCGTCGGCGGCGGCAACTGGTGGAATGCATCGTTCGGCGCCGACACATACCAGAATGTCGACCCGTTCCTCCCCGATTCCGCGGTGCAGTACAAGCGCTGGCCGCGCGCGACCTTCAACGTCAACCTGCCGCTCCAGAAGTGGCTGGAATTCGGCGCCGCCACCGAAGCCGTGGCCTTCCGCAAGGACGACGTGGTCGAAGGCAACCGGCTTGACCTGTATCCGTACCTGGCGGCGGATTTCCGTGGCGCGGCCTGGTTCGTGCGTCCGAAAGTCGCCTATCGCTACACGACCTACGAGCTGAGCGGCGGCTATGACCGTTACGGGTTCTATGGTCCGCTCGGCGCCGGCCAGGCGAGCCCCTTCACGAATCGCTCGCCCAGCCGCTCGCTGCCGATCGTGAGCCTGGACAGCGGCCTGGTGTTCGATCGCCTGACTTCGTTGTTCGGCAACAGCTATACGCAGACTCTGGAGCCGCGGCTGTACTACCTGTACGTGCCGTACCGGAACCAGAACAACCTGCCGCTGTTCGACACCAATCTGATGTCCTTCGACTACTGGCAGCTGTTCTCGCCGAACCAGTATTCCGGCGCAGATCGCCAGATGAACGCGAACAACCTGACGGCCGCACTCACCACCCGCCTGCTGGACGACAACGGCGTGGAACGCGTGTCGGCCAGCATCGGCCAGATCCGCTACTTCAACCAGCAGCGGGTGCAGCTGCCCGGCCTTCCCCCGACCGACTGGTCGGGCTCGAACTACGTCGCCCAGCTGAACATGCAGCTCAACGACGATTGGAAGCTGAGCACGCAGTACCAGTGGAACCCCCACAAGCGCATGGTGGGCGGTACCGACATCACCGGAAAACAGTATTTCGTCGGCCGCAGTACCGACCTGGCGGCCGTCGGCGTGCAGCGCCGTATCGGCACGGATGGCATCCTCAACTTCTCCTATCGCTATCGCCGCGGGCTGCTGGAACAATACGACGCCTCGGCGGTCTACCCCGTTTCGGACCGCTGGCGCCTGGTCGGCCGCTGGACGTATTCGGTGATGGAGAAGCGTACGGTGGAGGCGATGGGCGGCGTCGAGTACGACAGTTGCTGCGTCATCGTCCGCGTGGTGGGCCGCCACTACATCAACACCTACAACTTCGCCACGGCGAACGCCCGCGCCAACAACGCGATCATGTTCGAGCTGCAGTTCAAGGGTCTTGGCGCCTTCAACGGCCAGACGGAGGACGTGCTGCGCCGTGGTATCCTTGGTTATCAATAACTTCCCTGGTCGCCAGAGGCGATTGAAGGCCCTTTATCCATGAAACAGCCTCTCGCGTTGTTCCTGTTCGCGGTCGCCGCCGCGTCCGCTCTTCCCGTCCACGCCCAGCTGCTGCCGCAGGCCGCCGCCTCGGGCAAGCAGCCGCTGGACCGCATCGTGGCCGTGGTGGATGACGGCGTGATCCTGCAGAGCGAGCTCAACGAAGCCGTGCGCTCGGTGCAGCAGCAGTACGCCAGCCAGCCCGGGCAACTGCCGCCGATGGACGTCCTTCAGCGACAGGTGCTGGACCGCCTGATCCTGATGAAGCTGCAGGTGCAGCGCGCCAACGAGCAGGGCATTCGCGTTTCGGACGCGGACATCGACCAGGCAGTGGCCGCCGTGGCCCAGCAGAACAAGATGGCGCCGGAACAGTTGCGCGCCGCCGTCGAGCAGGAAGGCTCCAGCTTCGCCGCGTTCCGCCAGCAGCTTTCCGAGCAGCTGATCGCCCAGCGCCTGCACGAAAGCGTGGTGCGTGACTCGGTGAACGTCACCGACAGCGAAATCAATAACCTGCTCGCCAGCCCGACCTATAAGGCCGGCGAGATCCATCTGGCCCATATCCAGATCGGCATCCCCTCCGGCGGCGACGCATCGGCGATCCAGACTGCGCAGAAGAAGGCCGAGGACGCCATCGCCGCGATCCACGGCGGCATGGACTTCAACGCCGCCGCGATCCGCTTCTCCGATGCCCAGGACGCCCTCGAGGGCGGCGACCTCGGCTGGCGCCGCGTGGACGAAGTACCGCCGGCGTTCGCCGATGCCGTGGCCAACATGAAGCCGGGCGACATCAGCCCGGCCCTGCGCGGCCCGACCGGTTTCCATATCCTCAAGCTGATCGAGCAGCGCGCGCCGAGCCGCCAGGTGGTGCCGGAGTTCCACGCTCGCCAGATCCTCATCAAGCCCAGCGAAATCGTGACGCCCGAGCAGGCCCGCCAGAAGGCGCAGGACCTGTACGCCCGCATCGTCAGCAAGCATGAGGATTTCGCCAAGCTGGCCAAGGACGAGTCCAAGGACAACACCACCGCCAACAACGGCGGCGACATGGGCTGGTTCCCGCAGCAGGCCTGGGGCTCGGTCATCGGCCAGCAGATCGCGCAGCTGAAGGACAACGAGGTCTCGCAGCCGTTCCAGACCGAGGCCGGCTGGCACATCCTGCAGCGCCTGGGTGAACGCCAGAGCGACCTTACCGACCAGATCGAACGCGACCAGGCGCGCCAGGCCATCGGCAACCGCAAGGCCGAGCAGGCGTATGAAGACTACCTGCGCGAGATGCGCTCGAGCGCCTATGTGAACATCCTGGTGCCGGAGCTGAAGGAACCCGAGCAGCCGGGCAAATCCTCCTGAGGCATGCCTTGAACGCGAGCTCGCTTCCCCGGCTCGCCGTCACCGCGGGCGAGCCGGCGGGCGTCGGGCCGGAACTGCTGATCCGATTGGCCGCCACTCCGCTGGCGGCCAATTTCGTTGCAGTCACGGACCGTGCTCTGCTCGCTCGTGCCGCGGTCCGCTGCGGCGTCGAAGTTACGCTAATCGATGACGATGGCGCCCCGCTGGCCATACGCCCGGCAGGTACCTTGCGCGTCCGGCACGTTCCACTGGGGGCCGAGGAACACCCCGGGCGGCCAGATCCGCGCAATGCCCGGCACGTGCTCACCACGCTGGCAGACGCCGCGGACGGCTGCATGAGCGGCCGCTACGACGCCATCGTAACGGCGCCTCTGCAGAAGGCCTCCATCAACGATGCTGGTATCCGCTTTAGCGGCCACACCGAATTTTTCGCCGAACGCAGCCGCAGCGACGTGGTGATGATGCTCGCCAGCCCCGAGCTGCGCATAGCGCTGGCGACCACGCACCTGCCCCTGTCTCAGGTACCCGCGGCCATCACCGGCGAATCACTCACGCGCACGCTGCGTATCGTGCATGCCGAACTGCGCGCCAAGTTCGGCCTCGCCAGGCCGCGCATCGCGGTGCTGGGGCTCAATCCCCATGCCGGAGAAGGCGGCCATCTGGGCCGTGAGGAACTGGACATCATCATCCCCACCTTGGATGCGCTGCGCGGCGAAGGCTTCCACCTGCTCGGTCCTCTGCCGGCGGACACCGCCTTCGTGCCGGCTCAACGCGCGAGCTATGACGCGGTGGTGGCGATGTATCACGACCAGGCCCTGCCGGTGCTCAAGAGCGAAGCCTTCGACCGCACCGTGAACCTCACGCTCGGCCTCCCCTTTATCCGCACGTCGGTCGACCATGGCACGGCCCTGGATCTGGCCGGCACCGGACGCGCCGATCCCTCCAGCCTGATTGCGGCAGCCCGCATGGCGATGGAGCTCGTGGCCCGCCGCGCCGACCGCCGCGGCTGAGATCGTTTTCCAGGAATCCCATGAACGCCCGTCCCAAGAAAAGCTTCGGCCAGCACTTCCTGCACGAAAAGCGCTACATCGAGCGCATCGTGAGCGCGATCGCGCCTAAGCCGGAAGATGTCGTCGTGGAGATCGGCCCGGGCGAAGGTGCGCTGACCCTGCCGCTGCTGGCGGTGGCTGGCAAGCTGACGGCGATCGAGCTGGATACCGACCTCATCCCGGAGCTGCAGGCTCGTGCCGCCGCCGTGGGCGAGCTGCGGATCATCCATTCGGATGTGCTGAAAGTCGATTTCACGGCGCTGGCGCGCGAGCGGGGCGTCGAGCGACTGCGCGTCGCCGGCAATCTGCCCTACTACATCTCCAGCCCCATCCTGTTCCATTGTGTTGATCACGCGGCCGCCATCCAGGACATGCACTTCATGTTGCAGAAGGAAGTGGTCGACCGCATGGCCGCCGAACCGGGCAGCAAGGTATATGGACGTCTATCCGTGATGCTTCAGCTGGCCTGCCGGGTCGAGCCGCTATTCACGGTGCCACCGGGCGCGTTCCGCCCACCGCCGAAAGTGGACTCCGCCGTCGTGCGCCTGGTGCCGCTGCCGGCTGCGGAGCGCCATGATGCGGACCAGGATCGCGTGCATGCTGTGGTGAAGGCTGCCTTCGCGCAGCGGCGCAAGACACTGGGCAACGCGTTGCGCCAGCTGATGAGCAGCGAGGCGATCGAGGCGGCCGGCATCGATCCCAGGGCGCGTGCCGAGACCCTCGCACCGATGGACTTCGTTCGTCTGGCGAAGGCGCTGCCGTCGACCTGAGGCATCGGGGCGGCGTGGTTCAGCCGCTGGCGCGCACGCTTGCTCCATGCCTGTCGGCAAGCCTTACAATCGCGCCATGACTGAGAAAGCCTCCTACACGATCGACGTGCAGGTCGAAACACGCTTCGTCCCCGACCAGTCCAAACCCGGTGACAATCGCTACGTCTTCGCCTACACCATCACGCTGCGCAATGCGGGCGACATGCCGGCGCGCCTGATCAGCCGCCACTGGGTGATCACCGACGCCAACGGCAAGGTGGAAGAAGTTCGCGGCGACGGCGTGGTCGGCGAGCAACCGTGGATGCGCCCGGGCGACGACTACGAGTACACCTCCGGCGCGGTCCTGGAGACCGCTGTCGGCATCATGCAGGGCAGCTACCAGATGCTGGCGGACGACGGCACGCATTTCGATGCGCCAATCCCGCCCTTCACGCTGTCCATTCCGCGTACCCTGCACTGATGGCTACGTACGCTATCGGCGACGTGCAGGGCTGTCAGCCCGAACTGCAGCGCCTGCTTGACAAACTCCGTTTCGATCCCGCCAGCGACCGGCTGTGGTTTTGTGGCGACCTCGTCAACCGCGGCGGCCAGTCGCTGGAAACTTTGCGCCTGATCCATAGCCTGCGCGACCAGGTGGTGGTGACGCTGGGCAACCACGACTTGAGCCTGCTGGCTATCGCGCAACGGCGGCCGGAGGCGCAATCCAAGGTCAACCCCGAGCTGCGCGAAGTACTGTTCGCCGACGACGCACCGGTGCTGTTCGATTGGCTGCGCTCGCAGAAGCTGCTGCACCACGACGAGGCCTTGGGCTGGACCATGGTGCATGCCGGCATGGCACCAATATGGACGCTGCGCCAGGCACAGCGTTCCGCGCTGGAGGTAGAGCGCGAGCTGTCGGGGCCGCGCCACGCGCGCATTCTCAAGAATCTGTTCGGCAACCGGCCGGCTGCGTGGTCGAGCCGGCTGCAGGGCATCGAACGCCTGCGCGCATCGATCAACACGTTCACGCGGATGCGCTATTGCGACATCCACGGCCGCATCGACTTCGAAAGCAAGGGTGTACCGGGTACGCAGAAGCCTGGCATGTATCCCTGGTTCGAAGTGCCCGGTATGAAGCGTCGCGAGACGCGCATCGTCTGCGGCCACTGGTCCGCGCTGGGCCGCTTCGCCGGTTTGGGGATCTACGCCATCGATACCGGCTGCGTCTGGGGTGGCAAGCTTACGGCCCTGCGCCTGGACAGCGAGGAGCCGGAGTACATCACCGTAGACGCCGAGCCCTATCGCAAGCGCCTCCCAGGCGGGGATTGATAGGGGCCACAGCCCCAGAGCAAGACATGAAAAAGGGCGGCCATGGCCGCCCTTTTTCCTTGCCTATCCACCGATCGCTCAGCTCAGCTGGCCATGGCAGTGCTTGTACTTCTTGCCGGAACCGCAGGGGCACGGATCATTGCGGCCGACCTTCGGCCCACCCTGCCCGTCGGCGGCAGGCGCGATAGCGAGGCTGCCTGCCGCAATGGCTTCCGGATCGGCATTGAGTGCACCCACGGGCGCGCCGCCACCGGAAGCGTGCATCTGGCGAGCCATGCGCTCGGCCATGCGCTGCTGCTCGGCCTCCATCGCGGCGACTTCTTCCTCGCTGCGGATGCGGATGCGCGCGAGCATCTGAATCACTTCGGTCTTGATCCGCTCCAGCATGCTCGAGAACAGCTCGAACGATTCGCGCTTGAACTCCTGCTTGGGCTGCTTCTGTGCGTAGCCACGCAGATAGATGCCCTGACGCAGGTAATCCATGCTGGCGAGGTGTTCCTTCCACGCGTTGTCCAGCACGCTGAGCATGATGTGCTTCTCAAGCTGGCGCATGGTATCGGCGCCGATCTGCTCTTCCTTGGACTTGAAGAGCTGCTCGACCGCCTCGCGCACGTGCTCGAGAATCATGCCTGCGTCCACTTCCTGTTGCTGCTCGACCCAGTGCTTCACGTCGAGCGAGAGACCGAATTCGCTCTCCAGTTCGCGATCCAGGCCCGGCAGGTCCCACTGGTCGTCGATGCTGTCGGCAGGCACGTGGCGACGGACCATTTCGCTGACCACGTCGTCGCGGATATCGGCGATGGTGTCGGCGATGCCGTCGGTTTCCAGCAGCTCGTCGCGCTGGGCGTAGATCACCTTGCGCTGGTCGTTCGCCACGTCGTCGAACTCGAGCAGGTGCTTGCGGATGTCGAAGTTATGCTGCTCGACCTTGCGCTGCGCCTTTTCGATCTGACGGCTGACCATGCGGTCTTCCAGCGCCTCGTTCTCCTTCATGCCGAACATGCGCATCCAGCGGCCGACCCAGTCGCCGGCGAAGATGCGCAGGAGGTTGTCCTCCAGCGACAGATAGAAACGCGAGGAACCCGGGTCACCCTGGCGGCCCGAACGGCCACGCAACTGGTTGTCGATGCGGCGGGACTCGTGACGCTCCGTGCCGACGATGTGCAGGCCGCCGGCTTCCAGCACCTGCTCATGCCTTTTCTTCCAGTCGGCCTTGATCTTGGCGCGCTCGGCGTCGGTGGCGGTTTCCGGCAGCGCGGCCAGGGCCGCCTCCAGGCTGCCGCCCAGTACGATGTCGGTACCTCGGCCGGCCATGTTGGTGGCGATCGTCACCGAACCCGGTGCGCCGGCCTGCGCCACGATATGCGCCTCGCGTTCGTGCTGCTTGGCGTTGAGCACTTCGTGCGGGATCTTGGCCTTGTTGAGCAGCTTGGACAGCAGCTCCGACACTTCGATCGACGTGGTACCCACCAGTACCGGCTGGCCACGCTTGTGACAATCGGTGATGTCTTCGATCACCGCGTCGTACTTGGCCTGCTGGCCGAGAAAGACCATGTCCGGGTTGTCTTTGCGGATCATCGGCTTGTGGGTGGGGATCACCACCACTTCCAGGCCATAGATCTGCTGGAACTCGTAGGCTTCCGTATCCGCCGTACCGGTCATGCCGGCCAGCTTCTTGTACATGCGGAACAGATTCTGGAAGGTGATCGTCGCCAGCGTCTGGTTCTCGCGCTGGATAGGCACGCCTTCCTTCGCTTCCACCGCCTGATGCAGGCCGTCCGACCAGCGGCGCCCCACCAACGTGCGGCCGGTGAACTCATCCACGATCACTACCTCGCCGTCGCGGACGATGTAGTCCACGTCGCGGTGATAGATGGCATTGGCGCGCAACGCCGCGTTCAGATGATGGACGACAGCAAGATTCTTGGAGTCGTAGAGGCCACTTTCGCCCTCGATCACACCCGCCTGGCGCAGCAGGTCCTCGGCATGGGACATACCCTCCTCGGAGAGATGCACCTGCTTCTGCTTCTCGTCGACCCAGTAATCGCCCGGCGCGTCTTCCTTCTCCTGGCGGATCATCTTCGGCACGATCTTGTTCACCGCGATGTAGAGCTGCGGCGAATCTTCGGCCGGGCCGGAGATGATCAGCGGGGTACGGGCTTCATCGATCAGAATCGAGTCCACCTCGTCGACGATGGCGTAGTTCAGACCGCGCTGATAGCGCTGCTCCTTGCTCGACGCCATGTTGTCGCGCAAGTAGTCGAAGCCGAACTCGTTGTTGGTGCCGTAGGTGATGTCCGCGGCATAGGCTTCGCCCTTGTCGGCATGGTTCATGCCTGGCCACACCACGCCCACCGACAGACCCAGAAAATTGTAGAGCTTGCCCATCTGGGCCGAGTCGCGGCGGGCCAGGTAGTCGTTCACGGTGACCACGTGCACGCCCTTGCCTTCCAGTGCATTGAGATACACCGGCAGAGTACCGACCAGGGTCTTGCCCTCGCCCGTGCGCATCTCGGCGATGCGGCCGGAGTGCAGCACCATGCCGCCGATCATCTGCACGTCGTAATGGCGCATGCCCAGCACGCGCTTGGCGCCCTCGCGCACGGTGGCGAACGCCTCGGGCAGCAGCTTGTCCAGCGACTCGCCGGCGGCGATGCGCTGCTTGAACTCGTCGGTCTTGGCGCGCAGCTCGGCGTCGCTCAGTTTCTCGAACTCGGGTTCGAACGCATTGATGCGCGCGACAGACTTGGAAAGTTGCCGCAGCACGCGATCATTGCGGCTACCGAAAAGGCTGGTCAGGGCGCGATTGAGCATCGATCTTCCGGATCCTGGAGTCGTAGACGCCCGCCCCGGGGGATCGGTGGCAGGACGAAAGGATTGATGATACTAGGGTCGCCCGGCGATCCCAAAGCGATAACCCGGCCGGGATGCTCCCAGCCGGATGGTTCTGAGTGGCCCGCAATGTCCTGCGGCTGACCCCGTCATCCTTCCCGGGTGATTTCTGGCGGCACCGGGAAACCGTTTCAAGAGGCCGCGGGCCTCGGAAGAGCCCGGCTCAGCGATGATTGCGCACGTACGCGAGCGGATTGACCACATTGCCCTTGTACCAGACCTCAAAATGCACGTGAGAACCGGTCGAGCGGCCGGTGGAGCCGGCCCTGGCGATGACATCGCCGACGTGCACGCGCTGCCCAGGGCGCACGATCAGCGCGCTGTTGTGGGCGTAACGCGTCATATAGCCGTTGCCATGATCGATTTCGATCACGTCGCCATAACCGCTGCGAATGCCCGCGTAGGTGACCATCCCTTCGGCCACCGCATGCACCGGCGTGCCCGTGGCCGCTGAGATGTCCAGACCGGTGTGATACGCGGCGTGGCCGCTGAACGGATCCGGGCGGCCGCCGAAATAGGAGGAAATGTAGCCCTCGACCGGCATGCCGGTCGGCTTGAGGTTCGATTCGATCTTCGCGTCCAGCAACAGGCTCTGCAGCGCGGAAAGCTGGGCCTGCTGGCTGTCGAAGCGGCTGGCCAGCTGGTCGATGCCCGTGTCCAGCTTCTGCGGCAGCGCGTAGGCGCTGTCGGTAGCATCCTCGACGCCGCCAACCGCGGGCTGTTCATCGAAGTTGAATTCGTTGCTGTCCAGCTTGCCCATCTGAGCGAGGCGCTCGCCAAGCGCATTGAGGCGAGTGGACTGGGCCTGCAGCTGGCCGAGCTTCGCGGCAAGCGCGTCGACATCGCGCTGGGCATCCTTGCGGACATCACCCAGCTGCCCCTTTTGTTGCGTCACCTGCTGCCGGAGCCGCGTGATCTCGGCTAACGCACGATCACGCGGACTTGCCACCGCCAGTGCCACAGTGGCACCAAGACCCGCACAGACCAGTACGGCGGCCGCGGCCATCGCAATCAGCCGATAGCGCAGGCGCCGGTCGGCCAGATTGAAGGTTTTAGGCACCCGCTTGGTGCGTGACACAAGTATGATTTGCATGTTTTTCCACGTCGAAGATGTCGGCACCCATGCAGCGCGACGTTCCCTACGCTTCCCGCCGCACCGGCTCGGGACTGAAATCCCTCACCGAATGCGGCCCCTTCGCCGCACTGGCTCGCAAGGCCAGTGAGCTGGAGGCGCTGGACCGCGCACTACGCCAGACGCTGCCGTCTCCGCTCCGCGAACAGGTTCGCTTCGCCAACCTGCACGGCGGCCGTCTTGTGTTCCTGGCTCCTACGCCGGCGCTGGCTTCGAGGCTTCGCCTCATGCAGACGCAAATCCTCGCTGCCGCGCACGCTATCGGCGTGCGCGCCGGATACCTCAGCGTGAAAGTGGCCCCCCTTCCACCGGCCACATCCGAGCCGGATCGGTCAAAACCGCTTTCGCCTGCTGCCGCGGAACATCTGAAGGCCGCGGCGGCCTCGGTAACAGACAGCGAATTGCGCCGACTGTTCCTCGAGCTGGCGTCCATCGCCGAAACTGCTGATTCCCGAAAGACCTCAAGCGACTGATCGCAACCTGCCGCCCTTGTTCAGAATAAGTCGTCCTGCTGCCGAAGAACCCCTGCCCTCGATCAGCGATGGCGGGTTTATAGCATGCCCGCACGACCCCGAAAGACGTTGACATCTTCAGTACGTGAATCGCGGCAAGACGAAGGGGCGAGGTATATCACAAAACAAACGGCCGCGTCTTTCGACGCGGCCGTTCAGTTTGTTCAGCTTGGAAGACCGCCAGACGCTCAGATCGCCTGCGCCGGATGGGCGTAGGAGATCGGCGCCGTCGCCGGATCATCCTGGTAGCTGACCTCTTCCCACGCGGTGGCATCAGCCATCAGGGTACGCAGGAGCTTGTTGTTGAGCTCATGACCTGACTTGTGCGCGTAGTAGGCGCCGATCAGGCTATGGCCCAGCAGATAAAGATCGCCGATCGCATCGAGGATCTTGTGTTTGACGAACTCGTCCTCGTAGCGGAGGCCGTCTTCGTTTAGAACCCGGTAGTCGTCCAGCACCACCGCATTGTCCATCGAACCGCCGAGCGCCAGGTTGTGCTCGCGCAGCATCTCGATGTCGCGCATGAAGCCGAAGGTGCGCGCGCGGCTCACTTCCTTCACGAAGGAGGTGGTGGAGAAGTCGATCTCCGCCTTGGACGTGCGCTTACTGATGATCGGGTGGTTGAACTCGATCGAGAAGCCGACCTTGAAGCCCTCGAAAGGCTCGAAGCTGGCCCACTTGTCACCGTCCTGCACCTTGATCGGCTTCTTGATGCGGATGAAGCGCTTGGCGACATTCTGCTCTTCGATGCCGGCCGACTGCAGCAGGAACACGAAGGGGCCGGCGCTGCCGTCCATGATCGGCACTTCCGGCGCCGACAGATCGACGTAGGCGTTGTCGATGCCCAGGCCGGCCATCGCGGACAACAGATGTTCAACGGTGGAAACGCGGACGTCGCCGTTGACAAGCGTGGTCGACAGGCGAGTGTCGCCGACGTTGTTTGGACGCGCGGCGATTTCGACCGGCGGATTGAGGTCGGTGCGGCGGAACACGATACCCGTGTTCGGCGCGGCCGGGCGGAGCGTCATGTACACCTTATCGCCGGTATGCAGACCGACGCCGGTGGCCCGGATGATGTTCTTGAGCGTACGCTGCTTGATCATTTTTTTGGTACCTGCAAGGGGCAGCAGCCAACAGGAGACGGATGCTAACACAGTCTTAACCACTGAAAAAAGCAAACCGCTCCGTACAGTCTGTTCACGCTTTCATCCTTCTTTCATCCTTGAAAGGAGGTTCATAGCGCTCCGAGACGCCGAAATACCTCAATACCGTCATACACTTAGAACGACACAACGCCCCGCGCCGGGACGGGAAGCCGGCGGCGAGGCGTCGGACCGGACCCGGGCGAAACCGCTCGAGCCAGTCATGCGTCATCCAAGACGCACAGTCTTGTCATGTTCCTTCAGGAGCAAACAGACTGGCGTCAGTCCCTTCCCTGCCTCGACAGGGAACGCACAAGCGGCGAACTTTGCAGCACCCGCGAGGCGCGTTATGTGACTGACAAGTCAATCTGACGTTTGTTCACTCCTTTTTGAACATTTTTTTCTCAATCGGCCTGGCGGCGAAGGAAGGCCGGGATGTCGAGGTAATCGAAGCTCGGGTCGGCGCTCTTGGCCGGCGCGGCTTCGCCACGGATCGAGGTACCTTCCGGCTGGGCGTAATCCACCACCTCGTTGCCGGTGCCCGTGCGCAGCACCACCGGACGCGGACGCTGGCGCATTTCGACCTGCTGAGGCGCTGCCTGACGCTGCGGCTGGCGGGCGGCGGCGGCGCGGTTGAGGCCCGTGGCCACCACCGTAACGCGCACGTCGTCCTGCATTTCCGGATCGAGCGAGGTGCCGATCACCACGGTGGCGTCTTCGCTGGCGAAGTCGTGGATCACCCGGCCGATCTCGTCGAATTCGCGCATGGTCAGGTTCGGACCGGCGGTGACGTTCACCAGGATGCCGCAGGCGCCGTTGAGGTTGACGTCTTCCAGCAGCGGGTTGTTGATGGCGGCCTCGGCGGCGGCCTGCGCACGGTCGTCGCCGCGTGCGGTGCCCGAGCCCATCATCGCCATGCCCATCTCGGACATCACGGTGCGCACGTCGGCGAAGTCGACGTTGATCAGGCCCGGGGCCGTGATCAGATCGGCGATACCCTGCACCGCACCCAGCAGCACGTCATTGGCGGCCTTGAACGCATTCAGCAGGGTGACTTCGCGACCCAGTACCGAAAGCAGCTTCTCGTTCGGCACGGTGATCAGCGAGTCCACGTGCTGGGACAGGTCTTCGATGCCCTTCATGGCGACCTGCATGCGGCGACGGCCCTCGAAGGGGAACGGCTTGGTGACCACGGCCACCGTCAGGATGCCCTTTTCCTTGGCCAGCTGCGCCACCACCGGCGCCGCTCCGGTACCGGTGCCGCCGCCCATGCCGGCGGTAATGAACACCATGTCCGCGCCTTCGAGCATTTCTTCGATGCGCTCGCGATCTTCCAGCGCGGCCTGACGGCCGACTTCCGGATTGGCGCCCGCGCCCAGGCCCTTGGTGACGTTGGCGCCCAGCTGCAGGTGCGTGCGCGAGCCACAACTCTTCATGGCCTGCGCGTCCGTGTTGGCGACGACGAATTCCACGCCGTCGACGCTGGCATTCAGCATGTGAGCCACGGCGTTGCCGCCGCCACCGCCGACGCCGATGACTTTGATGACTGCGTTCGGTGCGAGTTTTTCGACCAGTTCAAACATTTCCCGTCCTCCGTAGAGCTTTCGTTGTCGTTGTAGCCCCGGGGTGCCGCTCCTGCAGCCCCTGGGGTGGTGGGCGACATCCCGTCACCCGTGGCGGCGCCTCCTGCGCCTCCATGCCGCCGAACGCCCGGGCCACGCGGCCCGTCCGTTCAGAAGTTCTTTGCCAGCCAACCGCGCAGGCGCTCCACCAACCCGCCGACACTGCCGCCGCCGGAGCCGCCCCCGCGCATGCCGCCGGCACGCGCGCCGTGCAGCAGCAGGCCTACGCCGGTGGAATGCATCGGATTGGAGACGACTTCGCCCAGGCCGGTGACGTGCTGCGGCACGCCGATGCGCACCATCTTGTGGAAGATCTCTTCGGCCAGCTCCAGCGCGCCCTCCATGCGGGAGGCGCCGCCGGTCAGCACCACGCCTGCCGCCACCAGGCTCTCGTAGCCGGAGCGACGCAGCTCGTCCTGCACCATCTCGAAGATTTCCTCGTAGCGCGCCTGCACGCTTTGCGCGAGCGACTGGCGCGCGAGGCGGCGCGGCGGGCGATCGCCCACGCTAGGGACCTGGATGGTTTCTTCCGCATGCGCCAGCTGAGCAAGCGCGCAGGCGTACTTGATCTTGATCTCCTCCGCATGCGCCGTCGGCGTATGCACGCCATAGGCGATGTCGTTGGTCACCTGGTCGCCGCCTACTGGCAGCGACTTGGTGTAGCGAATCGAGCCCTGCGTATAGATGGCAATATCGGTGGTACCCGCGCCGATGTCGACCAGGCACACGCCCAGCTCGCGCTCGTCGTCGGTCAGCACCGACTTGGCGCTGGCCACGGACGACGGCACCAGTTCGTCCACGGTCAGGCCGCAGCGCTGGATGCACTTGCTGATGTTCTGTACCGCCGCCGCAGCGCCGGTCACAAGATGCACGCTCGCCTCGAGGCGCACACCGCTCATGCCCACCGGCGAACGGATGCCGTCCTGCCCGTCGATGCGGTACTCCTGCGATTCCTTGTAGAGAACCTTGCGGTCGGCGGGAATCGCCACCGCGCTGGCGGCCTCCAGCACCTGGTCCAGGTCGCCCGGTGTCACCTCGCGATCGCGGATCGCCGCCGTACCGTGCGAGTTCTTGGTTTCGAGATGGCTGCCGGAGATCGAGGCATAGACCGAGCGAATATCGCAGCCGGCCATCAGCTCGGCTTCTTCGACCGCACGCTGGATCGAGTGCACGGTCGATTCGATGTCCACCACCGAGCCGCGCTTGAGGCCGCGCGACACGTGGGTACCGATGCCGATCACTTCGATCGGCTCGCCCGGCTCGTACTCGCCCACGATGGCGACCACCTTGGAGGTGCCGATGTCGAGGCCGACGACGAGTTGCTTGTCGTTACGGGTTTTCATGTGCGGGGCGTGCCTTTGGTAGTGACGGCGGCCGGTGCTTGCGCTTGCGGCCATCGCACGGCGAATCCGTTGGTGTAGCGAAGATCGGCATAGGCGAAGCCTTCCGGGCGGTTCGCCATGATCTGGGGGTAGACATCGAGGAAACGGCGCAGGCGACGGCCCGCCTGATCGCGATCGCCGATCACGATCTGCGCGCCGCTGGACGTGATGAGGCTCCAACTGCCGCGATCGGACAGCGAAACGCCCGCGATTTTCAGATGCGCGCTGCCGAACGCCTTCTGTGTTTCGGCATAGAAGCTCACCACTTCGGCAAGGCGTGCATCCGGTCCATGCAAGCTGGGCAGGCCGTCCAGGCCTTCGGCACCCGGCGCGTCGAAGACCAGACCCTGGCGACTGATGAGCTGCTTGTCGTTCCAGCGCGCGAAGGGCTGGCGCTCGTAAATGCGCAGGATCAAGGTGTCCGGCCAGCGCTTGCGCGCTTCGACCGACTCCACCCACGGCAGCGCGGCGACAGCCTTCTGTACGCTGTCCAGGTCCAGTGCGAAGAAGCCTTTGCCCAGTCGCGGCAGCACGGCGGCGCGGATGTCGTCCGCGTTCACGTGCTTGAACTCGGCCTGCACCGTCAGCTGGGTCACCGGCCAACGATTGGCCGCGAACCATCCGCGCAGCACGCCGACGATCGGCAGCGCCACGAGCGCGATGGCCAGACACCAGGCAACGAGGCGGATGGCTCCCCTCACGCGCCCTCCCGGAAGCTCGTTTCGAGCACGCGCCAGCACAGCGTCTCGTAGTCGATGCCGACCACTTTCGCGGCCTTGGGCACGAGCGAATGCGAGGTCATGCCAGGAGCCGTGTTGACCTCCAGCAGCCAGTTGCGCCCCTGCTTGTCGCGCATGACGTCTACGCGACCCCAGCCACCGCAAGCCAGCGCGTCGAAGGCCTGCAACGCCAGCGCCTGCATCTCGCGCTCGGCATCGCCGCTCAGGCCCGGGCAGATGTACTGCGTGTCCTCGGCGATGTACTTGGCGTTGTAGTCGTAGTACTCGCCCTTGGGCACGATCTTGATCGTGGGCAGCACCTCGCGGCCCAGGATGCCCACCGTGAACTCGCCGCCTTCGCGGACGTCGCCTTCGATCAGCGTCTCCATCAGCAGGTCGCCGGGATAGCGCCTTGCCAGCTCGACCGCCGCGTCCAGGTCCTTCTCGTCGAATACCCGGGTGACGCCGACGCTGGAGCCTTCCCAGGCCGGCTTGATCACCAGCGGGAAGCCGATCTCGCGTGCGGCAGCGTGCACGTCGGCACCGGGCGACAGCGCCTTGAAACGCGGCGTGGGCAGGCCCAGCGCCTGCCACACCAGCTTGGCGCGAATCTTGTCCAGCGATAGCGCCGAACCGAGTACGCCCGAGCCGGTGAATGGAATGCGCAGCGACTGCAGCGCGCCCTGCAGTTCACCGTTCTCGCCACCGCCACCGTGCAGGATGTTGAACACGCGCGCGAAGTGACCTGCGCGCACGGCGTCCAGCAGCGCCGGGATGCCGTCGATGGCTTCGGCGTCTACGCCCCGCGCCTGCAGCGCGGCCAGCACGCCGCGACCTGAGTTGAGCGACACCTCGCGCTCGGCCGAGCTGCCGCCCATCACCACGGCGACGCGACCAAACTGTGCGGGATCCGTGATCTTCTTCGTCACTTGTTCGTCCTCAGGTTGCCGGCCAGAGCCAGCTCCACCGCCGCCGCGCCGATATCGCCGGCACCCAGCAGCAGCAACAGATCGCCATCGCGCAGCAGCGCCGGCAGGGTTTCCTTAAGCTCGCGCGGGTGTTTGACCAGCACCGGATCGACCTTGCCTCGCGCACGCACGGCCCGCGCCAGCGCGTGACCGTCCGCGCCGGCGATGGGCGCCTCGCCTGCCGGATACACCTCGGTCAACACCAGTACGTCGGCCTCGGCCAGCACATTGGCGAAGTCGTCCAGCAGATCGCGCGTGCGGCTGTAGCGGTGCGGCTGGAAGGCCACCACCAGTCGGCGCTCAGGCCAGCCGCCGCGCGCCGCGGCAAAGACGGCGGCAAGCTCACGCGGATGATGGCCGTAGTCGTCAACCAGCAGCGCCGCGCCATGATCGAGCGCAATCTCGCCGCGTCGATGGAAGCGCCGGCCGACGCCCTCGAACTGCTGCAGCGCACGCGCAATGGATTCGGCTTCCACGCCCAGCTGCCAGCCGATGCTCGCCGCGGCCAGCGCGTTGAGCACGTTGTGGCGGCCCGGCAGATTGAGCTTGACGTGCAGTGCATCGTTGCGGCCTGGCAGCCACAGATCGAAGTGCATTTCGAAGCCGTGCTGCGACAGATTGCTCGCGCGCACGTCCGCGTCCTTGGCGTCGATGCCGTAAGTCATCACGCGGCGCGTGGTGCTCCTGGCCAGCGCAGCCACTTCCGGATCGTCCACGCACAGCACGGCCAATCCGTAGAACGGCAGCCGATGCAGGAAGTCGGCGAAAGCCTTCTTCACCAGCGCGAAATCGCCCTGGTAGTTCTCCAGGTGATCGGCATCGATGTTGGTGATCGCGGCCACCACCGGCGACAACATCAGGAAGGAGCCGTCCGACTCGTCCGCTTCGGCCACGATGTACTGGCCGGTGCCCAGACGCGCGTTCGCGCCCGCGGCGTTGAGCTGGCCGCCGATCACGAAAGTCGGATCGTAGTTGGCTTCGGCAAGCACACTGGCCGTGAGGCTGGTCGTCGTAGTCTTGCCATGCGTGCCGGCGATGGCGATGCCGCGACGGAAACGCATCAGCTCGCCAAGCATCTCCGCGCGCGGCACCACTGGAATGCGCGCCGCACGAGCTGCGACCAGCTCCGGGTTGTCCTGGCGGATCGCACTGGAGGTCACCACGACGTCCGCATCGCCGACATGTTCAGCGGCATGACCGATATGCACCACGATGCCCAGCTGCGCCAGACGTTGCGACGTCGGCGAGCTGGCGCGGTCCGAGCCGGATACCGCGTAGCCGAGGTTGTGCAGCACTTCGGCGATGCCACTCATGCCCACACCGCCGATGCCGATGAAATGCACGCGGCGGAAAGTGGTCATCAGGTCTTCATGGGCCAGCAGGCGGCGCGGCGTCATGCGCTCACCTCCATGCAGGCGCGGGCGATCGTCGCGGCTGCGTCGGGCTTGGCCAGGGTGCGCGCGGCCTCCGCCATGGCGAGGATCTTCGCGCGATCGTTCAACAGCGCGTCCAGGCGCTGCGAGAATTGCTGTAGGTCCAAATCACGTTCCTGTACGACTTCGGCCGCACCCGCGGCCACCATAGCCTCGGCGTTGCGGGTCTGGTGGTCATCCACCGCATGGGGAAAAGGCACGAGCACCGCGCCGAGCCCGGCCGCGGTGAGTTCGGCCACGGTCAGGGCGCCGGCACGGCATACCGCCATGTCGGCCCAGGCATAGGCACCGGCCATGTCTTCGATGAAGGGCACGATCTGCGCCTCCACATTGGCCTTGGCATAGGCCTCGCGCGCTTCGTCCAAGCCGCGACTGCCGCATTGATGCAGGATGTCTGGACGGCGCTCGAGCGGGAGCTGCGCCAGTGCCTGAGGCAAGGCGAGATTGAGCGCGCGCGCGCCGAGACTGCCGCCCAGCACCAGGAGGCGCCGACGACCCGCGCGGTTGGCCATGCGCGCGCTCGGCGCAGGCAAGGCGGCGATGGCCTCGCGCACGGGATTACCCACCCATTCGGCATCCGGCAGCACATCGCTGAAACCGGCCATCACGCGACGCGCGTGCGCCGCCAGCTTGCGGTTGGTGAAACCCGCCACGCGGTTCTGCTCGTGCACCAGTAGCGGCTTGCGCAGCAACCACGCAGCGATGCCGCCAGGTCCCGCCACGTAACCGCCCATCGACAGCACGCTGCGCGGCTTGACCTGGACGAGCACGCGCAGTGCGGCGAACAGCGCGCGCGCCAGCATCAGCGGCGCCAGCAGGCGCGTCTTGATGCCCTTGCCGCGCAGGCCGCCGACCGGGATGGTCTTCAGTGGCACGCCATGTGCCGGCACCACCTTGGTCTCCATGCCACCGAACGCCCCCAGCCACACCACCGGCACGCCCTGCATGCGCAGCGTTTCGGCCACGGCCAGGCCGGGGAAGATGTGTCCGCCGGTGCCACCGGCCATGATCAGGACGGGAGCCTGCATCGCGCTCATGCGCTCACCGCCTCGCGCTCGCGCGCACCTGCCGTGGCCACCGCCGTATTGGCGTCCGTGACCGCCATCGCCGGCATGCGCGTCGCCATCTGGCGCGCGTCGATCGCGCGATTGATTTCATAGGTCGCGCGCAACAGCACGCCGGCCATCGCGCAGGTCAGCACCATGGACGAACCGCCGTAGCTGATCAGCGGCAGGGTCAGGCCCTTGGTCGGCAACGCACCGAGATTCACGCCGATCGACACCATCGTCTGCAGGCCGATCATCAGCGAAATGCCGAAGGCGACGTAGCCGGCGAAGCGCTGCCCAAGCTCCACGCCCTTCAGGCCCAGATACAGCCCGCGTCCCACCGCCAGCGCGAACAGGCTCATCACGACCAGGATGCCGGCCAGCCCCAGCTCCTCGGAAATCACCGCGAAGATGAAGTCCGTATGCGCTTCCGGCAGGTAAGAAAGCTTCAGCACGCTGGAACCGAGACCGACGCCAGTCCACTCGCCGCGGCCGATCGCCATCAGCGACTGGGTCAACTGGAAGCCGTCGTTGAATGGGTCCTTCCACGGATCCATGAACGAGGTCAGGCGCTTCATGCGGTAGCTTTCGCTGGTCGCCGCGATCGCCAGCAGCGGCATCAGCGGCAGGCCCATACCGAACAGGAAGATCGGCCGCGCGCCACCGAGCCACACCATCGCGATGGTCACCGCGATGACCAGCGTCGCCGAGCCGAAGTCCGGCTGCGCCAACAGCAGCAGCACGATGATGCCCGCCACCAGGATCGGCTTCAGCAGGCCGAGGAAGCGCGTCTCCACGCTCTCGCGGTGCCGCACGAGGTAACTGGCGATGTACACCACCAGGATCAGCTTCACCGCCTCCACCGGCTGGAAGCTCGTGACAATCAGATTGAGCCAGCGCCGTGCGCCGTTGAGGCGCATGCCGAAGAACGGCAGAAAGACCGCCAGCAGCAGGATGAAGGCCAGCATCATCAGCAGGAAGGCGTTCTTCTCCAGCACCTTCAGTTCGGTGCGCATCGCCACGCCGGCCAACACCAGGCCCAGCCCAAGGAACAGCAGGTGCTTCTTGAGGAAATAGAACGCACCCAGATGCTGGCTGTCCGCGACGGCGATCGAACTGGAGGTGATCATCACCAGCCCCACGCAGGCCAGACCGACGAGTGCGACCAGCAGCGGCAGATCGAAGCTGCCCCGCGGTCCCTGTCGCCGTTTCGCCTGGGTGGTATCGAACAGCATCAGCGCACCTTCAACGTGGCGAGGCCGATCAGCACCAGCACGACGCTGATGATCCAGAAGCGCACGATCACGCGCGGCTCAGGCCATCCCTTCAGTTCGAAGTGATGGTGGATGGGCGCCATGCGGAAGATGCGCTTGCCGGTGAGCTTGAAGCTCGCCACCTGCAGCATCACCGACACGGTCTCCATCACGAACACGCCGCCCATGATCAGCAGCACGATTTCCTGGCGCACGATCACGGCGATCGCCGCCAGCGCCGCGCCGATCGCCAGCGCACCGACGTCGCCCATGAACACCTGGGCGGGATAGGTGTTGAACCACAGGAAACCCAGCCCCGCGCCGGACAGCGCGCCGCAGAAGATCGCCAGCTCGCCCGCGCCGGGAATGGAAGGAATGCCCAGGTACTCCGAGAACACCCGGTTGCCCGCCAGGTAGGCGAACACGCCGAGCGCTCCCGATACGAGCACGGTGGGCATGATCGCCAGCCCGTCCAGGCCGTCGGTGAGGTTCACCGCGTTGGAGAAGCCCACGATCATGAAGTAGGTGAGCACCACGAAGAACAGCCCCAGCGGCAACGCGACCTGCTTGAACAGCGGCACGAACAGCGCGGTCTCGGCCACTTCCTTCGCACAGACCGGCGCGGCGGCGAGCGGCTCCGTCGTCACATGACTGGCCAGCGGGGATGCGGTGGTTTCGACACGCTGGACCACGGCCGCGATCGGCTTGGCGCACGGCGGCGGCGCGGTGGGAGCGGTGAAGTAGAGGAACAGCGCTGCGATCAGGCCGAACACCGACTGCCAGAAATACTTCCAGCGCGAAGCAAGACCGCGACTGTCCTTCAGCACCAGCTTCTTGTAGTCGTCATAAAAACCGATCACGCCGAAGCTCAGCAGCACGACCAGCACCACCCAAACGTAGCGGTTGTGCAGATCCGCCCACAGCAGCGTGGCGATCGTCACCGCCAGCAGGATCATCACGCCGCCCATGGTCGGCGTGCCGGCCTTGGACAGATGGGTCTGCGGGCCGTCCTTGCGCACCACCTGCCCTGCCTTGAGGTCGGCGAGCTTGCGGATCAGCGCGGGACCGAACAACAGCGACATGGCCAGCGCGGTGAGCGCCGCCATGATGGTGCGGAAAGTGATGTACTGGAACAGATGCAGCGCCGTGAAGTGGCGAGCCATCCAGTCTGCGAGTTCAAGCAGCATCGGATGCGCCCTCCTCCGGCTTATCGTTGCGTAGCGCGGCGACCACCTGTTCCATGCCCGCCGAACGCGAGCCCTTGACCAGGCAGGTGACGCCACCGTGTAGGTGATGCTTGAGAGACGCGGCCAGCGCGGCCTTGTCCGGGTGGTGCTCGCCGTTCGCGCCGAACGCCGCGACCGTGGCGGCGCTCAGCGGCCCCACGGCGAACAAGCGATCGATACCTGCCTGCTTCGCCCGCTCGCCGATGCCGGCGTGCAGCGCCTTGGCATTCGGACCCAGTTCGGCCATGTCGCCCAGCACCAGCCAGCGCTCGCCGGCGGCCAGCGCCAGCGTGTCGATGGCCGCACTGACCGAGCCGGGATTGGCGTTGTAGCTGTCGTCGATCAACGTCCAGCCACCGGGCATCCGCTCCAGCTTCAGCCGTCCGGCAACACCAGGCACTTGCTCCAGGCCTGCGACGATGGTGTCGAGCGGAACGTCCAGCGCCAGCGCGATGGAGGCAGCCGCGAGCGCATTGGCGATGTTGTGGCGACCAGCCAGGGGCAGGTCCACTTCCGCGTCACCGACTGGCGTGCTCAGTACGAAGCGGGATCCATCCACACGCTGCTCGACGATGTCGGCGCCCACGTCCGCCTTGTGATCCAGCGCGAAGCGCAGCTGGCGCCGGCCGGCTGCAAGGCCGGCGAAGAAGCTGGCGAAGCTGTCGTCCGCGTTGATGATCGCCACGCCGTCCGCCGGCAGCGCCTGATACAGCGCGCCCTTCGTCTCGGCGACGCCTTCCACGCTGCCCATCCGCTCCAGGTGAGCCGGGGCAATGGTGTTGACCAGACCGATGTCCGGTCGCGCGATCGCGGCCAGGTAGGCGATGTCGCCCGGCTTACCCGCACCCATTTCCAGCACGGCGTACTCGGCATCCTGCGGCATCGCCAGCAGGGTCAGCGGCAGGCCCAGCTCGTTGTTGTAGTTGCCCGCATTGACGTGCGTGCGGCCGTGGCGCGACAGAATCGATGCCGCCAGCGTCTTCACGGTGGTCTTGCCATTGGAGCCGGTGATGCCGACGACGCGCACATTGCTTTGCGCGCGCACTGCACTTGCCAGATCGCCGAGGGCCAACTGCGTATCGTTCACCACCACTTGGGCGATAGGCGCATCCACCTTGCGTTCGACCAGCGCCGCCACCGCGCCGCTAGCAGCGGCCTGGGCGAGAAAGTCGTGACCATCGACGCGCTCGCCTTTGATCGCGACGAACAGATCGCCCTCGCGCAACTTGCGCGTATCGATGGCCACGCCGGTCACATCGACATCGGCACCGTGCAGGCGACCGCGGGTCCACAGCGCGATAGCGGACAAGCGCATCATGCGCGCACCTCCAGCGCGGCCCGGGCCACGGCCAGATCGTCGAACGGACGCTTGCCGTGCGCGCCCTCCTGATAGGTCTCATGACCCTTGCCGGCGATCAGCACCACATCGCCGGTTCGAGCCATGCGCAGCGCCTGCGCGATAGCCTCGGCGCGATCGCGCTGCACAAGGGCGTCGGCCGGCCGCGACAAGCCGGCAACGATCTGCGCGACGATGGCATCGCCATCTTCGCCGCGCGGATTGTCGTCGGTGATGATCGCCACATCGGCCAGGCGTTCGGCGATCGCGCCCATCAACGGCCGCTTGCCCGCATCGCGTTCACCGCCGCAGCCGAATACGCAGATCAGCCGGCCTTCGCAGTGTGCGCGCACCGCATGCAGGGATTGCTCGAGCGCGTCGGGCGTATGCGCATAGTCCACTACGACCAGCGGCTGGCCATGATGGCCACCGAGCCGGCTCATGCGTCCGTTCACCGGATGCAGCGCACAGACCGCATCGACGATGCGGTCGAAGGACTCGCCCAGTGCTCCCAGGCAGGCTACGACCGCCAGCAGGTTGTCGACATTGAAACGGCCGATCAGATGCGTTTGCAGCGGACGCGAACCCCAGGGCGTATGGAGGTCGAAGCGCAACCCCTCCGCAGAGGTAACAATGTTCGCCGCGCGGATATCCGAGGCCAGGTCACCGGCGGCGCTCACGCGCAGCTTGCGTACGCGATCGGGGGTGCGAGCCAGCAGCTCGCGCCCGAAAGCATCGTCCACATTGATGACCGCATGCGTCAGCGTGGGCCACGCGAACAGCTTGGCCTTGGCCGCGCCGTAGGCCTCCATGCTGCCGTGATAGTCGAGATGGTCGCGGGTGAGATTGGTGAACACCGCCGTGCCGAACGCCACTGCGCTCACGCGACCCTGCTCCAGCGCATGCGAGGACACTTCCATGGCGACGTGCGTAGCGCCCCGCGAACGGAACGAGGCCAGCAGCTCCTGCACATGGATGGCGTCCGGCGTAGTGCGCTCGCCTTCCTCTACGTGGCCGTGCAGGCCGGCGCCAAGGGTGCCGATCGTGGCCGAACGGTGGCCCAGATGATGCAGCGCCTGAGCGATCAGCTGCACCGTCGACGTCTTGCCATTGGTCCCGGTGACACCCACCACGTGCAGCGCTTCCGACGGACGCCCGTAGAAGCGCGATGCGACCTCGCCGACCAGGGCATGCAGCCGATCGACCCATACCACTGGCACGCCAAGCGTCGGCACCGGGCCCGCCGGCGCTTCGGCGAGCACCACGCGCGCACCACGCTCGACCGCGCCCGCGGCGAACTCGATGCCATGGCCACGGGTGCCGCGCAGCGCGAAGAAGGCATCGCCCTCGCGCACCCGGCGCGAATCGAGCGACAGCCCAGAAACGACGATATCGCCGGCATCAGCGGCGTCGGCGATTCCTTCCAGCAGTTGCTGCAGGCGCTGGCTCATGGTGTCGCTCCCTCGACTGGCGCATCCTCCACCACCGGCGCATCTGGTGGCTTGCTTCCGACCAATCCATTGTTGCCTTGCACGGGACCGCCGACGTACCAGCGGCCGATGTTGTCCGGCGGAACATCCAGCAGGCGCAGAGCGCCGTCCATCACCTTGGCAAATACCGGCGCGGAGACCAGGCCACCGTAGTAGCTGCCCTTCTTCGGATCATCGATCACCACCACCGCCGCCAGGCGCGGATTGGTGGCTGGCACGATGCCGGCGAAGGCCGCGCTGTAGTTGTTCTTGGCGTAGCCGCCGGCCTGGGCTTTGTGCGCCGTACCGGTCTTGCCCGCCACGGCGTAGTTGGCGATCCACGCATACGGCGCGGCGGTACCGCCCGGCTGAGTGGTGGACTCGAGCATTTTCACCAGCTGGCTGGCGATCTCCGGCGCAATGATTTGCCTGGTCTCGCCAGCCGCTCCCTTTACGAACGAGGGCTCATGCATCAAGCCGGCGTCGCCGATGGTCGCGTAGGCATTGGCCAGTTGCAGCGCGGTGACGTTCAAGCCGTAGCCGTAGGCCATGATCGCCTTTTCCAGTGGGCGCCAGTCGCGGCCAACCTTGAGGTAGCCTGACGCTTCGCCTGGAAAGCCGCTGTTGGTGCTGCTGCCGAAGCCGAACGCACGATAGGTGTCGTAGAGCAGGCCGGTATCCAGCGTCATCGCGATCTTGGCGGCACCGATATTGCTGGACTTCTGGATCACGCCGGTAGGCGACAGCGGGCCATAGGCATGCGTGTCGCGAATGTCATGGGTCATGTAATAGAAATGGCCGTTGCCTGTGTCGACCAGCGGGCCGTTCGGCGTGTATTTGCCGCTGGACAGGGCCGCGGCCATGACGACGGGCTTGATGGTCGAGCCAGGCTCCACCACGTCGGTCATCGAACGGTTGCGCCGCTGGGACGGCGTGCTGCTGCGCAGGGCGTTAGGGTTATAGGTGGGCAAGTTGACCATCGCCAGCACCTCGCCCGTCGGGATGTCGATGATCACCATCGAGCCCGAATCGGCCTGCGACTGCTCCAGCGTGTTCTTCAACTCGTTATAGGCGAGGAACTGGATACGGCGGTCGATGCTCAGCGTGAGGTTGCGGCCCGGCTGCGGCGCGCGCACCTGTTCCACGTCTTCCACGACATGGCCCATGCGATCGCGGATCACGCGCTTGGCGCCGGGCTTGCCGGCCAGCCAGTCATCGAAGGCCAGCTCCAGTCCTTCCTGGCCGTGGTCGTCGATGTTGGTGAAGCCGAGAATGTGCGAGGTGACCTCGCCCGACGGGTAATAACGACGGTACTCGCGCTGTCCGTTGACGCCGGGGATGCCCAGATCGAGCACGGTCTGCGCCGCATCCGGACGCATCTGGCGGCGCAGGTACACGAATTCGCGCTCGGAGCGCTGCATCAGATACTGCTTGAGTTCGCCCGCATCCATGCCGATCGCCCTGGCCAGCTGCGGGATGCGGTCTTCGCTCTCCAGCACTTCGGAGGGATTGGCCCAGATCGACATCACCGGCGTGGACACCGCCAGCGGCTCGCCGTTGCGATCGAAGATCGTGCCGCGCGACACCGCGATCGGCACTTCGCGCAGGAAGCGCGCATCGCCCTGGCTCTGATAGAACTCCTTGCGCACCACCTGCAGGTCGAACGCACGCGCCACCAGGCCCAGCGATGCCAGCGAAAGCACCGCCACCACGGCCACCATGCGGCGGCGGGGGCTGGGACCGTGATTTCGGCGGCGGGCGGTGGGCTGCGTCGGAAAGCGGGGACGCATGTTCATCGGCGCACCAGCTGGATGTCTTGCGGCTTGGGATTGACCATGCCGAGCTTCTGGCGCGCCTCGCTGTCCACGCGGCGCGGCTCGGCCCAGGTGGCCTGCTCCAACTCCAGCTTGCCGTATTCGATATTCAGCTCGTCGCGCTGGTTCTGCAGGCGACTGAGCTCGACGAACAGCACGCGACTCTCATGGCGCGTCCATACCACACCCACGGCGCTGACCAGCACGCCGCCGAGCAGGAGCAGGAGGAAGATCGCGCCGAGGATCTTCATGCGAGTTTCTCCGCCACGCGCAGCACCGCGGAACGGGCGCGCGGGTTGGCGTCCAGCTCGGCCTCGGACGGGAACTGGGCTTTACCCACTGCCGCCAGCCGCGCCGGCGCAGCAGCCACCGGCGGACCGCGCCGACTGCCTTGCACGCGGCCGGAGTGATCGCGGATGAATAGCTTCACCACGCGGTCTTCCAGCGAATGGAAACTGATGATCGACAGCCGGCCTCCCACGTTCAGGCGCTCCAGCGCCGATTCGAGACCGTGCTTGAGGGAGTCCAGCTCACCATTCACCTGGATGCGCAGCGCCTGGAAGCTGCGCGTGGCCGGATGCTTGCCCGGCTCGCGGCGACCGATCACACGCTCGATCAACGCGGCCAGCTCGCCAGTGCGGGTGAGCGGCTGCTCGGCGCGGCGCTCGACGATGGCACGGGCGATCTTGCGGCTGAAGCGCTCCTCGCCGTAAGTCCACAGCACGTCGGCGATCTCGCGCTCGTCGGCGCGAGCGAGGAAGTCCGCCGCGCTTTCGCCCTGGGTGGGATCCATGCGCATGTCCAGTGGGGCATCGGCCATGAAGCTGAAGCCGCGCGCGGCTTCGTCCAGCTGCGGCGAGGAGACCCCCAGATCCAGCAGTACGCCGTCGAGACCGGCGGCGGTCTCGTCCCACTCGCCCAACGTGGAGAAATTGGCATGGCGGATAGCGACGCGCGGGTCGCCGGCGAATTCGGCCTGAGCGGTGGCGATGGCGGTCGGATCGCGGTCCATCAGCAGGAGATGGCCATCCGGACCCAGGCGCGACAGCACGGCGCGCGCGTGGCCGCCGCGTCCGAAGGTGCCATCGAGATAACGCCCGCCAGCCCGCACGGCGAGACCCTCCACTGCTTCACCCAGCATCACCGGGATGTGCCGCAATTGCTGCTCGGCCATGCCGCACTCCCGCTCCCGTCCCGTTTACCGCTCTTCTTCTCTGCTTCTCCGCGCTGCCGGCAAAGCCGTTTACAGGCGCAAATCGGCCATTTCGTCAGTGATGTCGTCTTCGCCGATGGTCTGGCGGATCTTTGCCAAGTGGGCTTGTTCGCTCCAAAGCTCGAACTTGTTGCCCATGCCCAGCAGCACCGCCTTCTTCTCGATACCCGCCGCCGCGCGCTGGCTTGCCGGCAGCAGGACGCGCGCAGCGGAATCCGGCTCGACGATCGCCGCGGCGCCCACCAGCTTCATCTGCATGTCGCGATGGGCCGCCTTGACCTTGGGCAACGCGTTGACTTGGTCGCGCACCTGCTCCCATTCGGCGTACGGGAACAGCCACAGGCAGCCCGGCTCGAAGGGGTTGTAGGTGATCACCAGACGATTGCCGCACTCACCCGCCACCTGCTCCCGATACGCAGTCGGGATGGCCAGGCGGCCTTTGTCGTCGACAGTGATGGCGGTTTCGCCCTGGAACACGACCGGAAGACTCCACGAATTCCCACGATTTCACACGGGAACCCACGATAGTCTCGCCCCCTGAGACTGTCAAGGGATTTTTGCTTGTGAATCAATGAGAAAGGCGGAGGTGTGGCAGTAATTCCAGCCTTTTCTCAGGAAATACCCCGAGGTATTTGAATGGCCGGGATTTTTTGAAAAAGTTGCGAACCCCTTCGCAGTCTTTTCGCCCGCACAGGAGGGTGCCCGCATGAACCACTGTTCATGCGACGAATCCTTTCGATGAATTCCCGCCATTCCCACCGTTCCGGCAGCAGGGGAGCCGCCGGAACGGAAGGCACGGAAAGGGAGAAAAGGTGGAGTCGGCCTGTAAGCCGGGTTCTGTACGCCTTGCGGCGTGACAGTCATTCCTCTCGGCCTGGCGTCGCCGCCAGGCTCCAGCAACCTACCCGGGAACAACGCGGGCCGCGTTATCGTTCCCCTATTTGGTCTTGCTCCGGGTGGGGTTTGCCGTGCCACGCGGCGTTGGCCCCGCGCGCGGTGCGCTCTTACCGCACCGTTTCACCCTTACCACGCGCATCCGAAGATGCCGTTCGGCGGTTTGCTCTCTGTTGCACTTTCCGTCGGCTCGCGCCGCCCAGGCGTTACCTGGCACCCTGCCCTGTGGAGCCCGGACTTTCCTCGAAGCGCTCGTGCGCATCGCGACTGTCCGGCCGACTCCGCCGTCTATTGTAGCCGGATAGCAACGGCAAACGGCAGCAGAGCAGCCTCAGTCGCCGCCCTCATAGAGAGCGCGGCGCGGCGCTCTGGTAATGCTGGCGGCGAGCTTGGCGGCTTTCGTGGGAGGCAGCTCCTCACGCAGGATGGCGAAGATGCGCCGCCCCTCCGCGACCCGATCGTCCGTCTGCTCATCGCGGCCATGGACCAGGATCACGCATTCGCCGCGCTGCTGGTCCGGATCTGCGGCCACCCGCGCAGCCAGGCCGCCGAGCGGCTCGCCCAGAACGGTCTCGAACAGCTTGGTGAGTTCGCGAGCCAATACCGCTTCGCGCGCCTCGCCGAACACATCGCGCATATCGGCCAGGCTCTCGGCTACGCGATGCGAGGACTCATAAAAGATAAGCGTGCGCTCATCCCCCGCCAGGGCCTGCAGGCGTGCCCGCCGCGCCGCCGCCTTTGGCGGGAGGAAACCCTCGAACACGAAACGGTCGCTGGGCATGCCGGATACCGACAGGGCAGCAATGGCAGCGCACGCCCCCGGCACCGGCGCACAACGGATGCCCGCGGCACGCGCGGCACGCACGAGACGGAAGCCCGGATCGCTGATAAGGGGCGTTCCCGCATCCGAGATGAGCGCTACCGATTCCCCCTGCTCCAGGCGTCGCACGAGCGCATCCACCGCTTCGCGCTCGTTGTGTTCGTGCAACGCGGTGAGCGGCGTAGCGACGTTGTAATGCATCAGCAGCGGGCGGCTGTGCCGCGTGTCTTCGCAAGCAATCACGGCGACCGCGCGCAGAATCTCGATGGCTCGGGCGGAAATGTCGTCGCGGTGACCGATCGGTGTGGCGACCACCCACAGGCAGCCGGGCTGAACATGAGACATTGACGGCATTCCTCGGGAACAGGGCGACGATACGATCGGCTATGATCGCCCAACTGCTTACCGTGTCGACAGATCCAAGGACGTCCCCATGCGCCTGATTCGCGCCACAGGCCTCGGCCTGATGATCTCGCTGGCGCTCAGCGGCTGTGTTCCGCCGAGCGCGACCCGAACGCCCGCCGAAATCTCCGCCGAACAGGACGCCGCCGCCATGGCGCGCGACGGCCGCTTCGATCAAGCCGCCCATGCCTATCTCACGCTCGCCCAGAGTTCGAGCGGCAACGCCGATCATTACCGTCTGCTGGCGGCAGAGGCCTTCCGGCAGGAAGGACGACTGGATCAGGCCGCCCCGTTCCTCCCAACCATCAAGCGCCAACGCCTGACCGACGACGAACCGGTGCGCCTGGACCTGCTGCAGGCCGAGCTTGCCCTCAAGCAAAACGACGCGCCGCGCGCGCTGCATCTCGTCACGCAGCCGGGCGTCGCCGTGCCTGCGAATCTGCAACTGCGCCTGCTGGAGCTGCGCGCCAAGGCGATGGACGCCACCGGCGATACCTGGGGCGCGGCACGCAGCCGCGGCGAGATGGACGACAAGCTCAGTGGTCTGGATCAGACGCAGAACCGCAAGCAGCTTCTGTCCCAACTGACCAAGCTCGGGGTCGAACCCCTGAAGCAGCGCGCCGCCGCCATGCAGCAGGGCGATCGCATGCTGCCCTGGGTGAACGAAGCGCTCAGCCAGCTCGGCGTAGCGGTCGCGCGTCCGCAGCCCACGCTGGAGCAGCAGGTCGGCACCATGATTCCCGGGCAGGACGCCAACGTGCGCGAGGGCTACAAGATGCCCGAGCGCATCGCGCTGCTGTTGCCGGCAAGCGGCAATTTCGCCGCGGCGGGCACGGCCATCCGCGAAGGCTTCTTCGCCGCTTATGCCGATGCCGCACGCAATCATGCGCCGCGGCCGCCGGTGAAGGTTTACGACAGCGGCGGCACACCCTCCGGCGCGGTCAAGGCCTATCAGCAAGCGGTCAGCGATGGGGCCAAGCTGGTGATCGGCCCACTCACGCGCGGCGAGGTCTCCGCTCTGTTCGGCCAGGCCCAGCTGCCGGTGCAGTTGCTCGCGCTCAATCATCCCGACGACAAGAGCCTGCCCGCGAACGGCGTCGCCGAATTCGGCCTGCTGCCCGAGACGGAAGGCGCACAGGCCGCCGATCATCTGGTCGAGCGCGGCCTGCATACCGCCTACGTCATCGTCACCGGCGAGGACTATGGCCAGCGTGCCGCCAACGCCTTCAAGGCGGAACTGGAGGCGCGCGGCGGCAAGGTCGCCGCGATGGCCACGCTCAATGGCAATAGCGTCAACTACGCCTCCCTGATCGGCGGACTCCATGCCGCCGACGCCGGCGAGGACGCAGGCGTGTTCATCAGCATGCGCCCCCAGCAGGCACGCCTTCTGCTGCCACAGCTCAAATTGGCACGGGTCAATCTGCCGGTGTTCGCCACCTCGCATGTCTATGCCGGAGTGGACGATGCCGGCGCGAACCATGACCTGGACGGCGTGGAGTTCTGCGATGCGCCCTGGCTGTTCGACGCCCAGCCGGGCCTGCCGGATCATGGCGAGATCGCGGGTCAATTGCCCGCAGCGCGCGGCACGTCCGCGCGCCTGTTTGCCTTCGGCATGGATGCATGGAATCTCGCACCCTATGTCGATTGGCTGCGCGAGCACGCCGGCAGCTATCTGCCGGGCGCCAGTGGCCAGCTGACGGCCGACCAGTTCGGCCGCGTTCGCCGCGTATTGGTCTGGGCCAGATTCCAGGATGGCCTGGCACGGCCACTCAATGGCAGCTTGCAAATGGACAGCGCACCGGCCCAGACGCCACCCGCTCCTGCCGAGCCGCCCACCCAGAGCTGATGCGCGCGGCCGGAGCAGTTTTCGAACAGCGCGCCTGCGAGGCCCTGCAACAAGCAGGGCTCGTCCTGCTGGCGCGCAACTTCACCACCCGGCATGGCGAGTTGGACCTGGTGATGCGCCAAGGTGACACCGTCGTGTTCGTCGAAGTACGCCATCGCCTGCGCGCCAGTCATGGCGACGCAGCCGCGTCCGTCACCGCTTCCAAGCAGGCGAAGCTGATCAGTGCCGCACAGATGTGGCTGGCCGGGCATCCGCAGCACAGCCATCGCCCCTGCCGATTCGACGTGGTCTGTTATGACGGGCCGGCCGACCGTGCACGTATGTCCTGGTGGCGCAACGCCTTCGAAGCCGATTAGGACCAGCCTGAATCTCGCAGCGCAACATATTGCGCCCCTTGCAATTTAGACGTCTAAAAAACTGTCGTATGGCAGATTTGCGTCGTTGTTTCAAACGCGAAGCAAAGGTTGTACCCACACAGAATGTTGGCAATTTAGGCGCACTGCGTCACAATCTGCCGCACGGGGTCTGGCTCCCCGTATTTCAAGTGCGGTTTACTGAGAAGTACGAGTGCACGTCACTCAGCGGCACTTCAAAACGCCCGCAAAGCAAGGTTTAGGGACGGGTCGCAAGAAGCCAGACTAGACAGGGAGTCTGAATGGAATCGATGCATATCATCTCGCGGGCCTCCATACCGCCCGCCATCGCTGCGGCGCAACAGGGGCATCCCGGCGGTCACTCCGCCCTCCTTCGCTCCAGGCCCCTTCGGGCGCCTGCGCCAAGCCGCGCCCCAACGCTTCTGCTCTGACCTCCACGCCACCGGCCCGTGCCGGTGGAATCGGCGTGTCCGTCATCCGTAAGCCCGCGATCCGCGCGCTGGATAGGCCCCCGCACGATATCGGCTGTTTTCCATACAACTTGTGGGTACGACGTGAAAAAGGATTTCTTCAAACGGGCCCTGATGGGCACTTCGATGATCGCCATGCTGGCGTTGGCGGGGTGTGGCACGCCGGCGGCAAAGGATTTCGGGGGGCGCTGGAAGCCAGCCAATCGTTTCCAGGATGCGCCAACAGAAATTCCGCTGGCCAAGACCTATACGTATTACGCCTCGCCCATGGACGGCACGCTCAAGACCATGCTGACGCGCTGGGCTAAGGACTCCGGTATGCAGCTCTCCTATGACCTGCCGGCCGATTACACGCTGTACAAGCCCGTCAGCCAGATTCACACGACTGACCTGCAGTCGGCCGCCTCCGAGCTGAGTTCGATCTATGGCACCCAGGGCGTCTCCGTATCAGCAGACAACCGCCGCATCGTGGTACAGGCGGTCGGCCAGGCGCCCGCTGACTCCGCTGCGCAGTCGTCCACGACAAGCGCGAGTCCTGCCGCGCCCGCCAGCGCGAAGTAACCGGACATCACAGGGGAACCGAGCCGTGCAGATTTTCATGGATCTACGAACATGCTGAAGCGGACTTCCAGCAAGAAGATCGACGAGGCCGTCAGCAAATCGGTCAACTTCGAGATAACCGTGGCCGATCTCGCCCGCAAGAGCGAGCGGCGCGCGTGGTGGGTGGCGTTCGGCGCGATCGTGATGTCGCTGATCCTCGCTGGCGGCTATTTCTACATGCTTCCGCTGAAGGAGAAGGTGCCTTATATCGTCATGGCTGATGCCTACACTGGCACCAGTACCGTGGCGCGCCTGACCGAAGACTTCACCCAGCGCCGCATCACCACCAGCGAAGCGATCAATCGCAGCAATGTCGCTCATTTCGTTATGGCGCGCGAGTCGTTCGATGTGGCCATGATGAACTTGGGCGACTGGACCACGGTACTGACCATGTCTTCGCCGGATGTCGCGGCCGCTTATCGCGCGCTGCATTCGGAAGTTAATCCCAACAGCCCGTACAAGACGTATGGCCGCCTCCGCGCGGTCCGCGTGAAGCTCCTGAGTATCGTGCTTATCGGAGGGGGACCGAACCAGACGCCGACCGGCGCCACGGTCCGTTTTCAGCGCAGTGTCTATGACAAGCAGACCGGGATGACCCGTCCGCTGGACAGCAAGATCGCCACGATGCAGTTCACCTATAAGCCGAATCTGAAGATGGACGAGCAGTACCGCATCGAGAATCCGCTCGGCTTCCAGGTCACCGCCTATCGAGTTGATAACGATTACGCCACGGCTCCGCCGGACGAGGTGGAGGCACCCGCCGCCGCTGAACCCCAGCCGGCCCCGGCCGCTCCCGCCGAACAGCCGGAAGTCGCGCCTGCCGCAGCGGCACCGGGCACCGCCCAGCCGCAGACCGCCGATGAAGCCTTGCAGCCGGCCTCCGCGCGCGTGCCGCGCCCGCCGGTTTCCGAGCTCGAGCAACCCAGGACCACGGCACCGGCCGCGCCGGCGCCTCGTAATACCGCCAATGGAGTGGGCCGTCGATGAACCCAACGAAGAAACTAGCGCTGGCCTGCATGGTGTGCCTCGCGGCCGCCGGCATGACGCGTCCCGCCAGCGCGCAGGTCGTGCAGCAGTATGAGTACCAGCCCGACCGCATCTACCAGGTGCGCACCGGCCTGGGCATCACCACGCAGATCGAGCTCAGTCCCAACGAAAAGATCCTGGACTACAGCACCGGCTTCAGCAGTGGCTGGGACCTTACACGTCGCGAGAACGTCTTCTACCTGAAGCCGAAAAACGTCGACGTGGACACCAACATGATGATCCGCACGGCGACACACTCCTACATCTTCGAACTGAAGGTAGTGGCCACCGATTGGAAGGCGCTGGACCAGGCCAAGCGCGCAGGCGTGCAGTACAAGATCACCTTTACCTACCCGTCCGACGCAAGCTTCAACCAGGAAGCCGAGAAGGCGAGCGACACCCCCGAACTGAACACGACCCTGGTCAAGGGGCGCGTCTACAACTTCGACTATGACTACGCGGCGCGCAGCAGAACGGCGCCCTGGCTGGTCCCGGTCAATGTGTACGATGACGGCCAGTTCACCTATATCAAGATGAGCGACATGAAGCAGTTTCCGACCGGCAACTTTCCGGCGGTCTTCATGCGCGAGCGCGAACATGGCGAGGAAGCGACGGTGAACACCACCGTGGAGGGGAACACCATCATCGTCCATGGGACGTACCCCTATCTGGTCATCCGCCATGGCGACAACGTCGTGGGCCTGCGAAGGAACGCTAAAAAGTGAGCACGAACAATCCTTATCAGCCTGGTGACGACCAGGAACGCGGGAACGTCCCGAATCAGGAAAACCATGCCGGCGGCGCCGATCCGCTAGCTAGTAATCCTTATTCCGCGCAGCACCGCGAAGCACCGGCACCCGACCTGGATGCCGGCGCACCGCAGCTGCAGTCCAACGACATCAAGCGGATGAATCGGCGCGCGCTTGGCTTCCTCGCCGGCATCGTCGTGCTGGTGCTCGTGGTGGCGATGTGGATGCTGAAGGGCGTGGGCTCGCGCAACGAAGCCGCTCCCAAGCCGCGAGACGAAACCGTCAGCATTCCAGATGCGCCCAGGGCGATCGCGCCGCCAACGCCCAAGCTGCCCGACCCGATCCAGGTCACCCAGGCAGCGCCGCCGCTGCCGCCACCGCTGCCGCCGCCGACATCCATGCAGGCCGATGTGCCACGCGGCCCCACACTGATGGAACGTCGCATGATGACCGGCGACGCCGCTGCTCAGGCGGTGGCTCCGGGCGCGGGCGGCCAGCCGGGTGCTGCCGGCGTCCCGTACAACCCGTTTGCCGCCATGCAACCTCAGCAGCCCCAGGCGCCGCGCCCATACGGTTCCGAGGGCGTGCCCGACGTACCCACCACGGCCCAGCGCGTGAATAATCCCGACACGCTGCTGCTGCGCGGCACCTTCATCCGCTGTGTGCTGCAGACTCGCATCGTCACCGACGTCGCCGGCTTCACCTCCTGCGCGGTGACCGAACCGGTGTACTCGTTCAACGGAAAGCGTCTGCTGCTGCCCAAAGGCTCGAAGATGCTGGGCAAGTACGAAGGCGAGCCCAATGGCGACCGCGTCGCGGTGATCTGGGATCGCATCGTCACACCGACTGGCATCGACGTGAACATGGCCAGCCCTGGCGTGGACAACCTGGGCGGCGCCGGCCACCCGGGTTACTACAACGCGCACTGGGGCAGCCGCATCGGCGCCGCGCTGCTGATCAGCCTGCTAAGCGACGCGTTCAAGTACGAGGCCGCCGAGCACGGCCCGCGGCAGACCACCATCAGTAATGGTGTGGTCACGCAAACGCCATTCGAGAGCAACACCGCCCAGACGCTGCAAAACCTGGCCAACCAGGCGGTGCAGCGCGCCGCCAATCGGCCAGCCACCATCACCATCAACCAGGGCACCATCGTGAGCATCTACGTCGCCAGGGACGTGGACTTCAGCGGTGTGATCGCCCGTTTCTGATCGACACGAAGAACAGGACATGGACGACGCCATTGCCCAAGTTTCCAATGACTTCCTCGATTACCAGTACGAAGTGCTGGGCATCAAGGAGTTCATGGCCTCGCCGGAGGTCACGGAGATCTGCATCAATAAGCCGGGCGAGATCTATCTGGAAAGCCGCGGAGGCTGGCGTCGGGTCGATGTCCCCACGCTGACCTTCGACCGCGCGCGCCAGTTCTGCACAGCGGTCGTCAATGAGAGCAACACCGGCCAGCGCATCACGGACGTCGATCCCGTGGTGTCGCTGACCTTCCCCACCGGCCAGCGCGCGCAGTTCGTGATTCCGCCAGCCTGCGACGCCGGCAAGATTTCCATCACAATCCGCCTGCCTTCCAAGCAGACCAAGACACTGGCGCAGTACCAGGAAGACGGTTTCTTCGATCAGATCCTCGAAGACACCCGCGTCATCAGCGACGTGGACCGCGAACTGCTGGGGCTGCGCGCAGAGCGCCGTTATGCAGATTTCTTTCGCCAAGCGGTGCTCAACAAGAAGAATATCGTGGTTGCTGGCGCCACCGGCAGCGGCAAGACCACTTTCATGAAATCGCTGGTGCACCATATTCCGCACAACGAACGCCTAGTGACGATCGAGGACGCGCGCGAGCTTTTCCTCGACCAGCCAAACGTGGTGCACTTGCTCTATTCCAAAGGCGGCCAGAGCGCGAGCAACGTCACCGCCAAAAGCTGCATGGAAGCCTGCCTGCGCATGAAGCCGGACCGCATCATCCTGGCCGAGCTGCGCGGCGACGAATCGTTCTACTTCATTCGTAACTGCGCCTCCGGCCATCCCGGCTCGATCACCAGCTGCCACGCCGGCAGCACCGAGCAGACCTGGGATCAACTGGCACTGATGGTGAAGGCGTCGACCGAGGGTTCCGGCCTGGAGTTCGCCACCATCAAGCGCCTGCTGATGATGACCATCGATATCGTGGTGCATATCAAGGCACACGCTGGTCGGCGCTACATCACCGGCATCGACTTCAACCCTGCCCGCGGCATGGCCGCGGAAGCGGCCTGAGGAGACGACGCATGCTGCCGGGCTTAGAAATGATGGCTTGCCCGAACCTCGCCGTGCCGGCCGAGGTGATGCAACACGTTGTCAAGGTGGAATCAAGCCATAACCCCTTCGCCATCGGCGTCGTGGGTGGCCAGTTGGTGCGGCAGCCGCAGAATCTCGGCGAGGCCCTGGCCACGGTGCGGATGCTCGAAGAGAAGGGCTACAACTTCTCGGTGGGGCTGGCCCAAGTCAATCGCTCCAACCTGGGCAAGTACGGGCTCGATTCCTACGAAAAAGCCTTCGATGCCTGCACCAATCTCTCGGTCGGGGCCCGGATCCTGTCGCAGTGCTATGCCAGTTCCGGCAATGACTGGGGCAAGGCCTTCAGTTGCTACTACTCCGGCAATTTCGTGACTGGCTACCGTGACGGGTACGTCCAGAAGATCTACGATTCCATCAATCGCAGCATTCAGCTCGCCAGCAATGGGAGCGCTGCGATACCGCTGCAGCAGGCCATCGGACAGGCCGCCAACCGGACCGCACGGCAGATCGCCGGCGCGACCTCCGACGGCAGCGCTTACAGGGTAGCGATAAGGAGTGTCGCTTTGGATGCCGTCGCCAATTCGCTGGTTACGCCGGCCGTCGCCACGGCAGCCGGCCTGAATGTTCCGGCCGCCGAAGCTCAGGCGCAATTGCCGCGGGCTTCCGCAACCATGACCAATCCGACGCTCGTGCCCACCATGTCGGCCATGCAACAGTCCCCTCAGGGCGCCGTTGCCGCCGTGCAGTCAGCGCCCTCCGCCGGAAACACCAACGACATCTTCGTTCCGCAAGTACACGGGCCCAACGATCCGGTGAGTAGCGCCCCCGTGGCCACCGTGCCCGCCGTGGTTACGCCGCCTCCAGCGCAAGCGTTCCAGATACAGCGTCCCGGCGACCAGGCCGATTTACGTCAGGGAGGGCGTGACGATGCCTTTGTCTTCTGACGCGTTTCTTTTTCACCGGACTGGCCGTGCCGGCCCGGCATCTCATTCGCTTGCCTGGCCCACGAAGCCGGAAGCGAAGGCCTTCGGGCCACTCCAGCGTTCCGGACCAAAGGCCCGGGGCATTCGTCGTGACACGGGCGGCGTACCGAGTCGCTGCCTCTGACTCAGCAGCATGGCCGCACTGTTCTTGAACCAACACAAGGAAACCTCAGATGGATAAGAAACTGTACAACCCCAACGCTGCGACGCACTCCAAGAACATGTTTGCCTGGGCGGTCATGGGCCTCGTGCTGGCGGCCATGCTCACCCCGGGCTTTGCGCTTGCCGACGACTTCACCGAAACCGGCAAGAAAGTATGTGGCTTTTTCGACAACATCCACAGCATCTTGAACATGACTTCGCTCGCGGTTGTCACTGTGGCCGTCATCTTCTCCGGCTACCAGATCGCCTTCGCTCATAAGCGCATCGGTGACGTGGCCCCCGTCCTTCTAGGCGGCGTATTCATCGGCGCCGCTGGACAGGTTGCCAAGATGGTCATTGGTGATACCCCTGGATGTGGCGCCAGCGGCTCTCCGAGCACCATGATTCTGCACCTGCTGAATCACTATGCATAAAAACGCACTGTTCCGCGGTTGCACCCGCCCACCGATGTTCATGGGGGTGCCTTACATCCCCTTCTTCGTCGGTGCAGGCTCGGGCCTGCTGCTGTCGATGTACACCAACATGCTGTATCTGCTGACGATCCCGCCGGTGATCTTCGTCATGCGCCAGATGGCCAAGCGCGACGAGATGATCTTCCGCCTGTTGGGATTGCGCCTGCAGTTCCGCACCAAGGTGCGCAATCTGCAGCAGCACGAAGGCATGTGGGTGTTCACTCCCAACAGCTACCGCGAACAGCGATCGTCGAGCAAGTAATCGAGGGCCCTGGCCTTGTGCCAGGGCTTCCCTCGTTTCGAATGGAATCAAAGGCCCATGTTTACGCCAGACGCCCCCATCAGCGACTTCATCACGCTCTCCACCCACGTCTCGCCGACCGTGCTCAAGACGACGGGAGGCGATTTCATGATGGTGTGGCGGCTTGGCGGCCTCCCTTTCGTCGGCCGCGACGAGTGGGAGCTCGAACACCGGCACAATACCTTCAATCGCATGCTCCAGACGCTGCGCGCCCCGGACTTCGTCAATGTGGCCTTCTGGGTCCACGACGTGCGCCGACGGCGTCGACTGAAGGACCACAGCAAGTTCGATCAGGCGTTCAATCAGACCATGTCGGACGCCTACTACAACGCGCTGTCGACGCAGAAACTGATGCAGAACGAGCTGTACCTGACCATGGTCTACCGGCCGGTGGTCACGGGTAGGCGTTTCGTCGAGAAGTCCAGCGACCCTGTCCAGCTGGAAGCCGAACAGCGGCAAGCCATCTCCACCATCCAGGAACTGGCCGGCAACGTCGAAGCCGTGCTCAAGGACTATGCGCCTTATCGCCTGGGCATGTACGAGGCAAGCAACGGGATTGTCTTTTCCGAGGCGCTTGAGTTCTACGGCTACCTGCTGAATCGTATCGACGAGCCGGTACCGGTGCTGCAGGCGCCGGTCTACAACTACCTCCCGGTCAGCCGCCAGCGTTTCTCCAGCAAGACTGGCGACTTCGTGCTCACCACGCCGACCGGCATCAATCACTTCGGCGCCATCCTCAACTTCAAGGAATATCCGGACGGCACTTATCCGGGAATCCTCAACGGCTTGAAGTATCTCGACTTCGAGTATGTCATCACGCATTCCTTCAGCCCGATGGGCCGCCAGGATGCGCTCAAGGCGCTGGACCGCACCAAGGGCATGATGGTGTCGTCCGGCGACAAGGCCGTCAGCCAGATCGTAGAAATGGACCAGGCGATGGACCAGGTCGCGTCGGGCAACTTCGTGCTCGGTGAATACCATTTCATCATCGCGATCTACGCCCCGAGCCAGGAAGCCCTGTCGCAGCAGATTGCCACGACACGCGCGGAGCTTTCCAACGCCGGCTTCGTCACCGCCAAGGAAGACTTGGCGATCACGGCGTCCTTCTATTCGCAGTTCCCTGGCAACTGGAAGTACCGCACCCGTCTGGCCAACGTCAGCTCGCTGAACTTCCTCGGCCTCTCCCCGCTGCACAACTTCGCCAGCGGCAAGAAGGAAAACAATCCCTGGGGCGATTGCGTCACCACGCTGCAGACCACCAACGGTCAGCCCTACTACTTCAATTTCCACGCTACACACCCCGCCGAAAATTCGCTGGGTGAGAAGGCCATCGCCAACACCATGGTGATCGGCAAATCCGGTACGGGCAAGACGGCGCTGATTAACTTCCTGCTCAGTCAGGTGCAGAAGCTCAAGCCGACGCCGACGATCTTCTTTTTCGACAAGGACCGCGGCGCCGAGATCTTCGTGCGCGCCTGCGGCGGCAACTATCTGGCGCTGGAAAACGGCCAGCCTACCGGCTTCAACCCGTTCCAGTGCGAGCGCAACGAGGGGAACATCCAGTTCCTCGCCGACTTGATCAAGGTGCTAGCTGGCAAGAGTGTCTACAGCTCGCGCGAAGAAGAAGACATCTTCCGCGCGGTCGAAGCCATTCTCGACACCCCGATGCACCTGCGCACCATGACCAACTTCCAGAAGAGTCTGCCCAACATGGGCGATGACGGCCTCTTCGTGCGCATGCGCAAGTGGACCGCCGGCAACTCGCTGGGCTGGGTGTTCGACAATCCGGTCGACACGATCGACCTGACCAAAGCCAACATCATCGGCTTCGACTACACCGATGTCATCGACAATCCAGAAGTTCGCGCTCCGGTGATCAACTACCTGATCCACCGGCTGGAGGCGCTGATCGACGGCCGCCCGCTGATCTACGTGATGGACGAGTTCTGGAAGATTCTTGACGGCAAGGGTGGCCTCAAGGAATTCGCCAAGAACAAGCAAAAGACCATCCGTAAACAGAACGGTCTTGGCATCTTTGCGACGCAGAGCCCGGAGGATGCGTTGGCCAGCGACATCGCCGCGGCGCTGATCGAACAGACTGCCACCATGATCCTGCTGCCCAATCCCAACGCCAGCCGCGAGGACTATATCGAAGGCCTCAAGCTGACCGAAGCGGAATACCAGGTGGTGGTCAGCCTCGACGAGCGCTCGCGCTGCTTCCTGGTGAAGCAGGGCCACGGCTCCTCGGTCTGCCAATTGAATCTGCGGGGCATGGACGACGCGCTGGCGGTGATCTCAGCTTCCACGGACAACATCGAGATCATGCACGAGCTCATGCGAGAGCGCGCGACCGCCGAAGGGGTCACTGTGGACGATCTGCGGCCGGAGCAATGGCTGGCGACCTTCTACGAGAACCGCAAGGGTAGCGGCAAGGGTCGCCCCTCCGCGTCCTCGAACGCCGCGGCACGCTCCACCAGCCGCCCCGCTGCCATCTGACACTCAACTCAAGTCATGGAGAACGACACCATGAAGACCAACGCTCGCACGCTCAAGACCATCTCCCTGCGTCGCCTCGGTCGCCTGGGCGCCATCGCGCTGGCGCTAGGCTTGGCCGCTCCCATCGCGCACGCGGACTGGAATGTAGTGGACAAGGACGCCAACGATAAATTGAACGATATAAAGAGCAAGCTGGGCGATATGTACAACCAGCAGCGGATCGGCGGCTACGTGAAGCTTGGGGATATCGTTCCGGACCCGGATAAGATGGTCAAAAAGCAAGACACCAGCCAGGGTCAGGAGCAGTGCAACAGCCGGCCGGAGAAACAGCAATCCGTCTGCCAAGAAATTATTCAGACGCAGAATGCGCAGATATCGTATATGGCCACCATGTACGACTACGCCAAGAAACGCGATGAGCAGCTGCGAGCCATCCAAGACGAGCGCAGCAAAATTGGCTCGGACGACCTGGGAAAGCTTGAGGACAACACGAACAAGCTACTCGCTCTGAATACCCAGCTATCGATTGACCGGCAGCAGTTACTTGCTGCGATGTATGCATTCGACACGCGCCTAAAGTACCTGCAGGCCCAACAGACTCAGATGGCGCAAAGCGCTACGAATGGCGGCTCTGCCGACAAAGGCAACGGCGCACAACTGGGCGGTGTCAATGTCGGTGACATCGTGGGCGCGGTGGCATCGGGCGTCGTGCTCAAAGGTGCGCTTACCGTCATCAAGTCCTCGACGCCTGACGGCATGAAAACCCTTGGCATCGGAAAAAGCGATCTTTGACGGACATGGGTAATGCACGGACATTGCCAAACATTTGCTTCACTAAGGAAGGTGCTCCATGGTCGGCATGATCAGCAGCGTTCTTGATTCTGGCGTAGCCGGTTTTGCCGGGCCGACAGGCGACGCCACGAACTTTGTTTTCTTTCAGATCATCAACGATTTCCTTCGCGACGAAATCGACATCTTTCAATGGAACCTGCTGCAGCGCTCGACCATGCTGGTTGGCAGCGTCGCGCTGCTGCTCATGACCATCTGGATCATGTTCCAGGGCTACCGGATCGTCACCGGCCAGTCCCGCGAGCCGATGATGGCGCTGGTCGGCGATTCGCTTCGCGGTGTACTGATCATTGGCCTGGCCACCAGCATGGCTGCCGGCTCCTCCCAGTTGTACTGGACGCTCAGCGACGGCCTGGCCGGATCCATCGCCAGCTATGTGACAGGCGACAACAAGAGCCCATTCGATTCGATCGACAAGAACCTTGCGACCATGCAGCTGGCCCTGTCGACCATCAGCGCGCTGGATACTGGTGGTGACGCGGCGACTGACACTGCCAAGGATCGAGCCATGTGGTTTACCGGCATAGGCATCGCCGGCCCCGGCGTTATCGCCGGATCCATGCTTTTGCTCAACAAGATCGCCCTCGCCCTTTTCATCGGGTTTGGTCCATTCTTCATTCTGTGCTTGATGTTCCCGCAGACGAAGTCGCTATTCAGCAAATGGCTGCTATACGGCATAGGAACGATATTTTCCTTGGGGGTCCTGTCGGTCATGGTCACGTTGGCGATGCGCATGATCGCTGCGGTCAGCGTTGCATTCATTGCCAAGTACTACAGCACTCTTGCGCTGACCGGCGCTGCCGCAACTGAAGGTATCAACAGCATGGCATTGCAGCAGGGCGGCCTCGGCCTGGTGCTGTCGACGTTGATTGTCATGGCACCACCAATCGCCGCCACGTTCTTCCAGGGCACACTGGCACAGTTCTCTGCTTACTCGCCGTTCGGCAATATTGGAGCCCAGCAAGCGAATCGCCAGCCACCTGGTACCCCGGGATCCCAGGCAGCCCCGCCTATGAATACCGGCTCCAGCACGGATAGCCCAAACAAAGCAAACACAAATGCTGTCTTTGCCAGCCAATCAGCTTCCGCGGCGATACAGAACATCAACCAGCCGCACAAAGACGAGATTCGCAAGACCTAGAGTGAGCACTATGAAGCGCATCCTTCTCTTCTGCCTTGTTTGTCATGCGCCACTAGCGTGGTCTCAGTGCGCACCCGGCATTCCATCGGCAGGAAACCCTTCCTGCATCCCGCCAAATGCACCGGGCTCTCCCTATTACCAGCAAGGGGGACAGCAAGCACCTCAGCCTAAAGTGCAATGGGCGGACCGATGGGGCGCCATCGCTATTGATAGCGAAACTGGTAACGCGGGCACAGTTACTGCCTATCCCAGCAAGTCGGCCGCTGAAAATGCAGCACTGAACGATTGCGCGAAGAATGGAGCAAAGAACTGCACCCTCCGCAAGGTGTACTACAACCAGTGTGCGGCCGTGGCTTGGGGTACTGGATACAACACTACCGCGAGCGCCGGGAGCAAAGAAGATGCAGAAGCAAATGCTCTAGCCAGCTGTAAAACGGCCGTTTCGGACTGCAAAATCGTGTATAGCGACTGCAGTTACCCGGAACGAATGAACTGAATTCGATCGTTTTGCTGCAAAACCACGTAGGACATTTGCCCAAGCGCCATCAGAGGCACGGACGTCATATTCAGCCTGGTCTATCACGATCAATGTGTGTCGGTAGCTTGGGGTGAAAACACCAGAATTACGGCGAGGGCGTCACCGTTCCACTGGGTAAGTCCTTAGCTCCCAAATTAATCCAGCGATGTTCCGACACCTGAACTGGCAAGGATCTAGCAATTTCAGCTATCTGGAACGGGTAAATCAATCCGGCGCGGAAGTCTACGTACGGGGCTTAACGTTAACCTGGAGCTCCTCGGCGTTGCCAACCACTCTTCATACCAGTTATGCCAGTAATTGAAGGAGCGTTGTAGTGAGGAGAAAAGCATCTTTTCTAGCCGTCTCGGCACTGACTTTCACGCTTGCCGCATGCAATGCACAAAATCAGGCATCGTCGAATCCTGGTGCACTCCCTACCACCTCCACTACTGCAGCCTCAAAGGTTCCAGCCATTGCGTCATCGTGCCCAGCACAGGACTTCGACAAATTCCTGAGCGCGTTCATGAATGAGCCGCAGATGCAGAAGACCCAAATTGTCCTACCGCTGCAAAGCGAAGCCGTGGACCCCAACGCCGAACCGGAGCCAAGGCCGGTCACCAAAATGCTAGCTGAGGCGGACCTACAGTTCCCGCTGATGCCCTCCTCTCAGCAACAAGCAAAGGACGGGCTGCAGCTAAGCACGGTCGCTACGGATTCCGTCCACATGGAAGTCAAGCTGGTCAAGCCTGATACCGACTATCAGTTGATGTTCTTCTTTCAGAACGATGGATGCTGGAAGTTGTACCGGATCAGGAACGATTCGCTTTAAACGCAGGAGCACTAGCAATGTCATACCAGGACGTGATGAATACCATCCTGCCGAAGCAGGGCAATCATTCGGCCCACATCACTGGCCATTACGGCGAGCATCGCGCCAATGGCCCTCACGGCGGCTCGGACTTCAATTACCAAGGCGGCCAGCAGGGTGCGAACCTCGAACATCCTACCGTGCATACCCCGGTTGCCGGCGTGGTGACCTTTGCTGGCGGGCAGTACGGCACGATCAAGATCCGTGACGCCGACGGAAACAGTCACGAGATATTGCATACACAGAGTCAGTCGGTGGTTATCGGTCAACGGCTCGAAGCGGGAGACGCCATAGGCACCATGGGCGGACGCGGCCCCAATGGCGCGACTCAATACGCGCAGCACGTGCATTATCAGATGAAGGACGCGCAAGGACATCCGGTCAATCCGGAAACATATTGGGCCCAACATACCCATGATGCCCCGGCCCATTCGACGCCATCCATCGCCCATCCACACCTGTCGCATGCTTCCTCCGATGGGATCTTGCACCGAGGCGATCAGGGACAAGCCGTGCGTAACATGCAGCGCGAGCTTGCCCAGCTAGGCTATCGAGGACTGGATGGCGAGCACCTCAAGGACGATGGAAAGTTTGGTCCCAGCACCGTCCTTGCCGTGGAAACCTTTCAGCACGACCAAGGATTGAAGGTCGACGGCATCGCCGGCCCGGAAACTCTAAAAGCACTGGAGCAAGTCCAAGGGCGCGCTCAGCCTTCAAAAGCACCACAGCTCAATGACGCCGCACATCCAGATCACGCTATGTACCGTCAAGCGCTGGCTGGTGTCCATGCGCTGGACATCCAGCATGGTCGTACCCCTGATGTTCGCAGCGAACAGTTAGCCGCAGCGTTGACAGTATCCGCGCGGCAGGCGGGACTCCATAGGATCGACTCGGTTGCACTTGACGCTGACGCAAAGCACGTTTTCGCAGCACAGGGGCCGCTCGACTCGCCACTGAAGCGCGTGGCCAGCGTACCAACCATGGCCGCACTCGAGACGCCAGTGTCACACAGCAGCCAGCAATGGGAGCAGGTAACGCAGCAGACCTCGATCGAGCATGGACAGCGTCGCCAGCAAGCACAGCAACAACCTCACATCCATGCCATGTGAGTGACGGACATGCGAATTCCTTGGCACAGTCACCCCGCTCCCAGATTATTGCTGACATTGTTAATCGTTGGCGTCGGCCTGCCCTTTTCCGGATACGCAAGCGACAATGAAGACAAAGTCGCCACCCAGATCGCCGACAGCTGGCTCGGCCACGACGCCAGCGAATTGTTGACTCAGTGGCCCGTCGATAAGGGTTACCGCACCTACGAGCTGGACAGCTCGAACGAGACCGCCTATTCGTTCAATTTCGGCATCGATGCCTACTCTTACAGCCACGATGTCTACGACGGCCAGCAGATGGTCGGCCCCAACGTCATCCAGCAGAACTACCACGAAGAAGTCGTCAACGTGCCGAAGCAGGATCACTGCTTCATCACGTTCTACGCCAACGCGGACGGCATCATCGCCCGCTACGAGTACAGCGGCGTCAAATGCCGCCCCTATCTGAAAAGCTGGGGCCGACCGAAGGGCAAGTCCTGAGCCGGCATGTAGCTTGGGGCATCCATCAAGCGCGAAGAGGGAAGATATATGTCATCGAGGAAGATCACCTGGTTGTTCGCGGCCATCGCAATGACTCTGGCACTGGTGCCCGCGGTCCATGCACAGAACGTGCGGCACGGCACCATCGTCGAGCTGACCCCGATCGAAAATCGCGGCGCCGACGAGACCGACACCACCAAGACGAAGCGGAAAATCGGCGGCTTTCTCGGCCAGGTGGCCGGCAGCGCGCTCACCATCAAAGGCGGCGTAGCTGGTGCCGCCGTAGGCGGAGTCGCGCCACAGGTCGGGGAGAACGCCGCCGCCAAGATCGGCGACCAGGGGCCATCCGCCCACTACATGGTCAAGCTGAAACTGGACACCGGCAAGGTCGTGTCCACGACCCAGCGCCGTGAGGACATCCAGGGGCTCAGCGCCGGAAGCCGCGTCAGCGTGACCGGCACCGGCGGAGACATCCAGCTCCATGCGGAATAACACGGTGAGCCGGCAGGCGATCACTTCGACTGGACGCTTGGAACCGGTGCCGAGCACCCACTGAGGCCAAGCGACTCCAACCGGCAACCTGCTGCAATCCTAGTTATCGAGGAGTTTCCATGAGGCATAGAGCATCGCCGCTGATCGCCGCCATGACGGCGCTGGCACTCGTCGCGTGCAACGGCGCTCCGTCGGCATCGAATCAGCCAGCCCCCACCGGCGCGAGCACGCCCCCTGCCTCCGCAAGCACTACGGCACCGCCGGCTGCAGCCCATTCCGCCGCTTCGGCCCCTGCTCCCCAAGGATCCACCATGGATGATCTGAACGCCTTCGCCACTAACGGCGCCCGCATCATGGACACGCTCACGGGCGACCTCAACAACGACGGGCGCCCGGACGCCCTGCTGGTACTCGATCCGCCCGCCGACAGCTCGCAGAAGCTGGGCGAAGGGGCGCCGCGCACGGTGCTTCTGCTGATCCGCGGCGAGGACGGCAAGCTCCACCAGGCGGCCAGCAATCAGAAGGTCGTGCCGTGCGCTACCTGCGGCGGCGTGTCCGGCGATCCCTACGGCTTCGTGCAGCTGGAGCCCGGCCAGTTCACCGTACGCAACGGCGGCGGCGGCCGCGAGCGGTGGAGCGACGAATTCACCTTCAAGTATTCGGCCGACCGCAAAGACTGGCTGCTGGCCAAAGCCACACGCAGCGTCACCGACCAGGACAGCGACAAGCACAAGTCGCTCGAACTCACGCCGAAGGATTTCGGCGATATCGCTTTCAAGGACTTCGACCCGGCGAAACTGCCCGAGGCCGAATTGCCCTGAAAACATGCGCGCCACGAAGGCGGCATGACCGGAAAGACATGGAATGAAGTCGCCCTTAAAAAAGCCAACCAGGAGTTGTAACCATGGCTATGGATCGAGAAGCACAGGTATTGAGCGCCGCAGTCGCGGCAGGCATCACCTCGCCCCGCGAGCTGGCGAATTTCATGGCGCAGGTCACCCATGAATCGCACGGATTGAACCGCCTCGAGGAAGGCTTCCGTTACACCAAGAACGTCGAACAGATTCCCGTGCAATCCGCCTGGCGCCACGGCCGCGCCGAGCTGGAAACGGCACGCAAGGAAGCCCTGCAGGGCAAGCCGGAGCACCTGGCCGAGCTGATGTACGGCGGCCGCAACGGCAACAACGAACCCGGCGATGGCTTCAAGTATCACGGTCGCGGCTATATCCAGCTTACCGGCAAGGACAACTACCGCGCCGCGGGCGAAGCCTTGCACCTGGATCTGGTCAAGCATCCGGAACTCGCGTCCGAGCCCGAGAATGCCGCCAAGATCGCGGTGTGGTACTGGGAGAACCGCGTTCCCGAGAAAGCACACGAAGACGTTCGCGCCGCGACCCGCGCCGTCAACGGCAAGCTCAATGGCCTGGAGGATCGCGAGAAGCGCTTCGCCGACTGGGAGAAGAAGCTCACGCCGGAAGTGATGCAGCGCCTCGAAAAAGGCCAGGTCGGCGTACCGCACTCGCCGTCCGGCCCTGCGCATCCGAAGAACGAGCACGCCGCCGGCGGCACCTCGCTGCGCGAAAAGGATCAGGGCCTAGGCGTACGCGAGCTGCAGGACAAGTTGCACGCACTCGGCTATGACGGCAAGAGTCCGCCGCTGAAGGCCGATGGCCATTTCGGCCCGAATACCAGGCAGGCCATCGAGGCCTTCCAGCGCGATCACAAGCTGGTCGCCGATGGCGTGGCCGGCCCGCAGACACTGGCCGCGATCGACCGTCAGCTCAAGGAACACCAGACCCAGCGCACCGGCCAGCAGCTCGGCGATGCGGCGCATCCCTCGCACGGCGTGTTTCAGCAAGCGCTTGATGGCATGCAGAAGATCGATGCCGCTCACCAGCGCACGCCCGACCAGCTCAGCCAGAACGCTGCCGCTTCGCTGGTCGTCGCGGCCAACCGCGCGGGGCTGAGCCGCATCGATCACGTGCTGATGAGCGAGGACGGAAGTCGCCTCTATGCCGTGCAAGGCGATCTGAACTCGCCGCTCAAGCGCATGGCGGACGTGCCGACGCAGCAGGCGGTCAACACCACGGTTGAACAAAGCAGCCGCGAGCTGGCGCAGGTCGGCCAGCCACACACCGTGGGCACGACGCCGCAGCAGGCGCATGAAGCACAACAGACCCACGGAGCTGCGCAGCAAAGGTAATCACTCGCCTTGGCCGCGGCTCATCGTGAGCCTTCGGCCAAGGCATGCCACCGCTGCGAAAGTCCCGACAAGCTGTCGTACTCGCAAGCACCGTGGCGCCTAGATACCTCGGCGCCACGATGTGACTCGCACTACCGCATCACCGCGAACCCCGTCTGGAAGGAGCATCCTCATCATGGCCAGTATCCGATCCGTCATCCGCCTGCTGCCCTGCCTGTGGCTGGCTGCCTGCGGCAATCCGGCATCCGAAGGCCAGCTGCCGATCCCTTCCGGCGACGTGCCGACACCCGTTTCCGCCGCTTCCACTAAAAAGGCACAGGCAGCGACCGAAACGAAGTTCGAGGATCCGGCGGTGCCGCCCGACATGCCCATGAACCGCCCGCTCCCGTCCCCCGTGGCCAACCTGCCCGGCATCGCCTGTACCCAGAAGAAGAAGGACTGGGCACCCGAATGCACGGTCGGGGAGTACAGGATCACGGTGAACATGGAAGGGTGCAGTAGTGATGGCATCTACGGACAGATCCTTACCGGCGATCAGCCCTCAGCACAGCTGGCAACGGCCTTCCCTCCCTTCCCGTCCTCACCCGTGGCGAAGCTGCACGACATGCAATTCGTCTGCGTGGCTGCCGAGGCCAGGAAGCAGGTGGGCCAGCCGCTTTGGCATTACGTCATCGCCATTCCGGCGGAATCCGTCCCGGCCTGCAAGCACAGCGAGCTGTGCGGAGATCCAGGCACGCCCAAGGTGGAATGGGTCAAGGCGGCGCCGCACGGCACGTGCCGGCTGGAGGGTGGGAGATACATCGACTGTGCCGCCGGATGGGTCAGTGCGTCCGAGTACGCAGAATTCTCCATGGGACTGTAAGCAGCCATCGCTTTTCCGCAACGACCACAAGGAGGATATATGGGTCGCGAAATTCTGGATGAGGCTTACCGTCATTTCGAACTGGAAGGCCGCAAGTACGAGTATGGCCGCGGCGATCTAAGCCTGAAGAACAACACGCCCGGCGGACGCACCGATCCCAGCCGCACCGAGCAGGATCTTGACCATGACGGCTATTACGGCGTCGACTGCTCATCGCTCGCGTGGCGCGGATTGAAGAACGCCGGCTATGACGTCGGCGATACGCCATTCGCCACCTCGAAGCTGTACGACCGTGGCGACTTCACCGGTTACGCCAAACAACACTTCGATACCGTGCCTGCCGAAGAGGCACGCAAGACGCCAGGCTCGCTGCAGCCCGGCGACCTGTTGATGTTCGATAGCAAGCACGGACGGCATGTCGCCATCTTCAAGGGCTACGACACGCAGGGGAACATCGAATTCTATGGCTCTCAGGTCAGCACCGGACCGGCGCTGACCAAAGCCATGGCCCCTACCGATGCCAAGCTCGGCTATTGGAACGGCGGCGACTTCCAGATCGTCGGGGCGCTTCGCCCCAAGCCGGAATTCCAGACGCATCAGCCGTTGCACGGCCACGAAACGGTCGACATCCCCGGCGCACCCAACGGCCCGATGGTCGCGCGGCGCCATGTTGCTCAACACGCAGCCGGCGCGACATCCCACCCGAATGCTCCTGTCCAGCACGAACAGGAGAACTATCTCCACAAAGGCGCTCGCGGTGGCGACGTCCAGAGCCTCCAGCAAGAGCTGGCCAGACTCGGCTATCCCTCGCGCCAAGCCCCTTTGATACCCGACGCCCACTTCGGCACCAAGACCGACGAAGCGTTGCGCGCCTTCCAGCGCGACCATGGCCTGAAACCTGACGGCGTGGTTGGTCCGGAAACCAACAGAACGCTCCGGCAGCAACTGGAGCTGGCTCAGCACGCAGCGACTCCGAGCCACACGCCGATGCGCCTGGACAACCCGGCCCATCCGGACCATGCCATGTTCAAGCAGGCCTTGGACGCGGTGCATCGCCTGGATGCCCGGCAGCAGCGCCAGCCCACCGTGGAAAGCGGACAGCTGGCGGGATCGCTGGCAGTGAAAGCGAAGCAGGATGGCCTGCAGCGCGTCGATCACGCCGTGCTGAGCGATGACGCCGCGCGCACCTACGCGGTGCAGGGCGACCTGAACTCGCCGCACAAGCGTATCGCCGAAGTGCCCACCGCCCAGGCCGCCCATACGCCGCTGGAAAAGAGCAGCGCGCAATGGGAACAGGTCGCGGCAACGCAGGCGAACCACCAGACGCAGCAGCAGAATCAGCAGCAAACGCAGCAGCCACCCGGTCCTTCGAGGTAACCCCCGGCCCTTGCCGGCCTTCGCTGGCCGACAAGGGCTTCTCGAGGCATCGATGCCCATGTCATTGCAGAGGTCCAGCCATGTCGATCACCACCAGGGTTTCAGCCGGGCTGCTCCTGGCCCTGTGCGCCACCGGCGCATGGAGTGCTGCCCCAGGCGCGCAGACGGAACCGCCGTCGTCCGCCGACCACGCGCAAGTCAAAGAAGCCGCCGCATCAGCAACTACCGAAGCGACGGGCAAGACCGCCGCCACCAAAGACCCGGCGGCCAAAGAAATCGCCGCTCCGGCAGCGACGGATACCACGGTGCCCCAGGGCTTCTCCTCCTATGCGGCCGAGCCGCTGGGTGACGGCCGCCATTGCGTCGTCGGCGCCGTGGCTGACGAAGACGGCGTGAACCAGAAGCCATTCGTCTACCTCGAAGACACCAACGCCAATCGTGTGCTGTGGGCGCGCCCACTGGACCTGCCCGCCGACACCTACCAGGGCCGCGCGACGCACTGCCTGCGCAAGGGCGCCAACATGTACGTGTTGCTCCAGGCTGATACCCAACCCGCGCAGACGCTCTCGCAAACGCTGCTGCGCGTCGTCGAGCTGGATCTGGCCAAGGGCAGCGTCAGCGGCAGCCGCGACGTCGCCGTATCCGGCATTACCGACGCCTATTCGGCCTGGGTCGACAAAGGCGAGGACGCCTTCCGTCTGGCGGACAAGAACGGCCTGACCATCCAGGGCGAGTACTTCCGCCTGGCCGACCCCGACAAGCACCTTCCATTCAAGGCCGTCGTCCGCTGACCATGGCCGCGTACTCCCATCCGCGACGACGCGCGGCCTCATCCCGCGCTACCGATAGCGCCGCCGGCCTCGCATGGGCCATGCTCCTGGCTCTCACCTCCACCGCCGCTTTCGGTTTTCCCATGAACACTCCAGATATCAAGCAGAACCCGCATCCGCAGAAGCGCTACGAGCTCACGCTCAGCATCGAGGGCGCGCCGGGTCCGTTCGATTCGATCACGGGCACGGTGCACTACAAGGTGGAGAACGAGCGCTGCGTCCCCGCCACGCCGATCAGCGGCGCCACGTTGACGCCGGAAAAGAACGTCGCCATCGACTTCGTCCGCGTCAGCGACCATGAATACAAGGGCACGCTCTACGCCGATCTGTTGCAGGACGAGGACTACTACGGCATGGGCATCTGCCACTGGGCGGTCAATACCGCCTGGGCCACGCTCAAGATCAAGCATGTCGAGTTCTCGCCGGCGATGGATGCCAAGGAGCTGCTCGCGCAGAAACCGGTGCCGACATACTTCGTCCGCAGCGAATACTTCAACAGCAGCGAGGAGCGCAGCGCCTTCGGCACGCCGAATCGCGAACTGTTCCAGCCCACCTCGCGCACCGATATTTTCTCCATGACGTTGACCGCCAGGGAAGCCGGGCAATGACCATCCGCACCGAGGACTACGCGCTATTGGCGCGCGACGCCTATCGCGATCGCACGCCCAACGAAACGGTCGAACTCGGCGGCGTCAAATACCGGGTTCTGGATCACGTCGACAACCCGCACACCGGCTACCAGGCCAACGCTTACCAGCGCGTGGACACCGGCGAGGTAGTCATCGCCCATCGCGGCACCGAGTTCGACCGCGAACCGGTGCATGACGGCGGCGTGGACGCTGGCATGGTGTTGACTGGTCTCAACGCGCAAGCACCGGATGCCATGGCCTTCGCCGAAAAGGTCATGGGCGAGGCGCGACAGCAGTCGGAAAAACTGGGGATTCCCTACAACGTCACCGTTACGGGGCATTCCCTTGGTGGCACGCTGGCCGAACTGACTGCCGCCAAGCTCGACCTCAAAGGCGAGACCTTCAATGCCTACGGTGCGGCCGGCCTGCTGTATGGCGTACCCGAAGGCGGCCATCAGGTCATCGACCATATTCGTGCCGGCGACCTGGTGAGCGCAGCCAGCCCGCACTTCGGCGAAGTGCACATCTACGCCGCACAGCAGGACATCGACACCCTGAGCAAGGCCGGCTATCGCGACGACAGCGGTCCGCTCAGCCCGCGCAATCCGATCAAGGCGACGGACTTCAGCGCGCACGGCATCGACAACTTCATCGATGGCAACAAGCTGCTCGGCCATTCGATCATCGGGCCGGAGGGTGAGGCGCTTTACCAGCAGCACAAGGGCATGATCGACCGCTACCGCGATGATGTGCGCGACGTGCGCACGGTGTTGTCGGCGCCGTGGGAGGTGCCGCGGGCGATCGTGCACGGCGTGGAGTCGGCGGCACATACGGTCGGAGAAGCCGTGCAGCAGGCCGCCCATGAGGTCGGTGAGACCGTGGAAGCCGTCGGCGACCGAGCGTCGCGGGCGTTCCACACCCTCACTCACCCTAGCGAGTGGTTCGACGATAAGGCGCATGGGGCGCATACCCAGCTGGACAAGCCGGATCACCCGGACCATGCGATGTTCCAACAGGCTCGCGATGCGGTCCATGCCTTGGATGCCTCGCGTGAACGCACACCGGACCAGCAAAGCGACAACTTGTCCGCGTCTCTGGTCGTAGCGGCGCGCCAAGCCGGAATGGACAAGATCGACCATGTGGTACTCAGCGAAGATGGCGGCAAGGCCTACGCCGTTCAGGGTGACCTGGGATCACCGTTCAAACGGATCGCCGAAGTCCAGACGCAGGATGCTGTTAACAGGTCTGTTGAGCAGAGCAGCGCCAATTGGGAGCAGGCCGCCATGCAAAATCGTCAGGCCCAAGCTGATACGCAAAGGCCCCGTCAGGAGGCTAGCCAGACCGCAAAGCCGAGCCAAGTACCGTACCTGGGAGCCTGAGTCACCAGGTGGGGAGTTTCGGGATATTCGACACCTAGCACGCCACGAAACCCGTTTACACTAGACAAGCCAACGCACCACCGGTATGGACACGAAGGAGCAGGTATGAAAGGCAGGATGATCTTTATTGCGTTGATGTTCTGCGCTACCGCACAAGCGCAGCAGCAAGAGCTGGGAGACCTTCGGGCAAATGATCCATTTGTCTTCTGCAGGTATGGTCAGAAGATCAAGGATCCATGCTGGATTCCTATTGCACCCTACACGGGCCAGTGGGTGTATACCTGGCTGTGCGATGAGCCCAATGAAGACGCTAGGTCCTGGACTGGCGAAGACCGCGAAGCTCTACGTTTGTACATGGTTGTTTGTCGCGAAGCGAAGGACAGCGGCACCTGGGATGGCCGGAACGGCTCGCCCGAATCGTCACCCTTTGAACATTAGCGCTATCTAGGAAACCTTGACGTACCACAGGGGCTGAAGCCTTTCGCTTCAAAGCATCGGATGCGAGTCAGATTCTCATGAGCAAGTCGAAATGGTATTGGGCCGGCGGCCTGTTAGCCGCCGCCCTCGTCGCGGGCGTGTTCTTCGCAGGCTGGCTGGTCCGCCTGCTGATCAAGGTAGACATTCCGCTGTCGTGGAACACGTACTACCAATACGCCAGCGCGCTGAACCTGCCGGCGGTGCAGCCGTTCGCCACGAAGATCAAATGGTCCGGCTACATCGGTTTCGGCCTGCCGATCCTGCTCTGGCTGGTAGCGCTGTACTTCGTCTTGAAGGAACGCAAGCAGTCGATACATGGCGACGCCCGCTTCGCCGGTACCGGTGACCTGCGCAAGCACGACATGCTCAAGTCCTCGCCCAACGGCATCTTGGTGGGCAAGTTCAAGGGCAACCTGGTCCGCCTGCCCGGCCAGCAGTTCGTGATCCTCGCCGCCCCGACGCGCTCGGGCAAAGGTGTCGGCGTGGTGATTCCCAACCTGCTCGACTACCAGGAATCGATGGTGGTGCTGGACATCAAGCAGGAGAACTACGAGCTCACCTCCGGCTGGCGGGCCAGCCAGGGCCACGACATCTACCTGTTCAACCCGTTCGCCGAAGATCGCCGCTCGCATCGTTGGAATCCGCTGACCTACGTGTCGAAGGATCCGGCCTTCCGTGTGTCCGATCTGATGAGCATTTCCGCGATGCTGTATCCGGATGGCTCTGACGACCAGAAGTTCTGGGTGAGCCAGGCGCGCAACGCCTTCATGGCGTTCACCCTGTATCTGTTCGAGAAGTGGGAACACGACGAGAAAAATGGATTGCCGCTGATCCTGCGCGACAAGCCGACGCTGGGCGCGGTGTACCGCCTCTCCTCCGGCGACGGCTCGGACCTGCGCGAGCTGTACCAGTGGATGGCCAAGCAGCCGTTCCTCAGCCAAAACGCGCAGTCCGCTTTCGCCAACCTGCTGTCGCAGGCCAACGAGACTTTCGCCTCGATTCTCGGCACCTTCAAGGAACCGCTCAACGCCTGGATCAATCCGGTGCTGGACGCGGCCACCAGCGACGACGACTTCCTGCTCACCGACGTGCGCAAGAAGCGCATGACGGTCTACATCGGTATCCAGCCGAACAAGCTGGCGGAAAGCCGCCTGATCGTGAACCTGTTCTTCAGCCAGCTGATCAACCAGAACACCAAGGAGCTGCCGCAGAACAACAAGGCGCTCAAGCACCAGTGTCTGCTGCTGATGGACGAGTTCACCTCGATCGGCAAGGTCGACATCATCGCCAAGGCCGTGTCGTACATGGCCGGCTACAACATCCGCCTGCTGCCCATCATTCAGAGCGTGGCCCAGCTGGACGCCACCTATGGCAAGGAAGTGGCGCGCACGCTAATCACCAACCACGCGCTGCAGATCGTCTACGCCCCGCGCGAGCAGCAAGACGCCAACGACTACTCCGAGATGCTCGGCTATACCACCGTGCGCAAGGAGAACGTCACGCGCGGCAGGGACGTATCGCGCAGCGAGAGCGAGGAGCGCCGCGCGCTCATGCTGCCGCAGGAGCTGAAGGCGATGGGCATGGACAAGGAAGTGTTCCTGTACGAAGGCATCCCGCACCCGGTGATGTGCGAGAAGATCCGCTACTACAAGGACAAATACTTCACGTCCCGCTTGTCCCCAAAAGTAGACATCCCGGCATTGACCATTTGAATGAAGTGATGCAGCGAATTAAGACATCTGACCAACCGACATCACATCGATTCCCCGAAACGCATCAAGTATCACGCCTACGGTAGAGCTCTCATAGGAAGGAGACAAAATTATGTACGCAGAGCTAAAAAAACAAAGAACTCATAGGCGCCACAGCCCACTTCGTGCCGCTCTCTTGGGGGCTCTGCTTTTGTCTTTGGTAGAACCTGCGCTCGCCGTCGACAGCTGTGAAACAAATTTCAAAGCGGATGGAAATCCACAAGACGGCTTACGCTTCTCAACCTGGAAGATCATCCCAAACATCGACATCCACAGCACCCTGGAGCAGATGCAATACATCGCCCAGAAAAATGGCTTTCAGGTCGACCCCGTGTCCTACCAATCAACGGATGGCACGTTGACGATCCACCAGAAAGCAACTGCCTTCGCCCGTGGCTTCCCTTTACTTATAAGCGCCAAGAAGAGCGAGAATTCAGTTGCGATTTCGACCCAGCTACCCACCGGCATGCAGGCCAAACCGCAAGATGTTCGCAACAGCATGTGCGGCATGCTCGGTGGAATAGGCACAGACGGCAAAGGCGAATACGTCGCCTCGCATACGCCTGCCACTGCAGCTGGTAATGAAACGCAGGCATCATCTCAGCCGACATCGTCGTATCTGCCGCCCACCAAGCTCGCCTCGACATCAACGGCGTCCATCAACGAGACCTGCGATGCCAACTTCTTCGGCACGCTGGATACGACCATTGGCCGCAGCTTCACAACCTGGGTTCCCGTTGCCAACCCCGATCCGCGCGACACCATAGCGCAGTTCAAGCAAGCCGCAACGTTAGGTGGCTTTGAGGTCGGTGCAGAGGACTATCACGGCACCGAGGGCACCTTGACCGTCTCCTTGAAATCAACTGACAAGTCCAAAGGGTTCCCGTTTCACATTTATGTGGACAAGGCCCTCGGTGCAATTTCGATCGCGACGCGGGTGAACCCTAATCAGGAAACACCTATCGACGGCACTCGGCACCTCATGTGCAGCATGATAGCTCTCGCCACGGGGGCCCCGCTGCCAGCAACATCTTCACCATCGAGCGGCGCTTCCATCGGCGGAATCCATTTCCGCAATCCATTCAAAAAGCAGCAAAGTGTCATTGAACAAGGGGCACAGAAGCAGAACGAACGCACAAAAATCTATCGCGATGCCATGGACGCCCTGTTTCAACGCGCCTTGGCTGCTGGCAAGTCCATCGTGATCATTCCTTCGATTAATCTGGACAACAAATACGCGCCAGGTGAATTGAAGGACAAGCACCCAGAGTTCTGGGCTGATGAAACCTCCACCACGATCTGGCAGGGCGTCACTGACCCAAAGAATGTATTCAAAGTGGGATTTGACGCGTCCATCGACAAAACTGGTTTGCATGGATACGTCTACGAGTTCACGGCTGGCAAATCCTACTATTTGGCCTACATCGTCAACCCGGATACCTACACCGTGACCGGCAACACGCACGAGGTTGAACGCGCCTCCATGCCACAGGCGAGCTCGACTAAGAAATCGACGAAGCCCGAGCTCGGACAGGTGTCTCTCGCCGAGGCCAAGAACACGGAATTCTATGAGACGCAAGAATGGTTCAACGCGGTGTATCGGGACCGGACCATTCAAAGCGACTACTGCACGCTCGAGATGGTTGGCGGGCCCTGTGTCCAGTGGAACTCATCAACTCAGACAGTCAGAGACCAAGTCGACGCGGGTGGCTGGAAAACCGTCACCAAGTCAAGACTCGCCGACGGCCTGGTAGTTGCCACGAAGCTGACAAAGGAGTTCGCGTCCTTCAAGGTTGCGCCAGGCGAAGCTATCCTGGTTGACGGCTTCTTTGCTGAGTACCCGAACACTAGCTTTGACAATGAAGCCTGCCAGCAGGTGACCGAAAGCAAGCTCCAATGCGACATTACGCAGTACGGACTCATCCGAGTACCTGGCCGCATAGATGATCTCAAGAATCAAAATGTGGCTGCGGAAGAAACCGGGCTTCCCAACCTCGCGAAGATTCTGTCAGCCGTGAAATACCGGCCAATGAAGGTCACGGCAGTGCCAGGCTCCTTCGTTTCAGGATGGGGCCAGAATTACCTGCTGAAAGATCACTGATCCGGCATCGATAATGAGCGATCTGAACGCAAGGATCGCTCACTGATATCATCATGAGGCGTCCGGCCTGGCGCTAGACTTGGCGCATGACGCTGCCCGCCGCCCTGCCCGATCTCCTGCGCGCCATCTTCCCCGGCGACGCCCTGGCGCTGGGCGAGGCCGAGCGCCTCGCCTATGCCTACGACAACTCCCGTCGCAACGCGCTGCCCGACGCGGTGGTCTTTCCCACCGCGCACGAACAGGTGGAGGCGCTGGTCAAAGCCTGCCGGGAGCATCGTGTCGCGCTCGTGGCCCGCGGGCGCGGCACCAACACCACGGGAGCCACCGTGCCGGTAGCCGGCGGTGTGGTCGCGAGCTTCGAGCGGATGAACCGCATCCTGCGCATCGATCCGGACAATCGCTTGGCCGTGGTCGAGCCGGGGGTGCTCAATGGCGACCTGCAGCATGCCCTGAAACCGCACGGCTTCTTCTGGCCGCCGGATCCCACCTCCTCGCCGTGGTGCAGCATCGGCGGCAACCTCGCCTGCAATTCGGCGGGGCCGCGCACGGTGAAATACGGCAGCCCGCGCGAGAACACGCTCGGCCTGCGCGCGGTGGCCGGCACCGGCGAAGGCTTTCGCTGCGGCACCTACACCAGCAAGGGCTCGACCGGCTATGACCTCACCCGTCTGCTGATCGGCTCCGAAGGCACGCTGGCGCTGATCACCGAAGCCACGCTCAAGCTCACCCCCAAACCCAGCGGCCTGCGTACGCTGCGTGCCACCTATCGCGACGTGAGCGCCGCGGCGCGCGCAGTAGCGCGCATCATGGCTCAGCCGGTCACGCCCTGCGCGCTGGAGTTCATCGACGACGTCGCGCTGAAGCTCGCGCGCGACTACGGCGGCGACGGCGTGCCGGTGGCCGGCGCCATGCTGATGATCGAAGTGGACGGCGAACCGGACACGCTGCCTGGCGCGGTGGAAGCCGTCTCCCGCGCGGCGCAGGGCGAGGGCCTGGAAAGCCTGCAGGTCGCTCAGACCGCCGAGGAAACCCAGGCCTTGTGGTCCGCGCGCAAGGCGCTGTCACCCGCTCAGCGCACCATCTCGCCGAACAAGATCAATGAGGACGTAGTGGTGCCGGTCAGCCGCCTGCCCGAGCTGGTCGACGGCATCAAGCAACTGGCGGCCAAGCACGACGTGCTGATCGTCAGCTTCGGCCATGCCGGCAACGGCAACCTGCACGTGAACCTGCTTCCCCGCGACGAAGCCGAGCGCGAACGCGCCCACGCCTGCCTGGCCGAGGTCTTCGCGCTGGTCATCCGCCTCGAAGGCACGCTCTCGGGCGAGCACGGCATCGGGCTGGTCAAACGCGAATTCATGCCGCTGGCGCTGCAGCCGGAAACGCTGGCACTGATGCGCGGCGTGAAGACGGCCTTCGATCCGGACGGCATCCTCAATCCCGGCAAGCTGCTGCCTTGAAAAGGCGGGTCGGGGAGGCAGCGAACCCCAACGTCGCGATATCGGTCAGCGTTTCGCGTTGGGCGCTCACCCCAACCTACGGGCAGCCCTGTCAGGCCGACCGGTTGCCTGCCCCGCGCAGGATCAGATGCAGCCCGAACAGCACGAACACCGCGCCGGCGAAACCGTCGATCCAGCGCGCCAGCCGCAGGTAGCCGCGGCGCATCGCCGGCAGCGCGAAGAACGCAGCCACCAGCGCGAACCACAGGAAGGTCTCGGCGATGATCATGCCCCACAGCCCCCAGCGCGCGCCCGCGCCCACGCGGTCGCCCACAAAGGCCGAGAACACCGAGCCGAAGTAGACCACCGCCTTCGGATTGGCGAGATTGGTGAGCAGGCCGCTGCGCAGGGTGGCAAAGTCGCTGCGCTCGACCACCACCGTCTGCGCCGCGCCGCCCGCCGGCGCCTTCCACGCCCCGCGCAACATCTTCACGCCCATCCAGGCCAGGTAGAGGCCGCCGGCGACCGCGATCAGGCGCGACAGCCAGGCCAGCTTGTGCAGCAAGATCTGCAGGCCCAGCAGGGCCAGCGCCGACCACACCACCACGCCCAGCGTGATGCCGATGACGCCGAACAGCGCCTGCCGGCGCGTGCGGCTCACCGCGGTCTGCGAAACAAAGAAGAAATCGGGGCCAGGGCTGGCCAGGGCGATCAAGTGAATCGCGGCGATGGTGAGAAACAGGCTCATGAAACGCTCCCGATCAAGGGCAAGGCACGGGGATTTGCGGCTGCGCAACTTGTCCCAGCCGCGCCGATTCCTCTACGCTGACAGACGTTTGGCCGGGTCTGCAAGCAGTCCCGAGACCACCCGCGGGGGATCACCGAGCTCGCCGGAAGGGCAGCGCCAGCGGCGCTGGCTGCCCCGCCGGCCGTGCGCCTGATGGATCGCTCCGGGACATCAACGAATTACAGGGCCAAGAAAGACCGATGAGCATCAAACTCCGCCTCGTCATCATGTACTTCCTGCAGTTCTTCGTCTGGGGGGCGTGGCTGCTGACCATCGGGGCGTACTGGTTCCAGAACAAGCATTGGCCGGGCACGCAGTTCGGCGCGATCTTCTCCACCATGGGCATCGCCTCGCTGTTCATGCCCTCCATCGCCGGCGTGATCGCCGACAAGTGGATCAATGCGGAGAAGCTCTACGGCCTGATGCACATCGGCGGCGCGATCATGCTGTTCATCGTGCCGACCATCAATTCGCCCGGCCTGATGTTCTGGGTGATGCTGCTCAACATGATGTTCTACATGCCCACCATTTCGCTCTCGATCGCGGTGGCCTACAACGCGCTCAAGAGTGGCGGCGAGGACATCGTCACGGTGTTCCCGCCGATCCGCGTGTGGGGCACGGTGGGCTTCATCGCCGCGTTGTGGACGGTGAGCCTGCTGCATCTGGAGACCACCGAAGGGCAGTTCCACGTCGCTGGCGCCGCCGCGCTGCTGCTGGGCCTGTACGCCTTCACCCTGCCCAAGTGCCCGCCGCGCTTCGAGCGCAAGGAGCACCAGTCGCTGCTGGACACGCTGGGCCTGACCTCGTTCGCGCTGTTCCGCAATCCGCAGATGGCGATCTTCTTCATCTTCGCGATGCTGCTGGGCGCGGCGCTGCAGCTGACCAATGCCTATGGCGATACGTTCCTGCACGACTTCGCCGCGATGGACGAATACAAGAACCTGATGGCCGTGCGTTATCCGGCCATCATCATGTCGATCTCGCAGATCTCCGAAACGCTGTTCATCCTGGCCATCCCGTTTTTCCTGAAGCGCTTCGGCATCAAGACAGTGATGCTGATCAGCATGCTGGCCTGGACGCTGCGCTTCGGCCTGTTCGCCTACGGCGACCCGGGCGCGGGCCTGTGGATGATCGTGCTGTCGTGCATCGTGTACGGCATGGCCTTCGATTTCTTCAACATCTCCGGCTCGCTGTTCGTGGAAGGCCAGGCCGATCCGTCCATCCGCGCCAGCGCGCAAGGGCTGTTCATGCTGATGACCAACGGCATCGGTGCTGTGCTCGGCAGCTCGGTCAGCGGCTGGATGATCGATGCCTTCTTCACCCGCGTCGACGGCAGCAAGAACTGGCACGGCATCTGGAGCGCCTTCTCGCTGTATTCGCTGGTGGTGGCGGTGCTGTTCGTGTTCCTGTTCAAGCACAAGCATGACCGCACGGCGATGAGCGCGGCGGCCTCGCGCGCCGCCCACTGAGGCAGCGGCAAGCACTGGATCGGGCCGCGCGGGCGACCGCGCGGCCTTTTTCTTTGGGCAGATCCGTCGGCTGAGGTGAGCCGCAGGCGAACCCCGGCAGCCCTTGCTAGGTGATCGCCGCGCTGGGGCTCGCCTGCGGCTCACCCCAGCCTGCGAGAGGGCGCAAGTATTTGTGGTGAGAATTATTCTCATTTAACATGCCGTTTTTGACCACCGCCCCACCTCATGCGCCCACTCCCCCGTGCTATTGCTCTGGCCCTCCTGGCCAGCGCCTCCGCCGTCCACGCCTTCCCCGCCGACGACACCGCCGACGATAAGCGCGCCAAGGACCTGGAGGCCGTGCGCGTCACTGGCGACTGGCTGGGCGACGCCGCCGCACGCGACGTGCAGAACCATCCGGGCGCGCGCACGACGATCCGCCGCGAACAGATCGTCGAAACCGCCCCCACCCAGGTGCGCGACATCCTGCGCCGCATTCCTGGTGTGCAGATCCAGGAGAGCAATGGCACCGGCGGCAGCGACGTCTCGCTGAACGTCGGCGTGCGCGGCCTGACCGCGCGCCTGTCGCCGCGCTCGACCATCCTGCTGGACGGCATCCCGGTCGCGGTGGCGCCCTATGGCCAGCCGCAGGTTTCGATGATGCCGATGGCGGTCGGCAACCTGGAGGCGGTGGATGTGGTGCGCGGCGGCGGCTCGGTACGCTACGGGCCGCAGAACGTGGGCGGCATCATCAACTTCGTCACTCGCGAGATTCCGGAGAACTTCGGCGGCAGCGCCGGCGTGCTGCTGCAGGGCGGCGCCCACGGCGGCATCCAGACGCAGAGCAACGCCTTCGTCGGCGGCACCACCGCGCAGGGGCTCGGCGTGGCGCTGCTGTATTCCGGCACCAAAGGTCCGGGCTATCGCGAGCGCCAGAACCACACGAATATCGACGACGTGATGCTGAAGGCGCGCTATCGCTTCAGCGATACCGACACGCTCAGCGGCAGCCTGCATTACTACCGCGGACAGGCCGGCATGCCCGGTGGCCTCAGCCAGGCCGACTACGATGCCGATCCGTTCCAGTCGCGCCGCCCGTTCGACGACTTCCGCGGCCTGCGCAAGGACGCCGTGCTCAAGTACAGCCACGTCGACGATACCCGCAGCTTCGAAGTGCAGACCTACTACACCGACAGCTTCCGCGGCAGCCACATCGAGACGATCACGCAAAACGCAAAAACCGGCCTCTACACGCACCAGCTCAACGCCTACCCGCGCAATTACCACACCTTCGCGATCGAACCGCGCTACGCGCAGCTGTTCGACCTGGGCGGCTGGACGCACGAGATCGGCGTGGGCTATCGCTATCTCAACGAGGCGATGCACGAGCGCACCCTGCGCAACAACAAGTACGACTCGCCGCTGTACTACACGCCCTTCGACAGCAGCCCCTATGACGGCCCCTACGTGCGCTCCGGCAACAACGTCGGCGGCACCGAGGCGCATGCGCTGTATCTGGACGACACCATCAACATCGGTTCGTGGACCGTCACGCCGGGCCTGCGCTATGAGCGCATCGACACCTGGTGGCGCGCGCTGCCGGACGCGACGGTCATCGTGAAAGGCCCGACCTACCGGCGCGAGAAGTACTCCAAGCCATTGCCCTCGCTCAATCTGATCTATCACCTGTCCGAGCGCTGGAAGCTCTACGCGAACGCCGAGACTTCGTTCGGCAGCCTGCAGTATTTCCAGATCGGCCAGAAGAACGCGGACAGCCAGTTCGCCACCGGCCTCGCGCCGGAAACCGCGCGCACCTACGAGGCCGGCACGCGCTACGACAACGGCGCCTGGGGTGCCGAGGCCACCGTGTTCCGCATCAACTTCGACCATGAGCTGCAGCTGGTCGGCAAGATTCCAGGCGCGGCCGATTCGCATGACGGCTGGACCAACCTCGGCGCGACCACCCACAAGGGGCTGGAAACCGCCGGCCACCTGGATGTCGGCACCCTCGAACCCGGCCTGCGCGGCCTGACCCTGTGGGGGACGTTCACCTACACCAAGGCCACCGCGAACTACGGCTCCTTCGCCGGCCGCGACCTGCCGTTCTATTCGCGCCGCACCGCCAACCTGGGCGTGCGCTACGAGCGCGGGCCGTGGACCCTCAATCTCGATGCGTTCTCCCAGTCGCGCCAGCACTCCCCCGGCTCGCCCAGCTTCGATCCGGCCAAGCCGTCCGACTACATAACCATCGGCACCCCGGCGGGCGACTATGGCGACATTCCCGGCTGGACCACCTGGAACCTCCGCGGCGAGTACCGCTTCGGCCCGGCGCTGTCCTACCTGAAGCTCGGCGTGGGCGTGAAGAACCTGTTCGACCGCCGCTATTTCACGCGCTCCACCGACAACAACAACGGCCTGTACGTAGGCCAGCCGCGTACCTTCTTCGTGCAGGCATCCGTGGATTTCTGACCCGGCCCCTTGCTCCCGGCTAAAATGGCCGGATGCAGATCGGCCCCTATCGCATCGACCCGCCCGTGGTGCTCGCGCCCATGGCGGGGGTCACCGACAAGCCCTTCCGCCTGCTGTGCAAACGGCTGGGCGCGGGCCTGGCCGTGTCCGAGATGACCACCGCCGATCCTCGGCTGTGGCAGACGCGCAAGTCGCTGCGCCGCATGGACCATGCCGGCGAACCCGAACCGGTGAGCGTGCAGATTGCCGGCTACGACCCGGCCATGCTGGCCGAGGCGGCGCGCTACAACGCCGACCACGGCGCGCAGATCATCGACATCAACATGGGCTGCCCCGCCAAGAAGGTCTGCAACGTATGGGCCGGCTCCGCGCTGCTGCAGGACGAGCCGCTGGTGGCGCGCATCGTCAAGGCCGTGGTCGATGCGGTGGATATTCCGGTGACATTGAAGATCCGCACAGGCTGGGACCGCCAGAACAAGAACGCCCTGGCCATCGCGCGCATCGCCGAAGACGCCGGCATCGCCGCACTGGCCGTGCACGGCCGCACCCGCGCCGACAAGTACGAAGGCCACGCCGAGTACGAAACGATCGCCGCGGTCAAACACGCCGTGCGTATCCCGGTGCTCGCCAACGGCGACGTCACCTCGCCCGAGCACGCCAGGCACGTGCTGGACGCAACCGCTGCCGACGCAGTGATGATCGGCCGCGGCGCGCAAGGCCGCCCATGGATCTTCCGCGAAGTCGCCCACTATCTCGCCACCGGCGAACGCCTGCCCGAACCGGGCCCCGCGGAAGTGGCCGCGATCCTGCTGGCGCACCTGGAGCATCTGTACGCCTTCTACGGCGAGCAGTCCGGCGTGCGGATCGCGCGCAAGCACCTGGGGTGGTACGCCAAGGATCGCCCGGAGAACGCCGCCTTCCGCGAGGTGGTGAACCGAGCCGAGAGCGCGCAGGACCAGCTGCGGCTGACACGCGATTACTTCCAGGCGCTGGCCAGCGGCCTGGAACTCGCCGCCTGACACGCGCAACGCTCCGTCCGACGGCCGATTGAGAGCGTCACGGACGCGGCCTAAGCTGTCCCTCCCGCTCCGATGCGAAGGCCGCCTCATGGCCACCGATCCTTCCGGCGATTTTCCCTACATCCATGGCTTCTCACCCACCGAGCAGGCACGCCTGATACGCCAGGCGCGGATGTTCGAAACCAGCCTGTTCAGCCATGTGGATTTCAGCGACGCCACGCGCCTGCTCGAAGTCGGCAGCGGTGTGGGCGCGCAGACCGAAATCCTGCTGCGCCGCTTCCCGCAACTGCACGTGACTGGCGTAGACCGCTCCGAAGCCCAGCTGGCCGCGGCCGAGCGCAATCTCGGCGCCACCGCCTGGTGCACCTCGCGCTACGAGCTCAGGCAAGCCGACGCCACCGATTTGCCTTTCGGCGAACGCAGCTTCGACGCGGCCTACCTGTGCTGGGTGCTCGAGCACATGCCCAGCCCGGCACGCGTGCTGAGCGAAGTGCGCCGCGTGTTGAGCCCCGGCGCGACGATCTACGTCACCGAAGTGCTCAACGCCTCGTTCTTTCTCGATCCCTACTCGCCACACCTGTTGCGCTACTGGATGGCCTTCAACGACTACCAGTACGACTCCGGCGGAGACCCGTTCATAGGCGCGAAGCTCGGCAACCTGCTGCTGGCCGGTGGTTATCACGATGTGCAGACCGAGGTGAAAAGCTTCCATCTGGACAATCGCCAGCCGGGCCGGCGCAAGCACATGATCGAGTTCTGGGAGGAATTGCTGCTGTCCGCGGCCGAGCCGCTGCTGGCCGGCGGCAAGGTGGACGACGCGACCGTTGCCGGCATGCGCAAGGAACTGCAGGCCGTGCGCAACGACCCGAACGCGGTGTTCTTCTTTGCCTTCGTGCAGGCGCGCGCCAGCGTGTACTGAGCAATCCGCGCCTGCCCGGCGTCAGGGCGCGGCGGTCGCGGGCTGCTTTACCGGAAAACCGCATGAGGCCAGTACGGGCTTCAGCGCCTTGATCCACAGCGCATAGCCGGCCGGCAGCATGTGCAGGCCATCGTCGCGGAACAGCTCCGCGCGCGGCTTGCCCTGCGCATCGAGCATGAGTGGCGCGATATCGACGAAACGTATGCCACGCTGCGTCGCCGCCCAATCGCGGATCAATCCGTTCGCCTCGCTCATCACTGGCCACAGTGACCAGCGCGCCACGCTGGGCTTGATCGAGATGTACACGACCGGCACCTCGGGCAGATCCTTGCGCACGCGCGTCACGAAAGCCTTGAAGTCATCCGCCACCTGCGCGGCCGAATGCCCCTCGTATACGTCGTTGTCGCCGGCGTACATCACGATCAGGCGCGGGTGATACGGCGTGACGATGCGATCGGCGTAGTAAGTGCTGTCTTCGATAGCGGAACCACCGAAGCCGCGGTTGATCACCGGTACGCCGGGGAAATCCTCAGCCAGTGAATGCCAGTAATTGATCGAGGAGCTGCCGATGAACAGCACCCCATGCTGCGGCGGCGGATGAGCCTGGTCCTGCGCGGCGAAAGCATCCATCGCCTCGCGCCACTCCGATGGACCGCTCTCTTTCGCTGCCACGGCGGTCGTCGCCACCAGCAGCAACCACATCAGCACGCCTGTCGCACGGCCACCTGCGCTATGGAACCATCGCACTGTCGTCACCTCGTCGGCTCTTTGGACTCTCCGATCGATTATGCCCCGATGTCATGACCAGATCGCATGAGGCCAGACAACTGGCTTGCAACGCTCTCGACAGGTGGCAGCGAGCGCCTCTTTCGAGGAGGCGCTCGCACCCGGGATGCCTATTGCCCCCAGTACTTCGTCACGTAATCGTTGAACTTGCCGATGTCGAGGCTGCCCCAGCCGGAGCAAGTGTTCCAGCCTGGCACCGGACAGAGGTAATTGAATGCTCCCTCCGCCGGGTCATTGAAATCATGCAGCGGTCCGCGATCCAACGCGAAGTTCGCATACATCTGCGGTGTCGGCAGGCCCAACGCATTGCCGTGTGCCGATTCGACGCGCGCGAACAGCCCGGTGAAAACCGCTGTCGCCAGCTCGGTGCCGTTGAACAAGTGGTGCTCCACGCCACCCACGATGATGCGTGCCCCATTGGTCGGACCGGCAGGTGTGTCGCCGCTCGGCCAGTCACCGGGAATGGCCATGTGCGCATCGAACGCCAGGTCCGGCACATAGCGCTGGTTCGTCGGCAGCTGGACGGGCTGATTGGGCGTGGGCCTGACGGTGAGCGCCTGTGCCACCTGCCAAGGCGGCACCGGCTCGTGCAGGCTGTAACCGCCATTGGCGTACCAGTAAACCATTGCCAGCACCCCGGGATCGTTGTTCGTGGACAACTCGGACCACAGTGTCTCGCCGCTCCACTGCTTGCCGGCGTTCGTACTCACCTGCGAACCACCGATGGCCACGACATAGGGTGACGTCGCCGGCTCCGGCGGCATCTGGTACACGTTGGTGATCTGCCAGCCACCGTCGCTCTTTTCGCCGATCGGTGCGACGAACACCTGCCCCTGCGCCTGCGCCGCCATGAAGATCGCATCGTCCTGTTGCTGTGCGCCGGTCAGATAGGCGATGGGCTCCCACACCTGCCAGGAGCTCTGGATGATCTTCGCCGTGTCGTCCGCCACTGCGCGGTTGTAGGCCCAGGTCAGATCGGCCGTGGTCGGCGCGCTGCCGCGGTTGGGCATCGCGTAGAAACTCAGACCAGCCAGTCCGCCGGCGGCACCGACGATCGTCTGGCTTTCGTCATGCGCACTGCCCTCGCCCAGCGGTCCGGTGTCGGTGGGAATGATCGTGGTGGGCACGGCAGGCAATTGGTGATTTGCGACGAAAGTATTGAGATCGCTGATGGTCTGACTCATGTCACCCTGCGCGATGATCGCCACCAAGGTACGGGTGCCGGGGCCGACGCTGCCGGCGTTGTAGATCGTGGCGTAGTCCACCGGGCTATAGCCATTACCGGAAACCGGTGTCGACGGCGGCAACAGGGGAGCGTGATATTTACTGCCGGCTCCTCCAAGCGCCGCATTCGGCAATCCCTGCACGACATCCACGATGTCGCCGAGGATGGCAGGCACCTGGACGGGACCCGCCGTGCCGTAGCCGGTCGAAGCTCCCATCGTCCATTGCACCATCGGCACATTGAACGCCTTGCTGGCCTGGCCCGCGGTAGCGTCCGCGGCGATCAGCAACCGGTTCGGCGCCACCTGGATATGCGTGAAGCCGTTCTTCAAAAGATAGGCAGCGACCGCCAAGGCCTGCGCCGGCGTGGGCGCGTAGGTTTCCTGGAATTGCGAACGGCTCAGGTACTGCCCGTAGACCGCAGTGCCGGGCTGTACCACGTCACGCAGGAAGTCCTGCAACTGCGGCAGATGGCGAAACTTCAGCGAGATCGTCAGATGAAGCGGCGTGCCCGGATCGAGCGGCACCAGCGTGCCAGGATCCACGCAATCGGGAATCGAACCGCCGTAGAAGGCGTTGCCGTAGAACGAGCTGTTCAACGCCCAGAATGTGCTGCCGGCATAGTCGCAGCCGTTCCCTGGTGGAGGAATCACCGACTGTGGCGTGGTGGTCGACACCCAGCTCCCGTCGGCTCGAGCAGGCAGCGACGCAAGCGACAAGCCCAGCGCGACAGGCAAGAGAGCGAAACGGAAAGCGCGCGTACGCATCGAAAGAGACATGGCGAACTCCGTGGCTAGAGGTCGAGCGCGGGTCTCATGCAAGGACCCAAGCGCCTCCGCACATCGAATCGCCAAACGGGGATCGCGATGCGCGGCCTGATGGCCCGGCTTCCCCCTGTTCGCGGTGGGCGAGTCTATGCCCCCGACTTCGCGTTTTCCTGCGTGGCGCGCAGAAAAATGCAGGGCGCCGCGGAATCTGTGATCGGCATCGTGAAGGTCGCATGCCCGGCGAAGACGCTCGCCTGCACTGCCGCGCCCCACGGCATTTGGACGTCTGAATGAGCCTGCTTGCGCGCGCATCGATGTGTCGCGGCTCGCGCTCGGGCGGGCAAGGGACCCGTCGGCTCGGCATGGCCGTGGATCACGACCGGCCTGGCCGACCGCCGCCATCGCGGCCGCCCTGGGACCTGTCTGAGCTATTCTTCGCCACTTTCAGGCTCCGCCAGGCGGGCCGGAAGGACGCCCGTAACGGCCTCCTGGCCGTCCAAACGGCTGAATCGGCACGAAATCGTCACCTGCCGGGGTCATGCTGTAGCTGCAAAACCGGGGACGGGCATGTATCATGCCGCACCCTCTTTCATCTCTCTATCCGTAAGGAAGGATATAACCCGCGATGAGCAACTTCCTCTTCACCTCCGAATCGGTTTCCGAAGGCCATCCGGACAAGGTCGCCGACCAGATCTCCGATGCCGTCCTCGACGCCATCCTGGCCCAGGACCCGCGCGCGCGCGTGGCCTGCGAGACCCTGGTGAAGACCGGCGTGGCCATCGTGGCCGGCGAGATCACCACCAGCGCCTGGATCGACCTGGAAGCGCTCACCCGCAAGGTGATCGTGGACATCGGCTATGACTCCTCCGAGGTCGGCTTCGACGGCGAGACCTGCGGCGTGCTCAACCTGATCGGCAAGCAGTCCCCCGACATCAACCAGGGCGTGGACCGCAAGAAGCCGGAAGAACAGGGCGCTGGCGACCAGGGCCTGATGTTCGGCTACGCCACCAACGAGACCAAGGACTTCATGCCGGCGGCGATCTACTACTCGCACCGCCTGGTCGAGCAGCAGGCCAAGGTCCGCAAGAAGAAGAACTCGCCGCTGCCCTGGCTGCGCCCGGACGCCAAGAGCCAGGTCACCCTGCGCTACGAAGACGGCGTGGCGACCGCGATCGACGCCGTGGTGCTGTCGACCCAGCACGATCCGGACGTCAAGCAGAAGGACCTGGTCGAGGCCGTGCGCGAGCACATCCTCAAGCCCGTGCTGCCGGCCAAGCTGCTGCACAAGGGCACCAAGTTCCACATCAACCCGACCGGCAAGTTCGTGATCGGCGGCCCGGTGGGCGACTGCGGCCTGACCGGCCGCAAGATCATCGTCGACACCTACGGCGGCTGGGCCCGCCACGGCGGCGGCGCGTTCTCGGGCAAGGATCCGTCCAAGGTGGACCGCTCGGCCGCCTATGCGGCGCGCTACGTGGCCAAGAACATCGTGGCCGCCGGCATCGCCGACCGCTGCGAGGTGCAGGTCTCCTACGCCATCGGCGTGGCCGAGCCGACCTCGATCTCGGTGACCACCTTCGGCACCGGCAAGATCAGCGACGAGAAGATCGAGAAGCTCATCCGCAAGCATTTCGACCTGCGTCCGTACGGCATCATCAAGATGCTGGACCTGATCCACCCGATGTACCAGCAGACCGCCAGTTACGGTCACTTCGGCCGCACCCCGTACGAAGTGAAGGGTCCGGACGGCAAGACCTACACCGCCTTCTCCTGGGAGAAGACGGACAAGGCCGAGGCGCTGCGCGCCGACGCCAAGCTGAAGTAAGCGGATCGACGCATCCGCACCGTAAAACGGGCCGCGCAAGCGGCCCGTTTTCGTTTGGCCGGCCCGCGCAGCGGCTACAATGCGCACATGTCCCTGATCCAGCTCCAGCGCGTCGACTTCAGCGTCGGCGGCCCTCTCCTGCTCGAACACGTCGATCTGTCGATCGAGACTAACGAGCGCGTGTGCATCGTCGGTCGCAACGGCGAAGGCAAATCCACCCTGCTCAAGCTCATCGCCGGCGACCTGAAACCGGACGACGGCGAAGTGCGCGTCCAGGCCGGCACGGTCATCGCTCGCATGGCGCAGGAGGTGCCGCAGGACACCGCCGGCAGCGTGTTCGACGTGGTCGCCGCCGGCCTGGGCGATCTCGGCCAGCTGCTGGCCCGCTACCACCACCTGCTGGCCGAGCACGACCTCGACGCCCTCGGCGAGGTGCAGTCGCAGATCGAAGCGCGCCACGGCTGGGATCTGGACCGCCGCGTCGAAGAGGTCCTGGTAAGGCTGGAGCTGCCGGCCGATACCGATTTCGCCGCCCTCTCCGGCGGCATGAAGCGCCGCGTGCTGCTGGCCCAGGCGCTGGTGCGCAAGCCGGACGTGCTGCTGCTGGACGAGCCGACCAACCATCTGGACATCGAGGCGATCGGCTGGCTGGAGGGTTTCCTCAAGTCCTTCGCCGGCAGCATCGTGTTCATCACCCACGATCGCTCCTTTCTGCGCGCGCTCGCCACCCGCATCGTCGAGATCGATCGCGGCCAGCTGACCAGCTGGCCCGGCGACTACGACAACTATCTGCGCCGCCGCGAGGAGCGCCTGCACGCCGAAGCGCAGGCCAATGCGCTGTTCGACAAGAAGCTGGCGCAGGAAGAAGTGTGGATCCGCCAGGGCATCAAGGCCCGGCGCACCCGCAACGAAGGCCGCGTGCGCGCGCTCAAGGCGTTGCGCCGCGAGCGCGCCGAGCGGCGCGAGCTGGGCGGCAACGCGAAGATCACGCTGGCCAATGCGCAGGCCTCGGGCAAGAAGGTGATCGAGACGCGCCACGTGCACCAGGCCTATGGCGGGCGTGTGCTGATCGACGATCTCGATACGGTCATCATGCGCGGCGACCGCGTGGGCATCATCGGCCCCAACGGGGCCGGCAAGAGCACGCTGCTGAAAATCCTGCTCGGCGAACTGAAGCCGCAGCGCGGCGAGGTGGTCCTCGGCACCGGCCTGCAGATCGCCTACTTCGACCAGCACCGCAGCCAGCTCAACGACGCGCTCAACGCACTGGACAACGTCGCCGAAGGCCGCGAATACATCGAGCTCAACGGCCAGCGCAAGCACATCATCGGCTACCTGCAGGACTTCCTGTTCTCGCCCGAGCGCGCCCGCGCGCCGATCACCCGGCTGTCCGGCGGCGAACGCAACCGCCTGCTGCTGGCCAAGCTGTTCGCGCAGCCGTCCAACCTGCTGGTGATGGACGAACCGACCAACGATCTCGACGTGGAGACGCTGGAACTGCTGGAAGAACTGCTCACCGAGTACCAGGGCACCCTGCTGCTGGTCTCGCACGATCGCGAGTTCCTCGACAACGTGGTCAGCAGCACGCTGGTGCTGGAAGGCAATGGCAAGGTCGGTGACTACGTCGGCGGCTACAGCGACTGGCTGCGGCAGCGGCCGTCAACGCGCGTCGCGGAACCGGCGGCAGCTCCGGCGAAGCCCGTCGAGGCGCCACGCGCGGCGGAGCCCGAGAAGGCGAAACGCAAGCTCAGCTACAAGGACCAGCGCGAGCTGGAACAGCTGCCGGCGCGCATCGAGCAGCTGGAATCGGAGATCGCCGAGCGTTCCGCCGCCATGAACGATCCTGCGTTCTTCCAGCAGGACAACGCCGCGATCCAGCGCTACAACGACGCGCTGGCGAAGGCGCAGGCGGAGCTGGATGGCGCTTACGCGCGCTGGACCGAACTGGAAGGATAAACACCTTTCAACGTGGGACTCTTCTCCCCTCCGGGGAGAAGATGGCGGCAGCCAGATGAGGGGCGGGTGTTGGAGAAAGCGGCGCCAGCGCCGGCATCTGACTTTCGGTCTTCATCGAGCCATGGCCATCCGCGCTCCGTAGGAGCCCCTCACCCCACCCTCTCCCCGGAGGAGAAGAGGGAGCCAGGCGCTTGCCTCAGTGGTGCTCGTCTTTCTTGCCGTTCTGCATCAAACGGTCCGTGTACGCGATACCGATCGCCGACACGATGAACACCAGGTGGATGATGGTCTGCCACATCACGCCCACCGGCGTGAGCGTGGCGCACTTGAGCACGTTGCCGGGGCCGTTCTCGGCAATGCTCGCCAGCACTTCCGCCGAGCAGAACGGCAAGCCGCCCAGCGAGCCGGCCGCGATGAAGGTCTTCAGCAGATGGATCGACGAGATGCCGATGATCGCCATGGCCAGCTTGACCTTCAGCACCGAGGCGTTCACGTGTGACAACCACTCGGGCTGGTCGGGGTGGTCTTCCAGGCGCAGGCGCGACACGAAGGTCTCGTAGCCGCCGACGATCACCATCACCAGCAGGTTGGAGATCATCACCACGTCGATCAGGCCCAGCACGATCAACATGATCTCCTGCTCGCCCAGCGACGGCGCTTCGTGGATCAGGTGCCACAGCTCCTTGCCGAACAGGAACACGTAGACGCATTGCGCCACGATCAGGCCCAGGTACAGCGGCAGCTGCAGCCAGCGGGAGCCGAAGATCAACAGGGGCAAGGGGCCGAGGCGGCGGGGGGAAGGCTGCATAAAGTCGATTCGTTCGTGGTTGAAAAGTCACGAGCCTAGCGATTACGCAAGATTTTGCGCAAGCGCCTCAACCCGTATTCTGCAGACCCTGCGACACCCCGTTCACGCAGGCCACCAGAGCGCGCAACAACGCGTCGTCCTCGCTGCCGCCGGCGCGCCAGCGCCGCAGCAAGTCCACCTGCAACAGGCTCATCGGATCGACATACGGATTGCGCAGGCGGATCGACACCGCCAGCTTCGGCGCATCGCGCAGCAACTCATCGCTGCCCTTCAGGCGCAGCAACCAGCGCGTGGTGCGCTCGAATTCCTCGCGGATCAGCGCGAAGAACGGTTCGTGCAGCTCCCCGGCCAGGCGCGAAAACGCCTCGGCGATGTCCAGGTCGCTTTTGGCCAGCACCATCTCCACGTCGTCCAGCATGTTGGCGAAGAACGGCCAGTCGCGCGCCATCTCCGCCAACGCTGCCTCGCCGAACTCTTCCGCGCCCCGTTCCAGCGCGGTACCCAGGCCATACCAGCCGGTGATGATCGAGCGGCATTGCGTCCAGGCGAACACCCAGGGAATCGCACGCAGGTCTTGCACGCCGCGCATGCTGCGCCGGCGCGACGGGCGCGAACCGAGCGTCATGCGCTCGATGACGTCGATCGGCGTGGCGCTGCGGAAGTAGTCGATGAAGCCGTCGCGATCGACGAACGCGCGATAGGTCTGGCGGCTGGTGGCCGCGAGGCGGCCCATCCGTTCGCGCCACAGCTCTTCGCGCGCCTCTGTCTCGCGCGGGCGCAGGCTGGCGCGCAGCACGGCGCCGACGGTCTGCTCCAGATTGCGCAGCGCCAGCGCGCGAATGCCGTATTTGCGGTGAATCACCTCGCCCTGCTCGGTCACGCGCAGTACGCCGGCGACCGAACCGCGCGGCGAAGACATCAGCGCCGGCGCGATGCGCGCGCCGCCGCGGCTGGCCGATCCGCCGCGGCCATGGAAGAACGACAGCCGCACACCGGCCGCCTTCGCCACGTCCAGCAGCTCCACCTGCGCGCGCTGAAGCCCCCAGCGCGACGCCAGCGTGCCGCCATCCTTGCCGCTGTCCGAATAGCCCAGCATCACCCACTGGCGGCCGCCGCGCGCCTCCAGATGCGTGCGATAGACGGGATCGGCGAACAGCGCGCGCAGCGTCGCAGGCGCATTCGCGAGATCGTCGACCGTCTCGAACAGCGGCGCGATGTCCAGCGGTACGCAGGAGGCCTCGTCCTGCACTAGGCCCCCGTGCCGCGCCAGCGCCAGCACCGCCAGCACGTCCGCCGCCGAGCGCGCCATGCTGATGATGTACAGGCCCACGGCGTCGCTGCCGTAGCGCTTGCGTGCGTCGCGCAACGTGGCGAACACCGCCTGCAGCGATTGCGCACCGGCATCGTCACAGGCGGCGAAGGCTTGCTCGCCGCTGGCGTAAGGCTGCAGCGCCGCCGCGCGTGCCGCCGCGTCCCGCTCCGGCCAATCGCTCTGGCCGAGCAGCGCGGCCAGGGCATCGTCGTGTACGCGCGAGTCCTGCCGTACGTCGAGGCGGGCCATATGGAAGCCGAACGTGCGCACGCGCCAGATCGCGCGCTGCACGGCGTAGGCACCTGCGTGCAAGCCGCGGTGGTCGATCAGGCTGTCGGCGATCAGTTGCAGGTCGGCGAGCAGGTCCTGCGGCGATGCATAGGCCTCCGGATGACTGTCATCGTGAGTGGCCTGCAGACGCGCCTGGACCACCGTGAGGAAGCTGCGATACGGCATGTCCGCATGGCGCGGGCGCACCTGCGCGGCCGCCCCGGGAAAGCGCTCGCGGTACTGAGCCAGCCGCTGCTCCAGTCGTTCGTCCGTGGCCACGCGACCCTCGGTCTGGCTGAGCAGGCGCGCCAGTCCGGCAATGTCCTCGATGTAATGCTCCAGCACGTGCGCGCGCTGGGTGGCGAGGCTGGTGGCGATGGTATCGGCACCCACGTTGGGGTTGCCGTCCATGTCGCCGCCGACCCAGGTGGCGAAGGACAGCAGGCGCGGCAGGGCCACGGCGACGCCATAGACCTCCTGCAATGCGTCGGCCAGCGATTCGTACAGCGCCGGCACGATGCGGTAGATCGGATTGGCCAGGTAGAAGCCGACGTGATGATGCTCGTCCTGCACGCTGGGACGCACCGGCGACGCCTCCGCGGTCTGCCATGCGGACGACAGCGCCATGAAGATGCGGTCTTCGTCTTCCTTGCGCTCCTGCGGCGTGCGGCTGGGATCGAAGTTGTCGATCAGGGCGCGCACGATCGCCTGTTCCTTCTCCAGCAGCGAACGGCGCATCGCCTCGGTGGGATGGGCAGTGAACACCGGCTCCACGCGCAGGCGCGCCAGCCATTCCAGCAGCTCGCCCGCGCCAACGCCCTGCGCCTTCAGGCCGGCCAGCGCATCGAGCAGCGAATCGGGCTGGGGCGCGCGATTCTCGCGCTGGTAATCGCGGCGACGGCGAATGCGGTGCACCCGCTCGGCGATGTTGACCGCCTGGAAATAGGTCGCGAAGGCGCGCGCCAGCGCTTCGGCATGTGTGGTGTCGAGCCCGGTCAGGAGTTCCGCCAGCGGCGCCAGGGACGCGCCCTCGTGGCGGCGCGCGATGGCGGCCGTGCGCACGCGCTCGACCTCATCCAGAAAGGCCGGCGAGACCTGCTCGGCCAGCATGTTGCCGACCAGGGTGCCGAGCCGGCGGACATCCTCGCGCAGGGGCGCATCGTGCGGGGCGAACTCAGGACTGCGCTGCTGCTGGGTCATCGGAGCCATGTTTTGCGGATGTCTGGACGGCCAAGACTACCCGAAGATTCCGATGGATGATGCACTGCCGCATGAGCTCGCAACGGTTGCTTCTGAAACGAAGCGGGGTGCTCCGGCGCCCCGCTTCGTCTTGCTCATCTCAGGGTGCCGCTGCCTTGGCGGGCGTCGCCTTCGGTGCTTTCAGATATCGCTCCAGCCAGTCGTTCGATTCCGCCAGCATCTGCATGATCGACTCGCGCGCGCGGTAGGCATGCGCCTCGTTGGGCAGCATCACCAGCCGGGCGGTGCCGCCCAATCCCTTCACTGCCGCGTACAGGCGCTCGCTCTGGATCGGGAAGGTGCCGGAGTTGTTGTCCTGCTCGCCATGGATCAGCAGCAGCGCATCCTTGATGTGGTCGGCGTAATTGAACGGCGACATCGCGTTGTAGACGTCCTGCGCCTGCCAGTAGTTGCGCTCCTCGGACTGGAAACCGAACGGCGTGAGCGTGCGGTTGTAGGCGCCGCTGCGCGCGATGCCGGCCTTGAACAGGCGCGTGTGGGCGAGCAGGTTGGCGGTCATGAAGGCGCCGTAGGAATGGCCGCCCACCGCGATGCGCTCGCGATCGGCCACGCCGCGGCGCACGACTTCATCCACCGCCGCCTCGGCACTGGCCACCAGCTGCGGGATGTAGGTGTCGTTGGGCTCCTTGCTGCCCTCGCCGACGATCGGCACGGAGAAATTCTCCAGCACCGTGTAGCCCATCGCCAGGAACGCCTGCGGGCCCCAATAGCTGATGCGATTGAAGCGGTACGGGGAATCGGTCACCTGGCCTGCCGCATCAGCCGATTTGAATTCGGCCGGATAGGCCCACATCAGCATCGGGCGCGGACCATCCTTCTTCGGGTCGTAGTGCGGCGGCAGGTACAGCGTCGCGGTCAGTTCCACGCCGTCCTTGCGCTTGTAGCGGATCTGCTCTTTCTTCGCGTCCTTCAGCTGCGGCGTGGGATGCGGGAAATGCGTGAGCGCGCGCGGCGACGTGGCGGACGTCAGGTCACGCACGTAGAAGTTCGGCGGGTCGGTCGGCGTCTCGCGCGAAGTCAACGCGCGCCCGCCTTCGGCATCCAGCAGCACCTGCGGCGCCTCGTAGTACGGCGCCTGCGAGTGGAACAGCCGCTCGCTGCGGCCGCTGTCGAGGTCGACCCGGTCGACGAACGGTCGGTCGCCTTCCGGCGAAGCGCCCTTGCCGAGGCGATAAATGCTGTGTCCGTCGACGGCGAGCAGCAGACGCGACTGGCCACGCTCGTCCTCTTGCGTCGCCGGCACGCCCGGGTCCTTGTAGCGGTCTTCCGAGGAACCTTCGCGCACTAGTTTCGGCGCCTGCTCCGGGTGGTCCGGCGCCACGCGCCATTCCTTCACCTGGCGGGTCTTCCACCAGAACTCGTCGATCAGCGCCAGCTCGCCATTGCCCCAGTAGGCGCCGCGGTAGCGGCTGGAAAGCCGGGCCAACGTGACGGGCGCCTGCTCGAACGGCGCCGCCTGCATCTTCACCAGGTCGCGTACCTCGGCTGGCCGCGCGGGATCGCCGCCGTCCTGCGCTTCGGCCCACACCAGCGTCGCAGGCGCATCGGCACGCCAGTCAATGTCGCGCACGCCAGTCGGCACGGCATCGTTGCCGGTGGGCAGGCCCTCCATCAGCGGTAATTGCGCGATCTCCTTGACCCGCTTGCCGTCCAGATCCAGCACCTCGATGCGGCGCGGGAAATTCTCCACCGGCACCAGATAGGAGAACGGACGCTCGATGCGCTGGCGCAGCAGATACCGGCCATCCGGCGAAGGTTCCAGCGCGAGGGTGAGCGCAGGCTCGCCGAGCCTGCTCACCTTGCCATCCAGATCTAGCAGCGCGGCCTGCGTGCGCAGGTAGTGCTCGAACACGCGCGCGTCGTCCTCGTTGCGCAGCAGGTCCTGGTAGGTACGGATCGCCTTCACGCCGCCGCCCGTACGGGTCTCCTGCGTGTTGGGTCCGGCGGGAATGCCATTGGCCGCCGGCACCGCGCCCTGCCCTTCCGGCCGCAGCTGCACCAGCAGGCGCTTGCCGTCGGGCATCCAGCGGTAGCCGCGGCCAGCCACCGTGTTGAGCGGCAGCTCAGTGAGCTTGTGCGCCTGGCGCGTGGCGATATCGACCATCCACAGCTCGTTGCGGCCGGACGCCGCATCCACCTGGTTGAAGGCGAGATGGCGCTGATCGGGGGACCAGCTGGTAGTGGCGATCGACAGCGACGCGGGCAGTCCCTGGAAACGGATCTCCTTGCAGCTGGCCACATCGATCAGCCACAGGTCGCTGCCGAAGGCGAAGCGGCTCTGTGCATAGGTGCGCGGGTTGATGCGCAGGCCGGCCAGCTTCAGCTCCGGCTGCGCCACCACATCGATGCCGGGCAGCGCGGGCGTCTGGATCAGCGCCAGCAGGTCGCGCCGCGGACTGATCGACAGCTGCGGCGGCCGCGGCGCATCCACCAGCGCCTGCAGCGGCGCCGGCGGCAGCCGGTAGCCGCTGGCCGATGCGGCGGCCGGGGCTTCCGGCGTGCGCGCGGATACCGCCATCGGCAGGGCGGCGAGAAGGAAGGCGACGAGAGCGAGACGCCGGAGCGGGGTATTCATGGCAGGAGAGCAGCCTCTGGCACGTAGCAACTTGCGACCATAGCCGCCCCGCCACGACCCGGCCTAGGCCATCCGTCACGGTCCGCGGCGACGGCGGCCACTGCCCTGACGAAACGCCAACGGGCCTGCCGCTATACTTGCCAGCTCCCGTCGAGGGGCGCTGCGACCGCGGCTGCATGGCCCGCACCACCCGGTGCGTCGTGCAGGTCCACGGCCAGGCTCGGCGGTCTTTCTCTGCAAAACGGCGCCCGGTCAACGATGCGGCAGTCATGCCGCACAAACTTCCGGAGCTAAGCACCAATGAACGCAGTCAGCAAAGAAGCCGCCGGCCAGGACTTCAAGGTCCGCGACATCGCCCTCGCCGAGCTGGGCCGCCGCCGCATCCGCATGGCGGAAGAGGAAATGCCCGGCCTGATGCAGATCCGCGCCCGCTACGCCAAGGAGCAGCCGCTCAAGGGCGTGCGCCTGTCCGGCTCGCTGCACATGACCAAGGAAACCGCGGTCCTGATTGAGACCCTGAGCGCCCTGGGCGCCTCGGTGCGCTGGGCCTCCTGCAACATCTTCTCCACCCAGGACGACTGTGCCGCGGCCATCGCCGCCGCCGGCATCCCGGTGTTCGCCTGGAAGGGCGAGACGCTGGAGGAGTACTGGGATTGCACGCTGGACATGCTCACCCACCCGGGCATGCAAGGCCCCGAGCTGATCGTCGACGACGGCGGCGACGCGACCTTGCTGATCCACAAGGGTCTGGACATGGAGAACGGCGACGACTGGGTCAACACGCCCAGCGGCAACCATGAGGAACAGGTCATCAAGGACCTGCTAAAGCGCACTGCCAAGGAGCGTCCCGGCTTCTGGAAGAAGGTCGCCGCGGACTGGAAGGGCGTCTCCGAAGAGACCACCACCGGCGTGCACCGCCTCTACCAGATGATGGAAGCCGGCAAGCTGCTGGTGCCGGCGATCAACGTCAACGACTCGGTCACCAAGAGCAAGTTCGACAACCTGTACGGCTGCCGCGAGTCGCTGGCCGACGGCATCAAGCGCGCCACCGACCTGATGGTCGCCGGCAAGGTGGCCGTGGTGTGCGGCTACGGCGACGTGGGCAAGGGCTGCGCGCATTCGCTGAAGGGCTTCGGCGCGCGCGTGATCGTCACCGAGATCGACCCGATCAACGCGCTGCAGGCGGCGATGGAAGGCTTCCAGGTCACCACCGTGGAAGACACGCTGGGCACCGCCGACATCTACGTCACCACCACCGGCAACAAGGACATCATCACGCTCGAGCACATGGCGGCGATGAAGAACAACGCCCTGGTGTGCAACATCGGCCACTTCGACAACGAGATCCAGATCGACCGCCTGAACGGCGCCAAGGACGTGTCGCGCGAAACCATCAAGCCGCAGGTCGACCGCTACACCTTCAGCAAGACGGGCAACAGCATCTACATGCTGGCCGAAGGCCGCCTGGTGAACCTCGGCTGCGCGCACGGCCATCCGAGCTTCGTGATGTCCAACAGCTTCTCCAACCAGACGCTGGCGCAGATCGACCTGTGGAAGAACAAGGACGTCTACGAGAAGACTGTCTACCGTCTGCCCAAGCAGCTGGACGAGGAAGTCGCCCGCCTGCACCTGGAACAGATCGGCGTGAAGCTGACCAAGCTGACCCCCGAGCAGGCCGCCTACATCGGCGTGCCGGTGGAAGGCCCGTACAAGCCGGACCATTACCGCTACTGAGCGGCCGGCGGATCGGAACGAAAGGCGCGCGGTGCGAACCGCGCGCTTTTTTTGTGCCCCCAGCTGATGTTTCATCCATATATCGCTTCATCGCGACCAAGAGATATATACTCCCCGACACCCTTCTCCGAGAGCCCAGTGATGCCGGCGATCAGCTTCGAATTCTTCCCGCCCAAGACCGAGGAACAGCGCGAACAGCTCGACCGCACCGCCCGCCTGCTGAAGCGCCGTGGCCCCGACTACGTCTCGGTCACCTTCGGCGCCGGCGGCTCGACCCTCAGCTATACCGGCGAGACCGTGGCCCGCCTGCATCGTGAGCACGGGCTGGACGTGGCGCCGCACCTTTCGTGCATGGGCGGCACCCGCGCCGAGATCGCCGAGCTGCTGGACGGCTACCGCGCCGCCGGTTACCGCCGCATCGTCGCGCTGCGCGGCGACCTGCCCTCGGGCATGGCATCGCCGGGCGACTTCCGCTACGCCGCGGAACTGGTCGCCTTCATCCGCAAGCACAGCGGCGACCACTTCCACGTCGAAGTGGCGGCCTATCCGGAAACGCATCCACAGGCCGACGACGCGCTGGCGGACCTGCGCCACTTCAAGGCCAAGGTCGAGGCCGGCGCCAATGGCGCCATCACCCAGTACTTCTTCAATGCCGACGCCTACTTCCGCTTCGTCGACGATGTGCGCCGGCTCGGTGTGGACGTACCGGTAGTGCCCGGCATCATGCCGATCTCCAACTTCAGCCAGCTCAAGCGCTTCTCCGACGCCTGCGGCGCCGAGATCCCGCGCTGGATCGCCAAGCGCATGCAGGCGCACGGCGACGATGCCGAATCGATCCGCGAACTGAGCGCCGACGTGGTGGCAGGGCTGTGCCGCCGTCTGCTGGAAGGCGGTGCGCCGGGGCTGCACTTCTACACGCTGAATCGCGCCAAGCCGACGCAGGCGGTGCTGGACCGGTTGGCAATCTGACCCTCGGCGCGCGGGTTATCCTGCGCGGCATGCGTCTACTGTGGCTTTCCGTGTTCCTGCTGTCCGCTCCGCTCTGGCTGTTTTCCGGCGCCGTCGCCGCACAAGCGGGCGTGCACCGCTGCATCGGCCCCGACGGCAACCCGCTGTTCACCGACCAGCCCTGCGCCGCCATGCAGGCGACACCCGTGCAGGCCGCGCCGAAATCGACCACGCCTGCCTCCCCGGCCGCCGTGGTGCCGCCAACCTTGTGCGCCGCCAACGTCGCCGAGCTGCGCGAGAGCGTCGCCGATGCCTTCGCCGCGCGCGATCCCAACCGGCTCGCCGGTCTGATGCTGTGGAACGGCTACGGCCGTAGCAACGCGGTGTCAGACATTCGCGCCCTCGGCACGCTGGTGAAATATCCGCTGCTGGACTTCGGTGGCGAGAACGCACAAGCCTCGCCGGATCCGGATGCCGCGCCGGCGCCGGGCTCGGACCCCGTCGACCATCCGCCCCCGGCCGCCGAACGCGAACTGGTGCTGCACACTGCCTCCAACGATGCCAGCGGCGCGCCGCGCGAAACCCGTTTCGCCATCGTGCGCCGCTCCGGTTGCCTGTGGTTGCGCAACGCCGAATAACGCTGCAAGCCGGTTGAAAGATGGTCGCGTCCGCCAGCGGGTATCATGGCGGCCATTTTTCCGGAGAACCGACATGGCGCAGCAGTATCCCGAATGGATCTGGCAGAACGGCCAGATCAAGCCTTGGCGCGAAGCCACTACGCATGTGATGTCGCATGCGCTGCACTACGGCTCGTCGGTGTTCGAAGGCATTCGCAGCTACGCCACGCCGGACGGCGCGGCGATCTTCCGCCTCACCGATCACCTCACGCGCCTGTACCAATCGGCCAAGATCTACGACATGGTCCTGCCCTATTCGCGCGACGAAATCGCCGCCGCCTGCCGCGACGTGATCAAGAAGAACGAGCTCGGCGCGGCCTATCTGCGCCCTGTCGCCTACCGCGGCCTCGGCGGCTTCGGCCTGTCGGCGGAAACGCCGATCGACGTGGCCGTGGCCGCGTGGCCGATGGGCCCGTACCTCGGTCCGGAAGCGCTGGAAAGCGGCATCGACGCCTGCGTGTCGAGCTGGCAGCGCTTCGCGCCGAACACGATTCCGGCCGGCGCGAAGGCGGGCGGCAATTACCTGTCCGGCCAGCTGATCGCGCGCGAAGCGCGTCGCCTCGGTTTCGGCGAAGGCATCGCGCTGGCTTCCACGGGTCTGCTCAGCGAAGGCGCGGGCGAGAACCTGTTCCTGGTGTTCGACGGCGTGCTGCACACCACGCCGGCCAGCGCCTCGATCCTCACCGGCATCACCCGCCACACGCTGATGACGCTGGCGCGCGAAGACGGTATCGAAGTGATCGAGCGCGACATCCCGCGCGAATACCTGTATCTCGCGGACGAACTGCTGATGTGCGGCACCGCCGCCGAGATCACGCCGATCCGTTCGGTGGACGGCAAGAAGATCGGCTCCGGCAAGGCGGGCCGCGTCACGCGTCGCCTGCAGGAACTGTTCTTCGGCCTGTTCAACGGCAAGACCAACGATCAGTGGGGCTGGCTGGAGCCGGTCTGACGTTTCCAGGGGTGCGGCGGCGGCCGTCAGTCCGCCGCCATGCCCAATGCCCCCATCGCTTCGGCCGCGCGCGGGCGATGCATGGCCTGCTCCCGCAGCAGGCCCATGAACGCCTGCTCCAGCGCATCGACCTCGGCCACGCTCATGCACTGCTCTTCGCCCATGAACACGAAACGCAGTCGCCCGTGCAGCGCGAAGGCGACCAGGCCGAGCGGACGGATACCGAAGGAACGCACCGACAGGCTGAAATCCTCCAGCCGAAACGGCGCATTCTCATCCACCAAGGCGATCGGGCCCAGGTTGGAAAAGGAAAACTGATTCCAGTTGCCATTGCGGCTCAGCGCATCGCCCAGCCGCACGATGGAACGCAGCTTGCCTTCCGACGGTGGCTTGAGCATTTCGCAGAAATGGTACTTGCCGGGAATATCGCGCATTTCCTGCTCGATCTTCTCCCCCATCTCCCGATAGATATCGCGCGCCCTTTCCCACAGGTCCGCGCCGCGTTCGCGCCCCACCGCGATCTTGAAGCTGCCGCCCCCGAAGAACAGCATGTCGTCCTTGAGCTGGGATAGCCGGCCGCGCCGAGCATCTACCGGATTATCGATCCGCGTCGGCGCGCGTTTGCCGAGCGCCGTCTGCAAGGCCTGATCGAGCGCCGCCAGCAGTGCCGCATGCATCGATACTCCTTCGATCCGGCAGCGATGCTTGAGCACCGCCGTCAGGCCTGCATCCACCTGCCACTCACGCCGTATCGAATCGTGCCGCAATGGCCGGCGCGACGGCGGGATCAGCGCGATCAGGCCGTTGAGCACGCGGGCAACCAGACGCTGTCGGCGCTCATCCTTGCCGTCCGGCGCACGGGCGACATCCAGCGGGCTGATCGGCGCATAGGGCGGCAGTGGCGTTTCGCGATGCAGCGCGGACAGCAGCTCGCGCGCCAGCGTGAGGATGCTCATGCCGTCGCAGATGCGATGCGCGGTAGTGAGCAGCAGCACGCCGCCGCGTCCGGTGCGTAGCCAGGCCACGCGCAACAAGGGTTCGTCGGCAGCGAAGACGGTGGCCTCCTCGCGCGCGATCTCGCCCGCGAGCACCTGCTCCGAGGTGCAGATCGCCGCGCGCAGAGGCACCGGGCCGGCCGCGTCGAGCGCGTAGTACAGGCCATCGCGCTCGGACCGCAACAGCATTCGCAGCGCCGGATGCTTGCGCTGTATGCGATCCAGCGCGGCACGCAGGCGCTCCATCGGCAGCGCGCCATCGATGGTGAGGCGATAGGTGATATTGCCGTCTATCAGGTGCTCGATGGTGGAGAGCTTGCGCATCATGGTCCGGGTTCCGTGGCTGCCGCCGTGCCGGCAGACCCGGCGCTGCGCGCCGGTTCGTTTTTACAGACCGCGGCGACGCGCGGATGCAGGCTTTCGAACGTACCCAGGCGGCCGCGACGCCCGTCCAGATAGCCGCAGGCGATCGCCAGCACTTTGCGCAGCTTGTGCGGTTCGAACAGCAAGACGCACAGCGCCTGATGCAGTGCCAGCAGGCCGCCGAGCCGATACAGCGACCAGTGCTTCCGATACAGCCGCAGGGCGAAGACACCGTTGCGCGCGCCGTAGTAGCGCCGCCACGCCGCATGGTTGGTCGTGAACAGACGGCCGTGCCGTTCGATCTGGCCAGTGGTCTGGCGCATCGTCACCGCCGCGTTCATGCGCACGGGGACGCCCTGGCTGTTGGCACGCAGGCCGTATTCGATATCGATGTACTCGATGAAGAAGTCCTCGCGGAACGCGCCCAGCCGGCGATACGCCTGCGCCGAGATCGCCGAGCCCGAAGAGATCACGAACAAAGTGTCGAACACGCCCTCGGTCGGCTCGCGCATCTTCTGCGGCTTGGGCCAGCGCCGTCCCGGCGGCAGCACGACCATGAACTTTTCCAGATTGATCTCGTAGATCTTGGGCCCGAGGATGAACGTGTCGCCCTCCTCGCGCTCGCAGGCTTGCATCATGGCGTCGAAGAAGTCCTCGCCGATATCCGAATCCTGATCGAGCAGGAAGACCACCTCGCAGCCGCGCGCGAGCAGGATCTCGGCGCCCCGATTGTAGGCACCCGCGAGACCACCGCGATTGGCGTTGTGCACGACGGTGCAGCCCTGTCGCTGCAGCATCGCATGAAGCGTGGCGTCGGACTGTGGCGAGTTGTCCACCGCGACCACGTTCTGTCCCGCCGTCGTCGCCTTGTCCAGATTGCGCAGGAAGGCCTCGGTCGGGTGATAGAGCACGAAGATCACGCCGTAGCTTCTCATGGGCTTTCCACTTGCCTTGCATCCAGAAGTGCCGGCGCCGCGCCGGTGCCGACCGATGCCGCTGCCGGCACGGCCGCGGCCGCCTGCAGAAGCTCCATCGCCAGCTGACGGATCTGCGCGGCCTGCGCCTGCGGCAGCGAACTCTCGTCGGAGATGAAGGCGAACTCCAGCCGTTCGGCGAAACCGACAATGGTGATCAGATTGGCCGTCGTCGGCTCCAATTGCGCGGACGGCGCATGAATGGCCTCGAGACGGAAGCCGCCGTCGTCCCGCGCCGAAGCATCGAGTCGCCCCAGATACGACAACGACACGCTGCGGCCTCCGCGGTGCGAGCGCGAGTAGGCCACCAGGCGATCGAACAAAGGGTGCAGCCGTTCCAGTCCAAGCAACTGTTCGTAGAACGATGGCGCGAGGCGGTCGACCTTGCGGCGCAGATCGTCTTGCAACGCGCGCGCCATCGCCCAGAAATCCGCGTCGGCCTTGCGGCGGCCGAACGACAACCGGGCGGTAGGTGCCATGGTGAACAGTGCGCCGCCTTGCAGCGCGGGCAGATAACGGCGCGCATCGACGGGCGCGACGAACTTGTCCACGCCGCGGATGCCGCGTACCGACCAGAAGGCCAGCATGAACGCCGTACATAGCGCAGCGTACACGCCGACGCCCTCAAGCTTGCCGCGCCGGAGCAAGGCCTGCACGTCCGCGTGCTCGATCGACCAGCGCAGCGTATAGGCCGGTCCGTAATGCACCGGCGGACCGATCGTGCGAAATCGCACCAGCCCGCCGAACAGCGCGGCCTTCAAGCGCGCCCGGCGCTGCAACCGGCGATTGCCGCGTACTTCCGGCGGCAACAGATCCGCACCACCGTGCAGTGCAAAGCTCGGTCCGAGCGGCGCGTCCGGACGGCCGCATACGGTGAGAATGTCTCGCAGCAGCCCCACTGCCGACAGGCCGTCGCAGATGCAGTGATGGCAGCTCAGCAGCAGATCGCTGCGTTCTTCGCCGCGCAGCCAGAGCAGGCGCACCAGCGGCTCGCGCGCGCCATCGAACAGACGCGCGCACTCGATACGCGCCTGCTCCTGCCAGTCGCCGTCGCCCTGGCGTCGGACAATGCGCAGGGAGATCGGCGGCGGTGCCGCCTGTTGCGCGAACCAGGGACGTCCATCGGTATCGTGTTCAACCAGGCTTTGCAGCACGGCATGCCTGGCCTGCACGCGATCCAGTGCGCGGCGCAGGCGCTGCTCGTCCAGCGCGCCCATCAGCGTCGCGGGCAGCACGAGGGCTACCGGCCGCTGGCCGTCCAGATACATGCCGCGCTCGAACAGAGTGAACGGGCGCCGCGCGATCATGCCGCGCTCCGCTGCGGCATGCGCGCAGTCTCCGCCGCATCCGCTTCGCCCAGCAGGCCCCAGCGCCGCAGGTGCCGCAATGCTTCGCCCACGCCATCCTCCGCGCGCACCGCCCGGCCCAACGCCTCTGCTTCGGCCAGCATGGCCGGTTGCTGCACCGCTTTGAGCGCGCCGGCCAGCGCATCCGCGTCCAGCACGCGCCGATCCAGTGCCGCGGGAGCCACTCCGCGGCGGTGCAGGCAGCGCGCCCAGAACGGCTGATCGCCATAGAACGGCACGACGGCCGAAGGGATGCCCGCGCGCACTGCCGCCGCGGTGGTGCCCGCGCCGCCATGGTGTACGGCCGCGGCCATGCGCGGAAACAGCCAGTCGTGCGGCGCCTGGCGCAAACCGTAGATCTGTTCGTCGAGCGCGCCTTCGGCGATCTCCAGGCCGCCCCAGCCGGCCGCCAGTACGGCGCGCCGGCCACTCTTGCGCACGCCTTCCAGCACGGTGCGGGTGAAGGCCTCGGCTTGATGGCTGACCATGCTGCCGAAGCCGATGTAGACAGGTTTAGCTCCGGCGGCGAGGAAGTCCGCCAGTTCCGGCGGCGGAGTCCAGTCCGGCGGATCGAAGAACCAGTAGCCCGTCACTTGCGAGCTGTCGGGCCAATCCGCCGGCCGCTCCAGTACATGCCGGCTGAAACCGTTGATCACCTTGGCGTCCAGCGCGCCGCGCCCGAGATAGGGGCCGTGCCACGGATACCGCGGCAATCCCAGCCTTGGCCGCACGATGTCGTTGATCGCCGGCCGCATCACGTGCCACACCAGCAGCCACAGCAGCTGATGCGCGGCGAGGCTGAGCACCCCCGGCAGGCGCTCGCGCGAGCCGGCCAGCACCATCGGCGGCAGCAGGCGCGATGGCGTCAGCGGCTGCAGCCGCGCGATCGCGAACGGCACGCCGCGCCGCTCGGACAGCGCCTTGGCCAGCAAGGTGCTGTTGCTCACCCCGATCAGCAGACCGGCGCCTTCGCTCGCGGCCATGCCCTCATCGGCCCAATGCACGGCCCATTGCGCGTAGCGCTCGCGGAAGATGCGCGCCATCGCGCGCATGTCCAGGCCCTGGTCGGCGATGCTGCGGTCGGCTTCCAGCATGGCCTGGAAGTCGGCGGTGAGCGGGAAGAACTCCAGGCCTGCCTCGCGCACCAGTCCGGCGAAGTTGCCGCTGGTCGCGATGCGCACCGGGTAACCCGCGCGCCGCAACCCTTGCCCCAGCGCCACGCAGGGGCGCACGTCGCCCTGCGTGCCGATGGTGAAGATGACGATGGGCTTCATCGTCATCAGCCGTACGCCGCGGCGAGATCCGGCTGCGGCGCCAGCGGCGACAGCGGTACGCGCTCATCCGGGATGTCGGACAAGCGATGGCGCAGCACCGTGCCGATCTGCGCCGCCGGCGCGGGATCGAGCACGGCCTCGTGATGGCACGCCAGTTCGCGCACTTCGATACGCCAGCCGATGAAGGGCCGCCACGCCGAAGGACGATGATCCAGGATGCCGTCGAGGTCGCCCTCGCGCTCGGTCGCCTGGAAGAACAGCAGATCCAGGTTCACCCGTTGCGGCGTGTATTGGCGCGCCAGTTCGAGGTTGTTGCGCATCACCGCGAACAGGTGCTCGAGAAACTGCGGATGGCGACGGATGATCTCCTGCACCAGCGGGATCGAGCGCGCGTTGTAGCTGTGCAGCAGCAGCGTCGCCAGTTCCTTGAGGGTCTGCGGCGAATGCTCGCCGACATGCTGATGCAAACCCAGGAAACCCAGCGCGGCGCGCACTTCCCTGGCTTCCTCGCGCGGACGGGAGCGCTCGCCCGCGGTGAACAGGTAGCTGTCGATCATGGCCAGCAGCTCTACCCGCTCGCCCATCGCCAGCAGCTGCTCGGCGATGGCATGCCCGATCAACCCGCCAAGCGAACGGCCGACGAGGCGATACGGCCCCTCCGGCTGGATGCGCCGGATCTGCGCCAGATAGTCCGCCGCCACTTCCTCGATGCTGGCCGGCAACCGCACGTCCCCGCGCAGACCTCGCGATTGCAGGGCATACACCGGCATGGCCGGGTCCAGATGGCGCAACAGGCTGGAGAAGCCCAGGCCCAGGCCGAGCATCGGATGGATGCAGAACAGCGGCCGCGGCTGCACCTTGCCGACCTCATGCAGCTTGCGCGGCCCGCGCAGCACCAGCACCTCGCCCAGCGGATCGTCACCCGCGCCACCGGTCCGCTCGACGAAGGCGGCCAGACTGGCCACCGTGGGCGCTTCGAACAGACTACCCAGGGGCAGCTCCACGCCGAACTGCTCGGGGAAACTCGCCGCCATCTCGGCGGCGGTCAGCGAATCGCCGCCAAGCTCGAAGAAGTTGTCGTGCAGGCCGACCCGCTCCACGCGCAGCATGCGCTGCCACCATTCGGCCAACTTGCGCTCGGCTGGCGTACCGGGCTCGACGAAGGCGGCGCGGGCGACCCGATCCGGCGCCGGCAGCGCGCGGCGATCGAGCTTGCCGTTGGGAGTCAGCGGCAAGGCTTCCAGCACGGTGAAACTGGACGGCAGCGCCGGCTCCGGCAGGCGCCGGCCAAGGAAGGCGCGCAATGGCTCGGGATCGAACGCATGCACGTCGCGCGGCACCACGTAGGCGGCCAGCATGGTCACGCCGCCGGCATCGCGCAGCGCGACCACCGCCGCCGCGGCGATCCCGGGATGCTGGGCCAGCAGGTTTTCGATCTCGCCCAGTTCGATGCGGTGGCCGCGGATCTTCACCTGGTGATCGGCGCGGCCGATGAACTCCAGCAGGCCGTCGTCGCGCCAGCGCACCAGATCGCCGGTGCAATACATGCGGTTGCCGTCGGCGGCGAAAGGATCCAGCGGGAAGCGTTCCTCGGTCAGCTGCGGGCGGCGCAGATAACCCTTGGCCACGCCTGCGCCACCGATGCACAACTCACCGATCGCGCCCGTCGCCACCGGCCGGCGCGCGGCATCGAGCACGTACAGGCGCGTGTTGATGATGGGACGCCCGATCGGCGGCGTGCCGGAGCCGATCTCTTCCAGCTCGTAAGCCGTCGACCACACCGTGGTTTCCGTGGGGCCGTAGAACTGCGTCACGCGCGCCGCGGCGGCCTTGAGTCGCGCGGCAAGTTCCGCGCCGAGGGCCTCGCCGCCGACCAGCGCATGCAGCTTGTCCAGACGGGTTTCCGGGCTGGCCAGCAGGATGCGCCACAGTGACGGCGTGGCCTGCGCGTGCGTCACGCCGCTGCGCTGGATCAGCCGCGCCAGCTCCAGCGGCTGCTGCGCCGCGCCGCTGCCGGCCATCACCACGCAAGCCCCCAAGGTGAGCGGGAGATACAGCTCCAGCGCCGCGATATCGAAGGTCACGGTGGTCACGGCGAGAAAGCGATCGCTGGCCTGAGGCGCCAGCTGGCGCGCCATGCCATCCAGGAAATTGGCGAGATTGCCGTGCGTCACCTCGACGCCCTTGGGGCGACCGGTCGAACCGGAGGTATAGAGCACGTAGGCGACGCGATCGAACGACGCCAGATCCGGCTCTCGCTCCTGCAGGGGCGACGGCGCGTCGAACTGCTCCGGCAGCAGCCGCATGCTGCCGCCCAGCGCCAGGCGTTCGTGAATCGAGCCGGTGGCGATCACGGCGATCGGCGCGGCGTCGTCCAGCACCATGACGATACGCTCGGTCGGGCCATCGGGATCGATCGGCAGATAGGCGGCGCCGGTGCGCATGATCGCCAGCAGCACGATCAGCAGTTGCTCGCTGCGCGGCAGCGCCACCGCGACGATGTCGCCGGGCTTGATGCCATCGGCGATCAGTTGCCGCGCCTGGCGCAGGCTGCGCTGGTGCAGCTCGCGATAGCTCAGCGTGCTGTCGCCGTACACCACGGCGGGTGCATCGGGCCTCAGCGCGGCCTGGCGTGCGAGATGCGCCGGCACGCTGAGCGGCTCGACCGTCGCGGCCGTGTCGTTCCACGCCACCAGCAGGCGATGACGCTCTTCCTCGCCGAGCAGGTCGATGTCCTGCAACCGTCCTTCCGGGTCGGCCAGCACGCCTTCGATCAGGCGGCACAGGCGCCGGCGGTGCTCATCCAGCTCCGCCATGTCGTATAGCAGCGGGTTGGCATCCAGATCGAAGCGCAGACCGGCCTCCGTGCCGCGGTCGTAGACGAAGACCATCAAGTCTTCCGCCGAGCTGTTGGACATGTTGTGCGAAGACGTGCCCGCGCCGGCGAAATCGAGCTGATAGTCGAACGGTTCGATATTGATGCCCAGCCACGCCACGCTGCGCCCCTGCCCCACCACCCCGAGATCGCGGCGCAGGTCTTCGTAGCGGTACTGCTGGTGGCGCAGCGACTGCCGCACCGCACGGGACACCTGCGCGAACAGCTGGCCGGCCGTCATGTCCGGCGCGAAGCGCAGGCGGATCGCCACCACGTTGGCGAAGATGCCCGGCATCTGGCGCGTCTCGGCACTGAGGCGCGCCGCCACGGGCATGCCGAAGACCAGGTCGTCGGTACCGGTGATGCGGTGGTAGTACGCAGCGATCAGGCCGATCAACACCTGCGGCAAGCTCGCGCCGGTGGCCTTGCCCAGTTCGCCGAGCTGCCGCGCGGTTTCCGGGGACAGATGGCCGGTGCTGCGGCAAAGACGATCGCCCAGGCCGGGCCGGTGCTGGCGGCGCGACAGCGTGACCGCCTCGGGCAAGCCGGCGAGCTGCTCCTGCCAGTACTCCCGGTCGCGCCGCAGACGATCCGATTCGCGATACGCGGTTTCCGCCGCGATCGCGGTCGCGGCGGGCGTGAATTCGCACGGCGGCGCTTCCCGTCCGAGCGCCAGAGCCGTGTACAGCTCGGCCAGGCGCCGCGCGAGCAGGCCGCCGCCATAACCATCCAGCACGATATGGTGCGCGCGCTGGTACCAGACATAGTGATCGTCGGCGAGCTTGAACAACGCGCTGATCCACAGCGGGTCATGCTCCAGATCCGGATTGCGGGAGTATTCCTCCTGCATCCAGGCCTCGGCCGCGGCGCGCGGATCGGCCTCGCCGCTCATGTCGAAGAACGGGAACTGCCCTGCGTAGACCTGGCGAATCACCAGCTGCGGCTTGCCGTCGCGCTCGATCACGTTCGCGCGCATCATCTGGGCCTCGTAGACGAGGCGATACAGCGCCTGGCGAAACAGTGGCGGCTCGATGGGCCCGTGGATGTCCACCGCCTCGGCGATATTCATGATCGCGCCGTCGGCGCCGATCTTGTGATTCATCCACATGCCGCGCTGGGCGGTCGTCAAAGGCAGCAGCACGTCGTCGCGCTCGTCGTTCATCGCATTTTCCCCCTGCGGCGTCCGCCGCCGCATGCATCCGTGGCATCGCGAAAAACACTTCATCAAGAGCCCGGCATTATTTATCCGGGTAATGCATCGGGATTATCGATAAGCGGCTCGATAATCACGGCCGAGAGTGGCCGCCACGGTCGAATCGACCATGTTTCAAAATGCCGACATGACGCTGTTTTAATGCCGCAGAGCGTGCCCGGCGCCGCCACCTGTCGGGTGCGGTCATGAGCTGAGGCCGATCCGCTGGATGACTCCCGGCAACGGAGCGAGAGCTGCCCCGTTGCGCGCCAGATGGCGCGCCAAGGCCACATTTCTATCCGTTTCCGGCATCGAGTGTCCATGCCTGAACGGGAGCTTGTCCACTAGGCAACATGTGCGATACATCACACTTTGTGCGGCGCAACAACCGCGTGCCCGAAAATGAGAAATTAATGGCGAGGATTCGTCAACGAGACGCCTAATTAATACACAAGATTTTCAATACGGTGAAAATCATGTCAATGCACGCATTATCTCGCCACGCGTTATCAGAGCGGACATGAATCGCCCGTCAAATGCATTAATCCCCGGAGCTCTGGCGCGCGTTATCAGCGCGCCACCTTACTGAAATACGATGCTGGCGATGGCGCCGTTGCTGTCGACGCGCGGACGCATGGACACGTCCCAACCGTAGAGCTCGCACAGACGCCGCACGATGGCCAGGCCCAGGCCTGCGCCGCTGCCGCCCGCTCCTTCGCCGCGCACACCGCGCTGGAACAGGCGCTCGGCATCCTCCGGCTTGATGCCGGGGCCGGTGTCGATGATCTCGATGAGGTTCTTGTCCACCCTCACCGTGACCGTACCCTCGAGCGTGTACTTGATCGCATTGCCGATCAGATTGGTCAGCGCGACCGACAGCACCGAGGCCGGCGCGTTGATGCTCAGCGGAGCATTCACCACCAGCTCGACATCGAGCGGCTTGTCGCGCATCTGCGGGCGCTGGCTCTCGATCACATCGGAGGCGACCTTGGCCACGTCGGTGGTCTCGCCGCGCGTGGGGCCACGGCGCTCGGCGCGCGACAGCAGCAGCAGCGCCTCGATCAGCTCGGTGGCCTGGCGCGAGGCGCGCTCGATGCGCTTGAGGCGTTCGCGCAACTTGTCGGTGAGGTCCGGCGAACCCTGCAGCAGCTCCGTGGTGCTGGCGATGACCGCCAAAGGGGTACGCAGTTCGTGGCTCACGTCGGAGTTGAACTCGCGATCGCGCTCCACCATCGAGGTGAGGCGGTTGGCGTACTCGTCCAGCGCGAGCGCCAGCTCGCCGACTTCGTCGTCGGCGAAATGGTCGGCGAGCGGCTCCGCCTTGCCGTTCTTGCGGAACTCGCGCAGGCGCTGGGCCAGTTCGCTCACCGGCTTGAGCACCTTGCGCGACAGCCACAGGCCCAGCGCAAGGGACATCAGGCCGAACAGGAACACCGCGGCGATCACCGCGGTGATCAGCTGTCGCTTGCCCAGCTCCTCGCGCGACACGTCGTAGCGGATGAAGCTGATGATGCCGTTCTCGCGATACACCGCCAGCTTGTAGTGGTGCATCTGGCCGTCTTCACCCGGCTCGTTGATGTCGTGCACGCCGGTGTCGAGGTTCTGCCAGGTCAGCGGCGCCTTGTAGAGCGTGCGCTCGCTCTTGATGCTGCCGGTGAGCAGGCGCGACCCGGCGGGCTGGTCCGGGTGCTCGTAGGCCTGCTTGGCGGCCCATCGGGCCTCGTCAAGCAGGCTGTTGTTGACCAGTTGGTCCTCGACGCGGGTGCGGATGTTCAGCGCCGCGAACGCGAACAGCGCACTCAGCCCGAACCCGAACAGCGCGAAGGAAACGACCAGGCGAAAACGCAGCTTACGTCTGGACCGCATCCGGCTCGACCATCCGATATCCGATGCCGTGCCGCGTATGGATCAGCGGCTTGTCGAAAGGCTTGTCGATCGCCGCGCGCAGACCATGGATGTGCACGCGCAGGCTGTCGCTGTCGGGCAGTTCCTCGCCCCAGACGCGCTGCTCCAGGTCCTGGCGCGTCACCACCGAAGGACTGGCCTCCATCAGCGCCTGCAACAGCTTCAGGCCGATCGGGTTGAGCTGGATCGACTTGCCGTCGCGGGTCACCGTGAGGGTGTCCAGGTTGTAGGTGAGATCGGCCACTTTCAGCACGCGGCTCTGCGGACCCTTGCCGCGGCGCGCCAGCACTTCCAGGCGCGCAGCCAGTTCCTGCAGCGCGAAGGGCTTGGTCATGTAGTCGTCCGCACCGGATTCGAAACCGGTCAGCTTCTGCTCCAGCGCATCGCGCGCCGTCAGCATCAGCACCGGCGTCTGCTTGTGCGCTTCGTGGCGCAGCTTGCGCGCCACATCTAGGCCGTCCATGCCGGGCAGGGTCAGGTCCAGCACGATCACGTCGAAATCGTGCACCACGGCCAGATGCAACCCGGTGACGCCGTCGCCGGCGAAATCGACCACATGGCCGCGATCTTCCAGGTAATCGCCGATATTGGTCGCGATGTCGCTGTTGTCTTCGATCACCAATACGCGCATACGCCACTCCGTGTCGCCGCCGGCTCGGGCCGGCCGATGGCGCCAAGCTTAACAATTTGGATCGGGAAAAGTGGGGACAGCTCGCCAGCCGGTCGTCCTGCGCGGGCAAACCGGCGAAACGCGGCCAAAGAAAAGGCCCGGAGGCGCGACGGATGCCGCTCCAACCGGGCCCAAGCTACTGCCCCGATACCGTAATCTGCTGTCACTAGACCTAGCGGTTGAAGTGCCGAGCAAATTGCAGTGGGACCTTTATAGGGTCGCCGTAGTTACGGTGTAGTTAACCGGTACTCACGCCACTGTTAACCGTTCACGTTGCGGTTTGCCGCGCGACGCGCCTGGATCATTTCTTCGCGTGCTGCTCGAGATGGCGAATGATGTGGCCGGACACGTCCACGCCGGTCGCCGCTTCGATGCCTTCCAATCCCGGCGACGCGTTCACCTCGAGGATCAACGGACCGCGCTTGGAGCGCAGCAGGTCCACGCCGGCGATACCCAGGCCGAGCGCCTTCGCCGCGCGCACCGAGATCTGCCGCTCCTCGGCGCTGAGCGTCGCCGCCTGCGCGGTGCCGCCGCGATGCAGATTGGCGCGGAACTCGCCGGCGCTGGCGTCGCGCTGCATCGCCGCCACCACCTTGCCGCCCACCACGAAGCAGCGCAGGTCGCTGCCATTGGCTTCGGCGATGAACTCCTGCACCAGGAAGTTGGCGTACAGGCCGCGGAACGCCTCGATCACGCTCTGCGAGGCGCTGCGTTTTTCCGCCAGCACGACGCCGGTACCCTGGCTGCCTTCATTGAGCTTGATCACGTGGGGCGGGTCGCCCAGCATGGCCAGCACGTCGGAGGTGTCGTCCGGGTTGTCGCCGAACACCGTCACCGGCATGTCCAGACCTTGCGCCGCCAGGATCTGCAGAGCGCGCAGCTTGTCGCGCGCGCGCAGCACCGCATCGGATGGATTGGGCGTGTACACCCCCATCATCTCCAGCTGGCGCAGCACCGCCGTGCCATAGAACGTGCTGGTGGTGCCGATGCGCGGGATCACCGCATCGATGTCCTTCAGCGGTTTGCCCTTGTAGCGGATCGCCACGTCGCCCGGCGCGATGCGCACGTAGCAGCGCAACGGATCGAGCACGCGGACCACGTGGCCGCGCTCGCGCGCCACCTCGACCAGGCGCTGGGTGGAATACAGGCGGGCATTGCGGGAAAGGATGGCGATCTTCATGGGACGTCCATGGCCGCGATGGGGTGGCGCGGTTGGGTGTAGGACAGGGCCGGGTCCACCGCGAAACGCGTGTACAGCGCCGTGCGGCCCAGCAGCATGGGAAACAGCATATGCCGGCGATCAGTCAGGTTGATGTCGACACTGAAGCGCCGTCCGGCCAGCACCACGTCGCTGCGAATGAACCAGCGCTCGGTGCGCCGGCCACCGGTATCAGTCACGGCGCGGCGGTACAGCGCGGGCGCTTCGCAAAGCGTGCTCACCGGATGGCGACGGCCGATGCTGACGACGAAGCGCAGCCAGGTGGCGCCGTCGCGCTCGAAGCTCTCCAGTTCGTCCACGTGCAGCGAACTGCTGCGCGCGCCGGTATCGAGCTTGGCCTTGAGCGAAGGGATGCCGAGATCTGGCAATGCCAGGCGCTCCCGCCAGCCGAGGGTGATCACGTCCGCCATCTTCAGCGCGCTGTCGGGAGGGGAAAGGCTCGGTGGGCGGGGGAAAGCGGGAATGGAGCGGGTGAAGGGAATCGAACCCTCGTCAGTAGCTTGGGAAGCTACAGCTCTACCATTGAGCTACACCCGCAACGTCGGCGGATGGTAACCGGGCGGCGCGCGCTTGGGAACAACCCCTCGACGGTATGGACGCGGGCATGGACGGTCGCTGTCGGAGGCGGCGGCCGAACGCGCGGTGAACCGCACATGGCGGCCCGCTGAATCGCTTCGCGCAAGGAGCTTCGCCGCCCACGCGGCGCGCTCGGGCGCATGCTCATAATCGGCTCGTCGGCGCCGGACAACTCAGTGCGTTTTTGTCGGAAGCCGATCCTCGATGCGCACGCTCCGGAGAATGTCATGCGTATTTCCCCACGTTTCACGCCACGCGCCTGGCCGCTGTTCGCCGTCGCGCTGTTGTGGTGTGCGGCAGGCCTCGTGCAGGCCCAGTCGCAGCCCGACGGCGATGCCGGCGATCCGCCCTCGCGGGTGGCGCGCCTTTCCTATCTTTCCGGCGACCTGGGCCTGCTGCCCGCCGGCGCGAAAGACTGGAGCGACGCCAGCCTCAATCGCCCGCTGACCAGCGGCGACCGCCTGTCCACCGGCGCGGATGGCCGCGCCGAACTGGAGCTTGGCGGCACCAGCCTGCGCATGGCGCAGAACACCGATTTCGGCCTGCTGGACCTCAACGACCAGCTCGGCCAGGTAGAGCTCACCCAGGGCACGCTCAACCTGACCGCACGCAACCTCGAACAGGGCCAGAGCTACGAGATCGACACGCCGACGGTGGCGGTCGTGGTCGACCAGCCGGGCACTTTCCGCGTCGATATCGATCGCGACGGGCGTACCACCGACGTCACCGTGTTCCGCGGCCGCGCCACCGTGTACGGCGAGAACAACAGCCAGCGCACGGTCAACGCAGGCACGCGCTACGTGTTCGCGGACTCGTCGCTCGGCAATGTCACGCTCGAGGATCTGGGCGACCGCGGCGATGCGTTCGACGACTGGTGCTACCAACGCGACCAGCGCTACGAGACGTCGCAGAGCCGGCGCTATGTCTCCGAAAACGTGGTCGGCTACCAGGACCTGGACCAGTACGGCGACTGGCAGAACGATACCGATTACGGCGCCGTGTGGTACCCCGCGCACGTGGCGGTGGACTGGGCGCCCTATCGCGATGGCCACTGGGCCTGGGTCGCGCCGTGGGGCTGGACCTGGGTGGACGATGCACCGTGGGGCTTCGCGCCCTTCCATTACGGCCGCTGGGCCTATGTCGGCAGCCGCTGGGGCTGGATCCCGGGGCCGGTCGCGGTGCGCCCGGTGTATGCGCCGGCGCTGGTCGCCTTCGTTGGCGGCGGCGACTGGAACGTCTCCATCGGCATCGGCGGCGGCGCGCCGGTCGGCTGGTTCCCGCTGGGACCGCGCGAGGTCTACAACCCGTGGTACCGCGCCAGCCGCAATTACTACACCAACGTCAACGTCACCAATATCTATGTGCGCAACGTCAACCGCACCACGGTGATCAACAACATCAACAATCAGTACAACTTCTTTCGCAACGGACGCCCCGCGCCCGGCGTGGCCTACGCCAACCGCGAGGTACCTCACGCGCTGACCGCCGTGCCGGGCCGCAGCTTCGTCTCCGCGCAGAACGTGCGGCGCAACCTGGTGCAGGTCGATCCGCGTCGCTTCTCCGCCGCGCCGGTGCTGCCGCGCGGCGTGCCGATGCAACCCACGCGCGCCAGCTTCGCACCGCCGCGCCCGGCCGATGCGCGCCCGCTGCCAGCGGGCGGCTTCCAGCGCGAAGTGGTGGCGCGCCGCGCACCGCCGGGCAACGCGGTGGACCGCCAGGTCATCCCCGACAACACACGGCCGAACCGCTTCGGCCAGCGCGCCCCGGCGCCTGTCGCGGCAGCCGCTCCGACCAATGTGCGCGTGCTTGGCAACGGCCCGGGACGCCCGATGCCCGGCCGCGATGAAAGCGCCGCCTCCGTGCCCGCGCGCCTGCCGCCAGTCGGCGCACGACCGGGCAATGCCGCCGCGCCGAACATGCCCGCTTCCGTGGACAACGGCCCGCGCCGCTTTGAAGCCAACCCGGGCAACCCTGCGAACGCGCGACCGGATCAGCCAGGCGCGCGCCCTGACCTGCGGCCCAACGAACTCCCCTCCGCGCGCTTCGCCCATCCGGACTTCAACGACCGCGCCGGCCTGCGTGACCGCCAGCCGCCACCGGGGCGGAACGAAGCACCGCGCCCAGGGGTGAGCTACATCCCCGGCCCCGAGCAGGATCGCCGCGCCGCTCAGCCGCAGGCGGCGCCGCAACCGCAGCCGCAGCCGCGCAACTTGCCGGACGTACCGCGCTACGACCGCCGCGATGAACCGGGCGCCGCGCCGGCACCCGCACCTCGCCAGCCGCGCATGGAGCAGCCGGCCTACCGCGCGCCGGAAAACCCGCAGGCCCAACCGGACTATGGCCGTCAGCGCGAGATGCGCGAGCCGCCGCAGGATTTCCGCCCGCAACGCAGCGAACCCATGCAGCAGCCGCGCATCGAGCGTGCGCCGCCGCAGCGGGCCGAGCCGATGCCGCAGCCGAGCCTGCGCGAAAACCGCCCTGCCTTCGAACGCCCCAGCCCGCCGCCGCGCCAGGAAGCCGCGCCGCCGCCGCGCCCTCAGCCCGCCCCTCAAGGCCAGAATCGGGGCGGCGATCGGCATCCACCGCACAACAACAAGGACGAGCGGCAGAACTGAGCGACGCAACGAGCCCGGCCACTGCGCCGGGCTCTTTTTTCCCCGCGACCGGGGCATCCCCGGCCGCAGCCCCGCTACAATAGGCGGATGCAGATCTCGCTCAATGGCAGCCCTCGCGACTGCGCCACCGGAATCACCGTCGCCCAACTGCTGCAGGAAGCCGGTTACGGCGACCGCCGCGTGGCGGTCGAAGTGAACCGCGAAATCGTTCCCCGCAGCATGCATATCCGCTGGGTGCTCGCCGAAGGCGACCAGGTGGAAATCGTGCAGGCCATCGGCGGCGGCTGAGCCGCCCGCCCTCCCCGCCCCGAGACCCCATGAACACCAAGACCCTCGATAGTGCCGATCCGCTGGTCATCGCCGGCAGGAGCTACGCCTCGCGCCTGCTCACCGGCACCGGCAAGTACAAGGATTTCGACGAGACCCGCCGCGCCACTCAGGCTGCCGGCGCGGAGATCGTCACGGTGGCGATCCGCCGCGTGAACATCGGCCAGGACGCCAGCCAGCCGAGCCTGCTCGACGCGCTGCCGCCCGATGAATTCACCCTGCTGCCCAACACCGCCGGCTGCTACAACGCGGTCGATGCGGTGCGCACCTGCAAGCTCGCGCGCGAACTGCTGGACGGACACAAGCTGGTGAAGCTGGAAGTGCTGGGCGACCAGCGCACCCTGTTCCCCGATGTGGTCGAAACCCTCAAGGCCGCCGAAACACTGGTTGCCGACGGCTTCGACGTGATGGTCTACACCAGCGACGATCCGATCCTGGCCAAGCGCCTGGAAGAGATCGGCTGTGTCGCGGTGATGCCGCTGGCCGCGCCGATCGGCTCGGGGCTGGGCATCCAGAATCGCTACAACCTGCTGGAGATCATCGAAAACGCCAAGGTGCCGATCATCGTCGACGCCGGCGTGGGCACGGCCTCCGATGCGGCCATTGCGATGGAGCTGGGCTGCGATGGCGTGCTGATGAATACCGCCATCGCCGGCGCCAAGGATCCGGTGCTGATGGCGCATGCCATGAAGCTGGCGATCGAGGCCGGCCGTGCTGCGTTCCGCGCCGGCCGCATCCCGCGCAAGCGCTACGCATCGGCATCCAGCCCAATCGACGGCACGATCGGCTGAGCATGAGCGACCGCAGCGACGACTCCGCCCCGCATCTGCGCCGCATCCGCAGCTTCGTCCTGCGCGAAGGGCGCATGACGCCGGCGCAGCAGCGAGCCTTCGACGAACACTGGGCGCGTTTCGGCATCGACTACACCGGCACCGCCCAGGACTACGCCGTACGCTTCGGCCGAACCGCCCCGCTGGTGATGGAGATCGGCTTCGGCAACGGCGAAGCGCTGGCCTGGGCCAGCGAGCACGATCAGGCGCGCAACTACCTCGGCATCGAGGTGCATGGCCCCGGCGTGGGCCGGCTGATGAATGCGCTGGCCGCGCGCGATGCGGCCAACGTGCGGCTGTACAAGCACGACGCGGTGGAAGTGCTGGAAAACGAAATCGCCCCCGGCACGCTGTCCGAGGCCCGCATCTGGTTCCCCGATCCCTGGCACAAGAAGCGCCACAACAAGCGCCGCATCGTGCAGCCGGCGTTCGTCGCCCTGCTCGCCTCGCGCGTCGCCCCCGGCGGCCTGCTGCACCTGGCGACCGACTGGCAGCCCTATGCCGAGCACATGCTCGAGGTGATGGAAGCCGCACCGGACTGGCGCAACGACATCGGCCCCGGCCAATACGCCGAGAAGCCCGCGTGGCGCATCGAAACCCATTTCGAACGCCGCGGCCTGAAGCTTGGCCATGGCGTGTGGGATCTGCTGTACCGGCGCGTCTGAGCACCGCCGGATTCACCGGGGACGGCTTCGATTCACCAGCTGCCTCGCCGCCCCGCTTATACTCGCCGACCAGAACAGGGACGAGTCTTCGCAGCGTGACGCAAGCACTGCCCAACTGCATCCACCATCGTCCTCTGGTCCGACAGGAAGCCAGCTAGTGGGACTCTCGCTCACCCCCGAAATGATCCTGGTGCTCGGGCTGGTGGGCTTCACCATGCTGATGCTGGTGCTGGAGTGGATCCGCGCCGACATGGTGGCGCTGCTGGTGGTGGTGGTGATCGGCCTCACCGGCCTGATCCCTTCCGACCGCGTGTTCAACGGCTTCGCCGGCAACGCGGTGATCGCCATCATCGCCATCATGATCATGGGCGCAGGCCTGGACCGCGCCGGCGTGCTCGGCCTTACCGCCAATTTCGTGATGCGCATGGCGCGCGGCGTGGAATCGCGCCTGGGCGTGGTGATCAACCTGGTCACCAGCCTGTTCAGTGCGGTGATCCCCAGCCAGGCGCTCGCCGCGCTGATGATCCCGGTGACCAGTCGCCTGGCCGCGCGCACCGGCGTGCCGCTGTCGCGGCTGCTGCTGCCGATGGCGTTCTGCATCCTCACCGCGACCAACACCACCCTGATCGCGAACTCGCCGCTGATCGTGCTCAACGACCTGATCGCGAGCGCGAACGCCAACCTGCCGCCCGGCGCGCACACCATTCCAAAGTTCGGCCTTTTCAGCGTGACCCCGGTGGGCCTCGCGCTGGCGCTCGCCGGCGTGCTGTTCTTCTATCTGTTCACGCCCAAGCTGCTGCCCGAGCGCGAGGACGAGCGCCTCAAGGTGACGCCCGGCCGCACCGAGAGCTACTTTGCCGATACCTACGGCATCGGCGGCGAGACGGCCGAACTCACCGTGACGGCGGAGAGCCCGCTGGTCGGCATGAGCATCGGCGAAGTCGAGCAGCTCTATGGCGCGCCGCTGATCCTGGCGATCAAGAGCGGTACCGAGGCGCGCATGGCGCCGCCGGTGGATCACGTGATCTGGGTAGGCTCGGTGCTGGGCGTGCTCGGCCCGCGCGATCAGCTCAATCAGTTCGCCAACAACCAGCTGTGCAAGCTGTCGCCGCGCATGCGTCAGCTGGGCGAGCTGTTCAATCCGACGCGTGCGGGCATTTCCGAAGCGGTGATTCCACCCAGCTCGCGCTTCCTCAAGCAGACCGTCGGCGAATTGCGCCTGCGCAAGCGCTACGGCATCTCGGTGCTGGCGGTGAACCGCGGCGACCAGGTGTTCCGCGACGACGTGCGCTCGGTCAGCCTGCGCGCAGGCGACACCCTGGTGCTGCACAGCAGCTGGCGCGACCTGAGCCTGGCCACCGAGGACAAGGACCTCGTCGTGGTCACCGACATCCCGAAGGAAGAACAACGGCCCGGCAAGATCTGGCAGGCGGTGGGCTTCTTCGTGCTCGCCAAGTGCCTGGCCCTGTTCACCCACCTGGACCTGTCCGTGGCGATGATGACCGGCGCCATCGGCATGCTGCTCACCGGCGTGCTGAACATGGATGAGGCCTACAAGGCGATCAACTGGAAGACGATCTTCGTCACCGCCTGCCTGATTCCGCTGGGCTGGTCGATGGACGCCACCGGCACGGCCGCGTGGCTGGCGCAGGAGGTGCTGCAGCACCTGGGGCACGCGTCGCCCTACGTGCTGCAGGTATCGCTGGCGATCCTCACCCTGCTGTTTTCGCAGGTGATGTCCAACGTGGGCGCCACGGTCATGATGGTGCCGATCGCGATCAGCGTGGCCGTGGCCACCGGCGGCAACCCGTCGGCGTATGCACTGATCGTGGCGGTGTCATCGTCCAACACCTTCCTGCTCAGTTCCGGCCATCCGGCACTGATGATGGTGGCCGGACCCGGCGGCTATCGCGGCAAGGACTTCCTGCGCGTAGGCCTGCCGCTCACCGCGATGGTGCTGGTGATCACCCTGGTGGCGATCAACCTGATGTTCCGCTAGCCGGTGATCCGCCACCGCCTCAGCCGAGGCGCACCTCGCCGTCCACCACGTCCACCGGCACCGCGCGCAGGTGCTCGCCCCGGCACGGGCCACCGATGCACAGGCCGTCGCCGGCCTGGAAACTCGCCCCATGCGCCGCGCAGACCAGCACGTCGTTCTTCAGCAGAAACTTGCCCGGCGCCCAGTCGAGGCGGCGACCCGCATGTGGACAAATATTGAGGTAAGCCCGCACTGTCTCACCCTTGCGCATCACGATGAGGTTTTCTTCGCCATCGCGCAGGGCGGCGTCCACGGCGATCGCCTCCCCGTCGGGGATGTCGTCGAGGCGGCAAAGGGGCTGGGCGGGGGTAGCAGTATCCATCGGCACTTGTCTCATGGGCCCGGAAGCCCCATCGTTACGCACGTAAGTCGTTGATTTTACCATACGGATTTTTAACACATGCGCTTCACGCTGCCTTCTCCGCGTCGCTCCCGCCATCCGCTGGTCCGTGCCCTGTCGCTGCTGATCGGCATGGCGCTGGTGGGTTTGCTGCTGGTGTTCGGCCTGGTCGTGGCCGGCGTGCTGCTGGTCGGCGGCGGCGTGCTGCTGGCCCTGCGCCAGTGGACCCGCAAGCGTAGCGCGCCGCGGGCCGCCGCGGGTACGCGCCAGCCGGAAGTACTGGAAGGCGAATTCGTCGTACTGCGCGATACGCACCACGCCGCGCACTGATCCACACAGCAATATCCGGATAGCCCCGACCCGCCGGGGCACCTAACCTGACGGCATGGATACCCGCATCGCCGCCATGAACCACCGCCGCCGCACCGAGGACGCCCTGGAACAGGTCCGCGCACTGGTCGAGCGCGCGGAACAGGCGCCCAGCCTCGACTCCCTAGCCAAGGCCGCCGGCCTCAGCCCGACCTATCTCCAGCGCGCGTTCCGGCGCCGCTACGGCGTCAGTCCCGCCGAATATCATCGCGCCCTGCGCTTCGGCCAGTTCAAGGCCTCGCTGCGCGAAGGCGCCGGCGTGACCGAGGCGGTCTATGACGCCGGCTTCGGTTCCGGCAGCCGTGTATACGAACACAGCGACCGCCTGCTCGGCATGACGCCGGCCAGCTACCGCGCCGGCGGAGCTGGCGCCAGCATCCGCTACACCACCGTCGCTACGCCGCTGGGACGCCTGCTGGTCGCCACGACCACGCGCGGCATCTGCGCGGTAACGCTGGGCGAGCGCGATGCAGAGCTCGAGCAGCAGCTCAAAGAAGAATTTCCCCGTGCGGAACTCGAGCGCGTCGACGCCGGCCGCGAGGAATGGCTGGACGCGGTGATTGCGCGGATCGCCTCGGAGCTGGGCTGGAGCGAGGCGGCCGCCCCTGCCCCGCCGCCCCTGGACATCGCCGCCACCGCCTTCCAGTGGCGCGTGTGGGACGCGCTAACGCGCATCCCAGCCGGCAGCACTCGCAGCTATCGGGAGATCGCGGCGGCCATCGGCATGCCGAAGGCGGCCAGGGCGGTCGGGCAGGCCTGCGGCAACAACCGGGTGGCGCTGATCGTGCCCTGCCATCGCGTCGTGCGTGAGGACGGTTCGCTGGGCGGCTGGCGCTGGGGTGTCGAGCGCAAGCGCGAGCTGCTGGCACGGGAACGGCGGACCCAGGCTGGCTGAGCCCATCAGAGGACGATACAGGACGTATCGGGTCCGCCTTGATTCCACCTCAAGCCTGACTTGCAAAGGGCTCACTACTCGACTTGCCGACCACGAATTATCTTGATGGGCCATTAGACTAGTCGCCGCGCCCACGACGCGCCTTTCCCCGCCCATGACCGACCAGTCCGTTACCTCTGCCGCTGATGCGGCACCGAAGCCATTCGCCGACCCGCGCGTGATGATTCCGCTCGCGATGTTCGCGCTGTACATCATCTGGGGTTCCACCTACCTGGGCATCCGCTACGCGCTGGAGAGCTATCCGCCGTTCCTTCTCGCCGGTGTCCGCTTCGCTTTCGCTGGCGTGCTGCTATTCGGTTTCCTGCGCCTGCGCGGCATCGCCGCGCCCACCGGGCGGCAATGGCGCAACGCGGCGGTCACCGGCGTGCTGCTGCTGGGCTTCGGCAATGGCCTGGTGTGCTTTGCCGAGCAGAGCGTGAGCTCCGGCGTGGCCGCGGTGGCGGTCGCGAGCATGCCGCTGTTCGCGGCGATGTTCTCCGGCCTGTATGGGCAGTGGCCCTCCCCGCGCGAGGCGATCGGCCTGGCCATAGGCTTCGCGGGCGTCGTGGTGCTCAATCTCGGCAGCAGCCTGTCCGCCTCGCGGCTAGGCGCGATCGCGTTGATCGTGGCGGCTGCGAGCTGGGCCTTCGGCTCGATCTGGAGCAAGCGCCAGGATATGCCCGCCGGACCGATGAACACCGCCGCGCAGATGCTTTGCGCCAGCGCCGCCCTGCTGCTGGTCGGTTTCGGCACCGGCGAACACGTGTCCGCGCAGCCGACCCTGCGCGCGACGTTCGCGGTCGGCTATCTGGTGGTGTTCGGCTCGCTGATCGCGTTCAGTGCGTATCTGTATGTGCTCAAGCACGCGCGCCCCGCCGTCGCCACCAGCTATGCCTACGTGAACCCGCCGGTGGCAGTGCTGTTCGGCGTGCTGTTCGCGGGCGAGCATGTCGGCCCGTACGACCTCGCCGGCATGGCCGTGATCCTGATCGGCGTGGCCACCATCACACTGTTCAAGCAGCGCGCGAAGGCCTGATCCACGCGCCGGCGCGTGCGACCAAGATCGTATTGCCGCCCCTACGCGCATCGCGCACCATCCGTGCCTATTTGGGGAGGCTGGCGATGGCGACCGCGAACGAAGGCGTATTGGCCCGGGCCGCGTTGCGCAGTTCCGCGTGGGCCGAACGCTGGTTTCCCGATGCGTGGGTGTTCGCCGCATTGGGCGTGGTGCTGGTCGCTGCGGCGGCCATGGCGTTCGGCGCGACGCCTGCCGTCACCGTCAATGCGTTCGGCGACGGATTCTGGAGCCTGATCCCTTTCACCATGCAGATGACCTTCGTAGTGATCGGTGGCTATGTGGTAGCCACCGCGCCGGTGGTCGCGCGCTTCATCGACGTGCTGGCCCGCGTGCCGCGCAGCGGCCGCGGCGCGGTGTGCTACGTCGGTCTGGTCAGCATGCTGGCCTCGTTGCTGTCGTGGGGTTTCTCGCTGGTGTTCGGCGGCCTGCTGGTGCGTGCGCTGGCGCGTCGCGAAGATCTGCGCATGGATTACCGCGCCGCCGGCGCGGCCGCCTATCTCGGGCTGGGCGCGGTATGGGCGATGGGGCTGTCTTCGTCCGCGGCGCAACTGCAGGCCAACCCGAAGAGCATGCCACCGGGTCTGCTGAACATCACTGGCGTGCTGCCTTTCAGCCAGACGATTTTCCTGTGGCAGTCGATCGTGCTGACCGCCGTGCTGATCGCGGTCTCGCTGTTGATCTGCTGGTTCACCGCACCCTCCGGCGCGAACGCGCGCACCGCGCAAGATTTCGGCGCGAACGAAACCACCGCCACGCCGCCGCTGCCGCCACGTACCCGCCCTGGCGAATGGCTGGAATACAGTCCGCTGCTATCGGTGCTGATCGGCCTGCTTGGCCTGGGCTGGCTGGGCTACGAGTTCGTGAGCAAACCGGCGGTGACCGCCATCGCCAACCTCAACACCTACAACTTCCTGTTCCTCACCCTCGGCCTGCTGCTGCACTGGCGGCCGCGCAGTTTTCTCAACGCGGTGGCGCGCGCCGTACCCAGCACGGCCGGCGTGCTGATCCAGTTCCCGCTGTACGGCGGCATCGCAGCGCTGCTCACGCATGCGCCGGGTTTCGGCGGCGATACGCTGGCGCACCGTTTGTCCGGGCTGTTCGTGCAGGTCGCTTCCACCGACACCTTCACGCTGGTGATGGGCGCTTACTCGGCGGTGCTCGGCTTCTTCGTGCCCTCGGGCGGCGGCAAGTGGCTGGTGGAAGCGCCGTATGTCATGCAGGCGGCGAACGACCTGCACGTGCATCTGGGCTGGGCCGTGCAGGTCTACAACGCGGCCGAGGCGCTGCCGAACCTGATCAATCCGTTCTGGATGCTGCCGCTGCTGGGCGTGCTCGGACTGAAGGCGCGCGACGTGGTGGGCTTCACCTTCATCCAGCTGGTGGTGCACGTGCCGCTCGTGCTCGGACTGCTGTGGCTGCTGGGCCTGACGCTCACGTACGTGCCGCCAGTGATGCCGTAGCGGCGACGCGCGCCTTCAGTGCGGCGACTAGAATGCGCACCGCCTCGCGCGTGCGCGGATCGCCGCCGCGCTGGTGCAGCACGATCGGCGTCAACGGCATGCGCGGCAAACCCAATCGCTCGCCCACATCGACGATCGCCGGCGGGCACACCCGTCGCGGCAACGGCGCCACCGCCAGGCCCGCGCAGGCGGCGGCGACCAACGCCGGCAGGCCGCCGCCGATGAAGACCTCGGTCCACGCCACCTCCGCATCGTCCAGCGCCTTCAATGCCATCGCGCGCACCGCGCAGGGCGAGGCAAGCGTGGCCAGACGCAGCGGTTCGCCGGCCGGCTGTTTCCAGTCCGGCTGTGCATACCAGGCGTAAGGCTCGGTGAACAGCAGCTCGCCGCCGGCACGGCCGTCCACATCGCAGACGATGGCCGCATCCAGCTCGCCGTTGTCGTAAGCGTCGATCAGGCCGGCGGAGGAACCGATGCGCACCTCGATGCGCAACGAACGATCGTAGGCGCCCACCTTCGCCAGCAGATGCGGCAACTCGGTACCCGCCGATTGATCGCTGATGCCTACGCGCAAACTCAGGCGCGTTTCGACCCGGCCATGCAATGCCCGCTCGTGCGCCTCCAGCAGATCGCGGGCCGCATCGAGAAACGCCGCCCCTTCCTGCGACAACCGCACGCGCCGCGGAGTACGTTCCAGCAAGCGCCGCCCCAGCCGTTCCTCCAGTCGCTTCAGCTTGAGGCTGACGGCCGATTGCGTGGTATCCAGCGCCTCGGCCGCACGCGTGAAGCTGCTCAGATCGGCAACCAGGACGAAGGCCTGGACCGCATCCAGATCCAGCGGCCTCATCAATGATCCATTTTCGATCGTCATGATTGAAATATTTTTCGATCAGTTTTTCTCATCTTAGGTCGGCACTACCATTCTGACCATCCCCACCGTTCCAAGCCTCGAGGACTTTCCCCCATGACTGCGACCGACGCGGGCGACCCGCGGCGCTGGCTGGCCTTACCCGTACTGCTCACCGGCGCCTTTCTGCCGCCGCTGGATTTCTTCATCGTCAACGTGGCCCTGCCTTCGATCCGTACTGCGCTGCACGCCACCGCGGCGCAGACCCAGTTCGTGATCTCCGCTTACGCGGCGATCTATGCGGTCTGCCTGATCACCGGCGGCCGCCTGGGCGACCTGTTCGGGCGGCGACGATTGTTCCTGCTGGGCATTGCTGGCTTCGTGCTGGCCTCCCTCCTGTGCGGGCTGGCCTGGTCGGCGCCCGCCCTGCTGGCCGGCCGCCTGTTGCAGGGGCTGGCGGCAGCCGCGCTGGCGCCGCAGGTGCTCGCTTCGATCCGCGTGATGTTTCCGAGCGCGGAACAACCGCGCGCGCTGGCGCTGTACGCGGCGACCTTCGGGCTGGCCGCGACGCTGGGGCAGGTGCTCGGCGGCGTACTGATCGCTGCGAACTGGTGGGGTCTGGGCTGGCAATGGATCTTCCTGGTCAACCTGCCGGTAGGCGTGGCCGCGCTCGCCGGTGGCTTGTTATTGCTGCGCGAATCGCGCGAGGCGCACGCCAAGACGCTCGATCTCGGCGGCATGGCGCTGCTCTCGCTCGCGCTCGCCGCGCTGGTCTACCCGCTTGTCGAAGGCCGCGAGCAAGGCTGGCCGTGGTGGACCTGGGCGATGCTCGCCGCGTCGATGGTGCTGTTCGCGCTGTTCCTGCGCTTCGAGGCGACACTCGCGCGGCGCGGCGGCGCGCCGCTGGTCGATGTGCACCTGCTGCGCCACGGCGAATTTATGCTCGGCATCGTCGTCACGCTCGGCTTCTATCTGACCTCGGCTTTCATGTTCACCTATGCCGCGTATCTGCAAGGCGGCCTCGGCCGCGATGCCTTGCACACGGGCCTGGCGACGCTGCCCTTCACGCTGGGCTATCTGCTCGCCTCGGTGACCGCCGCACCGGTGATGCGCACGCTCGGTCGCGCTGCATTACCGCTGTCGCTGGCCGGGCAGGCAGTCGGCTTCGCGTTGATCATCGGCGGGGTCAAGGCGCTGTGGCCTGCTGCCGCGATGGAAGCAGGCCTTGCCGTCTCCGGCGTCGGTTTCGGTATCGCCTTCCCTTCGTTGATGCGCGCGGTGCTCGGCAGTGTCGACGCACGCCACGCGGGCCTCGCCTCCGGCATGGTGATCACCGCGTTGCAGATCAGCGCAGCGCTCGGCGTCGCGATCATCGGCGGCGTGTTCTACACCACGCTGGGCACGGCACGCGATACCACGGCTTACGCGCATGCATTCGCCACCGGCCTGAGCTGCAACGTCGCCGCGCTGGCCATCGTCGCGCTGCTGTCGAGCCTGCTCGGAAGGCGCGGCCTGGCCAGCACGATGGTCGCGCCGGAGGCATAAAAAAGGGCCGCGAATGCGGCCCATTTTTTTTCTGCCCGTTCGAGTGCGACGCCTTACAACTCGCGCAATGCCGTCGTCACCGGCAGACGCGCCGCGCGCACGGCCGGGAACAGGCCGCCCACGAAACCGATCGCCAGCGCCCACTTCACGCCGGTCCACAGCAGCGCCGGCGAAACGTGGAACTCGAAGGTGAGCTGACCCACCGTGCCTTGCGCCAAGGTAGAGGCGGTATAGCCGTTGAAGATCAGCCAGGCCAGCGCACCGCCGATCACGCCGCCGAGCAGCGCCAGCAGCATCGTCTCCAGCATGATCGCCACCACCACCGGCAGGCCGCGGAAACCGATCGCGCGCAGCGTGGCGATCTCCCTCGCACGCGTCGCCACTGCGGCGAACATGGTATTGAGCGCGCCGAACAGTGCGCCGATCGCCATGATCGCGCCCACCGTGATGCCAATGCCGCGGATCACCTTGCTGGTGCCTTCGGATTGCTTGCTGAAGTAGTCCAGCGTGGTACTCGTATCCACCTTCAGGCGCGGATCGGCGGCGAGCGCGGACTCGAAAGCCTTGAAACCGCTCGGATCGGCCAGCTTCACCGTCACCGAGGCGCGGCTGCTGCCACGCCGGTACGTGTCGGCCACGACACTGGCGTCGCCCCAGATTTCCGACTCCAGCGCATCGCCGCTGGCGAACACGCCGACCACCGTCCACGCCTCGTTGCCCAGTTTGATCTCGTGGCCCGGTGCCAGGCCCGCGAACTGCCGGGTCGCACCCTTGCCAACCACCAGCTCGCGCATGCCGGGCTTGAACATGCGGCCCTCGACGATCTTCAGGTTCGGCCGCAGCGTCCAGGCATGTTCGCCGACGCCACGCAACTGCACGCTGCCCTCGTCGTCTTCGCCCTTGCCACCTTTGACCGGCAGATTGGCGGCGACCACGATCTCCGGCGAGGCGATCGGCTCGCCCTTGGCATCGCGTACGATGCCGGCTGTCTGCGGAATCACCACCACGCTGTCGTGGTCGAGTACCGACATCACCTCGCTCGCCGAACCGCCGCGCATCACGATGGCGGTATCGGTGCTGCCGGTCTTGCGCAGCGTCTCGGCATAGCCTTCGCCCATCGCCAGCAGCGCGACCAGCACCGCAACGACGCCGGCAATGCCGACCACCACCACAGCGGAAGAACCAAGTCGCTCCTTCAACGTGCTGATGCCCACGCCGGTCACCGACGCCGCCTGACGCCCGCGCCGGGTGAAGGCCATCCACAGCGCGAACAGCAGCACCAGCAGCCCGACCAGCGGCAGCGGCAGATTGATCCACACCGCCAGGCAGATGATCACCAGCGCGAACAGGCCGAGGCCCACCAGAAAGTTCTTTGATTTGGACATGGCGGCGGCTCCTCAGCGTCCTGCCAATGCATCGACGATATTCAGGCGCATCGCGCGCAAGGCCGGCAGCGCACCCACCAACAGACCGATCAACACCATGAAGCCCAGGCCCAGCATCCAGCTTCCCGCGGTCACGCCGGGCAAGTTGAGCATGCCGCCGCTGCCCTTGCTTACGATGGGGATCAGCAGCGAGGCGAGCCCCAGCCCGATCGCGCCGCCGATCAACAGCAACAGCACCGACTCGGCCAGCACCATCGCCAGCACCGAAGCGCTGGAGAAACCGATGGTCTTGAGCACGGCCAGCTCCGACGTGCGCTCGCGCACCGCCTGCATCATGGTGTTGCCCGACAGCAGCAACAGGGTGAAGAACACCGCGCCCATGATCGACCCGACGATCAGGCCGATGTCGGCCAGCTGCTTCATCCATGACGCGGTGGCGGCTTGCTCGGTCTGCGTGCGCGTCTCATGGTCGGAATTGGCGGAGATCGCGTCGATCGCCTTGGCCACGCGGTCGGCCTGGTTCACATCGGCGACGCGGCTGACATACCAGCCGACCATGCCGCGGTTGTACGACGTGCCTTCGTCGAAGTACTTCCAGTGCATCAGCACGAGCTGGTCGTACCATGCGGCGCTGTTGTCCTTGGCCTTCATGGTGCCGACGATGTCGAAGCTCCAGTTCTTGCTGCCGTCGCGCAACGGAAAGATGGTGGACTGCAGCGGAATCTTGTCGCCGACCTTCCAGCCGAAGCGCTGCGCCAGCTTCTCGCCCACGATGATGCCGGTGCGGGTGCTATCGAACGCCTTGCGCGCCTCGGCGCTCACCGCGACTTCAGGGTACTGGTCCAGATAGTTGTCGCTGACCGCAAAGCTGAAAACCTGGTTGTGCGGATCCTGATAGGCGCCGCCGAACCAGTTGGCGTAGGCAACCGACTTCACGCCGGGCACCTGCTCGATCTGGGTGTTCAATCCCTGCGGCAGGGTCTGGATGAAGGATAGGCGCGAGCCGGTCTGCAGGCGCTGCGCGCCGTTGGCGCTCTGGCCGGCCTGGTCGAACGAGATGCGCACCGCATCGAGCATGCCGAACAGCAGGAACGCGGTGACGATCGACACCAGGGTGAGGATGGTTCGGGTCTTGCGCCGGAACAGCGCCGCCCAGATGAGATGGAGATATTTCATCGCGGCATCCTCACGCCAGGGCCTGCTCGACCAGGGTGCCCTTGTCGAGGTGCAGCGTATGGTTGGCGTACTCGGCGGCCTTGGGATCGTGGGTGACCATCACGATGGTCTTGCCGTGTTCGCGATTGAGCGTGCGCAACAGGGTCAGCACTTCTTCCGCGGATTGGCGATCCAGGTCGCCGGTCGGCTCGTCGCACACCAGCAAGGTGGGATCGGACACGATCGCGCGGGCGATCGCCACGCGCTGCTGCTGGCCGCCGGACAGCTCGCTCGGCTTGTGCGAAGCGCGCTCCTCCAGCCCTACCAGCTGCAGCGCGATGCTGGCGTTCTTGCGACGCTGCGCCGCGGAGAGCCTGGTCAGCAGCAGCGGCAGCTCCACGTTTCGTTGCGCCGTCAGCATCGGCATCAGGTTGTAGAACTGGAACACGAAGCCGACGTTGGCCGCGCGCCACTTCGCCAGCGCGCCGGCGCCGAGCTGGTCGATGCGCTGGCCGCCCACGGCGATGCTGCCGCCGCTCGGCGAATCCAGGCCGCCGATCAGGTTGAGCAAGGTGGTCTTACCCGAGCCGGACGGCCCCATCAGGGCCAGGAAGTCGCCTTCGGCGATATTGAGATTGATGTGATGCAGCACTTCCACTTTCTGCTTGCCGCGCTCGTACACCTTGGAGAGATCGCGGACTTCGATCAGCGTGCCCATGCTCATGCCTGTTCTCCTGAAACTGCGTTGACGTTCGAAAAGGTCGTTGGCGGCGATCGCCGCACTCAGGGATTGGCGGCGCTCTTCACGCGCGCGCCGTCTTTCAGTTCCGCCGGTGGCGACACCACCACCGTCTCGCCGGCCTGCACACCGGCCGGCAGCAGACGCATCTCGCCGTAGGCCTGCCGCGCCGGCTCGACCGCGCGCTGACGGGCCATGTCGTCGCTCACCACGAACACCGCATCGTGACCGTCGCGCTGCGCGATCGCGGCGGCCGGCACCAGCACGCCCTTGGGCGGCTCGGCGGCCTGCTTTGCCGCGGCCTGTTCCAGGAACGACACGCGCACGCCCATGTCGGGCACGATGCGCGGATCCTTCTGGTCCAGCGCCACGCGCACCTTCACCGTCGCCTTGCCGCGATCGGCGGCCGGCACGATGGCGATCACATGCGCGGGGATCTTCCAGTCCGGATACGCATCGAGCACCGCTTCGGCCGGCATGGCCGCCTTGACGCGGCCGATGTAGGCCTCGTTGACGTCCACGTCGATCTCGAGCGAATCCATGTCGACGATCGTGCCCACGCCCGTGCGGGTGAATCCGCCACCAGCCGACAGCGGCGAGATGATCTCGCCCACCTGCGCGGCCTTCACGGTGATCACGCCGGTGAACGGCGCGCGCACCACGGTGTAGTCGAAGTTCACCTTCGCCTGCGTGGCCTGCGCTTGTGCCGCAGCCGCCAGCTTGCGCTGCGAGTTGAGCTGGGCCTGGGTGGAGTTCACCAGCGTGCGCGCCTGCTCGTCCTGCTGCTTGGAGACCAGCCCGGTAGCGGCGAGGGTATGCATGCGCACGGCGTCGTGCTGCGCCTGGTCGAGCTGCGCCTGCAGCTGCAGGATCTGCGCCTCGGTGGCGCGGGCGTTCGCTTGGGCGGCGTCGAGCGCGGCGCGATAGGCGTTGTCGTCCAGGCGCGCCAGGACTTGATCCTTCTCCACCCGGTCGCCTTCCTCGAACAGCACATCGGTCAGCGTGCCGGTGATCTGCGCCGAGACGGTGGCCTGGCGTCGCGCAGTGATGTAGCCGGTCGCCTGAAGCACGGCACCCGGTCCCGCCGCCGCGCTGGGCGCGACCGCGACTGCGGTTTTCACTTCCAGGGGCCGCTTGCCCCACAGCATCCAGCCGGCGGCGCCGGCTGCCAGCAGCAGCACCAAGGCGCCGCCGACGATCCACGGCCAGCGGCCGGGAGCATGGCCCTGGTCCTCGCGCTGGTGGCGCTCGATCCGCAATTCCTTAAGCAGTTCCGCGTTCTTCACACCCGCTCCCCTACCGGCTATCCGATGGACCGGCACGATGGGGCAAGGCTGCAAATCCTTGCAGGGCGCCTCATCAGCCGATGGCAATGACAGGTGTCATCCGGGTACAGCCGGTGACCCGCCGTCTCCCTTGACGTCGAACCACGCGGTCCGAAATCGACACGGATATAGCGCCGCGGACGTCGGCGCGATAGCTGACGCGGCACGTATTCCCGCCGCGAGCTGCTAACCTTCGGCGCATGTCCTACGTCATTCCCGCCCCGCTCCAGCCCAGCCTGCCGGTATACGGCAGCGACCTGCGTTTTCCCGTGCGCCGCGTGTTCTGCATCGGCCGCAATTACGCCGACCACGCCCGTGAAATGGGCGCGACGGTGGAGAAGGACACGCCGCTGTTCTTCTGCAAGCCGGCCGACGCGATCGTCGCGGACGGCGCGGACGTGCCCTATCCGCAGGCCACCGCCGACCTGCACCACGAAGTGGAGATGGTGGTGGCTCTCGGAGCCGGCGGCCGTGATATCCCCGCCGACCGCGCCGCCGCGCTGGTCTGGGGTTACGGCGTGGGCCTGGACCTGACCCGCCGCGACCTGCAGGCGGTGGTCAAGGCCAAGAGCCATCCCTGGGAGGTGGCCAAGGCTTTCGACCACTCCGCCCCGATCTCGGCGCTGCGTCCCGCGGCTGACGCGCAGCTGTCGGCGACGACGCGCCTGCGCCTGGACATCAATGGCGCGATGCGCCAGCAGGCTGTCCTGGGAGAGATGGTCCACGACGTGCCCGGGATCATCGCGATCCTGTCCAAACTATTCGAACTGAAGGCCGGCGACCTCATCTTCACGGGCACGCCGGCCGGTGTCGCGGCGCTCCAGCGCGGGGATCGCTTTCACGCCGAACTGGAAGGCATCGCCACGCTCGAGGGCCGCATCGCGTAAACGGCTTCACCACACCGGCGGCGGCAAGCTGCAGCACGGGGAACGGCTGAGCTGGATCCGCCCTTCCTGGGGGCAACACCAACGAGAGAAAGAGGGAGAGCAGCATGGGCATGATCAAAGAGTTCAAGGAGTTCGCCATGCGCGGCAACGTCGTCGACCTGGCGGTCGGCGTCGTGATCGGCGGCGCGTTCGGCAAGATCGTCACGTCGCTGGTCGACCAGATCATCATGCCGCCGATCGGCATGCTCACCGGCGGCGTCGATTTCTCCGCGATGAAATGGGTGCTCAAGCCGGGCGACGACAGCGATCCGAAACACAAGGTCGCCGAAGTCGCCATTCAGTACGGCTCCTTCATCAACGTCGTGATCCAGTTCGTAATCATCGCCTTCGCGATCTTCCTGGTGGTCAAGGCCATCAACCGCCTGACCCGCCGCCAGGAAGCCGCGCCGCCGGGGCCGACGCCCACCGAAGCACTGCTCACCGAGATCCGGGACCTGCTGAAGAAGCAACCCTGACGACCGCAAGGCATCACGGAGAACGGGGAACACGGCACCGCCGGTTCCCCGTTTTTGTGGCTGCAATCAGGGCATAAGCGGGCGTGCCGGCGAGCGCATCGCGAGGGTTGGCATTTTTCTCGCACGCATGCGCCGCACTCGTGACTTCTGGCCTAAGCGGCTGACTCACGCGGCGCGATAATCGACGTTTACTCAGAGGAGTCCCCGATGCGCCGTCTGCCTCTCACCCTGCTCGCCGCCAGCCTCGCCCTGGCTACCGGCGCCTCCAGCGCCGCCGACAAGGCCACCACCATTCCGCAGTCCGCCGTAAAGACGGCCGAACAGCTGCGCGATAAGGCGATGGGCGACGATACCGGCTACAAGATCGTCGAATCGCTGACCACCGAGGTTGGCCCGCGCATCGCCGGCGGCCCGAACGACCAGCGCGCGCGCGACTGGGCCGTGGCCAAGTTCAAGGAACTTGGCTACGACAAGGTCTACACCGAGACCGTTACCTATCCGCTGTGGGAGCGCCGCAGCGAGCACGCCGCCATCGTCGGCCCGTTCCCGCAGCCGCTCGCCGTGATCGCCCTGGGCTACTCCGCCGGCACGCCCAAGGGCGGCCTCACCGCCGAGGTGGTGAAGTTCGACAGCCTCGATGCGCTGAAGAAGGCCGATCCGGCCAGCGTCAAGGGCAAGATCGTCTACGTCGACGCGAAAATGCAGCGCCACAAGGACGGCCACGACTACGGCATCGGCTCGGCCGTGCGCGTCGGCGGCCCGGTGATCGCGTCGAAGATGGGCGCCGCCGGCTTCCTGCTGCGCTCCGCCGGCACCGACGAGCACAGCCGCACGCCGCACACCGGCGTCACCGGCTTCCAGGATCCGAAGGACGCCATCCCGGCCGCCGCGCTGTCGCTGCCGGATGCCGACCAGCTCGACCGCGTGCTGGCCTATGGCAAGCCGGTCAGCATCAAGCTCGAACTCGACTGCGGCGTCACCGGCAGCTACACCGGCGCCAATGTGATTGGCGAAATCACCGGCAAGAAGTATCCCGACCAGGTCGTCGCCATCGGCGGCCATCTGGACTCGTGGGATCCGGGCACCGGCGCGATCGACGACGGCGCGGGTGTGGCGATTGCCATGGCCGCCGGCAAGATGATCCATGACCTGCCGCAGCGTCCCGACCGCACCATCCGCGTGATCGCTTTCGCCAACGAGGAAATGGGCCTGTGGGGCGGCCGCGCCTACGCCGACAAGCACGCGGCGGACGTGGCCAAGCATGTGCTCGGTACCGAGTCCGACTTCGGCGCGCGCAAGATCTGGCGCATGACCGCCAGCGTGAAGCCGGAGGCGCGCGGCGCCATCGAGCAGATCGCCAAGGTCATCGAGCCGGTCGGCGTGGCCTACGACCCGCAGAAGCCCGGCGGCGGCGGCTCCGACCTGTCGCAGATGCACGGCAAGGGCATGGCCGCCCTCACCCTCACGCAAGACGGCACCGATTACTTCGACTACCACCACACCGCCAACGACACGCTGGACAAGATCGACCCGCGCGAGCTGGCGCAGAACGTGGCGGTGTATGCGGCGTTCTCGTACATGGCGGCGCAGGCGGATGGCAACTTTGGTTCGGCGCCGGATGCGTTCAAGAACGATGGGGCGCATGACTGATCCGTGCGCTTGCGGTGAGTGAAAGAAAAGGGCGGCCCGTGGCCGCCCTTTTTTATGCCTCCAACCGCGGATTCCTTCTCCCTGTCGGGGAGAAGCTGCCGGCAGGCGGAAGAGGGGTGGGTGCTCGCAAAGGAAGCTAGACGAAGCGAGGCACGCTTCAAGCTCCCTCTTCCACGCTCCGCCCGCCCCTCACCCGCCCCCCCGAGAAGGAGATGAAGGGCTTCGCATCAATCCGCTTCGAGCGGCTTGCCGGGCTTCTGCTTCTTCGAGAACCGCGTCTGCACCCGATCCAGACACAGATAGATCACCGGCGTCAGATACAGCGTCAGCACCTGCGATACCGCCAAGCCGCCCACCACCGCCAGACCCAGCGGCCGGCGTGTTTCCGCGCCCGCGCCGATGCCCAGCGCGATCGGCAAGGTGCCGGCGAAGGCGGCCATCGTGGTCATCATGATCGGGCGGAAACGCACCTTGCAGGCTTCGTAGATCGCCACCGCCGGCGCCATGCCTTCGTCGCGCTGACGTTCCAGCGCGAAGTCGATCATCATGATCGCGTTTTTCTTCACGATGCCGATCAGCATCACGATGCCGACGAAGGCGAACAGGTCCAGCGAAGCGTTGAAGATCACCAGCGTCAGCAGCGCGCCCACCGCGGCGGCAGGCAGGCCAGAAAGAATCGTCAGCGGATGGATGAAGCTCTCGTACAGAATGCCCAGCACCAGGTAGATCACGAACACGGCCAACAGCAGCAGCAGGCCCATGCCCTGCATCGAATCCTGGAACGCCTGCGCCGTGCCCTGCACGCTGCCGCTGATCGTGGCGGGCAGGCCGATCCGGTTCATCGCCGCATCAATGCTGCCTACCGCCTGACTGAGACTGACGCCCGGCGCGAGGTTGAACGACACCGTCACCGCTGGCAGCTGGCCCTGGTGGTTCACCGTCAGCACCTGCGGTTTGCGCTTGAAGGTGGCTACCGTGTTCAACGGCACCAGCGTGCCGGCGTTCGAGGTGACGTAGAGCTGCGACAGCACGTTGGGGTCGTTCTGCAGCGAGCGCGACACCTGCAGGATCACCCAGTACTGCGTCGCCGCGCCGTAGATGGTGGAAATCTGGTTCTGGCCGAAGGCCGAACCCAGCGCCGATTGAACCTGCGCCATGGTCAGGCCAAGCGTGGCGAGCTTGTCGCGGTTGACTTCCACCATGATCGACGGACTGTTGAGGTCCAGGTCATTGGTGACGTCCTGAAAGCCCGGCAGCTGCTGGAAGGCCTGGGTGATGCGCGCGCTCCAGTCGTACAGCAGCGGCAGGTCGATCGACTGCAGCGTGTATTGGTACTGCGCCTTGGACTGGCGCCCGCCGACCTGGATCGACGGAGGATTCTGGATGTAGGTGCGGATGCCGGGCACCTGCGCGAACTTCTTGCGCAGCTCCTGGATGATCCCGCCGGGATTGAGGTCGCGTTCGCTGGCCGGCTTGAGCAGGAGCAGCAGCGAGCCGTTGTTGACCGTGCTGCGCGGGCCGCCCGCGCCCACGCTGGACATGTAGCCGGCGATATTGGGATCGTCCGCGACGATCTCGGCCAGTTTCTGCTGACGCGCCACCATGCTGTCGAAGGAAACGTCCTGCGGGCCTTCGGTGGTGACGCGCAGCTGACCGCTGTCGCCGGCGGGGATGAAATCCTTCGGCGTCACGTAGAACAGCAGCGCGGTCGCCGCCAGGCTCAGCGCAAAACCGGCCAGCACCAGCAGCGGCCGGTCCATGCACCAGCGCAGGCTGGACGCATAGCCGTTCTGCACCGCATTGAAGCCGCGATCGAAGCCGGCGATCAGCCAGTTCTTGTTCTCGTGGTCGTGCGCGCGGATGAAACGGCTGCACAACATCGGCGTGAGCGTGATCGCCACGATGCCGGAGATAAGGATCGAAACGCTGATGGTCACCGCGAATTCGTGGAACAGGCGCCCCACGATGCCGCCCATGAACATCACCGGGATGAACACCGCGATCAGCGACAGCGTCATCGAGAAGATGGTGAAGCCGATCTCGCTGGCGCCCTTGAGCGCGGCTTCGTACGGCGGCAGGCCAGCCTCCATGTGGCGCACGATGTTTTCCAGCATCACGATCGCATCGTCAACCACGAAGCCGACCGCAAGCGTGAGCGCCAGCAGCGAAAGGTTGTCCAGGCTGTAGCCCAGTCCGTACATCACGCCGAAGGTGCCGATCACCGAGATCGGCAGCGCGACCGCGGGAATCAGCGTGGCGGAGAGATTGCCCAGGAACAGGTAGATCACCAGCACCACCAGCACGCCGGCCAGCACCAGGGTGAACTGCACGTCTTCCACCGATGCGCGGATGGAGATGGAGCGGTCGTACAGCGTATTGAGTTTTACCGACGGCGGCAGGCCGGCGGTGAAACCCGGCAGCAGCGACTTGATGCGGTCCACGGTCTCCACCGTGTTGGCGCCCGGCTGGCGCTGGATCGCCAGCACGATCGCTCGCTCGCCGTTGTACCAGCTCGCCGCCTGGTCGTTCTGCACGCTGTCGAACGCGCGACCCAGGTCGCGGATGCGCACCGGCGCGCCATTGCGATAGGCCACTACGATGTCGTTGTACGCCTCGGCGCGCAACAGCTGGCCATCGCTGCGGATCGGCAACTGCTGGCGCGTGCCGTACAGCGAACCGGTGGCCTGGTTGACGTTGGCCGAAGCGATGGCGTTCTGCACCTGGTCGATGCCCACGCCGGTGCCGACCATGCGCTCCGGTTCCACGCTCACGCGCACGGCGTACTTCTGCGAACCGTACACGTTGACCTGCGCGACGCCATCGACCATCGACAGCCGCTGCGCCAGTTCGGTCTCGGCGTACTCGTCCACCTGCGACATCGGCAAGGTCGACGAGGTCATGGTGAGGAACAGGATCGGCGCGTCGGCCGGGTTCACCTTGCGGAACGTCGGCGGCGTGGTCATCTCCTTGGGCAGCTGGCGCTGCGCGGCGGAGATGGCCGACTGCACGTCCTGCGCGGCACCGTCGATGCTGCGGTCCAGCTCGAAGGTAAGCGTGATGCTGGTCGAGCCCAGCGCGCTGGTCGAACTCATCGAGCTGATGCCGGCGATGGTCGACAGCTGCGCCTCCAGCGGCGTGGCCACCGCCGAGGCCATGGTTTCCGGCGACGCACCCGGCAGGTTGGCGCTGATGCTGATGGTGGGGAAGTCGACGTTGGGCAGCTCGTTCACGGGCAACCGCGGATACGCGGCGATGCCGAACACCAGCAGCGCCGCCATCAGCAGCGTGGTCATCACCGGGCGGCGGATGCACAGCTCGGGCAGATTCATGACATCAGCCGCCCGTCTTGACGCGCGCGCGGGCGCCGTCGACCAGCAGCATCTGGCCTTCCGTCACCACCTGCTCGCCCGCCTCCAGCCCCTTGTCGATGACAAGCCGCGGACCGGCGACCGGCCCCGGCGTGACATAGCGCTGCTGCACCTTGCCGTCATGGCCGAGCACGAACACGAAGCTACCCTTGGCCGAGCTCTGCAATGCCTCTACCGGTACCGTCACCGCGTTGGCGATGCGCGTCGTCGGCAGCGTGACCTGCACGAACTGGCCTGGGGTGAGGCGATGGTCGGCATTGTCGAAGCGGCCTTTCACCACGATGGTGCCAGTGGTGGCATCGACCGCGTTGTCGATGAATTCCAGTACGCCCTTCGGTGCTTCGCCCTTGTCGCCAGGCACGGTCACTTGCACGGGCACGTCGCCGCGCGCCTGCGCGGCGCGCACGGAAGCGAGGCTCTCCTCGGGGATGCTGAAGGCGACACGCACCGGTTCGATCTGGTTGAGCACGACGAGGTCGGTACTGTCGGCGGTCACCTGCGCGCCGGGCCAGACCAGCGGCGAGCCGATCACGCCGTCGAACGGCGCGCTGATGTGGGCGTAGTCGAGCTGGGTCTGCGCCGTTTCCTGCGCGGCCAGGTCGCTCTGCAGCGTCGCCTTGGCGATCGCCAGATTGGCTTGGTAAGTGTCGTAGTCGGCTTTGGACACGAAGCCCTTGGCAAGCATCTCGCTATAGCGATGCTGATCGGCCTGCGCCTTGAGCAACTGCGCCTGGTCGCGCGCCACCGCGCCGCGGGCCTGGTCGAGCTGCGCCTTGAGCAGGCTGGGGTCGATCTGGATCAGCAAGTCGCCCTTCTTCACCTGGGCGCCGGGCTTGAAGGCAAGCGTCTGCAACTGGCCGGACACGCGCGAACGCAGGGTCACCGTGTACCAGGCCTCGGCGCGGCCCACCAGCTTCAGGCTCAGATCCACGTCGCCGCGCGCGGCGGTCGCTACTTGCACGGGTACTTCGCTACCTTGCGCGGCGTCGGCCTTGCCCAGCGATGGCGTGGCATCGTGGCGGCCACGGAACACGATCATGGCGACACCCAGCAGCGCCAGCGCCAGCACGATCAGGAGCAGTTTCTTCCAGGGCATGGTGACTCACTATGTCGTTCGGGCCGCCCCCGATTCCGGCAGGGACGAGGCGCGGACTGCCCGCGATCCTTCGCAGGGCACGAGGCCGTGCGTCATGCACGCCAAAAAGACCCGTACTATGCCGGCTGAATTCCCTGCCATGACAAGGACTGATGGCACTGGTCAGCCGGCCGTCACCATGCGGACCGACGGCTAAGCCTCCGGCGGTTCCTCGCCTTCGGCCGTCTGGTCCAGCGCCTGCAGGTTTTCCTTGATGCGGTTGAGCACGTCCATCGCCTGCTGCATTTCATGCAGCTCGATGCCCTTAGTGGCGTCTTTACGCAAGCCGCGGCCGATCAGTTCCATGTCGGCGATGACGCCGCGCGCCTGCTCGGTGACGTAGAGGCGCCAGGCGCGGCGATCGCGCGGATCCGGGCGGCGCTCCACGAAACCGGCGGCCTGCAGGCGGTCGATCACGCGCCCCACGGCGATCGGCTCCATTTCCAGGAATTCGGCCAGCTCGGTCTGCCGCAGTCCTTCGCGGTGATACAACACCTTGGTCGCGCGCCACTGGGCGCGCGTCAATCCGAATTTCACCGCGCGCCGATCGAAATGCTTGCGGAACAACAAGGTGACGTCGTTGAGCAGGTAGCCGAACGAGATGTCTTCTGTCTTCATGCGAGTCCAAGAACCTCCGCCCCGGCGGCAAGCATAAGGCGCAAAAACCTGCGAAACCACGCGGAGCACTTTCCCATGGCCATCGACGTGATCATCGCCGATATCACCCAGCTCGATGTGGACGCCATCGTTAACGCGGCCAACCCCGCCCTGCTGGGCGGCGGCGGCGTAGACGGTGCGATCCACCGCGCCGCCGGCCCTGCCCTGCTCGAAGCCTGCCGGGCCCTGCCGCAGCTGCGCTCAGGCGTGCGCTGCCCGACAGGCGAGGCGCGCATTACCCCGGGGTTCGCGCTGCCGGCGCGCTATGTGATCCACACCGTAGGGCCGGTGTGGCGCGGCGGGAGCGAGGGTGAGCCGGCCCTGCTGGTCAGCTGCTATCGCCGCTGCCTGGAGCTCGCCGCGGACCGCCGGCTGGCGAGCGTGGCTTTTCCGGCGATCAGTTGCGGCGTCTACGGCTATCCGCCGGAACAAGCCGCCCCGGTGGCCGTGCGTGCGGTGCGCGAGGCATTGACCTTACTCGGGGATCGCCAGGTGCGGCTGTGCTGCTTCGACACGCGCATGGCCGACATATGGCGTACCGCGCTCATTCCAGCTTGAAGGGATAGAGCGGCGGCAGGCGGCTATCCCCGGCGGGCGGTCCGCCGGTCGCGCGCCACTGGAAGCCCTCGCGGAACGCTTCGGCCAGCCGGTCGCCCGGAACCGGCGCGGCATCGCCATACAGCCGACGCTGCAGTGCTTCGATCGCCGCCTGCTGCGGCGCGGACGCCAGCGCGTCGGCGACTGCGCCAAGATGCGTGAGCGCCGGCCGTTCGGCGCGAGCCCAGGCGAGCAACGCCCGGGCCTGTGCGCCGGCATCGCCGCCGCGTGCAGCGGCCAGGAAGGCGGCCCGCAGCTGGCGGTCGGAGGCCGGCGCGGGCGCGCGCGGCGGTGAAGCTTCGCCCGCGCGCCGCCGGCGCCACCACCAGGCAAGCATCGTTACCAGCCACAGGCCAAGGCTGCCCAGCGCGATCCAGCGCCATGGCGTGCCTGCACCCGTGCCTGCGGGCGTGGTTTCCGTCGCGATCGTCTCGTCGGCGGCGAGCGCGACGGCCGGGGCGGATCCGGCCGCCGCAGGAGCGCCGGATGCCGGCAGTACGGTGAAGCGACGCTCGGGGATGCGTGCCACTTCCGCCTTATCCGTCTGGACGTTCCACCAGGTCAGCGTGGTCTCGGGAATCACCAGTTCGCCGGGTCGGCTCGGCACCACGGCGAACGCCTGCTGGCGCCGTCCGACCAGCCAGCTGCCATTGAGGCGCGTGCCGGTGACCGGCTTGTCCGGATACACGGTGGCGCCATCGATGCGCGGCAGACTCAGCGCGGGGAGCGTCTCGTAGGGAAGGCCGGTGGCCTGCACCGTCATGGTGAGATTGAGCGGCTGGCCCACCCGCAGCTGGCCGTGCTCGGCCTCGCCTTCGAGGGTGAGCGAGAGTTCGCGCGCCGGCAGCCAGGCCGTCTTGTCGGCGCCGGCGGGCACGGGCCGCACGTCGATCGCCACCGACGGCGACGCCGCGCTGACGGCGCGCGTGCTGCCGAAGAAACTGTTCGGGTCGGCCATGTCGATCAGCTCGCCCTGGAACGACACCGGCGCGATCTCGATGTGCCCGGCGCGCTGCGGGATCAGCGCGTAGCGGCGCTCGATCACGTTGTAGCGGCGGCCGTTGCGCTCGGCCTGGTAATTGGCGTCGTCGCCGAGCTTGTTGAGCTCCGCGCCGTCGGCGTGCGGATCGTCCATCGCGCCATTGCTGAGGCTGGCGGCAAAGAACAGCCGCACCGTGTACGTCATCTGCTGGCCCACATAGGCCTGCCGCGGCTCGGCCTGCGCTTCGACGAACAGATCCCTGCCTGCGGTCGCCGCCGCCTGCGGGTCTGGCGCGGTCACTTCCAGCGACAGCGGCGCGGTGGTTTCGCCGGCGAGCGACAGCGGCGGAATCGTGAGGCGCCCGACATGCTTGGGCCGCAGCGCGATGCCATAGGTGAATTCGGAGGTGCGGCGGCCGTTGACGATGCTGACGCTGGTGTTGTTCGACGTGCCGAGCACGTCGAAGTCGGTGGCCAGCGCGCCCAGATCCGGCGTGCCCACGGAGCCACCGACGATGCGCAGGTTGAGCGTGACGGTCTCGCCCAGCTGCACCTTGTCGCGATCGAGCACCGCCTGCACGTCGGCCGCGCAGGCCAGCCACGGCAGGCAGCACAGCAGCAGACCCAGGTACCAGCGCAGGCGGAACGGCAGCATCAGTCATCCTCCCCGGCCGCGCCGTGGCGCTGCCGGTATTCCAAATCGAACTTGCGGCGCAGCAGCGCGCCGGGGTCGTCCGGCACGCGTTGCAACGCACGGCGTACATCGGCCGGCAGCTTCGCCTGCGGATCGTCGGCAGCGATGGCACCGAGTTCGTGCTGCGCATCCTGCGCCGGCTTGCCATCGCGCAGGGCCTGATCCATCTGCTGGCGCAGCGCCTGGCGCGCCTGTTCGGCCTGCGCCTTCTGCTGCGCCTGCTCCTCCGCACCCGGCGGCTTCGCCTCGCCGGGTGCGGAGGCGTTCTGCGCCGACTGTTGATCCTTGCCGCTGCCGGCGGGATCCTGCGATGCCTTGGACGGCTGGCTCGGCGCGCCGTTGCTGCCGTTCTGCTGCTCGCCCTGCTTCTGCTCGCCGGGCTTCTGCTCGCCTTGCTCTTGTTTCTCGTCGGACGGCTTGCCTTCGTCCTTGCCGTCACCCTTGCCGCTGCCGCGCTTGTCCTGTTTGTCCTTGGGCTTCTGCGGCGGCGGCTGCTTGCGCAGCCAGTCTTCCACCGCCTGCCGGTTGGCCTTGGCGTCGGCCTGCGCTGGATCGGCCCTGAGCGCGCGGTCGTACGCGGCGATCGCTTCCTGGTAATGGCCCTGCTTCGCGAGCGCATTGCCGAGGTTGTACGCCGCATCGGCGCCCGGCACGTCCTGCAACGCGGCGGCGGCGGTCGCGTAATCGCCGGCACGATAGGCGGCCGCACCGCGCAGCGCCGGATCGCGCGCCAGCGCTTGCGCCTGCGCGGCATCGCCCCGATGCAAGGCCGATGCGGCCTGCTGATCGGGGCGGCGCCATAGATCGCTCCAAGTGCCGGCCTGCGCGGTGGCGGGCAGCAGCGGCAACAGCACGAGCGGCAACAGCAGCAGCCAGCCCCGCCGGAAGGCCAGCGCGGTCAGCACGAGCAGCGGCGGCAGCAGCCATGGGCCACGGTCCTGCCATTCGTCGCTGTGCTGGCCGTCGGCCTGCACGATCGCCTGACCAGGGCGGCCTGCCGGCTTGAGTGCAGCGATGTCGCGCTCGTCATCGCTCATCGGTACGAAGCGCCCGCCACCAGCCTCGGCCAGGGCACGCAGCGAGGCGTCGTCGCGCCGGGCCAGCACCACGTCGCCGTCGCTACCGCGCAGCAATCCGCCTTCACCGTTCGGCACCGGACTGCCCTGCGGCGTGCCGACGCCGAGCACCGAGACGCGGAGGCCTTCCGCGCGCACCTTGCGCGCGGCGGCCTCGGCGGCCGCGTTCGCCGCATCGGTGATCAGCACGATGTCGCCACCGCCCGCCTTGGCGTCACGGATGAGGCCCGCGGCGCGCTCGATCGCCTGTGCCGCGTCGTTGCCGTCGACTGGCATCGTGTCGGGCGACAGCGCGTCGAGCAGATCGTCCAGGCTGGCCGCATCGCTGGTCAGCGGCGCCACGGTGAAGGCTTCGCCGGCATAGGCGACCAGACCGTTCAAGCCGGCGCGGTTGGCGGCGAGCAGGTCGCGCGCCTTGTAGCGCGCGCGATCGATGCGGCTGGGCGCGGCGTCCTTGGCCAGCATGTGCTGGGACAACGAGACCGCGATCACCTGTGCGGAGCGGCTGGCATACAACGGCGACGCCACGCGATCCCAGGCCGGACCGGCGAATGCCAGCGCGCACAGCACGACGCCCAACGCGGCGAGCGACGATGGCCAGGCATGCCGATCGCTCCGTCCTCGCAGCAGGTGCGGCAACAGCTCGGGATCGACCAGGCGCGCAAGCTCCCGGCGCTCCTGGCCGCCGCGCGCGATCAGCGCATACGCCAGCGGCGTGAGCAGCAGGCCCAGCAGCCACCATGGACGCAGGAAATGGAAGTCGTGCCACCACGCGATCATGCGGCGGCTCCCGCGCGGCGGCGTGCCAGCGGCAGCGCCGCCAGCAGGAAGCACAGCGCCGCGGCGAACAGCGGCCAGCGAAACAGTTCGTGGCGCGGTCGCAACTCCGGCCCTTGCTGCGGCATCGGCTCCAGCGCATCGATGGCGTGATAAGCCGCCGCCAGTTCGCTGGTGTCGGTGGCGCGGTAGTAGCGGCCGCCGGTCTGAGTCGCGAGCGAGCGCAACATGCCTTCATCCAGATCGGCCGACGGATTCACCACCCGCGTGCCGAAGAAATCCGGCACGCGCATCTCGGTGGCACCGACGCCGATGGTGTAGATGCGCACGCCAGCCGACTTCGCCGCGCGCGCGGCATCGAGCGGCGCGATGCTGCCGGCGTTGTTGACGCCGTCAGTGAGCAGCACCAGTACGCGTGCATCCTCGGGCTGTGACGACAGGCGCTTCACCGCCACCGCGATCGCGTCGCCGATCGCGGTCTCGGTGCCGGCAAGGCCGACCGTGGCGCCTTGCAGCTGCGCGCTGACCGCGCCGAGATCGTAGGTGAGCGGCGTGACCAGGAAGGCGCGGGTGCCGAACAGGATCAACCCCATTTCATCGCCCGTGCGGCGCGCGATGAAATCGCTGGCGATGGCTTCCACCGCGCCGAAGCGGCTCACCGCCTGGCCGGCCAGCTGCATGTCTTCCAGGCGCATGCTGCCGGAGAGATCGACTGCCAGCATCATCGCGCGGCCGCTGCGCTGCTGCGGCTGCGGCGGACCGACCCATTGCGGTCGCGCGGCGGCGGCGACCAGGCAGAGCCACGCCAGCACCATCCACCAGGCGCGGCCGCGCCATGGCGAGCGCTCGGCCACCGCGGCCAGATGCAGGCCCGGATGCGGCAGATGTAAAGCCTGTCCCGGCGCGGCCGGGCGCAACCAGCGGCGCAGCAGCCAGGGCAATGGCAGCAAAAGCGCGATCCAGGGCCAGGCGAACTCAGGCATGGGCCGACTCCACCGCACGGCGCTGGCGGCGCACGCCCTGCTCCAGCGCCCGCGCCAGCCAGGTGCGTACGGCGGCGGTGCCGCCGTCGAGACTCTCGGCAGCTTGCGGGCGATACATCGCATCTTCCAGCGCCATCAGGCGCTCGATCGTCACCGCGTCGACCGGCACCTTCGCCAGGCATTGTCGCCAGGCCTCGCCACGATGATGGGTGGCGCCAGGGTCGTAGCGCCGCGCCGCGCGACGCAGCAATTCGTGCAAAGCCGCCGCGAGCCGCGCCGGTTCGCCGGCGTGCCGGCGCTCGAGCGCTTCGACATCGGCCAGCAGTTCGGCGATGCGCTCGCGGCGTTGCCGCCGTCGCCACACGAACCACGTCGCCAGCGCCAGCAGTGCGAGCAACACTCCAGCCAACAGCCACCAGCCCGGCGCGGGTGGCCACCACGAAGGATCGGGTGGCAGATGGATGTCGCGCAGCAGCGGTCCTTCCTGCGCTGGCGTGGCCGGCATCATGAGCTTGTCCTTTTGCCGGCCAGCAAGGCGGCGACCGGATCCAACGGGTCGCTCGCGGTATCGATGACCTGATGCGCGATGCCCAGGGCACGAGCCATCGCGCCCAGGCGAACCTGGCCGGCACCCAGGGTCTGCTGGAATTCGCGGCGCTGGCGCTCGGCCAGCAGGACGACCTCGCGGCGTACGCCGGCATGCTCGAGCGGATAGCGCCCTGGCGGCGCGCTGGCCAGTTCCAGCGCATCGCCCACGATGAGGATCGCGACGTCGGTGCGCCTGGCCAGGTCGAGCAGGCGGCCGCGTGCGGCTTCGTCGCAGCTGAGGCCGTCGCTGATCAACAGCACGCGACTCGCGCCATGCAGCAGCCTGCCTGCGCGCAGCAACGCTTCCGACAAAGGTTCGGCGCCGGCCACGCCGGGCCCGGCGTCCCACGCGGCCAGCGCGCCGCAGAGCGCGAGCGCGCCGCGCGTGCCGCCCTGCGGACGCAGGAGGTGGCGGCGTTCGCCGAATGCCAGCGCGCCGGCACGCTCGCCCGCGCGTATCGCCAGCCATGCGGCGGCGGCGGCGGCGCGTGCCGCCTGCACCGACTTGAATCGCGCACGCGTACCGAAGCGCATGCTCGCATGCGTGTCCAGCAACACCAGCAGGCGGCCTTCGCGTTCTTCCTGAAACAGTTTGGTATGCAGCCTTCCGCTGCGCGCGGTGAGGCGCCAGTCGAGCCGGCGCACGTCGTCGCCCGGCTGGTAGGCGCGCGATTCGGCGTAATCCATGCCGCGCCCGTGGAGGCGACTGGCCTGCTGGCCGGCGGGCGCCATGCGGCTTTCCCGCGGGGGCAGCGCCTTGCGCGCGACGCGCGCGCGCAAGGCCAGCAGCTCGGCCAGCGCGACGGAGACGCGGCCGTCGCCGTCCGCGGCAGGTGGCATCACGGCATTCACGGCAGCGGCACGAGCTCCAGCAGGCGCGTCACTACTTGATCGCTGCGCACGCCTTCGGCCTCGGCCTCGTAGCTCAGCAGAATGCGATGGCGCAGTACATCGTGGGCCAATGCATGTACGTCATCCGGCAGGACGAAGTCGCGTCCCGCAAGCCATGCCTGCGCGCGCGCGCAACGATCCAGCGCGATGGTGGCACGCGGGCTCGCGCCCCAGGCGATCCAGCGCTTGAGCTCGGAGCCGTACGCGCCGGCATCACGGCTGGCGAGCACGAGCTGGGCGATATAGGTCTCCAGCGCTGGCGCCATGTGTACTGACAGCACCGCCTCGCGCGCGGCGAACACGTCCGACTGGCTCAGCGTCGGCGGCGGCGCCGACTGCGGATGCAGGCTGCGCCGCGCCTGCTCGCGCGCCAGGCGCAGAATGGCCAGTTCGGACTGGGCGTCCGGATAACCGATGGTCACGTGCATCACGAAACGATCGAGCTGCGCCTCCGGCAGCGCGAACGTGCCTTCCTGTTCGATCGGATTCTGCGTCGCCATCACCATGAACAGTTCGGGCAGGCGCCAGGTGCTGCGGCCGATGGTGATCTGCCGCTCGGCCATCGCTTCGAGCAGCGCGGACTGCACCTTGGCCGGTGCACGGTTGATCTCGTCGGCCAGCACGATGTTGTGGAACAGCGGACCGCGCTCGAACTCGAAACTGCCGGACTGCGGCCGAAAGATGTCGGTGCCGGTCAGATCCGCGGGAAGCAGGTCGGGCGTGAACTGGATGCGGTGGAAATCCGCCTCGATGCGACCGGCCAGCGCCTTGACCGCCGTAGTCTTGGCCAGGCCGGGCGCGCCTTCCACCAGCAGGTGGCCATCGGCGAGCAAGGCGACCAGCAGGCAATCGATCAGATGCGGCTGGCCGACGATGCTTTGCTGCAGTTCCTCGCGCAGCCGCGCGAAGGCCTGCTGCAGCGGCGAGAGGGCTTGAATCTGGGGCATGTCCATCGGGATTCCATCCGGCGTCGTGCGCCCATAGACATCGGCGCGTCCCGGAAGTTTAGCGATCCCCGGCGCAGCCATGCCCGCGACTGATGGCACGGGGCGGCGCGCCAAAGAAAAAAAGGGCGGCCGGAGCCGCCCTTTTTCCGTTGCCTGATGCGAGCTTCAGCGCAGGCTTTCGCTCAGGATGCGTGGCGTCACGAAGATCAGCAGCTCGGCCTTGTCGTTCTGACGGCTGGTCTTGCGGAACAGCATGCCCAGGCCGGGGATGTCGCCAAGGCCGGGCACCTTGGTGATGGTGTTCTGCTTGGTGATCTCGTAGATGCCGCCGAGCACCACGGTCTGGCCGTTGTCCACCAGCACGGAGGTGTTGATCTCGCGCGTATCGATCTGCGGCACCTTGCCGTTCGGCGTGTCGACGAACTGCGCCAGGGCGTCCTTCTTCACGTTGATAGCGAGATAGACGCGGTTGTCGGCGGTGATCGTCGGCGTGACCTTCAGTTCGAGCACGGCGTCCTTGAACTGCACCGACGCGGTGGGCGCGGCGCCGCCGGTCGCACCGCCGTTCTGGTAGGTGACGTAGCCGATTTCCTGGCCCTGGCGGATCACTGCTTCCTGCTGGTTCGCCGTGATGACGCGCGGACTGGAGATCACTTCGCCGCGGCCTTCGGTCTGGGCGGCCGAGAGTTCCAGGTCGACCAGGTAATTGCGGCTGAGGATAGCCAGGCCGATCTGGCCAGCCGGGTTGGCGATCGGGAGATTGACGTTGTAGCCGCTCTGCCCGCCGGTCTGGTAAGTGATGGTGCCCGGCTTCGGCGGGTTGCCCACCATGCCGCCCTTGACCCAGTTGTTGTAGTCGTACAGGTACTGGTTGCGGACGTTGTTGGTGTTGATGCCCAGGCCCGCCGCGTTATCGCTGCCCGGACTGGTCGAAATCACATTGCCACCGTCGGTCGTATGCGTGGCCTGCACACCCCACTTCACGCCGAGTTCGCGAGTGAAGTTGTCGGTGGCCACCACGATGCGCGACTCGATCAACACCTGCTGCACCGGGCGGTCGAGCACCGAGATCAGCTCGCGCAGCTCGCGGATCTTCTGCGGGTTGTCGTTGATCAGCAACGTGTTGGTGCGCTCGTCGAAGGAGACGCTGCCGCGCCCGGAGAGGAAGCCGCGGGTACCGCCGCCGCCACCCTGACCACCGCCGCCCGCCATGCTGCCCTGGGTGAGCAACTTGGCGATGTCCTGCGCCTTGCCGTAGCTGATCGGCACGTAGTCCGTTACCAGTTCGGCGGTGTCCTCGGCCTTCAGGCGCGCCTCGGCGACGCTCTGCTCATACTTGGCGAGTTCTTCCTGCGGCGCGATCCAGATGACGTTGCCGTTGCGGCGCTTGTCCAGGCCCTTGGCGCGCAGCACCACGTCCAGCGCCTGGTCCCACGGCACGTTGACGAGGCGTAGGGTAATCGCGCCGCCCACCGTGTCGGAAGCGACCAGGTTCTGTCCGGACATGTCGGCGATCAGCTGCAGCACCGAGCGCACCGGGATGTCCTGGAAGTTGAAGGTCACGCGGTTGCCGTTATAGGTCGGCTCCTGGCCGCGCAGCGGCTTGCCGTCCGGACCGGTGCCCGGGGCCTGCTTCTTCGGTGCCACCTCGACCACGTACTGGTCGCCGGTCTGGTAAGCGGAGGTCTCGACGGAGCCCTTGGTGGCAATCTCCATGCGGGCGCCACCGCGCGCGCCGGCCTTGGTGGTGATCGACTGCACCGGCGTGGCGAAGTCGAGCACGTCCAGGCGCTGGGCCAGGTTCGACGGCAGGTTCACGTGGTCGAGATTGACCACCACCTTGTCGTTCTCGCGCTTCATGTCGGCGTTGGCGCCGGCGCCGCTGAAATTGATCAGCACACGACCCTCGCCGTTCGGGCCGCGACGGAAATCGATGTTGGACACCGCCGGGCCGCTGGCCGACGACGGCAGCGCCTTGGACGGGTCGATGGTCGAGGCCGTGGTCGTGGTCTGCGCCTCGGTGCCGTTGTTGACGGTGAACACCAGGCTGTTGCCTTCGACACGCGAGCGGTACGAGGAATCGCGCACCAGCTCCACCACCACGCGGGTGCGGCCGCCTGCGGCGATCGCGGACACGCCCATGGTGGAGCCCTTGTTGATGTCCACGTGGCGCGCCGCCGAGTTCTCGGTATCCGGGAAGTCGATGGCGATACGCGGCGGATTGCCGGTGGTGAAGATTTTCGGCTCCGGCACCGGCCCCTGGGCGAAGTTCAGGTGCAGCTCCACCTTGCCCCCCGGCAGGGTGTCGTAGCTGATCTCGCGCAAGGTGCTGGTGGCCGCGGCGGCGAGGCCCGACCAGGCGGCGCCGGCGATCAGCAGTGCGGTGAACAGGCGACGACTCGCATGGCGCATGACACGGCCCTGGACTGGTTGATTGAGGTTCGTCATTGCATCAGCCCCTGTGATTCTTATTTCTCGCCAAGCGCGATGCTGGCCGAGCGTTCCATCCAGCCGCCGTTGCCATTGGAGACCAGCTCGGTCAGCTCGATGTGGTCTTCGTCGATGGCGGTGACGTGTCCGTAGTTCTGGCCCATGTATTCGCCGCGGTGGACGCGATGGATCACGCCGCCGGGATCCTTGATCAGAACCTCGATGCCTTTGCCGGTACCGACCGTGCCGACCATCTTCAGGCTGTCCAGCGCGAACGCTTCCAGCGGCTCCTTGGCACGGTCCTGGTCCGGACGTGGCCCGTTGGAAGCGCTGTTGTCGAGTTCCGCGGTGCTCGGCGCGAACGGGTCGCGGCGGTCCTGGTCGTTGTAGAGGAAGGTTTCGAAGGTCTTGATCACGGGCAGGGCCGGGATCGGCGCACCCTTTTTCTGCTTCTCCTGGGAAACCCAGTCGCGCAGATCGGACATGCCACGGGTGCAGCCTGCCAGGGTGAGGACGACGCCGACGGCCAGGGCCACGCGGGCGGCGCGGAGGGCGGTGCTCTTGCTCATTTCTGCCCCCCGTTCTTGGCACCGGCCGGCTTGGCATTGGCCGCCTTGGCTTCGGCGCTTTCGTCGTCTTCCAGATAGCGGTAGGTCTTTACCGTGCCCTGCAGCACCAGCGTGCCGCTCTTGTCCTTGGGCGTCAGCGAGACGTCGTGCAGCGTCAGGATCACCACGCGCGGCAGCGAGGCCACGCCGCTGATGAAGGTGCCGAATTGATGGTAGTTGCCCACCATGCGCAGCTGGATCGGCTTTTCAGCGTAGAAGTCCTTCGGGATTTCCGCACCCGGCTGGAACAGCTCGGTCTCCAGGCCCGCCGACAGCGCGGTCTGCGAGATATCGACCAGCAGCTCCGGCATCTCGGTGCGGCTGGGCAGCTGGCGCAGCAACTGGCGCAGCATGTCCTGCATCTCGTCGAGCTGCTGCTGCAGCGCTTCGAGATTTACCGCCTTGGCCTGCTTTTGCGAGAACTCCTGCTTGAGCTGCTCTTCCTTGTTGGCGAGCTGCTCGAGGCTGTCCTGCTGGTCGCGCACGAACAGATACCAGCCGGCGCCGACGACGAGAAGGAACAGCAGCACCGTGAAGGTGATCTTGGCCGACTTCGGCCAGCCGCCGACATTGTTGCGATCGAGGTTGCGCAGGTCGTTGAAGAATTTCATGGCTTGGCCCCTCCGTTCGCCGGAGCAGCCGGCTTCGAAGCCTGCGGCGGCGTGGTCTGCGGAGCGGCGGGCTTGGCCGGCGGGGCGGTCAGCGCCTGGGCGGCCGCACCGAGCGCCTGGCGAGCCGCGGCGGAACCGGCGGGCGCCGGTGCGGCCGGAGCCGCCGTGCTGCCGGCAGCGGCCGGGAGCACCGGCGTCTGGCCGTCGGCGTTCTCATCGGGCTTGGGCTTGGCCAGTGCCACGTCGAGACCGAACACGTACGGCATACGCGAATCACCGTGGGTGTTCTCGGTCTTGCGCAGATCGGCGTGCCCCATCCACGGCGAGGACTCGAGGTTGCGCATGTACTCGGCGACGCTGGCGTTGGACTGGGCCAGGCCATCCAGCGTCATCGACTCGCCGCTCTGCTTGAGGCCGGTGAGGCGCGCGCTGGCGGGAATCGTCTTCACCAGCTCGTCGAACAGATGGACCATCTGCGAACGATTGGCCTGTAGCTGCTCGATGATCTGCTTGCGTGCCAGCAGGCGCTCGCGGACCTTCTCCAGGTCCTTGATCTTGGCGATGCGCTCGTCGAGCTGCTTGATCTCGCCCTGCAGGTACGTGTTGCGGTTGTTCTGGTTGTCGATGCGCTGGTCCATCCAGGACACCCACACGAACACGAAAAGAATCGCCGCGACCGCCGCCGCGCCGAGCTGCATGTAGAACTCGCGCTCGCGCTGCTTGCGGCGTTCGGTACGCCATGGAAGTAGGTTGATGCGTGCCATCAGTCGAAACTCCTCATGGCGAGGCCGACCGCGATCATCAGCGCGGGCGCGTCCTGGGCCAGCTGCTGCGCCTGCACGCGCGGCGACAGCGACATGCGCGCCAACGGATTGGCGACCACGCAGGACACGCCGAGCTGCTCTTCGAGCATCGGGCCCAGGCCCTCGATCGAGGCGCAGCCGCCGGCGAGCACCACCTGGTCGACCTTGCTGTATTCGCTGCCCGCGAAGAAGAACTGCAGCAGGCGGCTGATCTGCTGGATCAGCGATTCCTTGAACGGCTCCAGCGCCTCGGATTCGTAGGATTCCGGCAAGCCGCCCTTACGCTTGGCGCGACCGGCTTCTTCATATGAAAGGCCATAGCGGCGCATGATCTCGTCGGTGAGCTGCTTGCCGCCGAACACCTGTTCGCGCGAATAGATCGTGCGCTGGTTGCGCAGCACCGACAGCGTCGTCATGGTGGCGCCAATGTCGACCACCGCGACGAGCGCGTCGCGGCCGACGTTGAGCTGGTCGGCCACCATCGCGAAGGCGTTCTCCATCGCGAAGGCTTCCACGTCGACCACCTTCGCGGCGAGGCCACCGAGATCGAGCGCGGCGACGCGCATGTCCACGTTCTCGGTGCGCGAGGCCGCGAGCAGCACATTGTTCATTTCGGGGTTGTCGCGCACCGGTCCCAGCACTTCGAAATCGAGACTGACTTCCTCGATCGGATACGGGATGTACTGGTTCGCTTCGACCTGAATCTGTCCTTCGAGATCATCCTCGGACAGATCGCTGGACATCGGAATGATGCGCGTGATCACCGCCGAACCGGCCACGGCTGCAGCGGCGTGCTTGAGCTTCGAGCCCGATCGCGCGAGTGCACGCCGGATCGCTTCGCCCACCGCCTCGACCTCGACGATGTTCTTTTCGACCACGGCATTGGGGGGCAGTGGCTCGACCGCGTAATGCTCCACGCGATAGCGGCCACCGGCCTGGCTGAGCTGCAGCAGCTTGACTGCCGTCGAACTGATGTCGACGCCAATAAGCGGCGGCTTCTTGGGTGTGAAGAGCCCCACGATTTTCCCCCTTGCCCCTGGGCGCCTGCACCGTATTAGGAGTGGCGAGTGCGCGTCGGCATTAAATCCAAAAATTAACGTATTGGCAACGGCCTACACGAACTAGCTCGACCTTTTTGGCGTGACGGCATGCACAGTTAGCGCCTATCACATCCCGGTCATTTTTGTGACGTAACGATGGTCCATCGACGGCAATGTGCCGGCCGGTACCCGTTAAGCGAATGGTGCTACATCTATACTCTGTCGTGTTTTGACTCAGGTCTCGCAATATTCACACCATGCAAATTCTCAAGCGTCTGCTGCGCTGGGTACTGATCCTTGCTTTCACCGGATTGCTGCTGGCTGTCGCCGCGGTCGGTGTGGCGTATTGGCTGGTCTCGCCGCGCCTCCCCTCCGTCGCGGCTCTCAAGGACTATCACATGCAGGTGCCGCTTCGCGTGCTCAGCGCGGACGGCAAGCTGATCGCCACCTTCGGCGAAACCCGGCGTATCCCGGTCAGCATCACTAACGTGCCAGAGCGTCTGAAGCACGCGGTGCTGTCGGCCGAGGACAACGACTTCTACCGCCACCCGGGCGTGGACTGGCACGGCATCGCCCGAGCGGGCTGGCACGTGGTCGTCTCTGGTGGCGACAAGGGGCCGGGTGGCTCGACCATTACCCAACAGGTTGCGAGAAACTTCTTCCTCAGCCCCGAGAAGTTGTACTCGCGCAAGCTGACGGAGATCTTCATCGCCCTGCGCATGGAGAACGAGCTGTCCAAGGATCAGATCCTGGAGCTCTATCTGAACAAGATGTTCCTGGGCCACCGCTCGTACGGGGTCGCCGCGGCCGCTTCGTACTATTACGGCAAGACCCTGGATCAGCTGACCAATGCCGAGAGCGCGATGATCGCCTCGACCTTCCAGCTTCCCTCGGTGGTCAACCCCCTGAACAACCCCAAGCGCGCCCTGGCCCGCCGCAACTGGGTGCTGGGCCAGATGCTGCAGAACCGCTTCATCACCAAGGCCGAGTACGACCAGGCGATCGTCGAACCGAACGACGCCTTCCCGCACGAGCCGCCGATCGAGCTGGACGCCCCCTATCTGGCCGAAATGGTCCGCCTGCAGGCGCTTGACCGCCTCGGCAACGAAGCCCTTACCGAGGGCTACGTGATCAAGACCACCGTGCAGAGCCACCGCCAGCAGGCTGCCGTCGATGCGCTGCGCGCTGGCCTGATCGACTACGACCGCCGCCATGGCTGGCGCGGCCCGGAGGATCATCAGGAACTGGCCGAGGGTGCCGGTAACGAGGAACTGGACCGCGTCCTCTCCAGCTACACGGATATCGCCGGCATGCGCCCGGGCGTCATCACCGGCGTGACCGGCAGCGAAGCCACGGTGTATCTGTCCAGCAAGGAACAGGTGAAGCTCGGCCTGGATGCGGTGGCCTGGGCCAAGCCCTATGTCAACGAAACCCGCGTCGGCGCGCCGCCCAAGAACGTGGCGGCGGTACTCAAGCGCGGCGACGTGATCCGCGTGTCGCGCACCGAAAAGGGTGAGTGGGAGCTGGCGCAGATCCCGAAAGTGCAGGGTGCGCTGGCTTCGGTCAATCCGGAGGACGGCTCGCTGCAGGCGCTGGTGGGAGGCTTCAATTTCTTGCGAAGCAAGTTCAACCGCGCCGTGATGGCCGCCCGTCAGCCTGGCTCAAGCTTCAAGCCCTACATCTACTCGGCCGCCTTCGAGCGGGGCTTCACGCCGGCGTCCATCGTCAATGATGCGCCGCTCGCCCTGCCTGACCCCTCGCGCCCCGACGGTCTGTGGACACCGTCCAACGACGACGACAAGTTCGACGGCCCAATCCGCCTGCGCGAAGCGCTGGTGAAGTCGAAGAACCTGGTGTCGGTGCGCCTGCTCGATGCCATCGGGGTGCGTTTCGCGCGCGACTACGTCACGCGCTTCGGTTTTTCGATGGACGCACTGCCGCCGAACCTGTCGATGGCGCTGGGCACCGCGTCCGTATCGCCGATGGGCATGGCGCGAGGTTATGCGGTGTTTGCCAATGGCGGCTATCTGGTGACGCCGTACTTTATCAGCGAGATCGACGACCGCGACGGCAAGCCCGTGTACGTCGCCAACCCGGCGCGCGCCTGCCGCACCTGCCAGGAACGCCTGCTCGATACGCGCCCGCCCGGCCCGCCGCCGGCCAATGCGATCGCGCCCGCCAACTCGGTGGCCAGCGCCGCCAGCGCGCCGGCAGCAGCCGGCAGCGCCGCCGTGGGTGAAGCGGTGCTGCCCGCAGACGCACATGGTGCCGGTGAGCATCCGCCGGCGCTGGCGCCGCAGGTGATCGACGTGCGCAACGATTTCCTGATCACCTCGCTGATGAAGGACGTAATCAAGCGCGGCACCGGCTCCGCGGCCATGGCGCTGGGCCGCGACGACCTCGCCGGCAAGACCGGTTCGACCAACGAGCACCGCGACGCCTGGTTCGTCGGCTTCAACGGCGACCTCTCGACCGCGGTATGGGTCGGCTTCGACGACTTCAGCTCGCTCGGCCGTGGCGAGTTCGGCGCCAAGGCGGCGTTGCCGATCTGGATGGATTACATGGGCGCGGCCCTGAAAGACCTGCCCTCTTCCACGCTGTCCATGCCGCCTGGCATAACCACGGTGCAGATCAACCGCTCCAGCGGCCTGCCGTCCGAGGCAGGCGACCCCAACGGCATGCCCGAGATGTTCAAGGTGGAAGACGTCGACCGCCTGCGCCAGCAGGCCAGCCAGCAGCAGGAGGACTCCGAACAGCAGCACGCGTACGACATCTTCTGAGCGCGTCCGGCGGACGGCTTCCGGCCGTCCGCTCCGCGTGGCCGCACGATGCGGCCGCACCTCCCACACGAGAGTCCGCATTACCGACCGAGGAGGGATACAAGACCATGGCCCGAGGCGAGCATCACCGCATCCACGCGCAGGACCGCGTCCAGCGCAACCGCCTGCGCATCGCCCAGGAAGCCGCACGGCTCATGAGCGAGCACGGCATCCGCGATTACCACCACGCCAAACTCAAGGCGGCCGAGCGACTGGGCATCCTCGAAGCGCAGGCCCTGCCTCGCAACAACGAGATCGAGGACGCGCTGCGCGAGCACCAGCGCATTTTCCACGCCGATAGCCAGCCCCAGCTGCTGCAGAAGCGCCGCGAAGCCGCGATGGAGGCAATGCGCTTTCTGAGCAACTTCGAGCCGCGGCTGGTGGGCGCCGTACTGGACGGCACCGCCGACAGCCATTCGGCTGTCTGTCTCCACGTTTTCAGCGACGACCCCGAAGCCGTGGTGTTGTTCCTGCGCGAGCACGGCGTGCCGGTGGAAACCCAGACCCGCCGCTTGCGTGTCAGCCGCGACGAACAGGTCGAGTATCCCGTGCTGCTGTTCGCGGCCGACGAGCTGCCCTTCGACATCACCGTGCTGCCGACGAACGCCTTGCGCCAGCCGCCGCTGGACCGCGTCGATGAGAAACCGATGCGTCGCGCCTCCCTCGCCACGGTGGAAGCCATGCTCGCCGAGGACGAAAGCGATACCGACGACTTCGAAAGGAAACTCACCGCCGCCCTTCGCTGAGCCAAGGGGCCCCGGAAACGAAAACGCCCGGCTTCGCCGGGCGTTTTCGTTCTGCCTGTCGCTACGGGCTCAGCGCTTGTCGGCCGGCACGTAGTCGCGCACGTTGGCGCCGGTGTAGATCTGGCGCGGACGGCCGATGCGCGAACCGGGGGTTTCGTGCTGCTCGATCCAGTGCGCGATCCAGCCGGCGGTGCGGGCGATGGCAAACATCACGGTGAACATCTCGGTCGGGATGTTCAACGCCTTGTAGATGATGCCCGAGTAGAAATCGACGTTCGGATACAGCTTGCGCTCGACGAAGTAGTCGTCCTTCAGCGCCGCCTCTTCCAGCTTCAGCGCCACTTCCAGCAGCGGATCGTTGACGCCCAGCTCGCCAAGCACCTTGTGGGTCATCTCGCGGATGATCTTCGCGCGCGGATCGAAGTTCTTGTACACGCGATGGCCAAAGCCCATCAGGCGGAAGTTGTCGTTCTTGTCCTTCGCGCGCATGACGGCGGTCTCGACCTTGTCGGCCGTGCCGATCTCCTCGAGCATCTTCAGCACCGCTTCGTTCGCGCCGCCGTGCGCCGGACCCCACAGCGCGGTGATGCCCGCGGCGATCGAGGCGTACGGGTTGGCGCCGGTCGAGCCGACCAGGCGGACGGTGGAAGTCGAAGCGTTCTGCTCGTGGTCGGCGTGCAGGATGAACAGCAGGTCCAGCGCCTTGGCGGCGACCGGACTCAGGGTCAGCGGCTCGCTCGGCACTTCGAACATCATGTGCAGGAAGCGATCGACGTATTCGAGGTTGTTGCGCGGATAGCGGAACGGCCAGCCGATCGAATAGCGGAAGCAGGCGGCGGCGATGGTCGGCATCTTCGCGATCAGGCGGATCGCAGCCAGCTTGCGGTCCTCGGCGTTATCGACGTCGATATCGTCGTGGTAGAAGGCCGACAGCGACGCGACCGAGGCAGCGAGCATGGCCATCGGATGCGCATCGTGGTGGAAGCCCTTGAAGAAGTCCTTCAGGGACTCGTGCATCATCGTGTGATGCGTGATCTGGTCTTCGAACTTGGTGAACTCGTCCTTGCTCGGCAGCTCGCCGTTGAGCAGCAGATACGCCGTTTCGAGGAAGCTCGACTTCTCGGCGAGCTGCTCGATCGGGTAGCCGCGGTACAGCAGCACGCCCTGGTCGCCGTCGATGTAGGTAATGGCGCTCTTGGTGCTCGCGGTGCTGCCGTAGCCCGGGTCGTAGGTAAAGTGGCCGGTATCCTTGTACAGCGTGCCGATGTCGACGCAGGCCGGACCGAGCGTACCGCTCAGCAGAGGCAGCTCGCTGCTGCGGTTGTTCGACTCATCCACCAGCTTGACGGTCTTGGTATCGGACACGGAAACCTCCTTCGCGAATGTCGCCGCCGGTCACCGAGGGTGGCGGCCATGGCGGGGGAATAGACGCATCGCGCTGGGGATGGCGCGATGCAACGCCGCCCATTATCACACATCACCCGCCGAACATCCCTTGGCGAATGGTCGGATGGCGGAAACGCAAAAACGCATGGGGCGAGCTTTCGCTCGCCCCATGCGTGCCTGTGACCAGCACGGCGCTGCGCGCCGCGGCAAGCAGTCCGCGCTTACTTCTGCGCGTAACGGCGGCGGAACTTGTCCACGCGGCCGCCGACGTCGAGCGTCTTCTGCTTGCCGGTGTAGAACGGGTGCGAATGGCTGGAGATATCCACCTTGATCAGCGGGTACTCGTTGCCGTCTTCCCACTTGACGGTTTCCTTGGTGGCAATCGTCGAACGCGTCAGGAACGCGAAGTCGGACGACAGGTCCTGGAACACCACCGGGCGGTAGTTCGGATGGATATCGGGCTTCATGACGGACTCAAAGCGGTGGGTGAAAAGAGCGGCAGTATAACGACACTTCACCGCCGGAGGCAAGCCGGTCAGTCACTTGCCGGCGCATGGAGCCCATTCGCGGCCTCCACATGCCCGGCGCCGGCTCAGGCGGCGCCCAGCGCGCGTCTCACCATGGCCGCGAAGCGGGCCTGATCGACCTCCAGCACGATCCGGGCGTTGGCGGGATGGCCCAGGCGGCCGGCCCAGTCCACCACAGTCGCGCCGCGCGTCAGCCTGCCGTCCAGCTCCACCGCCGCATGGCGCTCCTCGCTGCCAGTGACGATAGACGGATCGATCGCCACCGCCATGGCCAGCGCGTCCGCCGCGATGATGCCGCGGCGCTTGCTGCCCGCATTGAAGGCCCGGGCGGTGCGGAACACTTTGCCGAAGAAGTCGGCGCGCTTGTCGCCCGCAGCCAGCCAGGCATCGAATTCCTCTTCCTCGAAGGCATGGCGCAGGGTCGCTTCCCAGTCGACCAGGTCAAACTGCGGAAAGGCTTCGAACACCACGTGCGCGGCCTCAGGATCGAAACCGATATTGAACTCCGCCGGCACCTTGCCGGTGTTGCCGTGGCCGGTCACTGCGCCACCCATCACCACCAGACGCTTTACGCGCTGCGGCAAGGTCGGGTCCAGCCGCAGCGCCAGGGCGACGTTGGTCAGCGGCGCGAGCGCCACCAGGGTCAACTCGCCCGGACGCTCGCGCGTCAGTCGCAGCAGCGCCAGCGCGGCCTGCTCGTCCGCCGCCGCGGTCGCGGGCTCGGGAAAACCGACGTCGCCGAGACCGTCTTCGCCATGCACGAAGGCGGCGTCTTCTTCCGGCAGCCGCACCAGCGGCGTCGGGCAACCCGCGAACACCGGCACGCCGCCGCCGACCAGGTCGACCAGCGTGCGTGCATTGCGCACGGTGTGACCCAGGCCGACGTTGCCGGCGGCGATGCTGAGACCGGCGATATCGGCATGTGCATGCGCCATCAGGATGGCGAGGGCGTCGTCCACGCCCGGATCGGTGTCGATGAGGAGTTGCGGCTTGGTCATAGGCATCGCGAAATCAGCGGAGTCATGCCTCATATCACTTCCCGTGAGGCGAGGTACGGGCGAAACGTCGAGTATGCAGCCCCGTCGCGCGATTCTCCATGCCTAGGCGCGCTAGGCATGCGCGTAACGCGCCGCGCCACCGATCCAGCGTTCGATCAGTTGCTCGGCCCGCTTCGGGTGGTGCCGCAGCAGTTCGGCGCCGACTTCCTGCACGGCGGGAAGCAAGTGCGCGTCGCGGGAGAGATCGGCGATGCGGAAACTGAGCTGGCCGGTCTGCCGCGTGCCGAGCACTTCGCCGGGGCCGCGCAGCTCGAGATCTTTCTCGGCGATGCGGAAACCATCGTTGGTATCGCGCATGACCTGCAGTCGTTCGCGCGCCAGCTGGCCCAGCGGCGGCTGGTAGAGCAGCACGCAATTGGACGCCACCGCGCCGCGGCCCACCCGACCGCGCAGCTGATGCAGCTGGGCCAGGCCCAGGCGCTCGCTGTTCTCGATCACCATCAGGCTGGCGTTGGGCACGTCCACGCCGACCTCGATCACGGTCGTCGCCACCAGCACCGCCAGTTCGCCCTGCTTGAAGGCGTCCATCACGGCCTGCTTTTCCTTGGGCTTCATGCGGCCGTGAATCAGGCCGACGCTGCAGTGATCGAGCGCGGCGGAGAGTTCCGCATGCGCGACTTCCGCCGCCTGCGCGCGCAACTGCTCGGACTCCTCGATCAGCGTGCATACCCAGTAGACCTGCCGCCCTTCGAGACAGGCTGCATGAATGCGCTCGATGACGTCGATGCGACGCGCGTTCGAGATGGCGATGGTCTGCACGGGCGTGCGTCCGGGCGGCAGTTCGTCGATCGAGGAGACATCCAGATCGGCATAGGCGCTCATCGCCAGCGTGCGCGGAATCGGCGTGGCGGTGAGCACCAGCTGATGCGGTACCTGATCGCCTTCCAGCCCTTTGTCGCGCAAGGACAGGCGCTGCTGCACGCCGAAACGGTGCTGCTCGTCGACGATGACCAGGCCCAGCCGCGCGAATGCCACGCCTTCCTGCATCAGCGCGTGTGTTCCGATCACGATCGGCGCGCCGCCAGCCACCCGTTCCAAGGCGTGTTGGCGGGCCTTGCCGGTGACCTTGCCGGCGAGCCATTCGACTTCCACATCCAGCGGCTGGAGCCAATGGCGGAAATTGCGCAGGTGCTGCTCGGCCAGCAGTTCGGTCGGCGCCATCAGGGCGACCTGATAACCGGCCTCCACGGCGGCCAGCGCAGCGAGTGCGGCGACGATCGTCTTGCCGCTGCCGACGTCGCCCTGGACCAGACGCAGCATCGGGTGCGTCTTCGCCAGATCCGCTGCCACGTCGTCCGACACCCGACGCTGTGCGCCGGTGAGCGCGAAAGGCAAGCTGTCCAGCAGGCGCTGCCGCAGATGTCCGTCGCGACCCAACGCGGGCGCATGCCGCCGCTTCACCGCCGCGCGCATGCGCTTGAGGCTGAGATGCTGGGTCAACAATTCTTCGAAGGCCAGACGCTGCTGTGCGGGATGACGCCCCTGCAGCAGTTCACCGACCGACGCATCGGGCGGGGGCCGATGCGCGTACAACAGCGCTTCGCGCAGCGAGGTCAGCCCGTGCGCCGCGCCGAGTTCCGTCGGGATGAGTTCCAGCTCGCGGTCGGAGGGCAGCACGGCCAGGGCCTTGGCGATCACGCCCGCCAGCCGTTTCTGGCCCAGGCCTTCGGTCGTCGGGTAGACCGGCGTCAGCCGTTCTTCCACGGCAGCTTCCGCCTCGTCGACCAGGCGCTGGTACTGCGGATGCACCATCTCCAGCCCCTGCGCGCCATGGCGCACCTCGCCGTAGACCAGCAAACGGCAGCCGGGCTTCAGCAACTCGGCCTGGGCGCGATGGAAATGGAAGAAGCGCAGCAGCAGGGTGTGGCGGGAATCGTCGCTGATCGCCACCTTCAGTTGCGGCCGGTAGCGGAAGCCGCGTTCCACCGCCTCCACCACGCCCTCGACCTGGGCGCGCTCGCCCGCACGCAAGTCGGCGATGGCCGCAATCTGCGTGCGATCTTCGTAACGGAGCGGCAGGTGGAACCAGAGATCCTGCATGCGCTCGAGGCCGAGTTTCGCCAACGTCTCGGCGAGCACCGGCCCTACCCCGGGCAGCGTGGACACCGGCGCCAGCCCGGGATCGCGGGAGGCGTCGGAAGCGGATCGTGAAGATGAGGCGGGCATGCCGCACAAGCCTAGCGGAGCATGGAGCGCACGCGTAGCGGTGGCGCCGACGGGATTCGTCGGCGCTCCGCCATGGGCGATGTCAGTCGAGCACCATCACGGCATCCACCTCCACCTCGGCGGCCTTGGGCAGGGCCGACACCTGGATGGTGGAACGCGCCGGATACGGTGCCTGGAAGTACTGCGCCATCACCTCGTTGACGGTGGCGAAATTGGCCAGGTCGGTAACGTAGATGCCTACGCGCACGATCGAAGACAGCGAGCCGCCCGCCGCTTCCGCCACCGCCTTGAGGTTGTCGAACACGCGGCGGGTCTGGGTGGCGATGTCACCTTGCACGAGGCTGCCGGTCGCCGGGTCGAGCGGAATCTGGCCGGAGAAATACACGGTGTTGCCTGCGCGCACGGCCTGCGAGTACGGACCAATCGCGGCAGGAGCCTGTTCAGTGGAAATGATGCTGCGGGACATCGCGCGGACCTCGGGCGAAGAAAACCCAAGTGTAGGGCGCGCGGACCGGAAGTCTACAGGGGATAGCGGTACGCGCCGCTCACCACGCCAGTGCGGCGCACGCGGCGGATCACGTCGGCCAGATGCTTGCGGTTCTTCACTTCGAGAGCGAACAGCAGCGTTGCCGCCGCGCTGTCGCGCTCGACGTACTCGACGTTCTCGATGTTCGAGTTGGCGGCGGCGATCGCCGCGGCCACGGTGGCGAGCACGCCTGGGCGATTGATCACCTCGATGCGCAACTCCGCACGGTAGTCGCCTTCGACATCGCGGTCCCATTCAATCGCCACGCAGCGCTCCGGCGACTTGCGCAGCTCCACCACGTTCGGACATTCGACGCGGTGCACGACGATGCCCTTGCCGGTGGAGAGGTAGCCGATGATTTCGTCGCCCGGCAGCGGATGGCAGCAGTTGCCGAAGCTCAGCACGCCGCGCTCGGCGCCGGTGATGCGGATCTTTTCCACCACGTGCTGCGACGGCGCGGCGGCGCCCTTCTGCTTGCCGCGGGCGGCGAGCAGCTGGCCGGCGACCAGGTCCGGCATGCGATTGCCCAGCGCGATGTCCGCGAGCAGCTCTTCCAGCCGCTTGAGCTTGGACATCTCAAGGAAACGATCCAGCACCCCCGCCGGAATCGCATCCAGGCTCGAGCCCTGTGCGTCGAGCGCGCGGTCGAGCATGCGGTGCCCGAAGTCCACCGCATCCTCGTGCTGCAGATGCTTCAGGTACTGGCGAATCGCAGTGCGCGCCTTGCCGGTGACTACCGATTCGAGCCACGACGGATTCGGCACTGCCGACGGCGCGGTGATGATCTCCACCAGCTGGCCGGACTCCAGGCGTGTGCGCAGGGGCAGCAGCTTCTTGTCCACGCGCGCCGCCACGGCGTGGTCGCCCACGTCGGTGTGCACGGCGTAGGCGAAATCCAGCGCAGTCGCGTTGCGCGGCAAGGAGAGAATGTCGCCGCGCGGGGTGAACAGATACACCTCGTCCGGGAACAGGTCGATCTTGACGTTCTCGATGAACTCCGACGATGACGCCGTGTTGGCCTGGCTGTCGGCCAGCGAGGAAAGCCATTCGCGCGCACGCGCCTGTGCGCTGTTGGCCGGACCGCTGTCGGTCTTGTAGGCCCAGTGCGCGGCTACGCCACGTTCGGCGACCGAGTCCATCTCCGCCGTGCGGATCTGCACCTCGATCGGTGCGCCGAACGGCCCGAGCAGCACGGTGTGCAGCGACTGGTAGCCGTTGGCTTTCGGAATCGCGATGAAATCCTTGAAGCGCCGGTCGACCGGTTTGTACAGCGAATGGACCGCGCCGAGCGCCATGTAGCAGCTCATCGCGCTCTCCACCACCACGCGGAAGCCGTACACGTCCATCAACTGCGCGAAAGTCTTGTGCTCGCTGCGCATCTTCGAGTAGATGCTCCACGGCGACTTGATGCGACCGATCACCTTCGACGGCAGGTGCTCGCTGCCCAACCTGGCCGACAACGCCGCTTCGATCTTGCCCATCGCTTCGCGGCGGTTGCCCAGCGCGGCGCGGATGCGCTCGCTGATGACACGGTAGCGGTCCGGATGCAGGGCCCGGAAACCGAGATCCTGCAGTTCCGCCTTGAACTTGTTCATGCCCAGGCGTTGCGCGATTGGCGCATAGATCTCCAGCGTCTCGCGCGCGATGCGGCGGCGCGATTCGTGATCCTTCGCCCCGAGCGTGCGCATGTTGTGCAGGCGATCGGCCAGCTTGATCAGGATGACGCGCAGATCGCGCGCCATCGCCAGAAGCATCTTGCGGAAGCTTTCGGCGTCCGCCTCCTGCCGACTGCGGAACTGCATCTTGTCCAGCTTGGTGACGCCGTCGACCAGTTCGGCGACCGCTTCGCCGAATTCCGCAGCCAGTTCGGTACGGCTGAGGGAGGTGTCTTCCAAGGTGTCGTGCAGGATCGCCGCGATGATGGTTTCGGCGTCAAGGCCGAGTTCGGCGAGGATGCCGGCCACGGCGACCGGGTGGGTGATGTACGGCTCGCCGCTCTTGCGCGCCTGACCCTCGTGGGCCTGAGCACCGACCTCGTAGGCGCGGAGCACCCGGTTGATCTGGTCTTCCGGCAGGTAGGCCACGCGCTCCTTGAGCGCCAGCACATAAGGCGGCAGCGACAACGTATCCACGGTCCCGGGATGCGTGGCCGCATTCATGGGGCGTTGGCCGCCGCTCAGGCAGCCACCTCATGAAGAGAGAGGGACATGAAGCGCTCGACCAGAACGACGCACCAGAGCAATACGCCGGCGGAGCCGGCGTGCGTGGAGCGTCGTTTACAGCCGGCGCCGTCCATCTCAGTCGTCGCCGCCCTTGGACAGGTCGTCGTCGACTTCCGCCGCGGCCCACTCCAGCGCCTCTCGCTCCGCACGCTCGCGCTCGGCGCGGTCGATCTCGTCGATCGTGGCCTGGTCGATGCGGCGGTCGGCGATTTCGCGCAGGGCGACCACGGTCGGCTTGTCATGGTCGGGATTGACCGCCGGCTCGGCACCCTTGGCGAGCTGGCGGGCGCGCTTGGTCGCCATCAGCACCAGCTCGAAACGGTTGTCGACTACCTCGAGGCAGTCTTCCACGGTAATGCGTGCCATATGAAATCCTTAGGGAATAAAGCGACTTATAGGTCGCCAGTTTAGCCAGAGGGCGCTTTCCTGGCAATGCAGCATGGCCGTATCATGCACGGTTCAGCCGGCCTGCAGCGCCGACCGGCGAGACTTCCGCGGTTGGTACACAATATAAGAACCAAGCAGTACAATTAATCCTTTCCCGTCAATCTCGCAGCGGAACAGGACCCGATGCCGATGTCATCCAGCTTTTGCCGCTCCCTGTTGCGTCCGCTGCTTCTGCTCGCCGTGGCTATCCTGGCCGGCTGCAGCATTGCCAAACCGCGCACGGACGATCCGCACGAGCAGTTCAATCGCAAGGTCTACGCCTTCAACGATTCAGTCGACCAGGCGGTGATCCGCCCGGTGGCGGTGGGCTATCGCAAGATCACCAATCCACCGGTACGTCGCGCGGTCAGTGATTTCTTCACCAATATCCGCATGCCGATCACGGTGGCCAACGACCTGCTGCAGGCCCGGCCGATGCAGGCGGCACGCAGCACCGGGCGCTTCCTGGTCAACCTGACCCTGGGCGTGGGCGGCTTCTTCGATCCGGCCAGCCAGCTGGGCCTGCCGCTGGAAGACAACGACTTCGGCATCACCCTCGCCCGCTGGGGCATGCCGGAGGGCGACTTCCTGATGCTGCCCCTGGTCGGCCCGACCACGGTGCGCGACGTCTGGCGCCTGCCAGTGGACAGCTATTTCTTCGATCCACTGAGCTATTACGCGCGTAACAACCATTACGACTACGGCCAGCAGTACATCCCTCAGGTGCTGTACCTGGTCACGCTGCGCTCGCGCGCGATCGATGCCGAGAACTTCCTGAAGTCGGCCTACGATCCTTATGTGTTCATGCGCGACGCCTATCGGCAGCAGCGGCTCTACCAGATCTACGACGGCAATCCGCCGGCCGACGTGATCGAACAGATGCAGGGCCTGAAGGAAAAGGACTTCGATCCCGACGAACTGCTCAACGAGCAGCATCAGTGGGAAAAGACGCAGCAGTCCCAGCAGAAACCCGCCGCCGGCGAGCCGCCGCAGAAACCCGCTCAGAACTGAGTCAAAAAAAGAGGGGCCGCGAGGCCCCTTTTTCATGGACGCGCGACGCGTCAGGCGATCAGCGCGTCCACCTCGCAGACCTGCGCCAATACGCGCATGCCCTCCGGCACGTTGCTGAGGGCCAGCTTGCGTCCGCGCGAGGCTGCCTCGGCCAGGACCGCCAGTACGCAGGCCAGGCCCGCACTGTCGCTCCGGCTCACCCCGGCCAGGTCGACCCGGCGACAACCATCGGACGCTACCGCGGCATTGATCGCCGACAGGGCCTGCGCCGCGGTGGCGAACGTCAGCGCGCCGGATACCACCAGGGCATCCGGCGCGGCGCGCGTCACTTCGAAGGCGTCGCTCATCCCTGCGCGGCCTTGCCGTCCTTGTCCATTTCCTTGAGCGCGTCGGCACCCTTGTTCTTCAGGTCGGTAATCAGCTTGTCCAGACCGCCCTTCTTGATCTCGGCGTCGACCTGATTGCGATAGTTGGTGATGTACGAGATGCCTTCGATGATCACGTCGTAAGCCTTCCAGTCGCCGTCGCGCGACTTGCGGAATGCGTAATCCACCGCGACGGTCTTGCCATCGTCCAGCACGACCTGGGTGCGCACCACCGTGCGCTTGTCGTTGAGGTCGCCGCTGAAGGGCAGCACCTTCACGCGGCCCTGCGTGTAGCTGAGCAGGCCTTCGGCATAACGGTGGGTGATCGAGTTGTAGAAGGCCCTGGCGAATTCCGCCCGCTTCTCCGGCGTGGCTTCGCGTGCATGCTGGCCCAGCACCAGGATCGAGGCGTAGTCGATATCGAAGTGCGGCAGGAACACATCGTCGATCACCGAGATGAGCTTTTCCTTGTCCTTCTTCAGCTCGGTCTGGTGGCCTTCAATCGCCTTGCCCAGCTGGTCGACGATGCTTTGGGCGACCTGCTGCGGCGACTGACTGGCGGCCGGCGCCTGGGAGACGGCCTGAGCGAAAGCCGGAGCGGCGACGAAGCCGGTGAATGCGATGGCGGTGGCGAAGGCCAGACTGCGCAGCATCATGGGAGAACTCCTGGGATCGACCTTGAGTGACGACCGGCTCAGTGCTTGCCGGCCTGGGGGGAGGAAGAGGAAGAAGAGGAGGCGGCGCCATCGGCCTTCTTGTCGCCCGAGCCGCTGACCAGGAACTTGCCGATCAGATCCTCGAGCTGCAGCGCCGACTGCGTCAGCACCATCTCGTCACCGTCCTTGAGCATGTCTGGCGAGCCGCCGGGTTGCACCGCAACATACTGAGTGCCGATCAAACCGCTGGTGAATACCGCCGCGGCCGAATCGTCAGGAATCTGGCTGTATTTCTTGTCGATCGACAGCTCCACCTCGGCGTCCAGCTTCACCGGATCGGCCTTGACCGACTTGACGCTGCCAATGGCCACACCGGCCATCTTCACCGGGGCACCGGTGGACAGCGCGCCCACATTGGTGAAGCGGGCCTTCACGGTATAGCTACCGCCCAGGTTGTCGGCGGCGCCACCGGCGCCAAAGAACTTGCCGAGCATTTCCTCCAGCTGCTGCGCCGGTCGCGTCAGTGCCAGGCTGCCGCCGTCGGCCAGCGCCTTGGGGGAGTTGCCGTACTGGATGCCGACGTACTGGTCGCCCAACAGGCCGCTGGTGAAGATCGTCGCGACCGAATCGGCCGGAATCTTGTCGTAGCGCTTGTCGATGGCCAGCTTCACATCGGCCGTCTCCTTGCCCGGGTCGAGCACGATCGACTGCACCTGGCCAACGCGCACGCCCGCCACTTTCACCGGCGCCCGCTCCTTGAGCTGGCCGATGTTGGCGAAATGCGCCTCGACGGTATAACTCGGCCCGCGACTGGTATTGGCCACGGAGGTGGTCTGCGTGGCGAGGTAGCCCAGCGTGGCGAAGCCGAGCACGATGAACAGGCCGGTGCCGACGGCGTAGGAGGGTCTCTGGCTCACGGCACGATCCTCGAGGTCGAATGGATGGAGAGGTTGTTCATGAAGGCGCTCACATCAGGAAGGCGGTGAGCACGAAGTCGAGCGCCAGGATAGCGATCGACGAGGCCACCACGGTGCGCGTCGTGGCATACGCCACGCCCTCGCTGGTCGGTGGCGTGGTATAGCCCTGGAATACGGCGATCAGCGAGACCACGGCGCCGAACACGGCGCTCTTCCACAGCACGCCGTTGATCACGTCCTTGCCCACCTCGACGGTGGCGGTCATGTTCGACCAGAAGGTGCCGTTGTCGATGCCCAGCCAGCTCACGCCGACCAGGTGGCCGCCGAAGATGCCCATCGCGCAGAACACACAACACAGCAGCGGCATCGCAATGAGGCCGGCGAGGAAGCGCGGCACCGCGACGTAAGCGATCGGATCGACCGCCATCATTTCCATCGCGGCGATCTGGTCGGTGGCGCGCATCAGGCCGATTTCCGCCGTCACCGAAGTGCCCGCCCGGCCGGCGAACAACAGCGCGGTCACGACCGGGCCCAGTTCGCGGTAGATCGCGATCGCCACCACGGTGCCGGTCGCCGAGGTGCCGCCGAAGATCGACAGCACGTCGTACAGCTGCAGCCCCAGCACCATGCCCACGAACAGGCCGCAGACCATGATGATGATCAGGCTCATCGCGCCGACGAACCACAGCTGGCGCACCGTCTCGCGCATATGGCGCAGGCTGCGCGGCACCGCGGCCAGGATCTGCAGCAGGAACAGCCCGCACTCGCCGATCTGGGTCAGCGAGCGGGTCACGATGTTGTCGCGCGCGGCGCTCATGCGCCCCCCTTGAAACCGAGCGAGGCGGCGTAATCGCCGGCCGGATACTGGAACGGTACCGGACCGTCGGCATCGCCACCGAAGAACTGCTTCGTCCAGGGCGAACCGTCGCTGGCGATGGTCTTCGGATCGCCCTGCGCCACCACTTTGCCGTTGGCGATCAGGTACACGTGATCGGCCACCTGCTGCACCGCCGCCAGTTCGTGGGCCACCAGCACGCTGGTGATGCCCAGGGTCTGGTTGAGCGTGCGGATCAGCTTGAGCACCTGATTCAGTGCGATCGGATCGAGGCCGACGAACGGTTCGTCGTAAAGGATCAGCATGGGGTCGAACACGATTGCACGGGCCAGGGCCACGCGCCGCGCCATGCCGCCGGAAAGCTCACTGGGCATCAGCCGCGAGGCGCCGCGCAGGCCGACCGCCTGCAGCTTGGTCAGCACGATGTTGCGGATCAGCACTTCCGGCAGCTCGGTGTGCTGGCGCAGCGGGAAGGCCACGTTCTCGAACACGTCGAAGTCGGTCAGCAGCGCCGAGTTCTGGAACAGGTAACCGATGCGCTCGCGCAGCTCGAACAGCTGCTCGCGATTGAGCCCGGACACATTCATGCCGTCGACCTGGACTTCGCCGGCCTGGCCACGCATCTGCCCGGTGATGTGCTTGAGCAGGGTGGTCTTGCCGGTGCCGCTGGGCCCCATGATGGCCGTGACCTTGCCGCGCGGGATATCCAGGTCCAGCGCGTCGAAAATCGTCTTGCCGTTGAGCACCGTGGTCAGGCCACGGACGCGCACGATGGCGCTGTCGTCAGGCTTGGCGCGAACGGAGTCGGTCATGGGCGAAGTTGCCAAGGGAAAGGCGTCCAAAGTAGCCGAAGACGGGCATGAAGGCTACGCGAGCCCGCTCCGGGCCAGGCCCGATCGTTAACGCTCAGGCCAGCAATTCGGCGATCAGCGTCTCGTGCCGGCGCCACTGCAGCCCGGCGCGCTGCCGCACCGCTCGCACGATCGCCTGGAGGTCGCCGAGGGCATCCTCGAACCGGTCGTTGACGATGATGTAGTCGAACTCGTGCGCGTGGGCGATCTCCTCGCGCGAGTTGTGCAGCCGGCGCTCGATCACTTCGGCACTGTCCGAACCGCGGCCGCGCAGGCGGCGCTCCAGCTCGCCCCGGGACGGAGGCAGGATGAACACGGTGACGCAATCGGGCTTGCTCTTGCGGATCTGCCTGGCGCCCTGCCAGTCGATCTCCAGCAGCACATCGCGCCCCTGGCACAGCAGGTCCGCCACGGTCGTGCGCGAGGTGCCGTACAGGTTGCCGTGCACTTCCGCGTGCTCGAGGAAAATGCCCTCGGCGATCTCCCGCTCGAATTCCGTGCGCTCGACGAAGAAGTAATGCCGCCCGTACTGCTCGCCCGGCCGCGGCGGCCGCGTGGTGTGCGAGATCGACAGCGAAATCGCCGGCTCGCATTCGAGCAGCGCATTGACCAACGTGGACTTGCCCGCGCCCGAAGGCGCGGCCACGACGAACAGGGTGCCTTCCAGCGGCGCGGCGTCAGGCGTACTCATTCGATGTTCTGCACCTGCTCGCGCATCTGTTCGATCAGCACCTTCAGCTCCACCGCTGCATTGGTGCTGCGCGCGTCGATCGACTTGGAGCCTAGCGTGTTGGCCTCGCGGTTGAATTCCTGCATCAGGAAGTCGAGACGGCGGCCGACCGGCTCCTTCAGGCCGAGCACGCGGCGCGCTTCGGCGATATGGGTGCTCAGGCGATCGAGTTCTTCGTCCACGTCGGTGCGGGTGATCTGCAGTACCAGTTCCTGCTCCAGGCGGCCGGGATCGGCCGGCTGCTTGAGGTCCGCCAGGCGCTGCTCGAGACGGGCACGCAGGCCTTCGCGAATCTGCGGCATCCAGCTGCGTACGTCGGCCACGATGCGCTCGATGCCGTCGAGACGCTCCGTGAGAATCTGCGCCAGCTTGGCGCCTTCGCGCTCGCGAGTGGCGGTGAGCGCGTCCAGCGCCTGGTCCAGCACGCCGAACAGCGCGGCCTGCAGTTCGTCCTGGTCCACCTCGGCCTGCTGCATCACGCCGGGAAAGCGCAGCAGCTCGGTGAATTCGATGCTCATGCGCGGGAAGCGCGATTCCAGATCCAGCGCCAGCTCGGACAGGCGACCGAGCACGCCATGGTTCACCTGCAGCGCATCGCTGCGCGTGTCGCCGCGCAGGCGCACGGTGAGATCCACCTTGCCGCGCGACAGGCGTGCGGCGATGCGTTCGCGCATGGCGCTCTCGAAGCCGCGCAGGTCGTCCGGCAGGCGCGGGCTCAGTTCGAGATAACGGTGATTGACCGTGCGCAGTTCGCAACTCAGCGTCCCGAGGGGGCCGCTGGTCTCGGCGAAGGCGTAGGCAGTCATGCTGCGGATCATGGAAAACCCTGTGCCGCGGGCGGCTGGAAAGGGCGCAATGGTAAACTCTCCAGCCCTGCCTTGCCCAATCAGGCCTCCGCGCACCATGAATGCCTCCGCCCGTCCCAGCGGCCGCGCCAGCGACCAGCTGCGTAACGTCTCCATCGAACGCCACTACACCCGCCACGCCGAGGGCTCCGTCCTGGTCAGCTTCGGCGACACCCGCGTGCTGTGCACCGCCAGCGTCGAGGATCGCGTGCCGCCGTGGCTGCGCGGCAAGGGCGAAGGCTGGGTGACGGCCGAATACGGCATGCTGCCCCGCGCTACCTCCAGCCGCACCCAGCGCGAAGCCGCGCGCGGCGGCCAGGGCGGCCGCACCATGGAAATCCAGCGCCTGATCGGCCGCAGCCTGCGCGCCTGCGTGGATCGCCAGGCCCTGGGCGAGCGGGTGATCACCCTCGACTGCGATGTGATCCAGGCCGACGGCGGCACCCGCACCGCCGCCATCACCGGCGCCTATGTGGCTCTCGTCGACGCGGTGAACGTGCTGATGAAGCGCGAGAACCTGCGCCGCAACCCGGTCTTCGGCGCCGTGGCCGCAGTTTCGGTCGGCATCTATCAGGGCGTGCCAGTGCTGGATCTCGACTACGCGGAGGACTCCAGCTGCGACACCGACATGAATGTGGTGATGAACGACGGCGGCGGCTTCATCGAGGTGCAGGGCACCGCCGAAGGTCATGCCTTCCGCCGCGAGGAAATGGACCAGTTGCTCGCGTTGGCCGAAAAGGGCGTCGCCGAACTGGTCGCTGCGCAGCGCGCGGCACTGGCCCAGGACTGATCCGTGCTCACGATCCGGCCACCCGTTGCTGCCGAACAAGACGCGATCCTTGCCGTCCATCGCGCTGCCTTCGGGCGCGAGGACGAAGCGCGTCTCGTCGACCAGCTCGCGGCAGCCGGCCGGAACGTTTTCGAATGGCTGGCGGAACAGGACGGCGCAATCGTCGCTCACACGCTTTTCTCGCCAGTCCGGATCGAACATGGCGACGACGGCCGTGTTCTCGGCCTCGCGCCGGTAGCGGTGACCCCGGCCTGGCAGCGGCGCGGCGTCGGCACGGCATTGCTGCGCGCCGCATTGAGCGACCTTGTTGCCACGCCCTGGCGCGCCATCGTGGTGCTCGGCGATCCCGCCTACTACGCTCGATTCGGCTTCGCGCCCGCGTCGAAGACCGGCTTGCACGACACCTACGGCGGCGGCGACGCCTTCATGGCCCTGGCCCTGCGCGACAGCGGCCTGGACGGCTACCGCGGCCGGGTCGACTACGCCCCCGAATTCGCCAACCTATCCGAGTGATCATGTCCCGCATCGTCCTGGCCAGCAGCAACCGCGGCAAGCTCGCCGAATTCAACGATCTGTTCGCCGACACCGGCTTCGAAGTGGTCACCCAGGGCAGCCTGAGCGTGGAGGATGCCGAGGAAACCGGCCTGACCTTCATGGAAAACGCGCTGCTGAAGGCACGCAACGCCGCCGCGGCAACCGGCCTGCCCGCGCTGGGCGACGACTCGGGCCTGTGCGTGGACCATCTGCATGGCGCGCCTGGCCTGTATTCGGCGCGCTACAGCGGCAGCCATGGCGATGCCGCGGCCAACAACGCCAAGCTGCTGCGCGAGCTGGAAGGCGTGCCTGGCGCGCGGCGCGGCGCGTTCTTCATCTGTGTGCTCGCGCTGGTGCGGCACGCCGAGGATCCCGCGCCGCTGATCGCCGAAGGCCGCTGGTATGGCCGGGTGCTGGAAGCACCGCGCGGCACCCAGGGTTTCGGCTACGACCCGCTGTTCCTGCCCGAAGGCATGGAACACAGCGCTGCCGAGCTGGATCCGGCGATGAAAAATCGCATCAGCCACCGCGGCCAGGCGCTCGCCGCGCTGCATGCGCGCCTGACCGACTGGGCGCACGACCGGGCCTGAGCATGTCCATGATCGCGCCGCCGCTGTCGCTGTACGTGCACATGCCATGGTGCGTGAAGAAGTGCCCGTACTGCGACTTCAACTCGCACGGGCTGCGCGGCGAACCGCCGCCGTACGAGCGCTACGTGGAACTGCTACTGGCCGATCTGGACGCCGACCGCGCCGACTTCGGCGCAGCGCTGGCCGGCCGCACGGTGCACAGCATCTTCTTCGGCGGCGGCACGCCGAGCCTGTTCGCGCCCGAGCTGATCGCGCGCTTCCTGGACGGCGTGCGCGAACGCCTGCCGCTGGCGGGCGATGCGGAAGTCACCCTGGAGACCAATCCGGGCACGGTCGAGCATGGCCGTTTCGACGGCTATCTCGCCGCTGGCGTCAATCGCCTCTCCTTCGGCATCCAGAGCTTCGACGACGACAAGCTGCGCCGCCTCGGCCGCATCCATTCGGCTGGCGAGGCCGAGGCCGCGGTGAAATCGGCGCAGGACGCCGGCTACGCCAATATCAATCTCGACCTGATGTACGCCCTGCCCGAGCAGACGCTCGACGGTGCGCTTGCCGATGTCGCCCGGGCGATCGCCCTCGCACCGACGCACATTTCCCACTACCAGCTCACGCTGGAACCGAACACGGCCTTCGCGGCCAATCCGCCGCCGTTGCCGGACGACGACCATGCCTGGGCCATGCAGGAAGCCTGCGAACAGATCCTGGCCGACGCCGGCTACGGCCAGTACGAGGTTTCGGCCTACGCGAGCCCTGGCCGCCGCTGCCTGCACAACCTCAATTACTGGCGCTTCGGCGATTACCTGGGTATCGGCGCCGGCGCGCACGGCAAGCTCAGCGACACCGCCGCGGGCATCGTCCGGCGCCGCTGGAAGGCTCGCCATCCGCGCGCCTGGATGGACGCCGCCGGCGGCCCGGGCCGGATCGGCGGCGACGCCGCGGTGAGCCCGGCCGAACTGCCCTTCGAGTACATGCTCAACGCCCTGCGCCTGATCGACGGGGTCCCGATGGCGGATTTCGCGGAGCGCACCGGCCTGCCCCTGGAGCATCTGGCCGCCCCTCTGGCCCAGGCCCGCCAGCGCGGCTGGCTGACCGACGAGAGCGCATGCCTGCGCACCACCCCGCTCGGCCAGCGCTTCCTCAACGACGTGATCGCCAGTTTCCTGGACTGAGGCTCGCACCTTCGGCCGATGGCGAGCGCGCCAGCGGCCGGCCTAGACTCGCTCCCACCAACAGGGGATTACGGCGGGGCCATCCCATGGATGTCGAACAACAGGGTCGACGTCAGCCGCTTGCGCCCGACCAGGGCGGCCACAGTGACGGCGGTGAGCCGTGGAGCCCGCGCTCGCGCCGGCTGATCGACGAGACCCAGGCTCTATGCGAAAGCTGGCTCGAAGCGCCGGTGCGCGCCTGCCTGCTGGAGGCCGGGCATAAGCTGCTCGGCCTGGCCGACCAGGCCCGAAACCATATGGATCAGCAGCTGCACATGAACATGCGCCAGCAGCTACAGAACCAGCGCGAAGCACTGGAACGGCATTTCCTCGCCGCAGTAGCCCAGCGCTTTGTCCACCTCGGCCAGAAGAGCGGCAGCGACGTGCCGGCCGCCTTGGCGCTGCTGGACGTGGACGAGCACGAGGAAACGGCCGCACTGGAACAGGCCAGCGCCCGCAGCGAGGCGCGGCATGCGCCGCTGCTGTTCGAACTGAGCTACCGCTTCGCCGCGCTGGCCAGCCTCCCGCCGCTGGAAGGCGAGGATCTGCCGCTGGGCGCGCAGGCGCTGGCCCATGCCTTCCTCGACAGCCTGCGCGATCACGACATCGCGATCCGGCATCGCCTGCTGTTGCTGGACAGCTTCGACCACACGGTGGTGCGCCACCTGGCCTCGCTGTACGAAACGGTGAACCAGCATCTCGCCTGCGAAGGCATCCTGCCATTCCTGCATGCCTACCGCATCGCGCGGCCCGGCGACGAACGACGTCCACGTGCGCCGGCCTCGGTCGAAGGCCCGGCCGCCGCATCGCTGGGGGCTGCGCCTCCGCCGGCCGGCGACAGTGTGCTGGACACCCTGCGCGCCTTGCTTACCTTGCATCGCGGCTACGCGACGGCCGGGTCAGCGCATGCGCGCGTGGCCAGCGACGAACAACTGCAGCGGGCGCTCGCGTCACTGCAGGAACACCTGGCCGGGACCTTCCGGCGCGTCGCGGATGGCAGCCAGGATGCACAGCGCCTGCGCGCCGAATTGCTGGCGCATCTGAACGCGATGCCCGACGCGAAAGGCGCGGGACTGAGCGAAGAGCAGGAAGACACCGTGCAACTGGTGGCGCTGCTGTTCGAACAGATGACCACGGCCGTGCAACGCAACAGCCACGCGCAGCGCCTGCTCGGTGAACTGGAGTTGCCACTGCTGCGGCTGGCGCTGACCGACCGCGGCGTCTTCGAACAGGGGGAACACCCCGCCCGGCGCCTGCTTTCGGCCATGGCCGACACCGCCAGTGAATGGCTGGATAGCGGCGATGCCGACACGGATCGCTCGATTGCGCTGAAGCTCACGCAACTGGTAGAACAGGCGCGCCGCGAACCGCCGAGCGCGTCGCTCTATACCAAGCTGTTGACCGACATCGAGCAGCATCTGTCCTTGCTCGCGCGCAAGGCGCAGGTCGCCGAACGGCGGCAAGTCGAAGCCATGCAAGGCCGCGAGCGTCTGGAGCATGCACGCAGCCGCGCCGCTCAGCTCATGGCCGAGCGCTTCCAGGCTGCGCCGCCACGCGGCCTGCTGCGCACGCTGCTGGAGCGCGCCTGGTCGGACGTGCTCGCGCTCACCGTATTGCGCAACGGCGAAGAGAGCGACACCTTCATCGCGCGCCTGCGCATCACCGATCAATTGCTCGGCCTCGCGGCCATCGACGATCGCACACGCCTGCTGATGGACATCCAGACCGGCCTCCAGCAGATCGGCATGCAGGCGGAGGAAGCGGCACAGGTCGCGCAGCGCTTGCTCGGCACACCCGCGCCGGACGAGGCGCCGGCCGCCGATGCCGGCCTCAGCGCAACCAGTGCGGCCTGGAAACTGAAACAGCACCAGCGCCTGGGCGAACAAACGGCGGCGGCGACTGTCCCGCCACCCGCCCAATCTCCCGCGCCGCTCAGCAGCGACGAACAGCGCATCCATGCGCGCCTGCTGGGATTGCCGTTCGGCACCTGGTTCGAATTCGCCGACGCGTCCGGGTCGCACGCGTCCATGCAGAAGCTGGCCTGGTATTCGTCCGTGTCCGGCCGCTGCCTGTTCGTCACGCGGCGCGGCACGCGCGGCGAGGAACTGACGCTCGAACAGCTGGCGCGCGACATCGCGCGCGGCCGCGCACGCGAAGCGACCGGCGAGCGCGAAAGCTTCTTCGACCGCGCGTTGCACGCGCTGTTCGGTCGCCTGCGCCGCGAAGCCACGCTGCCTGCGGGGAGCCGCCCATGAACACGCGCATCGCCTCGATCGAGCAGCGCCGCGCACAACGCAAGCGCGCGAACTTCACCGTAGCCGTCACCGACGTCATCCAGGGACGCGTGCTGGGCTACCTGGGCAACCTTTCCGCTTCCGGCATGCTGCTGATCGGCGACTGGGCACCGCGCAGCGAAGCGGTTCACCAGGTCAGCCTCGCCCTGCCCGGCCTGGGCGTTTCGCCGATGACCGTCGAGCTCGGCATCCAGGAGCAATGGCACGATGCGGCTGCCACGCCGGGGCAGGTCTGGTCGGGCTTCCGCATCCTGTCGGTCAGCCCGGCGGATGCGGCCCTGCTGGACGCCTGGCTGGCGCTGCCCGGCGGCAAGGACTAGTGGCGGCGCGCGGAGCCGCGCGCGATCATGAGCGTTCCCCCGGCGCCGCGCAGACGGCGCGCCCCACCGGGCTGCCAGCGGCACGCGGCGCCCGCCAGCCAGGAAGCCTCATGATCGATCGCCTCGCTTCGCTCTATCCCCAGCATCTGGCCACTGTGCGCGAGTACGCCGACAAGGCTCTCGCTGCGACCGGCCATGACCATCTGCTGATCGCCGCCGGCCTGCCGCCGCGCAAGTTCCTCGACGACCAGGACTATCCCTTCATCGCCAGCCCGCATTTCCGGCATTGGCTGCCGCTGACCGACGCGCCCGGCAGCTGGATCGTGCATACGCCGGGACAACGACCACGCCTGATATTCCTGCAGCCGCGCGATTACTGGCATGTCGTGCCGGAAGCGCCGCGCGGCTACTGGGTGGAGCATGTCGATATCACGGTGGTGCGCACGGTGGAGGAAGCCGTGGCACAGCTGCCCGCATCCGCGCGCCGCGCCGTGATCGCCCCGGCCCAGCCGGCGCTGGCCGGCATCGAGCCGAACAACCCGCAGGACGTGCTCGACTACTTGCACTGGTACCGCTCGTACAAGACGCCGTACGAGCTGGAACTGATGCGCGAGGCCAGCCGAATCGGTGCACGCGCGCACCGGGCCGCCGAACAGGCCTTCCGTGCGGGCGCGAGCGAGCTGGGCATCCATCAGGCTTATCTCGCGGCCGTCGGCGCGATCGATGCGGAACTGCCGTACGCGAGCATCGTCGCGCTCAACCAGCACGGGGCGGTGCTGCATTACACGCATTTCGACCGGATCGCGCCGGGCTACCACCGCTCCTTCCTGATCGACGCCGGCGCCAACGCGCTGGGCTACGCCAGCGACATCACGCGCACCTACGCTGGCCACGGCGAGGACGAATTCCAGGCGTTGATCAACAGCGTGGAAGCGGCCCAGCTCAGCTTCGCCGCCAAGGTGCGCGCGGGCCAGAGCTATCCGGAGCTGCACATCCATGCGCATCACGTGCTGGCGAATGTGCTGCGCGAGCATGGCTTTCTGCGCATGAGCACCGAGGCCGCGGTGGAAAGCGGCGTCACCGCGGCATTCTTTCCGCACGGCCTGGGCCACCCCATCGGCCTGCAGGTGCATGACGTGGCAGGTTTCCAGCAGAACGAGCGCGGCGGCAGCATCCCTCGCCCGGCCGGCCACCCCTACCTGCGCATGACGCGCACGCTGGAGCCCGGGATGGTGGTGACCATCGAGCCGGGCCTGTACTTCATCGACATGCTGCTCGCGGAACTGCGCGACAAGCCCGTGGCCAAGGACATCGACTGGGAACGCGTCGAGCTGTTCAAGCCCTACGGCGGCATCCGCATCGAAGATGACGTGGCATGCACCACGGGCGAGCCGGAGAACCTCACGCGCGACGCCTTCGCGCAGCGGTAAGAACGCATGTGCGGGAGCGGCAGTCGATCGCTCCCGCACATGACTCCACCGCCCCCCCCCAGGCGCCACCGCGCCCGGTCGGCTTGCGCCGGATCAGGCGCCTGCGGCAGCCCGCCGCGCGACATTGCTTCGCAAGACATCCACACGGGCGCGGCGTATCCTGCCCTGCAGCTGACGCAGGGGAACAACGGATGTCTACACCGCCGTCCCAATCCGGCTTTCCGCCGCACGCCCGGCCGCTGCGCCGCCTGGCCCGCGAACTCATCTTCATCGTCATCGCCAAGATCGTGCTACTCACCTTGATCTGGTGGGTGGCGATCGCGCCGCATCCCCGTCCCGACACCCGCCCTGCCGCGATCGAGCATCTGCTGGCTCCGGCAGCTTCGTCTTCCACCGCGCACAAAGGCCATCCATGATCATCGATGCCGAGGTCGTCACCCTCTCGCGCCTGCAGTTCGCGCTGACGGCGCTGTATCACTTCCTGTTCGTGCCCCTCACGCTGGGCCTGGTGTGGATGCTGGCCATCATGGAGAGCGTCTACGTCATGACCGGCCGCGAAGTGTGGCGGCGCATGACCCAGTTCTGGGGCGTGCTGTTCGGCATCAATTTCGCCATGGGCGTCGCCACCGGCGTCACCATGGAGTTCCAGTTCGGCATGAACTGGGCGTACTACGCGCACTACGTCGGCGACGTGTTCGGCACGCCGCTGGCGATCGAGGGCCTGATGGCCTTCTTCCTGGAGGGCACGCTGGTCGGCCTGTTCTTCATGGGCTGGAAGCGCATCTCCAAGGTCAAGCACCTGCTGGTCACCTGGTTCCTCGCCCTGGCCACCAGCCTTTCGGCGCTGTGGATCCTGGTGGCGAACGGCTGGATGCAGAACCCCGTCGGCTCGGCCTTCAATGCGCAAACCATGCGCATGGAGGTGACCTCGTTCTCCGAGGTGTTCTTCAACCCGGTGGCGCAGGCGAAGTTCGTGCATACGGTCAGCGCCGGCTACGTGATGGGTGCGATGTTCGTGCTGTCGATCAGCGCCTGGTACCTGCTGCGCGGCCGCAACGTGGATTTCGCCAAGCGCTCCATGACGGTGGCGGCAAGCTTCGGCCTTGCCGCCTCGCTGTCGGTGGTGGTGCTGGGCGACGAGTCCGGTTATGCGGTATCGGAAAACCAGAAGATGAAGATGGCCGCGATCGAGGCGATGTGGGAAACCGAGCCGGCGCCCGCCTCCTTCACCGTGTTCGGCATTCCCGACGTGGAGAACCGCACCACGCATTACGCGCTGCAGCTGCCGTGGGTGATGGGCCTGATCGGCACGCGTTCGATCGACAAGCCGATTCCCGGCATCGCCGACTTGGTGGAGGAAACCAAGGGCAAGATCGGCACCGGCATCCAGGCCTATGACGCCATGCTGGTGTTGCGCGAGGACAAGAACAACGCGCAGGCCAAGGCCATCCTCGCCGCGCACGACAAGGACCTGGGCTACGCGCTGCTGCTGAAGCATTTCATGGAAGACCCGCGCAAGGCGACGCCCGAGGACATCCAGAAGGCGGCCGACAGCACCATTCCGAACGTGCCGGTGCTGTTCTGGTCGTTCCGCATCATGGTGGCCTGCGGCTTCTACTTCATCGCGCTGTTCGCCTATTCCTTCTGGCAGGCCAGCAAGCGGCGGCTGGACGACAAGCGCTGGTACCTGAAGCTCGCCCTGTGGAGCCTGCCGCTGCCGTGGGTGGCGGCCGAGCTGGGCTGGATCGTCGCCGAATACGGCCGGCAGCCTTGGGCGATCGAAGGCATCCTGCCGACCTCGCTGGGCGTGTCGTCGGTCACCGCAGGACAGGTATGGACGTCGCTCGCCGGCTTCGTGCTGTTCTACACCGCACTGGCGGTAGTCGATGCCGTGCTGATGGTGAAGTTCGCCCGCAAGGGCCCGGACGGCCTCGGCCTCTGGCCCGCCGCCCGCCCGACCAAGGCCTGAGGAGAACGCCATGTTCGATTACGAAACCCTGCGGGTGATCTGGTGGGCGCTGCTGGGCGTACTGCTGATCGGCTTCGCCATCATGGACGGCTTCGACTTCGGTATCGCCGCACTGCTGCGCGTGCTGGGCCGCAACGATGACGAGCGCCTGGTGCTGCTGGAAACCATCGAGCCGACCTGGGAAGGCAACCAGGTGTGGTTCATCCTGGGCGGCGGCGCGGCGTTCGCGGCATGGCCGGCGCTGTATGCGGTGTCGTTCTCCGGCATGTACCTGGCGATCTTCCTGGTGCTGGTCGCCTTCATCCTGCGGCCGGTGGGCTTCAATTTCCGCGGCAAGATCCACGATGCGCGCTGGCGCAGCCTGTGGGACTGGGTGCTGGTCGCGTCAGGCGTGGTGGTCATGCTGATTTCCGGCGTGGCCTTCGGCAATCTGTTTCTCGGCGTGCCGTTCCAGTTCGATGGTGACCTGCGCATGAGCTGGCATGGCAGCTTCTTCGAGCTGCTGCATCCCTTCGCCCTGGTGGCCGGGCTGGTCTCCCTGAGCATGCTGCTGACGCACGGCGCCTGCTGGGCGGCGCTGAAGGCCGACCGGAGCATCGCGACGCGCGCCGCCATTTTCGCGCGCTGGTTCGCGCTGGCCTACGTGGTGCTTTATGTGATCGCCGGCATCTGGCTGGCCTATGGCGTGGCGGGCTATGCCATTGTCGGACCGGTGGTCACCGACGGCGTGTCCAATCCGCTGCTCAAGCAGGTGGCGCACGGCAGCAGCTGGTTCGCCAGCTACATGCAGTATCCCGCCTTCTGGCTGGCGCCCGTCGTCGCGATCCTGGGTGCCGTCGGCGTACAGCTGACCGTGGCCAAGGGCGGCCTGGGCGGCTTCCTCAGCAGTAGCCTCATGGTGGCCGGCACGATCCTTTCCGCCGGGTTCGCACTGTTCCCGTTCCTGCTGCCGTCACGACTCGATCCGCGTTCGAGCCTGACCGTATGGGACGCCTCGTCCAGCCGCGGCACGCTGGGCCTGATGCTCGGCGCGACGGTCATCTTCATGCCGCTGATCATTCTCTACACCAGCTGGGTGTACCGCGTACTGCGCGGCCGCGTGACGCTCGAGCACATCCGCGATTCCAGCCATACCTACTGACCGGAGTCTTAGACCATGTGGTACTTCTCCTGGATTCTCGGCCTCGGCCTGGCCTGTGCCTTCGGCATCCTCAATGCGATGTGGTACGAGCTGCACGCCACCGACGAGGCTCACGGGCGCGTCGAGCCCGACGATCACTGAGCCATGCAAAACGAAGGGCCCGCACAAGGTGCGGGCCCTTCGCTCGTGTCTCGCGCATTACCGGGCCGCCAGCAGCGCTTCGATCTCTTCCGCTTGTTTCGGCACCGCCGCCGTCAGCACGTCATGACCGTCGCGGGTCACCGCCACGTCATCTTCGATGCGGACGCCGATACCGCGCCAGCGCTCGGCCACGGAGCGCTCGTTCGGCGACACATAAATGCCGGGCTCAACCGTCACCACCATGCCCGGCTCCAGCATGCGCGGCTCGCCATCGATGCGGTAATCGCCCACGTCATGCACGTCCAGGCCCAGCCAATGCCCGGTCTTTGCCGGGAAGAAGCGCTTGTAGCTGCCCTCGGCGATCGCCGCATCGGCGTCGCCCGGCAGCAGCCCCAGCGAACACAGACCCTCGGTAATCATCCGCACCGCAGCGTCGTGCGCCGCGCCGAACGAGCGGCCGGGAAGGACCTCGTCGATCGCCGCCTGCTGCGCGGCCAGCACAACCTCGTACAGGGCGCGCTGTTCACGGCTGTAGCGGCCGTTGACGGGAAAGCTGCGGCTGATGTCCGAGGCATAGCAGTCCAGTTCCGCGCCGGCATCGATGAGCAACAGGTCGCCGTCGCGCAGCGGTGCCCGGTTCGCCTGATAATGCATCACGCAGGCGTTGACGCCGGCAGCAACGATGGGCGGGAAGGCCGGCACGGCGCCGCGCGCGCGCATGGCGCGCACCAGCTCGGCTTCCACTTCGTATTCGTGGCGCCCGGCCACCGCCGCCTGCATGGCCGCCAGATGCGCCTCGGCGGCGATCGACGCGGCCGCGCGCATCAGGCGCAGCTCGGCCTTGGACTTGTACAGGCGCAGGTCGTGCAGCAGATGCCCCAGCGCGACAAATTCCTTGGGCACCACTCCGCCGCCTCTCAGCTGGCGCAGGCGGCGCATCCAACCGAGCAGGCGCGCGTCGAATTCCGGCTCGCGCCCGAAGTGGCAATAGACGCGCGCACGCCCTTCGATCATGCCGGGCAGGATGTCGTCGATATCGTCGATCGGGAACGCATCGTCCATGCCGTAGTCGGCCACCGCGCGCTCGGTGCCGATCGATTCGCCGTGCCAGCGCTCGCGCTCATCGTCGCGCTCGCGGCAGAACAGCACGACTTCGCCGTGCCGGCGACCCGGCAGCAGGGCCAGCACCGTGTCGGCCTCGGGGAAACCCGACAGGTAATGCAAGTCCGAATCCTGCCGGTAAGGCCACGCGGCATCGGCGTTGCGAATGCGCTCAGGAGCCGCGGCGATCAACAGCACGGCATCTTCGCCAGCCATCTTCATCAGCTGGCGCCGGCGGCGTGCGAATTCGTCTTGCGGAATGCTCAATGCACGGTATCGCTGTTGGGCTTGTTGCGACCGCCGACGCATTCGGCGTGCAGCAGCATGGCGGCGACGCGCACGAACTCGTGCAGTTCGATCAACGCGTCCTCGTCGTCGTGGCTGTCACCGAATTCGAATTCGGAACCGGCGATGGTGTTGAGGTCGCGCAGGATCTCCTGTGCCTCCTCGGACAGCCTGGCATGCTTCTCCGGACCGGCCAGGCCGAAACCGCCGAGGAAGCCGCGGCACCAATCGCCCAGCGCATCGGTCCGCTCCTCCAGCGAGCGGTCGTCTGCAGGGAGGAGCGGCTCGAAGCCCAGTTCGGGATCGGCCAGTTCTTCCTCGCTCTGGCGCACCAGCCGGTGAAGCAAGGCATCGTCGTGCGCGGAAGGCTTCACCTCTTCGCCATCCAGCTGCAACGCGGCGAACAGACCCTCCTGACCGACCCGTCCGCCGCCGCTGAGGTAGCCGCACAGCGAACCATGCAGCTCGCTGGCGTCGACGGCGAGTTTCAGGCGTGCCGCGACGCCGTCCAGTTCCTCGTAACCGATCGGCTCGGCAGGCGTCATGGCGGTACTCCTCAAAGGTTCAATGTTTCAGTTTAAGGCAACGCTGCACAAAGCGCCGAAGGCGCCTGCTGACAGGCTCGGACCTCCTGCTATAGTTCGGCGTCATGAGCACGCCCGACCCGTCCAGGACCGACCCCGTGAAGCAGGAACTTGCAGCGCTCGGCGAACAGGTGGACCGACTGCTGGAACTGGTGCGCCGCCTGGGCGAGGAGAACCGCAGCCTGCGGCATAGCCAGGAGCAGCTGGCCAGCGAGCGAGCGGGGCTGATGGCACGCAACGAGCAGGCGCGCAGTCGCGTCGAGGCAATGATCCAGCGCCTGAAGGCGCTCGAGAACAACGGCTGAGCATCCGATGAGTACCACCAGTGAACCGGTCGCGCTGCGACTGATCGATCGCGAATTCCTGATCGCCTGCGCACCGGAGGAGCGGGAGGGCCTGCTGGAATCGGCTGCCTACCTCGACCGCAAGATGCGCGAACTGCGCGCCAACGCCAAGACGCCCGGCTTTGACCGCCTGGCTGTCCTGGCGGCGATCAGCGTCACCCATGAGTTCCTGGCCCTGCGCAAGCAACATACCGGCCAGGACCAGAGCGTCGGGGACACCCTTGCGGCAATGCGCCGCAAGCTTGAAGCGGCCCTCGACGCACAACTAAAATAGTCCTCGGCGTTTTCTGCGGTGTGCGCCAGCACACTCTTACATTTGCCTTGTTCCTAAATACGGCCCCGGGTCGGCTTTTCATCGGCTGTTGTGCATGTCCGCTGCGTGCGGAAAGCCTTGAGGCCATGTAGCCCTCCCACCTGATCCATCGTGGATCAAGGTCGTTTGGTGGGCAGCGGCATCGCGGTTGACGCCACCCTTTTTACCGCTACGGCCGAGCTTGTTCCGACATCGGCCGGGCCCGCGGAACCGCCCGCAGCAACCGCTGCGGGCGTTCTCTTGAGGAGATGCGTCACCGTGGACGCCACCGCCCAGCGACGCGAGCTACGCCAACGGTTGGCCGAACGCCGCCACGCGCTCTCCCCGCCCCAGCGCATGGCCGCCGCCCAGGGGTTGCGCAGCAGCCTCGAGCAGTTGCCCGAATACCACACCGACATGCGTGTCGCCGGCTACTGGGCGACCAACGGCGAGCTGCCGCTGAACCTGGCGATTCCCCCACTGGCTCAGCGCGGCCAGCAGTTCCTGCTCCCGGTGATCGGCTCCGGTACCCGCCTGCGCTTCACGCCCTGGCAGGCCGGCCAGGAGGTGCAGCCCAATCGCTACGGCATCCCGGAGCCGGCGGCGCCAGCCGAACTGCTGGAGCCCTTTCAGCTCGACCTGGTACTGGTGCCGCTGCTGGCGTTCGATCGCCGCGGCCACCGTCTGGGCTACGGCGGCGGCTATTACGACCGCAGTTTCGCCTTCCTGAAGGACCAGGCGCGTCCGACCGAGCCCCTGCTGGTGGGCATCGGCTACGCCTTTCAGGAACTGCCGGCGATCGAGCCCGCCGAATGGGACGTTCCACTGGACTACATCGCCACCGATCAGGAACTGATCGACTGCCATGCCACCGGCCAGGATGGCGACGGAGAAACGCACGCATGAACCATTGGCTGATGAAGTCCGAGCCGGACACGTTCTCGATCGACGATCTCAAGCGCAAGGGCAAGGAAGCCTGGGACGGCGTGCGCAACTACCAGGCGCGCAATTACATGCGCGACGGCATGCGCAAGGGCGACAAGGTGTTCTTCTACCACTCCAACTGTGCCGAGCCGGGCATCGTCGGCGTCGCCGAAGTGATAACCGAGGCGTATCCGGACCCGACCCAGTTCGATCCCAAGAGCAAGTATTTCGATGCGGCCAGCTCGCACGACAATCCGCGCTGGATGCTGGTTGAAGTGAAGTTCGTGAAGAAGTTCAAGCGCACGATCACGCTGAAGGAGCTGCAAGGCGATCCCGCGCTCACCGACATGCCACTGGTGCGCAAGGGCAATCGACTGTCGGTGATGCCGGTGGACTCCGCCGAGTGGCGGCACATCCTGACCCTGGAGTAATCGACACCCTGAGATCGGTGCGCAGCAGCGCGAGTCCGCCCGCGGCCAGCAGCAGGGCCAGCATGGCGTGCACCGCACACCGCGCTCCGTCCGCCATCGCCGGGCCAGCGCGCCTAGGGGGGTCTCGGATTCGTTGCAGCCACTCTCGTGGCATGGCGCTCCTCTAGTCTGTCGCCCGTGGGCGCACAAAGGACGCCATCGCGCCTCGCCGCCCCGACGGCAGATGCGGGTGGCGGACAAATCAACGATCATTGCGTATTTCCCTATACATGGTGACGTCATGAGCAACCCCCAGGAAAAGCGCCTGGCCGGCGAAGCCGCCATCCGCTACGTCGAAGACGGCAGTATCGTCGGCGTGGGCACTGGCTCCACGGTCGCGTTCTTCATCGATGCACTGGCGGACCTGAAGGACCGCATCCAGGGCGTGGTATCCAGCTCCGAGCAGTCCACGGCACAGCTCAAGCGCCACGGCATTCCGGTACTGGATCTCAACGCTACCGGCCCGCTGTCGCTCTACGTCGACGGCGCCGACGAATGCGATCCGTACAAGCGCCTCATCAAGGGCGGTGGTGCCGCATTGACGCGCGAGAAGATCATCGCCGCCGCCAGCGACAAATTCGTGTGCATCATCGATTCCAGCAAGCGTGTGGAACTGCTGGGCAAATTCCCTCTGCCGATCGAAGTGATCCCGATGGCACGCAGCCTGGTGGGTCGCGAGATCGTCAAGCGCGGCGGCAATCCTGTTTGGCGCGACGGCGTCGTCACGGATAACGGCAATTGGGTGATCGACGTACATGGCTGGCAGATCGCCGATCCGGTTGCATTGGAGAAGGATCTCAACCAGATTCCCGGCGTCGTCACCGTCGGCCTGTTCGCGCAGCGTCCCGCCGACGTGGTACTGATCGGCGACCGCGAGATGTAAATCGCGTACGACCGCGCCCTTCCACGGGCGCGGTCGATGTCGGCGCTTCAGTGAATCGCTGCCTTGCTCATCGCGACATGCGCGGCGAAGGCGCCGGATACGGCATCACCGGCTTTGGCGTTGTTGAGCAACGCTCCGTAGACCGCATTCAATTCGGTCTGCAGTTGCTTCTTCGCTGCGGCACTGAGCGCGCCGTTCCGGCCAGGGCCCATCGGCACGATCACATCCCATAGCGCCGGATTGCGCAATGCCGCGAGCGCAGCGATGCCGTATTTCTCCACCAGCCCTTCGAGCGTCAGGGCCTGTCTCTTCTGCGTAGCCATGTTCGCCTCCTGGTCGCGCCCTATGCGCGGACGGCGGGCAGGCAAACTACATCTGGCAACGGTGCGCCACAGCTAGCCAGGGGCGATAGGCCTTACGGATCAGGACCTCGCTTCGCCACTGTGCGCGTGATCACAGTGCAAGGAAGAGATTCAGCGGCGGAATGAGTGGTTTTTGTCGCCACTCTGCCTGCCCGATCAGTCCAAGCAGACCCGCGTCTGTACCGCGTAAAAGAAAAGCCCCTGGATGACCAGGGGCTTTTCGGTGTTGGCTGGGAGACTAGGATTCGAACCTAGATAAACGGAGTCAGAGTCCGTTGTCCTACCGTTAGACGATCTCCCAACATTCTGCCGATACGAAGCGCTCTGACCTGCGTGCTTCGTACCGTTGAAACGAAACTCCAGAAAGGAATTAGCGCTTCGAGAACTGCGTCGCGCGACGTGCCTTGTGCAGACCGACCTTCTTACGCTCGACTTCGCGGGCGTCGCGGGTCACGAAGCCAGCCTTGCGCAGCTGGGTCTTCAGGCTTTCGTCGTACTCGATCAGCGCGCGGGCGATGCCGAGGCGGATCGCACCGGCCTGGCCGGTGATGCCGCCGCCGGCGACAGTGACCTTGACGTCGAACTTGTCGGTCGCCTCGATCAGCTCGAGCGGCTGGCGCACGATCATGCGCGAAGTCTCACGACCGAAGAACTGGTCGAGCGGCTTGCCATTGACGGTGATGTCGCCATTGCCCTTGCGCAGGAACACGCGAGCGGCGGAGGTCTTGCGGCGGCCGGTGCCGTAATTCTGCTGGATCGCCATGATGATTCCTTAGATTTCCAGCGCCTGCGGCTGCTGTGCGGTATGCGGATGCTCGGCACCGCCGTAGACCTTGAGCTTGCGGTACATGGCGCGGCCCAGCGGGTTCTTCGGCAACATGCCCTTCACGGCGATCTCGATGACGCGCTCGGGATGGGTCGCCAACATGTCCTTCAGACTGGTGGTCTTCAGGTTGCCGACGTAGCCGGTGAAGCGGTGGTACATCTTGTCGTCCAGCTTCGCGCCGGTGACGGCCACCTTTTCGGCGTTGACCACGACGATGTAGTCGCCGGTGTCGACGTGCGGGGTGAACTCCGGCTTGTGCTTGCCGCGCAGACGACGGGCGATCTCGGTCGAGAGACGACCGAGCGTCTTGTCCGTGGCGTCGATCACGAACCAGTCGCGCTTGACGCTTTCCGGCTTGGCGCTGAACGTTTTCATTTCGGAATACCTAGTCTGCCGCCACACTGGCGGTTGGCATAATCGGCGGTGCAAAGGCGCGAGATGATAGCGGAACTGTCATCGATCGCGCAAGCCCACCGACCGGCGGGCTGCGAGCTGGCGATGATAGCATGACGACCATGCCCGATGAAAAGCCCCCCATGCGCATCGCGGCACTGGCCGACCAGTGCGTGCAGTGCGGCCTGTGTCTGCCGGTCTGCCCGACTTACGCGCTCGATCGCAGTGAGGCCGAGTCGCCCCGGGGACGTATCGCGATTGCCGCCGCACTGGCCAGGGGCCACGCCTCGCCCACGGACGACCTGCGCGAACACCTCGAGCACTGCCTGGGTTGCATGAGCTGCGAAAAGGTCTGTCCGGCCAACGTGCAGTACGGCGAACTACTGATGGAAACCCGCGCGCTTCTGGGACCATCGAAACGGCGACCGGAACGCGAAATCGCGCTCATCAAGCAGCCGGCCCTATGGCGCCGATGGCGCCGGCTCGGCGACTGGGTCGGCCTGCCGCGCTGGGCGTCCCGCCTCGCCCGGCGGCTGCCCGCACACTCCACCCTGCGAGTCGCGCTTTCCCTATGGCCACGCGCGGCATTGACGTCCACGCCCCCCACCATCCCGGCCATGCCCACCAAAGCTGCAACTGAAACGGTTGCGCTCTTCCCCGGCTGCGTCGCCAGCGTCGAGGATGCACAAGCCCTCCATGCCGCCGGCGTCCTGTTGCGAGCCGCAGGTTATGGCGTCGTCGAATGGCCGGCCTTCTGTTGCGGCGCCATGGACCTGCACAGTGGCGCCTCCGCAGCGGCCGAGCAAGCGGCAGAACACATCCGGAAGGTCTGGCTGGAGACGGGTACCACTCATCTCGTTACGGTCACGCCCGGCTGCATTGGCACGCTTCGCCACGCGCTGCCCGACGTCCGTGTCACCGACCCTTTCGCTTTGCTGGCGGCGCACGCCGAGCGCCTGAATTTCCGGCCGCTGCATGCCCGCGTCGCCGTCCACCTGCCCTGCACGCAAAGCAATGTCGCGCGCAGCGACGGCGCCCTTCTGCAGCTGCTCAAACGCATTCCCGGGCTGGAGGTCGCCCCCATGCCCAAGCCCCCGCATTGCTGCGGAGCGGCCGGCGCGCACATGCTGGAATTCCCGGAGCGCGCCGCACGCCTGCGCGAGGACACCCTGCGGCAGGCCGCCGCCTTGGCGCCGACCATGCTGGTGTCGTCCAATATCGGCTGTCGGCTGCATCTCGCCGCAGGCATGGATGACGCCGGCGGAAGCTGGCCGCATCTGCACCCGCTCGCCCTGCTTGCGCAACAACTGGAAGCCTGACGGAGGCCCGCCATGAACGCCCGCACCCTGTCCCCGCTCGACCGCCTGCTGATCGGGCTGGAGCGCGCTTTCGAAACCGTGGCCGGCAACCCAGAGGCCGCCCGGCCCTCACCCGCCATCGGTATCGACGAGGCGGAGCTGGACGACGCCGAGCGCCGCCACGCCGCCGGCCTCATGCGCATCAACCATACCGGCGAGGTCTGTGCCCAAGCGCTCTACGACGGCCAGGCCGCCCTGGCCCGCACCGAAGAGAATCGTGATCACCTTCGCCACGCCGCCGACGAAGAGACCGATCACCTTGCCTGGTGCGCCGAGCGCCTGAAAGAACTGGACAGCCGGCCCAGCCTCCTCAACCCGCTGTGGTATGCCGGCAGCTATGCGATTGGTGCACTGGCCGCGCTGGCGGGCGATCCGGTGAGCCTGGGCTTCGTGGTGGAGACGGAGCGCCAGGTGGAAGCCCACCTTGAAGAACACCTGGAGACGCTGCCGCCGCAGGACGAACGCTCACGCGCCATCCTCGCGCAGATGCAGACCGACGAAGTGCGCCACGCCGAGAACGCCAAGGCGCGCGGCGGTATCGACCTGCCGTTCCCCATCCCCGGCTTGATGCATCTGAGCTCGATGGTGATGAAGAAGGTGGCCTACCGAATCTGATCGGCGACACCAGACCCGGGAAAGACAAACCCGCCTTCCGGCGGGCACCAAGCCTCGAGAAAAAAAAACCCGCCTTCCGGCGGGTTTTTCGTCACATCAGGTTGCGGCCGTGGAAGAGCTCTTCGATCTCCCGGCGCAGCAGCGACTCGATGCGCTGGCGCTCCTTGAAGGACAGATCGTCCGCATGCGCCTCGAACAGGTAGGTATCGAGGTCGAAGTCCTTGATGTGCATCTTCGTGTGGAACATGTTTTCCTGGTACACGTTGACGTCGAACATCTCGTACTTCTGGCGGATGTGCTTGGCCAGGTAATCCTGCACCGAGTTGATCTTGTGATCGATGAAGTGCTTCTTGCCCTTCACGTCGCGAGTGAAGCCGCGCACGCGATAATCGGCGATCACGATGTCCGACTCGAAGCTGTCGATCAGGTAGTTCAGCGCCTTCAGCGGGGAGATCACGCCGCAGGTAGCCACGTCGATGTCCGCACGGAAGGTCGCGATGCCGTTGTGCGGATGCGTCTCCGGGTAGGTATGGACGGTGATGTGGCTCTTGTCCATGTGCGCCACCACGGCACCGGAGATGGTGTCGCGGCCGAGCTTCTCCACCACCGGCTCCTCGGAGATGAGGATGGTCACGGACGCACCCTGCGGGTCGTAGTCCTGGCGGGCGATGTTGAGGATGTTCGCGCCGATGATCTCCGCCACATCCGTGAGGATCTGCGTGAGTCGGTCGGCGTCGTACTGCTCGTCGATGTACTCGATGTAGCGCTGGCGTTGTTCTTCCGACACTGCATAACAGATGTCGTAGATGTTGAAGCTCAGGGCTTTGGTCAGATTGTTGAAGCCCTGCAGGCGCAGGCGCGGGAGTGGTTTCACCACAGCGACTCTCCATGGCCGGGGAAGGCCAGCAAAAGAGGCGGGTTAGCGACAAGGGTCCCCGCTGGAAAATACGACGCGGAGGACGAGCCCCCGCGACCCTTGTATACGGTCTACGTTACGGTTTGACCGAAAGACCGTGAAGTATGCGGCAAAAATCCAAAAAACTGAACCTTGGCAGGGCCAGCTTGTTTGCCATAATGCCGCGGGGATTCATTAAGCACGGAAGTCGGGCCGCCGCCCCGCGGTCACGACCGTGACCCTCTACCAAGCTGGGACTGATCGTGGCGCAACTCAAATACCAACTCCAACAAGCTTTTGAACGCTCCCAGGCTCCTGCCAGCTTCGCGCCAGACCCGGCGTCCATGGAGCGCTTCCTGGCCCTCTGCCACCGCCGGCGCTACCCCGGCAAGACGGCCATCATCCGGCCCGGAGACCCCGCCAACACCTTGTATTACATCGTCGACGGCTCGCTCGCGGTCTGCACCGAGGACGAGCAGGGGCGCGAACTGATCCTGGCCTACCTGAGCCGCGGCCAGTTCATCGGCGAGATGGGACTGTTCGTCGAGCAGGCCCAGCGCGAGTCCATGGTGCGCACACGCACCCCCTGCGAAATGGCCGAGATCAGCTACGAGCGCCTGTTCCATCTGATGGAAGGCCCGCTCCGCGAGGAATGCCCGAAGATCCTGTTCGCCATCGGCTCGCAGCTCACCCACCGCCTGCTGCGCACCTCCCGCCAGGTCAGCCGCATGGCCTTCATGGACGTCACCAACCGCATCTCGCGCACCCTGCTGGACCTGTGCCAGGAGCCGGACGCGATGAGCCACCCGGACGGTACACAGATCCGCATCTCCCGCCAGGAAGTCAGCCGCATCGTCGGCTGCTCGCGCGAGATGGTCGGCCGCGTGCTCAAGCAGCTGGAGGAGCAGGGCATGATCGACGTGGCCGGCAAGACCATCGTGGTGCGTGGCACGCGCTGACGCGCCCCGCTCTCCCGCTCGTCTCCCGACGACCCCGGCTCCGGCCGGGGTCGTCGTTTGGGCCCCTCAGCCTGCCAGCCGCTCGGCCGGAGGCTGGTAGATCATGTAGACGTCCGCCCGCTCGTAGTGCGAGCCGGAGCGGGTACCCGGCTGCAGCACGAAGCCGACCTGCTCGTACATTCGCAGCGCCGTCTTCAGCACGCTGTTGGACTCCAGGAACAGTTCACCGCCGCCGCGGCAATGGAACTCGTGGATCGCGGCATCCAGCAGCTTCCGCCCTACCCCCAGGCCCTGGAAGCTCTCATCCACGCACATCTTGGAAAGCTCGTAGACCCCAGGCGCCTCGCACAGTAGTGCGCAGGTACCGATCGCCTGTCCGCCCAGGCGGGCGAAGAACAATGCCCCGCCGGGCGCCAGCACGTAGCGCTCGGGGTCCAGCAGCATCTGCCGGTCGATCTCCTCGAGGCGAAAATAGCGCTCCAGCCACTGAGCGTTGAGCCGATAGAAGTCTCCGGCCAGTGCGGGCTCGTAGGGCACGATGTCCAGCGGCATCGCACGCAGCGCTGCATGCTCGGCGAGGATCGCCGGCACGATCGGCCGTTCCTGCAGCGCCTTCTCACACGCCTCCATGGCCGCCAGCAGCCTGGCTCCGTCCTCGCCGAGCGAAGCGACCACGCCACGGCGAATCGCCTGCCAGATCGGCCCGAGCTGGCCCAGCGCACGGCGCGCTTCATCGGTGAGCACCAACACGCAGCGGCGCCCGTCCTGCGGATCGCGGTCGCGCCGGACCATGCCTGCGGCCTCAAGCTTGTCGGCCAGTTGGCTGACCGCCGAATGAGTCTGGCCGATCGCCACGGCTACCTCGCCCACCGTGCCTGGACCATGTCCCCACAAGTAGCGCAGCACTGGGAACCAGCGCGATTCGATGGTCGCGCCGCAGGCACGGTAAACCTCGTCCGCAGCTGCATAGAAATGGTCGCTGAGCGCCTTCAGGCGGCTGCCAAGCGCCAGCTCGGCCAGGGTAGAGAGATACATCGGATCAATCCGTCGGAATTTATGTAAGCACTAACATAATCCTCGACAAATCCGATCCACAAGCCCCCGCATCGACACCGCTGCGACCATTCGCCCAGCACACCTTCCTTTGCCTGGATGGCCTCCCCGCCTGGCGTCAATTCTTCGGTTTTTGCTCTGGCCGCTCTTCTGGCTCAGCTCGTCGATGGCGCGCTCGGCATGGCCTGTGGGCAGGTATCGAGCTCGATCCTGCTGGCCCTCGGCTTCAGAACCACTCCACGCGCGTCACGCTGCGGCCCAGCACTTTCTCCAGCCGCTTGCACACCTTCGGCGTGCCGTTGACCAGCACCGCCTCGGCGGCACCCTTGAGCATCGGGATATCAGCCAGCGAATCGCTGTAGGCCAGCTGCCACTGGGCGACGCCATGGGTCGCCAGCCGCTCCAGCTTGCGTCGCCCCACGTTGTGAAACTTCACGCGCATGCCCAGCAGTCCCGGCTTGACCTCCGAGGCGAGCAATTCAAGCCCCTCCAGGCCGAGTTCGTCGAGAATCCCCTGCACCACAGTGCGCTCGCAGCCCGTCACTACGATCACGCGATCGCCCTCCGCCTGATGTCGGCGCAGCGCATGCAGGCCATCGCGATAGAACTGCTTCGGCCGCCGCACCAGCGCGGCGGCGAAAGCCCGCGCCTCGGTGGCATAGCGGCGCTCGCCCACACCCAGCAGCCCGATGTGCACCAAGGTACGCACGCCATGCCGCCACGATATCGGCCACACCAATGCCAGCCACGGCAGCATGGCCACGGCGAGCAGCTTGCGTAGCGGCGAGCGCGCATAGCGCTCGGTCATGAATTGGCGATAGCTGTCGCCCTGGCACAGCACCCCGTCGAAATCGAACAGCACCACGCGCGGGCCCACGGGCTGCGCGCCTGCCGTCTCCGGCAAGGTCTCGTCTTCCCCTGTCAACGTCATCGCCTTATGTCGTAGCGAACAGCCGCTTCAGTTCCGCGCCCGGATCCTGCGCGCGCATGAAGGCCTCGCCGACCAGGAACGCGTTGATGCCGGCATCACGCAGGCGCTCCACGTCGTCCGGCGTATGGATGCCCGATTCGGCGACCAGGATGCGGTTGTAGTCCATCAGCTCGCGCAGCTCGATCGAGGTGTCGAGCGTCGTTTCGAAAGTGCGCAAGTTTCGGTTGTTCACGCCGATCAGGCGCACGGGCAGAGCCTGGGCACGCTCCAGTTCTTCGGCGTCGTGCACTTCGCAGAGCACGTCCAGGTCCAGCTCCGCGGCCTGCATGGAGAGGTCTTCCAGTTCCGAATCCTCCAGCGCCGCGACGATCAGCAGGATGCAATCGGCACCGATCGCCCGCGCCTCGTAGACCTGGTAGGGATGGATCACGAAATCCTTGCGCAGCACCGGCAGCGCGCACGCTGCGCGAGCCTGGCGCAGGAATTCCTCACTGCCGTGGAAGAAGTCCTTGTCGGTCAGCACGGAGAGGCAGGCCGCCCCGGCCAGCTCGTAGCTGCGGGCGATCGCGGCGGGATCGAAGTCCGGCCGGATCACGCCTTTGCTCGGACTGGCCTTTTTCACCTCAGCGATCACCGCGGGGAGGTCGGCCTCGATCTTCGCCTCGACGGCGTCGGCGAAGGGGCGTGTCTCGCCGGCATCGGCGACGCGCATCTTCAGCTCCGCCAGCGGCAGCCTCGCGCTGCGCTCGGCGATCTCTTCCGTCTTGCGCGTCAGGATGCGTTGCAGGATGTCGGTCATGGGTCGCCTGAAATCGTGCTTGGGTCTCGGGGAGGGGCGGCTCAAGGGTACAACGCGATCGCGTCGCCACGCGCACGGCCCGATCGCCTAGGGCCTTCGGCCTAGGCCTGCGCGAGCCGGCGCGTAGCCGCCACGAAAGCGTCCATTTTTGCACGAGCCGCGCCGCTGGCAATGGTGGCACGCGCCAGCTCGATCCCGTCATCGATGCTCGAGGCCACATCCGCGGCATACAGCGCCGCGCCGGCATTGAGGCACACGATGTCGTGAGGCACGCCGCGGTGTCCCTCCAGCGCCTCCAGCAGCATCGCGCGCGACTCGCCCGCGTTCTCCACCCGAAGGTTGCGGCTGGAAGCCATGGCGAGGCCGAAATCCTCCGGCTCCACCTCGTACTCGCGCACCTCGCCGTTGCGCAGCTCGCCCACCAGGGTGGCTGCGCCCAGCGAGATCTCGTCCATGCCGTCGCGCCCCCACACCACCAGGGCGTGCCTGGCACCCAGTTGCTGCAGCACGCGGACCTGAATGCCCACCAGGTCCGGATGGAACACGCCCATCAGGATGTTCGGCGCACCGGCCGGATTGGTCAGCGGCCCCAGGATGTTGAACAGCGTGCGCACGCCCATTTCCTTGCGCACCGGGGCCACCACCTTCATGGCCGGGTGGTGATTGGGCGCGAACATAAAGCCGATGTCCGTCTCCGCCATGCATTGCGCCACCTTCGCCGGCGGCAAGTCGATCGAGGCGCCCAGCGCCTCCAGCACGTCGGCGCTGCCGGATTTGGAGGACACGCTGCGTCCGCCGTGCTTGGCGATCCGCGCGCCCGCCGCCGCGGCCACGAACATCGAGGCGGTGGAAATATTGAAACTCGACGCGCCGTCGCCGCCGGTGCCGACGATGTCGACGAAATGCGGGTGGGGCGGCGCATCCACCTTGGCGGACAACTCGCGCATCACGCGCGCCGCACCGGTGATCTCGCCGATCGTTTCCTTCTTCACGCGCAGGCCGGTGACGATCGCCGCGGTCATCAGCGGGCTTACCTCTCCACGCATGATCTGCCGCATCAGTTCGATCATCTCGTCGTGGAAGATCTCGCGATGCTCGATCGTCCGCTGGAGCGCCTCCTGCGGGGTGATGGTGATGTTGCGCCCCGTACCGTTCATGCGGCGAGCTTCAACGGCAGTCCGAGGAAATTGCGCAGCAGGTCGTGGCCGTGCTGGGTGAGGATCGACTCGGGATGGAACTGCACGCCTTCGATCGGCAGCGTCTTGTGGCGCAGGCCCATGATCTCGTCGATCGAACCATCCGGGTTTTCCGTCCAGGCGGTGACCTCCAGACATTCGGGCAACGACGACTGCTCCACCACCAGCGAGTGATAGCGCGTCGCCTCGAACGGATCCGGCAAGCCGGCGAATACGCCCAAGCCGCGATGCCGCACCGGCGAAGTCTTGCCATGCATGATCTGCTTGGCCCGAATCACCTTGCCGCCGAACGCCTGCCCGATCGCCTGGTGCCCCAGGCATACACCGAACACCGGGATTTCCCCCGCCATCCCGCGCAGCACGTCCAGCGACACACCCGCGTCATCCGGCGTGCCCGGCCCCGGCGAGATCATGATGTGCGACGGCCGCAGCGCGCGGATGCCGGCCACGTCCAGCGCATCGTTGCGCACCACCTTCACTTCCTGTCCCAGCTCGCCCAGGTACTGGACGAGGTTGAAGGTGAAGCTGTCGTAGTTGTCGATCATCAGCAGCATGGCAGCCAAAACTCTTTGATTTTCAAATAAAACCCAGGAACCACTCGGTCACTGGCACGGCACCCCGAGGATGGTGAGGCACAGAATAGCGTGCAGTGCAGCATCACTGGAAATGCAATGCCAAGGCCTATCCCGATCCCCAATAGCCGAGCGGGCAAAAAAGAGCCCGCATCGGCGGGCCTTTTCGAGAGATCAGATCCGAACTACATGGACGTGAACAACTTCGACCCGAGATCCTTGCTGAAATCGGTCATCGCCATATCGAAAGCCTGGGCGATGTTGCGCTCGCCCCCAGCTTGCGTGATATGCGCACCATAACCATTCACGCTGATGGTCCGACTTTCCCCCTGGTTCGCAATGGCGATATCGGCCGCTACCCAGGCTTTCATCTGCAACGTCCAGGTCAACGCACGACCGAAACTCATCGGCGTGTAGCACCAGAACTCCTTGACCGTCACCTTCATGCGCGGGGCCTCGGCTGGCGCGTCTGCCGCATCCACGACGTGGTAACCGCGTTGCGTCAGCGAAGTGACGAGCAATGTCCGCATTTCATCCACGACAGTGCGGTCATGTGCCGCCACCCACATCAGCGGACCCTTGGATGCGCCACTGATGACCTTGGCTCGACCTGCTTCGCCAAGCTGCCGAGAATAATCCGGGTCCACTCGCGGAGTGTTGTCGTCCGGCAGTCTGGAAAAGTCCCTCGCGTCAGTGATGTCGACGATGACGATCGGCTTGCCTGCGGGTGCGATCTCTGCCTGTGTCTCCCTACTCCTGGTCAGATCCACCGGCTTCGTCGTCATGCTGCACCCGGCCAATACCAGCATGGCCAGCAATCCAATTGCTGTACGCATTTGTCACCCCCCTGTAACCATAACTCCTCGCAGTATTCCAGAGAGGATGAGGCCGGCCAACGTATTCCTCGCTCATCAAGTTGGAGCCGGAACGATGCGATAGAACTCATTGCACGCCCCCAACGCGGCTGAGGCATCATGCCCCCATGCGCAACCTCGACTTCAGCTCCTGGCAGACACTGCTCACCACGTTCCTAGGCCTGGCGGTCATCACGCTGATCGGTGTGGGCATCCGGCTGCTGGCGATGCAGACGGTGCAGCAACGACGGGAGCGGGCGAATCGGCAGATCAACGAGCGGCTGCGCACCTTGATCGCCGCCTACAAGACGCTGGGCGGCTCGTTTACCGGCAACCTCGAAGTCGACCCCACACATCTGCGCCAGCTGCGCGAACGCGGCGAATCCGACACTGCGGCGACGGCCGGCGAGCGGACCCGGCGCATGCGTGATGCGGTCGAAGCGGCACTCTCGGACATCATCCTGCTGGGTACCGAGCGGCAGGTGGAGCTGGCGGCGCGTGCCGCGAATGAACTGGTCGCCGGACACCCGATCCATACCGATGAACTGGTCATTTCGCTGCGCGATTTCATCCGCGAGGTGCTCGACCTGGACCCGATTCCCTCCGACGTCGCCATCCCGAAGCAGGGGCCGCGCAGCGCGGCAAGGGCGAAAGCGCCAAGGGCGAAGGCAGCAGTGGCGGAAAAGACGGCAGCGCGATGGGAGGAGGCATGGCCACTGGTGCGGGCCTTGGTCTCGGCAGCGGGCTGAGTATCGACGACGACACTCAGCATCACCGCTGACGTTCGCGGCATCCCACTTCCGCCGCGGATAGCGCGCGATGGCTCAGGCCAGCTGACGCGGCGCCAGCATCGCCGCCGTCAGCCCCGCATCCTGCAGATGCCCCGGCAACGACCGTCCAAGCGCCAGGCTCGCGCACGCTTCGCCCATCGCCGCACTGGTCTGGATGCCGTATCCCCCCTGCCCCGCCACCCAGAAAAAACCGGCCGCATCCGGCGCGAAGCCGCCGACCAGATCGCCATCGGCCACAAACGAGCGCAACCCGGCCCAGGTACGCGTCGGCCGGCGGATGCTCAGCGTGGTGGCTTCTTCGATGCGGTAGATGCCCATCGCGATGTCCAGCTCCTCCGGCTGCACATCGTGCGGCAGCACGGGATCGGCATTGGCCGCGGAGCCGAGCAGCAAGCCCGCGTCAGGTTTGAAATAGAAACTCTCGTCCGCGTCGATCACGAACGGCCAGCGCGCCGTATCCAGACCTGCGGGGCCCTCGAACAGGAAGGCGGAACGCCGTCGCGGCTCGATACCCAGCGGCTTCACGCCGGCCAATCCGGCCACCTGATCCACCCAGGCGCCGGCGGCATTGAGGACCAGCGGCGCGCGATACACCACCTCGCCCGTATCCACGTACCAGTGGCCCGGCCCGCGCTCGATCGCGCCGATCTCCACGTTCGTGCGCAACTGACCGCCGCGCACGCGCAGGCCGCGCAAGAATCCCTGGTGCAACTCGTTCACATCGATATCCGCGGCGCCGGGCTCATGCAGGCCAATGCACGCGGCTTCAGGACGCAGCACCGGCACCATCGCCAACAGCTCGCGTTGCGACAGTAGCGTCAAATCGCTGGTATACGGCAGCATCGCATCGCGCATGGCCGTCACGGCGTCCACCTTGTCGGCGCCGCCGATGATCACGGTGCCGCGCGGCGCAAGAATGGGATGGGCGGCGAAACCTTCCGGCGGATGATCCAGGAACGGCCGCGTCGCGCGCGTCAGCGCGCGCACCTGCGCCGAACCGTATGTTTCGGAGAAAAGGGCAGCCGACCTACCTGTTGCATGCACGCCCGCATGCGCCTCGCGCTCCAGCACCACGACGCGCGCATGCGGCGCGAGGAAGTACGCGACGGACGCGCCCGCCATCCCGGCGCCGATCACCACCGCGTCGATGTCCATCACCCGGCTCATGCGCCCTCCCCCACGGCATCACTCGCCGATTGCCTCGCCACGACGCAGGTGGCGGTCAGGTCTCCGGTGACGTTGCCCAGCGTAGCCAGCGCATCCGGCAGCGTGTCCACCGCCAGCATCAGGCCCAACGGCCCCACCGGCACGCCCATCGCCTGCGCCACCGGCAGATTGGTCGCCATGAAACTCACCTGGCCCGGCAGGCCCACCGAACCAAGACTGATCACCACCGCCAGCAAGGCGCCCAACACCAGCTGCGCCGCACCCAGCTCGATGCCGAAGGCCCAAGCGATGAAGCAGGCCGAAGTGACGTACTGCACCGGACTGGTCAGGCGGAACAGGCTCACCGCCATTGGCAGCACCAGTGCGTTGACGTGCGCCGGATAGCCCAGCCGCGCACCCGCGCTTTCGAGCATCGCGGGCATCGACGCCAACGACGACTGCGTGCTCAGCGCCACCACCTGCGGCGGCAGCAGCGCGGCGATGAAGCGGCGCAGCCGCTCGCCACCCCAGAACACTGCCACCGGCAGCATCAGCACCGTCACGCTGAGGTACAGCAGGCATTCCACCAGCACGTAGATGCCCAGCGCCCCCAGCATGTGCAGCCCCGCCCGGGCGCACACCGCCAGGATCAACGCGAACACGCCCAGCGGCGCCATCCAAAGCACCCAGCGCACCACCACGATCATCGCGTCGGCGATGGCCTGGAAGAAGTTCACCACCAGCGCGCGCCGCTGCGCATCGATGCGGGTCAGCGCGAAACCGAAGAACAAGCCGAACACCACCAGCGGCAGCATGGCGCTTTGCGCCGCGGCCATGATCGCGTTGCTCGGCACGATGCCATTGAACCAGTCGGCCCAGCCCATCGTCGCCACCGTGGCGGCCGGCGTGGCCACCGCCGCACCCAGTGCGGCGGTCAACCCCGGGTTGCGCGGGAACAGCGCGAAGATCGCCGGCGCGGCGAATGCGGCCAGCAAGGCGCCGGCGACGAGAATGGCGATGAACACGCCGATCGCCCGCCGCGCGACCCGACCTGACGCCGCCGCATCGGTGGCCGTGTTCACGCCCACCACGATCAGCGCCAGTACCAGCGGCACCACCGTCATCTGCAACGCGTTCAACCATAAATGCCCGAGCGGCTGCGCCACGTCCGCCACGCGCACGGCCAGTGCTGGATGCAACGCATCCAGCGCCAGCCCCAGCATCGCACCGGCCGCCAGGCCGGCCAGCACCCGCGCCGTCGGGCTCATGGCGCCACGTCCGGCGCGGGCAAGGCCCAGTCGCGTTGCAGACTTACATAGGCCGCGCGCGGCAACAGCACGAACACCGGCTGCTCTTCGGGCTTCAGCCAGCCGAGCAGCTGCCGCATCGCTGCCTCGTCCATCGCGGTGCAACCGGCGGTGTTGTCGGTCGGCGAGCGCCACAGATGCGCGAAGATGCACGAGCCAGCGCCATGCTTGCCGTCGGGATTGTGTTCGATGACGAAGCCGAGCTTGTAGCGCTGGTCGCCGTCCGCATGCAGATCGCGCCGCATCGGCTCGGTGGAACCGGCCACCGCCTGCTCGCCCACCTCGCGCGCGTCGACGATACGGTTGTACAGCGGCGAACCGTCCACATCGATGCAGTAATCGGAAATCTGCAACGCCCGATACGGCAGGGCGGTGGCCGCGTTTTCCGCGTACCCGAACGCCGGCCCGATGCGGAACACACCAGCGGCGCTGCGTCCATCGCCTTCGTGCTTCACCGGTCCATCGCTGCGCGCCGCATGCAGCCCTATGCCCCACGCCGCGCCGGAACGGCCGATGGTGACCGGCACCGCCGCGCTGCTCGGCCGCCAGACGCCATCGCCGTCACGCTCGTATCCGCGCAGCCGGCCGTGATCGACGCCCCAGCCGTCAGTCACTACCAGCACCATTTGCCGCGCACGGCGCCACGCAGCGGCTTCATCGCCTCGCCTCGTCGAAGGAGCGGCGCAACCCGCCAGCAAGATGGCCAGCGCGAGACTGGCAAGAACACGTCGAATCCACGGTCGAAAGGCGAAGTTCATGCGGCCCCATGCGTACGCTGAGATGCGATTCAAGGCTCCAGCAGCAGCTGAAGCCGCTCCAGGCTGGTGAGCAGCTGCGCGTGGCGCTTCTCGTCGCTCTCGCACAACCGGATGAACAGCCCGTCCAGCAGATGCTGTAGAGCGGACTGGTAAACGATCGACTGGATATACGGCCGCTCGTCGTGCGCCGACACCAGCAACGCGATATCCGCCAGCGCGCGCAGCGGATTGGAGGTATGCCGCGTCACCGTGAGCAGGCGTCCGCGCTGCTCGCGGAACAACCGTCCCATCTTGCACAGCGCCGGATGATTGCCGTGCTCGGAAAAGACCATCAGCACATCGCCAGGGCTGCCGGCCGAGATGCTGGCCATCATCCGCGCCACATCGAAGCTCTGCACCGTGGCGATGCCCAGCATGGAGAGCTTCAGCGCGAAGCCGCGCGAATAGACATCATCCTCGCCCACGCCGATCACGAACACCTTGCCGGCGCCGGCGAGCGCATCGACCGCCAGCTGCAGCGTCTCCGGCGGGTTGATCAGGCGCGTGGCCTCCTCCGCCTCGGACTTGCGCCGCCACAGGCTGGTGGCCTGCGGCTCCGCGTCGCCACCGGGCACTATGCTCGCGGCGACAGCGGCCTCGCCATTGTCGGCGCGCGCGATCGCCTCGCCGACCGAGTACTTCAGATCCGGGTAGCCCTTGAAGCCGAGCTTCTGGGTGAATTTCACCACGCTGGATTGACTGATCCCCAGCGCGTTCGCCAGCTGCTGCGACGAGTAGTCGCGGAGCAGCTGTGCGTTCTCCAGGATGAAGTCGGCGATACGCCGCTCCACCGCCGACATCTGGTCCCGTTCGGAGCGGATCTTCACCAGGGGCGACATGTCAGCCACCGAGCGGTTGCAGCCCGCGGATCTCGCGGATACCCAGGCCGGGCGCGTCGCTCACCGAGATCTCCGATTCGTTGAAATTCACCCCGCCATCCACGGGGTCGTACTGGCACAGCGACGGCCCGTCCAGGTCGATCTTGGTGATCACGTCGGCCTTGGCCACCGCCACGTGGACTGCCGCAGCGACGCTGATGCTGCTTTCCAGCATGCAGCCGATCATGCACTCGATGCCGTGGAGACCCGCGATGTCCGCGATGCGGATCGCATTGGAAATGCCGCCGGTCTTCATCAGCTTGATGTTGATGATGTCGGCCGCGCGCAGGCGGATCAGCTCGATCACCTCCATCGGGCCGAACACGCTCTCGTCGGCCATCACCGGCGTATGCACCCGCTCGGTGACGTAGCGCATGCCCTCCAGGTCGCGCGCCTTCACCGGCTGCTCGACCAGTTCGAGCTTCACGCCGGCGTCTTCCAGCGTCTGCAGCGCGTACACGGCCTGCTTGGCCGTCCAGCCCTGGTTGGCGTCAAGGCGCAGCAGCGCGCGGTCTTCCACCGCGGCGTAGATCGCCTTGACGCGCTCGATGTCCACACCGATGTCCTTGCCCACCTTGATCTTCAGCGATTCGAAGCCGCGTTCCACGGCGCTGATCGAATCGGCCACCATCTTGTCGATGTAGTCCACGCTGATGGTGATGTCGGTGGTGATGACCGGATCGCCGCCGCCCAGCAGCTTGTACAGCGGCGCGCCATAGAGCTGGCCCCAGAGGTCGTAGACGGCGATCTCCACCGCGGCTTTGGCGCTGGTGTTCTTCTCCATCGAACCCTGGATCAGCTGGGTGATCCGGTTGAGGTTGGCGATGTCCTGGCCGATCAGCCGCGGCGCAATGTAATGGCGGATGGCGTCGACGATGGAGCCGTGCGTATCGCCGGTGATCACCGCGGTGGCCGGCGCCTCGCCGTAACCCACGTGCCCGGTGTCGGTGTGCACCATCACCACGATGTCCTCGACGCGCTCGACCGTGCGCAAGGCCGTCTTGAAAGGCGTCTTGAGCGGCACCCGCAGCATGCCGAACTGGATGTCGGTGATTTTCATGGAGGTCCGTCTGTCCGTTGTCTTGTCGTGTCTTGCCGTGGAAAGCGTCAGCGGATGCGCACGATGCTGGTCATCCGATCGATGTAGCGCTGTGTATCGTTGAACATCAGCGGCCGCAGCGGCGTCACCGAAACTTCGTTGAGCTTGACCCGGCGCATCGATCCGCCATCGCGATAGCTCAGCCCCTGGGTGTCGTGAATCACATACGGCTCGCCGTCGATGCGGCCGAGCATCATCATCACGTGTCCGGGGATATAGATCAGGTCGCCGACCTGCAGCTGCTCGACGGCGCGTTCGCGCGCTTCACGGCTGTCCTTGTCGGTGAATACGGTGTGCTCCAGCCCCGGGCTCACCGCCTGCGCGCTGGTGTTGCGCGGCATCTGCACCCCCATGCTGCGGTACACATCGGACACGAAGCCGCTGCAATCACGCGCGTCATAGGCGTGGCCCCAGCCGTAGCGTTCGCCGAGGAACTTGAACGCCTGGCGGATCAGGTTCGCGCGGGTCAGCGGCAGGTAGTCCGCGGCGGTATCGGTGTTCTTCTGCAGCAGCGCGGGGCTGAAAGCGACCGAGCCGTCCGCCCGCCGGATCGGCAACTCCAGGACGTAAGAGCTGTAGGCATGCTGTCCGTTCACCGGCTGATCCGGCGCCAGTCCCTCGGCCAGCGGCAGGCGCACGCCCATGTCCAGCGACAATTGCGACACGGCCGGCTGCTCGCGCGTATAGACGGTGCGTTCCACCGCGCCGGTGATGACACGATACGGTGCCTTGCCGGCATAACCGAGCACCTGCTCGCGGCTGCCTTCAGCGATGGCCTCGCGCTCCACCCAGGCCGCATAGCGCGGACTCACCACGAACAGCCAGCGGCCGTCCGCGCTGGCATGCGCGATGACGACCGGCGTGCCGGGGAATTCGGCCGTTTCCTGGAAGCGATCGATGTCGGTATCGCCTCGATGGCTGAACACGCGCAGGTTGGTCGGGAACGAGCGCAACGCCGCGCGCCGCACCACCAGGCCATAGCGCGTCTTCTGCGTCGGTGACACTTGGTCCAGCGCCAATGCCGGCATCAATGCATCGAGGGTGGCCGCAGGTACCGGCTGGCCGGCCTCGTCGTAAAGCTCGCGCGACGGCCGCTTGGAAATGTCCTGGATCCACGTCAGCACCTGTGCACGGTCCAGCGTAGCCGGCAGCGCACTCAAGTCGTGCATGCTCGGATCCACCTGAAGCAGCGTCGCGTTGTGCGCGGCAATGGCGTGCGCATTGAGGATTACGGCATCCGGCGACGGCGCCTGGCGGATCCAGAACGCGGGATCGAGCTGCTCCGGCCCCACGCCGATCACGCCTGAGGGCGGCACCGCCAGCGCCGACGTGTCGCGCGCATGCAGCGCGGCACCCCATGGCAACAGCACGAGCAGACAGGCGATGGCGAGCGGGTGGCGCATGGTCGGCTTCCTCATCGAAAACGGCTCCTCACGAGGCCAGCATGGACAGCACCGACGCCACCAGCAGCCCGAAGCCGGTGCCGAGGATATAGCCCAGCAGCGCGAGCAGGATGCCCACCGGCACCAGCGGCTTGGCATAGGTGGCCGCCAGTACCGGCGTGGCCGCCACACCGCCGATATGCGCCAGCGACGAGATCCCGCACAGATACAGGTCAAAGCGGAACAGCTTGGCGAACATGGCCAGCAGCACCGCCTGGATCGCAATGATGCAGACGCCGCAAAGCAGGTACAGCGGCGCGCGGCCCATGCCTTCGAAATTGCTTTGCGATGCGAGCACCGCCACCACCGCGATCAGCAGCGTGCTGGAAATCTTGCTCGCGCCAGGCAACCGCGCCATGGGCGTGTGTGCGGCCACCAGACCGAAACCGGTGGCCAGCAGAATGGTCCAGGTAGTCGGACTGACCATGCCCGACGCCGGCAGGCGATCGCCCAGCCACGCGGAACCCGCAGCCACCAGCAGGGCGATGCCCAGCCACAGCAGCACGCTGTCCGGCGTCGGCGCGCTGCCCGCGCGCGTGTCGGCCACCAGCAGTTCCGCACTGGACGTTGCCTTGGTCCAGCGGTTGAAAGCCGGCGCCAGCCGCGCAACCGAGAACAGCACCACGACCCACATCGAATAGCACAGGGCATCGGTGAGCAGGCTCATCGCCAGGTGCGTGTCGGACATGCCTATGGCCTGCTTCACCGCGATCATGTTCGCCGTGCCGCCCATCCAGCTGCCGCTCAATGCCGCCAGCGGATGCCACGCATCGCCCGGCAGCCAGTGGCGGAACAGCAGGTAGGTGACGACGAAGGCGGTGAACAGGCTCACCGAGGTGCAGGCGAACACCGCCAGCACGCGCGGACCGAGCGCGAAGATCGCGCGCAGGTCGCAGTTGATCATCAAAAGGAACACGAGCGCCGGCACCATCCGCTCGACCAGCGTGCCTTGCGCCGCCTGGATCGCCTCGGTGTTGCGCCACAGCCCGGATACGGCAAGGGCCGTCACCAGCAGATACGTCAGCACGATCGGCGGCAGGACATTGAAGATCCGCCAGCCGAACTGCCGCTCCAGCGCGGGGAATAGCCCGGCCGCCAACAGCATCAGCGCCAGGTAAGGCCAGACCGTCTGGATCATCGCACCCCCTCGTGAGTGGCCGCCGGGCGGCGAGCCCGGGGCGGACCAACAGGATTGGAATAGCTAATTCCTGTCAATTTCGCTTGAAGCATAAATTATTGACCAGGGATTGCAAGCATGCTACACAGCGCTTTCAACAACTTCTTGCGGGGGAGTTTTCGTAGTGAAAACGGCTGGCTCCCAACTCGCTGTCTCGACCGTGCGGCGCTTTCGCCGGACTGCCCTCGCGCTGGCGCTGGCCGGTGCGAGCCTCGCTCTCGCTGCAGCGGCTGACGCGCCTGCCACCCTGCCCCAGACCATCTCCCTCATCGACGGCGGCCACTTCAAAGAAGCCGGCACCTCGATCGACAGCGCACTCGCCCAGTCTGGCTTGTCAGCGCAGGCGCGCGAGGATTGGTTGTTCCAGCGCGAGCGCATGCGCCGCATCCTGCTCGACTTCACGCTGGCCGCGGATGCGGTGAAGACCCGCGTGCGCAAGCAGATTCCCGACCTGACCGACGCCGAGTTCGCGCGCTGGGACAACGCCGGCCTGTTCGAACACCAGACCATCGATGGCCGCACGCTGTACTTCAAGCGCTCGCCGGCCAACCTGTTCCGGCTGAGCGCGGAAGCGCGCGAACGGCGCCAGGACAAGACGCCGCTCACCGACGGCCCGATGGAGTCGCTCAACGATTACCACCGCCAGGTGCGCGCCGCCGCGCTGGCCGAGCACAAGACCAGCGTGCTGCCGCATCGCGTGCGCATGACCCAGACGCTCACCGTCAACGCCGACGCGGTCCCCGCCGGCGAAACGGTGCGTGCATGGATTCCCTATCCGCAGGAGCTGCCCGGCCAGCAGGACGATGTGCGCTACGTCGCCAGCGTGCCGGCGAAGCACGACATCGCGCCAGTCGCCGCGCCGATGCGCACGGTGTACCTGGAGCAGCCGGCGAAGGCCGGCGAGAAGACGGTGTTCTCGGTGACCTACGAGCTGACCCTGTCCGCGCAATACCGGGAAATCGACCCGGCCAAGGTCGTCACCACCCGCATCACGCCCGAACTGGCGCCCTATGTGGCCGAGCGTGCGCCGCATGTGGTGTTCACCGACGATCTGCGCAGGTTCTCCCGCGACGTGGTCGGCGACGAAAAGAACCCCTATCGCATCGTGCAGAAGCTGTTCGCCGCGGTGGATCGCATTCCGTGGGCCGGCGCACGCGAGTACTCCACCATCAGCAACATCAGCGACTACACGCTGCATGCCGGCCACGGCGATTGCGGCCAGCAGACGCTGCTGCTGATCACCTTGCTCAGGCTCAACGGCATCCCGGCGCGCTGGCAGTCCGGCATGGTGTTCGCCCAGAACGGCTACGACAACATCCACGACTGGGGCCAGGTCTATCTCGCTCCCTACGGCTGGGTCCCGATGGATGTCACCACCGGCCAGCTGCATCCGGCCACGGCGGCGGATGCGCCGCTGCAATGGTTCTACCTGGGCGGACTGGACGCCTGGCGCATCGCGTTCAACCGCGACTTCGGCCAGCCCCTGACGCCGCCCAAGACGCATTTCCGTTCCGACAACGTCGACTCGCAACGCGGCGAGGTCGAGTGGAAAGGCGGGAATCTCTATTTCAATCAGTGGGACTACCACTTCCAGTGGCAGCTGCTGCCGGATGCGCGGGGGCGCGCTGGCGGCTAGTCGTTTCATTTCGCACACGCATCGACATCACGTTGGGGAGACGGGGAGATGGGGGACATGAGCAGTCGATATCTACGCAAGACCGCGCTTTGCCTTGGCCTTGGCATGGCCCTCGCGCTACCCGCCTGGCAGGCGCACGCCGCCAACAATGACGGCACCATCGTGGGCCGCACGCAGGCCGGCGCCGTGGTCACCGTGCGTGACCCGGCCACGGGGCTGTCGCGCACCACCACGGCGGACGACAAGGGCAACTACCGCATCCCGTTCCTGCCGGTGGGCAAGTACGTTCTGGAAAGCCGCAAGGACGGCAATCTCACCACTGAGCCGACCGAAGTGACCGTCACCCTGGGTAACGCCACCACGGTGAATCTCGGCGTGAAGGAACTGGAGGGCGTCAGCGTCAGCGCCACCAGCGTCATCACGGCGGTGGACGTCACCTCGACCGAGTCGGCGATCAACATCAGCCGCGAGGAACTGCGCCGCCTGCCGGTGGACCAGAACATCGCCTCGGTCGCCCTGCTCGCGCCGGGCGTCAACAAGGGCAATGCCAGCTTCGGCGGCATCAGCTTCGGCGGCTCCTCGATCGCCGAGAACGCGATCTACGTCAATGGCCTCAACGTCACTGACTTCTATAACCGCAATGGCTATTCCGAAGCGCCGTTCGCGTTCTACCAGGAGTTCCAGGTCAAGACCGGCGGCTACTCGGTGGAGTTCGGCCGCACCACCGGCGGCGTGATCAATGCCGTGGCGCGTTCGGGCACCAACCAGTTTAAGTGGGGCACCGAGCTGACCATGGAGCCTGGCGCCTGGCACGCCAAGCCCAAGAACCGCTACGACGCGGACGGCAACCGCTACCTCGCCTCCAGCGAGGACCGCGACTCGCTGATGAAGACCAACGTGTACGCGTCCGGCCCGATCGTGAAGGACAAGCTGTTCTTCTTCGCCATGTACGAGGCGCGCGGCAGCTCGCCGCGCAACACCAGCGACGACGGCACCACCTTCACCAGCAACGGCGCGCACAACGGCTTCTGGGGCACCACCATCGACTGGCATATCAACGACAGCAACCTGCTCTCGCTGATGGCCTTCTCCGACAAGACCAAGAACACCGGCGACGTCTACGACTACACCTTCGATACCCGCACGCTCGGCGCCAAGACCAATCAGATCTTCAACGATACCGGCGGCAAGAACTGGGCGCTCACCTACACCAATTACCTCACCGACGACCTGTCGATGAAATTGCTTTACGGCAGCAACAAGCGCAACGCGTTCACGCGCTCGCTCAGCGACATCGATTGCAACCGCGTGGTGGCCGAGACCAAGGTGACCAACGCCGTGCCGGTGCCCGGCGGCGTGCCGCTGGGCTGCACCACCAACTCCACCGTGGAGAAGCGCGACGACACCCGCAAGGAGGCCCGCGCCGACTTCGAATGGAAGCTCGGCGATCACCTGGTGCGCTTCGGCTACGACCACGAGAAAGACACGTCGATCTACCAGCGCCACTACACCGGTCCCGGCGCGCTCTACTACAACGTCTACTTCGCCACGCCAGGCTCGACCATCAACAACACCGGCGGCGTACTTCCTCCGGGCTATACCGCCTATGTCCGCGCTCGCCGCTATGAGATCGCCGGTACGTTCGAGACCACCAATTCGGCCTACTACCTCGAAGACAACTGGCAGATCACGCCGACCTTCCTGCTGAGCGCCGGCGTCCGCAACGACGGCTTCGACAACAAGGCCGCCGACGGCACCAGCTACATCAAGATGAAGAACATGTGGGCGCCGCGCTTCGGCTTCTCCTGGGACATCAAGGGCGACGGCACCACCAAGCTGTTCGGCAACCTCGGCCGCTACTTCCTGCCGGTGGCCAACGTCATCAACATCAAGCAGGCCGGCGGCCTGCTCGACCAGCGCACCTTCTACGCCTTCGACGGATGGCAGATCGTCGACCGCAACGGCACGCAGTACGCGATTCCGAAACTGGGCCCGCAGCTCGGCGGCGTCGACACGTCCCAGGGCGACGGCAAGGTCGGCGACCTGCGCTCGCAGGTGAATCGCGACATGGACCAGGTGTTCCAGGACGAGGCCATCCTCGGCTTCCAGCAGATGCTGGACAAGAGCTGGTCCTGGGGCGTGAGCGCGACGTATCGGCGCCTGCACAACGCCATCGACGACATGGAGATCAGCGCCACCGGCAAGTGCGGCGGCGACGGCTATATCGGCTGGGTAATGGGCAATCCCGGCAAGAAGAACACCGTATGGGGCGATACCAACTGCGACGGCGTGGCCGACGGCTGGGTCACCGTGGATACGTCCAAAGAAGGCTGGGCCATGTACGACGCCGACGGCAAGTACCTGGGCCAGCGCGGCTGGGTGAAGCCCAAGCGCACCTATACGTCGGTAGAGTTCCAGCTCGACCGCGCATGGGACAACAAGTGGGCGTTCAACGCCTCCTATACGCTGTCGTGGAACCGCGGCAACGCGGAAGGCCCGGTCAACTCAGACACCAACTTCGACGACACCGGCCGCACCGAGAACTTCGACAACCCGTGGGTGAACTACGGCGGCGACGGCTATCTGCCGAACGATCATCGTCACCAGCTGAAGCTGCGCGGCACCTACGCGCTGACGCCGAACTGGCAGTTCGGCGGCGATCTCACGGTGCTGTCCGGCGGACCGATCACCGGTTTCGGCGTCGGCGACCCCTTCGACGCAACCAACTACCACAGCTATTACATCTGCGTGGCCAACTGCTCTTCCGATCGCTCGGAGGACCGCGTCTACGAGCGCTCGCCGCGCGGCAAGTACGGCACCATGCCGTGGACCTACAACCTCGGCGCCAGCGTGACCTACCTGCGCTCGCTGGGTGACACGGGCCAGCTGCGCGTGAAGTTCGCGGTGTACAACCTGCTCAACCAGCAGCGCACCGTGGCCGTCGACCAGGATCTGCAGACGTCGATCGGCGAGGGCACCAATTCCACCTTCCGCCAGCCGCTGCGCTTCCAGGCGCCGCGCTTCGCGCAGCTGACCGTATCGCTGGATTTCTGACAGCCGTACTCCCCAAGGCGGCCCGCGTTATTTCGGGCCGCCTTTTTTTATCTGGCGCCTCTTCCCCATGCCGCACATAGCTACGCCGCCCACCACCGGCGCACCGCATCCCGACGCGACGTTCGATGGCGTCGATCTACGCCGCCTCGCCGAGCGCATTCCCACGCCATTCCACGCCTATGCCGCCAGCGCGATCCGCGCGCGCATCGCGGGCCTGCAGCAGGCCATGCAAGGACTGGATGCCCTGCTCTGCTACGCGGTGAAGGCGAACAGCAATCTCGCCATCCTCCAGCTGATGGCCGAAGCAGGCGTCGGAGCCGACATCGTCTCGTCCGGGGAGCTGTGGCGCGCCCTGCATGCCGGCATTCCGGCCCGGCGCATCGTGTTCTCGGGCGTGGGCAAGACCGCGCCGGAAATCGCCGAGGCGCTCGCGGCGGGCATCCAGCGCTTCAATCTCGAATCCGCGGACGAGCTCGACCTGTTGCAGGCGCTCGCCGCGAAGCGGGGCGTCACCGCTCAGGCCGCGGTACGCATCAATCCCGACGTGGATGCGCAGACCCACGCCAAGATCTCCACCGGCAAGGCGGAGAACAAGTTCGGCGTGAGCATCGCACAGGCGCGCCGCTGGTTCGCCGACGCCACGCGCTGGCCAAACGTGCGTCTCGACGGGCTGCATGTGCATATCGGCTCGCAGATTCTCAGCGTCGAACCGATCCGGCAGGCGCTGCACCGCGTGGCTGCGTTCTGGCGTGAGCTGGAGGATGCCGGCCATGCCATCGCCAGCATCGATGTCGGCGGCGGCCTGGGCGTGCGCTATCGCGAGGGCGACGTGCCCGTGGCTCCGGCGGACTACGCGGCGGCGATCCGCGAGGCGCTTGCCGGATTTCGCGGGCGCATCCTGCTCGAACCCGGGCGTTACCTGGTCGCCGAGGCCGGCGTGCTGGTGACCCGTGTCATTCGCGTCAAGCGTGGCGAACGACGCGACTTCCTGGTGCTGGATGCGGCAATGAACGACCTGCTCCGCCCGAGCCTCTACGATGCCTGGCACGACATCGTGCCGCTGGTCGACGAGTCCCGTCCACGCCGCCGCTATGACGTGGTCGGACCGGTCTGCGAAACCGGCGACACCTTCGCGGTGGAACGCGAACTGCCGGCGCTGCAAGCCGGCGACCTGGTGATGATCCGCGCTACCGGCGCCTACGGCGCCTCGATGGCCTCCACCTACAACTCGCGCCCCCTGGCCGCCGAGGTGCTGCTCGATCGCGGCCGGCATGCCATAGTGCGGCGCAGGCAGAGTTTCGAAGATATGGTCGCCGGCGAGCAGCCGGCCACGCACTGGGAAACCGCATGAAGGCATGGCGTCCGCTCGGCGCGCTCGCGCCGTTACTGATCCTGGCAACCGGCGTGGCGGCGGCGCAGGATCCCCCCGTCACCATCGACACCCATGTCGATATTCCGCTGAACTACATGCGCGAGCCGCGCTTCGACGCCGGCAAGGACACGCCGCTGCAGGTGGACCTGGGCAAGATGGAACGCGGCGGACTCCACGGCGCCTTCTTCGTGATCTACGTGGAACAAGGGCCGCTCGACGCGAAAGGCTACGCCAAGGCGGTGGCACAGGCGAAGCGCAAGTACGAGGACATCCACCTGCTGGTGCAGCGCTATCCTTCGCGCATCCGCCTCGCCACCACGCCCGAGCAGGTGCTGGCCAACCGCAAGGCCGGCGTACTGTCGGCCATGATCGGCATCGAGAACGGCTATTCGCTCGGCCACGACCTGAAGAACCTGGACTGGGCGTTCGCCCAGGGCGCGCGCTACATCGGCCTGACCCATGTAGGCCACAACGACCTGTGCACCAGCTCCATGCCCACCGCGGAACTGGGCGATCCGCCGCTCAGCGACGCCGGACTGAGCGCGTTCGGACGCAGCGTGGTGGAGCGGGCGAACCGGCTGGGGATCATGGTCGATGTCTCGCATAGCTCCGATGCCTGCGTGCGCGACGTGTTGCAGACATCCAAGGCACCGATCATCGCCTCGCACTCCGGCGCGCACGCGCTGGTGAACCATCCTCGCAACCTGCCCGACGACCTGCTGCGCGCGATCGCCGCCAAGGGTGGCGTAGTGCAGGCGGTCGCCTACAAGGGCTTCCTAAAACTCGACCCCGGCCGCGAACTGGCCGAGAAGGCCTTGCAGGCAAAGGTCGCCAGGCAGGCCGGGGACAAACAGTACGACAGCGAAAAGCACGACTTCCTGTCGGCCTACGTGGATGGCATGAAGCGCATCGACGTGGCCTTCCCCCTGCCCACCTTGGACGACTATGTGGCGCAGATCCGCCATATGGTCGATGTGGCCGGCATCGATCACGTCGGCATCGCCTCGGACTTCGACGGCGGCGGCGGCATCGAGGGCTGGCGCGACGCCAGCCAGACCCGCAACGTCACTGCCGCGCTGCGCCACGCCGGCTTCAGCGATGCGGACATCGCCAAGCTATGGGGCGGCAACCTGCTGCGCGTGTGGCAGGCGGTGGAGCAGGCGGCCGATGCGAAGGCTCGCTAAGGCTTTCGCCTGTGCCTGCGCCCTGGCCGCCGGCGCGGCAGGTGCGCAGACGCCCCAGCAACGCTTCGATCCGTTGATCGACGCGGTGGTGGCGCGTTACCGCCTGCCCGGCATCGCGGTGGGCGTGATCGAGAACGGCAACATCGTCTATCGCCGCACGACAGGCGAGCTGGCGCTGGGCTCGGGTCAGCCGGTGACGCCGGACGCGCTGTTCAAGATCGCCTCCAACAGCAAGGCCATGACCGCCACCCTGCTCGCCCGCCTGGTGCAGCAAGGCAAGCTGCGCTGGGACGACCCGGTGAAGCGCTGGCTCCCCGCTTTCCGCATGTATGACCCCTGGGTCACCGAACAGATGCAGGTCGGCGACCTGCTCACCCATCGCAGCGGGCTGGGCGAAGGCGCGGGCGACCTGATGCTGTGGCCGGAACCGAACCGCTTCACCCGCGGGGACATCGTTGCCGCGCTGGCCTACCTCAAGCCGCGCTACAGCTTTCGCGCCAGCTACGCCTACGACAACCTGCTTTACGTCGTGGCCGGCGAGGTCGCCGCCGCGGCCGGCGGCGCGCCTTATGAAACCTTGCTGCGGCGCGAAGTGTTCCAGCCGCTTGGCCTGTCGCGCTGCCAGGTAGGCGAGTGGCGACGCGACGCCTTGGCTCCAGTCGCCCTGCCGCATGAGCGGCGAGGCGACGGCTACGCGGTGCTGCCGCCGGCCGACCCTGTCGTGCATCCCACCACCATGGAAGCGGCCGGCGGCGTGCAGTGCAGTATCGACGACATGCTCGTCTGGGCTCGCCAATGGCTGACGCCGACGCCCGCGCAACTGGCCTGGCTGCCGCAGGCGCAGCGCGACCGCCTGTGGACGCCATACACCCCGATGCCGATTTCCGCGCAGCGCCGCGCCTGGGACGGCACCCGCCTGTACGCCTACGGCTATGGCTGGCGCATCGCCGACGTGGATGGCGCGCTCACCGTCTCGCACACGGGCACGCTGTCGGGCATGTATTCGGCGCTCTATCTGCTGCCGGACCGCCGCAGCGGCTTCGTGGTGCTGATCAATGGCGATGCCGAAGATGCGCGCAGCGTGCTGATCGAAGTACTGCTCAAGCAGTTCACCGCACCGGAGCGCGCGCGCAGCGTAGCCAGCTATGCGGACGAACTTGCCGCCAAGGAAGCGCAGCGGCATGCCTCGCGCGTACCGGATACCTCCACACGCCGATCCGCCACGCGCAAGGAACTGGCCGGAATGCTCGGCATATGGCGCGATCCATGGTTCGGCGACATCCACCTGTGCCCGCGCGGCGACGGCGTGACCTTCGAGGCCGCCAAGTCACCCCGCCTGCGCGGACCGGTGATGCGCGTGGGCGCGGCATATCTCGTGCAGTGGGAACATGGCGACGCCGAAGCGTGGCTGCATGCGCCCACCAGCAAGCTCGGCAATCTGCATATGAGCAAGGTCGATCCCGATGCCGATTTCAGCTACGACTTCGAAGATCTCGCTTTCAAGCGCGTGCGCGATTGCGACTGACTGGCCGCGCCGAGTGGTTCTGCTGACCGCCGCGCTGCTGTGCGGCTGCGCGTCGCTCACGACAAAACCGCCGGTCGCCTCCGGCACGCTGGAACAGGCGGGACTGGTAGATGTCCGCACGCTGGCGCCCGATATCGCCGAGGACATCAAATACGCCGGCAACGACAACTTCGTCGGCGCGCCCGTCGACGGTTACGATGCGCCCAAGTGCTATCTGCTTCGCCCCGCCGCCGACGCCCTGGTGAAAGTGGAACGTGAACTGCGGGAACGTCATCAGCGCCTGCTCCTGTGGGACTGCTACCGACCCGCGCGCGCCGTGCGGCACTTCGTGCGCTGGGGTGGCGACCTCGCCGATCAACACACCAAGGCCGCGCATTACCCGAACCTGGACAAGCGCGTGCTGCTCGGCGATTACATCGCTCCACGTTCCGGCCACAGCCGCGGCGCAACTACCGACCTCACCCTCATGCAATGCGATAACCGCGGCGAACACTGCGCGCCGCTCGACATGGGCACGCCCTTCGATTACTTCGATCCATCGGCCAATACGGACTCCGCGGCGGTGACGTCCATGCAACGCGCCAACCGCGAGCTGTTGCGCGAGGCGATGAAGCGCGGCGGCTTCCGCAACTATCCGTTTGAGTGGTGGCATTACACCCTCGAGCCGGAACCCGCGCCCGATACCTACTACGACCTGCCGATCCGCTGAGCGAGGCTCCGCCATGCGTTCTATCGCCGTCCTGTTCGCCACCTTGCTCGCCGCCCTGACGCCCGGAGCGCGCGCTGACGATGCCGACACGTTAATGAGCCGCTACGCCGGCAAGGTACCCGGCGCGTCGCTGCTGGTGCTCAAGGACGGCAAGCCGGTGCTGCGCAAGGCTTACGGTTACGCCGACCTCGAAGGGGGCATCGCCGCCACGCCCGCCACCGATTACCGCCTCGCCTCCGTCAGCAAGCAGTTCACCGCTGCCGCGATCCTGCTGCTGGCCGAGGACGGCAAGCTGAAGCTCAGCGACCCGGTGCGCCGCTGGCTGCCTTCGCTGCCAGCCACTGACCAGGCAATCACCATCCACCATCTGCTGTCGCACAGCTCGGGTTTGATCGACTACGAAGACCTGATCCCGCCCGGCACCACCCGGCAGCTCGACGACCAGGACGTGCTGCGCATGCTCTCCACCGAGACACGCAGCTATTTCGCGCCGGGCACCGCCTATCGCTACAGCAACAGCGGTTACGTGCTGCTGGGGCTGATCGTGGAACGCGCCTCCGGCCAGCGCCTGCCCGACTTCCTGCGCAAACGCATCTTCCAGCCGCTGCACATGGAGCACACCCTGTTGCGTGAGCCCTCGGGCCCGCAGCCGCCGAACCGCGCCTATGGCTACAGCGAGCAGAACGGCGCCTGGGTGCGCACCGACCAGGACCTGACCAGCGCCACGCGCGGCGATGGCGGCATCTATGCGTCGATCGACGATCTGGCTCGCTGGGATGCCGCGTTGTACGACGGCCGCCTGCTCAAGGACGCCTCGCGCAGACTGGCCTTCGCGGCGCAGAACAAGGTGACGGGAGAAGACGATGTGGATGCGTACGGCTACGGCTGGCGCATCCACGGCGACGTGCTGTGGCATTCGGGTGAGAGCATCGGGTTCCGCAACGTGATCGTGCGCTGGCCGAAGCAACGCGTCACGGTCATCCTGCTGAGCAACCGTAACGACCCTGAGCCGTACAAGACGGCGCTCGATATCGCCAGGCCATACCTCCAGCCCTGACATCCGGCCGGCGACTAGCCGGACGGGCATTTCCGATCATTCCCTCCGCTGCCTTCCCCGTCGCCCGCTTGCGACGGGGATCACGCCGCGTGCACCCTACCTCCCGAGACGCTGGCCCCGCCGAACGCGGCGGCTAAGTAAGATGGCCGGCAAGGACAGTGAGTCGAACGTCGCACAGGATGGGACATGCAACACGGGAATCAACGCTTTGGCAGGGGCTGTGTCCTGCGTCGGCTCGGCGCGACGCTGTGCTTCGTGGCGCTCTTTGCCTGCACGAAGATTCAGGCTGAGCCGGATGGCCCCGCGGGCGAGATCGAGCCCCCCAAGGAAACCCTGAACACGCCGCTGCGTTTCAAGCGGCATGCGTTCCAGGCGCTCTGCTACGACACGCTCGATTGCAGCGTGGCCTACAACGGGCGGAATCAGGTCCGCCAGTTGCCCGGCGATGCCCCCAACCCGAAGCCCGCCGGCGACTACCGCAAGACCTGGGGATCGGTGGAACTCGATATCCGCAACTTCCCCGCACCCGCAGAGATTCACTGGCGGTCCCTGGATGGCCAATCCCACAACGCGCGGATCGACATGCGCCAGATCTTCAAGGATGAGCTTGTCTGGCACCGCCTTCGCAAGGACCAGATGACCGACTTCTACAAGGGCCCCGTCGCGGGCACGCCGGACATCTATCTGGAAGTCGACGACCACACCATCAATGTCTATATGGCGATGTTCATTCCGACCAGGGAGGAGCAGGTTCCGGGTAACAAAGACAGCGACTTCCGGAAGGATGTGTTTTTGGTTTGGCGTCGGAGTTACTAGTTGCTAGGAAACCAAACGGACGTCCGGCAAAGATTGATCAAGCAGGCCAAGGACTTTGTAATGCCCACACTACCGGCACCACGCCGCATAGCGATTTCCCTGTGCATGATGTTTTCGCTTTCTACAGGATGTTTTTCCATGACAGCCAGCAGCGTTGAGAAGATCGATCCGCCTGCACCAACCAAAGAGGTTCCGCTTCGCTTCAAGCGGCACAATTTTCAGGCGTTCTGCTACAACGCCATTGGCTGTCATGTCATCTACGACGACCACAATTTCTCACCAATCGCTGCCGAGAGCGAGCCGGACAGCTATGTCTCCCCGCCCCCCAAAGGCCCCGATTACAGACAGGATTGGCTCGGCAGAGCTTACGTCGACATCCCCAACTTTCCAGGTCCGGTACGCCTGACATGGAGGTCCATGGATGACCGAAAGCACGAAGCAAGCATCGACTTGTCGGCAATCTTCAAGGACGAGCTGGTTTGGCATAACGTCCCCAAGGATGAGATGACGCACTTTTTCAACGGCCCTGTTGCCGGATCTCCAGATATTTTTCTGGAGGTCAACGATAGAACGGTCAATGTGTACATGACCATGTTCATTCCGACCAAAAAAGAACAAGTACCCGGCAACAAGTACAGCGCCTTCCGCAACGACATCATCCTGGCCTGGACTCACACCTACTGATTAGTCGATCAAGGACGATGCGATGAATGAGGAAAAACATAAGAACGGACATGATGGCGTTCTGGAAGACGGTGTCTCGTACTACCCAGCTTCGGATGCGCAGATGCGCTCCTATCAGCAAGCTCAGAGCGCGTTATCTGCATTCAACGCCCCTATCCTGATTCGTTCAGACGATCCGCATGCGAGATTGTTTGTGGCATCGTTCGACGGCACGGGAAATGATGCCATCAACGATCCCGAGCATCGGACCAATGTTTTCAGGATCAATGATGCGATCAATCGCAATGGCGATGCCCGAATTCACTCTGAGTACTTAGCCGGGCCCGGCACTCAAAGAGACTTTGCGTCTCGCATATGGGATGGCGCCACGGGTTACACCTACGACAGGCGCACCGAGGAAATGTATCGCCGATTCATCGAGCAGGCAGCGCGCTGGAAGGCGGCCGACCCCCAGGCTGATATCCGGATCGTCGAGACGGGTTTCAGTCGAGGCGCTGAGCAAGCCGCAGGATTTGCGCGCCTGGTGCATGAACGCGGCATCCAGGATCCTATCGGCGCCGTTTATACCCGCAGCGGCGATGGCCTGATTGCCAGCGTCACCTATACCCATCCGCCGATCGTCCCTCCGGGCCAAGTTCCCCAAGTCGAAGCCCTCTTCGACGCCGTCAACACCGGCCGCCCAGAAGACCGCGATCGTCGCCCGCCGCCCTCGGTCATTTCAGGCTTCCAGATCATCGCCGAAGACGAGCGACGCAATAAATTCAAGTCCGATCACATCATGGATCCTGGCCTTTCTCCTGACGGCCGCTTCCTCGCCGTCACCGTGGCCGGCGCACATTCGGACATCGGTGGCAGCTATCACCGCGATGGCCTGGGGATACGCAGCGGCAATCTGATGATCGACTACCTCAATGCGCTGAGCGACAAGCCGTTCTTGCAGAAAGGCATCGAACCGGACGACCCGCGGCTGAACGTGGTGCACCGCTCCGAGGAAGGCATGCTGCTCTACCGCATCGATCGCAAGGTCGACCGGAACACGCCTGGCGGTTACAACGAGTTGCTGGTGCCGCGCAGCGACAGGGACAAAGTGGCCGATCCGTACAACGCCGAGCCGCGCGACGAAACGCTGAACAACCGCTTCGCGCACCAGTCCGTGTACAGCGGCGCCCAGACGCAAGGGCTGCGGGACGTGCCGGCACATCCGATCACCGTGCACAGCTCCAACAGCGACATGTTCGAGACGCTGTGCGCCGCGGCAGCGAACAAAGACGATGCAGCCTCGAAGCAGGTCGCTCAGGCCTATGCCCAGTCGCCGCAGGGCCAGGCCCTGCTCGCACAGGGGCAGGAAGCCAATCGGCAGGCGGCGGCACAGGAACAGCAAGCGGCGCTGGCAGCGGCCATGCGTGCGCAGCAGCCAGCACAGGCCCAGCAACCTCAAGGCCCCGTGATGCGGCATTGACCCAAGGGAGAAAAGCATGACCCAGGACGACATCAAGGCCATGGCCGTAAAGCTCTCGATGCTCATCGACAGCTTCGAAACACGCGGCGACAAAGTGGTGCAGCAGAATACGCTGGCCGCGGAAGCGATCGGCCGCGCGGCACAAGGCGCTGCGCAAGTTGCAAGCCAGGTTTCCGCCCGGGCCATCGAGGACTTCCGGCAGGCCGCGGGCTCCGCGCTGAACCAAGGCCTGCGCAAACCGCTCGACCAGATGGATCAGCAACTGCAGGCATCCATGACGGGCGTACGCCAGGCCACGGACGAACTGGAGCGACGCATCCAGACGGCCGGACGAGTCCATACGGCGACGGCCTGGAAAATGTTCATCGCCAGCGCATTCGCTTCGCTGACCGTGATCGCGGTGGCGGCCTACGTGGCGCTGCACGCCCGTACGGAACTTGCCAACGCACAATGGGCGGGGCAGATCAATGCCGCCATCGCCAGCGGCAACCTGGCGCCATGCGCGAACGGCGGGCTGTGCGCACGCGTGGACGGCATGCGCTGGGTGCGGCTCGACCAGACGCCGCAGGCCGCGTCGAAGCAGTGAAGCGGCGCGGGCCACAAGCGAAGCACGCCCGACCCGCCGTCGACGCTACGGCGTCGGCTCCAGCACCGCCGACGGCATCGCCAGCACATTGGACGTGTAACTCTCCACCACAAGGCTGAAGGGACGATTGTCCTGCGCCACCAGCACGGCGCGATGCTGCAGCACGTGCGCGGGGATCTCCAGCGGCTGGCGCGAACCCGGCGGTACGGGCGCACCGGCGTCCCAGCCCGGCGGCAGAGGCGACCACAGCAATTCGGCCGAAAGCGTTTCGCGCCGGAAATGCAGCGACTGCACCACCTTGCCGAACGGCGTATCGCTGTCTTCCAGCGTGTGGTTCATCTCGGCGCTGAGGCGCGCCGGCACATACCAGTTGTCTGCCTCCGACAGCACCAGACCGCCGCACACCAGCTGCACCTGCCGGTAATGCACGGCCTCGTCGGGACCGATGCCGAGTTGTTCGCGCGCGCCGTCGGGCAGCGGCTTGGCCGCGCCCTTGACCACGCGCGCCACCACCTTGGCGTTCTGCGCCAGGTGATGCGTACCGCACCAGCGCTCCAGCGTGAGCGTGGCGCTGGGGTGGCTCAGCAGATCAGCATTGAGCGATTGCAGCATCGCCATGGCCTTCATGCGACTGTACGCATCGTCGGTCCAGCGGGTTTCCGCCGGTTCGCGCGCGGACGCGCTCAGCGAGTAAAGCAGCGGCAACGCGAGCATGCCGTAGCGCGTGATGGAAGGACTCACCCTGTCATCCCTGTCGATCGAGATCGCGGCGGCCGTTCAAAGGCCCTTCGCCGCCTGTGCCACCGCGCGGAACAGCGCGCGCCCCTTGTTCATGGTCTCTTCCCACTCGGCGGTGGGATCGGAGTCGTACACGATGCCGGCGCCGGCCTGCACGTGCAAGCGGCCGTCCTGGATGACCGCGGTGCGGATGGCGATGGCGGTATCCGCATCGCCCCACCAGCCGATCCAGCCGATCGCGCCGGCATAGATGTTGCGCTTGTACGGCTCCAGCTCCTGGATGATTTCCAGCGCGCGGATCTTCGGCGCGCCGCTGAGCGTGCCGGCGGGGAAGGTCGCCTTGAGCACGTCCATGTAGTTCACGCCGTCGCGCACCCGGCCCTGGACCTGCGAGACGATGTGCATCACGTGCGAGTAGTGCTCGATCACGAAGGACTCGCTCACTTCCACGCTGCCGGTTTCGCTGATGCGGCCGATATCGTTGCGACCGAGGTCGATCAGCATCACGTGCTCGGCGCGCTCCTTGGGATCGGCCAGCAGTTCGGCCTCCAGTGCGCGATCTTCTTCCTCGGTGGCGCCGCGCTTGCGCGTGCCGGCCAGCGGGCGCACGACCACCTTGCCGTCTTTCAGGCGCGCGAGGATCTCCGGCGAGGAGCCCACGATCTGCGTGCCGCCGAGGTCGACGAAGTACATGTACGGCGACGGGTTGAGCGCGCGCAGCGCGCGATATACGTCCACCGGGCGCGCGTTGAAGCCCACGCTCAGACGCTGCGACGGCACCACCTGGAAGATGTCGCCGGCGCGGATGTATTCCTTCGCGCGCTCGACCATCGCCTCGAATTCCTCCTTGGTGAAGGAGGATTTGAAATCGCCCTCGTCCAGCGCGACCGACTGGGTCAGCTGCGGATACGAGGCACCGCCCTGGCGCAGCCGATAGACCAGCGCGTCGAGACGGCGCTGCGCTTCGGCATAGGCGTGCGGCTGCGCGGGATCGGCGTGCACGATCAGGTACAGGCGACCCTTGAGGTTGTCGAAAACCGCCACTTCCTCGGCCAGCATCAGCAGCACGTCCGGGGTACCCAGCTCGTCGGCGCGGTCCCAGCGGGCCAGGCGCGGCTCGATGTAGCCGATGGTCTCGAAACCGAAATAGCCGACCAGTCCGCCGCTGAAGGCGGGCAGCTGCGGCAGGCGCGGCACGTCGTACTGCCGGCGCAGCCGCTCGATCTCGCCCAGCGGGTCATCCAGGTGGCGGCGCTCGGTGACCTCCCCGCTGTCCTCCACCTCCAGCTCGTGGCCGCGCAGGCGGTACACGCGACGCGCCGGCAGGCCGATGATCGAATAGCGTCCCCAGGTGGCTCCGCCCTCGACCGATTCGAACAGGAAGGTGTACGGGCCATCGGCCAGTTTCAGGTACACCGACAGCGGCGTGTCGAGGTCGGAAAACACCTCGCGCACCAGCGGGATGCGCGTGTGCCCCTGGGCGGCCAGCGCGTCGAATTGCTCTCGGGAAATCACGTCGGGGGAGTCCGGGAAGCCATGCGGAAAACGTAAAGGCGAGCATTGTAGGCACAGCCGCGCGGCGAACCGAAGAGGCGCCTTGCTCGCGCTTGTGGCCCATCGGCGTCGCGCCTAACCTTGGGCGGGTCGGCGCATGGTGTCTTGCGCCTGGGGGATGGTTATGGACCAGTACTGCCTCGTGCTCACCGGCCGCCTGCTCGAAGGCCAGGATCCGGCGACGGCGCACGCGCGGATGGCCGAGGCCTTCGGCATGGAGGGCGCCGACTTCCGCCAGCGGGTGTTCGAGCGTGCGCCGCTGCTGATCCGGCGCGAACTCACCCTGGAAGAGGCCCAGGTCCAGGTCGCTCAGCTGGCGCAGATGGGCGTAGAAGCCCGCGTCGAACCCGACGAGGCGCCGCTGGTATGGCTGCTGCGCCGCGGGCAGATCCGCGGCCCGGTTCCCGAATCCGCGCTGTCCCGCTACGCCGAGGACGGCGATCAGTGGTGTCACGACGGCGGACAGCAGTGGTTCCCCTGGACGCCGCCCGCCGCGGATGCTTCGCCCTTGCCACCGCCGCTGCCGGAAGCGACAACGGCAATGCATGCCGAGCCGCCCCCGATGCCGCCCGCACGCCCTTCCTCGCCACCGCCGGTATCGGGCTGGGCGATCGCCGCTTTAGGCCTGGCCGTGCTCGGCCTGTTGTGGCATGCCGTGGCGCCGATCGCGCTGCTGCTTGGCCTCGCCACGCTGCTATGGCTGCTGCGCCGCCCCGCAGCGCGCGGCCGCGGCTGGGCGATCGCCGCGCTGCTGATCGGCGCGGTCGGCCTGGCCATGTGGCTGCAGCGTCCCGCGCCGCCGCCGGCCGCCGCCGTGGCCCAGCCCTATATCGCACGCCCGCTGCAGCCGCTGGGGCGAGCCGGCGATGAGGAAGGCGAGCAGGCATCCGCACGCGCCGAAGCCGGTCAATGCTCGGCCGCGGCGCCCGCACCGCGCAGCGACGAAGACCGCTTTCTGCTGACCGGCGGCCAGCGCCTCCTCACCGGCCGCGCGCAGCGCAAGGGCGACACCTATGTGGCCGAGGCGGCCGCCAGCTTCGATGGCGCTTGCCATCCGGAGAGCCTGCAGCTGTATGTGTTCCGCAGCGGCGTATTCGTCGGGACGGCGCTGGAGAACGCCGTGAGCGCGGCCAGCGCGAAACTGGCGGACTTCCAGCTCGCCGATGATCAGCACCTCAACGTGACGCTGGTGCCGTGCAAAGGCGATGCCTGCGGCGCGCCGAGCACGCAGCAGGTGCAGCTGCTGCACGATGCGGGCGGATGGGTGGTGCGGCAGGTGACGCAGCGCTGACGCTTTAGAGCCGCTGACGCGGCATGCCCTGCAGGCGCAGGGTGAACGCGACGCCGCTGCCGTCCTCCAGGTTGCGCGCCGAGGCCACGCCATGGTGGCGCTCGGCCACCAGCCGCACGACGTACAGACCCAGGCCCAGATGCGGCACGTCGCCGGGCCTGGCCTTGTCGCGCAGGCTCACCAGCGAATCGAACAAGCGGCCCTGCATCGCCGCCGGCAAGGGATCGCCCTGGTTGGCCAGTTCGATCTCCGCGCCATCGCCGGCCGGGCGCAGGCTGAGCCGCATCCAGCCGTGCTCGGGGGTGAACGACAGCGCGTTGTCGAACAGCTTGTCCAGCGCCTGCGCGATCAGCTCGGGCGCGCAATGCAGACGCAGCGGGCCATCCGACAACACGCAGTCGAGCCGGCGCGTGCCGGCCAATGGCCGGTACGCCTCGGCGCAGCCGCGCACCACTTCGGCCAGATCCACGTCCTCCGGCTCGGCGGCGGCGATGGCGCGCTCCATCCGGCTGGCCTCGCTCATCGCGCGCACCAGCGTGCCCAGGCGCGCCACGCCGTCGCGCGCGCGCGCCAGGTAGGGCGCCGCTTCCGGCGGCATCGCGTTGCTGTCGAGCAACGAGTGCTCGAGGTTGTCCAGCGAGGACTTCACGATCGCCAGCGGCGTGTTCAGTTCATGGGAAAGCTTGGAGGCGAGCGTGCGCAAGTAGTCGGTGTAGCCGCCCACCACTTCGAACAACCGCTCGAAGCTGCGCGCCAAGTCGCCGATCTCATCCTGCGCCTCCGTCATCGGGAAGCGCGCCAGCATCTGGCCATCCAGACGGCCATCGTTGGCCTGCGCCCGCTCCGCCGCATCGCGCAGGCGCGACAGGCGGAAGCTCAGCCGCGTAGCGAAGGCCAGCAGGATCGCACCGGCGACCAGCAGGACGCCGAAGCTGGTCGCCAGCAGGCCGAGCAGCGCGCGGTTGGCCAGCAGCGGTACGGCACGGCTGGATTGTTCCAGCAGCAGCACACCCTGCACCTTGTCGCCCTGCTCCACCGGTACCGCCGCGGCGAGCACCACGCTGCCGCGCGCCTCGCCCTGCCGCCATAGCGTGGTGGGCGCGCCGCCGCCGGCAACCTTCACCTCGTCCACGTCCAGGCGCGGCGCATCGTCCGTCCAGGGCTCGGCATCCTCCAGCTCGTTAGCCAGCAGCGAGCGGTAAACCAGCGATGCGAACCAGCCCGGCTGCTCGCCAGCGCGCATCGCGGTGTTGCCCAGGCGCCCGCTGCGCGCCAGCAGCCAGCCCTGAGGCGACAGTACGCGCGCGCGCACGTTGTCCGGAGCCAGTTCGGCGAGCTCTTTGCTCAGCGCGGACGAATAGCCGAGCAGCGGATGCATCGTGACCGCCTGCGGATCGCCATCCGGCGCGGCCGCGTCGTAGATGCCGACACCCAGCGCATCGAGGCCCAGCGAGCGAGGCAGGCGTAGCTCCACGCGATAGCCGCTGCCGTCCTCCTGCCACTGCGCCACGATCAGATCAGGGAAACGCTGCACGGACGGATCGAGCGGGAGCGCCGTCACCGGTCCCGGCGCGGCGCTGGCCAGCAGATAGCGCCGCTGCTCGGCGCCCTTGCGCAGACCGAGCACCAGGTGATCGGCGGCCAGCGCGTTGGCGTCACTGGCGTCGGCGCGCGTGCGGTGCGTGCTGCGCACGTCGACGTAGAGGTAGAGCCAGTCCTTGTCCTTGGCCAGCAGAAGTTTGCCGCGCCCCTCCAGCGGCTGGCCCCACGGCGTCAGCGGCGCCCAATCGTCGCCGTAACCGTCCACCGTGATCGGATTGACCGCCTCCTGCACGTACCAGCCCGGCCCCGGCGGCGGCAGCGGCGCATGCGTGACCACGAGGCTGCGCGCCACCGCGCGCGCCGAGGCCACCAGCGCCTGAGCCTGTCCTTCGCGCAGCAGCGTCTCCATCTGCCGCACGTACAGCCAGCCGGCCACGGGCAGGGCCAGCGTGCAAAGGGCAACGAGGAGGAGCTTGCGGCGGAGGGTCATGGATGTTGAGCGGGAGCGGGAGCCGGGGAGCACGGCATAGTGGCGGCACGCAGCGTGGACGCGCCACCCCTATGCCTGATTCATTGTCCCCATGCCCTCAGGGACGCCAACGATATCCCACGCCGTGCACCGTCTCGATCGCATCGAACTCCGGTGCCACCGCGATGAACTTCTTGCGGATGCGCTTGATGTGCGAGGTGATGGTGGCGTCGTCCACCACCAGCTCGGCCTCGCGCATCAGCTGGTCCCGGTTCTTCACGTGACCGGGGAAGCGCACGAGCGTGTGCACCATCCAGAACTCGGTGACGGTCAGCGGAATCTCCTCGCCGTTCCAGGTCACGCGCATGCGCTCGGATTCGAGCTTCAGCGGACCGTGCTCGATCACCGTTTCGCTGGAAGCCGGCGCCTTCATCGACTCGATGCGGCGGAACAGCGCGGCGATACGCGCCGCTAGCTGATGCAGGCTGGTGTCCTTGCTGAGATAGTCGTCGGCACCCAGGCGCAGGCCGGAGATCACATCGAAATCCGAATCGCGCGCGGTGAGGAAGATGATCGGCAGCGTCGCCGACTTGGCGCGCAGCTCGCGGCAGAGGTCGAAACCGCCCTCCGGCTCATCGCCCAGGCCGATGTCGATGATCACCAGTTCGGGCAGCCGCGCGGCAAACGCGCTGGAGGCATCCTGGCGGGAGCCGTAGCCGCGGGTGTCGTAGCCGAAACGGTTGAGCGCCTCGACGTAGTTGGCGCGGATGAGCGGTTCGTCTTCGACGATGGCGATGTGGCGGCCCATGGGTCACTCCCTGTCTGACAATGGTGCGCAGCGTGCATGGCGGGCTCGCGGCGCGCAAGGCGGGGGGGCGTGCTGCCCGCGTTTTGTCAGACGCTGTCGCGGGCGTGCCCGTTCCGTGCCGCGCGGCGCGCAGGGCGCGGGCGCCTCATACGCAGCACCTTCACCCAGGCTGCGCTGTCATGACCAAGCCCGAACCCACCGATCCCAATGCCGAACTGCGCGGCTTCGAACCCCTGCGCGTGGTGCTGGCTCTCGGCGCCCTGCTGCTGGGCCTGGTAATGAGCATGCATTGAACCCCTTCTAACCGTGGAAGGCGGCGGATGCAGACGGAGTTGCACCGCCGCCGGGGACAGGACGCCCCACTTGCGACCCCGCCCCTGGCGGGGTGTTTTTTTGCTCAGTGCTTTTCGCCGGCGGCGGCCGCGGGCACCACCGGCGCATCGCCAGGGCTCTCTTTTCCGACGGTCACCGTGCCGCGCCAGTCGCCGAGATTCTTCATGGCGGCGTTCTGCAGCATGTTGGTCGCCGTCTGCGCGCTGCCGCCGACGTACTGGTTGCCGATCGCCATGCCGGCCATGCCGTCGATATAGATGGAGCCGCCGAACGCCGCCAGGTGCTGCAGCGACCGCATCTCGCGCGTGAACCGGCGATAGGCCCGCTTCGCCGCCACGTCATCCGCATACGTGCCACGCATGCGCTCCCATAGCTGCGTCGACGTGCTGCGTTCCTGCGGCGTGGCCTTCTGGTAGGCGGAGACGAACACCGCCTCATAAGTGGGGTCATGACGCTCCGCGGCCAGACGCAGCCAGGTCAAGCCCAGCGGGCGGTCCACCGGCGCGATGTCGCCGTTGAAATAGGCCACGCCCAGCGCATATTGCGCGGCCTTCTGCCCCCACTCCGCCGCCAGTCGGGCTTGCCAAAGGGCACGCTTGAAATCGCCGCCCTGCGCGCTGCGCACGCTTTCGCAAAAGTAGTATTGCCCGGGCAGGAAACGCTCCAGTCCGCCGGGACAGAACACCGGCCCGCTGTCTTCCGCGGTAGCCGGACCGCCGAGGGCGCCGAAGCCGAACAGCAGGAGTATCGCGACGATCTTGCGCATCACCCGCTCCCTCAGGTCCACGTAAGTTCGTGCGGCATGTTGCGCCTCGCCAGATCTGGGCGCAATAACTCGGGAACCTTTCCGAAACAGGCCGGTCAGAACTTGCGGTCGGCGCCGTCTCCATTGCCGTGGATTGCGCAGGAGCGCGGGGTGCCGGCCAGTGTGGTCTCCTCTGAACGTCGTTCCGACGTCTTATCCCGGCGCTTCCCCGCGCCGGGATTTTTATTGCGCGGAAGCCTCCGCGCCGCCTCGCGCTCAGCCCAGCCGGGTCCGCATCGCGTCGATCACGGCGCGGTAGTCCGGTGCGTTGAAGATGGCCGAGCCCGCCACGAAGGTGTCCGCGCCGGCCGCGCCGATCTCGCCGATGTTGTCCGCGGTGACGCCGCCGTCGATTTCCAGACGGATGGCGCGGCCGCTCTCGTCGATGCGCCGGCGCACCTCGCGCAGTTTCTCCAGCGCGTGCGGGATGAACTTCTGCCCGCCGAAACCGGGATTGACCGACATGATCAGCACCAGGTCGAGCTTGTCGAGCACATGATCGAGCCAGTTCAACGGCGTGGCGGGATTGAACACCAGGCCGGCCTGGCAACCCGCTTCCTTGATGAGCCCGATGGTGCGATCGACGTGTTCGCTGGCTTCCGGGTGGAAGCTGATCAGGCTGGCGCCGGCCTTGGCGAAGTCCGGCACGATGCGGTCCACCGGCTTGACCATCAGATGCACGTCAATCGGCGCGGTGACGCCGTAATCGCGCAAGGACTTGAGCACCATCGGCCCGATGGTCAGGTTGGGCACGTAATGGTTGTCCATCACGTCGAAATGCACCCAATCCGCGCCGGCGGCCAGCGCCTTGGCGGTGTCCTCGCCCAGGCGGGCGAAGTCGGCGGAGAGGATCGAGGGAGCGATGACGTTGGGCTGTTTCATGGGAACCGGGAATCGGGAATGGAGAATCGGGAATAGGAAAAGCCTAGCATCCGGCCTGCTTGCAGCCTGTCGATGCGGCAACGCCCGGCGATGGCGGGTAGAACGGAAGCGCCCGCCTCCGGCTCTCACTTGAACCCGCGTTCGGCCTTGATCCGCTCGTACGCCGCATTGATCTCGCTGGCCCGCGCTTCCGCCCGCTTGCGCATGTCCTCCGGCAGATCGCCGAGACGGTCGGGGTGGTGTTCGGAAATCAGCTTGCGATAAGCGCGCTTCACCGCGCGATCGTCGACGCTGCGCTCGATGCCGAGCACTGTATAAGGATCCGGACCGTTGGTATTGCGCTGGGGCGGCACATAGCCGCCATTGCCCGCGCCACGGCCGCGATAGCCGGCGCCGGCGTTCCAGGCATAGCCCTTCATCGCCATCAGCGCCATCAATTCCATGTCGCTGACACGCAACGCGAATGCAAGCTGGCGCAGGATGGCCATTTTCTCCGGCGGCGGGTTGCCCTCGGCGAGCACGGTCTCGATCACCACATCCAGCACGGGGAACGCATGATCGCGGCGCATGCCCACCCACTGGCGCAGGCCGTCGATGGCGGGCGTCACGTCGAATTCGGGCTGCTTGCCGGCATTGAACGCGCCGATAGCTTGCTTGCGCTGTTCGGCATCCAGGCCCATGCGCGACATCACGCGCTCGGCGATGGCGATTTCCGCCTCCGACACGCGTCCATCCGACTTGGCCACCGCGCCGAGCAGCGCGAACAGCGGCCCGATGTAGCCGCCGGCCTCGGGCGCACGCTGGCGGCCCTGCTGGCGCATGCTGTCGATCACGAAGCCGATCACGCCGCCCACCACCAGGCCCGGCAGGCCGTGCCCCAGGAACAGGCCGACGAAGGCCAGCAGCAGGGTCCAGGAGATGTTCATGGCTGCGCCTTGGCCGGTGGCTGCGCGCTGTACCAGCGGGCCAGTTCGTCCAGATCCGCCTCGCTCACCGGGCCGATCGCCGCCTGCATGATCGGCGCCTTGCGCCGGCCGTCGCGGTACTGGCGCAACGCTTCGCGCAGGTAGTCGGCCTTCTGGCCGGCCAGATGCGGCGCGCCGGGAATCTGCGCGATGCCGTTCTCGCCGTGACAGGCCGCGCACAAGCCGAGCCGGGCAGGCTTCGCAGGCGCGGCGGCATGGGCACAGAAACTGGCGGCCAGGGCGAGCGCCGCAATCGTCACGATTCGCATCGGCAACACGTGGGGGTCAAAGGGGAGCGATTCTAGCAGGCCCTTCGGGCCATCCCGGCCGGGCCACCGCTACAATAGACGGCTCGCCCCGCCCAGACCGTCCCAGGAGCCCGCCGTGCCCACCACTTTGCTGCAATCCGACCTGCCCGGCCTGGAGCTGATCCATCGCGGCAAGGTGCGTGACGTCTACGCGCTGCCCGGCAACCGCCTGCTGATCGTCGCCACCGACCGCTTGTCCGCGTTCGACGTGGTGCTGCCCGATCCGATTCCCGGCAAGGGCGAGATGCTCACGCAGATCTCCAACTTCTGGTTCGCCAAGACCGAACACCTGGTGCCCAACCACTTGCTGCACACGCCGCTAAGCGAGGTGCTGCCAGCCGGCACGGACCTCGCGCTGTACGAGAAGCGCGCGGTGGTGACGCGCCGGCTCAAGCCGGTGCCGGTCGAGGCGATCGCCCGCGGCTATCTGATCGGCTCGGGCTGGAAGGATTACCGGGCCACCGGCGCGGTGTGCGGCATCGCGTTGCCGGCGGGCCTGCAGCAGGCGCAGCAGCTGCCGGAGCCGATCTTTACGCCGTCCACCAAGGCCGCCGTGGGCGACCACGACGAGAACGTCAGCTTCGATGCGGTGGTGGCTGCCGTGGGCGCCGAGCTCGCCGAGCAGGTGCGCGAAGCCACGCTGACCATCTACAAGTGGGCCGCCGCCTATGCTGCCGAGCGCGGCATCATCCTCGCCGACACCAAGCTGGAGTTCGGCACCGACGAGCACGGCAAGCTGTACGTGATGGACGAGATGCTCACGCCGGATTCCTCGCGCTACTGGCCGGCCGACGAGTACCGGGTAGGCATCAGCCCACCGAGCTACGACAAACAGTTCGTGCGCGATTACCTGGAGACGCTGGACTGGAACAAGACGGCACCTGGCCCGCGCGTTCCCGCCGACGTGATCGCCAGGACCGAGGCCAAGTACGCCGAGGCGCTGCGCCGCCTGGCCGGCATCACGCTGGATTGAGCGACGCAGCGATGTCTTCCGCCGCCCGAACCGGCATGCGTCCCTGGCTGGACAGCTACGCCGACGATCATCGGCATCCGCTGAACCAGCGTCTGCACGAAATCTGCGTGCCGCTGATCCTGTGGAGCGCCATCGCGCTGCTGTGGACCGTGCCGGTGCCCGCCCTGCTCGGCCGGCCGGGCTTCTGGTCGGTTGCCGCGCAGGTGCTGGCGTTCGCGTGGTACTGGAAGCATTCGCGCCGCCTGGGCGGCGCGATGTTCGCGCTGTTCGTCGCGCTGGACCTGCTCACCGCCTGGATGTTCGGAACCTGGGGAGCGTCCACGCTGCGCTGGAGCGCGCTGGCCGTGTTCGCCGTGGCGTGGGTCGGGCAGTTCGTCGGCCACGCGGTCGAAGGCCGCCGCCCCAGTTTCCTGACCGATTTGTCGTATCTGCTGGTCGGCCCCGCCTGGCTGATGGACAAGCTGCTGCGCCGCCTTGGCCTGGGCGAAGAGCCCGCCGCATGAATACCCTCCTCATCCTGGTCAGCAGCCTGTTGTGGTGGGTGCTCTACAGCAGCATCGGCGCGCTGTTCGTCGCCATCGTCGCGTGGGCGGTGCTGCGCTGGATCGAGCGCTGCGCGGTGGTGTTCAACCGCACCTACATGGCCTGCCTGCTGTGGATGCTGCTGGATGTGATCGTCGTCGGCGCGGTCTTCATGAAGCATGGCGGCGCACCGGTGCAGGCCGACCCTCTTGCACTGATGCAAACGGCAGGCTGGCGCGCCTTCCTGGTGGTGAACATGCTAGTCGGCGCGGCTTTGTTATGGCGCCTCGTGCCGCGCGTCGATGCGCGGCGGATCAAGCCGACCAGCGCATGCCTCGCGGTGGCCGTCATCATGCTGGTCGCTTTCGGCATCGCCACCAGCCTGCTGGGCTGACGTAGATGGGGTAAGCGCAACGAATCCCAGGTTCGCCGCACTCACCCCAACCTGCACTAATGTGCGTTCGCCGCGTCGTTCGCTTTGCGCACCGCGTCCACGAAACTCTTGAACGGCAGGTCGGTGATGCCGACCAGACCGATGTGCGAGTTCTCGCCGTCGAGAATCCGGCCGCTGGGCGGCTGGTCGGTGTATTCGAACCAGTGTGCGCCCACGATGTCCGGATCCTGCGCCGCGGCCTGCACATAGCGCGCGTAGGCTTCGCCTCGCTGCGCTTCGTTCCACACTGACGCAACGCCCTTGCCGAACGGGCCGCGATCGTCCGAGCCGAAATGGAACTCGGTCATCATCGCCGGCTTGCCGAGCTTGGCGAGCGCGGCCATGTCCACGCCGTGCTGCGGCACGTCGACATAGGCGTTGAAGCTGATCACGTCGCAGTAGCGCGCGCAGGCGGCCACCGCCTCCGGCGTGTTCACCGCGAAGCGGCCGCCGAGGAACAGGTGATGAGGATCGTGCCGGCGCAGCGCTTCGGCGACGACACGGAAATACTGCTGCGCATACTGCGTGAGCCATGCGCTGTAATCCGCGCCGATCGCCGGATACGCCTCGCTCGGCAACGGCGCGGCATAACCGGTCGCCTGCATGGCATCCCAGGAAGCCAGCTCGATGCCCCACGCGGCGGCGAGCTTGGCCGGCTCGCCGTATTTGCGCATCAGCGCGGCGAGGAAGGCCTGCTTCGCATCGCTGCGCGCTTCGCCGCGCAGCGTGCCCAGCGCCAGGCCCCAGCGCCCCTGCGGGCCGCTGCCGCCCCAGGGCAGTTCGTTGTCGGCGAAGTAGCCCAGCAGCCAGGGATCGTCGCGCACATCGCGTGCCGCATTGGCCGCGGCGATATCCGCTGCCTGTGCGAAACGCGGGTCGAACGGATCGGGCATGCGCCCCCAGTAGTCGTAGCCGCTGGAGACATTGCCGAACACGCCCGCTACCTCGATCGAGCGCGTATAGGCCAGTCGATGCGCGCGCGCCAGCGACTCGTCGCTCCAGTTGCCCAGCGTATTGAAGCCCCAGGCCTGAAGGCGCGCGAGCGTGCGCGTACGCCAGGCGTCTTTCCAGTTCGCGCCATCGAGGCGATAGAGATTGGCCGCGTAGAAGTCGAACCAGCGTCCATGGTTGTAGCCGATGCCCGACGTGGCCGCCGCATCGGCCGAGCGGTTGTCGCCCGTGCCGTAGAACGCGCGCCACGCGCCGCTGTCGGGCGGCAACCCGACAAACATCCACTCGCGTCCCTCGACGTAACTGCGCTGCTCGGTCACCACCGCGTTCACGCCGAGCGAGAAGAACGCATGACCTTCCGGCGTCACCAGGTGCCAGCGGCCATCGCGCCGTTCGGCGCGAAACCAGCCCGTAGCCTTGAACGTCGGGACATCCAGGCGTCCGCCGTAGCGATCGCGCTGCGCGGCGGCCGGTGCAGAAGCCAACGACGCCTGGGCTTTCGCCTGCGCCGCGCGCAGGGCTGCGTCGCCGTCGATCTTCTCCGGCCATTGCCCTCGTGTGTACTGGCCGTAGCCATCGACGATGCCCGTATACGCGGCGCGCAGTGCCGCATCCGCGACGACCGTTTCCACGCGGCCGAACAGGAACGTCTGCGCCGCCTGCGGCGCCGGCACCGTCAGCCGCACGGCGGCCACCTTGTGCAGTTCAAGTTCGCCGCCGACCGTGGTCGCCACCAGCAGCCGCTGGCCGCCTGCCTCATATGGCATTGGTGGCGCTACCTGCATGCCCTGCCTGCGCGGCGAGGCGGCATGCAGCGGCACGATCACGGTCTGCGGCGGGCCTGCGGGCACGCCGACCGTTGCGTGCAAGGCCTGCTCGGCACCCACGCCTTCGATATCGATCTGCAACGTCACCGCCCACGCCATGCCGTTCTGGACGCGCAGGCGCAGCTCGCCCTGGCCCGACCAGTCCCAGGTGCCCTGTGCGGGTGCGATGCGCAAGTTAGGTGCGGCTGCGGGCTGGAAGATATACGGCAGCAAGTCGACCGCGCTGCCCGGCGTGCCACGCTGCACATGCTCCAAGGCGATGCGCGCGGAAGGCTGTCCAAGATCGTCCAGCTCTCCCGCGGCCGCCGGGGCTGCGCACAGGCAGGCCATGCTCCAGGCGATCAGCCGTTGCCACCGCTTCACAGGTATCTCCTACACCGGGGAAAGTGTGCCGGCCCTATTCATGCCAGACCGCGCCGCTGCCACGCGCGCCAGATGTAATACACCGGCGCGCCGAGCAGCACCAGCAGCAGGCTCATGCCTGCATCGCCGGGCGAATCCAGCGTGGTCGCGGCGATCACAGCCAGCACCGTTACCACGAACAGCAGCGGCAACAGCGGATAGAACGGCACGCGATACGGCGCAGGCTGCATCGCGAAGCGGCGCCGGTACCAGAACAGCGTGGCGATGCCGAAGGCGTGGAACAGCCACTCGCCCACGGTCGTGTAGTTGAGCAGCTGGCCGAAACTGCCGGACAGCACCAGCACGATCGCCCAGCCACCGAGCACCGCCAGCGCCACCTGCGGCGCGCGTGATTGCGGCTCGATCCGACCGACGGCGCGGAAGAACATGCCGTCGGCACCCATCGTCTGCAGAACGCGCGCACCACCAGCGATGGCGATGCTGCAGTAGCCGAAGGTGGAGCATGCGATGCCTACCGCCATGATGCGCGCGCCCGCTTCGCCGAACAGCCGGTGCATCAGATCCGCAGCCGGCGCGCGGCTGCCGGCCAGGCCCGCGTGGCCAAGACCGGCCAGATAAGCAAAGTTGACCAGCACATAGCACACCACCACGGCAGCCAGTCCGAGACCTAGCGCACGCGGCAGCGTGCGCTGCGGTTCGCGCACTTCGCCGGCGAGGTCGTTGAGGTAATGGAAGCCGCCATAGGTGAACAGCACTGGCAGCAGCGCGCCGAGGAAATCCCGCGGCCTGGCCGCGTGGGCCGGATCCGGCTCCAGCGCCGTACCCAGGTGCCCGCGCGCCAGCACCAGCGCGGTAGCCACCAGCATGGCGATGGCCGCGAGCTTGAGCACGGTGAAGACATTGAGCATGCGCGAACCGGCACGGATGCCGAAGAAATTCACGCCGACGATGAAAGCGATCGCGGCCGCAGCGACCGGCTTGACCCAGTACACCGGCAGGCCGGTCGCGGCGCAGAAGTAATCGGCGAAAGTGGTCGCCACTGCGGCCACGCTGCCGGGGTAGTTGATCAGCGCCATGGTCCAGCCGAACAGGAAGGCCGGCAGCTGACCGAAGGCCTCGCGCAGATAGATGTAGATACCGCCTGCCTGTGGCCTGCGTGCGCCCAGCTCCGCGTAGCACAGCACGCCGGTGAGGGTGAGCAAGCCGCCCACGGCCCACAGCGTCAGCAACTCCCAGCCCGATGAGGTGCGCTCGGCCACGGTGGAGGCGCTGCGGAAGATACCGCCGCCGATCACGCCGCCGATCACGATGGCGGCGGCGTCCCAGGTGCCGAGGCGGCGCAGATAAGAAGGAGAGGTGTCGGTCATGGCACCGACGATAACCCGGGAAGGCGCCTGATAACCGATGACCTGTGCCCTATGTGGCACAGCTATGGAGAGGAAGGGCGCCACGCGCGCCCTTCCTCCGGTACGGCATCAGGCGCTCAGCCGTCGGCGCGCAGCAGCGACAGCACGGCCTTGGCCGCCTCCACCGAGGACGCCGGATTCTGGCCAGTCACCAGATTGCCGTCAGTGATCGCGTAGGGATGGAAGTCGGCCGCCTTCGAGTACTCGCCGCCGGCCGCCTTGAGCATGTCCTCGACCAGGAACGGCACCACGTCGGTCAGGCCGACCGCGGCCTCCTCGCCGTTGGTGAACCCCGTGACGCGCTTGCCCTTCACCAGCGGCTCGCCCTTCTGGCGCGCATGGCGAAACACACCCGGACCATGGCAGACCGCGCCGACCGGCTTGCCGGCCGCGTAGGTGCGCTCGATCAGGTCGATCGAGGCCTTGTCCTCGGCCAGATCCCACAGCGGCCCGTGGCCGCCGGGATAGAACACGGCATCGTACGTGGCTTTCGCCGCTTCGGTCAGCGGCAACGTGCTGGCCAGCGCCGCCGTGGCCTTGGCGTCGGCGCGGAAACGCCGGGTCGCCTCGGTCTGCGCGTCCGGCGCGTCGCTCTTCGGATCGAGCGGCGGCTGGCCGCCCTTGGGCGAGGTCAGCACCACGTCGGCGCCGGCATCTTTGAATACGTAGTACGGCGCGGCGAATTCCTCCAGCCAGAAACCGGTCTTGTGGCCGGTGTTGCCGAGCTGGTCGTGCGAGGTCAGGACCATCAGTATCTTCATGGCAGCTTTTTCCTTGTTTCAGAAAGCCATCCTTGCAGGGTGGCCGGTAAGCGCGCGTGATCTGCGGGCGACACGCCCCCGTTCAATGCCGTCGCCGGATATCCGCAGGAATAGGCAAGCCCGCCGGGGGATCGAGCATGCCGCGCCATTCCATGCTTAACTTTCGCCGCCGCCACGTCCCCGACCCGCTCTACGTTCGTGTCCCCCGTCCAGCGCAAGATCATCCACGTCGACATGGACGCGTTCTACGCGTCGGTGGAGCAGCGCGACGACCCGTCGCTGCGCGGCAGGCCGGTGGTGGTGGCGTGGCGCGGTGCGCGTTCAGTGGTGTGTGCCGCCAGCTACGAAGCGCGCAAATTCGGCGTGCGCTCGGCCATGCCGGCGGTGCGCGCGGAACGGCTATGTCCGCAGGCGATCTTCGTGCCGCCGGACTTCAGCCGCTACAAGGCGGTATCGCGGCAGGTGCGCGAGATCTTCGCGCGGCACACCGACCTCGTCGAACCGCTCTCGCTGGACGAGGCCTACCTCGACGTCACCGCCACCAAGACGGCCCTGCCGTCGGCCACGGCCACGGCGGAAGCCATCCGCACGGCGATCCGCGAGGAAACGCAGCTGACGGCGTCAGCCGGCGTGGCGCCGAACAAGTTCCTGGCGAAGATCGCCTCGGACTGGAACAAGCCCGATGGCCTGTTCGTGGTTCGCCCGCAGCACGCGCTTGAGTTCCTCGCGCCGCTGCCCGTCGGCCGCCTGCCCGGCGTAGGCAAGGTGATGGAGGGCAAGCTCACCGCGATGGGCATCGCCACGGTGGGCGAACTGCGCACGCTCGCCGCCGAAGCGCTGGAGCAGCGCTTCGGCCGCTGGGGCCGGCGGCTGCATGAGCTGTCGCTGGGCATCGACGAACACTCGGTCGAACCGGATCGCCCCACCCTGCAGGTCTCGGCCGAGGACACCTTCGAGCACGATCTGACGCTGGACGAACTGGAGCCGCACATCCGCCGGCTCGCCGAAAAGACCTGGGCCGCACATCAGCGCGAAGCGGCAGGCGCACATGGCCGCATCGCACGCACCGTGGTGCTCAAGCTCAAGACCGCCGATTTCCACACGCTCACGCGCAGCCTCACGCCGCCGGTGTTGCCCGCCTCCGCGACCGATCTGGCCAATCTGGCCTGCGCGCTGCGCACCCGCGTGGCCCGCGACACCGCCAGCCGCTACCGACTGGTCGGCGTGGGCCTCTCCGGCTTTGTCGAGCGGGAGAGCTACGTGGCGCAACACGACCTGTTCGACCCGTCCTGAAAGGACGCCTCGGCGATCGATCCAGGACGCTCCCGGGGCTTTCGTGGTCTTGACGGACGCCATTGCAGGTAGTTTCGATCAAACAGCCATTTCGAAAAAAATTAGCTGCCGGTGTAGCCAGGGATAATCGAAAACCTGGAAAAAGAAGACCGTTTTTAAAATCGCCATTTCTTGCGCCTCGCATAATCGCCAGCAAGTAATTGCCGTTATTTCTGAAAAGTCAACGTCACCTAAAAATAACCATTGCGTCACGATTGTTTCTCTCGCTACTGTCGGCGCGCCCGCAGCGGCTAGCTTGCTTCTGGCTTGCATGCGGGATGGGGAGACTGACGCAGCCAATACGTTGTTAATCGACAGCCATCCGTGCGGCTCGAGCCCGCGGAACGGGATGCTGTTGCCGGTTCGTCAGGAGCAGAAACGATTGCCCGCCGCCACCGTGGTCACCGGGCTAACACCTAGGAGGGGAATAAATGTCGTACCGCAGTCATTACCGGGCTCTGCGCCAGCACCGTGCAGCCCTCGCCATCGCGGTAGCTCTCGGCCTCGGCACTGCAGCCGTCCACGCGCAAAGCACCGTAGGTTCCGTCTACGGCACCGCCGATCCGGGCGCCAAGGTGGAACTGGTCAACCTCGGCAGCAATCAGTCACGCGAGGTCACCGTCGACAAAGACGGCAAGTTCAACGTCAGCTCGGTACAGCCGGGCACCTATCGGGTGAACGTCACCGAGAACGGGCAGTCCACCAGTCGCGATATCCGCGTGGTGGCGGGCCAGGGCTTCAACCTCAACCTGGCGACGACCGCAGCCACGCCGGGCAATGCGCAGCAGCTGGGCGTCATCAGCGTGGTGGCCAATGCGCTGCCGGCGATCGACGTATCGTCGGTGCAGACCACCACGGTGCTCACCTCCGAGCAGATGAAGACCTTGCCGATCGCGCGCAACCAGACCTCGGTCGCGCTGCTCGCGCCGGGCGTGTCGCGCGGCGACAGCGCCTTCGGCAACCTCGCTTCGGTGAATGGCTCCTCGGTTGCCGAGAACAGCTACTACGTCAACGGCTTCAACGTCAGCAACATGTTCCAGAGCCTGACGTATTCGGCCGTACCGTTCGAGGCGATCGACCAGGAAGAAGTGCAGAACGGCGGCTACGGCGCCGAGTACGGCAACTCCACCGGCGGCGTGATCTCGGTGCAGACCAAGCGCGGCACCAACGAATGGAAGGGCGGCGCCGACATCACCTGGAATCCGCACTCGCTGCAGTCCTCGCAGAAAAACATCTACGAGAACAACGGCACGCTTTACCAATCCAACTCCGGCAACCGCAACTTCGTGGTGGGCAACGTGGCGAACGCCGGCGCGGGCGGCGGCGGCGGCGGCAACGCCACCGACTTCGACAGCCGCTGGAACGCCTGGCTGGGCGGCCCACTGATCAAGGACCAGCTGTTCCTGTTCGCCCTGGTCGGCGGCACCCGCACCACCGATGCCTCTTACGGCAACGCCCAGAACCTGGGCAGCCCGGGCTATACGGCCAACAAGTTCACCAACCCCACCTACCTGGTGAAGCTGGACTGGAACATCAATTCGAGCAACGTGCTGGAGTACACCGGCTTCGACAACACGACGCGCCAGACCAGCTCGATCTACCAGTACAACTACGACAGCAACAACCATCCGTATCACTACGGCTACCTCGGCCAGGTCCTCAACAAGACCGGCGGCATGAACAACATCCTGAAGTACACCTCGTATATCACGGATGACTTCACCGTATCGGCCATGTACGGCCAGACCGTCAACCATCGCTCCAACCGTGCCGTCGCCGCCAATGGCGTGCAGGAGTCGTACGACGGCAACATCTACAACGCGGTGAACGCGCCCGGTTGTCCCGGCATCACCGACAACCGCGACGCGGTGCTCAACGGGGTTCCCGGCGTCACGCCGTACACCGCCTACAGCTGCAGCTTCGCCGGCAATCTGGGCATCCCCAACAGCAAGGACACCACCAAGAACGCGCGCATCGATTTCGAGTACAAGCTCGGCGACCATGACCTGACCGCCGGCTGGCAGGAAACGCGCTTCAAGACGTTCAGCGGCCAGGCCCTGGAAGGCGGCGCCAACTTCAACTACTTCTCGATTCCGGCCGACTATCTGGGCTACGCGCCGACCGCGGCGCCGAGCGACAACATCGTGCAGGCGCTGCAGTTCTCCACGGGCGCCAAGGCCACGCTGCAGCAGAAGGCCTTCTACCTGCAGGACAAATGGCAGGTCACCAATAACCTGATGGTGCGCATCGGCATCCGCAACGACGGGTTCAAGGACCAGAACGGCCTGGGCCAGACCTACGTGAAGATGACCAACAGCTGGCAGCCGCGCCTGGGTTTCTCGTGGGACGTGCACGGGGATTCGTCGCTGAAGGTCTTCGGCAGCGCCGGCGATTACTCACTGCCGCTGGATGCCGAGGTATCGCTGCGCGGCGCGTCCGCGTCGATCTACGGCTACCAGTACTTCACCTACACTGGCGTCGACACCGCGACCGGCAAGCCGACCGGCCTGGCCCCGTTGCCGGCGTCGCTGCTCGCGTTCGATCCGTCGCTGGCGCCGACGTACTTCAACGGCGAAACCGGCGCCACGCCCAACCCGCATTCGTCTGCCGCGACCAACCTGCGTCCGTTCAAGCAGCGCGAGTTCATCCTGGGCGCGCAGCAGCAGGTGCAGAACTGGACCTTCGGCGCCAAGGCCACCTTGCGCAAGGTCATCAACGGTACCGACGACTCCTGCGACCTGCGTCCGGTGTACGCGTACGCCAACGCGCACTTCGGCACCAGCCTGCCGACCGACCAGCTCGGCTCGGTGGATCCCGGCTCCATCCCGGGCGGCTGCTTCATCTTCAACCCGGGCAGCAGCGCCAGCGTGCTGTTTCCGATCGATGCCAGCGGCAAGCTCTATCCGATCAACCTCACCGCGGCGCAGATCGGCGAGCCGAAGTACAAGCGCAAGTACGAGTCGCTGGAACTGACGGCCGAGCGCGCCTTCGACAACCAGTTCTATGTGAAGGTGTCGTACGTGTGGGCGCGCCTGTGGGGCAACACCGAAGGCCTGGTCAACTCCAACAACAAGCAGTCCGATACCGGTACGTCATATCTGTTCGACTACCCGGAACTGATGATCGGTTCCAACGGCTACCTGCCCAATGACCATCGCAACACGGTCAAGGCGTACGGCGCATGGCAGATCAACGACGAGTGGACCGTCGGCGCCAACGGCATGTTCCAGACCGGCCTGCCGATTAGCTGCTATGGCTACAACCCGGTAGACGCCAGCATCGTCGGCAGCTACGGCACCGGCAGCTACGACTACTGCGCCGGCAAGGTGGTACCGCAAGGCAGCGCCGGCCGCACGCCCAACATCTGGGAGCTGGACCTCAACGCGGCCTACAAGCCGCGCTGGATGAAGGGACTGACGCTGCGCGCCAACGTGTTCAACGTGTTCAACAAGCAGGGCGTCACCTCGGTGAACCAGCAGGGCGAATCCGGCCCGACCGGCGGCAACTCGCTGGTGCCCACCACCTACCGCATGCCGACCGCCTACCAGGCGCCGCGCTATGTGCAGCTGAACGCCGAGTACGACTTCTCGCTGTAAACGCACAAGCTGTCGCGTGGTACGGCGGCTCGCCCGCCGTACCACGGATCTCCCCTTTGGCCGCCGGCACCCCGGCGGCCTTTTCTGCTTCCCGGCGATCCAGCCGCGTGCGCGGAGAAAGGGGGATCGGGTACGCTCCGCGTTCGCCGCCGATGCGCGCTGGAGCACCTCGCATGCACTTCGAAGTACCCAAGCTTCCGATGCACTCGTTCAAGGATTTCGCCAAGCACTATCTGATGATCGTGCTCAGCATCCTGACCGCGCTCGGGCTGGAGCAATGGATCGAGCGCAGCCACCATCTGCACGCCGCCGAAGCGGCCAATACCTCCATCCGCGCCGAGCTGGAGGCCAACCTGGCCGACGTGCGCACCTCGATCAAGGTCAACCGGGACTTCATCGTGCCCTTGCAGCAACTGGACGACGCGATCAGCCAGGATCTGCGCCAGGGCGTATCCGCCGCCGTGATCAACCAGCACATCCAGGCGCAGAAGAAGGCCTTCAAGCTCAGCCTGAACTGGCCGACGTTCGCCTCGCAGGCCTGGGATGTGGCGGTGGCGGACCAGTCGGCCAGCTGGCTGGACGCGGCGCGGCTGCAGCGCTATGCGGCGGCTTACGCCAATATGCGCGATGCCTCCAGCTGGATGACCCACGACAGCGTCACGCTGCTCAATGCGCCCAGCATGGGTGCGCTGCATACCCGCATCAATCTCGATGTGCCGGTGGACCCGATGGAATTCATCATCGCGCTGCGCGGCATGATCATCACCTCGCAGGAAACCCAGTCCCACCTGCAGCAGCTGGAATCGCACCTGGTCGACTCGCTGGCTGAGGACAAGGGCGCCAAGGCGCGCGGCTGATCCGCGATTAAAGCTCCAGCACCTTGTCCAGGCCCCGATGCACGCCGGGGGCCAAGGTCCCGACCCGGCGGATAGCCAGCAAGGCGCCGTCCACATAGGGCCTGGCGCTGCTGCCCGCGTTATGGCGCAGGGTCAGGGTCTGGTCCGGCATGCCGAAGATCACTTCCGCACCGAGCACGAAGCCCGGCAAGCGCACGGCATGCACCTGGGCGCCACCCAGCGTGCCGCCACGCGTCTCGCGCACGCCACGCGTCTGCTCCAGCGGCAGGCCGAGCGCCGGCTGACGTACCTGGCCGAGCCGGCCGGCCAGTTCGCGCACCGTGCCGCTGGGCGCATCGGGCTTGCCTTCATAGGCGTAGTCGATGATTTCCCAGCTTGGGATGTACTTCGCCGCCTGCTCGGCAAACTTCTGCAGCAGCACCATGGTGAGCGCGAAATTGCCGCAGGCCAGCACGCTGCGTTGCTGCGCGTGCGCCACGCGATCGATATCCGCGTAATCCTCGTCGGACAGGCCAGACGTGCCGACCACGACGTGCGCGCCATGCTCCAGCGCGGCGAGGATGTTGCCCTTGGCGCTATCGGGCCTGGTGTATTCCATGAACACGTCGACCGGCTGCTTGGCCAGCGCTTCGGTTGCGGTGGCGAACACGGGGACCTGCAGGCGTTCGTCGCCGAGTGCCTGCGCAAGCAAGCCGCCTGCGTGGCGGCGCGATACCGCGCTAACCAGCGTGAGGTCATCGGCAGCAGCCAGGCCGCGGGCGAGTTCGGAACCGGCCCAGCCGGTGGCCCCTGCCAGACAGACATGAAGAGTCATGAAGCACCTTCGAGAAATGAAAGAGACACATCACATGCCGCCTATCCGGCACTTTGCAAGCCGGCGAGCGCCAGCGTAGCCGGCTTCGGCGACCGAATCGGACTTCTACTTCCGCGCCCGCACCTGCCTTGTCCCGCGCACGGACGGCCTGAGCCGCGCCACCGGCGCGACGTCCACCAGGGATGCTCCGCGCCTGGGAAATCGACATAACCATCCATCACGTCCTCGCCTGGTTCGTGGCGCTTGCCGTGCTACCTGCGGTCGGCCTCACTTTGTTCGTGCTGATGCGGCGCGACTGCCGCGGCGCGCCCAGCTTCGCGCTGGCACTGCCGGCCATGGCGCTGACCTTCGTCTTCGTCCTTGCACTTGAATGCTCGTTGCGCGAACTCGATCGATGCGCGGCTGACGGCACCGCATGCACGAATCGGAAGCGATTGAACTCGTCACGCGCGAAACCGCGTGGCGTTCACGCGGCCATCACCCGCGCGTTTTTTCGAATACACGAATCGTTGAACATCATGAAAAGCGCAACGATTTCGTCGTCGACCACTTAAATTCAAGACTCGCACGCCACACACCCATGCACGTTTGAGTTGCTTTTCGTCGCAGATGCTTGACGCAGTCTTTTTCGATTTGCAATGCGCTCGCCTATGCATTACCTAAGCCGCCGGAGCATTCGCGTCTGGACGGCCGAATGTTCTCTCAAGGGGATGCATCATCGTTCGACTCTCCGCGAAGGATCCCGCGGGAGACATGCAGCTGCGTGAGATGTCGCCGCCAACGAAAGCTGGCCGGCGCAGAGGTGGGTTGTCGTCAAAAAAAGCCGGCGCCTGGATAGTCCAGCACCGGAACCCGATAGCTTCGTGTACCAGGGAGAATTTCAATGCGTGCCAAGTTGAACCTTGTTCTGGCAGCCGGCGTGCTCGGCGCCCTCTGCCTTTCCGCGGCGCATGCCGCACCGCCCGCGGACGTTTCCGCGCAAGCCGGCACCGAGATCGTGGGCCCGCTCGAAGCGCAGGCGCGCGAGCAGTGGCGTCATGACATCTCGCATATCGCCACGCCGTCCGAAGGCTGTTTCCATGCCACCTATCCCAGCATCATCTGGCAACGCACGGCGTGCAAAGAGGCCATTCCTCGCGTGACGCCCACGCCGCGCTGGCGCAGCTTCGGCGCCGCGCAGAACGCCGGCAACGGCAACGACTACACACTGCAGTCCTCGACCCTGATCACCAAGGCCGTCGGCAGCTTCCCCTCGGTGACCGGCGTGACCTCCGAGTCGGGCGTCGGCGTAGCGGCTTATGGCGGCGGCGGCATCCTCGGCCCGAACGAGTACTCGCTGCAGATCAACTCCAGCTTCGACGACACCACATCGGCCTGCCGCGGCCACTCCGGCTGCACGGTGTGGCAGCAATACGTCTATGCGCCCGACTACAGCGTCAATGGCGAAGCGGCGGTATTCATGCAGTACTGGCTGATCGGCTACGGCGGCAGCACCTGCCCGAGCGGCTTCGGCAGCGACGGCGCCGGCGACTGCTACAGGAACAGCGCCGCCGCGACCGCGCCGGACGTTCCGGCCACGCAGCTCGCCAATGTGAAGCTCACCGGCACCGTCACTGCCGGCGGCAACGACACCGTGGTCTTTACCAATGGTACCCAGGCCTATAGCTCCAGCGGCAAGGACAGCGTGCTCTACCTGGCGCAGGTGTGGAAAGTCGCGGAATGGAACGTGATCGGCAATGCCGGCGGCTCGGAAGCCCAGTTCAACAGCGGCTCGTCGATCACGGCGAAGCTGGCGGTGACTAACGGCTCGACCTCGGCCCCCTCCTGCGTGGCCAACTCCGGCAGCACCGGCGAGAGCAACAACCTCAACCTGGGCAGTTGCAGCACTGGCGGCGGCTCGACCCCGTATATCCAGTTCACGGAGTCGAACTGAGCCCAGCCCGTCGTTCCGGCGCAGCCGGAATGACGCCTGCAAACAAAAGAGCCCGAGGCAAGCTCGGGCTCTTTTGCAACACGGACACTTCCGACCGAGTTACTTTCGCTTGGGGATGTACAGGTCGGTGATGGTCCCTTCGTACACCTCCGCCGCCATGCCCACCGATTCGCTCAGCGTGGGATGCGGATGGATGGTGAGCCCGATGTCCGCTGCCTCGCTGCCCATCTCGATGGCATGCGTGATCTCGGCGATCAGGTCGCCCGCGTGCGGGCCGACGATGGCGCCGCCGATGACGCGGTGGGTTTCTTCGTCGAACAGCAGCTTGGTGAAGCCCTCGGTGCGGTCGATGCCGATGGCGCGGCCGCTGGCCACCCACGGGAATTTGCCCACGCCGACCTTCAGGCCCTTATCCTTCGCCTCGCGCTCGGTCACGCCGACCCATGCCACCTCAGGATCGGTGAAGGCGACGGACGGGATCACGCGCGCGTCGAAATAGCTCTTCATGCCGGACACCACTTCAGCGGCCACGCGCGCCTCGTGCGTGGCCTTGTGCGCCAGCATCGGCTGGCCGACCAGATCGCCGATGGCGAAGATGTGCGGCACGTTCGTGCGCATCTGCGTGTCGACGTTGATGAAGCCGCGCTCGGTCACCGCGACGCCGGCCTTGTCGGCGCCGATCTTGTTGCCGTTGGGCGAACGGCCCACGGCGACCAGCACGCGATCGAACAGTTTGGTCTCGGGAATGCTGTCGCCTTCGTAGGCGACCTCGATGCCCTTCTTGGTGGCCTTGGCCTCGACCACCTTGGTTTTCAGGTGCACGCCCTTGAGCTTGCCGCCCAGGCGCTTGGCCAGCGGCTTGATCAGGTCGGCATCGGCGCCGGGAATCAGCTGGTCCATGAACTCGACCACGGTCACTTCGCTGCCGAGGGCCGAATACACCGTGGCCATCTCCAAGCCGATGATGCCGCCGCCCACCACCAGCAGCTTGGCGGGCACGTCCTTCAGCTCCAGCGCGCCGGTGGAATCCACCACGCGCTCGTCGTCCCACGGGAACGCCGGCAGCTTCACCGACTGCGAGCCGGCGGCGATGATGGCGTACTCGAAGCGGATCAGCTTGGGGCCTTCGGCCGTCTGGACTTCCATCTCGTGCGGCGACACGAAGGTGCCGGTGCCCTGCACCGTGCGCACCTTGCGCTGCTTGGCCATGCCGGCGAGGCCGCCGGTGAGCTGGCCGACGACCTTGGTCTTGAAGCCGCGCAGCTTGTCCAGGTCGAGCTTGGGCTTGCCGAAGCTCACGCCGTGGGCGGCCATGGCCTCGGCCTCGTCGATGACGGCGGCGGCATGCAGCAGCGCCTTGGACGGAATGCAGCCGACGTTGAGGCAGACGCCACCGAGGGTGGCGTAGCGCTCCACCAGCACCGTGTCGACGCCAAGGTCGGCAGCGCGGAACGCGGCCGTGTAGCCGCCCGGACCGGAGCCGAGCACCACCAGCTTGCATTCGATATCGGCCTGGCAACCCGATGCACCCGCAGCCTGCGGCGCGGGTGCCGGAGCCGCCTTGGCCGGCGCCGGCGCTGGCGCGGCGGACACCGCGGCCTTGGGCGCTTCGGCCTGGGGCGCGGCGGCGTCGCTGGCTTCCAGAATGGCGATCACCGCCCCTTCCGACAGCTCGTCGCCCACCTTCACCTTCACTTCCTTGATGATGCCGGCAGCGCTCGACGGAATCTCCATCGTCGCCTTGTCCGACTCGAGCGTGATCAGGCTCTGGTCCTTGGTCACCGTGTCGCCGGCCTTCACCAGCACTTCGATCACCGGCACGTTGTCGTGGCCGCCGATGTCGGGGACTTTCACTTCGATCGTATTAGCCATGTCGTCGGTCCTCCCGCGTCAGAGCAGCAGGCGGCGAATGTCGCCGAGCTGCGTGGCGAGGAAGGAGGCAAAGCGCGCGGCCAGCGCGCCGTCGATCACGCGGTGGTCGTAGCTCAGCGACAGCGGCAGGATCAGGCGCGCGGCGAATTCCTTGCCGTTCCACACCGGTTTGGTCTGCGCCTTGGAGACGCCGAGAATCGCCACTTCCGGCGCGTTGACGATCGGCGTGAACGCCGTGCCGCCGATGCCGCCCAGCGAGGAGATCGAGAAGCAGCCGCCGGACATGTCGTTGGGGCCGAGCTTCTTCTCGCGCGCCTTCTTGGAAATCTCGCCCAGCTCGATGGCCAGGTCGAGCAGGCCCTTCTTGTCGCAGTCGCGGATCACCGGCACCACCAGGCCATCGGGCGTGTCCACCGCGATGCCGATGTGGAAGTACTTCTTGAGGATCAGCTTCTCGCCGGTCTCGTCCAGCGAGGCGTTGAACTGCGGGAACTTCTTCAGCGCCGCGACCACCGCCTTGATCTGGAACACCAGCGGGGTGATCTTCAGATCCTTGTTCTCTTCGCCGAGCTTCTTGCGGAAGGCTTCCAGCTCGGTGATATCCGCGTCTTCATGCTGGGTGACGTGCGGGATCATCGCCCAGTTGCGCGCCAGGTTGGCGCCGGAGATCTTCTGGATGCGGGAGAGCGGCTTCTCCTCGATCGCGCCGAACTTGGCGAAGTCCACCTTCGGCCACGGCAGCAGGTTGAGGCCGCCGCCGGAAGGCTGCGGGGCACCGCTCGGACGCGCGCCGGAGGCGAGCGCGTGCTTGACGTAGGAGGAGATGTCCTCGCGCACGATGCGGCCGCCGCGGCCGCTGCCCTTGACCTGGCGGATGTCCACGCCCAGCTCGCGTGCGAACGCGCGGATGGCGGGGCTGGCGTAGGGCGCGTCGCCGGGCATGACGATGCGCGAGTCGAACGGCGGACGGGCGGTGGGCGCCACGTCGCCTTCGGGGGCGTTGCCCGGGAGCACGCCGCGGCCACCGATCGGGGCGGGCTTCTCCTCGACCTTCGGCGCTTCGACCTTGGCAGCGGCCGGGGCCGGTGCGGGAGCCGGGGCCGGTGCGCCCTCGGCGCTTTCGATCAAGGCGATCACGGCGCCCTCGGAGAGCTCGTCGCCCACCTTGACCTTCAGTTCCTTCACCACACCGCCGAACGCGGCGGGAACTTCCATGGTGGCCTTGTCGGATTCGAGCGTGATCAGGCTCTGATCCTTGGCGACGGTGTCGCCGACCTTCACCAGCACCTCGATCACCGGCACGCCTTCGTGGCCGCCGATGTCGGGCACCAGGGCCTCGCGCACACCGCCGCCGGCCGGCGCGGGTGCCACACGGGCGGGCTCGGCCGCCTTGGCGGGTGCCGGTGCAGGGGCGGGAGCCGGCGCGGGTGCGGCGGCCTTGGGCGTCTCGGCCACGGCACCAGCCTCATCGGCCTCGATGATGGCGATCACGGCGCCCTCGGAAACCTCGTCGCCCACCTTGAGCTTGACTTCCTTGACCGTGCCGGCGAACGGCGCGGGCACTTCCATCGTCGCCTTGTCCGACTCCAGGGTCACCAGGCCCTGTTCCTTCGCGACCTTGTCGCCGGGCTTCACCAGCACCTCGATCACCGGGACATTGTCGTGCCCGATATCCGGTACACGGGCTTCTTTCAGGTCGGCCATGGTTTCTCCTGCGGATGGCGATGGCGCAGCGCCCGGGGATGGCGGCGCGCAAGAGTCCAATCATAGCGAAGGCTCGCCGGCCCGTCTGGATCGATCTTGGTCGCAGGGGACCATGCGCATACGTATGCACGGGGAATCCTGCTCCCCGCCGGGGAGAGGGTGGCGGCAGCCGGCTGAGGGGCCGGGGCTTGCAAGGGAGGAGCAACGGAGCGCGACTTGCTTTCCGCATCCGCTTCTACGCTCCGCCCGGCCCCTCACCCCAACCCTCTCCCCGGAGGGGAGAGGGAGCAATGGCATCAGTCCGGGAGCTTGCCCTGCACTACGCGCAGCTCGCGCTGGGGGAACGGGATGGTGATGCCTTCGGCGTCGAAGCGCTCCTTGATCCGGCGCAGCAGGTCTGTCTGGGTGCCCCAGACGTCGCTGCTGCGGGTGTAGGCACGGATCACCAGGTTCACCGAGCTGTCGCCCAGCGATTCGGTCCAAACGCCGGGCGCCGGATCGCGCAGGATGCGCTCGTCGCCGCCGAACAGCTCGCGCACCGCGGCCATGGCCTTGCCGATGTCGTCGCCATAGCCGATGCCCACCTTCAGCTCGAAGCGGCGGGTGCCGCGACGGTTGAAATTGACGATGGCATCGGCGCCGATCTTGCCGTTGGGCACGATCGCCTCGCGGTTGTCTGGCAGCACCAGCAGGGTGTGCATCAGGTTGATCGAGTCCACGGTGCCATCGATGCCGCCGGCGGTGATGTAGTCGCCGACGCGGAAGGGCCGGAACACGATCAGCAGCACGCCCCAGGCGAGATTGCTCAGCGAGCCCTGCAAGGCCAGGCCGATGGCCAGGCCCGCGGTACTGAGCGCGGCGATCAGCGGGGCGGACGGCACGCCCGCCTGCTGCAGCGCCATCACCACCAGCAGCACGATCAGCACGCCATTGATGAGATTGCGCAGGAAACCACTGAGCGTCGGATCGAATTTCGCCCGCTGCATCGCGCGCAGCGCGAAGTTGGCGACGCGCGCGGCGACCCAGACGCCGACCAGCAAAATCAGCAAGGCGGCGGCGATGTCGAACAGATGCTGGATGGCACCCTCGGAGAAATGCATTCGCACCAGAAAATCATGCATGGCCTGGGATCCGTCGAAAAAAACCACACGAAGCCTAGCAGGGCTTCATGGCAGCGCGTCGCAGACGGCGCGCTGCCGAACCGATCCATAGGCATAAAAAAGCCGCGCCCGGGGGAACAGGCGCGGCGTCAGGGAGACCCCTAGCGAGGGAGTAGACGGCGGGTCTCCAGGGGCAATCGCGCTCACCGCGATGCGACGTCCTGCTCCTTTTTGGCGGGCGCCTTGTTGTTGTCTTCCTTCTCGTGCGTGACCAGTTGCAGGCGCGAGCCGTCGGCGAGGCGAAACTGGAACTGCTGCTGCAGCTCGTCCAGAGCCTGCAGTCTCGGGCACAACGCGCGGGCGTGTTCGCTCAAGCGGTCGGCACGCGCGTTGATTTCCTTGTCGATGGATTTGTCCAGCGAATCGGCACGCGCCTGCAGCGCGGCCACTTTGCTCTGGTCGCCGCTCAGCGCCGCGGTCACGGCTTCGCCGGTGACCTTGCCGACCAGGTCGCCCACGGTTTCCTGCACGCTGTCGCTCAGCGCCTCGCTCGCCGCACCGTGCTTCCACACGCCGCGGCCCAGCGAGCCGTCGATGCCGGCCAGGGCCTGGGCACGGCGGCGGTCGAGTCGCCCGGTCAGCTCGCGGCGCTCGCTTTCGTTCTGCGCGAAGGTGGCCATCACCACGCGCATCGCGGCGAAGCCCACGTCGACGCCTTCGCGCGCCACGCCGGCCACTTCCGGCAGCAAGCTGCGCACGTTCTCCTCGTACTGGCGCAGGCGCGCCGCGTCCGCGCCCGACACCGCGACGTCGCGGCCATCCACGCGCAGCTGCCCGTCGTGCATGAATACCTTGGCGGGCTTGCCGTCGTCGCGTTCGAAATGGATGCCCGAGGTATCGACCTGGACGTCATAAGGCGTCGCATAACCGCAGTTGGCATGATCGATGTGGATTTCGCGGGCCGACGCCGGCGTGGCCAGCATCAGGCCGAGCGCGAGCGTGCCCGCAGTCGCGACGAATGTCGTACGCATGATTTGCTCCCTCGTGGCGCGGCCGGCCCTCCGCCGGCCCATGGCGCCACGATGCGGCGCGGCACCGGCGAGCGGCATGGGCCAGCCGTCATGCCCTGCCATCGGTCACATGTGGCATTGCGCATAGGCAGGAGCGCGCAGCTCGATTAACGTCTGGAACGTCACAGCCCCCGGGGGAGCGAACGCATGCGGGACGGTTTCGACGTAATCGTGATCGGCGCCGGCCTCGCCGGCCTCGCCGCCGCTACCGAGCTGGCCGATGCCGGCCGCCGGGTGCTTGTGCTGGAACAGGAACCGGAGCAGAGCCTCGGTGGCCAGGCGTTTTGGTCGTTCGGCGGGCTGTTCTTTGTCGACTCGCCGGAACAACGGCGCATGGGCGTACGCGATTCGCATGCGCTGGCGCTGGCGGACTGGATGGGTACGGCCGCGTTCGATCGGCCCGAAGACCACTGGCCGCGACGCTGGGCCGAAGCCTACGTGGATTTCGCCGCGGGCGAGAAACGCGCCTGGCTGCACGCCATGGGCATGCGCTGGTTCCCGGTGGTCGGCTGGGCCGAACGCGGGGGGCACGGCGCCTACGGGCACGGCAATTCGGTGCCGCGCTTCCACGTCACCTGGGGCACCGGCCCCGGCGTGCTGGAGCCGTTCGCGCGCCGCGCGCGCGCCGCCGAAGCGAAAGGGCTTATCCGCTTCGCCTTCCGCCATCGCGTAGACGAACTGCTGGTGGAAGGCGGCGCAGTGGTCGGCGCGTGCGGCATCGTGCTCGCGCCCGATAGCGTGGAGCGCGGACGGCCGAGTTCGCGCGAGACGGCAGGCGAATTCGAGCATCGCGCGCAGGCGGTGATCGTCGCTTCCGGCGGCATCGGCGCCAATCACGAGCTGGTGCGGCGCCACTGGCCAAGCCGGCTCGGCCAGCCGCCGGCACATATGTTGTGCGGCGTGCCCGCGCACGTGGACGGACGCATGCTCGCGATCAGCGAAGCGGCCGGCGCGCAGCTGATCAATCGCGATCGCATGTGGCACTACGTCGAAGGCATCGAGAACTGGAACCCGATCTGGCCGCAACATGCGATCCGCATCTTGCCCGGCCCTTCTCCGCTGTGGTTCGACGCCACCGGCAAGCGCCTGCCCGGCCCGTTGTGGCCCGGCTTCGACACCATGGGCACGCTGGCCTATCTGCGCCACACCGGGTACGACTACAGCTGGTTCGTGCTGGACCAGCAGATCATCCGGCGCGAGTTCGCGCTGTCCGGCTCCGAACAGAATCCGGACCTCACCAACAAGAGCTGGCGCCAGGTAGCCCGGCGTGCGATCGGCAAGGGCGCGCCGGCGCCGGTGGAGGCGTTCAAGCAGCACGGCAGGGATTTCATCGTGCGCGACACGCTCGAAGACTTGGTGGCTGGCATGAATGCGCTGGCCGGCAACGGCCTGCTCGACGTGAGCGAGCTGCGCCGGGAGATCGAGGCGCGCGACCGGCAGTTCGATCATCCATTCGCCAAGGACGCGCAGGTGATGGCGATCCACAACGCGCGCCGCTACCGCGGCGACAAGCTGGTGCGCGTGGCCAGACCGCACCGCCTGCTCGATCCGGCCAACGGCCCGCTGATCGCGGTGCGCCTGCACATCCTCACCCGCAAGACGCTCGGTGGCCTGGAGACCGACCTGCAGGCGCGCGTGCTCGGCCCGGATGGCCATCCGCTGCCCGGCCTGTATGCCGCCGGCGAGGCCGCCGGCTTCGGCGGCGGCGGCCTGCACGGCTACCGCGCACTCGAGGGCAGTTTCCTCGGCGGCTGCCTGTTCTCCGGGCGCATCGCCGGACGCGCAGCTGCGGCGGCGGTGGCGTGAGCGCACAGCCCGACATCGTCATCTACGGTACCGGCAGCGTCGGCGGCTATCTCGGCGGGCGGCTGCACGGCCACGCCGCAGTGCGCTTCATCGCGCGCCCGCGCATGGCCGACACCTTGCGCACGCACGGCATCACGCTGACCGACCTGCATGGTTTTCGCCGGATCATTCCCGGCGATGCGCTGGACCTGTCGCCCACACCGGTCGATGCCCATGCGCCTCTGGTGCTGGTCACGGTGAAATCCGGCGACACCGCGCAAGCGGCGCGCGAACTGGCCGGTGTACTGTCTCCCGGGAAGGTGGTGATCAGCTTCCAGAACGGCCTGCGCAACGCCGATGTGCTGCGCGAAGCGCTGCCCGGCTGCATCGTGCTGGCAGGCATGGTGCCTTTCAACGTAGTGCAGCGAGGCCCCGGCGCGTTTCACCAAGGGTCCGGCGGTGCCCTGATGGTGGACGACCATCCAGCGCTGGCGCGCTATCTACCTGCATTTGCCGCCGCCGGGCTACCGCTGGAAAGGCGGGGCGATATGGCTGCCGTGCAGCGCGCGAAGCTGCTGTTCAATCTCAACAACGCGATCAATGCGCTGTCCGGCCTGCCGCTGCGCGAGGAATTGTCGCAGCGCGGTTGGCGTCGCTGCCTGGCGCTGGCGCAGCGCGAGGCGCTCGACAGCTTCGTCGCACTGCAACTGCGGGTCGCCAGGCTCACGCCACTGCCGCCGCACTGGCTGCCGTGGGTGCTCTCATTGCCAGACGCGCTGTTCGCACGGATCGCTCCGCGCATGCTGGCCATCGACCCGCTGGCGCGCTCATCCACGTGGGAGGACCTGCAGGCTGGCCGGCGTACCGAGGTGGATGCCCTGCACGGCGCGATCGTGGCGCTGGCCGAAGAGGCCGGCCGGCGCGCGCCGGTCAACGCGCGCATCATCGAACTGGTCCGCGCGGCCGAAGCTGCGCCGGTGACTTGGACCGCCGCGCGATTGCTCGCCGAGTTGCGCTGCGCTCAGTGAGCAGCGTCGGCCAGCTGCCGGCGCACTGCACGTAGAGACAGCGCTTCCCATAGCGCGACCAGCAGCAGCACCGCCGTGGTCAAGGCGGACAGCCAGAACACCGACAGCATGAGCGCCGGCGCCACCAGGAAAATCAGCAGCACCAGCCCCGCCAGGTGCGACAGCGGGAAATTCGACTGGCCGACGGTCATCTTGAACAGGGCATTGCCCAGCAGATAGAGCATCGGCCCGCCGATCAGCACGATCACCGTCGGCATGTCGCAGCGCGCATGCGGATGACTGAGGGTCAGCTCGTCGCCGACCGCACACACCACGATGCCGGCGACGATCGGCAGGTGCAGATAGGTGTAGCCCAGGCGTGCCGTGCGGCCGGGATCGGCGGAGTGCCGGATGGCGCGGCTGCCGCGTTCGGCGCCGAGATCGAAATAGATCCACCACATCGCCACGCAGCCGAGAAAGGCCACGGCGAAAGCCGGCACGGCGGCGGTGACCGGGTGAGACTCGGCGAACGTCGATCCGGTGACGACCAGCGACTCGCCCAGCGCGATGATCACGAACAGACTGCAGCGCTCGGCCAGATGGCCGCCTTCCACGTCCCAGTCCACCGTCGTGGAACGCCCGATGCCAGGCACGAAGAAGCCCGCGGCCGGCCCCATGTATTCGATTCCCAGGGCGAGGATCCACCACAGGAAACGCGCGTCGCTTTCGTGCTCCGCGCCGATCAGCCAGAACACGCCGGCCAGCGCCAGCCAGGCGGCGATGCGAACGAAGTTGTTCCGCTGCGAACGCGTGCCGCCGCGCCACATGGCCCAGACCCCGAACAGCGTGCGGCCCACCTGCATGGCGACGTAGGCGCCGGCGAACAGCCAGGCGCGCTCGCCGAAGGCTTCCGGCAGCGAGGTCGACAGCAACAGGCCGGCGAAGGTGAGCGCCAGCAGCATCGCGCGCACGGCGATCCGCTCCGGATCCAGCCAGTTGGTCACCCAGCCGGTGAAGATCCATACCCACCACACTGCAAGGAACAGCAGAAGCACGTGCGCCGCGCCCAGCAAGGTCAGGTCGTGCAGCAAAGCGTGCGAGAGCTGGGTGACCGCGTAGACGAACACCAGGTCGAAGAACAGCTCGATGTTGGTGACCTTGCCGTGGCCGCCTCCGGCACGGGAGCGCAGCAGGCCACGATGGGCGGCGTGGGAGGAGACGTGCGGTTCGGGCATGGGCGGCTTTTCCTTGGACCGCCGTATTTATGGCATGCCGGCGCGCCGACGACCATGCACGAACGGGTGCCTCACTCGATGCGTGCCACCCGGCCATCCACCAGCACCACGGTCACCGTGCGGTGACCACGCCGGTACTGCCAGCGCTCGCCGGCTGGCCCACCCACCACGCGGGCGCCTGCGACCTTGCCGGCCCTGGGCTTTTTGCCATGCTTTCCCGTGGCCTTGCGCTGGGGCTGGGTGCTGTCGCGGGCTTTGTGGTCCGGTTTGCCCATCAGCTGGACGACCCGCGCGGCGCTGTCGCCCGTCGTCAGCACCTGGTTACCGACGCGCAAGGTATCGGCCTGCACGCCCTCCGCCAGGATCAGCATCAGCGCCAGACATATGGAAATCCGCATGACTCTTCCCTTCCGGCGCGACCGGCGCCATCCGGGCAAAAACTAGCCTTGGCCGACAGACCGCGGCATCGGTTGATGACGCGGCGGCACGTAAGGGGAAGCCACCGCCGCGTGAGCGCCTCGGTCAGCGCTCGTGATCCTCGATCGAGCCCACCTTGCCGCCGACGACGGTAATGGTGGTGATGCGGCCATCCTGGCGCTGGAACTGCCAGCGCTCGCCGACATAGCCGCCGCGCTCGCTCTCGATCGGCTCCTTGAAGGACGGCTCGCCGAGCAGCTGGATGGCGCGGGTAGCGCTTTCGCCCGTGCTGAGCACCTGGCTGCCGACGCGCAGCGTACTGGCGGCGTGCGCGGCGAAGACGGCCAGCGCCAGGGCAACAAACAGAATCGCGCGATGCATGGTGGAACTCCTTTCCTGAAGACGTTCGATCAGAAACCGGCGCCGGGCTGGGTCAGATAGTGCGTCTCCTCCGGCGAGGAGGCACGGCCCAGCGCCGCGTTGCGATGGGGAAACCGGCCGAAACGCGCGATCACCGCCTGGTGGCGGCGCGCATAGTCGAGATAGTTCGCATACGGCGCGTGCCCAGGATAGCTATCGGACAGGCGACCGAACAGTTCCACGCAGCGCAGCTGCAATCCGGGGTGCTCGGCATGCTCCAGCGGCAGATAGGCGAAGACGCGGCGCTCAGGCGGTAATGCCTCATCGAAGCCGCGATCGATGCCGTCCAGCGCAATGCGCTGCGCCTTCGGGTCGCCATCGAAGGCGCGCGGGTCGTCGCGATAGAGATTGCGGCTGAACTGGTCCAGCACGATCAGCAGCGCCAGCCACCCGGCCGGCTCCAGAGACCAGTCGTCCAGTTCGCCGCGCGCTGCGCACGCATGCAGTTCCCCGAAGCGCTCGCGAATGGCCGTATCGAAGGCCTCGCTGCGTTCGAACCAGGACGCCTCGTGTGCCGGATGGAACCAGAAGGACAGCACGTCCTGCGCCGTGGGCATATCGCCGTCTCTCAGCCGTGGGTGGTACCGGCCAGACAATGCATGTCGCGGTGCATGCCGTAAAGACGGTCCAGCTGCCGCCCGAGCAGGGAATCCCGTCTGGCGTCCGGTTGTTTGCCGGCGCGCCGCAGGCAGCGCTCGAAACTGTGCAGCAGCCCGCATTCGTGCCGAGCCAGGCACTGCACCCAGGCAGCGTCCCGGTGCGCGGAAAACCGCGTGGAGAGGTCGGCCGCGACGATGCGCAGCGCACCCGCCATGGTGCCGTGCCCGGCGGGCTCGCCACTATTCGCACGGACCTGCGCCTGCAGGTCGGTGATCAGCGAATCGAGCGTCTGCAGGTTCTCGAAAAGCAGGATTTGCAGGGCAGGATCGCGCACCTGCTCCAGCGCCCGGCGATGCAGGTCGCGATCGTCGATGCCGCGACGGATCAGGGCGTTGTACAACGAGGAATCGGAATGCGACACGGCGACCGCCTCCGGGCGGTTCGAAACGAGCGGCAAGACAGGGCGGTTAGCGCTGCCGCTATGCTCGGACCCGCCTGCTTAGCCGAGCATTAATTTCGCCCGGCCCGGCTCGTCCACGCTCAGCTGCGGTTGACCGATGTCACTGGGCGATCTGCAGAAGGTTCAAAGTTTGTCCGTTGCCGCCGCGCACCCCCTGCTGCAACTCGGCGAGGCGCCGTATCGACGGGCACAGCGCCTGGATCTGCGGACGCAGGGCCTGCATGCGACGCTCCAGCCGAGGGCGCAGCTGCGTGGCCAGGTCGGCGCCACGGTCACGCAAGCTGGCCGCCGCCTGCATGTCGCCGCTCATCGCAGCCTGGATGGCCTGCTGGCCCAAGTCTCCGGCCAATACCGGTAGCAGATCGCCCGCCACCTGGCTGGCGTACTGGTCGGCCATGTCGCCCTGCCAGTCGTGCGTGCTGTTGCTGGCATCGATACGCTGCTTGAGTTCCGCTACGCGAGCGTCCAGGCGCTGGTTCAGCTCCGCCATCGACGATGCGCCGAGGCCGAGGTTGCCGGCCTCTTCCCGCATGGCCTGTGCCAGAAGGTCGACGCCGTTGCGTGCGACCGCCTTGGCGCGCGGCGCCAGCGCGCGCAGTTCGCGCTCGAACAAGGCCAGGCGGTCCTGGTCCTCGGCTCGCAGCGCTACTGCGGAGCCGTCGGTACGCAGCGAGCCGTCATGCAGTTCGACATGGAAAGGGGCCGGCTGCGGCCGGTCGAACAGCAGTTCCGACGAGCGCAGGGTGAGGTCGTAGCTGCTGCTGGCCTGGCAGGTCGTGGCGAGATCCTGCGCCCGCAAGGCGCAGCTGGCGCCTCCCAGTAAAATCAGCGAACAAAACAGAGGCAGGGACCGGCAGCGCATGCGACTTCCTCGGATAACGAAGCGCAGCGATAGCGCGCCGCCGGACAACCCGGGCTGAATCCGGACGCCGCCGATCAACGCCGGCGCGTGTGGAACTGGGCTGCCACCTCGGGCCGTCCCAGTCGCCAGGCCAGCCACAGCAGCACCGGTACGGCGACCGCCTTGATCCCGATGACCACCTGGTAGGTGCGGCGCGCGCGCTCCACCATCATCAGTGCGACTTCGCCCAACTGGGGCTGCGCCAGCGCCGCCTGGCGAGCTGCGTCGAATCGCTCGCGGTCCATCCACATCAGCACGCCGGTGTAGGCCGCCCAGCAGGCCAGCAGTACCGCGACCGCCCGCATGGCCTGCCGGGCCCATGCCTGCCGCAACACGCAGCCGGCGCAGACGACGATCACCGCCATGGCGGCGGCGAGGTAATCGAACCGCCCGAAACGCAGGTACTGCACCCCGCCGAACGCGGCCAGCAGAAGCAACAGCCACACCGCGATCGGCCACGCGGCGAACTCCGTACGGGAGCCCGCCGCGTCCTTGCGCACTTTCAACAGCATCAGGGAGCCTTGTCCGACTTGAACGAGGACAGGTCGGCCTGCACCTGGCTAGAGTTCTTCTCCGGATCGACATCCTGATAGACCTTGGCCACGTTGCCCTCCGGATCGATCAGGAAGGTCGTGCGCTTGGCGTACTGCATGCCCATCTTGGAGGTGAGCACGCCATAGGCGGCAGCGACCTTCTTGTCGCTATCGGCCAGCAGCGGAAACGGCACGTGATACTTGGCGGCGAACTCGGCGTGCGACTTCACGTCATCCAGACTCACGCCCACTACGTCGGCACCGGCCTTGCGCAGCTTGGCGACGTCATCGCGGAACGTGCACACCTGGGTGGTGCAGCCCGGCGTGAAGTCCTTCGGATAGAAGTACAGCACCAGCCAGCGGCCGTGGTGATCGGCCGGCGTATGCCACTTGCCGTTCTGGTCCTGCAGGTGGAAATCGGGCGCGGGCTGTCCCACCTGCGGGAGCGCCGACGGCGCGTCGGCGGCGAACGCCGGGGCGAACAGCCCGGCCAGCAAGGTCAACATCAGCAACAGAGCGGTACGGCGCATGACGACACTCCTGGGGAGGGGGAAACGGCCGAAGTGTACGCGCATGCACGACGAAGGGCGCCCTGAGGCGCCCTTCGCGAATGACGGCAAGGTCTTACGGCCGCTTGATGGTGAACTTGCCCACCGAAACGCCGAGGTTCACGCCCTCGCCCGTACCGGCCAGCGCCAACGAGGTGGTGCCCTTGGTCAGCACCTGCGCCTGGCCGCTCTTGACCACACCCGCCTCGGCACCAGCCTGCGCGTAGTCGCCGAACACGTCGTCGATAGAACGCACGTGGCTGATATCGCCCTTGCCGTCGTCGATGCGGTACTTGCCCGCGGTCAGCCCGCCGCCGATCACTTCGATCTTGACGTTGGCCTTCTGTCCGTTGTCGCAGGTGATCGTGCCGTTGCCTTCGGCATGTTTGTAGATGATCGACCAGCCGGAGAGGTTGAACCGCAGCTTGCAATCGACGTTCGCGTCGGCGGCCCGTGCGCTATCCGCCACGGCCATGCCGCCCGCCATCGCCAGCACCAGCGCCATCACTCCCATCGAACGCTTCATCATGATCGCTCTCCTTCTTCGGTAGGGTCATTGCCCGGCTGCCATCGTAGGCGCTGCCGCTGAACGGCCAGGAAAGCCGGGCGGTGACATTCAGCCTTGGGCATGGGGCGTGATCGCGGCGTCGAAGCGGCGTCGTTTTTGATGTGGCCGTAACAACTGGGCGCGCAAACTTGCGTCCACCACTACGGAACAAGGGAAGCGTCGTCATGAAACCGGGAATTGCGTTCGCCGTCGGTTTTTCCATGCTTCTCCTGGCGGGCGGTCCGGCTTATGCCGGGGGGCCGGCCAGCACCGGCAGCTCGGCCGGGACTCTCCTGGCGCAGAGCACCACGACCAAGAAGAAGGCCACTACCCAGCACAAGACACGTACCGTCTGCGAAGACGTCACCGTGCAGGACGAGCCAAAGGACAAGAACCAGATCGCCGGCATGGCGGTCGGCGCGGTGGCCGGCGGTCTCCTGGGCAATCAGGTCGGCGGCGGCAAGGGCCGTACCCTCGCTACCGTGGCAGGCGCCGTGGGCGGCGGCTATGCGGGCAAGAAGATCCAGGAAAACCAGCAGTCCAAGAACACGCACGTGGAACGCCGCTGCCGCCAAGTGACCGATTGAACGGCCGTCACCAAAGGGGGGATGACGCCATGATCAAGTATGCGCTGGTCGGCTATGACGGCTCCGCTTCGTCTCAGCGCGCGTTCCGCTTTGCGATCGGGCTCGCTCGCGCCTGCGGTGGCCGCGTCCGCGTGGTGAACGCGGTGAAGCTGGTGGAGGGCGCGGCCGACACCTGCGCCCTGGTGATGGCCGACGACGGTGCGCGGCGCGCCAACGAACTGATGGCCGAGCTGCGGGAAATGACGCCGGAGGCCGCAGGATGGTTCGACGTCGAGGTCGTCTCCGGCAGCCCCGGCGACATTCTGCTGGACCAGGTACGGCGGCACGGCATCGACCACGTGGTGATCGGTCACACGGAGCGTGGTGCGCTCGCGCGATGGCTGCTGGGCTCGGTATCCGACGACGTGCTGGCCCGCTCGCATGTGCCGGTCACAGTGGTGCGCTGAGGCGGGTGGATGAGCCGGCTCCGCCGCGGATAAAGCGGGTGAAAGACGGCGTTCGTTCAGTGTGGCCTTAGTCCCTCTGCGCGGTCTCGTCGTATGCTGTTGTCACAGAACAGTCATGCCAGGCCGGCGCGCGCCCCGCGCGGACGGCCCGGGCCCGCACAGGAAATCCCGCGTGAGCTACAACACCTCGTTGCCCTGGACTCTGGAAAGCCTGGACCTCGACCGCATCGAATTCGACCGCGTGCGCCACAACGAAGACCTGTTCTTCCTGCTGTGCAGCGCCTCCTTCGTCGAAAGCGGCTCCGATCTCTACACGCATAATCTCGTCGATCACTTCGCCGGCGACGAGGCGCTGCAGACCTGGCTCAGCCAGCATTGGGAACATGAGGAACTGCAGCACGGACGCGCGCTGGCCGCCTACGTCAGGAAGGTGTGGCCGGAGTTCGACTGGGAACGCGGCTTCCAATCGTTCTGGGACGAGTACGGCAAGGTGTGTACCGCCGACGAACTGGAGTCCAGCCGCGGCCTGGAGCTGGCCGCACGCTGCGTGGTGGAGACCGGCACGGCCAGCTTGTACCGCGCCCTCAACGACATCACCGACGAGCCGGTGCTCAAGCAGCTCACCAACCACATCAAGAGCGATGAAGTGCGCCACTACAAGCACTTCTACCAGCACTTCCGGCTGTACCGCGAACGCGAGGGCTTCGGCCGCTACAAGGTGTTCCGCGCCATCCTGCGCCGGGTCAACGAGATCAAGAGCGAAGACAGCGACATCGCGCTGCGCCACGTATTCAACCAGTGTTATCCGCAGCACAAGGACAACCAGGAAGAGTTCAAGCGCATCACCGGGCGCGCGCAGGCGCTGCTGCGCCGGAACATTCCGGCCGAGATGACGGTGAAGATGCTGCTCAAGCCATTGGATCTTCCTGCGCGCCTGCAGGACATCGTGGAAAAGCCGCTCGCCAAGATCACCGAGAAGCTGTTCCTGCATTGAAACTTTCCCCGCACTGATGCCGCACGGGCATGGCACCTCGCACGCCATGCCACCAGTCATGCGGCGAGCAAAACATCGCTGATGCATCCTGTTTCCCGATCCACACGGGGAATCGCGTCATGCTCCTTCGCATAATCGGCCTGCTGCTCGCCTGTGCCGCCTGTCAGGCCGCGCGCGCCAATGACTGCCCTGCACCGGACGTCCTGCGGCAGGCCGGCGTACCCGGCGCGGTGATCGTCGATATCGCCGGCAGCCATGTGTCGACCAGCAGCTGCGGCCTCGCCGACGTCAAGCGCCAGCGCGCGATGACGCCTCGTACGGTGTTCCAGGCCGCATCGCTCAGCAAGCCGGTATTCGCGATGCTGGCGCTCGATCTCGTGCGCGAAGGCAAGCTCGATCTGGATCAACCGATCGCCCGCTACTTGAAGTCGCCGTATCGCCACGACCAGAGCCCCATGGCCCCCGCACCGACCTGGGATACCGACGCCGATCCGCGCTTGGCCAAGGTCACCGCACGCATGGTGTTGAGCCATCGCGGCGGCATGCCTAACTGGGCTTTCGGCGAACCGCTTAAGTTCGTTGCCGAACCGGGAGCGCGCTGGAATTACTCCGGCGAAGGCTACGCGTATCTGGCCGCCGCGCTGGAGGCCATCACCGGCAAGCCGCTGCCGGCCCTGGCCGAGGAACACGTATTCAAGCCACTTGGCATGCGCGACAGCAGCTATGTATGGCGCGATGACTACGCCAACCGCCTTGCTACCGGTTACGACGCGAAGGAAAAAAGCATCGACGCCGCGCCGTTCCGACGCCCGATCGCCGCGGCGTCGGTCTACACCACGCCGGCGGACTATGCGCGCTTCGTGCAGGCGATGCTCGATGCCGCGCCTGGCTCGCCGCTGGCGCGCGAACGCGAAAGCCAGGTCGTGGTGAACGACAAGTACGCGCTGCACTGGGGCCTCGGCGTGGGACTGGAAAGGCAGGATGACGTCAGCTGCGCTTTCCACCACGGCATCAACGATGGCTACCAGTCGTTCTTCATGATCTGCCCGGCCCGCAAGCGCGGCATCCTGTGGTTTACCAACAGCGATAACGGCCTGAGCCTCGCTCCGGCCTTGCTGAAAGCACACCTGCCCGGCCCGCATCCGGTACTCGACTGGCCGGTGCTCCATCCCTAGGCAGGTATGTCAGCCAATCGCTACCGCTCAATCTCGGCATGCCGCTCGTGCCCGGTGTCCTGCGTTTCCGGCCAGTGGTACCAGTCGCGATGCGGCGAAAACCGCTTGCAGGCGAGGCAGGCGGTGATTTCCCACCGATAGCCGCAGCCGGGGCACATGCCGGCGGTCCAAAAGGTGTTCCATGTCGTGCCGCAGCCGCCCATGCGTGGCGAGCACTGCCAGCGGCTACTGCCCAGCGGCCGCCATTGGCAATGCGGGCAGTAGATTTGCGGCTCCTTCATGCGCCGGGCTTGTCGCTCGTCTGCGCCGGCCGGTCGGCGGCCTGGATCTTGCGCTGCTCGTGCTCGACGGCCTTGAGCTTGCCCAGGTCTACCGGACGGATCTCGCCGATGGTGCACGGGAAGTCGCTCCGTCCGGTGAGCACCTTGTCGAAGCGCACCTGCACCTCGCGCAGATTCGAGGTGAGGCCGATGACGTTGGTGAACTCCAGGTCCGGGCACGGCCCCATCACGCTGACGAGATAGGCCTCATTAGGCCGCGTATAGACGGCCAGCTGGCTATTGCCCAGCGGCTCCCATGAGTACAGCTCGAAGAAGCGGAAGCTGCGCACGGGTTCGCCCGCCGCGGCAGCGTAAGCGGATTGGCGTGCACTGATGCGCTCGGCATAGGGCACGCTGGCGCACGCGCTGAGCAACGCGGCGGCGGTAGCGATAGCAAAAAGACGCTTGGCGGACATGACCGATCCTCCGTGGAGGGGAGACTCGCACACCAACGCGCGACGGCGCACGGGGTGCACGCGTTACTTCTTCTTGCCGCCCTTGCTCACCGGCTGCCACTTCGCCGGATCGAAGCCACCGACTTCGTACACCAGCGTGAGCTTCTTCTCGCCGTCCTGCATGGTGACATCCATGGAAATCTTCTTGGCCTTCTCCAGCATCGCGATGAAGGCCTTGTCGTCGCGAATCATCAGCGCCGGCTCGCCGGTGCTCGGCGCGAACGCCTTGATGCCCGTCTCCTTGCCATCGACCACGGTCTTGAGCGTGCAGTTGGCCTTGCATACGAAGCCATGTTCGCCGCTGGCATAAAGGAAGGCGTTCTGTCCCCACTCGGTATGGCGGCGCAGCACCAGGCGCACGCGGTCGTTGCCGGACGGCTGGCTGCTGTAGATGGTGGCGGTGGACTGCGTGCCGCCGGCCATCGGCGACACCTGGTACAGCCACAGGCCCTGCAGGCGGTTGTTCTCGCTGGTTTCCTTCCAGCGCTTTTCCACCTCCGGCAGGGTCTGCTGCACTTCCTTGGCGGCATCGCTGTCCGGGTAGCGGCTGACGATCTCCTTGCCCATCGAGGTCGCCATCTCGTCGTTGTGGATGCGCAGCAGCTGGCGATAGGTGTCCAGCTTCTTGGCGGCCTCGTCGGCCTGGGCCTGGGCGGGCGCCTGCGCCGGCGCGGACTGATCGCCCGACGGCGAGCAGCCGGCGAGCACGAACAGAGCGGCCAGGGCGGCGGCGGAGCGAAGGCGCGTCGGGTTCATCGGCGGATATCCGTGGGTTGGAAAGGCTTAAGAGTGAAACGCCGCGCACAGGGGCGCAACCGCTCAGGCACCGGCCGGCGCCTCGCCGAAACGCTCGCGCAGCTGCGCACGATAGCGGCGGCTGCACGGCACGACGGCGCCGTCGCGCATGCGCAGGCGCGCCTCGCCGGCTTCCAGCGGCTCGATTTCGGCCAGGTAGTCCAGGTTGATCGCATAGCTGCGATGCACCCGGACGAAGCGGCGCGCGTCCAGGCGCTCCTCGATGCCGGCCATGGTGCTGCGCAGCGGATAATCACGACCGCGCACGTGCAGGTTGACGTAGTTGCCCGAGGCCTGCAGCCATTCGATCTCGCTGGCATTGACCAGGAATTCCTTGCCCAGCTTGCGCACCAGGAAACGCTCGGGTCGCTCCACCGGCTCCACCGGCGGGCCTTCGTCCGGCTCGGCCAGCAGGCGCGCCTCGCCCTGCCAGCGCATCAGCCACAGCCGCGACAGGCTGACCAGGGCGATGATGAGGAAATAGGTGCGGATGTCCTTCAGATACTCGTAGCCGAAGTTCGACCACCAGGCGCCGAAGTCGTAGTGGCGATCCATCGCGGCATACACCAGCCGGCGCAGGGCGACCATGCCGCCGACATGGATCAGGCTGAAGGGGATACTGGCCAGCAGGTGCCAGGGCAGGCTGGTGCGCCAGCTGTCGAGGCGGAAAGGCCAGCGGCGCTCGACCGCAAGCACGGCCGGAATCAGCGCGAGGATCAGCAGGCCGCTGCTCCATTCCCAGGTCCATGGCTCCCAGGCCGGCAGGTGCGGGTTGTCCATCCGCGCCACGACGGCGTTGACCACCGTGTTGAGCAGGGTGACCAGCACCCAGAACGCCCTCCCGAGCGGTCGGCGCCAGCGCTGGAAATCCTGATAGTCGAAGCCGGGCCGGATTTGCATGGCGGGCATTCTAAGCGCGCCGCCAGTCATCACCAGGGTCCGCCATTCGTCCCTTGCGCCCCGCCATCAATCACTTGGCGCTGGGATGCATGCCGCCAGCGTCACAGCATGCGGGGCATCCGGCGCCGCCGCGCCTTCCACGAGCCTCCCCATGAATCGCCGCGACCTGCTCAAAGCTTCCCTCGCCCTCCCGCTGCTGCCGCTGGCCCTTCGTGCCGGCGCGAGCTCACCGGCCAAAGCCCTCCATGCGCTGGCCGGCCCGTTGACGTTCCGCCGCGTCCGCCCCGGCCAGCCGGGCTGGCCTGCGGCGGCCCGATGGGACGAGCTGAGCCGGCAGGTGGGCGGCCGCCTGTTGCAGCCACGCTCGCCGTTCGCCGAGTGCCCCTCCGCCGCGTGCAATGAGGCGATGAAGCGCCTCGACAACCCGTTCGCCCTGGGCGACGACCCGGCGCTGACTCAGACCAGCGGCTGGGCCGATGCCTGGATCTCGCAGCCCAGTGCCTACGCCGTGGCCGCCGAGAGTGCGAGCGATGTCGCCGCCGCGGTGAACTTCGCCCGCCAGCACCGTCTGCGCCTGGTGGTCAAAGGCGGCGGCCACAGCTATCAGGGCACCTCGGAGGCGCCGGATTCGCTGCTGGTATGGACGCGCCCTATGAATCGGATCGAGCTGCACGACGCTTTCGTGCCGCAAGGCGCCATCGGCCGCGCCACGCCGTTGCCGGCGGTCAGCGTGCAATCCGGCGCGCTATGGATCGACGCCTATGACGCGGTCACCACCCAGGCCGGGCGCTACGTGCAAGGCGGCGGCTGCGCCACGGTGGGCGTCGCCGGCCTGATTCAGAGCGGCGGCTTCGGCAGCTTCTCCAAGGGCTTCGGCAGCGCCGCCGGCAATCTGCTGGAGGCGGAGATCGTTACCGCCGACGGCAAGGTGCGCGTGGTCAATGCGTACAACGACCCGGAACTGTTCTGGGGCATCAAGGGCGGTGGCGGCGGCAGCCTGGGCGTCATCACGCGACTGACCCTGCGCACCTTCGAACTGCCGGAGTTCTTCGGCGCGGCGATGGGGCGGATCCTCGCGTCCTCGCCCGAGGCCTATCGCACGCTGGTGCGCCGCTTCGTCGGCTTCTACCGCGAGGCACTGTTCAACCCGCACTGGGGTGAGCAGGTGAGCTTCCGCGACGGCAACGCGCTGCAGATCTCCATGGTGTTCCAAGGCCTGACCCAGGAGCAGGCACAGCAGACCTGGGAGCCCTTCCTGGCCTGGGTCAAGGCGCACCCCGAATACAGCATCGTCGAGCCGATCCACGCCATGGCCCTGCCCGCCCGCCATTTCTGGGACGCGGCATTCTTCCGCCGACACGCACCCCAGTACATCGTGCCGGACGACCGCCCCGGCGCCCCGGCGCACCACATGATCTGGCGCGGCGATCACGACCAGGTGGGCTGGTTCATCCATGGCTACCAGTCGGCCTGGATGCCTGCTTCGCTGTTGCAGCCCGGGCGACAGGACGCGCTTGCCGATGCGCTGTTCGACGCTTCCCAGCATTTCGACTACGCACTGCATTTCAACAAGGGCCTGGCCGGTGCGCCGGCCGATGCGATCGAACGTGCACGCGATACGGCGACGAACCCCGGCATGCTCGAAGCGTTCGCCTTGGCGATCTGCGCCGACGGCGGCGAGCCGGCATTCGTCGGCATGCCGGGGCGCAGCCCCGAACTGGCCAAGGCTCGCCAGCAGGCGCACAAGATCGACCAGGCCATGAAGGCTCTGCTGAAGGTCGCGCCCGATGCCGGCTCCTATGTCTCGGAAAGCGACTACTTCCTGCACGACTGGCAACAACGCTTCTGGGGCACCAACTATCCGCGACTGGCGGAGGCGAAGCGTCGCTACGATCCGGACGGCCTGTTCTTCGTGCGCCACGGCGTGGGCAGCGAAGGCTGGAGCGAGGATGGCTTCACGCGCCTGACCTGATCAGCACTCGCTGCCCAGCGTGGAGTCCAGGTGCTCCACGCGCGCGATCTCGTCCAGCCATATCCAGCGATGCCAGTCCGGTTCGCCGGGGCGCTCCAGGCACAGCTCGCCATTGATACCCTCGCGCTGCTCGCCGGGGTCGAGATAGAGCTGCACATTGGGGCGCTCCACGATCACGCCTTCGCAGCTCTCACCTCCCTTCAAGGCCAGGCGCACATGGCCGTTGGTCGGCAGCTCGCGTACCAGTGCTTCCAATGCCTGGATGCTGGCCGGATCGGTGTACACATGTTCGGCGGACCTGCCCATCGCCGTCGTCCTCCACGCCAGAACCTGCGATCACGCTATCGATGCGCGCGGCAAACCCGGGTCAAATCGACGGCACGACGGCGTCAAGCGCGCCGACGATGCCGCACTGCCGCGGATTACAATGCACGCTCTCCGGCAAGGACTCCCATGTCGACCCCCATCTCGTCCGCCGCGCTGCTGCGGCAACATCCGGCGTTCGTGCAATTCTGGTTCGCGCGCATCGCTTCCAGCTTCGGCTTCCAGATGCTTTCCGTGGCGGTGGGCTGGCAGATCTACGAGATCACCGGACGCGCCTTCGACCTGGGCTTGATCGGCCTGGTGCAATTCCTTCCCTCGGTGGTGCTGGCCCTGCCCGCAGGACACGTGGCGGATCAGTTCGAGCGTCGCCGCATCGTGCTGCTCGGGCAGCTCGTCGATCTGGCCGCCATCGTCGTGCTCGCCGCCTTGAGCCTGCTGCATGCCGCGCACGAGGCCGGCATCCTGGCCCTGGTGTTCGTGATCGGCGTCGCCAAGGCCTTCGAATTTCCCGCCATGCAATCCATGCTCCCGGCTCTGGTGCCGCCGGAGCTTCTGGCCCGCGCCATGGCGGTGAACGGCTCGGCCGGCCAGGCGGCGATGATCATGGGTCCGGCGCTGGGCGGTCTGCTGTATATCGCGGGCCCCGGCGTGGTGTATGTGGTCTGCGCGGCGCTTTACCTCGCTTCCGTCGTCCTCATGCATCGGCTGCGTTACGAGCAGGCACAACCGAAACGCGAGCCGGCCACGTTGAAGACGCTATTCGCCGGCGTGCACTTCATTCGCGCACGACCGGACGTGCTCGGCGTGATTTCGCTGGATCTGTTCGCCGTGCTGCTGGGCGGCGCCACCGCGCTCCTGCCGATCTTCGCCAAGGATGTGCTCCATACGGGGCCATGGGGGCTGGGCCTGCTCCGCGCCGCGCCAGCGGTGGGCGCGCTGCTGATGTCGCTTTGGCTCGCACGGCACAGCCTCGAACGCCGCGTAGGCTCGATCATGTTCGCCTCGGTGGCGGGCTTCGGCGTGGCGACGCTGGTCTTCGCGCTGTCGACGCAGCTGTGGCTGTCGCTGGCGGCGCTGTTCGCGCTGGGCGCGTTCGACATGGTCAGCATGTTGATTCGTGGCGCGCTCGTGCAGCTGGATACGCCGGACGACATGCGCGGGCGCGTCAGCGCCGTCAATGCGATCTTCATCAATACCTCCAACCAGCTGGGCGAGTTCGAATCCGGCCTGCTGGCCGCCTGGGTGGGCGCGATCCACGCAACGCTGATCGGCGGCGTGGGCACACTGATCGTGGTGGGGCTATGGATGTGGATGTTCCCGACCCTGCGCCGCCGCCAACGCCTGCATGCCGAACCGGGCGAACCCGGCGAACTGAGCGAACCGGCGGCCGATACGCTGTAAAGGCGCGTCGATACGATCCAGATGCCCGGTCTGCCCGGCCGCGGGCGCCCATCGGAAGGAAGTCCCATGATCGTCGTCCATCACCTCGACAACTCTCGCTCGCAACGCATCCTCTGGCTGCTGGAAGAACTGCAGCTTCCCTACGAAATCAAGCACTACACGCGCGATCCACGGACGCTGCTGGCACCGCCCGAACTGCGTCGCGTGCACCCGCTGGGCAAGTCGCCGGTCGTCAGCGATGGCGAACAGGTGCTGGCCGAATCCGGCGCGATCATCGAGTACCTGGCCGATCGCTACGGCGGCGGGCTCCTGCTGCCGGCGCCGGGCACGCCGGAGCGGCTGCGCTGCACGTATTGGCTGCACTATGCCGAGGGCTCGGCGATGCCGCCGCTGCTGTTGAAGCTGGTGTTCGCGCGGCTGCAGCACAGCCCCGCGCCGTTTTTCATCAGGCCGCTGCTGCGGACCATCTCGGCCAAAGTGCAGCGCACCTTTGTGGATCCGCAGCTGAAGACGCACCTGGCTTACCTGGAAGCCGAGCTTGGCAAGTCGCCATGGTTCGGCGGCGAGCAATTCAGCGTGGCCGATATCCAGATGAGTTTCCCGCTGGAGGCCGCCGCATCCCGCGCAGGCTTGAACGCCCAGGCGCATCCACACCTGTGGGACTTCCTGCAACGCATCCATGCCCGCCCCGCCTATCGGCGGGCGATCGAACGCGGCGGCGCTTACGCGATGGTGCAATGACGCCGCTCCACCGGTAACTGAATCGTGACAGTGCTATTTACGCGTCGCTCACGGTCACGCTGGCATGTTTTCACCCTGGCTGAAAGGAGACAGGACATGGGTCGGAACCGCGATATCGAGAACACGTTCAACGGCCTCGGCGAGCAGGTCCGGGAACGGGCGCGCCATTACGCCGACGTGGCCGGTGATCACGCCGATGGGCTGATCGAGCGCGGCCGGGACATGCGGCGGCGCTTCGGACGCCAGAAAGTCGATTACGCCAAGCGCCTGTCGCACGCCGCCGAGGACTTCGCGGACGAGGCCAACTATCAGTATCGCCGCCTGCGCCGCCAGGTGAGCCGCCATCCGGTGGCGACCGCGGCGATCGTCGCGGGCACGATCGGCGCTTTCCTGCTGCTGCGCCGTGCATTCCGCAGTGACGAGGACTGAGTTCTCCGCAACGGCGCATCGGACGTCGAGACGTCCATACAAGAAACCCGCCTTTCGGCGGGTTTCTTGTTTCTCGTCCATCAGACGTATAGCGGATTCGGCTTGTCGGAATCGAGCTTGTATTCCTTCATCGCGCGCGCGACGTCCTTGGGGTTGACCTTGCCTTCCTTCGCCAGCGCGGACAACGCCGCCTGCGCGATCCAGTAGCGATCGACTTCGAAGAAGCCACGCAGATGCTCGCGCGTGTCCGAACGGCCGAAGCCGTCGGTGCCCAGCACCGTGTAGCGCATGCCGTCGGGCATGAAGGCACGGATCTGGTCGGCGAACTCGCGCACGTAGTCCGTGGCGGCGACGGCCGGGCCCTGACGGCCTTGCAGCAGCGCGGTCACGTGCGGGACGCGCTGTTCCGCTTCCGGATGCAGGCGGTTCCACCGCTCGGCGTCGAAGCCGTCGCGGCGCACTTCGCTGAAGCTCGGCACCGACCAGATGTCGGCGGTGACGCCGAAATCCTTCTCCAGCAGTTCGGCGGCGGCGATCACTTCGCGCAGGATGGTGCCCGAACCCAGCAGCTGCACGCGCGGCTCGCCCTTCTTCGGCTTGCCGGCATCCTTGAACAGGTACATGCCCTTGATGATGTGTTCTTCCACGCCCGCCGGCAGATCCGGATGGCTGTAGTTCTCATTCATCACGGTGATGTAGTAGTACACGTCCTCCTGCTCCTGGAGCATGCGGCGCGTACCGTCCTGCATGATGACCGCCACTTCGTAGGAGAAGGTCGGGTCGTACGACTTCACGTTCGGGATCGCGCCGGACATCAGGTGCGAGCTGCCGTCCTCGTGCTGCAGGCCCTCGCCGTTGAGCGTGGTGCGGCCGGAGGTACCGCCGATCAGGAAGCCGCGCGCGCGCATGTCGCCGGCCGCCCAGGCCAGGTCGCCGATGCGCTGGAAGCCGAACATCGAGTAGTAGATGAAGAACGGCAGCATCGGCACGTTGCTGATGCTGTAGCTGGTCGCCGCGGCCATCCAGGCGGCCATGCCGCCGGCCTCGGAAATGCCTTCCTGCAGCACTTGGCCCTTCTGGTCTTCGCGGTAGTACAGCAGCTGGTCGGCGTCCTGCGGACGGTATTTCTGGCCGAACGGCGCATAGATGCCGATCTGGCGGAACATGCCCTCCATGCCGAACGTACGCGCCTCGTCGGCCACGATCGGCACGATGCGCTCGCCGATCTGCTTGTCGCGCAGCAGCAGGTTCATGCCGCGCACCAGCGCCATGGTGGTCGAGATCTCGCGCTCGCCGGTGCCCTTGGTGATCTGCTCGAACGCCGACAGCTCCGGCGCCTTCAGCTTCACGTCCGAAGTGCGGCGGCGCTGCGGCAGCGAACCGCCCAGCGCACGGCGGCGCTCGAGCATGTACTGCACTTCCTCAGAGTCCTTGCCGGGGTGGTAGTACGGCACATCCTTGAGCTTGTCGTCCGACACCGGAATGTTGAAACGGTCGCGGAAGTGGCGCACGGCCTCGTCGTCCAGCTTCTTCTGCTGGTGGGTCGGGTTCTGCGACTCGCCGGCCGCGCCCATGCCGTAGCCCTTCACCGTCTTGGCCAGGATCACCGTGGGCATGCCCTTGGTGTTCACCGCCTGGTGGTAGGCCGCATAGACCTTGTGCGGATCATGGCCACCGCGGTTGAGGCGCCAGATGTCGTCGTCACTGAGGTTGGCGACCATCTCGCGCGTCTCCGGATACTTGCCGAAGAAATGCTCGCGCGTGTACGCGCCGCCGAAGGCCTTGCAGGCCTGGTATTCGCCGTCGATGGTTTCCATCATCAGCTTGCGCAGCACGCCGTCCTTGTCGCGCGCCAGGAGCGGATCCCAGTAGCTGCCCCAGATCACCTTGATGGCATTCCAGCCGGCACCGCGGAACACGCCCTCCAGCTCCTGGATGATCTTGCCGTTGCCGCGCACCGGACCGTCCAGGCGCTGCAGGTTGCAGTTGATCACGAACACCAGGTTGTCCAGGCCCTCGCGGCCGGCCAGCGAAATGGCGCCGAGCGACTCCGGCTCGTCCGTCTCGCCGTCGCCCATGAAGCACCAGATCTTCCGGTCGGACTTCGGGATCAGGCCGCGGTGCTCCAGGTACTTCCAGAACTGCGCCTGATAGATCGCCTGGATCGGACCCAGGCCCATCGACACGGTCGGCACCTGCCAGTAGTCCGGCATCAGCCAGGGATGCGGATAGGAGGACAGGCCGCGGCCCTTGCCGGCCACTTCCATGCGGAACAAGTCGAGCTGGTCCTCGCCGATGCGGCCTTCCAGGAAGGAGCGCGCATAGATGCCCGGGCTGGAATGACCCTGGTGGAATACCAGGTCGCCCGGATGGTCGGCGCTCGGGGCGCGCCAGAAATGGTTGAAGCCCACGTCGTACAGCGTGGCCGAGGAGGCGAAGCTGGCGATATGACCGCCCAGCTCGCCCGGCTTGCGATTGGCGCGCACCACCATCGCCATCGCGTTCCAGCGGACCAGGGTGCGGATGCGCCATTCGATCGCGGCGTCGCCCGGGCTCTTGGCTTCGCGGCTGGCCGGGATGGTGTTGACGTATTCGGTAGTCGGATCGAACGGCAGGTAGCCGCCGGCACGACGGGTCGAGTCGACCATCTTCTCCAGCAGGTAATGCGCGCGCTCGGTGCCGTCATGGTTGATGACCGCATTGAGCGAATCGACCCATTCCTGGGTTTCGGTGGGGTCGAGGTCCTGATGGACGATATCGTCGAGCTGATCCATGGGGAGTCTTCTCTCCGCGACGCCGGGAACCGGCGCGGCTGCAGGTGGCGCATCGGGGATGCGGGGAACCGGCCGAGTTTAGCTCCGGCGGGGTCTGGCCGCCAATTCGACCCACGTCGATACGGCGCCGAATGGGGCTTCGGGCGGTTTAGAAATGGCAAAAAAGAACCGGCGGTCGCCCGCCGGTTCTCGTCATCCGCTCTGGCACCCGCGGATCGGGCGCCTGGTGGCTCAGCGCGCCATCTGACCGCGGATCTGCGCATCCACCGCGGCGATCGCCGTCATGTTGACCACGCGGCGCGGCGTCGATGCCGGCGTCAGGATGTGGGCCGGCTTGTCGATACCCATCAGGATCGGGCCGATGGCCACGCCGTCGGTCATTACGCGCACCATGTTGTAGGTGATGTTGGCCGCATCGAGGTTGGGCATCACGAACAGATTGGCGCGGCCGGTCAGCGTGGTGTGGGGGAACATGCGCGTGCGCAGCCCTTCGTCCCATGCCGTGTCCGCCTGCATTTCGCCGTCCATTTCCAGCTTCGGCAGGCGCGACTTCAGCAGCTCGTAGACCTTGCGCATCTTCGCCGCGCTGGGGTTGTCGTGGCTGCCATAGTTGGAATGCGACAACAGCGCCACCTTCGGCTCGATGCCGAACAGCTTGAGGCGATAGCTGGCCTGCAGGGTGGCCTCGGCGATCTGCTCGGCCGTGGGATCGACCTGCACATGCGTATCGAGGAAGAACCATGCGCCCTGATCGTTGATCACGCCGGTCATGGCTGAGGTGCACTGCACACCAGGATCGAGACCGAACACGCTGCGCATGTAACCGAGCTTCTTGTGGAAACGACCCACCAAGCCGCAGATCATCGCATCGGCTTCGCCGCGCTCGACCATCAGCGAAGCGATGAGCGTGGGCCGCGAGCGCAGCAGGTTCTTGGCCGCCGCCGGCGACACGCCGCGACGCTCGGTCAGGGCGTGATACTGCTGCCAGTAATCGTTGAAGCGCGGATCGTCGTCGATGTTGGTCATCTCGAAATCCACGCCGACCTTCATGCGCAGGCCCAGGCGCTGGATGCGCGTCTCGATCACGCTCGGGCGGCCGATCAGGATCGGGAACGCGAGGCGCTCGTCGATTACCGTCTGCACCGCGCGCAGCACGGTTTCCTCTTCGCCTTCCGCATAGACCACGCGCTTGCGGTCGGCACGGGCGCGCTCGTACACCGGCTTCATCAGCAGGCCGGTGCGGTAGATGAACTGACCGAGTTTTTCCTTGTACGCGTCCATGTCGTGGATCGGTCGCGTGGCCACGCCCGAATCCATCGCCGCCTGCGCCACCGCCGGCGCCAGCATTACCAGCAGGCGCGGATCGAACGGGCGCGGGATCAGGTATTCGTCACCGAAGGTCGGCACGTCGCCGCCGTAGGCACTGGCCAGGTCGCCGGCTTCCATGCGCGCCAGCTCGGCGATGGCGCGCACGCAGGCGAGCTTCATCGCTTCGTTGATGCCAGTGGCGCCTACGTCCAGCGCGCCGCGGAAGATGTAGGGGAAGCACAGCGCATTGTTGACCTGGTTCGGATAGTCCGAACGGCCGGTGGCAATGATGCAATCCGGACGGACCTTCTTGGCGTCTTCCGGGAGGATCTCGGGATTAGGGTTGGCCAGGGCCAGGATGATCGGCTGGCGCGCCATCGTGGCGACCATCTCCGGCTTGAGCACGCCGCCGGCCGAAAGGCCCAGGAAGATGTCTGCGCCATCGACGATCTCGGCCAGCGTGCGCGCCTTGGTGTCGCGCGCGTAACGCTGCTTGTCCGGATCCATCTGGTCGCGGCCGGTGTACAGCACGCCCTCGCGGTCGTAGGCGAGGATGTGCTCGGGCTTCAGACCCAGCGCCACCAACATGTCCAGGCAGGCGATGCCGGCTGCGCCGGCGCCGGCCGTGGCCAGCTTCACGTCCTCGATTTTCTTTCCCACCACTTCCAGTGCGTTGAGCACGGCGGCGCCGACGATGATGGCGGTGCCGTGCTGGTCGTCGTGGAATACCGGGATCTTCATGCGCTCGCGCAGCTTGCGCTCCACGATGAAGCACTCCGGCGCCTTGATGTCTTCCAGGTTGATGCCGCCGAAGGTCGGCTCCAGGCTGGCGATGATGTCCACCAGCTTGTCCGGATCGCGCTCGTCGATCTCGATGTCGAACACGTCGATGCCGGCGAATTTCTGAAACAGCACGCCCTTGCCTTCCATCACCGGCTTGCCGGCCAGCGGGCCGATGTCGCCCAGGCCCAGCACGGCCGTGCCGTTGGTGATCACCGCGACCAGGTTGCCGCGCGCGGTCATCTCGCTGGCGGCTTGCGCATCTTCCACGATGGCTTCGCAGGCATAGGCCACGCCGGGCGAATAGGCCAGCGACAGGTCGCGCTGAGTGACCATGGCCTTGGTGGCGGAAACCTTGATTTTGCCGGGGCGCGGCAGGCGGTGGTATTCGAGAGCGGCGAGGCGAAGTTCTTCGGGGAGGGCCATGGGTGCGCGATCGCTGAAGGTGCGGAGGGAATGGAGTGCCGCTTCCGGCGGCATCGCGGCATGGTAGCACCGCGCCGACGCCGTTCCCCGCCGCGATGCGCAAGAACGCACGCGTATGGCTTGCGCGGACGTGCGGCATAAAGCCGCTCATCCACGCGACTAGCCGGAATGTATTAGAGGCTCAGCGACAGGCTTTCCGCCTGCACCCGCCCCATATGGATGCGGTTGACGAACAGAGAGAACGCCAGCTTCCCCGCCAGCCCGTGCACGTGCTGCATCCACGGCGGCAGCCAGCGCGGCGGCGCGATGGCGCCGCTCTCGAAATGCGGTTCGAGGCTGATCACGTCGTGCAACGCCAGCTTGCCGGCGAACAGGCGCTTGAGCATGTCCATGCGCCGCTGCTTGAGCGCCCAGCGGAAGAATGTGTGCACCGTGAGCAGCCCGCTCAGGTACACGTTGTCCTTGGCGAATGCTGCGCCACCGCCCAGCGGCACGCCGCGGAACACGCGCTGCGCCGAGTGGAAGCTGTCGAACGTGTTCTGCCCGCAGCTGGCGAAGTACTTGTAGACCTCGACGAAATCCGCGCCGTTGAGCGCCATATCGATGGCCAGGATGCGCAGGCTGATGCGCTTGAGGCGCGCGATGTCGATGGCGCCGGACATCAGTTCGGCGAACACCGCCAGCCCCTCCTGCGTCGCGGTGACCCGCGGCGAGGTGCGGGCGAGCGAGGCGAGTACCGGCTGCGCGCGGCCGTTGAGCGCGGTCAGCGAGTGTACGTAGGCCTCGTGCGCCAGCAGCTGATGGCGATCGTACTCGCTGAAGGTCGTGCCGCCGCGCAGGCGGATGCGGGTGGCGCCAGCCGCGGCCTTGGCGGTGAGTTCGTCGTCCACTTCCACGTGGATGACACCGCTGCCGAAAAACTCATCCAGCGTCTTGGACAGGTCGGCACGCAGTACGTCGGCCTGGATGTCGTTGGCGATGTCGTCGGCCAGCAGATCCGAGCCCAGTTCGTCCGACAGCTCCACGAAATAGCGCGCGGCATCGAGATTGCTGCGATCGCTGCCGGGAATCGGATCGCCGGGCCGGCCATACAGCACGATCGACGGCGCGGTGACCGCGTCGGTGCCCACGGCCTCCAGCATCTCGGCAGCAATGCGCCACGACTCGGCGGTGCGGCACAGATACTCGCCCATCGGATCGTCGTGGCCCGCCTCGCGCTCGATCGCGGCCAGCTCGGCGCGCGCCTCGGAGAGGTCCGGGCGCGTGTAGTCGATCGTCGGCAGGCTGTAGTCGCCCTTGGCGAACGCGCCGATCAGGCGGTTCTCCACGGTGGCCGGCCACGCCACGGTAGGCAGGATGCGGATGCCCTTCACCGCCGCCAGCAGGCGCTGATCCAGTTCGGCGTAGCGTTGCAGGGAGGGCGCGAGCGGTGCGGTGGCGTTCATGGCTGGCTCCTGACCCGGTGGCTCGATCATTCGCGGTCGCGCATGCCGCGCGGCCCATGGGGCTTGGTCGACGGCCTTCCCCCACGCTGGCGGCGCAGGCGCGCCTCCAGCGTGGCCGCCTGTTCCTCACGCTCGTCGCGCAGCTTCAGATAGTTGCGCCAGCGCTCGGCCGACAGGTCGCCGCTGTCCAGCGCCGCCTGCACGGCGCAGCCCGGCTCGCTGCCGTGGCCGCAATCGGCGAAGCGGCATTGCTCGGCCAGCGCGTCGATGTCGGCGAACAGGTCGAGGTTCTCGTCGCCGGTGAGCTTGAGCTCACGCATTCCCGGCGTATCGATCAGACAGCCGCCGCTGGGTAGCTGCAGCAGCGCACGGTGGGTGGTGGTGTGGCGGCCGCGACTGTCGTGCGCGCGCACCTCGCCGGTGGCCATGCGCGCCGTGCCGAGCAAGGTATTGGTCAGCGTGGACTTGCCGGCGCCGGAAGAACCCACCAGCACCGCGCTGTCGCCCGGCTGTAGGTAGCGCGCGAGCGTCGCCACGCTGGCCGGATCCTTGCCGTTGATGGCGTGGATCGGCACACCGGCCGGCAGCCGCGCGCGCAGGGTCTCGACCAGTTCGTCGGCGTCTTCGCGGATATCCAGCTTGCTCAGCAGCACGACAGCCTGGGCCCCGGAATCCTCGGTAAGCGAGAGATAGCGCTCGATGCGGGCCGGGTTGAAATCGCCGTCCAGCCCCGTCAGCACCAGCACGTAATCGATATTGGTGGCGATGATCTGCCGCTCATAGCGCTCGCCCGCGGCGGCACGCGACAGCACCGTGCGGCGCGGAAGCACCTTGACGATATGCGGCGGCGAGCCAGGCTCCAGCTCTACGAAATCGCCCACGGCGGGGCGTTCGGACGGGTCGAGGCTGCGCTTGAGGAAGTGGCCCGCCGGCTGGGCGCCGAACAGCGCAACACCGTCGTGCAGTTCGTAGCCTGCCCGGTGCTGGGCCACCACGCGGGCGAGCCGCAGCTGGCCTTGCGGCAGGGCGTCGCCGCGCCAGCCGACGCGGCGCAGGCGTTCGATGGTCTCGGCCGGGGTCATGACGGGCGATTATGCCCTGCCTGCACGCCGCCCGGAATCAGGCCTGGCCTCGCCTCGCACGCCCAGGCAGGCGCTGCTAGCATGCGGTCACACCCCAAAGACGCCGCCACGCGCGGCGCCAGGCATAGCAAGGATCCCGACGTTGGCCTCGATCAAACCCAGTGCGCACCTGGCGGAAGTGCGCTATGAAATCCGTGGCGCGCTCACCCGGCGTTCGCGCGAACTGGAGGCCGCCGGCCTGCCGATCATCAAGCTCAACATCGGCAACCCGGGCCGCTATGGGTTCGAGACTCCCGCCCACCTGCGCGATGCCATCGCCGCCCATCTGCGCGATAGCGAAGCCTATGGACACGAACAGGGCCTGGAAGAAGCACGCGAAGTGATCGCCACCCAGCAGCGCGCCCGCGGCGCCCGCGGCGTGGATGTGGAGCGCGTCTTCGTCGGCAACGGCGTGAGCGAGCTGATCGACCTCAGCCTGCGCGCCCTGCTGCAACCGGGTGACGAGGTGCTGCTGCCCAGCCCGGACTATCCGCTGTGGAGCGCCGCCACCATCCTCAATGACGGCAAGCCGCGTTACTACCGTTGCCTGGCGGAGAGCGGCCACCTGCCCGATCCGGACGAGATCGAGGCACTGGTCACGCCCCACACGCGCGCGATCGTGCTGATCAACCCGAACAACCCGACCGGGGCCGTTTACCCGCGCGAGCTGCTGGAGCGCATCGTGCGCATCGCCGAGCGCCATCACCTGCTGCTGCTCAGCGATGAGATCTACGACGAGATCCTGTACGACGGCGCACAGTTCGAGCCATTGGCCAAGGTGGCCGGCGATGTTCCCTGCGTGAGCTTCGGCGGCCTGAGCAAGGTGCACCGCGCCTGCGGCTACCGCGTAGGCTGGATGAGCCTGTCCGGCGACCCGGCGCGCACGACGGAATACCGCGACGCGTTGCAGCTGCTCGCCGCGCTGCGCCTGTGCGCCAATGTTACCGCGCAGTGGGCGGTACGTCCGGCGCTGGAAAGCAAGCCGACGATCGGCGCGCTCACCGGCCTGGGCGGCCGCCTGCACGAGGCGCGCCGGATGATCGTCGAAGGCGTGGGCGCCAGTGCCTTCCTCGACCTGGTCGCGCCCGGCGGCGCGCTGTACGCCTTCCCGCGCGTGCGCGCCGACCGTTTGCCGCGTTTCGACGACAACGCCTTCGCGCTGCGCCTGCTCGAGGAGGAGTCGGTGCTGGTCGTGCCGGGCAGCAGCTTCAACGTGCCGGAAAGCCGCCACCTTCGCCTCACCCTGTTGCCGCCGCCGGAGCAGCTGCGCGAAGTGTTCGTACGCATCGAACGCGTGCTGGCGCGCATGGCCGACGAGCAGCTCAAGACGCGCGCGGTCGCCTGACCTTCCATGTCGAGCTATCTCGCGCTGGGCGATTCCTACACGATCGGCGAAGGCGTCCCCGCCGAGGGACGCTGGCCGATGCGCCTGGCCGCCGGCCTGCGCGCGCAGGGCGTATCGCTGGCCGATCCGACCATCCTCGCCACCACGGGCTGGACTACCGACGAGCTGCGGGCGGCGATGGACGGCGCTTCGTTCGCGCCGCCTTACGGACTGGTCAGCCTGCTCATCGGCGTCAACAACCAATACCGGGGCCGCGCCGCGGACGAGTACCGCGGCGAGTTTCGCCGCCTGCTCGAACGCGCGACCGCCTTGGCCGGCGAGCGGGCCGACCGGGTGCTGGTGCTGTCGATCCCCGACTGGGGCGTCACGCCGTTTGCCCACGACAGCGGTCGCGATACGACCCGCATCGCCGCCGAACTGGATGCCTATAACCAGATCGCCCGCGAGGAAAGCGGGCACGCCGGCGCCGCCTTCGTCGACATCGCGCCGATTTCCCGCGCCCATCCCGCGCTGCTCGCCGACGACGGGCTGCATCCCTCTGCCGCGCAGTATCGGCTTTGGGCAGAAGCGGCCCTGCCGGTCGCCCGCCGTTTGCTCGCCTGAGCGTCCCGCGCCGCAACAAACCTGCAACCCTCGCGCCATCGTGCGGTGACGTAAGCGGCCGACACTGGCATCCCGGATGAACCACCGGGAGAGACCGCCATGGCGACCTTTCACTACCGCAGCGCCTTCATCTCCGACGTGCACTTGGGCACGCCTGACTGCAAGGCCGGCTACCTGCTCGATTTCCTGCGCAGCCTGCGCTGCCAGAAGCTCTATCTGGTCGGGGACATCATCGACATGGAGTCGCTCGCGCGCCGCACCTGGTGGCACGCGGACCACGGCGCGGTGCTGGCCGAAGTGCTGGACATGGCCCGACGCGGCATCGAAGTGATCTATATCCCCGGCAACCACGACGCTCCGCTGCGCGGCTTGGCCGGGCAAAGCTTCGGCGGCGTGCGGATCGAACTGGACGCGGTGCACGAGGGAGCCGATGGGCGACGCTACCGCGTCAGCCACGGCGACGAATTCGATCCGGAACAGATCGGCCGCACCTGGATGCTGCACCTGGGCGAAGTGATGCATCGCTTCATCTGCTGGACCAACCGCCGCGTGCACGCGATGCGGCGGCGCATGGAGCTGCCCTACCTGCCGCTGTCGATCATCGTGAAGTCGCACATCCGCAAGGCGCTGGCCTATATCCGCGCCTACGAGCGGCGCGTCGCCGACGACGCGCGGGAACGCGGCTTCGACGGCCACATCTGCGGCCACATCCATTTCGGCCACGTGCGCGAAATGGACGGCGTGCTGTACCTCAACGACGGCGACTGGGTGGAGCACTGCACGGCACTGGTCGAAGACCACACCGGCGCGATGGAGCTGATTCACTGGAGCGAGCAGCCGGCCGCGCTGGGCCGCGCCAGCCGCGAGCTGGTACTGCCCTCGCCGGCCGCCGGACTCGCGCTGGCGCCACTGGCGCGGCACCAGCGCAGCCTGGCCGAACTGCGCCCCGCGGCCTGAGGCGACGAACCCATCAGGGATGAGCGGCGAGGGCGCGGGGGCGACGGGATGCGCCATCGCAGGAGGCGGGCCCGCGTCCTCGCCGCTCGCCCCTGATCCGCCGGCCGCTTGAAGCGCTGCGGGGGCGCCGGCATATGGAGGGGGTATCATTGACCCTCTTTGCCGGAGTCCTCCCTGATGTCCCTCGACAGCGCCACCCGCGAACGCATCGAAATCCTGCTCAAGAACCACCGCGTGGTGCTGTTCATGAAAGGCACGCGCCACCAGCCCATGTGCGGCTTCTCCGCCGCCGCGACCAATACCCTCAATGAGCTGCTGCCCGACTACCACACGGTGAACGTGCTGGAAGATCCGGAGATCCGCGAGGGCATCAAGGCCTATGGTGACTGGCCGACGATCCCGCAGCTGTACGTCGAAGGTGAGCTGGTCGGCGGCGCCGACATCATTCGCCAGATGTACACGAGCGGCGAGCTGCACCAGCTGTTCGGCGCCGCCCCGCCGGACCGCACGCCCCCGCAGATCACCATTACCGACAAGGCCGCCGAGGCGATCCGCCAGGGCACGGCCAACGCCCAGGGCCTGGCCCTGCATCTGGAAATCGGCCCCGACCACAGCGCCGGCTTCCAGCTGGCGCCGGCCGGCGATCACGACATCGTCGCGGCCAGCAATGGCCTCGAAGTGCACTTCGATCCGTCGAGCGCGCAGCGCGCCAAGGGCATCGTGATCGACTGGGTGTCCACCGTGCAGGGCGAAGGCCTGAGCCTGAAGTTCCCCGGCGCGCAGGAGATCAAGAGCCTCACCGTGCAAGAACTCAAGGCACGTCTCCAGGCCGGCGATCTCGTGCTGGTCGACGTGCGCCCCGCCCACGGCCGAGCCCAGGCCGCACCGCTGCCACAAGCCCGTGTGCTGGATGAGGAGGGTTACGACGCGTTGGCGGCCCTGCCCAAGGACACTGCGATCGCCTTCATCTGCCACCACGGCATTTCCAGCCGCGGCGTGGCCGAGCGCTTCGCCGCGCATGGCTTCAGCAACGTCTATAACGTGCAAGGCGGCATGGATGCGTGGGCCGCGGAGATCGATGCGAGCGTGCCGCGGTACTGATTAACGGATTATCCGCCGCGCTAAGCGTTTCAAAAGAAGACGGGGCCCCGCCCCGTCTTTTTTCGTTATTAGGGCAAAAAAAAGCACCCGATTAACTTTTTCATTTATTCGCCATTTAGAAAATGGCTGTGACGTTTTCACATTTGTGTCCCGAAGGACACGCCTACCTTTCGCCAGCAGAATTTCGAGCGGCCATATTTCGCAAGAACAGGCGAATACCTTGCCTGTGCCTGACAAATAGCTATTTATTCGAGCATTATCGCGATGCGCATAAACCGCGCCATTTACCCTTGCGCAACTTTTTGCGCATAGTGCGTAACCATTGCATAACAAATCCCCCCTTTCGTAGTTTGGCTCTCAGGTCATTAGTCACGGCGAATGCCGCGTCAGGGGCCTCCGGGTGTGGGGACATCCGGCGAATCGGGGGAGTAGGTCGCCAGGGTCGGTCCGCGGGGAGTAGCGCTACTTATTAGACGCGCGGCCGCCCCTTGAGCGGCATTCCGGTTCGATGAACATTCGCTCAGTTCGAAGCATCGTCATCATCAACCGAGGTTCGACCATGACTTCCAGCAACGCCAAACGCTACGGTGGTTATTCGCTGCCGCGGCGCCAGCTCGCCCTCGCCCTGGCCCTTGGCCTGGGCCTGACGAGCGGCGTCTCGCTTGCCCAGTCCAACGCGACAGGTGTGATCTACGGCCAGGCCGCGCCGGGAGAAACCATCCACATCGAGAGCACGCAGACCGGCCTCAAGCGCGACCTGACCACCGACAATCAGGGCCGCTACCGCGCCGCCTCGCTGCCGATCGGCCTCTACAACGTCTCCGTGATCAAGGACGGCAAGACGGTAGACAGCCGCAGCAACGTGCAGACCACCATCAGCAGCGGCACCGAGGTTTCCTTTGTCGCCGCCAGCGCGGCCAATGCCCAGACGCTGGGCGCGGTGCAGGTAGTAGGCAATGCGCTACCGGCGATCGACGTATCTTCGGTGGACTCGCGTGCCGTCGTCACCGCCGACCAGCTCGCCAAGCTGCCGATCGCGCGCACCTCGATCAGTTCGGTCGCACTGCTTGCACCTGGCACAGTCCCTGCCGCGCGTGGCTACGGCAACGCGTTGTCGTTCGGTGGATCGTCCGCCTCCGAGAACTCGTACTACGTCAACGGTTTCTCCGTCACCAATCCACTTACGGGCGTGAGCTCCCGCCAGCTCCCATATGACGCCATCGACCAAGAACAGGTGCTCATCGGCGGCTACGGCGCCGAGTACGGCCGCTCCACGGGCGGTGTCATCAACGTCGTGACCAAGAGCGGCACCAATCAGTGGAAGGGCGACGTCCAGGTCTTGTGGTCACCGAGCGCCCTGGCACAGCAACCTCGCGACGTTCATCGCCGCAATGGTCAGCTCTACCAGCTCGGCAATGGCTTTGCCGGCCGGGATCGCGACGAACTGCAGTACTCCGGATCGATCGGCGGCCCGCTGATCAAGGACAAACTGTTCTTCTTCGGCGCAGCAGACGCCGTTCGCTCGACCGATCAGGCCTTCACCCCCAGATTCGGCGCCGCGCCCAATAACACTGTCCAGAACGACACGAACAAGATCAGTCGTTGGCTGGTCAAGCTCAACTGGAACATCACGGACAACCATATCCTGGAGTTCACCGGCATCGGCGACGACGAGACCACCGACTCGCAGATCTACGGCTACAACTACGCGACCGGACAGAACACCGGCTTCCGCGGCCATCAGTACACCAAGAACTTCAACGGCACGCAGACCAATGGCACTCCGGGCGGCAACGTCTATATCGGCCACTACACCGGCTATCTCACCGATAACCTCACCATCAACGCCATGTACGGAAAGAGCAGCTCCGATCATGTGCAGACGTTGAGCGGCCTCTCTTGCCCGGCCATCGTCGACAACCGCAACAGCGCTCCGCCGGTCGCCAACTGCCAGTTCGGCAACTCGACGACACTCAACCCCGGTTCCACCGATAGCACCACAGGCTGGAGCTTCAATATCGAGTACCGCCTGGGCGGCCACGACCTGCGCGCGGGCATGGACAACTACCAGTTGCGCGCCACCTGGGGCAGCGCTCCGGTCACCGGCACGCAGTGGCGCTACAACGACCTCGGAGACGGTTCGGCCATCACCAACCGTCTCTCCAACCTCGGCCTTGACCCGGCGCTGTTCAACCCCGCCGATTTCGCTAACGGTTACTACGTGGAGGCGACGGGCCTGACCACCGGTTCGTCTGCGCGCACGGCGCAGCGCTCGGAGTTCATCGAAGACAACTGGCAGATCACCGACCGCTGGCACGCTTACCTGGGCCTGCGCAACGAGCAGTTCACCAACTACAACGGCGCCGGTCAGGCTTATGCGAAGGAGCGTAATCAGCTCGATCCGCGCCTTGGCTTCAGCTGGGACGTCTACGGCGACAGCAGCCTGAAGATCTACGGCAACGCAGGCCGCTATCACCTCGGCTTGCCCACCAGCGTGGCGCTGCGCGGCGCCGGTCCGTCGACCTTCCCGTCCACCTACTACGCGTTCACCGGCATCGACCCGGTGACCGGCGCCCCGACCGGCCTGAGCATCGGCAAGCCGTACTCGCAGACCTTCTACAACAACGGCGCAAACGGTGTGCCGCCGGATGCTAGGACCGTCTCCATCGCCAATCTGAAGACGTATTTCCAAGACGAGTACATTCTGGGCTTCGACAAGCAGCTGCCCAATAACTGGACGGTTGGCGCCAAGGCCATGTTCCGCATCCTGCGCAACCTGATCGACGACTCCTGCGATCCGCGCCCACTGCAGACCTGGGGTGCTGCGCATGGCCTGCTGGATCAGGTCAACGCCGGCATCGGCAATGGCACCGGATGCTGGCTTTACAACCCGGGCAATCACGCTACCTTCGTGCTGTCGCCCGCGCCGGGCCAATACCTGTCCGTGCCGCTCACCGCCGCCGACATCGGCGAGCCGCACGCGAAGCGCCGCTACTACATGCTCGACCTGTACGGCGAACATCAGTTCAGCGACAAGTGGTACGGCAAGATCGAATACACGTTCTCCCGCAGCTACGGCAACTCGGAAGGCCAGCTCGATTCGGACATCGTCCAGGCTGACGTCTCCACCACGGAAAGTTGGGACTTTCCCGAGATCATGGAGAACACCAACGGCCCGCTCGCCAACGACCAGACGCACCAGCTGCGCATCCTGGGCACCTACGAGCCCACACCCGAGTGGCGTCTGTCCACCGTTACCCGCATCGCTTCAGGCACGCCTATCAGCTGCATCGGCGCGCGCCCGAATTCGGTAGGCGGCGATCCCTTCGGCTATGGCGCCGCCTACTTCTGGTGTAACGGTCAACCGTCGCCTCGCGGTTCACGCGGCCGCACGCCCTGGACTTATACGTTCAACGTGAGCGCGGCCTGGCAGCCCGCCTTCCTCGACCACAAGCTCACGCTTTCGGCCGATGTATTCAACTTGCTGGGCAAGCAGCGCGTGACTCAGGTCTTTGAGAGCTGCGAGAACGGCTCGGGCGTGCTGAGCTCCAATTGCTTTCGCCCCCGGTCGTTCCAGGATCCCCGCTACGTCCGTCTCGGAGCGCGCTACGACTTCTCGCTCTGATGCATGCCATCACAAAAGCGCGCGGGATTCCTTGGATGGAGAATCCCGCGCCCAAAACAGCTGGTATCTCCCCCTATGGGCCGTCGAGAGACGGCCCCTTTTTTTGGGCCGCGAGACCGCTGGCATCCATCTGCCAGGCATCCTCGATGAACTGCGCATGCTGCTTGACGCGGGCGCTGGCGGAGTTCGAGTAGATGACCTTGGACACGTAGTAGCCTGCGCCGCCCGGCGCGCCCGCGCCGTTGCCCGCCAGGGTGGCGATCGGCACGTTCGGCTTGCCCTGGGCGTAGACCCAGTAGTACCTCGGACCCGAAGGGGTGGTGCCGATGTCGATCGAATTCACGTTCAGGTTGTCGATACCCGCCGTGAACGAGTGGCTGCCGATCTTGTAGTTGACATCGAAGCGCAGGTTCGAGGTCTTGTCGTGCGCGCGCGGATCGTCGACGGTCTGGTTGATCTGCGGACCGGGACTGCTTCCGTCAGTGCTCCTTCCAGGATCCGCGTTACACCCGCCGGCGGCAGGCTACGACTTCTCGCCTTGAGGATTTGATCAGCACTAAACGTGCAGAGCTCTTTGGATGACGAAACTCCGCACCCACAAGTTGGAATCTCCCCACATTGGGCCATCGCCAGGCGCCCCTCCTTTTTTGAACCGCACGGAAGACCCCCGCCGAGGCGGGGGTCTCTTTGGTGCCAAACCGAAGCCGAGACTGCAGCCGCTCACGGAAAAGCACGCGCCGATGAACACCGGTTCGGGCAACTTGTGCCGAACACGCCATGAGCCGCAACGGCTAGGCGCTATCTCAACTGAGGCGGAAGGCTGGAGTTCGTAAGATCCGACTGCGGCGCTGTCGTCCATTGTCCGAGGAACTGATCGGGCCTGTTGCATCCCACCTTGGCGCAGGACTGCTCCAACGTCATCCCGGGCGGCAGATATTGCTGGGAGGTCTGGATCGGTGGACTCGGCTGACCGTAATTGACGATCGGATTGCAGTACCAGCCGCCGGTGGGATAAACCGATGTGCCGTCAGGTCCGTTCTCCGCCGTCCATGTGCAATACCAGCCATTAAGCGTCGAATTTTCGCAATTAATGCTGTCCTCTCTCCAATAGATGCTGGTCGTTCCTTCGTACTGTCGTATGGAGTTAGTGCAGGACTTGATGGATTGGCCAACCACGTTGCCCTGCGCATCGAAATACACGAACGAATTAGCTGATACCCAGATAGCCCAGGCGGGCGAACTAAGAAATAAAAAGACAAGCGCCACCAAAAACGCAAAACGAAACGATTTCATAAGCCAGGCTCCTTTGACATGAATTTCGTCGGGACCGCTCTTCACCCACGGAAATGCGCTGCACGAGACGACAATATGAATAATGTCTGCAGTCATTGCCGGCCAAGCCGACGCCTGGCTGCGTCGACGCTATCGCGAGCCCGTAGCTCCGACAAGAAGCAAGATATTTCCGCGTTATCTCACGAAAATGGACATCAAAAAACTTACGGGATCGCCCGCACAATTGCCGCACTGGTGACATTAGCCTTCAAATCACTACCGCGAACCATAATCGCGATGGCGCAAAAATACGCAAAAAAAAAGCGCCGCTTCAGGCGGCGCTTTTTGAATGAACCGACGCGACGCGCGGCCGTTACGTCACTCCACGCCGTCTTCGAAGCGCAGATGCTTCACGCTGCGCCCGTTGCGCCGTACCAGCTTGAGCGCTTCGATGCCGATGCGGATATGGCGTTCGACGAACTGCGCCGTGACACTGCGATCGCTGGCCTCGGTCTTCACGCCTTCCGGGATCATCGGCTGGTCGGAGACCAGCAGCAGTGCGCCACAGGGGATCTCGTTGGCGAATCCGGCGGCGAAGATGGTGGCGGTCTCCATGTCCACCGCCATGCAGCGCGTGCGACGCAGGTATTCCTTGAACTGCTCGTCGTGCTCCCAGACGCGGCGGTTGGTGGTGTACACCGTGCCGGTCCAGTAGTCGTAGCCGAGATCGCGGATCATGGTGGATACGCCGCGCTGCAGCTGGAATGCCGGCAGCGCGGGCACTTCGGGCGGCAGATAGTCGTTGGACGTACCCTCGCCGCGAATCGCCGCGATCGGCAGCACCAGATCGCCGATCGCGTTCTTCCTCTTCAGGCCGCCGCACTTGCCCAGGAACAGCGCCGCCTTCGGTGCGATGGCGCTGAGCAGATCCATCACCGTGGCGGCATTCGGGCTGCCCATGCCGAAGTTGATCAACGTGATGCCGTCGGCGGTGGCATTGGGCATGGGCCGGTCGCGCCCCTGCACTTCCACGCCATGCCACTGGGCGAACAGATCCACGTAATGGCCGAAATTGGTGAGCAGCACGTACTGGCCGAACTGCTCCAGTGACGTGCCGGTATAACGCGGCAGCCAGTTGGAGACGATTTCCTGTTTGTCTTTCATGGGACCCTTCGAGGTCATGCGCGGGCTTCCCGCGCTGCGTTACCGGCGACGCCACGCCGGCGATGTGCCAATCCATGGGCAGCTATCTTACCGGTTGCGCTCGTTACTCTCTCCGGAAGACTTGCACCCAACGTCAAGCTGACGGCGCGCCGTCGTTCTGTGAACCAGTCGGCAGCGACCCCGGCCCATGCTATGGTGCCGCCGCATTCGATCGGAGGGGGTGACGTGATGCGCATGGGGCTGGCCATCGATGCGTCCTGCGATGTCCCGCAGGGCTTCCTGGAAGAGCATGGCGTCACGGTGATGCCGATTACCGTACGCGTCGACGGCGAAACCTTCCTCGACAATCGCAGTCCGGCTGAAATACAGCGCTTCATCGACCGCAAGCTGGGCGACCGTGGCCACTCCGCCGAGACCGAACCGTGTTCGGTGGAAGAGATCCAGAAGCTGTTCCTGGACAAGCTGGTGCTGGAGCAGGACTGCGTGTTCTGCCTGACCGTCACCGCGACTCGCAGCCCCATCAACGACCATGCGAACCGGGCCAGCTTCGCCGTGCTCAAGCATTATCGCGAGGCGCGCGAGAAAGCCGGCATGGCCGGCCAGTTCCTCATGCGCGTGATCGACACGCGCAATCTGTTCGCCGGCACCGCGCCCGCCATCGTGGAGACGGCGCGCCTGATTCGCGCCGGCGAAACGCACCAGGCGATCCGCGAGCGGGCCACCTATATCGCCAACCATTCCTACGGCTACATGTTGCCGCGCGACCTGTATTACCTGCGCGCGCGCGCCAAGAAGAAGGGCGATCGCAGCGTGGGCCTGTTCAGCGCCGTGCTCGGCTCGGCCCTGGACATCAAGCCGCTGCTGCGCGCCCATCGCGGCGAGACCGGACCGGTAGGCAAGGTTCGCGGCTTCGAGCATGGTGCCGAGACCTTGCTGGGCTACGCTGCACAGCGCGTGCGCGCGGGGCTTCTGGCTCCCGCCATGTGCGTCAGCTATGGCGGCGACCTGGCGGAGCTGGACAAGCTGCCTGGCTATGCCGCCCTGCGCCTTGCCTGCGCCGAGCATGGCGTGGATCTGCTGGAAGCGCCGATGAGCATCACCGGCATGGTCAACGTGGGCGAAGGCGCGCTGACCATAGGTTTCGCCGCCGAGGAACACGCGGCCGAGTTCTGAGTTTCCGCACCGGGCTGGAACTACAATCCGGACGATGCGCCGCCGACCGCTCCTGCTTCTCCTGTTGCTGCCGCTGGGCCTGCCCGTGGCTGGTGCCACCACGGTCTATAAATGCACCGGCAGCGACGGCCGCGTGACCTTCCAGGACAGGCCCTGCGCCCGCGCGCAGCGCCAGGACACCATCGAACTGGCCACGCCGGCGCCGGCACCACCCCCGGTACGCGCGCAGCCGGAGGAGCGCCGCGACGAGCCCCGTTCAGCACCGCCCGCGCCACCGCCGGAACCGGCAGCCCCGCTGCCGCGCCTGTATGCGTGCACGCGCGCCACCGACGGCAAGGCCTACCTCAGCCAGAACGGCTATCCGGAACCCTACCTGGCTCCCTTCGGCGTGCTCGGCGCCGTGCAGTTGCCGCTGGCGCGCGTCTATGGGCCGGGCGGAGGCGGCGGCATCTCCGCGCCTGAAGCCAATCGCGGCAAAGTCACCGCGGGCATGGTGTCTGGCAGCTATGTCTGGGTGCAGGACCAGTGCCGGCCGCTCGGCTTCGACGAAACCTGCCACGCCCTGCAGGACGACTACGACGACAATGCGCGCAAGCTGCGCCGGGCATTCAAGAGCGATCGCCCGCCCCTGGAGCAGCGGGACGAGACCTTGCGCGCGCAGCTGAGCAATTGCCGCTGAGCCAGGTCGCGCCAGCCCGCGCTAGAACCCGTAGTTGAGGAATCCCCCATCCACCGCCAGCACCTGCCCGGTGATGTAGCTGGCGGCCGGCAGGCAGAGGAACGCGATCGCCGCGGCGACCTCTTCCGGCTCGCCGATGCGGCGCAGCGGCGTGCGATCTAGCACTTCGTCCAGGTAGTCGTCGTCGGCCAGCGCCGGCTCGGAGCGTTGCGTGCGGATGTACCAGGGCGCCACCGCGTTCACGCGGATGCCGTCGGTCGCCCACTCGACGGCAAGGTTGCGCGTGAGCTGGTGCAGGGCTGCCTTGGTCATGCCGTAGGCCGAGCCGGTGCGCACGTGAGTGACACCGGAAACCGAACCCACGTTCACGATGGCCGCATTGGCGTGCTGCACCAGCTGCGGATGCGCGAGCCGGCACATTTCGAATGCCGAGAACAGATTCAATTCGAAGATCGCGCGGTAATCGCGCTCGCCGTAGTCCAGCGTCGCCGCCGGCAGGTTGCCGCCGGCGTTGTTGACCAGCAGCGACAGCGGCGCGCCGAGGTCGGCGATCCAGTCGAACACGGCGAGGCGATCTTCCTGCTCGGCGAGGTCGGCGGCGAAAGCCAGCACCTCGATGTTCTCGAAATCGTCGGCCAGTTCCACGCGCACCTGCTCAAGATAATCGGCGTCGCGGGCCACCAGCAGCAGGTTGGCGCCGAGGCCGGCCAGTTCGCGGGCGGTGGCGTAGCCGATACCCTTGCTGGCACCGGTGACCAGCGCGGTATGGCCCTGCAATTGCCAGGCGTCGATGCGGTTGTTCATGGCTGGCGAGCTTAGAGCCTGCATCACATCGCGACCAGTCCGCGGTTGCCGCCACCCCACTTGCGCGGGACACTGCGGTTCCGGTCCCTCTCGGAGCACCCGCATGAAGTGGCTCATCCTCCCGCTCAGCCTGCTCGCCCTGGCCGCCTGCTCGGGCAAGCCGCCCGCGCCCAAGGCCGAGGTCGCGGCGCCGCCGCCGCGTGCCGCCACGCCGTGGGACGACCTGAAGAAGCAGGAACAGAAAGCCAAGGATGTGCAGAAGACCGTCGACCAGCAGGCCGAGGAACAGCGCAAGCAGATCGACGCGGCGGAGCACTGACGCATGCAGCAGGAAGCCACCGCGCTGGCCCGGCGTCCGGTCATCGCGCCGGATGCGCCCGTGCTGGAACTGGAGCGCGCCAGCGTGCTGCGCGGCGATCGCCTCATCCTCGATGAGCTCAGCCTGCGCGTGGAGGCCGGCCAGCACACGGCGATCCTGGGTGCGAACGGCTCAGGCAAATCGACGCTGGTGAAGCTGGTATCGCGTCAGCTGTATCCGCTGGCGCGCGACGACGGACGCGCCAGCGTACGGGTGTTCGGCCGCGACCGCTGGCATGTCGACGAACTGCGCAGCCTGCTTGGCCTGGTCTCGCCCGCGCTGCAGCTGGACTACACCACGGACACCTCGCTGGAAGTGTTCGACGCGGTGGTGTCCGGATTCTTCAACGCGCGAGGCCTGGGCCCGGACCACCGCGTCACCGCGGCTATGCGCGAGCGTACGCACGAGGCGCTGGCGCTGATGGGCATCACGCACCTGATCGGGCGCGACATGTCCACGCTTTCCACCGGCGAGGCACGGCGCGCGTTGATCGCCCGCGCCCTGGTCCATCGCCCGCGCGCTCTGCTGCTGGATGAGCCCAGCGCGGGGCTGGATCTGGCCACCCGCCGCCATTTCCTGGAAAGCCTGCGCACGCTCGCACGCCAGGGCACCACGCTGCTGCTGGTGACACATCACATCGAGGAGATCGTGCCTGAGATCGGCGAAGTGCTGTTGCTGCGCGACGGCAAGACGCTGCGGCATGGCGACAAGGCCGGTGTACTCACCGACGATGCGCTCACGGAAGCCTTCGGCATGCCGGTGCGCGTGCGGCGCGAAGGCGATTACTTCAACGCGGCGCCGGCTTGAGCCGGAACGGGAGCTCGCAGCGACGCGCTCCCGTTCCCTTGCTGATCAACGCGGCTCGCAGAAGCAATACGCGTACACGTTCGCCTTGCCCGGCTGTGCATTGCGCACCAGCTTCAACTCCGGCGCCATCGCCGGCAGCTGGACCAGCCACGACGGCAGGCGCACGCCGTAGGAGCGCAGGGCCACGGTCGCTGCACTGTCGTTGAGCCCGACCAGGAACTGCTCGAAACCGCCCAATGGCGCCTCGACGTAATGCACTGGCGGATTCTTGCCGAGCTTGGCGCGCTCGCCGGCATCGGCGATGGCCTCGCGCAGACCGCCCAGCTCGTCGACCAGGCCGCGCTCCAGCGCTTGCTGGCCGGTCCACACGCGACCCTGCGCAATGGTGTCGATCGCGTCGTATTCCTTGCCACGCGCTTGCGCGACGTTGCCGACGAAATCGCGGTAGCCCTTCTCGATGATCGCCTGGATCAGCGTACCCACCTTCGGATCCAGCGGGCGGGTGAGGTTGAACGCGCCGGCCAGCGGACCGGTGCCGACGCCGTCGCTCTTCACGCCCAGTTTGTCCAGCGTGCCCGGCACGGTGAAGTACATGCCGAAGATGCCGATCGAGCCGGTGATGGTGTTGGGCTCGGCGTAGATGCGATCGGCATTCATGGAAATCCAGTAGCCGCCGCTGGCGGCCACGTTGCCCATGGACACGACGACCGGGATGCCGGCGGCCTTGGTCAGCGCCACTTCGCGGCGGATCTGCTCGGCGGCATAGACCTCCCCGCCCGGCGAATTCACGCGCAGCACCAGCGCCTTGGTGCGGCGATCCTCGCGTGCGGCGCGCACCAGCGCCGCGGTGGATTCGCCGCCGACGGTGCCCTGCGGCTGCTTGCCGCCGACGATTTCGCCCTCCGCGACCACCACCGCCACCCCCGACGCGAATACGCCGTCCGACGACAGCCCAGCTGCATAGCGGCGCAGCTCGACCTGGCGGAAACCCTCGCCCTTGCGGCCGGCCGGTACGCCTTCCTTGCGCATCATCGCTTCGAGTTCGCCGTGGGTAGCCAGCCCGTCGACCAGGTGCTCCTTCAGCGCGAGCTGGCCGAGGTCGCCCCGGGTGCCGGCGATCGCTTCGGGCAGGCCGTCGATGTCGGCGCGCAGCGCCGCCGGTTCCAGCTTGCGCAATTTGGCCACTTCATCGAGGTAGCGATCCCACAGACCGCCCATCCAGTAGGCATCGGCTTCCTTCGCTTCGGGCGAGGCGTGGTCGAGGATGTACGGCTCGGCCGCGCTCTTGAACTGGCCCACGCGGAACAGGTGCACGTCCACGCCGAGCTTGTCGAGCAGGTCCTTGTAGAACAGGCGGTAGTTGGCCAGGCCGGTGAGCACCACGCCGCCCATCGGGTCGAGCAGGATGCGATCCGCATGCGCGGCCAGGTAATACTGGCCCTGGTCCATGTTGGACGCCCATACCACCACCGGCTTGCCGGTGGCGCGGAAACGGTCCAGCGCCGCGCCTACTTCGCGCACCGCGGCGAAGCCGCCGGCGTTGAGCTCCTGTGGCTCGAGCAGAATGCGGCTGATGCGGTTGTCGGTGGCGGCGGCATCGATGGCCGCGACCAGGTCGCGCACCTGCACCTGCTTGGGCGCGTTGCCGGACAGACCCTGCAGCGCGCGCTGCAGCGGCTCGATGCTGAATTGCTCGACCAGCTCGCCCTGCGGCTTGAGCACCAGCACGCTGTCGTTCTGGATGCTGCGCTCCATGTGGCTGCCGGCCCAGAAGCCGAACACCAGCAGCAGGAACAAGCCGAGGAAGACGAAGAAAACCAGGTTGACGATCACCAGCCTGACCACGTTGATGCCGCGCCCGATGACGCGCAGAAAGGCCCAGAAACCGTTGGTGCGGCGCTCCGTCATTCGATCATTCCTCGACAGTGGACCGGCAGCGTACTCCGACGCCCCGGGTCAGGTCATGTGGTAGAAGTCGGCCCTTCTGGGCGTCATGCCGGGTACGTGGAATAGATCAGCGGCTCCCTTGCCGGCGCCAGCGTTCCGTGGCCGAGCTGCGCCAGAAACGGGTGAACAGCAGCACCGCGGCCACGCTCAGGCCGGCCACCAGGCCCATCCACATGCCACGCGCGCCCAGCCCGTGGCGGAACGCCAGCCACCAGCCCACCGGCATGCCGATCATCCAGTACGCGAACAAGGTCATGGCCATCGGCGCGCGGGTGTCCTTCAGGCCGCGCAGCGCGCCGTTGGATGCGACCTGGATGCCGTCGGAGAACTGGAAGACGCCGGCCAGCACGATCAGCTGGGTGGCCAGCGCGATGACCGCCGCGTCGCGCGTGTACAGCGCGGCGATCAGGTTCGGCAGCCCCAGCATCAGGCCAGCCGACACCATCTGCGTGACCAGCGTGAGGCCGATGCCGCAGAAGCCCGCATAGCGCACGCCCACGGCATCGCCGCGCCCCACCGCATTGCCCACGCGCACGGTGATTGCCATGGCCAGGCCCAGCGGGATCATGAAGAAGAACGAGGCGATGTTCAGCGCCACCTGATGGCTGGCCACGACCGTTTCGCCGAGCGTGCCCAGCGCCAACGCCACGGCGACGAACAGGCCGCCCTCGGCCAGCAGGGTTACCGCCATCGGCAGGCCGACCCACAACAGCTCGCCGATGCGGCGCAGGTTCGGCGGATCGAAACGCTCGCCCAGGTTCAGCCCACGGTAGTTGCGGTGGCGGGCCACGTAGAAGGCGAAGCCCAGCATCTCCATCCACAGCACCAGCGCCGTGGCGATGCCGCAGCCGCGCGCGCCCTGGGGCTGCAGACCGAACTTGCCGAACATCAGCACGTACCCCAGCGGCGCCAGCACGCACAGCCCGCCCAGGCTGAAGTACATCGAGGGACGGGTCATCGACAGGCCTTCGGACAAGCCGCGCAGCGCGAAGTAACAGGTCAGCGCGGGAGCGCCCCAGCTGATCGCGCGCAGGAATTCGCCCACATCGGCACGCAGGCCGGGAGTGACGCCGATTACGTCGATCAGCGGCTCCGCATGGCGCACCCCGAACCACAGCAGCACACCCATGCCCATCGCCAGCCACAGCGCCTGGCGAAACACCGCGCCCACTTCGGGTCGGCGGCCGGCGCCGTCAAGCTGCGAGACCGAAGGGGGCACCGCCATCATCATGCCGATGCCGCTGACGATGGCCAGCGCCCAGATGCTCGCGCCCACCGCCACCGCCCCCAGCACGTGCGCGCTGTAGTGGCCGGCCAGCATGGCGTCGACCACGTTGGTGCCCACCGCGGCGAGCTGAGCAGCGATGAGAGGCAGCGCGAGGCGAATCGTGGCGCCGATCTCGTGCGCCATGCGGGCGCGATCGGAAGCGGTCAGTGTCATAACGGGGACTCCGGGAACTTGCGATTCTATCGCACCCCGCGGCCCGGGCTCGGGCGGACGGCCATCCCGCGCGCAGACGTGGGCGGAGTCTTATGACAACATCGCCGGCTTCCAAGGGGAGGGGTCCCGGTATGCAGGTGCAGGACAAGGGGAAGAAGGACATCGTCTCGTACGACGGGGTGCATTGCGCGAACTGCGCCACGCCGATGCAGGGCGAGTTCTGTCACGAGTGCGGACAGTCCATCCACACCGTGCTCAAGCCGATGCACCACATGATGGAAGACACGCTGGAGACCTTTCTCCACGTGGACGGCCGCATGCTGCATACCATCCCGCCGCTGCTCACCAAGCCGGGCTTTCTGACCCTCGAGTATTTCGCCGGACGCCGCCAGCGCTACATCGCGCCATTCCGCCTGATGTTCGTGCTGTGCCTGCTGGCGTTCTTCATCACGCACATCGCGATCGACTCGCTGAGCGAGAACGGCCACTCGATCACCCCGGCGGCCCACGTCGACGAAGACGAATTCGAGGACCAGGCGACGCCGGCCGCAGTCCAGCAGGCGCTGGACGCGAAGCTGGCCGAACTGCACGAAGGCCGCGCCAAGGTGGCCGGCATCCCCGGCGCTGCCACTGGCTTCGACGAAGCCGAGAAGGAACTGCGCAAAGCGGCTTCCGCGCGCATGGCCACGTTGGCGGCGGACGCCCAGGCAACATCCGGACAACAGGCGCCGGCGACGTCCGCTTCGGCGTCGATCCCCGCCGCGGCCTCGACGGCACCGGCAACCGCCGCTTCCACCGCGGCGACTTATGAGGAAAGCAGCGCCAGCAGCGGGAAGAAGAAAGACCGCCACGGCAAGGAAAAACTCAAGGGATGGCTCAATGGCCACGACCCCGTGCACGTGGCCTGGCTGCCCGGCTTCATGAATGCGCGGCTCAATCATGCGGTCGACAACCTGCGCGAGAACGTCAAGGACTGGAACAGCCCCGACCCGCAGGTCCGCGACCGCGCTACCGAACGCTTCAAGGCCGGCGTCTTCGGTGCCTTGCCGCAGACCATGTTCGTGCTGATGCCGGCCTTCGCGCTGCTGCTGAAGCTGTTCTATCTCTTCAAGCGCCGGCTCTATATGGAGCATTTGATCGTGGCGCTGCACAGCCATGCCTTTCTGTTCGCGATCCTCCTGCTGTGCGTGGCGCTGGCCATGCTCAACGCCTGGATCACCCCGCACGCGGCATGGGCGGGGCACGTCCTGGGCTGGCTGGAAACCGCGCTGGCGCTATGGGCGCCGGTATACCTGCTGCTGATGCAGAAGCGGGTCTATCGGCAAGGATGGATACTCACCGTGCTCAAGTACCTGGTGATCGGCTGGTGCTATCTGTGGCTCTTCACGATCGCCCTGACCTGCGCCGTCGCGCTGGGCATTTCGCACTGACGGAACACCCCTTTTTTTTGTGATGCCCATCACGGCAGTGCCGTGCACTGGCCGGCGCGTCGCGGCTGGCCAGGAATGGGCTGGCGAGGGTTTTGCACAGCATCATCGGACTGTCAACTCTTTGACTGGTCGCATTTCAATTGCATGAACACCAGCCAAGCGATGATTGCAACTGATTGATATAAAACAACATTACGAGCTGGCTAAAACTTCGACAGCGCGTCGCGAAGGGCCATTTTCCGGGCCTGAAGGGCCTCCTTCCCCGGCACATCCACAGACTTATCCACAGCTCTTGTGGATAAGAGGATTTTTCTCAGCGAGTTAGCCACTTACCCGGGCTTCCTCGACCAGCGCCCAGCAAGCGCCGCCAAGTCCGGCCAGAGCAGGCGCGACCGGGCGGTCGCGGCTCATCCGTCCATCCGGAAGCGACTCCTCGGAAGCCGATCGGGATGATTTCCCGGACAGCCGGGTACACTGGCCCGCCACGAGGTCCGCATGCCTGTCCTTCGCGTCGCCCTGCCCGTTCCCCTGCCGACCCTGTTCGACTATCTGCCGCCTGCCGCGGGCGAAGCGCAGGCTGGCAGCCGCGTGCTGGTGCCGTTCGGACGAGGCAAGGCGGTGGGCGTGGTGGTGGAGACGGACGCCGAGCCGGCGGTGGGCGGCTCGCGCCTGAAGCGCGTGCTGCGACTGCTGGACGACGCGCCCTTGCTCGACGCCGAGCTGATGAAGACCTTGGCCTGGGCTGCCGACTACTGGCTGGGCGCACCCGGCGAGGCCTACGCCAACGCCTTGCCGCTGGCCCTGCGCGAGGACAAGCCGCTGCCGGACACCCACGAAGAAACGTGGGCCCTGAGTGTGGCCGGGCGCAGCGCCCTGGACGCGGGCAGCCGCAAGGGTGGCAGTCGCCGCCTGCTGGAAACCCTGGCCGCCGCGCCGCTGAGCGCCGCCGAATTGCACGAACGTCTGCCGGGCTGGCGCAGCGCCGCGCGCCGGCTCGCCCCCACCGGCCTGATCGAGCGGGTGCGGCAAGCCATCGATGCCGTGCCGCGACCGGCGGTCGAGCCGCCCGCGCTCAGCCCCGAACAGCAGCAGGCGGTGGATGCCGTCGCCGCCGACTTGGGCGGCTTCCAGCCGTTCCTGCTCGATGGTGTCACCGGCAGCGGCAAGACCGAGGTGTACCTGGCCCTGATGGAGCACGTGATTGCCGAGGGCAAGCAGGCACTGCTGCTGGTACCGGAGATCGGCCTGGCACCGCAGACCGTGCGCCGCGTGCGCGAGCGGCTCGGCGTGCCGGTGGAGGTGCTGCATTCCAACCTTTCCGAAGGCGACCGCGCACGCGCCTGGCTGCGCGCACGCAGCGGGGAGGCACGAGTGATCCTGGGCACCCGTTCGGCCGTGTTCACGCCGCTGCCGCGGGCCGGCCTGATCGTGGTCGACGAAGAACACGACACGGCCTACAAGCAGCAGGAAGGCTTCCGCTACCACGCGCGCGATCTGGCCCTGCTGCGCGGTCGCGCGCTGGGCGTCCCGGTGCTGCTGGGCTCGGCCACGCCGTCGCTGGAATCGCTCGCCAACGTGGAGGCCGGCCGCTACCGCGCACTGCACCTACGCGCGCGGCCTGGCGCGATCCGGCCGCCACTCGTGCAGATCGTGGACATGCGCGCGCAGCGCTTGGAGCACGGCCTGTCCCCCACTCTGCTTATGGCGGTCGGCGAAACCGTGGCGCGCGGCGAGCAGGTGCTGGTGTTCCGTAATCGCCGCGGCTATGCACCGGTGCTGCTGTGCCACCAGTGCGGCTGGCATGCCGAGTGCCCGCGCTGCGAACACCCGCTGACCCTGCACGCCGGCCGGCGCCAGCTGATCTGCCACCACTGCGACTACCACGCGCGCGTGCCGGAGCAGTGCCCGGCCTGCAACGCCCCGGATCTCAAGCCGCAGGGCCAGGGCACGGAGCGGCTGGAAGAAGCCCTCGCCGCTCAATTCCCCGATGTGCCGGTGTTGCGCATCGATCGCGAGACCACGCGCCGGCGCGACGCCTTCGAGAGCCTGCTGGACCGATTGCGCGAGGAAGGTCCGGCGATCCTCGTGGGTACGCAGATGCTCGCCAAGGGACACGACCTGCCCAACCTCACCCTGGTCGCCATCGTCGGCGTGGACGAGGGCCTGCACAGCGTGGATTTTCGCGCCGGCGAGCGCCTCGCCCAGCTCACCGTGCAGGTGGCCGGTCGCGCCGGCCGCGCAGCCAAGCCCGGCCGCGTGATCCTGCAGACCCATCATCCCGACCACGCCCTGCTGCGCCAGCTGCTGGCGCAGGGCTATGGCGCCGCGGCGAAGGAACTGCTGGCCGAGCGCCAGATGCTGCAATTGCCTCCGTATCACCACCAGGTGCTGCTTCGCGCCGACGCGCACCAGCGCGAGCATGTCGACACCTTCCTGCGCGAAGCGCACGGGTCGCTGCACGGCGAGGGCCTCCAGATCGCCGGCCCTATGCCCGCGCCGATGCCGTTGCGCGCCGGCCGGCATCGCGGCCAGCTGCTGATCGAAGGACCCAGCCGCGCCGCGCTGCACGCAGCGCTGCGGCCATGGTCGCGCGCGCTGTCGGCGCTTCCGTCGGCGCGCAGAGTACGCTGGTCGCTGGATGTGGATCCGGTCGACCTCTACTGAGAAGGGGCATAGGGAATGCGTCATCGCGAACAGGAAAGGCAAGGCACCGCCCTTCTTCTTCGCGATGCCTCATTCCCGATTCCCTTTGTCACTTCCGGAGCTTCTTCGCATGGCCACTACCGATACCCGGCCCCGCGTCGTCATCCTCGGCGGCGGCTTCGGCGGCATGTCCGCCGCCCGCCAGCTCGACGATCCTTCGCTGCGCGTCACCCTGGTCGACCGGCGCAACCACCACCTGTTCCAGCCGCTGCTTTACCAGGTCGCCACGGCGGGATTGTCGGCGCCGTCCATTGCTGCGCCGCTGCGGCAAATCCTGCGCAAGCAACGCAACGTCACCGTGCTGCTCGATGAAGCGCAGGACATCGACCTGAAGAACAAGCGCGTGCAGCTCGCGCAGGGTCCGCTCGACTACGACTACCTGATCGTCGCCACCGGTGCGACACACGCGTATTTCGGCCATGACGACTGGGCGCGTCACGCGCCGGGCCTGAAGACGCTGGACGATGCGTTCACCATCCGCCGCCGCGTACTGCTCGCCTTCGAACATGCCGAACGCGAGGACGACCCGGCCAGACGGCAGGCCTGGCTCAACTTCGTCGTCGTCGGCGGCGGCGCCACCGGCGTGGAGCTGGCCGGCACGCTGGCCGAGATCGCCCGCCACACCCTTCCGCGCGAGTTCCGCCGCAGCAATCCGCACGACGCCAACATCCTGCTGGTGGAAGCCGGTCCGCGCCTGCTGCCGGCGTTCGCGCCGGATCTGTCGGCGAAGGCGCAGCGGCAGCTGGAGAAGCTGGGCGTGCAGGTGCGCACCGGCACTGCGGTGACCGCGATCGGTGCCGACCACGTGACGCTGGGCGACCAGACGCTGGATTCGCGCACGGTGCTTTGGGCCGCCGGCGTCGCGGCCTCGCCGCTGGGCCAGCGACTGGGCGTGCCGCTGGACCGGGCCGGCCGGGTACAGGTGACCCCCGAGCTTGCCGCGCCCGGTTATCCGGACGTGTTCGTGATCGGCGACCTGGCCAGCGTCACCCAGCCCGACGGCAAACCGGTGCCCGGCATCGCGCCGGCGGCCAAGCAGATGGGCCGTTATGCCGCCGACGTCATCCTCGACCGGATCCACGGCAAGAACGCGCCCAAACCGTTCCGCTACCGCGACGACGGCACCCTGGCCACTATCGGCCGCATGGCCGCGGTGGCTCAGTTCGGCAAGGTGAAGCTCTCCGGCCTGCTGGCCTGGTGGGTCTGGCTGATCGCCCACGTGTATTTCCTGATCGGCTTCCGCAACCGCCTGGTGGTGCTGCTGGACTGGGCCTGGTCGTACTGGACCTACCAGCGCCACGCACGCATCGTCACCGGTTCCGACAAGACAGACGAAAGCTGATCGCGCTTTGCCCGGCGCCGCGGTGCGGCGACAATAGGCTGTTCCTTCCGACGGATTCCCTTCGTGTCCAACCAACTCGAACAACTGCGCCAGTACACCACCGTAGTCGCCGATACCGGCGACATCGAAGCGATCGCCCGCTACCGTCCGGTGGACGCCACCACCAATCCCTCGCTGTTGCTGAAGGCGACCGAGCTGCCGGCCTACGCGCCGCTGATCGACGAAGCCGTGCGCTGGGCCAAGGACCAGGGTCAGTCGCGCGAACAGCAATTGATCGACGCCAGCGATTACCTCGCGGTAGCCGCCGGCCGCAAGATCGCCGAACTGGTGCCCGGCCGCGTATCCACCGAAGTGGATGCGCGTCTGTCCTTCGATACCGACGCCACCATTGCCAAGGCCGAGCGGCTGATGGGCCTGTACGAAGCAGCGGGAGTGAAGCGCGAGCGCATCCTCATCAAGATTGCCTCCACCTGGGCCGGCATCCGCGCCGCCGAGACGCTGGAGCGCCGCGGCATCCAGTGCAACCTCACCCTGCTGTTCTCGTTCGAGCAGGCCGTGGCCTGCGCTGAAGCCGGCGTATACCTGATCTCGCCGTTCGTCGGCCGCATCATGGATTGGTACGTGGCCAACACCGCCACCAAGAGCTACGCGCCGGAGGAAGACCCGGGCGTACTGTCGGTGCGCCGCATCTACGACTGGTACAAGCTGCACGGTTTCGACACCGTGGTGATGGGCGCAAGCTTCCGCAACATCGGGCAGATCCAGGCGCTGGCCGGCTGCGACCGCCTGACCATCAGCCCCGATCTCCTGGAGAAACTCGAGGCCACGGATGCCCCGCTGCCTCGCGCCCTGCAGGAAGACGGTACGCGTGGAGCGCGTCCGCAGCCGATCAGCGAAGCCGTCTTCCGCTGGGGTCACAACGAGGACGCCATGGCCACCGAGAAGCTGGCCGACGGCATCCGCAAGTTCGCCGCGGATCAGCGCAAGCTGGAGGCGATGCTGGCGGCGAGGCTCTGATCCTGATCGACAAGGCTGACGCGGCCACGCATTTCCTCGGGTCGCGTCAGCCGGCAAACCTTACGGGCCGTAGGCAAATACCGGCGGATCACCGCAGATATCGGCGCCATAAGGACTGGTCGCCAGGATGTGGCAGGCCTGATCCTGTGTCAGTCCGGGCGGCAGTGTCGAGGTGACGGAGGGCGGATCGACGTTGGGGTCGGGATAGCACGGATACGACTGCACCACCGAGTACTGCGTGACGGTTCCGCCACTGATGTTTCGGTTGTCGCAGGTCCAGAGATTCTGGCCGACGAACTGTCCGCTGCTGTTGAAGTAGGCATAGGAAATCGTGTACGTGCGCGCCGCCATGGCCGGCGCCACGAACCCGCCCGCCATCAGCACCAAAGCCACGCATGCAAGCTTCCGGATCGAGAGCATGTCAGTCCTCCTGCCTCGTTCGAGGCAGTTGCTGTGGAATACGCATTTCCCCAGGGTTGGCCGGCGGCCAACCGTTTCATGCTTGCACCGCATTCATCAGCGTCCCGTGAAAGAAGACGAGTCGCAGTGGCCGAAAGAGCGACGCATCTTCTTGCGGATCGGCGAGCCTGGAAGAGGACCGGCGGTCGGTACCGGGCGCACGGGCGAAACGCCGTGCGGCTGGCTACGGCTCCGTGGCCACCGCCTCTGGCGCGGTCTTCGCATCGCCGATCCAGCCGCCGCCAAGTGCCTTGACCAGCTGCACGCTCGCTCGCAGCTGGCGCGTATCCAGGTCCAGCAGGCTGCGCTGTGCATCCAGCGCGACCGTCTGCGCCTGTACGACATCGAGATAACCCACCGCACCCTGGCGGTAGCGGTCCATCGCGATGTCCAGCGAGCGCTTCGCCGCGTCCGAGGCGTCCTTCTGATCGTTGCGCGCGACACCATAGTGATCGAGCTGGGCGAGGTTGTCCTCGACCTGCTGGAAGGCGTTGAGCACCACGCCGCGATAGCGCGCGCCGGCTTCTTCCGTGGCCGCCTTGGCGGCCTCCACGCCGGCCTTGCGGCGACCACCGTCGAACAACGTGAGCAAGGCGGTCGGACCGATGGCCCAGAAGTGGTTCGGTGCCGTGAGCAGACCGCCGTAGCGATCGCTCTGGAAACCGCCCGTCGCGCTCAAACCCAGCGACGGGAAGTACGCCGCGCGCGCGATACCGATGCGTGCATTGGCCGCCGCGACGCGCCGCTCGGCGGCCGCCACGTCGGGACGCCGCTGCAGCAGCGTCGAAGGCAGGCTCACCGGTACCGTCGGCAACGGTAAGGCCGTTGTGTCGGCAGGCAGGCTGAAATTCGAGGCCGACTCGCCGACCAGCGAGGCGATCGCGTGCTCGACCAGCGCGCGTTGCGCTTGCGTCTGAGACCACTGCGACTTGGCCGACGACAGTTGCGTCTGCGCGCGCGCCACGTCCAGGCCCGAGGCGATGCCGCCCTGATGCCGCGTCTGCGTCAGCTCCAGCGCCTTCTGGTAGGCCGCGATGCTTTCCTTCAGCAGCTGGACCTGCTGATCGAGGCCACGCAGCAGGAGATAGTTATCGGCCAGCTGGGCCTGCAGGCTGAGGCGCGCGGAAGCGAGGTCCGCCTCCGCAGCGAGCGCATCGTCCTTGCCGGCTTCAACGGTGTTGCGCACACGACCCCACAGGTCGACTTCGTAGTCGACCTCGGCGCCCAGCGTGTAGCTGTCGTAGTTGGCCGGCGAGGTGGCGCCGCGCAGCGGACGCGTATCCGATTGCCGGTCGCGCTGCGCATTGGCATTGATACCGGCCTGCGGGAACAGGCCCGCGCGCGCCTGCTGGCTGAAGGCTTGCGCCTGCCGGTAATGCGCGAGCGCGGCGGCCAGATCGGCGTTGTTCTTCAGCAGGCGCTGCTGGAGCTCGCTCAAGCGCGCATCGCCATACAGCGTCCACCAGCCATCGCGCGGCAGCTGGTCGGACGGCTGCGCCGCGACCCAGCTCTTGCCGTAGGCCTCGCCATGTTCCTGGTACTGCTCGGCCACCGGCACCTCGGGCGTCTTGTAGGCCGGCGCCAGCGAGCAACCCGCCAGCGCCGCCGACAGCGCCAGGGCCAGCGCGCGCTCAGGCCTTCTTTTCATTGGGACGTCCCTGCGCCTTGGCCAGTTCGGTGTCTTTCTCGGCCGTCTGCACGCGGTCGCCGTCGGCGAGGCCGTCCGGCGGGCTTTCGATCACGCGGTCGCCCGCATCGAGGCCGGAACCGATCTCCACCGATTTGCCGTAGTCGCGCAAGATGCTGACCTTCTTGAACGCGACCTTGTTGTCCGTGCCCAGCGTGGCGACACGCAGGCCGTGGTCGTCGAAGATCAGCGCGCTGGCGGGCACGCGTAGCGCGGTGGCGTCGGCTGGCCGGTCGAGCTTCACGCTAGCGAAGCTGCCGGGCATCAGCTTGCCGTCGGCGTTGTCCACCGCCAACTGGATCAGCGTGGTGCCGGACTCGGCCGCTACCGCGCCGGCGGAAGCCTCGACACGCGCCTGGAACGTGCGCCCCGGATACTCGGGTACGCTGAGCGTGGCGATCGCGCCCGGCCGGATCGACGGTACGTAGTTCTGCGGCACGCGCACGTATACGCGCAGCTTGCGCATGTCCGAGACCACGAACAGCTCCGGCCCGCTGCCGCTGCCGGCGTTGATCAAGGCGCCGACGTCGGTCTCGCGCGCGGTCACCACGCCGTCGAACGGCGCGACGATGCGGGCGAAGCCCTTCAGTGCCTCGATACGATCCACGTTTGCCTTCGCCGCCTTGGCGATGGCTTGCTTGGCGGTGTAGTCGCCGGTCTTCTCGTCCACTTCCTGACGCGACACCGAATCGGAACCGAGCATGGCCTGCCAGCGCTTGGCGGTGGTGGCCGCCAACGCGGCATTGGCCTCGGCGCTGGCCAGATCGGCCTTGGCCTGCAGCAGCTGCTGGTCCACATCCGGCGTCTCGATCTCGGCGAGCAGCTGACCCGCCTTGACCGGCGTGCCAATGTCCACCTTCCAGGATTTCAGGTAGCCGCTCACCCGCGCATAGATCGGCGCGCGTGCATAGGCTTCCAGCCGACCCGGCAATTCGAGCGAGGAGCCCTGCTCGCTGCGCTCGACCGGCACCACGCTGACCGTGGGCACGGCCTGCGCGTCGGTCCAGTCCTTGAGCTTGCGCGCATCGTTGGCACGCGTGGCCACGCCCGTAGCGACGATGGCGATGAGGACGATGGCCGTGACCGCACCGGCGCGCCGCAGGCGGCGGGGGGAGCCGGGGTTCGGCGTGTGAGAAGTATCAGGCGACATGGACAGGCTCTCCGGAAACCGATGCCGGGTCGGATGCGCGGCCATGCCGCGCGTGAATGATGCGGAACACCACGGGAACGAAGAACAGCGTGGCGATGGTGGCGAAGATCAGGCCGCCGATCACGGCGCGGCCCAGCGGTGCGTTCTGCTCGCCGCCCTCGCCCAGGCCCAGCGCCATCGGCGCCATGCCGATGATCATGGCCAGCGCGGTCATCAGCACCGGGCGGAAGCGCACGAAGCCGGCCTCCAGCGCCGCCAGGTGCGCATCACCGTGCTCGGCCAGGCGCTCGCGGCAGAAACTGACCACCAGGATCGAGTTGGCGGTCGCCACGCCCATGCACATGATGGCGCCGGTCAACGCTGGTACCGACAGTGTGGTGTGCGTGGCGAACAGCATCCACACGATGCCGGCCAACGCGGCGGGCAGCGCGGTGATGATGACGAACGGATCGCTCCAGGACTGGAAGTTCACCACGATCAGCAGGTAGATCAGCACCGCCGCGCCGAGCAGACCGAAGATCAGGCCCGAGAACGCGCTGTTCATGGTCTGCACCTGGCCCAGCAAGGCGGTAGACGAACCCTTGGGCAGTTCCTTCGCATGCGTAGCGACGATCTTCTGGATATCCGCCGCGACCGCACCGAGATCGCGCCCCTGCGTGGTGGCGAAGATCTCCACCATCGGCTGGATGTTGTACTGGCTCACCACCGCGTTGCTGACGCCGCGCCGGACCGTGGCCAGGCCGCCGAGCAACTGCGAGCTGCCGCCGCCGCTGGACGTGACCGGGATGTTTTCCAGCGACGATAGCGAGTCGAGCTTGTATTGCGGCGTCTGCATCACGATCGGGTAGGAGATCTGGTTCTGCGGATTGAGCCAGAACGTCGGCGCCACCTGGCTGGAGCCGGCCAGGTTGACCACCAGGCTGTTGGTGACGTCGCGCTCTGTCACGCCAAGCAGTTGCGCGCGCGTGCGATCTACATCCACATAGAAGGTGGGATTGGCCTGCGACTGCTGAATGCGCGCGTCGGCGACGCCCGGCACGCGGCGGATCTCGCGCAGCAGCGTGCTGGCATAGGCGAAGTTCTTCGGCAGGTTGTTGCCGCGGATCTGCAGATCGATCGGCGCCGGCGAACCGAAGTTGAGAATCTGGCTGATGATGTCCGCCGGGGGAAACGAGAAGGTCACGCCGGGGAACTGGCGCGGCAACTCCTCGCGCATGCGCCGGACGTACTCGGCGGTGGGCCGGTGGCCTTCCTTCAGCGAGAGCTGGATGTCGCCATCCCACGAACCCGTGGTGCCGGTGTTGTTGTAGGCGGTATTGATGCCGCTGATCGACTGGCCGATGTTGTCGACCACCGTGCCCAACTCCTCCGGCGGAACGATGCGACGGATCGCCGCCTGCACGTTGGCGAACAACGTGGCGCTTTCCTCCACGCGCGTGCCGATCGGTGCACGCACATGCATCAGTATCTGGCCGGCATCGACCGCGGGAAAGAAGTTGCGCCCCAGGAACGGCACCAGCGCGAACGACGCCACCACGAAGGCGAGGAAACCGCCGACGAAAACGCGGCGATGCTCCAGCGCCATCGCGAGAAGGTCATGGTAGGCCGAACGAACGCGTTCGAAACGCGCCTCGAAACCGCGCTGGAAGCGCACCAGCGGATTGCGCGACGGCGGCAGTGATGCGCTGGTGCCATGTTCGTCGGTATGCGGCGCATGTGGCTTGAGCAGGTACTTGGCCATCGTCGGCACCAGCGTGCGCGACAGGATGAACGAGCAGATCATCGCGAACATCACCGCTTCGGCCATCGGCACGAACAGGAAGCGCGCCACGCCTTCGAGGAAGAACATCGGCACGAATACGATGCAGATGCATAGCAGCGAGACGAAGGCCGGCGTCACGATCTGGCGCGCGCCGTCCATGATCGCGGTCTCCACGTCCTTGCCGTGTTCCAGGTGCCAGTTGATGTTCTCGATGGTCACCGTGGCGTCGTCCACCAGGATGCCCACCGCCAGCGCCAGGCCGCCCAGGGTCATGATGTTGAGCGTCTCGCCCACCGCCGACAACGCGGCGATCGAACCGAGGATCGCCAGCGGGATCGAGGTGGCGATGATTACCGTGGAGCGCCAGCTGCCGAGGAACAGCAGAATCATCAGACTGGTCAGCGCTGCGGCGATGATGCCCTCCTTCGCCACACCGCCGATGGCCGCGCGCACGAAGATCGACTGGTCGCCGATGGGTGCGATCTGCAGCGTGTCCGGGAAGGAATCCTTGGCCTGCGCCAGCTTCTGCTTAACGCCTTCGATGATCGCCAGGGTCGAGGCCGAGCCGTTCTTCAGCACCGTCATCAGCACCGAGCGGCCGCCGTCCACGTGCACGATATTGGTCTGCGGCGGATTGCCGTCGCGCACATGGGCGACGTCGCGGATGTAGACCGCGGTGCCGTTGACCATGCGCACCGGCAGGTCGCCCAGCGCCTGGATGTCCGACGGCGCATTGTTGAGCTGCAGGGTGTATTCGTACTCGCCGATCTTCTGCGTGCCTACCGGCACGATCAGGTTCTGCGCGGCGAGCGCGTTCGCCACGTCCTGCGCCGACAAGCCGCGTGCCTGCAGGGCCGCGGGATCGATGTCGATCTGCACCTGGCGAGTCTTGCCGCCGAACGGATACGGAATCGACGCACCCGCCACCGAGGTGAGCACCGGACGCACCGCGTTGATGCCGAGGTCGCCCAGGTTCTGCTCGCTCAGTCCCTTGCCCGACAGCGCCAGCTGGATGATCGGCACGGTAGAGGCGTTGTAGTTGAGGATCAGCGGCGGCGTGATGCCCGGCGGCAGCTGGCGCAGCAGCGTCTGCGCGACGGCCGTCACCTGCGCGTTGGCGGTGCGGATGTCCACCGTGGGCTGGAAGAAGATCTTGATCACGCCGAAGCCGGCGATCGACTGCCCCTCGATGTGCTCCACGTCGTTCACCGTGGTGGTGAGCACGCGCTCGAACGGCGAGGCGATGCGGCCGGCCATCTGGTCGGGCGGCAGGCCGGTGTACTGCCACACCACGCTGATCACCGGAATCTTGATGTCCGGGAAGATATCGGTCGGCGTCCGCATGGCGGACAGCGGCCCGATGATCAGGATCAGCAGGGCGAGAACGACGAAGGTGTAGGGCCGCGAGAGCGCGATCCGGACGATGCCAAGCATGCGGGGGATTCCGAGCGCGAATGTTGCGTCGCGAAATTTTGACACGCGACGCCGCGCCGGGACCCGCTCAGGCGCATGAAGATATTTTCATTTTGGCCGTCCACCCGGGCAGTACCGCCCGGAAAGCGTTCGTCAACCGGCAGTTGCCACTGGCGGGATACGCTCGACGGCCGGCTCGGGCACGACCGTGCGCGACAGGCAGGTGCCTGGCACTTCGCCGGGCTTCACCGTGTAGCCGTAGAGTGTGATGCGCGAACCGGGACCTTCCTTCGGCTCGCCGATATCCAGCGCGAAGCCATGCAGGCGCGCGATCGCGCTGACGATACTCAGTCCCAGGCCGGAACCGGGCATGGTGCGGCTGTTGTCGCCGCGGTAGAAGCGGCGCGTGACGGCGTCGCGCTCGTTCGCAGGGATCCCCGGCCCCTGGTCGAGGATGATAATACGCGGGCCGCGGCTATCCATGCGCGCGCGCAGGCGCACCTCGCCGCCGGCCGGCGTGAACTTGATGGCGTTGCCGACCAGGTTGGCCAGCGCCTCGAACAGCAGGTGCGCATCGCCGCGCACTGACACGGTGGGTTCGATGTCGAGTACGAACGGCTGGCCGCGATCCTCGGCCACTGGCGCGTAGAACTCGTACACCTGCTGCAGCACGCTGCCGAGATCGACTTCATCGAAGCAGGCATTGCGGCGCCCGTCCTCCAGCTCGGAAACGCGCAGCAGCGCGCGGAAGCGGCCGAGCACCTGGTCAATGTCTACGATGCTCGCCTCGACCAGCGCCGCTTCCGGCTGTTCGGCCAATTGCTGCTGTGCGCGGTACAGGCGCGCGCGCAGGCGCGTCAGTGGTGTCCGCAGGTCGTGCGCGATGTTGTCGCAAACGCCTTTTACTTCGTTCATCAGGCGCTCGATCTCGTCGAGCATGGTGTTGACGATGGCGGCGAGCACATCGACTTCGTCGCCGCGGCGGCTCACCGGCAGGCGCTTGGTCAAGTCGCCCTGGCGGATCGGATCGGTGGCCTGCTGCAGCGCGCGGATGCGCTTCTCCGGACCACGGCGCAGCAGCAGGCCGCCGAGCAGACCCGGAATAACGGTGAGCGATACCGCCCACAGCAGCGCGCGCCACACCACCGCGCCGAGCCCATCGACGGTGCTGTTGTCCTTGGCGATGACCAGCACGCGGCCGTCGGCGAGCCGGGTGGCCAGCGCGCGAGCGCGCACGTGGCTGCCGTCGCGGTCGGGACGCGGCAGGCCTTGCGCGAGCAGGCGCACCTTACTGTCCGCCGCCAGCTCCACCGGTATGCGTGCGATATTGCCGGCCAGCGCTTTGCCGGCAGCATCGAATAGGCCGACCGACATCACGCCGTGCGGATCGATGGTGATGGCGGCATCCACCGTGGCGGGCAGGCGCGAGGCATCGGTGTTCGCCAAGTAGTGCATGCGCTGTTCCAACATCTGGTCGATCACGGTGTTGAGATAGCGCGTGGTCTCCCACTGGATCACGCCGACCAGCACCAGACCCCACGCGGCGAACAGCGCGCCATAGATCAGGATCAGGCGGGAGGTGGCGGAACGCCAGGCATTGGGGCGAGTCATGGTTGTGCTGCCGCGTTCTGGGGAGCCGAGGTGATCATGTAGCCGGTGCCGCGCACGGTGCGGATCAGCGGCGCCTGTCCGGTGCCGTCGATCTTGCGCCGAAGCCGGCCGATGTGCACGTCGATCACATTGGTGCCGGGGTCAAAGTGGAAGCCCCATACCGCCTCGAAGATCATGGTGCGGGTCAATACCTGGCCGGAATGACGCATCAGGTATTCGAGCAGGCGGTATTCGGTGGGTTGAAGGGTCAGCGGCTGGCCTTGGCGGTAGGCGACGTGGCGTACCAGGTCCAGCTCCAGTTCGCCGACGCGCAGGCGCGTCTCGTGCTGCTGCGGCTGGCGGCGGCGCAACAGCACCTCGGCGCGGGCCGCCATCTCGTCGGGGGCGAAGGGCTTGGTGAGGTAGTCGTCGCCACCGGCACGCAGGCCGCGGATGCGGTCGTCGACTTCGCTGAGTGCGCTGATCATCAGCACCGGAGTGTCGATCTGCTGGCGGCGCAGCGCCTCCACCACGGCGATGCCCTCCATGCCGGGCAGCATGCGGTCCAGCGTGATCAGGTCGTAGGCCTCGGCGCTGGCGCGAGCCAGGCCATCGCGACCGTCGGATGCCCATTCGACGGTCATGCCGTGCACGCTGAGCTCGGCCACGATCTCGCGGGCGGTGACCTCGTCGTCTTCGATGACCAGGACTCGGGGCATGGGCTTGGACGTCCGGACGTCTCGACTATGCTGCGCAAAAACCGACGGCCCCGATCGGGGCCGTCGGCGATAGTAGCGCTATCGAAGAATCAGGCGGCAAACAGGCCGCGCATCTTCTTCATCGCGTTGGCCTCGACCTGGCGGATGCGCTCGGCGGAAACGCCGTACTCGTCGGCCAGATCCTGCAGCGTGGCCTTCTCTTCGTTGAGCCAGCGGCGCTGGATGATGTCGCGCGAGCGACCGTCCAGCTTCTGCAGTGCCTCGGAGAGCGTTTCCAGCTGATTGTCGGCCTGGTCGGCATCGGCGATGTTGTCGTACGGATCGGCGCCCTCATCGACCAGGAACGCTTCCGGTGCCGGCTTGGCATCCTCGTCCGCGTCGGCCGGGGCCTCGAAGCCGATGTCGCGGCCGGAGAGGCGGGATTCCATCTCGCGCACGGTCGCTTCCGGCACGCCCAGATCCTTCGCCACGACGCGCACTTCCTCGGCATTCATCCAGCCCAGGCGCTTCTTGCTCTTGCGCAGGTTGAAGAACAGCTTGCGCTGCGCCTTGGTGGTGGCCACCTTGACGATGCGCCAGTTGCGCAGGATGAACTCGTGCATTTCGGCGCGGATCCAGTGCACCGCGAAGCTCACCAGGCGCACGCCCTGGTCGGGGTCGAAGCGCTTCACCGCCTTCATCAGGCCGATGTTGCCTTCCTGGATGAGGTCGCCCATCTGCAGGCCGTAGCCGCTGTAACCGCGGGCCACGTGCACCACGAAACGCAGATGGGACATCACCAGCTTCCTGGCCGAGGCCAGGTCTTCTTCTTCGTTGTAACGGCGCGACAGCGCCTGTTCCTCGTCCTGGCTGAGCACAGGAATACGATGCACCGCCGAGATGTAGGCATCCAGACTGCCGACGACGCTAGGAACCGGCAGATTGGCGGTTACCAAGGCTTGAGACATGTGTGGAATCTCCTGAAGTTGGGTTCAGCTTAGCACTCTGGGAGTATGAGTGCTAAAGCGGCGAGGAGTTCCCGTCGCTTTAGTGAACCGAATCGTACAGGAATTTGGAGTGCACGTCCAGTTGTCGCCCCCCCCCCCCCCTAAGTGCCAAGACCCTTCTGACTATTATTTAGAGCCGCCAACAAAACCGATCCATGAAGCGTAGGCAGATGATGGAGCAAGCCAGACGCAGAAGCGCTGGATGAGTCGTCAATCGTCTTTCGAAACGAATGCGCAGTTTGCCAAATCCGGCCAGCCAGGCATGGGTTCGCTCAACGACCCAGTGGTGACGCCCCAAGCGTTCGGCGCTGTGAATACCTCGCCGAGCGATACGAACCTGGATGCCACGCCGACGCAGGCGCCGCCGACAACGCGCAAAGTCATACCCTTTGTCGGCATGGAGCATGTCGGGTCGATGCCGTGCACGACCCGACAGTCCTTTCATGGAGGGCAACGCGTCGACCAGACGTTCAAAGACCATCGAGTCATGGCGGTTAACACCGGTCACATCGAGCGCCAAAGGCAGCCCTCGCCGGTCCACGATGAGGTGTCGCTTACTGCCTAACTTGCCACGATCCGTCGGGTTGGGGCCGGTTTCTTCGCCCCCCGGGGGCTGGAAACACTCGCTCCATCGATACTTGCGCGGCTCCAATCGATCTGGTCGTACTCACGCAGCCTCCCCAACAGAGCCAGGTGCAAGCGCTCCCATGCGCCCGCTTGCTGCCAGACGACGCCAGCAGGTCATGCCGCTGCCATAGCCCAGCTCCTGAGGAAGGTCCTCCCAGGGAATGCCCGGGAACAGCACGAACAAGATGCCATTGAAAGCCGCATGGTCCGACCGAAGTGGCCGACCACCCTTGGGCGATGCGGATACTTCCGGCACCAACACCCGCAACTCTTCCCACAATTTCTGGCTGATCAACGATCGCTTCATCGGGCATGGGATCGACCATTTCATCAGGCGCGGCTAGGTTTTGTTAGCGGCTCTTACTTGTCTGATAAGGAGTTCGGGGCGGTCCTTGCGCCATTGGGCGATGGCTTGCCGAGGGGTGCGATGGTCGAGTGCACGTTGTGGCAGGTGGTCGTTGTAGAGCGTGGCGTTCGCCGCGCTTGGTGATCTGCACGGTGACGTCTTCGCTTAGCACGACGATGCGGTTTAGCGATGATGTCGACACACTCTTTGATCGCACAAGACACTGTTTTTTTTTTGCGCTTCCAGCCTCTGTGTCACACCGACTCGAACCTAGCAACTAAGTTCCCATCAGATCGCGTACATCACGTATGGCTAGTTTGTTGTAGCCATTGCTTGTCTCTATTCCAGTGACGATTCCAACGCGATCGCTGCTTGATATAGGTTGATGGTTTATGCAGTGAATGGGCGAAAAAAAGCCGGTGTCCGAAGACACCGGCTTTGCACACATGTTGCGGAAACGATGTTACCAACCCACCGCGAGACCCGCACCGACCGACACGTCGTTCGCCGAAGCGGAGCCACCGAACGAGAGGTTCATGTTCGGTTTGAGCTGGCGGGAATAACCCACCGCGATCGCGGACCGGCCGTTCTGAGCGCCCACACCCACGCCGAGGCGGTTCTGCTGCTTCAGACCCTGTGCGCTGAACGCCATCTGGCCATACGCCGCGCTCATCGCACCCATGGCATCGATGCGCTTGTTGACCTGCGTGAACTGCTGGTTCGCCCAGTCCTTCACACCGGCCACGGCATCTTGCACCTGGCCCCAGTTGGCCGCGTCCGTACGCTCCGTACCGGCTGCGACGTTGGTGATCTGACGCTCGTTGCCTTCCGAACCCACCGACACGGTGTTGTCGCGGTCAGCCACCGAGCCCGCACCCAGCGCGACGGAGTCGTTGCCCGACGCGGTGGAGTTGGAACCCAGCGCGGTGCTATCCATACCGGTTGCCTTCGCACCTTCGCCTAGCGCCGTGCTGCCATTGCCCGAAGCGACCGAACCCTGCCCGGTAGCCGTGCTGTTGCTGCCCGACGCGGTCGACTGATTGCCGATGGCCGTGCTGTTGCTGCCCGAGGCATTGGCGCCATCGCCTACTTGCAGGCTGTTGTCGCCGCTACCCGAACCACCGGGGACATCGCCACCGTTACCGCCGCCGCTGCCCGCACCCACTTGGCTGCTGAGGTTGTCGAACTGCTGGCTCAGGTCGTTGTACTGGTTGCCCAGGTTGCTGATCTGACCCTGCAGGTTGTCCTGCAGCGCAGCGATCTGCCCACCGTTCACCGCCTGCATGCTGCCCGCGGCGATCAGGCCCGGAGCCACATTGTTCAGCACGGTACCATTGGTGCCGCCGAAGGTGACCGAATCCAGCGAGATGTCGTCATAGACCACCGCCGCCATCGGATCGCCAATCGGATCGACCAGGCCAATCGCCTTCAACTGCGCGATGGTCACCGCGTCGGTATCCTGCGTACCGTTGGCTAGGCCGCTGAGCACACGGTTACCCGCCATGCCGGCGATGTTCACGCTGGTACCACCGGTGCCGGAAGCCATCGTGATGTTGCCGGTGACGGCATCCTGCTGCACCAGACCCACGTTGCCGCTGTTGATTTGATCTTGCAGCGACGTGATGTTGGTGGTGTTGCCGGTCACGGCCGTGTCCAGCGTCGAGAGCGCGCCGCCCACGGTGTTCGCCGTCTGACCCTGCACCGTATACGTCGGACCCGTCACCGCACCCGTCGTCGGGTCGATGCTCGCGCCGCCGCCCAGCGCCGTAACGACCGGCTCAAGCTGGCTCACGTTTACCGCATCGTTCGCGCCGACACCGTCGGCCACGCCACTCAGCACACGGTTACCCGCCGTACCGGCGAAGTTCACATGGGTGCCACCCGTACCCGAGGCCACGGTGATATCACCGGTGGCGGCATTCTGCTGTACCAGACCAACGGAACCGCTGTTGATCTGATCCTGCAGCGAGGTGATGTTGCCTGCGTTGGTGGTCACGGCCGAGTCCAGCGTCGAGAGGGCGCCGCCCACGGTGTTCACCGTCTGACCCTGCACCGTATACATCGGACCCGTCACCGCACCCGTGGTCGGATCGATGCTCGCGCCGCCGCCCAGTGCGGTAACCACCGGCTCAAGCTGGCTCACGTTCACGGCATCCGTCGGAGCAACGCCGGCCGCCATGTTGACGATCTTGCGCTGTGCGGTGCTGCTACCAACCGAAATGGTGTTGGCTGCATCAGCGACCGAGTTCGCGCCCAATGCAACAGATTCTGCTGCCGTCACAGAAGCGTTATATCCCAGTGCAACAGAGTTGTTGCCGGCCGCAGCGACATTAGTATTGCTGCCCAAGGCGAGCGACCCATTACCAGCTGCAGCGCTTTGCCAACCCAGTGCGGTGGCGCCGTCACCCGACGCATTGCTGAGGATACCGACCGCCGTGGCGTTCTGACTGGTGGCCTGAGCGCTGTAGCCCGCCGCCATGGCGCCGGTCTGTGTCGCGGACGAATTGTTGCCCATCGCGATGGAGTTTTGCGCAGCTGCCGATGCAAAGCTGCCCACAGCGAGCGAATCACTGCCTGCCGCAGACGAATTGGATCCCAACGACTGAGCATTCGCACCGGTAGCTTTCGCTCCCGTGCCGACAGCTGTCGCGTTGATCTGGGCGGCATGTGCTTCGTTACCCAGCGCCGTCGAGGCAGCGCCCGACGCAGTGGAAAGATTGCCGTACGCCGACGCATCTTGTGATCCAGAAGCATTTGCGCCGGGGCCGTATTCCGTGTTGGTAGCGGCGATCATGATGGAAGCACGGGTGCCTGCAGCCGCCGACGTCGCGGTGCACTGACCCGCTGCATCAATCTCGCTGCTCGTGCCATTCGCGGTAACGCAGGCGTCGCCCGTCGCAGCGAAAACGGAGCTGAAAGGTGCGGCAAGCGCCAAGGCAAGTGCCGTGACGAGCAGCTTGGATTTCTTGCGGCCCTTGGCCAATTCGGAGGCGACGACCCACCTGTTGGTCGCGGTGTTGAAAACGATACGATAAATAGTGTTCATAAAAGATTGCCTTCGGTTTGGTGAGTGTTGGTTGCAGCACCTCTTCTCCCTACGCGATCGATTCGCGCAAGAAGTCCGTTCGATGGTGTGGATCGCTTCCCTGGAGGCACCGACAGCGCGCCGCGCCAGCCGATGGAAAAATTCTATAAATTGTCCGAAGTGCGATATATAAGATGGGTCCTAAAGAAATACCCCCAAAATGCGTTGCCCGAAGTGCAATACATAAGACTCATCCTAAAATGCATTAGTACTAGCAGGCTGTTGAGAAACCACCATCCATCGGTATCGCGATAGAGCAAGTTGGTCGTAAAGCGGCAGCAGTCGTCTTCTCATGCCGTCCGCCTGAAGCACATTCCCTCGGGTTGGCAGGGATTGAAGCGTCCTCGTTGATTCGAACCAGATAGGAGTAGAGCTTCCCAGCCAAGGGGCTCTACATGAAGAAGTCGAAATTCAGCGAAGAACAGATCGTGCACATCCTCAAAGAGGTCGAGGCGGGTGCGAAGGTGGCCGAACCGTGCCGTAAACACGGCATCGGCGCGCCGGCGTCCTGCGCTTGAAACAACAAGTACGCTGGTATGGAGGTGCCGCAATTGCGGCATCTGAAGGATGTGGAAGCCGAACTGACGCGCCTCAAGCGTATGTACACCGACTTGGCATTGGAGCATCACCCGCTGAAGGGCGTTCTGTCGGGTTCGGCGCGCCACTATTGCCCGCGAGCGCGTGACGATCGTCCGGCCCGCTCTGGCCGAAGTCCGACGCATAACTGAGGACTGGCAACACCGCTACAACCATGACCGACCGCATCGCTCTCTCGGCGGCCTGTCGCCTATCCGTTATGCCATCGCACCATCCAAACCTCTACGTCCGGATGACTCGAAAGTACGAGGGCGTTTCACGTATGCCTTCGCATCGCTGCAATTGCTTAGAAAAGAAGGTGCCATCTTACGAAGGCACCCATCGAACACCGCTTTTTTATTGTTAGTTGTATGTCGCTGTCACGGTCGCTTTGGCTGACACGGTACCGGCACCGACTGCAGCACTCGCCTTGTAGTACTGCGCACCCAGCGACAGCACCGCTCGTCCACCACTGACGTTGACTCTTTGCACGTTGTTTGTGCCATTGGCGCCGATCGTTTGACTGGTATTGCTGGCCGGATAAATACGCACACCTACGCCTGTCGCTGTTCCCGTGTTCTTGAACAGCACAGGATTCGCCGCATCGGATGTTCCAGCGAATGTAAAGGTTGCTGCATTAGCGCTCTGACAATTACCAGCAGTAATCGTAAAAGGCGTATCTCCTGCGCTTTGACTGTTTTGGAAAACCAAGCTATTGACAGTCGGTAGCGTCACTGTCTTGGTGACGTCGCCAGCGATAATTTCGCAAGTGGGATTTTGGGCCACGATAGTGCAGGTGACATTTTGTAACGTATAAACCGGCGTGCCATTAGCAGTTTGCGATGCTACGGGCTGAGCCATTTGACAGGCCCCGGATTGAATCGGGCCTATTTTTATGAGTGCGGCGGTGAATTGGGTCGGGTGCCCATCAACTGCATCACATGTGGACGGCCATGTAATGCTGAAAGGTAGTGTAACAGGCTGATTGTAGTTGCTCGGCAGACAGCTATCAACAACCAACTGGTAAGGTGTTGCTGTAAATAGAATGCCTACGCCGGGTATGTTTGTTTTGTAAACGGTCCCACCAGGGGGAACCGAAGCAACCCCAGATGGGGTGAGGGAGCTCTGTGCACTAACACCGTATCCACTAGGCCAGTAAGTACAGGGCCCACCAGTATGGCCAGGATAGGCCGTTGGTGTGGACACGACACGACTTATAGGGTAACCAATAGCAGTCGACGGTTTAACCTCTATGTATCCGAAATCAATCGATGCCGTTAAACCTATTATGTTATTCGCACTACAAGGAGCGTTGCGCGCCATGCCTCCACCAAACGTGCTCGGGTTCCCTGCACCGATGGCGGGCATGACTGCCAACGAAGCAAGAAGAACAGAAAGCATTAACGCCGAGAAGACGATTTTCGGGAATAGTGATTTCATTTGGAAGCATCCGAATTAGCTTGGCTTGAACCGGCACTAAGGTAAGTATTCACGCGCGAATCCTTGCGCGCATCCGGTTGTTCTTTGATCCGCGGCGCCCACAACACGCCGTCCGCTGATTCCGATTCTGCTGTGACCTCTATCGTCCAGCAGCAGAAGTGGCAAGAGAACTTGCCAAAATCCACGTTTTCTCAATAGGGAAGTCCTATAAGTGGATCCGATGGATTTGTTGATCCATCAAGTGGATTGATGTCGGGGCGTGGCTTTAGTTGTAGGTCGCATTAACTGTTGCAACCGCCGACACTGTTCCTGCCGTGGCGGCCATTCCCGTCAAGTGCCAGAGCGCTGCCTGCAAATTGATAACGGCCTGACTACCCGATATCTGAACGCTGCGCATGTTGTTGGTACCGTTGGCGCCTATGTTCACGCCGTCCGCCGATTCCAGTTCCACGGCCATGCCGGTAGCGGTACCGGTATTCTTGAAGCGCAGGGGATCGGTGCTATCCGACGTGCCGGTGAACGCAAAGTCCACACGGGTCAAACCCGCGTCGCAGTTCTCGACTGTTAGCGTGAACGGCACGAACGTCGCTGCACCGCTGGCCGGCAACGAAGAAACAGGCAGCGTTCCCAAATTGACGACCTTGTTGTCGTCGCCCGCCGCGAATTGACAAGTACCCTGCTGAATGTTGCCTTGTATGGTGACGTTCGACGTATCGGCATGTACAGCACCGCTCAACGCGCAAAACGCCATGCTCAGCGAAAGCACAAGGAGCGCGCGACGCGAGGTTGCTTTGTGCGAAATGATTCGTTGGTTCATGAGCGTATCTGCCTTTCGATCATTGCGCGTTCGATGAATTGGATAACCCGAGGCCAGTAGCGATGACTGCGCTGACGATCTGATTACCGATGCTAGTGCGATCGAGCGCGGCGGCTTCCTGTTGCGGGGCATTGGCGACCGCAGGATCGCGATGTCGTCGCCGATGCATTGCCTTGCGCACACGACAACTCGAACTTTTCCATCGTTGTATGAACGCCCGTGGCTGAGTTTCATGGCGCTTCTCCTGATCAGCGCTGGACGGCGGCTTGGCTCGGATAGCCCAGACCGGCATAGGTGACGGCACTGACGATGTCCCGCCCCTTCTGTTGGAGGCTTGCTGTATCCGTGGACGTGGCGGATGACTTGGCGACTGGCGCGGTCGCTGTCGGGGCCGCACCCAGAGCGCAGGGCAGCTGCATTTTTTCGTAGTCGGTATGCGCACCCTTGACACGCGGCCGCAGGTCGACCTGGATGTGGCAGCTGTCGTCGGCACCATCGCCCCAGCGCACGGTCAAGGGTCCCGACTTTTCGACGCCGCGTACAAAGATGCGGCTCGCCTGGCCGGCGACACCCACGCTGTTGCCGTTTTCGTCGAGCACATCCGCTCCAAACGGCACTGGCGTGCCGTCCGGCAGAGCGGTATCGATCAGCAGGGCGCGGCCGGCCTTGGTCTTGTACTTTAGGCGCACGATCGACGCGGCGCGCGGCGCCACCTTCTGTGAAGTGCCATCCAGCTCCACGTCGGTAGACGTACCCTTGGGATCGAGTTCAACGGTGTTGAGCTGGTACGGCATCATATTGGTGACAACGCCATAACCGTGCGAATCCACCGTGGCGCCTCGCGGGCCATTCACGCCAGCACCCGCGCCATCGGGTGCGTCGATCAAACCCACCGTTTCACCGGTGGGCGGCGACAATGTGACGCCGCCCGAATGCACCACCAGCGCACCGGTTGCGCCGGCGCTGACCTGGTTATAACCGCGACCGTGGCTATAGCCGGCCGATACGTTGCCCTGGCCGCCGGTGTACTGACCGAACAGGCCGGCGTTGGTGCTGCCGCTCGCATGCGAGAGCGAGGCGCTGTAATTGAAGCGGCGGTCTTCGTCCACCGAACCACTGATGCCTAGCTGGCTGTTGCTGCCATTCAAGTCGGAATGGCTGAGCGAGCTGTTAAGCATCGGCGACCTGGGAGCAGCACCCAGCGGCACGCTGAGGGTGAACCACAAAGTTGTATCCCGACGCGTATTGAAGACGGGCCTGTTGGGCAAGTTCAGCGCACCTGGGATGCTGTCCACTGGGCCGATATTGGATACGGGTGCGTAGGCGATGCTGTCGCGCGTACGCTGCGCGGTAAAACTGTAGGACACCGATTTCCACTGGTTGCTGTAACCCGCGGAGAAACTCACCTGGCGCCCGTTCTGGTTCCAATAATTACTGGCCGAGCCCGAAAAGTAGAGCTGACCGTAACGGTTGCCCAAGCTCTGATAGATGCTGGCATCGATACGGCTGCGTGGACGCGCTACCACATTGGCATCGACGCCGTGCGCCACCGCGGTACGCATGCTGACGGCGTCGTTGAGACTGACGAAACCACTGGTGGAGTAGCGATACGCCGCCACCGCAAAGTTGGTGCCGGTCGATTCGATGTTCTTGTTATAGCCGAGACGGAAGCTGAGGCCGGTCGTGCCGGTTTGCCCCGGCACCTTGTTGCGGCCCTGGGTAAGATCTGCCGAGAAGGCACCCAGGTTCGTGTTGAGTGCGGCGCCAGCCAGGATCGCATGATATGCCGTGGCGAACGTCGCACCGCCATAGGCGGTCACCCGGTTGGTCAAGCCACGCCGATAGGTGAGTTGCGCCATATATGGCGTATTGAGTGTGCCGGTCTGCTCGATTTTGCCCGTGGCTGCCTCCCAGCGACTCTGCCCGGGACGCAGCAACTGTGGCACTGAGGCAAAAGGCACCGAGAAGCGCACGATACGGCCGTCGGCCTCCGTTACCTCGACATCGAGATCGCCGCCGTAACCAGTCGGGTACAGGTCATCGATGACAAAGGGACCGGGCGCCACCGAGGTTTCATAGATGATGTAACCACGCTGCTTGACGACGACCTTGGCATTGGTCGCAGCCACGCCGCGCACGATGGGAGCAAAGCCGCGCAGCGAGTTAGGCAGCATGCGTTCGTCGGTGTACAGGCGCACACCACGCAGGCGCACACTGTCGAACATATCGCCGGACGTATAGACGTCGCCCGCCTGGATCTGCGTCTTCCAGGCCGGAATGTCGTGTTGCACGTAGGTAGCGCTGTTCTGGTACCTGACGCCCTGATGCTCGGTCCAGGTGGCCGAACCCATATGCATCAGATGCCAGGAACCCAAGCTCAGGTTGGCATTGATGCCCAGGTAAGCGCTGGTCTGTGCGTTGCCCCGGTTGTCACTGCGATAGGCATTGGCGGTGTAGTTGAGTACGCCGCCATCAATGCCCGCATCCCATTGCGAAGGGTCGACATAGCCCTGCGCGTCGCGCAGGGTGTAGATCTGCGGTACCGAAAGCGTTAGCGACTGTTCGCTACTGTCGAACTCCTCGGTCGCGCCAGGGATGTAATCGCCGATCGGGCCACAGAACTGCCCGGTGGCCGGAATGGGGCGACTGGGCAGCGCGCCGGGATCGGCGTGCGAGGCAACCTTCCGGAGATCCACACCGTATTGCGTGAGCAGGGCCGCGTCGAAACAAGGTTGCGCACTATCTTTGCCGGCGACATTGGCCAGCACAATGTCGGCACGCGCCCGCCATTTCTTGTTGAGGTAGACGTCGCCGCGATAGGTGCCCGGAAGCGCCACATTCCCCTTCTCGAAACGGGACAAGTCCACCTTTGGCGCGTGACCTACCGGGAAAAAGTCCTGATCGAAACTGACCGCGGGCGAAGCGGGATCGGCGGGATCCACGGGGTCGACCGGCGCCGGATCGAGTACCGCCGCATAGGCGGGCTGCATAAGTGCCCCCATGACCAGGGCAGGCAGCAGAACCAAGCGCAACCCATCCCTTGCCTTCAAGGATGCAGCGTCGTTACTGGGGTCCATACGAGACACAGAACTCTCCTGCTTGCCATCCGGCGGCAAGCACCCTTGCCACGGTCACAAAGACCAGTAGCGCGTTGAAAACATTCAATGACTTGATCGGTAAAAGCTGGGTGGCGCGCACTCAGAACGAGAGCGGCGTTCCCTTTTTGTTGACCGCACCGTAATCGGTGATCACCGAGAACTCAGCCTTCGCGTCGGCACCAGGGCGTGCGGTGAGCTGCTTGATCGGGAAAGTGGACGTAGCGCCCGGAGCCACCATGCCGCCTCCTTGCTCGTCGATGCTGCGGTCGCCGACCTTGATACCCACCTGGGCAAAGTTCACGTAATAAGGCGTCGGATTGCTGACCTTCAGCGCATAACCCTTGCCGTCTTCAGTGCTCACCAGTTTCCAGGTGAGCTGATCCGGTGCCTCTTCCACTTTGCCAGGCAGGCCGCTCGGACGGAAAAATACCTTGATGCGAGTACGGAAGGCGAACTGCAATTGGTTGCGCTGTTCGGGGTTATTCGACTTTGGTGGCACTTCGAGCACATTGAGCCAGAACAGGGTTTCCTTGTCCGTCGCCAAAGGCTCCTTCGTGTACACCATGCGCAAAGCCTGACCCTTGCCCGCGTCGAGACGAAAAATCGGCGGCGTCAAGGTGAAGGGTACGCGAGCCGAATCGGGGCTGGCCTTTTCATTGCCATCGTCCATCCAGACCTGGACCAGCGACGGCTTGGTGCCCTGATTGGTGAGCTTGACCGTGACCTCTCGCTCCTGAGACGGATACACCACGCGCGTACCGCCAATAATGACGCCCGCCTCACTCCGCCCGGCATGAAAACCCGTGACGAGCAACAGACACACCATGGCATAACGTAATACGTTAGACATACATAACCTCAAGAGGGATAGGTGGCATTGGCGGCCGTCTGGACGGCCGCCAATGCTTGAAACGGACAGCGGTTGTTGCTTAGTTGTAGGTCACGCCGTAGAGCACGCTGGTGCTGATCAAACCCGGGGTCGCCGTACCCGTGGCCAGGTACTGAGCATTGAAGTTGATCAGGGCAGTGTTGTTCGCGATGGCCGGCGACATCACACCATTGGCCGGATCGCGCAGATCGATCGCAGTGCCCGCTGCGTCGAGGACCTGGATATCAGCCATCGTGGCCTGACCGCTCAGAGCGTTCATCAGCGCGCCGTTGGTGGCATCGATGCGCGGGCTCGAGGTCAGGAACGACAGCGTGGCAACCTTGCCATTCTGGCAGGTGGCGTCGGTCGGACCGCCGATCTGCACCGTGAAGGCCTTCTTGCCCGCCGTTGCGCCTGCGGTGGTCAGCTGCGACTGGTCGACCGGCTGCAGAGCGACCGTGAAGTTGCCTTGGCCACCGTCGGTACCCGGGCCACCCGTGATAGTGCAGGTGGTGTCGTTGATCTGGCCGGTGAAGGTGATGGTGCCGCCACTGGCGGCGGCAGCGCTGGCCGAGCCTGCAACGGCGAGACCCATGGCCAGGGCGATCGCGGAAGCAATCTTGAAATTGTTCATTGGTTGAATCCTTTAAGTGTGTAAACCACGCGAAGGTGGGACATAAATCTCGGGCCAGGGGCGACCCGCTGCCTGCTGCTGGAACATCGACTTGACGGCATGCACGGGTAAGCGCTTTAGGTGTTCCATCCCATGGGTTGCACCTGAAGCGTTTGAGCTACTCCAGCAGCCATCCCGCGCATGTCATCAACTGCCGCACCCGTTCCTTGAGTGCGGCGCCAGTCTATGCAGCGCTCATTCGCGCTCATATAGAAAAACTTTTAAAGTTTGTTAGAGAGCAGTGCTCTCTCCAATTCGAATGACACAACGCGTTACAGTGATCGCTCTTCCACGAACGCTAAAGGAGATCGAACATGAGGAAACGCTTTTCGGAAGAGCAGATTCTGAAATTTTTTCGCGAAGCCGACGCCGGCATGACCGTCAAGGATCTGTGCCGCAAGTACAGCTTCTCGGAGGCCAGCTACTACCTGTGGCGCAATAAATACGGCGGCACACAGGCATCCGAAAGCAAACATTTGCGCGAACTTCAGGCAGAGAACACACGCCTGAAGCGCTTGCTGGCCGAGGCCATGTTGAAGGCCGAAGCGGCGTGCGAATCGCTCAGAAAGAAGCGCTGATTACCTCGACGAATGCATGAAGGCATGGCCTTTTGGCCGCCATCGCCTGCACGGATATCGGAGTGCTTCTAATTCCATTAGGACGACTAGAGTTAGCTGACCCAGCCCTCGCCTGAAGGACGAGCAACAACAGCACATCTCGACCAAACCCCTTAGGGCAGGCGCTGCGCAAATTCGAAAAAAACGAAAGGCACATCGGCTTTCGTATTTTTTTAATGTCCACGGTGCAACGCCGTACTCAAGCTCCATAACCACTGTCGATGCATCCCGCATATGGCGGGACCGCGTATTTGAGCGTCGATGCATTCCATATAGAGAATCTAAGAGTGAACTCAAATATTTCCGGTGAGGTGGCGGCGCAGCGCGTCGACGTGCAAGCACGTGCAGCCGTAATGGATACGTTAATGAATAGCCTTACACGGCTATGCAAGCACCATGGCATCAGCAAGTGCGCTCAGGCACTGAAGGCTAGCTTGCCGACTGGCGGCGTGATGGATCCTTCAATCGCGGTGGCAACGCTGCAACAGGCCGGCATGTCTGCCGCGGTGGTGGAGCGCAAGGCTGCGCAGATTTCCGAACACCTGTGGCCGGTCGTGCTACTGCGGAAGGATTACGGCGGCTGAGTGTTGCTGAGCCATCACAAGACCGACGATGGCATGCGCTCATCCGACCTTGCGCGGCACCGCCTCGCCGTACGGCGCGATTTCGGTGTACGTGGACGGCCACGCCGTGGGCACTGCCTATGCCGATCGCTCCGGCAACTGGTCCTATCGCGTGGAAGGCAACCTGGGTACGGGCGAGCATTCGATCCAGGCTCAGGCCCAGGGCGGTAACAGTGCGATGACGGAACCCATCGTCATCCATGTCGATACGCACGTGCCCACGCCCACCGTGCCGGTGATCGGCTATTTCAGCGACGATGTCGGCACGTCGCAGGGCAACTTCCAGAACGGCGCCACCACGGACGACCGGCTCCCCACAATTCACGGCGCGGCCGATCCCAATACCTGGGTCACGATTTCTATCGACGGCGTGGCAAAGAGCGTGGTCTACGCGGGTGCCAACGGCCAGTGGACCTATACGCCGTGGAGCGCGCTCAGCGATGGCTAGCACGCGTTTACCGCGACCGGTTCGGGCACCTTCGATGGTTCAGGCGCCAGCAGCCCCAGCCCCTCGCTTGTGGTCGACGTCGCCGCGCCTCCGTCGCAGACGCCTAGCTACAGCATCACCTACCCCTCGTCGGAGCACGGCAACGTGGGTGATGACGGCCATACCGACAGCACGACTCACCTCGTGTTGCATGGCACGACGCCGCGGCCTGGCATGCTGGTGTACTTCTACGACAATGGCCAGATCATCGGTGCAGGCAAATCCGATGAGCAGGGCAACCTGACGTTTAACGTGCCTTCCAACTATTCGGCCGATGGCGAGCATCACTACTCCGTGGGTCCGCGCAGCCAGGCCAGCGTCGGCGAGTCGTTCGATCTCACGATCGGCCATGCGGCGGCAACGCGGAACGAGGCGGAGCGCCTGTTGTCGAACCCGCCGGCAGCGAACTGTCCGTAGCCGGTCACGTGCTGCATACGGCTTCGCCGGTCGCAGCCACCGATGGATCCAATGCACCGCATGCGGCGGGCGAAGCACTTGGCACGCAACCGCGCGGCAACGATCTCGGCCCGAGTTATATCGCCGATGGCGGCACCACGGACAACGGCTTCCCGCGCCTGGTAGGTGCCGTCGACATCCGCGCCCCCGGCTTCGAGGGCGGAGAGCGCTGGATCACCATCATGGATAACGGCGTCGAGATCGGCCGTGTGCAAGCGGATTACTTCGGCGACTGGAGCTATCAGCCCGAGGTTGCGCTGAGCCAGGGCGAGCATCACTTCACCGCGAAGCTCACCGACTACCCGACGGGTCTGGGCGAGAGTCCGACGAGCCAGCCGTATGACATGAATGTGCAGCCGGCCCCTGCGGCAGCCAGCGCGGCCGGGGCGAGCGAGCAGCACGTCAGTGCTCCGGAAGCGTTCACGTTCTATGTCACGGGCGAGAACGGCATTCTGTTCGGCGGCGAAATGATCGGCTCACTCCATCCGGTGCTACGCGGCGTTGACGAACCCGGCAGCTGGGTGACGCTGATGGACAGCGGCCACGAAGTGGGCAAGGTACAGATGCGTGCCGATGGCAACTGGGGCATTTCCCTGCCGCTGGGCGAGGGTCAGCATCACCTGTCGGCGGTGAGATACCGGCTAGACCAGTGCCACGGCGGGCTTCAACACCAACGTTGCGCTGAAGGTTCTCGGCGTGGGCGACGATTTCGGCGGCTCGCACGCTCAGGGTTACATGATCGCGGACGGCTCGCACGACACCCATCATGCACTACTCGCATCAGGCATTGTCCGGTCAGTCGTACCCCCGCAGCACGGTCGAGATCAAGGATGGCGACCGCGTGCTAAGCACAGTGCAGGCCGATGGCGAAGGAAACTGGACGCTCGCGTACGACATGAATTCGGTCGCCGGCGTGCATCACCTGAATGTGCAGGTGGTGGGTAGCGAGGAAAGCTTCGGCGTCGATATCAATTACCGCCCGGCGTCCGGCACGCACAACGGCGCGTCTTCGCTCTCGTTGAACGACGTACTCAGCGGTGGCCAAAGCGAACTGTTCGCGACGGACCATGCGCTCGAGAACGCCACGCTGAACCTGCAGGACGTGCATGCGGCAGTAGCGGACAACGCCACCACCCATGGCATGAGTGTCGCCACGCCCGATGTCGCCTCCGTCAACACGCGTCTGGTGCTGCCGCAGGAGCAGGTGCACGCGGTGATGTAAGGCAAGTAGCGATAACCCGCACGCACTGGCTGTCGGCCGCCGCCGCGCCGTCTCTTTTGGCCACGGATGCTGATTGTCTGGGGCTTTTTTACGTTATGCCTGACGACCATTTCGATGGTCTCAGGCACTCCGCTTCATTCCGGCAAAGGACCGAATGGCGAGTGAATTTTCGGATTATCCCTACGCGACTCATGCCTCACTCGGCGAATCGCCGTCAATTGGTAAAACCGGCGCCTCGCAGATAGTCGAACAGCTCAGCGTCGGTGCGAACACCCAGCTTGCGCATCGCATCGCTCTTTTGCTTGCTGATGGTGGTGACGCCGCGACTCAGGTGGTCGGCGATCTGCTTCACTTTCAGACCAGAGGCTATAAGCCGCAGCACTTCCATCTCGCGTGGCGACAGCGACCTATTGCCGCCGCCCGACATGCCAGGCGAGCTCATGTCGGAAATGAGCCTTTTCAGCGTCGCACTGATATAGGAGCCACCCTTATGCACCGCCTGAATCGCAAACGGCAATTCGTTCAGCGATGAACCTTTGTCGATCAGACCCAATACGCCGAGGGACGACACCATCCGAAGAATGCCCACGTTACTCGAGGTACTGAGCATCAAAATAGGAAGATTGGGATGGCTCCTTCGGATTCGTTCCATCATCGTATAGCCATCGGAATGCTTGCTGCCTGGCATCGAAAGGTCCGTCACTAGGACATCGCAAGAGCACCTCTTCAGCAGATCGAGCAGCTCGTCCACATTGCTGGCCTCGGCCACGATGTCCCCAACGCCACTGGATTCAATGACCACTCGGGTGCCAATGCGCACTACGGGATGATCGTCGGCAAGAATGATGCGAATAGACATGAGATACGACTCGGAACGTAATGGGATTGCGCTCAAAACATCGAGCGCGTCGGCACATCTGTACAACCTGCCGCGCATACGCTGCCGACCGGTCATGCACCTCCTGTGGATCGTCCTGGCGTTGCTCGCCGTCTCGCGCGGCGTGGATGCTTCGGACGTAGCGCTCACTCCCCAGCAAGCGCAGTGGGTGAAGAATCACCCCGTGATGAAGGTCGGATTGTATAGCACCGATTCACCGCCTTTTGAAATATTTCGTGAAGGACGCGCTGAAGGTTTCAGCTACGACTACCTGTCGGCCATCGCCGCAAGCCTCGGCATGCGTATCGAAGTGCACAAGTACGGCAATCTGGCCGAAGAACTGGATGCGGCATGCCGTGGCGAGGTCGATGTGATCATGAATCTGATGATCACGGCGCAGCGAACGAAGTGCATGGCCTTCACGCAGTCCTATTTTCAGTCACCCGTGGCATTAGTGGCGCGCCTCGACGATGAGCGCCCCACCGCGAACCCCAATCTCGCCGGTCTGCGCGTGGCGTTGGAGAGCGGCTTCTACACTGGCGAGGGCGTGCGGGATCGTTATCCGCACGCCATCCCGCTCGAGGCCGACAACACCGTTGCCGCGCTTGAGATGGTGGCGAATGGACGTGCAGACGTCTATATCGGCACACCCTACCTGATCATCGCCTTGCTTCAGGAGCATGCCATCAAGGGCCTTGGCCTGATCCAGCAGAACGAAATCCCTCTGATAAAGATGCATTTCGGCGTGCCGCACGCGCGAGAGAACCTTGTCGGCGCAATCGACGCGGCCATGAATGCCATGCCGCATGCGCAATCGCAGGCAATCAATGCGCGCTGGCTTCCGGTGCTGGCGTGGACAGCTGGAGGGCAACCTTCACTGACGCCATCCGAAGTAGCGACCCTTGCAAAGCCGTTGCGCATCGGTTTTCTCGGCAACTTTCCGCCGCTGTCGTTCCTGGACTCCAAGGGCGAACCCACGGGAATTGCCGCGGAATACCTGCGCCGCTTCCGCGATGCCGGAGCAAAGTTCGACGTGGTGATAGGGAAGGACCTTGCCGACATGAAGAGCAAGATCCGCCAGGGCGAGGTCGACGCCGTCATGGGCATGCCCGTGGGTACGCCAACACCCGGCAACGCGTGGGTATTCAGCAAGCCATTCCTGACCGTGGCCGATGTCATCGTGACTCGCCATGGCAGCCAGTCGATACGCGATATCCACGACCTTAGCCGTGGCCGCATTGTTTTATCCGACCCCGATCGCATGGCCGCGTCGGTACTGGCCCAGGCGCCGAGCGCAAGGATCGTTGCCACACGCAGCGTCTATGAGGCTCTGGCCATGCTTAACAGCGGAGACGTGGATGCCTATATCGGCAATCTCGCGGTGGTCGATCGGCTGGTACAGGAGCACTACAGCGGCAGCTTGCGCGTAGCGGCGCCGGCGAGCATCAACGATGAACTCGCGTTCGCGACACGTCCCGAATTCGCATCGACCACCGCAGTGTTCGACCGCATGCAGAGCATGATGTCCCAGCGCGAGCGCGCGGCGCTGCGCGGCGCATGGATGGGGGTCGAGTACCGGAGCGGCATCGATTGGCGCATCACGCTGCGTTGGCTCCTGCCCGTACTGCTGGCACTGCTGGCTGCGGCCCTGATCGCCGCAATCGGCTATGGCCGCTTGCGGCGCGAAGTGGCGGAGCGCCGCCGTGTCGAAAAGCGACTGGCTAAAGTGACGGACAACTTGCCTGCCGTGGTGTACCAGCTGCGGCGGACTCCGGATGGCACCTTCTCGTTTCCCTTCATCGCTGGCGACATGCCATCCATGTTTGGCGCTACCGCCGATGAAGCCATGCGCGATGAGCGCTACCTGTTCTCGCTGATCCATCCCGACGACCAACCCGCCCTGCAACATGCGCTGGAGAAGGCCTCAATCCAGCAGAACGATCTCTCTGTCGAGTTTCGTGCCAAGTCGGCCCACGGCTGGCGCTGGATTCGCTCGCGCGGGCGACTGCACGAAACGGATCACAACATGCTGCTATGGAGCGGCTTCTGGATCGACATGACCGAGGCGCGCGCTCAATCCGAGGCACTGGTGGCCGCCAAGGCCGAGGCCGAGCGCGCCGCGGCGGCCAAGGCCGAGTTCCTGGCCACCATGAGCCATGAAATCCGCACACCCATGAGCGGCGTGCTCGGCATGCTCGAAGTGCTCGCACATACAGGGCTCGACGGCGAGCAGCAGCGCGTCCTGGAAACCATCGAGGACTCCGCCCAGATGCTGCGCCAGATCATCGACGACATCCTGGATTTCTCCAAGATCGAGGCGGGTGCATTGACGCTCGATGCCACCCCGGTGCACCTGCGCAATGTCATCGACAATGTGCAGCAGATGTTGTCCGCGCAAGCCGCGAGCAAACAACTGCGGATCATCAACAACATCGATCCCCGGATTGCGCCAATGCACTTGGCGGATGGCATTCGCCTGCGTCAGATCTTGTTCAATCTCCTCAGCAATGCGATTAAGTTCACTCAGCAGGGCGGTGTGACCATCATGCTGACCCTCTTGCACGATCACACGCACGCTCAACAGCTTCGCCTGTCGGTGATCGACACAGGCATCGGCATTTCGGACGAACAGAAGGAGCGCCTATTCCGTCCCTTTACTCAAGCCGAAATATCTACGCAACGGCATTACGGTGGCACAGGGCTGGGTTTGAGCATCTGTCAGCGGCTGGTGCAGCTGATGGATGGCGAGATCATCCTGCATAGCGCCCCCTATCAAGGCACGCGCGTCGATGTCACGTTCACGCTTCCTGTCCATGTAGCGGATGGCCAGTCCGCGCAGAATGATGTTCCATCCGCGCACCGGCCCGAGCAGAGCCCACGACAAATCGATTGGTCCGGCAAGCAGATATTGGTGGCTGAAGATCACCCGACCAACCAGACATTGATGAAGTGGCGCATGGGGCAGCTGGGCGTCGCCTGCGACGTGGTCGCCGATGGCGAAGCTGCGCTGGCCGCTCTCCGCGCCAAACACTACGACCTGGTGATTACCGATTGCCACATGCCAGTGATGGACGGCTATGCCTTTGCCCTCGAGCGTCGGCGCGAGGAAGCCGCGACGGCGACAGCGCGCCTGCCGATCATTGCACTGACCGCCAGTGCGGTCAGCGGCGAAGCCGAACTGTGCAAGCAGGCCGACATGGACGACTTCCTGGTCAAGCCGGTCAGCTTGGTGGAGCTGCGAGAAGCCATGGGGCGCTGGTTATCTTCGCTCAAGGCGAAGCGCCTCGAGCAGATCGAGCCATCGGACAACACGGCCTTGCCTGCCGCTGACTTGCCCATGCGGCAGGTGTTGCTCCAGCGGTTCGGCTCCAGCGACCTGGTCGACCAGATTGTGGAAAGCCTCGCCCCAGCCATGCACGAAGACCTGATCGCCCTGCGCCACGCCAACGAAAGCGGTGATACGAGGACGATATGCGAGAGGCTTCATCGCATTGCCGGCGCGGTCGATACGATCGGTGAGGCGGACCTTGCCGAACACGCTAAAGACCTGATGCAAGCGATCGAAACGAAGGGGCTCGAACCGCACGGCGAAGCTTTGGCGACATTCATGCGTATTTCGGATTCGTATGCGCGCCAGCTGGAAGCCTAGGAACCCTCAGATCCGACAAGCTGCCGGCGCGGCGGCAGGGACCAATCGACCGCCGCCTGGCCATGTTGTTCCAGATACCGGTTGGCCGACGAGAAGTGGCCGCACCCCAGGAAGCCCCGGTGTGCGGACAACGGTGACGGATGCACCGATTTGAGAATGCAATGCCGGTTCCTGTCGATAAGCTGGCCTTTGCGCTGGGCATAGGATCCCCACAACAGGAAGACCAGCCCCTTCCGCTCGCGATTCAACGCGTCGATGGCGGCATCGGTGAAACCTTCCCATCCCTTGCCTTGATGCGATGCCGCCAGCCCACGTTCCACGGTCAGCACGCTGTTGAGCAACAGCACGCCGCGATCGGCCCAGGGCGTGAGACAGCCATGGTCCGGCGGAGCGATGCCCAGGTCGCGCTGGATTTCCTTGAAGATGTTCTGCAGCGAGGGCGGCGGCGGCACGCCCGGACGCACCGAGAAACACAGCCCGTGCGCCTGGCCCGGGCCGTGATACGGATCCTGTCCCAGGATGACCACGCGCACCGCATTGAACGGCGTGTGATCGAACGCCGCAAAGATTTCCGGGCCCGGCGGGTAGATCACCTTGCCGGCGTGTTTCTCCGCGCGAAGAAACTGCGACAGCACCTGCATCTCGGGCCGCTCGAGATAACCGCCGATGCGTTCCTTCCACGAAGGTTCGAGCTTGACGCGCCCCCCGGTCATACCGCTTGGTCGCGCTGGCGCAGGTGCCGGGCGACCCGCAGCTGGAACAGGAGTTTGGTGATCAACAGCTTTTCCTCGATGGGCTTCTCGACCAGGTCGTTGGCGCCCGCCCGGAGCAACGCGGCCTGATTGGCCGGATTCTCGTCGCCTGTCATCACCAGCACGGGGAGGCGCCCCTTGCCGTAACCGTAGTCGTGACGAATGCGTTCGAGCAAGTCGCCGCCAGTGAGTTCGCCTTTGAGGCTGACATCGGTGAGCACGATGTCGGCGCCCACCCGTCCTTGCGAACGCGCCGTATCGAGCCAGGCCAGTGCGTCCTCGGCGCTGATCACATGACGCACCGTGAGCCCGTATTTTTCCAGCATGCGGCGCGTCGCTAGCGCCACTACGCGGCTGTCCTCGACGTACAGCACTTCGCCTTCGGCCGAACTTTCCGGCTTTACATACCCACGGATAAATTCCGCCAGCGCCTGGAAGCCGAGCGACTTATCGAAATAGTCGGTGACATGCTCGCCCAGCGTGCGTCTATGCAGACGATCGTCGACATCGCCCGACACCACCACGATGGGCACATAGATCTGCGGTGCCGATTCGCGCACGTAGCGCGCCAGCTCCAGGCCGTCCATGTCCGGCAGCCGCAGGGCGATGGTGATGAAGTCGAACACGCCGCCCTCGAGCAGCTGGTGCGCTTCCGTCCCGGTAGCGCAGCCCACCACCTCGGCATCCGGCAGTTCCGCCTGCAAGACACGGGTGATCAGCTGCCGGACCACTTTCGAACCATCCACCACCAGCACGCGCGGCGCGGCGCTGACGATGCGGTTGCTGAAACCTTCATTCATTGACCGATCCATCCACGCTCAACAGGGCACTCCATGCCGAATCATCGATGGACGCCCCCTGCGCCCCATGCGTCCGGGCATCTTGCCCTGCCGCAATGACAGTTGCCTGCGACTGGCGTCACTTCGCCGCAGCCGGACCGGCGCTTCAGGCCGCCTTGCGCAACTGCCAGGCGCTGACCAGGCGCGCGCCCAGCCAGCCGAGCACCGCCGCCGAGACCGGCACCGCGCCCAGTAGCCATAGCGGCAGCGTGCCGACCTGCAGCTTGCCGTCGTACACGTGGCTGAGTCGTGTCACCGGCTCGGCCAGCGCCATCTCGACCAGCACCGAGATGCCAACCGCCAGGGCGCCACTGAACAGCCCGTACCAGATGCCGGCATAGAGATAAGGCCGGCGCACGAACGCACGACTCGCGCCGACCAGCATGAGCACGCCGATCTCCTCGCTGCGGCTGGCGATGTCCACGCGCACCGTATTGCCCACGACCAGCAGCACGGCCAGCGCCAGCAGCGCGGCCAGAATCAGCACCACGCGATTGCCCACGCCAAGCAACGCATCCAGGCGCTGGCGCCAGGTGCCACTGTCCTGCACCAGGTCCACGCCCTGCAGGCCCCGCAGCTCAGTGACCAGCCGGTTGACGGCATCGGCATCGAGGCCGGGCGTCGGCAGCACTTCCAGCGCGTAAGGCAGCGGATTGCTGTCCAGCGTGTTCAGTGCGCCGGAGAAACCCTGCATCTTGGCGAGTTCGTCCATGCCTTGCTGCGGCGTCTTCACCACCACCGAGGCCACATCCGCGCGCTCGCGCAACTTGGTGGCGACCAGGTCGACCGCCGGCCCGGTCTGTCCCGGCTGCATGAACACCGAGACGGTCTGGTTCTGGCCCAGCACGTCGCCGAGCTTCTGCACGTTGCCCAGCAATAGATAGAACGTCAGCGGCAGCGCCAGCGCCAGCGCCATCACCGCCACCGTGAGCAAGGTGCCCACCGGGCGCGACATCAGGCGGCGCAGACTGGCGGCCGCGCTCCAGCCGTGATGCTCGCGCCAGCTGGCGACCGGGCGCGGCCGGCTGCGCTCCACGCGCTGCGGCGGCTCGGCCACGATGGGCGCGTCGTTGGGAAATTCCGGCTGCGCGCTCACAGCACTTCCTCCGCTGGGATGTCGGCCACCAGGCGGCCATGGTCCAGCACCACCACGCGCTTTTTCATGCGCTTGATCAGCGGCAGGTCGTGGCTGGCGACCAGCACCGTGGTACCCACCTGCTGGAACTCCGCGAACAACCCCATGATCTCGACCGCGAGCTGCGGGTCGAGATTGCCGGTGGGTTCATCGGCGATGAGCAGGGTCGGCTTGGCCACGATTGCGCGGGCGATGCCCACGCGCTGTTGCTCGCCGGTCGACAACGTGGCCGGCAGTTGCCTTTCGTACGCCAGCAGGCCGACCTTCTCCAGCGCAGCGCGTACGCGCCGGCCGCGCTCGACCGGGGCGATGCCGCCGATCACCAGCGGCAACTCCACGTTGGCGAACACGGTGCGGTCCATCAGCAGACGATGGTCCTGAAACACCATGCCGATCCGCCGCCGCAGCTTGGGAATCCCGCTGCGACCGATCTTGGCCAGGCTTTGCCCGTCCAGGGTGATGCTGCCGTGCGAGGGGCGCTCGATCAGGCCGAGCAGTTTCAGCAGCGTGCTCTTGCCCGCGCCGGAATGACCGGTGACAAAGGCCATCTCGCCCGCCGCCACCTGGAAGGAAAGTTGCGAAAGCGCCTCATGGCCGCCTTCATAGCGTTTGCTGACTTGGTCGAAGCGGATCACCGCGTATCCTCGATCCCTGATCCCGCACTGGCGGCAAGGATAAGGGATGCGCGCGCCAATGCGATCCCCGCCGAAGCCGCCACGGCGCGATCGGCGCGCCGCGGCGGAAACGAGTTCAGCGTCCGGTGAACAAACGCGCGAGGCGGCGGAAGAAGCCAGGCTTCTTCGGCTCGCTCTCCGCCGCGCGGACGGCGGTGGCGGCTACCTGGCGCGACGGGCGCGCACCGGCGGAGTCCATGCCGCCGCGCTCGCGCGACGGACGATGGTTTTCTCGAGTACCGCGATTCCCTTCGGAAGCCACGGCAGTCGCGGCGGCGGCGCCCTCGGCCGGCACGCCTTCACGGCGCCGCCCACGTCCGCCGCGGCGGCGCCGACGCTTGCGCGAACCTTCCTCGCCGGCGGCGTGCTCGCCCGGCGTGGGCTGTTCGCGCACCACTTCTTGCGCGACGTCCTGCTCGACGACCGCTTCCGGACGGGATTCGGTCCGCGCCGGCTTGCGCGAGCGGCCTTCGCCGGCCGGGCGCTCGCTCTTGCCGCTGCCGTCGCGGCGCGGGCGGCCGCGCGAGCCGCCTTCCTTCTTCTCCCGGCTCTCCCGGTTCTCGACCTTGTCGCCGAAGGCGGCGCTGTCAGCCGCCGCATCCGCCACGTACTGGGCGTCGATCTCGCGCGGCTTGGGCATCACCAGCATGTCCGGCTCGATGCTCGCCACCGGGATGCGCTGGCCGATGTAGGTCTCGATGTCCGGCAGCGACATCGCGTAGAGATCGCAGGCGAAGCTGATCGCGTCGCCCTCGGCGCCGAGACGCGCGGTGCGGCCGATGCGGTGCACGTAGTCCTCGGCGTCCTGCGGCAGGTCGTAGTTGAAAACGTGGCTCACCGCCGGGATATGCAGGCCTCGCGCGGCTACGTCGGTGCACACCAGGATGTCCAGCTGGCCATCCTGGAAGCGCTGCAGCAGTTTCTGGCGCTTGAGCTGCGGCACGTCGCCGGACAGTGCGCCGACGCGATAACCCTGGCGCTTCACCCGGTCGGTGACGCGCTCGGCGGCCATCTTGGTGTTGACGAAGATGATGCTGCGGCTCGGATTGGTGCGCTCGAGCAGGTTCAGCAGCAGCGGCATCTTCTCCTCCTTGGAGGGGAAGAAGACCTGCTGGCGGACTCGGTCGGCGGTGACGTTCTCGGTCTCCACCACCAGCTTCTCGGCATCGTGCATATGCTCGTAGGCCAGCTCCAGCACGCGATGGCTGAGCGTGGCAGAGAACAGCAACACCTGGCGCTGCTCACGTGCCGGCAGGCGGCGGAAGATGAAGCGCACGTCCTTGATGAAGCCGAGGTCGAACATGCGGTCCGCCTCGTCGATCACCATCGTTTCGACGCCGTTGAAGCCGAATACGTGCTGTTTGTAGTAGTCGAGCAGGCGGCCTGGCGTGGCGATGATGATGTCGCAGCCGTCCTGCAACTGCTGGCGCTGCTTGTCGTAGTCGACGCCGCCGTAGATCAGCGCGGTCTTCAGGCCGGTATAACGGCCGATGTTGCGCGCATCCTTGTCGATCTGGATGGCCAGCTCGCGGGTCGGCGCGATCACCAGGGCGCGCGGATCGCTGTCCTTGCGCTCGGCCACGGCCGGGCGGGTCAGCAGGCGATTCATCATCGCGACCAGGAAGGCACAGGTCTTGCCCGTGCCGGTCTGGGCCTGCCCGGCGACGTCGCGACCGGTGAGGGCCACCGGAAGCGTCAGCGCCTGGATCGGCGTGCAGCGCGTGAAGCCGGCCTCGTCGAGGCCCTTCTGCAGCAGCGGGTGAAGTTCAAAATTGGTGAAAAAAGTATCGGTAAGAACAGTTTGGGACATTGATGTCAGGTCAGCGGTGGGCGCGGGAGCGCGCCGTGTCCCGCGGCGGTCGGAAGCCTTGGGACGGGTTGAGGTGCGGCGCTGGCCAGGCGATGGATTGGCCGGTCAGCGGCGAAGGCGCGCGGAATACCGCGGTGCGCTTCGCGACTGGCGCCGAGGTGGCGGGCTCGCAGCCGGCAGTCCCGCTGACATAGGGAAAAAGGCGTACACGAACCCCTTTGCCTATATCAACGGAACTGCCGCGATGGCGGCCCTTGAATCGCTTGAATCGTGCCCTGAGTTACGCTGGAATGGAGGCCTGCCGCAACGGCATCACTTCCTTTTTCCGGTCCGACCCGCGCTTCATGGGCGCCCCAGTGTAGCCGATGCTGGCCGCGCGGTCGTCAAACCATCCCCCGCCTGTCAATCGGAGACCCCGGTGAGCGACCTGATTACCCATGTGAACGACGACGACTTCCAGAAGGAAGTCCTGGACTCGGAGACCCCCGTCCTGCTGGACTTCTGGGCAGAGTGGTGCGGCCCCTGCAAGGCGATCGCCCCCATCCTGGACGAGCTGTCCAAGCAATACGAAGGCAAGCTGCGCATCGCCAAGATCAATATCGACCATAACCAGAAGACCCCCCGGGACTACGGCGTGCGCGGCATTCCGACCCTGATGGTGTTCAAGAATGGCAAGGTCGAAGCCACCCAGATCGGCGCCGTCAGCAAGGGCGCGCTGACCCAGCTGATCGACAAGACGATCTGAAGCCCCTCCTCGCACCCGCCGCCCCGCTTTACGACGTTGCGCGGCGGGTGTTAGATTCCTCTGGCCTGTCGGGACTCTCGTCCCCCGCGCCCTCCGCGCCCTGCGCGCACCCTCCCTCCTGTGATCAACGGCGCCCCGTGAGGTTTGCCCGTGTCTGATATCGAAAGCCAAGACCAGAACGACGCCAAGAGCGCCGAACCCAAGACTGCGTCCGAAACGCCCCGCACTCGCGCGCCGCGCAAGTCCGCCGCAGCTGCTGCGACAGCGGCCGAGAGCGCGCCCCGTACGGAGAAGCCCGTGAGCGAAGCGCCTGCGCGCCCGCCACTGCCACCGCTGGATACGCCGGTACAGGCCAGCCTGCCGGTCGAGCCGCCAGCCGCACACCACGATGCCGCGCCGCGCGATAACGCGCCGCAGCAGGCGCGCGAAGGCGGTCAGCCTCAGCAGGGTGGCAACCCGAACGGGCAGAACCAGAACAACAACGACCGCCGCAATGACCGCGACGGCCGCGGCCGTCGCCGACGCCACGAGCGCAACCAGCAGCGCGGTCAGGGCGGTGGCGGCCAGGGTCCCCAGCAGCATCCGCGCAACAACAATGGCCTGCCGGTGGACGACGAGTACGCCGATGCCGGCAGCAACGATCGGCTGATCAATCTCACCGAGCTCAAGCGCAAGAACGCGATCCAGCTGCTGGAATTCGCCGAATCGCTGGGCATCCAGGAAGGCGTCGCCCGCGCGCGCAAGCAGGACGTCATCTTCAACATCCTCAAGGCCCACGCCCGCTCCGGCGGCGGCATCTGGGCCGAGGGTGTGCTGGAGATCCTGCAGGACGGCTTCGGCTTCCTGCGCTCCGCCGACGAGTCGTACCTGGCCGGCCCCGACGATATCTATGTCTCGCCCAGTCAGATCCGCCGATTCAACCTGCGCACCGGCGACTACATCACCGGGCGCGTACGCCATCCGAAAGAAGGCGAGCGCTACTTCGCGCTGCTGAAGGTCGACGACATCAACGGCGATCCGCCGGAAGCATCGAAGAACAAGATGCTGTTCGAGAACCTGACGCCGCTATTCCCGCGCAAGGCGTTCCATCTCGAGCGCGGCAACGGTTCGACCGAAGACATCACCGGCCGCATCCTGGACCTGGTCGCCCCGATCGGCCGCGGCCAGCGCGGGCTGATCGTCTCCCAGCCGAAGGCCGGCAAGACGATGATGTTGCAGAACGTCGCGCAGGCGATCCAGTACAACCATCCGGACGTGCACCTGATCATGCTGATGATCGACGAGCGTCCGGAAGAAGTGACCGAAATCGCGCGCACCGTGCGTGCCGAAGTGATCAGCTCCACCTTCGACGAGCCGGCCGCGCGTCATGTGCAGGTCGCCGAAATGGTGATCGAGCGCGCCAAGCGCCTGGTCGAGCACAAGAAGGACGTGGTGATCCTGCTCGACTCCATCACCCGCCTGGCCCGCGCCTACAACACCGTGGTGCCCAGCTCCGGCAAGGTGCTCACCGGCGGCGTGGACGCGAACGCGCTGCAGCGCCCGAAGCGTTTCTTCGGCGCCGCGCGCAACGTGGAGGAAGGCGGCTCGCTGACCATCATCGCCACCGCGCTGATCGATACCGGCAGCAAGATGGACGAGGTGATCTACGAGGAATTCAAGGGCACCGGCAACATGGAAGTGCACTTGAACCGGCGCATCTCCGAGAAGCGCGTGTATCCGTCGATCGACATCAACCGTTCCGGCACCCGCCGCGAGGATCTGCTGATCGACCCGGACATGCTTTCCAAGATCTGGATCCTGCGCAAGCTGCTGCATCCGATGGACGAGCTGGCGGCAATGGAGTTCATGCTCGACAAGATGAAGAACACCAAGACCAACGACGAGTTCTTCAATTCCATGAAGCGCTGAGCGCTTGCGCACTGCACCATCCACAAAGGCCGGCACCATGCCGGCCTTTGTTTTTGCTTAGCTTGCGGCCGACTGTTTCACCCGGGCATGCGCCTGCTAGCATGCGTGCAAACCGTTCACTGTGTCCCGTATGCGCATACTGCTTGTCGAAGACGATCCGCTCGTAGCGGATGGCATCGTCCGTGGCCTCACCGGCGAAGGCTATGTGGTCGACCACGTGGGCACCGCCGAGCCGGTCTCCGGAATGATGGAGAGCGCCCACTACGACCTGGCCATCATCGACCTGGGCTTGCCCGGCGAGGATGGACTCAGCCTGGTGCGCCGGCTGCGCCGCTCCGGGCAGGGCCTGCCCCTGCTCATCGTCACCGCCCGCGACGGGCTGGACGACCGCGTCAGCACGCTGGACCTCGGCGCCGACGACTACCTGGTCAAGCCCTTCGCCCTGCCGGAACTCGCCGCCCGCTGCCGCGCGCTGATCCGCCGCGCCAGCGCCGCCAGCGCCAACGAACTCACCGTGGGCCGCCTGCGCATCGACCTGGCCGGCCGCCGCGCGATCAACGCCGCCGGTGAAGCGCTGGAACTGACCCGGCGCGAATGGTCCATCCTCGAATGCCTGGCGCATCACAGCGGCAAGGTGGTGAGCAAGGAACGCCTGACCCAGGCCATCGCCGGCTGGAGCGAGGACATTTCCGGCAACGCGATTGAAGTGCACGTTTCGCGCCTGCGCAGCAAGCTGGGCGAATCCGCTTCGATCCGCGGCATCCGCGGCCTGGGCTACCGGCTCGAGGACGGCTGATATCAAGCGGCCGCGCCCCAGCGTCCGCCGCCGCCTGTTGGGCTACCTGCTGGCGCCCCTCGTGGTCATGCTGGTGGTCGGCGTCGCCATCGACCACCATGCCATCGTCAGCCCGGTCTACGCCGCCTTCGATCGGTCACTGTCGCGCTCCGTCCTGGCCATCGCCGCGCAGATCCATCGTCAGCCCGGCGGGCAGTTCGACATCATGCTGCCGGATCATCCGCCGCCGCCGCTGCGGGCCCTGCCGGAAGAGCGCTTCTTCTACCGGGTAAGCAACGCGAAGGGCGAGACGTATGCCGGGTCCGCCGATCTCCCCATCGTCCCAGCCACCCAGGACGATGAATTCGCCTACCAGGACGCCGCCTATCAGGGCATGCAGCTGCGCCTGCTGAGCTATCGCGTCATCGAGGGCGGCGAACCGCTGGTGATTACCGTGGGCGAGACCCCGCATCGCCGCGACGCGGCCGTGCAGCACATGGATGTGTCGTTTGGCGTGAACGACAGCATTCAGATGCTGCTGGTCTTCGGTATCGCGCTGTTCGGCATCAGCATCGCGCTGCGTCCGCTGCAACGCCTGCGCGACCAGATCGCCAACCGCCCCTCGCACAATCTCACGCCGCTGCCTACCGACAACGTGCCAGGCGAAGTACTGCCACTGGTCGAGTCGCTCAACGCGCTGCTTGCCACCGTGCGCGAATCGGCGCTGTCTCAGCAGCACTTCCTCGCCAACGCCGCGCACCAGCTGCGCACCCCGCTGACCGGGCTGAAGGCCCAGCTGGACGTGCTCGGCCGCGATACCGTCGGCACGCCGCTGCACGCACGCATCGCGCTGCTGCACGGCGGCGTCGACCGGCTCGCGCATACCGCCAACCAGTTGCTCGCACTGGCGCGCGCCGAGCCGTCGGCGCATGGCTCCAGTCGCTACCTGCCGGTCGACCTGCCCAAGCTCATCGCCCAGGTCGTCGGCGCATCCCTGGACCGGGCCCTGACCCACGACATCGACCTTGGCGCCGATTGCCGCCCGGCCAAGGTCGCCGGCGTCTACTGGGTCCTGCACGAGCTGCTGATGAACCTGGTCGACAATGCGCTTCGTCACACGCCGGCCGGCGGACACGTCACCATTCGCTGCGGCATCGACCAGGATCACCCCTTTCTGGAAGTGGACGACACCGGCAGCGGCATTCCCCCGGAAGAGCGCGAGCGGGTGAAGGAGCGTTTCTACCGGGGCCCGAACAGCAGCGCTGACAGCTGCGGCCTCGGCCTGTCGATCGTGGAAGAATCCGCCCGCGCCCATGGCGCCAGTTTCAGCATTCTTGACGGCAGCTGCGGCCGGGGCACGCGCATGCGCATCGATTTTCCCATCCCCGGCCCCGATCACCAACGCCCATCGACAAGCGCCTGACACACGGCACTTTGAAAATGGCGGGGACACCCCCAAAGTGGGTCGATTCACGCAAGGAGCCGACCGTGTCCATACCCAGTGCCGTCAAGAGCACACCCATTGGCGACCGCCAGCAGCTGGTCGATTACCTCGCTGCCGGCGAGAAGCCCCGTGAAGCCTGGCGCATTGGCACGGAGCACGAGAAGTTCGGTTTCCTTACCGACGACCTGCGCCCGCCGACGTTCGAAGGCGACCGCGGCATCCGCGTCCTGCTCGAGCGCCTGGCCGAGCGGTATGGCTGGGACATCGCCCGCGAAGGCGACAACCCGGTGGCGCTGTCGCGCGACAAGGCCTCGATCACACTGGAGCCGGCCGGCCAGCTCGAGCTTTCCGGCGCGCCGCTGGAAACCATCCACCAGACTTGTTGTGAAGTGAACACGCACTTGAACGAGGTGCGCTCGATCGCCGAGGACCTCGGTATCGGCTTCCTCGGCATGGGTTTTCAGCCCAAGTGGCGCCGCGATGAGATGCCGTGGATGCCCAAGGGTCGCTACAAGATCATGCGCGAGTACATGCCCAAGGTCGGCTCGCTCGGCCTGGACATGATGACGCGCACCTGCACCGTGCAGGTCAATCTCGATTTCGCCACCGAGGCGGACATGGTGCGCAAGTTCCGCGCCAGCCTCGCGCTGCAGCCGGTGGCCACGGCGCTGTTCGCCGATTCGCCGTTCACCGACGGACGTCCGAACGGCTATCTCTCATACCGCTCGCATGTATGGACGGATACCGATCCGAATCGTACGGGCATGCTCGACTTCGTATTCGAGGACGGCTTCGGTTATGAGCGCTACGTCGACTACCTCCTCGACGTACCGATGTACTTCAGCTACCAGGATGGCCGCTACATCGACCTGGCCGGGCAGGACTTCAAGCGCTTCCTGCGCGGCGAGCTGCCCGCGCTGCCCGGCACGCACGCGACCATGAAGGACTGGGCCGACCATCTCACCACCGCGTTCCCCGAGGTGCGCCTCAAGCAGTACCTGGAAATGCGCGGCGCCGACGGCGGCCCATGGAATCGACTGTGCGCGCTGCCCGCTCTCTGGGTGGGTCTGTTGTACGACGATGAAGCGCTGCAAGCCGCCTGGGATCTGGTCAAGGACTTCAGCCGTGCCGAACGCCACGCCTTGCGTGATGGCGTACCGAAGCACGCGCTCAAGCTGCCGTTCCGCAGCGGCACCGTGCGCGAGCTGGCGGCGGAAACGCTGAAGATCGCCGCACACGGCCTCAAGCGCCGCGCCAGGCTCAATCGCAACGGCGCCGACGAGAGCATCTTCCTCGAACCGCTGATCGAAATCGTGGAGGCCAATCAGACGCCGGCGGAGCGCAAGCTGGAACTGTTCCAGGGCCCGTGGAACGGCAACGTCGATCCAGTGTTCCGCGAATTCGCCTACTGAAGTCGCCTGTCGTAGCGCGGCATGCGGCCGCGCTACGACACACTCAATCGCGCGTGCGGATGCCCAGTCGGCGCGCGAGCAGCGTATCCAGGCTGACCTTGCCCGGACCGGCCATCAGCAGCCAGAACAGGATCAGGATGTAGGTCAGCTCGGAGCTTTCGACATATTCGTCGAGACCTGAAAGATCCTGCGACACCACCAGCGCCAGCGCGACGATCATATTGATGATCATCGGTACGCTGACCAGGCGCGTGAACAACCCCAGCATCAGTAGCGCACCGCCGATCAAATCCGTCCACGCGGATACCGCCGCGCTCAATGCCGGAAAGGGAATACCCCAGCCGGCGAAGCGCTCGGCGAAGCCGTCGACGTGCTGCACCTTGGCCAGGCCCGTCTCCAGCCAGAAGTAGCCGAAGCCCAGGCGCATGACCAATGGCCCCAGCCAGCGGCTGGCGTGGAGCGCATCGAGCAGGCGCGATGCCGGGGTGGCGATGAGCTGTCGCATCGTAATGTCCTTTCGAGGCAAGAGACCGCATCTTCGACTGTGCCCCGAGGTTGCCGCCATGCCCCGCCGTCCATGCTTTCTTGCCCGTCATCCGGCGTCGCGCCGAACCGTTCCGTCACCGGACGATCGGGCATGAAGCGGGGATGCGCGGATGCAGCTGCCTGCCCGCCCTCACTGCACAATGGCCACCGTCGAGACCGCCCCGCGCCATCGGCGCACGGACTGGACGCTTCCGCCGCAGACGCGGCTCCCACGATGAGGAATGAGACCATGAAGAAGACTTTCCAGAACGGTGCGATGGCTGCGATGGTCGCCGGCCTGTTCGCCATGACCGCAGCCTCCGCGGCGATGGCCGCCGACAACGCCAAGGGCGAGAAGGCTGAGGTGAAGTGCATGAACTCCTCGGCCTGCAAAGGCCACGGTTCCTGCAAGCAGGCCAGCAATGCCTGCAAGGGCAAGAACGCCTGCAAGGGTCAGGGTTTCACCATGCAGAAGAGCCAGCAGGATTGCGAAAAAGCCCAGGCCGAAGCCAAGGCCTGACCTCGCGAGGCGGGGCCGCGCTTCATCGGCCCCGCCCGTTTCGGCATCCCAAGCTTCCCTTGATCGTCGAGGAACCCCGATGAGCCAGACGCCCCTTCCCGCTCCTGCGGAACCACAGCGCCCGCCGTACCTCGGGTATGGGCTGGGCCTGCGCGTCGAGCATTACCAGGCATTGCTGGAACAGCCGCCGGGCGTCGAATGGCTGGAGATCATCTCGGAAAACTACATGGTGCCCGGCGGCCTGCCATTGGTTTGGCTGGAGCGGTTTCGCGAACGCTTCCCGCTGGCGATGCACGGCGTCTCGCTTTCCATCGGCGGCACCGATCCACTGGACGAAGGCTATCTCGCCAGGCTCGGCGCACTGGCGCGGCGCATCGAACCGGCTTGGGTGTCCGATCATCTGTGCTGGACCGGAGTGCAAGGCATCAACTTGCATGACCTGATGCCGCTGCCCTACACCGAGGAAGCACTCGAGCACGTCGTCGCTCGCGTTCGCCAGGTGCAAGACCGCCTCGGGCGCCGCATCCTGCTGGAGAACGTGTCCAGCTACATCCGCTTCGCCGATGCCCAGCTCGAGGAGTGGGAGTTTCTCGCCGAGGTGGCCGCACGCGCGGACTGCCTGGTCCTGCTGGACATCAACAACGTCTACGTCAGCGCCACCAACCACGGCTTCGACCCGCTGCACTATCTCGAAGGCATCCCGGTCGAACGCGTGCAGCAATTCCATCTCGCCGGCCACGAGCAGGGCGATGCCCTGCTCGTGGATACGCATGACGCTGCCGTGCCTACGCCGGTGTGGGAGCTTTACCGGGCGGCTGTGCGCCGTTTCGGCGCCATCTCGACCATGATCGAGCGCGATGACCACATCCCGCCGCTCGATGAACTGGTCGCCGAACTGGCTTGGGCGCGCAGGCTCGCCGAACCGCTGCTGAGGGCTGCCGCGTGAAGGACCTGCATGCGCTGCAGTTGAGACTGCAACGAGCCGTGCTGGCATCGTCCGCCACAGCGCTGACCGAGCTGGTTGGCGACGAGCGGGCGGACGCGAAAACCCGGCTTGCTGTCTACCGTCACGGCTATCGCATCCGGCTTCGCGATGCGCTCGCGGGCGAATTTCCAACGCTCGCCTGCCTCGCCGGGCGTCGCTTTGCTCCGCTCCTGGACCGCTACATCGACGCCTGCCCGTCCGAACACTACAACCTGCGCTGGCACGGCGCGGGACTGGCCGCGTTCCTTCGCTATGCACAACCCTGGCGTGACCGGCCTGCATTCACCGACGCGGCCGCACTCGATTGGGCGATCTCCACCTGCTTCGACGCCGCGGACGAACCGGCCATCGACGCGGGCGAACTCGCAAGCATCGCGCCGGAGAGCTGGGCGCACCTGCAGCTCGTCCCGCAGAACCATCTGCAGTGGCTGCTCCTGGAAAACAATGTCGACGTCTTCCGCGCCGCCGCAGATCGCTCCGCGGCACGGCCTCGCCTGCGTCGCCTCCAGTCCCGGTCGCTGATCGTATGGCGACAGGCCACGACCGTCCGCTATCGATCGCTGGAGACCGCGGAGGCCGCCTTGCTGGCGGCGGCCGCACGGGGCGAGCCGTTCTCCGCGCTATGCGAGATCGCCACGACGCGCTGGCCGTCAAGGCAGGCCATCGTTCGCCTGAGCTCCATGCTCCGCAGCTGGGTGGATGCCGGCCTGATCCGGGAACTGCGAGCGGCTCCCTGCGCGATCGAGGGGTCATTCGCTTAGGACTCATTGGTGTAACCGCTGGCGGCGGCCGACCGAAGCTGATGGGCAAGCCTTCGAAAAAAGGAACGCCCATGTCCGTATCGCCCATCCCAGCGGCGAATCCCGCCGGAGCGGTCACTCCCGCCCTGGAAGCCCTGCTGCTGCAGTCGAATCTGCGGGTCGATATCGTTGCGGAACAGCAGCATTGCGGCTCATGGTTTCTCGATGAGCCGCGCTATCACTGCGGCCTGTTCCATCTCGTCGGCGAAGGCTCCTGCCGCGTGGAAAGCAGCGCGATCGACGTCGTCATGGAGCTGGCGGCGGGCGATCTGGTCGTCCTGCCGCACGGCGACGCGCACTGCCTGCGCGCCACCTCGCCATCGTCCGACACGGACGATGCCACCAGCCTGATCTGCGGCGAGTTGCACTTTCCCGTCCATACGCGTCATCCCTTGAGCCACGCGCTGCCGCCCTGCTTTGCCGTGCGTTCCAGCGAGGCTGGCAACACGTTCCGCCAGCTGGCCTCGATGATGGTGGAGGTATCGCAAGCCGGCCATGCAGGCCGCCAAGTGCTGCTCAACAAGCTGGCCGATACCTTGTTCGCCCTGGCCGTATGCGATTACGCCAGCCGCAGCACCGAGCGCCAAGGGCTGTTCGCCGCCCTTGCCGACGCGCGCATCTGCAAAGTCCTGCACGCCGTGCACGAGACACCGGGCGATGCCTGGACGATGCAGTCGATGGCGGCGCTGGCTTGCATGTCGCGCTCCGCCTTCGCCGAGCGCTTCACCCAGCTGATGCGCATGCCGCCGATGCAATATGTGACGCAGTGGCGCGTCAGCGTGGCTGAGAAACTGCTGCGCGAGCGCAAGCTGTCCGTTGCCGCGATCGCCGAACGCCTGGGCTATGCAAGCGAAGCGGCCTTCCGCCGCCTGTACAAGCGCGTCAGCGGCATGAGTCCCGGCAGCGTGCGCGCCGCTGGGGAATCCGCATGAGCGCATGGCGCGCACTGATCTGCATGCTTGCCCTCGCGCCCGTCATACCCGCCGCACGAGCTTGCTCCGGGCCGGTCGCATGGCAGGTGTTAGGCAGCGGCGGCCCGGAATTGAATCAGCGCGCACAAAGCGGCCACGTGCTGTGGCTGGACGGCCACGCGCGGGCCGTCTTCGACGCCGGCGCGGGCACGGCCGTGGCCTTCGGCCAGGCACATGGCCGCCTGGAAGATCTCGATCTGATCGCCCTCTCGCATCTGCATACCGACCACAGCGCGGATCTGCCGGCTTATCTCAAGGCCGCTTTCTTCAGCGACCGGCAGAGGGATCTTTCCCTGCTGGGACCACCGGCCGGCGGCGCGTTTCCTTCGACCGAAGCCTGGATCGCCGCCCTGGCCGGCCCGGATCATGCTGCCTATCCGTACTTATCCGGCTTCCTGCCGCCGGGAGGCGCAGCGTTCCAGCTCAGAGCGGCTTCATTGCCGCTGCAGGAGGGCCGCATCGCCACGGTATTCAGCGCTCCGGGTTTCACCGTCAGGGCCACGCCGGTGAAGCACGGCCCGGTGCCGGCACTGGCCTGGCGGATCGATGCGAAGGGACGATCCGTGGTGTACCTGGGCGACACCGATGCCACGGCACCCGCACTGACCGAACTGGCGGCACGCGCCGATCTTCTCATCGCCAACCTCGCGATCGGCGAGGACAGCGAGGACGCCGTCGCCCGCGCACTGCATGCACCTCCCTCGCGCATCGCAGACCTGGTCGAGCGCGCAGGCGTGCGGCATCTGCTGCTATCGCACCTGATGCGACGCTCCGAACAAACGCTGCCGGCATCGCTGCGGATCATCCGCAGCATCTATCACGGCCAGGTCAGCGTTGCGCATGACGGCCTGTGCGTACCGATGCCGGAAGCCCGTGCCGCGCAAAACAAAGGGCCGACATAAGCCGGCCCTTCGAGTTCCGCGCACCGATGCGACTTAAATGTCGCCCGGCGAGCCGTTGCAGACCGCTCCGGCCGACGCTTCTCCGATGTATGCGCCTGTCGCATCCAATGCCGTCACGTGCATGATGATGTGATCCTGATAAGGCTGCAGGCACTGGAATGTGCACTCGGCCTTATGGCCAAGCAATCCGCTGTTATTGCAATGGAATGGCGCGCTCAAATGAGCCGTGCCACTGAACGACCAGTTGTAAGTGAACGGCGTCGGCGAGCCTGGACTCATCGCCGTGGCGTCACAGACATTGACGCCACACGACAGGGCTACGCCCGTGGACTGTGCATGCGCCGCGGGAGTCATCGTGAACAACCCGAACATTCCCGCCAGAACGATGGATGCAAGCATGGACGGCAGTTTTTGCATGACTCTTCTCCTTAAGTGAATGCGAAAAACTTTGTTTGAACCGCACAACCTCTGATCCGTACGACCACTGCAGCAATCGCGCCCGCCTTGCCGCGGCACGCAGTCCGACCAACCGGCGCGCCTTACGGCGCGCCGGCTTGCCATGACACCGGTTTACTTCTTCACCGCCGAGTCGGCCTTCAAGCCACGGTCGATCAGCATCGGCTCCACGCTCGGATCCTTGCCGCGCCAATCGCGATAGAGCTGGCCCAGCTCCACCGTATTGCCGCGCGAAAGAATCATCGCGCGGAAGCGGTCGCCGTTCTCGCGGCTCAGGCCACCGTGTTCCTTGAACCACTCGAAGCCATCGTCCGCCAGCATCTGCGTCCACAGGTAGGCGTAATAACCGGCGGCGTAGCCGTTGCCCCAGATGTGCTGGAAATAGCTGGAGCGATAGCGCGGCGGCACATACGACAGATCGATCTTGTCCTTCTTGAGCGCCTCGGCCTCGAACTTGTCGGCGTCCTGCTTGGGCGCATCGGCGCCCAGGCTATGCCAGTTCATGTCGAGCAGGGCGGCGGCCACCAGCTCGGTCATGTCGTAGCCCTTGTTGAAGGTGCCGGCCTTCTTGATCTTGTCCACCAGCGCCTGCGGCATCGCCTCGCCGGTCTGATAGTGCTTGGCGTAATGGGCGAAGATCTTCGGATCGGTGGCCCAGTGCTCGTTGAACTGCGAGGGGAACTCCACGAAGTCGCGCGCCGTACTCGTGCCCGACAGCGTCGGGTACTTCGAATCGGCGAACAGGCCGTGCAGCGCGTGGCCGAACTCGTGGAACATGGTGATCACATCGTCGAACGACAGCAGCGCCGGCTGGCCCGCCGCCGGCTTGGTGAAGTTGGCGACGTTGTAGATCACCGGCTTGGTGTCCAGCAGCTTCGACTGTTCGACGAAGTTGCTCATCCAGGCGCCGCCGTTCTTGTTGTCGCGCTTGAAGTAGTCGCAATAGAACAGCGCCATCGAGGTGCCATCCTTGTCGAATACCTCGAACACGCGCACATCCGGCTGGTACACCGGAATATCCTTGCGCTCTTTGAAGGTCAGGCCATAGAGCTGATTGGCGGCGTAGAACACGCCGTTCTGCAGCACGTTGTCCAGCTCGAAGTACGGCTTGATCTGCGCCTCGTCGAGGTCGTACTTGGCCTTGCGCACCTGCTCGGCGTAATGGCTCCAGTCCCAGGCCTCGACCTTGAAGCCGCCCTTCTGCTGGTCGATGACGGCCTGGATGTCCTTGGCCTCGGCCTGCGCGCGCGCGGTGGCCGGCTGCACCAGGTTGTGCATGAACTTCAGCGCCGCGTCCGGCGTCTTGGCCATCTGGTCCTCGAGCTTCCACGCCGCATAGTTCGGGAAGCCCAGCAGCTTGGCCTGCTCGGCACGCAGCTGCGCGATGCGCTCGATGATCGCGCGCGTGTCGTTGTCGTCACCATGCTCGGAACGGTCCCACGAAGCCTTGAAAAGCGCCTCGCGCGTGGCGCGGTCAGTCAGGCTCTGCAACTGCGGCTGCTGCGTGGTGTTCTGCAGTGGCAGCACCCATTTACCGTCCAGCTTGCGGTCCTTGGCGGACTGCTCGGCGGCGGCGATGTCGCCGTCGGAAAGGCCGGCGAGCTTGGCCTTGTCGTCCACTACCAGCGCGCCGGCCTTGGTGGCGGCGAGCAGCTTGTTGGTGAATTGCGTGCTGAGCGTCGACTCTTCCTTGTTGAGCTCCTTGAGCTTGGCCTTGTCGGCGTCGGACAGCTTGGCGCCGTTCTGCACGAAGTTCTTGTAGACCACCTCGACCAGGCGCAGCGATTCCGGATCGAGCGCCAGCGACTGGCGCTGCCCATAAACCGTCTCGACGCGCTTGAACAGCTTGTCGTTGAGATAGATCGCATCCTGATGGGCGGCCAGCTTCGGCGCCTCGTCTTCCTGCACCTTCTGCAGCGCGTCGCTGGTATTGGCGCTGGTCACGCCGTCGAACGCATGCATCACGCGGTTCAGCAGCGCGCCCGACTTCTCCATCGCGACGAAGGTGTTGTCGAACGTCGGCGGCTCGGGGTTGTTGGCGATCTTCTCGATCTCGGCGAGGTGCTGCTTCATGCCCTCTTCGATCGCCGGCTGGTAATCGCTTTCCTTGATCTTGTCGAACGGCGGCGCCTGGAACGGCAGCGTGCTGGCCGCGAAGAACGGATTGGCGGACGACGCCTCGGCCGTTGCCGGCGCCGTTGCGGCGGCGGCTGGATGATCGGCGGACTTGGCGTTGTCGTTGGACGGCTGCGAGCAGGCGGCGAGGGCGAGCGAAGTGGCGATCGCCAGAGCGCGGAGAGGCGGCATGGAAGCTCCCTTTTTGTTGCGTGAAGATTTTCGACTGTAACCACAGCCGCCACGCGCTTCCAAGGGCCGGAAGTCAGCGGAGCGATCGCACGGAAACCGACCGGCCGCTCAGGCGGCGCGCATGTCGCGCAGTTTCCAGCTCGGCCCGATCAGCAGGTTCAACCGGTGCCGCACGATGCTCATCGGCAGGCTGGTCACCAGGTCCACCTCGGTATGCAGATCCGCTACGCGCGCGCTGGCCTGCGCCGACGGATCGGTCGCGCCCAGCGCGGGGTCGACTTCGTCGGGCTCCGGCTGCTTGGCCCGCCAGCGTTCGAACAGGCCGGGATCGCGCAGCGCCTGCTCGAGCGCCGCGGCGAAATCGTTGGGACCGGCGCCGTCATAGCTCAGGCTTGGCTCCGGTCCGCGGGCATGACCAAGATCGTCGATGGAAAGGTAGAAATGGCTGCGGCTGGCCATGGCGTCTCCGTGCGCGGCAATTGAGTGGCCAAGCATGCCGCATGGGTCCACAGCCGCCTATGGGCCGATGATCGGCCTCACATCCAGTTCACGGGCCGCTTGCGCGGGTTCGAGACCATGCGGCAACACGCCCAGGCAGGGGGCCGGCAGCAGCTCGCGCAATGTCGCGAGGTTCTCGTCGGCGGCTTCCATGGCGGGGTCCACGCGGTTGGCGATCCAGCCCAGCAGGCGGCAGCCATCTGCCTCGATCGCTCGCGCCGTCAGCAGCGCGTGGCTGAGGCAGCCCAGGCGCAGGCCGACCACCAGGATCACCGGCAGGCCCCAGGTTTTGGGGATGTCCGAGGCGAACAATGCCGGCGCCAGCGGCACCAGCCAGCCGCCGACGCCTTCCACTACGACGCGGTCATGGCTGGCGCACAGCGCATCGAAGGCCTGGCGCAAAGGCGGCAAGGCGATGACGACGCCTTCGCGAGCCGCGGCAAGGTGAGGCGACAACGGATCGCGCAGCGCGATCGGGTTCACCAGCTCGTAGGGCAAAGGCACGCTCCCCGACGCGAGCAAGGCGAGTGCATCGTCGTTGCGACGCCCATCCGGCGTATCGGCGCACCCGCTGGCCACCGGCTTCATGCCGCAGGCGGACTCGCCGGCATCGCGCAGGGCATGCAGCAGCGCACAGGCCGCGTGCGTCTTGCCGATACCGGTATCGGTGCCGGCGACGAATACGGCGGGCGCGTTCATGCCGCACTCCGGCACAAGCAGGGATGACTCTGGCGCATGGGCGACGCTCCTCGCGGAAGTCGGCGCATAATACGGACTTTGCTGCCGGATCCACCGCCATGTTCGATGTCGCCACCGCCACCTATGCCAGCAAGCGCGAACACTACGACGACCTGTGCGCGCAGGCGCGCGGCATTCTCGACGGCGAGCCGGACCTGATCGCCAACGCGGCCAACTTCTCGGCCCTGGTGTTCCACAGCCTGCCGGATCTGAACTGGGCCGGGTTCTACCTGTTCGATGGCACCGAGCTGGTGGTCGGCCCCTTCCAGGGCAAACCGGCGTGCGTGCGCATCGCCATCGGCCGCGGCGTGTGCGGCACCGCCGCGCAGACGCGCCAGACCCAACTGGTGCGCGATGTGCACGAGTTCGCCGGCCACATCGCCTGCGACGCAGCCTCCAACTCAGAAATCGTCGTGCCGCTGGTGAAGAAAGACGGCAGCCTGCTCGGCGTATGGGACGTGGACAGCCCGCTCGTCGCCCGCTTCGACGAGGACGACCGCGCCGGCATGGAAGCGCTCTGCGCGATCTTCATGGCCGCCGTGGAACGCTGAAGCGGCCAGGCGCCCTCAAATGCCTTTCACTCGTTGACGCGCCCGCTGCGCAGCAGCGTCATCACCGCTTCCCGCGCCTCCTCCACGCCGGTGCCATCGGCGGAGGAAAATACCTGCGCGGTGACCGGCAGCCCTTCGGCCGCGCACTGCTTGCGCATCGCCGCCAATGCCTGTGCGGCCTGGTTGCGCGAGAGCTTGTCGGCCTTGGTCAGCAGTAACTGGCAAGGCAACTGCGTGTCCTGGCAGAAGGCGAGCATCATCCGGTCGAACTCCTTGAGCGGATGACGGATGTCGGCGATCAGCACCACGCCGCGCAGACTGCGCCGATGATGCAGATAGGCATCGATCTCCTGCTTCCAGTGTTCACGCAACGGCTCGGGCACCTTCGCGTAGCCGTAGCCAGGCAGGTCGATCAGGCGGACCTCCAGTGGCGGCCGCCCTTCGCCCTGCGCCAGCGGCGGCAGCGAAAAAGCCACCATCTGCTGGGTGCGCCCCGGTGTCTTGGAGGTGCGCGCCAGGCCGTGGTGGCCGGTGAGAGCGTTGAGCGCACTGGATTTGCCGGCGTTGGAGCGGCCGGCGAACGCGACCTCGGCGCCGCTGTCGGCGGGAAGCTGGCTGATGCGGTGGGCGGCCAGCACGAAGCGGGCGCCCTGGAGGGGATTCGGGGCCATGGAGTGTGTGATTCTTCTGGTTTGACCGGCCCCGGTGGGGCAGGGATAATTCCAAGGTTTCTGCCAGTTGCGGGCGGCACTCGGCGCGCTCGCGCAGCCACAGCAGTTCTTCTGGAGACAAGTGTATGAGTTTTCGGCCCGCTGGTTCCCGGCCTGCTGTACTCGGATATGCCGTAGCCCTCGTGTTCGCGCTGTCCGCCAGCGTGGCCACGGCGCAGGAAGCCAAGCCCGCCGCCGCCGCGACGACCGCGGCCGCACCGGCTGCCGCAGCCCCCGCCGCGCAACCTGCTGCCGAAAAGGCGCCGGCCGCCGAAGCCGCCCATGCAGGCGTGAAGCTCGGTGATGCCGCCGCCGGCCAGGGCAAGGCCGCCGCCTGCGGCGCCTGCCATGGCATGGACGGCAACTCCAGCGATGCGCAGTACCCGAAGCTGGCCGGCCAGAGCGAGCAGTACATCGTCCAGCAGCTTGCCAACTTCAAGAGCGGCAAGCGCCAGAACCCGATCATGATGGGCATGGCCGCACCGCTGTCCGAGCAGGACATGCGCGACATCGGTGCTTACTTCGCCACCAAGGCGGCACTGCCGGGCGTGGCCGACGAAAAATATGTCGAGCACGGCCAGAAGCTGTACCGCGAAGGCGACAGCAGCCGCGGCATTCCTGCCTGCATGGCCTGCCACAGCATCGACGGGCGCGGCAATCCGGGCGCGCTCTACCCGCAGCTGACCAGCCAGCACGCCCAGTACATCGAGGCGACGCTGAAGGCCATGCGCGGCGGCACCGCCTGGGGCGAGGACGCCCACGCGAAGATCATGCCGAGCATTGCGCAGAAGCTCGACGACAAGGATATCCAGTCGGTAGCCAGCTATATCGAGGGCTTGCACGCCCCCGAGGGCGGCGCCAGCGCCAAGCCGGCCACCCCCTGACCGACGACGCCGGCCCCTGGGCCGGCGTTCTGGTCTTTCACTTCCCCATTTTCATAAGCCTGCCCCGAGGTTCCTCATGCTGAAGCGCCTGCCGTTCCTGTTCGTCTCCGTGCTGGCGATCGCCGCCTGCAGCCAGGGCAGCGACAATGGCGGCGCCGCCCAGCAACCCGCGCCCACGCCGGCACCCGCTGCGAGCGCGCCGGCACAGCAGCCGGCGCCCGCCGCACCCTCCACCGCCGCCGCACCGGCAGCCGCCGCCAGTGCCGCCGGCGACAGCGCGAAGACCGAAACGCCGGCCGAGACGCCTGCGCCTGCTGCCAAGGCCGAGCCGTTCGTGGACGAGGGCAAGTGGGTCGAGGGCAAGCACTACTTCCGCATTGAGCCGGCGCAGCCGAAGGTCACCAATACCGACAAGATCGAAGTGACCGAGGTGTTCTCGTACGGCTGCCCCGCCTGCAACCAGTTCCGCCCGACCATGGTGCAGATGGTCAAGGAACTGCCGGCCGGCACGCAGGTGGCCTACCTGCCTGTGTCGTTCAACCCGGCGGAGAACTTCCCGATGTTCCAGCGCGCCTACTACGCCGCCGAGGCGCTGGGCGTGGCGGAGAAGACCCACGAGCCGATCTTCGATGCGATCTGGAAGAGCCGCGAGCTCACCTCGTACAACGCCGCCGGCAACGGCTTGCGCCCGCTCACCGAACTGCCGACCATCGACGACGCCGCCAAGGTCTACGCCAAGTACGGCGTGGATCCCAAGGAATTCATCGCGGTCGCCAACTCCTTCAGCATCAACACCAAGATGAAGCGCGCCGATGAACTCGTGCGCTCTTATGGCGTCGAATCCACGCCGACGATCGTCATCGACGGCAAGTACCGTTTCACCCCCGGCAGTGCTGGCGGCTACACGCAGAGCATCGAGCTGGCCCGCTGGCTGGTCTCGAAGGAAGCGGCCGGTAAGTAAGGATTCGTCACGGCGGCCAGACCGCCGGTTCCACGGAGAGCACCCATGTTCAAGCGTTTCGCCCGCCTGCGCGTCGTCGCCCTGCTTGCCGGCCTGGCCCTGACCAGCGCCTGCACCGCATCCAATTCCAACGCCGCCGCGCCGTACACCGACGGCAAGGAATACGTCACCCTGCCCGCTCCCGCTCAGCGCTTCAGCCAGGACGGCAAGGTGGAAGTGGTCGAGGTGTTCTCCTACGGCTGCATCCATTGCGCTCACTTCGCGCCCAAGGCCGAAGAGCTGCGCAAGCAGCTGCCGCCGGGCGTGACGTTCAAGCTGCTGCCGGCCGCCTTCAGCGATGCCTGGCTGCCGTACGCGCGCGCCTACTACGCCGCCGAGAAGCTCGGCGCGGTCGAGAAGACCCATCTGGATCTGTTCGACAAGAAGTTCAACCAGCACTACCCGATCTCCACGCTCGACGAGCTGGCCGATTACTACGCTACCCAGGGCGTCGATCGCGCGAAATTCCTCGCCATCGCCACCTCGCCCGAGGTCACCGCGCAGATCAAGAAGGATCTGGAGCTGGTCCAGAAGTGGGGTGTGGATGGCACGCCGACCATCGTGGTCGACGGCAAGTACCGCAGCAATGAGGTCAAGACGCTCGACCAGCTCTCCGCGCTGACCCAGTGGCTGGTGCAGCGCGAACTGTCCGGCAAGTAAGTCCTCCCGGGGGCCGCCGATGGCGGCCCCGCGTTCACATCCGCGCGGGCATGCTTGCCGGGTTTCCCGAACCATCGTTCCCCGCCTCGCACCGATGACCGCCGCCCCCGCCCCTGCCGCTTCCGAACGCCGCCTGCGGCTGCTGAGCTGCAACATTCTTGCGGGCGCCAGCGTGCAGCGCTACAGCGAGTACTTCACGCGCAGCCTCAACGCCGTGCTGCCCGGCCGCAGCAAGCTCGACAATCTCGACCGTCTCGCCGAGGTGCTGCCCCAATTCGACGTGATCGGCCTGCAGGAAGCCGACGCCGGCAGCCTGCGCTCGGGCTTTCTCAATCAGACGCGCTACCTGGCCGAGACCTCCGGCATGCCGTTCTGGAGCCATCAGCCGAACCGTCCTGTGGCACGCCTGTCCCATACTGCCAACGGGCTGATCAGCCGGCTCGAACCGAGCAGTGTGCTCGACTATCCCCTGCCCAGCCGCATTCCCGGCCGCGGCGCTCTGCTGGCGCGCTTCGGCGAAGGCAGCGACGCACTGGCCGTGATGATCGCCCATCTCTCGCTGAGCGCCACGGCGCGCGCGCGGCAGCTGGCCTTCATCGCCGAAGTGCTGCAGGACTACCCGCATGCAGTGCTGATGGGCGATCTCAACACCGATACCGACAGCGCCGAGATGCGCCACCTGTTCGCCAGGTCGCCCCTGGTGCCACCGATGCAGGCGACGCCCACTTTCCCCAGCTGGAAGCCGCGCAAGGCGCTGGACCACATCCTCACCTCCGAAGCGCTGCACTTGGAGAAGCTGTGGGCGCTGCCGCAGGCGTTTTCCGATCACCTGCCGGTCGCCGCGGAAATCCGCCTGCCCGGCCACGTCGCCCCCCGCCCGCACCGACTCCGCCGATGACCGCTTCCGCTCGCACGATCCTCTCCTGGCTGCTGCTCGGCGCCGTCGGCGCCCTGGGCGTCGCGCTGCGCTACGGCGTGATCGAACCGGCGGCCATCGGCCACCTGTGCGAAGGCGCGGCCACCGCACCGGCGTGGTGCCAGTGGCGCCAGTGGCTCGTGCTCGGCTTTCTCAGCTACGGCTACGGTTGGGCGGCACTCGCCCTCGCGCTGCTGGCGCTGGCGTGGAAACACCCGGCCAGTGCCTGGCTGGCCGCAGCCGCTGGTGTGCTGGCGCTGCAGCTGTACTGCTACGAAGCGGGCGCCTTTGCCCTGCTGGTGGGCTGCCTACGCCTGATCCGCCTGCAGGCGCCAGCCAATGAGAACGGGGACGGCCAGGGCCAGGTTCAAGCCCAGCCATAGCCACGTCACCGGGTTCAGGCCGATGTCCTGCGCCACCACCACGGCGGCGAGGATCGGCAGCAGCACGGCCAGGAAGCGTTCTTCGCGCCGCAGCCCCGGCGTCTGCGCCCAGCCGCTCAGCCAGCCGGCGAGGCCGAACCCGACGCACGGCAGCGCAGCCAGGCCCAACGGGAAATCGCGGTAACGGCCGTCGAAGACCAGCAACAGGCCTTCCATCGCCAAAAGGAACAGCCAGGCGAAACGCAGCCAGCTACCCGGCAACGCTTCTCGGCCGCCACCGGTCAGACGGGCCGCGATCCAGCGCGCCAGCACGATGGCCGTCCATAGACCAGCAGCACAGCCAAGCAGGGACAGGCCCCACTCCAACGCATCGCGGCAGGCATAGAGCATCTGCCGGTATTGCCAGGCCAGCGCCGTGCCGGTGGCGAAGCCGCTCATGGCGAGCACGCCCCACCCGGCAGCGCCGCGCCAATTGCGCCGCCACGTACCGGCGAGCAGGAACAGCGAGAGGCCGCCCGCACCGGCAAGCCAGCCCAGCCACCAGCGCGACTCTTCAGTTACCGGGCCTTCCATCGAGAACTTGGGCCTGGCGTCCACGTCGTAGATGCCCCAGTAGCCGCCGGTCGTGCCTTCCTGCGCGCGCTTCCATGGCTGATCGAAGGCCTCGATCACGTTGTAAGGCATGTCCACGCTGCCGGCGTACTGCAGGAATTCGCGCAAATAGCGCGCCTCGTTCACCACACTGGCGCGCGCCGCGCGTCGCGGCTTGCCCGCGCTGGGCCAGCCGGTCTCGCCGATCATCACCTCGCGCCCCGGGAAAGCGTGCTTCATACGTTCGTAGACGTCGGCGACATGGCGCACCGCGTGCTCGGGCGGCACCGGCTCGTCCTCCCAATAGGGAAGGATATGGATCGTCAGGTAATCCACCGCGCCGGCCATTTCGGGATAGCGCAGCCAGAACTCCCACACGTCCGCATAAGTCACCGGTACGGAGGCTGGAATCGCCGCGCGTACTTCGCGCGCGTAACCGGCCAGCGCCTTCGGCGACAGTTCGCCGCGCAGCAGCACCTCGTTGCCCACCACGACGCCGCGCAGCACGTCGGGATGCGCCTGGGCCGACGCGATGCCCAGCCGCACCTGCTCCGCGTTCGCCACCGGATCGCGCCCCAGCCAGATACCCATGATCACCTTCATGCCGTAACGGCCGGCGATCTCGGGAACCGCGCTGAGGCCCTGCCCCTGCGAGTACGTGCGCACGCAATCGAAGCGCTGCGACAACGCGCGCAGGTCGGCATCGATGCGCTCGGGGCCGACAAAGGCCTTCAGGTCGTACGGCGTCTCACCCGGCGCGCGGAACGGCGCGTAGGACACGCAGGCAATGCGCGCGCCAGGCGCATCGGGCAGCGCCACCGGCCGGCCGAGCAGCCACCACCACAGCGCGCCCGCCGCGGCGCAGAACACCAGCACCAGCCTGACCAGAAGACGCGCACGGGACGAAAGCGACGGCGTGGACGACATGCGCTACCTGTAGAGGGAAGTGCGCCGCATGAGGCGCCGGAAGCGCGCAAGTCTAGCAGGGCGGCACGCAAGGCCGGCGCGCCGGAGGGCCCGCTTTAACGCCAGGCTCAGCGGAGCTTTGCCACGCTGCCGGGCTCTTTCACCGCCGCGACCGGGAGCGGTCCGGCCTACACTGCGTACCGATCGGCTCAGCGCACCGATCGGCCAAGGAGTCGTCATGCCACGTCACGCAGCACTGCGTAAGCTTCTCGTCCTCGCCGGCGGCCTGCTGCTCGCCGGCCTCACGCACGGCGCCGAACCCACCGAGGCGCAGCGCGCCGCCTTCAAGCAGGCCTACGCCACCGCGCAGCAGGGCGGTGATGGCTGGCGCGCGCAGGCGCGCGGCCTCGCCGACTATCCGCTCTACCCCTATCTCGAAGCAGCCGCGCTCACGCACGACCTGCGCCAGCTCGATCGCGCACCGGTCGATGATTACCTCAAGCGCTATCCCGACCTGATCCCCGCCACCGATCTGCGCCGCGACTACCTGCTCGAACTCGCGCGCCGCAAGGACTGGCCCACCTTTCTCTCGTTCTACCAGCCGGGTATGGGCGACGCACTCGCCTGCGACGCCCTGCAGGCGCGGCTGGCACAAGGCGCACAGCTCGATTTCGAACGGGATTTCGCCGCGCTGTGGGCCAAGCCCAATCTGCCTAACGCCTGCGACCCGGTGATCGCCGCGGCGCACGACCAGGGCCTGCTCACGCCACAGCGCCTGTGGGAGCGCATCGATCGCGCCGCCGATGCCAACCAGCCCGGCACCGTCGCCGCGCTGGCCGCATGGCTGCCCGTCGACGACACCCCGGTCGCGCAGCGCATCGCATTGGCGCTGCGCGATCCGGGTGGTGCCGTGGCCAAGGCGGGCACCTGGCCCGATACCCCGCGCAGCCGCCAGGCCGCCATGCTGGCGCTGGAGCGCCTCGCGCGGCGCCAGTCGCTTGCCGCCGACAGCGCGTGGGATCAGCTGCGCGGCCACTTCAAGTTCACGCCCGAACAGCAGCGGCGCGTGCTCGCCGCGCTCGCCCTGTTCCACGCCACCGACTACAACGACGACGCACTGGAGCGCCTCGCCGCCCTGCCACAGGCCGCGCAGACGGACGCCACCCGCGAATGGCGCGTGCGCGTCGCGCTCTCCCGGCAGAATTGGAAGGCCGTGCTGGACGCGCTCGACGCGCTGACGCAGGAGCAGAAACAGGACGGCGAATGGCGCTGGTTCCGCGCACGCGCCCTGGAGACGCTGGGCCGCCAGGCCGAAGCCCGCAAGCTGCTCACGCCACTGGCCGAAGAACCGACGTTCTTCGGCTTCCTCGCTGCCGACCGTCTCGACGTGCCCTATGCGATCTGCCCGCTGTCGTTGCCCAGCGACGCGCAGCGTGAGCAGGCATTACTGGCCAACCGCGGCCTGCAGCGCGCCTTCGAGCTCTATGCGATCGGCCTGCCCAGGCAGGCGCGCCGCGAATGGACGCAGGCGCTGGACGGCGCCGATCCGGCCACGCTCAGGCGTGCCGTCGACCTTGCCTATCGCCGCGGCTGGTACGACCGCGCCGTCTTCACCTTCAACAAGGGTGAAGCACTGCGCTACTACGAGCAGCGCTTCCCGCTGGCCAGCCAGGATGGACTGGTGCCGCAGGCGGCCGAAGCCGGCATCGATCCCTCCTGGGCTTACGCGATCCTGCGCGCGGAAAGCGCCTGGGCCAGCGATGCGCGGTCCGGCGCCAACGCACGAGGGCTGATGCAGCTGCTGCCCGATACCGCGGCCGAAGTGGCGCGACGCAATGGATTGACCTGGGCCGGCGCCGAATCGCTGTACGACCCGATCACCAACATCATCCTGGGCACGCGCTACCTCTCGCAGGTGGCCGCGCGCTTCAACGGCGCGCCATGGCTGGCCAGCGCCGCCTACAACGCCGGCCCCGCGCGTCTGAGCCAGTGGCTGGCCGCGCGCGGCACGCTGGCACCCGATCTGTTCGTCGCCAGCATGCCGTTCAAGGAGACGCGCGAATACGTGGCGCGCGTGATGTCCTTCGCGGTGATCTACGACTGGCGCCTCAACGGCACCGCGGCGCCGCTGGCCACTCGCCTCACGGCGATCGGCGAGCCATACCAGCTGCCCGACAAGAACACGCCGCGCCGCCCCGTGACCTGCCCGGCCAGCGCAGCCGCGGCAGCGCCCGCGACGCCGGCGGACGCAGCCACCGTGGCGACACCGCCCGCACCGGGCGAAGCGCCCACCAACTCGCCGCGTTGACCGGAGCTCGATTCCCATGACTGCCAAACGCCTCGTCATCCTCGGCGGCACCGGTTTCCTCGGCAGCTATCTGGTGCCGCGCCTGGCTGCCGACGGTCACCGCATCGTGCTGCTGTCGCGCAACCGCGAACGCCGGCGCGCGCTGGCGGTCGTGCCTGGCGTGGAGATCCGCAGCACCGACGTGTACGACGGCAACGCGCTGCGCCGCCATTTCGAAGGCGCCGACGCGGTGATCCACCTGATCGGCATCCTCCATCCCTCCGGCCGCAACACGTTCCAGGAAACTCACGTGGAACTGCCCCGCCGCGTCATCGCGGCATGCCAGGCAGCCGGCGTCGGACGCCTGCATCTGATGAGCGCGCTGAAAGCGGGTCAAGGCCTGTCGCGCTATCTGAAGACGCGCGGCGAAGGCGAGGCGGTGGTGCGCCAGTCCGGCCTGGACTGGACGATCTACCAGTCCAGCGTGATGTTCGGCGCCAACGATGGCCTGGTCAGCCGCTTCGCGGCCCTGCTACGCATCCTGCCCGTGCTGCCGCTGGCACGCACCGGCTCGCGCCTGGCACCGACCTATGCGGCCGACGTCGCCGAAGCGATCGCACGTTGCGTGGCCGACGACAAGCTGGGTATCGACCGCACGTTCGAGCTGTACGGCCCCGAGGTGCTGACGCTGGGCGAGATCGTGCGCAAGATCCGCGACACGCTCGGCCTGCGCACGCCGATCCTGCCGCTGCCGGACAGTCTCGGGCGCCTGCAGGCGCAGATCGCCGAACTCCTGCCGGGCAAGCCGTTCACCGTCGACAATTTCCTCACCCTGCGCACTGACTCGGTGGGCAAGCAGGACGGCTACGCCGCACTGGATATCCGCCCGCAACCGTTGACGCCCTGGCTGCCGATCCTGCTGCAGGGGTCGCACCGTCAGCGGCGCCTCGACCGCTTCCGCAGCAGCCGCTGACGCCGGGTGCCACGGCGGCCCGTGGCAGAATCGCCGCCATGCGTACCTATCTCGTCGGCGGCGCCGTCCGCGACAAACTGCTCCAGCGTCCCGTCACCGACCACGACCACGTCGTGGTCGGCGCCACCCCCGACGACCTGCTCGCGCGCGGCTACAAGCCCGTCGGCAAGGATTTCCCGGTGTTCCTGCATCCGGACACCGGCGAGGAGTACGCGCTGGCGCGCACCGAGCGCAAGACCGGCCGCGGCTATCACGGCTTCGCCTTCCACGCCGACGCGGGCGTGAGTCTGGAAGAGGACCTGGCGCGCCGCGACCTCACCATCAACGCGATCGCCGAAGACGAACAGGGCCGCCTGGTCGATCCCTACCACGGCGTCCGCGACATCGAGCAGCGCGTACTGCGGCACGTCTCGCCGGCTTTCGTGGAAGACCCGGTGCGTCTGCTGCGCGTTGCGCGCTTTGCCGCGCGCTTCGCGCCACTCGGCTTCCGGGTAGCCGAGGAAACCATGGCACTGATGCGCACGATGGTGCGCGACGGTGAAGTGGACCATCTGGTGCCCGAGCGCGTGTGGCAGGAAACACGGCGCGCCCTGGGCGAACCGCGGCCTTCCGCCTTCTTGCAGGTGCTGCGCGAGAGCGGCGCGCTGGCCGTCCTGTTTCCGGAGATCGATGCGCTGTACGGCGTACCGCAGCGCGCCGAGTTCCATCCCGAAATCGACACCGGCATCCACGTGGAAATGGTGGTGGACATGGCCGCGCGCCTGGCGCCCGGCAACGAGCTGGTCGGCTTCTGTGCGCTCACCCACGACCTCGGCAAGGCGCTGACGCCCGCCGAGGTGCTGCCGCGTCACATCGGTCACGAGCAAGCCGGCGTGGCGCCTCTGCGCCGACTGGCCGCGCGCCTGCGCGTACCCACCGAGTACGCGGCCCTGGCCGAACAGGTCTGCCGCGAGCATCTCAACGTGCACCGCGCCTTCGAACTGAAGCCGGCGACCGTGCTCAAGCTGCTCGGCGCCGTGGATGCGCTGCGCCGGCCCGAGCGGCTGGAGGTGCTGCTGACCGCCTGCGAGGCGGACAAGCGCGGTCGCCTGGGCCAGGAGGACAGCGCCTACCCTCAGGCCGGCTATCTGCTCGCCGCCCGCGATGCGGCGGCAGCCATCGGGGCGGCGGCGTTCGTCGCCCAGGGGCTGGAGGGTCCGGCAGTGGGAGCTGCGCTCGAAAAGGCCAGAACGGCGGCCATCGCCGGGGTAAAAACCAGCTTCACCTAAGCCAATCCGTTGTATAAGGGGCGGATGCCCGCCGAAGTTCTCGTTGAGACGGGCCTGTAAGCACGTTTTTTGCGCCCGGAGCCGCCCCTTGCCTGCCGTTGATTTTTCCGCCTCGCCTCTGCGCCAGCGCTTCCGCCCCCTTTGGTGGCTCGCCATCGCCTACGTCATCCTGGGCGCCGTCACTCGCGTCGCACTGCTCGTCATGTCCGGCAAGGGCGTGCCGCATAACCCGCTGTACTGGGCTTACGCCTTCGGCGTGGGCTTGGGCTATGACCTGATCACTTTCATCTACGTCGCCTGGCCGCTGGTGCTGTTCCTGTGGCTGATGCCGCGTCGCGCCTACGTCTCGCGCGGCGGCCAATGGGCGCTGTACCTGCTCGGCGCGGTGACGCTGTACTGGCTGATGTTCGTGGCCGCGTCCGAACTGGTGTTCTGGAATGAATTCGGCACGCGCTTCAACTTCATCGCGGTCGATTACCTGGTCTACACGACCGAGGTGATCGGCAACATCCGCGAATCCTATCCGCTCGGCACCTGGCTGAGCCTGCTCGCGCTGGTCGTCGTGGTGGCGCTGGTGCTGAGCCGCCGCGGCCTGCGCACCCAGGATGGCGGCACGCGCTTCCTGCAGCGTTCGAAGGTGGTGCTGGCATGGTTCGCCATCACGGTGGTCACCGTGGCCGCCTTCAAGGGCACGCTGAAGGACCGTACCGACAACGCCTTCGTCAACGAGCTGTCCGGCAACGGCATCTACGAGTTCTTCGCAGCCTTCCGCAGCAGCCACCTCGAGTACTCGCGCTTCTACAAGACGCTGCCGGACGAACAGGCGTATCGCGACGTGCGCGCCATGCTGAAGACGCCGGACGCCACCTATATCAGCGACGATCCGCGCGACCTCACGCGCGAGATCCGCCATGCCGGCCCCGAGAAGCGCCTCAATGTCGTACTGATCAGCATCGAGAGCTTCTCCGCCGATTTCATGAAGACCTTCGGCGACGACCGCGGCATCACGCCCAACCTGGATGCGCTCGTCGACCAGAGCCTGTTCTTCGACAACCTCTACGCCAACGGCACGCGCACGGTGCGCGGCCTGGAAGCGCTGTCGCTGGCCATCCCGCCCACGCCGGGCGATTCGCTGGTGAAGGCGCACAACAACGAGAACCTGTTCTCGGTGGCCAACGTGTTCAACGACCGCGGCTACCAGTCCGACTTTGTCTACGGTGGCTACGGCTACTTCGACAACATGAACTACTTCTTCAGCCACAACGGCTACCGCGCCGTGGATCGCAACGACATCTCCAAGGAGGATCCGATCCACCACGAGAACGTCTGGGGCGTGGCCGACGAAGACCTGTACACGCTGGCGATGCGCCAGATGGACAGCATCCATGCCGAAGGCAAGCCCTTCTTCCTGCACATCATGACCACCTCCAACCACCGGCCCTTCACCGTGCCGGCGGATCGCGTGCCGCAAAAGAACGGCACGCGCGAGGCGGCCGTGGCGTACACCGACTGGTCGATCGCCGATTTCCTCAAGCGCGCGCGCAGCAAGCCGTACTTCGACGACACGATCTTCGTGATCACCGCCGACCATTGCGCCTCCAGCGCCGGCCGCACCAGCGTGCCGATCAACCGATACCACATCCCGCTGTGGATCTATGCGCCCAAGCACATCCCGCCGCAGCGCGTGCATCGACTGCTGAGCCAGGTGGACATCATGCCTACCGTGTTCGGCCTGCTGAACTTCAGCTACCGCAGCCGCTTCTTCGGCTACGACATTTTCCAGTTGGAACCCGGCCGTGAGCGCGCATTCCCCGCCACCTACGAAAAGCTCGGCTACCTGCATGACGACGTGCTCACCGTGCTGGAGCCGCAGCGCCGGCTCGAGCAGATGCGCCCCGACTACGACACCGGCGACGGCGACCCCGTGCATCCGGTGCAGCAGGACAAGGTGGACCAGGCGGCGGCGTACTACCAGGTGGCCGCGGAGCTCTACAAGACGCGGCAGCTGGGACGCCGGCCGGAGGACAACACGCCGGTGCGGCCGCTGGACGTCCCGACCAGCCAGAGCGATAGCACGAACGCTTCCCTGCAATGACCGATCGGCCAGGCACGGAAGCCGCGCCTTCATGGTGGCGCCGCCCGGAGGTGGCGCCTTATCTTGTGTTGGCGCTGGCATGGTTCGCGCTGAACTCGTCGCTGCTGCTCGGCAAGCGCGTGCTGCCGTGGGACGCGATGGACCAGTTCTACCCGACGGTCTTTTTCAATGCGCATAGCCTCCGCCACGGCCTCGCGCCATGGTGGAATCCCTACGTCTACAGCGGATATCCACAGATCGCCGATCCACAGGGCATGCTGTTTTCACCGCTGCTGATGACGTGGATGTTGATCCCTTCGTCGCCGGGGGCCACCTGGTTTGCCTGGGGCATCCTGCTGCATGTCCTGCTTGGCGCCTGCGCCATGCTGGCACTGCTGCGGGGATGGCGGGCCAATACCTTCGGCGCGCTCGCGGGCGCGCTGGTCTATATGGCAGGTGGCGTGGCGGCATCGCGACTGGAGCATGTTCCCATCGTGCTCGCTTACGCCTATGCGCCTGTTGCGCTGCTGATGATCCGGCGTTTCATCGATGCGCCGGGCTGGCGCCGAGGACTGGTGCTCGGCGTCGCCATGGGCGCCCTGCTTACACACTTGGTGCAGCTGACTTATCTGCTGACCTTCGTGCTCGCGGCCTACGGCGCGATCGCCACCGCACGCCGCTGGTCCGGTTATGGCCGCGGCGAACGCGGGCAATGGCTGCTGGGACTGTGCCTGGCTGCGGTCGTCGCTCTGGCCATGAGCCTTCCACAGCTGCTCTTCAGCCTCGCATTCGTATGGCTTTCCAACCGCGCCGAGCTGCCCTTGAGCGCGGCCAGCGGCGCATCGCTCGATGGGCGCGCGTTCCTCACGCTGTTCTCTCCGAATGCGCTGCACGCATTGAGTGGCGCCTACAGCGGTCCGGCCGATCTGGTGGAGGCCTTCCTTTACATCGGTGCCGTGCCGATGCTTTTGCTCCTGTGGCTTGGCAAGGCCTGGCGCCAGCCGGAGCAGCGCGCGACCCTGCTTTTCTTCACCGGCCTGGCTGCCGTGGCGATCCTGTACATGCTGGGCACGCACACCGGTTTCTACGGCTGGCTCTATGGCTGGCTTCCCGGCATGAAGCAGTTCCGGCGGCCTTCCGATGCGGCGTATCTGCTGAATCTCGCCCTGGCCGTACTCGTGGGGCTGGCCGCCAGCCATCATCGACTCGATTCGCGTCACCATAACCTCGTGCTGCTCGGCGTCGCCGGCGCGTGGCTTTTGTTCTCCTGCCTGGCCTTGCATGAGCCAGGCTCGCGCTGGAAGGCCGCGATGTTCGCCGCGCCGCTATTCGCACTGGTCGCCGCATGGCTTGCGGCGCGCCGCGCATCCACCAGCGCTGCGATAGCACTCGCGCTACTGGCGCTTGTCGTGATCGATTACCGGAGCTTCAACCTCAACGGAAGCTTCAACGAGGGGCGGGATGGCGCACGTTCATTGCTGCGCGAAGACGCGGTCAAGCTCCTGGTCAAGGAAAGCGAGGATCGCTCCAGGCTTCTCCCGCCGCGGATCGAGCCCGTCGATATCTTGCCGGGGTGGGACAACCTGATCGTGCTTCCGGGCCTGCGCTCCACGCAGGGGTACAACCCCTTGCGCTACAGCCTGTATGCCTCGTGGTACGCACCGCGCGACAACGGCAACCAGCCCTGGCAGACCACGCCTTATCACCCTGGTCCGGGTTCCGTCATGAGCCGGCTGCTCGGCGCCGAATATGTCGTGCGCGATACGCGGCTGAAGCGGTCGCTGTTGCCGCCTCCGGCGGGCTATGAACGAATCCTTCAGGGCGATATCGAGGTCTGGCGCAGTCTCCAGCCAGCTCCCCGCCTGCTGAATCCCACCATCGCCCGCCTCGCCGATGCTCCGCCGGCCCCCGAAATCTTCGGCGCAACGGACTTCAATGAAACGCTCTGGTTGATGCCGCGCGACGCAGACGCTCGCAACGATGCGGTTCGCGACAGCGTCCGCTGCACAGGACGCCTGCAGCTGCTGCAAGCCAGCGCCACGCCGACCCGGCTGAGCGTGAAGACGCAATCGGAAGCGACACCGGGATGGCTGGTCCTCAGCGAGCTTGATTTCCCAGGCTGGCGCGCCAGCGTGGATGGCGCGGACCTGCCCATTCATCGCGCCAACGGCATGTTCCGCGCCGTCTGTGTACCCGCTGGCGAGCATGTGGTGGAGTTTCGTTTCCATCCCTGGCGGATGGTCGCCGACGCCTGGCGCCAGCGGCATACGGTGCAAACGCTATAAGCGGTCGCCCTGGTCGGCCTCGAGCAGCTCCGCCGGCAACGGCACCACGTCCATGCCGCGCGCCAGCACCATGGCCTGGAAGCGTTCACCCATCTGGTCCGGCAGGGTGAGCTTCTTCACCTGCTGCGACAGGCGGTAGCGCGCCGCTTCGTCAGGCGCGTAGGCGTAGGCGGCTTCGAAAGCTTGCTGCAGGCCGGCCGCGATGAGGAAGTGCGCCTGCGGGAGGTACGCGGCGACGCCGAAACCTGCCTGGTTGCCAGCCTCGGCCAGCGCGGTGAAATCCACCGAGGCGGTGAGGTCGTTGAGCCCCGGCAGGAACAAGGGGTCGGCATGCGCATGATGGCGGTAATACGCCATCAGCGTGCCGTCGCTACGCTCCGCCTGGTAGTACTCGCGTCGCACGTAACCGTAGTCGACGAACAGCATGATGCCGGCGACGAGCGAACCGGCAATGGCTTGCATCCAGTAAGGCAGCTGCGGCAGCACTTCGGAGCGGTAGCCATCGGCGAAATGGACGTCCATATCCCGCTCGACGTGGCGCACGGCACCGGCAACCAATGCGTCGGCGGGCCGGTCGACCCGCATCAGGCGGCCCTCGCCATCCAGGGCCACGTACTCCTCGTACACCTCGCCGGCACGCATCGCGAAGCGCGTGGTCGGCAGGGCGTCGATCACTTCATTGGCGAACAGCACGCCGCGCCAGTCTTCTTCCGGCGGACGGTCCAGCCATTGCACGCGCGCCGACAGTTCGGCCGGCAACGCTTTGGCGAGCCGCTCGCGCTGACGTTCGCGCAAGTCGGCGCTGGGCTCGAGGATCAGATAGCGGCGCGGCGCCCGCCCTTCGACGTGCAACGCCAGCAAGGCCGTTTCGGCAAACGCACCGCTGCCGCCACCCAGTTCGAGGAAATCGGCACCGTCGCCGAGCATCTCCAGCACCGGCCCCGTTACCTGCGCCACGCAACGGGCGAACAGGTCGCCGAGCTCCGGCGCGGTGATGAAGTCGCCGGCTTCACCGAACTTGGTCGCGCCCGCGCTGTAGTAACCCAGCCCAGGGGTGTACAGGCAGCGTTCCATGTACTGGGAGAACGGCATCGGGCCGTGCGCGGCAATCTCTTCGCGCAGGCGAACCAGCAAACGGTCGGAATGGGCACGCTCGTCGGTGCCGGGTTCGGGGAGATGGGTAAGGCTCGGTTTCATCGGCCAAGGATAGCCGATGCGCCCGTCCCGCCCGAGACGCGCCCGCGCCGCCATGCGGCGCAGGCGCAGGGCTCAGAAGTCCTTCTGCACCGTGGCGTACAGCCCCCGGCGCGGCCCGAACTGCGGCGCGCCCACGCCGATGCCGGTGCCGTCGCGCAACTCGTAGCTGCGATCCAGCGCATTGATCACAGCCAGCTGGGTGTGCAGCTTGCCCGTGCTCTGGAATTCGAAGTCGTGCGAGACGCTGAGGTTGAGCTGGAAATAGGCCGGCATCGACGCGCCGTTCGGCACGCTGCCGTCGCGACGCAGGCCGCTGCCGAACAAGTAATTGGCGCCGACGCGAGTGGCCGGGTCGATGGCATAGCTGACGCCACCGGAAGAGGCGATCTTCTGGTCGTGGTCCAGGTGGATGTAATGGTCGGCGACGTAGGCCAGGTCGTCCGGCGCAAAGTTGTACTGGCTGGTGATCACGCGTTCGCCCAGCGCCTGCGAGACCGCCACGTTGAAATAGGCGGACCACGGGCCGTTGTCGTAGTCGGCGGTGAACTCCACGCCGCGAACCTTGCCCTTGGCGTAGTTGAAGGTGGAGTACACCAGCGCCGTGCCGAACTGCCCTTCGTCCTGCAGGCGGCGCACCTTGCGGTAGTAAGCATCCAGGCCCAGCGTCAGCGAGGAGCCGACGCGTTGCTGAATGCCCGCGTCGAAGTAATCGCTACGTTCCGCCAATGGCGTGTTGTTGCCGTTATCGGGCAACGCGTTGGTGGTGCCATCGAACTTCCGGATATTGCTGGTGGTGATCGCCTCGGTGGCCGGCGGCGTGAAGTAGCGCGCATAGCCGGCGTGCAGCGTGGTGTCGTCGCTGGCCTGGTACACCAGACCGAGGCGCGGACTGAGCTGGCTCTCGGTGCGGAAGGCCTTGTACACGTCGCCGCGCAGGCCGTAGTTCACGGTCAGCTTGTCGCCGATGCTCCATTCGTCCTGCAGGTAGCCGGACCAGGTCTTGGCGGTGAGACGGTTGCCGTCGAGGATATTGATCGGCGTGGTGCTTGCCTGGTTGCCGTTGGCATCGGCGGGAAACACCCAGGCGTCGTTGCGGCTCGGCGCACGCTCGAAGCTGCCGTAGATGCCGTAGCGCAGCGTGTGTGCGTCGCCCAGCGGCGTGGCGAAGTCGGCCTGCAGCGTGCTGGAACGGTTGCTGCGGTTGATGCCGGACGCCACGCCGTTGAACATCAGATCGCCGACCAGGTCAGGACTGAAGGCGAGGCTGGAATAGCGCTGGCCGAGCGATACCTGATAGTCCGTCGCACCCAGCTTGCCCTGCAGGGCGAGTACGCCGAAGCGGGTGTTCTCGCGCTGGCGGTCGTCGAGCCTGGCGGAGTCGAAATCGGTCTGGTCCAGATAACCGAAGCTCGGCGTCTGGCCCGGCCGGTTCGGGATCTGGAAGCGGCTATTGGCCATGCCGAACAGGAAGCTCAGGCGCGTCTGGTTGTCGATCAGATAGGAGATGTCGCCGAACGCCTTCACCTGATTGGAGTGGTCGTGGATCGGCTTGCGGCTCGAGGTGGGATTTTCGATGCCGACGTCGCTCTCCAGGTAATTGGCCGTGAGGAAATAGCTCCAGCGATCATTGCTGCCCCACAGCGAGGCGTTCGGATTGAGCGTGCCGAACGAACCGCCGGTCACGCCGACGCTGCCGCCATTGCCCAGGTCGTGACCGCCTTTGGTGCGGATATCCACCACCGCCGCGGTGCGCAGGCCGTACTGCGCGGGCAGCGCGCCGTCGAGCAGCTTCACGTTCTTGATGGTGCGCGCATCGAGCGTCTGGCCGAAGCCGGAAATCGATTCGGGAATGATCACGCCGTCGATGCGGTACTGCAGGTTGGCATGGTCGCCGCGCACGTGCAGGCCGCCGTACGAGTCCTGCACTACGCCCGGCGCCTGCAGCAGCACCTGGTTCACCGGCGTACTGTCGCCCAGCGGCAGCTGGGCGATCGCCTTCTGGTCGATCACGTACTGGCTGCTGCCGGTATCCGGCGACAGCGCATTGCGCGACTGGTCCAGCTGCGCGCTCACGTCGATCGCGCCCAACTGCTGCACCTTCGCCGGCGGCTTGTTGCGGGTACCGCCATTGCTGTCGGTGATATCGGTCATCGGATTTTCGTCGGCGTGGACTGCCACGGAAAACAGCGCGGCAGCAAGGCTGATGGCGAGCAAGGTGTGCTTCATCGGGTCACTCGGGAAAGGGAGGCGGGGCGTTTTCGATACGTTATAACATTGCCATCATCACCTTTCGCTTACCTGCCCCGAAAGTCATGCCCGAAGACGCAATATTTTTCGAAAACAGATGGTTGCGAACATGCCCAGCGATCGGCGCCGGGCATGTTCGCAGCCGCTTCATCAGAGCGGCCTAGACTGCGCAACGCCACCAGCGCCCGCCACGAGGTCCGCATGAGCGACGAGAACAAGCAATTGCCCGCGGTGATCTCCGCCGAAGACCACAGCCGCGTCACCCAGGCGATCCTGGATTTCGTCAGCGAAATTCCAGGCAGCAAGGTGGGCACCAGCAGCGCGCCGGAAGCAGACGCGCGCCGCATCGCCAACCGCGCCGCGCAGCGCGCGGCGCTGACTGCCGGTTCGCTCGCGCTGCCGCCGGGCCCGCTGGGCTGGCTCACCGTGCTGCCGGAGCTGGTGGCGATCTGGAAGATCCAGGCGCAGATGGTCAGCGACATCGCCGCCGCTTATGGCCGCCATGCCGAACTCGGGCGCGAGCAGATGCTGTGGTGCCTGTTCCGTCACACCGCTGCCCAGGCTTTCCGCGATCTCGTGGTGCGCATGGGTGATCGCCTGCTATTCCGCCGCGTGTCCTACACGGTTGCCGAGCGCGTGGCCAAGCGCGTGGGCATGAAGGTCACTCAGCGCGCCGTCGGCAAGGGCCTCGCACGCTGGCTGCCGGTGGTGGGCGCATTAGGTGTGGGCGCCTATGCCTACTACGACACCGGGCAGGTGGCCAGCACCGCCATCGCGATGTTCGGCAGCGAATTCCATACCGAAGGCGAAGCCGACGCATCGCGGCAGATACCGGCCAAGCCCGGTCTCGCCCGCCGCGCGCGCAACGCCGTCGTCGAAAAAACCGTCACGGGCGCGGCCCGCGCGGTGGAACGCATGGCGCGCAAGTCGCGCCGCGACGACCGCCCGAACGAGTGACGACCTTTCGCCGGATGACGTTGCAGCGCCTTTGCGGCAAGCTGCCCGGCACCTTCGCACGCAGGAGCCGCGCATGCCGCCTCAGCAGGAACGCCCCGTCGCACTGATCACCGGCGGCGCCAAGCGCGTGGGTGCGGAGATTGCACGCACCCTGCACGCCGCCGGCTACGACCTGGCGGTGCATTTTCGCCGCTCGCTCGACGAAGTTGCGGAGCTGACCGGCGAACTGGAAGACCAACGCTCGGGCAGCACCATCGCCATCCAGGGCGAGCTGGCCGGGCCCGAGGGCTGGCCAGTCATGATCGAGATGACGATGGACCGCTACGGCCGTCTCGACGCCCTGGTCAACAACGCTTCCGCGTTTTACCCGACGCCGGTGGGCAGCGCGACCATCGAACAATGGAACGAGCTGTTCGCCTCCAATGCACAAGCTCCGTTTTTCCTTGCGCAAGCCGCCGTTCCCGCGCTTCGCGCCACCCGCGGCGCCATCGTCAACCTCATTGATATTTACGCCGAGCGTCCGCTCGCCAACCATCCGATCTACTGCATGGCCAAAGCCGCGCTCGCCGCGATGACCCGCTCGCTTGCGCTCGACCTCGGCCCTGACATCCGCGTCAACGGCGTCGCCCCCGGTGCAGTGATGTGGCCCAGTGACGGCAAGCCTTACGACGACCAGCAGGCGATGATCGCGCGCACGCCGTTGCAACGCGCCGGCTCGCCGCAGGACGTGGCCGGCGCCGTACTGTGGCTGCTGCGCGATGCCCCCTTCGTCACCGGCCAGATCATCCGCATCGACGGCGGTCGTACGCTGTCCGTATAACCCACGAAAAAGGGCGGCATCGCTGCCGCCCTTTGCCCGGAAAAATATCGCCGGACTTACTGCTTGGGCCGGAACGCCTGCTCCAGCAACGCCTGGTCGAACCCCATCCCCACCCGGCCCTCTTCCGCGTACTGATACAGCGCCGCCGCGTAGATGCCCTGCAGCGAGGCCTGCACCAGTGCCAGCAGGCTCAGGCCGACCACCGCCACGGCGATCGCCGCCACGATCAGCGGCATCGATTGCGTGCTGACCGCACCCGCCACGAGCACACCTGCCACCAGCACCGCGACGAAAGTCAGCACGCCGAACACCACGCCGATACCCGCGTTGCCGATCAGGTTCTCGCCCCAGGTGCTCTTGAGCAGTTCCACGCTGCGCTTGACCGCATCCATCGGCCCGACGTTTTCGCTGGCCAGCACCGGCACCACCAGGAAGGCAGCCACCGTCCAGGCCAGGCCGAGCAGGCCCGCGACGATACGGCCGACGAAGCCCAGGCGCTCCTGCAGCGCGCGCAGGAACAGGCCTACGGTGGCGGCGATCAGCGCGTAGCCGAAGATCGCACCCACGCGCGATTTCGCCACCGCGAAACCAGCGCCGACACTGGTCGGCTCGCCGCGCAGGCGCTGCAAGGCGGCGCCGGCCAGCGCCGTGTTGAAGAAAATGATTACGAAGTACTGCACCAGATAGAAAGCGAACAGCGCCACATAACCGGCCGCCGACAACCCCTGCCGTCCTTCGTGCTCCGCGCCGATCGCGACCATGGCGATCGGAATCAGGAAGCTCGCCGCCACCAGCATGCAGCATAGGCCCGACAGCAACGGGAACATCAGCAACGACTTGTCAGAACGCAGCACCGCCGCGCTCGCCTTCATCAATTCCCAACTGCGTGCGAACTTGCCTGCCATACCCCCTCCTCGGTAGCGATATCCAGAAGCGCCTTTTAGCACATGAGGCGGCGTCGCTGAGTCCGTTCCGCCTCTTCGGAGGTCTGGTTCAAGCTATTCATTCGGTCATCCGTGAAGCCAAGGAATCCGTTTCGGTCCGCCCGCTTTGGCTGTTCATCGCTGGCGGCCCGCCTAACCGGCCGAGATGAGCGAGGGGAACCTCGCGCCGGCAGATAGATATCCGCGGCTGGCTACAGCGGCTCGGGCAGCAACGGCTCGCGCTCGGCCGGAAACGCCGTCCACAGCTCGGCCAGGGTCCGGCCATCGATCGGGTGGCGCGTCGCGGGCGCGATGTCGGCAAGCGGTTTCAACACGAAGGCGTGCCTGAGCTCCTTGCGCGGAATCTGCAGGTGTCCCTCCCCGCTGCGCACCAGGTCGTCGTAGAGCACGATGTCCACGTCCAGCGTGCGATCCGAATAACGCGGCACGTCGCGGCGGCGGCCGTGACGGTCTTCCAGCGCGTGCAGCCAGTCGTTCAATGCCTCCGGCGACAGCTCGGTATCCAGACCCACGGCGAGGTTGACGAAGTCCGGGCCGTCGAAACCCACCGACTTGCTGCGGTAAGCAGGCGATACGTCGATCCCGCCGAAGCGCCCGCGCAATTCGTCCAGCGCCGCGCGCAGGTGGCGATGGGGGTGGACGTTCGAGCCGAGGCTCAGGTAGACACGGGCCATGCAGCTTGCTTTCCGTTCGGCGCGGGAAGCTGCGATTCTGCCCGCGCCATGCCCGCACCCGCCAGCGCCTCGCGCACATCGTGGCCGGACGGCTGCTGGTACAGATGCAGACCGAACGCCGGCAGCAAGGCGATGAGATGATCGAAGATGTCGCTCTGGATCGTCTCGTACTCCGCCCAGGCCGTGGTGTCGGTGAAGCAGTACAGCTCCAGCGGCACGCCCTCCGGCCCGCCTTCCATCTGCCGTGCCATGCAGGTCATGTCCTTGCGGATGCGCGGATGGGCCGTCAGGTACGCGTTCACATAGGCGCGGAAGGTACCCAGGTTGGTCAGGCGGCGGCGATTGAGCGGCGCGACGGCATCGTCGCCGAGTGCGCGGTTCCACTGTTCCAGATCGTGCTGCTTGCCGGCGAGGTAGTCGCGCAGCAGGCGGGAACGCGACAGCGCCGCCAACTCCTCCGGCTCCAGGAAATGCACGCTGCCGGCATCGATGCGCAGTGCGCGCTTGATGCGGCGCCCGCCCGACTCGGCCATGCCACGCCAGTTCTGGTAGCTCTCGGCGATCAGTTTCCAGGTCGGCACGGTGACGATGGTGTTGTCGAAATTGCGCACCTTCACCGTGTACAGCGCGATGTCGATGACATCGCCGTCCGCGCCCGCCGCGGGCATGGTGATCCAGTCGCCCACGCGCAGCATGTCGTTGGACGACAGCTGCAAGCCGGCGACGAAACCCAGCAAGGTGTCTTTGAACACCAGCATCAGCACCGCCGACATCGCGCCCAGACCAGACAGCATCCAGCCCACGCTGCGGCCGGTGAAGCTGACTACCACCACCAGCGCGGCGACCGCGAACAGCACCAGCTTGCCCAGCTGCACCATGCCCTTGATCGAGCGCTGTCCGTCGGACGAACGGTGATACAGATCCTCCACCGCCGACAGCGCCGAACTCACCGCCATGACGCCGAAGCACACCATCAGCGCGGTGGCCACGTCGACCGTCATGCGGCGCACTTCGGCCGGCAGTCCCGACACGAGCGCGATGCCGAACTGCACCACCACGGTCGGCGCCATGCGCGCCAGCCATTTGAACGCACCGTGGTCGAACAGCGCCGAATCCCAGCGCCACGCGGTACGCCTGGTGACGCCGCGCATGACCCGAAAGAGCATGAAATGCGCGACGGTCCCGACCAGCCAGGCCACCGCCAGCAGCGTCGCCGCGCCGGCCGCCGTGTGGGTCCACGGTTCGCGCCAAAGGTCTTGCCACCAGGTCATGTTCGCTCGCCTCCTCGCCGGCGGATCCGCACGACGAACAGGCCATACGAATCACGGTGGCCGCGGCGCGGCCGGATCAAAAGCGGCAAGGATAGCCCAGGGGTCCCCGATGCTGGATCGGAGGATGACTATTGTGGGCGCGCGCCACGCTCGATGCGCACGCCCACCGCGCGCGAGCCGCGCACCGCGCCGGGCTTGGAGAGCTTCAGCCGAACCCAGCTCACGCCGAACTCCTCGCGGATGATTGCCGCGCAGCGCTCGGCCAGCGTTTCGACCAGACCGAAACTCGATGCCTCGACGTATTCGACCAGGCGCTTGGATACGTCCTTGTAGTTGAGCGTGTCGGCGATATCGTCGGTGGCTGCGGGCCGGGTGTTGTCGAAGGCCATCTCGATATCCAGCGACAGCGTCTGGCGCACCCGGCGCTCCCAGTCGTAAATGCCGATGACGGTATCGATGCGGAGGTCTTCGATGAAAACGATGTCCATGATGCGGAACGTCGGAAGCGGGAAAGGATGAAAGCGTAGCGCTTCGCTCCGCCGGTTGCCGCCATGTCCGCGCACTGCTCGCGCCTGCTCGGACGCGAGCGCCTGCCTCACACCGCCGGCAGAGTCTCCAGATCCCAGCGCGGGAATACCTGCACGCTCTCGTCCTGCTGCTGTCCGGCGGCCAGGCGGATCGCACCGGCCAGGGCGATCATCGCCCCGTTGTCGGTACAGAACGCCAGGCGCGGGAAATACACGCGAAAACCTTCCTTCGCGCCCGCCTCCGCCAGCTCCGCGCGCAGGCGCTTGTTGGCGCCCACGCCGCCGGCGATCACCAGGCGCTTCGCGCCGGCGGCCTGCAAGGCGCGGCGACACTTGATCGCCAGGGTGTCGACAATGGCTTCTTCGAAGGCGCGGGCGATGTCGGCGCGGGTCTGCTCGCTCTGATCCGATTGCTGCCAGGCCAGCAGGACCTGGGTCTTCAGACCCGAAAAGCTGAAATCCAGGCCTGGCCGGTCGGTCATCGGGCGCGCGAAGCGGAACACGCCCGACCGGCCCTGCTGGGCCAGTGCCGCCAGGGCGGGACCGCCCGGATACGGCAGGCCCATCAGCTTGGCGGTCTTGTCGAAAGCTTCGCCGGCGGCGTCATCCAGGGTGTCGCCGAGGATCCGGTAGCGCCCGATCCCCTGCACCTCCACCAGCATCGAATGGCCACCGGAGACCAGCAGGGCTACGAACGGAGGCTCCGGCGGGTCGTCCTCCAGCAACGGAGCCAGCAGGTGCCCCTCCATGTGGTGCACGCCGATGGCCGGCACGCCCAGCGCCCAGGCCATGGCGCGGGCGGCCGCCGCGCCCACCAGCAAGGCGCCGACCAGGCCGGGGCCGGCGGTATAGGCCACGCCGCCCAGGTCCGCCGGGGTCAGGCCGGCTTCGGCCAGGGCTTCGCGCACCAGCGGCAGCAGCTTGCGCACGTGGTCGCGGCTGGCCAGTTCCGGCACCACGCCGCCATAGTCGGCGTGGAGCTTGATCTGGCTGTACAGGGCGTGGGACAGCAGCCCCTGGCCCGGCGCGGCCGGCTCCCAGCGCAGCAGGGCTACCCCGGTCTCGTCGCAGGACGTCTCGATGCCCAGTACGGGCTTTGAAAATTGCTTCGTGTCCACGTTATACTTCGCGGCTCGCCCGATCAGATGGGCCAGTTTACCATTCGGAGTTTCCATGCCCAGCGTAAAAGTCCGCGAGAACGAGCCGTTCGAGCTTGCCCTGCGTCGCTTCAAGCGCACCTGCGAAAAGGCCGGCGTCCTGGCCGAGACCCGCAAGCGCGAGTTCTACGAAAAGCCGACCCAGGAGCGTAAGCGCAAGCGCGCCGCCGCGGTGAAGCGTCACCTGCGTCGCCTGTCGCGCGATACCTCGCGCCGCACCCGCCTGTACTGAGCCTTTCGTCCGCTCCACGCGGACACGATGGGGATATGGCGCCTGCGGCGCCGCCCCGCAAGGTTCGACCCCCAGGCATGGGATCCGGCAGCCGGCGCGTACATTCGCTGCCGCTGCCCATCGCTCCAGCATAGGCCGGCGTTGCCCTGCGCAACGCCGGCTTCATGCGTTTCCTCAACGCGTTCATGGAGATGTGGCATGTCCCTCAAGCAGCAGCTCACCGAAGACATGAAGACCGCCATGCGCGGCGGCGACAAGCAGCGCCTCGCGGTGATCCGCCTGGTCCTGGCCGCGATCAAGCAGCGCGAAGTGGACGAGCGCATCGAACTGGACGACGCCCAGACCCTGGCCGTGCTGGAAAAGATGCTCAAGCAGCGCCGCGACTCCATCACCCAGTTCGAGGCCGCCAGCCGCCAGGACCTGGTCGACGTCGAGCGCGCCGAGATGGTCGTGATCGAGGCTTACCTGCCCGCCAAGCTCAGCGAGACGGAGATCGATGACCTGGTGGCCGCTGCCATTGCCGCGACCGGCGCCAGTTCTCCGCGCGATATGGGCAAGGTAGTCGCAGCCGTCAAGGAAAAGGCCGCCGGCCGCGCCGACATGGCCGTGGTCTCCGCCCGCGTGAAGGCCCGCCTCGCCGGCTGACGCCATGACAAGCCTGTTCGCCCTCTCCCGTGGAGAGCGCGAACAGGCTCCAGGTCAGCCGCGGTGGCCCAGGCCACCGGCCGCACGCAGCCAGAACAGCAGCAACACCAGCGCCACGATCGCCACCACCATCACCCAGGCGTGATGGCGGCGCTTGCTGATCACCTGCTCCCAGCGCGCCTGGTCCAGGAAATAACGCCCCTCACCCGGGCAGCGCAGCACGCCCCGCTCCACCAGCTGGTACCAGGCGATGCCCGGCGTCAGCTTCAACTCATCGGCGCCGCGCGCCGCCTCGGCGCTCGTCGCGCCCGCTTCCGCGAAGCGGCGCACGATGGCGCGCTGCGCATGCAACATCATCGCCGTCAACATGGCGTGTTCTCCGAACTAAATCGATCCCAACCCGATGCGGAACCGCGGCGCAGCATGACGCCGTCCACCCATTATCCAGCCAGCGTCTTCACATCGGCACGCCCAACCTCGTGGGCGCCGTCCATGCGGCCGACACGAAGGAGAGATACATGCTCAGGTGGGCCATCATTTTTGCCATCGTTTCGCTAGTCACCGGCTGGCTGGGCTTCTACTCGGTCTCGGGCATCACCGGCACCATCGCCAAGGCCCTGTTCGCCATCTTCCTGATCCTGTTCCTGATCGCGGTGCTGGCAGCCATCGGCTTGTTCCACATCGCCTAGGAGCGCTCCATGCGCCGGTGCGGGGGCACATGCCCCCGCGCATTAGCCAGGCTGGATGGCCGCTCTCCCGTGACCACGAAGCCACATCGCTCGTACAGCGCCTGCGCCCGCGGGTTGGTAGCGGCCACATCCAGTACAAGCCTGCCGCGCCCCAGCGCACCTGCCTGCTCGGCGAGATGATCGATCAGCGCCCGCCCGATACCCTGCCCGCGCAGCGTCGGGTCGACCCCCAGGTGCGCCAGGTAATGCATGTCGCCCGAAGGCGGCGCGATCACGCGCTCGACGCGCAGCCCACGCGCAATCACCCCCGGCGCGTGCCGCCAGCCGAAGTACCCCAGGATCTGCCGTGCCGCCGCCAGGGTGAACGCGCCATGCGTGTCGGCACCAAAGCCGGCGCCCACCGCGACCACCCGTCCGTCCAGCTCGCCCACGCAATGGTTGCGCCAGCCGAACTCCCCCGCCCCGTCGACGAAGGCGTGCCGCAGGAACGCCTGGGCATCGCCACGCCCCGGCAACGCGAACACGTACTCGAACGCCGCCGGCCCGGAACTGTGGATCAGCGGCACGGCTGCCGCCACATCCGCCGCCTCTGCCGGCCTGAAACGCACCCGCGCACTTGCCGCCATGCCCCGCCTCCCCGAGTATCCCGCCAGCATAGGACGATCCGCCGCCCTCTTGACCGCCCCCGTACACTAAGGCGCTTATGCGCGGCCGTATCCCCGATACCTTCATCGACGAACTGCTCTCCCGCGTCGACATCGTCGACGTGATCGAGCGGCGCGTACCGTTGAAGAAGGCGGGACGCGAGTGGACGGCGTGCTGCCCTTTCCACAACGAGCGCACGCCGTCGTTCTACGTCAGCCCCGCCAAGCAGTTCTTCCATTGCTTCGGCTGCGGCGCACACGGCAGCGCGATCAAGTTCCTGATGGACTACGACCGCCTGGAATTCCCGGACGCGGTGGAGGAACTGGCCCAGTCCGTCGGCCTGAAGGTGCCTTACGAGGGCGGCCGCGACGCGGCGCCGCGCGAGGACAAGACCGACCTCTACGGCCTGCTCGATGCCGCTGCGCGCTGGTACCAGGACCAGCTGCCACGCAGCCCCGAAGCACAGGCCTACTGCAAGAAACGCGGCCTCGACGCCGAAACCATCGCGCGGTTCCGCATCGGCTGGGCGCCGGCGGGCTTCGACGGCGTGATCAAGGCCCTGGGCAACGACCAGCGCCGCATGCAGCTGCTCAATGAAGCGGGCATGGTGGCCAGCAACGAGCGCGGCAACAAATACGACCGTTTCCGCGAACGGCTGATGTTCCCCATCCTCGACCGCCGCGGCCGCGTGATCGCGTTCGGCGGGCGCGTCCTGCAGTCCGAGCAGGGGCCGAAGTACCTCAACTCGCCCGAGACGCCGCTGTTCCACAAGGGCCGCGAGCTTTTCGCGCTGTGGCAGGTGAAGCAGGCCAACAGCAGCCTGGCGCGCATCGTCGTGGTGGAGGGCTACATGGACGTGATCGCCATGCACCAGGCCGGCCTGCCCATCGCGGTGGCCACCCTGGGCACGGCCACCACGCCGGACCATACCGAAGTGCTGTTCCGCGCCGCGCCCGACGTGGTGTTCTGCTTCGACGGCGACCGCGCCGGCCGCGCCGCCGCCTGGAAGGCCCTGGAATCGGCGCTGCCGCGCCTGCGCGACGGTCGCCAGGCCTATTTCCTGTTCCTGCCCGAGGGCGAGGACCCGGACACGCTGATCCGCAAAGAAGGCAAACAGGGCTTCGAGCAGCGCCTGAAGAACGCCACGCCGCTGTCGGAGTACTTCTTCGGCGAGCTGTCGCACGAAGTGGACGTGGGTAGTCTCGACGGTCGCGCCCGCCTGGCCGAGCGCGCGCGCCCGCTGATCGCCAGGCTGCCCGATGGCGCCTTCCGCGATCTGATGGCACAGGAGCTGGAAAAGCGCACCGGCGCCCGCGCCGTGCTGCAACCCGAAGCCGGGGCGCGCCGCGCCGTACAGCGACCCGTCGCGGTGCAGCGCAGCCTGGTGCGCAGCGCCATCGCCCTGCTGCTGGCCCAGCCGGGCATGGCCGACGAGGTGGAAAGGCCGTACGCGTTCCTGCGCCTGGACAAGCCGGGCGTCGACCTGCTGGCGGAACTGATCGATCTGGCGCGCTCGCGCCCCGGCATCAACCCGGTGGTGCTGGTGGAGCATTTCGCCGAGCGGCCCGAATATCCCGCACTGCAAAAACTGATGGCGGCCACCGTCGTAGGCGAGCCGGAAACCCAGCGCGTGGAGTTCTTCGACGCGCTGCAGCGCATGCAGCAACAGGCCGTGGAACAGCGCCGTGACTGGCTCACCGCCAAAAGCCGCGAAGGCACGCTCGACAGCGCCGAGAAAGCCGAGCTGCGCGAACTGCTGGCCGCCCGCGTACAGCAGCCCCCGGCCTCTTCGAACTAACCCCTATGCGGTTATGCTTGACCGTTCCGCCCCCGCCGGCCGGCGCCCATGGATTGGCCCGCCTGTGGGATCATCGCCCCTCGCTTTCTGCCGGGGCTCGACCAGGCAAGGACGTCGATGGATCTGCTTGAACGACTGGTAACGCTGTTCGCCGAAAACGGCTATGCCGCCGTCTTCATCGCACTGCTGCTGTGCGGTGCAGGCGCGCCGTTGCCGGAGGACATCACCCTGGTCGCCGGCGGCGTCATCACCGGCCTGGGCTACGGCAACGTGCACATCATGTTCGCGGTCGCGATGGTCGGCGTGCTGCTGGGCGACGCCGGCATGTTCCTGCTGGGCCACCACTACGGCGCGCGCATCCTGCAGTGGCGGGTGGTCGCGCGCGTGCTCACGCCGGAGCGCTATGCCAAGGTGCAGGAAAAGTTCGAGCGCTACGGCAACCGCCTGATGTTCATCGCGCGCTTCCTGCCCGGCATGCGCACCGCGGTATACATCACCGCCGGCACCACCCACCGCGTGTCGTTCCTGCGCTTCTTCCTGCTCGACGGCTTCGCCGCGCTTATCAGCGTGCCGATCTGGGTCTACCTGGGCTACTTCGGCGCCAACAACCACGAGTGGCTGGTGATGTGGATCCGCCGCGGCCAGAGCAGCCTGTGGGCGCTGGGCGGCATCGTGCTCACGGTGGTGCTGGTGTTGTGGTGGCGGCACCGGCGTCGGGTGGCGCGCGAAGGCGCCGGCCCCTGAGCCAGCGCGAGCGCCCGTGGCAGACGACCCCTTCGAGCGGCGCGACCACAGCGGACAACGCTTCCGCGATCTCCACCGCGTCGGCGCCACGCTGGAAGGCCTGCGCTTCGAGGATTGCCGCTTCGAACACTGCGACTTCAGCGACGCGACGCTGCGCGACTGTCGCTTCCGCGACTGCGAATTCGCCGACTGCAACCTGAGTCTGGCGCGGCTTTCCGGCAGCCAGTTCGATGCGCGCTTCGTCGACAGCAAGCTGGTTGGAGTCGACTGGACGCAGGCGCACTGGCCCACGATCCGCGTCGGCGGCGCGCTGGCCTTCGAGCGCTGCGCATTGAACGACAGCAGCTTCTTCGGCTTGTCGCTGCGCGAGCTGGCCGTGGTCGAATGCCGCGCACACGACGTGGACTTCACCGAGGCCGACCTGGAGGATGCCGACTTCCGCCATAGCGACCTGCGTGGCGCGCTGTTCCGCCGCAGCCGGCTGGCACGCGCCGATTTCCGCGAGGCGCAGAACTACCGCATCGACGTCTTCCTGAACGACATCAGGCAGGCGAAGTTCTCCTTGCCCGAAGCCGTCGCCCTGCTCTACGGCCTCGACATCGACCTGACCGAATGAAAGGGCCCATCATGTCCGACGACGTCGTCGTGCGCCCCGCCGAAGCGGATGACTATGCCGCCTGGAAGCCGCTATGGGATGGCTACAACGCGTTCTACGGCCGTGCCGGCACCACCGCGTTGCCGGATGACATCACGCGCATCACCTGGTCGCGCTTCCTCGATCCCGGCGAACCCATGCATGCCCTGGTAGCCGAAAGCGGCGGCCAGCTGCTCGGACTGGCGCATTACCTGTTCCATCGCAGCACCATCTCGGTCGGCCTCAACTGCTATCTGCAAGACCTGTTCACGGTAGAGGCCGCGCGCGGCCGCGGCGTGGGGCGACAGCTGATCGAGGCGGTGTATGACCGCGCGCGCCAGGCCGGCTCGCCGCGCGTGTACTGGCAGACCCATCACAGCAACGCTACCGCGATGCGGCTGTACGACCAGGTGGCTGAACACTCGGGCTTCGTGGTCTATCGCAAGCCGCTCTGACGGGCCTGCGACCCGTCCGGGCGCGAAACAAATGTGCGCCACATCACTTTTTGCCTTTGCTGCGGACCGGAGCCATCCGGCGGGGCCGACGGAAGCCGCGCCGTCATCGGCTGGAAGGTAAACTGCGCGTCCAGGAGCCCCATCGCTTCAGGAAGAACAGGGAACCCCATGCATCATCACACCATGCCGCCCGCCGGCCGGCGTTCGGGCGCGAGCCACGCCTTGGCGCGCGGCGCCAGCCTCGCCCTCGCCGCCACGCTCAGTCTCGCCGCCGGCCTGCCGGCACAGGCCCGGCCCGCCGGCGGACCGCCGACGCTGGAGCGGGCACTCGAAGAGATGCAGGCGCAATCGGTGCTGCCCGGTTATTGCGTTGCCGTGGTGGACGGCGGTGGCGTGCGCTACGCCAAGGGCTTCGGCTACGCCGATCTCGCCGCCCGCCAGCCGTATACCGCCGACACCGTCCAGCCGGTTGCCTCCATCAGCAAACCCGTGCTGGCCGTGGCGCTGATGCAGCAGGTACAGGCCGGCACACTGTCGCTGGATGCGGACGTCAACAGCGAACTGCCGTTCGCCGTGCGCAACCCGCATGTCGCCAACGTACCGATCACGCTGCGCCAGCTGGCCACGCACAGCTCCGGCATCGTCGACCGCGAGCCTTTCTACACGCAGAGCTACGCCAAGGGCTCGCCGGCCGCGTTCGACATCAAGAACTATCTCGCCGACTATCTCGTACCCAAAGGCGCCAGCTACCAGGACGGCAACTTCATCAAGGCGCGGCCGGGTTCTATCTATCGCTACAGCCATCTCGGCACCGCGCTGGCCGCGCTGGCGGTGGAAACCAAGGCCGGCACTTCGTACCGCGCGTATACGCGCGAGAAGATCTTCACGCCGCTGGACATGCGCGGCACCGGCTGGAGCCCGGCCGATGCGGAAGGTCCGCAGGCCACGCTCTACGACAAGAACAAGAAGCCGCTGGCCCCCTATGCCTTCCCTGCCTACGCGGCGAGCGGCCTTTATTCCACCTGCAACGACGTGGGCAAATTCCTCGCCGCGATGATCCGCGGCTACCAGGGCCGCCCCGGCCTGCTTTCGCCGACATCGTTCCAGGCGATGTTTTCCCCGCAGTGGCCGAAGAGCCAGCAGCCCAAGGGCGTGCGCGCGGGTGACGGCCTCGACCAGGGGCTGTTCTGGCAACGCACCGACCGCGGCGAACTCGGCCACACCGGCGGCGACCACGGCCTGACCGTGCAGATGGCGTTCAATCCGGTCGGCGGCACCGGCCGCGTGCTGATCACCAACATCGGCGACGGCGACCGCCCGGACGTGACGCGCGAACTGGCCAGGCTGTGGCAGACGCTCGGCAAGTACGAGCAGAATCCCGAACCCTGAGGCTCGCGGAGATCGCGCGAAACCGCTACAACAGCGGTTCCGCCATCCGGACGTCCAGACGGGAACACGCCGTGCACGCCATGCCTTCTGCTCTGTTCACGCTCGCCCTCGCAGGCGCCACCTTCGGCGCGCCCGTCGAAGCCCAGACGGGGCCCTCCGCGATCGATCCGCTCTATACCATGCCGCCGTCCGCGCTCTCGGCCAGCGACATCGCCTCACTGCAGCAGCGCCTCGCCGACTGGCCACAGCTGAACCGCTACCGCGAGGACAATGCGCGACTGGGCCCGCCCAAGGCCGGCGAGCGGCGCGTAGTCTTCTACGGCGATTCGATCACCGACAACTGGGGCCGCCAGGAAGGCAGCACGTTCTTTCCGGGCAAGCCATACGTGAACCGCGGCATCAGCGGCCAGACCACGCCGCAGATGCTCGTGCGCTTCCGCCAGGACGTGATCGACCTGAAGCCGGCCGCGGTGGTGATCCTCGCCGGCACCAACGACATCGCCGGCAATACCGGCATCTCCAGCCTCGGCATGATCGAGGACAACCTGCGCTCGATGGCGGAACTGGCGCGCGCCAACGGCATCCGCGTCATCCTCGCCTCCGTGCTGCCGGTGAGCGACTACCCCTGGCGCCGCGGCCTGCGCCCGGCCGGCAAGGTGCGTGAGCTCAATGCCTGGATCCGGCAGTACGCCGCCGCCACCGGCGGCATCTATCTCGACTACTACGGCGCGCTGGCCAACAAAGAGGGCGGCCTCGACGCCGAACTCGCCGAAGACGGCGTGCATCCCACGCCGGCTGGCTATGCGCGCATGGCGCCCCTGGCGGAAAAAGCCATCGCGCAAGCTCTGGGAAGGTGACCTCCACACAAGCGCCGCACTGCTTCGAACGCTGCGCGGCAAATGGCGTGAATCGGACGTCTATACGTCTCAGGCATTTCATCGAAGCAATCATGGCGATTGCGATGCCCATCACAACTCGCCGCTCTTCTCGTCGTCTTTCACGCGGACGTCATAGCTGGCCGCCTGACGCGAGCGTATAAGGCAAACCCCTCGACCTATCGCGCGAGGAAGGGGCAGCGCGAGGCCGAGCGTCTTCTCACGGGGGTTTTTGCCATGACCATGCGTTCCGCGTGTGCTCGAGGTTCGTCTCCGTTCCCCTTCGGCGCACACTTCCACGCGCCGCCCCTCATAGCTCTCTGAGCGCGCCTTTGGCGCATCTGCCGTCGACGCGCACCGCGTCGCGCCCCTCGCTGTCCCTGCGCTCGCACAGGAGTGTGTGATGGCCATCCTTTGCCGCCCGTCGGTCGCGGTCCCCGAGCACGTCATCACGCAGGAGCACACGCTGGCGCTGGCGCGCCGTCTTCACGCCGATCACGAACAGCTGCCACTGGCGCTCCGCCTCATCCGCAACACCGGCGTGCGCAAGCGGCACATCGTGCAACCCATCGAAGCGACGCTGCGCCATCCGGGTTTCGAAGAGCGCAACCGCATCTATGTGCGTGAAGCCAGGGCCCGCCTACCCGCCGTAGTGGAACAGGCACTTCGCCACGCGCGGCTCGCCGCCGACCGCATCGATGCGATCGTCTTCGTCTCCTGCACCGGCTTCACCATGCCCTCGCCCATCGCCTGGATGATCAACGAGCTGGGCTTTCGCAGCGACGTGCGGCAGTTCCCGATCGCGCAGCTCGGCTGCGCCGCTGGCGGCGCGGCGATCAATCGCGCACACGATTTCTGCCTGGCCTATCCCGGCGCGCATGCACTGATCGTCGCCTGCGAGTTCTGTTCGCTGTGTTACCAGCCGGACGATCTCGGCATCGGCAACCTGCTTTCCGATGGACTGTTCGGCGACGCCGTCGCCGCCGCGGTGGTGCGCGGCGAAGGAGGCACCGGCCTGCGCCTGAGCGGAAACGGATCGCGCCTCGTGCGCGGCACCGAGGACTGGATCTCCTACGCGGTGAAGTCGACTGGCTTCCACTTCCGCCTCGACCGTCGCGTGCCAGGCACCATGGAGCAGCTCGCACCGGAACTGCGCGCCGTCGCCATGGAGTTCGGCTGGAACGCGGCTGACCTGGATTTCTACATCATCCACGCAGGCGGCCCGCGCATCCTGGACGATCTCTCGCATTTCCTCGGCGTGGCGCCGGAGATGTTCCGCTACAGCCGCGCCACGCTCACCGAGTACGGAAACATCGCCTCGGCCGTGGTGCTCGACGCGCTGCGACGCCTGTTCGAAGACGGCGGTGCCGGCGACGGCGCGCAAGGCATCGTCGCCGGCTTCGGGCCTGGCATCACCGCCGAAATCACGCTCGGCACCTGGGCCGATCGTCCCTCGCAGAAACACTTGGCCGACCTGCTCGACCTCGCCATGAAGGAGGCGATGACATGAACGCATACCTCACTCCACCCAAGCAGCTCGTTCTCGGCGGCGACCTGATCGTCAACCGCCTCGGCTACGGCGCCATGCATCTCACCGGCTACGGCATGTGGGGGCCGCCGGAGGACAAGCGCGGCGCGATCCACCTGCTGCGCCATGCCGTGCTCGAACTGGGCATCAACTTCATCGACACCGCCGATGCGTACGGCCCCGGCGACAACGAAGAGATCATCCGCGAAGCGCTTCATCCCTATCCGGAAGATCTGGTGATCTCCACCAAGGGCGGCATGCTGCGTTCGGGCAAGCTCGACTGGATCCACGGCGCGCCGGGTGCGCCCTACATCATGCCGCTGGGCCGGCCGGAGTATCTGCGCCAGCAGGTGGAGATGAGCCTGCGGCGCCTGGGCGTTGAGCGCATCAGCCTTTACCAGCTGCACAGCATCGATCCGACCGTGCCGCTGGCCGACACACTGGGCGAACTCGTGCGCCTGCAGCAGCAAGGCAAGATTCATCACTTGGGCCTGTCAAACCAGCCGGGCGTCAGCGTCGCGCAGCTGGAAGAAGCCCGCCGCCACGCCGATATCGTCGCCGTGGAGAACCTCTACAACATCGCCGATCGAGCCGACGACGACGTGCTGCGTTACGCCGAAGCGCACGGGATCGCCTTCATCCCCTGGTTCCCACTCGGCCATGGCGGCCTCGTCGGCGAGGACAGCGTGCTCAAGCCCATCGCGCACCGCCATGGCGTCACGACCTCGCAGCTGGCCCTGGCTTGGCTGCTGCACCACTCGCCGTCCACCCTGCTGATTCCCGGCACCACCTCCATCGCGCATCTGGACGAGAACGCCGCTTCGCTCGACGTCGAATTCGCGTCGGCAGATCTGCAGGCCATCGTCGAGGCCGTGGATCGCGCAGGCCTTCCGACCTGGCGACCGGACCCGGCCGCGGCACGCGCGGCGACGCTCGCCGACGGCCATGGCCACCACACGAGCCAGTAAGCGCGAACGGCAAGCCGAACCGAACCGTGAAGCCCTCTCCCTCCAGGAGTCCAGCATGTCTGCACTGCATCCCAACATCGACATTCTGCGCGCTGTCTACGCCGACCTGCGCTGCATCGATCGCTATACCGCCGACGACGTCGTGCTGCACACCGCCGACCGCGGCGCCTCCGGCGGACCGGCCCAGGTTTGCGGCCGGGCGGCCGTCAAGGCGAAGGAGCTGGATCTGATCCGGCTCAGCGGCGACACGCTGGTGATGGAGGTACACAGCATCGTCGCCAACGATTATTTCGGCGCCGTGCTCGGCGTGCTGCGGGCGCGACGCGATCAGCGCGCCGTCGGCATGCCCTTCTGCGGCCTGTGGCGATTCCGCGACGGCCTCATCGTCGAACATTGGGAAAACGCGTACGACGCCGGCGCGCTGGGCGGTTTTCTGACCGGCCGCGACGACGGAGACTGGACGACGCTCGTCGCGTCCCCGAGCGATGCGGCCCTTTTGCGCGACGTCGCCAGGCCGGATTCGGGCCTGGATGCCCACTGACGCGTGCCGTCCACCGGCGCATCGTCTCTCTGGATGCCACAGCGCCGCACGGCACCGGCGCGTCCGCGATCGCACGGAGCGTGCCGATCCGCATGGACGTCATCAACCCGCGTCCCTCAACCTCGGAGACCGTCATGTCCACCTTGCGCTTACTGAAAACCGTTCTCGGCGCCCGCGCGTCGATCATCACGGCCATCGTGCTCAGCCTCGCCGCCGGCCTGTCGACGGCGCCGGCTGTCCGCGCGCAGGCGATCCTGCCTATCGTCAACTGCACAGGCAATCACGCCGCCACCTGGTCGCCTGGCGTGACCAACACCACCGCGCTGCACACGGTGACCACCGATACCGCCTGGAGCTGTACACAGTTGATCGCCTTGCCGCTGCTCACCAGTGCGTCGTCGCACGAGCAGTTCACCGCGCCGTTCAACTGCACCAACCTGTTCTCCACCGCGCCCATCACCTGGACGCTGCACTGGAGCGATACCCGCGGCCCGGCGACGAGCACGTTCACCTTCACCGCCACCGTCGCGCCGGTCGACGGCAACCTGGTGGTTACGGCGCCCGGCAGCATCACCGGCGGACGCTATGCCGGGCGCAGCGCGACGGCGGTCTTCACTCTGCTCAACCTCGGCGCCACCTTGAACGACCAATGCAATTCCGCCACCGGTGTCACCAGCGCGAGCGGCCCATCGACCTTCCTTATTCTCTGACCGCCACCGGCGCCGGCCCGCACCCTGTGGGCCGGCGCTTCCTGCTTGAGCACCACGACGACCGGCACACACATCCGCTATACGGCTCGGCTAGCATCCTGCCCCCGGGACGCAGAGGCGTGTCCCCACAGGGGGGAAGGCATGGCGGCAAAAGTCTGGTTCATCACCGGCGCGTCGAGCGGCTTCGGCGAAGCGTTTGCGCGCTACGCGCTTTCTTGCGGCGACAGCGTGGTGGCCACCGCGCGCGACACCGCGCGCCTCGCCCCGCTGGTCAAACTGGCGCCGGACCGCGTACTCGCGCAACGCCTGGACGTAGCACGCTCCGGCGAAGCCGATGTCGCCGTGAAAGCCGGCGTAGAGCGCTTCGGGCGCCTGGATATCGTGATCAACAATGCCGGCTACGGCGTGGTCGGCGCGGTGGAAGAAACCGGCGACGATGAACTGCGCGCGCTGATGGACACCAACTTCTTCGGCGCCGCGGAAGTCATTCGCGCCGCACTGCCCACCCTGCGCGCCCAGCGCGGCGGCGCCATCGTCAACATTTCCAGCATGGGCGGACAGATGTCGTTCGCCGGCTTCGGCGCCTACTCGGCCAGCAAGTTCGCGCTGGAAGGCCTGTCCGAAGCGCTCGCGGCGGAAGTCGCGCCGCACGGCATCAAGGTGCTGATCGTGGAGCCCGGCCAGTTCCGCACCAATCTCGCCGGCGCCGGCATGCGTCATATGCCGGAACTGGAAGCCTATGCCCAGACCGTCGGCCCCACGCGCGGCTTTGCGCACAGCATGCACCAGACGCAGGAAGGCGATCCGCTCAAGGCCGCGGCCGCCATCGCCAATGCACTGGAAGGCGCGACGACGCCGCTGCGCCTCGCGCTCGGCAAGGATGCGGTCGATGCGATACGCGCGCATGCCGAAGGTTTGCTTGCCGATCTGGCCACCTGGGAAACCGTCTCCGTCGATACGCGCATCGATTGACTCGCCCGCACGCTGCGCCGACGGACCGCATCCGCGGCGCAGCGTGCCACGCCACATCACGGAGAACCTCACCGGATGTCTTCTGCCGATTCCCTCGACACCAGCGCTGGCGCCGCAGTGTATTCGCCGTTCGTGCTCAGGCTCTACGACGCCTGGGTGCTCGGCATCTCCAACCGCTTCGCCTGGCGTTGCCCCACGCGCGGCGTACTGCTGCCCTACTACCGCGAGCATGCGGGCAAGCGGCATCTGGACGTGGGTGTCGGCACCGGCTACTACCTCGCGCACGCCGGCTTCGCCGCGGACCAGCAGGTCGCCCTGCTCGATCTCAATCCCACCAGCCTGCACACGGCTGCGCGCCGCATGGGTCTGGCGCATCACGGGCTATACGCTGCCGACGTCATGCAGCCGCTGGCCCTGCCCGGCCAGCCCGCTTTCGATTCCATCGCAATGTTCTACCTGTTGCACTGCCTGCCTGGCGGCATGGACGACAAGGCCAAGGTGTTCGAACACCTGAAGGCCTATCTGGCCGACGGGGGCGTGCTTTATGGCGCCACCATCCTCGGCGATGCGGCCGGCCACAACGGCTTCGGGCGCAAGCTGATGGACGTCTACAACCGCAAGGGCATCTTCGGTAACCGTGGCGACACGCTGGAAGGACTTCAGGTCGCGCTGCGGCGGCATTTCGCACAGGCAGAGGTACGCCAGCACGGCGTGGTGGCGCTGTTCCAGGCCAGCCAGCCGCTGCGGTCGCGCGACGACCGCTAGTGAAGCTGCATGGCGGAAGGCCAAAGCCTCCCGCCATGCGCACTTGCGCTTTACTGCGCCTTCACGCTGACGTCGTCGATCACGAACGAGGTCTGGTTGGAGCTGTCTTCCACGCCGTAGAAATTGATCTGGATGGTCTGGCCGATGTAGGCCGACAGGTCCACGATGTGTTCCTGGTAGCCCGTCGCAGCGTTCGCGTTGGACCAGGTGGCCAGCGTCACGTACTTGCCGGCGGAGGTGATCACCTGCGCGCTCAGCGTGTCGTACGCCGTGCTGCCGGTCTCAGCCGTGTCGATGTGCATCCAGAAATCGAGCGTCGCCTTGGTCGCCGTGGCGGGGATGGTGATGGACTGGCGCACATAGTCGGTGTGCGCGGAGCCATAGCCGTCGAGCCACGCCTTGTAGCTTCCGGTGTGCGCGGCTTCGCCGGCGGTGTTGTTGATCACGCCGCTGGTCTGCGTCCAGGACGTGGCGCCGCTCTCGAAGCCGCCGTTCTTCACCAGCTCGGTGGCCGTACCGCCGTTGGAGACACTGAAGCTCACCGTCGAGCTCGTGCCGACATTGCCGGCCGCGTCGTACGCCTTCGCTACCAGGCTGTGCGTGCCGTTGCTCAGCGTGGTGGAATCGAGCGAGGCAGTGTAGGGCGAGGCCGTGTCGGTGGCCGTCAGCGCGCCGTCGACGTAGAACTCGACCTTGGTCACGCCGACATTGTCGCTGGCCGTGGCCGATAGCGTAACGCTGCCGGAACTGCCGCTTTCCGACGCGCTCACCGTCGGCGGCGTGGTATCGCCACCGGAGCTGTTGGACACGCTGAAGCTCACGGTGCTGCTGGTCCCGACATTGCCTGCCGCGTCGTAGGCCTTGGCCACCAGGCTGTGCGTGCCGTTGCTCAGCGTGGTGGAGTCGAGCGAGGCGGTGTAGGGCGAGGCCGTGTCGGTGGTCGTGAGCGTGCCATCGACGTAGAACTCGACCTTGGTCACGCCGACGTTGTCGCTCGCGCTGGCCGACAGCGTGATCGTGCCGGAGCTGCCGCTTTCCGACGCGCTCACCGTCGGCGGCGTGGTGTCGCCGCTGCCGGCACCCTGCGTCACCCATACCGGTGCCGACCACAGCTGCTTGCCGTCTTCCTGAGTGATCTTGGCGTAGTAGAAGTGATCGCCGTTGGCTGGCGTGATGGTCGTGGTCGCCGTGCTGGAGGTGGTCGCCACCGTGCCGTTGCTGCCCGGCACGCCTTCGAACACCTGCACGCGCTGCGCGGTGTGGCCGGCCGTGCTGGCGTAGTTGACGGTCAGCGTCAGCGCGCCGCTGTTGCTGAAGCGATCGCCCATCAGATGGCCGTTCGCGGTGAGCACGATCTGCCCGGTCTTGTCCTCGGTGGCGAACACATGGCGCGCACGGATCGCATCGAGGAAGGCGTTGAGACTCAGCGCCGTGCCGTTGGGAATCAGCACCGCGGTGCGGTTGGTGTAGCTGGCGCCCCAGTTGGCGCAATGATTGTCCTGGTCGGACGACGGCGCCACGTGATAACCGCGTTCGAGCAGGATGTTGTACGCGGCCTCGTAGCTGGTATGGCTGGTCTCGGTCTCGGTCGTGTTATGCGAGAACGCCGAGCTGTTGAGCACTTCCGCCAGCACCATCACCTGATCGCCGTCGGCGGTATAGCCCAGGTCCTGCCCGCCCGCGTTGAACTGGCCGCTGGTCGCCGGATGATTGAACTGGCCGACCCAGCCGTTGCTCTTCATCAGCGTGTACAGCGAGGCATAGTCGCTCTTGGCCGTGAACACGTCGCCGATCAGCTGGTTGGAGCTGTTGTACTCCCACTCCAGCAGGCTGGGCGTGTTGAAGATATTCAGATGGCCGCCATTGCTGATCACGCCCCACTCCAGGCCGTAGATGGCCAGGAAGTTCGAGTGCGCCGCGTTGAAGCTGGTGGCCGCCTGCAGGCCCGACTGGTACAGGTTGTGCGCCGTGGTGGGACTGGCCGAGGTATTGGTGCCGGTCGAGCCGTCGTACATATGGTTGTGCTCGGACGTCATCAGGATGTCCAAGCCATCGTTCAACGCGTACTGGTAGGCGTCCGACGGGCCGTACGGCGCGCTCTGCGGATTCTGCGCATCCACGCAGGTGGAAACGTCGCCGCCGCCGTCGCTGTGATTGGTCTGGCTGTGCAGATTGCCGTAGTAGATGGTGTACGGCAGGCTGCCGCCCGCGCTTACGGACTGCGTCTGCAGCATGCTCCCCGTGCCGGCGCCGCCGGCATGGCGCAGTGCCTTGAACGCCGGCATCGCGGGCGTACCGATGTCGCCCACCAATACGTCATAGCGCTGCTCTTCGATCAGCTGCGGCGCGCGCGCCTGGGCGGCCGCCATGGCCTGGCCTGCGAGGCCCGTGCCGATGCGCGCGACGACGTCGCTGTCCAGCGCGATCGCGCGCAGGCGCACCGTGTAGTAGCCGGACGCGAGCGTCCTGCCGTTCGCGCCCAGTCCGTCCCACGCCACCTGTGCCTGCGTACCACCGGTGCGCAGCGCGGCCTGTCCCTGCCAGCTGCGCAGCACGGCGCCGCGCGCGTCCAGCAGGTCCACCGCCCACGCCACCGGCGTGCCGGATGCCGCGCCCGGATAGGAGAAGTACAAACCGATCGCGCGGCTGCCCTGCGCCTTGAACGGCACCTTGAGTGCCGCGTCGAACTCCTCATGATCGGGCAACGTACCCGCCATCACCGGAGCCAAAACCATCATGCCCGCGGCCAGCAGGCTGCCGGCCACCATCCGTTTCCATGCCATGTCGTGTCCACCCCTCTATGGTGAATGTGTTCCCCCAGGCGCCATCTTCCGCGCCCAGCTGACAAGGGTATGACCACTTGTCACGCAGCTCGTGACAAGACGCACAGAAACAGGACAGGGATCCTCGAAAGTTATTGCGACAGCCTCGCGCAAGAAAGAGCATATGAACGTCTAGACGTCCATATGCTCATACGCTACTTTCCGGCGAAGGCAACATCGTCGCGATGCCACCATCCGCCGCCGAGCGCCTGGAACAGCGCCACCGTATCGGCATAGCGAGCCGCCTGTGCCTGCACCAGGGCGATACGCGCCTGCTGCCAGCTCAATTGCGCGTTCAGCAGTGCGTTTTCGCTGATGTCGCCCAGCGCGAGCTGGCGGCGGGCAATGTCTAGGCTGCGCGCCGCCGCCTGCTCGGCCTGGCGGGAGGCCGCCAGCGCGTCGGCATCGGCCTCGATCGCATGCAGCACATCCGCCACGTTCTGCAAGGCATTGAGCACGGTGCTCCGATACTGCGCGGCGGCCTGCCGGTAACCGGCTTCCGCGGCGCGCTGCTTGTGCTTGAGCGTGCCGCCGTCGAACAGCGGCTGACTCAGGCTGGCGCCGAGATTCCAGAAGCCGTTGCCGGCACTGAACAGCTCGCCGGCCTTCTCCGAGGCGCGTCCGAAGCTGGCGTTGATCTGCAAGTCCGGCAGGCGCGCGGCGATGGCCACGCCTACCCCGGCGCTGGCCGCGTGCAGCTGCTCTTCGGCAGCGCGCACATCGGGACGCTGGTCCACCAGCTGCGCAGGCAAGCTCAACGGCAGCTCGGCAGGAAGTTGCAGGCTGGCCAGATCGAAACGCGCGTCGATGCCGATGTCCGGCGAGCGCCCGCTCAGCGCCGCCAGCAGGTCGCGCTGCTGGGCCAGCTGCTTTTGCAGCGGAGGCAAGGCGGACCGGCTCTGCTCCAATGCCGCGACCTGCGCCGCCAGCGCTGCCTCGGACACGTCGCCCAGCGCGTGCTGTCGCCGCACCGTAGCGAGGATTGCCGACTGTTCCTGGACAATCTCCTGCGTGGCCTGGATCTGCGCACGCAGTGAAGCTTCCTGGATCGCCGCGTTGACGAGGTTGCTGGTCAGCGTCAGGTAGGTCGCCTCCAGCTGGAACCGCTGCGCATTCGCCGCGGCCACCAGCGACTCCACCTGCCGACGCGTACCGCCCCACAGGTCCGGCGCATACGCCACGCTCACTTGCGCCGTGGTCAGGCTGTACAGGCTGGCGCCCGATTGCGCCGGGCTGGCCAGATCCTTGGCGATATCCTGCCGCGTCGGGTTGTAGCTGCCGTCTACCTGCGGAAAGTACGCACCACGCTGCGCGTATACGTTCTCCCACGCCGCCCGCAGAGCGTGGTGGGCGGCTTCGACGTCCGCATTGTGGCGCAAGGCGTCGTCGATCAGCGCATTGAGCGGTGCGGAATGGAACAGCGTCCACCATTGCCCCGGGATATTCATCGAGGCGACCAGGCGCTGCGCCTCGTCATCGCGCGCAGAGCTGTCGGCCGTCGCCTCCGGCGCATAGCGAGTGGCAGCGGGTGCGTCGGGGCGGTGGAAATCCGGGCCGACGGTGCAGGCGCCCAGCGCCAGGCAAAGGCCCGCGGCCAGCGTCTTGAAAGCGATACGCATGGTCAGATCTCCTGCGCCGGCCGCGCGTGGCGGCGCTTGCGGCGCTCGACGAAGCGCTCGAGCACTTCGTAGAGCGCGGGAAGGATGAACAGGGTCAGCAGGGTAGCGATCACCAGGCCGCCGACCACCACGGTGGCCAGGCCGCGCTGCACGTCCGTACCGATGCCGGTGGCGAGGGCCGCCGGCAGCATGCCGACGCTGGCGACGGTGGCGGTCATCAGCACCGGGCGGAAACGCTCGGTCGCGCCAAGCAGTACCGCATCGCGCACGCCGTGTCCGTCGCGCCGCATGCGGTTGAAGTTGGCCACCATGATGATGCCGTTCTGCACCGCCACGCCGAACAGCGCGATGAAACCTACCGCCGTGGCGATGTTCAGCGTCTCGCCTTTCACATGCAGCGAGATCAGACCACCTAGCGTGGCCAGTGGTACCACGCCGAGGACCAGCAGCGCCTGGCGCAGATTGCCGAACTCGGCGAACAGCAGCACCGCCATCACCGCCAGCACCAGCCCCATCACCAGCACGAGGCGCGCCTGCGCGCGCTGCTGGTTCTCGAACTGGCCGGCCCATTCCAGGCGATAGTGCTGTGCATCGAACTTCACCTTGGCCGCGATGTTCCGCTGCGCGTCGGCGAGATAGTCGGACAGCGCGCGATCGCGGTTGTCGATGCGCACGGTGATCTGTCGCTTGCCGCTCTCGTGCGCGATGGTGCTTTCGCCGGTCTGCAAAGTTATACGGGTCACCATCGCCAGCGGCACGCGCGCGCCGGAAGGCGCGGTCAGCACCAGCTGCCCCAAGGCCTCGGGATTGGCCGCGACCGCGTGCGGAACGCGCGCGGTGACGTTGTAGACGCGGTCCTCCACGTAAGCCTGGGTGATGGGCGAACCGCCCACGCCGGTCTGGATCAGCGTATTGATATCGGCCACGTTGATGCCGTAGCGCGCGGCCGCATCGCGATCCACCTTCACGGTGAGCTGTGGAATCGGCGGCTCCTGAAAGATGGAGGCGTCCGCAGTCCCGCGCGTGTCTTTCAGCACGTCCACGATTTCGCCGCCGATGCGGCGCAGCTCCTTGAAGTCGTCGCCGTAGATGCGCAGCACCAGCGGGCTGTGCGCGCCGCCCACCATGTCGTTCTCGCCATCGATGATCGGTTGGCTGATGCCGACACTGATGCCGGGAATCTGCTGCAGCCGCTGACTGAGCCGGCGCACGAACTCGGCCTTGCCCTCCCCGGCGGGCCATTCGTCGTAGGGCTTCAGGCCGACGCCGGATTCGATGTGCGAAGGCGTCCACGGATCGCTGCCGGTGTCGTTGCGGCCGAGCTGGGTTACCACATAGCTCACCTCGGGGAACTCGCCCACCGCGCGGCGATACTCGCTGGCCATCTCGCTGGCCTTCTCCAGCGACAGACCGCTGGGCAGCTGCACCTGCACCCATAGCGAGCCCTCGTCCAGCTCGGGCAGGAACTCGCGGCCGATGGTCGAGCCCAGCCAGAGCACCGCGGCGAGCGCGCCGAGTGCGATGGCATAGGTCACGCGCGGCCGGCCCAGCAACGCATTCAACGTGCGCCGGTAGGACACCTGCAGGCGCTCCAGCGGTTTGTTGTGGAAGATCTTGCGCGGCTTGCGCAATGCCAGCCACGCCAGCGCCGGCACCAGGGTGATGGCACACAGCAAGGCGCCCAGCAACGCATAACCCACGGTATGCGCCATCGGCGAGAACAGCTTGCCTTCGGCATGCTCGAACGCCAGCAGCGGCGCGTACGCGGTAATGATGATCAGCGTGGCGAAGAAGATCGGACGCGCCACCTGACGGGTGGCGCCCAGCACATCGGCCTCGTGCAGGTACGCGTCCGGCCGCGCCTCGCGCTTGCGCAGAATGGCCTCGGTTACCACGATCGCGCCGTCCACGATCACGCCGAAATCGATCGCGCCCAGCGAGAACAGGTTGGCCGGCATCTTGAGGAAGTGCATCACGATGAACACCGTGACCAGCGCGAACGGAATGGTCACCGCTGCTACCAGCGCGCTGCGCGGGCTGCCCAGGAACAGGATCAGCACGATGCACACCAGCCCCACGCCTTCGATCACGGTGTGCGAGACCTTGCTCACCGTGGCCTGCACCAGATCGTCGCGGTCGATGAAAGGCACGATGCGCACGTCCTGCGCCGCGAGCTGGCGATTCAGCTCGTCGACCTTGGCGTGAATGCCTTCGAGCACTTTCGACGGATTCTCGTACTTGAGCAGGTCGACGATGCCTTCGATGGTGTCGGGGTTGTTGTTCTTGCCGAGGATGCCTTCGCGGATCTGGTGCCCGTATTGCAGCTTGCCCAGGTCGCCCACGCGGATGGGATTGCCGTTGTGCTGGATCACTACGATGTCGCCCATGTCCTTGAGCGAACGCATCAGGCCCTCGCCGCGGATCACGTACGATTGCTCGCCGCGCGTCACGCGCCCGCCACCCGCATTGGTGTTGTTGGCGCTCAACGCGGTGATGACATCGTTCATGCCCACGCCGAACTGCAACAGCTTCTGCGGATCCACTTCCAGCTGGAATTCCTTGGTGAAGCCGCCGAAGTTGTCGACATTGGCTACCCCGGGCACCTGCTGCAGGGCCGGTATCACTTTCCAGCGCTGCAACTCCGACAGCTCCATCAAGTTGCGCGTGTCCGACTCCAGGGTATAGCGATAGATCTCTCCCGCTGGCCCGGACACCGGATCGAGCGTCGGCGTGACGCCCGCCGGCAAGGTGACGCCGGCGATGCGCTCCATCACGCGCTGGCGCGACCAGTAGTCTTCGGCACCGTCGCGAAACACCAGGGTGATCAGCGACAGGCCGAAGGTGCTGCTGGAGCGCGTGGACACCACGCCGGGCGTGCCGGCCAACGCGCGTTCCAGCGGAATGGTGATCTGCTGTTCGATTTCTTCCGCGGCCAGGCCCGGCACCTGCGTGGTGACCTGGGCGGTGACGTCGCTGAGTTCGGGGTAGGCCTCCACGGCCAGCTGGGTCCAGGCGTAGTGGCCGTAGATCATGACCAGCACGGCCACGCCGAATACCAGCGCCCGCTTGTGCAGGCACCAGGCGATGAGCTTATCAATCATTGATCAGCACTCCGCCGGCCGTGACCACGCGCTCGCCGGGCGCGAGGCCTTTGACGATGCGCGCCTGACCGCCTTCGTCCAGGCCGAGCTCCACCTCGCGGCGCACGAACGCCCATGGCGAGACTTCGACGAATACGGTAACGCTGTCGTTGTTCATCAGCAGCGCCGACTGCGGCAGCAGCAGCGCCTTGGGCTGCGGCACCTGGAAGGTCGCGGTGGCGAACATGTTGGCCTTGAGCGCACCGTCGGCATCGGGCACTACGATGCGCGCCTTGACGCGGCGCGAGTCGGCATCCAGCACATCGCTGACCGATTGCACCGAACCCTGGAAATGCCGGCCCGGCAGCGCCGGCAGCACCACGTCGGCATCGATGCCCGGCTTGATCAGCGCCGCTTCGTTCTCGGCCACGTTGGCGGTGACCCACACATGGCCGAGGTCTGTCACGGTCATCAGCGCGGCGTTGGGATCGTTGACGTAGGCGCCCACGCCGGCGGAGAGCGCGGTAATGCTGCCATCGGTGGGCGCTACCACCGCCATGCCATGCGCATCTCCTTTGACGCCGTTCGCGCCGAGCGAGGCCAGCCGCGCCTGCGCGCGGCCGTCCTCCGCGCGAGCCTGGTCGTAGGCACTGCGTGCAGCTTCCAGATCCTTCTGCGCCGCGCCACCGGCCTGCTGCACGCCGACGGCGCGATCGCGCGCCTGCTTCGCCAGCGCCAGAGCATCGGCGGCCTTCTGTGCGTCGGCAACGGCCTGGGCGTAATCGCCCGAGGCGATGAGGGCCAGTACCTGCCCGCGTTTCACGCGGTCGCCAAGCTTCACTTTCAGCTCGACGACGCGGCCAGTCACCGGCGCGAGCACATTGACGGTATGACTGGGATCGGCCTCGATCATCGCCGGCGCCATCAGGGCATGCGACAGCTCGCGCTGCTCGACCGTCTGTACCTTCAGGCGCTTGCGCAGCGGAGAGGATTCGGGAATGCGCAGCACACCATGGTCGTCGACGACGGCCGGCGCGTTTTCTTGCGCATGCTCCGTGCGTGAGCACGCGGGCAGCAACAGCGATGCGGCCAGCGCAAAGATCAGCGCGGACGAGCTTTTCTTGATTTGGAACAGCATGGGTTTTCCCTGGATGGCAGCGCGCAGCCATCATGACCATCGGCCATGACGACTCGCTTTCGGCAGGGAAAAACAGGCAACGCCGAAGGCGTCGCCGGCCTGGCCCGGCCGCGGTCGGAACGACACTGTCCGCCGCGTACGGGCCACGCGAAGCGCGTGGACCTGGAAGACGACGTCAGTGCAGCGGGTGATGCTCGGCTGAGTGGCTAGACGGGTCTGGGTCCAAGGTCGTGGTTCTCCTGGGTGATGGTTCGGCGTTCAGACGGCCGAACGCGGCATGGGTTGTTCGTTCACCAACCGGCCCTGCAGCAGGCCGGCGCGCTCCAGCGGAAGATAGGCCAGCGCCGCCAGATGCGAGTGGATGCGCTTGAGGTCGCGCAGGATACGCAGGTAGACGTCGCCGCCACCGCCGCCGTCGCGGCGCTCGCGCAGGGCGCGGATGTGCCGCTCGGAGGCTTCGTTTTCCAGACGCCACAGGGCCTCCTTGCGTGCGACCAGCTGCTGCGCCGCGCGCAGATCGCCGCGCATGAACACGGCCAGGCTCAGGCGCAGGCTTTCCATCACGTGCGCGTGCATGGCGGCGAGATCCTGGATGTCGTCGGCGCTAAAATCCTGGCCGCGCTCGGCCTTCTTGGCGGCGAACTCCATCAGGTTATTGGCGGTGATATCGCCGATGTGCTCGATATTGATCACGAAGGCGAGGATCTCCTGGCTGCGCTCGCCGTCCTCTTCGTTGAGCGCTTCGCCGCCGAGGTCGGTGAGGTATTCGCGGATCGCCATGCCGAGGCGGTCGAGCCACGGATCCATGCGGCTGATCGCGGCGGCGCGGGTGCGATCGTCCTTGCCGAACACTTCCACCAGTCCCTTGAGCATGCCTTCGACCATATCGGCCATGCGCATGGATTCGCGCGCGGCGTTGGCCAGCGCGACGTTGGCCGAATCCAGCGCGCCCTCGTCGAGGTACTGCGGCACGCCGGGATCGTCCGGCCGCGGCGGATCGGGCAACAGGCGCACCAGCAGTTGCGCCATCCTCTCCACCGGCAGCAGGAACAGCACGGCCAGCCCAAGGTTGAAGGCAGTATGGAAGTTCACCGCGATGCGCGCCGGCGTATCGCCGATCGGCGCGAGCCACGATGCCAGCGGATGCAGCAGCGGCAGGCACACCACGCAACCGAAGGCGCGCACCAGCAGATTGCCCAGCGGCAGGCGGCGCGCGACTGGCGTGTGCGCCTCCAACAGAGCCGGCAGCGTACCGCCCAGGTTGGCGCCCAGCACCAGCGCCAGCGCGCCGGGCGCATCGACCACGCCGGCATTGGCCAGCGACGCCACCAGCAGCACCATCGCCACGCTGGAATGGAACAGCCAGGTCATCAGCGCCGCCACCAGCACCGCCAGCACCGGCTCGCTGGCCAGGCTCTGCAGCACCGCGCGCAGCGCCTGCGCGTTCTCCACCGGCGCCAGCGCGAGCACCAGCAGGTGCAGCGACAGCAGCATCAGGCCCAGGCCGATGCACACGCGGCCCAGGTTCTCGTAGCGCGCGTCGTCGCTGCGACGGTGGATAGTGAAGCCGATCAGCACCAGCACTGGCGCGATCACCGAGATGTCGAACGACATCACCTGCACGATCAGCGTGGTGCCCACGTTGGCGCCCAGCATCACCGCCAGACCCGGCGCGAGACCGAGAAACCCGCTGGCCGCGAACGACGTGGCCATCAGGCCCGCGGCGGTACTGCTCTGCAGCAGCGCCGTAATGCAGATGCCAAACGCGAACGCGGTCGGTCGATGGCCGAGATAGCGGCCCAGCCAGCGGCGCAACGCGCTGCCGTAGCCGCGCAGCACGCCACTGGTGACCATGTGCGTGCCCCACAGCAGCAGGGCGACGTAGCCGGCGATATCGAGGAGAGCGAAGGTGCCTTTCATGGCATGGCTCCTCCCTGGTTGGGTGGAATGGAACGGAGCGACCGCGGAGGTCCTGTCCGGACCTCCGCCGACGCTGCTCAGGCGGACCGGCTCAGAGCCAGCGTCCGTAGCGGCGGATATACACCAGCTTGACCAGCTGCGTGAGCACGCAATAGGTCAGCACGGTCAGCGCGATCCAGGCGAAGTACACCGGCGGCAGCGGCACCATGCCGATCTTCGTGCCCAGCCCCGTGTACGGGATGATCAGGCCGATCGCGATGATCGCCGTGGTCAGCCCCAGCACCGGCGCGGCCGCCACGCTCTGCAGGAACGGGATGCGCTTGGTGCGGATCATGTGCACGATCAGCGTCTGCGTGAGGAGGCTCTCCACGAACCAGCCGGAATGGAAGAACGACTGGTGCTCCGGCGCGTTCGCGCCGAACACGTACCACAGCAGCAGGAACGTGGTGATGTCGAAGATCGAGCTGACCGGGCCGATCCACACCATGAAGCGGCCGATGTCGCTGGCGTCCCACTTGCGCGGCTTGCGCAGGTATTCGTCGTCCATGCGGTCGAACGGAATCGACAGCTGCGAAATGTCGTACAGCAGGTTCAGCACCAGGATCTGCAGCGGCAGCATCGGCAGGAACGGCAGGAACGCGCTCGCCACCAGCACCGAGAACATGTTGCCGAAGTTGGAGCTGGCGGTCATCTTGATGTACTTGATGATGTTGCCGAAGGTGATGCGCCCTTCGATGACGCCCTCCTCCAGCACCATCAGATTCTTTTCCAGCAGGATGATGTCGGCCGATTCCTTGGCGATGTCGGTGGCGGTATCCACCGAGATGCCCACGTCCGCCTCGCGCAGCGCCGGCGCATCGTTGATGCCGTCGCCGAGGAAGCCCACGGTGTGACCCTGCCGCTGCAGCGACTTGACCACGCGCGCCTTCTGCAGCGGCGACATCTTGGCGAACACGGTGGTGCGCTTGACCAGCTCGTCCAGCTCCGCATCGTTCAGCGGCTCGATGTGCTTGCCCTGCGCCGAATGCTGCACGTCCAGGCCCACCTCACGGCAGATCTTGCGCGTCACCGCCTCGTTGTCGCCGGTGATGACCTTCACGTCCACGCCGTGGTGATGCAGCGCGGCGATGGCGGTGGCGGCCGAATCCTTCGGCGGATCGAGGAAGGCCAGGCAGCCGACCGCGGTGAGCCCGGCCTCGTCCGCCACGCCATAGGCGCGTCCGGCCGGCGGCTGGTGCTTGATGGCGACCACCAGCACGCGCAGGCCATCCTCGTTGAGGCCACGCGTCATCGCCTTGATGTCCGCGCGCATCGCGTCGGTCACCGGCAGGATCTCGTCGCCCGCCTTGGCGTAAGCGCAGATCGACAGCATCTCCTCTACCGCACCCTTGCACACCAGCAGCTCGTCGCCGTCGCCATGGCGCACCACCACCGACATGCGCCGGCGCTGGAAGTCGAACGGGATCTCGTCGACGATGCGGTACTGCTGCGCCACCGTCTCCAGGTCGCGGTGCTCCAGCACCGCCTTGTCCATCAGGTTCTTCAGGCCGGTCTGGAAGCGGCTGTTGAGATAGCCGTACTCCAGCGCTTCGTCTGACTCCTCGCCGTACAGGTCGAGATGGCGCTCCAGCACGATCTTGTCCAGCGTGAGCGTGCCGGTCTTGTCCGTGCACAGCACGTCCATCGCGCCGAAGTTCTGGATCGCATTGAGGCGCTTGACCACCACTTTGCGCTTGGACATGGCGATGGCGCCCTTGCCCAGGTTGGCGGTGACGATCAGCGGCAGCATCTCCGGCGTGAGACCCACGGCCACCGAGATGGCGAACAGGAAGGCCTGCCAGAAATCGCCCTTGTCATACCAATTGATCGCGAAAACGATCGGCACCATCACCAGCATGAAGCGGATCAGCAGCCAGCTGACGCTGTTCACGCCGCGGTCGAAACTGGTCTGCACGCGCTGGCCGACGATGGTGTGCGCGAGCGAACCCAGGTAGGTGCGCGGGCCGGTTGCCACCACCACCGCGCTGGCGCTGCCGCTGACCACGTTGGTGCCCATGTAGCAGATGGTCGGCAGGTCCAGCGGATTGTCCTGCGCGCCCGGCGCGGCCTCGTCGGAGACCTGCGCAGGCGTCGGCGCGGCCTTCTCCACCGGCAGCGATTCACCGGTAAGGATGGCCTGACTGATGAACAGGTCCTTGGCGCTGAACAGGCGCAGGTCCGCGGGCACCATGTCGCCCGCGGCCAGATGCACGATGTCGCCGGCGACCAGTTCGCCCACCGGCACCTCGATGCGCTCGCTGTGTCCGTCGGAAGCGCGGCGCGTCACGGTGGCGGTATTGCGCACCATCGCCTTGAGCTTCTCGGCGGCCTTGGAGGAGCGGTACTCCTGGGTGAAGCTCAGCAGCACGCTGATACCCACCATCACCGCGATGATGACCGGGCCGGTGAGGTCTTCGCCATCGGTGAACAGCTGCACGCCGGCCAGCACCAGCAGCACGATGATGAAAGGGTTCTTGAACGCGCGCAGCAGCTGGCGCGACCAATGCGGCGCCTTCTCGTGCGAGACCTCGTTGATGCCGTCGCGGTCCAGGCGCTCGGCGATCTGCTCGGCGTCGAGGCCGGCGGCGCTGGTGTCGAGCGCGGCGAACAGCGCCTCGTTATGGCGGAATGCCTCCAGCGCGACGGCCACGCGCACGGGCGCGCCGGCGCTCTTGCCGGGCGCCTTGCCGGCGACGGTGTGGGTGGAATGCTTGATCATGACTCGCTTCCGGGAATGGCGTTGAACCCAGGCGGACCAGCGAGCCGGCGGGCGCTGCCCGCAGAAACACTGAAACCGCGCTAGGGCCGCGTGTGCGGCCCGCGCTCGCGGCCTGGCGGAGGCCAGCCTTTGCGGAGCACGCTGCGCTTCATGGTTTCATCCCCGTGTTTCAGGCTTGAGATACCAGCTGAAAATGACCGGGGCCTTTCGGCGCGACGGATTCGTGCCGATGCTCGACGGCCGGCTGGGCCGGCGCGTTCAGCGGCGCGGGGACGGTGATGGTCCAGGTACGGCGGGAAGCGGCACGGCGGCCCGGCAGGGAACGGCCCGCGATGTGCAGACGAAGGATGTCGCGAAGGAGCTTCATAGCCCATCTCCTCGTTACGGCCCTTGGCGGCCGTCAGGAGTGGGCCGGTCTTCCCTAGTCGAGGAAAGCGCCGGCCGACCGCAGGCGGTCGCCGCAGACAATCAGCTTGTTATGCAATGCCGGCACCCGATGCTCGCGGATGTCGACGTTGCGACTAGGGTAGACGTCCATATGCCTTGGTTGGTCGGACAGGAATGCCTTCGGGCGCAGCGCGCCGGAGGGCGCGCGCATTGTCTTGCTGCGGTGCGGGAGTGTCAACCATAACTGGCTGACCGACGTGCGAAAGTTTTTGCGGAGCGGGCTGATCGGGATTCGCCCGCGACCGCAGCCTCGACCTAGGCGGTGCGCTGGAACACCACGCCCGCCTGCTGCACCAGCGGGTCCACCAGCCAATGATCGGCCAGCAGGAAGGCGAACAGAGCCATCAGGTACACGATGGAGTAATTGAATACCTTCATCGCGAACAGCTCGTCCGGCGGATTGAGCAGGCGGATCGCGTAGTAGAGGAAGCCGCCCCCCAGCACCACGGCGCCCCCCAGATAGATCAGCCCGCTGTACCCGGTGAGGGCCGGCAGCAAGGTGACCAGCACCAGCAGCACGGTGTAGAACAGCACGTGCCAGCGCGTGTACACCACGCCGTGCGTCACCGGCAGCATCGGCACCTGGGCGCGCGAGTAGTCGTCGCGGCGGAAGATCGCCAGCGCCCAGAAGTGCGGTGGCGTCCACACGAAGATGATCAGGCACAGCTGCAGGGCGAAGGCGTGCAGCTCCCCGGTCACCGCGGTCCAGCCAAGCACCGGCGGAATCGCGCCGGCGAGGCCGCCGATCACGATGTTCTGCGGCGTCGCGCGCTTGAGGTAGGCGGTGTAGACCAGCGCGTAGCCGATCAGGCCGCCGAAGGTGAGCAGCGCGGTGAGCGGATTGACCAGCAGCACCAGGATCAACATCGACAACATGCCCAGCGCCAGCGCGAACGTCAGCACTTGATGCGGCGCGAGGTGCCCGGTGGCAAGCGGACGGTGTGCGGTGCGCGCCATCAGCTTGTCGATACGCTGGTCGATCAGGTGATTGAACGCGGCCGCCGAGGCCGAAGCCAGCCAGATGCCGAGCGTGCCGAACACCAGTGCACGCCACGGCGGCACGCCGGGTACGGCCAGGAACATGCCGATCACGGCGCAAAACACCAGGAGCGCGACGACGCGCGGCTTGGTGAGCTCGAGGTATTGATTGAAGCGGCTCATCAGGCGCGTCCCAGGCTCTGGAAGATGCCATCGTCGTGCCGCCGCTGCGTGCGCGCCAGTGTCGCCAGCAGGACGCACAGCAGCAGCGCCGCGACGCCATTGTGGGCGGTGGCCACTGGAAGCGGCAGGCCGAAGTGCACGTTGCTGATGCCCAGCAGCACCTGTGCGACCAGCACGATCGCGATGGCGAAGCCGTAGCCGCGCAAGCCGCGACGCGTCGCGGCGAGGGCCAGCCAGGCGAGATAGCAGAACACCACCAGCGCGCCGACGCGATGCGCGATCTGGATGGCGCTGCGCGCGGCCATGTCGAGCACGCCGCCTTCATAGTTCACGCCAATGCCGCGCCACAGTACGAAGCCTTCCTTGAAATCGGTCGGCGGCGCCCACTGGCCCAGGCACTTGGGGAAGTCGGTGCCGCAGGCGAGTGCGGCATAGTTGGCCGAGGTCCAGCCACCCAGGGCGATCTGTGCCAGCAACAGCACGATGCCGAACGTGACCAGGCGGCGCAGCGCGGCGTAGCTGCCGTCGCGCGCGCCGACGCCGGCGAAGCGCAGCGCCGCGTACGCGAGCAGCGCGAACGTGGTGATGCCGCCGAGCAGGTGGCCCATCACCACGATGGGCTTGAGCAGCAGAGTCACCGTCCACATGCCGAGCATGGCCTGGAAGATGATCACGCCGAAGGCCAGCACGCTGATGCGCCAGGCGCCCGGACGCCCGAGCCCCGCCGCGGCCAGCAGCGGCAGGCCGATGGCGAACGCCGAGACCACCGACGAGATCGTGTGCTCGCCGCGCATGTACATGCTCACGCCGATCGCGGCGAGGATGGCCGACACGATCACCGCATAGCGTGCCCACGGACGGCGCCAGCTGGCCAGCAGCGCCAGCGCGAACACCAGCATGCCCAGCGTACCGGCAAGGAAGCGGTGCACCTGCTCGCGCCAGGCCTTGTGCGTTTCGTACGGGCGATCCGGAAAGGCTTCGTTGGCCTGGGCGATTTCGTGCTGATGCTGCGGCCAGCTGGCCTTGCCGTAGCAGGTGGGCCAGTCGGGACACGAGAGTCCGGCGTTGGACAGGCGCACGAAAGCGCCGAACATCACCACGCCGAAGGCGAACACCGCGGCGAGCAGCGCCAGGCCACGCAGGAGTTTGACGGAACGGGACATCAGCGAATCACCTTCTGCAGGTCCTTGCGCAGGCCGGTCGGATCGAAGCCAGCGGGATAGTAGGACAGCGCCGTGCCGTTGGATTCCACCAGCAGCGCGGCGGCGCTGTCCGGCGCGGACGGGCGCCAGGCGGCGAGCTTGCCGTCGGCGTCGGTGCCGATGCGCCAGTAGGTCTTCATGCCGTCGCTGCCCGCATCGGCGGGCGGCTCCCCCACGTAGAGCAGGCGCAGGCGCGGTGCGTTGCGGTTGAGGGTGATGCGTGCGGCGGCGATCTTGGTCAATGCGTCGATGCATTGTGTCGCGCAGCCGGGGCCGGGCAGCGCCACCAGCGTCAGCTGCGGGTCTTCCGCCTTCCACGCCCACGCCGTGCCGTCAGGCAATGTCACGCGCAGCTTCTCTTCAGCGAAATTGCGCTGCGGCTGGACCGGCTGGCCGTAGCCCTTGCCGCTGGGCTGCCAGCCACCGAGCGTGAGCAGGCCCGCGGCGATGATGGGCGCGGCGAAGATGGCCATGATCAGCAGCAGTTTCAGACGGCCGGCGCGCTGCGCCGTGGGTGTGGGCTGATTCATCGCGCGTCCCCTGGAGTCGCTTTGCGCTTGCGGTGCAGGAACAGGAACATCACCACCGCCACCACGGCGAAGGTGAACCACTGAAAAGCGTATGCACGGTGCCGCGCCGGCGGCATCGCGCTGAAATCGGGCGTGTGCTCGCGCACGTAGATCGACGAGGGTTCCGCCTCGAGCGCCAGCACGCGCGGATACACGGTGCCGCCCAGATCCTTCGCCACCTGGTCGAGATCCAGATAGATGGTCGTCTTCGGCCAGCGCTGCTGGCGCGCCAGCGCATCGCCGCCCATCTCGAAACCGACACCCGGAGGCGGCTGGTAGAACCCGGTCAGTTCGCGCTCGCCCGTGGGCAGCGGCGGGAGCTGCGGCGCCTGCTCAGTGCCATTGCCCGGCAGGAAGCCCTGATCCACCAGCAGCAGGCGCTCCCTCCCCTGCGGGCGGAACGGCGCATAGACTTCCACGCCGCCGCGCTGGTCATGCTTGGGATTGTCCAGCAGGTAGACGCGGTCGGGCAGGTATTCGCCTTTCACGCGCACGCGCGGAAACGCGTCGCCGGGAGGCGTTTCGCCCACCGCGGCAAATTCGCGCACAGGCCCCTGCGCCGCTGCGGCATAGCGACGCAGAAGTTCGTCCTTCTCGTCGGCGCGATGCAGCTGCCAAGCGCCAAGGCGCAGGAAAAGCGCGACGCCGGCCAGCAACAGCAGCACGGCCCACCAGCGCGGGCGCCGGAGCAGGCTCATGCGGAGCCGCCTCGGGCCGCCGCTATACTGCGGTTGTCATCGTCCTTCGGGCCAATCACGTGGAAACCATCTACAAGTACGCGCTGGTGATCCTGCTGCTGGTGGTGCTGTTCAATCTCGGCCAGGCGCTCTATTTCATGATGACCGACAAGGACGGCAGCAAGCGCACGGTGTGGGCTCTGACCCGCCGCATCGGGCTCTCTGTGCTGCTCATCCTGATGGTCGTCTTCGGCATCTGGATGGGATGGCTGCACCCGCACGGCGTGGGCCGCTGATTGTAGCGGTCCGCCGCGACCAGCGCCCGGCCCCGCGACGTTCCGGCACGCGACGTGCGGATGGCTGGACGTCCCGACCGAGACCGCCTCCCGGATCACATCATGCCGCATCGGCGCCCATGACCCGGTCAAAAAAAAGCCCGCCTCTCGGCGGGCTTTTTGCTGGGGCGCCGGCGCCTCAGAGGATGTAGACGAACATGAACAGGCCGAGCCAGACCACGTCCACGAAGTGCCAGTACCAGGCCACCGCCTCGAAGCCGAAGTGGTGCTCCTTGCTGAAGTGGCCCTTGGCGCAGCGGAACCAGATGATCGCCAGCATGATCGTGCCCAGCGTCACGTGCAGGCCGTGGAAGCCGGTGAGCATGAAGAACGTGGAGCCGTAGACGCCACTCTGCAGCGTCAGGTTGAGCTCCTTGTAGGCCTCGATGTACTCGTGGGCCTGGAAGTACAGGAAGGTGGCGCCCAGCAGCACGGTCAACGCCAGGAACACCAGCAGCTTGCCGCGGTGGCCGGCCTTCAGCGCATGGTGCGCAATGGTGACGGTGATGCTGGAGGTCAGCAGGATCAGCGTGTTCAGCAGCGGCAGGCCCCACGGCGCCACGGTCTGGAAGTCGCCGCCGATGCGGGCCGGACCGCCGCCGCCGTTGGCGCCCCACGCAGCCGCGTAGTCGCTCCACAGGAACTGGTGGGTCAGCACGCCGTGGCCTTCGCCGCCCAGCCACGGCACCGAGTACATGCGGGCGTAGAAGAGCGCGCCGAAGAAGGCGCCGAAGAACATCACCTCGGAGAAGATGAACCACATCATGCCCATGCGGAACGAGGTGTCCACCTGGGCGTTGTAGCTGCCGGCCAGCGATTCGCGGATCACCGAGCGGAACCAGCCAAAGAACATGCCGAGGATGCCGACGAAGCCGATCAGGAGCATCGTCTTGCCGAAGCCGGCCTCGCCGGGCTGCGCGTTCAGCCAGTGCGCGGCACCGAACACGGTGACGAACATGACGACCGCGGCCACGATGGGCCAATAGCTCTTGGTCGGTACGAAATAAGCGCCTTGCTGCTGACCCATGGTGAGATTCCCGTGGATTTCCTCGTTACTTCCACCCGCCGGACTGCGCGGGAAATTCGAATCGCTTGCCGCCTTACGAGATCTTCAGCATCTGCAGGATCGAGAGCAGGAAGATCGCCACCGCGATCACCGCGACCGCCAGAGCGGTACGTCGGGCGCCCCTGCGGCGCGCTGCCTTCTCGGTTTCCGTCAGTTGCCGATTCATCGAACGCGGTCGGCGCCTTCCGCCTCGCGGCGGCAGGCGCCTTTCATCTTCAGTCTTCCACGTGCCCGTGGGCCAGCTCGTCGTCGTGGATCACCGGCGGCAGCTCGAAGGTGTGGTACGGCGCCGGCGACGGCACGGTCCACTCCAGGCCCTTCGCGCCTTCCCACACGCGGTCGGCGGCCTTCTTCTTCGAGAACCACACGGCATGGATGATCACGCCCAGGAAGATCAGCTGCGAGGCGCCGAACAGGAAGCCGCCGATCGAGCTGATCATGTTGAAGTTGGCGAACGCGACGTTGTAGTCCGGGATGCGGCGCGGCATGCCGGCCAGGCCCAGGAAGTGCTGCGGGAAGAACAGCACGTTCACCCAGATCACGCTGTTCCAGAAGTGCACCTTGCCCCAGAACTCGCTGTACATGTGGCCGGTCCACTTCGGCAGCCAGTAGTACGTGGCCGCGATGATCGCGAAGATCGCGCCGGTCACCAGCACGTAGTGGAAGTGCGCCACCACGAAGTACGAGTCGTGGTACTGGAAGTCGGCAGGGGCCAGCGCCAGCATCAGGCCGGAGAAGCCGCCGATGGTGAACAGGATCACGAAGGCGATCGCGAACAGCATCGGGGTCTCGAAGGTCATCGAGCCGCCCCACATGGTGCTGACCCAGTTGAACACCTTCACGCCCGTCGGCACAGCGATCAGCATCGTGGCGTACATGAAGAAGATTTCGCCGCCCAGCGGCAGGCCCACCGCGAACATGTGGTGCGCCCACACGATGAACGACAGGAAGGCGATCGAGGCAATCGCGAACACCATCGCCTTGTAGCCGAAGATCGGCTTGCGGGCGAACGCCGGGATGATCTCCGAGACCAGGCCGAAGGCCGGCAGGATCATGATGTACACCTCGGGGTGCCCGAAGAACCAGAAGATGTGCTGGTACAGGACCGGGTCACCGCCGCCGGCGGCATTGAAGAAGCTGGTGCCGAAGTACTTGTCGGTGAGCAGCATGGTCACCGCGCCGGCGAGCACCGGCATCACCGCGATCAGCAGGAACGCCGTGATCAGCCAGCTCCACACGAACACCGGCATCTTCAGCAGGTCCATGCCCGGGGCGCGCATGTTGAGGATGGTCGCGATGATGTTGATCGCGCCCATGATCGAGCTGATGCCCATCAGGTGGATGGCGAACACCACCGGCGCCACCGAATCGCCCTGCAGCGACAGCGGCGGGTACATGGTCCAGCCGCCGGCGGGACCGCCGCCCGGCATGAACAGCGTGGACAGCAGCAGGGTGAAGGCGAACGGCAGGATCCAGAACGACAGGTTGTTCATGCGCGGCAGCGCCATGTCCGGCGCACCGATCATCAGCGGGATCATCCAGTTGCCCAGGCCCACGAAGGCCGGCATCACCGCGCCGAAGATCATGACCAGCGCATGCATCGTGGTCATTTCGTTGAAGAAGTACGGCTGCACCAGCTGCATGCCGGGCTTGAACAGCTCGGCGCGGATCACCATCGCGAAGCTGCCGCCGATGAAGAACATCAGCAGCGAGAACACGAGGTACAGCGTGCCGATGTCCTTGTGGTTGGTGGACATGCACCAACGCACGAAGAAGTTCTTCGGCGCGCCGTGATGATCGTCGTGGTGGTCGTGGGTGGCTGCGTGGGCCATGGCCTTGCACCTCTACCTTAAGCGGAATTCTGTGGACGGCGCGTACGCCGGAATCAGCCCTTGTGATCCTGCGCTGGCGCGGCGACCTGCGCGGTCTTCGGCGCGGCGGCGCTGGCGGCAGGCGCGGGGGCGGCCGGCTGCTGCTCGGGCTGCGGCGGCTGCGCGGCCTGCTGCTTCTGCGCCAGCCACTGCTCGAATTCGGCCTTCGGCACCGCCTTCACCACGATCGGCATGAAGCCGTGGTCCTGGCCGCAGAGCTCTGCGCACTGGCCGCGGTACACGCCCGGTTCCTTGATGTTGGTCCAGGCCGCGTTGACGATGCCGGGGATGGCGTCCATCTTCCAGCCCAGCGCGGGCACCCACCAGGAATGGATGACGTCGCCGGCGGTGATGACGAAGCGGATCTTGGTGCCGACCGGCACGACCAGCGGCTCGTCGACATTGATGAGGTAGGTGTTGTAGCCGTCGACCTTGACGGCGTTCGGGTCCATGCCCGACTTCAGCTGGCGAGTCTCGTCGCTTTCCTTGTCCAGCTTGGACATGAAGCCGACCTTGTCGATCGCCTTGCCCTGGTACTCGACGTAGTCGTAGCGCCACTTCCACTGGTAGCCGGTGACCTTCACGGTCATCTGCGAGCCGGTGGTGTCGGCGAAGGTCTTCAGGCCGCCGGTGGCCAGGTAGGCCAGTACGATCAGGATGACCACGGGGATGGTGGTCCAGATCACTTCCAGCGTGGTGTTGTGCGACCACTTCTCGGCCACGGCGCCGCGCGATTTGCGGAAGCGGAACATCGCCACGAACATCGCGCCGAACACCACGATGCCGATGACGACGCAGACACCCAGGGCGACGTTATTGAGGAAGTACGGCTCCGAAGACCACTCGGTCACGCCGCGCGTCATGTTCAGCTGACCGGGTTCCGGGTTGGCCCACGCTGCGCTACCGAACAGCGCGCAGACCATTGCCACCCATGCCTTGATCCTGATGCCGCCAGATGTCATGTCTTGCACCCTTGTTGAACCTACCTGCGCGGCCGGCGGTTGAGGTCTGCCAGCAGCACCATGAGTTTCCTCGACAGCTCGGCGCGCTCCTCGTCGGTGAGGAAGGCCCCGATTTCCAGCTCTTTCCCGTGCGACGTCAGCAGCAGGCGATGGCGTCCCTCCCCCTCCTGCAGCCTCACGCGCACCCAGTAGGACTGGAAGCACGCGCCGCGCCGTCCCGGCAGGGACCGCACCTCCACCGACGTGGCGTCGAGGGTGATGCGCTCACTGCGGTCACCGGCCCGCCAGGCCACGCCTAGGGCGAGAGCCACCGCGGTGGATTCGACCAGCGCGAACAGCGGAGCGAACACATTCCCCTGCCACGCGCCCAGTCCGGCCGTCGTCAGCGCCAAAACCGCCAATACCCCGATCAAGCGACGCAAGTCACGCCGGCTGAGAGCGCGATTGGGCTTGAGCCATATCGTCGCGCACGGCAGGCCGGCCGCAGCTGGTCGAAGCACGATCATGGAATAACCGGCGTGCCTGGAACCCGCGAATCATAGGCCGCCGCGTCCGGGTTGGGCAAGAATGACGCAGGGGCTTGACCGGCATCAGGCGCATGCAGCAAGCACCTGCCCGGGCAATACGGCGTTCTCATTCGCCGCGTACGCGTGCGTCCGTTCTCGGGCACCGCGTACAATCGGCGACTTCCCGCGCTCCCCATCCCTCGTGATCTTCCTGTGACCCAGCCCATCCTCAGCCCCGAACTCCCGACCGGCGCGGAGCCGGCCCGTGCGCGCATCACCGCCGCCTGGCTGCGCGACGAGACCGAAGCGGTCAACGATCTGCTCACCCAGGCCACCTTGCCGCCGGCCGAACGCGAAAAGGTGATCGACCTGGCAGCCGACCTGGTGACTCGCGTACGCGCGCGCGCCAAGGATCAGAGCGCGGTCGAATCCTTCATGCGCCAGTACGACCTGTCCAGCGAGGAAGGCGTGCTGCTGATGTGCGTGGCCGAAGCCCTGCTGCGCATCCCGGACAAGGCCACCGCCGACAAGCTCATCCGCGACAAGCTCGGCGATGCCAACTGGAAGAAGCACCTGGGCCAGAGCGAGTCGCTGTTCGTCAACGCCTCGACCTGGGGCCTGATGCTCACCGGCAAGCTGGTCAACCTGGCCGAAGACACCCGCCACGACTTCACAGGCGCCCTGCGCCGCCTGGTCGGCCGCGCCGGCGAGCCGGCGATCCGCCTGGCCGTGCGTCAGGCCATGCGCATCATGGGTCATCAGTTCGTGATGGGCCGCACGATCGGCGAAGCGCTGGACCGCTGCGCGCAGAAGGAATATGCGGTCTACCGCTACTCCTACGACATGTTGGGCGAGTCCGCGCTCACCAGCGAAACCGCCGAGCGCTACCAGCAGGATTACCGCAACGCCATCGCCGCCATCGGCGGGCGCGGCCCGTTCGCCAACCACACCGACGCGCCCTCGATCTCGGTCAAGCTTTCGGCGCTGCACCCGCGCTACGAAGTGGCCAAGCGCGAGCTGGCCCGCCGCGACCTCACCGCCAAGCTGCTGGAGCTGTCCCAGCTGGCGATGAAGCACGGCATCGCGCTGTCGGTGGATGCCGAAGAGGCCGACCGCCTGGAGCTGTCGCTGGATATTCTCGGCGACGTCTTCGCCGATCCCTCGCTGCAAGACTGGAACGGCCTGGGCATCGTGGTGCAGGCCTACTCCAAGCGCACCCCGTTCGTGATCGACTGGCTGATCGAGACGGCCCGCGCCACCGGCCGGCGCTGGTACGTGCGCCTGGTGAAGGGCGCGTACTGGGACGCCGAAGTCAAGCGCGCGCAGGAAAACGGCCTGCCCGGCTACCCCGTCTATACGCGCAAGCCCAACACCGACGTCTCCTACCTGGCCTGTGCGCGCAAGCTGTTCGATGCCGGCGTGGAGCTGATCTACCCGCAATTCGCCACGCACAACGCGCACACCATCGCCGCGGTGCATCACCTGTCCAAGGGACGCCCCTACGAGTACCAGCGCCTGCATGGCATGGGCACCGACCTGTATGCCGAAGTGATCGGCAAGCAGAACCTCGACGTGCCCTGCCGCGTGTATGCCCCGGTCGGCACGCACGAAGACCTGCTGCCGTACCTGGTGCGCCGCCTGCTCGAGAACGGCGCCAACACCAGCTTCGTCAACCGCGTGGTGGACGAGAGCCTGCCGGTGCGGGAGCTGGTCGCCGACCCGTGCGAAACGGTGCGTTCCTTTGCCTCCATCCCCCACCCGCGCATTCCGCTGCCGGTGAATCTCTACGGTGAACTTCGGAAGAACTCCATGGGCGTCAATTTCTCCAATGACAACGAACTGAAGGCCCTCGCCGAGACGGTCAACGCGAAGTCCGGCCCCTGGACCGCGGCCCCGCTGGTGCCGGGCGCCAGCAGCGCCGGCGCCACCGTGCAGGTGACCAACCCGGCCGACCGCCGCCAGGTGGTGGGCAGCTACGTCAGCGCCGACTCCGCCACGGTCGAGAAGGCCCTGGCCAACGCCGTCGCCGCGCAGCACGGCTGGGACCGCCTGCCGGCCGCCAGCCGCGCCGCCATCCTCGAGCACGCCGCCGAGCAGCTCGAAGCGCGTCGCGGCGAGTTCATCGCCCTGTGCGTGCGCGAAGCCGGCAAGGGCCTGCCCGACGCCATCGCCGAGATCCGCGAGGCGGCCGACTTCCTGCGCTACTACGCCACCATGGCGCGCCGCTATTTCGGTCAGCCCGAGCAACTGCCCGGCCCGACCGGCGAGAGCAACCAGCTGTTCTTGAACGGCCGCGGCGTGTTCGTGTGCATCAGCCCGTGGAACTTCCCGCTGGCGATCTTCCTGGGCCAGGTCGCCGCCGCGCTCGCCGCCGGCAACAGCGTGATCGCCAAGCCGGCCGAGCAGACCAGCCTGATCGGCTATGCCGCGGTCAAGCTGCTGCACGAAGCCGGCGTGCCGGCCGATGTGCTGCAGTTCCTGCCGGGCGACGGCGCCACTGTCGGTGCCGCGCTCACCCGCGACCCGCGCGTGGCCGGCGTGGCCTTCACCGGCTCCACCGAAACCGCCTGGGCGATCAACCGCGCCCTAGCCGCACGCAATGCCCCTATCGCCGCGCTGATCGCCGAGACCGGCGGCCAGAACGCGATGATCGCCGACTCCTCGGCTCTGCCCGAGCAGATCGTCAAGGACGCCATCTCCTCCGCCTTCCAGTCCGCCGGTCAGCGCTGCTCGGCCGCCCGCGTGCTGTACGTGCAGGAAGACATCGCCGACAAGGTCTGCGCGATGCTGGCCGGCGCCATGGCCGAGCTGAAGGTCGGCGACCCGTCGCAGCTGTCCACCGACGTGGGCCCGGTGATCGACGAGGACGCCCGGAAGATCCTGGTCGACCATGCCGCACGCATGGACAAGGAAGCGAAGAAGATCGGCGAGGTCGCGCTCGACCCCGCCGCGACCGGCAACGGCACCTTCTTCGCGCCGCGCGCCTACGAAATTCCCGGCCTGGCCACGCTGACCCGCGAGATCTTCGGGCCGGTGCTGCATGTGATCCGCTGGAAGGGCAGCGAGCTGGACAAGGTGGTCGACGAGATCAACGCCACCGGCTACGGCCTCACCCTCGGCATCCACAGCCGCATCGACGACACCGTCGAGTTCATCCAGAGCCGCGCGCGCGTGGGCAATTGCTACGTCAACCGCAACCAGATCGGCGCGGTGGTCGGCGTGCAGCCGTTCGGCGGCGAAGGCCTCTCCGGCACCGGCCCGAAGGCCGGCGGCCCGCACTATCTGTTCCGCTTCGCCGGCGAGCGCACGCTCACCGTCAACACGACGGCCGCCGGCGGCAACGCTTCGCTGTTGACCATCGGCGAATAAGCAAGACCTTCCGAGGGGCGCGCAACGCGCCCCTCGCGTTGTGCGCCGCGCAAGCGGCGCCGCGGCCCGCGTGCTATAGAAACGCCTTCGCCGCCGGCTCCGCCGGCCCCGCTGGAGTTCCTGGCACGATGGCACGCCCCGCCGCCCTGGTCGGTTCCTCCTCTCATGCCGCCGGCCCCGCGCTGGCCGCGGACGATCCGCGCTACACCGCGGCGGAGTTCCCGCCCAACAAGCTGCTCTACCTGACCCAGATGGCCGACGCGCTGGGCGTGGACAGCCGCCCGTGGTTCGCCGGCCTCGCGCTGAGCCGGGCCCAGATCGCCGATCCCGCGCTGCGCGTTTCCTATCGCCAGGCCAGCCTGTTCGTACGCCGTGCGCTGCAGGCGCTGGACGTGCCCGACGCGGGCCTGCGCATCGGCCGCGAAGGCACCATTGGCGGCTTCGGCCTGCTCGGCCTCGCCATGATGACCTCGCGCACCTTGGGCGATGCAATGCTGGCCGGCATCGCCCATCACAAGATCTGCGGTTGCCTGCTGGCGCTGAATTTCGAACAGCTCAGCGAGCGCGAAGTGGCGCTGGTGGCGTGGCCGCGCTTCGGCGATACCGAACTGCTGCCGTTCTTCTGCGAGGAACTGTTCGCCAGCTGCCTGATGATCGCGCGCGAACTGGTCGGTCCGGAGCTGCGTCCGGTGCGTGCGGAATTCAGTTTCCCGCGCCCCGCGTATGCGCGCGCGTACGAAGAACTATTCGAGTGCGAGGTGCGCTTCGGCACACCGCAATGCCGGCTGCTGATCGGCACCCAGTGGCTGGCTCGCCCGCTGCCCGGCCACAACCCGCTGACCGCGAAGCAGGCGCTCGCTCTATGCGCACAGCAGCTCACGCCGGATGGCGGCGAGCCGCACCAGGAGATCGTCGCCGCAGTGGAGCGCCTGCTGCGCGGCCGGCTGCGCCAGCAGCCGAGGCTGCAGGACGTGGCGCGCACGCTCAACCTCAGCGAGCGCTCGCTACGGCGCAAGCTCGCCGAGAGCGGGCGCATCTTCCGCGAGATCCACGACCGCGTGCGCGCCGAACGTGCGCTGGAACTGCTCCAGGCCGGCGCGCTCAGCGTGGCCGAGATCGGCAGCGAACTGGGCTTCAGCGATCCGCGCGAGTTCCGTCGCGCATTCAAGCGCTGGACGGGCATGCCGCCGCAGGCGGCGCGACGCGCCGCCTGAAGCGCGGAAAGCGCGCCACCTTGGCCGCTCTGCCCCCCATACCCTGGCCGTTTCCCCCTCCCCGGAGGCCGGCGCTTGCGTAACAGTGGGCCGTCGTGGCGACCTGCGATCCCGTCGCCATTCGGTTTACTTGGGGAGGTTCACCGGACATGCGCAAGTTGCTTTTCATCACCTCGCTCGCGGCCGGCCTGACCGCCTGCGGCGGCCACGACCAGCCGGCTGCCCAGGGCGGCGACGAAGCCTTCCAGGCCAAGCTGCAACAGCAGTTGCTGGACGCCAAGCCGGGCAGCGTCATCGAGATACCCGCCGGGCACTATCACCTCAATCGCGGCCTGAGCCTGCGCACCGACGGCGTCACCATCCGCGGCGCCGGCAAGGACAAGACGGTGCTCTCGTTCAAGGGCCAAGTGGTCGGCCCCGAAGGACTGCTGGTGAACGCCAGCGACTTCACCATCGAGAACCTGTCGCTGGAAGACACCAAGGGTGATGCGCTGAAGATCAACCAGGGCAAGAACATCACCATTCGCGGCGTACGCGTGGCCTGGACCGACGGCCCCAAGACCACCAACGGCGCCTACGGCCTGTATCCGGTGAAGACCGAAAACGTGCTGATCGAGGATTCCTCGGTCACCGGCGCATCCGACGCGGGCATCTACGTGGGCCAGTCGAAGAACATCGTGGTGCGTCGCAACCGCGCCGAGCAGAACGTGGCCGGCATCGAGATCGAGAACTCGATCGACGCCGACGTCTACGACAACGTCGCCACCGGCAACACCGGCGGCATCCTGGTCTTCAATATGCCCAACCTTTCGCAGGCCGGCAGAGCCACACGCGTGTTCAAGAACCAGGTCAATGCCAACAACCTCGACAATTTCGCTGCGAAGGGCGCGGCAGTGGCGAGCGTGCCGGCAGGCTCCGGCGTGGTGGTCAATTCCAACGACAAGGTGGAAATCTTCGACAACGACATCGCCGAGCACCGCACGGCGAACGTGATCATCTCCAGCTACTTCTCCACCAACTACTACAACACCAAGGGCGTAGCGGCCGACTACAACCCGTACCCGAAGGGCATCTTCGTCTACGGCAACCGTTTCAAGGGCGGCGGCGACTCGCCCGACGGCATGAAGCTGAAGATGCTCAAGACCGCCGTGTACGGCATGAGCGGCAAGTTCCCCGACGTGCTGTGGGACGGCTACGCCGATACCAGGCACGGAACGCTATCCGATGAAGACCGCATCTGCATTCAGGGCGCCAGCGGCGTGCTCAATGCGGACGGCCCCAACGACTACAAGAACCCCAGCACCGACACCAAGCCGTTCGAATGCACGCTGCCCAAGCTGCCGCCGGTCGTGCTCGACGCAGCGAAGTCCTGAGGCGTGGCGATGCGCAAGCGGTTCTTCATGAGCGCATTCGCGCTGCTGGGCGCTGTCGTTCTCGTCGGCTGCCAGCAGGGCATGGCGCCGGTGGCTTATCACGCCGACGGCCGGCCACCGAAGCTCAGCGAGTGGCACGTGGTGGAAGCACGCGACGGCAAGTTGATGCTCAATCAGGGCGTGGTGCCCTACGACCTCAACACGCCGCTGTTTACCGACTACGCGCACAAGCTGCGCACCGTCTGGATGCCCAAGGGCACCGCGGCGAAGTACGACGCCACGGACACCTTCGACTTCCCGGTCGGCACGGTGATCAGCAAGACCTTCTATTACCCGAAGACGGCGGACGGCAAGACGGGCGACGTAGCGCGCACCTATGACAGCTCGCACGATTTCGCCGGCGAAGGACTGGATCTGTCCAAGGTGCACCTAGTCGAAACGCGCATCCTGGTACATCGTCCCGACGGCTGGGCGGCGATTCCTTATGTCTGGAACGACACGCAGACCGAGGCCGATCTCGCCCGTACCGGTGCCGTGCTCCCGCTCACGCTGGTTGCCGACGACAAGTCGCGCGAAGACTTCAACTACGTCGTGCCCGACGAGAGCCAGTGCTCCAGCTGCCACGCGCAAGACTGGGTCACGCGGAAGATCCATCCGATCGGCCCGAAAGCGCGCCATCTCAACCGCGATTACCACTACGCAGACGGCACGCAGAACCAGCTCGAGCACCTGACCAAGGTCGGCTACCTGACCGGCGCGCCCGCCTCCGCCCAGGCGCCGCGCAATGCCAACTGGATGGACGAGCATGCCGCGCTGGACGCCCGTGCGCGCGCCTACCTCGATATCAACTGCGGCCACTGCCACAACGCCAAGGGCGCGGCCAACACCACGGCGCTCACACTGGATGCGAGCGCGGCGGAGGACCGCCACCTGGGTATCTGCAAGCCGCCCGTCGCGGCCGGCCGCGGCACCGGCGACCACTTGTTCGACATCGTGCCCGGCCAGCCGGACGACTCGATCATCGCCTACCGCATGGCCTCGGCCGATCCCGGCGAGATGATGCCGGAGCTGGGCCGCAGCACCGTCCATCGCGAAGGCGTGGCGCTGATCAAGGCCTGGATCGCCGCGCAGCAAGGGGGCTGCGTGACCGTGCGCTGACGCGCGCCGCTTACACAAGAACCACAGCACGGCGATCGCGTGGGGACGCGGCGCTGTCCACGAGGGGAGAACCGCTGATGAGCATCCGTCCACGTCCGCTGTCCGCGAGCCTGCGCCAGCTGCTGGGAGGCACCGCATTGCTGCTGTGCACGCAGGCCGCGCTGGCCGACGAGCAGAACGCGCCCGCCGGTCCGCAGAGCGGCACGCAAGACCAGAAGGCCGATCCGGGCAAGGCCAAGCTGCTGGACAACATCACGGTGACCGCGCAGAGCCGCAGCCAGGAAATGCAGTCGGTGCCGATCCCGCTGCAGATCGTCACCGCCAAGCAGGTCGATACGCTGGCGGCGACCGATCTGAGCAAGATGGACTTGTTCGTGCCCGGCCTGGTCATCACCCAGGATCAACCTACCCAGCCCAATTATCAGTTGCGCGGCATTGCCACCAGCGACTTCGGCATCGGCACCGAACCGGCCGTGGGCGTGTATATCAACGGCGTGTACGCGGCGCGCTCCGGCGGCGCACTGCTGGCCTTCAATGATCTGGCCCGCGTGGAAGTGCTCAAGGGGCCGCAGGGCACGCTGTTCGGACGCAACGCCGCGGCCGGCGCGATCTCCATCGTGACCAACGAGCCGACCGACCGTTTTGAAGGCAAGGCGCGCCTGCGCGTGGGCAACTACGGCAAGGTCTATGGCGACGCGCTGTTGAATGTGCCGATCAACCGTGACATGGCGCTGCGTGTGAGCGCATACGACAACCAGAGCGACGGCTGGGTCAAGGATGCCGCCACCGGCAAGCGCTATGGGGAAGACAACGACTGGGGCACACGCGCGGTGTTCCGCTGGAACCTCACGCCCGACACCCGCATGCTGCTGTCGTGGGATCACGAGAAACTCAACCAGCCGCCACATCCTGCGTTCGGGCTGGTGCCGCTGTCGAACGACACCAATCAACGGCCGCCGTTCCCGCCGGATCCCACGACCTATCTCAACCCGCTGCATGCGCCGCTGTACAACGACGCGGTCGGCGGCGGCGAGTCGCGCACCTTCGACGGCGTGACGCTGAGCTTCGACCACTCCTTCAGCTGGGGCAGCCTGGTCTCGACGACGGCGTGGCGCGGCTTCGACACGCTCAATCGCGGCGATTACGACGGCACCAACCACATCGTCTCGTACCTGGACACCGCCAACATCGAGCACAACAACAGCTGGTACCAGGAATTCAAGCTATCCGGCACGACCGGCATCGCCGACTGGGTGGCGGGCGCGAGCTATTACCAGGAGCAGGCGCGCCAGACCAGCCAGACCAACATCTTCACCGACAGCCTGGACACGCTGGCCAACAACGTGATGGGCGTGGGCACGCCGCTCACCGACATCAGCAACGCGCTGGGAGCGATGGGCCTGCCGTACACACTGCTGGGCGATCCCTGGCACGAGGCGATCAGCAACGTGGGCAAGTTCAAGGCGTATGCCGCATTCGGCGACGTGATCTGGCACATCAACGATCGCTTCAACATCACCACCGGCATCCGCTACACGCGCGACCAGAAGACGTTCTCCTGGTACAACATGCCGCGCAGTGCTCCGCAATTCGACGGCACCATCCAGGCGCTGGACCAGGCCGGCGTGATCGCAATGCTGCCACCCGAAGCGCAGATGGCGCTGGCGGCGTTCGGTAACAACATCATCTTCACCGATGCGGTCGGCGTGCCGGTGCGCTTCCACAACACCTGGAACGACGTCAGCCCGCGTCTGGTGCTGGACTACAAGTTCACGCCGGACGTGATGGGCTATGCCTCGGTGACCAAGGGCTACAAGGCCGGCGGCTACAACAGCGTGCAGGTCGGCTCGCGCTTCGCACCGGAGAAGGTGATCAATTACGAAGCGGGTATCAAAACCACCTTTCCCGAGCACAATCTGCTGCTCAACGGCTCGGTGTACTACTACCGCTATGACAACAAGCAATCGCTCAGCCTGGATCCGAACAGCGCCGGTTCCGGCGTGCCGCGCTACCTGGTCAACAGTACCGACCAGGAGGCCAAGGGCTTCGAACTGGAAGCGCTGTGGCAGCCCGTGCGCGATCTGCGCCTGAACTTCACCGGTGCGTATATCGACTCCACCTACCGCAGGGCAGTCGCCGATTCCGGCGCGGTGCTCACGGGCCAGCCCACCGGTGAACCGCGTTTCTCCTACACCGCGGGATTGGCGTATACGTGGCGCAACGTCGTCGGCGGCCAGCTGGAGTTCGACCTGAACTATGCCTACCGTGGCAAAACCCGCTGCAACAACGATTCACGCCTGCAAGGCGAATGCGTCATCAGTCCGAACTTCAAGGTCGGCGAAGCGCAGCACCGCACCGATGCGCGGCTGGACTGGCATGCGCCCGGCGACCGCTGGGGCGTGGCGCTGTACGCTAGCAATCTTTTCAACGATCGCTACGTCACCGGCGTGAACAACATCAGCACCACCGTGTTCGGCACGCCATATGCCAGCATCACGCCACCGCGCATGTGGGGCGTGGAACTTCGCGCGAAATTCTAAAAGCCGATGAACGCCGCCGACTCGCACGACCTCGATTCGCTCGAACTTGAGCTGCTGCGCATGCGCGACGCCCACGCACGCAACCCCATGCCGGACTGGCCTGCGCGCGCGGCACGGCTGCGCGCACTGCAGGCACTGATCACGGAGCATCGCGGCGATATCGTCGACGCGATCGATCAGGACTTCGGCGGCCGGCCCGCGCAGGAAACCGACCTGCTGGAGATCTTCCCCAGCCTGTCGGCGATCCGCCACGCGCTGCGCCACGGCCGCCGCTGGATGCGGACGCGCCGCAGCCTTCCCGGCCTGCTGTTCATGCCCGCGCGCAACGAACTGCATCCGCAACCGCTGGGCGTGGTCGGCATCATCGTGCCGTGGAACTATCCGCTGTACCTGGCCGCCGGCCCGCTGATCGACGCACTCGCGGCGGGCAACCGCGCGATGGTGAAGATGAGCGAGTACACACCGCATTTCTCCGCGCTGTTCGCACGGCTGGCGGCGCGCTATTTCAAGCCCGAGGAACTGCGCATCGTCACGGGCGACGCGGACGTGGCGCAAGCGTTCTCCGCGTTGCCCTTCGACCATCTGCTCTTCACCGGCTCCACCGCGGTGGGTCGCCACGTGATGCGCGCCGCGTCGGCCAACCTTACGCCGGTGACGTTGGAGCTCGGCGGCAAATCGCCAGCCATCGTCGGTCCTGGCGCGCGTTTCGACAACGCGGTGGAACGTATCCTGGTGGGCAAGCTGTTCAATGCGGGACAGACCTGCATCGCGCCGGACTACGTCCTGTTGCCGCGCGAGCGCGTGGCCGAGTTCGTCGCCGCCGCACGCGCCACGGCCGCGAAGCTGTTTCCGCGCCCGGTCGACAACGCGCAATACGCCAGCATCATTTCCGAACGGCAGTACCAGCGGCTGGCCGCTTTGCGCGACGATGCGGCGCGCGCAGGCGCGAAGATCGAGCCGCTGGGCGACGGTGGCGACGACGTAGTGCGGCAGCGCATGTTGCCGGTATTGCTCACTGGCGTGAATGAGAGCATGGCCGTGATGCAGGAAGAAATCTTCGGCCCGCTGCTGCCGCTGGTGCCATACGACGACATCGACCAGGCCATCGCCTACGTGGCCGCCCACCCGCACCCGCTGGCGCTATATCTGTTCGAGCAGGATCAGGCGCTGATCGAGCGCGTGCTCGCGCACACCAGCGTCGGCGGCGTCACCATCAACGACACGCTCTACCACATCGCCCAGCACGACCTGCCGTTCGGCGGCGTGGGGCCATCCGGCACCGGCGGTTATCACGGCGAAGCGGGCTTCCGCACGTTCTCGCACATGAAGCCGGTATTCCGGCAGGCGCGGCTCAACGGGGCTGGGTTGCTCAATCCGCCGTATGGAGAGCGGTTCCGCAGGATGCTTCAAATCATGCTCAAGCGTGGCTGAGCCGGTTGATCCGTCGCGATCACGGCGCACCGCCACCACGCAGCGTCGACCTCAGGGCCGGACGATCGAATGTGTAAGGCACTTCCCAGCGTAGAGGTTGCCCGCGCGCATCCGTGCAAGGCACGCCCGCCATGGGAAGGACGGATAGGTCATCGGCGATCCGGGCTATCGCCCGCTGGATACGCGAGGGTTCGAGCTCGGGCTGATTTGCAGTCAACTCGGCGCGGCGTGAGCAGCCTTCAAAACGGATGACAGTCGAGTAATAAATGGCGCCAAGGCTCAAGCGCTCGCGCATCGTGACCAGCAGCGCCGGGTCCTGTTCAAGCAGGTTCAGCGCCGCCTTCTGGTACGCAATCACACGCTCGACTTGATCATCCGCCAGTCCGCTGTCGGCACTTAGAGTGGAACGCTTCTCCGACAACTGGCTATCCGACCGTGCATACCAGCGATAGGCTTCGCCATAGTCCTGCGGCGCGATCAGGCCGCGCGCATGCAGCAGACCAAGCTTGGACGCCGATCGTTTATCGCCGCGCTCCGCGCTGTGCCTGAGGTAGGCGAGCACTCGGTCGCGCTGCGAGTCCGTCATGGGCTGGCCGTGACCATAGCAATCCATCCAGTCATCGGCGATCCGTGCCATGGCCGCCGGGTCTCCTTGCGCTGCCCGTTGGAACTCCGTCTGGCGATCACGTGCCTGGGTGTCAAACCAGGTCCGCGCGGGCCCGCTCAACTTCTCATCGACCCGCGCGATGGCAACGGCCAGCTCGCTCTCGTCAAGGCAGCCTAGCTGCTTGTCGCTTTCCTGGACGCCGACCTCCGTCGCTGGCGGCCCAGCAGCCGGCTCCTGCGCGCAGAGCGCACCACTGGCGAGCATCCACCCTGCGAGGAAACATCGAGTAAGCCAACTTCTCACCTGCGAGCGGGCGCGGCACGCCTCGACAACCGCTTCAATGGTCATTTTCATCAACACCTCCTTGAGCAGCGATCGCGCCAGCGATGTACGCGTCCGGCCCATAAAAAAACCTCCCCGCTCACACGGGGAGGTCTTTAGATGCGACAACGACGCTTAGAACTTGTACTGCGCCGAGAGGCTCAGCAGGTTGCCGTAGTCGTCGAAATTGCCCGCCAGCACGTCGCCCGTCGAGCTCGACACGCCATTCATGTGCGCGTTGTTGACGAAGATGTGCGTGTAGGAGGCATTGATCTCGAAGTTCTGGCTGGCCTTGTAGCCCACGCCGAACGAGAGGAACTTGCGGGTCGAATCCGGCACGCGCGGGCTGCGGGTGCTCGCATGGGTAGGCGTGGTGTCCACGGACACACCGGCGCGCAGGGTCACCTTGTCGTTGAGGTAATAATCGCCACCCACCGCCGCGTACCAGGTGTTGCGCCAATCGTACTGCTCGATGCTCGGCGGCTGGGCCGGGTTGCCGTAGTCGACGCGCAGCTGCTTGAACACGTCCCACTTGGTCCAGGCCAGGTCGAAGCCCAGGCCGAACTTCTCTTCCTGGTGCCAGAAGCTGGCGGTGGCCGTGGCCGGCGTGGTGAAGTCGGCCGTGCCCGTGGTGTGGGTGAACGGCACGCCGCCGGCACCGGCGAGCAGCGCGGCCACGGTCGGGTTGGCCAGCAGGGCCTGCACGTTGGTCGGCACGGTGAAGTTGCCGGTGCCTTCGAGCTTGTGCGAAATCTTGGAGCGGTAGTTCAGCGCCAGCTTGTCGTTCGGGGTCAGCTTCCAGTAACCGCCCAGCTGCCAGCCGTAGCCCCAGTCGTCGCCCTTGATGCGGGCCAGACCATCGCTGCTGCCGCCGGCCGGCACGACCACATTGACCTGCTGGCCCAGCGCCTGCGCCTGCGCCGGGGTCAGCTTGCCCGCGGCGGCGGCCTGCTGGATCAAGCCCAGGCCCACGCTGTTGAAGTTGATCGCGCTGGTCAGCTCGGCGCTGGTGCGCTGGGCGATGAAGCTCGCGCCCACGGTGAAGGTGTCGGTCACGTCGAACGAGGCGGACAGCGTGCCGTCCAGCGACTCGAACTTCGACTTGATGCCGTTGTAGCGACCCACCCAGTTCTTGTCGTACTCGGTCAGGAAGCCGAACGGCACCGAGAAGCCGGCGCCGATGTGCCACTTGTCGCCGAGCTGAGTGGCGAAGAACAAGGCCGGGACCGGCATGGTGGTGCCGGCATCGCCGCCATTGCCGCCGCTGATCGGGCGGCCAAGCGCGTCATTGGCCGAACCCTTGAACTTGGCGCTGAAATTGATGGCAGTGACGTCGGCCTGGAAATAGGTGCCCTTCAGGTCGGTCATCGCGGCCGGGTTGTTCACCACCACGGATGCGTCGCCGCCGGCGGTGACCGAGCCGGCGTAGGCGCGACCCATGGACTTGGCGCTGTTTTCCTTCAGCTGGAAGGCGCTGGCTTCAGCGCTCTGCGGCGCGAGCAGCGCGCCGGCGACAGCCAGGCTCAGCGCGGCGAAGGCGAGCGGGCGCGCCGCACGCGGAAAGGAACGGAGAGAACTCTGCATCGGAAGCTCCTGCTTATCGTTAGTCCGAATCGGGGCACAGTAAGGGGCTGACCGGCAAGCAAATTCATACGCGCGTTTGACATCCCCGGCGGGCACTGTGCCGGCTTAACGAAACCCTTGCAAGTGCGGTCGCAGCAATTGACAAAAGCGCGACCGATCAACGCCGTTCGACCATCAATGACGGGAGATCGCCGCTGTGTGCGTTGACCATCGCGGCCAAGGCGCGGACCATTGCGGGTCGATATTTCTTCGCGCGCGCTCGCGCGCCGCCCTCGCATCCAGGTCCTGCCTATGCACTGCTTTGTCTACGCCAGCCTGCGCAAGGCCGATACCTATGTCTGGCTCGCCCGCCACGACGACTTCAGCGTGCTGCCTGAATCGCTCGCGCTCATGCTCGGCGACCTGCGCTTCGTGCTTGAGGTGGAACTCGACGCGCAGCGCAAGCTGCCCAAGGAAGACGCGGCCGCGGTGCTGGCCAATCTGCAAAACCAGGGTTGGCACCTGCAGTTGCCGCCGACGCATACGGTCGCGGTACCCCAGCCGGTGATCAAGGACACGCCGCTCGGCGGTGCTGGTCAATAGCGCCAGGCGTTGGCGTACCCCGGCGTCTGGTTAACGCCGGATTACCTTCTGCCGTTCTAACGATTCCTATACTCCCTCGCCATGTCCTATTCCAAAACGCGCCGCCCGACGCCTTTCCTGCAGAGTCTGCTCTGGTTCGTGCCAGGCCTGCTCGCCGTCGCCGCCGCCGCTCTGAGCGCCAGCCCTCTATCGCTGATCCCCCTGCTGCTGGCCAACGCGCTGACGATGGCTGCGGTGTGCCACGCGATCGGCTTCGATCCGGAGCCGCGCTTCATGCGCACCGTGCTGCGCCGCGGCGCCGCGCATCTGGTGATGTTCACCGGCTATGTCGTGCTGGTGTTCCTGCTGGTGGCGTGGCCGATGTTGCGGCTCAACCAGGCGCACAGCCTGGGCGCGGCTCTGCTGCTGGCCGGCGCCCTGGTGGTGGCGCTGGCTGCGCTGTGGCGCATGTGGCCGGCGTTCGGCCTGGTCTACGTGTGGGACGATGCTTATCCCCCGCAGAGCGACGGCTCGTGGATCTTCACCGCCACCGCCCGCAGCATCGCGTTCGGCCGACATTTGTCGCGCGAAGAGCGCTTCTTCACCCATTACCTCCCGGCCGCGCTCGCGCTGCTGGTGCTGGCGTTCGCAGCGATCGCCCTGGCCGGCCTGTACGGCGTATTGCCGCCAGAGCTGCGCATCATGGCGCTCGCTATCTATGGCGTGGTGCTGCTGCCGCTGGGCTGCCTGGTGATCGCCAACCGCACGCTGCGTGCCTTGCTGTGCGAAGCGCGCCGTCCCGCCCGCGCTCCGGCTGAGTCTGCACCGCTCGCTCCGCCGCCGAAACCGAAGCCCGCGCCAGTGCTCAACGAGCAGGAGCGCACCGCCGGCACGCCGGAACAGGCCCAGGCGCTGCTCGCCGCGACACGCGATGGCGATATCGAGCGCGCGCTGGCGCTGATTGAAGCCGGCGCCGATCCGAATACCGTGCCGCCATCGGGCGATCGCGACCAGCGCCCCGTGCTGATGCTCGCCGCCCTGCTGCCCGACACGCGCCTGCTGCGCGCGCTGATCGCCAAGGGCGCCGACGTCAATCGCGCCAGCGGCGGGCTCACCCCGTTGCTGGCGGCCACGCGCGACAGCTGGCACGGCCGCCCCGACGCGGTGATGACCTTGCTCGCCAACGGGGCCAGTCCGCTTGCCACCGATGCCGAAGGCAACACCGCGCTGCACGGCGCAGTACATAGCGGCGAACCGATCGTCGCCGCCATGCTGCTCGACGCCGGTGCGCCCGTGAACGCACTCAACCGCGCCCGCGTGAGCCCGCTCGCCACTGCTTGCCGCGCGGCCAACTGGCCGCTGGTGAAGTTCCTGCTCGAGCACGGCGCCAAGCCCACCCCGCCGGACGGCGAGCCGGCCCTGGTCGCCGCTGCCGGCATCGCCGAAGACGACGCCGAGGGCGTGCGCCTGCTGCTCAAGCACCGCGCCGCGGTGAACGCGGTGGATTCGCGCCACCGCAGCGCGCTGATGGAAGCGGCGGCCGAAGGCCACGACCAGATCGCACGCGCGCTGCGCAGCGCCGGCGCCGATGTCACCCTCGCCGACCGCCACGGCCGTACCGCGCTGATGGAAGCGGCACGTGCGGGCGCCGTCGGCATCGTGCAGCTGCTGGCGGAAGCCCAGCCGGACGCACGCGTGCGCGACGTGCATGGCCGCGATGCGCTCACCCTTGCCTGCCAGTCGCCGCACGCGCATGCCGAAACCGTGCGCGCACTGCTCGCACTCGGCGCCGAGCCGAAGACGCCGGGTGCCGATGGCCGCAGCGCACTGGATCACGCCGCTGCCGCCGGCCGCTGGGACCTGGTCGCGCTGCTCGACCCGGATACGCCGCTGCCCACCAACCTGCGCTTCGACGAGGCGCTCGCCGAAGGCGCGGACACGCCGGCGCATCTGCTCGATGCGCTGCGCTTCGGCCATTGGGCCATCGTTTCCAGCTTCACTCAGCGCGTGAAGGAATGGCCGGCCGCACAGCTGGCCCAGCTGTACCTGGATCTGGCCGCGCCCGGCCATGGCGCCGCGCGACGCTGGCTGCTCGAACACGCTCTCTCGCCGGAGGCCCGCCTGCAACCGCAGCTGGTCGACGACGCCGATATCGCCGAAGGCACCGAACCGGTGCTGCCGCCGCTGGGCCGCCGCCTGTTCGACGCGCTGCTGCCGCAGCTGCCGGCCGCCGCCGAAGCGATGGACGATCTACTCGCCGCTGGCGCCAGCCCGGCCGGCGCCGGCCTGTTCGCACAGGCGCTGCAGCGCCTGGACGAGAGCCGCGCCAGCATGACGCTCGCGCTGGACCTGCTCGAACGCGGCGCCGATCCGTTCGGCCCCGATGCGCGCGAACGCACGCCGGTACACGTAGCCGCCGCGCAAGGCCAGCTGCCGGTGCTGCAGGCGCTGCTCGCGCGCGGCTGTCATCCGAACACACGCGATGTGCAGGGCCGCACGCCGCTGTTCGCGGCGCTGGAACATGGCGAAAAGGCGCTGCCGCTGGTGCGCGCCCTGGTCGCGCACGGCGCTGACGCCGAGGCCACCGATGCCAACGGCGAAACGCCGCTGGGCCTGGCTTTCGATCATCCTGAGGTCGAACGCTGGCTGGACTGGGGCGCCTGGGCGCGCCCGCGCCGGCCGCTGCGCGCCGACGATCTGCCGGCCGCGGCTGCCGCTGGCGCGCTGGCCGCGGTGGAACGGCTCATCGAGCTGGACTTCTCCGTCGATACGCAGGACCGCCAGGGCGCCACCGCACTGCTGCACGCCTGCGGCATGGGCCATCGCGACGTGGCCGCGCGCCTGCTCGACGCCGGCGCCGACACCGCACTCGCCGCCGCCAATGGCATGACCCCGCTGGCCGCTGCCGTGGCCGCGCGCCGCGACACGCTGGTAGCGCTGTTGCTGGAACACGGCGCCGCGGTCGATCAACGCCTGCCCGGCGACGCCACCGCGCTGATGGTGGCCGCCGCGATGGGCTATCCGGAAATCGCCGAGCAGCTGCTCGACGGTGGCGCCGACATTCAGGCCGTGGATGCGCGTGGCCATGGCGCGCTGCACGCCGCCGCGCAGTTCGGCTTCGAACACAACGACAGCCTGCGCGCGCGCCGCCTGTTCGACGTATTGCTCAAGCGCGATGCCGATGTGAACCGCGCCGACAAGGAAGGCTACACGCCGCTGCTGTTGCTACTGGGTGCGCACCAGCGCCCGGGCAGCAACAGCGACGCCACGCATATCGGCGCCCTGGTGCCGGTGCTGCTGGATGCCGGTGCGCGCCTGGAGCACGCCGACCAGCGCGGCGTGACCGCGCTGCACGCCTGCGCCATGCATGCCCTGCTGCCACCGGCGCGCGTACTGCTGGCCCGCGGCGCCGATCGTGCCGCCGCCGATGCGTTCGGCCGCACCGCGGCCGACGTCGCGCGGCAGCTCGGCCTGGTCGATATCGCGCACGAACTGGCCGCGCGCGTCGGCACGGTGATGCCCAGCGTGCGGCAGACCTTGCGCCAGCCGGCTCAGCCGGCGGAGTGAACGACCTGCCCCGGCACGAGCGCCCGCCGCATGGTCGCTGCGGGCGCGACGCCTTCCGGACGGGGCGGTAGCCGCCACCAGGCCTGCGCCACTTCCTCTACACCAATGCGGTCGACCCTCGGCGTGTGCGGCAGACCGCCCAGGACGGTGACGGCGCTGCCGGAAGCGCTGCGCGGTTCCCACATCGATGGCCAGCGGTTGCCGAACAGCACCACCAGCGGGCATCCCGTCGCAGCGGCCAGATGCGCCGGCCCGGTATCCACCGACACCATGCTGTGCGCCAGCTCCATCAATCCGCGCAGCCGCCCCAGCGGCAAGCCGCTGGCGGGAGCGATGACCCGCGCCAACCCGGCTTCCGCACGAATGCTGGTCAGATAGCCGGCCTCGGCGGCGCAACCGCACAGCAGCACCCGCGCTTCCGGCTGCCACTGCAGGATGGCGCGCGCCAGCGCCGCCCAGCGCGATACCGGCCAGGATTTGTCGTCGTCGGATGGATCCCGCACGCCGTTCCAACGCATCGTGCGCTTGTTGGCGGGCTGCATCAGAACCAAAGGCTGCGATGCATCCCACCCTTGCGCGACCAGCCACGCACGCGCCTCGGCGCGTTCGGCCGGCGTAGCGCGAATGGATGGTGCGCGGAGTTGTCGCGATGGATCGAGCGCCGGCGTGCCGGAGAACGCAGCAGGCGCGAGGTCGGCGAAACGCAGCAGCCAATCCGCCCAATGCTCGCCCTCATTCATCGGCGTGTCTTCGATGAACACGCAGTGCGACGCCGCCACACCCGCCAACGCAAGCATCGGGCGCACCTTGGTGCGCGTGCGCACATCCGGCTCGCAGATATAGAACGGCGCCTCGCGCATACCACGCAGCGCCAGCGCGACCGCCAGCCGCCGCGGGTTGGTCCACAGCCAGCCATGCTGGCTGTGGAACCAGTGGACCTGGGCGACATCGTCGTGGTCTTGATACAACGCACGCGAGCACTCGCCCAGCGATACGAGGCGACACGGGGCGCCATAGCGCAGATGCAACTTGCGCAGCAGCGGCGCCAGCAGCACGGTATCGCCCAGGCGGCCGAAACGGATGACCACCGGTGATGAAACGGGCAAAGCCATAAGCGGCGCCGACCTCGAAGCATGGCCTGGCGCGGCCCGCCCCCCGGCGGCACGGCTCCAGTGCGACGCATCTTTCCTTATCCGCGTCGAAATGAGTTGCGCCTGCGACGACGCAAATTAAAACGTTCAGTTCGAACGGCGAGAACATGCGACGCGATTTCCACCGCACCGGACGACCGCGGCATCACGACCGAATGGGCGACCGGTCTGTCGATCGCACCGTGCATGGTCACAGCCACTTCACGCCTGGCATTCACGACTGTCTTCAGTCGCGTTGCCGTTGGCAATAAAAAAAGGCATCCCGCAAAGGATGCCTTTCTTCCGCGCAACGCATTTACCAGTGCCGGCTAGTTCGAATCCTGCACCGGCGTCACCGCCGCTTCCTCGCGCTCGCGCTTGGCGATCGGATCGTCGTCCGCATCGAACAGATGCAGCAGATCGTTGAGCGCTTCCTTCGAGGTCTGCACCAGGCGCGTTTCGTCGTCGTACACCAGGTACTGTGCCTTCAGCAGCTTGATGTCGTGCTGGCGGAAGCGCTCCACGCGGTCGGCCGCCAGCTCGCTGGACAAGCCCAGCGACTCCAGTGTCTTGCGGGTCATCTTGAGACCGGAATAGAAGGTTTCGCGCACTGGTTCTTCCACGCCGAGGTCCATCAGGCGGAATACGTGCTGGCGATTGCGCGCACGCGCGATGATCTTCAGGTGCGGGTATTGCCGGCGCACCAGCCGCGCGATGCGCAGGTTCGCCTCTGGATCATCGGTCGCCAGCACGAACACTTCGGCCTGATCGGCCTGCGCCGCGCGCAGCAGGTCCGGGCGAGCGGGATCGCCGAAGAACAGCGAGGTGTTGTTGAAGCGGCGCAGCGTGTCCATCTGTTCGACCGAGGATTCCAGCGCCACGAACGGGATGCGCTGCGCGCGCAGCACGCGGCCGACGATCTGCCCGACGCGGCCGAAACCCGCGATGATCACGCGCGGCGGCGCTGTCTCGATGGTGTCGTATTCGCGGTCCGGCTTCTTCGCCTTTACGTCGGTCGCCTTGGCCACGATCGCCACCACCAGCGGCGTCACCGCCATCGACAGGGTGATGGCCAGCACGATCAGGCCTTGCTGGTTGTCGGTAATCAGGCGCTGCTCGCCAGCCTGTTTCAGCACCACGAAGGCGAATTCGCCGCCACAGGCCAGCAGCACCACCATGCGCAGCGTATCGGCCCGGTTCAACGCACCGACGATGCGGCCCAATGGCCAAAGCAACAACCCTTTCACTGCCAGCATCGCGAGAGTCAGGCCGAGCACCAGCAGCGGCTTGTGCAGCAGCAGCGAGATGTCCATCGACATGCCCACGCTGATGAAGAACAGGCCCAGCAGCAATCCCTTGAACGGCTCGATGTGCGATTCCAGTTCGTGGCGGTATTCCGAATCGGCCAGCAGCACGCCGGCGAGGAAGGCGCCCAGAGTGGACGACACGCCGACTTCCTCCATCAGCCAGGCCGTGCCCATCACCACCAGCAGCGCCGTGGCGGTGGACACTTCCTGCGTGTTGGCGCGCGCCACGAAGCGGAACACCGGACGCAGCAGATACCGACCGCCCACCACTACCACCACGATCGCACCGACGGTGCGCAGGATGGCCTGCGGATCTACGCCGTGCGGCGACGCGCTGCTGGCCAGCAGCGGCACCGCGGCGATCAGCGGGATCGCGGCGAGGTCCTGGAACAGCAGCACCGCGAAGGTGAGCCGGCCGTAGGCCGAACCGGCCTCCTTGCGCTCGGCCAGGATCTGCAGGCCGAAGGCGGTGGACGACAGCGCGAGGCTGCCGCCGACGATGGCCGAAGCGTTCGCGGTCAGGCCGAACAGGTAATAGCAGGCCGCACCGATCACCAGGCTGCATGCAGTCACCTGCAGGAGGCCCGCGCCGAACACCGCGCGCCGCATCACCCACAGACGCTGCGGCGACAGCTCCAGGCCGATGACGAACAGCATCAGCACCACGCCGAACTCGGAAATGGTCGCGATGCCCGCCGTATCCGCGACCAGGCCCAGCACCTGGGGACCGATCACCACGCCGGCGATCAGGAAGCCGAGCACCGCACCGAGGCGGAAGCGCTTGGTCAACGGCACGGCGATCACCGTCGCCAGCAGGAACACCAGCGCGGTGTTGAGAAAGGAATGGCTTTCCACGAGCGCATCCGGCAGTGGCGGGGATGCGTTGGATTATTTCACGCGGCATGCCGCGGCGAACGCGTGCAGGCAGGAAATTTCGGCGCGCTCACGCGCCGGGCACATGCTCCAGCCGCTGGCGCAGAATGTCTTCCAGACGAGCGATCGCCGGCGCCGGTTCGGCTTCCGCGCGATGCAGGCACAGCCCCAGCGCGGGCAAGCGCGGCAAGCCGCTTTCCTCCGGCGACAGGGTGCGCACTGTCGACGGCAGGCCGATGCCGGTGCGCAAGGCGACGCCGAGCCCTGCTGCCACGGCGGCCCAGATGCCGGCGAGGCTGGCGCTGGTGAAGGCGATGCGCCAGGCAATGCCGGCGCGATCCAGCGCCGCCGTCGCGGCGGTGCGCATCAGGCAGGGCGCGTCGAGCGACACCAGCGGCAACGGTTCGCCGCTGTCGGCGGACCAGCCCGGCGACGCGGCCGCCGGCCCGATCCAGCACATCGGCGTCTCGCCGAGGCGATCCATGTGCGGCGTCCCGTGGCCGGCCTCCCAGGCGAGCGCGAGGTCCAGCCGGCCGCTGCCGACGCGCTCCAGCAATTCCACACTGCGTGCGATGCGTGCTTCGATGCGCACCTTCGGATGCGCGCGTGCGAAGCGGCCCAGCACGTCCGTCAGCAGCGCTTCGCCGAAGTCCTCCTGCAGGCCCAGGCGAATCCAGCCTTCCAATTCTCCGCCCTGCACCGCAGCTACCGCCTCGTCGTTGAGATCGAGCAGGCGGCGCGCGTAGGCCAGCATGATTTCGCCGGCTTCGGTCAACGCCATGCCGCGCCCTTGCCGGCGCAGCATCGGCGCGCCGGCCTGCTCTTCCAGTTTCTTCAGCTGCGCGCTCACCGCCGAGGTGGAGCGACCCAGCCGGTCGGCCGCCTTGGCGAAGCTGCCCAGCTCGACGCCCAGCGCGAAGCTGCGCAGGACGTCCAGATCGAGGTTCACGCGACGCATGGCCATCATCCCGTTTTAATGGACTGAGAGTTTCGTATTTCCCGATTTTCAGGACGTTATTGTGACGCTACGTTAGGCCGCGTCAACCATCGGGTGTACCGCCATGCTCGCCATGCAATACAGCTTCGTGCTCCCGGCCGATTACGACATGGCCATCGTCCGCCGCCGCATCGCCGAGAAAGGCCATCTGCTCGACGGCTTCCCCGGCCTGCGCTTCAAGGCCTATCTCAGCGCAGACCGTCGCGGCGCCCGACTGCCGACCCGACACAACCTGTATGCGCCGTTCTATCTCTGGGAGGACACCGAAGGGATGAGCCGCTTTCTGGGCGGCGACGGTTTTGCTGCGCTGACTCAGGCCTTCGGCTGGCCGGAAGTGAAAACCTGGGCGGTATGGCACGCCCATGTTTCGGCCGACGCCGCGCAGGCCGTCTGCGCCTCGCGCGAAGTGCTGCCTATCGCGCCGTACGCCAAGCTCGACGAGCTGCGCCGACAGGAACGCGAAGCGGCGCTGGACGATGTCGTTCGCGGTGCCCTGGTCGCCATCAGCGCCTTCGAACCCGCGCAGTGGACCTTGATCCGCTTTCGCCTATGGGGCGAACTACGCGCGGAACTCGCCCACGGCCAGCGCCAGCTTTACGACGTCGGCCACGTCTCGTTGCCCCAACGCCACCACGCGATGCTCCCCGCCTAGGAGAACCCCATGCCCCTCGTCCGTATCGCCCTGCGCCGCGGCAAATCGCCCGCCTATATCGCCGCTCTGCGCAACGGCATTTACCGTGCCATGCGCGAAGCCTTTGACGTGCCTGAGAACGACCGCTTCATTCTGGTCCACCAGTACGAAGCGGAAGAGTTCGACTTCGATGCCCATTACCTGGGTATCGAGCGCGACGATGACCTGGTGATCGTGCAGATCGCCTGCAACAACACGCGTACGACGGAGAAAAAGCAGGCGTTCTACAGGCGCATGGCCGAGGTGCTGGCGGACGATCCCGGACTGCGACCGGAGAATCTCTTCATCAATCTGCTGGAGACGGCGAAGGAGAACTGGTCGTTCGGCCTTGGCATCGCGCAGTACGTTTAGCACTTCCTTCTCCCGTCCGGGGAGAAGGTGCCAGTCTCGCGGATTCCCTTCGGTCACATGCAAATGAGAGGCGGGTGCTCGCGGGAAAGGCCCTGCGAAGCGACGTCTGCTTCGAGGTTCCTGCTTCTACGCTCCGCCCGGCCCCTCACCCCAGCCCTCTCCCCGGAGGGGAGAGGGGGCAAAAAAAGCGAGGCTCACTCGCCGTGCAGCCAGCGCGCTGCGTCGATCGCGTAATAGGTGAGGATGGCATCGGCGCCGGCGCGCTTGAACGCGGTCAGTGACTCCAGCACCACTGCCTTTTCGTTGAGCCAGCCATTCATCGACGCCGCCTTCAGCATCGCGTACTCGCCACTCACCTGATACACGAAAGTCGGCATGCCGAACGCGTCCTTCACCCGGCGCAGCACGTCCAGATACGGCATGCCCGGCTTCACCATCACGGCATCGGCGCCTTCGCTGATATCCAGCTCCACCTCGCGCAAGGCTTCGTCGCTGTTGCCGACATCCATCTGGTAGGTGTGCTTGTCGCCCTTGCCGAGATTGGCGGCCGAACCCACCGCGTCGCGGAACGGCCCGTAGAACGAAGAGGCGTACTTGGCCGAGTAGGCCAGGATGCGCGTGTGGATGTGGCCGGCGGCTTCCAGCGCCTCGCGGATCGCGCCGATGCGTCCGTCCATCATGTCCGACGGCGCGACGAAATCCATGCCGGCCTCGGCCTGCGCTAGCGACATCTTGATTAGCGCCTCGACGGTCGGCTCGTTCATCACGTAGCCGTGGTCGTCGATCAGGCCATCCTGGCCATGCGTGGTGTACGGATCGAGCGCGACGTCGCCGATCAGGCCCAGCTGCGGATATTTCGCTTTCAGCGCCCGGGTGGCCCGCTGCATCAGACCGTCCGGATTCCAGGCTTCGCGCGCATCCTCGGTCTTCACGTCCTGGCCCGGCGAGGGGAACAGCGCCAGCGCGGGGATGCCCAGGCGTACGCATTCGCCGGCGAGGTCGAGCAGCAAGTCCACCGACAGGCGATCCACGCCAGGCATCGACGGTACCGCCTCGCGCTGGCCCGTGCCTTCGATCACGAACGCGACCATGATCAGGTCGCTCGGCAACAAGGTGTGCTCGCGCATCAGCGCACGGGAGAAGGCGTCGCGACGCATGCGGCGCATGCGGATGGCGGGAAAGCTCATGGCGGACTCTCGCAGGGCGAAAGCGCGCATTTTAGCGCCGCCGCGCCGGCACGCCGGACGGCCCGGTCACTTTGTCGCGGCTCGCACTCAGGCGCCGATGCGGGTGCCTTCGGCCGCATCGAAGAAATGCAGCCGCTCCGGCGCGAAGCCGAAATGCAGCGTGCTCCTCGGCGCCGGCAGCTCGCGCGGCGGGGTGCGCGCGACCAGGGACAGGTCGCCGTGGCGCAGATTGAGGAAGACCTCGTTGCCCACCGGCTCTAGCACTTCCAGTCGCGCGCTGAGCGCGGCGCCGGCGGCATCCGCACGCGGCAGCAGGTCCTCCGGACGCAGGCCGACCACCACTTCGCGGCCACGCCAGGCTTCCAGCACGGAGGCCTGCGGCAGCTCGCCCAGCTTCAGCTCGCCCTGCGGCATGGCCAGGGTCCAGCCGCCGTCGGCATGCAGCGTGCCGCGCAGCAGGTTCATCGCCGGGCTGCCGAGGAAGCCCGCGACGAACAGATTGGCCGGCCGGTCATAGAGATGCATCGGCGTGTCGATCTGCTGGATCACCCCGCCATTGAGCACGACGATGCGCTCGCCCAGGGTCATCGCCTCGATCTGGTCATGGGTGACGTAGACCATGGTGGCGCCCAGGCGCTGGTGGATGCGCGCGATCTCCACGCGCATGGACAAACGCAGCTTGGCGTCCAGATTGGACAGCGGCTCGTCGAGCAGGAACACCTTCGGGTCGCGCACCAACGCGCGGCCCAGCGCGACGCGCTGGCGCTGGCCGCCGGACAGCGCGGCGGGACGCGAGCCCAGGCGCGGCTCCAGCTCCAGCATCTTCGCCGCCTCGGCCACGCGGCGATCGATCTCGGCCTTGGGCATGCCGCGCAGCTTGAGTCCGAAACCGAGGTTCTCGGCCACCGTCATGTGCGGGTACAGCGCGTAGTTCTGGAACACCATGGCGATGTCGCGATCCTTCGGCGCCACGTCGTTCACCACGCGGTCGCCGATGGCCAGGGTGCCCCCGCTGATCGATTCCAGTCCCGCGATCATGCGCAGCAGCGTGGTCTTGCCGCAGCCCGAGGGCCCCACCAGCACGAGCAGCTCGCCATCGGCGATCTCGAAGCTGGCATCCGCCACGCCGACGTGGCCGTTGGGGTAGACCTTGCGCAGCTTGTCCAGGCGAACCTTGGCCATCGATACGTCTCTCTTCTTCAAGGCACGGTGGATCGAACCATGCGGGCGGGATGCCGGCCAGCCGGGCAGGCTGCACAAGCGGGAAACATTCGGATATTCTCCAATGTAAACGTTTACATCAAGCCGCGATGCGGCATCCGGGACTTCCACCATGACCAGCTACCGCTTTCCCGAAGGCTTCCTGTGGGGCGCCGCCACCTCCGCCTACCAGATCGAGGGCTCCCCGCTCGCCGACGGCGCCGGCCCCAGCATCTGGGAGCGTTTCGCCCACACGCCCGGGATGATGGTCGGCGGCGATACCGGCGACATCGCCTGCGATCACTACCGTCGTTACAAGGACGACGTGCAGTTGATGAAGGCGCTGGGCCTCAAGGGCTACCGCTTCAGCATCGCCTGGGCGCGCGTGCTGCCGGAAGGCACCGGCCGGGTGAACCAGAAGGGCCTGGATTTCTACAAGCGCCTGGTCGACGAGCTGCTGGAAAACGGCATCGCGCCGAACGCCACCCTGTTCCACTGGGACCTGCCCGCCGCCCTGGACGACCGCGGCGGCTGGCTCAACCGCGACAGCGCGCACTGGTTCGCCGAGTACGCCGAAGTGATGTTCAAGGCACTGGACGGCCGCGTGCAGCGCTGGGCCACCCTCAACGAGCCGTGGGTGGTGACCGATGGCGGTTACCTGCACGGCGCGCTCGCCCCGGGCCATCGCAGCAAATACGAAGCGCCGATCGCCGCGCACAACCTGATGCGCGCCAGCGGCGCCGGCATCCAGGCTTACCGCGCGCACGGCAAGCATGAGATCGGCGTGGTGTTCAACATCGAGCCGAAGTACCCGCACTCGCAGAGCCCCGAGGATCTGGCCGCCACGCGCCGCGCCCATGCCTACATGAATGAGCAGTTCGCCGACCCGGCCCTGCTTGGCAGCTATCCGCCGGAACTGAAAGAGATCTTCGGCGACGCCTGGCCGGACTTCCCGCAAGACGATTTCCAGTTGACGAAGCAGAAGGTCGACTTCGTCGGCATCAACTACTACACCCGCGCCGTGGTGAAGAACGATCCCGGCCAGTACCCCCTCAAGGCCTCGCCGGTGCGCCAGCCGAACAAGACCTACACCGAGACCGGCTGGGAAGTGTTCGAGCAGGGGCTGACCGACACGCTCACCTGGTTCAAGGACCGCTACGGCGACATCCCGCTGTACATCACCGAGAACGGCTCGGCTTTCTACGACCCGCCGGTGGCCGAGAGCGAGATCCTCGACGACCCCCTGCGCACCAGCTATCTGCGCAAGCATCTGAAGGCACTGCGCAAGGCGATCGATGCCGGCGTGAACCTCAAGGGCTACTACGCCTGGTCGCTGATGGACAATCTGGAATGGTCCCTGGGTTTCTCCAAGCGCTTTGGCCTGTACCATGTCGATTTCGCCACGCAGAAGCGCACGCCCAAGGCGACGGCGAAACTCTATTCCCAGGTCATCGAAAGCAACGGGGCGGTGCTGGACGACTGAGGCCGCACCCGTCAGGCTTGCGTGACCCGTTGCCAGGACCGTTCATGAGCTCGACCTCCAGCGCCAAGACCCTGCTCGCCGACCTCGGCGGCACCAATGTCCGTTTCGCCCTGGCCGACCCGGCCCTGCCCAACCCCCTGCTGCTGGACAGCGTGCGGCGGTACCGGGTCAAGGACTTCCCGTCCATGGCCGACACCATCCGCCAGTACTTCGCCGACAGCGGCTTGTCGGCGTCGCGCGCGGTGATCGCCGCCGCCGGCCGCATCGTGGACGGCGAGACGGTGAAGGTGACCAACAATCCCTGGCAGGTGTCCGCGCACGGGCTGGCCGCCGACCTGAAGTTCGACTCGGTGCGCCTGATCAACGACTTCGCGGCGCAGGGCATGGCTGTGCCTCTGCTGGCCTCTGGCGAACTCAAGCCGGTCGGCGCGCCGCAGCCGCCGAAGATCGGCGCGCACCATGCGCAGACTTTCGTGGTGGTAGGCCCGGGCACCGGCCTGGGCGTGGCCGGCCTGCTGCTGCGCGACGGCCGCTGGACAGTGCTGGAAACCGAAGGCGGCCATGCCGGCTTCGCCGCGCATACCGCCGAGGACGTGGAGATCCTGCACCGCCTCAACGCGCGCTTCGGCCGCGTCTCCAACGAACGCATGATCTGCGGCAACGGCCTGGTGAACCTCTACCTCGCCCTGGCCGACATCGAAGGCCTCAAGGCCGAGGAATACACCCCCGAAGACATCACCGACCGCGCCAACGCCGGCACCGATCCGCTGTGCGTGCGCACGGTGGAAACGCTGGCCGGCATCTTCGGCAGCGTGGCCGGCGACCTGGTGCTGAGCCTGGGTGGCTGGGATGGCGTGTTCCTCACCGGCGGCGTGTTGCCGATCCTGCTGCCGTGGCTGCAGCACGGCGGTTTCCGCGAGCGCTTCGAGGCGAAGGGCCGCTTCAAGGAAACGATGGAGCAGGTGCCGACGATTGCCATGGTGCACCCGGAAACCGGGCTGCTCGGTGCCGCGGCGTTCGCGGTGCTGGAGAGCGGCAGGCCTTTGGTACCTGCCGCCGGTTGATGACTGAATCCCTTCTCTCCTCCGGAGAGAGGGTGATGGCAGCCGGATGAAGGGCGGGTGCTTGAGAAAGAGGCTCCCGCATCTGCGCTTCGCAGTTCCCCCTCAGCCCAGCCCTCTCCCCGCGGGGGAGAGGGAGCTCAGGTTCCGCGCGGCTTGGCGCGATGCGTCGGCGTCGCGCTCCATGGATCATCCGGCCACGGGTGGCGCGGATAACGGCCTTTCAGTTCCTTCTTCACTTCCGGATACGTCCGCTCCCAGAAGCCCTTCAGGTCCTGCGTGACCTGGATCGGCCGCCCGGCGGGCGACAGCAGGTGCAGCGTCACCGGCACGCGGCCATTGCCGACGCGCGGCGTGTCCGCCAGGCCGAACAGTTCCTGCAGCTTCACCGCCAGCACCGGCGGCTCGCCGGCGGCGTACTCGATGCGGCGGCTCATGCCGCTGGGCACGGTCAGGCTCTCCGGCGCGTGCGCGTCCAGCGCGCGGCGCTGCTCGTAATCGAACAGCGAACCGAGCGCCTGCGACAGTTCTTCCGCGCTGAGCGCGTCGAAGCGCCGCTTGCCGTCGAGATACGGCGCCAGCCAGGATTCCAGCGCGTCCAGCAGCGCCTGATCGCCGACGTCAGGCAGGCCCAGTTCCGGCATCCATTCGCGCAGCGCCTGCATGCGTGCGCGCAGGCGGCGCGCGTTATCGCTCCAGGGCAGCGCATCCAGCCCCTTCGCGCGGATCGCGGCAAGCAGCGCCGGCAAGGCGTCTTCGGCCTGCACCGGCACGCTGCGGCGTGACAGCACGATCGCCGCGAAGCGTTGCTCCTCGAATGCTTCCACCGCATTGCGCTCGTCGTTCCAGCGCAACGCGCGCTCGCGACGGAACTGCGCGGCGTAATCGCGCTCGAGCACACGCGGATCGAGCGGTGCCGCGGCGAGGATCAGGCTGTCGCGCGCCTCATAGCGCAGGTCCAGCGCGACCAGCCACGGCTCGCCTAGCAACGCGGTGTTCTCGTGCAGTCGCGCGCCGCGGCCGTTGGCCAGCGTGTAGCGCAGCGGGTTGTTGTCGTCACGCCGCGCCACCCGATCGGGAAAGGCGTGCAGCAGCAGATCGCCGACCGCATGACTGTCCGGCACGCCGCTCGCCGCGGTGCGCACGTCCAGGCGCCTGCGCCAGCCCTTGCTGGCCTGCTCGATGGCTGCCAGCGCGCCCGCATCGGCACCGCCACGCGCACCGGCAGTGCGGCGATCGCGCCAGGCATGCAGCGCCGTGACGCGCGCGCGAAAGTCGTCGCTGCGCGCCTGCTCGCCACGCAACGGCGAGCGCGCTTCCATCAACGCCAGCAGATCGGCGACCAGCGCGTGCAGTTCCGGCGGCGCGCGCAGCGCGGCGGCGGCCAGGCGCGGCGTGGCGCCGAGTTCCAGCATGCGGCGGCCGAGCGCGGTGATGCGTCCGGCCAGGTCCAGCGCACCCAGCGACGCGAGCAGCGCGCGCGCCTGCGCCAGCGCGCCGGCCGGCGGCGCGTCCAGCCACGGCAGCCCGCCGCTGTCGGCGGCGACGCCCCAGGCGGCCAGTTCGAGCGCGAGACCGGACAACTCCGCCTGCGCGATTTCCGCGCTGCGTGACGGTTCCAGTCGCTTGCTCTGCGGCCACAGGCGATACGCGGTGCCTTCCGCGACGCGGCCGGCGCGACCGGCGCGCTGATCGGCGGACGCCTGCGAAATCGTCACCGTTTCCAGCCGCGTGAAACCCGAGTTGGGATCGAAGCGCGGTTCGCGCGCGAGGCCGCTGTCCACCACCGCGCGGATGCCGGGCAGCGTCACGCTCGACTCGGCCACATTGGTGGCCAGCACAATGCGCCGCATGCCCGGCTCGGCCGGGCTGAGCGCCGCCTGCTGCTCGGCCATCGACAGCTCGCCGTGCAGCGCCACGACCTCCACGTCGCCCCGCTCCATCGCTTGCGCCAGCACCGCTTCGACACGCGCGATCTCGCGGCGACCGGGCAGGAACGCCAGCACGTCACCGTCGTTTTCTTCCAGCGCCAGGCGCGCCACGCGGGCGAGATGGTGTTCGGTGCTTTCCTGCGCACGCGCCGGCGGATAGTCGATGCGCACCGGGAAGCTCCGGCCAGGGCTGCTGATACGCGGCGCATCCAGCCATTGCGCGATGCGCTCGCCGTCGAGCGTCGCCGACATCACCACCAGGCGCAGCTCCGGTCGCAGCGTGGCTTGCACGTCCAGCGCGAGCGCCGCACCGAGATCGCCGGCGAGATGCCGCTCGTGGAACTCGTCGAACAGGATGGCGCCGACACCGCTCAGTTCCGGATCGTCCTGGATCAGGCGGGTGAGGATGCCTTCGGTCACCACCTCGATGCGCGTGGCCGCGCTCACCTTCGACTCGAAACGGATGCGGTAGCCGACCGTCTGCCCCGGCTCTTCGCCCAACTGCCGCGCCATGAATTGCGCCGCTGCGCGCGCCGCGATACGGCGCGGCTCCAGCATCAGCACCTTGCCGGCACCAAGCCAGCTTTCACCGAGCAGGGCCAGCGGCACCTGCGTGGTCTTGCCCGCGCCCGGCGGCGCTTCGAGCACGAGGCGCGGGTGCGCCGCGAGCGCGGCGCGGATGTCGGGGAGCAGCGGGGTGATCGGAAAGGCGGGAGTCATCATGACGATGATAACGGGCGTGCTCCGAAGGAACCCTTCTACCCCGCGGGGAGCTTCCGCTTCTACGCTCCGTAGCTCCCCCTCACCCCAGCGCTCTCCCGGAGCTGCACCCCGATTGCGCTACTTCGTCGGATACGGCGTCGTCTGCGTCGCCTGTCCCGCCCCCTGCCGCAGCGGCGCCAGCGATTCGAACTTCTGCTGATACTCGTCGGTGATCTGCTTGGCCTCTTCGGCGCTGCCGATCACCTTCGGCGTGATCAGCACGATCAGCTCGGTGCGCGTGCGGTTGCGGTTGGTCGAACCGAACAGCCGGCCCAGCACCGGGATGCGGTTGAGGCCGGGAATGCCGGTGTCGGTGGTGCCGTCGTTTTGCGAGATCAAGCCGCCCAGCAGCACGGTCTGCCCGCTCTGCACCGCGACCTGCGTACCCATCGAGCGCTGCGAGATGGTCGGGTTGGTGGCGCCGGCAGGATAGGTGGGGTTGCTCACCTGCTGCTGCACGTTGAGGTACACCAGCCCGCCCGGATTCACGCGCGGCTGCACATTGAGGATCACGCCGGTGTTGAGGTAGTTGACCTGGTTATACGTCGCCGTACCCACGCCCGGATTCACGCTGGTCTGGTTGATCGGCACCTGGTCGCCGACCTGGATCTGCGCGATCTGATTGTTCAGCACGACCAGCGACGGCGCCGACAGCGTCTTGGTATTGCCGTTCTGCTCGAGCGCGCGCACCGCCACCTGCAGGTTGTGGTTGATGAAGGAATAGAAGAACGCATCGCCCGCCGACGTGGCGGTGCCCGGGTTGTAGGTGACGCCACCCTGGCCCAGCGCCCATTGCTGCTGATTGCCCGGCTGGCCCGGCGTATAGGTGCCGTCGCCGTTGTTCTTGCCGCCGATCAGTCCTTCCAGGTACCACTGCACGCCGAACTGGAACTGGCCGGTGAGCTTCACCTCCAGGATGCGCGTCTCGATCTGCACCTGCAGCGGCGTGTTGTCCAGGCGCTTGATCGCCGATTCGATCTCCGCCCACTGCGATGGCCGCGCGCGCACCATCAGCTGGTTGTTCGCATCCACCGAGCTGATGCGCACGCTGCCGTCCTCGGAGGTGTACTGCTGCGGCGCCTGGTTGCCGCCGCCGCTGCTTTGCGGCGAACCGAAGGTACTGCCGATCGATGCGCCCGGGCCGCCGAAACCGCTGGTCTTGCTATCCGTGCCGTTGTTGAAGCCCGCGCCCGAATTGATGCCGCTGTTGATGCCGCTGTTCAGGCCGCCGTTGCTGCCGCCCAGGCCGCCGCCGATGCCGCCGGTCGGGCTGCTGCCGAAACTGCCGGCGGTGCTGCCCATGCCGGTGGCGTTGGTGTTGTCGGCACCGCCCAGCGTACCGGCGTTGAGGCCAGGGCCGACACGGCCGCCGGAGCTGCCGCCACCACCGCCGCTGGCGTAGATCTGCGCCAGGTACTGCGCGAGATCCGACGCCTTGATGTTGCGCACGTCATAGACGAACAGCTGCGGCTCGTTGCCGCCACCGCGGTCGATCTTGTCGATCCACTGCCCCACTTCCTGCAGGTAGTTGGGCTGCGTGCTGATGATCACCAGTGCATTGGTGCGCTCGATCGGAATGAAGCGCAGCATGCCCGCCAGCGGCGTATCGCCCTTGGGCCCGAACATGGAGTCGAGCTTGGGCATCAGCTCACCGACGTTGGCGTGCTGCAAGTTGAACACGCCGACCGACATGCCGCGCAGCCAATCCACGTCGAAGGTGTTGACGGTGCGCTGGTAGTTGGCCAGATCCTGCGGCGAGCCCGCCAGCACGATCAGGTTGCGCGACGGATCGACCAGCAGGATCGATTCGGGCCGCGCGAACGGCTTGATCAGCTTCTGCATCTCCGTCGCGGAGATGTAACGCAGCGGGAACAGCCGCGCCTGCATGCCCGCCGGCGGCGCCGCGGCACCCAGGCTCGGCACCAGATTGCCGGCTACGGCTTCCTTGGCCGGCATCACCACGTAGCCGCCGTTGCGCTTGACCAGCGCATTGCCGGTCCACGCCAGCAGCGTCTCCAGGATCGGCATGGCCTGGCTCGAATCCACCGGCGCGGCGGTGGCGAAGGAAATATTGCCCTGCACGCCAGGCGCGATGGTGTAGTTCTGCTTGAGCAGATCGCCCAGGATCGCCTTCACTACCGCCTGCACCGGCTGGTTCTCGAAGTTGAAGGTGACCGCGCCGTCACCCGTCGCCGGTGCGCGCGGCGTGGCCAGCGCGGAAGGACGGATGAAAGCGCCGCTGCCCTCGGTGATCTGCGGCGCGGCAGTCGCGGCGTCAGGCGCCTTGAAGTTGCCGTTGAGGGGCAGCGGCTGCGGCGCCGGTTTTTCGGTGCCGGCCATGGCTTCGCGCTGCAGCGCTCCATCATCCTTCGGCGGCGGCATCGAGGAGCAGCCGGCCATCCAGACGGCCAGGGCCAGAGTGCCGATGCGCAATGCGGGCTTAGTGACGTGACCGGTCATGAATCAATGTGCTCCTTCAGGATTGCCCGCGGCCTGCTGCTGCTCGGCGCGACGTTTCTGGATGGCGGCCTTGAGCTGGCGGATGCGCTCGGCCTGCAAGCTGCTCTCGTCCTGCGGCGGACGCGGCGCGTTGCTGTCGTTGGGCGGCGTCGGGACGACGCCGGGCGCGTTCTCGCTCATGCCCATGCGCGCGGCCGGCCCGACTCGCTGGACGGCGCCAGGCGGCACGGCGATGGGTCCGGGCATCGCGCCGGGCTGCGCGGGCGGTGGCGGCTGCGTGTCGTTCTTGGGCGCATCGATCGGCGCGCCTGCGGGCAGTTCCAGTTCGGTACGGCCACTGCCGGATTCGAACACCGCCGAACGCGGCTTCACCTCCACCAGCTTCCAGCTGCCGTCCGGCAGCGTGGCGCCTTCGGCGACGCGCACGTCGGCGTCCTGGCCGCGCGTATGCAGCAGGGCCATGTGCAGGCTGGAAGTGAGGATGATGCCGGTCAGCTGCATCTCGCCCAGGCTCGCGCCGCCCTTGGCGGCGCGCGTGATCGGCTTGCGGTCGGGACTGAACAGCGGTTGCTGCCACACCGTGGCGAACTGTTCCATCGGCCGCGCCACCGGCAGGTCGGCCGCGCTGGCGTGCAGTGCGGGCAGCGGCGCGGGCGGTCGCGCCGCATCCCAGCGCACGCCGCGGCCGACGCCGGCGAAAAGGGCGAACAGCAGCAAGGCCAGCACGGCGGCCACGCCGGCGAGCGCGGGGGTGAGACGACGCTGCGCGGCGGCGTTCATGCGCCCTCCTCGTCGCCCGTGGAGGGCGGCGCGGACGGCGCGGCACCGCCGGAACGGGACTGGCGCACGTAGCCGCTGAGCGTGAACTGCACCTCCAGCGGCGGCGGCGCGGACGCCTGCTGGCCGGCCTGCTGCGCGGCGACCGGGTTGCGATAGATGGTCAGGTCGTCGATGAACAGATATGGCGTGCCCTGCTCCAGGTCGTGCATCACCGCGGCCAGCGGCTGCATGTCGCAGCGCAGGCTGATGCTCACGGCGACCTTGCGGTAAGGCTCGTTGTCCGAGGCCGGCGGATTGGGCACCGGCATCTTCTGGCTCACCTCGCAGCTGCCGCCTTCCGGATGCGCGCCCACGACGTCGACCACGCGCTGCATCAGGCCTGCGGCGGCGGCGCTGGGATCGTCCTCCGGCAGGAAGGCGTTGTCGGTGGCCTGTCCCTGGCCGAGCGAGGCGATGCGCTGCTGCAGCTGCGGCTTCTCGGCGATAGCCGAGGCGAAGCGCGATTGCGTGTCGCGCAGGTCCGCCATCTGCGCATTCACATCGAGCATCGGCGCGACGAACCACCAGTGCAGCAACGCGAAGTACGCGATCACCAGCACGATCAGCAACAGCAGGACCGCCGCGATGCGGCTGTCGCGCGGCTTCATCGCGGCAAGCTTCACGACTTGCCTCCGCTGGTGCCCGGCGCGGCCGGCGCCGGGCCGGCGGGCTTGGACTGAGCCTGCTTGCGCAGCTGCGCGACCATGTAGAAGCGTTCCTTGCCGGTCTGAGGGTCGGCCTGGATGGTGCCCTGGAAATTCGGATTGCTGATGACAGTGGAGTCCTTCAGCGCATCGACCAGCCGCGCGGCCTGCGGGCTCTGTCCCTGGAAGCCGACCTGGCCGGTGTTGTCGATGCTCATGCGTTCCAGCCACGCGGTATTGGGCAGGCGCTGGCTGAGATCCTGCAGCACGGCGAGCGCACCGACGGTGTTCTTCTTGCGCTCGGCCAGGAAGCCGGCGGCACCGGCGTTGTCCTGCAGCTGCTGACGCAGCGCGGCGACCTGCTGGGCTTCGCCGCGCATGGTCTCGACCTGGGCCTGCATCTGTTCGAGCGCGCTGCGGCGGTTGTGCAGCCATTCGCCCAGCGACATCACCGCCAGCACCACGATGGCGGCGGCCAGCGCCATGTTGAGCCGCTGGCGCGGATGCGCGCGGCGCGGCGCCTGTTCCGGCGGCAGCAGGTTGACGCCGGTGCGGCCGTCGCCCGCAGCGAGGTCGACTGCATCCACCGCGATGCCCAGCTGGTGCAGCCGCGCCAGCAGCGGATCGAGCGTGCCGCGCGGCACCGCCACCAGCTCGGCGGCGAGGCGGCCGGCTGGCGCCGGCGCGTCCAGCTCGCGGATGTCGTAGCGCACCTGCTCGGCGCGGAACGGCGTCTGCCGATCCATCTCGAACGCGCCGACCTGGCGCAACGTGTCGCGCGCCGCGGCAGGCAGCAGCAGCGAACGGCGCAGCACGATCGGCGGCGGCAGGCACAAGGCCAGGCGCAGGTCCTCGCGATCGACGCCGCGCAGGCCATCGGCGAGCGCCACTTGCTGAGTGGGTGCGTCCAGCTCGTCGCTCCATTGCGCGAGCACCTCGGGCGAACCGTCGCGGCGCAGGCGCCATTCGCCGTCCACGCGCTCCAGCAGATGCCAGGCTGCGCCGCCGCCGAACCAGCCGCGCCAGCGCGCCGGCGCGAGCGCCGCCAGCTCGCCGCCCCACCAGGCGAAGAACGACGGCAACGGCGAAGCGCGCCAGGCACGGCGCACTTGTTCGAGCTGCGGTCGCAGCGAACTGGTCATGCTCATTCCCCGTCACCCTCCTGCCAGCGGAGCACCGCATACGGCTGTGCCCCGGCCCTCGCTCCCTGTAACCGGACGGTGGCGCGCAATACCGCGCGCGTTCCGTCCGGCAGCGTCGCTTCCGAACGAATACTATGCGTCACGCCCTGACTGGCGCCTAGGCCCGGCTTCGCGCCAGGTTGCTGTCTTGCGGCGTACAGCGCGTTCGCCTGCTCCGGCGTCATGCCGGGAATCGCCTGCAGCGCCAGCGGCTGGGCGTAGTTCGGGTCCGGTGCATTGCGGCCCGACCAGAGGGTGATCTGAGACGAGATCTTGCGATACACCGACGGCTCCATGCCCAGCACCATCTGCAGTTCCTCCAGGCTCGCGAAGGGACCGTGCCGCGGGCCGTAATCGCGCCCCGCCGCCAGATACGCCGCGTTGTTGTTCAGATCCCCGGGCCGGCCGAAGCTGCGCCATTCGACCACGTGGCCGGCCAGTTCGTTCGCCGCGGCGTCGTTCATGCCGGCAGCCTTGAAGAAGGCCTGCAGCACGGTGGGCGAAGCGGCATTGATGTCGACCTTTCCGCTTTCGTCAGTCACGCGCAAGTTGACCTTGGCGTCGTCGAACTGGAACGGATAGTCGCGTCCGTCCGGCACCCAGTGTCCGTTCGGCGACGCATCGAGCATGGCGTAGATCGCGCGCGTCACCCCGGCCTCGGCGGCGTAGTGCGCGCGCACCTGGGCGAACTGGTAGCGCGCCTGCAGGCCTTCGGTGCGCGCGAGCATGGCGTAGCCGCCCAGCAGGATCGCCAGCAGCGTGCAGGCCCATAGCACCACCAGCAGCGCGACGCCGCGCTGGCCGGCACGGGCGCGCCGCCGCGTCATCGCACCACCTGCGGACGGCGCAGGCCGCGCAGCAGATCCATCTGCTGGCCCAGGCCGGCAGATGGATCGATACGCAACGGCGCGTCGAGGCGCGGCCAGTCGTGCAGGCCGTCCAGCGTCATGTCCACGCGCACGATGCGCGGCAGCAGGCGCGGGTCCTGCCATGCGGCCTGCCAGCTGCCGGGCTGGTCAGCCGTATCCGGCGTGCGGTAGCTGAAATGGCCATCGCGCACGTCTTCCATCAGTACTTCGGGCTCACCCAGCGGCTTGGGCGCCGAACCGTCCGGCGGCAGCAGCGCGAAACGCACTTCCAGCCGCGAGCCGCCTTTGCCGTTGGAGACCAGCTTCCACTCCTGCAGCTGCGGCCCGAGCTTGCCCAGGTAACCCGGCAGGGGCGCGACGAAGCGCATGCTCTGCGCGTCGCCGACGAAATAGATGTTGTCGCCGTTGGCATCTTTCGCCTGCGGCACCGCCTGGATCTGCGCCAGTTCCTGGCGCATGAACTGCTGGGCCGAGCGCAGCCGATCCAGTTGCTCCACCGCCACGCCGCCGGAACGCACGCTCTTGGTAGCGGTGCGCACGCCGGAATAGACGCCGAGCAGGAGCAGCGCCATCAGGGCAAGGGCACCGAGGACTTCGAGCAGGCTGAAGCCCTGCGCGCGCCGCTCCCCATGGCTCGATGTCCCGCGCATCACTGCTGGCCGGCCTGGGGCGCGGCCATGCGCAGGGTGCTGAAGCGCGCCGAACGCTCGCCGCGTCCCTGCCCCCACAGCACATCGAGATCGAGCTTCATGATCTGCATCGGGAGTTGCTGCTGCGGATCGGAGTCGGCCGGACGCCACGGCGTCACGGTGAGACGCCAGCGGTACTGACGGTCGAACTGCCCCTCCGTGTGGCCGGGCCGCAGCGGCCCCTGCGCGTCGGCCGTATCGAGCAGGCTGCGCGCCCACAGCGCCGCGCGCGTGTAGTCGGCTGCGTTGTTGGTGAGCCCGATGGAGCCTCCCGCGACCCGCATGAGCGCGGTGAAGGCGATCGCCAGCAGCAAGATCGCGGCGATCACTTCCAGCAGGCTGAAACCCCGCGCACGGGAAACGGAGGGGATCACGACGCCACCACACTCACGGCGCCCGTCAGCCACGACACGTTGACCTGCCACTTGCGCTGCTCGCGCTGCAGCGTGATGTGTCCGCCGGTCGAGCTGCCGTCCGGAAAGAAACGGATGCGTCCGGTGGTGGCGTTGGGCTGGTCTTCCTTGGCGCTGGTGATGCCGAGCTTCATGCCCGCGGGCAGGCGCACCTCGCGCTGGTCGGCGCCGCGGTACACGTTCTTGCGGATGTCCACGTCGAACACCTGCTCCTTGCCACGCACGATCGCCTGGGCGCGCGTGGCGCGCAGCGCGGCGGCCATCTCCACGCTGGCCGCGTTGACGCGTGCGCTGGCCAGCCCCTGCGATACCGAGACGGATACCGCCGCCGCCGCGATGCCGATCAGCAGGATCACGGCGAGCATCTCGAGCAGGGTGAAGCCGTGGGCGCGCGCAGCGCGCAGGGAACGGGCGGCCGAGGACGGGCGAGGGGGAAAAGCAAGGCGTCGCGCCGCTTCCTCCCGTTGCCTGCTCTCCGTCGCACGCTCCCCGTTCATTACTGCCAGTTTCCGTAGTCGGCGTTGTAGCCGTCGCCGCCGGGCTGGCCATCCTGTCCGTAGAAGATCAGGTCGAAGTTGCCATGGTCACCCGGGTACTTGTAGCCGAACGGATGACCCCACGGATCCTTCAGTTCCGATTCCTTCGCATACGGGCCCTGCCAGTTGCGCGCGTTGGCCGGCTTGGCCAGCAGATCCTGCAGCTGCTGCGGCGGGGAGCCGTTATCCAGCGCGTAGTTCTCGATCTTCTGGCTGAGCGTGGTGAGCTGCGCCTTGCCCGCGCCGTACTTGCCCTTGTCGACATTCTTGCCGACCTGGGTGACCACTACCGCGCCGATGATGCCGATCAGCACGATGACCGCGAGCATCTCCAGCAGGGTGAAGCCGCGCGCACGCGCGGCGCGCAGGGAGCGGGGAACGGAGCGCGCGGAGCGGGAAGATACCGCGACGTTCGACGTTTCCATCCGTGCCTTCTTCCCTGTTTCCGGTTCCCGCTTCATCAATACAGCCATGGCTTTCTCTCCGTTCGAAATCACTGGATATTGCTGGTAAGACTGAGCAGCGGCAGCAGGATCGCCGCCATGATGATGGCCACCAGGATGGTCATCACAATGGTCAGCGCCGGCACCAGCGCGGCGAGCAGGCGATCGATCGCGCGCTTGCTCTCCAGCTCGAAGGTGTCGGCCACCTTCAGCAGCATGGTGTCCAGCTGTCCGGCCTCCTCGCCCACCTGCACCATCTGCAGGGCCAGCCGCGGAAACCGCTGCGACTGGGCCAGCGCAAGGCTCAGACCCGCGCCGCCTTTGACTTGTTCCGCAGCCTGCTCCAGCGCCTGGTCCAGGGCCCGGTTGGAGGTGACCTGGCGGGCGATGCCCAGCGCCGACAGCAGCGGCACGCCGTTCTTGAGCAGAGTGCCCAGGGTGCGGGCGATGCGCGCGGTCTCGACCTTCAGCAGCAGCGGCCCGACCAGCCGCTTCTGCAGCAATCGGCCGTGCCAGGCCAGCCGCGCGGCGGGATCGCGCAATCTTGCGCGCCACAGGAACAGGCCGCCGCCGATCACCAGCGCCAGCAGCCACCACCACGACTGGATGAGGTTGCCCAGCGCCAGCACCGCCTGCGTAATCAGCGGAATCGGCACCTGCATGTCTTCGAAGATCGGTACGAACTGCGGCACTACGTAGGCCAGCAGCAATACCAGCGAACCGAGCACACCCACCATCAGGAAGGCGGGATAGATCAAGGCGTTGACGATGCTGCCGCGCAGCTGCTGCGAACGCTCCAGATAGTCGGCCAGGCGGCGCAGGGTGTCTTCCAGCGAGCCGCCGGCTTCTCCCGCGCGCACCAGGCTGATGTAAAGCTTGGGAAACACCCCGTGCTCTTCGTCGAACGCCTGCGACAGCGGCGCGCCGCCGCGCACGCGGTCGCGCACGCGCTCGACCAGCTTCTTCGCGCGCTCGCCCTCGGGCAGGTCCATCAGGATGCCCAGTGCGCGATCCAGCGGCTGGCCGGCGCCGAGCAACGTGGCGAGCTGGTGGGTGAACTGCGCCAGCTGGTCGCCGGTGAACGGTCCGCGCTTGAGCAGGCCGCCGAAGCCGCCGCTCACGCCCGCTTCGTTGGCGAGCCGCGCTTCCAGCGGCGTGTGGCCCTGGTCTTGCAGGCGCGAGATCACTTCCTCGACGCTGCCGGCCTCCATCTCGCCCTGCACGATGTCGCCGCCATCGCTGACGGCGCGGTAGTGGAACTGGCTCATAAGCGACCGTCGCTGCGTGCCACGTGCCGATGGGCGTCAGCCCTCCTGCGTGACACGCAACACCTCCTCGATGGTGGTGATGCCCGCCACAGCCTTGGCGATGCCGTCCTCGTACATGGTGCGCATGCCCTCGACGCGCGCCTGGCGCTCGATCTCGCCGGCATCGGCGCGCTTCATCACCAGGCGGCGCAGCGGATCGCTCATCACCAGGAATTCCATGATGGCGCGGCGGCCGCGGTAGCCGGTGGGATTGGCCGCGCTGCTGCCGGGCTTCCACAGGCGGATGGGGCGTTCGTCGGTGTACTTGTGCAGCTCGAACTGCTCGATCACCTCGGGCATCGCCTCGTAGGGGATCGCCGTTTCCGGATCCAGCCGGCGCACCAGGCGCTGGGCCAGGATGCCGTTGACGGTGGAGCCGAGCAGGTAGTCCTCCACGCCCATGTCCAGCAAGCGCGTGATGCCGCCGGCCGCGCTGTTGGTGTGCAGGGTGGACAGCACCAGGTGGCCGGTGAGCGCGGACTGGATCGCGATGCGGCAGGTTTCCAGGTCGCGCATCTCGCCGATCATGATCACGTCCGGGTCCTGGCGCACGATCGAGCGCAGGGCACCGGCGAAGTCCAGCCCGATCTGCGGCTTCACCTGGATCTGGTTGATGCCTTCGATCTGGTACTCGACCGGATCTTCGACGGTGATGATCTTGACGTCGGGCGTATTGATCTTGCCCAGCGCGGTATACAGCGTGGTGGTCTTGCCCGAGCCGGTGGGTCCGGTCACCAGCAGGATGCCGTGCGGGCGCTCCAGCACGTCGACGAAGCGCGACTGAAAGGCGGACGTGAAGCCCAGCGTGGAGAAATCGAACACTACCGATTCGCGGTCGAGGATACGCATCACCACCGACTCGCCGAAGCTGGTCGGCACGGTGGACACGCGCAGGTCCAGTTCCTTGCCCTGCACGCGCAGCTGGATGCGGCCGTCCTGCGGCAGGCGGCGCTCGGCGATGTTGAGCTTGGCCATGATCTTGACGCGCGAGATCACCGCCGCGGTGGAGCTGGACGGCGGCGCTTCCACTTCGTGCAGCACACCGTCGATGCGGTAGCGCACCTTCAGCCGGTTCTCGAACGGCTCGATGTGCACGTCCGACGCGCGCTGTTCCACCGCGCGCTGCAGGATCAGGTTGACCAGGCGAATGACAGGCGCTTCGGAAGCGAGGTCGCGCAGATGTTCGACGTCGTCCTCCACCGCGCTGCCGCCGTCGAGGTTCTCCACGATGGTGCCCATCGCGGAGCGGCCGGAGCCGTAGTAGCGCTCGATCAGGTCGTCGATTTCCGAACGCAGTCCGATGCGCAGGGTCACCGGCCGCCCGGCGGCCAGTTCGACCGCCTGCAGCGGATACGGATCGGCCGGGTCGGAGACCAGCAGGGCGAGGCCGTCTTCGCCGTCGCGCACCGGCACCACATGGTGCAGCTTGAGAAAGCGCACGGACACGTCCAGCTCGGCCGGCGGCAACTCCGGCGCCTCGCGCGCGGCGAGCAGCGGGGTGGCGAGCAATTCCGACCAGGCCTCGGCCAGGTCGCGTTCGGACACCAGTCCCAGTCGCGCCATCAGCGCGGTCAGGGTGCCCTCCGGCGATTCTTCGTGCAGCCGGCGGGCGCGCTGCAGGTCGCTGTCCTTCAGGCGTCCGCGCGCAACCAGCAGATCGCAAACCGCCGCCTCGCGGCCATGCTCTGCCATCCCTGCCTCGCCGGCCGCCGGCCTTGCCACTGCCGACATGCACTCACCCCGCTTTCCAGTTCCAACATTCCGCCCGCGATGCTCGCGCATCGCCCGTGCCGGGCGCGTGAGTCCACATTCGTAGCACATCCTCCAAGACAGTTGCGAGGGCGCCCGACTGCACACCGCGGCACGGCGGTCATCCTACCCAGCGCACAAACGTGCGGCAGCGCACTAAAAAAGACCGGCGCCCGGAAAGCGCCGGTCTTTTCGCCGCACCGGGCCGGCGAGCCGGCCCGGCTTCTTCAGGGTTGCGCGCCTGCCGCCTGCACCGCGGCATAGGCATTGAGGATGCCCGCACCGATCGGCTTGCTCTTGCTCGGCTTGACCTGGGGCGCGGTGGCCGTCGACTTCAGCAGCGACGTGACCTGCGTGGAATTCAGCAGCGCCTTGCCCAGCGCGAGGCGATAGCTCTGCATCAACGCCACCGCGCCGGCGACGTGCGGCGTGGCCTGCGAGGTACCGGCCATGCCGCCGTAGGTCGAGCCCGACGGCGTGGTGGTGCCCGAGTCGATGGTCGACCAGATGAAGCCGGTCGTCGCCTGGGAACCACTGGAGCCATCGTTGGCGTACACGCCGCCGCCCGGCGCGGCCAGCGTGATGCCGGCACCGTAGTTGGAGTAGTACGCACGGCGGCTGGTGATGCCGGTGGCGGCCACGGCGATCACGCCCGGGCAGCTGGCCGGCGAGAAGCCGGACACGTTGGCGTTGCTGTTGCCTGCCGCTACCACCACGGTGGCGCCGCGGCCGATCGCGCCGCTGATCGCACGACCGGTGACGGTGCTGGAGGTGCAGGTGCCGCTGCCGCCCAGGCTCATGCTGATCACCTGCGCCGGATGGGTGTTGTCCGGCACGCCGTCCACGTGGCCGCCCGAGGCCCAGGTGATGGCATCGGCGATGTCGCTGTCGTAGCCGCCGCAATGGCCCAGCACGCGCACCGGCAGGACCTTGGCGCCGAACGCGGTGCCGACCATGCCGGTAGTGTTGTTGGTCTTCTCGCCGCCGGCGGTGCCGAACACGTGCGTGCCGTGCCAGCTGCTGTCTTCGGCCGGATGGGTGGAATCCACGCAGCCGCCGTTGCTGGCGAGGTACTTGCTGCCGGTGGTCCAGTCACCCGTATCCCAGCCGCCCGCAGCGCGACCGTCGGCGGAACGGCCGGATACCAGCGCGGTGCTGATGAAGTCGTAGCCGGCGTCGGCCAGGGTGAGGTCGAGGTCCGGGTGGTTGGTCACGCCGGTATCGAGGCTGGCGATCACGATGCCGCTGCCGTCGGCCAGGCTCCAGGCCTGCTGGATATTGGCGCCGCCCCAGTTGGCCACCGAGGTGCCCAGGCTCTTGTCGGCAAAGGTGGCGCCACTGGCCGCCAGGTAATCCCACTGGTAAGTGGCGTAGTACTGATCGTTCGGCGTGGTGAAGGTCGCCGCGGCCTGCGGCTGCGCCTTGGTCGGCTTGTCCAGCGCATGGCGCAGATAGTCGGGCTGCACGAACTCCACCGCCGGATCGGCCGCGATCTGCTGCACGAACTGCCGCGTCTGGGCCGCGTCGAGGCGGCGGGAGGTGGTCACCAGATCGCCGCCGCTGGCGAGCTTGCGCTTGTAGTTGAGGCCCAGCGCGCGACCGCCGACATGCAGGCTGCTGGCTTTGCCGGCGGCCGCCGACAGCGCCTGCACGGCCGCACCGGGACTGGTGCGTTCGGTACTGCCGTTGCGGTAGACCACGATGAAGCGGTCATAGGTGCTGTCTTCCTGCACCGAGCTGAGGTCGAAACGGGTGTTGCCGGAAATGTCATCGGTGGCGATGGCGGTGGCAGGCAGGCCCAGGGCCAGCAACAGCGATGCGGCCAGCAGCTTCACTTGCGAACGATTCATTCGAACTCCCTTCTTCGTCTGGATGGATTGAGAGGCCCCCAAGGGATGCCGGGCGGCGCGCACTCCCCAGAACGCGCCCATCCGGTTGCCAGGCTCACGCACCGGCTCCCCCTCAACGTGTCGGGTCCGCCAGATACGGCGAACCCGGATTGACGCTAGCAATACAAATGCGCAGGAAATGTCGACGGCGTGCTAAAACTTGCGATTCGCTACTAGGACTTTTTCGCCCCCTGGAGCCAGGCTCTTTTGCCCCGGCCGCGAGGCTCGGGGACAATGCACGTTTTTGCGGACGCTCTTCGATCCATGCAGCTGCTCGACATCGGCGCCAACCTCACCCACGAATCCTTCCGCCACGACTTCGACGAGGTCATGGCGCGGGCGCGCGAACATGGCGTGACCCGCATGGTGGTCACCGGGGCCTCGCGCGAAGGCAGCGTCCACGCGCTGGAGCTGGCGCAACGCCATCCCGGCGAGCTGTACGCCACGGCGGGCGTGCATCCGCACCACGCGGTGGACTACGACGACGAGACCGACGCCCTGCTGCGCCAGTTGCACACTCACCCGCAGGTGCGCGCCGTCGGCGAGACGGGCCTGGACTACCACCGCAACTATTCGCCTCGCGACGTGCAGCTGGCCGTATTCGAACGCCAGCTGCGCATCGCCGCGGACCTGGGCAAGCCGCTGTTCCTGCATCAGCGCGACGCGCACGACGATTTTCTCGCCCTGCTGCGCCGTTACCGGGACAAGGTACCGGCCGCGGTGGTGCACTGCTTCACCGACACCGGCGAGGCCTTGCGCGACTACCTCGCGCTGGATTGCCACATCGGCATCACAGGCTGGATCTGCGACGAACGCCGCGGCACCCACCTGCGCGAGCTGGTGAAGGAGATTCCCGCCGACCGCCTGATGATCGAGACCGACGCGCCCTACCTCCTGCCGCGCACGGTGAAGCCGCAGCCCAGCCATCGCCGCAACGAACCGATGTACCTGCGCCACATCTGCTACGAAATCGCGCGCGATCGCGGCGAGCCGGTGGAGGTCACCGCGGCACGCAGTACGGCGACGGCGGAAAAGTTCTTCGGGCTCTGAACTCCCCAACAAAAAAAACGGCGCCCGAAGGCGCCGTTTTTCATCACGCGTTTGCATGAGCCACGTCAGGCGCTGGCCGCATCCAGCCGCGCGATCTCGTCCTGGCCGAGTTGCAGTCGCACCGCGCCCATCAACTCATTCAGCTGCTCCACGCTGGTGGCGCTGGCGATCGGCGCGGTGATGCCGGGCCGGGCGATCAGCCAGGCCAGTGCCACCTGCGACGGCGTGGCGCGATGCGCCTTGGCGATCTCGTCGAGCGCAGCCAGCACGCCCATGCCACGCGGGTTGAGGAACTTCTGCACGGCCGCCGCGCGCGCCGCGCTCTTGCCCAGGTCCGCCTCGCTGCGGTACTTGCCGCTGAGGAAGCCGCTGGCCAGGGCGTAGTAATTGATCACGCCGATCTTCTCCTTGAGGACCAGCGGCTCGAGCTGCTTCTCGTAGCCGCCGCGCACCATCAGGTTGTATTCCGGCTGCAGGCTTTCGTAGCGCGGCAAGTTGTGGCGCGCGGAAACCTGCAGCGCTTCGGCGAAGCGATCGGCGCCGTAGTTGGAAGCGCCGATCACGCGCACCTTGCCCTGCTCGATCAGGCGCGCGAATGCACCAAGGGTTTCGTGCAGCGGCACGCTGGCGTCGTCCTCGTGCGCCTGGTACAGGTCGATGTGATCGGTCTGCAGGCGCTTGAGCGAGCCTTCCACCGCCTGCTGGATGTTCATCGGCGACAGGCCTTTGTGCTCGGCCCACTTGGCCACCTTAGTGGCGATCAGCACGCGATCGCGCTTGCCGCTGCGCTTGAGCCACTTGCCGATGATCGTTTCCGACTCGCCGCCATGGTTGCCCGGTACCCAGGCCGAGTACACATCGGCCGTATCGACCAGGTTGAAGCCGGAGTCCACGAACAGGTCCAGCAGTTCGAACGAACGCTTTTCGTCAGCGCTCCAGCCGAATACGTTGCCGCCAAAGGCGAGCGGGGCGACAGCGAGGGGCGAGCGGCCCAGTTGGCGATGTTGCATGGGGACGGTTCCTTATGGCGGGAGACTTGGAAGGCCGCCAGCGATCGACGGCGAGTCACCCGCAAACGTGCCGGTCGGCCAGCGCCAATTCAAGCCGGCCGGCCGAACCCATCGCCCTTCGATCCTTCAGGTCGTCGCGCAGGCTCCACCGCCGCAAGGCGGGATCCGCGAAGGCTCGACGCAAGCGGTCTGCACCGCTTCCTCGCGCTGCCGCCGACCGCGCGGCTTCTCCGCGGGCTTGGGCGCGTCGGCCAGGCGGCGCGCCAGACCCACGTCGGTGATGTGGCCATGCAGGAACAGCAGGTTGGTCCAAAGCGAACTCATGACAGCCCTCCCACGGGTTCCGCCATGTGGCGGGAGGCTCAAGATAGACATTCGGCAGCCCGCGCCAAAGCGATATATTCGCAAGCCAGACTTGAGGGATATTCAAGATGGCTCGCATCTCGCTGGATCTCTTGCAGCAGTTCGTCGCCGCCGCGCGGCTGGGCAACCTGTCGCGCGCGGCGGAACAGGCCAATCTCACTGTGAGCGCGCTCAGCCATCAGATCCGCCAGCTGGAACAACGGGTGGAGCGCAAGCTGTTCGACCGCGGCCCGCGCGGCGTACAGCTGACCGCCGAGGGACGCCGCCTGCTGGAAGCCGTAGGCCATCACTTCGAAGGCATCGACCGCGCGATGAGCACCTATCGCTGCCGGCGCGAGGAGGCCCTCACGCTCAGCGCCAGCCCCGGCGTGATGAGCAGCTGGCTGGTGCCGCGCCTGGCGCGCCTGGTGGCGGCGCATCCGGAGCTGGAGCTCAATCTGCAATCCAGCTCGCTGCTGGTGGATTTCGAGCGCGATCCGGTGGATGCGGCCGTGCGCTACGGTCGCGGCGCTTGGGACGGCGTGGAAAGCGAGCATCTGTTCGGCGAATGGATCGCGCCGGTGGCCTCCACCGCGTTGCTGGAACGCATGCGCGGCACGAGTCTGGACGACCTCGGCGCCTGGCCGCTGCTGGGCGACCCGGGCAACCGCTGGCGCGACTGGTTCGAGCTGTTCGGTGGCACGCCGCCGCCCCGCTACGTGGCGCAGTTCGATACCACCGACGCCTTGCAGCGCGGCGCACTGGAAGGCATGGGCGTGGCCCTGGGCCGCATGGTCACCGCGCGGCCGCTGGTCGAAGCCGGCCTGCTGCACGTGCTGGGCGAGCGCTACATGCACATTTCCGAGGCCTATTACCTGGTGTATCCGCCGCGCTCGCTCGGCCATGCGGGGCTGCGCGTATTCCGCGACTGGATCCTCTGCGAGGCCTCGGCTTACGCACAGACCATGGCCTACGCCGCGGGCACGCGTGCCGCCACCGGGTGAAGCAGCGCGACGCCTTGCCTTAAAATCCCCGCGCCGGCCGCTATGGGCCGGCGCTTTTTTCATGATCCGACGCGACACCGACCATAAGGATTTCCTATGTCCAGCACCGCCATCCTCGTCGACGGCGCATTTTTTCTTGCGCGTTACCGCAAAGTCTGGGGCGAGCGCGACGCCAACGACGCCCGCACCGTGGCCAAGACCGTGTTCGGCATGGCGCTCGAGCACCTCAAGGCGCTGGATCGTCCGCGCGAGGCGCTGTACCGCATCTTCTTCTATGACTGCCCGCCGCTGGAAAAAAGCTTCGTGCGTCCGATCAGCGGCGACAGCTACGACTTCTCGCGCACCGGCGCGGCCGCATTCCGCCGCGACCTGCACGACCAGCTGCGCCGCCAGCGCAAGATGGCGCTGCGCCTGGGCCGCCTGGCCGAGCGCGGCGAATGGAAGCTCAAGCACCAGACCTACCAGCAGCTGCGCGACGGCGCACTGCAGTGGAACGAGCTGGGCGACGAACACTTCGAACCGGACATGCGCCAGACCCAGGTGGACATGAAGATCGGCATCGACATCGCCGCGCTCACCTATAAGAAGCTGGTGGACCAGATCGTGCTCGTCGCCGGCGATGCCGATTTCATTCCGGCCGCGAAGCTAGCCCGCTACGAAGGCATCGACTTCATCCTCGACCCGATGTGGCAAGGCATCGCGCCGGATCTGCACGAGCACATCGACGGCCTGCAATCGGTGTGCCCGCGACCGTTCTGATCGGGCCGCGTGCACGCCACGCTCACTGTCCATCCACCAAACGTATACATGGCGGGCGCGAAAACGCGTGCTAGCCTCACCTGGCACTTTCCGGAAACGCCCCTCATGACGACGATCCGTCACTTCGCCCCCTTGCTGGCCGCCGTCGTTCTGGCGGCTTGCACCGGCAACTCCATGCCCGCCGCTGCGCTGGATGCGCAGCAGGACCAGCCGTCCAATGGCCTGGTGCCGCCCACCACCGCCAGCGACTTCACCGCCGCCCAGCTGGACAACGTACTGGCCGGCAGCTGGCGCTCGGAAAAGAATCGTGCGCGCGACGTGTACCGCCATCCCAAGGGCACGCTGCAATTCTTCGGCATCCGGCCTGACCTGAAGGTCATCGAGATCACCCCCGGCAGCGGCTGGTACAGCGAGATCCTCGCTCCGTTGCTCAAGGACAACGGCAGCTACACCGCTGCCGTGAAGAAATCCGGCAGCGAAGCGGGCGATGGCGGCCTGCGCGCGAAGTTCGCCGCCGACCCGGAGCATTACGGCAAGGCGCAGATCGTCGAGTACGACCCCAAGGCACCCTCGTTCGGCCCGGCCGGCCAGGCGGACATGGTGCTGACCTTCCGCAACGTGCATAACTGGGTGGAAGACGACAGCGCGGCGGCGATGTTCAAGGCCTTCTACGCCGCGCTGCGCCCCGGCGGCGTGCTCGGCGTGGTCGACCATCGCGCCGCCGATGGCGCCAAGCTGGAGGACGTCAAGGAAAGCGGCTACCTGCCCACGCCCTTCGTCATCAAGCTCGCCACCGATGCCGGCTTCAAGCTGGAAGGCCAGAGCGAGGTCAACGCCAACCCGAAGGACACCAAGGACTATCCCAAGGGCGTATGGACGCTGCCGCCGACGCTGACCCTGGGCGAGCAGGACAAGGCCAGGTACCTGGCCATCGGCGAATCCGATCGCATGACGCTGCGCTTCGTGAAACCGGAAAACCCGGCGACGGCTGCCGCGCACTGAGCGCGGCGCATGCTGCTCGCGCTCAACAAGCCGTTCAATGTGCTGTGCCAGTTCAGTCCCGAAGGGGGCAAGCGCACGCTGGCCGAGTTCGTGCGCCAGAAAGACGTCTATCCCGCCGGTCGCCTCGACTACGACAGCGAGGGCCTGCTGCTGCTCACCGATGACGGCCGCCTGGCGCACCGGCTCACCGACCCGCAGCACAAGCAGCCGAAGACATATCTGGTGCAGGTCGATGGCGCGATCACCGACGAAGCGATCGCGCGCTTGCGCACCGGCGTCGCACTCAACGACGGCCCTACCCTGCCCGCCGGCGCCGAACATGCGAACGAACCGGCATGGCTGTGGCCACGCGATCCGCCGGTGCGCTTCCGCAAGAACATCCCTACCAGCTGGATCGAGATCACCCTGCGCGAAGGCCGCAACCGGCAGGTGCGGCGGATGACGGCGGCGGTAGGGTTTCCGACCTTGCGCTTGATACGGGTGAGTGTCGGTGGGTATGCGCTGGACGGGCTCGCGCCCGGGGAAACTCGATTGATCACCTAAGTGAACGCTTCTCCCCTCCGGGGAGTACGCGGAGAGGGCACATGGATGTGCTCTGCTTTGAGGAGCGAGGAAGATGCCGGCGGGCAGATGAGGGGTCGGGGCTCGCGGAAGACGTTCTGCAAAGCGACGCTCGCTTTGAGGCTCCCGCGTCTACGCCGCCCGGCCCCTCACCCCACCCCGCTCTACCGAGGGAAAGGCAGCAATATGTCGCATCAATTCGAAGGCTGCGGATCTTCCTCATCCGGTGCCGTCACCACGTAGCCCCGCGCCTTCAGCTTCGCGAGCAACCCCTTCGGCGACAACACCTCTTCCATCGGCACCAAAGCGAACGTCTGTGCATTCGCCGCCAACGCGCGATCAACCGCTGCCATCCAAGCGTCCTCCACCTTGCGCGGCACATCCTTGAAGCCGAGCTTTTCGGCAAAGCCGGCGCCGGTGATCGCCTCGATGCACGCCTCGCGCTGATCGTTCATCGGCAGATTGCGCAGCGCATCGATATCGCCCACCGCCCACGCGTTCGCACGCGCGGTGACGCCGCCCAGGCCGCGCTCGACCGTATCCAGAGTCTGGCTGAAGCACTGCTTGTCTTGCATGCCGGAGGTCTTGAACGTCTTCAGCGCGGCGCGCGGTTCCTCGATCAGCATTTCGTAGCGCGTGGCGCTGAACTTCACGCCGTGCTTCTTGGCCAGCTCGCGCACCGTGTCCTTTACGCCGCCGGAGGCGTTGAGGCCATTGCGCTTGATCGCCTTTTCGTAGAGTTCCAGCGCCGCGAAGATCGGGCGCCAGCTTTCCACGCCGCGGTCGCCGCCGATGTACTTCTGCTTGAGCGTTTCCCAGCGCGCGTACTCGTCCGGCGGCAGCGCTTCTTTCAGCGTGACGCCATCCGGATTCTTGCGCGCGCCGATCAGCGAGGGCAGCAGGAACAATTTGCCGAAGAAACCCGCCTTGGGCTTGATGCTGACCGACGGCGGGCCGAGTACCTCCTGCGAAGCGGCGATCGCTTCCTCCACCTCGTCGGTCTTCCACTGCATCCGCTCGGGCAGCGGCGACAGCGTGCCCAGCACGTACATCACGTGATCGCCCTTGCGCACCTTCCACAGGCCGGGGCCAGGCAGCACCCCGCTGACCGCGACCGGCGCCAGGTCGGTGACCGACGAAGCCGACGGCGGTGCGGCGGGCGCCTGCTGCGCGAACGCCGGCGCGGCAGCGCACAGCGCCAGCCAAAGCACAACGGGAACCAGACGCATACGCTCTCCATGGATGGGCGATCGGCCGGGGCGCGAAGAACCGCCCTGGGCCGTGACCGCGGGGACGGTCGTCGGACTCAAGGATCGCATGAAAGGTTCAATATTCTTACTGAATAGTCACCGCCTGACCGGCCCCGTCCCTGCGCTGGTTCCGGGTAAAAATTTACGCGTTCTATACGCCGGCCCGGGGATTCGCTACCCCTTTCTTATGCCTGCATTCCGACAATGCACACCGTTGCACTGACGGTACTTCGCACGCCATGGATGCCCTCTATCTGCTGTTCGCCTTTGTGCTCTTCGCGGCCTCGATCGGCTTCCTGCTGATCTGCGACCGCCTGGGCCGGCGCCCCTGACCGCCGCCGCCCCGGCGGCGGCCTCTCCCGATCGCGCTTACGCGGGACCCTCCTCATGACCTTCCTCTACGCCGCGGCTGCTGCGATCGCAGTGGCCCTGCTGGGCTACCTGTGCGTGGCCCTGCTCAAACCGGAGTGGTTCGAATGACCACCAACGATCTCCTCCAGATCGCCGTTTTCCTCGTCGTGCTCCTGCTGCTGGTCAAGCCGGTGGGCAGCTACATGGCGCTGGTGTTCGGCGAGACGCCCAACCGCGTCACGCGTTTCGGCGCTCCCGTGGAGCGCCTGCTGTATCGCCTGTCCGGCATTCGCGCCGACGAGGACATGGGCTGGCGCCGTTACGCGCTGGCGATGCTGCTGTTCAACATGGCCGGGCTGCTGGCCGTCTACCTGCTGCAGCGCGTGCAGCAGTGGCTGCCGCTCAATCCCCAGCACTTCGGTGCGGTGACGCCGGATTCGGCGATCAATACCGCCATCAGCTTCGCCACCAATACCAACTGGCAGGGCTATGGCGGCGAAAGCACCATGAGCTATCTGACCCAGATGCTGGGCCTGGCGGTGCAGAACTTCCTGTCGGCGGCCACCGGCATTGCGGTGCTGGTCGCAGTGGTGCGCGGCTTTTCGCGGCGCAGCTCGTTGTCGATCGGCAACTTCTGGGTCGACATGACGCGCAGCACGCTCTATGTCCTCATGCCGTTCTCGCTGATCCTCAGCCTGCTGCTGGTCTCGCAGGGCGTGGTGCAGAACCTCAAGCCCTATGTCGAGGTGCCGCTCACCCAGCACATCACGCAGGTCGAGCAGCTCAAGGATGCCGACGGCAATCCGCTCAAGGATGCCAAGGGCGACGCGGTGACCAAGGAGTCGCCGGTGGCCACGCAGACCCTGCCGATGGGTCCGGCCGCTTCGCAGATCGCGATCAAGCAGCTGGGCACCAACGGCGGCGGTTTCTTCAACGCCAACTCGGCGCATCCGTACGAGAACCCGACCCCGTTCGCCAACTTCCTCGAGATGCTGGCGATCTTCATCATCCCCGGCGCGCTCTGCTACACCTTCGGCGTGCTGGTCGGCGACCGGCGCCAGGGTTGGGCGATCCTCGCCACGATGCTGCTGATCTTCGTGCCGCTGGCGATCGGCGCGGTCGCCGCCGAGCAGGCAGGCAATCCGGCGCTGCATGGCCTGGCGGTGGACCAGCAGGCCAGCGCGCTGCAGTCCGGCGGCAACATGGAAGGCAAGGAAACCCGTTTCGGCATCGCCGCCAGCGGCCTGTTCACGGCCATCACCACGGCCGCCTCCTGCGGCGCGGTGAACAACATGCACGATTCGCTCACGCCGCTGGGCGGCCTGGTGCCGATGTGGCTGATGCAGCTGGGCGAAGTGATCTTCGGCGGCGTGGGCTCGGGCCTGTACGGCATGCTCGCCTTCGCCGTGGTGGCGGTGTTCATCGCCGGCCTGATGGTGGGGCGCACGCCCGAGTACCTCGGCAAGAAGATCGAAGCGCACGAGATGAAGATGGCAAGCCTGGCCGTGCTCATTCCCTGCGCGCTGGTGGTGGTGGGCACTGCGGTCGCCGCGATGGCGCCGGCCGGCGTGGCGGGCGTAGCAAATCCGGGTGCGCATGGCTTCAGCGAGTTGCTTTATGCGGTGACCTCCGCCGCCAACAACAACGGCAGCGCGTTCGGCGGCCTGTCCGCGAACACCCCGTTCTGGAACGTGCTGCTGGGCGTGTGCATGTTCTTCGCCCGCTTCCTGCTGGCCATCGCGATGCTGGCGATGGCCGGCTCGCTGGCCGCCAAGCGCCACGTGCCGCCCTCGGCCGGCACCTTGCCCACGCATACGCCGCTGTTCGTGACGTTGCTGGCTTGCATCGTGATCGTGGTGGGCGCGCTGACCTTCCTGCCTGCGCTGGCGCTCGGCCCGATCGCCGAGTTCCTGATGTCGGCTCACTGATTCGAAGGGATAACGTTTCATGACTTCCCATGCTCATTCGGGACACGCCCATGCGGTCCGCACGTTCGACCGCGAGCTGATCCTCAAGGCCATCGCCGATTCGTTCCGCAAGCTGTCGCCGCGCCAGCAGTTCCGCAACCCGGTGATGTTCGTGGTGTTCGTGTGCAGCGTTCTGACCACCTTGCTGTGGGCGCAGGCGCTGACCGGCCACGGCGAGGCGCCGACCGCCTTCATCTTCTGGGTGACGGTGTGGTTGTGGTTCACCCTGCTGTTCGCCAATTTCGCCGAAGCGGTGGCCGAAGGCCGCGGCAAGGCGCAGGCCGCCGCGCTGCGCGGCACGCGCAAGGACGTGGTGGCCAAGAAACTGGCCGGCCCGCAGCGCGATGCCGCGATCACCTTCGTGCCGTCCAGCGACCTGCGCACCGGTGACCACGTACTGGTCGAGGCCGGCGAGCAGCTGCCTGGCGATGGCGAGGTGGTCATCGGCGCGGCCAGCGTGGACGAGAGCGCGATCACCGGCGAATCCGCGCCGGTGATCCGCGAGTCCGGCGGCGACCGCAGCGCCGTCACCGGCGGCACCCGCGTGCTGTCGGACTGGCTGGTGGTACGCATCACCGCCAATCCGGGCGAAAGCTTTCTGGACCGCATGATCGCGATGGTCGAAGGCGCCGCGCGGCGCAAGACGCCAAACGAGATCGCGCTGACCATCATGCTGGCCAAGTTCACGCTGATCTTCCTGCTCGCCTGCGCGACGCTGCTGCCGTACTCGATCTACAGCGTGCAGGCCTCGGGCCACGGCAACCCGATCACGCTGACCGTGCTGATCGCCCTGCTGGTATGCCTGATCCCGACCACCATCGGCGCCCTGCTTTCGGCCATCGGCATTGCCGGCATGGACCGCATGATCCGCGCCAACGTGATCGCCACCTCCGGCCGCGCGGTCGAAGCGGCCGGCGACGTGGATGTGCTGCTGCTGGACAAGACCGGCACCATCACGCTCGGCAACCGCCAGGCGGTCGCCTTCATGCCGGCGCCGGGCATCGAGGAGGCGATCCTCGCCGACGCCGCGCAACTGGCTTCGCTGGCCGACGAAACCCCGGAAGGCCGCAGCGTGGTGGTGCTGGCCAAGGAACGCTTCGGCCTGCGCGAGCGCCAGCTGGAAGAGGCGCACGCGGTATTCGTGCCGTTCACCGCGCAGACCCGCATGAGCGGCGTGGACATCGGTGAGCGCCGCATCCGCAAGGGCGCGCTCGATGCGGTGGAGCGCTACCTCGACGCGGCCGGCAGCCACCTGCCGCCGCTGGTCAAGCGCATGGCCGAGGACGTCGCGCGCCGTGGCGCCACGCCGTTGATCGTGGTCGAAGGCGCCACCGCGCTCGGCGTGATCGAGCTGAAGGACATCGTCAAGGGCGGCATCCGCGAGCGCTTCGCCGAAATGCGCCGGATGGGCATCAAGACCATCATGATCACCGGCGACAACCCGCTCACCGCCGCCGCCATCGCGGCCGAGGCCGGCGTGGACGACTTCCTCGCCGAAGCCACCCCGGAAGCGAAGCTCAAGCTGATCCGCAAGATCCAGGGCGAGAACCGGCTGGTGGCCATGTGCGGCGACGGCACCAACGATGCGCCGGCGCTCGCCCAGGCCGACGTGGCGGTGGCGATGAACACCGGCACCCAGGCCGCCAAGGAAGCCGGCAACATGGTGGACCTGGACTCCAACCCGACCAAGCTGATCGAGGTGGTCGAGATCGGCAAGCAGATGCTGATCACGCGCGGTGCCCTGACCACGTTCTCCATCGCCAACGACATCGCCAAGTACTTCGCGATCATCCCGGCGGCATTCGCCACCACCTATCCGGCGCTCAATGCGCTGAACGTGATGCGCCTGGCCACGCCGCAGAGCGCAATCCTCTCGGCGGTGATCTTCAACGCGCTGATCATCGTGTTCCTCATCCCGCTGGCGCTCAAAGGCGTGAGGTACCGCGCGCTGGGCGCAGGCGCACTGCTGCGCCGCAACCTGCTGGTCTACGGGCTGGGCGGCATCGCGGTACCGTTCGCCGGCATCAAGCTGATCGACCTGCTGCTGGTCGTGCTGGGCCTGGCCTGAGCTCCCGCCGACAGACACTCATCGGACCCCATGGAGGTTCCGTCTCATGCAAACCCTGAAGCTCTCCGTTTCACTGCCCGACGACACCCATCCCGATATGGAGCTGCGCCTGACGGCCAGCGAGGCAGCCTGCGACGTGGTCATCGCGCTGCCGCTACCGCCAGGTCGCGCGATGAGGGTCCGCCGGCCGGTGCACGAGGCGACGGGGCCGTGCGACGAGAGCGACGACTACGTGCTGGGCGGCTACGCCGGTATCTGAAGAGCAGCCGCGGCGACATCTTTTTCAACCAAGACAAGGCGGTCCCTCGGGACCGGTTCTCACAGGACTTTATGCAACACAACAAGGCACTCGCGTTCGCGGTTCTGCTCGCGCTGGCGCCAGCCGGCGAAGCCATGGCCCACCAGGCCGCCTCGGACCTGGGCCCGGCTCCCGCCGCTCCCGTCGCCGCTAGCGGCGACTGCTCCGTCGGCTTCTTCTCGCGCCTGGCCGCGGCCTATCGCGAGGACGCGCAACCCGCCGATCCGAACGCGCCGGCGCCCAAGCGCCGCGGCATGGATTCGCCGTTCTCGTCGCCACCGTTCCCTTCTGCCGAATGGCAGCTCGGCGGCGTGGAGTATCCGATCGGCGTACCCAACGAGAATTCGCAGTATCCGCTGGAGAAGGCCCTGTCCTGCACGCGCCTCGGCCATTGGATGCAGGACCATCGCATCGAGGTATACGGCTGGATCAATCCGTCGATGAACATCAGTTCGTCGAGCCAGACCAACTATCCGCTGTCGTACGCGACGCGTCCCAACCGCGTGGAGTTCGACCAGTTCCTGTTCCGCATCCAGCGCGTGCCCGACACGGTGCAGACCGATCACATCGACTGGGGTTTCCACTTCGACGATCTGTATGGGTACGACTACCACTACACGACCATGAAGGGCATCACCAGCGATCAGCTGCTGCACCACCCGCGCCCGAACAGCGCGCTCAACGGCAAGATCTACGGCAACGACCCGATGATCGCCTACGTCGACCTGTACATCCCGTGGGTGGCGCAGGGCATGGTGATCACCGCCGGCCGCTACCTTTCGCTGCCCGACATCGAGGCGCAGTTCTCGCCCAACAATTACCTGCTCACGCACTCGATCCTCTACACGGTCGATGCCTACACCAACATGGGCGTGATCACGACCACCAAGCTCAACGACCAGTGGACGCTGCAGCTGGGCGTGCATGGTGGCGACGACTCGGCTATCTGGGACCGCACCAGCAAGCTCTCCGCGCAGGCGTGCGTGCGCTGGGTGTCCAAATCCAACGACGACATGCTCTATCCCTGCGTGGAGTCCTACAACCACGCCAGGCAGACCTACAACAACCTGCAGGAGTTCGTGCTCACCTGGGGCCACCGCTTCACGCCGCAGGTGCACATGCTCACCGAGACGTACCGCATCTATGTGCGCGACCAGGCGCTGGCGACCGACCCGTCGCAGTCCCACGCGCCGATCGGCAAGCCGGGTTATCCGCTGGGTGAGGCGCCCGATTTTCCGCTGGGACGCAGCTCGGCCTTCGGCATCGTGAACTACCTGAATTTCGAGTTGAATCCGAGCAACATGCTCTCGGTGCGCAACGAGTTCTATCGCGATCTGCAGGGCCAGCGCACCGGTTTCGCCACGCGCTACTCCAGCCACACCGTGGGCCTGACGCACTGGGTTTCGCAGGACCTGGAGATCCGCCCCGAGATCCGCTACGAGCACGCCTACGATTTCCCCGCCTATGACGGCGGCCACAAGAATCATCAGACGACCGCGCTGGTCGACGCGATCTTGCACTACTGAGGTTTCCGCCATGGGCAAGCTGATTCGCAACTCCCTGGTCATGCTGCTGCTGATGACCCTCATTACCGGCGCGGCCTATCCGCTTCTCGCCACCGGGCTGGCCCAAGTGCTGTTTCCGGCACAGGCCAACGGCAGCCTGGTGACGAAGGACGGCAAGGCGGTCGGATCCAGCCTGATCGGCCAGTCCTTCACCGAGCCGAAGTACTTCTGGGGACGCCCGTCGGCGACGTCGCCGATGGCCAACAACGGCGCCTCGTCGACCGGTTCCAACCAGGGTCCGACCAACCTGGCGCTCACCGATGCCGTCAAGCAACGCATCGATGCGCTGCGCGCCGCCGATCCGGGCAACACCGCAACTGTGCCGGTGGATCTGGTCACCGCCTCGGGCAGCGGCCTCGATCCGGAGATCAGCCCCGCCGCCGCGCAGTACCAGCTGGTGCGCGTGGCGAAGGCGCGCGGACTGGATCCGGCGAAACTGCAGTCACTGGTGGCGCAGTTCACCAGCGGCCGTCAGTTCGGCCTGCTGGGCGAGCCGCGCGTGAACGTGCTGCAGTTGAATCTGGCGCTGGATGCGCTCGACAAGCGGTGACACCGTGCACGCAAGTCGGGAAGAGCCAACAGCCCATCCCGACCTGCGGCGATGCGGCGCGCTACATTACGCACCACGCCTCCAGGACGATCCGCCTCCATGTCCGACCTTTCCAGGGAACTGCGCGCCGATGCCCTGCTCGACAGCGTGCAGGAGGAGCGCGGCAGCCGCCTGAAGATCTTCCTGGGCGCCGCACCCGGCGTGGGCAAGACCTTCGCCATGCTGTCGGCCGCGCGCGAACTCAAGCGCCAGGGCGTGGACGTGGTGATCGGCCTGGTGGAGACCCATGGCCGCGCCGAAACCGAATCGCTGATCGAAGGACTGGAGGTGCTGCCGCGCCGCCGGGTCGAATATCGCGGCCGCGATTTCACCGAATTCGACCTGGATGCCGCGCTCGCGCGCAAGCCGGCGGTGATCCTGGTCGACGAACTGGCCCACCGCAATCTCCCGGGCGGACGCCACGAGCGACGCTGGCAGGACATCGCCGAACTGCTCGATGCAGGCATCGAGGTATACACCGCGCTCAACGTGCAGCACCTGGAGAGCCTCAATGACCAGGTACGGCGCATCACCAACGTCACCGTGCGCGAGACCGTGCCGGATGCCTTTCTCGATCGCGCGCGCGACATCGTGCTGGTCGACCTGCCGCCGCGCGAGCTGATCCAGCGCCTCAAGCAAGGCAAGGTCTACGTGCCGGAAACCGCGGCCGCCGCGCTGGATGCCTTCTTCTCCCCGAGCAACCTCGCCGCCCTGCGCGAGCTGGCGGTGGATACCGTGGCCGGCCATGTCGACAGCGACTTGCGTGGCCACATGCTCGCGCGCGGCGGCGCCATGCCGGTGCGCCGGCGCGTGCTCGCGGCGATCGACGGCCACGGCCAGAGCGAGTACCTGGTACGCGTGGCGCGCCGCATTGCCGAACGGCGTGGCGCGCCGTGGAGCGTGGCCTTCGTGGACACTGGCGCGGACCTGGACGGCAAGCGGCGCGAACAGCTCGACGCCGCCATGCGACTGGCCCGCCGGCTGGGCGGCGACACCGTGATACTGCGTGGCCACGCCGTCGCCGAAGAGCTGCTGGCGCATGCCGACCGCGAGGGCGTCGGCCAGATCCTGCTCGGCCGGACGCGAGAACGGCCGCTCGCGCGCATGCTCGGGCTGTCGCTGACCCAGCAACTGCTGCGCCGTGGCGCGCACCTGGAGCTGACCATCATCGCCACGCCGGCCGAGCGCGCGCAGTCGCGGCTGCGGCTGCGCATGCCTGGCGGCCGCGGCAAGCGCGACGAATATGTCTATGCCACCCTCGCCGCCCTGGCCGCGTTCGGCCTGGCCTTCCTCGCCGACCGCTACCTGTCGGTGGCCAACCTCGCGCTGATCTTCCTCACTGCCGTGCTGATCGTCGCGGTGCGCACGCGCATGGCGGTGGCGGTGTACACGGCCACGCTGTGCTTCCTCGGCTACAACTTCTTTTTCGCGCCGCCGCGCTACACCTTGATGATCGCCAACTTCGACGATGTGCTGGCGGTCTGCCTGTTCTTCGTCGCGGCGCTGGTGTGCAGCCGGCTGGCAACGCGGCTGTCCAGCCAGGTGCAGTCGATGCGCGCCGCGCATGCGCATATGCGCGCCCTGCTGCGGCTGGGCCAGCGACTGACCGCCAGCACGGATGCCTCCGCCGTGCGCGACGCGGGCGCCGCCGCGCTGGCACAGGCGCTGCGCTGCGACGCCGCGATCCTGATGCGCGATCCCGGCCGCGTGCTGCAGGTGGCCGCGGTGTCGCCGCGCGATTTCCACCTCACTGCGCAGGATCTGGGCGCCGCCGATTGGAGCGAGGCCCACGCCGAACCTGCGGGCCGCTATACCGACACGCTCAACGCCGCGCCCTGCTGGGTATTGCCGCTGGGTGGCGAGAACCGCCACCTGGGTGTCGCCGCGATGCGCTTCGCACCGGAACAGAAAGATCTCTCGCCCGACCAGCGCAGCCTGGCCCTGGCGATGGTGCAGGACATCGGCCAGGCACTGGAGCGCGCACGCCTTGCCGACGAACTGGAAGGCGCGCGCGTCCAGGGCGAGACCGAGCGCCTGCGCAACGCGCTGCTTTCCTCCGTCTCGCACGACCTGCGCTCGCCGCTCGCCTCGATGATCGGCTCGGCCGGTACGTTGTCCGCCTATGGCGATCAATTGCCGGCGGGCGAGCGCAAGGAGCTGCTCGAGGCCATCCTCGGCGAAGGCCAGCGCCTGGACCGCTATATCCAGAACCTGCTGGACATGACGCGGCTGGGCCACGGCACGCTCAAGCTCAACCGCGACTGGACCGACGTCGCCGAGATCGTCGCCGCGGCCGTGACGCGGCTGCACAAGCTGTTCCCCGAGCTGAAGGTGGATACCGTGCTGCCGCCGGGCACGCTGCTGCTGTACGTGCATCCGGCGCTGATCGAGCAGGCGTTGTTCAATATTCTGGAGAACGCCGCGCGCTTCTCGCCGCCCGATGAGGCCGTCCGCGTAATGGTCCGCGCGGATGCGGACAAGCTCATCGTCGATGTGAGCGATCGCGGCCCCGGCATTCCCGAGGACGAACGCGCGCGCATCTTCGACATGTTCTATTCGGTGTCGCGCGGCGACCGCGCTCCGCAGGGCACCGGCCTGGGCCTGGCCATCTGCCGCGGCATGATCGGCGCCCACGGCGGCTCGGTGGAAGCCTTGCCCGGCGACGGCAAGGGCACCACCATTCGCATCACCCTGCCCTTGCCCGCGCCGCCCGAAGCCTCATGACCGCCGCCGCTCCCTGTGTCCTCGTAATCGACGACGAGGCGCAGATCCGCAAATTCCTCGATATCGGCTTGCGCGCCGAGGGCTACGACGTCGTGCTGGCGGCGAACGCCGAGGAAGGTCTGGCCAAGGCGGCCACGCGCTCGCCCGATCTGGTGATCCTCGACATCGGCCTGCCCGATCGTGAAGGTCACGAGGTGCTGGCCGAGCTGCGGCAGTGGTCGCAGGTACCCGTGCTGATGCTGTCCGTGCGTGACGCCGAGAGCGAGAAAGTGCGCGCGCTCGACGCCGGCGCCAACGATTACGTGACCAAGCCGTTCGGCATCCAGGAACTGATGGCGCGCCTGCGTGCGCTGCTGCGCAACCGCGCCGGCGACCCCGAACCGCCGGCGCAGCGCTACGACGACGGACGCCTCGTCATCGACATCGCCCGCCGCGAAGTCCACCTGGATGGCCAGCCGCTCGCGCTCACCCGCAAGGAGTACGCGGTGCTCGCCATGCTGCTGCGCCATGCTGGCCGCGTGGTGACGCAACAGCAGCTGCTGCGCGACATCTGGGGCCCCACCCACGTGCACGACACGCATTACCTGCGCATCGTGCTCGGCAAGCTGCGGCAGAAGCTGGGCGACGATCCGGCCACGCCGCGGTGGCTGAAGACGGAGGCGGGTGTGGGGTATCGGTTCTTGGCCGATTGAGGCCGATCGGCGGTTGCCACGATGTCCCCCGTATGCGGGGCCGACGGTGCTTAGCATCGTCCTGGCGGATCGGCGACACTTGATCCCTCTCGCCCCGGAGACTCCCCATGTCCCGCAGCAGCACCGCCTTTCTGTTCGATCTCGACGGCACCCTGGTCGATAGCGTCTATCAGCATGTCCTGGCGTGGAAGGAAGCACTGGATGCGGAGGGCGTGGAGCTCTCCGTATGGCGCATCCACCGCAAGATCGGCATGAGCGGCGCGTTGTTCACCAACATCCTGTTGCGCGAGACGGGGCTGGAGATCACCGAGGAGCGCCTGGCGCGGTTGCATCAGCGCCACGTCGAAGCGTTCAACCGGCAGCACACCCAGGGCCTGGTGCGGCCGCTGCCCGGTGCGCGCGAACTGCTGGCCTATCTCACCGAGCAGGGTTATCCCTGGGCGATCGCGACCAGTGGGCGCATGGCCACTGCCGCCCACAACATCGAGGCGCTCGGCGTCGATCCGTCCAAAGTGCCGGTGATTACGCGCGACCAGGTGAAGCATGCCAAGCCCGATCCCGACCTGTTCCTCGCGGCCGCCGAGAAGCTGGGCGTGGATATCCAGCAGTCGCTGGTGATCGGCGACAGCATCTGGGACATGCTCGCTGCCCAACGCGCCCGCGCGCTGGGCGTCGGGCTGCTCTCCGGAGGTTATGGCGAGGACGAGCTGTCGCGTTCGGGCGCGTTCCGCGTGTACGACGATCCAGCCGACCTGCTCAGGCATATCGATGAAGTGGCCGCGCGGCCCTGAGCTCTGCCATGACTGAGCTGGACGAAGTGCGCGAAGCGCTGCGCCAGCGGGAGCCGATCTTTCACCGCGAGGCGTTCGGGCATGCGCGCGCCGACTTCGAGCGCATGACGGCTGCAGGCTTCCATGAAGTCGGTGCGTCCGGTCGGCGTTACAGTCGCGAGTACGTGCTCGCCATGCTGGAAGAGCGCCATCGCGATGGCTGGCTCGACGAACCGCTGGAAGTCGAAGACTTTCATTGCATGCCGATCGACGGGCAGGCCTACCTGGTCACCTATACGCTCCGCCAGGCGGAACGGATCACGCGCAGAGCAACGATCTGGCGACGCGACGGCGATGACTGGAAAATCCTCTATCACCAGGGCACCGTGGCGCTCGACGGCGCCTGAGCGTCCCTGGCGTGTCAGGGACGATTCACCGCCACGCCAGCTTGCGGGTTTAGGCTCAACCCCTTGGAATTCCTCGGGGTACTTGTCATGCGTCGACTCGCTTTCCTGCCTCTGGCCGTGCTCGTGGCCGCCTGCTCGTCGCCACAGGCGCCACAACCGGAGAAAAAGCCCGAACCCCGGGCATCTGCCGCCGCTGCAGCGCCGAACAACGCCGCGCTCGGCTCGCACGAGTGGTATCAATGGGTAGACCAGCGACTGGGGATCAGCGACGAGCAGAAGCATGGTCCCGATTTCGGCTCCGCCGAATGGAACGATGCCGTGCAGCGCAAGCTGGGCCAGGAAGCACCGCAGACCCAGCCGGGCTCGCCGGAATGGCAGCAGGCGGTGGATTCATTGCTGCGCGTGCGACCGCATTGACGCGCGACCGCAGGCGCTGACGCTCAGCCCGGCGCGAGCAGCGCGTCGAGATCTTCCTGATCGAAGCTCAGTTTCTCGCGCGTACCGCCGCCTTCGAGTACGGCTTCGGCCAATTCGGCCTTGCGCGCCTTCAGCTCTTCGATGCGCTCTTCGACCGTGCCAGCAGTAATCAGGCGGAACACGAACACCGGCTTGTCCTGGCCGATGCGGTGCGCGCGATCGCTGGCCTGCGCTTCGGCAGCAGGATTCCACCACGGGTCGTAATGGATCACGGTGTCGGCGGCGGTGAGGTTGAGACCCACGCCACCGGCCTTCAGCGACAGCAGGAACAGCGGCACGTCGCCTTCCTGGAATTGCCGCACGGGCTCGGCGCGATCGCGCGTCTCGCCGGTGAGGGTGACGTAGGAGATGCGGCGGCGGTCCAGTTCGTGCGCGATCAGCTTGAGCATCTCGGTGAACTGCGAGAACAGCAGTACCTTGCGTCCTTCGGCCAGCAGCGCCGGAAGCATGTCCATGAGCAGGTCGAACTTCGCGGAATCGCGCACGCCGCGCGCCGCTTCCAGCTTCACCAGCCGCGGATCGCAGCAGACCTGGCGCAGCTTGAGCAGCGCGTCGAGCACGACGATGCCGCTGTGCTGGATGCCGCGCTGCGCGATCACCTCGCGCAATTCCTCGGCGAGCGACAGGCGCAGGCTTTCGTACAGCTCGCGCTGGCGGCCTTCAAGCACCACGCGGCGGGTGATCTCGGTCTTCGGCGGCAGCTCCGACGCGACCTGAGCCTTGGTTCGGCGCAGGATGAAAGGCGCGAGGCGACGGTTGAGACGGTCCTGGCAATCGGTGTCGCGCTGCTTCTCGATCGGCACGCGATAGTGACGGCGGAATGCGCCCTCGTCGCCGAGCAGGCCGGGCACGGCCAGGTCGACCTGCGACCACAGCTCGCCCAGGTGATTCTCCAGCGGCGTGCCGGTGAGGCAGATGCAGCGCGGGGCGCGCAGGCTCAGCACCGCGCGGCGCGCCTGCGTGCGCGGGTTCTTCACTTGCTGCGCCTCGTCCAGCACGATCAGCGCGAACGGCTGCTTGCGCAGCGTGACCACATCGCGCGGCAGCAGCGCGTAGCTGGTCAGCACGATGTCCTGCCCGCCCAGCTGGGAGAAGTCGCCGCCACGCTGCGGCCCGTGCAAGGCCAGCACCTTGAGCGCGGGCGCGAAGCGCGCGATCTCAGCCTGCCAGTTCGGTATCAGGCTGGTGGGCACCACGATCAGCGCCGGCAGCGTGAGCGCGCCGCGCTCCTTCAGCGCCAGCAGATGCGTGATCAGCTGCAGGGTCTTGCCCAGGCCCATGTCGTCGGCGAGCACGCCGCCGACGCCGGCCTCGGCCAGCGCGTTCAACCAGCGCAGGCCCTCGCGCTGATACGGGCGCAGCTCCACCGTGAGCCCTTCCGGGATCGCATCGCTGGCGCGTTCGGCCGCATCGCGCAGGCGCGCGGTGAAGCCGCGCAGCTGATCGGGCGCTTCGAGGGCGGCGCCGGTGGGCAACGCATCGACGATTTCTTCGAGACGGCCGGCCTGCACGCGCGGCAGGTGCAGCTTCTTGCGCGGCTTCTCCAGGTATTCGGCCAGGGGCGCGAGCAGGCCGCGCAGCTCCTTCAGGCGCACCGGCACGCGGCGGCGCTCGTCGACCGGCGCGTACCACACGGCATCTTCCGGCTCGTTGGGCGCGGGGCTCAGGTTGAGCTGGTGCTCGGCCAGCGCCTGCGCCACGGCGGGCAGCAGGTTGTGGCGCTTACCCTCGACCTCGATGCCGATCTCCAGATCGAACGCGTGGTCGTCGGCGTCTTCCACGGCGTTGCCGTACCACTGCACCGGGCCCTCGAGCACTTCGAACGGGAAGCTGGGAGCGTACTCGAGCAAAAAACCCTCGGCCTCCAGCTTCGGACGCAGCGCCAGCCAGCGCGCAGGCGTGTTCACCTCCAGCGCTCCGGCATAGCCCTTGCCGGGGAACAGCCAGGCGTCTTCCGGCAGCGTGTCGGCCAGATCCCACGGCAAACCTTCGGTATCCACGCCCGGGGTGAGGCCGGCGCGCTCGAGCTGCTCCATCGCGGTGAGTTCTTCCGCGCGGCGGCGCGCGATCTCCACCAGGACACCGTGCCGCACGCGCCGCACCAACGGTTCGCCGCCGCGGCCGGGAAGGCGCTCGCCGGCGTAATCGAAGGCCAGCTGCGCATAGGCCAGCGGCGGCGTGCCGGCGGCCAGGCGCGCGTGGCGGGTGAGCGCGTGCAGGATCAGCACCGGACGCGGCGCCAGTTCCGCGCGGCGCAGTTCGTCGAATACTTGCGGCGACGGCACGCGCTGGGCCAGGCGGGTATGCGGCAGTACGTCGCGCAGCACGCGGCTGTATTCGTGCTTCAGCGGCGGCAGATCCAGCCACTGGGTTTCCTCCGCCTGCGCCTCCAGATGACCCAGCTCGGCGCGCTCGGGATCGAAGTACCAGAGGCCATCGATGCGCACCAGGCGCAGGTTCGCCGGCAGCGAGGGGAACAGGCGCTGACTGCCGTCCTTCTCCAGGTGCCAGTGCCAGTTGAGCAGGTGCGCCTTGCCGCGCGACAGGCGCAGCCCGGCCAGGCCGCCCAGGAAGCACGGCGCGGTGTCGAGGATTTCGGCCAGCAGCGTGTCGCCGACATGGCCGGCAAGCCGTGCGTAGCTGCGGCTCTTGCGGACCGTCTGCGGCAGGCCCAGCACGGTGGCGGCGAGACGCTGCTCGTGCGGCTCCAGCGGCAATTGGGCGAGATGACGGCTGTCCAGCGGAGCTGGACGCGCGAAACGACCCTGGTCGGCCACGGCGAGCAAGACCGGAGCCACGTCCAGGCGCACGTAGGTAGCGCCCTCTTCCGGAATCGGATCGAGGAAGAAGCCGAGCACGCCGCGCTCCGGCGCGGCGGCCGCGCCGCCGTCTTCCAGCAGGCGGCGCCACACGGGCGGCAGCGATTGCGCGCTCTCCTCGCGACGCTGCGGGGTGTCCTCGGCGAGGCCTTTCTCGTCGGTTTGCTGCATGCGCGTGCGGTCCGGCGGGGCGACCAAAAGACCGAGCTTAGCAAGGCCCGTGTGGAGATGCGCGCCTCCGCGCCCGATTTTTTTCAGGCGACCGCGGAAGCAGGAAATGCAGCACTCAGGCGGGTTCGAACAAGCCTTGTGGATACTCCGGCTTCTGTTCGCGCGACATCAGCGCGCGCAGACCCTCCACCGGCGTGACTTCGCCGTGCAGCACGGCGCGCACGCCGTTGCTGATGGGCAGATCCAGGCCGTGCTTGGCTGCCAGGCGCGCCACTTCGTCGGCGGTAACCACGCTTTCCACCACCTGTCCGATCTGGCGCACCGCCTCGTCGATGGCGATGCCACGGCCCAGCGCGAGGCCTAGGCGGCGGTTGCGCGACAGATCGCCGGTACAGGTGAGCACCAGATCGCCCAGGCCGGAAAGGCCCATCAGCGTCTCCGGCTTGGCGCCGAGCGCCACGCCCAGGCGCAGCATCTCGTTCATGCCGCGGGTGATCAGGCCGGCGCGGGCATTGAGCCCCAGGTCCATGCCATCGGCGACGCCGGTCGCCACCGCCAGCACATTCTTCATCGCACCGCCGAGCTCGGCGCCCAGCACGTCGCCACCGGAGTAGGCGCGGAAGTTGGGCGCGTGCAGCATCGAGGCAAGCTGCTGCGCAAAGGCGTCGTCATCCGAATGCACGGTGACCGCGCTGGGCAGGCCCAGCGCCACTTCCTTGGCGAAGGACGGACCGGTCACTACCGCGGCCGCGCGGCCAGGCAGCTTTTCGGCCACCAGTTCGTGCAGGAAGCGGCCGGTACCCGGCTCGAAGCCCTTGGTCGCCCAGGCGATGCCTGCACCCGGATCGAGCAGGGGCGCGATCTCGTCCAGCATCGCGGCGAAGGCGTGGCTGGGCACCACGATCAGCACGACGCCGGCGCCGCGCAGGGCGGCAGCCAGGTCGGGCTCGAAACGCAGTTCCGCCGGCAGCTGGATATCCGGCAGGTAGCGCTGGTTCTGGCGGGTTTCCGCCATCGCCGCCAGCGCCCTCGCGTCCCGGCCCCACAAACGGGTCGGCACGCCATTGCGAGCGGTCAACGCGGCGAGCGCTGTCCCCCACGAGCCGGCTCCCAGGACCGCCAGGGTCGGACGTTCAGCCATGACAGGAGGCTCAGCTATTGAGTGCCGGAGTCTCGTCGCCGCCAGCGATGCGGCGCTGCTGCTCGGCGTACAACGCGTCGAAGTTGATCGGCTGCAGCAGGAACGGCGGGAAGCCGCCCTCCATCACCAGCGAGGAGATCACCTGGCGGGCGTACGGGAACAGCAGGTTCGGGCAGTAGCTGCCGATGATGCCGGCGTGGTCCGCCTCGCTGAAACCGGCCACGCCGAACACGCCGGCCTGCTTCACTTCGGCTAGGTAGGCGGTGCGATCGCCCAGGGTGCAGGTCAGGGTCAGGCTAAGCACGACCTCGTACAGGTCGCCGCCGAGTTCCGAAGCCTGCTGGCCCAGGTTCAACTGCACCTGCGGCTGCTCGTTGGTCTCGGCGATCTGCTGGAAGATGTGCGGGGCGTGCGGCGCCTCGAACGACACATCCTTCACATAGATCTTCTGCAGCACCAGCTGCGGCTGGCCGGCCTGCTCGGCGTGCCCGTTGGCTTGAACGTCTGCCATCTCTGAACCCTCACTCTCTCAATGCGGAAACGGACAAAGAGGCCGATTGTTCCATACATCCCCGCAGGCCGCCATGAGACGACCGAGGGCGGACCATGAAGCCGCGGGGTGCGCCTGATGGGGGTCGGTCGCCGCCCGATCCGGCGTCCGGGCTGCTCAAAACTTGCGCAACCCTGCGGTTTCCTGGGAGAATGCACGGCTCGGCCATGCCGGCCCGGCCTTACGGGCACGTCCGCGACGCGATGCGGACCTCACGGCAGCCCCCGAAAGCAGCACCCTCCAGCATCGCGTGGCGCATCGGCGCCGCTGGGCCGATGTCGCCCTGGCCAACGGGCGGTACACCAATTACGGAGGTCATCATGGCCCGTGTATGCCAAGTCACCGGAAAGGGTGTGCAGACCGGCAACAACGTCTCGCACGCCAACAACAAGACCCGTCGCCGCTGGTTGCCGAACCTGCACGAGCGCCGCTTCTGGGTCGCCAGCGAGAACCGCTGGGTGAAACTGCGCGTCTCCAACCAGGCGCTGCGCACCATCGACAAGAAGGGCATCGAGGCCGTGATCGCCGACCTGCGTGCCCGCGGCGAGAAGATCTGAGGAGCCCTAAGCCATGTCCAAGAGCAAGAGCGACAAGATCCGCCTGATCTCCTCGGCCGGCACCGGTCACTTCTACACCACGCAGAAGAACAAGAAGAACACGCCGGACAAATTCGAGTTCAAGAAGTACGATCCGGTTGTCCGCAAGCACGTGATCTATAAGGAAGGCAAGATCAAGTAATTGATCCGCTTTCCATGAAAAACCCGCCCTCCGTGGCGGGTTTTTTTTCGCCTGCGCCGCGGCGATCTCAAGGCGCCGCCTTGCCCTGCGCCTTCGCCTTGGGCGCGGCGTTCTTCACGTATTTGTCGAACCAGGTCAGCATCTCGTACACCTCCTGCTCGTTCGACTCCATCGCGGTGTACCAATGCGGCTCGTGCGGCAGCATCACCAGTCGCGTGGTGCCACCCAGACCGCGGATGGCCTGAAATAGCTTGGGCGACTGGACCGGCTCGGTGCCCGGGTTGGCGTCGTCCATGCCATGCATGATCAACAGCGGCGACTTGATCTTGTCGGCGTGGAAGAAAGCCGAAGCCTGCTCGTACACCCTCGGCGCCTGCCACAGCGAACGCCGCTCGTTCTGGAAACCGAACGGCGTCAGATCCTTGTTGTAGCCGCCGCTGGTCGCCACGCCCGCGCGGAAGAGATCCGTATGCGCCAGCAGGTTGGCGGTCATCAGCGCGCCATGGCTGTGACCGGTGACGCCAATCCGCTCGCGATCGACCACGCCCAGCTCCACCGCCTTGTCCACCGCGGCCTGCGCATCCATCACCAGTTGGTCGACATAGGTGTCGTAGGCCGTGCGCGGATCGCCGACGATCGGGAAGGAAGCGTTGTCGATGACGGCGTAGCCCGACAGCAGCAGCAGGCGGTAGCCGCGCAGGATGTCGAACTTCTGCTGCGAGCCGCTCACCTGCCCGGCCTTGCTCGGGTCTGCGTAATCGAGCGGGTAGGCGTAGAGGATGGCCGGCAGGCGCGTGCCCTCCTTATAGCCCGGCGGCGTGTACAGGGTGAACGACAGCTCCACGCCGTCCTTGCGCTTGTAGGTGACCAGCCGCTTGCCGATGCCGCGCACCTGCGGCGTGGGATCGGTGATATGGGTAATCGCCTCGCTGCTGGAAACGAACGCAGCCTCACCGGGCTTGGCGTCGGCCACCGGCGCGCCGAGCGCATGCAGGAACAGGTTCGGCGGCTCTGCCGGCGACTGCCGCGCCGTGATGAAGCGCTCGCCCCCGGGCAGCACCGCCAGCGCGGCTTCGTAATGATCCGCGCCATCGCCACGGAACAAGCGCTCGGTGCGACCGCTCGACAGCGCATAGCGATCGAGGAAAGGACGATCGCCCTGCGGTGTGCCGCCGGTGCCGGCCAGGTAAACGTCATCGCCCTCCTGCCGGATCACGCGCGCCCCGTTCGGCAACTGCTGCATCAGCAGCGAGCCAGGCTGCTTGTAGTTCTCGTCCATCGAGTAGTCCCATACCGTGCGCGCCGGCTTGGACGGATGGGCGACATCGATACGCGAGATGTGGATCCAGCGCTTGTTGGCGTCGTACTCGTAGACGAACGGCTCATCGCCCTGCGCCAGCCAGCGCATGCCACTGAAGCGCTGCGTGGTGCGCGCCACTTCCTGCGGCTTGCCGCTGAACGGCGCGCTCCACGACATGACTTTGTCGCGCTGCGGGACATTCACCTTCCAATCGCCCTGGTCCAGCGCCTCGGGCCACACCAGCGTCGCCGGCGCATTGGCGCGCCAGTCGAAATCGCGCGGACCCGTCGGCACGCCGCGCACCGGCACGCGATCGGCCACCGGCAGCGAAGCGATCGCCGTGGATTGCCCGGTGCGCACATCGAGCACGCTGACGTCGCGTGCGAAACGCTCATAGGTGGTGACATACGAGTACGGCTTCTTCAGCGTCTCGACCAGCACGTGCTCACCGTCGGGCGCGCCGGACACGCCGGCAAGGACGCCCGGCTTGCCCACCGCCTTGACGCTGCCGCTGGCCGCATCGACCACCGCCAGCTGGGCGGTGCCGTAGTACTCGAACAAGGCTTCGTCATCGGGGCTGCCCAGCGTGTCGCGAGCCTCGTAGGTGCTGCTCTCGCCCTTGCCACCGATCGACTCCTTGATCTCCGGGCCGGCGGTCTCGCTGACCTTGGGCGCGGCGCCAAGATTGGCGGGCACCTGCTTGACCAGCAGCGAGTCGCTGCCGTGCAGCCATTGCACGTCGTCTTCCATCACCGGGTTGAGCCATACGCCCTCGACGCGCCGCACCTGGCCGGTCAGCGCATCGCCCAGCCAAAGTTCGGTGCGCTCCTTCGTCGTATTGGCGAAAGCGAAGCGGCGGCCATCGGGCGACCACTGCGGCTGGCTCGGACAGGCATCCGCCGGCAATGCCACCGGCAGCTGCTTGTGACTGGCCACGTCTTCCACCGTGAAGCGCTTCAGGCAGGTACGGATGCCGTAGCCGCTCGACGCGTCATGCCGGGCGTGATTGGCCGGCTCGATGCGCAAGCCCGCCAGCTTGAGGTACGGCTCGGCCACGCGCGCGATCGGCGGGTACTGCGACTGCTCGACGAGCAACATGCGCTGGCGCGTGGGATCGAGCATGGGCACCGCCGGAAGCGGCGCGTGCATCACCCCGAGCAGCGGTTCGGGCGGCTTGTCATAGCCGGCCAGCGCCAGCGCGGGCAGGATGGCGATCAGGCCGGCGGCGAGGGGCAGCCGGGCAAGTCCCTTCAATGAAGCGGCGGACGGCATCGTGCGGTCTCCTTGGGTAGGCGTACTGCGCAAATAATTGCGTCGACGTTACACCGTTCCCCGGCCCCGCCGCCCTGCTGCAAGTCATGCCCCCCGCACGCCGGCTTTGCGCCGGCCATCCCAAGGCAAGAGCTCACATCCGCTTGCTGCCGCCCTTGCCGCTCAGTGGGTGGGCACCAGCTCGAATTCGATCCACGCAGGATGGTCTTGTGTCTGGCCCTCGACGGCTCTGACGATCAGCACCGCCTTGCCGATCTGCAGGCGGTCGCCCGGCCTCACCGTCTGCTGCATGATCTGCTGCGGTGGCAGGCTTTCACGCGGATAGGCGGCCGTCAGCCACTCCACGGTAGCGCTCTGCGGCGCATGCTTGTCGGGTGACCACGACAACACGCGCAAGTCGAACGCATCGCTGACCTTGGGACCGCCGATGCGCAGGCGGCCCTCTTCGCTCGCGAACACGGTACCGGGAGAAGCCGCGCGAGCGACTTCGCCGTCCACGATGATGTGGCCCCTGGGATCGGTTTCGCCCGGCGTGGCGAGCTTGTTCACGCGGTGCAGGCCATCGGCCAGCGGCAGCAGCATCTTTTCATGCACGACCAGCGTGCTCTCCACATGCATCGGCGTTTCGCGCATCTCGATGAGCGTGGCGCGCGCCCCCGGCAGGGCACCCTGGAACGGCGGCGGCGTTGCCGCAATGGCCGATACGCCGACGCGCGAACGGCCGATCACGCCGGCGGCGCCGCGGGCGATTTCCACTTCGGCCGAAGCGGCCTGTTGCTGATCGCTGGAGCTGGACATGGGTTTTCCTGCCTGCGTCGACCATGCGGAAGTGCCGCCGGCCGAAAGTAGCAGCAGCGCCGCGGACAGGACAAGGCGCCCCGGGCGGGGGCACCTAGTCGTCGCGTGGCGCGCTTGATCGATGGTTGCCATGGCGCGAGCTTGCCACGCCGTTCTCCGCCGCCGGATGACGGCGATCACAGCGTGACGGAGCCGGATCAGGCGTTGCCGATCTCGACCTCGGCTACCGAGCCGTCGTTCAACTGGTCCAGCGGGATGTTCTGCGGATCGTCGAAGCCCCAGGGGTTACGCAGCTCGACGTACTGCTTGCCATCCGGCCCGGTGCAGACGCCAGTCACCGTATAGGCATGCTCGCCCACCAGACCATGCGGATTCTGGCCCGCCTCCATGCCCTTCTGATCGCCGTCGGACTTGGGCGTGAGAATGGTGACGAGCTTGCCGTCCTTCAGCGCCTGCTCGATCTTCCCCGCGCCGTCCTTGGGCGAGTAGTAATCGGCGCTCTTGCCGGTGAGCGCGTTCATCGCGTCGGTGGGATTGCCCCCGTTGCCGATCTTGTCGTAACCGCCATGCAGCTTGGCGTACGCCGCTTCCAGCACCTCCGGCCACTTGGGATTGGTGTCGCCGGCGTTGGTGGCGTTCTTGGGCAGATCCTTGTCGCTCACGGTGATCTTCACATCGTGATAGTCGTCGCCGAACAAGCCCCACAGGTTGCCCGCGCCGTTGTCCTTCTGGTGCGGGAAGGTCACGGTAAACGTACCGTTGCCGTTGTCGTGGATCATGTTCTTGATCTGATCCGGATGCTGCTGCGCCAGCGCGGCCAGGCTCGAATCGAAATAGCAGTCGCCGTACCCCTCTTGCTTGACGTCGTCGGGATGGGGCTGACTGCTGTTGGAGAAGTCCGGATTGCCGCTGGCGTCGTTGTAGAGCGAACGATTCGGCGCCGTGGTGTCGGGGCCGATCTTCGGATCCTGCACCGGATTGCTCTCCAGCATCCCGAGGTAACGCTGGATGTCGGCACCGGCGAAAGCGACGTTGACGCTGGACATGATCGTTGGCTCCGGAACAGTGGGGACGTTGGCCGTGCGCCGCGGCGAGCGGCGCCTGACGACAGATGAAAACCCGCCGAGGCGCGCATGGCCTAGCTAGGTTCGTCCCTACCTAGGGCCGGCCCTAGGTGCAGGTTGCGAGCCGCCTGGGTGGCGCGATGCCCTCGGCACTCTGCTGTAATGCCTGCCTTCCAAAGAGGACTTTCCAGGGATGGCCTTGCGAGTAGTGGTGATCGGCGCCACGGGTGTGTTTGGCTCTCGCGTGGCGCGTCGGCTGGCGCGCGATGCGCGCTTCGAACTGATCGTGGCCGGACGCAGACGTGATGCGCTGGAAGCACTGCGCGCTTCTATCGCCGACCCATCGATGCGGGCGGCCCGGCTCGATGTGGACGATGCGGAGTTCGCCGACACACTTGCCGCGCTGCGCCCCCAGCTGGTGATCCACACCGCCGGCCCGTTCCAGGGCCAGGACTATCGGGTGGCGGAAGCTTGTCTCGTGGCAGGCTGCGATTACATCGATCTCGCCGACGGTCGCCACTTCGTCACCGGCATCGAACGTCTGCACGAGCGTGCTTGCGCGGCAGGGCGCCTGCTGGTCGCCGGCAGTTCCAGCGTGCCGGCGCTGAGCACGGCCGTGGTGGACGCGTTGTTGCCGCGCTTCGCCAAGCTGGACACCATCGAACATACGATCAACCCGGGTAACCGCACGCCTCGTGGTGACGCGACGGTCGCCTCCATCCTCGGCTACTGCGGTCGTCCGATACGCGTGTGGCGCGACGGGCGCTGGCAGGTGGCGCACGGCTGGATGGACAGCCGCGTGCAACCCTACCCGTTCGGCAAACGACGCGTCGGGATTTGCGAGATTCCGGATCTGGACCTGTTTCCCGCGCGCTATCCGCAGGTGCGCACGGTCATCTTCCGTGCCGGTCTCGAGCTGCCTCTGCTGCAGTCCGCCACATGGTGCGCGTCCGCACTGGTGCGCCTGGGCCTGATTCGCAACCTCGCCGCCTATGCGCCCGCGCTACGCCGGCTCAGCGAGCGTTTCATCCGCTTCGGCTCCGACGTAGGCGGCATGACGGTGGAGTTGAGCGGCACGGATACGGCCGGCCAGCCGCTAAAGCTGCGCTGGTGGCTGAGCGCGGATGCCGGCGACGGTCCGCAGGTGCCGGTGACTCCCGCCGTCGTGCTGGCCCGGCGCATCGCTGACGGCGCGATCGCCACCAAGGGTGCGATGCCTTGCACGGGCTTGCTTACGCTCGAACAGATCGAGGCCGGCTTCGACCGCTATGCGTTGCGCACCGGCATTGAGCGGTTCGCGTAAGTCAGTCGATCTCCAGCCAGCCGCGATAGGCGATCAGCTGGCCGAGCAATGGCAGGCGCGTATCGATATGGAACACATAGCGCTCCGCTTCGGCGAGGCTGCGTGAGAGCACGCTGCCGAACCATTTGCGCGGTAGCGGCAGGCCCAGTAACCGGCCTTCGCGCAATTGCCAATCGATCGCCGCACCGTCGCGGCGCAGCTCGAAGTACAGCGATACCGGACCGAGGCGCTCGCGCAGGTGCATGCCATCCGCGGCAGGCTCCAGCGTGGAACGCATGCGCCCGTTCGCGAAGCTGCGGGTCCAGGTTTCGCGCCTACCTTGCCGCTCGATATTCAAGGCAATGGCCTGGTCCATACCCGGCTCGGGCAGGCCAAGCAAACGCCGCAACAGGCGCGCCGGCACATGACGTGCACCCTCGACCTGCGCCACGCCATGCGCGCTCAGCGAAGCGGTGCCGCCGTGCATGCGTTGCACCGGCGCGGCCAACAGCGGCCAATCGGACGGCCCGATCAAGGCGGGAAAAAGAACCTCGGACATGGCGCGATCTTGCGTGGCGCATGCGAGGCGGACAAGCGCCGCAAAAAAAAGCCCGCCGGAAGGCGGGCTTTTTCGTTGAAGCGTGAAGCTGTTGGCTCAGGCTGCGCTGACTGCGTAGCTCTTCAGGCGCTGGGCGAAATCCTGCAGCACGCGGATGCCGCTCTGCTCGGCCTCGGCGATCCACTGCTGCAGACCCTTGAGGGCCTGGTCGGCGCCACGCTGCTCCATCAGTTCGGCCAGGCGTGCGCGGAAATCGCACACCACGCGCAGCGTCGGGCGCTTGGCCAGCACGGCCTGCAGGCGCTCTCGGCCTTCGTTGTCCAGCCAGCGGCCGCCATCGGCCAGCGCGCGGCGCAGACGGCGCGGCGTGCCCTTGATGCTCTCGCCGGCATGCAGCGCTTCGTCGCGCAGGGTCGGCACGATCACGCCGCGGTAGTAGTCGGTCATCGCGTGGAAACGATGAGTCAGCACGGCCTTCAGGGTCTCGGCGTCCGGCAGGTGCACGTTCGGGCGCACGTCCAGGGTCGGCGCCACGCGCAGCACCTTGGCCAGGCCCAGGGCGCGCAGGCCGCAGATCGCCGCCCAGCCGATGTCGAACTCCCACTTGCGCAGGGCGAACTTGGCCGAGCTGGGGAAGGCGTGGTGGTTGTTGTGCAGCTCTTCGCCGCCGATCCAGAAGCCCCACGGCGACAGATTGGTCGCGGTGTCGGCGCTCTCGAAGTTACGGTAGCCCCACCAGTGGCCGATGCCGTTGACGAAGCCGGCGGCCCAGAACGGAATCCAGATCATCTGCACGGCCCAGATGGCCGCACCGATCACGCCGAACAGTGCCAGGTCGATCAGGAGCATCAGCGTCGGGCCCCAGTACGGATGGCCGCCGAACAGCTTGCGCTCGATCCAGTCATCCGGGGTGCCACGACCGTACTTTTCGAGGTCTTCCTTGACGTAGCTGGCCTCGCGGTACAGCGACACACCGTCCCAGAACACCTTCTTGATGCCGTAGATCTGCGGGCTGTGCGGATCTTCCTCGGTCTCCACCTTGGCGTGGTGCTTGCGATGCACCGCCACCCATTCCTTCACCACCATGCCGGTGGTCAGCCAGCCCCAGAAGCGGAAGAAGTTGGCCAGGGCGGGGTGGAAGTCCACGCCGCGATGGGTCTGGCTGCGGTGCAGGTACAGCGTCACCGTGAAGATGGTCAGCTGCGTCATGACCAGCAGGTAGACCAGCATGGCGACCCATCCGGCCCCGGTGAGGCCGTTGGATAGGAAATTCAGCACTGCGTCGAGCATGGGAAACACTCAGTAGGGTGAAAAACGAGTCTAATCGAGGGTTTCCGTACCCACCAGCATGGGAAAGCGATCCGCGGCAAGCTGTCACGGAACGTGTTTTGGCGCGCAAGAACCGCCCCCACCGGTTGTCACCGTAGTGGAGGCGCCATGACAATCTTGCAATGACTCTGCCACACCCCCTGTTAAGGCTCGATCAGATCGGCCGGCGACGTGCCGGACGCCCCGCCGTGGAGCGTCTCAGCCTGGCGCTGGACAAGGGGCAGATCCTTGGCCTGCTTGGCGTCAACGGGGCCGGCAAGTCCACCACGCTGGCCATGATCGCCGGCGCGCTGAGCCCCGACGGAGGGCGCATCGAACTGAACGGGCAGGACTTCGCCGAGCACCCCGAACTCGCCCGCCTGGTCGGCTGGCTGCCCGAACGTGCCCCGCATTGGCCGGAACTGACGGTTTTGGAGCATCTGCAGGCGCATGGCCGCCTGCGCGGCCTGCGCTCGAGCGCACTCAAGCAGGCCTGCGGCGCGACCATCGAGCGGCTGGAACTGCAGCCGCTGCTGCGCCGCCTGGCCGGCGTGCTCTCGCAGGGCCAGCGCCAGCGCCTGGGGCTGGCCTGCTCCCTGCTGCACAAGCCAGCCCTGCTGGTCCTGGACGAGCCGGCCAACGCGCTGGATCCGGTGCAGGTGTCGTCCCTGCGCCGGATCATCCGCGAAGAGGCTGCCGCGGGCACCGCCGTGATCCTCTCCACGCACCTGCTGGCCGAAACCATCGCGGTCTGCGATCGCGTGGCGATCCTGCACGAGGGCCGCCTGCGACACGATGCCGCGCTCAGCGGCGACCATCGCGTGCTCGAACAGACCTTCTTCGACATCGCCATGAACGGAAAGGCCCACGCTGCATGAGTCCGGTTGCATGAGTTCGATTCTTTCGGTGGCCCGGCTCGAATTGCGCCGCCTGCTCGTGCGACCGCTGGCCTGGGTGCTGGCTGCGCTGTCGCTGGCGCAGCTCGCCTGGCGCTTCACGCTGCTGCTGGGCAATTTCCTCGACAACCAGGTCAAGCTGGCCGCCCTGCCCGGCGGGCCGGGTTATACCGACCTGGTCGGCGTGCCATTGCTGAGCAGCGCGCTTACCGTCGGCATCCTGCCGTTCGGCCTGGTGGAGCTGGCCTTGCTGGTCGTGCCGCTGCTGACCATGTCCACCCTGGCTGGCGACCGGGTCAACGGCACCCTGCCGATGCTTTCGGCCAGCGGCGTGTCGCCCGCATCCATCGTGCTGGGCAAATACCTCGCGATACTGCTGTGGCTGATGGCCTGGCTGGCGCTGACCGTGGCGATGCCGTTGAGCCTCGCGCACGGCACCCATCTGGACTGGGGCAAGTTCGCCGCGGCCATGCTGGGCCTGGCGCTCGCCCTGGCGGCGATCGGAGCGGTCGGCGTCGCCTGTTCCGCCTTCGCCTCGCTGCCGGCAGTGGCTGCCACGGCCAGCCTGATGCTGGGCCTGGCGCTGTTCACCGTGAATCTCGCCGCGCAGAAAGCCGGCATCGGCAACGGCATATCGAACTGGCTCGCGCTCGGCACGCACCTGGAAACCATGCTGCGCGGTCTGGTCGCGAGCAGCGATGTGGCCTGGTTCGTGCTGGTCGTCGCGGTCGCGCTGATCCTGGCGACGCGCCGGATCGCCACCGACAAGGAGCGCGGCTGATGCGCTGGTTCAGACGTCTGGACGGCTGGCTGTTCGCGCTCGGCCTGCTGGCGGCAGCTGGGGCGCTCGGCTACCTGAGCTGGCGCCACGACTACGTGGCGGACTGGAGCCACGATGGCCGCGCCGGTCTCTCGCCGGAGAGCCGCGCGGTGCTCGATGCGCTGAAGGGTCCGGTGGAAATCGTCAGCTACGCCAATCCGCAGGGCGACCTGCGCCAGACCGTGAGCGCCTTCGTCCAGCGCTACCGGATGGTGAAGCCCGATCTCTCCCTGCGCTTCGTCGATCCGCAGCAGGATCCGGCGAAGATGCGCGAGCTCGGCATCACCGTCGACGGTGCGCTCATCCTGCATTACCAGAATCGCGAACAGCGGCTGGACGAGCTGTCAGAACGCAGCCTCACCAATGCGCTGGAGCGCCTCACCCGCGGCGGCGAACGCATCGTCGCCTTCGTCAGCGGCGACGGCGAGCGCCGCGCGGATGGCAAGGCCAACGCGGACCTGGGCATGTTCATGACGCAGCTGGAAGGCCGCGGCATGCGCGCGGTGCCGCTGAGCTTCGCGCAGGTCACCGCCGTGCCGCAGCACACCGACCTGGTGGTGCTGGCCAGCCCGACCCTGGCGCTGCCTCCGGGCGCGGTGAAAGCGCTTACCGATTACGTCGCCGCGGGCGGCAACCTGCTGTGGCTGACCGAGCCGGGCAATGAGGATCTGGGTCTGCAGCCGCTGGCCGATGCGCTGGGCGTGCACGTGCTGCCGGGCGTGCTGGTGGACGGCCAGGGCGCCGTGCTGGGTCTGAAGGATCCGCGACTGCTCGCGCTGAGCGGCTATCCGCCACACGCGATCACCCGCGGCTTCATGCTCACCACGCTGTTCCCGCAGGTTTCCGCGCTGGCACTGTCGCGTCGCGGCGAGTGGGACGCGCAGGCCTTCCTGCGCTCCGGTCCGCAAAGCTGGACGGAATTCCAGCCCATCGACAACGCGGAGAGCTCCAGCATCCGTTACGACGCGGACGCCGGCGAGTTGAAGGGTCCGCTGGATTTCGGTCTCACCCTCACCCGCCTGTCGCCCAGTCCCGACAAAAGCGAACAGCGCGTGGCAGTGATCGGCGACGGCGATTTCCTCTCCAACACCTTCCTGGGCAACGGCGGCAACCGCGCGCTGGGTGAACGCGTGTTCGACTGGCTGCTGGGCGACGACGCCCTGGTGAACCTGCCGCCGCGCGGCGCGCCGGACCGCGTGCTGACGATCAGCCAGGGTCAGCTCAATGCCGTGAGCCTCGGTTTCGTCGTTGCGCTGCCGCTGTTGCTGCTCGCACTCGGCGGCCTGATCGCATGGCGGCGGCGCCGCGCATGAAGCGCGCCACGCGCCAACGATTATGGCTGCTGGCGCTGGCTCTGCCGCTGCTTGTCGCCGCCGGCTGGCAATGGCGGCGCGACCGCCAGGATGATCCAGGCACCCTGCTGGGCCTGGATCCGGCCACCATCCAGCGCATCGACCTGCAGCTTCCTGGCGGCGACGCGGAGCATTACGCCAGGCGCGACGGCCGCTGGCAGGCCGTGGATGGCACGGCGTCGGCGACAGACGAAGGCCGCCTCGCCGACCTCGCCGCCACCGCTGCCGCCCCCGTGCTGAGCTGGCGTCCGCTCGCCGATTTCGACCCGGCGCGCATCGGCCTGGCGCCGCCGGTCGCCGTCCTCAGCCTCGATGGGCAGGCGCTGGCCTTCGGCGAGGTGTCCGTTACCGGGCCGCAGCGCTACGTGCGGGTCGGCGATCGCGTCGCCCTGATCTCCGTGCGCTTCACGCCGCGCGCAACGCGGACGACCCGGGCGCCATGATCGCCCGGCGGGCGTCGCCTCCGCGGCACCTTGCATGCCCCCGCCCTTTCCCCATATTCATGCCATTCCCGTCACTCCCCAAGGGAGCATCCGCATGAGTCGTCCCCCGCTCGAGCAACCCGTCATCGGCGTCGTCGGCATGGCTGTCATGGGCCGCAATCTCGCGCTCAACATCGAGAGTCGCGGTCACACGGTCGCCATCTACAACCGCAGCCGAGAGAAAACCGATGAGGTGATCGCCGAGCATCCCGACCGGCGCCTGGTGCCCACGTATTCGATGCAGGCGTTCGTCGACGCACTGCAGAAGCCGCGGCGCATCCTGTTGATGGTGAAAGCCGGCGACGCCACCGACGCCACCATCGCCGAACTCAAGCCCCTGCTGGACAAGGGCGACGTGCTGATCGACGGCGGCAACACCTTCTTCCAGGACACCATCCGGCGCGAACGCGAGCTCGGCGCGGCCGGCCTTCATTTCATCGGCACCGGCGTGTCCGGTGGCGAGGAAGGCGCGCTGCACGGCCCGTCGATCATGCCGGGCGGTCCGCGCGATGCGTATGACCTGGTGGCCCCTGTGCTCACCGAGATCGCCGCGCGCGCGCCAGACGGCGAGCCCTGTGTGGCCTACATGGGCCCGAATGGCGCGGGCCACTATGTGAAGATGGTCCACAACGGCATCGAGTACGGCGACATGCAGCTGATCGCCGAGAGCTATGCGGTGCTCAAGCAGGTGCTCGGCCTGTCCAATGAGGAACTGGGCAAGGTCTACGCCGATTGGAACCAGGGCGAGCTGGACAGTTATCTCATCGCGATCACCGCCGACATTTTCGGCAAGAAGGACGCGGACACCGGCAAGGACCGGGTCGACATCATCCTCGACCGCGCCGCGCAGAAAGGCACCGGCAAATGGACCAGCCAGAGCGCGCTGGACCTGGCCGTGCCGCTGCCGCTGATCACCGAATCGGTGTTCGCGCGCCTGCTTTCGGCACTGAAGGACGAACGCGTCGCTGCCAGCAAGGTGCTTGCCGGCCCGCAGCAGAAGCCGTTCGCCGGCGATCGCGCCGCTTTCGTCGAAGCCGTGCGGCGCGCGCTGTACCTGAGCAAGATCGTGTCCTACGCGCAGGGCTTCGCCCAGCTTCGCGCGGCGTCCGATACGTACCAGTGGAACCTGCCCTACGGCACCATCGCGAGGATCTTCCGCGCGGGCTGCATCATCCGCGCACGCTTCCTGCAGAAGATCACCGACGCCTACGCGCACGATCCGGCACTGGCCAACCTGTTGCTCGATCCGTATTTCCGCGATATCGCCGCGCAGTACCAACAGGCGTTGCGCGATGTGGTGAGTGCCGCGGTGCAGGCTGGCGTACCGGTGCCGGGCTTCGCATCGGCGATCGCGTACTACGACAGCTATCGCGCGGAACGGCTGCCCGCCAACCTGATCCAGGCGCAGCGCGACTATTTCGGCGCGCATACCTTCGAACGCATCGACCGGCCCGGCAGCTTCCATGCCGACTGGACGTAAGCGCGCGTGCCTGAGCTGCCTGAAGTCGAAACCACCCGGCGCGGCATCGCTCCGCACCTGATCGGCCGCAGCGTTACTGGAGTGACGCTGCGCCGGCGCGACCTGCGCTGGCCGATTCCGCCGGAGATCGAGCAACTTCTGCCAGGCCAGCGCATCGAGTCGATCGAGCGACGCGCCAAATACCTGCTGCTGCATACGCAGGCCGGCAGCGCGTTGCTGCACCTTGGCATGACCGGCGTGCTGCGCGTGCTGCCGCCGGATGCGCTGGTGGGCAAGCACGACCATGTGGATATCGCCCTGGAAGTTCGCGCGAACGAGGGTCCGCGCATCCTGCGCTTCACCGATGCGCGGCGCTTCGGCTGCCTGCTGTGGCAACCGCCGGGAACCACCCATGAGCTGCTGGCGGACCTGGGACCCGAACCGCTCACCGACGCCTTCGACGGCGACCTGCTCTGGCATCTCTCGCGCGGTCGCACGGCGGCGGTGAAGCTGTTTCTGATGGATAACGCGGTGGTGGTCGGCGTGGGCAACATCTACGCCAGCGAAGCGCTGTTCGCCGCCGGCATCGATCCGCGCCGCGCCGCCGGCGCGGTGTCGCGGGCCCGCTATGCGCGCCTGGCCGCCGAGGTGAAGCGCATCCTGGCCTGGGCGATCGAGCGCGGCGGCACCACGCTGCGCGACTTCATCAACCCGGACGGCATGCCCGGCTATTTCGTGCGCGAACTGATGGTGTACGGCCGCGAGGGCGAGCCGTGCCGCGTGTGCGGCACCGCGATCCGCCAGGCCGTGCTGGGGCAACGCTCGACGTTCTGGTGCCCGAGGTGCCAGAAGTAAGCAGCCTGGGGTTCGCTGAGCTCACCCCGACCTGCGCCGCTCAATCGGGCCAGCGAAACTCGACGAAGCGGTTGTAGAACGGCGGCTCTTCCTCGCCCCCGCCCAGCGTCGCGACGAGACCCGGCAGACCGTCCACCTCCAGCGGCTGCCCGTCGGCGAAATGCGCGCCCAGCGCCTGCATATCCGCCAGCCGTTCGCACAGCATGCCGGCGCGGTCGGTATCGCTGTCCGGCACGTGGCGCAGGCTGACATCGGGGCGTCCGAACTTGCGCATGCCGCGCGTGCTGACCCAGCTGCCATCGCCGTCTTCCTCGCCGTTGCGCAGGATCAGCAGGTGGTTACGGATCGGCGCGCCATCCGGCACCAGGTAGCGACGGCGCCAGGCATCGGCGTCGAATAGCGAAACGATCTGCGGGTCGAGCACGGCGACGCCGCCGATATCCAGCAGGCCGGCGACCACGCCGAGCGTGTCGCGCAGATAACCCACGTCGCCCTGGTCGGCGATGCGCCCGCGCAGCACCATCACCTGCGGCGCATCGATGGCCGCGCGATAGGCGTCCGGCGCGTCTTCCTTGAAGATGCGGCCCAGCTCGCCGCGGAGCGGATAGCCGTCCCACTGGCGAAGCGTGGCGTGGTGATGGTTGGTCGCCTCGATGCCGCGCGGCAGGCCATCGCTGCCGTAGGGCGCGGACGGCACCCGCACGTTCTCGAAATTGCCGAACACGTAGAAGTGCAGGTAGATGTCCTCGCCGCCGGGCTGCCAATGCGGACGCTGCCAGGCGGGGATGCGGATCGGGGTGGCCATGTCTTGATTCCTTGTGGATGCCGGCCGGCACGGGGCCTTCCGGGAGCGCGGCGCACCGCGCCCGGTGAATTCGTCAGGATTCGCCCAGCGGCAGCACGGGCTGCTGCAGTTCGATGCGGCCGCGGCCTTCAGTGATCTTCTTGAACTCCGCTCGGCTCACCGAGACATAGCGGTCGTTGCCGCCGATCTCAACCTGCGGGCCTTCCGTCACGGCGCGCCCCTGCTCGTCTACGCGCACCACCATGGTGGCCTTGCGGCCGGTGTGGCAGATGGTCTTGATCTCTTCGAGGTTGTCCGCCCAGGCCAGCAGATAGCGGCTGCCCTCGAACAGCTCGCCGCGGAAGTCGGTACGCAGGCCATAGGCGAGCACCGGGATGTTGAGCCGGTCGACCACATCGCTGGCCTGCCACACCTGGGCCTTGGTGAGGAACTGCGCCTCGTCGATGAACACGCAGTGCAGCGGCCCGCGCGCGCTGATGTCGGCCTCGACCAGCGCCAGCAGGTTCTGTTCGCCACCGAAACGGCGGCCATTCGCCTTCAGGCCGATGCGCGAGGCCACTACGCCCTCACCGAAGCGGCTGTCCAGCGCCGGCGTAAGGATCAGCGTGCGCATGCCGCGCTCGTGATAGTTGTAGGCGCTCTGCAGCAGCGTGGTGGTCTTACCGGCGTTCATCGCCGAGTAGTAGAAGTAGAGCTTGGCCATGGCTAACCGGGAAAAAGTGCAGGCGCGCATCGTACCGCGCGCCACGCCGCGGTTGGCATCGCGCGGTTACTGCTTGGCTGCCTGCGCCGGCACGCCACGATTCAGGGCCAGGCCCTTGAGCACGTTCAGCGCCTGCGACAGCGCGTAGTCCTCGGTGGCGAGCTTGGCATTTTCTGCGCTGCCGTCGTTGTCGATGGCCTTGCGATCCCGGCTGCCGTCCTCGTTGGCAAGGTGATTGCGCAGGTCCGCTTCGGAACCGATCAGCGTGGCGGCGCTGTCGGCCTTGTTGACCGCCAGGTCAGCCAGCGCGATGTCGGGCTTGATGCCTTCGGCCTGGATCGAGGTGCCGGCTGGCGTGTAATAACGCGCGGTGGTGATCTTCACCGCATGCTCGGCATCCAGCGGCAGCACGGTCTGCACCACGCCCTTGCCGAAGGTGCGGCGGCCGATGATCAGCGCGCGGTGGTTGTCCTTCAGCGCGCCGGAGACGATTTCCGCGGCGGATGCCGTGCCGTTGTCCACCAGCACCACCATCGGCGCTCCATTGAGCAGATCGCCCGGATGCGCGGAGAAGCTGAGGTTGGCATCCTGCAAGCGGCCGCGCGTGGTGACGATGGTGCCGCTGTCGAGGAAGGCATCGCTCACGCCCACCGCAGCGGTGAGCAGGCCGCCGGGGTTGGAACGCAGGTCCAGAATGGCGCCGCGCTGCGGTCCGTTCTTCTTGATCAGTTCGCCCAGCTTCTTGTCCAGATCGGCCGCGGTGTCTTCCTGGAACTGGCTGAGGCGGATGTAGGCGTAGCCGGGCTCCAGCTCGCGCGCCTTCACGCTGGTGACGGAGATGCGCTCGCGGGTGAGCGTCATGTCCACCGGCTTGTCGCTCTTCTCGTGCAGGACGGAGAGCGTGATCTTGCTGCCGGGATCACCGCGCAGCTTCTTGAACATGTCGTCGATGTTCTCCGCGTCCACGGCGTTACCGTCCACCTTGACGATGGTGTCGCCCGGCTTGATGCCGGCGCGCGAGGCGGGCGTGTCGTCGATCGGGGAGACGATGCGCAGCGTGCCATCCACCTGCAGCACCTCGATGCCGAGGCCGCCATACTGACCGGTGGTGTCCTCGCTCAACTCGTCCAGGCCTTCCTTGTCCAGGTACTCGCTGTGCGGATCCAGGCCCGTGAGCATGCCGCTGATGGCGGCCTTCATCAGGGTCTTGTTGTCGACCTTCTCCACGTAGGCCTGGCGGACCATTTCGTAGACGCGGCTGAAGTTGCGGATGTCGTCCAGGTCCACCGCGTCAGCGGCCGCGCTGGATGCCGCCTTGGCCGGCTCGGCGGCCGGCTTGGCGACCTTGGCGGGCAGGGCCTGGAGCGGCAGCACGGGGGCGGCCAGCAGCAGCGCGACGAGGACGGGGGACGAAAACCTCGGTGAGGAAAACCGCATGAACTTGCTCCGGGAAACCTTGGGGACGCGCCGCTGGGGCGGTACGGCGCCGGGTTGCTTGGACCGCGGCGGCGCGCCGGAATTCATAAGGGCTAGCCTGCGGCGGCGCCGACGCCGCGTCAACGCTGGCGAGCCAGCCAGCTGCGCGGATCCACCGGCTTGTTGTTCTGGCGCAGCTCGAAATAGACGCCGGTATTGACGCCGGTAGGCGCCGCCGCGGTGCCCACCGACTGGCCGGCGTCGACCTCGTCGCCCACGCCGCGCAACAGTGTCTCGTTATTGCCGTACATGCTGAGCCAGCCGCCGCCGTGGTTGAGGATCAGCAGCATGCCGTAGCCACGCAGGAACGCCGCGTAGACCACGCGTCCGCGCGCGACCGCGCGCACCTCGCTGCCGCCCGGTGCCTTGATCAGCACGCCGTTGCCGTAGGTATTGACCACGCCATTGGCTGGCCATGGCAGGTTGCCGCGGATATTCGCGTTGCCCTTGCCCGGCGGTCCGCTGGGGCCGGCGGGATTGGCCTTGGCGGCCTTGGCCGCTTCGCGCGCCGCCTCGTCGATGGCCTTCTGCAACTTGTCCACCAGCGCGTTGAGCGATTGCGCGTTCTGCTTGAGCTGGGCCAGGCGTTCGCCCTGGTCCTTGTACTGGGCATCGGTCTGCGCGGCCAGCCGGGCCTGCTCCGCGCGCTGCTGCTCCAGCGTCTTGGCCTGCTGTTCGCGCTGCGACTTGGTGGTCTGCAGGGCTTGCTGCTCAGTGGCGATGCGCGCCTCCACGTCCTGCAGGTGCGCCAGGTCACCCATCAGCTTCTGCACGCGTTGCACGCGGTCTTCCTGAAAGTACTTGGAGTACGCCAGCGCGCGAGCCACGCGCGAGACATCCTCGTCGCCCAGCAGCAGGCGCATGTCGGAGCCGCGTCCCAGGGTATAGGTCGCGCGCAGCAGGTCGGCGATGGCGGCACGCTGGCCATCGAGATTCTTCTGCAGTCCGGCGCGCTCCTGCTGCAGTTTGTCCAGTTCGCGCTGCTTGGCGGCCAGGTCGGCATCGGTCTGGCGTACCGCCTTGGCGGCGCCGGCCACGGCGTTGGCGCGCTTGGCCAGCTCGGCGTTCGCGCTGTCGCGCTTGGCGGCGGTTTCGGCCTGCTCTTTCGCCAAGGCTTCCATCTTGCTGCGCACGTCGGCCAGTTTTTTCTGCGCCTCGGCCTGCTCGGCCTTGGTCTTTTCCTGTGCGAATGCGGGCGTGGCCGCGAGCGCGGCGAGGAGAATGGCGGCGCCGGCCAGGCCGCCGCGGCGATGGACGAAGCGGAGGAAATTGGGCATGGGCGGATTATGGGGGGCCGACGCAGATCGGGGAACGGGGAACGGGGAACGGGGAACGGGGAACGGGGGAACAAGATACCGGCCCGGAGGATCTCCTTCTCGTCACGGCTCATCTACCATCGTGCGCTTCCATCTCCCGGGAGCGACGATGCGCGGTGGCGGCAGGGCAATCGGCATGTATGCGCTCTGCATGAGTGCAGCGTTTTCGGCATGCGCCGACGACGCGACGCAACTGCCGCCGGTGCAGGTGAATGCGACGCGCCTGGCTATCCCGCCGTTCGATCTGCCTGCCTCGCTCAGCGTGCTCACCGTAGCGCCACAGGACACCGGCAAGCCCGGGGTCAATCTCTCCGAAACCCTGATCGGCGTACCCGGCGTGCTGGCGCGCAACCGGCAGAACTACGCCCAGGACGAACAGATCTCGCTGCGCGGCTTCGGTGCGCGCTCTACCTTCGGCGTGCGCGGCGTGCGCCTCTACGCCGACGGGATCCCCGCGACGATGCCGGACGGACAGGGCCAGGTGTCGCATTTCAGCCTCGAGGCGGCAGAGCGCGTGGAAGTGCTGCGTGGTCCGTTCTCTACGCTGTACGGCAATGCCTCCGGCGGCGTGGTGCAGCTGTGGAGCGCCGAGGGAGGCGACCCGCCGGTGACGCGAGTGGGTTTGTTCGGCGGCACCCAGGGCACGGCGCGCGTGGGGTTGTCCACACGCGGACGCGATGGCGGCTTCGACTACAACCTGGCGCTGTCGCACTTCCAGACCGCTGGTTATCGCACGCACAGCCGCGCGCAGCGCGAGTCGGGCAATGCGCGACTGGGCTTCGAGCTGGGCACAGGCGGGCATCTGACGGTCGTGCTCAACACGGTCGCCCTGCCCCAGGCACGCGATCCGCTCGGTCTCACCCGGGCGCAGGCCGCGGCCGATCCGCGCCAGGCGATTGCGGCGGCCACGCAGTTCGATACGCGCAAGAGCGTGCATCAGACCCAGGGCGGCGCGGTGTACGAGCTGTCGCCCGATGCCGACACGCAATGGCGCCTGATGGCCTATTACGGCGAACGCGGCGTGCAGCAGATGCTGGCCGTGCCGGTGGCCGCGCAGCGCAATCCGCTCAGCGCCGGCGGCGTGGTGGACCTGGATACCGCCTATGGCGGCCTCGATGCGCGCTGGACCCGGCGCGGCGAGTTCGCTGGCCAGCCATTGGAGGCCGTGCTGGGCTTCAGCTACGACGACCAGCATCAGCAGCGGCGCGGCTACGAGAACTTCGCCGGCAACGCGTTGGGCGTCGCCGGCCGGCTGCGCCGGGACGAAGACGATCGCGTGCGGAACCTCGATCCCTACGCCCAGCTCTACTGGCACTTCGCCGAACGCTGGTCGCTGCTGGCGGGGATGCGTCACAGCGAAGTGCGCTTCCGCGCGCGCGACCACTATGTCGTGCCCGGCAATCCCGACGACAGCGGCGGCATCAGCTATGGCGCGACGACGCCGGTGCTCGGTCTCCAGCACCGTCCCTCGGATCGCCTGCGGCTTTATGCCAGCTATGGCGAAGGCTTCGAGACGCCCACCTTCGCCGAGCTGGGCTATCGCGCGGATGGCGGCGCAGGCCTGGCTTTCGACCTGCGCCCCGCGCGCAGCCGCCAGGGCGAGCTCGGCGCGAAATGGCAGGGTGCGGGCTGGCAGCTCGAAAGCGCGTGGTTCCGTGCCGATACGCGCAACGAACTGGCCGTCGCCAGCAACAACGGCGGGCGCTCCAGTTATCGCAACATCGGACGCAGCCGCCGACAGGGTGCGGAGCTGTCGCTGCGCGGCGATCTCGGCGATGGCTGGCGGCTCGCCCTCGGCGCCACGCATTTGCAGGCCCGTTTCCGCGATGCCTTCCTGAGCGGTACGCCGGCCGTACGCATCCGTGCCGGCACGCGCATTCCCGGCGTACCGCAGGACTATGGATCGCTGCGCCTCGAACGCAGCGGCGCGCTCGGCTGGCTCGCGGGTATCGAGTGGCAGGGCGTTGGCGCGGTGACGGTGGACGATCGCGGCAGCGAGCGCGCCCCGGGCTACGTACTCACCGGCATCGACGCCGGCTACGGACTGGCGCTGGGGGCGGCGACGCTGCACCTCAGCGCGCGCGTGGACAATCTGTTCGACCGACGCGTGATCGGCTCGGTGATCGTCAACGAAAGCAACGGGCGCTACTACGAACCCGCGCCGGGACGCACCGCGATGCTCGGCGCGCAGCTGGAGTTCTAAGCGAGGCTCAGCCCGCCTCGATCTGCGCGGCCGGCTTCACCAGCCAGCGTACCGCCAGCAGACCGATTTCGTAGAGGAAACACATCGGCACCGCCAGCATGATCATCGAGGTGATGTCCGGCGGCGTGATGAAGGCGGCGATGGTGAAGGCGCCCACGATGGCGTAGCGCCGGCCATCGCGCAGCTGCTGCAGGTTCACCACGCCGATCGCGGCGAGAATCACTACCGCCACCGGCACCTCGAAGCACAGGCCGAAGGCGAAGAACATCAACATCACGAAATCGAGGTAATGCGTGATGTCCGTCATCATCTCCACCCCTTCCGGCGTCACCGCCGTCAGGAAGCGGAACGCTGCTGGCAGCACCAGGAAATAGGCGAAGGCGCAGCCGGTATAGAACAGCACCAGTGCCGCCGCCAGCAGCGGCCGCGCCAGGCGCTTCTCATGTTTGTACAGGCCGGGGCTGACGAAGGCCCACAGCTGGTACAGGATCATCGGCATGCTGATGAACAGCGCTGCGTAGAAGGCTAGTTTCAGCGGCGTGACAAACGGACTGGCCACCTCGGTGGCGATCAGGTGCGCCCCCTGCGGCAGGCGCGCCACCAGGGGCGCGGCCAGTTCGGCGTACAGGCGATTGGCGATCGGAATCAGCGCCACCAGCACCAGGGCCACGGTCACGATCGCCCGCAGCAGGCGCGAGCGCAGCTCGATCAGATGGGAGAACAGGCCTTCTTCGAGGCCTTCGTTTTCCTGCTCAGGCGCCGCCATGCGTGGGGTCCTTCGGGGGCGTCTCGGGGGCCGGGGCAGGTGCGTCCCCGGCGATGGACTGTGGCGTGCCGGCGTCGGGCGCCGGCGCGGCTGGTGTCATGGTCGCGGGCCCGACCGTTTCCGCGCCGGCATCGCGCACCTTGCGCAGCGTGGCATCCAGCTCGGACTGCGCCGCCTGGGCTCGCTCCGCCGCTTCGCGTGCCTGGCGCTTGATTTCCTCGATCTGAAGCTCGCGCTCGACCTCGGCGCGCACGCTGTCCCAGCCCGAACGCACGCGGCGCAGCAAGGCGCCCGCGGTGCGCGCGGCGTGGGGCAGCTTTTCCGGGCCGAGCACGATCAGCGCGACAAGCGCCAGCAGCACCAGCTTGCCGAAGCTGATCTCGATCATCGCCTGCGATCCGCCTTGCGCTTACTTGGCTTCGGTCTTGTCTTGCTGGGTCTGCGTACTGCTCGAGGCCGGCGGATCGGCCTGCAGGCGCTCGCTCTTGGCCTTGTCGCTCTCTTCGCCGCCGTCCAGGCCTTTCTTGAAGTCGCGCACGGCGCCGCCGAGGTCCGAACCGATGTTGCGCAGTTTCTTGGTGCCGAAGATCAGCACCACGACGACTAGCAGGATGAGGAGGTGGGTCATGCTCATGGAATGGCCTCGAATGCGGATGAAGACCGGAAAACGTTCGCGCGGGTCGCGCGCCGGCCTTTCCGAATCATCGCTGAGTGTACTCCTCCAGGCGGTCGCGGAAATCGACCACCTGGGTAGGAACGTTGGAAACGCCGCCCTCGAAGATCCGGCGGGGGGTGATGCCCTTGCCGTAGACGGCCTCGTTGGCATCGTAGTCGATGCGCAGCGCCGAACCGTCCAGCGCCACGCCGGCGAACAGGCCGCGCGAGCGCGAGTACGAATAGATCTCGGCCTTGAACTGGGCGTCGGTGGAGGCGGTGGCGGTACGGCCGACCGGGCCGGCCGCGGCGGCGGCATCGGCGCCAAGGGTGAACTTGCCGTTGACGATGGAATCGACGCCGCGCTGGGTGCGGAACACCAGGATCACATCGGTGGACGAGACGCCTGCCTGGAAACCCACGCTGCCGCCGGTGAGAGTGACGAAGCTGGGGTTGGACCACGTGCCGTCCGGTCCCTTCACGGAGATCAGGCCCTCGCCGCGGCGGCCGCCGAAGATGAAGCCGGCCTTGATCATGTCGGGAATCACCGCGATGGCATGGGCTTCCTTGAGCAGGTCGACCGGGATCGACTTGTCCGGCGCCTCCATGATTTCCTTGAGCACCCGCACCGAGTTCTCCGCGCGCACCAGCGGCGGATCTTCGGCATGGACGGACATGGCCGGCGCCAGCAGGACCAGGGCGGCGAGCAGCAGACGGCGCAGCGATGCTTTGAACATGGATGACTCCTGTTGCGGGATTCCTCAGGGATGCCCCGCGACAGCGGGTCACGCGGGGCGCCGCATGGCTTGTGGCAGACTTCGGGGCCGCATTCGCCACGACGCCACCATGCCTCGCAGCCACTATACCGGCCTGGCCGGGCTTTCCGATGACCACGCCGTTAAGGCGACACCCAAGGCGGGTGTACTGCTGGTCAACCTCGGCACGCCCGACGCCCCTACCGCGCGCGCAGTGCGTCCGTACCTGGCGGAGTTCCTCGGCGACCCGCGCGTGATCGAGTATCCGCGCTGGCTGTGGTGGCTGATCCTGCATGGCGTAATCCTGCGCATCCGCCCACGCCGCTCGGCGCATGCCTACCAGCGCATCTGGACGACCGAGGGCTCGCCCCTGCGCGTCGGCAGTGAGGCGCTGGCCGCCGCACTTCAGACGGAGCTGTCGCGCCGCATGCCCGGCCCGGTCCGCGTGGCGCTGGCCATGCGCTACGGCGCGCCGTCGGTCGCGACGCAGATCGAGCAACTGCAGCGCGAAGGCGTGAACCGGCTGCTGGTGCTGCCGCTCTACCCGCAGTACTCGGCGACCTCGACCGGTTCGGTACTGGACGCGGTCGCCGACAGTCTCAAGGCCCTGCGCTGGCCGCCCGAGCTGCGCGTGGTCAACGACTATCACGACGACGCCGGCCATATCGAGGCGCTGGCGCGCAGCATCGAGGACTGGTGGAGCGCTCACGGTCGCGGCGAGCGTCTGCTGCTGTCCTTCCACGGCATTCCGGAGCGCTACGCCGCGGCAGGCGATCCGTACTTCCTGCAGTGCCAGGCCACCGCGCGGCGGCTGCGCCAGCGCCTGGGCCTGGACGAAACGCAGCTGCTGGTGAGCTTCCAGTCGCGCGTCGGCCGCGAGCAGTGGCTGCAGCCCTATACCGACGCCACCGTGCGCGCGCTTGCCGCGCAGGGCATCAAGCGCCTGGACGTGGCCTGCCCGGGCTTCGCAGTGGATTGCCTGGAAACACTGGAAGAGATCGCCATGCAGAATCGCGACTTCTTCGTCGAAGCCGGCGGCGAGGCGCTGCGCTATATCCCGGCGCTCAACGACAGCCCGGGCCAGGTCGCCAGCCTCGCCGATCTGGCACTGCGTCACATGCAAGGCTGGCCGGAGCGCGACGGCGCATGAGCATGCCCGCCGAACGCGCGGTCGAACTGCCCGGCTTCACCCTGCGCGCACTGGTATGGGGCCATGACGATCGCCCGCCGCTGCTCGCACTGCACGGCTGGCTGGACAACGCCGGCAGTTATGCCCTGCTCGCGCCGCTGCTGGCGCAACGGCGCCAGGTCATCGCGCTGGAACTGCCCGGCCACGGCCATGCCGATCATCTGCCCCCGGGCATGCGCTATCACTTCGTCGATTACGTGCGCAGCGTGCTGTCCGCCACGGCGGCGCTGGGGCTGGAACGCTTCGACCTGCTCGGCCATTCGCTCGGTGCCGGCATCGCCTCGCTGCTGGCCGCCGCCGCGCCCCAGCGCATCCGCCGGCTGCTGCTGATCGAAGGATTGGGTCCGCTGGGCGATGACGGCAGCCACACCTTGCAGCGTTTCCGCGACGGCCTGGCGCCATCGTCGAACGGCAAGGGCTTGCGCGTCTTTCGCGACATCGACCAGGCGATCGCCGCACGCGCCATCGCCGGTGGCCTGCGCGCGGCGCTGGCGCGCCCGATCGTCGAACGCGGCCTGCGAGAAGTCGCCGACGGCTGGTGCTGGCGCAGCGACCCGCGCCTGACCCGCACCTCGCCGCTGCGCCTGGCCGAAAGCCAGATCCACGCGCTGCTCAGCGGCATCGCCACGCCCACGGCGCTGCTTTTCGCCCGCCCCGCCACGCCCTATCTGCCCAGCGGTCCGATGGCACGCCGCGCCGAATGCGTGGCCGACATCGCGATCAGCCACATGGACGGCGGCCACCATTTGCACCTGGAACATCCTCAGGCCGTCGCGGACTGGGCGCTCGCTCATCTGGGCGATCCCTGACCAACGGCACGCGGCGGCGCGCGGCGCGGCCCTACACTGGCGCCATGCAGCATCTCGGCCGCACCAACTTCGGATCTCCGCAGCACCGCCTGTCGATCGGCGACGTGCTGGTCACCGCGACCACTTATGCGGGCGCCGATACGCTGCCCTTGCATGAGCACGACGATGCCTATCTCTGCCTGGTGGCCGGTGGCGCCTATACGCAACAGTCCCCCAGCGAAGAAACCGCATGCTCGCCGGGGTTGCTGCTCGCCCATCCGCAGGGACATCGCCATGCCAACCGCTTCTCGCCGCACGGCGCGCGCTGCCTGAGCATCTTCCCCTCGCGCGAACTGGCCGCCGATGGCGGCATGCGGCGCCTGCTGGGCGACTATCGCGCGCTGCGTCTGCCCGATGCCGCGCGCCTGCTGGCGCGCATCGAAAACGAGCTGGCGGCGGACGACGACGCCGCGCCGCTCGCGCTGCAGTCGGCGGTGTTCGAGCTGGTCGCGCTGGCCTGCCGCAGCGGCAGCCCGGAAAAGCGTCCGGCGTGGCTGACCAGGGTGATGGAACGGCTTCACGACGAGCCCATGGCGGCGCTTTCGCTGGCCGACCTGGGCCGGCTCGCCGGCGTGCATCCGGCGCATCTCGCGCGCAGCTTCCAGCAGGCGCATGGCATGTCGATCGGCGATTACCGCCGCAGCTTGCGCATTCGCCAAGCCTGTCGCGAGCTGGCGAACGGCGCCCGGCCGATCGCCGAGATCGCCGCGGACGCCGGCTTCGCCGACCAGAGCCATTTCGCGCGCGTGTTCAAACGGATCACCGGCGCAACGCCCCGTGACTACCGGCACAAAACGCAAAGCGCGTCCTGAAACCTCACGTTCGTCCTAGTCGCCGCGCGACGAGCCCGGCAGCATGCCTCCCGCACGCCAAGGAGACGAACCTCATGCTCAAGCCTTCCCTGCCCCGCCTGCTCCTGCTCGCCGGCCTGCTGCTGCCGGCGCTCGCCAGTGCCGACGATGCCGACACCTTGCTGCGCCAGTTGCGCGAGGCGCATGGCGCCGACGCCTGGCGACGCCACGGTGCACTTGCCGCCGAAGGTCGCCAGGACGCCGACGGTCTCGCCGGCGAGTGGCGCATGACCGTCGACCTGCGCAACGGCCACTACGCCGAGCAGGCGCGCAATCCGCTATTCGTCCGCGCCGAGGGACGGGACGCGGATGGTGTCTGGCGTCGCGATATTACCGGCCTGACTCACCCCCTCGATTCGCCCGAAGCCCGGGTCGTGGCCGCCAGCGAGACCTGGCTGCGCCGGTTCGGTTTTCTCGCCGCCGACGACGGCACGCGCTATCGCCGGCTGCCGGATGGCGAAGCGGACGGACATCGCTATGCACGCCTCGAAGCCACGCCGCCGGAGGGTCGCGCCGTCACGCTATGGATCGACCCTGCCACGCACCGGCTGGATCGGGCGACGTGGCAAAGCTCCTTCCTGCTGGCCACCCAGACCTATGCCGACTACCGCGACGTGGACGGCGTGCGCCTGCCGTTCCGCATCGTCGCCAGCGCAGCCACCGCCGGCGGCGGGCAGGACAATGCCAGCACCGATCAGGTGGAACGCTACCGCTGGCTCGATCGCGCGCCGGCCGATGCCTTGGCACGTCCCGACAACAAGGTCCGCGACGTGACCATGGCGGACGGTGCGCGCACGACGACGGTCCCGATGCAGCTGGAAGGCGGCATCCTGCTGGTCGAAGCGAGCATCGACGGCAAAGGGCCCATGCCCTTCATCCTCGATACCGGCGGCCACGCCATCCTCACCGCCGATGCGGCGAAGAAGCTCGGCATGACGACGCAGGGCGCCGGCGTGAGCACCGGCTCCGGTCCCGGTTCGATGGAAACCGCGTATGCGCGCGTCGGCCACCTGGGCCTTGGCGGCGCAGACATCCGTGACATCCCGTTCCTGGTGATGCCCTATCCGCACGAGTTCTATGAGCGCGGCGAAGGCCGCGAGCCCGTCGCCGGGATCCTGGGGTTGGAAGTCTTCGAGCGCTTCGCTGTCACGTTCGATTACGACAAGCACCAGCTGGTACTGCAACCCTATGATCGCGGCGACGCACCGGCCGCGGTGCCGGGCGAGCGGATCGCGCTGACGTTCACCGACGACATGCCGCTGGCCGAGGCCAGCCTCGATGGCAAGCGCGGCGTGTTCGGCATCGACACCGGCAACAGCGGCTTGACCCTGGTGTTTCCGCAGTGGGCTGCACGCAACGGCATCGCCGCGCATTACGAGGGCGGTGCGCCGGCGCCTACCGGTGGCGTGGGCGGGTTGTTCACCGCGCACTTCGCGCATGCCCGCAGCCTGCAGCTCGGCGGGCAGCGGCTGGATAACGTCGTGGCAATGCTCACCCGCGCCGACGCCGGCGCGACCGGCAATCCGTCCGAGGCCGGCAATATCGGCCAGGACGTGCTGTCGCGTTTCAACGTGCATTTCGATTACCGCCGCGCCGAGATGGTGCTGATGCCGCGCACGGGCTCCGCCGAGCGGAATTACGCGATGGCCGGTTTCCGCGCGAGCAAGTCGGCCGCGCAACCGGATCGTTACAAGGTGATCTGGGCATTGCCCGGCGGCCCCGCGGCCGAGGCCGGTCTGAAGGCCGGCGATTTCATCGTCGCGGTCAACGGCAAGCCGGCGCGTACGATCGGCGTGGGCGAACTGCGCGAAGCCAGCATGGCGCGACCGGAAGGCACGCCGCTCGAACTCACGCTGGACGGCGGCAAGGTGCTGAAGATGCGCCTGCGCGATGTAGCGCCGCGTTGATCCGCTGCCGCTTCAGGGGCGAGCTGTCGCCCCTGGAGCGAGCCGGTCAGTTCACCGGCTTGCGTCCATCCGCGCGCGGCTGCACTTCGATCGTCGCGGTCATGCCGGCGGCGATCAGCACGTCCGGCGGCAGGTGTTCGGTGTCGATCGCGATGCGCACCGGTACGCGCTGGGCGAGGCGCACCCAGTTGAACGTGGGGTTCACGTCAGCGAGCAGGTCGCTGCCGGTAGGATTGTCGCGGTCGGTGATGCCGCGCGCGATGCCGGTGATCTGGCCTTGCAGGCGCGCGCCGCCCGCCATCAGGCGGATCTTCACCGGATCACCCACGCGCAGGTGCGGCAGCTTGGTTTCCTCGAAGTAGCCATAGATGTAGTAGCTATGGCTGTCGATCAGCGCCAGGCGCGGCGATCCGGTGGAAGCGTAGTCGCCCACGCGGATGTCCAGGTTGGTCACGTAGCCATCGACCGGCGCGCGCACGTCGGTGCGCTCCAGATCGAGCTTGGCGCGATCCAGCGCCACTTGCGCCTGCTCCACGGCCGCTTCGGCCTGCTGGCGCGACGCGCTCGCCTGGTTGCCACTCGCCTGTGCCTGTTGCCAGGTGGCTCGGGCGGCGTTGGCCGAGGACAGCGCATCGGCGCGCACTTCCTGCGACACGACATCGCCGAGACGCTGCCGGCGCTGGGCCTGCTGCGAGGCCATGTCATAGTCGGCCTTGCGCGCGGCGGCACTGGCCAGCGCGGCGTTGATATTGGCGCCGGCGGCGCGCGCGCTGGCTTCGGCCGCGGCGAGGTTCGCCTGGGCCTGACCGACGGCGTATTCGAAACGGGCCTTATCGATCGAGAACAGCAGGTCACCTCGCTTGACCTGCTGGTTGTCGAGCACCGCCACGCGCGTGACCAGGCCGGACACATCCGGTGCGATGCGCACCACTTCGGCGCGCACGCGGCCGTCGCGCGTCCACGGCGAATACATGTAATGGCGCCACAGCGCGTGGCCGAGCAGTGCAGCCGCGACGACGACGATGGCGGTGATGGCGAAACGGAGCAGCGAAGTGATTTTCATGGTGGTGGCTCAGGGAAACAGCAGCAGTCCGGCCGCGCCGAACATGCAGACGAACAGGGCAAGCCGGAACAGCGGCGGATGCCACACGAAGCGGTAGAGGCCGAAGCGGCCCACCAGGGTGTCGGCCACCCACAGCGCCAGCAGGCAACCGATGAAGACGAGCAGCAGGCCCGGCACCAGCGCATCGGCGAGAGCGATTTCATTAGGCATGGGGAGACTCCGCGGCGGTCTGGCTGGCCTGGATGTAGGGGGCCATCGCCGATTCGTCGTCGCGCAGCGCGCTGCGCAACAAATACAGATGGGTCAGCGCCGCCTCGCACGCCGAGGGGGACTGCGCCAGGTGAGCCGAGGTCAGGTCGATCGCGCGAACCACGGCCGTGTCCGCGGCCCGCCAGCGTTCGGCACCGGGCTGCGCGTACAGCGCGCCGATCGCATGCACCGCGTCCTGCACGGTGCCGATCACCGACAAGGGCATGCCGCTGCGCGCGATGTCCTGGCGCAGTTCGATCACGGCACGGCCGCATTCGTGCACCGACAGGGCCCAGGCCAGCAGGCTGCGCGACTCGTCCGTATCCGGACGGGTAAAGGTCACGACCTGCTGCACGATGTCGCGGTTGACACTCTCGAAGCGAGAAAGCAGACCTTGCAGCGGCGCGGTGGCGGCGATCACCACCTGGCGCCGCAATTGCGCCAGCTGGCGCCTGCGCTGCCACACCGATCCGGTGACCGCCGGGACGAAGATGAAGAAAACCGCCGTCATGCCGATGCCAACGACCTGCGCGATCGCATCGTTGAGGAAGCGCGTGGGGTCGTACACCATCGGGTTCTTCAACGCCAAGATGTACACGTAACCCAGCGTGTAGCCGGCGCCCACGCCGGGCAGCGTGTTGCGCGTGGTGAGATACGCACCGATCAGCAGCGGCGGCAGCGTGGCGACAATCAGCATCGTGAAGCCGTCGCCGCCCGGCAGCGCCCAGAACGTCACGAAATAACCGCCCACCATGCCGGCGACGTAGCCGACCAGCGTGTTGGTGACGGCGCCCATCGGGTTGGCCGAGGCCGCGAACAGGCCGCTGAAGATCGTCGCCAGCAGCATCGCACTGGAGCCGTACGTCCAGCCGCTGCTCAGCCAGAACACGCTCAGTACCGACATGGTCAGGAAGGTGCGCAGCACGCTCACCGCCGAACCGAGGACATCGTTGCCGCGACGGAAGTGAACGACTTCGACAGAACCCTTGAGCTTGCCCTCGCGCAGCGATGCTTCCAGCGCAGTGAAGTCGCGCATCTCGCTGCAGAAACGGCGCAGCAGGCCGGCGCCCGTATCGAACTCCAGCCAGGCGTCCTGCGGCAGCTCGGCGCGCAGACGTGCCGCCAGCGGCGGCAGGACATCCTCGCAAGCGCGCAGTCGCGGCGCCAGCACGGCGGGATCCTGCTGCTGCGCCGGGTCGGGCGAGAGCGCATCGCCGATCGGCGCGTACAGGGCGATCAGCGCAGCGGCCACGTTGTCCCGACCGGCGCGCTGCAGGCGGTTGATCAAGTGATGGGCCGACTGGAAGCTGGTGGACGCCGCCATATAGCGCTGATTGAGCAGGCGCATGCGGCTGCTGCGGGCACGCGCTTCCGGATCCTCGAAGATCACCGAGGAGCGCAGGTCTTCCAATTGCACCGCGGCGCGCACGAAACGCAGGTGCGCTTTCTCCATCTCGCGGCGCGGAATGGTGCCGCCGGTGCTGCCGCGGGCGAAGTCGATGAAGTGCGCGAAGTGCTCGCGCGCACTGCGGCGAAGCAGCGGGCGCAGACGCTCGGGCAACACCACGTCACTGATCACGCCGGAAACGATGATGCCGAGCAATACCTCGCTCACGCGCATCACCGCCGAATCGAACACGTTGAGCGGATTGCTTACCGCCGGCAGCGTGACGATCGCGGCGGTGTAGCCGGCGAGCACGAAGCCGTAAGCGGCGAAGTTGCGGTACAGCGTGGCGCCGCCGGCGCACAGCGCGACCCAAAGCGACAGGCTCAGCAGGAACAACTCGCGCTGCTGCGGGAACAGGCTCATCAGCACCAGGCCGAACAGGCTGCCGGCGAGCGTGCCAAGCGCGCGGTAGAAACTCTTGGCGAGCACCATGCCACTTTGCGGATGCATGACGATGGAGACGGTAATCATCGCCGTGGCCGGCTGCTCCAGCTGGAACAGCATCGCCAGCCAGCAGGTGACGTACATGGCCAGCACGGTCTTGGCCACGAAGATCCAGGCCACGCGCTCCTCGGCCAGGAAGGCCGGAAGCCACGGCCAGCGCGGCGCGTTTACCGGGGCGCTCGTGTCCACGGGCGACATGGCGTCACGCCTGATCCAGGTGTTCGAGGAATTTTTTGAGCAGCCGCTCCAGTTGTGCCGATTCGCGCGGATTGAGGCCGCCAGCCTCGCGCTCCAGCAGGTCGCATACGTCGGGCAGGAAGCCTTCGATCATCGACAACCCCTTCGACGTGAGGGTGAGCGTGACCTTGCGCCGGTCTTCGTCGCTGGCCGTGCGTTCGATCAGCCCCTTATCGCACAGCTCGTTGGTGAGCCGCGTGATGTTCGCCGACTTCTCTCCCGCAGCATCCGCCAGCTGCGAGGGATTGAGCGTATAGCCCTCGGTGCCGTACAGCATCATCAGGAGGTTGTATTCCGGATGGTTGATGCCCCAGGGCTTGAGCATCGCGTTGGCATCGTCGTGCACGCGCTTGTAGATGTGCTTGACCAGGCGCACCAGCACGGCCGGCTCGCGCGGAAACGCGGGATAGCGGCGGCAGGTAACGGCCAGGCGTTGCTCGGTGGGCGTGAAACTGCTCATGGAAGACCTCGATGCGGTCTGACATTTAGTCCATTTATGTACAACTTATTTGTGAATATTATGCTTGTGCAGCATGCGGCGCAAGAGGCGCGCATCATCGGCATAAAAAAAGCGCCCCTTGCGGAGCGCTTCTCTCATTCCGGAAGACCAGCGAGCCGGTCAGTTCTTGATCGGGAATGTCTCCGTGTTGCCTGGCGCTGAGGACGCCTTGGCGGGCTGCGCCGGCGTACGCCCGGAAGCCGGTCGATTGGCGCCGCACTGGTAGGCGCCCCACGGCTGCGAGCCATCGGCCGGCTCGGCCAGCGGCTTGACGGTGTCGGCGCGCATCTTCGCGGCCTCGTTGCGCGCCATCACTTCCAGCTCGTCGCGCACTTTGATGTCGTTGCGGTTGATCGGCCCCACACGGTCCATCACCGACACGGTGACCTTGCCCAGCTCGTGGCAGGAGGACACATCCCCACTCCATACCGTGCGTACGTTCTTGGCGGCGTCGTCCAGGGTGATGCCCCAGGTGCAGGCACCGAGCATCAGGGCCACGGGGACGAGCAGCAGGGTCTTGCGCATGGGTAGCTCCATGGTGTCAGCCATATAAAAGAAAAGCCGGGCATCGACTGCCCGGCCCACATCCTAGCTTGCGGCGCGACCGACGGCTCGCGCCAGACTGAACGGCGGGAACGAAAGCGTTCCCGCCGCTCGCCACCGGCTTACTTGCCGGCGCCGGCCTTGGTTCCGCCCGCCTTGTTTCCCTTGGCCTTGGCGGCCACCGGCTTGCCATCGGCGTCGATTACCTGCAGCTCGCCGAGATTCAGCGCGCGCACCGGCTGCTCGATCTTCTTCAGATCGCCCACGATCACCCAGGTGAGCGCCTTCGGCTTCACGATCTCCGTGATCGCTGCCTGTGCGCTGGGCTGGCTGACCGCTTCGGTGTGCTGCTTGAGGGTCTGCACGTAATCGTCCGGACGGCCGTACTGCACGATCTCGCTCACCGCATGCAGCACCGCGGAGGTGGTCTCGAAGCTACCCGGCAGGCCGCGCACGTTGGACGACTTGATCTTGTCCACTTCCTGCTGAGTGAGCGGCTTGGCACCGATCACGGCCGCGGCTTCCTTCTGTACTTCCTGCGCGGACTCGGCGGTCTTGTCGGTCTGCACCGGCGCATACATCAGGAACGGCCGCTGGCCCAACGCATCGCGCAGGAAGCTGAAAGCGCCATACGCCCAGCGTTTGTCCTCGCGCAGGTTCATGTTTAGGCGCGAGGTGAAGCTGCCGCCGAACGCGCCGTTGGCGACGTCGATGTCGATGTCGTTGGGCGCCTTGCTCGACGGCGCGAGCAGGCCGGCGAGGATCAGCGACTGCGGCGCGTCGGGCCGGTCGATCAGAAACACGCGGGGCTTGGCCTGGGCCGCGACCTTGGCGATGTTCTTCTTCGGCAGCGGCTCGGCCGGGGCCTTCCAGTCGTCGAACACCGCATCGAGCTGCGGAATGATCTGCTCCAGCGTGGTGTCACCGGCGACCAGGATCTTGACGTTGTCCGGACGCAGCCAGTCGCGCTGGAACGCAGCCAGATCGGCAGCCGTCAGCGATTTGATCGCCGCCTCGGTGCCCGTGCCGGTGAACGGAATGCCATAGGCGTGCCCGCTGCCGTACAGCAACGGCGGCAGCGTGCGCAGGGCCAGGCCGGTCGGCTGGGTCTTTTCCTGCGCGATGCTGGCCAGCCACTGGCCACGGATGCGTTCGATGTCGTCGGCCTTGAACGCCGGATTGCGCACGATGTCGGCGAACAGCTCCAGCGACGGCTTCAGCTGATCGTTGAGCGCATTGAGCGACGCCGTGCAGGTATCCAGGCCGCAGCCGACGCTGGTGATCGCACCCAGGTGCTGCTTGCGCTTGGCCACATCCACCGAATCGAGACTCTTGGTGCTCTCGTTCATGAGGGTGGTGGCGAAGCTGGCGGTGCCGAGCTTGTGGCCCTGGTCGGCGGCATAACCGGCATCGAACTGCAGCTGCACCTGTGTCACCGGAATCGTGTGGCGCTGCGCGAGCACGACCTCGATGCCGTTCTTGAGCTTGCCGCGCTCCAGCTTGGGGAAACTCAGATCGGGAAACTGGCTGACCTGCGGTACGCCCTTGGCGCGATCGACCTCGTTCTTGCCCACCGAATACTGCTGCGCGGTCGGCAGCTTGGCTTCGGGGCGGCCCTGTGCGTCAGGCAGCGCGGCGACCTTGGCGTCCTCCGCCTCCGGGTCGAACTTGTCGCCGGCCGGCAGCACGGTGAGCAGGTAATCGCCCTTGGTCAGCCATTGGTCCGCCGCCGCCTTCACGCTGGCCACCGTAGCCGCGTCGCTGCGCTCCAGATCCTTCTTGTAGGCGGCCGGATCGCCGCGATAGACCTGACCCTCGGCGAGGATCACTGCCTTGCCGCCGAAGCCGCCGACTTTTTCCAGGCCACGCACGAACGAAGCGCGGTTGCCCACCTTGGCGCGATCCAGCTCGTCCTGGGTCGGCCCCTGGGCGAGGAATTTCTTCAACTCGTCGGCGATGGCCGCCTCGACCTTCGCCGGATCCACGCCCTCTTTCACGTCGGCCTGGATCTGGAACTGGCTGGCAAGCGCGAACGGCGCCACGCTGGCGGACACGTCATCGACCAGCTTGTCCTGATAGACCAGGCGCTGGTACAGCCGCGAGGTCTTGCCGCCGCCGAGCACGGTGGAGGCCAGGTCCAGCGAGATCATGTCGTCCGCGCCCAGCTGCGGCACCACCCAGGTACGGTAGATGCGTGGCTGCGAGACGTGGTCGTGCTGCACGCCGCGCGTGGATTTGGCCAGCGGCGTGATCCACGGTTGCTGGCGCGGCACCGGCGGGCCGGCCGGGATGTCGCCGAAGTACTTGGCGACTTTCTCCTTTGCCTGCGCCACTGTGATATCGCCGGCCAGCACGATCACCGTGTTGGCCGCACCGTAGTAATCGTGGAACCACTGCTTCACGTCACCCAGCGAAGCGGCATCCAGGTCCGCCATCGAGCCGATGGTGTCGTGCTGATAGGGATGGTTGGCCGGATAGGTATGGGACAGGATGTTCTGGTCCACGCGGCCATACGGGCGATTTTCGCCCTGGCGCTTTTCGTTCTGCACCACGCCGCGCTGCGTATCGAGCTCCTTCTGGCCGATCGCGCCGAGCAAGTGGCCCATGCGGTCCGATTCCATCCACAGCGCCATGTCCAGCGCGGTGGTCGGCACCGTTTCGAAGTAGTTGGTGCGGTCGAACCAGGTGGTGCCGTTCATGTCCGTCGCGCCTGCCAGCTCGAACGGCGCGAAGTAGGTGCCTTTATGGTTCTCCGAACCGGAGAACATCAGGTGCTCGAACAAGTGGGCGAAGCCGGTCTTGCCCTTCGGCTCGTCGCCGGAGCCGACGTGGTACCAGATGCTCACCGCCACGACCGGCGCCTTGTGATCCTCATGCACCACGACCGTCAGGCCATTGGGCAGGGTGAAGCGGGTGTAGGCGATCTCGGGGATGGTCTGCGTGGCCGCGGCGGCCGCCAGGGGCGGCGCGGTCATGGCTGCCCCGGCGGACAGGATGCCGGCAACGAGCAAGGCAAGGGGTTTTCGCACGGGTGAACCTCCTGTTTCACGGAAACCTCCGAGGCTAGTCATGCGTGAAGGGAACCGCAAATGACCATCGGCACGGATGGTCGCGGCGCCCGGACAGTGTCCGGCGGGCTGTCCGGTGTCGGGCTTCCACTGTCCGCGGACAGCAAAAGCCTCCCGGAGGCTCATAGTAAATCCCAGTAAATCAAGCTCTTGTGATCCGGCTCGGTTTGGCACGGCGCTTGCCAAACATGGGGTGCAGGAATCCCACCCTCTTTGCTTGTCGGAGACAGCCATGAAATTCGAAGCCCTGATGCTGCGCGGCCTGTTCGGCGCCTGCCTGCTGGTATGTGCCTTGGTGCTCGGCGCGATGGTCAACGCCTCGCCCGAAGCGATTCGCCTGGCCGCCAGCGGCAGCGCCGGCCAGCTCACCCCGGCGCACGCGCAATGCCTGCTGCCCCCGGACGGCGTGGTGTGTCCGCGGCTCGGCGGCTGAACTGTCGCCGGATATCTTTCCGGCGGCGTGCATCCCCCGGGGCTTGGCGGATAATCGGCGGATGCTGCACGTCATCCTGTTCAATCCGGAAATTCCGCCGAACACCGGCAATGTCATCCGCCTGTGCGCCAATACCGGCGCTTCGCTGCACCTGATCCGGCCCCTGGGCTTCGAGCTCGACGACGCGCGGCTGCGCCGTGCCGGCCTGGACTATCACGAGTACGCCAGCCTGGCGGTACACGACGACCTGGGTGCCTGCCTTGAGGCCATCGGCCGGCCGCGCGTGTTCGCCTTCTCCACCCGTGGGCGCGTGGCCCACGTGGACGCCCGCTTCGCCGCCGGCGACGCGCTGTTGTTCGGTTGCGAGACGGCCGGCCTGCCCGCGGCGATACTCGATGACATTCCCGAGGCCTGCCGCCTGCGCCTGCCGATGCGACCGGGCAGCCGCAGTCTCAATCTCTCCAACACCGTCGCGGTGGCGGTTTACGAAGCGTGGCGGCAACTGGACTTCGCGGGAGCCGGCATGAGCGAATCGCTCCCTGCCGGATAAAGCCCCCCCGGAATTCCGACCATTCCTATATCGAACTGACCTCCTTCCCGGTGGAATAGTCCTCCGTCGCTGCAAATTCCTCGCGGCGCCGGCGCTCAGGCACTGAGTCGCCTCCCCCTTACGTCCGACAACACGCCCAACCCATCGGGCGGCGATCGCGCGCGGCCGCGGAGTGAACTCATGTCACCGTCCCATCGATTCGCATCCCTCCGGCCTGGCTCCTGCGTGCTGCCAGCGATCCTTATGGCCCTGTCGCTCACCGCGTTGGCGATGCCGGCGGCGCGGGCGGACTTCACCCGGGTGGCCTCTACCGCATCCACACACGTACACGCGCCCGACTTGCCCGTGAACGAGCACACGGATGCCGACGAACCCCTGGAATTGACGCAGCTGGCCCGGCTCGATCCCATCGTCACGTTGATGCCGGTGGATCTGGCGCGGGTGACCTCCCAGTTCGGCCACCGCAGCGATCCGTTCTGCCGCAAGCGCGCTTTCCATGCGGGCATCGATTTCGGCGCACCCCGGGGCACGCCCATTTACGCCGTCGCGGACGGCAAAGTTGTCCTGGCGGGCAGGCGTGCCAGTTATGGAAAAGTCGTGGTGGTCGAACACGCGACCGGCTACCGCACGCTCTATGCCCATGCCTCCGAACTGCTGGTGCGCGCGGGCCAGAAGGTCGGTGCCGGCGACACGATCGCCAAGGTCGGTACCACTGGCCGCTCTACCGGCACCCATCTGCATTTCGAAGTGCATCGCAGAGGCGAGCGCATCGATCCGGCGCCTTACCTCACCGGTCTCTAGGCGCTTGCGCCGCAGGGCAGGCCGCGGCGGGCTGCCGCTACAATGCCGGCCCATGACCGCTTCCTCCCCCCGCCCCTTGCTGCCGCGCCCGCTGCGGGTGATCGCCGGCCGCGCACTCGAGACCGCGCTGAACCATGCGCTGTCGCTCGATCCCGACACCGTCCAGCGGCTGTCCGCGCTGGATGGACGCAGCGTGCAACTGCACCTGGAAGGACCGGAGCTGACCCTGGCCATCACCGTGGCCGGCAGCCGGCTTCAGGTCGGTCCGGCTCGCGACGACAGCCAGCTGCGCGTGCGCGCCACGCCCGGCAGCCTGCTGGCGATGGCCTTGCGGCGCGATGACGATGGCGTGGCGCCTGGCAAGGTGGACATCGCCGGGGATGCAGAGCTGGCGCGCCGGCTGGAAAAGCTCGCCTCCAAGTTCGCCCCCGACTTCGAGGAAGCCTTCGCACGTACCTTTGGCGACGTGCTCGGCGTGCCGCTGGCCAGGGCGGTGCGCAAGGCGATGACCCAGGCACGCGAGAGCGGCGGCCATCTGGCCGAGGACACCGCCGACTGGCTGCGCGACGAGGTCCGCGCCGCGGCCGCGCCCGGCGAAGTGGAAACGTTTCTCGATGGCGTGGATACCCTGCGCGAGCGCAGCGAACGCCTGGAAGCGCGCCTGGCCCGGCTCGAACAGAAGCTCAAAGGAAGCGCCGCGTGACGCCGCTGAAAATCGTGCCGCGCGTGCTGCGCGTGGCCTCCGTGCTGCTGGCCTATCGGCTCGACGAACTGGTCGATGCGGCCCACCTGTTCCGCCCGCTCAAGCTGCTGCGTCCGTTCCTGGCGCGGCCGCGCGCCGACGTGGCGCAGCTGCCGCGCGGCGAACGCATCCGCCTTGCGCTGACCGAGCTTGGCCCGATCTTCGTCAAGGCCGGACAGGTGCTGTCGACCCGGCGCGACCTGGTGCCGGGCGACATCGCCGACGAGCTGGCCCTGCTGCAGGACCAGGTGCCGCCCTTCCCCGGCACCGAGGCGCGGACGATCGTGGAGCGGGAGCTGAAGGCACCCGTCACGAACCTCTTCGCGCACTTCGACGAAACACCGCTGGCGTCCGCCTCCATCGCGCAGGTACACGCTGCCACGTTACCGGATGGGCGCGCTGTGGTGGTCAAAGTGCTGCGCCCGGGCATCGACGCGCGCATCGCGCGCGACATCGGCCTGCTGCGCTCGCTAGGCGAACTGGCCCAGCGCTGGCATCCCCATGCCGACAAGATCCGTCCGCTCGACGTGGTGGCGGAAGTCGAGAAGATGCTTGAGAACGAGCTCGATCTGCAGCGCGAAGGCGCCAGCGCCAGCCTGTTGCGGCGCAATTTCGAGAGCGGCGTGGACCTCTACGTGCCGGAAGTGCATTGGGAGCTGACCGCCGAACGCGTGCTGACGCTCGAACGCGTGAGCGGCGTGAGCTGCGACGACATCGCCGCGATCGACGCCGCCGGCGTGGATCGCAAGGCGCTCGCCGTGAAAGGCGTGCGCGTGTTCTACGAACAGGTGTTCCGCGACAACTTTTTCCACGCCGACGCGCATCCGGGCAACATCTGGGTAGACGTGACGCGGGCCGCCGAGCCGCGCTTCATCGCACTGGACTTCGGCATCATGGGCTCGCTGCCGGAAGCGGACCAATACTGGCTGGCACAGAATTTCATCGCGCTGTTCGAGCGCGACTACGCGCGCATCGCGCAGCTGCATGTCGACGCCGGCTGGATGCCCAACACCGTGCGCATGGACGAACTGGAAGCGGCGGTGCGCACCGTATGCGAACCGTACTTCACTCGTCCGCTGTCGCAGATATCTCTCGCCGAACTGGTGGTGAAGCTGTTCCAGACCGCGCGCCGGTTCGAGCTGACCTTGCAGCCGCAGCTGATCCTGCTGCAGAAAACCTTGCTCAACATCGAGGGCGTCGGCCGCATGCTCGATCCGCAGATCGACATCTGGGCCGTGGCGCATCCGGTGCTCAAGCGCATCCTGCGCGAGCGCTACAGCCCGCGCCGCACGCTGCGCGAGGTACGCAAGCGGCTGCCCGAGTGGTTCCATGCCGCGCCGCAGTTCCCCGAGCTGATCCGCGACGCGCTCCGGCAGACCGCGCGCGGCGAGCAACGCCACCTGGCCGATCCGCTAGAACTGGCCCAGCGCCAGGAAGCCTCGCGCCGACAGCAGCGGGCGATCGGCACGGGGCTGCTCGGCGGTGCGCTGCTGGTCAGCGCCACGTTGTTGTGGACGCAGGCCCCGCAGCACGGCATGTGGTTGCCGATCGCCGCGGCGGTCGCCAGCCTCTTCGCCTTCGTCGCCGGATGGCCGAAACGTTGATGGCAGCAGCGCCGCAGCACGCATGACGTTTCTCCAACTCATCTATCAGGACGATGCGCTGATCGCGGTGAACAAGCCCGCGGGCCTCGCCGTGCATCGCTCCAAGCTGGTCGGCCCGGCCGACGAGTTCCTGATCGACCTGCTGCGCGATCAGGTCGGCGGCACCGTTCACCTGGCGCACCGGCTCGACCGCGCCACCAGCGGTGTGCTGCTGGTAGCGCGGTCTGCCGAAGTGGCCGCCGCGATGGGCGAACAGTTCATGGGCCGCGACGTGCACAAGCAGTACCTCGCCGTGGTGCGCGGCTGGCCCGAACCGGAAGAAGCGCTGATCGACTATCCGCTGCCCGGTTCGCGTGACAGCGGCCCGCGCCGCGACGCCCGCACGCGCTACCGGCGCCTGGCCACCGTGGAGGTATCGATCCCACTTGGCCGCTATCCGCAGCAGCGTTATGGGCTGGTGCTGGCCGAGCCGGAAACCGGCCGCTTCCGCCAGATCCGCAAGCACATGGCGCATGTCCACCATCCGGTGATCGGCGACTGTCAGCACGGCCGCAGCGACCATAATCGCCTGTACAAGCAATACTTCGGCTGCCACCGCATGCTGTTGCACGCATGGCGGATAAGTTTCGCGCACCCGGTCAGCGGCGAACCCATGCGCCTGGAGGCGCCACTGGACGCGGCCTTTACCGGCCTGCTCGGGCGCTTCGGCTGGATGCTTCCGGCCGAACCCTGAGGCCGGTCAAGCGCGGCGCCCCGTCGCCCCGCTAAACTGCGCGCCATGCTTATCGTCAGCCGATCCCTAGCGCTGCCCGAGGCCGAGCTGACCGAGCGCTTCCTGCGCGCCGACGGCCCCGGCGGCCAGCACGTCAATCGCACCGAGAGCGCGGTGGAACTGCGCTTCGATGTCGCGCACTCGCCATCGCTGCCCGAGCCGGTGCGCGAACGCCTGCTCACTCGTCGCGACCGCCGCCTCACCGACGACGGCGTACTGGTGATCCAGGCCCGCCGCTTTCGCGACCAGGGACGCAACCGCGAGGACGCACGCGAACGCCTGGTCGAGATCATCCGCGCCGTGCTGGTACCGCCCAAGCCACGCGTCGCGACCAAACCCACGCGCGCCTCCAAGGAGCGCCGCCTGGCGGGCAAGCAGCAACGCGGGAAGATCAAGCAGACGCGCTCGCGCAACTGGAGTTCCGAATGAGTCACCCCGTCGTCCCGCCGACTCCGCCCGCGGCGCCCCAGCTCAAGAGCCGCTTCTGGCCATGGCTCTCGCGAGGCGTGCTGCGGCTGTGCGGCTGGCGTCTGCTCGGCCAGCTGCCGGACGTGCCGAAGCTGATCATGATCGGCGCGCCGCACTCTTCGTACTGGGATGGCCTGTGGGGATTGCTGATGAAGATCGGCGCCGGCATCGAGGTCAACATCATGATCAAGCGCGAGGTGCTGGACGGCCCGCTGGGCATCATCCTGCGCCCGATCGGCATGATCCCGATCAACCGCAAGGCTGCGCTCAACGTGGTGGGACAGATGGTGGAGCGCTTCCGCGAACGCGAGCGCATGTGGCTGGGCATCACCCCGGAAGGCACGCGCAAGAAGGTCAAGGAATGGAAATCCGGCTTCCTGCGCATCGCGCACGAGGCGGACGTGCCGATCCAGACCATCTTCATCGACTATCCGACCAAGACCTTCACCCTCGGCCCGATGGTGCGGGCCACGGGCGATCACGATGCGGACATGGAGAAGATCCGCGCGCTGTTCCGTCCCTATCGCGGCAAGCACCGCAACACGGAGTGATACCGATGGACGCGCTCGGCATTCAGCATTTCGGCGCCTTCGTCCTCGCTTGCATCGCGCTGGCGCTGACGCCGGGCCTGGACACGTTCTACATCCTCGCTCGCAGCGGCCGGGAAGGACGCGCCGTGGGCATGGCTGCGGTACTGGGCATCAATGCCGGCTGCATCGTGCACACGCTGGCAGCGGTGCTGGGCATCTCGGCGATCCTGATGACATCGGCGCAGGCTTTCGCCGCACTGAAGTACCTCGGCGCGGCCTATCTGGTGTGGATCGGCCTGCGCATGCTGCTGTCCAGGCAAGGCACGCGCGCACCGACAGCCACGCGTGGCCGCGGCCTCGGTGCGGCCTTTCGCCAGGGCATGCTCACCAATGTGCTCAATCCCAAGGTGGCGCTGTTCTTCCTGGCGTTCCTGCCGCAGTTCGTGTCCATGCAGGCGCCGCATCCGCAGCTGGGCCTGGCGGTGCTGGGGCTGAGCTTCATCGCCGTCGGTTTCGTATGGTCGATGGTGCTGGCGCTGCTCGGCGGCCAGGTGCATCGCGTGCTGGACACGCGTCCGCGCGCGGGGCAGTGGATGGATCGCGTCTGCGGCACGGTGCTGCTGGGCTTCGGCATCCGGCTCGCGATGCAGCGCCAGCAGTAATTTCCGCAAGGCGCGGCCCGCTTCAGCGCTCCGAATGTCCCGGCTCGTCGTAATCGCGGTGCGTGAGTAATCCTGGGCGGATCAAATCGATGAACGCCCGCGCTTCGGCGCTGAGGAATTTGCCCTTGCGCATCACCACGCCATAGGCGCGTTGCGGGAAGTACTGGCGCAGATTGCGCACGGCCAGGCGCGCGCGATCGGCGCCGGTGATGCAGATGCCGGTGACGATGGAAATGCCCAGGCCCATGGCGACGTATTCCTTGATCACGTCCCAGCCGCCCACTTCGATCGCCACGTGGTACGGCACCTGGCGTTGCTGGAATACCAGGTCGACCAGCCGGTACGTGGACAGGCGCTGCGGCGGCAGGATGAGTCCATAAGGGGAGAGATCCTCCAGCCGTATCTCGGCCTTGGCCGCGAGCGGATGATCCGGCGGCGTGATCAGCATCGGATCGTAGTGATAGACCGGCGCCCAGGCGATGTCATTGGGAACGTCCAGCATCGAGCCCACGGCGAAATCGGCCTCATCCGCCCGCAGCAGGGCGAGCCCATCCTTGCCGGTGACATTGGCCAGTTGCAGTTGCACGGCCGGGAACCGCTCGCGATAGCGGCGCACCAGATCCGGCAGCAGGTACTGGATGGTGGAGGTGCCCGCGGCGATGGTCAGCCTGCCACTCTGCAGGCCTTTCACCTTGGCCTGGAAATCGCGGTCCAGCGATTCCCAGCCCTCCACCAGCGGCCGTGCCAGCTCGTATAGAGCCTCGCCCGCATCGGTGAGATTGATGCGCCGCCGGCTGCGCTCCAGCAACCGCATGCCCAGTTCCCGCTCCAAGGCCTGCAACTGCAGGCTCACACTGGGTTGAGACAGATACAGCGCCTCTGCCGCGCGGGTCAGCGTGCCCAGCTTGACCGTATAGACGAACGCTCGCAGTTGCTTCTGCCGGTTGCCCTTGTAGTAGAAGCGCGCCGCCCCTTCGGCGGCAACATCGCCGGCGCGACGTCTCGGGACCGTCTTGCGGCCCTTACGAGGCTTGTTCAGCTTGTCTGACGCTTTCGACAAGGCTTATATCTCAATAAGTTATATAAATCATTAGCATTGCCAATATCTAAGATTGAAACATTCGCTTTGTCAAAGCCAGCCTCCGCGACCTAGTGTCATCCCAACGTCATCACGGAGGTCGCCATGGCTGTCCCACAAGAACGCCTGTCCGAGCTGCCCGCTCGCATCCTGGGCCGGATCGGCGCCGGCCACGAGAAGATTCTCACCCCTGAGGCCCTGGCCTTCCTGGCCGGCCTGCACCGCCGTTTCAACGCGCGCCGGCTCGCCTTGCTCGCGGCCCGCCGCGAGCGCCAGGCCCGCTACGACGCTGGCGCGCTGCCGGATTTCCGCGCCGATACCGCCGCGATCCGCGAAGGCCATTGGACCGTCGCCCGTATTCCGTCCGCTCTGCAGGACCGCCGCGTGGAGATCACCGGCCCGGTGGAGCGCAAGATGATCATCAACGCGCTCAACTCCGGCGCGAAGGTGTTCATGGCCGACTTCGAGGATTCGAGTGCGCCGACCCTGGCCAACCAGCTCGATGGCCAGATCAATCTGCGCGACGCCGTCGACGGCACCATCGGCTACACCTCCCCCGAGGGCAAGACCTACCGCGTGGGGCATGATCCGGCGGTGCTGGTGGTCCGGCCGCGCGGCTGGCATCTGCCGGAGCGCCATCTCACGGTGGACGGCGAGCCGATGTCCGGCGCGCTGGTCGATTTCGGTCTGTATGCCTTCCACAACGCACGCGCCCTGCAGGCACGCGACCGCGGCCCGTACTTCTACCTGCCCAAGCTCGAGGCCATGGAGGAAGCCGCACTGTGGGACGACGTGATGTCCGCCGCCGAGGACGAACTGGGCCTGCCGGCGCACTGCATGAAGGCCACCGTGCTGATCGAAACGCTGCCGGCCGTGTTCCAGATGCACGAAATCCTGCATGCGTTGCGCGAACGCGCGGTGGGTCTCAACTGCGGCCGCTGGGACTACATCTTCTCGTACCTGAAGACCTTCCGCGCCCATCGCGACCGCCTGCTGCCGGAGCGCGGCCAGGTGCAGATGACCGTGCCGTTCCTCAAGGCCTATTCGGAATTGCTGATCCAGACCTGTCATCGCCGCGGCGCGTTCGCCATGGGCGGCATGGCCGCGCAGATCCCGATCAAGGGCGACGACGCGGCCAACGAGGCGGCGATGGCCAAGGTGCGCGCCGACAAGCTGCGCGAGGTACAAGCCGGCCACGATGGCACCTGGGTCGCGCATCCAGCGCTGGTGCCGGTGGCGCGCGAAATCTTCGACAAGTACATGCCATCGGCGAACCAGGTCAACGTGACCCGCGCCGACGTGCAGGTGACGCGCGACCAGTTGATCGCGCCCTGTGCCGGTTCGATCAGCCGTGCCGGCTTCGACAACAACGTAGAAGTGGCCCTGCGCTACACGGCGGCATGGCTGGACGGCCTGGGCTGCGTGCCTATCCATCACCTGATGGAGGATGCCGCCACCGCCGAAATCGCCCGCGCGCAGCTGTGGCAATGGCTGCATCACGGCGCCGTCGAGTTCACCGATCACGCGCCGATCGATATCGCGCTGTTCGAGCAGGCGCTCGCCGCCCACACCCATCGCCTGCGCGCCAGCACGCATCCCGGCGCGGCGCGTGCCGACGAGGCGGCCGACCTGTTGGCCACGCTCACGCATGCCGATCAGCTGGGCGACTTTCTCACTCTGCCCGCCTACGACCGCCTCGCCTGAACGGCGATCGCCTTGAAGCCATTAGCGACTGGAGTCATCCCATGAAGAACGCTCTTCCCACCGCCGAACAGATCGCGCTCGACTGGACGAACAACCCGCGCTGGAACGGCATCCGCCGCCACTACAGCGCCGACGACGTGGCACGCCTGCGCGGCACGGTGCCGGTCGAGCACTCGATCGCCCGGCACGGCGCCGAGCGGCTGTGGAAATCACTGCAGCAGGACGATTTCGTCAACGCGCTCGGCGCATTGACCGGCAACCAGGCCATGCAGCAGGTGAAAGCCGGCCTCAAGGCCATCTATCTCAGCGGCTGGCAGGTCGCGGCCGATGCCAATCTCGCCGGCGAGATGTACCCGGACCAGTCGCTGTATCCGGCCAACTCCGTGCCGCAGGTGGTCAAGCGCATCAACAACACCCTGCTGCGCGCCGACCAGTTACACCACGCCGAGGGCAACGACGAGATCGACTGGATGGTGCCGATCGTGGCCGATGCGGAGGCCGGTTTCGGCGGCGTGCTCAACGCTTTCGAACTGATGAAGGCGATGATCGAGGCCGGTGCCGCGGGCGTGCACTTCGAGGACCAGCTCGCGTCCGTGAAGAAGTGCGGTCATATGGGTGGCAAGGTGCTGGTGCCGACCCGCGAAGCCGTCGACAAGCTCACTGCGGCGCGTCTGGCAGCCGACGTGCTGGGCGTGCCGACGCTGCTGGTGGCGCGCACCGATGCCGATGCAGCGGATCTGCTCACCTCCGACTTCGACGACAACGACAAGCCGTTCATCACCGGCGAGCGCACCGTCGAAGGCTTCTTCCGCGTGCGCCCGGGACTGGAGCAGGCGATCAGTCGCGGCCTGGCGTATGCGCCTTACGCGGACCTCGTGTGGTGCGAGACCAGCAAGCCGAATCTGGAGGAGGCGCGCAAGTTCGCCGAGGCGATCCACGCCAGGTTCCCGGGCAAGCTGCTCGCCTACAACTGCTCGCCGAGCTTCAACTGGAAGAAGAACCTCGACGACGCGACCATCGCCAGGTTTCAGAAGGAACTGGGCGCGATGGGCTACAAGTTCCAGTTCATCACGCTGGCCGGCTTCCATAGCCTCAACTACGGCATGTTCGACCTCGCGCACGGCTATGCGCGTCGCCAGATGAGCGCCTTCGTGGAGTTGCAGGAGCGCGAGTTCGCCGCGGCCGAACGCGGCTTCACCGCGGTGAAGCACCAGCGCGAAGTGGGTACCGGCTACTTCGATCAGGTGACGCAGGCCATCCAGCAGGGGCAATCGTCTACGACAGCGCTGAAGGGCTCCACCGAGGAAGCGCAGTTCCACGCGACTCGCCACGCCTCCGCCGCCTGACTCCCCGTCCGGACCAGCATATCGCCGGCATGGAGGCTGGCGCGAGCGCCGACAGACTCATCCTGTCGGCGCTCGCCGCGCAGGGGCCCTGCACTCAAGCCTCAGGTGTCTGCGGCGCCTCCGGCAGCACCAGCGCGATGACCAGCCAGCCCTGGCGCGGCTCCAGCCGGCGATGCGCGCTGGCGACGCGCAATGCGCCCTTGTCGTCCACCCCGAACAGCAGCACCGTGCCGGAGCCGTACTGTTCGATGAAATGCGGCCAGTCGAACGTGGCGGTCAGGCGCGTGGACTTGATGCGCCAGCCCTGCTCCAGCAGCTCGGCGAAACGCGCATGGGTCATCTCGTCGTCGAACAGTGGAGGCGCCAGCAGGTTGCCGGCCAGCGCGGCGCGGGTGTGGGTGTCTTCCGGAGGAAGATTGCGCAACAGATAGATCTTGTCGCGCCCGAACTCCTGGCGGTAATGCACGCACACCAACGAGTTGCGCTCGCGATGCGTGGACAGCGCCAGCAGCACGCCGATGCCGGTCAGATCCAGGTTGCGCTCGGCATAACTGGATGCCGGGTTGCCGTAGAAGGTGTTCAATCCCTCCATGCGTGCGGCGCGCACACCATCCCATTCGTCGTCCGCCAGCACCACCCGGAAGCCGGCGTCGCTCACCGCCTTGGCGATCGCGCGAGCGATGTCGTCCGAACCGAACACCAGTACACCATTCGGATCGGGTTCGGCGACTTTCAGCCAGCGCGCCAGTGGCCGTGACGTCGCGCTCTGCAGTACCACCGTGCCGATGATGAGGATGAAGACCAGCGGTACCAGCGCGGTGGCATCCTCCATGCCCAGGGCTTCCAGTTTCAGCGCGAACAGCGCGGACACCGACGCCGCCACGATGCCGCGCGGCGCCACCCAGGCGATCAGCGCGCGCTCGCGCCAGGTGAGCGCGCTGCCGATGCTGGACACGACCACGGTCACCGGACGCACGATGACCTGCGCAACCACGAAGATCGCGATACCCGCCCAGAGCATGCCGTCCGGCAAGGGCCATTCCAGGCGCGCCGCCAGCAGGATGAACAGGCTCGACACCAGCAGCGTGGTGAGGCTTTCCTTGAAATCGAGGATGTCGTCGATGTGCACGCCGCGCATGTTGCCCAACGCGATGCCCATGATGGTGACCGTCAGCAGGCCCGATTCGTGCGCAATCGCGTTGGAGATGCAGAAGGCCAGCAGCACCGCGGCCAGCACGCCGTAGTTCTGCAAGTAGTCGGGGATGAGCTGGCGGCGCAGCAGAATGCCCATCACCCACGCCGCCACCGCGCCGACCACGCTCCCGCACAGGATGGTGGCGAGGAACACACCAATGGTGCGCCCTTGATGGTGCGAGACGATGGCTTCGTAGATCAGCACCGCGAACAGCGCCCCGAGCGGATCGATCACGATGCCTTCCCAGCGCAAGGTGTTGGCGATGCGCGCATTCGGCCTCACCGTACGCAGCATCGGCGCGATCACCGTCGGGCCGGTCACGCAGGTGAGGGCGCCGAACAGCCAGGCGATCTCCCAGCGCAGGCCGGCGAGGTAATGGCCCGCGGCCGCCAGCAGCACCAGCGCCACCACCGCGCCGTAGCTGACCAGGCCACGCACGGCATGGCCAATGCCGGGCAGCTCGCTGAAGCGGAGAGTCAGGCTGCCTTCGAACAGGATCAACGCGACGGCCAGCGATACCACCGGAAACAGCAGATCGCCGAGCAGCTTGTCCGGATGCAGCACACCGCCGACCGGACCGAGCAGGATGCCCGCCAGGAGCAGAAACAGGATCGCTGGAAGGCGCACGCGCCAGGCCAGCCATTGCGCCAGGAAGCCGATGCCGAGCATGCCTGCGAGCATCAGGCTGAGTTGGAGCGTACTCATTCGCGATCCCTCATCGAGTGGCTGGCGCCTGCGTTCGGCCGCGCCGCGGGGCGCGCAGTGTCCCGACAGCACCTGGAACGACGCCATCGGAGATATCCGAAACCCTGACGAGGGTAAAGCCTCAAGAAAAAGGCCAGCCCCCGGTATCGGACGGGGGGAGGGAGGGAGGGACCGATACCGGGGGGGCGGGGACGGAGTCCATAAGAGAACTCGTCGGTGCAGATATTACGGACTGACTCGGACGAGTCAATACTTGCCGGTACAAAAATTCCTGTTTTCAAGATGAATCTTTTTTAATCCGGGGCCGCGACCGCGAGGGCGCGATCACCCAAGGGCGCTCAGAAACGCCGGTATTGCAAGGCTTCGGCCAGATGGGTCCGCTGCAGGGACGCTGCGCCCCCGTCCAGGTCAGCGATGGTGCGAGCGACCCGCAGAGTGCGGTGATAGGCGCGCGCGGACAGCCCCAGGCGCTCCAGCGCGCTTTCGAACCAGGCCCGTTCGGCCGGCCCCAGCGCGCAGTCGCGTTCCAGCTCACGGCTGCTGATCTCCGCGTTGGCGCGGCCGGCACGCTGCAGTGCCTGCTGGCGCGCCTGCGCCACGCGGGCGCGCACGGTGGCGGAGTCCTCGTCCTGCTCGCCGCGCGCCGCGCTCAGTTCGCTGAGCGGCTGCCGCGGCACGTCCACGCACAGGTCGATGCGATCCAGCAAAGGACCGGACACGCGTCCGCGATAGCGCTGGATCTGGTCCGGCGTGCAGCGGCAGCGCTCGCGCGGGTCGCCGGCATAGCCGCATGGGCAGGGATTCATCGCCGCCACCAACTGGAATTGCGCGGGAAACGTCGACTGCCGCGCCGCGCGTGAAATCACGATGGACCCCGATTCCAGCGGCTCGCGCAGCACGTCCAGCACGTGGCGGGTGAACTCAGGCAACTCGTCCAGGAACAGCACGCCGTGGTGTGCCAGCGAAATCTCCCCGGGCCGAGGCTGCGAGCCGCCGCCGACCAGGGCGACCGCCGAGGCGGTATGGTGCGGCGCCCGGAACGGCCTGCGGCGCCAGCGCGAGGGATCCACCGGCTGCCCGGCCACCGACAGCACGGCGCAGGTCTCCAACGCTTCGGACTCTGTCAGCGGGGGCAGGATGCCGGGCAGACGTTCGGCCAGCATGGTCTTGCCGGTGCCGGGCGGCCCCATCAGAAGAAGATGGTGACCACCGGCGGCCGCGATCTCGAGCGCCCGGCGAGCATGCCGCTGGCCGCGCACATCGATCAGGTCGGGACCATCTCCGGCGTCATCCGCCAGCGCGGCCGCCGTGGGCGTCGGCAAATCCTCCGCGCCACGCAGCCAGCCGCACACTTCGGCCAGCGTGTCGGCCACGCGCACGTCGGCATCCTGAATCAGCGCGGCCTCGGCGGCATTCGCGCGGGGCACCACCACCTTGCGGCCGCGGGCGCGGGCACGCAGCAACGCCGGCAGCACGCCCGAGACGCCACGCAACGAACCGGACAGCGCCAGTTCGCCAAGAAACTCGCAGTTATCCAGCCGCTCCCGCGGCACCTGGTTGCCGGCAGCGAGGATGCCGAGGGCGATGGCCAGATCGAAACGGCCACCGTCCTTGGGAAGCTCCGCCGGCGCCAGATTTACCGTGACCCTGCGATTGGGGTATTCGAACGCCGTGTTCTGGATCGCCACCCGCACCCGGTCGCGCGCCTCGCGCACAGCCGCCTCGGGCAGCCCGACGATGTTGGTGCCCGGCAGTCCGCCGGAAAGGTGTACTTCCACCATCACCTGGGGCGCTGCCACACCCTCCTGGGCACGGCTGAGGGTGACGGCAAGACTCATGCGGCGGACAGTTCCCGGGGCTGGCGCCAGTCGCGGCCGGATTGGAACATGGGCGACTCCCTTCGGCAGACGCAGAAAATGACCGCCCCCGGTCGTTCTCGGGGTGAGGGTGACGGACCGGGGACGGCTCCCGGGAGGGAGATGGACTAGCCCCCGCGCGATGCGGCGTGCGCCTCCAGATCGGCGACGCGCCGCTCCAATTCCTCCACCCTGGCTCGCGTACGTGCGAGCAGGAGGCTCTGGACGTCGAACTCCTCGCGGGTGACTAGGTCGAGGCGGCGCAATCCTTGCGCCAGGACATCTGAAAAGTTGGCGCGGAGGTCCTCATGCGCCTGTGCCAATCCTGGCGAAACCAACGAGGCAAGTCGTAGGGCAAGCTGATCAATGTCCCGCCGATCCATCATGGACGGCACCTCGAACTCGTCGGGGAGAAGTCTAAGTAAATGCTCAGTTTGTGCGCCATCGGCCTGCTCCGCTGAAATCTGTAGGGATTTTCCTACACGCCGTCATCACAGGCGACAAAGCCGCCCGGCGACGGGCAAAATGCGCTTTTTCCGGCCCGGAATCCGCCCGGCAGCCCTGCAACGAGGAAAACCCATGAAGCTGGTGGTGGCGATCATCAAACCCTTCAAGCTCGACGACGTACGCGAGGCGCTGGCCGAGGTGGGGGTGCAGGGCATCACCGTGACCGAAGTGAAGGGTTTCGGCCGTCAGAAAGGCCATACCGAGCTCTATCGCGGCGCCGAGTACGTGGTCGACTTCCTGCCCAAGATCAAGCTGGAAGTCGCCGTGGCGGACGAGCAGCTGGACCGTGTTGTCGAGGCCATCTCCCAGGCCGCCCGCACCGGCAAGATCGGCGACGGCAAGATCTTCGTCAGCGCGCTGGAGCAGGTCATCCGCATCCGCACCGGCGAGCTGGACAACGACGCGCTCTGAGCGCCCGTTCAATCCGCGGCCACGGTGAGGCCGCGTTCGCGCTGGAAGCGTCCGTGATGCACCAGCAACCCGGCGTAATAGACCAGGTAATAGCCCACCATCAGCCCGAATACCGCCAGGGTGAGCGGGCTGTTGCCCATCGGCGGCGCGTGGGTGGCGATGGCGGGATCATGCAACTGCGGCATCGCCACCAGGAAGCGCCAGGCCAGGCGGCCGATCAGCAGCACGGTGAGCGCGCCGCCGATCCATGGATTGGGGATATACACATCGACCCCGCGCTCGTTCTGCCCGAAGCGGGTCAGGCGCAGGCCGGCCATGCCCAGCGCCGCGCCGCCGGCGATGCCCGCCGCCAGCCCCACCAGCAGCATGGGGTTGTACAAGCCGGTCAGCGCCAGCAATCCAGCGAGGACGACGAAGACGACGATGCGCGCGATCATGCGCTTGCGCCGGATCGGCTGCGGCCCGAAGTTGCCGCGCACGCGCCGGTACATCGCGAATGCCATCAACGGAATCATCAGGGCGGGAATCACATTCGGGGCCATGGCGGATCGCTCGCGGTGAAGATGGAGACAGCCTAGCCGTGGCCCGGTCGCGCGGCGATTGACGCGGCGCAGCCATCGCGGGTGACGCGTGTCACCCGCACGCGCCCTTACTTGGCTTTGCCCTGGTTGGCCACGGCGGCCATCTTTGCCGCGATGGCGTCGGCGTCGCCCAGGTAGTAGCTGCGCAGCGGCTTGAGCTGCTCGTCGAATTCGTAGACCAGCGGCACGCCGTTGGGGATGTTCAGCTCGACGATCGCCTCGTCGGAGATGTTGTCCAGGTACTTCACCAGCGCGCGCAGCGAGTTGCCGTGCGCGGCCACCACCACGCGCTGCCCGGCTTTGATCGCCGGCGCCAGCACTTCGTGCCAGTACGGCAGCACGCGCGCCACGGTGTCCTTGAGGCATTCGGTATCGGGGATGTCTTTGGGATCCAGCGACGCATAGCGCGGGTCGTTGACCGACTCGTTCTCGCTCCGCGCCAGTGCCGGCGGCGGGATGTCGTAGCTGCGGCGCCAGATCTTCACCTGGTCCTCGCCGAACTTGGCCGCGGTCTCGGCCTTGTTGAGGCCGGTGAGCGCGCCGTAGTGGCGCTCGTTGAGACGCCAGTCGGTGACCACCGGAATCCACATCAGGCCCATCTCGTCCTGCACGCCCCACAGCGTGCGCACGGCGCGCTTGAGCACGGAGGTATGCGCCACGTCGAAGCTGTAGCCGGCTTCCTTCAGCAGGCGGCCGGCCTCCTTGGCTTCGTCCATGCCCTGCGCGGTAAGGTCGACGTCGGCCCAGCCGCTGAAGCGGTTGTCGAGGTTCCACTGAGACTGGCCGTGGCGGATCAGAACGAGCTTGTGCATGGCTATCGGGTGGCTGCGGGAAAGACGTGGAATGGTGAAGGCCGGCCCGGTGCCCGTCAAATCCGCCCCTGTCGAAGGTCATGCTCAACCCTTGGGAGCCGGGGCGCATCCTACGTAGGACATTCACCCAAGGGAGTTCCCCGTCATGCGCCGTACCTTGCTCACCCTGGCTCTCGTCCTCGCCCTGCCCTTGGCGGCGCATGCGCGGGACAACGACATCGACAAGATCAATGGCGCGGTCCGCGTCGAGGCCGGCCAGCAGGCTGGCGACGTGAGCTCGGTCAACGGCTCGGTGCATGTCGGCGAGCGCGCCGTGGTGCAGAAGGCCAGCACCGTGAACGGCTCGGTGGAGCTGGGCGCGCAGGCGCAGGCGACCTCGGTCGAAACCGTCAACGGTGCGGTGACGCTCGGCGCGGGCACGAAAGTCAGCGGCGAGGTGAGCACCACCAATGGCGCCATCCGCCTCGAGAAGGGTGCCGATGTGGCCGGCAAGCTCGGCAACGTCAACGGCCGGATCAGCCTGGATGGCGCGCATGCTGCCCGCGGTATCGAAACCGTCAGCGGCAGCATCTATGTCGGCGCCAACTCGCGTGTCGAGGGCGGCATCCTGGTGGACAAGCCCGGCGGCTGGTTCAACAGCAGCAGCAATCGCCCGCCACACGTCGTGATCGGCCCGCACGCCGTCGTGCAGGGCACGCTGGAATTCCGCCGCGAAGTGATCCTGCAGGTGAGCGACAGCGCGCAGATCGGCCCGGTCAAGGGGGCGACGCCGACGAAGTTCTCCGGCGAGGTGCCGCCGTCGGACGACTGACGATGCCGTGGCGGACGGCCACAGTGCCGTCCGTCGCTCAGACCCAGTCGCGCGGCTTGAGGTATTCCGCCAGCCGCGCTTCCGGCGAGCCGGTCTCGGGTGCGTACGCATATTCGAAGCGCACGCGCGGCGGCAGGCTCATCAGGATCGATTCGGTGCGTCCACCCGATTGCAGGCCGAACAGCGTGCCGCGGTCGTAGACCAGGTTGAACTCCACGTAGCGTCCGCGGCGGTACAGCTGGAATTCCCGCTCGCGCTCGCCATAGGGCGTGTCCTTGCGGCGCTCGGCGATCGGCAGGTACGCATCGAGGAAGCCCTGCCCCACCGCCTTGGTGAAATCGAGGCAGCGCTCGAACCCGCCCTCGTTGAGATCGTCGTAGAACAGGCCGCCGACGCCACGCGTCTCGCCGCGGTGCTTCAGATAGAAATACTCGTCGCACCACTTCTTGTAGCGCGCGTAGACGTCGTCGCCGAACGGTGCGCACAGGTCGTGCGCCACCTTGTGCCAATGCATCACGTCTTCGTCGAACGGATAGAACGGCGTCAGATCGAAACCGCCACCGAACCACCACACCGGCTCCAGGCCGTCCTTACCCGCCTCGAAATAACGCACGTTCGCATGTGTGGTCGGCAGATAGGGATTGCGCGGATGCAGCACGAGGGACACGCCGGTGGCCACGAAACTGCCGCCGGTCAGTTCCGGGCGGTGCGCGGTCGCGCTGGGCGGCAGCTGGTTGCCGTGCACGCGGGAAAAATTCACGCCGGCCTGTTCGAACAGCTTGCCTTCGCGCAGCACGCGGGTGCGACCGCCGCCGCCGGCCGGACGCGTCCAGGCGTCCTCGACGAACGTTGTCCCGCCATCGAGCCGTTCGATCGCGGCACAGATACGGTCCTGCAGTTCGCGCAGGAAATGTTCGGCTCGGTCGGCTTGCTGACTCATCGCATGCTCGCTTGGCGTGGGGACCGGCAGAGCTTAGCAAGCCGCCACGCAAGCGCCGATGCGGCCTGGCGTCGCTGCTCAGCGCATCCGCAGGCCCAGGCGGGCATGGCCGGCCAGGCGTGCCCAGCGCAAACCCAGGTCGATCCACATGACGTAAGCCGATTCGGCCAGCAGACGGAAGGCGATGCGGCGATCCACGCGCAGGCGGGATTCCGCCGCCACCGGCACGCTCGCCGCAAAACCCAGCCAGCGCGCCAGCAGCAGGCAGCGCGGCAGGTGATAGCGGCTGGTGATCAGCGCGACCGGCGGGAGCCCTTCGCGCCCTTCTTCGCGCAGCAGGCTGCGTGCGTGACGCAGGTTGTCGAGCGAATCGGTGGAGGCTTGTTCCAGCGTCAAGGCGATGCCGGCAGGCAGGCCGTGCGCGCGCAGCCAGGCCGCGCCAGCGGCGGCCTCGCTGAGACGTCCGCCGCTGCAGCCGCCCAGTAGCAGCAATCGCCCGGCCAGGCCGGCGTCGGCCAAGGCCAGCGCACGCTGCAGGCGCTGCTGGTAATCGTGTTCCGGCCGATCTCCCACCAGGCGACGTCCGAATACCAGCAGGTCGCGCCGGTCCGGCGGAGACACCGGGCTGCGCGCGGCAATGCGCCACACGTAGACCAGGTAAGCCAGCCAGACCAGGCCCAGGCTGAGCACGACCGCCAGCGCCGCGACCACTGCCGCATGCAGCAAATCGCGGTCGCGCAGATGGCGCCACGGACCGCGCTTGAGGGAGGCGAGCAGGGAGGACACGGCTTCCGATCCGCAAAGGGCGCCAGTGTGGGCAAGGCTTATGAAAGCCGCAATGGATTAAAAAGGGCGCAAAGATGAACGCAAGAACCAGCCGCACTAGGCACTGCCAGCGGCCCATCGTTAGGCTCCCGCGATGCCCGCACCCATTCAACCACTCGCCGTCAGCGCTTATACCGCGACGTCCTCGCTGGGCCGCGGACTCGATGCTCACCTGCGCGCGCTCGAGCGCTTCCAGACCGGCCTGCGCCCCAACGATTTCGGTAGCGAGCCGCTGGCATGCTGGATCGGCCGGGTGGATGGCATCGAAGGCGCCGCCTTGCCCGCGCCCCTTGCCGCATGGGAATGCCGCAACAACCGCCTCGCCTGGCTGGGGCTGCGGCAGGACGGCTTCGCCGAACGCGTAGCCCAGGCAGTGGAGCGCTACGGTGCGGATCGTGTCGCGGTGGTGCTGGGCACCTCCACGGCAAGCATCGGCGCCACCGAGGAGGCCTACCAGCGGCTGGACAACGGTCGCGTCCCGGCGGATCTGCGCCGTGCAGGGGTGCACGTGCCGCATTCGCTGGTGGCGTTCGCCGCGGGTGCCCTGGGCCTGCGTGGGCCGGCGCTCACCGTCTCCACCGCCTGCTCTTCCAGCGCCAAGGTGTTCGCCAGCGCCGAGCGCATGATCCGTCTCGGCCTGGTGGACGCGGCGGTCGTCGGCGGCGTGGATACGTTGTGCGGCAGCGTGCTGTACGGCTTCAATGCCTTGGAACTGGTCTCACCCGATGCCTGCCGTCCGTTCGACCGTGCGCGACGCGGCCTTTCCATCGGCGAGGCGGCCGGTTTCGCTCTCCTGGAGCGCGCCGAAGCGAACGCCGCGGCGCCGCGCCTGCTCGGGTACGGCGAATCCAGCGATGCACACCATATGTCCACGCCGCATCCGGAAGGGCTCGGCGCGGAACTCGCGTTGCGCGACGCGCTGCAGCGCGCTGGACTGCAGCCGGCGCAGGTCGATTACATCAATCTGCACGGCACGGCCAGCCTGAAGAACGACGAAGTAGAGGCCGCCCTGGTCGCGCGCCTCTTTCCCGCCGCCACACGCGCCAGCTCCACCAAGGGATTCACCGGACATACCCTGGGTGCCGCGGGCATCGTGGAGGCGGCGGTGGCGCTACTGGCGATCGAGCATGGCCTGGTGCCCGGCAACTTGGGCGCCGACGATCCCGATCCGGCCTGCGGTCCGCAATTCGCGTGGAGCAACGAGCATGGCGACGTGCGCATCGCCTTGAGCAATTCTTTCGGCTTTGGCGGCAACAACGCCTGCCTGGCGTTCGGAGCCGCGGCATGAACACGATGCGCGTCCATGTCGAAGGCGTCGGCCTGTGGTCGCCCAGGCTGGCGAATTTCGCCGCGTTGCGCGCACGACTGGATGGTGCATCCGCGCCGGAACCCGCCGCACGTCCCGCCGCCGTGACCCTGCCGCCCAACGAACGGCGCCGCGCCCCCGAGAGCGTGCTGCTGGCCGTCGAAGTGGCGGGCCAAGCCGTCGCCATGAGCAGACGCGCGCCCGATGAACTGGCGTGCGTATTCGGCTCGGCCTTCGGCGACCAGGCCATCACCGATTACATGTGCGAGACGCTGGCGCGCGCGCCGTCCGAACTTTCGCCCACGCGCTTCCATAACTCCGTGCACAACGCGCCGGCCGGCTACTGGACCATCGCGACGGGCTGCCACGCTCCGTCCTCGGCCGTCTGCGCATGGCGCGACAGCATGGGAGCAGGACTGCTGGAAGCGGCGCTGCAGGCCATCGCCGACGAACGGCCGGTGCTGCTGGTCTGCAGCGACGTGGCGGGCGCCGGCGCGCTGGCGGAAATGACCGGCAGTACCGAACCCTTCGCCTGCGCGCTCGTGCTCGCCCCGCAAGCCTCGGCGCGCAGCCTCGCTCATCTGTCCCTCACCCTTTCATCGCATGCGGCGTCCGAAGCTGCCGTGGCGCGGCCACCGCGCGGCGAGCTCGAAGCCAACGCAACGGCGGCGGCGGCTTGGCCGCTGCTGGCGCTGCTGGCCGGTCACGGACGCCATTGCCTCATGGCCGCGGCAGGAACGCTCGGCCTGGATATTCACCTGGAGAACGTCGCTTGAATTCCCTGGCTGCACGCTGGTGCGTGCTCATCCCCTGCCTCAATGAAGAGGCAGCCATCAAGGACGTCATCACCTCGGCGCTCGCACTGGGTGTGCCGGTGCTCGTAGTGGACGATGGCTCCGACGACCGCACGCCGCAGATCGTCGGCGAACTGCCGGTCACCCTGCTGCGTCATCCGCAGCGCCGCGGCAAGGGCGAAGCTCTGCGCACCGGTTTTCGCGAAGCACTGCGCCAGGGGTTCGATGCCGTGGTGACCATGGACGGCGATGGCCAGCACCTGGCCAGCGACGTGCCGCGCATCGCCGCCGCCGCGCAGCGCCATCCCAATCACATCGTGATCGGCGCACGCCTGCTCGACAAAGCGCAACAACCCAAGGCGCGCCGCTTCGCCAACGCGTTCGCCGACTGGGGTATTTCCTGGGCCTGTGCCCAGCCGGTGGTCGACACACAGAGCGGCCAGCGCTGGTATCCCCGTGCCGCGCTCGACCTGGTCGATCTGCCGGCGGAGAACTTCGTGTTCGAAGCGGCCATCCTCATCGCCGCCTGCCGCGAGAAAGGCCTGAACGTGGCGTCGGTACCCATCGCTTCGCGCTATCAGGGCCATTTCCGCATCAGCCATTTCAACCCGGTGCGCGACGTGCTGCGCATCACCAGCTATACGGTGAACCGCGTGCTGCACTATGGCGATGTATGGTCGAGCTACCGGCGTTCACGCGCTGGCGGGCCGGTCGTTTTCGACGCAGCCGTGACCTGAGGAAACTCGCGCATCGGTCAGCGCGCGGTGCCGCGTCACGCGGCACCGCGCGATCCCGCTTACTCCAGGTCGCCCAGCATGGCGTCCATCTTCGGCTGCGCCAGCCAGCCGGCGATGTCTTCACCCAGGGCCTGGTTCGCGCGATCCAGCACCGAACAGTTGCCCTTGAAGCCGGCGAATGCGCCACCCATGGTGACGCGCCTGGCCTTGAAGCTCGCCGCGAGCTGACCGTCCTGGTACAGCTTCCCTTTCACCGACATCGACTTGTGATGGCCCATGAAGGCGTTGCCGTCGGACACGGCACCGGTGATCTCCATGACCAGCACGCGGCCGGCACCGCCAGAAGCTACCTCTGGTGCGGTTTCGACCTTGACGCCCCTGGCACTGCCGTACTTGACCACATATTCGGCGAGGTGCTCGTCCAGCAGGCATTCGTGCTTTACCGACGCGGCGATTTCCGCATCTTCGTTATACGGGATCTTCTGCTGAATGGTGACGGCGTCGGCGGCGTGCGCGGACTGCCACAGGCCGAGCACGGCGGCGGCCACATAGAACGACTTGCGCATGGTGTTGCTCCCTGTCCTGAAAACCCCGGATCGTCCCGGGCGTGCAAGTATGCAGCAAGCCTATGACGTGGCGTACAGAACGGCCGCGCGGCCGCTGGCGAGCTGGCGCGCCCCCTGCAGGATGCGAAACGCATACTGCGCGCCGGAGCCGTCCGCATAAAGGCGCTCGGCATGCACCTCCAGCTGTCCGTTCTCCGCTGCCACGTATTCGACCTCCAGCGCCACGTCACGCAGGCTGACCAGGCGTCCCGGCCGCGCCGACTCCACACCTTCGGCCCGCGCCAGCAGCGCACCGTGAACCGCCATCGCTTGCGCGCCATATTCCGCCAGATGCACGGCGTGCAGGCCTTGCGCGGAACGCAATGGATGGGTGGCTTGCGCATGACTCGCGCTGATCGCGTGAATGCGGTGCTCGTCCCAGGCGAGCACTGCATCGAGCAGGCACATGTCGCCCGCGTGCGGAATCAGATGGGCCCAGTCAGTCTTGTCGAGCATGGTCGGCATGCGGCGCCATCAGGGTGGAAAGACAGAAGTGGAAAGCGACGCCAAGGCTCACCGTCAGGCCGATCGCGCGCAATACCGGAATGCTGCTCCAGGCGAACATGCCAAACACCAGCAGGGCCGACGCCACGCACACCAGCGTGGCATGCAACGTGCGCCGCTGCTCCGCCGCGTCGCCGGTATCGCGTTCGAAGAACAATGCGTAATGCAGTCCCAGGCCGGCGGCGAGGATCAGCGCCACCAGGTGGAACAATGAAATCTCCACGCCCGCCAGACGCTCCACCGCCAGCACCAGAAAGGTTGCCAGCGTCATCGGCGCCAGCACATGCCAGGCACGCCGCAGACCACGCAGGGCGAACGCGATCGTCAGCACCAGCAACACCGTGGCGATGATCAGCGCGTGCAGGATGCGCGTGCGGTAATCGGCCACCAGCGATTCGGAAGCCTGTTTCAGATCGAGCAGTTGCACGGCGCCGCCGCTGCCTTTCGCCAAGGCCTCCAGCGCGACGACATCATGCACGCCGCTCACCGTCCCCAGGCCAAGCCACTGGCCTTCGCGTGCCACGAGCATGCTGCCGAGACGCTGCCCCACGGCACTTCGGGCGAAGGCATCGGGCGTCAGCGGCGCAAGGCCTCGCGCCCTCTCCACGTCATCCACGAACGGCGCGAACAGGTCCTTGCGGAACGGCATGCCGTGCGATGCCTGTTCGAGCGCGGCTTGCAGTTCGGCACGCCCAGGCAATGCGCGCTGACGCGCCTGCTGCGTCGCGATGCTTGGCAGGTAGCGTGAAGGCAGCTCGATCGCATCCACGGCACGCTGTGCCACCAGTGCATCGACCTTGGGCTCGAGTCGCTCGGACAAGCGCAGTACGTCTTGCGCATCCGGCGCGCGCAACACCAGGAGGTAACGCACATCCGGTGCACCGAGCGCTTCGCGCAACCGCCCGTCGCGCTGCAACAGGTCCTGCGGCAGCGGCGTCAGCGCAGCCAGATTGTTCTGCCAGAACGGACCGGGTGCGAACGCCAGCACCAGCACGATGGCGGCGGCCACCGCGGCAGGCAGCCAACGCGGACGCGGCAAGCGGTCGAAGAAGCGGCGTGCGCGCACCAGCCATGGCATGTCCGCTACGTCGCGAACGCGCACCGGCAGCAGATGCGGCAGCAGATAGCGCGTACAGAACCCGGCCACCAGCAGCCCGGCGATGGTGAACGCGGCGAGCTGTTTCAGGCCATTGACGCCTGAGGCATAGAACGCGAGATAGGCGATGCAGGCCGACGCGATCGCCGTCAGCAGCAATGGCCACAAGCCGCGCACGCTGGCCACGGCGTCTTCACCCGCGCGGCGATGGCTAAGCAGGCGAATGGGGTATTCCTGTGCGACGCCGAGCAAGGTGAAGCCGAAAGCCAGCGTAATCCCGTGCACTTTCGAAAACAGCAGCACCAGCGCGGCGATACCCGCCAGCGCCGCGCTGGCGATCGGCAAGGCCAAGAGCAGCAGCGAACCGATGCTGCGGTAAGCCAGCAGAAGCAGCAGGACGAAACCGACGGTGGAAACGTTGCCGATCCACTCGGCCTGCGTGCGCGTCTGCTCGCTTACCACCACGCTGAAATAGCCCGGACCACTGACGATGAGCCGCGCGCCCGAGCTGCCCGGCAAGGCATGAAAACGGCGTTCGATGCCGGCCACCGCTTCGCTTTGCGCGGCAGGATCGAAGCCGGCGGCATGCGTCTGCACCACCAGCAGCGCCTCGCCCTGCGGCGAGAACCACACGCCGTCGCGCATCGGCGGCGAACTCGCTGGGGTCCAGCGCTCGGCGAGTTTCAGCGTCTCCAGGGTAGGATCGCGCGGCAGCCAGCCTTTGAGCAGGCTGGCCGCCGGCGAGGAGAGGTCGTCCAGACGCTGCGCCAGCTGGTCGGCGAGGAACGATTCGTCGTAATGCTCCGTATCGAGCGTCGGGGACAGCAGATAGCGGTAGGGCAGCAGACTTTCGTCGAGGGCGGCGAGATCGAAGCTGCCGTTGAGCGCCTGCGCATAGCGCGGATCCTGGCGCAATGCCGCCGCCAGCCCCTGGCTGAGCGCCGCGAGGGTGGCGTCGTCCTTGCCGTCGATTGCCAGCAGCAGCAGGCGCGAACCCGGGCCGTCGCCGATCTGCTCCATCAGCAGGCGTTGCTCGAAAGTGGCAGGCGTGGGCATGAAGTCGCGCAGGTCCGAGCTGACTTTGAGCCGTTGCGCCACCAGCGCGCCAAGCCCGGCCAGCGCCAGCAGCCAGACCGCGAGCAACAGCGTCCTCCCCCTGCGCGACATGCTCAGCCGCCCTTGCACAACGCGGACAAGGCATCCCGCGTCGGCGCTGCCGGCATGCGCCCGGCGAGTTCGCCGAGCAGATCGACCGACAGATCGCCGTCCGCCTCTTCCATGCGCATGCAACGAGGCTCCTTGCCTTCGCCATCGACCTGGATACGCGCAATGGCCTTGGCTACGCGCGCATCGCGCGGCGTCAGCGTGAGCGTCCAGCGATCGGCGCGGTGCTCGACGCCCACGTCGAAGGCCTGGTTCAGCCGCGAGGCATCGCCTCCGAGCAGCGCCACGAAGCTATCGAGCAATACCTGCAGCTGCGGCGCGCGCTTCAGCGAGAAACTGCGCGGTTTGCGTCCTTCGCGCTGCTGCGTGACCTCGCCATCGGCGATCGTGGAGACCTCCTGGCTCGGACGCTCCACGCGGCGCTCCAGGCGATCGCCGCCGAGCCAGGACAGCTCGCCCGACACGACCAGCGGCTGATCCAGCACCTTCATGAAGCGGGCTTCCGCGAAGGCGGTACGCGAGGGCGCGGGACGCCCCAGCGAGGCGATCAGCGCCTGCGCCTCGCCCTCCCCTTCAGCCGCCGCCGTGCCCATCCAGCACGACAGGCTCAGGCCGAGCAGGAGCGCGCGTGTCTTGCTGCCAGAAGTCATAGAAGTTGAACCAGTTGTAAGGGGCTTCATGAATGTAATGCTCGACGCGGCGTGCGTAACGCGCGATGACCGCGTCCAGCGCCGCGGCACGATCCTGGCGCGGGATCGCCACGCGATCGGCGAAGGCCTCGAACACCAGCCGGTAGCGATTGCCGCCCAGGTACAGGCCGAAGCAGAGCACCACCGGCACCTGCAGCGTATGCGCGAGCAGCCACGGACTGACCGGAAACGGCGCCGGCTGGCCGAGAAGATCCACGCGTCGCAGCACCTCATGCTCGCGGCCGCGGTCGGCCAGCAACGCCACCATCGCACCCTGCGCGCAGGCTTCGGCCATCTGCAAGGCCACGGATGCGCCGTCGCGCGAAGCATCGATCACTTTGTCGCCGATATCCGGCGCCAGTGCTTCGAGCAGTTCGGTGAGGGCCGGCGTCTTCTGCTTGTCCAGCAGCACGCGCAAAGGCACGTCGGGCCGGCGCGAACTGATCGCGCGCAATGCCTCGAAACTGCCCTGGTGCGAACCGAACAGCAATACGCCCTGGCCGCGGCCGATGCGTTCGGTCAGTGCGTCCAGTCCTTCGATGGCGATGTTGAAGCCCCGCTCGCCGCGCGCGAGCAGGAACACTCGATCCAGCATCGTGGCGGCAAAGCAGTGGATATGGCGCATCACCTGCCAGATGCTCACGCGGCCTGGCAGCACGCGCGCGAGAAACTGGCGCGAAGCTTCGCGTTCCGGCTTGCGACGCAGATAGAAATAGAGGGTGATCGGGTGAAGGAACAGGCGCGCAAAGCCGCGGCCGCCATATAGCGCGATACTGCGGATCAGCCAGAGCGCGAAACGGCCGCCGCCCTCCGGACGGCTCTGCCAGTGCACGCTCACGGCGCGCCCTCGATCACGCCACGCGCCAGCACGGTATCGTCGCGGCGGATGTCGAAGCGCACGCGCGTGCCGTTATCGCTCAAAGTCACTTCCGCCATTTCGCCGGGCAACAGCGGGGCGACGAACTTTGCTTCGGCCACCCGCGCCACTCGCTGCCCGCGCCAGGCGCGCAGGGCCTGCGCGACCTGCTCCAGCAGCAGCACGCCGGGCACCAGCGGATGGCCGGGGAAATGCCCAGGCAAACAGGGATGTTCGGGGTCGATCTGGAAGGAAGCGCGGTAGGACGAGGTCATACGGCCACCGGCAGGCGCCTGGAGAGCGACGGAGGAATGATGCCTTGCACGCCGGGCATCATGGCGACGCTCAGACCGTGCGGTGCGTCTGGATGTGTTCGGAAAGCGAGCGCAGGTTGGCGAAGATCTGCTGATTGTCCGGGTTGTCGGAACGCAGCTGGAAACCGTACTGCTTGGACACCGCCAGCGCGATTTCCAGCGCATCGATGGAATCCAGGCCAAGATCGCCGCCGAACAACGGAGCCTCCGGGTTGATCTGAGCGGGCTCGATCGCGTCCAGGTTCAGGCTCTTGACGATCAGGGTCGCCAGTTCATGTTGTGCCGTGGTCTGTTCTGCCATGCTCGTTCCGTACTGCGCCGTGCTTGCTGTCGCGGTCATGCCTCCCCTGAGCGGCATGGCCGGCGAGTGTAACATAGCGCCCCTGTCGTCCCTGGTTAGGTGCATGGCTACCGGTTCAGAAAGCGCACAGTCGACGTCTCTCGCGCCGCGGGCTCCCCGGGTCTCCTATCGCCACGAAGCATTGGCTGACGTGCTGGCCGATGCCGGCACGCTGGCGGTCTTCGGTTTCGGCGCCGGCGCGCCGCGCGGCGACGACCCCCGCTATCTCACCGTTCCCCTCGAATGTCTCGACGCCCTGGCGCCGCTGGAGGTATGGCAGGTGGACGGCCCCGTCGAACATGGCCGCGCCGGCGACCTGCGCTGGTCCGCCGGCGCGGGCTGGCTGTTTCTCGCGGCGGAACTGGACGAGCGCGAGCATGGCGGCCCGCTGGCGACGGCGCGCGCGGCCTATGACCAGTTGCGCGACTTCCTGGCGCAGCGCGGTGAGCGTCATGTGCAGCGCATCTGGAACTACCTGGACGACATCAATCAGGGCGAGGGCGACGCCGAGCGCTACAAGCTGTTCTGCGAGGGGCGCGCCACTGGCATGGACCAGTTCTTCGGCGAGGGTTTTCCGGCTGCGACCGCCATCGGTCATCACGCCGGGCCGCATTCGCTGCTGGTCTATCTGCTGGCCTGCGAGGTGCCCGGCGTCCGCGTGGAAAATCCGCGCCAGGTCAGCGCTTGGCAGTATCCGCGCCAGTACGGGCGCACGCCGCCGAGCTTTGCGCGCGCCATGGCCTTGCCGGCGCAGGACGTGCTGGCCATTTCCGGCACCGCGGCGGTCGTGGGCCATCGTTCCGCGCATGTCGACGACCTGGATGCGCAGCTGGCCGAAACCATGGCCAACCTGGAAACGCTGCTGGCCCATGCCGGCCTGCCTGCGGGCTTCGATACGCATTCGCCGCTGAAGGCCTATGTGCGACACCCAGTGGATGCTCCGGGCGTGCTGGCGTTCCTGCGCTCGCGCTTGCCCGGTGTACCGGTACTGCTGCTGCACGGCGACGTCTGTCGCCGCGAACTCCTGGTGGAGATCGACGGCTGGCGCTACGCGTAAGCGGCGTTGCCGCTTCCAACAATGCCAGCGGCGATGCACCGCGCGCCGTCTGACAAGTACGGTGCCGCGGCTTATTTCTTTGTCGGCCGTGTCCAGCCATGCAGCGTCGACTGCCGACCGCGTGCGATGGTCAGTTCGCCAGCTGGGGCGTCCTTGGTGATCACCGAACCCGCGCCGATGGTCGCGTTCTCGCCCACGCGCACCGGCGCTACCAGCGAGGTGTTGGAGCCGATGAATGCACCATCGTCGATCTGGGTGACGCTCTTGTTCACGCCGTCGTAGTTGCAGGTGATGGTGCCGGCACCGATGTTGACCTTGCTGCCGATGACCGTGTCGCCGAGATAGGTCAGATGGTTGGCCTTGCTGCCCTCGCCCAGGCGCGCTTTCTTGGTCTCGACGAAGTTGCCGACATGCACGCCGGCGGCCAGTTCGGTGCCAGGGCGCAGGCGGGCGAATGGGCCGATGGTGCAAGGTCCATGGGTGACTACGCCTTCCAGGTCGCAGTGCGGCTGCACCACGGTACCGGCGGCAAGGCGCACGTCTTTCAGGCGGCAGAACGCGCCGATGCGGACGTCTTCGCCCAAGTGGACGTCGCCTTCCAGGATCACGTCGATGTCGATATCGACGTCGTGCTCCACGGTCACGCTGCCGCGCACGTCGATACGCGCGGGGTCGGCGATGCGTACGCCCTCCAGCGCCAGCGCCTTGGCCGCGCGTTGGCGGTAGACCGCTTCGAGTTCGGTTAGCTGCCAGGGATTGTTGGCGCCGGCCGCTTCCATTTCGTCGTCGCATTCCACGCACAACGCCGGGCGGCTTTCCGCCGCGGCCATCGCAAAGATGTCGGTGAGGTAGTACTCGCCCTGCGCGTTGTTGCGGTCCAGCTTCGCGGTCCAGCGCTTCAACGACGTGGCGTCCGCGGCGACGATGCCGGTGTTGATCAGGTCGAGCGCACGCTGTTCGTCGTTGGCGTCCTTCTCTTCGACGATGGCGCGCACGAAGCCCTGTTCGTCGCGCAGTACACGGCCATAACCCTTCGGGTCGGCCACGCGCGTGGCGAGCACGGTCAGCGCCTGATCGGTGTCCACCAGCCGGCGCAAGGTATCCGGCCGGGTGAGCGGCACGTCGCCATACAGCACCAGCACCGCGGCGTTGTCCGGCACGTCGCGCAGCGCCTGCGCCACCGCATGGCCGGTGCCGAGCCGCTCTGCCTGCAGCACCCAGCGCAGATCCGGCTGACCGTCGAAAGCGGCGAGGACCTGGTCGCCGCCGTGGCCGTAGACGACGTGGATCTGTTCCGAGGACAGCGCGCGCGCGGCGGCCAGCACATGCGCCAGAAGCGGCCGGCCTGCCAGAGGCATCAGCACCTTCGCCTTCTTGGATTTCATGCGCTTGCCCTCGCCGGCGGCGAGGACGATGACGTGCAGGGGCATGTTCTTCATGGCGTTACCGTCGGACCTGGTCAGCGGGGCAGGATAGCAGCGGACTATTTCGATCCATGACCGGCGGCTGACGGAGCATCGCCACTCGTGACGCGCGCCGCACCCGCGTGGCATTCGAAGCGGAAATCGTAGGCGAGGCTGAACGGCCGCGTTTCGCTGTCGACCACGTGGCTTTCGCCATTGGCGTCCGCCGCCCAGCGGTCGACCTTCAAAGGCATGAACTCCCACTGCCTTGCCGCCGTCTTCACCGCATCGATAAAGAGGCGCCGATCCGCATCGACCGCGGCCTCGCCATCGACGCGCACGTCATCGACCTTTCCGGCGACATCGACGATCAGCAAGGCGCGCACTTCCGCCGGCGGCGGGCAACGCTGGAGCAGCGACGGCGGATAGACCGGCGTAACGCGGTGCTCCGCCACCGCGCCGCTGGATACCTGGCCGATCGCGAGCTGGTACCGGCTCGTGCCCTCAGGCAGCACCGGTCGCCAACTCGCAGCGCCTGAGGAAGGAGGCGGCGGAATCCGCGACGGCGCATGGCCGCAGCCGCACAGCGCCACCACGAGCGATAGGGCAACGGCACGAAACGTCCTGGTCATGCGCAGTTCCTTCGTGGGCACGAGCCCAGAACATGCCCAAACGAAAACGCCGGCACAAGGCCGGCGTTTTGGCATTTTCCTGAGCCGCCGGGACGGCTTCAGGTTCAGTGCTTGAGGTTCTTGCGCAGACGCTCCAGCGCCTGCAGTTGGGTAAGCGCCTGTGCCAGCTTGGCCTGGGCGTCGGCGATCTCCTCGGCGTCGGTGCGGTTGGCCAGTGCTTCCTCGGCCTCCTGCTTGGCGCGCTGTGCAGCGGCCTCGTCCAGGTCCGCTGCGCGGGCGGCCGTGTCGGCCAGGACCGTGACCACCTGCGGCTGCACTTCCAGAATGCCGCCGGACACCCAGAACTGCTGGCGCTCGCCATTGGCCAGCACCACGTCGACGTGGCCCGGCTTCAGGCGCGTGATCAGCGGCGCGTGGCGGGGCGCGATGCCCAGCTCGCCCATTTCGCCGGTGGCGATCACCATCGTCGCCTCGCCGTGGAAGATTTCGGCCTCGGCGCTGACGATGTCGACTCGAAGGGTATGGCTCATGTCTGTCTCGCTCTGCTCGACGGGAACTCGGGATCGGGGGTCAGGGAACGGGGCGCGACGGCGCTCCGCTCCCCTGGCGCGGTCCCTGTCCTCAGGCCGCCTTCTTCGCAGCCATGTCCTCGGCCTTCTTGATGGCCTCGTCAATGCCACCGACCATGTAGAACGCCTGCTCCGGGATGTGGTCGACCTCGCCGTCCACGATCATCTTGAAGCCGCGGATGGTCTCCTTCAGCGTCACGTACTTGCCCGGAGCGCCGGTGAACACTTCGGCCACGTGGAAGGGCTGCGAGAAGAAGCGCTCGCACTTGCGGGCGCGGTACACCACCTGCTTGTCCTCTTCGGACAGCTCGTCCATGCCGAGGATCGCGATGATGTCCTTCAGTTCCTTGTAGCGCTGCAGCATGCCCTGCACGCGGCGAGCCACTTCGTAATGCTCCGCGCCGACCACGTTCGGGTCGAGCTGGCGGCTGGTGGAATCCAGCGGATCCACGGCCGGGTAGATGCCCAGCGACGCGATGTTACGCGACAGCGTGACGGTCGAATCCAGGTGCGCGAAGGTGGTGGCCGGCGACGGATCGGTCAGGTCGTCCGCGGGCACGTACACGGCCTGGATCGAGGTGATCGAACCGGTCTTGGTCGAGGTGATGCGCTCCTGCAGCACGCCCATTTCCTCGGCCAGGGTCGGCTGGTAGCCCACCGCCGACGGCATGCGGCCCAGCAGCGCTGACACCTCGGTACCGGCCAGGGTGTAGCGATAGATGTTGTCCACGAAGAACAGCACGTCGCGGCCCTTGCCGTGCTCGTCCTTCTCGTCGCGGAAGTACTCGGCCATGGTCAGGCCGGTCAGCGCCACGCGCAGACGGTTGCCCGGCGGCTCGTTCATCTGGCCGTAGACCATCGCCACCTTGGACTCGGGCAGGTTGTCCAGGCGCACGACGTTGGCGTCCTGCATCTCATGGTAGAAGTCGTTGCCTTCGCGGGTACGCTCACCCACACCGGCGAACACCGACAGACCCGAGTGCTGGGTCGCGATGTTGTTGATCAGCTCGAGCATGTTCACCGTCTTGCCCACGCCAGCGCCGCCGAACAGGCCGACTTTGCCGCCCTTGGCGAACGGGCACACCAGGTCGATCACCTTGATGCCGGTTTCCAGCAGCTCGTTGGCGAGCGCCTGCTCGTCATAGCTGGGGGCTTCGCGGTGGATGACCCAATGGTCCTGGGCTTCGATCGGACCGACTTCGTCGATCGGGTTGCCCAGCACGTCCATGATGCGGCCCAACGTGGCCTTGCCGACCGGCACCTTGATGCCTTCGCCAGTGTTGCGCGCCACGAGGCCGCGCTTCAGGCCGTCGGTGGAACCCAGGGCGATGGTGCGCACCACGCCGTCACCCAGCACCTGCTGGACTTCCAGCGTGATGTCGGTGCCGTCGATCTTCAGCGCGTCGTAAACCTGCGGCACCTGATCGCGTGCGAACTCGACGTCGATGACCGCGCCGATGATCTGTACAACTTTACCCTGGCTCATGGAAATGCTCCGGATGGATCTTTGAATGTCTGGTTTCACCGCGCCCGTTCTGGTCGCGTGGTTTTAGTGAAGAGTGCGGCGATGAATGGCCGCCCATTTGATCTTAGCGATCATGGATGATCGCACTCATACCGCCGCGGCACCGCCGACGATCTCCGAGATTTCCTGGGTAATCGCCGCCTGACGCGCCTTGTTGTAGACCAGCGTCAGTTCGCCGATGACCTTGCTCGCGTTGTCCGACGCCGCCTTCATGGCGACCATGCGGGCCGCGTGCTCGCTGGCGAGATTCTCCAGCACACCCTGGTACACCACCGACTCGACGTAGCGGCCCAGCACGTGCTCCAGCACGGTGGCGGCGTCCGGTTCGTAGATGTAATCCCAGTCGTGCGCCTGCTCGAGCTTGATGCCCGCGTAGGCCGACTCACCCGCCGCCTGGTGCGCTTCCAGCTCCGCGGCCACCAGCGGCAGCGGCAGCAGCGCATCCATCATCGGCTTCTGCGTCATGGTGTTGACGAAGTCGTTGTAGGCCAGGAACACGCGATCGAGCTTGCCCGCGATGTACGCGTCCAGCACGACCTTGATGACGCCGACCAGTTGCTCGACCTTCGGCTTCTCGCCCAGATGGGTCACGCTGCCCACCAGGTTCACGCCCTTGATGCGGCGGAAGAACTGGGTCGCCTTCTGGCCTACGGCGACGATGTCGACTTCGACACCCTTCTCCTGCCAGTCGCGGATGGCCGGCAGCAGACGGCGGAACAGGTTGGAGTTCAGGCCGCCGCACAGGCCACGATCGGTGGAAACCACCAAGTATGCGACGCGCGCGACCTTCTCGCGCTGCACCAGGAACGGGTGGCTGAAGTCGGTGCTGGCCTGCGCGACGTGCGCGATCACCTTGCGCATCTGGCGCGCGTAGGGGCGCGACGCCTTCATCAGATCCTGCGCCTTGCGGATCTTCGAGGCCGAGACCATTTCGAGCGCGCGCGTCACCTTGCGCATGTTCTGCGTGCTCTTGATCTTGGATTTGATTTCGCGTCCGCCTGCCATCTCTTTCTCGCTCGCTGTGCTCGCTCGGGTACGGGGGACGGGAACGGCGTGCCGTTCCCGTGCCCTGCTTACCAGCTACCGGTCTTCTTGTACTCGTCCAGGCCGGACTTGAAGGTGGCCTCGATGTCGTTATTCCAGTCGCCGGTGGCGACGATCTTCTTCATCAGCTCGCCGTGGTTCTGGTGGAAGAACGCATGCATGCCCTTCTCGAACGGCAGCACCTTGTCGACCGCCAGGTCGTCCAGGTAGCCCTTCTCCGCGGCATACACCGACAGCGCGAGCTCGGCGATCGACAGCGGAGCGTACTGCTTCTGCTTCATCAGCTCGGTCACGCGCTGGCCGCGGTCCAGCTGGGCGCGGGTGGCCGGATCGAGGTCCGAAGCGAACTGCGCGAACGCGGCCAGCTCGCGGAACTGCGCCAGGGCCAGCTTCACGCCGCCGGACAGCTTCTTGACGATCTTGGTCTGCGCCGAACCACCCACGCGCGACACCGAGATACCGGCGTTCACGGCCGGACGGATACCGGCGTTGAACAGGTCGGTCTCGAGGAAGATCTGGCCGTCGGTGATCGAGATCACATTGGTCGGCACGAACGCGGACACGTCACCGGCCTGGGTCTCGATGATCGGCAGCGCGGTCAGCGAGCCGGTCTTGCCCTTCACTTCGCCGTTGGTGAACTTCTCGACGTATTCCTCGGAGACGCGGGCGGCGCGCTCGAGCAGGCGCGAGTGCAGATAGAACACGTCGCCCGGGTACGCTTCGCGGCCCGGCGGGCGCTTCAGCAGCAGCGAGATCTGGCGATAGGCCACGGCCTGCTTGGACAAGTCGTCATAGATGATCAGCGCGTCTTGGCCGCGGTCGCGGAAGTACTCGCCCATGGCGCAGCCGGAGTACGGCGCGATGTACTGCAGCGCGGCCGACTCGGAGGCCGAGGCGACCACCACGATGGTGTTGGCCAGCGCGCCGTTCTCTTCGAGCTTGCGCACCACGTTCGCGATCGACGAGCGCTTCTGGCCGATGGCCACGTAGATGCACTTAATGCCGGAGTCTTTCTGGTTGATGATCGCGTCGATGGCCAGCGCGGTCTTGCCGGTCTGACGGTCGCCGATGATCAGCTCACGCTGGCCGCGGCCGATCGGAATCATCGAGTCGACCGACTTGTAGCCGGTCTGCACCGGCTGGTCGACCGACTTGCGCCACACCACGCCCGGCGCGACCTTCTCGATCGGCGAGGAGAGCTTGGCGTTGAGCGGGCCCTTGCCGTCAATCGGGTTGCCCAGCGAATCCACCACGCGGCCCAGCAGCTCCGGACCGACCGGTACTTCGAGGATGCGGCCGGTGGTCTTGGCGGTATCGCCTTCGCGCAGGTGCTGGTACTCGCCGAGCACCACCGCGCCGACCGAGTCGCGCTCGAGGTTCAGCGCGAGCGCGAACGAGTTGCCCGGCAGCTCGATCATTTCGCCCTGCATCACATCGGCCAGGCCGTGGATGCGCACGATGCCGTCGGACACGCTGATGATCGTGCCCTCGTTGCGGGCTTCCGCGCCGAGCTTGAACTGCTCGATGCGGGTCTTGATCAGCTCGCTGATCTCGGACGGGTTCAAGGTGGTGCTGGACATGGTCGTTATCCTGGGATTTTTTTGAATTCGCTTGTCGAGGTCCGGTCCGTTCCGCGCTGGCGCGGGCCGGCCGGGCTGGCTCTGCGCGTACTCAGGCCGTCAGCGCACCGGAAAGGCGCGCCAGGCGGCCGCGTACGGAGCCGTCGATCACTTCGCTGCCGGTATCGATCACCACGCCACCGAGCAGCGACGGATCGACCTGAGTCTCCAGCTCGATGTCGCGCTTGAAGCGGCGCTTGAGCGAAGCCTTCAGCTGCTCGGTCTGCGCGGCGTCGAGCGCCATCGCACTGGTCACCTTGACCAGCAGCTGCGACTCGGCCTCACGCTTGTACTGCTCGAACAGGTCAGCCACTTCCGGCAGCAGCGCCATGCGGCGGTGCTCGGCCAGCTCGGCCAGGAACTTCGCGAACGGCGCCGCGTCATCCATGCTCTGCGGCAGGTGCAGCGCGACCAGCTGGGAGGCCAGCACGCGCGGATCGTTGCCGAGCGACGCGACGCGCGAATCCTTCGCCACCGCAGCGGCGAAGGCGAGCGACTGCGACCACGCCGGCAGCGCGTCGGACGCGCGCGCCAGCTCGAAAGCGGCGCGGGCGTACGGACGGGCGAGAGTGATTGCCTGCGTCATGGCTCAGATCTCAGCGACGAGCTGATCGAGCGCGGCCTTGTGGGCCGAAGCATCGATTTCGCGCTGGACGATCTTCTCCGCACCCTGCACGGCGAGACGGCCGACCCAGCCGCGCAGCTCTTCGCGAGCGCGCTGCTGCATGCTGGCCACTTCCTCGGCGGCGACGGCCTTCAGGCGCGCGGTCTCGGCCACGGCGTCTTCGCGGGCCTTGTCCACGATCTGGTTGGCCTGCTGCTGAGCGCGCTCGATGATCTCGGCCGCCTGCTGGCGAGCCTGCTTGATCTCGATGGCGACCTTGGCGTCGGCGTCCTTCAGCTCGGCGCGCGCCTTCTCGGCGGCGGCCAGGCCGTCGGCAACCTTCTTCTGGCGTTCTTCGATCGCCGCATTGAGCTGCGGCCAGATGAACTTGGTGGTGAACCAGACCAGGATGGCGAAAGAAACCATCTGGCCCAGGAAAGTCAGATTGATATTCATGAGCTTTCCAAATAACTCCGGTAACGCGTGGGACCGCCGATTCGCCGCGGCCTGAGAGCCGCGGCGACTTGTCGCGCCGGCAACTAAAGAATTAGTGGCCGAAGTTGGAGATGACCTGCGCGGTCAGCGGGTTCGAGAACGCGAACAGCAGCGCCACGGCCAGGCCGATGATGAACGCCGCGTCGATCAGGCCGGCGAGCAGGAACATACGGCCCTGCAGCAGCGGAACCAGTTCCGGCTGACGGGCAGCGGACTCGAGGAACTTCGAACCCATGATGGCGATGCCCAGGCAAGCGCCCAGGGCGCCCAGACCGATGATGACGCCGATGGCGATCGCGGTCAGGCCCTGCACATGGGAAATGAGTTCGGCGAGGTTCATGGGTGTTCTCCTGTGAATCTTCTAAAGGTTGGTTAAAGCGAAGCGGATTAAAGCGAAACCGGATGGAACCTGAGACTCAGTGATGCTCACGCGCCGTCGCGATGTAGACGATGGTCAGCATCATGAAGATGAATGCCTGCAGCAGGATGATCAGGATGTGGAAGATCGCCCATGCGGTGTTGAACAGCACACCCGGCAGGAAGCTGATCCAGCCCGCGAACAGGCCGGCGATCAGCATGAACACCAGCTCGCCGCCATACATGTTGCCGAAGAGTCGCATCGCGAGCGACACCGGCTTAGACAGGTATTCCACGACGTTGAGCAGGAAATTGAACGGCACCAGCACCGCCACCACGACCGGGTTGTGCGCATGGAACGGCGCCGTCAGCAGCTCCTTGCCGAAGCCGAAGCCGCCCTTGGCCTTGATCCCATGACCCAGCACGATGAAGAACACGCACAGGGCCAGGCCCACGGTGGTGTTGATGTCGGCGGTGGGCACCCAGCGGAAATAGGTGTGGTGCGCGGTCTCGGCGCCCGCCGCCGCGGTGACGGCGAAGCTCGGCGCGTCCAGCGGCAGCAGGTCCATCGCGTTGAGGAAAGTCACCCACATGAAGATCGACAGGGCCAGCGGCGTCACCGTGCGGCGGTCGCCGTGGAAGGTGTCTTTGACCTGGGTGTCGACGAACTCGACGATCAGCTCCACCAACGCCTGGCCCTTGGACGGCACGCCCGAGGTCGCCTTGCGCGCCTTCAGCCAGAACCACAGGCAGAACAGCGCGCCGAGCGCGAAGGCCACGACGATGGAGTCCAGGTGCAGCTTCATGAAGGCGCCATCACCAAAGCTCACCACGTTGTGGTGGAGATGGTGCTGGATGTATTCGGTTAAACCGCCCTGAGGCTCGCTTGCCATGTCTCAGCCCTTGAATCGGAACGCCAGCAGATTTATTGCGTACGCAGCCACCAGCCCCGTGATAGCGGCCAGTGGCGGCAGTTTGAATTGACCCATGATCACGATCAGCCCTCCAGCGATCGCGATCCATTTCAGGACCATGCCTGACACCATCCGGCCCATGGTCGTGCCGCCCCCGCCGATTCCCGCGAAGGTACGCGCCGCCAGCAGCGCGGTACCCAGCGCCACGATCGCGGCGCCCGCAGCGCCCGCGATCGCGTCGCGAATGCCCTGCGTCAGGAAGGCGAGGCCAACGATCGCCGCCATGCCCAGCTGCAGCATCACGATGCGCAGCGCGAGACGACGTCCGGAGGCAAGACTGTTGAGCACGTGAAGTCCCCGCGCGGCTTCGCACTAGGCGGCACCGATCCAGCTGCGGGCCACGGTCCAATCTTAAAAAGTATATCAGCGGGGTATTTAGACGGACAAGCCGCGTCGCTGCGGCAAGCTGCCCCGTCCCCGCGCCGCGCCGCCCGCCACTTTGCCCACGCGGATGTGTGCAAAGCGTCCATGCCGGCGCACATGAAAAAGGCCGGACTGGCGACCAGTCCGGCCTTAAGTACGTCGCCGCGGAAGGGCGACGCCGGGACGCTTACTTGGCGGCGGCCACTTTCTTCGCCGCGGCAACCGGAGCGGCCACGGCATCGTTGGCGGCCTGCTGCTGCTCCTGCGCCAGCGCGGTCAGCGACTCGGCGGTCTTCTGGGTGACGGCGATGATTTCCTGGGTCACGGCCACGGCGCGCTCGGCGTTCTCGCGGCTGAGGGCGGCGCCCTTCTCCCACAGGGTACGCAGGCCTTCAGCGTCGCGGGTCTCCAGCGCATCGGCGATGAAGTCGGAAGCCACCTGGGACTGCTTCTCAAGCGCCTGGATCTGCAGCTCGGCGATCTTCTCCAGGCCCTTCAGGGCCACCGACTGAGCCTTGAAGGCGTTGTCGGTCAGCTGCTTGGCGTAGGCGAACACCTGGACATTCAGTTGCTGGGTCATGGCTTGGCTCCCTCGGCGGGAATAGGGGTAGTGAAGCAAGCCTAGCAAGTCATTTGGTGCAGTGCAATATATTTTTTGTGAAGACGGATTGATGTCAAGAAAATTTCACATGAAACAGTTGTTTATGACGAAACAACGAAATGCCGCGACGCGTCAAAAACTGTCACGGCTACAACTCGCTCCCGATGTGCAGGTCTCATGCACCACGACCTGGTCCAAGCCCGGCAGACGCGGCGCCAGGCGCTGGAAGATCCATCGCGCCAGGTTCTCGCTGGTCGGATTCTCCAGGCCTTCGATGTCGTTGAGATAGTGATGATCGAGCTGGTCGTACAGCGGGGCGAACGCCGTCTTGAGATCAGCGAAATCCATCACCCAGCCGAGCGCGGGATCGGGCTCGCCGGCGACGTGGATCTCGATGCGGAAGGAGTGCCCGTGCAACCGGGCGCACTTGTGCCCTGGCGGCACGTTGGGCAACCGGTGGGCCGCCTCCAGATGGAAGAGCTTGAAGATACGCATCCACGCATTCTAGCGCCCGGCCCGTTACCGGCGCCCGGCACCGCTGGGGAAAACCCCAGGTCCGACGAAGCCGGTGCGGCGGCATACTCGCTACGACGCCTGCCCCTGGCGCCCGGCAACGAGCCTTAGCCATGCGCCTTCCCGCCCTACTCCTGCTGAGCCTGACCGCCATGAATGCCACTGCCCAGTCCATCCAGACGCCCACCGCCGGCAGCCCGGAACGCAAAGCCCTGCTGGACGCGGCTCGCGCTCCACTGGAGCAGCGCTTGCATCAACCGGTGCTGTTCGTGGTGGACCGGCTGAGCCAATCCGGCGATTGGGCTTTCCTGCAGGCGCACATGCAAGGCGCCGGCGGCCGGCCGCTCGACTTCACCGGCACCGAGTTCGCCGAAGCAGCTGCCCAAGGCGGCATGTCGCACATCTACGCCGCTCTGCTGCAACGCAAGGCCGGCCACTGGACAGTGAAGACCGAGGCGATCGGCCCCACCGACGTGGCCTGGGCCAACTGGGCCCAGGAGGCCGGAGCGCCGGCGGCGCTCATCGGCCACTGATCCGGGCATCAGGTTCTCCGCAAAAACGAAGGGCGGCCTCCTGGCCGCCCTTCACGCATCCCTGCGCGTCCCCGATTACGCCGGCGTGAGATACCACGCGCCACCATAGGGATGGCCATAACCCACTTTCTGCGTGCCGTCGGCGTTGGTGTTGTTCGAACCGATCAGCTGGATGTTGCCGTTCTGATTGCTCGCGACCAGCTCGACATGCCCGCCGTTGTTGAGAATGCACACGTCGCCCGGCTTGGCGTGCGCCGCGTCCACGACCTTCCAGCCATGGTCCTTGAGGATGCGTCCGATCGAGCCGGGCGCGCCGCGCCCGTCGCGGCTCGAGCCCGAAACCAGATCGGTATGCGCGTTGAGCACGCCCGCCTTCTGCAGCACGGCCGAAACGAAATTCGCGCAGCACACGTCCGACGGCACGTTCGGGTTCATGGGCAGCGCGCCGCTGCGCTTGAGTTCCGATGCATTGCGGCCGAGGAACTGCTTGGCGATATCCACCACCTTGCTGCCGCTGGCGCCACTGCTGCCGCTCGGCCCCTGCACGCCGCCGGTCCCCTGCGTGCCGCCCGTGCTTCCGGCGCCGGGGATGTGGATCACCTGGCCCGGATAGATGCGGTTCGGATTGCTGATCTGCGGATTGGCCTGCTCCAGCGCCGCGAGGGACACGCCATGACGCGTAGCGATCGCGCCGAGCGTGTCGCCGGAGCGCACGGTGTAATCGTGGCTCGCCGGCGCCGAGGTCTGCCCGCCACCGGAACCGCCCGGCACATGTACCACCTGCCCCGGATAGATGCGATTCGGATTGCCGATCTGCGGATTGGCCGCCAGCAACGCGGACAATGACACCCCATGGCTGGATGCGATGCCCGACATGGTGTCGCCCGAACGCACCGTGTAATCGCCACCCGCAGCCGCCTTGCCACCCTGGCCGTCCGGCAGATGGATCACCTGGCCCGGATAGATGTGGTTGAAGTCGCGGATCTGCGGATTGGCCGCTTCCAGCGCCTTCAGCGACACGCCCTGCCGCGACGCGATCCCCGACATCGTGTCGCCCGGCTGCACGGTGTAGTTGCCCCCATGGGAACCGCCGGACGGCGGCGGCGACGGTGGCGGCGCCGACGGCGTGCCACCCGGCGCATCGCTGCCGAACAGTTCGGCCTCCTTCGCGCGACGATTCACCAACCCCTGCAACACGTGGCCGCCGGCATGCACGTACTGACCGAACATCGCCTGCGCACCCTTGTAGTCGCCGGCGTTGAGCTTGGCCAGCAGACCCGGATAGCCATTGGCGCCAAGGTTGTAGGTGAGGCTCACCAGCGCATCGAACTGGTTCTGGTTGATCGGCACGTGCACGTTGCGGCGCACGGCGTCCTGCGCCCAGGAGAGGTCTTCCTTGAGGTATTGCTCGGCCTGCTCATGGGTGATGGTCTGGCCCGGCTGCACACCGCCGGTGTGGCCGTAGCCGATGGTCCAAGGCGCGCCGCCGGTGCCAGGATCCGGATAGGCCGTGGCGCTGTAGCCCTCGAAGCCTTCGATCATCTTGACGCCGTTGTCGCTGATGCTGAAACCGGATGCCGGGCCACCCTTGCCGGCGGCGGCCGGTGCCGCGCCTTCCGCCGACGTCGGCGCCGATGCCTGTGCGCCGCCGTCGCCCGCTCCCGCAGGCAGGTGGATGCTGTCGCCCGGATAGATCCGGTTCGGATTGCTGATCTGCGGATTGGCCGCTTCCAGCGCTGCCAGCGACACGCCGAAGCGCTGCGCGATGCCGGAGAGCGAATCTCCGTGCTGCACGGTGTAGCTGGACGGCCGGTCGCCTTCCGCGGCGAGGGTCGGAGTGGAGCGCACAGCGCTGACTGCGGTCATGGTGGCCTCTGGCTCGATGGGAAGAAAGCGGCCCGGATGGGCAGCGGCGACCGGATTGCAGCACCGTGACAGCGCACGCTCCCATTGGGGCTTTCCCGAGCTAGGTGAAACCCTAGATAGCCATCCATACGGCCGACCGACCTGGGGAAAACCCCAGGCTAGGGACCGACCTAGCTGACGCGCGTGACGCCCCGGCGGCTATGGTCCGGAACGTCACCATGGGAGGTGGAAGCGATGTACCTGGAACTGCAATCCCATCGCAGCAGCGCGGCCCTGCCGGCAGATCGCCCAGGTACGTCGACGCAGGCCGCGGCCGCCGGCCTCGCGCACCCGGACGCCCACGTCTCGCAGCCGCAGCTCACGCTCCATCCGCAGCTGGCCAGCCTCACCCGCGCCATGTTCGGCAATCCGTCTCCCGCGGCGGCGCCGAGCTTCGACGCGCAGGTGCGCGGCACCGACGCGAAGGCGATCGATCTGCAACTGGCGCGCATGGCGCAGGATGTCTACGACCCCAACAGCAAAGGCATCGAGGGCTGGACCCGCCTGACCGGCGACCAGCTCACGCAGGCGGGCATCGATCCCGCCTCGCTGGAAGACCCGAGCACCGGCTTCCGCGCGGCGATCTACCAGGACAAGAACGGCGACCGCGTACTGGCCTTCGCCGGCTCCAACGACATCAAGGACTGGCTCAACAACGCCGAGCAGGGCCTGGGTATCTCCGCCGCGCAATACAACCAGGCCGTGGCGCTGGCCACTGAGGCGAAAGCCGCCTTCGGCGACAGCCTGGCGATTACCGGCCATTCGCTGGGCGGCGGCCTCGCTTCCATCGCCTCGCTGGCTACCGATTCGGCCGGCGTTACCTTCAACGCTGCGGGCCTCAACGACGCGACCATCCGCCGGCTGGTGCCCGAGGGCGATCCGGCAGCGCTGAAGCAGCAGGCGGAGAACGGCCTGATCCGGCGCTACGCGGTGAACGGCGAAATCCTCACCACCACGCAGGAACACACGCCACTGCCCGACGCCGTGGGCCACAAGATCACGCTCAACGATCCCGATCCGGTCGCCAAGCCGGACATCCACTGGTACGACTGGCTCACCGGCAAGGCCGAGGTGCTCGAGGCGAAGTACGCCGTGGATGTGGCCAAACATTCGGTGGACCTGCACATGGACGACGCCGTTCTCGCGGCGATGCAGAAGGACCATCCCTGGTCGTCCTGATCGCAATACCCGCGCGCTTCGCCATGAAACCGTGACGCCCGGCATGCTTTACTCGTTTGCGTCGACGCCGCCTCGCGCGGCGTCTGGCGCTGGGCCGATACGGGAGAACCCGGCATGATGCGTATCCGACGTCCCAGGCCTGCCGCCTGGTGCCTGCTGGCGGGCCTCGCGCTCGCCGGCCCCGCCGCGGGAACCGAAGCGATGAACGACACGGATGCAAGCAAGGTATTCGCCGATCCGCGCGTCGTGGCGCTGGTCGACGCGGCGATGCGCGGCGATGCCGCGCGCACCGCGACACTGATCAAGGAAGGCGCCGATCCCAATGCGCAAGGCCAACGCGGCGTGACGCCGCTGGAGTGGGCCTTGCTGCACAAGGATCTGCGCGGCATGGACGCGCTGCTGCGCGCCGGTGCCGATCCCGCGCGCCCCGGCATCGGCGGCGCCACCGCGCTGCATCTGGCGGCCATGGCGGACGACCCGGCCTATCTGCGCAGCCTGCTCGATCACGGCGCCGATCCGAACGCGCCGCACGGCGTCACCCAGGCTCCGCCGCTGGCGGCCGCGCTGATGAACCCCAAGGACGACGCCTTCGATCTGCTGCTGGCGCACCACGCCGACCCCAACCGTGCCGACCGCCTCGGCAATACGCCGCTGCACGTCGCAGCCAAGGTGCACAAGACGCACTGCGTGCAGCGCCTGCTCGAAGCCGGCGCCGATCCTGTTCGGCGCAACCATCAGGGTGCCACGTTCCAGACCTACTTCAACATCCTTCCCGCCGGCGGCCTCAATGCCACGGCACGCGCCGAACACGAGCAGGTGCACCAGTGGCTGCGCCAGCACGGCGTCGAGGTGGAACAAGGCGTGCAGTGACCGCTTCGCGGCACCCTGGGAATGACCCCAGCTAGGGCGTTCCCCAGGCAAGGGTTTTCCCAGATACCGCGTGCATGCGCGGCGTGATCATGATCACGCACCACTTACCGCACACGCGAAGGGGAAGGACATGACGACCATTGCCGACGCAGGGAACACCGGGCTTTTTCGCAGCCATCTCGAACACCTACTGGACCGTGCCGGACCGGGGCTGGGCGCGGCGCGCGTCCATGCCGCGCTGAGCTCCGCGGATCTCAAGGAGATCTCTTCCGGCGAACGAAACGTGCTGCTCAACCTCGCCGGCTCGCTCAGCGCCGACGGTTACGTCAGCCACACCGATGCCGACGCGCTAGTCAGCCTGATCCACGGCTACGCCACGCCGGGCAGCAGCTTCACGCCGGCGGGCATGCATACCGCGCCGATACGCATGCCGACGACCGACCAGGTCGGCAGCTATCCCGGCAGCGGCATCTTCGCCGACTTGTTCAGCCGCCTCGTGCACCAGGCCGTGGAGACCCTCCGCAACGCCGCCTTTCTCGGCAGCGCGGCCAATCTGCTGATGCACACCGACGAAGGCACGCAGGCCCAGCGCATCGCGCAGGCGCTGAATGACGCCGATCTGTCGCGCTTCACGCCCGGCGACCGCCGCTTCGTGCTCAGCATGATCGGGTTCGCGACGGCCGACAGCCACGTCAATCGCGCCGAAGCCAACGCCATCGTCGACTACATCCGTTTCGCCAGCGGACAGGCCAGCGGCGTCACCGCGCAGCCGTGGCAGGTGCAGTCCACCGACGGCAAGCTTGCGCATATCGATCTGGGCAAGTACACGCTCGACATCGACCAGAGCGACTCGCAGTTCGTGCTGATCAACAAGGCCAATGGCGAGACCACGCGCATTTCGGGCGATCCGCATTTCGACAACGACGGCAAGAGAATCGGCACCTTCAAGGGCACGCTCACGTTGTGCCTGGACGACGGCACGAAGCTCACCATCAACACGGTACCGGCCGGTAACGGCGAGCTGTATTCGAGCAAGTTGACCATCACCCAGGGCGATCAGGCACTGGTGGTCGATCACCTCAACCAGAACAGCGGGCAACCGTTGAGCATCGCCACGTCGGGCGTGCTTGGCCGCGAACTGGACTGGGCGACGGACGACGGCACCCGCGTCTATGAAGACGTGGCCACGCGGCAATGGGTACGCCTGGATCCGTTCGGCTGGACGCAGCCGATCGACGGCGATTTCCTCTCACACGTCTGAACGGTTTCGCCGGACCCGCACCGGCATCGGCGGCTCCCATCGCGGGGCCGCCTTTTTTGACGATCAGCGCTGTTCCGGCGCCTCCCACAAATAGCGAGGCGGCTGGCGACTGCGGAACTCGGCCCAGTCCACCGCCTTGGGGTAGCGCCCGCGACCCGGCTCGCGCAAGGGCGTGCGTGGGCCCTGGCGGGGACGGCAGCGCGCGCTGAGCTGGCGACGGCGGCGACGCATGGCCGCTTCGGCCGCGCGCCGGCGCCGCTGCTCGTCGCGGCGATCGCGGCTTTCCTGCGACTCCTCCGTCTCGGGCCGCTTGTCGCGCGCCGACTTGAGCGCCGCATCGGCGCTGCGCCGGCCACCGAGCGTGCGTTCCTCGTCGCCGATCGCGCCGACGCGGCGCATGCGGTCGGGCGCCAGCGTGAATTCCAGGGTGCGGCCCGCGCCAAGATCGACGGTACGGCCGGCACGCATGCTGGCGGCGTACGCGGCCACCGCCTGCGGATCGACGAAGCCGGGCGTCTGCACACCGCCAACGCCCGCGGCGGCACCGGCCGCGGACTGGCCCAGCTGAGCCATCAGCAAGGCCATGATCTGCAGCTTCGCTTCGTTGCCATCGACCGCCGCCGCGGCCACGCTCCAACTGGGCTGCGCGGACGGCGCCAGCGCACCAGCCGGCCACACCATCGGCGTGCCGGCAAGATTGGGTCGCGTGCCGTCCAGCCACGGCATCGGCGGCGGAGGCGGGATCGACTCGGAACCACGCTGGTCGTTCATTGCCGCCTGCGCCATCACGCCGACGGCCTGCGCGAAGCTCAACACGACACCATCGGCACGCGCCGCGCCCAGCGCGGATGCCGGCATGCCGGTAGCGACCGTGCCGCCCCGATCCGCTGCGGGTACGTAGTTCACCGGCGCGCTGCCCGGTGCCGTGCCCGCCGGCCAGGCCGAGCCGTTCAGCGCCTGACCGCGGCCGGCCATCAGCGCGGCATCGGCGCTGTTGAGTGCGCCGGCGGCGATCAACGGGATCGATTGCGCATTGGCACCCAAGGTCCCGATCGACACCGTCAAGCCCAGTTGCAACGACTCCAGTCGCGCGGTGCCGCGCACCGCATCGGGCAGATCCGGCGGCAACGGCAGTTCTCGCTGCCCAGGCGGGACGTTGTTGTTGCCCTGTCCGTTGTTGTTGACGTTGTTGTTGCCGTTGCCGTGATCGCCAAGACCGTTGCCGCGCAGGTCGCCGAGATTGGAGATCGGCAACTGCACGGTGAGGCCGGCGGTCAGCGGCGTATTGGCATTCATGCCGGGATTGGCTTGCAGCAGGCTGTCGAGCGGCAAGCCGAGCTTGTCGGCGATGGTGCCCACCGTATCGCCGGGCGACATCGGAAAGCTCAGCTGCACATGTCCGTTGCCCTGCGCGCCATGCCCGCCACCACTGAGCAGCTGGATGACCGGGTCATGCTTGAGAATGCTGCCGATGCCCATGCGTCACCCGTGCCAGACCGGATCGATTTCCAGCTCGCCCAGATGCTTGTCGGCAAAACGCTCGACCAGCTGCGGCGCGCCTTCCAGCAACTGCCGGTAAGTCTCCGGCGTATGCGTATCGACGCGCAGCTTCCAGCCCTTGTCGGTGCGGCTCAGCCACAATTCCGCGCCGGGCAGCACGCCATCCTTGAGCGTGATCATGATCTCGCGCGACTGCGCCGAACTGCGCGCGTCCGGCACCAGCAGCTGCTTGACGTGCCGCTCGATCAGTTCGGCCAGAGCCGGCGCGAGCGCGGCCTGCGCCGCGGGCGCCGGCTGTTCGGCCCCGTGCATCACGATCTGCTGCGCCTGGTGCCAGGCCTGTGCGCCGGCGGTCGGCAGGGACTGGTCGCCGGAAGAACCGCCGTCGGACGACGAGTCCTGACCGTCGCGTTCGTCGCCACGCGCCGGCACGCCCGGCGCGTGCTCGGCGGCAGCGTCGAGCTGCCGCTGCAGCAATTCGCGCAATGCCTGTTCCTGCTCGCTCACGGACAAGCCACGCTGTCCACCGGATGTCCCGGCCGCGGCTTCCTGCCCCTGATCCTTGCCGGGGCCGTCCATCAGCTTGCGGAAACGCTGTACTTCCTCGCGACCGCGAGCCGGCTCCTGCTTGCCGCTCGCGTCGCGGGGACGCGCATGATGGATGGGCGGCGTTTCGCGCGAATGAACCGAATCGTTGCGCATGATGACCCTCAGTGCGTCGATGCCTGGCGCAGGAACAGTTCTTCCAGGTTCCGTTCCTCGCTCGCTTCGGCCTGGCCGCGCCTCTCGCGCAGCCACTCTTGTTTCATCTGGTCCACCGCGTCGAGCTTGTTGTGCGCGCGCCGCCATGCGGCGGCGGCCAGCTCCAGCGCAGCCTGCGTCTCGGCGGCCGCCTGAACGCACACCTCCAGCTCGCCCTGGCGCTGCACGATCTGCTGGTCCAGCAGGGCGAGATGGCGCTCGTAGCGGTCCATCGCCAGCGCCGTCGGCGTGCCGGCGGCAAACATGCCGCTCCACGCGCGCTCGGCGAAGTCCTGGCGCGCGAAGGTAGCCTGCCGCACGTGCTCTTCGGCGGTTTCGCGTGCCCGCTCGGCAACGGCGTGGCGCTCGCGGCACTGCTGCAGCGCGCTTTCCAGCGCGCGCAGGCGGATGCCGCGCACCGTGCGCAGCGGTTCCAGCGGAAACGTGCCGCTGCTCATGTGCACACTCCGGTCAGGCGCGTGCGCGTGCCGGCGAAATCGGCGGCCTCATGCGTGCCCTGGCGCAATAGCTGGTTGATCGCGTCGATGCGCGCAATGGCCGTATCGGCGTCGCGATCGCCGCCGGGCTTGTACTCGCCCAGCTGCAGCAACATCTCGATCTCGCGGTACTTGCTCACATAGCGACGCAGCAACGCGGCAGCGCGCTGGTGCGCGGGCTGCGTGACGCGCGGCATCAGGCGGCTCGCGCTGGTCAGCACGTCGATCGCCGGGTAATGCCCGGACTGCGCGAGGCGACGCGACAGATAGATATGACCGTCGAGGATCGAGCGCACTTCCTCGGCGATCGGATCGCTGCCGTCCTCGTCTTCCATCAGCACGGTGTAGAACGCGGTGATCGCGCCCTTGTCATTGGTACCCGCACGCTCGAACAGACGCGGCAGCGCGGAAAACACCGATGGCGTGAAGCCGCGCCGCGACGGCGGCTCGCCCATCGCCAGGCCAACGTCGCGCAGGGCACGGGCGAAGCGCGTGATCGAATCCATCATCAGCAGCACGTTCATGCCGCGATCGCGGAAGTACTCGGCGATGGCGGTGCCCAGCCAGGCGACACGGCTGCGTTCCAGCGCAGGACGATCTGAGGTGGCACATACCACCACGCTGCGCTTGAGTCCTTCCTCGCCAAGGCTGTCGTGCAGGAACTCGCCCACTTCGCGGCCACGCTCGCCCACCAGCACGATGACGTTGACGTCCGCCTGGGCGTTGCGCGCCAGCATGCCGAGCAAGGTGCTCTTGCCGCCGCCGGCGACGGCGAAGATGCCGGTGCGCTGGCCGCGGCCGATGGTCAGCGCGGCGTCGATCGCGCGCACGCCGGTGGGCATGGCTTCGTCGATCGCCTGGCGACTCAGCGGATTGGGCGAAGCGGCGTACAGCGGTACGCGTTCCACGTGCTCCAGCGGACCCAGCCCGTCCAACGGGTCGCCGTGCGCATCGATCACGCGTCCGAGCAGGCTCATGCCCGCCGGCGCGGTGGCCTGCTTGCCGGTGGCCGTCACGGTGGTCGCGGTGGAGATGCCTTCGAGCGGACCCAGCGGCGTCAGCAGCGTCTGATGCTGCGACACGCCCACCACTTCCGCCGGCAGGGAGAAATCGCTGTCGGCCTGCTCCAGCAGGCACAGCTCGCCGATCGCCGCACGCACGCCGGTGGCGCGCACCAGGGTGCCGTAGGCCTCGGCCACGCGGCCTACGCGCTGCAGCGTGTCGCGCCGGCTCAGCGCGCGCAGCAGCGGATCGTCCGCGGGCACGACGATGGGTTCAGGCGTCGGACCGTTCACGGCGTCCTCCGCTCTGCTCGGCGGCGGCGAGGATCACGCGCGCCTGTTCGAGTTGTTCGTTGAAACCGGCGCGGACCATGCCGCCGGCGGATTCGATGATGCAGTCGAAGCGGTCCAGCTCGGGGTCGCCGATGATCTCGGTATCCGGCGCCGCCGCCGCACCCAGCGCGGCCACTTCGGCGCGCGCCTGCTCGGCCACGTCCGGATGCACTCGCACCAGCAGGTGCGGTTCGAAGACCAGTTTCTGCATTGCCTCGGCCACCAGCGCGGCGACCAGCCGCTCCGCGCCGATCGCCGGCGCGATGTGCTTGACCACGGCAATGGCGATTTCGCTGGCGCGACGGCGCAGCTCCACGGTGGCGGCGGCTCGTGCCACCACCAGCGCTTCCAGTGCCCGCGCGCAATCGCGCAGGCCACGCTCGCGGCCTTCCACCAGGCCTTCGAACTTCGCCTGCGCGCGGATCTGCTCCACTTCCGCCTGCGCCTGGCGCAGGATCGCGTTGGCCTCGTCCAGGATGCGCTGGGCTTCCTGCAGCGGCGCCCAGGCGGCGGCGGGTACCACGCCCGCATCCAGATGCAGCAGGAAGCGCTGCTGGTCGACGAACATCACCTGCGCGTTCATTCGGGCTGCGCCTCCGTCGCGGACTCGTCGGCCGGCGGCGCGACGCGCGCAGCCAACAGCGCCGGCACGGTGCCGGCCGGCAGCCAGGCCTCCTTCGCGCAGGGCAGCGCCGGCGCCGTGGCATAGGCCAGCGCCAGGCGCTCGGCGAGCCGCGCGTCGCGGCGGCCCGCGTGGCCCAGGAATTCGATCTTGCCTCTTTCAGCGACCGCATCGCGTAGCGCCGCCGCGTCGCGCTCGCAGCGCTGGATCAGCGCGCGCCCCATGTTCCGCACCGCCTCCGGCGCGGGCCCGCGCCAGGGATCGGCGGCCTGTGCGCGGCGGCAGTCGTCCAGACCCAGCGCCTCGCGCAGGAACAGTACCTCGCCACGCTCCACCGTGACGCGCACGGCCGGACCCAGCGCGATCGCGCCGAGCTCGCGAGTGAAGGCGTCCAGCGCGGATTGCGGCCAGAACAGCCAAGGCTCTTCCACCGCCCAGGCCTCCCAGCGTTCATGACCCGGCGCGAACACCCGTGGCTGTGCGCGCAGGGCCGCTCGCGCCAGATGGCGGCGGCCCAGGGGCGACGTGCGGGCGCGCTCGAGCAACGCCGCTGGCGGGGCGCCGCAATGCGCCGGATGCAGGCCATCCAGCGCGGCCTGCGCGTGGCTCCGGCGCAGGGCGCATTCAGCGCTCACCGGAAGCCTCACGCCGCATCACCGCGCGCGATGGATGCCCCATCAACGCACCGCGATTGCGCCACAGCAGCAGGCCGGCCAGCAGCACCGCCAGTGCCGCGAAACCAATCAACAGCAGCGAAGCGACGTCGCCGCGCATGCCGCCGGCGATCACGCCGACTCGCGCCGGGGCAGCCGGTACCTCGCTCGGCGCGCGCTGGAAGAACTCCACCGTCACGCGGCTGGGATCGGTTAGCCCTTCGGTGCCGGTCATCACCGCTGCCTTGATGTCCGGTGCGCGGCTTTCGATGCCGGCGTTCGGACGGGCGATGATTACCACCGACGCCGAGCCGCTGACCGGCTTGTCGTCGATCGGGCTCTTGTCGGGAATGGACAGGTAAACGTACGCATCCACCACGCCGTCGAACTGGCGCAACGTGTTGCCCAGCTGCTGCTCGCGCGCGTAGATGAAGCGCTGCTTGTCCTCCATCGGCGAGGACACGAAGCCGTCCTTCTTGTACATCTGCGCGATATTGGTGATGCCCTGGTGCGGCAAACCGGCGTCGCGCAGCACGGCTACCGCCGCCGGCATGTCGTGACGGTCCAGCAGCACCTGCCAGCCTTCGCCGCGCTCAGCCGGCCGCTTCTGCGCATCGATGCCGGCATTGATCAGCGCGGCCACCACTTCGTTGGCCTGCTGTTCGTCGAGCTTGGTGTACAGCACGTCGCGGCTGCATCCGGCCAGCAGCCCCAGCACACAGGCCAGGGCCGCCAGCCGCAGCGCCATCATCGCGAAACGCTTCGCCATCGCGGAGGCCTCAGGATTGCTGGCGGAACAGCTGCTGCACGCCTTCCGAACTGCGGTTGGCGACGTTGCTGGTCAGCTCGGCCTGGAACACCAGCTCATGGCACTTCAGGGTCATGTCGATCACCTGGCTGGGCGACAGGTCGCGGCCGTTGGCCTTCATCGCTTCGGACAGCCGGCCCAGTTCGTTGGCCCGCCCGTTGAGCGAGTCGAACTGGTTCAGTACTGCCTTGAAGCCCGGCGACAGCTCCTGCGGCACCGGTTTGACCTGTTCGGCCTGCACGGCATTGGCCGGCGCGGCGTCGGCGAAGCTCTGGCGGAACTTCGCCACGTCGTCGACGTGCGCCGGCGTGACCGCCTTCGGCTCGGTGGGTGCGAACTGGCCCACGTTGACCATCTGGGTGGGTAGCACGTTCATGGTTCTCGTTCTCCTGGCGCGCGGCCGGATTACTGCTTGCGTCCGAGAGTTTCCAGCGCCTGGCCCACCGCATTGTTGGAGGTGGCCGCGTTGGTCGACAGGAACTGCATCTTCAGGCTCTCGGCGGTCAGCTGGGTCATTACCGAAGGCTGGTCCGAACCGTTCTCGCTGACCTGCGCGGACAGCTCGGTGACCTTGGACGCCTGATGGTCCAGCGCATTGCCCCATGCCTTGGCCATGGCTTCGAACCAACTCTTGGACTGGTCGTCGCTGACCGTGCGGCCAGCCGCTGCGGCGCCGCCGGCGATGGTGGTGTTGATGGTGGGGAACTGGCTGCTGCCGCCCGTGCCGTTGATGGTGTTGTTGCTGCTCATGCTCGTCTCCTGCTTGTGTTGAGGGTGGAGCCGCGCCGCGACGGTGGACTCCGTTGACGGACCTCGCGGCCCGCCTGCTGCTCGCTTCACTGTCGGCCCGTAGCCGGGGCCTTCGCTTCCGTCGTTGCGATGGTTTTGCCGGCCGGTAAGGCCGGCTCCTGCGCCGAGGCCGCCGACGCCGGTTCGGCCGGCGGCAGCAGCACCGTCGCAGCCGCTTCATCCAGCGGCTGCGGGGTCTGGTAGTCGTCGGCACGGTTCAATTGCATGTAGCGGTTGTCCGGCATGCGCATGAGGATGGCGCCCTCGGCGCTGACGGCGAGGAACACGCCGCCCTGCGGCAGCTTGTTCCCTACGTAGTAGCGCGACTCGTCGCGCGTCACGAGATACGGATCGCGCCCGCCCACGACGTGGCGAACGCGCTTGCCAGGGTCGGGTTTGACCGGCTCCGGTGCGTGCTCGTCGTAGTTCTTCAGCGCCAAGGTCAGGCCGAGCGCCTCGGTGTTGAGGTTCTGCATGTCGTTCGAGCCGAGTACGTCCTTGGTGGCTTTCGCACCCTTGGCCGCATCACCGAAATGCCCGGCGACTTCGATACCGCCCTGGTCGAGCAGCGTCGTCTCCACCGTGTAGCCGTGCATGGCGAAAATGTCGTTGACCTGCTTGGCCACGCTGGGCCAGTCGCGCACGGTCAGCTCGGTGACCAGGCCCGACTCGGACAGCTTGCGCTTGAGCTGCGGCAACTGCGCGGCATTGCCTACCACGCCGCGCACCACCACCCGACCACCTTCGCCGGCCAGCGCGCTGACATGACGCAGCGAGAGGCCGCGCAGGATGCCGCGCACCTGGTCCAGCTGGTCGGCCATGCTTATCGCGCGTACCGGCACGGATGGATGGGTAACTTTCCAGCTGCCCACCAGCACCAATGCCGCCACCGCCAGCAGCAGCCCGGCCATGGCGAGCACGCCGCGGCGGCGACCGGCCAGCTGGCGCTCGGTCATGGCCGGCATGGCTGTGCCGCCGACATCGGCCAACGCCTGCCAGCGTTCGCTCCAGTGCGGACCGACCGCGAACTGCACCTCGCCCAGGCGCACCACGGCGAAGTGCTCCAAGCTCACGTTCTCGCCCACCGCGATGCGGCCGTCGTGCGTTTCCACCTCGCCATCCATCGCACGCAGCAACACCTGGTCGCCGACCACGGTAAGCACACAATGATGATTGGCGATGCCGCTGTCGCTGAGGATCAGATCGCAGTCGTCGGCCTGGCCGATCATCAGGATGCCGCGTTGCGGCAGGCGGATCTCCGCACCCGCGTGCAAGCCGCTGAACACGCGCAAGGCCAGCTGCACTTTCGGCGGCTGGCTCGCGCGGTTTCTGGTGGCCGGCAGGGCGCTCATGTCATGTCATTCCGGCAGGCGCTTTTTCGCAGCGGCGGGCGCCGGCGCGACCGGCACGTCCTGCACGACCACCGGCAATGGCGCCGGCTGCTGCACCTGGCTCTTCTTGTGGTTCCACCACGCCTCGTCGCTGGCCTGCTTCTTGTCGAGCTGTTCCTGGCTCTCCATGCTCACCTGCGGCGAGCTGGGTGTCTGCTGGCCGTTGATATGGTTGAGCATCACCAGGCGCGGCGTGATCAGGAACAGGCGCTCGGTGTGCTCGCGCTGCTTCTGCACCGTCTTGAACAGGTAACCCAGCAGCGGGATGTCGCCCAGCACCGGAATCTTGTGCTCATTGTTCTGCGACTGGTCCTGCACCAGGCCGCCCAGCAGCAAGCCCTGGCCATCCTGGATCACCGCCTGCGTATTGACGGCGTTCTGGCTGATGATGGGGTACCGGATGTCCTGCGCGTCCTTGGGCGAGTAGGTGATGTTGCCGTCTTCGATCTGCACCATCATGCGGATGTGCGAGGTGCCGTTCTCGGTGACCAGGTGAGGCGTGACGCGCAGCGTGGTGCCCGCGGTCACGTTGTACAGGTCGGAGTTGTAGGCACCGGAGACCGGCACGTACACCGTCTGGTTGCTCTGAATGATCGCCTCGGCGTCGTTCATGGTGATCACTTGCGGATGGGTGACCACGTGCGCGACGCCGTCGTCTTCCAGCGCATTGATGTTGGCCACGAACTTGGCCGGATTGCCCAGGATGGTGCCGATCTGCAGGCCATTGTTGAACAGGCTGGGCAGGCCGCTGGTGTCGCCCAGGCCGAGCGCGGCCAGCATCGCCAGCTTGGCGGTGGCGGCGTCCTGCGGAGTCTGGTTGCCGCTGAAGAAACCGACCGAGGTGCGGCGGTTGCGATAGAACCAGTTGATGCCCAGCTGACGCGCCTTGGACTTGTCCACATCGATGATCGTGGCTTCGATTTCCACCATCTGCGGCGGCACGTCGAGCTGGCGGATCAGCTCGTCGTACATCGGCAGCCGGTCGGGCGTGTCGCGCACGATGATCGCATTGCGGAAGCTGTCGGCGACGATGCGCGTATCCACGCCGCCGGCGACCGCTTCGATGCCGCCGCGCTGCGTGGTGGGCGCCAGCTGGGCATTGGGCGGCGTCAGGCCGTCGTCGCCGTTGTCCTGCGGCGGCACCGTGTAGTTGCCCAGCGGCGGCGGCGGTTGCTGGCCCTGACCGGCCAGGCCCTGGCCACGCAGGCCGCGCATGCGCGGCGAGGCGAGCCGCTCACTGGCGCCGCCGAACTGACCGTAACCGGGGTCGCCGACCAGCGCGCGCAGCACGCTGGCCACGCCGGGCACGGTCACCTGGCGATTGCCCAGGGTCATGGTGGTGTCCGAGGCCCAGGCGTACTTCAGCGAATAGAACTTGAAGCGGGTGGTCTCGTGCTGGCCCAGCCCGGCGATGGTCTGCGACATCTGCTTCACCTGCTCGGCGAAGCGCTTGGTGCCGGTGATGGTGACCAGGCCAGTCGTCGGCTCCAGCCGCCATACGTTGCCGGTCGCGGCATCGGCCCAGTTCACGCTGTTCATGGCGGAGATGAATTGCTGCTCCACCGGCAGCGGCACACTGGTGTAGTCGGTGACGCGCTCGGCATCGAGATAGACGTAGACGGCCGAACCGTCCCAGTAGGCCAGCAGGCCGTTGCTGTCGGCGATGCGGCGCCACACTTGCGCGTAGGTGCCCTTGAAGCTGCCGTTGATGGTGCCGTTGCGCGCAGCTACTTGCGGGCTCAGCACGACCTCCAGGCCCTGGTCGTGGAAGAAATCCGGGAGGATCTCGCGCAGCGTCTTGTCGGTCTGGATCTCCGTGGTGCTCTTCTTGAACGGAATCGCGGCTGCCTGCGCCAGCGTGGCGCATAGCATCAGGCCGAGCGCGACCAGACAGGCCATCGCCTGCCGCGTGCTCCTGCCGACCATCTTGCCCCTGTCATAGCCCATCTGTACGGGTTCCTTGCCTGTCGATGTAGTGGCCGCGCTCAGACGGCCAGTTGTCCCACCGGCACCAGACGCAGGTCGGGTACCAGCTCCTGATAAGAAAGCACCGGGATATCGGCGTACTCCGCCTCGGTGAGCTTGCGCAGGTGGCGGCGCACATCCATGGAGCTGAGCAGCACCATCGATGCGCCATGCTCGCCATGAGCGTGCTCGCCGATCTGTGTCAGCAGGCGTGCGGCCAGATCCGGTTCCACCGCCAGCTGCGTGCCGGCCGGCCCGGTATGGACCGAGCGGCGCAGGCGCTCCTCCAGCTCCGGACGCGCCACCAGCACGCGCAGCACGTGTTCGTTGTCCGCGTAGCGGTAGCTGAGGTGGCGACGCAGCGCCATGCGCACGTACTCGGCCACGAGCACGATGTCCTTCTCGCGACTGGCCGCGTCGGTGATCGCCTCAAACACGTCGCGCAGCTGGCGGATCGGCACGCGCTCTTCGACCAGACGCTTGAGTACTTCGGCCACGCGCTGCGGCGAGACAACGCGCAGCATCTCGCGCACCAGATCCGGATAGTCGCGGCTGAGCCCATTGGAAAGATTGGAGGTTTCCTGGATGCCCACGAACAGCGCGAGGTGGCGCTCCAGCGCCATGCGGATGTGTTGGTGCAGCATCTCCGGCGCTTCCAGCGCCTTGGCCTGGCGCGCGCCATCGCGCGGCACCCAGCGGCCGGGAAAGCCGTTGATGCCCTCCGGCGCCAGCGCGCCCGGCTCGACGGACGGCGGCGGGGCGGGCAAGGCCGCGCGCCCGGGCAGGAACAGCTGGCCGGGACGGATCACGCCGTGAGCGATACGCACGCCATAGGCGTACAGCGCATAGCCGTACTCGGGCAGGTGCAGGCCCGCGCGCAAGGCCGGCTTGGGCAGCGGCACGCCGTACTCCTCGCGCAGGCTGCCCACCACCTGGCGGAACAGATTGCGCACCTGGGTGCTGCCCAGCGCCTGCAGCGCGGACATATGCACCTCCAGCATCAGCGGCGCCGACGGCAGCAGCACGTCGCTGTCGGCCACGTCCGGCGGCAGCAGCTCGGCCTGGCTTTCCGGCACTTTGAACAGCCGGCGCAGGAAACCCACGCGCTCGCGCATGCGCCAAGCGGCGAGGCCGACCAGGGCCAGGCCTAGCGGCAGGAACACCAGCGCGGGGAATCCCGGCACCAGCATCATACCTAGCGCGATGCAGCCGATGATCATCGTCACGCGCGGCTCGCCGGAGATCTGCCGCGCGATGATCGCGCCGAGGTTGCGGTCCTCCTCGTCGCCGGCCGTGCGCGTGACGATCAGGCCGGCGGAAATGGAAGCGAGCAGGGCGGGGATCTGCGCGACCAGGCCGTCGCCGATGGTCAGCACGCTGTACGTATGGACGGCATCGCCCAGGCTCATGCCATGCATCATCACGCCGACGCCCAGACCGCCCAGCAGGTTGATCACGATGATCACGATGCCGGCGATGGCATCGCCCTTGACGAATTTCATGGCGCCGTCGAGCGAGCCGTGCAGCTGGCTCTCGATCTCCAGCAGGCGACGGCGACGGCGCGCCTCGTCCTTCTCGAGCAGCCCTGAACGCAGATCCGAATCGATCGACAGCTGCTTGCCGGGCATCGCATCCAGCGAGAAGCGCGCCGCCACTTCGGCCACCCGCTCGGCGCCCTTGGCCACCACGATGAACTGCACCACCGTGATGATCAGGAACACCACCAGGCCGACGATCAGGTTGCCGCCCACCACCATATTGCCGAAGGTGTCGATGATGTGGCCGCCATCCGCATTGAGCAGGATCGAGCGGGTGATGGCGATCGACAGCGCCAGGCGGAACAATGTGGTCAGCAGCAGCACGCTGGGGAAGCTGGAGAACGCCACCGGCGCGGGAATATAGATGGCGATCAGCAGCAGGCCGACGCCGATGAGCATGTTGAGCGCGACCAGCGCATCGATCGCCACCATCGGCAGCGGCAGGATCATCAGGCCGATGATTGCCACCACGCCGGCAACCAGCACCAGGTCGCTGTAACTGCGCGAGCCGCCGGCGCCGGGCGCCAGCCGCGAGAGAATGGCTTCAAGCGCCATGGCACACCACTGCGGCACGCAGCGCACGGCCGCCGTCGCGCATCGCGACGCGATCACCGGCGACTCGCCACCTTGTTGGTCTCGCCACGCTAACCACGAATACCACTCCGGCAACCGGACACACTCGTCCCATGAGCGAATGGAAACGCCCTTTCCACTGCCGTTGCCGATGACGCCGCGCATGAAAACGCGCGATCCACTTCAGCCTTACGCCCCCTGTCGGCGCTCGGTGAAGTGGCAACCTACCAGTACCCCCGAAAATCGGTACCTAGGGAAAACCCTAGGTTTTTGGATTCACTTTCGTGAAAATGAAATTCACATGCGCCATATAATCGAAACGTTCGCTTGAATCACGCCCTCATCGTGATTTTCATCACGCTATTTCGCATTGTCATCACGCCGTAATTCGGCAATCAGTTCTACCCGGTTCGCGGTGACCCCCAGCACCAGCCTGCGCTCGGCCGCATCCAGCACCACGACCCGCTCGCGCGCGCCCACGGCCACCGCCTGCACCACTTTGAGAGGGCCGCCCGTGCCGCGCAGGGACTGCCCCTTGCGCAACCACCAAAGCCATCCGAGCAGGGCCGCGCTGACCGCAACGAGCGGTAATAAAAGGCCCAGCCAGAGACTGCCGCCTTCCGGCGTATCGGCGGCGAATGCGACGGTCGGCCAAGATAATCCGGCCATGACGTTGCGCAGTAATCTCTTCATGGCATTATTCCTATTCGAAACACATTGAAACTTGGCCGCTGTGTCGATCGTCAGGGGGACGAGCCGCGACACGCGAGACAAATCAGGAACCGTCACGATGCCTGTGACCCGGATCGACCGCAAGCCGACCTCCGCAGGGACTGCGGTCGTCGAGGCAACGCACGGATACGCATGGATCGATGCGGTGCCGTGGCCTTGCATCGTGCTCGATCGCCGCAGCGGCAGCGCGCTCGCGCACAACGATGCCTTCCGCCTCGAATTCCCGCAGTTCGACGGCGCGCCGTCGCGCGAGCGATTCGATGCCGCTTTCGAGGGCACCTGCGGCCAGGGCGGCAAGCCGATCTACTACGCCGCGCAGACACGGCGCTGGTACCGCATCGAGAACGGCCAGCCACCGTCGGGGGCGCCGGCCGAAGCCTTGTTCATCACCAACATCAGCGAGTGCATCGACCTGTTGCGCCGCCACCAGGCGCAGCACGAACAGCTGCTGTCGACTTCGCGCATGATGAGCGTGGGCGAGATGGCCACCACGCTGGCGCACGAGCTCAACCAGCCGCTGGCGGCGGCGGTCAATTACCTCACCGGCTGCGAACAGCTGGCCGACGGCGGCGGGAACGCTCACCTGCTGCAGGGCATCCGGCTGGCGCGACGGCAGACCGAACGCGCGGCGCAGATCATCGGAAGCATCCGCGAGTTCGTGCGCAGCCGCGAGCCACACCGGCAGATCCTGGACGCGCGCGCGCTGGTGCACGGCGTCACCGAGCTGCTGCGGCTGGAAGCCGAGCAATTCCAGGTAGCCATCGTCAACGCGCTTCCGGACGATCTCCCGCCGATCTTCGCCGACCGGGTGATGATCGAGCAGGTGTTGCTCAACCTGATCAAGAACGCGATCGAGGCAATGCGCGAGACGCCCCCGGCACGACGCAGCATCTGCGTCACCGCGCGGCTGGATTACGACGGCATGGTGGAGATCCGCGTGGTCGACCAGGGCTGCGGCCTCGGCGCCGCCGACATGCAACGGCTGTTCACTCCGCTGTACACCACCAAGCCGGACGGCCTGGGCATCGGCCTGGCCATCTGCCGCTCGATCGTCGAATACCACGAGGGACGCCTGTTCGCCGAGCCGAATCCGGAAGGACACGGCGGCTGCGCCATGGTGTTCACCGTGCCACGAGGGAACGCTGCATGACTTCCGCCAATGGCACCCGCATCTACCTGGTGGACGATCACCAGGAGTTTCGCGATTCCTGTGTCTGGATCCTGGAGCAGACCGGTTTCGAGGTGCACGCTTTTCCCAGCGCCGAGGCGCTGCTGAAGGAACTGTCCCGCACCGCGCCGCCCGCGCGCAGCTGCGTGGTCAGCGACATCCGCATGCCCGGCATGAGCGGGCTGGAGCTGCAGAGCGAGCTCAATCACCGCGGCCTGTCGCTGCCACTGATCTTCGTCACCGGCCATGGCGACGTGCCGCTGGCGGTGGATGCGATGCGCCACGGTGCGGCCAACTTCATCGAGAAACCCTTCGATGCGCCCTTGCTGATCGAGGCGATCCAGGGCGCGCTGTCGGCGCATGCGCCGCAGGCGGCGTCCGGCGCGCTGGCCAACCTCACGCGGCGCGAGCGCCAGGTACTGGACGGCATCATGAGCGGCAAGCTCAACAAAGTGATCGCGGATGACCTGAAGATCAGTCCCAAGACGGTGGAACTGCATCGGGCCAACCTGATGGCGAAGCTCGGCGCACACAACGTGGTCGAGCTGACGCGCGCCGTGCTGGGCCAGGGCTGACGTGGCGACCGTGGAGGCCGTAACGGCCGCGGTACCACCGGGCGATGGCCTGCTTGCCGCCGCCCGCGCACTGCTCGCGCGCGGCAACGTGCTGGCACAGTCGCTGGCGACGGGCACGCTGACACTGCATGCCGGGCGCGGCCAGCGCCATGCCGCCGGACTGCCCTGCGTTCGCCTGGACCACACCGGCGGCTCGGCGTGGCTCGCGCTCGAACAGGAACAAGGACCCAGTCCGCTGGGCGATGCACGCTGGCAGGACTATGACGGCGATGCGCGCCTGCTCGCATGGTCTCTCTCGCACGAATCCTGCGTCGCCGCGTTGGCTGGCCTGCTCGGCCAGGAGCTGCTGCCGGCGGCGTTCCTGCCGCTGGGCGGCGAGCGCGACAAGCTGTGGCTGGGTGTCGCCTGGCAGGACCACGACGGCGCCGCCGCGCGCGGTTGGGTGGGGCTGGGCGAAGCGGATCTGCGCGCACTGGCGGCGCGGCCAGGCTGGACCCGCGATCCGGCCTATCCCGCCCTGCTCGGCGACGTCGCCTCGCTCACGCTGCGCCTGGTGATTCCCGGCCGCACGCTAGATGCGGGCACGATCGGCACGCTTAAACCCGGCGACGTGCTGGTGGTGGGCCAGGAGGCCGATTGCGAAGCACGCTTGCAGCCGGACGACGAAGCCGCGCGCCACGTGTTCGGCTTGCCCGAGGGCTGGGCCGTGCAGCGCCTGCAGGGCGAATGGACGGTGTCGCCGCGCCCGTTGCTGACGGTAGGCAATGACACCTCGCGCCCGCTGTTCCTGCTGACCCGTCTCAGCCTCGCTCTCGATGAACTGGGCGCGCTGCGCCCCGGCAGCGTGCTCGCCCACGACGGCGCGCTGATCGGTGCCACCGTGGGGATCATGCTCGGCGGACGGCGTTTCGGCGAAGGCACGGTGGTGCGGCTGGGCGAGTGGCTGGGCGTACGTATCGCACAGAGGGAAGGTGAGCATGGACTTCAATAGCTTCTCGCCCGCGCTCGTCATCACCATGGTGGTGGCGCTGGCGATGGCGCCGTTCGTCGCGGTGATGGTCACCTCGTTCACCAAGATCGTGGTGGTGCTCAGCCTGCTGCGCAACGCGCTCGGCCTGCAGCAGGTACCGCCGAACGTGGTCATCAACGGGCTGGCGATCATCCTGTCGATCTACGTGATGAACCCGGTGATGAGCGACAGCTTCCGCGACGTGCAGGCGCAGATGAGCACGCAGGCGCCGGGACCGATGACCATGGAGAAGCTCGGCCAGCTGGTGCAATCGGGCAAGGAGCCGTTGCGGCGGTTCCTGATCCGGCACAGCAACGAAGGCGAGCGGGCCTTCTTCCTGCAGAGCGCCAAGCGGCTGCTGCCGCCGGACCGGCAGGCCGAACTGAGCGCCGAGGATTATCTGGTGATCGTGCCGGCGTTCACCGTGAGCGAACTGACCCAGGCCTTCCAGATCGGCTTTCTCTTGTTCCTGCCGTTCCTGGTGATCGACCTGGTGGTGTCCAACATCCTGCTGGCGATGGGCATGATGATGCTTTCGCCCACCATGGTATCGCTGCCGTTCAAGCTGCTTCTATTCGTGCTGCTCAGCGGCTGGGCCAAGCTCGTCCACGGCCTCGTGATGACGTACCAATAGGAGGGCTGGCCCATGTTCGATCAGGAAATCCAGCTCGCCCGCGAAGCCCTCTGGCTGGTGCTGGTGCTGTCCGCGCCGCCGATCATCGCGGCGGCCATCGCCGGCCTGCTGGTCGCCTTCCTGCAGGCGGCCACGCAGATCCAGGAGCAGACCTTTCCCTATGCGGTGAAATTCGTGGTGGTGGTGATCGCGCTGCTGGGCACCGCGGCGATGCTCGGCGGCACGCTCTACAAGTTCGCGGACCGGCTGTTCAGCGGGTTCCCCGGCATGCTGCATTGAGCGCGCGATGACTGGGGATGTCTTCTCCGTCCAGTACCTGGGCGACCAGCTCACCGGCGTGGCGCTGACCTTGCCGCGCATCGTCGCAGCCTTCCTCGTGCTGCCGCTGATGACGTCGGAAACGGTGCCGGCGCTGGTACGCAACAGCTTCTACGTGAGCCTGGCGATCCTGGCCTATCCGCTGGCTGCCGCGGCCAGTCCGACCATGACGGTGATGACCGGCACCAACTGGATCGCCGTGCTGGGCAAGGAAGTCTTCATCGGCCTGCTGATCGGCTTCTGCTTCGGCATGGTGTTCTGGGCACTCGGTGCGGCGGGCGCGGTGATGGATACCAAGGCCGGTTCGTCCATGGCGATGGACATGGACCCGATCGCCGGCCAGCAGAGCACGCTGACCAGCGTGTTCCTGATGCAGCTGGCGACGTGGCTGTTCATGGTGAGCGGCGCGTTCACCGTATTTCTGGATCTGCTGATGTCCAGCTACGCACTGTGGCCGGTAGCCAGCATGCTGCCGCCGCTGAAGGCCGGCGGCATGAACTTCTTCGTCGGGCAGTTCAGTTATTTCATGACCGCGGTGCTGGTGCTGTCGGCGCCGGCGCTGGTGGTCATGACGCTGGTGGACCTTGCGCTGGGCCTGGTGAACCGCTATGCGCAGCAGCTGAATGTGTTCTCGCTGGCGATGCCGATCAAGGCCTGGCTCTCCAGCTGGGTGCTGCTGCTGGCGCTGGGCGCGATGGTGGAAGTGGTGATGCGCAAGCTGTACGAGAATCGCGGATTGCTCAAGGCGCTGCAGGCGATTCTCTAGCTCAGGCAATCCACCAGCTCACTTGCCGTCGCGCGACTCGCGGATCGACTCGGCCCAGCGCAGCAGCTCGGCGACCGCCTCGAAGAAATCGGACGGCAGGTAATCGTCCACCTCCACTTTCTCGTACAGGCCGCGCGCCAGCGTCACGTTGCGCATGATCGGCACGCCGGCCTCCTCGGCGGCCTGGCGGATCAGCGCCGCTTCGTGATCCTCGCCCTTGGCCACGATCACAGGCAGATCATCTTCGCCCTGCTGGTAGCGGATCGCCACGGCCAGGTGAGTGGGGTTGGTCACCACCACGCTGGCGCTGCGCACGCCGGCCAGTGTGTTCTGCTGCGACCACTCCTGGTGCAGCTGGCGCCGGCGGCCCTTGATCATCGGGTCGCCCTCGTTGTCCTTGAGCTCCTGCTTGATCTCGCGGCGACTCATTTTCATTTTCTTGGTGTACGCATAGCGCTGGTAGAACGCATCCAGCACCGAGACGAAGAAGAAGACGAAGATCACCCCCGCCGCCAGCCGCTTGACCGCCACCCAGTGCGCTTCGCCCATCGCCTCGGGCGAGGCGTACGGCAGATGCACGAACTGGCCGATCAGGTCGAACAACACCCAGGCGAACAGGCCGATCAGCAGACCGCTCTTGGCGACGGCCTTGATCACCTCGACCAGGTTCTCCTGCGAGAACAGCCGCTTGATGCCTTCGGCCGGATTCAGGCGGCTGGCGTCGGGCTTGAGCTTCTTGGGCGCGAACACCGGGCCCACCTGGAGGAATTCCACCATCACGCCGATCGCCACCGCACCGAGCAGGAAGGGCAGGGTGAGCCAGACGAAACCCTCCAGGGTGGCCAGCCCCACCGTGTGCAGGGCCTGGCCAAATGGCTGATTGAGGCCGAGCAGGGCGGTATCGAACAATCCGGTGAGGCGGGCACGGATCAACGGCATGCCCATCATGATCATCAACAGCCAGGCCAGCACCAGTACCGTACTGGTCAGCTCGCGACTCTTGTGGACGTCGCCTTCCTTGCGGGCGTCGCGCAGACGTTTCGGAGTCGGTTTTTCGGTGCGGTCACCGCTGTCCTTGTTCTGTCCGGCCATGAAGGATTCGCCTAGCTAGTACGCGTCGCGTCAACTCATGCTACGACCATGCGTTGGCACGGCACCGTGAACTAGTGTGGAGAGGCCCGCGAGCCCCGGCCACCTAGGGATTACCCCAGCTGATTCAGCTCCGTGCGAGACCTAGACTGATGCCAAGCATCGAACCCACCATAGGTGCCATGAACCTTGCCGAGCTCCAGTCGCGTCCGCTAGCGCCATCCCTCGACGGGATCGGCGGCGCGTCCGCGCTGATCGGACAAGGCTTGGCGCAGCGTCTGCCTGCCAGCCACGGCAACCAGCTGCTGGGCCTGGACGTGTGGGCCGGCACCAGCGCCGCCGAGCGCCTGCTGGGACAGGCCGCGGGTGCGAGCCAGCGGGCGGACGGCGCGCATCTGGATCAGATCGTCAGCCACATCCTGGCCCCGCTCGGCTGAGCCGGCGACGCGCGCGCCCATGAGCGCCCAGCTCCAACCCCTGGCCGCTCCGTTGCTGGAAACGACCCGACGACTGGTCGGCGCCCTGCAGCACGAACCGTCTACCGATCTGCGCCTGGCCCTGGCCAAGCGCATGGTGCGTCAACTGGGCGACGACGCGTATCCGGTGTTCCTGAAGATCCTGATGATCGTCGCCGAAAGCGAGGATGCCGCCGCCAAGCAGCTGGTGGCCGACCTGCTGGCCGCCGCCGCGCAGCGCATGGATCTGCCCAGCGGGCCGCTGAGCGCCTGGGGCGGCTCCAGCGACGGCAGCGCGCCCGGCCCGTCGGGCCGGCGGCGCCTGCTCGGCCCCATCGAGTACCTGACCGTGTGGCATTGCCAGCAGACTCAGCGACCATTGCTGGAAGAAGCGCTCTACGCCGATGCGGTACGCAAACTGCTGGCCCTGTTCGATCTCAATCCGCAGTTGCGCTCGCTGTATGCGAGCAAGCTCGGCGCGGATGCGGGCAGCGAGCTCGAAGGCACATACACGCGCGACACGCGCGACATTCTCAATCGCCTTGCGCAGCGCTGGCAGCGGCCGGACAGCACGCCGGACGAAGTGGTGCGCGCCGCATTGCGCGGCGACGCACCGGACCTGCCCGTACCGCCGGGCTGGATCGTGCATCGCCTGTAGCATCAAAGCGCCTAGAGCCGCGTTACCGCCGCTTCGTTGGCACCCCACGAGGCCGCGTCCAGCTCGAAGCGACGAGCCGGTTTGCCGGCGTAATCGCAGCGTGCCGTTTCGCGGAAGCCGATGCGCGTGAGGATATGCGCGACCGCCTCGTTGTCCGGGTGGAAATAGCCCACCAGGCTCGGCAGGCCGAGCGCGGCGAACGCGTGGCGACACAGCAGCCGTCCACCCTCGATCGCATACCAGCGACCCCAGGCTTCGGGTTTGAGGCGCGCGCCGATTTCCACTTCGCCGCTCGCTTCCACCGGCATCAGCGAGAACGTGCCAATGAACTCGCCATCGGCCGTATCCGCCCGCCAGATGCCGAGGCCGCGGTGCTTTTCGTAGACCTGCTGCACCCAGGACACCAGCGCCGCCACCTCGAAAAAGCGGGTTGGACTTTCGTCCAGCAGCAAGGCCTGCACCTGCGGTTGGGCGTATAGACGGCTGAGCCATGGAATGTCCGCGAAGGTAAGCTCGCGCAACCGGATGCGCCTGCTTCGCGCCACTTCCACGCCAGCGCGACCCGGCGCCGCCGGACGCGCTGCGATGTGCCGTTCCGCCATTTCGCCCATGGCCGCCTGCTCGCTCTACCTGCGGCGACTCTCGCGCGCACGGCCGGCGTTGCCTAGCTGGGGATTTCCCTAGTTCGCGCCGAGATGTGCGCTACAGCGCGACGAAACCCTGCGAGGTCATTTTGATCGTGCGAAGGTTCACGCCCATTTTCTGCGCGGTGCTGTTCACGCCGTCCTGCAATCGAGCCAGACCCATCTGATCGCCCTTGCGCTGCAGCGCGTTGCGCGTGGAGGTCGCGATCATCGCCAGATAACCGAAGGTCTCGGCCATCTCCTGCTTCTGCGCGTCGGGCATCGCGGCGAAACGCGGATTGCCGGCAAGCGCGCGCTGCATGTTCCGCCGCACGGCATCGACACCATCGCGGTTCTGCGCCGCATCGCTGTTGTTCACCACGTCCCACGACAGCACCAGGTACGCGGTGAAAGCGTCGGCAACGTTGTGACTGTCGTAGCCGTGCTGGCGCAGCAACGCATCGAACTTGTCCAGTACGCCGTCGCGCACGAGGGCCTGCCGATAAGCGTCCGGCTGGCGGCCGCCGAATTGCCGTGCGATGCGCTCCAGCACCGCCTCGCTGACTTGCGAAGACGCGTGGAACTGCAACGCCGCGACGCTGGCTGCGCTCACCTGGCCCAGACCGCGCGAACCGCTGGAGCCCTGGCGCCCCTGCTGCAGGATCACGTCGCCCATCACGTTGGAGCCGATGATCCCGTTGTTGAGCACCATGCCCTGGCCCATGCCCACCGTGGCGCCGGCGTCGTACTGCGCGTGCGCGCAGGTCGCCAGGAACAGCAGCAGGATCGTGGTCGAAAACCTTTGCATAGGCACCTCTCCCGGAACGAAAACAGCGCGGGGGCATGGTAGCCCCCGCGCGTGAACGACCGGCGAAATCGCAAGCTCAGTTCTTGCGGGCGATGGTGGTGAGGCCGTCGCCGATGGTCTTGATGGAGTTGCTGAAGGAGTTGGACAGGATGCCGAACATCTGCGATTGCGCGGAGAACTCGGCATTGAGCTGCTGGAACACCTGCGCATCGTTCTTGCCGGTGTGCTGCGACATCTCGTTGGTGAGATCCACCAACTTCTGCGCCTGGTTGCCCAGCATCTTGCCCATCGCCTTGGCGATCGCCACCAGCCAGCTGTCGCCGCCGCCGGTCGCATCCTTGTCGGAACTGCTCTTGAGCTGGCGCATCAGCGACTCATTGTTGATGACGCTCTGGATGTCCTTGGACATGGCGTCTTCCAGATCGCCGCGGAAGCGGTCGGCGTCGCCGGTGTACGCACCGTTCGCGCCCTGGTGATTGGCGGCGTTGATCACGTCATTGGCCTGCTGCGACAGCGCGTTGCTGTCCCAGCCATTGAGCGACGCGGTGTCATCGCTGGCGAACGACGAGCGAAACGCGTCGCTGGCCTGGGTACCGGCCTCGGGGCCGAACTGGCGGCTGATGACGTTGGTGAACGCTTCGGTCGCCAGCTGGCGCGCTGCCGTGGTGAACACCAGCGAGGTACCGCCGCTGGCGTAGGCGGAAGCCGCGTTCAGGGCAAGGTTGGCGATCGAGTTGAAGTTGATTCCGTGCGACATGGCGATACCTCTGCGTCGATGGGTATGGGAAGGAATAGGCCCTCCGGCGCGCCCCTCGACGCTGGATGGCCTCGCCCCGTGCAGACAGGATCTCCTTCTCCGCGTCCTGCCATAGCCCCCGGGCCGTAGCCGAAGTATCCGCGGGCACGCCCGGACGACCAGCTAGGTCGATCCCTAGCTAGGGATATCCCCATGGCCGGGGCGGGGCGATTGCAAAGCGGGTGTCACGCAAACATGCTCGTGGCGGACGCCAGGCACAAAAAAACCGCGCAATGCGCGGTTTCTTCGCCGTTTCGCCACTGGGGCGAAAAGAAATGGTGGCTAGAGGCGGGATCGAACCGCCGACCTCAGCATTATGAGTGCCGCGCTCTGACCAGCTGAGCTACCTAGCCACGGTGAGTCCGTCGCCGACCGGGCGGGGAAGCACCGGGGCGGGGGCGCGGAAGTTTAGTCGGCCAGGCGAATCCGTTCAAGCCTCGGCTTGCCGCTGCTTCCGGGGCTGTGGTTGAATCGGTCGCGGGAACAAGGTGTTGCCGGCTTCATGGCGCACCCGCCTGCCCGAGGAGAAGACATGATCGACGTCGATGGCTACCGTCCGAATGTGGGCATCGTGCTGCTGAACGCAGACGGCCGCCTGTTCTGGGCACGCCGCGTCAATCGCGACGGCTGGCAGTTCCCCCAGGGCGGCATGCGCAGCGACGAAACCCCGCTGGAAGCCATGTACCGCGAACTGGCCGAGGAAACCGGCCTGTCTCCCGGGGACGTCGAGGTCATCGGAGCCACCCGCGGCTGGCTCCGCTACAAGCTGCCCAGCCGCTATATCCGCCATCACCAGCGTCCGACCTGTATCGGCCAGAAGCAGGTCTGGTTCCTGCTGCGCCTGGTAGGCGGCGAGGACGCCTTGCGTCTCGACGCTTGTGAGAAGCCTGAATTCGACCTGTGGCGCTGGGTGGACTTCTGGTACCCGGCCGACCACGTGGTGAATTTCAAGCGCCAGGTCTATGAACGGGCGCTGCGCCAGTTCGCCCCGATGGTGGAGGCCCTGCTGAGCATCCATGTGGGCAACCTCCCGCGGCGGGATGACGATTCCGGCCATCAGGGCGGCGGCCCGCGACCCGGCTGCCAGGCTGCCTGAACAGGGGCACCGGGCCCCCATCTGGATTGTTGACAATCATTCGCATTTGCGTTCCCATACTTGGCATGTACATCTGCATGTGCAATGCCGTCACCGACCATGACATCCGCCGCGCCGCGGCGGATGGCGTGCACACCTTCGCCGAACTGCAGGCCCGCACGGGCTGCTCCGACTGCTGCGGCTGCTGCGAGCAAGAAGCCCGCGCGACCCTGGGCAAGGCAGTCGAGCAGGTGATGCTGCAGCTGCCCGTCGTCACGGCCTGATTCCATAGCCGCACTTATCCTGACGCCCGCTCGCTCGCGGGCGTCTTCGCGTGAGCGAAGCATTCCCATTTACGTTCCGTCATCGCATGGACGGAATCCGTATAGTCGCCGGCTGACTGCATAGGGAGACCAGAACCATGAAGGGCGACGCCAAGGTCATCGAATTCCTCAACAAGGTGCTCTACAACGAGCTCACCGCCATCAACCAGTACTTCCTGCATTACCGTATGTTCAAGGACTGGGGCTACGGCGAACTGGCCGAACACGAGTACAAGGAATCGATCGAGGAAATGAAGCACGCCGATCACCTGATCGAGCGCATCCTGTTCCTCGAAGGCCTCCCCAACCTTCAGCACCTGGGCAAGCTGCGCATCGGCGAGAACGTGCTCGAGTGCATCCAGGGCGATCTCGACCTGGAGATGATGGCGGTGAAGGACCTGCGCGAGGCCATCGCCTATAGCGAAGGCATCGCCGACTACGTCAGCCGCGACATCTTCAAGGGCATCCTCCACGACGAGGAAGAGCACATCGACTGGCTCGAAACCCAGCAAAGCCTGGTCAAGGACATCGGCGCCGAGCGGTACCTGCAGAGCAAGATGTCGAGCTGAACGTCGCCGTTCAGTCACATTCCAGGGATCGATCCGAACGGTCGCCGAAGCGTGCGGCCGTTCCTTGACGCTCCGATCACGGCGCGGCTATACCGTGGCTTTTCCCGGGAAGGCCCCGCATGGCTTCACGTCCACCACCGCGCTTCATCGTGCGCCCGCACGATCAGGCCGGCCAGCACCGCCGCTGGCTCTGGCTGGGCGCGGCGTGGCTGATCAGCGTGGTGCTGGTCGCCCTGGTCACCGGGCTGAGCGTGCGGCACGCCACGCCAGCGGCCACCGAGCACCGCCAGCTCGAAGCACTCAACACGCAGAACGATGACCTGAAGCAGCAGGTTTCCAACCTGCAGCGCGCTGCCCAGGTCAACGACATCGCCACACGTTCCTTGCGCAGCACGCTGGCCGAGCGCGAGGAAGAGATCAGCGGCCTGCGCACCGATCTCGATTTCTATGCCCGCCTCGTCGGCGGCGACGCCCAACGGGGCGGCCTGCGCGTGCAGGACGTGCGGCTGCAGCCGATCGAAGGCACGCCGGGCTGGAACCTCACGCTCTCGCTCACCCAGAACGCCAAGCGCGGCGAGGAAACCAGCGGCAAAGTGCTGGTGAGCGTGGAAGGGCTGCGTGGCGACAAGGTGGTGCGGCTGGACTGGCCCGCGCTCGGCGACGCCGCGCAAAAGGACGGCATGCCGTTCCGGCTCAAGTACTTCCAGGAACTGCACGCGACCATCGTGCTGCCGGCCGATCTCCGCCCCAATCGCATCTACGTCGACGCGCAGCCCGCCGGAGACGACGCGGTCAGCCGCACGGTCGCCTGGGGCGACGCCGTCAACGGAACTCTCAGCAAACAAGGGGACAACCATGCTCAGCCGTAAGCGCAACGAACGCGCCAGCAACGCCCACGACACCAGCCTGATCGCCCGTGGCACGGTGATCCAGGGCGATCTGCGCTTCAGCGGCGCGCTGCACCTGGACGGCCGCATCGAAGGCGCCGTCCTGGGCGAAGGCCCGGATGCGGTCTTCACGTTGAGCGAGCACGGCCAGGTGCAGGGCGACGTCCGCGTGCCGCACGCGATCATCAACGGCCACGTGCAGGGCGACATTCACATCGAAGAACGCCTGGAACTGGCCCCCCAGGCCCGCGTCCATGGCGACGTGCATTACAAGACCCTGGAGATGTCGGCCGGCGCTCAGGTGAACGGCCGCATGAGTCACCGCGACGGCGACGCCAAGCGCGAATTGCCCGCTCCGGAGCTGGAGGATGCGGTGCCGGCCTGAGCGGCTCCCTCGGCGCCTACCTGCGGAAGGGAGCGCGGAACGCGCTATCCTTGAGCCCTTGCCGCCGCGCCCCCATAGATCAGCGATGGATACCGTCGTCCCTCTCCCCACCGTTCCCGATTACCGCAGCGCCGGCGCCCCGCTGGTCTTCACCGAAGCGGCCGCGCGCAAAGTGAACGAGCTCATTCAGGAAGAAGGCAATCCCTCCCTGAAGCTGCGCGTATACATCACCGGTGGCGGCTGCTCGGGATTCCAGTATGGGTTCACCTTCGACGAGGCCCAGGCCGAGGACGATTTCGCGCTGCAGCGCGAGGGCGTGACCTTGCTGGTGGATCCGCTGTCGCTGCAATATCTCACCGGCGCCGAGATCGATTACTCGGAAAGCCTGAGCGGCTCGCAATTCGTGATCCGCAACCCCAACGCCAAGACCACCTGCGGCTGCGGCTCCTCCTTCTCCACCTGAGGCCATCCCGGGCATGGACAGCGCTTCACTGCCTCGCCCCAACACCTTTTCCGGCCTCAGCCTGATTCTCGACCGCATCGCCGAGCGGCGTGAGGATCTGGCGTGGGTTGCCGAACAGGCGGCATCGCCGTTCGCGCGCTACCTCCTGCTGAACGGCCTGGGCGAGGCCTATCTGCGCAACGACGGCGACGCCCTGCGCTGGCTCGATGCCGGCGAGCGCGAACGTCTCCTCGGCGATGTCAAGGCCAGCCTGCTCGGCTTCGCCAACGGACGCCCGCATTTCATGCTGGCCGTGGACGACGCCGACCGCGCCGCTGAACTGGACGCACCGCTCGACGCACACCGCGCGGGCCTGCGCGACGCCGGCCTGCGCCTGCCCGCGGACGAAGCGGGCCTGTTCGCCTACGCCAAGGGCCTCGCCCACTGGCAGCGCGAGACGCAGTTCTGCGCGCGCTGCGGCGCGCCGCTGGTGCTGGTCGCTTCCGGCCATCGCGCGCAGTGCACCAACGAGGCCTGCGGCCGCCTGCATTTCCCGCGCACGGATGCCGCCATCATCGTGCTGGTCGAGCATGAAGGCGCCTGCCTGCTAGGCCGACAGGCCGGCTGGCCCAAGGGGCGCTACTCCACGCTCGCCGGCTTCGTGGAACCGGGCGAAGCGCTGGAAGACGCGGTGCGCCGCGAGGTCGCCGAGGAATCCGGCGTGATCGTGGGCGAGGTGTACTACCACTCTTCGCAGCCGTGGCCGTTGCCTGCGTCGCTGATGGTCGGCTTTTTCGCCCAGGCGGTGGCACCGGCGATCCACCTGCGCGACGACGAGCTGGAGGAGGCGCGCTGGTTCACGCCGCAGCAGATCGTCGACGGCCTGCACGACGGCAGCTTCCTGCCGTCATCGCGGCTATCGGTGTCCTATCACTTGTTGTCGGACTGGCTGCGGCAGCGCGGCTTCGATCTCGACGCGCTGGTCGAACAGGCAAGCATGCCGCGCATGGCACCGGCGCGCGGCTGAGAGCACGCGACCAAGGTCATAGAAAGAAAAGCCGGTCGTCGCGGCACCCGGCTGACGCACGCTCCTCGCTACAATGCGGACAACGCTAGGAGTCCGCATTCATGGCCGTCAGCCTGCTCACCGCCCTCATTGCCCTCGGCCTGCTGCATTTCCAGCCTCAGCTCGCACATTGGCGCGGCGATGGCGGTTTCCGCCGCTGGGTCGCGCAGCTTTCCGATACCAGTGGAACGGGCCGCACCCTGCTTACGCTGGCGGTGCCGGTGGCGCTGTGCCTCATCGTGGTATGGCTGATCGGCCTGCTGCCGATGCACGACCTGCTGCGGCTGATTTTTTCGCTGGTGGTGCTGCTGTACTGCTTCGGTCCGCATGCCTACGAAGGGGACCTCGAAGCCATCCTCGGCGCGCCCGACGGCGCCAGCCGGCACGCGGCCGCACAGGCCTTGTCCGACGATGGCGAACCGGTGGCCTGGAACGCCGTCGCAGTCGGCGAAGCCGTCGCCTACGCGGCGTTGCGGCGTCGCTTCGGCGTGCTGTTCTGGTTCTTCGTGCTCGGTCCTGCCGGCGCCCTGCTGTATCGCCTCGCCCAGACGCTGGGTCGCGACGCCTCGCTGCGGCTGGACGACGGTGCGCGTTCGCTCGCGCGCGCCATCGCGCACGGCCTCGACTGGCTGCCGGCGCAGCTGCTGGTCTTCACCCTGGCCCTGGTCGGCCATTGGGACGCGGTAATCGGCGCATGGCGCCAATGGCATCGGCAAGCCATTCCCGGCAGCTGGCTGCGCGAAGGTCCAGGCTTCCTCGGCGCCGCGGCGCGCGCCGACATCGAAGTGGATATCGAAGCCGGCGACGGCTATGTCCAGGAGCGCAGCGACGTGCTCGGCGAACTGCGCCGCCTGCGCAGCGCACTGGTGCGCGCGCTGCTGGCGTGGCTGAGCGTGGTAGCGCTGATCGTCGTCGCCGGATGGCTGCACTGACGCGAGGCGTCTTTACGCTTCAGGCCAGATCGCCACGCAGCTCACGCACACGCGTTTCCAGCGCAGGCAGTGTCACCTGCTCCGGCGCGACCGGCTCGTCCACCACCAGCTCCACCCGTGCACGGAAACGCCGCGGCAGGCGCGCGCGCCGCAGCATGGTGTCGCGCCGGCTCCACACGCTGCCCCACAGGCCGCGCAGGGCCATCGGCACCACCGGCACCGGCCGGCGCTCCAGGATGCGCGATACGCCCGGCCGGAACGGCGCGACCGCGCCGTCGGGCGTCAGGCCGCCCTCCGGAAAGATGCATACCAGTTCGCCATCGGCCAACGCCGCATCCACCGCGTCGTAAGCCTGCTGCAGCACGGCAGGATCTTCCTTCTGCCCTGCGATGGGAATCGCCTTGGCGGTGCGGAACACGAAGTTGAGCAACGGAATATTGAAGATCTTGTAATACATGACGAAGCGCGCCGGCCGGCGCAGGCTCGCCATCAGCAGCAACGGATCCATGAAACTGACGTGGTTGCACACCAGCAGCGCCGGCCCCTCCTCCGGAATATGCCGCGTACCGTCCACGCGCACCCGATACAGCGTGTTCACCAGCACCCAGGTGATGAAGCGCATCAGGAATTCGGGCACGAGAGTGAAGATGTACACCGCTACCGCGACGTTGAGCAGCGCGGTGGCCAGGAAGATCTCCGACGGCTTCAGCCCCGCCGCGCTCAGGCCCAGCCCGAAACCCGACGCAAGGCAGATCAATAAGGCATTGAGGATGTTGTTGCCGGCGATGATGCGCGACAGCTGCTCGCGCGGCGCGCGGCTCTGCACGAAGGCGAACAGCGGCACCACGTAGAAGCCGGCGAACATGCCCACCAGGGTGAGATCCAGCGCAATGCGCCAACTGCCCCCCGCATGCAGGAACGACAGCCAATCCAGCCCGTGCGTTGCGGCGAGACCGGAGCGGGCGAAGTACAGGTCTACCCCGAACACGGTCAGTCCGAACGCACCCAGCGGCACCAGGCCCACTTCCACACGACGCCCGGACATGCGCTCGCACAGCAGCGAACCGAGACCGGTGCCGATCGAAAACAGCGTCAGCACCAGCGTGTTCACCGAACCGTCGCCGCCCAGATTCAGGCGCGTGTAGTTCGGCAGTTGCGAGATCAATACCGTGCCGAAGAACCAGAACCAGGAAATGCCCAGCACCGCGTTGAATACCGCACGGTCGGCGCGGGTCAGCTTCAGTACCTTGGCGGTTTCGGTGTAAGGGTTCCAGCTGAAACGCAGATCCGGTGCGGTGGCCGGCGCCGCCGGAATCTGCTGTGATGCCCCGTAGCCGATCAGTGCCACCGCGATGGTCAGCCCCGCCGCCGCGAGCGGCCCGAATCCGGCAATCAGCATCAGCGCATTGCCTGCGATCATGCCCACCAGCATCGCCAGCTGCGTGCCCATCTCCACCAGGCCATTGCCGCCGACCAGTTCCTGCGGTTTCAGCGCCTGCGGCAGGATGGCGTACTTGATCGGCCCGAACACGGTCGAATGCAGCCCCATCAGGAACAGCACCACCAGCAGCAGCGAGATATGGTGCGTATAGAACCCCACGGCGGCCAGCAGCATCGCGCCGATCTCGAACAGCTTCACGAAACGGATGATGCGCGTCTTCTCGTACTTTTCGGCTAGCTGTCCCGCCGTCGCGGAAAACAGAAAGAACGGCAGAATGAACAGCGCCGGCGCCAGACTGGTGTAGAGCGACACGGTGCGGTCGTCCAGCCCCATCTGGAACGCCACCAGCATCACCATGGCGTTGCGGAACGCGTTGTCGTTGAACGCGCCCAGCGCCTGGGTCCAGAAAAACGGCGCGAAACGGCGGCTGCCTAGCAGGGCGAACTGGCTCATGCGGGTCCTTGGCCTGAGAGCGACGGCATAGCCTAGCCGGAAACCGGCTGGCGCAAGGCAACGCCTCAGTGGTTGCCGCTGACGAAGCTCATACGCCCCCCCAGCCAGGCGCGGACGATACCGTCGGCCGCCGTGGCCGCGTCCGCATCGTCGAAGCCGCGCTGCGACCTGAGCCAGCCGGCGGTCGCGTGCGTCGCCGGCGCCAGCGCAGCCAGCACGGCTTCGCGCTCCTTGGCGGGCCAGGAATCGCTGTCCTGCCAGTCGCGGATGTCCTGCTCCGGATCGTCCTCTCTCTGCCCGGACAGCGGCTTGAGGAAATCGCGGGGCGACATCGTGGCGCGGAGCTCCTGGATCGACCACTCGGCGTAGTAACCGTACCGGATGGTGCCCGTCCTGGCCGCCTCGCGGTCGAGTTCAGGCTCAATGGCTTCCCTCAGACGCTGCCATGAGGCGAGTTCGAACAGCCCGCCCTGCGGTGGACAAACGGGTGCCTGGCCGTCGCGCGAAGATCCGTAGAGCGGACCGAACGCACGATAAGCCGCCTCGCCCTGACGAGCGAAGATGAAGCAATGCACGTAGGGCCGCGCGTTGCCGTAGTTCTGGTAGCCCGCGCGCTCGATCAGCATGCGCAGCAACGTGAGCGGCGCATTGCCGTCCTTGCTGTACTTCTTGCTTTCTATGTCGAGGTAAAGGTCCCGGGAATAGCTGTCGCCGTCCAGGCCGGCCAGCGCCACGGCAAGGCGCTGGTGCGCCTCGTCGGCGGTAACGCCCGCCTCGGGTTCGTACTCGTGCAGATAGATCAGCCATGCCGACGGCAACGGCCCGCCATAGCCACGCAACGCACGCGCCGCTGCCGCCGGATCACTCGGGATACCGACAATGACATGGTCCAGCGCCACTTGTTCGTCGGCGATCGACGCGTCCAGCGCTTTGACGCGCTGCTTCATCGCATCGGACAGGCAGGCATCCAGATCGGCGGCGGCGCACTGGTTGCGCTGCTTCAGCCAGCCACGCTGTGCCTCGCGCAAGGCGGGCAGACTCGCGGAAGGTGCGTTGTCGAGCAGTGTCCTGTAGCTGTCGCGCAGCTGCTCGTCCCATCTGCCCAGTGCCTGGTCGCTGCAGATGGCCTTCTCCACGGCGGTAGCCGCCTTCGCGCAGTCGAACGAGGCGGCATGCGCGGGCACGGCCGCGAACCCGGCGAGCATCAGCAGAACAGAAGCCAGCCAAACCCTGGCGGAAAGCAGCGAGATCATCCGTTATCTCCTTTTTTCGATTTTCGTATCGGTCAGTGCCGATGCAGCGCCCGGTGTGCGATGTCGCGGCGGCAGAACGCGCCGTCGAAGTGGATTTTGGACACGGCGGTATAGGCATGCTCGCGCGCAGCGGCGATGTCCTTGCCCAGCGCGCACACGGTCAGCACGCGGCCGCCCGCGGTCACGGGGGCGCCTTGCGCATCAAGCCTGGTGCCGGCATGGAAAACCTTCACGTCGTCGCCGAAGGCTTGATCCATGCCGGTGATCACGTCACCGCTGCGGACCTTGCCCGGATAGCCGCCGGCCGCCATCACTACGCCGATCGAGGGCCGTGGATCCCACTGCGCCTGCGTGTGGTGCAGCTCGCCGTCGAGTGCCGCCTCGATCAGTTCAACCAGGTCGGACTTCAGGCGCAGCATGATCGGCTGGGTTTCCGGATCGCCGAAGCGCACGTTGAACTCGATCACCTTCGGCGCGCCGCTCTTGTCGATCATCAGGCCCGCGTAGAGGAAGCCGATGAACGGCGCACCTTCCGCGGCCATGCCATGCAGGGTCGGCTCGATCACTTCCTTGAGAATGCGACGCTCCACCTCCGGCGTGACCACCGGCGCCGGCGAATACGCGCCCATGCCGCCGGTATTCGGGCCCAGATCGCCCTCGTCGCGGCGCTTGTGGTCCTGGCTGCTGGCCATCGGCAGCGCATGGCTGCCGTCGCTCATCACGATGTAGCTGGCTTCCTCGCCTTCCAGGAACTCCTCGATCACCACGCGCGCCGACGCATCGCCGAAGCTGTGCGCGCCAAGCATGTCGTGCAGCGCGAGCTCGGCGTCTGCCTGGGTCAGCGCCACCACCACGCCCTTGCCGGCGGCCAGACCGTCGGCCTTGATCACGATCGGCGCGCCGTGCTTGCGCACATAGGCGAGCGCGGGTTCCAACTGGGTGAATACCGCGTAGCGTGCGGTGGGAATGTTGTGGCGAAGCAGGAAATCCTTGGCGAAGGCCTTGGAGCCTTCCAGCTGCGCGGCGATCGCGCGCGGTCCGAAGATGCGCAGGCCGGCGGCACGGAACTTGTCGACCACGCCCGCCACCAGCGGCACCTCGGGACCGACCACGGTCAGTTCGACTTTCTCTTCGCGCGCCAGCTTGAGCAGCCCGTCGAGGTCGGTGACGGCGACGTCGGCATTGCGCAGTCCGCGCTCGTGCGCGGTGCCCGCGTTGCCAGGGGCCACGATGACTTCGCTGACACGCGGCGATTGCTTCAACTTCCATGCCAGCGCGTGCTCGCGACCGCCGTTGCCGATGACCAGAACCTTCATGCCTTGCTCCGCTTGGAATAGGGTGCGCGCGCGGCGCAGCGCGCCATTGTAGCGGCAGCGGCGGGCCCTCCGGCCCGGCCGGAGGGGGAATGTCCACAGCGTGGGTCGGTCTCAGCGGCCGATCAGCTCCAACAGCGACGCGCGCGGCAGCTTGCCGGTTTCGTTGCGGGGCAGGGATTCGACCAGGCGCAGCGGGCGAGGCAGAAACACCGGCTCGACCGAGCGGCGCAGGACCTCGAGGATGGCCGCTTCGTCCAGGCCCGGCGCCACCGCGAGCGCAGCGATACGCTTGACGCCGATGACGTCGCCATCGAGCTGGAAGACCACCCCGTCGCGCACGCCCGGCACCGCCAGCAACTTGCGGGTGAGATCACCCAGCGAGGCGCGCTTGCCGGCGATCTCCAGCAGATCGGCATGGCGGCCGCACAGGCGGAAGCGCCGGCCGTCGTCCTGCAGGCTCACGATGTCCGCGAGGGTCAGCGGCTGGGCCAGCTGCGGCGCCTCCACCGAGGTGCCGTCCGGCTGCGGATGCAAGCGCACGCCTTCGTACAGCGACCAGGGCTCGTCCAGCGCGGCGCGGCGCGAGGCAATCACACAGGTTTCGGTCGAACCGAACACTTCCAGCAGCGGCGCGCCGAAACGCTGTTCGGCGGCCAGCGCCAGCTCCCCCGGCATCGGCGCGGTGGCCGAGACCATCGCCGCGAGCGGCGGCAGGCTGATGCCCGATTCGAGCAGCGCGCGCAGATGGATCGGCGTGATCACCAGCACGCGCGGCCCCGGCGCCTGTGCCAGGGCGGCCGCGACGTCGGCCGGAAAGAACGGTCGCGCGGCGTGCACGCCCACGTTGCCCAGCAAAGGCAGCAGCACCGACGTCTCCATGCCGTACATGTGCTGCGGCGGCACCGTGGCCACCACGTCGAAGCGATCGCCCACCAGCGCGCGCAACGCCCGCAGATTGCCGGCCGTGCTGGCGTGGAAGCTGCGCCAGGTCTTGGGATAGGCCTTGGGCACGCCGGTGGAACCGGAGGTATAGCCGATCGCCACCACCTGGTCCGAAGGAATCTGCGGCATGACTGCGTCACCGTCCAATGCGGGAGCATCCAGCACCGGCATGCGGCGGAAACCCGGCGGCGCCGGATCCAGCGCCAGCTCGCCCAGCGCATAGCTGCCCGGATGCGACGCCATCACATCCATCACCGCCTGCGGCGCGCGCGAGGAGGGCAGCAGGTTGGCCTGGCCGCGCAGGGCGATCGCGCAGAACGCTACCAGGAATGCATAACGGTCTTCGCACAGATTCACCGCCGCCGTGGCGGTGGGCAGCTCTGCCGCGACCTGCTGCACATGCGCCAGGAACTGCGCGGCGCTCACCGCCTCTCCCTCGCGCCAGGCCACCGTGCGCGCGGGGCTGCCGGCGGCCAGCAGCGGCAGGCAGGCGGCGGCCAGGTCGTGGCGGTAGTTGTCGTAGACAATGGCCAAGCGGTGATCTCCCTGTTGCCCTGACAAGCGGCAATAAATCGTATGCGTCGGTCCGGGGCCGGACCGGCGAAAGCATGGTCGGACGGAACCGGCGAGGTCCCCATCCTCGCGAGCGCCGCTGAATGCCTCCCCACCGGGCCTGCAGGCGTCAGCGACGCCTCGCTCGGCCCGGCCGCACCGCGGCACGGATCAGGCGCGGATGATAGCGCCGGTCAAGGCGTCGCGGATGGCCGTGGGACGTTCCAACCCGCCGAGGGGTCCGTCCAGCAGGCCGTCCAGCGCGTCGCCGAAATAGCGGCGCACGGTATTCGCGGATCGCGCCGCGGGTTCGCCGTGCGGGTTGGCGCTGGTGGAGACCAGCGCCCCGCCGTAGGCCCGGCACAGCATGGCGGCCGGCGTATGCGCGGTGACCCGCAGCGCGATGCCGGCATGGGCACCCGCTACCCAGGCCGGCACTTCGGCCGAGCGCGGGAAGATCCAGGTATTCGGCCCGGGCCAGCTGGCGCGCACCTGGGCGAGCACATCCGCAGGCACCGCAGCCAGATCGATATAGCGCTCGACTTGGCTGAACTCCGCCGCGATCAGCAGCACGCCCTGCGTAGGCGGCCGCTGCTTGAGCGCGAACAGGCGCTCGAATGCCACGCGATCATGCGGATCGCAACCGAGCCCGAACACCGCCTCAGTGGGATAGGCGAGCACGCCACCGCCGCGCAGCAGCACGGCGGCCTCGTCCACCTGATCGAGCGAGAACGTGCGGGTCACTCAGGCATCCGCGCGGCCGGCCGTGGTCTTCTTGGCGGTCGCCTTTTTCGTCGCGGTTTTCTTGGTGGCCGTCTTCTTCGCCGCCGTCTTCTTGGTCGCTACCTTCTTGGCGGCCGGCTTCTCCGCCGGCGCCTTCTTGGCGGCGGCTTTCTTCGCAGCGGCCTTCTTGGCCGCGCCGCGACCCTTCTTGGCCGGTGCGGCGGCAAGCAGTTCAACGCACTGCGCCTCGGTCAGGGTCTTGGGATCCTGGTCCTTGGGAATGCGCGCGTTCTTTTCGCCGTCGGTGATGTACGGACCGAAGCGGCCGTTGAGCACCTGCACGCCGTTGCCGAAATCCTGGATCACTCGATTGGCGAGCATCTCGAGCTTTTCGCTCACGATCTGCAGCGCGCGCGGCAGTTCGATGGTGTACGGATCGTCTTCCGCCTTGAGCGAGGCGTAGGTGCTGCCCTGCTTCACGAACGGACCGAAGCGGCCGATGCCGACGGACACCTCGTCGCCGCTCTCCGACACGCCGAGCTTGCGCGGCAGCTTGAACAGCTCCAGCGCCTCATTCAGCGTGATGGTGTGCATGCTCTGGCCCGGACGCAGGCTGGCGAACTGCAGCTTCTCGTCCGTGTCCTTGTCGCCGATCTGCGCATACGGCCCGTAGCGGCCCAGGCGCACCGACACCGGCTTGCCGGACTTCGGATCGCTGCCCAGCTCGCGCGCGCCGGTGGCTTCGCTGCGGTCGACCGTCTCGGTCTTCTCTTCCACCTGCTGCTTGAACGGCTGCCAGAAGCGCTCCATCAGCGGCACCCAGGCTTCCTCGCCGCGGCTGACCGCATCCAGCTCGTCTTCGAGCTTGGCGGTGAAGTCGTAGTCGACGTAACGGGTGAAGTGCTGGGTGAGGAACTTGCTCACCGCGCGGCCCACGTCGGTGGGCTTGAAGCGGCGGCTGTCCAGGAACACATACTCACGGTTGAGCAGCACCTGGATGATGCTGGCGTAGGTGGAAGGACGGCCGATGCCGTGTTCTTCCAGCGCCTTCACCAGGCTCGCTTCGGAGTAGCGCGGCGGCGGCTCGGTGAAATGCTGATCGGCGAGGATGTCGTGCAGCGCGATCTGCTCGCCCACTTCAAGCTTCGGCAGGCGGCGGCCCTCGTCATCGTCTTCGGCGGTTTTCTGATCGCGGCCTTCCTCGTACACGGCGAGGAAGCCAGGATCGACCACCGTGGTGCCGGTAGCGCGGAACGCTGCATCCCCGCCGGCGGTATGCGGCAGGGCGAAATCCACCGAAACGGTGTTGAGGGTGGCGTGGATCATCTGGCAGGCGACGGTGCGCTTCCAGATCAGCTCGTAAAGCTTGCGCTGCTCGTCGTTGAGGAACGACGCCACTTCGCGCGGCGTGCGCATCGCCGAGGTCGGGCGGATCGCCTCGTGCGCTTCCTGGGCGTTCTTGGACTTGGACTTGTAGGCCTGCGGATGATCGGGCAGGGCCTTGTTGCCGTAGTCCCGCGCGATCAGCTGGCGCAGCTCGCCGACGGCGTCCTCCGACAGCGCAACCGAGTCGGTACGCATGTAGGTGATCAGGCCGACGTTGCCCTCGCTGCCCAGCGAGACGCCCTCGTACAGCCCCTGGGCGACCTTCATGGTACGGCTGGTGGAGAAGCCGAGCTTGCGCGCCGCTTCCTGCTGCAGGGTCGAGGTGGTGAACGGCGGCGCCGGGCGGCGCTTGCGCTCCTTGCTACCGACCTCGCTGACGGTGAGGCGGCCGTGCGCGGCTTCCTTCAGCGCGGCGCGGGCGGCCATCGCGTCGGCCTCGTTGGTGAGGTCGAACTGCTCGAACTTCTTGCCGTACAGGCGGGTGAGGCGGGCGGAGAAATCGCCGTCGGGATGACGCAGCGCCGCTTCGACCGACCAGTATTCGCGGGCGACGAAGGCTTCGATCTCCTCCTCGCGCTCCACGATCATGCGCAGCGCGGGGCTCTGCACGCGACCCGCGGACAAGCCGCGCTGCACCTTGCGCCACAGCACCGGCGACAGATTGAAACCGACCAGGTAATCCAGGGCGCGACGCGCCTGCTGCGCGTCCACCAGGTCGTGCGACAGCTGGCGCGGCTGCGCCACGGCGGCCTTGATCGCCTTGGGCGTGATCTCCGAGAACACCACGCGGTGCAATTGCTTGCCCTTGGTCAGGCCGCGCTGCTTGAGGATCTCGCTGATGTGCCAGCTGATCGCTTCGCCTTCGCGATCCAAGTCGGTTGCCAGATAGATGTCATCGGCAACCTGGGCGGCCTTGGCGATGGCGTCGACGTGTTTCTGGTTACGTTCGATGATCTCGTAGGCCATGGCGAACCCGTGATCGGGATCGACCGCGCCCTCCTTCGGCTTCAGGTCACGCACGTGACCGTAGGAGGCCAGGACCTGGAAGTCCTTGCCGAGGTACTTGTTGATCGTCTTGGCCTTGGCGGGCGACTCGACGATGAGCAGATTCTTTGCCATGCAGCGGGGTTTCCAGAAGCCAATGGCCCGCCACATGGGCGGGCCTTCTTTATTTAGTTAAAGGCATGCCGGGCGAACGCCGTCAAGCTCCGCCTCGTGAAAACGAGGCGCAGGCCAGCTTGTCCGGCTAGCCGGCGAGGCGCTGGTAGCGGTTGCCCGCCAGGCTGCCCACCACGCCTTCCAGCTCCAGCATCAGCAGCATGGATGACAAGACTGAGGCAACCTGCCCGGTACGTTCGGCCAGCTCGTCCAGCGTCGCCGGGTCGTGGCCCAGCGCCGCCAGCAATGCCTGGTAGTCGGGATCGCCGGCCCAGCCTTCCGCGACGGACGCTCCGGAAGCCGGGTCGCCGTCGCCCAGGCGGGCCGCCAGTTCGGCACCCAGTGCCCGGGCCTGGGGGGCCAGGACCTCGATCACTTCGCTGGCGGTTTCCGCCAGCCGGGCACCGTCGCGGATCAGCCGGTGGCAACCGCGGGCGAGCGGATTATGGATGGAGCCGGGCAGGGCGAAAACCTCCCGGCCCTGCTCGCCAGCCAGACGCGCAGTGATCAGCGACCCGGATTCCAGGTCTGCCTCCACCACCAGAGTGCCCAGGGCCAGACCGGACAGGATGCGGTTGCGCCGCGGGAAGTGGCCGGCCCGTGCCGACGTGCCAAGGGGAAATTCGCTGATCAGAACGCCCTCCCGGGCGATCCGGCGCGCCAGCGCCAGGTGCTTGCCCGGATACACTCGGTCCACGCCCGTGCCGACTACAGCCACGGTCGGCCGCCCCGCGTCCAGCGCCCCTTCGTGGGCCGCCCCATCCACGCCATCGGCCATGCCGCTGGTCACCACGAAACCCGCCAGCGCCAGCTCCCGCGCGAACGCCCGTGCGTGCGCCAGCCCCGCCGGCGTGGCGCTGCGCGAGCCGACGATCGCGACCTGCGGCAGCAGGAGCCACCCGGGGTCGCCAGTGGCGAACAGGGCGACCGGCGGATCGGGGATGGCCTCGAGCAGGGGCGGAAAATCGACCTCCGTGCAACACAGCAGCCGGTGTCCCGGCTGGGACAGCCACTCCAGATCGGCCGCGAGCCGCGCTTCGTCGGGCTGTTCCAGCCAGGCCACTGCCGCCGCCCCCAGGGCGGCGGCACGGCGCGGCGCATGCGCCAGCACCGCGCCGATGCGCCGGTCGTGGGCCAGCAACCACTGACGCAGCGTGGCCGGCCCCAGGCCCGGGGTGCGCAACAGGATCATCCAGGCGCGCCATTCGTCGAGTTCGCTCATGCCGCGAGTCTAAACAGCGGTACGAACGAAAACGGCGCGGACAAGCCGCGCCGTTCTGTCAGCCGATGCCGACCGCGAAGGTCGGCACGGTTTATTCACCTAGCTTATTCCGGCATCGTCAGGCGATCGCCCTTCGCGATGGGCTTGATGCCGTCCATCACCAGGCCATAGCTGACCCGGTCGAAGGTGCGGAACACCATCACGTGGCCGGCGAATTCCTCCGGCAGCGTCACCTGCTTGCCCACGCCGCGGTTCCAGCTGTTGTTGGCGACGTCGTCGTGAATGGTCTCGCCCGGATGCACGATCGAGTAGGTCTGCCCGTTCTCCACGCCATCCTTCGCGCCGATCGACAGCGCCACCACCTGCCGCGGGCCGACGGCGTCCAGCGCATCGGTGAAGGCGATTACGCGGGCGTTGTCCGGCACCGACTTCGGCGCATGCGGGTAGTAGTAGGCGTCGTAGGGCTTGTCGTCGATCGGCATGATGCGATCGCCCTTGCGGATCTCCTGCGTCGAATCGAGCAGCAGCAGCGTGGACGGGTCGCCGGTGCGCAGCGTCTCGGCCGTGCCGATCACCGTCACTTCCACGCCCAGATCCTTGCCGCGGCCGTAATGATGGTCTTCGCGGAAATCTTCCTTCCACGGGCTGTTGATCATGGAGGCGTCACTGTCCAGCTCGTGTCCGACCAGGCCGTACGGTTCGCTGCGATCGTCCTCGTTGAAGCCGCGGAACACGTGCGTGGGACGCACGATCGCCCAGCGCTGACCCGGATCGCCGTTGAGGTTGCGCACGTAAATGTTCTGGCCGACCGTACCGCGCAGGCGCGCCTCCTCGAAGCCGACCACGTATGGCGCGTCGCTGACCTCATTGGAGTTCATCACGCGCGTTTCCTTGAGGAACATGCGCAGCTCGGACAGCGGAATCGCCGGAATCGGCTCGCCTTCGGCACGCACGCGCGGCTGCAGGCCGAGGCGCGGACCGTTGATGAAGGAGAGGTTGAGCACATCGCCCGGGTAGATCAGGTGCGGGTTCTGCACCTGCGGGTTGGCCTGCCAGATTTCAGGCCACAACCAGGGCTTGGAGAGGAACCGCGCCGAGATGCTCCACAGCGTGTCGCCCTTGCGGACGGTATACGAGTCGGGATGGTCGGCACGCAATTGAGCGCCAGCGGCGTACACGGCGACCGTGACCAGCATGCCGGCCAGCAGCCCGATGGACTTTCTGATCATAAACGGGAATCCCCCATCCCCCGATGCTCGGCGGAGTTTAACCGAAGGTTTTACGGCCGCAACCAGCGCCAGTTGGCAGATTCGCCTGCCAGACACGGGGTTGCCGACGTACAATGAGGTTCATTCTAGATCGCGCCCGGGCTGGGTTTTCACCGATTCGCCCGCATTTTTGGCGCCGAGGTATTTGCGATGTCGACCCTGACCATTATCGAATTTCCCGACCCCCGCCTGCGCACCAAGGCCGAGCCCGTACGCGTGTTCGACGCCGAGCTGAAGCAGTTCGTGGCCGACATGTTCGAAACCATGTATGCCGCCAACGGGGTCGGCCTGGCCGCCACCCAGGTCAACGTGCACAAGCGCGTGCTGGTGGCCGACATGAGCGACGAGCGCAACCAGCCGCTCGCGCTGATCAACGCCGAAATCATCGAAAAGGACGGCGCCCAGGTGTACCAGGAGGGCTGCCTGTCCTTCCCCGGCATCTACGCCGACGTAACCCGCGCGCTGAAGGTCAAGGTCAAGGCCAACGACGTCGACGGCAACGAGATCGTGGTCGAGGCCGAGGGCCCGCTGGCCGTATGCATCCAGCACGAGATGGACCATCTGGCCGGCAAGGTCTTCGTCGATTATCTGTCGCCGCTCAAGCGCTCCATGCTGCTCAAGCGCCTGGAGAAGCAGCGCAAGCAGGCGGCCAGCGCTTGATGCGGGTCGTCTTCGCCGGCACGCCCGAGTTCTCCGTCCCCTGCCTTGAAGCCTGCCGCGCCAGCGGCGCCGAGGTAGTCGCCGTCTACACCCAGCCGGACCGCCCCGCCGGGCGCGGCCGCAAGCTCACGCCCAGCCCGGTGAAGCAGGCGGCGCTGGCCGCCGGCATTGCAGTCGAGCAGCCCGAATCGCTCAAGAGCCAGGAAGCCCGCGACACGCTCGCCCGCTGGCAGCCGGATCTGATGGTGGTGGTGGCCTATGGCCTGATCCTGCCGCGCAAGGTGCTGGCGATACCGCGCCTGGGCTGCTGGAACGTGCACGCCAGCCTGCTGCCGCGCTGGCGTGGCGCGGCCCCGATCCAGCGCGCCATCCTGGCCGGCGATGCCGAAAGCGGCGTGGATCTGATGCAGATGGAGGCCGGCCTGGATACCGGCCCCGTGCTGCTGGAGCGCCGTACGCCGATCCAGCGCGAAGACACCGGCGGCAGCCTGCACGATCGCCTCTCCGCGCTTGGCGCCGAGGTGCTGGCCGAAGGCCTGCGCCGCGCGATGGCCGGCGAAACGCTGGTGCCGCGCACACAGCCGGAAGAAGGCGTCACCTACGCGCACAAGCTGGACAAGGCCGAGGCGAAGCTCGACTTCCAACGCGACGCGCTCGCGCTGGAACGCCAGGTCCGCGCGTTCGATCCCTGGCCCGTCGCCGAAGGCGACATCGCCGGCGAGTCCCTGCGCATCTGGGCCGCCGAAGCGGTGGAGCGCGAGCACCATGCCGCCCCCGGCAGCGTGCTCGCGGCCGGCCGCGACGGCATCGAGATCGCCTGCGGCCACGGCGCCTTGCGCGTCACGGCCTTGCAGCGCGCCGGCGGCAAGCGCATCGGCGCGGCCGACTATCTCAACGCACGCCCCGAGCTGCGCGGTACCCGATGACCGATACGCGTGCTCTTGCCGCACAGGCGCTGGCCGAGGTGGCGCTGCGCGGCGCCTCGCAGCGCGACGCCATGGAACGCCATGCGTCGCGGCTCGCCGATCCGCGCGACCGCGCACTGTTCACCGCGCTGCTCAGCGACGGCGCGCGCTGGTGGCTGCGCTTCGACGCCGCGCTGGACCGCCTGCTCGACAAGCCGCTGCGCCAGAAGGAGCCGGCTATCCACGCCCTGCTGGTGCTGGGCCTGGTGCAGCTGGAAATCCTCGAGCTGCCCGACTACGCCGCCGTCGCCGCCACCGTGCAGGCGGCCCGCGCGTTGCAGCGGCCGCGCCTGGCCGGCCTGGTCAACGCCATCCTGCGGCGCTGGCAGCGCGAACGCGCCGAACTGCTGGCCGCGCTGGACGCCAAGCCGCAGACACGCCATGCGCATCCGGCCTGGCTGGCCAAGGCAATCGCGTCCGACTGGCCGGATCAGGCCGATGCGGTGATGGCGGCCGACAACATCGAACCGCCCCTGATGCTGCGTGCCAACCGCCGCCGCACCACGCGCGAAGCCCTGCTCGAACGCCTGCGCGAAGCCGGCTATACGGCCGACGCGCATGCCTGGCTGGCCGACGCCATCGTGCTGCCGCACAGCACCGACGTCACGCGCATGCCCGGCTTCGCCGAGGGTCATTTCGCCGTGCAAGACGGCGCCGCCCAGATCGCCGCCGACCTGGCCGAAGCCCGCGACGGCCAGCGCGTGCTCGATGCCTGCGCCGCGCCCGGCGGCAAGGCCTGCCATCTGCTCGAGCGCGCGAACGTCGCGCTCACCGCGGTCGAGTTCGACGCCGGCCGCACCCGGCGCATCCAGCAGAATCTCGATCGCCTGGGCCTCGCCGCGCAGTTGATCGTCGGCGACGCCGGCGAGCCCGCCGGCTGGTGGGATGACCAGGCGTTCGATCGCATTCTGATCGACGCGCCCTGTTCGGCCACCGGCGTCCTGCGCCGGCGCCCGGACGTACGCTTGCACCGCCGCGACAGCGACATCCCCGCGCTGGCCGCGCAGCAGCGGCGCATCCTCGACGCGCTGTGGCCGCTGCTGGCGCCCGGCGGCCGTCTGGTCTACGTCACCTGCTCGCTGCTCAAGGCTGAGAACGAAGCGGTGGTGCAGGGCTTTCTCGATGCACGGCCGGACGCGCGCGCCGTGCCCTTCACGCTGCCCGCCGGACAATCCGCCGGTGCGGGCTGGCAGATCCTGCCGGGGGATGGGGACCTCGACGGCATGTACTATGCCGTGCTCGAACGGGCCTGATCGGACCGGACCGGCTGTCCTCTAAGCGCCGGATAAGGCGCCGGACCTACAACGCTTTCCCGAACCGCCACGCAGTCGCGGCGCCGCCGCCGGAATTTCTCGCATGTCCGCAGCTTCGCAAGCCACTTCCCAGGAACGCCGCTATTTCTGGCTCCTGCTGATCATCGCCGTCGTGGTGATCGGCGCCGGCATCGGCCTGCGCGATCCCTGGCCGTCGGACGAACCGCGCTTCACGCTGGCGGCCAAGCAGATGGTCGAGAGCGGCGACTGGCTGTTCCCTCACCGCGGCAGCGAACTGTATTCGGACAAGCCGCCGATGCTGATGTGGACGGAGGCGGCCAGCTACACGATCACCGGCAGCTGGCGTCTCGCCTTCCTGCTGCCCTCGCTGCTGGCCGCGCTGGGCACGCTGGTGCTGGTCTACGACCTCGGCCGCCGCCTGTGGAACCGGCAGGCCGGCCTCTACGCCGCCGCCGCGCTGCTGGTGACGTTCCAGTTCGTCTATCAGGTCAAGCGCGCCCAGATCGATCCGCTGGTGATGTTCTTCATCACCGCGGCGAACTGGGGCTTGCTGTTGCATCTGCTCAAGGGGCCGAACTGGCGTGCGTTCTGGTTCGGCTGCTTCTGCGCGGGCCTGGGCGTGATCACCAAGGGCGTGGGTGTGCTCGCGCTGTTCATGCTGCTGCCGTATCTGGTCGCCTGGCGCGGGCAGTGGGACGGTATTTCGCGCATGGGCGCCGGCGCGTGGTGGCGCTGGCCGCTGGGCCTGGTCGCGCTGCTCGCCGCCATTGCGGTGTGGCTGGTGCCCATGCTGCTCGGCGCCAAGGCGCACTCAGGCGATCCGGCGTACGCGGCCTACGTCAACGACATCCTGTTCCACCAGACCGCCGGTCGCTACAGCAAGTCGTGGGACCACCACCACTCGCCGCTCTATTACGTGCCGATCGTGCTGTTCAGCTGGCTGCCGCTGTCGCTGACCTACCCGGGCACCTTCGCGCGCTGGTGGCAGGGCCTGAAGGCGAAGGATGCGCGCATCCTGCTGCCGCTGGGCTGGGTGGTACTGATCCTGATCTTCTTCGCCATCCCCAAGGGCAAGCGCGACGTCTACATCATGCCGGCGCTGCCGATGGTGGCGCTGCTGACCGGCCCCTTCCTCGGCGAGTTGCTGCAGAAGCGCTGGCTGCGCCTGGCCGGCCTGCTGTTCATCGGCACGATGGGCGCGGCCATGCTCGGCGTCGGCGCGGCGGCCCTGATCGCGCATCCGAAGTTCGCCACTGAATTCGCCACCGCGCGCGGTTTCGACGATGGCGGCCATGCGCTGTGGTGGATGTTCGTCGCCATCGGCGGCGCGCAGCTGGCGCTGATCGCCGCGTTCCGCCTGCGCCGTGCGGCATGGGCCGTGTGTGGCGGCATGGCCGCGATGTGGCTGGCGTGGAGTCTGTGGGCTTACCCGCTGCTCAACGATTCCAGCTCCGCCGCCGCCCTGATGCAGGACGTGCGCGAGCGCGTCCCCGCCAACGAAGAGTTGGGCCTGGTCGCCTGGAAGGAACAGAACCTGCTGATGCTCAACCGTCCCGCCACCGATTTCGGCTTCACCGTGCCCTGGCACGAGCAGTACGCCGCCGCGGTGAAGTGGCAGGCGCAGGATCCTGCCCGCCGCTGGCTGTTCGCGCTGGATGGCGTGATGGACAAGTGCGTGGACCGCAGCAAGGCGATCAGCCTGGGCCACGCCAACCGCCGCGAATGGTGGCTGTTCAAGGCCGATGCGGTGATTCCGGGCTGTGAGCCGGGCGAAGATGTCGATCGCGTGCCGGCCGCGGCGCTGGAATAGACGCTACGCCAGCAGCTGGCGATACACCGCTTCGGTACGCTCGACGAAACGTTCCAGCCCGAATTCCGCCTCGGCATGGGCGCGCGCCGCGCGCCCCATCGCAGGCAAGCCGTCACGCGCGCGTAGCAACTCGCGCACCGCACCGGCAATGGCCTGGCGGTTACGCACCGGCACGATCCAGCCGTCCTCGCCGGCATGGATGTTCTCCGGCAGGCCGGCGTAATCGCTGACCAGCACCGGCTTGCCCATCGCCATCATTTCGCGACAGGCGAAGGAGATCGTCTCCACGTCCCAGGACAACACGAAGCCCGCGTCGAGCGCCGCCACCACCGGCCGCACATCGGCCAGCAGGCCGGGGAACCGCACGATCGCGTCCATCCCCAGTGCCGCGATGCGTTGTCGCACGGCCTCCTTCGGCGGCGTGCCTGCCACCAGCACACGCAGGCGCGCGCGCTCCTCGGGCGCCAGCAAGGCCAGCGCCTCGACCAGATCCATCCAGCCTTTGTAATCGGCGGTTCCGGCATTACTGCCGAGCAACAACGCGGCATCGCCGGCCCATTCGGCGCGCACCGAGCGGGTGGCTTGATCCGTCCAAGGCCGGTAATGCCCGATGTCGACGCCGTTGTAGACGGTCGCGAGCATGCAGCGCCGGTAGGCGGTCTTCGCCAGCTGCCGGTGCGTGTACTCGCACACCGCGATGACCGCATCGGTATGCCGGGCGCGCCACCAGTGGCCCAGGCCCGTCATGGGCTTGGAGTTGTGTTTGGTCAGCACGATGCGCGGCCGCCGGCGCGGCATGGACGCCAGTACCAGGCGGTGATCCGCCGAGCCATTGACGTGCACGACGTCGAACGACTGCTCCCGCAGGTAAGCCGCCAGCTGCCGTCGCGCGGCGGCGCGTGCGGCCAGCTTGTTCAAGCCGTTCGGGAACGGCTGCTCGACCGCCGTGACGCCAGGCAAGCGCCGCGCCTCCTCGAGCAGGCGGCTTCCGGGTGGCGCGGCGACGTGGATTTCATGGCTGCCGGCCAGGCCCGAGGCGAGCCAGCGCACGTACGTGGTGTGGCCGCCACCATCACCGGTGTGGAAATTGGTGTAGAGGAGCTTCACGTTTCGCCACCGCCCGACAGCTCGGCATGACTGGCAATGCCACGCTCGCACCAGGTGACGCCCTGCGTGCGCGTCGCATGGAAGAGCACGTTGTTGGGCAGGCTCATGTCATCCACGTCCGGCGGCGAGCGCGAGGGGTGCCACAGGTGCACGGCCAGCGCCGCCCATTTCAGCGCGCGCCGGTGCAGGCCAGCGTTCTCCAGCCGCGCCGCCAGCTCGCGGTCTTCGGCGCCGTAGCCTTCCATGCGCTCGTCGAAGCCGTTCACGCGCAGCAAGTCGTCGCGCCAGAAACTCATGTTGCAACTCATCACGCGACCGCCGTTGCGCGACCGCGCCTTCCATCGCGCCAGTGCCGGCGCATGGAAGGCGTACAGACGGCGCGTGCCGTCGAACTCCTCGAAATCGGCACGCGTCCACGGCGCGAAGACCGGCGCACCACCGGCGAGCAGGCGCGCCGACTCTTCCTTGGTGGCCTTGAGCCGCCCGCCCTGCAGGAAATAACCCGGTTCGGCGAGCATGACGTGGTCGGCGATGAAGGACGGATGCAGCACCATGTCGCCGTCGAGCAGAATCACGTAGTCGCCACGGCTCGCAGCGATGCCGCGATTGCGCGCGCGTGCGGCGCGGAAGCCCTGGTCCTCCTGCCAGACATGGCGCAACGGCACCGGAAACGACGCCGCCATCCGTTCGATCAGGCCGCGCGTCTCTTCCCCGGAGCCATCATCGGCGACGATCACCTCCAGCGGCAGCACGCTCTGCGCCGCGAGGCTTTTCAGCACCAGGGCCAGCGCCGCCGGCCAGTTGTAGGTCAGCACGACGACGCTGATGCGACCTGCCTCAAGCTCTTTCATGCGCGAGCAGCCTTCACGCGGACGCCTTGCCGGATCCGCCGCGCCGCCCCTGCCGCAGGATCGACAGCGTGCGGTCCACGCGCTTGGGCCAGCTGGCCGTGCCGAGGCGGTAGGCCATGCGCGCGTAGCGCCAGGTTTCCTCCTTCGACGGCGCCGGCTTGCTGCGGAATTCGGCCTTGACCAGATCCAGCGTGCGCTCATCCATGTGCATGCGAGCGGCGTAATGGTTGATCAGCACGCGCGAACGAAACAGGTTGGCGAACTGGTTCTCGCGATGACGCGCGTGCCACCAGCCATTGGCCCCATGCACGCGGTAGCGCACCATGCCGGTCGGCAGGAAATACTTGCGCGCGCCCAGCACGCTGGCACCGAACACCAGACAGTTGTCGGCGGAAATGCGCCAGCTGCGCACGAACTCCGCCGGCAGATCGAGCGTGCGCTGCGCCCACGCCCGGCGCATCGACAGCGCCGACGTCGCCGCGCCATACCAGTAGGCCGTCACCCAGGTGCTGATCGCGGTATAGCCCAGATCGACCGCGCGCTCGGCATAGCCCTGGATGCCCTCTTCGTTGCCAAACAGGCGCACGTCGGTAAACAGAAAGTCGACGTCGCGGCGGCTGTCGTAGAGCGCGCCGATGGTGGCCAGGTACGTCGGCTCCCACACGTCGTCGGCATCGAGGAAGCACACGACATCGCCGGTCACGCCCTCCATGCCGCGGATGAAGGCGGACAGCTGTCCGCCGTTTTCCACACAGCGCAGCGTCACGCGCGGATCATTGCCATAGCGCTCAGCCAGCCAGGCCGGCGAGCCGTCGGTGGAACCGTCGTCCATCACGATCACCTGCGCCGCCGCCCGCGTCTGCGCCAGCACGCTGTCCACTGCCGCGCCCACGTAGTCACGGTAGTTGTAGTTGGTGACGACGACGCTGAAGCTCACGCCGCTCATCAGGCGGCCTCGCCCTGCAGAAGGTGGCGGAAGTAGGCGATCGTCTCGCGCAGGCCGTCGTCCAGGCTCACCCGTGGTTCCCAGCCGAGCTTCTCCTTGGCCAGGGCGATGTCCGGCTGGCGCTGACGCGGGTCGTCCGACGGCAGCGGGCGGAACACCAGCTTGGAGCGACCGCCGACCAGCTTCAGCACGTGCTCGGCCAGCTCCAGCATGGTGTATTCGGCCGGATTGCCGATGTTGACCGGGCCGGTGAAGCCCTCGCTGTCCATCATGCGCACGATCACTTCGATCAGGTCATCCACGTAGCAGAAGCTGCGCGTCTGGCTGCCGTCGCCGTAGATGGTGATGTCCTCGCCGCGCAGCGCCTGCACGATGAAGTTGCTCACCACGCGTCCGTCATTGGGATGCATGCGCGGGCCGTAGGTGTTGAAGATGCGCACCACCTTGATGTCCAGCTGGTGCTGGCGGTAGTAGTCGAAGAACAGCGTCTCGGCGCAGCGCTTGCCTTCGTCGTAGCAGCTGCGGAAACCGATCGGGTTGACCCGGCCCCAGTAGTCTTCCGTCTGCGGATGCACTTCCGGGTCGCCGTACACCTCGCTGGTGGAGGCCTGCAGGATGCGTGCCCGCGTGCGCTTGGCCAACCCCAGCATGTTGATCGCGCCATGCACGCTGGTCTTGGTCGTCTGCACCGGGTCGTGCTGGTAATGCACCGGCGAGGCGGGGCAGGCGAAATTGAAGATGCGCTCCACTTCCACGTACAGCGGGAAGGTCACGTCGTGGCGCATCAGCTCGAAATAGGGATGGCTCAGCAGGTGCGCGATGTTCTGCTTGCTGCCGGTAAAGAAGTTGTCGACGCACAGCACGTCGTGCCCGTCGCGCACCAGGCGATCGCAAAGGTGCGAGCCGAGAAAGCCCGCACCGCCGGTAACCAGCACCTTTTTATTCATCGGGAACCCTGACCCGGTTGCCCGGGGAAATCATTGGATATCGCGGAAACGTCGCCTCGCCTGCGCCAGGCCAGCCCCAGGGAAAGCGCGAACGGCAGCCACACCAGCAGCCAGGCCGGACGCGGGCTGTCCAGCATCTGCGGCATGTCGAACTGCAGCACCACCGAGGCGAACACCCACAGCGCCAGGATCAGCCGGCCCTGCAGGGTGGCACGGGCCAGCCAGCCCTGCCAGGCCACCATGCACCACAGCACGACGGTGAGCAGCAGACCCGGCAACCCCAGCTCGACGGTCACCTGGGTCAACAAGTTATGCGTGTGCACATAGACCTGCCCATTCACCGGCAGGTTGAACGGCGCGCCCTGGCCCAGGCCAAGCAATGGATGCTGCGCGATCAAGTGCAGCGATTGCATGAACAGCTCCGGCCGCAGCGACGTGCCGCGCTCGGTCAGCACCTCCACCGGACGCACCACCAGGTACAAGCCGATCAGCAACACGCCTGCCGCCAGCCAGCGGAACGAACGCCCGGCCTGCCAGGCCGGCATGAGCAGGATGGCCAGGCCCAGCGCCAGCCATACGCTGCGCGATTGCGTCAGCAGCACGAACACCAGCAGGAAGCCGATCGCCACATGCCGCAACACGGACAGGCGTACGGCAGGAACGGGCAGCTGGCTCAGGTACAGCGCCGTCGCCCCCATCAGAGCCGCCGCATAGTTGGCGGTGGCGATAGTGCCTTCGCCGACGATGCGCCCGTCCTCCGATGGCGTGGTCAGGAAGCGCACGCAATAGAACAGCGCGCAAACCGACACCAGCAATCCCACCGGCAACAACAGGGCGCGGATGCGCCGCGGCTCGTCGGCCGCGTAGACGTGCCAGCCGAGCACGAAGGCCAGTACGCTCAGCAGCCGCCCCACTTCTTCCGCCGGCCTGGCGATCGTGCTCCAGCTCAACGACAGCGCGGCCCAGGCGAGCAGCACCAGGAACACGCGGAACGCCGGCAAGGGCCACAGCTGCCGCCAGACCCGGGCGCGCCCGGTGAAGGTGAGCACCAGCGCCGGCAGATAGAGCAGCAGCGTCAGGCTGTATTGGTAGATCCGGCCGGGATTGAAGGATGCGCCGGCGGGCATGACCACCAGCCCGAGCATCATCCAGGCGATGCCGATCCCGACGATCCAGCGACCGACGCGGCGCTCTTCGGCCGGGGGCCGCGCATTGGAGGGACTTGCCTTGTTCTCCATCACTACCTGCTTGTCTCGTTACGGCCTGGGGAACGCCGCGGCGCATAGTCTCGGGGTTGGCACCCGCATTGTCAGCAGGTAGGGTGCGCCCCCCATCCCGGATGGGACCTGACCCGCTTCCCAGCTTTCGACGTCCGGGTCGCCCGATCTTGAAAAAGGCCGTTGCGGCTAGAATCGCCCCCATGCCTACGCACCCCGTCACCCTCGTCGTCATGACCTACAACGAGGCGAAAACCATTGCCCGTTGCCTGGACAGCGTGCCGTTCGCGGCGGAGAAAGTCGTGATCGACAGCGGCAGCACCGACGACACCGTCGCCATCGCCCAGGCCCACGGCGCGAAGGTGGTGCACCAGGATTGGCTGGGCTTCGGGCCGCAGCGCAACTTCGCCACCACCCAGTGCAGCCACGACTGGATCCTGGCGCTGGACGCCGACGAGTACCTCACACCGGCCCTCGCCACCGAACTGGAACGGAAGCTGCCCGGCCTGATGGCCAGCGATGCCTGCGCCGCCTGGCTGCGCCGCGCCACCATCTATATGGGTAAGCCGATGCGCTTCTACCTGCCCTCGATGGGCGAGAAGATGGCCCGCCTCTACCACCGCGACCGCGCCCGCTGGGCCGACGTGCGCGTGCACGAATCGCTGCGCTTCGACGGCCCCTCGGTCACCTTCGACGCGCGCTTCAACCACGAGAACAACCCCAGCCTGCCGGAGAAGCAGATCAAGGTGCTGCGCTATGCGGAGCTGAAGTGCCGCGACTGGCTGGAAAAGGACAAGCCCGTGCGCATGTGGCAGACGCCGTTCGTGTTCGCGCTGGCTTTCCTCAAGGACTACGTATTTCGCCTGGCCTTCCTCGACGGCTGGCGCGGCTACGCCGTCGCGCAGACCGCGGCGTCTTACGCGGTGTACAAGCGCATGCGCTACTACGAGATGCGCCACAACCCCGCCTCCATCGATAGCGCCGCCACCGCGCTCCATCGCCACGGAATCGACCGCTGATGCCCAAGCACTACCTTCTCTACGGCTCCGAGCGCTACGCGCTGGCCATTCTCCGGCCGGTGCAGGAAGCGATCCGCGCGCGCGGCGACGAGGCGGCCTGGTTCTTCGACGGCCCCGGCGCGGAAGACCTGGTCGAAGGCGAGAAGCTGCTCAGCGTGGCCGAAGTGCGCGCCTGGCGCCCCATCGCCTGCATCACCTCGTCCAACCACCTGCCGCACTTCTTTCCCGGCGTAAAGGTGGAGACCTTCCACGGCTTCGATGCCGGCAAGCCGCGCCATATCTATATCCGCGGCTTCTTCGACCTGTATTGCACCACCGGCCCGCGCGACACCGCGCAGTTCCAGGCGCTGTCGGACCAGCTGGGCCATTTCGCCGTCGCCGAGACCGGCTGGCCCAAGCTCGATCCTTTCATGAAGGAGATCGCCGGCCCGCTGCCACCCGTGCGCGAGAAGCCGGTGATCCTCTACCACTCCACCTTTTCGCCCTCCTGGAGCGCCGCCGAGACGCTGTACGAGGAAGTGAAGCGGCTGTCGCGCAGCGGCGAGTGGCGCTGGATCGTCACCTTCCACCCGAAGATGAACCCGGAGACGGTGGCCAAGTTCAAGGCGATCGAAGGCGAGAACCTCCGCTTCGCCGAGAACGACAACATCCTGGAGCTGTTCCCCCAAGCCGACATGATGTGTTCGGACACCTCGTCCGCGCTCAACGAGTTCCTGCTCACCGGCAAGCCGGTGGTCACCTTCAAGAACCGCCGGCCCGGCCCGCAGCTGATCGATATCGATGACGCGGCCCAGTTCGAGCTAGCGATCCGCCGCGCGCTCAGCCGCCCGCCCGAGCTGATGCAGGCGATCCGCGAGTACGCCGACGCCATCCACCCCTACCGCGATGGCCATTCGAGCGAGCGCGTGCTGGATGCGATCGACGCCTTCATCGCCAAGGGCGGCCGCAACCGTCGCCCCAAGCCGGGCAACTGGTGGCGCAAGCTCAAGCTGCGCCGGCGCATCGGCTACTGGGGCCCGGCCCGCCTGCCCAGGGCCTGATCGCCCCGGCGGCGTGAACGGCACCGCCGCCCACCAAGCCCCCGACAGCTTGTCCGCACTAGAATCGCAACACCTCTGAGAAGAAAGCCGCCCCGTGCCCTCCAGCGCCTATAGCCGTTCCGAACATCTGCGATCCCTGTGGCCCTGGCTGCCGCTGTGGGGCCTGGTCGCCCTGCTGGCGATCTTTTCGCACGGCCCGATGCCGCTGTACTCCACGCGTACCCTCGCGGTGGCCTGGGAAATGTGGAGCCACGGCCACTGGCTGGTGCCGCACATCAACGGTCAGCCCTACAGCGACAAGGTGCCGCTGCTGTTCTGGATGATCCACGCCGGCTGGTTCGTGTTCGGCGTCAATGACGTGTGGCCGCGCATTCTGGAAGTGGTTTTCGGCGGCACCCAGCTGGTGCTGCTGGCGACGCTGGCGCGGCGCCTGTTCCCGGATCGCCCATGGGTGGCCAAGGGCGCACCGTGGATGCTGCTGGCGCTGAGCTACGCCTTCCTGTTCGGCCTGCAGATCATGTACGAGGTGCTGCTGGCCGTGTGGGTGCTGGCGGCCCTGCTGTGCCTCACGCCCAAGGCCGGGCGCGAGGAGCCGCGCTGGCTGCTGTTCGGCCTGTGCATCGGCGCCGGCCTGATGACCAAAGGCCCGGTGATGCTGCTGCACGTCGCCTTCCCCTGGCTGCTCGGCCCGCTGTGGAGCGACTGGGCGAACCGGAACCGCGCGCGCTGGTACGGTCGCGGCGTGCTGTCCGTGCTGCTGGGCGGCGCGATCCTGCTGGCCTGGGCGCTGCCGGCCGGCTTCAGCGGCGGCGAGGCCTATCGCCAGCGACTGTTCTTCACCCAGACCGCCGGCCGCGTGGTGGATGCGTTCGACCACGCCCGCCCGTTCTGGTGGTACCTGCCGATGGTGCCGGCGCTGCTGTTCCCCTTCAGCGGCTGGCCGCGCGCCTGGGCGGCCCTGCTGACCTTGCGTCGTCCGCTCGATCCGGGCCTGCGCTTCGGCCTGTGCTGGTTGCTGCCGATCCTGTTCGCGTTCTCGCTGATCAGCGGCAAGCAGCTGTACTACCCGCTGCCCGAATTCGCCGGCGCCACCTTGCTGGTGGCCGGCGCCATCGCCGTGCTGCGCGAGAAGCGCCCGGCGCTGGCCAGCACCGCCTGGCTGGGTACCTGGCCGCTGGGCGTGGGCGGGCTGCTGTTCGCGGTGTTCCTGTTCGCGCTGCCCAACCTGGTGGAACACAACCTGCTGCACGGCGAATTCATCGATGCCACCTCGCAGCACAGCCGCGTGTTCAGCGTGGTGTTCGTGGTGCTCGGCGCGTTGCTGATGCTGCGCGGCCGCGGCGAGCTGCGTCGCCTGGCGGTGGCCGGCCTGATCGGCACGCTGGCGCTCAACACGCTGTTCACCCTGACCATGTGGCCCAACTTCGACCTGCGCCCCGCCGCGCACCTGCTCGGCGCGGCCGATGCCGAGGGTCGGGCGATCGGCTACGTGGGCAACTACGAGGGCCAGTTCCATTTCGAAGGCCGCATCACCCGGCCGATCGAGCGCTTGAACGAGGGTGAGTCGATCCAGACCTTCGCCCGCCAGCATCCCGACGGCCTGATCATCACTCGCCCCGAGAAGCTCGCCGATAGCGACCTGCGCTACCCGCTGCTGGTACAGCCGTTCCGTTCCAGCTGGGTGGTGATCTGGCCGGCCGCCTCGCTGGCCGCCCAGCGCGCCGGCCACACGCCGCCGGAACCGCCGCACCCGACCCGCATCTATCAGGTCGACGCCTGGCGCTACCGCACGCTGCCATGAGCAACCCCGCTCTCGTCGCCGGCCTGCGCGCCCAGTGCGGCGGCCCGCGCGATGGCGCGCTGCTGCGCTTCTCCCTCGGCAACGCGCTGCTGAGCCAGGGCGACACGGCCGAGGCCGCGGACGAACTGCGCCGCGCTGTGCAATTCGACCCGCACTACTCCGCCGCCTGGAAGCTGCTGGGCAAGGCCCTGCTCGCCGGCGCGGACCGCGCGGGCGCTGCCGACGCCTGGCGGCACGGCATCGAGGCCGCGCAATTGCGCGGCGACAAGCAGGCGGAAAAAGAGATGACCGTGTTCCTGCGCCGGCTGGATCGAGAAGAACCGCCTGCGAGCTGAGCGTTACCGCCCCTGCTCCAGGATCTCCGGATGGTCGTACGGACTGGTCCGGTCATTCGCCGTGTAGCGCTTGTAGTGCCACTGGTACTGCGCGAAGGCCAGCTCCACGCACCCCTCCACGCCGCGGTTGAGCGCTGTGCACGCCACGCGCTGGTCAGCATCGGCCAACCCTTCCGGCGCCGGCTGCAGATGGATGCGGAAGCCCGCCCCTTGCGGCAGCCGCTCCGCGAAAGCGAACAGCACCGTCGCTCCCGTGCGCGCCGCCAGTCGCGGCAGCAGCACCATGGTCAGCGCGTCGCGACCAAAGAACGGCGCGAACTGCCCTTCGCCCTCGCGCGGCTTCTGGTCCGGCAGGATGCCCACCGTGCCGCCCGCGCCCAGGCGCTTGAACAACGTGCGCACGCCGGCGCCTTCCGCACGTACCTGCTCCGGCGCCAGCGCGCCGCGCGCCTTGCGCAGCAGCCCCTCGATCGCGGCGATGCGCGGCGGCCGATACAGGATCGCCATCGTCGTCTTGCGGCACAGCCAGTAGTTGAGCAGCTCCCAGCAACCCAGGTGCGGCGCCGCGATGATCACGCCCTTGCCCGCCGCCAGCGCCGCATCGAACAGCGCCTCGCCGCGCACCTCGCGCACCAGGTCCAGCGCGCGCTCGGCGTCGCTGCCCCAGATCTTGGCGATCTCGGTAATGGACTTGCCGCTCTCGATCATCGTCTCGCGCAGCAGCGTCGCGCGGGCGGCGGCGTCCAGGTGCGGGCGAGTGATGCGCAGGTTCACATCGGTGTTGCGCACGGCCTTGCCGTCCAGGCGCAGGGACAGGCGGCCGATCAGGGCGCCGAGGCCGTGCAAGGTCCGCAGCGGCAGCCGGCCGACCAGGCGCAGCAGGAGGTAGAGAAGGTAGATGTCGAAGCGCATGAGCCGGACAGTGTAGCCGCAGACCCCGCGCCGCCGGCCCGCGCGCGGCTCAAGCCGTGCACGCGCCGGCCGCTATGCCGTTTTGTGGGTAACCTTTGCGCCCGTCCGCCTTCCTGCCCAGTCGCTTATCGATGATTGCCCTGATCCAGCGCGTCCTTTCCGCCCGTGTAGAAGTCGACGACGAAACCGTCGGCGCCATCGGCCCCGGCCTGCTCGCCTTGGTGGCGGTGCAGCCGGCCGACGACGAAGCCAGCACCCGCCGCATGCTCGAACGCCTGCTCGGCTATCGCGTCTTCGCCGACGAGCAGGGCCGCATGAACCGTTCGCTCAAGGACACCGGGGGCGAGCTGCTGCTGGTCAGTCAGTTCACCCTGGCTGCCGACACCCGCTCCGGCATGCGCCCGAGCTTCACCACCGCCGCCTCGCCCGAACAAGGCCGCCGCTGGTTCGATCGGCTGGTGGAACTGGCGCGCGATGCGCACCCCAGGGTGGAAATCGGGCGCTTCGGTGCCCATATGAGAGTCCATCTGGTCAACGACGGACCAGTCACCTTCTGGCTCGAAACGCCATGACCGCGGATGCACAGGGCACCTGCGACGACTTTCGAAAAAAATCCCCCAACGGCGGGTGTTTGGCGCGCTTTTTGCCTGTGCCGGGTACCCAGTTTTTTCACTTGAAAACTGGTCAAAAAAGCATCACATCGCTATACTGACCGGTTCCTGCATATGCGGCGGTAGGTATGAACAACAAAGCTCCCGAGCAACAGTCTGAAATCAAGGCGCTCATCTCCAAAGGCTTGGAGCAGGGCTACCTGACCTACGCCGAGATCAACGATCACCTGCCCGACGACATCGTCGATCCGGAGCAGATCGAAGACATCATGGCCGTCCTCAAGGGCGTGGGCATCGAAGTGCACGATGCCGCCCCGGACGCCGACCCGCTGGCCGACACCGCCAGCGGCACCGCCACCGATGACGAAGCCGCGGCCGAAGAAGCCGTCGCGCTGCTGTCCGCCGTCGACTCCGAAGTCGGCCGCACCACCGACCCGGTGCGCATGTACATGCGCGAGATGGGCACCGTCGAGCTGCTCACCCGCGAGGGCGAAATTGCCATCGCCAAGCGCATCGAAGAAGGCCTCGGCCAGGTGCAGACCGCGCTGGCCAGCTTCCCGCTCACCATCGAGATGCTGCTGGAGGAATACGACCAGCACCTGGACGGCAAGCGCCGCCTGAGCGAGATCCTGGCCGGCTTCGCCGACCTGGAAGAAGCCGCCGACGCCGCCCTCGCCGCCGCCGAGGAAGTCGCCACCGACAGCGACGCCGAAGCCGACGAAGACGAAGAAACCGAGGGCGCCGCCGAGGACGAGGAGGCCGGCCCGACCGGTCCGGACCCGGAAGAGGTCAAGCGCCGCATGGAACTGCTGCGCGACTACTACGGCAAGTTCCAGAAGGCCTCGGCCAAAGTCACCGACATCAACGACAAGAAGATCATCAAGCTGCGCGAGCAGATGGCCGAGGAGTTCCTCAAGCTCAAGCTGCCGTCCGCGCTGATCGACAGCTTCGTGCGCAAGCTGCGCGAAGTGGTCAACGACATCCGCCACCACGAGCGCGTGCTGATGGACATCTTCGTCAAGCATGTGAAGATGCCCAAGGCCGAGTTCATCAAGACCTTCCCCAGCAACGAGGGCAACCTCGAGTGGGCGAACGAGCTGGGCCGCAAGCGCCAGAAGTGGTCGCCGAACATCAAGACCCACAAGGAAGCGATCGACGCCGAGCAGGAGAAGCTCGCCGCCATCGAGCACAAGCTGTTCCTGCCGCTCACCGACATCAAGGAAATCAACCGCACCATGTCGGTCGGCGAGGCCAAGGCCCGCCGCGCCAAGAAGGAAATGGTGGAGGCGAACCTGCGCCTGGTGATCTCGATCGCCAAGAAGTACACCAACCGCGGCCTGCAGTTCCTCGACCTCATCCAGGAAGGCAACATCGGCCTGATGAAGGCCGTGGACAAGTTCGAATACCGCCGCGGCTACAAGTTCTCGACCTACGCCACGTGGTGGATCCGCCAGGCCATCACCCGCTCCATCGCGGACCAGGCGCGCACCATCCGTATCCCGGTGCACATGATCGAGACGATCAACAAGCTCAACCGCATCTCCCGCCAGATGCTCCAGCAGTTCGGCCGCGAGCCGACGCCGGAGGAGCTGGCCAAGGAGATGGAGATGCCCGAGGACAAGATCCGCAAGGTGCTCAAGATCGCGAAGGAGCCGATCTCGATGGAAACCCCCATCGGCGACGACGAAGATTCGCATCTGGGCGACTTCATCGAGGACACCAACGCCAGCTCGCCGATCGAATCGGCGACGGAAACCGGCCTCATGGAGACCGTGCGCGAAGTGCTCGCCGGCCTCACCCCGCGCGAAGCCAAGGTGCTGCGCATGCGCTTCGGCATCGACATGAATACCGACCACACCCTGGAAGAGGTCGGCAAGCAGTTCGACGTCACCCGCGAGCGCATCCGCCAGATCGAAGCCAAGGCCCTGCGCAAGCTGCGCCACCCGAGCCGCTCGGAGCAGCTGCGTTCGTTCCTCGACATCGACTGATCGCTTCGGGCGAACAGCACCGATAAAAAAAGCCCCGCGCAAGCGGGGCTTTTCTTTTGCGGCCGGGCGAAAACGCCTCAGCCGCCCATGTCGTAGAAGAACTGCTCCCGGTCGATCTTGCCGTCCTTGTTCACGTGGTACACGCAGATCTCCGTCATCGGCACGCGGCCGTATTCCTTCATCGTCACGTCCATCGTCATTTCGCAACTGAACCAGTTGCCCGCCACGATCGGATCGCTGACCCGGCTGCTATGCACCTCGATGATCGACGCCTTGAACTGGCGCCCCTTCTCGAAGATCGCCTCCAGCCCCTTCACATTGCCCATCGCGCCACCCGGCGCGCCTTCCGGCTCGATGCTCACCGCATCCTTGGCATACAGCTCCTTCTGCGCCTCTTCGTACTTACCCTCGCGACACAACGCCAGCAACCGCTTCGCCACCGATTCCGTGCTCATCGCACTGCCTCCACGCGCCAAAGGGCTTACCAGCCTACGCCGATACACCCCAGCCCGAATGTGCCTTCCACCCGGCCCCACCCTCGACGCTCCACCCGGCCGCGGCTACCATGAAGGGCTTCCGCAAGGCCGGCACGTGCAATGCGCGCCGGCAAGTTTGAAGGGCCTATAGCTCAACGGTTAGAGCAGGGGACTCATAATCCCTTGGTTCCAGGTTCGAATCCTGGTGGGCCCACCAGCCGTGTGCCGTGAGCGTAATCAGCGTTGGTGCTACCAGCGATTAGTGGCAGCTTTGACACTTCTTGCTGGTAGCGCTATTGACAGTTCTTGCTGGTATCTGCTTCGCACCTACTGATTGTTAAAGCATAAATTGGCCAACATGGCCTGGTCGCTGCTTCGTGAGCGGCGAACTGAAGCGTTGAGTTGCTCTTGGCGACCCGGGGGCGACCCCGTTTTGGGGCGAATGCGGACCATTCCCTGGTTAGCTACGCCTGCTGCGTCCAGACGCTCCTTTTCACGCTTGGAGACCTTCCAAGCTCGAAGGCGATATGCGTTCGGGTGATCTTTGACTATCGATCCGGAGCATTGACTTCTAAGTTCAGTTGCACGGTGACGATGGAATGCGAGGGACGGCCTCGATCACATCTTCGCTCTTTCATGGCGAGGTGCATCGCTGTCTCTAGACCTTTCTGTCGCACCGGTTGGAGAAAAAACTTGCAAGACGCCCAAATAAGCATCGGGGAGTCTTGAACACGTGCCCGAATGTTCACGCATCGATCGAATTGAGCCGTGTGGGTAAATGCCCGCAAAACCAATGGCGAACGAGCTGACGGTAACTCGCTACCAAATTCGCAAGATTGCCTAGGTAATGGACAGCTTCGGGCCTGTATCGCACCAAAGATTTATCAATCCACAAGGAGCCCATCATGAGCAACGCCAACGTGGCCGCTGTTCGCAACGCATATGAGGTCGCAGAACGGAAAGATCTGGAAGGCTGGATCAGCCTGTTCACGCCGGAAGGAGAGTTCACCGACAATTCTGTAGGCGTGACCTACCGTGGCCGAGCGCTCGCCGACCCGGTTCGCAACTACGGAGCAGCGTTTTCCAATATGCATCGGGAGCTATATCGTGTCTATGTCGATGGCAACATCGTCGTGGTGCAGCTTGCCCTACAGGGAACGCACGACGGAACGCTCGAGCTTCCTTTCGGCAAGCTGCCTGCAACGGGAAAGCGAATGGACGCGCCCTGCTGCGATGTATTTGAACTCGAGAACGGCAAGATCAAACGCTTCGACTGCTATCCGGAAGGAACGGTCATCTTTGCTCAGCTCGGCGTCTTGAACAATCTCGTCGCGGCGCTGATCCCCTAAAGTCTACTTAGACAACGCTAGCACGCCCAATGCACTTGAATTGCAGTCGTGTAGAAGCGCCTTAAAGCAAAAGCCCTGGCAGTGATCTGCCAGGGCTTCTATATGACTGTATGTGCCTGGACTGACTCCAGCTTCTCTATTGAACGCCAGAGTCCTGCCGTTGCACCACTTTGCCTGGCTTACCGTCAAGTGCCTCGGCAATCACCACCCAGCGCGGCTTGTCCGCACCATCGGTGGTCACCAGCTGGCGTATAGGGCCCGTCGCGTTGACGATGGCCGCTCCAGCGGGATTCGCCTTGAACGATGCCAGCGGTTCGAGCTCTCCGCTGCCGTCCGCCTGCGCAGCCAAGGCGATGACGTAGGTTTGACCGGGCCGCAGATGCGTTGCCGATGCCTGCAGTATTTGCACCAGCCCCTGATCGAACAGAGTTACGCGGGTGACTGCGCGATCTCCGCCATTGGTACCGCTCAAGGAGAGTTTGGCGACCGAGCCAGCCACGCCAAGCGGTTGCAGGTTTGCCGTCGAGGCGTCGATGTCGCTCACTGCGTTCACGACGTAGGCAATGGCCTGTGGCGCCTGGCCAATGTCAATGTTGGCAACCAACTTTCGCGTCGCTGTATCAATGACGGCCAGCTTGTCATCGTTCTCCAAACCGACATAGATCCAACGTCCATCGCCCGATGGCCACACGCCATGTGGAAGCGCCCCCACTGGAATGGTCGCGACTTGTGCAAAATCGGACGTGCGGAACACCTTGACCTGGTTCAGGCCGCCGACCGAGACGTAGGCAAACTGTCCTTCTTCAGTAAGGACGAAATTGACATGATTGGTGATGGGCCCGGTATCGATCACCTTAAGGACATTGAAGGGCGGCTTCGCATTGAAAGCCACGGCTTTGCCCACGTCCTTGAGCGTAAACCAGACCTGCTTGCCGTCCGGACTGGCCGCAATATTGGGGCAGAACGGACTGGGCTGGACGACCTGCCCGACCTGCTTTTGCGTTTCGACATCAAATACAACTGTGAGCGGATTGAACGACGAACAGATGTAGGCGTACTTGCCGTCCGGCGAGAAGATGGTCATGCCCGGACCGCCAGGTGTCCTGACGCGACCGGTCTCTTCAAACGTCGCCGCGTCCAGCACCGAAATGTAGTCCTCACCGCGGACAGTGACCCACACCTTCTTTCCGTCCGGAGTGAAGAACGCTTCGTGCGGTGACCGACCCACATACGTAGTGTGCTTGACCGTATTGGTCTGCGTATCGACGAACGAAACGGCATTGGAACCGATCGACACCACGGCCAGCATGTGCCCATCGGGCGAGAAACCCATGCCGTGTACCAACACTTGTCCTCGGTAAAGCGGCGAGAAATTGGCCGGCTGTGGATCGCCCAGGCGAATCACACCTAGCAAGCGGTTGTCCACCGGATCCGTAACGGACACCGTGTTGGAAAACTGTTCCGCGGCATACATCCGGTCATGGTGCGAGATGGGTACGTTCCTGGCGGCCCAAGGGGCTTGCTGCGCATGCAGCGCAGTGGCCCCGAGTATTAGAGGAGCGGCCAGGAGCGGTGTCACCTTGAATGTCATTGTAGTTCCTCGGTGCGTGGCGCTTCGGCGCCGCGATGGGTTGCCTTTTGGGAAGCGCCCGTAGGGCCGCCGACAGCGATGCGCATCACCGCGATCTCCTGTTGCTGATCGACGATGATTTCCTGGGCGATGCGTCGAAGCTGTTCGCTCTTTCCTTGCTCAAGCTCTGCCCTGGCCATGTCGATGGCAGCTTGATGATGCGGCACCATCATTTGCACGAAGTCGCGATCGACATCGTTTGTGGATGGCGCCGCCATAGCGTTCATCATGCGATCCATGGCGCGGCCGCACACATCGCGAAACTCGATGACAGCTGAATCCAGCGACGGTGAAGCCGCATGGAGCACGCCCACCAACGCAGCGGCCGGGATAGACATGGCCAAGAAACCGTGAAGTTTGTTCATGTGATTCTCCTGTGCTCGCCCGCATTGCCAGACAGCGACACCCCTTGGCAGCTTTCATAGCCGGACGTCGTCGTTTCTCACTTTGAGATGTTCACCAGCGCCCCGAGCGATCCCAGATGGTGTTCTCGCCAGGCCGGCATGGATAGGAAGCATTTCTTCCAAGCTGGACAATGGCGTCTTCATCCATAACCCGACTGGCAGACGCAGTCCGAGGGAGCCCGCCGTTTAGGTATTGAAATGGAAGCGAAGACTCAATAGCTTCGGCCGGATCGGGCCCATCTCAACCTTGCCCGGGGAGCCTTTTCGGTGCCGACCGCCTCAGACAACTACAAGTCGATCCGCGTCATGGTGTGTGATGATCATCCGATCATGCGGCACGGCTTGCGGGCGGCCATAGAACCCGTCGACGACATGACCGTCATCGCCGAGGTCGAGGATGGCGAAGAAGCCATCGCTCGGTACGCCGCATTGCAGCCCACGGTGACTTTGGTAGACCTGCAGATGCCCAAGGTCGATGGCTTAGAAGCCATCCGCGTCATACGCGACATGGACCCGAAGGCCTGCATCGTTGTCCTGACGAGCTACCCGGGAGATGCACGGGTTGTTCGAGCACTAGCCCTTGGCGCTACGTCTTACCTGTTGAAATCAGCCCCAGTCCCGGAAGTAATCCGCGCCATTCGAGCCGCCGTGCATGGCCGAGCGATCATCTCTCCGGAGCTGGCCCATCAGGTGGCCGTGCAGGCCGGTACGGAGAGACTTTCTGAAAGGGAGACCACGGTGCTGCGCTACGTTTCGTTGGGCCACAGCAATAAGGAAATTGCCAAGGTTCTCAGCGTATCCGAAGACACCGTGAAGTCGCGTCTGAGCAACGCCATGGCCAAACTAGGCGCGGCCGACCGTACGCATGCTGTGATCCTGGCCGTGCAGCGCGGCTTCCTTGATACCGAGAGTTTGAATTAACTGCTGACGGCGCTCCGCTTTTTCCGATTCGCGTAAGCCTGTCTCGCCGGCACGCGCATATGCAGGATGGTTCCTTCATCTGGCGAGCTCTCTGTCGTGATCTCGCCACCTAGGCGAGAAACACGTTCGCGCATACCGACAAGGCCGAACCGGGGCCTTTCGCCAGGCGACATTTCAAGATCCTTTGGCATGCCGTTTCCATCATCCGCCACAAGAAGCCAGAGTGCGCGCGGCGTGTAGTTGATGGTCACGGTCACGGCCGTTCCCCCTGAATGCGCGAAAGCGTTGCGCATACCTTCAATGGCCGCATCGCCCAGTTCGTGCTCGCAAGCAACCGTCAGTGCCCGAGGGGATCCCATGACCTGGATGGTAAATTGCAAGGTATAGCGATCGCGCAGCTGCTCTGCCTCGCGCAACAGACGATCGTAAAGAAGAAGGCCAGGATCCTCGCCGTTCCGCAGCTTAAGGACGCGCTCCCGGCCCTCGAGCATGGCATCGCGGGCCTGCGATGATATGCGCAGCGCTTCGGCCCGCTGCTTCGAGGGAATGCGCTCATCCAGCGACCACGCCTGCACCGTCATGATGACACCCTGAAAGCGCTGCAGGAGCGTGTCGTGAATGTCCCGGGCAACCGCTTCACGCTCATCCGACCGGATGCGCTCGTTGCGAATCATCACCTGCATTCTCAGCTTGAAGAGCAGCCAGATCAGAATGGCAATGGGAAGCAGCGCCAGCGATTTGAACCACCACGTCTCAAACGGACCAGGATGCCGATACAGTGAAATCGATGCGGCCGAAAGGACGGTACGACCATCCGTGGCTACCATCCGTACTTCGAACCGATAGTGGCCAGGCGGCAAGGAGTTGTAATCGGCCCGATAACTCGTTCCGGCATCGCGCCAATCGCTCTCCAGTCCGACGAGGCGGTACGAGAAGCGAGCCAGGTCTGGCCTCGCCAGGACTGGGCTCGCGAAGTTGATTCGAATTTCCGCCTGTTTGCCTTTGAGTTCAACTGAGCCGTCTGTCGGCAACAGCACACTACCGCCACTCTGGACGCTTTCTATGTAGATAGCGGGACTCTTGGCGGGAGCAAGCGGTTTGGCCGGATCGATCCACGCTAGACCCGACACGGACTGGGCCCATATCCGCCCTCGGCCGTCGAGTCGCAGGCTAGGGAGACCGATATCCGGATCTGGAGGGGCAACGATGCCATCAGGGAGCCCAAAAGCTTGAGGGTGTAGCTGTAGCCCAGGCGTTCTGAGGGCGGCACGGATGTCGGCGTTGCCGACACGGAATACGCCGTCAAGGGATTGCACCCATAGGTTTCCCTCCGCGTCCCTCACTACGCCGGTGACGGGCTCCATCTGTTCCGGCTGCGCGAACTGGAGCGTATGAAAACGCGTGCCGTCGAACAGCCGTATGCCGTGCTCACCGCCGATCCACACACCGCTTCCATCGGGAAACATAGCCTTGATGCGGCCGATCCGGGGATTCTGCCCATCAAAGCTTTGAAGGTTTCCTTTGTCCCAAAGGACGACCTGGCCATCCGCACCTCTTCCCATCCAGATTCGGTCGGCATCATCAACCGCGATGGCGCTGACATCGCTTCTGGGTAGCCCAATCGGGCGCCATGCCTTCTCTCTCCAGATGGATGGCCCTCTGTTCTCTGCATTGCACGCCACCACCTCTCCCGCGTGATTCATGGCAAAACAGAGGAGTCCCGTTGTACCGGTGAGGGCGGAACGGGGTTGGTCTGCGATCTTCGTTACGCTCCCTTGGTTAACTTGGTATACCCCAGATGCAATAGATACGATGATCTTGGAGGAATAGGGATCGCGATGAATGCCGAGCGCAAACTTGGATTCATCAAGGAAAGTCTTCCATGGCCCAGAGGCCATGCCATGCAGCAAGGACATGGTCTCGCTACCCACCCACAACGAGCCATCGTCGTCCGCGGCCGCAGTTACCTCATGAAGGTTGTAAGGAAGGCGTACGGCCGTGAAGGCCGAGCGCGTAAATCGATCGAGACCTGACTCCGAGCCAATCCAGATCGTTCCATCGCGATCTTGGAAGATCACAGCCTCAAATGAGCCGCTGAGCCCGTCCGCTTTGGTCATGGACTCCAGCTCGGGCGCTGAATGCGTACGCTCGGCCGCTGCAAATGCCTGCGCGGAGATATAGCTCACGCCGATGCTGGATGAGGTGATCCAGACCGCTCCATCCCGGTCTTGGTAGATTCTGTTGGCGAACAGCTTGAGGGGAGCCATGACGGGCGTCACCCTGGCTCCCGTAACTCGATAGAAGTGGATGGAATCTTGGGTGGCGGCGATGATGATGCCGTTCCTTCCCGCATAGACCTTGATGATTCCTGACACCACGCCGTCCACGCGCACGGGTGTCATGGTTCCCTTTGCGACGAAAAAGACTTTGTCGTCGCAGTCGTACCAGATGTTCCCCACCTCATCAGAACTGCCAAAGCCGCATCCGGCTTTTCCCTCGGAGGTCGGAACCTCTACCCATTGCCGACCTTTCAGCCTGAGCAGGCCATGGCTGCTTACTGCCCAGACGTTACCCATCGCGTCGACGAAGGGACGCGCACGTCCGTCCAATCCGGAAGTAAGGCCATTGGTAAGCCGCCCCTTGAAGAGGTAGCTCGGCGGGTTATGCACGTAGCTGAGCCAAAGCCCACCATCGGGAGCAGCGACCATATGGTGGATCTGAGCTTCACTGAAAGAATCGCCGCTAGGAGCGGACTGCACGAACGTCCGGCCATCGAAGCGTGTGACTCCTCTGGAACCGATGACCCAGAGAAAGCCGTCCTTATCCTGAGCGATATCTCCGATATCGGACGGGGCCCCGTCCTGTTGCCTGAACGCCGTATGGTGGTAGGCGCCCAAGGACTCAGCTGGACTTTGCGCGGCCGCGCCCGTTGCGCTCACGGGAGCGAACGCCGTAATTAACAGAAGGAGCAAAAACACGTATGCCTTGCGCTGCATGCAAGCTCTTTCCCCAGGATGCTGCCCGCCGGGTGTCGCTCGCCCGTGAGAATTCGAAGTCTTGAGCGGACTGTGCATCCAACGCATGGGCATGGCAAGGATTAGCCATGGAAGCCTCAGAAGCCTCGGTCGCGGTCCCTGGCTTGAACGGACTGCAAGAACCGTATGACTTCCTCGGCGCGTCCGCAGGCGATCAATTCGGCCGCTGTCTGGTTCCCCAGTTCCCGTATTCGGGTTTCGAGTAGCCACTCGCGGACCCGCTGCGGATCCGGTTCGATCTGGAGGGCCAAATGGAGAACCGAGAAGGTATCCGAAGATACCGCCCCCCACGAGAGGACGCGTCGAACCGCCTTCCCGGGAAGATGATATTTCAGCGCTTTCGGGGAAGTCGTCATGCAGAAGATCGCTCGTCGCCGTGATGTGGCCGAGCATGCGGCAGCCCGACGCCCGTACGCTTGACCATAGACGAGCTGGCCTCACACGTATTGTCCGATCGTCCACGGTATCGTCCATTGCCTGCGACAGGATTCCAAATGGAATGCCCATTGCCCTATGAGCGTTGAAAGGTAGAGATGCAGTCACGCCGGAGAGCCGGTAGTCACCTGACTGCTCCTCCGGAGAAGGCGGCTCGCGTGTATAGCGGTATCTGAATCACCGGGCGAACGTTGCGGTATGGCGCCGAACAATCCGGCGCTCACCTCGTTCGCAAGTACATGCATCCATCACGAGAACGCCCGTCGTTTTTCATGGAAAGACACCCGCGTTCCTCCGCCACTGTCCCGGCGTCATTCCTACCTGATGACGGAACACCCGAGAGAAATGCGATGCATCTGTGAAACCCAGTCGACTGGCGATCTCCTCCAACCCCAGCGATCGCTTCCGCAAAAGATCGAAAGACCGGTCAATCCGTGCGTGCATCTGCCACTGGTGCGGCGCCTTGCCAGTGGCTTTGCGAAAGGCCCGGCTGAAGTGCGCCGGTGAGAGACCCACACACTTCGCCATTTCCATGACCGACACGGATTCCGGCAGCCTGGCGAGGACGAGATCCAGTACCGAAGAGACCAGACGGGGCGCAAGATCAGGACCTGGATGCCTGCGATTGTCCTTACGTCCAAACAGAATCGCCGCTGCCGAGCACATCAGGCCCTCACCATAGGGCTCCGCCGCGGGATCGGATTGACCGATCGCATCCACCAACAGTCCAACGATCGAGAACAGCCGTTCATCCTGGTGCGCAATGAGCGGGACCGTCATCAGATGGGGATCCAAGGCATCGCCGAGCAACCTTTCGATCACGGGTGCCTCAAATGACAACACCGCATCCCTTACATAAACCATCGACTCCGAGTAGCCCCATAGAGGCATTCCCGAGCTGATCAGGTTCAAGCTTCGCTGACCCTGGACGACGGGAAACGCCTTGCCGGCAGATAGCCGGGGCTGGGGTACACCGCCCCAGGCGTCAAGCGCTGTCACCAATCGAATGGCACCGGTTACCGGGAACTCATGCAACGCGGGCGCCGGAGCATGGCGCCAGGTTTCCGACACTAAGGACACGCCAGCCCAGCTACGCTCAAGACGTGCAAGACGTTGCCCTTGGCCGGGCGCGAGAGGAGGGCGCTGTTCCTTCGTCATCTCGGATTGCCAGGGATGCGATTCTGAGTAGCTACGAAATGCTTGGCGCTAAGGTACCCCAGACCCGGATAGGGCTGTCCCAGGTCACTTGAACCTGATCGACCAGTGGTTTCGTCGCCGCCAGATAGGCTTTGCGATACGGCCGGGTTCCCTGAGTCATCGCAAACTCCTCCTTGGTTCCGCGCCAGAGTTCGTACAGGGTGAACTCACGGGGACGCTCCGGCGTTCGATGAAGAACGGCCGTGATGAAGTCATCCTCCTTGGCGCATGCATCAAGGATCTGTTCGATATGCTCCAGAAGTTCCGCCTCCTTTCCCTCTTTGACGACATAGTGGAGGTAGAGCGCGCACGTCGGTCTGCTAAGCATAGTTCTGCTCCTTGGCCGGCTCAGGGCGCGTGGCCATCAAGAAAGACGATGGTGCTTGCGATGCGGCCATCGGCGATGGTAACGACGTCTTCGCCCGTCACCATGTCCGGGTGGTTTCCGGGGCCGTACTGCCAGCGGACGCGCACGTTGCCGTGCTGCACGTAGGGTTTGCCGACCGCTTTGAACGCCCATCCCTTATTGGCGTCCTGGAGCTTTCCAAGCAAGGTATTGAGCTGCTCCCTACCGACCACCAGACCTTCGGGATCATTGAACACGGTGTTTTCGGTGTAGTGTTTTTCAAGGAAGGCACGACGATTTGTTTCCAACGGATCGTTCAACATGGCGACATAGCCTTGAACGAGGCTGTCGATATCCTCTTGACTGGGATTGGCCGTGGATACCGAGGAGTCTCGTGCACGCCACAGATGAGTAGCGGCCGTTGCTTCAGCGGCCTGCCCGCCCGGATAACTCACCAGTTCCATCTTCGCCCCCCATGGAGCGAGGAAGTAGGCCCAGGTATCGCCCGCCGTCGGCCCCGATGTCATATGAATAGGATCGGTGAGTACGGTCAGACCCTGGCTGCGAAGACGCTTGACCGCCCCATCGATGTCATCGACGTACAGGGCGACATGCGATGCCCCGGCATCGTCATAGTGAGGCTGAAGGTGATCCGCATCCGGTGCGTCATACGCAAACAGCTCGATGTTTGCTCCGTCCTTGGCACGCATCATCACGATGCTCTTTACGCTGGACGAGCCATGCATGTTGAAAAGCTTCTTGAAATCCGCGTTGACGGGCGGGCTCTTCATCTCGGTCACCGGCTGGAAACCAAACGTCTCCTGGAAAAAACGGATCGCCTGATCCATGTCCGGCACATTGATGCCCACGTGGTCAACACCCGTGACGTTTACGGCAGGCGATCGGTTCGCACCTTCCGCATGTGATTCGGACGCGACAGCGGCCGATGTTGAAATGGCAAGGGTCAACGAAAGCGCCAGGGAAGTGACGGTATTTCTGTTCATGATGTTATTCCAGGTATGGGAGTCGCAATGGCCGCCGGCTCGTCTTGCCGCCAGTCTGCTTTACGCTGTGAGTTCGGGATGCCGCGGATTCTGGTCGCTGCAGACAACTCAAAAGTGGATGAATGCGCTTTTCTTGTACGTATGTGCTCGGCTGCTCTAACTGACCGATCTCAAGTCAGCGCATACCAAGGCATATCGTTCGCCTGCGCTTTGAATGACGGAATCGATCTGTGCTCCCGCATGTGGTCATGGCACTGAAACTAGCCATCGACATAGCGGTGGGCTAGGACAATCGTGCGTCGAGAACTTGCAGGTTTTTGCATCCCGTAGACCTCGAATCCGACGACAAACGCTTCCTGACGTAAGGGCCTGATAGTGCGCTCGGTGTCCGGGTGTGGGTGTCGGCGCGCAATATGGAATACCTAAACCGGTGATTTTCTTTCACGGGATCACATCTGTTTCGGCGTCATGACGCATCACAACATTGAGGGCATTCGCACTACCGCTCTCTTTGCACCTCTACCGACTTCGCCACGCGACGAGAGAGCACTCATCCGCCTTCCATCGGGGACAGAAGATGACGGCCAGTGTCAAAGAAATCAGTGACTCAACGGCATTGCTCTGTGCGAAGCAGCTCCTGGCCGCAGCGCTGGCGGGATTCGATGACGATCTTTCGTTGACTCGCCAGCGCGTCTCCGAGGTCGCCAGCCTCTTGGATAGCTCCTGTCCACCTGAGGCATCCATCGATACCGCCATCCCCAGTGACATGGTCGAGCGTCTCGAGGCATACATTCGCGACCACCTCTATCGTGTGATTCGCATAACAGAGCTGGCGACGATGATCGGGTTCAGTCGAGGCAGGTTTTGCCGATCGTTCAAGGAAACTTTTGGTGTCACCGCCCATAGCTACATTACGACGCAGAGGGTCATGGCGGCCGCAAGAATGATGCGTGAAACCTCCCTGCCGCTCAGCGCCATTGCCGTCTCCTGCGGCCTTTACGACCAGTCGCATCTCTGCAACGTCTTTCGCAAGAAGTACCGCGTGTCGCCGAACGTATGGCGAAAACGACAAGTAGCACATGCTCAGGCGAGACCGAACGATCGGACTGACAGACCCGCCGCCCAGCTACTTATCGGTTGACTTCGACCATGACGACCTCGGTGGCATCGATGGCCTCCAGTGTCAGCACCTCTTCGTCCATGACGTAGGCACCATCCTGGGGATGTACGGTGACCCCGTTGACGATCACCGCCCCTCGCACGGGAACGAGATAAGCCTGCTTCGAAGGGCTAAGCGCACGGTGGATGACGGCCCCTGGAGTCATGGTGGCGCCAAGGACTCTGGCGTCCGCGTTGATGCGCAATGCGCTTGAACCGTCGCCATAACCCGTCGCCAGAACGTCAAACTGATCGCTCGCCGCTGCCCCTCTGAGCTGCCGGCTCTCCCATCGCGGCGTTCCGCCCGGCGTTCTTGGCCTCAACCAGATCTGGAAGATGCGGGTCACGCTCTCTTCCGCGTTCCACTCCGAGTGCCGAATGCCCGTGCCCGCACTCATCACCTGGATGTCGCCGGCAACCGTGCGACCACGGTTGCCGAGACTGTCCTGATGCGTAATCGCGCCTTCGCGCACATACGTGACGATTTCGACGTCCTGATGCGAGTGGAGAGGAAACCCGGAGAGCGGCTCGATCTGATCGTCGTTCCATGCGATGAGCGGACCGATGGCTGCGTGCTCAGGATTGCCCAATCCGGCCACGGCGACATGAAGGCGGGCTTTGAGCCAATCGTGGTCATGGCCACGCAGCGTTGAGTACCGGCGAAGCGCGATCATCGCATGAGCCTCCGGGTTCCTTCCTTCCCTTTAAACCTGCGCCTGGCCGCCGTCGACAAAGAGCTCAGCGCCGTTGACGAAGCTGGCATCGTCGGAGGCAAGGAACACCACCGCCTTGGCGATTTCTTCCGGATCGCCGACACGGCCCATCGGAACCAGCGAGGCAAGGTAGTCCAGCAAACCCTGCTGCTGCGCGGCATCGGGACCGGCCAGATCAACGAGGCCAGGCGTCCTGGTAGCGCCAGGGCTGACCACGTTGAAGCGGATACCGCGGTCCTTCACATCCAGGATCCAGCTGCGAACCAGGGCGCGGACCGCGGCCTTGCTCGCGGAGTAGACGCTGAAAGCGGGCGTGCCGCTGATACCGGCGGTCGAACCGGTGAGGATGACGGAGGCGCCCTTGGCCAGCAGCGGCAGCGCCTTCTGCACGGTGAAGATCACGCCTTTGACGTTGCGGCCGAAGGTGTCTTCGTACTGTTCTTCAGTGATGTCGCCCAGGGGGAGCATGCCGCCGCCACCAGCATTGGCGAACAGTACGTCGATGTGGCCCTTGCTGTTCTTGATCGCCGCGAACAACTGATCGAGCTGATCGAGCTTCGAGGAGTCCACCTGAACGCCCGTCGCGTTGCCGATGGCAGCAACGGCTTCGTCGAGCTCCTTCTTGCGACGACCGGTGATGAAGACGTGGGCGCCCTCCGCGGCAAACTGCTTGGCCGTGGCCAGGCCGATGCCGGAGGTGCCACCAGTGACGACAGCGATCTTGCCTTCGAGCTTACGGGTCATGACTGCGTTCCTCTTGATTGGATGTGGGTGTTGCGGGACGAGAGATAGGCTATCGACGAGGCCAGACAAACAAAATAGAATCGATTGCAATTCATCGTTGCAAAAATGAAATGAGTAACCTCCCCGATCTGGAAGGCCTCGCCCTGTTTGCCAAAGTGGCGGAGGAGCGCTCTTTCGCCGGCGCGGCGCGGGAGTTCGACCTATCCGTGGCGACCGTGTCGCGCGCCGTGACCCGGCTGGAAAGTCGCTTGGGCGGCCGGTTGTTCAATCGCACCTCACGCCAGCTGGCACTGACGGAGTTCGGCGCATCACTGCTGGACCAGGCGAGCCGCCTGCTGCGCGAGGCCGAGGAGCTTGAGGCCACGGCGCGCGAGCAAGCCGCACATCCGCGTGGACTCGTTCGCCTCGCGGTGCCCATGTCCTTCGGGATCAAATGGGTGGCTCCTTTGCTTCCCGAGTTCCTGGAGCGCTTCCCCGACATCAGTGTCGATTTGCATCTATCGGACGCCTCGGTCGACCTCATTGGCGATGGATTCGACGCCGCCGTGCGCATCGCCTTGCTTCCGGACTCGTCGCTGGTGGCGCGCAAGCTCTGCAGCGTCTCGCGCTTCCTGGTGGCATCGCCGGAATACCTTCGCTTGAACGGCAAGCCGAAGAATCCCGATGATCTGAATCGCCATCACTGCGTCGGCTACGCTTACCGCTCACAGAACGACACATGGAAGCTGATCGACCGCGAAGGCAACGAAGAACTGATCAAGCCGCGTGGCAAGCTGCGTGTAACGAACATCGAAGCCTCCATTCCTCTCCTGCTTGCAGGCAAGGCGGTGGGTGAGCTTCCCGAGTTCATTGCCAGTGAGTACCTGAAGTCCGGAGCGCTTCAGGAGGTACTGCCTGGCTGGTCACAGCCAACAGGCGGCCTCTACTTCGTTACGCCCACGTTGCGCTCCCGCCCAGCGAAGATCGAAGCCCTCGGGAATTTCCTGACAGAGAAGCTCTCCGAGCCACAGTGGCGCTGGTCCCCGAAGAGACCAGCGCACCGAAGTTAGTGGCCCCTGAAGGCGGCGCGAATCTTTTCGTTCGCCTGGTCGATCGCCGCGCGGGCGGCCGGCGTATCGGAAAGGGCATTCAACATGACGAAGTCGTGGATCGTGCCTAGATACCGAACTGCGGTCACCGGAACGCCAGCCGATGCCAGTTTGTGTGCGTACGCCTCACCCTGCCGACCTTTCAGAACTTCAAGTTGCGCCTACCGCCAAGAACTATTCCGGCGAGGAGTTCGACATCAAGCCCTTCGAGGGCGACATGCGCGACTTGCTCAATCGCTACGTCAAGGCCGATGACGCCCGCGAGCTGGGCGACATGAGTGATCTGTCGCTAGTCGACCTGATCGTCAAGACGGGCATCCACGACGCCATCGCACAGAAGCTCAATGCCAAGGGCGCTAGTGCGAAAGCCGTGGCCGAGGGCATCATCAACAATATCCGCAAGACCATCATTCAGGAGCGACTGACCGATCCGCGCTTCTTCAAAGAGATGTCCAGCTTGCTGGACGAGTTGATCGAGCAATCGCGCGCCGACGCGAAGAGCTATGCGGAATTCCTCAAGCAAGCCGAGGCGCTGGCGAAGAAGCTGGCAGCGCACGCGTCCGGTGGCGAGCAGGCGCCCGAAGCCTTGCAGGGCCGGCCCGAAGCGGTGGTGATCTACCGCAATCTGCCCGATATCCTGGCCAAGGTGCCCGATGCCAGGCATATCGGAGAGGAAAGGATCTGGCACGCCAGTGAGTTGATCGACATGGCTGTCAAGATCGACGCTGCGATGCGCGAAGCCGTGCCCGCCGGCTGGAAAGGGCATGAGATCAAGGAACGTGAAGTCCGACGCGCACTGCTCCCGCTGGTCGGTGGCGACCGCAGTGCCATGTTGAAGCTGTTCGAGCTGGTCAAGAACCAATCCGGCTACCGTTGATGGATACCTTGCGGCTGGGCGACATCGAGATCACGGTGACGCGCAAGGACGTCAAGCACGTCCATTTGTCCGTGCATCCGCCAGAAGGCAGGGTGACGCTGGTCGCGCCTGTTCGATCCCGCCTTGAGGTGCTCCGGGCCTATGCCATCACCCGGCTTTCGTGGATCCGCAACCAGCAAGCCGCACTCCATGCCCAGGCCCGCGAGGCGCCGCGGCGCCATGTCACGCGGGAGAGCCACTATCTGTGGGGTCGCCGTTACCTGCTCTACGTCCAGTACGTGGATGCCAAGCCCGGCATTCGCCAGGACCACAAGCGCATCACGCTCATGGTGCGCCCCGAGAGTGATCCGGCGAAGCGGGCGGATGTGATGCACGAGTGGCACAAGGCCCAGCTTCACTCGATCCTGCCTGACCTCATCCGAAGCTGGGAGCCTCGGCTGGGTGTAAAGGTGCGCGCCTACTATCTACAGCGAATGAAGACCCGCTGGGGTAGCTGCAATCATGCGCGTGGGCATATCCGTTTGAACACTGAACTGGTCAAGAAGCCCAGGCACCTCTTGGAGTATGTGCTGGTGCACGAGATGGCGCATTTGATAGTGCCTAAGCATGACGAACGCTTCATCGCACTTATGGATGAGCACTACCCACGATGGCGAGAGGCACGCGCGGAGCTCAATGCTCTTCCACTTGCGACGCATACCTAGAACGATAACTAAGCAATGTGGGGCCGGATGTAGCTAAGCGACTAGCGATCTTAATCACCCCAGCCCCTTACTCTTGGGCAAGAAGGTCCAACTGGCGGAATCGGCCATGAGCGGAATGGAAGCCGACGAAGGCGGGGAAGAGGCTCAAGTGGCGTAGTGATGTGTGCCGGAAGATACGAGATCTTGGACCATGGGAAATGGCCCGCCAATTAACCACGATTCGCAGGTATCGAACGCCTGCTGAGAAACCAATCCGGCCTGCGCGTCACTTGCGATAGCCAGCCTTAAATATAGGCGTCCGTAACGTCCCATGTTTAACGCTGGCTTTCATATGGCGACCCTGAGCCAGTTCCCCTGCGTTGATGTTGCCAACAGAGCAACATTCGTTGCCCTATGAGCAACACCCTTGCGAGATAGACCCGATCTCGTACCCGCGCTCCTTGCAAGGACGAAGCGTGGCCTTGAGGTGCGCCGACACAACGAGGCCCGAGCCACGGGCCTCGTCGCTTGAAGATGTGCTCGACGCCTTTGCTTCTTGCGGACCGACCAACCGTTCTGGCTCCCAAGCGCTGATGACAACGCGCTCGTCCTGGCGGGGTAATCCGGGGTAGCGGACCTAAATCGCCACAGCCGAATGTTCCGCCTTGCCGCGCACTTGCAGCCACTGCATCCTCAAATGCGCCTGCGCCGCACACCGCGTGCCCATCTCCATAAATGCCCCAATCCCATCCAACATCACCGTCAATCGCTGGACGTCCGGGACGCCTCGCTCGTTCACCAACTCCGTCAAAGTCCGGAGATTGCTACGCGCGTACTGCAACCACTCCGTAGCGTCGTTCAACAGCGCCTCCGGCCCCGCGTCCGGATCAGAGAAATAATTCGTATGCCGCTTGGTCCAGGGCTCGCCAAAACCGCTCATCAGTAACTCCTTTGCTATAAAGCGCCGCTCCTCGCTCCGAAAACGGCACGCCGCCAACCACTCAGCGTGCCGCGATCACACGGACTCGAGGTTTCACCGGTGGTCCATGGCTGGACTCCGGGCGGCTTGATTGAGAAGTGGAATGCGGCGTCAGTAGATTCCGCCGTCGCGCAAGGCAACGCGCCGGGTTACACGGCTAGGATTCTTCCAACGAAAACCACCTTGGGCCGCGGTTCTTCAACCGTGCCTGCGAGGAATGCAGACGGCCCGAACTGGCGGTGAAGATGTCGCCGAGGGGATCGGCGGGCGTGCAAGTACCGTATGATCTGGCTTAGCCATGATCAACTCTCCAGAAGTTGGTGATGGTCAGCGGGTCAGGGGTGTTTCCAGCACCCTTGGCCCGCGCTTCTCACAGCATTGCTGCCATGGTTGCACGCGACGCGCATCACCACCCCGCGTGCAACGCCATCGACACTAGCAAAATCATTTTTTGTTGTCTGTAGTCCCGCACCCTCGTCGCGGGCGCCTTCGCGCACATTGCGTATATGTCTCATGCGTCGCCGACAAAAAATCGTCGACGACGCATGTCACGCAGGCCTGCATATGACTCGCTAACAGCGTGGCGTAGAACGTTCAGCCGTCCTGGACGGAAATCTTTCGAAGAAAATCCGCAGACGGCGCCGAGCCGTAGTGCAGCACCCGAATATTTCCGGCCTCCGCCTTATCCGCGATGTTGCCGACGATGCCGAGATCCTGGTTGGTACGAACGACATAGACCCACAAATACGCCTTTGCCCTGGCGCCGGGCTTGGGCAAGCAAATGCCGCCTTTGTTTACGGAAGACTGAAGCCCCCAAAGCACGCACTTATCCGCGCATTCGTAGAAGACGTAATCCTCGTTCTCGAACGCGGCGACGTAATGCCCCGCTTTGAGCGTTTGGTTGATGTGATCGCCAAGCACGTTCTTTGCGTCCGTATCCACCGCGTCCTGCGCAAGATCAAAGTGGCTGGCCTTGCCAACCGGATGGAACTTCGCCGGGCTGGTACTCATGCAGCCTGCCAGGCTTGCCACACCGAAGATGGCGAAGCAGAGCGCCTTCCCTGTTGCCTTTTTCATGCGTTCCCCCTGGTGCGTCACTTGATGCAGTACTAGAGCGCCTCGATCATCGCCAGCACCTTGTGATACTGCTCCAGCTGATCCGGCGCTTCGAGCATGCGCGCCAGCGTCGCCGTGATCGCCGCCTGCTTGAGGATGGCCATGTTCGCTTCCTGCGACACCTTCTGAAACTCGCGCAACGTGTCGGCCACGGTGTCCATCAATTCCCGTGCCGCGTGGGACCACGGGCCGGTGTGGTCGAACGGGATCACGTTATTCGGCACGCTCGCGGCATCGGCCTGCGCCAAGGCATCCGCGGAATCCATGACCGCCGCCGCCGGCGACACCGTGTAAGGCGGCTCGCTTTCCAGCGCGGGCTTCGCACCGTCCGCTTCCACCATCGTGTACAGCTGCATCACGCCCTGCGTGGTGGCCGCTTGCGCCAGGATGTAGCTCTGCTGCTGGCTGGACACGGCATTCATCGCCGCATTGCCCATCGCCTGGGCGGCGACCTGATAGAGATTGCGCAGCGCGATGTCCGCGGCGTTGTCATGCGCGTGCACGTTGGACTGCGTCACGGCATCGGTGACTTGAGGGTTGACGGTCGACATGAAGAACTCCCTTCTTGGGTGAGGTCGCCTGAAGGCGCTCCATCGATGGGGCCCCGCAGGCCGGGTATCCGCGCGTGGGCACGGTTTCCATGCGTACTACCGGCGTAGCTTCGTCCAAATTCAGCCACCGTAGACAGTGCCATTTCGGGCCGCACGGCCTAGCCGTCTGCCGCATGTTCTTGCGCCGCCAAAAGACAGGTTCCGCCGGACCCGAAAAGCGTGGACCATGCGCCCCACGCGCTCTTAGATAGCCGCCCGCCAACCCTCAATTGCCAGGGAGAACACTCATGCAGACACGCATCCAGGGCACGGTCATGCCCGTACTGGAAGTCCGGCTCGATCCCAACGAAAGCATCTTCGCGGAGAGCGGCGAGCTTTCCTGGATGACCTCGTCCATCCAGATGAGCACGCACACGCAGATGGGCGGCGGTGGCGGTCTGTTCGGCGCGCTCAAGCGCGTGATCGGCGGCGGCACCTTGTTCATGACCGAATATCGCGCCGCCGGCGCCACCGGCGAAGTGGCGTTCGCCACCAAGGTGCCGGGTCACATCGTGCCGGTGTCGCTCGGCACGGGTAACGAGTACATGGTGCATCGGCACGGCTTTCTCTGCGCCACGCCGCAGGTGTCGATCAGCGTGGGCTTTCAGCAGTCGCTGGGCGCAGGCATCTTCGGCGGCAGCGGCTTCATGCTGCAGAGGCTCGGCGGCACGGGCACGGCATGGCTGGAGCTTTCCGGCGAACTGATCCGCAAGGACCTCGCCCCGGGCGAGAACCTGCGCGTTCACCCGGGACACGTCGGTGCGTTCCAGGGCTCGGTAAACTTCCAGATCGTCACCGTGCCCGGCATCAAGAACGCACTCTTCGGCGGCGACGGCATTTTCCTCGCCTCCCTCACCGGCCCCGGCACGGTGTGGCTGCAAACCCTGCCCATCGCACGCCTCGCCCACCAGATAGCGGAATACCTGCCGAGCAGAGAAGGCGGCGCCGGACGCGCGGCCGGTGGCGGCGCGCTGCTGGGCGGCATCGTGGGGTCGTTGTTGAGCAGTGACGATCGGTGATTCGCGAGGCTCTCTAGTCCGCCCTAGGAGCCGTGAGCCGAATAGAGGCACACGCTATCGGACCACATCGCCTGATGGCACCGCATAACGCTGCCGGGCCTCGCTGCTCATTTACATCAGCCGCTCAGAAACGGTCCGCAGCGGCCAGATAACGCCACTGCCCCGGCTGCAACCGCGCCATCGAAATGCGCCCGACGCGCAGGCGCTTCATCGACAGCACCGTCAGGCCGACCGCGCCGCACATCCGCTCGATCGTCTCCGGCGCGATGCGCTTCAGGGCGAAGCGCAGGTGCGTTTCGTTCTGCCAGCTCACCTTGATCGGCGGCAGCGCGTAGTGGTCGAAGGTCAGCCCGTGGTTGAGCAGGGCGAGGCCGTTGGGCGCCAGCTTGCCGGCCACTTCCACCACGAACTCCTGCTCGATGCGTTCGGCGTCCTCTTCCAGGCGGCGCTTCACGCGCCAGTTCTGGGTGAACACCAGCAGGCCGCTGGCCTTGTCCGGCAGGGACAGCGGCGCTTCCAGCCGTGCGAAGTGGCGCTTGAGCATGCGCACGCCGGAAGCGTCGTCGGCCGCATGGCTCGACGGGCCGATCAGTGCGCGAGCTTCGTCGACGGTCGCGCCAGCGGGCTTGTGCAACACCATCGTGGCCGGTTCGGGCGGTTCGAGCTGGGCGTGCGGATCGATTTCGATGTGCTGGTCCAGCACCTTGAACTGCGGTTCCTCGACGACCACGCCGTCCACGCGCACCCAGCCGCCTTCGATATACATCTCTGCCTCGCGCCGCGAGCACTGGGTCAGGGCGGCGACGCGTTTGGCCAGGCGTACGGGTTCGGTCATCGGCGGGGCCAGGAAGTCATGGGCGCCAATTATAGGCATCGCCATCCCGGCGCCGCGCGCGGCTCAGCCGTTCAAGTAGCTCCACACCTTGGAGATGACCACCGAACCTTCGCCCACCGCCGACGCCACGCGCTTGACCGACCCGGCCCGCACGTCGCCGACCGCGAAGATCCCCGGCTGCGAGGTGGCATAGGGCGAGTCTGCGCCGGCCGCCTCGCCGGTCTCCACGAAGCCCTTCTCGTCCAGCTTGACCAGACCCGACAGCCAGGCGGTGTTGGGCTCCGCGCCGACCATGATGAAGAGCGCGCACGCCGGCAGTACATAGTCCGCACCGCTCTGGCGGTTGTGGATGGTGAGCCCGTCGAGACGCTCGCCGCCATGCAGCAGCCGCACTTCCGAGCAGTACTCGATGGTGATCTTCGGATCGGCTTCCAGCCGGCTCGACAGATAGCTGGACATGGACGACGCCAGTGACGTGCCGCGCACCAGCAGGCGAACATGATGCGCCGCGCGGCTCAGGAACATGGCGGCCTGGCCGGCGGAGTTGCCGCCGCCGATGATGACCGCTTCGCCGTCCTTGCAGTGGCGCGCTTCGTTCTCCGTGGCGGCGTAGTAGACGCCGGCGCCTTCGAACTCCGCCAGGCGATCGATCGGCAGCCGCTTATATTGCACGCCTGTCGCCACCACGATGGCGCCGGCGAGCATGCGCTGGCCGTTGTCGAAGGTGGCGCAGAACTTGCCGTCGGGACGTCGCTCCACGCTCGCCACGCGCCGCGGCATGATGAAGCGCGTACCGAATTTCATCGCCTGCACTTCGCCGCGCCACACCAGGTCGGCGCCGGAGATGCCGGTGGGGAAGCCCATGTAATTTTCGATGCGGCTGGACGTGCCGGCCTGTCCGCCGATCGCGAGATCTTCCACCACCATCGCGCTCAAGCCTTCGGCGCCTGCATAGACGCCAGCCGCCACGCCGGCCGGGCCGCCGCCCACGATCAGCACGTCGATGGTCTCTTCGTCGGCCAGATCGAAGTTGAGGCCGAACCAACGCGCCACCTGGTCAGGCGTCGGCGCGCTCAATACATGGTCGCGGCCGAAGATGACCACCGGCTGGTCCACGGCGGCCGCACAGCTCGTGGCGACCTGCCGCGCCTCGGCACTGCCGATCGCCAGCGACTTGTAGGGGATGCGGTTGCGGCTGGCGAACTCGCCGATCCGCTGGAGGCTCCGGTCGACGTCCTCGCCGATCAGCACCAGCGTGCCGTCGCGGGCATCGAGCTGGCGGCGGCGCCGCGCCGAGAAGACCGTGATGATGATGTCCGACATCTCCGGTATCTCGGACATCAGGCGCAGCATTGCGGGGCGCGGCACTTCGAGCACGCGCGTGTCCTTCACGGCGCGCATCGGCAAAGACCACGCACCGCCATTGAGGAATGCGATCTCGCCCATGAACTGGGTCGGCCCCAGCGTCGACGGCAACAGGCGCTCGCCCGTGAAGGCGTTGACCACCTCGATCTCCCCTTCGTCGACGTAGACGAAGCGATCGATCGGATCGCCCGGCCGCACCAGGAAGGTACCCGCCGCATAGCGCACCTCCGTTCCTACCGCCCGCATGGCCGCCACGTGGGCGCTGTCCAGCGGCACACGTTGCATCTCCCTCAGGTCACGCCCGATCGTTTCCACCTCGACTCCCCGTAATTGGCCTGGCTGCTCGGAACGAGGGCCATGGCGGCCCACGTGAACGCGGATGGTCTCGCCGATGAGGCTGTCATGGCAAGGAAAAGCAGGGGCGCAGCGATCTCCCCGCGCAAGCGATATCACCCATGGCAAACGGCAACTCGAAAGTGCGCTGGATCACGTTGCCGCACACGGGCATCGAAAGCCCGTCGGGAACACCTGGAGAACGCACGCTTTTCACAGGTCATCTACGGTTCCAAACCTAGGTTCACCCCCGACAGAGTGACGACGTCGAACAAGGAGCACCTCGACTCTCCTCCATGCGCCGATGCCGGCGGCAGAGCCTCCCGTTTCTGAGCGCCCCCTCCTTGATAGGAGCGGGGATGGTTGTCTTGTACCCAAGCAAGGAGTGCGGCAATGTCTTCGAATGAAGCAAAGATCAATCTGACGCTGGCTTTCGTGCTCAACAACGCCACCACCGATGACGGTGGTCATCCCATGCAGAACCCGGATCCGTCAGCGGTGCAGGCGAACATCGTCAAGCGGGTCAAACAATCGACGTATGCGAACGACTTCACGCTGGTGTGGGGCCCTGCCATGTTCCTCGATCCAGGAACGACTTCCACATCCGCGGGTTATTCCGCCAACGTCACGGCCATCTTCAAAGGTCCGTCGGGCGATTTTCGCGTGGTGACCAGCGGCACCAATGGCAAGTCCGACTACGACGTCAACGAAGAAGACAACGACATCGGCCAGACCGCCGTGAACGCTCTCATCCCGGCGGCACCGTCGGACGCATCCATCTCCAAGGGCGCCATGGCTGGGGTGAATCACATTCTCGACAGCGTCCCCACCAACGGCGGTACGTTGCTGAGCTACCTGCAGAACCAGGTCGGTTCGGGTGGCACGGTCACCGTCGTCGGACACAGCCTCGGTGGCGCCCTGGCATCGGTGCTGGCCCTTTATCTGAAGACTCAGCTGACGTCGGCCACGTTGAATGGCTTCACCTTTGCCGGGCCGACCGCGGGCAATCAGCAGTTCGCCGATTACTTCGACAAAACCCTCGCCGATTCCTTCACCCGGTACTTCAATACGAAGGACACCGTACCGGCCGCCTGGAGCGCCAGCACGATAAAGGGCGTCCGCAAGATCTACGAGCCCGATATCGATACTCCGAAGAAGATCAAAGACGACATCAACAACGCCATGCTGCTTCTGGATATCCTGAACTATCAGCAGCCCAGCACAGGGACGCAGCAGCTCAACGGGTCGGTCAACGACAAGATCATCCAGCACGACGACAACGACTTCAAACGACAGGCCGCATATCAGCACGTCGGCGCGTATCTGGATCTGCTGACGATGCAGGCTGGCGATGTCTGGTTGCCGCCGGCTTCGTGATACGAACACGGCAATGACGAATCCGACGAGGATGGGAGGTAGCTGCAGGGTAATGGCTACCTCCTCTCCGCCCTGTCTCGACCACTCAGCTTGGACTTCTATTTCGCTGCGCCGGAGAGCTTGGTCAGAAGGGCGTACGCGATGGCGGTAAACACAAGAGAATTGAGCGGAATCAGGACAGTTAGCGTGTTTCCGGAGGCATGGATACCCGGACTCAACCCATCAAGCAGTTCCATCAGCGAAAAAATGGGAAAGGCCAGCACTTGGTTCCACACGCGGTCCAAGGTGGTTACGCAGCCACCCCCGGTTCCGCAACCAATGAGGTGCGCAACGCTCATCAGCGTCAAAGCCAGATGGGCGACAAAGCAGCCAGCGCATAGCGCCACCTTTACCATAGCGCCATCACCCGCTAAGCGCGCCGAAGCTCGCAAATAGCTTCTTCTATATATCTCCGAGCGTCCTCGGCCATGATTGGGTCAGGATCCGCTTGCGTGAGCAGCAATAATTTCTCGAGGACGCCTAAATCCGGCCTCCTTCTCAGCCACCAATGAAAAGCTCCGTTCCGATCGTGCTCGCTCGCCGCCTCATCACCAGGCTTGTAGAGAGCCAACTGGCCAAGAAAAAGCTCGTCAGGATAGAGCCCCCATTCTTGCCACTGAGGGGGAAACTTCATCAAGACAAGAAAATCTGATTTATTCATCCTTGCCCACCGGGATGTTGTGCTTTTACCCGAAGCTATCCATCGAACACCTCCGTGCGAGGATTGTCCCCGCTTTTAGGTGTCCGTTAAATCAGGGGTAGTCCAACCCGACCCCGTTCCTCGTTCGAGACCTCTTGCGGTCAAGGTCCAGAGAGATGTTTGTCCAAAACAAGTTCCACCGCCTCGGCGCCATACAGCAGATTCGGAAGATAGCGAATATTCTCTTTCGCAGGCTCCTCGCGTGCTAAGTCGTTGGGATCATCATCGGCGTACCTCACCTCCCAGCGACGGCCGGTAAATGGTTCCTCTCGGACGAATAGCGGCACGGGCCATTCTTCGCGACTCCAACGAGACAGTTTGCCTAGGATGGGCCATTTCCCTTTGATCAAGAAGAGGTCGCCAAATCTAGCGATCATCACAGCGCTTTGAGGGGTAAGAGATAAGGAGTCTACGTCGGGCAGACTGCCCCATTTACCCCAAAAGTATCCAAGTAAAACTCCGAAAACGGGGTCAGGTTGGCTTTCGAGCCCCATGGAAGTGAACCCGACCCCGTTCTTCAGCACCATGGAAGTGAACCCGACCCCGTTCTTCAGCATGAAGCTCTCTAGGTTAGTGCTCGGACTTCGGGCGAAGTCTGAGAACGGCCTTTAGTAGTAACCAGATGATGGTTACCGCAAGTATCGAATTCAGAAAGAACAGAAAGAACTGCAAGCCGGATACCGTTCCATCGGGCGTCGACCACATCCACGAGACCAGACTGAGCGGCAAGCCCAGAATACTCGTTAGAACTTTTGTGGCCGGTGGAGCGCAATTAGGATGTATGCCGCAATCCAGATATGTGTTCATGACCATGAACCCCATCAGGATGTGGATCACTGATCCGATGAGGATAAAAGGGATGGCTTTTAGCTTCTTCATCGCGCTGACGATTCCGAAAACGGGTCAGATTGACTTTCGAGCCCCATGGAAGTGAACCCGACCCCGTTCCTCCCATTTATGGCTAGAGCCCCATAGAAGTGAACCCGACCCCATTCCTCGGATCGGGCACCATATGCCTTTGCCCACCACTGTACCCGGCAAATGGACACGGCCCCAGCCATGCTCTTTGCTGCTCTAAATCTGGATCCGGCTGCGGCCAACGCATCCGCCCGCCCCCCCTTTGTCACCGACCACCTTGAACAGCGCCAACCAACTACGTCCGCAGAAATCTTTGCATCGAGCGATTTCCATGGGACGGGGAATGCGATCTGCGCGCCAGCGGCCTCAACGGGTAGTGAACCCGACCCCGTTCCTCGTAGCTCGGCATTTTACATTTCTAGGCTGTTTTTGCAGTCCTGATCTTCTTATCCAGGAACTCAATTCCTTTCAAAAGAACCTCTCGCACCGCTTCTATGTCGTGCCTCGATAGTTGAGCTTTTTGAACATCAACCAATGGTGCGACCTCGCTTTGTGAAAATAGACGCAAGTAAACGTCCCTATGCGATTCAAAGAACATTCGATCTTCACCGCCAAACGTGTGATAGAGATCAGTCAGCAAGTTCCACAAATTGAGAGCATAGTCATCCTCGACAACAAGTCCTCCGTCCAGTCTTTCGGCGATCGAATCCAGATCGAAGAAGCTCTCACGCTTCATTTGGGAATCAGGGAATATTTTCATCACCTCTCGCGCCAGCCCATCCTTGCCGCCACACGAAAGAACTAAATGTCCCTTATTCGTCAAAAAAAATTCATCACCGTCTTCTGGTGAAACCCAGCCAAGCCAAATGGCCTCACCCTTTAACGAAATTTCGACAGGAAATACCTCCATCACCCCTCCCTTAAATCATATCTGGCTCACGTTTCGGTGGATCGAATAGTTGATGGAGAATGTCAGATATAGACGGCTTGGGTGTCTTCTCGAAGCTCGTCTTACCCCATTTGCGGCCGAAAACGGGGTCAGGTTGGCTTTCGAGCCCCATGGAAGTGAACCCGACCCCGTTCTTCGGGTCAGGATCCGATTGCGTGAGCAGCAACAATTTCTCGAGGACGCCTAAATCCGGCCTCCTTCTCAGCCACCAATGAAAAGCTCCGTTCCGATCGTGCTCGCTCGTCGCGTCATCACCAGGCTTGTAGAGAGCCAACTGGCCAAGAAAAAGCTCGTCAGGATAGAGCCCCCATTCTTGCCACTGAAGGGGAAACTTCATCAAGACAAGAAAATCTGATTTATTCATCCTTGCCCACCGGGATGTTGTGCTTTCACCCGAAGCTATCCATCGAACACCTCCGTGCGAGGATTGTCCCCGCTTTTAAGTGTCCGAGAAATCAGGGGTAGTCCAAACCCGACCCCGTTCCTCGCTTACCTCTTACATCCCCCAACGAGACCGAAGCTCGTCTAGATGTTTTGTGGCCTCGGGCGAGGGATGTTTCTGGTAATAGGTCAGGACACCTTTCCTTGCCCCGACATCTCCCGTATCACCCAATCGTTCAAGCCACGAAACGCCTTTTGCTTCGTCACCAACGTACAGCATGTAGTAATCAGCCAACCTATTGATGGCCTTGACATCACCATGTGATGCGAGATCCACGACGGCTGGAAGCTCAGCCTTATCGATAGCAAAAACTTGTCCCGGCCTGGGCGCCTGGGCGTCCTGGGTTGCATGCGCTGTGCAGCCTATGAGAGCAAACGTTCCAGTAACGAGAACGGTAGCTAAGCGCGAACGCCCATTTGCCTTTTGCTTTTTCATGGGTGCCGAAAGTGAACCTGGACTACCCCAGATCGACTTTCGAGCCCCATGGAAGTGAACCCGACCCCGTTCCTCGTTCCAGCATTTAGTGGGTCGCCACTAACGTAGGCATAGAAGTCTCGATTCTTGCGTCACGGCACTTTTCTGATCAACCGCATAAATTTCTGTTTATCAATTAAGAACTTCTTGCTCCCAAGCCTCACCACACCATTTCGATCAATGAAGTAGATGACGTTACCTGAAAAGGTAACCTTGGCCCTAACGTCACGATTCTCGTAATACTCGGAGTCAGGCCTTCTGGAGAGCAAGCCCAGGAAAGCCTCCCTGTTAATCGCATAGCGACAGATGCCCGGGTTATCTAGCTCGCTCTCAGTTCGACCAACAGCGAAGTCGATGCGAAAATCGATAAGGCATACAGGCGCCTCCTTGCTAGCCATTGGGTCATCGTCACGCCCAGCGATCACCGAAAAAGACATGATGACAAGAATGAAAAACACAACTCTGCGAAGGATCCTATTCATGGCTCTCTCTCTTAGTAGAGTCGGGTACTAGTATCTAATTCTTGCGGGCAAGCCCATGTCATGTCGAATTGGGTTTTCAACCATTCGCACGTTGTCTCCGATGGGGTCGCTAGCACTTGTGTTGTCTTGGTAGCCGATAGCGTGCCCTAGTTCATGACCAATCTCGACAGAAAGTGGAATGGTCTGCATTCCGTCGGCCGTCGGTATTTTTGGCAGATGGCAAATATCAACAAAAACTGTGTGGGGATGACCTTCGCACCCCAAATAGTCTCCGGTCGGGCAGTAGCTGCCAGCCAAATTTGGATCGCTCGTCTGGCGAATCTCGTAAACAGTATCCGAGTTCTCTAGATCGCCATTGATGTCACGCGCGGTGGCTGAACCTCTATTTAGATCAGCGTAGGCATTCATCAAGATTCGAGCGACGTTGGGATCGTCTGCGACGACTTTTACTATGAGTCCCGTAGGATCTGTGAAATCAATCGGGTCAGCCCCCACATAGGCATACATACTAGGCCCAGCGTTGAGTCCCAACGGATCGGGCTGAGTGTAGCGCCCCGACGCCGGCTCATAGTAGCGGTTGACGTTGTAATTTAACCCGCTTTCAACGTCGTAGTACTGACCGGCAAAACGAAGGTTGATGGTAATACCGTTAGGCGTGGCGGGCTGCATCTCACCAAAAGGGTTAGCCCGGCGCGGGAACACCCAGCCTGACGCTCCGCTGGCGTCGGTGCCAGCTCGCGGTGTATCCAAGTCATCGGCATGGATGAAAGTAATCGCTGTCCCAGCCACCACGGCTACAGGCATGTTGCCTAGCCACACATAATCCCGCGAAGCATCTCCCAACTCGCTCAGCAGGTGCGTAGCCGCGTCATATGCAAACCGCGTCTGCACCGCACCCACGGTCTTGCTAATCCGCAGACCCAACGCGTCGTAGGCATAAGTCGCCACCGTGCCGCCATCCCGCTGCACTACCGTGAGCCGCCCACGCCCGTTGTAACCAAAGCCCCACGTACTGCCAGCCGTCGCGTTGCCGGTCATCGAGCCATTGGCGTCGTAGGTGCGCGCGCTATTGCCGATGCTGGTCAGCCAGTGCGTACCGGCCTGGTAACCGTAGGTTCCGGTAGCGAGGCCAGGTGCTGTTTTGCTCAACCGATCGCCAGTGCGGTTATAGGTGTAGGCCTCGATCGCGTTACCACCGGCGTCCTTCACTGACGTTAGTCGATAGAGCGGATCGTAGGTGTAGGTTTCAGTTGCCGGCGAGGCTCCAGGCGCATCGCCTAAGGCAACGATGTTTCCTGTGGCGTCCCGCGCGAAGTGCAGGTTCAGCGCCGGGCTGGTGACGTCGGTCACCTGATAGTTGGCGTCGTAGTTCCGGGTGACGGTCTGTCCATTACCCAGGGTGTAGCTCGCGATCGGCCCGAAGGGCAGGTAGGTCGCGGCCTTGACCACCTGGCTCGCCGTGCCATTAGCCGGCGTCACGGTCACCGTGGTGATCTGGCCAAGCGCGTCGCGACCGTACTCGGTCAGCAGGCCGGTCGGGCTGGCCACGGCGGCGAGGCGTCCGGCCCGGGTGTACACATAGTCGGTGATATCGGTCACCGTGCCCTGGGTCTGGCGCTGCTCGGTGGCGCGACCCTGGTTGTCGTAGCAATAAACGGTGGTGACCGCCGTTTCCACGATGCGCGTCAGACGCCCGACCGGGAACGAAGTCGCGCAGCCCGTGACGCTATTGGCCTCGTCGTAGTGATAGGCGATGTTGAGACTGGCATCGACATACGACGTGGATATCTTGCGACCCAGTGCGTCGAAGACCTGGGTCGCCACCGTGGCCTTGGCATCCGTGCGCGTGAGGGGGTTGCCTGCCGCATCGAAGGTCGCCGATTGGGCGCCGGTATCCGGACTGGTCTGGCCGGTCGGATTGCCCAGCCCGTCGAAAGCGTACGTCGTCACCAGGCCATCCGGATCCGTCACCGAGGTCAGCTGATCCTTGGCATCGAAGGCGAACACACTGGTCGTCGCCTTCGTCGCGGCGTCGGTTCCGTTGGCGTTGGCCACGCGAGTGACTAGGCGGTCCAGGACATCGAAGGTGTCTTTGCGGACCACACCCAATGCGTCCTTCGCCGTGACGAGGTTGCCGTTGGCGTCGTAGCTCCCCGTCGCCGTCGCATCGAATACCGTGTGCGCTCGGCCATCGGTAACGCTGACCAGCTGGCCAAGCGTGTTGTACTTGCGAGACATGGCGCGCCGCGACGCTCCAGTCGCGTCGAAGGTCTCTTCCTTGATGCGGTTGCCCGACGCATCGAGCGTGTAGTGAATGTGGTTGCCGGCGGCATCGGCGGCGTCGATCAGGCGATGCGCGTCGTCGTAGGTGAAGGTGGCGGTCACGCCATCGGCATCCGTCGCCGTCTTCAGCGCGCCTGTGGCTTCATAGGTGAGTGTGGTCGTCGCGTCGGCCGCCGAGGGGGAGCCATCCGCATTGGCGCGTACCGTACGGGTAGCGAGCCAGCCGCGCGGCGTATACGTCACATCGGTGATGACGCCATTGGCGTCTTTCTGGCGCAGCGGACGGCCGTGGCGGTCGTACGCCATGGAGGTGATCGCCTGGCCGGCCGCGTTGATGACCTGGGCCAGATCACCGGCCCGGTGGCAGGCACCGCCGATGGAGGTGCAGCCGCTTTCGTCGGTCGTCAGGTAGTAGATGTAGCGGGTGAGGTCCGTCACGTCGGTGCGAGGCCCGTCGACCGTCAACAACAGCCCTGTCCGGGGGCACTGAGTCGAATCCACCGCATCGCAATAGGTGTAGCGCGTCTGGCGAACGCCCGTGGGCGCCTGGGCTTGGCTGCCGCAGTCGTACGCCGCGGTGATCGTCGGATCGATGGCGCACTCCGCGGTCACCTGGCCGCGTGCGTTGTATGTCCAGCTGTTCTGCGCCACTACAACGCCCTTGGCATCCGAAACGACACGGGTGAGCGGCTGGCGGTGCGGCGCGTCCCAGGTGGTGCTGGTCGTGCGCTGCTTATCGGTTCCGGATGCCTCGACCTGCTTGGTCAGCAATCCGTTGGCGTCATAGGTGGTCGCGGTCACCGTGCCACGGTAGTCCGTGTAACTGGCGGGATAGCCACGGGTGTCGTACTTCGCCGACTTCCAGGGCTGGTTGCACTGGTTGCCGCAGAGCGTATCGGCGCCGCTCGGCTTGAGCGTCTGGGCTCCGTCATCCACGAAGTTCAGCGGCACCGCCAGCCCCAGAGGCGTGGTCATCTGGGCTGGAATGCCGCCGTTGGAGGTGTAGCTCGCGTAAGACAGCGTGATCTTGTCCGCGCCACCGGCGAACTGCGACGAAAGCCCGCGATTCTTGCTGTCGTAGGTTGTCGTCTCAAAGCGCACGCCTTTCTCGTCGATGACACCCGTCAGTTCCGATGGGAATGTGGCGGGCGCTGCCGCGTAGGCCGCTTCGGCGTACAGGTACTGGCGCGCGGAGTTGTCCGCATAGGTCACCTTGACCAGGTTGCCGTTGTCACCGTACGTGTAGGTGGCCGCTTGACCGGCCGGATCTGTCACCTTCGACAAGCGGCTTTGAGCGTCGTAACTCAAGCTCAGCGCCCGCCCCTGAGGATCGGTAACGGTGATCAGGAGACCCGGAGTCGGTGCGACGGCCGGATCAGTCGCTGCATCACTGTAGGCCAGTGTCGTCGTCGCGCCATTATCGTCGGCAATGGACAGCAGACGCCCGGCTATGTCGTAGGTCTCCATCTCCCGCGTGGCCGCCACGCGAAGCACATATCCCGTGGACACGCCGGTCGTCGCATCCTTGGTGACTGCCAGAGTTTCTGCGGCGTCCGTATCAGCAGTCCATACGCCGCCCTTGCTCCAGAAACGTACCAACGAGCCATCGGGACGACGGGCATAAATCAGTCCCCCGTCGGCTCCGCTGCTGGGCATGAGGTTGATGGTTCTATCGAACGAATGGCGCCATTTGGGCCCCAATGTGGTGGAGACCACAAAACTAGAAGAGTTGTAGAAACGGCGAAAAGTGAGCCATGGCGACGTGTGCAGATCGGTATCCTGACGAAACACGCTTCCATTGGAGGCATTGATCGGATCGCCTTCCAGAGGCGTACCCACGTTGGAGGACCCCGTCTTGGTCATGCCCTCCTGGGTGCTTCCGCGAGGACCAAGCGTATCCGCCGACGAGCCATTACCGCCCGTACACATCGTGCGGCAGCCGCCTGCATTTTTTGGCGCAAATCCGGAACCTTTGGCATCGGTAGCGAAAATATAGCCGCCGAATGTTTTCCCCGTGGTCCCATCCGTATTGACGTAGTTGATGGTGACCGAGGCGGCGCTATCGGAAGTAGAACCAGAATAGACAACGGAGAATGTGTGCGGCTTGCACGTCAAGTTCGTCGCGCAAGAGTTCTCATAGCGAGCAATCAACGAATTGACCGCCGCATCGACGGAAAGGAAGCCACTCTCGGATCCGAACGCCGTGTTGTAGCTGTAGGGCGGTCCATAGACCCAGGTGGCGTGTGCGCCCAAGGACACCAGTGTCAGCGCAGCGCACATCCAAAGGCGCACGCGCACAGAGAACGTCGAACTCATGTGGAACATCCTTATTCCGTCCAATTTAGTTTGCAAAAGGCTACGGCAAATGCTTTTTCAGTTTTATTGCTGACGCAGAACTTCTTCTGCACGACTACGCGCTACTACCGCGATTCGTTCGTCACGAAACGGCCACCGTCATATGTGATGTCTTAATAGACTGGCTTCAGTACCGCCTATTGAAACGATCACACACGACACGTCCTCCCCGCTGCAGGAAAGCGGAGGTAGCGAACGAAGTGTTGGTTGGTGAGGTTCCCGACCCGCGGGTTGGTAAGCGCACCATGCTTGGCGATCATCCTTGTCCCTGTAAGTTGACGAGCTCTTTCCTGAGCAGACTTGACGCTTCCGCGCCAAGGAGAAGATCCGTCCCATCGTCGAAATAGCGCTTCCCCTGCGCCCGATCACGCTGCCGTTACGGCTGTGCTGAGGCGATTAGGATCGCCCGGGACTGCATCAAAGGGATGTGAAGAATCTTGCGACGTTTATACCCGGATGCAGCGCGTCGCGACGAGAAGCGAGAGAGCAGACATGCCTCGTGCATAAGCGGCCGACAAGCGTGGCCGATCGGCTAACGCAAACGATCAAGTCATTTCTTGCATGAAAACCGCTTCGATCATCGAGAAGCACGCAGGCTTCCCAGGAGCATGTCTCCGGCAAAAATTATCCGGCCTCAATCCCCGTCGCCCTGCTACACTCCGCCCCCGCATTCACCAGGGGACCCACGGAATGAAGCTCTTCGGCTACACGGACAACGCCGCCACCTCGCAAGGCCCCCTGAAGCTCTCCGAGGTCACCGTGGTGTGCACGCCGGACGAGCTTCGCGCGATCGCCGAGGTGCTTACCCATATCGCTGACGACATGGAACAGACCGGGCTCGGTCACGTCCATCTCGCGGATCGCGTCGAAGGGTTGCAAGACAGTCCGCAGCTCATCGTGATGAAGGCCGAGGGGTAACTCGCGCGACGGACTCGTTTTACCCACGCGGGATACGCCAGGAAGGCTGCGCCCATGACGGATAACGACCCCTTCTACCTGCCCGACCCTTCGCCCATCCCGCCGCCGACGCGCGAGACCTGGTTTCTCCGGCGAGGCATGATCTGGCGAGGAGCGAAAGAGGCTCATTGGTGGTCGCCGCCGGATAATGCGTGCCGCCACTTGCATCGGGCCGGGCAGCGGTTCGACCTCGACATGGGGCTCAAGGAAGGCGTGCATCGCGTTTTTCCTGGCGAAGATGCCGGATGCAAGTGCTACTCCATCCCGATTTATGTGGAGAACGGCGTTGCCGTCGGCAAGGATCGGTTCGAGCGCAATGTGACGCTGGCGACGATCGGCGCCAGCGCAATCATCCTTGCCGTGATTGGCATGATCGCGTGGCTTGAGCAGTGACCATGAGGCATGCCATGGCGTCATGGCCATCGCCTCTACTACGTCGACATCCTTCTGACCCGACCCTTGGCCGAGCGGCGCCATGACAGCGCCGCCGGCCACGATGCTGAATCAGGCGACGGTGTAGCCGCCATCCACCAGCAGGCCGTGTCCCGACACGAACGACGCATCGTCGGAGGCAAGGAACGCGACGACCTTGGCTACTTCTTCGGGCGAACCGGCGCGGCCGGGGACCGTCGATGCGGCGAAGGCGTCCTTCGCTTCCTTGCTCGGCCAGATGCGGTCCTGGAATGGCGTATCGATGATGCCGGGGTTCACCGCATTCACACGCACGCCTTCCTTGAACCACTCGATCGACGCGGTCTTGGTCAAGCCGAGCACCGCGTGCTTGCTGGCGATATACAGGCCGGCATGCGCGAAGCCGATGATGCCGCCCATGGACGCGTTGTTGATGATGACGCCGCCGCTCTGCGCCAGCATGGCCTTGGCTTCGTGCTTCATCGACCAGAACACGCCGCGCACGTTGGCGTTGAAGATGGTGTCGTACACCTCGTTGGTCTGCTCCACGAAGGGCGAGAACTCGCCTTCGGTGCCGGCGTTGTTGAAGGCGATGTCGAGGCGGCCACAGGAGGCGATGGCCTTCGCCACCAGATCGATCACCTCCTGCTCCACGTTGATGTCGGCGACCACGGCGGTGGCGTCGTGCCCTTCGCGCCGGATCTCCTCGGCCAGGGCATCGATCTCGGCTTTCCGGCGGGCGCTGACGATCAGCTTGGCGCCACGGCGAGCCAGTTCGAGCGCGGTAGCCCGGCCGATGCCGGAGCTGGCGCCGGTGACCAGCGCCACTTTGCCGGCGAGCGAGGGATTTGCCACATGTGCGTTCATATCATCTCCAGAATCAGTGGGTTGGGTTCGAAGGACCCGGCCCATGCCCGCCCGTGTCCTGTCGTTGGGCGGCATTCTGGCGATGCGCATTGCTACGATAAAGTAAGCAATATTTACGACGATGATGAGTGACATTCACCAATGGACCCCACTGAGCTAAGCGAGCTCGCGGTCTTCGCCGCCGTCGCCAGGCACCGCAGCTTCCGCCAGGCGGCGACAGAGCGAGGCACCACCGCCTCCGCCGTCAGTCACGCCATCCGGAACCTGGAGGCGCGCGTCGGCGTCCGGCTGTTTCATCGCACCACGCGCAGCGTCTCGCTGACGGAAGCGGGCGACATGCTGTTCTCCCGCCTCGAGCCCGCCTTGACGGACATGCGTGCCGCCGTCGACGCATTGAACTCGTTCCGCGCCACGCCATTCGGGACGGTTCGATTGAACGTGCCCAACTCGCTCGCGCTTTACGTGCTCGGCGACGTGGTGCCCGCGCTGCTGGCGGCGAATCCGGGACTGAAGCTGGAAGTCGTCGCCACGGACGCCTTGGTCGACATCGTGGAGGGCGGCTTCGACGCGGGCATCCGCTTCGGCGAGCGCCTGTCGCAGGACATGATCGCGGTGCGGATCAAGCCGCGATTCCGCTTCACGGTGGTGGGCTCTCCGAGCTATTTCGAGCAGCGGCCCGCGCCCCGGCTTCCGCATGACCTGAGGGAGCACGCGTGCATCCGCTACGCCTTTCCCAGCGGCAGCCTGCTCCACTGGGAATTCGCCAAGGGCGGCGAAACCATCCAGGTGGATGTCGACGGTCCGCTGACGGTGGATAGCCAGGAGCTGATGGTGGAGGCAGCGGCGCGGGGCGTCGGGCTCGCTTATGTGTGGTCGGACCGCGCCGCGCCCTACATCGCCGATGGGCGGCTGCGGTACTGCCTCGAAGACTGGTGCCGTACCGAAGAGAACCTGTTTCTCTATTTCCCCAGCCGCAAGCATCAGTCGGCGGGGCTGAGGGCACTCATCGATGCGATGAAGGCTTAAGCGTTTCGATCGGGGGCCGGTTGGCGCACGGCCGTGCACCTCATGACGCCTGGCACCCGCATCGCCGCGCCAGCCGCCGTACGCTTCGATCTCGTGGCTTGAGAGCCGCGCGGGCGAGACTCGATGCATCGCCGCCGGCCGATCTCGCCGGTCGTGTCGATTTTCTCTTTCCCCGCTCGTCATCAAGAGGCCACGGCAATCCAGCCGTGGCTTATACGCACATAAGGCCCAGACAATGAGCAAGATGATCTTCGTCAACCTGCCGGTGACGGACCTGCAGCGATCCATGGCGTTCTACGAAGCGGTCGGCGCCACCAACAACCCGCATTTCACCGACGCCACCGCAGCCTGCATGGTGATCTCCGAGACGATCTACGTGATGCTGCTGACCCACGACAAATGGCGCCAGTTCACCAGCAAGCCGATCGTCGACGCGCACGCCAATGCCCAGGTGCTGCTGTGCCTGTCGGCGGGCAGCCGCGACGAGGTCTCCGCCCTGGTCGACAAGGCCACCGCCGCCGGCGGCAAGGCCGATCCCACGCCGACGCAGGAGTACGGCGTGATGTTCGGGCGCAGCTTCGAGGATCTGGACGGGCACATCTGGGAAATCATGTGGATGGACCCCAGCGCGATTCCGCCGCAGGGCTGAGCGTAAAGCGTAGGTTGGGGTGAGCGCAGCGAACCCCAACGTGGCGCGATCGCGTGCCAGGTGTGTCGGGGTTCGCCTATGGCTCACCCCGACCTACGGCGTCCCGTTCAACCACCGGAACGCGCGCCGCACCCACGATCCGGCCAGGTCCGAGTTCCACACGAAGGTCGCCACGCTGCGTGGCGGCATCGTGTACTCGAAGCGTGTCTGCCCCTCGGCCACCGACACGGTACGTGCATTGGTATGGCTGTTCACCATGACCAGCACGACCGAGCCATCGGTCCGGTTCTGGAATGCCACGTTGGCGATGCCCTTATCGGCATCCGTATCGGTCGACTTCACGCGCACCGCGCCCGGCAGCACGAACTTGCTGAAGTGCGCGAGTGCGTAGTACTCGTCGTTGCGGCTGACCGCGCCGGTCTGCGAGTCGATCGTCACCACGCCCTTGCACAGATCGCAGCCGCCGAAATGCGGCCCGTGGTTTTCGTCCAGCGCGAGATTCCAATAGATCACCCCGCGCGCCCATTGCCGCGTGCCCAGCACCAGCAGGTTGCGCGTGAACCAGATCAGCTCGCCATTGGCCGCGGAGGCCCAGTCGCCGCCGGAACACTCGGTGAGGTAAGCATCCTTCTTCGGGAACGCGCGATGCACTTCGCCCTGCGCGTACTGGCTGCCTTCGTAGCAATGCCAGGCCACGCCGTCCACATAGGGAGCCGCGGCCGGGTCGCCCAGCACGGCTAGCGGTTGCTCGGGGTGATTCCAGTTGTGGTCCCAATCCAGGATGCGCGTCCGCGGTTTGCGGCTGGCCAGCTTCGGGCCGAGGTACTGCGCGATGACGCGCGCCCGCGTTTCCGCGCTCATCTCCATGCCGGGGTAGGTGATCGGCGTGAAACTGGGCTCGTTCTGCAAGGTCAGGGCGAAGATGGGGATGCCGTAGCCGCGATAGGTATCGAGGTATTTGACGAGATAGTCGGCGTATGCGCTTTCGTACTGCGCCAGCAGCTCGCCGCCGATCAGGTTCTCGCTGGTCTTCATCCACGCCGGCGCGCTCCACGGCGAGGCCACGACCAGCAAGCCCGGATGCACGGCTATGACCTCGCGCATCACCGGGATCACGTCCTGCAGATTGGCCGTGACGTTGAAATGCGCGAGGCCCGGGTCGGTCTGCCCCTGGGGCACGTCGTCCAGGGTGTACGGCTGCAATGAGAAATCCGAGGCGCCGATGGTCAGGCGCATCATGTGGAAATTGAGGTTCGGCGGCGGGCCGAACAGCTCCTGCAACAAGGCGCCGCGCTGCAAGGCGTTGAGCTTGTTCTGCAGCAGCCAGGCCGAGGAGTCGGTCAGCGCCGCGCCGAAACCGGTCATGCTCTGATAGGTGGTGTGCGTGTCGATGATGACGTCGGCCGCCTCCTGCTCGCGCAGGTGCATCGCGATGTCGGGCTGGCTGGCCAGCTGCAGCCGGCGGTTCTCGGTGCTCAGCCAGACCTCGACGGCCGGCATGGCCGGCTGCATCGACGTGGCGACTCGCGATACCACCGGGGTTTGTTCGAAACTCGGCGCATACAGCGCGCCCAGGGTGAACAGGACAAGCAGTACCACGAAGATGAGGGCAACCCGATGATGGGATTCCGGCCTCCGCTCATCCATGGTGCGCACACACCCTGTTGCTCATGTTGCAGCTCACTTCGATCACGCGTCTCCCCGGCCCTCGTCTCGAACTATGCGCCGGAATTACCTCCGGAATAAAGACGGGATGACCGAAAATTTCGCATCCCGACGTTTTGATCCGCCATGGCTGGCGGAACCTCGTCGGCGCCGGGAAAGCATGCACCGGCATTCGCCGGGCGCGCATCGACTGTGATGCATATCCACTTAGCCGCAGGGCAAGGCTCGATCGGCGGGGGCCATGCACCTGTATTGACACCCTCCTGTGCTAGCTTCCGCGCGCCATCGGCGGCCCCTTGCCGGTGGCATTGGCATATCTGCCCAATCACAAGGAGATCGTGATGAAACACCTGTTACACCTGGCCGCGCCGGCTGTCCTCGGCGTGGCGCTTTTCGTTGCCTGCGCACCGTCCTCGGCCACCGATGCGCTGCCCGCGCAGGCCACCGTCGGCGAGATCGCCACCCCCTCACCGGCCAGTTCGCCGCAAGGCGTCGACGTCGCGTTCGATGGCAGCGTGTGGTACGCCGAAACCACCGCGGGCAAGCTCGCCGTGCTTCGTCCGGATCGCAGCTCGGCCGAGTATCCGGTGCCGAACGGCGGCCAGCCGTTCATCGTCAAAGCCGGCGTCGACGGCATCTGGTTCACCGACAGCAAGACGCACGCCATCGGCCATCTGAATCCGCTTACCGGCAAGATCGTGGAGTACGCGATCCCCTCCGGCGCCTCGCCGTTCTTCATCCAGATCGCGCCGGACGGCAGCAAGTGGTTCACCGAGACCGCAGGCGTGGGCCGGCTGTCGCCCGACGGCACCTTCACCGAATGGCAGGTGACGCTGGAACATCCGGACGACAACATCGAACAGTTGAGCCTCGACAGGTGGGGCAATGTCTGGTTCGTCGAGCGCAACTTCGACGGCGCCGGCGAAGCGGGCACCAACAAAGTGCGCCGCCTCAATCCCTGCACCAACGTGATCAGCACCTATCCGGTGCCCACCTTCGGCGGGAATCCCGCCGGCGTGATCGCCAATGCCGACGGCACCGTGTGGGTCTCCGAGTACTTCGCCAATGCGGTGGCGTTGCTCGATCCGCTCACCGCGCCGCACACGGATGACGTCGTGCAGCCCGGTCGCCAGTGGGTGACCGGCCAGTCGGCCCCTTCGCAGCGCATCGTCTCGGGACGGACCCCGGACACGCGCACGCAGGTGGCCGCCACGACCCGCACCGTACAGCCGGTGGTGACGCCGGGCTGGATCGAATTTCCGCTGCCGACCGCCAATGCCGAAGCCGAGGACATGCGCACTGACGGCCGTGGCCGCCTGTGGTTCGAGGAAGACGCCGGCTTCCTGGCCGTACTCGATCCCAAGACCGCCAAGGTCACCGAGTACCCGATCCCCTCGGCCAACAGCGGCTACTACAACATCGCGCTGGATCAGCGTTCGGGCCTGCTGTGGTTCACCGAAGCGGGCGTGTTCGCGCCGGTCACGACCAAGATCGGCTATCTGAATACGCGCTACTGAGGAACCTCGGCGCCGCCGCTTCCGGCGGCGCCGCTTGCCAACGCCCGGTTGACAGCGACTTACTGCTGGCGACCGGGCGTTCTAGAATGGCGCGAATGGCTGCGAAGCGAGGGATCGAGTGTCGCCGTTCAATCTGTTCCAGCGCGTCTCCAAGGCGCCGACCAACCCCAAGGCCGAGCAGGCGCCACGGACGTTCGACGTCGCCGAGCTGTACGAGGGCCCGGTGCGCACGGCCGCCGACACGGAAGCTCACCCGGTGCGCCTCGACGAGAAGCTGCGCCAGGCGTATTTCTGGATCGTCAACAACGCGATCATCAGCCCGCACTACGACATCGAGTACCACGACGGCCCCTCGGCCACGTTCGCGGTGGGCGATACGCGCCGCACGCTGACGCTGCCGTCGGCGCAGAGCTATTCCAGCTACGTGCTGCTGCCGCTGCTGACCTTCGCGGCGCGGCGCAAATGCCTGTTCATCGGCGGCCCCGGGCGCGGCAAGACGGCCAGCGCGATCCTGATGGGCGTGCTCGCCGGCTACCCCGTGCGCGAGGTGCGTCGCGCCATGCAGCACGGCCATCCGCAGATGACCATCGCCGATCTGCTGGGCAACCCTCTGCCGGCGGATCTGGTCGCCGCGCAGGACATGGGCGATATCCGCATCGCCTGGCGCAAATGGCTGGCCATGCGCGTGAAGATCATCGACGAGTACAACCGCATCCCCACGCGAACGCAGAGCGCGCTGCTGACGGTGATGGGCGACAACTACGCGGAGATCCTCAACCACGTCTTCGAATGCCCGGAATCGGCCTGGTATCTCACCGCCAACGACGACCGCGGCGGCGGCACCTACCAGGTGGTGGAGGCGCTGCGCGACCGCATCGACGTGGTGGTGCAGGCGCTGGCCTTCAATCCGCGCTTTCTCGACGAGCTGCTGCTGCGCGTCGAGGAGAACATCCGGCCGGAGGAAGTGGTGCCGCGCGACATCATCTTTTCCGAGGCGGAAGTCGATCGCCTGGGCGAGGAGATCCGCGCCGTCGAGGTACCGCACGACGTGCGCCGCCGCCTCGAGTTTTTCGCCAGCCAGTTCGAAATGATGGAAACGGCCGGCGCGCAGTTCGAATACCTGACCAAGGACACCGTGCGCCTGGCCGGCGCCGACTGGGCGCAGGCCACCGCGGCGGATACCGGCCGCGACCGCATGAAGGATCTGGGCTGCCAGACTCGCAACGGCCTGTCGGTGCGCAACCTCACCACGCTGCTGGTGTTCGCCAAGGCGCTGGCGTACTTCCGCGGCAACGCGGCGGTGGCGCTGGACGACCTGCGCCACGTCCTGCCGTTCGTGCTCAACGACAAGTTGCAGCCGGACCTGGACGCACCGTTCTTCGCCCTGCCGGAGAACGCCGCCTACCGCACCGATCGTCTGAGCTGGCTGCGCTGGTTGTTCGATGCGTCCAATGCGGAGTACGACCGCCTGGACCTCGATCGCGACGATCCGGTCGGCGCGCTGTCGGCGGAGTTCGCGCGCGGGCTGGACGGGCTTAGCGAGCGCGAGACGCGCTCGCGGCTGGTGCGCATCGAGCGGCTGATCGAAGAACGGGTAAAGGGCCGCAAGCTCTACGGGCATCTCTACGACGACCTGCTCAAGCTCAAGTACCTGCACCAGCGCTACACCAATTATCTGCACTGGCAGCAGGCGCGCTGAGATGGTCTCCGACGCTCTCGCCGGCGTGCTCGCTTCGCGCCGCGCGCTGCTCAACCAGCGCGTGGCCGAGGCCCGGCATCGCCAGCCCGCGCTGGACACGGCCGCGTTCGGCGCGTTCGTCACCGGCACGCTCGACGCGATAAGCGCGGCAGTCGATGCCATCGACCCGCTGAGCACCGGCGCGGTCGTGGAAGCCGGCTTCGATATCGGCCTGAACCTGGTCGGACAAGGGCTGGCCGGCCCCGCCGCACGCCTGCCGTGGGTCGATCGCGCCTGGCAGGCGCTGGCGGCGGCGGTGGCCCCGTTCATCGCGCAGGCGCCGACGGAGACGCTCGGCCTGCTCGCCAACGCCGTCGTGCGCCTCGGCAGCGTGCGTGGCGTGCGCGTGGATGCATGGATCGAGCACATGCGCGAACTCGCGCCACGATGCCGCAACCTGGACGACCTGCGCGCGCTCGGCGCACTGTGCGCCTGGCGCGCCGGCATGGCGCACCTGCGCGAGCCGGCGCTGGCGCAAGCAGCGCAGCTCGATCCCGCGCTCGCCGCTGCCGCGCTCGGCGCGCCGGACACGCCCTGGCACGACCTGCACGAACGCCTCCGCACCGATCGCTGGTGGAACCCGGCCACCGGCGGCGTGGATGCACAGGGCCAGACCGTCGGCGGCTTCAGCGGTCTGGACGGCCCCTTCGCCGTGCCGCCCGAGGTGCGCGGTGACGCCGGCCATTTCGTGGCGGAAAGCGCGGGCCGCCATTTCCTGCTGATGGCCGACGCGTTCGGCGCGGTGGTGCTGCCCGCGTCTCCCGGCGAATTCGCGCAAGCCGGCGCCATGCAGGCGCCCGGCGTAGCGATCACGCCGCGCGGCGGCAGCGTGCATGGCCGCGAGATCGCCTTCGCCGTGCCGGGCGAGCGCATGAAAGCCGTCGCCGGCGGCGACAGCGTCGCGTTCTTCTCGCCGTGGTCGCATCACGTGCGCATCGTGCCGGCCCGCGCGTGAGCGATCTGCTGCCCATCGTCCCGACGCTGGACCGCTGGCAGGCCGCCTGGCCCGCCGCCCTGGCGGCATGGAGCCGCTTCACGCGGCTGCGCGATCCGCGCCTGTGCGAAAGCCGCATGGAAGCAGCCGCCGAAGGCCTGGCCGGCAGCTTCGCCATGATCCGGCTGGCCGACCAGCGCGTGGTGATCGACCTGGAGGAAGTCGAACGCCTCGAACTGGGCGATCACGCCGAGGAAATCCTCGCGCACGAGATCGGTCATCACGTGCTCGCGCCGGCCACCGCCACCGACCATGCGCGCCTGCTCGCGCGCATCCGCCATGCGCTGCCCACGCTCGAAGCGCACGCGCCAATGGTGGCCAACCTCTACACCGACCTGCTCATCAACGACCGCCTGCAACGCCAGTGCGGCCTGCGCATGGCCGACATTTACCGCCGCCTGAAAGAACGCGACACGAGCAAGGAAACCTCGCCCGTGTGGATGCTCTACATGGGTATCTACGAACAACTCTGGCAGCTGGAGCCCGGTTCGCTCGGGGGGCCGGTGAACGATGCCGCGCTGCGCGGCGACGCCTGGCTCGGCGCGCGCGTGGTGCGCGTCTATGCGGGCGAATGGATGGATGGCGCCACGCGCTTCGCCGCGCTGCTGTTGCCGCACTTGCTGCGCTCGGTCACCGACTGGCGCGTGGACGCGCTGATGGATACGCGCCATGCCGGGCAGGGCAGCCAGCCGGTCGGGCTGGAGCGCATCGAAGACGGCGAGCTGGACCAGGCCATGCATCCGGCCAACGATCCGCGCATCACCGGCGAAGAAGCGCCGACCGAGCCGCCGTCGGTCGATGGCGGCCTGGCGCCGCCGCCGAACCGCCAGGCCACCGGCCAGACCCGCGAGCCGTTCGAGTACGGCGAGATCCTGCGCGCGGCCGGCCTGGACCTGGACGATCACGACATCGCCGTGCGCTATTACCGCGAGCGCGCGCTGCCGCATCTGATCCGCTTCCCGTCCCGTCCGCAGCCGCGCGTGACCGAGCTGCTGCCGGAAGGCCTGGAGCCATGGGAAGCCGGCGATCCGCTGGATGCGCTGGACTGGATGCAGAGCGTGCTGCAATCGCCGCGCGTGATCCCCGGCCTCACCACCGTGCAGCGCACCTATGGCGAAGCGCCCAGCCAGGACCCGGCGGATGAACCGATCGACCTGGATCTGTACGTCGACAGCTCCGGCTCGATGCCGAACCCGCAGCGGCAGCTCTCCTACCTCGCGCTCGCCGGCGCGGTGATTGCCCTGTCGGCGCTGCGTGCCGGCGCGCGCGTGCAGGTGACGCTGTGGAGCGGCAAGCACCAGGTGCTGCATACGGATGGCTTCGTGCGCGCGGAGGACGCGATCCTGCGCGTGCTGACCGGCTTCTTCGGCGGCGCCACGGCCTTCCCCATCCATCGCCTGCGCGACACCTACGCGCGACGCGGGCCGTACGAGCGCGCCGTGCACATCCTGCATATCTCCGACGACGGCATCACCACGATGTTCGACCAGGACGAGCGCGGCGGAAGCGGCTGGGACATCGCCGCGAGCGCGCTCGCCAGCGCGCGCGGCGGCGGCACCATGGCGCTCAATCTGTACACGCCGCTGCCAGCGCATATCGCCGCCGCGGATCGCCCGTGGATGGCGGATCTGCTGCGCGCCGGCAAAGCCGGCTGGGACATCCATGCGGTGCGCGACATGGCCGACCTGCTCGCCTTCGCGCGCGAGTTCAGCCGGCGCCACTACGATCGCAGCGGAGGCGCCGCATGATCGTGCTGTGGCGCGTCATCACCACCTGCAACCTCGCCTGCGGCTTCTGCGCCTACGACCGACGCCTGCGCGTGCCGCGGCAAGCGATGCAGACGACCGAAGTCGAGCGCTTCGCCAACCTGCTGGGCGACTACCGCGCCGCCAGCGGCGAGGATGTCCTGCTCAGCTGGCTGGGCGGCGAGCCCTTGCTGTGGCCGGGTGTGCTCGCGCTGTCGCGGCACCTGCGCGAGCGGCATGGCCTGCGCGTGAGCGTCACCACCAATGGCAGCACGCTGCATCGCCCGGGCGTCGCCGAAGCCGTCGCCGCGGCCTTCGACGAAGTGACCGTCAGCATCGACGCACCAGGCGAAGTGCACGAACAGTTGCGCGGCTGGCCCGGCGGCTGGCAGCGGCTGGAGCGCGGCATCGCGCGCCTGGCCGCACAGCGCGACACGCATGGCACGCCGCGGTTGCGCGTCAACACCGTGCTGATGCGCGACACGCTCGCCCCCTTCCCCGCGCTGTGCGAACGCCTGGCCGAGTGGGGCGTGGACGAGATCACTTTCAACCAGCTCGGCGGCCGCGACCGCCCCGAATTCCATGCGACCCAGGCGCTTCGTTCGGTCGACGTGGCCTGGCTGCGCGCGACGCTGCCGGCGCTCGTCGCGCGCTTGGCCGGGCGCGGCGTGCGCCTGTGCGCCAGCGACACCTACCTGGAGCGGTTCGAAGCGAGCGCCGCCGGTCGCGCCATCGCGGTGGACGATTGCGCATCGCGCCGAGCGACCCTCTTCATCGACGAGCATGGCCGCATCGCGCCCTGCAGTTTCACGGTCGACCATCAGCCCCTGACGGTGAGCGAAGTGCGCACCGCGCACGACATCGCCGCCCTGCGCGAGCGCCTCGCCGCACGGCACCGCGCCGCGCCCGCCGCAGTCTGCCGGGACTGCCCCTCCACCCAGGTCTTCGCCAAGTTCGGAACATGAGCATGCCCACCGCTCCCTCGCTCGAACGCCTGCTGCGGCGGCTGATGGAGACGCCGCCGGACTTCCTCGCGCCGCCGTGGCGCGGCGGCGAAGGCCAGGTGCGTGTCGCCGCCGTGGTCAACGACGTGCTTGCCGCTCTCGACGGCCAGGCGCCGCTGCCTTTGCTCGCCACGCTGTCTGGCGAGCTGACCGCGGTATCCGCCAACCAGCTGACGCTGTCGGCCGTGCTGGCCTGGCTGCTCGCCGACGAGGCATGGCGCGACACCGGCATGACCTCCGCCGCCTTGCCGCCATTGTTCATTGAGACGGTGCCGGCACTGGCCGCCGAAGCGGCAGCCTCGCGCTATGTGTACGAGCCGGAACGGCGCGAAGAACTGGCGCGCACCGCGATCGCACGGCTCGGCCTGACGCCCGATGGCGAAACGGCGGCGCAGGCGGCGGACCGCCTGGCCAGCGTCAGCGGCGTCGAACGGCGCCGCCTGCTCGACGCCAGCCGCGAAGCGGAAGCTCGCGCGCGCGCCATCCGCGAAGCGCTGGCGCGCAAGGCCGCCGAGGAGTCGGCGGACAAGTGGACGCGCGAGTGAGCCGCGAACCGACCGACGCGCAACGCTATCCCACGCTCAGCGACGCGGGGCAGGCCATGCTGCGCTTCATGCGCGAGCATCCCAGCGCGCCGATGCTGCGCAACCAGAGCGGCAACCGCTTGCTCGCCGACGAGGTGGAAGCCTTGCGCGCCTACGAGCGCGAGATCGCCTGCGCACGTTTCGAGTGGCATACGCGCCAGCCGCCGCCATGGCTGGGAGCCTTCGTCGCCGAGGTCCATGCGCAGGTGCCGCACTATCGGCAGCTTGGCCGGCCTGCCTCCTTCCACGACATCGCCAGCGTCGACCGCGGCGATCTCGCGGCCGATATCGCGCGCTTCGTGCCGGATGACGTGCCGCTGGACCGCATGATCAATTTCCGCACCACCGGCACCACCGGCCATCCGCTGGTGCTGCCGTCGCATCCGCTCGTAGCCGGGCGCTACCTCGCCTTCCACAAGCGCGCGCTGCGGCGCGCGGGCGTCGAACTGCGCCATGGTCGCGGGCAGGTCGGCGTGATGCTGCTGGGCATGCAGCGACGGTGCTTCACCTATGTCTCGGTGACGCCGACCATGGACGAATCGGGTCTGGCCAAGATCAACCTGTATCCGGACGACTGGCGCGATCCCGCCGATCGCGCACGCTATATCGACGCGATGCGACCGGAGGTCATCGCGGGCGATCCGATCTCGTTCGCCGCGTTGCTGGAATTGCCGGTGACGCATCAGCCCGCCGCGTTGATCTCGGTATCGATGGCCTTGTCGGCATCGCTGCGGCGCACCTTGGGCGACCGCTTCGGCTGCCCCGTGCTCGACGTCTACTCGATGAACGAGGCAGGCCCGCTCGGCGTCTACGATGCAAGCTTCGATGCGTTCGTGCTGCTGCAGCCGCGCATGTATGTGGAAATCCTGGATACCGACGGCCAGCCGGTGCCGGCGGGCCAGCCAGGCGACATCGCTCTCACCGGCGGTTTCAACTTCTGCCTGCCGCTGCTGCGCTACCGCACCGGCGACCAGGGCGTGCTGGTGGATACCCCCGAAGGGCCGGGCATCGCGAAGCTGCACGGGCGTCGTCCCGTGCGCTTTCTCACCGGCACCGGCCACTGGATCAACAACATCGACCTGACCCACGCGCTGGCACCGCTGCCGCTGTCGCGCTACACCGTGCACCAGGGTGCCGATGGCGCGGTGAGCGTCGGCCTGCCGCCCACCGAAATGAGCCATGCGCGCGAAGCGGCCGAGCGCGTCTCCGCGGCGCTGCAAGGACGCACGGTGCGCATCATCGAACTGACTGGCGAGGACAAAGTGCTGCAATACACGACCGACCTGCCCGGAGGCACGGGCGCATGACCTTGGTGGAAGGCGCGGCCAACCTGCTGGCCACCGCATCGATCCTGCTGGCCGGTCGCAACAGCGTGCATACCTGGTGGACCGGCATCGTCGGCTGCGCGCTGTTCGCGCTGCTGTTCTGGGAGACCCGGCTGTACGCCGACGTGCTGCTGCAAGTGTTCTTCGTCGGCGCCAGCGTGGTGGGCTGGTGGTTCTGGAGCCGGCACGGCGACCGCGCGGAGCTGCCGATCGGCCAGACCGCGCCGCGCCTGCTCGCCTGGTTCGGCGTCGGCGCGGCCGTGGCGGCCGTCGCCTATGGCTCGCTGCTGCATCGCTTCACCGATGCGTACGCGCCCTTCGCCGACTCGGCCGTGCTGGCGCTGTCGGTGCTCGCGCAGCTGCTGCTGATGCGGCGGCGGATCGAGACCTGGCCGATCTGGCTGCTGGTCAACACCATCGCCGTGCCGCTGTACGCCTCGCGCGGCCTGATGCTGACCGCCGTGCTCTACGCGGGGTACTGGGTCAATGCGCTGGTGGCCTGGCGCCATTGGCTGCGCCTGTTCCGGCGCGAGCAAGCGGTCGCATGAAGCGTTTCGGCACAGGCCTGGTGGTGGGCAAGTTCTGTCCGCTGCATCGCGGCCATCAGTACCTGCTCGATCGTGCGCAAAGCGAATGCGAACGGCTGGTCGTCATCAGCTACACCAAGCCGGAGTTTCCCGGCTGCGAACCGGCGCGGCGCGAGCGCTGGCTCGCCGACCTGTATCCGGATGCCGAGCGGCTGGTATTGGACGATGCGCGGCTGGCCGGCCAATGCGCCGCGCTCGGCCTGGCCACGACGCGCCTGCCGCACAACGACGCGCCCGATGACGAGCACCGCGGCTTCGTCGCCTGGCTGCTGCGCGAGGTGCTGCGCGCCGAAGTGGACGCAGTGTTCACCAGCGAGAGCTACGGCGAGGGCTTCGCCCAGGCGCTGAGGCGCGCGCAGGCTGCGCATGGCGGCGCCGGCGTCGTGCACGTGTCGGTCGATGCCGGTCGCGTCGCGGTGCCGGTCTCGGGCACGGCCGTGCGCGCCGATGTGCATGCCTTGCGCGACCGCCTGGACCCCGTCGTCTATCGCGACTTCGTCCGGCGCGTGGCGATCCTCGGCGGCGAGTCCACCGGCAAATCCACGCTGGCGATCCTGCTGGCCGAACGCATGGGCACGCGCCACGCCGCCGAGTACGGCCGCGAGCTGTGGGAGCGCAAGGACGGCCAGCTCGTGCATGAGGACATGCTGCACATCGCGCAGGTGCAGGTCGCCCGCGAAGAGGCGCTTGCCGCCGCGGCGCACCGCTTCCTCATCTGCGACACGACGCCGCTGACCACGCTGCTCTACGCGCAGGCGATGTTCGGCCAGGCCGACCCGGCGCTGGAGACGCTGGCCGAGCGTCGCTACGACGAGGTGCTGCTGTGCGCGCCCGACACGCCGTTCGTGCAGGACGGCACGCGGCGCGACGAGGCCTTCAGGCAATGGCAGCATGCGTGGTATTTGCGCGAGCTGGACGCCCGGCGCGTGCCCTATCGGCTGCTCACCGGCGCATGGCAGGAGCGCCTGGACGGCGCACTGGACGCACTGGCGCCTCCCGTCGCCGGCTGACCGCCGCGCCGGGCACCCCTTGGCGGGGCGCCCGGCGCATCGTTCAGAACGCCACGCTCAGGTTCAGGCGCACCGCCTGGTCCTTGTTGCCGCTGGCGAACTGGCCCTGGTAGCTCGCATCCATCGACACGCGCGGACTCCAGCGCCAGCTCAGGCCGCCTTCGACGACCGCCGCGTGCCTGGCCATCGGCACGCCATCCACGGTGAAGCTCGAGCCGCCGACGGCGAAACGCTCCTGCACCGACGATGCCGTGGCGCCCCAGGCCTGGCGCCAGCCGAGGCCGGCATGCGCGTGTACCGCGCCCTGCGGATCCAGTCCGACGTAGAGGCGCGTACCCAGCGTGGCGGTCGTCGTGTCGGTGCGCTTGCCTGCGGCGTCCAGTGCCGCGGCAGCGTTCGCCTCTTCGATGGCGTCCGTGCGCAGACGCATGTGGGCGACGTTGAGATAGGGCTCCAGCGCGGCGGTGCCGAACTCGAAGCGATAACCGCCCTCGACATAACCATGCGCCAGGTCCGCGTCGTAGCGAGCCAACGCGCTGGCGGCGCCGCCGGCCAGGCCGAGTTGGCGCTTGCTGTCTACGCGCTCCCACGCGTAGGCCACGCCGGCGCGGGCCTGCCACGCACCCCATTGCGCACCGCCGTAGATGCCCAGGTGCGTCGCGTGCACATCTGCCTTGTCGCCGCGCGCAACGATGCGCAGCGCTTGCTTGCCCACGCCGCCAAAGGCGCCGAGCTTCGCCTGGTCGCTCACGGCGACATCCGCGCCCACCAGCAGACCGCTGCTGTCCGCGTTGAGGCGCGAAGTATTGCCGTCGCCATCGATCTGGCCGGCGCGTCCCCACGCCGACGTCCATGCCGTGACGCCGCCGCGGCTGGCCGAGCGGTCGCCGATGCCATCCTGACCGAGCAAGCGGCGATTCACCGCGTCGCGCACGTAGTAGCTGTCGTCCAGCAGGGCGGTACGCGTGCTCGCGTGCAGCTCGCCCGTCAACGGGTCGTAGCTGGCGCGCGCGTGCAACGCGTCCATGCCCAGGATCGCGTCGTAGACCGCACGGCCACGGCCCAGGCTGTCGATGGCGCCAGCCACCGCGCGCTGGTTGGGCGTGGTGGCGACGCTGGCCATGGCGATGTCGTTGCGCTGCATCGACAGCGTCACCGCATTGGCGGTGTAGGCGAGCGAGGGCGTAAGGAAGGCCAGATTGCTGCTGACGCCGTCGAACTGGCCGCTGATGCCCTGGCTGGCGCTGAGCATCGTGTAATCCGTACGCGCCGCATAGCTGCCCGGCTGCGCGAGCACCACCACGTTACCGCCCTGGATGCTCGCCTTGCCGCTCGCGACGATGCGGTCGCTGCCGCCGTCCGGCTGCACTTCCAGCTGATAGGTGGAGCCCTTCTGGAACACCGCGTCGCCGTTCACCCGCAACGTGCCGATGGAGTTGCCTGGCGCGATGGTGCCGGCCAGATCCAGCCCGCCGATGCTGCCGATGCCATGCAGCGTAGCGCCCGTGCCGACCGCGACCTTGCCGCCCAAGCTCGCGCCGGCGTGGCTGTCGTCGCCGATCACCAGCGTGCCGGCGGTGACCGTGGTATCGCCATCGAAGCTGTTGGCGCCGTTGACCACCAGCGTGCCGCCGCCCTGCACGCGCAGGTGGCCGTGGCCGCTGAGGATGCCGTCGAACACGCCGCGGTCGCTCTGGGCGAATACCAGTCCACCATTGTCTACGATCGCACCCCGCAGCGTATGCGTATCGCCTTGCAGCGTGCCCGCCGCGATCGTCGTGCCGCCGCTATAGCTGTTGGCGCCGGCCAGAATCAGCGTGCCCGCGCCGGTCTTGGTCAATGCGCCGCCCGTGATCGCGCCGGAGACGGTGAGATCGGCGTCGGTCTGCAAGCTGCCGTTGCCGGCGAGGTTCAGCGTGCGCGCGGTGGCGAAGGCCGAGGTAGTAGCCAGCGTGCCGCCGTTGAGCGTCACCGCGCCCGTGGCAAGGCCGAGATTGGCATCACTGCTCACCGATACCGCGCCGCCATTGATGACGGTGCCGCCCGCGTAAGTGTTGTTTCCGCCCAGCGTCAACGTGCCGGTACCGGTCTTGGTCAGCGCGCCAACACCGCCGATCGGGCCGGACACGGCGAGGTCGGCATCGGCCTGCAACGTGCCGTTGCTGGCCAGGTTCAGCGCGCGTGCGGTGGCGAACGCGGCCGTGGTCTTCAGCATGCCGCCGTTGAACATCACGCCACCCGACGCGTTGCCGAGATTGGCATCACTGCTCACCGACAACGTGCCGCCGTTGATGACGGTGCCGCCGGCATACGTGTTGGCGCCGGCGAGCACCAGCGTACCCGCGTCGGTCTTGGCCAGACCGGCGCTGCCCGTCAGCGCGGTGCCGATGGTGGCGGTCATGCCCACGCCGGCGCTGGAGCCGTCGCCCACGCGAATCGCCGGCATGCTGCCGTTGCCGACCAGTTCGAGCGTGCCGCCGGCGACGGTGTAGCCATCCGTCGCGAACTGCATGCCGGTGGCTTGCACCGCGCCGGCACTACCGTCCACCGTGACGGTGCCGGCCGCGCCGCCGAACATCGCGAAGCCCGGCTGCGGCTGCATGGCTGCGTTCGGCGCGCTGCCGATCGCGTCGGTCCACTGCGCCGCGGTCGCCGACCAAGTGCCGCTGCCGCCGCCCATCCGCGCGGAGGAGGCCAAGCCGTTGGCGTTCCAGAAGTTGAGCGAAAGGCCGGTGGCGTCGATCAGGTTGATCTGCTTCTGCGCGGCGAGGTTCTGCCACAGCAGCGTGCGGCCCGCGGGCGTCGTGCCGAGGGCGATGTCGCCATTGCTTTCGCTCAGCGTGCCGCCGTAGGTGAATACGTTGTACAGGCCCGGCCCCATGCCGAGATCGGTGACGTTGAGCGTGGCGCCGTCGAGCGTGAGGTTGCCGCCGACGTGCACGCTGTCGCCCGTCCCCGCGGTATGCATGTCCGCGCCGGGCGCGCCGAACTCGTAGTCCAGCACGCTGCCCTGCGCGAGATGGAGATCGCCATCGATCGCGAGCGTGCCGATCGAATGGCCCGGCGCCAGATGCGCGCCGCCAAGCAGTTCGACGTTGCCGCCGATCTCGCCGTGCCCGCCCAGCATGCTGCCGCCGCTGACACTCACGTTGCCGCCCAGCACCGCGCCGTTGCCGGCAACGCTGCCGACGACCAGCGCACCGCTCGTGACGGCCGTGCTGCCGGCGAAGCCGCGGCTGTCGCCATCGAGCACCAGCGTACCGCCGCCGTGGTAGTTCAGTGTGCCGTCGCCGGCGAGCGAGCCCATGAAGGTGTCCGTGCCGGCGCCGGTGATATCGAGCAGGGTGCGATTGAGTGTCAGCGTGCCGTTGCCGCCCAGTGATGCCAGTTGCTGCGCTTCGTTGGCAAGGCTCGCCGCCGCGCCGCCGGCGATCCGCAGCGCGCCGGTGCCGAGGCTGCCACTGTCATTCACCGCCAGCGTGCCGCCGCTCACGACGGTATCGCCGGTATACGTATTGGATCCGCCCAGCGTCAGCGTGCCCGTGCCTTCGTGCACCAGCGCGCCGGTGCCCTGGATGTCCCAGTTCGCCAGCGCCTGGTCCGCGTGGTTCCACACCAGCGTGCCATCGTTACGCGCGCCGCCGCCAAACAGGCGAATGGCGTCGGAGGCGCCGCCGCTGCCGATCTGGAAGGTCGAGCCGGCGGCGATGGCGATGCCCGCCAGGCCGCTTTCGCTGCCACTGTCCAGCACGGTGCCGCCGCCACCGACGTTGAGGAAACCCTCGCCGTAGAAACCACGCTGCAGCGCGAGTGTCTGGCCCGCGCCGATCGAGATCGTCGCCCAGCGGTTCATGGCGACGGCGGCGCCGATCGATGCGCTCGACGCCACGTCGAGTTCGCCGTCCAGCGAGAAGTTCGCGGCTGGCGCGATGGCAATGCCGCCACCGATCTTCAGCACCGCGCCGGACGACACGCTGAAGCTGGCATTGTTCTGCACGATCAGATCGCGCACCGCCAGGTCCGTGGCCGTGCTGCCGTCGCCGATGCGTACGAGGCCATGCAAGGCGGTAAGCGCGTCGACGCTCTGCGTGCCCGCGGCGCCACTGAACACGATCAGCCCCCGCGTGCTGGCGGGATCGGCATTGAGCACCAGGCTGCCGCCGGAGAGCTGTCCGGTGAATGTGACGCGGTTGTTGAGGTAGTTGAGCTGGTTGGCGTTCGCGTTGATGGTGCCGCCGTTGGCGCCCACCGCCAGGTTGCCGCCGTAGGTCACCGCGCTGGTGTTGGTGAAGCTCAGCGCGCCGCCGTTGAAGGCGACCGACGGCCCGAGCTCGGCGCCGCTGTTCGAGGCGACCGAGAGCACGCCGCCATCCAGCACCCAGCCGCCTCCGGTGGCGTTGGTGCCCGTCACCACCCAGGTCGACGAACCGGTCTTGCGCAACGCACCGAAGCCGACGTATTGCGTGCCGCCGCCCGATGCGCTGGCCACGACGCTGGAAAGATCGAAGCTGCCATTGGCGCTGCCGCCCAGCGCGAGCGTGTCGCCGCCTTCGCTGACCGCATTGCCGGCGAGGCTCGATCCGGCCGTCAGCACCAGCGTGTTGCCGCCGCCGCTGAAATGCACGGCATCCGCCTGCGTGCCCGCGCCGTTGTCGCCCAGGCCGCCGGCGATGCTGCCCGCGTTGACGACGGTCGCACCGCCGGTCGCGAAGACGCCGGCTCCGCCCGCGCCACCACCGCCACCGGTGCCGCCCACGATGCTGCCCGCGTTGGTCGCATAGAACGATGCTCCCGCCAAGCCCGCGCCGCCCTTGCCGCCCGCGTTGTTGCCGGAACCGCCGGTGCCGCCGGCGCCACCCGTGAGCGTGCCCTGGTTGACCAGGATGAAGCCCGTGCCGTCCGCACCCGTACCGCCAACGCCACCCGTGCCGCCATTGCCGCCATAACCGCCATGGCTGCCGCCATCGCCACCACGGCCGCCAGTCGCGCTGGCACCAGCCTGCACCGTGAGGTTGTAGCCGTCGCCCACGATGCCGGCACCGCCGGTGCCGCCGGTGCCGCCCGATCCGACTGAGTTGCCGCTGTCGGCACTACCGCCTTGGCCACCGGCGCCGCCGATGTAGAGATCGGTGGTCGTCAGCGGCAACCCCGGCGCGCTGCCCAGGTACCAGCCCGCGTAGCCGCCACCGCCACCACCGCCGCCGCCGCCGCCGCTTGCGCCGCCCGCACCGCCCGCGCCGCCGGCCGCCCAGCCCTGGTAGGCCCCGCCGCCGGCGCCGCCGGCATGATTCACCGCATAGGACGCGCCGCCGCCGCCACCGCCGCTGCCGTTGCTGCCCGCGCTGCCGGGCGACCCCCAGCCGCTGTCCGCGGGATTGCCGCCTACGCCGCCGGCGCCGCCCGATGCGGGCACCGGCGCGCCGGGCTGAGATGCCGCGCTGCCACCGGCGCCGCCATTGCCCCAGTTGCCGACCGGCACGTTGCGCGCGGTGCCCGTCGAGCCGTCGCCGCCGGCCGCGCCGGTGACGGTCGTCGCCCAGGCCGGCGCGCCGTGTGTCACGGCGAGGGCCGCGGCGATGGCCATCGCGATGACTCGCCCGGCATGCTTTGCGCGGCGCGGCCGCAGCGGCGCGCCAGCGCGCCCGGACACACCGCCGCAGGCGAGTTCCGAGGCCACCTGCGGTATGCCAAGATGGCCGTTGAAAACAATTCGATAGACGCGATTCACGGAAGGATTCCCCAGTTTTCGAGCGGCGCGGATTCTCGAAGCGGGGCGTCACACAAGCGTCACAGCGGTCAAGGAGCGACAGGGGGCTCCGCGGACATGCGACACACACAGCCAAGGACCCGCCTGCGGGTGTTGGGCGGTTGGCATTGGGAAGTCGACGGCGTGCCGGCGTCCGGCCCGTCGTATCGCAAGGGCCGGGGTCTGCTGGCCTATCTGGCGCTGGAGGAAGGCTGGCACGCGCGCGAGAAGCTCGGCGAGCTGTTCGCCGTCGGCTCGACCGGCTACCTGCGCCAGCTCGTTTCCAACCTGCGCGCCAGCCTGGAGCAGGCCGGCCTCGCCGCCTGCCTCGTCGCTGAGCGCAATCTGCTGCGCCTGGAGCCGGCCGGCGGACTGTGGATCGACGCGCATGCCTTTCTCGCCGCGGCCGATGAGCGGTTCGCGCCGCTCGGCGCCACCGACGATGCCGCGACGGCACGCCTGGAACAGGGCGCCGCACTGTATTGCGGCGAATTCCTGCATGGCCTGTCGCTGCCCGATTGCCCCGAGTTCGAAGCATGGCTGGAAGTACGCCGCCAGCACATGCTGCAGCAGGCGCTCGCGCTGCTCGACGGCCTGCGCCTGCGCGACGAAACGGCCGGCCTGCTCGACCGCGCGCTGGCTCACGCCCGGCGCATCCTCGAACTGGACCCCTGGAACGAAGCCGCGCATCGCCACGCGATGCGGCTGCTTGCACAAAGCGGACGCAGTGCCGCTGCGCTGGCGCACTACGAGACCTGCCGCTGGACGCTGCAGCGCGAACTGGGCCTGGCACCGGAAGCCGAAACGCAGCGCCTGCATGCGCTGATCCGCGACGGCGAACTCGTCGCAGTCGCGGCGCCAGCGCCCGAGGCACCGGTCAAGGCGATGGCCGAACGCCGCCTGGTCACGGTGCTGTGCTGCGAACTGGAGGTCACCGCCGAAGACGATGTCGATGCCATCGCCGAGTACCTGGCGCAGCCGCGCCTGCGCTGCCAGGCACTGCTGGCCTCCGCCTCGGGACATCGCGTGCTGCTGCACGGCAACCGGCTGCTGGCCTACTTCGGCGTGCCGCTGGCGCGCGAGAACGCTGCGCGGCAGGCCGTGCACACCGCGCTGGCGCTGTGCCGCCAGTGCGAGAGCCCGGTCGCCGCGCGGATCGGCATCCACACCGGCATCGTCATCACGCACGCGCAGTCCGACGAACCGGACGCCGCCGGCGTCGCCACCAGTCACGCGATACGGCTGACCGGGCGCGCCGCACCCGGCGCGGTCGTGGTCAGCGAAGCCACCCAGCATCTGGTGCGCGGCTATGTCCATCTGCAACCGCTGGATGGTCCAGGCGACGCGGACGGCAAAGCTGTGGCGGCGTTCCGCGTCGAAGGCGAGACCGGTGCCGACAACCGCCTGGATTCGGCCGCCAGCCTCAGCCCGCTGGTGGGACGCGAGCAGGCGCTGGAGCACCTGCTGGCTTGCTGGCGCGAAGCCGAGCGCGGCGGTCGCGCCAGTGTGCTGATCCGCGGCGACGCGGGCATCGGCAAGTCGCGTCTGGTGCGCAGCCTGCGCGAACGCCTGGGCAATGCCGCGCCCGCGGCCTTCGAGTTGCGCTGTCTGCCGGAGTTCTGCGACACGCCCTTCCATCCGCTGCGCGTGCTGTTCGGCGCGCTCGCCGGCTTCGCCGCGGACGACGATGCGCCGCGGCGGCAGGCGAAGCTGGCGGCGTTCCTCGGCGCGCATGCCACGGCATCGCGCGAGGCACTCGCGCTGCTGGGCGATCTGCTGCACGTCAGCGACGCCGACGCGTCGCGCGCGCCGTTGTCGAGTCTGTCACGGCAGCGCGAGAAGACCATGCGCCTGCTGCTCGATCTGCTGGACGGCCTCGCCCGTGGCGGACCGGTGCTGCTGATCGTCGAAGACCTGCACTGGGGCGATCCGTCCACACTCGATGTGCTGAGCGCGCATGTCACATCGCGTTCCGCGACGCCCATGCTGACCCTGCTCACCAGCCGGCCCGACGCCGCCTGGCCGCACGCGCAGGCGACCCTGGAACTGCCGCCGCTGTCGGACGCCGAAGCGCTGGCGCTGGCGCGACAGCTCGGGCACGCGTTGCCGCCGGACGTGCTCCGGCAGGTCGTCGCGTGGTCCGACGGCATCCCGCTCTACCTCGAAGAGATGGCGCGCATGAGCGCGCATGCCGCGACGTTCGCGCGCGATCCCGAAGCCTCGCTCAGCCTGCAGGAACTGCTGGCCGCGCGCCTGGACAGCAAAGGGCACGCCGCCAAGGCAACCGCGCAGCTCGCCGCCGCATTGGGCAGGGATTTCAGTCTCGCCCTGCTGCAAGCGGTGTCGCCGCTCGATGCGGCAGCGTTGCGCGCCGCCCTGGGCGCCTTGCGGGAGGGCGGCCTGGTGCTCGCCGCCGGCGACGCCTATCAGTTCAAGCATGCGCTGATCCAGGACGCGGCCTATCGCTCGCTGACCCGCGGCGGACGCGCAGCGAACCATCGGCGCATCGCGCAGGCGTTGCAGGCGGATTTCCGCGCGCTGGCGGAAAGTCAGCCCGAGATCCTCGCGCGTCATCTCGCGCTGGCCGGCCAAGCCGGCGCGGCGATCGCGCGCTGGCTCGAAGCCGGCCGGCGCGCCGCCTCGCGCTCCGCCGACCGCGAAGCCGTACGTCACTTCGAGGCCGGCCTTGCGCTGTTGCCGCAACTGGCCGATGAGCGCGAACGAGGGCGGCTCGAACTCGCCTTGCAGATGAGCCTCGGCAGCGCGCACGTCGCCGTGCAGGGCTACGGTTCGCCGGGGGCCAGACAGGCGTTTCTGCGCGCGGTCGCGCTGAGCCGCGACGTCGATGGCGATGCGACATCCTTTCCGCTGCTCTACGGACTCTGGCAGGGCGGCTTCACCGAACGCGTCACCGCCGCACCGCTGGAACTGGTCGAACGGCTGGCGCACATCGCGCGCGCCTCCGGCGACCCCTCGCACCAGCTGGTGGTGGACTACGCCTACGGCAACAACCTGTTCTGGCTGGGTCGTCACGCTGACGCCGCGCGGCATCTCGAACGCGCACTCGCAGCGCCGGACACGGTGCGGGCCGAGCAGCTGGTGTCCCGCTACGGCGAGGACAGCCGCAACCTCAGCCGCTGTTTCCTGGCCTGGGTACGGTGTTTTCAGGGCCGCGCGGATGAGGCGCGCCGGCACATGGCGCAGGCGCTGGACGAGGCGCGACGGCTGGGTCACTCGCATTCGCTCGCGTTTGCGCTCACCTTCGCCGCTCAGCTGCAACGCCATCTCGGCGACGCGACGCAGACCGAGCGGCTATCGCTCGAACTCGCCCGGCTGTCCGAGGAACACGCGATGTCGCTGTGGTCCGCGGTCGCGGCCGGCACGCTGGGCTGGTCGCGCGCGATGCGCGGCGACGAGGCCGCGCTGGACGTCATCCGCGCGAGCATCGACGCCGCACTGGTCGCCATGCCGCTGGCCGTGGTCACGTTCCGCTCCTTCCTCACCGACGCGCTGCTTCGCCTGGAGCGCCATGACGAAGCGCTGGCTTGCCTCGCCGACACCATCGAGCGCGCCGAAGCCTACGAAGACCGCTACATGCTGCCCGACTTCCTGCGCCAGCAGGCCGCGTGCCTGGCCGCGCTCGGACCGTCGCGCCACGACGATGCGTTGGCGCTGCTGTTGCGCGCGCTGACGCTCGCGCAACAGCAGGGCGCGGCGATGGCCGAGCTGCGCGCGGCCAGCGAGCTGTTTCTGCTCCTCGGCGGCGAGCAAGCGCTTGCATGGCTGCGCCAGGCCTACGGACGCTGCCAGCAGGATGCCGACGCGCCCGATCTCCTGCGCGCCGCCGGCCTGCTGGCGCTCGCCGCGCGGCAGGAAGCCCGGCAGGAGACGTGCGGCGCTTCCGCGTGAAGGGCATGCGGCCAGTGCGACTGGCGTCGTACCATCCGCGGTCATGAGTCCCATCGCCCGCGCCCAACGCCTTGCCCGCCGTCTGCTGCCTCGCCGCCGCGTATCGGCCGTCGTGGAATCCCTGCCGTCCTTCGCCGTGCCGGCCGCCGCCGTCGAGGTGCTCGACGGTCCGGTGGCGTTCCGTCACACCCTGCTCGACCTCATCGCCCACGCACAGCGCCGCATCGTGATCTGCGCGCTTTATCTGCAGGACGACGACGCCGGCCGCGAAGTGCTCGAGGCGCTGTATGCCGCGCGCGACCGCGCGCCGTCGCTGCGAATCGAAGTCTACGTGGACTGGCATCGCGCACGGCGCGGGCTGATCGGCAAGGGCTACAGCGAAGGCAACGCGGCGATGTACCGCGCCTACGCCGAGCGCCTGGGCCCGGGCGTGACGATCCGTGGCGTGCCGGTGCAGAGTCGCGAACTGTTCGGCGTGCTGCACCTGAAGGGCTTCGTGATCGACGATACGGTGCTCTACAGCGGCGCCAGCCTCAACGACGTCTACCTCGCGCGGCATGGCCGCTACCGCCTCGACCGCTATCACCGGATCGAGGACGCGGCGCTGGCCGACAGCATGGCCGGCTTCGTCCAGGAGCATCTCGGCACCAGCACCGCGGTGCGCCGCCTGGACCAGCCGGCACCGCCGACGCGCGAACTGCTGGCGGACATCCGCCAGCTGCGCCAGCAATTGCAGACGGCGCAGTACCGCGTTCCCTCGATGCTGCTCACGCCGGATCGCGTCGCGGTGACGCCGCTGGCGGGCTTCGGGCGCACCGACAATCGCCTCAACGACACCTTGCTGGAGCTGCTGCACGGCGCGCGCGAGCGGGTCGTCCTGCTCACGCCCTATTTCAATCTGCCCAGGCCGGTGCGTGCCGTGCTGGGGCAACTGCTGCGTCGCGGCGTCGCCATCGACATCATGGTGGGCGACAAGGAAGCCAACGACTTCTACATCCCGCCGGATCAGCCGTTCCGCAAGATCGGCCTGCTGCCTTATCTCTACGAAGCCAACCTGCGCCGCTTCGCGCGCATGCACCAGGAGCACATGGCGCGCGGCCAGCTCAACCTGTGGCTATGGCGCCATGGCGACAACAGCTATCACCTGAAGGGCATCTTCGTCGACGACGACATCGCCGTGCTCACCGGCAACAACCTCAATCCGCGCGCGTGGGCACTCGATCTGGAGAACGGCCTGCTGCTGCGCGATCCGCAGCGGCTGCTGACGGCGCGGCTGCGCGCCGAATGGGATGCCCTGCGCGCGCATGCCACGCGGCTGGGCGACTACCACGCCCTGCAGCCGGCCAGGCACTACCCCGACGACGTGCGCCGCCTGCTGCGGCGGCTCAGCCGGGTGCGCATGGATCGCCTGCTCAATCGGCTGCTGTAGCGGCCGCTTCGGCCGGCGCCGGCCGCCGCACGCTCAAGGCCGTACCCGCCGAGGCGACGATGATGGCGCCGATCGCCAGCCACTGCAGCGCGCTCAGCCGTTCGCCCAGCAACAGCACGCCGGCCATCGCGGCCACCGCCGGCTCCAGGCTCAGCAAGGTGCTGAAGGTGCGCGCGGGCAGGCGCGTCATCGAGATCATCTCCAGCGAGTACGGCAGCGCCGAGCTGAGCAATGCCACGCCCAGCGCATACGGCAGCAACGTCGGCGACAGCAGCGCGCTGCCGGCATGCGCGACGCCGAACGGGATGGCCACCAGCGCGCCGATCGTGGTGCCGAGCGTCACCGCATCCTTGCCATAGGCCGCGCCGGTGCGCTGGCCCAGGATGATGTACAGCGCCCAGCCCACGCCGGCGGCCAGCGCGTAGGCCACGCCCACCGGATCGAGCGACTGCGCCTGGCCATGCAGCGGCAGCAGTACGGCCAGGCCGCCGATCACCAGGGCGATCCATACGAAATCGATGAGGCGACGCGAGCTGAACATGGCCAGCGCCAGCGGACCGGTGAATTCCAGCGCCACGGCGATGCCCAGCGGGATCGTGCGCAGCGACAGGTAGAACACCAGGTTCATCGCGCCCATCGACAAGCCGTAGCCCCACAGCGCGCGCCAGTCGCCTGATCGATCCATGCGGCGCCAGGGTCGCCGCCACAGCAGCAGGAACAATGCGCTCAACCCCAGTCGATACGCGGTGGCGCCTTGCGCGCCGACCTGCGGAAACAGGTGCTTGGCCAGCGACGCGCCGCACTGGTACGACACCATGGCGATGAGCAGAACCCCGATCGCGAGCGCGATCTGGGCATTGGAACGGGAAGGCATGGGGGCGGCCGTGGCGAGGCGGTGCGCACATGATGCCAGGAGGGCGGAAGAAGCGGTGGCACCGGGGAAAGGCCTGCTGACAGCCGATGGCAGCAGGGATCGCCTGGGTGCTCGAGGCCGTTTTTTTGCCGTGACTACCCCAGGGCGCGGCTCACATCGCCCTGCCAAAGAAACGGCCGGGCTCTGGGGGAAGCCCGGCCAAACATGCCATTCGAAGGGAGGTTCGCCGGCGCTGCATCGAAACGCCGGCCGTTGTCGAATGGCACGACCATTGGCGGTGCTGCCCCACGCCGCACCGCCGCTCGGCTAACTCAGAACCACACGCCCACCTGCACGCCGAAGGTGCGCGGCGGCAGGTACTGCGATACGTACACGAACTGGTTGTTCGGCAGCGCGAAACGGCCGGCACTGGTGCGCACGCGCCCGTCGGTGACGTTCTGCACGTACGCCGCCGCCCACCAGCGATCCTGCGGTTCGGTGTAGCGCAGGGCCAGGTCGCCGCGGAAATACGCCTTCTGCTTGTCGCCGTCGCCCAGGTTGAACGTGCTCAGCCACTGGTCGCTCTGATACTGCCCGCTGAAGCGCGGCGTCAGGCGGCCGCCATTGCCGAGATGGAAGTCGTGCTCGTAGATCGCGGTGAGCGAGACATTCGGCGCGTGTGGAAGATCGTTGCCTGAGATATCCGTGCAGGCGGAGATGCCCGACTGCGGCGCACACGGCGGCAGGCCCTGGTAATCATTGCTGCCGGCGTAGAGCAGGGTGCCGAGTTCCTTCTTCGGAATCAGCGACAGCACCAGGTTGGCGCGATCGTCCTTCTCCTGGTACGCCAGTTCCGATTCCAGGCCGATCACCTTGGTGCTGCCCTTGACGTTGTTGAAGCCCAGGCCGCGGTTGCCGTCCGGGTAGGTGATCGGCGCGGACAGCTGGAAGTCCTTGAAGTCCTCGTAGTACGCCGCCGTGTTCCAGGTCAGCTTGCCGTCGAGGAAGACGAACTTGGTGCCGATCTCGTAGTTGGTCAGCTTCTCCGGCTTGTACAGCGTGCCGGCATCCTGCGTGCCGCCGGACTTGTAGCCGGTGGAGATGCTGCCGTAGAGCAGCCCGTTGGCGCCGATGTCGGTGTCGATGCGGGCCAGCCAGGTCACGCGGTCGTCGCTGTATTTGGCATCGTTGCGCGTGGAGATGTTGAAGCCGGTGGCCGGGCTCGGATAGGTGCTGGGCGCGATCGGCAGCTGCGGCACGGTCGGATCGTAGGCCCAGCCCCAGCCGCGGCCGCCGATGTTCTTCTTCACGTCATCGGACCAGCGCAGGCCGCCGGTGAGGCGCCAGTGCTCGGACATGTGCCAGGTGGCCTGGCCGAACGCGGCGGTGGATTTCACCGTCTCCTTCGGCTGGATGAAGGAGCCCTGCCACGAGACCGATTCGGACCCCATCGTGCCGTTCATGATCGGGATGTCGAAGCGGATGTTGTTGTCTTCGTAGCCGTAGTACGCGCCGACGATCCAGTCCACGGTCTGCTCGCCGGCCGAGCGCAGGTCGAACTCGTGGCTGTAGCTCTTGTAGTTGGAGGAATTGGTGCGGTCGTTCTGCGACTGTGCGCCGGTGGCGAAACTGGTCGGCACCTGCACGCCGACATCCTGGTCGAACTGGCTCCTGCCGGAGAACTTGTTGTAGCCGGCGATGTAGCTGAACTGCATGCCGTCGTTGATGTTCCAGTCGATGCGGCTGCGCACCGTGCCGGAGTTGCGGTGCAGGTACGGCGCGGTGTCGATCAGCGCCGACCAGAAATCCTGTCCCTGGCGCGGCTGCTGCATCAGGCTCATGCCGGGTGTGCCGCGGTCGATGAAGTACTCGTACGAGAGGTTCCACTTGAACGCATCATTCGGCTGCCACAGCGCGCTGACGCGCGCGGCGGTCTGGTCCTGCGCGTTGTATTTGTCGCCGCCTTGCACGAACAGGCCAGGATCGATCGGGCGGAACTTCGCCGGATTGCCGCCGCTGGCCAGATACGCCGCCTGCTGCTGCGCAACGCTCGGCAGCTGGCCGGCGGGACTCTGGTAATCGACATAGCCGTCGTGCTGCACATGCGCCACCGCCACGCGCAGGGCGAAGGTGCTGCTCACCGGCAGGTTCACCGCCGCGCGCTCGCTCAGCAGGCTGTAGTTGCCAGCTTCGACCTGCGCGTTGCCGTAGAAGCCGGCGTTGATGTCCGGCTTGGCGGTCTGGAAGCTGATCGCGCCCGCGGTGGAGTTGCGGCCCCACAGCGTGCCCTGCGGGCCGCGCAGTACTTCCACGCTGTCCATGTCCAGCAGCAGGCCGGCAGCCGCCTCGGCGCGCGGCGAGTACACGCCGTCGACGAAGGTCGCCACTTCCGGATCGGCGTACTCGGTCTTGGCACTGTCGTTGCCGATGCCGCGCATGGTCAGGGTGACCACGCCATGGTCGCCCTGCGAGGTGCCTTGCAGGCCCGGCACCAGCTTGGTGAGGTCCTGCACGGTCATCACGCGTTCCTTGTCGAGCAGGTCGGGCGTGATCGCGCTGACGGCGACAGGTGTCTTCTGCAAGGGCGTTTCGCGTTTGGTCGCGCTCACTTCGATCGCGTCCAGCTGCTTGATCTTCTTTTCCGGCGGCGCGGTCTGCGCGGGCGCGTTCTGCGCCGGTGCATCCTGCGGGTCCGCCGCGAGCGCCGCGCCAGGAGCAAGCGCGAGTGCCAGGGCGACGTGCATGGCCGAGTAGCGCAACTTCATGAAAAAGCCTCCCCTCGATTCGTCCGTAGTTGGGGCGCCGCCATCCCCCGACGGTGGCGCGTGGTTATCGACCGCGAAATGACAGCGCTGTCATTTCGGAATGATAGTCCGGTCTTTCCGTGGAAGCTTGACGCGTGGCAGCACGCGTGAAATTCGCGTCAAACCGTTGGTACGACTGGGTTTCCAGACGCCGGCGCCGCCCGAAGGCGGCGCCTATGCTGCGCAGCGGCCAGACGGCCGCGGCGTTATTTCGGACAAGACACGATTTGATCGGCATCCGTGCCCAGCACGACGCGCGATACCACCAGCGCGGCGTGTGCGTTGGCGCCCAGGACGAAGGGCCGTTCGATGCGATGCATGTCGGCGCCGGCGGCACGGAAGCATTTGAGCGGTACGCCGACGCGCGCCCAGTGGCCCGCGCCGATCGCGCCCAGCGTCTGCGTCAGCGGTACGCGGCCCAGGCAACCCTGGCCGCAACCCATGCCCATCCAGGCAGCGCCGGCGGTATCCACGCGCAAGGTGGCCACCAGCAGCACGTCGGCATTGGTCTGGCGATCGAGGTCCATCGGCGCGCCGGACTGGATCGCCGCGATCGCATCGTTCTTGCTCCAGTCGAAACGCCGCGCGTCTTCCTGCGCCTTGTAATCCAGCGCACTCATGCGCAGGCCGCCATCGGCGGTGGCCGCCGGCACCACGTCGCCCGACACCACGGCGCCGTCCGCGCCGGCGAGGCTGAGACGATAGCCGTGCACCGCCTTGCCGCGTTCCAGGTAATTGCCGATCGGAATCTGCTCGCCGCTGATGCCCGAGGCTTCCGGCAACTTGGGTGTCGCCGCATGGTCGGCATAGGTCAGGCCATAGCCGAGCGGGAATTGCGCGCCGTCCGCCTGCACGCCGCTGCGCGGCCACGCATAGGCGAGCTTGCCGTGGAAGTCGTGCGCCACGCGGCCCTCGCGCGTACGCAGCAGCACGTCGGCCACGCCACCGCCTTCGCTGCCCGGCAGCCACGCGGCGACGAAGGCGTCGGCGGCATTGATCTCGCGATTGACCCACAGCGGCCGGCCGCTGAGGAATACCGCGACCACCGGAATGCCGTCGCCATGCAGGCGGCGCAGCAGCTCCAGGTCGTGCTCGTCGCCAGGCCGGTACAGCAGGTTGGGCAGATCGCCCTGGAATTCGGCGTAGGGATCTTCACCGAACACCACCACGGCAACATCGGGTTTCGCGACATAGCGTCCGTCGGCGGCGATCTCCACCCGGCCGCCGGCGGCCTTCACCTGCTCGGCGATGCCGGCGCCGATCGATTGCGCGCCGGGAAAATCCTTGTTCGCCAGCCCGGTGCCCTGCCAGGTCAGCGTCCATCCGCCGCTCTGGCGCGAGATGTTGTCCGCCGCATCGCCGGCGACGAGGATGCGCTTGCGCGGATCGAGCGGCAGCAGCCCCCGCTCGTTCTTCAGCAGCACCATCGACTCGCGCACCGCCTGCCGCGCCAGCGCGCGATGCGCGGGGCTGCCGACGATGTCGCCTGACCGCTTCGCCAGGGGCTGCTGCGACGGCAGCCCCACCTCGAACACGCCGAGGCGGAACTTCACGCGCAGGATGCGCGCTACGGCGTCGTCCACGCGCGCCATGGGAATCGCGCCGGACTTCACTTCGGCCAGCGTGTGTTCGTACAGGCCGCGCCAGCTGTCGGGCGCCATCAACATGTCCATGCCGGCGTTGAATGAGGCCTGGCAATCCTCGTTGCTGCAGCCGGGCACCTGGCCGTGGCCGTTCCAGTCGCCGACCACGAAACCCTGGAAATCCATGCGGCCCTTGAGCACGCCGGTGAGCAGCGCCCGGTTGCCATGCATCTTCTGGCCGTTCCAGCTGGAGAACGAGGCCATCACGGTCTGCACGCCCGCATCGATCGCCGGCGGATAGCCCGCGGCGTGCACCGTGCGCAGCTGTTCTTCGCTGATCTGCGCGTCGCCCTGATCCTTGCCGTCCTTGGTGCCGCCGTCGGCGAGGAAGTGCTTGGCCGAGGCGATCACGTGCGCGCTGTCGAGAAACGCCGGCGTGCCGACCTTGCCCTGCAAACCCTCGATCATCGCCTTCGCGTACTGCGCGACGATGCGCGGATCCTGCGAATAGCCCTCGTACGCGCGGCCCCAGCGCAGATCCTGCGGTACCGCCAGGGTGGGCGCGAAGGTCCAGTCGATGCCGGTGGCGCGTACTTCGGCGGCGGTCGCTTCGCCGATCCGGCGGATCAGTTCCGGATCGCGCGCGTTGCCCAGCGCCGAGTTTTGCGGAAACAGCGTGGCGCCCACGGTGTTGTTGTGTCCGTGCACCGCGTCGATGCCGAACAGCAGCGGGATCGCCTGGTGGCCGCCGCTCGTATCCATCGCCGCGCGATGGAAGGCATCGGCCAGCGCTTTCCATTGCTCCGCCGTGGCGGTCAGGCGCGCATCCGGCTTGGAATTGCCGCCGGCGAGGACCGAGCCGAGCCGGTACTTGCGCACATCCTCCGGCGTCACGCTGAGGATGTCGGCCTGGATCAGCTGGCCCACCTTTTCCTCCACGCTCATCTTCGCCAGCAACGCCGCGACGCGCTGTTCGAGCGCGGCATCATGCGGCAGCGGCCATGTCGCGGCGGGCCAGCGTTCGGGGTGGACGGCCGTCTCGGCGGCCGGAACGGTGGCGAGCGGCAGCAGGGCCATGGCCGCGGCCAGTGCGAGCGGTGCAATACGCAAACGACGAACGGACGCCAGCACGTCTTTCTCCCTTGTCAGATGATCGCTGCCCAAGGCTCCCCCCCGGAGCCGGCTCAGGCGATGGAGCCTGCCAGAAATGACAGCGCTGTCAATCAGCGATGCAGCATGCCCGCTCTTGCTCTCCCCGCCTGCTTCCCGGAGGGGGAGAAGGAACTCATTTTTCGCGCGGCGCCTTCCCCGTCGACTCGCGCATCTGCAGCGCATACGGCACCTGCAGCAGCAGCCCCGTGCCCCGTCCGCGCAGCTTGTCCATCAGCTGCAAGGTGGCGATCTTGCCCATCTCGCGGCTGGGCTGGCGCACCGTGGTCAACTGTGGCCATAGCTGGGTGGCCAGCGGCGTGTCGTCGAAACCGCAGACCGACAGATCACGCGGCACCTTGAGGCCACGTTCATTGGCCGCCCACATCACGCCGGCGGCCATGTCGTCGTTGGCGGCGAAGATCGCGGTGGGACGCCTGGGCAGCTCGAACAGCTCGCGCGCGGCAATCACGCCGGAGCCGAACGTGAAGGCGCCTTGCACGACATAGTCCGGATCGAGCGGCAGCCCCGCCGCGGCGAGCGCGTCCTTGTAACCCTGCAGGCGCCAGCGGCTGGCGCCATGGTTGGCGATGCCGACGATATGCGCGATGCGCCGGTGCCCCAGCTCGGCCAGCTGCTGCACCAGGGCCTTGGCCGCCTGCTGCTCGTCCATGCATACGCCGATCGTCTGTTCGCGACGCAGCGGCGAGATGCTTGCATAGGGCACGCCCAGTTCGCCGAGCCGGCGCAGCAGCGCGGCATGATCGGTGAGCGGTGGCGTGAGGATCACGCCATCGATATGGTGATCGGCCACCAGCGCGTCCACGCGGCGCAGGAAATCCTTCCCGCGCAGACGCAGCGGGCACACCATCATGCTGTAACGATTGGCGTCGCAGGCATCGAGCACGCCATCCTGGATTTCCGCCAGATAGGTCGACGCCGGGTTGTCGTTGTTGTCGTAGAGCATCGCGACCAGGAACGAACGGCTGCCGGCCAGCCCGCGCGCGGCGGGGCTGGGGCGATAATTCATCGATTCCATCGCGGCGAGGACTTTCTTGCGCGTCGATTCCTTGACCGACGGCTCTTCGTTCAACACACGGGACACCGTCTTGGGCGACACGCCCGTCGCGCGCGCTACGTCTTCCAGGCGGACCCGCATGCATGCTCCCAACGTCACCAGCCGGCCAGGACTATGCCTGTCGCGCCGGACGCTTTACAAGGCAGGCGGGTACGGCTACAGAACCATGCCGCGTCCCGCCAGTCCAACCGCCACCGCCAGCGAAGCCGCGCGAAAACTTGCGCGCGCCTTGCGCCCCACGGATCGCCCGACATGAATTCCACCAAAGCGCTCGACCTCGATGCGGTGAAGGCCTTCGTGCTCACCGCCGACCTGCAGAGCTTCACGCGCGCGGCGCAGACGCTCGCCACCACGCAATCGGCGATCAGCCTGAAGCTGCGGCGCCTGGAAGACCAGCTCGGCCGGCGCCTGCTGGAGCGCACGCCGCGGCAGGTGCGCCTGTCGGCGGAGGGCGCGCTGTTTCTCGAGGCGGCGCGCGCACTGGTCGGCGCGCACGAGCGCGCGGTGGCGTCGTTCCAGGCCGAGCGGCGCCGGCTCACGGTCGGCATCAGTCAGCTGATCGTCGGCAGCGAGCTGCCCGGCCTGCTGCGCCACATGCACGAGCACGATCCGCAGCTGTTGCTGGAGTTGCGCGTGGGCGGCTCGCGCGAACTGATGCAGGCCTACGAGGAAGGCGCGCTCGATGCGGTGCTGGTGCTGCAGCCGGAAAGCCGGCGCCAGGAAGGCGAGACGCTCTACGCCGAGCAATTCGCCTGGATCGCGCTGCCGCAGTGGCGTCTGCATCCCGGCGAGCCGCTGCCGCTGTCGACCCAGGGCGAATCCTGCAGTATCCGCGCGGCCGCGGTGCGCGCGCTCGACCAGGCCGGCATCGCGTGGACGGAAGTGTTCATCGGCAAGGGCGCCGCGGTGGTTGGCGCGGCCGCCGCCGCGGGCCTGGCCGTGGCCGTGCTCGCCCGGCGCGCGGCGCCGGGCGGCACGGTGGACGTGGGACCGGCGCTGGCGCTGCCGCCGCTGCCGCGCCAGGACGTGGTGCTGTACACGGCGCTCAACGACCCCCGTTCGCGCCAAGCCCTGCATACGCTGGCCGACGCGTTCAAGCGAACGGCCGCTTAGCCGTCAATCCAGCTTCTGCCACACCACTTCGCCATGCGCGCCTTCCGCCGCGCCGCTTGAAGGCTTGGCGACGATATAGGTGAGGCGCTTGCCTTCGAGCTTGTAGCTGGTGCTGCCGCCGCGGCCGTTCCAGTTCGGGAAGGTGGCCTGCTCGATATGCGTGGTCATCGTGTCGCCTTGCACGCTGACGCTGCCGAAGTGCGCATTGGTATCCAGCGATGCGGCGCGGTATTCGTCCGGCGTGCCCTTGGACTTGTCGCCGGCGGCGAACGGCGTGCGTTTGGCGCGCGCGATCAGCATCTCGTAGTGGCCCTGCGCGTCGATCATCCACAGCCCTTGCGGATCGGGGCCGTACAGCTCGACGCGACGGCCGTCCGGATACACGTTGTCGCAGCGGACCAGGGTCCAGGTGCCGGCCAGCCAGGACGGCACCGCCGTGGCCTGAGCGGCGGCGGGTGCGGCCATGCCATGGAAGGAAAAGACGGATAGCGCCAGGCACATGGCGCCGGCGAACAGGTGCTTGCGATGACCAAACATGGGGAACGTTTCCTGTGATGGGGTGAAGCCAGCCCAGGCTAGGCCGGCGATCAAGTCCGAAACAGGAGGGCGAACGGCATTTCAGCGATGCGCAAACGCCATGACTGTCCGCTTGATCCAGGTCACCAGCCCGGCCGCGGGCAGGCGCACCATGCAGCCGTCCCGGGGGGCTCGACCGCAGTCATGCAGGGGGGGACGCATGTCCATCGAACTGAACCAGAACGACGTCGATACGCTGCTGGGCATCGACAGCGGCCTGCTGCACGAAGTCGAAGCAAGGGAGGCGGGCCGGCTGATCCTGATGGGTTACCTGGCGCCGCTGGAGCTGGAACTCGCCTCGCTGGCACCGGCTATCACCGAAACCGACGGACGGAAGGTCTACCTGCGCGTCACTTACGGCGGCGCGCGCCTGCTGGCCGCGATCCGCACCGGCCAGGACGCCCGCTGGCACCTGCCGGCCGCCGGCTGACGCACCGCACGGCGCACGGCCGGCGCCGATTGCGCGTGCCGGCACAAACCGCCGCCCGCGACTCCCGTAATGTGCCGGCCCGGCACAGGTCTATCGACCAGGCATCGGCCAGGTCCTTTCGACAGGGGGAACGGTGGACAACGCGATCGACAGCGTCAGCGACGGCGTGATCGCCTTCGAGGCCGGTCCGCACGTCGCTGCCGGCCGCGCGCGCGGCGGACGGCCCACGCAGCAGGACGACCTGGTCTGCCTGCACGATGCCGAGCACGATGCCTGCCTGCTGGTGCTGGCGGACGGCATGGGCGGTGACGGCGCGGGCGAACTGGCTTCCGCCGGCGTGGTGCAAGTCGCGCGGCAATGGTGGGAAGCGCGCGACTGGCTCGCGCAACCCGGCCCGCTGTTCCTGGAGACGCTGTGCCAGCAGGCGCACGACGAACTGCGCCGACGCGGCCAGGGGCTCGCCCACGGCGAACCGCACGCCACGGTGGTGGCGCTGCTGGCGCGCGGTCGCCGGCTGGCGTGGGCGCACGTGGGCGACAGCCGGCTCTACCGCTTCGAGGGCGCGCGACTGCTCGGCCGCACCGAGGATCACAGCGTCGCCGCGCTCCGTCATGGCCAGGACGATGCGGCGCTCGCCGCCGATCCGGACCAGCACAAACTGCTGCGCGGCCTGGGTGGGCCGCAGCCGCCGGTGGTGGAGCACGGCTGCGGCGAACTGCGCCGCGGCCAGCGTTTCGTGCTTTGCAGCGATGGCGTGTGGACGCAGCTGAGCGCCGCCGAGCTGGGCCGCCTGTCCGCGCGCCGCGACCGGCACGCTGCCGTGCGCGAAGCCTTGCAGCTGGCGCTGACGCGCGGCGGACCGGAGGGCGATAATGTCGCGCTGATCTTCGCCAGTCTCGCTCCGCCGGGATGGCGCTGGCGGCAAGTGGTCGGGTCGGCGGTCCGTGGGGCCGCGGCCCTGTGGCGGCGCGGTTCCAAATCCGGCGCCGCCGGATGAAACAGGGGAATGCTGTGGTTGGTTCGCTGTACACCCGTCGCCCGGGGCTGCACCCGTGGCGCCTGGCGCTGTCGTTATCGCTGCTCGCGCTGGCCGGTTGCGCCCAGGTCCGCGCGGTCAGAACCGAGGTCGCCAACAAGATCGGCGGATCGTCCGATGCGCCCGCGGCGAACGCCGCCGACGATGGCGCGCCGCTGTCCTCGCCCAGCGCGATCGCCAACACCTACTTGCAGCACGGCCGCTACGCCGAGGGCGAGCAGCGCCTGCGCCTGTACCTTGCACGCTATCCCAACGACCGCGCCGCGCAGAACCTGCTGCACCAGCTCACCGCCGACCCGCGCGCGACGCTGGGCGCAGCGTCGCGCAATTACACGGTGCAGGCCGGCGATTCGTACAGCACGCTGGCGGCGCGCTACCTCGGCGACGCGAGCCGCTTCCTGCTGCTGGCGCGCTACAACGGCTCGACCAATCCCTCGGCGCTGCGTGCCGGCGACGTGGTGCGCCTGCCGGCGGCCATGCCGGGCAGGGCGACCGATACGCTGGTGGTGCATGCCGCCGATGCCGATGCCGCCACGCCGGCGGCCGCCGCGCCCGGCAATGCGCAGCGCCTGCAGGCGGAAAGCAGCGCGCTGCTGCGGCAAGGCCGCAAGAGCGACGCGCTTCAGCGCCTGGACCAGGCGCTGAAGCTCGACCCGCATCTCAAGCCCGACGGCAACCAGGCCTTGCGCGCCCAGCTGCTGTCCTCCTATCACGAGCGCGCCGTGCTGCTGTACCGCGACCAGAAGCTGGACCAGGCCATCGCGCTGTGGGACCACGTGCTGGCGGTGGACCCGAACTACGAGCGCGCGGTGATCTATCGCGCGCGCGCGGTGGAGCTGAAGCAGCGGCTCGACCGGCTTTGAGCCTCAGCGTGCGCCGCTTTTCTCTTCGTCCGGCGCAAGCACCAGGGTCGGCTGCGCCGCGGCTTCGGCGGCGCGCGGCGGCGGCGCGTTTTCGCCCGGCGGGCGCGATTGCAGCGCGCTGTTCATCAGGTTGAAGGTGGCGAACAGCCGGCCCAGTTCGTCGCGGCGCGTCAGCCGGATGCGATACGCATAATCGCCGCGCGCCACGCGCATCAGCGCCTCGTCCAGCATGCCCAGCAGCGCCAGCGGACGGCGGAACAGCAGGTACGCCGCCCCCACCATCGCCGTCAGGGTCACCATCAGCACGGCGACGATCACCCAGAACGTCGCGCGCTGCACCGCGCTCAGCGGCGCCTTGCTCACGCCCAGGCGCAAGGCGCCCACGTCCTTGTCCTGGTAGCGGATCGGCACGTCGAACAGCAGCATGTCCTCGACGACGCCGGCCGTGCGGCCCTGGAAACTTTCCACGCCGCCGTCCAGCGCCTGGCGCTTCGGCGGCGGCGCAGTCAGCGGCTGGCCGATATCGTCCGGTGCGGTGCTGGCTACCACGGCGCCGGCGCGATCGGCGATGGCCAGGTAATGGATCTGCTGGTTGCGCGACACGTCCGCCACCAGCGCGCGCGTCGCCGCGACGTCGCCCAGCAGCAGGTTCTCCGCCGATTCGCCGGCCACCATGCGCCCCAGCGAACCGCCGAAGTCGTTGGCCAGCCCGGTCGCCGCCGCGTTCTGCTTGGCATAGATGGCCGCCAGCCCGAGCAACAGCACCGCGCACAACGTGGCGCCCAGCGCGCCGATCCAGCGCGTGCGCAGCGACACGATGCGCGTGGCCAGCGGCGATTCGTCCGCGCGCTCGTACTCGCGGCGCGCCAGGCGCAGGTCATCGATCACTTCGGAACCGCGCTGGTAGCGCGCCGCCGGCGTCGGCGCCAGCAGGGTGCGCACGATGCCCGCCAGCATCGGCGGCATGGCCGGATCGATCGGCGTGATGGACGGGTGCGGCAGGCGCTGGCGTTCGCGCAGCAGGCGCGTGATATCCGGGATCTCCGGCCACGGCAGCTTGCCGGTGACCAGCCAGTACAGCACCACGCCCAGCGAGAACAGATCGCTGCGCGCATCCGCTGCTTCGCCGCGCAGGCGCTCTGGCGCCATGTACGCGGGCGTGCCTCCGATGACGCCGCCGTCGCCCGCTGCCGCACCGGCGACGCAGCGCTCGGCGATGCCGAAATCGCTGAGCTTGGCGTAGTGCCAGCCATCGGCCAGCATGATGTTTTCCGGTTTCACGTCGTGATGCAGCACGCCCTGGCCGTGCGCATAATCCAGCGCCGCGGCCATCTGCGACGCCAGCTCGATCACCAGCGGCAGCGGCGGCAGGCCTTCGCGCGCGACGCGGCTGGCCAGGGTCTCGCCGGGCAGCCGCTCCATCGCCAGGTAGGCGCGGCCGTCGTCGGTCCGCCCCGTTTCGAAAATGGTGACGATGTTCGGGTGCACCAGCTGGCCGGCGGCGCGTGCCTCCAGCAGCAGGCGCTCGCGCGATTGCGGCGAGGACGCGGCGTCGCGATGCAGGCATTTGATCGCCACCGGCCGGTCGATGCCCGGATCGTAGCCGGCATACACCACCGCCATCGCCCCTTCGCCGAGCACGCCGTCGATGCGGTAGCGCCCGATCTTCTTCGGTACGGCGGACAGGCTCATGCGCGCGTCGTCACCCACCATGCCAGCGCCGCGATGCCCATCACCGCCACCACCGCGGCGGCGATCAGCCAGCCGGTCGCGCGGCCGATGCGGCGACCCGGCTCGCGGGTGAGGAAGACGAACTCCGCCTGCCCGAAGCGCACGCGGTCGCCGTGGCGGATCGGCGACTCATGCACGCGCTGGCCGTTGACGAAGGTGCCGTTGGTGGAAAGCGTGTTCATGACCACGTAGTGGCCTTGCTGGTTGACGATCCAGGCGTGCGTGGACGACACGCTCGGCTCCTCGACCACCACGTCGTTATGTCCGCCGCGCCCCACCGTCAGCCGGCCGGGACGCAGGGCGAAGCGACGACCCTCCAGCCCCTCCGACACCCCCTCCAGCACCGGTTCGATCGCGCTGGCGCGGCCCGCCGGCGCCGGCGCGGCCTCGGCCGCCAGCCGGCTCAGCTCCTCGGCCGAAAACAGCCGCGTGCCTTGCGGGCCGGCGGCACGCCGGGGTGACGGAGTGGCGCGAGGTGTTTCCATTGGAGCCTTGTCGACACGCATGAATGAACAGGTTGGCCGGACACTATAGCCAACATATGTCGACCAAAGCCGCCAAAGCTTGATGGGGCGCACAGGTGCGCAGCGCGAAGGCGTGCAAATCCGCGCCGGCCTTACGGGACGCTGAGTCCGGCGCGTAGCTACGCCTGTTTCAGGGTTCTTCCTTCACGCCGCCCCGCCACTTGGGCGTCAGGGAATCGACGGTGTTGCACATATGCGGATAGGCGGCACGCACGTCCGGGTCCCAGCAGCGCTTGGGATCCTCGGGAGGCCGGCAGCTGATGGTGGTGGGGTCGCAGCGGGTCGTCGCCGGCGGCGCGGGGTCGTGGTACTGCGTGTCCGGCAGAATCTCGGCCGGCACGACGTTGGGGTTGTGAATGCCCTGGCAGGCGCCGAGCGCCAGCATCGCGACGAGCGCGATGCCGTCGCGCCAGACCGGCGAAAGCTTGGCGCGCATGGCGTCACTTCCCTTTCGGCAGGCGGTATTCGTAGGTCTTCGCGTCGAAGCGCACCGGGATGTCTTCCGGCGCGGCACCGTCGCGGGTCTTGCTCACCACCAGCGGGAACAGCCCGCCACCCGCCGCCGCATCGTCCACGATCTTCAGCTCATAGCGCACGTCCTGCGCGTTCTCGCGGCTCTGCGGCACGCGGCTGACATCGACGAAGCCGCCCTTGTGCGGCGTCACGATGGCATAGTCGGCCACCACGATTCCTTGCCATACGCCGCCGCTGACGAACAGCCAGCCGTAATCGCCGTGGTCGCTCAGCTTGACGAAGCGCGCATCCGCGCAGCCGCACTGGCCGGCGCTGCCGAACTCCAGCGCGTTGTCCAGCGCCAGATAGGTCCAGCCGCCCTTGGCGTCGAGGCTGAGCTGAAACGCTCCCATCAGGCCCGGATCGACCTGGCCGTAGTCGTAGCCCGCACCGCTCATATCGAACACGTTGGCGGCCCGCACGAACAGCTGCGCGCCCTTGGGCGTATCGACCCGCTCGGCCTTGCCCGGCCGCATGCAGTAGGTGAGATCGTTGCCTTGCTCGGTGGTGTAGGCGAAGACCCAGCATGCGTGCCCGGCGTCGTAATGCTTGCCGTACTGGTCTTCCATCACCGCCTTGACGATGGCATCGAGGTCGGTTGCCGCGGCGGCATGGCTCAGCGGCAGCAGGGCAAGGGCCATCGCGGCCCCGGTGGTCATCTTCATCTGGCGTCTCCTTCGCATAATGGTGGGTTCCTGCGCCAACTCTACCGCCCTTGATCAAGGGACGCTTTGCTCCATGCCATGCCGGGAGCGTCCGGAGGCGATCGCGGCGGAGGGCAGCCGCCTATGGTGCGCGCGGCGCCGCCGGCGGTCCGTTCCAGACCCGGCAATCATCGACCACCACCAGTTCGCCATCGCGGGCCGAGAATCCACTGTCGACCACGGCGCTGCCATGGCCGCGGATGTGCAAATCGCCGTGGCTGACCGATAGCGTCACGCGTCGCCCATCCAGGCTGGTCACGCTCAGGCTGCGGCCGTTCTCGATGCGCCGGATCTTGTCCGTGCCCGGCGCTCGCCAACCCAGCGCGAAGACATCCTTTCCGCCCGGCTCCAGATAAGCCAGCGTCTGCGCATCGAACAGCGCGCCCTCGAGGGCGTGGCTGCGCAGCAGGCGCACCGCCTGCGCGTCGTCGAGGCGGCGTATGCCGCGCGCCGCGCACGCCCGGTCGGTGGGAACGAACACCGTCAGCTCCGTACCGCCAGCCTGCCGCGCGAGTTCGGCAACGGCGCTCGCCTTGAACAGCGTGACCTCGGCGGAGAACGTGCCGATCACCTCGGCCATCCGCGGCTGCGTCGGCGTGCGCGCCGACGCGGCGAGACAAATCATCAGCGCCGCGCCAAGCCAGCATATGCGGCGCACGACGCCGCGCCGCGGGCTCACGGCTGTTTCAAGCTGAAGGTCTGCCCGAGCGCACCGGCGAAATTGCCGCCCTTGGCCGCCACGGTCGGCTGGCGCAGCTTCATCGTGTCGAGGATCTTGGTCAGGCCGGGCAGGAACTGCAGCGACGTCTGCGCGTTGGTGTTTTTCAGATCTTCCAGATGCGCCGGGATGCGCACCAGCGAGTACTCGCGCATGTCGCACTGCAGGCCGCCGGACTGCAAGGCGCAGGCTTCCTTGTCGAAATGCACGTTGGGATCCTGCGCGTAGAAACCATCCACCATCACCGCCTCGCCCGGCGCCACCTTGAACGACGCGAACTCGCGCGTGAGCTTGGTGGCGATTACCAGGCCGTCCACCTGCTTGGCCTGGGTGATCGTGCGGTAGCCGCCATCGGAGAGCTTGTCGCGCACGGTCGAGCTGGAGCTGTCCCACTGCACGCACGGGCCGCCGACGATGGTCACCGAGCAGTAGTCGCTCTTCACCGTGCGGTCGGCGTAGACCGCGTCGAACCAATCCTGGGTCTGGTAGTACTCGGTGTTCTTGGTCGGCATCAGGGAGATCTGGCCCAGCGTCGGCTTCGCGGATTTCTTGGTGCCGTTCGCCTCTGGCAGCGTGCTGCGCTCCACTTCCACGGTATGGCCAGTGATGGAGTAGGTACCGGGGTTGACGATGTAGAGCAGGTAGAACGCACGGTCCGCCGCGAAATGATGGAAGTAGCCGTGCTGGCCCATTTTGTAGGCGGAGGCGTCGTAGCCGACCTTGATGATGTTCTTCGGCTCGTCCGCGGCCTGCCAGATGGTGGTGGAGGTTTCGTCCGCCCAGAACGCCGCGTGCTTGGTCTGCGTTTCGCCGTCCGCGTACTTCGCGTCCAGATTGATCGAAGGAATCATCACGATCGCCTTGCCCGACGCCAGCGCGCGCTGATACAGCGCATCCATCGCGCCGAAGTACAGTTGCTTCAGATCCTCGCGCTTCTTGCTCTGCTCCTGCGCCGCCTCCTGCTGGCGCTTGGCCGCGCTCTTGAACGGGTTGGAGAACAGGCTGCGCCCGCCGTTCTTCTTTTCCACCGGCCACGGCGTGCCGCCGGCCTCGCCGACCAGGCCACAGAGCAGTTGCTTGGCCTCGGTGGAACCCACGAACTGGCCGGGGTTCGCGCGCATGTGCACGCTGACCACGCCCAGCGCGCTGTCCACGTCGACGAACATGGGAAAGCCATCGCCTTCGGCCGGATTCTTGACGAACAGCGAGAGGCTACCTTCGGTGCCGTGGTAATCCTCGCCGCGTACGTCCAGATGGTTCGATATCGCTGCGCGCTTCAACTGCGCGATCGCCGCATGCGTATCCAGATCGGCCACCGCCACCCATGAAGTGAAATTGCGCCCGACGGTGGGATTGACCGTGTCATAGAAGAACGCATCGCAGGTGTCATTCACCGAGGCGAGCGTGGTCGAGCGCCACGTCGCGCTCGCTTCCTGGCTGCCGGCCATCGCCGGCGCGGCCAGCACGAAGCTCATGGCGAAACCGATACGGAGGGCCAGCCGGCCTCCAGCCTGATGTCCTTGGCGCATGGCGTTCTTCCCTGGGTTAAGTGACGCGATTCTAGCCAAAGCTGCCACGGTCTTGTCACCCTGGTCGTGCGCGGGCTACGCGATGCCGCGCACAGGCTCTAAGATGCCGCGGCCCTTCGCCGCTCCAGCTGTCTGCCAACAGGAAGAAAAGGGCCATCGACGACCGCCACGCCTAAGGACCGGGCCGCGCGCCAGGGATGACCGGGCATCCGAATCGGACTCACACAAGGAAAGAATCCATGCCGTTCCTGCACAAACTCGAGCAGCTCTACAACGGGCTGATCCGTCTCGTCACCGTCCTGCTCACGCTCGCCCTGCTTGGCGTGGCGTTCAACGCCGCGCTCGACTGGCGGCGCGCCACCGCGGAGCCGGAGCCGAAAGTGGATGCCGCCAAGGTAGCGAAGACGCCCAAGGTCGCCACCGAAGACGTGGTCACGCGCGTCGTCGCCAACCAGACCGGCAAGGAAACCATCGGCATCAGCAGCACCGATCCCAACCGCGCCGCCTATGACCGCATGAGCGCGGCCATCCATGCGTTCGCGCAGAAGCATGAGGTGTCGGCAGAGGACGAAGATCTGCCCAGCCAGATCGAGATCATCTACTCCAAGGTACGCGCGCAGGACACCGACACGCTGAAAGTCATCTACGCCAATGGCCTGGCCGATGCGCTGGAACAGTCGCTGGCCGATCCCCGGATCGGCCGCCTGCTCCAGCCCGGCGGCGACGAGGCGCCGGCCGTCACGCCGATGGCTCTGGTGAGCGACGTGATCGACCAATACGACACCGCCTTCACCGAGCAGCACACCAGCAACGCCGATAGCTTGGATGCCTACGAGGCGCAGAAGCAGCAGCAGGATGCCGCGTGGCGCTCGCTGGCCCGCACCGGCGGTCCGCTGCTGCTGGCGATCCTGGTGCTGCAGCTGCTGACGTTCGGTCGGATCGAGCGCAATACGCGCGGATGGAGTGGCGACGGCGGCGGGCGCTGAAGCGCGCCGCTTTCGCTACCGCTTTCACGGCGCGAGGCGCCACGGCGGGCGCAGACTTGGCCCCCGTGCCGACGAAGCACCCCGCCTCTCCGCCGTTTTCATCGATTGAGGAGTGTTATGAAACCCGCCCTGCACAGCCTCGCTCTCGGCGCCCTGCTCGCCGTCTTCACCACCGCGTCGCCGGCAGCCGGCGACGATCTGTCCACCATGACCTACGAAGGCACGCTCGGCGCGCAGCGCATCGGCATGACGCTGGCGGTGCGCGACGGCAAGGTGGTGCCGGACAGCCATTACTTCTACGCGCGTCACCTGCAGGACATTTCGCTCACCGGCACCGCCGGCGGGGAGGTCGCGCTGCAGGAGACGGGCGGCGGCGCGTTCGCGCTGCATTTCAAGGGCAATGGCAGCAACGGCAATGCGCCACTCACCTTCAACAACAGCGTGGGCCTGGAAGGGCAGTGGACCGGCAAGGACGGCAAGACCTTCCCGGTGACGCTGACCAATGCCAGCGAACCGGGGGATGCGGCCTTGCCGGGCGCGCGCTGGTATCGCAACGCCACCGACAAGAGCGATACGGCGTTCGAGGCGCAGGTGCAGGGCTTCTACAAGGCCGTGCTCGCCGGCGATCGCGCAGGCACGGCGCGCTACGTGCACTTTCCGTTGCGGGTGAACGTGGCGCCGGGCAAGCCGCTGATGGTGAAAGATGCGGCGCAGCTCAAGGCGCAGTGGGACAGGATCTTCAGCCCGGCCTGGCTCAAGCAGGCCGCGCAGGCGATGCCGCACGACATGCCGGTCATCCGCGGGCAGGCCATGCTCGGCCAGGGGCTGGCGTTCTTCGGCGACCAGGGCGTCGAGGTCATCAATCCGCAGTGAATCGTTTGTCGATTCCCGTGCGGACCGTTCGTCGCCCGGGTGGAAGCACGGCTCCGGCCGCGCTGCCGCCTTACCCCACTTCAGGAGAAACCCCATGCGCTTCCTTACCTTGATCCGCATCAACGAGAACTCCGGGCAGGTGCCGGACGAGCGGCTGATGACCGAGATGGGCAAGCTGATCGAAGAGATGAAGCAGGCCGGCGTGCTGCTGGATACCGCCGGCCTCGCGCCGACCAGGGACGGCACGCGCCTGCGCCTGTCCAGGGGCCGGGTCAAAGGCACGGACGGCCCGTTCACCGAAACCAAGGAAGTCATCGGCGGCTACTTCATGCTCAAGGCGGACAGCAAGCAGGACGCTCTGCGCTGGATGGAGCGCTTCCTGGAAGCCCACGGCGACACATGGGAAGTCGAATGCGAAGTGCGGCCGCTGGACCCGGCCTTCTCCGACCTCTGACCTCATGTTCTTGCGTCCGGGCGCGACGGATACCGCCGCGCCCGGCTTTCGGCGAGAATGCGCGCCGCGCGATGCGCGCACCCCACTTGTTCAAGGACGAATGCCATGAAACCGCTCGCCGCCGCGCTGCTGTGCGCGTTCGCTGTCGCCGCCCACGCCGCCGCGCCGATCAAACCCCTCGCGCTCACCGCCAGGCAACTGCCGGCCGGCGTCACCTTCAAGGGCGACTTCAAGCAGGCGCTGCGCTGGACCGATGCCGACGGCGACAACATCGTCGTGCTCAGCACGCACAACGATGAAGAGAGCGAGTACGGCGCCAACGACGATCTCTACGCCGTGCGCTACACCATCAACGATGGCGAAGCGAAGGCACGCTGGAACGTGCACGACTTCATCCACGATTGCCCGGTGGACCACCAGGCTTCGTTCCTCAAGGGCGCGGCGGTGCAGGTCACCGATCTGGACGGCAACGGCACGGCCGAAGTGTGGCTGGGGTATCGCCTGATGTGCCGCGGCGACATTGCCTCCGACACGCTGAAGGTCATCGTGTATGAAGGCGCCAGGAAGTACGCGATGCGCGGCGAGACCGAATCGGTGGATGGCAGCGGCGGCGGCTACGTCTTCGACCCGGCCTTCATGGAAGCACCCAAGCCGTTTCGCGAATTCGCGCGCAAGCTGTGGTCCGACCACGTCGCGGACGATCCCGACGCCGGATAAGCCAAGCCGGCGCGCGACTGGCCGCGGCGAACCCGCTCCGACGCGCTCCGCCTCCTTGCGGCAGATCAATTCGCGCCACCGTGGCCGGCACTATGGTCGATGCCATGGCCTTGTCCACCGCCCGCCAGACCCGCGTGGCCTTCCACATCGAAGGCCTGGTGAAGACTTATCGCTCCGGCGACATGCAAGTGCAGGCCCTGCGCGGCGTGGACCTGGACATCATGGAATCGGAAATGCTGGTGCTGCTGGGACCTTCGGGTTCAGGCAAGTCCACCTTCCTGAACATCCTGGGCGGGCTGGACCGGCCCACGGCCGGCACCGTCGCGTTCCGGGAACATCGCCTGACCGACATGGACGACCGGGCGCTGACGCTGTACCGGCGCGATCACGTCGGCTTCGTGTTTCAGTTCTACAACCTGATTCCCAGCCTCACCGCGCGCGAGAACGTCGCGCTGGTGACCGATATCGCCAGCCATCCCATGACCCCGGAGGACGCGCTGGCCATGGTGGGCCTGGAAGCCCGCATGGACCATTTCCCCGCCCAGCTCTCCGGCGGCGAGCAGCAGCGCGTAGCCATCGCACGTGCTATCGCCAAGCGTCCCGACCTGCTGCTGTGCGACGAACCGACCGGAGCGCTGGATTCCCCGACCGGGGTGGTCGTGCTCAAGGCGATCGAGCACATCAACGCGACCCTGGGCACCACCGCCGTCATCATTACCCACAACGCGGCGATTGCCGGCATGGGCCATCGTTCGGCGATTTTCGCCGATGGCCGTATCGCGCGCCTGGCCACTGCCGGCGAACGCTCGCCGGCCATGTCGCTGCGGTGGTGAGGCCATGCGCGCGCTGGACCGCAAGCTGCTGCGCAACCTGGGCGAGATGCGCCTCCAGGCGGCGGCCATCGCGGCGGTCATCGCCTGCGGGGTGGCTATCGCCATCATGTCGGCGGGCGCAATGGCATCGCTGCGCTCGACCCGCGATGCGTATTACGCGCAGAACCGCTTCGCTGACGTGTTCTCGCATCTCAAGCGCGCGCCGCGCCTGCTGACCGGCGAACTGGCGCGCCTGCCCGGCGTCGGCGCCTGGGACGTGCGCATCACGCGCTACGCCTCGCTGGATATTCCTGTCCTGCACCGTCCCGCGGCGGCCTGGCTGATATCGCTGCCCGACCAGGGACGCCAGCGGCTCAACCGGATGGTGCTGCGATCGGGCCGGCTGCCGCAGCGCGGACGCGACGAGCTGGTGATGAGCGAGGCGATGGCCAAGGCGCTGGGCTACGCAACGGGCGACCAGCTGGGCGTGGTGCTGGGCGGCCACAAGCGCCGCTTCACCGTGGTGGGCGTGGCGCTGTCGCCGGAATTCGTCTATGTCCTGCCGCCGGGACAGCTCATGCCGGACGATCGCGCGTTCGGCATCCTGTGGCTGGACCAGGCGCTGATGGAGGCCGCCTTCGACCTGCGTGGCGCGTTCAACGACGTGAGCCTCGCGCTCGCGCCCGGCGCCGGGGAGAGCGACGTGATCCGGCGCGTGGATGCCTTGCTGGCGCCCTACGGCGGCACGGCCGCCTATGGCCGAGCGGACCAGACCAGCCACGCCTTCATCGATCAGGAGCTGGGCCAGTTGCGCACCATCGCCCTGATCATTCCGCCGGTATTCCTGGCGGTGTCGTCGTTCCTGCTGCACATGGTGCTGGTGCGGCGCATCGATACGGAGCGTTCGTCGATCGGCCTGCTCAAATCCTTCGGCTATACCGATCGCGAAGTGGGCCTGCATTACATGAAGCTGGCCCTGCTGGTGACGGCGCTCGGTCTCGCCGCCGGCTACGCGCTCGGGATGGCGCTGGGGCACTGGATGACAGGGATGTACCAGCAGTACTTCCATTTTCCGTTCCTGGCCTACCGCAGCGATCCGCTGATATTCGCCTTGGCGGGGCTGGTGTCGCTGGCCGCCGCGATGGCCGGCACCTGGAGTGCCGTCGGACGCGCGGCGCGCCTGGCCCCGGCGGCGGCGATGCAGCCGCCGGCGCCGGCCGTCTATCGGCGCACCCTGGTCGATCGCATGCGGCTGGGCCGGCGTCTCTCCATGCCGGGCCGGATGATTGCGCGGCACCTCCAGCGCTTTCCGCTGCGCGCCGCACTCACCACGCTGGGCACGGCGATGGCGGTGATGTTGCTGGTGTCGCTGTTCTTCTTCTTCGACGCCATCGATGCGCTGGCGGACGACTTCTATTTCCGCGCCCAGCGACAGGACGTGGTGGTAGGACTTGCCGACCTGCAGGGCGAAGCGGCGCGCTACGAAGCGGCCCGCTGGCCGGGCGTCCGGCAAGCCGAACCCTTCCTGGACGTGCCCGCCCGCCTGTCCAGTGGCCCACTCACGCAACGTCTCGCGTTGACCGGCATCGAGCCCTCGAGCCACTTCCGCACGTTCCACGACATCGCAGGCGCCGCCTTTACCGTCCCGGCGCAGGGCGTGGTGCTGTCGGACAAGCTCGCGCACCTGCTCGACGTGCGGCGCGGCGACCGCATCTACGTCCAGGTGCTGGAAGGTACGCGGCGCGAAGGCTGGCTGACGGTAGACGGCATCGCGGCCGAACACGTCGGCCTGGCGGCTTACATGGACCGCCATGCACTGGCGGCGCTTACCGGCCAGTCCGGCGTGGTGTCTTCGATCGGCGCGCTGGTGGACCCGCGCCAGCAGGACGCGTTGTTCCGCTACCTCAAGGGGGTGCCAACCGTGGTTTCCGTCGCCACGCGCGAACAGGCGATCGCGCAATTGCGCGAGGTAATGGCCGGCGGCATGGTCATCACGATCAACTTCTACATCAGCCTGGGCGTGGTCATCGCGCTGGGCGTGATCTACAACGCGCTGCGCATCGTTCTCTCCGAACGCGCGCACGAGCTGGCCAGCCTGCGTGTGCTCGGCTTCACCAGGGCAGAGGTCAACCACGTGCTCCTGGGCGAGGTCGCCATACTCGTGGCGCTAGCGCTGCCGCTGGGTTGCGCCATGGGCTATGGACTGGCCGCGGGGATGGCGCGCGCGATGGATACCAAGCTGTTCCGCGTGCCTTTCGTGATCGAACCGTCCACCTACGGCATTGCCGTGGGGATCGTCGCCGGCGCCGCGGTGCTGTGCGGGACATGGACCGCCAGGAGGGTGAACCGCCTGGACCTGGTCGCCGTTCTCAAGACACGGGAATAGCCATGCGCGCCCGCCCGCTTCTTGCTTCGTCCGTGTTCGCCGCCTTCGTCGGCGCGGCGTTGACATGGGCGTTCTGGCCGCGGCCAGTGCGCGTGGAAGTGGCCCAGGTAACGCGCGGTCCGATGCAGGTGGAGGTAGTGGACGATGCGCGTACGCGCGTGCGGGAGGTCTACCAGGTTTCCTCGCCCGTCAACGGCGAGGTGCTGCGCATCGAAGTGCATGCGGGCGATGCGGTCCAGGCCGGCAAGACCCGCGTGGCCGACGTGCTGCCCATATCCCCGTCCTTTCTCGATGCGCGCACGCGCGCCCAGCTGGCGTCGCAGGTTAAGTCAGCCGAAGCGGCGGACCATCTGGCTGCGACCGAAGTGTCGCGGGCGAGGGCGGAACTGGCCTTCGCCCGCGCCGAGCTGGAGCGCTCGCGTGCCCTGGCGGACAAAGGCGTGCTGCCGCGCGCGGGCCTGGACCGCGCGCAGATGACATACGACACCGCCGTGGCACAGCTGGCGACCAGCCAGGCAGCACAGAAAGCCAAGCGTTACGACCTGCAGGCCACGCGCGCGTTGCTGATAGAGCCCGAGCCGCACGGCAACCCATCGGCCAAGGCCGGCATTCCGATCCTCGCGCCGGTATCCGGCTCGGTGTTGCGGGTACTGCGCGAAAGCGAGTCGGTGATCCTCGCCGGGGTCCCAATCATGGAAATCGGCGATCCGCGACAGCTGGAGATCGTCGCCGACCTGGTTTCGGAAGACGCGGTGAAAGTACGCGTGGGCGATGAGGCCATGATCGCCGACTGGGGTGGACCGGCGCCGCTCCACGCGCGCGTGCGGCGCGTCGAGCCGTCGGGCTTCACCAAGATTTCCGCGCTCGGCGTGGAGGAGCAACGCGTCAATGTTCTGCTCGATTTCACCGATCCGCCCGAGCGCTGGGCCACCATCCTCGATGGCTACCGCGTCATGGTGCATATCGTCGTGTGGCGCGCCGAAGATGCACTGCGCGTGCCAGTGTCGGCGATGTTCCGCCGCGGCGATGGCTGGGCGGTGTTCCGGCTGCGCGAAGGATGGGCCGCGCTGACGCCGATCCACGTGGGGCGGGCCAATGACGAGGTGGCCGAAGTACTGGACGGACTCGCCGCGGGCGACCGCGTGATCGCGCATCCCAGCGACCGCGTCAACGATGGAACGCGCGTGGAGGAAGACGACTCGAAGTGAGGCGCGCGATCGAAAGCGCACCGCTCTTCCTTTTGGCCACTAGCTCATCGCGCACGCACGCGCTGTAATCGCGAGACTCCTTACCGGCGGAGGACCGTGCGATGTATTTGAAGGCACCCATGCAATGCATTGGCGGCCATTTCAGGCCGTCTTCCGACGATGTCGGCAAGCTGGAATACGACGCGGCGGCGGCCCACGCGCTGCTGGCGGCGATGGAGCATGGCTGCGACGCGGGCCTCAGCCCCGAAGCGCGCATGATCACCCAGGCGTATCGCAAGGCATTGATCAATCGCGCGAACGATCTGATGTGGAAGTGGGGTTATCCCTAAGGCGATGGAAAGAAACAAACGGTTGGTCAAGTTTCGCGCGCGTCCAGCTCCTCTTCCCGCAGGGGACAGGAAGCCAAGCATCAGGCCCAGGCCTTCTTCGCCGCGGCCACCGACCACAGCGTCAGCACCAGCATCACCGTCGGCGACCACGGCAGGATCGCCGCGCCACTGCTCTTGAGCAGCATGCCGCCCATCATGCCGCCGCCGGCGATGGCGAGATTCCAGCCGACCACCACCAGCGATTGAGCGAGGTCTTGCTGCTCGCCCGAGCGGCGCGCCACCGCGGTCTGGATCAGCGTGGCCGCGCCGCCGAAACCCAGGCCCCAGACCGCGACTGCCACGACCAGCACGAACGACGAGCGCGCCCCCAGCGCCAGCGCGAACGTCGCCAGCAGGAACAGCGCCGCGCTCAGCGCCATCAGCGGACGCATCCAGCGATCGATCAACGCGCCGGTGATGGCGATGCTCGCCACCGACGCCACGCCGAACAGCAACAGCAGGCGATCGAGCATCGCTTGCGCGCCGAACAGCGCCGCAAGCGGGGCGACGTAGGTGTACAGCACGTTGTGCGCCAGCACGACCAGCAGCATCACCAGGTACACCGGCACCAGGCCAGGCAACGCCAGCACGTCGCGCAGCCTGCCGCTCTTCTGCGGCGGCATGCCGGCGACTGGTGGCAGCGTGGCACGTGACCATCCCACCAGCACCACGCTGAGGATCGACATCAGCCCGAACACCCAGCGCCAACCGATCAGCTGCGACAGCCACGTGCCGACGGGAATGCCGATCGACATCGCCAGCGGCGTGCCTGCCATCGCCACCGCGATCGCGCGGCCCTGCTGCCGTAACGGCACCATGCGGCTGGCGTAGCCGGCCAGCAGCGCCCACAGCAGGCCCGCCGCTACGCCGCCGAGAAAGCGCGACACCAGCATCAGTACGTAGGAATCGGTCCAAGCCATCGTGCTGTTGGCCACGGCGAAACCGAGGATGGCGGACATCAGCAGCGGCCGGCGCGGCAGGTGGCTGGTGAGCTTGACCATCGGGATCGCGGTGAGCAGCGAGCCGAGCGCATACACCGTGGTGAGTTGGCCGATCAGCGCTTCGCCGAGGCCGAGATCGCGGTTCATCGTCGGCAGCAGGCCGGCGACGATGCATTCGGTGAGCACGGTGATGAACGACGCGCAGGCCAGCGCGAGCAGGCCGAGCATGGGCAGCCGCGCGGGTGCGGGTTCGCAGGCCTCGTACGGCAAGGCTTTGTCGATGGCGCTCATGCTGGCTCGTCCAGCGTGGCGTACACCGCATCGCGCAGTTCGTCGACGAAGGCGCCGTGCATGCCTTCGTACAGGGTGTTGGTCAGCGCCACCACGCTCAGGGTGCGCGCCGGATCGATGAACCAGCTGTGCCCGTACGCGCCGCCCCAGCGCCATGTGCCCACGCTTTCCGGCGTGCCGGTCGGCGCCGGATCGCGCAGCACCGCGAAGCCCAGGCCGGGGCTCCAGCCGGGCATGTCCGGCGGACCGGCCTCGCCGGCGCGGCCCAGGCCCATGCGCGCCACCCATGCGGTGTCGAGGATCGGTCCGCCGCCATGACACAGCGCATCGAGCAGGCGCATCAGGTCGTCCGCGCTACCGACCATGCCGGCGCCGCCGGATGGAAACGCGCTCGCGTCCAGCGCGCGCGCAAGGCTGTAGCGAATGCCGGCGGTGTCGGGATAGACCGGGACCGTCTCGCCTTCGGCCAGCACATGCGGCGCGGGCGTGTCGCTCACATAAGGCGTAACCAGCCGCGCGGGTTGCAGCGCATGGAACGCGGTATCGGTCATGCCCAGCGGCGCGGTGACCGCATCGCGCACAATCGCCTGCAGCGGCTGGCCCGTGGCGGCTTCCAGCACGCCGCCGGCCACATCCACGCCCAGCGAATAGAACCAGTCGGTACCCGGCGCGAACCGCAGCGGCACGTCGGCGATGCGGCGCAGGTTTTCCGCCAGGGTGAGGCCGCTGTCGTCCATGCCGTCGGAAACGCCCGCCAGCGCGTGCGGGCCGTCGGCCGTCGCATCGAGGAAGCGGTAGCCGAGCCCGGCCTGGTGCGACAACAGCTGACGCAGCGAGATGTCCGGCGCGCTGCCGTCCGGCAGGCGCGGGCGGAACGTCGGCAGCCAGCGCGTGACTGGCGCGTCCAGGTCGACGATGCCGCGGCTGGCCAGCACGACAGTGGCCGTGGCGACGATCGGCTTGCTGACCGAGGCGAAGCGGAACAGCGCATCCGCTCGCATCGGGCTGCGCTGCTCGCGATTGGCCCAGCCGGCGGCGCGACGGTAGACCTCGCGGCCGCGATGGCGCACCAGCACCACCGCGCCGACCAGCCGCTGCTGCGCCAGCGCGGCATCGATGACGGCGTCGATCGGCATGACGGTCGCGACGGGGAGCGCGTCTGCTTGGCTCGAAGACATGGGACGTTCCTTCAGGTGGAGAAAGGAACGCCACACTAGATAGGGCGCACCCGCGGAAAAAGGCGGGTAGAGTTCGTGGCTTTACGGATCTGGAGTTCCGCAATCATGGCCGCCGTGGACAGCCTGTCTCTCCTGCAGACCTTCGTGCAGGTGGCCGACACCCTGAGTTTCGTCGAGACCGGCCGCCTGCAAGGGGTATCGGCCTCCGCCGTGGGCAAGGCCATCGCGCGGCTGGAACAGCAGCTGGGCGTGCGCCTGTTCCACCGCAGCACGCGCAGCGTGGCACTCACCGCGGAAGGACAGCAGTTTCTCACGCGCTGCCGGCGCATCCTGGGCGAGCTGGAAGCGGCCGAAGCGGAGCTGTGCAGCCAGTCGACCGAGCCGCGCGGCACCTTGCGCGTGAGCCTGCCGCTGATAAGCGGGCTGATGCTGCCGGTGCTGTCCGATTTCATGGAGGCATACCCGCAGGTGCGCCTGGACCTGGATTTCGATGACCGGCTGGTCGATGTGATCGAGGAAGGCTTCGATGCCGTGCTGCGCGTGGGCGTGCCGAACGATTCGCGGCTCAGCGCGCGGCGCGTCGGTACGTTCCGCCGCCGGCTGGTAGCCGCGCCCGCCTACCTCGCGCGCCGGGGTACGCCGCGCACGCCGGCGGACCTCGTCCACCACGAGTGCCTGCACTATCGCTTTCCTACCAGCGGCAAGCTGGAGATATGGCCGGTGCCGCCGGAGGTGGAAGTGCCCATCGCCATGGTGTGCAACGACGTGGACACCCGCGTGTGCTTCGCCCAGCGCGGCCGCGGCATCGCCTACGTGCCGGAACACGCGGTGCGCGCCGCGCTCGCCTCCGGCGCGCTGGTGCCGGTGCTGGACGAGCACGCCAACGTGTGCGGCACGTTCTATCTGCTGTGGCCGTCGGGACAGCACATGCTGCCGAAGCTGCGGGTGTTCGTGGATTTCGTGAGCGAGCGCCTGCTGGCCGACGAGCAGGAATGCTAGGTCGGGATTAGCGCAGCAAACGCCGATATCGCCACCTTCAGGTGCCTCGCCATGTCGGGCATCCCAACCTGCGGCCCCCGCTCAATCGCGCTGCGTGCCGGACAGCACGTCCACCCACACCGCCAGCACCAGGATCGAGCCCTTGACGATGTATTGCCAGTACGTGTCGACGTCCATCATCGACATGCCGTTGTCGAGGCTGGCCATCACCAGCGCGCCGATCAGCGCGCCATGCACGGTGCCCGCGCCGCCGCGCATCGAGGCGCCGCCGATGAAGCATGCGGCGATCGCGTCCAGCTCGCCGTTGGTGCCGGCCGAGGGCGAACCGGCGGCCAGGCGCGCGGTGTTGACGATGCCGGCGAAGGCGCACATCAGACCCATCAGGCCGAACACCACCAGCTTCACCCTCGCCACGTTCACACCGGACAGGCGGGTAGCCTCAAGGTTGCCGCCCACCGCATAGATGTGGCGGCCGAGCACGGTCTGGCTGGCCACGTAGCTGAAGATCGCCAGCAGCGCGAGCAGGATCAGCACCGGCAGCGGAATGCCGCCGTAGCTGTTGAGCGTGGCGACGAAGGCCGCCAGCACCGCGCCGATCGCCAACACCTTGAGCAAATCCGCCCACCACGGCAGCTGGCGCAGCTGAAGCTGGGCGCGTCGGCGCCGGCGCAGCACCGCCAGTGCCGCCACCACCGCGAAGATCGCCACGCCCAGCACCGTCGACAGCAGCGGCGATACGTAGCCTTGGCCCAGATACACCAGGTCCGCCGGCACCGGCGCGATGGTCGCGCTGTGGGTCACGCCCAGCAGCACGCCGCGAAACGCCAGCATGCCGCCCAGGCCGACGATGAACGAAGGCACGCGCATGCGCGTCACCCACACGCCGTTGAACAGGCCGACCAGCATGCCCAGCAGCAGCACCGCTGCGATCGCCAGCGGCGTGGACCAGCCCAGGTTCACCGTGAGCACCGCCGCCACGCCGCCGAGCAGGCCCAGCAACGAGCCTACCGACAGGTCGATCTCGCCGGCGATGATCACGAACACCATGCCGCAGGCGAGCATGCCGGTGATCGCCATCTGGCGGAACAGATTGGAGAGGTTGCGCGCGGTGACGAAGTCGCCGCCGGTCGCGGCGTGGAAGAAAATCCAGATCGCCGCCACCGCCAGCAGCAGGGCCAGGATCTTGTAACGCGCGAACAGTTGCTGGATGTGCTGGGCTTGCATGGATATCCCGAGATTCGTCGCTTAAGTCAGGCAGCGCGCGGCGCGGCGTCGATCGCCGCGGCCAGCACCTGCTCCTGGGTCAATCCCTGATTGGGGAAGTCGCCGCGCAGGCGGCCTTCGCCCATCACCAGCACACGGTCGGCCATGCCCAGCACCTCCGGCATCTCGGAGGACACCAGCAGGATGGCGACACCCTGCGCGGCCAGCTCGAAGATCAGCCGGTAGATCTCGGCCTTGGCGCCGACATCCACGCCGCGCGTGGGTTCGTCGAGGATCAGTACCTTCGGCGCGGTCAGCAGCAGCTTGGCCAGCACCGCTTTCTGCTGGTTGCCGCCGGAAAGCCGCGCGATGGGCAGCGCGGGACCGGCGGTCTTCACGCGGCGCTCGGCGATCTGCGCCTCGACGGTCTGCAGCTCGCGCTGGCGGTCGATGTGGCCCGCGCGCGCGTAATGCCCGAGCGTGGCGAGGGTGATGTTGTCGCCCACGCCAAGCAGCGGGACGATGCCATGGCGCTTGCGGTCCTCCGGCACCATGCCGATGCCGGCGCGGATCGCCTCGCCGGGCGAACGCAGCTTCACAGGCTTGCCTTCCAGGTACAGCTCCAGCGAGCTGCGCCCCGCATACGCGCCGAAAATCGCGCTGACCAGCTCGGTGCGCCCGGCGCCGACCAGGCCGGCGACGCCGAGGATCTCGCCGCGGCGCAGCTGGAACGACACATCGTCCACGCGCTTGCGCTGCGGATTGATCACATCCAGGCAGGTGGCGTGGCGCACTTCCAGGACCACCTCGCCGATGGCGTGCTCCACGCGCGGATACAGGTTTTCCAGTTGGCGGCCCACCATCAGCGCGATGATGCTGTCCGCGTCCAGCTCCGCCATCGGCCGGGTGGCGATGTGGCGGCCGTCGCGGATCACGCTGACCGTGTCGCACACGCGCTCGACCTCGTCGAGCTTGTGCGAGATGTAGATGCAGGCCACGCCGCGGCGCTTGAGATCTTCGACGATACGCAGCAGCACCTCGGTCTCGCTGGCCGTCAGCGACGACGTGGGCTCGTCCAGGATCAGCAGCTTCGCGTCCTTGGCCAGTGCCTTGGCGATCTCGAACAGCTGCTGATGGCCGCCGCCATAATGCATCACGGGCAAGGCCACGTTGACGTCGCGCAGGCCCAGTTCGCGCATCAGCTCGTCGGCGCGCGCGTACATCGCGTCGTAGTCCATGCGGCCGCCGGCGCGGGTGATCTCGTGGCCGAGGAAAATGTTCTCGGCCACTGACAGCTGCGGCACCAGCATCAGTTCCTGGTGGATGATGACGATGCCGGCGCGCTCGCTGTCGCGCACCGAACGCGCGCGCAGCGGCTGGCCCTGCCACAGGATCTCGCCGTCCCAGCTGCCGTGCGGATAGACGCCGGAAAGCACCTTCATCAGCGTGGACTTGCCCGCGCCGTTCTCGCCGCACAGCCCCAGACATTCGCCGGCGCGCAGCGCCAGGTCGATGCCATCCAGCGCCTTGACGCCGCCGAACGACTTGGCGATGCCGCGCATTTCGAACAGACAGCTCTCCCCGGCCATCGCGCCTCCGTTACTTGGCGCCGTAGATCTGGTCTTGCGTGTAGAAGCCGTCCTTGATCACCGCGTCGACCTTGTCCTTGGTAAGGAGGATCGGCTGCAGCAGGATCGAATCGACGTCCTTCTTGCCGTTGTTCATCTTGCTGGTGAAAGCGGGCGCCTCTTTCTTCGCCAGCTTCACCGCCAGCTCCGCTGCCGTGGCGGCGATGGTCTTCAGCGGCTTGTAGACGGTCATCGTCTGGGTGCCGGCGACCACGCGGCGCACGGCGGCGAGGTCGGCGTCCTGGCCGGACACGGCGACCTTGCCGCTCAGCTGCTGCGCGGCCAGTGCCTGGATCGCGCCGCCGGCGATGGAATCGGCGGAGGCGACGATGCCCTGGATGTCGTTGTGGTTGGCGGTGAGCGCGTCTTCGATGATGCGCAGCGCCTTGGACGCATCCCACTCCGGCGTCCACTGCTGGCCGACGACCTTCACGTCGCCGCGGTCGATGGCCGGCTGCAGCACTTTCAGCTGGCCTTCGCGCAGGATTTTGGAATTGTTGTCGGTGGGCGAGCCGCCGAGCAGGAAGTAGTTGCCCTTGGGCACGGCGTCGAGCACGCCCTGCGCCTGCAGTTCGCCGACCTTCTCGTTGTCGAAGGAAACGTAGGCATCGACGTCGGCGCCGAGGATCAGGCGGTCGTAGGCGATCACCTTGATGCCGTTGCGCTTGGCCTCGGCGATGACGTTGTCGAGCACCTTGGAGTTCATCGGCACGATCACCAGCACGTCCACGCCGCGCGAGATCAGGTTCTCCAGCTGCTGCACCTGACGCTGCTCGTTGCCGTCGGCCGATTGCACGTAGACCTTGGCGCCGAGCTTCTCCGCGGCGGCGACGAAGTAGTCGCGATCGCGTGTCCAGCGCTCCAGGCGCAGGTCGTCGATGGAGAACCCGATCTTGGGCTGGTTGGCCTGCTTGCCGCTGCAGGCGGCCAGGACCACCGTGGCCAGCAGGAGCAGGGGTAGCAGGGCTCGCACGAACAATCGCTTCATAGGAATGTCACCTGGTTGGGTCGCCGGCTCACGGCTGCTCCGAGGGAATGGCTTGGCGCGCGTTCCGCTCACCGCGATACAACGCGCGGAACAGCGGCTGCCGGCGTTCGCGATAGTAGGCGTGTCGCTGCATGTCCGGTTCATGCACGGCGACGAGCGGTGGCATGGCGCACACTTCTTCCGGCGTGGCGCCCGCTTCCGCGGCCAGGCGCGCCAGCCGGGCGGCGCCGAGCGCGGCACCGACGTCGCCGCCTTCGCGCCGCTCCAGCGGTCGGCCGGCGATATCCGCCAGCATCTGGATCCAGTACGCGCTGCGCGACCCGCCGCCGATCACCGCGACGCTGTCCGCACGCAGGCCGGCGGCATCCACCGCCTCGATGCCGTCGAGCAGGCCCAGGCCGACGCCTTCGAGCGTGGCGTTGGCCAGGTCCGCGCGCGTGCTGTCCGCGCGCAGGCCATCGAACGATGCGGTGGCGTGCACGTCGTTGTGCGGCGTACGCTCACCGGTGAGATAAGGCAGGAACATCGGACCGTCATCGCGCCGCGGCGCGGCTTCCGCCTCGGCCAGCAACGCGCCGACATCGGGGTGGCCGGTGAGGCGCGCGGTGAAGTCCAGGCAGCTGGCCGCGTTGAGCATCACCGACATCAGGTGCCAGGTGTCCGGCAGCGCGTGGCAGAAGCTGTGCACGGCCTGTTCCGGCCGGGACAGGAAACCGTCGGACACGGCGAAGTACACGCCGGACGTGCCCAGCGACAACATCGCCTGCCCGTGCCTGACGATGCCCACGCCGACCGCGCCGGCCGCGTTGTCGCCGCCGCCCGCCGCCACCGGCACGCGGCCCATGCCCCAGCGCTGCGCCAGTTCGGCGCGCAGCTGGCCGGCGGCGTCGCTGCCTTCGTGCAATACCGGCATGTGTTCGCGGCTCAGCCCGCACGCGGCGAGCATGGTGTCGCTCCACTGGCGCCGGCCCACGTCCAGCCACAGCGTGCCGGCGGCGTCGGAGACGTCGGTGGCGTACTCGCCGGTGAGGCACAGGCGCAGGTAATCCTTGGGCAGCAGCACCTTGGCGACCTGGTCGAACACGGCCGGTTCGTGCGCGCGCACCCAGGCCAGCTTGGGCGCGGTGAAGCCGGGGAAGGCGAGGTTGCCGGTGATCGCATGGAAGTCCGGCAGGGTTTCCATCCAGCGGCATTCGGCGTCGCTGCGGCCATCGTTCCACAGGATCGCCGGGCGCAGCACGCGGTCGCGTGCATCCAATAGGGTGGCGCCGTGCATCTGTCCGCTCAGGCCGATGGCAGCCACGCGGCTGGCGGGGATGCCGTCACGTGCGGCCGCTTCGAGCAGCGTGTCGATCGCGCCCAGCGCGGCGCGCCACCAGTCCGCCGGGTCCTGCTCGGACCAGCGCGGCTGCGGATGCGCGACATGCAGCGCACGCGATGCGCTCGCACGCACCGCGCCGGCCTCGTCGACCAGCACGGCCTTGACCGCCGAGGTACCCAGGTCCAGCCCGAGGAACATCGCTTCAGCCGTAGATGTAGCGGTTGACCAGATTCTCCAGCCGCTCCTGCTGGCCGGAGACATGGGCCGGGCGCAGATCGCGCCTGGCCGCTTCCTGAGCCAGCCCTTCGAGGGTGAAGCCGCCGTCCAGAACCTGCCGGCCGAACGCGTCGTCCCAGCCGGCATAGCGCTGCGCCTTGAACGCGGCGAGCTGGTCGTCCTCGATCATCTTCGCCGCGCGCTCCAGCGCCAGCGCCAGCGCGTCGATCGCGCCGATATGGCCGTGGAACAGGTCGGCCGCGTCGATGCTCTGGCGACGCACCTTGGTGTCGAAGTTGAAGCCGCCGGTGGTGAAGCCGCCGGCGCGCAGGATCTCGTACATCACCAGGGTCAGTTCTTCCACGCTGTTGGGAAACTGGTCGGTATCCCAGCCGTTCTGCGGATCGCCGCGGTTGGCATCGATGCTGCCGAACACGCCCAGCGAAATCGCCGTGGCCACTTCGTGGTGGAAGGAATGCCCCGCCAGGGTGGCGTGGTTGGCTTCCAGGTTGACCTTGACCTCCTGCTCCAGTCCGAACTCCTTGAGGAAGCCGTACACGGTCGCGGTGTCGTAGTCGTACTGGTGCTTGGTCGGTTCCTGCGGCTTGGGCTCGATCAGGATCGTGCCCTTGAAGCCGAGCTTGTGCTTGTGCTCGACCACCATCTGGAAGAAGCGACCCAGCTGCGCGCGTTCGCGGCGCAGGTCCGTGTTGAGCAGGGTGTCGTACCCCTCGCGTCCGCCCCACAGCACGTAGTTCGCGCCGCCCAGGCGATGCGTAGCGCCCATCGCGTGGAACACTTGGCTGGCCGCGTAGGCGAACACTTCCGGCTGCGGGCTGCTGGCCGCGCCCGCGGCGTAGCGCGGGTGGCTGAACAGGTTGGCGGTGCCCCACAGCAGCTTCATGCCGGTGGCGGCCTGTTTGGCCTCCAGCACATCCACCATGGCGGCGAAGTTGCGCGCGTAATCGGCCAGATGGTCGCCTTCGGGCGCGATATCCGTGTCGTGGAACGTATAAAACGGCGCGCCCAGGCGCTGGAAGAAATCGAATGCCGCATCGGCCTTGGCCCGCGCCTGCGCCATCGCATCGCCGGCCTGCTGCCACGGGCGCTGGAAGGTGCCGCCGCCGAACATGTCCATACCCGGCCATACGAAGCTGTGCCAGTAGCACACCGCCAAGCGCAGGTGCTCGTCCATGCGCTTGCCGAGAATGACCCGCGCCGGATCGTAATGGCGGAACGCGAGCGGACTGTCGGAACCGGTACCGGCGAAGCGGACCGGGGCCACGTGGTTGAAGTAACTCATGGATCAAAGCCTCCCGTGCGAGCCGCCCGAGGGACTCCGGACCGGCTGCTGATGCCCCGGGATGCTGCAATCGGCGGCTTTCGCGCGCAATTGCGAAATCCGCCAAAGGGCAATTCTTTTTCCCTGTCGCGTTGCGTCATGCGGGTGCCCCGTCGAACTGGTAGCGTCGCCCATTCCCGGCAGGTGCCGTCAGTTACTTTCACTGGTACACCCATGTCGCCTCATCGCATCGCCCTGCTGTTCAATGCCAACAAGGTGTATGACCGGCAGGTGATCGCCGGCATCGGCCAGTACCTCAAGTCCACGCGTGTCGTCTGGGATCTGTTCCTGGAAGAGGATTTCCGCTGCCGCACGCTGGGTATCCAGCACTGGCGCGGCGACGGCATCATCGCCGACTTCGACGACCCCACCGTGGAGGAGGCGCTGGCACACCTGTCCATCCCGGTGGTGGCGATCGGCGGCTCCTACGCGGACGACAGCCGCTACCCGGCCAATATCCCGTACGTGGGCACCGACAACGCCAAGCTGGTGCGCCTGGCCTACGACCATCTGATCGAGCAGGGCCTGCAGCGCTTCGCCTTCTATGGCCTGCCGCCGTCGCCCGGCAACCGCTGGGCGCAGGAACGTGAAGACGCCTTCCTGCGCATGATTGCGGACGACGGCCTGGAGGGCATGGTGTACCGCGGCTCGCCCACCAGCGCCGGCGGCTGGGGCCGCTCGCAGGAGGACATGGTGGCCTGGGTGCGTTCGCTGCCCAAACCGATCGGCGTGATCGCCGTGACCGACGCGCGCGCGCGCCAGCTGCTGCAGGCCTGCGTGGTGGCCGATGTGCCGATTCCCGAGCAGATCGCCGTGGTGGGCATCGACAACGACCCGATGGCGCAGCTGCTCAGCCGCATCCCCTTGAGCTCGGTGATCCAGGGTGCGGAGGAAATGGGCCGCATGGCCGCGCAGGTGCTGCACCAGATGTTGCACGGCGGCGACTGCTCCAGCACGCGCGTGCTGGTGCCGCCGGTGGGCCTGAGCGTGCAGGCCAGCAGCCAGCACGAGCCGCTGCGCAGTCCGTACGTGATGCGCGCCAAGCACTACATCCGCCAATACGCGTGCCTCGGCATCAAGACTGAGCAGGTGGCCGATTACGTGGGGATCTCGCGCACGCTGCTCGAAGAGCACTTCAAGCGCGAGCTCAAGCAGACGGTCCACCAGGCGATCCTGGAGCACAAGCTGGAGATGGCTCGCACGATGCTGGAAGGCAATGCGGTGCCGCTGGCCGAGGTGGCGGTGCGCTGCGGCTTCACGTCGCTGCAGTACATGTACGCCGTGTTCCGGCGCGAGTTCAATTGCACGCCGCGGCAATTTCTGGGGGCTGCGCGGGCCTAGGTATTCAAGCCGGGGACTCGCTTCTTTTCCTTCGGGAGAAGAGCTTTGCGCTTCCCGCGCCCCTCGGCGCCATGCTCCGCCCGCCCCTCACCCCGGCCCTCTCCCCGGCGGGGAGAGGGAGAAGTGGGGTACTGAGGAGAGAGCCTACCGAGTTTCTTCTCCCCTCCGGGGAGAAGATGCCGGCAGGCAGATGAGGGGCGGGTGCTCGCGGAAGCAGCTCGACGAGGCGAAGCAGAAAGCTTGTGAGCTTCCCGCGACCCTCGGCGTCACGCTCCGCCCGGCCCCTCACCCCAACCCTCTCCCCGGCGGGGAGAGGGAGCAGCCTGAGGCTAGAGCAGGAGGCGTTACAGCTTCACGGTCTGGACAGACCCGTCGTAGTCGACGCTCACGTCACCCGCCGCATCCAGCCCATCCGTATTCGCCTTGTCCGCGCGAATCACGCGCACCACGAATTGCCGCTTCGCCGGCGCGCCGCTGCCGTCGCCTTCGCGCTTGCCCAGCGTCAGCGTTTTGGCCGCGTCGTCGTAGCTCAGCGGGATGCGCGAGTAGCGACCCTTCTCGTAGCCATAGTTGGTGCCCTCGTCCTCGTACAGCGAGAAGCTTCCGTTCGCGCCCGCGTACACCAGCAGCGTCACCGGCGCGTCCGGCTTCTCGCCGGTGTACTGGATCGCCGGGCCGGTCGGCACGATGGCGCCGGTGCGCACGAACAGCGGCATGCGCGACGGAGGCGCATCGGCCTGGATCGTCGCACCGCCTTCGTGGAATTTGCCGGTGTGGAACTCGTACCAGCCCGCACCCGCCGGCAGATACACCTGGCGCGACGTCGCCTTGTACTCGGTGACGGGCGCGACCAGGAAGGCGGGGCCGAACAGGTATTCGTCGTCGATGCCGCGCACCTTCGCGTCGTCCGGGAAGTCCATGACCAGCCCGCGCATGATGCTGCCGTCCTTCCAGTACGTATCGCCGGCCAGCGTGTAGACATACGGCATCAGGCGATAGCGCAGGCGGTCGTAGTAGGCCAGCGCTTCGTAGACCGGCGAGCCGGGCGCCGCGAGGTTGTAGATCTCGCGGTAGGGGAACTGCCCGTGCGAACGGAACAGGGGGCTGAACGCGCCGAACTGGAACCAGCGCAGGTTGAGTTCGCGCCATTCGTCCAGGTCCGCCTGGTTCGGCTTTTCGTAGCGCGGCTCCAGCGCGAAGCCGCCGATGTCGGTGGTCCAGTTCGGGATGCCGGCCAGCGAGAAATTGACGCCCGCCGAGATCTGGTCGCGCAGGTTGCTCCAGCGCGAGACCACGTCGCCGCTCCAGGTTGCCGCGGCGTTACGCTGCTGCCCGGCGAAGGCGGAGCGGGTGAGGATGAAGGCACGGCGGTCGCCATGGTCGCGACGCCAGCCGTCGTACACGCCGGCGGTATGCATCAGCGGGTAGGAGTTGAAGAAAGCGCCGCCCGGGCCCAGCGCGGTCGGTCCCATGCGCAGCTTTCGCTCGGCGATGTCGAGGTTGGAATGCGTATCCGGCTCCGACGCGTCCAGCCACCAAGCATCGATGCCGATCGCGCCGAGCTTCTCCTCGATTTGCCGCCAGTAGATGCGGCGCGCCTCTTCCGCATAAGGATCGTAGAAGGCGTTGAGATAGCCCTTGCCGATCCAGTCGACTTCTTTCTTCTCCACGTTGCGCCGGTAGATGTAGCCCTTCGCGTCCAGCTCCTGGTAGTTCTTCGTTTCCGGATAGAACTTCGGCCAGACCGAAATCATCAACTGCACGTGCATGGCATGGAGCTGGTCGACCATCCCCTTGGCGTCGGGGAAGCGCGCCTTGTCGAAATCGTGCGAGCCCCACGCGTCTTCGGGCCAGTAGCTCCAATCCTCCACCACGTTGTCCAGCGGCAGGCCGAGTTCGCGATAGCGCCTGGCCGTATCGAGGATCTCCGCCTGCGTCTTGTAGCGCTCGCGGCTTTGCCAGAAACCATAGGCCCAGCGCGGCAGCAGGGTGGCCTTGCCGGTGATCTGGCGGTAACCGGCGATCACCTGGTCGAGGTTGTCGCCGGCGACGAAGTAGTAGTCCACCGCGTGGCCGGCTTCGGAGAACAGCGACAGCTCGTTCTGCTCGTCGCCCGGCAGCGGATCCAGATGCAGCAGGGTGAGATAACCCGCGTTGGGCAGCCACTCGATGCGCAGGCTGTGCTTGCTGCCGGCGTCCATCGGCAGGCGCAGATTGTGATACCAGGGATTCCAGTTCTGCCGCCAGTCGTCGTACACCAGCTTGCCGTCGAGCCAGACCTTGGCGTAGCTGCTCGCATACAGACGCAGCTTGTGCACGCCGGATACCGATGGCTCGATGCTGCCTTCCCACACCACCTTGCCGGTGGTCTTGGCCGGCGATTCGGCCGGCCATTGCGCCACGTCCTTGAGGTACTGGTAATCGGGCTGCTTCTCGATGCGCTTGAGCTTCAGCGTGCCGCCGTCGTCGTAGTAGCTCGCGGTCAGGCCGCCGGGCTTGCCGTCGACATCGTAGAGTTTCAGCGATGCGCTCAGCGGCTGGTACTCACGCGCATCGCCGAAGCGGGTGATCGAGTTGTTGTCCCACAGCAGGCCGTAGTCGCGCGACGACACCACGAACGGAATGCCCACGTCGATGTTGTGCTGCGCCAGCTCCACGTCCTCGCCCTTGTAGTTCATCTGGCGGTTCTGATGCTGGCCCAGGCCGTAGAACGCCTCGTCGGCGGGCGACTCGAAGCGCTGGCGCACCGCGTAATACGGTTTGCCCTCGATCGTCACGGGCTGGAACGTGCGGCCGTCCGCGCGTTCGGCCAGCAGTGGCTTGCCGGCTGCGTCCAGGAAGCGCACGGCGCCATCGTGCAGCGATACCTGCGTCGCCAGCCGCGGTGTCTTCAGCGTCACCGCATCGGCGGTCTCCTCGACGGTGAACTGCGTGTCGCCACCGGTCTTCACCGCCATCAGGCTGGCCGGCAGATCGAACTTGCCATCAGGCGCCGCGGTGACGTGCACGATGCGTTCGTTCACCACCTGCAGGCGTATCTGCTGGGGCGAGTGGTCCAGCCGCACGATCACGCCGTCGGCGATTTTCTGCGCGTGGCCGACGACCGCCGCTTGGACGGCACCGGCCTTCCCATCGGCGGGCTCCGGTGTCTTGCCGCAGCCGGCGAGCACCGCCAGCGCCAGCGCGCAGAGCGGCATCCAGCGGCGGTTGGCGATCGAGCTGGGCGAGGTCATGCGCATGCTGTTCCTTCAGTACGGGGCCAGCCGCACGCGCAGCACGCGCGGCGGGCCGATGAAATTCAGGCCCCAGTCGGTCTGGTCGCCGTTCCACAGGCGGCGGAAGATCCAGCGACCGTTCTCATAACGGCCCTCTTCGACGCGATCGAGCAGGAAGTCTGTGGTGCGGCCGCGCGCGGGCAAGAAGCTCACGCGCACGTCGCGCGCCACGACCAGGTACTCGTTCGACGCCAGCTTCGCGATCAGCGCGCCGCCGGAGCGATCGGGGTTGCCCTGCGGCGGGTCGGTGCCGAACTGCAGCTGCCCGTAGCCGAGCCGCACCTGCCAGTCGCCCAGGTCCAGCGTCTGCTCGTGCGTGTCGTCCGGCTCGGCGGCGCCCCACAACTTGCCGGCCTGGGCCGCCGCCGCGAGCTCGCCAGTCATCGGCGCCAGTACGCGGTAGTTGGCGGCGAACTGCTCCACGGTCGCGTCGTCGAGCTTGGGCGCCCCCAGCGGATAGTTGGAGTACCCGGTGAAATCCATGCCGAACGGCGACCAGCCGATGGCACCCGCGCCGAGCGCGGCATAGACGTAGCGCGCATAGACCTTGCTGTTGCCGGTCTCGGCCACGAACAGCGGGTTGTCCTTGCGCGCGTAGCGCTCGAGATAGGCCGTGTAGTGCGCATAGTCGGGCCTGTAGATATCCGGCCCCAGGACATCCAGTGCGGGCGCGGCCGCTTTCCATACATGCAGCACGTTATCGGTAGGACCACCGCTTTCGTAGCCGCCGGGCGGGCCGGGGTTGAATGGATCGCGCAGCGCCGCGTTCGCATACATCGGCAACGGATAGACCGCCTTGCCCGCCGCGGCGACCTGCCCGATGAAGTGCGCGACGTGCCAGGCATGGAAGAACTCGTCCGCATCCTTGCCGAACACCTGGCGCCAGCTGCCGGGGGATTTGCCGGCAGCGCGCAGCAGTTCCTGCGGCACCGGCCCGGCGAAGACCTTGTCCGCCATCGGCGAGTGGTCGCGATCCGTCCCGTACGTGCCGGCCTCGTTCTCCACCTGCACCATGATCACGGTGTGGCGGTCGCCGTCGATCTGGCGCAGATGTTTCATCAGCTCGACGAAAGCTTTGCTGTCGGCCGCCAGCGTCGCCGGCGCGAGCGGCGACAGGGAGTTGAGGCGTTTCCCCTCGCGGCTGAAGACGCGCGGGAAACGGCGATCGTCCAGCTTCACCCAGGAGGGCGCGTAGCTCGGCCCGTTGTTCTTCCACGTGGCGAACCACAGCAGGACCAGGCGCACATCGTGCGCGCGCGCCTGCTCGACGAGCGTGTCGAGGAAGCCGAAGTCGAACTGGCCTTCCTTCGGTTCGATCTGTTCCCACGCGATCGGCACCTGCACGGTATTGGCGTGCAGCTTGTCGATGGCGGGCCAGACGTCGTCGAGCATCGCCGGCCAGTTGCTGGAGTTGTTGACCTGGGCGCCGAGGATCAGGAAAGGCTTGCCGTCGACGAAGAGCGCGTGGCGATCGTGGTCGGTGATGATGCGGGGGAGATCCGAGGCGAAGGCGGGGATGGAAAGTGCGGCGAGGGCGAGGAGCAGGAGGCGCTTCAGGAGCATCGGGACGTGACCAGGTGAAGCCCTTCTCCCCTCCGGGGAGAAGATGCCGGCAGGCAGATGAGAGGCGGGTGCTCGCGGAAGCAGCTCGACGAGGCGAAGCAGAAAGCTTTTGAGCCTCCCGCGACCCGCGGCGCCACGCTCCGCCCGGCCCCTCACCCCAGCCCTCTCCCCGGCGGGGAGAGGGAGAAGTGGAGTACCGAGGGGAGTGATCGTGGGGGAGTTCAAGGCGTCACCTCGCTCGCGGGATCGCCGTAGAAGATCCCGCGTCCGCTGGTCGCGAAATACAACCGGCCGAACACGCGCGGATCACCCGCCAGGTGGCTGACCCGCCCATACCGGTGATCCGCGTCGTCGATACGCTGCCAGCGCGCGCCGTCGTCTAGCGAACGGAAGATGCCCTGCGCACCGCGCAGGCGCCCCGCGAGGAACAGCACCGGCTTCGACGATCCCGGCGCCGGCTTGCCGAAACCGAAGGCATCGATGCCGTCCACGCCTTCGAAGCGCTTCAGCACCCGTCCGGCATCGTCGCCGCGCAGCCACGCGCCGTCGCGGCTGCCGACGTACAACACGCCGGCCGCATCCGGCGCCGCCTGGACCTGCGTATGCGCGCGGCCGCGCGACGCCTCGCCCAATGCACCCCCGATCGGCGCGAAATGCACGCCGCCATCGCGGCTGCCGTACAACGCGCCGCTCATGCGGTCATAGGCATAGAACCGCTTCGCGTCCACGCGGTCGGCCAGCATCCGCAAACCGGCGCCAAGACCTTCGGCCACCGTCCACGTCTTGCCGAAATCACGCGTCAGGTACACGTGCCGCGCGTTGCGTGGCGCCCATACGACCACGCTGCCGTCCGCCGCGAGCGCGATGCTGCCTGCGCCCTCGCCTTCCGGCGGCTCGCTCGCGAACGCTTTCCACTGCTTCCCGCCGTCCTCCGACCAGGCTGCGCGGATCGCCGCGCCGAACGGCTTGCGCAGGAAACCGCTGCGCACGATCAGCGACGGCCTGGCCTGCGCGAAGTCGATGCTCTCGCCGTTCGCATAGCGCGGCGGCGCGGCGAACTGCAGCTGCGCCGTATCCAGCTCATCGTGGCGATACCCGTCGAGATCGCCGATGGCGCTGAGCAGGGGCGCGCCTTCCGGCGGACTGATCAGCCCGAGCGCCACCGTCTCTTCCAGTCCTTCGTCCTGGAACGACCAATGCACCGTGCCGCCGCCATCCAGCGCACGCATGTCGCGCGAGGCCCAGATGCCGTAGCCGGTGACGAACAGCACGTGGTCCGGGTCGTAGGGATCGATCTGGATGGAGGCCAGCCAATGCGGCGTGTGATCGCGCGTCCAGGTCGCGGTCGCATGCTCGAACTCCGACCGCGGGAATACCGCTGTCCAGTGCGCGCCGCCGTCGGTGCTGCGGAACAACTCGTCCTTCGGCGTGTAGTGCGCGAAGGTGGCCGTCATCAGCACCTTCGGATCGCGCGGATCCACCGTCACCGCGCCCCAGCCGTAACCGCTGGGGCCGTTGCCGGGACGTGGCCACGGCGTGATTTCGGTCCAGCGCTGCGTCTTCGGCTCGTACTTCCACACGGCGCCGTCGTGCATGGTGTCGGGGCCGGGCTCGTCGCCATAGCTGAGGTAATACGTCCCGTCGCCGGCTCGCACCATGTGATTGGGCCGCAGGCCGGTCGGCTGGCCGGGCACCGGCCGCCAGCTGCGGCCGCCATCGTCGGAACGGAACAGGCTGGTCTCCTGCGTGGAGACGCCCGCGTACAGCGTGCGCGTCGGCTGGCCGGACTTGCCGCCATCCGGCTCGAACACCACGAAGACGATGCCGATCGCCTGGCGCCGCCACGCGTTCTGCGCGCTGGCGGACGGCGCGGTGGCGACGGCGGGAAAACTTTCCACCTTCGCCCAATGCGCGCCGCGGTCTTCGCTGCGCCACAGGCCTGCGCCGCGCGAGCCGAGAAACAGTACGCGGCCGTCGTGCGGATCCACCGCCAGCCGCTCGCCGTTGCCGCGTCCCAGTTCGTTGCCGCCCATCTTGAACGGCATGTCGGCGCGCTCGAAATGCCGGCCGCGGTCGGACGAACGCAGCACCGCGCCATTGCCCACCTGCGGCGCGGTGTAAGTACCCGCGGCGAGATAGACGCGCTCCGGATCGGACGGATCGACGGCGAGGCTGTCGATGCCCAGCAGGTTCTCGTCCTTCGCCTCGATCCAGTCGGTGAGCGGCATCCAGCGCTTGACCGCATCGTCCCAGCGATACGCGCCGCCGACATCGGTACGCGCGTAATACAGGCCCTTCTCGGCCGGATGGAACACCAGCCCGCTGACGAAACCGCCGCCGCCGATGCGCACGCCCGCGTAGCGATAGGGCACCGCTTCTTCGGCCGCTACTGACGCGGCGAACGCCAACAGGCAAACCGCCAGCGCCGCCTTCCAGCCGGGCCGTGCGCGACCGCGCCGGCCCGTATCGATCCCTGCCGCGCGCCCCGCCATCAGAACGTCGCGCGCACCACCAGCTCGTAGCGGCGGTCGTTGACGAACCAGCCGCGGTTGTACAGGCGGTGGTCGACCGTGCCGTCGGCATAGCTGGTCGGTCCCATCAGGACCTTGGTGGTGGAGTTGGTGAGGTTGTTGGTCTGCAGGCCGACCTGCACGCTCTTGTTGAGGCGGTACATGATCGAGCCGTCGAGCTGGCCGTAGTCGTCCGACCAGGTCGGCAGTTTGGTCGCCACGTCGCTGGCGGTCAGCAGATAGCGCGAACGCCAGTTCCAGGCCAGGCGCATCGACCAGTCGCCGTATTCGTACATGCCGACCAGGTTGTAGCTGCGCTTGGACAGGCCTTCCAGCGGCAGCACCACGCCGGTGACGGTGGTATTGGAGTACGGATCGGTGGCGCTGTTGGTGCCGCCCTTGCTGTCGACATAGGTGAAGTTGGCCTGCACGCCGAAGCCCTTCAGCCAGCCGGGCAGGAAATCGAAGAACTGCTGGTAGCCGATTTCGCCGCCGCGGATCTTGCCCTTGCTCATGTTGTACGGACGGGTCACCTCGAACGGCTGGCCGTTGTAGGTCTCGGTGCGCGTCTGGTTGGCGATGTAGTCGCGCACGTCCTTGTAGAACAGCGTGGCGTACAGCTGGCCGGTGGGTGCGAAATACCATTCCAGCGCGGTGTCGTACTGGTTGGCGCGCATCGGCTTGAGGTTCGGATTGCCGGCCGAGCCGTTCCACTTGGTCACCGCGGTGTTGTCCGAGGTGAGCGTGGCGCCCATCTGCACATACGGCTGCAGCTGGGTGAAGTCCGGACGGGTCATCGCCCGGGACGCGGCCAGTCGCCACTGCAGGCTGTCGGTGAACTTGAAGCGCAGGTTCAAGCTGGGCAGCGCGTTCTTGTAGTGCCCGCTGAAGTTCAGCGGGAAGTACTGGCCGTAGTACATGGCCTTCAGGCTGGGGTCGACGCCGCTGGTGGTGAGGTCCGGATACTGGCCGTAGCCGTTCGCTGTCACGTCGGTGCGCACCAGGCGGATGCCCACGTTGCCATCCACCGGTATGCCAAGCGCATCGTCGCTGCCGAAGTACAGTACGCCGTACGCGGTCTTGGTCTTTTCGCTCTGATCGTTGATGTCCTGCTTGCGATAGATGTCGCGCGGCGCCCAGCCCGTGGGCGAACCAAACGCATGCAACTGCTGGTAGGCGTAGTGATAGTCGCGCACCAGTTTGTCGCTGGGGAAGTACAGCTGCGGCGGCATGCTGGCGTTGCCGCGGAAGAAGTTCGAATACGTGTACAGCGAGGACATGCCCGGCATATAGGTGGCCAGGTCCGCCAGTCCGCTCGGGCTATCGATGGCGGCCCAGTTGTCGGAAACCACGCCCCAGTTGTAGCCGTTGTTCTTGTTCAGTTCGGTGCGGCTGGTAGCGCGCACGCCGAACTTCACGTAGCGCAGCCATTTGCTGTCCTCGAAGTTGTATTCGAGGTCCAGGCGCAGGGCGCGCTCCAGCCCCTTGTTCCGCTCGTGGTGATCCATCGCCGCGCTCCAGAAGTAATTCGCCGGGTTAGTGGCGTAGGAAGCGGGGTCGGAGGTAATGGTCGGCTTGGACCCGCCGGGCACACTCAGGGTGACGCCGGGCAGATAGGTGGCGTCGAATACGGTGAAGTCCAGCGACTGGCTGGTCGATTTGACGAACTGCGCATCGGCGTACAACACCATTTGGTCGTTGATGTTGTACTTGAGGCTGTTGGACCAGTCGGTGGTGATGGTGCGCTGAGTCGCGTAGCGGCGGTCGGCCATGAAGCGCACGCCGTCGGTGGTCAGGTTGCCGCGCCACGAATCGGACGCCAGCGTGCCGCTCTGGAACACGCCATTGCTGTCGTAATTGAAGGTGCCGCCGTTGGCCGGGTGCACGTTGTTGGTGCTGTCGTTGAAGATGCCGCCGAACTCGTCCCATTGCATGCGGTAGTCGGAACGCAACACCTGGCTGGTCAGCTCCAGATCCTTGGTCGGACGCCACTGCAGTGCACCGGCCAAGCCGATGCGGCGGCGCTGGAAATCCAGCGTGCGCCAGTCGGCGCCGCCGGGCACGTAGACGTTGGCGAAATTGGTGCCATTGAGTACGGCGGCGTCGTTGCGCTTGACGTACGGCTCCATCTGGATGCCGTCCGAGCGCGTGGCCAGTTCGGAGAAAGCCACGTCGAACAGGGCGCCGAACTCGCCATGGTTTTCGGTGTTCCACCGATTGCTGTAGAGGAACGACACCGACGGCTTGCTCTTCTTGGCGAAGTCGCCTTCGTTGACGCCGCCGGTGAAGCCGATCACCCGTCCCGGCGAGTCGAACGGCAGACGCGTGCGCAGATTGACCGTGCCGCCGATGCCGCCTTCGATGATCTCGGCGGATGGATTCTTGTACACGTCCACGCCGGCCATCAGCTCGGCCGGCACGTCTTCGAAGCTGAGGCCACGGCCGGAGTTGGCGCTGAACACATCGCGCCCGTTCAACTCGCCGCGCACCTGGGTCAGACCGCGGATCATCACGCCGCTGCCTTCGGCGGAGAAGTGGTCAGGATCGTTGCGCGCCATGAAGTGGTCGATGGTGACGCCGCTGATGCGCTGCAGGGTTTCGGTGACGCTGCGATCGGGCAGGGCGCCGATGTCCACGGCGGTGACCGAGTCGACGATCTGATCGGCGTTCTGCTTGAGCTGCTGCGCGGACTGCAGGCTCGCGCGCACGCCGGTGACGGTGACGCCGGCCAGTTCCTGCACGGATTTCTCGCCATCCTTCTTGCCGTCTTTCTTCGACTTGGCGGGCGGGCTGGCCTTGGCCGGCGCGCCGTTGTCCTGCACGGGCTGGGCCTGCTGAGCCGCGGCGGCCGGTCCATAGAAAAGGGCCAGGCTCATGGCGATGGCTGCGGTCAGACGCGCGCCCTGCAAGCGGCGCGCGGCCTTGAACGGGCGATGCGAATCCCCGCCATGGAATCTCTCGATCATGGTCATCGACTCCCCAACAGATTTTTTGTGTCCGTGGACGGCGTCCATCGGTTTTTCGCAAACCGGCCCGGTTTCCCCTCCCGGTGGCTGGGTACCAGCCACACCGGCTTGTGGCACGGTGCATGCTGCGAGCTGAGGGGGTCTCGCACAATTACGAAATTAGGGGCGGGGAGTAATGTTTCTTCGTTTGCGGTTGCCACATGGATCGTGACAAATGCGGGTGTTTGGGGGTTGGGGTGCGCTTGATTCGTCTCTTTTCTGCGCGGTGATTCTGCTCATGTTCGTCGTTCTGGTGCAGGTCGGAATCCGGTGGCGATGTCGCTTGGGGGGCTTTATTGCCGCTCGCTGTGGTGGGTGGGGTGTCGTGACCTGGCCGCTTACGTAGGGGGGCTTGCGCTGTTTGTTGCGCTGTTGGTTGGGTTACGGGGCGCTGGCCGCTTATGCAGCGGGCATTCCGGACGGCTGCCGCCGCCCGGGTCACTTTCTCTTTGCTGGCCCAATCCCCTCAAGGGGGACCTCGAGAGAAAGTAACCAAAGAGAAATGGCCTGAGAGCCAGAGCTCGTGGCTGGACTATGGAGAGCAGTGGACGGTTATGGCAACGGATTAACCTGGGGCGACGCGAGGCTACCGTGCGGTTTCGGAACGGTGACTTCGAGGCATCCGTAGTGGAGAGGACACAGGGATATAGACAAGGAGCGTTTGCCTTGGCGTCTTGGCAGGCTGCTGCATGACGCGCTCCGAGTCACGTTGCGACGGTCCCGCACTTCTCCTTCTCCTCGCTGGGGAGAGGGCCGGGGTGAGGGGCCTGGGGGCGGGATGGGACGGCGTGTTTCTACCGTCGCTGGCGCGAACTTCTCTGCTGTGCCCTCTCTTTCTCCAGGTCCGTTTCGACCTGCGGTTTTCGACAACTCGCCCTCGCGCCGGCCATACTTCGCGGCCATGCCACGGAGGGCCCATGTACGTCCTGCTGCTGATCTCCCTGCTCGTCTTCGGACTCGTCGCGCACGCCCATGGCTTTCTGATCGGCCTGGCGGCGGGGGGCGGTGCGTTTGCGGGAATGGTCGTGCTGATCCTGCTGCTGGGGCGATGGGCAGGACGGCAGCCGCCGGCGGCGGACTCGGCGAGCGCTGCGCCCGAGCCCTCTCCACAGGCCTCGATCGACTTTCCGTCGGATTGGGAAGCCATCGCTCCGCGCGACAGCGATCGCACCCTGCCGCGCGACCATTTGCCGTTCCCGCTCGGCGGCGGCATCACGGCGGACGATGACGGCGTGCCACCGGGCTTGCTCGGACGCGAGAGCTATCTGCTGCCGTTGCGCGTCGACCTGGGCGCCGCGCCTTGCTGCTGGTCATGGCGTGCGGCCACGTGGCTCAAGGGCGCGGCGGCGCGCGAGGTCTTTGCCGCCCAGTTCTACGAGCGTCTGCGCGGCGCCCTGGCAGACCCGGACATACCGGACGCAGCCCCTCTGGTCGGTTCGGATGACTTGTCCAGGCACCACATCGCACTGGAAGGAACGCCTCGCTTTCTTGCTTTTCGTTCCCGCGATGCGCGCTGGGGCGGCTTCATGCTCGGCGACGCCTCATTCCGCTTTCCACTGGAGCGGCTCGCCGGCCTGCACCTGCGCATCGGCCGGCCCGCGCGCGGTTCCGGCGGCTATGACTTATGCATCGTGCTGACCGACGGCGACGAGCGCACGCGTTTCCTGGAAACGCATCTGGCGTACGAGCCGCGCACGACCACCTCGCTGCTGATCACGACGATGCAGCTCGGACGGCTGTTCGATGTGCGCGTGGGTGGCGAGGAGTACATGGACGACTCGCGCGGCTTCGATCCCAACTACGATCGCTGAGCTGCCGGCCCGCGCTGGCCTACAGCTTCGCTTTGACCTCGTCCGTATGCTGCCCCAGCAGCGGCGCCGCGAACGGCTCCGGGCCCGGCGTGCGTCCGAATTTGATCGACTGCGCGACGCCGTGGTAACGCCCCACCACCGGATGCTCGATGGTGCCGACGATGCCCTCGGCCAGTACCTGCGGATGCTCGAACATGTCCTCGATGCGCCGCGCCGCCGCACAGGGCACCTCGTCCCCGAACAGCTGCTCCCACGCCATCGCAGCCTGCCGCGACAGGGCGTCGTGCAGTTTCGGCAGAATTTCCGCGGCGTGTTCGGCGCGCTTGCGCACGGTGTCGTAACGCGGATCGTCGGCGAGCGCCTGCAGGCCGGTCTTCTCGCATAGCGCGCGCCAGAAGCGCGGCGTATTGGCAGAGATATAGATGTAGCCGTCGGCGGTGGGATGGATGCCGGTGACGCCGCCGGAACGCATGTCGCGGCCGATGTCGAGCGATTCGCCCTCGGCCCAGATCAGCCGCGCCGACTGCATGGTGAGCGCCGCGCGCAGCAGCGACACGCCGACGAACTGCCCCAGGCCGCTGCGCTCGCGCTCGTACAGCGCCGAGGACACGCCCGCGACGACCAGCGCGGCGGCGTAGTAGTCCACCACCGAGCCGTAGATGATCTCCGGCGGACCGCCGCGTTTGCCTTGCAGCGCGCACATGCCGGTCATGGTCTGCAGCACCTGGTCGTAGCCGGCCTTGTCCTTCATCGGCCCGGTTTCGCCGTAGCCGGTGACAGCGCAGTAGATCAAACGCGGGTTGATCGCGGTGAGCTGCTCGAAGTCGATACCCAGTCGCTTGGGCACGCCCGGGCGGAAGTTGTGTACCAGCACGTCGGCGTCGCGCACCAGGCGCAGCAGCACCGCATGGTCGGCCGGCTGCTTCAGGTCCAGCACTATGCCGCGCTTGCTGCGGTTGACGCCGAGGAAGGCCCGGCTCTCGCTCGGCAGCGTCGAAGGATACTGGCGCAGGTTGTCGCCGCCGGGCGGCTCGATCTTGAGCACATCGGCGCCCTGGTCGGCCAGCAGCGTGCAGCCGTAGGGGCCGGCGATGTACGCGCTCAGGTCGAGCACGCGGATGCCGTGCAGGGGACCGCGCGCGGCGGTGGCCGGATCAGGTGAAGTGCTTTCCATAGGCCGCGTATCCGCGTTCCTCATCTCGTGTCGCGCCTACTTTGCGCCCGCGTCGCGCCTGGAAACAGGCGCGGCCGATATGTTCTGTCAGCACGATCGCTTGTTTCACCACGGCGGCTCCGGCGCGAGCTGCATCCAGGTCAGGCGCCACGCGCCGTCGACGCGCCCGCCGGCGCGGTAGTACGGCTCGAAGTACAGCGGCGCGCGGTATCCGGGGCGCAGTTCGATACGTGGCACGGCGTCGCCTTCTTCCGGCGGCAGCACGGTGAGCCAGTCGGCGGGATCGCCGGAAGGCAGGCGCAGCGTTTCCTCGATCTTGAAGCCGTCGATCAGCCCGGTGGCGTAAACCAGCGGGCCGCGCGTGAGGCCGAGGTAGTCCAGGCGCAGTACCTGCTGCCGTACCGGCTCGCCGTCGGGCGCGCGCGACTCCTGCACGTTGCGATGCACCGCGCGATGCGCGCGCGCGGCCATCGGGAACTCCAGCGTCACTTCATCGCCGTCGCGCCACTCGCGCTCGATCGCGGCATAGCGTCCCGGCACCGCCGCGATGGACTCGCCGCCCACCCGCACCTTGGCGCCTTCGGCCCATGACGGGATGCGCAGCTTCAGCACGAAGCGCGCCGCAGTCTGCAGGCGCAAGCGCAGCAGCACGCTCCCGTGGAAGGGATAGGCCGTGTGCTGTTCCAGCACGACCTCGCCGGCACCGGGCCAGTCGAATGCGGCGCGGCCGGGACCGTACAGATTGACCGCCACGCCGCGCGCGTCGCGCAGATACGCGACACCCGGCAGTTCCTCCAGCGCCATCGCGCCGCTGGACTTGCAGCAGCGCCAGTACGTGGTGTGCACGCGGCGGCCGTTGGGGAAGACGTAGTAGCACCAGTCCTCGCCGTCCGGCGCCTGCGCGCCGAGCAGGTCGTTGTAAGCGGTGCGTTCGATTTCCTCGGCGTACTTCGGATCGCCTTCGATCAGCAGCAACTCGCGGTTGAGCTGCATCCAGGCCAGGCTGGAACAGGTCTCGACATAGCCATAAGGACTGAACGTACCCGGCGCATTGAACACTTCGCGCGAGCGATGCATCACGCCGCCCCACGGCCCGCCACCGAGCGTGAGGTGATGCGTGCGGATGCTGACCCACATGCGGTGCAGCGCGTCGCGGTACGACGGCTCGCCGGTAGCTTTGTACAGCTTGGCCAGCCCGACCAGGTTCCACGCCAGCTGGTAAGCCTTGCCGGTGGCGATCTCGGCGGCATCGGCGCCGGCCTCGATGCGCGTCAGCAGCGCGAGATCGCCATGCGCCTCGGCTTGCGCCAGCACCCGCTTCGCCAGCTCGAGATAGCGCGGCTCGCCGGTGGCGAAATAAAGCGCCATCGCCGGATCCAGCAGCACCGTCGCGGACAGGCCGAAGTGGTTGCCCAGCGCGGTGATGTCGATGCCGCCCTCGGTAAGCGTGCGCCAGCACAGGTCGCCGATGCGGCACGCCGCATCCAGCCAGCGCGGTTCGGCGAAGTGCTTGTGCGCTTCGACCAGGCCGAGGATCAGATAAGCATGAGTCCAGATATCCCAGGTGCGCACGCTGGGCTCGCCGTTCCAGCTCGGCGGCTTGGGCGGCTGCGGGCGCATGAAGCGGCGCTCCGGCGCGTAAGTGCCCAGATAACCGTCCGGCTCCTGCACCGAGATCAGGCAATCGGCCACATGGCGCAGCCGCGCGATGAGCGCCGCGTCGCCACTGCGCGCGGCCGCCTTGGCCGCCGCATACAGCCATTTGCCTGCGTGCTCGCCGTACCAGTCGCCTTCGGTGTTATGCGCGCGCCGCTCAGGCGCGAACAGCGCGATCGCGGGGCTGTGTTCGTCGACGATGAAGTGCGACAGGCGCCCGCTTGCGTTCGCGGCCAGGGCATCGCCCAGCGGGCCATCCAGGCGGACGGCGCCTGGTGACAGGGCGTGAAAGTGCTCCCGCGCGCTCACGCCGCATCCACCACGCAGCGGAAGCCCACGCAGCCCGAGCGATCCTTGCCCGGCGCCATCAGCAGGTACTTGCCGTGCTGATCGAGCCGATAGGCCTGCGGAAAATACCAATGCGAGGTACGCGGCTGATAGCTGCTGCCGCCGCGCAACACGGCGGCGCGGGTGTGCTCGTCGAGGTATTCGTCGGTCCACTGCCATACGTTGCCGACCAGGTCGAGCAGGCCGAACGGACTGGCGCCGTCCGGATGCGCGTCCACGTCGTCCGGCGCACGCAGCGTGCGGCCACGATTGACCTCCGGCACCTTGCTTTCATCCCACGCGTTGCCCCACGGATACAGGCGACCATCGGCACCCTGCGCCGCGTACTGCCATTCCCACTCGTGCGGCAGGCGCTTGCCCGCCCACGCGGCATAGGCGCGCGCATCCTCGATCGATACCCACGTCACCGGCTTGTTTTCCCAGCCGCGCGGCGGCGCGCCGTTCTGCCAGTGGCGGAGGAAGTGGTGCGAGTCGGCCGGCCTCCAGCCGCTGGCCTCGAGGAAGGTGTGGAACTGCGCATTGGTGACCGGCGTGCGGTCGATGTAATACGGCTTCAGCGACAGGCGATGGCGATGGCCGCGTCGCGGCGTGTTCTCCCACGGATACTGCACGTCATTGCCGGCCCAGGTCTGGCCTTCGATCTCGATGCCGCCGACGGCGAAATCGAAGTCGCCGCAGGGAATCGCCACCATGCCGTCCGGTGCGGAGGCCGCCGGTGCGGTGGGCGCGATCGGGCGAAGCTGCTGCGGCAGCGGCGTCCAGGCGGCGGAGAATGCGCGCAGCGGTGTCGCCGCAAGCTCATGCATGCGCGCGAGAAAGGCATCCAGCCCGTCCATCGACGCGCCGGGCGCCAGTGCCAGCACGGCACCGAAGCCACGCGCCTCCATGGCGAACGACAGCACGGCACGCCCGTTCTCGATGCGTGGCTTCAGCACCGTCCCGTGCCACGCATCGATGTAGCGCGTGCCTTCGCGATGCGGCACGGCCAGCTGGTCGCCCTCGATGTCGTACTCGTGGCGATTGACCAGGTTCCACACCGTGTAATCGTCCAACGGGAAGCGCGACGCGAAAACGCCATGCTGCAACGTCCGCTCGTACGGACGCCAGGCCATGCTCACCATCGCCGGCGCGAACTGCCGCTCGATCGCCGCGATGCGCCGCAGCGCTTCGGCATCGCGCGGCGTGAGCTGGTTCCAGATACCCCACACGTTCTCCCACGCGTTGTAGCCGACGCCGTTGAAGAAGATGTATTGCAGGTCGTGGTTGCGCTCGCGGCCCCAGCGGTTCTCGTAATTGATCATGTGGCGCGGTTCGAGCCACTTGAACTTCGCCACCGGCGGGATGACTTCGTTCGGCGCCTTCTTGCCCCAGCTCTGCACGTTCCAGATCAGCTGCTCTTCGGCGCTGATGGTGGATTCCGGCTGCAGCACCACGGGACGGCCGGCCGCAGCGCAGGCGTCGAAGAAGGCGCGCGGCACGCCGTTGTAGGTGTCGCCGTTGAGGCCATCGGCGCCGACCGCCTTCACCAGCTCGGCCGCCGCGTCCCAGTCGGGCTGCCCCTGCGGCCGCGTGCCGTGGTCCCACGGCATGGTCGGCAGGAAGACGCGTACGCCGCGGCGGTGGAAATCCTCGATCGCCCCACGCAGGCCATCGAGTCCGCCGGGCAGGTCGCGCGCCAGGTCGAACTGATTGCGATCGTCGATGCCGATGTTGGGATAGACGTACCACAGCAGCACGCTGTCGATGCCGCCGTAGCGCTGTTCCAGATCGTCGAGGTAACGGTCCACGGTATAGCGGCCCGCGTCGGGATCGTAGAAGTAGCGGTCCTCCACCATCATCTGCGCGTGCACGAAGTTGCGCTGCGCCCATTGCAGCTCGGGACGGCAGTAGTTGGCATCGTCGTAGCCGATGCGCGCCAGATGCTCGCGGCGCCAGTCCTCCAGCTCCGCGATCCAATCGTCGGCGGTGCCATCCACGTCCATCTTCCAATGGCCGATCTCAGCGAACGGCCAGCCCGGCGCCTTGCCCGGCGGGGGCAGGTAGCGGCCGGTGGTGACGTGGGAGAACTTGAACTCGGTCTTCACCGGACGGGGATTCTCCGGCCCGGTGCTGGCGTCCTCGTCGTGCGGATGGTCGGTGGCGTGGCTCATGTAAGCGGATTCGGCAAGGTGAAGGAATCAGGCGAGGCCGGCGTAGGCCGCGAGCGCGTCGACCGCATCGTGGTCGCGCGAGGCGAGCAGACGCTGCACCTCCTCGCGCGCCGGCACGCCGGCCTGCGCACCCAGGCGGGTGCAGGCTAGCGCAGATGCGGCGCAGGCGCGGCGCAACGCCGCCGCGAACGGCAGGCCAAGGTTGAGCGCGGCGACCAGCGTGCCGCAGAAGGTATCGCCGGCGCCGGTCGTGTCGATGGCATCGACGGCGAAACCCGGTTGCAGCAGGTGCCGGCCGCCCACGCGCGCGCAGCAGCCGCGCGCGCCGAGCGTGACGACGACGGCTTCGACATCCAGCGCGGCCAGGCCGGCGGCGATACCGTGCACCCCGCTGATCGCGGCCAGTTCGCCCTCGTTGACGATCAGCAGGCGGCAATCGTCCAGCAGGCTCAGCGGCAGCGGCTGCGCCGGCGCGGCATTGAGCGCCACGTAGACGCCGGCACGCCGCGCCGCGCGCGCCCAGGCCTCGACCGTGGACAACGGAGTTTCCAGTTGCAGCAACACATGGCTGATGCCGGCGAGCGGCGGCAGGTGCTCCGGTCGCAAGGCCGCGTTGGCGCCGGGCGCGACGGTGATGGCGTTCTCGGCGCTGTCGGCCAGGCACACGAAGGCCACGCCGGTGGATGCGCCAGCGACGCGCACGATCTGCGGCGCCACGCCGGCCTCGCGCAACGCGGCCTCCATGGGTGCCGCGTAGGCATCGTCGCCCAGCGCCAGCAGCATGCGCGTCGGCGCGCCGCCGGCGCGGGCACAGGCCACCGCCTGGTTGGCGCCCTTGCCGCCGGGAAAGGTGGCGAAGGCGCGACCCAGCACGGTCTCGCCCGGCGCGGGCACATGCGCGGCGCGCACCACGAAATCGAGATTGGCCGAACCGGCCACGAGCACCGCACCGGATGAGGTTCCATCCATCACGGCAAAGCCTGGTAGACGAGCGCGTAGAAACCGCGGCTCAAGCGCGGCAGATCCTTGCCGCCATCGTCGCGCGGCAGGTGCTGCAGCAGCAGAATGGCGAGCAGGTCTTCGCGCGGATCGATCATGTAGTAGGTGGACGCGGCGCCGGACCAGCCGAACTGCCCGACCGAACCGGGCAGCCCGCGCCGCGCCGGATCCAGTACCACATAGCCGCCCAGCGCGAAGCCTTCGCCCGCGTTGAACTGGTTCACCGGCGGGTCGAGCATGGTCAGGTGATTGCGCAGCATCAGCGCCACGGTCTTGCGGCCGAGCAGCCGGTGACCTTCGAGCGTGCCGCCGTTCAACAGCATCTGCGCGAAGCGCGCGTAGTCGCCGGCGGTGGAATACAGGCCGCCGGCGCCGCTGGTGTACGCGTTGAGCGACGCACCAGGATGGGCGGCGGCGGGACCGTCGGCGATACGCAGATGGCCATCCGCGCCCATGGTGGTGATGTCGAGCACGCGCGCACGCCTGGCCTGCGGTACCGCGAAGCCCGTGTCGCGCATGGCCAGCGGATCGAAGATTCGTTCCTGCAGAAAATGTTCGAAGGACTGGCCCGACACCACTTCCACCACGCGCGCCGCCAGTTCCAGCGATGCGCCGTCATAGCCGAAGCGCGACTGCGGATCGGCGGCCAGCGGCACCCGGCTCATCCGCTCGGCGAAGCCGGAGAGATCGCTCGCCCCATGCGGATCGATGCGTTCCATCCGCCGCACCGCCGGCTCGTCGCCCTTCACGCCCGCCGGATAACCGGCGGTATGCGTGAGCAGCGCATGCAGCGTGATGGGCTGGTCCGCATTGCGCAGCACCGGATGGCTGGCGTCGCCGCCCGTCATCACCTGCGGATGGTCGAAGCCCGGCAGATAGCGCGACAACGGATCGTCGAGCGACAGCTTGCCTTCCTCCATCAGCATCAGCACGGCGACGGTGGTCACCGTCTTGGTCATGGAGTAGATGCGGAAGATGGCGTCGCGCCGCAGCGGTTCATGGCGTGCCAGGTCGCGATAACCGTAGGCCTGCCAGTCGACGATGCGCCCGTGGCGGGCGATCAGTGCGACCGCGCCGAGGTAGCCGTCGGCGCCGGTGTGCTGCTCCAGATAGGCGTGCAGGCGTTCGAGCCTTTCCGCGGCGAAGCCTTCGTCTTTCGCCGCAGCGGCGGGCAACGGCGTTTCCGCCGCCACCGCGGCGCCTGCGCACAAGGCGACGGCCGCCATGAGGGCGGCACGTCGCGCATGCGCCAGCCAGGCCGTCACAGCGTGACGGTATAGGTCAGCGAGGTCATGCGGCCGCGGCCGGCCCAGTAGTTCTGATAGCCCGCCAGCTGCGACCAGCTGAGGATGTACTGCCGGTTGAACAGATTCTCCACGCCCAGCGACAGCTTGCCGTGCTTGCCGAGGTCGTAGTTCACGCCGAGGTCGAACAAGGTGTAGCCCTTGGTCTGTTCCGAGTAGCTGAACTTGGTGCCGTCGTAGGCACGCGTGTCGCTGCCGGAGATGTCGCGGCTGAACAGCGTGGTGAAGCCCAGCGTGGCATCGGCATTGGGCAGGAACTTCCAGGTCGCCGCGGCCGCGAACTTGTCGGGATTGATATCCAGCACGCCCATCGGCTTGTTGAGGCCGCCGGCACCGTAGCGGCCGGCCGTATCGGCCGACCAGAATGCTGTCTTGCCGCGGATGCGCGAGTACAGGCCGGTGAGCTTGAACGCCTGATTGAACCGCCACTCGCCGGTCAGCTCGGTACCCTCGATGCGCACCGGCGCGCGGGTCAGGATGAAGTCCGTGGTGTGCGGATCCACCGCCAGCGAGGAACCGAACGGTGACTTGGACACGTAATGCGTCGCGCCGAACGCGCCGTGGTCGCCGTGCCAGTTGAAACCGCCTTCGTAGTTCTTGAACACGATCGCATTGAGATCGCGGATACGGTCCACCGACTGCCCGGGCGTGTTGATGTTGCGCAGCGGGATGCCGATGTTGGGCAAGGTGAAGCCTTCGCTGTAGGACAGGAAGGTGGACCACTGGTCGTCGACGCGCCAGATCGCGCCGAAGTTCTTCAGCCCCTCTTTGTACTTCAGCCCGCCGCCCTGCACGAACACGCGGTTGCGATAGTAGGTGGTGGTGTAGCTGTTGACGGTGAGCTTGTCGTCCTCGCGACGGTAGCCGGCGCTGAGCGTCACCGGACCGAGATCCCACGACAGCTGCGCGTACGGCGCTACGCTCTTGTAGTCCATCGGCGGCACCCACAGGCGGTTGGTCAAGGCCAGGCGCTGCTGCGCCTGATCCTTGCCGAAGTCGATGCCGGTATGCAGCTCCAGGCCCGTGATGTTGAAGATGTCCGGCCGCGTCCACGACGTGCGCAGCCCTTTCTTGTGCACCACGATCTCCGACTGGTCGTACAGCGTGCCGAGCGGGGCGATCAGCGGGTCCTGCTTGTCTTCGGTGTTCTCCGGCAGGTAGCGCATGGACTGGTCGGCCTTGTAGGCGTTGATGTCCAGATAGCCGCCGAAGAACTTGTCGTTGGTGTATTGCAGCTGGTACTGCTTGAAATCGTTGAACGCGTCCTTCGCGCCGAAGATGTGCCCCTTCTCGGAGGTGTTGGTGCGCGGCACCGCGCACGGCGGATCGTCGGTGGGGCCGCGGCAGCCGAGCACCTGGATGTACTCGCCCTTGCCCTCGATGCGGAAGCGGCTGACGCTGGCCTGCAGGCGCTGCTCGTCGTTCTCGCCGAAGTTGAAGCCGACCTTGGCGTACAAGTTCTTGGATTCGGAATCGGCCAGCGAGCCGCTGGTGTTCAGGCCGATGCGGCGGCCATTGCCGTCGTAGCTGATGCCGCGATCGATGTACGAGGCGGACAGCAGCGCGTCGAACTCTTTCTGCTTGTGCGTGTAGGTGGCGCCTACCTTCCAGCCGCTGCTGTCGCTGTGGCCCTGGGTCTGGTAGCGCGTGGTCAGGGTGACCTCGTCGCCTTCCTTGGTCGGCGTCTTGGAGATGTAGTTGATGATGCCGCCGGCTGCGCCGATGCCTTCGGAGGCGGACGGACCGTTGATCACTTCCACCCGCCCGATGATGCCCATGTCGGTGAAGGTGCCGTTGCGCGTACCTTCGCGCAGCGGCGACCCTTGCGGCACGCCGTCGAACAGGCGCAGCGGGATGCGGCCGCGCAGCGTTTCGCCGGTGTTGCTCATCGCCTGCGAGGACTCGGCATAGCCCGGCACCGAGCGCGCCAGCACCGCCGTCGCATCCTCGGTCACCAGCAGGGTGTGCTGGATCTCTTCCTTCGACACCACCGTGATCGCACCCGGGATCTCGTCGATCGCCTTGGGGCTGCGCGTGCCGGTGACGATCACCTGCTGCAGGTTGACGGCTTGCTTTTCCTTGCCGTCCTTCTTGGTGATGGCATCGGCCTGGGCAGCGCCATTGGCGGCGTTCGCGTCCTGCGCCTGCGCGCCGACGGCGTAGGCAAGCAGGATGCCGCTGATGGCGGCGGTGAGTGGCTTGATCATGTCGTGTCTCGTCTTGGTGCCGCCTTGCGGCGGGTCGGCGCGCGGCGCGCCGGGGACGGTGCTTCGTCTGTTTACTGGCGACGCCCTCCCCCAGGCATCCCGACGGCCCATGTCTTCTTATGCGAACCGCTTGAGCAGCTCGTACTGCAACCACGTTGGATTGCGAGCGAGCCTATGCGCTTCGCCATCGGCATAGAACCGGCGCGGACTATGTTCAGAGGCTAGTTTTTGTTGCTTACGAAGGAAGCGGATGTATGCGGCGATGCAGCACGAAACGTGCTTGCCGCGCGCGTCAGCGCGATCGGGACTGCATGGCCTTTTTGCTTTCCTGCAACAGCACGGTGACCAGGCGCACGCGTACGCTGGAACGCGACCACACGATGCCGATGCGTCGCGGCACCGCGGGGTTCGGCAAGGGAATACGCGTCAGCTGCAAGCCTTCCGGCCAGGGCTGCGCCCAGTCCGGCACCAGCGACACGCCCAGGCCGCGATCGACCATCACGGCGATCGCATTGAGCGCATTCAGTTCGAAGCGTTCGCGCGGCACGATGCCGTTCGCGCGCAGGTAGTCGTCGGCCTGGCGCCCGCCCCATTGATTGCGGTCGTAGCGGATCAGCGGCTGCGTCGACAGCAGTTCGTGCGGATCGCGGCCGGCCATGCTTCTGGGCGCCAGTACGATCAGCGGCTCTTCGCGCAGCAGCAGCCATTCGCAGGTCTTGGGCAGCGGAAATGGCGCCTGCAATACCACCGCCGCGTCCAGCTCACCGGCTTCCACCGCGCGATACAGGTCAACCGAATAGCCCGGCTTGATGAAGACGTTGATCTGCGGGAACGCGTCCACCATCCGTGCCAGCACGTCGGGCAGCATGCCGGCCAGCGCCGTCGGGCAGGCGCCGAGGCGCAGTTCGCCGGAGACGGCGCTGTCGTTGGCGACGCTGCGCAGGTCCGACACGCTGCGCAGCAGTTCGCGCGCGCGATCGAGGATGCGCGAGCCTTGCTCGGTGACGCTCACCGTGCGGCCCACGCGCGCGATCAGCGAGGCGCCCAGCTCGCGTTCCAGCGTACGGATCTGTTGCGCGACGGCTGCCGGCGTCACGTTGAGCACGCGCGCTGCCGCCGCCATCGACCCCTGGTCGACGACGGTCACGAAGGTGTTCAGGAATTGCGTTTCCACGTGCCGCCCTCTTCGGTCTTGCCCCCGCGGGGACGATGGGAGAGGGGAGAAAAAGCGTCAAGGGCCGGAAGGCGCACAAGAATGAAACTCTTCTCCCCTCCGAGGAGAAGATGCCGGCAGGCAGATGAGGGGCGGGTGCTTGAGAAAGAGGCTCTGCGGAGCTAGACGTGCTCTGAAGAAAGCTTCCCGCTTCTACGCTCCGTAGGTCCCCCTCACCCCAGCCCTCTCCCCGCAGGGGAGAGGGAGTTAGAAGCGGTCAGTGCTTCGGCCTGGAATAAATCGTCAAGCCTTCCAGCGACCGCGTTGGCGCCGGAAACAGCAGGCTCGCCAGATAGCCGATCACGATGCACAGCAGGATCGAGATGGCGAGGTAGAAGTATGGATGCACCAGGTGGAACGACCACGCGATCAGCGTCAGCACGATGCTGGAGGCGATCCCGATCGCCACGCCCGGCGAGTTCGCGCGCCGCGTGAACATGCCCAGCGTGTAGGCCCCCGCGAAACCGCCGCCCAGCAGTCCCGCCAGCTCGATCGACACGTCGAACAGCGAATGGATGTCGAAGCGCGACAGCAGCAGGGCCGTGCCGATGCCCACCAGGCCCACCGCCACCGTCATGATCTCGGCGATGAACACGCTCTTCTTCGGCGAAGGCTCCTTCACCAGCTTCTCGTAGAAATCCACCGAGATCAGCGTCGCCACGCTGTTCATGATGCCCGAGAGCGTCGCCATCGCCGCGGCGAAGATGCCGGCGATGATCAGCCCGGTGACACCCATCGGCAGCTCCGCCGCGATGAACAGCGGAAACGTGGCATCGATCGGCAGCAGCGGATTCAAGCGCTCTGGGTTGTTCTTGTAGAACACGAACAGCGAGGTGCCGATCAGGTAGAACACGAAGCCGCCGGGAATCATGATCGCGGCGAACATCCAGATCGAGCGGCCGGCCTCCTTGTCCGACTCCGTGGACAGCGTGCGCTGCATCAGGACCTGGTCCTTGGGGAAGGTCAGCACCACGTCGAACAGCACCAGGAAAAGAAAGCCCCACACCGTGGCCTTGGTCAGGTCGAAGCTGAAATCCAGCAGGTGCATCTTGTGGTTGGCGGTCGCCGTGGCCATGAACTGGCCGATTCCGCCGTGCAGATGCCACACGATGAAGCCGATCACGAACAGCGCGCCGCCCATCTTCACCAACACCTGCACGAAGTCGGTCCAGATCACCGCCTTCATGCCGCCCATCGCGGTGTAGACGATGGTGAACACGCCCATCATCACCACGCTCGCCGTCACGCTGATGCCGGTGATGGTGGCGATGGCCAGCGCCGGCAGGAACAGGATCACGCTCATGCGGCTGCCGATCTGCGTGACGATGCACAACGCGCTGGCCAGCATGCGGATGGCAGGATGGAAGCGCGTTTCCAGGTACGAGAACACCGACATCAGGTCCAGCCGGCGCAGCAATGGCACGATCCATACCGCCACGAAGGCCAGGCCGAGCACGGCGATCAGGTTGTTGGTGAGGTAAGTCCAGTTGCTCTCGAACGCCTTGGCCGGAATGGCGATAAAGCTGATCGAGCTGGTGTTGGCCGCGTACAGGCTGATGCCGGCGGCCCAGAACGGAATGCTGCGGCCGCCCACGAAGAAGCTGGCGGTGCTGTTGCGCTTCTCGCGGATGTAGAAGTACAGGCCGATGCCGAACATCGCGACCAGATAGACCAGGATCACCACCCAGTCCAGCCACTTCAGCAGCAACTTGCCGGACTGAAGCTGCGCCGCGCGCACGTCGTAACCCGCACTGGACCGCTGCGCCCATGCGAAGCCGTCGGGCCATGCGGCCATCACGGCATCGGCCGCGGGCATGGCACCCGGCAACACGGCCCAGGAGCCGGTGATGATGTGGAAGGTCATCGGCCTGACACCATCGGGCGTATCGACCAGGTAGAGCAGATGCGCCTGGCCCAAGGCGCGCGGCGCGGCGGACAGCAGCGTGCCGGGGACGGCACCAGCGTCGCTCCAGCCTTTTGCGGCCGACCAGCGCCACAAGTGCTGCCCGCCTTCGCGCGCCACCGCCACGAACAGGTTCGCGCCCTGCGCCACCAGCGACAACGCGGGTGCGTTGCCCGGCCAGGCCGGCAGCTCGGTCCACCCGGAGCGCGGTTCGGCCTGGCCGGTACGCCAGACGCGCGGCTTGCCGTCTGCTCCCATCCCGGCAACGAACAGGGCCTCGGCCGAGATCGCGCCATGCGGATCGGCGACCGCCACCGGCAAGGCAGGCAGCGCGGCCGCATCGAGGCGATCGCCGCGCACGTGCAGTTCCGCCAGCGCGACGCGCCCTTGATCCTGCGACATCAGATAGGCACGCGCGCCGTCCTGGACCAACGCGACGTCCGCGGGCATCGCCGCCGGCCACGCCAGCGCCAGCCAGCGCTGGTTTCCAGCATCGAGGCGCCAGGCCTGACCGGATGCGATCGCCACGGTCTGGCCGTCGACGACTGCCATGCCAACCAGCGGTTGCGCGGTGGCCAGCGCGGGCAGGTCGGCGCTATGCAGCGGCGTAAGGCTTTCAGCATGCAGGGGCAGCACCAGCCAGGCGAGACAGAACAACCACAGGCGGAACACGTTCGGCCAGGCCTCTCGATGCTGTCGCGGAAGAAATGCCCTCGCGGTGCGCGGCACCGCCGTCACGGCTTGTGTGCCGCGGCGAGCAAGGCCTGCGCCCGTTTCAGGAAAGGCAGGTCGACCATCTTGCCATCGACCATGAAGGCGCCGCGACCCTGATTGGCCGGCTCGCGCGCGGCGGCCACGATGCGGCGCGCGCTTTCGAGCTCCGCCTCCGACACCGCGAACGCCGCATTCGCCAACGCCACCTGGCGCGGATGGATGCAGCTCTTGCCCAGGTAACCCAGGCGTCGCGCCATCGCTGCCTCTTCGCGATAGCCCGCATCGTCGGCCACGTCGGCATAGGCGCTGTCCAGCACGAACACATCCGCCTGCGCCGCGGCCATGCGCAGCGCGAACAGCACCGCATGCACGCTGGCCGGGTCGCGCCGCTCGATGCCGTACGGCTCGAACATATCGGCCAGCCCCAGCTGCAACCCCGCCACGCGCGGATGCGCGCCGGCAATGGATGCGGCCCGGGCCAGCGCGCGCGGCGTCTCGATATTGATCAGAAGTCGCGTGCGGCGCTGCATGCCGCGCGCGGTTTCGGCGCGCGCGACGAGATCCACCGCCGCGCGCACCTCCTCGGCGGATTCGATCTTGGGCAGATTGAGCAGGGTGACGCCATCGCCGACCACCGCGTCGACATCGTCCGCGAAGTACGGTGTGGATGGCGCATTGGTCCGCACGATCATCAGCTTGGGCGACTGTCGCGCCGGCTCGGTGGCGAGGAACGCCGCCACCGCGGTGCGTGCGGCGCCCTTCAATTCGGGAGTGACCGAATCCTCCAGGTCGAACGACAGCGCGTCCGCCTCGCCGGACAGCGCCTTGGCGAACAGCTCCGGCCGCCCTCCGGGGACGAACAGTTTGCTACGCATGGGAGAGGGACGCGGGCATCGGCATGCCCGTAGTGTGCGGCAGCGTCCCGGCGCGATCGGTACAGCGCGCGCTTGTTCAAAAGATAGCGATGCTATCGATTCGCCGCGGTGCGACATGCCGCGAGGCACATGGTGCACCCCGCGGCATGCGTCTTACGGATCGAACTTCTTCTCGATCCCCAGCTGGATCGACTGGTTGTCGCGCGTGCTGTTGTCCAGCAGGTTCTGGTACTCGAAGCGCACCGACAGGCCCTTCAGCGTCTGCAACATCACGCCTGCGCCGACCAGGGTGTGGTTGCGCGTGGTGTTGCCCAGCACGGCCTGGTACAGCGGGCCGCCCAGCAGGTCCGCGTAGCGCATGGCCGCCACGCTCGCGCCCTGGAAGTCATGGCGGAACTCCGCCCGCAGCTGCGGCATCCACACGCCGTAGTCGCGCTTGACCGTCCACTGCGCGCGCAGGCCCAGCACGCCGGTGCTGGTCTTCACCGTCTGGCGCTCGTAGTGCAGCGCGTAGATGTCGTCGCCGTGCTCGGTGTAGCTGTCGAGCGTGGCCCGGGCGAAGTCGAAGCGGCCGTACGGCGACATCAGCATGCCGTCTTCGGTCTGGTGCTCGTAGCCCACCGAGATCGAGGCGAACAGCTGCTTGCCGTCGCGGCTGCCGGTCACCGTGTTGCCGTTGTCGGTGACGTAGCGGCGCGAGTCGAACGACATCTTCTGATAGCCGATCAACGCATCGACGTAGACCAGCGGCACCGGCCGATAGCTGCCGTACACCGCGGCGCTGTAGGCATCGACGGTGCTGCGGCTGTCGTGCTTGCCGATGTCCGACGCGTCGTGGCCATAGCCGATGCCCGCTCCCATCGCGAACTGGTCGCCGAAGGCCCGGTCGGCGCCAAGGCTGACGCCCGAGGTGGTGAAGTCGATGCCGTTGTCGCTCGTACCCGGCTGCGTCTTGCCGAAGTTCACCGCACCGCCAGTCCACACCGACCACGTGCCGGGCTGCCCGCCCGTCGAAGCGGCGCGCTGGCCCTGACCCGGCGACGGTTCGTCCGGCTGCACCAGGAAGCGCCGGCTCCAGTCGTCGTCACGTCCGCGCAGGCCGGCCAGCGGGTCGCGGTTCTGCCGCGCGCTCGCCGAACTGAAGCTGATGCCATTGGTGAAACCCCCACCGCCGGCGCCGCTGTGCAGCGTTTCCAGGCGACGCTGGAAGTTATTGATCTGTCCCACCGCCAGGCGCCGCGCCGAATCGGCCTGCGCCTGCAGGATGCCCAGCACTTCGGCATCCTTCGACGGATCGCTGCGTGGCGCCACGGTGATCGTCACGGTCGCATGGGCGGACGTGGCGTAGGCATTGCTCAGTGTGTAGATGACCTGCGCCTGGCCGCTGTACGTCGCACTCGCGGTGAAGTTGAGCGTGTAGCCCGATCCCTCGCTGTGGATGACGGCATCGCCAGCGGTCGACGGCGACACGGCGACCAGCGTCGCCGCAGTGAACGGGCCGCCGCGCGCCGCGCTGGTGAGATCCACCTTGACGGTGCGGCCAGCCACCACGTTGGCGCTCAGCGCGGCCGGCAGCGGTACCGGGTTCACCGTGATGGTGACGTGCGCCGGCTGCGACGTGCCGAACGGGTTGGACAACGTGTAGTCGAAACTCACCGCGCCGGACGCATCGATCGGCGCGGTGTACACGATGTCGGTGCCGCTCACCGTTGCCGTGCCCTTGGCCGGCGGCGTGGCGACCGCCGCACCGGTGAACGGCGCGCCAGTGGCGCCGTTGATCGCATGGATCGTCACCGACTGGCCGGCCAGCACCGTGGCGGCCTGCGCGGCCGCGACCGGCACCGGCAGCGGCGTCACCGTGACGCTCACCGTGGCCGGCGCGGAGCTGCCGCCCGGACCGGTCGCGGTGTAGGTGAAGCTGTCGTTGCCGAAGAAATTGCTCGACGGCGTGTACACCGCATTGAGCCCGTTGACCGTCGCCGTGCCGTGTGCGGGCGCCTGCGCCACCGCGATGCTGGTGATCGGACCGGTGTCATTGGCGGTGACGTTGATGGTTACCGGTGCATTGGCCGGCGTCGTGGCGGTGTCGTTCACCACCACCGGCACGGGCTGGTTGATGCCCACCGTGTAGGCCTGGCTGCCGGTGAAGCCGAAGCCGTCGGTCGCCTTGATAGTGAAGTTGTAATTGCCCGCCGTCGTCGGCGTGCCCGACAGGCCACCCGCGCTGCTCAACGCGAGACCCGGCGGCAAGGCACCGGAGGCGAGGCTGTAGGTGTAGCCGCCATTGCCGCCGCTGGCACTCACCGCTTGGCTGTAGGCCACCGCAACCTGGCCGCCCGGCAGCGTGGCCGGTGCAATGTTGATCGTCGGCGAGCCCACGGTGAGCGTGTAGGCCTGGCTGCCAGTGAAACTGAAGCCGTCGGTCGCCTTGATGGTGAAGTTGTATGCGCCCGCCGTCGTCGGCGTGCCACTAAGCTGGCCTGCGCTGCTCAGCGCGATGCCCGGCGGCAGCGAACCCGCCATCAGGCTATAGGTGTAGCCGCCGTTGCCGCCGCTGGCGCTCAGCGTCTGCCCGTAGGGCGTGCCGCCGGTAGCCAACGGCAAGGTGGTCGGCGAAATGCTGATCGTCGGCGCGCCCACCGTGAACGTGTAGGCCTGGCTGCCGGTGAAGCTGTGGCCATCGGTCGCGGTGATGGTGAAGTTGTATGTGCCGGCCGTGGTCGGCGTGCCGCTGATATGACCGGCGCTGCTGAGCGCGATGCCTGGCGGCAATCCGCCCGCGCCGAGGCTATAGGTGTAACTCCCGTTGCCGCCGCTCGCGGCCACCGTCTGGCTGTACGCGACACCACCGGTGCCGCCTGGCAACGCGGACGGAGAGACGGTGATGACCGGCGCGTCCACGGCGATCGAGTACGACTGCGTCGCAGTGAACGGCGCGCCTGCGCCGGTGCTGCTATCGGTGGCCTTGATGGTGAAGTGGAAGGGACCAGCCGCCGTCGCCGAGCCGGAAAGCACGCCCGTCGACGAGAACGTCATGCCCGGCGGTATCGAGCCCGATTCCAGCGAATAGACGTAAGGCGACGTGCCGCCGCTCGCGGCGAAGGTGTAGGTATAGGGAGATTCCGCCGTCGCGTTGGCCAGCGTGGCAGGGCCGAGCACCACATTGGCGCCACCGACGAGGCCGCTGTAGGTACCGCTGCCGGGGAAGCCCAGGCTGTCCGTCGCGGTGATGGTGAAGTTGTAGTTCACGGCGCCGGTGGGTGTACCGCTGAGCACGCCGGTGTTGCCGTCCAGCGTAAGGCCGGGCGGCAGCACGCCGCTGTATGTGTAATGGAACGTCGTCGGCGCACTTTCCGATGCGGTGAACGTCTGGCTGTAAGGGACGCCGACGGTCGGCACCGGCAGCACGCCGGGCGACACCGTAATGGTGGGCGCCACAATCGCCAGGGTGTAGTGACCTGTAGCGTGATAAGGCGCGCCGGTGCCGGCGGTGGTGTCATTGGCAACGATGTCGAAGCCCACCGTGTTGGCCGTGGTCGGCGTACCCGACAGCGTGCCGGTGGCATGGTCGAAGTTCAGGCCGCCGGGCATCGTGCCCGACGTGACGGTCAGCGAGTAGGTGTACGGCCCGTTGCCGCCGCTGGCGACGAACGACTGGCTGAATGCAGCGGTCGCGGTGCCGTTGAAGCTGCCCGATGCCGGCGCCAGCACGATCTGCGGATCGTCGACCACGATGTTGTACGTCGCCGTTCCGGTGTAAGGCCCGGTGCCGCCGGAACTGTCGGTCGCGGTCACGGTGAGGGTGGAGGCGACGGTACTCGTCGGCGTACCCGACAGCGAGCCGGTGGCAGAGTCGAAGCTCATGCCGGCCGGTGGCGTGCCGCTGTAGGAGAGGTGCAAAGGCGCCGTGCCGCCAGACGCCGAGATCACCTGGCTGTAGGCGACGCCGGCACGCGGATGCGGCAACGCACCGGGCGCAGGGCTGAGCGTGATCGTGGGCTGGTTGACGTTGAGCGTGAGCTGGGCGCTGGTGGCGCTGTACTGCGTGCCGGTGCTGTGGTCGGTCGCCGTCACACTGAAATTGAAAGGACCGCCCTGCGTGGGCGTACCCGACAACGTGCCGTCGGCACCGAGCGTCATGCCCAGGGGAATGCTGCCGGAGGCAAGCGTGTACGTGTACGGCGCGATGCCGCCACTGGCGCCCGCCAACGACTGGCTATAGGGCACGCCTACCGTTGCCGCCACCGGGCTGGACGGCGCGTAGGCGATGGTCGGCTGGGCGATCACCAGCGTGAGCTGCGCGCTGGGCGCAGAGTGGAACGGTCCCGTGCCGGTGCTGCTGTCGGTGGCCTGCACGGTGAAGTGGAAGGTACCGGCCTCCGTCGGCGTACCCGCAAGCGTGCCGTTGTCGGCAAGCGTGATGCCCGCGGGCAGTGTGCCGGTGGCAGCGTAGTGGTACGGCGCCGCTCCACCGCTGGCGCTCGCGAGCGACTGGCTGTAAGCCACGCCATCGGTGCCCGCCGCGGGGCTGGACGGCGTGTAGAGGATGGTCGGCGGCGACACCGTGATGGTCGCCGTTGCCGGCGACGACGTGCCGCCACTGTTGGTAGCCGTATAGGTGAAGCTGTCCGGACCGGCATAGCCCGCTGTCGGCGTGTAGGTGATCGTCGTGCCGCTGGCGGTGGCGACGCCGTGCGCGGCCTGCGTGCCGACCGCGACGGAAGCCGGCGTGCCGCCGGTGATGTTGAGGGTGATCGGATCGTTGGTGCTGTCGTACGCGACTGTCGCGCTCACCGGATTGGCGATCGGCGGCGGCAGGTTCTGTACGGTGATGGACAGGTTGTTGGCGGAGAAGAACGGCGTCGGCGAGCTGCTGTCCGTGACACGCACAGTGAAGTTGGTGGTGCCCAGGGTGGTGGGCGTGCCGCTGATCGTACCGTCACTCGCGAGTACCAGGCCGGGCGGCGGCGTGGTGCCGCCGTCCAGCGTGAAGGTGTACGGCGGCGTGCCTCCGGATGCGGTCAGCGTAAAGCTGTAGGGCGTGCTGATGGCCGCAGCGGTGGGCGTGTTCGTAACAGTGATGTTCGGCGCGCCGATGGTTACCGAGTAACTCGCCGTGCCGGTGACAGGGGTACTGGCGCTATCCGTGGCTGTAATCGCGAACGAAAACGTGCCTTGCGTGGTGGGCGTGCCGGAGACCGTGTTGGCGCTGAGTGTCAAGCCGGGCGGCAAGGCGCCGCTACTGACCGCGAAACTGTAAGGTGCTGTGCCGCCGGTTGCGCTGAGGGTGGCTCCAGAGTAGGCGATCGCCACCGTACCGGAAGGCATCGTCGACGGCGAAATGGTAATGGGCGAAGTCGTCGGGGCAATGTAGACCGTCACCAGCACACTGTGGGTGCCAGAACCATCATCGAAGGCGAATGTGTCCGTCGTAGCACCGTCACCATTGTTGCTGTAGGAGATGGTTCCGCTGGAGCCGCTCGTGACCGTCGCCGTGCCGTGCTGGGCGGGGCTGGTGATGCCGTTGATGCCGTATCCGGGCGCAGCCTCACATGACAAGACACTAAAGCCGATCGTGCTGCCGGCGGCCATCGGCGAACCAGGGCTCGCATTGGATGGCGTGAATGTCGTACAGGTCGCATGCGAAAGACCTGGCATGGCCAGCATGACGCATAACAGCAGGAACGTTATCCAATGGCCGAATGCGCTACGGCCGAGCCCATGGCGCATCGCGTCGCGATGCTTCGACTCCGTATGCCACATGACTTGTCCCCTGGTGCCCGCTTTCCCGACGGGCGGCGCCTGGCGGCGCATATGTGAAAGCTGCCGTGGCTCGTAACGAGCAGCCCCGGTACCGGACCCCTCCGCCGGCGGCCTAAGCCTCACCTGGCGGTCCCGCACCTTCCCCTGGACCCGCCCCCGTCTTGGGCAGGCATCGCAATATTTTGATATCCGTCACGAAGTGCTTGTCAAGCTACTGGCCTTGCGCAAGAGTTATAAGTGATCCGGCCAGGGGCCATTCGCCGGCACAACCAGGGGGAAAACTTATGTCTCAACCCTTTCTCGGGCAGGTGATGCCCGTGGCGTTCAATTTCGCGCCCAAGGGATTCGCTTTCTGCAATGGACAGCTGCTGCCCATCAACCAGAACCAGGCGCTGTTCGCCTTGCTGGGTACCTACTACGGCGGCAATGGCACCACGAATTTCCAGCTGCCTGACCTGCGCAGCCGCACACCGGTGGGCTCCTCCAACGGCACCGACATCGGCCAGATCGGCGGCGCGGAGACCGTGACGCTGCAGACGGCGCAGATTCCCACGCACAACCACACCTACAGCGCGACCACGACCGTCGGCATCACGCGCATTCCTGCCGGCAATGTCTTGCTCGGCACGGCCGGTACACAAAAGGTCTATGGCGCATCCGGTGGCGCGCAGATTCCGCTCAACGCGCTCGACAACGCGGGCCAGACGCAGCCGCACCCAAACCTGCAGCCATACACGGTGCTGAATTTCTGCATCGCGCTCACTGGCGTCTTCCCCTCGCGCGGCTGACCGGAGCTCCTGCCATGACTCAACCTTACGTTGGTGAGATCCGCCTTTTTCCCTACAACTTCGCACCGAACGGCTGGTTCGACTGCGACGGCCGCCTGCTCTCGATCTCGGATTACGAGGTTTTGTACACCCTGCTCGGCACGACCTACGGCGGCGACGGCGTGAACACGTTCGCTCTGCCCAACCTGTGCGGCCGCGTGCCGATCCATCAGGGCACCGGCCTGGGACTGGGAACCTATGTGCTGGGACAGATGGCCGGCAATGAGCAGATCACGCTGCTCTCCAGCCAGATGCCTGCTCATACGCACGCGTTCAATGCGGTGGATTCGGCGGCCAGTTCGGCCGGGCCAGCCGCCAATTTGCAGCTGGGCTCCGTCAGCGGCGACACGCTTTACACGAACAGCATCGCGGGCATCGTCAGCGGCAACCTGGCTCCGTCCGCCGTCAGCACTGCCGGAGGCAACCTGCCTCACGACAACACCATGCCCTCGCTGGTCGCGCGCTTCTGCATCGCGTGGGCCGGCGTCTTCCCCTCGCAGGGTTGACGGTCATCGACCGATTACAAGGACCAATATCATGAGCGATCCCTTCATCGGCGAGATCCAGATCTACGGCTTCAATTTCGCACCCTACAACTGGGCGATGTGCCAGGGGCAGTTGATGCCGATCCAGCAAAACACGGCGCTGTTTTCCCTGCTGGGCACGCAGTTCGGCGGCAACGGCACGTCCAATTACCAGTTGCCCAACTACATCGGCAACGCGGCCTGCGGCCAGGGCCAAGGGCTCGGTCTGACGCTACGCACGGTGGGTGAAACGTTTGGCTCCGACACTGTCACGCTGCTATCCGGCGAGATGCCGGTGCACACGCATGGAGCGCGTATCTACAACCAGCCCACGACGGCCAATCGCAGCGGTATACCGGCCAGCGGCGATGCCGTCATCACGCCGGAGTCAACGCCTATCCTGGCCACCACCACCACGGCCAATACGATTTTCCCGCCTCAGACGATTGGCCCCGCGGGCAGCTCACAAGCGCATGAGAACCAGCAGCCGTACCTGACACTGAACTTCTGCATTTCCCTCGCGGGCACCTTTCCCCAGCGCCCGTGAGCGCATCCGGAACACTGAGCTTTCCCAGGGCGCGGGCGGCCTGGCTGCCCGCGCCAACGGAAGATCTACTGCCAGGACTGGGCTGGCGCGACGCGACCGACGAAGATCTGCCGTTCTTCCGCCATCTCTATGCCGATACACGCGCTGGCGAGCTAGCGGCGGTGCCATGGTCCGATGCCATGCGGCAGGCTTTTCTCGACAGCCAGTTCACGCTGCAGCACAGGCATTACACCACTCGCTACCAGCCGGCGGATTATCTGGTGGTCGAGGACATGAGGGCGCCCATCGGCCGCCTGTACGTCCATTGCGATGGACACGAGGCGAACCTGATCGACATCGCTCTGCTAGAGACCATGCGCGGGCGTGGCATCGGCTCGGCGCTGCTGCGCCAAGTGCAGCGCACTGCGCTTCGCAATGGCCTGTCCAGCGTGATGCTGCATGTGGAACAGCGCAACGCCGGCGCGCGCCGGCTTTACGAACGCATGGGCTTCGATGTCGAGGAGGACATCGGCAGCCATTTGCGCATGCGCTGGATGGCCGCCCCGGGCGAATTCAGTTGAACAGCGCCTGGTAGATGAACCCGTCGCGATCCCGTGCGACCGGCACCAGGAAGATGCCGAACTCGCCGATCGCCGCGTGCTTCATCTGGTAGATTTTCTGCGGGAACACGATCGCCGCTTCGTGACGGAATAACAGCGAGAAGGGTGAACGCACCATGCCGTTGTAGGCCTGCACCGGCAGCGGCCGTGCCTCCACCAGCGCGAACGGCGCGTTGCCGTCGTGATCCAGGGCGACCGTGAAAGTCTCGCCTACATGCCCCGCGAAATGTTCCAAAGCGAAGAATTGCATCGCGCGCCCCCTACGTCGTCGATGGCAGGGCGCCGAGTTTCGCATAGTTGCGTGGCCAGTTCGCGTCCCCGTGCACGCTATTGCATGTGCACGAGTCCGCCACCGATGCCCTGGCACAGACGCAGCGAAAGGCGGCGGCCGTGGTCGAGCAGGCGGCGCATGGCTTCGCCGTGGGTGACCGGCCCGGCCTCGCGTGGACAAGTCGCTGGCGCGGCGGTCGTTTCCGCCACCAGCTGCCGGGCGAAGTGCGGATCGGCGACGTAGCCGTGCAGGAACAACAGGGCGGCCCAGAGCGAAGGCTCGCCGTCTGCGGAGGGCGTTTTCGATGTCATGGATGGCCTCGATCAATCGTGCGTCGCGCCGCTCAACGCCGTGGCGCGCATCGAGGGGCGCGTCTCGAAACGCTCGTACCACGCGGCCAGGCGCGGGCGGCCCGCGCGGAAGTCGTGAACGCCGCGGAACGCGATCCAGCTCAGCGCCGTGGCCAGCGCAATCGTGCCAAGGTCCGGCGCCGCATCGGGGTCCAGCTCGCGCTCTGCGTAGTCGCAGGAAGCGGCGACTTTGTCCAGATAGGCATCGCGCAGCAACGGCCAGCGCAGCGCTTCGGGCCGGCGCTCGATATCCCAGCGCGCCGCAATGCCCGCGTCCGCTACGCCCTGCGCCAGCGCCTGCATGCGTAGCACGCGCAGGCGCGCGGCAGCATCGGCGGGGATCAGCCTCGGCCCGTCGTGCAAGCCGTCGAGGTATTCGCAGATGACATTCGAATCGAACAGCGCCGTGCCGTCATCCAGCACCAGTACGGGCACCTTGCCCAGAGGATTGAGCGCGTACACCGCTTCGTTGCGGCGTGTAGGGCTGGTTTCGTGATGGATCACCTCCATGCGACCGGCCAGGCCGGTTTCGTGGGCGGCGACGAGGACTTTGCGGGCGTAGGGCGAGTGGGTCTGGTAGAGGAGTTTCATGAGGGGCCGATGGCAAAAGGAATCAGGCGAACAGCTGCTGGCGCAGGTCCGGATGGATGTTCCGGCCGCACAGCACGGTGGCGACGCGGCGCCCGGCGTAGCGTTTGGGTTCGGCGAGGATCGCGGCCACGCCCGCGGCGCCCGAGGGTTCCACGATCAGGCCCAGATGCGCATGGATCAGGCGCATCGCACGGAGCAGGTGTTCTTCGCTCACCGCCACGACACAATCGCAGCATGCGCGCAGCTGCGGCAGGCGCGAGGCGATCGGCACGCGCACGGCAATGCCGTCGGCGATGGTGTCCACGCCGGAGGTTTCGATGGGACGCTCGCCTTCCAGCGACAGCTTCATGGCCGGCGCGCCGGCGGCAACCACGGCAACGATCCCCGTCGACGGTTGGCGCGCGCGCACCACCGAACCGATGCCTTCCAGCAAGGCGCCATTGCCCAGCGGTACCAGCACGATGGACGGTTGCACGGCGTCGAGCAGTTCTTCGGCAATGGTGCCGGCGCCCTGCGCGATGGCCGGCTCGGCGCCGTCCTCGACGAAGCGCAGGCCGTGCGCCGCGGCATACTGGCGCGCGGCGGTCTTGGCAGCGTCGAAATCCGCGCCGGCAAGGCGTACATCTGCGCCCAGCGCGCGCATGGCATCGAGCTTCGCCGGGTTCGCCGTTTCCGCCGCGAACACCACGCAGGCGTGACCGCGACGTACCGCGGCGCGCGCCATGCCCTGGCCGAAGTTGCCGGCGGAAGCGCAGACGATGACTTCACCGGGACGCAACGCGGTCGCGGCGAACAGCTCCGTGCCGCGGCCCTTGAAGGAGCCGATCGGATTGTCCGTCTCGTCCTTGGCCACCAGGCGGCAGCCCAGCACCGCATTGAGGCCCGCGTCCGCACGCAGCGGGCTGCGCAGGAACACCGGATCGATCAGGGCCTCGGCAAAGGGGTGGACGGCGAGGTCGGGCAGAGCGGTCATGCGCGGGACTCGTGCAGTGGCGACGGCGGACCATGCTAGGGTGGCGCCGCGCGGCCGGGCCGCGTCCGCTTCGGGGATGGCGGGGTATCTCCCCGTTCTTGGAAAGAGCCACGCGGCCATGCCGACTGAACTGGACCGATTCGACCGCCGCATCCTGGCGATCCTGCAAGTGGATGCGCGCCGTTCCGCCGAACTGATCGGCGCGCAGATCGGCCTGTCCGCCTCCGCAGTGCAACGGCGCATCGCTCGCCTGCGCGAGGAGGGCGTGATCGTCGCCGAGGTGGCCGTGGTCGACGCCAAGCGCACCGGTCGGCCGCTGACCTTGATCGTGGACGTGGAAGTGGAGCGCGAGCGCCCGGAACTGCTGGCCAGCCTCAAGCAATGGATCGCCGCGGAACCGGCGGTGCAGGAGGCGTGGTACGTGACCGGCGCAGGCGATTACGTGCTGGTGGTGAGCGCGCGCGACGTGGAGGACTACGACGCGCTAATGCAGCGGATGGTGGCGGAGAACGCTAACGTGCGGAAGTTCACTACGCGAGTAGCGCTGGGGACCTTGAAGCGAGGCTTGCTGGTGCCGGTAGACGAATAGCAAACCAGGCAGGTTGGGCTTCGCCGGCGGCTCGCCCCAACCTGCGTCGGCTTGAGCGCTTGCGTCAGCCGGTTCGCCCTGCTTCGAACAGGAACCACACGCGACGCTCCGTCTCGTCGATCCAGTTCTCCAGCAGGCTGGCCGTGGCGACGTCGCCGTACTTGTCGCACACCTCATGCACCTGGCGCATTTCGGTCGCCACTTTCAGGTTGTCTTCGCGCAGCTCGGCGAGCATGTCCTGCGCGGTGACGAAATCCGCGTCGTTGTCGGGAATGCGCTGCAGGCGCGCGATGTGGCCGATCGAACGCAGCGTGGTGCCGCCGAGCTTGCGCACGCGTTCGGCGATGGGATCGAGCGTGGCGTAGATGCTGTCCGCCTGCTCGTCCAGCAGCAGGTGGTAGTCGCGGAAGTACGGGCCGGACATGTGCCAATGGAAGTTCTTCGTCTTCACATACAGCGCGAAGAAGTCCGCCAGCAGCACGTTGAGTTCGGCGCCGATGTCGCGGCGCGCATCTTCGCCGAGCGCGCTGGGCGTGGTCAGGGGCGCCTTGCGCAGTTGCTTGGCTTTGGTCTTGTCTTTCATCGTCTGCGTCCTCCGGTAGGGATCAGGCCGTCCGGCCATGCTGGCACGGCGGGTGCGAAAAGAGAGTTACTGCTCAAGCATCGCCAGCCGTGTCGCCATGGCACAGCGCGGCCAGCACCAGCACGGGCGGCACCACGAAGCACCACATGCCGACGAAGCGATAGCCCACCGCGGCCACCGCGCAGCCCAGCGCGAAGATCAGCACGGCGCCGCCCATGCGCGCCATGCGGCCGCGCGCGGCGGCGCGCTGCTCATCCGGCACGCCATGCAGCAGGTCGGCGACGTCCAGCATCAGCTGGGTGGTGGTGCCGGTCATCATGGTGGTGGGTGGCGCGCTGCCCAGGTGCACGCGCTGCAGCGCGTTCTGCACGGCCATGCCGGCCACCATCGACAGGCCGGCGAGCATCGCCAGCGGCGGATCGTTGCGGCCGAACGGACCGAAGCCGATCGCCACCGCGCCGCCCAGCACCAGCAGCGCGAGCTGGATCGCCAGCAAGGTGCGGAACACCGGCCGGCCGGCGGCGACCAGGCGATAGCGCAGCAGCCGCGCCAGGATCACCATCGCGCAGAACGTGGGCAGCGCCAGCAGCTTGGTGACGATGCCGGACGTGCCCAGCACCAGGGCCGCGCCGATGGTGACGAAGTTGCCGGTCACGTGGGCGGTGAACAGGCCGTTCAAGGCCATGAAACCGGCGGTGTCGATGTAGCCGGCGGCGAAGCTGAGCAGGGTCGGTACGGTGATTTTCATGATCGTTTTTCCGTGGTGTGCCGCCGCTACCAGACGAACTTCAGTTCGGCGCCAAGATAGTCGCTGTCGCGTCCGCCGGCGTGCCGCACGGCGTCGCTCACGTTGAAGCGCACCAGCTCCAGCGCCGCCGCCACGTGGCGGTTGACGGCATAGTCCGCGCGCAGCTGGCCGTAGGTACCGGTGCGGCGTCCGCCGTGCCCGGCGGTGTTCGGCACGGGAATGTTCGGCTGCGCATAGACGGCGTCGCCGGTCATCTGGCGCCACTGCAAACCCAGCGCCGCGGTCAGCGACAGGCCGGCGGCAGGCTTCACGGTGATCGACGGCTTGACGTGGATGAAGTTGGCATACCCGGTATAGCCGGCCAGCGTGACGTAGTAACCGTTGGGGAACAGCGGATTGAACGTGCCCAGCGTGCCGTCGCCGCGGCGGCGGTCGCCGGAGGCGGCATCCAGTTGCAGACCCAGGCGCGGCGTCCACGGCAGCGGTGCAAAGGTATAGCCGCCGCGCGTGCCGATGGCCCAGGCGCGAATCCGCTTGCCGCCGACGGAACCGCGCTGCGCCATGGCTTCCAGGTCCCAATCGATGCCGTTGGCGGAACCGGCATAGCGCGTGTCGAACACGCTGCGCGATTCGCGTCCGGCGGCGTCGATGAAGCGCGCGTTGTCGCGCTGGTAGATCGCCGCGTACGCGGACAGCTCGTGCTTGCCGTCGATCAGCCGCTCGACGCGCAACATGTGGAAGCGCAGATGGCGATCGGAGGTGTCGTCGAAATGGCTGGCGTCCTTGTACTGGACCGGCTGGGTGAGCAGGCCGATGAAACGCCAGCGGCCGTTCTCCCAATCCGCCCATACCGCATCGAACGCCTGCCGCACATTCGGGCCGTCGCGCAGCGAGACGAAGCGCTGCAGGTCGAAGGCGAATTCCTGCCGGCCCACGCGGGCCTTGAACGTGCCGGCATCGAACGCATGCACGTACGCCAGGAAAGCCAGGCGCAGATCCACCGCATTGCGATCCGCCGCGGTGAGGTTGCGCTTGCCGTAGGCGCGCGCATCTTCCAGTTGCACGAAGGCCTGCCAATGACTGCCGAAGCGTGCATCGGCGTGAACCTGCGCGCGCTGGATCACGTAGCTGTCGCCACGCGCGCCGCCGGCACCGAAACCGGCGGCATCGTTGCTTTCGAAACGCTCGCGCAGGTTGGCGCCCAGCGACAGGTAGCTGGCCGGATCGGCTTCATCCAGCGCGATGTACTTCAAGGTATCGCCGAGCTCGGTGCGCCGGGCGGGATCGGCCAGCGGCGACCAGACCTCCTGCCAGCGGTTGGATGCGAAGGCCGGGCGCGCGGGCGCGTCGGCGTCCTGCGCGAGGGCGGCGCGCGCCAAGGCGAGCGCCGCTACCGCGAAGGGCATCCAGCGCACGGTCAGCCGCCCGACTTCGCGTGGATCTCGGCGACGTAGCCGCCAGGGAAAGACACCATCGCGATGCGACGGCCGCCGGCCTCGTACGGTTCCACCAGCACTTTCGCGCCGCTGGCGGTGGCCTTGGCGAGCGTGGCCGTCAGGTCCGCCACCTCATAGCCGGTCAGCTCGCGGCCGTAAGGCCACGGCAGCTGACCATCGGTGACCTGCACCGACATCTTGCCGAAGTCCGATTCGATGCGGATGCGGCGGAAGCTTTCGCCCTTGCGGCCGATCTCGATGCCCGGCGCCTGCTTGTCGTCGGAGACGACCTTGCCGTGCGAGAAGGCGAGGAAGGCATGCACGAAGGCATCGACGCGATCCGGCGATACGTACACGCGGTTTTCCGGCACCGTGTCGAACGCCTTGTAGTTCGGCGTGGTGGTGTGCCAGTACAGCTGCATGTTCACGCCGCCGGGCCACTGGATGACCGCGTCGCGGCCGATCGGATCGGGAAACGGTGCCACCAGCACGTCGGCGCCGGCGGCGCGTGCGGCGCGGATCGCCACGTCCATGTCCTTGACCAGATAGCCCGTGCGCTCGGCACCGAACGGATACGGCACCGGCGTGCGGAAGCCGAACAGCGAGACGGTGCCCGCCGGCGTCTGCAAGAGCTGCGAGCTGGTCTGGCTGGGCGTGGGCGTGACCTGCACGACGACCTGCTTGGTGCTCTGTCCGCCGAAGGTGGCGGTGAAGCTCTGCACGAAACGGTCGACGTCGGCAGGATCGACGTAGACATGGGTGGTGTCGTACTGCGGCGCGACCGCAACCTGCGGCAGCGCGGGTGCGTTGCGTGCGCCCGCCGGCGATGCCGCCAGCAGGCCGAGCGATAACGCCAGAGCGGAAAAGAACGAAGCCGTACGCATGGGGAAGCTCCTGTGCGGAAAGAGTCGGATCAGCGAGCGCCGTAGCGCTCGCGCCAGTCGTGCCAGGCCACCAGCAGGAAACCGCCGGCAAGTCCCAGATGTTCGAAAAAGGTGTTGGCCGCGGGCAGGCGCTGCGGCGGCGGCAGTTCCCAGAAACGCACCGCGACGAAAGTCGCGCCGAGCGTGAACAGCGCCAGCGCCACCGCACCCGCCCAGCGCAGCACGCCGCTGAGAATGGCCAGCGACGCGCCCAGCTCCAGCACGATCACCAGCGCCGCGAACAACGCCGGTGGCGCCAGACCGAAATGCGCCATCTCGGCGATGGCGCCGGGAAAATCCAGCACCTTGTCGATGCTGCCCTGCAGATACGCGGCGCACAGCAGCAGCAGTGCGATCCAGCGTGCCGCCCGCCAGCCGGTGGAAGGCGGCGCGCTCACAGCGCCCAGCACGCGCAACCCAGCGCGCCCCAGAAGGATTTCAGATCGGCGATCGGCAGCTTGCTGGACCACGCGGTGGCGTGATCATGACCATGGATGCCGCAAGCATGCGCGCAACCGCAAGGTGCCGGCGCGGCGACGCGCGCCTGCGCCTGACCGTTGGCAGCCCACGCGCCGTAACCGCCGTAGCGATTGACCGGCGACCAGTCCGGCATCGCCGGCGGCAACGAGCCTTCATCGAGACTGGCGAAGCGGCCGGCACCGTACACGATCTTGCCGCCCACCATGGTCAGTTCCGAAGTCATGTCGGCGATTTCGCTCTCGGCGCAGGCGAAGAAGTCGCGGTCCGGCACGATCAGGTCGGCCAGCTGGCCCGCCTGGATGCGGCCCTTCTTGCCTTCCTCGTTGGAAAACCAGGTGACGTTCTCCGTCCACATGCGCAGTGCGGTTTCGCGGTCCAGGCAGTGACGCTGCGGATAGAGGCGCAGGCCACCCACGGTGCGGCCGGTGATCAGCCATGCCAGCGAGACCCACGGGTTGTACGAGGCGACACGCGTGGCGTCGGTGCCTGCGGACACGCGCGCGCCCTTTTCCAGCATGCGCGCTACCGGCGGGGTGGCTTCGGCCGCGCCCGGGCCGTAGCGCTCGACGAAGTACTCGCCCTGGTAGGCCATGCGGTGCTGCACGGCGATGCCGCCGCCGAGCGCGGCGATGCGGTCGATCGACTGTTCCGAGATGGTCTCGGCATGATCGAAGAACCAGTTCAGGCCTTGCAGCGGGATGTCCTGGTTCACCCGTTCGAACACGTCCAGCGCGCGGCTGATCGTTTCGTCGTAGGTGGCGTGCATGCGCCACGGCCAGCGGTTCTCGGCCAGGATGCGCACCACGCCTTCGAGATCGCCTTCCATCTCGGCCGGCATGTCCGGACGCGGCTGGCGGAAGTCCTCGAAGTCCGCGGCGGAGAACACCAGCATTTCGCCGGCACCGTTATGGCGGAAGTAGTCGTCACCCTGCTTGTACTTGGAGGTCTTCGTCCAATGGAGGAAGTCGTCCTTCTCTGCCTTGGGTTTCTGCGTGAACAGGTTGTAGGCGAGGCGAATGGTGAGCTGGCCATCGTCGGCCAGTTTCTGGATCACCGCGTAGTCGTCGGGGTAGTTCTGCGAACCGCCGCCGGCATCGATCGCGCCGGTGACGCCGAGGCGATTCAGTTCGCGCATGAAGTGGCGCGTGGAATTGAGCTGGTAGTCGAACGGCAGCCGGGGGCCCTTGCCCAGCGTGGCGTAGAGGATCGATGCATTGGGCTTGGCCAGCAGCAAACCCGTCGGGTTGCCGTCGCTGTCGCGCACGATCTGGCCGCCGGGCGGCTCCGGCGTGTCGCGCGTGTAGCCGACGGCACGCAGCGCGGCGGCGTTGAGCAGCGCGCGGTCGTACAGATGCAGCAGGAACACCGGCGTGTCCGGCGCGACCGCGTTGAGTTCGTCGATGGTGGGCAGGCGCTTCTCGGCGAACTGGTGTTCGGTGAAGCCGCCGACCACGCGCACCCACTGCGGCGGCGGCGTGATCGCCACCTGCGCCTTGAGCATCGCCATCGCGTCGGACAGCGAGCGAACGCCGTCCCAGCGCAGCTCCATGTTGTAGTTGAGGCCGCCGCGGATGATGTGCAGGTGGTTGTCGATCAGGCCCGGCAGCACGCGACGGCCATGCAAATCGATCACGCGCGTAGCGGGGCCGGCCAGCGCCATCACTTCGGCGTCATTGCCGACCGCGATGAAGCGGCCATCGGCGATGGCGACCGCGCTGGCGGCGGGGCGCGCGCGATCGAGCGTGGTGATCAGGCCGTGGTGCAGGATCAGGTCGGGCGTCTGGGTCGCAGCATTCATGCGTTCGGCTCCGAGGTGTTCTTGTCGCGCGTGGTGTGGGGGCCTTGCGGGAGCTGGCCGAACACATGGGGACTTACCTGTCCGCGCAACCAGGTGGTCTGCGCGCTGTCGCGATGGAACAGCTGCTTGACCAGTGGCGGGACCTGCTCGCCGATCAGGATGCCGAGCAGGCCGACCAGGGCGATGACCGGCGGGGCCGGAGAGCGCACTTTGAGAAGGGCATAGACGATGCCTACCAGCAGGCCGGCGGCGAGGGAAAGGACGTAGGGCTTCATCGGTGCCTCCTCCGGCAGTGAGGGCGACCGCACCATGCGGTCGCCCATGCGGGGCCTCAGCCCTCGTGCGCGCCAAACATGGTCTTGGCGTAGGTCACGCCCAGGCCATACGAACCGCCGTTGGTCCTGGCGATGCCGGTGGTGCTCTCATAGGTCTCGCCACGCGCCCAGTCGCGCTGCAGTTCCAGCAGGTATTGCAGCGAGGTCATCGGGCGGGCGCCGGCCTGCACCATGCGATCCATCGCGCGGTTGTGCGCTTCGGCGGAAACGTCGCCGCAGGCATCGGCGATCACGTACACCTCGAAGCCCTGGTCCAGCGCCGACAGCGCGGGGCCGACGATGCACACCGAGGTCCACAGGCCGGCGAGCACGATGCGACCCTTGCCGATCTCGTTGACCTTGGCGATCACCGCGGCGTCTTCCCAGGTGTTCATGGAGGTGCGGTCGAGCAGCGCCTGGCCCGGGAAGGGCTCGGTGACTTCAGTGAACATCGGGCCGGAGAAGCTCTTCTCCGCCACCGTGGTGAGGATGGTCGGCACCTTGAAGCTGGCGGCGGCCTTGGCCACCAGGCCGGCGTTGTTGCGCAGATTGACCGCGTCGATCGAGTGCGTGGCGAAAGCCATCTGCGACTGGAAGTCGATCATGATCAGGGCATGATCCTTCGGCGTGAGCAGCAGCTTGCCGGGGGTGGGCGTGGCGGTGGCGGACATGGGAATTCCTCGCGGCGGCGGGTGAAATGGGTGTGTCATGTGCGAATAAATCGATGCGCCGTGGCGGTGGATTTCTTCGCGACGGGCGGCAGTATCTGCGCTGTGCATCAGCGCAAAAAGCGGAAAGCTTGCCGCCCTAGCATCGAATTATTCGAATGCTGTTCGGCAAGCCTTCCACCTGTCGTCGTCAGCTCTTGATGAAGGCCAGCAGATCGCTGTTGAGCTGGTCCTGGTGCGTCACGGCCAAGCCGTGCGGCGCGCCCGGGTAGACCTTGAGCGTGGCGTTCTTCACCAGCTTGGCGGTGAGGCGCGCGGCGCCGTCGATCGGCACGATCTGGTCGTCGTCGCCGTGCACGACGAGGGTGGGCACGTCGATCTTCTTCAGGTCCTCGGTGAAGTCGGTTTCCGAGAACTGCTTGATGCAGTCGTACTGACCGGCGATGCCGCCGAGCATGCCCTGCAGCCAGAACGAATCGCGCGCACCCTGCGAGACTTTCGCGCCGGGGCGGTTGTAGCCGAAGAACGGCATCGTCAGGTCCTTGTAGAACTGCGAGCGATCGTCGAACACGCCCTTGCGGATGCCATCGAACACCTCCATCGGCAGACCGTTGGGGTGGCTCGCGGTCTTGAGCATGATCGGTGGCACCGCGCCGATCAGCACCATCTTGGCGACGCGCTTGGTGCCGTGGCGGCCGACGTAGCGGGTGATCTCGCCGCCGCCGGTGGAGTGGCCGACCAGCACCACGTCGTGCAGGTCGAGCTTCTCGATCAGCTCGGCCAGGTCATCGGCGTACTGGTCCATGTGGTTGCCTTCCCACGGCTGGCCGGAACGGCCGTGGCCGCGGCGATCGTGCGCGATCACGCGGTAACCGTGCTGACCGAGGAACAGCATCTGGCCGTCCCATGCGTCGGCCGACAGCGGCCAGCCGTGCGAGAACACCACCGGCTGCCCGTTGCCCCAGTCCTTGTAGAAGATCTCGGTGCCGTCCTTGGTGGAGAAGCGCGAGCCGGGCACCTTGCCCGGATGGTTGGACGCGGTGGCGCCCTTGGCGGCGCCTGCCGCGGCGCTGATCGCCGGCATGGCCATCATGGCGGTGGAGGCGAGCGCGGCGTGGCCGAGCAGGGCGCGGCGGCTATGGCTGACGTCGGAAGCGGATTTGGGCTGGGACATGGCGGGTTTCCTCGAGGAAAGCGGGCGATCGGGAGGGCCGGCCGGCGATGGCCCGGCGCGGCGTTCGAATCAATGCGGTCATGCGAACGACGGCGCGCCGAAAACGATGCGCCGGACCGCCACTGTGCCCGTGCGACGCATCGCGGCACACCCCGGTTTGGGCATAGTCGATTTACCCGAACGAGGGATCGCCGATACTCGCGCGCAGAGCGAAGATGATGCGTTTCGCCGGTGCGTCGAATACGCCGCTCAGGCGTCGAGGAAACCGCGGCGTATCGCGATCGTGACCGCATGCGTGCGGTCGGAAGCGCCAAGCTTGGCGGCGATGTTCTTGAGCCGCGCCTTCACCGTGTCTTCGGACACGCACAGCACCTGCGCGATGCGACGGTTACCCTGGCCGGTGGCGACCAGGCGCAACACGGCCAGCTCCTTCGCGGTGAGCATGTCGGCATCGACGTGCGAAGCCACTTCGCGTGCGATCTCGCCGACGACGACGCGGCGGCCGAGCGCGGCGCCGCGGATCGCCTGCAGGATGTCGTCACGGTTAGAGGTCTTCAGCAGATAGGCCATCGCACCCAGTACCAGCGCCTGTTTCACGCGCGCATCGCCAGGGTAGGTCGTGAGAATCACCAGGCGCGCGTCGGGAAACTCCTCGCGGATCGCGGCGATGGCTTGCAGGCCATCCATGCGCGGCATCTGCAAGTCGAGCAGGGCCACGTCCGGACGGTGCGCGCGGAAGCCTTCTATCGCGTCGCGCCCGTCGACGGCTTCGCCGACCACGCTCATGTCCGGTGCGCTATCGATCGCCGCGCGCAGGCCATCGCGCATGACCGGGTGGTCGTCGGCGATGAGCACTCTGAGCGCAGGAGTGTTGTGGTTCACGCGGCGAAGGTCGGCACAGTACGGCGGAGCACTATGATTGATCGTGGGACGGGGCGGCAATGCCTGAATGGGTGAATGAAGGTCTTCATGGTGCTGCCCTTCTCCCCTCCGGGGAGAAGGTGCCCCACAGGGGCGGATGAGGGGCGGGTGCTCGAGAAGGAGGTGCTACGAAGCGCGGCGTGCTTTTAGCTTCCCGCTTCTACGCTCCGTAGGTCCCCCTCACCCCAGCCCTCTCCCCGGAAGGGGAGAGGGATCTGTGAACGGGAGAGGGGCATTCAACGTGGCAGGTCGAATACCAGCACTTCCGCGTCGCCGGTGCCTTCCAGCTCCACCGCCGCCACATCCGCCAGCTTCACCGCATCGCCCGCGTTCAACACGGTGCTGTTGACGGTGACGCTGCCGCGCGCCACGTGCACATAGCCGAGGCGGCCTGCCGCCAGCGCATGCGAAAGCTTGTCGCCGGCGGCGAGGATCGAGGCGTACAGGGACGCGTCCTGGTTCATGCGCAGCGAGCCGTCGCGGCCGTCGGGCGAGACGATCAGGCGCAGCTGGCCGCGCTTGGAAGCCTCGTCGAAGTGCTTCTCTTCATAGCTCGGCTCGACGCCACCGCGCTCCGGCATGATCCAGATCTGCAGGAAATGCACGGTCTCTTTGGCATCGTGGTTGAACTCGCTGTGGCGCACGCCGGTGCCCGCGCTCATGCGTTGCACGTCGCCGTAACGCAGTACCGAGCCGGTGCCCAGGCTGTCCTTATGCTCCAGCGCGCCGCCGAGCACGTAGGAAATGATCTCCATGTCGCGATGGCCGTGCGTGCCGAAACCCTGGCCGCCGATCACGCGGTCCTCGTTGATCACGCGCAGCGGGCCGAAACCCATGTGGCGCGGGTCGTGGTACTCGGCGAAGGAGAAGGTGTGGCGCGAGGACAGCCAGCCGTGCTCGGCGTGACCACGATCCTGGCTCTTGCGGACTTCCAACATGGTGCCTCCTGGGCTTTCATATGCAATGAAATCGATGACTGGCTGGAGGAGGCCACCCGGCCCGACAACCACCTGTTTCGCTTGCCATCGATGCTTGATGGGCACAGTATGAGCGCCTTCGCCGGCGTGCAAAAGCGAGTGGATTGCCGGCCTATCATCGAGAATTTCGAATGCTGCGACTGAGCCTCGACGCCCTGCAGATCCTGGACGCCATCGACCGCCGCGGCTCCTTCGCCGCGGCCGGCAAGGAGCTGCACAAGGTGCCGTCCACCATCTCCTACACGGTCGCCAAGCTGGAGGAGGAATTGGGCGTGCAGCTGTTCGAGCGTGCCGGGCCGCGCGCCGACCTGACCGAGGCCGGCCGGGTGCTGCTGAAGGAGGGCCGGCACCTGCTGCGCGCGGCGCAGGACCTGGAATCGCGCGTGCGCCGCGTCGCCTCGGGCTGGGAGACGGAATTCGCCATCGAGATCGACTCGCTGTTCGCGCCGATCGCGCTGCGCGAGGACATCGAGGCGTTCTGCATCGCGGCCGACCGCACGCGCCTGCGCATCGGACAGGAAGCCTTGTCGGGCACCTGGGAGGCGCTGCTGGAACGGCGCGCCGACCTCCTGATCGGCGCCGCTGGCGAAGGACCGTCAGGCGGCGGCTACCTGGCCGAGCCGATGGGCTCGATGCCGTTCGTCTTCGCGGTGGCCCCGGCGCATCCCCTGGCACGGATCGACCGTCCGCTGGGCAAGCTGGACCTGCAGCAGCATCGCGCCATCGCGGTGGCGGACAGCGCGCGCAAGCTGATGTCGCGCACGGTCGGGCTCGCTTTCGGCCAGGAGACCGTGACCGTGCCGGACATCCGCAGCAAGCTCGCCTTTCAGCGCGCCGGCCTGGGCTTCGGCTTCCTGCCGGAGCCGTATGCGCGTGCCGCCATCCGGGCCGGCGAGCTGGTCGTCAAAGAGGTGGAGGAACCCAAGCCGGCGGAGACCTTCTACCTGGCCTGGCGCAGCGGCGAGGAAGGTGCCGCGCTGCGCTGGTGGATCGAGCGCGCGCGCCAACCCGGCATGCTGGACCGGATGTTGGCGTTATCCTGCTGACAGGTTTACGGGTGGAGAAGACGACCATGGCACCCTTCGGGCAAGCGCTGCGACGACTGCGCCAGTTGCGCGGCATGAAACAGAGCCATCTGGCGGAACTCCTCGGCGTGACGCAGTCCACCGTGTCGCGCTGGGAACGCGGCGATCTCGACCTGTCGTCGGCGCAGCGGCTGGCGGTGCAGCGGCTGCTGGAGGCGCGTCCCGCGCCGGCGCAGGACGCGGCGTTGAAGCGGCTGGTCGAGACGTCCACCCTGAAAGTGCATCTGGTGTGCGATCGCACGCATCGCCTGCTCGCCGTGTCGCCGCCGCGCAGGGCCGACTGGCGTCGCTCGCCCTCGGAGCTGCTGGGTACCTGCATGCTGGTGTACGCCACGCCGGAGATCCTTGCCGCCGAAGCGTCGCTGGATCGCCGTGGCTGGTACGAGGACCGGCACGGTGCGCTGCGCATCGATACCGGTACCAATGCGGAGCTGCCGATCCGTCCCGGCAGCGCGCTGTGGGAGCGCATCCCGCTGGCGGACGGAAGCATGGGGCGGTTGGTCACGGCACTGGAATGAGCCGCGCATAATTTATGCGTGGCCGCGTCGCGCATCGCTGGCTAGGCTTGCCTTTCAGCAGCGAGGAATACGAGCCATGACCATCCTGGTGACGGGCAGCGCCGGCCATCTCGGCGAAGCCCTGATGCGCAGCCTGCATGCCACCTCGCAGGAGGCCGTGGGCATCGACCGCAAGCCTTCGGCGTTCACCCGGCGCGTGGGCGATATCACCGACCGCGCCTTCGTGCGCAGCGCCATGCACGGCGTGCGCGCGGTGATCCACGCCGCCACCCTGCACAAGCCGCACGTGGCCACGCATGCGGCGCAGGATTTCATCGACACCAATATCAGCGGCACGCTGGCTCTGCTGGAGGAAGCGGTAGCCGCGGGCGTGCGCGCCTTCGTGTTCACCAGCACCACCAGCGTGTTCGGCGCCGCGCTGACGCCAGGGCCGGATGCGCCCGCGGCGTGGGTCACCGAAGACGTGACACCCGTGCCGAAGAACATCTACGGCACCACCAAGCTCGCCGCCGAGCAGCTGTGCGAGCTGTTCCACCGGCGTCATCACCTGCCGGTGCTGATCCTGCGCACCGCGCGCTTCTTTCCCGAGGCGGATGACGATGCGGCCGTGCGCGCCGCCTACGACCTGGCCAACGCACAGGCCAACGAACTGCTGTATCGCCGTGCGGATATCGCGGACGTAGCGGACGCGCATCTGCGCGCCGTCGAGCGCGCGCCCGCGCTGGGCTTCGGCCGCTACATCGTGTCGGCGACGACACCGTTCGTGCCGGACGACCTGGCCTTGCTGCATCGGGACGCGCCGGCGGTCGTGCGTCGCCTGTTTCCTTCCTTCGAGGCGCAGTACAACGCGCTCGGCTGGCGCATGTTCCCGCGCATCGACCGCGTCTACGTCAATGCGCGGGCGCGCCGCGACCTCGCCTGGCAGCCAAGGCATCACTTCGCTCACGTGCTGGCCTCGCTCGCCGCCGGCCACGACTTCCGCAGTCCGCTCGCCGGCGAGGTGGGCGCCAAGGGATATCACGCCGCCGCCTTCGACGACATGCCTTACCCGGTGATGTGAGGCGCGCCGTCAGATCGACTGCAGATAGGCCGCCACCGCGTCCATGTCTTCCGGCTTGAGGTTGGTGATGATGCCGTGCATGACCGGCGAGTTGCGCAGATTGCCCTGGATCACCTTCAGCTGGCGCACGATGTACGCCGCGTGCTGGCCGGCGAGGCGCGGAAAGATGGTCGCGCCCTCGGCATGTGCGCCGTGGCAACTGGCACAGGCGACCACCTTGCCTTGCTCACCCTGCTCGAACAGACGCTTCCCCCTGGCGATCAAGGCCGCATCGCCGCCGCGCCCGGGCGACGCGGGCTGGCGGGCGTAGTAGCGGGCCAGCGCGGCGGCAGTGTCGTCGTCGATCAGCGTCGTCATGCCGAGCATGTAGTCGTGCGCTTCCTGCTCGCCGCGACTGCCGTTCCGGAAGTTGCCGATCTGCGCGACGAGGTAGGCCTGCTGCTGCGCGGCCAGCTTGGGAAAGGTCGGCGACGTACTGTCCCCGCCGGGGCCGTGGCAGCTGGAACACACGTGCGTCGCCAGCTTGGCCGCCGCGTCGTCGCCGGCCGACGGCGTCTGCGCGCGGCCTGGCGGCGCGATGGCAAGAAGGAGGAGCGCGGCGATGACGGCGGCCGCGGACGGAGCGGGACGAACGGATGTCGTGCGCATGTCAGTACACCACCCAGATGTTGGCGAACAGGGTGTTGTTGTCGCCGGCGCGTCGGCCTGAGCCGTCGTAGTTCGAGCGCGCGCCGTTGAACTTGCCGTAGCCGTAGTACTGCAACATCAGGCGCACGTTCTGCACCGGCAGGTAGTCGAGTTCCACGATGTAGCCGCGGGTATCGGGCTTGCCGTTGGCGCTGCCGCCGACCGACCCTGGCGCATACAGGCCGGCGTCGGCCGTGCCATGAGTGCGGAACAGCGCCAGCGTCGCGCCGTATTTGCGCTCGAAGTAATACGTCGCCTTGAGCTTGTCGGTGACCAGCGTGTCGCGCGCATTGGCGGGCGCGGGGCCGACGCCGATCGGCGCGCCGGCGAGCGTGGCCGGGTAGCTGGCGCGATAGTCCTGCTTCTCGTGGATATGCGTGAACTGGAAGGTATAGGTGTGCGGGTCGTCGATATGCTGGAACTGCGCGTCGAAGGCCACGTCAGTGAAGCGGTCGGTGCCGGTGAAGGGCATGGTGTTGTCCGGATAGATGCGGAACACCGCGCCATACGTACCGACCATCAGCGAATTGCTGCGCCAGTCGCGGGTGTAGGCCAGCCGCCAATAGGGGTCGATGCCGCTGAGCCGGTTGACGCCGCCGGGTGTGTGGATGTCCTGGCCCTTGCGCAGCGGCGAGAAGAAACCGTCGGCGGTGCGGTAGCCGGTGACTTCCGCATAGATGGTGCGGTTCCACAACACGTAGCCGCCCACGCCGGCCACTTGTTGCGCCAGACGCCCGTCCAGCGCGGTGGTCGCCGCCTGTCCGATACCGTTGGGCGGCAACGTGAAGGGGAACCCGAAGGCGGGCGTGCTGTTCCACACGTCCTGCACGGTGGGGTTGTTGTGCACGGTCAGGCCGTACAGCCAGCGCAGGTCGGTATGGGACGGATCGGTGGAGCTGCCGGTCACTCGCAGGTCGGTGTTGTCGATGCCGCTGTGGCCGACCGTGGTATTGGCGCTGGTCGTGGCGAGGTTGTTGTAGGTCCACTGGATCCAGCCGCCGATGTGGTCGTTGACCTTGCCGGCGATGAACACGCTGGCGCCGGAGAACGCGGGCTGGTTGGTCTTGGGCACGATCTTCTGGCCCTGGTCGTCGCGATTGTTGCGCACGCTGGTCCAGCCCAGCTGGGCCATGAGTGCCACCGGCAACTTCTGGCGGGTGCCGATGGTGTAGCCGCTGAGCTTGAACATCCGGCCGTATGGCGTCAGCTCCGGAAAGCTCACGTGGCAGGCCACGCAAGCCTGGCCGGTCTGCCGGGCATAGGCGGGCACCGCCCGCGCGTCGGGCGCGAGGATGGCCAGGCCCGTCCACGCCAGGCACAGCCACAGGCCGAATCGGAAGAAACCGCTGTTGCGCATACCCCCCCCCCCTTCGCCGGATTCACGGGCGTGGCGGCATGCGCCACGCCCGTGCCGGCCCCTCGTTAACCGGTACGACCACTGGGTGATCGGATACCGGCTTGCCTAGACAGCGTCGAGGGCATTGGGCGCCGCGGCCCGGCGCTCGATGTTGATCCGGATCAAGCGCCGGTGTGGTCCGGCTTGGCGACCGCGCGCGCATAAGCCATCGGCGTGCACCCGATCAGGCCGCGGAAGTCGCGGATGAAGTGAGCCTGGTCGAAGTAGCCCAGGGTCAGCGCCAGATCAGCCCAGTCGACGTGCCCGCCCGCCTGCAGGATCGCCACCGCTTCATGCAGGCGGTAGCGCTTGACCACCCATTTGGGGCTCACCCCCACGTAGGCACGGAACAGGCGCTGGAGTGCGCGCATGCCCAGGCCCGTGCGCTCGCACAGATGCTCCACGGCCGTGATCCGCCGGTCCTGCGCCACCATCGCCACGATGGCGCCCGCCCGCTCGGCCAGCGGATCGGCGCACGGCAAGCGGCCCAGCAACAGGCGTTCCGCCGCTCCCGCCATGGCATCCATCCCGGAAGCGCCGAAGACATCGGTCTGGAAATGCCGGACCGCGTCCGTGCCGAACACCTCGGCCGGATCGCAGGAACGGTCCATGAGCAGGTGCACGTCCCGGTCGAAGAAGCCCCTGAATCCGCCGGGCTGGAACTTGATGCCGAAGACGCGCCCTTCGCCTTCCAGCACGCGCACGAAGCGTCCGCGATGTACGCCATAGATCCGCGCGGCCGGCGGCTCCACCACCAGATGCACGCTGGGGTGCGGCAGGGTTTCCTGCGTTTGCGACGGCAGGCCGCGCACATCCCAGGCAACGAACCAGTAGTGCTCGACCAGCCGCGACAGCGCCGCGCAAGGCTGGCGCCGCTCGTGATGGAAACGGCCGTGTTCGAAGCGCGGTCGCAACACGCCGCGCGGCTCGTTGACGCCGGCGGTCATGCGATGCGCGTCCGCGGTCGCGTTTTTCCAATCATCTCCCTCGCCTCTGCGCTTCAATGCATCCCCATCGCGGCGACGTGCCGCGCCACACGGCGGGACCGATCCATGACTTTCCGTTGCCCACTCGCGGTTGCGATCATGGCCGGCCTCGGCGTCATGCTCGCGCCACATCCCGCTTTATCCAAGGAGACACCCACCATGCACGCCATCGGGACGTTCGAGGTCAAGCTCGTGCCCCAGCCGGCCACGCCCGGCATCGAGGCGGCCAGTATCGGCCGCCAGACCATCGACAAACAGATCCATGGCGATCTGGACGCCACCACGCAGGGCGAGATGATGGCGTACATGACGGCGACGAAGGGATCCGGCGCCTATGTCGCGCTGGAAAAGGTGACCGGGACGCTGCACGGCAGGCAGGGCAGCTTCGTGCTGATGCACCGCGCGACGATGACGCGCGGTGCGCCGTCGATGTCCATCACGGTGGTGCCGGATTCGGGGACCGACGAACTGACCGGATTGACGGGCGACTTCGTGATTCAGATCGATGCGAAGGGCGGGCACTCGTATACGTTCGACTACACGCTGCCCTGAGGCCTGCATGGGCTACCAGAGTCGGCGCAGACCTTCGGCCATCGTCGCCAGTGCGATGCCCATCAGCAGCAGGCCCACGCCGCGCCCGACCAGACGCGCGTAACCCGGCCGCTCGGCCAGCCACTCGCGCGCGCCGCCGGCCACGCAGGCCAACGCGCCGTACACCAGCAGCTGCGTTGCCACGATCACCACGCCCAGCAGCGCGGCCTGCGGCAGCAGCGCGCCGTTCTCGCGCCGCATGAATTGCGGGAACACCGCGAGCATGAACAAGTAGGCCTTGGGATTGAGCAGGCAGGTCACCACGCCGCGGCGGAAGGTCAGCCAGCGCGAGCGCCGTTCGGCCGCCTCGGGCAGGAAGGCGCCGTCGCTGCACCAGATCGCGTAGCCGATCCATGCCACGTACGCAGCCCCGGCCCACAACATCAAGTTGAACGCAGCAGGCCACACCTGCAGCAGCACACCGATGCCGACGGCCGCCATGAGCACGTGACAAACCCCGCCGGCCATGATGCCGCCGACCGCCGCCAGACCGCCGCGACGGCCGCCGGTGAGAGCGCTGCCCAGGACGTAGGCCATGTCCAGGCCGGGCAGCACGATCACGCCCAGCACCAGCAGGAAGAACAGGCACAACTGCGCGAAAGGAATCATGGGAACGCCTCGGCAAGGAAACCGGGCCGCAGGCTAGGTCGCAATCAGGACGAATCCAGTCCTGTTTGTTGGCTATGCTCCGCACCATGCCCAGCGGCGCCACCTATCACCCCACCACCCGCGTGCTGGCGGTTCTCGAACTGCTGCAGACGCATCGGCGCATCAGCGGCGCCGAAATCGCGCGACGCCTGGGCGTGGATACGCGGACGGTGCGCCGCTACATCGCCACCCTGGAGGAGATCGGCATACCCATCACCGCCGAGCGCGGGCGTCATGGCGCCTATCTGCTGGTGTCGGGCTTCAAGCTGCCGCCGATGATGTTTACCGACGACGAGGCACTGGCCCTGTCGGTTGGTCTGCTAGCCGCGCGCAGCCTCGGACTGACCGAGGCTTCCGCCGCGGTGGCCAGCGCACAGGCCAAGCTGGAACGGGTGATGCCGGATCGGCTGAAGGGCCGCACGCGCGCCGTCACCGACACGGTGATGCTGGATCTGTCGCGCTCCTCGGCCGCGGGCGCCAGCGACGTGCTGTTCACGCTGAGCACCGCCGCGCAGCAGTACCGGCGCGTGCATCTGCGCTATCGCTCCGCCGATGGGGCGGACAGCGAGCGCGAGTTCGATCCCTATGGCCTCGCTCACCGCGGCGGGCAATGGTACGTCGTAGGCATGTGCCATCTGCGCAACGGGCTGCGCTCCTTTCGGCTGGACCGGGTGACGTCCGCGCAGCCGCGCGAGGACGCGTTCGAGCGGCCAGCCAATTTCGACGCTGTGGCACACCTGACTTTCAGCATTGCCACCTTGCCCCGCTCGATCACTGCGGAAGTACTGCTGCACACCACGCTGCACGACGCGCTCGAACGCCTGGGCGGCAGCATGGGGTTGTTCGAACCGGTGGAAGGTGGCGTACTGCTGCGCGCTCAGGTCGACGAACTGGACTGGTTTGCTCGTCAGCTGGCGCGGCTGCCGTTCGATTTCACCGTACGCGAGCCAACGGCGCTGCGTGACGAACTGCGCACACTGTCGCGACGGCTGCACGCGCTGGCGGAACATCCTGTCGCGCATTGAAAGACATGCCGGCTCATGGTCATCGAAATTTATGCGGCGGAATTTTCGATGCCTCCCTCGTGAGCAAGGCTGTGGCGCATTTTTGACGCAAGGAGACGCATAATCCGCCGCACGCTCTATCGTCACTAAGGACCGACATCATGCGCGCCTCCCGCTTCGCTCTCGCTGCAGCACTCAGCCTCGCCGTCGCCGGCCCCGCCATGGCCCAGACCGGCCTGGGCTACCTCGCCAGCAAGATCGACGTGGCCGTCAAGAATTTCGAAGCCGCCGACCGTAACCACGACGGCCTGCTCAGCAAGGAAGAAGCGCAGGCGGGCAAGACGCCGTTCATCGCCAAGCATTTCGATCAGATCGACCGCGAACACCGCGGCCAGGTGTCCAAGGACGACGTGGCCGCCTATCTGAAGTCGCTGCAACGCCCCGCGCCGGCCGGCGCAGCGTCGTCCGCCAAGCCCTGAGGCGACGTACAGCCCGGCTCAGTCCAGCCGGTCGAGCCAGTCCGCCAGTTGCTTCAGCACCTGCCCGCGCGCTGGCTCGGCCTCATTGAAAAGCTCGTGATAGAGCGTGTCGAAGAAGCGCGTCGTGAGCGCCTTGCCGGCCCAGGCGCCGGCGGCGAAATCGCGGCTGCCTGCGGGATCCATCAGGCCATCCTGGCCGGCCACCAGTAGCAGAGTAGGTACGCCTAGATCCGGCGCATCCGCGATGCAGGCGGCACCGGCACTGAAAATGAAATCGGCCAGGCGCGGCGTGACGCGTCGATGGCATAGCCCGTCCGCGCGATAAGCGGCGAGCACCGCCGGATCATGCGAAAGCTGGTCGAGCCGCAAGCCATTGCTCAAGGGCAGGTTCGGCGTCAGTTTCGCCAGCAGCTTCGCCAGCCGGCGCAGCGCGGGCGATTCGCGGCTGCGCAGCGCCGGCGACGAAAGCGCCAGCGCCGGTGGCGTGATCCGCCTGTCGAGCACCGCGCGCACCGCTACCAGTCCGCCCATGCTGTGCCCGAGCAGCAATGGCGGAAACGACAGCGCCGCCGTGTAGTCGCGGTACACCACGGCAAGGTCGTCGAGCAGATCGTCCGGTGCATTCAATGCGCCGCGCGCGCCGCCGCTCAGCCCGTGGCCGCGCTGGTCGTAGCACCGCGCCGCGTAGCCGCGCTGCCTGAACCACGCCGCCAGCGCTTCGTAGCGGCCGCCATGCTCGCCCAATCCGTGCACGAACAGCACGGCGCGCCGCGCGCCGGGCAGCGACCAGTCGCGAAACGCCAGGGCGGTGCCGTCGCGAGCCGTGAGGCTGCCGCACGTCGCGGCGCTGTCGCTGGAGTCCTTCATGCGTTGCTCAGGGCTCGATGACGCGCAGACGGCTGGTAAGCAGGTCGAGTCTGGCCTTCATCGCATCCTGAGGCTGCGATCCCGCGGCCGCATAGAACGCGGCGTACAGCACCTTTGGTTTGCCGGTGTCCTTTTGCCCCACGGGCGTGGCGATATTGGTTTCGCCATCGGTCGTATAGGCCATGCCCTCGTAGGGATGGCGCCGATTGACCAGCTTGTCCCAGTAGCTCTTGAAGTTGTCGTCCAGATCGGCCGGCGGCACGACGTTGCGCTCGATGTGCAGGCGCTCGGGTTCCTGGGGGTTGGCGCGCAGCGACAGGCCGTTGACGTCCCACACCACGTTGCCGCCATCCGGCAGCCAGCCCATGCCGAGCGTAAGCACGCTATCGGCCTCGATCTTCTGCAGCTGCGGCGTGATCTCGAATGCGAAGCGCTTGGAGGTGTAGGCGAAACGCTTCTGGTAGTCCGCCTCGATAGCGACATTCTTGATCGCATCCGGCAGCAGCTTGCCGTTCTGCAGGAACTCCTTCCACTGCGCCAGTGTGCCCTCGTAGCCCACGGAAACGTAGTCGACCAGCGCACGCATGTCGGCGAGGCTGTCGTAGCTTTCTTCGGCGCCGGCGAAGCGCAGCAGGATGGCGTAGCCATCCGGCACCGGCAGCGCGTAGGTAATGATCCGCGTGTTGGCAAACGGCAGCGCCCACACGCGTACCTGCCAGCGGCGCTGCGCATGGTCGACGTGCACGGTGTCGCTCAGCGGCTTGCCCAGCGAGGTGATGCGTACCTGCTCGGAGCCGACCGGACGAATGAACAGCCCGAGCTTGCACAGCTGCTCGGCCAGCACCACCGGGTCGCTGTACAGCTTGGCCGCCGGCAGCGTATCCGGGCGGCGCAGGTGCATGAGGAAATTGTGGCCCGACACGCTGGCCTGCAGGTAACCGTTCGCGGCCAGCGACATGCGGTTGCCTTCCTTCTGCATCAGGCCCCAGTCGCCGGCGCTGTTGCGCACGATCAGGGCGGGCACGGTGTTCATCCACGATGCGCCATACAGCAACTGGTTGGAACCGTCTCCGCGCGGGAACAGTTTGTCCGCATCCTTGGCCAGGATTTCCTTGAGCTGGCTATCTACATAGCCATTGAACACCGATTCGTAGCGCTGGAAGAACTCGGACAAGCCCAGCGGCAGGGCGAACTGGCCCTTGAGGCTATTGCTCAGCGTCGTGCTGAAGATGTCGAAGCGATAGGGCACGCGCTTGTCGATCACCGCCTGCCTGGACGCAGCGAGTACGTCGCCGATCTGCAGCGCGTAGTTGAGGTTCTCGTTGGCCGATTTCATCAGCACCACGCCGATGACCTTGCCTTCCTTGTCGAGCAGAGGGCCGCCGCTGTTGCCTGGCGAAGCGGCAGCGGAGAAGCGCATCCACTTCCACGCGCCGTCCTGCTGCTCCGGCGTATCGGAGGTGTACAGGCCGTCGCGGATCACTACGCCGGTACCCAGCGCATTGCCGACTGCGTAGACCTCCTGGTTGAGCGCCGGCTTGGTGTTGACCTCGAGGGTCGCCGGGCCAGGATTGCCCGCCACGCTGAACACGACGAAGTCCTTGCGCAGATCGAACTTCTCGATCTTGTCGATCGCATAGACGTGGCCGGCGGCGTCGCGCAGCGAAGGGGTGCCCCAGAGACTGTCGACGCCGGTAAGCAGCACGTGGCCGGCAGTGACGAACTGGTTCGGACCGACGGCGAAGGCGGTGCCGATGGAGTGGTACTTGTCGATACGCTCCTGGTACGGCAGCAGATCCAGCGGCAGGGGCTTTTCGTAAGCGAGCGGATCGTCCGCGGGCTTGGCGGCGACCACTTCGAAGGTGGCGCCCTGGATCTTCGGCAGCAGCGCCGCATCCAGGCTGGCGGCGGAGGCCGCTCCCGCACCGGCCAGCCACAGGGCCAGGCCATACATCAGTACCTGGGCGAATCCCTTGCCGCCCATCCACGACCGCATCGCTGCTTGCATACGTATCCCGCGCATGTGATCCGCCGCCGGCACCCCCTGCGGGCCTCCCGCTCGCGACGGATTGGCGCGCATAGTGACATGGCGCCATCGCGAAAGGCATCCGACCAGGAGTCCTCCTCCCCTCTGGGGAGAAGGTGCCGGTCCCACGGGACTCCCTTCGGTCGCAACGGATGAGGGGCGGGTGCTCGCCGGAGGGCTCGACGAAGCGAGGCGTGCTTTTGCCTTTCCGCTTCTACGCTCCGTAGGTCCCCTCACCCTGACCCTCTCCCCGGAGGGGAGAGGAGAGGGAGCAAGGCCTTACAGCTCGGTGCGGAACTCCACACCCACTACGCGCGGATCGTTCACGAACGCGGTGCGGTTGTTGAAGTCGATCGCGCCGGTGATGACCTTCTTGTTGGTCACGTTGCGCGCGTACAGCGCCACTTCGCGCTTGCCGAAGTCCCAGTTGTAGCCCAGGCGCAGGCCGCCTTCGAGGAACGGCTTGCTCTGGAACTCCTTCGACTCATACAGGAAGAAGTTCACGTCGCTGCGGTAGTTCCAGTCGGTGTAGACGAAGAACTCGCCGCTGTCGCCATAGGGGATGCCGTAGCGGGCGGTGAAGGTGCCGATCCACTTCGGTGCGTTCGGCAGCACGTTGCCATTGACCAGCGCGTTGCCGTCGGCATTGCGCGGATCGAGCACGGTGCAGCCGGAGCCGCACGGCGCCACAGCCAGAGTCGGGTCTTTAAGCTCCGTGTGGTTGTAGCTGCCGCCGGCGGTGACGATGAAGTTCGGCGTGAGGTAAGCCTCCAGGTCGAACTCCGCACCGTAGCCCTCGGTCTTCTTCGCGTTGAGCAGGCGGGTGATGTTGATGTCGCCGCCCACCGCGGTGAGCTGCTGGTTGTGCATGGTGTAGCTGTACACGTCCGCGTTGAAGCGCACGCGGTTGTTCATGCCGGTAGTCTTGATGCCCAGCTCGTAGGAGGTGATCGTCTCCGGCTTGGCCTGCGAAATGAAGTCGGCGAACAGCACGCGGCCCTGCACGCTCGGCGCACGGAAGCCGTTGGCGACGCGGGCGTACACGTTGACGTTCGGGTCCAGCGTCCAGGTAGCGGTCACATCGCCGCTCCAGCGCGAGTCGTGCGGCTCGGCACCCAGCGTCAGCGGACCGCCGCCGATCGGCGAGAGCAGGCGATCGACGCGGAACGTGCGCGAGTCGTGCGAATAGCGCGCGCCGGCGCGCACGTCGAAGTCGTCAGTGATGCGATAGTCGGCCGAACCGAACGCGGCCCACGCCTTGGTGCGCTGCGTCTGCCTGGCATAGCCGTCCAGCGCGTGGTTGTTGAGCGTCGCGTAGTCGTAATTGTTGATCGCGATGTCTTCGTGGAAGTAGTACGTGCCAACCTGCCAGTTCAAGCGATCCTGCGGATTACTGGCCAGGCGGAATTCCTGAGTGATCTGGCGATCGTGCGGCAGGGCGTCGGCAGTCTCCGACGGGAACGGCGTCACCGCCTTCTGCTGGCTCGGGTCGTGCGGGATGGCGATGCCGCCGTCCACGTCGCCAAGGCTGTAGGTGGTGGCCTTCTCGAAGCCGGTGATCGAGGTGAAGGTGTAGTCGCCGAGCTTCCAGTTCAGGTGCAGGTTGCTGCCCCAGGTAAACAGATGCTGGCGATTGCGGCCGTCCTGATACACCGTGTCGCGGCTGAAGCCGGGTACGAAGCTGTTTTCACCCAGCCCGATGGCGTTGGCGCGATTGACCATGGCGCTGCCGTCGAGCCAGCGTGCGTGCGTGTTGATCAGCGCGTTGAAATTGCCGTTCTCGTACAGCGCCTGCAGGCGCACGGCGCGGTCGTTGTAGCCGCCCAGCGCGTCCTTCTTGCCGGTGTAGGCGTTGTCGATCCAGCCGTCGCGGTGCTGTGCCAGCGCCGACACGCGGCCGGACCAGTGCGAGCTCAGCGCGCCGCCCAGCGCCGCTTCGGCATTGGCGGTGCCCAGCGTGCCGTAGGAGACGCGGGCATAGCCGCTGGTTTCCTGGCTGGGCTTGCGCGATTCGAACTTGATCACGCCGGCCGGCGAATTGCGGCCGAACAGCGTGCCCTGCGGACCGCGCAGTACTTCCACCTGCTCCAGGTCGAACAGCGGGAAGCCCTTGAGGATCGGGTTCTCCTGCACGATGTCGTCGTACACCATCGACACCGGCTGCGAGCCATTGAGGTCGAAGTCGCTGTTACCCAGGCCGCGGATATAGAAGCGCGGGAACTCGCGACCGTACGAGGTCTCGGCGTACACGCTGGGCGCGCGCGAAGCGAGCTGGAGCACGCCGTCGCCGGCCTGGCCGAAGGCTTCGAGCTTCTCCGACGTCAGGACGGTCATGGAGATCGGCACCTTCTGCAGGTTCTCCACGCGCTTCTCGGCGGTCACGGTCACCGCCTGCAGTTCGACCGGCTTTTTCTTGCCGCCGGCGGGCTGGTTGTCGGCGTCTTGGGCCTGGACGGCGGCAGCCGACAAGGCGAGGGCAATGGCAACGGCGAGCGCGGCGAACCGCGACGGTTGAGCAACAGACATGGGTTTTCCCTGGGAGTTGGCAACGGTGAGCGGTGCCCGGCGTACGCCGGCGCATTGCTGTGCCGCAATATTGTCATCCAAAGCTGCTAAGCGCGGAAGCGCAAATGCTTGCGCAGCCTTGCCGACCTGCTGACGCGCCCCCATCTAGAATGGCCTTCCCGCCCGGCTCCAGGCGAGCCCAAGCCCATGTCTCTGCAAGCATTTCACCCGGCCGTCCGGCAGTGGTTCGAGCGCAGCTTCCCGGCGCCTACCGCGGCGCAGCTGGCCGCCTGGCCGTCTATCCGCGAAGGCCGTCACACCCTGGTGGCGGCGCCGACCGGCTCGGGCAAAACGCTGACCGCCTTCCTGGCCGCCATCGACGGCCTGGTCCGCGAGGGCCTGGCGCACGATGGCGCCCTGCCGGACGCGACCACGGTGGTCTACGTGTCGCCGCTGAAGGCACTGTCCAACGACATCCACATCAATCTGGAAGCGCCGCTGGAAGGCATCCGCGCCGAACTCGAGGCGCTTGGGCTACCCGACGTGGCGATCCGCACTGCCGTGCGCACCGGCGACACGCCGCAGGCGGAGCGCACGTTGATGCGGCGCCAGCCGCCGCACATCCTGGTGACCACGCCCGAATCGCTGTACATCCTGCTCGGCTCCGCCTCCGGCCGCGACATGCTCGCGGCTACGCGCACGGTCATCGTCGACGAGATCCATGCGATGGCGTCGACCAAGCGCGGCTCGCACCTGGCGCTGTCGCTGGAGCGGCTGGAGGCGTTGTGCCAGCGGCCGCTGCTGCGGATCGGCTTGTCGGCGACGCAGAAACCGATCGAGGAGGTGGCGAAGTTCCTGGTAGGCGAGGGAAACGACGACGCTGCTCTTGCTCCCTCTCCCCTGCGGGGAGAGGGCCGGGGTGAGGGGGACCTGCGGAGCGTAGAAGCGGGAGCGGCAGAGCATGCGACGCTTCGTCGATCCTCCGCGAGCACCCGCCCCTCATCCGTCCTTTCGGGCCACCTTCTCCCCAAAGGGGAGAAGGAAAAGCGGTGCAACATCATCGACGTCGGCCACACGCGCGAACGCGACCTCGCCATCGAAGTCCCGCCGGTGCCGCTCGAAGCGGTGATGTCCAACGATGCCTGGGAACTGGTCTATAACCGCCTCGCTGCGCTCGCCGAGAGCCATCGCACCACCCTCGTGTTCGTCAACACGCGACGCATGGCCGAGCGCGTGGCGAGGCATCTATCCGAGCGCATGGGCAAGGAGGCGGTGGCCGCGCATCACGGCAGCCTTGCGCGCGAGCAGCGACTGGACGCCGAGCAGCGCCTCAAGCGCGGCGAGCTGAAGGTGCTGGTGGCGACCGCCTCGCTCGAACTGGGCATCGACATCGGCGACGTGGACCTGGTCTGCCAGCTGGCCTCGCCACGTTCCATCGCGGCCTTCCTGCAACGCGCGGGCCGCTCCGGCCACGCCGTCAACGGCACGCCGAAGGCACGCCTGTTTCCCAGTTCCCGGGACGACCTCGCCGAATGCGCGGCACTGCTGGATTGCGTACGGCGCGGCGAACTGGACACGCTGACGATCCCGCCGCGCCCACTGGACGTGCTGGCCCAGCAGATCGTGGCCGAAGTGGCCTGCCAGGAGTGGGACGAAGACGCGCTGTTCGCGCTGGTACGCCGCGCCCATCCCTATCGCGACCTGCCACGCGCGCAGTTCGATGCCATCGTGCGCATGCTTGCCGACGGCTTCACCACGCGCCGCGGCGCCCGGGCCGCCTATGTGCACCGCGATGCGGTCAACAAGCAGCTGCGCGCACGGCGCGGCGCGCGCCTCACGGCGGTGACATCGGGTGGCGCCATTCCCGACACCGCCGATTATCTGGTGGTGCTGGAACCGCAGGCCACGGTGATCGGCTCCGTACATGAAGACTTCGCGGTGGAAAGCCTCGCCGGCGATATCTTCCAGCTGGGCAACACCAGCTACCGCATCCTGCGCGTGGAGCGCGATCGCCTGCGCGTGGAAGACGCCCACGGCGTGCCGCCGAGCATTCCGTTCTGGCTGGGCGAGGCACCCGGACGCAGCGACGAGCTCTCGCACGGCGTCTCGCGCCTGCGCGAGGAGATCGCCGCGCGCCTCGACGATGGCGGCGTACCGGCCGCGCTCGCGTGGCTGCGCGACACATTAGGCTTGAGCGAAGCGGCCGCGCAGCAACTGGCCGACTACCTGGCCAAGGCCAGGGCCGCGCTCGGCGTGCTGCCGACCCAGCACACGCTGGTGTTCGAGCGCTTCTTCGACGAATCCGGCGGCACCCAGCTGGTGATCCACACGCCCTGGGGCAGCCGCATCAACCGTGCCTGGGGTTTGGCGCTGCGCAAGCGTTTCTGCCGCCAGTTCAACTTCGAGCTGCAAGCGGCGGCGACTGAAGATGCCATCGTGCTGTCGCTGTCCACCAGCCACAGTTTTCCGCTGATCGAGGTGGCCCGGTACCTGCACTCCAACACTGCCGAGCACGTACTGGTGCAGGCGCTGCTGGATGCGCCGCTGTTCCCGGTGCGCTGGCGCTGGAATGCCACCACGTCGCTGGCATTGCCGCGTTTCCAGGGGGGCCGCAAGGTTGCGCCGCAGATCCAGCGCATGCGCAGCGAGGATCTGCTCGCGACGGTATTTCCCGATCAGGTGGCTTGCCTGGAGAACATCGTCGGCGAGCGGCAGATTCCGGATCACCCGCTGGTCGAGCAAACGCTCTACGACTGCCTCCGCGAGGCGATGGACGTAGACGGCCTGCTGCGCATCCTGCGCGGCCTGGAGAGCGGCGAGATTACCGTGGTGGCACGCGACCTCACCGCCGCCAGTCCGCTCGCCGCCGAGGTGCTCACCGCCGCGCCATACGCCTACCTCGACGATGCGCCGCTGGAGGAACGCCGCACGCAGGCGGTGCAGACGCGCCGCTGGAACGACGTGGACGACGCGGGGGACCTGGGCAAGCTCGATCCGGAAGCGATCGACGCCGTGCGCGGCGAAGCGTGGCCCGAAGTGCGCAGCGCGGACGAGATGCACGAAGCGCTGAGCGTGCTCGGCTTCGTCACCGCCGCCGAGGCAGCGGACAACGGCTGGGAGAACTGGCTGCAGGCACTGGCCAAGGCGCACCGCGCCACTGCCCTGAGCCTTGCCGCGCAGCCTGGCTGGTGCGTGTGGGTGGCGGCCGAAAAGCTGCCGCTGTGGCAGGCGATCCATGCCGGAACGACGATGCGGCCGCCCATCGAGGCGCCGGCCGAATTCCGCGCCCAGACCTGGAGCCGCGAAGACGCACTGCTAGACATGGTGCGCGGCCGCCTGGTCGGCCTGGGCCCGGTGACCGTGGCGCAGCTGGCGGATTCGCTCGCGGTCGAAAGCACCGATGTGGAGCTGGCGCTGATCCGCCTGCAATCGGAAGGCTACGTCATGCAGGGCTTGTTCACGCCAGCGGCGAGCGTGACCGAATGGTGCGAGCGCCATCTGCTGGCGCGCATCCACCGCTACACCATCGGCCGCCTGCGCCGCGAGATCGAACCGGTGAGCCGGCGCGACTTCATGCGCTTCCTGTTCGATTGGCAGCATGTGGCGCCGGGCGCGCGGCTGAGCGGCCCGGATGCGCTGCCTGCGGCGATCATGCAGCTGGAAGGCTACGAAGCCGCTGCCGGCGCGTGGGAAACCGAGCTGCTGCCGGCACGCATCGACGACTACGCCATCACCTGGCTGGACGACCTGTGCCGCGCCGGCCGTGTCGGCTGGAACCGGCTGCGCGGCGCCACCGGCGGCAGCAGCCCCGTGCGCGCCACGCCGATCGTGCTGCTGCCGCGCAAGGAGATGACGCGATGGAACGGCATCGCCGGCGCCGCCCAGCCGCAGGAGCTGCTGTTGTCGTCACGCGCCCAGGCCGTGGCCGATGCACTGCGCGAGCATGGCGCGCTGTTCTTCGACGAACTGATGGGTATCGTCCATCTGCTGCGCACCGAGCTGGAGGATGCGCTGGGCGAGCTGGTCGCCGCCGGGCGCGTCACCGCCGACAGTTTCGCGGGCCTGCGCGCCCTGTTGCTGCCCGCCGCCAAGCGCGACGCACACCGTCACCGCCGGCTGCGCCGCCACATGCTCAGCGGCATCGAGGATGCCGGCCGCTGGTCGCTGGTGAAACCGCCGCTGGCGCTGGACGCCAACAGCGGCACCGCGCGCGGCGATGCCGTCGAACACGTTGCCCGCACGCTGCTGCGCCGCTACGGCGTGGTGTTCTGGAAACTGCTGGAACGCGAAGCCGGCTGGCTGCCGACCTGGCGCGAACTGCTGCGCGTGTACCACCGCCTGGAGGCGCGCGGTGAGATCCGCGGCGGCCGTTTCGTGGAGGGGCTGGTCGGCGAGCAGTTCGCCTTGCCCGAAGCGATCGGCAAGCTGCGTGAGATCCGCCAGCGACCGAACGATGACCAGCATGTTTGCCTGAGCGGCTGCGATCCGCTCAACCTGGTCGGCACCGTGCTCAGCGGCAACCGCCTCCCTGCGGTCATCGGCACGCGCGTGCTGTACGAGGACGGCATGGCGGTCGCCGCGCTGGTGGCGAACAAGCCGCAATGGCTGGTGGAGGCCGATACCGCGCAGCAGCAGCGGTGGAAGAACGCCTTGTTGCGGCGGGCCGAAGCGGATCCGGCGCTGGCTCGCGCGCTCTAGGCGCCGCCTAGGCGATCGCCCATGCGGCGAGCAGATCCGGCAGCACACGCATGTCGCGGAAGACATGCGTCACCCCGGTATCCAGCAAGGCCGCCGCGCTGGCATGCCCAGGCTGGTGCGGGCTGTAACCGAACACGGTCGCGCCGGCAGCGATACCCGCGGTGGCGCCGGTCACCGTGTCTTCGATCACCGCGCAACGGCGCGGATCCACACCCAACGCGGCAGCAGCGGCCAGATAGACATCCGGATGCGGCTTGCCGCGCGGAAGATCCTGGCCGCTGAACATGCGGCCGGCGAAATAGTCCGACAGGCCCACCTTGGCCAGCTGCAGTTCCACCTTGGGCAGATCGGCGCCGGACGCGACGGCGATACGGCCATCCAGCGCACGATGCAAGGTGCGCACGGCGATGGAAGCGCCAGGAATCTCCACCAGCTCGCGCTCCAGCGCGTCGTTGCGTCGCTGCCGGAACAGCGCCATCCACGCTTCGGTGACCGCGGTGCCGGTACGCTCCTCGATCAACGCGGCTTCATCCATCACCGATTTGCCAAGGAAGATGTGCATCGTTTCGGCAGGCGTGATCGCCCAGCCGCGCTCGATCAGCATCTGCGTGAGCACCCGATTGGTGATCGCCTCCGAGTCGACCAGCACGCCGTCGCAGTCGAACAGCACGGCGTCGAAGGGCAACGCCATCGGGTCGTCACTCACTGAAGTCGGCGATATAGATCAGCTTGCCTTCGCCGATGCGGTATTCGCTGCGCCCGGTCAACGCAATGCTTTGCCCGGCGCGCACGCCATTGGGCAGATCGATGGCGAAGGTGCCCTCGAACAGGATGTCCGCGGTGGCGGCATCTCCCCCATGCTCGCGGAACGCGGTGATGATCTGACGGCGCGCCGAGAACAGGTGCAGCGAGCTCTCCGCCAGGTGGCGCAGCTCCGCCGCGCCCTGGGTGCGCACGCTCAAGATGCCCTTGGTGTAGTTCTCGAACACCACGCCGGCATGCATCGTGGCGAGCATGCCGGGCACGTCCATGCGGTTGTAGGCGTCGAGGTAGCGATCGATCAGGTCGCGCATGGAAGAATCCGGAGTCGGTGTGGGGATGGCGGGCGCCGGTGTCCGCCAAGCATACCAACTCGCGCGGACGCCCGGCGGCGCCTTACTTGACGTTGTCGGTCTCGCCGATGAAGCGCGCGACGTTGTCGTGCAGTTTCTTCAGCGAATCCTCGTGGGCATAGACCATGTGCCCAGATGGGTACCAGTCGTAGCTGATGTTGTTCTGCAGTGAGGCGGGAACCGGCAGGTGGCGCATCTCGTAATCGGCCGCGAAGTACGGCGTGGCCAGATCGTAGTACCCGCCGTGCAGCGACACCTTGAGATTGGGATTGGTCTTCATCGCCATGGCCAGGTCGGGCATGACATTGGTGGACTGCTGCAGCGCCTCGCTGTTGGCGCCCGGCGGCTTGTGCGCGAAATCCCAATGATCGATCGAGGCGAACAGCCGGTACGGCTGGCCTTCGCCGTACTTGAGCTGCTTGCGCACGTAATCGTTGAACGCCGCGACATAGGCGGAGCTGATCGCGGAGGACTGCGGGTCGTACTCGGCGTCCTTGCTCAACGGATCCAGCGACGGACCGGAGAAGCGGCTGTCGAGGCGACCGGTGGTGACCCCACCGTCCCCCTGCAGCTCGTGCTCGAACATGCCACCGGTGACGCGCAGATCCGCCTTGAGCAGGTAAGCCACAGGCAGGCCGGTGTACTGATGCAGCTTCTCCGCGACAGCCTGCTTGTGCGCGGTATCGAGACGGCTGCCGGCCATCAGCGCCTGCGCATAGTCGGTCAGTGCGTACTGCTCTACCTCGCGCAGGAACGGCTCCAGCGCCGCCGGCTGCTGCGGCAGGCGATGATGGTAGAAGGCCGTCGCGGCGAAGGTGGGCAAGGCCACGACGTAGGGCAGGTCCACGCCGGGGTTGAACTGCGGTCCGTCGATGCTGCTGTCGAAGCTGAGGATCTGCGACAGCAGGATCACGCCATTGAGATCCACGCTGGCTTCGTTCTCCAGAATGTTCGCCAGCACCGCCGAGCGCGTGGTGCCGTAGCTCTCGCCGAACAGGTACTTGGGTGAGTTCCATCGGCCATACCTGGACAGGAACTGGGTAATGAACTGCGCGAACGCATGCCCGTCGCCATCGACGCTGTAGATCTCCTTGCGACGCTCCTTCATCTGCTCGTCGCGCTTGCTCTTGTCTTCGTCCGCCGCGATCAGGCGACTGAAACCGGCGCCCGGCGCATCGATGAACACCAGATCGGATGCGTCCAGCAGGCTGTAGTCGTTGTTGACCAGACGGTAGGGCGCCGCCGGCGTGTGGCTGTCGTCGGCGGTGACCACGCGCCTGGGGCCGAACGCGCCCATGTGCAGCCAGACCGTGGCCGAGCCGGGGCCGCCGTTGTAGATGAAGGTGATCGGGCGCTTGCCCGCATCCGCGCCTTTCTTCAAGTACGCGGTATAGAACATGCTCACTTGCGGCTCGTGCTCCTTGTCGCCGCTGCCGTGCAGCACCAAGGTACCGGCCACCGCCTTGTAGTCGACGCTCTTGCCTTCGACGCGCACGGAACCGGTGGTCTCGGATGTCTGAGGCTGCACCAGCGCCGCATCGGGCTTGCTTTCCTCCGGCTTCTCTTTCTCGTGCTTGTCGGCGGCATGCACGGTCACGGCGAACAGCAGCGGCGCGATGGCGGCGGCCAGCGGAAGCTTGCGCATCGGTTTTCCTCGGAGCGTGGTGATCGGGCAGCTTAGGTGCGGCGCAGTCCTACTTTCACACGCCATAAGTCATGCCTGGCCGTGCCGAAACCCTTGGCACGGCTGAGTTGCGCAGCTCGTCACGCGATGCGTTCGGTAGTTTTCTTAGTCGCCACTTTGCGAAATCTTGACACTCGTCCGTTACGATGGACGAGTTCGATGCCACAGCATCGCTTTCGCGAATCCACCGCTGGCACGCCATTGCGCGCCGCACCTTCCGGACTCGCCTCATCTCGATCCAGGGTCGCCACGAGCGACCGCCCCTGCGTACCGCATGCATGCGGTGCGTCCGTCTGCGCCACAGGGAGAGCTGCATGCCGCCTCGTCATCCTTATCGTTCCCACTTCGGCTGGTTCAAGCGTCCGCGCCAGATGCGCATGGACGACATCACCATCGTCGATCAGCCCATGGTGCGTCGCGCGGTCGGTGCCGCTGCGCTCGGCAATGCGATGGAATGGTTCGACTTCGGCGTGTACGGCTATATCGCCGTCACGCTGGGTAAGGTGTTTTTTCCCGAAGGCAATGCCACGGCGCAGTTGCTGGCCACGTTCGCCACCTTCGCCGTGGCGTTTCTGGTGCGCCCGATCGGCGGCGCGGTGTTCGGCCCGCTCGGCGACCGCTACGGCCGTCAGAAAGTGCTGGCGGCGACGATGATTCTGATGGCCGCCGGCACGTTTTCCATCGGCCTCATTCCCAGCTACGAACGCATCGGCCTGTGGGCGCCGGCACTGCTGCTCGTCGCGCGCCTGGTGCAAGGCTTTTCCACCGGCGGCGAGTACGGCGGCGCGGCGACCTTCATCGCCGAGTACGCGCCGGATCGTCGGCGCGGCATGCTTGGCAGCTGGCTGGAATTCGGCACGCTCGGCGGCTATATCGCCGGTGCCGGCGTGGTAACCCTGCTTACCACGCTGCTCAGCGAAGCAGACATGCTGGCCTGGGGTTGGCGCGTGCCGTTCCTGGTGGCCGGGCCACTCGGCCTGGTCGGCCTGTATCTGCGCCTGAAGCTGGAAGAGACCCCGGCGTTCCAGGCCTACGCGGACGAGCTGGACCGGCGCGAGCGCGAGAAGCCCGCCAGCGGTCTGCGCGAACTCATCGCGGTGCATTGGCGCCAGCTGCTGAAGTGCATGTGCCTGGTGCTGGTGTTCAACGTCACCGACTACATGCTGCTCACCTACATGCCCAGCTACCTGTCGGTGACGCTGGGCTATCCGGAAGCCAAGGGACTGCTGCTGATCCTGCTGGTGATGGCAGTGATGATGCCGCTCAACATCGCGGGCGGTTATCTCAGCGACCGGCTCGGCCGCCGGCCGATGATCATCGGCGCCTGCGCGGCATTGCTGCTCCTGTCAATGCCTTGCATGCTGCTGGTGGACAGCGGCAACACCATCTGGGTGTTCACCGGCCTGATGGTGATGGGCGTGGCGCTGACCTGTTTCACCAGCTCGATGCCCTCTACGTTGCCCGCGCTGTTCTATACGCCGGTGCGCTACAGCGCGTTGTCGATCGCCTTCAACGTGTCGGTTTCGCTGTTTGGCGGCACCACGCCGCTGATCGCGGCGTGGCTGGTCCAGCGCACCGGCGACACCATGGTGCCGGCCTACTATCTGATGGCCGCCGCCGCTATCGGCCTGGTCACCATGCTGTTCGTGCGCGAAACGGCCAATCGCCCGCTGCGCGGTTCGCCGCCGTCGGTGAGTTCCGCGCGGGAAGCGCGCGAGCTGCTTGCCGGCACCGAACCAGTCACCGTGGATCCGGTGCTGCCGGGCACCGACGTGCCGGTACCCGCCACGCCGGAACAGGAGCCGGCCTGACCGCCGGTCAGGTGCGGCGCCGGCGCCGCACCTGACTCGTTCAACCGCGCGCGGCCAGCGCGATCGCCGCGATCGCCAGCGCGACGCCGGCCAGGTTCAACCGGCTCAGCTTCTCGCGGAATACCAGCGTGCCCACGAGCGCGCCCAACGCCACCACGCCCAGGTTCATGCCGGCGAACACCAGCGACGGGCGGTCCGCCAAGGCCTGGTGTGCGCGCACGTAGAACACAATGTTGCCGAAGTTGATCAGCCCCAGCAGCAGGCCGGCGAGCGCGTCGCGCACGGTAAAGCGCGTCCTGCCCGTGAGGTGCCGCCCCAGCTGCACGGCGAAAGCCACTACCAGGGCCAGCGCGAACGCTGCCTGCAACGACGCCGCGAACGGTGCGCCGGCCTGCGCGACACGCTTGAACAGAATGTCGATCGCGGCGAAGCCGCCGAACACCGCCAGCGGCCACAGCCAGGCCCGGCGAGCGTCGGTCGCCGCCGCCTCGCTCCGCCACACCATGCAGACCAGGGCGATCAGACCCAGGGCGATGGCGGCGAGCTTGAGCGGGCTCAGCGTTTCGCCGAACAACAGGAACGCCGACAGCAACGAGATCACGAGCGACAGACGCTGCGCCGCATCGCTGCGCACGATGCCCGCATGCCGCACTGAGGCGGCGAGCGCGAAGAAGATCAGCGGCAACAGCAGTCCCAGCCCGATGAAGCCAAGCCACGGCGCATCCGCCCGTTGCAGCGCCGCCAACGGCGGCCGGAACACCAGCCAGGTCAGCACGCTGGTCGCCACATAGTTCCAGGCGATCGCCTGGCCGACGTCGATGCCCTGGCGACGCGCGAGCTTCAGCATCACCGAGACGAGCACGCTGCACAGGATGGCGAGAAGGATGAAGAGCATGGCGGCCAGGATGAGGGGAACGGGGACGGAGCTTAGCCGCGTGGCGGCGTCTTCACTACGCCAGAGGGTCAGGCGACGACGCCCGCGTGCGCGAAACGCTCCCGATAGCGCGCCGGGCTGAGCTTCAGCGCGCGACGGAAGTGATGACGCAGGGTATCGGCGCTGCCGAAGCCGCAGCGATCGGCGACCTGCTCCACCGCCAGGTCGCTGCCTTCCAGCAGCTCACGCGCGCGGGCCAGCCGCTCGTGCACCAGCCATTGCTTGGGCGAGTGGCCTGTCGCCGCCTCGAAGCGGCGCAGCAGGGTGCGCTCGCTCATGCGCGCGCGGCTGGCGAGATCGCCGATCGTCAATGGCTGGTCGAGATGGCGGCGCATCCATTCCAGCAGCTTGCCCAGCGCCTCGCCCTGCTCGGGCAGCGGCGCGGGAATGAACTGGGCCTGCCCGCCATCGCGGTGCGTCGGCACCACGGCGCGGCGCGCCACCTGGTTGGCGATGCGCGGGCCGTAATCGCGGCGGATCAGATGCAGGGACAGGTCGATCGCGGCTGCGCTGCCGGCAGAGGTCATCACCTGGCCCTCATCCACGTAGAGCACGTCCGGCTGCAACCGGATGCGCGGATGACGCGCCGCCAGCGTGTCGACATAGCGCCAGTGCGTGGTCGCGGCACGTTCGTCGAGCAGGCCCGCCGCCGCCAGCACGAACACGCCGGAACAGAACGACAGCAGGCGCGCACCGCGCCGGTGTGCCGCGCGCAGAGCCTCCAGCAGCGCCGGCGGCGGCAGCGCATCGGCGCCGCGCCAGCCCGGCACGATGATGGTGCCGGCACGCGCCAGCCCTTCCAGTCCCGTATCGGCATGCACGCGCAATCCACCGGCGGCACGCATCGGGCCGCGGTCCACCGCGCAGGAGGTGAAGCGGTACCAGTCATCCATCTCCGGTCGCGCAATGCCGAACATCTCTACGGCGATGCCGTTCTCGAAGGTGCACAGGCCGTCGTAGACCAGGGTTGCCACCTCGCGATTGGCGGGGCCGGATAATGCGCGGAATCGCTTTGGCGGTTTTTTCATGGTGCCTGGCATTCTCGCCAATAGCCACGCGCGCCGCCAGTGCCCAGACTTTGCCCTGCCCGCCACCAAGGAGTCCGCACATGAGCAGTGTCGTCCAACGCGTTCCCGCCGCCGCCAGTCCCGAAGCGCTGGCGCATTTTCAGGCCCGTCTCGCCTTCGAGACCGATTGCGCCGACGTGTATTACGCCTCCAACCACGAGACCAGGGACTTCGTGCTGCTCGACGTGCGCACGCCCACGCTGTACGCCGCCGGCCATGTACCGGGCGCGCTCAACCTGCCGACGCGCACCATCAGCGAGCAGCGCCTGGCGGAGTATCCGACCGACACATTGTTCGTGGTGTATTGCGCCGGCCCGCACTGCAATGGCGCCAACAAGGCCGCGGTGAAGCTCGCGCAGCTAGGACGTCCGGTGAAGGAAATGATCGGCGGACTCACCGGCTGGATCGACGAGGGTTTCGGGCTCGAACGCGGCGCCTGAGCGAGCGGCTGCAAGCGCGACTTGCGTGCACCTGCCGTGGATTTTCTTGCGAGGCATGCGGCGCTCTTGCGATGGCTGCCTGGAGAGGATGACCGCCCTCAGGGGTTCTTGCACAAGGGCGCCACCGGCCACGCAGTACGCCGGCGTGGAGCGCGGTCAACGTCAACTGATGCATCGCACCGCTTCAGTAAAAAGGCCGGCCCTTCATGGGTCGGCCTTTATATGGGCGATGAAACGGAAGCTTGAACGCTTCATTGGTCCTCTGTTCCTTTCCCTCTCGGCGGAGAAAGGAAGCGCTCGTCAGCGCGCCTTGAGCCCCGCGGCCTCACGTGCCAAAGCCTCGATACCCGCCCAGTCGCCGGCTTTCAGCTTGTCCGCCGGCGTCAGCCAGGAACCGCCCACGCACACCACGTTAGGCAGCGACAGGAAGTCCGGCGCGCTGGCCAGGCTGATGCCGCCGGTCGGGCAGAAGCGGATCTGCGGCAGCGGACTGGCCCACGCACCGAGCAGCTTGTGGCCGCCGGCCGGCACTGCGGGGAAGAACTTCAGGTGCCGGTAGCCGCGCTCCAGCAGATGCATCGCTTCCGAAGCCGTCGCCACGCCGGGCAGCAAAGGCAGGTCGCTGTCATCGGCCGCAGCGAGCAGCTTGGGCGACACGCCGGGCGACACCGCGAAGCGCGCACCCGCTGCGCGCGCATTCTGCAGATCCTGCGGCGTCAGCACCGTGCCGACACCCACCACCGCGCCCTCGACTTCCGCCGCGATCGCGCGGATCGCCTCCAGCGCCGCCGGCGTGCGCAGCGTCACTTCGATGGCCGGGATGCCACCGGCGACCAGCGCGCGTGCCATCGGCACGGCGGCCTTGGCGTCGTCGATGATCACCACCGGCACGACCGGGGCCAGGCGCAGGGTGGCTTCGACGTGCTGCTGCTTGGTTTCGATGTTGCTCATGGGAAGTCCTGGCACGAAAGAGAGGTCAGAGCACGCCGGCGCCGAGGTCGGCCTCGGTCGCCGCCGCACGGAACAGGCCGAACAGTTCGCGACCCATGCCGACGTGATGCGACGAAAGATCCGCGGTCGCCGGTTCGCGCGCGGCGAACTCGGCGGCATCCACCAGCACGTCCAGCGTGCCGTTGGTCGCATCGAGGCGGATGATGTCGCCGTCGCGAATGCGGCCGATCGCGCCCTGCGCAGCCGCTTCCGGAGTGACATGGATGGCCGCGGGCACGCGGCCCGACGCACCGGACATGCGACCATCGGTCAGCAGCGCGATGCGATAGCCGCGATCCTGCAGCACGCCGAGTGTCGGCGTGAGCTTGTGCAACTCCGGCATGCCGATCGCCTTGGGGCCCTGGAAGCGCACCACGGCGATGAAGTCGCGATTGAGCTCGCCGCGTTCGAACGCCTTGCGCACCGCATCCTGGTCGTGGAACACCACGGCCGGTGCTTCGATCAGCTGGCGGTCTTCCGGCACCGAGGACACCTTGATGACCGCGCGTCCCAGATTGCCGGACAACAGGCGCAGGCCACCATCGGCGCGGAACGGTTCGGCCGCACCGCGCAGCACGCCGCGGTTGCCGCTTTCCTTCGCCACCGGCTGCCAGCGCAGCGCGCCAGTGGCGTCCAGCTCCGGCACCTGCGCGTAGCCATCCAGGCCGGTGCCGAACACGGTGCGCACGTCGGCATGCAGCAGGCCCGCGTCCAGCAGCTGGTCGATCAGGAAGGCCATGCCGCCGGCCTCGTGGAACTGATTCACGTCGGCATAGCCGTTCGGATACACGCGCGCCAGCAACGGCACAACCGAGGACAGCGCATCGAAATCGTCCCAGCGCAGCTCGATGCCGGCGGCACGCGCCATCGCAACCAGGTGCAGCAGGTGGTTGGTGGAACCGCCGGTGGCATGCAGTCCCACCACGCCGTTGACGATGGCACGCTCGTCGACGATATGGCCCAGCGGCGTATGCGCCTGGCCATGCGCGCTGAGCGCGGCCACGCGGCGCACGGCTTCCGCGGTCAGTGCATCGCGCAGCGGCGTATCGGGGGCTACGAAGCTGGCACCGGGCAGGTGCAGCCCCATGATCTCCATCAGCATCTGATTGGAGTTGGCAGTGCCGTAAAAGGTGCAGGTGCCGGGCGCGTGGTACGCGGCCGCTTCGGCCTCGAGCAGTTCGCTGCGCGTGGCCTTGCCTTCGGCATAGGCCTGGCGGACTTTGGATTTCTGTTCGTTGGTGATGCCGCTGGGCATCGGGCCGCTGGGTATGAACACGCCCGGCAGGTGGCCGAAGCTGAGCGCGCCGATCAACAGGCCCGGCACGATCTTGTCGCAGATACCCAGGTACAGCGCACCGTCGAACATGTCGTGCGACAGCGACACCGCCGTGGCCATGGCGATCAGGTCGCGCGAGAACAGCGACAGCTCCATGCCTTCGCGGCCCTGCGTGACGCCGTCGCACATCGCCGGCACGCCGCCGGCCACCTGCGCGGTGATGCCGGCCTCGCGCGCGATCTCGCGAATCAGCGCCGGATATCGCTCGTACGGCTGGTGCGCCGAAAGCATGTCGTTGTATGCGGTGACGATGCCGAGGTTCGGCGTGTGGCCTTCGCGCAGCAGCGCCTTGTCGTGTGTACCGCAGGCGGCGAAGCCGTGCGCGAGGTTGCCGCAGGAAAGCCGCTCGCGATGCGTCCCCGCGGTGCCGGCGGCATCGATGCGCGCGAGATAAGCGGCGCGCGTGTCGCGGCTGCGCTCGCGCAGGCGTTCGGTGACTTCGGCGACGACGGGATGCAGTGGCGTGCTCATGCTTTCAATCCGGGAACTTTCTTTCCGAGGGAAGGGGAGAAGCGGGAAACGGGCGTTGAGGGTCGCCCGTCCCCCGCTCCTGGCGTCCGGTGCTCAGGGGCACCAGTACACGGCAACCGGCACGCGCGCCTGGGTCAGCACACTGCGTACCGGATAGTCCTTGCCCGCGCCCAGGCCGAGCCGTGCGTCCGCCAGCAGCTGGCGCTTGGGCTCGCCCTCGATATGCAGATACAGCGACTGCGTATCGAGCAGGGCAGGCAGGGTGAAGGTGATGCGCGGCTCGCCCGCGCCGGCCGCGCGCATCGGCAGCACGCGGGCGCTGCCGCTGAGGTCCAGCGCTTCGGCGAGGCGGTCGCCGCCAGGGAAGAACGAGGCCGTGTGCCCGTCCGTGCCCATACCCAGCACCACCGCGTCGAACGGATAAGGCAACGCCGCCATCCGCGCACGCACCGCGGCCATGCCCGCCTCGGGCGTCGGCGCATCCATATAGAACGGCACGAATTGCGCATCGGCGGCCGCATGCTGCAGCAATTCGGCCTTCACCATGCGCGCGTTGGACCGCTCGTGGCTTTCCGGCACCCAGCGCTCGTCCACCAGCACCACCTGCACTTTCGGCCAATCCAGCTCCGCGCGCGACAGCTGACGGAAGAAATGCACGGGCGTGCTGCCCCCGGATACGGCCAGCAGCGCCTGGCCGCGTCGCGCGATGCCCTCGCGCAGGCGCTCGGCGACGCGCTCGGCCAAGGCGCGGGCGAGCGCGTGGCAATCGGTGAAGCTGTGCGTGGTGACGTCGGCGTGGTCGGACATGGCGGTGGGAGAAAGAAATCTGCGGCTCGGGGGAATGGTCGAGTGTAGGCGCGCGCGTGCAATGCGACGGTGAAGCGGCGGTTTGCCGTCGCTGTGAGAGGCTTACTCGCTGTCCTCGTTCCAGGTGCGGCCATCGCGCTCGATCAGCGCGACGGCTGCGCTCGGTCCCCAGGTGCCGGCGGTGTACGGACGCGGCGGCTCGCCGCTGGCGCCCCAGGCATCGAGGATCGGGCCGGCCCAGCGCCAGGCCGCCTCGACCTCGTCACGACGCATGAACAGCGTCGGATTGCCGCGCACCACGTCCAGCAACAGGCGCTCGTACGCATCCGGCTGCTGCACGCCGAAGGCCTCGGCGAAACTCATGTCCAGCGGCACGTGGCGCAGGCGCAGGCCACCGGGACCGGGGTGCTTGATGGTCAGCCACAGCTTCACGCCTTCATCCGGCTGCAGGCGCAGCACCAGGCGGTTCTGCGTGAGCGGGCCGGCCGACGGATCGAAGATCGAATGCGGCACCGACTTGAACACCACGACGATTTCGGACACCCGCTCCGGCAGACGCTTGCCGGTGCGCAGATAGAACGGCACGCCGGCCCAGCGCCAGTTTTCGATCTCGGTCTTCAGCGCGACGAAGCTTTCGGTATTGGACTTGGTGCCGCCACCGAGTTCGTCGAGGTAGCCCGGCACGCTCTGCCCTTCGGCGGCGCCGGCGCGGTACTGGCCGCGCACGGTGAATTGTGCGGCATTGGATTCGTCGATCGGCTTGAGCGAACGCAGCACCTTGAGCTTCTCGTCGCGCACCGCATCCGGTGACAGCGACGACGGCGGCTCCATTGCCACCATGCACAACAGCTGCAGGATGTGGTTCTGCACCATGTCGCGCAGCGCGCCGGCACGATCGTAGTACGCCCCGCGACCGCCGACGCCCAGGGTCTCGGCCACGGTGATCTGCACGTGATCGATGTGGTCGGCGTTCCACAGCGGCTCGAACAAGGCGTTGCCGAAGCGCAGCGCCAGCAGGTTCTGCACCGTTTCCTTGCCGAGGTAATGGTCGATGCGATAGGTCTGCGATTCGTCGAAGACGCGGCCGACCGCGTCGTTGATCTGGTTGGCGCTGGCCAGGTCGCGGCCGATCGGCTTTTCCAGCACGACGCGCGACTTGCCGCGATTGAGCCCGTACTGGCCCAGGCGGTCGCAGATGTCGACGAACAGTTCCGGCGAGGTCGACAGATAGAACACGCGCACGTGTTCGGGCTGTTCGCCGATCAGCGCGGCGAACGCGTCCCAGCCTTCGTCCTTGCGCGCGTCGAGCGGGCGGTAGGCGACCTGCTGCAGGAAGGCATCGATCTTGCCTTTATCGCCGCCGGCTTCGAGCAGCGCCTTGCGGATGTTGCCGCGATAGCCGTCGTCGTCGAGCCCCTCGCGGGCGATGCCGATGATGCGGCTTCCAGCCGGGATCTGGCCGTCGAGGAAGCGATGGAACAGGGCGGGCAGCAGCTTGCGCAAGGCAAGGTCACCCGTGCCGCCGAAAATCACCAGGTCGAACGCGTCGACCAGGGGAGCAGAAGCCGTCACTTCGATCACCTCGGGGTATGGCGTGGTCGGGGGCCGGGGATTTATCCGACCCGTTCGGTACATCCTAACGTACCAGTCAAATACCAGACAACACCACTTCGCCGGAACCGCCGCCGGCCGACGTTTGTCACCTCAAAAGAGGGCAACTGGTAACCCTCGCAAGGCCCGGTTTCAACGCGCGCTTGTAGAATTGGTATGGTCATTGGTATGTTGATCGCATGGAAACCGCCCTGGTCAACGAATACTTCCGCCTGAGCCGCGACGCGGCCACCCATCAGCCGCTGGCTTATCTGCGGCTGCGCCGTGCGATCCGCAATGTGGTGGAACACCGCGATATTGAACCCGGACAGGCGCTACCCAGCGAGCGCGACCTGTCGCGCGCACTGAGCCTTTCGCGCGTCACCGTGCGCAAGGCCATTGCCGGCCTGGTCGAGGAAGGCATCCTGACCCAGCGTCATGGCGCCGGCACCTTCGTGGCCGAGCGCATCATCAAGCCGATGTCGCGCCTCACCAGCTTCACCGAAGATTTGCGTGCGCGCGGCCTCAATCCGCGTTCGGAGTTCTTCGAGCGTGGCATCGGCGAAGTGACACCTGAAGAATCCATGGCGATGAACCTGTCGCCCGGCGTGCAGGTGGCTCGCCTGCATCGCGTGCGCTATGCGCGCGAGGAGCCGTTGGCCATCGAGCGCACCGTGGTGCCTGCGAGCGTGCTGCCCGATCCGCTGATCGTGCACGACTCGCTCTATGAGGTGCTGGAAAGCCTCGGCTGCCGGCCGCGCCGTGCGCTGCAGCGCCTGCGCGCGGTATCGCTCGGCGCACAGCAGGCGCGCCTGTTGCATGTGCCCACCGGAAGTGCGGGACTCAATATCGAGCGGCGCAGCTTCCTCGATGACGGGCGCGTAGTGGAGTTCACCGTGTCGTGGTATCGCGGCGATATCTACGACTTCGTGGCGGAACTGCACACGGACTGACGCCGCAAAAAAAGGGGCCGTCGAATCGATGGACGGCCCACGGGGAAGAGGCGCCGGACGAGCCGGCGCCGAGGGATTTACATGGAGAAGTCGTAGCGCACGCCGAACTGAAAGTAGCGCGGCGACTGGAACGCCACCGGACGCAGGTAGTTCACGCTGCGCACCGGCTTGCCGGCGTCGTCTAGCGAGCTCTCGCCCACTTCGATCACCGCCAGTTCCTTCTGCTTGGAGAACAGGTTGAACACGTTGGCGGTGAAAGCCAGCGGCTGGTTCGAGCCTGCCCACATCGGCCGGTACTCGGCATTCAAGTCCAGCGACCAGGTCCAGGGCAGACGACCCTTGGAGCCGCGCGGGCTGGGCTTGAAGTTGCACTCGAAGTAGGAGGCGTCGTAATGGATCGCGTCGACCGGATCGAAGCCGATGCAGTTCTTCGGACGGCCGGAGGCCACCGCGAGGTTGGCACCGAACAGCCATTCCTTGGTCGCCTGGAAGTAGCCGTACGCCTTCAGCTGGTGCGTACGGTCGTTGGGCAGCGGACCGTTGGTGAACTGCATGATTTCTGGCGCATCCCAGTCCTGCGTCACTGACGGATCGAGCTGGCCGATATCGGACTTCAGCTGGCCTTCCGAGTTGCCGTAGCTGCGCGAGAAGGTGTAATCCACGCGACCGTACCACTGCTGGTTGAACTGGTGCTCCAGGTACAGATCCAGCGAGTAGTACTTGCGCTTCAGGTCGGGGAACGGCACGTTGCCCGGCGCCGGCGTGGTGAAATCTTCCTTGGTCAGCTTGAACGGCACGAAGTTGCCCTGGCCGGTGGTGTCCACCAGGAAGGTGTTCGACTCGCCCGGATTGAACAGGTAGCAGCCTGCGATGCGCGCGTTGCTGATATCGATGTTGTTGCGCGCGGCGTACTTCTCGAACGGGCGAGAATCGCAGAAGTCGTCGATTGAGCTCTTCAGCTTGCGCAGGGTGGCCTTGGCGCCGAAGCTCCAGCTGTCGTTGATCGCCTTGTCGAAGCCGAGGATGTACTCGTCCTGGTAATAGGCCTTGATCTTCTGCGCCGCGACGCTGCGCGTATCGGGCGTGGTGCCGTCCTCGCCGTTGAGGTAGCCGCGCGAACCGATCTGGGTAAGGCCGGTGGGTTCGCCGTTCGGCGCCACGCCGGTGAAGGTGTAGTACTCGCTGTAGTAGTTGGATGCCGATGCGCCGCGGATCGCCACGTTGGACGGAATCGCCAGGTGGTAACGGCCCGCGTTGGCATACACCTTGAAGCTCGAATCACCGAACACGTCCCAAGTGACGCCCAGGCGCGGCGCGAGCTGATGGCGCTGCTTGACGTACACCTGGCCGGCGCCGTTGAGGTTCTTGAACTGCTCGTTGCGCAGGCCCAGATAGACCAGCCAGCGATCGGTGGCCTGCCAGCGGTCTTCGATGAACTGCGCTTCCTGCTCCACCTTGACGTTGGCGCCGGTCTGGAACAAACGCTTTTCGACCCACGAGGTCGTGCCCGGCGGCGGCACCACGTCGGGACGACCGGTCACCGGACCTGCATCGCGGTACACCCAGCGGTAGCCGCCTTCGTAGATGTTGCCCGCGCGCGATTCCAGCGTCTGGTTGTCCACGCCCGCGCGCAGGTCATGCGAGCCGAGGCGATATTCCACGTCCAGGCGCCAGCCGTGCGTCTTGTCCTGCGCGCCCTTGCCGAGCACGGTGCCGTTGACCAGACCGCAGCCGACGATCGGATTGGCGACGTCATTGCGGTTGTCGAGAACCCACGGGCAGTTCGGGTTGGAGGCGTACGACAGATCGCGCACGTGTTCGGTCTTGCTGCGGCCGTACAGCGCGTTCACGGTCAGGTTGTCGGTGATGTAGCCGGTGTATTTGCCGATGTACACGTCGCCACCCGGCTGCGAGCCCGGTCCAGAATCGAAGTTCTTGGTCTTGTCCGTGCCGAGGAAATTTGTCGCCTGGAACGACTTGTAGTCGTAGGCGTAGACCTGCTTGGTGGTGCTGGTCTTGTCGGACAGCCCGGTCAGTTCGAGCAGGTGGTTATCGGTGATGTTCCAGTCAATCTTGGCCAGCCACTTGGTGGCCTTGCTGTCTTCGTTGGTCTTCTGCGGCGTGGTGACCGGCAGCACGGTGTGGCCCGAGGACTTGGTGAAATCACCGGCTGCGTACAAGAACAGCTTGTCTTTGATCAGAGGACCGCTGACGTAGCCGGTGTACTGCATCGACGAAAATTTGTTGTCGCCGCGGTATTGGTACAGCGTGCCGTTGGTGCGATAGATGCTGCGCGGGGAATCGCGGAAGTACTGCGGGATCACGTACATGCCCACGCCGCCCTTCCAGGTGTTGCCGCCACGCTTAGTTACCACGTTGATCACGCCGCCTGTGGAGCGGCCGTACTCGGCGCCATAGCCGCCGGTGTAGATCTGCTGCTGGTCGATCGCGTCATACGGCAGGCTGGTGAAGCCCAGGCCGGTGAGCGCATTGGTTACGGCATAGCCGTTGATGTAGTACTGGTTCTCCGACGCCGACGAACCGCCGAACGAAGCCACGTTGCCGTAACGCGAGTCGCCCGACACCACACCCGGCGCCAGCAGCGCGGCCGCCGTGACGTTGCGCGCCAGCGGCAGCTTCTGCAGCTGCTCGGAGGTCAGCACGGTGCGCGAGTCGACCGACGACACGTCGATCGCCGGCAGCGCATTGCCGACCACCTGGATGCCTTCCAGCGTCTGGGCGCCGGTTGCGGAGGCGCCGCCGGCGAATGAAACGTCCACGCCGCTGCCCAGCGCGACCTGTACGTTGTCGCGGCTTTCCAGCGTCTTGCCGTCTTTCTGCACGGTCACTTTGTAGCGGCCCACCGGCAGCGAGCCGGCGCGGTAGCGGCCGTCGGCGTCCACTGCGATGTCGCGGGCGAAACCGGTGTCCAGGTTCTCGATATGGATGGTGCTGCCGGCTTCGGCGGTACGGCCAAAGATCACGCCCGAGGCGTTGGACTGCGCCAGCGCCGTGCCGGCGAAGCTCATGCCCAGGGCGATGGCCAGGGCGGTACGACGGCAGGTCGCCGCGTAACGGGATGGACGGTACGTCTGCATGGTGGATCTCCCCGAAAATTCCAAAAGGACGGGCGAAAAGTCGCCCTAAAAGCGCTGCGGGAAATCGCGGCAGACCGTTCTCAAAGCAGGTCCGCAACAAGCGGCGGGCGACCCCTCGCCCGGCGCGCTTCGCAACTTCTCGCGGGTCGCTTGCCGACCTTAGAAGGGGGTCCGAAGGGGAGTCAACAAAAACTTAAGACTTTTTCTTAGGCTGGAGCGCTACTTGAGCGTCGCCCCAAGCTCATGATTTCATGCGGAATTCGCAAAATCGCCCGGCAAGAAAAAACGTGAATCAATGCTTAACGTGACCTTGCGCGAAGCCATCGAATAAAAAAATGCCGCCGGAAGGTATCCGGCGGCTACAGGGGAGATCCGCGCCGGGTGGCCCGGCGCTCGTTCTGCCTGCTTATAGCGAGAAGTCGTAGCGGGCGCCGAAGCGCACTGTGCGTGGTGCGGTGTAGCTCAGGATGCGGCCGTAAGTGCCGCTTCTTGCGCCGCTGTTGAGCTGGTAAGTCTCGATGCGGTTCTGCGCCTTCTGCTGATTGAACACATTGAAGATGTCCATCGAGAACGCCAGCTTGTGGTCTGCCCAGGCCGGACGCCATTCACCGCTCAGGTTCAGCACGTACGACCACGGCATGTTGCCCTGGCTGCCGCGCGGAGCGGTCTGGCCGTTGCAGTAGAAGTACGAAGAGCCGTACTGGTAGGGATCGGTGGGATAGATGCCCTGACAGTTCTTCGGGCGGCCCGAAGCTACCAGCAGGCTGCTGCCCACCAGCCACTCCGGCGTGATCTGGTAGAAACCATAAGCCTTCAACTGGTGGCGGCGATCGTTCGGCAGGTTGCCGCTGGAGCCGTACATCAGTTCCGGGAAGTCCCAGGCTTGGGTCACCGAGGGATCCTGCTGGCCGATATCCGACAGCAGCAGACCTTCGGAGTTGCCGAAGTTGTGCGACCACACGTACTCCACCTTGGCGTACCACTTCTGGTCGAACTGGTGCTCCAGGTACAGATTCAACGCGAGGTATTTGCGCTTCAGGTCCGGGAAGCCGAGCTCTTCCTTCGTCAGCGTGATGTTCTTGAGCGTGCCGTTGCCGTCGTGGTCGACGGTGAAGGTACCGCCCTTGCCCGGATTGAACAGGAGGCAAGGCGCGCCGTCGGTTTCCCAGTTGGTGAAGGCGGGATTAGTGATCGGCGTGCCGGCCTTGGCTTCGTGCGCAAGGAACGGACGGGCATCGCAGAAGTCGTCGATGATGCTCTTCAGGTTGCGATAGATGCCCTTGGCGCCGACGGTCCAGTTCGGCGCGATCTCCTTGTCGAAGCCCAGAATGTACTCGTCCTGGTAATAGGCGCTGATGCCCTTCTTGGCCAGCGTTACCGGATTGGGCGCCTGGCCGTTCGCACCGTTGGCGAAGAACACTGAGCTGATCGGCGTGGGATTGATCGGCGCATTGGTCACCGGATCGACGCCGCTGTACACGAAGTACTGGTTCTCGAAGCGCTGCGGACCGGCGCCGCGGATGGCGACGTTGGACGGCACGGCCAGATGGAAGCGGCCGGCGTTGGCGTAGATCTTGAAGCTGGAATCGCCGTTGACATCCCAGGTCACGCCCAGGCGCGGCGCCAGCTGGTGGCGCTGCTTCAGGAACACCACGCCATCGGTGTTGAAGTTCTTGAACTGCTCGTTGCGCAGGCCGATCTGCGCCATCCAGCGATCGGAAATCTGCCACCGATCCTCGATGAACTGCGCCTGCTGCTCCACCTTCACGTTGCCTGCAGCGCTGAAGATGGTGCGCTGGGCAACTTCGGTCGCGCCGGGCGGGATATGCATGCCAGGAACGGTGGAGAAATTGCCGCTCGCATCGTAATAGGTCCAGAGCGCACCGCCCTGAGTCGCCAGGCCGGAGAACGACTCCAGCGTCTGGTTATCCAGACCACCACGCAGTGTATGCGAGCCCAGGTGATACTCGATGTCGAAACGCCAGGCGTGCGTCTTGTCGTTCGCACCCGGTACCCGCAGATTTCCGCCTACCGGTGCGCAGCTGGTGCGGCTCGGGCGGCTCCGGCTGTCGGTGATGTTGGGACACACCACGCCGGCGGCTCCGACCACATTGTCGACATGATCCGCCGTACTGCGGCCGTACAACGCATTAATGGTGAGACTGTCGGTGATGTAGCCCGTGTACTTGCCGACATAGACCTGGCCGCCGGGCGTCGAGTTGGCGGTGCCCTGGTTCTTCTGATGCTCGGTACCCTTGAGGGTTCCCTGCAGACCTGTGTTGTAGTTGTAGTTGTAGATCACCGTGTCCTGGATGGAGTCTTCGCCGAGGCCGGTGAATTCAAGGATGTGGCTGTCGGTAATATTCCAGTCGACCTTCATCATCCAGCGTGTGATTTTGTTGCTGTCGTCGGTGGTCTTGGTGCTGTTGCCGTTGGTACCGTTGTTGGTGCCGTACTGCACGCGTCCGGTGTTGTTGGTGAACTCGCCCGTGCCGTAGAAGAAAAGCTTGTCCTTGATCAGCGGGCCGCCGATGTACGCGCCGACTTGAGTCTGAGTGAGCTTGTCGTTCGGACGGAACAACACTTTGCCGTCAGTACTGCGACCACTGCCTACCGGGTAGTAGATGTAGCGCTGGGTAGCGGCGAGCTTGGCCGGACTCCACAGCACTTCGGCGCCGGCCTTCCACTGATTGGTACCGCGCTTGGTGATGATGTTGACCACGCCGCCGGTGGAGCGGCCGTACTCGGCGCCGTAGCCGCCGGTAAACACCTGCTCCTGGTCGATCGCGTCGAACGGCAGGCTGGTGAAGCCCAGACCGGTCAGCGGATTGGTGACCGGAAAACCATTGATGTAGTACTGGTTCTCTGCGGCAGAAGCGCCGCCCATGGAAATGGAATTGCCATAGCGGCTATCGCCGCCCGTGGTGCCAGGCGCCAGCAGGGCGGCCGCATTGACGTTGTTGAGAATCGGCAGCTTCTGCAGCTGCTCGGAGGTCAGCACGGTGCGCGAGTCCACCGACGATACGTCGATCGCCGGAAGCGCGTTGGCAACGACCTGGATGCCCTCGAGGTTCTTGGCACCCGTCGCCGCGGTCGCCGCGGTGAAGGAGATCTCGGTACCCGTGCTCACCACCACCTGCACGTTGTCGCGCGAGGTGACCGTCTTGCCGTCCTTCACCAAGCTCACTCGATAGCGGCCAACCGGCAGCGACGCGGCGCGATAGCGGCCGCTCGAATCCAGAGCGATATCGCGGCTCAAACCGGTATCGACGTTCTCGATATGAACCATGGCGCCCGCCTCGTCGGCGCGGCCGAAAATGGTGCCCGAAGCGTTCGACTGAGCTTGGACCACCCCGGCAAGACTCGTGCTCAATGCCACGGCAAGAGCGGTACGCCGCCACAGCGACGCCCGACCAGCATCCTGGAACTTGATCATCTGCGTTCTCCCCAAAATGGCCTTTCAGGCCGACAGGCGCGATGCGCCGAATCGCGGATCGCAAGAACGCGGAAGGCTTCCCCAAGCCTGGTTTGAAACCGCAAGTTCCAGCGAAGCGCGGCCGAACATAAGCGCCTCGCACGGACTCAGTCAACAAAGTTTTTACGATCCGCAGCCACCCTAATTACATCAGTTGCAGCAATAACTTAGGCAGCAAAATGCGAGCTTGCGCGAGGCTGTTTCGTAGCCTTCGCAAAGCTGTCGCACGGACGCGATTGGATATCCAAAAATCGCAGGTTCACGCGCTTTGTCGCATCAGCCGAACAATGGCCGCCAAAGGCTTAGAGGTGAGCACCGGTTCGCCCGGACGCCACGATTGCCCCAAAAAAGAGGCCGCCGGAGTTGTCCGGCGGCCTAGCAGGGAGATCGCGACAGGTCTGCGCCTGGCGCTTTCTTGTCTTGTTTTTACAGCGAGAAGTCGTAGCGCGCGCCCAGGCGGAAGTACCGCGGCTGCTGGAAGCTCAGCGGACGGTTGTAGGCCGGGTCGGTTACGCCGACGTCGGTCTCGCCACCATCCACGCGGCTGGTCACGCGCTGGCTGTTGAACACGTTGAACACGTCCGCCGTGAAGGCCAGCTGGTGGTTGGCCCAGGAAGGCGACCACTGCGCACTCAGGTCGAGCTGATAGGTCCACGGCGTGCGACCACGCGAACCACGCGGCGCGATCTTGCCGTCGCAGTAGAAATACGCCTCACCGTATTGGATCGGATCGCCCGGCATCACACCGATGCAGTTCTTCGGACGACCGGAGGTGATCGCCACATTGGCGCCGAACAGCCAATCCGGGTTCATTTGGTACCAGCCGTAGGCCTTGATCTGATGGCGACGATCGTTCGGCAGCGGGCCGTTGGCGCCATACATCAGCTCCGGGGCGTCCCAGTCCTGCGTGGTAGACGGATCAAGCTGGCCGATGTCCGACTTCAGCATGCCTTCGGAGTTACCGAAGTTATGCGACAGCACGTATTCGAGCTTGCCGTACCACTGCTGGTTGAACTGGTGCTCGATGTACGTATCCAGCGCGAGGTACTTGCGCTTCAGATCTGGGAACTTCAGGTCGGCCTTGCTCAGCTTGAATTCCTGGAAGTTGCCATTGCCAGTGACATCGACCAGGAAGTTGTTGCTCTTGCCCGGATTGAACAGGTAGCAGCCGTTGAGCACGGCATTGGTCATATCGATGTTGTGAGCCGTCGCGTACGTGTAGAACGGACGGGTATCGCACATGTCGTCAATGATGTTGCGCAGATTGCGGTAGATCACCTTGCTGCCGAAGGTCCAATCCTCGGCGAGCTTCTTGTCGAAGCCGACGATGAACTCATCCTGGTAATAAGCGCCGAGTCCTTTGGCCGCGACGGTGCGCGGATCCGGCGTGACGTTGTTGGCGTTGTTGAGATAGACCGTGGGGCCATAGGCCTGGAAGCCGATCGGCGCACCGGTCACCGGGTCGATACCGGTGAAGGTGCCGTACTGGCTGCTGTACAGCGAAGCCGACGCGCCGCGGATGGCCACGTTAGCTGGCACGGCCAGATGGTAGCGGCCCGCGTTGGCATAGAGCTTCAGCGAGGAATCGCCGTACACGTCCCAGGTCACACCCAGGCGCGGTGCCAGCTGGTTGCGCTGGCGGGCATAAGCCTGCCCGGCGCCGTTGTAGTTGCTGAACTGCTCATTACGCAGGCCCAGATAGGCCAGCCAGCGGTCGCTGATCTGCCAGTGGTCTTCGATGAACTGCGCTTGCTGCTCCACCTTCACGTTCGCTGCGGCCTGGAACACGCGGTAGTCGACGTAGCTGAGCGTGCCAGCCGGGAACTGGATGCCACGGCTATCGATAACACCGTTATCCGGTGCCACGTGGTAGGTGTAGCGTTGGTTGCCCTCGTATGAGGTACCGGAGTACGACTTGAGCGTCTGGTTGTCGATACCGGCGCGGATATCGTGGCCGGCGATGCGATATTCCACATCGAGACGCAGACCATCCGTCTTGTCGATCGCGCCAGCCGCCAGCAAATTGCCGATCAGATAGCAGGACGGCGGACCGACCACCTGACCGTCGGGAAGCTGATAATGGCCGTTGGCGATCGGGCAGGCTTGGCCGCTGATGGACACCGGATCCTGTACATGGCGGGAACGGCTCTTGCCGTACAGGGCGGTCACCGTCAGATCATCGGTGATGTAGCCGGTGTACTTGCCGATGTAGTAGTCACCGCCCGGAATAGCGCCGGCGCCGCCGTCGTAGTTCTTCAGATCGATCGTACCGAGCTTGGCGCTGGTGGCGGTCGAGACGTTATTGAAACGGCTGATGACGTCGCTCTCGTTCGTCTTGTCACCGAAGGCGGTGAGTTCGAGCACGTGGTTGTCGGTGATGTTCCAGTCGATCTTGGTCAACCAACGCGACGTCTTGGTGTCGTACTGGTTCGTCGTCGTGTTGCCGTTGGCGTCCGGTCCGCCCGCGGTGAGCCGGCCGTCGCGCTTGGTGAAGTCGCCGGTGGCATACATGAACAGCTTGTCCTTGATCAGCGGACCGCTGATGTACGCGCCGTATTCGGTCGTCCAGGACTTATCCTTGTTGCGGTACTGGTAAAGCGTGTTGTCGTACGGCTGCACGATGTTGCGCGGCGAAGCCATCAGGCCGTTCGGAGTCCACAGCGCTTCCACGCCAGCCTTCCACTGGTTGGTGCCGCGCTTGGTCACGATGTTGACCACGCCACCGGTGGAGCGGCCGTACTCGGCGCCGTAGCCGCCGGTCAGTACCTGCTGCTGGTCGATCGCGTCGAACGGCAGCTGGGCCATGCCGATGCCGGTCAGCGAATTGGTCACGGCGAAACCGTTGACGTAGTACTGGTTCTCGGCCGCCGAAGCGCCGCCGAACGAGGCTACGTTGCCGTAACGCGAGTCACCCTGCACCGTGCCCGGTGCCAGCAGCGCAGCGGCGGTGATGTTGCGCGCCACCGGCACCTTCTGCAGCGTTTCGGAGGTCAGCACGGTGCGCGAATCGACCGACGACACGTCGATCGCCGGCAGCGCGCTGGCCACCACGGACACGCCTTCCAGGTTCTTCGCGGCGCCCGCCGAAGCAGCGGCGGCAGAGAAAGACACGTCGGTACCTGTACCGACTTGCACGGTGACGTTGTCGCGGCTATCCACGACCGCGCCATCCTTCATCAGGCTGACCTTGTAGCGACCGACCGGCAGCGATGCCGCACGGTAACGGCCGGACTGGTCGACAGAGATGTCGCGGGTCTGTCCGGTGTCGAGGTTCTCCAGGTGCACGGTGGCACCCGAGGCATCAGCTCGGCCGAAGATCGTGCCCGAGGCGTTGGACTGGGCCATGGCCACGCCGGCGAGGCTCAGGCTCAAGGCAGTCGCGAGTGCGGTCTGGCGCCACAGCGGCGCTCGACCCAAGAGTCGGATGTTGGTCACTTTGGTTCTCCCCGAAAAGAAATGGCCTTGAGGCCGAATAGGCGCAAGCGCCCAAATGGAACCGGCAAGCGGAGCAGCCATCCGTCATCGACTCTCGATCGTCGAAAGAACACCCCCGTGTCCTTCCGTAGCTGACGCGCCGCTTACGCGATCCGCGCTGGACCTTACGGTTGGAAAGCGACACCCGTCAACAAAAATTTTACTCCTTACGGGAGGCTTACAAATGTATATGCAACAAGAACTTACGATTTGCCGCTGATTGACGAAATCTCTTGCGATCCACCCAGCGACAGAAGTCGTCGGTGGATGGATAGATGGCCAAACGATGCAATCGCCTCATCGAACGCCTGAAAAAAGAAAAAGGCCGCCGATGTTACTCGGCGGCCTATCCGATGGCGCCGGAATAGTTATCCCGGCGCTTATGGCTTTTGCTTACAGCGAGAAGTCGTAACGCGCGCCCAGGCGGAAGTACCGCGGCTGCTGGAAGCTGATCGGACGGTTGTAGGCCGGGTCGGTTACGCCGACGTCGGTCTCGCCACCATCCACGCGGCTCGTCACACGCTGGCTGTTGAACACGTTGAACGCATCCAGCGTGAAGGCCAGCTGGTGATTGGCCCACGCCGGCGACCACTGCGCGCTCAGGTCGAGCTGGTAGGTCCACGGCGTGCGGCCACGCGAACCGCGCGGCGCGATCTGGCCGTCGCAGTAGAAATACGCTTCGCCGTACTGGATCGGGTCGCCCGGCAGCACGCCGATGCAGTTCTTCGGACGGCCGGAGTTGATCGCCACATTGGCGCCGAACAGCCAATCCGGGTTCATCTGATACCAGCCGTAGGCCTTGATCTGATGGCGACGGTCGTTCGGCAGCGGACCATTGGCGCCGCGCATCAGCTCGGGTGCATCCCAGTCCTGCGTGACCGACGGGTCGCGCTGACCGATGTCCGACTTCAGCATGCCTTCGGAGTTGCCGAAGTTGTGCGACAGCACGTACTCCAGCTTGCCGTACCACTGCTGGCTGAACTGGTGTTCCACGTACATGTCCAGCGCGATGTACTTGCGCTTGAGATCCGGGAACTGCAGGTCGGCCTTGCTCAGCTTGAACTCCTGGAAGTTGCCCTTGCCGGTCGTATCGACCAGGAAGTTGTTGCTCTTGCCCGGATTGAACAGGTAGCAACCGTTCACCACCGCATTCGTCATGTCGATGTTGTTCGCCTTCGCATACGCGTAGAACGGACGGCTATCGCACATGTCGTCGATGATGTTGCGCAGCTTGCGGTAGATCACCTTGCCGCCGAAGGTCCAGTCCTCGGCGAGCTTCTTGTCGAAGCCGACGATGAACTCGTCCTGGTAGTACGCACCCAGGCCCTTGGCCGCCACCGTGCGCGGATCCGGCGTGGTGCCGTTCTCCTTGTTGAGGTAGACGGTCGGACCGTATGGGGTGAAGCCGATCGGCTTACCGGTCACCGGGTCGATGCCGGTGAAAGTGCCGTACTGGCTGCTGTACAGCGAGGCGGAGGCGCCGCGGATCGCGACATTGCTCGGCACCGCGAGGTGGTAGCGGCCGGCATTGGCGTAGAGCTTCAGCGACGAGTCGCCATACACGTCCCAGCTCAGGCCCAGGCGCGGCGCCAGCTGATGGCGCTGGCGTGCGTAGGCTTCGCCGTCACCGTTGAAGTTGCTGAACTGCTCGTTGCGCAGGCCGATGTAGCCCAGCCAGCGATCCGAGATCTGCCAGTGGTCTTCGATGTACTGCGCTTCCTGCTCCACCTTGACGTTGGCGCCGGTCTCGAACACGCGGTGGTCCACGTAGTTCAGCGTGCCGGCCGGGAACTGGATGCCGCGGCTGGCGATCTTTCCGCTGGCGGGAGCCACGCGATAGGTGTAGCGATTGTCGCCTTCGTACTGCTGGCCCGAGAAGGACTTCAGCGTCTGGTTGTCGATACCGACGCGGATATCGTGACCGGCAATGCGGTACTCCACGTCCAGGCGACCGCCCTTGGTCTTGTCGATTGCACCGGGGCCCAGCAGCGTGCCGACCAGATAGCAGTTCGGCGGGTTCAGGCGTTGACCGGTGGCGGTGCGATACGAGCCATTGACCAGCGGGCACGGCTGGCCGTTGGCCCAATCGGCAACCTGGGTATGGCGGGCGCGGCTTTCGCCGTACAGGCCGGTGATGGTCAGGTCATCGGTGATGTAGCCGGTGTACTTGCCGATGTAGAAATCGCCGCCCGGCGTGGCGCCGGCGCCGCCGTCGTAGTTCTTCATCGACAGCGTGCCCAGCTTGGCATTGGCCGTGTGCGTAGCGTAGTTGTAGTAATTGACGTCGTCGGTTTCGTTGGTCTTGTCCTGGAACGCCGTCAGCTCCACCACGTGGTTATCCGTGATGTTCCAGTCGAACTTGGCCAGCCAGCGGGTGGTCTTGGCATCGCTCTCGTTGACCGTAGCGTTACCCTTGGCATCCGGGCCGCCGGCGACGGTGCGGCCGTCGCGCTTGATGAAGTCACCGGTCAGGTAGAAGAACAGCTTGTCCTTGACCAGCGGACCGCTGATGTAGGCGCCGTATTCGGTCGACCAGTACTTGTTCTTGTTGCGGTACTGGTAGGTCGTGTTGTCGTACGGCTGCACGATGTTGCGCGGCGCGGCCATCGTGCCGCTGGGAATCCACAGCACTTCTGCGCCGGCCTTCCACTGATTGGTACCGCGCTTGGTCACGATGTTGACCACGCCACCGGTGGAGCGGCCGTACTCGGCGCCGTAGCCGCCGGTCAGTACCTGCTGCTGGTCGATCGCGTCGAACGGCAGCTGGGCCATGCCGATGCCGGTCAGCGAATTGGTCACGGCGAAACCGTTGACGTAGTACTGGTTCTCGGCCGCCGAGGCGCCGCCGAACGAGGCCACGTTGCCGTAACGCGAGTCACCCTGCACCGTGCCCGGTGCCAGCAGCGCGGCGGCGGTGATGTTGCGCGCCACCGGCACCTTCTGCAGCGTCTCGGAGGTCAGCACGGTGCGCGAATCGACCGACGACACGTCGATCGCCGGCAGCGCACTGGCCACCACGGACACGCCTTCCAGGTTCTTGGCGGCATCAGCCGCCGCTGCAGCAGCGGCAAAGGAAACGTCGGTACCAGTACCGACCTGCACGGCCACGTTGTCGCGGCTGTCCACGACCTTGCCGTCCTTCATCAGGCTGACCTTGTAACGGCCTACCGGCAGCGACGCGGCGCGGTAGCGGCCGGACTGATCGACTGCGATATCACGGCTCTGCCCCGTGTCGATGTTTTCAAGGCGAACGCTGCCACCGGCGGCGCTGTCCACATGGCCAAAAACAGTGCCCGATGCGTTGGACTGGGCCAGGGCGACGCCCGCCAGACTCAAACTCAGAGCAGTCGCCAGCGCGGTCTGGCGCCACAGCGGCGCCCGACCCAAGAGTCGGAAATTGGTCACTTTAACTATCTCCCCAGAAAGGCCTGACGGCCGATAGGCGCGAACGCCCGAAAGTTGAATCGCGGAACAAGTCATTCGCCGTCGCCACCGGTTCTTTGACCGATCCCAAAGGCGTCCCCATGCCTCGTGGACGACGCGCGAACTTGCGCGATCCGGGCCTGACCTTACGAGGCGTCTGCGACGCGCGTCAACAAAATTTTTACTCTTGCGCGAGGCTTACATCTTTTTTAAAAACAAGAACTTGCGATTCCTTCGTCGGGCTGACGGCAAGCCTGCACGAAGCTTGCGCGAACACCCCGCCGGCCGCACTCGATGGAACCTTTGTTTGGCCGTATAGATGTCCAAACGCGCGACATCACCCGTTGGCCACATTGCCAGCCGACGAGGCCCTCCGTTAAAGTTGCGTTCGTTCGGGTGTCCCCAAGCCGTCGGCCGAAGGGATGAAACGGGAAGCCGGTGCGCCCCTCGGGGTCAGGCCGGCGCTGCCCCCGCAACGGTAAGCGAGCAATTTGCCGCGGTGACGAAGCCACTGTGCCCAAGGGCATGGGAAGGCCACTGCGGAGCGCGGCGACGCGCACTCGCGAGCCCGGAGACCGGCCCGGATTTCCAACTGGCGACTCGCGGAGGGCGAGGTCGGACCACGTGTCGGCGCTCGTTCGCCTGCCGTCGTTCCTTTCCTTCCTTCGCTTACGTTGCGCCAGCTCACGAACCGATGAGCCGTGCGAGAGGCGCGGCGCAAGGAAATGCGACACATGAAGAAGACCCTGCTCGCCACCGCCCTGCTGTCCTGCGTCGCGGTGGCGCATGCCGCCGACCAGAATCAGGCCGGGCAGCTGCCGACCGTGGTGGTGACCGCCACCCGCACCGCGATGCCGATCGACGAAACGCTGGCGCCGGTCACGGTGCTCACGCGCGACGACATCGAACGACTGCAGCCGCAATCCGTGCAAGACCTGCTGGCGGGCCTGCCGGGCGTGGCTTTCGCCAACGCCGGCGGCCTGGGACAGCAGACGTCGCTGTTCATGCGCGGCACCAACTCTTCGCACACGCTGGTGCTAGTGGACGGCGTGCGCATCGGCACCGTGGGTGCCGGCATCCCGGCGTTCGAGCAGCTGCCGGTCGAACAGATCGAGCGCATCGAGATCGTGCGCGGCCCGCGCTCCAGCCTGTACGGCTCCGACGCGATCGGCGGCGTGATCCAGATCTTCACCCGCCACGGCCAGCCCGGTGAGGCCCTGACGCCTTCCGTGACCCTGGGCGTGGGCAGCCATCGCCTGGCCGACGGTCAGTTCGGCCTGTCCGGCGGTTCGCGCAACGCGTGGTTCAACGCCAGCGTGGGCGGCCAGTACACGCGCGGCATCAATGCCTGCCGCGCCGCGGCGGCCGGCGTGGGCGGGTGCTTCGTCAACGAGCCGGACGCCGACGGCTATCGCACCTATAACGGCGCGCTCAGCGGCGGCTATCGCTGGGACGACGGCACCGAACTGTCCGCCAGCTTGCTCAAGAGCAAGGGCGACATCGAGTACGACGGCTCCTTCCAGAACTACACCCGTCGCTCGCAGCAGGTGGCCGGCGCGAACCTGCGCTTCGCCGTGCTGGACGCCTGGAAGATGAGCCTGAGCGCCGGCCAGAACCTCGACCGCGCCGACAATTACCTCGACAACGCCGCCCTGGGCGCCGACATGCTGCGCGTAGGCAATCTGTATTCGCGTCGCAACCAGGCGTCCTGGCAGAACGATGTGACGCTTGCGCCGGGCCAGCTGCTGAGCGCCGGCGTGGATTACCAGCAGGAACGCGTGCAGAGCGACACCGATTTCCTGCGCACCAAGCGCAACAACACCGGCGTGTTCGCGCTGTACCAGGGCCAGTTCGGCTCGCACGAAGTGCAGCTGTCGGCGCGCCACGACCACAACCAGCAGTTCGGCAACCACGACACCGGCGCCGCTGCCTACGGCTACCGGTTCGCCAACGGCATGAAGCTCACCGCTTCGTACGGCAGCGCGTTCCACGCGCCGACCTTCAACGACCTGTACTTCCCGCCGTTCTTCGGCTTCCCCACCGCGAACCCGGACCTCAAGCCGGAGAAGTCGCGCACGGCGGAGATTGGGCTGTCGGCGCGCCCCGGCGCATGGAACTGGGCGATCAATGCCTACCAGACCAAGGTCGACGACCTCATCGGCTACGACGCCAACTTCGTGCCCGTCAACGTCAGCAAGGCGCGTATCCGCGGGATCGAGGGCCAGTTGGGCGCCGACGTGGACGGTTGGCACGTGCGCGGCTACCTGACCTTCCAGAAGCCGGAAAACCGCGGCGAGGACGACCCCAACCACGGCAACCTGCTGGCGCGCCGCCCGGAGCGCATCGCCCGCGTCGACCTGGACCGCGACCTGGGCGCCTTCAGCGTCGGCGGCACGGTCAATAGCGAGGGCTACCGCTACGACGACGCGGCCAACCTGCAGCGCCTGGGCGGCTACGCCACCGTGGACCTGCGCGCCAGCTGGAACTTCCAGCCGGGCTGGAGCCTGCAGGCACGCGTGGCCAATGTGTTCGATCACCGCTACGAAACCGTGCGCTTCTACAACCAGCTGGGCCGCACGGCCTATCTGACGGTGCGCTACAGCCCGTCGCACTAATGCCTGGCACGGGTCGGGGCGAGCGTCGGCTCGTCCCGACCTGCGGCCTGGACGCGGGCCGAACTTCAGGCACATCCCAAGCAGCCCGTCCCCGGCATAAAGTCCCGCCCGGAGCGCCGCAGGAGGCGCCGCCCGGGGAACACGTGAACATCTTCGCTCCAATGATCCGCCGTCCGGTGGGCACTTCGCTGCTCGCCCTGGGCTTGGCGCTGGCCGGCCTCTGGACCTACATCCTGATCGGCGTGGCGGCGCTGCCGGCGCTGGAGTTCCCCGGCATGTCGGTCTATGCCGAAGTCCCGGGCGCGAGCGCACAGACCATGGCGTCCACCGTGGCCGCTCCGCTGGAGCGCCACCTGGGCCGGATCCCGGGCATCAAGGAGATGAGTTCGGAGAGCAACGACGGCTCGACCTCGGTGGTCCTGCTGTTCGAACCGGGCAAGTCGACCGACAAGCTGGCGCGCGACGTACAGGCGGCGATCAACGCCGCCCAGGTGGACCTGCCGTCGAGCATGACCATCCCGCCGCGCTACTTCAAATTCAACAACTCGCAAATGCCGGTGCTGCTGCTGTCGATGACCTCCAGCACGCAGACGCCGGACAAGCTGTTCGACATGGCCGACACGCTCATCAAGCCGGTCCTGTCGCAGGTGCCGGGCGTGGCTCAGGTGCGCATCATGGGCGGCCGGCCGAAGGCGGTGCGCGTCGAGCTCAACAATGCGCAGCTGGCGGCGATGGGACTGTCCGGCAACGATGTGCGCAACGCGCTGCGCGCAGCCAACGTCACCTCGCCGCAGGGCACGCTGAGCGATGGCGTGACCCAGATGACGGTCACCGCTACCGATGCCCTGCACGACCCGGAGGAGTTCGGCCAGCTGCTGATCTCGGTGAAGAACGGCACGCCGGTGCGTCTGTCCGACGTGGCGAAGGTCTACAGCGGCCAGCAGGACGAATACCAGGCAGCCTGGTTCAACGGTTCGCGCTCGGTGACCATCCGCGTGAGCAAGCGGCCGGAAGCCAACGCCGTGGCCACCGCCGACGCGGTGCGCGCCAAGCTGCCGGAAATGCGCTCGTGGCTGCCGGCCGACCTCAAGATCACCCCGATCTTCGACCTTACCCAGACCACCCGCTCGGCCCTGCACGAAGTGGAGATCGCCCTGCTGCTGAGCATCCTGCTCGTAGCGGTGGTGATGCTGGTGTTCCTGCGCCGGGTACGGCCGATGCTGATCGCCATGATCAGCGTGCCGCTGTCGCTGGCCGGCGCCTTCGTGGTGATGTGGTCACTCGGCTACACGCTCAACACGTTGTCGCTGGTGGCGCTGGTGCTGTGCATCGGCTTCGTGGTCGACGACGCCATCGTGGTGATCGAGAACATCGTGCGCCACATGGAGCACGGCGAGCAGGCCTTGCCGGCATCGCTGCTGGGCGTGCGCGAGATCGGCTTCACCGTGGTCTCGATCACGCTGTCGCTGGTGGCGGTGTTCGTGCCGCTGTTGTTCGGCAACAGCCAGTTCACCGTGATCATGCGCGAGTTCTCCGTGACGCTGACGTCGGCGGTGGTGATCTCGGCGGTGATCTCGCTCACCGTGACGCCGGCGCTATGCGGCTGGATGCTCAGGCAAGATAGCGCGCGGCGCGAACCGGGCCGGATCGAGCGTGCAGTCGAGCGTTTCGACCGCGGCATGCAACGCACCTACGAGCGCGCGCTGGACTGGGCCATGCACCATCGCCGCCTGATGCGCTGGCAGCCGCTGATCCTGCTGGTGGCCACTATCGGGCTGGCGATGGCAGTGGTGAAGACCGCGGGCTTCAACTTCATGCCCAAGGAAGACATCGGCCTGATCCGCGCCATGGTCCGCGCCGACACCAATATCTCGCCCACGCTGATGGCGGTGCGCGCGCAAAAGGCGGCCGAGGTCATGCTGAAGGACCCGGCCGTGCTCGACGTGACCACCTTCCTCGGCGCCGACAATGCCGGCGGTGCGGTGGGCAACCAATCGGTGATGTACGTCGACCTCAAGCCCAAGGGCGATGGCCCCGGCGAGCGCCCGGAGCATATCGACAAAGTGGTCGAACGCCTGCGCAAGCAGTACGAGCTGCTCCCGGATGTGCAGGTCTCGCTCAGTTCGTTGAGCTTCTTCAATGGCGGCGGCGGTGGCGGCGGGCAGGGCGCCGAGAGCTTCCAGCTGGTCAGCGCCAGCACCATCGACTTGCAGCCGTGGGTCTACAAAGTCACCCGGCTGATGAAGGACCGTCCGCCGTTCCGCGACGTCAGCAGCGACTACGACAACATCGACAAGCAGCAGATGCTGAAGGTGGACCGCCAGGCGGCCAGCCGCGTCAACGTGAGCATGGGCGCGGTGGATACCGCGCTGTACAACGCCTTCGGCCAGAACCAGGTGTCGATCATCTATTCGGACATCAACCAGTACTGGGTGGTGCTGACCTCCAGCGCCGAGCACACGCTTACCCCCGACACCCTGCTCAACACCTACGTACGCAATACCCGCGGCGGCATGGTGCCACTGTCGGCGGTCGCCAAGATCGAGCCGAACGTGACGCCGTCCATCGTCAATCACTACAACCAGCTCGAATCGGTGCAGGTCTACTACAACTTGCCGCAGGATTTCCCACGCGACAAGGGCATGCAGCTGATCGACCAGCTGGTCGCCGAGGCGCGGCTGCCGCCCGGCGTGAAGATCGGCTACACCGGCGAGAACCAGCAACTGCAGGAAAGCCAGGACAACTCCCTGCTGCTGCTGATCGGCTCGATCTTCGCGATGTACATCGTGCTGGGCATCCTGTACGAGAGCCTGGGTCAGCCGCTGACCATTCTCTCCACGCTGCCGGCCGCCGGCGCGGGCGCGTTCCTGGCGATGCTGGTGACGCACACGCCGATGTCGCTGATCGGCGTGATCGCGATCCTGATGCTGATCGGCATCGTGAAGAAGAATGCCATCCTGATGGTCGATTTCGCCCTGGTGCGCCAGCGCGAGCACGGCTTGCCTGCGCCGGAGGCGATCCGCGAGGCGGCGCTGGTGCGCTTCCGGCCGATCACCATGACCACGCTGGTGGCGATCGGCGCGGCCCTGCCGCTGGCGATCGGCTTCGGCATCGGCGCGGAAACGCGCCAGCCGCTGGGCGTGGCGATCGTGGGCGGTCTCCTCGTTTCGCAGCTGCTCACGCTCTTGAGCACGCCGGCGATCTACCTGTGGAACCACGACCGCAAGGAGCGCAAGGCGGCGCGGCGTGCGCGGCGTGAGGCCAAGCGTTCGCTCAAGGCGGCAGGGCAAGCGGCGTAACAACCTGCCCGCGGAGAGTTCTGCTCCCCCTGCCTTTCGACACGGCCGGACTAAAGGCACATCCGCCATGCCTCCGGCCATGGGCATATAGCCGATATGATTGATCCTGCCCCCGGCGCCTTCCGCGCTGGCATCCCCTGGCGCGCGCCACGCCGGCGCGCACCGAGAACGTTCGGTACGGAAGCCTCGTGAACATCTTTGCGCCGCTGATTCGCCGCCCTGTCGGCACTTCGCTGCTCGCCCTGGGCCTGTTGCTGGCCGGCGTGTTCGCCTATCGCCTGCTCGGCGTGGCGGCCCTACCTTCGCTGGAATTTCCCGGCGTGTTCGTGGTCGCCTCGATGCCGGGCGCCAGCGCGCAGACCATGGCCAATACCGTGCTGGCGCCGCTGGAGCGGCACCTGGGCCGGATCCCCGGCGTGGAGGAGATGTACGGCAACGCCAGCGAAGGCTCGGCCACGGTGCAGGTGCGCTTCAATTTCGGGCGCAGCGCGGACAAGGCGGCGCGCGACGTGCAGGCGGCGATCAACGCCGCCGCGGTGGACCTGCCCTCGGGCATGCCTTCGCCGCCGCAGTATTTCAAGTTCGATACCTCGCAGATTCCCATCCTGCTGGTCTCGCTCACTTCCACCGGCCTGCCCTCGGACAAGCTCTACGATCTCACCGATACCCTGCTCAAGCCCGCCGTGGCGCAGATCCCCGGCGTGGCGCAGGTGCAGGTCTTCGGCGGCACGCCGCATGCGGTGCGGGTGGAACTGGACACCAATGCGCTGGCCGCCAAGAAGCTCAGCGCCGACGACGTCGGCAACGCCCTGCGCGCCGCCAATGTCACCTCCCCGCAGGGCATCCTCACCGACGGCCGCACGCAGACCACGTTGATCGCCAATGATTCGATGCACACGCCGGAGGAGTTCGGCCAGCTGCTGATCTCGGTGAAGAACGGCACGCCGGTGCGCCTGTCGGACGTGGCCAAGGTCTACAGCGGCCAGCAGGACATCTACCAGGCCGCCTGGTTCAACGACCGCAATACCGTGGCGATGCAGATCAGCAAGCGCCCCGAGGCCAACGCGGTGGCCACCGTGGAGGAAATCCGCCGGCGCCTGCCGCAGTTCCGCCAGTGGATGCCGGCGGACGTGCAGATCACCCCGATCTTCGACCTGACCCTGACCACCAAGTCGGCGCTGCACGAGGTGGAAGTGGCGCTGCTGATCAGTATTGCGATGGTGATCCTGGTGATGCTGGTGTTTCTGCGCCGGCTGCGGCCCACCCTGATCGCTACGCTCAGCGTGCCGTTGTCGCTGGCCGGCGCCTTCGTGGCGATGTACTTCCTCGGCTACACGCTCAACACGTTGTCGCTGGTGGCGCTGGTGCTGTGCATCGGCTTCGTGGTCGACGACGCCATCGTGGTGATCGAGAACATCGTGCGCCACATGGAGCATGGGGAGACGCCGCTGCAGGCGGCGCTGATCGGCGTGCGCGAGATCGGCTTCACGGTGATTTCGATCACGCTGTCGCTGGTGGCGGTGTTCGCGCCGCTGCTGTTCGGCAACAACATGCTGATCATGCTGTTGCGCGAGTTTTCGGTAACGCTGGCGGTGGCGGTGATCATTTCGGCGATCGTGTCGCTTACCTTGACACCGGCCCTGTGCGGTTACTTCCTCAAGCTGGACGAACCCGGCGCACGTGAACCCAGCCGGATCGAACAGGCGCTGGAGCGTTTTGACCGCGGCTTCCACCGCGCTTACGAGCGCGCGCTGGACTGGGCCATGCATCACCGCCGGCTGATGCGCTGGCAGCCGCTGATCCTGCTGGGACTGACCGTGGCGCTGGCCATCGCCGTGGCCAAGACCGCCGGCGGCAACTTCATGCCGGAAGAGGACATCGGCATGATCCAGGGCGATATCCGCGCCGACGCGAATATTTCGCCGACGCTGATGGCCGCGCGTGCGCGCCGGGCCGCGGAGATCATGCAGAAGGATCCGGCGGTGCTCGACGTGCTCACCACGCTGGGTGCCAACGACGGCACCGGCGGCGTGGGCAATGCCGGCAATATGTTCGTCGACCTCAAGCCGCGCGGCGACGGGCCCAATGACCGGCATGAGAGCGCCAAAAAGGTGATGGAGCGCCTGTCCAAGCAGTACGACACGCTGCCGGACGTGAAGGTCACGCTCGACCTGGTGCAGTTCCTCGGCGGCGGCGGCAGCGGCGACGGTGGCGGCAAGTACGAGTTCCAGCTGATCGGCACCAGCGGCGACGACCTGCAACCGTGGACCCTGAAGATGGTGCGCTACCTGCGCACGCAGAAGGACATGCGCGACGTCACCAGCAATTTCGACCTGACCGGCAAGCAGCAGTTGCTGAAGGTGGACCGCGAATCCGCCAGCCGTCTGCACCTGGGGCTGGGCACGATCGATTCGGCGCTCTACAACTCCTTCGGCCAGCGCCAGGTGTCGATCATCTATTCGGACATCAACCAGTACTGGGTCGTGCTGACCTCGGCCGCGGCCGAGTCGCTGAGTCCCGAGACGCTGCTCAACATCCGCGTGCGCAACACCCAGGGCACGATGATCCCGCTCTCGGCGGTGGCGCGCGTCGAACCCAACACGGCGCCGCTGCGCATCCGCCACCACAATCAGCTGGAGGCCTCCACCATCCGCTACAACCTTGCCGACAAGGTGCCGCAGGACCGGGGTATCGCCCTGGTCAAGCAGGCGGCGATCGCGGTCGGCCTGCCGGCGGGCGTGCACGTGGAGTTCGCCGGTGAGAACCAGCGCCTGCAGCAGGCGCAGTCCAACGGCATGATCCTGCTGCTGGCCTCGATCCTGGCGATGTATATCGTGCTGGGCATCCTGTACGAGAGCCTGGGTCATCCGCTGACCATTCTTTCCACCTTGCCCGCGGCGGGCATGGGCGCGTTCCTGGCGATGCTGGTGACGCAGACCCAGCTCACGCTGATGGCGATCATCGCGATCCTGATGCTGATCGGCATCGTGAAGAAGAACGCGATCCTGATGGTCGACTTCGCCCTGGTCGCCCAGCGCGAGCGCGGCCTGTCGCCGCCGGAAGCCATCCGCGAGGCGGCTCTGGTGCGCTTCCGCCCGATCACCATGACCACCCTGGTGGCCATGGGCGCGGCGTTGCCGCTGGCGATCGGCTTCGGTGTCGGCTCGGAGATGCGCCAGCCGCTGGGCGTGGCGATCGTGGGCGGCCTGCTGGTGTCGCAGCTGCTCACGCTGCTGAGCACGCCGGCGATCTATCTGTGGAACCACGACCGCAAGGAACGCAAGGCGGCACGCCGGGCGCGGCGCGAGGCGAAGCGGGCGCTGAAGGCGGCGAATCAGGTCGCCTGAGCGTGAACCCGCATCAGTCCTTCGGGCTGGTGCAGGCCGCCATGCGATGGCCCTCGACGCGCAGTACGGTATCGCCGCCGGCGGCCGCCAACGTACCCACGTAGTGCTCCGGCGAATCGAACGCCAGCTGGCCATGCATGGAGGCCGCATCGGCGCAGCGCAGATGCCAGTTCAGCGATGTGCGGCTGCGGTGCGCGTCTTCCCGCTGGCAGGCGGCGGCGCCCGGCGGCGACATCGCGAATGACGACCAAGGATCGGCATCCTCGTCCACGCATTGCCACGCCGCCGTTTCGCGGACAGGGTTGCCGCTGCGCGTGACGATTTTCCACAGCCCGGGCATGGCCTGGAAATCGCCGGCGTCGGCATGCGCGCGCGGCGCCAGCAGCGAAGAAAGCAGCATGACGGTCAAGGCGGCGCGGCTCGCGCGCGCCAGGGCATAAGCGACATACATCGGCAAGGCATCCATCGATAGGCGTACGGCCAGCGCCGCTTCCCTGCGGCGCTGGCATCGCGAAATTCCACCGTCCCATGACGGCGGAACAGGTGGACTTGAAGCCTTCAGTCCTGCAAGGCGTTGTCGTCGTCGTCATCCTCGTGCCGTGCGACGGCGCGGCCGAAGTCGAACATGTCCATCAGGTTGCCGATGGCCGGCGCATTGACCGGCACGTACGGATCGTCGCGGCGCGCACGCGGGTTGGGCAGGTTGTCGCGTCCGCGCGGCGAGATGGTTTCGTGCAGGCGCCAGTTCGCCTCGACGAATTTGTCGAAGGAGACATGGTCGTAATAGGTATGAACGACGCGCCCGCCGGTGGAGAAGCGCGAAACCACCAGCATCGGGATACGCGTGCCGTCGCCGAAGAAATCGATCGGCTGGATGTAGCCCGAATCCCAGTAGCCGCCGCCTTCGTCGAAGGTCACCATGATCGCGGTGTCCTTCCACACGTCAGGATTGGCCTTGGCCATCTCCACGATCTTCTTCACGTAGCCTTCGAACAGACCCAGCTTGGACGAGGCCGGATGGCCGTCCAGGATGCCGTCGGGCTTGGCGATGGCCACCGCCGGCAAGGTGTTGTTCTGGATATCGCGGTAGAGATCGTTGATGTCCTGATTGTTGGCACGCAGCTTGGGATCAGTCATCACCTGCGTGGAGTACAGGAACGGATCGCAGATGTTGCAGAAGGTGCCGGCCTCGCCGTTCTCCTTGCCGCCGCCCCAGCCTTCGCCGTAGTACTTCCAGCTCACGTGATGGCGGGTGAGCAGCAACGCGAGGTTCTCCTGCCGGGTCGGCGGGATGGTGAACTGGTCGGCGCCCAATGGGGCCGGGGTGCCATCGCCGAGATAGCCGGGGTTGTAGTTGTTGACCAGGTAATAGGCGCCGCGCTTGCAGTCGCCGCCGCGGAAGCTGCGGTACGGCAGGCTACGCAGGTAGTCCTTCACCGAAGCTACGCCGGGCTGGCTTTCGTCCTCGCAGTTGACGTAGGAGCCACCGCCGTAGCCGTCCTGCGTGTACCAGTTGTCGGCGCCGGGCATCGGGTCGGGATTTTCGATCTGATTGGCCGGCGGCATCACCGGACGGCCGTTCGCGTCGGCGTAATAGATGAGGCTGCCATAGCCGAGCATGATGTGGTTGGCGCCGGTGCCGCCCATCACGGACTGGTGGAAGTTGTCGCTGAGCGCATAGTCGCGTGCCAGCTGCGCGAAGTACGGCGCGTCGCCCTTGGCCATGTTGAGGAACTGCATGGCGGTGGAGCCTTCGCCGGTGGTCTGCTCGTTGAAACTCGCGGGACGGCTCTTGCCGTTGCTGCCCGCGCCCACGCTGGTTTCCACCCACGGAAAGAGGTCGTTGCGGCAGCCGCTCGGGTTGGCCGGCGTAGCGGCGGCGCGGGAGCAGTCCAGCTGCTGCCACATCTGGAAGAAACGATGCACGGGGCTGTTGGCGTAGTCGTCGTAGCTCAGCGACGCGCTTGCATCGACCGGCGCGTTGGGCAATTGGGTGGGGAAGCGTGTATCGACGACATGTTGCGGCAACCCGGTGCCACCACTGGCGAGCTGGCCGTACTCGCCCGCGGGCAAGCCGGGCTCGACCGCTTCGGCCTGTGCGGCGGACGCGAAATACGGCTGGGTTGGCGCGCCGCCGGTATTCATCGCCGGCAAGAGGTCATAGGGCGCGGTGCGCGTCGGCGCGAGCGAGTACTTGCCGCTGTCGGTGGCGCGCCATTGCCGCGCGAGTGCCACGTTCGGACCTGGCGTGCCGTCGGCATTGACGATGCCCTCGGAGAGCAGGTTGCGCACACTCTGTCCCGCAGGCGGCGTATAGGTCGCGTAGACGTGATCGAAGGTGCGGTTCTCGCCGATCAACAGGATCACATGCTTGATCGGTGTGCGCGTGCGGTCGCTGCGATCATCCGCATCGCCCGGGCGATGCAAGGTGACGATGCCACCCGGCAGGCCGGGGCGCGGGCTGGTACCGGCGCCGGGAATACCGTGGCGGAACGCGGCATCCTGGTCGGGCGCGGTGGTCTGCGCGCCCGCCGCGCCGGCCAGTGCGGTGGCGAGCGCGACGGATAGCAACGACAGATAAGACTGACGGCCGTGAAACTTGGGCATGGCTTGGACTCCTGCAGCTTGCATGACTGCAATCGCGTGGTCCCCCTGATGCGGCATGCGCTGTGCGTATGCCGGCGCCGGAGCATGGTCTGCGCGGATGACGCTGCGTTGGCAGCGAAGCGACAGCGACGACCGCGCAGATGACAACGCGGCTACATGCGCAAGTCTTTGCGTGCACGCAAAAGCACGCGATGTTTCAGGTGCGCGGCAACAGCTTGAAAGGCCGCATCATTTCGTTGTCTTCGTGCTCGAGCAGATGGCAATGCCACACGTATTTGCCGGGCTCGCCTTCGAACCGCATGATGATGCGGGTGACCATGTCGGGGTCGGCCCGCACGGTGTCTTTCCAGCCAGCTTCATGCGGTGGTGGCGGCAGGCCAGGGCCGGTGTACCTGAGTTCCTTGCGTGCATTCCACGCGAACAGGTCGAACGGCCGACGCTCGATGATCTGGAAGCGCACCAGGTGCAGGTGGATCGGATGCGCATCACCGGTGAGGTTCACCAGGCTCCAGATTTCCACGCTGTCCTGCGTGGGGTCTTCAGTGATCGGGTCGGACCAGTGGTGGCCACCGAGTGTCATCATCATCGCGTTGCCGTTGGCGTCGTCCATCTCGCCAATGGTGAGGATGCGGTCGCGCGTCGCGGTCGCCGGATCAATGCGCGATACCGCGCGCAGCGCGGCCGGCATCGCCGTTTCATCCTTTCTGCCGCGATCGCGCACGCGGAATTGCAGCAATGCCTCCGACGGCTGGCGCAGTTCGACCGACTGGCCGTCGAGGCCGGAGAAGTCGACGACCACGTCCGCACGCTCGGCCGGATACAGCTCCACGCGCATGCGCTCGACCGGCGAGAGCAGCAAGCCCTGGTCGCTGCCGATCTGCAGGAAGGGCCGGCGGCTGGACAAGCTCAGTTCGAAGTGCCGCGCGTTGGCCGCGTTGACCAGGCGCAACCGGTAGCGGCGCGGCTCGACGTCCAGATAGGGATACAGCTTGCCGTTGCACAGCGTGGCATTGCCGTAGCACTCCGAGACCCATGGCGCCGCGGGGTCGTCGGAGACGGGATAATAGAGCTGGCCGTCGCGCCCGATCAGGCGGTCGCACAGGATCAGCGGCAGCTCGTGTTCGCCGTTTGGCAGTGCGAGCGCCTGCTCTTCCGGATCGCGCAGCAGATACGCGCCATAGAGGCCGGCGTAGATGTTCAGCCGCGTGATGCCCATGGCGTGATCGTGATACCAGAGCGTCGCGGCATCCTGCATGTTGGGGTAGCGGTAGATCAGCGAACGGCCGGGCGGGAAGGCGTCTTCCGGCCAGCCATCGCTGTCCGCCGGCACGCGTGCGCCATGCACGTGCGCCACGGTGCGCACCTCGGGCTGCTCTTTCTCCGCGCCGTGGATGCCGTGATCGACCGGCAGCAGATGGCGCGAAGGCAAGGCATTGGTCCATTCCACCAGGAACGGCTCGCCGCGCCGCGCTTCCAGCGTCGGTCCCGGGCTCATGCCCTGGTAGCCCCATTGCGTGGTGGGCGGCAGGTCGCGATGCAGGCGGGCCTGGAACGCACGCATATCCATGCGGTAGTACGGCAGCGCTCGTCCCTCATGCACGCGCTGGCTGGCCGGTCGCGCGATGGGCGGCACGGGCAGCGGATCGACGAAGCGCGCCAGCGTGGCGGGATTGATCAGCGGCCGCGAGGGTGCGGCCAACTGCGGCGCCATGCGATCGGCCATGGGCATGGCGTGCGCGGCACGCGCGACGTCAGCGGAAAGCAGATCGACGATCAGCGGCGGCACCAGCAAGCCGCCGGCGCCGAGCAGGAAGCGGCGGCGCGACGGTTTCATGCATGCCGACTCACGCAGGGGAGAGGGCGGGTCATGCGCCCCACGTTAGGCAGCAGGGATGACAGCCGCGTGGCAGCGCGGCTGTCTGCGGACGGCTATTCGGCTGCTTCGGCGACTGCGGGCGCGGATGCCGGCGAGGCCGAGGCGGGCGCAGGACCTGCCGCTGGCGCCGACAGCATGTGCGCCTGGCGCCAGCCGCCCCAGCGGTAATAAGCCAGGGCCATCAACATCGAAGCCATCGAGCCCAGCGGAAAGCTCCACCAGATGGCATCGGGGCCCAGACGCGGCAGCAGGGCGAAGGCGAACGGCGGGCGGATCAGCCACATCGAGATGGTCAGCACGATCAGCGGCGGCCACACCGCGCCGGTGGAACGCACCACGCCGAACAGCACGAACGTGACGCCGAAGAACAGGAAAGACCACACGGCGATCACATTCAAATGCTGCGCCAGCGCCAGCGCCTCGCCATGCCCGGGCAGGAACAGGTTGAGCGCGGTGCGGTTGAACACATAGATCAGCCCGATCAGCGTGCCGCCGAGCAGGAAGTTGTAGGCCACGCCGATCTTGGCGATACGGTGCACACGATCCCACAGCCGCGCGCCGACATTCTGCGCCGCCATCGACGACACCGCCGCGCCGATGGCCATCGCCGGCATCTGCACGTAGTTCCACAGCTGTGTAGCCGCGCCATAGGCCGCCGTGGCGTGCGAGCCGAAGCCGTTGACCAGACGCATCATCAGCATCGCCGAGGAGGAGATCACGATCATCTGCAGACCCATCGGCAGGCCCTTGAAGACCAGCGCACGCAGGATCGCCGGATCCGGCTTGAGATACGCCAGCTCGCTGCCGGTCAGGCGCAGGAAATGCTTGCGCCGGTACAGCGTGACGAGCAGCGCGACCAGCGCCACGGTCTGCGAGATCAGCGTGGCGAAACCCGAGCCGGCCGTACCCATCGCCGGTACCGGGCCGACGCCGAACATGAACAGCGGATTGAGCGCAATGTCCAGCAGCACCGACATCGCCATGAACACGAATGGCGTGCGCGCATCGCCGGCGCCGCGCAGGGTCATCATCAGGAAGTTGTAGAAGTACAGCGACGGCATGGCGACGAACACCATGCGCAGATAAGGCACCGCGTACGGCATCGCGTCCACCGGCGTGCCCAGCTTCTGCAGCATCCACGCCGTGTTGACGAAGCCGAAGATCGAGACGAGCGTCGACAGCGCCACGAAAAAGGTCACCCCGGTGCCCACCACGCGCTTGGCCTCGATCATGTTGCGCGCGCCGAGGCTCTGCCCGACCAGGATGGTGCTGGCCATGCTCACGCCGAACACGGCCGTGAGCATCAGGAACACGATCAGGCTCGCGTTGCTCACGGCGCCGAGCGCGGATTCGCCCAGGTAGTGGCCGATCCACATAGCGTTGACCGAGGCATTGAGGGACTGCAGCACGGTGCTGCCCAGGATGGGCAGCGCGAAGGTGAGCAGGGTGCGGGCGATCGGCCCTTCGGTGAGCAACGGCTGGCGTGCGGCTAGCGCAGACATGGGACTGGGGATTCCGTGCGGGTGAGACTGGTGATCGCTGCGCGCTCCGCGCGCAGCGGGAAAGAGCGGTGAAGTTTACGTCGGTACCCGTCTGAGGGATGACGCCGCCCCTGGGATCAGGAGATGGCCGTTGAGTGGTCGCCAGGGGCGCCACTCAACGGCACGCCGGTCTGCGTGTGGACCGGCGACGGGGCATAGAAAAACCCCGCCGGGATTCAGGCCATGGCGTCCGCGTCGTTCCACGCGGGAGCGGCAAGACGCCGTGCGTGATCGCGTACGTCGGCAGGCCAGGTGTCGATCAAGTCGTCGAAACGGTCGCGCTCGCCACGCCAATAGGCGCGCGAGGCTTCCTCGTAGTGCGGCAGGTCGCCGGCCATCGCCTGCATGAAGCGCTCCAGGGCTTCGCCGGCGCGGCGCGAGCGGTCGTCGCTGCCGCGGCGGGCTTCTTCGACGAGGCGGCGCAAGGTCGCGGACGCGCCGCCCGGCTGGGCGGCCAGCCACTCCCAGTGGCGCGGCAGCAGGGTGACCTCGCGCGCCACCACGCCGAGGCGGGGACGGCCCGGACCGCGCGGCGCGCTGTCCGCCGCAGGAGTGAAGCGCGACAGCACGTCGTCCACTGTGCCGCGGAAGTCGATCTCCACGGGAAGGCTGGTCTGGTCGTCGAACACGAGTACGGGGCCCTGCGCGCCCGCGTCGATCGCGCGCTTGGTGGCAGCGGCCACCTCGCGCAGCGAGCCCGAGGCGATCAGGCGATGCCCATCGAAAGCAGTACAAGTCTGACTCTGGCTGGGGTGCATGATTTTAATCCGGGAAAAATTGGGGATGAGGGAATTTTGTCCGGGTTAACGGATGGATGCAATATCTACCGGGTAAAACATTGGTATGGCTTTTGGAACAGTGCGTCGAACGAAGGTGGGATTTACGGATTCACTCTGGATCGACGACACTTATTGAACCATATAGTTCATAAAAGAACTGTCCCCCAAAAGGCATCCCCATGCGTTACCAGAAGATTTTTCTTGGCGTTCTCTCCCTGGCACTTGCCGGAACGACATCGATCACGTCCGCGGCTACCCGTATCGAAGTCCAGGGCGGTCGCAGCTACATGGATTCCCACGGCGCCAACGCCGCCTTCGTCGAGGCAGTGTTCGACGCGCATCCGATCGGCAGCACCCGCTTCACCTGGGCCCCGGACGTATCGGCGGGCTGGATCGGCGGCCGCGATCTGCGCCGCTACGACGGCAACCGCTATGAGACACGCGACGACGTCTGGCTCGTGGCCGGCGGCGCCCGCTTCCGCTACGGCAGCGAGGCCGACTGGTACCACGGCTTCTTCTACAGCCTGCAGGGTGCGGTCCAGAAAGGGCGGACCATGGCACTGAGCAGCGTGGGCGAGTTCGTCAATACGGTGGGCTGGCAAGGCAAGTACCTCAGTTTCCAGATCCGGCACATTTCCAATGGCGGCACCCACGGTCCCAACCGCGGCGAGACGATGGCGCTGGTGGGCGTGGGGTTCGATCTCCAGTAAGACGCTTTACCCCCCCCGAAATTGCAACGGCCCCGCAAGGGGCCGTTCTTTTTTGGGGATTCAGTGCCCGCCGCCGGCCGCGGGACCGGCCTTCGCCGTGAACGGCGGTTTGGTCATCCATACGACAAGGATCAGGCTGACGAAGATCCAGCCGAGCACATGGAAGACCTCATTGAACGAGATCTGGTAACCCTGCTGGGTAATCATCTGGTTGACCACGGCCGCAGCGGTCTGCGGATCGCCCCCGCCCAGCTGGCTCAGCGCCTGCGTCGCGGTGGGGTCGTACGGTGTGATGTGCTCGCTCAGCTGGGCATGATGTACCACCGCGCGGCGATCCCACATGAAGGTAGTGAGCGACGCGGAGAAGCTCGCCCCCAGCGTGCGCAGGAAGGTAGCCAGGCCGCCACCCGCGGCGATCTCGTGCGGCTGCAGGTCCGACAGCAGGATGGTCGTCACGGGCATGAAGAACAGCGCCACGCCCAGGCCTTGCAACAACTGCACGCCGGCGATGTGCATGAAGTCGATGTCCAGGAAGAAGTCCGAGCGCAGGAAGCTGGTGATGCCCATCACAAGGAACGACAGCGAGGCGATCAGGCGCAGATCGAACTTGGTCGAGTACTTGCCCACCACGAAGGTCAGCAACACCGGCAGGATGCCCAGCGGCGCGCTGGCGAAGCCGGCCCAGGTAGAGGTGTAGCCGAGGTTGCGCTGCATCCATTGCGGCACCAGCAGGCCGATGGCGAAGAACGCCGCATAGGCCAGCACCAGCGAAAGCGTACCCATGCGGAAGTTGCGATGCCGGAACAGGCGCAGATCGACGATCGGCTCCTTGTCCGTGAGCTCCCAGATCAGGAATACCAGGATGCCCAGCACCGCGACGATGCTGGTGATCACGATGAAGGTGGAATTGAACCAGTCTTCGTCGTTGCCCTTGTCCAGCACGATCTGCAGCGCGCCCACGCCGACGATCAGCGTGATCAGGCCGACGTAGTCCATCTTCGGCCGCATGGTGACATCCTTGCGCTCCTTCATCTGGGCGCCGATGACCATGCTGGCGAAGATGCCGATGGGGACGTTGATGAAGAAGATCCACGGCCAGGAATAGTTGTCGGTGATCCAGCCGCCCAGGATCGGGCCGGCGATCGGCGCCACCACCGTGACCATCGCCAGCAGCGCCAGCGCCATGCCGCGCTTGGCTGGCGGATAGATCGAAATCAGCAGCGCCTGCGTGACCGGATACATCGGTCCGGCCACCGCGCCCTGGATGGCGCGGAACAGGATCAGCATGCTCATGCTCTGCGAGATGCCGCACAGGAATGACGCGAGCGAGAACAACAGGGTCGACCAGATGAACATCTTCACCTCGCCGAAGCGGCGGGTGAGGAAGCCGGTGAGCGGCAGCGAGATCGCCATGCTCACCGCAAACGAAGTGATCACCCAGGTGCTCTGGTTCACGCTCACGCCAAGGTTGCCGGCGATGGTGGGCAGCGACACGTTGGCGATGGTGGTGTCCAGCACCTGCATGAAGGTCGCCAGCGACAGGCCGACCGTCGTCAGCGCCATGTTGGGTGGACGAAATTGAGTGCTCATGGTGTCGGGACGGGCCGTCGTGGGAGGGGTGCGCGCAGGAAGGCGGCGGGAGTTCATCCCGCCGCCGGTTCCTCAGGAATGGCCGCCGGCCATGTTGGCGTGGATGATCTGGTTGATCACACCGTCGGCCTCGGCCAGCTGCTTGGCGTATACGTCGGTGTTGAAGGCCGGCTGGGTCGGCGCCTGCTTGGCGAGCATCGGGCCGGTCTGGTCGTGCAGATTCACTTCCACGTCGGTGGACAGGCCGATGCGCAGCGGATGGTCATCCAGTTGCTTGGGATCGTCGAAGAACACGCGCACCGGCACGCGCTGCACGATCTTGATCCAGTTGCCGGTGGCGTTCTGCGCCGGCAGCAGCGAGAAGGCGCTGCCCGTACCCACGCCAAGGCTCTGAACGTGGGCCTTATAAGTGACCTTGCCGCCGTAGACGTCGGCGCGCACTTCTACCGGCTGGCCGATGCGCATGTGGGTCAGCTGGGTTTCCTTGAAGTTGGCATCGATCCATACCTGATGCAGCGGCACCACCGCCATCAGCGGCGCGCCGGTGGCGACGCGCTGGCCCAGCTGCACGGCGCGCTTGGCGACGTAGCCGTCGACCGGCGCGACGATCGTCGTGCGCAGGTTATCCAGGTAGGCGGCACGCAGCTTGGCGGCGGCCGCCTGTACGTCCGGATGCGACGCGACGACCGTGTCGTCGACCAGCACCTTGCTGGTCTCCAGTTGCTGCTGCGCGGTGACCAGCCCGCTTTCGGCAGTGGTCAAGGTGTCCTGCGCGTGTGACAGCTCCTCGGCGGAGATGGCACCGGACTTGGCCAGGTCGCGGCGACGGTTGTAGTCGGCACGAGCCTTGTCCACGGCCACTTTGCGCGCGGCCACGTCGGCCTGCGCACCGGAGACATTGCTATACAGACCGCGCACGCGGCGCACGGTGCTGGCGAGGTTGGCCTTGGCTTCGGAAAGAGCGACCTCGGTATTGCTCCCATCGAGCTTCACCAGCACGTCGCCAGCGTGCACCAGGTCGCCGTCGTCGGCGCCGATGGTGACCACGGTGCCAGGCACCTGCGGAGTGATCTGCACCACGTTGCCGTTGACGTAGGCGTCGTCGGTACCTTCGTACCAGCGGCCGTCGAGGAAGTACCAGGCGGTCCAGCCGGCGGCGGCGAGGATCACCGCCACGCCGAGCAGGCGGAGCAGGAAGCCGCGGCGACTCTTCGGCGGCTGGGGAGCGGCGTTGTCGGCCGCGAGCGGGGTTTGGCTAGACATGGCGAAAAGCCTTCAGAGAGAACGTGCGGAAACGGAGGAGGAAGAAGCGGGGGCATCGGCCAGCGCGTGCGTGTCGCCCTGCGGGCGGAAGCCGCCGCCGAGCGCCTGGATCAGCTGCACCGACAGATCGACCTGCTGCGCCTGCAGCGCGGCCATGCGCTGCTGCGCCTGCAGCAGCTGCTGGCGGACGATCAGCGCCTCGAGGTAATTGCCGACACCGGCCTTGTAGCGCTGCTCGGACAACTGCCAGGCTTGGGTAGCGGCATCGAGAGCGCGCTGCTGCGCATCGATCTGCTGCTGTTGCGATTGCAGCGCGCTGTAGTCGTCGGCTACTTCGTTGGTAGCCGATACCAGGGTCTGGTTGTACTGCGCCACGGCCAGGTCGTACTGCGCATCCTTGCCGGACAGATTCGCGCGCAAGCGGCCGCCGTCGAAGATCGGCAGACTCACCGACGGCGCCAGTTCGTAGAACCGGCTCCTCATGCTGAAGAGGTTGCCGCCGCCCAAGTTGAGCAGGCCGGCCATGGCGCCGATGCTCACGTTGGGCAGGAATTCGGTCTTGGCGGCCTTGATGTCCTTGCTCGCCGCTTCGACGCGCCAGCGCGCGGCGACCAGATCGGCGCGATGGCCGATCAGGTCGACCGAGAGGTTGCCGGGCACGGCCAGCGCCGCGGGCTTGAGCGCCTGCGGGCGGGCGATATCCAGGCCACGGTCCGGGCCCTTGCCCAGCAGCACCGACAGCGACGAGCGCGCCGCGTCGATGGCGCGGCCGGTGGCGGCCACCTGCTGTTCCGCGGAGGCTACTTCGGTATCGGCCTGCTTGAGTTGCAGCTGGTTGTCGATGCCCGCTCCGACGCGCTGGCGGGTCAGGTCACGCGCACGGCTGGCACGCTCCAGTTCGGCCTTGGCCACATCTTGCTGGGCGAAGGCGTAACCGAGCTGCGTATAGGCGCGGGCGACGTTGGTCGACAGCGTGATACGTGCGGCCTGGCGATCGATCTCGGCGGCGCGGGCCTCGCCCAGCGCGGCTTCCCACGCGGCGCGCTTGCCACCCCACAGGTCCAGGCCCCAGTTGAAGCTCGCATAGCCGTACTTGGCCCAGGCGAAGTGGCCATTCGGGCCGAGCAGGCCATCCGGCGGACGGGCGCCGGCAACGCTGGCCCCGGCATTCACCGTCGGCCCGCGTGCCGCGTCGGCGCTGCCCGCTGCGGCCTGGGCCTGCTGGGCGCGCGCGTCGGCCGCGGCCAGGGTCGGGTTATCGCGCAGGGCTTCGCCGATCAGCGCATCGAGCTGGTTGTCGCCCAGCCCGGTCCACCAATCCTGGGCGGGCCAGGCCGCAGGCGACACTGCGATGCCGGCGAGGCTGCGCTCGCTCTTCAGCGAAGAGGCTTCGGTGAGCGTGCCTGACGGATGCAGGCCGCCGCTGCTGACGCAACCGGCCAACGCCAGGGCCAGTCCGGTCGCCGCCGCCATAGTGTGCAGACGCATGGTCGTGTTCCAGAGGTTGAAGTGTCGGATCAGTGCTTGTCGCGCAGTGCATGAAGCACGCGCGTGAGGTAGTCGCGCAGTTGCGCCCGCTCGGTCTCGTCCAGCGAGCGCTGGGCGGCCTTGAGGACGCGGGTGTTGCAGTTCATCAGTTCTTCTGTCAGCGCGCGGCCTTCGTCGGTCAGCTCGATACGCAATGCACGGCGGTCCTGTTCATGCGGCCGGCGACGCAGATAGCCCTTGCCTTCGAGCTGGTCGAGCTGGCGTGTCATGGCGCCGCCATCCAGCTCGATCGAGCGCGCCAGCTCACCGGCGGTCATTGGCCCGAGCGCGGACAGGCGCTTGAGGATCAGGAACTGGGTGAAACGCAGTCCCATGCCCTTGGCCGCCAGTTCGGCCTCCATCGCACGGACGATCTCCGTGCGAACTGCCGCCAGCAGCACGCCGATGCTTTCCTGCGTCGGAGAAGAGGAATCCGTCGGAGCAGAGGTGTCGTTCATGGACGTGCATTCTATTGCCCATCAAATAATTGTCAAGGCAAATATATTGCAGACATATTCTGCTTTCGCAAATGTTCATGCGACGGCACGCGGCCGAAGGTTCGCCGGCACACGCCGTGCGGCCAGTTCATCGGCCACCATCGCCCCCAGGGCCGGATCGCGGATGGCGAAGAGGTCGAACACGCCCAGCGCCTGTAGCACAGGCAGTGCGGCGAGCAGCTTCGGCTCCACCTGGCGGCGCAGGCTTTCCGGGGTGAGCGGGTCGAGCATGAGTTGGGCGCTGACCACGAAACGGGTCAGGACTTCGGCGGCGTCCATCGGAATGGACGGCGAGTCGTTGACGGACATGCCGGTCTCCTTCTGGAAGGTTCTTTAAGACAGGACGTCCGCGCTGGCTTCAACGTGACTGCGCATGGCTGTGGGACGTACGGCGCGCCCCGGGGTAGGGCGGCGGCTTATTAGGCTAGGAGCAGACCCGCATGGCCTGATATCGTCATAAGGCCAATTTGTATCTAGAAGACGTCATTTGATATATCGCCATGGACACTGATTCCCAGGCATACGGCCAGCATTTCCAGTGGCTGGAGAGCGCAGACGGCCCGGCCCTGATCGCCTATGTGCTGGACGGCACCGAAGAGAACCGCGTGTTCCACACCGTGGAATCGGGCTGGCACAGCCATGTGCGCGGCCAGTTCTTCTACCTGGAAAAAGGCCTGCTCAGCGTGCGCACTTCCTATGGTGCCTGGACGCTGCCCCCGCATCGGGTGGGCTGGATGCCGCCAGGCGAGCTGCACACCGTGCGGGTGGCCGAGGCGACCCAGGGCTGGGGGGTCTATGTCGCGCCGAATGCTTCGGCGGGCCTGCCCGAGCGCACCTGCGTGCTCAACGGCAACGAGCTGATGCGCGCGCTGGTACTGCGTGCGGCCACCTGGTCCGGCCAGCAGCAGCTGGCCGACGAGCAGGAGCGCGTGCTCGCCGTGCTGATGGATGAGATGCGCCGGGCGCCGGAAGAGCCCCTGCATCTCGTACTGCCGAGCGACCGCCGCCTCCTGCGTATTGCCCATGCCGTGCTTGAGCATCCGGATGACGTACGCACGCTGGAAGACTGGGCCGCGTGGGCCGGCCTTTCCCCGCGCACGGTGACACGCCTGTTCCGCCAGGAAACCGGCTGCAGCTTCGCGCAGTGGCGCCAGCAGGCTCGACTGGCCCGCGCGCTGGAGCGGCTGGCGGCCGGCGAGGCGGTAGCCAGCGTGGCCGATGCGCTGGGCTATGCCAGCGTCAGCGCGTTCGTGGCGATGTTCCGGCGCAGTTTCGGTCTTTCGCCTGGCCGCTATTTCGACAGCCAGGCGGTCATCGCCTGAACGCGGGCGCTCAGGACGCTTTCGGCTTGCGACCGCGCCGCGGCTTGGCCTCGCCGGCGGCGATCAGTGCCTGGATGTAGCCGATGCCATCTTCTTCCGGGAAGAACGCCACCACATCGGCCACCGAGAGGCCATAGCGCTTGCGCAGCTCGAGAAACTCTTCGCGCGCCCGGGCCATGCGGGCGGCGCCGACCGGTTGTCCGGATTCCGCTTCCTTCTTGGTGTCTAGTGCGGCGAGCTCTTCCTGGAAGCGCCGGAATGCGTCTTTAGGGATGGTCATGAAGGCAGACGTGTCAACCGGATTTCCCCATTCTCGCACGAGCGTCAGGCCGCGGGACCAGCGTACTGCGCGATTTCGCGCAGGTAGACCGGCAGGTCTGTCGTAGGCGGAAACACCGGCACCTGGTACATCAGTGCCGCCACGTGGCCGCGGTGGTAGGTCCGGTGGTTGGCCACATGCAGCAGGATTTCTCCCCGGGTCATGTTGCCGCGGTCGCCGTCGATAAAGGCGAAGTCCACATGCTCGTTGAGTGCCGGTGGCGCCAGTTGCTCGATGTAGTCCAGGTACCAGCGATCCATCTGGACTTGGGCGTCGCGCAGTTCGGCAAACGGCGGGCAGTAATCCGGATTGCGTGTCGCCAGCCCATGCGCCACGCCCAGCAGATGGGACTTCCACACGAAGTCCATGGCATGCACGTGGTTGAGCGTACGAAGGATATTTCCGAAGACGATATCGCGGTCTGCGACCAGCTCCCGTTCGGGAACCGTCGCCAGCGCGGCGAATAGCCTTTCGTTGGCCCATACGCTGTAGCGCATGAGCAGATGCAGATGGCGCGCGTCGGACATGGGTTTGGCGGGACCCGTGCAGGACGGCCGGACGGCCGCGCGCGTAGCTTAGCGCCGCAAAATGTCCATGAGAGGCGAAGTGCGCCCGGTGCAGACGCCTTCACTAAAGTGAAAGCGCAGCCGTTTCGCATGGGCCCGCCCAGAACGCTCATCTGCGACGAGATTGGCGATATGGCGCGCCAAGGCGCAGTACAACTTCGCACCGGTACGCTCGCGGTCGGCCATGGGATGGCCGGGATGCTTCGCGATCGCACGCATGACGGGAGGCCAGGCACGCTGCGTGCATGGCATGGAAGCAAAGCGCGACGACCACTTGGTGCGTCGCTGCGCGGGCTATGGGAAGGGCGCGCTCTGGATGTCGCGGGAGGGGAAAACCGTGCGTGAGCCTTCCGCCGGCAAATGAGCATGCGCAAGTCCGGATTGCTGCAATGAGATGATCGTGATCCTTCACCATGGTTTCACGGCATCCGCTGTCCCATTCGATAATTTGCTGTATCCGCATGGCGGCCGACCGGTCAGTCAGCCGTCCCATCAAAGCTCAGGGGAGCCAGGATGCAATCGAGAGCTGAGGGAAATCCGTTGCTGCGCCATGGACTGGTCGCATTGCTATACGCCGTGGGATTCGTCCTGCTGCGACAAGTCTCGTTTTCTTACTGGGTCTTGTTCGCCGGGTATCGCCTGACGGTCCTGCTGCTGGTGCCACGCCGCTATTGGCCCGCGCTGGCCGTCGGCGAACTGGGACCGCTGGCGTTTACCGCCATCCGCTGCCTGCCGGAGTTCGGCGGGATTTGGTCCGCCGTGATGGTGGTGCCGCCGATCGCGCTGGCCATGCCGATCGTCAACGCCTGCCGCGAGCGAGGCCAGTTGTTCACCGGCCGCCACAGCGTGCGTATCAGTGTGCTGCTGCTGTGCGCCCTGGCCTGCTCGCTGGTGTGGACGCTGGCTAACCTCGCCGCGGTGTCGGTGTCGATCAAGCCGGTGGGCTATCCGCCGATGGACTACCCGCTGCTGACCGGCCGCTGGCTGATCGGCAATTACCTGGGCGTGCTGACCGTGGCGCCGCTGGTGCTGATGCTGCGTGAGGCATGGCAGCGCACGCCCGCGCAGGAGCGCTGGACGCGCGTCATGGACAGCCGCCTGTTCCTGGAAAGCGCGCTGGGCCTGCTGCCGGTGCTGATGATGCTGGCCTGGATCGGCGAGGGCGGCATGGGCGAGCAGGCGCGCCAGGTCGCACGCATGTGCATGTTCATCCCGGTGGTCTTCCTGGCCCTGCGCCATGGCTGGTACGGCGTCGCCATCGGCGGCACTCTGGCGAGCACGGCCGTGGTGCTCACCATGCCGGCCGTGTTCGATCCCGGCACGATGCAGGCGGAAGTGCTGATCGCCTTCACCATCTCCACCATGATGCTGTTCGGTGCGCGCATCTCCGTGCTTAACCAGCGCGACCAGCAAGAACGCCTCGACGCGCGCCAGACCCTGGCCCTCGCACAGCGCACGCTGTTCCTCGGCGAGCTGCGCATGCGCCAGACCGCGATGGCGATCGAGCAGGTGCGCGGCAGCATCCAGCAGACCGACAACCTCATGCTGGACCGGCTGCGTTTCGTGGTGCCCTCTACCGAGGAGCGCCAATATCGCCGCCAGGCCGCAGTGAACCAGGAGCAGCTGTTCCGCCTGGCCGACCATCTGCATCCGGTGAGCTGGCGCCAGCGCGGCCTGCCCGCGGCACTGCGCGAAGGCGCGATCGCCCGCACGCTGGAAGCTGCCGGCGTGCGCTACACCTGCGACATCGAAGGCCGCGGCCTGAGTCAGCTCTCCACCGGCATCCATCTGGTGCTGTACCGGACCATCGGCGAGATCGCCGGCAGCCTGTGCAACGGCCGCGATGTCAGCTGGATCCGCGTACGCCTGCGCGGCGGCGTGTTCGGCGGGCGGCGCTGGGTGGTGATGAGTATCGATGGCTATCGCGACGAAGCGTCCGCGCTCACGGTGCGCTGGGGTGAACTGATGCAGGGCCTGTCCACCACCGGCACCGGACTGGACGCGATCCGCGACCAGGTCGCCCTGTTCGAGGGCCAGGTCCGCGAGCGCCGCATGGCGCACGGCACGAGGATCAGCCTCATCCTGCACAACCCCGAGTAACCGACAGATACCCGCAGCAAATGACGAAGGGCGCGTCGATGACGCGCCCTTCGTTTTTCCATGGTTTTCTGTTTCCGGCTTACGCCCGCCGAATCACTGGGCCGTGCGGCTCTGGATATGCGTGCTGCATTCCACTGGATCGGTGCAGGGCGTCGACTCCGCATCGAGCGCCGTCGCGCCGTTGGCCAGGTACGTCGCGGTGACGCGCATGTCACCGTCACGGTAGACCGTCTCGCCATTGGAACCGGTCGCCGCCGCAGTCAGCGCCGAAGCATTGGGCCCGGCCGAGGCGTTGGCTGCGTCGGTACCGATCGGCAGCACCAGGAACTGGCCGTTGGCCGCCGCGAATGCACCGCGCACCTTGCCATTCAGATCGTTGACCTGGACATAGCGGACCCCGTCCTTGACGAACACGTAGACGTGGAAACGCGGGCTGGAGCTGACGTCGGAGGCGTTGGGCCAGGACTGGCCCAGGCCGGTCGCCGGGAACTGGCGGGCCATGACGGACGTGGAGACGGCGAGGGCGGCCAGCAGGGCCACCCGGACAGCATTACGTGGATTCAGCATAAGAGGCCCTTCCTGTGTCGGTGTCCTTGACGCGATCCGTCCCACTCTATCAGCGAAATCCGTGATGAATCTGTGAGGGATACGGGCCAAAACGGCTCCCGGACCGACTGCCACATGAATGCCAGGATCAGCGCCCCGTCGTACTTTCCTTCGCCCGCCCGGGCTTGACGTAAGTGTCGAACAGCTCATCGATGCGCCGGTATTCGTCGTACCAGGAATCGGGATGCACGAAGCCGTGCCGCTCCAAGGGATACAGCGACATCCAGAAGTTCTTCTTGTGCAGCTCGATGAAGCGCTGGTACAGACGGATCGAATCGCTGGCCAGCACGTTGTCGTCGATCAGGCCATGCTGGATCAGCAGCACGTCCTGCAACTTGTCCGCATATTCGATCGGCGAGCTGGCCGCATAGGCCTCCGGATCGAGTTGCGGATCGTTGAGGATGTTGGACGTGTATTCGTGGTTGTAGCTGGACCAGTCGGCAACCGGGCGCAATGCGGAACCGGCGGCGAATTCGCCGGGCGCGCGCAGCAGCGCCATGATGGTCATGAAACCGCCGTAGCTGCCGCCGTAGATACCTACCCGACGCGGATCGACGCCGTGGTTCTTGACCAGCCAGGCCTTGCCGTCGAGCAGGTCTTCCAGCTCCGGATGACCCATGCGGCGGTAGATCGCGGTACGCCAGTCGCGGCCGTAGCCCTCGGAGGCGCGATAGTCCATATCCAGCACCACATAACCCTTCTGCACCAGCAGGTTGTGGAACATCTGCTCGCGGAAGTAGTTGGACCAGCTCAGCGTGACGTTCTGCAGATAGCCCGCGCCATGCACGAAGATCACGGCCGGCCGCGCGGCGGCGGATTCATCGGCGGGCCCGTAATACTTGGCCCAGATGGTGCCCGCGCCATGCGAGGAAGGTACGCCCACGATCTTCGGCATGATCCACGCGCGCTGCGTGAAGGCTGGCTTCATCGTCCGCGTCAGCTCGCGCGGCTCGCCGCCGGCGGCGTCCTGCACAGCCAGCTGTGCCAGCTGATAGGGCGATGAATGCAGCACCGCCAGCTGTTTACCGTCCGGCGACAGCGCGAAGTCGTCCATGCCCTGGTATTGCGTGACGCGAGTCAGTTCTCCGCCCTGCGCCGGCACGCGATAGACGTCGTAGCTGTAGGGCGCCACGCGGTTGGCGCGCAGATAGAACCACCGGCCGTCTTCGCTCAGCACCGGATGACTGACTTCGAAGCTGCCGCTGGTCAGCGCCTCGGCCTTGCTGCCGGGCCGCTTCGCATACAGCTGCGACCAGCCGGTTTCCTCACTGAGGTACCACAGCGTACGGCCATCCTTGAGCCAGCCGAAGTCATTGAAGTTCCAGTTGATCCACGCGTTATCGGTGAGACGGTGCTGGTTGACCAGCGCGTGGCGGTCGAAGTCGACGGTGGCGATCCAGCGGTCCTTGTTGTCGATTGCGCGCAACTGGATCGCGACGTTGCCGCCTTCATCGCTCCATACGATGCCACCGCCACCGCCGTCGTCGGCATCGGAGATGATGCGCACCGCGCGCCGCTCCGGCGCCTTGAGCGCCTTGGCTTCATCCTCGCGGCCGGCTTTTTCCTGCGCGGCGATGGCCTTGGCGCGCAACTCTTTCAGCGGATCGTCCTTGATGCCAGGCAGCGGATCGGTTCCGAGCGGCCAGGTTTTGCGCTCCCGCAGATCGACGAGCAGCACCGATTGCGGCGCAGGATCACGGCGGCCGACATAAGTGCGCGTCGGCTGCTGCTCGGCGTAACCCGATTCGGTGACGTAGTGAGTGACCTGCGGCTGCTTGCCGGTCTTGTCGTCCTTGGGCTGGGTGATCACCAGCATCCAGCGCCCGTCGGGCGACAGCTCGGTATCGACCAGCTGGCCCACGTCGCCCAGCCATATGGGCTTGGGCGCGCGTCCGGGGTCGGCCGCGGCCAGCTCGTCCTCGTTGGCGAGCGCGGCATCCTTGTCGGCCTTGATCGAACGCAGCGTCTTGAACAGGCGCAACTGGTCGCGTTCGAGCTCGCCCGGCCGCTTGGCCTGCGGATCCTCGCCCACGTTCAGCACGGCGGCCGGCGCGGCAACGCCGGCCGTGATGTCGTAAGCGAACCACTGATTGCCCTGGCGGTACTGCAATACCCGGCCGTCACTGGAAAAGCGCGGCGCAGTCTCGGTCTCCGGCGTGCGCGTGACCTGCACGCGACGGCCGCTGGCCAGATCGAGCAGGAACACATCGCCGTGCAGCAGGAAAGCGGCTTGTCGGTGCACGCGGTCGAATACCAACGGGCCCTGCGCCTGCGCGATGTCCTCGGGGCTGAGCTTCTCGCTTCGGCCGCTGGCGACATCGACGCGATAGCGGTCGCGCACCTTGCTGCCGTCGCGCTTGAGCGAGTAGTACACGCTGCGGCCGTCCGCGCCCCAGTATGGCGACTGCACCGCTGCGCCGATCCAGTCCGGGTTGGCCATGATGGTTTCCAGATCCGGCGCGCCGGCGGGCGTATCGGCGAGGAGGGCGGGACTGGTCGCGAGGGCCACGAGCCCGGCGAGAAACATTCGGCGCATGGGTTGCTCCGCAACAAAAACGTCCGAGCATAGCCAACGCGGTCTCGCCCGCAAGCGCCATGGGTCCTGTATGCAGGTATCCGCGAGAGGACTAGGCTGCACGATCCGAGAAATCCCAGCCGCATCCGCCAGGAGGCACCATGCGCCAGCCGATCCGCCCGCTCCCCGCTCCCCCGGCGGCCGGCTGTGTTTGCGCCCATACGCCCTAGACCGCCTGCTGTCCGCTTCGCGTAAGCGAAAGCGAGCATGGTGCGTTCCTGGAAGACGCTGCGCCCGGCCCATGGCCCGGGCTCATTTCCCCATCCCCTTCGCGCGCCCCCGCATGCCCCTGCCTACTGTCGAGCACGAAACCGCCCCCCTTCTCACCCATAGCGTGATCTGGCTGCATGGCCTGGGCGCGGACGGGCATGACTTCGCCCCGATCGTGCCCGAGCTGGTGGCGCAGGAGTGGCCTGGCCTGCGCTTCGTGTTCCCCCATGCACCGGTACGGCCGGTCACCTTGAACGGCGGCATGCCGATGCGCGCGTGGTACGACATCGCCGGGGTGGATCTCACCTCGCGCCAGGACGAGACCGGCATGCGGGCATCCATCGAGGCGGTGCAGGGACTGATCGCGCGCGAAAATGCGCGCGGCGTGCCGGACGAGCGCATCGTGCTGGCCGGTTTCTCGCAGGGTGGCGCCATCGCGCTCGCCGGCGGCCTGCGTCATCCGCGCCGGCTCGCCGGCATCATCGCGCTGTCGACGTACCTGCCCATGCAAGGCTCGTTCGAAGCGGAACGCAGCGCGGCCAACGCCGCCACGCCGATCTTCTGGGGCCACGGCACCGCCGATCCCATCGTGCCGCTGACCCGCGGCGTGCAGTCGCGCGATGTCCTGCAGGGCCTCGGCTATCCGGTCGAATGGCACACGTATCCGATGCCGCATTCGGTCTGCGCCGAGGAAATCGTCGATCTGCGCACCTGGCTGGGCAAACGCCTGGCCGACTGATCGCGCGCACGGTCGGCCTCCTGGCGCTTGGGCATACTGTGCGCCCATGCGCCGACCACCCTCCCGCCACCTCGAACCCAGTCCGCTGCCGGATTTCTGCAGCGCGCCGGTGTTGTTCGCGCTGCTGGTAGTCGCCGCGCTCTCGGTCACCCTGATGCTGCTGGCGCCGGACAGCACCCGCGGCTGGCGCGGCTACAGCGTAGGCATGCTGTTCGCCGAATGGATGGCCATGGTCATCGGCGTCGCACTGTGCAAGCTGCGGCCGGTGCTGCAGCGGCTGCCGGGCCGCCTGCCTTATGCCGCGGTCTGGCTGCTGATGCTGGTCATCGTGGTGACCGCGAGTCTGCTGGCGGGATGGATGGACGGCGCCCTGCAGATGGATCTGCTGCGCGCCGGAACCCTTCCCTTCGTGCGCGACAATGCTGCGATCGCCGCACTTCTGGGCGCCGCGATGCTGCGCTACTTCTATGTGCTCGCGCAGTGGCAGGCGCGTCTTGCCGCGGTGGCGCACGCGCAAGTCGAGGCGCTGCAGGCACGCATCCGTCCCCACTTCCTGTTCAACAGCATGAATACGGTGGCGGCGCTGGTGCGCGTGGACCCGGACGCGGCGGAACGCACCGTGGAAGACCTCTCCGAATTGTTCCGCGCCGCGCTGGGCCAGCACGACTCACGCGACGGCACGCTGGGCGAGGAGTTGAACCTGGTCGACCGCTACCTGGCGATCGAGCAGCTGCGCCTGGGCTCGCGCCTGCGCGTACGCCGCGAACTGGACGGGCTGACCGCGGATTTCCCGTTGCCGCGCCTGTTGCTGCAGCCGCTGGTGGAGAACGCCGTGCGCCACGGCATCCAGCCGTTGCGCGAAGGCGGCGAGGTGATCTTGCGCGGACGCCGCGCGGAACGAGCCATCGAAATCGAAATCGACAATCCGCTTCCTGAAACACCCGCGCGCGGCGGCAACGGCCATGGCCTGGACAATGTCCGCCAGCGCGTGGCCTATCGCTATGGCCCGCGTGCGGACGTGCAGGCTGGTCCGCGCGGCGAACGTTTCGTGGTGCGTCTGCTGCTGCCGGAAGACCCTCATGCGCGTACTGATCGTTGACGACGAACCGCTGGCACGGGCGCGCCTCGCCGCGCTGCTCGGCGAATGCGAAGACGTGGAAATCGCCGGCAGCGTCGGCGACGGCGAGGAAGCGCTCGAAACGATCGCCGGGGCGTCGCCGGATCTGCTCCTGCTCGACATCAACATGCCCGGCCTCGACGGCACTGCGCTCGCGCGGCGCCTCGCCGGTCAGGCCAGGCCGCAGGTGGTGTTCTGCACCGCCTACGAAAATCATGCCGTCCAGGCCTTCGAACTCGGCGCGGTGGACTACCTCTTGAAGCCGGTGCGGCTGGAGCGCCTGCGCGATGCCCTGCAGCGCGCACGCCAGCGCCTGACTGCGGCGCCGCGCGAACCCAGCTATCTGTTCGGTCGCCTGCGTGGCGAGCAGGTACGCATCGCGCTGGACGAAGTGGTGTGCCTGCTGGCGGAGGAGAAGTACGTCGTGGTGCAGCACCGCGGCGGCCAGTTGCTGCTGGAGGAATCGCTGCGCCAGCTCGAGGAGGCCTATCCGGACCAGCTGATCCGTCTGCACCGCAATTGCCTGGTGCCGCCGCAGCGGCTGCTCGGCCTGAAGACCCTCGGCGACGGACGGGTGCTGGCCCGCCTGGGCGGCACCGAGCTGATGCCGGAGGTCAGCCGGCGCAACCTGCCGGCGGTGCGCCGGCTATTGCGCGTGAACTAGGACCCTGCGGCAGCGGTGCCCCTGCGGGCCGCGAGGGTTTACGCGACAATAGAAGCCTTTACGCCGCTGAGATCTCCATGACGCCCTCCATCCTGCGCATCGCCACCCGCAAGAGCGCGCTCGCCCTGTGGCAGGCCGAACACGTCGCCGCCGAACTGCGCGCAGCGCACCCGGGCCTGGCCGTGGAACTGGTGCCGATGACCACGCGCGGCGACGAGATCATCGACAAGCCTCTGGCCACCATCGGCGGCAAGGGCCTGTTCCTCAAGGAGCTGGAGGTGGCCATGCTGGAAGGGCGCGCGGATCTGGCAGTGCATTCGCTCAAGGACGTGCCGGCCGAACTGGAGCCAGGCTTCGCGCTGCCGGCAATCCTGCCGCGCGCGGATGCCGCCGACGCCTTCATCAGCAACGATTACGCCGACCTGGCCGCGCTGCCGCACGGCGCGCGCGTGGGCACCTCCTCGCTGCGGCGACAGGCGCAGCTGCGCGCGCTGCGCCCGGACCTCGAGCTGCTCGACTTGCGCGGCAACGTGGGCACGCGCCTGGGCAAGCTGGACGCGGGCCAGTACGACGCGATTCTGCTGGCTTGCGCCGGCCTCGAACGGCTGGGCTTGGCCGAACGCATCCGCAGCCGCCTCGCCGCACCCGACTGGCTGCCGGCGCCAGGCCAGGCGGCCATAGCCATCGAGGCGCGCAGCGATCAGCCCGAGGTGCTTGCGCTGCTGGCCGCCCTGGACGATCCGCATACGCGCCTGGCGGCGAGCGCGGAGCGCGCGATGAATCAGGCCTTAGGCGGCAGCTGCACCGTGCCGGTGGGTGCGTGGTGCGTGGTCACCGAGCGCGGCTTGCACCTGTATGGCATGGTGGGCGATGTAGTCAGCGGCCGCCTGCTGCGCGCCGAAGCGGCCAGCGGCACCGACGAGGCCGAGGCGCTAGGCCGCCAAGTAGCAGCGCAGCTGTTCGAACAGGGCGCGGCGCAGTTCCTTGGATCGGGCACGCACTGACGCGGACAGAAAAAAGCCCCGCGCGAGCGGGGCTTTTTTGCCATGAACCGTCGTGTCAGAAGTTGTACACGAGGTTGGTGGTCATCAGCGTATCGGTGTTCTTGGTGCCCGGCTGCACGTCGCTGTTGTAGCGGACCTGGTAGCCGACCTTCAGCGCCATCTTCCGGGTCATGCTGACCGACAGGCCGATGTCGTTCTGGTAGTACTGGTTCTTGGAGCCGGCTTCGACCAGCAGCGTGTCTTCCACGGCCGTGTTCGGGGTGAGGCGGTACTTGTAGTTGACCAGGCCTCGGCCTACGGCTTCGCTCTGCGAATCCTGGCGCTGCTTCACATCCACGCCATCTACCTGCACGGTGCGGTCGGCGGGGCGGTAACGCTTGTAACCGGGGCCGGCTTCGAACGAGAGCTCCGTGCGATCGTTCTTCAGCGCGATATAGCCGTAGCCGATCGAGACGATGCCCTGCCAGATGTTGGCGCCGAAGTCGTCGTGCTCGTAACGCGCCGCGCCGACGATATAGCTGCGCGGGTCGAGCTTGTAGCCCACCGAAGCGCCGGTGTCGTAGCGGTTGGCGGTGGTGCTGAACTTGTCGATGGTGTTGCCGTTGCTGTCCTGCACCTGGACTTCACCCTTCGAACGCATGCCATTGAGGAAGAAGTTGTTCTTCCAAAGCTCGTTCTCCTGATTCAGGCCGAGCTTGGCGTTGACGTTCTCGGTGCGCGAATTGCCATGGGCCGAGGCGAAGCCGAATTCACCCGAACCGCTCCAGCCACCGTTGGTGGCGGGGTTGCTGGCGGCGGCATCGGCGGGCGGTGCGGTGTCGTCGGCATGCGCGGCGACACAGGCAAAACTGGCCAATAGGACGCTGGTGATCAGGGCTTTCTTCATGTGAATCGATCCATATTCGTTAAACAATTGTGATGTGGCACCTTAGCCCACGGGTTTGAAACTCGCAGTGAATATTCCGACCCGGTCGGAATGGCCAAATTCCCCTCAGGCGGACCGGGACGCGCCACGGCGGTGCGCCGCAGACGCATCGTGCAGACGCTGCTCAACGCTTTTACCCGCGACACAGCTGACAATGGCCAAGGCCACCAGCAGTGCGCGCGGCTCGTGCAGTTGCGCCAGCAACACGATCAGGCAGGGCACCAGATAGACCAGCACCGCGGCGAACAGGTATCCCGGCCACGTCTGGCCCAGCCTCGGCTGACGAAGGGCGTGCGCCATGTCGGTCAACAGTGCGGCGAGCAGAAGCACCAGGATCCAGGGCTCCGAATTGATCAGCCGCGGCTCCGCGCCATCCTGCGAAATCAGGCACAGCCATAGCCATAAGCCGCCGGCGTAACAGGCGGACACCACCCGACCGAGGATACGCAGCCGGCCTTCTGGCCGGCCGGGCGTGCCCGACATCACATAGGCGAGGCACGCTAGGCTGCAGCACGCCAGCACGGCGCCCGACAGGCGGGTAGCCCAGAACTGGTTGTCGCCGCGGACCAGGCCGGCCAGCCCCAGCATCGGCAGGAAAGTGACCATGGCGAGCATGGCGCGGCGGTTGGGGCGGCTGCCGCGGCCGAAACGCCAGCCGAGCCAGTCCGGCGCCAGCGGCAGGTGCAGCAGCGACGCCAGCGCGCCGCCGCCGACCAGCCCCGCGCCGAGCGCCAGAGGGACCAGGGCATCGCCGCGCCCCGACGGATAAAGCTTCAGGGCCAGCGCCGTGCCCAGCAGCAGCCACAGACCATAACCACCCTGCGCCAGGACCTGCATGGCTCTGGCGGGCAAACCCGGGGCAACGGGAAAAGCGTCGATGTGGTGGTCAGGCGTAGGGTCGCCGCGCATCTCGGCTCGCTCTGCGTCCTTCGGAGGGAGGGAGCTTCCGGAGTCTAGGCGATTTCACACCGCGATGGGCGCCATACATGCCAGACTTCGTGGACTTGCGCACCCTGCTGGGCGATGCGCATGCTAGACGAAGCCACGCGTCACTCGAAGCCATGGACCGTTACGAGCGCATTCTCACCCTGCACCGTCTGCTGAAGTCGGCGCACTACCCGGTACCACTCCCTCGCCTGATGGACGAGCTGGAGTGCTCGCGCGCGACGCTCTATCGCGACGTGGCCTTCCTGCGCGATGCCCTGGGCGCCCCGATCGAAAGCGCCGGCGGCGAACATGCGGCATTCCGCTACGCGGCCGGCGAGGGCGAGCGGTTCGAACTGCCCGGCCTGTGGCTCACCTCGGACGAGCTGGCCGCGCTGCTGGCGCTGAACGAACTGATCGGCCGCAGCGGTCCCGGCGTGTTGGCCGGCGCCCTGGCGCCGTTCAAGGCGCGCATCGAGCATTTGCTGTCCGACCAGGGCAGCGGCAAGGCACTGCCAATCGAGCGCATCCGCGTGATCGCCTGGGGCGAGCGCAAGCTCGACCAGCAGGTGTTTCGCATCGTGGCCGGCGCCGTGCTGGAACGAAAGCAGCTGCGCTTCCGCTACCGCGCCCGCACCACCAATTCCGACAGCAAGCGCACGGTGTCGCCGCAGCGCCTCACTCACTACCGCGACAATTGGTACCTGGACGTGTGGGACCACGATCGCGAAGCGCTGCGCAGCTTCGCGGTGGATCGCATCGCCGAGCCGCAAGCCTTGGACGCGCCCGCGCGCGACGTGGCCGAGACCGAGCTCAACGACATGCTCGCTTCCAGCTACGGGATCTTTGCGGGCAAGCCCAAGGCCTGGGCCACCATCCGCTTCTCCCAGCACGCCGCGCGCTGGGTGGCCGACGAGCACTGGCATTCCCAGCAGAAAGGCATCTGGCTGCCCGACGGGCGCTACGAATTGCAGGTGCCGTACTCCAACTCCAAGGAGCTGCTGATGGACGTGCTCAAGTACGGCCCGGATGCCGAAGTGGTCGCGCCGCTGTCGCTGCGCGAGGAGATGAAGATCCAGCTGCAGCTCGCGCTCGGCGGCTACCAGCAGGCCCCGCGCTGAGCGCGGCCGGCGCCTCTTCCCCGCCCGCATGACCAGTTCGCTTCCCATCGATGCCACGGCCACGCCGGCGGCGCGCAAACCGACAGTGGCGCTGGCCCTGGGCGCAGGCGGTGCGAAGGGGCTGGCGCACATCGGAGCGATCGAGGAGATCGAACGGCAGGGCTACGAGATCGTCGCCATTGCCGGCACCTCGATGGGTGCGTTGATCGGCGGCATCTATGCCATGGGCAAACTGGACACCTACCGCGACTGGGTGTCGGCGCTGGCCAAGATGGATGTACTCAAGCTCGTCGACTGGACCTTTTCCGGCGGCGGGCTGATCAAAGGCGAGCGCATCATCGACACCATGCGCGAGCTGATCGGCGACGCACGGATCGAGGATCTGCCGCTGGCCTACACGGCCGTGGCCACCGACCTGGACCGCGAACGCGAGATCTGGCTCACCCGCGGGCCGCTGTTCGACGCGATCCGCGCCTCCATCGCTATTCCCACCGTGTTTCGCCCGCAGCTTCTCGGCGGTCGCCGGCTGGTGGATGGCGGCTTGCTCAATCCCGTGCCAGTGACGCCACTGATTCGCGAACCGGCCGACTACCTGTTCGCGATCAGCGTGGACGGCGCGATCGAGGCGACCAAGCCGGAAGTGGCCAACGATCACGCCATCGACCCTCAGAACGGCTACCGCCACCGCATCGGCGAATTCATCGGCCGGCTGATTCCCCATGGCGAGCGGCCGGCCGAACCGCCGCGCCCGCGTGACCCGGGCATGCTCGATCTGCTGGCGCAGTCGATGGACCTGATGCAGGCCAATCTCGCGCGCCTGCGCCTGGCGGCGTACGCGCCGGACTTGCTGATCCAGCTGCCGCGAAACATCTCCATGGCGTACGAGTTCTACCGCGCCCGCGAGCTGATCGAACTGGGGCGCGAACGCGCCCGCGTCGTGCTGGCCGACTGGAAGCCGGCGCACTTCCACCAGTCCCCGTTCAGTGGGGACCGTGGCCCTTGAGCCAGGCGTCCAGATAGGCCTTCAGCGCGACGGCGTTGTTGTGTTCTTCGTCCTTTGCGCCGTAAATCAGGGTCACGCGGTGACGCGCGGCCTCTTCAGCCAGCGGCCGCCAGCGCTCGACCTTGGCGTCCAGTTCGGCGGCGTAGCGGTGGCGGAAAGTGTCCCATCGGCTGGGATCGTGGCCGAACCAGCGGCGCAGCGCCGACGAAGGCGCCAGCTCCCTGACCCAAAGGTCCAGCGCGGCTTCCTCCTTCTTCATGCCGCGCGGCCATAGCCGGTCCACCAGCACACGCCTGCCGTCGTTTCTGGCGGCAGGCTCGTAGACACGTTTGATGGCGATGCTCATGGAGCGGCCCCGCAGCATGGGAGTGCGACCGCTGAGCATACGCCGGTCACCTGTGCAGGGCATGCCAAGGCCGGGCCTTGGCGGGCGTCAGAGTTCCTCGACGCGGGTGACCTTGCCCCGGCGCATCAGCCAGGCGACGCCACGCAGATCGGCGATGCCCACCCACAGCCGATCCAGCATGCCGTACTTGGAGCTGCCGGCGGTGCGCGGACGATGGCCGACCGGCACGCTGCGGCTCTGGAAGCCTGCGCGCTTGACCAGCGCCGGCAGGTAACGATGCATGTGGTCGAAGTAGGGCAGGCGCAGGAACACCTCGCGCTCGAACAGCTTCAGGCCGCAACCCGTGTCCGGCGTGTCGTCGCGGAGCATGCGCGAACGCACCGCGTTGGCGATCTTGGAGGAAATGCGCTTGTTGAAGCTGTCGCGGCGCGTGGTGCGCCAGCCGGCGAGCAGGCGCACGTCCGCGGCCGCTTCGTCGCGCGCGGCCAGCAGCTTGGGTATGTCGGCCGGGTCGTTCTGGCCGTCGCCGTCGAGCGTAGCGATCCATGGCGAACGCGCGGCGCGCACGCCATTCCACACGGCGGTGCTTTGCCCGCTGCGAGTGAGGTGGCGCACGATGCGCAGCTCCGGATAACGGGCTTTCTCCGCCGCCAGCACCGCCACGCTATCGTCGCTGGAATCATCGTCCACGTAGACGATCTCGAAATCGATCTTGCCGCGCAGCGCGGCAGCGATTTCGGCGAGCAGCGGCGGGATGTTGTCGCGCTCGTTGAACACCGGCACGACCACGGACAGTTGCGGCATGAGAGCAGCCTTTGCTTGCGGAAACGGAGGCGCACGGCGCCTTGGGGCGCATTCTAGTGCGTAGGGGAGGCCCCGGCGAGCGCGGGGCGGCAGCAGCGGGGCGCCAGGCCCCGCCGCGCGTCAGCGAATCTTGCCGAGGATGCCTTCCAGCTCGTCGTTGCTGTGGTAGTGGATCACCAGCTTGCCGCGTCCGCCCCGGCCGTGGGCCAGCTCGACACGGGTCGCGAAGCGGTCGCCCAGCTCACGTTCCAGCGCATCGATGTTCGGATCGCGCGCGGGCGCGCTCTTGGCCTTGCCCTTGGGGGCCGTCTGGGCGCGGCGGGCGGCTTCTTCCAGCTCGCGCACGCTCCAGCCATTGCGCGCCGCTTCCAGGGCCAGGCTCTCGGCATCGCGCTCGGGCAGGGTAAGCAGGCAACGGGCGTGGCCCATCTCCAGCTTGCTCTCGTCAAGCAGCTTCTTGATCGAAGCGGGCAGTTCGGTAAGACGCAGCAGGTTGGACACCGCGGCGCGCGAACGCCCCACCGCGTCAGCCGCCTGCTGGTGGGTCAGGTCGAAATCGTCGATCAGCCGCTTGAGCGCATCGGCCTCTTCCAGCGGGGTGAGATCCTGGCGCTGGATGTTCTCGATCAGCGCCATGGCCGGCACGGCCACCTCGGGCACGTCCTTCACCAGCGCGGGCACTTCGCTCAGTTGCGCGCGCTGTGCGGCACGCCAGCGGCGTTCGCCGGCGATCAGCTCGTAGCTGTTCTTGCCCAGCGCGCGCACCACCACCGGCTGGATCAGTCCCTGCGCCTTGATCGACGCCGCCAGTTCGTCGAGCGCTTCCTCGTTCCAGTGCCGGCGCGGCTGGTACTTGCCGGGCTGGATGTACTGGATCGGCAGCATGCGCAGCTCGCCCTCCTGTTCGATCACCGAAGGCGCGCCTTCGTCGCCGCCGCCCAGCAGGGCGTCGAGCCCGCGTCCGAGGCCTCGTTTCTTCGCTGCGGCCATGCTTACTCCTGGTGGATGTCGACGGCGGCATCGGCCGCAACGTCGCTATCGTCGTGCGCCGCTTGCGGCGCCTCGGCGGCGGCGCCCGCGGCGAGGCCGCGCTCGCGCCGGATGATCTCGCCGGCCAGGCCGATGTAGGCGATGGCGCCGCGCGAGCTGCGGTCGTACAGGTGGATCGGCTGGCCGTGGCTGGGCGCCTCGGCCAGGCGCACGTTGCGCGGAATGATCGAGCGCAGCACCTTGTCGCCGAAATGCGTGGTCAGCTGCGCCGAGACTTCGTTGCCGAGGTTGTTGCGCACGTCGTACATGGTGCGCAGCAAGCCTTCAATTTCCAGGTTCGGGTTGAGCCGCTGCCGGACCGCCTTGACGGTGTCGAGCAGGCTGGAAAGCCCTTCCAGCGCGAAATACTCGCACTGCACCGGGATCAGCAACCCATCCGCCGCGGCCAGCGCGTTGAGCGTGAGCAGGTGCAGCGTGGGCGGGCAGTCGATCAGGATCGTGTGGTAGCGGTCCGCCACCTTCGCAAGCTGCTCCTTCAGCCGCATCTCGCGCGCGATCGCGTCCATCAGTTTCAGCTCGGCCGCGGTGAGGTCGCCGTTGCCGGGCAGCAAGTCGTAGTGCGCCTCGACGGTGACGATGGCGCGCTCGATCGGCGCCTCGTCCAGCAACACCTCACAGCCATTGGGCTTGGCTTCGCGCTTGTCCACGCCCGACGCCATGGTCGCGTTGCCCTGCGGATCCAGGTCGACCAACAGCACCTTGCGCTTCGCGGCGGCGAGCGCCGCGGCGAGATTGACGGCGGTGGTGGTCTTGCCGACGCCGCCCTTCTGGTTGGCGACAGCGATGATGCGGGCCATGGTGTCGTCGATGCCGTGAGCGTGGGAAAAGGGCGCTAGGTTACCATCGGAGCCCGGCCCGGACAGGCCCGCCGGCTCAGCTGCGCCCGAGCACCACCAGGTGACGCTCCGCGTCCAAACCGGGCACGTTGAGTTCATGCATGCCGCGCACGGCGAATCCGGCCGGCACGCCAGGCAGCTCGTCGTCCGGCCGCTTGCCCTTCATCGCCAGCCAGATCCCGTCGGGCGCCAGCAGATGGCCGCCCCAGCCGAGCATGTCCGCCAACGTGGCGAAGGCACGGGCCGTGACGCAGTCGAACTGCCCCTCGACCTCCTCCACCCGCGACTGCACCGCACGCACGCCCTCCAGCTTGAGCGCGCGGATCGCTTCACGCAGGAAACGGACCTTCTTGCCGTTCGAATCGACCAGGAGAATCTCCCGCCCCGGCGCCGCAATGGCCAGCGGGATGCCGGGCAGACCGGGGCCGGTGCCCAGGTCGGCGAGAGTGTGGCCCTGCACGTAAGGCAGGATCGCCAGCGAATCGATCAGGTGACGGGTGATCATCTCGCCCGGATCCCTGATCGCCGTGAGGTTGTAAGCCGCATTCCAGCGTTCGAGCAGGGCCTGGTAGTCGAGCAACCGCTGCACCGCGTCCTCGGGCAGGGCCAGACCAAGCGCGGCGATGCCCTGTTCCAGTCGGGACTGCAAGACGGCGCGGTCGGCCATGGACGAGGTTTCCTGCGAAGTGAAAAGGGCGGCAGTGTATCCGGGCGTCACGGCCGCGGCGCTCGCCGAGTCAAAGAAAAACCCGCCGAAGCGGGTTTCAAAGAGTCTCAAGTCCCCTTTTTGCGCGGGCGCTCTAAGGCTGCCTCGCGAATAGCGCCGTCCCTCAGGCGAGGTCCAGATCTACGCGGGTGACCATCATGCCGCGCTCACGCAGCGCCTGATTCATGGCCTGTTTCAGGCTGGCGCCGAGCGCGCGGCGATCCGCCTCGATCGCCGGCTGCGCTTCGCGCAGCGCAGCCAGCGCACCGCCGCGGATCAACTGGTCGGCCTGCTCGATGACTTCGTCAGCGCGCTCCGGCTCTAGCACCTGCCAGTACACGGTGCCGCGAACGTCATGCGCATCCGGCAGCGGCTCTTCGAAGCGCAGCACCTGGCCGCCGAGATCGATGCGGTGTCCGACGCGATCCAGGCCCGGCACCATGAAATGCGTACCCGGCTGCAGCAGGCGCCGCGGCTTGCCATGGCGATAGACGCTGACCACTTGGCCGGCCGGCACGCGCTTGACCGCGACGGCGGCCAGGCCAAACAGGAGGAGAGCAATCGAAAGTACCAGGGCGATCATGATTCTTACTTCTATATCAGTAGGTTATGCATCTTTTCTCAGATAAAGCGCAGATATATGCTACATCCAGCTGGTGACAGTTGGATTAACCGTCATTTAACTGCGGCCTTATGGATTTTTACAATCCCCAGGAAGTCCTATTCGCCGTGGAAAAGGAAGCAAGCCCCATTCCATGCGGGTTTCGGTGCTTGCCGATGCTGCAGCGCCACAGCGACCTTCCATGCCTGTCCGATGCAGGTTTCGCCTTCCACGGCCTCAATTTCGTTCGATTCCGGCCCTAGGCCATCCGGCCGAACTCTTTTGCGTCGCAGCAAAACCCTTGATTTGCAAATGCTTTACAAGCGTTGATGAAAACGTTTACGTTCCGCCGACAGTGACCTTCCGGGCGTAGCTGGAGCGGCAGACGTGGGAGTGACCATCAAAGACGTTGCGCGCGAAGCCAAGGTGTCCGTGGCTTCGGTCTCCCGTGCGCTCAACGGCCACGGCGGCGTCACCGCCGAAACGCTCGAGCGCATCCGCGAAGTGGCCGCGCGCCTGCACTACATCCCCCACGGCGCCGCCCGCAGCCTGATCACCCGCCGTACTCACACTATCGGCGCGTTGCTGCCGGACCTTTATGGCGAGTTTTTCTCGGAACTGATCCGCGGCATCGACCTGGCAGCCCGCGCGCACGGCCTCCAGCTCCTGGTATCCAGCTCGCACGACGGTTCGGCCGAGGCGGCCACCGCGCTACGTGCCATGCAGGGTCGCGTCGATGGCCTGCTGGTGATGTCGCCGCACGCGGACGCCGCCTTCCTGCGCCAGAACCTGCCGGTGGGTCTGCCCACCGTGCTCATGAACACCATGCTCGAACGCGACGACTTTCCCGCGCTGTCGGTGGACAACGCCGGTGGCGCACGTCTTGTCGTCGAGCATCTGGTCGACGCGGGCTATCGCCGCATCGCTTTCGTTCGTGGTCCGACCGGCAACCACGACGTAGCCGAGCGCGAACGTGCCTACCTCGAGACCCTGGCCCGGCGTCTTCCGGACGCCGAACCCATCGTGCTGCCCGGCGAGTTCGACGAGTCCTCGGGCTATCGCGCCGGCCAGCGCATCGCGGCGATGAAACCACGCCCGGACGCGGTGTTCGCCGCCAACGACATGATGGCGATCGGCTGCATGGCCGCGCTGCGCGAGGCAGGTCTGCGCATTCCCGAAGACGTCGCCGTGGCCGGCTTCGACGATGTGCCGATGGCGCGCTACATCAGCCCCGCGCTGACCACCGCCGGTGTGCGTATCGCCGAACTGGGCAAGGCAGCGCTCGATCAGCTCGCCGCGCAAATCGAGGGCAGCAGCGCATCCGCGCCACCCGCGCATGTGCGCATCCCGGCCGAACTGATGGTTCGCGCCTCCAGCGCCCGCAAGAACTCAGGCAAGACGGCGACCGGAGACTGACGCCGCCACAACATCAGGGGGCCGGCCACGGAGGCCGGTTCGACGCCACCGGCGCGGGACCGCGGCGGCGGCGCATCCACAACCACAACACAGCCGTATCGAACCCTTGAGGGAGGGTGTCCAAGCCATGGCACGCAAACACGTACCAACTCTGAAGAAGATCCCGCTGGCCCTGGCCAGCCTGCTGACCGCTGCGGCGCTGTTGCCGGCCACCGGCCTCGCGCAGAACAGCACGGCCACGGTGCGCGGCCACGTCAATGCGCCGCAGGGCCAGTCGCCCACCGAAGTGGTCGCCACCAACCTGGGCAACGGCTTCACCGTGCGTGCTCCCGTCAACGCGGCCGGCAACTACACCCTGCCCAGCCTCGCGCCCGGCAGCTACCGCATCGAAGCGAAAGGCAACGGCGCCAGCGCCAGCCAGGATGTCAAAGTGCAGGTCGGCCAGGCCCTGACCCTGAACCTCGATGCCGCCGCTGCGGCCAGCGCCGCCAATGCGCAGAATCTGCAGGGCGTCACCGTCACCGCCGCCTCGCTGATCGAGACGCGCACATCGGAAGTCGGCACCAACATCACCCAGGCGCAGATCAACACGCTGCCGCAGAACGAACGCAACTTCCTCGACTTCGCCAAGCTGGTGCCCGGTGTGGTCGTGTCGCGTGACCCCAACACCAAAACCTTCTCGGCGGGCGGTCAATCGGCCGAAAATGTAAACGTTTTCATCGATGGCGCGAGTCTGAAGAACAACGTGCTCAAGGGCGGCATCGCCGGCCAGGATTCCACGCGCGGCAATCCGTTCTCGCAGGAAGCCGTACAGGAGTTCCGCGTACTCACGCAGAACTACAAGGCCGAATACGAGCAGGCCGGCACCGCGATCATCTCCGCCGTCACCAAGTCGGGCACCAACGAGTTCCACGGCTCGGTGTACGACTACTTCCAGAACAAGGCGATGATTTCGCAGAACTCGTTCGACAAGAAGAACGATGTGAAGAAGCCGGACTATCGCCGCCAGCAACGCGGCTTCTCACTTGGCGGTCCTGTGCTGAAGGACACGCTGACCTTCTTTGTCAATTACGATGAGCGCAAAGACGTCAGCGCCAATGCGGTGCGCATTACCGATCCACGTTTTTCGCAGTACAACGGGACGTTCTCCGCGCCGTTCAACGAGAAGACCTTCTTCGGAAAACTCAGCTGGCAGGTCAACCAGGACAACAACGTCGATCTCAGCCTTACGACTCGCCGCGACAACGAAGTGCTCGGCTTTGGCGACAAGATTACCTATGACGGCCGCACCAACCGCAAGAACCGCGTCGATGACCTGCTGTTGAAATGGCAGTCGCGCGGTGACAGCTGGACCAACGATCTGCTCCTCGATGCAGGCCGTGCCAAATGGAATCCGGGTGCAGCCAATCCCGACATGGTCCAGCAGGTCTACGAGAACAACGTTGCCACGCTCGGCGGCGCCGTCGGCTTGCAGAACAAGGGACAGGATCAAACCACCATTCGCGACGACCTGACTTTGACCGGCTTGTCCTGGCATGGCGATCACACGGTAAAGATGGGGGTGAAGTACACCGCACTGGGCATCACCGTCGAGCAGAACAACAACGCGGTCCCGTCTTACTTCTATCAGGAAGGGCGCACCTTTCCGGGCGGTTTCCTCGTCCCCTACAAAGCGGTGTATTCGCCGAACGGCGCCAACGCCAATCTCCATACCAATCAGTTCGGTGCCTATATCCAGGACGATTGGGACGTCACCGATCGCCTGCAACTGAACCTGGGCCTGCGTTGGGATTACGAAACCAATTCCATCAACAACGACTATGTCACTCCGCTGGCGCAATACGAGACACTGAAATATTTCGGCCTGCAGGACTACATCAGCACCGGCAAAGAGCGTGACGGCTACAAGGGTGCCATTCAACCGCGCCTGGGCTTCTCTCTCGATGTCAGCAAAGCCGGCGACCAGAGCACGACGCTGTTCGGCGGCGCAGGCCGCTACTTCGATCACACGCCGTTCGATTGGATCGCGCAGGAGCCCATCCACTCGGCGGTGCCGAACTATGTCTTCAACTTCAGCCCTGCCAATCCGGATGGGACCCCATCACAACCAGGGACGATCCCTTGGAATCCGGCTTATCTGACCAAGGCTGGACTTGATTCGCTGCTGTCCTCCGGAGTCGCCGGTCTGGGCCAGGAGATCGACGTCATCAACAATAAGACCAAGCTCCCATACACGGATCAGTTCAGCTTCGGCGTCAGACAGGTGATCGGCGATTGGACGGGCTCGCTCACGCTTTCCCGTGTGCTCGGGTATCGCCAGTTCACGTGGATCTGGGCCAATCGATTGCCGATTGCCGCGCCCTATGAACAAACCTTCGTCACTGCGCCTGGCAGTCCCTACTCTCGCATCCTCAAGAACGGATACAAGAAGACTCAATCCAGCAGCGTGCTGGTCAGCCTGGACAAGCCTTACACGAAAGCGAGCGGTTGGGGTGTAGGCGTCGCTTACACCTATCAGAAGGCACGTCAGCAAGGAAACGACAACTACTCGCTGGATTACGTGTCCCCGTCGGGATACCCCGGTGGCTATGTGGGCGAAAAGCACCATCTGGTCGTCAATGGCATTGTGTCCGGTCCCTGGGATACACGCGTAACGGGCATCCTCACTTACGGCTCTGGCATGCCGTTTGACGTGTACAAATCATCTCCGGCCTGTGACTACAACTGCGCCTACTACCACAACGGCGAATACGGGCGAACCTATCTGAATCTGGATCTCTCGATCGCCAAGGAATTCCGCTGGGGTGAAAGCCAAGCCCTCGAACTGCGCTTCGATGTCATGAACGTTTTCAATCGCGATGTCTACAACGCCTACGAGAGCAACTTCTACAGCCCCAATTTTGGTAGACCCACCAATGCGGATCCCAACCTGACCCGCCGCTTTCAAATCGGCGCTAGGTATTCGTTCTGATGCAAGGCGCGCGGACAGGTGTACTGCCACTCTCTGCTCAAGGAGAACACGATGAGTATCAAGGCATATCGCACTGGAGCATTTCGCAGCAAGACCGCGAGATCCTTGTCACTGGCTTTGCTTGCTTTCGTCAGCACTTCGGCTTCCGCCGGAACTTGCGGCGTAGTTGACTGCCTGCCGCGCCCCTCTTATCCGAGAGTCACCAGCCTGCAAGCTTATGTCATCGGTTCGGAATGGCACGTCGGTGCCCCTATAAGTGCGATCGCTAATCTGCATCTTGATGGCACGTGCGGAGATACCTGCTCCAATTTCCACAACAGCTACGCGAACGTCGCCAATGTGACCTTCTACGTTAATGGAAACCCGGTTTGTCAGGCTTATACGATGATCTATCAATGCCAGTTCTTCATTAATACACCTGGGACGTATGTCATCTCGGCCACCGCGTTCAATGTGTATGGCATGACCGGCGTAAACTCGATGACCGATCAAACATTCACGGTTAGCCTCTAGACCTGTACTGCGAAAGCCAAGCCTGCGAATCGGGCTTGGTTTCACACAAGCCCGCCTCCGCGCGGGCTTTTCAAAGGCCGAGCGCGTAAACGTTTACTCGCTTGATTCCCGGCTCGACCTGTTCTTCAAAGGACATCGCGGCTTCCGCACTTCCCCATCGATGAAGGCTGTTCCCTCATGCTCGTGAAGAAACGCACCGGAATCTCCCTCGCGCTCGCCGCTCTGCTGGTCTGCGTCGCACCGCACGAGGCCCAGGCGAAAGAGGGAACCAGGCATGCGCGACCGACCGTTGCCGCGGCAGCCGCGCGCGCGAAGGTGCCGCCCATGGTCGACGACCTCGAGCGCCGCACCTTCGACTGGTTCTGGGACGCGGCCAACCCGCAGAACGGCCTGGTCCCGGACCACTACCCGACCAAGTCCTTCGCCAGCATCGCCGCCGTCGGCTTCGGCCTCACTGCGTACGGCGTGGGCGCGGAGCGCGGCTACGTCACGCGCGAACAGGCGGCCGAGCGCACGTTGGCCACGCTGCGCTTCTTCCACGATGCGCCGCAGAACGACAGCGAGGACGACGCCACCGGCTACCGCGGTTTCTTCTATCACTTCCTCGACATGGAGTCGGGCAAGCGCTATTCGCGCTGGGTCGAGCTATCCACGGTGGACACCACGCTGCTGCTCGGCGGCGTGCTGTTCGCGCAGTCGTACTACGACCGTGACACGCCACAGGAAAAGGAGATCCGGCAGCTCGCCGACGACATCTACCGCCGCGTCGACTGGACCTGGGTGCAGGCGCGCAAACCACTGATCACCATGGGCTGGACGCCGGGCGGCAAGTTCATCCCGCACGACTGGCAGGGCTATAACGAGGGCATGCTGGTCTACATCCTCGCCATGGGATCGCCCACGCATCCGGTAGGCGAGGATGCGTGGAAAGCGTGGACTTCGACCTACGAGCGCACCTGGGGCGAATTCCACGGCCAGACCTTCCTCAACTTCGCACCGCTGTTCGGCCACCAGTACAGCCACGTGTGGGTGGATTTCCGCGGCATCCGCGATGCGTGGAATCGCGAGAAAGACCTCGACTACTTCGAGAACAGCCGCCGCGCCACCTATGCGCAGCGCGCTTATGCCATTGCCAACCCCGGCGGCTGGACCGGCTACGGCGCCAACGTCTGGGGACTCACCGCCAGCAACGGCCCCGGCGGCCTGGTGGTGAAGGCCGGCGACAAGGAACGCACCTTCCAGGGCTATACCGCGCGCGGCGCCGGCCTGGATTACATCAGCGACGACGGCACCATCGTGCCCACCGCCGCCGGCGGTTCGATCGCCTTCGCGCCGGAGATCGTGGTGCCCGCGCTGGAAGAGATGAAGCGCCGCTACGGCAAGTCCATCTACACCAGGTACGGCTTCGTCGATGCGTTCAATCCCAGCTTCCACACCCAGACCGAACTGCGCACCGGCAAGCTGGTGCCGGAACTGGGCTGGGTCGATACCGTGCACCTGGGCATCGACCAGGGCCCGATCCTGCTGATGGCCGAGAACTGGCGCAGCGGCTTCGTGTGGAACGTGATGAAGAAGAACCCCTACGTCCGCAAGGGCCTGCAGCGTGCAGGCTTCACCGGCGGCTGGCTGGACGAAGCACCGGCCAAGCCATGAGCCACCGGTCGCGCCAGCGCGTATTCGGCGCCCGCCGCCTGCTGCTGCATGCGCTGGCATGGAGCTGCGCCGGCATCGCCGCGGCGCTGACTGCCGGTTGTCAGGCGGGCGGCGACGGCGATGCGCGCACGCTTACCTTCTGGACCATCGGCCGCGAAGGCGAGGCGGTGGCTCAGTTGCTGCCCGCGTTCGAGCGCGAACACCCCGGCCTGCACGTCAAGCTGCAACAGCTGCCGCTCAGCGCCGCACACCAGAAACTGCTCACCGCGATCGCCGGCGGCTCGACGCCGGACCTCACCCAGCTGGGCAATACCTGGATTCCCGAGCTGGCCGAGCTGGATGCGCTCGAGCCGCTGGAAACGCGCGTGGATGCCTCCAAAGTCGTTCGCCAGGACGATTACTTCACCAACATCTGGGCCACCAACCGCATCGACGGCACGCTGTACGGCGTGCCCTGGTACGTGGACACGCGCCTGCTGTTCTATCGGCGCGACCTGCTCAAGCAGGCCGGCTTCGATGCGCCGCCGCGCGACTGGCGCGAATGGCGCCGCGCACTCGCCGCGCTCAGCTACCCGGAACGTGGCAGCTACGGCATCCTGATGCCGACCGACGAGTTCGAGCAGCTGCTGGTACTCGCCCTGCAGCAGGACGAACCGCTGCTGCGCGACGGCAACCGCTATGGCAATTTCCGCAGTGCCGGATTCAAGCGCGCGCTGGCGTTCTACGTGGACACCTTCCGCCTGCACCAGGCGCCGGCGATCACCCGCGTGGAAGCGGGCAATCCATGGCTGGAGTTCGGCCGCGGCGTCTACGCGTTCTATCTGTCCGGCCCGTGGAACATCGGCGAATTCCGCAAACGCCTGCCGGCGTCGCAGCAGCAGGATTGGGACACCGCGCCCTTGCCTGGCGAGCACGGCCCCGGAGCGTCCAACGCCGGCGGGTCCAGCCTGGTGATCTTCCGGCGTTCGCCGCGCAAGGACGAAGCGTGGCAATTGGTCGAATACCTCTCCCGCCCCGACGTGCAGCAGCGTTTCTACGAACTGCTCGGCGACATGCCGCCGCGCCGTTCGTCCTGGGAAGGCGGCGCCTTGCGTGACGACCCCAAAGCGCGTGCCTTTCGCGATCAGCTCGAACGCGTGAAGCCCACGCCGCCGATTCCCGAATGGGAGCGTATCGTTACCGAGATGCAGCTGGTCGCCGCGCGCGCCGTGCATGGGGACCTGAGCGTCGACCAGGCGGCCGCCGAGATCGACCGGCGCGTCGACCTGATCCTGGAGAAACGTCGATGGGTAATGGATCGCAAGGCCAAGCCATGAGTGCAGACCACGCATGAATCCGCCACGCGCCGCCTGGCTGTTCCTCGCGCCCGCACTGCTGGTGCTGGGGCTGTTTTTCCTGCTGCCGGTGATCGCCGCCTTCGTGCTGAGCCTCACCGACTACGACCTGTACGCGCTGGCCGACCTGCGCAACCTGCGCTTCGTCGCGCTGGGTAATTACTGGGAGCTGCTGCATCGCCCGCTGTTCTGGTCTGCGTTGGGCCACACGCTGTACTTCGTGGTGGTCGGTGTGCCGCTGTCCATCGCCGCCTCGCTGGGCGCCGCACTGCTGCTCAATTCGCCGCTGGCGCGCTGCAAGCCGTTCTTCCGTACCGCGCTGTTCGCGCCGGTAGTCACCACGGTGGTGGCGGTGGCCGTGATCTGGCGCTACCTGTTCAACACCAAGTATGGCCTGGCCAACTACGTGCTCGGCGGCATCGGCATCGATCCGGTGAGCTGGCTGGAAGACCCGCGCTGGGCCATGCCCACCATCATCCTGTTCGCCGTGTGGAAGAACTTCGGCTACAACATGATCATCTTCCTGGCCGCGCTGCAGGCGATTCCCGCCGACCTGTACGAAGCCGCGCGCATCGATGGCGCCTCGCCGCTTCGGCAATTCCGCCACATCACCTTGCCGATGCTGGGTCCGACCCTGCTGATGGTGAGCATCCTGACCGTGTCCGGCTATTTCCAGCTGTTCGCCGAACCGTTCGTGATGACCGAGGGCGGCCCGCTGCAAAGCACCGTGAGCGTGCTGTACCTGATGTACGAAGAAGGCTTCAAATGGTGGAACCTCGGCTCCGCCTCGGCAGTCGCTTTCCTGCTGTTCCTGATCATGTTCGCGGTGACGGCGCTGATGCTGCGAGTGTCGCGCGCCAAGAGCGGGGCCGAGGCATGAGCCCACGCCTGGCCAAGGCCCTGGTCAACGGCCTGCTGCTCGGCGGCGCGGCCGTAGCGCTGTTCCCGCTGCTGTGGATGCTCTCCGTGTCGTTCATGCGGCCCGGCGACGCCAGTGCGCTGCCGCCGCCGCTGTTGCCGGCGCAGCCTACGCTGGCCAACTACCGCGAGCTGTTCGAGCGTGCCGGCATGGGCCGCTATCTGCTCAACAGCCTGGGCATTTCCAGCGCCATCACGCTGCTGTCGCTGGCCTTCAACCTGATGGCCGGTTATGCCTTCGCCAAGCTGCGCTTCCGCGGCCGCGAGCGGCTGTTCCAGGCGCTGCTCGGCGCATTGGTGATTCCGGCCCAGGTGGCCATGCTGCCTTTGTTCCTGCTGCTGAAATACCTTGGCCTGGTGAACAGCTACGCGGCAGTGGTGGCGCCAGCGATGGCGACGGTGTTCGGCATTTTCCTGGTGCGCCAGTACACGCGCGGCATTCCCGACGATCTGCTGGAAGCCGCACGCATCGATGGCGCGGGCGAACTGCGCATCTTTTTGCGCATCGTGCTGCCGCTGCTCAAGCCGATCATGGTGACGCTGGCGATCTTCACCTTCCTCACCGCGTGGAACGACTTCATGTGGCCCCTGATCGCCCTGACCGGGCAGGAGCACTACACGCTGCCGATCGCGCTGGCGTCGCTGTCGCGCGAGCACGTGCAGGATTCGGAGCTGATGATGGCAGGCTCCGTGGTGACCGTGCTGCCCGTGCTGGTACTGTTCCTGGCGCTGCAGCGCTACTACCTGCAAGGCCTGCTGCTGGGCAGTGTGAAAGGGTGAACCGATGAAGCTCGCCGTGTTCTCCGTTCTGCTGTCGTTCGCTGCGCTGGTGCCGGCGGCCGCGCTCGCTGGCGACGACGCGCGCGTGCTGGACGACTTCAGCCGTCCCGCGGCCTGGAAGGCCGAAGGCACCGACGATATCGGCACGCGACTGCAAGTTACCGATGGCAAAGCTGGCAAGGCGATCTGCCTGGCGTTCGATTTCCATGGCGTATCCGGCGCGGCCATGCTGCGGCGTGAGTTGCCCATCGACTGGCCGGATAATTTCGCGCTGTCCTTCGACGTGCGTGGCGCGATGCCGCCCAACGACCTGCAGGTGAAGCTGGCCGATGCCAGCGGCGACAATGTGTGGTGGTACCGGCGCGACGCCTTCCAGCCAACCGCCGACTGGCAGACGCTGACATTCCGCCGCAAGCAGGTGGCATTCGCCTGGGGCCCGGCCAAAGACCGGACGCTGCACCGCACCGCGGCGCTGGAGTTCACCGTGTACGCCGGACAGGGCGGGCAGGGCGAGCTATGCCTGAGCAACCTGAGGCTGCAGCCGCTGCCGCCGGAACCCGACCATTTTCCGCGACCGCGCGCCGAGGCCAGCTCCAGCCTCGCCGGCTATGCCGTGCAACGCATGATCGAAGGCAAGGGCCAGTGGCGCAGCGATCCGGCATCCGCCGGTGCGCAAAGCCTCACGCTCGATCTGGGCTTCTCGCGCGAGTTCGGCGGCCTGCTGATGCAGTGGCTGCCCGGTGAGCAGGCATCGCACTACGAAGTCGAGCTTTCCGATGACGCCGAGCACTGGCGCTCCGTGTCGAGTGTTGCTGGCGGCAATGGCGGTGACGATGCGCTGTTCCTGCCCGACGCCCAGGCCCGCTATCTGCGTCTGCGCCTGCTGGAAGGCCCGGGCCGTGCATACGGCCTGTCGCGACTGGAGGTGAAGGGTCGCGCCTGGGGTGCCTCGCCCAACGTGTTCTTCCAGGAGCAGGCCCGGCAAGCACCCCGCGGCATGTACCCGCGCGGCTTTTCCGGCGAGCAGAGCTACTGGACCCTGGTCGGCGCGGACGGCGGTGCCAGCCACTCGGCCTTGATCTCCGAAGATGGCGCCGTGGAAGTGGGCAAGGGCGGCTGGTCGGTCGAGCCGATGCTGTTCGCCGGCGGCAAAGTCATCGACTGGGCCACCGTGCGCAGCTCGCAAAGCCTGCTCGAAGGTTACCTGCCGATTCCCAGCGTGCGCTGGACTGCCGACAGCCTCACGCTCGACACCACCGCCTTCGTCGCGGGCGACGGCGATGCATCGGCGCTGGTGCTGCGCTACACCCTCACTAACCGCACGCCGCAACCGCAGCGGCTGACCCTGGCCCTGCTCGCGCGCCCGTTCCAGGTGAACCCGCCGACGCAGTTCCTCAACACGCCCGGCGGCATCCATCGCATCCACGATCTGGCCTGGGACGGCAAGGCGCTGACCGTCAACGGCGACACGCAAGTGCATGCGCTGCAACCGGCCGACGCCTTCGTCGCCAGCAAGTACGAGGCCGGTTCGCTGCCCGAACTGTTGGCGCAGGGCGAACGACCGCGCGTGGAGCGGCTGCACAGCGCAGCCGGTTTCATGCAAGGCGCGTTGCTCTATGCGATCGACCTGCCGGCGCATGGCAGCCGCACCCTTGGACTGGCGATTCCACGATCGTCGCGGTCATGGTCCGCCCCGCACGACCCGGCGTCGTGGCTTCGCCAACAGCTGCAAGGCACGGCTGCCGCGTGGCGTGCCAAGCTCAACCGCGTGACGCTGCAACTGCCTGCCGCGCAGCGTGCCATCGCCGATACCGCGCGCAGCGCGCTGGCGCAGATGCTGATGTCGCGCGAGGGTCCTGCGCTGCAGCCGGGCACGCGCTCGTACGCGCGCAGCTGGGTCCGCGACGGCGCGATGATGACCGAAGGTCTCGCGCGCAGCGGTCATGCGGATGTCGCCGCGGAATTCGTGCGCTGGTATGTGCCGCACCAATTCAGCAACGGCAAGGTGCCGTGCTGCGTCGACGCGCGCGGTTCCGATCCGGTGCCCGAGAACGACAGCCATGGCGAGCTGATCTTCGCCATCGCCGAGCTGTGGCGGTACACGCACGATCGTGCCGCCCTGGAACGGCAATGGCCGGCCGTCCAGCGCGCCATCGCCTACATGGACAAGCTGCGCGAGCGCGAGCGCGGTCCCGCCAATCAGACCGCCGAACGTCGCGCGCTCTACGGCCTGATGCCGGCCTCGATCAGCCACGAGGGCTACTCGGCCAAGCCGATGCATTCGTATTGGGACGACTTCTGGGCACTGAAGGGCTACGACGATGCCGTGACGCTGGCCAAGGCACTGGGCCAGGATGCGGAAGCCGCGCGCATCGCCGCTTCGCGCGACGTGTTCCGCGGCGATCTCAAGGCCTCGATCGATGCGGCGGTGAAGCAGCACCGCATCGACTACCTGCCAGGCGCCGCCGAACTCGGCGATTTCGATGCCACGTCCACCACCATCGCGCTGTCGCCAGGCGACGGCCAGACCTGGCTGCCGCCCGCATTGCTCGAACGCACCTTCGAGCGCTATTGGGAAGGCTTCGTGGAACGGCGCGACGGCAAGCGCGAGTGGGACGACTACACCCCGTACGAACTGCGCACCATCGCCAGTTTCGTGCGCCTGGGCTGGCGCGACCGCGTCGGCGAGCTGCTGGCGTTCTTCTTCGCCGATCGGCGGCCGGCGGCCTGGAATCAGTGGGCCGAGGTCGTGGGCCGCGATCCGCGCAAGCCGCGTTTCGTGGGCGACATGCCGCACGCGTGGATCGCCTCCGACTACCTGCGCTCGGCCTACGACTTGTTCGCCTACGAACGCCCGCGCGACGAGGCATTGGTGCTGGCGGCGGGTATCCCGGCGGACTGGCTCAAGGGCGAGGGCGTGGGTATCCGCAGGCTGCGTACGCCGTATGGCGAGCTGAGCTACGGGTTGCGCGAGCGCGACGGCTCGCTGGTGCTGAGCGTGGAGAAGGGTCTCGACATCCCGCCCGGTGGTCTCGTGCTGCCCTGGCCTTATGCAGGCGAACCGACGGGCGATGCCATGGTGAATGGCAGGCCGCAGGCGTGGCGGGACGGCGAGCTGGTCATTCGCGTGCTGCCGGCAACCGTGAGCATGCAGACGATGCGCTGATCGATATCGGCGAAGGGATCACCAGGCCTTCCGAAGCAAGGGTCTGTTGCGCTCTGTAGATTCCCCTCGCCCCAACCCTCTCCCCGGAGGGGAGAGGGGGCAGGCGCTTAGAAATGGCCGGCGCGGAAATCCGCGATGGCCTGGTGGATCTCTTCCGGCGTGTTCATCACGAACGGCCCGTAGCGCGCCACGCTCTCGCCCAGCGGTTTGCCGGCCACCAGCAGCACGCGGGCGGGCGCCTCGCGGCCACCGATGCGCACCGTGTCGCCCTTGGACAGCACCGCCAGTTCACTGCGGCGAAGCACATCGCCCGCCACCTGCGCATCGCTGCCGTCGAACACGTAGGCGAACGCGCTGTGGCCTTCCGGCAACGGCACTTCCAGCTGCGCGCCCGGCTGCACGGCGATGTCCAGATACACCGGCTCGGTGGCGACACCGGCGACCGGGCCGCTCGCGCCGAACAGGTCGCCGGCCACGATCTTCACCTCCACGCCGTCCTGTGGACGGACGGTGGGGATGCGCTCCGGCGCGATGTCCTGGTAGCGCGGCGCGGTCATCTTGTCCTTGGCCGGCAGATTCACCCACAGCTGGAAACCCCACATCAGGCCGTTTTCCTGCTGCGGCATTTCCGAGTGCAGGATGCCGCGGCCAGCGGTCATCCACTGCACGCTGCCAGGACCGAGGTCGCCCCGGTTGCCGTGGTTGTCGCCGTGACGCATGTGGCCGGCGAGCATGTAGGTCACGGTCTCGAAGCCGCGGTGCGGATGCTCGGGGAAGCCGGCGAGGTAGTCATCGGCGCTGTCGGAACGGAACTCGTCCAGCAGCAGGAACGGATCGACCATGTCCAGGCCAGGCTGGCCGATGATGCGCTTGAGCTTGACGCCCGCGCCGTCGGAAGTGTCGGTGCCGCGGATGCGGCGGAGGATCCTGCGTTCGTTCATGGTCGGCTCCTTGGGGAGGAATGCGCTCCATGATGGTTGCCGCCCGCGCGGCCTCCAAGCCGCGCGCTGCGAACGGATTGTTTCCTTAGTCTGCCCTGCCCGAGGCTCGTTCAGTGCAGCCAGTGGCCGCTGCGATGCCTCGGCGGCTGCCCGCTGCTGTCCGCGTCGCCGTCGCTATGGCCGGTCTGCACCATCGCTTCGACCTCGGCTTCGGTCGCCGGATGCTGCTGCCAGTACTGGGCGAGCGCACTGAGCACCGCCGGAATCTGGGCCAGGCACTCGTCGTATTCCTCGTCGCTGAGCTTCTCGAAGTCGGCCTCGGCGCTGAGGATGCCTTCGTCCACAGCCAGCGCCATCACCGGACCGAGCTGCTCCATCAGCGACGGATCGTCGGCCAGGCGCTTTTCCCACAGGCCGGCGCGCAGGTCGATGGCGCGGCTGAAGCCCTCGCACCAGCCCGCCGCGGAGAGCACCGGGCCGGTCTCGGTATCGATCTCGCCGAGGATCGGCTCGTAGGCGTCCACCTCCAGCTCCGCGACGATGGAATCGTTGAGCTTGGCCAGCAGCGCCAGCACGCGGTTGCCTTCGTCCTCGTCGGCGAACGGCTCGTGCAGCACTTCCGGCAGCCATTCGTCCGGCAGCACCTGCAGCGGGCCGACGGCCAGCGCGGAAAGCATGCCGTGCACGCCGTCCAGCAGCAGGTCGCCGTCGCCGGCGTGGGCACGCAAGTAGCGGTCCAGTTCGTCGAGTTCTTCGTCGGTCAGCGAACTGGGCCAGTCGGTCTTCGAAGTATTCATCAGATATCCAGATCCAGCGTCACCGGGGTGTGATCCGAGGGCCTTTCCCAGCGACGCGGCGTGCGGTCGATGGCGGCCGCCTTCGCTGCGGATTTGAGCACGTCGCTGACCAGGATCAGATCGATGCGCAAACCCATGTTGCGCCGGAATGCGGCTTGACGGTAGTCCCACCAGCTGAAGTGTCCGCTCTCCTGCTCGAACAGACGGAAGCTGTCGTGCAGCCCCAGGTCGGTGATGGCCTTGAGCGCGGCGCGCTCGGGCGGCGAGCACAGCACGTCCTCGCCCCAGGCAACCGGGTCGTAGACGTCGCGGTCGTCCGGCGCAATGTTGAAATCGCCCAGCACCACCAGGCGCGGATAGCGCTTCATTTCCTCTTCGAGGAAGTCACGCACCTTGGCCAGCCAGTCGAGCTTGTAGGCGTACTTCTCATCGCCCACCGCCTTGCCGTTGACCACGTACAAGTCCACCACGCGCACGCCGCCGACCGTGGCGGCGAGAATGCGTCGCTGCGGATCGGCCAGGTTCGGGATGTCGGTGACCACGTCCGCCGGCTCCTCGCGCGCGAGGATGGCGACGCCGTTGTAAGTCTTCTGTCCCGAGTACACCGTGCGGTAGCCGGCGGCGGCCAGTTCGTCCACCGGAAATTTGGCGTCCTCCAGCTTGGTTTCCTGCAGGGCGACTACGTCCGGCCTGGCCTCGGCGACCCATTCCGTAAGCTGCGGCAGGCGGACCTTGAGCGAGTTGACGTTCCAGGAGGCGATTTTCATGGACGGCATTGTAGGGGCATGCCGCCGCTTCGGCACTCGGGTGTGCATGGGAGAGGCCGGTTTGCGACCGGCCTCCCGCTTCGTCCCGCCGATCCTTGCGACAGCGGAACGAAGCGGCCGATGTTCAGACCAGGCCGTGGCTGCGCAGCAGCGCTTCGGGTTCGGGCTTGCGCCCACGGAAAGCGACGAAGCTCTCGAGCGCCGGGCGGCTCGCGCCGACGGCGAGAACCTCCTGGCGGAAGCGCTCGCCGGTGGCGCGGTCGATCACGCTGCCGCCGGTCCTGGCGACATCTTCGAAGGCGCCGAACGCATCGGCGCTCAGCAGTTCCGCCCACAGATAGCTGTAGTAACCGGCGGCATAGCCGCCAGCAAAGATGTGCGTGAAGCTGTTGGGGAAGCGTTGCCAGATCGGCGGATGCAGCACCGCCACCTCGCGCCGTACCTGCTCGAGCATTGCCAGCGGGCGCGCGCCTTGCGCCGGGTCGTATTCCAGGTGCAGGCGGAAATCGAACATGGCGAATTCCAGCTGCCGCACCAGGAACAACCCGGCATGGAAGTGTCGCGCCGCCAGCATGCGCTGGAACAACTCCTCCGGCAGGCGCTCGCCGGTCTGCCAGTGACGCGCGAACAGATCCAGCGCTTCGCGGTTCCAGCCGAAGTTCTCCATGAACTGGCTGGGCAGCTCCACCGCATCCCATTCCACCCCATCGATGCCGCCGATGGACGGCAGCTCGATCCCGGTGAGCAGATGGTGCAGGCCGTGGCCGAATTCGTGGAACAAGGTCAGCACGTCGTCGTGCGTGAGCAGGGCAGGGCGGCCCTCGGTGGGCGGCGCGAAATTGCAGGTGAGGAAGGCCACCGGCAACTGCTCGCCGCTTCCATCGGCCGCGCTGACGTCACGGAAGCGCGCCTGGCATACGTCCATCCACGCGCCACCACGCTTGCCGGCGCGCGCGTAGAGATCGACGTAGGCGCCGGCGAACACGCGGCCATCGGCATCGCGCACGTCGTAATAGCGCACGTCCGGATGCCACACGTCCACGCCGTCGCGCGGCGCCACGGTGATGCCGTAAAGCTTCTGTACCAGGCCGAACAGGCCGTCGATCACCGCCGGCAGCGGGAAGTACGGCTTGAGCTGCTCCTCGTCGAGGTCGTAATTCTTCTGGCGCAGCTTTTCCGAGGCGTAGGCGACGTCCCACGACTCCAGGTTGTCCAGCTTCAGTTCCTTGGCGGCGAACTCACGCAACGTGGCCAGTTCCTCGCGCGCAACCGGGCGGGCGCGCTCGGCCAGGTCGTGCAGGAACTCCATCACTTCGGTGGGCGAGGCGGCCATCTTGGTGGCCAGCGATTCCTCCGCCATGTTGGCGAAACCCAGCAGCTGCGCCGCTTCGTGGCGCAAGGCCATGATGCGGTCGATGCGCGGGCCGTTGTCGAACTTGCCGGCATGCGGACCCTGGTCGGAGGCGCGGGTCTGGTAGGCCCAATACACGCGTTCGCGCAGGCCGCGGTTGTCGGCATAGCTCAGCACTGCCTGCACGCTGGGCTGCTTGAGCGTGACCAGGTAGCCATCGAGATTCTGCTCGCGCGCGTACTGGCGCAGCACGGCGCGACCGGATTCGGGAATGCCGGCCAGGTCGCGCTCGTCGGTGATGTGCTGGTGCCAGGCGTCGGTCGCATCGAGCACGGCGTTGGAGAACTCGGTGGACAGCTTGCTCAGCTCCACGCCGATCTCGCGGTAGCGCGAGCGCGCCGGCTCTTCCAGGGCCACGCCGGACAGCCGGAAATCGCGCAGGGCATGCTCGACCAGGGCACGCTCGGGACGCGGCAGCGCGCCGAATGAAGGCGCGTCGGCCAGCGCCTGCACCGCTTGGTACAAGGCGCGATTCTGGCCCAGCTCGATGGCGTGCTCGGTGAGTTTCTCTTCCGCCGGGCCGTAGGCCTCGCGCAGGGCCTCGCTGTCGGCCACCGAATGCAGATGGCTGACCGGCGCCCAGGCACGGGCGACGCGTTGTTCGAGTCGCTCCTGGCTGAGCATGACGCCGTTGAAGTCGCGCGGCCCACCCTCCGCGGTGAGCTTGTCGATGGCTTCGCGGTACTCCGCCAGCAGGGTATCGATGGCCGGGCCAACATGTTCCGGTCGGATGCGCGAGAACGCCGGTAGCGGGCCGGCGGCGAGCAAGGGGTTGTCTTGCGCCGGTTCGCGGCGCGCCTGGTCGTCCCGGGCGATGGTTTCGTGGGCCATGGTGTCTCTCCTTGGGAGCGCCAGCGTGGCGACGGGCCCGGGCGAAATCAAGCCAGTCGAGGCACCCGATTTACGCGGGAGTGTCATACAGCGCGCCCTACCATCACGTTTATGCGACAGCCCGATTTCACCGACCTGCTCCGTCAAAGCCACGTGTTCGGCCATCTCGGCGCCGAGGCGCTGACGGCGCTGGCGGAGCGGCTGGTCTGGTTCGGCCTGCCCGGCGGAAGGCCGCTGTACAAGGCGGGCGAGACGGCCGATGCGATGTACCTGCTGGTCAGCGGCAGCTTGGGCCTGTTCGAAGGATCGGCTCGCCTGCTGCACCTGATCTCGGCCGGCGACAGCGTGGGCGAGATCGGCCTGATCAGCGGCGAGGCTCGCCAGCTCACCGTGCGTGCCCTGCGCGATTGCGAACTGCTGCGGCTGGACCGCGCGGACTTCGAGCGGATGATCGGCCATCACCCGCAGGCCATGCTGGGCGTGGCGCGCGTGGCGGTCGAGCGGTTGCAACGGCGCCTGCGCGGCGAGGACACGCCAGGGTCCGCACGCACCTTCGCCCTGCTGCCGGTCACCGCGGATGTGCCGGCGCGCGCGCTCGCCATGCAGTTGGCCATGGCACTGGAGGCCTACGGCAGCTGCGCGGTGATCGACGGCGAACTGGGCGCCGGGCGCGGCAGCGACTGGTTCGCCGCACGCGAGGCGCAGGCGCGCTTCGTGATCTATCTGGATACGCAAGACGACCCGTTGTGGCGCCAGCGCTGCCTGCGCCAGGCCGACGTGCTGCTGCTGCCCGCCCAGGCGGCCCAGCCGGCACGCCCCTGGCCGGAAGCCGCGCCACTGCATCCCACACGCGCTGGTCACCGGCCGCGCCATCTCATCCTGCTGCACGCCGGGCGCCAGCCCAGCCTGGGGGCGGCGCAGCGCTGGCGCGCGCAGTTCAGCGGCGAACTCCAGCATCACCATATCGGTGGCCAGGCGGATATCGCCCGGCTGGCGCGACTGGTCAGCGGCCACGCACGTGGACTGGTGCTCGCCGGCGGCGGAGCGCGTGGACTGGCGCACCTCGGCGCGCTGCGCGCCTTCAAGGAGGCCGGTCACAGCTTCGATTGCGTGGGCGGCACCAGCATCGGCGCGATCATCGGCGCCGGTGTGGCAGCAGGCTGGGAGCTGGAGGAAATGACCGAGATCTACCGCCGTGCTTTCGTCGAAGGACGCCCGCTGTCGGACTGGACCCTGCCGGTAGTCGCGCTGACCCGAGGCCATCGCGCCGCCGCGATGCTGCGTCGCGCGTTCGGCGCGCTGGAGATCGAAGACCTGGAGCTGCCGTTCTTCTGCATCGCTACCTGCCTTTCCGGCGGCGGCATGACGGTACAGCGGCACGGCCCGTTATGGCTGTGGTTGCGCGCATCCAGCGCGATCCCCGGCGTGTTGCCGCCGGTGCTGCATCAAGGGCGCGTGTTCGTCGACGGTGCGCTGATGAACAACCTGCCCACGGACGTGATGGCGGCGGATGGCGTCGATCACATCACCGCGGTCGACATCCGCGCCGAGATCTCTTTGCTTACCACCGTCGAGGAACACGCCACGCCGCCGTGGTGGCAAGTATTGCTGCAGGAGCAGGCGATCCAGCGGCCGGGTCTGGTCTCTACGCTGGTGCGCGCAGGCATGGTCAATGGCGAAGCGCCGAGCCTGCATCGCCGCGACCGCGCCGACCTGCTGGTCACGCCGCCGCTGGAACACATCGGCATGCTCGACTGGAAAGGCTGGCAGCGTGCGATCGAAGCGGGCTACCGGCACACTGTGCAGGTGCTGGAAGGGCGGCGCGGATAAGCGCCGCTTTGTCTGCTTTACTCCGGCTTTGCGTGCGAGGCTTCGATCAGCGTTTTCAGGTAGGCCTCCCACTCCACGAAGCGGATCACCGAGTGATTTCGCTTCGTCGGATGCGGCCGCGATGCCGCTTTCACGCTTTCGGGCAGGTCGTCCCGCAACCACAGTTCCTCGATCTTCACGGTCGCGCACGGCTCGCTGTCCAAATCCTCGAGCCACATGTGTCCGCGCCACGGATATTCATTGAAGACGTCGGACCTCTTCCCGACGAAAAGCAGCGCGCGGTCTCCCGGCTCCAGACCGATGTTGCCCCAGGTCGTCGGCCCCCGATAGAACTCGATCGTCGCGCCGAGATGATCCGGCGTGATGCCTCTGCGGCACGAGTAAATGCGCTCGACCTTCGCGCGAAGGAGATGGGGCGATGGCGAGTCGATGACCGACACGATCACCAGGTCGTGCATGTTCGCCGCCACGGAAAAAAGGGGCTTGGGTGTCTCCATACGATCGATGCTCCTGAGTTCCTTCCCTGGCCGACGGCGCGCCAGACATCGCCGTCACTTTGCCGCGGAATCGAGCTGCTATTGAATCAGCTGCGGCGGACTGCAGCTAGTAAAAGAGATGCGGCAACCGGCATCCGTGGTTTCACATGCCTTTGTGCTCGCCTGAATAGCGTTTTCTTCCGTGCTGGCCCAATCCATATGGAATCCCTTGTCCCCCGTGACGATGGCGCTGCAGCTATTGGAGTAAGAGATCGCCAGCCGGCATTGGTTGCCGCCCCTGGCAACGCAACTTTCCAGAGCGGCGCGCTTCGCTTCGTCCCGATCCGTCATGCCGGTGGATGATCCGAAGATCTTCTTTATCTCGTCGGTGGCGATCGCACCCCAGCGTGATTCCCAGCACGGCCCGAGAGGAGTGGATGCGTGATGTCTTTGGGGATCTGCTTCGGCGTGAACGAGTTCGGCAAGTGTCGCCAAGCTCAGTAGAGCTGCGAGGAGATATAGCGGTCTCAAAAATGGTTCCTGTGCCGTGCGCAGTGTTGGATGAGGATGGTGTGCCGCAGCCGATTCACGCTTGGGCAGTCCGTACGCATGCTTTGAGATCGTCGTAGGTGATCCGGCGACGAAGCGATTTATCACTGAATGCGTTGCGCCGGACTGCAAGTCGTGAAGTACACGTGGCAATTGGTATCTTCCTTCTTGCAGGTTTTCATGCCAGCACTGATCGCCTCATCAAGCGTCGCGCCATCGGTTGAGTTATGGAGGTTGTCACCTGCAATGACGGCAGCGCAGCCGTTGGAGTAAGAAACTTCAAGCTTGCAGTTCTTTCCGCCCTTCGATGAACAGTCCTCAAGAGCGGATATCTCGGCTTGTCGTCGAGTGAGCATGCCGGTAACTATGCCAACACTCCCAACAATGCCATCAATGGCTATCGCTCCCCATCGGGATGCCCACTGGGGCGTTGGTAGTGAAGGAGTTTGTGATTGCTTTTGGTTGTATCCGGGAATGGGTGCACAACCAGATACTCCATTGCCGTTTAGGGGGTAGTAACCATTAGGACAACTACCACCTTCCGCATAAACGTCTCCCCCAATTATCGCCAAGCCAAGCAAACTAGCCGCTAAAGTAAGTTGCTTCATTTGTGCATCCTTCCTTCATGTCCCGGGCCGCTTGACGATATCTTTGTTTGCAGTATTCGTGGCTTGAGCGTGACTACCTTTGGCAGCTTGAACGCTGCCCAATACATTCCCGCCACCACTCTTGTTTCCACCAGTAGGCTGTCCGGTCTCATACCCTGTGGTGGAACGTCCACCGCCGTAAGTTCCTGGCGCTTGCCCATATGGCCCCTGTTGCGATGGCGCACCACCTGCACCCGCCAACTGCGAGAACGAATAGAAACTCCCCAGCGGTCCGTTGAAGAATGCCGCCGCCATCATTGGCGTAGTGATCAGAAGCATCGTCATCATTAGACCCACGCCACCCTGCTGGAACGCCATCGTGCTGAAGCCTTGCGAATCAACGCCGGTCATCTTATTGATCGCCGTGGTCGCCCATATCGCCGTGGCCACTCGTTCGGTCAAATCCAGCACGATCGATGTCATGCCGCTCAGCACCGCCAGCGAGAACATCGTGCCGATGCCGTAGGTGATCCAGCGGCGGAAGAAATCCTTGGTCTGGTCGAACAGCAAGCTGAGGATGAAGAGCGGGCCCAAGCCCACGGTCAAGGCAAGGCCCACCTGGTACATCAACAGCAAGACGCCCGCCGTCATGGCCGGGGCGGATATGCCGAGCCAGATCATCAATGACGAGCACGCTTTCTCATCAAGCAGCTCATCGGCTCCAATAGATATTTGCGCCGCCATCGGCATCTAGTTAGCAACGCAAAAATGAAGTTAGTTACTTCGCGCATGACATCTTCACAATGCGCGGACAAATCACTGGATGCGTACAGCAGGACTGCAGTTGGTGTAGTAGACATGACAATTCTTGTCCACCGCATTGCACGCTTTCGTCGTATTCTTAACAGCCTCGTCCAAAGTACGGCCGGTCTTGATGCTATAGCCGGCATCCCCTACTGACATGGCTACGCAGCTATTGTCGTAGGAGACGTCGATCTCGCATTGCTCTCCACCTCTTGCCTTGCAATCTTTCATCGCACCCTCTTGCGCACCTGGCTTATTGGGCATATTGGATGTCGCGCCAAGCACGCCTCGAGCACCGTCTGTCGCAATAGCTCCCCAACGCGACTCCCAGCGTGGCTGTATGGCAGATTCCGATAGCGACTTCTGTTGGTTATAGCCTGGAATCGGCCCGCAACTGCTGACGCTCGTCCCACTGTAGGGAACTTGACCTGGAGGGCACCCGTTTTCCGCGTGGACGCCGCCTAGAAACGCCATCAGGACTAATACGCGTGCGATCTGGATTCGTGATTTCATAAAGATGCTTGATTTCATACCCTGTACTGTTTGATCGAATCTTTATTGGCCTGATCCGCTTGAGCACCAACGGCTTGTGAACTGTGCACGCCACTTCCAAACCCAATTTGCGATTTATGACTAGGTCCGCTGTTATTTGGAGTACTGGATAACGGGCCATAGCTTCCTGGCGGCTGTCCTTGTGGACCTGCACTATTGCTGCTGCCGCCGCCATTCACCGCAGAAAAATGCATGAAGCTTCCAAGCGGTCCGTTGAAGAATGCTGCGGCCATGGCCGGGGTAGTAATCAACAGCAACGTCATCATCAGACCCACGCCCCCTTGCTGAAACGCCATCGTGCTGAAGCCCTGCGAATGGATGCCGGTCATCCGGCTGATCGCCGACGTGGCCCACATGGCCGTGGCTACACGCTCCGTCAGTTCCAGCACGATCGAGGTCATGCCGCTCAGTACTGCCAGCGAGAACATCGTGCCGATGCCGTAAGTGATCCCGCCCTGGACCAAATTTCAAGCATTCTTGAGAGTTAAGCCGGACCTCGATTTCTTCGAGATCATTTCGGACAATTACTGGATTCGCACCGGGTAGCTGCAGCTTGTGAAATAAACCCGGCAGTTCTTATCTTCCCTTTGACAAGTTCTCATGCCTATCTCTATCGCTTCTTGTTCTGTAGCAGCTCGATCGACATTAAATCGATTATCGCCAGCGATCATCGCACCGCAACCATTGGCATACGAAACAGCAAACCGACAGCTTTCACCCCCCTTTGATTTGCAGTCCGCAAGAGCAGCCTCTTTCGCATGGGCCTCCCTCGACAAACCTGACGATGATCCGACAACGCCGTTTACTTCGTCTGTCGCGATAGCGCCCCAGCGCGACCGCCATTGTGTTTGAGCCGAAGGTGGTGTTTGTAGTCTCTGGTTATAACCCGGGATCGGAGCGCATCCCGATACTCCGTAACCATTAACTGGGTAATAGCCGTTTGGGCAGCTCCCTCCCTCCGCGTATATCGATGCGCAATTAACGCTCAATGCAACCCACAAAGCTAACCTCTTCATTTACGTATACTCACGTTACGCCGCTTGATGGCATCTTTATTCTGAGATTCGGCAATCTGAGAATGATCAGGTCGGGTATGGCCCGCATGATTTCGAAATCCGCTCATACCGCCGCCACTACCGCTACCTGAGCTGCCACGATCTGTCTGTGGTGTGTGGCTCCCATCATAAGTTCCTGGCGCTTGCCCATATGGCCCCTGTTGCGATGACGCCCCACTCGCACCCGCCAACTGCGAGAACGAATAGAAACTCCCCAGCGGTCCGTTGAAGAATGCCGCCGCCATCATTGGCGTGGAGATCAACAGCAACGTCATCATCAGACCCACGCCCCCTTGCTGAAACGCCATCGTGCTGAAGCCCTGCGAATGGATGCCAGTCATCTGACTGATCGCCGACGTAGCCCACATGGCCGTGGCTACACGCTCCGTCAGTTCCAGCACGATCGAGGTCATGCCGCTCAGCACCGCCAGCGAGAACATCGTGCCGATGCCGTAGGTGATCCAGCGGCGGAAGAAATCCTTGGTCTGGTCGAACAGCAGGCTGAGGATGAAGAGCGGGCCCAAGCCCACGGTCAAGGCGAGGCCGACCTGGTACATCAACAGCAAAACGCCTGCCGTCATGGCCGGCGCAGAGATGCCTACCCTGGCCATCAGCGACGCGCGCGCTTTTTCATCAGCCAGCTCCGTATCGCCCTGGGGCACCTGCACCGCATCGATGGCGCTGCTCGCCAGCGAGACTTTGAGGAGATTGCGATCGATCTGCGCCGTGGGCGATGAATCCGAGCCCGTGACGATCTGGCTGATTTCCTGCGGGAGCTGTTTGTAGAGAAAGTCGTAAAGGTCGATGCCGCCGAGAGACATGGTCTTCGCGGCCACGACGATGAGGGCGATCCGCATCATATGGATCACGGCTTCCATCATCGAATCCTTCGATTGCCCGGTGACCATACGGTAGCCGCGAAACAGCACCCACAGCGTCATCATCAGATAGGCGATGTTGGTGACCCATTCGGTGGCGTGATGCATGCCCTGCACCCCGAATTGTTCGATCTTGTAGGTCAGGTATTTGTAGATCAGGGCGTAGTAGGCCGATTCCATGTCCATGGGGGTTCCTTGGCGGTCTGTGCGGCGATCCGGTCCTTCGCCGGGTTGAACGACAGACGAGGGCTGTCACTTGTCGATATTGAGCGCCGCACCAAAAGCAATGACGGACATCGCATCACCGACCAGCGACTGGCTGCCCTTCAACGCGACTTTTCCCAGCATGGACTGCTGCGCTTGCAAGGTAGCGATGGCGGCATCATTGGCACGCAGTTGCTGTTCGATGTTGCTCATTTCGATACGTAGCGTTGCCTGAAGCTGATCGGCTTGATACCTCACCATGTCGCGATTGCCGAGCGCGTGGGCCGCCTCCTTGGCGAGCTGGTCCGCTTTGCTCGTGACCTGCTGCAGGCCCGCGAAGTAGGTGTTCATGCGATTGAGCATGTTGACGACCTTGTTGTACTTGTCGATCTGCAACAGGGTGATGCGCTGGCAGATCTTCGTCTGCGCGGTTCGGATGTCTTCCTTCATCTCGGCAACGTTCAATCCCACCAGATTCGATGCCACACCCGGTACATCGGTCGCGCCAGAGCAAGCCTGCTGTACCAACGCAGAAGCATCGGTGATGGGCTGGAGCTGGTTGTTTATCGTTGCCACGTTGAGATTGAGGCTACGCAGATTGGTCAGCATGGCGGTGTACTGCTCCACCATCTGCGTGTACTGATCGACCATCTTTGCCAATTGCAGCGCCTGGTTCTTTTCGTTGCTGACGATGGCAGCAGTGTCGGTGACCAATACCTGCGCATCGACGGGCCCTGCCGCCAGGCCTGTGATCAGAAACAGAGAGCGCGCGACGGAATACAAACGATTAGGGATCATGATCGAATCCTTTCTTCAACATGAGATGGCGCATGCCCGGCTTGTCGGCGGGCCAAAATCGGTCTGTGACGTAAAGCGACGCACGATAGTGAGCGCAGGATTGCGGGAGAACGCAGCTCATCCGAGAAGTACTGACGCGGCGACGAAGGCACCTGTCCAGCCCGAGACCAGGTAGACACCGGTCACGGCGAAGTGCACCAGAGACTCCTTCAGAACCTTACTTAGTCGTCCGCGCACGTATCTGTACCGAGGCATGAATACGGCGTCATGGAGCAGCTGCCAGATCGGCGGCGATTCGCCGCGTTCCAATGCGTCCAGTCGCAGCCACCGATAGGTGAAGAAGCGGGTCCCTATGACCGCTCCTGCCAAAAGCGGCATCAGTGGATCGAACTGCTGAGCGATGAGCATGAACAAAGCCATCGCGCTGTCATCGCCCCGGACCGTCTCGCCGCCGAGGTAGCGCAGATAGATGACGCCGACGATGCCGACGACGAACCAGTAGCCCGCGCATGAGATCAGGATGGCCAACCTTCGGGAGCGCAGGGAGACCGGCGGCGGAGCCGTGAGGGATGGACGGCCGGCGAGAATGTGCTTCATCGCCGGGCTCCCGGGGTACGGGACGAGTCCTTGGCGCTGCGGCGTGGCGAGTGATGCATGACGACCCTTCCTTGTGGCGTTCCATCAATCCCGGTGGTGAGCCTGGTCCGGCCCTTTCGGCATCCGGCGTGCTGCCCTGCCTGTGCCACCCGTTTTGTGGCATCGACGCCCTCACAGGCGTCGATGCTTGGGCAGGGAGGTGCATGTCAGCATGCGGGTGACCGCCGATATACGGGAAAAAGTCGGAAAAGAAGGCTCACGAACCAACGATGTCGATGGGCAACGAAACGCAACCCATATGTGGCAAATCGGCGGGACCGCCGTCGCCCTTGCCTGACCCGGTGGCCGCGCGGCTACGGGGAGGGATAGCCCGCGCCTTGTATCTCAAAGCCCCTCGCGCTCCGGCTATCGGCAACCGTTACCATGCGCATATGAATCATCTCCGCACCTACCGGGGCATCGCCCCCACTCTCGGCCAGCGCGTCTACGTCGACCCCGCAGCGACCGTGATCGGCGCCGTGGAGCTGGCCGACGACGTCTCTATCTGGCCTGGCGCCGTACTTCGCGGCGACGTGCATCGCATCCGCATCGGCGCACGCAGTAATGTGCAGGACGGCGCGATCGTGCATGTCACCCACGACGGTCCCTATTCGCCGGGCGGGTTCCCCACGCTGGTAGGTGAAGGCGTCACCATCGGTCATGCCGCCGTGATCCACGCCTGCACCATCGAGGATTACTGCCTGATCGGCATGCATGCCACCGTGCTCGATGGCGCAACGGTAAAGAAGTACGGCTTCGTCGCCGCCGGTGCGGTGATCCCGCCGGGCAAGGTGGTGGGCGAGCGCGAGCTGTGGGTGGGTAATCCGGCGAAGTTCGTGCGTCTGCTCAGCGATCGGCAGATCGAGCAATTGCATTACTCCGCCGATCACTACGTGCGTCTGAAGGATGAGTACCTCACCGCCGGATGAGCGCGCTGCGCGTCCTGTTCCTGTGCAGCCGCAACCGCCTGCGCAGCCCGACCGCCGAAGCGGTCTTCCGCGCCTGGCCGCAGCTGGAAGTGGATTCGGCCGGCCTGGCGCCGGACGCGGAGACGCCGCTCTCGAGCGAACATCTCGCCTGGGCCGAATTGATCCTGGTGATGGAAAGCACACATAAGCGCCGACTTCAGCAGCGCTTCGCCGGCCAACTCAAAGGCAAGCGCGTCGCCGTGCTGGGGATTCCCGACGACTACGACTTCATGCAGCCCGAATTGATCGAGCTGCTGTTGCGCAAGGCCGGGCCGATGCTTCGCCAGGGGTAGATCGACCGGGGTGGATCGAGATGACCCCGGTCCTGTTGGCGCTTACGGTGTTGCGGATGACGACGACCCGGCCACCTTCTGCGACTGAATCGCCGCGGCGCGCGCTTCATCCTCGCGGACCTGCAGCTGACGCTGTGCGTCGAGCTTGCCCCCGAGCAAGGCGAGCTTGTAGTTGGTGCCGTCGAACTCGCGCAGCAAGGCTAGCTCGCGTTGCGCTTCGTCGAGGCTGTTGTCGTTGATCGCCCGCTCGACGTCGTCGGCGGCCGGCTCGAAGAGATCGCGCAGCCCGTCCGTCGCGGCCGCATTGTTCGGCTCCAGCTGCAGCGCACTGAGATAGAACTCGTAGGCATTGGCGCCGGCCGGCGCGACCAGGCGTTTTTCGTCCACGGCGGCCTTCGCCAAGCCCAGCATGATGCCGATGCCGCTGTCCTGTCCGCTGCTGCTGGACGTCGTCGCCGGTCCCGTAGCCGAGGTGCCCGTTCCATCCTTGGCGGGTGCGTGCAGCAGCGCGTAGGCCGCGATGGCTGCGGCCGCGAGCAGCACGATGGAAACGACGAGCGGACCGCGCCAGGACGACGCGGTAGAAAGCACACGGGACATGACACCTGGCCGATGGGATGGAGCGTCGCCGTACACGCGCGTTTCACGCGGTACGGCGGCGCGCCACGGTAGCCGTGGCAGATGTCAGTGATGTGACGTCGTTCGCAGACGCTTTGTGGCGATCAGCCGAAGCGACCGCCGACGATGCGTCCGTCCTTGTCCAGCTCCGCAAAGTAGCGGCTGTTGTTGCTGCGGAACTCCATGGTGGTGGGCGTACCGGGCATCACCAGCTGTACGTCCGGGTACTTCGCCTTGAATTGCTCGGGCGTGGGGCGCGTTGCGATGAACGCGTCGAAGCCGGCCATGTCGGTGACGAAACCGGCCACTGGCTTCGCATCCGATCGAGCCGTCTCGGTGCATGCCGAGGTGGCGACGGCGGCGGCGAGCAGGAACAGGGCGAGCGTAGCCTTGCGCATGACGGGTCTCCTCGATGGAACGGTCGGACGATTATGCGCCCCGCGCGCCCGAGTCACGATCAGAGCCGGAAATCGATGCGCTGGCGCACTTCCATCGATGCCGGCGTGCCGCTGCGCGTACCCGGCGTGAACTGCCAACGCTCCACCGCGCTCAGCGCGGCGCGGTCGAACACGTTGCGCGGATCCGCATCGATCACGCTGGCGTGGCTTACCGAGCCGTCCGCTTCCACCACGAAGCGCACGTCGACCCAGCCTTGTCGGCGGGTCCGTCGCGCATCCGCGGGATAGTACGGCTCGATGCGACGCGTGAGCACCGGCGCGGTGCTGGTGGTAGCGGTGGCCGAAGCGATGGGTGGTGCCGCATTCACATGCGGCGCCGCGGCTTGCGCATCGGCCGGAGCCGGTGGTCGGCTGGCTGGCGGTGGTGATGGCGGTGCCGGAACGTTGGCCACCGCAGCCGGTGGCGGAACCGCCGGCGTCTGATGCGGCTGCGCCTTTGCTCCTGCCTGCGCCAGCTGTGCCTCGCGACGCTGCTGGTCTTCGATGACCTGCACCTGCGCCTGTAGCTTCGCGCGCAAGATAGTGAGCGTGTAGTTGGTGGGGTCGGCGCGGGAGAGCAGGTCGATCTGCCGCTGCGCTTCGGTGGCGTTGCCTTGTCCGATGGTCTGTTCGGCCGCCGTGGCCGCGAATGGGAACAGCTCGCGCAGTGCATCCTGTGCGGCGCGGTTGTCCGGCTGTTGCTTGAGGACCTGCAGATACCATTCCACGGCATTGTCGTCAGCTGGCGCGAGCAGGCGTTGCTGCGCGACCGCGGCGCGCGCGCGCAGCAATAGTTGACTGGCGCCACCGGGCGCACCGTCGCGCTGAATCTCGCCGTTGTCGCTGACCACTGCCACGGCGCCCGCCGGCACGTCCCGGTTGGCCTTCAGTACCCTGGCGACCACGCCACCCGCGCCGGCCAGCAGCACGAGCAGGATCAGCAGGACATAACGGGTCGCACCTTCCGTGCGGCGGGTGGGCGGAGCTGGCATGGCGGCGTGGCGTGGGGTGTCGCGGGGCGCGCCAGCTTAGGGAGGCGATGTTGCGGAGATGTTGCTCGGAAGCCTGCCTTTGGCGAGGCCAGGCTTCCGAGCGCGGTGGCTTACCAGCCTACCTGCAGGTTGCGGCTGTCCGGCGAACCATCCGGATGCGCGATCCACAGCACGCGGTTCTGCCCGTTAGCACAACCGGTACCGGCGGCGTAGCTGGCGAGCGCGCCGGTGTCGGTCGTCAAGTCGACGCGATGGCAGCTGCCCAGACTGTCGCGGAAGCTGAAGCTCTGCGCGCTGTGCTGGCCGGTATGCCCGGTGACCGCGCCGCTGGCATTGAACTGCAGCGTGTCGCCGCTATCGATAGTGTTGCTCAGATCCGCCGCGTACACGGTCAGCCCCAGCCAGCGCTGATCGCCATGGCTGGTGTAGCCCTGATGCACGGTAGTGGCCACGTTGAAGCTGCCGTCGCTCTGCACCTGCTGGTTGTAGTCCACATGCAGCGGATAGGCCGCGCGCTGATTCACCTGCACGGTCAGCAGCGGCCCGATGCGACTCTGGCTGGCGCTGTCCACCTGGGTAAGCTGGTCGCTGATCTGGTGGAAGGTGCTCGCGTCGATCAAGAAGCTCTGCGTGTCGGCGAAGCCGACCGTCTGCGTCACCGTGCTCACGACGCGTCCTTTGGACGTGGTGGCATAACCCTCGATCACGAACTGGCGCTTCAGCTCGGTGGTGACGTCGCCGCTGACATTGCCGTTCGCATCGGTGACCAGCGTGCTGCCGATCGCTGGTGTCGGCGCCTGGCCGGCGAGCGTGTTGCGCGTGATGCCGCCGGTCACCTGCTGCGCGTGGCGATCGCGGTACACCAGCAGGGCCGCGGTGGCAGAGAAATAACCGTGTGCGCCGGCGACGTTGACCGCCACCTCGTGCGGCTTGCCGTCGCTCAGCACGCCGGCGAACGGCGTAAGGTCGACCCGGTACGGCATGAAGTTGAGCGTCTGCACACCGGGCGTGGGGCGCCACAGGTACGGATCGATGCCACCGGTGTAGATCCACGGGTACACCGGCGCGACACCCGCCGGCTGGCCGTCGATGCTCACTTCGGTTTCGCGGAAATTGCCGCCGCCGCATTCCTGCGTCTGCGCAGCGTACTGGTCGGGCACGCAGGTGTACCAGAATTCGTCGCCACCCTGGCTCTGCGCGAACACGTCCAGATAGGCGCGCACCACGTTGCGTGGCAGCGTCAACGTCTTCGCCAGCTTGTCGCTCGGGGTATTGAGTGTCGCCGTGCCACCGACCGGATCGGCGCCGAGTGGATAGACCGCATCCGGTACCGGCGCCGACGGCGCCACCAGCGAGGCGGGATAGAACAAGAGGCGCGCACTGCCGTGGATCACGCCGGTGTAGGTGCTGTTGACCACGTTGCCGATCACGGCCTGGCCCTGGCCGGCGCTACGCAGCAGCACGTCGTAGTCGGTCAGGTCGCGCTCGACGTGCCAGCTCGGCGAGACCGCGGCGGAAGGCTCCTGCGTGGTGCCAAAGTACAAATTCACGCCGCCCAGCCACAGCGTGGCGGTGCGGTCGTACTGGCGTCCGGCGGTCACCGAGAAATCGGCTTCCAGCACCACTTTCGACCAGCGGCCCTGGCAACCGGCCGGTGGCGCGTAACTGTAAGGCCGTGCATTGAAGTCGTCGAAGGTGACGTCATTGAACAGCTGCACGACGCATGGCGTGCCCGGCGGCCGCGGCACGGTGGGATCGGCCACCACGACGCCGCGCGCGCCGATCGGCGGATCGCCAGCGGCGGCATGCAACGGCACGGAAACAACGGCACAGCTCAATGCAGCGAACCACCCGGCGATAGCCGGGCCAAGACGCAAGAACCCCTTGGACGACATGATGCTCACTCCCCGCAAGATGTAGCCCCCCTGTGCCGCGAAAACTAGCACGGCGTAAAGGCGCAGGTACTTGCAGGAAGCGCACTTAGACGTCCAAATAGATTTAGACGTCTAAGGCGAAGGCGTGCCGCAAGGAACCGCTGTTTCAGGCCATGGCGGCCGCGGCGCGGATCACTCCGTCGGGATGACGGTGCTCGATACCTTCAGCGCCTTGCCGTTGATCAGGAAGGTGTCCGTCTCCCTGCTCACGCCGCCTGCGTCTCCGTAAGCGATGTGGAGCTGCACGACGTTCTTACCTGCCGCCACGCTGTGGCCCCGGATGTCGCTGTCGGCCACCGGCGTGCCGATCACTGGCGCCCAATACGGCGAGGGGTCGTCCGCCTGTCCGGCGCCGCCCATGACCGTCCGCATGAACGGGGACCACGTGGCCCGCTCCGTCGGATGCGCCGTATAGACGAAGGGCAAGCCCTTGATGCTGCGCAAATGCTCCGCCACGTCGCCGTCGTAATGGTATTTGGCGATAATGCCTTCGACCGTGAGCGGCTGCAGATCGCTTACTTCCAGGCAGCACAGCGCGGTCAGGCTGCTGCCTCCGTTGTCCTGCAACCCCGTGAAGCGGGTCGGTGCGGCCAGGCGGATGTTGGTGAAGATGAAATCCGGCTTGGCCACGACGGCGCCATCGACGTCACCCGGTGCGGTGGCGGCCAGTCGGTCCCAGAAACCGACCACTGGCGGACCATCGGCCTGGGCGATGCCCGCAATGGCGAGCAGGGTGCAAGACAGCAGCAGCTTGATGCGAAAAGACATGGTCACTCCGTGTGAATGGCAATAAGTGGGTTCCGATCCGCTAAGGCCGCGTCTGCCGCTCCAGCGCTTCCAGAAAACGCATCGCATGCCCGCGGCTCTCACCGCACATGGCGGGGCCCGGCCGCAGCGATGCGCATACCGCCGGTCGCTCCGGCTGTCCGAAGATCGCGCAGCGGTTGTCCGATGTCAGTTGCACGCAGCGCGTCCCCGCAGGCTTGCCGTCCGGCATGCCCGGGATCGGCGAACTGATCGAAGGCGCGATGCAGCATGCACCGCAGCCGGTACGGCAAATCAGGCTCATGCTTCAGTAACGCTGGCGCAGCTCGTCGTGCACCGGGTCGGTGTCCGGCCGCTTGCCATGCCACAGCTCGAACGCGTCGGCGGCGGTTTCCACCAGCATGCCGAGGCCATCGAAGGCGTAAAGCGCGTTGGCCGCGCGCGCCCAGGCGAGGAAGCCGACGGCGGCCTTGCCATACGAGAGGTCATAGCAGGTGGCGCGGTTGCCGACGAAGCCGAATGGAAGGTCCAGCGGCTTGCCCAGCACGCCGGCGGACGTGGCGTTGATGATCAGGTCGAAGCTGCCGATGTCGTCCAGATCTTCCCAGTAGCGGGTATGCGCGCGCGCCGGCTCGCCGATGGCGTCGGCCAGCGCATCGGCCGTTTCCGGCGTGCGATTGACGATGGTCAGCGACTTCACGCCGGCATCCAGCAGGGACCAGGCCACGCCGCGCGCCGCGCCGCCCGCGCCCAGCAGCAGCGCATCGTGGCCGCGCAGGTCCATGCTGTGGCGCTCGGTAAGGTCGCGCACGAGGCCGGCGCCGTCCGTGTTGTGCGCGGCGAGGCGCCCGCCCGGCAACGGCGTCAGCACGTTGGCGGTGCCGGCGCGCATAGCCGCTTCGCTGCGTTCATCCGCCATGGCGAAGGCTGCTGCCTTGTGCGGCAGAGTGACGTTGGCGCCGCGGCCGCCCTCGGCGAAGAAACGGTGGACGCTGGCCTCGAACTCGGCCGGTGCGGCGTCGATGGTGCGGTACTCGAGCGCGATGCCGAACTGGCGGCCGAACGCCTGATGGATCTGCGGGGACAGCGAATGGGCGATCGGATGGCCGAAAACGGCGAACAGCTCTGCGCTCATTAAAGACATGCTCCTTCGTGGATGACGCGCTGGGCGGAGGCCGGTGCGCGAGCACCCGCCATTTTAATGCGCCCGACCGGACGGTGCCGGCGAGGTCGCAGGTTTTGAGATGAGCCCCCGGCAAGCTGCACCCATCGACCTTCACCGACCCGATGGACGGATCTCCCATGCGCAAGCCAGCCCACGATCACACTCGCCATCACCGCCTGGTCGCGGGCGCCTTGCTGTGGCTGCTGGCCGGCGCTGCGCTGCTGCTGACCACCCTGGTGCCCGCGCACACCGACCTGCTCGGCTGGACGCCAGCGTTCTGGCTGCTGGGCGCCCCGCTCGCGCTGCTGCTGGTGCTGGAGCCGGGCCTGCCGCGCGAGCTGCTCGCGCTGGCGCGCCGCCGGCGGCCGCGTGCCAGCCAGGCCATCTGGCACTGAGTTCTTCGACGACTTCCGCTTGGCAGTGGAGCTTCAGCGCGCGGGATGCGCGTTCTAGGGGAGTCCCGATGGCGGCCAGGAAGGCCATGCATCCATCGGGCGGCGCCAGGGAAGGCGCGACGGGTTCCGGCCGGTCCAGCGGATGGACGGCCGGAATCGCCCGCCTTGGTCAGTCGGCGATGCCCAGCCGCCTGCGCTCCAGCCGTCGCAGGAACTCCTGCATGATGCGCAGGTACAGGTCCTCGCCCAGGTAGGCGTCCTCGACGCCGGCATCGATCGACGGGTTGTCGTTTACTTCGATCACCACCGGCCGACCGTCCACCTGCTTGATGTCCACGCCATAGAGGCCGTCGCCGATCGGTTGCGTGGCCTTGAGCGCAAGCTTGACCACGTCGCTGGGCGCATCGCGCACGGGGATGGTCTCGAAGCCGCCGGATTTGTCCGTGCCCTTGGCGCCATGGTTGTAGATCTGCCAGTGGCCACGCGACATGTAGTACTTGCAGGCGTACAGCGCCTCGCGGTTGAGCACGCCGATGCGCCAGTCGAACTCCGTGTAGAGGAACTCCTGCGCCAGCAGCAGCGCGCTGTGCTGGAACAGCTCGGCGGTCGCCTTCTCCAGCGCCGCCTCGCTCTCCACCTTGACCACGCCGCGCGAGAAGGAGCCGTCCGGAATCTTCAGCACCAGCGGGTAGCCCAGGCGCGCGGCGACTTCCTTCAGGCCCTTGCTGTCGTCGCGGTACAGGATCTCGGTCTTGGGCACCGCGAGCTTGCGCGACACCATCAGATCGTTGAGGTAGATCTTGTTGGTACAGCGCAGGATCGAACTGGGATCGTCGATCACCACCATCCCTTCCTTCTCCGCGCGGTGGGCGAAGCGGTAGGTGTGGTTGTCGCTGGCGGTGGTTTCGCGGATGAACAGGCCGTCGTACTCGGCCAGGCGCTGGTAATCGTTCTTGCCGATCGGGTCGACCTCGATGCCCAGTTCCTTGCCGGCGTTGATGAAGGACTTGAGCGCCTTCTTGTTCGACGGCGGCATCGTCTCGTTGGGATCGACCAGCATGGCGATGTCGTAGCGATAGCGCTTGCGCGCGCGCGGCTTGCGCCACAGCTTCTTGGAGAAGCGGTCCAGGGCCTCGGCGAAAGCGTCTTCCTGGGCGTCGTCCAGGGTATGCAGGCCCACCGGCTTGATCGAGCTGACCTGCCACACGCGGTCGCGCTCGAACTCGATGCGCAGCAGCGGGCAGGGGAACAGTTCGAACACTTGGCGCGCCAGGTCCTGCAGCGCCGTATAGGCCGTCTCGCCGAAGTAGACAAGGATGCCGAAATCGGTGGTGTCCCGTCCGCCCGCAGGCAAGAAGTGGGTGAGCTTCTGGTTGAGGTCCTCGATGTCCAGGCCGTACAGCGAGCGGCGGCGCAGGTCGTTCACCGTGCGCACCGATGGCATCACCTTGTGCCCGCGCGCCTCGCCCAGCAGGGACACGTAATAGCCGGTGCCGAGGTATTTGTAGTTGCGGCACAGGTTGATGACGTGCGTGCGTTCGTCGTCGCCGGAGATGGGCTCGCGCAGGTAGTCCATCGCCGTGACCACGTCCACGGAGGGGTAGTAGGAGCTCCAGTCGGAAGCTTTCTCGACGACGATGACGAGCCGGGTCATGGCACCAAATGAGGGGGATCGGACGGGACAAAGTGTCGTCTCGTCGAGGCAACGGGGCGGCACGCAGCGCGCAGTTTGGCACATGCAAGAAGCTGCACAAGGGAAAGGTCTTAAGCGGGATTAAACGTCGCCCGGGAAGGCGTGACGCTTCGGACGTTGCGGGCGGCCGCCAGCAGGACTACAGTGCCGCGCTTCGCGTTGTCCCACCCCTCGTATTCACCGCTGCCGCCGCGTTCCACGCCGCACCGGACTGCCGCCGATGACCCCCATGCCCGCGACCGCCGCCGTGCGTGTGCGCCGTGCCGAGCTATCCGACCTGGACGACCTGGTCGCGCTGGAGGAGCAGAGCTTCGCCGGCGACCGCCTCAGTCGTGCCCAGTACCGCCGCCACCTCGACAGCGAGAGCGCGCTGGTGCTGGTGGCCAGCGCCAACCATCGGCGCTTCCTGGGCACCGCGGTGGTGTTTTTCCGCAAGGGCAGCCAGGTGGCGCGTCTGTATTCCATCGCCACGCATGCCGAGGCGCGCGGCAAGGGCGTCGGTTCGGCGCTCATGGATGCGGCCGAACAGGCCGCGCGCCGTCGCCGCTGCACGTCGCTGCGCCTGGAAGTGCGCACCGACAACGAAGGCGCGATCCGCCTGTACGAGCGGTTGGGCTACGCCCGCATCGGCCGCTATGCGGGCTACTACGAAGACGGCGCTGACGCCTGGCGCTACGAGAAGGCCCTGGACTGACGCGCTCGCCGCTCAACCGCCGAACGGCTGCCCCATGCGTCGCTCGGTGGTTTCGTCCGGGCGCGCTACCAGGGCGCCGGTGCGCATCAGGCTGACGCTGTAGTGGCCTTCGTCCACCAGCGGCAGGAAGGCCCCGCTGCCGAAGACCGTGTCCACGCCGGGCAGCCACTGAGGGTGGTGCCGCTGCAGATCGCGCAGATCGTACGGGCCGGCCTCGTCGAAACTCACCACCGTGCGCGGCGCCTGCGCCTCCTGCTGCGCGTCGTCATAACGACCGGTCAGGCGGTCCAGGCGATACAGCGGCGGCAGGCCGGCCAGCAGTGCCGGGGTCTTCCACTTCAGCACGATGGCTTCGACGCGCCACGCGTCGCCCGCCAGTTCCACCCGGCGCGAACCGCCGTCCGGCCAATGCAGGGTGAGCGCCCAGCGCTGCGGCGAGAGGATTCGCGCGTCGATGTCGACCACCGGCGTCTCTTCCGACAGCAGGCGGTAGCCGCGCAGGCTCCAACCGGCGCCGGCGAGGAGCAGGGCGAGCGCGAATCCGACCAGCAGCAACACCGCCCGCAACGCAGCGGCGATGCGCTGCCCTGCCTGCAGCCGTCCGCGCAGCGCCACCAGCTGCACCAGGGTGAACATCAGCGCGATGACGGCAAGCGCCAGCAGGATCGTGCTGGGCAGGCGCAGCAGCGTGGTCCAGTCCATCGTCGTTCGGTCTCTCGATGCCGCGGCGCGGCCAATGTCCGCATGATAAGCGCTGGCGCGCGCTGGCCGGCGCGGCATGAAGCCGAGAGTCCGACGAAAGGCGGTGCGCCGTGAGCCTGACGCGGCTCGCTATACTGCGGCGGTCTCCGTAGGAAGCCATACCCATGCGCCGATCCATCCTGCTGCTTCCGCTGTGCGCCGCCATGGCCATGCTGGCCGGCTGCGGCAACAAGGGCCCGCTGTTCATGCCGCCCCCGAAGCCGACCACCCCGCCCGCCACCCTGCCTCCCGCGCCCGCGCCGGCCGCCACCGCGGCGGCGCCGGCCGCGCACTGAGGCGCATCTTTCGCATGACATTGCGCTTCTCCAAGATGCACGGCATCGGCAACGACTTCGCCATGCTCGATGCCCGCCCCGCGCGTCTCGCGCTGGAAGCGGACGCGATCCGCGCAATGGCCGACCGCCACCGTGGCATCGGCTTCGACCAGCTGATCAGCATCGAGCCGCCGCGCGACCCGTCCTGCCGCTTCTACTACGGCATCTGGAATGCCGACGGTTCGCCCTCCGGCCAGTGCGGTAATGGCGTGCGCTGCGTCGCCGCGTGGCTGCATCGCGCTGGCGCGCTGGCGCTGGGCGAGACCGTGAGGCTGGAGAGCCCATCAGGTCCGGTCACGGTCAGGCTGCTGGCCGCTGATCGCGTCACGGTGGACATGGGCGAGCCGGACTTCCTGCCGGCACACATCCCGCTCGAGGCGGAACAAGCGGCCAAGCTTTACCGCTTCGAGGCGGACGGCGCGACGGTGGAGCTCGGCGCAGTATCGATGGGCAATCCGCACGCGGTGGTGGTGGTCCCCGATCTGGCCGCGCCCGCGCTGGCGCGACTCGGCCCGCTGCTGACCACGCATGCACGCTTTCCGCAGGGCGCCAACGCCGGTTTCGCGCAGGTCATCGACCGCGGCCATCTGCGCCTGCGCGTGCACGAGCGCGGCAGCGGCTGGACCGAGGCCTGCGGCACCGGCGCCTGCGCCGCGATGGCGGTGCTGCGCCAGCGCGGCGATGTGGACGACCGCGTGCAGATCGACTTGCCCGGCGGCCGCCTGCAGATCGATTGGGCCGGCCCCGGCCACACGTTATGGATGACTGGACCGGCGGCGTTTGCGTACGAAGGCGAATGGCTGGGCGCGGCGCATTGAAGCGTCGCTTCCGTCATCGCACACTCCGGACCGGGCTCCGCTCCCGACCCCACGGTTGACGAGGTACCGCGCATGACCGACACCGCTCTGGACGACAACCTGCAAGCCAAGGACGTGGCCGCTTACCTGCGCCAGCATCCGGGCTTCCTCAACGAATTTCCGGAACTGGCCGCCCAACTGGAAGTGCCGCGCGAGCAAGGCCAAGTCGCTTCGCTGGCGGTGTACCAGCTGCAGAATCTGCGCGAGAAGAACGCCGAACTGGAGCGCCGCCTGGCCGAACTGGCGGTCGTCGCCGCGGACAACGAGCGGTTGATGCAGCGTATCCACGATCTCAACGTCGCCGTGCTGCGCGCCAATACGCCGGCCATCGCCGCGCGCAGCGTGGTCGCGCGGCTGGCCGAGGATTTCCAGACCGACCAGGTGCGCCTGCTCCTGTTCGGCTCGGTGGATCTGCCACCGGCCGATTGGCTGGTACGCGTGCCCGGCGGGCGCGACGAGCTGCCGGAGTTCGCGGAGTTCCTCGCCAAGCACGAGCCTTTGTCGGGAAGGCTTTCCGCTGAGCGGCTCTACCGGCTGTTCGGCGATCGTGCGCCGGAGGTCCAGTCCACCGCGCTGATGCCGCTGGGCGAACTGGGCGTGCTGGCAATCGGCAGCCGCGACGGCGACCGCTTTCAGCCGGGCATGGGCACCGTGTTTCTGAAGATGATCGCCGCGACCGTGACGGCCGCGCTGCAACGTTCGCGGGACGGCGCCTGAGCATGGACCCGCGCGGCCAGGTGCAAGCCTGGCTCGGCCGCCTCGCGGGCGAGCGCAAGGCCTCGCCGCATACGCTGGACGGCTATCGCCGCGACCTGGAGAAGCTGCTGCGCTGGATGGAGGCGCAGCAGGTGGACGGATTCCAGCGGCTCGACGCGCACCGCATGCGTGCCTTCGTCGCCGCCGAACATCGCGCCGGCCTGTCGCCCAAGAGCCTGCAACGCCTGCTTTCGTCGTGCCGCAGCCTGTTCCGCCAGCTGCGGCGCGAAGGATTGCTGGAACACGACCCCGTCGCGGGCGTGCGCGGCCCCAAGGTGCACCGCAAGCTTCCGCAGGTGCTGGACGTGGACGAGGCTGCCACGCTGGTCGAATCCGGCGGCGAGGGCGTCCTGGGTCTGCGCGATCGCGCGATGCTCGAACTGTTTTATTCCTCCGGCCTGCGCCTTTCCGAGCTGGTGGGCCTGCGCTGGATGGATCTGGATCTGGAAGCGGGTGAAGTGCGCGTGCTCGGCAAGGGCAGCAAGACGCGCATCGTGCCCGTGGGCCGGCATGCGGTGGATGCGCTGCGCGCCCTCGGCGAAACGGGTGGCAGGGAACCGGATGCGCCGGTGTTCCGCGGGCGGGGCGGGGCGCCGATCAGTCCGCGCACGGTACAGGCGCGGCTCAAGCAACTTGCGCTGGCGCAGGGTTTCGCCAAGCGCGTGCATCCGCATCTGCTGCGCCATACCTTCGCCAGTCACATGCTCGAATCCTCCGGCGACCTGCGCGCCGTGCAGGAGCTGCTCGGCCACGCCGACATCGCTACCACGCAGATCTATACGCACCTGGATTTCCAGCACCTGGCGAAGGTATATGACGCGGCGCATCCGCGCGCGAAGCGCAAGGGCTAGCCATCGCGAAGGTCTTCGTCATGCCGGCGGGCGCCGAATACGGCAGGCAAAAAAAAAGACCACCGGCAAGCGGTGGTCAATGGGGAGAGTCGCCACGGCGATCTTCCGCCGCCGTGGCACTCGCGGTAACGCTTACAGGCTGAAGTCGTAGCGGGCGCCGAACTGCACGTAGCGTGGCGTCTGGTACGAGAGCGGCTGGGTGTAGCTGAGGTTGGGCGCGCCGCTGCCGGTTTCACCCGACTCGTTGATGCTCTGCACCGTCTGCTTGTTGAACACGTTGACGACGGTGGCGGTGAACGTGAGGTTGTTGTTGGCGAAAGCGGGCGCGTACTGCACGCCCAGATCCAGGCGGTATGTCCACGGCAAGCGGCCCTGGCTGCCACGCGGGGTCGGCTGGCCCTTGCAGTAGAAGTACGAGGCGCCGTAGTTGATATCCGACGGGATGTCCCCCGGGTACACGCCGATGCAGTTCTTCGGACGGCCCGACTGGATCAGCACGTTGGCGCTCACCAGCCACTGCGGATCGATCTGGTAATAGCCGTACGCGCGGATCTGGTGCGTGCGGTCGTTGGCCTCGGGGCCGTTCGAACCGATCATCAGTTCCTTGTGGTCCCAGTCCTGCGTCACCGACGGATCGAGCTGGCCGATGTCGGACTTGAGCAGGCCTTCGGAGTTGCCGTAGCTGCGCGAGAACGTGTAGTCGAGGCGGCCATACCACTTGCCGTCGAAACGATGCTCCAGATACGCATCGAGCGCGTAGTACTTGCGCTTGGCATCCGGCAGGCCGATGTCCTTCTTGCTCAGGTTGATGTCCTCGAGCTTGCCGTCCCCGTCGAGGTCGATGGAGAAGCGGTTGGACGCACCCGGGTTGATGATGTAGCAGGTCGGCGACGGGTCGGCGTAGTTCACGCCGTGGTCGGCAGCCCACTTGATGAACGGGCGGTCGTCGCACCAATCGTCGATGATGCTACGCAGCTTGCGGTAGCGCACCTTGGCGCCGAAGGTCCAGTGGTCGGCGAACTGCTGGTCGAAGCCCAGGATGTACTCGTCCTGGTAATACGCCTTGAGGTTGCGCGCGGAGATCGAGCGCGGATCCGGCGGCGTGCCGTCGGCGCCATTGGCGTACACGACATTTTCGATCGGCTGCCAGTTCGGCGGCGTACCGTTGGTGTTGACCGCGCCGTCGTAGGTGCCCCACTGCGTCTCGTACAGCGAGCCGGATGCACCGCGCACCGCGACGTTGTTCGGGATCGCCAGATGGTAGCGGCCGGCGTTGGCGTAGATCTTCAGGCTCGAATCGCCCAGCACGTCCCACGACAGGCCCAGGCGCGGCGCCAGCTGGTGGCGCTGCTTGGCGAACACATCGTTGTCGGCATTGAGGTTCTCGAACTGCTCGTTGCGCAGGCCGATATACGCCAGCCAGCGGTCGGTGATCTGCCAGTGGTCTTCGAGGTACTGAGCTTCCTGCTTGACCTTGGCCTGGCCGATCGCGCGGAACACATAGCGCTCGACGATGCCGGTGTGGCCCGGCGGCACCACCAGGTTGCCACGCGATTCGATCACGCCGCTGGGCGGGTTGTCGTAGTAGAACCAGCCCACGCCGCCGGAGGTGTCCGAACCGTTGAGCGACGTCACGTTGTAATGATCGACGCCGGCGCGCAGATCATGGCTGCCGAGACGGTACTCCACGTTGAGATGCCAGCCATTGGTCTCGTCGTAGGCGCCTGGCGCGGCAATGCCGCTGGAGATGTTGCAGCCCTGAAGGCGCTGCGATGGCGGCACGCTGTCGCGGTTGTCCTGGAAATAGGTGCAGCTCGAACCGGAAGTCAGATCGACGTGGTCGGTGCGCTCCTTGCCGTACAGCGCGTCGACGGTGAGGTTGTCGGTGATGTAGCCGGTATAGCGGCCCACGTAGACCTGGCCACCGGGCGAGGAGCCGGCCGTGCCCTGGTTCTTCTGGCTGCGCCAGCCCTTCTTGGCGTACTGGATGTCGTTGACGCCGTCATAGACGTACTGGTCGGCGTAGGTCGACGCGGTATCGCTGAGGCCGGTCAGTTCGATGATGTGATTGTCGGTGATGTTCCAATCGACCTTGGCCAGCCAGCGGTCGGTCTTGTTGGTGTTGTACGAACGGGTGGTGTTCTTGCTGAGCGTATAGGTGTTGTTCTCGGACTTGATGCCCTCGGCCGCGCCGAAGAAGAACAGCTTGTCCTTGATGAGCGCCCCGCCGAGATACGCCGCATAGGTGGTTTCCCACAGCTTGGCCGAATGCTTGTCGCGCCCGGTGATCTGCGCGCCATCGCCGGGGCGATAGGTGGGTTGCTCGGTTTCGCGAAGCCCGGCAGGCGTGTACAGCACCTGCATGCCTCCCTTCCACTCATTGGTGCCACGCTTGGTCACGATGTTGACCACACCGCCGGTGGAGCGGCCGTACTCGGCACCGTAGCCGCCGGTGAATACCTGTTCCTGTTCGATGGAATTGAACGGCAAGGTGGTCGCGCCCAGGCCGGTGAGCGGATTGGTCACTGGAAAGCCGTTGACGTAGTACTGGTTCTCAGCCGCCGACGAACCGCCCAGCGAGACGGCATTGCCGTAGCGCGAATCCGCGTTGACCGCGCCTGGCGCCAGCAGCACGGCGGCGTTCACGGTCTGCGGCAGCGGCAGGCGGCGCAACTGTTCGGCGTTGAGCACCGTGCGCGTATCTACTGACGACACGTCGATGGCCGGTACGGCGCTGGCGACCACGCTGACGCCTTCGAGGTTCTTGGCCCCGGGCGCCGTCGCGGCGGCTACGAAGCTCACCTCGGTGCCGGTGCCGACGTTGACCTGGATGGTGTCGCGGCTGTCCACGGTCTGGCCGTTGCGCTGCACGCTCACCTTGTAGGTGCCTACCGGCAGCGAGCCGGCGCGGTAGCGGCCGTCCGCGTCCACGCCCACGTCGCGGCTGAAGCCGGTGGAAGGATTCTCGATATGCACCGTGGTACCCGGTGCAGCCTCGGTGCGGCCGAAGATGGCGCCCGACGCGTTGGACTGCGCTTGCGCGACCGTGGCGGCGAAACAGCCGCCCAGCGCCAGCGCCAGCGCGCTCAAGCGCAGTGCGCTGCCCGACGATCGCTTGCTCGAATTGCTCATCGACATTGCTAGTGGTCTCCCCGTGACGCCCCTTGCGGGGGCGGACCCGGTTCCGCCCAAGCGGACGCAACCGGCCAACGAGGGGCTGCGCTCATCGCGCCAGGCAGCCGCCTGGGCGGTCACAGCGCCGCATGGGCCATGCAATGCGCCCATGACCGGGATTTAGATCGATCCAAATTCCAAGGCGCGGAATATGAATCGATCCAAATTCACGGCAACAACTTCCCCGACGACGTGACAGCCCGGTTCAATGCGGCGTTGAAGGCGCTTCTCGCGATTCCCTATGGGATCGCTTCCCCGTGAAGCACCTCTCCCTCTCGCCCGCCACAAGTTCATGCGGCGGAACCCCTCTGCGCTGGAGTAAAAAGCGTGTGAAGACCGCTGTCAATCGGAAATTGTCACGGATCACAAGCTGTGCGACAGCATATTCCCGCGTCCCTGACAGCCGGAGGTCGGCGATCGCCCTTGGGTTTGGCGACCGCTCTCCCCACATCGGGTGATCCGTATCCGCAGGTAGCTTCCGCACATGGAATCGTTCCACGCCACCACTATCGTTTCCGTCCGCCGCAACGGCCGCGTCGTGATCGGCGGCGATGGCCAGGTCACTCTCGGCAACACGGTGATGAAGGCCAACGCGCGCAAGATCCGCCGCCTGGGCAAAGGTGACGTGCTGGCCGGTTTCGCCGGCGCCACCGCCGACGCCTTCACGTTGTTCGAGCTGTTCGAGGAGAAGCTGGCCAAGCACAGCGGCAACCTCACGCGCGCCGCGGTAGAGATGGCGAAGGAATGGCGCACCGACCGCCGCCTCGGCCGCCTGGAAGCCATGCTCGCGGTCGCCGACAAGGATGCCTCGCTGCTGATCTCCGGCAACGGCGATGTGCTCGAGCCCGAGCACGGCCTGATCGCGATCGGTTCCGGCGGGCCCTATGCGCAGTCCGCCGCGCTGGCCCTGATGGAGAACACTGAGCTGGATGCGCGGCAGATCGTCGAACGGGCGCTGAAAATCGCCGGCGACATCTGCATCTATACGAATCACAACACGACGATCGAAGAGCTCTGACCTGGCGCGAACGGCGATCCGTTCGCGCCCGCGTCGTCCCCGTCCCAGCTCCCGATTTCACCGTTTCCCCCGAGCCGAGCCATGTCCGAACTCACCCCCCGCGAAATCGTCAACGAACTCGACCGCTACATCATCGGCCAGCACGACGCCAAGCGCGCCGTGGCGATCGCGCTGCGCAACCGCTGGCGCCGCATGCAGCTGGAGCCAGGCCTGCGCGACGAAGTGACGCCGAAGAACATCCTCATGATCGGCCCCACCGGCGTGGGCAAGACCGAGATCGCCCGCCGCCTGGCCACGCTGGCCAATGCGCCGTTCGTCAAGGTGGAGGCGACCAAGTTCACCGAGGTCGGCTATGTGGGCAAGGACGTGGAGTCCATCGTCCGCGACCTCGCCGACGTGGCCTACAAGCTCACCCGCGAACAGGCGGTCAAGCGCGTGCGCTCGCAGGCGGAAGACCGCGCCGAGGACCGCATCCTCGACGCCTTGCTGCCGCGCCGCCAGGCACCCACCGACTGGACCCACGACGCAGCGCCGGCGATCGATAACGACACGCGCCAGAAGCTGCGCAAGCAGCTGCGCGAAGGTGCGCTGGACGAGCGCGAGATCGAGCTGGATTTCGCCATGAATGTCGGCGTGGAGATCATGTCGCCGCCCGGCATGGAGGAGATGGGCCAGCAGTTGCGCCAGATGTTCCAGAACCTTGGCGGCGCCAAATCGCAGAAGCGCAAGCTGGCGATCAAGCACGCGCGGCCGCTGCTGATCGACGAAGAAGCCGGCAAGCTGCTCAACGATGAAGAGATCCGCGCGCAGGCGGTGTACACCGCCGAACAGAATGGCATTGTCTTCATCGACGAGATCGACAAGATCGCCCAGCGTTCCGAATGGGGCGGCGCCGGCGTCAGCCGCGAGGGCGTGCAGCGCGACCTGCTGCCGCTGGTGGAAGGCTCCACGGTGTCCACCAAGTACGGTCCGATCAAGACCGACCACATGCTGTTCATCGCCTCAGGCGCCTTCTCGCTGGCCAAGCCTTCGGATCTGATCCCGGAGTTGCAGGGCCGCCTGCCGATCCGAGTAGAGCTGTCCGCGCTGTCGGTGGACGACTTCCAGCGCATCCTGAGCGAGCCGCACAGCGCGCTGACCAAGCAGTATGTCGCCTTGCTGGGCACGGAGGGCGTGGCCATCGAATTCACTGCGTCGGGGATCGGCCGGCTGGCCGAAGTGGCATTTCAGGTGAACGAACGGACCGAGAACATCGGCGCCCGTCGCCTGCATACGGTGATGGAGCGCCTGCTGGAGAAGATCTCCTTCGAAGCGGCGGACAAATCCGGCGAAAAATACGTTATCGACGCCGAATATGTCGATAAAAACCTGTCCAGCCTAGTCAAGGACGAGGATTTGAGCCGTTACATCCTGTAAACATGGGGAAAGAGGCCCGCTGTTAAAATTATTCGCGTATGGGAAAGGTGATTGAACTCAAGACGACGGGCCAGCGAGCACAGCTGCGCGAAGCGCAGCAGCAGCAGCAGCTGATCCGTCTATGGCGCGGCGAACTCGAACACGGCAGCTTCTGCGGCTATGTCGGTGGCGTGGGCCGCGAATTCTTCCTGCTCTGGGTCGTCGGTGACAGCATCACCTACGACGGCATGTACGTCATGCGCCATCGGGACATTTCCGAGCTGGAGGCGCCCGACAAGCACGCTATCTTCATGGAGAAGGCCCTGGCGATGAAGCATCTCCTGCCGCGTCCGCCGCGGGGCTTTCCGCTGGACGACATCCGCGAGGTTGTGCAGGCGGCGGCCAAGCAGGCGCCGGTGATCGGCGTGCATGTCGACAGCGAGGACGAATCCGAGGTCTGCTACATCGGCAAGCTGGTCTCCGTCGAGGATGACGGCTTCTACATGCAGGAGATCAGCCCGGACGCCGAATGGCTGCGCGAAGCTTCGTTCTTCTCCTGGGATGAGGTTTCCACCGTCAGCATCGAAGACGGCTACGCGCAGGCCCTGCTGGCCGTGGCCGGTAATCCGCCGCCGCTGGAGCAGGGCGACTCGGGCGTCGGCGGCCACGCGCAGTGACCGCCGCGGCGGCTTCCCATCGCGCGAAGATGACGCCATGCCGAGCCGCCGCACGCTGTTGTACTTTCCGCTGTTGATCCTGATCGGCGCGGGCGTCGCCTGCGCGCATACCCAAGGGAGTTCCACCGTCATGGCCGACACCAACACTTCCGCTTCGCCGCGCCCATCCACCCGGGTACAGCTCATCATCAGCTTCGAGGACGGCACGTCGCCCGAATCGATGCATCGCGTCTGCGATGCCGCGGGCGCCACCTACGTACGCAGTCTCGGCTGGGCGCCGGCCATTGTCGTGCTGCTGCCGGAAGGCATGACGGCCGAGGAGGGCATGGCACGCTTCAAGGCACAGCCCGGTGTCGTGAGTGTCGAAGTGGATCGCCAAGTGCGCGCCGAACCGGTGCGTGGCCCGAACATCGGCAAGTAAGCGCGCGCCTGCCTGCACGAAAAACGCCCGCCGGAGACGGCGGGCGTTTCGCTTTCAGGGTGCCGCAGAGGCGGCGGCCGCGGGCCGCGCGGGTGACGGCATCGCCGCGCCCTTGATCTCGCGATCGAAGAAGTTGGCGATCAGGTGGTACACGTGGCTGCGTTGTCCCGGCAGGTTGAGACCATGCTTCGCGCCGGGATAGGCCATGAACTGGAATTGCGTGCCGCGCTTCTGCAGCTCGGCCATCAGCTTGGTCGAGTTGACGAATAGCACGTTGTCATCCGCCATGCCATGCACCAGGTACAGCTTGCTGGTGAGGCCATCCAGCCAGGCGAACGGGCTGCTGCGCATATAGCCCGCTTCGTTCTCCTGCGGACGATTGAGATAGCGCTCGGTATAGAAGGTGTCGTACAGGCGCCAATCCGTCACCGGCGCCACTGCCACGCCACCGGCGATTTCGTTCGAGGCCTTGGCCAGCAGCATGGTGGTCATGTAGCCGCCGTAGCTCCAGCCGAACACGCCGATGCGCCGGCCATCCACCCAGGGCTGCGCCTTCAGCCACTGGATGCCGGCGAGCTGATCCTCGACCTCGGCATTGCCCAGCTGCTGGTAGATCGCGTCCTCGAACTTGCGTCCGCGCCGCGCCATGCCGCGGTTGTCCAGGGTGAACACCACATAGCCCTGGCCGGCCATGTACTGGTTGAAGTAATCGCCCCAGGTATCGCTCACGAGCTGCGCGTGCGGACCACCGTAGTAGGTGTCGAACACCGGGTATTTCTTCGCAGGGTCGAAGCCGGCGGGCTTGTACAAGCGGTAATACAACGTCTGCCCGTCGGCCGCCTTCAGCGTGCCGAACTCAGGCTTGATCAGGCTGGCACGGTAAGGCCAGAACGGATGCTTCTCGTCGAGCTTGTTCTGCTCGATCCAGCTGACGAAGCTGCCGTCGGCCTTGTGCACGCTGACCTGGGGCGGCGTGTCGGCGCTCGCGTAGGTGTCCAGGTAGAACTCGCCGCTCGGCGCGAACTCGGCCATGTGCGTGCCTGCGCCCTGGCTGACGCGCGCCGGTGCGCCGGCCGTGCTCCCGTCGAGTTTGAGCGCATAGATCTGGCGGTCCGGCACGAAGTCGCGGTTCGAGCTGACGAAGACCCTGCCAGCCTGTTCCTCCACCGCCAGCACGCCATCGATCTGCCAGTCGCCTTGGCTTACCGGGTGCTTGAGCTTGCCGTCGAGCCCGTACAGATAAAGATGATGGAAACCACTGCGCTCGCTGCCCCACAGGAAGCTCCTGCCGTCCTTGAGAAAACGCAGATCGTCGTTGAGGTTGATCCAGGTGTCGCTGGTCTCGGTAAGCAGGGTGCGCTGCGCCAGCGTCTTCGCATCTACGAGGCGCAGCTCCAGCTTCTGCTGGCTGCGCGGCATGCGCTGGTAGCTCACATGCTTGCCGTCCGGCAGCCAGTTCACGCGCACCAGATAGATGTCCGCGTCCTTGCCCAAATCGATCCAGCGAGGCTGGCCGCCAGCCGGCGAGACCAAGCCGAGCTTCACCGCAACGTTGGGGTCGCCCGCCGCCGGATAGCGCTGCTCGATCACGTCGGTGCGGTCGGCATAGACCTCGGTGCGCTTGACCACCGGCACCTTGGCCTCGTCGTAGCGCTCGAACGCGATCGCGCTGTCGTCGGGGGCCCACCAGTAACCCGCGCTGCGGTCCATTTCCTCCTGCGCGACGAACTCGGCCTCGCCGTTGTGCACGGTGCCGCCGCCATCGCGAGTGAGCTGTCGTGCTTCGCCGCTTTCCAGATCGATCACCCACAGGTTCTGGTCACGCACGTAAGACACGTAGCGTCCCTTGGGCGAGATCTTCGGATCGATCGCATCACCGCCGGTATCGAGCAGGCGCGGCGCCGGCTTGGCGGCGGAGAGGTCGTACAGGTAAAGCTTGCCGCCAATGGGAAACAGCAGGCGCTTGCCGTCCGGCGACCACTGGTAGCTCAGGATGCCGCGCAGGCCCGCGGTACGCGCGCGCTCGCGGCGCGCCTTCTCCGCATCCGACAACTGCTCGCCCTGCGGTTCGAGCTTGCGCGAATCGACCAGCAGCTTCGTGCTGTTGTCCTTGGGCCGGTACTCCCACAGATCCAGCTGGAACTGATCGTCCGGCCGCGCCCGCAGAAAGGTGATGCGGCTGCCGTCGGGCGAGATCTTGAGGCCGCGCGGCGCGGGGCCAGCAAGGCTGCCGCCGTCGAAGATGCGTTCAATGGTGAGTTTTTCGGCCATGGTCGGCAAGGTCACCGTCATCAGGGCGGCGAAGAGGAGGGCGCGCATGGGTACTTCCTTGGACTGCAGGGCGGAGCGCAAGAACAAGCGCGGATTAAAACCCGTCGCGCCGCGCGAAGCCAGCTTTCCAGGGAAAAGCGGCGCATCCGAAGGACTCACCGCTGGATCGTCAGCGTTTCGCGCCCTGGCCGAACAGCACCTTGCGCGCTTCCTCGTCGGTGCTGAGGTCGAAACGATCCTTGATGGACTCGCCGATCTCGTAGGCCCTGCGCGTCGCCGGACGCTCGCGGATCGCCTGGAACCACGCGTTCAGATGCGGGAAATCGTCCAGCGACATGCCTTGCGCCTCGTGCGGCACGATCCACGGATAGCAGGCCATGTCGGCGATCGAATAGTCCTTGCCCGCGATGAAGGCCCGGCCATCCAGCTGCTTGTCGAGCACGCCATACAAGCGGCGCGTCTCGTTGACATAGCGGTCGATCGCGTAGGGGATCTTTTCCGGCGCATAGCGATTGAAATGATGGTTCTGCCCCAGCATCGGGCCCAGCCCGCCCACCTGCCAGAACAGCCACTGCAGCACCTTGAAGCGCTCGCGCGTGTCGGCAGGCAGGAAGCGGCCGGTCTTCTCGGCCAGGTACTGCAGGATCGCGCCGGATTCGAAGATGCTCAGCGGCTCGCCGCCGCCGGCCGGAGAGGTGTCCACGATCGCCGGCATCCGGTTGTTGGGAGCAATCGCAAGGAAAGCCGGCTTGAACTGGTCGCCCTTGCCGATGTTCACAGGCTTGATGTCGTAGGGCAGACCGGCCTCTTCCAGGAAAAGCGTGATCTTGTGGCCGTTGGGTGTGGGCCAGTAGTGCAGTTCGATCATGGGGGATGTCCTTGGGCGGCAATGCTACGGATGTTCGGCTCCCGCCCGTGCCTTTCAAGTCAACGCGCATGGCCCGGAGGCCGTTTTCGGGCGCACCTCCGGAGGAGTCACGCTCATGAAGACCCGCCTGTGCCTGATCGCTCTCGCCCTTGCCGCCGCCTGCGGTGTCCATGCGCAAGACAGCGCCCATCCCGCGCCCGCCAGCCAGGCCATGCACGGCCAGCGGCGTCCGCCGGATCCGCAGGAACGCGCTCAACGGCTGGCCAGGCACCTGCAACTCAATGATCAGCAACAAGCCCAGGTCGCCTCCATCCTCGGAGCTCAGCAGCAGAAACTGCAGGCGCTGCGCAGCGGCGGCGCGAAGGGCCAGAATCGCCGCGATCAGGCGCGCGCCATCATGGAAGACGGCGACCGCCAGCTTCAGTCCGTGCTTACCGACAGCCAGCGCCAGCGCTATCTGGCCATGAAGGAACGCATGATCGAGAAGCGCCAGGAAAAGCAGGGCACGCCCGAACCCTCCAAGCCCATGCCCGACGCAAGCCACTGAGCGCACTCCACGCCGGCGCTTGCCTTCCCGTATGCTCGGCGGCTTTCACCGTCGGGTTTCGGAGCAGGTATGGCGCGCGTCGTCGTGGTCGGCAGCATCAACATGGACCTGGTCACGCTGGCGCCACGCTTCGCCGGGCCGGGCGAGACGATCCTGGGCGAGCGTTTTCTCACCATCCCCGGCGGCAAGGGTGCGAATCAGGCGGTCGCCGCGGCTCGGCTCGGCGCCGACGTCCTTCTGATCGGCGCGCTGGGCGACGACGCCTTCGGGCAGCAATTGCACGACGGCCTGGCGCGGGAGGGCATCGCGCTGGACCATGTGCGGCGCATCGCCGATTGCGGCAGCGGCAGCGCATCGATCACCGTCGCCGGCGGCGAGAACGAAATCATCGTGGTGCCGGCGGCTAATCTCCATGTGACGCCGGCGCAGATCGAGGCAGCCGGCACGGCCATCGCCGGCGCCGATGCCATGCTGGTGCAGATGGAGATCCCGCTGGAAAGCGTCGAGGCGACGCTGCGGCTGGGTCAGCGGCTCGGCGTGCCGGTCATCCTCAATCCCGCGCCCGCGCAGCAGCTGCCGGTCGAATGGCTGAAGCTCGCTCGCTATGTCACCCCCAACCAGCACGAGTTGGCGACCCTGCTCGGTGCCGACGCGCGGCAAGATTTCCGCGAGCTGATGCGCCAGGCGCCGAGCCCTGTCGTGCTTACCCGCGGCGGCGAAGGTGCGTGGTATCGCGAAACGGGCGAACCGGTGCATCAGCCGGGATTCGCCGTGGACGTGGTCGACACCACGGGCGCCGGCGACACCTTCAACGGAGCATTGGCCGTGTTCCTGCACGAAGGCCTTCCGCACGCGGTACGCAAGGCCTGCGCCGCCGCCGCCTTGTCGGTGACGCGCCTCGGCGCGCAAGGCGGGATGCCAACATTGACTGAACTGGATGGGTGGCTCGCCGCGCGCGGCTGAGATCCCCGGCTTACTCCACCGGCCCCGGCGCGAGCACGTCGCGCTGGCCGTTGATGCCCATCGGCGAAACCAGGCCCGCGGCCTCCATCGCCTCGACCAGACGTGCGGCGCGGTTGTAGCCGATGCGGAACTGGCGCTGCACGAAGGAGATCGAGGCACGCCGCGTACGCAGCACGAACGCGGCGGCTTCGTCGTAGAGCGGATCGAGTTCCGCATCGCCGCCGCCCTCCTCCGAGAACAGCTCGCCGTTGCCGCCTTCACCGGGTGGGCCGGCAAGGATCTCATCCTTGTAATCGGGCTCGCCGTACTGCTTGAGATGCGCGACGACGCGATGCACTTCCTCATCGGCGACAAAGGCGCCGTGGATGCGCTGTGGATAACCGGTGCCCGGCGGCAGGAACAGCATGTCGCCCTGGCCGAGCAGGCTTTCGGCGCCCATCTGGTCGAGAATCGTGCGCGAGTCGATCTTCGAAGACACCTGGAAGGCCACGCGCGTAGGAATGTTGGCCTTGATCAGCCCGGTGATCACGTCCACCGATGGCCGCTGCGTGGCGAGGATCAGATGGATACCCGCCGCGCGCGCCTTCTGCGCCAGACGCGCGATCAGCTCTTCGATCTTCTTGCCGGCGACCATCATCAGGTCGGCCAGCTCGTCGATCACGACCACGATCATCGGCAGCGTATCGAGCGTCTCTGGGATTTCCGGATGCGCGGGAAACGGATTGAGCAGCGGGCGGCCCGCCGCGCGCGCCTCGCGCACCTTGTGGTTATAGCCGGCCAGGTTGCGCACGCGCAGATCGGACATCAGGCGGTAGCGGTTCTCCATCTCGCCCACGCACCAGGCCAGCGCGTTGGCGGCGAGCTTCATGTCGGTGACCACCGGTGCGAGCAGGTGAGGGATGCCTTCGTAGACCGACAGCTCCAGCATCTTCGGGTCGATCATGATCAGGCGCACGTCATCCGGCGTGGCCTTGTAGAGCATGGACAGGATCATCGCGTTCACCGCGACGGATTTGCCCGAGCCGGTGGTGCCGGCGACCAGCATGTGCGGCGCCTTGGCAAGGTCGGCCACCACCGGTTCGCCGGTGATGCCCTTGCCCATGGCCAGCGTGAGCAGCGAATCGGAGCCACGGTATTCGTGCGAGTCAAGGATCTCCGACAGCGCGATCATCTGGCGCTGCTCGTTCGGCAACTCCAGGCCCATGCAGGTCTTGCCGGGAATCGTTTCGACCACGCGGATCGACGTGCGGCCGAGGCCGCGCGCCAGATCCTTCATCAACGCGACGATCTGGTTGCCGCGCACGCCTACCGCCGGCTCCACTTCGAAGCGCGTGATCACAGGACCGGCGGAAGCGCCCACTACGGTGACCGGCACCTTGAATTCGCGCAGGCGCTGCTCGATCAGCTCGCCGGTCTCGGCCAGCTGCGCTTCGCCGACCGCGTCCGAAGATGGCAACGGCGGCGCGAGCAGGGACAACGGCGGCAGCAAGATGCCACTGCATGCGCGCGAAAGCGGCGCCACCGGCGCCGACGGAGTCGGGACAGCAGCGGGTTCGTCGTCATTGGCGGCCAGACGCCGACCCTGCGGCATGGCGCGGGCTGGCGCCGGCGCGGCGGCGAGGGCGGGAAGCGTGTCGTCGAGATGATCTTCAGAACGGAGAGGTACGGGTGCAGGCAACGCCGCCTCTGGCTCGCCGAAAGCGGTATCGACCGATGGTGCGTAGTCGACTGGCTCTAGGGTCTCGTTCGTATCGCGCACTGGCAAGGGAGATGGCGCTTCACCCAGCGGCTCGACGCGCAGCGGTATCGACGCATGCGCTTCTTCCGGCGTCGAACGCTCCGCGGCGGCGGCCATGGCCGCCGCGATGCGAGCGGTGGAGACACGCGGAGGCGCCGGAGGCATCGGCACGTTGCGCGGTTGCATCCATGGCTCGCGGATGACCTGCTCTCGCACCGGCACGGCAGCATTCCGGCGTGCCGGCGGAGCAGGATCGGCTGGCGGAACGACGATTGGGACGCGTTCCATCACCACGGCGGCACTGGCCGGTGCGGATGCGGTCCGGCGCGCGGCAGTCTGGGCCGGTCGCCTCGCGGCAGGCCTAGCCCCGGCGCGACGCACCGCGCCACGTGGCCGCGCGCCGATGCGCACACCGCGCGAGGCAAGCAAACCCTCCAGCCATGCGGCCAGCGCATCGACTTTGGCCGACGTGTGGGCAAACGTGTCGCGCCAGGACGCACCCGGGTACCAACGCAATCCGACCACCATCAACACGAGCATGAGCAGAGCGGCGAGCGTCGTGCCGAACACCGAACCGAAGCCGCCTGCCAGTGCGCGGCACACCACGCCGCCCGCGTGCGGATCGTCCGTGTAGTGCGCAACCACCAAGCCTTCCAGCGTCGCGCTGGCCAGCAACACCAGCAGCCCGCCAAGGCAAAAGCGAATCGTGCCCTGTCCGCCGACCGATTGTTTGCGCGATCTCAGCAGCAGCGCGCGAACGGCGCGCCAAAACAAAGGAACAAGCCAGAGAGTGGACAGCCCGAAGGCGCCGAAGAAGAAGGTGAGCATGCCAGGGTGTGGTCCGGAAACAGCGCCCGCAAACTCAGCATGTTAGCGCCATTGTGTCAGGAACGGCAGCGGATTGTTCTGTAAGGCGCTGTTATTACGTGGCTCACCCCACGTCACCCTCACTTTCCAATGCAGAACGAGCTGAAGATGGCGCCCAGGAGGTCGTCGCTCGTGTAGGTGCCCGTGATTTCTCCCAGCGCGTGCTGCGCCTGGCGCAGTTCCTCGGCCGCCAGTTCGCCCGCACGAACATCTCGCAGGACGTCAGCAGTGCGTTCCAAATGGTCGGCCACCTGTTCCAGTGCCAGCACGTGGCGTCGCCGCGCGCTGAACGCGCCTTCGCCACCACCCGCACCGGCGAGCTGCCTTAGATGTGCACGCAACATGTCCAGGCCACGGCCGGTTTTGGCCGACGCCCAGAGCCACCACGCGTCGCCACGCGGCTCCGCATGTGGCTCGATGTCGGCAAGATCGATCTTGTTCACCAGCACGATACGCTCGACGTCCGCTTGAACGTCGGCGAACAGGCTCAGGTCCGCTTCGACGTACGTGGCTTCGGTCACCAGCAGGGCGACGTCGGCGCGGGTGAGTTCGTGGCGCGCGCGGCGCACGCCTTCGCGCTCCACCGGATCGTCCGTGTCGCGCAGGCCGGCGGTATCGACCAGATCCAGCGCCACGCCGTCGAGATCCAGCGTTTCGCGCAGCACGTCGCGCGTGGTGCCGGCGATATCGGTGACGATGGCGCGATCGCTGCCAGCCAGCGCATTGAGCAGACTGGATTTGCCGGCGTTGGGACGACCGATGATCGCCACGCGCAACCCGTCGGTGAGGCGCACGCCGCGCCGGGCTTCACGCAACAGCTCGCCGAGCTGGGCGCGCAAATCTTCGAGCTGCCGCTCGATCGCCGGGTCGGCGAGGAAATCGATCTCCTCCTCCGGAAAGTCGATAGCCGCCTCGATATGCACGCGCAACGCAATCAGCGCATGCAGCAAGGTTTCGACCCGGCGCGAGAACACGCCTTCCATCGAACGCAGCGCCGCACGCGCACCGGCCTGCGAACCGGCCGCGATGAGGTCGGCCACCGCTTCGGCCTGGGCCAGATCGAGCTTGCCGTTGAGGAACGCCCGCTCGGTGAATTCGCCTGGGCGCGCGAGGCGCGCGCCCAGCTCGCACAGGCGGCGGAGCAGGGCGTCGAGCAATACCGCGTTGCCGTGGCCTTGCAGTTCCAGTACGTGCTCGCCGGTGTAAGACGCTGGAGCTGGGAAGTACAACAGCAGACCGCGATCGATCAGCTCGCCGGCCGCATCGCGGAACGCTGCGAAATGCGCATGGCGCGACTCCGGCATACGCCCCAGCATCGCGTGCGCAATGCCTGGCGCGCCGGGCCCGGAGACGCGCAGGACGCCGACGCCGGCGGCGCCGGGTGCGCTGGCGATGGCCGCGATGGTGTCGGGCGTGTGGCTCATGGTCGAGGGCGATCCGGAAAGCGACATTATCTTCGCGCGGCGCGTCTGGCGACGCCGCAAAAGGAAAAGGCCGCTTGCGCGGCCTTTTCGGTCAGGCGGTCTTGGCCTTGTGATCGGCCCGGTCCACCTGTCGAGTAATGAACCACTGCTGCGCGAGGCTGGTCGCGCCGTTGACCACCCAGTACAGCACCAGGCCAGCCGGGAAGAAGGCGAACATCACCGCGAACAGGATCGGCATCACCTTCATCATCTTGGCCTGGGTCGGATCCATGCCGGTGGTAGGCGTGAGCCACTGCGTGGCCAGCATCACCAGCACGTAGATCGCCGGCAGCACGAAGAATGGATCGGGCGCGGACAGGTCGTGAATCCACGCGAAGAACGGCGCCTGGCGCAGCTCCACGCTTTCCATCAATACGCGGTACAGGCCAAGGAACACGGGGAAGGTGACCAGGATCGGCAGGCAGCCGGCCATCGGGTTCACCTTCTCCTTCTTGTACAGCTCCATCATGGCCTGCTGCATCTTCATCTTGTCGTCGCCATAGCGCTCCTTGAGCGCGGTGACGCGAGGCTGCAGCTTGCGCATCTTCGCGCCGGAGCGGAACTGAGCGGCGGTGAGCTTCCACAGCGCCGCCTTCAACAGCAGCACGAGCAGGATGATGGCCACGCCCCAGTTGCCGCTGATCGCATGCAGCTTGGACAGGAGCCAGTGCAGCGGCTGCGCGATGACGGTCAGCCAACCGTAGTTGGTCGACAACTCCAGGCCTGGCGCGACCTGGTCCAGCGTGCCCTGCAGCTTCGGACCCAGGTACAGGCGCGCGGTGCTGGTGGAACTCTGGCCCGGCGCCACGGAGAGCGAAGGACCTACGGTGCGGATCAGGTAATAGGGCTGCGCGGTGTCAGGATTGACCACGCTCGTCGAGAAACCGTTGGTTTCCTGCGCCGGCGGAATCCACGCCACCACGAAGTAGTGCTGCAGCATCGCAGCCCAGCCACCGGTGATCGGGTGATTGAGCGGCTTCTTCTGGAAGTCGGCGAACGGCAGCAGTTCGAGCTTGTCCTGCGGGCTGTACCACGCCGCGCCGAAGAAGCTGTGCGCCGAAGGATCCGTGAAGTTCTGGAACCAGCTGCGGTTGTTCGGCTGCGCCGCGCGCTGCAGCTGCTCGTAGGCGTTGCCTTGCCAGGCCGCGGACGAGCCGTTCTCGATCTTCTGGTCCACCGATACGGTGTAGCTGCCGCGCTTGAGCGCATAGGTCTTGGTGACCTTCAGGCCCGCGGCGTCCTGCCAGGTGAGATCGACCTTCAGCTCGTCCTGCCCTTCGGCGATCTGGTAGCTGGTCTGCGCACTCTGGAACACCGACAGATGCGTCGGCGCGACGGAAGCGCCATTGCCCTGTGCGGTAGCCAGGCCACTCTGCGCAACGAAGAAATGCGCGGGCTCTTCATCGAGCAGGCGCACCGGCGGCGGGGCCGGCTCTTTCTTGGTTACGGGTACCGACGGGTAGTGCAGCAGTTCCGAACGCACCACGCTGCCGCCGCGAGTATCGACGGTCAGACGCAGGACGTCGGTGCTGATGGTGATGAGCTGAGCCTTCGCCTCGGTCGCCCCGCCAGTCGCCGGCACGGCGGCCGTGGCGCTGGACGTCGCCCCCGGAACGCTGCCGTTTTCGGCCGAAGGCACCGTCGCGCTGCTGGCGCTTGCTGCCGGGGCAGTCACAGGTTTCGGGCCGTAGTCTTTTTCCCAACCCATCCACAGCAGGTACGCCACGGCCAGAAGGGCGAAGATGAGGAACGTGCGCGTTTGATTCATCGCGTGGCAGATCCGGTGGTAGGCGCCGCGGCGCGGCGCCGCGGAGAAAGAGGCGGAAGAAAGGTCAACGCGCGATTGTGCCGGCCGAGTCGTCCGGCTTCAATGTGAGGGCGGGTTGGCGCGACACCAGCTTCTTCCACAGCAGATCGATCTCGGCCAGCAATTCCGGGCCACGCAGGCCTGCGGCCTGGTCGCGCGCCATCACCAGCAAGTCGACAGCGGGCAGCTGCGTCCGGATGCGGCGGAAGGATTCGCGTACGAGGCGCTTGATGCGATTGCGCTCGACGGCGCGCTTGGACACACGCTTGGAAATGGCCAAGCCCAGGCGGGCATGATCGAGTCCGTTGTCCCGATAACGCACAGAAAAACAGCGGCCGCCGAGGCGGCCGCTGGCGTTGCGCATCGCGGCGAAGTCGCCGGCGCGACGGATCCGCGCCTCGCGCGGCAGTCCGGCACGCACGGGGGGGCTCCGCTTACGGGATCAGGCGCTTGCGGCCCTTGGCGCGACGGGCGTTGAGCACCTTGCGACCGTCGGCCGTGGCCATGCGGGCACGAAAGCCGTGCGTGCGGGCGCGCTTGAGCTTGCTGGGCTGGAAGGTCCGCTTCGACATGGCTTCCTCCTCTGTGTATGTGGATAAAAAGGTTGGAAATTATGCGGGGCAATCGAAGGGAATGTCAAACCCCTGCCAAAACAGGCCGTTCCATGGCCTGTGGATAATCGTGTGGATATGCTCTGGCGGAGAACCGGTAACCTCCTGTTAGACTTTGCGGTCCACCCCGCGCGCAAGCGCCCCTGCTGTGGCTGAAGAATACCCATGAGTGATCTGTGGCGGCGCTGTCTCGAGCGTCTCGAAGGCGAATTGAGCGCCGAGGACGTGCATACCTGGCTGATGCCGCTGCAGGCCCGCGACGACACCATGGGGCTGCAGCTGTTTGCGCCCAATCCGTACACCCTCGACACGGTGCGCGAGCGCTACCTGCCGCGGATCGAGGCAATGGTCACCCAGCTGACCGGACACGAGCTGTCCGTGCGCCTGGAAGTCGGCTCCAGCGCTGCGCGCGTGCCGGCGCGGCCGGCATCGTCCGTGCAGCGCCCGACGGCGACACCTGCTGTCGCCGAGCCAGCCCCCGCACCAGCGCCGCCGCCGTTCAGCCATAACCTGGACCCGCATTACACCTTCGAAACCTTCGTCGAAGGCAAGTCCAACCAGCTGGGCAAGGCCGCCGCCATGCAGGTGGCGATGAATCCGGGCCGTGCCTACAACCCGCTGCTGCTCTACGGCGGCACCGGCCTGGGTAAGACCCATCTGATGCATGCCGCCGGCAATCTGATGCGCGAGCGCAATCCGGAGTTCAAGGTGCTGTACTTGCGCTCCGAGCAGTTCGTCGGCGCGATGATCGAAGCCCTTCGCACCAAGAGCATGGACGAGTTCAAGCGGCGCTTCCGCTCGGTAGACGCATTGCTGATCGACGACATCCAGTTCTTCGCCGGCAAGGACACCACGCAGGAAGAGTTCTTCCACACCTTCAATGCGCTGTTCGAATCCAAGCAGCAGATCATCCTGACCTGCGACCGCTATCCCAAGGAAGTGGACAAGCTCGAGCCGCGCCTGAAGTCCCGCCTCGGCTGGGGCTTGTCGGTCGCGATCGAGCCGCCGGATTTCGAGACCCGCGCGGCGATCCTGCTGGCCAAGGCGCACGAGAAGGGCGTCGATGTGAGCGAGAACGTGGCGATGCTGCTGGCCAAGCGCATCCGTTCCAACGTTCGCGACCTGGAAGGCGCGCTCAACACCCTCGCGGCACGCGCCAATTTCTACGGCAAGCCCATCACGACCGAGTTCGCGGAGGAGACGCTGCGCGACCTGTTGGCGACCCATGCGCAGGCCGTGACGGTGCCCAACATTCAGAAGACAGTCGCCGATTACTACCAGGTTCGCCTGCAGGATCTGTTGTCCAAGCGACGCGTGCGCTCCCTGGCACGGCCGCGGCAGATCGCGATGGCACTGTCGAAGGAACTGACCGAGCACAGCCTTCCGGAGATCGGCGAGGCGTTCGGCGGACGCGATCACACCACCGTGCTACATGCCTGCCGCACCATCAGGAAGCTGTGCGAAACCGATACGCGCATGCGACAGGACTGGGAACAACTGATCCGCATCCTCACCGGCTGACGGCACGGGACTTGGATAAGCGCTTGAAAAGGGAGGGTAGAAGCTGTGGATAATAGGTGGACGTTCTTGGGCTCCCCAGTTATCCACAAGCGACCCACAATCTGCGGGCCAGTTCGATCACACCGAAGTACTAGCTTAAACATTTGATTTTTAAGCGAAAAGGTAGGTTTTCAAGTTATCCACGGCACCTACCACCACCACAGAACTTCTTTTAAAAACAGAAAAGCAGGTTTAGGGGAAGCGCCTACATGCAATTCAGCATCCAACGAGAAGCTCTGCTCAAGCCGCTGCAGCAGGTCGTGGGCGTCGTCGAACGCCGTCAGACGCTGCCGGTTCTCGCGAACCTTTTGGTCAAGGTCGTCGACGGCAGGCTTTCGCTGACAGGTACCGACCTGGAAGTCGAGATGGTCGCCACCTCCGACGCCGACAAGCTGGTCGAAGGCGAAACCACCATTCCCGCACGCAAGCTGTTCGACATCGTGCGCGCGCTTCCGGACGGTGCGCAGATAGAGTTGAAGCTCAATGGGGATCGCGCTGCGCTCAACGCAGGACGCAGCCGTTTCACGCTGGCCACCTTGCCGGCAACCGAGTTCCCTACGATCGACGAGATCGAACTGGTCGAACGCGTGACCCTTCCCGAAGAAGTGCTGCGCGACCTCATGGAGCGCACCGCCTTCGCGATGGCGAATCAGGACGTGCGCTACTACTTGAACGGTATGCTGCTGGATCTGCAGGAGCACACGCTGCGCTGCGTGGCTACCGATGGACATCGCCTTGCGCTCAAGGAAACGAAGCTGGACAGCAAGGTTTCGACGCGTCGCCAGATCATCATTCCTCGCAAGGGCGTGAATGAACTGGTTGGCCTTTTCGAAACGGGTGATGGTCAGGTCGAGCTGGAATTTGGCCGCAACCACCTGCGCGTGCGCCGCGGCGACGTGGTGTTTACGTCCAAGCTGATCGACGGGCGTTTTCCGGATTACGAAGCGGTCATTCCGCTTGGCGCTGACAAGACGGCTTCCCTCGATCGCGAAGTGCTGCGCAGCGCCCTGCAGCGTGCTGCCATTCTGTCCAATGAAAAGTATCGCGGCGTGAAGCTTGAGCTTTCGCCCGGTAAGCTCCGCATCGTGGCTCACAATCCCGAGCAGGAAGAGGCGGTGGAGGAGCTGGAGGCCGAAACGGTGGTGTCGGATCTGGCCGTGGGCTTCAACGTCGGTTATCTGCTGGACGCCTTGTCGGCCCTGCGGGGTGATCGGGCGCGCCTGAATCTGCGTGATGCGCAGTCCAGCTGCCTGGTACAGGAAGACGAGAACGAAGAAGCGCGGCACGTGATCATGCCGCTGCGTCTCTGACGAAGGCGAGCATGCTGACCTGTCTGGTCGGTTTGGATAGAACGTTCAACGCCGGAGCTGTCGCAAGACGCTCCGGCGTTCTTGCTTTTGGACGGGCGCGGTGAAACTGGAACGACTGCGGATTCAAGGTCTGCGCTGTCTATCGGGGGCCGATATTCCCCTAGGTAGCGGAATCCATGCGTTTATCGGCGCGAACGGCGCCGGAAAGACCAGCGTGCTCGAGGCGGCATTCCTGCTTTCCCATGGGAGGTCTTTTCGAAGCGGCGCGAAAGATGCCTTGCTGCAACGTGGGGCGGCAGCCGTTTCCGTTTTTGGGGAAATCGCGCGCGAGGACGGCCGCACGGTCAGGGTAGGGCTCGGGCGCGAAGGCTCGCGCTGGGAAGCCAGAGTGGATGGACAGTCGGCAAGCCTGGGCCAGGTGGTGAGCGAATGCGCCGTGGTGTGCTTTGAGCCAGGCTCACACGCGTTGATTGCCGGCGGGGCAGAAGAACGAAGACGTTACCTGGATTGGGGCGTGTTCCACGTGGAACACGCCTTTCTCGTTGCATGGCGGCGCTATCAACGAGCGCTCAAGCAGCGAAACAGCCTGCTTCGATCCGGCGCGATCTCTGGTCAGTCCTTGTTCGTACCCTGGGAGATGGAACTCAGTCAGACCGCTGAGCATATTCATGACATGCGGGTGCGATACCTGGACCGGTTGCGTCCGCATCTAGAGCGAAGCCTCTTGGGACTGTTACCCGAACTGGGCTCCCTGCAACTGAGGTACCGGAAGGGGTGGGCCGATGACCGTGATCTGCTGTCCCAGCTGAGCGAGCAGCGGGACCGGGATATCTCCCGTGGTCACACCACTTTGGGTGTTCATCGCGCAGATTGGTCGATTGCCTACGAAGCTGCTCCTCAAAAGGAGCATCTTTCCCGAGGTCAGGAGAAGCTGACGGCCCTTGGCTGTGTGCTTGCACAGGCGGGGCTGTACGCGGAACACCGGGCCGAATGGCCGGTGGTCTGCCTCGATGATCTCGCGTCAGAACTGGATCAACCGCATCAGAGGGCCGTGGTGGACCAGCTCGTCGAGGCCGGTGCGCAGGTGCTGATCACCGGCACCGAGCTTCCTGAGCCCTTACAGACCGTTTCAGCGCATGTGTTCCACGTGGAACAGGGTCAGGTCTCCGCGCCTGCTATAATTACGCATTAGTGTCCCTGATCCGGCTTAAAGGCGCCGTGCCGGGCAGGGCCGAAGGCGCCAGGAAACGATCAAGGCATGAACGCATCCTACGATTCGAGCAACATCAAGGTACTCAAAGGCCTGGAAGCGGTGCGCAAGCGCCCGGGCATGTACATCGGCGATACCGATGACGGCACCGGCCTCCACCACATGGTGTTCGAAGTCGTCGATAACTCCATCGACGAAGCCCTTGCCGGCTATTGCGACCATGTCATCGTCACCATCCACGAGGATGGCTCGGTCAGTGTGTCCGACAACGGTCGTGGTATCCCGGTGGATATCCATCCGGAAGAGGGGCGCTCCACGGCGGAGGTCGTGATGACCGTGCTGCACGCCGGCGGCAAGTTCGACGCCAATTCGTACAAGGTGTCAGGCGGCCTCCACGGCGTGGGTGTTTCGGTGGTCAACGCCCTCAGTTCGCATCTGTGGCTCACCATCTACCGCGAAGGCCAGGAACATCAGCAGGAATACGCCATGGGCGAGCCGCTGTATCCGGTCAAGGTGGTTGGCCCTTCGAGCAAGCGGGGTACCACGGTTCGGTTCCTGCCGAGCCCGGCGACCTTCTCCAACATCGAGTTTCATTACGAGATCCTGGCCAAGCGCCTGCGCGAGCTGGCGTTCCTCAACTCCGGCGTCACCATCGAACTGAAGGATGAGCGTGGGGAAGGGCGTCACGACACGTTCGCGTACGAAGGCGGCATTCGCTCTTTCGTACAGCATCTGGCCCAGCTGAAGACCGCGTTGCATCCGAACGTGATCAGCTTGAGCGCGCAGCAGGATGGCATCAGTGTAGAACTGGCGATGCAGTGGACCGACTCCTACCAGGAGACGATGTTCTGCTTCACCAACAATATTCCCCAGCGCGACGGCGGCACGCATTTGACGGGTTTCCGTGCCGCGCTGACCCGTTCGCTGCAGGGTTACATCGAGAAGGAAGGTCTGGCCAAGAACGCCAAGGTCACCCTGTCCGGCGACGACATGCGCGAAGGCTTGATTGCCGTGCTCTCGGTCAAGGTGCCGGACCCGAAGTTCTCTTCGCAGACCAAGGACAAGCTGGTTTCATCCGAGGTGAAGACCGCGGTGGAGCAGGCGGTCAACGAGAAGTTGGGCGAATTCCTGCTCGAGCATCCGAACGAAGCCAAGGCCATCGCCTCGAAGGTGGTGGATGCGGCTCGTGCTCGCGAGGCAGCGCGCAAGGCGCGCGAGATGACTCGTCGCAAGGGCGCGCTCGACATTGCCGGCTTGCCGGGCAAGCTCGCCGACTGCCAGGAGAAGGATCCAGCGCTGTGCGAACTGTTCCTGGTGGAGGGTGACTCCGCAGGCGGCTCCGCCAAGCAGGGCCGCAACCGCAAGACCCAGGCCGTGCTGCCCCTGAAGGGCAAGATCCTCAACGTCGAGAAGGCGCGGTTCGACAAGATGCTGTCCTCCGCCGAGGTGGGCACGCTGATCACCGCCCTGGGCACCGGCATCGGCAAGGAGGAGTACAACCCGGACAAGCTGCGCTACCACCGCATCGTCATCATGACCGACGCGGACGTGGACGGCTCGCACATCCGCACCCTCTTGCTGACCTTCTTCTATCGCCAGATGCCCGAGCTGATCGAGCGCGGTCACGTCTACATCGGCCTGCCGCCGCTGTACAAAGTGAAGCAGGGCAAGCAAGAGCTCTATCTGAAGGATGATGCCGCGCTCAATGCGTATCTGATCTCCAGCGCGGTCGATAATGCGGAGCTGACCTATAGCGCGGACGCGCCGCCGATCACTGGCGAAGCGCTCGAAAAGCTGTTGCGCGACTATCAGGCGGCACTCGATCAGATCGAGCGGCTGGGTCATCGCTTCGACGCCAATGTGCTGACCGCGCTGCTCGAGCACACCCCGATCGAAGCGGCGCTGTGGAATGACGCGACCGCCATGCAGGCCTGGTTGGACGGCGCCGCCCAACGCTTGGCCGCCAGCGGCCTCGGCAAGCCGCGCTACCGCCTTTCGCTGCGCCCGGCTGTCGAAGACCAGCCGGCCGCGATCGAAGTCGTACGCGACCAGCACGGCTTGAGCCACACCTGGCTGCTGCCGCAGCCGTTCTTTGCGAGCTCGGAATTCCGACCCATTCTCCACATCAGCCAGCAGGTAGCGGCTCTCATCCAGCAGAACGCCGTAGTTCGCCGTGGCAATGGTTCGCGTGGCGTGCTCACCTTCGCCGAGGTGCGCAGCTGGCTTCTGGACGAAGCGAAGAAGGGACGCACCATCCAGCGCTTCAAGGGCCTTGGTGAAATGAATCCCGAGCAGCTGTGGGAAACCACGGTGAATCCGGAGACTCGTCGTATGCTGCAAGTGGGCATTGAAGATGCCTTCGCGGCCGACCAGATGTTCTCCATGCTGATGGGCGAGGCAGTGGAACCGCGGCGCGAGTTCATCGAGGCCAATGCGCTGAAGGTCGCCAATCTCGATATCTGAAGAACGAGCGTCGCCTCGCGTGAGCGGGCGGCGCTTCTTTTTGTATGCGTGTGCTAGCGCATTAATACAAAAGAACAAGTGACAAAATCGTCGTGCTCAAGTACGCGCGCTGCGTGCCGACAAAGCTGTCCTGATGGGCATCAGGCGTGCCGTAAGAGCAGTCCATAAGGCCTGTACGTGAAGTCCTACATGACATTCGGCAGGTGCTTTCGCCAAAGATTCGCTAGTGAATGTTGCAACTTATTGATTTTTAACAAACTTTGTTGCGGCACTGCGACTTGTTTCCTAGCGCCCGCTCGGGTTACGCTCAACGATCCCCCGCGTACGAATGTGCGTGAAACCTTACATGAGGACTGCCATGAAGCACGTTCCCCTGATCAAGATGCTCGCCGGAGCGGCGCTTGCACTGACCCTGGCGAGCAGCCCGGTGATCGCGAAGGACAGCAATTCCAAGGACAAGAAGGAAGCGCTGTACCCGAACGCGACCCGCACCGAGCCGAAGCTGGACCTCACCAGCGAAAAAGATCAGAAGGCTTTGAACGAAGGCCTCGACGCAGTCAACTCGCAGGACAAGGCGAAGGCTGAGCAGATCCTCCAGCCGATCGTCGACAGCAGCAAGAGCAAATACGCCCAGTCGCTGGCCCTGCAGGGCCTGGCCAACCTGCATTACAACGAGCAGGACGTGAAAGGCGCGATCGAGCTTCTGAAGCGCTCGCTCGACATCGGCGTCATGCCGAACGACACCTACTTCCAGCTGCAGTACATGCTCGCGCAGTTCTATCTGGCCGATGAGCAGTACCAGCCGGCGATCGACACCATCGAGAAGTGGCGTACCGAAGGCAAGAAGGAGACCGCCGAGTCCTACGCGCTCGAAGGCAATGCCTACTACCGCCTCGAGAAGTACCCGCAGGCTATCGCCGCGATCAAGAAGGCACAGTCTCTCACCGACAAGCCGAACGACAGCTGGAATCAGATCCTGATGGCCAGCTACGCCGAGTCCGGCCAGGGCGACCAGGCCGCCCAGCTGGCGCAGCAGCAGCTCGCCGCCAACCCGAACGATTCGACCGCCCTCAACAACGCTGTCGCGGTGCTGATGCAGTCGCAGAAGTATCCGGAAGCCATCCAGTTGATGGAGAAGTCCAAGGCGGCCGGCGGCTTCAAGACCGAGAAGGATTACGTCAACCTCGCCAAGCTTTACCTGGTCACCGGCCAGGAAAGCTCGGATCCCAAGGCCAATGCAGTCAAGGCGGTCGCTACCCTCAGCGAAGGCATGAGCAAGGGCGTGGTGACGGACAGCTACGACAACCTCAAGCTGCAGGGCGACGCGGCCTATGTGGCCGACAAGCCGGCCGACGCCATCGCCGCTTACAAGAAGGCGATGACCAAGGCGAGCGATGGCGAGGCCGCCATCCGCGCCGGTCAGCTGCTCATCAGCGAGGGCAAGAACAGCGAGGCGAAGACGCTGATCCAGCAGGGCATCGACAAGGGCGTACAGCATAAGGGCACGGCCTACATGCTGCTGGCCGAAGCGTGCCGTGGACTGAAGGACAAGCAGGGAGCGATTGCGGCCATGCAGAAGGCCGCCCAGGACCCCGCCACGGCCGACAAAGCGAAGGCCTGGCTAAAAACGGCAGGAGCCGGCAAGTAAGGCTAGCCAAAGCGTTTTCAAGTGTTGCTGGACGGGGCGAATAGACGTCCATTTATCTGCCCCTCAGCCGCTATACAAACGCCATGTGCTGGTGTACCGTTGAAACCTTCCCGTGTTCGTGTCCAGTGGCAAATGTCATCCTTCGTGGAGGCAACTTGCCGCCAAGTGTCGTGACCACGTCTCACCGATTGTCTAGCTTCAGATTAGTGACAGATGGCCTCAAGTAACGAAGCAACCGGCCAAGGGCCGTTCAATTGGAGGCGTACCTGGGCGCTGGCTGTTGCCATCGCGCTGCACGCGTTCGCGTTCCTGTTGCTGGTGGCGCCGATGGCTCCGCCGAAGCAGGAGCAGAAGCAGAAAGAGCGCATCGTCCAGGTGAACTTCATCGAGCCGCCGCCGCCTCCCCCGCCGCCGCCGCCGCCGCCGCCGGAACCGCCGAAGCAGCCGCCGCCGAAGATCATCCAGCAGGTCAAGCCGCCGCCGACACCGCCGCCGCCGGCTCCGCCGCCGGCCGTCGAGGAAGCGACGAGCAATCCGATCCCGGCACCGCCGCCGGCTCCGCCTGCGCCCCCGGCTCCGCCTGCGGACATCACGGCCAGCCAGGACATCAGCTACAACAGCCGTATCCAGCCCAAGTACCCGCCGCAGGCGATCCGCCAGCGTCACGAAGGCACGGTTACGCTGATGATCCTCGTCGGTGTCGATGGCTCGCCCAAGGACATCAAGGTGGAAACGTCCAGCGGTTACCGTGAGCTGGATCAGGCCGCGATTGAAACGGCGCGCAAGTGGCGCTTCAATCCGAACATCAGAAACGGACAGAAGACCGAGGGTTACGTCCGCGTTCCGGTCAACTTCAATCTCAATCAGCTGTAACCAAAAGTTACGGTCGCCAGTTCACGCTTGACTTTCCAAGGGTAGCGTTATGTTCCAACAGACTCCTTCTCCGACCCCCGGCGCGGGTGGTACCTCCAACGCCGAAGCCATGAAGTCGATGGGCTTCGACCACCTCATCCATAACTTCGATCCGCTTGGCTGGATCGTCTTTATCGTGCTGGTGGTGATGTCCTTCTCCTCCTGGTACTTCATCATCGCCAATGCGATCCGCAACGGCATGGTCCGTGGCCGCGCCGACAAGGTGATCAACGGCTTCTGGAACAACGGCTCCACGCAGGACGCCATCCGCGAGCTGGAAGCCCAGCCCAAGGGCGAACCCTTCTCGAAGATCGCTCTGGACGCCGCTTCGGCAGTGGCCCATCACCAGCAGGCTTCGGCCGGCGGTGGCCGTCTGGCCGAGTCGCTGAGCCGTTCCGAGTTCATCGACCGCGCCCTGCGCCAGGCCGTGGCTCGCGAGAGCCTGCGCCTCGAAGGCGGCCTGACGCTGCTCGCCACGGTCGGTTCGTCGGCGCCGTTCATCGGTCTGCTCGGTACCGTGTGGGGCATCTACCACGCGCTGATCAAGATCTCGGCTTCGGGCAATGCCTCGATGGAAGCGGTGGCCGGTCCGGTGGGTGAGGCGCTGATCATGACCGCGTTCGGTCTGTTCACCGCGATCCCGGCGGTGCTCGCCTACAACTTCTTCAACCGTTCTAACCGCCTGACCTACGCTCAGTTCGACGAGTTCGCGCACGACCTGCACGACTTCTTCGCGACCGGCGCCCGCGTCGAAGGCAAGTGAGGGATTGACCCATGGCGATGAGCACTGGAGACAGTTCCGGCGGTCCGATGTCGGAAATCAACGTCACGCCGCTCGTCGACGTGATGCTGGTGCTGCTGATCATCTTCATGATCACCGCGCCGCTGATGTCCCACCGGATCACCGTTGAACTGCCGACCGCCAATCCGAAGGTCACCGATACGGAACCGGTCGAACCCATGGATCTGGCCATCAAGCCCGACGGAACCATGTACCTCAACGACATCGAGGTCACGGAAGCCGAGCTGAAGGCACAGTTTGCGGTTGCGGCGGCGAAGTCGCCGCAGCCGGAACTCCAGCTCCGTGCGGACAAGACGACGGAGTACAAGATCGTGAAGAAAGTTCTGGCAAGTGCCAAGGAGCAAGGCATGGTCCATGTCGGTTTCATCACGACCGGCAAGGAGTAAGAGTCATGGCATTCAGTAGTGGAAGCGGCAAGGGGCCGATGGCGGACATCAACGTCACGCCGCTTGTCGACGTGATGCTGGTGCTGCTGATCATCTTCATGATCACGGCGCCCATCCTGACGCACAAAGTGAAGATCGACCTCCCGCAGCCGAACCCGAACGTGGTTCAGCCGGAAAACCCGCCGGATCCGATCCGTCTGAAGATCGACCAGTCGGGCGCGCTGTACTGGAACGACACACCGGTCGACGAACTGGGCCTGCGTGCCCAGATCGCGGTGATCGCCAGCCAGTCCAACCAGCCCGAACTGCAGATCAATGCGGACGATGGCGTGGCTTACGAGCATGTGGCCCGCGTGCTGGCCGCCGCCAAGAGCTACGGCCTCACCAAGATCGGCTTTACGGAAGGTCAGTGATCCGGCAACGGATCGTTTGAACGCTACCCGCGAAACCCCCGCTTCGGCGGGGGTTTTTTTATGCGCGCCCGATAGGTGGCGACGCCTGTGGTAGCGAAAAGCGTGTCGGCCTGCAGATGGAAAAAACGATCACGCCGAGCGACGCGCGCGTGCCGCCGGCATCAAGCATATGGACGTCCAGACGTCCCGTTGCTCATCTTTTTCCCTGCTGGCACGATGGCCAGAGCAACGCTCAGCGCAGAATCTGCAGGTAATTCCTTACCGTAGTCGCCAGCCCCTCGTAGAGCGCCTCTCCGATCAGTGCGTGTCCGATCGAAACCTCGGCCAGTCCCGGGATGGCGACATGGAAAGCACCAAGATTGGCCTGGCTAAGATCGTGGCCGGCATTGACCGCGAGCCCAGCCTGCTGCGCGCGCCGCGCCGTCTCCGCGCATAACGCCAGCATCCCTCGCGCATCGCCTTCCGCAAAAGCGTGAGCATAAGGACCCGTATAGATCTCGACGCGCCGCACGCCGATCGCCGCGAGACGCTCGAAACCGCTGGCGCCGGCGTCGACGAACACGCTGACGCGACAACCGATCTCGCGTAGCGCAGCCACCAACGGCTCCAGCTTCGCGATGTCCCGATCATCCATGGGATCGAAGCCGTGGTCGGAGGTGATCTGCTCGTCGCTGTCGGGGACCAGCGTCACCTGGGCCGGTCTGGCTTCGCGCGCCAGCGCGATCAAGCCGGGATAGCTGCCGTGCGGCGGCGCGAACGGATTGCCCTCGATATTGAACTCGACGTGCCGGTACTCCGCGCGGCTGCGCAGCAGCTCGGCGATGGCGCGTACGTCGTCCGGTCGTACGTGTCGCTGGTCCGGCCTGGGGTGCACGGTGATACCGCCGCAGCCTGCGTCGATGCAGGTCTGCGCGGCGCGAAGCATGTCGGGTTGATCGCCGCCGCGGGAGTTGCGCAGCACGGCGATCTTGTTGAGGTTGACGCTAAGCAGGGTCATGGGTGCATCGGCTCGCGGCGAACGCCTTTTGCGGGACGATGGCAAGCCGGCATCCCGCGGCAGGCAGGACCGGCAACACTGCGCCTATCGGGGCGCCGTGGCAAGTGTCCGCCACTGGATCGTTCGCGGCCCCCCGCGCCAGGCGATGCTGCCCACGTGCTCCGCATCCAGCACCAGGCGATGCAGCTGCCATTGGGCCGGAAGCTCACCGTCGAGAAAGCGCAGCACCAGGCGCTCCTCCTGATCATGAATACCCAGCCGATGCAGGCCGAAGGCAAGACCACGACCGGTCGCCTTCAGTACCGCTTCCTTGGCCGTCCACAGCTGGAGAAACGCCAGATCGAGCCGCTCCGATGGCAGCGTCGCAAGCGTTGCGGTTTCTTCGTGGCTGAAGTAACGCTCCGCGATAGTCAGCGCACGCGGTCGCGGCCTCACGCGTTCGAGATCGACACCAGGCTCGATGCCGCGCGCGACCGCGAACAATGCCTGGTCGCCACTGTGCGACCAGTTGAAATGCAATCCGCTTTCATCGGCACCGGATAGCCGGGGACGGCCGAACTCGCCAGCCTCGAACAATACGTCTTTGGCAGGCACGCCCAGATAAGCCGCCAGCAGCGCCTGGAAGGGCGCGCGACCTTGGTGATGGTCATAAGCCATCCGCCATAGGTGTATCTCGTCATCGCGCAGGCGCTCTGCTACTTTCGCTGGCACCTGGTCGTCCGTCGTGGTCATCCGCGCATGGTGCCGGCCGGAAGGGGAACGAACAAGCGGCCAGGCGCGCCGGTGCCGCCGCTTGCTGGCAATGAAGGCGATGGAGTGCCCATGACGGGAGAACTACCCTTGATCGCCGGCTGGCTGTTGCTGCTCGTGTCGCTGCTCTATGTGGGCCTGCTTTTCGTGGTGGCCTACGCGGGCGATCGCCGGCCGCTGTACCCGCGCCAGCCGAAGCTCCGCCCGATCGTCTACAGCCTGGCCCTGGCGGTGTACTGCTCGTCCTGGACGTTCTACGGCGCGGTCGGCACCGCGGCGCGCGAAGGTCTGGGCTATCTGCCGATCTATCTTGGTCCCGCGCTGCTGTTCGTGTTCGGCTTCGGCCTGATGCGGCGGCTTGCGCTGGTGGCACGGCGGCGCAACATCACCTCGATCGCGGACTTCATCGGCGCCCGTTTCGGCAAGTCGCACGGGCTCGCCGCGGCCGTGGCGCTGATTGCCGTGATCGCGATCGTCCCCTACCTGTCGCTGCAGTTCAAAGCAGTCTCGATGTCGTATGCGGCGCTCGGTGGCGGCGCTTCGCAATTCGGCGACAGTGCGATGTGGTGCGCGATCCTGCTGGCGACCTTCGCCATCCTGTTCGGCACACGCACCATCGACGCGACAGAACATCACCACGGCATGATGCTGGCGATCGCACTGGAATCGCTCATCAAGCTCGCGGCCTTCGCAGCACTCGCTGTCTACGCGCTTTGGCACGGGCCCGGACTGAAAGCGACCGCGGCCTTACCGGTGCAGCAGTTCGCCGAAGGCATTTCGCCCGGCTTTCTCGCGCAATCGCTGCTCGCGTTCTGCGCGATGTTCTGCCTGCCGCGCCAGTTCCAGATCGGCGTGGTCGAATGCGAGGATCCCAACGATCTTTACCGCGCGCGCTGGATGTTCCCCCTATACATGCTGATCGTCAGCGTGGCGGTGATACCCATCGTGGCGGCCGGCCTGCAGCTGCCGGCGGTGAGTCATGGCATCGCCGATGCGTGGGTGCTGAATCTGCCGCTGGCGCATGGCCATCGAGGGATGGCGCTGCTGGCCTTCATTGGCGGCTTCTCGGCTGCCACCGGCATGGTGATCGTCTCTTCGGTCGCGCTTTCCACGATGATCAGCAACGACCTGGTGATGCCGGCGCTGCTGCGCATCCGCCGGCTTCGGCTGGAACAGCGCAGCGATCTGTCGCAACTGGTGTTGCTGGTGCGCCGCATTGCCATCGTCGCGCTTGCGTGCATGGCTTACGTCTACTATCGGGTCGCCGCGGATACGGCCAATCTCGCCGCGACGGGCCTGCTCGCCTTCGCCGCCGTCGCGCAGTTCGCGCCGGCCATCGTGTCCGCGCTGTACTGGCGTGGCGCCAGCCGCCGCGGTGTCGCCACCGGTTTGCTCGCCGGCTTCGCGGTGTGGGTCTACACCCTGCTTCTTCCGGCAATGATTCCTGCCGCGCCTTGGTTAAGCGAAGGCCCGCTCGGGCTCAGCTGGCTGCAGCCGCAGGCGTTGTTCCACCTGAGTGGCTGGGATCCTGTCATGCACGGCACGTTCTGGTCGTTGCTGACGAACATCGGCTGCCTGGTCTTCATCTCGCTGCGCTTCCGTCCCAGTCTCGAAGAGCGGTTGCATGCGGCGATGTTCATCGAACCCGACGCCGTGGATCGCGGCGGGGCGAGCGATTGGCGCGGCCGCGTCTCCGTGGCCGATCTGCGCACCATCGCCGAGCGCATCGTCGGCGAGCGCAGTACCCAGCGTGCCTTCGAGGATTACGGCGAGCGCCGCGGTCGAGCGCTCGCGGCGTCGGAATCGGCCGACCGCGCGCTCATCCAGTACACCGAACGCCTGCTCGCTTCCGCGGTCGGCGCGGCCAGCGCGCGGCGCATCCTGATGGGGGCGCTATCCGGCTCCGGCCTGGATATCGCCGAAGCCATGGCCCTGATGGACGAAGCCTCGCAGGAACTGCGCTTCAACCGCGAGCTGCTTTCCACCACGCTGGAAAACGTTTCCCAGGGCATCAGCGTGGTCGATGCGGGTATGCGGCTGGTGGCCTGGAACCGTCGTTACCTGGAGCTGTTCGATTATCCCGACGGCATGGTCTATGTCGGTGTGCCGGTAGCGGATCTGATTCGCTGGAACGCCGAGCATGGCGAATGCGGCCCTGGCGAAGTGGAAGGACATGTCGCCAAGCGCATCGGCCACATGCGCGCAGGCTCGCCCCATCTGTTCCAGCGCATACGCCCGGACGGCACCGTGATCGAAATGCGCGGGCGCGCATTGCCCGGTGGCGGCTATGTCACCACCTACACCGACGTCACCGCATACAAACACGCCGAGCAGGCGCTGATCGAGGCGAACGAGAACCTGGAACAGCGCGTGGACCAGCGCACCGCCGAACTGAGCGAAGCGCTCACCGCCACCGCGCATGCGCGCCGTGAAGCGGAGGCGGCCAATGCTTCCAAGACGCGCTTCCTCGCCGCCGCCAGCCACGATCTGTTGCAACCGCTCAATGCGGCGCGTCTGTTCACCTCAGCATTGCGCCAGCATCCTGGCCTGGATGCGGAAGCCGGCCAGCTCGCCGAACGCATCGACGCTTCGTTCCGTGCCGCTGAAGACTTGCTCGACGCGTTGCTCGATACCTCGCGTCTGGACGCTGGCAGTTATCGTCCGGACATCGGCAGCTTCGCGCTGGCGGACCTGTTCGACTCGCTCAAGGCGCAGTTTGGCGTGCTGGCCGAACAGCGCGGGTTGCAGTTGCGCATCGTCGATAGCCGCCTTGCGGTGCGCAGCGATCCTCAGCTGTTGCGGCGCATTCTGCAGAATTTCGTATCGAATGCGCTGCGCTACACCCAGCGTGGCGGTGTACTGGTGGGTGCGAGGCGTGTCGGCGATGAAGTGCGCATCGAAGTGTGGGACACCGGCCCGGGAATCGCCGAAGAGCAACGGGCGCGTATTTTCGGCGAGTTCCAGCGGCTGGACCGCCCTTCGCCCTGGGGCGAGAAAGGTCTGGGGCTGGGTTTGTCCATCTGCGATCGCATCGCGCATATCCTCGGTCACCGCCTCGAGCTTTCCTCGCGCGTGGGGCGCGGCAGCCGCTTCGCGGTCGTGGTGCCGCGCGTGATGGCGGCGCCGGTCCGGCGGCGCGCGGCCGCGCCGCCTGCCGCGGTCGCCGAGCGCCTGCCATTGACCGTGCTGTGTCTGGACAACGATGCGGCGATCCTCGACGGCATGCGCGCGCTGCTGCAGCGTTGGGGCGTGGATTGCCGCGTCGCGCTGGACGTGCAGCAGGCGCAGCAGGAGTTGCACCGCGGCGGCATCGATATGATCCTTGCCGATTACCACCTCACCGAAGAAATGAACGGCCTGCAGGCGCTGCAGTACCTGCGCGGCATCGTCGGCGACCTGCCTCCGGTCGCGATGATCACCGCCGACGGCAGCAGCGAGTTGAAACAGCGCGCGCGCCTGCTCGGTTACCCGCTGCTGCACAAGCCGGTGCGCCCCGCTGCTTTGCGTGCGCTGTTGAGCGCACGCTTGCGCAAGGCAGCAGTCTGAGCGAAAGACTCAGTCGTCTTCTTCGGGCATCGGCTGCAATGCGCCAGGCTCCAGCGAAAGCTGGCTCGCGGCGAGCGCCACCTGGGTGCGGTTGTTGACGCCGAGCTTGCGCATGATCGCCGTCATATGCGCCTTCACGGTAGCTTCGGATACGCCCAGGTCATAAGCGATCTGCTTATTGAGCAGGCCTTCGGCGATCATGGTCAGCACGCGAAATTGCTGCGGCGTGAGCGACGCTACGCGATTGGCCACATCCGCTTCGTCGTCCCGCAGCATGGCACCGCCATCACCGAGCATGGCACGAGGCAGCCACACGTCACCGTCGAGCACGGCACGGATCGCCTTTACGATCTCTTCGCCGGAACTGGACTTGGGAATATAGGCGGATGCGCCGTGCGCCAGCGCGCGGCGCGCCACGTGTGCTTCCTCGTGGCCGGACACCACGATGGTGGGCAATCCCGGAAACTGTCCGCGGATATGCGCGAGAGCGGAGTAGCCGCGCGCGCCGGGCATGTGCAGGTCGAGCAGCAGCAGGTCCGCTTCCGGAAACTGCTCCACCAGGATCAGCAAGCTATGCACGCTGTCCGCGCAATGCACGCGCGCGTCGGGCAGGGCGTTGAGCACCGCGCGCTGCAGGGCATCGCGGAAAAGAGGATGGTCGTCGGCGATCAGGACATCGGGCATGGGTATGAAAAAGGAGCCGGATCATCGATGACTCGTCGCCACGCGATTCGCCCGGCTCCTCGGGTCCTCATTTGATCAGGCGTTCTTCCACCAGGTTTTTCACCACGCTCGGATCGGCCAGCGTGGAGATGTCGCCCAGCTGGTCGGGCTGGTTCTCGCCGATCTTGCGCAGAATGCGGCGCATGATCTTGCCCGAACGCGTCTTGGGCAGGCCTGGCGCCCACTGCAGGTAATCCGGTGTGGCGATCGGGCCGATCTCCTTGCGTACCCAGGCGATCAGCTCCTTGCGCAGCTCATCGCTGCCTTGTTCGCCGGCGATCAAGGTGACGTAGGCGTAGATGCCCTGGCCCTTGATCTCGTGCGGGCAGCCCACCACCGCGGCCTCGGCCACCTTCGGGTGGGCGACCAGCGCGCTTTCCACTTCGGCGGTGCCGATACGATGCCCGCTCACATTGATCACGTCGTCCACGCGGCCGGTGATCCAGTAGTAGCCGTCCTCATCGCGGCGCACGCCGTCGCCGGTGAAGTAGTTGCCGGGGTAGGCGGTGAAATAAGTTTCGATGAAGCGCTGATGGTCGCCGTACACCGTGCGCATCTGACCTGGCCAGGAATCGGTGATCACCAGGTTGCCCTCGGTGGCGCCTTCCAGCACCGCGCCGCCCGCGTCGACAATGGCCGGCTTGATGCCGAAGAAAGGCTTGGTGGCGGAGCCGGGTTTGGTGTCGATGGCGCCGGCCAGCGGGGTGATGAGGATGCCGCCGGTTTCGGTCTGCCACCAGGTATCCACGATCGGGCAGCGCTCGTCGCCCACCACGCGGTAGTACCACTCCCACGCCTCGGGATTGATCGGTTCACCCACCGAGCCGAGCAGGCGCAGCGACGCGCGCGAGGCCTTCTTCACCGGCGCCTCGCCTTCGCGCATCAGCGCCCGGATGGCGGTCGGAGCGGTATAGAACAGGGTGACCTTGTGCTTGTCGACCACGTTCCAAAAGCGGCTGGTGTCCGGATAGTTGGGCACGCCGTCGAACATCAGCGTGGTTGCGCCGTTGGCCAGCGGGCCGTACACCACGTAGCTGTGGCCGGTGACCCAGCCCACGTCGGCGGTGCACCAGTACACGTCGTCTTCGCGCAAGTCGAACACCAGCTCATGGGTGTAGCTGGCGTACACCAGGTAGCCGCCGGAGGTATGCAGCACGCCCTTCGGCTTGCCGGTCGAGCCGGAGGTGTACAGGATGAACAGCGGGTGCTCGGCCTCCACCGGCGTGGGCGGGCAATCCGCCGACTGGCCTTCCATCAGCACGTGGTAGTAGCGGTCGCGCGGCGATTGCATCGGCACGGCGCTGCCGGTGCGGCGAACGACGATCACGGTTTCCACGCTGTTGGTACCGGGGCGCTCCAAGGCGGCGTCGACGTTGGCCTTGAGCGGGATCTTCTTGCCGCCGCGCACGCCTTCGTCGGCGGTCACTATCACCTTGGCGGTGGAATCGGCGATGCGGCCAGCCAGCGAATCGGGCGAAAAGCCGCCGAATACCACCGAGTGCACCGCACCGATGCGCGCGCAGGCCAGCATGGCCACCGCCGCTTCGGGGATCATCGGCATATAGATGGCCACGCGGTCGCCCTTGACCACGCCCAGGTTCTTCAGCGTGTTGGCGAACTTGCACACTTCGGCGTGCAGTTCGCGATAGCTGATGTGGCGCGATTCGTTCGGGTCGTCGCCCTCGAAGATGATCGCGGTCTTGTCGCCGCGCGTGGCCAGGTGGCGATCCAGGCAGTTGGCCGAGACGTTGAGTTCGCCGTCCTCGTACCAGCCGATGCGGAAGTCCTTGGGATCGAAGGAAACGTTCTTGATGCGCGTGGGCGCCTTGCTCCACGTCAGGCGTTGGCCGATCCGGCCCCAAAAACCCTCGGGATCGCGCACAGACTCCGCATAAAGACGCTCGTAGTCGTCCTTGCGGACGCGGGCCTGGGCGGCGAACTCGGGCTTGACGGGGTACACCTTGCTCATGGGGGAAGCTCCTGACCGGGCGGACAGGCGCCCGAGAAACGTGGAAAAGCCCGTGGCAAGGCCCTTGCCAACGGCGCGTCCAGCGAGTTTAGCGAAAGGGCGGCAAAGCGGACGTGACCGGTTCGCTTCGACTTTGGTCGAGGTTCGACCAATGGGGAATAGGCGCCCGCAACGCAGCACGCCCAAGCTCGGCCTGGCCATAGCCTGGGGAGGCAAGATCATGGTGTTCAAACGTTCGGGCGGTCGTCGCACCGCCGTCGCGCTGGCCATTGCCGTCGCGCTGGCCCTGCCGCTGGGGGCGCAGGCCGAGCCGCAAGCCAAGGCCAAGACCAAGCCGGCCACGCGCGAGCAGCAGCTTGAATCGCGCGTGTCGCAGCTCGAACAGGAGCTGACGGAACTTAAGGACATGCTGCGCCAGCAACAGGCCCAGCAGCAGCAACAGCAGCAGCAGGTGGTCCAGGCGCAGCAGCAGGCGGCCGAGGCCAACGCCACCGCGCAGAAGGTTGCGGCCGCGCCGCCGCCGAAGGAAACCTTCACGACGGCGCCGGGCGTGTCGGTGGCCCTGCACGGGTTCATCAGCACCAGCGCCTTCACCCAGAGCAAGAACTTCTCGTTCGGCAACGGCCAGAACGCGGAGTACCCGGTCCCCAAGACCACCGCGGCGCCTTCGTCCGGCTCGCTCAGTGGCGTGGACATACGCAACACCCGCTTCTGGCTCGACTTCAAGGGTGCCAAGCTCAACGACAGCTGGAATGGCGGCGGCCGCATCGAGATGGACTTCTTCGGCGGCTTCAACGGTACCGGCCCCTACAGCGAGCAGCAGCCGGTGCCGCGCCTGCGCCAGGCCTACATGGACCTGACCAATCCGGACATCGGCAGCACCGTGCGTATCGGCCAGCAGTGGGAGCTGTTGTTCCCGCTCGACATGGTGCCGACTTCGTTGTCGCACATCGCTTTCCCGCCGGGCTTCGGCACCGGCCTGATCGGCTGGCGCTTCCCGGGCGTGGTGTGGATGCAGGACCTCAATCACGGATCGTCCTCCGGCCCCAAATGGCGGCTGGACGTCGGCGCCTTCGAGGGCACCTGGAACGGCCCGGGCGACAACGTGAACTACCTCACCGCGGGCAATGCCGGCTTCCGGCCGCAGGTGGAAGCGCGCCTGCATGTGCAGGACAAGGACTGGCTGGCCTTCTTCGTGGCGCATTACAGCCAGGTCAGCCTCAAGGGCGTCGGCGACACGGTAGCCGCGCCGATCAAGGACAAGATCACCAGCCTCGCCTACGAAATCGGCGCCAACTGGAAGCCGGGTCCGTGGAATCTCAAGGCCCTGGTGTATGCGGGCAAGGGCATCGGCCAGGTGTTCGGCGACCTCTCGCAGTTCGGTGATATCAAGGACAAAGGCGGCTATCTGCAGGTCGGCTACAACTTCACCAAGAACTGGAGCGTCAACGCGTTCTATGCGCAGAGCAATCCCGATGACAAGGATGTGATCCGCTGGGCCGGCAAGGCGCCGTTCGCCAATGGCCGCCTGCGCAACCGCCAGTCCATGCTCAGCCTGCAGTACGCCGCGGGCGCATACGAACTGGGCGCGGAGTGGATGTACGACAAGCTCGACTACACCACCACCGGCCTCGACCGGAAGAAACTCAGCGGCAACCAGTTCAGTCTCAACGCGCTTTACAAGTTCTGATCGAAGGAGCGACGCACGGGGGTGCGTCGCTCTTACGACGCCTCATGGACGATCGCGTCATCGCCCGATCCGCCTTCGTGGCGGCCGATACACCTTGGCCCAGCCTTTCCATCCCTGGGGGAGCAACATGGCAACGACCGCAATGGACGCCTCGCTGGACACCAGTCACCGCAGGGTGATTCTGGCCTCCAGCCTAGGCACCGTCTTCGAGTGGTACGACTTCTACCTGTACGGCTCGCTCGCCGTGCTGATCGGCAAGCACTTCTTCTCCGGGCTCAACGAGACCAGCGCCTTCATTTTCGCGCTGCTGGCGTTCGCGGCCGGCTTCGCGGTACGACCGTTCGGCGCAATCGTGTTTGGACGGCTGGGCGATCTGGTGGGGCGCAAGTACACCTTCCTGATCACGATCATCATCATGGGTTTGTCCACGTTTCTCGTCGGCGTGCTGCCCAGCTATGGCACGGTGGGCATCATCGCGCCGGTGATGCTGATCGCGCTGCGCCTGTTGCAGGGCCTGGCGCTCGGCGGCGAATACGGCGGTGCGGCCACCTACGTGGCCGAGCATGCGCCGCATGGCAAGCGCGGCCTGTACACGAGCTTCATCCAGATCACGGCGACCTTCGGTCTGTTTCTGTCCTTGCTGGTGATCCTCGGCACGCGCATGAGCCTGGGCGACAAGGTGTTCGAGGACTGGGGCTGGCGCATTCCGTTCCTGATCTCCGCGGTACTGGTCGCGGTATCGGTGTACATCCGCATGCAATTGCAGGAGTCGCCGGTGTTCCGCCAGATGAAGGCCGAGGGCAAGCACTCAAAGGCCCCGCTGACCGAAGCCTTCGGCCAGTGGAAGAACCTCAAGCTGGTGATCCTCGCGCTGCTCGGTGCCACGGCCGGGCAGGCGGTGGTGTGGTACACGGGCCAGTTCTATGCGTTGTACTTCCTGACCCAGAGCCTGAAGATCGACGGCACCACGGCGAACCTGCTGATCGCCGCCGCGCTGGTCATCGGCACGCCGTTCTTCGTGGTCTTCGGCTGGCTGTCGGACCGCATCGGCCGCAAGAGCATCGTGCTGGCAGGCTGCCTGCTGGCGGCACTGACTTACTTTCCGATCTTCAAGGGCCTGACCCACTTCGGCAACCCGGCGATCGAGACGGCCGCGGCCAGTGCGCCGGTCACCGTGGTGGCCGATCCGAACGCGTGCAGCTTTCAGTTCGATCCGGTCGGCAAGAGCAAATTCACCAGCTCCTGCGACGTAGCCAAGACCTTCCTCGCCAAGAAGGGCATCCCTTACCGGAACGAAGCGGCTCCGGCGGGAGCGGTGGCACAGGTGAAGATCGGCGACCGCACGCTCGACTCGTTCGAAGGCGGCAGTCTCGACAGCGCGGCGTTCGCGGCGCAGAGCAAAGCCTTCAGCGCCAGCGTCGGCGACGTGCTCAAGAAAGCTGGCTATCCGGACAAGGCCGACCCCGCGCAGACCAACTACCCGATGCTGGTGATCCTGCTGGCCATCCTGGTGCTGTACGTGACCATGGTCTACGGCCCGATCGCCGCATGGCTGGTGGAGATGTTCCCCACGCGCATCCGCTATACCTCGATGAGCCTGCCGTACCACATCGGCAACGGCTGGTTTGGCGGCTTCGTGCCCACCATCGGATTCATGCTGGTGGCGTGGAAGGGCGATATCTATTACGGCCTGTGGTATCCGATCATCGTGGCCGTGGGTACGTTCTTCATCGGGCTGCTGTTCCTGCGCGAGACAAAGGACGTGGACATCATCGACTGAGTGCCAGTGGATGAATCAGCGGCGAAGGCATGCCTCGAGCATGCCTTCGCCATGTCTTTCAGCTGCTCGAGAGCGTGTTTCGTCTTATCGCGGCCGGGCAGGCCAGGGAACGAACGCAAAGACCCACAGCGCTACCAGGTTCAACAAAGGCACCCAGAGCAAGAGCGCGAGCGCGCCTGGAAAGCCGGCGCGAGCGACGATGCGCCAGCACGGCACCAGCATAAATACCGAAAAGAAGAGCAGTACGAGCAGGTGAACGATCGACATCGTGGAACCCGGTAAGAAAGTGTCGAGGTCCTGCCCCGGTCATCGGCTGTCGACCGTGAATAACACGGACCGCCAGACTCGCGGGGCAGCGGCAGCTTGCTCGTTCCGATGCAAGCCGCCGGCCATGGCTGACAACACGTGCGCTCATGCCTGAGGCCAGACGGCTACGGCTTTCAGTCGTAGCCTACTTGGGGAGGCAACTGACGGTGATTCTCCCCTCGACATTCACCGAGCCGCACAGCCACTCGCGTGCGTAGTGAATGTCCTCCACTTCGGCGCCGAGGAATTGCAGGCGCTCGCGCATATCGATGACGTCATCGGCGCGGCCGTTGCCCGTGTAGTCGAAACCCCATACCTCGTTCTCGAGCTGGGTCCTCTGCACCGGCAAGGAATTGCCGTGCGAATCCCGCAACGAATCCTCCACGACCTTGTACACCGGCACGGTCGTGCTGTTGTCCAAGCGCAGGGTGACCTGGCCGCCCTCCTTGAAGTACACGATGACATCGATGGCCGGAAGCTTGTTGTTGTCGATGATGCCGAACGCGGAAAGCACCTTGGCCACGTTGTCCATGCCGATGTTCACCCTTTGCAGCATGTTGTCGCGCACGTGGTCGAGCAGCACGGCGCGCTTGGGACCGGCCTTGGCGATGTCGAACGGGGTCACATTCGGATCCGGGTAGTCGATCACCGGATTGATCGGGTTGCCGAGAATGCCGGCATTCGTGGGAAAGAAATTCCCGTCCTTGCGAAACTTCCGGTATGCGGCCGATGCCGGCTGCGTCGGGTCGACGATCTGGAACTCGTAGAACTTCTTAAAGCCCACCGGCTCCGTGTAATAGAACTGCATCATCGACTGATAGGCCTCGAGATAGGGCTGCTCGACCTCCTTGTCGTACACGTAGGTCACGATCGGCGCATCGTTCGGCCGAACGTTTCCTATCGAGCGTTCCTGCTGACAGCCCGGCTCCAATGGACTGGAACAGGGCGGCCGCGACCAGCCGCGCGCCAGCTGGTACTTGTGAATCGTCTGTGCGGGAACGTTGGCGACATAGAAATCGAACGTGCCCAGCTCACCGGTGAGACCCTTCACCATCTCGCGCTCCTGCTCCACCGAACAGCCATCGCAGGAATAGAGGTTGACGCGATCGGCGGCGACGACCGGCAGGGCCGTCAGCGCCAGCAGGGCGCCGCTGAAAATTTTGCCAATCATGAATTGCTCCTTTTCGTCGTTTGGCAACTTTGAGTTGCGAAACGGAACATGGGCCAAGGCGTCGGGCCGAGGCAATCGGAGCAAGCCGAAAATCGGCTGATGCGCTCCGGACATCGGAGCGCTGAGCCATCAAGAAAAGAAGAACGGCGAAGCGCCGCTCAGCGGCCGAAGGGCTGCTTGCCTTCGCGCAGGCGCTGCAGGTCGTACTCGGACAGGGTTTCTACGCGCGCGTTGGCGCTGATCTTCGCGTCCGCGAAGGCAAACACGGTGACGAAGGCGCCCACGACGCCGAGCAGCAGCCACAGCCCCATCGCGCCGCCGCTGTGGCGGGTGAAGCTGACGGTAAGGGAGAGCAGGGTGCCGATCAGCAATAGCCAGCGCATGGGGTCCTCATTGCCGGGGCGCAGGAAGGTCGCCGGAACGGTTCTCACGCTACGCCGGCCGCGGCGCGGAGCATAGTAGGCCGAACGCCCAGGGTATGCCGTACCACGCACAAACCTGCGGAGCCCGAGTCGTAAGATCGGGGCCGGTTTCCCCTCGGATCGCGCGGACATGAAGGACGCCGCTTCCACCCCCATCGACGCCGGGCGCCCGGGCTGGCCGCAGCGCGCCATCGACCGCGCCGGCAGCACATTCGCGCTGCTGCTGGATCACCTCAAGCCGTTGCGCGTATCGCTGTGGGTGCTGGCTATCACGGCCGTGGTCGCGACGGGCGTGGACCAGGCCGCCGAGCTGTTCCTGATTGCGGTATGGATCGACCCCAGCCTGGGCCGCTACCTGGCGTTGCTAAGCAGCAGCGCGCTGGCGGGACTGGCAGTCTGGTACGGCGCGCGCAATGCCTACCGGCTGAATTACCTGCGCTGGCCGGCGCTGCAGGATCGCCGTGGCGCCGGCTTGCGCGACTGGCTGCCGCGTGTGCTTGGTGCGTCGGTGCCGCTGCTGGTGCTGCTCGGCTATCTGTTCGCGCTCAATCGCGTGCCGCATGGCCCCTGCGGCGCGACGCTGGATTGTGCGGGACGGGCTTGGCGCGCCAGCGGCCTGCTGCTGGTGTCGCTGGCGCTGATCGTGTTCTTCATGACTCGGCGTCGCTTCGTCAACGCCTTGCCGCGCTCGGATGGCCACCTGCCGACCATGTGCGCGCGTCCGTCGGAGGAACCGCGCGTCGATCGGGCCGGCCTGCTGGGACGCACCGCGCGGCTGGTCTATGCGCTGTCCATCTTCGCCAACGTCGCCGCCACCGTGTTGATCGCGCTGCGGCCGGAGCTGCTGGACGGGATCGGGCCGCTGGCGATCCTGCTGATCGCCGCCGCCTTCTTCTGCCTCAACGGTGGCTGGCTGTGCCTGCTGGCGGACCGGCGCGGCTTTCCGCTGCTGAGCTCGCTGCTGCTGCTGAGCGTCGTGCTGCACCTGCTCCACCTCAACGACAACCATCGCGTACGCCAATACCCGGGGATGAGCACCCACCAGCATCCCGCTGCCGCGCCGGCGGATACGCGGCCCGCGTTCGAGGATTACGCCAACGCCTGGCTGGACGACCGCTGCGCCGGCCGTTCGCCGTGTCCGGTGGTGGTGGTCACTGCCGAAGGTGGCGGCATCCGCGGTGCGGCCTGGACGGCGCTGGTGCTGGCGCGCCTGACCGCGATGGTGGACGAGCGCGGTCCGCGCCATGGCGAGTCCCTGCTGCCGCGCTTCATCTTTGCCGGCAGCGGCGTGTCCGGCGGCAGCTTGGGACTGGCCGCCTACGTCGCGCTGCTGCGCCAGCCGGGTATGCGGCCAGCCGATCTGGAACCACGGGCGCGCAACCTGCTCGACCACGACTTTCTCGCGCCGGCGCTGGCCAACATGTTCTTCGTCGACTTCACCCAGCGCTGGCTGCCGGGTTCGTGGTTCGATGATCGTTCCCGCGCGCTGACCCGCGCCTGGGAGCATGCCGGCCGCCGCGAGGGCACCGACGCCTTCGCGCAGCCCTTCAGCGCGCTGTACCGCCTGGCCGACGGCCGGCCGGATACCGCTACGCCGGCGTTGTTTCTCAACAGCACCACCGTGGCCGAAGGACGACGCTTCATCCAGCATCCGTTCCGGCCGCTCGCCTCGCCGCGCGAACAGCCCTGGACCGCGGCCTTCGACGGCTCGGCCTGGCTGGATCCCCGTGTGCCGCTAGGCGAAGCGGTGCTCGACAGTGCGCGCTTCACCTATGTCAGCCCCGCCGGCACGCTGGAAACGAAACTCGCGCCGGGCCTTACCTCGCCCGTGCCAGAGCGCTTGCAACTGGTCGACGGCGGCTACTTCGAGAATTCCGGTGCTTCCACGCTGGACGAGGTGATGCATCGCCTGCGTGTCCTGGCCGATGCGCGAGGTCTGCGCCTGCGCTTCATCGTCCTGCACATCAGCAACGATCCGGAGCTCGCCGACTTCGTCGACCGCCACGATCCCGCGCAGCCGCTGCCGCTCTACACCACGGCCTGTCCGGGACCACAGGTCACCGGCAAGGGGACCTCTCCCCGAGGCGAAGCCACCGCGCCGCTGCTGGCGCTGCTGGACACGCGCACTGCACGCGGCGAATACGCACGAGCCCAATTGCTGTATCGCTTGCACCCGGATCCGGCGAATCCGGCGCAGGGAGACATGCTGTGGCATTTCCGGCTGTGTCCGGGCAGTTATCCGATCCCGCTGGGCTGGACCATTTCGGCGCCGGTGTTCGACGAGCTGCGCCGTCAGCTGGAAGCCAATTACCCGTTGGCATCGATGGCCGACGCGCTGCATTCGCAGCTGGACGCGCCTGACCGGTCGCGCTGACCGGTCGCGCGAATCTCGGGCCCTGCGACGGTGCGGGCGTAGGCTCGGTTGCCTATGTCCGAGACCGCCAAGCCCATCCAGCCCATCAAGGGCCGGGGTTCGTCCTCCCGCACGGTCAGCCGCTTCGACAAGCGCACCTACGAGGCGGAAGACGACGGCTGGTACCGCGAGCCGGACGAGGCGCCGCGCCTGCCGACCGACGTGCGTGAGGACATCGCGCGCAGCATCATCAGCCGCAACGATTCGCCCGACGTGGGCTTCTCCCAGTCAGTCAATCCATACAAGGGTTGCGAACACGGTTGCGTGTACTGCTTTGCGCGGCCCACCCACGCCTACCTGGATCTGTCGCCGGGCCTGGACTTCGAAACCAGACTGTTCGCCAAGACCAATGCGCCGGAGTTGCTGCGCAAGGAACTGGCGCGGCCGGGCTACCGCTGTTCGTCGATCGCGCTGGGCATCAATACCGATGCGTACCAGCCGATCGAACGGAAGTACCGCATCACCCGCCAGTGTCTGGAGATCTTCGCCGAAACGCATCATCCGGTGGGTTTGATCACCAAGAACGCCCTGGTCGAGCGCGATCTGGACCTGCTCGTCCCGATGGCCCGCGAGCGGCTGGTGCACGTGTACTTTTCGGTGACCACGCTGGACAACCGCCTGGCGGCCAGGATGGAGCCGCGCGCCAGCGCGCCGCATGCGCGGCTGCGCGCGATGAAAGCACTGCACGAGGCCGGCGTGCCGGTGGGCGTGATGGTCGCGCCGGTGATTCCGATGATCACCGACCGGGAGCTGGAAGCCATCCTGGAAGCGGCGCGGGAGCACGGCGCGCAAGCCGCCGGCTACGTGCTGCTGCGTTTGCCGCACGAGCTGAAGGAGATCTGGCGCGAGTGGCTGCAGCTGCACTATCCGGAGCGCGCCGAACACGTCATGAGCCTGATGCGGCAGATGCACGGCGGCAAGGATTACGACAGCGCATTCGGCAAGCGGATGCGCGGCGAAGGTCCGTTCGCCCAGCTGATCCAGCAGCGCTTCGCCAAGGCGTACGCGCGCCTGGGTTTCGGCCGGCTGGCGCCGGTGGACGTGAGCCGTTTTGTGCCGCCCAGACCGCCTTCGCCGCAAGGCGAGTTGTTCTAGCGAGCAGGGGAGCGTGTCGCGCGGAGCGAGACGCCGCCGGCGCACACTATGCCGATGACCGTGCCTTCCGATCCCACGCCTTCCGATCCCTGGCTCCGTGCGCTCAAGGGTCGTGGCGCCGCCTCCAATCCACAGGGACGTTTCGAGACCATCCGCCGCCATGCGGAGGACGACGGCTGGCAGCACGCGATGCTGCTGGAGGAACAACCGCGTCCGCAGACCGTGGTGACGGAGGAACACGCGCGCAGCGTGATCACCCGCAACGATTCGCCGGATATCGGCTTCGACCGGGCAATGAATCCCTATCGCGGCTGCGAGCATGGCTGCGTGTACTGCTTCGCCCGCCCATCGCACAGCTATCTCAATCTCTCGCCGGGCCTGGACTTCGAAACCAAGCTGCGCGCCAAGAGCAACTTCGCCGAAGTGCTGCGCGCGGAACTGGCCAAGCCCGGCTACGTGCCCAAGCCCATCAATATCGGCAGCAATACCGACGTCTATCAGCCGATCGAGAAACGCTGGCGGCTGACGCGCGCCGCGCTCGAAGTGCTGGCCGAATGCCGGCACCCGTTCACCATCGTCACCAAGAACGCCTTGATCGAACGCGACCTGGATCTGCTCGCGCCGATGGCGCGGGAAGGCCTGGTGCAGGTGTTCATCTCGATCAACTCGCTGGACAACCAGCTCGCCGCCAAGCTGGAGCCGCGCGCCAGTGCACCGCACCGGCGCATCAAGGCCGTGCGCACGCTGGCCGAGGCCAGTGTGCCGGTGGGCGTGCTGGTGGCGCCGATCATCCCCGCGCTCAACGACCGCGACATGGAAGCCGTACTCGACCAGGCAGCCGAAGCCGGCGCCAACAGCGCCGGCTACACGGTGCTGCGCCTGCCGCACGAGCTCAAGACGCTGTTCCGCGAATGGCTCGCGCTGCACGCACCGCAGCGTGCGGAGCACGTGATGAGTCTGGTGCAGCAGATGAACGGCGGCCGCGACTACGACGGCGACTTCGCCACGCGCATGCGCGGGCAAGGCGTGTTCGCCGACCTGCTGCGCCGCCGCTTCGACGTCGCCTGCCGCCGGCACGGCTTGGGGCGCGCATGGGAGCTGTCGCTGGACACCTCCCGTTTCATACCGCCGCGCGCGCCATCACCGCAGGGGCAGCTGTTCTGAGGCGGCGAATCTTCAGGAGAAGCACTGGCGCACGGGATGATCCTCAAGGCTTCGCCGGCAGGTACTTCTGGAACCACAGCAGGGCCCGCTGCAGCACATCGCGCTGGTGCGCCGGATTGACGAAGCGGTGGCCTTCGCCGGGATAGACGACCAGCGCGGTGGGCACGCCCTGCGCACGCAGCGCGTGCCAGAACTCCAGCGATTGCGCCGCCGGGCACTCGGCGTCGCGATCGCCGACGACGACCAGGGTGGGCGCGCTGCTCTGCTTGATGAAGTTGACTGCCGAGCTCTTGGCGTAGGCCGCCGGATCGTCGTACACCGAGGCGCCGAAGTACGGCAGCATCCACTGGTCGATCAGGTTCTGGCCGTAGTAGCTCTGCCAATTGCCGATGCCGGCGCCGGCGACCACGGCCTTGAAGCGCTGGGTCTGGGTGGGCGCGAACATGCTCATGAAGCCGCCGTAGCTCCAGCCGGTGAGACCGAGCCGCTTGTCGTCTACGGGCAGGCGCTTTTCGATCGCATCGATGCCGGCCAGCGTGTCACGCAGGTCGCCATAACCGAAATCCTTGCGGTTGGCCTGCACGAAGGCCTCGCCCTGGCCATAGCTGCCGCGCGGATTGGGCATGAATACGAAATAGCCCAGCGCGGCGAACGGTACGCCGCCGTAGCCCACGCCCGGCCAGCGCGGCAGGACCGCGCTGGCCGGACCGCCGTGGATATTCACCACCATCGGGTAGGTCTTGGCCGGGTCGTAGCCGGCCGGATAGATCAACCAGCCCTGCACGTGCCGGCCTTCGTGGTCCCACTCGATCGACTCGGCCTTGCCCCAGGCGGGACGGCTGTTCGCGTTGAGGCGGGTGACCGCGGGCGGCGCACTGGCGCCGAGCGGGCCGGCGTGCACTTCCGGCGCGGCGTCGAAGGCGCTCTGCACGTAGGCCAGCTGGCGCTGGTCGGCTGACAGCGACAGGGCCATCGCGGCGCTGCCGTCGCCGATCGTGGCGGGCAGGGTGAACAGCACGCGTTCCTGCGTGGCGGAGCTTCCGGTGGCGGTGTACTCGGCCACCTGGCTCTGGCCGTTGGCGATCTGGCTCACCAGCAGGCGCTGGCCGCCGGTCCAGGCCAGCCATACCGGCGTGACGCGGATGCCGGGAGTGAGGTCCACCGGTTCGCCACCCGCGGCCGCAACGCTGTAGATGTCGCCGCCGGTGGCGCCCTGGTCGCTCATCAGTCCGCCGATGAACGCGATGCGCTCGCCGTCCGGCGACCACCGCGGCAGGGCGATCTGCAGGCCACGCAGGTTGCCTCGCGTGCCGGTCGAATCGACCACCACGCGCGCGGCGGCACCGGCCTGCGCGTCCTGTACCACCAGCTTGGCGATCCACCAGTTGTTGTCGCCGGGCGGTGGCGCGGCCACGTAGGCCAGCCGCCTGGCGTCAGGCGACCATGCGAATTCATAGACGTGCGTGCTGGTGGAAGTGAGGCGGCGCGGCGCGCCGCCTTGGGCATCCACCACCGCGACCTGCTGGACTTCCACGCCATCCACGCCGACTTCGCCGGCCATCGGCCGGGCCGCCTCCAGCGCGCTGGAGCGGCGAGTGGCGTTTTCCACGTAGAGGAAGCCCAGCGCACGACCGTTCGGCGCCCAGGCCAGTTCCTGCGCGATGCCTTTGAGCGTGGCGAGCTTTCTGGCGCCGCCGGGGCTAACGACGTCGGCGACGAAGACATCCTTGTGCCGATCGCTGTTGCCGCAGTCGGACAAGTACGCGAAGCGGCGCGAGTCCGGCGTCCAGGCGATATCGCTCTGGCTGCAGCTGCCAGGCGCGATGTTGCCGACCGGCAGCGGATTGCTGCCGTCGGCCTTGGCCACCTCCACCATCGGCTTGCCCTGGCGGGTCACCACCCAGGCCAGCCAGCGGCCGTCCGGCGACAGCTTCGCCATGCTGATCTGCTGCGTCTTGGCCAGATCGGCAAGCAGGCGTTCGATGCGCGGATCCGTAGCCGCTTGATCGGCGCAAGCCAGCGGCGCGACGACCAGAGTCAGGATGCCGGGAAGCCAGCGGAGCATGTGGCGCATGGGATTCTTTGGATGGCTAAGTAAGCCGGTCACGCTAGCAGCAGACCCGGGTCCGGACCAGTCGTGGCAAGGCGATGCCCGCGGTTCGGCACGCTGGCTATAATTCGTCGCTTTCCTAATCGGCTGCCACGCATGGAATCCGCAGCGGACCTCTCGATCCTCAATCCCGACGTCGTCGCAGCGTCCGAACGCATCCGCGGCGAGTTCCTGTCGGCGTCGCCGTTTCCACATGTCGTCATCGACGACTTTCTGGATCGCGCCTTCATCCAGGCATTGCTGGAATAGTTTCCGGCGTTCGAAAAAGGCAATGCGATCGGCGACGATGGCATGCCCGGCGGCAAGTCCACGCTGGCCAGGATCCGCGATGTCGGTGCGGCCTACCGCCGGCTGGACGACGTGATCCAGAGCCAGGCATTCCTGCGCGCGGTCGGCGCTTTTACCGGCATCGACGGGCTGCTCTACGATCCCTGGTACCTGGGCGGCGGCACGCACGAGAACCGCGACGGCATGAGCCTGGACCCGCACGTCGATTTCAACTTCCATCCGAGCGAGCGCTGGCACCGGCGCCTGAATCTGATCGTCTATCTCAATCCCGAGTGGGAACAGAGCTGGGGCGGCCGCCTGGAATTGTTCCGCGATCCGCAGGCCGACGCGCGGCCTTCGCGTTCGGTCGCGCCGGTGTTCAATCGCTGCGTGATCTTCGAAACCTCGGAGCGCTCGTGGCATGCCTTTGACCGCATCTGCCTGCCGGAGGATCGCGCGCCGCTGACGCGGCGCTCGATCGCGCTCTACTTCTATACGAAAGACCGACCCGTCGAGGAAACGGCGGACCGGCACACCACGTACTACGTCAATCGACAGCTGCCCGAGCGCATCGCCGAAGGCAGCACGCTGAGCCGCGGCGACGTGGCTGAGATCAGACATCTGCTGGAACAGCGCGATGCCCAGATCCGCATGCTCTACGCGGAAAACACGGCGCTGCGCAAGGCGCAGGACGCCGGCCTCACCGGCCACCTGCTGTATCTGGCCAAGCGCGCCTACGTGCGTTTCCGCCGCTGACGCGCCGCGTCGTCAGTGCGTCGCTATCACCGGCGCGGCTGGTGCCTTGCGCGCGGCTTCGAGCGTGGCCAGCTTCGCCTTGATCGCCGGCATCGCCGCCTGCGCGGCGCGTTCGCCTTCGAGGATGGCCTGGTTCTTCTGCTCGAAATCCGTGGCGCCGATCTGATTGACCTTCGGGCGGATCACCACGTCGGCGCGGGCCAGCTCCTGCTCGCCGAGCTTCTGGCCCATGATGCTGATCGACTGGCCGACCACACCCAGCATGCCCTGCGGATTGCTGCCGTCGGCCTTGGTGGAGATATCCACCGCGATCACCATGTCGGCGCCCAGCTGGCGCGCCGCGTCCACCGGCACCGGGCTGACCACGCCGCCGTCGACGTAATGCCTGCCGCCGATCGTCACCGGCTCGAACACGCCGGGGATGCTGCTGGACGCGCGTACCGCCTGACCGGTGTTGCCGCGCACGAATACCGTGCGGTGGCCGTCTTCGAGCTGGGTGGACACGGCGGCGAACGGCAGCTTGAGTTTCTCGATCGGGCGATTGCCGACCAGCTGGTTCACGTAGTCCTGCAGTTTCTGCCCTTGCACCAGGCCGCGCGAGAAGAACTGCACGTCGCGGATCTTGGCCTCGTCCATGCCAAAGGCCTGTTCCTGCATCTGGAACGGGTCCATGCCGCTGGCGTAGAGCGCGCCTACCACGCTGCCGGCGCTGGTGCCTGACACCACATCGGCACGGATGCCATTGGCCTCCAGCATCTTGATCACGCCGATATGCGCGAAGCCCTTGGCCGCACCGCCGCCCAGAGCCAGGCCGATGCGCAGCTTGGGCACCACCACCGCCGGCGGCGGGGCCTGCGTGGGCTTGGTCTTGTCGCCGCCGAAGCAGGCGGCCAGGGCGAGGGTGGAAAGCAGCAGGGCGAGACGGGCGGGGCGGCGCATGGGGATCGGCGATGGGTGAGATGGCGGGCGAGTGTAAGGCCGGATCGGGCCGGCGCGGGGCGCGGATGAGGCCGGCGCGAGGAAGCGTCAGCCGCCGTATAGCTTCTCAGCGCGCTGGAACAGCACCCAGCTGGTGGCGATGTACTTGTCGCCGCCGCGCGGCCGGTTGCCGCGATGGGTATGGGTGAACGCAGCCGGGGCGATCAGCAGGCTACCGGTACGCGGCGCCACCTTGCGGCCCTGGTGCAGGAACTCGGTCTCGCCCTCGGCGAAGCCGTCGTTGAGATAGATGGTCCACAGCAGGTGCCGGTGCAGCGTCTGCGCGGTGGCGTCGCGCGGAAACAGCTCGCAATGCCAGTACGGGTAGCCGCCGCTGTCGGCACGATAGCGCTGCAGGTTGATCGAACCCGGCACGAAGACCTGGCGCGCGAGCGCGCCGAGCGCGGCGTCGTCCATCGAGGCGATGTCCGTTTCTTCCAGCCGGCGCCGCTCGCCGGTGGCCGGGTCGGGCACCTGCAGCATGAGCGGCGCGATCAGCGTGTAGGGATAGCGCCGCAGATACGCCACCAGGCCGGCGAGCATGGCGAGGTTGAGCGCGGTCTCCGCGTCGCGCCATGCCGGATGCTGGCTGATGGTGATGTCGCTGCTGCGCTTGAGCTGCGGATACACGCCGCCGCCGACCTGGCCGGGCGTGGCGTCGCCACTGCGTTCGAAACGCTCGATCAGCGCGGCGCAATGCTCCGGCGCCAGCGCATCCTCATAGATCTCGATGAAATCGCCCGGCATGTCCTTTCCTGCGATGCGGGCCGGCATGGGCCGGCCCGGTTCGGATACCGCTCAGCCCTGCGCGCCGTCGGCTTCGAGGTGGTAGTGCGTGGCCACCTCGACTTCGTGCTTCGAGCCAAGGAACACCGGCACGCGCTGATGCAGCCCGGTCGGCTGCAGCTCCATGATGCGCTGGCGCCCGGTGGTGGCCGCGCCGCCGGCCTGCTCGACGATGAAGGCCATCGGGTTGGCTTCGTACATCAGGCGCAGCTTGCCGCCCTTGGACTTGATCTTGGCGTCCAGCGGATAGAAGAACACGCCGCCGCGGGTCACGATGCGGTGCACGTCGGCCACCATCGATGCCACCCAGCGCATGTTGAAATCCTTGCCGCGCGGCCCTTCCTTGCCGGCCAGCAGCTCGCCGACATAGCGCTGCATCGGCGCTTCCCAGTGACGCTGGTTGGACATGTTGATGGCGAACTCCGCCGTCTCCTCCGGAATGCGGATGTCGCGGCGGCTCAGGATGAAGCTACCCACCTCGCGGTCCAGGGTGAACTCGTGCGTGCCGTGGCCGAAGGTCAGCACCATCAGCGTGGCCGGGCCGTACACCACGTAGCCGGCGGCCAGCTGCTCGGTGCCCGGCTGCTGGAAGTGTTCGGCCTTGGGTTCGGTGATGCCGTCAGGGCAGCGCAGGATCGAGAAGATCGTGCCCACCGAGATGTTCACGTCGATGTTGGACGAGCCGTCCAGCGGATCGAACAGCAGCAGGTGGTTGCCCTTCGGGTACATGTCGGGAATCTGCTGCGGGTCTTCCATCTCCTCGGACGCGCAGGCGGCGAGCTGGCCGCCCCAGGCGTTGGCTTCGAGCAGGATCTCGTTGGAGATCACGTCCAGCTTCTTCTGCGCCTCGCCCTGCACGTTCTCGCTGCCGGCATTGCCCAGCACACCGCCCAGGGCGCCCTTGCTGGTGGCCACCGAGATGCGCTTGCAGGCGCGGGCGACCACTTCGATCAGCAAGGACAGTTCGGCGTTGATGCGGCCGGCGCGGCGTTCCTCGATCAGGAACTGGATGAGCGAAACGGGCTTCATGGCGGGTCCGTGACGGAAAGGAACGCGCATTGTCCGGGCAGTTGCTGAACCGCGCCAGCCGGAAACCGGCGGCGCGCCTTCACCAAGCTGTCACGACCGGACCGTGGGCCTGCTGACAACACGTTGGCAGCAGGGGGTGCCCAGACTCCTCTTCCGTGCACTGGGCACCCACTAGGAACACAAGGACATGCTGAACCCGATCGTCACCAACTGGTTCGAGATCCCGGTCCGCGAGATGGATCGCGCCATCCGCTTCTACGACGCCGCACTGGGCACCGCCCTCAAGCGCGAGCCGTTCGGCGGCATGGAGCTGGCGGTGTTTCCGTACGACGCCGAGCAGCACGTCACCGGCGCACTGATGCGCCTGGAGCAGTGCGAGCCGTCGATGCACGGCAGCACGGTCTACCTCAGCGTGGCCGACGTGGGCGACACGCTGGCTCGGATCGAGCAGGCCGGCGGTGCGGTGATCGTGCCACGCACGGTGCTGCCGGAAGGGCGCGGCGCGTTCGCGCAGTTCCGCGACAGCGAGGGCAACCGGGTGGGGCTGTGGTCCCGGCAGTGACCGGCAGCATCCGGGCTACGACCGCGGCCGGCAGGGGCCGGCGCGGCGCGGGCCTGGGGAGCGGCGCGATGTCGTGGCGCGCTGCTCCCGTTCGTCGTTATCAGGCGCACCGTCCTGTGCGGACCGCGCGGGCTCAGGCAAAGAAAAAGTATGAGAGGAGGGATGGCAATGCGTGACACCGTGTATTTCCTGGTGTTCGACGGTTTCGCCGACTGGGAGGCCGCGCTGGCCTTATGCGAGATCCGCCGTCCGGGCGATTGGCGCATCGTGACCGTGGGTTTCTCGCGGCGCGCGGTGACCTCGATGGGCGGTCTGAACGTGCTGCCCGAACAGACGCTGGACCGTATCGATCTGTCGCGCGCGGCGCTGCTGATCCTGCCCGGCGGGCACATCTGGCAGCGCGGCGAAGGCGAGGAGGCCATGGATGCCGCCGAGCGCGTGCACGCCGCCGGCGGCACCGTAGCGGCGGTCAGCAGTGCGGTACTGGCGCTGGCGCGACACGGACTGCTGGCGCGCAGCCGGCATACCGGCAACTTCACCGGCTTCGTCGGCGGCCAGGTGCCGGCCTATCCGGGGTCCGAGAAGTACGACCCCGATGCGCTGGCGCTGAGCGAGGGCGGCTTCATCACCGCCAGCAGCCTGGGCAGCGTGGAACTGGCGCGCGAGGTCATCCGCACGCTGGATCTCTACAGCGGCAGTGACCGCGAGCACTGGTACCGCCTGTTCAAGCACGCGGCCCCGCCGCCGTGGTTCGCCGGCGAAAAGGCCGTGATGGCCTGAAGGAGACGTGCCGTGAGCGACGTAATCAACCGAGTGCTGATGGCCCACCGCCCGCTTTATCTGCGCGGACTGCTGATGGATGGGCAATACCGCCTGCCCGCGAGGCCGCCGCAAGCTTCGCGCGGCAAGCGCGCGCCGGTTCCGCCGCGCGTCGCTGCTTCGGCGAGCGGCCTGGCGGCGATTGCCGCGATCGCCGCCGCCGCGCGCCAACCGATCAAGGGAGTTTTTCGATGACCAAGACCTACCACGGCAGCTGCCATTGTGGCCGCGTGCGCTACGAAGCCGACCTCGACCTCGCGGCCGGTACGGGCAAGTGCAATTGCTCGATCTGCTGGAAGATGCGCTTCTGGGGCAAGACGGTGAAGCCGGAGGCGTTCCGCCTGTTGGCCGGCGAGAGCGACCTGACCGACTACCAGTTCAATACGAGCAGCTGCCACCACGTGTTCTGCGCGCATTGCGGCGTGCATGCGTTCGGTCGCGGCTATATCGAGGAAGCCGGCGGCGCCTATGTCTCGGTCAACCTGGCCTGCCTCGATGACGTCCAGCCGCAGGAACTGATCGAAGCACCGGTGCGCTATTTCGACGGCCGCCATAACAACTGGATGGAGACGCCGGCGGAAACCCGCCATCTGTAATGGTCATGAGCAGGCTCGCGGCACATTGCCATGAGGGTCATGCGGACCGCATGGACGCGGCTGCATGGCGCCGTGACATCCGGCGCTGGTCGCGATCGGTCGGCTCGGCGATCATGCACGGATGCGCCGCGCCGATCGTCTCTTCCTCATCATCCACGCCCTGCGCGGGCGCCGTACGGCGCTGCCGGCGCGGCACCTGGCGGACACGCTCGGCGTGTCGCTGCGCACGGTCTACCGCGACGTGGCGGACTTGCAGCTATCCGGCGTACCGATCGAAGGCGAGGCCGGCGTGGGCTACATCCTGCGCAAGGGCTCGGACATTCCGCCGCTGATGTTCAACGCCGACGAGCTCGAATCCCTGGTGGTCGGCACGCGCTTCGTGCGCGCCTTCGCTGGCGAGAAGCTGGCGGCCGGTGCGCAGGCGGCGCTGCTGAAGATCGAGGCGGTGCTGCCGCCGGAGCTGCGCGAGCGCGCCGCGCGCACGCGCATCTATGCGCCGATCTGGCGCGACCCGGGTCGGGTGGCTTTCGCCGAAATGATCGATCGGCTCAATGCGGCCATCGCCGACAGCCAAGTGCTGAGTCTGGACTACGCCGACGAGGCCGGCCGTGCCAGCCAGCGCGAGGTTGAGCCGCTGTGCCTGGCCTTCTGGGGCGGCAAGTGGACGCTGGGCACGTGGTGTCGCCTGCGCGGGGGCTTCCGCAACTTCCGTCCCGACCGCATCGCCGACTGCCGCGTCACCGGCGAGCGTTTCGCCGCGCAGCCCGGCCGTGACCTCGATGCGTATCTCGAGGCCATGCGCGGCTATTACGAAGGCATGGGCTGAGCCGTCAGGGCGACTGCCTCAGCGCTTTGAGAATGCGCTGGCCGGCGCGACCGTCGTCCGGCAAGCCGTGCTTGCGCTGTTCCTGCTGGATCGCCTGGCGCGTCTTGTCGCCGATCATGCCGTCCGCATCGCCGATCTCGTAGCCGCGGGCGATCAGCAGGCGCTGCAGTTCGCGGCGTTCCGCGCGCGAGGTGCCAGGGTCGTCGGTCGGCCATGCGGCGACCAGGCCCGGCTTGCCGCGCAGCCGCTCCGACAGCAGGGCGATGGCCAGGGTGTAGTTGATCGATGCGTTGTACGCGTAGATCGCGTCGAAGTTTCGCAAGGTGAGGAAGGCCGGACCCTGCGTTCCGGCCGGCAGCACCAGGCCGGCGGGTTCGTCGCCGCCGGGCAGGGGCGAGCCGTCGACCAGACGCACGCCCTGGGCGCGCCAGTAGCTCAGCGGGCGTTTCGCGGTGCGGCCGCTCACCTTGCTGTCGAACGGCGTCGGCAGCTTGACCTCGTAGCCCCAGGGCTGGCCGCTCTGCCAGTGCGACAGCTGCAGATAATGCGCGGTCGAACCGAGCGCGTCAGGGACGCTGGCGATCAGGTCGCGACGGCCATCGCCGTCGAAGTCCACCGCCACGCGCTCGAAGGTCGACGGCATGAACTGCGTGTGTCCGAACGCGCCGGCCCACGAACCCTTGAACTCGTCGGCGGTGATGTCGCCGCTCTGCACGATGCGCAACGCCGCGTAGAACTCGCCGCGGAAATAATCCTGCCGCCGCCCCATGCACGAGAGCGTCGCCAGCGACTGCAGCAGCGGCCGCTGGCCGAACTGCTGGCCGTAGTTGCTCTCCACGCCCCACACCGCCATCACCGTGGCCGGATCGACGCCGTAGGTCTGCTGCGCGCGGTCCAGCACCGCGGCCCACTGTTTCATGCGTGCCTTGCCGTCATCGACGCGCTCCTGGTCGACCAGGGCGGACAGGTAATCCCACACCGGGATGACGAACTCGGGCTGGCGGTTGAGCGCGTCGATCACGCTGGTATCGGCCACCAGGTCGCGGGTGTAGCGCTGGTAGGTATCGGCGCGCACGCGCTGCTGCGCGGCCTTGGGCGCCAGGTCGGCGAGGCAGCGGGCGAAGTCGTCCTGCGACTGCGCCAGGGCAGGCGTCGCGAAAAGAGCGAGCAGCATGGGAACAAGGCGGGCGGGGGACACGGGCATGGCGTGGCCGTCTTGGCGGGGAGGGGCATGCAGCGTAACGCAGCGACCGGCCGGCTTGCCGGGGCGCCGCAGAAAGCTGCGCCGCGCTTGGGCTAATCTCGCCCGGCCATCTCCGCCGAGCTGCTCATCGAACCCCGTCGATCAAGGAGCTTCACCATGTCCGAACCGCATGTACGCCACCCCTTGCTGAGCGTTGCGCCCGCCAAGCTGCGGCCGACCCAGCTCACCGTGGGCAAGGCCGAAGTCGCCGAGAAACGTGCCCTCTGGCGCAGCCTGGGCAAGAAGAAGCGCAAGGAGCTAATCGACGCGCACTGGTTTCCCGGCGTGCTCGGGCCGAAGAACAAGGTCTACATCGTTGACCACCATCATCTCGGCCTGGCCTTGCTCGAAGAGGGCGTGAAAAGCGTGCCGGTGATGGTGCAGCGGGATTTCTCCTGGCTGGAGCCGGACGTGTTCTGGCGCACCATGGAGTTCAATCGCTGGGCGCACCCTTACGATGCGCAGGGCAACCGCACTGCCTACGACGCGATCCCCGTCGGGCTGGATCAGCTCGCCGACGATCCATTTCGCACGCTGGCCGCCCGGCTGCGCCAGGCCGGCGGCTACTCGAAGGACGCCACGCCGTATGCCGAGTTCCTGTGGGCGGACTTCTATCGCCGCCGCCTGAAGCTGGCGGGCGGCAAGGTCACCCGCCGCGTCGTAGACGAAGCCCTGTTGCACGCCCACACCCACGACGCGGCTTATTTGCCCGGCTGGACAGGCGTGATCGGGTGAGCGCCCGGCCTTCCGCCGTGCCTGGCTCGCCGGGCGTCGTGGCCGACGTCCTCGCCGGCTTGGCCATCGCCGGTTTGTTGTTGCCCGAAGCGGTGGCTTATGCGGGTATCGCCGGCCTTCCGCCACAGGCCGGCGTGATGGCGCTGTTCGCCGGCCTGGTCTGCTATGGCGCATTCGGCAGCAGCCGCTACGCCATCGTTTCGGCCACGTCGTCGTCGGCTGCGGTGCTCGCTGCCGGCACGCTGGCGCTGGCCGGCGGCGATCCGCTCGCGCGCGCCGCCATCGTGGCGGGGCTGGTGGTGCTTACCGGAGTGTGTTTCCTGCTGGCCGGTGCCCTGTGGCTGGGCGGCCTCTCCCATCTGATCGCGCGCCCGGTGCTGCGCGGCTACACCTTCGGCCTCGCTTGCGTGATCGCGCTCAAGCAGTTGCCTGCGCTGCTGGGCGTGCCGTCGCTGCACGGCGATTTCGTGCCGGCCCTGCTGCTGGATCTGCTCGGCGATATCGGCGGGCTGAAGCCGGCGGCGCTGGGCATCGGCGCCATCGCGCTGCTGCTGCTGTTTGTCTGCGAGCGCGTGCGCCGGCTGCCGGGCAGCCTGCTGGCGATCGCGCTGGGCATCGCCGCCTCCGACTGGCTGGCACGGCACGGCGTCGCGCTGGTCGGCGCGATGCACTTGGCACCGCAGTGGGCGTGGCCGACCTGGCCGGCCAGCGGGCAGTGGCTGCCCAGCGTGGAACTGGCGGCGGCCCTGGTGCTGATCCTCTATGCCGAGTCGTATGGTTCGATCCGCAACTTCGCGCTCAAGCATGGCGATGCGGTGAACCTCAACCGCGACCTGGCCGTGCTTGGTGCGGCCAACATGGTGGCTGGTCTGCTGCATGGCATGCCGGTGGGCGCGGGCTATTCGGCCTCCTCGGCCAACGAAGCGGCCGGTGCGCGTTCGCGCGTAGCCGGCCTGGTTGCGGCGGCCGGTGTGTTGCTGATGGTTCTGCTGCTGTTGCCATGGATCGAGCGCATTCCGATGCCAGTGCTGGCGGCGATCGTGATCCATGCGGTGAGCAAGTCGTTGCGGCTGTCGGTATTCACGCCGTATCTGCGCTGGCAGCGCGACCGCCTGGTGGCATTGGCGGCAGTGCTGTCGGTGTTGTCGCTGGGCATCCTCAACGGTCTGCTGGTAGCGATCGCCTTCAGTCTGATCATGCTGTTGCGCCAGCTCGCCACGCCTCGCCTGAGCGTGCTCGGGCGGCTCGCCGACGGGCACGATTTCGTCGACATTGCCACGCACGCGCAAGCGCACGAGGTGCCCGGCGTGCTGATCGTGCGGCCGGAAGAGCCGCTGTTCTTCGCCAACGCCGAGGCGGTATTCGCCCAAGTACGCCATCGCGCGACCGATCACACAGGCTTGCGCGACGTGGTGTTGAGCCTGGAGGAATCGCCCGATCTGGATGGCACCGTGCTGGAATCGCTGGGCGATTTCGCCGCCTGGCTGGACGCGCGCGGCATCGCGTTGCGCGTGGCGCGACTGAAGGATCTGGCGCGCTCGGCGCTGGAGCGCATGGCGCTGCCCCAGCTTCCGCCACAGGCGCTGGATTACTGGAGCGTCGAGGATGCCGTGCTGGCATGCTCGTCAGAAGCAAAGGAAACGACCTAGTGAAGATCACCCCCCGCATGACCTGGCTGGCGCTCGGTGCCCTGGCGCTCGCCGCGCCTGCCTGGGCCGACGACGCGGCCGCGCGCTTCCATCGGATCTACGAGCAGGAGTGGGCGTGGCGCAACGGCCAGGCCGGCATCAGCAACGCGGGCGAAGCGCAGCCGAGCAACGCGCGCCTGGACGACGTGGATGCGGCCAGCCAGCAGCGCCGGCTGGACGTGTGGCAGAAGGCGCTGGCCGACCTGGGCACGATCGATCCAAGACAGCTCGGCGCCGAAGACCGCATCAACTACGCCGTCTACCGCGCGCAGATCCAGAACCTGCTGGCCGCGCAGCAGTTCAAGCAGTGGCAGATGCCGTTCAACAGCGACTCGGCGTTCTGGAGCGACCTGGGCTACGTGCTCAATGCCGATGACCTGCGCACGCCGCAGGATTACCGCCGCTACCTGGATCGCCTCGGCCAGGTGCCTGCCTATTTCGCCCAGCAGATCGACAACATGCGCGACGGGCTCGACCGCGGCTTCACCGTGCCGCGCGCGGTGCTGGACGGACGCGACGCGTCGATCGTCGCCGTGGCGGAGCTGAAAGACCCTGTGCAGAGCGGTTTCTACAAGCCGTTCGAACATATGCCGCCGAGCGTCCCCGCGGAGGACGCGGCGCGCATGCGTGAGGAAGCGAAGCAGACCATCGCGCAGAAGGTGATTCCCGCGTACGCGACGCTGCTGAAGTTTTTCCGCGAGGAGTACCTGCCGCGCGCGCGCACCACGCTCGCCGCGGAAGCGATGCCCGACGGCAAGGCCTGGTATCGCCAGCAGATCGTCGAGTACACCACGCTGGACCTAGACCCCGATGCGATCCACCAGGTCGGCCTGGAACAGGTCGCGAAGATCCATGCCGAGATGGTCAAGACCATGCAGGAAAGCGGCTTCAAGGGTAGCTTTCCCGAGTTCCTGAAGTTCCTGCGCACCGACCCGCAGTTCCATGCCAAGACTCCGGACGAACTGCTGATGCGCAGCGCCTGGGTAGCCAAGCAGGTGGACGGCCAGCTGGGCAAGTTCTTCGGCCGCCTGCCGCGCCAGCGCTTCGCCATCGTGCCGGTGGCGCCGGACATCGCGCCGTACTACACCTCCGGTCGCGGCGGCGCGAGCGCCTACCTGGTCAACACCTACGACCTGCCGTCGCGCCCGCTGTACAACGTGGCGGCGCTGACGCTGCACGAATCGGCGCCGGGTCATTCGCTGCAGCTGGCGCTGGCCGCGGAGCAGAAAGGCCAGCCGGCGTTCCGCCGCGACGGCTACATCTCGGCCTACGGCGAAGGCTGGGGCCTGTACTCGGAGTACCTGGGCAACGAAATGGGCATCTACAAGACGCCCTACGAGCGGTTCGGCTATCTCACCTACCAGATGTGGCGCGCGTGCCGCCTTGTCGTGGATACCGGCATTCATCACCTGGGCTGGACCCGCCAGCAGGCGATCGACTACCTCACCGACAACACCGCGCTGTCCGCGCGCGAAATCGCCAATGAAGTGGACCGCTACATCAGCTGGCCAGGCCAGGCACTGTCGTATGAACTGGGCTATCTGAAGATCCTGGAGCTGCGGCGCAAGGCCGAGCAGGCGCTGGGCACGAAGTTCGACATCCGCCATTTCCACGACACGCTGCTGCAGATCGGCTCGGTACCGCTGCCGGTGCTGGAGAAGCGCATCGACCGCTTCATCGAGGAGGGCGGCCCGGCGCCGGATTTCGGCTGCGATTGCGCCAAGGGCGACGGGAAGTCCTGATCGGAACGGGCCTGGCCCGGCCAAGCCAGGCCGTCCCCCTGGCTATCTGTGGCAACGACTTCACAAATGTAGTAAAGTTGACCACAACTTCACATGGAGAGTCGGATCATGGCGGCACATCTCCAGCCAGGCACCTTCCCCGCGGCCGACCTCGGCGGCCCGGCGCTGCGCGCGTTCTTCAAGCTCGCCGAGCAGTGGGAGTTGCGCATCAGCGACCAGCGCAAGCTGCTCGGCGATCCGCCGGAATCGACGTTCTACAAGTGGAAGCGCCAGCAGGAAGGCAGCCTCGGTCGCGACGTGCTCGAGCGCATCAGCTATCTGCTGGGTATCTACAAGGACCTGCAGATCCTCTTCACCGATCCCAAGCAGGCCGATGCCTGGGTGCGCAAGCCGAACACGGCGCCGCTGTTCGGCGGCCGTTCGGCGCTGGATCGCATGCTTTCGGGCAACGTTGCCGACCTTTATGTGGTGCGGCAATACCTCGACGCGCAGCGCGGCTGGTGATGGCGGCGCGGCGCGCGTCGCAATCGACGATACGTCGCGCCGGCATACTCGATCGTCCCGGCAGGCATACCGAGACCGCTCCCGTCATGGCTGACACCCCACCCCTCAAACGCCTTCGCTGGAGCCATGCCTATCGCATCGTGCCCAGCCGCTTTCCGCCGGTGAGCGTGTACGACCGCATCGCCGATCCGCAGGACCTGGAAGCGCTGTTCGCCATCGAGGAACTGACCAATCCGCGCATCCGCGACGAGCTTGGCACGCTGCCTCTGGTGCCGAAGGACCGTCGCGTCAGCGGGCCCGGCACGACGCCAGTGATGGCCGCATTCACGCATCTGAATCCCGATGGCAGTCGTTTTTCGGATGGCAGCTGGGGCGTGTTCTACGCCGGGCACAGCCTGATCACCGCGGTGGAAGAAACCGTCTACCACCGTGAGCGTTTCCTCGCCGCCACCAGCGAACCGCCGTGCGATGTGGAGATGCGCTGCTACCGCACCAGCATCCATGCCAGGCTGCACGACCTGCGTGGTGGCTGGGCCGCCGAACACGATCCGGACAGCTACGTCGCCAGCGTCGCGCTGGCACGCCGGCTGCGCGACGCCGGTTCGGACGGCATCGTGTACGACAGCGTGCGTCACCCAGGCGGCGAATGCGTCGCCGTGTTTTATCCGGACTGCGTCGCGCCCTGCGTGCAGGCCGATCACCTGCGCTATTGCTGGGACGGCAAGCGCATCGCGAAAGTGCTGGCCGTGAGCGAGTTGAAGCGCGGCAAGAAGCACGAGGCCTGAAGCGCCGCAGCGACGAAAGAAAAACGCGGGCCACGTCGGTCGCGGTGGCCCGCGGCGCCTTCCCTGCATGGAAGGCGAGAAAACTCAGAGGCGGTAGGCGAAGCTCAGGCCGTAGGCCAGCGGATTGACCGTGACGTGGCCGACCCTGGCACCATCGACGCGCACGTCGCTGGACAGGTCGATCCAGCGCACATCGGCGGTGATGCTCCAGCGCGGGTTGATCCTCACATCGATGCCGGCGTGCGCGGCGACGCCCCAGCTGCTGTCGATGTCGACCTTGGTGCCCTTGAGCGGGCCCTTGCCGTCGATATTGAAGAAGCGCGTGTAGTTCACGCCCAGGCCGACAAAGGGCGACACGGTGCGCTCGGGCATGAAGTGGTAGTTCACGCCCAGCACCGGCGGCAGCTGGTGCGCCTCGGCTACCTTGGCGCCGTCGAGGCGCACGTTGTGGCGGAACGGGGCGGCAAGCAACAGCTCCGCGCCCCAGTTCGGCGTGACCAGGTACTCGATGCTCGCGGTCGGCTTGAGGTCGCTGCTGACCTTGGCCTTCATGCCGGCCAGCGTGCCGTTGTCGGATTTCGGATCGACGACGTGCGCGCCGAAGCGCAGTACCCATGCATCGTCGTTGGCATGGGCGGGCAGGGTAGCGGCGAGGCCCGCCGCGACGAGCAGCGGAAGCAGGATCTTCATGGCGTGTCCTTGTGGTTTTCTCGGATGGCGCATCCATGCTGGCCCTGCGCCGCGATCGCGCATCTGATCTGAGTCAGGAACAAGGCATCGTGAAGGTCTGGCGCGACAATGCGCCGCACGCGAGAGGCGCGTCACAGTTTGCGCAAGCGACAAAAAAAGCCCGCATGAGCGGGCCCTTTTCAGCGACTTTCGACGCCGCTCAGGTGTCGGCGCCTGTCGCGAAACCTTCGCGCGTGCCGCGGTTGAACACACGGTCGCCGTCGAGCACGTCGGCCGCCGCATGCGCCTCGTTCGCCTTCAGGCGCGCGTAGATCGGCGTGAAGTCCGGCCGCGTGGCTTCGAACAGCTGCTCGAAGCTGTCGATCACGAAGTACGTCTGCTGGTAGGTATCGATGCGGTAGCGCGTATTCATCACGCGCTCCAGGCCGAAGCCGATGCGGTTGGGTGCGGCCGAGTCCAGGCAGTAGATCGACTCGCCCTTGGAGCTGACGATGCCGGCGCCATAGATGCGCATGCCCTCGGCGGTGTTGATCAGGCCGAACTCCACCGTGTACCAGTACAGACGCGTGAGGTTCATCAGTGCTTCCGGGCCGATGCCGAACGCCTTCATGCCGCCGCGGCCGTAGGCTTGCATATAGTCGGCGAACACCGGGTTCAGCAGCAGCGGCACGTGGCCGAACAGGTCATGGAACAGATCCGGTTCGCTCAGGTAGTCGAGCTGCTCGGGCTTGCGGATCCACCAGCTCACTGGAAAGCGACGATTGGCCAGGTGATCGAAGAACACCTCATCCGGCAGCAGGCCTTCCACCGCCACCAGCTGCCAGCCGGTGGCCTTGCCCAGCACCTTGTTGAGGTCGTCGAACTTCGGGATGCCGTTCTCGCCCATGCCGAAGCGTTCCACGCCATCGAGGAACTCCTGGCAGGCGCGTCCCGGCAGCAGTTCGCGCTGGCGCCGGTACAAGGTGTTCCACACGTCGTGATCGGTACGGCCATAGCTGGACCAGGGCTGCTCGACCACGCCGGTGGCGTACACCGGCACATAACCGCGGTCGGTCTGCTGGTGTTCGACTTTGCGTGGCGTGCTGTGGTCCATGGCGGGCCTCCGGAGCGGAATGGTCAATCCCGGCGAGGCCGGGAAGCTACCCAACAGCATATGGCCAAGCCCACGCACGAAGGTTGTTTTGTTGCATGCATTGGCGTCATATGAGCAATATTCTTGCTCATATGGCGTTATTGTTTGGAGTATCTTGCATGGCCAATCTCGACCGTACCGACCTGCGCATGCTCGCCGTCCTGCAGTGCGAAGGACGCATCACCAATGCGGAGCTGGCCGAGCGGGTGAGCCTGTCGCCCTCGGCCTGCCTGCGTCGCCTGCAACGGCTGGAAGCCGAGGGCATCCTTACCGGCTACAGCGCGCAGGTGGACCCGGAAGCGGTGGGCCTTGGGCTGCAGGCCTTCGTGCGCGTACAGCTGGGCAAGCACGAGAGCGAATCGATCGAGCGCTTCGTGCGGCAGGTGAACGAGTGGGACGAGATCGTCGCGTGCTATGCGCTGACCGGCGACATGGATTACCTGATGCATATCTATGTCGCCGATCTGCAGCACTTCTCACGCTTCCTGCTCGATCGGCTCCTCAACGCCTCCGGCGTGGCGGACGTGAACTCCAGCTTCGTGCTGCGCACGGTGAAGCGCTCGGCGGCGCTGCCGTTGTCGCAGCTCGAAGGCTGACGCTCAGGCCGCGTCGCCGGCCAGCGCCGGCAGCTCGCCGCGGTCGCGGCTGCGGCCGATGCGCAGCGCCAGGAAGGCGGCGACCACGCCGGTGGCGCCGGCGATCACGAACGGCATCAGGTAACTGCCCAGCTGCACGCGCAATACGCCGGCCAGGAAGGCCGCGCAAGCCGCGCCGACCTGGTGGCCGGCGACCACCCAGCCGAATACCACCGGCGCGTCGCGATCGCCGAAGGCATCGGTGGTCAGGCGCAGCGTGGGCGGCACTGTGGCGATCCAGTCCAGGCCGTAGAACACGCCAAACAGCGACAGGCTGGACAGCGAGAAATCGGAATAGGGCAGGTAGATCAGGGATAGCCCGCGCAGCCCGTAATAGGCGAACAGCAGCTTGCGCGGATCAATGCGGTCGGTGAGCCAGCCCGACGCCGTCGTGCCGAACAGGTCGAAGATGCCCATCATCGCCAGGAGTCCGGCCGCGCGCACCTCGGGGATGCCGTGGTCGCCGCACAACGCGATGAAGTGCGTGCCGATCAGGCCGTTGGTGGTGAAGCCGCAGACGAAGAAGGTGGCGAACAGCAGCCAGAAGGTGCCGCTGCGCGAGGCGTTGCGCAACACGCCCAGGGTGAGCGCGAACAGGTTGCCTGAAGAGCTGCCGGCATCGACCGGCTCATCGGCGGGCGCGCCATAACGGCGCAGGCCGATGTCGGCGGGCCGTTCGGGCAGCAGCCAGAGCACCAGCGGAATCAGCGCCGCGCTCACCGCCGCGATGGTCAGCACCACCGCGCGCCAGCTGAAGTACTCGGCGATCGCCGCCAGGCCGGGAAGGAAGATCAGCGTGCCGGTGGCCGTGCTGGCGGTAAGCAGTCCCATCATCAGGCCGCGGTGCGTGCTGAACCAGCGGCCCACCACGGTGGCGCCCAGCACCACCGCGATGCAGCCGGTGCCGGCGCCCGACAGCACACCCCAGGTGGCGACCAGCTGCCAGGGCCGGCTCATCAGCGCACTGGAGGCGGCGGCCAGGGCCATCACCGCCAGCGCGGTCAGCATCACCCGGCGGATGCCGAATTGCTGCATCAGCGCCGCGGCGAACGGACCCATCAGGCCATAGAGCAGGATGCCCACCGCAGCGGCGGAGGAAATGCTGTCCTGGCTCCAGCCGAAGGCGCGGCCCAGCGGCAGCATCAGCACGCCGGGCGTCGCGCGCATGCCGGCCGAGGCGAGCAGGGCCAGGAAGACGACGGCGATGACCACGAAAGCGTAGTTTTGGCCGAACGGCCGGCGTCGTTGTATAGTCATGTTACCGATCGGTACGTGGCGGGAGCGCAGAGTACGTACCGATCGGTAACATTGTCAACAGGCCGACCATGTCCCAGCGCACGAAATCCACCCCGGAAACCACGGAAACCCCCGAGACGCCGCGCCGCGCCGCCGACCGCATCCGCGATACCGCCTTCGACCTGTTCTATCGCGAGGGCATCCGCGCCATCGGCGTGGAAGAAATCGTCAATCGCGCCGGCGTGACCAAGCCCAGCCTCTACCGGGCGTTCGAGTCCAAGGACGAGCTGATCGCCGCCTACCTGCGCGACTACGACCGCCGCTTCTGCCAGAGCTTCGAGGCGCCGGCTGCCGATCACCCGGACGATCCCAAGGCGCACCTGCTCGCGTACGTGGACAGGCTCGCCGTGCGTGCCAGCAGCGAGGGGTATCGCGGCTGCGGCCTCACCAACGCCGTCATCGAATACCCGGATCCGGCCCACCCGGCCCATCAGGTCGGCGTGGACAGCAAGCAGGCGCTGCGCCAGCGCCTGCGTGACATGTGCACGGCGATGGGGGCGAAGGATCCGGATGAATTGGCTGACGGGCTACTGCTGTTGATCGAAGGCAGCTACGTCTCCGGCCAGGCGTTCGGCGAGGGCGGTCCCGCGCGCGTGCTCGGCGCGATGGCGCGCCGCCTGATCGAGGCCAGCCTGACCTCGCGCTAGTTTCAAACGTTGGGGATGGCCGTCTGCACCATGCGCATGCGCATCGCCGACGTATCGTCCGACTAACGCTAAACTAACCGGACTGATGAGCACCGATACCGTCTCCACCCAGGACCGGGATTTCCTGCGTCCGCTGCGCTATTTCTGGCGCATCCCCCTGTTGCTCCTGCATGTCCTGCTGGGCGTGCTGCTGTGCGCCGGCATTCTCAGCTGGAACAAGCACGTGGTGATGAAGGACGGCCGCGAGCCGTTCGCGCATCGCATGATCCGCTGGTGGTCGACCAAGCTGCTGCGCATCTTCGGCCTGCGTTCGGTGCGCTTCGGGCAGCCGTTGCGCGACCCGGTGCTGTTCGTCGCCAATCACACTTCGTGGATCGATATCGAGCTGCTGCACAGCCAGCGCGCGGCCTGCTTCGTGGCCAAGGCCGAAATCGCCAGCTGGCCGCTGGTCGGCTGGCTGGCCGCCAGCGGCGGCACCATCTTCCACCGCCGCGGCAACAACCATTCGCTGGCCACGGTGATGCAGGTGATGGTCGATCGCCTGCGCGGAGGGCGATCGGTGGCGGTGTTCCCGGAGGGCGGTACCGGCCACAACGGCGCGTTGCGCGTCTTCCATGCGCGCATTTTCCAGGCTGCGCTCGACGCCGAGGTGCCGGTACAGCCGGTGGCGCTGCGCTTCGCGCGCGACGGGCGCCGCGTGATCGACGCCGGCTTCCGTGAGCGCGAGAATTTCATGCAGAACTTCCTGCGCTTGCTCGGCGAGGCGCCGCTGGACGCCGAAGTGCATTTCCTCGAGCCGGTACCGGCCACGCCCGATGCGCGCCGCCGCATGGCCGAGCTGTCGCGCGAGCGCATCGCCGCGGCCCTGGAAGATCGTCCGGCATGACGCTCCCGCGCGGCGCCGATTTCCGTCCGCCCTGGCCACTGAGCAGCGGGCACATCCAGACCATGCTTTCCTCCAGCGGGGTGCGCCGGCAGCTGTTGCCGCGCGCCGCGCAGACCGTGCGCGAGAACGCGCAGGCGGTGATGGTGGACGGCGGCGACGGCGTGCGGCTTACCGGCGCCTACACGGCGCAGACGTCGCGGCCGCGGGCGCGCGGACTGGCCGTGTTGTTCCACGGCTGGGAAGGCAGCGTGGATTCCACCTACGTACTGCAGACCGGCAGCCGGCTGCTGGCCGACGGATGGGACATCTTCCGCCTCAATTTCCGCGACCACGGCGACAGCCATCCGCTCAACGAGGCGCTGTTCCATTCCTGCCGCATCGATGAAGTGATGCACGCGCTCGGCGATATCGCACGCCGCTGGCCGGCGCGGCCGCTGGCCCTGGCCGGCTTTTCGCTCGGCGGCAATTTCGCCCTGCGCGCCGCCCTGCGCGCGCCGGCGGCCGGCGTGCCGCTGAGCTACGCACTGGCGGTATGCCCGATCGTGGATCCGGGCGAGGGCCTGTTCTCGCTGGAGGAGGCCGCGCCCTGGTTCTATCAGGCCTACTTCCTGCGCAAGTGGCGGCGCTCGCTCAAGGCCAAGCAGGCGGCGTTCCCGCAGCGGCAGTACTTCGAGCTGGACGAGCTGAAGCAGAATCTGCGCGGGCTCACCGAGTCGCTGGTGCTGCGCCATACCGATTTCGGCTCGCTGCAGGCGTATCTGGATGGCTATTCGGTCGCCGGCGACGCGCTGGCGGCGATGCAGGTTCCGGCCACCATCCTGACCGCGCGCGACGATCCGGTGATCCCGGTAGCGGCCTTCGAGCAGCTGCGCCTTCCGTCCAACGTGGAGCTGGATATCGCGCCGCACGGCGGCCATTGCGGCTTCATTCGCGGCCTGGACATGACCAGCTTCACCGACGACTACATCGCGGCGCGTTTCAACGCGATCGCCTGAGCGCCACCCGCTCCCAGGGATTCGTTATAGGCTGGGGAACCCCTTCCCATGGAGGTCCCCATGCGCCTGTTGCTCGCCTTCGTGTTCGGCCTGCTCGCCGTGCCCGCCGTGGCCGCGCCCCAGCTGGACAAGCTCACCCTGCCCAAGGGTTTCCATATCGCGGTGTACTCGGACCAGGTGCCCAATGCGCGCGAGATCGCGCTCGGCGCCAAGGGCACCGTGTTCGTCGGCTCCAACGATGCGGGCAAGGTCTATGCCCTGACCGACAGCACCGGCAGCGGCAAGGCCGACAAGGTGCGCACCATTGCCACCGGCCTGCAGCTGCCGGTAGGCGTGGCGTTCAAGGACGGCGACCTCTACGTATCGGCGGTGAGCAAGATCGTGGTGCTGCGCGATATCGAGAACCATCTCGACGATCCGCCGAAACCCGAAGTCGTGTACGACAAGTTTCCCACCGATACGCACCACGGCTGGAAGTTCATCGCCTTCGGCCCGGACGGCAAGCTCTATGTGCCGATCGGCGCACCCTGCAACTTGTGCGACAAGGACAAGGACTACGCCAAGCTCACCCGTCTCAACAAAGACGGTAGCGGACTGGAAGATGTGGCTTACGGCATCCGCAATACCGTCGGCTTCACCTGGCGGCCGGGCAGCAAGGATCTGTGGTTCACCGATAACGGCCGCGACCTGATGGGCGACGACATGCCCAGCGACGAGCTCAACCGCCTCACCCGCGTGGGCGAGCATTTCGGTTACCCGTATTGCCATCAGGGCGACACGCTGGATCCGGAATTCGGCAAGGGCAAGAGCTGCAAGGACTACACGCCGCCGGTGTACAAGCTCGGCCCGCACGTCGCTTCGCTGGGCCTGCGTTTCTATGAAGGATCGCAGTTCCCCGCCAGCTACAAGGGGGCGTTGATCATCGCCTTGCACGGCTCGTGGAATCGCACCAAGAAATCGGGCTATCGCGTTATGGTCGCCCGCCTCAACGGCAACAAAGTAGTGTCATACGAACCGCTGATCGACGGCTTCATGCAGGACGAGAAAGTCTGGGGTCGTCCCGCCGATGTACAGCCGCTGCCGGACGGCAGCCTGCTGGTGAGCGACGACGAAGCCGGCGCGATCTACCGCGTGACCTACCAGGCCAAGTAGGCGGCATCGAGGCAACACGACGAAGGAGAACAGCCTTGCAGCTACGCAGCGATAGTTTCCAGAACGGTCAGCCGATTCCGCCCCGGCTCGCTTTCGGCAAGCCTGGCGAACCGGTGGCTCTGTCGGACAATCTCAGCCCACACCTGGCGTGGAAAGATGCGCCTCCCGCCACGCGTTCGTACGTGCTCACCTGCATCGACACCGACGTGCCCAGCCGCGGCGACGACGTCAACCAGCCCGATCGCACCGTGCCCGCCGATCTGCCGCGCGTGGAGTTCGTCCACTGGCTGATGGCGAACATCCCTGTAGAGTTCGTCGAACTGGGCGAAGGCGCCTGCAGCACCGGCATCGTCGCGCGCGGCAAGCGCGCGCCGGCCGGACCGCCCGGCAGCGTGCAGGGCAAGAACGACTACACCGGCTGGTTCCAGGGCGACCCGGACATGGGCGGCGAGTACCTGGGCTACGACGGCCCGTGTCCGCCATGGAACGACGAGCGTCTGCATCACTATCACTTTCGCGTCTATGCACTGGATACCACGCTGGCGCTGGCCGACGGTTTCACCATCGACGAACTGCGCAAGGCGATGCGCGGCCATGTGCTCGCCGAGACGGAAATCGTCGGCACGTATGCGATCTACGACCGCGCGGTGGCGCGCGCTTAGCGGCCGTTTAGCACGCCAAACGCTGTAGCGGTTCGATGTAGTGAAGGTGTGCAGGCCGCGGCGCGCGGCCTTCACGCCGGCAAGGCGCGCGCTATGGATGAATGAGCCAAGGACGTTCCGTCCCGCTTCGCCACCGAGGAATCGCGCCATGCTGCACTATGCCCTGGTCTTTCTGGTCATTGCCATCATCGCGGCGCTGCTGGGTTTCACCGGAATCGCAGGCACCGCGGCGGGCATTGCCAAGATACTGTTCATCGTGTTCCTGATCCTCGCCGCGATCGCGTTCTTCCGGCGGGCCAGCTGAATGCGAAGCTCCGTTCCGCGCACATCGGCGCGGGAAATTCGCTAGAGTCCATCTTCCCGTCCCAAGGAGAACGCCATGAACCATGAAGTCCGGGCGCAGGAAACGACTCCCGATCAGGCCATCGGCACGGGCGGCAGCCGCATCGAGGAGAAGGCCGAGCGCATCAAGCACGCCGCGTCCGATGCCGTAGCCGGCGCCAAAGAGAAATTCGACCACGCCGCCGATCGCGTGGAGGAAGGCATCCATCGCGCCACCGACAAAGCGGCCGGCGCCGCCACCCGCGCCAGCGAGAAGGCCAACGAATACAGCGAGCGCGGCCGTGAAGCCTACGACGAAGCCATGGACCGCGCGGACGTCTGGCTGGAGAAGGCGCGCGACTACGTGCGCGAGAAGCCGGTGCAGTCGGTCGCCATCGCGCTGGGCGCGGGCTGGCTGCTCGGCCGCATTCTGCGTCGCTGATCCGGCGGACGGCGAGGATAGGGGATGCAAGATGCCGGAGGCGAGGAAGGCCCTGCGACGTCCGGGGATGGCCCGCAAGCGGACGCCGCGCCGGGCCTGCTCGACGAGATAGGCCGCGCGGGTCGCGCGGCTCGGCATCTGTTCGGCGCGCAATGGTCGTTGTTCATCGCCGAACTGGGCTTGGCGCGCAGCGCGATTTCCTGGATGCTGCTGGCGGCCCTGGCCGCCACCGTCGCCGGCGTGGGCCTGGGCCTGACCCTGATGGCCCTGATCGGCGTGCTGCTCGCGCAATGGCTGCATTCCTGGGCGTGGGCGCTAGTGGTGCTGGGCGTGCTGCAGGCGCTGTTGCTGTACGCCATGATCGTGCTGTTCCGCCGCTGCATGCATTGGCTGAGCCTGCCCGCCTCGCGCGCCGAGTGGCGTGAGACCATAAGGCAGGCGATGCGCCGGTCCGAGCGTCGCGACGCGTCCATGCCGGAGACGGATCCGGCTGGCGCGAAACGGGAGGAGGGCACATGAGCATGTTCAAGCAAGTGCGTGCCGTGCGCGAAGCGCGCGGCCGCGTGGCCGCGGCGCGAGACGCCCTGGCCGAGCCGGCCGGCGCGCTGCTGGCGCGTGGCCGCCGGCATCCCCTTGGCACGGTGAGCGTGGCGGCAGGCCTCGGCGTGGTGCTGGGCACGCTTAATGTGCACCCGCTGCGAATACCGGGCCTGGGTGCGCTGCTCAGCGGCAGCGCGGCCGAACTGGTGACGCAGGCCGTACGTCTGGTCGCCGAATTCAGCGAAGGCGGCTTCGATCCCTCATGAGCCATGCCGGCCCCCTGGTACCGCCGCCGCCTGCCGGCGGGGGACATGACGGTGCGCAGGCTCCTTGGGTTCCTCGCCTCGCCCAGCGGCATCTGCTGCGCATCCGCGTGGTGCTCAACATGCTGCTGGCGCTGGCGCTGCTCTATACCGTCACGATCGCGCGCGGTTTGCTGATTCCGTTGGTGCTGGCCGCCTTCATTGGCTTGGCGCTCAATCCGATCGTGGCCTTCTGCGCACGCCGTCGCGTGCCGCGCTGGTTCAGCGCCAGCGTGCTGGTGATCGCGTTGATCTCCGGGCTCGTCACCGGCATCGCGCGGCTCACGCCGCCGGCGCTGGAGTGGTTTCACGACGCGCCGGCGCTGGTGCGCAACGTGGTTCCGAAGCTGCGCGCCGTCATGCAACCGCTGGAGGCGGCCAACCGTGCCACGCAGACCCTGGTCGGCGGTCAGGCCGCGCGGCCCGCTGCGCGGCCGCCTACGGTCGCCTTCGATACGTGGGACGTGCTGATGGGCACGCCCAAGGTGCTGGCCGCGGTGCTTACCGTGGTGCTGCTGGTGTTCTTCTTTCTGATCTACGGCGACACGTTGCTGCGCCGGCTGGTCGAAATCGCGCCGAACTTCCGCTACAAGCGCCGCACCGTATCGATCGTGCGCAGCATCCAGGTCGAGGTCTCGCGCTACATCCTCACCACGATAACCATCAATGCCACGTTGGGCACGATCACTGCCGGGATGCTGTGGGCCTATGGCGTGCCCGATCCGGTGCTGTGGGGCACGGTGGCGATGATCGCCAATTTCATTCCCTATGTCGGCTCGATCACTACCACCACGTTGCTGGCGCTGGTGGGCATGATGCATTTCGACCAGCCTGGCGCGGCGCTGCTGCCGGCGCTCACCTTCGCCGGCATCACCATGGTGGAAGGCAACCTGATCACGCCGCTGATCCAGGGACGCCGGATGCGTCTGAGCCCGGTGGCGATCCTGCTATGGCTGCTGGTGTGGGGCTGGCTGTGGGGCATCCCCGGCGCGCTGCTGGCCGTGCCGATGCTCACCAGCGTCAAGCTGATCGCTGAGAAGCTCCGCGGCTGGCGCTGGTTCGCGCTGCTGGTGCAGCGCTAGGGCGGAAGCCATCCGAGGGGTCGCTTCCGCCCCGCCGGCTCACCAGTTCAGCCGCACGCCCACGGTTCCGTTCACGGCCTGGATGCCTCGGCTGAAGCCCTTCTGGTAGCCCAGGGTGGCATAGACGGACGTCATGCGCGTCAGCTGCGCGTTCGCGCCGGCGCTCAGTTCGTACCACGAGCCGCGCAGATTGGAGCGGAACGGCACGAAGCCGGTTTCCGACGAGATCTCGGTCCTGGGATTGGCCGAGAACTCGTGCCACACGTTGCCGCGCAGCCATGCCGTAACCAGCCGCGGATGGGCACCATCGTCCAGCGCCCAGGTGCGGGCGAGGCGCGCGCCGACGCGACCGGCAACCGAGTTGGCATTGCCGAAACGCACATCGGCGGCGCTGTCGGATGCCTTGTCCACGCTCACGCCCTGGTATGTCAGCTGCGCCTGCGGTTCGATGATCCACTGATTGCGCAGCTGGAACGGATAGCCGGCTTCCACCGATGCGGCGAAGGCAAAGGCATCGGTCTTGAGATCGGCCAGCGCGCCGGAGCCGGAGCGGGCGTCGTACCAGCTGCCCTGCATGACCGCGTCTATGTACCAGCGCTTCGCGCCGTAGTAGGTCCAGTAGCCTCCGAACGACACCGCGTCGAACTTGTTGTTGCCCGCGCGGCTGCCGTCGTAATGCGTCACGCTGCCATGGCTGTGACCCACCGCGCCGTACAAGCCGGCGCGCTCATATGCTCCGTCGGCCATCTCCCGGTGATAGAGGTCAGCGCCGGCTTGCACGGCGACGAAGTTGTCGTCGAACGATGGGCCCTGGTTGTAGATGCCACCGGCGCGCGCATTCCACTTGCCGTCCTGGCCGATCACGCGAGCCCAGGCGCCATCCACGCCGCCGTCGGCGGCAGGCAGCTGCGCCTGTTCGCCCATGCGCTCATGCAGCGTGCCGAGCGTGGCGCGGCCGAAGTTGAGCATCATCGACGACAGCGCGGTGTAGTCGGAGACCTCGCGGCGATAGTCGGGGCGCGGGTCCGGTCCGGGCTCCGGCTCTGGCGGGACGACGTTGGTGCCGTTGTCGCCGCCTTCCTTGATCTCGGTACGCAGGTACCACGCGTCCGGCGTCGATCCGTCGCGCCCGCCGCGGTACAGCGAGTACTCGTAGGGGCCGGCGACCGCACGGCCGCCGAGCACGAAGGCGCCGGCCGCGGTGGTGCCGCCGTTGATCGCATTGACCACCAGGATGCCGTTGCCCGGCGTTTCCTGGCCTTCGCCGCCGACGTTGGTGATCTTCAGCGTGGAGGCGCCGGTGGCGCGGCCGCCATCGATCACCAGCCGATCCGAGGGCGCGTTGTCGCCGGCCAGCTGCGTGTTGAGCGCAACGGTACCGCCCTGGCCCACGTAATGACCCACGGTAAGCGTATTGCCGATGCCGCTGCCGCCGACCTGCGCAAGGCCTGTGTTGGTCAGCGTGCCATTGATGGTGAAGCCGCCCTTTGCGCCGCCAGCGAACGCGGGCAGTGCATCGGCCACCGCGATAGTGCCTGCGTTGTTCACCGCGCCGCTGACGCTGCCATAGCCGCCCAGCGTCGCACCGGACAGCACCTGCGCTCCGCCGCCGCCGCTCAGCGCAGCCGTCGCATGCGCCGCATCGCCCACGGCCAAGGCTCCGGCCGTCACCGTGGTAAGGCCGGTATAGGTGTTCGTGCCATTGAGCACCGTGGTGCCGCTGCCCTTCTGCTCGAGCGTGCCGCTGCCGCTGATGGTGCCTTTGAAGGTCACGGTATCGGCGCGGTTGAATACCAGTGCGCCGTTGTCGACCACGTCGCCGACGATGCTGCCGCTGCTCGCGCCGTTGCCCAATTGCAGCGTGCCGCCGTTGACGGTGGTGCCGCCGGTGTAGGTATTGGCGGCGGTGAGGATGACCGTGCCGCCTTCGCTCTTGGTCAGCGCGCCAGTACCGCCGATCGCGCTGTTGACCGTCAGCTGCGTACCCGCCGCGGTGGCCAGCGTGCCGCCGCCGGCATCGACCGTGATGCCGCGGCTGGTGCTGAAGCTGCTGGTGGTGCGCAGCGTGCCCTGGTCGAACCCGAGCGCGCTGGCAGCTGCGCCGAGGTTGGCGTCGCCGGACACCTGCACGGTGCCGCCGTTGATCTGCGTGCCGCCGGTGTAGGTATTGCTTGCGCCGAGCACCAGGGTGCCCTGATCGGTCTTCACCAGCGTGGAATTGCCGCTGAGTACCGAGTCGATGGTCGCGATGTAGCTCGCGCCACCGCTGGTGCCGTCGCCCACGCGGATCACCGAGTGCGCTGGATCGGCCGCGGTGCCGACCAGGGTGATCGCGTCGCCCTGGATGATGTAGCCGCCGCTGGCGAACTGCATGCCGGCAACATTGACGTTGCCGAGGCTGTTGTCGACCGTCACCGTGCCGGGCGTAGCCGTGAAGATGGCGAAGGAGCGATCCGAGAACGGTGCGTTGATCGCGCCGGTGGCCTCGGTCCAGTTGTCGTTGCCCTTGTAGTTCTGCCACACGCCATCGCCACCGTTGATCGCGCCGTTGTCCTTGGGACCGGCCGCGCCGTCCCAGTAGTTGAGCGTGAGGCCGTGGGTGTTGATCAGGTTGACCTGCTTATCCACCGAGGTCTGCAGATAGAAATCAGGCGACGGGATCGTGCCGATGACCAGGCCGTTGTTCGTCAGCGTGCCCTGGTAATTGATGACGCGATAAATGCCGGCGTCGAAACTGCCGCCCGCCGGAATCTGCACGTTGAGCGTGCCGGCCAGCTTCAGGTCGCCGCCCACGTTGACCAGGTCGTTGAGTGCGCCGCCCGGCACATTGGCCTGGCCGAAGCGGTAGTCGAGGGTGGAGCGCGCACCGAGGCTCAAATCCTTTTGGATCGTCAGCGTGCCTGGCGCGGCGAGGCCGCCGGGCGACAAGGTGGCGCCGTCGGCCACCAGTACGGTGCCGCCGAGCGTGCCTGTACCGCCCAGAGTCGTGCCGCTCGCCACGGAAGTGACGCCGGTGGCGGCAGCCTGATTGCCGTTGACGTAAAGCGCGCCGGCATCGACGTTGGTGGCGCCCGCATAACTGTTGTTACCGGTCAGCACGGTTGTGCCGCCGCCGATCTGGCTGAGCGAACCACTGCCGCTGATGGCGCCGTTGAAAGTCACGATGTCGGCGCGGTTGACGACGAGCGCCCCATTGTCGACGACATTGCCCACGATGCTGCCGGTGGTGCCGCCGTTGCCCAGTTGCAGGGTGCCGCCGCTGATCGTGGTGCCGCCGGTATAGGTGTTATTGCCCAGGAGCATGGCCGTGCCGTCTTCGCCCTTGGTCAGCGCGCCGGTACCGCCGATCGCACTGTTCACGGTCAGCTGCGTGCCCGCCGCGGTGGCCAGGGTGCCGCCGCCGGCATTGAGCGTGATCGCGCGGTCGGTCGTCATGTCCGCGGTGGTACGTAGCGTACCCCGGTCGAAACCGAGTGCGCCGGCGGCGGCACCGAGATTGGCGTCGCTGGACACCTGCACAGTGCCGCCGTTGATCAGCGTACCGCCCGTGTAGGTGTTGGCGGCATTGAGTACCAGCGTGCCCAGGTCGGTCTTCACCAGCGCAGAGTTGCCGGTGAGCACCGAACCGATCGTCGCCGTGTAATTCGCGCCATCGCTGGTGCCGTCGCCGACGCGGATCACCGAATGCGTCGGATCCGCCACCGTGCCCACCAGCGTGATCGCATCGCCCTGGATGGTGTAGCCGCCGCTGGCGAACTGCATGCCGGCGACATTGACGTTGCCGAGGCTGTTGTCCACCGTCACCGTGCCGGGCGCAGCGGAGAAGATCGCGAAGGCGCGGTCGGAGAACGGCGCGTTCGGCGTGCCGTTGTCGTCGGTCCAATTGTCGTTGCCGCTGAAGTTCTGCCACACGCCATCGCCGCCGTTGACGTGACCGTCGTTCTTCGGGCCGGCGGCGCCATCCCAGTAGTTGAGCGTGAGGCCGTTGGTGTTGACCAGGTTGACCTGCTTGTCCACCGAGGTCTGCACGTAGAAGTTCGGCGATGGAATGGTGCCGATGGCCAGGCCATTGTCCGTCAGCGTGCCCTGGTAGCTGATGACCCGGTAGATGCCCGTGTCGAAGCTGCCGCCCGGTGGCGTCTGCACATTGAGCGTACCGTCGAGCACCAGATTGCCGTTGACCTTGGTCAGGTCATTGAACGGGCCGCCCACCACGCCGGCCTGGCCGAAGTTGTAGTCGAGCAGTGAACCGCTGCTCAGGTTCAGATCCTTCTGGATGGTCAGCGTGCCGGGCGTGCCCGTGGGGGCGCCCGGCGACAGCGTGGCTCCATCGGCGATCGTCACGTTGCCGCCGATGATGCCGGTGCCGCCCAGCGTGGCGCCGTTGGCCACGGTGGTCGCACCGGCGGCGGCCGTCTGATTGCCATTGATGTACAGCGCGCCTGCGTTGACGTTGGTCGGGCCGGTGTAGCTGTTGTTGGCGGTGAGCACGGTATTGCCGGTGCCGATCTGGTTGACCGTGCCGGTGCCGGAAATCAGCTGGCCCGTCGTCACCGTATCGCTGCGATCGAAAGCGAGCGTGCCGTTGTTGACGATGTCGCCGACGATGCTGCCAGTGGTGCCGCCATTGCCCAGCTGCAGCGTGCCGCCGCTGATGGTGGTGCCGCCGGCATAGGTGCTGCCGCCGGTCAGCACGAGCGTGCCCGCGCCGGTCTTGCTCAGCGCACCGGCGCCGGTAATGCCCTGGCTGAGCGTACTGGTGACGCCGGAGGCGGTGTCGATGGCGCCGTTGTTGCCGGTGATCGACACCGCGCGCGTCGCCGAAAGATTGAAGCTGCTGGTCAGGCTCAGCGCGCCGTCGTCCAGCGTAATGGAGCCGCTGCTGCCGCCGATGGCGTTGTCCGCGCCAATCGCGATGGTGCCGCCCTTGATCGTGGTGCCGCCGGTATAGCCGTTGACGCCAGTCAGCGTCAGCACGCCGGCCTGCGTCTTCTCCACCGCACCGCTGCCGTTGATCGCGCCGGCGTAGGTGCCGTTGTCCGGCTGCGCGAAGCGCACCAGGCCGTTGTCGGTCACTGCCGGTGGGAGACTCTGCGCGCGGGCCTCCAGAGTGCCGGCCGGGTTGACGGTGACGCTGCCGTTGAAGCCGGTGTTGTCGCCGGTGAGCGCCAGCGTGCCTTCCTGCACCAGTACGGACAGCGGCGTGCCGCCGCCGTTGTTGCCGATCGCGCCGGACAGCGTCCACAGGCCCGCGCCGGTCTTGGTGAGAGTTTGGAAATTGCTGATATTGCCGGTCAGCGAATCGCTCGATCCGGCACCGCCGGACAGCGTCAGCGTATTGGTGCCGCCACCGCCGTTGAAGCTGCCGGTGATGATCGAGCCGGCTTCCAGCGTCAGATTGTCGTTGCCGCTGGCGAAGGACAGGCTGCCTTCCACCCGCGCGCCGTTGCGGTTGATGAACGTCACGCCGCCGCCACGGCTGTTGCCGATCACATTGGTATTGGTGCCGAGCAGGCTGCGGATAGTGCCGTAGTTGTCGACCACATTGCCGGCGCCGACACTGCGGTCCTCGAACCAGATCGCCGCGCCGTTCGCCGAGGAGATGAGGCCGCGATTGATGATCTGATTGCCGGAGCCCATCACATTGATGGCCTCGCCGTTGGCCTGGGTGCCGGCAGCTACGACCTGCGCGCCCTGCGCGATGTTGATGATGCCGTTCGAGCCGAATTCCACCGTATTGTTGCCGGCTGTCCACAGGCCGGGACCGCCTGTGGCGTTGTTTTGGATGCTGGCTCCGGCGCCCACCGTGATGTTCGCGTTGTCGCCCAGGCTGACCGCGTTCGAGTTACCTACGGAGATCTGGGCGTTGGGCGCGAGATTGACCACCGCGCCGGAAGGCGTGCTCGGGCCGCTGCCGACCACCGACGTCCATGGATTGGGCGAGGCGGTATCGCAGTTGGTGGTGTTGGTCGACGTGTTGGTGGCGCAGCTGGCCATGGCAGGCGCCGCGTGCATGGCGCCGAAGGCGACGAGGCTGAGGACTGCGGTTCTGAGGGCACGCCGTGACGCGTGGGAAGGCTGGGTGTACTGCATAGATTCCTCCATGGATCAGGCGCGACGTACACGCACACGGCCGCCGGATAGGGGCCGTGACCTGCCACCCGGGGTGGCTTTGGCGGAACTGCATCACAGTAAAACTGGGCGCTAATTCACATATGGGCCATCAAAAATGCGTGACGGACCCTAGCAGGCGTTCCGAGCTGTACGGGGTTGGGGTCAGGAGGGACGAGCGTCCCCGGCCGCGGAAGGCGGCCTCTATGGCCGCATGAAGCGGGCACGGCGCGGGATGGCGCTGTGGGCGGCCGGGTTCTGGAGGCGTGGCAGCGGCGGACGTCACTGCGAAACGCAGGCAGCCGCCAAAACCTGCGCCGCAGTCTAGTCAGCAAGGGCCTGCAAAAGGCCTTGCATACGTATGGCAGCGACCGGACGCCGCACCCGGGGGCAAGCTCACCTGGGTGACTGTCGAGCGCTAGTTACCAGGCGATGGGCGCACGATCGCGGAAGAATCCGCCGGTAACGGCCCCCCGCGAGGGCAGGCTGGCGGCCCATACGATACCGGCCGCGCCGTCGGCGACGGGTCGCCCGCCCGGGCCGCCCATGTCAGTGGCGACCCAGCCCGGGCAGACCGCATTGACCAGGATGCCACTGCCCTTCAGTTCCGCGGCAAGCATGCGTGTGTGGGCATTGAGCGCTGCCTTGGACACCCGGTAAGCCGGGCAGTCTTCGCCCTCGCTGTCGGTCGCGCCGCAGCCGCTGGAGACATTGACGATGCGGCCGTAGCCATGGCGCCGCATGAAGGGAATGACCGCTTCGCTCAGACGCCACGCGCCGAGCAGATTGGTGTCCAGCGCGCCCTGCACGCGCGCGAGGTCGACATTGGAAGCGCGGTCCCCGAAGTCGAAGAACGCGCCGGCATTGTTCACCAGCACGTCGAGGCGGCCGAAGTCGCGTTCGATGCGCTGGATCAGGGCATCGACGTCTGCCTGCGCCGTCACGTCCAGCTGGACGGCCGAGACGTCGCCGCCTTCGCGGCGCAGCGCTTTGGCAACCTTCTCGCCGGCAGCGAGGTGGCGCGCGCCGAGCAGCACGGTCATGCCAGCGGCGGCCAGCTGGCGCACGACCTCCAGGCCAAGGCCGCGGTTGGCGCCGCTGACCAGCGCGACGCGCTGGCTCAGCGGCGGTTCGGTGCCGGGGCCGCGTTCACGCGGCGTGCGGCGAGGAAAAGCGAGCGGGGGACTCATGGCTACGCACTCACGGCACCTGCGCCACCTGGCTGCAGCGCTCGTCGCCGCAGGCTTCCCAGCCGCCGCCGATGGCCTTGTATACGGCCACCGCGCGAAGGTTGATCGCCGCTTCCGCCTCGGCCAGCGCGTCTTCGGCGCTCAGCTGGGTGCGTTCGGCATCGAGCAGCTGCAGGAAGTCGGTCGCGCCTTCTTTGTAGCGGATGCGGGCCAGTTCGGCCGCGCGGCGGCTCTGCGCCACCTGGTCGAGCAGCTTCTGCACGCGCTCGCGCTGCAGATTGAAGCCGACCAGCGAGTTGCTCACATCCTCCACCGCCTGAAGCACGGTGCGCTGGTAATTAGCCAGCGCCGCGTCGGCGCGTGCTTCGCTCGCCTTCACGTTATTGCGCACGCGCTGCACGTTGAGGCCCGGCCAGCTGATACTCGGCGCGATCGACCAGGCGCGGCTCGCCGGACCGCCGAAGTCATTGCTGCGTCCGGCGAGAAAACCGACGAAGCCACCCAGCGTGATGTGCGGAAACCAGTCCGCCTTGGCTACGCCGATGCGCGCGTTGGCAGCGGCCAGCTCGCGTTCGGCTACGCGCACGTCGGGGCGGCGGGCCAGCACGTCGCCGGCGTTGCCGATCGGCAGCGCCACGTCGATCGGCTTGAAGCTGCCGGGCGACAAGTCGACATCCAGCTCACCGGGACGCTCGCCCAGCAGCACCGCCAGGTGCGCCGCGTCGGCATGCGCCTGCGTTTCCAGCACCGGCAGCTGCGCTTCCACCGCGCTCAGGCGCGCATTGGCGCTGGCGACATCCTGCTCCGAGCCCGTGCCGATGTCGGAACGTGCACGGATCAGCCGCAACGTCTCGCGCTGGTTGTCGATATCGCGCTTGGCGACATCGATGCGCAGCTGGGTGCCGCGCAGGTCGAAGTAGTAGCGCGCGACTTCGGCGAACAGCGTTACCTGCGCATCTTGCAGCGAGGCCGCGCTGGCCTGGGCATCGGCGCCGGCTGCCTCGACCGAGCGGCGCACGCCGCCGAACAGATCGATCTCCCAGCTCGCGTCGAAGCCGGCGCGATAGCTTTCCGCCGTCACCCGGTTGGTGGTGAAGCCGGGCTGCTGCTGGCGGCTGCGCTGGTAGCCGATGTCGGTATCGATGGTCGGCCACTGGTCGGCGCGGGTGACGCCGAGCAGCGCGCGCGATTCCTTCAGGCGTGCCACGGCGATCTTGAGATCCGGCGCGTTCTTGGCCGCGCGCTGAATCAGCGCATCCAGTGCCGGATCGTTGAATTGCTTCCACCATGCGGCCTGGAAGCCCTCGGCGCTCTCTTGTTTTGCGTCGGCCTCCTGCAGCGTCAGCGGTTTCTCGTCGGGGCGGTGGTAATCCGGGCCCACGCTGACGCAACCGGCCAGCAACAGGGCGGCGGCCATCGCGCTGAGGCGGACTTGCCGTGGCGCGCGGCGGCCAAGCCAGCCGCGCATCGTTTCAATCAAGGTAGACATCAGTGTTCCTCCAGCGCGGGCGTGTTGAGGCCCTTGGCGGCGCGGCGGGCGGCGCGGCGCGCTTCGGCGCGCTCGCTCCAGCCGCGGATGATCACGTAGAACAGCGGGGTGAAGATCAGGCCGAAGAAGGTGACGCCCAGCATGCCGGCGAACACCGCCACGCCCATCGCATGACGCATCTCCGCGCCGGCGCCGTGCGAGGTGACCAGCGGCACCACGCCCATGATGAAAGCGATCGAGGTCATCAGGATCGGGCGCAGACGCAGGCGGGCGGCTTCCAGCACGGCCTGCTTGCGATCCATACCTTCGAGGATCTGCGCTTCGCGGGCGAACTCCACGATCAGGATTGCGTTCTTGCAGGCCAGGCCGACCAGTACGATCAGGCCGATCTGGGTGAAGATGTTGTTGTCGCCGCCGGACAGCCACACGCCGGAGATCGCGGACAACAGCACCATCGGCACGATCAGGATCACCGCCAGCGGCAGGGTCAGGCTCTCGTACAGCGAAGCGAGCACCAGGAACACCAGCAGCACGCACAACGGGAACACCAGCACCGCGGTATTGCCGGCGAGGATCTGCTGATAAGTCAGCTCGGTCCACTCGAACGACATGCCGTTGGGCAGATTCTCGCGCGCCAGCTTCTCCATCGCGTCCTGCGCCTGGCCCGAGCTGAAGCCCGGTGCCGGGCCGCCATTGATCTCGGCGGTGGGATAGCCGTTGTAGTGCTGCACGCGATCCGGACCCACGCCCTGGCGCACGGTCAGGAACGAACCCAGCGGGATCGGCTCGCCGCGCGCATTGCGAGTGCGCAGCTGCAGCAGGTCTTCCGGCTCACGGCGGAAGTGCTGGTCGGCGGACACGTTGACCTGGTAGGTGCGGCCGAAACGGTTGAAGTCGTTGACGTAGAGCGAGCCCATGTAGGCCTGCATGGTCTGGTACACATCGGCCAGATCCACGCCTTCGGCCTTGGCCTTCTCGCGGTCCACGTCGGCGTCGATCTGCGGCACGCTCACCTGGTAGCTGGAGAACAGGCCGGCCAGGGTCGGCGTCTTGCGGCTTTCGGCGATCAGGTTCTGGGTCTGCTTGAACAGCTCCTCGAAGCCGACGTCGCCGCGGTCCTCGATCTGGATGCGGAAGCCGCCGATCGTGCCCAGGCCCATCACCGGCGGCGGCGGGAACACCGCGATGTACGCGTCCTGGATGCCGGCGAACTTCTGGTTGAGCGCCATCGAGATCGCACCGGCGGACATCGACGCATCGCGGCGCTCTTCGAACGGCTTGAGCGTGGCGAACACGATGCCGGAGTTAGTGCTGTTGGTGAAACCGTTGATCGACAGGCCCGGGAACGCTACCGCGCTTTCCACGCCCGGCTGCTTGAGGGCGATGTCGCTCATGCGGCGGATCACGTCTTCGGTGCGATCGAGCGAAGCCGCATCGGGCAGCTGCGCGAACGCCACCAAGTACTGCTTGTCCTGCTGCGGCACGAAACCGGTCGGCACGTGGGCGAAGCCCAGGAAGCCCAGCGCGACCAGGCCGCCGTAGACCATCAAAGTGACGGTGCCGGCGCGCAGGATGCGCTTCACACCGCCGACGTAGCGGTTGGCGCCGCTGGTGAACACGCGGTTGAACGGACGGAACAGCCAGCCCAGGCCCTTGTCCATCCACACCGTGAGCTTGTCCTTCGGTGCGTCATGATCGCGCAGCAGGATCGCGGCCAGCGCCGGGCTCAGGGTCAGCGAGTTGAACGCGGAGATCACCGTGGAGATGGCGATGGTCAGCGCGAACTGGCGGTAGAACTGGCCGGTCAGGCCGCTGATGAAGGCCGTCGGCACGAACACCGCGCACAGCACCAGCGCCGTCGCCACGATCGGCCCGGTCACTTCCTTCATCGCCTGGCGCGTGGCCTCCTTCGGCCGCATGCCGTGCTCGATGTGGCGCTCGACGTTCTCCACCACCACGATGGCGTCGTCCACCACGATGCCGATCGCCAGCACCAAGCCGAACAGCGACAGCGCGTTGAGCGAGAAGCCCGCGACGTACATCACCGCGAAGGTGCCGATCAGCGACACCGGCACGGCCACCAGCGGAATGATCGAGGCGCGCCAGGTCTGCAGGAACAGGATCACCACCAGCACCACCAGGGCGATGGCTTCGAACAGGGTATGCACCACCGCCTCGATCGAGCCGCGCACGAAGACGGTCGGGTCGTACACGATGTGGTAGTCGATGCCCTGCGGGAACTCCTTCTTCAGCTCCGCCATGGTGGCGCGCACTTCGTCGGAGATCTGGATGGCGTTGGAGCCCGGGCGGGCGAAGATCGGGATGGCCACCGCCGGCTGGTTGTCCAGCAGGCTGCGCAGTGCATAGTTGTTGGAGCCCAGTTCCACGCGAGCCACGTCGCGCAGATGGGTGACGCCGCCGTCGGCGGTGGTGCGCACGATGATATTGAGGAAGTCTTCCTCGTTGACCAGGCGGCCCTGCGTGTTGATGTTGAGCTGGAACGCGGCATTGCCGGGACCGGGCGGCGCATTGAGCGCGCCGGCGGCCACGGCCACGTTCTGTTCCTGGATCGCATGGATCACGTCGCCGGTGGTGAGCTGGCGCGAGGCCAGCTTCTCCGGATCCAGCCACACGCGCATGCTGTACTCGCCGGCGCCGAACAGCTGCACGTCGCCCACGCCGTTCAGGCGCGCCAGCTGGTCCTTGATGTGCAGGCGCGCGTAGTTCGACAGGTACAGCATGTCGTAGCGGTTATCGGGCGAGGTCAGGTGCACGACCATGGTGAGGTCGGGCGAGCTCTTCTGCGTGGTCACGCCCAGCCGCTGCACTTCCTGCGGCAGCTTGGTCAGGGCCTGCGCCACGCGGTTCTGCACCTGCACCTGGGCGTTATCCAGGTCGCTGCCCAGCGCGAAGGTGACGGTCAGTGTCATCGCGCCGTCGCTGGTGGACTGCGAGGACGTATAGAGCATGCCTTCCACGCCGTTGATCTGTTCTTCCAGCGGCGTGGCGACGGTTTCGGCGATCACCTTGGGGTTGGCGCCGGGATAGCTGGCGCGCACGACCACGGTGGGCGGCACTACTTCGGGGTATTCGGAGATCGGCAACTTGAACAGCGAGATGCCGCCCGCGATGACGATCAGTACGGATAGGACGCCAGCCAAAATAGGCCTGTCCACGAAGAATTGGGCGATTTTCATCGGATCGGTCCTGAGAGTTCTTTAGGACAAGCCGGCCCCGGGGCGCGCCGGTGGCGCGCCGAAAGGTACCGTTGCGTTCCTTGCCCTCCGCCGCGCGAACGGCGGAGGGTGTGGCGTTGGGTCAGTCCTTGGCGGCGACCTTGTCGGCGCTGCCGCCGCCGCTCTGTGCCAGCTGCTTGCCGCTGTCGAGGCTGCGGGTTTCCATCGCCACCTTGGTCGCGTTCACTTCGGCGCCGGGGCGCACGTGCTGCAGGCCGTTGACCACCACCACGTCGTCCTTGCCGAGGCCTTCGTCGACCACGCGCAAGCCATCGAGCAGCGGGCCGGTAACGATACGCCGGTATTCGACCTTGCGGTCCTTCAGCACCAGCACGTACTTGTTGCCCAGATCGGTAGCCACCGCGCGGTCGTCGATCAGCGCACGCGGACGCTGGCTGTCGCTGCGCAGCTGCACGCGCACGTACAGACCCGGCGTGTAGCTGCCGTCGGCGTTGTCGAACACCGCGCGCAGCCGGATCGTGCCGGAGCCCGGACGCAGCTGGTTGTCGACGAAGTCGATGCGGCCGGCGTGCGGGAAGCCCTGTTCATTGGACAGCGCCATCGCCACCTTCGGCGCCACGCCACGCTCGCGGCGCAGCTGCTCGAGCTTGAGGTAGCTGTGCTCGTCCACGTCGAAGTAGGCGTAGACCGGGTTCACGCTGACCACGCTGGTCAGCACGTCGTTGCTGGTGACCAGGTTGCCCGGGGTGACCAGGGCATTGCTCACCCGGCCGTCGATCGGCGCGCGCACTTCGGTGAAGCCGAGATTGAGCTTGGCCGCTTCGAGCGCCGCGCTGGTCGAAGCGAGCTGGGCCTTGGCGCTTTGCGCGCCGGTGGTCAGGCGATCGCTTTCCTCACGCGAGATGGCGTGCTGCTCGAGCAGCTTCTGCGCGCGGGCGGCGTTGGCGTCGGCCAGGCCCAGTTCCGAGCGGGCCTGGTTGAGATTGGCCTGCAGACGATCCACTTCGGCCTGGTAGGGACGCGGATCGATGCGGAACAGCAGCTGGCCTTTCTTGACGGCGGCGCCTTCGGTGAAATGCACCGAGTCGACATAGCCGCTCACGCGGGGCCGCAGCTGGATGGTGTCCACCGCCTGCAGGCGACCGGTGAATTCGTTGGAATCGCTGACCGGGCGGATCAGCACCTGGGCGACGGTCACTTCGGGCGGCCCGCCGGCAGCGGCCTGGGCGTGGGTTTCGCCGTGGCTGCCGAGCACCGCCCAGCTGCCGGCCACGGCAACCACGGCGAGGGTGGTGAAGATCCATCGTTTCTTCATGATGCGCTCCGAGAATTAGTGAACCGATTCGTTGGATCCGTTCGAGGCGCGAGAGAATAGGTGTACTTTCTGGTATAGAAAATACCTTTCTTGTGCAATGCAGTAGTGACTCTGAGTCACGAATCAGCAGAGAATCGTCCCTATGGAAGACTTTGCCGCAATATCAGCCTTCGTCCGGGTGGTAGAAGCCAAGAGCTTCGCCGCCGCCGCCACGCAGTTGGGCATGACCCCCTCCGGGGTCAGCCGCGCGGTATCGCGACTGGAAGAACGGCTCGGCGCCCGATTGTTGTTCCGGTCGACCCGTTCCTTGCGGTTAACCGACGATGGAGCTGCGTTCCATGCGCGTTGCAAGGAGATCCTTGCCGATCTGGCGGAGGCCACCGAGGCGCTGAACTACGCCAACCGCAAGCCGACTGGCCGGCTTCGGGTGGGCATTTCGACGGCCGTGGGCCGAGCCGCCATCATTCCGCGGCTGGACGATTTCGAGCGCCGCTACCCCGATATCCGGCTGGAACTGTCCATGAGCGACGGCCCGGCGGATCTCAACGAAGAAGGCATCGATTGCGCCGTCCGCGTGGGCGAGCTCGAGGATTCCAGCCTGATCGCCCGCAAGATCGGCTACCTGCGCAACGTGGTCTGCGCCTCGCCCGAGTACCTCGCCAAGTACGGCGCGCCGCGCAGCATCGAAGATCTCAAGCATCACCGCTGCATCAACTACGTCTATCCCAACGGCCGCCCCCGCCAGTGGCAGTTCGAGACGCCCAGCGGCCAGGTCGGCGTCGACATCGATGCCCATCTGCTGATCAACGACGGCGAATCGGTCATCCAGGCCGCTGCCGCCGGCCTCGGCATCACCCAGGCCCCGCACATGCTGGTCTGCTGCATGCTCGACAAAGGCATGCTCAAGCTGGTGATGACCGACACCATCTCCACCGGCAAGCCGGTGTGGATCGTCTATCCGCAGAAGAAGCATCTGTCGGCGCGCGTGCAGGCTTTCATCGAATGGGTGCGCGAGTTGTTCGAGCGCACCAACGAGCCTGGCTACAAGAAGGGGCCGGTGGCGGTCGAGAAAGCGGAATCGTCTGAGCGCTTGAGTGCCTGATTTCGCGCACGCACATCATTTCTCGAGCGTGGTGTAGTCCTCCACCGACAGACGTCATCTGGAGTGTTTGCTAAGTTCGCTGGCCGATGTGCTGGTGCGGCCCGCTGCGCCATGTGCTCGATTCTTTTTATCGTATGGGACGGCGATCATCGTGGTTATGAATTGCCTATCGCTCTTTCGAAAGGCGCGTATCAAGAGAATCAAAATGGAGAGAAGCGATGAAATCATTGGCCATCGCTGGCATTTCATTCGTTCTTCTATGCACTACTCTCAATCAAGCGGCAGACGCCCAGGGGGGAGTGGCCAGCATGATCAGGAAGAAGGCGCCTCCTGGCATCACCGCGACGTCTTACAAATGCATCGACAGAGCCGACTTGGACGCCCTGGCCTCTGGTGCGTGTCTTTCGGCCGAGCGTGACTATCAAGACAAGCGACTAAACCACGTCTATAAGAAGTTGCTTGGCGTCATCGACGAAAAAGCACGGCCTGCTTTGATCGCTGCGGAGCGTAGCTGGATCAAGTTGCAAGACGAGGATGTAGCGTTGGAAGAAGATCTGTATGGTGGCGAGCAGGTCGACAACCTGCAAATCTCGCAGAACGAGATATTCCGGATCTGTGAGAGAGCAAATGTCCTAGAACGATATCTGAAGTTGGCGAAAGACAAAATCTAGTGCAGGCAAGGGGGGAAGGCATCGAGAATTCAAAGATGAAGTCTTGTTCTCTCAAGAATTCCGAACTGGCCAAAGCAAAAGGATCAACCGATGAAATATCGGATGGAACCCAAAGTGAGGTAATGAGATGCGAACTTTTTGCTCGGTAATCCTGGGCGCAGCCGTGCTATGGGCAAACTCATCTGCAGCAGGGCGTGCGGAGAGCGAGGCTCCAACGAAGCCGGCTTCCGTAAGCGGTCTGGCGAAAAAAAAAGACGTTGTGAAAGTGTCCAGAGCAAAGCTCGGACCTGACTACAAGAAGATCGCATCCTTCGCGGATTTCAGGAAAAAGCTTATCGCTGATGGATGGCGGCCAGTTATCAATCCGAATTGCCGAGAGGATGTGCTTGGTGCCGATTACCAAGACCGCTGTGGCAAGAGCCAGAGTGATATCGAATGCAGAGTATGCGAGCTGGTCCCGGAGCTTTTCAGATCGACCTCCGATGGCTATAGCGTGATGCATTACGTCAAGAACGGCACGCCTCTTAGCGTGACTGTCTATGGGGACATGAGAGAGTTGGATGAGCCCGGTAGTGCTGGAGGCTTTGTTGTGTTGGGTTGGGAATATACGTCAAGCATTAATGTCATTCCTTTGGATTAATTAGGTAACTGACAAGGAGCGTCTTGCATGAGCAATCCCCTGCTGGAATTGATAGGGAGCGGTGAAGGTAACTACAACTCCTACAATCGTGGAACGACCAAGGACGAAAACGGGAAAACGAAGATCATTCCTGCTAATCAGGTGGTCGATTTCTCTCAGATGACGATTGAGGAAATCCGACGGCGTCAGAGCCTGACGAAAGACGACCAGGACGTCATGTTCGCTGTCGGCAAGCATCAGCTTATCCCGGGAACACTTAAGGGGGCAGTCGATAGCCTGGGTATCGATCCATCCGCAAAGTTCACTCCTGAACTACAAGACCAGGTGTTCAACGAGTATCTGTTGCCGCGGAAGCGACCGGATATCCAGGGCTACATCACTGGAAAGGAGGATGTGACGCTCCGCGATGCCCAAAAGGCAATCTGCTCTCGGACGTGGTGTAGTCCTCGGCCGACAGACGTCATCTGGAGTGTTTGCTAAGTTCGCTAGCCGATGTGCTGGCACAGCCAACTGCGCCGTGCGATATCACTCAACTACTACATGGGACGGCGATCATGTTGACGAGAGTCGTAGTGGCAGTTCTCCTTCTCTTGGGTGCGCATGGTGCAAGCGCGCGCTCAGCGACTGATGAAGGAAAGACCTTCCCTGGAGGGATGGCGGATCAAGACGTGCAGATGCTGGTCCAAGCGATCATGAGCGATCAGTACGGAAATCACTTTGACGAAAAGCATGGCTGCTGGGCATATGAAGCAAAGGATGCCCATGGCGAATCGATCGCATATTGCATGAAGGCGGGGAAGCCAGAACAGGTCGATGTCAATGGCGTCCGGACGGTTTATTTCATGTCATACAACCGGGATGACATTAGAGGCGATGCCGACTATCGCTATGCACATTACCAGTCGGGTTTGATGGGTGCTTTCAAGGCTACTCATGACGATGACACCAACCAGTGGGTACTTCGAGCCAGCAGCAAAGATATGGAATCCGGCTCCTTGGGCTCCTGCGGTTGCAGCGATGCGGAATTTACGAAGCTGGGTCCCCACAAATACGGGTGGATTTTTGCGACTGGCGGTGACTGGCAAGGAATTCTAGTAGGCAACTACGTCATCGTCGCGGACTTCGATGGTTTGTTTTCAAATGTCAGCGCTATTCCTGATATGGAGGAACGAAATCAGGACATCAGCTATGAGGTGAGTGTCACTCGTGATACTGCTGCTCGCGAGATGTATCCCTTGGTGGTGAAGAAGATGAAGGATGGCAAACAGATCAAGCAATTCTATGTGACGTTCGACGCGACAAGGAGGATTTACAAGCTTCCGTAGCTCGATCCGGTCACTACATAAGGACATGTGCCATGAGTCAGAACAGCAGGATAGATACGCGCTGGGAGCAGGCCAAAGCGGATCTCGTCGAGGCAGCGAACATAGCTGGCATTGATCCAGGCGTTATGGCGAAAATGGCTGGCTTGGAGTCTCAATATGACTCCACCGCTCGGCCGATCAGTTCAGACGCGACGAAGAATGCCGTCCGTCAGTATGACGGCGTACTCGCAATGTCCAGTGCATATGGCTATGGGCAGATAACCAATGACACATGGACCTCCCTGCTACGGAGACACGGTGAAAAATACGGTGTAACCGATGCGTCAAGCTTGACGTCGGATCAGGCCAACTCTGCACAGTATCGAGAAGATAAGAAATTGCAGGCAGGGATGTTCGCGGAGCTCACTCGAGAGAACATCGCTTCCGTTGCGGGGCGAGGCGGAGACGACGTCTCGACCAATATCTACGCGTATCACAATCTGGGTGCAGGGACCGGCAGAGTTTTTCTGGATGCCCTGCGGAATACACCCGATGAGCGAATAGATAAGATCCTCAGCAAAGCGGTGATCGCGCACAACCCAGGCCTTTATAAGAACGGAAGTATCTCCGTGTCCGACGCCTACCAGAGGATGACGGACATACTTTCCGATTACCAAAAATACTCGGATGAAGTTAAGTGGACACCGGAGCAGGCCCGCGAAGCGTTGGCGGCATCCACCGCCGTCTCTGGCGAAGTATCAAATCCTGCTGCCGTACTTCGGCAAGGTATGCAAGGCGAAAAGGTCGGCGAACTCCAGACGAAACTTGCCGATCTTGGTTATACCGATACCCATGGAAACCGCCTCGCTTCCGACAACGATTTCGGTAAATCCACCAAAGCCGCCGTAGAGGCCTTCCAACGCGATCACAACCTGAAAGCCGATGGCGTCGCCGGTTCTGACACGTTCAAAGCGCTCGACGAACAGACCAAGGCGTTGGCCCAGGCCAACAAGAATTCCTATGAATGGTCGTGTCCGGCCCGCCTGGACGATCCCGGCCACCCGGACAATGCGTTCTATCTGAGAACGCGCGAGCTGGTTTACCAGCTTGACCAGCAGAACGGCCGCACGCCGGACCAGCGCAGCGATCAGCTTGCGTCGGCTTTGACGGTGTCCGCTCGTGAGGCCGGCCTGCAGCGGATCGACCAGGTCGCCCTCAGCGAGGACGCCGGTGCCCTATGGGGTGCCCAGCGGCCGCCCGGCGCGCGCGACCACTTCTTCGACCAGCACTGCAAGGTCGATACGGTCCAAGCTTTGAACACGCCGATGGAGCAGAGCGGCGCGCAGTGGCCGCGGGCGATGCAGCAATTCCAGGAGCACCAGGAACAGGCGTCGCAACGGCAGCAGGCTCAGCAGCAAGAGCAGGCCGCTCCGTCGATGGCAAGGTGATCCGGCCATATCTAAGTCTTTGAAGCGCCGCGACTTCAGAATTCTTCATTCGCTCTTCCGCCCCTTCATTCGCCACTGCGCTGGACTCCGCGGCACCCGCTCATGGAGTTTTTCGATGCCTTGCTGCCCACGTCTTGCCCGGTGTCTCGTCCTCGCCATTCCGTTTGCCGTCTGCTCCCTCTCGCTGAGCGCGGCTGAGTATCAGCCGCCCGTTTCGCGCGATGACGGCTGGCGTGTCGCCGATGCCCGTGTCGAGCATCTCGATACCAGCCGCTTCGCCGCCCTGGAGGCCAAGCTCGCCGATGGTGGCTACAAAGGCATCACGAGCGTCCTCGTCGCCCGCGACGGCAAACTCGTCTACGAGGCCTACTTCAATGGCGGTACCGCGGACCAGCTCAACGACGTGCGCTCGGCGAGCAAGAGCGTGACCGCATTGCTGGTCGGCGCGGCGATCGACCGCGGGCTGATCCCGAGCGTGCAGGCGAAGGTCTATGGATACTTTCCCGACAAGCAGCCCATCCAGCACGAGGACCCGCGCAAGCAGGCGATCACGCTGGAAGATCTGCTGACCATGAGTTCGCTGTGGGAATGCAACGACGAGAACGAATTCTCTTCCGGCAACGAAGAGCGCATGTACGTCAGCGAGGACTGGCTGCAGTTCGCCCTGGATCTGCCCATCAAGGGTTTCGCGCCGTGGATGACGAAGCCGCAGGACAGCCCGCATGGTCGCGCATTCTCTTATTGCACGGCCGGTGCGTTCGTCGCGGGGGCCATCGTCGAGCGCGCGGCCCGCAAGCCGCTGGCGCGGTTCGCCGCCGAGTCGCTGGAGAAGCCGCTGGGAATCGTGCGCTCGCAATGGAACGCATCGCCGCTCGGCATCGGCATGGGCGGTGGCGGCACGCGCTATCGCAGCCGCGACTTGGCCAAGCTCGGCCAGCTCGTCCTGGACGAAGGCCGCTGGCAAGGGAGGCAGGTGATGTCCGCAAAGTGGATCGACGCCATGCTCACTGTGCGCGCTGAGGCCCGCGACGACGCCGACTACGGCTATCTGTGGTGGTGTTTCCGCAAGCCGATCACGGGCATCGATGCGCCGGTATGGGCAATGAGCGGCAATGGTGGCAACTACGTGTTCGTGGTGCCGTCGCGGCGGCTGGTCGCCGTAGTCACCAGCAGCGCCTATAACCAGCGCTATGCGCATCCCCAATCGCAGGAGATCTTGCGCGAATACCTGTTGAAGGCCGCGTCGGCACCTTGACGTGCGCTACCGAGCGTCGCGCAGGTCCGCAGGTCGCCAGTCGGCAGCCAGCACCTGCGCGCGCTGTGCCGCGACGCGTCGGCTCAGCGTATCGATTGCCGCGGCATAGGCCGGTTCGCCGGCGAGTCGATGTAGCAGCGGGGACGTTTGCAGATAGGCGCGATCGCTGTAGCCGGCTTGCACGGCTGCTTCCACCGAATGCAGGGCGTCGGCGCGCAGCCCGCGCGCATCCTGCAGCATCGCCAGTTCGAGCAGGTCGGAGGGATAGCCCGCGCCTGCGGCGAATCCTTGTTGCAACTCCGCGATGTGCGCGTCCAGCCAGGCGGCTGCGGGAGGTGTCGATGCATAAAGTGCCGCCAGCGTAGCGGGCAAGCTCATCTGAGGACGCAGCTCGCTTGCCTGATCGAACGCGTGGCGCGCCGCGTCGCGATCGCCGCGCAGCAAGGCAAGCTCGCCAGTCAGCACGTAGAGATCCACATGGGGCGTATGGCGTCCCGCCGCCTGATCGAGCGCTTCCTGCGCTTCCTTGAAACGTCCTTGCAGGAACAGGTGCCGCGGCCAGGCGATGTTGGAGAAGACATTGTCCGGATACAGCTGGAAGCTCTCGCGCAGTCGCCGTTCCGCGGCATCGTCGAAGCCCAGCAACTCCAGTTCGCGCGCGATCTGCACATCGCGGAACCGCACGCGGGCGGGATCGCCGCGTAGTTCGAGGTTGGCGCGCAGCGCTTCGGCCAGCCGGCCCTGCTCCTGATAGAGGTAGGCCGCCGAAGCGCGCGCCGCGTCATTGCCGGGATCCAGTGCCACCGCCTTCTCATAGGCGCGCAACGCCGCGCCCAGCTCGCCGCGGCAATCGTGGGCATAGGCCAGCGCGGTCCAGGCATCGGCATTGCGCGGCTCGGCCTCGGTGACCGCTTGGGCTTCGCGCTGGGCGGCTTGCGCCCACTCGTAAGGAAAGTTGTACAGGCAGACCCGCGCGCTATAGGCCCGGCTCAGGCCCAGGCGCGCCGCGGTATTGGCGGGAGCGCGCGCCAGTACTTGCTGGTACAGGTTGATCGCGCGTTCGTTGTTGTCCTTCTGGCCGATGCCGGCGTAATAAGCGGCGCGGCTCAACAGAGCGCGGGTGGGATCGGCGCGGCCGGCGTCCATCGTGGTGTGATGCCACCACCAACCACCGCCCGCCACCGCAGCCACGAGCGCGGCTGCACCGACGGCCCAGATGCCAGGCCGGCGTTGCCGCGCGACGGGTTCTTGCACGACCAGCGTCTCGGCGACCACCGGCGCCTCGCACAGCTGGTAGCCGCGCCCGCGGACGGAGCGGATGTAGCGCGGGTTGCGCCCGTCGTCGCCCAGCGCCTGGCGCAGCAGCTTCACGCGCTGAGTGACGGTTTCCTCATTGACGACAGCCGGCGCCCATACCTCGGCCATCAGCGTGTCGAAATCCACCACGGCATCGCCGTGGCGCAGCAGGCAGGCCAGCAGCTGAAAGTTCAGGCCCTGCACGTCCAGCCGCGCGCCATCGCGCGTCACGCGCTGGCGGGCCAGGTCGATGTGCAGATCGAGCAAGCGGTAGTGTTGCGGCAGATCCATGCGCGTCGTCGCCGGCGAAAGGCGCGGCGACTATGTCACGGATCGGACCGGTGCGGTCAGGCCCCGGCGGGCATCAGCAGCAGCAGCGCCACGCCCAGCGCGATGCGGTAGATCGCGAACGGCGTGAAGCGGTGCGTGCGGATATAGCCCAGCAGCCATTTCACCGCGACGAAAGCGACGATGGCCGACACCACGAAGCCCACCGCCAGCGCGGTCCAGTCCTCGTGCGCGGCGCCGCCGCTCTTGACCACCTTGAGCAGCTCGTAGCCGGTGGCGGCGTACATGGTGGGAATGCCGACCAGGAAAGCGAATTCCGTGGCGGCAGCACGGTTGCTGGTGCCGGCCAGCATGGCCGCGAAAATGGTCGCGGCCGAACGCGAGGTGCCGGGGAACACGCCGGCGACGATCTGCGCCACACCGACCAGGATCGCCACTGTCCAGGTGACCTTGGTGCGGTCGACCTGGCGCGCTGCCATCTGCTCGGCGCCGATCATCCAGAAACCGCCGATGACCAGGGCCCACGCTACCGGCGTGACCGCCTCGGGCAGCTTGAAGCCCATGTGGGTGACCACGAAGCCCAGCACGGCAGTGATCATGAAGGCTACGAACAGCTTGAGCAGGTAATCGCGATTGGCCGGATCGCGCCACTGCGTCAGCAGCTGCCAGATGCGCTTCCAATAGATGAAGGTGACCGCAAGGATCGCGCCGGCCTGGATGCCCACGTTGAACAGGTCCGAGCGCTCGCCCAGTCCCAGCTTCTCGGCGATCAGCAGATGGCCGGTGCTGGAGATGGGCAGGAACTCGGTGATGCCCTCGATGATGCCGAGCAGGACGACGTTGATCAGATCGTTCACGTACGAGACTCCGGGCCACAAAGCGCCATAGCTTAAGCGCTAGCTCTCGCCTTGGGGCACGGCCGAGGCCCGCTTGCTGGCGGCCGGTTCATGCGGAGGTTCTTGCGCCATGGACTCGCGCGCGCATCGCTGGCAATGCGGGATCGATGCGTGCTGCGCGCAAGCGTTCGCGCCATCGGGTCGAGGCGCGAAGAAGGCTGGGTGCCGCACGCGAGTGCGCGGATATGACGGTGATATGACGCGACGCGCCCAGCGTGGGTGAGCGGAGCGAATCCCGGCGTGACCGCAACGCCGGGGTTCGCCTTCGACTCATGCCGACCGGCGTTTACGCCGCGATCTTCAACGCCCCGAGCGCGTCCTCGAACGCAATCTCGCCCAGGAAGCCGCCCGTGCTCTTCGCCTCGCGCTGCTGCTCGATTGCATGCGCGAATTGCACGGCCGGTTCCGCTTCCACCTTCTCGAACAAGCGCTGCAGCCGCGGAAAGTCAGCGCGGTTCACCACGTCGTGGTACGCCGTCCAGCGCGCGAGGCCCGCGAAGTAGGCATCGACGATGCCCGGCCGACCGCCGACCAGCCACGGGCGATCGCCGAGCATGGTCTCGAGCAGCGCATGCGCGCGCTGCACGCGGGCGCGGCCGTAGTCGGTGAGTACGCGCTTGGCGTCGGCATCGGTGTCGTGTTCCAGCACGTACCACAGCGACGCGAACGAACTGAAGAACGTGGTGTTGAGGAAACCCAGCACCTGATTGAAGCGGTCGAAGTCCGCGCTGCCCTGCGCGAAGCCCAGGCCGCTTCCGATGCCCAGCGTGTTGATGTGGTGGAGGATCGCGGCGCTCTCGCTGAGCGCCCGCCCGTCGGCGGTGAGCAGGGCGGGTGTTTCGCCGGCGGGATTGATGCGCTTGAAGGCGTCGCCGGAGACCTCTTCGGGCATCTGGATGCGGCACAGCCGATAGGGCGCGCCGAGCCACTCCAGCGCGACGATGGAACCGAACGAGCAGCCCGAGGGCACGCCATAGAACAGGATAGGGGTCATGCGTTTTTCTCCATGCCGGCACATCCGGCGTGGCGGAAAAGCTAATGGCGTGGACTTCGAGCCGGTAGACGGTCATAAATGGACTTATCGTCCACATATGTCGCCTTTGCATGCTCAACCTCAATGATCTGAAGTTCTTCGTCGCCGCCGTGGAGCAGGGCGGCTTCGCCGCGGCGGGACGACGCCTGGGCGTGCCCAAGTCCACCGTGAGCAAGCGTGTTGCCGAGCTGGAGAGTGCGCTGGAAACGCGGCTGATCCTGCGCACCTCGCGCAGCTTCGCGCTCACCGAGCTGGGGCGCGACTTCCATGAACACGCGCGCGCCGCGCTGATCGAGGCGGAAGCCGCCGAGGACATCGTGCGCAGCCGCGCCAGTGAGCCCAGCGGCACGGTGCGCATCACCGCGTCGGTGCCTACCGCGCAGCTCGACCTGGCGCCACATCTGCCGAGGCTGGCCGTGCTGTATCCGCGCTTGCATCTGCAGTTGGATGTCACCGACCGCTTCGTCGACATGGTGCAGGAGGGCTACGACATCGCCGTGCGCAGCCATTTCGCCCCGCTGCCGGATTCGGGACTGGTGCAGCGGCAGGTGCGGGTCGATCCGGTCATTCTGGTTGCCGCGCCTGATTACCTGGCGCGGCGCGGCGTGCCGGAAACGCCGATGGACCTGCAACAGCACGACGGGCTGCTGGTCGGCGCCGGCGCGGATCAGTGGCAGCTCGCCAATGGCCACGGCGACACGATCCGCATGGCACCGCGACCACGCATGACCGCCAATGAATCCGTGGCGCTGCTGCATGGCGCGCAGGCCGGGCTGGGCATCGTCTGCGCACCCGCGCGCATGTGCCGCGAAGCGCTGGAGGCCGGCCGGCTGCGGCGCGTCCTGCCCGGTTGGACCGCCGGCAGCGTCGCTACCACGCTGGTGATGCCGCATCGCCGCGGGTTGCTGCCGGGCGTGCGTGCGGCCGTCGAGTTCCTGGTCACGTGTCTGGCTGAGGAATGACGGCTAGGATGGCGGCTTGTTTCCGCGCGGCGATGGTGCTGCGCTGCAATGGTGCAAAACTGGTTCCGAAAAAGCGCCGACGAGGTGCAATGCGTGCGGTCGGCTTCACGCCGCGCCGACGCAAGTGGCTGATGCGGCAGGTCTCCTTGCCTTGGCATGGAGCTTGCCAAAGAGTCTGTCGTTTTCCCACATCTCTACCCACCGAGGTTCGTCATGTCCGCCCAGAAAGTGCTCGACCTGATCCAGGAACACGATGTCGAGTTCGTCGACCTGCGTTTCGCCGACATGCTCGGCAAGCATCACCACGTCACGTTCCCGGCACATGCCATCGACGAGTCGACCTTCGAGGACGGCAAGATGTTCGACGGCTCCTCGATCGCCGGCTGGAAGGGCATCAACGAGTCGGACATGATCCTGCTGCCCGACCCGGACACGGCGTACCTCGATCCGTTCAGCGGCCACACCCAGCTGGTTCTGCACTGCGACGTGCTCGAGCCGAGCACCATGCAGGCCTATGGCCGCGACCCGCGATCCATCGCCAAGCGCGGCGAGGCCTTCCTGAAGTCCACCGGCATCGCCGACACCGCCTTCTTCGGTCCGGAGCCGGAATTCTTCATCTTCGACTCCGTGCGCTGGCAGAACGACATGGGCCGCGTGTTCTACGAAATCGGCTCCGAAGAAGCCGCGTGGTCCTCGCGCTACAAGTACGAAGACAACAACACCGGCCACCGCCCGGGCGTGAAGGGCGGCTACTTCCCGGTCAGCCCGGTCGACTCGCTGGGCGACCTGCGCGCGGACATGTGCAAAGTGCTCGAGTCGCTCGGCCAGGTGGTGGAAGTGCATCACCACGAAGTGGCCAACGCGGGCCAGTGCGAGATCGGCGTGAAGTTCAACACGCTGGTGAAGAAGGCCGACGAACTGCTGACGATGAAGTACGTCATCAAGAACGTCGCCCACCAGAACGGCAAGACCGTGACCTTCATGCCCAAGCCGATCGTCGGCGACAACGGCAGCGGCATGCACGTGCACCAGTCGCTGGCGAAGGACGGCAAGAACCTGTTCGCCGGCGACCTGTACGGCGGCCTGAGCCAGACCGCGCTGTGGTACATCGGCGGCATCTTCAAGCACGCCAAGGCCATCAACGCCTTCGCCAACTCCACCACCAACAGCTACAAGCGCCTGGTGCCGGGCTTCGAGGCGCCGGTGATGCTGGCCTACTCGGCCCGCAACCGCTCGGCCAGCTGCCGCATCCCGTACGTGTCCAATCCGAAGGGCCGCCGCATCGAAGTGCGCTTCCCCGATCCGATGAACTCCGGCTACCTGGTGTTCACCGCGCTGATGATGGCCGGCCTCGACGGCATTATTAACAAGATCGACCCGGGCGCGCCGGCCGACAAGGATCTGTACGACCTGCCGCCGGAAGAAGAGAAGAACATCCCGCAGGTGTGCTCCAGCCTCGACCAGGCGCTGGAAGCGCTGGACAAGGACCGCGACTTCCTCAAGGCCGGCGGCGTGTTCACCGACGACTTCATCGACGCATACATCGCGCTGAAGATGCAGGAAGTCACCCGCTATCGCGCCAGCACGCATCCGCTGGAGTTCCAGATGTACTACGCGCTCTGACGCGCGTCGGAACGTGGGAGGGACAGAACGGGCGCTTCGGCGCCCGTTCTGTTTTTGCGTGGACGATCAGGATGCGGTCGCGGCGGCCCGCACGCGGAAGCCGAACAGAATGATCAGCGCAGCCCCCGCCAGCACCAGCGCACTGCCGCCGAACACGCCGCGCGCGCCACTGACGTCGAAGATCGCGCCGCCCAGCGCCGCGCCCAGGCTGATCGCCAGCTGCACGCCGGCCACGATCAGGCCGCCGCCGCTCTCGGCCTGATCCGGCACCGTTCGTGTGATCCAGGTGGACCACGCCACCGGCACGCCGCCGAAGGCCATGCCCCACAGCGCCACTAGCACCGCATGCGCGGTTGGCATGCGTCCGATGGTGACCAGGGCGATGGCAATCGCGCTCATCAACAGCGGCATGGCCAGCAGCATCGTGCGCAGATTGCGCTCCAGCACCATGCCGGCCAGCGACGTACCGACAAAATTGGCGACGCCGAAGCCGAGCAGGATCGCCGACAGCCCGCTCACGCCCACGCCGGTGACGTTCTCCAGGAACGGGCGCAGGTACGTGAAGAAAGCGAAGTGGCCGGTGAATACCAGCGTGCAGGCCAGCATGCCGCGCGCCATGCCGGGCCGCTGCAGCACGTCCACCAGCGTACGCAGGCTGGTGGTGCCGCTAGGCGGCATGCGCGGCAGCGTGAGCAACTGCCACGCCAGGGCCACGACGCCAAGCGAGGTGGCGAGCAGGAACACATTGCGCCAGCCGATCAGCGCGCCGAAGTAGCTGCCCATCGGCGCCGCGGCGATGGTGGCCAGCGATACGCCGGCGAAGATCAACGACAGCGCGCGCGGCACGTGTGCCTCCGGTACCAGCCGCATGGCGGTTGCCGCGGACATGGTCCAGAAACCGCCGATGGCGATGCCCAGCAGCACGCGCCCGGCCAGCACCGCGACAAGGTTCGGCGCGAACACCACCAGCAGGTTGGACAGAATCAGCAGCACCGAGAAGGCGACGAGCACCCAGCGCCGGTCGATGTTCCGCGTCACGGTCGAGATCAGCAGGCTGGTGACCATCGCCACGACCGCGGTGGCGGTCACCGCCTGGCCGGCCAGGCCCTCGCTCACGCCCAGGCTGGCCGCCATCGGCGTGAGCAGGCTGGCCGGCAGAAATTCAGCCGTGACCAGGCCGAACACGCCCAGGGTCAGCGACCACACCGCTCCCCAGGCGGGCGTGTCCCGCGCCAGGCCCGGTTCTATCTTTCCTACCTGTGCATCCATCGGATTTTCACTCCGGCTATGTTGCGATGCAGCGCAGAGTAGGAAGCTTGGCTCGGACGGTCTATGATGTGGGCTCTTTGATATTTGATCGATCGTCCGATACAGCGATGGATGCTCCGCTTCCCCCTTCCGCGCCGCACGACTTGGCCAGCGAGCTGCTGCTGGGCATGCGTCTGGTGGGCGTGCAGTACAGGCGCATCGAAGTCGCCGCGCCGTTCGGCCTGAACTTCGGCGAGGCGCCCGGCCGGGCGCAGTTCCATTTCATCGGGCGCGGCCCGGTTTATCTGCGCAGTCCGGGCGGCACCCTGCACCGCCTGGACACGGGCACCGCGGCCTTGCTGCCGCGCGGCGGCGCGCATCGGCTGCTGTCGGCGCCGGAAGCCGAAGCCGCCTGCAAGGACGTCGGCGCGCTGCACAGCACCGATCTGTGCGCGACAGTCCGCGCCTGTGCCGACGCCGAGGCACCGAGCGGCGACAGCGCGCTGATCTTCGCCGGCTGCATGGAATTCGACCTGGGCGGCATGCAATCGCTGGTTGCCGCGATGCCCGAAGTCATGCTGGTCGGCACGCTGCTGGAGCGAAATCCAGAACTGCGCGCCATGCTCGACGCGATGGAGCGCGAATCGCAGGCGCCGCGCGCCGGCTCGGCCGGCATCCTCGCGCGCCTGGCCGACGTGGTTTCGGCTTTCATCGTGCGCGGCTGGGTGGAATGCGGTTGTGGCGATGCCACCGGTTGGGTGGAAGCCTTGCGCGATCCGCGCCTGGGCAAAGTGCTGCTGGCGCTGCACCGCGAGCCGGGCCGGAACTGGACCGTGGCCGAGCTGGCCGCGCAGATGGACAGCTCTCGCTCGGTCTTCGCCGAGCGCTTCCTCGCCGTCACCGGCATGACCCCGGTGCGCTATCTCACCGAGCTGCGCATGCGTCTGGCCGCGCAGTGGATCGCGCGCGACTGCGAGCCCATCGAAAGCGTGGCCTATCGCCTCGGCTACGGTTCGATCGCCGCTTTCAGCCGCGCATTCAAGCGCACCGTGGGGCATCCGCCTGGCGCGGTGCGCGCACGCGCGCAGGCCGGCACCGCGGCGCCTTGATGCGGCACTTTCTTCACGCGCGGCGCGCGGCGAAGAAGCGCGCCGGCGCTTCGCCGAAAGCGCGCCGGAACATCGCAATGAAATTGCTCGGCGAGGCATAGCCGAGCGCATCGGCGACCTGCGTTACGCGTTCGCCGCGCGCGAGCATCGCCAGCGCGCGCGCCAGCTGCGCCTGCTGGCGCCATTGCGCGAAGGACAGGCCGGTTTCCGCCATGAAACGCCGGCGCAGCGTGCTGGCCGACATGGCGCCCCACGCCGCCCAGGCCTCGAGCGTGCGCGGATCGCCCGGATCCTCCATCAGCGCCTGCGTCACGCGTCGCAGTCGCGCATCGCTCGGCATCGGCAGGTGCAGCGGTTCGTGCGGCGCGCGACGGATCTCGTCGAGAATCACTGCCGCGATGCGCGCCTGCTCGCGCGACAGCGACGCTTGCTTGTCCCAATCCTCGGCGCGCAGCACCAGCGCGCGCAGCACATCGGACACACCGATCACACAGGGTTCGCGCGGCAGCCGCCGGGCCGGGCCGGGTGCTACCAGCAGGCTCCAGCCGGCGAGCGCGCCGCTCACCCGTACCTGGTGCGGCACACCCGGCGGCATCCAGCCCGCCCGGTGCGGCGGCAGCAGCCAGGCGCCGTGCGGCGTGCGCACGTCGAGAAAGCCGCTCTCCACGCAGAACACCTGGCCGCGCGCGTGGCGGTGCCAGTCGTATTCGCGGCTGCCGAGCCGGTATTCGCTGCCGGGCTCGTCGCCGCCGCGCAGGGCGATCAGCGCAGGGCCGGCCAGCCACTCGCTCAGGTCGGCAGGAGCGAGTGGCGAAAGAGCGTGGAGAGAAGGCGCGTCCATGATGAACAGATTTCACCATTTTTCGGTCGTTTGCCGTTACTCCGTCGCGCCCGCTCGAGCCGACCATGGACGCATCGCATCCTCAGGAGACAAGCCATGCGCCAGTTGCATATCGGCATCGCGGGCGCCGGACTCGGCGGCCTGTGTCTCGCCCAGGGTCTGGCCCGGGCAGGCCATCGAGTGGAGATTTTCGAGCGCGATCCGGCGTCCGATGGGCGCGGGCAGGGCTATCGCCTGCGCATCGATGCCGACGGTCAGCGCGCGCTGACCGCCTGTCTCGCGCCCGAAGCCGCCCGCCTGTTCCGCCACAGCTGCGCGACGCGCAACGCGACCAGCCGCTTTGTCGACCGGGATTTCCGCGTGCTCGACGAGCGGCGCCCAATCCATTGGCAACCCACGCGCGACGCGGGCGACGACGACAGCGATGGCGGCGGCGACCTCAGCGCGAACCGCCAGACCCTGCGCGAGATTCTCGGCCACGGGCTCGAGCGCGCGATCCACCATGGCGCGCCGGTGCTGGACGTCGATACCGACGCCGATAGCGCGACGGCCTTCTTCGCCGATGGCGAGCGCCGTCGCTTCGATCTGCTGGTCGCCGCCGACGGCGTGTCCTCCCGCCTGCGCGAGCGCTGGCTTCCCGCATCGGCGCCGGTCGATACGGGCACCATCACGCTCTACGGCAAGACGCCGCTGACCGCCGTGACGCTGGCGCAGCTCGATCCGGCCCTGTTCGACGGTCCGACGGTAGTGTTCGCCGACGCCGCGAGTTTGATCGCCGAGCCCATGCGCTTTCGCCGCGCGCTGCCGGAGCTGGCGGCCGAGCTCTTTCCCGGATGCCGCCTCAGCCCGGTGGACGACTATTTCTACTGGGCGTTTATCGGTCGCGCGGACCGGCTCGGCGGCACGTTGTCGCGCGAGGTCGCCGCCTCGGAGCTGGCGCGGCGCGTCGACGCCGCGGTGCGCGACTGGCATCCGGCCATCGGCCGGCTCGTTGCCCTGGCCGATCCGGCCAGCTTGAGCGCGCGGCCCGTGCTGATGGCGGAGGTGGTCCCCGTTTGGGCATCCGGCCGCTTCACGCTGCTTGGCGACGCCATCCATGCGATGAGCCCGGCGGGCGGGCTCGGTGCGAACACGGCCCTGAGCGACGCGGCGCGGCTCACTGCGTTGCTGGCGCGCGTGGAGCACCCCGACCGGGTGATCGACGCGGTTCGCACCTACGAAAACGACATGCGCGGACGCGCCGAACTGGCGCTTCGAGCCACGCGCGATGCCGCGGCGCGATTGCTGCGACCGGACGACAGCCGCTGAAAGAGATGCGGAGATCGCGGTGGTACGGGCGGTGCCCGGTCGTCTAAGGTGCACGGATTGCACACGCGATTCACCGCAGCGATCACCCGAGGAACCTGCCTGCATGACCCGCACCGCCCTGGTCATCCGCCACGTCGCTTTCGAAGATCTGGGCCTGCTGGCGCCCTTGCTCGCCGGGCGCGGCTACGAAGCGCGTTACGTCGAGGCCGGCGTCGACGCCATCGATGCCTCCATGGCCGTCGCACCGGACCTGCTGGTGGTGCTGGGCGGCCCGATCGGCGTCTACGAAACCGAGCGCTATCCCTTCCTCGTCGGCGAAAGCGCAGTGATCGCCGCACGACTGGCGGCGGGCAAGCCGACGCTCGGCATCTGCCTCGGCGCGCAGCTGATCGCACAGGCGCTCGGCGCGGACGTAGCCGCCACCGGCAAGGTGGAGATCGGATTCGCGCCGCTGACGCTCACCGAAGAAGGCCGCGCTTCCGTGCTGAAGCCCATCGACGGCGTGCCGGTGCTGCATTGGCATGGCGATCAATTCGCGATTCCCGCCTGCGCGCAGCGCCTGGCGCAGACGCCGGGCTTTCCCAACCAGGCGTTCGCGATCGGGCGGCACGTGCTGGGCCTGCAGTTCCATCTGGAAGTCGAACCCGCGCAACTGGAGCGCTGGCTGATCGGCCATGCGCACGAGCTGGCGGCGCATCGCATCGACCCGGCCACCATTCGCCGGGACGCCGCATTGCACGGCGATGCGCTGACCCGCGCCGCACGCGCCATCTTCGGCGCATGGCTGGATGGCTGCGAGGCCGGCGAGTGACGATTTTCGCCAGAGAGCTTGATGATTTCGCCCACCGGCGGTTGGCCTCCACGGACATGGCATCGCCCGCCGTGCATACTCCGCCCCTTCAGTGACTGCATCGGCGCGAGCCTATACAGGCCGTGCCAGCTCCGAGGGAGGACGAGGGATGAAACGCAAAGCCGGCAACGCACTGCGGTGCGCGATCGTATTCGGACTGGCCACCTGGGCGGGCTTCGCCCTGGCGCAGCAGGCGCCGGCGGCGCATCCCTGGAGCGACGCGAAACTCTCGCCCGACAAGCGCGCCGACCTGTTGCTGGCGCAGCTCACCCAGGACGAGAAATTCCACCTCATCCGCAGCTACTTCGCCGGCCCGCGCAAGCCGGAAGACAAGCCGGCGCCGCCGGGCTACATCGGTTCGGCCGGCTATATTCCCGCGATCGAACGCCTGGGCATTCCTGCGCTGCAGGAAAGCGACGCGGGCCTGGGCGTGGCCACCTCCGACCGCATGCGCCCCGGCGATTACGCCACGCCGCTGCCGGCCGGCCCTGTCACAGCTGCTAGCTGGGACCCGAAAGTCGCCTTCCGCGGCGGCGCGATGATCGGCGGCGAAGCGCACGCCAAGGGCTTCAACGTGCTGCTGGCCGGCGGCACCAACCTGATGCGCGAGCCGCGCAACGGCCGCAACTTCGAATACGCCGGCGAAGACCCGCTGCTGGCCGGCACCATCGTCGGCGAAGCCATTCGCGGCATCGAGAGCCAGCACGTCGTCTCCACCATCAAGCACTACGCGCTCAACGACCAGGAAACGGGTCGCACCACCATTAGCGCGCAGATCGGCGAACAGGCCATGCGCGAATCCGACTTGCTCGCGTTCGAACTGGCGATCGAGCGCGGCAAGCCCGGTTCGGTGATGTGCTCGTACAACAAGATCAACGGCGAGTGGGCCTGCGAGAACGACTACCTGCTCAACCAGGTGCTCAAGCGCGATTGGAAGTATCCCGGCTTCGTGATGTCCGACTGGGGCGGCGTGCACAGCGCGGCCAAGGCGGTGAATGCCGGCCTGGACCAGGAATCGGCGGCGGAAATCTTCGACACGCAGATCTTCTTCGATGCGCCGCTGAAGGAGGCGCTCGCCAAGGGCGAGGTCAAGCAGGCGCGCATCGACGACATGGCCCGCCGCGTGCTGCGCAGCCTGTTCGCCGCCGGTGTGTTCGAGCATCCGGCCAAGAAGGCGCCGATCGACGAGAAGGCCAACCTCGCCGTCGCGCGCGAGACGCTGGAAGCCGGCGCTGTGCTCCTGCGCAACGAGAACGGCCTGCTGCCGCTCGATGCGTCGAAGCTCGAATCCATCGCCGTGATCGGCGCGCACGCGGACAAGGGCGTGCTGGCCGGCGGCGGCTCTTCGCTGGTGAACGCCAAGGGCGGCAATGCCGTGCCGGGTCTGAAGCCCACGGACTGGCCGGGGCCGGTGATGTATCACCCCTATGCACCGCTGAAGGCGCTGCAGGCGATGGCGCCGAAAGCGAACGTGCAGTTCGCGAGCGGCGATGACGTCGCCGCCGCCACTGCCTTGGCGTCCAAGTCCAAGGTCGCCGTGGTGTTCGTGCAGAAGTGGGCCGGCGAGGCGTTCGACGCACCCGACCTGTCACTGCCGGATGGCCAGGACGCGCTCGTCGTCGCGGTAGCGAAAGCCAATCCGCACACCATCGTCGTACTGGAAAACGGCAGCCCCGTCGCCATGCCCTGGCTCGACCAGGTCGGCGCCGTGCTGGAAGTCTGGTACCCCGGCGGCGACGCCGGCACCGGCATCGCCAATCTGCTTTCGGGCAAGATCAACCCCTCCGGCCGCCTGCCCATCAGCTGGCCACGCGATGTCTCGCAACTCCCGCGCCCCGAACTGCCCGCCGCCGCGGGCGGCACGCCGCCGGACACGGTGGACTATGCGATCGAAGGCGCGAACGTCGGCTACCGCTGGTACGAGATGAAAGGCATCCAGCCGCTGTTTCCCTTCGGCTACGGCCTCTCGTACACCACGTTCGAACACGGCCCGCTCAAGGTCGACGCGAAGGGCGACAAGGTGACGGCCACGGTGACCGTGAGCAACACCGGCAAGCGCGCCGGCGCCGACGTGGCCCAGGTCTACGTGCAGGTGCCGGGCGCGAAGGCGAAGCGTCTCGCCGGTTTCACCAAGGTGTTCCTCAAGCCGGGTGAGAAGCGCGAGGTGAGCATTCCGTTGGAGCGCAAGCTGCTGGCGGATTTCGACACGGCAAAGCACGGCTGGGTAGTGCGCGGGGGCGAATACGTCGTGGTCGAAGGCGCATCGTCGGAAACGCTGGGCAAGCCCGTCAGCGTGAAGCTTCCGGCCGCCTCGTTCTGATCGCACCGTAGGTTGGGGTGAGCCGCAGGCGAACTCCAACTCCGCGCCGATGCTAGGCACCGCCCGATGGACTACACGCAATGAGATGGTTTCACGCCTCCGCTGCGGCCGTAGCGATGGTCTTGTCGGTGGCATGCAGCGCTACAAGACCGGACGACGCCAAGGTGCCGGCTAAATTCAAGCTTGTGACCAGCGTCAATGATGCTTTGGCGAGGTTTGATCTGCGCCTGGTATCCAGGGACTACAGGCCGCTGTGCTTGACAGCTGAGCAATGGCCGAGCCGGCAAGGAAAGGTCGAGTCAGGAGGAACAAGGGCTGTTCTGAGAGTGAAAGATCAAGATCTGCCAGCGAAGGACACAAATTTTGGCTACTGCCCAGGTGGATGCGGAGAATTACGCATAGAGCCGGGAAAGGACTTGTCCGGTTTCATCGGATATGCCGAGTTCGGAGACGAGAAAGCAATTGCGTCCATGACGGACAAGACATTGAAATTTGACGTCGAACCGTATGTCTGCCCCTGACGTCGGCGAGACATCGTCACGGTTGATCGCTCTGTTTGCCAGCTCCGTCGAAGAGTCGTCGTTCCGCCGCACCCGGCATCGTGCGGCGGAACGAAAAAACTTCAGAACGAATACTTCGCCGTCAGCAAGGTCGTCATGCCCGAATCCACCACGTCGGAGATCGCCAGGCTGTTGCGGCCCACGTGCGACCAGTACGTGTAGTTCTTGGTGAGGTTGGAGATCGACAGGTCGACCTGGAAGCCGTGCGGGAAGGCGTAGCCGGCGTGCAGGTCCACGCGCGTCACCGGGCGGATCCACAGGTTGTCCCACGCGGCGTTCTGGCCGAAGTAGTCGTAGGTGGCGATGTACGAGCCGGCGTAGTGGTAGCTGAGGTTCACCGAGAAGCCGTTCTTCTCGTAGAACAGTTCGGCGTTGCCCATCAGCTCCGGTGCGTTCTGGATGCGCTGGTGGCGGAAGCCGTCCATGCCCAGATCCACGCTCGTCCACTGGCGCGTGGCATTGAGGCCCACGCCGAAGCCGTCGAACGGTGCCGGCATGTCCTGGAACTTCTGCCGCCCCGCGGCTTCCACGCCGTACACCTTGCCGTCGCCGCCATTCTGCGGGCGCACGTACTGGATCGAACCGGCGTCGGCCGTGCCGGCGTTGACCGGGTTGCTGCCGGATTCGTAGATGTAGTTGGAGAGCTTCTTGTAGAACAGCGCCGCCATCGCGTGGCCGCCGTGCTGGTTGCTCCATTCGCCGGAGAGGTCGAGGTTGAGCGATTTGATCGGCTTGAGGTTGGGGTTGCCCTCGGTGATCGTGGTCAGGCCATCGGCCGACACGCTCACCTGCGAACCGCCGCCGAGCTGCACGAAGGCCGGACGCGTGTAGCTGCTCCAGATCGAGCCGCGATACACCGCGTTGTCGCCGTCGCGATAATTGACGAAAAGGCTGGGCAGCGGTTCGTCGTAATGCGTGAAGTTGCGCGCGAAGTAGCCCACCTGTTCCTTGCCGGCGGCATCGCGCGGCGTCACCCAGAAGGTGTTGCGGATGTCGGTGTGTTCGAAGCGCAGGCCCGGGATCACTTCCAGGTCGCCCCACTTGAAGTTGGCCATGGCGTAGGCGGCGCTCACCGTCTCGCGGGCGCGCTGCGTGTTGCAGTTCCAGTTGTTGATGTACAGATCGCTGCACGTATCCAGGTTGGCGTCGGTGACGTGCGAGGCGATCAGGCGCTTGAGCGCGCTCTGGTCGATGGTGGGCACGTTGTAGTCGTACACGCCCGGGAACACCGAGGAATAGCCGCCGTCGATCAGGCCCAGCGAGCCGAAGCTGCGGCCGTCGTTGAACTTGGCCGTGGTCCAGTCGCGGTTGGTGAACTCGCGGTGGGCGTCGCTGTACTTCACGCCCATCTGCACCGAGCGCAGCGGGCCGCCGTCGTCGAAGTCGTAGCGGGCGTCGAACTTCAGGCCGCCCTTCTCCTGGCCGCTGTACGACTTGGTCAGCTGGCCCGCACGGCGCGCGTACAGGGTGGCGACGCTGTTGAGCTGCGCGTTCATCGCCGGCGTCAGCATCGGGTAGGGCAGGTTGTCCGCGCCGTAGCTCATGACCATGCTGGCGCCGTACTGGAAATTGGCGGAGCTGTACTGGTCGTTGCGCGCGGAGATCTCGACGTGGTCCGGGCGATCGTTATCGCCGAAGCTGTAGAACAGGCTGGGCGAGAGCGTCCAGCCGCCGAGCGTCTTGTCGCCGCCGACCTGGAAGGTGGCCAGGTCCGCCTTCTCCGGGTTGGTCTCGTACCAGAAGCGGGTAGCGATGCGGCCGATCATCGGCTGGTAGAAGCCCGTGCTGCCCACCGGCACGTATTTGACGTTAGCCGGGATGATCTGCAGGTACGTGGTGTTCTGCGCGGTCTTGGCGTAGCCGTAGGTGGCGCGCGCGTAGGCGGTGAGGGTGTCATCCACCTTCCAGTCCAGCGAGATGTTGCCGCCGTAGCGCTTGGTGTCGCCGGACGAGGTACCGATGTTCATGCCGGTGCTCATCAGGTTGCGCACGGGGTCGAAGCCCGGCGCGTTGTCGCCCGATGCGGTGGTGCGCGCGAATTCCCACGCGCCATCGTTCAACGCAGACGAGGCGGCGGCCGCTTCGCTGTTCACGTAGTTGCGCTTGTCGTAATACGCGCTGGCGTAGACGCCGAACTGCTTTTCCTGGCCGAACTTGGTCTGGAACTCGCCGGCCAGGCCGCCGCCCAGGCCGTTGTCGCCGTAGTCACGCGCGCGGCTTTCCATGCGCCCGCTGGCGGTGACGCTGCCGCTCATCGGCGCGCTGAAATCGAACGCGGTGGGCGTGCGGAAATCGATCGTGCCGCCGATCGCGTCGCCGTCCATGTCGGCGGTGGAGGTCTTGTTGAGCACGATGGTCTGCAGGCCCGACGGCGGCAGCAGGCTCAGCTGCACGCCGCGGCTGTAGGCCATGCCTTGCGCGACGTTCACGCCGTTGATCAGGTTGACGTTGTATTCGGCATTGAGGCCGCGCACCGAGGTGAACATGCCTTCGCCGCGCGAGGCGCCGTCGATGCCGCCGAAGTAGGACTGTCCGGTATTGAACACGTTGACGCCAGGCAGCAGGCCCAGCGCTTCAGCCACGTTGTGTACAGCGGTGTACTTCAGGTCGTCCGCCGAAAGCACGTTGACTGTGTTGACCGCATCCATCTGCAGCTGGCTGGCGTCGTAGCGGTTGGCCGCCACCGTGATCTTGCCCAGCGTGGTCGCGGGAGCGGGCGCGGCGGCGCCGTCCTGCGGCGCGGCCGCGGGGACATCGCCGGCGAAGGCCGTGCCGGCCAGGGCAAGACTGGCGAGGGCAGTCGCGATCGCTCGCGACAGCAGGTGATGATTCGTCGGACGCATGCAGCGCAACTCCAGAAAGGCTCGAGTGTGGAAGGCGATCGGCCATGGAGGGGCCGAAAGGAGCCGGCGAAACTAGTGGGCGTGCGTGAAGATTACGTGGCGATCGCGTGAAAATCCCACACCAAGCTGACGCGTCCAGACGTCTAAATGACATATTGGCGATGCGCGCGTGACGTCATACGCGCGAAACATGGAATCGCAAAAATACCCCTAGATAGATCGATCAAAATCCACTGGCGGTACGACTACCCTCAAGTGACCGTGGCGGTTGCTTTCGCCGTCGACGGCGATGCGGTCGCGTCCATCGCGTTTGGCTTGGTAAAGCGCCGCGTCGGCGGCGCGGCACAGGCTCTGCAGCGCATGGCCCGAGGTGTCCGTGCAGGTCAGGCCGACGCTGACGGAAAGTGCGATGGTCAGATTGTCTTCGTGCTGCGGCGATGCCTTGATCGTGCGGCGGATGCGCTCCGCGACGACTTTGCCCTGTTCGCGCGGGCAATCGATAAGCAACACGCCGAATTCCTCGCCGCCCAGTCGCCCGAAGAGCGCACCGGCGGGCAACGCCTGCTGGCACAACGCCACGGTGTGGCGCAAGACGGCGTCCCCCCGGGCGTGGCCATGAGTGTCGTTGATCCGCTTGAAATGATCGAGGTCGATGAAGATCAGGCAGGCGGTGCCGGATCGTCGCTCCAGCGATCGCAAGGCCTGCCCGGCTTCGGCGATGAAGTGCTGGTGATTGAGGATGCCGGTAAGGCCATCCTGGCTGGAGAGCTTCTTGAAGCGCTGCTGCGAGCGGCGCAGCCGCAGCAGCCAGATCGCGAACCAGGCCAGGGCCAGCAGCAGCAAGGCGATGTAGAGCCTGCCGGTTTCGATCGTCTTGACGTCCAGCGCCTGTTGCAGGCGCAGAATGCTGTTCTGCTGGCTTAGCTTTTCCGTCTCCAAGTTCTGCAGCAGCGTGTGTTGCCGGGCTGTCTCGTATGCCACCGCTCTGGCGCTGATGTCGTCGAGATATCCCTTGTCCTGTGCTGCGTAGCGCTCGTAGTAGGCCAGCGCGGCGGTGGTGTTGCCGCGCTTCTTCTCGACCCGATAGAGCACCTCGTAGACATCCCTGAGCCACTCGTTGACGTCGCCCGGATCGCTCATCGCCACTGCGGCAAGTGCGGCTTTTCTCGCTTCGTCATCGCGACCGAGCTTTTCGTAGGCCTGGGCTCTTTGCAGTTGTGCTGACAGCATCTGCAGGTGGTACTGGTTGGCGTGGATGCTCGGTCCGATACGATCCAGCAGGGCCAGGACATCGGTCGGGCGGTTCGCATCCAGGTACAGCGTGCCCAGGATGAGCCAGAGCGCATTACCGAACACCGGCTGGCGTGCACTTTCGCAGGCATCGAGCGCGCGTTGCAGGATCGGATCGCCCAAGGCCAGGCGCTTGCCGTTGTAGAGCGCGGCAGCCTGCATGTAGAGCGGACGGCACAGCGTTTCGCCGGGCGGGATGTCGTGCTCGGCCATCTGCGCATATTGGATGGCAAGGTCGGTCTGCCCCGCGAAGTTCAGCATCTGCGAGAGATTGGTGAGCAAGGCGAAGCGCGCTCCGGGGTCCTTGACTCTCGGCAGATCGGCGGTCACGCGGTTGGCCAGCGCGAAAGCCTCCGCGTAGCGGCGGTTGGCGGCCAGGTTGCTGAGGAGCAGGGCCGACGCCTTCGCGGCGAGCGTCTCGTCGCCGCCGTGCGCGATGATGTCTTTCAGTTCGCTCTCGGCCTTGGCATGGTTGCCTTCGAACATGGTCTGCCACGCATCGAGATAGCGCAGCTGCCATTGCTCCGACGTAGTGAGGCGCGGCGCTTCGCGATGGATCTGGTCGAGCATGCGGACGAAGCGCGGATGGTCTTCGGTGCGCAGGCTTTCGGTACGGGCGAGAAACGCCGATGGATTCCCGATGGTGTCGGCGAGGGCATGGCCCGTCAGCGCAAACGCGCATGAGGCCAGTATTCCCGCGGCCCACGGTGCAATGCGTCGGTGCCGGCGGCTCATGCGATGCGCGCTACCGCATGGACGACAGCGAAGGCACAGCCGCGCCCGCAGGGCTGCGGCGGCGCATGTCGACCGTTCGCGGTGACGATGTGTACATGGCGTGATGGTAGGACACTTCCGCCCGCGCCGCGGGGCGGCAAGGGGCGTCAGTGCGGATGAGGTGGTGCTTAGCGTCGACTTAGCCCGGCCGATGCCGGCCGGGCGCGCGATGCGGCCATGGGGCGCGCGGTTCGCGTCAGATCTTCAGCGTCGTCGTGACGGGCTTGGCGAGATCGACCGTGACGCCCTTCGGGCAGGTCAGGCTTTCCTTGGTGCAGCCTTTGTCTCTTGCGCCCTGCGCGTCGTCGGCCGACATGCCGAAGAAGATCAGCGCCTCGCCGGCGGTATCGCGGGTCAGCACGAAGAACTGGTCCGTGCCGCGGTCGCCGCCTTTCGGCACCGCTTCGCAACGTGTCTTGCTCTCGCTTTCGCACAGGGCGACGGCAGCCTGCTGGGCGGCTTCGCGGCTGGCGCGGCCGGTGGCCAGCGCGCGCCGGCCCCAGGTTTTCTCGGCGGCTTGGTCGGCTGGCCGGGCCAGCGAGAAGAAGCCGCGGGCCGGGGCGTCGGACCGGCTCACTTCGAGCGTCGCCGTGCGTTGCGCATGCGCATCGAAGGTATCGATCACGCGGCAGTCGTGATCCTTCGGGCAATTGATGCGGACCTGCTTGGCCAAGGCAGCGGGATTGGAGATGTTGAGCCATAGGACACGACCGGTGTCGTCCGCGACGCGGGCGATCTGGCCGTTGCCGACGGAAACGCGCAGTTCGCACTCCGCGCCGGTATCGCGACGGCATTGAGAAAGCACCGCGTCTTCGGCGGCCTTGAAGCCGGCCTGGCCGCTGCTCAGCCAGGCGGTGTCGTCCCACTTTTCCGGCGGCGTGCCTTTCGGGCGGGCGATCGCGGCGAACGGCCGGCGTTCCGGCGACCCGGTGGGGAAAGCCTGCTTCGGAATGACGCTGTTGTCGACCACGGCCAACGTGTGGCAGCCGGAGGAGTATTTCTCGCAGGTCTTGCGCGCGTTCTTCTCGGCCCGGCCGCCGGTGCGCTCGCCTTCCACGTAGAGATTGCCGGCCGCGTCCTCGACCACGGCGATCTGCGAGAAGTTGGACCATGCCGCGGCCACTTCGCAGCCCTCGCCCATGACCTCGGTGCAGGCGTGCAGCGCATCCTTCGTGGCCGCTTCGTTGCTGCCGTAACCGGTGGCCGCCCAGAACTTGGAGGTATCCGGATGGATGATCACCGCCATGTACGTGTCCGGCAGCTTTATCTGCGGCATGTAACCCTGCGGCGCCTGCTGCGGGCTGCCGTTGTCGACCTGCTGACACAGCGGCATGGAGGCGATGCCGTTGCCGCCCTGCGACATGCCCACCACTATTTCGCCGGGGGCGCCATTGCAGTAATAGGCCTGCGCACGCGCCGGTCCCGCGGCCGACAACAGGCAGAGGCCGAGAAAGGCCAGCAGCGGAACCACGAAATGCCGGGGATGGCGTCCTTGCAGACGGCTGATTCTTTCAACACTCATTCCTTTCACTCCCTGTGGTTTGTGGCGAGCCGGTCGACCAGCCGCGCGCGATTGTAGATCCCACGTTCGACCTGGAGAAAACCGGATCAGATGAAAGCATTGCACCAATACAATGCATTGCCCATGATGGTGCAATGGACACGACATCCTGGCGCGCCTGGGCGGAGCAGATGTCGACCGGGCTGGCCCTGGTCGATGCGCGGCTGCGCGTGGCCTGGATCAATCCGGCGCTGGCCGAGTGGCTGGATACCGGGCCGCGCAGTGCGGCCGGGCAGCCGCTGGGGTTGTTGCTGCACGAGCCGGACTGGCTGGCGCAGGTCGAGCGCGCGGTGGCCGAGCAGCGGCCGGTGCAATGGCGCGGCGTGAACCTGCTGGCGGGGCGTGGCCGCGAGCTGGCGGTGGACCTCGGGCTGCAGCCGGTGGACGGGCAATGGTTGCTGGAGGTGCATGCGTTGGCGCAGCTGCCGGCGGCGACCTCGCCGTTGTCGGCAACGCTGCGCGGCTTCGCGCACGAGGTGAAGAACCCGCTGGCCGGGCTGCGCGGCGCGGCGCAGCTGTTGCAGCGCCGCGTGAGCGACGACGATCTCAAGGCGCTGGCCGGCCTGGTGATCGCCGAGGCCGACCGGCTGGCCTCGCTGGCCAATCGCCTGCTGCATCACGACGGCGCGCCGCGGCTGGGGCCGGTGAACATCCACGAGCAGCTGGAATGGTTGTGCGACCTGCTGCATGCCGAGGCGGACGCACCGCAGTTGCGCCAGGACTACGACCCGAGCCTGCCCGACGTGACCGGCGATGCCGAACGCCTGCAGCAGGTATTGCTCAACCTCGCGCGCAATGCCATCGAAGCCGGCGCGCACACGCTCACCTTGCGCACACGTGTCGAGCACGGCCTGCGCGTCGGCGAGCGCGTGCTGCGCACGGCGCTACGCGTGGATGTGATCGACGACGGTCCGGGCGTGCCCGCCGCCTTGCGCGACACTTTGTTCGAACCGCTGGTCTCCGGCCGTGCCGACGGCAGCGGCCTGGGGCTGGCGCTGGCGCGCGAAATCGCGCGCGAGCATGGCGGCGAACTGCGTTTCGCCAGCCGGCCGGGCGACACCGTGTTTTCGCTGTACCTGCCGCTGGAGCGCCCGCATGAGTGAAGAGATCTGGATCGCCGACGACGATCGCAACGTGCGCTTCGTGCTGGCCGAAGCGCTGCGCGACGCCGGCCTGGCGGTGCGCGAGTTCGGCGATGCCGCCGCGGTACGCGAAGCGCTGCGCACGATGCGGCCCGCGCTGCTGCTGACCGACGTGCGCATGCCCGGCGAAGACGGCCTGGCCCTGCTGAGTGAGCTGAAGGCGCGCGGGCTAGGGCCGGTGATCGTGATGAGCGCGTTCACCGACGTCGCCACCACGGCGGCGGCCTATCGCGCCGGCGCTGCCGATTACCTCGCCAAGCCGTTCGACCTGGACCAGGCGGTCGCCGCGGTGCAGCGCGCACTGGCCGATGTGCCGGCCGCGGCGGCACCTCCTCCTGTGCCGGTGGCACCACCGCACGCGCTGCTGGGCGAAAGCCCGGCGATGCGCGAAGTGTTCCGCCTGATCGGTCGCGTCGCGGCGAGCGAGTTGAATGTGCTGATCACCGGCGAGACCGGTACCGGCAAGGAACTGGTGGCGCGCGCGCTGCATGAGGAAAGCGCGCGCCGCGACAAACCATTCGTGGCACTCAATACCGCGGCCATTCCCAGCGAATTGCTGGAAAGCGAGTTGTTCGGCCATGAAGCCGGCGCGTTCACCGGCGCGACGCGGCGTCATGCGGGTCGCTTCGAGCAGGCCGAGGGCGGCACGCTGTTCCTGGACGAGATCGGCGACATGCCGCTGGCGCTGCAGACGCGCCTGCTGCGCGTGCTGGCCGGCGGCGAGTTCTACCGCGTCGGCGGGCGCGAGCTGATCCGCTGCAACGTGCGCATCGTCGCGGCGACGCACCAGGATCTGGATGCACGCGTGGCGGCGGGGCTGTTCCGTGCCGATCTCAAGCACCGCCTCGACGTGGTGCGCATCGAGCTGCCGCCGCTGCGCCAGCGGCGCGCCGACGTTCCGCTGCTGGCGCAGCACTTCCTTGCCGCCGCGGCGCAAGAGTTGAAACTGCCGCCGAAGCGTTTCTCCAAGGCCGCACTGAAGGCAGTCGCCCAGCGGGATTTTCCCGGCAACGTGCGCGAGCTGGAAAATCTGTGCCGACGCCTGGCGGTGATCGCGCCCGGCGCGGAAATCCTGCCGGCGGACCTCGGCGGCGCCGCGGCCGCGCCGGCGCTTGGCGACTGGACCGATGCGCTGCGCGAATGGGCGGCGCAGGCGCTGGCCGATGGCGAGAGCGATATCCACACCCGCGCCCGCGAAGCGCTCGACCATACCTTGCTGCAGGCCGCACTGGCGGCGCACGGCGGCCACCGCCAGCATGCGGCACAGGCGCTGGGCGTGGGGCGCAACACGCTGACCCGCAAGCTCGGCGCATCGCGCGTGCGTCGGCCGACCAAGCAACCCTGAAGAACGATCCGGAGCCGATCCATGTCCGTTGCCGTACGAGCCGCCGACCGCGGCGACATCGCCCACATTGCCGCGTGGAACCTGGCCATGGCCTGGGAGACCGAGCGCAAGCGCCTCGACCCGGGAGTCCTGGAGCGCGGCGTGACGGCGGTCTTCGACGAACCGCGCCGCGGCTTCTATCTGGTGGCCGAACGCGCTGGCGTTCCGGTGGGCTGCCTGCTGGTGACGTTCGAATGGAGCGACTGGCGCGGCGGAGATTTCTACTGGATACAGAGCGTGTACGTGGTGGAAGAGGCGCGCCGCGGCGGCGTATTCCGCGCGCTGTACGACGCGGTCACCGAACGCGCGCGCAGCGCCGGCGCGGTCGGCGTGCGGCTCTACGTGGAAACCGAGAACGAGCGCGCGCAGCGAACGTATGCGGGACTGGGCATGGAACGTTGCCACTACTTCATGTACGAAGTGGCGCTGTAGCTTGCAGCCGGGGGCTCTGCGCCCATCTCGCTCTATGCGGTCAGGCTGACATTTCCGGTTGCAGCAGCCGTTCGAACTCGACCGCCGGCATCGGCGCGCCGTAGAGAAAACCTTGCAGCAGCCGGCAGCCGGCCTGGCGCAGGTAGTCCGCCTGCTCGAGCGTTTCCACGCCTTCGGCCACCACGCTCATTTCCAGGTTCTGTGCCATGGTGATGATGGCGTCGGCGATGGCGGCGCTGTCCGTGTCGGTGGCCACGTCGCGCACGAAGGTGCGCGGGATCTTCAGCACGTCGATTGGGAAGTGCTTGAGATAGGACAGGCTGCTGTAGCCGGTGCCGAAATCGTCCAGCGCCAGGCTGATGCCCAGTTCCTTCAGCTGCTGCATCAGCGCGCGGCTGTGGTCGCCGCCGGACATCACCATACGTTCGGTCAGCTCCAGCTCGATCAGCCCGGGCGGCAGGCCGCTTTCGCGCAGGATGTCGCGCAGCGCGTCGTGGAAGCCGGGCTGCAGGAACTGCGGCGGCGCCACGTTCACGGCGATCGATACGCCGCGTCCGGCGCGGTGCCAGGCGGCGGCCTGGCGGCAAGCCTCCTGCAGCGCCCATTTGCCCAGGGGGCCGATCAGGCCGCTCTCTTCGGCGACCGGCACGAACTGGTCGGGCCGGTAGATCTCGCGGCCGTCCACCTGCCAGCGCAGCAGCGCCTCGGCGCCCACGACCGCGCCGGTGAGCGCATCCACCTTGGGCTGGTAATGCAGCTGCAGTTCGCCGCGACGCATCGCCGCGCGCAGGTCGCGCTCGATGCGCATCTGCGCGGCGGGACGTTCGGTCATCGCGGGAGTAAAGAGCCGGTAGCTGTTGCGGCCTTGCATCTTAGCCTCGTACATCGCCGTGTCGGCGTGCCGGATCAGGCCTTCGGCGTCTTCGGCGTTGTCAGGATAGAGGCTGATGCCGGCGCTGAAGCTCATCGCGAACTCGGCCAGCTCGGGCGGCGGCTGTTCGTGCCAGCGGCGCATCAGCAGTTCGCAGGTCTTGGCTGCCTCCAGTGCGTTGTCCACATGGGGCAGCACCACCATGAACTCGTCGCCCGCGGTGCGGCTGACGATGTGGTCGCCGCCCAGCAGGCCGCGCAGATGCGCGGCGAACAGGCGCAGCAGCTGGTCGCCGGTCTGGTGGCCGAGCGAATCGTTGATTTGCTTGAAGTGATCGAGATTGATGAAGACCAGCGCGGCGCGTCCCTGCCGCCGCCGTGCCGCGGCGATCACTTGCGCCAGCCGCGATTGCAGCAACTGCCGGTTGGGCAGGCCGGTCAGCGTGTCGTGCTGGGCCATGTGCGCCATCTTCAGCACCAGCGCGCGGGTGGCGCTGACGTCATGGAACACCAGCACGCCGCCGATCACATTGCCGGCGTGATCATGGATGGAGGCGGCGGAATCCTCAATCGGCGTGCGGAAGCCGTTGCGATGCTCCAGCATCGCGTTGCCGCGCAGCTCGACGATGGTGTCGCGCCCGATCGCTTCGCGCAGCGGATTGCGCAGCAGTTCGTCGGCGTCGCCGTCGAGCAGGCGGAACACCTCTTCGATCGGCCGGCCCAATGCCTCGTGATGGCGCCAACCAGTCATCGCCTCGGCGATGGGGTTGAGGGAGGTGACGCATAGCTGCAGATCGGTGGTGATCACCGCGTCGCCGATCGAGCGCAGGGTGACCTCGGCCAGCTCACGCTCGCGGAACAGCGCTTCTTCGTAGGCCTTGCGCTGGCTGATGTCCTGGATCTGCGCCACCGCATGGAATGGCGTGCCGTCCGGCGCGCGCACCAGCGATACGCTCAGCAGCACGTGCACCACGCCGCCGTCGCGGTGGAAGTAGCGTTTCTCCAGCTGATAGGAGTCGCGCTTGCCTTCCATCAGTTCGCTCGCCAGTTCCGCGCTCTTGGCCACGTCGTCCGGGTGCGTGAGTTCGCGGATATTGAGTTGCAGCAGCTCGGACTCGCGGTAGCCGAGCATGTGGCACAGCGCGGCGTTGACGCGCAGCAGGCGCCCGTCCGGCGCCACCAGCCCCATGCCGATGGCGGCGTGCTGGAAGGCGCCGAAGAAGCGCTGCTCGCTCTCGCGCAGGCGCGTTTCCAGCGCATGGCGTTCGGTGATGTCGATAAGCACGGCAAAGACGCCGCAGACCTCGCCGTTGGCGTCGAAGTCGGGCTGGAAACTGCCGTGTACGTAGCAGCGCGAGTGGCCGCTGAACATCTCGCCCTCGTAGACCGAAGGGTGACCGCGCAAGGCCTGCTCCAGGCAAGGCCCGGCCTGGAGCAGGCTGGTCTCGTCCAGCAGCTCGGTGACGCGGCGGCCGATCAGGCGGTCCGGGTCTACGTCCAGCCAGGACTGGTGCGCGGCGTTGGCGAAGCGGATGCGGTGCTCGCGGTCGATGTAGGTGATCAGCGCCGGTGCGCCGTGCACGACACGAACGGGCCAGTCGGGCTCGGTCGACACCGTCCCGGCCTGCAGTCCGGATTGGAACCGCTGGATGCCCATACCGTCCTTCCGTCACCCCTGTAGGACGCTAGAGCCCGCATCATGCGCCAACTCGCGCCATGCGGGCAGGGGCAATGCGTGAAGGAATCGTCAGTGCAGCGCCTGGGCCGGCGCGGCCAGGCGGCCCTGTTCATCGAGCACGATACGGCCCAGTGCATGCAGCTCGGCCGGGATGCCGGATCGCTCAGCCAGCGCGGCTACCAGGGGGCCCAGCGCGCGCGGTTGCAGCGGATAGCCATGGGCCAGCACCCGGGCGCGGCCGCCCTCGCCACGCTGGGCCAGGGTGACCGCGACCACGCCCAGCCCGGGCGCTTCGTGCGCATGCAGGCGCGCCTCTCCGTAAGCGGGGTCGAGGGTGCCGAGTACTTCCACCAGGTAACCGGGTTCGGCCGCGGTGGCGGTGGCGTAGGCCGAATCCAGTGCCAGGCCGATGCGGTGCGCATCCAGCAGGGCGGCGTACTGGCGCAGTTCGAACAGCACGCCGGCCAGCTCGTGGGCGCGCTCGGCCGGCGTGCCGGGATGCGCGGCGATCCAGTCCGACGGGGATTGCACGGCCACCTTGCCGTCCGCGTAGCGCAGCGCGAGGCCGCGAGCGGTCAGCGTGTCTTCCGTGCGGTACGGCGTCAGCAGCGCGCATTCCAGCAGGCTCCACAGCGCGGCGAGATTGACGTGCTCGTACTGCACGCAGGTCATCGCGAGCAGGTCGTTGCGGCTGAGATAGCGTGCATGTTCCAGGTGTGCGCCCAGCGTGCGCATCAGCCAGTCTGCGGTGCGCGCGCCGGCTTCGCCGCGGCCGACCAGTTCCACTTCCAGCCGCTCGGCCAGCGTGTCGGCCAGGGATTCCGGCGCGAGCAGGCTCAGTGGCAGCAGGCGCATCGGGCCGTCGGCGTAGGCGGGGTCCGGCTCCAGCGGTTGCGCCGGCATGCGACCGTCGTGCGTGCCGAAGGCGACGACGTTGTCCAGGTGGCCGCGCGGTACGCGGCGCGCGAGTTCGTCCAAGGTCGCCCATGCGGGAAAGCCGGGGCGCAACAGTTCCACCGCGTCGAACAGCGCGCCCGCCACGGCAAGGCGGCATTGCTCCACCTCGGGCACCAGGGCGTGAAGGTCGGCGGCGGCCAGCGCGGCCAGTTCGGCCGCTTCGTCGCGGCTCAGGGTGGCTCGGTTCGGCGCTTCGCCGGGAGACAGTTCCAGCGCCAGCACGATGGGCAGGGCGACCAGCGACGAGGCTTCCACGTATGCGAACCCGAACGGCAAAGAACCGAAAGTCTAGCATCCGATCCGGCGGGCTTTCGCCGGGTAGCGCCGCGCGCTAGCCTTGACGGCTCAGGCCTCGCTGGACCCTCTAGGACATGGAAAACCCCCAGAAGCGCGTCGGTGTGATCGGCGGCATCCGCATTCCTTTCTGCCGCAACAACACCGCGTACGCCGACGTCGGCAACTTCGGCATGTCGGTCAAGGTGCTCGGCTCGCTCGTCGAGCGCTTCCGCCTGCATGGCGAGGAGCTGGGCGAGGTGGCCATGGGCGCGGTGATCAAGCATTCCTCGGAATGGAATCTGGCGCGCGAAGCGGTGCTTTCCTCCGGCCTGGCGCCGACCACGCCCGGCATCACCACCGCGCGTGCCTGCGGCACGTCGCTGGATAACGCCATCATCATCGCCAACAAGATCGCCACCGGCCAGATCGAGGCGGGCATCGCCGGCGGCTCGGATACCACCAGCGACGTGCCGATCGTGCTGGGCGAGCGCTTCCGCAAGCGCCTGCTGGCGATCAACCGCGCCAAGGGCTGGCAGGACAAGATGGCCGCGTTCACCCGCGGCTTCTCGCTGCGCGAACTGAAGCCCTCGTTCCCCGGCGTGGCCGAGCCGCGCACCGGCATGTCGATGGGCGACCACTGCGAGCGCATGGCCAAGGAGTGGCACATCGGCCGTGAGGCGCAGGACCAGCTCGCGCTGGACAGCCACAAGAAGCTGGCGGCAGCCTACGAGGCCGGCTTCTTCGAGGATCTGGTCGTACCGTTCCGCGGCCTGAAGCGCGACGGCTTCCTGCGTCCGGACTCCACCATGGAGAAGCTGGCTGCGCTGAAGCCGGCATTCGACAAGATCTCCGGCCATGGCACGCTCACGGCGGGCAACTCCACCGGCCTCTCCGACGGCGCCGCCGCGGTGCTGCTGGCGAGCGACGAATGGGCGGCCAAGCGTGGCCTCAAGGTGCAGGCATACTTCCGCGACGCCGAAGTGGCCGCGGTCGACTTCGTGCACGGCGAGGGCCTGCTGATGGCGCCCACCGTGGCGGTGCCGCGCATGCTGGCGCGCCATGGGCTGACCTTGCAGGACTTCGATTTCTACGAGATTCACGAGGCTTTTGCCGCACAGGTGCTGTGCACGCTGCGCGCCTGGGAAAGCGAGACCTACTGCCGCGATCGCCTGGGTCTGGACAAGCCGCTGGGCAGCATCGATCCCGCCAAGTTGAACGTGCACGGCTCCAGCCTCGCGGCCGGCCACCCGTTCGCCGCCACGGGTGCGCGCATCGTCGCCACGCTGGCCAAGCTGCTGGAACAGAAGGGTTCGGGCCGTGGCCTGATCTCCATCTGCACCGCCGGCGGCATGGGCGTCACCGCCATCCTCGAGCGCTGAGGCGCCCACGCCAAGCCATGTTCCGCCTGCGCACCACCACGGGGTTGAGCCTGCTCGCGCTGGCCATCGGCGTGGTGGGCACCGCGTGGCTGAGCGACCTGACCGCCGGCTGGACCGGGCCGGACCGCGTCGCCGCCAAAGTCCGCGCCGAGGTGCCGGCGCCTCGGCGCGCCCGCGCGGCGAGTCCCGTACCCGTCCGGCTACCGGCACCGGCCCACGTCACGCACCTGCCGCCGGTGGAATCGGCGCAGGCGGCTACCGCGCCGGCCGAAGATGAAACACCTACGCTGACGCCGATCGAGATGCCCTCGGCGCCGGCGTCGTTCTTCGCGCGACGCGTGGCGCGCGAGGGGCGCGTGGTGCTGCGCCTGTCGGTGGACGGCCAGGGCAAGGTGATGCATGCCGCAGTGGATCAGTCCAGCGGCGATCCGGCGCTCGACCAGGAAGCCGTGCAGACCGTGCAGAGCTGGCGCTTCGCCGTGCCGGCCGGTCATCCGGAAGGCATCAGCGGAAATCTGCCGATGCGCTTCGACGCCGGGGCCTGAGCGTCAAGGCGTCGCCTTAAAGAATCCCGTTGGCGCCCGAGCCGAACGCGGTGATCAGCCGCGTATAGATCAGCTTGGGCGAGATCGCGACTTCGGGGAAGTCGCCCACCGGCTGATAGCAGCTGAAGAAGTTCGGATCGCTGGGCCGCATCGGCGTGCAGCCTTGCTTGAGCTCGTAGCTGGTGGCGTAGCGGTACGGCCAGAAATCGAACAGTGGCAGCGCGGCCGAGAGATCGCCGATGGCCGCGTTCAGATCCGACAACAACGGGATCGAGCGCTGGCGCGGCGCGATCACCCAGGCGTTCTCCGGCTGCGTGTCGCGCATGATCGCCATGCGCAGCTGCTGCGCGAAGGCAGGGTCGTACACGATCACGCCGGCCTCGGTGTTGTAGTGGTCCGAGCGCGGATCGAAGTTGTGCGAGCCGACCATGGCGAAGCGATCGTCCACCACGATGGATTTGGCGTGCAGGCCGAAGCGCCGGCCGGGGCTGATCAGCGGCGCGGGCCGATTGCGCTTGCCGCCGCGACCCAGCAGAGCGCTGCGCGTTTCGGTACCGACGAAGCGGCGCTTGCTGGCCGGTCGCTCGCCGCCGGGGCCGTCGTCGGCGCTGGCGTAGGCGTTGTCCTGCGCCGGACCCAGGGCGCGCGGCTTCATCTCATAGATCTCGAAGCCGTAGCCGGTGAGATAGCGTTTGCGGTGCTTGTACGACATCGCGTACACCGCGAAGGCGTCGGTGGAAGCGAGGGAGTTGGTGGAGACCACGATGCGCGGCGGATCTTCACCCTTGTGCAGCCGATCGAAAATCTTCCGCGCGCGTTTGCTCATCACCAGGTAGGGCGTCTGCAGTACCACTTCCTGCTTGGCCGAGCCGACCATGCGCATCACGTTGGCGGTGAACTCGCGCGCCTGGCGCTCCTTCGGCTGCTCGGTCTTGGCAGGGAAATCGCTGAAGAACTCCACCGGTGACGTGGTGCGCAGGGTCGGCGCCACCAGATATTCGTCCAGCCAGTCCGGATCCTCGGCTTCTTCCTGCACGCGCGCCACGCGCTCGGGGTGCAGGTAAGTGGGATCGCGCCACGGCGTGGGCGTGCCGTCGGTCAGCAGGCGATAGATGTCGCGCAGGTGCGTCAGCGGTACCGAGCGCTTGTGTGTCCAGAAGCGCTCGAAGCTCTCGCCCATCGCCTGTGCGGCCGGGCCGCCGACCATGACGTCGCGATCGACATAATCGAAGTCGTTGTCCCAGTCGAAATAGCGGTCCTGATAGTTGCGCCCGCCGGTGATGCCGATCGCGTCGTCCACCAGCAGGACTTTGTTGTGCATGCGCTGGTTGAACTTGAAGAAGCAGCACATGATCCCGGCGGCGAACTCCACCGGCGAGGTCTCGGCCTCGTGGAAGGTCGGGTTGTAGAGGCGGATCTCGAGATTGGCGTGCGCGCGCGCCAGGCGGGTCAGCCAGACGTTGTCGTTGAAGGAGAACAGCTGGTCGGCCAGGATGCGGACCTTCACGCCGCGCCGCGCCGCGCGCACCAGCTCGTCGAGTACCAGCTGGCCGGCGTCGTCCTGGTCCCAGATGTAGGTCTGAATGTCGATCGAGCGCCGCGCCGCGCGGATGAGGTTGATGCGCGCGACCAGCGCGGGTTCGCTGTCGTTGAGCAGGGTGACCACGTGCACCGGCTGCTGCGGCGTGGAGGCGGCGATGGCGTTGCCGGCGGCCTCGAGCAGTGGCGAGGACTGGGCGCAGCGGTCGGCTCGGTCGCAATCGACGCGATGGTCGGTCTGCGCCGCCACCATGGCGTCAGCGCGCCGGATCTTGGCGGCCGACAGGGTGCATCCCGGCAGCAACGCCGCGGCAAGCATGAGTATGAGAACGCGGATCCGGCGCGATGGCATCGCGTGATGATACGGAGCACCAGCCTGCTTCGTCGCGGGGGCGGCTGGTATCCGCGCCCCGGACAGCCAGCGTCGATTCATGGCGCCGCGGCGTGCTCGATCGCGATGACCAGGCCGAGGCGGACCTGGTCGGACAACGCGGTGCGATGGCCGGTCATGCCGAAATCGCTTCGCTGGATGTCGCCGCGCACTTCGATGCGGCAGTCCTGCGGCCGCTCCAGCGGGCAGGGCGAGGGCAGCAGTTCGAAATGGGCCGGCCGCGATACGCCGCGCAAGGTGAGCGTGCCGAACAGCTTGCCGCCGCGCTCCAGCGCCGCTACCGGTACGGGTTCGGAGACGAAACGGATGCTGGGATAACGCTCCACGTCGAAGAACTCCGGCGCCAGGACCCAGCGGCGGAAGCGCTCGGAGGACATGTGGATGCTGTCCACGGCGATGCGCGCATCGACCACGGCCTGGTCGCGCTTTGCGCTCAAGGTCACGTCGCCGTCGATGCGCTCGAAGCTGCCGGTGACCTGGCTGAGCCATAGCAGACGCACACCGAACTCCGCATGCGAGCGCATGGGGTCGATGCGGTAGTCCGCGGCGTGGAGCGTGGATGCCGCGGCGAGGGCGAGAGCGAGGGGAACGGCGGCGCGCCAGCGTCGGCGCCCGCGATTCATGGCGACCAGAAGGCTTCCAGGCGGGCGTGGCCCGGTTCGAAACCCTCGTCCGAATGGAATACCGCGATGCCGGCGGGCGGCATGCCGCGGTATTCGTCGGAGCGTCCCTCGGCGAGCAGCGCGACGAGGCGCTCGATTCCGGGGTTGTGGCCGACCAGCAGGACCGAATCGGCGTCGCCGTGATCGTCGAGCAGAGCCAGCAGCTCGCCCTGCGTGGCCTCGTAGATGTCTTCGCAGAGTTCCGGTTCCGGCGCGCCCTGGACTTCGGCCAGCGCGAGCGTCGCGGTGGCGCGGGTGCGCTCGGAGGGCGAGCAGAGTACGCGGCCCGGCCGCTGCTGACCGTGCTTCTTCAACCATTGCTCGAGCCAGCGGCCCGCGGCGCGCGCCTCCTGTTCACCCCGTCCGCTCAGGCGGCGCCCCAGGTCGTCTCCGCCGGGCTGTGCAGGCAGGGCTTCGGCATGGCGCAACAGGATGAGTTCTCGCATGGACGGCTCCGAATGGCAGTTGCGCGCTAGGGTGGCTCAATGCTGGCGTTTGATCCAGCGCAGAAGTTGCTTCCAGTCCTCCTGGTGGTTGCGCACCTGCTCGGAGGAGTAGTCGAAGATGCCCTTGCCCAGGGCGGTCAGGAGCACATAGGCCTGGCTGTCGCGCAGCTGCGCCACCAGCGGGAACGGCGAATGGCCGGCCAGTTCGTCCATCGCGTCCTGGCTGGCGCGGGTCCACGGCTTGAGTCGATTGCCCACCACCGCGACCGGCAGCTTGCCGCGCTTGATGCGCGGGATCTCCTGCAGGTGCTGGAGGAAGGCCAGCGTGGCGTCCAGGTCGAAGGTCGAAGGCAGTGCCGGTACGAGCACCACGTCGGCCTTCTCCAGATACGGTTCCAGCTCGCGTTCGTGCGAGCCGGCCGGAGTGTCGATCAAGGTGCGCTGGGTGTCTTCGGGCAGTTTCTCCAGCGCCCTGCGCCCGCCCTCCACCGCCAGCACGCCCGGCACGTTGGTGTCGGCGCGGCGCGCGGCCCAGCGGAAACTCGAACCCTGGCGATCCGCGTCGACGATCGCCGTGTGTTTGCCGTCCTGCGCCCAATGCGAAGCCAGCTGGGTCACCAGCGTGCTCTTGCCGCAACCGCCTTTGCTGCTTGCTACCAGCACCGTCAGCATGCGTCGCCCCTGCGTCCAAGGTGGACCCAAGGGTACATGGGTTGGGGGAACGGGCAACAGGGACGGGAGGACGGAACGGGCGCCTCAGCCGTTCCCTGCGGAAGGCGCCGCGCTCGCGGCCGGATGAGGATCCCAGTCGGCCGGCGCATCGGTCGGCACCTTGTAGTCGCGCAGCGCGGCCAGCACCAGGCTCATCTCGGTGCCGCCACTGCGAGCCAGGGCGAGCAGGTGCTGGGTGAGCGCCAGGTCGCCCTGGGCACGGGCGGACAGCTGGGCGAAGTTCTGCACCTGCCAGACCAGATTGCGACGGGCGCGCCTGGCTTCTTCCTGCTGGGTCGCGTCGGCGGCCAGCACTTCGCGCAGATGCAGACCCAGCGAGCGGGCCAGCGGGCTGGAACCCCATTCGAGCAGGCGCCCGAGCTTGAGGCAGTCATCCTTGAGCGCGGCGTCATCGCCGGCCTGTTCGCACAGCTTGGAGGTGGCTTGCAGGCCCGGTTGCGGCTGGGTGGCGGCCAGGCCGAACACCAAGGTGAGCTGCACGCCGGCAGCGCCGGTGGGCGAGGCCGGATTGATGGTCGCCGGCGGCGGCGGCAGCACGCTCACATTGGCAGCCAGGGCCTTGAGGCTGGCGCCGGTGTAGTCGTCGTAGAGCTTGGCGGCGGCGGCCTTGGCCAGATCCTCGCGCGCCGCGTCCCGTTTGCCGTTGTGGCTGTCCTGGCCGAGCTTGAGCAGCCAGACGGCGGCATTGTCGGGAGCCTGTTCCACCAGCTTGGCGAGCGCGTCGGGGTTGGGGCAGGCATCGGCCTTGGCGTCGCAGTCGCTCAGGCGCAGCCACGTCACCGCCGGAGTGGCGTCGTCGGCTTTGGCCGCGCGCTCGATCAGGGCGTGGAAATCGCTGTACTTGGGCTGGTTCGGCAGGGGGCGTGACAGCAAGGCCGCGCCGAGCAGCGGCATCGCGTCGGCGCGCGGGGCCAGCACGCTGACCAGGTCGCGCTGGAAGGCGAGCAGGGCATCGTTGCGCGCATCGTCGTTCTTGCGGGCTTCGGTCTTGGCCTTGGCATCCGCCTTGGACGGCGACTTGGCGGCGAAGGCCGGCGTGATCGTCAAGGCGCCGGCGAGGGCCAGGGCGAAATAGCGCCATCCGCGCATGCTGTTCTCCGTCCGCAAGAAAGCGGCCAGCATACTTACTCCGCATTAAGCCTGCCTGATCTGCCGTGCGGGCACGGCAGGCACGGCGCGCCACGCTTGCTAGCATGGCCCCTTCGTCGCACGGGCGCGTTTGCACGCCCCGCGCCGCACAGGAGAAAAGCAAGTGAATCAGATTGCGATCTTGGCCGACGGGCGCGCGCCCTGGTTCGTGGGCTGGGGCACCCTGGCGCTGATCAATGCCGGTCTGGCCCAGGGCAAGAACCGCAGCGGTCTGGCGTGGTTCCTGCTGTCGCTGCTGCTTGGGCCGATAGCGACGCTGGTGCTGGTATTGCTGCCGAAGGTGCGCTCCACGCTGTTCTGAGCGCGCGGCCACGTCCGGCTCGGACCTGGCCTCTCGAAAACAAAAAGCCCGCCCCGCGGCGACCGCGAGGCGGGCTTCGCGCGAGCGGCTTATTCGCCCAGCGCTTCCTTCATGAATTCCGGCATCGCCAGCGCGCCCTTGTGGATCTCGGCGTTGTAGTACCTGGTGGCGAAGTTCTTGCTGAGCGCGCCGCGCTCGCGGAAGCCGGCCAGATCGCCGCCCTTGCGCACCATGGTGCAGCTCCACCAGCCGGTGGGATAGCACGGCTGCGGGAACGGCAAGGTCTTGACCGCGCTGAAGCCGGCGGTGCGCATGGCCGCGCGCATGGACTTGATCAGCTCGATGTGCGCCAGCGGCGATTCGCTCTGCTGCACCAGGATGCCGCCGTGGCGCAGGGCCTTGTAGCAGCTGGCGTAGAAGGCGGCATTGAACAGGCCTTCGGCGGGTCCGACCGGATCGGTCGAGTCGACGATCACCAGGTCCAGCGATTCCGGCTCGGCCTCGGCCATGTACTTGATGCCGTCGATGAACAGCAGTTCGGCGCGCGGATCGTTGTTGGCCTCGCACAGTTCCGGGAAGTACTGCTCGGCCAGGCGCGTGACGCGCTCGTCGATCTCCACCTGCACGGCCGATTCGACTTCCTCGTGCTTGAGCACCTCGCGCAGCGTGCCGCAGTCGCCGCCGCCGATGATCACAACGCGCTTGGCGCGCGCATGGGTGAACAGCGCCGGGTGGGTCATCATCTCGTGGTAGAGGAAGTTGTCGCGGCTGGTGAGCATCACGCAGCCGTCGATCACCATCAGGTTGCCCCAGTCGGTGGTCTGGTAGATCTCGATGGTCTGGAAGGGGGTTTTCTCGGCATGAAGCAGCTTCTCCACGCGATAACCGATGGAGGAGCCGGAAGCCTGATGGGCTTCGGTGAACCAGCTGGGCTGCGACATGGCGTGTGTTCCTGTTCCTGACGTCACGGGGGGCAAAGAGACGCAATTGTAGCGGTTCCGGGCCCCGACGTAGCGGGCGCGGATGCCGCACATGGTCACATTCGACCATTACAATAGACGGCCGTCCCGTCGCGACTGGTCGTCCGCGGGCCGTTAGAGTCCGTTCCGGCCCCGCGGCGTGCGAGGCTTCCGGCCGGCGGGCTTCTTCCTCGTCAAGGCTCGCCGCTGCGACGACATGACCTCCGGGCGCCCGCGCGCGCCCGCCGCCACAAGGAAATACCGTCCATGTCGAAGCACTGGAACATCGAGGCCGCCCGCCACACCTACGCCGTCCCGCACTGGGGTGACGGTTATGTGGACGTAGACGCCAACGGCCACATCGTGATGCGCCCCCGCGGCGCCGGCGGTCCGGCCCTGTCGCTGCCGGCCATTGTCGAGCGCGCCCGCGCCGAAGGCCTGCGCCTGCCGTTGCTGGTGCGCTTCCCCGACATCCTGGCCGACCGCCTGGCGCGCCTGCAGGGTGCCTTCGCCAAGGCGATCGGTGAATGGAACTATGCGGGCGGCTACACGGCCGTCTATCCGATCAAGGTCAACCAGCAGCGTGGCGTGGCTGGCGAGCTGGTGGCCGCCGGCGAACACGGCTTCGGCCTGGAGGCCGGCTCCAAGCCCGAGCTGATGGCGGTGCTGGCGATGGCCCGGCCGGGCTCCATCGTGGTGTGCAACGGCTACAAGGACCGCGAGTACGTGCGCCTGGCGCTGATCGGCCGCAAGCTCGGCCTGCGCGTGCACATCGTGATCGAAAAGCTCTCCGAGCTGGACCATGTGTTCGCCGAAGCCAAGGCGCTCGGCGTGGAACCGCTGCTGGGCGTGCGCGTGCGCCTGGCGTCGATCGGCGCCGGCAAGTGGCAGAACACCGGCGGCGACAAGGGCAAGTTCGGCCTGTCGCCGAACCAGGTGCTGACTCTGGTGCGCCGCCTCGACGAGGCCGGCCTCAAGCACACCTTGAAGCTGCAGCATTTCCACATGGGCTCGCAGATCTCCAATGTGCGCGACATCGCCGCGGGCATGCGCGAGGCGACGCGCTACTACGTGGAGCTGATCCGCATGGGCGTGCCGCTGGAGATCGTCGACGTCGGCGGCGGCCTCGGCGTCGACTACGAAGGCTCGCGCTCGCGCAGCCACAATTCGATCAATTATTCGATCGAGCAGTACGCCGCCACCATCGTGCAATCCCTGGCCGAAGCGGTGGCCGAGGAAGGCCTGGCCGCACCGCACATCGTCACCGAGGCCGGCCGCGCGATGACCGCGCACCACGCGGTGATGGTGGTGAACGTCACCGAGGTGGAAGAAGTGCCCGCCGGCGCCATGCCGGCCGCGCGCGAGGACGAGCCGGCCGTGCTGCGCCGCCTGCGCGAGACCTACGAGGAGCTGGACACGCGTCCCGCGCTGGAGCTGTTCCACGAGGCCCAGCACCATCTTGCCGAAGGGCAGACCCTGTACGCGCTCGGCCAGCTGGCACTGGAGGATCGCGCGCGGCTGGACGAGATGTACTACGCCATCGCCAACGCGGTGCGCGTGCGCCTGCTGCCGGCCGAGCGCTCGCACCGGCAGGCGCTGGACGAGCTGGACGAGAAGCTGGTGGACAAGTACTTCGTCAACTTCTCGGTGTTCGAGTCGGTGCCGGATATCTGGGCGATCGAGCAGATCTTCCCGATCGCGCCGATCGCCCGCCTGGACGAGGCTCCGACGCGCCGTGGCGTGATCGTGGACCTCACCTGCGATTCCGATGGCCGCATCGATCATTACGTCGATGCCGAGGGGGTGGACGTGAGCTTGCCGCTGCACGCGCTGCGTGAGGATGAGAGCTACCGCCTGGGCATCTTCATGGTGGGCGCGTATCAGGAGACTCTGGGCGACATCCACAATCTGTTCGGCGACACCGATGCGGTGAACGTACGCGTCGACGGCGACTCGTATGTTTTTGCGCACCGCCGTCGCGGCGACACCACTGACTTGATGCTCGATTACGTCGGCTACGACCTGGAGGCCTTGCGTCGCAGCTATCGCGAACGCATTGCCGCGGCGGGCGTCGAAGGCGAACAGGCCGAGCGCCTGTTTGTCACATTGAACGACGGTTTGACCGGCTATACCTATTTGTCGGAAGGTGCGCACTGAAAGCTCGTCATGCCGGTGCAGTCCGGCATGAAGGTCCTGCGAGTTGTCCCTTCGTCGCATGGATGCGACACCCGAGCTGTGCCAGCCTTGGTCGTCCCCCGGATCCCCCATCGAAGGAGTGGTTATGGCAGCAAGTCTCGAAGGCAAGGTCGCATTGATCACCGGTGCCGCGAGCGGCCTGGGCAAGGCCATCGCGGAGCTTTACGCGAAGAACGGCGCCGCCGTGGCGATCGCTGACATCAACCAGCAGGCGGCTGACGCCACCGCCGCGGAGATCGCCGCCGCCGGCGGCAAGGCCATCGGCATCGCCATGGACGTCACCGACGAAGCGGCGGTGAATGCAGGTACCGACAAGGTCGTAGAAGCTTTTGGCGCCCTGGACATCCTCATTTCCAACGCCGGCGTGCAGATCATCAACCCGATCGATCAGTTCGCCTTCGCCGACTGGAAGAAGATGCTGGCGATCCATCTCGATGGCGGCTTCCTCACCACCAAGGCCGCGCTCAAGCACATGTACAAGGGCGACCGCGGCGGCACCGTGATCTACATGGGCTCGGTGCATTCGCACGAAGCGTCCAAACTGAAGTCCGCCTATGTCACCGCCAAGCACGGCCTGCTGGGCCTGGCGCGCACGCTGGCGAAGGAGGGCGCGGCCCACAACGTGCGCTCGCATGTGATCTGCCCCGGCTTCGTGCGCACACCGCTGGTGGAAAAACAGATTCCCGAGCAGGCCAAAGAGCTTGGCATCAGCGAAGAGGAAGTGATCAAGAACGTGATGCTGAAGGACACCGTCGACGGCACCTTCACCACCGTCGAGGACATCGCGCAGACCGCGCTCTTCCTCGCCGCGTTCCCCTCGGCTGCGCTCACCGGCCAGTCGGTCGTGGTCAGCCACGGCTGGTACATGCAGTAAGCGTTGCGCGCCCGCCCGGCGCTGTTCGGGCGGGCGCAGTTCTTCGATTGCATGCAGCGTGCGCCAGCCGGCGCGCGCCAGACGGGATTGCCAAGAGGATGGCTCGATGAAGATCGCCGACGTCAAGGCCAACGCGTTCGCCATGCCGTTGACCAGTCCCGCGTTTCCGCGCGGGCCCTATCGTTTCGTCAACCGCGAGTTCCTGGTCATCACCTATCGCACCGACCCCGACGCCCTGCGGGAGGTGGTGCCCGAGCCGCTGGAGATCGGCGAGCCGCTGGTCAAGTACGAATTCATCCGCATGCCCGACTCCACCGGCTTCGGCGACTACACCGAATCGGGGCAGGTGATACCGGTGAGCTTCTGCGGGCAGCACGGTGGCTACGTGCATTCGATGTATTTGAACGATCATCCGCCGATCGCCGGCGGCCGCGAACTGTGGGGTTTCCCCAAGAAGCTCGCCAGCCCGGTACTGGAAACCGAGATCGACACGCTGGTCGGCACGCTCGATTACGGCAAGGTGCGCGTGGCCAAGGCCACCATGGGTTTCAAGCATCGCGAAGCCGAGCGCGACGCGGTACTGGCCTCGCTGGCGGCACCCAACTTTCTGCTCAAGATCATCCCGCATGTGGACGGCACCCCGCGCATCTGCGAACTGGTGCGCTACTTCACCACCGACGTCGTGCTCAAAGGCGCATGGTCCGGCCCGGCCGCGCTGGAGCTGCATCCGCATGCGCTGGCGCCGGTGGCCGACCTGCCCGTGCTGAAGATCGAATCGGCGGTGCACTTCATCACCGACCTCACGCTCGGACTGGGCACGGTGGTGCACGACTATCTGGCGGAGGCTTGAACCCCATGGGCAACGACACGCAAGCGGCGACCGCCGCGGCAAGCATGGCCAGGATGGTGCGCGAGTCCTATGCCACCGTCGCTCTGGTGCTGCAGGGCGGCGGCGCGCTGGGTGCCTACCAGGCCGGGGTCTACGAGGCACTGGCCGAGGCGGATCTGCGGCCGCGCTGGATCGCCGGCATTTCCATCGGCGCGCTCAACGCGGCGATCATCGCCGGCAACCCCATCGGCCATCGCGTGGCGAAGCTGCGCGAGTTCTGGGAGACGATCTGCAAGCCGCCGTTCCTGCCGGCCACGCCGGCATTCGACAGCAGCGGCTGGCCGCTGCCGCTGCAGAACGGCTTCAGCGGCTTCGCCGCCTGGCGCGCGCTGCTCGAGGGGCAGGCCGGTTTCTTCTATCCACGCGTGCCGCCGCCGTATCTGCCCTTCCAGCGCGCGGCCGACCCCGCCGGCGTGAGCTGGTACGACACGCGGCCGCTGCGTTCCACGCTGGAGCGACTGGTAGATTTCGACCGCATCAACGATCCACGTTCCATGCGTGTTTCGGTGGGTGCGGTGAACGTGCGTACCGGCAATTTCGCCTACTTCGACAACACCCACGGCAAGCTGAAGGTCGAGCACTTCATGGCGTCGGGCGCGCTGCCGCCCGGCTTCCCCGCGGTGGAGATCGATGGCGAGTTCTACTGGGATGGCGGCATGGTCTCCAACACGCCGCTGTACAAGGTGCTTTCCGAGCGGCCCTGCCACGACGCGCTGATTTTCCAGGTGGACCTGTGGCGGGCGGTGGGCGAGCTGCCGCGCGACCTGGCGGGCGTGACCGAGCGCTCGAAGGAAATCCAATACTCCAGCCGCACCCGCCTGGTCACCGAATACATGCGATTGAATCAGGAGCACCAGCGGTTGCTGCACGACCTGATGGAACTGGTGCCCGTCGAACGGCGGGGCGACCCGGCCTTCCTGCGCGCGCAGGCGCAGGCCTCGGGCGCGCTGACCAACCTCGTCCACCTGATTTATCGAGACAAGCCCTACGAGGGCCACTACAAGGACTACGAGTTCAGCATGACTAGCATGCGCACGCACTGGCAGAGCGGCCTGGCGGACATGCGGCACACGCTGGCTCACCCGAAGTGGCTCGAACCGCCGACGGCCGATCGCCCGTTCGTCACCCACGACGTGCATCGCGCCTGAGCCAGGAGGACGGACGGGCTACTATAGGCCATCCGCTCACGCGGGCGGCCTCACCCTTCTCCTGGAAATTCCCCGATGACCCTCAAGGCAGCTTTCGTCGGTCTCGGCGCCATGGGCGCGCCGATGGCCGGACATCTGAAGTCCAAAGGCCTCCTGCACGCGGTCGCCAACCGTACTCAGGCCAAGGCCGATGCGCTGGCGCGCGAGCTCGGCGTCGCCGCGCCGTCGCTGGCCGAACTGGCCGCGCAGTGCGATGTGATTGCCCTGTGCGTCACTGCCGACGCCGACGTGCTCGCCAATATCGAAGCCATGCTTCCTCACCTCAAGCGCGGCGCGATCGTGGTCGACCACTCCACGGTGTCGCCGGAAACCGCCAGGCGAGCCGCCTCGCGACTGGCCACCGTGGGCGTCGATTTCCTCGACGCGCCGGTGTCCGGCGGCGTGGAGGGCGCGAAGAACGGCAAGCTGTCGGTGATGGTGGGCGGCGATGCCGCGGTGCTGGAGCGCGCCCGACCCGTGCTGGAAGCTTATGCGCTGCGCGTGACGCATCTGGGCGGCGTCGGCGCCGGCCAGGCCACCAAGGCGGTGAACCAGGTGCTGGTGGCCGGCATCGCGCAGGCGGTGTGCGAAGGCCTGGCGCTGGGCGAAGCGCTGGGCCTGGAGCCGGAACGCCTGCTGCCGACGCTCGGCGCGGGCGCGGCCGGCAGCTGGTTCCTCGAGAAGCGTGGCGCCACCATGTTGCGTAATGAGTTCAGCGTGGGCTTCAAGCTGGCGCTGCTGCACAAGGACCTGGGCATCGTGCGCGGCATCGCCGCGGATGCCGGGACCGACCGCACGGTGATCGAGAAGTCGCTTGCCGACTATGCCGAGCTGATGAGCCAGGGCTATGGCGACGACGACATCTCGGCGCTGATCCGGCTCAAGCGCAAGGCGCGCTGAGCGCCGCCGCGACGGTACGAGGCACGGATGCCGATGATGAGACGAGCAACACCGTGGCGCCATGCGCTGGCCGCGCTGGCGCTTTGCGCGGCGGCGCATGCCGATATCGACCCGCCGCGACCGAAGGACCCGCCGTCGCCGCGCCTCATCCCGGTCTGCGTCAGCGTTCATGAACTGCTGTGCGGCCTGCTCGACCGCGCCGGCCGCTGGGTGATCGAGCCGAGCTATTCGGCGCTGTATCCCGAAGGGCGTGGCGGCTGGTACGCCGAGCGCCGCAGTGGCCTGGTGGGCGTGCTCGACGCGCAAGGCAAGGTGCTGGTCGAGCCGCGTTTCCAATATATCGGTCCATTCGTGGGCGGGCTGGCGCGGGCCAGCCTGTGGGACCGCGACAAGAACGGCTATATCGATGAGCAAGGCGATTGGGCCATCCCAGGCCAGTATTTCCTGGCTGGCGATTTCGTCGATGGCATCGCGGTGGTCGGGCAATGGATAGGCAGCCCCGACGATGGCCATGCCGACATGCGCTACATCGATGCGCAAGGCAAGCCGGCGTTTTCCGGCAGCTGGACCGACGCCGAATCGTTCCGCTTCGGCATGGCGGTCGTCGGCCGCGGGCCGTCGGTACGTACGGAAAGCAATATCGATCAGGCCGAGGCGGCGCTGATCGACCGGAAGGGAAACTACCTCCTGCCGATGGCGCGGCGTTCGATGCTCACGCCGGTCGCGCCCGATCGCGTGATCGAACAGACCGCTACGCGCCGCGCGCTGCTCGACAGCCATGGCAAGGTACTGTTCGAAGTACCGGCCGATGGCTCTCTCAATGACGCAGGCGGCGGTCGGCTCACCTACCAGCTCAAGGATGACGGACGCTTCGGGCTGATCGATGCGCTCAGCGGCAAGGTGCTGGTGGATGCGTCGCACGGCTGGCTCGGGTCGCCGGACTTCGCCGACGGCGTGGCCTGGGCGGAAGCGGGCGACAGTTACGGCGAACGTCGTATCTTGATCGATCGGGAAGGCCGCACGGTACTGGGTCCCATGCCGTACGACGGCGTGATGGATTTCGCCGCCGGCGTGGCGGCCGTCGGGCGCAACGGCAAGTGGCAGCTGATCGACCATCGTGGCCAGGCGAGAACCCCGGCCGATTACGACAGTTTTTCGGCGGCCTGGGAGGATGGCCGGCAGTCGCCGCGTTTCGGCGACGTATGGATTGGACACCGCGGTGAGCGGAAGGACTGGATCGCTGCAGATGGCCAGCTCATCGCGCGTATCGAACCACAGGCCTGCGGCATCGAGGCGGTGTTCGACGGTGCCGGGAAGGCTATCTGGCCGCGCGACGTCGAAGCCGCTTGCGCGGTTTACCGGGAAGAGCGCCCGGATGCCCCGGCCAAGGTCGACGTGCCGGCGGCGCGCCTGGAAGCCGCGCGCCTGGAACGTGCTCGCGAGGTCCTTCAATGGCTGGGGGACGTCGACCAGCGCGACGTGCCGTTCCGGCGTCCTTCCGCCAAGGAGCGGCTGTCGCGCCGTGAGCTGTTGTCACGTGCGCCCTGGCAGCGCGGCCCTGCACGGATCGCGCTGGGCGAGGGCGTCAGTCTCGATCTGCCGGAGGGCTATCGCTACCTGCCGCCGGAGTACGCGCCGGCGGCGATCGAAGCCTCCGACGGCATGTTGCCGCCTTCGCCCGAGCATCTGCCGGTGGCGCTGCTGGCCACTGACGATGTCAGCGTGGTGCTGCGCGTGGCGGTGACCACGCCCGGCCATGTACGTATCGGCGGTCTGCCGCTCGACGCGGCGGTGCTATCGCGACGGATGAGCAGCAACGTCACCGGCTTCGCCGGCACCGCAGCGAATTATGCGCACCATTCGGTGGAATGGCTGGTGGTACCGCGCTGGAACGATGATTCGAAACAACTCGATTGGGCCTACGCGGACTTCGTGACGTCAGGCGGCGCGTATGGCCGGCTGTATACCGCCAATACCCTGCTGTTCGGCCGCCGGCAGATGGTCGCCATGCAGAGTGTGAGCGCGAGCTTGTATGGCAAGCACGTCGCGCTTGTCGCGCAGGATGCGATGGTCACGCTGGCGCGTGGCGTTCGCTTTGCGACCGGCGAGCGCTACGAGGACGCCGCAGTTGGCGAGGCGGTCGCCCCGCTCGATCTGACCGGCTATATCACCACCGGGACGGAGGCGCCGGCCGAACCGAGCCCGCCGGCATCCGCGCCATCCTCAGCGAATGACGAGGCCGAAGCGCCGGCCTCGGACGACGGGCCACGCGTTTTCATCGGCCTCTTTGTCAGCGTCGTGGTGGGATCGTTGCTGCTGGCTTTGTGGGTGTCGCGCCGGAAGCGGCCCTGATTCTTCAGGGCGCCGCGCGCAAGGATTGCGCCAGCGCGTGCGACTGCGCGCGCAGCTGGATTTCCGTCGCGGGCGCCAGGCCCAGAGGCGCGGAAAGCGCTTCGAAGCGAATGCGCACCGCACCCAGATTCTGCGGTCCCGCCAGCAGTTCGCTGATCGCCATGGCGGCGACGGCGCGTCCGTCGTCCTGGCCGGCGTAGCTCATGGCCAGCCCGTACCAGTTCGCGGGATCGTCGGGCGCCGTCCATGCGGCTTGCGTATAAAGCAACTGTCCTGCTGGCCGGCCGCCATGGAGCAATTCGAGCGTGCCAAGCTCGGCGGCGGCGAAGCTGGCATAAGGATCGGCATCGATGATGGCTCGTAGCGCGACGCTGCGGCGCGCGCGATCGGCATCGCCGGCCATGGCGGCGTAGTAAGCCGAGAGACTGGCCGCCTGCGCGCGGGGCACGGCGGCGGCACGCTGCCGGAAGCTGTCGAAATAGGTGCGGAAGGCGCCGGCATCGGCCAGCCGGGCCTGGCTCAATACGCCCTGGATGTCGCTTTGCATCGCGGCCGGCTGGGGGCGCTGCGCCACCGGCTGGATGACCGGTGCGGTCACCGTCGTCGTGGAGCTCGTCATCGTGGTCGTCATCGTCGATGTCGTCATCGATGTCGTCGTCGTTGGCGGCGCGTAGGTGGCAGTGTTATGCGAGCAGCTGCGCAGCATCAGCCACAAGAGCAGGCAGGGGACGACGATGGTGAACAGGAGGTTCCATCCGCTGGATGGCGTCGTCGTGATGCCAGGCCGCGTCGCGGCGGTGGCGGCGTGTCGTGGCGAGACCTGGGCCTGCACCCGCCTGGGCCGCTGCGGACGGGGCTGGCGCCGTGCGCGCTCGAGCAGGCCGGCGCGGGCGCAGGCCGGACAATCCAGTCCGGCGAAATGCTGGTGCTTCGAATCGCGCCGGCACGGCACCAGCCGTCCGCTCGAAGGCCTCGCGTACGCGCTCAGGCCGTCGGCCCACTCGGCGGCCGTCGGGCGCACGCGCGACTGGAACGCACGATCGAACAGCGTGCGCAGCTCATCCGGCAGCAACGCATGGCAGCTGGCGGGGCTGGGTGCCATGTCCGGATGCGCCTGGCGCCCATAGGCGTAGCAGCCGGCACGGATGCGGCCGGGAATATCGGTAGGCACGCGCTCGGAGCGCGGCTGGCCGGTGTAGGGATGAATGCCGAAATTCAATAGCTGGAAGATCACCACCGCCAGCGCGAACAGGTCCTGCGCCAGCTCGCCGCGCGCATCGAGGCCGTTGGCCTGGAACTCCGGCGCGAGATAGTCGGGCGTGTATTGCTGCGCGTGGAAGCGTTCGCCGCCGGGGCCGTGAATGCTGAAGCCGTCGCAATCGAGCAGCGCGATGTACAGCGAATCGCGATAGAAGCGCAGGTTGACCGGTTTCAGATCCACCACGTAATGCTGTTGGCGGTGCAGCGCGGCGAGCACCGAGGCAAGGTTGGCGGCGAGCGTGATCTTCGCGCCCAAGGCGGTGGGGAGACCCTTGGCGAGCGCCTGGCGCTCCTGCAGCACGGGCTCCAGTTCCTCGGTGGCGGCGATATCCAGCAGCGGCATCAGAAAGCCGAGGAAGCGGCGCCGTCCATCGCGGGCCTGCGCCGTGGGCCAGGCAATCTGTACGTAGCGGCGGCCGTGCTCGACGCGATCCGGCAGATCCGGCACCAGCGTCAGCATGGCCTCGACCTTGCGCTCGTAGACGGCGCGGTCGATGGTCGGGTGATAAAGCTTGGCGACGCTGTCGCCACGGCGCGGCAACAGGTACACGCTGCCGGCGCCGCCGCTCTTGATGAGCTTGCCTAGCGCGAACGTTTCGCCATCGGCCTGGATGCTGCCTTCGCGCTCCTGCTTCATGCGCGTCAGGCGCGCAGCGCGACCAGCAGGGTCTTGTCGTCGCCAGTGATCCGGTAGGTGCGCGGATCGTCCAGCGTGGCAAGCAACGCGGCGTTGCCGGCGTCTTCTTCAGCGCCGGCAAGGAAGCGCTCGACCGGGTCGGCGAACGGCGTGTAGACGTCCTGTCCGCCCTTGGCGAGCGCGAACGGCATCGCGCCGTCGGTCATCAGCAGCACGCTGCGCATGGGCGCGACGATCGGCGTGATGCGCAGGTGCTCGCGCCACGTGCTGCCGGTGAGGAAGAAGGTCTCGTTGGCATATTCGCCGTTTTCCGGCGAAGACAGCGTGCGGCTATCGGTATGTCTTGCCACGCCGGCGCCGTCGCCGAGATGAAAGAACCAGCCACCGTCGGGCCGCGCGACGACGCCGACTACCGTCGCGGCGAAGTCCGCCAGCGCGCGGCCGGTGGCCGTGGCGTGCGCTTCGAGTGCAGTGCGTTGCATGGCAAGGAGGTCGCCGATCCATGTTGCGAAACCGCTGTGGTCGTCGTGTGCCGGCAGTTCGCTGGCCCGCTCGACCAGGGCTCGCACCACGTCCTGCGCGATGCGCTGTGCGCCGACATCGCTGGCCGCGGCCGAACCGGCCCCGTCGCACACTACGCCGAACAGCAGCTCGCCGTGCACGGCATGGGCCGAGGCATCCTGGCAGGGCTGGCCATTGCCCATATGCGCGCTGCCGCGTGCCGAGGCGGCGAAGACGCGCCAGCTCATCGTGGAACCGCTCATGCTCAGACCGTCAGGGTGGACCAGCTGTCGGTCGAGGGCAGCTGCACCTGGCCGCCGGCCTTCGATTGCGAAACCACCTGCATGCTGGTGCTCAGCCACAGGAACAGTTCCTTGAACTGCAGGCCGGCGAGGCGCTTCACGCCGTTGGCGCCGCGCGAGGAGAAAGCGCCGAGCGTGTCTTCGTGCGTATCGGAGCCGACCGCGATCGGGAAGACGGCGACCTTGTGCGCCTGCTCGGCATCACGGCAGCGCTGTGCGGCTTCTTCCCAGCGATCGGTGGGAGCGCCGTCACTCATCAGGAACAGCCAGGGGCGGGTGTAGGCGATGCCGGACTGCTTGTAGCGCTGCTTTTCGGCTTCGATCTCGTCAAGCGCCAGGTTCACCGCCTGGCCAGTAGGCGTGGTACCGCCGGCTTCCAGCACCGGCGCGCTGAAATCCATCGCGTCGCACCAGTCACCGACCACTTCGGCGCTGTCCAGGCCATGGAAGCGCACCACCAGCAGGCGTACCCGCTTGGCGGCGATCACGTCGTTCTTCAGTTCCTGCTCCAGCAGGCGCAGGCCCTCGTTGAGCTGCTCGACCGGGGTGCCGGCCATGCTGCCGGAGCAATCCAGCACCAGCACCAGCGGGGTGCGCTGCTCGGTGTTGTCGACCAGGGAAACGTCGGGGATGGCCAGGGTGTTCATCACGGATCCTTGTGGATAAAGCGATGCAGGGCAGTCTAGCAGGCGAATCCCGCTGGAAATTTTTCACTGGGCCGATATGCGAAAAGCCGCGCAGGGCGCGGCTTTTCGTGACGATCGATGGTGTCGATGCTGCCGTTCAGCGGCCTTCCTTCAGCGCGATGGCATTGAACCCGGCGGAACTCAGGCGCTGCTTGGTCGACTCCAGCTCGGTGGCTGACTTGAACGGGCCCAGGCGTACGCGGTTGTAAGTCTGGCCGTTGACGTTGACCGACGCGACGTTGGCCACGAAGCCCTGCAGGGCAAGCTTGGCCTTGAGGCTTTCCGCATCCGAGGCGCTCGGGAACGCACCCACTTGCAGCAGATAGCCGCCGCCACCGGCGGCCGGCGGCGGGGCGGCGGCCGCCGGTGCTGCGGTGACGTTCTCGGTGACCGCGGCGGGCGCATTGGCCGCGGCGGCGCGTTGCGCGGCCGCCTGCTGCTGGGCCTGTTGTGCCGCGGCGGCCTGGGCCTGGGCCTGCTGCTGAGCCGCCTGTTTCTGCTGCTCGGCGCGGGCCTGGGCGCTGATCTCGGCATCGGGGATACGCACTTCCTTCTCGGACAGCACGGAGTAGAAGTCGAACTGCGGCTTCTTCGGCGCTGCCGCCGATTCGGCGCCGGCCGGCTCCACGGCGCCAGCGTCGCTGCCGTGCTGGGCGGTGGCCTGCGGGTTCGGCTGGGGCGCTTCGCCCGGGCGGGCGCCCATCGGCAGCTTGCCGCGCATGGCGAACATCAGCAGCGCGCCGACCGCGATGCCGACGATGGCCCAGCCCCAGGCCGGAAACCCGCCGCTGTTGTTGCGCACGGCCTGACGGCCTTTGCCCTTGCGTGCTGCCATTTACATCTTCTCCGGGGCACTGAGTCCCAGCAAATCCAAACCGTTACGGATGACCTGGCGCGCCGTCACCGCAAGGGTGATGCGCGCATCGCGCAGCCCGGCGTCGTCCACGATCCATTTGTGCTCGTGATAGTAACTGTGCAGGGCGCCGGCGAGATCGCGCAGATACTGGGCGATCAGGTGCGGTTCCAGATTGTTCGCCGCCGCTTCGACGACCTCCGGATAGCGCGACAGCTCCACGAACATGGCTTGCTCGTGCTCGGAGTCAAGCCGGTGGAAGCTGGCGACGCCGGCGGCGGTGTCCACCGGCGGCAGGCCGCGCTCGGCCAGTTCCTCCAGCACCCGGCACACGCGGGCGTGGGCGTACTGGATGTAGTAGACCGGGTTGTCGTTGCTTTGCGAGCGGGCCAGGTCGATGTCGAACACCAGCTGCGAATCGGCCTTGCGCGAGATCAGGAAGTAACGCGTCGCATCCTTGCCCACTTCGTCGATCAGGTCGCGCAGGGTGACGTAGCTGCCGGCTCGCTTGGAGATCTTCACCTCCTCGCCGCCGCGCATCACGGTGACCATCTGGTGCAGCACGTACTCCGGCCAGCCCTTGGGGATGCCGCAGTCCAGCGCCTGCAGGCCGGCCTTCACGCGCGCCAGGCTGCCGTGATGGTCCGAGCCCAGCTCGGTGATGGCGCGCACGTAGCCGCGCTGCCACTTGCTGCGGTGGTAGGCCACGTCCGGCACGAAGTAGGTATAGGTGCCGTCGGACTTGCGCATCACGCGGTCCTTGTCGTCGCCGAAATCGGTGGAACGCAGCCACAGTGCGCCACCTTCTTCATAGGTGTGACCGTGGGCGACAAGTTCGCGCACGGTCTCTTCCACCTTGCCGTCGATGTACAGCGAAGACTCCAGGAAATAGGTATCGAAGCCGACGCCGAAGGCCTTCAGGTCCAGATCCTGTTCGCGGCGCAGGCTGGCCACGGCGAAGTGACGGATGGCGTCGAGGTTGTCGGCATCCTTGGCGCCGGTGACCGTCTGGCCATCGGCCACCACCGATTCGCCGGCCATGTAGGCGCGAGCCACGTCGGCGATGTAGTCGCCGCGGTAGCCGTCCTCCGGCCAGCCGGCATCGCCCGGGCCCAGGCCGCGTGCGCGCGCCTGCACCGAGATAGCCAGGTTCTGGATCTGCACGCCGGCGTCGTTGTAATAGAACTCGCGCTTCACGTCCCAGCCGTTGGCGTCGAGCAGCCGGCTCAGGCAGTCGCCGATCGCCGCCGCGCGGCCGTGACCGACGTGCAGCGGACCGGTGGGGTTGGCCGAGACGAACTCGACGCCCGCGGTGATGCCCTTGCCGCTCTGGTTGCGGCCGTAGGCATCGCCTTCGCCGAGGATGCGGCGCAGCTCGGCATGGTAGGCGGCCGGCGCAAGGAAGAAATTGATGAAGCCCGGGCCGGCGATCTCGACCTTTGCCACCTGTTGGTTGGCGGGCAGGGCAGCCACCAGCTTCTCGGCCAGCTCACGCGGCTTGGCGCGCGCCGGCTTGGCCAGCAGCATGGCCGCGTTGCTGGCGAAATCGCCGTGGTCGCGGTTGCGCGTACGCTCGATCACGAAGCTTGGCACTTCGAGGTCGGCGGGCAGGGTGGAGTCGTTCTGCAGGGCCTGGATGGCCTGCAGCAGCAATTCGCGCAGCGCTTGTTTCACGGGCGTGGTCTGGCTTCGATGGAACCGGCAATCCTAGCAGAGCCGGCCCACCCTCTCCGAGGGGCGCGCAGCCCCGTGCGGCGGGCTTTCCCGGCATGCTGCGGCGCGCCGTCCCGCCTGTGGATAACTCTGTGGGGAAAGTACGGCGCTCTTGGCGTTACGACGATCTTCGCGGCATGGAAACCTGGATGTCACGTAATTTTGCAGCTTAAATCAATGGCTTGAATGACACTCTTGATGGTCTTCGGCGAAGTGCTCTCTAAAAGCCCTTTCAAGGCCGATGTGCATAAGTCGCGCCGGCCGCATGGCGTGAAGGGGCCGCCAAGACGTCACGCTCCTGTCATGCCGCGTCGCGACAATGGCGCCCGTACCCCAAGCACCCTCCCCGCTGGCGGGTACGCGAGATGCCGTCACTCTCACCCTCCCCAAAAACGGCCTGACGGCGCGGTCCCCACCGCGCCGTTATTTTTTTCCGGATCAAACGTTGCGCTCTCTCAGAGCATGCCGAGGGCCGCCATGGACACTGGCTCTTCCGCGCCGATCACGAGATGGTCCAGTACGCGCACTTCGATCAGTTGCAAAGCCTCGCGGAGGCTGCGGGTAATGGCCCGGTCGGCCCCGCTGGGCTCGGCCACGCCGGATGGATGGTTGTGCGCGAGGATTACCGCACTGGCGTTGTGCTTGAGGCAGGCGCGCACCACTTCGCGCGGATGCACACTGGCACCGTCGACGGTGCCACGAAAGAGCTCTTCGTAGGCCAGCACGCGATGGCGGTTGTCGAGATAGAGGCAGGCGAACACCTCGTATGGCAGGTGGCGCAGCTTTGCGCGGAGGAATTCGCCGCTGTCGCGCGGGTTTTTCAATGAGGTCCGCGCCGCCAGTTGTTCGTTCAAGGAGCGGCGCGCCAGTTCCAGCGCGGCGATGAGGCGTGCGCGCTTGGCCGGCCCGATGCCGCCAAGGCGTGCGGTGGCGCCGGGATCGGCCAGCAGCGCATGCAGACCGCCGGCCTCGGTGAGCAGCTGGCGGCCAAGGGTGAGTGCATCGGCTCCGGCGACGCCGCTACCCAGCAGTACCGCCAGCAACTCCGCGTCCGACAAGGCCGCCGTGCCGCGGTCCAACAGTTTTTCTCGGGGGCGTTCGCCCTCGGGCCAATCGCGAATGCTCATTCGTTCACGATGCCGCAACGGCGCCGACGCTTGGAGCGGAGGACGGAGTCGATTCCGGTAAGCTAGGCGTCTGCCAGTTTGTCAGGCCAGTCCTACATGCAACTCGCCAACCGTCGCATCCTCCTCGGCGTGTCGGGCGGCATCGCCGCCTACAAAGCCTGCGAACTGGTCCGCCGCCTGCGCGACCTGGGTGCACAGGTGCGTGTGGTGATGACGGAAAGCGCCACGCATTTCGTCAGCGCCACCACCTTCCAGGCCCTGTCCGGCGAGGCCGTGCGGGTCAGCTTGTGGGACGAGCAGGCGGAGATGGCGATGGGCCATATCGAGCTGGCGCGCTGGGCGGAGCGAATCATCATCGCACCCGCCAGCGCGGACATCATCGCGCGCCTCGCTCATGGCATGGCCAACGACCTGCTCACCACGCTATGCCTGGCCAGTGCCGCACCGCTGTACGTGGCGCCGGCGATGAACCAGCAGATGTGGGCGCATCCGGCGGTGCAGGAGAACGTGGACACGCTGCGCCGCCGTGGCGTGCATCTGCTGGGTCCGGCCTCGGGCGACCAGGCCTGTGGCGATATCGGCTCCGGCCGCATGCTCGAGCCGTTGGAGTTGCGCGAGGCTCTGGTCACTTCCTTTGGCAGCGGTGCGCTGCGTGGTCTTAAGGTGGTGGTGAGCGCGGGGCCGACCTACGAGGACATCGATCCGGTCCGCTTCATCGGCAATCGCAGCTCGGGCCGCATGGGTTTCGCGGTAGCCGAAGCGGCCGCGCAGGCCGGCGCCGAGGTGACCCTGGTGGCCGGACCGGTGCACCAGGCGACGCCGCCGGGCGTGGCTCGCCGCGTGGACGTGCGCAGTGCGGCGCAGATGCACGCGGCGGTGCTGGCCGCCGCGGCCGGCGCGGACATCTACGTGGCCGCCGCCGCGGTAGGTGACTACCGGCCGGCGAGCGTGGCCGGGCAGAAGATCAAGAAGCATGACGGCGTCGGCCTGACCCTGGAGCTGGCCGAGAATCCGGACATCCTGGGCAGCCTGTCGGCGCAAACCGTGCACCCTTTCCTGGTCGGATTCGCCGCGGAAACGCATGATGTGGCGGCATACGCGCAGGACAAACTGCAGCGCAAAGGATTGGACATGATCGCCGCGAACCAGGTGGGGGACGGCCTCGGGTTCGAGGCCGCGGACAACGCATTGAACGTGTACTGGCCGGGCGGTGGCGCCGAGCTGCCGCGCGCTGGCAAGGACCAGCTGGCGCGCCAGCTGGTGGAGCGGATCGCCGAGCGCTACAAGGCGGTGCGCTCATGACGGGTCGGCCGGGTATGGTCGACGTCGAACTGAAGGTCCTCGATCCACGGCTGGGCGACACCATCCCGCTGCCGCAGGCAGCAACCGTCGGCAGCGCGGGCATGGACCTGCGCGCCGCCGTCGAGGTGCCGCTGACCCTGGCGCCCGGCGAGAGTGCGCTGGTGCCCAGCGGGATCGCCATCCATATCGGCGATCCGGGCTGGTGCGCGCTGATCGTGCCGCGATCCGGGCTGGGACATAAGCATGGCCTGGTGATGGGCAACCTGGTGGGCGTAATCGACGCCGACTACCAGGGGCCGCTGATGATTTCCTGCTGGAACCGCGGCGCGCAGCCGTACACCATCGGCGTGGGCGACCGCATCGCCCAGTTGCTGCTGGTACCGGTGGCGCAGGCTCGCTTGAACGTAGTGACGGAATTCGCGCCTTCACAGAGGGGTGAGGGCGGCTTCGGTTCGACCGGCGTGAAGTGATACGCCTGCAAGAGGGGACACTGGGCATGGCGATGGACATCGCGAGGGGGATGCGCGAGCGGATGTTCGACTGGCGGCGCCTGTTGCCGCTGGCGGGCGGAACGCTGCTGGTCGCAGGCGGCCTGTTCTGCGCCTGGCAGACATGGCTGGTGGCAGACGAGAACAATGCCATCGAAGGCGTGCATCGCGCACAGGATCTGGCCGTGCAAGCGGTGGCCGGCGAAGTGTCGCGGCAGCGCCATGTGTTGCAGCAGGCGCTGGATACACTGGACCCGTCCGTGGTTCAGGCTGATCCGGCATATGCCGCGACACTGCTGAAGGGCAAGCTCCCTCAAGCGGACAAAGTGGAGTTCTACAGCGGCGCGCTGGATGAGGTGCTGCACGCCAACTACCGCGAGTTCGGCTACGCCAAGGCCGCCCAGCTGATGGCCGCGCAAACGGCCGATGGCGAGACGCTGGCGCAATCGCTGCCGACGGATGCGCATGGTCGCCGGCTCACTTTCGTGCTGCCGATGGGCGCGCGCCAGCGGCCCAGCGCCTGGGTGTGGTTCGAGCTTCCGTTCGCTCCGATCGAGGAACGTTTCAACACCGTTCCGCCGGCAGGCGGCAGACTGGAACTTCGCCAGGGCGATGATCGCGGCGACCTGCGGCTGCTCGCCAACGGTGCCGCTTCCGCTTTGAGCGAAGCGGCCGGCAAGACGGTGGCCGGAAGTAACCTCAGCGTGGTGGCGGCCCTGCCCGGGGCTTACATCGTGCTGCCGCGATCATGGCCCCTGGACGCGCTGTTGACGCTGCTGTGCCTGGGGGCCGGCGCATATTTGTTGTGGCTGCGCGCCCACCCGCGTGGCCTGGGCAAGCTACCAACCGAGGAACCGATTTTGTCCGACCTGATCGAAAATAACCCCGAGCCGGCCAAGCCGGAGGCCCCGCGTCCCGCCAAGCCGGTCGCGGCCGCTCCTGCGCCGGTCACGGTGGATCCGACCATCTTCCGCGCCTACGACGTGCGCGGCATCGTCGGCAAGAGCCTGACCAAAGATGTCGCCTTCCTGCTCGGCCAGTCCGTCGGCACGGTGATGCGCGAGAAGGGATTGCGCGAGATCGTGGTGGGCCGCGACGGCCGACTGTCGGGCCCGGAGCTGGCCGGTGCGCTGTCAGATGGTCTGCGCGAGGCCGGCATCGATGTGATCGACGTGGGCGCCGTGCCGACACCGGTCGTCTATTACGCAGCCTATCGCTTCAATACCGGCAGCGGCGTGGCCGTTACCGGCAGCCACAATCCGCCGGACTACAACGGCTTCAAGATCGTAGTGGGCGGCGAGACCTTATCCGAAGGCGCCATCCAGGATTTGTATCGCCGCATCGCGGCGGGCGAGCTGGAGCGCGGCGGCAAGGGTAGCCTGCGCCATATCGATGTGGTGCCGGACTACATCGAGCGCATCACCTCCGACGTGCAGGCGGGTCGCCGCATGAAGGTCGTGGTGGACTGCGGCAACGGCATCCCAGGCGCGGTGGCGCCGAAGGTGCTGGAGGGGATCGGCTGTGAAGTGATCGAGCTGTACTGCGATGTGGACGGTACCTTCCCGAATCATCATCCGGATCCGTCGGACCCGCATAACCTGGAAGATCTGATCGAGGCCGTGCGCGCCACCGGCGCGGACCTGGGCGTGGCCTTCGACGGCGACGGCGATCGCCTGGGCGTGGTCACCAAGACGGGCGAGATCATCTTCCCCGACCGCACGCTGATGCTGTTCGCGCGCGATGTGCTGTCGCGCCAGCCCGGCGCGACGATCATCTACGACGTGAAGTGCACCGGCCACCTGAAAGGCCAGATCCTCGACGCCGGCGGCAGCCCGCTGATGTGGCGCACCGGTCACTCGCTGATCAAGAGCAAGATGCGCGAGACGGGCGCGGAACTGGCTGGCGAGATGAGCGGCCACTTCTTCTTCAAGGAGCGCTGGTACGGCTTCGACGACGGTATCTACGCCGGCGCCCGCCTGCTGGAGATCCTTGCCGGCGACCTCGACGAGCGCACGCCCGAGGCGATCTTCGCGACCTGCCCGAAGGGCGTGTCCACGCCTGAGCTGAAGATCGAGATGAAGGAAGGCGAGCACTACCAGTTCATCGAGAAGTTCCGTCAGAGCGCGAGCTTCGGCGACGCTGCCCTCACCACGATCGATGGTGTGCGCGCCGACTGGCCGGATGGCTGGGGCCTGGTGCGCCCGTCCAACACCACGCCGATCCTGGTGCTGCGCTTCGATGCGGACAACGAAGCGGCGCTCAAGCGCATCCAGGCGGTGTTCCGCGAACAGCTGCATGCGGTAGATCCGTCGCTCAAGCTGCCGTTCTGATTGGCCGCTCTCGGGAACAAAAAAACGCCACGCAATGCGTGGCGTTTTTTTTAGAAAGCGCGACGGCTTTACTTGTCCTTGGCCTGGGCTGCCTTCAGCTCGCGATAGTGCTGGAGCTGCTGCTCCATCCTGGTGCTGGCCGCGTCGCGGGCCGCCTGCTGGCGATCCAGCGTGGCGCGCTGGCCGGCGACCACGTTGCGCTGCTTGGCGATGCTGTCGGTGAGGAACTTCGGCACCGGTTGCTTGGCGCGTTCGAGATCGCCGGCGCGCGTGAGCAGGTCGGTCAGCGCTTTTTCCTGGCTATGCAGGTTGATCTGCGTGGTGCGGATCTGCTGGTCGATATTGTCCACTTCCTGCTGCAGCGTGGCCTTGTAGTCGTTCTCGTTGGGATAGGCGGCCAGCATCTGCGAATCGCCGCGGGCGCGATCCTGCGCCGCGCGATCCTGAGCGGCCTTCTCGTCCGCGGCTTTGCGGGCCGCGGCGCGTTCTTCGGGATTGAGCTGGCGGTCGACGTGCTTGATCACGAGGCCGCGGTCGTTGACGACGTCGTAGCCGTACTTGATGGCCTCGCCGGTGAGGCTGTCGCTGTAGTGCGGCAGGCCTTGGGCGTCGCGCCATTTGTAGCGCACGCCGTTGTTGTCGTTCTGCGCCGCATGGGCGCAGCTGCCCGCCAGAATGGCGGCGAGGATGAGGCTGGTTTTACGCATGGACTTCCCCCTGGAGAGCGGAAGTATAGCCTTCGTATGGGTATCGTCCGATGCGGACGTGTTCGCGGATGTGACGCGGTTCGCCACGTGACGCGCGAGGCCTCAAGCGGCCACGCCGTAGCGTTCCCGGTAGGCCTGCAGGCGCTGGAATTCGTCGGCCAGGTCGGGGCGTTCGCCGGCATAGGCCATGACATCCGCCAGGCTGGTGATGGCGATCACCGGGATGCCGTAATCGGCCGCCACTTCCTGTGCGGCGGACAGCTCGCCCTGGCCGCGCTCCTGGCGATCGAGCGCAATCAGCACGCCTGCCGGCGTCGCACCCTGGGCGCGGATCAGCCCCAGCGACTCGCGCACGGCCGTGCCGGCGGTCATCACGTCGTCCACGATCAACACGCGGCCCTGCAGCGGCGCGCCGACCAGCACGCCGCCTTCGCCGTGGTCCTTGGCCTCCTTGCGGTTGTAGGCCCAGGGCAGGTCGCGGCCATGCTGATCGGCCAGGGCGATGCCGGTAGCCGCAGCGAGCGGGATGCCCTTGTAGGCGGGGCCGAACAGCATGTCCACGGCCAGGCCGGAGTTGACCAGGGCGGATGCGTAGGCGCGGCCGAGGCGGGCCAGCGCGGCGCCGGAGTCGATGCGGCCCATGTTGAAGAAGTAAGGGCTCTGGCGGCCGGACTTCAGGGTGAAGTCGCCGAAGCGCAGCACGTCGCGCTGCAGAGTGAGTTCAATGAAATCGCGCTGGTAGTCGTGCACGGCGGGTCTCGCTGCGGTCGGGGTCTTAAGGAAGAGGGCGCCACATCAGGTGTTGCGGCCCGGAGCGGCCGCCATGGTACAGCTCGCCGCTGTCGACGAACCCGGTCCGGCGGTACAGCGCCAGGGCGGCGAGGTTGCGGCAATTCACGGTGAGCACCAGCAGGCGGGCGGAGGAATGACGGGTTGCCACGTCGGCGAAGATCGCCTCGAGCGCGGCGGTGGCGAAGCCCCGGCCCTGCCATGGCAGGCCGATGAAGAACGAGCGCAGGCCGAGCGCGGGCACCTCGAAGGCGCGGCCGGCCACCGTTGCCGCGTCGTGCTCGATCCGATAGAAGCCGACCGGCATGTCTCCATGGAGGATCGCCATGGGCGTGCTGCCGTGCGACTGCTCGGCATCGGCCAGCGAGGCGTCGATCGGGCTGACGAAGGCGTACTGTTCGGCGTGGACGCGCAACGCGAGCACGCCTTCCCGCAACGAGGCCGTGACCGGCGCGACATGGATGGAGGAGGACTCGGACATGGTTGCTATGATGGCCCATCACACGAGGAACCCGCATGCGCATCGTCAGCCTGAACGCCAATGGCATCCGATCGGCCGCCAACAAGGGCGTGTTCGAATGGCTACGCAAGCAGAAGGCCGATGTGGTCTGCCTGCAGGAGACCAAGGCGCAGGAAGACCAGCTCAGCGATCCGATGTTCCGTCCCGACGGGCATCACTGCTTTTATCGCGACGCCAGCACCAAGAAGGGGTATAGCGGGGTGGCCATCTACGCCCGCAAGGAACCGGATCAGGTGCTCACCTCGCTGGGCTGGGCGCCGTTTGATGACGAAGGGCGCTATATCGAGGCTCGCTTCGGCAATCTGAGCGTGGTGTCGCTGTATATCCCGTCCGGTTCCTCGGGCGACGAACGTCAGCAGTTCAAGTTCAAGGTGATGGAGTGGCTCACGCCGATCTTCCAGAAATGGCTGGAGAGCGGGCGCGACTACGTGCTGTGTGGCGACTGGAACATCGTCCACACCAAGAACGACATCAAGAACTGGACTTCCAATCAGAAGAACTCCGGCTGCCTGCCCGAGGAGCGCGCCTGGCTGGATCTGCTGTTCAAGGAGCGCGGCTGGGTGGACAGCTTCCGTGCCGTCAAACCCGACGCCGTGGAATACACCTGGTGGTCCAATCGCGGTCGTGCCCGTGAGAACAATGTGGGGTGGCGCATCGATTACCAGGTGGTGACACCTTCGCTGCGCGAGCGGCTGAAGGCATGTTCGGTCTATCGGGACGAGCGCTTCTCCGATCATGCGCCGTATACGGTCGACTATGCCGACTGAGGCGGGTACGGAGGCCGCGGGCAAGGCTTCCATCTGGCGTGCGTTCGCGCAGCCGTCGGCATGGACGATGTGCCTGCTGGGCTTTTCCTCGGGCCTGCCGTTTCTGCTGGTGTCCTACACCTTGTCGTTCTGGTTGAAAGAGAACGGCATCGTGCTGAAGGACATCACGATGATCGCCAGTGCGGGCATGACTTACGCGTTCAAGTTCGTCTGGGCTCCGTTGCTGGACCACTGGCGCCTGCCGCTGTTCGCACGGTTGGGGCAGCGGCGTGGCTGGCTGCTGCTGGCCCAATTGGGCGTGGTGATCGGCTTGCTTCTTATGGCGTCGCTCACGCCGACACAGCTGGTGCCGTTCGTCGCGGCGACATTGCTGGTCGCATTCATGGGAGCCACGCAGGACATCGCAGTCGATGCCTATCGCATCGAGATCGCGCCGCCTTCGGCGCAGGGTGCCTTGGTGGCCACGTACGCGCTGGGTTATCGGCTGGGGCTGCTGGTATCTGGCGCGCTGGCGCTGATCATGGCCGACCATATCCATTGGGCGCAGATCTACGTGCTGATGGCAGCGGCAATGCTCGTGCCTATCATCACTACGTTGCGGATGCGCGAACCGGAGGTGCGAAGGGTGGTGCCTTCGTCGTGGGGCGAGGCGATGCGCGAGAGCGTGATCGACCCGTTCACCGATTTCTTCCGGCGTTACGGCTGGACCATCGCCTTGCTGACGCTGCTTTTCATCCTGCTGTTCAAGATCCCCGAGCAGGCGATCATCGGTGGCGTGATGGGGCCATTTTACCGCGATATGGGCTTCTCCAAGACGGAGATCGGCGCTGTCACCAAGATCTATGGCATCTGGATCGGCATCCTTGGCGCCTTCGCCGGCGGCGCCGCGGTGGCGCGCTTCGGTGCTTGGCGGACGCTCGGCGTATGTATCGCGCTCGGCGCAGTCAGCAATCTGCTCTATCTGTTCCTGATCGCCCATCAGGGTGAGCTGGCCATGTTGACTTTGGCCATTTCCGGCCAGAACTTCTTCGAAGGGATGTTGGGGCCGCCGACGGTTGCATTTCTATCGACGCTGGTGAATCGCCAGCACACCGCGACGCAGTACGCCTTGCTCAGTTCATTGGTGAACCTGCCGGGCAAGGTGCTGGGTTTCTTCGCCGGAGGCATCGTCGCTGCGTCGGGATATGGCGGGTATTTCGTCATTACCGTGCTGGCCGCGCTTCCAGCGATGCTCTTGTTCGCCTATCTGTGGTCGTTCCACCGGGGAGTCGAGCGGGAGAGGGAGGCCGAGGGCGGCGGCTAGCCGGCGTCGGTGGATCGGCTGCCGGGTTTGCCAACCATTGCGCGGATTTGGCCGATCGGCCGACTTGCCAGGCGGCGAGCCGCTGTCCACCATGTGCTCCGTCAGGGGGCTCATGCGTGGAACGGAGAAACGCCTGTGCCGGACATCGTAATTCGCCATATTGACAGCCTGATGGCCGAGCGCATCAAGTCGCTGGCCAAAGAGCGGCAGTGGTCGATCAATGACGTGGTGCTGCATGCGCTGCGCCATGGCCTTGGCATGGCCCAGGGCAACGTGTTCGCTGAAACGCTGCTCGATCCGGGCGAGCTGACCGTGCTCAGCGGGCAGTGGGATGCGCGGGAGAAGGCCGCCTTTCAGGAGGCCATCCAGGCCTTGTCGATGACGCGGCCGACCCAGCTGTCGCCGGCGAATCTGTCGTTGGCGGAGGAGCCCCTAGGCTGAAGCGGGATAGAGCGCACCCAGCACGCGCGGGCCGCGCGCACCGGTCACCGCGGGTAGATTGCCAGGGCGCTTGAGCAGGCGCTGGCGGGCCAGCCATGCGAAGGCCGTGGCTTCCAGGTAATCCGGATCGATGCCTTCTTCGGCGGTGCTGCGCATCGCGCAAGGCGACAGCAGTGCGGCCAGCCGTCCCATCAGCACGGCGTTATGCACGCCGCCGCCACAAGCCAGTACGTCCACCGCACCAGGCGCATGGGCCGTGATCGCTTCGACCACGCTGCGGGCAGAGAACTCCAGCAACGTGGCCTGGACGTCGGCAGGGCCAAGCGTGGCCACCCGCGAGTGGCGATCGAGCCAGGCCAGGTGGAAATGTTCTCGTCCGGTGCTCTTCGGTGGCGGCAGGGCGAAATACGGATCGGCGAGCAACTCAGCCAAGAGAGGTTCGTCGACCTTGCCGCTGCGGGCGAATGCCCCGTCGCGGTCAAAAGCTTCGCCTTGATGGCGCAGACACCATGCGTCCATCAGGCCATTGGCGGGACCGGTATCGAAGCCGAACACATGGCCGTCCGCGCGCAGCACCGTGATGTTCGCGATGCCGCCGAGATTGAGCACCACGCGGGTTTCGCCCTGCCGGCCAAGCAGCATGGCATGCACGGCCGGCAGCAGGGGGGCGCCTTGACCTCCTGCGGCCACGTCCGCGCGCCGGAAGTCCGCCGCCACATCGATGCCGCAGCGCTCGGCGATGACTGAAGGGTCGCCCACTTGCAGCGTAAAAGGGTGGTCGCCATGTGGCCGATGGCGCAGTGTCTGTCCGTGCGAGCCGATCGCATGCACGGCCCGGGGCGACGTGCCGCTATGGCGCAGCAGCTGGAGTGCCGCCTCGGCGAAACGCTGGCCGATGGCTACATCCAGGCGACCGTAGGCGTCGAGATCGAGGCGGGTTTCGTCCTGCGCGACAGCGAGGATCTGGCTCCGCAGATCCGCCGGCCAAGGATAAGTAAGCGCGGCGACGAGTTGCGGTTTGTCCAGTTCGAAGCGGACCAGCGCGGCATCGATACCGTCCGCGCTGGTGCCAGAGATCAGGCCGATATAGAGCGCCGCGGCGTCATTCACGCAGAGATCGCGGCTCAATCGTCGTTGCGCTTGGCGCCGTCCACGCGGGCCAGCTTGATGTTGGCGTCCAGCGCTTTCAGACGCGCCAGCTGCGGCTGCACGACCTGGGCCTTGAACTTGGCCAGCTGCGCGGCGGGAAGTGGTTCCGGCTTCGGCAGGGTGACCTTCTGCGGATCGCGCTGGACGTTGTTGACGCGGAATTCGTAATGCAAATGGGGCCCGGTGGCCAGGCCGGTCATACCTACGAAGCCGATCACCGAACCCTGGCCCACATGCTGGCCCACCTTGATGTTGGCGAACTTCGACATGTGGCCGTAGGCCGTGCTGATGGAGCTGTTGTGCTGAACGATCACGAAGTTGCCGTAGCCGTTCATCCAACCCTTGAACTTCACCACGCCGTCGCCCGCCGCATGGATCGGCGTGCCGGTGGGGGCGGCATAGTCCACGCCCTGGTGCGCGCGCATGCGGCCAAGGATCGGATGCATGCGCGCCGCGCTGAACTGCGAAGAGATCCGCGTGAAGTCCACCGGAATGCGCAGAAACGATTTCTGCAGCGGGCGTCCGTCCTCGCTGAACCAGCCGTAGTTGCCGTCGTCCTTCTTGAAGCGATAGGCCGTGTAGCGCTCACCCTGGTTGACGAACTCCGCGGCGACGATATCGCCTTCGCGCAGATAGGCCCCGTCGCGATAGATGTCGTCATAGATCACGGTGAAGGTGTCGCCTTCGCGCAAGTCCTGCACGAAGTCGATGTCGTATTTGAAGAGGTCGGCAAGCTTGAGCACCATCGCCGTACTCATGCCAGCCTTGGCGCCGGCGGCGAACAGCGAACTGTCGATGCTGCCATGCGAGACATGCTCGCGGCGCTCGACCTCGCGCGCCTGCGCGGTGACCGCGGCCTTGTCGCCCTCGAAGCGGACGGTCACACGGCTGGCTTCGTCCTTGTCGAAGCGCACGCCGCGCAGGCCGCCATCGCTGCCGAGGAGGAAATCGAATTCCTGGCCAGGACGAATGTTGTGCAACGCCTTCGATGCGTCGCCCGCTTCGTCCATCACTTTCTGCAGGTCGGCGAGGCTCAGGCCCTGGCCTTGGAAAATGTCGGAGAGCGTCTGACCGGGCTGCACCTGCACGATGTGCCAATCCTCGACCGTCGGTGCATGCACCGTCGTGGGCAGCGCCTTGGGCAGGGCGAGCGGAAGAAGGGCATGAGCGGTGGAAGTCGGATCGGGCCGCATCGCGCTGGCCCAGGCGGGGATGATGAAGCCGGACAGTGCGGTAATCAGCAACGCGGTGCCTGCCAGCATCCAGCGTTCGCGATGCCAGCGGATCGGCTCGGCATCGGTGTGATTGCAGAAGGACCAATGAGAGAAGCGTTCGTAGAAGTGAGAGTGCCGGCGCTGTGCCTTGCGGCGGATAGCCTGCTTGCGCGCCGCGCGCGCGATCTTTCTTGCCTCTCCCATGCCCTGCGTGCCCCGCGGTACAAATTTATGTAATGCGGCGTACCATAACGGCCCTGTGCAAAGGGCGTCAATGCCTTTTCTATCAAGGGTTTGCGCGATCTTTCCGATTAACGCACAATTAACGGCAAGCGGGCGGCCGCCACTTCCCTGGCCGCCTCAATAACCACGATTTGAGGCATACATGAGCGAGCTCGAGCAGGCGCTGGCGACCATTGCGCGCGGCGCCGACGAAATCATCAAGCAGGAAGAACTCATCGAGCGGCTGAAGACAGGGCGCCCGCTGCGCATCAAGGCGGGCTTTGATCCCACTGCGCCGGATCTCCATCTGGGGCATACCGTACTGCTGAACAAGATGCGGCAGTTCCAGGATCTGGGCCACCAGGTGATTTTCCTGATCGGCGACTTCACTGGAATGATCGGCGACCCGACCGGCAAGAACGTCACCCGCAAGCCGCTCACCCGCGAAGACGTATTGGCTAACGCGGAGACCTATGCGGAGCAGGTCTATAAGGTGCTGGACCGCGACAAGACGGAGCTTCGCTTCAATTCCGAGTGGTTCGGCCAGATGAGCGCGGCCGACATGATCCGGTTGGCCGCACAGCACACGGTCGCGCGCATGCTGGAGCGCGACGATTTCGCCAAGCGCTATGCGTCGCAGCAGCCGATCGCGATCCATGAATTCCTTTATCCGCTCGTGCAGGGCTACGACTCGGTCGCGCTCAAGTGCGACGTGGAACTGGGCGGTACTGACCAGAAATTCAATCTATTGATGGGGCGGGCGTTGCAGGAGCACCACGGTCAGCCGCCGCAGATCGTCCTGACGATGCCGTTGCTCGAAGGTCTGGACGGTGTCAACAAGATGTCCAAGTCGCTGGGCAACTACATCGGCATCAATGAGCCCGCCATCGACATCGTCACCAAGACCATGAAGGTCGACGATGACCTGATGTGGCGCTGGTTCGAGCTCCTCAGCTTTGAAGTCTCATTGGACGAGCTAGCCCGAATGAAGCAGGCCATTACTGGCGGCGCCCTGAACCCCCGCGACGCCAAGCTGCGCCTGGCGCGCGAGCTGGCGGCACGCTTTCATGGTGCCCAGGCAGCTGAGCAAGCCATTGCGGGCTGGCACGCCGTGGTACGAGGGGAGGGCGACACGAGCTTGCTCCCGTTGATGGAGATCATCGTGCCGGCGGAGGGCTTGCGGCTTGCGGCGCTGCTAACAGCGGCGGGACTCACCGCCAGCAATTCAGAGGCGAATCGCAAGCTCAAGGAGCGCGCGGTACGTATTAATGCCGAGGTAGTTGAGGACGCGCAGCGCTCGTTCGAGGCTGGCTTTGAGGCTGTTCTGCAGGTGGGCAAACGCAACTTCGCTCGAGTTCTCCTCAAGAACGCTTGATATGAGAGGTCAAAACAGTCGCCTTCAGGCGACTGTTTGCCGGCTAAACAAATAGTTAGCAAAAAGATCGAAAAAAGTTCACGAAATCGCTTGCCAGAGCAGGGGCTCCTTCCTATTATTCGCCCCCCGCCGCTGGCCAACGCCTTCCGACGGCAACACAACGAAGCAGAAAATCTTCTTCGAAGGTGTTGACGGATAGGAAAGACGATGTATAGTAAGCGGCTCACCCGGGACGAAACGCCTCGGGGCGATCTGAAGAAAGGATCGCAAGTGATTGATCTTTGACAGTGTGCGCAGGTGACTTGTGTGGGCGCCTTGCGGTGGATGGGAAATCTGTCCATATATGCAAGCGTCTAACCTAAGAGTCAATTCAAAAGCTTGACGTTTTACGGTTAGGACAACGCTTCAGAAAGATAGATCGACTTCGGTTGATCGAAAACTTAAGTGAAGAGTTTGATCCTGGCTCAGATTGAACGCTGGCGGCATGCCTAACACATGCAAGTCGAACGGCAGCACAGTGGAGCTTGCTCCATGGGTGGCGAGTGGCGGACGGGTGAGGAATACATCGGGACCTGCCCAGACGTGGGGGATAACGTAGGGAAACTTACGCTAATACCGCATACGTCCTACGGGAGAAAGCGGGGGATCTTCGGACCTCGCGCGGTTGGATGGACCGATGTTCGATTAGCTAGTTGGTGAGGTAATGGCTCACCAAGGCGACGATCGATAGCTGGTCTGAGAGGATGATCAGCCACACTGGGACTGAGACACGGCCCAGACTCCTACGGGAGGCAGCAGTGGGGAATATTGGACAATGGGCGAAAGCCTGATCCAGCAATGCCGCGTGTGTGAAGAAGGCCTTCGGGTTGTAAAGCACTTTTATCAGGAGCGAAATGCCATTGGCTAATACCCGGTGGAGCTGACGGTACCTGAGGAATAAGCACCGGCTAACTTCGTGCCAGCAGCCGCGGTAATACGAAGGGTGCAAGCGTTAATCGGAATTACTGGGCGTAAAGCGTGCGTAGGCGGTTTCTTAAGTCTGCTGTGAAATCCCCGGGCTCAACCTGGGAATGGCAGTGGATACTGGGAAGCTAGAGTGTGATAGAGGATGGTGGAATTCCCGGTGTAGCGGTGAAATGCGTAGAGATCGGGAGGAACATCAGTGGCGAAGGCGGCCATCTGGATCAACACTGACGCTGAGGCACGAAAGCGTGGGGAGCAAACAGGATTAGATACCCTGGTAGTCCACGCCCTAAACGATGCGAACTGGATGTTGGTCTCAACTCGGAGATCAGTGTCGAAGCTAACGCGTTAAGTTCGCCGCCTGGGGAGTACGGTCGCAAGACTGAAACTCAAAGGAATTGACGGGGGCCCGCACAAGCGGTGGAGTATGTGGTTTAATTCGATGCAACGCGAAGAACCTTACCTGGCCTTGACATGTCTGGAATCCTGCAGAGATGCGGGAGTGCCTTCGGGAATCAGAACACAGGTGCTGCATGGCTGTCGTCAGCTCGTGTCGTGAGATGTTGGGTTAAGTCCCGCAACGAGCGCAACCCTTGTCCTTAGTTGCCAGCACGTAATGGTGGGAACTCTAAGGAGACTGCCGGTGACAAACCGGAGGAAGGTGGGGATGACGTCAAGTCATCATGGCCCTTACGGCCAGGGCTACACACGTACTACAATGGTCGGTACAGAGGGTTGCAATACCGCGAGGTGGAGCCAATCCCAGAAAGCCGATCCCAGTCCGGATCGAAGTCTGCAACTCGACTTCGTGAAGTCGGAATCGCTAGTAATCGCAGATCAGCTATGCTGCGGTGAATACGTTCCCGGGCCTTGTACACACCGCCCGTCACACCATGGGAGTGAGTTGCTCCAGAAGCCGTTAGCCTAACCGCAAGGAGGGCGACGACCACGGAGTGGTTCATGACTGGGGTGAAGTCGTAACAAGGTAGCCGTATCGGAAGGTGCGGCTGGATCACCTCCTTTCGAGAACGACAGATCCTCCTCCGCAAGACGTCCACACAAGACACCTGCACATCCCGCATGCCGACTGGCATGCCTGGCCCATCCCATCTGATGTGGGGGCCTATAGCTTTATGGGTCTGTAGCTCAGGTGGTTAGAGCGCACCCCTGATAAGGGTGAGGCCGGTGGTTCGAGTCCTCCCAGACCCACCACTTTATGGGGCCATAGCTCAGCTGGGAGAGCACCTGCTTTGCAAGCAGGGGGTCGTCGGTTCGATCCCGACTGGCTCCACCAGTGACCAGGCTGTAAGCGGATGTGTAGCGCACACGACAAGATTTGAAACGAGACGGCACTGTGGCCGGTCTTGTGTTCTTTGAAAATGTAAACGAGTGACAAGCGTCTTGGTTCGAAACCGAATCGAGATGTGTCGTTGAGGCAATTAAGCGAACGCGTTGTTTGGCATGCCATTCGAAAGAATGGAGCCCTGAGGCGACTTGGGGTTATATGGTCAAGCGACCAAGCGTATACGGTGGATGCCTTGGCGGTCAGAGGCGATGAAGGACGTGGCAGCCTGCGAAAAGTGTCGGGGAGCTGGCAACAAGCTTTGATCCGGCAATGTCCGAATGGGGAAACCCACTGCGTAAGCAGTATCCAGCACTGAATTCATAGGTGTTGGAAGCGAACCCGGGGAACTGAAATATCTAAGTACCCGGAGGAAAAGAAATCAACCGAGATTCCGTCAGTAGCGACGAGCGAACGCGGACTAGCCCAAAAGCACAGCATGTTTTAGCCGAACGGTTTGGAAAGGCGGCCATAGCAGGTGATAGCCCTGTAGGCGAAAAGGCACGTTGTGTGAAATTGAGTAAGGCGGGGCACGTGAAACCCTGTCTGAACATGGGGGGACCATCCTCCAAGGCTAAATACTCCTGACCGACCGATAGCGAACAAGTACCGTGAGGGAAAGGCGAAAAGAACCCCGGAGAGGGGAGTGAAATAGACCCTGAAACCGTATACGTACAAGCAGTGGAAGCCCGCAAGGGTGACTGCGTACCTTTTGTATAATGGGTCAGCGACTTACTGTCAGTGGCGAGCTTAACCGTCTAGGGGAGGCGAAGGGAAACCGAGTCTGAATAGGGCGCATAGTCTCTGGCAGTAGACCCGAAACCGAGTGATCTATCCTTGGCCAGGTTGAAGGTGCGGTAACACGCACTGGAGGACCGAACCCACATCTGTTGCAATAGATGGGGATGAGCTGAGGATAGGAGTGAAAGGCTAAACAAACTCGGAGATAGCTGGTTTCTCCTCGAAAGCTATTTAGGTAGCGCCTCGTATGTATCTTCCTGGGGGTAGAGCACTGTTATGGCTAGCGGGTCATCGCGACTTAGCAAACCATGGCAAACTCCGAATACCAGGACAGACTGTACGGGAGACACACGGCGGGTGCTAACGTCCGTCGTGAAAAGGGAAACAACCCAGACCCGCAGCTAAGGTCCCAAAGTTAGTGCTAAGTGGAAAACGATGTGGGAAGGCATAGACAGCCAGGAGGTTGGCTTAGAAGCAGCCACCCTTTAAAGAAAGCGTAATAGCTCACTGGTCGAGTCGGCCTGCGCGGAAGATTTAACGGGGCTAAGCACTACACCGAAGCTCGGGGTGCACACGCAAGTGTGCGCGGTAGAGGAGCGTTCCGTAAGCCTGTGAAGGTGGGTTGAGAAGCCTGCTGGAGGTATCGGAAGTGCGAATGCTGACATGAGTAACGATAATGCGGGTGAAAAGCCCGCACGCCGAAAGCCCAAGGTTTCCTCGCGCAACGTTCATCGGCGCAGGGTGAGTCGGCCCCTAAGGCGAGGCAGAAATGCGTAGTCGATGGGAAGCCGGTTAATATTCCGGCACTTGTCTGCAGTGCGATGTGGGGACGGAGAAAGTTAGGTCTACCGGGCGTTGGTTGTCCCGGGGAAAGGCGGTAGGTGGTGATCTTTGGCAAATCCGGGATCACATACACCGAGCACCGAGACGAGCCCTTTTGGGCGAAGTGACTGATACTACGCTTCCAGGAAAAGCCACTAAGCTTCAGCTGCAGAGAAACCGTACCGTAAACCGACACTGGTAGGCAGGGTGAGAATCCCAAGGCGCTTGAGAGAACTCGGGTGAAGGAACTAGGCAAAATGGCACCGTAACTTCGGGAGAAGGTGCGCCCTTTTTGGTGGCTACATGCGTAGCTGAGCTGAGAAGGGTCGCAGTAACCTGGCCGCTGCGACTGTTTATCAAAAACACAGCACTCTGCAAACACGAAAGTGGACGTATAGGGTGTGACGCCTGCCCGGTGCTGGAAGGTTAATTGATGGGGTCAGCCGCAAGGCGAAGCTCTTGATCGAAGCCCCAGTAAACGGCGGCCGTAACTATAACGGTCCTAAGGTAGCGAAATTCCTTGTCGGGTAAGTTCCGACCTGCACGAATGGCGTAACGACAGCGGCGCTGTCTCCACCCGAGACTCAGTGAAATTGAAATCGCTGTGAAGATGCAGCGTTCCCGCGGCAAGACGGAAAGACCCCGTGAACCTTTACTACAGCTTCACACTGAACGTTGAGTTCTTCTGTGTAGGATAGGTGGGAGGCTATGAAACCGAGACGCTAGTTTCGGTGGAGCCATCCTTGAAATACCACCCTGAAGTGCTTGACGTTCTAACCTAGGTCCGTAATCCGGATCAGGGACCGTGTGTGGTGGGTAGTTTGACTGGGGCGGTCTCCTCCCAAAGAGTAACGGAGGAGCACGAAGGTACGCTCAGCGCGGTCGGACATCGCGCACTGTGTGCAAAGGCATAAGCGTGCTTGACTGCGAGATCGACGGATCAAGCAGGTACGAAAGTAGGTCTTAGTGATCCGGTGGTTCTGTATGGAAGGGCCATCGCTCAACGGATAAAAGGTACTCCGGGGATAACAGGCTGATACCGCCCAAGAGTTCATATCGACGGCGGTGTTTGGCACCTCGATGTCGGCTCATCACATCCTGGGGCTGTAGTCGGTCCCAAGGGTATGGCTGTTCGCCATTTAAAGTGGTACGCGAGCTGGGTTCAGAACGTCGTGAGACAGTTCGGTCCCTATCTGTCGTGGGCGTTGGAGATTTGAGGGGGGCTGCTCCTAGTACGAGAGGACCGGAGTGGACGTTCCGCTGGTGTTCGGGTTGTCATGCCCATGGCATTGCCCGGTAGCTACGAACGGAAGTGATAACCGCTGAAAGCATCTAAGCGGGAAGCACGCCCCAAGATGAGATCTCCCGAGTCCCAGAGACTCCTTAAGGCCCCATCTAGACTAGGTGGTTGATAGGCGCGGTGTGGAAGTGCAGCAATGCATTGAGCTTACGCGTACTAATGAGCCGTGCGGCTTGACCATATAACCCCAAGACGCTTCGTGAGACGTCGCTTCAACTCACATCCCGATTCACCAGACGCTTGTCACTCGTTTACCCCTTCTGCCGGACCGGCGCTCATAGCGCTGTCCTGCACCCTTTCCCTGGCGACGATAGCGCTGTGGCCCCACCCGATCCCATCCCGAACTCGGAAGTGAAACGCAGCTGCGCCGATGGTAGTGTGGCTTGCCATGCAAGAGTAGGTCATCGCCAGGGGCTTTATCCTTAAAACCCTCACCTCATCGGTGAGGGTTTTTTCTTGGGCGCTACCACGCTGCTTTGCACGGCACGGCGCAAAAATCCGATCAGCGCTGAGATGAGGCCTAACGCTTATTCAAGCGAACGGAGATTGTTGATCCTGCATAGCCTGTCTTGTCGCCTTGCGCGCGTGTCCTATGATGCTGCTGACCCAGGCGCTCTGACCAAGGGAGTCCCGCGTGTTCGTTCAAGTCGAAACCCGGCGTCGCCAGCGGGTGCAGTGGGTCACCATGCTGCTCGTGTTGCTGTGCGTCCTCAGTTTTATCGGCTTGGCGCTGATGCCGCCACGGCAGCGGCTTTCGATACTTCTGGAATGGGGCACGGTTCCGGCAAATATCTTCGACGCCCACGAACCTATTCTGGCTCAGCTTCACGATCCTTCGTTGCTGCGATTGGTGACGGCCCTGTTCATCCATGTGGCGTGGTTGCATGTACTGGGCAACATGCTGTTCCTCGTGATCTTCGGATTGCCTTCGGAGCGCACGCTAGGTTCAGCTCGCTTCTTCCTACTGTTTTTGCTGGGAGGCATCGTGGCCAACCTCGTTGGCGCGTTGTCACTGGCTGGTGTGCATTCGCCCATCATCGGATGCAGCGGCGCCGTATCAGCCGTACTCGGGGCATATATCGCGTTATTTCCCCGCGAGCGTCTTGGCTTGGTCCTGCCGCTCGGACTGTATCTGGAGTTCGTACGTGTACCGGCGTTCCTGCTAATTGGTATCTGGGTATTGCTCCAGTTACTTTTCAGCTACGCCGGCCCTCGTTATGGAGCCGTCGTCTGGTGGACTCATATTGCGGGATTCCTCTTCGGCGTGGTTTTCGCTTTGCTATCGCGCGAAGCCGTCGTCCGCCGGTTGCGGAGATAACATCGAATCATGCGCGGCAAGAAACTTTTCAAGGTCACCTTTCTGCATCTCGGGAAGAGCTACGAGCTATATGCCAGGCATGTGGCATCGAGCGCTCTATGGGGATTCACCGAGGTTGGCGAACTGGTGTTCGAGCCGGCAGGCGAGGGCCTCGTGGTGGACCCCACGGAGGAAAAGCTGCGTGAGGAGTTCAAGGACACGCGTGTGCTGCATCTACCAATGCAAGCGGTGGTGCGCATCGAAGAAGTCGAACGCAGGGGCGCCTTGGCCATTCGCGATGCCAGCGATGGCCAGAAGGTCACTCCCTTTCCCATGCCTCCCCGTAGCGGCCGCTAATATCAGCGACGGCCTATTGCCATGCCGTGATGACGGGAAAAGTGGCGAAGGAATCGCCTGGCGATCGGCGTGGCGGCCACCTGGCGAAAGGTGTGGTGCGGGTCGAACCCTTCCCTGTGCATATCCGCGCGCTTGCGCCGAATATAGGCGCGCATCACGTCGGCATTGAATTCCGGATGGAACTGCACACTCACGGCGTTCTTTCCGTACCGGAGCAGGTGATGAGGGTCGCGAGCAGAACCGGCCAGTACCGTGGTGCCCTTGGGAATCTCCAGAACGCTCTGCTCATGCGTCGTATGCGCGCGAAATAACGAGGGGAGCGCCACCGCCAGCGGATCCTGCGCCGCCTGCTCGGCCACATGGATCGGCACCGTGCCGATCTCGCGCCCGCCAGGCAGATAATCCACCCGTCCACCCAGTGCATGCGCCATCAACTGATGGCCGTAGCAGACGCCGAACAGCGGCAATTCGGCATCCATCGCATCGCGGATCCAGCCGGCCGTGCGTTCGCTCCAAGCCGCGCGTTCCGTCACCATGGCGGCCGAGCCGGTAATCCAGGCACCCGCGACTTCCGCAGGCGGCGGCAATGCCTCGCCGGCCGCTACATCGATGATTCTTATGCGTTCGGGCGCGAGCGCTGCACCCAGGCGAAACCAGTGCGGAAAATCGCCGTATCGGGCGCGGATGGGATCGGGCGCGCGACCGGTACGGATAATGAGAACGGACTTCATAGGCGGTTTAGTGGGATTGGCCTTCAGGCAATTCAATTGGCGGTAGCACGGTCAGCACTTCCTGGACGGTGGTCAGGCCGCGCGCGACCTGGGTTGCTGCCGAAATGCGCAAGGGACGCAGGCCTTCGGCCAGCGCCGAGTCGCCGAAGCGGCCGAGGTCGAGCTGAGCGGAAATCAGTCCGCGCAGTCGCGGCGACAGCGTCATCATCTCGTAGATGCCGGTGCGGCCCATGAAACCGGTATTGCGACATTCCAGACAACCCACCGGCTTGAACACGGTTTCCGGAAGCGGAACTGACCAGCCGTGAGTCAGCGCGGTCCACTCGTGCGAATCCTGCTGTGTGGGCTGCTTGCAATGCGGACAAAGCGTCCTGACCAGACGCTGTGCCACTACACCCGTGAGCGTCGATTGGATGAGGTAATGCGGCACGCCAAGATCCAGCAGGCGAGTCACCGCACTGGGTGCATCGTTCGTATGCAGCGTGGAAAGCACCAGATGGCCGGTCAGCGATGCCTGCACCGCCATCTGCGCCGTTTCGAGATCGCGGATTTCGCCGATCATGATGATGTCCGGATCCTGGCGCAGCAGCGTGCGCACGCCCGCCGCGAAATCCAGATCGATCGATGCCTGCACCTGCATCTGATTGAGCTCGGGCGAGACCATTTCGATCGGGTCCTCGACCGTACAAACATTCAACTCGGGCGTGGCCAGATGCTTGAGCGTCGAATACAGCGTCGTGGTCTTGCCCGAACCCGTGGGACCGGTCACCAGCACGATGCCGTGCGGCCGCTCCACCATGCCGCGCCAGCTGGCGTCCTCTTCCGGTGAGAAACCGAGCTGTGAAAAGTCCTTCGCCACAATGTCCGGATCGAAGATACGCATCACCACTTTCTCGCCGAACGCGGTCGGCATGGTCGAAATGCGCAGCTCCACTTCGCGGCCGCCGGACGAACGCGTCTTGATGCGGCCATCCTGCGGCCGACGTTTCTCCGCCACGTCCATGCGCGAAAGGATCTTGATGCGCGCGGTGACGGCCGTCATCACCGGCGGCGGCAGCTCGAACACCTTGTGCATCACGCCGTCGATGCGAAAACGCATCTGCCCCGCCTCGCGGCGTGGCTCCAGATGGATATCCGAGGCGCGCTGTTCGAAGGCATACTGCAGCAGCCAGTCCACGATGTGGACGACGTGCCGATCGTCCGCGCCCACTTCGCCGCTCTTGCCCAGTTCGACCAGCTGTTCGAAGTTGAGAATGGCCGACGAGTCATAACCTGTGGTCTTCGCATCCTGCGCCAGCTGGATCGAGCGCTGCACGCCGTAGAACTCGAGCAGGTAGCGGTTGATGTCCAACGGATTGGATACCACGCGCTTCACGTCGCGACGGATCATGTGCGCCAGGTCGGCGGCCCATCCCGCATCGAAAGGTTCGCAGCTGGCGAAGGTCACCTCGCCAGGCGAGGCAGCCACCGGCAGGATGCGATGGCGGGTGGCATAAGCGTGGCTGACTACCTGTGTGACGACGCCGACGTTGATCTTCATCGGGTCGATCTTCATGTACGGCAGGCCGGCATGCGTCGCGAGCCATTCGGTCAATGCTTCCAGGCTCAGCGGGCGGCCTGGATCGCGTTGATTCGGAAGCTTGGCATTGGCGATCAGCACCAGCGGATGCAGCTCGACCGTCGAGCGGCCGCCACGCACGCCCATGCGCACCTGCTTGGCGTCATCCGCCAGCAGGAACCCGTCCACCACCAGGGCGGCCAGCACGTCATCGAGCGTGAGCTTGCCCCTTCTGCCGAGCAAGGAAGCGATTTGGGGTGAGGCGGCCATGCAGCGGATTCCCCTCGGTTTTTGGCGCGCGATCGGGCCAGCGAGCAGGCCCGCCGCTATACTAACCCGCTTTATTCCAGGTCACGGAAAGCCATGTCCGCACGCACCTTCCAGGATGTGATCCAGACCCTCAACCGCTACTGGGCGGCGCAGGGTTGCGTGTTGCTGCAGCCGCTCGATACCGAGGTCGGCGCCGGCACATTCCATCCCGCCACCTTCCTGCGCTCACTGGGTCCGGAGCCCTGGGCCGCCGCCTATGTCCAGCCCTCGCGCCGCCCCACCGACGGCCGCTATGGCGAGAATCCCAACCGCCTCCAGCACTACTACCAGTACCAAGTGGTGATGAAGCCCAATCCCGAGAACATCCTGGAGTTGTACATCGGCTCGCTGAAAGAGCTTGGGCTCGATCCGCTGGTACACGATCTGCGCTTCGTCGAGGACAACTGGGAGTCCCCCACCCTGGGCGCCTGGGGCCTGGGCTGGGAGGTATGGCTGAATGGCATGGAAGTCACCCAGTTCACTTACTTCCAGCAGGCCGGCGGCCTGGAGTGCCGGCCTGTAACGGGCGAGATCACCTACGGTCTCGAGCGTCTGGCGATGTACTTGCAGAACGTGGACAACGTCTACGACCTGGTCTGGACCGACGGCCCCCATGGCACGGTGACCTATGGCGACGTTTTTCATCAGAACGAAGTCGAGCAGAGTACGTACAACTTCGAGCATGCCAACGTCCCCGAACTGCTGCGCTGGTTCGATGTGTGCGAGGGCGAGGCCAACAAGCTGGTCGCTGCCGGTCTGCCGTTGCCGGCTTATGAGCAGGTCATGAAGGCCAGTCATACCTTCAACCTTCTCGACGCGCGTCGCGCGATCAGTGTGACCGAACGTCAGCGCTACATCCTGCGGGTGCGTACGTTGGCCCGCAGCGTGGCCGAGACCTACGTCGCGCAGCGCGAAAAGCTCGGTTTTCCGGGCCTCAAGAACCACAAGCTGTCCAAGGAGCAGGCCGCATGAGCGCCGCCAAGTCACTGCTGATCGAATTGGGCACCGAGGAACTCCCACCCAAGGCGCTGGACGAACTGGCCGCTGCCTTCCAGCGCGGCATCTGCGACGGACTGGCCAAGCGCGGCGTGGAAGCCGGGCTCGACCTCGCCGCCACTTACGCGTCGCCGCGACGCCTGGCGGTGCACATTCCGCAGGTGGCGGTGAACCAGCCGGAGCAGACCATCGAGCGCCGCGGCCCGGCGGTGAACGCCGCGCTGGATGCCGACGGCAACCCGAGCAAGGCCCTGCAGGGTTTCGCGCAGTCCTGCGGCGTTTCCGTGGAGCAGCTTGAGAGGTTGGAGACGGACAAGGGCACCTGGTTCGTTTTCCGCGCGGTGAAGCCGGGCCAGCCGGTCGCCGTTTTGCTGCCGGAAATCGTCGAGGAGGCGCTCAAAGGTTTGCCCATTCCGAAGCCGATGCGCTGGGGCGATCACGATTACAGCTTCGTGCGTCCCGCGCACTGGCTGGTCATGTTGCACGGCGCCGACATCATCGATGGCGAAGTGCTCGGGCTGGCCAGCGGCCGCAAGTCGCGCGGTCATCGCTTCATGCATCCGCACCCGGTCCACGTCGCCGATGCCGACAGCTGGCTCGATGCGATGCGTGCCGCCAAGGTGCTGGCCGATCCGGCCGAGCGCCGCCAGCGCATTCATGAGGAGGTGGCCAAGGCCGCCAGGCAGACCGGCGGACAGCCGCAGCTGGACGAAGCGCTGCTAAATGAAATCGCCAACCTCACCGAGTGGCCGGTGGCGATTGCTTGTGCGTTCGAGCGCGAGTTCCTCGCGGTCCCGCCGGAGGCGTTGGTCACCACGATGGAGACCAACCAGAAATTCGTGCCGGTGTTCGACGCCGCCGGCAAGCTGACGGAGCATTTCATCGGCATCGCCAATATCGAGAGCAAGGATCCGGCCGAGATCCGCAAGGGCTACGAGCGTGTGATCCGTCCGCGCTTCGCCGACGCCAAGTTCTTCTGGGACGAAGACCTCAAGACGCCGCTCGCCGGCTACCAGGACCAGCTGAAGAACGTCACCTACCAGCAATCGCTGGGCAGCCTGTGGGACAAGAGCGTGCGCGTGGCGGAACTGGCCCGGATCGTGGCCAACCGGGTCGGCGTGGACGCCGGCCAGGCGACCCGCGCGGCGGCCCTGTGCAAATGCGATCTGCTGACCCGCATGGTGGGCGAATTCCCCGAGCTGCAAGGCGTGATGGGGCGTTACTACGCGCATGGCCACGGCGAAGCGCCGGCGGTCGCCGATGCACTGGACAGCTACTATCAGCCGCGTTTTGCCGGCGACGCCATCGCCGAAGGCAAGGTCGGGCAAGTGCTCGCGGTGGCTGAGCGCCTGGATACGCTGGCCGGCATCTTCGCGGTGGGTCTCAAGCCCAGCGGCAACAAAGATCCCTTTGCATTGCGCCGCGCCGCGCTCGGCATGGCACGCACCCTGGTCGAGGGCCGGCTGGATCTCGACCTCAAGGCGATCTTCACCGAAGCGCTGGAATTGATACCGGAGACCGCCCTCGTCGCCGGTCTCAAGCCCGGCAAGGACGGCAAGCCGCCCGCGCTGGACGCCGGCAAGCGCCGGGTCATGCTCGTCGAAGAGCTATACGACTTCGTGATCGAGCGCCTGCGTGGCTATTACGCCGAACAGGGATTCACTGGCGAGCAGTTCGAGGCCGTGTTGGCGGTCGCTCCGGCATCCCTGGCCGATTTCGATCGCCGTCTGCGCGCGGTAGCCGAATTCGGCCGTCGCCCGGAGGCGCTCAGCCTGGCTGCGGCCAACAAGCGCGTAGCCAATATTCTGCGCAAGCAGGCTGAAGAGGCTGGCGCTCCCGCCGTCGGCGCGGCGGTCGATCCGGCTCACTTCCAGGCGGATGCCGAGCGCGATCTGGCAGCGGCGCTTCAGGCCGCCAAGGCGGAGACCGCTGTGGCTCTGGCCGATGGCGACTACACGGCCGTGCTGGCAAGGCTCGCCCAGCTGCAGTCTCCTGTCGATGCGTTCTTCGACAGCGTACTGGTCAATGCGGAGGAGCCCGCCGTGCGAGCCAATCGCCTGGCGCTGCTGGGCCAGCTGCAGGCGCAGTTCACGGCGATCGCCGATATCGCCCGGCTCTGAGTCGACTAGGCCGGGCATAGAAAAACGGCAGCCTTTCCAGGCTGCCGTTTTTCGTTTGGGAAATCGCTCAGACCGCGTGGCGGTCGCGCTTCAGGCGATCGGCCAGTCGATGGTTGAAAGCGACCATCGCCGTGGCGTCCACGTCGTTGCCGCCCGGCCCGAGGATCTCGTAGAGATCGGCCAGCAGATCGGCATTGTCCGCCAGGGACAAGTGGCTCTCGGCAAGGTCCAGCTCCGATTGCAGGATCCGCAGCGCTGTATTGAGACGGTGAGGGTCCATGGCCACGCCGCTGGCATGCAGCGTATCGGCGGCGGTGCGCAGCTTGCTGCGCTGGCGATTAACGAGCGACGTCTCGGCGCCGGATTCCTCGCCCGAGGTGATGGCCTCGGACTGGATCATCGAGCCCTCGCCGGCAACCAGCCAGACCAGGGAAATTCCCATCGTCTTGGCCAGGGTCACGCAGCGGGCGCGGGAGGGATCGGTATTGCCGTCGCGCCAGCTGCGCACGACGCCTTCGGAGAAACCGCACATTCGCGCGATTTCGGTAACGCTGCCCACACGCTGGATCAGCACTTTGACGCGATCTGCAAAAGTGCCCCCGGACGGCGGCGTCGTAGTTAATTGCGTGGCCATGGGGCTCTCCTAGGCGGTTCGGCAGTTGACTTTTACAAAAAATGCTTTCGAAACCCTTACACCGAGGCGAAATAAGCCACGGCAAATTGTTACGGAGTTGTTGACCTTCATGTGATCTTCATCTAGCTTCGTAATTTCATACGGGATGGATCCGTAAGAAAAATCAATCTCTGAGCGGGGAAACGCACGAGTCTCGATCTGGAGTACTCGGTCGGCGCAGGGATTGCGGTTGCGGCGCTAAGCCGCCGCGTTTGGGGTCGGCTTTTGGCCGGCTCGTCTTCAAAGGGGAGAAAATCGAATGCTTTCTCGCAACACGTCTGCCGTTTATCGGCTGCGTTATGCTGCCTTGGCCGCAGCCGTCAGTCTGAGCCTGGGGGCGGGAACCGTCCTGGCCCAGTCCACTTCCGGCGACATCGCCGGTACCGCCACCTATGCCGCCGGCGAGACGGTGGTGATCAAGAACCTGGACTCGGGTCTGTCGCGCTCGGTGGCCGTGCCGGCCGATGGCAAGTTCCGCGCGTCATCGCTTCCGAGCGGGCGATATGAAGTGCAGCTCATGCAGGACGGCAAGGTCATCGGCACCACCAATATCACCGTGGTCGCGGGCCAGACGGCGCAGGTCAATCTCGCGACCGCCTCCGAGCATCAGGCGACCAGCCTTTCGAGCGTCACGGTGACGGCCAATGCGATTCCGGCGATTGACGTGAGTACCATTGAAAGCCGTACGACGTTTACGGCCTCGCAGTTGAACTCGCTGCCGGTGCCGCGCGATATCGTCAGCGTGGCGACGCTTGCGCCCGGCGTGGTCAAAGGTAACGCGATATTCGGCAATCTGCCTTCGTTCGGCGGCTCTTCCGTTGCCGAGAACAGCTATTACGTCAACGGCTTCAACGTCACCAACCTTTACAACAATCTGTCGTTCGGTCAGGTGCCCTTCCAGGCAATCGATCAGCTCGACGTGCAGACAGGCGGCTACGGCGCGCAGTACGGGTTTTCCACCGGTGGCGTCACAAGCGTCAATATCAAGCGCGGTACCAATGAGTGGAAAGGCGGCGCGAGCTGGGCCATCGTGCCGGCATGGACACGCGAGAACCAGCCGACGGTCAAGCGGAGCAACGGCACGACCTTCCGCAACTACGAGAAGAATTCCAGCGACAGCAACGTGTACTCAGCTTGGTTGGGCGGTCCGCTTATCAAGGACAAGCTGTTTCTTTTTGCAATGGGCGAGTTCACGAGGGCCAGGACGACCACCTACGGTGCAGCCAGCACGACCAGTCGTAGCAACACGTTCAACAATGGCAGCGCTTATGACTCCACGACGGATAGCCCGTACTGGGTAGTCAAGCTTGACTGGAACATCAACGACAGCAATCACCTCGAATACACCGGTTTCAATAACACCGACAACACCAAGTACAACTACTACAGTGCGGCCTATCGGGATGGCGTGCCCACCAAGACGGGTTATGTCGGCGACATGCACACCAAGTTCGGTGGGCTCACCAACATCCTCAAGTACACGGGCTACTTGACCGACACGCTCACGCTCACCGGTCAGTACGGCAAGATGGACAGCAAGAACTCCACCTATACCGTGAGTCCGGACGGCACGGAAACGAAGTACAGCGGCAATATCAATGCGCCTGATGTCGGCTGCCCGTATGTGGTCTACAACGGCACTCCCTGGGGGCCACGCGGCTGCTACATCACCAGTGACTTCGGCCTTTATGGCGGCAATGACCAGCGCAAGGCATGGCGCCTCGATGTGGACTGGAAGCTGGGCAGCCATGACATCGGCTTCGGTTATTCCGATGAGCAGTGGAGTTCCGACGCCGGTACGGCGTACTCGGGCGGCCACTACTATCTGTATCTGGACCCGCCGACCGCCGACGGTCCGGGCACGGTGGACGACATCGTGTTCAGCACGGGAGGCAAGGTCAAGGTCAGCCAGAAGTCGTGGTATGTCGAAGACCACTGGCAGATCAATGATAAGTTCATGCTGTACGCAGGTATTCGCAACGATAACTTCGACAACAAGAACGGTGATGGCGAGACCTTCGTCAAGCAGGACAATATCTGGCAGCCCCGCTTGGGTTTCTCGTGGGACGTGCTGGGCGATTCGTCATTCAAGGTCTTCGGTAGTGCGGGCAGATATTCGCTGCCTTTGGCCGCAAACGTGGCATTGCGTGCAGCGACCGCTTCGTACTTCGTCGAGCACTACAGCTTGTACTCCGGCATCAATCCTGATGGTTCGCCGATCCTTGCCGGTCCCCGTGGCGGCGAAGGCATCTATGTCAGCAACGGCGAGGATGGAAGCACGCCGGATCCGAAGTCGGTCAGCAGCAAGGGGCTGAAGCCATATGTGCAGGATGAGTACATCCTGGGCTTTCAGAAGACCCTCAATAGCGACATCAAGTTCTTCGATAACTGGACCTTGGGTGCCAAAGCCACCTACCGCAAGCTGCGCAATTCCATCGACGACACCTGCGATTCACGGCCGCTCTATGCGCTCGCGCAGCAGCAGGGATTGGATGGTGCGTGGGACAACGAGTGGTCTGTGCCGAGCGGTATGCCGGGTTGCTGGATCTTCAATCCTGGCAGCTCGCTTAAGCTCACGACTTCGCTGGACGGTACATCCAAGAAGTTTGACGTGACGATTCCCGGCAACCAGCTCGGTCCTGCGGCTAAGCGTTCTTATCAAGGTATTGAGCTGAGCGCTGAAAAGACCACGGACAAGTACTACGTTAATGTGTCTTACACATGGTCGCGTAGCTACGGCAACACCGAAGGTCTGGTGAAGTCGAACAACGGCCAGGATGACACCGGCACCACAGCTGATTTCGATTTTCCGGAAATCATGCAGGGTGCCAATGGCTATCTGCCCAACGATCGTCGCCATAGCTTTAAGCTGTTCGGCGGCTACAAGTTCACACCCGAATGGTCGGCCGGTCTGAACATGCTGGTGCAGTCGGGCACGCCGATTAGCTGCTACGGTGGCGGTCGCGGGTCGCTGGATACCCAGTTTGGCTATGGTGCCCAGTTCCACGTCTGCAATGGCAAGATCCGGCCGGAAGGCGGCGAGGGTCGCACTCCATGGATCTGGACCGTCAGCCCGAACGTAATGTATTCGCCGTCGTGGGCGAAGGGGCTGAGCATGCAGCTGTCGGTGATCAACCTGTTCAATAACGACAAGCCAGTCTTCGTTTACGAGCAGTATGAGAACCTCAATAACGGTTCCAAGTACACCAATTACAAGCTGCCGAAGTACTTCAACACGCCGCGCTACGCTCGGTTCCAGGTGCAGTACGACTTCTCGCTCTAAGTACGTCACGTCCTAGACGTCGAAAGGCCGCCGGATGTCCGGCGGCCTTTCCTTTTGTCAGGAGAAGCATTCTTCCGTGTATTCAAGCGGATAGGGGGCGAAAGACAGGGAGGGGGAGCGAGTCGCTTAACCAGTATTTTATGGACGTCCAAACGCTTCGGCCCGGCTTAGGGCGCCTGCGCCTGTCTCCCTCCGTAACCGTATGGAAGTCAAAGCTCCTATTGACTTTTCTGCCTGCTTATTTTTCCGGTATGCTTCGAGCCTCCCCCGCGAAATACTCTGCTGGCGCCTGACGCCGAATGCTGTTTCGCGCCCTTGTTACTAGATCGATTGAGGTTCCACATGCGCAGGTTGGTTTGGTCGCTGGTGTCGGTAGCAGCGCTGGCTCTCGCCGGTTGCAATTCGTCTGATTCGTCGCAGCCCGCGGCACAGGGTGGCGAGTCCGCGCCGGCGGCTTCGGCGCCCGGCCAGCAGCCGACCAAGGCCAATGCGGTGAGCGGTACCGTTGCGCTGCGTGATGCTGGCGCCCAGGTTTCTCCGCAGGCCAAGCTCGAGATCAAGCTGCTCGATCCGGCGCAGGAAGGCACGCCGCTGGCCAGCAAGACGATCGATCCGGTCAGCAGCCTGCCGCAGTCGTTCGAGCTGGAGTTCAATCCTGCCGACGTCAACCCGAACAGCATGTACATCGTGCAGGCCGTGCTGACCGACGGCGATCGCCGCTACACCGCGCCGCTGCAGTCGCCGGTGCTGACCAAGGGGGCGGGCAACCAGGTCTCCATCCAGCTGGTGGGCGAGCAGACCCCGGGCGAGAAGGAGCTGGCCGCGTTCAGTGCGGTGCAGAAGCAGATCGGCGGCATGAAGATCACCAACGGCACCAAGCTCGAGGACAAGGTCTCCCGCGGCTGGCAGGTGTTCCGTGAAGCGGGCGAAGTGAAGTTCATCCGTGAGCAGGTGGACTACGGCGACAAGGGCTTCACCACCACCGACTATGCCTACAAGGACGGCAAGCCGTGGGTCGTGGTACAGCAGAAGAAGTCCAGCAAGGACGCCAAGGCCAGCTCCACCGAGCGCGCGGGTTGGAACAACGAAGGCGCACTGGTGCTGAAGCAGCAGCAGGCCGGCAGCAAGACCGAAGCGCTGAGCGACGATGACGCCGCCAGCCTGCAGAAGCAGGCCGTGGCCATCCTTAGCCTGGCGACCGGCGGCAAGAACAAGTAAGTCGCCCGGGCTAGAGGTCAAAGAAAAAAAGCCGTCCGCGCAAGCGGACGGCTTTTTTTGTTTCCTGTCGCGTGGGAAGAGCCGGCTCAGAAGCCGACTTTCACACCCAGGTTGACGCTGTTGTACTTCTGACTGTTGTCGCTGAAGCGACCGCTGTAGCCGAGCCAGCCAGTGACGTTCTCGCTGAACTGCGCGGACACGCCGACATCGGCGCTGCCCCAGGTCTTGTCTGGCGTGAAGCCGGCAAGCGCAAAGGTGCCCGGCATGCTGTTGACGCCAGCCGTGATCAAGCGCGGATCGGCTTTGCTGTCGTGGTTCCATGCCACTTCGGCGTACGGCGACAGCATCATGCTGCCGGCTTGCCAATGACCCTGCAGGCGCCAGCCAAGGGTGGAGATCAGCGCGTCACGCTGCTGGCGTCCGAACCACATCGCCGTGCTGTCGTCGCCGCTCTCGCTGTAGCCGTTGACCTTGATCGTCTGCCATTCGACCGTCGCGAACGGACCGGTGCGCAGCGCGTCGAAGTTGAACCACCAGCCACCGGTGAGGCCGCCGCCGAGGCGATTGCCGTCGGCCTTGCCGCTCTCGCTGCGCGACGCATTGCCCAGCTGGATGCGACGGTCGATATCCGAGAAGTTCGACTGCGCGAAGTTCACGTAGCCGCCGACGTAGCCGCCGCCGTTGTGATAGGTCAGGTAGCCCAGGCCGCTGATGTCCTGCAGCTTGTAACCGCCGCCGCCGGTGAAGTCGGCGTTGTGCTGCCCGATGCCAAGCGCCACGCCGAAGTTGAAGTGCTCGCTGGCGCGCACGTCGGCGCCCACGGTCAGATTGACGTTGTTGCTGGTGGTCTTGGGCGAGCTGCTCTGCTGGTCGAAGCGCTGGTGGGCATAGTCGACATTGGCGAAGAAGCGCGTGTCGCTGCCGATCGCATCGGCCAGCATCTCGTTGCGGATGGCGCGGGTCTGCGCAGCGGCTGCCGCCAGCGGCGCTTCGCCGAGCATCGATACCTGGCCCGGAGCCTGGATCAGCGACACCACGTACTGGCTGAGCATGGCGTGCGCGGCGGTCGTCGGATGCACGCCGTCGGCGAACAGGTAGGTCTTGTCCGTGCCCGCCGCATAGCTGAAGGGCAGGCCGGACCCGGCCGGACCGCACTGTACCGAACTGCCGTTGCAGGCAGGCGTGGTGACATTGGTGAAACCGTAGGCGGACGGATTGGCGATCACCTCGTTGAGCAACTGGAAGGTGTTTACCGGAATCACGTTCAGGCCGTTGTTGCTCAGCTGGGTGATGCCAGCACCGAGCACGCCGTTGAAGGCCAGGGAGAGCTGGGTGGCACCGGCCGAAGCGGCTGGGCCGCCGGCCAGGCCGGACGGCGTCTTGCCGATATCGGGGAGGTTGTAGACCACCACGTACTTGGCACCAGCGGCCTGCAGCTGACCGAGCAAACCGACCTCGGTCTGCGCGGCCGACACGGCGCCGGCAGCGAGCACGTTCGGATTCGTCGTCGAAGAGGTCAGGTAGAAGATGTCGTTGGCGCCGCCCCAGACCTGGTGCAGGGCATTGGGATCGGCCTTGCCGCCGTTGGCGGCCAGGTACATCTGCAGCTGCTGCGGCAGCAGCGGCACGCCGGCCGGCGTGCCCGGCGAGTTGTGCTGCAGGCCGGCGCCGCCGAAGGCGTAGTCGGTGCCGCCGGAGAGCGACGCGGTGACCGGCATGCCCAGCGCCGCGGCGACGTTCTCCGCGGTCGTGGTGCCCGGATTGGTGGTGAAGCGCAGCGGCACCGGCGAGCCGGACAGCTTCGCGATGTTGCCGGCGTCGCTGAGGCTGTCGCCGATCACGACGACCTTGCTGAAGTCGGCAGCCGAAGCGGCGGTACTGAGAAGCAGGCCGGCGGCGATGGCGCCGGCGAGATGGCGGATGCGGGGCATGTTGGTAACGCTCCTTGAGCCGGGATGGCCTTTGTTATTCCTGCGTTACGTTAATGCAAGCCCATACGTAAGCGCATGCTGCGCTGCATCGCAGCGCAGCATGGTCCAAACCGCTTGGCTCAGCGCTTCATGGCGCGCGAGAACGCATCCGCGAAAGCGCTGTTGGAGGGGGCCGGGGCCTGTTTCGGCTGGCCGCCGCCGGGCCGCTGGCCACCGCGGCCGCTGTCGCGCTGGCCACGCGCGTCGCTGTTGCCGCCACCACCGGCACGTCCGCCGCGGGCCTGGCCCGGTTCGTCGTCCAGGCGCATGGACAGGCCGATGCGCTGGCGCGGCAGGTCCACCTCCATCACCTTGACCTTGACGATGTCGCCGGCCTTCACCGCGTCGCGCGGGTCCTTCACGAAGGTATGCGACAGCGCGGACACATGAACCAGACCATCCTGGTGTACGCCGATGTCCACGAACGCGCCGAACGCGGCCACGTTGGTCACGCGGCCTTCCAGGATCATCCCGGGGCGCAGATCTTTCAGTTCCTCCACGCCTTCGGCGAAGCTCGGTGCGACGAATTCCGGGCGCGGGTCGCGGCCGGGCTTCTCCAGCTCCTTCAGGATGTCGCGCACGGTCGGCACGCCGAAACGCTCATCGGTGAACTGTTCGGCCTTCAATCCGCGCAGGAAGCCGGTATCGCCGACGATGCTTTTCACCTCGCGGCCGCACTGGGCCATGATGCGCTCCACCACGGGATAGGCTTCCGGATGCACCGAGCTGGCGTCGAGCGGGTTGTCGCCATTGGGAATACGCAGGAAGCCCGCGCACTGCTCGAATGCCTTCTCGCCCAGCCGCGGTACCTTGAGCAGGGCCACGCGATTGGCGAAGGGGCCATTGGCGTCGCGATGCTTGACCACGTTCTCCGCCACGCTGGCCGACAGGCCGGCCACGCGCGAGAGCAGGGCGGCCGACGCGGTATTCACGTCCACGCCCACCGCGTTCACGCAGTCTTCCACCTTCGCGTCCAGCGCGCGCGCCAGCTTCACCTGATTGACGTCGTGCTGGTACTGGCCCACGCCGATCGCCTTGGGCTCGATCTTCACCAGTTCCGCCAGCGGATCCTGCAGGCGGCGCGCGATGGAGACCGCGCCGCGCAGGCTCACGTCCAGCCCGGGGAATTCCTTGGCGGCGATTTCCGATGCGGAGTACACCGAGGCGCCCGCTTCGCTCACCACGATCTTGGACAGCTTCAGGTCGGCGTGCTTCTTGATCAGCTCGCCGGCCAGCTTGTCGGTTTCGCGCGAGGCGGTGCCGTTGCCGATCGCGATCAGGTTCACGCCATGCTGCTTGCCCAGCACGGCGAGGCGGGCGATGGACTGGTCCCACTGATTGCGCGGCTCGTGCGGGTAGACGGTGTCGGTGGCGAGCACCTTGCCAGTCGGATCGACCACCGCGACTTTCACGCCGGTGCGGATGCCCGGGTCCAGCCCCATCACCGTCTTGGCGCCGGCCGGTGCAGCCAGCATCAGGTCCTTGAGATTGTCGCCGAACACGCGGATCGCCTCGTCCTCGGCGCTTTCGCGCACGCGTCCGAACAAGTCCAGGGTGAGGTGCAGGTGCAGCTTGACGCGCCAGGTCAGGCGCACGGTCTCACGCAGCCATGCATCGGCCGGCCGGCCACGGTCATGGATACCGGCATGGGAAGCCACGCGGCCCTCGCCTTCGAGATGGCCTTGCTCGGCCTCGAGGGCGGGCAGGAGGTCCAGTTCGATGACGCCTTCGTTGCGCGCACGCATCAACGCGAGCAGGCGATGGGACGGGATCTTCGCGATCGACTCCATGTGATCGAAGTAGTCGCGGAACTTCGCACCTTCGTGCTCCTTGCCCTCGACCACCTTGGCGCGGATCTGGCCTTTGTCCCACAGCCAGTCGCGCAGTTCGCCCACAAGGTGGGCGTCTTCGGCGATCGTTTCCATCAGGATCGCGCGTGCGCCGTCGAGCGCGGCGCGCACGTCGGCCACACCCTTCTCCGCATCGACGAACGAGGTGGCGAGCGCCTCCGGCGACTGCGAAGGATCGTTGCGCAGGCCCGTGGCCAGCGGCTCGAGCCCGGCCTCGCGGGCGATCTGCGCCTTGGTGCGGCGCTTGGGTTTGTAGGGCAGGTACAAGTCTTCCAGGCGGGCCTTGGTGTCCGCTTCGAGGATGTCTTTCTTCAGTGCGTCGGTGAGCTTGCCCTGTTCCTCGACGCTGGCCAGGATCGCGTCGCGGCGTTCTTCCAGTTCGCGCAGGTAGCGCAGGCGCTCTTCCAGCAGGCGCAACTGCGTATCGTCGAGGCCGCCGGTGACTTCCTTGCGGTAGCGCGCGATGAACGGCACGGTCGCGCCGCCGTCCAGCAGGTCGACGGCGGCGACGACCTGATCCGGCTTGGCGGCGATGTCCTGGGCAATGCGTTGTTCGATGCTGAGCATGAGGCTGTAACGATTCCTTGAGACGACAAAGGCGGCGCGGTGCGCCCGCGCCGGGCGTGGAACCCCGGATGATAACAAGCGGGCCGTCACGCGCCGCCTCGTTGATACGGGGCGGCGATCTGAGTGGACGCGTGGATATCGCAAGCCGCCGGCGAGGCGCCGGCGGCACGCTTCATGCGTTGAACGAGCCGCGATCCTGATCGCTCTGGCCGTTGGCGGCCGAAGGCTGCTTCGAGGCCGCCAGCTCGCTGGCGCGGCCGTTCAGCACCAGGGTGTTGGCGATCAGGTCGTGCAGGCCTTGCTTGCGCTGGGTGAAGGCCACCATCAGATAGCCGATGCACAGGATCATGCCACTGAGGATCTTGGCGAAATGGCGGCCCGTGGCGCGCAGAAAGCTGATGCGGCCTCCCTGCATGTCCACCACGCGGATACCGATGGCCAGCTTGCCCAGGGTGGCCTGCCAGGCCGAGCTTTCGCACAGGGCGAAATACAGCCAGGCGAGAACGGTCTGGATCAGGATCGCCGGCAGCATGGCGCTGTAGAACGCAGCGTAGGCCGACAGCATGTTGTGCGGATCGCTCTGCACGCTCTGCATCAGTGCCTGTTCCGCCGCGGCCGAACCGAGCATTTTGCCGATCAGCAGGTTGGGGATGTACAGCACGATGCCGTCGATGATGTAGGCGGCCACGCGCTTCCAGAAGCCGGCGTAATCCTCCAGCGCCTGGGCGCGGTCGGGTTCGCCCTGCAGCGGCGCCTTGGGTGGTGTATAGGCGCGCTCGAGCGCGGGCGGTTCCTGGGGAAACAGTTTCGACAGCGGCTGCCAGTCGCTCAGTCCCTCATGCCAACCCAGGTCCTGCGGGCTGAGCCGACCGGTGCGCAACCATTCGCGCACGTCGGCTTCCGAATAAGGGCCGTGACGCTCGCCATCCCGGCCGATCCATACTTCCATTTTCGTGCTCCCGTCGGTGGAGCGCGCATGATGCCATGGCTCGGCGCCAGGCACGGGACGACCTTGAACAGGCTCTCAGGCGGCGCGGCGCTTCAGGTGCACCAGCAGCAGCGAGATCGCCGCGGGGGTGACGCCGCTGATCCGGGAGGCCTGGCCGATGGTCTCCGGCCGCGACCGCTTGAGCTTGAGCAGTACCTCGGCCGACAGCCCGCGCACCTTCTCATAGTCGAAATCCGCGGGGATCGCGGTCTGCTCGTGGCGGCGCTGGCGCTCGATCTCCTCGCGCTGGCGCTCCAGGTAGCCGGCGTACTTGGTCTGTACTTCCACCTGTGCCGCCACATCGGCGTCCGCGACGCACGGGCCGAGTTCGTCCACGCTGGCGAGGCGGGCGTAATCCAGTTCCGGGCGGCGCAGCAGATCCAACGCATTGGTTTCGCGGCTCACGGCGATGCCCAGGCGCCGCTCGATCGCTGCGCCCAGCGCATTGTTCGGCGCCGCCCACAGCGCGCCCAGGCGCTGCGTTTCCCGCTCCACCGCCTCGCGTTTGGCGCGCAGCGCGTCGAAGCGCGCCTGCGGCACCACACCAAGCGCGTGGCCGGTCTCGGTGAGGCGCAGGTCGGCGTTGTCCTCGCGCAGGTGCAGGCGGTATTCGGCGCGCGACGTGAACATGCGGTAGGGCTCGATGGTGCCGTTGCTGGTCAGATCGTCGATCAGCACGCCGATGTAGGCCTCGTCGCGGCGTGGATACCACGGCGCCTTGCCCTGCGTGGCGAGCGCAGCGTTGAGGCCGGCGATCAGTCCCTGCGCGCCGGCTTCCTCGTAGCCGGTCGTGCCATTGATCTGGCCGGCGAAATACAGCGCGGGAATGGCCTTGGTTTCCAGCCACGGATGCAGGCCGCGCGGATCGAAATAGTCGTACTCGATCGCATAGCCCGGGCGCGTGATGTGCGCGCGCTCGAACCCCTTGATCGAATGCACCAGTGCAAGCTGCACGTCGTAGGGTAGCGAGGTGGAGATGCCGTTCGGATAGATCTCGAACGTATCCAGGCCTTCCGGCTCGATGAAGATCTGATGCGAGTTCTTCTCGGCGAAGCGCACCACTTTGTCCTCGATCGAAGGGCAATAGCGCGGGCCCACGCCTTCGATCTGGCCGGTATAGAGCGGCGAGCGATCCAGTGCGCCGCGGATGACCTCATGCGTGCGCTCGCTGGTGTGGGTGATCCAGCAACTCACCTGGCGCGGATGTTCGTCGCGCGAGCCGAGGTAGGAGAACACCGGCGCCGGGTCGTCGCCCGGCTGCTCTTCCAGGCCGGTGAAATCGATGCTGCGCAGGTCGATGCGCGGTGGCGTGCCGGTCTTCAGGCGGTCCGCCGCCACCGGCAACTCGCGCAGACGCTGGGCCAGGGTGGTGGCCGGTGGGTCGCCCGCACGGCCGCCGGCGTACTGCGCCTGGCCGATGTGGATCTTGCCGGCGAGGAAGGTGCCCGCGGTCAGTACCACGGCACGGGCGTGGAAGCGCAGGCCCATCTGGGTCACCACGCCGGCGACGCGGCCGCCGTCGAGGATCAGGTCGTCCACCGCCTGCTGGAACAACTCCAGGTTGGGCTGGGTCTCCACGATCCGGCGGATCGCCGCCTTGTAAAGCGAGCGGTCCGCCTGGCAGCGAGTGGCGCGCACGGCCGGTCCCTTCGAGGCGTTCAGCGTGCGCCACTGAATGCCGGCGCGATCCGCCGCATGCGCCATGGCACCGCCCAGCGCATCGATCTCCTTCACCAGATGGCCTTTGCCGATGCCGCCGATGGCCGGGTTGCAGCTCATCTGACCGATGGTCTCGATGTTGTGGCTGAGCAGCAGTGTGCGCGCGCCCGTGCGGGCGGCGGCGAGGGCGGCTTCGGTGCCGGCGTGGCCGCCACCGACCACGATGACGTCGTAGTGGGTCGGATGAAGCATGGGAAAGGCCGCCTCGGTGGCGGGAAATAACTGTTGATGGGGCGATATGGTAACCCGGTCAGTGCCTTATGACGCCGATAAGGCGAGCTGGCACGGAACCTGCTTTTGTCGTAGGGCACTTTCACCGGGCAGACGCTGCGCGGAAACGCGCGCCGAGGCCGAACGGACAGGGGTTCGGTCGCGTGCCGGGGAGAGGAAGCAAGACGGCGCCCCTCGGGGCGCCGTCGTTTTTTCTGCCGTTTGTATATCCGCGGCCAGATTAAGATCTGGCGCCCGGCGGTCTCAGGAACAGGGGGAATCCAGGATGACCGTGTTGCCGGGCGCCAGAAACCGTGAATGCGGTGGGCGCAGGCGGCGTCTGCCGCCTCGTCGTGCGGTGGATATTTACCCCTCCAGCGTGAACATGGGGTGACTAAAACGGAGGTTTGTGCCGGATCGCGGCATGAGCTGACGCATTACGTCATTTCGTGATCTGCGCCCAGAAATTTCGTGACTCAGTTCCGAGCCGATCACGCGGCCGATCACATGGCATGCCCGTTGCTTCGTTGCCTTATGCCCGGCTTCGAAGGAGCAAAGCCATGGACGTGTCCCCCAATTTGCGTCAGTTCTATCCGCACCACGACCTGCTGATCGAAATCGGCCGGGTCGAAATGGCCATGGATCATCTGCGGCAACGCGCCGAGGATGAGCAGCGCACCCTGCGTCCGCGCCTGGAGTCGCGCATGGATCGCCTGCGCGACGAGCTGGCCCATCTGGAAGTCTGAGATCTAGGGGGCGCTGCGCGACTACGCCGGCGACGCCCCTTAATCTCAATCGTGCAGCATGCTTTGCACGATCTCCATCAGGTTGCGCGACAGGCCCGGCCGTTCCGCCAGCGACGCGATCGCTGCGCGCGCCTGCATTCGGCGCCCCGGTTCGAGCCGCCGCCAACCGTTGAGCACGGTCGCCAGCCGCGCGGCGATCTGCGGGTTGAGCGCATCGAGCTGGCCCAGGCGATCGGCGAGCAAGCGGTAGCCCGCGCCATCGGCGCGATGGAAGCCTGAGGGGTTGCCACGTGCCCACGCACCGAACAGCGCGTTGACGCGGTTCGGATTCTTCAGCGTGAAGGCCGGATCGCGCTCCAGCGCTTCCACCGTCGCGAGCGCCGGCGTTCCGGGGTGCTGAGTCTGCACCGAGAACCATTTGTCCAAGGCCAACGGATTGTCCGCGTAACGCTGGCGGAAATGCGCGAGCGTGTCCGTCGCCTGCGGCGCGCCGGTGCGCACCAGCACCGACAGCGCGGCGAGCCGGTCGGTCATGCCAGGCGATCGCTCGTATTGCTTCGCGGCGCATTGTTGTGCCCGCGCCACATCCAGCAGCGCGATCAATTCAAGCACGCGGCGCTTCAACCGGCGCTGCGCCTGGCTTGTGGCATCCAGGCTTTGCGTCGTGGCATCGGCCAGCGCCTGATAGCGAGCGGCCAGCGCGTCGCCGCCGATGCGTTCGGCCAATCGCAGCTGCAGTTGTTGACGCAAGGCATGGATGCGCTCGGGGTCGGCCTCCAGCTCGCGTTCGGCCAGCTCCACCTCGCCGGGCGGCGTCATCAGTTCCGCCAGCAGCGCGTCGTCCACCGCGCCTTCGATGAAGAGGCTGGCCAGGGCGTCGCACCAGGCGTGCACCGCATCTTCGCCACGACCGTCGCGCAACGCCTGGTAGGCGCAGCCGGCCAGCTGCTGCCCGGCCTGCCAGCGATTGAAGCCATCCACGTCGTGACGCAGCAGCAGGGCCAGCTCCATGGCGCTGTCCAGGCCTTCGAGGATCACCGGCGCGGAGAAGCCGCGCAGCAGCGAAGGCACCGGTTCGCTTTCCACATCGTGGAACACGATCTCCTGCTCCGCCCGATCGGCGACCACGACCAGTTCGCTCTCGCCCGATGCCGGGTGGCCTTCCAGGTGCAGCGGAAGCATCCGTCCGTCGCGCGCGAACAGCGCCAGCTTCACCGGGATAGGCAGCGGCTGCTTCTCTGTCTGTCCGGGTGTCGGCGGCGTGTGCTGCGCGAGCGTGAGCGTGTAGCGGCGCGACGCCGCGTCGTAGCGGCCGCTGGCGCGCAGGCGCGGCGTGCCGGCCTGGGCGTACCAGGCCAGGTAGGGCGAGAGATCGGCACCATTGGCTTCGCCCAGCGCGGCGAGGAAATCCTCCAGCGTCGCGGCGCGGCCGTCGTTGCGCTCGAAATAGCGGTCCATGCCGCCACGGAAACCGTCATGGCCGAGCCGTCCCGCGATCATGCGCACCAGTTCGGCGCCTTTCTCGTACACCGTGGCGGTGTAGAAGTTATTGATTTCGCTGTACTGCGCCGGTCGCACCGGATGGGCGAGCGGACCGGCATCCTCGGGGAACTGCGCGCGCCGCAGCAGCGCCACGTCCTCGATGCGCTTGAGCGCGGGCGAATTCATGGCCGCCGAGAACTGCTGCTCGCGGAACACGGTGAGTCCCTCCTTGAGCGACAGCTGGAACCAGTCGCGGCAGGTCACGCGATTGCCGCTCCAGTTGTGGAAATACTCGTGCGCCACCACGGCCTCGACCGCACGGTACTCATCGTCGGTGGTGGAGTCCGGGTCGGCCAGCAGGTACTTCGCGTTGAAGATGTTGAGGCCCTTGTTCTCCATCGCACCCATGTTGAAATCATGCGTGGCCACGACATGGAACACGTCCAGGTCGTAGTTGCGCCCGTACGTGCGTTCGTCCCAGCGCATGCAGCGCTCCAGTGCCTCCATCGCATAGTGGCAGCGATCGATCACGTTCGCCTCGGACCAGATCACCAGCGTCACCGGGCGGCCTTCGGCGGTGACGTAGTCGCGCTCGATCTTTTCCAGTCGTCCGGCGACCAGCGCGAACAGATAGCTGGGCTTGGGATGCGGATCGACGAAACGCGCCCAATGGCGACCATCGGGCAACTCGCCGGCGCCGTCCGGATTGCCGCCGGCCAGCAGCACGGGAAAGCGCGTCCGGTCTGCGCGGAGCGTCACCGTGTAGCTGGCGAGCACATCCGGGCGGTCGGGAAAGAAAGTGATGTGGCGGAAGCCTTCGGCTTCGCACTGGGTGAGCAGGAAGCCGGCGTCGCGCGAGCCGGACAGGTACAGGCCTTCCAGCGCCGTGTTCGCCGCCGGTTTCAAGCGTACGCGGGTTTCGAGCACGCTGCCGTCGCGCGCGCCATCCACTTCCAGACCGGCTTCGTCCTGACGGTAGCGCCCGGCTTCCACCGGCTGGCCGTCGAGCACGATGGACAACAGTTCCAGTCCCTCGCCATCGAGCCGCAGCGGTTCCAGCTGTGTGGGATCGCGGCGCAGGTGCAGGCGCGAGATCACCTCGGCGGCATCGATACCGAGGTCGAACTCCAATTCGACCCGCTCCACGCGCCAGGCCGGCGCGCGGTATTCGCTCAGGCGGATCAGGGGCGTGGAAAGCTGGTCGCGTGCATTCATGGCGAGAAAGAATTCGGGAGAGATGGTTCAGGCTAACATGCGGTGTTTCCTTGGCAGGACAAGCCGATGGCGGCATACCGTACCGAGCGGGGCACCGTGGGGCCCCATGAGATCGTCACGCTGGAAGACCCCGCGCGCGGGCGCCGGGTGCGCATCGCGCGCCGCGGCGCCACCGTGATCGGGCTAGAACAGACCCTGGGCGCGGCCACGCTCGACCTCGCCGACGGCTATCGCGACGCGGCCGAGCTGGACAGCCGCCCGAGCTCGCGCTTCGCCATCATGGCGCCGTTCGCCAACCGCATCGCCGATGCGCGCTACGTTTTCGACGGCCAGCCGTACGATCTGCAGCCGGGCGTGGAAGGCACTCAGCGCGCCGCGCGACATGGCTTCGTGCGCGGTGTCGATTTCGAACTGGCCGCGCATGGCGCCGACGAGCTTGGCGCACGCGCCGAATTCCGCACCAGCGCGATCCGGCCCGGTGTGCATCCGGGCTATCCCTTCGCGATCGACCTGACGATCGGCTATCTGCTCGACGAACACGGGCTGACGCTGGAAGCACGCATGCGCAACGTCGGCGATATCGCCGCGCCCTGCTTCTTCGGCTGGCATCCCTATTTCCGCCTCGGCGATGCGCCGATCGACGGCTGGGAACTTCAAGTGCCGGCGCAGACCCTGGTGCGCACCGATGCTGACTACATTCCGCTGCCGGGTCCCCAGGCGCACGTGCTCATGCAAGAGGAGCCCGCGCTCGATTTCCGTCGTCCGCGTCCGATCGGCACGCACGAGATCAATCACGCCTACGCGCAGTTGCAGGTGGATGAGGATGGCCGCGCGCGTACGCGCTTGCGCGATCCGGCGAGCGGGCTGGGCCTGGCGGTGTGGCAGGAGTCGGGCGTGATGCTGGTGTTCACCGCGGACACGGTCACGCGCGACGTGCGCCGCGCCGTGGCGCTGGAGCCGATGGAGAGCTGGGCCGATGCGTTCAATCGGCCCGACTGCGCGGATGCGATCCGCCTCAAGCCCGGCGCGGAGCGCCGCTTCCGTTGCGGTGTGGAGATCGAATTGCCATGAGCCTGGCCTTGCCCGAACTGGAACAGATCCGCGACGCCGCGGCACGCATCGCGCCCTACGCGACGGTGACGCCGGTGCTGCGCAGCGCACGCCTGGATGCGCTCGCCGGTGCGCAGCTGCACTTCAAGTGCGAAAACCTGCAGCGTGGCGGCGCCTTCAAGTTCCGCGGCGCGTGCAACGCGGTGTGGTCGCTGGACGACGACCAGGCCGCACGCGGTGTGGTCACCCATTCTTCCGGCAACCACGGCAACGCGCTTGCCATGGCGGCGGCTACGCGCGGCATTCCTGCTCACGTGGTCGTACCCGAGGGAGCCGTGCGCGCCAAGCTGGAAGCGATCGAGCAGGCCGGCGCGGTACTGCATCGCTGCGCGCCGACGCAGGACGCGCGCGAAGCCGCGGCGGCGGAGATACAGCGGCAGACGGGTGCCGAAATGGTGCATCCCTACGCGGATGCGCGCGTGATGGCCGGCCAGGGCACGATCGTGCTCGAGCTGCTGCGCCAGGTGGAGCGGCTGGATGCATTGATCACGCCGATCGGCGGCGGCGGCCTCGGTGCCGGTTGTGCGATCGCCGCGCATGGACTGGATCCGGACATCGCCATGTTCGGCGCCGAGCCCGCCGGTGCCGCCGACACGGCGGCCTCGCTGGCGCAGGGTTCGCGCATCGACGGCTTTCATCCGGACACCGTCTGCGACGGCTTGCGCGCACTGATCGGCGAGCCGAACCTCGCTGCGTTGCACGCGCATCGCACCCAGGTGGTGACCGTAAGCGACGAGGAGACCATCGCGGCGATGAAGCTGCTCTGGCGCGAACTGAAACTGGTGGTCGAAGTCTCCAGCGCGACCGTGCTCGCCGCGGTCCTGAAGCAGCCGGAGCATTTCGCCGGCCGCCGCGTCGGTCTCGTCCTCACGGGCGGCAACGTCGATCTCGACGCGCTGCCCTGGTGATGGCACGCGTCCCGTAGGCCAGGGCGGACGTCCGCCCCGGTCTATCCCCTGCGTATCCGCAGGCCGGTCACGGCCATGAGACCCGTCAGCACGAACACGATGCCCACGCCCTCCATCGTCGAGGGCCGTTCGTGCAGGATCGCCCACGCCAGCAACACGCTGACGATCGGCACGCCCAGGCTGGACAAGCTGGCCACCGCAGTGGGCAGGCGTTGCAGCACCAGCAGCCACAGGCCCCAGGCGATGCTCGAGGCAAACACCACGCTGTAGGCCAGTCCGGCGACGAAGCCCCAACTCCATTCGATCGGCCGCTGCGGCACCAGCAGTGCCACGACGCAAAGGCCGAGGGCACCGAACAGCATCTGCCACGCGGTGAGATTGAGCGGTGTCGGACGATGCCGCTGGAACATGCGCTTGCTCAGCACCGTGCCCATCGCCCAGGCCGCGCCGGCGCCGATGGCCAGCAGGCTGCTGCCGCCGCCACCCAGGCCGCGCCACGGCTCGATGATGCAGACCAGGCCTAGCGCGGCGAGCACGAGGCCGACCCAATGCCGCGCCGTGGGTTTTTCGTGCAACAGGATCCAGGCCAGCAGCACCGCCCAGAACGGCATCGTGTAGGCGAGCAATGCGACACGTCCGGCGCCGCCTTCCACCAGGGCCCATTGCCCGAGGCCCTGGAACGCGGCGGTCTGGCACAAACCGATCAACGCCGTCGGCAAGACCGGCGGCGGACGCAGCGATTGCCGCGTCGCGAGCAGCGCGCCGAACAGCACGAGCGCGCCGAGCAGATAGCGCAGCGCGGAGAATTGAAACGGGCCGGCGTGCTGCAGCACCTGTTTCATTACCACCCAGCTGTAGGCCCAGATCAGGATGGTGACGAGCATCGCGACGATGGCGCCGCGTCGGGAAACATTCGTGGACATGAAGTGGTCGCGAGAAAGTGCGGCGTATGTTGCCGCCGTGCGCCGCGAAGAGCGAGTGCGTCAGCGCGTCGAAAGCTTAGCGAATGATCAGCGCGAGGCGCCGTGTGAAGGCGGTGTGTAGACGTTGCGCCCAGCCCACCATTGAAAAGCGATACGCGATGCGCGTTTCTAGAGAAGCATCACACTTTGATGCAGCCGCATGCCGCATGTTGCCGTTCACAATAAAAACCAGCATCGACCACAGGGGGACGAATGATCGAGCTGGAGGTGCAGGTCCTGTCGGACCGCCGCGAAGGATTGCTGGTGGAACTCGGCCGCGTGGTGGTCGCCAACGGCTATACGCTGTTACGTCAACGCTTGTCGCAAGACAGCCGCGGTGCGTGGCTGACCATGATCGTGCGCGGTCCAGGCGAGCGGCAGCTCGCGCTCGAGGAAGCGCTCGCCACGCATAGCCGCGTGCTGAGTTTCGAGGCCAGTCTTTCCGAAGGTGGATCCGCACCGGCGCCGGCCATGCAGGCCGCGCCGCGGCCCGCACCGGCCGCGACCATGGCGCCGCCAGCGACTACGCCTTCGGCCGGTCCTGACGTGAATCAGGTCGAGAGCACGCTGCCGCAGCTGGCGCGCGATTACCCGAAGATCTATCCGTGGTTGCGCAGCCTGGAGCATGCCGTCGCGCCCGAGGCGCGCGAGGCTTCCCTGCTGCTCGCGGGGCGTCGTACCGGAGCATGGGTCTTCAAACGCGACTACGCCATGGGCGCCAAGCTCGGCCTGGTCGACGCGATCAAGCGCATCGCCGTGCCGGCCATGCGCGAACTGGCCACCGTCGATTGGCGTGACGGCCAGCTGCATATCCAGAACAGCCCGCTGTGTTCGCCCGGCAGCCATTCCGGCTGCCGCTTCTTCAGCGGCTATCTCGAAGGGGTGCTGGGGGGATCGGTAGCACCGCAGACCGTGTTCGTACGCAGCCTGTTCTGCCGCAGCAGCGGCGCGGCGAGCTGCATTCTCGAAATCTCGCACTGAGTTCGACAGGTACGACCGAGTACGACAGGGGGTCCGGCGCACCCGGCGGCCGGGTCCATGGCAGGGACGGACCGGCGCATCGCGCCGGCGGCGAAGTGTTCTTCATTTTTCACGCGACACTAGGAGAAGCGCCATGGCTGCGCATCAGAGCTACAACTGGTTGCTGGTCATTCTTTCGTATCTGATTTCGGTGCTCGGTTCGTACACCGCGCTGCAACTGGCGGTGGGCATCCCGATGGCGCAGGGACGCCAGCGCACGATGGCGATCCTCGCCGCGGGCGCCGCGATGGGCGTGGGCGCGATCTGGGCGATGCACTTCATCGCGATGCTCGCCTGCGATATGGGCATGCCGGTGACCTACGACCTGGCGCGCACCGCCTTATCGGCGGTGCTTGCCTTCGCGGCGTGTTCGGCGGGGCTCGCCATCGCCGGCAGCGGCGCCTTCAACTGGCCGAAGCTGGTGGCCGCCGGTGTCTGCATGGGCCTGGGCGTGGCGGGCATGCATTACCTGGGCATGGCGGCGGTGCTGATGGGCGCCTTCATCACCTACGACGTGAGCATCGTGGCCACTTCCGTGCTGATCGCGGTGGTCGCCTCGATCGTCGCGTTGTGGCTGGCTTTCAACCTGCGCGGCATGGCACAGATGATCGGCAGCGCGCTGGTGATGGGCGTGGCGGTGTGCGGCATGCATTACACCGGGATGTCCGCGGTAAACCTCGAAGACAACGGCGGCCAACTGCCCGCCGCCTACGCCAGCGGGCTGCGCGGCGACAACCTTGGCATCGGCATCTTCGCCGTGGCGCTGGTGCTGCTGGTGGTCGTGCTGGTGCTCAACCATATGCGCCAGCGGCGGCGCGAGGCGATCACGATCTGAGTGGGTGAGCGGGCCGCCGCGTCCTGGTGCGCGGCGGCCCGCTCGATCCCGCTATGCTGAGTGCCTTTATACGGAGGCACGACGCATGGCCGACCACCTCCATCGCTGCGCCTGGGCCAACGGCAGCGATATCGAACGCGAATACCACGACACCGAATGGGGCGTACCGGTGCACGACGACCGTGCGCTGTTCGAGTGCCTGATTCTGGAAGGCGCGCAGGCCGGCCTGTCCTGGCGCACGGTGCTGGCCAAGCGCGAGCGCTATCGCGAGGTGTTTCACGGCTTTGAGATCGAGCGCGTGGCCGCAATGAAGGATCGCGAGCTGGAAAAACTCATGCTCGATCCGGGCATTGTGCGCAATCGCCTCAAGCTTTCGGCCACGCGCGGCAATGCGCAGGCGGCGCTCAAGCTGATGGACGAAACCGGCAGCCTCGACGTGCATCTGTGGTCATTCGTCGGTGGCGAGCCGGTGAAGAACCGCTGGCGTGATCGCGGCCAGGTGCCCGCGAGCACGCCCACGTCCGACGGCATGAGCAAGGACCTGAAGAAGCGCGGCTTCCGCTTCGTCGGCACCACCATCTGCTACGCCTTCATGCAGGCCACCGGCATGGTGGACGACCACATCGTGGGCTGTTTCCGCCACCCTTCCGGGAAGTGATCATCCTCGTTCCGGCTCCAGCGCCTGCAGCCGCTGCCTGGCGTGCTGGTTGGCCGGATTGAGCTGCAGCGAATGCCGGTAGTTGGTGATGGCCTGTGCCTTGTCACCGATCGCCTCGTAGCCTTCGGCAAGGCTGTCGTAGACATTGGCGCTGCCGGGATAGAGCGCCGCGGCGAGCTGGAATACGTCGACGGCGATCCGCTTGTCGCCGCCGGCCAGCAGCTGATAACCCCAGGTATTGAGATCGTTCTCCGAATGGCGCCGCTTGCTCTCGCGCTGCAAGGCCTGGTCGGCCGCGTCGAGGTTGTAGGCAAAGCTGCGTTCCAGCAGGGCCTGCCGCGCTTTTTCATCCAGCGTGGAGGCATACATCTTCGCAATGGCGTTGACGACCAGCGACGGATTCGCCTTGTAGACGTAATGCGCGCTGCCATGGGCGACGATGCTTTCGCGGTTGTCCGCGGCCGCAGCGAAACTGCGATGGCAGGTCTGCCAGCGCGCTTCGTCGGCCTGCCCGGGAAAGGTTTCCTCCGCGACGATGTCGATGACCGGCACCTGCACGGGGAACGGCGTCGCCCGCATCAGTTCCACGCTGTGGGCGAACTCCAGGGACTGGTAATAAAGGCCGGGTCGTGTCTCCTTGTACGTCGCGCGCTTGCGCTCGTCTTCCGCGCGCAAGGCATCCATGAAGGCCGGGGTGAAGTAACAGGCGACATTGGCGTCGATCATCACGGCGCCCTGCACGCGGTCGGGATGGCGGGCCGCATACAGCGTGGCGAAGAAGCCGCCCAGCGAATGCCCGACCAGGATTACCTTGCCGTCGTAGCCCAGACGCTGCAGGCCCGTCTCCAGCGCCGCGATGTTGTCGAGCATGCGTGGCCGACGGGGATCGAGGCCGCTCTGGCCGAACCCCGGCCGGTCGTAGGCGATCAGCGTCGCCCCAGTCACCTCGGCGACCGCCGGCAGCAAGTCGTTCCAGACGGTCGCGTCGTCGCCGCCGCCGGTTTCGAACAGGATCGGCAGGCCCTGACCTTCGACGATGTGGAAATGCAGCGCATAGCCGCCGACGCCGACCAGCCGATCCGATGCCGTGGTGGCGGCCGATGCGGCAGCCGGATACAGCGCCGCGGCCGCCAGCAGCGGCCAGAGCGAGAGCAGTCTGTTCATGTCGTGCGGCCTTTCCCACGGGAGTGAACCCACCCGGAAAGGGATGCCCTTGATCGATCCAGGGTTTAAAGCCGAGCGTCGCCCTCAGCGGCGACGCGGCCCGCCGCAATAGGCATCGTGCAAGGCCTGCATCACGCCGAGCGCGGGACTGGACCGCAGCGAGTAATACACCGCTTGCGCCTGCCGGCGGGTGTCGACCAGGGCTGCCTCTCGCAGCACTGCCAAATGCTGCGACAAAGCGGACATCGACAGGCCCGACAGCGTCTGCAGCTCCGACACGGTCGCTTCGCCTTCCACCAGCCGGCACAGCACCAGCAGGCGCGCGGGATGCGCCAGCGACTTCAGCAGGCCGGCGGCCGCCTCCGCATGGCCGGACATGCGAGCCATGTCGGTTTTCCGGAGGTGGAGGGGCGTGGTGGCAGGCATGGCTTGACTGAGGCTTTAGGTGAATCTAATTTAGATAAATCTAAACAAAGGCGCAAGGCTCCACGATGTCCGCAACCGATCAACCGATCCGTCCCGAGGTCAAGGCGTTCTTTCACGCCGATACCTGCACGTTCACCTATGTCGTACATGAGGGCCGCTCGGCGGTCGTCATCGATCCGGTGCTCGATTACGACGCGGCGGCCGCGCACATCTCCACGCCTTCGGTCGATGCGCTGCTGGCCTACGTGAGCGAACACCGGCTCACCGTCGAATGGATTCTGGAAACGCACGCCCACGCCGATCACCTGAGCGCGGGCGACCATCTGCGCGACGCGCTCGGCGCGCGACTGGCGATCGGCGAAGGCATTACCGGCGTACAGGCGCGCTTCAAGACACTGTTTGGCCTGGGCGATGAATTCGTGCCGGACGGCCGCCAGTTCGATCGCCTGCTGCGCGACGGCGACACGCTCCACGTCGGCGTAATGGAGATCCGCGTCATAGCGACGCCGGGCCATACCGACGACAGCCTCACCTATCTGATCGGGGACGCCGCCTTCGTCGGCGACACCATCTTCGCGCCAGAGATGGGCACCGCCCGGTGCGATTTCCCGGGGGGCGATGCGGCGCGGTTGTATGCCTCGATCCAGAAGATCCTCGGGCTGCCGGCGGACACGCGCCTGTTCCTCTGCCACGACTATCCGCCCGCCACGCGCGCGCCGGAACCGGAAACCAGCATCGATGCGCAGCGCCGCGGCAACGTGCACATAAAGGATGGCGCCAGCGAAGCTTCATACGTCGCGATGCGCACCGCGCGCGATGCGACCTTGCCGGTGCCGCGACTGTTGCTGCCCGCCCTGCAGGTCAACATCCGCGGCGGCCGCCTGCCGCCGATGGAAGCCGATGGCGTGCGTTACCTGCGCTTGCCGCTCAACCGTTTCGGAGCCAAGCCATGAGTGCATGGCTTTCCGCTCTGGCCGGCGGAGCATTGATCGGCGTGGCGTCCACATTGCTGCTATGGCTCAACGGGCGCATCGCCGGCATCAGCGGTATCGCCTTCGGGCTGTCGATGCCGGAGCCAGGCGCACGCGGCTGGCGGATTGCATTCCTGCTGGGTTTGCTCGGGGCGGGTGGCCTCGCTTTTCGCGCCATCCCGCAGGTGTCATCGCGGGAAGGGTTTCCGCCGCTATGGCTGGTGGCGGCCGGCCTGATGGTCGGCATCGGTACCGCGATGGGTGGCGGTTGCACCAGCGGGCATGGGGTGTGCGGGCTGGCGCGCCGGTCCGCGCGTTCGCTGGTCGCGGTACTCATATTCATGGCGACGGCGTTCGCCACGGTGTATGTCGTGCGGCACGTGCTGGGAGCAGCCAGATGATGGCCCGCTGGTTCGCCGCCCTCGTCGCCGGCTCGCTGTTCGGACTCGGTTTGGTGATGTCGCGTATGAATGATCCGCGCGTCGTCCTGGGCTTCCTGGACGTGGCTGGTGCGTTCGACCCGACGCTGATCTTCGTGCTGGCCGGAGCGGTGGGCGTGGCCACGGCCGGTTTCCGGCTCGTGCTGTGGCGTCCGCGTCCGGTTCTGGACGATGCATTCCACTTGCCTGCGAAGCGCGCGATCGATGCCAGGCTGATACTGGGGACCGCCATGTTCGGCGTGGGCTGGGGGCTGGCCGGCTACTGCCCGGGGCCGGCGCTGGTCGGATTCGGTAGCGGCCTGCGCGAGGCGCTGTACTTCGTGCCGGCGATGCTTGCCGGTGGCATGGGTTATCGCTGGTGGGCGGCGCGGCGCGCTTTTTAGCGCCGCCGCGAACCGCGCAGGCTGTCCACCGAGAAGCTGGCGATCTCGCCGCCGCCCTTCATGCGGCGTGACTGGCCGGACGCAGGGCCCCATGCGTGCGCGGTCACCACTTCCCAGGTAGCGGGAATGCGTCCGTCGACGCGCATCGCTTCGTAGGCCTCCAGCATCTGGCGGTAGTGCCGCTTGCCGGTGAGGCCGCGCTCACGCGTGGTGTCGGCATTGGTCGCGCCCAGGCCCCGCAGTTCCTTGAGCAAGAGGCGCGGCTCGCTGTAGGTGAGGGTGTAGCGGTCCACGTCCAGCACCGGGTCGCGCAAGCCGGCGGCGATCATCGCGTCGCCCAGGTCATGCATGTCCAGGAAACGGCTCACGTGCGGCTGGCGGTCGGCGCTGGCCCAGGCGGCGCGCAGCTCCTTGAGCGTGTCCGGGCCGAAGGTGGAAAACACCAGGAGGCCACCGGGCTTGAGCACGCGCACGCATTCGCCGAACAGCGCGCCGAGATCGTCGATCCACTGAAAGCACAGGTTCGAATGCAACACATCCACGCTGTGGTCCGGCAACGGCAGCGCCGTGGCTTCGGCGCATACGCGCTGGAACGGCTTGAGCCAGCTGGCATGCTGCCTGGCCGCGCGCAGCATCGGCAGCGCCAGGTCCATGGCGATGACCTGCGCCTTGCCATAGCGCTTCTTGAGCAGCGCGCTGCCGCGGCCGGTGCCGGCGCCGACATCGATGACCCGCTCGGGCGTTTCCAGATAGAAGTCCAGACGCTCCAGCAGCGTGGTCTGCACCTCGCGCTGCAGCGCGTCGTGTTGCTCGTAGGTGCGGGCGGCGCGGCCGAAATTGCGGCGCACCTGGCGCTTGTCGATATGGAACTCGCTCATCGCCAGGTATCCAGCAGCGGGGAAAGGGCCTGGGCCACGGCGTCGGCATAGCCGATGAAGGGCGCATGGCCGGCGCGTTCGATCTCGCTGAAACGGCCACCGCACTGCGCGGCGGACCATTGCATGGCCTGCGGATGCACCAGGCGGTCGCGGCGGCCGGCCATCCACGCGCTGGGCACGGCCAGGTCGGGCAAGGCCGCGCGGCGATCGGCCTCTTCGAGGATGCGGATGCCTTCCTGCAGGATGCGCAAATCCGGCTCGCCGCGATCGAAGGTCAACGTGCGCAGGTGACGCAGTTCGGCGCGCGGGTTCGGACTGCCCATCGCTTCCAGCGCGAGGAAGCGTTCCAGCGTCGCGTGGTAGTCGGTTTCCAGGTCGGTCGCCAGCTGATGCACCAGGGCGGCGTCGTTGCCGTAAGGCCAGGCACCGTCGCGCACGAACTTCGGCGTGGCGCACAACATGGCCAGGCCGCGCACGTGGCGCGGCCGATCCAGCGCCGCGGTCAAGGCGATCAGCCCGCCCAGCGACCAGCCAAGCCACAGCGCCGGCGGCGTCGCCGCGGCGATTGCCGCGGCACAGGCCGAGGGCTCCAGCGGCACGCCGCAATCGCGCGAGTAGCCGTGTCCCGGCAGATCGACCACATAAACGGTGCAGCGCTCCTCCAGCGCTTGCGCCAGCGGCGCCATCACGCCGCCATGCATGGCCCAGCCGTGCAGCATCACGACCGGCACGGGGCCGTTGCCGCGCGTTTCGACGTACAGGCTCATGCCTCGGGCTCTCCGTCGGGAAGTGCGGCCGGCAGCAGCGTCTTGTCCACCGCGCCGCGCTCGTCGAACACGAAACAGTCGCCGCGCCAATGCGCGCCGTCGGTTTCCTCGAAATATTTCAGAATCCCGCCTTCCAGCTGGAAGACGCGTTCGATGCCCAGGTCCTGCATGTGCAGCGCGGCCTTTTCGCAGCGGATGCCGCCGGTGCAGTAAGACACCACGGTGCGGCCTTCGAAGCGCGCGCGGTCCGCGGCGACGGCAGCGGGGAATTCGGTGAAGCTGGCGATGCGGTAATCCACGGCGCTTTCGAACAGGCCCACATCGGTCTCGTAATCGTTGCGCGTGTCCAGCAGCACCAGCTCGCGACCTTCATCGTCGCGGCCCTGCGCCAGCCAGCGGCGCAGCGTAGCCGGCGCGACCGCCGGCGCACGGCCGCCTTCAGGCCGGATCGTCGGCATGCGCATGGTGATGATTTCCTTCTTCAGGCGTACGCGCATGCGACCGAACGGCACGCCATCGGAAAGCGACTCCTTCGGCACCATGTCGGCGAAGCGCGCGTCCTCGCGCAGCCACGCCATGAACGCATCCACCGCCTCGCGCGATCCGGCCAGAAACAGATTGATGCCTTCGGGCGCCAACAGGATCGTGCCCTTCAGCGCCAGCGCATGGCAGCGTTCGAGCATGCGTTCGCGCAGCCCGGGAGGATCGTCCAGGCTGATGAACTTGTAGGCGGAAAGATTGACGATCGACATGGGGACGGCTGCGGCAAGCGCGCCATTATACGGGCGGGGTGCCGATGCCGCCCGCTACCAGACCGCTGAGCGCTTCCAGCAGCAGGTCCACGTGCTCTTCCTCGTGAGCGGCCGACAGGGTGATGCGCAGCCGCGCCTTGCCCGCCGGCACGGTGGGCGGGCGGATCGCGCCGACCAGCAGGCCGCACTCCTCCAAAGCCCCGGCAGCGGCCATCACGAGAGGGGCATCGCCCAGCAGCAGCGGCTGGATGGCGGTATCCGAGGGCATCAATGGCAAGCCCAGCTCGCCGGCGCCGGCGCGGAAGCGGCGGATCAGCGCGGCGAGCTTCTCGCGCCGCCAGGTTTCCGCGCGCGCGATCCGCACCGCGGCCAGCGCGGCGGCGGCGACCGCCGGCGGCATCGCGGTGGTGTAGACATAAGTGCGCGCGCATTGCAGCAGGCCTTCGATCAGGCCGGCGGCGCCGGCGACGAAGGCGCCGTGGCAACCCAGCGCCTTGCCCAGCGTGGCCATCAGCACGGGGACATCGCGCTGGCCGAGGTCGAGCATGCTCAAGCTGCCGGCGCCGTCTTCGCCGAGGACGCCCAGGCCGTGCGCGTCGTCGACCATCAGCGTGGCGTCTTCGCGCTCGCACAGATGCGCCAGCTCGCGCAGCGGGGCGAGGTCCCCATCCATGCTGAAGACGCCATCGGTAGCGAGCAGCGCGCCGGCTTCCGCGCGGCTGCCGAGCTGACGCGCGGCGCCATCCACGTCACCGTGCGGATAACGCTTGAGTTCCGCGCCCGCCAGCGTGGCGCCATCGAGCAGGCAGGCGTGATTGAGCTTGTCCTGCACGCACACGTCGCCGCCGCGCAGCAGCGCTTGCATCACGCCGAGGTTGGCCATGTAGCCGGTGGAAAACAGCAGCACGCGCTCGCGGCCGGTCCAGTCGGCCAGCGCTTCTTCCAAGGCCGCGTGTTCGGCGCGATGGCCGCAGATGAGGTGCGCGGCCGTGCTGCCCACGCCTTCATCGTCGGCCGTGCGCTTGAACGCGGCGATCACCTGCGGGTGCTGGGCCAGGCCGAGGTAGTCGTTGCCGCTGAAGCCGAGCAGGCGTCGGCCGCCGCTTTCCAGCCACGGGCCTTCGACATGCTCGACCGTGCGCAGCCGGCGCAGCAGGCCGGCCTGCGCGCGGTCGTGCGTCGACTGGATCAGCCGTGCGGAAAGGGACGGGCGTGACATGGGAAGCCGGGCCGGATCGGCCCGAAACCGTCAGGCCGCCACGCCGCAGCCGCAGCCCGAGCCGCAACCTCCGGCTGCTGCCGTCGACTCGAACAGATCCGCGTGCGCGCTGGCCTGTTCCTCCACCAGCTCCAGCGGGCGCAGATCCAGCCGCTCGAACAGCTCGCGGTCATGAGCCACATCCGGGTTGCCGGTGGTAAGCAGCTTCTCGCCGTAGAAGATCGAGTTGGCACCGGCGAAGAAACACAGCGCCTGCAATGCATCGTCCATCTGCTGGCGCCCGGCGGACAGGCGCACTACCGAGGCCGGCATCAGGATGCGCGCGACCGCGACGGTGCGGACGAACTCGAACGGATCGATCGGCTCGCGGCCTTCCAGCGGCGTGCCGGGAATCGCGATCAGCTGGTTGACCGGCACCGACTGCGGATGCTCGGGCAAGGTGGCCAGCGTGTGCAGCAGGCTGGCGCGCTGCGAGCGTGTCTCGCCCATGCCGACGATGCCGCCGCAGCAGGTCTTGAGGCCCGCCGCGCGCACGTTCTCCAGCGTGTCCAGGCGATCCTGGAATTGCCGGGTATGGATGATCTGGCCGTAGAACTCCGGTGCCGTGTCCAGATTGTGGTTGTAGTAGTCCAGGCCAGCCTGCTTGAGCGTCTGCGCCTGACCGCCGCTGAGCATGCCCAGCGTCACGCAGGTTTCCATGCCGAGCGCTTTCACCGCGGTGACCATCTCGGCCACCTTGGCGACATCGCGGTCTTTCGGGCTGCGCCACGCGGCGCCCATGCAGAAACGGCTGGCGCCGGCCTGCTTGGCGGCACGCGCGCGCTCGACCACGGCCTCCACCTCCATCAGCTTTTGCGCCTGCACGCCGGTGTCGTAGCGGGCGGCCTGAGAGCAGTAGGCGCAATCCTCGGGGCAGCCGCCGGTCTTGATGGAGAGCAGCGTCGAGATCTGCACGGCGTTGGGATCGTGATGCTCGCGGTGCACCGTGTGGGCGCTATGCAGCAGTTCGTTGAACGGCAGCGCGAACAGCGCGGCGACCTCGTCGCGGGTCCAGTCGTGGCGGAGGGCTTGAGTCATGGGGATGGCTCTGGCGAGAAAGGGCGACAGTCTGGCAGCGTCGTGCCGTCTGTCAACCATGAAGATGGTCATAAGGTTGACGATGCGGGTACGTATGGCTGCGCTACGATCAGTGCCATTCGCCCCTCCCGGAGCCATCGCATGACCACCGGACAAGGCAGCACCGGCAACGTCCTGGCAGCCATCTGCAGTTTCTTCATCCCCGGCCTTGGCCAGCTGGTGCAGGGGCGCCTGCTGATCGCCATCGTGATGTTCGTGCTGGCCGGCGTGCTGTGGATCGTGTGGCTGGGCTGGATCATCCACCTGTGGTCCATCCTCGACGCGGCGATGTTCAAACCCAAGAGCTGAGGGCACTGCCCATGCGCATGGATGCGCCCTTCCGTTTGCTTGGCGCCGGCCTGCACGGCCTGCTGCTGCCGTGGCGCTGCCTGCTGTGTGGTGCGCCGGGCGGACAAGGCCTGGATGTATGTGAGGCATGCGCGCGCGACCTGCCGCGCAACCGCCGCTGCTGCGCGCGCTGCGCCCTGCCGCTGCCGGTCGCCGCCGAGCGCTGCGGCGAATGCCTGCGCCGCGAGCCGCCATGGGATGCCGCCTGGGCGCCCTTCCGCTACGGCTGGCCGCTGGACCGGCTGGAAACCCGCTTCAAGTTCGCCGAGAGCCTCGCCGCCGGGCGCTCGCTCGCCACGCTTTGGCTGCGCGAACCCGCGCCGGCGGAACTCCCCGAACTGATCGTGCCGGTGCCGCTGCATCGCGCCCGCCTGCGCCGGCGCGGCTACAACCAGGCACTGGAACTGGCGCGCCCGCTGGCCCGGGCGCTGGGCATACCTTGTCGCTTCGATCCGCTGAGCCGCGAGCGTGACACCTCCGCCCAGACCGAACTGGACCGCGCCGCCCGCCGCCGCAACGTCCGCGGCGCGTTCCGCCTGCGATCCGGCATCGCCTTGCCGGCCCATGTCGCCCTGCTTGACGACGTGATGACCACCGGCGCCACGCTGGCCGAATGCGCGCGCGTACTCAAGCGCGCCGGCGTGAAGCGGGTGGACGTGTGGGCGCTGGCGCGCGCACCGGCCGGGCGCTAGCCCATAAAAAAGGGCCGGGAGAACCCGGCCCTTGTCGAATGCGGCGAACCGCGCGTGCTCAGAAGTTGTAATTGATGCCCGCGTAATAGCTGCGACCGAGCGCATCGTACAGCGCCGAACCGAAGCCCGTTCCGAACAGGTTCACCGGTGGCTTGCGGTCAAACACATTGGTGATACCAAGGTAAGCCTGCAGGCCGCTCTTGCCGAAGGTGTAACTGGCCTTCACGTCGTTGAAAAAGCCCGAGCTGGCGCGGATCGGCGTGGTTTGGCGTGGGTTCGACTGATAGCTCTCATTGCTGACACGCAGCATCGAGGAGAAGTAGCGCGCATTCCAATTGAAGATCCAATCGTTGAGCGTGTAGGTCGCGCGCAGCGAGGCCTTCCACTTGGGATAGCCCAGCGTGCCGTTGTCCTGCACGGCATTGCTCGGATCGTCCTGGAACGGGTGCTCGGTGTAGGCGATTACCTTGGTCGCATCGATCGCCCAGTTCATCTTGCCGCCGAACAGCGGATGCGAGTAATACGCGCCGAGATCCACGCCAGAGGTACTGAGCGAAGAGATGTTCTGGTTGATCGAGCGGATGAAGGTCAGCTCGTGCGTATCCGGATCGCGCAGTGCGTTCTGGCAGTACACGTTGCCGATGCCGGTGGTTGAATCCACGCAATGGTTGGCGGTATCGGAACCGCTCGGGGCGGAGATCGCATCGGTCAGCTTGATGTTCCAATAGTCGGCGGTCAGGCCGAAGCCACTCAGGAATTCAGGCGTGAACACGAAGCCGGCGGTCCAGGTGCGACCCACCTCGGCCTTGAGGTTCGGGTTGCTGCCGGATACCCCGTCGATGGTCGCGCCATTGCTGGACTGCCAGCCGGCGGGGATACCCAGCGCCAGGCAGTTGGCCGCGCGCACCTGGGGATTCGGCGCGTTCTTCAGCTGCAGCACCGAACAGGGATCGGTGATACTGAAGAAGTTCTGCGACTGGCCGCTATACAGTTCGCCGATGTTAGGCGCGCGCACCGCACTGGACACCGTTCCGCGCAGGCGGATGTTATTGTCGATCGCCCAGTCCAGGCCCCAGCGCCAGGCTTTGGTGTGGCCGACGGTGCTGTAGTCCGAGAAACGCGCGGCCGCGTCGAAGGTGAGGCTCTGCGCGAACGGCCGGCCGGTCAGCAGCGGCAGCGCGGTTTCCACGTAACCTTCCTTCACGTCGTACGCTCCGCTGGAGGGCGGGATCGCATTGAGGAAGGTCAGGCCGGACACGTCCAGCGGGTCGGTGACCTGGCGGCTGGTCTCGCGGCGGAACTCAACGCCTGCGGCGACGCTTGCCGCGCCCGCCTCGAAAGGCATCTGGAACAGGTTGTTGTTGGTCACCGAGCCGCCGCCCACGAACTGGGTCAGGCGCGAGGTGGTCGTGGTAGTGGTGTTGAACCACGCGGCAGCGGCGGGATTGATCGCGCCGGCGCCGAAGATACTGGTCGGCACGCAGCCGCCGCCCAGTGCGATCGGATCGAGCGGACCGCCTGCGTTCGGATTGATCGCGTTCGGGTTCAGCGTGGAACGGCAAACGATATTGCCTTTACTGTCGCGAACTGCGTCGATCGACGCATAGAAACGATCGTTGATGCGATTGTTGAGGTTGTGGCGGGTCTCATCGGTGACGCCATAGTTCACCGAAGCATCGTATTCCCAATCGCCGGTGATCACGCCCTTGGCGCCGATCACGCCTCGGGTAGTGTTGCGTTTGGTGTCTTCGCCGCGCAGTCCGGCGTCCACGTCGAAGCGGGCCACGCGGATGCTCTTCTTGCCGTTGGCGTCCATCAGTGCCGCTAGGCCAGGCGAGATGAAGGCATTGTCGCGGGTGATGATGTACGCACTGCCGCCGCTGCCGAACGCGGGCTGGCCGTAGCTCTTCACGTCGACATGGCTGTAGGTGCCTTCGGCGTAGAGCTGGTGCTCCGGCGTGATGTTGAAGCTTGCCACGGTGCTGAGGGTGGTGCGGCCGTAGCGTGGCTCCAGCTGGGCGATGTGGTTGGCATCCAGACGATCGCAATCGGAACAGCGCCCGGTGTTGTCGTAGATGCCGCCGAAGCGCTGCTTGCGCACGCTGCCATCGGGATCGAACACGTAGCGCTTGGAAACGTCGGTTGACGAGCCCAGCGAGAACGTGCCGCCATCGGTGATGGTGTAGCTGCCAGCGTTGGGGAACAGGGCGGTGTCGGTCGGGCCGTTCGGCGTCTTGATGGTGGCGTAAGCCTGATGGCCGTATACGTCGCGGAGCCAGAGTTGGTCCTGGTTGCTGTGCTCGACGGACACGGCGACATTGCCGCGGTCCTGCGCAAAATTCATCCCGCCGGTCAGCGAGATCATTTTCTTGTCGAAGCCGCCGTGCTCGGAGGTGCCGTACTGCACGTGCAGGTTGGCGCCCTTGTAATTCTTCTTGAGAATGAAGTTGACCACGCCCGACACGGCGTCGGCGCCGTACACCGCCGATGCTCCGCCGGTGATGATCTCCACGCGCTCGACCCAGTCGGCAGGAATCAGGTTTACGTCCACGCCGGTGTCGCCAGCGCTGGAGCCGACGAAGCGGCGGCCGTTGACCAGCACCAGAGTGCGGTTGGTGCCCAGATTGCGTAGATCCTGCTCGGCCACGCCCGCAGTGCCGATGAAGCGGCCGGAGTTACCCATCGTGAACGTGGTGGCCAGCTGCGGCAGCGTGGTCATCAGGTCGCCGATATTGATCGCGCCGGTGGCCTTGATGTCGGCCGCGCTGATCACGCTGATCGGCGTGGGTGAAATGATGTTCGGGTTCGAAATGCGGCTGCCCGTGACCGTGACGGTCTCCAGGTTGGTTGCCTTCTTCTGAGCGTCGTCCTGCGACGGCGCTTTATCCTGCGCCATCACCGGACCGGCACCGAGCGCGGCGACGCAGGCGAGCGCCAGGATATTGCGGACAAAGGGGTGCTTCTGAGCAGACGGGTTGGAAACCACGGCACGTTCTCCCTACGGCTGGTTTTCGATGGCAGCGACGCCATGGGCAGCTCGTAGAGGGCGTCCATGCCGTCACCGGGGGATCACGCAGCTGTCATGGGGGTGACAAGTTCCTGCGTGTTTCACATAACTAACACGCGGAACTGACGTCAAACTTGCGGCAAAAACTTGCGACGGAGCCGTGTCCGCCTCACCTTCTCTCCGCTCCAGCGTTGCCAAGGGCGGCTCGGCCGCATGGCGCGCGGAAGCTGCGCTATCGCAAAGGATTCAGATAGATCGGATTCCCCACCAGCAGCGGCTTGCCCGCCGCGTCGCGTACTTCGACGCGCAGCCAGTGCGGCTTGCCGTCGCTGTGCCAGGTGAAGGCGCGGCGCAGGTCGTCCATTTCGATCCGCGCGTCGACCGCTGTCGCCAACGGCTTGCCGTCGAGCAGCACGGCAAGCGTGGCGCCCTTGGCGTGGGCGATATGCGCCTCGAACGAGGCGGAGGCGTCCGCGGGTACATGCAGGGCATCGCCCATGATCGCCTTCGCGCCATTCGCTTCGCCGCTCAGCTCCAGCAGGCGATCCCGGCTGCCTTCCGTGTCGACGAATACGTGGCCGGCGCGGATGCCATCGAGGATCGCCGGCATCGACAGCTCGCGCGCATACACCACGGTGGCGGGCACGCCGGTCGGATTGGTGCCGACGCGCTGCTCGTTCTGGAACGCTTCGTGGTTGTCGCTGCCGCCGATCGCGGTGAGGCGATAGCCCTTGGCCAGCTGCGATTCCCAGAACGGCAGGCCGGAAATCGCCGTACCCGCATCGCTGCCGTTGACGGCCTCGATCGCCTGCACCAGACCGAGGTCCGCCGGCGGCTGTGCGACCCAGCCGCAGCCCATGCACACCTCGCCGCTGGGGCGGATCGCATGGTTGATGGAAATGACGCCATGCAGCGGCGCGATCGCCTTCAGCAGCGCATTCCAGTCCGGCACGTCCTTGCTGCCCACGCGGAAGTCCACCGACGCCGTCGTGCCGAACAGATTGGCGTGGCCGGTGAACGTGGTGATCTCGCGGCCGGGAATCAGCAGCAGCTTGTCGAAATACGGTTGCAGCTCGCGCATGGCATTGGCATGCGAGACGGTGTTGTGGTCGGTGATGGCGATGAAATCCAGTCCGCGCTGCGTCGCCGCCTGCACGGTGAAGAACAGCGGGCAGGGCACGCGCTGGCCGCCCTGGCTCTTGCAGCCGCCGTCGCTGTGCGCGGTGTGCATGTGCAGATCGCCGCGGTACCAGCCGGCCTCCTGGCGCAGCGGCGGATGCAGCACCGCCGGTTCCCATGCGGGATCGTTCGCATGGCCGAACCAGATGTTGGCGGTGTAGCTGTCGTGGCTGTCCTTGCGAATATTCGGGATGCCCAAAAGCAGCTGCCAGCGGCCAGGCCGGATCGCGCCGGGCAGGTACGACGGCGTGGCATCCGTGGCCGACACGGTGAACAGTTTCTTGGTGCCGCCGCTCCAGCCGCGGAAACCGTCCTGGCCGCGAAAGCCGTCCGGACCCAGCAGGCCCAGGTCCACCGTGGTCTTTTCTTCGCGGCCGCTGTAGTCGAACTGCACGGTGATGCGGGTGACGCCGGCCGGCACCACGAAGGGCAGCATGCGGTAGGTCTGGTTGTCCTTGCCGCTCAACTCGCCGCGCAGCACCACGTCGGGTTTCTCCGCTTCCGCCGCGTAAAGGGTGGCGGCGGGGAGCAGCATGCAGGCGAAGGAGAGAACCAGGCGGCGAAACCAGCGGATGCTCATGGCGTAGCGGAACCTTGCGATGAATGGCAATCGGGAAGCCGGACAGGATTGCAGCGCGCGACCGCGCCGCCGGGCAGGCGCACGCGATAGTCGCCCAAGCGCGCGTCCGGATGCATGTAGTCGGTGGAAACGTACTGCGCGCCGCCGGCAAAGGCCGCTTCGCGTCGCGTGGTGTCGTTGCGTCGTGCTTCGGCGGTATCGGCGTCGGCACGCGTGCGCACCAGGAAGCCCGCCGCCACGTCGCGACGGATACGCTCGCCGTCGCGCACCGGATCGTTGAGCGTGAGGTAGGCGGCGGCCGGCGAGGATTCGTCGGTGTTGACGAACATGACGCGGCCCTCCAGCGAACGGCGCCGGCCGCGGTACAGCGCCACCTTGGCTGCGTCTTCGTCCAGCACGAAGAACACCTTGCCGCGCGCGGCACCCAGTGCAGGCCATGCGCCGGCGCGCACGGCCTCGCGCAGGCTGCCGTGCCGGCCCTGCACGTCATCGGGCGTGATGAGTTCGGCAGGCGCGAACACCGCGCGCGCTTCGGCGTCCAGCGCGTCGAACGCCCGCTCGTCGAACGGCATCGGCGTGGCTGCGCCAGGGCCGCCGTGGCCGTCCTTCGCATTGAGCAGGATCATGATCGGCACGTGCCGCGGGTGCGCGCGCGACCAGTCGCGGATCTGCGTCAGGCAGACAACGAACGTCTGACAGCTGCTGCGGAAATCGATATCGGCCAGGTGCATCACCTTGAAGCCCGGGCGCAGCATCTGCGCGGCCTGCTCCAGTGGCCATGGTGGCGTGGCATAGCCTTTGCGCAGCGCGCCGGGCGGGTGGGCGAAATGGCCGCCTTGCGGGTCGTAGTAGACGTCGAGCTCGATGGTGCGCGCGCCTTCGTCGAGCTGAGCGGGCAGCGGCGGGTGCGCGTAATCGATGCCATCGGCGCCGGCCGCGTCGAGCGCGCGGTGCGCCGCCAGTTCGGCCGGCGGCATCGCCTGCTTGTAGCTGTTGTGCGTACCGACGGTCTGCAGGTCGTTCAAATGGAGCTGGCGATCGAGCGCGGCCAGATCACAGCCCGGGCCACCGCGCTCCAGGTCGCAGGTCGCGGCCTGGAGGGGCGCCGAGGCGAGCATCGCCGCGGCGAGAAGGTAACGAAGCGAAGTCCTTGGCATGGAAAGCAAGGGCCTGGCTCGTGCCCGGCCCATCGGCTCAGAAGCGGTACATGATCGCCGCGCGATAGGCGCGACCCAGGATCGGACGGGCGATGAAGGTGTTGGCGCCCGCATCGGCGCTCGCCAGCTCGCCCGCGCGCGGGTTGCCTTCGGTCAAGCCCAGCGAGTTGGTGATGTTGTCCGCGTAGAAGAACAGCGAGCACATCTGCGAGATGTCATAGCGCGCGCTGGCGCTCCACACGTCGTACGAGGGCAGCTTCACCGAGTTGGCCGTGTCCACGTAACGCTGGCCTTCGTATTCGTAAGCGATCTGCAGACGCAGCTTGCCGCCCAGCAGGTTCACGCCCGGCACCACGCGGTAGCTTTGCTTGGGTACGCGGATCAGCTGGTTGCCCTCGTAGTCGCGCAGCACCGGCGCGCCGGAGACCAGCTCGGTGTAGCGCAGGCCCTTGTACTGCGGATCCTGCACGGTGGCGGTCACCTGCACGTCGAACCAGTCCACCGGATACCAGGTGCCTTCCAGCTCCAGGCCCTTGGTCTTGGTATCGGCATAGCCTTGCTGCACCGTCGACGTGTTGCCGTTGGCATTGAAGACGTAGTTGCTGAAGCCGACGTTGTTGTACTTGGTGTAGAACGCGGTGGCGTACAGGTCCAGCTGGCGATCGGTGTACTTGTAGCCGATTTCGCCCAGCTTCATGGTCTGGGTCACCGGCGTGGCGGTGGGGTTGGTGATGTAGGTGCTGAGATTGGGCAGGCGGAAGGTCGGCGTCCAGCGCGCGAACACGCCCGAGCGCGGCGAGAACTGCCAGTTGGCGCCCAGCGTCCAGCCCAGTTTGTTGAAAGTGTGGTCCCACGGCACGAACTGCCCGGTGCCAGTGATGATCTGGTTCGCCGGTGCCGGTCCAAGGTTCACCGTCTGCTTGGTTTCCGTCTTGCCCCTGGTGTTGACCTGTTCCCAGCGCGCGCCGCCGTCGATGCGCAGCTCATCGGTGACCTGCCATTCGTCGGAGAGGTACACGGCGTTGGTGGTCGAGGTGCCGGTGGCGTTCTCCCATTCGTAGCCGTAGCGGGTGATGCCGTGGTCGGACAGCGTGGAGACCGGCTGGCCGGCGGCGTTTACCGCCACCACGTCGAGCAGGCGTGCGTTGTTGGTGGCGTCCAGCAGGGCGACCGAGGAGTAGCGGCTGAAATCCTGGTCGAAGCGGGCGTAGTAATAGCCCAGCGTCACGTCGTGGCTTTGGCCGCCGATATCGAACTTGCGCAGCAGACGCGTATCGTTGATGAACTCCTTCACCGGCATGGTCACGCCGCGCAGGCCACCGACCACCACCAGGCCGTTGCCGTTCTGGTTGGCGTTGTTGAACACCTGGTCGGGATTGTCCACGTAGCGCAGCTGCAGGCCGGCGGCGCCAGCCGGCACGGTCTGCTGCGAGAGGTACTTGGTGGCGCTCATCAGCGAGTTGGGGAACACGCCGTTGCGCTGCGTGTGGGTATCGTCGTAGCGCAGCGACTCGGCCAGCTTCCAGCCGGCACCCAGGTCGTAGTCGAACTTGAGCGTGAGCTGGTCGCGCTTGACGTGCGTGCCTTCGCTGTTGTCGAAGTTGTACAGCCCGCCGTTGCCCATCTTCATCAGCACATGCTCGGTCTCGGGGCCGGCCAGCGTGCCGTAGTTGCCGTCGAAGCCGGGCACCGCGCGGATGTCGCCGTTGGCCGTGGTGCGCATCGGGATGCCCAGGTACAGCGCCACCTTGTCGTCCATGTGCTTGACGTCGGCGCTGAAGCTGCCGCGCTCGAAATCCTTGGACAGGTTCAGGCGGATCTGGCCGCCGTCGTTGGCATTGAACTTTGGATCGCGGATGCCGCTGTCGGTGCGGTAGAAGCCGCCCACGCCGAGCTTCCAGCCGTCGCCGACCGGCGTGCCGGCCCAGAAGTCGCCGCGGGTGAGGCCGTAGTCGCCGACGGTGAACTTGACCAGGCCTTCGGCCTTGTCGCCGACCTTGCGCGGAATGAAGTTGATCGCGCCGGCCGGCGCGTTCGAATAGAACACCGAAGACGGACCGCCGCGTACCACTTCGATGCGCTCGATCGTCTCGTCGAGACGGAATGCCTGGTCGGCATTGAGATAGCCCAGCGCCGGGTCGTGCTGCACCGGCACGCCGTCTTCGAGCAGGTTGACCGAGCCGAAGCCGTCCACCGGGATACCGCGCGCGCGGATGTTGCCGCTGGCTTCGCCGCCGGAGGCTTCCACCCAGAAACCCGGCACGGACTTCATCGCTTCGGTCACCGACGTCGGTGCCTGCATGCGCAGCCGATCCTCGTCGATGGTGGTGATGGAGTAGCTGGTCTCCGCCTTGGTACGAGTCTCCACACCGGAGCGCGCCGTCACCACGATGCCGTCGAGGTTCTTGGCCTTGTCGGCGGCGGGTTTGCTTGCGTCCGCCGCGGTGCCGTTGTCCTGGGCAAGCAGCGTGGGAGAGAGGGCGCCGAGAAGGCCGCCGAACAGGGCCAGGCCGATGGCGCGGCTGATGATCGAGGTACGCAAGGGAGTCGCTCCGGATAGTCAGTCGGCGAGCCATGCGCGATCGGAAAGCAGCGATGCCGGCGGCGACCCCCGCCGTCGGCATTCCTATCGATAGAGAGGCATCCCTGCCTGCGTTGCGATCCCAATCTCTACACAGGCTCTTAACAACAGGCTAGGGGATATGCGTGACAGCGAGACTCCGCACAGATGACCGAACGTCGACGAAAACGTTTAGACGTCTAAAAACGGTCATGTGGGCGGAAGAAACCGACGCCTAGATGACAGAAACGGTGTCGACATCGCGTGCATGCGGCGGGGACGCGATGCACCTGGACGCCCTCGGTCAGCCCGCCGAGCAGGATTCACCGGCGATCCGCGGCGCCGCCGCACGCGGACGGCGCAGCAGCACGAACGAGAGCAGAGCCAGCAGCAAGGTCAGCGCGGCGAGCCCGGCGAGCAAGCTGCCGAACGCGCCGGCATAGCCGTTGAGCAAGGCATCGCGGCCGATCGCGGGCGCCACCTGCGTCGCATGCGCCATGCTGCCGGTGGCGAGGTTCGCCGCTGCCGCCAAGGCCTGTTCGTGCGACGCCGGCGCGAGGCGCGCCTCGATCAGGCCAGTCAGCACGGTGCCGGCGGCAGCCATCGCGACCGCTTCGCCCGCCACGCGCATGGTGGTGAAGAAGCCGGTCGCCATGCCGGCGCGTTCCTTCGGCACCACGCTTACCGCCAGATCGTCCATCAGGCCCCAGGGCAACCCCGAGCCGGCACCGATCAGCAACAGCGGCCACGCCAACGCATCCCAACCGGCATCCGGTACCGCCGCAGCGGTGCGCAGCCACAGCAAACCCGCGGTCGCAACGCCCAGGCCGATGGCGCAGAGCAGCCCGGCCGACAACCAGCGCGTCAGCAACGCGCCGACAAAGGGCACCACCAGCATCGGCGCCGACAGCGGCACCATCAGCAGACCGGCAGCCACCTCGCCGCGTCCTTCCACGCCGACGAAGCGCAGCGGCAGAAAGATCAGCAGCACCACGTAACACAGCGCCGTGGCCAGCGGCAGCGCCTGCGCGCCGAGGAAGCGCGGGTTGCGGAACAGCGACAGGTCCAGCATCGGGCGGCGCGCGCGCCGCTCCACCCAGACGAACAAGCCGAGCATCGCCGCCGCCGCGCCGGTCAGCAGCAGCGGCAGATGCCCGCCCTGTGCATGGCGCGGTGCCTCGATGATGCCGAACGTAAGCAGGGCCAGCGCCGCGGTGAAGCTGAGACTGCCTGGCAGATCCAGCCCTTGTGCCTGCGGATCGCGCGTCTCGCGCATGCGCGGCACGCCGACCAGCAGCACCAGCGTGCCCAGCACGGCCGTGGCGAGAAAAACCGCGCGCCAGCCCAAGGCCTCGATCAGCCACGCGCTGAGCAGGGGGCCGAACGCCAGCCCCAGCCCGAACGTGGTGCCGAGCAGGCTATAGGCGCGGGTTCGCGCGTGACCCTCGAATTCCTGTGCCAGCGAAGCGGCGCCGGCCGACATGGTCAGTGCCGCCGCGACGCCTTGCGCCGCGCGCCCGAGATCCAGCCACCACAGGTTGCGCGCCAGCGCCAGCACGATCGACAGGCCGGTGAACAATGCGATGCCGAGGGTGAAGATGCGCTTGCGGCCGTACTGGTCGGCCAGCGCACCGGCTGCCATGACGCTGCCGCCGAAGGCGAGGATGAAAGCGTTCACCGTCCACGACAGCAGCAGCGGATCGCTGCCCAGCGCTCGCCCGATCGCGGGCAGGGCAATGGCCGGACCGGTGAAGCTCAGCGGCATGCCCAGCCCTGCCAGGCACACCGCTGCCAGCACCAGCAGCCGATCGGTCAGGCCATGCGGCCTGGCGGCGTGCGGCTCAGGCATTGGCGCCACCGTCGATGGTGAATGCCGCGCCGTTGGCAAAGCGGCCTTCCTCGCTCGCCAGCCAGGCCACCATGCCGGCGATGTTGGCGGCGTCGCCGTAGCGCTTGATCGCCATGCGCGCGCGCTGCTCTTCGGCGTGCGCACCGTCGGCCGGGTTCATGTCGGTGTTGGTGGAGCCGGGTTGCACCAGGTTCACCGTGATGCCGCGTTCGCCGAGATCGCGCGCCAGGCCCTTGGTGAAAGCGGTCAGTGCCGACTTGCTCATCGAGTAAAGGGTGATGCCCGCCGACGGCACGCGCTCGGCCAGGCAGCTGCCGATGCTCACGATGCGGCCGCCTTCGCCCATATGCCGCACCGCGGCCTGCGAAGCGACGAAGACCGCGCGCACGTTGACCGCCATGGTGCGCTCGTAGTCCTCCAGGGTGGTGTCCTCGAACACGCCGCCGAGGAAAATGCCGGCGTTGTTGACCAGAATGTCCAGCCGCCCGAAGTCCGCGGCGGCGCGATCGACCGCCGCGCGCAGCGCCGCCGGATCGCCCGCGTCGGCCTGATAGGCGCGCGCCTTGCCGCCGGCCGCTTCGATCTCCTGCGCCAGGGCCTGGGCCTTGTCCGGGGAGCTGACGTAGGTGAATGCCACCGCCGCGCCGTCCCGCGCCAGCCGCCTGACGATCGCCGCGCCGATTCCGCGCGAGCCGCCGGTTACCAGTGCCACCTTGCCATCGAGAGTGCTCATGCGCCTGCTTCCTTTTATGTAGTGATCGATACATAAATAGGAGCAGTCCTTGACGGGGGCTGTCAAGAACTTTATGTATTGACCGCTACAGAAAGGTGCGCCCGATGATGGCTACGACGAAAGAGCGGGGACGCCCGCGCAAATTCGACCGCGACCAGGTTCTGCGCCAGGCCATGGAGGTGTTCCTGGACCGCGGCTATGACGGGGCTTCGGTGGGCGACCTCACCGCGGCCATGGGCATCAACGCCCCGAGCCTCTATGCGGCCTTCGGCTGCAAGGAGGCGCTGTTCCGCGAGGCGCTGGATCTGTACGTGACCGCATCGGGCCCGCGCACGCTCGATCAGCTGGAAAAGCGCGGCGTCTCCACGCGCGCCGCGGTGGAAGCGATGCTGCGCGAGGCCGCGCGCAGTTTCGGCAATGGCCGCGGGTGCCTGGTCGTGCTCGGCGCGACGCATCGCACGGCAGACAACGAGGCGGTGTTCCAGGACCTGGCCGAGCGCCGCAACGAAACGCAGGCCTTGATCCGACGCCGCCTGAAGCAGGGCATCGCCGACGGCGACGTGCCGGCGGCGACCGACGTCGGTACCGTCGCCGCCTTCTACAGCACCGTGCTCAACGGACTCTCGCTGCAGGCGCGCGACGGCGCGTCGCGCAAGCAGCTGATGGGGGTGGTGGATTGCGCGATGAAGGCGTGGGACGGATTGGTCAGCCCGGCCTAGGCAGGCGTCACTTCACCGCCAGCGCCAGCACGATCCCCACCCACAGCACCATGCCCAGCCAGTTGTTGTTGCGGAATGCCCACAGGCAGGCCGCGCGCTCGCGCGTGCGGATGCGCCACAGCTGCCAGCCGAACAGCCCAACGGCGCCGGCCAGGCTCAGCCAGTAAGGCCAGCCCAGCATGGCGCGCTGGCCGACGAACAGCATGGTCAGCACGAACGTGCCGCACAGGATGCCCAGGATCGGCAGATCCGCGTCGCCGAACAGAATGGCCGTGGACTTGGCGCCGGCCTTCAGGTCGTCGTCGCGGTCCACCATGGCGTACTGCGTGTCGTAGATCACCGACCACAGGATATTGCCGATGAACAGCAGCCAGCCCAGCGGCGGCACGGTGCCGCTCACCGCGGCGAAGGCCATCGGGATCGACCAGCCGAACGCCGCGCCCAGTACCACCTGCGGCATATAGGTGTAGCGCTTGGTGAACGGATAGAGCGCCGCCAGCGCGGCCCCGGCGAAGGACAGCTTGATGGTCAGCGCATTGGTGAACAGCACCAGCACGAAAGCGAACGCCAGCAACGCGGCGAACACGATCAGCGCTTCGCGCGGTGTCACCCGGCCGGCGGCGATCGGCCGGCCGGCGGTGCGCTCCACCTGCGGGTCCAGCTTGCGATCGGCATAGTCGTTGATGGCGCAGCCGGCGGCGCGCATGGCGAACACGCCCAGGGTGAAAATCACCAGCGCCTTCGCCGGCGGGAAATCGCCGGCGGCGAGCCATAGCGCCCACCATGTCGGCCATAGCAGCAGCAGCGCGCCGATCGGACGATCCATCCGGGTCAGCACCAGGTAGTCGTGCGCCTTCTCGCGATAGCGTGGCGGCAGCCATTGCAGCAGCACGTCCAGGACGCGCGCGGCGCGGGTGGAGCTGTCCGCCGGACGTATCGGCTGGGGAGCGGCCGGACGCGGCCGCGCCGTGCCGGTGGAGGGAGTGCGCCGCTGGCGCTTGCGGGAAGACGGTGAGGCCATGCGCTTCAGTTTAACGTGCGATCCCGCCGGGAGAGGCGTGACCCGCGCCCTGAAACGGATTTGTCACCCGCTTCGCGCGCATACTCTGCCCGGTCCGCCCGAGGAGCCGCCATGCCCAAGGCCATCAGCCACATTGCGTTGATCGTGCACGACCCCGACCAGACCGCGCGCCTGCTCACTGCGGTGTTTCCCGATGCGCGTGTTGTGGAAGTCGACCATGACGGCGCCAGCCACCATCAGGAAACCCACGTGGAGCTGGCCGGTATCCGCTTCGCGCTGGTCAAAGGCATGGGGCCGGCTACCCGCCACGGCGACCACATCGCCTTCGCCGTGCCACCGGACGAACTGCGCGTCTGTGCCGAGCGCCTCACGGTGCTCGGCGTGGAGTATCAGCTGGCGCGCGGCGAGCGCGCGCTGTACTTCAGTGACTACGACAACCACGTGTTCGAGCTGGACGCCGATACATGACGCGCAGGTCGGGGTGAGCCATCGGCGAACCCCAACCTCGCTACCTTCAAGCGCCACGCATGCTGCGGTTCGCCAGGGGCTCACCCGACCTGCGCGTGCGTTTCAGAACTTGAAATCCAGACGCGCGTAGTAGTACCCGCCGTTCACGCCGAACGGCAGCGTCTCCCAGCCATAGGTAAAGCCCAGTTGCGGGAACGGCGCGCCCGTTTTCGGATTCCATTTGTCGGGATACGTGTCGAACACGTTGTCCGCGCCCACCGTCAGCTTGGCATTGGCGGAGAAGCGATAGCCCACCGCCACGTCGGCCAGCCATTTGCCGCTCCAGGTCTGCTTGACGCCCGGCGTGAAGCCTTCGCCGCTGACCGGACCGAAGTAGTTGCCGCGCAGGGTGAAGTCCCACGGCCCCGTGCGGTAGATGCCCTGCAGCACGTGGTGCACGCGCGGCTGGCCCTGCTCGATCAGCGTCACTTGCGTGTCGTCGAACAGCTTGTCCGGCGGCAGGATGGCCGACTGCGACTTGCGTTTGGTGACATCGGTCTTGTTGTAGTTGAGCAAGGCCGTGAGATCGAGGACGGAAGCATCGTCGAAGCGGAAGCCCTTCTGCGCGACCACGTCCACGCCCTTGGTGCGGGTATCGATGGCGTTGGTGAAGAACAGCACCTGGCCCACGCCGAACGGCGCCAGGATCGCCCGGATCGGGCAGTTGGCATTGTTCGCCGCGCAGGCGTTGCCATCGGTGCCCACGCTCTCGGGCACGATATTGCTGGAGAAGATGATGCGGTTCCTGATGTCGATGCGGAACACGTCGACGGTGAGGGTGAAGTCGTTGCCCGGCTTGTAGACGATGCCCGCGGTGCCGCTGCGCGAGGTCTCCTGCTTAAGCGGCTGGATGCCGAAGGCGCGCGTCACCGCGCTGTCCTGTCGCGCGGTCAGCGTGTCGGTCAGCTTGCCGCTGGGGTCGAGGTTGGTGGAGCGCTGGCTGTAGAACAGCTGCTGCACGCCGGGCGCGCGGAAACCGCTGGCGAGCGTGCCGCGCACGGCGAACGTGTCGTTCGCGTCGAAACGCAGCGACAGCTTGCCGGTGGTAGTGCCGCCGAAGTCCGAATAGTGCTCGTGCCGGACGGCCGCGCCCACCAGCAGGCGCTGGGTCAGCTGCGACTCGGCATCGACATAGAAGGCGATGTTGTGGCGCCCCAGGTTCACCGCCTCGTTCGGCGAGAATCCGGGGAAGCCTTGCATGCCCGGCTGGGCGATGTCCCCGGTCTGGCCATAGATGGGGATGTTGCGATTGTCGGTGCGGCCGTAGGTGTAGGAGACCGGGTCGCCCGGCAGGATCTGGTAACTGTCGCGGCGCCACTCGAAACCGGCGGCGAGATTGAGCGCGTCGTGGCCCACGCCCCAGTCGATCGGGCCGCGCACGTCGGCGTTGAAGGTGGTTTCGTTGAGGCGCAGCGTGCCGGTGTTGGCGGCGGTCGGCGATTGAGCGTAGATGCCCGCGGCCGGATTGGCGGGATCGCGCGGCTCGTACCACCAGCTCACGTTCGCCGACCGGCGTTCGTCGAAGCCGAACTGGCTGCGGCCGTGATTGAGCGAGACATCGTAGTCCCACTTGTCGCCGAGCGGCCCGCGGAAGCCCACGGCCAGCGATGCGTCCTTCACGTTCGTCGCGATATTGGGCAAGAAGCCATCCGGATACAGCGCGGGAATCGTGCGGTTGTCGGCGGCGGGGCGGAAGAAGCCGAACGAATCACCCTTGCGCTGCGAGATGCCGCCGAACCAATACAGCTCGCCGCGCGCGATCGGCAGGCCGCCGTTGAGCCAGAAGTAGGCGTCCTTGGTGTCCGCGTCGCCCAGTTTCTGGGTGACGCGCGGCGGATCCACGCGCAGCGTATCGGGGCCGGCGCGGTTGGTCGGATCGCGATGGCGATACTCGGCGGTGAGGTTGAGATAACCGTCGCGGCCCAGGCGCACGCCGGTATTGATGCCGCCCTGGCGCGTGAAGCCATCGCCCTTGTAGGTCTTGCCGCCGGTCAGCGACACGTCGGTCTCGCCGACCTGCTTCTTCAGCACGATATTGATGACGCCGGAGATCGCATCCGAGCCGTACTGCGCCGCGGCGCCATCGCGCAGCACTTCGATGCGCTCGATCGCCGAGATCGGAATCGCATTGATGTCGGTGCCGGCCGAGCCGCGGCCGATGGTCTGTTGCACATTGACCAGCGCCTGCTGGTGCCGCCGCTTGCCGTTGACCAGCACCAACACCTGATCGGGGCCCAGGCCGCGCAGCGTCGCCGGGCGGATGGTGTCGGTACCGTCGCTGACGAAGGTGCGCGAGAAATTGAAGCTCGGCTCCAGCATCTGCAGCGCCTGGCCGACCTCGACCACGCCGGCGCTCTCCAGCTGCTCGCGTCCGATCACATCCACCGGCGCCGGCGTTTCGGCCGCGGTGCGGTCCTTGGCGCGCGAACCGACGACCTGCACACCTTCGAGCGTCTTGGCTTTCTGCTGGTCGGCCGGCGCGGCATCCTGCGCATCGGCGGCGAGCGCCATCGACAGACCGATGAGTGCCACTCCCCATTGGCGCGCACTGATCCACGCGCGTCCTTGCGGACGCGACATATAGCGACGTGACATGCATGACTCCCATTGAACGTCGTGCGAGACGACGACCGGGCGGCCGCGAAAACGCAGCCACCGCCTCCCGGGCCCGAACCTGCGCCGCAGGAAAATGCATGTCAACGCGAACATCGTCAAAGCGCGAACGCGATCATCAAACACCGGCATGCTTCACGTTGCCGCGACGAAATGCGTTCGTGCTTACATATTCATGTTCGCGCACGCGCGCGCGAAAAGCGCTGTAAGCCCCGCGTCAGCCGCCGAGCAGCAGGCGATACGCTTCGTTGGCGCTCTCGTTGCAGTGCGGATAGCCCAGCGTGGCGAGAAAGGTCTCGAACATCGCACGCTCGTGCACTGGTACCTGGATGCCGACCAGGATGCGGCCATAGTCCGCGCCATGGTTGCGGTAGTGGAACAGGCTGATGTTCCAGTCCGGATGCATGTGGCCGAGGAAACGGGTGAGCGCGCCGGGGCGCTCGGGAAATTCGAAGCGGTAGAGCAGCTCGTCGCGCGCCAGCGGCGAACGGCCGCCGATCATATGGCGCAGGTGCAGCTTGGCGAGCTCGTCGTCGGTGAGGTCGAGCACGCCGAAGCCTTCGGCGACGAACGCGGCTGTCAGTGCTTCCCGCTCGTCGCGCTGGCGGATCTGGATACCGACGAAGATATGCGCGCGCTCAGCGTCGCCGATGCGGTAGTTGAACTCCGTGATCGAACGCTGGCCTAGCGTCGCGCAGAAGCGGCGGAAGCTGCCGCGCTCCTCGGGGATGCTGACGGCGAACACCGCTTCGCGCTGTTCGCCCACCTCGGCGCGTTCGGCCACGAAGCGCAGCCGATCGAAGTTGAGGTTCGCGCCGGACACGATTGCGACCAGCGTTTCGTCGCGCAGTCCGTGTTCGATGGCGTACTGCTTCAGGCCGGCCAGGGCCAGCGCGCCGGAAGGCTCCGGTACGCAGCGGGTTTCCTGGAATACGTCGCGGATGGCCGCACAGATGGCGTCGGTATCGACGCGCACCATCGCATCCACGTGGCGGCGGCACAGCGCGAAGGTCTCCGCGCCCACACGCTTGACCGCGGTGCCGTCGGCGAACAGGCCCACTTCGTCCAGCGTGATGCGTTCGCCATGCTCCAGCGAACGCGCCATGGCATCCGAATCGACCGTCTGTACGCCGATCACCTTCACGTCGGGGCGCAGGGTCTTGATATACGTCGCCACGCCGGCGAGCAGGCCGCCGCCGCCTACCGGCACGAATACCGCATGCAGCGGGCCCGGGTGCTGGCGCAAGATCTCCATGCCCACGGTGGCCTGGCCGGCGATCACGTCGGGGTCGTCGAAGGGATGCACGAAGGTGTAGCCGTGCGCCTGTTCCAGTCGCGCCGCTTCCGCCTGGGCATCGCTATAGGAGTCGCCGGCCAGCACGACCTCGACCCCGCTGCCGCCGAGGCGGCGCACGGCATCGATTTTCACCTGCGGCGCGGTCACCGGCATGACGATGGTCGCGTGCAGGCCGAGCTTCGCCGCCGCCAGCGCCACTCCCTGCGCGTGATTGCCGGCCGATGCGGCGATCACGCCGCGCGCACGCTGCGCCGCATTGAGGCCGACCATTTTGTTGTAGGCGCCGCGCAGCTTGAACGAGAACACCGGCTGCTGGTCTTCGCGCTTGAGCAGCACGCGCTGGCCGAGGCGGGCCGACAGCAGCGGCGCGGCTTCCAGCGCCGATTCGCGCGCTACGTCGTAGACGCGTGCACCGAGCGTGCGACGGAGCAGGTCGTGGTCGTCTGCCGCCGGAGGGGCGGCCACGGCGTTCACTGCAGCGCCTCCGCGGCCGGATGGCTGACCTCGATCACATCGACCAGCTTGCGCGTCTGCTTGATGAGCTGATCGACCGCGTCGTCGGCGGCGTGCATCACCAGGGTCAGCTGCGAGACCGCCGGATCCTGCGTGGCGGCCACGGTGAGCGAGTCGATATTGAAGCCGCGCGCAGAAAACAGCCCGGCCACGCGCACCAGTGCGCCGGCCTCGTTTTGCAACAGGATGGAAAGCGTGTGTTTCATGGCCGTCTCGCTCAAAACATGTCGCTCGCGGCGCCATCGGTATTCACCGCGTCGCGCGAGGCGATGTGGTCGCCGGTGATCATCTGCGCATAGGTCGCGCCGGGACCGACCATCGGGTACACACCGGCATCCGGGTCGATCATCACTTCCAGGAAGGCCGGGCCAGGGTGTGCGAGGAAGTCGGCGATCGTGGCGGCCAGCTCCTCCTTGCGCTCCAGTCGCCGCGCCCATTCGAATCCGTCGGCCTGCGCGGCCTTGATAAAATCCTTGCGATGCAGGCTCTTGTCGGAGGACGCGAAGCGGCCGCGGAAGAACAGCTTCTGCCACTGCCGCACCATGCCGTCGCCGATATTGTTGAGCACGACCACTTTCACCGGCAGGCCGTAGGTCGTGACGGTTTCCAGCTCGCCGAGATTCATGCGGATGCTGGCATCGCCATCGATGTCGATCACCACCGCGTCGCGCCGCGCGAACTGCGCGCCGATCGCCGCGGGCAATCCGAAGCCCATCGTGCCCATCGAGCCGGAACTGAGCCAATGCCGCGGCTCGCGGAAGTCGAAGTACTGCGCCGCCCACATCTGGTGCTGGCCGACGCCGGTGCTGATCACCGCGCGGCCCTGCGTATGACGATTGATCTCTTCGATCACCGCGTAAGGCTGGATCAGCGGGCTGGCGCGGTCGTAGTCGAGGGCGTGGGCGCGCTTCAGCTCCGCCACATGGCGGTGCCACGGTGCGTAGCGTTCGGCCAGCCGGTCGCGCCAGCCGTGACGCTCGCCCCACGCACGCAGCTGGGTGAGGGTGCGCGACAGGTCGCCGGTGTGATGCCAGTCGATCGCCTTGACCTTGCCGATCTCGGCGGGATCGATATCGATCTGCGCGACGAACCTCGCCAGCGGCGCGAACTTGTCCGGCACGCCGGCGACGCGATCGTCGAAGCGTGCGCCCAGCGCGAACAGGAAATCGCAATCCTCCACCGCGTAGTTGGCGTAGGCCGTACCGTGCATGCCCAGCATGTGCAGCGCGAGAGGTTCGGTCGTGTCGTACGCACCCAGGCCCATCAGGGTGGTGGTGACGGGCAGGCCATAGTCGGCGACGAACGCGCGCAAGGCCTCGGCGGCTCCGGACGCGATGACGCCGCCGCCGGCGTAGATCAGCGGGCGCTTCGATTGCGCCAGCGCTTCGAAGAATGCCGTGCATTGCGCGTCGTCCAGGACGGACTGCTCCAGCCGTTGCAGCCGTGCGCGATAGCCGGGCATCGGCAGCAGGCCCTCGCCGTGGAACGGCAGCAAGGTGTTCTGCACGTCCTTGGGGATATCCACCACCACCGGGCCGGGCCGGCCGCTGCGCGCGATTTCGAAGGCGGTGCGCAGCGTGGCTTCCAGCTTTTCCGCGTCGGTGACCAGGAACACGTGCTTGGCACACGCGCTCATGATGTTGGAGATCGGGGCCTCCTGGAACGCATCCGAACCGATCGCGGTGGTCGGCACCTGGCCGCACAACACCACCATCGGCACCGAATCGGACATCGAATCGCGCACCGGCGTGACCATGTTGGTGGCGCCGGGCCCGGAGGTGACGATGGCCACGCCGACTTTGCCCGACGCGCGCGCATAACCGGCGGCCATGAAACCCGCACCCTGTTCGTTGGCCGGCACGATCAGCGGCATCGGCTCGCCGCCGTTGGGCCCGATGTGCGTGGCGTTGTAGCGGAACACGGCGTCGTATACCGGCAGGATCGCGCCGCCGGAATAGCCGAACAGCACGTCCACGCCCTCGTCAGCCAGTACCTGTACCACCACCTCGGCGCCGCTCATACGCAAGGCATTGAGGGGATGAGTGGCGTCGTCGGCGTGCATGGCGTCGGCGATGTCCGGCAGCAGGGCGTTCATGGTGTCGCGAATCCTCATCGAAAAAGAAAGCCCCTCGCCGTCGTGGCGAAGGGCGGGGCGGGTCAACCGGTTTTCTTCAGCGGTTCGGCCGCGGGCTTGGCCGCCGCGGCGCCGGCCTGCAGCCACGACATGCGCGCGCGCAGCTTGGCGCCGACCTGCTCGATCGGGTGCTCCAGGTCCGCCTGCTTGAAGCGCTTGTAGTTGGGCAGGCCCGCCTGGTACTCGGCGATCCAGTTGCGCGCGAAGGTGCCGTCCTGGATGTCCTTGAGCACGTCCTTCATGCGCGCCTTGGTGCCGGCGTCGATCACGCGCGGGCCGCTGACGTAGTCGCCGTACTGCGCGGTCTCGGAGACGAACTCCAGCATGCGCGCGATGCCGCCTTCGTAGAACAGGTCCACGATCAGCTTCAGTTCGTGCAGTACTTCGTAGTAGGCGATCTCCGGCTGGTAACCGGCTTCCACCAGGGTCTCGAAGCCGGCCTGCACCAGCGAGCTGGCGCCGCCGCACAGCACGGCCTGCTCGCCGAACAGATCCGTTTCGGTCTCTTCCTTGAAGTCGGTCTTGATCAGCAGCGCGCGACCGCCGCCGATGCCGTCGGCGTAGGCCTTGGCCTTGGCTTCGGCTTCGCCGGTGACGTCCTGGTGGATCGCCCAGATGCTCGGCACGCCGCGGCCGATCTCATACTCGCGACGCACCAGCGCGCCGGGGCCCTTCGGCGCGACCAGGATCACGTCAATGTCCTTGCGCGGCTCGATCTGCTTGAAGTGCACGTTGAAGCCGTGCGCGAACAGCAGCGCCGCACCGGGCTTGATGTTCGGCTCGATCGCTTCCTTGTAAAGCGCCGGCTGCACCATGTCGGGCGTCAGCACGGCGACCAGGTCGGCACCGCGCACGGCGTCGCCGGGCTCGGCCACGTTGAAGCCCTCGGCGCGCGCCTTCTCCCACGAAGGGCCGCCCTTGCGCAGGCCGACTACGACGTCCAGGCCGGAATCGCGCAGGTTGAGGGCGTGCGCGCGGCCCTGGCTGCCGTAGCCGAGCACCGCGATGCGGGCACTGGCCAGGGTGTTGTTGGAAGACGTGCTCATGCGGTGACTCCTTCGGTAGCGGTGACTTGGACGTGTTTGGGGGTGGAGACAGCGGTGTCGGGATGGGTGGTGGCGCCGTCGGAGGCGGAGCCGACCAGACGCGCGTACTTGGCCAGCGCGCCGGTAGTGACCTTGGGCGCGGGCGGCGTCCAATGCTTGCGTCGTTCGGCCAGATCGGCGTCGGTCTCGATCTCGCGCAGGCCGGCATCGATGCGGATGCGATCGCCGTCGCGCAGCAGCGCGATCGGGCCGCCGCGCACCGCTTCGGGCGCCATGTGCCCGACCATGAAACCGTGCGTGGCGCCGGAGAAGCGGCCGTCGGTGATCAGCGCCACGTCGTCGCCCAGGCCACGTCCGATCAGCGCGGCGGTCACGCCGAGCATCTCGCGCATGCCGGGGCCGCCGGCAGGTCCTTCGTTGCGGATCACGACCACGTCGCCCTTGGCGATGCGGCCCTGCTGCACGGCGGCGAAGGCATCCTCTTCGCTTTCGAACACGCGCGCGGTGCCTTCGAAATGCGTGGCGCCCTTGCCCGCAAGCTTGAGAATGCAGCCCTCCGGCGCGAGGTTGCCGTACAGGATCGAGTAGCCGCCGCGCGGCTTCAGCGGCTTGGCGATCGGATGGAACACATCCTGCTGTTCGGCGCGCGGCGCGGCGGCGGCTTCCTCGAACAGGCTGCGGCCGGTGACGGTCGGCGCGTCGTCGAGCATGCCGGCGGCGATCAGCTCCTGGGCCACGCGCGCGCTGCCGCCGGCACCGAACATCTCCACCGCGGTGTAGCGTCCGCCCGGCAGCAGGTCGGCGATCACCGGGGTGTGCCTGGAGGCCGGCTCGAAGTCTTCCAGTGTCCACCGCGCGCCAGCCTCGCGGGCAATCGCCAGCAGATGCAGCACGGCGTTGGTGGAACCGGCCGTCGCGGCGACCATGCGCGCGGCATTGCGCAGCGAGGTGCGATTGATCAGCGCGCGCGGCGAACGCTGCTCGCGCAGGCAATCCATCACCAGTTCGCCGCAGCGGCGTGCTGCCGCGGCCTTGGCCGGATGCGTGGCGGGGATGTCGTTGAAGCCCATCGGCGACAGGCCCAGCGTGGTCAGCACCATCGCCATGGTGTTGGCGGTGAACTGGCCGCCGCAGGCGCCGGCGCCGGGACAGGCGTCGCGTTCCACCGCGGTGAGCTCGGCATCGTCGATCTTGCCCGCGCCGTGCGCGCCGACCGCCTCAAACACTTGCTGGATGGTGATCGGATGGTTGTCGTGCGTGCCATGCGCGATGGTGCCGCCGTACAGCGCCACCGCGGGGATGTCCAGACGCGCCATCGCCATCGCGGCAGCCGGGATGGTCTTGTCGCAGCCGCACAGCACCACCATCGCGTCCAGACAGTGGCCATCGACGGCCAGCTCGATCGAGTCGGTAATGACTTCGCGGCTGATCAGCGAGGCACGCATGCCCGGCGTGCCCATGGCGATGCCGTCGGTCACGGCGATGGTGTTGAACTCGATCGGCGTGCCGCCGGCGGCGCGGATGCCTTCGGCGACGTGCTCGGCCAGCTCGCGCAGGTTGAGGTTGCAGGGGCTGACGTTGGACCAGGTATGCACCACCGCCACCAGCGGCTTGGCGATGGCGCCGTCGTCCAGTCCGGTGGCGCGCAGCATGGCGCGCGCGGGGGCGCGGCCGGCGCCGGTCTTGATGAGGTCACTGCGCATGGAAAGAAAAACTCCCGGTTGCATAACAGCGTGTGGCGGGAAAGGTTGCTCCCCCTGCGCGCAGGGGCACGCGGGACAGGGCGCGGGGAGTGGCGGTCACTCGGGGCGGAGTGAGCGGCGCCCTCGATTCCCGCTGCGCGCAGGGAGAAGCAGACGGCGCGGAGGCCGCGTGGGCGAACGTCAGCCGCACGCGCGTGCTCCGCTGAAAAAGGCTTCCGAGTTGGCGACGTGTTCGTCCAGCGCCGCCACGACCGCTTCGCGGATCGCCGCGGTGCCGGCGTCGCCACCGATGTCGCGGCTGCGCGGGCCGTGTTCCAGCACGTGCTCGATCGCCGCCTCCACGGCCCCGGCCTCTTCTTCCAGGCCCAGCGAATGGCGCAGCAGCATCGCGGCGGACAGGATCGCGCCGACCGGATTGGCGACGCCCTTGCCGGCGATGTCCGGCGCCGAGCCATGGATCGGCTCATAGAGACCGCGCGTGCCGTCGCCCAGCGAAGCGGAAGGCAGCAGTCCCAGCGAGCCGGCCAGCGCGGCGGCTTCGTCGGTGAGGATGTCGCCGAACAGGTTCTCGGTGACCACCACGTCGTAGTTGGCCGGCTGGGTCAGCAGCAGCATCGCCATCGAATCGACCAGCTGATGTTCCAGCTTCACATCCGGATACTCGGCAGCGATGCGCTGCACCGTGCTGCGCCACAGGCGCGAGGTTTCCAGCACGTTGGCCTTGTCCACCGAGGTGACTTTGTGGCGGCGGCCGCGCGCCAGCTCGAAGGCACGGCGCACCACGCGCTCGACCTCGGCCACGGTGTACTTGCACTCGTCGGTGGCGGTGTCGGCGGTGCGCGTCTTGGCGCCGAAGTAAGCGCCGCCGGTGAGTTCGCGCACGAACAGCACGTCGACGTTGCGCAGCTTGTCGTTCTTCAGCGGCGACAGCGCAGCCAGCGCCGGGTGCACCTGCAGCGGACGCAGATTGGCGTACACGCCCAGGGCGGCGCGCAGCGCGAGCAGGCCCTGTTCGGGGCGCACCTGCGCCGACGGATCGGACCACTTCGGACCGCCCACCGCGCCCAGCAACACCGCGTCGGCGGACTGGCAGGCGGCCAGCGCGGCGGCCGGCAGCGGTTCGCCGGTGGCGTCGATGGCGCAACCGCCGATCAGGTGCTCTTCGTACTCGAAGCTGTGGTCGTAATGAGCGGCGACGGCGTCCAGCACAGCCACGGCGGCGGCCGTGACTTCCGGGCCGACGCCGTCGCCGGGCAGGGTGACGATGCGAGCTTTCATGCGGCTTGCTCCAGATGCTGTTCGTAACGAGTGATGGCGTCGCCGTGCTGCAGCAGGTAGCCCAGCTGGTCGACGCCGTTGAGCAGGCAATGGCGGGCGAAGGGTTCGAGCTGGAACGGAATGCGCCCGCCGTCGGGCAAGGCGATGTACTGGCCTTGCACGTCGATGGTCAGCTCGGTGCCGGGATGCGCCAGCAGCCAGCGGTGCTCGGCGTCGGACACCACGATGGCCAGCAGGCCGTTCTTCAGCGCGTTGTTGCGGAAAATGTCGGCGATTTCGCTGCACAGCACCGCCTGGATGCCGTAGTCGAGCAGCGCCCACGGCGCGTGCTCGCGCGACGAGCCGCAACCGAAGTTGCGGCCGGCGACCAGGATCGAGCAGCCCTTGGCTTGCGGCTGGTTGAGCGGAAACGCCGGGTTGTCGCTGCCGTCGGGCAGATAGCGCCAGTCGTTGAAGCACAGCTTGCCCAGGCCGGCGCGTTCGGTGGTGGTGAGGAAGCGCGCGGGGATGATGCGGTCGGTGTCGATGTTCTCGTCGGCCAGGACCGCAGTGCGGGAATGGATGCGGGTGATCGGCTTCATGCGGCGGCGGCCTCATTCATGTATTCGCGCGGATCGGCGATCGAACCGGCCAGCGCGGAAGCGGCGGCGGTGGCCGGGCTGGCCAGCACGGTGCGCGCGCCCTTGCCCTGGCGGCCTTCGAAGTTACGGTTGGAGGTGCTCACCACCAGCTGGCCCGGCTGCGCCAGGTCGCCGTTCATGGCGATGCACATCGAGCAGCCCGGCACACGCCATTCGGCGCCGGCCGCGGTGAACACGTGATGCAGACCTTCGCGCTCGGCATCGCGGCGCACCGCTTCGGAGCCGGGCACCACCAGCATGCGCACGCCATCGGCGATACGGCGGCCGCGCAGGATTTCGGCGGCTTCGCGCAGATCCGACAGGCGCGAGTTGGTACAGCTGCCGACGAACACTACGTCCACCGGCGTGCCCTGCATCGGTTTGCCCGGCTGCGCGCGCATGTAATCCAGCGCGCGGGTTTCCTGCGGCGAACGCGCGGCCGGCACGGGCGCGTCCATGGCGATGGCCATGCCCGGGTGTGTGCCGTAGGTGACCGTGGGCTTGACCTTGCTGGCGTCGATGCGCACTTCGCGGTCGTAGCTGGCGCCGGCATCGGTGCGCAGCGTTTTCCATCGGGCGACCGCCGCCTCCCACGCCGCGCCCTGCGGCACGCGCGGGCGGCCCTTGAGCCAGGCGAAGGTCGTGTCGTCCGGTGCGATCAGGCCCGCGCGCGCGCCGGCTTCGATCGACATGTTGCATACCGTCATGCGCTCTTCCATCGACATCGCTTCGATGGCTTCGCCGCGATACTCGATGACGTGGCCGGTGCCGCCGTCGACGCCGATCTCGCCGATGATGTGCAGGATCAGATCCTTCGCGCCCACGCCGCGGGGCAGTTGGCCGTCGACGTAGATCGCGAGCGTCTTGGCCTTGCGTTGCAGCAGGCACTGCGTGGCCATCACGTGGCCCACTTCGGTGGTGCCGATGCCGAAGGCCAGGGCGCCGAAAGCACCGTGGGTGGAGGTGTGGCTGTCGCCGCAGACGATGGTCATGCCCGGTTGCGTCGCGCCCAGCTCGGGGCCGATCACATGCACGATGCCACGCTCGCTGCTGTCCCAGCCGTGCAGCTCGACGCCGAACTCGCGGCAGTTCGCTTCCAGCTGCGCGACCTGGGCCTTGGCCTCGTCGTTCGCGTAGGGGCGCTCGCCCTTGTCGTTGGCGGGCAGGGTCGGCGTGGAGTGATCGAGCGTGGCCAGCGTGCGGTCCGGGCGGCGCAGCTTCAGGCCACGCTCGCGCAGTTCGCTGAAAGCCTGCGGCGAGGTGACTTCGTGCACCAGGTGCAGATCGATGTACAGGATCGCCGGCGTATCGGCGGTTTCGGGCGCGACCAGATGCGCGTCCCACAGCTTCTCGAATAGAGTGCGTGCGCTCATGCGGCCACCTGCTCGGCGGCGTGCGCGTGCACGGGCGTCAGCCAACCCCAGCGGTCATCCGTCGTGCCGTCGAACAGGCCGAAGAAGGCTTCCTGCAATGCGCGGGTGATCGGGCCGGGACGGCCGGTGCCGACGGGCTTGCGGTCGACCGAACGCACCGGGGTGATCTCGGCGGCGGTGCCGGTCATGAACACTTCGTCTGCGGTGTACAGCGCTTCGCGCGGCAGGTCGCGCTCTTCGACCTTGATGCCCAGATCCTCGGCCAGGGTCATCACCGTGTCGCGAGTGATGCCGGCCAGGATGCCGGCGCTGGTCGGCGGCGTCAGCAGCTTGCCATTCTTCACCACGAACACGTTCTCGCCGGCGCCTTCGCTCAGCAGGCCGTTGTGGCCCAGCGCGATGCCTTCGGCGTAGCCGCCGCGGCGCGCTTCCAGGCCGATCAGCTGGCTGCTCAGGTAATTGCCGCCGGCCTTGGCCCAGCTCGGCACGGTGTTCGGCGCCGGACGCTGCCACGAGGACACGCACACGTCCGCGCCCTGTTCGCGCGCATCGCCCAGGTACGCGCCCCATTCCATCGCCATGATCGCCACGTCCACGGGCGCGCCGGGCTTGGGCAGCACGCCCAGGCCGCCAGCGCCGCGGAACACGATGGGACGCACATAAGCGGACCCCATGCGGTTGGCACGGATCACTTCCATGCAGGCTGCATTGATTTCGTCTTCGCTGAAGCCGATCTCGATTTCGTACACGCGTGCCGATTCGAACAGGCGGCGCGTGTGATCGGCCAGGCGGAAGTAGGCCGGCCCCTGCGGCGTGGCATACACGCGCTCGCCCTCGAACACCGAGGAACCGTAGTGCAGCGCGTGCGTGCTGACGTGGACGGTGGCTTCGGTCCACGGCTTGATGTGGCCGTTGTGCCAGAGGAAAGGCGTGGTCATGCGGTGACTCCTTGGGCTTGCGGTTGCGTGGCGGGCGCCGGTGGCGCTTGTCGCTCGATGCGGTTGACGATGGAAAGCGCGGCCAGCGCGGTGGCCTCGACGATGTCGGTACTGACGCCGTTGCCGCGCCAGTCGCGGGTGGCATGGCGGGCGGTGAGCTGGGCCTGGCCCTGCGCGTCGCCGCCTTCGCTGACGGCGCGCACCTGGAACTGGGTGAGCTCCAGGCCGGTGCCGGTGGCGCGTTCGATCGCGCGCAGCACCGCGTCGACGGGACCGTCGCCGATCGCCGCTTCGCCGATCTCGCGGCCGTCGTCGTGAGCCAGGCGCACTGATGCTGATGCGCTGCCGCCCAGGTGCGACGTGGTGTTCAGCTGCACGATGCGCCACGGACCGGCGGCGTCCGGATCCTGGCCCAGCGCCAGGGCTTCCAGGTCTTCGTCGTGGACTTCGCGCTTTTTGTCGGCAAGCGTCTTGAAGCGGGCGAAGATGCCGTCCATCGCCGCTTCGTCCGGGCTATGGCCCAGTGCCTGCAGGCGCGAGCGCAGCGCATGGCGGCCCGAATGCTTGCCCAGCACCAGCTTGGTCTCGCCCATGCCCACGTCTTGCGGACGCATGATTTCGTAGGTGCCGCGATGCTTGAGCATGCCGTGCTGGTGGATGCCCGATTCGTGCGCGAACGCGTTGTCGCCGACAATGGCCTTGTTGCGCGGCACGGCCTGGCCGGTCAGCTGGGTCAGCAGGCGTGAAGTCTGGTACAGGCGGCGCGCATCGATGCGCGAATCCACGCCGAAGTACGGGCCGCGCACGCGCAGCGCCATCACCACTTCTTCCAGCGAAGCATTGCCGGCGCGCTCGCCGATGCCATTGATGGTGCATTCGATCTGCCGCGCGCCGGCGCTCACTGCGGCGAGGCTGTTGGCGACGGCCATTCCTAAGTCGTCATGGCAGTGCGAGGAGAACACCACGCGCTCGGCGCCTTTCACGTGCTGGCGCAGATAAGCGAAACGCTCGGCGATCTCGGCGGGGGTGACGTAGCCGACCGTGTCGGGCGCGTTCACCGTGGTGGCACCGGCGGCGATGGCGGCGCTGAACACTTCGGCCAGATAGTCCGGTTCGGTGCGCATCGCGTCTTCGGCGGAGAACTCGACCTCGTGGCACAAGGCTTTCGCGCGTTCGACGGCGGCGACGGCCGTATCGATCACCTGCTGCTTGCTCATGCCCAGCTTGTGCTCGCGGTGCAGCGGGCTGGTGGACAGGAACACATGGATGCGCGAGTGATGGGCCGCCTGCAGCGCGCGGCCGGCCGTGTCGATATCGCCAGGCTGGCAGCGCGCCAGGGCGCAAACGGTGGAGTGGCGCACGGCCCTGGCGATCTCGGCGACGGCGGCGAAATCGTCGGGCGACGCCTGCGGAAAGCCGGCTTCCATCACGTCCACGCCGAGCGCTTCGAGCGCATGCGCCATGCGCAGTTTGGCGCGTCGGTCCATGCCGAAGCCGGGCGCCTGTTCGCCGTCGCGCAGGGTGGTGTCGAAGATGCGCACGCGATCATCGGCTACTACGCCGTCCTCGCTGCTGTCGTTGCTCTGCTGGGTTTCGTGGTTCATGTCGGCTCCGCTGCTGGCGCTTCGCCGAGGGCAACAAAAAACCCCGCATCCTTGTCGGGTGCGGGGTTCTTTGGGGTATCTAGGTCAGTTTTGCTTTACCTGGACACACGCCCTCAGCCCGCACCTCCGTTGGTAATAAGGAGTACGAGTACAAGGGCAAGAAGGAGGTTGCCGCGAAGCCGCAGCAAGCCACCCGCCGTCGGAGGACGGCTCTTCTTGGGGGTGCTGGCGGTGGTGTTGCGATGCGACATGCAGTCGACCCTAAGGGGCCGGTCCGGGTGTGTCAACAGTTTCTTATGAAATAATCAAAAAAAGTTTGCTCGATCACATTTGGACGTCCAGATGGCTGGATGAGCATCCGCGACACTCGACGTCATCTATGGGGTACGTACCGTGGCGTACGTAGAAAGTGCTGAAAATCCCGGGGAATGGCGCGAGGCGCGCCGGAGGATCGCTGGTCAATTCGCCGTGGATCAGCAGCTTGCCAGGATTGGTACGGCAGGTTTTGGCGCGGTCGAACGAGACCGGCCATCGTCTTGGAAAGACCAAATCCGGCATGCCGGGCGGGGCTGCCGCGGAGCACAAAATAAAGCCCCGGCCGATATCGGCCGGGGCGCAGGTCGAACATCAGGCCGGGGCTCGGTGCCTGGCCGCGCGGTCGTTCACCAGAACCAGGGTTGGAGATCGCCCATCATGAGTGCTCCTACGAGTTCGCCGAGACGTGCATCCTGACCGGCGCGCGTGCCGTGGTCATATCGAGCAACCAGGCCTTCAGCGCTTCGTCGCTGGCCTCCAGCGGTTCGGCGTGCGCTGGCCGGGCGAGCATAGCGGCAAGTGCGGGCGGCGTGGGCACGCTGCGTCCGATCAGCGGTTCGATGACGCTTTCGAACTTGGCCGGATGCGCGGTCGACACCACGGCCCAGTCGTCCTGGCGCTCACGCTGGTCGAGCTGGTGCATGGCGGTGGCCGTGTGCGGGCAGAACACTTCGCCGTGCGCGGCGTGCTCGAGCACGGTGGCGCGAATGGTCGCGTCGTCCACGCTGTGGGAAGAAAGTCGACGGCGCAGTTCCTCATCGTGCGGAAAGGTCCAGCGCAGGCGTTCGAAATTGCTCGGCGCGCCGACGTCCATGGCATTGGCCAGCGTCGCCACTGCCGGCCGCGCCGCATAGGCGGTGCCGGCGAAGTAATCGGGCAGCGTGCGGTTGGCATTGCAGGCCAGCTCGATCGCGCCAACCGGCAGTTCCATCTCGCGCACCCAGGCGCAAGCCAGCGCATTGCCGAGGTTGCCGGTGGGTACGATGAAGTTGAGCGGACGGCGATGCTCGCGCCACCAGCGCAGCGAGGCGTGCGCGTAGTAGGCCATCTGCGGCAGCAGACGGCCGAGGCTGATGCTGTTGGCGGACGACAGCGGTCGACGCGCCTGCAGTCGGGCATCGTTGAGGGCGGCCTTGACCATGCGCTGGCAGTCGTCGAAGCGACCGGCCACGCGCAGCGCGCGCACGTTGTCGCCGAAACAGCCGAGCTGGTGTGCCTGGCGTGGCGAGACGAGGCCGTCCGGGTAAAGGATCACCACTTCTACACCAGGCTGACGATGGAACGCGGCCGCCACCGCCGCGCCGGTATCGCCGGAGGTGGCGACCAGGATGGTCAGCGGCGGCGCACCGGCCGAGCGCAGGCGGCGGAAACAGCTGGCCAGAAAGCGCGCGCCGAAATCCTTGAACGCCGCGCTGGGCCCGTGGAACAGCTCCAGCATCGCCGCGCCCGGGTGACGGGCGAGCGGGCGCAGCGGTGCATCGAAGGAGAACGCCTCGCGGCAGATCGCCGGCAGTTCGGCCGCCAGCGGATGGCCGGCGAAGAACGGCCGCAGCAGCTGCGCTGCGGTATCGGCGAGGCTTGCGTCCGGGTCGAAGCTGGCCGGATCGAGCCGCGGCAGCGCCTCTGGCACGTACAGTCCGCCGTCCGGCGCCAGGCCCGCGGCGATCACCTCGCCGATGCCGGCGTCGCCGGCCGCGCCGCGCGTGCTGTGATAAAGCAAGGGTTCGCTCATGCGCCATGCTCCGCGTCGACCAGCGCGGCGGCCGGTCCGTTGATCGGAGACACCAGCGTGTCGCTGCCCAGGCCGGCCTCGGCGAAGGCGGCGGCCATGGCCGCCGCGGCCGCCTGCGCTTCCTCGCGCCGTTCGAACCAGCCGAACACGCTGGGGCCGGCGCCGGAGATGCTGGCGCCCATTGCGTGATGATCCATCGCCGCCTGCTTGACCCGCGTGAAACCGGGGATCAGCGGCGCACGGCGCGGCTCGACCAGCACGTCCTCCAGGCCCTCGCGCACCAGGGTGGCGTCGCCGCGCCAGCAGCCGGCCAGCACCAGTGAGAGGTTGGCGCTCTGCGCGACGAACTCCTTCAGCTCGTACGCACCGGCCAGCGCCGCGCGCGCCTTGCGCGTCTCCAGCACCATGTGCGGATGGACCAGCGCGCAGTGCCATGCCTCCGGCACCGGTACGCGTACAAGGCGGTCGCGCGTGGCCAGCACCAGGCCACCCAGCAGCATGGGGCCGACGTTGTCGCCGTGGCGGCCGCCACTGGCCACCGCTTCGCCTTCCAGCGCGAAGCCGTAGAGCGCTTCGGCCGGCAGTGGCCGTTCCAGCAGCGCGTTGGCGGCGACTAGCGCGGCCACGCAGGAAGAGGCCGAGCCGCCCATGCCCGAACCCAGCGCGATGCCCTTGTGCAGCACCAGCTCGAAACCGTGGCGCAGACCCAGCGCCTTGCGCAGCGCCATCAGCGCCATGCCGGCGGTGTTCTGCGCGGCGTCCAGCGGCAGGTCGCGCACGCAGCCTTCGATGGCGGCGATGCGCACCACCGGCTCGTCGATGCGGCGTACTTCGGCGCGGTCGCCGGCGCCGGCCACGCTGTGGCCGAGAATGTCAAAGCCGATACCCACGTTGCCGACACTGGCCGGCGAGAGGGCTTGGGCGGAAAGAGCGCGGCGGGGTGAGCGGGCCATCGGTTCCATCATCAGTTGAGCGTTCATGCGCGCGCCTCCAGCGACTCGGCGATGCGCAGCAGGTCGCCGAACACGCCGGCAGCCGTCACTTCCGGCCCGGCGCCCGGTCCCTGCACCAGCAGCGGATTATCGTGGTAGCGGCGCGTGGTGAATTGCACCACGTTGTCGGTCAGCCGCGTGTGCGCGAACGGGTGAGATGCGGGCAGCACGGCCAGTTTCACGCTGGCGCGGCCGGCGCGATCCAGGCTGGCGACGTGGCGCAGCACGCCACCTTCGGCGCGCGCGCGCGCCAGGTGCGCCGCCATCGGCGCGTCGAGCTCGTGCAGGCGAGCCATGAAGGCTTCGGCATCCAGCGCGGCCAATTCGGCCGGCACCAGGCTCTGCACGTCCACGTCGCCCAGCGACAGCGCCCAGCCCGCTTCGCGCGCGAGGATCACCAGCTTGCGCGCCACATCCAGGCCGGAGAGGTCGTCGCGGGGATCAGGCTCCGTATAGCCCAGCGCATGCGCTTCGCGCACCAGCGCCGAGAACGGATGCGCACCATCGTGGCGGTTGCACAGCCATGCCAGCGTGCCGGAGAACATGCCATCGACGGCGAGCAGCTCGTCGCCGGTATCGAGGAGGTCGCGCAGCGTCTGCACGACCGGCAGACCCGCGCACACCGTGGCTTCGTAGCGCAGGCGCGCGCCGGCGCGGCTGGCGGCGCGGATCGCATGCCAGCGCTCCAGCGGGCCGCTGGCGGCGAGTTTGTTGGGGGTGACCACGTGAACGCCCTCGGCCAGCCATTGGGCGTAATACGAGGCCACTTCTTCATTGGCGCTGCAGTCGATCAGCATGGCGTGGCGTCCGTCGTCGCCGAGTACGTGCCGCGCGAACTGGCGCAGGTCTGCGGGACGCCAGGTCTGGGCGCGGTCGCAGCGATAGTTGAGGTCCGGGTCGTCGCAGTCCAGCCACATGCGCTTGCTGGCGGCGACGCCGCATAGTTTTAGTTCCAGGCCGGCTTCGGCGAGGCGACCCTGCGCCGCACGCAGCTGAGTGAGCAGGGCGCTGCCGACACGACCGGGGCCGATCAGACCCACGGCCAGCATGCGGCGGCGGGGAATGGTCGTCGGCAGCGCCCGGGCAAGCACGGGCTGTTTGGGATGTTCCAGTTGAGGGGCGAGGGCGTTCACGGTGGTCTCCTTGGGTCGGGAGCCCCGTTTCTCGCTGGCGGTTCGGTGTGGGCCGGCCCGCCTCTTCGAGAGGGCGGGGCCGTTGCGTGTGAGAGGTTACTCGCGCGCGGACACCCACCCGTGGCCGGTGGTACCGGTACCGGTGGTAATGGTCGTGGCGGAGGAAATCATGGCGCCGGCCAGCGGCATGCGCCCGGTGCGAACCGGGTTCGAAGGCATGCGAGCGGGCGAAAGAAGAGGCGGCATGGAATCGACCATACGGGTCATGCTGCACCGCAGTCAACAGGTGCAGTTGAAACTTTACGTGTACGAATGTGTTCCGGCCTGACACGGACATAACGGGTCCGGGTGTTGAATGCGCGCACCTTGTGGACGGAGAGACCCATGAAAAAGCGCATCGGCAGCGTCGCCACGGCCGGCCTGGCCCTCGTTCTCGGCCTGGCCTGCGGGACGGGCAGCGCGCAGGACCTCGGCAAGCTCGGCGGACTGCTCGGCGGCGGTGGCGGTTCGATGGCGTCGGGCAGCATGGGCAACGTCGCCGGCCTGCTGCAGTACTGCGTGAAGAACAACTATCTCGGCGGCGATTCCGGCGCGTCGGGCATCAAGGACCAGCTGCTCGGCAAGCTGGGCGCAGGTGGAGGCGCGGCCTCCAGCAGCAACGCCTCGTCAGGCGGCAGCGACATGCTCGGCAGCCTGATGGGCGGCAAGAAAAAGAAGGGCGCGAGCGCCTCGTCGGGCGGCGATCCGACCCGTGATCCGAGCTATCTCAGCGGCGCCAAGGGCATCCTGCAGGGCAGCAACGGCAAGAGCCTGGACCTGTCCAGCGTGGGCGGCGGCTCGAGCGACCTGAAGTCGCAGCTCACCACCAAGGTGTGCGACACGGTGTTGAAGCAGGGGAAGGGGTTTCTGGGGATGTAAGGCGGTCCGGCGTGAAATCCTTCTCCCCTCCGGGGAGTACGCGGGGAGAGCACATGGATGTGCTCTGCTCTGAGGAGCGAGGAAGGTGGCGGCAGCCGGATGAGGAGTGGGTGCTCGAGAAAGAAGTTCTACGGAGCGAGGCACGCTCAGGCGTTCCCGCTTCTACGCTCCGTAGGTCCCCCTCACCCCGACCCTCTCCCCGCAGGGGAGAGGGTGGTGGAGGGCGGGGCTCGGTTGCTTACTTCGACAAATCGATCGCGTACACGGCCGTGCCGTCGCCGTTGTCCTTCAGCTGGCGCACGTTCTTCAGGCCGACTTCCCGCGCCACCTCTTCCTTGCCGGCGGCGCCCTTGAATACCACCGGGCCGCGCGTCTTCACCGGCGCGAAGCGCCAGGACGTCTTCGGCAGGCTCTTCGCATCGAGCGTGTGCTGGCGCTCCAGCCATTTGGCCAGGATCTCGCGCGTGCCATCCGGCGCGGCGAGCACGACGTTCTTGCCGTCCAGGCCGGGGAAGTTGCCGCCGCCGCTGGCGCGGTAGTTGTTGGTGACCACCACGAACGGCTGTTTCGGATCGACCTTCTTGCCCTTCCAGCGCAGGTCGACGATGCGTTCGCCTTCCGGCCGCGTCACGTCGATGACGTAGCTGATGTCGCCCTGCAGCTGGTCGAAGTTGTAGCCGGGCATGCGGTCGTTGAGCAGCGGCTGCTCGCCGGCGGCGGCCGGATCGATGCGGCGGAAGCGTTCGGCCGATTTCTCCAGCCACGCCTTCAGCCCGGCGCCGTCGGTTTTCACCGCGGCCAGGGTGTTGGGATAGAAGTACAGATCGGCCGCGCTGCGCAGGCTCAGCGGGCCGGCCGGCACGTCGGTGTAGTCGTCCGGGCCGCCGAAGCCGGTGCGGAACGCGGCGGCGGATGCCACCACCGGCACGCCGGCCAGTTCGGGATGAGTCTTGGGCAGTTCCGCCTGCACGTAGTCGCGCTGCGCGGCGTTCACCGCGGCCAGCGCGGTCATGTTGCCCACGTCGGCGAAATAGCTGCTCAGGCGCAGGCGGGTTTCGCCGATCGGCGTGCTGACATGGGCCACCGCCGCTTCGTGCGCCTTGGCCACCAGCGGAGCGATGGCCGGGTCGGCCGGCACGCAATCGTTCTTCTTCGGGCAGATCGGACGCACTTCGCTGTGGGTGTTGTCCTTATCGATCGTCCAGTGGCCGTCGCGGCGCGCGAGCGCCAGCTTGACCACGCCCAGGTCCTTGCCGAAGAAGCCGCCCATCACCGCCGGCACGCCGCGCACGAAACCGCGCTCGGCATCCACATCCTGCATGCCCTTGTAGTGCGGCCCCGGGAACTCGGTGTGCGAGTGGCCCAGCAGCAGTACGTCGATGCCCGGCACCGCGGCGAGGTACCAGCCGCCGTTCTCCATCTCGGAGGTGTAGGTGGCCGTGTTGAGGCCGCCGTGCAGCACGGCGACGATCAGATCGGGATGCTGCGCTTGCAGTTCCGGCAGGTATTTCTTCGCCGCTTCCACCACGCCGGTGACGGTGACCTTGCCTTCCAGATTCTGCTTGTCCCATTCCAGGATCGGCGGCGGGGTGAAGCCGATGATGCCCACCCGCAGCGGCACGCTGCGTTTGCCGTCCGGCGTATCGACCTGGATGGTCTTCTCCACTACCGCCCACGGCTTGAAGATCGGCGCGCCGTCGCGGGCGCTGAACACGTTGGCCAATACCAGCGGGAAGTGCGGACCGGCGCAGCGATCGGTGCGGCCGCCATCCACGTTCATCGCCGTGCCGGTGACCTGCGACAGGAACGGCAGGCCATAGTTGAACTCGTGGTTGCCGGCCGTGCCGCCGTCGTAGCCGACGGCGTCCATGGCCGCGTACATCGCCAGCTCCTCGCCGCAGCCCACCGGCTTCACCTGGGCCTGGTAGTCGGCCAGTACGCTGCCCTGGATGGTGTCGCCGCTGTCGAACAGGAAGCTGTTCGGAAACTGCTGGCGCGCCTGGCGGATCAGGGTGGCGGTGCGCTCGTAGCCCACCGAGGTGTCCGGCTTGAGCTTGTAGTAGTCGTAGCTCAGCACGTTCGAATGGATGTCGGTGGTCTCCAGGATCGCCACCTCGGCGCGACTGCCGTCCGGCAGGCTCACAGGCTTGGTCGCCTGGCTGGCGCAGCCGGCCAGCAGCACGGCGGTGAAGGCGGCGAGGGGGAGGCGGCGGAACGGCATGGTGGATTCCCTTGAAGACGAACAAGCCGGCCAAGCTAGCAGATCGGCATGTCCGGCGACGCTCCGTCGCTGGCAACGGCGGCTGAACCCTTTCCTGGCGCGGCCTGACCGTTACCTCCGGTTCTGTCTGTGAAGGAAATGAGAACGTAAGATGGCGCCCCGATGACACGCCGGCCGGAACAGGGGGCCACGCAACCTATGTCGAGAATCCCGTTGCGCCTCACGCGGAACAGCGTGGCGTGGCTGTGCGCGACCCTGTTCTTCGCCGGCTGCGTGCGCGCCACCGCCGGCCAGGAGCCGGTGCTGCAGCAGCAGGGCTTCGTGTTCGCGTTGATGCTGTGCACCTTCGGGGTGCTGCTGTTCGCCTTCGCCCGCGTGGCCACCGCGCTGGTGGTGAGCGGCGCGCTGTTCCTGGGTCTGGATTTCATCTCGGAGCTCAAGCAGCAGTATCTCGACGCGCCGCTGATGCCGTCGGATTTCGTCTATTACCTGCGTTCGAGCCTGGTCGAGACGCTGGCGCACTATCCGCATCTGTGGGAGCTGGCGCTGGGCGTGGTGATCCTGGTCCCGCTCGGGTTGTGGCTGGTGTGGCGCGGCGATCGCCACATGCTGGCCGGCCTGTCCAGGCCCAGGGCGTTCGCCGTGCGCCTGGGCGGCGCGGCGGCGTGCGCCCTGGCGTTCTGGGTCTGCCTGCTGCCGAACGGGCCGTTCGCCCAGGTGCACGCGAGGAACGCCTGGCAGAAGCTGTCCGACGAAGCGCAGCTGACCAACTTCTTCGTCAACCTGCAGGACTCCAACGTCACCCTTCCGCCCATGACGGACGACGCGCTGGCCGAGCAGGAATGGGGCGCCACGGCTCATGGCGGCCCCGGCGCGGCGCAGCCGCCGTATCCGGACATCGTGCAGGTGCTGGAGGAAAGCACCTTCGATCCCTCCAACTTCACCGCGTGCGACGTGCCGCAGTGCCGTGCGCAGATGTTCAAGCCGGACCAGCGCACCGTGGCGCACGGCCCGCTGCGCGTGCATACCTTCGGCGGCGGCACCTGGGTGAGCGAGTTTGCCGTGCTCACTGGCATGCCGCAGGACATCTTCGGCCCCGGCGGCATGTACGCACCCTACGTGCTGTCGCCGCACGTGCGCGACGCGCTGGCGCAGCAACTGCAGCGCCTGGGTTATCTCACCGTGGCGATCTATCCCACCAACGGTGCCTTCCTCAACGGCCGCAACGCCTATACCGCCTATGGCTTCGACCAGTTCTACGACGCCAAGGACCTGGGCCTGGACGAGTGGGAGGAAACCGATGCGCAGATGTTCGAGGCGGCCAAGCGCGCCTACGACAAGGTGAAGAAGCCGGGACAGCCGGTCTTCATGATGATCCTCACCCTGGCCCAGCACGGCCCGCACGACCTGGATCCGCTATCCACGCTGCCGGCGCCGTTCAATCGTCCGCTGCTCAAGAGCCTGGCCGAAAAGCCATCGTTGAACTTCAACACCTATCTTTCCAACCTGCGCCAGTCGGATCTGGCGATGACGCAGCTGGAGAAGATGTTCCTGGATCGCCCCGAGCCCACCGTGCTGATGCACTTCGGCGACCATCAGCCGTCCTTCAACGGGTTGATCCGCGAGATGGCGCGCACCTGGCCGGCGCCGCTGCAGTCCTACAAGGACTACCTGACCTACTACATGATCAAGAGCAACGTCCCCGGCCGCCGCCTGCCGGATTACCCGATGCTCGACATCGCGCATCTGCCCAACATGGTGCTGCAGGCGGCCGGCGTGCCGATGGATCCGTACTTCTCGGCTGCGACCGTGCTGCGCGAGCGCTGCAATGGCCTGTACACCGACTGCATCGACCAGGATCTGGTCAAGTCGTACCACGCGTGGACGTTCAATCACCTGCACGTCTACGAAGAATGAGCCGCGCTTCGCGTAGGGTGGGGTGAGCCGAGGGCGAACCCCAACGCGAAAGCCTCATCTATATCGCCATGTTGGGGTTCGCTTACGCTCACCCCAACCTACGCGATGCGTCAATGCCGCTCGGGCTTGGCGTAGTCGAAATACGTCCAGCGCTTGCCGTCCGCACTCTCCAGCTGCTTGAGCTGCAGCGTGAAGCTGTAGCTGGAACCCGACAGCGCCGTGCCGTCCACACGCTGCATGCTGAGGCCGGTAGCGGGTTGGGCGGGATGCAGCGCCGTCGGCGTCACGCGGTAGCTGTCCGCCGTCTTGCCCTGCGCACCGCTCAGCGCTTCCTGGAGCACGCGACCTTGCGCCTGCGGCAGCTTCAGGCCCAGCAGGGCGGCGATGGTCGGCGCCACGTCGACGTTGCCGCTGGGCAGCGTGTCGCGGAAGCCGCCGCGGAAATTCGGGCCCGCGGCGAGCAGGGTGTTGTGCACGTCGATCGGGCTGAAGCTGCCGTGCTCGCCGCGCTCGCTGGGCGACTCGGGAAACACGGTGGAGTACTCGGTACCGCGGAAGCCCTGGATCGTCGCGTCGGCATCCCAGGCGTAGCTGACGATGATGTCCGGGCCGCGCGGTGCGTTCTCCAGATGCACGTTCTCGGCCGGCAGCGTGCCGGGCAGGTTGCCGTAGCGCTTGGCCACGAACACCGCCGCCACGTATTCGCGCGACTGCAGGAAGCGCACCGCACGCTTCACCACGTCGGCATTGTGCTCGGGCTGGTAGAAGTACTCGGTACCGCCGTTCGGCGCGGTCACCAGCGCGCCCTTCGGCAGAGTCTCGGGCACCACGTAGCTGGGCGTGGTGTACGGACCGGGCTTGCCGCAGAGGCGACCGTCGTCGTCGAAACGCGTCGGCACGAGCTGCGTGCCGTCGGCGCGGATGCCGCTCATCACCGGCGAATAGACGCAGCCCAGGCCGTCGAAGGCGGGAATGCCCGCGCGCGTGGTCAGTTCGTGCGCCATGCGGATGCCGCCGGAGACCGAATAGCCCCAGTCGTTGTCCACGCCGGCGACGCGGCCGTCGTTGATCTGGCGTAGCGGAAACAGATCGCGCGGACCGGCGATGTTGCTGTGGCCATGATCGGAGACCACGATGACGTCGGTGTCTTCGGCCATCCCCAGCTCGCGCAGCTTCGCCTCCAGCTGGCCGAGCAGCGCATCCTGAGCCTGCAGTGCGAGATGGAATTCCGGCGAGCCGACGCCGTAGATGTGCTGGGTGGTGTCAGGGTTGCGCATCCACACCACGCTGAGGTCCGGCTTGTGCCGCGGCAGCACTTCGTCGAGGTAGACCTTCATCATCCAGGCGTTGGCCGCGGTAGGCGGCGTGTCGCCGCCGGCAGTAGCGTCGCTGGTGGCGCCGTCCTTGAGCTTGGCGGCCTTGCCGCGCTCGGTCGGGTCTTCGTTCTCTTCGCGCAGGGCGACCTCGCCGTCGGCGTAGACGTTCGGCGTGGTCTTGGGCAGCGGATAGCCGGCCTGCTGCAGTTCCTTGGCGAACGACAGCGGCAGCGCGGTCTTCTCGTCGAGCAGCAGGCCGACCTTGTCCGGATCGCCATGGTTGGGCAGGCGGTAGTTCTGCAGGAAAGCCGCGCCGGATTTGCCGATCGCCGCGGTCTTCAGCCCCGCCTTCTGCGCGGTGGCGAACAGCGTGGGCAGTTCCAGCAGATCGCCCTTGCTGGCCTTGTCGATGGCGCGCAGCACCAGGTCGTCTTCCACGTAAACCGCATTGCGGAAGTTCACGTCCTCGCCGCCGGAGGTACGGGTGCTGGGTGTGGTCTTCAGGCCGGTCTCGCGCGCCGCCCAGAAGCGGTTGCCGTAGAAGCCCAGCGGACCGGGAAAACTGCCCGTAGCGAAGGTGGAGGCGTTGGCCATGGTGAAGGTGGGATAGGTCGAGTGGTTGTCCTCGAACCAGGTGCCGCGCTTGGCCAGCGCCAGCAGGTTGGGAGTGTCTTCTTCGCTGACCGCGTCAGGGCGCATGCCGTCCCAGACGAACAGGATCACCCGGTGCGGAGCCGCCAGGACGGGGCTTGCGGCCGCAGTGGCCAGCAGGACGGTGGCCGCGGTCTTCAGGGCGCGGCGGCAGAGCGGAGACATCGGAACCTCGGCGGTGAGAAGCGGAGCCAGCCGGCCATGCTGGGCAAGGCATGTTGCAGTTTGGTGTCGGTAGGTGAGTCCTTCTCCCCTCCGGGGAGAAGGAACGACGCTACCCCTGCGGTATGCCCCGCATGTCCGGCAGGTGATGCGCGATGCCCTTGTGGCAATCGATGCAGGTTTTCTCACCCGTGCCGAGCCAGCGTTTGTGGATCGCGGCCGAGCGCGGCGATTGCCGTGTCAGGTCCATCGACGCGTAATTGTGGCAGTTGCGGCATTCGAGCGAGTCGTTCGCTTTCAGCCGCGCCCATTCGTGTTCGGCCAGCACGAGCCGTTCGTCCAGGAATTTCTGCCGCGTATTGATGGTGCCGAAGATCTTGCCCCAGACCTCCTTGGAGGCCTGCATCTTGCGCGCGATCTTGTTGGTCCACTTATGCGGCACATGGCAGTCGGGACAGGTGGCCCGTACGCCGGAGCGATTGCTGTAGTGGATCGTGCTCTTCAGCTCCTGGAACACGTTGTCGCGCATCTCGTGGCAACTGGTGCAGAACGCTTCGGTATTGGTCGCTTCCAGCGCCGTGTTGAACGCGCCCCAGAACATGATGCCGGCGATGAATCCGCCCAGCGTAAGGAAGCCCAGGCTGTAGTGGACGCTGGGCCGGCGCAGCGTGTGCCAGAAGGCGATCGCCCATCGCTTGATCCATGCCCACATGTCAGTTCGCCTTCTGCTCGGACAGCACGGTGTCGATGTCCTTGAAGCCGTTCGCCACCAGCGGCTTCGCATCGGTCTGCACGACGTGGCACTGGTTGCAGAAATAGCGGCGCGGGGAAATGGTGGCGAGGAACTGGTCGTCGCGGTCCATGTAATGGGTGACGCTGATCGGCGGCGCCTGGAACTTGTCGGCGTTGGCGCGCGCGTGGCAGAGCATGCAGCGGTTGGAGTTGCGGTCGATCTGGTAGTTGTCGATGGTGTGCGGGATGGTCGGCGGCTGCATCGGGTAGGCGCGGTTGCGCTTGATGTCGGCGTTTTCCACCCGCGCCATCGGCGGCGGCGCGATCTCCTGGTCGAGGGGCGCGCCGCGGCGGAGCGCATCGAGCCCCGCACCGGCCGGCACGGCGGTGCCGGGCGGCGCCTGTGCCACCGGCGCGGCGGAAGCGGCCGCGCCGGGCACGGCGGCCTCATGCGGTGCACCGGCAGGGCCTATGGGTTTGTGCGAAGCCACGAAGGCCAGGACCGAAGCCAGTGCGAGGACCACGACGGCGCTGGCGACCAGGCGAGACGTTTTGGACATCGGGGCATCCTCAGGCGGGCAGGACCTTGACGGCGCACTTCTTGTAATCGGTCTGCTTGGAGATCGGATCGGTGGCGTCGAGCGTGACCTTGTTGATCAGCTGCCCCGCGTCGAACCACGGCACGAATACCAGTCCGCGCGGCACGCGGTTGCGGCCGCGCGTCTCGATGCGCGACAGCATCTCGCCGCGCCGCGACACCACGCGTACTTCGTCGCCGCGCTTGAGGCCGCGGGCGACCGCGTCGTCGGGATGCATGAACACCACGGCCGCGGGGAAGCTGCGGTAGAGCTCCGGCACGCGCATGGTCATCGAGCCGGAGTGCCAGTGTTCCAGCACGCGGCCGGTGCACAGCCACAGGTCGTACTCGGCATCGGGCATTTCCGCGGGCGGCTCATAGGGCAGCGCCCAGATCACCGCGCGGCCATCCGGATTGCCGTAGAACTGGAAACCGGTGCCGGCCTTGACGTACGGGTCGGCGCCTTCGCGGTAACGCCAGCGCGTCTCCTTGCCGTCGACGACCGGCCAGCGCAGGCCGCGCGCCTGGTGGTACGCGTCGAACGGTGCCAGATCGTGGCCATGCCCGCGGCCGAACTCGGCGTATTCCTCGAACAAGCCTTTCTGCACGTAGAAGCCGAACGCGGCGGCCTCGTCGTTGTGGAAGCCCGCTTCGATGTCCGCCACCGGGAACTTGTCCACCTTGCCGTTGCGGTAGAGCACGTCGTACAGCGTCTTGCCCTTGAACTGCGGGTTGGCGGCGAGGATATCGGCTGGCCAGCACTCGTCGGTGGTGAAGCGCTTGGCGAATTCCATCAGCTGCCACAGGTCCGAACGTGCGCCTTCCGGTGCGCTTACCAGCTGGTGCCAGAACTGCGTGCGGCGTTCGGCATTGCCGTAGGCGCCTTCCTTCTCCACCCACATGGCAGCGGGCAGGATCAGGTCGGCTGCCTGCGCGGTGACGGTGGGGTAGGCATCGGAAACCACGATGAAGTTGTCCGGGTTGCGGTAGCCCGGATAGGTCTCCTCCAGCATGTTGGCGCCGGCCTGCATGTTGTTGTTGACCATGACCCAATAAGCATTGAGCTTGCCGTCGCGCAGCGCGCGATTCTGCTCCACTGCGTGATAGCCGGGCTTGGGATCGATGATGCCGTGCGGGATATTCCAGATCTCCTCGGCGTGCCTGCGGTGTTCGGGGTTGGTGACCACCATGTCCGCCGGCAGGCGGTGGCTGAAGGTGCCCACTTCGCGCGCGGTGCCGCAGGCGGAGGGTTGGCCGGTAAGGGAAAACGGGCTGTTGCCGGGCGTGGAAATCTTTCCGGTCAGCAGGTGGATGTTGTAGACCATGTTATTGGCCCATACGCCGCGCGTGTGCTGGTTGAAGCCCATGGTCCAGAACGACGTGACCTTGACCTTGGGATCGGCGTACAGCTCGGCCAGCTGCTCCAGCCAGCCGCGCTCCACGCCGGTCATCTGGACCGCCTTCTCCAGCGTGTAGGGTGCGACGAAGGCGGCGAATTCCTCGAAGGTGATCGGCTGACCGTCATTGGCGTCCTTGGCATGCCTGGCCTTCAGCTCCAGCGGATGGTCCGGCCGCAGTCCGTAGCCGATGTCGTCGTTGCCGCGCTTGAAGCTGGCGTACTTGCCGACGAAATCCTTGTTGACCCGTCCGGACTTGATGATGTGGTTGGCGATGTAATTGAGGATGACCAGATCGGTCTGCGGCGTGAACACGATCGGGATGTCGGCCAGCTCGAAACTGCGGTGCTCGTAAGTGGACAGCACCGCCACCTTCACGTGCGGGTTGGACAGGCGCCGGTCGGTCACCCGCGTCCACAGGATCGGGTGCATCTCGGCCATGTTCGAGCCCCACAGCACGAAGGCATCGGCGGCCTCGATGTCGTCGTAGCAACCCATCGGCTCGTCCATGCCGAAACTGCGCATGAAGCCCATCACCGCCGAGGCCATGCAGTGGCGCGCGTTCGGATCGAGATGGTTGCTGCGGAAGCCCGCCTTCATCAGCTTGTTGGCGGCATAGCCTTCGAAGATGGTCCACTGGCCGGAGCCGAACATGCCTACCGCGCCGGGGCCCTTGGCCTTGAGCACCTTCTTGAACTGCGCGGCCATCACGTCGAAGGCCTCGTCCCACGATACCGGCGTGAACTGGCCTTGCTTGTCGTAGACGTCACCGGTCTTGCGCAGCAGCGGCTGGGTGAGGCGGTCGGCGCCGTACATGATCTTGGAGAGGAAGTATCCCTTGACGCAGTTGATGCCGCGGTTGACCTCCGCGTGCACGTCGCCGTGGGTGGCCACCACGCGGCCGTCCTTCACCGCCACGTTGACGCCGCAGCCGGTGCCGCAGAAGCGGCACGGCGCTTTGTCCCACTTCAGCTGGGTGAGGTCGCCTTCGGTCACCACGTTGCTGGCGGTCGCGGGCAGCGCGATGCCCGCGGCGCTGGCCGCGGTGGCGACCGCCGTGTTGCGGATGAATTCGCGTCGCGTCAGGGTCATGCGTCGGCTCCTTGCAGCGGGCGCGCGGGCATCGGGCGTTCGAGCTCGGCGCGGGGTTCGGCGTGGTGATAGATCAGCGAGACATTGATGACACCGGGCAGGACAAGCATGGCGTTGATCAAGTCGAGCACTTCGCGCTGGTGACCGGTTTCGCACAGCAGGACGCAGCGATGGTCGCCGCGCGCGGCGATCTCCACGGCGGCATGCACGGCGACGAAGGCCTCCAGCGCCGGCATCGCCTCCGGCCTGTGCTGGACCAGCAGGCTGGAGATATGCAGTTCGTCATTCATGGCGTGGCCTCCGCGGCCAGGCTGACCGCCGTGACGGGACAGGCGCCTACGCAGGCGCCGCAGCCGGTGCAGGCCGCCGCATCGACCATGGGGGTGCGCCGCGCGCCCACGGGGGGATCGAAACGGATCGCGCGTTCCGGGCAGGCATCCTGGCAACTGGCGCAGATGATGCCCTGTGCGGCGAGGCAGGCTTCGCCGCGCACTTGCGCCCGCAAGGACCAGGGCGGGGTTGCCTCGGCGCGATCCAGCGCCTTGCTGGCGCAGACACCGGCGCAGGTGCCGCAGAACGTGCATTCACCACGCGCGGGATCGAATTCGGGATAGCCGCCGGCGCCTACGACCAGCACCTGTTGAGGACATTGCCGCACGCAGTCGCCGCAGCGCGTGCAGGCGTCGAGGAAATGCGGTTCAGCCAGCGCCCAGGGCGGCCGATGAACGGGCGGTGCGTGCATGCGCCCGCGCAGAAAAGCGCGTCGTCCCGCATGGAGCGTATCGGCAGGCACGGTCAGCCGCCCGGCGGGCCGTTGAACATTTGCCAGACCCACACGGCAAAGCCGTAGGACGCCACCAGCAGAACCGCGAGAATGGGGAACAGCGCGACGGTGAGAAGCAGGAACACCATGCGTTCCTGGCCTTTGCCGGCGTGCTCCGTTGGCCGTTCCATAGACACCCCTCATGGGCGGGTTCGCCATGCCGGCGACCGGCCCGATGTTACCGGCGGCTGGCCGGCATGCCCTTGATGCCGATCAAGCGGGAAACGTTCGGGGAGCTACTGTGCCGTCGCGTAACGTGCATGCTTTGTGAAGCACCGGCCATCTCGGCATGATCGCCATGCGGCCTGGACATCCGGAACGATGCCGGCTGGACGCCGGGTCCGCGACGCAGAACCCCATCGATGGCAACGGAGAGCAGGATCGTGACGTTCCGACCCTATAGATATGCGTGGTTCGTACTCGGCTGCCTGCTGGCATGCGCGGTGCACGCGGCCGAGCCCGCCCCGGCGATCCGCCTGGTGGTGGACGGCAAGACGACTGCCTTCGATCAGGCCGCGCTGGCGAAGCTGCCGCAGGCCCAGGTGACGGCCGCGGTCCACGACGAAAAACCCGCCGTGTGGTCGGGCGTCGCCCTGGATGAGCTGCTGCGCCGCGCCGGTGCGCTGGACAAGCCGTTGCGCGGCAAGGCGCTGACGCGTTTCGTGCGCGTCAGCGCCAGCGACGGCTATCAGGCGGTCTTCGCGCTGGCGGAGCTGGATCCTTCGATCGGACACAAGACCGCGTTGCTGGCCGGCGCGCGCGACGGCCAGCCGCTGGCCGGCGACGGCCCGTTCCGCCTGGTGACGCCGGACGACAAGCGCGCCGCGCGCTGGGTGCGTGGCGTGGTCGCGATCGAAGTGGTGGACGGCGCCGCGCCATGAGCGGGCGCCGGATGGATCAGGCCGCGTAGCGCACGCCGCCGATCCAGGTCTCGTGCACGACGAAGTGATCGTCGAGCACGGCGAAATCCGCACGCTGGCCGGTCACGATGCGGCCCTGTTCGCGCTCCAGCCCGAGCCATGCGGCGGGATAGGCGCTGGCCATGCGCGACGCTTCGGGCAGCGCCACGCCCACCATCTCGACCAGGTTGCGCACGCCCGTGGCCATGTCCAGCGCGGAGCCGGCCAATACGCCGTCGTCGCTCTGGCAGATGCCGTCACGGGCGACGATGGTCTGCCCGTTGAGCACGTAGGTCGGATCGTCCGAACCCACCGGCGGCATCGCGTCGGTGACCAGCACGCTCTTGCCGCGCGCTTTGGCCGCGATGGCGACACGCAGGCTGACCGGGTTCACATGATGGCCGTCGACGATCAGGCCGCACCAGCTGTGCGGATCGTCCAGCGCTGCGCCGACCACGCCCGGCTCACGACTGCCCAGCGGCGTCATCGCGTTGTACAGATGCGTGAAACCGCTGACGCCCGCATCCAGCGCGGCTCGGGTGGCGGCGTAGTCGGCGGCGGTATGCCCGGCGACCACGATCACGCCGGCGGCGGCGAGCTGGCGGATGGCCTCCAGCGGTACGCGCTCGGGCGCGAGCGTCATCATCACGACGCCACGGTGCTTCGCCGCGATCGCGGCGATATCGGCCGCATCCGGCAGGCGAAACAGGCCGGCGTCGTGGATGCCCTTGCGTCCCGGCGCGAGGAATGGCCCTTCGAGATGGATGCCCAGGATGCCGGGCACGCCTTCGGCGATGGCCGCATCCACCGCATCCAGCGCGGCGTGCATCACTTCGGCGGTATCGGTGATCAGCGTCGGCAGCAGGCCGGTGGTGCCGAACTTGCGGTGCGCCGCGGCGATGCCGCGCAGCGTGTCTACCCTGGGCGCGGCATTGAACAGCAGTCCGCCGCCACCGTTGACCTGCACGTCGATGAAGCCGGGCAGCAGCAGGCGGCCTTGCAGATCGTGGCGCTCGGCGCCGGCGATGGCCGGATCGCCGGCCGGCACCAGCGCTTCGATGCGGGCGCCGCGCACCAGCACGGCGAGATCGTCGCGCAGCCCGTGGTCCGCCATGACGCGACCGTTGACCAGGGCGAGGAGAGGTTGCGTCGCACCCATTACACGGTCTCCGTCACCTTGCGCAGATGCGGCGGCACGTCCGGATCGAAGCCGCGCGCCAGCGCCAGCGCGCTGGCCGCGCGATAGAAGCTCTGCACCGCCAGCAGCGGCGTCACGATCGAATCCATGCCCGCCGGCAGCGGCAGCATGTCCGCGCCGCTGGCGCCGGGCTTGGCGACCCACACGCGCGCGCCGCGCGAACGGAATTCCTCGGCCACGGCCAGCGTGCTGTCCAGCGTGTCGTCGCCCTGGGCGAAGAACAGCACCGGGAAGCCTTCGCCGACCAGCGCCATCGGGCCGTGCTTCACTTCGGCGGCGCTGAACGCCTCGGCGTGCAGGCCGCAGGTTTCCTTGAGCTTGAGCGCCGCTTCCAGCGCCGCGCCGAAACCGTAGCCGCGGCCCACCACGAACAGGCTCTGCTTGTCGCGCAGGCCATCGCTCAGTGCGCTCCAGTCGGCGTCCCAGCCGCGGCGCAGATCGGCCGGCAGGCGCGCGACGTCGGCGTGCAGCGTGTCGTCGCCGCTCCAGTGCGCGGTCAGCTGCAGGATCGCCGCCAGCGTGGCGAGATAGCTCTTGGTCGCGGCCACGCTCACTTCAGGACCGGCGCGCAGCGGGATCACCGTATGCGCCAGGGCGGCCAGCGGCGAGTCCTCCACATTGACCATCGCCACCACCAGCGCGCCGGCGTCCTTCGCCGCCTGTGCACTGCGCAACAGGTCGGGGCTCTTGCCCGATTGCGAAATGGCCAGGAACAGCGCGCCGTCCATCTTCAGGTCGGCATCGTAGATCGAGGCGATCGAGGGCGAGGCCGAGGCGGTGATCAGGCCGAGCTTGGTCTCGAACACGTACTTGGCATACGCCGCCGCATGATCGGAACTGCCGCGCGCGCAGGTGACGATGAACCGTGGCGGCTCGGCGCGCAGCCGCTCGCCGAGCGCCTTGAGCACGTCGGCATTGGCGGCGAGCTGGCGCTCGACCACGTCGGCGGCCTCGTGGGCCTCACGGAACATCAGGGTATCGCTGGCTTGCTTCATGGATGGCGTTCTCGGTGGCGTGCGCAACGCCGCGCGGCTTCAGGCCTTGCGCGACGTCGCCTCGCGGGGTGGCGATTTCTTGGGCGTGTTGTTCTTCGGCGGGGCGGTCGAGCCGCGCACCACCAGTTCGGGGACAAAGCATTCGTTCGGCGGCTCCGTCGCGGCGTCGCCGTTCTCGCGTTGCAGGTCGGCCATCAGGTGCAGCGCGGCGTGGCGGCCGATCTCGCCGGTGGACTGGCGCGCGGTGGTCAGCGCTGGCCAGGCCTGCTTGGAGAACGGGCTGTCCTCGAAGCCGGCGATGGACAGATCCCACGGCACGTCCAGTCCGCTGGAGCGTGCCGCGGCGAGCACGCCGGCGGCGATTTCGTCGTTGCTGCCGAAGATCGCGGTCGGCGGATCTTTCAGCGCCAGCAGTTTGCGCGCGCCGCGGAAGCCGTCGTCGAAGGCATAGCGGCCGGGCAGCACCAGCTTCTTGTCGAGCGGGATGCCGTAATCCTTCAGCGCATCGGCATAGCCCTGGTAGCGCTCCGGGCTGGAGCGGTGATGCGGCTCGCCCCACAGGAAGCCGATGCGCTTGTGGCCGAGCTGGATCAGGTGTTCGGTGATCGCGTAGGCCGCGCTGCGGTCGTCCACGTAGACGCAGGGCGAGCCGTCGTGCGGGTCCTCGCGCGAGGAAATGATGCGCACCAGGTCGATGCCGTGCTTGGCCAGCGTGCCCACCAGCTCATGCTGCTCGGACATGGGTGGCGCCAGCACCAGGCCGGCCAGGCGATTGCGCTCGACCAGCGCGATCAGTTCCTTCGCCAGGCCGGGCGACGAGGAGTCGCAGGGATGGATCTGCAGGCCGAAGCCGCGCTCGCGACAGGCCGACAGCACGCCTTCCTGCATGCTGATGACGTAGTGCGCATTGGGATTGTCGTAGACCAGGCCGATCGCATACGCATGCGTGCTGCGCAGGCCGCGTGCGGACGGATTCGGCTGATAGCCGAGCGCTTCGATCGCGCGCTCCACCTTCTCGCGCGTGTCGGTGCGCACCGAAGCCTCGCGGTTGATCACGCGGGAGACCGTCTTCAGCGAGACGCCGGACCATTTGGCGACGTCCTTGATGGTGGGGTTGCGCAACGGAAGGAGCTCCGGGAAAACGGGATGGGCATCGTAGCCCAGCGGAACGCGGCGAGGATGGCGAAGCCGTGACAGCGGCTCCGCCGCCGGCCTCACGAGGCGTGCTGACCCACGCGGTGTCCGCGCAGTCCGTAAAACAGGATGTACAGATAGCAGGGCACCATCAGCAGCATGAAGACCAGCTGGAAGTCGTAGTGCTGCTTCAGATGCACGAAGGCCTGCGGCACCAGCGCGCCGCCGACGATCGCCATGATCAGCAGCGCCGAGCCGGCCTCGGTCCAGCGGCCCAGGCCCTTGATCGCCAGCGGGAAGATCGCCGGCCACATCATGGCGTTGGCGAAGCCCAGCGCCGCCACGAACGTCACCGAGGTGTAGCCGGTGGTGAGCCAGGCACCCACCGTGAAGATCGCCCCCAGCACCGCCGACACCGCCAGGTAGCTCTGCTGCGAGATCACCTTCGGAATCAGCACCAGGCCGGCCAGGTAACCCAGCAGCATCGCGAACAGGGTGTACGACGTGAAATGCTTGGTCGCGTCCAGCGGAAGGCCCAGGCCCTGGCCGTAGGTGCCGATCGCGTCGCCGGCCATCACCTCCACGCCCACGTACAGGAACAGGCACAGCACGCCCAGCCACAGATGCGGGAAGCTCAGCAGGTTGCCCTTGGCGTGGCCGATCTCTGCTTCGCTGTTGGCGCCGGACGGCTTGATCTCCGGCAGCGGCGAGCGCAGCACCCATACCGCCAGCACCACCAGCAGGCCGGCCATGGCCAGGTAGGGCATGTGCACCTTGGCGGCGAATGTGTTGAGCAGCGCTTCGCGCGCTTCCGGTGTCGGCGCGGCCTTCACCTGTTGGTCGAAGGTATCGATGCCGCTGAGTACCAGCCAGCCGAACACGAACGGTGCCAGCGCACCGGCCACCTTGTTGCAGATGCCCATGAAGGCGATGCGCTGCGCCGCGCTGTCGATGGGGCCGAGAATGCTGATGTAGGGATTGGAAGCCGTCTGCAGCAGCGCCAGGCCCGCGCCGATCACGAACAGGCCGGCGAGCGCGCCGCCGTACACGCGCATCGATACGAACTGGCCGAACAGCACCGCGCCGACCGCCATCACGAACAGGCCCAGCGCCATGCCTTTTTTCATGCCGGTGCGCTTGAGCACGGCCGACGAAGGCAGGGCGAGAAAGAAGTACGAGCAATAGAACACCATCGGCACCAGGAAGGCGTTCACGTCGTCCAGAGAGAACGCCAGCTTGACGAAGGTGATCAGCGGCCCATTGAGCCACGTGACGAAGCCGAAGATGAAGAACAAGAGGCCGATGATCAGCATCGGCACGAAGTTCGAATGGGGCGAAGCCTGCGATTGGCCCGCGGCCAGCGTTGTGGACGACATGAAGTGACTCCCCGAGTGTGCCGATGGCGGCGCCGGCCCTGCGAACAGCCGCAAAGGCCGCGTGCCGCGTCTCCCGTCCCGTTTTATCGGCGCTAACTAGCAACGTTGTCAATCAGCGGCGGGGAGAGAGCTTCCGCCGGGCCGCGGCGAGTCTCGGGTGCCGGTCGCGGTTTCGCGGGGGATGCCGCAGCGCGGCAACCCCTGCAGGAACCCGCCGAAAACTATGCCGAACGGCTCGGTGGCGGGGTTTTTGGCGGGTCCCGGCAGGCCGGCGCGAAACCTGTCGCGGCTGCTTTGTTGCGGCGCGGGGCAAGACCCGGACGACTAGGAAAGAGGATCAGTTGACAACGTTGTCATCACGCTCCCATATTCCGCGGCATCCGGGGGCTGTGACAGGCGCATGACGCCGGCATGACGGCTTCCATATCGCCAAGAGCGACAAGGAAAAGGGGAGGGGTTGTGGCGGAACTGGCCAATCAAGGCAGCGGGCTCAACGGTGCTTCGCTGGGCGCGCCTTTCCTTGCGGCGGACATCGGCGGCACGCATGCGCGCATCGGCCTGGTGAGCCGGCGCCCCGACGGCGTGCGTCCGGTCGACGTGCTGCAGTACCACCGCTACGCCTGCGCCGAATGGCCCAGCCTCACCGCGGTGCTCAAGGATTTCGTCAGCCAGCTCGGCGGCGCCGTGCACGTGGACCAGTGCGCGGTAGCCAGCGCCGGCTACGTGCTGGGCGACGCCATCGTCAACGACAACCTGCCCTGGCCGGTGTCCATCCGCGACATCCGCGACAGCCTGGGCATCGAGCGGCTGGCGGTGGTGAACGATTTCGAGGCGGTGGCCTATGCCACGCAGTTCCTCGCCCAGGCCGACACCACGCCGGTGATCGAGGCGGTGACGCCCGGCGGCGCCGGCCCGGTGCTGGTGATGGGCCCGGGCACCGGTCTCGGCTCGGCCGTGCTGCTGCCCGGCAAGCCGCACGCCACCGTGCTGGCCACCGAGGCGGGGCAGATCGCCCTGTCGCCGGGCAACGACCGTGAAGTGGAACTCCTGCGCCTGCTGGCGAAGGACCGGCCCTACGTGTCGTTCGAGCATGCGCTGTCCGGCCCGGGCCTGCTGAATCTTTATCGCGCACTGTGCGTGCTGCGCGGCAAGCCGGCCGTGCTGGCCAAGCCCAGCGACGTGACGCGCGCGGCGCTGGAGTACAGCGACGACGCGGCGGTCGAGGCGCTGGACGTGTTCTGTGGCCTGCTCGGCAGCTTCGTCGGCGACCTCACCCTGCTTTACGGCGCGCGCGGCGGCGTGTTCCTCGCCGGCGGCATCCTGCCGCAGATCCGCGAGGTGCTGCTGGCCAGCAGCTTCCGCGAGCGCTTCTTCAACAAAGGCGTGATGCGCGCCTTCTTGCAGCAGGTGCCCGTGCGCCTGATGGAACACGGCCAGCTCGGCGTCATCGGCGCCGCTGGCATGTACCTCGACGGCCAGGCGCCGGCGGGGGACGCAACCAGGCAGTGAATACGAAGGAAGCAGTACCACGAGGAAACCGGGGGCCAAGGCCCGACAGTCACACCGCGCCAGGGCTCTCGGCCGTTGCGCGGAACACATAAGCCTTTGAGGGAGGTTTACATGTCGCACCGTAGAACAATGCTTGCCGCCAGCATCATCGCCAGCCTGTGTATGGCCGGCGCGATCCATGCCCAGGACGCCAGCGCGCAGAACAAGAGCAGCCAGACGCAGCAGGCTGACCAGAGCAAGGCTCAGGACCTGCAGGGCGTGACCGTCACCGGCATTCGCGCCAGCCTGCAGCAGTCGCTGGACACCAAGCGCAACGCCGACGCCGTGGTCGAGGCGGTTACCGCCGAAGACATCGGCAAGTTCCCCAACACCAACGTCGCCGAGGCGATGGCGCTGATTCCGGGCGTGACCATCGACCGCCAGTTCGGCCAGGGTGACCGCGTCAGCATCGACGGTACCGACCCCAGCCTCAACCTCACCTTCCTCAACGGCCAGCCGATCTCGCAGACGCCGTGGCAGTACGGCGCGCAGCCGAACCGCGGCTTCGACTTCACCATGCTGGCACCGGAAATCGTCGGCCGCCTGGAGGTGTACAAGAGCCCCGAGGCGCGCCTGACCGAAGGCAGCCTGGGCGGCACCGTGCTGCTGCACACGCTGCAGCCGCTGGACCTGGCGCCCAATACCTGGCGTGGCTCGTTCGGTCTCAACTACAACGACCAGGCCGAGAAGCATCGTCCGTCCGGCTCGCTGCTGTACAGCTGGCACAACGATGCCAAGACCTTCGGCGTAATCGCCTCGGCGCAGCACTTCGAAGAGAAGATCGACCGCCAGGGCATCGAGATCTTCGGCTACCACCCGGTCTCCGACTACGCCAAAAGCCCGGCCGTCGCCGCCGGCATCGCCAACGGTTCGCTCAACCCCAACGCGCAGGTGCCGGACGAGATCAACTCGGCCTTCTTCCAGCAGGAGCGCAAGCGCGACACGGTGACGCTGGGCTTCCAGCTCCGCCCGACGAACAACTGGGACATCGACTTCACCAGCCTGTACGTGCGCGAGAACTTCAACAACTGGAACCAGTCGCTGTATCCGTTCACGCACGCCACGCCGGGCCAGATCACCAGCTTCACGCAGAACGGCAACATGGTCACCGGCGGTCATGTGTGCGGCAAGCTGGATGATCCGACCTGCGGCGACATCGCCCAGGGCACGTTCGACAGCAACATCCGCCACTCGGTCGTGCGCACCACCGCGTTCGATCTCAAGAGCACCTATCGTGGCGAGGGCTGGACCATCGGTGGCGCGGCCGGCTACAGCAAGGCCAACAACAACGACATGTCGCAGGTCGCCATCGAGCCGGTGTACGGCGGCGGCTACACCTGGGATATCAATCGCGGCTTCAAGTTCGACAGCCCCAACCTCGCGCGCGATCCGGCCAACTGGCACATCGGCGACACGCCGGGGCTGGGCGGCTGGCCGGGCAACTACGGCGTGTTCCGCGCCAATGCGAAGGACTACTACGGCCAGCTCGATTTCACCAAGGACTTCGACAGCTTCGTCAACACGGTGCTCGCGGGTGTGCGCTACAACCGCCATGAAGAGAGCATGGTGCAGCACGTGTATGGCCCGAACGCGCCGATCTCGCTGGCCGACCTGGGCACCTGGGGCTTCACCGATACGCTTGGCGGCTTCTCCGGCATGCTGCCGGACGCGCGCAGCCACGTGCAGCCCGATCGCGATGCCGAATGGAACTGGGTGCGCAAGACCAATGGCGGCAACGACGATCCGGGTTCCTACCTCAACGGCACCTGGAAGATCGTGGAGAAGACCACGGCCGCGTATCTGCAGGCGGACTTCGGTTCCGGTCCGTTCCGCGGCAACGTCGGCGTGCGCTACGTGCACACCGTAGACGACGGTAGCGGCTTCAATTACAGCGGCGCTCCCGTGTACCCGGCACCGGCCGGCTGGTGGCAGACCCAGTCGACCACGCATAACGATTTCCTGCCGTCGCTGAACATGTCCTACGACGTGACCGACAGCGTGGTGCTGCGCTTCGCGGCGGCCAAGGTCATTGCCCGCGCGCCGTACAACATGCAGGTGAACAACCTGTTCCTCAACGATTCGGTGCTCAGCGGCTCGGGCGGCAACTCCAAGCTCAACCCGTACAAGTCGACCAACTACTCGGTCTCGGCAGAGTGGTACTTCGCGCCGCAGTCCGTGCTGGCCCTGACCGGCTTCTACAAGAACATCGGCAACTACATCTTCATCGACTCGGCTGTCGAGCAGCATTACAACTCGGCCCGCGACAACGATCCGACCACGTTCGCGCGCCTGGTCGCCAACGGCCAGTGCACGGCCGACGGTTTCTGCGGCTATGACATCAGCCGTCCGCGCGACGTCGGCGGCGGCAAGGTGAAGGGTTTCAGCCTGTCCTACCAGCAGCCGTTCGCCGATACCGGCTTCGGCGTGGTGGCCAACTACACCTATGCCGATGCCAAGCTCGACAGCGGCGGCGCGCTGCCGTACAGCTCGAAGAACTCGTACTCGCTCAGCCCGTACTACGAGAAGGGTCCGTTCAGCGCCCGCCTCACCTACAACTGGCGCAGCTCCTACCTCGCCGGCGGCTACATCGCCGGTGCGCCGCCGGCCACCACCGGTTCGTACAAGGATCTGGGCGCGTCGCTGGGCTACAAGCTCAACGAGAACATCTCGTTCACCCTGGACGGCATGAACCTGCTCAACTCCAAGTACGTGCAGTACCTGCAGACCGAGTCCATGCCGCTCAACAAGTACACGACGGGCCGCCGCTACATGCTCAGCGCCCACGTGAACTTCTGACGGTTGCCGCGTGCCGGGCGCTGCGCCCGGCACGCGCATCCGCCGCAGCTCCCCAGGGAACGACTGGCCAGGATGGCCCGCTCGATGTGGAAACAGCCGCCTTTTGAGGGGCGGCGCGCCGCTGTGGTGAGCGGTGCGCCGGAGGCGGTGCCACCGCCACGTCGAACGGAAGGCTTGCCGGTGGCAGACTGAGCGACAAAGCTCCCCATTTGGGCCCGGCATGTCCGGGCCCTTCTTTGGGAGGCGCATGAGCTATCGAAAAGAAGGAATACAGCCAGTGACTTTCACTCCACGCCTTGGCCGGGCCCTGTTGCTCGCCGCGCTGACCCTCCTTCCGCCGCTCGCCCTGGCGGCTCCCGGGCAAAGTTCCGACGCTCCTCTGTCGCTGATTCCGCTGCCGGCGAAAGTCGAGCGCGGCAAGGGCGCGCTCGTCGTCCGCGCCGATACCGTGCTGGTGGCCCGCGACGCCGACGATCGCCGCACCGCGACCTGGCTGGCCGAGCAGATCAAGCACAGCCTCGGCCTGGATCTGCGTATCGTGGACAAGCCTGCCGGCGCCGGTGCGATCGTGTTGCGACACGACGCCAGATCGTCCACGCCGCCCGGCGGCTACGTGCTGGATGTCGACGCGAAGGGCGTAACGATCGCTGCGCACGATGGCGAAGGCGTCTTCCATGGCGCAGTCACGCTGTGGCAAATGCTGACCCAGGGCGATGCGCAGGCCGCGGCGCCGTTCGTGCATGTCGAGGATGCGCCGCGCTTCCGCTGGCGCGGCCTGATGCTGGATTCGGCGCGCCACTTCCAGAGCGTCGCGGAGATCCGCGCGCTGATCGATCAGATGGCGCTGCACAAGCTCAACGTGCTGCACTGGCATCTCACCGACGACCAGGGTTGGCGCATCGAGATCAAGCGCTACCCCGAGCTGACCCGCATCGGCGCCTGGCGCACGCCGCCGGATGCCGGCAAGGACGGCGAGCCGACGCGTTATGGCGGTTTCTACACGCAGGACGAGATCCGCGCGCTGGTCGCCTATGCGCAGGACCGTCACATCACCATCGTTCCCGAACTGGACATGCCCGGCCACGCGCAGGCGGCCGTCGCCTCGTATCCGGAGCTCGGCGTGACCGGCAAGCGCCCGCCGGTGTCGGTGGACTGGGGCGTGCACACGTATCTGTATAACGTGGACGATGCCACCTTCACCTTCATGCAGCACGTGCTGGACGAAGTGATGGCGCTGTTCCCCTCGCACTACATCCACGTCGGCGGCGACGAGGCGGTGAAGGACCAGTGGCAGGGCTCGCCCGCGGTGCAGGCAAAGATGCGCGCGCTCGGCATCAAGAGCGAGGACGCGCTGCAGGGCTGGTTCATCGCGCGCATCGGCACGTATCTCAAGGCGCACGGGCGCAGCCTGGTCGGCTGGGACGAGATCCTCGAGGGCGGCGTGCCGGCTGACGCCACGGTGATGTCGTGGCGCGGTATCAAAGGCGCGATCGAGGCGGCGCAAAAGGGGCACGACGTGATCTCGTCGCCCTCGCCCGATCTCTATCTCAACCAGTTGCAGAGCGCGCGCGCCGACGAAGGCGCCGGCCGCGAACCGGTGCAGGACCTGGCCAGTGTGTACGCGTTCGAAGCGGTGCCCAAGGAGCTCGATGCGGCGCAGGCGCGTCACGTGCTCGGCGCCCAGGCCAACGTGTGGACCGAATACATCACCAGCGATGCGCACCTGCAGCACGCGATCTATCCGCGACTGGATGCGCTGTCCGAAGTGCTGTGGTCGCCCGCGTCCACGCGCGACTGGAAGGGTTTCCTGGCGCGCCTGCCGGCGCAGCTGGCGCGCTATCGCGCGCAGCGCGTGGCCTATGCCGACAGCGCGTTCGCACCGTCGGTCGAGGTGGACCGCAACGCCGCGCTGGCCAGTGGCAAAGCCACCATCAGGCTCGCCAACCAGACGAAGTTCGGCGCGCTCCATTACACGCTGGACGGCAGTGCGCCCACCGCGCAGTCGCCGCGCTACGAAGCGCCGTTCGAGGCCGGGCTACCCGTCACCGTGCGCGTCGTCGCCGTGGATGCGGCGGATCAGCCGCTCGCCGCGCCGCGTGAGCGGGTGCTGGATCAGGCCCATCTGCTGACGCGCGAGAACGTCGATCTGCCCAACTGTCCCGGCAGCGACTTCCGCCTGCGCGTGCAGCCCATGCCCGACGCCACCAGCATGCTGCCGGCTTACGGCGTGAACATCTTCGACACCTGCCAGCGCTATCCCGAGGCGCGCCTGGACGGCATCGCTTCGATCCAGGTCGAAACCGTGCGCCTGGAGCGCAACTTCCAGCTCGCCCATGAAGCGAAGCTGGTCGTGTCGCGTCCGGCCAGCACCGCGCATGGCGAGCTGGTGATACATGGCGATCGTTGCGACGGCCCCGTGCTGGCCACCGTGCCGCTGCCCGATCCGTCCGGCCCGCGGCGCTTCCGGCTCGATGCCGCACTGCCCGCGCAGAAGGGCGTGCACGATCTCTGCCTGATCTTCACCGCGCCCACCACCGGCCCGCTGTACGGCATCGAGAGCGCCAGCCTGGTGCCGGCATCGAAGCGGTGAACGCGGCGCCCCGCTTCGCCTCGGTCGACGCGCTGCGCGGCTGCACCGTGGCGGCGATGCTGCTGGTCAACGATCCGGGCGACTGGGGCCACGTGTTCTGGCCCCTCGAGCACGCGGACTGGCACGGCTGCACGCCGACCGACCTGGTGTTCCCGTTCTTCCTGTTCGTGGTCGGCGTGTCGGTGGCGCTGGCGATCGCGCCGCGCATGGAACAAGGTGCCGAGCGTTCCGCCTTGATGCGTGCCGCGCTGGTGCGCGCGCTGCGCATCGTCGGGCTCGGCCTGCTCATCAATATCGCCGCGTGGCTGATCTTGCCGGAGGCGCCTTTGCGCATCCCCGGCGTGCTGCAGCGGATCGGCGTGTGCTTCGCGGCGGTCGCGGCGTTCCAGCTTTACGCCGGCAGTCGCGCGCAGTGGGGCGCGATCGCGATCCTGTTGGCCGGCTATGCGGCGTTGCTCGCATTCGGCGGCACGCTGGAGCCCTTCGCGAACATCGTCAGCCGTACCGATACCGCGATCTTCGGCCGCTTCGCCTATCGCTACTTTCCGGCCACCGGCCTGGGCCACGATCCGGAAGGCCTGCTCGGCACGCTGCCCTCCATCGCCACCGCGCTGCTCGGCGTGCGCGCCGGCCACTGGCTGCGCCGCGACGACAAGCGCGCACTGCTGCTGAGCGGCGTGGCGTTCGTGCTTCTCGGCGCGCTGTGGTCGTTGCTGCTGCCGCTCAACAAGAATCTGTGGACGCCATCGTTCGTGCTGTGGACCGCCGGCTGGGCGACGCTGGCGTTGCTGCTGTTCCACCGGCTGGTGGACGAGCGCGGCTGGCCCGCACTGGGCCGGCGCTTCGGCGTCAACGCGGTGGCGGCTTATGCGGGTTCGGAATTCATGCAGATCCTGCTGCCGGGGCTGGGCATCCAGGAGCCGCTGTATCGCCATGCCTTCGCGAGCTGGATCACGCCGCTGGCAGGACCTTACGTCGCATCGCTCGCTTACGCGTTCGCCTTCGTCGCCGTGTGGTGGGGCATCGTGCGCGCGATGGATCGCCGGCGGATCTACCTCAAGCTCTGATCGAGCCGCGCCTTCCTGCCACCCTTCGCGCTTGGGCTATCATCGCCCGCTTGCTGACTTGAAGCTGACGATGAAGGGGTAAGCCATGATGCGTTCCATGCCCGCGCGCCGCGGACTGATGCTTTGCGTGTGTGCGCTGCTGACCGCGTGCGCCAGTCAGGCGGTGACGCCGCCGGCGCAGAACCACGCCGCTGCCACGGTCGAGGTGCCGTCGATCAAGCGGCCCGAGGGCGAGACGCCGCAATGGTGGTTCCGCAACGGCGCGGCGCAGGCGGCGCAGGTGTCGGCGCAGGCCGATGCCGGCGGCCAGCAGGCGAAGAACGTCATCGTGTTCCTCGGCGACGGCATGAGCATTCCCACCATCGCGGCCGCGCACGTGCGCGCGGGCCAGCGCAAGGGCGTGGATGGCGAGAGTTATCGGCTCAGCTTCGAGCAGTTTCCCTTCAGCGCTCTGAGCCGCACCTACGAGACCGACCAGCAGACGCCCGACTCGGCCGGCACCATGACCGCGATCATGACCGGCGTGAAGACGCGCGCCGGTTTCATCGGCACCTCGCAGGTGCCGCGCCGTCAGGATTGCGCGGCCGCCAAGGGGCAGGAACTGGTGACCACGCTGGAGCTGGCCGCGGCCGCGGGCATGAGCACCGGCGCGGTGACCACCACGCGCATTACCCATGCCACCCCGGCGGCAACCTATGGCCATCTGCCGGAGCGCAACTGGGAAGTGGATGCGGAGCTGACGCCGGAAGCCAAGGCGCAGGGCTGCAAGGACTTCGCCGCGCAGCTGGTCGACTTCCCCGCGATCGACGGCCTCACCGTGGCGATGGGCGGTGGCCGCACCGAATTCATGCCGGCGGGCGAGACCGATCCGGAGTACGCCAACAAGGTGGGCCAGCGCCTCGATGGCCGCGACCTGATCGCCGAATGGAAGACGAAGCATCCGGACGGCGCCTATGTGTGGAACGACAAGCAGCTGAAGGCGCTGGACCTCTCGCGCACGCCGCGCCTGCTCGGGCTGTTCGAGCCTTCGCACATGAACTACGAGCACGAGCGCGCCAAGGACAAGGCCGGCGAACCCAGCCTGGCCGAGATGACGGCCAGTGCGATCGAAGTGCTCAAGCGCAATCCCAATGGCTTCTTCCTGATGGTCGAAGGCGGCCGCATCGATCATGCGCTGCACGCCGGCAACGCCTACCGCGCGCTGGACGAGACCATCGCGTTCGCCGACGCGGTCGAGGCGGCGCTGGCGCATACCGATCCGAAGGACACGTTGATCGTGGTCACCGCCGACCACGCGCACACGCTGACCTTCTCCGGCTATCCCAAGCGCGGCAACGACATCCTTGGCCTGGTACAGGGCCATACCGACAGTTACGACGAAGAGGGTGGCGCGGGTCTCGCGCGCGATGCCGCTGGCAAGCCGTACACCACCTTGGGCTTCGCCAACGGCCCGGGCTACACCGGCGCGAGCAATCGCCAGCCGGAAGGTGCCAAGCGCTACCCGCACAACCCTAGCGAGTACTCGCACATCACCAAGGGGCGGCCGGACCTGACCAAGGTCGACACCACCGATCCGGACTACATGCAGGAATCGATCGTGCCGATGAAGGCCGAGACGCACGGCGGCGAAGACGTGGCGATCTTCGCCAACGGTCCGGGCGCGCAGGCGTTCCACGGGGAGATCGAGCAGAACGCGATCTTCCACGTGATCGTGCAGCATGCGCCGCGCATCCGCGCCGAGCTGTGCAAGCTCGGCAGCTGCAACGCCGATGGCGTGCCGGTGGATCGCCCGACGTACGAGGCGTGGGTGAAGCAGGTGAGCGCCAAGTAAGTTGGCGTCTTCGGGCCTGGGTCGGATGGACGACCCGGGCCGATCCGGGCGCTCACGTCAGCAGATGCGCATACGGATGAGCGCCGAATGGCGACGCGGCATCCACGCGCAGCGCGGCGGCGAGATACGCCCATAGCGCTTGCGGCGGCGCGGCGTCTGCCGGCGGCGAACCATCCGGCAACTGCCGGCCGCCACTGCCCGTTCTGACATATTTCCCGATCACCGTCGCCGTCCCTCCTTTGGCGTGATCGGCCCCCGGCAGCGTGCGACTGAACTCGCCGGTCAGCAGGGTGACCACGTTGCGTCCGCGCATGGCCAACGTGCGTTGCAGGAAGATCGCGAGGCTGGGGGTGATCGGCGCCATGATCCCGCGCGCCACTTTGCCGGCGTCGTCGTGATGCGTGTCGAACTGCCGGTCTTCCCGGCCGGTGAAGGCCGGCTGCGCGAAGACCACGCCGGCATCGGCCTGGATCAGGGCTTCGATCGCGGCGAAGGTAGCGTTCTGATCGTCCACCGCTGTGCGCCCGGGGCTCACGCCATAGACATGGCGTATGTCATCCAGCGCTGGCGCGGACAGGCCGGCGCGAGCTTCGGCGAACGTCCGGACGAGCTGACAAGCGATGCCGTTTTCCATCGGCGGATCGGCGCTGACGCCCACCGGCAAACCGAGCCGGTTGACGATCGCGCAGGGCATGGGCCCAGCCGGCAGTGCCGCCGCCATGCGCAGCAGCTGGCTGCGCGTTCCCGCCTGCAGCATCGCGGCGCGCGCATCGTTGTGGCTGTACTGGCCATGCCGGAACGGCACCGCTGCCATATGCGCAAGCGCGATGGCGGGCAGCGCGCCGAACGACGCGCCGTCCACATACAGTCCTTGGCCGAGCGCGCGCACGTTGGACGGCGCCACGCCGAACGCCCCGTTACCGAGAAAGGCATCCGCGCTGTTGAACAGGCCGGCCGGTCCCCCGTTCAACCACAGCACGACCAGCGCCGGCCGCTCGCGCGGATGCGCCAGTCGCGCCCACGCATCGAGGCCGCCGAAGGCGAGCGCACCGGTCATGGCAAGGCCGGCTTTCAGCACGGTGCGCCGGGAAAGAGAGGGAGCGGACATGACAGGCTCTGCCTTATGCAAGGGACGTTGCCGAGCAGCCTTCGCCGGCACAGACTTAGCCTAGGCCTGTCCATCCACCGAACGGAGGCCATTCTGTGTCGCGTTTCAGACAGGGCGCCGCGGGCGGCGCATGGCCGCTAACAGCGCTCGCCAAGGAATATCCGCGCGGCTGCCACGTGCCACCGCACCGCCATCGGCGCGGGCAGCTGATCTACGCGGCGAGCGGCGTGATGCAGGTGACGACGCGCGAGGGCATCTGGATCGTGCCGCCGCAGCGCTCGCTGTGGATACCGATCGGCATGCCGCACGAGATCCTGATGGAAGGGCGCGTCGCCGTGCGCATGCTGTATCTGGATCGCGCCAGCAGCGCCGTCTTCGGACCGCATTGCCGCGTGCTGGCGGTATCGCCGCTGCTGCGCGAACTGATCCTCGCCGCCGTGCAGGCCTATGGGGAAAGAAACGCCACCACGATGAAGCTGGCGACGCCGCTGCTGCTGCACTCGCTGCAACAGGCGGACGAAGCGCCTTTCCGCATCCCCGTGCCATCGGACCCACGCCTGAAGAAAGCCTGCCAGCGCCTGCTCGATGACGCCTCTCGGCCGGATACGCTCGAACAGCTCGCGGCGCGCGCCGGCGCCAGCAGCCGTACGCTGGCGCGCCTGTTCGAGAGCGAGCTGCGCATGTCCTTCATCCGCTGGCGGCAGCACGTGCGCTTGGCCCGGGCGATCAGCCAGATGAGCCTGGGGCGGCCGATCAAGACGGTGGCGCGCGATGCCGGTTACGCGAGCTGCAGCGCCTTCTGCAGCATGTTCCACCGCATCGTCGGCGTCAGTCCCACCGATTACCTGCGGCAGGTGGACGGGCGGGCCGCGCTCTGACGCAGGCTTTTGCGCTGCGTCATCCCATCGTCAAAGAACCGACATGTGGCGGCTTCACGATATCTGAACATCCGCGCCCTCACGCGATGTCCCGATCCCCTGGAGTCCCACATGCAGAAGAATCTCCTGGCGATGGCTACCGCCATCGCGCTCGCCGCTTTGTCCCATGGCGCCATGGCAGAGGACCTGCCCGCCGCCGACGCGACGGCCAAGCCCGATGCCGCGAAGAATCTCGAAGGCGTGTCGGTGATCGGCCAGGGCGAGACCCGCCAGGTACAGCGCGTGACGACCAAGGACGTGACGGTGCTGCCGGCCGGCACCAGCCTGCAGAAAGTGCTCAACCGCATGCCCGGCGTGAACGTGCAGTCCAACGATGCGTTCGGCGCCAACGAGGAATCGCAGACCATCAGCCTGCGCGGCTTCAACGGCCAGCGCCTGGGCTACACGCTGGACGGCCTGCCGCTGGGCGACAACGCCTACGGCAACTACAACGGCCTGAACATCAGCCGCGCGCTGATCGCCGAGAACGCCGCGGGCGCGGAGCTGGCGCAGGGCATCGGCAGCCTGGGCATTGCTTCCACCAGCAATCTCGGTGGCACCATCCAGTACTTCTCGGCCGACCCGCTGCCCACCTTCGGCGGCCGTTTCTCGCAGACCTTCGGCACCGATCAGAACCGCCGCACCTATCTGCGCCTGGACACTGGCGACATCCATGGCTTCTCGATGTACCTGTCGGGCGTGCGCGCCACCGCCGACATGTGGGCGCGCCCGAATTCGCCGACCACCACCAAGCAATTCAACGGCAAAGCCGTGTATCAGTTCGACGGCGGCCGCATCACCGCCTTTGCCGATACCTCGCGCACCTCGCAGGCGGACTATGCCTACCTGTCCAAGAGCGGCATGACGCGCGGCCTGGGCTGGGACTGGAATCTCTATGCGCCGGACTGGAAGCGCGCGCTGGCGGCGGCTTACTGCGCGCCGGCCTATACGGTGAAGGGCGTGAAGGACGCGCGCTGCGCCTTCTCCGGCGGCGTGGACAATATCGACGACGCCTACTACCAGAGCCGCGCGCTGCGCCGCGACGATCTGTATTACCTCGCCGGCGATTTCTATCCGAGCGACGCGCTGACCGTGCATGCGCAGGTCTATCACCACGAGAACGCCGGCCAGGGCCATTGGTGGTCGCCGGGCCAGAAGTCGAACCCCGGTACGGCGCAGGAACTGCCGATCTCGATCCGCAGCACCAACTACAAGATCAACCGCAACGGCGCGCTGGCTTCGCTGGGCTGGGACGTGGGCGGGCATCACCTGGAAGGCGGCGTGTGGTACGAGCAGAACCACCACAACGTCGAGCGCAACTTCTATTACATCCCCTATACGCTCACCAGTCCGATCAGCGATGACACCTACCTGAGCGACCCGGATCGCCGCCTGTTCAATCAGGCCTACACCATCACGACGCGCCAGGCGTATCTGCAGGACAGCTTCAAGCTGCTGGACGATCGCCTGAGCGTCGACGTGGGTGTGAAGAGCCCCCACGTGACCATGACCGCGCGTCAGGCGCCGGGCAACTACGAGGCGCCGGTGGCCAACGGCACGCTCAAGGCGGAGAAGAACCTGCTGCCGCAGATCGGCCTGGGCTACAAGCTCGATGCGGGCCAGGAGCTATTCCTCTCATACGCGAAGAACATCGCGGCGTTCCAGGGCGGCGGCGCGAGCGGCCCGCTGCTGGTGACGCAGGCGTCGTTCGACGCTACGCGCGGCAATCTCAAGCCCGAGCAGTCGCGCACCATCGAAGGCGGCTACCGCATCGTGCAGCGCGAGTTCGAGGCCTCGGCCGCGGTGTATGACGTGAAGTTCGACAACCGCCTGCTCTCGCTCAATCCCTGCCCGAGCATCCAGCAGGGCACCACGCCGGCGTGCACCACGCGCTTCTACAACGTGGGTTCGGTCAGCAGCAAGGGCGCGGAGTTCACCTTCATCTGGAAGCCGTTCGAGCATTTCCAGTGGTACAACTCGGCCTCGTTCAACCGCTCCACGTATGACGACAACTACGTGCAGAACGGCGCGGTGGTGCCGACCAAGGGCAAGACCACGGTGGACACGCCCAAGCGCATGTTCGCCAGCGAGATCGCCTGGACCTACGGCCCCTGGAACCTGAGCCTGCGCGGCAAGTACACCGGTACGCGCTACTACACCTACACCAACGACCAGGGCTTCGGCGGCTACACCTCGTTCGACTTCGGCGCTGGTTACGACTTCGGCGCGGCCTGGTTCGCGCAGGACGTGCGCCTGTCGCTCAACGTGACCAACCTCACCGACAAGCGCTACGCGTCCAACCTGACGGCCTTCGCCAACACCGATCCGAACGGCCGCCAGCTGTCGTTCCACGCCAGCGCGCCGCGCCAGAGCTTCCTCACGCTGGACGTGAAGTTCTGAGCCGCAACGATTAAAAAGGGGGCGGGCGGGATGGCGGACGCAGTTGTCCGCCATCCCTAACCCGTATGCCCCCGAGGAATCCATCGATGAAGACGCTAAGCTGTGCGGCCCTGGTGCTGATGACGCTGGCCATGTCCTCTCCGCTTCACGCCAACGAGCGCCCGCTCGTCGCCAAGCCGCTGGTGATGGGGCATCGCGGCGCCAGCGCGCTGCGGCCCGAGCACACCCTGGCCTCCTACGCCAAAGCCATCGCCGACGGCGCCGATTTCGTCGAGCCGGATCTGGTGATGACCCGCGATGGCGTGCCGGTGGCCCGGCACGAGAACGAGATCGGCGGCACCACCGACGTGGCGGCGCATCCGGAGTTCGCCGGACGCAAGACCACCAAGACCATCGACGGTCACAGCGTCACCGGCTGGTTCACCGAAGACTTCACGCTGGCGGAACTGAAGACCCTGCGTGCGCGCGAGCGCCTGCCGGAGTTCCGCGGTACGAAATACGACGGACAGTTCCAGATCCCGACGCTGGACGAAATCATCGATTTCGTCTCCGCCGAATCGGCTGCGCAAGGCCGTGTGGTCGGGCTGATTCCCGAGATCAAGCATGGCACGTATTTCCAGAAGGCCGGGCTGCCGATGGAGGATCGCGTGCTGGCCATCCTCGATGCGCATGCCTATACGCGCACCGCTCCGGTGGAGATCCAGTCCTTCGAGATCGCCAATCTGCGCTACCTGCGCGGCAAGCTGGGCAAGGGCCACCCGAACGTGCGCCTGCTGCAGCTGCTGGACGATCCCAAGGAACAGCCGTACGACGTGGCGGCCGCGGGCGGCAAGCTGACCTACGCCGACATGATGAAGCCCGCCGGCCTGCGCGACGTCGCCGGCTATGCCGATGCGATCGGCCCGAACATCCGCGCCATCATTCCGTTGAATCCGGACGGCACGCTGGGCAAGCCCACCGCGCTGGCGCACGATGCGCACGCGGCGAAGCTGGAGCTGCACCCGTATACGTTCCGCCCGGAGAACCATTTCCAGGCGAAGAATTTCTGGCAGGGCACGGATCCCAAGGCGTTCAACGAGGCCGGCTCGATCGCGGAGATCCGCGCCTACCTCGACGCCGGCATCGATGCCTTCTTCACCGACGACCCGGCGCTCGGGCGCAAGGCGGTCGACGGTCGCTAAGCCGACATCACGCTGTCACCGGAAGCGGGTTCACTCGCGGGCCCGCTACCGCTCGGTGACTCCATGCGTCTGCAACATTGCTTCGCCGCCGGCCTGATCGGCCTGGCCTCCTTCGCGCCGGCCCATGCCGTGCCAGTGCTGCTGATCTCCATCGACGGCCTGCGACCGGCCGACGTGCTGCAAGCCCAGAAGCGCGGCCTGCAACTGCCGAACCTGCGCCGCTTCCTGACCGATGGCAGCTACGCCAGCGACGTGCGCGGCGTGCTGCCGACGCTGACCTATCCCAGCCACACGACCTTGTTGACCGGCGTGTCGCCGGACAAGCACGGTATCGGCGGCAACCTCACCTTCGATCCCACCAACAAGAACCAGCAGGGCTGGGCCTGGTATGCCAGCGATATCCGCGTGCCCACGCTGTGGGACGCCGCGCACGCTGCCGGGCTGAGCACGGCCAACGTGCACTGGCCGGTAAGCGTGGGCGCGCAGGTGGACTGGAACCTGCCGCAGATCTGGCGTACCGGCTTGCCGGATGACCGCAAGCTGCTGGGTGCGCTGGCGACACCGGGTCTGTTGCCGGCCATGGAGAAGACGCTGGGGCCCTACGCCGACGGCATCGACGAAACCCTGGCCGGCGACGAGAACCGCACGCGCTTCGCGGTGAAGCTGCTGGAGGAACGCCAGCCCGCCTTCATGACCGCCTACCTCGCTTCGCTCGATCATGAGCAGCACGCCAGCGGCCCCGACACGGCGGAGGCGAAGCGTACGCTGGAGCGCATCGACGGCCTGGTCGGCGAGCTGGTCGAGGCGGCGCGGCGCGTGCATCCGGATGGCGTGGTCGCGGTGGTCTCCGACCATGGCTTCGTGCCGGTGCAGCAGGACGTGAATCTGTACGCGCCTTTTATCCAGGCAGGCTTGATCAGCTTGAAGGACGGTGCGGTGGCGGACTGGCAGGCGATGCCGTGGAACGACGGCGGCAGTGCGGCGATCGTGCTCAAGTCACCCGGCGACGAGGCCGCGATGACCAAGGTGCGTGCCCTGCTGGCGCAACTGCAGGGCAACCCCGCCTACGGCATCGAGCGTGTGCTGGATCATGCGCAGCTGGTCGAGCAGGGCGGCGTCGCACAGGCGTCGTGGTTCGTACTGTTCAAGCCGGGCTACGAGATGGCGATCAAGCCGGACGTGCCGCTGCCGGCGCCGAGTCACTACCGTGGCATGCATGGCTACGATCCGGCATGGCCGCAGATGCGCTCGACGTTCCTGATCGAAGGCCAGGGCGTGCCGGCGGGCAAGAACCTTGGCGCGATCGACATGCGCGACATCGCGCCGACGCTCGCACGCTCGCTGGGCGTGTCGCTGCCGGATGCGCAAGGGAAGGCGCTGTTCTCGCCGTAACACGCTTCTACTCCCTCTCCCCTGCGGGGAGAGGGCTGGGGTGAGGGGGATCTACGGAGCGTAGAAGCGGGAGCTTTTCTTCAAAGCAAGTCTTGCTTCGTCGAGCCTCTTGCGCGAGCACCCGCCCCTCATCCGGATGTGACCGAAGGGAATCCCTGTGGGACCGGCACCTTCTCCCCGGAGGGGAGAAGGAAATCACGATGTGACTTGCATGGAACTTGCGCGTAACTGTCGCCATTCGCGCTGACACGCAGATGTAAATTCGATTTCACAAATCTCCACCATGCTTGTGCGCACGGCTGCTGGCGATGCGCGTCGAATGCCCGTCCAGCGAAGGACGGCATGGGGCGACGCGCTCGCCGAGGGGGCGGCCGTTTCTTTTTCCCAATTCACACGCCGACGTGGCTCCCCGCGAGGGGAACGGCTGCGCAAAGGAAACGTACGCATGTCAGTCCGCAAGGGTTCCATCCGCCTTACCGGCCTCGCGCTGGCGCTGTTCGCGGCGCTGCACGGCAGCGCCATCGCCGCGCCGAACGACAACGACGCCACGCCCGCCACGCCGGCGGATGCGAATGCGGCCGACAAGGCCAAGACGCTCGATTCGGTGTCCGTGATCGGCCAGGGCGAGGCGCGCCAGGTGCAGCGCATCACTAGCGAGGACGTGAAGGTCCTGCCGCCGGGCACCAGCGCGCTGAAGGTGCTGGCGGGCAAGCCGGGCGTGCATTTCGAGTCGTCCGATCCGTTCGGCAACTACGAGTGGTCGACGCGCTTCAGCCTGCGCGGCTTCAATCAGAACCGCCTGGGCTTCACGCTGGACGGCATCCCGCTGGGCGACATGAGCTACGGCAACAACAACGGCCTGCACATCAGCCGCGCGCTGATCGCCGAGAACCTCGGCAGCGCCGAATTGGCCGAAGGTATCGGTGCGCTGGGCACCGCGTCGACCAGCGACCTGGGTGGCACGGTGCAGTTCTATTCCTCCGACCCGCTGCCGAACTACGGCGTTCAGTTTGCCCAGGGCTTCGGCACCGATGCGGCGCGCCGCACCTTCGTGCGCCTGGACACCGGCAACGTCAACGGCTTCGCCATGTACATCTCCGGCGCCTACTCCACGGTGGACAAGTGGAAGGGCGACGGTGCGCAGGAGCAGATGCAGTTCAACACCAAGGCCACCTACGATTTCGGCGACAGCCGCATCGGCGCGCTGCTGACCACTTCCGACCGCGACGAGACCGACTATCAGGATCTCTCGCTGGACATGCTGCATCGCCTGGGCTGGAACTGGGACAACTACGCGCCGGACTGGAACCGCGCGGTGAACGCGGCCAAGGGCATCTACACCGGCGGCGTGAACAATCCCGACGACGCGTATTACGCCGGTCGCGGCGTGCGCAACGACCGCATCGCCAGCGTGTTCGGCGACTTCGCGCTGGCCGAGGGCCTGCGCCTGAAGGCCACCGGCTACTACCACAACGATCGCGGCCAGGGTCACTGGTTCACGCCGTACCAGGCGTCGTTCCCGGGCACGGCGCAGGAGACGCCGATCTCCATCCGCACCACCGAGTACGGCATCGACCGCGCCGGCGGCACCGCCGCGCTGAACTGGGACATCGGCGCGCATCATCTGGAAGCCGGCGTGTGGTACGAGGACAGCAACCACAACGTGCAGCGCAACTACTACTTCATCACCGGCCCGGTGGACGACCGCAAGTTCCTCAAGAACCCGGATCTGCGCCTGTTCTACCAGCACTACGAAACCACCACGCGCCAGTTCTACGTGCAGGACAGCATGCACTTCCTGGACGATCGCCTCGCCATCGACGTGGGCTTCAAGGCACCGCGCACCGAGGTGGAAGCGCGTAGCCTGCCGGGCACGGTCAAGACCTACGCCACCGGCGATCTCGTGGCCAAGAAGAACTTCCTGCCGCAGGTCGGCGCCAGCTACCAGCTCGGTGGCGGCTTCGAAGTGTTCGGCTCGTACGCCAAGAACATCGCCGCGTTCCAGGCCGGCGTGAGCGGTCCGTTGGCTACCACGCAGGTGGCGTTCGATACCTTCGGCCGTTCGCTCAAGCCCGAGCAGTCGCGCACCTTCGAGGGTGGCCTGCGCGCAGTGTCCGACTTCTACGAAGCCTCGCTGGCGCTGTACGACGTGAAGTTCGACAACCGCCTGCTGGCGATCTCCCGTTGCAGCGGCATCGTCGGCTGCCCGAGCGCCTACGCCAACGTCGGCTCGGTGACCAGCCGCGGCGCGGAGCTGGCGCTGAACTTCAAGCTGACGCAGGAACTGCGCTGGCGCAACTCGTTGTCCTACAACCGTTCGCGCTACGACGACGACTACGTCGACGGCGGCACGGTGGTGCCGACCAAGGGCAAGACCGTGGTGGACAGCCCCAAGCAGCTGTTCTTCACCGAACTGGCCTGGGTGTCCGGCCCGTGGGATCTGCGCGCGTCGGCCAACTACACCGGCAAGCGCTACTACACCTATGTCAACGATGCCTCGGTGCCGTCGTACTGGCTGTTCAACGCGTCGGCCGCCTATGACGTGGGCCGGCTCGGCGTGGTGCAGGACTTGAAGCTGGCGCTCAACGTGACCAATCTGGCCGACAAGAAGTACTTCGGCTCGATCGGCACCAACGGCTTCATCGCCAGCGATCCGCAGGGCCAGTTCGCCACCCTGCAGGTGGGCGCGCCGCGTGCGGCCATGCTTACGGCAACCTTGCGGTTCTGAGCGATCCGTTCCGGTTGCACGACCGAACCTCTCGCCCTCCGGTGAATCGGAGGGCGAGGGGTTCATGGCTCGGCCGTCGGCGCCTCGGCCCGCCAAACGCGACGGATACCCTGAAAACACCAAGGGACGATTCCGGGAACGCCACGCCCAACATATGATCGCCGGCGTATCTGTCGCCCGATCCGCCCGCATGGCCGTCATTCCTTCCGTCGTTCCGTTCCACGCCGTCCCTCGCTGGATGGCCGCAGGCGTCCTGTTGTCCGCGCTCGGGGCCATCGCCGGCGCGATGCTGGCCGATACCGAGGGCGGCAGCCAATGGATGTGGCTGCACTGGGCCTGCAAGCCGCTGGCGACGTCGCTGGTGTTCTGGCTGGCCTGGCGCGTGCGCGAACCGGTCTCGGCACGCTACCGCGCCTGGGTGCTCGGCGGGCTGGGCCTGGCGCTGGTCGGCGACGTGTTGCTGATGCTGCCGCAGGACCTGTTCGTGGAAGGGCTGGTGGCGTTCCTGTTCGCGCATCTGTGTTTCCTGGTCGCCCTGTGCGGCGATGCCCGTTTCGGCGCCAAGCCGCTGGCCCTGCTGATCTGCCTGGCTTATGGGGCGCTATGTCTGTGGTCGCTGTGGCCGACCCTGCCCGAAGAGCTGTACTTGCCGGTCGTGGTCTACACCGTGGTGCTGGCCACGATGGGCGGGCAGGCGGTGGGGCGAGCGTGGCATCACGCCATGGCGCGCGACGCGCTGGCCGGACCGGCCTGGCTGGCCGGCGCCGGCGGCGTGCTCTTCATGATGAGCGACACCTTGCTGGCCTGGAACCGTTTCCGCCTCAGCCTGCCGTGGGCGGCGGTGTGGATCCTGGGCAGCTACTTTGGCGCGCTGTGGCTGCTGGCCCGCTCGGTGACGACCGCGTCGCCGGAGGATCTGGCGGCGGCGTGAACACCCAGGAAGTCATCATCGGCTGGGCCACGCCGGCGTTCTTCGTGCTGATCGCGCTGGAGTTGCTGGTGGCGCGCTGGCGCGGCCGCCGGGTCTACCACGTGAGCGATGCGATCGGCAGCCTGTCGCTGGGCGTGATCTCCCAGATCGTCGCGGTGTTCGCCAAGCTGCTGACCCTGGGCATCTATGCCTGGTGCGCCGCGCATCTGGCGCTGTTCGCGCTGCCGGCGGATGCGTGGTGGGTGTGGGTGTCCGGCCTGCTGCTGTATGACTTTCTGTATTACTGGCTGCATCGCGCCGGGCACGAGGTGAACATCCTGTGGGCCGCGCACGTGGTGCATCACCAGAGCGAGGACTACAACCTCAGCACCGCCTTGCGCCAGACCGGAAGCGGCGTGCTGCTGGGCTGGCTGTTCTATCTGCCGATGGCGTTGCTGGGTTACCCGCTGGAAGTATTCGCGGTGGTGGCGCTGATCGATCTGCTGTACCAGTTCTGGGTGCACACCGAGCTGGTCGGGCGGCTGGGCTGGTTCGACCGCGTGTTCTGCTCGCCCTCCAACCACCGCGCGCATCACGCGGTGAACGACCGCTACCTGGATCGCAACTACGGCGGCATCCTGATCCTGTGGGACCGCCTGTTCGGCACCTTCATCGAAGAAGACGACACCGACCCGCCGGTCTACGGCACGCGCGCGCCGCTGCGCAGCTGGAATCCCTTGTGGGCGAACGCCGAGGTGTACTGGGCCACCTTGAAGGACGCATGGCACGCGCGTCGCTGGCGCGACAAGCTGCTGGTGTGGATCAAGCCGCCGGGCTGGCGGCCGGTCGACGTGGCCGCGCGGTTTCCCAAGCCGCCGTTCGATATCCGGCGCGAACGCTATCTGCCGCCGCTGCCGCGCGGGCTGGCCGCCTATGGTGTGGTGCAGTTCGCGCTGCTGCTGGCGATGGGCGTGCAGTTCCTCGATCTGGCCAAGCGCTTGCCGGCTTCCGGCCTGCTCGCGTATGCGGTCTTCCTGTCGCTCAGCCTCACCGCGCTGGGCGTGTTGCTCGAAGGTCGCCGCATCGGGGTCTGGTTGGAACTGGCTCGCCTGGCCGTGACGGGCACGGTGGCGGTGGCGATGGATGGCTGGTTCGGATTGGTTAGTCCCTATCTCAAATTCGCATTTGCGATGGTGGCGATCAGCCTGCTCAGCGCCACCGCATTGTTCGCCATCCGCGGGCGTACGCCACGAGCGGTCTGAGGTTTCGCGCGGCCGCAGCATGGCGGCAGAGGAGCCTTTCGCTATGATCGCCGTTCCTTTTTCCCCGGGAACCTGAGCGATGAGCGTGGTCAGCAAGCTGTTTCGCCACAAATCGGTCGAGCAACTCCAGGCCGATGTCGGCAAGCGTGGCGATTTCCGCCGCGTGCTGGGCCTGTGGCAGCTCACTGCGATCGGCATCGGCGGCATCATCGGCGTGGGCGTGTTCGTGCTGGCCGGCCAGCAGGCGGCGCTCAACGCGGGCCCGGCGGTGGCGATCTCGTTCCTGATCGCCGGCATCGCCAGCGCGGCGGCCGCGCTGTGCTATGCGGAATTCGCCGGTCTCATTCCCGTGACCGGCAGCGCCTACACCTACGGCTACGCGGTGCTGGGCGAGCTGGCGGCATGGCTGATCGGCTGGGACCTGCTGCTGGAGTACGCGCTGATCGTGGCGGTGGTGGCGATCGGGTGGTCCGGCTATGTGCAATCGGCGCTGGCGAGTATCGGCGTGGATCTGCCGACATGGGCCAAGGGAGCCATCGGCACTGGCGAAGGTCACGTGTTCAACGTGATCGCAGCGCTGGTCACGCTGGGGGTATCGGCATTGCTGATCTTCCGCACCGAATGGGGCGCGCGCTTCAACACCGTGGTGGTGGCGATCAAGGTCGCCGCGGTGGCGCTGGTGATCGGCATCGGCGCGTTCTATGTGAAGCCGGAGAACTGGGTGCCGTTCATTCCGGCGCGTGTGATCGGTCCTGATGGCGTCGGCCATTTCGGCTTCCAGGGCGTCGCTACCGCCGCAGCGGTGGTGTTCTTCGCCGTGTTCGGCTACGACACGCTGACCACGGCGGCGGAAGAATCGAAGAACCCGCAGCGCGACCTGCCGCGCGCCGTGCTGCTGTCGCTGGGCATCTCGATGGCGATGTACCTGGCGGTATCGCTGGTGCTGACCGGCATCGCGCACTACACGACGCTGAAGACCGACGCGCCGGTGGCGGATGCGTTCAAGGGACTCGGGCTGCATTGGGTGGCGTTGACGGTATCCGTGTCGGCGGTGTTCGGCCTGATCAGCGTGCTGTTCGCCTTCATGCTCGGCGCGACGCGCATCTGGTTCGCGCTGGCGCGCGACGGGCTGCTGCCGGGCTGGTTCGCCAAGCCGCATCCGCGCTACGGCACGCCGCACCGGCCGACCGTCGTGCTGGGCGTATTCACGGCGCTGGTGGCCGGACTGCTGCCGATCGAGGAAGTGGCGAAGCTGGTCAATATCGGCGTGCTGTCGGCCTTCATCGTGATCTGCTCTTCGGTGCTGATCCTGCGCAAGCGCAAGCCGGATCTGCATCGCGCCTTCCGTACGCCGTTGGTGCCGCTGGTGCCGCTGGTCGGCATCGGCTTTTCGATCTGGCTGCTGGCGGAGCTGCCGTGGGTGACCTGGGAGGTGTTCCTGATCTGGGTCAGCATCGGCCTGGTGGTGTATTTCGGCTACGGCATGCGCCACAGCAAGCTGGAGAAGGCCTGACCCGGGCGTTCGTGGTTTCGTGCGCTCCGCACAAGTCGGAGCCTGTGTGTGAGGTCGCCTTTCACGTGACCAATGGCATGCGGTCTTGCGACCGCATCGGCCTAGCATCCCCCGGCATCACTCACCGTGGGGAGGCGCCGTATGTTCGCGAGGACGTTGCTGGGGTGGTCGGTGGCATTGGCCTTGGGAGGCGCGGCGCAGGCGCAGACGGCCGAGCCGGTGGACCAGCCCTATCCGGGGACGCTGGCCCTGAAGCTGGATCTCACCCAGGCGCCGAAGAAGATCTATCGCATCGTCGAGACGATCCCGGTCAAGCCCGGGCCGCTCTCGCTCTACTACCCGCAATGGATTCCGGGCGAGCACATTCCTTCGGGGCCGATCAATAACGTCAGCGGGCTGATCATCACGGCCAACGGCAAGCCGCTGCCGTGGCGCCGCGATCTGCGCGACATGTACACCTTGCACCTGGATGTGCCGGAAGGCGCCGGCACCGTGCAGCTGGAGTTCCAGTTCCTGGCGCCGGGCGAAGAGGGCGGCGGTCTGTATGGCGCGACGGGTTCGGCGACGCCGAAGCTGGTGGACATCGAATTCAACCAGGTGCTGTTCTATCCGGCGGGCTACTACGCCAGCCGCATCGAGGTGCAGCCCACGGTGACGCTGCCGCGCGACTGGAAGTTCGCCAGCGCGCTGGACGTGGATGCGCAGACCGGCGCGCAGGTGGCGTTCAAGCCGGTGAGCCTGGAGAAGCTGGTCGATTCGCCGATGGTTGCGGGCGAGTACTTCAAGCGCGTGCAGCTGAGCACGGACACCAAAGGACCGGTGTACCTGGACATGGTCGCCGATGATCCGGGTAACCTGAAGCTCAGCGACAAGCAGGAGACGCAGCACAAGGCGCTGGCCGCGCAGGCGGTGAAACTGTTCGGCGCGCGCCATTACGCGCACTACGATTTCCTGCTGACGCTGTCGGACCACAACGGTTCGTTCGGCCTGGAGCATCAGCAATCCAGCGACGACCGCCTGCCGCCGTCGTTCCTTACCGACGACAACATGTACCTGGCGGCCGCCTTCGTGCTGCCGCACGAGTTCGTGCATTCGTGGAACGGCAAATTCCGCCGGCCGCACGATCTGTGGACGCCGCACTACAACATGCCGATGCAGGGCGACCTGCTATGGGTCTACGAAGGGCTCACCAATTACTACGGCGAAGTGCTGACCGCGCGCTCGGGCATGTGGACGGCCGAGCAGTATCGCGACTGGATCGCCGAGACGCAGGCGGCGATGACCTACCGCACCGGCCGGCAATGGCGCTCGCTGCAGGACACGGCCGATGCCGTGCAGTTGACGTCCCATCAGGGTGCCTCGTGGGCTAATCGCATGCGGAACGTCGACTATTACCCGGAGGGCACCTTGCTGTGGCTGGATGCGGACAGCAAGATCCGCGAACTCAGCGGCGGCAAGCGTTCGCTGGACGACTTCGTGCGCGCTTTCCATGGCATCGAGGATGGTAGCCAGGTGCCGCACACCTATACGTTCGACGACGTGGCGGCGACCTTGAACAAGGTGCAGCCGTTCGACTGGGCGGCCTTCCTGCATGCACGCCTGGACTACACCGGCGACAAGCTGCCGGAGCAGGGCGCAGAAAGCGCGGGCTGGAAGCTGGAGTTCAACGATCAGCCGTCGTCGATCCAGAAGGCGATCGAAGCCGTGCGGCATTCGGCCAACCTGATGTACGGCGCCGGCTTCTCGGTCAACCAGGGCGGCAAGCTCATCGACGTGCTGTGGGGCGGCCCGGCATTCAAGGCGGGGCTGGTACCGGGCTTGAAACTGATCGCGGTGAACGGCCGGGATTACTCCGCCGATGTGCTCAAGGACGCCGTGAAGGCAGCCAAGGGCAAGGGCGGTCCCATCCAGTTGCTGGTGAAGAACAATGAGTTCTTCGAGACCGTGTCGCTGGACTATCACGATGGCCTGCGCTATCCGCACTTGTCGCGCGCCGGCGGGGCGGATCGGCTGGGCCAGATCTCCGCGCCGTTGAAGTAGGAACGGCTGGCGGTCCGTCCAAAAGAAAAGGGCGCCCGAGGGCGCCCTTTTTTGCTTGCTTGCGCAGCGGTCGCGAAGGACCTTCGCTTAGAAGCGGTACTCGAGCGAAGCCGAGTAGGCCGCCACGTTGACGTTGGCCTGCGACTGGCTGGCGCCGGCACGGCCGTACTTGACGTGGTAGTTGTCGTAGTTGATGGCCAGCGCGACGTTGTCGGTCACGTTGTAGCCCACGCCCACGCCGGCGTACCAGCCATTGTTCCAGCTCTTCTCGGTGAAGCGGCTGTCGCCATAGGTGGCGCTGGCGGTGGTGCGCGAACGCAGGTAGCCGCCGTGACCGGAGACGAACCACGGGCCGTAGAAGTCGTACTTGGCGTTCACGCCCAGGATCACGGCCTTCGGCTGGAAGCCGAAAGTGGACTGGCCGATGTAGGACTTGCCCTGGCCGAGCGAGGTGTAGCCGACTTCGGCGCCGACGATGTTGTTCCAGCGCCAGCCGAAGCGCACGCTCTGGAACACGTCGCTCTTGTCGGACAGGCCGCCGACGCGGTAGTTGCTCTGACCGAGGTTGCCGGTCACGAAGAAGTTGTTGAGCTGGTTGCCGCTGGCGACGTCATCGGCCTTGGCGGCGAACGGGGACAGGGCAGCCACGGCCAGCACGGCCGAAAGCAAAGTCTTGTTCATGGGAGAACTCCATTCTTTTTTTGGGGTATTTCCGACGCGACGACCTTAGGGGGATGTCGTCGCAACGGCCGCGCGGGGTAACGCGAGCCAAAAGGATAAGGGCTTTTTTACATTTCCCAAGGCTCTTGGGATTTTTGGTCGGGGAAAGGTTCAGCCTGTGTCATGACCTCTGGCAGGGGGTGTGGCGTGTCGCCGCGGTCTAGCATCGTGCGGTCATGTTCCGTTCAACGTCCGCTACGGACGTGCGGTTTTGCCACAGGAGACCGTTTTGAAAGCTTCGCGCCTCGCTTCCGCCATCCTTGCCGCGGGCCTCGGCCTGTGCGGTTTCGCCGCCCATGCCGACGTGCCGGCGCCGCAGGACGTTGCCTTCAACGGCACGCTCAAGATCAGCGTCGACGCCACCGACATCGGCCGCCGCATTTTCCGCGTGCGCGAATCGGTGCCGGCGCAGCCGGGTCCGCTGACCCTGCTGTATCCGCAGTGGCTGCCGGGCAACCATTCGCCCAGCGGTCCGATCGACAAGATGGCGGGTCTGAAGGTGTCGGCCAATGGCAAGGCGCTGAAGTGGACGCGCGATCCGCTCAATGTGTATGCCTTCCATGTGGACGTGCCGCAGGGCGCCAGCAGCGTGGATGTGGAGTTCCAGTACCTCTCCCCGCAGGACACCCGCCAGGGCCGCGTGGTGATGACGCCGGAGATGCTCAACCTGCAGTGGAACACAGTGACGCTGTATCCGGCCGGCTACTACGCCAGCCGCATCCAGGCCGAGGCCAGCGTGAAGTTTCCCGCCGGCTGGCAGTTCGGCACCGCGCTGGAGGAAGCCTCGCGCAGCGGCGACACGGTGACCTTCAAGCCGATCAAGTACGACGACCTGGTCGACTCGCCGATCTACGCGGGCAAATACTTCAAGCGCGTGGATCTCGACCCGGGCGCCAAGACGCCGGTGCACCTGAACATCGTGGCCGATGATCCGAAGTTCCTGGAGATCAAGCCCGAGCAGCTGAAGGCGCACCAGAACCTGGTGCAGCAGATGTACAAGATGTACGGCGCGCACCACTACGACCACTACGACTTCCTGTTCTCGCTCAGCGACAAGATGAGCGGCAATGGCCTGGAGCACCATCGTTCCAGCGAGAACGGCGTGGGTACTGGCTACTTCACCGAGTGGGACAAGAACGTGCTGGCGCGCGACCTGCTGCCGCATGAGTTCAACCATTCGTGGGACGGCAAATACCGCCGCGGTGCGGACCTCTCCACGCCCAACTTCAACGTGCCCATGCAGGACAGCCTGCTGTGGGTGTACGAAGGCCAGACCCAGTTCTGGGGCTATGTGATGGCCGCGCGTTCGGGCCTGTGGAAGCAGGACGAGGCGCACGACATGCTCGCCGCCGTCGCCGCCAACTACGACAAGGGCCGCCCCGGCCTGCAGCAGTGGCGCAACATCCAGGACACCACCAACGATCCGATCATCGCCCAGCGCCGGCCGTTGCCCTATCGCAACTACCAGATGAGCGAGGACTACTACTCCGGCGGCCAGATGATCTGGCTGGACGTGGACGGCAAGCTGCGCGACCTGTCGGGCAACAAGAAGTCGATCGACGATTTCGGCAAGGCCTTCTTCGGCATGAAGAACGGCGAGTGGGCGGTCAACACCTACACCTTCGAGGATGTGGTCAAGACCTTGAACGACATCCAGCCGTACGACTGGGCCAGCTATCTGCGCGAGCGCCTGGACGGCCATGGCCCGATCACCGGCGGCATCGAGGCCAGCGGCTGGAAGGTGGTCTACAACGATAAGCCTTCGCCCGCGGTGAAGGCGGCCGAGGCTCGCTTCGGCGGGGCCAACCTGGTGTATTCGCTGGGCGTGTCGCTGGGCAAGGGCGGCGACATCATGGACGTGCTGTGGGACGGCCCCGCCTTCAAGGCCGGCTTGTCGCCGGGTATGAAGATTGTCGCCGTGAACGGCAAGGAGTTCTCCAGCGACGCGGTCAAGGACGCGGTGACCGCGGCGTCGAAGGACAAGAACCAGCCGGTGGAACTGCTGGTGAAGAACTTCGACCAGTACCAGACCCTGCGCATCGACTACCACGACGGTCTGAAGTACCCGCACCTGGAGCGCATCGAAGGCAAGCCGGACCGCCTGTCCGAGCTGCTGAAGGCGCGTTGAGTCCATTGGCGTCCCGCCGTCCGGCGGGACGCCGACGCTCAGGCAAGCGAGGGGCCCGTCCGACCGGTCGATGCCGGGGGCGGGCCCCTTCGTTTGCAACCTCGTCGCGCGGCCGCGTCCGAGCCGCTATACTCCGCCCTTCGCCGCGCCGGGAACTGCCCGCACGGTGTCCGCTTCACCACGCGCCCGTAGCTCAGCCGGATAGAGTAGTGGCTTCCGAAGCCATTGGTCGGGGGTTCGAATCCCTCCGGGCGCGCCATATTCAAATCCAGAGTTGTCTAGGTTAATCCAAAAAGCCCGGCAAAAGCCGGGTTTTTTTATATCTGGCGTCCAAGGTTGTCCACAAGCGCCTATTGAAATCCGGTCCATTTGGGGGCATAGATGGGGGCATCTAACCGCTGGAAAAGTCGAGATGCCCCCATGCCCCTGAGCGATGCAGCCATACGGAAAATGAGGCCTTCAGACAAGCCTCAACGTCTGTTTGATGGTGGAGGGTTGTACTTAGAGGTCGCCCCTTCCGGCGGAAAGCTATGGCGCTGGAAGTATCGTTATGCAGGAAAGGAAAAGCGGCTGGCACTCGGCATCTATCCCGATGTTGGTCTGGCGGAGGCACGGACCAAGCACATCGAAGCTCGTAAGCTGCTGAACTCCGGCATTGATCCTGGTGAGCAGCGCAAAGTCGAGAAGCTCGCACGGCTGGATCGTTCGGAGACCAGCTTCGGCGCAATTGCGCAGGAGATGCTGGCGATGCGGGCCAAGAAAAGCGCTAAGTCCACAGCGGTACGTAATGCCCGAATCGTGGAGAAAGATCTGAATCCCTACATCGGCGGCAGACCGATCACGGAAATATCCGCCCCGGAACTTCTGGCCGTATTGCGCAAGATGGAAAAGCGTGGCGCCGTAGAAACCGCCCACCGCGCTCGCGGCATTGCCGGGATGGTCTTTCGCTATGCAATCGCCACCGGCAGAGCTGAGCGAAATCCGGCCTCCGATTTGATTGGTGCGTTGGAGTCGCCCCAGACGGAACATTTCGCCAGCCTCACCGAGCCTGTACATGTTGCCCCACTGCTGCGCGCCTTGTGGGGGTATGACGGTAGTGCCGTGGTTTGCGCTGCATTGAAACTGGCGCCGATGCTGTTTGCTCGCCCAGGTGAGTTGAGGGCAGCGCGCTGGTCAGGCATTGATTTGGACGCAAGGGAGTGGCGCTATATGGCCACCAAGACCGGAACTGCGCACATCGTCCCTTTATCCAGCCAAGCGGTTGAAGTGCTGCGCGACTTAACGCCACTAACGGGGCGCGGTGAGTACGTTTTCCCAAGCCTTCGGGGCAGGGGACGCCCGATGAGCGAAAATACCATCAATGCAGCCATGCGGCGAATGGGGTTTGATTCCAAAACGATGACAGGGCATGGTTTCCGAGCGATGGCGCGCACTATCTTGGATGAAGTTCTGGGCTTTAGGCCGGATTACATCGAACATCAATTGGCACATGCGGTGCGTGATCCAAACGGGCGGGCTTACAATCGCACTGCACACCTGGTCGAACGCCGAAAGATGATGCAGGCATGGGCGGACTATTTGGACAGTTTGCGAACTGGAGCCAAGATCATCCCCTTGGCCCGGCATAAGGCATGACGTTCGGAGATGCCTTCTTCGATCCCATCCGATTTCAGACCTATAACACCTGAGTGAAGCCAGTGGAAACTGGCTTTGCGCTTCGGCACACCGCCTGATGTGTCTGCAACGGGGTGTTCAAACTGTGATGAGAAAGAACCTGGATCTGATCTACTGCGTCCTTGTCGTGGCCGTCGCAGTCCTGTCGAGTATTCGTAAGTCCCCAGGTAGCGGTAAGCCCAAAGTCCCTTGAACCAATGCAATTGGACCATAAACACCCAAACCCCGGTCCTGCCAGGGTTTGGGTGTTTATGTCGTCGACAGAATCAGAAGATCATGGTCAGAAGTGAGCAGGGCTGGCTAACGAAGTGCAGCTACGGCTCTTTTTTCGAATGTCCGCTGGCCAGCTGTTTGGCTTGTGCCAGCAGCTTGGATCGTTCTGCCTTTGAGAGTCGCGTAAACGCGAGAAGCAGCTCAGCTTGATCGTCTTCTTCGGCGAAGAGGTAGGCCAACGGTACATTTAACGCTTTGGCCAGCGCCGCCGCCGTGTCCATGTCTGCACGATTGACTTCTCGCTCGTAGCGGTTGATCAGGACGCCGCCGTTGCTTTTGCTATCCGACACGAGTCCTCCCAGCGCACGTTGGGAGAGGCCACGCAAAATGCGTGCAGCCTTCAGGCGCTTGGCAAAGATGGCGGCGATGGACTCGGACAATTGACGGCAGAGGTAACTGAACCCCTACCAGCATCGCCCAAGCCTTCCGTCGGCAATAGTCTATACTGAAACAGTATATATCCAGGCGAGCAATAGCGTGCTGGAGTAGATGAGTGCAGTCGTAGGGTGGCAGCCCCGGTAATCAATGGCGATCTACTCAAAAAACCAAACAAGACAGGGGGATCAAATGAAGCGGATTCATAGTTGTACCTTGGTGTGCATTGCGCTCGGTCTTGCCGGGTGTGGCGGCGGGGAAATCGACTATCGCCAAACCAACACGGTCAATGGCCTTCTCTACAAAATCGGTGACCAGGAGCCCTTCACTGGGCGTGTCCTGAAGAGCCCGATGTCCGTCAACATCTTCCGAGTGGGAACTTGTGACATCGAGGTCAAAAAAGGCGTACTCGATGGCAAAACGGTCTGCTCGACGAATGACGGGAAGAAGATCGCAGAGGCGAACTATTCGAAGGAGTTGAAAGACGGCGCCGAACGCCGTTGGAGTCCCGACACCAGTAAGTTGATCTATGAAGCCGGCTGGTCATCAGGAAAGATCGACGGTATCGAAAAGGTCTTCAATGATGCGGGTGATGCCCTCATTCACGAGACACATTGGAAGGACGGAAACAAAATCGGCTCCGAAAGAATTTGGGACACTTCTGGCAAGACGCTTCTGGCAGACCTGAATTGGATCAACGGCAATGCCAACGGTCATCAGAGGACAAGCACCGAGGATATGACCTGGAAGGACGGTCGAAAGGACGGCCCCTACAAACACACATCGGATCTTGGAGAAGTGTTTGAAGAGGGACAGTATGCCGATGGCAAGAAAGCCGGCATATGGAATGAATTTGGACCCTCCGCCAGTTTCGAGCTACTCAACGCCAAAAACCTTGGTGTCGAATCGTTCAAGGCCATGGATATCCTTGATAACGTCAAGAGAGCCGCCGTTAAAGCGACCGTTACTTACATCGACGATCAGCGGAATGGCCCAATCAGGGTTTGGGACGCTGGTGGTCATTTGATCTTTGAAGGAGCGCTTTTAAATGACAAGTTTGATGGGCAAATCGTTGCGACGGACTTCGCACGAAACCAAACTGTCCGGTTGAAAGCCGTCGGTGGCGACGGCCATGTGATCTCCATTGACGTTCCGGGTGAAGACAGCAACACCTCGCGTACGGGTGGGGAGCCAAGTTCCGAGGCACCAATGGGCGGAGGGGGAGGCCGCTAGAGCCAAAATCTACCTGGCCTGACTTTCGCCCGGACACTTGGCAACTTCGCTCTCGAAGACCTAGATAGCTTTTCCCATCCCAAGCAGCACAAAGAGCCCGGCACATGCCGGGCTCTTTGCTTTTATGCCTTTCCAAATAGGAGATCCCCATGCACCTCGTGCAAACCATGGCTTACGCAGGCGAACGCCCGTGGCATGGACTTGGCAACCAATTAGCCCCGCAGCAACCCCTTGAAGATTGGAAAAGGGCTGCCGGTATGGACTGGTCCATCGAAGCATCCGAAGTTCGCTACATCACCGCCAGCAACCAAATCGGCGTCAGCAATGCCTTCCCGGAACAGAAGGTGTTGTACCGATCGGACACCAAGGCCCCGCTGGCCGTGGTGTCCAAACGCTTCCAGGTGGTGCAGCCCGGCGAAATCCTGGAGTTCTACCGTGACCTGACGGCTTACAACGGCTTCGAGCTGGAAACGGCTGGTGTGCTCCGTGAGGGCCGCAAGTTCTGGGCACTCGCCAGGACTAGCCAAAGCACCACACTTAAGGGCCGTGACCGCGTCGATGGCTACTTGCTACTGGCCACCGCTTGCGACGGTACGCTGGCGACCACGGCGCAGTTCACGTCCGTGCGGGTGGTTTGCAACAACACGCTGTCCATCGCACTGGGCAACGCCAACGGTGCAATAAAAGTGCCGCACCGCAGCCAGTTCGACCCGGACGCCGTGAAGCGTCAGCTCGGTCTTACCGTGTCCTCGTGGGATGGTTTCGTGGCACGCATGAAGGCGTTAGCGGAACGCCCGGTCGATCCGGATTCGGTCGAAGGACTGCTGCGGCGTGTACTGATCTATCAAACGCAAGAAAACAAGGCCACCGTAGTCAACGAGCAGGCAGTCGCCAAAGCTCGCGCCCTGTACGAAGGTGGTGGACGGGGTGCGCTGATGGCATCCAGTCGCGGTACGGCATGGGGGCTACTCAATAGCGTCACTGAGTTCGTGGACCACCACAGGCGCGCACGCAGTAGCGATCACCGCCGTGATGCCGCGTGGTTCGGCCAAGGCGCGCAGATCAAACAGCGTGCCTGGGACGAAGTGATGAAACTGGTCGCCTAAACGAGGGTAAACCGTGGGTTTGGATATGTATTTGGAAGCAAGGCTCTATCTGCCACCCTACAGTAAGGAGTTTAAGCCTATCCGCGAAGCCATCGGGCGAGCCGTTGGCTACACCCCGCCAACTGAAAAGCTCGACAACGATTCGACCTTGATGGAAATCACTGGTGTCACCGTGCGGGTGGGCTACTGGCGAAAGTTGACGTCTCTACACCGATGGTTTGTAAACAACGCTCAGGATGGTCATGACGATTGCAGGCCCGCTTACGTTACGCCAAATCTCTTGGTTGAGTTGACGGATAGGATCGGCCAGGGAAGTGTTCGTCCGGAGAGTGTCGGTGATCACTTCGCCAATCATGACGATGACTCGATGACCAAGGATTGCATTAACTACACGTTGAAGGTGATAGCGCATGCTAAGCGTTTTCAGGAGCGCGGCTGGGACATCTACTACCGCTCAAGTTGGTAGTAGCACGCTGTAAGAATCCAAGCTAACGCCAGGCTAGTACCTGCGTCGCTGGGTTTCGTTCGCCTGGGGAAAATCGAGATCCGAGCAAGAGAACGTAGCGACGCGCGTAGAAAGGGTGCCCAGAAGCAGTTGAACGGGCGGTGCCCCGAAGTGCACAAGAACAGCATCTGACGCTCGGATGCGGCCGTGGGTATTGGCCAAGGGTGGTTGACTATCAACAACGAGGTGAAGAGATGACTTTCCGTGTGATCGGGGGAATTGTGGTCTATGGGTTGGCACTTTACGGCGTGGCGAAGCTCCTGAGCCGATCGAGGATGGAAAAGAACATCGACCCCAGCCAAAGCTAGCGGCCGATGGAACGGGCCGCTAGTGTGTCATGCGCAGATCCCGTCGTAGGTCAGGGGCATCGGTCGTCTTTCTAAATCTTCGAACCCTGTGGGACGGAGGAGCCACGGCTCCTCCGTCCCACAGGGGCTCAGCTTTCTTTCTTTGATGCCGCGACTAAATGCTTGGGAAGAAAGGGGGAGGTCCCTGAAGCGCACACACGGAATGAGGGCGTGCCTGGCGGATAGTCGCGCTGTCGCCGGTACCCCTAATCTCCACATAACTGCCGGTGATCAGCCACCTGATAGTCTTCATGAAGCGAGCGTCGTGAAATCCTGAGAGAAGCATGATCTCCGACAAAAGTGCCTCTCCGTTCCGGTTGTAGCGCGCATGAACGTCAATGGCATTAAGCACGAACTGCATGTCTTCTTCCAGCCTCCGCTGGTGATGCGGAATCTTTGGCGGTCCCATGAGCCTATGCTTGTCGAGTTTCGGCTGCGGTGTGATGGCTTCGACAAAAATCTGCTGGTGCTGTGAGAGTGACCATTCGACGATGATCCAGGCGCGTTCGACCATCTCCAAGCTGATCTCACCTTCGCCACGGCAGACGACCTGGAAGACAGCTGCCAAGCGGAGCGTATTCTCCCATGCACGCGCCACCGCTTCGCCGATATCGCCAGCCTCGGCATGGCGCCATTGCTTCAAGCGGAACTTAAGTTCATGCATGAATGCCGAAGCCTGCGCGTCGAGCGCCACAACATCCCTGTCGACTGCACCTGTCGCCTGGCGCTTGTCCGCCGCCACCAGCAGCTCTTTCAGTCGAACCCCAAATTCAGTCAGCCCCCCACCAGACCTGGGCACGGACATGAGGGTCACCGGCGTCTGAAATCGCTCGGGATCGTAACAGGCAGCAATCGCACGGGGCCAGAAACCTTGGTGGAAGCTGGCATTGCCCGTCTTCTTGAGAAAAGGATAAAACAGCTTCGGTTGGATCCGGAAGGCAATGGAACATCGACTACCAATAGCAAAAAGGTCTGCTCGATGAACCTTATGCTTAAGCGGTGGGTCGCCGCTCCAGAGCTGTGTCAGCTTGTCGACGTACTTCCGGATAAGGTCGCTCTGCAAAAAGCTACAACCGTCTTCGTGCTGGATGGCGGTGTTGCGGTTTGTCCCATGGAGATATTCCATCAAGCCGCGATAGCTGACCTCTTGAAGAATCATTCCGTCGGGTTCCTGGACCTTCTCCTTTGTCGCTCCCTGTGCTTGCTCATTCCGGGCGTTTATAGCTCGAAGTTGGACTTGGTTGGTATAGGTGTTGACGGCTTGGAGGAAGAGGGAGAATGACGAGCCCTTCCCAATTCCGCTTGGCGCGAGCCCGATGGTGTTAACCGTCGTCGGCATGGTGCGAGCATCAAGGCCCCGTACATCGTGGCTGCGTTGCACTGGGATCACGCAGGCAGCAATGACATCTGTCAGCAGGATCTCGGCCGGAACATCATTCTCAAAGGTGCGGACTTCGTAGGCTGCGTTGTAGAGGAGTTGGGGAAGAGCCTCGATCGGGCAGTTCATATATGGACGGAAATACATGTGAACCCTATCGGTGGACGGTCTCGTTGGCCGGATGAGGGCTATCGGGTGGAGCTGAGCCGCTCGAGGCCTGTTTCTTGGGGTGCCCAGCGAATGCCTGCGCGAACACGCCTTGCGGCACACCTTCAGTGTCCTCGTCGTCTGAGCCATCCAGAAGGCGACGAAACTGCTCCGGAGACAATTTGATGCCCGTGGCGCGATTGATCTCCCGTCGGATAGCTGCGCTGGTAATGCCGCGCTCGATAGCGTTACGAATAGCCGGTTTTGCGGCAGACAGGAGGGCCGTGCTCTCGGGCCCGAGATTGTCCAGGCCCTTTACCAGTGCAGCCAGCACGTCAGCGTTGTAGATGTCGTTCGGTGGCATAAAAGCTCTCGGTTCTGTGGGAGCTGATTTATATCGATAGGAAATGCCACTTCGCCAACTATCCCGGGAAAGTTCGAACTATCCACATGCGTAAGTGCCAGTCACCGTCCTTACCAACGCAGAAGCCTCGAGCCGCATGGACGTTACTGGACTGTGTCGAGTTACCCCGTAGAGGTGTTCTTGGTCGCAGGGTGGAAGCTATTCGAACCGTGAAACTGGCGGGAGACATTTCACTGGCCTCGAGGGTTGATGTATTGGACGTCCTTTCTCCCCTGGCGATGAAATCGGAAAGTTGGGAACTTTCCCAGGAAAGAATGCAGCCACCCATTTGGGGCTGGCAGAGTGCGCACCGCCACGGAGTTGTGGCGCAACTCGGAGGGGTGCGATGGGCGCCCAATCAACGATCACCATCCTGCGTCGGCGCCAGGTCGAAGAAATTACGGGCTTCGCGCGTTCGACGATCTATCTGCTCATGAAGCAGGGCAAGTTCCCCAGGCAGCGCAAGCTGGGAACGCGCGCCGTCGGCTGGCGTTCCGACGAAATCTTCCAGTGGGTGGCGGAACGGGAAATCGCTGCCTGAAGGCTACGAAACGGAGGGCTATCCCGACAAGGCACCCAACACGTCGATATTCGGGTTTCGCTGGGACTTTTGAGCATCGAGAGGGAGGTTATTCCGGCAAGTGACGCATGCCGAATTCCGGTTATTTATCTAATGTCAATTCATGACAGTGGAGATCATCCAGTACTAAGGCAGTCTTATGCATGACCAAACACTTCCTGGCATTTCTGAGAGCACTGATGAGGAAGACACTAGTTACGTAGGCCAAACCATAACGGACATCATTCATCGTGAGTCGACTCACGAGTTGTTTGCAGAGAAGCTGCTGTGCATTCAAACGCCTGATGGTCAGAAGTTCGGCTACAACACCGATGACCAGCTTCTGTTGAGCTACATGCCGCAGTTACGTCGCCTGTACGTCGCTCTCATGGCGAGCGGCGAGCCCCCAGTTGAGGAAATTTTTGTTCGGTGGGCGAAGCGCCCTGGATTCAAGCTGACGAACTTGGGAAAGATGGTTCTGAATGTCTGCAAGTATTTTGCGGCCAGAGAAGATGAGCGTCGCAATTGGCAGCAGGTGTATGTTCACCACCAGTTTCATCCAGTCATTTCGGTGATGCTGGAGGCAGTCACCCGTTGGTGGCAGCCGATTTGCGTGTGGTGGGATGGGAAGCCCTTGGCACAGGACGGGCCGGATACGGAAGCCGTAGAGGGTCTGCGGCACTATGTGGACTTCGTCCGCCGCGAATGCCGGTCTCAGGCCTTCCAGAACGATCTGAACGACCATGAGCACAAGGAGAGAGATAACTTCCGAAGTGCTTGCGACTACATCACCGATTTGTTCGAACGACACTCGCGCTTGCTGGTGCTGCGCATCGATCTGTACTTTCGACCGGATGCCAAGGGATGGGGATACGGCATTGCAGCAAATGAGGCCTTGACCAATTACCTGCGCGCGCTTCGATCAGGGCGCATTGTGCCCGGCTACCTTGGCTTCATCATCAAGCGGGAGAACGGCATCAGTCGTGGTATGCACTACCACCTGATGGTGCTCCTTGATGGGCACTTGCATCGCGGTGCTTATCACCTGACTCAGCGCATGGGGAAGGCTTGGATCAAGCGCGTAGGAGAGGACAAAGGAAGCTACTTCAACTGCTATGCCAAGAAGGACCGCTACCGCTACAACGGTCTTGGTCTGGTACATGTTAGCAACGTGGAGAAAGTGCTCGGTATCCGCATTGCCCTGTGGTACATGAGCAAGCAGGATTCGGAACTGAAAGTGGATGGCTCTAAGGTCAAGAACTTCTGGCGTAGCTGGAAAATTAGGGGCGACGGCAACCGGGGAGCTCCTCGCAAGAATGGCGACGGCATGAACATGGTGCGGCGCTTGCTGGGTGGGGAGCGAAGCAAGTACCCGCGGGGCTTTGAGCCGCAGAGGAACGAGCGGGCAGGCAATAACGGGATGAAACCACCGTTTGTCGCCGCCGCGTAAGGCAGGTGGCTCTGGCCTGGATGCGATCCAGAGGAAATAGCCAGGGGCTGCCCTGGCTATTTGCCTGTCGGTGGATGAGACGCAGGCGCCTGAATTTAAAGAAGGAAATTTGGGACTTCGGATATTGCCCCAAGGCTTGAGAGAGGCGCCAATCCTTCGGTGGCCGGGCAGCATGGGAAATTTCGTTCCCTACTCCTAGAATCCCTTCAGGAACCTTAACGACTCGGTCCACGCAGCCCTGATGCCCAAGCCATTGTTGACCCAACATCAAAGCCAGTACGTCGCTTGGCTGCTGACTCGCCGTGCTGCGGGCGACACCGTGGAATCACTCGCTTCCACCCTCGTCGACTCGCAAGTAGATCTCAACCCGCACCAGGTTGATGCAGCTCTCTTCGCCTGCCGAAACCCGCTGTCGCGCGGCGTAATCCTTGCCGACGAAGTGGGCCTGGGCAAAACCATCGAAGCAGGCCTGGTCATCAGCCAGCGATGGGCCGAGCGCCGCCGCAGGCTTCTCATAATAGTTCCTGCCAATCTGCGAAAGCAGTGGCATCAAGAATTGCAAGACAAATTCGGCCTGCAAGGCCTGATCTTGGAGACGAAGAACTACAACGCCCTTCGGAAGCAGGGGCAGTCGAATCCGTTCCAAGGGGCTACGGGACCGATCATCTGCTCCTACCAGTTCGCCAAGGCGAAGGCGGCAGATATCCAGGCGATTGCGTGGGATCTGGTGGTGCTCGATGAAGCGCATCGCCTGCGCAATGTCTATAAGACCAACAATGTCATCGCCCGGGTGCTCAAAGATGCGATGGCACATGTGCATTCCAAGGTACTTCTGACGGCTACTCCGTTACAGAACTCACTGTTGGAGCTCTACGGGCTGGTCAGCATCATCGACGACCGGGTGTTTGGCGATCTGGACAGTTTCCGCGCACAGTTCACCGCTCAAAGCCGCGAGCAGGCCTTTGGTCAACTGCGCGAGCGGTTGGCTCCCGTTTGCAAGCGAACTCTGCGCAGGCAGGTACAGCCCTATGTGTCCTATACGGCGCGCAAGGCCATCGTCCAGGAGTTCACGCCGTCCAGAGAGGAGCAGGAGCTGTCGCGGCTGGTGGCCGAGTACCTGCGCCGTCCGAATCTGTGGGCGTTACCGGAAGGTCAGCGCCAACTGATTTCGCTGGTGTTATGGAAGTTGTTGGCGTCCAGCACGCATGCAATTGCCGGTGCTTTGGAAACGATGGGCAAGCGCCTACAAGGTGTGCTGGATCGAGTTCCTGTTAGCGACCTGACCGAAGAGCTGGACGATGACTACGAAGGGCTCGATGAACTCGCCGATGAAGAGGGCGAGGGTGATGCCGCGCATGACTTGGTGGAGCCAGCGACGCTCTCTCGGGAGGAGCGCGAAGCACTTTCGTCCGAAATCGAGGAGCTACACCGGTTCAAGACACTGGCGACAAACATCCACGACAACGCCAAAGGAAAGGCACTGCTGACGGCTTTGGACAAAGCCTTTGCCGAACTGGAGCGGCTGGGCGCCGCCAAGAAGGCAATCATCTTCACTGAATCCAAGCGAACGCAGGAATACCTACTGCACCTATTGTCCAGCACGCCCTACGGTGAAGGCATCGTGTTGTTCAACGGCACGAACAGCGACAAGACAGCGCAGGCCATCTATAAGGACTGGCTAAAACGGCACGAGGGTACGGATCGCATCACCGGCTCCAGGACGGCAGATACTCGTGCTGCGCTGGTCGAGCACTTCAAAGAACGCGGCACAGTGATGATCGCCACGGAGGCCGGTGCGGAAGGCATCAACCTTCAGTTCTGCTCATTGGTCATTAACTACGACTTGCCGTGGAATCCGCAACGCATCGAACAGCGCATTGGCCGCTGCCATCGCTATGGCCAGAAACACGACGTAGTAGTGGTGAACTTTGTCGATCGCAGCAATGAAGCCGATCGCCGTGTGTACGAACTACTCGAGCAGAAATTCCGGCTCTTCGATGGCGTGTTCGGTGCAAGCGACGAAGTGCTTGGAGCCATCGGATCCGGGGTGGATTTCGAGCGGCGCATTGCTGACATCTATCAGAACTGCCGCGAGTCAGTAGAGATCAGGGCCAGTTTCGAGCAACTCCAACTTGAATTGTCCGGAGAAATCAACGAGGCGATGGTCAGGACGCGCCAGGTACTGCTGGAAAACTTTGACGAGCAAGTACAGGAAAAGCTCCGCACCAGTGCTGATGAAAGTAAGAACGCTCGCAGTCGCTACGAGCGGATGTTAATGGACTTGACTCGCACCGAGCTGGGCGAACTTGCTAGCTTCGACGAGGAGGGTTTTACGTTGCATCGAGCTCCTAACGGCATCACGCCTGCGAGTGTGAGTCCAGGACGCTACGAGCTGCCACGTCGCACCGGCGAGGCACATCTGTACCGCATAGGTCACCCGCTGGCGGTGTGGCTGTTGGAGCGTGCCAAGGGGCGCACTTTAGAAGGCGCGAAGCTGGTCTTCGATTACGAAGCCCACGGCCAGAAGGTCAGCACACTGGAGCCATACCGTGGCAAGGCAGGTTGGCTCACAGTGAAGCTGATCGAGGTTCGGGCGCTGGGCAACATCGAGCAGCATGTGCTGGTAGCCGCCAGTACAGCCGAAGGTCAGGCAATGGTCGAAGACGATCCGGAGAAGCTGCTTCGCTTGCCCGCGACGCAGACGTCGGGTGGATCTTTCACCACTGACAACACATTGATTGGCGATACGGAAAACCGCAAGACCGAACTGCTTCGCCAGATCAATCAGCGCAACATCGGTTACTTCGAGCAGGAAGTGCAGAAGCTAGATGCCTGGGCGGATGATCTGAAGCTTGGCCTTGAGCAGGAGATCAAGGAAATCGACCGTGAGATCAAAGAGGCCCGTAACACGGCAGCGATTGCTCCGACACTTGAAGAAAAGCTGTCGTGGCAGAAGAGGCAGCGTGAACTGGAAGCCAGGCGCGGCAAATTGCGGCGTGATTTGTTCGCCCGCCAGGATGAAGTGGAAGAACAGCGCAATAAGTTGATTGGTGAACTGGAAGAGCAGCTTCAGCAGCAGGTCGATGAACGATCTTTGTTCACATGCGAGTGGGAGCTGATTTGACGGATTTAGCTCTTGTATGGGGGAACGATTGATGAAGTATCCGGGCTCGAACTGGTGGTTGTTCGATTTCCACAATCACACGCCAGCGTCGAGTGACTACGACGCAGGTGAGCGCGCAAATTTGACCGCGCGGGACTGGTTATTGGCTTACATGCGATCAGGTTCTGATTGCGTGGCTATTACTGACCACAATTCAGGAGCCTGGATTGATTCTCTGAAGGAAGAGCTTGCTTCAATGGCAAGTGAGAAGCCTCGGCATGCTGACTTTCGCGAGCTTCATCTTTTTCCCGGGGCAGAGCTGACTTCATCGGAAGGAATCCACATCTTGGCAGTGTATGGACCTGAAGAAGGTGCCGCCAAGATTCACGGGCTTCTGGCATTGGCTCGATACAACAACGATGCAAACAATGCTCACGGCCTGTGCCAAGAGGGAGCATCAGCCATTTGCGACCATATTCACCAAACAGGCGGTGCGGTCGTATTCGCCCATGCGGAGGAAATCAATGGCATCTTTCATGGCACTGTAGACGCTGCAGGGCAATTCACTCCTACACGTGCTGCCCGCTCGATAGAGCAACTGCTTGAAAAGGCGGATGCCTTGGAAGTCCATGCGGAGAACGCGCCGGCGATCCTGCATTTTGTAGACAAGCTGAAAGGTCGAGCCATCGTTGATGGCTCCGATGCACACCGGACGGGCAAGGCAGGTACCCGTCGCGTATGGCTGAAAATGGCACAGCCAAGCATCGAAGGATTGAAGCTGGCGTTACTGGACCCGACGAGCTCGTTGCTGCGTGCGAACGACAAGCCCGCTGCTCCCCGGCATCGCATTACTTCATTGCACTTGGAGCAGCTTCACCTGCGCCGTCAGTCGCTAGATATTGCATTCAGCCCTTGGTTCAACGCCATCATTGGTGGGCGTGGTAGTGGCAAGTCAACACTACTGGAGGCCCTCCGGCTGGCGGCAGCACGCGAGGCGGATATTCGAGAGCTTGGCACTGCACAGGAGAGCGATGTTGTCCGTGCATTCGATCGCTTCCGCACCCCAGGCGGTGCAAGGGGCAATTCGGGCATGGTTCGGCAGGCAACTGTGCTTGTTGCTACCGTCGAAAAATACGATCCGTCAGCGAACACCAACGAAACGTATTCGTTCACATGGCGGCCGACTGGGTTCGAGGTACGGCGGCTGGAGGCGGGTGTTTGGGAAGACACAGGTTTGAATATTGAGCAGGCGGCAAAGCTCTTCCCGGTCAAGGTGTTCAGTCAGAAGCAGATTTTTGAACTGGCGGAGCGCCCTAGTGCCCTGCTTAATTACATAGACCGCGCTCCAGAAGTTGGGTTCCAAATCTGGAAGGAGAGGAACGAAGAACTGTGCCGTTCCCTGCGAGATTTGCGAGGCAGAGAGCGTGTTTTGCTGCAGTCCGTCGAAAAGAAGGCGGCGCTGGAAACCGAGCTTCGTGAGGTTTCGCGCAAAACACTAGCTTATCAGCAGTCCAGCGTCGCTCAGCAAGTCATGGTGTACCGGGAGAATCAGCAGGCGCAGAAGGCTGTTCAAGAATTTCTTGAGGCGCTATCAAAACCTATTCAAGACTTGGATGCCGTGCTAGAGCAGCAGAGTCCATACGGGAAGATTCGGCTGGGAGACATTGCGTTGCGATCGCCCGACCCCTCCGGTGTCCAGCAGGAATCTGTTGCGGTAACGAGCGATCTGGATACCAAGTATCAGGCTGTGCGTCAGGTAATCGCTGAAATGCAGCAACGGGTTGATGGGTTCCAGCAGAGTCAGCCTGTTGTGGATTACTTGCAGGAAACCGACAAGGCAATCTCGACTTACCGAGATGAAGTCGCGAAGTTGCGGGATCAAGGTGTAGGCACGGCACAGGAGGCCGAGGCAGCCTTGAGGCGCAAGCAAGAGTTGGAGATCGCTCTAGCTCAGATTGCCACTCAAGAGACACAACTCGCAAAGCTACAGAAGAACCTTCTTAAGGCTTACGCAAAATTGAAGTTGCATCGACGGAGGTTGACACGGCTTCGCCGGAAGTTTGTCAACGACGTGTTGGTGTCCAATCCGAATCTGAAAATTACGATTGACGAACAAGCGGACGTGGAGCAGTCCAATGACGAGTTCCGTTCCATCCTGCGATTGCAGGATGGAACCTTTGTCGAAGATATTCTTTCGGCTGATGACGAGACGGGGCAAAAAGCTGGGCTGCTTGGAAAGTTGGTTGCCGATGGACTGCTAGATCCAACACACAAGCGCGTCACCAGCCTGAAGGCTGGAATTCTGGATCGTAGGAAAGAAATTCTTGGTCACAGTCTGCATGGAAGGCTTGTAGCTGCTATCGGCAGATTGAATGATGACGATGATGATGCGTTACTCGAATGGTTCCCGAATGACTTTGTGAAAGTCGAGTTCAGGCGCAACCGGAACGACAACTTTCAGTCATTGGAACGCGCTTCCGCAGGTCAGAAGACCTCTTCCATTCTTTCTTTCCTGCTTTCTCATGGCGATGAGCCCCTATTGTTGGACCAGCCAGAAGACGATCTGGACAATGCGTTGGTTTCCGAACTGGTGGTCGATCAGGTTCGCAACAACAAGTCGCGTCGCCAGATCATCGTCGTTACCCACAATCCGAACATCGTGGTCAATGGCGATGCGGAGCTGGTGTTGCCGATGGTGTTCATCAACGGGCAAATTCAGCAAAACGATGCGGGTGGGTTGCAGGAACGCGCTGTGCGTGAGCGCATCTGCAATATCATGGAAGGCGGTCGCGATGCGTTCCGCCAACGCTACAAGCGCATCCTTGAAGACTTGGATGCTACCGGTTAATTGGAAGAAATATGTCAAAGAACCAGAAACTCGAACTCACCTGGATTGGGAAGGAAAAGCGACCGAAGCTGGAGCCGCGCATCCTGCTGGAGGATGCGTTGCTGTCCTATCACGCGAAGCACCGGTTATCGGATGCGGACATCTTCGACAACCGGCTGATCTTCGGTGACAACCTGCTGGCGTTGAAGGCGTTGGAGCAGGAGTTTTCGGGCAAGGTGAAGTGCGTGTTTATTGATCCTCCGTACAACACTGGTAGTGCGTTCGCGCATTACGACGACGGGTTGGAGCATTCGATCTGGCTTGGGTTGATGCGTGATCGGCTTGAGGTCATCAGGCGGCTGATGGCGGACGATGGTTCGTTGTGGATCACGATTGATGACAATGAGGCGCACTACCTAAAAGTGCTGTGTGATGAGGTGTTCGGTCGCGCCAATTTTGTTGCAAATTGCTTGTGGCAAAAGGTTTACAGCGAGCGTATGGATGCGAAAGGATTTAGCGTCTCGCATGACCATGTGCTTGTTTATAGGAAAACCGAACAGTTCTCTCCGAGACAGCTTCCTAAAGACCAGAACGCTGCGCAATTTGGTTTCTATGATGAAGCGGAAGGAAAATATTATCGACGTCGATCTTTGCGAAAAGAGGGTTCTGAATCGCTCAGGCAAGATCGTCCTTCTATGTGGTATGCGATTCGTGCGCCTGATGGTTCAGATATTTGGCCCATTAAGCCGGATGGAACAGAGGGTCGCTGGCGATGGAAAAAGGAGAATGTTCCAGAGAATCTTCCTCAGCTTGATTTCATCCAGAAAGATGGTCGATGGGAAATCTATGTCAAGCAATATATCGAGGAAAATCCTTCACGCCCTCCAGCAACTTTTTGGCCAAGTGAGGAAGTTGGTCACAACCATGAAGCCAAACTTGAAGTTCGTGCATTTAACAGTGTCGATGTCTTTAGTACGCCGAAGCCAGAGAGGTTGTTGAAGCGCGTGCTCGATATTGGAACCAGAGCGGGTGACCTTGTGCTTGATTCCTTCGCCGGGTCGGGCACAACGGGCGCGGTTGCGCACAAGATGGGCAGGCGCTGGATCATGGTCGAACTGGGGGAGCATATCCACACGCACATCATCCCGCGTCTGAAGAAGGTGATTGATGGCCAGGACAAGGCAGGCGTGACTGGAAGCACTGGCTGGCAGGCTGGTGGCGGTTTCCGCTACTACAAGCTCGCGTCGAGCCTAATCGTCAACGACCGTTGGGGCAATCCGATCATCAACCCGGAATACAACGCCGCAAATTTGGCCGAGGCCTTGTGCAAGCTAGAAGGATTCCACTACGCACCATCTGAAACCCGCTGGTGGCAGCACGGACATTCCAGTGAGCGGGATTTCCTCTACGTCACCACCCAAAACCTGTCGGCTGACCAGTTGCAGGCCTTGAGCGATGAAGTCGGCGCCGAACAAAGCTTGTTGGTGTGCTGCTCCGCCTTCCATGGTGTCAGTGTGGACAAGGCGGCGGAGCGCTGGACGAACCTGACCCTGAAGAAGATTCCGAAGATGGTGCTGGCTCGCTGCGAATGGAGCCATGATGATTACAGCTTAAACGTGGCGAATCTGCCGCTGGCTGAACCTGATGCGGCTCCAGCGGTGGCAGTCACGCCTGTGCGCAAAAGGCGCACGGCCAGTACCGGGCCTGACCTGTTCGGCAACGGAGAGTGAGGCGCGTGATGAGCCTGGGCGCCATTGTGCGGCCGGTCAAGCAGCTTGAGCAAAGCAAAAAAGCTTTGCCAAGAAAGAAGGACAAGGGGAAGAAATGAGTTCGCAAAAATTGCACCATGTCATAGGCCGTCTGTCGCTTCGCCCGCCGCAGGCCGAATCGCTGGCAAGGTTGAAGAAGGCACTAGATGCAGCACCGGGAGTGCTGAAACAGGGGCAGGATGTTTCCGCCATTCTGTCCACTTTGAAGGCGCAGTTCACTACTCTGGAGGAGTTCGAGCGCGATTTCCCTTCGCTATGCTTCGCCTTAGCTACCGGTGTGGGCAAAACTCGTCTGATGGGCGCTTTTGTCTCCTATCTGCATCTGGCGCACGGCATCAATAACTTCTTCGTGCTCGCTCCGAACCTGACCATCTACAACAAGCTGATCGACGACTTCACCCCAAACATGCCCAAGTACGTGTTCAAGGGCATCGGTGAGTTCGCCATCAATGCCCCACGCGTCATCACCGGCGACAATTACGAGCAGCAGAACCTGACCGGTGGCGAGTTGTTCAGTGAAGTCCGCATCAACATTTTCAACATCTCCAAGATCAATTCCGAAGTGCGCGGTGGCAAGGAGCCGCGCATAAAGCGGATGCGTGAAGTGCTGGGTGACAGCTACTTCAACTATCTGGCGAGCCTGCCGGACTTGGTGCTATTGATGGACGAATCGCACCGCTACCGTGCCAGCGCGGGCGTGCGCTCCATCAACGAATTGAAACCTCTGCTCGGCTTGGAGTTGACTGCCACCCCCTTTGTGGAATCCACGCGCGGACCCGTGCCGTTCAAGAACGTGGTGATGGACTACCCTTTGGCGCAGGCGATGGAAGACGGCTTCGTCAAGGAGCCGGCGGTCGTCACCCAGCGTAACTTCGATCCGAAAGCACATACACCGGAAGCACTGGAGAAGACCAAGCTGGAAGACGGCGTACGCCTGCACGAAACCACTAAGGTCGAATTGCTCACCTATGCCCGCGAGAACGGCGTAAAGCAGGTCAAGCCGTTCATGCTGGTGATCGCACGGGATATTACGCATGCGGCTCAGTTGCTCTCTCTGCTTGAATCGAAAGACTTTTACGAAGGCCGCTACAAGGGCAAGGTCATCCAGGTCGATTCCAGCCGTTCCGGTGCGGAAGAGGAGGAGATGATTACCCGCCTGCTGGCAGTGGAAAACGTGGACGAGCCGACCGAGATCGTCATCCACGTCAACATGCTTAAGGAAGGTTGGGACGTGACCAATCTATACACCATCGTCCCGCTGCGCGCCGCCAATGCCCGCACGTTGGTGGAGCAATCCATCGGTCGAGGTCTGCGCTTGCCTTATGGAAAGCGCACAGGTGTGGAAGCAGTGGATCGGCTAAACATCATCGCCCATGACAGGTTTCAGGAAATCATCGATGACTCTCGCAAAGGCGATTCGCCGATTAAACTAAAGCAACTCATTCTCGATGCACCCAGCATTGAGGACAAGAAGGCCAGTGTGCAGGTGTTATCCGGCGTTGAAGATCGTCTTGGCCTGAACACTTCGCCGCAAGCGGTGCCCACGGCCCCAAAGGCCGCAGGAGGTGCGGAAAAGCCAGCCCTCCCATCGGCTCCGGTCTTCAATAACGATGCGGAAAAGGCCGCTGCGCGCGCCACGTTGGAAGCTATCAAGGAACTGGAAACCGATAAGCAACTGGTTCCCAACAGCGGTGCGCTGACCAATCTCGACGTGCAGAAGAAGCTAATCGAAAAGGTCGTAGAGAGGCTGAAATCAAAGCAGGGGAACCTGCTGGGCGACGCTGACGAGAACGCCCAGCCCATCGACATTGCGGCTGTTGTGGAGGCCACCTCGAAAGTGGTGGTGGAAGGAACGATAGATATTCCCCGCATCGCGGTGGTGCCCACTGGTGAAGTAACTACTGGCTTCCACCCTTTCGAGTTGGATGTCAGTCAGCTGAATCTCCAGCCTGGCCAGCGCGAGATCATTATTCACAACCTGCATACCGACGAGCAGGATACGCTTTCGGTGGAGGCTGGTCTGACGGAAAAACGGCCCGAGGACTATATCGTCCATGCTCTCATCAACTTCGATGACATCGATTACTTCACCCAGGCCGAACTACTGTACGACTTGGCAAACCAGATGGTGGCGCATCTGCAAAGCTATCTGTCGAAGTCCGAAGTGATCGAAGTTCTGGACAGGGATCGGCAGTTGATTGCGAAGCAGATCCACGCGCAAATGATGGCCCACTTCTGGGAGCAGGCGGCTGACTACGAAGTGCAGGTCAGCCGAGGCTTCACTGAACTCAAGCCCTGCAACTACACCACCACGGCAGGCCAGCCGCCGCGGCACTACAAAGACACCGAATTTGAGTTGAGCAAGATCAAGCAATATTTGTTTGGCGGCTTTCAGAAGTGTCTGTATCCATTCCAGAAGTTCGATTCGGATTCGGAGCGTCGTTTCTCCGTCATTTTGGAGCGCGATTCGCTCAAGTGGTTCAAGCCTGCCAAGGGGCAATTTCAGATGTACTACAAGCTCGGCATCGAGCAACCGGAGTACATCCCCGACTTCGTCGTGGAAACAGACAAGGCCATCCTGATGGCAGAAACCAAGAAGAAAGACGACATGCAAACGGCAGAAGTGAAGGCCAAGGCAGGGGCGGCGGCAAGGTGGTGCAAGTACGCTTCCGACCACGCGCTGACACTTGGCGGTAAGCCGTGGAAGTATCTGCTGATCCCGCATGACGAAATCGTCGAGAACAAGACGCTTACTGATTACATGCGGTTCGAGTGCAAGCCGTAGTTTGGGTGGGGCAAAATGTCTGAACGAATGTTGCCTTTTTCAGGGATTGATTGGGCTGAAGTAACGACTTCAACCGAGAGCCCCATCAAGTTGTGTTTGCGTAAGGGCGTTCCCGTCTATATCAAAGTGAGAAGAGATAGTCAGGTTGTATATCGTCATCATCTCGCATCCATCGGGCTCCACGAAAAGCTCAGTTTTCAGCTTATAGATAAATTTTCTCTACTCGGGCCTGCCTGGAAAGCCGGGTATGTTCCAGCTGACAAATTTCCCTTCAAGGGATTTTGCGAGGAGCTCGCTTTTCTGGCTCTCGATGACGAATCGCTAGCAGAGATCGACATTTCTCGATCCTGCCATGTTTCAAGTTTTTCAGGCTGGGGCTTTGCCATTCCCCGTCCTTATGAGATCACGGGCTACTCGCGTGGTGGGCTTGCTAATAGGAAGCCTTTGAGGATCGAGGTTCCCACCCTGACTAGAGTTGAGTTTGAGCGAGCGCTCATTGTCGACAAGAAGGCCCGAGAGGAACCTCTGGCGAGGACAGCTCGGATAAATGCGACGCCCCCTGAGCATTTCGCTATCCAAGTCGAGGTTCGTGAGGACGATTTGTATCTCACTTCGACCGACTTCGAGGAGCTAAAAGGGGGGATGCGGCAGAACTATGAGCTGGTCGACTATCCATTCGATCACGCCAATCGCATGCCAGGTATCTACTGGATGTTCCAGGCAGCATACGCGCTGAACAACCAACACTTGATCGGCGAGAATGAGGTTTTAGAGTGGCTTAGAGCTAAATGCGCCGGGGCTGTATTCCGAGGTAAGAAAGGCGCCTTTGCCGCAAAGCTCATCCCAGTGAAATTGGATCGGGCAAAAGGGCGAAAGCGCGGACCCATGCCGCTGAAGATATGGGACTTGAAGAATTGGGCGAACAGTCCCGAGCTGTTGACGTTCCCGTTTGTTAGCGACGGGTTGACGTTGACACTAGCCGTCGCAGAGTGGTGGGTGGAGCGGCTGGAGCAAGACCCGAACGTGTCGAGGGTCGTGTTGGCGAAGCAGGTGTACGAACAGAACTTCGACAAGACGGAAACCGACTACGTTGTTCGCCTGATCGACGGGGTTGGGCTTTCCAAGGATCAGGAACTCGAGTTTGGAAAGTGGGCGAACGAAAAGGACAAAAGGGTCAAGTCCAAGGCGTTATAGCCAGGTAGATCCTAAATAAGTGAGTAAGATTGTGAGTAATGAAGGCCTACGGCATGGGAAATAACGCTTACAATCAATGTATTGGCGTTTCTATGTGAATGATGGTGGGGCCGGGTTTGCCCAGCGAAATCCAGGAATTTGGTTAAACCGGCGGAGTCAAAACTACAGCGCTGACCAATGCAGAGAAGCGGCCCCGATCCCTAACCCAGCTCGAAGGGCATATCAGCCCATCAACCTTGCGCCACATCCTCCACTTCGGCGATCTTCTGGAACTCACGCAGATATTCAGGCCGATTTCGCGCCAGCCATTTGACAACAGCATTGCTGCCAAGCAGTTGGGTCAGATGTCCGCGCAGTAACGTTAGGTCGACGACATCCCGGCCATAAGTCTCGGAGACAGTGCTTGTCTTCATTTGAAGAGTGCTCAGCTCTCGCTCCACCCTTGCCATGGCAGAAGCGGTCTCTGTTCGCCTGCGCCCCTTCTCGGCTCTAGGCGAAAGGAGTTCGTCCGATGTGGAGGCCAAGAGAGCCTTTGCAAAGGGAATGCTGAAATTCTGGCTCGCCGCCATCAGCTCAACCGCCTCGATCTGCCGGACGGGTTTGAGCATCTTCAGGACGGCAATGGTCGCCGCTGAGCAGTGTGTGTCTGCCAGTAACGCGGCGGCATCATCACAGATGCCTTCGAGGAGACGTGCGCGTCTTCGAATCGTATCTGGGGACCGCGCAAGCGCCTTTGCAAGGCGCTCGACCGACACCCCCGAATCGATCACCCGAAGAATCATCTTGTGGTCCTGCACTGCCGAAATGCGATTGACCAGTGTATTGAATGTATAGGTGTCATCCGTCTCCGTTAGAAGACAGTCGACGGTTGTTCTTCCAAGATCCCGAAGAGCCTCGATGCGCACGTGCCCATCCACGAGATGGTAGTAGCCCTTCTTCTCCGGGGCGTGCCTGATGACCGGCAGCTCAACCAATCCTTCTTCCCGAATAGAGGAGAAAATCTCTTGCCACTTGGAGGTATTTTTTAGTGATCGGGGAAGGAGTTTGAGTGGCTGTATGCGCTCCAGAGGGACTTCAATTGTCAGAGAAGCAAAGGCTGTTTTAAGCGGAGGCTTGGTATCTAACTGCGCATTCATGGCATGACCCCCATCCGCTCAGCAAGCATCTTGGGCATGGTGTCTAGTTTTTCCGCTTTGATTAGCATGCGAAATTCGGGGACGGCTAGGAGCTCCTTGATGGCGGTTACACAGAAGGCCAGATGTTCGTGCACATACTCAGCCTTTTTAGCCACCAGCCTTTGTTTTTCAGCCTCCTTCTCAAGCAGTCTTCGAAGCTCGGTCGTCGATACTTTTCGCTTTTCAGCTCTAACTGCCGGACGGTACCCACCCCGAATCTGAGGCGATCGATGTGCGCGGGCCTCAAGTAGGCGACGAAGTCGCCCCATCCGCTTACCTCGGATACCTTGCGTATACGCTTCACTCAAGATGTTCTGAATTTCCGGCGTACTGGCCCTAGCGATGTCGACAGCCATGGCAAGGCTAATAACGCCAGTCTGGACGCCCACCAGAAGCCTCTCCTCGCCCTTATCCAGTAGGCTGCCCACCATGTTTACCCAGGACGGACTCGTACCTATGAGTTCGCCAATTTCCGTATCCGTGTGCCCGCGATCACGCAGCCGGCCCACTTCCCTCATGATGTCGATGGGAGACGGCGAGCGCCGGGCGATATTCTCAATGAGACTCATGACAAGGCAGTCTTCTCCATCGGCTTCGACGATAACGGCGGGGATGTGGGTGTGCCCGAGGGCAATCAGCGCTTCCATTCGCCCCTGGCCACAAACGAGGTCGTATTGTTCACCCCCGTCCTTTCGAATATGTCGGCTGACAGTAATGGGGCGTCTGAGTCCAGTGGACCGGATACTTTCCATGATGTTCCGGTGCTGAGTTCGGTCACGCATGCGAGGGTTGAGTACCTGGATCTGGTCGATAGGTATCGATTGGACATTCTGATTGTGGCGGGTGTCTGCTTTCATGCGACCTCCGGATAGCGGATACGTGCAGCAAGGCGGCCCAGGTCCTCAAGGGAGTCCTGCCGGTAGCTATCGATCAAAGGGGAATTTTCGAATCCCAGGTGCCTTGGCCACATGCCAAGGTCAAGCCGGGGGATGAGGTAATAGTCTTGGATGTCCTGACCGGAAGGGCCAAGCCTGCATGCCAGGGTCAAGTCGGGGCAAAGCAAGGTGTCAAAGTGGACACGCCAGCGTAGCCCGCCGTCACGCCTCGCGGAGCAGGGAGCCAGGACCACCGATAATGTCCACTCTGCATTCACGCGGAGAAGATCAGTTCCCGGGTGACGGTCCACCACGCCGCCACCAACATGCAGGGCCGTGACGACCATATCCACGACCTCGGGCCGCCACGCCCGAAGTCGTCGATTGAGTTCGAGAAAGTCGTAGTTCCGGCCGGGGTCGTAACCAATCAGGCGATAAGCGCGGATAAGTCCACCGAAACGGCTTCGGTAGGCGCTGCTGGATGGAAGATCTTCCTGTTCGTCGATAAGGAAACCCGAGAGATCTCCCACCTTGTTCAGCAATCGCCGCAACAAATCGAGCATCTGGATGTCGGACAACTTTTCTGAGCGCGCTGCGATTCGTCTCCGGGCCTCTATGAAGACATCCCGAGAGACGATGCCAGTAAATGCGCCATCGCACCTCACCCATTTCTCTGGTGGATTAGGCCGCGACGGCTGCCTGAGCTTTCCTGAACGACGAGCGTAGACGTTACTCCCTACGTATTTCTCGTTGGTCAGGAGCTGATGGACTGTGCCCCTTGTCCATGGCCTTCCTAAATCAGTGAGGATGCCGCGGTCGTTCAAGTACTGGGCAATCGTCACTTCCGGCAGCTCGTCCTCGATGAACATGCGGTAGACGTCTTGCACGATCCGAACCTCATCTTCAGGGCCCGGTACAAGGATGACCCTATCGGTTTGGATGCTCTTGCGTTCGCCGCGTGCGAGCATTCCCTTCGGTCGTCGCTGACTGTCGATGAGTGACCGTCTCAGACCAAAGCCAGCGGGCCCTGCCTGGTGAAACCCCAAGCCAGCGAGGCGGCACTGGCCGGCGAATACCTTGCTCGAGAGTTCGCGGCTGTACTCGGCAGCCATTGAGCGTTTGACGCCCTTGACGATGGTCGCAAGAGGGCTCCCATCATTGTCGAAAGGCTCGGCAACATAGATGACTCGCACTCCCACGCGGGTACAGCGGTACTCGTAGAAGGCCGCTTCGTCACTGTTTTGGAAACGACCCCAGCGGGAGACGTCGTAGACAAGTACCGCCTCAAAAGGAGCACTCCCCGTCTCGATCTGGTTGAGAAGTTGCTGGAGCGCTTCGCGCCCGCCAATGTCGAGACCGCTCTTGCCCTCGTCACGGAAGGTGCGGACAACATCCATCCCATGGGTAGCCGCATAAGCGTGGATGGCGTCCGACTGGTTCTCGGTACTGTACCGCTGATGGTCGGTGGACATGCGCACGTATTCGGCCACTGGGGTGGCCAGATCAGCCCTGTCAGAGGCTGCTCGGTGTGCCATGACGTTGACTCACGACAGGGCTCAGCGAGCCCGTGGAACCAGAAATGTAGTCCGTTCTTTTCTGCGTAGGAAGCTGTCTCAGTGGAGTTACAGGATGCAAAAAAAGGACCACAGGCAGGCTGCGATCACATGCGGGACGTATCTCTGAGGTTCAATTGATACCGAGAGCTACTTTGCTTGCTTGGCGCTTTGCCTCCGGTGAGAGCTGATAGCTCGCAGCACGAAGGACCTGATCGCCGAACACCGCGCCAAGAAGGCCTTGGCCCAGGCAGAGGCACCCAAGGCATGCGCCAACCGCCCGTCGATTTCTCGTTCGTCGGTTGGCGGCGCGCGACCGGATCGGATCACTGGCACGCGGACAGCCGTGAGTCGGAGCGTCTCAGCTAAGTCTTCCTCGACGGCTACATGCTCGGGCGCCAGGAACGAGACCGGGCAGGGCTGATGGGAACGTGCGACCCATCCGCAGGCGTGCTAAAAATTCAGGCCGAAGGACAGGGAGCGACCGATGCAAGACTCATTCGATCTTGTGATGAAGATGGGGGACGAGCGAATTCGTCCCTTCCTCAACGTGCAGAAACTTGTTCAAGCGCCCCTGTTTCGGGAAGCCCTGACCTACGCGATCGAGCACCACGACAAGCATGGTGACACGCGGTTCATTGCGGAACTGTTTGGCCGCTACAACCGCAGCAACACGCGACGATTCTTGACCGGTTACTTCCGCACCCATGCCGCGCTCCATGTCTCGGTCGAGGACGGCCTAGTGATGCTGGCGAAAGTGACTGAAGAAAGCGCGGCCGTGCTCGCACCTAAGCGAGCCAAGAAGCCCGGTCCTGCGGTCGAGGTCACCGTGAAGAAGCGCAAGACGCCCAAGCGCGTGGACCTGATGGCTCCGTGGATCCGCATGCCGGGGCATTACGGCGGGAAGGGACGTTGAGGGGGCCGGGCCGCGGACAGCCGGATGGCCGTGGGCGTCAGCACGTCCACCTGCATCAGCGCATCGCGTTCCAAATTACCTTGGATCCAGTCGCGCAGCGCCTTGCCCCCGAAGATCCGGGGTGATCGGTTCGTGTTGGCCCGGCGGTTGATATAGCCCAGGATGGGTTCCGGGGCATCTCCGCAATAGATGCTCAGCGTTTCACCGTCGCCGGCCAACGCCTGGGTGCCTTGGCAGCCGGTGTTGAAAAAACCCCGGTCCAGGTAAGTGGCTCCGATCTTCACCTGGATGCTTTCGCGCGCGGGCAACGCGAGGATGCCCACGTGATCGGTGGACGGCAGCGGCAGCGGCGTCCCATTGCCCGTGACGGGCGCAACCTTGGCCCGCTTGCCGCCGTTCCACTCGGGCTTGACGACATTGATAATGCTGTCTTCCAGCCCCGCCGCCAGGTTGAGGTGGAAGTCCCCGATCCGGTGCAACTCGGTGTCCGGGAGTGCGTAGATTTCCACCGCGTGCGCCTGGTTCAAGGCATCCACAATCAACTGGGCGATGCGCACGTTGGTCGTGTCCGTCCTCGGACTCGCCCCCTTGTGTAGGCCGTTCGCGTAGTTGATCAAGCGAGCCCGAAGGGTGCGGGTGGTCTTGCCGACATAGACCACCACGCCGTCCAGGACAAAGGCATACAGCGTGTGCGGGTAGGGCGCCGCAGTGCGCAGGTACCTCGCACCCGCGCCTTGATCAACACATCCTCAGCTGCCCCGTTGTGTCGGCGGCTCCGATCGTTGACCGTGAGCGCCGACAGGCAGTTGCCGACGTCGCTCGTCGGCACCCCAGGGAATCTGTCTTCCAGCCATTCCTGTATCTGCTGGATCGAGCACGGACGCTCCAGATCCCTGATCGCGTCCAATACCCGTTTCCGCTTCGTTGGCACCGTCATCCGTGTTCCCCTGATCGAACGCGCTCATTGTGCCGGGAGCACGCTCAGAGGGCGAGACAGCCTCTTGCCGGAAATTCGACCAGGCCGATTCGCTCGATTTTTGACAAAGGGGAGGGAGACCGAGATGCGTGCGTTGATCGTTGGTGCCAACCGCCATTGCTGATCACAGCAAACCGATCCTCTTGATCAACTTCATCGGAGTGCGCATCCAATGGCATCCACGGTTGTCTTTGTGATCTGGGGGCACTATTGGGGGCATCCTCGATTGCTCTTGTGATATTCATTCTTTAAATACAGAGACATATGTCCATTATGAGAATCCCTCCGGGGCGCCATTTTCTTTCCATGCCTCGCGCATGCTCTCTTCCTCTCAGCGCCTGCCGATATCCGCTTCCAAGGCGGGCTTGAGGTCGATCACCGGCGTACCGTCCAGCGCTTCGAGTTGTGCCACCCGCACGCACGTACCTTCGATCGCCACCACCGTGGTGTGATGCAGGCCGATCGGGTTGGGGCGATGTGGTGCGCGCGTGCTGAACACGCCTTCGCGCGGGCGCGCGGTGTCGCCGCGCGGATGCACGCTGAGTACGTCGCGGCGGGCGCGGTCCAGCCAGGTGAGCACGACCACCGCATCGCCGGGGCGCAGGTTCTGCAGGGCTTCGTGCATGTCCGGCTCGAAGATCAGCCACGCGTCGGGCGCGCCTTCGTCGGGTTGGCGCGGCGCGGTGGCCGCGTCGGTTAGCGGTGATTCGACCCGACCGATGGCTTTCAGCTCGAAGGACATGTGCGGGATCCGGTGAAAGGGAAAGAGAAGGGCTCAGGAACCTGCGCCGGCGCGCCGCATTGGGCCGAGGGCGCCGTGCGCGAGTGTCTCGTCCAGCCAGGTGGCCACCACGCGGTTGCGGCCGTCGCTCTTGGCCCGGTACAGCGCGTGGTCGGCGCGCACCAGCAGCTCGCCGACGTCGTAACCGAAACGCAGCGTGGTCGCCACGCCGAGGCTGGCCGATACGGCCAGCTCGCTGTCTTCCATCGCCGGTATCGCGCCGATCGCTTCGCGCAGCCGCTCGGCGCGCGCCAGTGCCTGCTCCGGCGTGCAGTCGGGCAGCAGCACGGCGAATTCCTCCCCGCCGAGGCGGCCGAACACGTCGCGCGGCCCCAGCAGCGGTTTGCAGGCGGCCACCGTTTCCTGCAGCACCTGGTCGCCGACCACATGGCCGTGGGTGTCGTTGACCTGCTTGAAATGATCCAGGTCGATGATGATCAGCGCCGCGGGCTGGCGCGCCTTCTCGGCCTGGCGCAGCGCCAGTTCCGCTTCTTCGAGGAAATGCTTGCGGTTGCAGATGCCGGTGAGGCTGTCCAGCCGTGACAGCCACATGAAGCGCAACTGCGAACGCTTGAGCCGATACACCCACAGCGCGATGAAACCGAGCACCGTGAGCAGCAGCGCGATGTAGAGGCGGCCGTTCTCTACCGCCTTGCGGTCGAGTGCCTGTTGCAGCCTGAGGATCACATTCTGTTTGTTGAGCGCATCGAGCTGCTGCTTCTTGGCCAGCACCTGCTGGCTGACGATCTGGTAGGCCAGGGATACGGCCGAAAGATCGTCCAGATACCCCTTGTCGGCGGCCATGTATTTTTCGTGGTAACCCAGCGCGGCCTGGTATTCGCCGCGTCGATTGGCGACCTGATAGAGCACGCGGTATGCCGCGCTGGCCGGTTCGGCCGAATAGCTCTTGTTGTTGCTCTCGATGGTCGACTCGGCGAATTTACCGGCTTGGAGCAGGTCGTCCTGCAACAGATAAGCCTGCGCGAGCAGTGCTTCGACGCGCGCGGTCACCGGCGGGTACTGGTCGCGCAGCACGTCGGCGTAGTGGGCGCGCAGCAGGGTGATGGCCTCCTGCGCGCGGCCCTGGCGCAGGAGCAGGCCGGCGATATCCGCACGCATGGCGTTGGAGATCACCGATTCGCTGGATTTCACGCATTCGCTAACGCTCGATTGCAGCGAAGCATCGTCGGGCAGCGCCTTCAGCCGACTGCCGTGATAGGCGGCATGCAGCTTGAAGTACGTCGCCTTGCATGCGTCCTCGCCGGCGGGGAGGCGTGCGAGCATCTGGTCGGCGTAGTTGATCGCCAGCTCGTACTGGCCGGCGGCAATCAGCAATTGCGAGATCTCGCCCAGTCCCTGGTAGCGGATGGTGTCGTCGCTGATCTGCGGAAGCTGGTCGAGCATCTGGCTGAGCAGGGTGAACGCTTCCTGGTAGCGATGCTCCTCGCCCAGGATATTGAGCAGCGTGGCCGAGGCGCGAAAACGCAGCATGGGGTTGCCGGAACCCTGGCTCACTTCGGACAGCAGCTGTCTGGCCTTCGCGTAGTCGCCGCTGTAGGTGGCCTGCCAGGCTTGCAGGTAGCGCAGCCGCCATTGCTCGTCGGGATTGAGTCCGGCCTTGCCCTGCTCGAGCTGATCCAGCAGGCGCAGAAAGGCGTCGTGATCGGAAAGCTTGAGATTGCTGTCCGCCTTGGCCAGCAGGGCGGACAGCGTCGATGAACCGGGCGCGATCTGGGCGGGTGCGGCGACGGCCGCACCCGCCAGGGCAATCAGCACGCACATCAGAGCCCCCTCGGCGACACCGCGTAACCGGTGCATCCAGCGAGGGGCGCTCATCGCTCAGGCCGCGGCGAGCATCGGGCCATGGCGAAGGCTCTGTTCCTCGCCTTCACGCGAAGGCGATTCTTCGCCCTCGTCTTCGTCTTCCTGCTCTTCGTCCTCATCCGGCATCAGGATGCCGAACAGGGCGCCGGTAGCGAGAAGGCGCTCCAGTTCGCCGGCGTCGCCGGCCAGGATCGCGGCGCGCGCGGACGGTTCGATCCCGGCTTGCGCCAGGGCCCGTTCGAGTTCGTCTTTGCGCGCTTCGCGCAACGTCGCATCGCTTCCCATGCGTTCCAGAAATTCGACCACGTCCACGTGTGTTTCCCCCTTATCGTTTTAGATGAATGCGCCCCCGCACATCCGTGACGCGCAGCGCCGTTTCCAGCACCGCCCCCGGGCGTCACGCCGGCCATCATAGCCGGCCTGCCGATGGACTGGCGTCAACGGAACCGCCGGCGATCGAAGGCTTCCCGCCGGCACGTTGCGACGGGCAGCACGTTTTGTGCCAGTCAGCCGACGACGGCCGCGGCACGATCCAGCGCCTCCAGCCGGGCCCGGATCTCCGGCGCCGGCTGCATCGCCTGCGCCGGCGGGATCGCCAGCGTATCGGCCATGCCCAGCGCGACCCCGGGCAGCCGGCCCAGGGTGGTGTGCTCGATGCGCGGACGCTGGAACGGCAGCGTGGCGGCGCGATAGATGATCACCTTGTGTTCTGGCGGATAGTCCTGCGCCAGCACGTCCACCAGCACCTGGCGGTAAGCCGGACCGGTGGCGAAGCGCGTCTGCGAGCGGTCGCCGACCAGTCCCGCCTGCCACAGCACCAGCCATGCGCTGGGATCGATGCGGCGGTGGTAGTAAAGGATCTGGCTGGCGGCGAAATGCTGGCAGCCGCGCGTGCCCGGATCGATGCCCAGGTCGGCGTAGAGGCAGTCCTCGGCAGAAATGCCCGGCTCCATGTGCGCGCGGAAACCCTCGGCGCGCGCCACCTCGATGGCCTTGTGCGGTGCCCAGGCGAACACGCCGGGGTGGCCGTAGAACACGCCGCACACGCGCTTGCCGGCGCGCACTTCGGCCAGCAGCGCGGCGACCATCTCGCGATAGGTCTGCGGGCGCGGCTTGCCCTCGGCGTAGTACGGCTGGAGGCTGCGCACGTCCGGATGCATGCGTGCGATCCACTGCTCCACTACACCGTCGGAGACGCCGGCGAACACCACGTCGGCTTGTTCGATATGGCTGCGCGCCAAGGGGCTGATATGCGAGCCCAGGGTCATTCCGATGCCGACGCAGACCAGGCTGCCGGCCGGTTCCTGCGTTCCCATGCGGTATCCCCTGTCACAGCGCCCGACCGAAAGAGGGACGGAGTATCCGCCGGGCATCCGTCATCGGCAACGCGGTTCGCGCGAAAGACACGGGGCCGCTTTCGCGGCCCCGTGGGTGACATGCGGCAGGCCGTACAGCGTCCGGCCCTGCCGCGCTAGGTCATTGCACGACCGGATGCGTGATATCGCAGCGGTTGGTGTCGTTGGACCAGGTGCTCTGCATGGCGAAGCTGCCGGTGGCCATGCTCACGTTGGCGCTGGCGCCCTGGCCGCTGCTGATCCACGCGCACTCGTCGCCGTTCTCCTGCCCCTTGGAGGTGGAGTGCGTGTGGTTGGTCCAGCCACCGGCCGGGTTCTGGTCGGTCACGGTCTCGGCGTACTCGTGGCCGTTGACGATCGAGAAGCCGTCCAGCAGGCCGGCGCCGCCGCTGTTGACGAAGTTCTGGCCGCAACTCGAACCCATGTCGGTGACGTAGGGCATGTTGGTGAAGGCGATATCGCCATACGGCGAGGTCACGCCGGCATCCTTGTTGTAGTCATGCCATGCGCAGAACTGGCCGGTGGAGGTGTTGAAGCCGTCCGGGTGCGTGCCGGTGGGCGACAGGATCACGTACTGCACGTAGCGGTTGGACGCGGCCGTGGTGTTGCCGAAATGCGCGGCGGCGTTGATCGCTTCCTGCGCCAGCTGGGCGGCGGTCGCGTTGCTCGGCGAGGCGACCGAGTTGTCGTACCAGATGCCGGCGAGGGCGCCGCCGGTCGGATAGCCGATGTGCGTCACGCCGCTGGTCGGGCAGGACGTGGCGAGCTTGGCCAGGCCCGAGCCGTCGCAGTACTGGGTCATCACGCCGGACCACAGCTCGTTGTTGGTGCCGAGCCCCTTGAACAGCTTCTGCAGGTAGGGCACGGCGCCATTGAGATCGCCGGAGAGCGTCATGTTGCCGCTGGCATCGGTGCCGGCGGTGCCCCACTGGCTGCCGTACACCACGATGTACACCTTGGGCGTACCGCTGGTGACGCCGATGCCGTCGATGCCGCCGCCGTAGCTGAGCGTCTTGGTGCTGGTGCTGGCGGCCTTCACCAGTGCCTGCTGCGCCGCGTACTGCGTCATGCGGCTGTGCGCTTCGCGCGTGGGCACGGCGCCGTGGCGATACGGATGGCCGTACGACGGCGCGAACGGATTCTCCCAGCCGGGATTTTCCGTGCCGTCATTGGATGCGATCGCGGCGGTGGCGCTCATGCCCATGACAGCCAGCACGGCGGCGATATTCAGAAAACGAGACTTCATGCACTCACTCCCCAGTTCGATGATCTGCAAGGCGCACGAACCTGATGCGGCGCGTGGCCCCATGCAAGGAAACCGCACTCGCGTGCGGCGGATTTTTTGGTGCAGTGCCGATTCCCTCGTTCCGCCGGTGAAAGCACCCGGGCCTCCTGTCAGGCCGCCGGCGGATGAAATGACGGACGACGCTCCCTCCCGATCGCGTGATCCCGGAACCGTCCGCCGTGCCCCCACAGGCGGACGCGCGGACCGTAGGCGAGATAATCGCGACGGTCAACTGGAAAAAATCCAGTTTTGGATACGCGTTTAGGTAATCGAGGAATTGGATCGATATTTCGAAAGTTAATACGTGAAAATCGAAAAAACAAAATCAGAAATCGCTTAGTCGGTCGCCTGCAAAATCGCCAGGTCGCCGTCTCAGCGGGGGTCTCGCCCCGTCGCGCGTTTCAGTGGACGCGATGCCAGATCGCCGACGGCTCCGGCGGATCGTCCGGCGCTTCTTCCAGGTACCGGAAGAACACGATCGGTGCGCCACGCAGGTGGCAGGCGATGCCGTCGAGCAAGGCGAGCCAGTTGCGACCCGGCAGCTGATAGCCGCGCGAGGAAGCGTTGTTTCGCGTGACGGCTGCCGTCTTGCGCCTGGGCGCGGATGGCGGCGATAGCCAATGGAACTCGATGAGAACGACCGGCGTGTTGCGCATGGCATCCACCTCCCCCTTCGGTGATGGAGCGGCCGCCGCCTTGCGGCGGGACTCGATGAGGATTCTGCGCGACCTCGCGCGAAAAACCTCTACCACTTGCCGGCTATGGCTTTCATCCGATGCGATGCGAAGCGAAGCAGTGCTGCGCAACCACGGCAGGATAGTCGGCGCATGCGCGTCACGGGTGATAGATAGATACCGCCTTGCTCCGAATCGCGCGTGACAGAGTTGCCCTACGTTTGCATCGTGACGAAAGCACGCTGCGATAACCGGATGGCGAAGAGGCGAGATTTTCCTTACGCACGATCGTGTTCGTACGCCGCGACGGCCGCCGCGGAATCATCATCGGCAAGCGATGACGAATAGACGTCTGAATGGCCGTGTCGCCAGGTGCCATATCCTGCGGACGCGCCGTGCCTTTCCATGGCATATCGCTGGAAGCAATCCGGGGCGAACCCGCTGGCTGCTTCGCAGGTTTCGTAGACGCAGGGGGATAATCGGGCACGTCGGCGCTTGCGCCGCTGCGGATTCGCATGGGCTGTTTCCTGTCGATCGGCGGCCGGGGATGCGTTTGCCGCCGGCGCCGCTCCCACCGGTTGGCGTCGCGGTAATTAGCAGCGAAGGTGGCGGTAACTATCTAAAGATTGGCCCGTGCAGGCAGTGCACACGCGTCGATTCGCAGGAACGACAGGCGAGTAGCGAGGGCGCCGTCATGCGTCGCGCGCGGCGGCCGGTTCACCGACAGGAGCCTCGCGACGCGCCGGGCGGCGTGCGCGCACAGGCTTGTGCCCTCGTTACTCGCCTCTCGTGCCTCGTGGCGTCGGCTCGGATCGAGCCGTGCACCACGCTATGCCGCGCATGCAGGCATGTCGATGTCACTTAGGTGAGAGCCGCCCTAGACCGAACGTCGCACGGCGACCGGACGATGCGCAGGCGATACAGCTCGCCGATCCCAAGCGACGCGCACCCTGCTAGCCTTGGCCGACACGCGCCAGCGTGGGTACACCACAGGGCCTCGCAAGCATGCACAACCTCGAAGACACCCGGATCGCCGTGATCGGCCTGGGCTATGTAGGCCTTCCCCTGGCCGTGGAATTCGGCAAGAAGTACGACACGGTGGGTTTCGACATCCGCGGTGCGCGGGTGGAGGAGTTGCGTGCGGGGAAGGACGCGACGCTGGAAGTGGAGGCGTCGGAGCTGGCCTCGGCGACGCGGCTGCGTTATAGCGCTGCGCTGGAGGATCTGCGCGACCGCAACGTGTACATCGTGACGGTGCCCACGCCGATCGACGCGGCCAAGCGGCCGGACCTGACGCCGCTGGTGCGGGCGAGCGAGATGCTGGCCAAGGTGCTCAAGCGCGGCGACGTGGTGGTGTACGAATCGACGGTGTATCCGGGCTGCACGGAAGAAGTGTGCGTGCCGCTGCTGGAGGCGGGCTCGGGCCTGACGTTCAATCAGGATTTCTTCGCCGGTTACAGCCCGGAGCGGATCAACCCGGGCGACAAGCAGCACCGGGTGACGAGCATCCTGAAGGTGACCTCCGGCTCGACGCCGGAGGCGGCCAGCTACGTGGATGCGCTGTACTCGAGCATCATCGCGGCCGGCACGCACAGGGCCAGCAGCATCAAGGTGGCCGAGGCGGCGAAGGTGATCGAGAACACGCAGCGGGATCTGAACATCGCGCTGGTGAACGACCTGGCGATGCTGTTCAACAAGCTGGGCATCGACACGCTGGAAGTGCTGGAGGCGGCGGGAACGAAGTGGAACTTCCTGCCGTTCCGCCCGGGCCTGGTGGGCGGCCACTGCATCAGCGTGGACCCGTACTACCTGACCCACAAGGCGCAGGAAGTGGGCCACCACCCGGACGTGATCCTGGCGGGCCGTCGCACCAACGACGGCATGGGCCCGTACGTGGCCGGCGAGGTGGTGCGGCTGATGGTGCGCAAGGGCATCAACCCGGTGCGGGCGAAGGTGCTGGTGCTGGGCCTGGCGTTCAAGGAGAACTGCCCGGACCTGCGCAACACGCGGGTGATCGACATCGTGCAGGCGCTGCGCGGCTACAACGCGCAGGTGGACGTGCACGACCCGTGGGTGGACGCGGCCGAGGCGGCGCACGAGTACGGGCTCGAACCGATCGGCGCGCCGGCGCAGGGCGCGTACGACGCGGTGATCGTGGCGGTGGGCCACCGCGAGTTCACCGCGCTGGGCGGGGCGGGCATCCGCGCGCTGGGCAAGCCCGCCTCGGTGGTCTACGACGTGAAGTACGTGCTGCCGCGCGAGGCGGTGGACGGGAGGCTGTGATGAAAGTGCTGGTGACCGGCACGGCCGGCTTCATCGGATCGCACGTGGCGCTGAAGCTGCTGGCGCGCGGCGACGAGGTGATCGGGCTGGACAACCTCAACGACTACTACGACGTGTCGCTGAAGCAGGCGCGGCTGGCGCGGGTGCAGGCGCACGCGGGCTACACCCACGTGCACGCCGACCTGGCCGACCGCGACGCGATCGAGCGGTTGTTCGCGCAGCACCGGCCCGAGCGCGTGGTGCACCTGGCCGCGCAGGCGGGCGTGCGCTACGCGGCGACCAACCCGCACGTGTACGTGAGCAGCAACGTCACCGGCTTCCTGCACGTGCTGGAGGGCTGCCGCCATCACGGCGTGCAGCACCTGGTGTTCGCCTCGACCAGCTCGGTGTACGGCGCCAACACGGACCTGCCGTTCTCCGAGCACCGCTCGGCCGAGCATCCGCTGACGCTGTACGCGGCGACCAAGAAAGCCAACGAGCAGATGGCGCACAGCTACGCGCATCTGTACGGGCTGCCGTGCACGGGGCTGCGCTTCTTCACGGTGTACGGCCCATGGGGTCGGCCGGACATGGCGCTGTTCCTGTTCACCAAGGCGATCCTCGCCGGCGAGCCGATCCCGGTGTTCAACGAGGGGCGGCACAAGCGCAGCTTCACCTACATCGACGACATCGTCGAAGGAGTGGTGCGCACGCTGGACCAGGTGCCGGGCAAGGATGCGTCGTGGGACGGCCGTCATCCGGACCCGGCCACCAGCGGGGTGGCGCCGTACCGGCTGTACAACATCGGCAACGAGCGTCCGGTGGAACTGCTGCGCTACATCGAGGTGCTGGAGCAATGCCTGGGCCGCAAGGCGACGCTGCAACTGCTGCCGCTGCAGGCCGGCGACGTGCCGGCGACGGAGGCGGATGTGTCCAGCCTCGCCGCCGCGGTGGGTTACCGGCCGACGGTGTCGGTGGAAGAGGGCGTGGCCGCTTTCGTGGATTGGTATCGCGAGTACTTCAAGGTGTGACCCCGCGTTGCCCCCTCTCCCCTGCGGGGAGGGGTTGGGGTGAGCCTAGCTTTTGGTGATGTCGAAATTCTGCGTCGCCACCGTCTTCCCATCCAGCGCGATCACCACCTGGTACTTGCCCGTCGGCCACAGGTTCGGATTGCGGATCTCGAACGTGGTCACCGCCGGCCCCGTGGTGGCGATCGACTGGCTGGTGCTGACGATCTGCCGCGACTGGCCTTCCAGATAGCTCCAGGTCGCGCTCAGGGTGGCGTTGTCCGTGATGCCCTGCGTTTCGACGGCGGCATAGATGACTTTGCCGGTCGGCGCGAAGCGCGCCTTGGCCTGGGTGACGCGGTGATCCGGCGCGACCTCGTCGCCGACGGTGACGCCGGCGACGTGGAAATGCGTGTCGGCGGGTGCGGTGGCGGTGGTGGCTGGCGCCGCCGGAAGCGTGGCCGGCGAGTGTGGTGTCGCGGCCGGCGCCGGCGCCGGTGCAGGTGTGCTGGTGGCGGGTGCGGGCGCCGGTTTCGCGCTGGCCGCGCCTGCGGGTGCGTTCGCGGGCGGCGCTTCGTGTTTGCCGCAGGCGCCGAGCGCGAACGCCAGGACGAGGCACGCGATGGCGTGGCGGAGGAGGCGATGCATGGGCGGTCTCCTTCGTGTCGTGAATGGTGCGGCGTGCGCCGAGCGCTGCGCTCCAGGCGCCAAGGCTAGGAACGCCGCCATGAAGCGGCGATTAGCGGCGGCACGCATTTTTTACCTACGCTTCGCGGCGCCTGATCGCTTTGTCTTACTGGCGCGCGCCGCGCGGATTGCCGGGCGTCGCTTGCGCATCGCTGCTGCGGAACGGATTGATGTCCAGGCCGCCGCGGCGCGTGTACCGAGCGTAGACGCTCAATTGCTGCGGGGCGCAGTACCGCGTCACATCCATGAAAATGCGCTCCACGCATTGCTCGTGGAATTCGTTGTGATTGCGGAACGACACCAGATAGCGCAGCAGCCCGGCGCGGTCGATGCGCGGGCCGCGATAGCGGATCTGCACGCTGCCCCAGTCGGGCTGGCCGGTGACCGGGCAGTTGGAGCGCAGCAGATCCGAGACCAGCGCTTCCTCGACCAGGTCGCTCGTATCCGCGGCGAGGTAGGCCGCCTTGGGCGGGCCGTAGTCGTCGATGTCCAGGTCGAGCGCGTCGATTGATGCGCCCTTCAGATCGGTCATCGCATGGCCGCGCGCGCTGGCGTCGCTGAGCAGCAGGCCGACCTCGGCGCCGGCGGCGGCGGAGAGGTCCTTGCGCAGGATCGCGGCGAGCGCGTCGGCGCTGTCCATGCGCTCCTGCGCGAAACCGTTGAGGTAGAGCTTGAAGGATTTCGATTCGATGATGTTCGGCGAGGATGCCGGCACGCGGAATTCCGCCAGCGCCACGCGCGGTTTGCCGCGCGCATCCAGCCATGACAGCTCGTAGGCGTTCCAGATGTCCACGCCGTGGAACGGCAGCGGCATGCTCACGCCGATCTCGTCGCGCTTGGCCTGGCGCGGGATGGGGAACAGCAGGGAGGGATCGTAGCGGTCGACGTAGACCGTGGTCTTGCCGAGGGGCGAGTGTTCGGGAGTGCTCATGGCAGGCATTTTACCCGCCATGAGCGGCCTTGCCGCGCGTGCTCAGGCGTTCAGCAGCTTGAGCATCGCCTCGGCATAGCGCGGGCCCGCCACGGCGTCCGGCGGGAAGATCGCGTCGATCGCCTGCCGTTCGGCCTTGCCGAAGCTCACGTCCAGGGCGCCGAGATTCTCGTCCAGGCGGTCGCGGCGCTTGGTGCCGGGGATGGCGATGATGTCTTCGCCCTGCGCCAGCACCCAGGCCAGGGCCAACTGTGCGGGCGTGCGGCCCTGTGCCTTGGCCAGTTCCTTCACCTTGTCGACCAGTTGCAGGTTGCGCGTGAAGTTTTCGCCCTGGAAGCGCGGGCTGTGGCGGCGATAGTCGTCGGCCTCGAAGTCGTCGGGACTCTTGAACGCGCCGGTGAGGAAGCCGCGGCCCAGCGGCGAGTACGCCACGAAAGCCACGCCGAGGCGACGGCAGGCATCGAGTACGCCGTTTTCCTGCGGGTCGCGCGTCCACAGCGAGAATTCGCTCTGGATCGCCGTGATCGGATGCACGGCATGCGCGCGCTCCAGCGTTTCGGCGGAAACCTCGCTCAGGCCCAGGTAGCGCACCTTGCCGGCGCGCACCAGGTCGGCCATCGCGCCGACGGTTTCCTCGACCGGAACCTTCGGATCGAGGCGGTGCTGGTAGTACAGGTCGATCTGCTCGATGCCCAGGCGCTTGAGGCTGCCTTCGACCGACGCACGCACATATTCCGGGCGGCCGTTGACGCCGCGCACCTGCGCGTCGGCCGGATCGCGCACGATGCCGAACTTGGTGGCGACGAAGGCCTGTTCGCGGCGGCCGCGGATCGCCCGGCCGACCAGTTCCTCATTGATGTACGGGCCGTACATGTCGGCCGTGTCGAGCAAGGTGATGCCGCGGTCCAGCGCGTGGTGAATGGTGGCGATCGATTCGGCGTCGTCGCGCACGCCATAGAAATCGCTCATGCCCATGCAGCCGAGGCCGAGGGCGGAAACCTTGGGGCCGTTGCGGCCAAGCAGTCGTGTCTGCATTGCTTGTCTCTCAGATAGGGGCGGGAAAGTGGCGCCTATCCTGCGCTTGCGCGGTTGGCGGATAAATGCTCAATAATCGCCATATCTGTTTCAAAATCTCCAACAATGGGAAAAGGCCATGGACCAGTTGCAGGCCATGCGGGCGTTCGTACGCATCGTCGAATTGGGCAGTTTCACGCGCGCGGCCGACGACATGAACCTGCCGCGCGCCACGCTCACCCACACCATCAAGCGGCTGGAGGCCCGACTGGGCGCGCCGCTGCTGCAGCGGACCACGCGCAGCGTGCGCCCGACCCGCGACGGCGAGACTTATTACGGCCATTGCCTGCGCCTGCTGGCCGACGTGGACGAGGTGGAGTCCACCTTTCGCCAGGCCGCGCAGCAGCCGCGCGGGAAATTGCGCGTGGACGTGCCGGGCAGCGTGGCGCGGCATGTGATCGTGCCGGCGCTGCCGGCTTTCCTCGCGCGCTATCCCGGCATCGAGCTGGACCTGGGCACCAGCGACCGCTTCGTCGACCTCGTGCAGGAGGGCGTGGACTGCGTACTGCGTTCGGGCGAACTGGGCGATTCCACCTTGGTCGCACGTCGCGTGGTCTCGCTGCCGCAGGTCACCGTGGCCAGCGCGGCCTACGTAAAGAAGCACGGCATGCCGGCCACGCTGGCGGATCTGCAGCAAGGCCACGCGGCAGTGAACTGGGCGCCGGCGAGTACGCGCCGTACCTCGCCGCTGGAATTCATCGTCGGCGGCAAGCTGCGCGAAGTATCGATGCCGGCGCGCATCACGGTGAACGGCTCGGACGCCTATCTGGCTTGCTGCGAAGCCGGCCTGGGCATCGCGCAGTTCCCGCGCTACCGCATCGAAGAAGCGCTGGCCAAGGGGCGGATCAAGGAGCTGCTGCCGCAATTCCCTTCGCCGCCGCTGCCGGTGAGCGTGCTGTACCGCCGCCAGGGTGTGCTGCCGCCGCGGCTGCGCGTGTTCATCGACTGGCTGGCGGAACTGATGGCGCCGCTCGGCGCCTAGGTTGGGGCGAGGCGCAGGCGTGCCCCTTGCGTGTTACGCCAGTGGCGGCACGTGAGTGGGCGAGCCGTTGGAATCCAGCGCCACCATCACGAAGCGACCGGTGGTGCACACGCGGCGGTCGCCGGTAAGCGGGTCTTCGGCGGTCATTTCCACTTCCACGTGCATCGAGCTGCTGCCCACTTTCACGATACGGGCGAGCAGTTCCACCAGCTGGCCCTTGCGCACCGGTACGCGGAAATTGACTTCCTCCGAACGCGCCGTGACGACGGTGCGGCGCGCGTGGCGCGAGGCGACGATGAAGGCCGCCTTGTCCATCCAGGCCAGCGCCTGGCCGCCGAACAGCGTGCCCAGATGATTGGTGTGGTCGGGAAAGACCATCTCCAGCAAGGTAGCTTCGGGCAGGGCTGCGGCGTTGCTCGTCATGGGCGGGATCCGGCGTGAGGATTAGGATGGCGCAGGGGTGGCCACAAGGAGGAACGGATGCGTTACTGGCTCTTCATGGCGGCGGCTATTCTGACGGAAGTCGCCGGTACCTTGGCGATGAAATACGGCGCGGCGCACGACGTTCGTGCCGCGGGCCTGGCCGTGATGTACGTGATGCTGGTGCTCTCCTACACCGCGCTGGCCATGGCGGTGCGCAAGATCCCCCTGGCGGTGGCCTACGGGGCCTGGGAAAGCCTGGGCCTGGTGCTGATCACCTTGTGCAGCGCGTGGCTGTTCGGCGAATCGCTGAGCCCGACCAAGCTGGTCGCCATCGCGGTGATCATCGTCGGCATCGTGCTGCTGGAGCAGGGCACCGAGGAAGCTCCGGCGAAGGAGGCGCGCGATGCTGCCTGACTTCGCTCCGATCCATCTGCTCTATCTGGCGCTCGCCATCGCGCTGGAGATCGCCGCCAACGTGCTGATGAAGCAATCGCACGGCTTCGCGCGCAAAGCGCCAGCGGTGGCGGCCATTGCCTGCGCGCTGGCCGCCTTCACCGCGCTGAGCTATGCGGTGGAGGGGATCGAGCTGTCCGTCGCCTACGGCGTGTGGGGTGGCGTGGGCCTGGTGGCCACCGCGGTGCTGGGCATCGCCATGTTCGGCGAGCGCCTGCGCGGCAAAGGATGGCTGGGCCTGGCCCTGATCATGGGCGGCGTGATCTTGTTGAAGTTCGCTTGATGCGGGGAGCCGCGTGCGCCTTTCGCGTCGCGAAGCTGGCAGGCGTCTTACCTGGCCAGCGCCGGCACCAATGCGTTCGCGGTGCTGATCCTCCACTGGCGCTTTCCCCTTTCCGAGCACCCGGGCACAAGGGCGGCGGGACTTCTGGCAGGGGTCGGAGCATGACCTCCGGACTACGATCCCGATCTTTGGATGGCCGGACCTCATAGCCGGCGGGCCACGGTGGGCCTCGCACAGCGCCATTTCTCGGGGAGTCGACGCAATGAGTTGGAAGGTGAATGGGCCGCGCCTGCTGGGCGCGCTGGCATGGAGCGTGCTGTCGGCCGGCGTCGCCGCGCAGACCAGGATGCTGACGGCGAACGATTACGCCAGCGCCGAGCGTTTCATGAGCTACCGCACGGCGCCGCTGGTGGACCATGCGGTGCAGAGCGTCACCTGGCTCGACGACGGCCACTTCTGGTACCGCGACCACGATGCCCAGGGCGATCATTACCTGCGCATGGATGCCGCTACCGGCAAGGCGGAACCCGCCTTCGACCAGGCGAAGCTGGCCGCGGCGCTGGGCAAGGCCGCCGGCAAGCCGGTCGATGCGGCCAAGCCCGGCATCACAGACTTCAGCGTGGCCGCCGATGGCCGCCTCGACGTCAGCCTGCGCGACAAGCACTACCTGTGCGACCTGAAAGGCGAGGGCGTGTGCGCGGCCGACAAGAGCAGCAAGGAGCCCGGCGTGCTGTCGCCGGACAAGCACAGCGAAGCCTTCATCCGGAACTGGAACCTGTGGTTGCGCGACGTCGCCACCGGCAAGGAGACCCAGCTGACCACCGATGGCGTGGAGGATTTCGGCTACGCCACCGACAACGCCGGCTGGAAGCACACCGATAACGCCATCCTGGTGTGGTCGCCCGATTCGAAGCAGATCGCCACCTTCCAGCAGGACCAGCGCAAGACCGGCGACATGTACCTGGTCACCACCAACGTGGGCCATCCGAAGCTGGAGAAGTGGAAATACCCGCTGGTCGGCGACGAGCACGTCACCATGATCGAGCGCGTGATCATCGACGTGCCGGGCAAGAAAGTGCTGCGCCTGAAGATGGCGCCGGACCAGCACCGCTCCACCCTGTGCGACGACATCAGCTGCGGCCGCGACGGCGGCTGGGACGACGTGCAGTGGGCGCCGGACGGCAAGACGCTGGCGTTCGTGTCCACCTCGCGCGATCACAAGCAGTCGTGGTTCCGCATCGCCGATGCGAAATCCGGCGAGGTGCGCACCGTCTTCGACGAGAAGGTCGCCACCTACTACGAGAGCGGCAACGACAAGGTCAACTGGAGCTACCTGCCGGAGACGCACGAGGCGATCTGGTTCAGTGAGCGCAACAACTGGGGCAACCTGTACCTGTACGACCTCGACACCGGCAAGCTCAAGCGTGCCGTCACCACCGGCGAAGGCAATGTCACCCAGGTGCTGCGCGTGGATCCGAAGTCTCGCACGCTGTGGTTCCGCGGCGTGGGCCGCACGCAGGGCGTGGACCCTTACTATCAGCAGTTCTGGAAAGTGAGCCTGGACGGTGGCGCCCCGACGCTGCTGACGCCGGAAGCCGCCGATCACACCATTTCGCTATCGCCCGACGGCAAGCTGTTCGTGGATGCGTACTCCACCAACACCACGCCGCCGGTGACGGTACTGCGCAGCAGCGACGACGGCCGCACCGTGGCGCAGGTCGCCAAGGCCGACATCAGCCGCCTGCTCGCCACCGGCTGGAAGGCGCCGGAGCCGTTCACCGTGAAGGGGCGCGACGGCAAGACCGACCTGTACGGCCTGATGTACAAGCCGACGCATTTCGATCCGAAGAAGAAGTACCCGATCGTCGACTATGTGTATCCCGGTCCGCAGACCGGCTCGGTGGGTTCGCGCAGCTTCGGCGTCGGCCGCCTCGATCATCAGGCGCTGGCCGAGCTGGGTTTCATCGTGGTGGCGATCGACGGCATGGGCACGCCGTGGCGTTCCAAGGCGTTCCATGACGCGTACTTCGGCAACATCATCGACAACACCCTGCCGGACCAGGTGGCGGGTCTGAAGGAGCTGGGCAAGCGCTATCCGTGGATCGACATGGATCGCATCGGCATGTGGGGCCACTCCGGCGGCGGCAATGCCACGGTGGGCGCGATGTTCATGTATCCGGACTTCTTCAAGGTCGGCATCGCCGAAAGCGGCAACCACGACAACCGCAACTACGAGGACGACTGGGCGGAGAAATGGCAGGGCCTGCTGGTGAAGGACAAGGACGGCAATAGCAACTACGACAAGCAGGCCAACCAGGCCTATGCCGACAAGCTCAAGGGCCATCTGCTGCTGGCGCACGGCACCATGGACGACAACGTGCCGCCGTACCAGACGCTGCTGGTGGTGGATGCGCTGATCAAGGCGAACAAGGATTTCGATCTGCTGCTGATCCCCAACGCGCACCATGGCTACGGCTCGGCGAGCCTGTACATGACGCGCAAGCGCTGGGACTACTTCGTGCGCAACCTGATGGGCGCGACGCCGCCGAAGGAATATGAGTTGAAGGCGCCGAAGGATTGACGAAAAACGGGCCCGCGAGGGCCCGTTTTTTTCTCTCCTCTCCGCGACGAGGAGAGGGGTGAGGGTGCGGGAGGAGCGTAGAAGCTCGCGCAGGGCGGGGTCGCAGCGAACCCCAACGCAGCGATTGCGCGAGAGGCCTGTTGGGGTTCGCCGATGGCTCACCCCAACCTACGCCGTTTTCCGCTTCGTTGAATGGTCAACTCGCCTCTGCCGGCTTCGCCACGCCCTTGGCCAGCGCGTCCTTGAGCAGCGCATCGAGTTGCGCCCGCGCCTTCTCGCCGGCGAGCTTCTGCCGCTGAGCCAAGGCCTGCTGCTTCGCGCCCAGCTCGGCCTGCTGCTTGCCGAGCGCTTCCTGATCGCGCCCGATCGCATGCTGCTCGCGTTCCAGCGCCTGCTGCTGTTCTTTCAGCCCGGCGCGTGCCGACGCGATGGTCTGCCGCTGTCCGGACAGATCGCCTGCGGCTTTGCCCTGCGCTTCCAGCGAGGCGAGCTGCGCCTCCTGGCTGGCCAGCATGGCCTCCTTGCTGGCGAGACTGCCCTGGCGTGCGCCCAGCGTGCCTTGCCGCTGACCAAGACTGCCCTGCTGCGCGCCGAGGTTGCTCTGCTGGCCGCCGAGCTTGCCTTGCTCCTTGCCTAGCGCTTCCACCTCGGCATAGGCGGCCTTGGCGCGGTCGAGGTAAGCCGGGTCGCGGATCACCCAGGATTGGCCGCCGCGGCGAAACCACAGCAGCGCACCCTTGCCGTCCTGCAGCCGGCGCACCGCTTCGATGTCGCGATCGGAGCCCTCGAGCATCGCCGAGTCGTCATCGATCAACGCGAAGCCTTCGGCAGCGCCGTCGTGGGTGTGGATGGAAACGTGTCGCGCGCCGAAGCCACCGAAGTCAGCAGGCGGCGGCGGAGGTGGCGTGGGCGGAACGGGCGGAACTGGCGGCGGCGGTGGTGCCGGCGGCATCGCCGGTGGTGGCGGGGGTGTGGCCTGTGCGGCCAGCAGTGCCATGGGAGCGGCGAACAGCAAGGCCGAGAAGATGACCGTTCGCCAGTCGGCCCGGCGCGGCAATCGAAAGGACAGCGGGAGCGGCTTCATCGATGAGGTCTCGTGCGCGGGATAAAGTGATCGATCAATGGTTCTGGCTGGGTTGCGCCTGACCGGTGGCGACGGCTTCGTCGATCAGCCGGTCGAGCTGCCGGTCGACCTGGCGGGCGACGTCGCGCTCATGCCTGGAGATATCGGCTTGCTGGCGTGACAGGTCCGCCTGGTGGCGATGGAGGTCGGCCTGCTCGCGGTCGATGTCGGCGCGCTGGCGATCGAGATCGGCCAGCTGTTCGTCGATGCCCTTGAGGCGGCCATCGAACGAGGCAAGCACGCCGACGGTCTCGGCGTTGTCGCCCTGGTGCCCGGCACGCAGCTTCGCGCGTTCGCCGCTGATCGCCACGCGTTCGCTGTCCAGCTGCACGCGGCGCATGGCCAGCGCGGATGTGCGCGCCGCCAGGCCGCTCTGCCGTCCGGCAAGCTCGCCTTGCCGTCCCGCCATCTGGCCTTGCTCGCGGGCCATTTCGGTCATCGGCGCATAGGTTTCCTTGGCTCGCTGCAGCAGGGCACGATCGCGCACCACATAGGCGTCGTTGCCGCGGCGGATCCAGAGCAGCGGTTCGTCGTCGCGCTGAAGCGCGCGGGCCGAGGCCAGATCGCTCTCCGTGCCCTGCAGAGTGATGTAGTCCGGTTCGATGATGGCGAAGCCGCGCGGCGCGCCGGCTTCGATATCGACGTCCACATGGGTGGCGTGGCCGATGCGCACCGGCGAAGCCGGCGCCACGGGAGCCGGCGGGGGCGAAGGCGGAGCGGGTGGTGCGGCAATCGAGCCCATGGGTGTCATCGGCGCCATGGGCGCGGGCGGTGCGGCAGGGATCGATGCGAGGGCGACCATCGCGCGCACGGCAGGTTTTGCAGCCGTGGCCGGGCGCGCTGGCGTCGCGACGGGCGCCACCGGTGCGGGAGACGCCGCGGCGACGGCACGCATCGGCGGGACATCAGGGGCTGGTGCGGGCAACGCGGGTGCGGCTTCGGCCATCGGCAGCACGCTCGGCGTTGCGGCAGGAGATATCGTCCGCGGCTCGTCCCCCGTGGCAGCACCGTCGGCATGCACGGTCAGGTCCATGCCACGCGCGGTGACGCGATAAGGCAGGGCGCCGGCGAGCGCGACCAGCGCGACCAGCAGCCATGCGCCAAGGCGCGGCGGCACCCGATCGGTCTGCTGCAGCAGGGTGAGACGCCGCTTGAGATTCTGGTACGTGGGCGACGCGCCGGCGAGGCCGGAGGACACCGGAAACGCCACGCCCAGGCGCAACAGCAGGCGGCCGTACTCCTGCGGCGCGGCGCGCGAGCGGTCGAGCACCTGCGCGTCGCAGGCGGCCTCACGGTGGAAGGCGTATTCGCGCATGGCCCAGCGCACGAGCGGATGGAAGAAGAACGCACGCTGCGCGAGCGCGGGAATCCAGCCCAGCCAAAGATCGCCGCGGCGCAGATGCGCCAGTTCGTGCGCCAGCGCCATGGCGCATTCGGCGGGCGCGAGCGTGTGTTCCTTGGGCAGCAACACGATCGGGCGCCACAGGCCGGTGACCTGCGGCGACACGATGACCTCGGAGCGAAGCAGCTGCGGGCAGCGGCGCAGGCCGAGCGCGCGCGCCTGCTCGGCGCACTGCGCTTGCAGCGTCGCGTCGCGCACCGGTTCGGCGGTACGGATCACCGCGCGGGTCTCGCGCCATTCGCGCAGCGCGGCGAGGATCTGCCATGCCATCGCGATCAGCCACAGGCCGGCCAGCGCTTCGCGCCAGGGCCACGGCGCGGAAGGGTAAGCGTCGGCGGTCTTCGCCGCCGCGGTCACCGGCGTGGGCGCCGCTATCCACGGATTGTCGGAGACGGATGTCTGAATCGCGTTGGCCTGTTCCGGCGGCAAGGGCGCGGATGCGGCTTGCGGCGCCAGCAGCGGCAGCTCCAGCGGGCGGCCCAGCGCGAGCCCGAGCACCAGCTGCAATCCGACCAGCCACCACAGCAGGCAACGCATGGCCGGCGACCAGCGCGGCAGCCAGCGGCACAGCAGCCACACCGCGCCGATCAGCAAGGCGGCCTGGATGGACGTCCAGGCGAGACGATCGAGCAGGACGTCGGCGAAACGCAGATAGGCCGCCATGTCATTTCTCCTTGCGCCGCGACTGCAGCTGGTTCACCAGCGCCTCGAGTTCGGCCAGCTCGTGATCGCTGACCTCGGCCTTCTCGGACATCCACGCCACGAACGGCGACACCGAACCGGCCAGCGTCTTCTCCACGAACTGATCCACCGCTTGTCGCATTGCTTCGCCGGGACCGGTAGCGGTGCTGTAGCGATATACGCCACCTGCCTGGCGGCGGCGCAGGTAACCCTTGCCGCGCAGGCGTTCCATCATGGTCAGCACAGTGGAGCGCGCCAGGCCGCGCGCTTCGCCGAAGCCGAGCGCCACTTCGCCGACCGAAGCGGGTTCGTGCTCGGCCAGGTAATGCAGCAAGGCGAGTTCCTGGTCGCCGATAGATGGCTTGGACATAGCGGTCATTCCTGTGACTACAGATGTAGGCACGCTACCCTTGACTACAGACGTAGTCAATAGGTCGGAAAGGACGTCCCGGCTGTCATCTGTAACGATGTAGCGTTTTCGCGCCGGCGCGAAAAAGCGGGAGTAGAATGCGCCGCCACCACCCCTCCCCCGCGCACTGGAGTGCGCATATGAAGACGTTCGACATTCGTCGCCTGGCTTCCTCTCCCTCTCGCGTTCCTTCGCGGAACGGCATCGTCCTTCGGACCTGAGACCGCCCACCATCCCCTAGGCCGCCGCCGAAACCATCGGCGCATCGCCTGTCGCTCGTGACGCGTCCGCGCGCGGCGAGCGGCGATGCGCGGATCGCTTCGCATCCGCCATGACTTTCTGCAAGGAGTCGCCGCCATGAAAGCGCTGTTCGCGCGAGCGCTGGCCAGTCCCTGGCTGCTCGCGTTGTGCCTGCTTCTGTACGTCGGTTTCGTCGGCCCGCAGCTGATCTCCGCCACGAGCACGTTCGCCGTGATCGTGGGGCTGTTGCTGCTGGGCCTGCTCGCGGCATGGAGCTATCGCGTGCTCCGCCGTTTTCTTCGCGACAAGGAATGATCGTATGAATCGCTCGATGAAACGTCTTTCGATAATGGCCGTCGCGCTGTGCGCGCTATTGCTGAGCGCCTGCGACAAGGTGCCCGCCGGACACGTAGGTGTGAAGTTCCAGCTCTATGGCGACGGCAAGGGCTCACTGCAGGAGTTGCCGCCGGGACGCTACTGGGTCGGCTGGGGCTACGAGATGTACACGTTCCCGACCTTCACTCAGACCTATACCTTCACTCGTTCGGCCAACGAAGGCCGGCCGGTGGATGAGTCGCTGAGCTTCCAGACCGCGCAGGGCCTGATCGTCAACGCCGATGTCGGCCTCACGTATCACATCGATCCGGCCAAGGTGACGCTGATCTTTCAGAAGTACCGCAAGGGCATCGATGAGATCACCGATATCTACCTGCGCAACATGGTGCGCGACGCGCTGGTGAAGGAGGCCGCGAGCCTGGATATCGAATCGGTGTACGGCAAGGGCAAGGCACGCCTGATCGACGCGGTGCAGAACGATGTGGCCGCCGAGGTCGCCTCGGTGGGCATCGTGGTCGAGAAAATCTACTGGGTCGGCGAGCTGCGCCTGCCGGATAACGTGGTGCAGTCGATCAACGCCAAGATCCAGGCCACGCAGATGGCTGAGCAGCGTCAGAACGAAGTGGCGCAGGCGCAGGCCGAGGCGCAGAAGGTGGAAGCGGAGGCAGAGGGCAAGGCCAAGGCCGCGCTCACCATCGCCGAGGCCGAAGCCAAGGCGATCTCGCTCAAGGGCGACGCGCTACGGCAGAACCCGAACGTGGTGCAGATGTCGGCCATCGAGAAATGGGACGGCCATCTGCCTACGTACAACGGTGGCGGCGCCTTGCCGTTCGTGAACCTGCAGGCGCACGAGGCGTCGAAGTGAACGAAGCGGCGGAGCCTGCGGGCTCCGCCGTCCGCAAGTTCTTGTCCACCTGAACGTGCGCAGCCCAACCGATGGCATGGTGGCCTTGATGTCATCCGCCGCACGCATACTTCCACCCCTACGCCAGCGGATACGCCGCTATTCCACTCACGAGGTAGCACCCCCATGACTCCCCAGGAACAGCAACTCCTCGACGATTTCCTGCAGCGCCTGGCCGCCGTGCGCGGCGTGTCCAAGGACACGCAGGCCGACGCGCTGATCCAGCAGCGCCTGGCCGGCCATCCCGACGCGCTCTATCTGCTGGTGCAGCGCAGCCTGTTGCAGCAGCAGGCGCTGGACAATGCGAAGGCGCAGATCGCGCAGCTGCAGGCGCAACTGGGCGGGCAGGGCGGCGGCAGCTTCCTTGGCGGCCAGGCCGGCGCCTGGGGACAGCCGCAGCCGTCGACACCACCGCCGATGCCGCAGCAGCAAGCCGCGCCGGGCTGGCGCGAACGCCTGTTCGGCGGCGCCGCGCCCGCGCCACAGCCCGCCGCGGCCCCGAGCTTCCTTGCCAGCGCGGCGACCACTGCCGCGGGCGTGGCCGGCGGTATGTTTCTGTTCAACGGCATCGAAAGCCTGATCGGCGGGCACCACGGCGGCGGCTTCTTCGGCGGCGGCGGGCAGGAGACCGTGGTGGAGAACATCACGCAGAACAACTTCTACGACGACGACAACGGCGCGCTGCAGAACGACCATGCGTTCTCGGACAGCAACAACGATTTCAACGGCGACCTGAGCGATATCGGCGACGTCGGGTTCGACGACGACAACGACAACAGCTGGGTGTGAGGCCCGTAGGTAAAACCCTTCTCCCCTCCGGGGAGAAGGTGTCCCGCAGGGGCGAATGAGGGGCGGGTGTTCGCCGTGGAGGCTCTACAGAGCGAAGCGTGCTTCTGACGCTCTTCCGCTTCGCCCCCTTATCCCAGCCCTCTCTCTCTCCGAAGGGGGAGAGGGGGCATGGGTTCAGAACGCCATGTCGAACGCCACTTCGCCCTCGACGCCCACCTGATACGCCGACACGCGGCGTTCGAAGAAATTGGTTACTTCCTGCACGTCCTGCAGATCCATGAAGTCGAATGGATTCTTCGCGCCATACTTCTTCGGCAGGTCGAGCTGGGTCAGGCGCTGGTCCGCGCAGTACTCCAGGTACTGGCGCATGTCCTTGACCGACAGGCCCGCCACGCCGCCGGACAGCACGTCCTCGGCGAACTGGGTTTCGCAGGCGATCGCCTCTTCCAGCATGTCCTCGACTTGCGCGCGCATGGCCTCGTCGAACAGGTCCGGCTCTTCCGCGCGCACCGTGCGCACGACTTCGAAGGCGAAGCCCATGTGGCCGGACTCGTCGCGGAACACCCAGTTGGTGCCGGCGGCCAGGCCGTGCAGCAGGCCGCGCGAACGCAGGAAATACACGTAGGCGAAGGCGGCGAAGAAAAACAGACCCTCGATGCAGGCGGCGAAGCAGATGAGATTGAGGAGGAACTGGCGCCGCTGTTCGCGCGTCTCCAGGCGCTGCAGGTTCTGGATCGAGTCGATCCACTTGAAGCAGAACTCGCCCTTCTGGCGGATCGAGGGAATGTTCTCGATCGCGTCGAAGGCCTTGTGACGCTCGGCCGGGTCGGGGATGTAGGTGTCCAGCAGGGTGAGATAGAACTGCACGTGCAGTGCTTCCTCGAACAGCTGCCGCGAGAGGTACATGCGTGCCTCGGGCGCATTGATGTGCTGATACAGGTTCAGCACCAGGTTGTTCGCCACGATGGTGTCGCCGGTGGCGAAGAACGCCACCAGGCGATGGATCAGGTGCCGGTCGGCATCGCTCATCTTGGACTTCAGGTCCGTCACATCCAGCGAGAAGTCCACTTCCTCCACCGTCCAGGTGTTCTTGATGGCATTGCGGTACATCTCGTAGAACTCGGGGTAGCGCATTGGGCGCAGGGTGAGTTCGAAACCGGGATCGAGGATGTGGGGCATAGGAGTTCCTTGGTGCGCGCCGCCGGCGCTCAATCGAGCTTGCGCGCGTAGCGCTCGCGCACGAAGCGGCTGATGTAGGTGGATAGGCCCAGGCCCGCCGCGGCGAGCTGCTGCATGTTGCGCACGTGCAGGCGACCTGGCCTGGCGTCGGTGTATTCGTAGGTGCCGTCGTGAATGAAGCGCACCCGGATGAAGCCCTCGCCGCTTTCGTAGGCGGCGACTCCGGATTTCCCGCTGCGGTTCCGGTAGGGCTTCATGGGTGCGCGTGGCGTGTTACTGGCAGGCCTCGCAGTACTCCGGATTCTCCAGCGAGCAGAACACCGCCGCGGTCGCCTGCTCCTGCTCCGCCTGCGGCGCCGCCTTGGCGACAGGCGCGGCGGAGACCGTGGTCTTGGCAATCTTGGTGGCCGGGCGCGAGCGCAGGTAGTAGGTGGTCTTGATGCCGGACTTCCATGCGTACATGTACATGGAGCTGAGCTGGCCGATGTTCGGGTTCTCCATGAACAGGTTCAGCGACTGGCTCTGGTCGATATAGGCGCCGCGCGCGGCGCCCAGGTCGATCAGCGCCTTCTGCGGCAGTTCCCACACGGTGCGATAGACCTGCCGCAGGCGTTCCGGAATGGCCGTGATGCCCTGGATCGAACCCTCGGCCAGCTTGATGGCGTCGCGGACCTCGGGCGTCCACAGGCCCAGCGTCTTCAGCTCCTCGACCAGGTAGCGGTTCACCACCAGGAAGTCGCCGGACAGCGTCTCGCGCTTGAACAGATTGCTGACCTGCGGCTCGATGCACTCGTAGCAGCCGGAGATCGAGGCGATGGTCGCCGTCGGCGCGATGGCGATCAGCAGCGAGTTGCGCAGGCCATGCTCCTTCAGGCTTGTGCGCAGGCTTTCCCAGCGCGCCGGGTCGTGCGGCTTCGCCTGCGGCCAGTAGTCGAACTGCAGCTCGCCGTTGGCGGCGCGGCTTTCGCCGAAGCCCGGGTGCGCGCCGTACTGGCGGGCCAGCTCGTTGGACATCGACAGCGCGTGGAAATAAATCTCCTCGGCGATGCGCGTGGACAACGCCAGCGCCTCGGCCGAGTCGAAGGGCAGGCGCAGCTTGAAGAACACGTCCTGCAGGCCCATCACGCCCAGGCCCACCGGACGCCATTTCATGTTGGCGGTGCGCGCGGTGTCGATCGGGTAGAAGTTCAGGTCGATCACGCGATCCAGCTGGCGCACCGCGGTGCGCACGGTGGCGGCGAGCTTGTCGAAGTCGAACACGCCATCCACCACGTGACGCGCCAGGTTCACCGAGCCGAGATTGCACACTGCCGTCTCGCCGGCGTTGGTCACCTCGAGGATCTCGGTGCACAGGTTGGACAGGTGGATGACGTTCTCCGCCTTGGCCGTCTGGTTGCTGGTGGCGTTGCTGCGGTCCTTGAAGGTCATCCAGCCGTTGCCGGTCTGGGCCAGGGTGCGCAGCATGCGCGCGTAAAGTTCGCGCGCCTTGACCTTCTTCGTGGCCAAGCCCGCGGCTTCCGCCTCGCGGTAGGCGCGCTCGAACGTCTCGCCCCAGCTGTCGACGAAGTGCGGCACGATCTTCGGGTCGAACAGCGACCATTCGCCGTCGCGCTCCACGCGACGCATGAACTCGTCGGGGATCCAATTGGCCAGATTGAGGTTGTGCGTGCGGCGCGCTTCGTCGCCGGTGTTGTCGCGCAGTTCGAGGAACTCCTCGATGTCCGCGTGCCAGGGCTCCAGGTACACACAGGCCGCGCCCTTGCGCTTGCCGCCCTGGTTGACCGCGGCGACCGAGGCGTCCAGCGTCTTCAGCCACGGCACCAGGCCGTTGGAGTGGCCGTTGGTGCCCTTGATCAGCGAGCCGCGCGAACGCACGCGCGAGTAGGCCAGGCCGATGCCGCCGGCGAACTTGCTGAGCTTGGCCACGTCGCCGTACTTCTCGTAGATCGATTCCAGCGAATCGGTGGGCGAGTCGAGCAGGAAGCAGGAGCTGAGCTGCTCGTGCGCGGTGCCGGCGTTGAACAGGGTGGGCGAGCTGGCCATGTATTCCAGCGAGGAGAGCAGGCGGTACAGCTCCAGCGTCTCGCCGATGTCGTTGCCGCCCAGGGCGCAGGCGATGCGCATGAAGAAGTACTGCGGCGTCTCGACCACCTTGCGCAGCTGCGGGTGGCGCAGCAGGTAGCGGTCGTACACGGTGCGCAGGCCGAAGTATTCGAAGCGACGCGTCGCCAGCGGATCGATCGCGTCGTTGAGCTTGCGCGCATGGGCAGCGACGAAGTCGCGCAGGCGGTCATTGAGGATGCCGAGCTCCGCGCCGCGCGCGATGGATTGCGAGAAGCTCTGGATTTCCTGGCCGCTCACTTCCTTGTCGATATAGGCGCCGAGCAGGCGCGCGGCGAGCTGGCCGTACTCGGGCTCTTCCGCCGTGAGTGCGGCGGCGGTGCGGATCGACAGCTCGTCCAGCTCGCGCGTGGTGGCGCCGTCGTACAGGCCGCCGATGGTCTTCAGGGCCACGCGCAGCGGGTCGACCGCGTGCAGGCCTTCGCCGCTGCGGGTGACCGCGCGGACGATCTTGTTGACGTCCACCACTTCCTGGCCGCCGTTGCGCTTGGTCACGCGCATCTGGCCGGGGTTGTGCGGCGGGGTCAGGGCGAATGGGGTTTCCGCGACGGGTTCCATGCGCGCAGGTTCGGCGCTGGCCGCGGCGACAGGGAAAGCGGATGCGTCCGCGCGGTCGTCAGTGCGCTCGCGCGAGTCGGTATCGATAGGTTGCATGGCGGCATCGCTCCAGGCCAAGGGCTTCAACGACCTGCTCCCGCGCGCAGGGCTGAGGCGAAGGCGTTTTCAGCGCGGACGGCCGGGCGACGGAGCGGATGCCCCGTGCCACGGCGCGCCTCCCCGCGGAAGCCGCCATCACTCACCGCGGCAGAGAAGGCCGCGGCGTGTCGGCAGGTCTTCGGACTCGCGGACATGGATAGTTCGTCGCCGAACGATCCGACCTACTCGCCCCCGCTTCCCAGCCTGACGGCCAGTGCGATAGGAGCTTTCGTTTCCGCTTACCGCTGCGGGGCAGTCCCGGATTTGCACCGGATTCCCTCAAGCCGCTCGTCAGATAAAGATCTGGGAGAGGCACCGACGGGGCACAACATATCGGGGGTGTCCGGCTCGGTCAACCCAACCACTTGTGCATAGATCGGTGGATAAGTGCCCTGGTGCGAGGCGTGGCGGGGCTTGCCGGGCGTCGAAAAAATCCCAGTGAGCCTTCGGGGCTCGGGCAAGGCTACGGCGTGGGATCAGGCCCTAGGGATTTCCCCGTCCGGGGAGCCTTCACTGGGTGATCGTGAAGTCCACCTCGATGGGGTAAGGCACCGGGTCGGCCGGCGGCGCGGGCAGCTTCCAGGCGGCGAACTGGCTGAGCAGGCAGGTGGCCACGTCGGTGGGGGCGCGCACTTCGACGCGACCCAGGCTGCCGTCCGCGTGCACGTCGGCGACCAGGGTGAAGGGGGCCTTGTTCGGCTTGGGCAGGGAGGCGATGCAGCCTTTGAGGGCATCGGTAGTGCGGTCGCCGATCGCGTCCCACATTTTCTTCTGGTACTCGGAACCGCCCTTGGCGGCCTCCGTCAACTTCGCCTGCTGCACCCGCGTTGAGAAATCATCCGCCGGCATGCCGGGTGCGGACAGCAGGGCAACGAAGAGCAGGCTGGTCATGGCGCGGTTCCTTGCGGGAAAGGCCGCCACGTTACCGCAGTGCGAGCTGCCATAGGGGAGGGGATATGTCGAAGCCGCTGAAGATCGCCGCCGTGCTGCTGGCCTTGCCCACTGCTCATGCGTGGGGTGCGCAGCGCACCGAAGCGCCGCGCGCCGACGGCGCGAGCACGCCTTTGATGGTGTACGAGCCGGCCGCGACGCAGGCTTGTCCGCCCTTGCTGCTGGTCTCGCACGGCGCCGGCGGCAGCGAGCAGGGTTTGCGTTATGTAGGTGAAGCGTTGAGTGCCGACGGCTGGCGAGTGGTGGTGATGGGCCATCGCGAGAGCGGCCTGCCGGTGCTCAAGCAGGACATGCGCGAGGACGGCTTCAAGGGCGGTCTTGCCGCGCTGGTGACCGATGCATCGGCATATCGCACGCGCTTCCAGGATGTCGATGCGGCGCTGGCCTGGTCGGAGCAGCGATGCCGCGCGCCGTTCAAGGCGCTTCTGGGCCACTCCATGGGCGCGATCACGGTGATGCTGGAGGCTGGTGCACGCAACAAGCTGGGGCTGGCGCCGAAGGGTGGTTTCGATGCCTATGTGGCACTTTCGCCGGAAGGCCCGGGGCCGGTGTTTCCCACCGGCGCGTGGGCGCCGATCCGTGCGCCGATGCTGCTGGTCACCGGTACGCGCGACCAGGGACTGGGCGGGGACTATCGCTGGCGCATGCAAGCATTCGACGGACTCGGGCCTGGTTGCCGCTGGCTGGCGGTGGTGGATGGCGCCAATCACATGAATTTCGGCGGCGGCCAGTTCGCCGCGACCGTGCAACGCGATACCACGAAGCTGGCGACGGCATTTCTGGATGCGTTGCGAGCGGGGCGCTGCGGCCAGGCGCCGTCGTTGCCCGGCGTCACGCTACGCACGAAGTGAAGTGCTTACGTAAACGGCCAGCGTTGCCGCAGTGTGGCATCGCTGCCACGGAAGCGGTTGCGGTCGACCTTGCTCACGCCCTGGATGCCCTGCTCGCGATCGGTGAATTGCCACAACGTGTAGTCCTTCCAGCCAGGCGGCAGCACGGCGGTGGGGCCGTACTGGGCAAGCCACAGCGGGCATTGCGTGAGTAGCGCGTCGGCATGGCCGCCTAGCTGCTGCTTCAGCCAGTATCCACCGTAGAGGACCGGGTTACGGCCGGTGCGTCCCTGAAAGAGCCCGACGAAATCGCGAGCCTGGCTCAGTGTCATGCTGGCGCCGTGCGGGTAGGGTTCGAAATCCAGGCAGACCAGGTCGCCGTCGCCAGGCTGGGCCTGGGCCAGGTAGTTGTCGATCTGAGCGGCCACGTCGTCGCCGGTGCCGAAATGATACGAACCCCACAGCAGGCCCTGTGCAGTGGCCTGCTGGCGGAATCTCGCGTAGGCGGGATCGGTTCCCGTCGCGCCCTGACTGGCTTTGGCAATCACCGCGACGATGCCGGCGTCGGCCACCTTGCCGAAATCCACGGGTTCGTCCCAGTGCGAGACATCGATGATGCTGTCGGTCATGAGCGGTCCCGCGTGCGGAAGCGAACGCGGGGATGGTACGCCCGGGAAGGCGAGGCCGGGTGGATGGTCAGTCGGCCCGATGCTCGGACGCCAGGTACTCCTCGCTCTGCATTTCGATCAGGCGCGACTCCGTGCGCCCGAATTCCGCGCGCAGGCGCTCGCCGTCGTACAGCTCGGTAATGGGTGCGGCAGCGGAGAGGATCAGCTTGACGTGGCGGTCGTAGAACTCGTCGACCAGCAGCACGAAACGCCGCGCGGCATCCTCGCTGTAGACGGTGAACTGGGGCACGTTGGACACGATCACGGCCGGACCGGCCTTTGCGATCTCGATGTAGTCGGCCACCGCGCGCGGGCCTTCGCACAGCGCGTCGAAATCGAACCAAAGGATATTGTCGGCGCGTTTGCGCACCGGAATCGGCCGGTCATTGACGACGATATCGCCGCCCTCGACCGGCTCGCCTTGCGCCTGGGTCGCGAAGATCCGCGCCAGCGAGCGCTCGGCTTCGACGCTGGGCGGTGTGAAGTACACCGGAGCCTGGGTCAGCGCGCGCAGGCGCCAGTCGCGCGAGGAGATCATCTCCACCACGCGGCAGTATCGTTCGATCAGCGCGATGGCCGGCAGGAAGCGCGCGCGCTGCAAGCCGTCCTTGTAGAGATTCGTCGGCTGCGTGTTGGAGGTGGTAACCAGGCCCACGCCACGTGCGAACAGCGCTTCCAGCAGCGTGGCGAGGATCATCGCATCGCCGATGTCGTTGACCAGGAATTCGTCCAGGCACAGGACGCGGCAGCGCGCGGCGATGCCGTCGGCCACCTCCAGCAGCGGATCCTGGCGGTTGCCCAGTTCGCGCAGGCGCTCATGCACTTCGCCCATGAAGCGGTGATAGTGCCGGCGCAGCGCGACGCCATGCGGCAGGCTGGCTACGAACAGATCCATCAGGAAGGTCTTGCCGCGCCCCACGCTGCCCCACAGGTACAAACCCTGCACGGCTTCGCGCGACTCGCCGCCGAGCAGTGACTTCAGCCGTCCGAACAGGCCGCCGTTACCGGTCTCCGGCGCCGCGCACAGCGCCGCATGCATGCGATCGAACTCGGGCAGCACGGCCAGTTGGGCAGGGTCGCTTTCCCAGCGGTGCGCGGCGATGCCTTCGTGGTAGCGCGCGCTCGGGGTGAGGAAGGTGTCGCTCATGAAAATCTTCGGGGACGTTGCGGACCGCGCGCGGGCAGGCCGGCGCGGGCGTAGGGTGTTCAGGGCATTTTGTCGATCGGCAGCGCTGCATCGTGCTGGTCGTGCCAGGCCTGGATGGTCCTGGGCAGCTTCTGTTTCCACGCGGGGACATTGGTGTAATAGCGCATGCGCGACCGATTGCGCTCGTCGAACACCAGCAGGCCGATCCACAACTGGGTGCCCTTGGCCATCATGACGGCGGCGTTGGTATTGGCCAATCCGCGCACGAAGCAGTCGGTGACCTTGGCGCCGAGACCGTCCTTGTCGTCGATCCCGCCGCACAGGTTGGCGGTGGCCAGCAGCGTGTCGTAGTCCTGCTTGCCCAGCAGGCGGCGCGCGGCCTCGTTCTGCGCGGCGTCCAGCAGCTTCATGCTGGCCAGGTCGGGCTGGGGACGCGCCGCCGCTACGCGGGCCGGAAGGTAGTTGCCGCCGAAGTAGACGCCCATGCCCGCGCCGCAATCGGTCTGGTGCTGATCGAGCGTGAGGCGCTGTCCGTGGAGAGTGAAGTCGAGGCGGCAGGCGGGCGCATCCTCGCCGCCCTTGAAGCTGGCGCGGCCGTTCGCCACCGTGAAGTCGCCTTCCAGCGCGCCGGTGTTGGCGCCGTTGTTCGCCGAGAGAGAGAAATGATAGGCGGGGCCGTTGCCGGTGATGTCGATGACGCCGCCAACCGACGCGGCGCGGCTATCGAGTTCCCACTGCCCTTGCCATGCGTCGCCGGCAGCGGTCGTGCCGCGACCGGCGATGTCGCTCAGGCGCCGCTCGTAGCTTTGCCGCAGACAGGCCTGGTCGGCACCGCAGGCATCGCGCTCCTTCAGCCAGGCGCGCTGCGCGGAACGCAGCGCGGCGGGGTCGGCGGTGGCGGTCACGGCTCGCGCGTAGGCCTTGCCAAGATCGCTGTCGAGCCGGGATAGCTGCTCGTCGGCGCATACCGCTTTCTCCGCGGCGCTGCCGGCCTTGGCGCAGGCGAAGCTGGCGGCATGCGCGCACAGCGGCAGGAGCAGCATCGCAGTGGCTGCGAGTCGCATCTTCATGGGTTCAACTCCGCAGTGGCGGCAGCCAGTCTTGCACGGCGTGCTTGATGGCGCCGCGCAGATCCATCAGGCGGCGATGAAAGAAGTGCCCGGTGTCGGGCATGCGCACCAGCTCGGGCTTGTTCGTCTCGGGCAGGCTGTCGATCCAGTCGAACACGGCTTGCGGATCGACCACTTCGTCGGCCTCGCCCATGACCACCAGCCAGGGGCACTGCGGCAGCGCGATGGCATCGAACTCGTAATGGCGGCGTGCGACCGGCGGCGCGATGCTGATCAACGCGTCGGCATGCAGCGACACGGCATTGCGCAGGCTGACATAGCTGCCGAAGGAGAAGCCCGCCAGCCACAGCGCGTCGCCGGGACGCACCTTGCGGACCCAGCGCACCACGGCGGCGAGGTCGTCGCTTTCGCCGTTGCCGTAGTCGTGCTGCCCTTCGGATGCGCCGGTGCCGCGGAAATTGAAGCGCACGGTGTCCAGTCCGCGTTCGCGCAGGCTGCGCTCCACCATGGTCACCACCTTGTTATGCATGGTGCCCCCTTCCACGGGGTTCGGATGGCAGATCACGGCCACGCCGCGGCGAGCCTCGGCGGGGTCGGCGACGTCGGTGATCGTTTCCAGCTTGCCGGCCGGGCCGGCGAGCGCGAAGCTGGCCGCTTCTCCGGGGAACTGATCCGGATCATTGGGAAAGGCGATGGGAGTCATGCGCAGGATGATAACCGCCGGCCGGGCGCGCCGCCTGTCCGCACCGGTGGAAGCGACGTGAACCATCTGGCCCACGCCCTGCTGGCGGGCGACGAGGACGAGCTGCGCCTGGGCGGCATGCTGGGCGATTTCGTGCACGGCAAGCTCGACGCCGGAGATTTTCCTCCGCGCGTGATCGATGGCATTCGCCTGCATCGTGCGATCGATGTGTTCACCGACACGCACGACGAGGTCGCCGCGGCGCGGCGACTGCTGCCGCCGCCATATCGGCGTTTCGGCGGCATCCTGCTCGACATCTGGTTCGACCATCTGCTGGCGCGCGATTTCGCCCGCTGGAGCACGCAGCCGCTGGCGATCTACTCGGACGATCTGCGCGCGCTGCTGCATCGGCGCGATGCGCTGTTGCCGGACGGACTGAAGCGCTTCCGCGCTTACATGGACGCGCACGACCTGCCGGCCGGCTATGCCGAGCGCGAGCAGATCGGGCGGGCGCTGCTGGGCGTGTCCGGTCGCTTGAGCCGGGCCAATCCGGTGGGTACCGCGCTGCCGGTGCTGGTCGAGCTCGAAGCGCCGCTGCAGGTGCATTTCGAGGCGTTCTTTCCGCAGTTACGGGAGTTCGCGCAGGCGTGGAGAGGTGCGGCCTGAGACCGAGGGATGGAGGCTGCCACGAGCACCCGCCCTCGTCCCAACCTTCTCCCCGGCGGGGAGAAGGGGCGAACGAAAAACGCCGCCCGGAGGGCGGCGTTCTGGTTTGACCTTATTAAAGCGGCTGGCTTACTTGGCCTGGTCGACGATCCAGTGCACGGCGTTCTTCACCTGCTCGTCGGTGAGCGCCGGGTTGCCGCCCTTGGCCGGCATGAAGTTGCCGTCCGGGCCGTGATAGCCCTCGATGGCGTGCTTGACCAGCGTGTCCACGCCCTGCGCGATGCGCGCGCCCCATGCGCCCTTGTCGCCCAGCTTGGGCGCGCCGGCCACGCCGGCAGTGTGGCAGCTGTGGCACAGGTTGTCGTAGATGGTCTTGCCATCGGTGCTGCCGCCGTAGGCGACCTGCGAGGCGGCGGCCTTGGCGGCGGCGTCGGCGGCGGCCTGCATGGCGGCACGGCCGGTGTCGCCTGCATATACCGCGCCGGCCGGAGCGATGCGCTCGGCGACCTTCTTGACGGCCTCGGGATTGGTTTCCTTGGGCTCGGCGTTGTAGATCATCCAGGCGCCGCCGATCAGGAGCACCGTCAGCACACCCAGGCCAGCGATCAGCAACGAGAAGCTGCGCATGAAGCTCTGGTCGGACTTGGTCATGGAACCGCTCACGCAAATACTCCCGGTTTCGGTGGGCGAACCGTCGGGCCTGGCCGGACCGCGGGTTCAGGCAAGAAGCCCGGGATTATAGACGAAGGCGGCGTCAAGTCTTCCAGGGCATCCGGGCGCCGCGAGCCGGGAACCGGGACGCGCCGCCCGGGTCCGAACCCTCGCCGGACACCGGGCCGACACACGCCAGCCGCATAGTGGCGCGGTTCATCCCTGCCATCGGTCATGCGGCACCCCTGTCAACTGGCATTGTCCATTTTCGTTGAACTGCCCCTATCCTTCCGTCGTCGTACCACATGCGCGCAAGCCGCGCGGGCGGGGTCGGGTGGCCCGCCCTATATCATCCAGGAGCTTTTTTCATGTCGCGTTTTTGGAAGATCGCGCTGATCGTCATCGCCGTGATCGTGGTGGGAGCGGTCGGTTTCCGTCTGATGCACAAGCCGGGCGGTGGCCAGGGGGGTGCCGAGCAGGCGGCCAATGGCCAGGGCAAGGGCGGTGAGGGCAAGGGCGATGGCAAGGACACGCCGCCTGTCCCGGTGACGGTGGAGCCGGTGGTCAAGCGCGATGTGCCGGTCTTCCTGACCGCGCTGGGCACGGTGCAGGCGCTCAACACGGTGACCATCAATCCGCAGGTCGCCGGCCAGATGCTCAGCCTGAACTTCACCGAAGGCCAGGAAGTGAAGAAGGGTGACGTGCTCGCCCAGATCGACCCGCGCACGTTCCAGGCCACCTACCAGCAGGCGGTGGGCAAAAAGGCGCAGGACGAAGCGTTGCTGGCGACGGCGCGCTCCACCCTGGCGCGCAACCAGAACCTGGCGCCCCAGGGCTATGTGTCCAAGCAGGACATCGACACCTTCCGCAACCAGGTGTCGCAGTACCAGGCGGCGGTCGAGGCCGACACCGCGGCGATCGCCAGCGCGCAGGTACAACTGAGCTTCACCAAGGTGATCTCGCCGATCGACGGCGTCACCGGCATCCGCGGCGTGGATCCGGGCAACCTGGTCACCACCACCAGCAATATCGTCACCATCACCCAGCTGCATCCGATCTACGTGATGTTCACGCTGCCGGAGCAGAACCTGGAGATGGTGCGCAACGCCGTGCGCACCAGCACCGATCCGCTGCAGGTCACCGCGCTGGACCGCGTCGACGCGCACCCGATCGCCGAAGGCGGCGAGCTGAAGGTGATCGACAACCAGATCGATACGACCACCGGCACGTTCCGTCTGCGCTCGCAGTTCGGCAACGAGAAGAACGATCTGTGGCCCGGCCAGTTCGTCAACGTGCGGCTGAAGGTGCGCACGGTGGCCGGCGGCCTGGTGATTCCCGCGCAGGCGGTGCAGCGCGGTCCGGATGGCGATTACGTCTACCAGGTGCAGGGCGACAGCACGGTCAAGATGCAGTCGGTGAAGGTCGCCGGCGAAGTGGGCGACAGCCACGTGATGATCGGCAGCGGCCTCAAGGAAGGCGACCAGGTCGTCACCGAGGGCCAGTTCCGCCTGAAGCCGGGCAGCAAGGTCAAGGCGCTCAAGCCCGGCGAAGTGCCGGCCGCGCCGACGGCCGAAGAGCTGCAGCAGCAGGGCAAGAAGGGTCAGCAGCGCGGCGGCGGCCGCCGCGGCGGCTAAGCCAAACCCGCCGGGCGCGCGCTTGTCGCGCGACGCCCGGCGCCACGCGCGGCGCATAGACGCGCCGCGCCCTGAAGTCCACAACGGACGGCCATCCAGGTAACCATGGGATTCTCGACGCTCTTCATTCGCCGACCGATCGCCACCTCGCTGCTGATGGTGGCGGTGATGCTGCTCGGCATCCTGGGCTATCGCCAGCTGCCGGTTTCGGCGCTGCCCGAAATCGATGCGCCCAGCCTGGTGGTCACCACACAGTATCCGGGCGCCAGCGCGTCCACCATGGCGGCGCTGATCACCACGCCGCTGGAACGCAACTTCGGCCAGATTTCCGGCCTGGCCATGATGACCTCCGACTCGTCCGCGGGCCTGTCGACCATCGTGCTGCAGTTCGCCATGGACCGCGACATCGACATCGCCGCGCAGGACGTGCAGGCGGCGATCAACCAGGCCAAGGGCACGCTGCCGAACAACCTGCCGTACCCGCCGGTGTACAACCGCGTGAATCCGGCCGACGCGCCGATCCTCACGCTCAAGCTCACTTCCGACAGCCTGCCGCTGCGCGATATCAACAACATCGCCGATTCGATCCTGGCGCAGAAGCTCTCGCAGGTGCAGGGCGTGGGCCTGGTCTCGATCGCCGGCAACGTGCGTCCGGCCGTGCGCATCCAGGTGAACCCGGCGCAGCTGTCCAACCTCGGCCTGACCATGGAGGACGTGCGCAGCGCCCTCACCCAGGCCAACGTGAATGCGCCCAAGGGCACGCTCAACGGCAAGACCCAGAGCTACAGCATCGGCACCAACGACCAGCTGGTCGACGCGGCCGAGTACAAGAACACCATCATCAGCTACAAGAACGGCGCGCCGGTGCGCCTGTCCGACGTGGCGCGCGTGATCGACGGCGTGGAGAACGACCAGCTCGCCGCGTGGGCCAACGGCAAGCCGGCGGTGCTGCTGGACATCCGCCGCCAGCCGGGCGCCAACATCGTGCAGACGGTCGAGCACATCCGCTCGATCATGCCGGAGCTGCGCAGCGTGCTGCCGGCCGACGTGCACCTGGATGTGTTCGCCGACCGCACCGTCACCATCCGCGCCTCGGTGGAGGACGTGCAGTTCACTCTGATCCTCACCGTGTTCCTGGTGGTGGCGGTGATCTTCGTGTTCCTGCGCCGGCTGTGGGCCACGATCATTCCCTCGGTAGCGGTGCCGCTGTCGCTGATGGGCACGTTCGGCGTGATGGCCTTCGCCGGCATGTCGCTGGACAACCTGTCGCTGATGGCGCTGACCGTGGCCACCGGCTTCGTGGTGGACGATGCGATCGTGATGATCGAGAACATCGTCCGCTACATCGAGCAGGGCAAGAGCGGCAAGGAAGCGGCCGAGATCGGCGCGAAGGAAATCGGCTTCACGGTGCTGTCGCTGACCGTCTCGCTGATCGCCGTGTTCCTGCCCCTGCTGCTGATGCCCGGTGTCACCGGCCGCCTGTTCCATGAGTTCGCCTGGGTGCTGACCATTGCCGTGGCGATCTCGATGCTGGTGTCACTGACCCTGACACCGATGATGTGCGCCTACCTGCTCAAGCCCGACGCGCTGCCGGAAGGCGACGATGCGCACGAGCGCCACGCCGCGGCCGGCAGGCGCACGGTGTGGTCGCGCACGGTGGACCTGTACGACCGCACCCTGGGCTGGGTGCTCGCGCACCAGCGCTTCACCATGTTCGTCGCGCTGATCACCGTGGTGGTGACGGTGTTCCTGTACATCGTGATTCCGAAGGGCCTGCTGCCCGAGCAGGACACGGGCCTGATCACCGGCGTGGTGCAGGCCGATCAGAACGTGGCCTTCCCGCAGATGGAGCAGCGCACCCAGGCCGTGGCCGAGGCGCTGCGCAAGGATCCGGCGGTGAGCGGCGTGGCCGCCTTCATCGGCGCGGGCTCGATCAACCCGACGCTCAACCAGGGCCAGCTCAGCATCGTGCTGAAGGAACGCGGCGAGCGCGGCGGCCTGGATGCCATCCTGCCGCGTCTGCAGCAGGCGGTGTCCGGCATCCCGGGCGTGGCGCTGTACTTGAAGCCCGTGCAGGACGTGACGCTGGACAGCCGCGTGGCCGCCACCGAGTACCAGTATTCGATGTCCGCGGTGAGTTCGACCGAGCTGGCCGGCTATGCCAACCAGATGACCCAGGCCATGCGCCAGCGCCCCGAGCTGTCCGACGTGGACAACAATCTGGCCGACAGCGGCAACGCGCTGAAGCTGACCATCGACCGCGAGAAGGCCAGCCGCCTGGGCGTGCCGGTGCAGACCATCGACGACACGCTGTACGACTCCTTCGGTCAGCGCCAGATCTCCACCATCTTCACCCAGCTCAACCAGTACCGCGTGGTGCTGGAGGTGGCGCCGGAGTTCCGCACCAGCCAGGATCTGCTCAACAAGCTCACCGTGCGCGGCAACGGCAACGGCGCGCTCACCGGAAGCAACGCCACCACCTTCGGCCAGGTGGCCTCGAGCAACTCGGCCACGCCGGCGGGCATCGGCAACACCGGCAACATCGGCTTCCAGGTCGGTGCCGGCGGCACCATTCCGATCGCTTCGCTGGCCAGCGCCCAGGTCACCAGCGCACCGCTGGTGGTCAGCCACCAGCAGCAGCTGCCGGCGGTGACGCTGTCGTTCAATGTGGCGCCGGGCTACTCGCTGTCCGATGCGGTCAAGGCTATCCACGAGCTGGAGCAGCAGCTCAACTTCCCGCCGCAGGTACGCGGGCAGTTCATCGGCAAGGCGGCGGAATTCTCCTCTTCGCTGGGCGATGAAGTGCTGCTTCTGCTCGCCGCGATCGTGGTGATCTACATCGTGCTGGGTGTGCTCTACGAGAGCTACATCCACCCGCTGACCATCATCTCCACTCTGCCGCCGGCCGGCGTGGGCGCGCTGCTCGCGCTCATCCTGTGCGGCATGAGCCTGTCGGTGGACGGCATCGTGGGCATCGTGCTGCTGATCGGCATCGTGAAGAAGAACGCGATCATGATGATCGACTTCGCGATCGAGGCGCAGCGCACCGGCATGAGCGCGGCCGAGGCGATCCGCCGCGCGTGCCTGCTGCGCTTCCGCCCGATCATGATGACCACCGCCGCGGCCATGCTCGGTGCCCTGCCGCTGGCGCTGGGCAACGGCATCGGCGCGGAGCTGCGCCGGCCGCTGGGCGTGTCGATCGTCGGCGGCCTGCTGTTGTCACAGCTGGTCACCCTGTACACCACGCCGGTGATCTACTTGTACATGGAGCGCTTCTCCGACTGGTTGAAGGTGCGGCGCGAACGCCGCGCATTGGAACGCGCAGCCACCGGTGGAAGCGCGGCGGCGTGAAGCCGCCGCCAATGCAACGACGCGGTGACGCGACGAAGGGGTGGGGCCGGGAGGCTCCGCCCCTTTCGGCGTCCTGGGGTGCCTCGCCAGTGCCAGAAGGCCCCCGCTCGTTCGTTCAACCGATCCACGTCCGGCGCGTTGAGTCCTGGATATCCCGCCTCACCCGGCGCCTGCGCTGCGCCGGCCGTTCTCCCGTTACGCTAACCGCATGAACATCTCCGGTCCGTTCATCCGCCGTCCCATCGGCACCTCGCTGCTCGCCATCGGTGTGTTCGTTCTCGGCGTGATCTGTTATTCGCTGCTGGGCGTCGCCGCCCTGCCGGAAATCCAGTTTCCGGTGATCTTCGTGCAGGCCAGCCAATCCGGCGCCGACGCCAGCAACATGGCCTCCACCGTGGCTGCCCCGTTGGAGCGCCACCTGGGTCAGGTGCCGGGTATCGACACGATGCGCTCGCGCAGTTCCGAAGGCAGCGCGTCGGTATTCATGATTTTCCAGAGCGGGCGCAACCTGGATTCGGCCGCGCGCGACGTGCAGGCGGCCATCAATGCCGCCCAGCCGGATCTGCCCAGCGGTCTGACCAGCCAGCCGAGCTACCAGAAGGCCAATCCGAACGACGACCCCATCATCGCCTTCGCGCTGACCTCCGACACGCAATCGGCGGCGACGCTCTACAACGTGGCCGATTCGCTGCTTGCCCAGCGCCTGCGCCAGCTCGACGGCGTGGCCTCGGTGGATATCGCCGGCGCGGCGACGCCGGCCATCCGCGTGGATCTCAATCTGCGCGCGGTCAACTCGATGGGCCTGTCGCCCGACCAGATCCGCAACGCGCTGATCGCCGCCAACGTCACCTCGCCGCAGGGCTTCCTGTCCAACGGCGTGACCACCATGGCGATCACCGCCAACGACAATCTGCACACGGCCGAGGAGTTCGCCGACCTGGTGATCGCCACGCGCAACGGCACGCCGGTGCGCCTGTCGGACGTGGCCAAGGTCTATGCCGGCCAGCAGGACGCTTATCAGGCCGCGTGGTACCAGGGCAGGCCGGCGGTGCTGATGTACGTGTACAAGAAGGCCGACGCCAACGTGATCGCCACCGTCGACGCGGTGCGCGATCTGATTCCTACGCTGCGCAGCTTCCTGTCGCCGGGCACCCGGTTGATGCCGTATTTCGACGGCACGCCGACCATCCGCGCCTCGCTGCACGAGGTGCAGGCCACCTTGCTGATCAGCCTGGCCATGGTGGTGCTCACCATGGCGCTGTTCCTGCGCCGGCTGGCGCCGACGCTGATCGCCGGCGTGGCCGTGCCGCTGTCGCTGGCCGGCGCGTTCGTGTGCATGTACCTGCTCGGCTATACGCTCAACAACCTCACCCTGCTGGCGCTGGTGATCGCGATCGGCTTCGTGGTGGACGATGCGATCGTGGTGATCGAAAACATCATCCGCCACATGGACGAGGGCGTGCCGCGCTTCCAGGCCACGCTGCTGGGTGCCAGGGAGATCGGCTTCACCATCGTCTCGATCACCGCTTCGCTGGTGGCGGTGTTCATCCCGCTGCTGTTCGCCAGCGGCTTCACCGGCCTGTTCATGCACGAGTTCACGCTGACGTTGGTCGCCGCCATCGTCATGTCGATGCTGGTGTCGCTCACGCTCACCCCGTCGCTGTGCGGCCGTTTCCTGCGTGCGCACGACGACAGGAAGCGCAAGGAGCCATCGCGCCTGGACCGCGCGCTGGACAAGTTCCATGAGGGAATGCTCGCCATCTACACCACGGCGCTGAACTTCTCGCTGCGCCACGCGCTGCTGTTCGCGCTGACGCCGCTGGCGCTGATCGTGGCCACCGTGTTCCTCGCCGGCTCGGTGCGCTCGGGCCTGTTCCCGCCGCAGGACACTGGCCTGATCTGGGGCCGCTCCACCTCCAGCGCCACAGTGTCCTTCGGCGAGACCATCAAGCGGCAGGATCGCATCACCGCCATGTTGCTGGCCGATCCGGCGGTGAAGTCGGTAAGTTCGCGCCTGGGTACCAGCCGCACCGGCACCAGCGGCTCTTTCAGCATCGAGTTGAAGACCCGTGCCGAAGGTCGTCGCGAAACCACGTTCCAGGTGCTGGACCGACTGAGCGCGAAGGCCGCCAAGTATCCGGACCTCAACATGCGCCTGCGCCCGTTGCAGGATCTTCCCAGCGGCGGCTTCGGCGGCGGCGGGCAGGGCGCGCAGTACCAGATCTCGCTGCAGGGCAACGACATCGGCGAATTGCAGGCCTGGCTGCCCAAGCTGGTCAACGAACTGAAGAAGAACCCCAAGCTCAAGGACGTCGGCTCGGACATCGACGATGCCGGCCTGCGCCAGAACATCGTGGTCGACCGTGACAAGGCCGCGCGCCTGGGCGTAGGCATCGGCACCATCGACAGCGCGCTGTACAACGCCTTCGGCCAGCGTCAGATCTCCACCATCTACTCGGATATCAACCAGTACAAGGTGGTGCTCAACGCGCTGCCCAACGAGACGGCCACGCCCGAGGCGATCAATCGCATCTACGTGGCCAACAGCAAAGGCGAGATGGTGCCGCTCACCGCGTTCGCGCGGCAGGAGCCGGGCGTGGCGCCGTCGACCATCTCGCACGAGGACCAGTACTCGACGATGGACCTGAGCTTCAACCTCGCTCCCGGCGTGAGCATGGGCGAGGCGATGCAGATCGTGCAGGCCACCGTGACCAACATGCGCATGCCCGGCGACATCCGCCTCAATGTGGGCGGCGATTTCCGCCGCTTCCAGCAGTCGCAGAGCGGCATGCTGCTGTTGCTCGCCGCGGCCATCATCACGGTGTACATCGTGCTGGGCATGCTCTACGAGAGCCTGATCCACCCGGTCACCATCCTGTCCACGCTGCCGGCCGCCGGCATGGGTGCGCTGCTGGCGCTGTGGATCACCGATACGGAGCTGTCGATCGTCGCGCAGATCGCGCTGGTGCTATTGATCGGCATCGTCAAGAAGAACGCGATCATGATGATCGACTTCGCCCTGGTGGCGCAGCGCGAACACGGCAAGTCGCCGCTGGAGGCGGCGCGCGAGGCCTGCATCGTGCGCTTCCGCCCGATCATGATGACCACCATGGTGGCGATCCTCGCCGCGCTGCCGATCGCCATCGGCCTGGGCGAGGGTTCGGAGCTGCGCCGTCCGCTCGGTATCGCTCTGATCGGCGGCCTGCTGATTTCGCAGAGCCTCACCCTGCTCAGCACGCCGGCCTTGTACGTCATCTTCAGCTGCCTGGCCGATCACTGGAAGGCGTGGCGTTCGCGCCGGCGCGAGCGCCGGGCCACGCGACGAGACGTCGCGCGGGCCTCCTGAACCGCGGGCCCGGCTGGCCTTGGCGAGCCGTCGGCCTATCACAACGCGTTAACTTCATTGCCGGATACTGGCCGCTCCATACGGGATGGAGGAGTGTTCGATGGGCAATGAAACGGGCAAACCCGATTTCTCCAACGTGCAGAGCGAGGTCCAATCCACGGCGCCCGACGCGCCGAAGGCGGATTTCAGCAACGTGGAGAGCACGGTCGCCTCGACCGCGCCGGATGCCGAGCAGACATACACGGTGCAGTCCGGCGACAACCTCTCCAAGATCGCCAAGCAGTTCTACGGCACTGCCGACTGGAAGCGCATCTTCGATGCCAATCGCGACCAGCTGAGCAATCCGGACCTGATCAAGCCCGGTCAGGTGCTGAAGATTCCCGCCAAGGCCTAACGGAGGAGACACGCATGAAGTTCACCACCCCGCACCTGATCGCGTTCGCACTGGCCGCCACCCTGGCCCTGACCGCCTGCGGCAAGAAGGAGGAGGCGGCCACGCCCGCCGCGCCGCCCGCGGCCGCCACCGCCGCGCAGCCGGCGGCACCCGCCGCGCCTGCGCCCGTGCAGGCCGCGGTCAGCCTGGCTTCCATCGACCTGGGCAGCGCCGTCGGTCCCGACCAGAAGGTCAGCACGGCCACCACCACCTTCAGCCCGAAGGACAGCATCTATGCCGCGGTCAGCACTACCGGCAGCGGCACCGCGACTATCGCGGTGAAGTGGACCTACCAGGACGGCCAGACGGTGAAGGAAGACAGCAAGACCATCGCGCCCACCGGTCCGGCCACTACCTCGTTCGAGATCAGCAAGCCGGACGGCTGGCCGGCCGGCAACTACAAGGTGGACGTCACGCTCAACGGGCAGCCGGCGGGAACCAAGGACTTCTCGGTGAAGTAAGCAGCACGCCCGAAGGTACGTCGTGAAACAAAGGGGCGCGGCCATGCCGCGCCCTTTCTGTTTCCGGTTCGCAGGTTCTCAGGAGGACGGGGCCTGCCGCTGCCGGCAGGGCACGGCCTGCTGCGCCGGCGTGGCGCCGGCGGGCAGGATGTCCGGCACCGTGATGTCGCTGCCTTCGGTGCCGGCGTAGAACACGATCAGCGTCGCCGGCTCCGCGCCGGTGTAGCCGCGATGCACCTGGTTCACCAGTTCGGGCAGCACCTCGCCCGCGGCGATCGAGCAGGCGTCGCCGGGTTTGCCGTCGCTCCCGCGCTTCTCGACCGTGAGCGCGCCCTGCAACACGTAAGCGGCGTTGATCACCGGATGGTGATGCCAGGCCAGCGTGCTGTGGGCCGGAATGAGAATGCGCAGCACCGTGATCTCGGGCTGAGTCGCGCCGTAGGGCGGATATGGCTTGCCGTCCCAGGACCGCGTGGTCTTGAGCAGGACCTGGCTATCGGCGGCGTGGCCGGGCAGCGCGCAGATGGCCAGCATCGTGGCGACGGCGAGCGATGCCGGGAGATTCCGTGTTGAACGGGGCATGGCTTTTCCTTCCAGGGACATGGGCGAGGTCGCGCCCATCGTCGGCGGTGACGCGTGAAGGTACCAGCGAGGCGCGGGTGGCATCGCGTGTCCATATCGCACGACATGGCAAGGGCACTTGCCCATACCTCGCCGTACGTGCGTGTGCTGGCTGGAGGATCGGGCAAGACCGCCGGGCGGTTCCGTCCCCTGGCCGAAAACGCGACAATGCTTGGCTTTCGCGGACTCGCCGCCATGTCGTCGGTTCCGCGCGCCGCCGGACGACGGCGCTTCCCTACCTGTCAACGTCGTTGCAAGAGGCCACCGCAGATATGTCCAACACGCCGAAGATCATCTACACCCTCACGGACGAAGCGCCGTTCCTTGCAACGCAGTCGCTGCTGCCCATCGTCAAAGCCTTCGCCGGCGCCGCCGGCATCGCGGTGGAGACGCGCGACATCTCGCTCGCCGGCCGCATCCTGGCGCTGTTCCCCGACCAGCTGAAGCCGGAACAGAAGATCGCCGACGACCTCGCCGAACTGGGCCAGCTGGCCACCACGCCGGACGCGAACATCATCAAGCTGCCCAACATCAGCGCCTCGGTGCCGCAGCTGAAGGCCGCGATCAAGGAACTGCAGCAGCAGGGCTACGCGCTGCCGGACTATCCGGACGAGCCGAAGAACGAGCAGGAGAAGGACGCCAAGGCGCGCTACGACCGCGTCAAGGGCAGCGCGGTGAATCCGGTGCTGCGTGAAGGCAACTCCGATCGTCGCGCGCCGCTCTCGGTGAAGAACTACGCACGCAAGCACCCGCACAAGATGGGTGCGTGGAGCAAGGATTCGAAGTCGCACGTGGCCCATATGGACGGCGGCGATTTCTACGGCAGCGAGAAGTCGACCACCGTCGACCAGGCCACCTCGGTGAAGATCGAGTGGTCCGGCAAGGATGGCAGCACCACCGTGCTCAAGGACAAGACCGCGATCAGCGCCGGCGAGATCATCGACGCGGCGGTGATGAGCCGCAAGGCGCTGGCCGCCTTCATCGACGCGCAGGTCGCCGATGCCAAGCAGCAGGGTGTGCTGTTCTCGCTGCATCTGAAGGCCACCATGATGAAGGTCTCCGACCCGATCATGTTCGGCATCGTGGTCAGCGAGTTCTACAAGGACGTGCTGGCCAAGCACGCCGATACGCTCAAGCAGATCGGCTTCGATCCGAACAACGGCATCGGCGATCTGTACGCGCGCCTCAATGCGCTGCCGACGCAGAAGCAGGCGGAGATCACCGCCGACATCCAGGCCGAATACACCCGCCGCCCGGCGCTGGCGATGGTCAACTCCGACAAGGGCATCACCAATCTGCATGTGCCCAGCGACGTGATCGTCGACGCCTCGATGCCGGCGATGATCCGCGACTCCGGCAAGATGTGGAACGCCGAAGGCAAGCTGCAAGACACCAAGGCGGTCATCCCCGATCGCAGCTATGCCGGCGTGTACCAGGTGGTGATCGAGGACTGCAAGGCCAACGGCGCGTTCGATCCGGCCACCATGGGCAGCGTGCCCAACGTGGGTCTGATGGCGCAGGCGGCCGAGGAATACGGTTCGCACAACAAGACCTTCCAGATCGCCGCCGACGGCGTCGTGCGCGTGATCGACGAAAACGGCAACGTGCTGCTGGAACAGCCGGTGGAAGCCGGCGACATCTGGCGCATGTGCCAGACCAAGGATGCGCCGGTACAGGACTGGGTGAAGCTCGCGGTCTCCCGCGCGCGCCTGAGCGGCACGCCGGCGGTGTTCTGGCTCGATCCGCAGCGCGCGCACGATGCGCAGTTGATCAAGAAGGTCGAGCGCTACCTCAAGGATCACGACACCAGCGGCCTGGACATCCGCGTGATGTCGCCGGTGGAGGCCACCCGCTTCTCGCTGGAGCGCATCCGCAAGGGCCAGGACACCATCTCGGTGACCGGCAACGTGCTGCGCGATTACCTCACCGACCTGTTCCCGATCATGGAACTGGGCACCAGCGCCAAGATGCTGTCGATCGTGCCGCTGATGGCCGGCGGCGGCCTGTTCGAGACCGGCGCGGGCGGTTCGGCGCCCAAGCATGTGCAGCAGTTCCTGGAAGAGGACTACCTGCGCTGGGATTCGCTGGGCGAGTTCCTGGCCCTGGCCGCCTCGTTCGAGCACCTGGGCAACCGCTACGGCAACGCCAAGGCGGGTGTGCTCGCCAAGGCGCTGGACCAGGCCAACGGCAAGATCCTGGACAACAACAAGTCGCCCGCGCGCAAGGTCGGCGAGCTGGACAACCGCGGCAGCCACTTCTACCTCGCCATGTACTGGGCGCAGGCGCTGGCCGAGCAGAACGAGGACGCCGAGCTGAAGGCGATCTTCGCGCCGGTGGCCAAGGCGTTGACCGGGAACGAGGCGACGATCATCGCCGAGCTCAACGGCGCGCAGGGTAAGGCGGTGGACATCCACGGTTACTACCACCCGGACATCGCGCTCCTGGGCAACGCGATGCGGCCGAGCACCACCTTGAATGCGGTGGTGGATGGGCTGGCGAAGTAAGCATCGCTCGCACGGCAAGAAAAAAGGCGCCTTCGAGGCGCCTTTTTTTCGTGTATCAGCCCGCCAAGGCAACCACGGTCGATCGCAGACTCTGCAGCGTCTGCGCATCGTCGATGGCCCGCTCTAGGTCCTCGAAGCCGAAGCGCCGCACTTCCACGTCATCCAGCGGCAACAGGCCGGACCGCACCAGCGACACCAGCGCCAGGTAGTCGGCGCGGGTGTACATGAAGTGCCCGATCAGCTCCCAGTTGTTGATCAGCATCTGCCCGTACGGCAGTGGCAGCTCGCCCTGCATGCTGCCCATCAATACCAGGCGGCCGCCGCGGCGCAGGCTGTGCAGCGTGGCGAGGGTGCTGTGGGGATCGCGTGCCTGGCCGACCATGTCGAACGCCAGATCGATGCTGCCGCCCGCCGCGTCGCGTATCGCTATCGCATCCGCTGGCGCGTCGCCGCTGAGCACAACGGGCAGCACGCGGCCGCGGCCGAGTTCGACCAGGCGTTGCAGTGCCTCGGGCCGACGTGCAATCGCCACGACCTTTGCCGCGCCCATCGCCAGCGCGGCGAGCACCGCGCCCGAGCCGAAGTTGCCGGCGGCGCCGTTCACCGCGACGGTTTCGCCCGCGGCGAGCCGCCCGCGACGCAGTCCGCCGAAGGGCACCGCGAACTTCGACAACGTCGCCAGGCGCTCGGCCGGCAAATGTTCCAGGCCATCCAGCGGCACCAGCGTGGACGCAGGCATTTCGGCGATTTCGCGCAGGGTGCCATGCGGAAACGCGGCCAGCATCGCAGCGCTGTCGGCGCTGATGCCGGTAAGGCCGAGCAGGGCCTGCGCGGGTTCCGTCACGGCTTCATCGGCGATCCAATAAGGGTTAAGCGCTACCCGCTGTCCCGCGTGGAAGTGATGCACGCCCGCGCCGACCGCCTGCACCGTACCGACGCCATTGGTCCCTGGCGTGAACGGACCGGGCGGATACGCGTAGGGCAGGGTGCCCTCGAGATAGGCGCGGGTATAGCTGAGCAGCGGGACGGCTTCCATCTTCACCACCACCGCACCAGGGCGCGCTTGCGGAGCGTCGACGTCACGCAGGGCGAGCGGCTGTCCAGGCTGATCGAGGAACCAGGCTTTCATGGCGGATCTCCGTGAGGGCTGGTTGCCACCTTAGGGAGCGCCGACCTATCTTTGAAATGAATAGTCGAGATAGGACCTATCAACATGATTGATTTGCGCGGCCTCGATCTGAATCTGCTGCTTACCCTCGACGTGCTGCTGGCCGAGCGCAATGTCACCCGCGCCGCCGAGCGCCTGCATCTCACCCAGCCGGCGGTGTCGACCCAGCTGTCGCGGCTGCGTCACGCATTCGGCGATCCACTGCTGATTCCCGCGGAGACCGGCCGCGGCATGGTGCCCAGCGCACACGCGCTGGCTTTGGCCGAGCCATTGCGCGTGGCCTTGAAGGACCTGGAATCGGTGCTGCGCTACCGCTCCACCTTCGATCCGCGCGAAGCGAAGCGCCGCTTCGTCATCGCCGCCAACGACAACGCCTTCTCGGTGCTCGGCCTGCGCCTGATGGAGCAGCTGTCGCACGAAGCCGGCCCCGGCGTCGGCCTGGCCTTCGTGGCACCGGAGCTGCCACGTATCGCCGCGCAGATGGAAAGCGGCGAGGTCGATCTGCTGCTCGGATCCGAGCGCATGGTGCCGGCGAGCATGAAGGCGCGGAAGCTCTACGACGAACGCTTCGTGATGGCGCAACGCAAAGGTCATCCGCGTGGCACGCGTCCGCTCACCCTGGCCGGCTACTGCGCGCTGCGCCACGTGCTGGTGTCGACCAGCGGCGGCAGCTTCCACGGCTTCATGGACGAACATCTGGAAACGCTCGGCCGCAGCCGCGACGTCGTCGCATCGGTGCAGAGCTTTGCCATGGCCGCGGAGCTGCTGTGCGCGACGGACTACGTTTCCACTCTGCCGTCACGCCTCGGCGCACGTTACGCCGATCGCCTGGACAGCTTCAGGCTGCCGTTCAAGGCCCAAGGCTTCGCACTCTCCGTGGCCTGGCACCCGCGCAACCATGCCGACGCCGGCCTGCGCTGGCTGCTGGATCTTGTCAGCGCGGCGGTTTGACAGGCGCATCGCTATCGTTTCGTCTGGTAGCGAAACGTCCGCGTGCTGTGGCCACTAGACTGCCCGTATGACCGATGCCCCCGCCATGAACCGCTATCAGCTAGCCGAAGTCGGCGCGCTGCTCGCCGAGCCGGCGCGCGCGGCCATGCTGCTGGCGCTGTCCGATGGCACTGCGCGTCCGGCTGGCGAGCTGGCGCACCTTGCCGGCGTGGGCGCGGCGACCGCGAGCGCGCATCTGAAGCGTCTGCTGGACGGCGGCCTGCTCGCGCTGCACGTGCAGGGCCGCCATCGCTACTACCGTCTCGCCGACGACGAAGTGTCGGCGATGCTCGAAGCGCTGGCCATGCCGCGCGCCCGTGGCGCGGCCATCAAGCCGGTGGCCGATGCAGCGGTGCGGCGGGCTCGCACCTGCTATCGCCATCTGGCCGGCCAACTGGGCGTCGCGTTCTGCGAAAGCATGCTCCAGCGCCATTACCTCGAGGCGGCCAGCGAAGGCTTGCGCCTGCGGCCTGCCGGTGCGCATGCCCTGATCGATGCCGGCCTGGACGCCGATGCCGCGGACGGTCTGCTGCGCCTGCACGGTCGCAGTTGCCTGGACTGGACCGAGCGCCGCCTGCACGTAGGCGGTCCGCTGGGCGTGGCGATGACGGCGGCGATGCTGGACGCGGGCTGGCTGCGCAGAGCGGCGCAGGGGCGCGCGCTGGTGCCGAGCGCCGACGGCCTGCGCCGGCTGGCGTTGCTCGGCGTGCGGCTGGACGGGACGACGTAGCGCATGAAAAAAGCCCGACCCGCAGTGCGGACCGGGCTTTCGTGCGCGCGAGAGGCGACTTACTGCGCCTTCTTGCGCCCGAACAGCTTGCGCAGCGCGGCGCCGACCGCGATCACGCCGGCGACCAGCACCTTCTTGAATGCCAGCAGCAGCGCGCCGAGCTTGGCGAACAGGCCGGCCTTGGCGGCGATGCCGCCGGCCACCAGCGCGCCGATACCGTAGGCCGCGACCTTGTCGGTCTTGGCGTTGTAGTCGGTGTAGCGCTCGCCGTCGTTGAACTCGGTCATCTGCAGCACCTTCGGCATGTCCGCGCGCACCTGGGCGAGCTGGTCCATCGGCGCCAGCGCGTTGAGCGAGAGGTAGCCGCGGCGGCCGAGCACGCGAATGTCGTAGTTCAGCGAGGCGCCTTCGGGCGAGCCGTCGGATTTCTTGAAGCGCAGATTGCGCGCCCAGTAAAGCTTGTGGCTGTTCGCGTCGTAATGCGGCGGTTCGGCCCAGCCGACCAGCTCGATCGCCGGATAGCCCTGCTTGAGGCGCTCGGCGTTCTCTTCCTTGGTCCCTTCCTGCATGTCCTTGAGCATGTCGTTGTAGTCGATCTTGGCCGCATCCTCATCGGACACATAGCCCTCGTCGACGAAGGTCACGACCACCGCCCAGGCCTTGTCGTCGACCAGCACCTGCATGTCCTCGCTGGGCAGGATCATGCCGAGCACTTCCTTGTCCGGCGGGTTGTTCCACAGGCGCGTCAGCACTTCCTGCGCTTCCTTGGCCGACAGGAAGCTGTAGCCCTTGTCGAGTTTGAGCGTGGCCTGCGCGCCGGGGATGGCGACATTGCCGGTGGCGGGGTGCAGCGACTTGAGGAAGACCTCGGTGTCGGCGGAGGTGCCTTCTTCGGCGGCCGGTTCGTCGGCGGGCGCGGCGAGCAGCGGCGCGCTCCAGGCGAAGGCGGCCAGCAGGCCGAGCGCCGGCAATAGCTTGATTTTCATGAGCGGATCCCTGGGTATCGTCCGTTGATTGCGGGTGCGTCCGATGCGGGCGCGTGAGCCATCGCGCCCCCTGTGGAGCGATGGATGCGGAATTTTCTCAAGTGAGCTGGAGCTTGACCAGCCCCGCTCAGGCCACCGCGAGCAGCGGTTTCACGTCGCCGCCGGGAACGCCGCGCTGGGTCCGCGCGAGCACGTCGGGCAGGTGTTCGGCCACATAGTCGACGAAGCAGCGCATCGCCGGCGTCTGCCCGTGGCGCGAGGGATAGACCGCGTGCACGTTGCCCGGCGGCAGGCTCCACGCCGGCAGCAGCGGAACCAGCTGACCGCGCGCGATCGGGTCGCGGCAGATGAAGCGCGGCAGCTGGGCGATACCCAGTCCGCCGGTGACCGCCTGATACAACACCTGCAGATCGTCGCTGACCAGGCTGGGGTGATGCTCCACGCGCTGCGCATGGCCGGCGGCGTCGAGCAGGGTCCAGAAATGGCGCCCTTCGCAGGAGAGCACGCTCATGCTGGGCACGTGGCTTAGGTCGGCCGGCTGCTGCGGCGGCTCGATGCGCTGCAGGAGATCGGGGCTGGCCACCAGCATCTGCGGATCCATGCCGAAGCTGCGCACCACGAGGCTGGAATCCTGCACCGCCGAGCGCACGCGGAAGGCGATGTCGTAGCCGTTCGCCACCACGTCCACCTGGTGATGGCAGATGTCCAGATCGATCTGCACATCCGGGTGGCGGCGCAGGAAACCCACCAGCACCGGTGCCAGCAGCAGCTGCGCGAACATCACGGGGCAGGCCACGCGCAGGCGTCCGCGCGGAATGGCCTGGGCATCGTCGATGACTTCCTGCGCGCGGTCGGCGGCGGCCAGCATCAGGCGGCACTGGTCGTAGTAGCGGCGGCCGATCTCGGTGACGTGCGAGCGGCGCGTGGTGCGCTGGATCAGCCGTACGCCCAGGTTCTCCTCCAGCCGCGCGATGCGGAAGCTCAGCTGAGACTTGGCGACGCCGAGCGCCCGGCTGGCGGCGGTGAAGCTGCCCTGTTCCACCACCTGCACGAAATAGAGGATGTCATTGAGATCCTGCATGTCCCGGGCTCTCCATGGTGCGACGCGCTTTTTCAGGCTACCGCAAGGTCGTGCGGCCCGATGGTGCGTCGCGGCAAGTCGCGATTGTTCTTACGGGCTGGACAATTATTTTCGACTCAAGGGCTTATCCGCGGCTTGGTGAGGGTGAATACTCCCAATCGGTGCCGGCCTTGCCTGGCGCCTCACGCTAGCCAAGGGATTCCAAGCCATGCGTGTGTGCCCGTTTCCGCTCGGGATGTTGCTTTGCGTGGCGCTCGGCCTGGCTGGCACGCTGCGCGCCCAGGATGCCCCGGCCCGGCAGTCGCCACCGGTCGGACCCTCGGGCATCAGCCAGAGCGACATCGCGCGGATGCTGCCGGCGACCGACATGGGCGCCAACGACGCACGCAACCGCGACCCCCATCTGCGTCCCGTCAGCGATTCGCCCGCCACGCCGTTCGACGCCGCCCCCATTCCGAAAAACCCGCTGGCGCCGGATGCCGATGCCATCGGCGCAAAGACCTGTATCGCCTGCCACGCGCTGGAGAACGTGCAGGCCTCGCACTCGCTGCACGTCGCCTCGTTTCGCGTTGGCGCCGCGCACTCCGGACCCCAGGCGGCCTGCGAGACCTGCCACGGACCGGGTTCGGTGCATGTGAAGAGCCCCGCGCAGAAGGGTTCGATCATCGCTTTCACTCACGATGGCGGCACGCCGGTGCAGGCGCAGACGCAGGTCTGCCTCGGCTGCCACGCCGGCGGCGCGCGGCAGCACTGGCTGGGCTCGGTGCACGAGAACCGCGGCCTGTCCTGCTCGGATTGCCACAACCCGATGGCACGGCTGTCGCCGGAAGGCGTGCTGGCCAGGCCGACCATCAACGAGGTGTGCAGCACCTGCCACCAGGACATCCGCGCCAAGTTCAACCGCCGTTCGCACATGCCGCTGCCGGAAGGCCAGATGGCCTGCACCGATTGCCACAACCCGCACGGCACCATCACCAAGCCGCTGCTCAAGACCGATACGGTCAACGAGACCTGCTACACCTGCCATGCCGAGAAGCGCGGGCCGTTCCTGTTCGAGCACGCGCCGGTGCGACAGAACTGCCTCAACTGCCACGACGTGCACGGCTCCAACCAGCAGACCTTGCTGGTCGCGCCGATTCCGATGCTGTGCCAGCAGTGCCACACGATGACACGGCATCCGAACGACCTGCAGACCGTCAACGGCCTCGGTACCGGCGTGTCGCCGGACGAGCGGATCATGGGCCGCGGCTGCCTGACCTGCCATACCAACATCCACGGGTCCAACAACCCGTCCGGACCGAAGTTCCACAAGTGAGGGAGGCGGACGATGCGCAAGCTCCAGTTCCTTCTCCTCGCGCTGCCAGGCCTGGCAGCGGGTACAGCATCGGCCCAGGTCGCGGATGGCAGCGACACCATGCGCGTGGGCGACATGCAGTACGGCAATGCGCTCGATCCGCGCGGCTGGACGCCGACGCTGACACCGGTGCAGGACGGCTTCTCATGGCTGCACGCGGGCATGAAGCGCACGCCGACGGGCGCCTTGTATCCCTATCCGCCGCAAGCCGATGACGGCACGCCGCTGGCGCCCGGCAGCGACTGGACTTACCGCGGCCTGCTGCAGCTGGGATACATCCATTTGAATGGCGACCGCAACGCGGAGTTCTTCCGGCAGTACAGCGATTGGAAGAACGGTTTCGCGCTGGGCTATCTCGGGCTGATGTTCGACAACCGGCGCACCGGCCAGTACGTGGAGTTCCGTGGCAGCCGGCTCAGCGCCGACGATCAGTACTACCGCCTGCGCGCCGGCAAGTACGGCAGCTACAAGCTGGAGGCGTTCTATCGCGACATGCCGCATACGGTGTCGACCAACGCGTTTCCGATCTGGAACGGGATCGGCAGCAGCAATCTCACGCTGCCGGCATCGCTTACGCCGGGCGGGAGCACGCCGGCGCAGATCGCCGCGGCATCGGCCGCCGCGCCGCGCCGGACCATCGGGCTTACCCGCACGCGCAGTGGCCTGTCCCTGGAAGGCGAGGTTTACCGCGGCTGGATCGGCACGGCTGCGATCAGCAACGAGGAGCGCAAGGGCACGCGCCTGTGGGGCGGCCCGATGTTCTTCGCGTTCGACCAGATCCAGGGCGGCGTCAACGAGACGGTACGCCCGATCGATTTTTCCACCACCGACGTCAATCTCGCCCTACGCAAGGTGGGTAAGGTGTGGCGCTTCGTCGGCACCTATACCGGCTCGTTCTTTCGCAACCATAAGGATCACCTGGACTACCAGAGCCCGTTCCAGCTGCAGAACGTGCTGGGCGTGACGCAGGTGGCGAACATCTACCAGGGCGAGTTCTCGCTCGAACCGGACAACGACTACCACAACCTGCGCCTGGATCTGTCGCGCGAGCTCAAGGGCAACGGCCAGTTCAGCGTCGCCGCCGCGTGGGGCACCATGCGCCAGAACGACGCGCTGCGCCCTCCGGTGACCTGCACCGGCGTGCTCGGCATCGACATGACGCCGATCGGCGGCCCCAACTACACCTTGCCTTGCGCCAACTGGAACACAACCGCCGCGCTGTCGCAGAAGAACGCCAACGCACGCATCGATACCGGGCTGTTCGACGCGCGCGTGAGCTTCCATCCCTCCGCCAACTTCGGCTGGCATGCCGGCCTGCGCTGGTACCGCGAGGACAACAAGACGCGCTATCTCGCCTACAACCCGCAGACCGGGCAGTACGGCTACATCTCCGAGAACGGTTCGCAGGGCAGCATCGTGCCGGGCGAGGTCGGGATATTCGATCCACGCAATCCGCTGTACTGGTCGTCCAACGTCACTGTGCGCAACGTGCCCTACGGCTACGACGATACGCTGTTCGAACTGGGCGGCGACTGGCAGCCGGGCCGGCGCGACAGCCTCGGCGTCACCTATACCTTCGACCATAACGAACCGAAGTATCGCGAGCGCAAGTGGGTGGACGAGCATCGCGTCAAGGTGTCGTGGGTGTCGCGTTCGTTCGGCGACGCCACGTTGCGCGCCAGCTACGAGTTCGCGCGGCGGCGCGGCGGCACCTACAACTACGATCCCTATGCGCAGTTCTTCTCCGAATCGTTGCCGGGTTTCGTCGACCCCGCCACCGGCCTGCCCGCACACACCGTGGCCGACATGCGCAAGTACGACCTCTCAGACCGCGACGAGAGCAAGGCGCGGCTGATCGTCACGTATCCGTTCGGCGACGCCACCACGGTGTCGGCCACCTTCTATGGCAACCGCGATCAGTACGCCACGCCGATCGGCCGGCAGGACACGCGCAGTACCGGCACCACCCTGCAATGGGATTGGCAGCCCACGGCGCGCATCACGGCCAGCGCGTATCTCGGCATCGAGACCTCGCGCATGGGTATCGCCAACGTGGGCGATGCCGATGGCGGCGCGGCCGGCGGCGCGCTCGGCACGCCGGCGCAGACCAATCCCCATCTTGGCGGGCCGCTGTATCCCTATGCCAATCAATGGTGGGAATTCGATCGCGAGCGCAACAGCAATGCAGGCTTCACGCTGACGCACGATTTCGGCCGCGTGCGCGCCGACCTCAGCTACAACTACAGCGGCTCGCTCGGCCATGTCGGCTATAACTTCGCTTCGCTCGGTTCGCTCGCCTATCGCGGCTCCGACGCGATCGCCGCCGCGGGCGAGGGCTTCCCCGACAACAAGTACCGCAGCAACACGTTGGACCTGGGATTCAATGTCGATTTCACACGTCGCTTCGGCATGCGCCTGTTCGGTCGCCGCGAAACCGGCAGTTTCACCGACTGGCATTACCTGGGTTTCGACCAGACGCTCAGCTATGGCCAGCGCATCTATACCGACAAGGGGCCGCAGAAGCGTTATGGCGTCACCTTGCTCGGTGCCATGTTCAACGTGAAGCTGTGAGGAGGGCCGCGATGATCCGCCAGCTTCTGCTCGTCATCCTCGCGCTGGCCATGTCGTGCATCGCCGACGCACAGGAGGCACCTGCGAGCGCGTCGAGCGCGTCGACCCGGCCGGTGGCCTTGCTCGACGTGCGTGCGCAGCCGCCGATTCATGGCGATGCGGGGGCCGGCGCGGGCAAGGCCGCCGTGTGCGCTGCCTGCCACGGTCCGCAAGGCATCGCCATCGCGCCAAACTTCCCGAATCTGGCCGGCCAGTCGGCCACCTACATCTACCTGCAGCTGAAGGCCTTCAAGCAGGGGCAGCGCAGCGATGCGGTCATGACCGGGCAGGCTGCGGCGCTCAGCGACCAGGACATGCGCGATCTCGCTGCCCACTATGCGGCGCTGCCAGCCAAGCCCGTCGGCAAGCCGGATGCATCGTCGCGTGGCGCGCAGCTGTTCCTCGCGGGCGATCCGGCCAAGGGCGTGCCGCCGTGCCAGGGTTGTCACGGTCCGGCGGGGCAGGGGCCGACTACCATCTGGCGCGGTGCGCCGGATACGCCGTGGCATACCTTCCCGCGACTGGGAGGACAGTCGGCGTTCTACATCGGGAAGGAGCTGGGCGATTACCGCAACGGCAAGCGTGTCGGGGTCAGCAACGGCAAGGTGATGGAGGGCGTAGTGCAGAACCTGGACGAGGCCGATATCCAGGCCCTGGGGGCCTACATCGAATCGCTTTGACGCTCAGGACGACAGCACGCGCAGCGGCGCGTGCCGCGGGGCTTCGCGCAGGAATGCATGCTCCGCCGCCAGGCGCAGCATGGTCGGACTGACATGCTGCCGGTGTACGCGTTCGATCAGCGCGATGTACACGTGGCCAAACGGGTTCTTGCAGTGCACGCGAGTGCCCAGGCTCAGCTCGATGCCGGCGCCATCGACGATGCGTACCGCCACGCACGAGCGGAAGCGCAGGTGCTTGTCGTCGGCGCCGAGAATGACCTGCGCATGCCGCGCATCCGTCGCCAGCGCCAGTACCGGAAAGCGGCCATCGAAGCGCTCGCCCGGCTGATGCGACAGCAGCGAGGACACCGGGCAACCCAGCGTCGACGTGCGCAGGCCCAGCGGACGCACGAGCGTATTGCGCAGCCTCATCATGCGCGACACGCTCGATGGCGGATTGCGCAGGAAACCGTCCAGCAGCTCGGCCAGCAGGCGAGGCGCGCCGAGCCGGGCCAGCATCGGATCGTGCAGCCGGATGCGCACCATGTCCTCGTGCTGATAGATGCGCTCGAGCTGCGTGCGCAGCAGGGAATCGGCCGGCGGATCGATCGGCTGTACCGGCAGGCGCCCTCGCGTTTCCCACAGGAAACCGCCGGCGCGGCGGCAGGCGGCGACGAGGCCGCGCAGTCGTCCGAGCGTACCGCGCGCAAAGGCGCACAGGCGGCTCTGCAGCGAACCCGGCGCCGCATCCAGCGCAAGCGCGATGGTGGGGATGTCCTGCGGCATGGGTGGATTCGCGGCCAGCCAATCGATCACCGCGTTCGGCAGCGTCTCGGTCAGTGCCGGTATCGACGCGGTGCCGGCCAACACCTGCTGCCGCAGCGTATCGCTCAGGGCGCCGCCCAGCTCGTTGGTGTGGCAGGAGATGGCGAACAGCGCCGGATGCGCGGAGCGCGCATCGAGCGGCGCGAACTGGTGCCAAGTCGCGCCATCGAAGCGCACGGTGAACAGGCAGTCCGGCGGAATGTCGACGTGGTGCAGGCCGCGCACGAAATGCGCCGGATCAGCGGCCAGTTCGTCCAGCGTGGCGGTGGAGAAGCGCAGCTGCGCGCCGCCGCTGCCCGACACGGCGGTGAACACCCGGTGCCCGGCGTGCCGGTGGAATGGATGTCCCTTGGCGCCGACCGAAAAGGTATAGAGCGCGGTGGCATCGCCCTTGGCGACATCGGTGCCGCCCAGCGTGGTGGACGGTTCGTCCAGCGCATCGATAAACGCTGGATGCGCGCGCTGCCGCGCCGTGGCGCCGGCATGCATCTGGTCGCCGACGCCGTGTCCCAGCTGAGCGATCAGCGTGACCTCCACCGGCAGGCCGCCGTGGGGCGAGGGAATCACCGCGGCGGGAAAGCTGCCGGTACTGCGTGCCTGTGTCGCCATGACGCACTCCTCCTGCGGCGAAGCGCGCGGCATCGCCGGTCTGGTTCATCCGTGTCGTTGTTCCCCTAGCCGTCGCCCGTCTTGCTGCGTGCGGCGGCGAGCTTGCGGGATTCGCGCTTGAGCGGACCGGCCTTGGGACAGACCTCGAAGGCGAAACCGGTGAGCGTGTTCACCAGGTTGTCCTTGTTGAGCCGGTACACCACGTACTGGCCGCGCCGCTCGCTGCTCACCAGGCCGGCGTTTTCCAGCAGGGACAGGTGGCGCGAGATCGCCGGCGCGCTCATCGTGAAACGACTGGCGATCTCGCCGGCACTCAGTTCCTGGGCCGACAGATAGGCCAGGATTTCACGGCGGGGGCGGGAAGCCAGCGCTTCGAAGATCAGATCGACGGCCATCAGCTCTTAAGCAATTAAGATATTAGTTAAATATATAGGCCTTGGCCGAACCCATGTCAAGCGCCGCGACGACGGCGCCTCACCATTGCGTGCGGTTGGGCAGCAGGCCCTTGAGTTCGGCGTCGGTGAGATTGCGCCACTGACCGGGCTTGAGATGGCCGAGCTTGACGTTGACGACGCGTACGCGGCGCAGCTGGGTGACGCGGTAGCCGAAGGCCGCGGCCATCAGGCGGATCTGCCGGTTCAAGCCCTGGGTCAGCACGATGGCGAAGCCGAACCTGGCGATCTTGCGGGTGCGGCAGGGCTTGGTCATCTGGCCGTGGATGCGCACGCCCTTGGCCATGCCGGCGAGGAATTCGTCGGTGACCGGCTTGTTCACCGCCACCAGGTATTCCTTCTCGTGATTGTTCTCGGCGCGCAGGATCTCGTTGACGATGTCGCCGTTGCTGGTGAGCAGGATCAGGCCTTCCGAATCTTTGTCCAGGCGGCCGATCGGGAAGATGCGCTGCGGGTGGTCGACGAAGTCGACGATGTTGCCGGACACGCTCTGGTCGGTGGTGCAGGTGATGCCCACCGGCTTGTTGAGCGCGATATAGACGGCGCGCTTGGCCGCCGGCGTCGAGGCGAGGACCCGCGCCTTGACGATCTCGCCGTCCACGCGCACTTCGTCGCCTTCCAGCGCCTTCGCGCCGGTACTCACCACCTCGCCATTGATAGTGACGCGGCCGGCCAGCAGCAGCTCGTCCGCTTCGCGGCGCGAGCAGAGACCGGCTTCGCTGATGTACTTGTTGACGCGCATGCCCTGGTTACGAACGCAGTCCGACGCCGCGCTTGAGCAGGTACAGCGCGACCGCCGACAGGCCCGCCACGAACAGCAGCATTACGCCGAAGGCGACGCCGATGTGCACGTCGCTGACGCCCAGCACGCCGAAGCGGAAGGCGTTGACCATGTACAGGATCGGGTTGACGCGCGAAATGCTCTGCCACGGCTCGGCCAGCATGTTTACCGAATAGAACACGCCGCCCAGGTAGGTCAGCGGGGTGAGCACGAAGGTCGGCACCAGCGCGATGTCGTCGAATTTCTTCGCGTACACGGCATTGACGAAGCCGGCCAGCGAGAAGATGGTCGCGCCCAGCAGCACCGAGGCGATGGTGATCAGCGGATGGGCCACCTGCAGATGGGTGAAGAACAGCGCGATGATCAGCACCAGCGCGCCCACGACCACGCCGCGCGACACCGCGCCGGTGACGTAGCCCAGCAGGATCACCCAGTTAGGCATCGGCGATACCAGCATTTCTTCCACCGCGCGGCTGAACTTGGCGCCGAAGAACGAGCTGGAGATGTTGCCGTAGCTGTTGGTGATGATGCTCATCATCACCAGGCCGGGCACGATGTACTGCATGTAGCTGAAGCCGCCTTCGATGGTGCCGATGCGGCTGCCGATCAGCTTGCCGAAGATCACGAAGTACAGCGTCATCGTGATCGCCGGTGGAATCAGCGTCTGGGTCCAGATGCGCATGATGCGCACGATTTCGCGACGGACGATGGTGCCCAGCGCGACGAGGTTGGCGGAGGCGTTCATGCGGCCTGCTCCTTGGCGCTGCGGCCTTGCTCCACCAGGCGGACAAACAGTTCTTCCAGGCGGTTGGTCTTGTTGCGCATCGAGGTGACTGTGACGCCGTGCGAGGACAGCGCGGTGAACATGGAGTTGAGGTCGTGGGCGCGGGACATCTCCGCTTCCAGTGTGTGGTCGTCCATGCGGCGCAGGTTCACGCCGGGCAGGGCCGGCAGCTCGCCGGGCACGCCGGCGACATCGAGCACGAAGGTTTCCGAATCCAGCGTGGCCAGCAGGCCCTTCATCGTGGTGTTCTCCACGATGGTGCCACGGTCGATGATCGCGATGTTGCGGCACAGCTGCTCGGCTTCCTCCAGGTAATGCGTGGTGAGGATCACCGTGGTGCCGGCCGCGTTGATGCCGCTGACGAACTGCCACATGGAGCGGCGGATCTCGATGTCCACGCCGGCGGTGGGCTCGTCGAGGATGAGCAGCTTGGGCTCGTTCATCATCGCGCGGGCGATCATCAGGCGGCGCTTCATGCCGCCGGAAAGCGTGCGCGCCGGGTCCTGGGCCTTGTCCCACAGGCGCAGCTCGCGCAGGTACTTCTCCGCGCGTTCGGTGGCGATGCGCCGGGGGATGCCGTAGAAGCCGGCTTCGTTCACGCAGATGTCGAACGGCTTCTCGAAGACGTTGAAGTTGATTTCCTGCGGTACCAGGCCGATCAGCTGCATCGCCTTGCCGCGCTGCTGGTTGACCGACACGCCGAAGATGCGCGCGTCACCGCCGGTGGCGTTCACCAGCGAGGACAGGATGCCGATCAGGGTGGACTTGCCAGCGCCGTTGGGGCCGAGCAGGGCGAAGAAGTCGCCAGGCTCGACGGTCAGGCTGACGCCCTTGAGGGCTTCGACGCCGTTGGCGTAGGTCTTGCGCAGGTTGTCGACGACGAGAGCGGGAGCGGATGAAGATGGCGGGGTGGGCATGGGCTGCACCGAAGGGGCCAGCCTCCTATTATAGCGGGCTGGTTCCCGCCGGCCGGTTCCGCCGGGCGCACTCACTGTTTCCCGGATTCCCATGGCCGATCACTTCACTCTCCGCCTCGTCGACAGCCACATGCTCGCACCCACCGTGCGCCACCTGGTGTTCGAGCGCGCGGACGGGCAGGCGCTGGCCTTTGTGCCCGGACAGTTCCTGCAGGTGCATTTCCAGTACGAGGACGGCACGCCGACCAAGCGCAGCTATTCGATCGCCACCGTCGGCGATGGCCATTCGCCGGTACAGCGCATCGAGATCGCGGTGAGCTACGTCGAAGGCGGCGCGGCTACCAAGCTGCTCGGCAGCCTGGAGCAGGGCCAGACCATCGAGGCCAGCGGCCCCTACGGGCGTTTCTGCCTGCAGCCGGGCGACGCCCACCCGCGCTACCTGCTGCTGGCCACCGGCACGGGCGTCACGCCCTACCGCGCCATGCTGCCGCTGCTGCGCGATCTGCTGGCCAAGGGCGGGCGTGAGGTGGCCTTGCTATACGGCGCGCGCAACGAGACCGAGCTGCTGTACGGCGAGGAATTCGAAGCCTTCGCCCACGAAAATCCCGGCTTCTCCTTCCATCCCTGCCTCAGCCGCGAGCCGCGTGCGGTGCCGCGTCCTCACGATCGCAGCGGCCACGTGCAGGGCGTGCTGGCGGAGCTTTCGCCCAGCGCGGACCGCGATATCGCCTATCTCTGTGGCAATCCCAACATGGTGGACGGCGCCTTCAACGCGCTGAAGGAATACGGCCTGCCGGTGCCGCAGATCAGGCGCGAGAAGTACATCTCCTCCCGCTAAGCTGCCCCTTGCCGCACCGCCGCGTCTCTACGTCGCGGTGCGCCCCGTTTTCTCCGTCGATCGCTCCGGCGGTAAAGCCCTGCATTGGCAGGCCTCTAGGCGCGCTACCACGGTCCGATAGCACGACATTGATGTAAGTCACTGACAGGCCTAAAACCTTTGGGCATAGGCCTGACGACATACGCTTGCGCATTGTGATGTTCATCACAAATCCAGACGGCCATCGGGATTGCCATTAAAGCCCGGTCGCCGGCAGCCGACAGACCGGAAAAGCGCTCATCCGTTTCAGGGGGCGCGGGAGGGCGGTATGCGGATCTGGATGCGCAAGACGCTGATGGTCGGTCTGGTCGCGGTGGCAGGGTTGCCCGCCGCGGCGATGGCCGATGGCGGGACAATCGTTTTCTCCGGCGCGGTCGTCGAACCCACGTGCGCGGTCGGAGTCCAGCGCATCGGCGATGCGCAAGGCCACGTTGCGCCACGCCGCTATCACTGTTCCGAACGCACCGATGCCACGCCCGGCCAGCTCGCCCAGTCCTATGCGCTGTCGGTGAGCGACACCATAGGTACGCCGCTCGCCTCAGACCCCTTAATCGTCTATTTCGCCCAATACTTGAGCGCGCAGCCGAAGCTGGTGACGCAGACCTACGACTGATATCCGCCTCGCGCTCATCGGTAGGACAGGGTGAAGGTTGCGGTCGCGTTCACCGTGCCCGGCGTGACCGGCGCTGCCGTCTGGTAATACCGCGCGTAGTAGGTCAGGTCCAACGGACCGTCCGGCGTCGTGCCGACGCGCGAACGCGTGCCGAACGCGACCGGCACGAAGCCCTGATCGACCAGCTGCACGCCGACGTTCCTGGCCCGGCCACTGCCCGTCGCCGGCGCGATCACCCCGGTCGAGCCGCTGGCCGGCGTGGCCGTATCGAACTGGATGAAGAGCTGGCTGCCGGCCGAGCACTGCAGGGATAACGGCACCACCGTCGCGCCGGCCACGGTGCCGACGCCGTTGAACGCCGTGTTGGACACCGTGGGCAAGCTGACGTTGATGACGCTCGTGTTCACCGAGCAGGACGGGTAGACGAAGGTCAGCGCGGTCTTCAGATTGAAATTCTCGACCCGCAGGTTGTTGGCATATCGCCAGTAACCCAGCGTGCCGGTGCTCAACGTCGCGCCGTTGGCGATGGCCCCGGTCTTGACGAACTCCAGGCCCGAGGTCACCGACATGCTGTAGCTGCCCGAGGCGATCGAGCCGCCCGGATACGCGCGCAGATAGTTGGACGTATCCGGATGGGTGACCCGGTAGCCGATGCCGGCCACGCTCGTGGGAAAGACCGAGGATGACGCCGATGGCTGGCTGCCGACCAGGTTCGTCACGCCGGTCGACGTCGTGCCGGTGCAGCTGATCTGCGAGATGGGCGAAGGCGTGAACTGAGCCGAGCTGACCAGCGTCGCGCCCACCGGCAGGTTAGGGTCGATGGTGATGGTGGCGTTGCCGAAACTGATGTCGACGTTGGACGTGCTGCCGCTGGTGAAACGGCAACTGGCGTGCGCGCTCAGCGGCAGTCCGAGCATGGTGGCCGCCAGCAGCGGAATACGGCGAATCAAGATGTTTGCCCCCTGCATGTACCTGGCTTTCTCTTGTGCATCGCGGCGGCCGCTCCTGGCTGCCTGCGACCGCCGGCGATGCCGGCGACGTGACCCGTGTTCGATGCGCTATTGGTAGGTCAGCGTGTAAGTGGCGGTCGCATTCACCTGGCCGCTGGTGATCGGCGATCCCGTCCGGTAGTACTGCGCGTAGTACGGAATGCTCAGCGTGCCGTTGGGTGTCGCGCCCAGCGACTTGGTGCTGTTGAACGTCACCGGGCTGAGGCTGCCATCCAGCAACTGGACGCCGATGTTCTGCGCCTGCCCCGTGCCGGTGGAGGGCGCGATGACACCGGTACCCGCGCCCGCATTGGCGGTACTCAGCGTGATGGATACGTTGGAGCCCGACTGGCAGCTCAGGTTGATCTTGAAGCCGGTGCGTCCGGCTGTCGCAGTGGCCGAGGGCAGCGCATTGGTGCTTACGGTCGGCAGCGTGATGTTGAGCGTCTGGGAGTCGGTGTTCACGGAGCAGGCGATCACCGTGACATTGCCGCCGCTGAAGGAAAGGCTGGAGAGCGGACCGACGCTGGCCGTCTTGCCGTAGATGTACCACCAGAACTGCATCAACTGGATCGTACCCAGCGGGCCGGGCGTGATGGGGCCGGTCTTTACCAGCTTGGCGCTGAAAGTGGAGGTCGCGCTGGTGGTCGGATAGTTCACCGTCACCGCTTCGAAGCCCGCCGTGCTGCCGGGGCCGCATCGCAGGCAGCTGTTGTCGGAGGCCTGCACCGGCGACGCGGTCACCACCAGCGCCACGCCGGGCACGTTGGTGGCGAAGGCGATGCCGCCGCCGCTGGGCGGATCGGTGGCGTCGCGCGGGGCGAGGTTGCCCGCCTGCATCGTCACCACTTTGCCCTGCGTGGTGTTGTCGTACGGCATGCCGGTGCAGCTGATGGTGATGGCAACGTTGGCGGAAGTGGCCAGCACCGAACCCACCGGCAGGCTGGGCGACACGCTGATGTTGCCGAAGCTCAGCGTGTTGTTGGTGATGTTGCAGCTGACCGCCGCGCTGACGCCCAGCGGCAACAGACACAGCAGCAGCGCCAGCAGCGCAAGGACGCCGAGGCGGCGAGGCAGGGAGGACACTCGTTGGGTGCGCATCAGGGCTGACTCCCGCTGCCGGACGCCACCATGCAGGTAGCGTCGAGCTTCTCGTAACTGTCCGTGCCCTTGGCGGCCGCGGGCAACTGGTAGGGGAACTGGCAGCGCAGCGCGGTCTCGTCGGCGGCGTGCCACTGCACGCTCAGCACGCCGCGGTCGCGGGCGCCGCGCACCAGGATACGTCCGGCCTGGCCGACCACGCCCACGCTCTTGCCCTGCTCGTCCAGCACATCGGCGCCGAACGGCACGCTGCGGCCGTCGGCCTGCTTCACGCGCACGATCATCGAGCGGCCGCTTTCGGTCTTGTAGCGCAGCATCACGACAGAGCCGGCGTGCGGCGCGACCTGTGCGCTGGTGGTTTCCAGCTGCACCGACAGCGGCAGGCCCTTCGGATCGATCTGCACGGTATTGAGGTTGTACGGCGTCAGATAGGGCACGAGCGCGTAGCCGGCGCCGTTGATGCGCACGCCGGCGGCATTGATCACGCGCGCGCCCTTGGCATCCGGCGCGGAGACGATCGCTACCGTGTCGCCCATCGGCTGGCCGAAGGTCACGCCGCCCGGATGCGCCACCACGGAGCCCGCGATGGTGAGCGAGCCCTGCGAGTAGCCGCTGCCCTTGCCGTAGCTGGCGTTGATCTGCGCGAACGGGCCGCGGTAGCCCCCGTACACGGTGCCGGCATTGCCGGACGCCGCGCCGTTGCCGCCGTTGTCGTGCGTCGCGGTGGCGCCGTAGCTATATTCGTTGTCGATGCCGGCCGTGCCGCTCAGCGTGCCCTGGGTCAGCGAATGGCCATCGCTGTCGTGGCTGACGGTCGCGCCGAAAGTCGGCGCATGCATGCCGTCGCCCAGCGGGAGGGAAATGCTGGCGAAGAACTGGCTGCTGAAGCGGCCATTGACGTCGCGCACGCGCGTGGCCGACAGGTTGTAGCTGAGGCGGCGGAAGACATTGTTGTAGCCCAGCTGGAACTGCACGTCGGTGCCGTTGCGGTTCCAGTAGTCCACGGCGGAGCCGGTGACATAGATGGTGCCGCCGCGCTGGCCCAGGCGCTGGTTGACGTTGATGTCGAAGCGGCTGCGCTGGCGGTCGAACTGGCTGGTGAAGGTGCTGAAGTTGTTCGACGCGCCCTGCAGCGCCTGGCGCTGCGCGGGCGTGAGCAGGTTGTTCGTAGCGACGCCGTCCACGGTGGTGAGCGTGGTCGGATCCACATAGCGATAGCCACGCGCGAGGTCGCGCGTCAGCAGCGCGTCGCGCAGCCCGAGGTAGCCGCTGGTCGAATAGCGGTACGTGGCCACGCTGAAGGACGTGTTGCTCTCGGGAATGATCTTGCTGTAGCTCAGCCGCACGCTCTGGCCGTCATGGCTGGACTGGCCGGGAATCTCGGTGCGCGCGGCGGTGACGTCCAGCGCCAGCGCGCCGTAGCGCGTATTGAAGGCGCCGCCGACCTGCACCGCGCCGTAGCCGGAGGTGCCGACGATGCCCGCATAACCGGTCAGCAGATTGCTGAAGCCATGCTGCATCGTTGCCTGCGCGATCGCCGGGCGCGCATGGATCGCCGTGTCGTGCAGCTCGCCGGCCACCAGCGAGAAGCGCGTGACGCCGGGACGCAGCAGCTGCGGCACCGACGCATACGGCACGGTGAAGTTGCGCACGCGTCCGTCGGCTTCGGTGATGGTGACCGCGAGGTCGCCGCCGTAGCCGGTCGAATACAGATCCGAGATCACGAACGGACCCGGCGCCACCGTGGTTTCGTACAGCACGATGCCGTTCTGGCGGACCGTCACCTTCGCGTTGGATTCGGCCACGCCGCGCACGGTCGGCGCGTAGCCGCGCAGCGAATCGGGCAGCATGCGGTCGTCGGTAGCGATCTGCACGCCGCGGATGTTGACGCTGTCGAACAGTTCGCCGCCGGTGTACGAGTCGCCGATGGTGAGCTGCGCGCGCAGCGAGGGCAGGTCGCGGCGCACATAGGTGTCGATGTTCTGCCAGTGGCGGCGCGAGGGCGCGCCGGCTGCGCCGGACTGCATCAACAGCGTCGAATCGTGGCGCAGCTGCCAGCCGCCCAGGTTCAGGCCCGCGTTGAGGCCCAGGAACGAGGAGGTCTGGCTGATGCCGCCGCTGCGCGTGCGGTAGCTGTTGAAGCTGTAGTTGAGCAGCGCGGCGTTGACGCCGCGGTCCCAGTTCTCCGGGCTCACGTAGCCGCGCGCGCGTGTGCCCAGCCAGGCCTGGGGCACGCTCACGTCCAGGCGCAGATTGCCCTGGTCGAAGGTCATCGTCGCCGCGTCGATGACGTTGCCGATATCGGTGCAGCCCTGCGTGTCGGCCAGCTTGGCCTGCTGCTCGGGCGAGAGCTTCTGCAGCGGCAGGCCGAGCCGGTCGAACAGCTCGCGCGACAGGCAGGGGATGGCGTTGGCATTCGGCGAGGGCGCCGCGAAGCGCACGTCGCCGCGGGCTACCCAGGCGCCATTGAGGAAAATGTCAGTACGGTAGTTGCCCGGTGCGATCACCTGGCCGCGCTCGAAGCGGCTGATGTCGCCGGTGTTGCGGCCGGCACCCGACAGCAGGTTGCGGTCGAAGCTGGCATCGATCGGCGCCGCATCGGCGGAAGCGGCGGACGCGCCGCCGGCCGCGGGCGCGGCGGCGAGCGCATCGACGCTCCAGCCGCCCAGCACACCGGCGATCGCCACGCACAGCAGCGCGCGCCGGGCCAGCTGGCCTCCGGTGCGGGCGTTGCCGTCCGTGGCGCGCACGGAACTCACGGAGCGACGGTGCCCGTGTAGTTGTCGGCGGCGCCGTAGTCGTTAATCGCGGTGTACTTCACGGTGCTGCCGGCGACCGCCTTCGGCGCGCCGTCGTGCAGCGGCAGGCGCAGGTCGGACAGCGGCGCGACCATGCCCAGCTCGGCGCTTACCGACTTGCCGCCGATCGTCACCGCGAGCTCGGAAATGGTCACGTGGAAAGGCGTGGGGTTGTGCGCTACCAGGGCCTTGCCGTCCGCCTCGACCTTCCAGGTCAGCTGGCCCGGCGCCTTCAGCGGATCGCCCTGCAGGCCGGCCGGGCGATAGAACAGCTTCAGCCGCGAACGCAGCGCCAGCTGCAGCAGGTTCTGGCCTTCGGCCTGCGGGCCGGTCGGCTTGGGCGGCACTTCCAGCACGTTGAGCCAGAACAGCGACTCGCGGTCGGCCGGCAGCTGCTCGTGCGTATAGACGATGCGCAGGCTCTGTTCCTTCTTCGCCTCCATGCGGAACAGCGGCGGCGTGATCAGGAACGGCACATCGACAGATTCGGGGGTGGAATGCACGTCGCCGCGATCGATCCACGACTCGACCAGCACGGGGTGATCGTTGTCGTTGGTCAGGCGGACGGTGACTTCGCCGTCTTTCGCGGGAAAGACCACGCGCGTGCCGCCGATCAGCACATTGGCCTGCGCGGCCGGAGCGCCAAGACACAGGGCCAGCAGGCCCGCGCCCAGGGCGCAGACGAACTTCCTCATGGGATTCCCTCGCTGCGAAGAACGGTTCCGCCGCGTGGCGGCGGAGTTTGCGCCGGACCCGCTGGGGGGTACCGGCGCCGACTTGCCTCTTGCTTCTTGCGTCGGCCCGCGTCGCCGCGGGCCGGGCGGTTCTTACTGGTAGAGCATCGTGAACTGCACGCTGGTGCTCACGGTGCCGGCGCCGGCGGCGGCGGTCGCGAAGTACTGCGCGTAGTAGTTCAGGGAGCCGGCGCCGCTGGTCAGCGTGGCCTGCTGCGAGGACTGCGTGGAGGCCGTGCCGGCCAGGTTGATCGCGCTGAAGTCGCTGTTGAGCAGCTGCACTTCCACGCCGGTGGCGGTGCCCGCGGCGTTCTTCAGGTTGCCGTCGGCCATGATGGTCGGGCCCGGCTCGAAGAAGGTCTGGGCCTTGGTCAGCGAGCCGCAGTTGGTCAGGTTGAGCGCGAAGGCGGTGCGGCCGGCGGTGACGCCGGCGGCGCCCAGCGAGGTGGTCGACACGGTCGGCAGGGTCACGTTGACCGTGGCCGGGCTGGCGCCGCCGTTGATCTTGCAGGTGGAGGCGTTGACGGTGCCGGTGATGTTGATGGTGCCGTCGGCGGCGGAAGCCTGGTTCGGCGCCAGGGCGGCGAAGCCCAGGGCGGCGATCAGGGCGGTGGCGATAACGTTCTTGCTCATCGGGCCTTAGTCCTTAAACGGTTGGGTGGAATGCGGCAGGTTCGGTGCGTTCCGGACGCGGGCTCGGTGTCTCTCCCCCTGCGTCTTGCCGGCATCGAGGGGTGCGGGCCTGCCGGCCGTCCCTCGTTTGGCGAGCGGCATCATGCAGAAGCCGTGCCAAGAAACGTGACCTAGTTAACGCTTAGTTCTGCGATACATCTCACAGAATTTTCCAAGTCGGCGTTCAGCTGCGTCAATCCTTCGTCAAAGTCGCGCAGCGTCAAAAAGTGACCATGGGCGGCCAAGCCTTTGCTCCGATTAACAAATCGCATCAAATCGCCCCCTGTTACAGATGGGCTGTCAAGCTTGCTTGACATTGAGCAGGGCGGTGTCTAGCATGCTGTCAAGCTTGCTTGACATGGCGAGCGCGCAAAGCCACGGGGGTGGCCGATGGAGGGGAGCATGGAAAGTCTCACGCGGCGCATCGCCGCCTGGCCGGCCTGGCGGCGCCGTACGCTGGTCGTGCTGACAATCGGGGCGTTCTGGGCGGTGCTGGTGCTGACCTTGCGCTGGCCGGGCCTGTGGCCCCGCGCGCTGTGTCTGATCCTGCTGGCGATGCTGATCTGGTGGTTCGCCTACGTGATCCGCGCGGCCGCCTGCGTGGAGGCGCAGGGCGAACTGCGCCGGGAGGATCGCCGCTACCTGCGCGAATTCGTGCCGGCGATGATCGCGTACTTCGCGATCATGCTGTTCGTGTGGCCGCTGCATAAAACCGCCGACGCGACATGGCTGAAGGGGTTGATCGCGCTGCTGCCGGCCCTGCCGATCGCCGGCGTGGCGGTGTCCATGTTCCGCTACGTCACCGCCAGCGACGAATTCATGCAGCGCCTGCACCTGCAGGCGCTGGCGGTCGCGGCCGGCGTGATCGCGGTGGGGAGCATGGCGGTGGGGTTCCTGAGCTCGGCCAAGGTGCTCGTGCTGGACGGCAGCGCGTTGTTGCTGGTGTTTCCCGCGCTGTGCGTGACCTACGGCCTCACCCTGGCGTGGGCCAAGCGTCGCTACGGCGACTGACAGACGCGGCGGAATCAGAGAATAGATCGATGGAGAACCGCGTACGCGAATTGCGCGCCGAGCACGGCTGGTCGCAGGCCGACCTGGCCACGCAGCTGGATGTCTCGCGCCAGACCGTCAACGCGATCGAAACCGGCAAGTACGACCCCAGCTTGCCGCTGGCCTTCAAGATCGCGCGGCTGTTCGGACAGCCGATCGAAGCGATCTTCCGGCCGGAAGGCGAGGCGGTCAGGGAATCGGCGGGGACAGCAGCGGCCGCAAGGCCCACTGAACGAGGGTAGACACGCACATGGCCATCAAGGGACGCACCGCGGTGCGCATCGCCGCCGTCACGCTGGGATTGGGCGCGCTGGCATGGAATCAGTTCCACGCGCGCGGCGACAGCGCCGACAGCGCCGCGGACGACACGCCGGCGGCCGCCTCGAGCGCGCCCGCCGTGCCGGCGAAACCGGAAACCTGGCAGTTGGGCTCGCTCACGCTCACTCCATGCGAGCTGGGCCAGCCCAACAGCGGACTCACCAGCGCCGCCTGGTGTGCGCCCTTCGAGGTGCCGGAGAACCGGGAGGATCCGCACAGCCGCAAGATCCGGCTGAAGCTCGGCATCATCCGCAGCAACGCGCAGGTCGCCAGCAAGGACATGCTCGTACTGCTCGCCGGCGGCCCCGGCCAGGCAGCCACCGAAAGCTGGCCGGGCGTGGCGCCGGCACTGCAGCCGTTGCTGGCGCATCGCCACGTGCTGCTGCTCGACCAGCGCGGCACCGGCGGTTCCAACCCGCTGAGCTGCAAGCCGGGCGAAGCGAAGGCCGGTGCCGACGAGGAGACCGGCTTCGACGCCGGCAAGCTGCGCGCCGAAGCGACCGATTGCCTCAAGCAGCTCGAAGGCAAGGCCGACCCGCGCTACTACACCACCACCGTCGCCGTGCAGGATCTGGAAGACGTGCGCCAGGCCCTGGGGGCGCCGACTTTCGATCTGGTCGGCGTCTCCTACGGCACGCGCATGGCGCAGCAGTACCTGATGCGCCACCCCGATGCGGTGCGCAGCGTGGTGCTCGATGGCGTGGTACCCAACGGCCTGGTGCTCGGCGAAGACTTCGCGCAGAACCTGGAAAGCGCGCTCAAGGCGCAATTCGCCCGCTGCGTCGCCGACAAGGCCTGCCACGAGCGCTTCGGCGATCCGTACCAGACCCTGTACCAGCTGCGCGACGCGCTGCGCGCCAATCCGCACAAGGTCAGCTTCCGCGACCCGCAGAACTACCAGACCGTGCAGCGCCTGCTGAGCGAATACTCGCTGGCCAGCGTGGTGCGCATGTTCGCCTACTCGCCGGTCACCGCCGCGCTGCTGCCGGTGTCCATCGATGCGGCGGCGCGCGGCGATGTGGGCCCGCTGCTGGGCCAGGCCAAGCTGCTCTCGGGCGATCTCTCCGACACCATGAACGGCGGCATGCAGTCCTCGGTGATCTGCAGCGAGGACGCCGATCTGTTCACGCCACGCCCGCAGGATGCGCACACCATGCTCGGCACGCGTATGGTCGACACCTTGCAGGCCGTGTGTTCGGTGTGGCCCAGGGGCACGCGACCGGCCGACTTCCACCAGCCGATCAAGAGCGACAAGCCCGCGCTGCTGTTCTCCGGCGAGTACGACCCGGTGACTCCGCCGACCTACGGCGAAGACGTGCTCAAAGGCCTTTCCCATGCGCGCCACTTCGTGCTCAGGGGCCAGGGCCACAACGTCATCGCCGCCGGTTGCGCGCCCGAGCTGGTCAAGCACTTCGTGGAAGACCTCGCGCCGGCCAAGCTCGACGCCAAGTGCCTGGACCGCCTGCATGCCACGCCGCAATTCATCGACTTCAACGGAGCCGCGCCATGATCGAAGTGAAGGACCTGCACAAGGCGTTCGGCGCGGTAAAGGCGGTGGACGGTGTCAACTTCGCTGCCCGCGACGGCCAGATCACGGGACTGCTCGGCCCTAACGGCGCGGGCAAGACCACCACGCTGCGCATGCTGTACACGCTGATGAAGCCTGACCAGGGCCGCATCCTGGTCGATGGCATCGACGCCGCCGAAGATCCGCTGGCAGTACGTCGCCAGCTCGGCGTGCTGCCAGATGCGCGCGGCCTGTACAAGCGACTGACGGCGCGCGAGAACATCGATTACTTCGCGCGCTTGCACGGTCTGCCGGAAAGCGAGCTGGCGCCGCGCCGAGAGGCGCTGGTGAAAGCGCTGGAAATGGAAGAGATCGGCGACCGCCGCACCGAAGGGTTCTCGCAGGGCCAGCGCGTGAAGACCGCGATCGCGCGCGCGCTGATCCACGACCCGCGCAACGTGATCCTCGACGAGCCGACCAATGGCCTGGACGTGATGGCCACCCGCGCGCTTCGCCAGTTCATGCTCAAGCTCAAGAGCGAGGGACGCTGCGTGCTGTTCTCCAGCCACATCATGCAAGAGGTGGCCGCGCTGTGCGATCGCATCGTGGTGATCGCGCACGGTCGCGTGGTCGCCGACGAATCCCCGCAGGCGCTGCGCGAGCAGACCGGCGAGAGCAATCTGGAGGATGCCTTCGTGAAAATCATCGGTAGCGAGGAGGGCCTCGCCGCATGAATCGGGTTGCCTATTCGGCGCGACGCGCCAACGCCTTCCTTACCGTCTTCCTGAAAGAAGTGCGCGAAAACCTGCGCGACCGCCGCACGCTGGTGAGCGCGCTGCTCACCGGTCCGCTGCTGGGGCCGCTGATCTTCATCATGCTGGTCAAGGTCTCGCTCAACCGCGAACTGGAGAAAGCCGAGCAGCCGCTCAAGGTCCCGGTGATCGGCGCCGAATACGCGCCCAATCTGGTCGATGCGCTGAAAGCCGGCGGCATCGTGCCGCAGGCAGGCATCGCCAATCCCGAGCTGGCCGTGCGCAAACAGGATGCCGATGTCGTGGTGCGCATCAGCGCCGATTATCCCGGCGCATGGCGCAAAGGCGAGCCAGTGCAGGTAGAGGTGATCTACGACTCCTCGCAGCGCGATACCAATACGCCGGTGGAGCGCGTGAGCAAGCTGGTGGAAGGCTACGCTCGCCAGCAGGGCGCGATGCGGCTGGTGGCGCGCGGCCTGTCGCCGGGCACGGCGTGGCCCATCGCGGTGGCCAAGCGCGACCAGGCCACGGCGCAGGCGCGCGGCGTGCTGATGTTCGGCATGCTGCCGTATTTCTTCATCATCACCATGTTCATGGGCGGTATGTATCTGGCGATCGACCTCACCGCGGGCGAGCGCGAGCGGCAATCGCTGGAGCCGCTGTTCGCGAACCCGGTGGCGCGCTGGAAGATCCTGGCCGGCAAGCTGGCGGCCATCTGTGCGTTCTCCGGCGTGAGCCTGGTCATCACCCTGGTGGCGTTCGCGCTGGTCGGACAGCTGGTGCCGACGGACAAGCTGGGCATGGAGCTGAACCTGGGCATGCATTTCGCCTCGCACGTGTTCCTGCTGATGCTCCCGCTGCTTCTGCTGCTGGCGGTACTGCAGTCGCTGGTGGCCGCGTTCGCCAAGAGTTACCGCGAAGCGCAGACCTATGTGTCGCTGCTGATGTTCGTGCCGGCGCTGCCCAGCCTGCTGCTGACCTTCATGCCCATCAAGGCGCAGGCATGGATGTACGCGGTGCCGGTGCTGGGTCAGCACCTGGGCGTGATGCGCCTGCTGCGCGGCGACAGCATCGAGCCGCGGCAGCTGTTGTTCTGTCTCGCCGGCACGCTGGCGGCGGCCTTGGTGACGTCGCTGATCACGGCGCAGCTGTATCGGTCCGAGCGGCTGGCCATCTCCGGCTGAGGCGTCGGCTACCATGGGATCTTCCGTACCTTGAGGAAGATCCCATGCGCCACCGCCTGCTCGCCCTGAGCCTCGTCGCCGCCCTGGCCGGCTGCGGCTCGTCCCACCAGGAAGCCGCCGCGCCGGCAGAACCAAAGCCCGCCGCGCCCGCCTCCGCGGCTCAGGCCGAGCCGGCGCCGCCATCCACCGATGCCGACCTGGCCAGGCAGCGCATGGGCGACTACGCGACGGTGAAGCTGAGCGCCGATCTTTCGGCATTCGACGACAAGCAAAAGCGCATGATCGCGCTGCTGGTGCAGGCGGCCGATGTCACCAACAGCCTGTACTGGCAGCAGTCCTGGGGCGACAAGACGGCGCTGATGCAGCGCATTCCCGACGAGGCCACGCGCCGCTACGCCGAGATCAACTACGGTCCGTGGGATCGCCTGCACGAGGACCAGCCCTTCGTCGCCGGCGTCGGCCCGCGTCCGCCGGGCGTGCAGTTCTATCCGGCCGACATGGGCAAGGACGAATTCGAGAAGGCCGACCTCAAGGACAAGACCTCGCTCTACACGCTGCTGCGCCGCGATGCGCAGGGCAAGCTGGTCACCGTGCCGTTCCACGAGGCCTACAAGGCCGACCTGGAAAAAGCCGCCGGCCTGCTGCGCGAGGCGGCGGAGCTGTCCGCCGACAAGGACTTCGCCAGCTATCTCAAGCTGCGCGCCGATGCACTGCTCAGCGACGAATACCGCAAGAGCGATTTCGCCTGGATGGCGATGAAGAAGAACCCGGTCGACATCGTGATCGGCCCGATCGAGACCTACGAAGACCAGCTGTTCGGCTACAAGGCCAGCTACGAAAGCTACGTGCTGGTGAAGGACCAGGCGTGGAGCGAAAAACTCGCGCGCTTCGTGAAGTACCTGCCGGAACTGCAGCGCGAACTGCCGGTGGACGCCAAGTACAAGGCCGAGAAGCCCGGTTCCGACGCGGATCTCAACGCCTACTTCGCGGTGTACTACGCCGGTGACGCCAACGTCGGCGCCAAGACCATCGCGATCAACCTGCCCAACGACGAAGAAGTGCAGCTGAAAAAGGGCACGCGCCGCCTGCAGCTGGAAAACGTCATGCAGGCCAAGTTCGACCAGATCATGCTGCCGATCGCCAAGACGCTGATCGCCGACGACCAGCAGTCGCATCTCACCTTCGACGCATTCTTCGAGAACACTATGTTCCACGAAGTGGCGCATGGCCTGGGGATCAAGAACACGCTCACCGGCAAGGGCCTGGTGCGCGGCGCGCTGAAGGACCAGGCATCCAGCTTCGAGGAAGGCAAGGCCGACATCCTTGGCCTGTACATGGTCTCCAAGCTGGCCGAGAAGGGCGAGCTGGACAAGGCGAAGCTGATGGATAACTACGTCACCTTCCTCGCCGGCATCCTGCGCTCGGTGCGCTTCGGCGCCAGCGATGCGCACGCCAAGGCGAACATGGTGCGCTTCAATTTCTTCAAGCAGCAGGGTGCGTTCACCCGCGACGCGACGACCGGCCGCTACCGCGTGGATTTCGACAAGATGACCGCGGCGATGAACGCACTGTCGGCCAAGCTGCTGACCATCCAGGGCGACGGCGACTACGAGGCGGCCAAGCAACTGACCGATGGCATGGGCAACGTCGATGCCGAGTTGACCGGCGATCTGAAGAAACTCGAAGGCGCCAAGATTCCGGTCGACATCGTGTTCGAGCAGGGGCTGGACGTGCTGGGGTTGTCCTCCACACCGTAATCCGGCGAGGTAGGCTGGGGTGAGCCGAAGGCGAACCCCAGCGGGCCTTGCGCGACGTCGCCACGTCGGGGTTCGCTTTGCTCATCCCCACCTACGCAAGCCGCGCGCCATACGCGACATACCCAAGCACCTCGCGCATGCTCGAATACACATCCCAGAAGAACAGCCGCCGCTGATAGGCGCCACCAGCATCGATCAGTCCTTCCTGCCGGATCGCCAGCCGCGCCCGCGGCAGATGGAAGTACTGCGACACCACCACCACGCTGTGCCCGTCGTGCGCCTCCAGCCAGGCATGCGCGTTGCGCGCGGAGGCGCGGGTGTTGACGCCGCGAGGGTCTTCGACGATCGCCGCGGCCGGTACGCCGCGTTCCACCAGCCATTGCTTCATGCCCGCGGCTTCGTTGCGCCCGTCGTCCTCGACGCCGCCGCTGACCATCAGCCGGCGGCAGCCGCCGTGGCGGTACAGCACGAGCGCCGCTTCCAGGCGGCTGCGCAGGCGGGGCAGCGGTTGATTGCCGGGGCCCACGGTCGTGCCGAGCACCAGCGCGAGATCGGCCGGAGCGGAGGGACGGGCCGACAGGCCCGCGATGACGACGGCGAGCGCGGCCAGGCACCAGCACAGCAGGCCGACGCCGCTCAGGCGCAAGGCGAAGCGAAGACGGCGGCGCCGCTGTGGCGAGACGGGGATGCGCATATCCATGCGGTGCGGCGTTCCTTTCGGATGGAAGGCCGCAAGTCTGCCCGGATGAAGTGGCGCGCCGCGGGCGCGCCGGTGGCGCCGTCAGGCCGTGCCGCTGAGGCGCTCCAGGCGCATCGCCAGCCAGCGCGAGACGTCCGGCCATTCCGTGGCGAGGATGCTGTAGCACACGGTATCGCGCAGCGACCCATCCGGCCGGCGCTTGTGGGCGCGCAGCACGCCTTCGCGGACAGCGCCCAGGCGCTCGATCGCGCGCTGCGAATCCTGGTTGCGGCCGTCGGTATGGAATTCCACCGCTACGCAGCCCAGCCCGTCGAACGCGTGCGCCAGCAACAGGCGTTTGCAGGCGGTATTGAGATGGCTTTTCTGCCAGCGTTTGGCGTACCAGGTATAGCCGATGGCGACACGCCGGGGATCGGCGACGACATCGTAGAAGCGGGTGGTGCCGACGATCTGGCCGCTGCTCTTCTCGCGCACCGCAAAGGGCAGCATCGCGCCCCGGGCCTGGCCGTCCAGCGCTGCCTGGATATAGGCCGCGGCCTGGCCGGGCGCTGGCGCGCTGGTAAACCAGAGGTTCCACAGCTCGCCGTCGGCGGCGGCGGCTTCCAGGTCGGGAGCATGTTCCGGGCGCAGCGGTTCCAGGACGACGTGGCCGTCCTCCAGGCGAGTGGGTTCCAGCATGGGCAGAGGCATCCGCAAAGATAGAGAGGACGCCGTCAGGCGTCGAGGTCGGGGATCAGCTTGCTTTCAAGGCGGGCGATCGCGTCTTTCAGGAGCAACTTGCGCTTCTTCATACGCGTCAGCTGCAGCTCGTCGCGGCCGGTGGCGTGGGACAGCGCCTCGATCGCGACGTCCAGGTCGCGGTGCTCCACACGCAGTTCGGCCAGCAAGTGGGCAATCTCGGCGGGATCCTGGACCTGCATGGGCGGCGGCTGCGGCTGAGGTAGGGCGATGATGGAGTGTAACTCCGCCGGGCCCCGGCCGGCGCGGGCCGTTACAATGAGCGGCCTTTTCGCCTTCCGGCACGGTTCCGAGCCCATGTCCGCCCAGCCTGACGCCAACCGCAAACAGCAACACGAGGCCGCCAGGCTGGCCAAGCGCCTGCGCCATCAGGTCGGCCAGGCCATCGCCGACTTCAACATGATCGAGGACGGCGACAAGGTCATGGTCTGCCTGTCCGGCGGCAAGGATTCCTACACCCTGCTGGACATCCTGCTTTCGCTGCAGGCCAAGGCGCCGGTGCGTTTCGAACTGATCGCGGTGAACCTGGACCAGAAGCAGCCGGGTTTTCCCGAGCACGTGCTGCCGGCATACCTCACCGCGCGTGGCGTACCGTTCCACATCATCGAGCAGGACACCTACAGCACCGTCACCCGCGTGATCCCCGAGGGCAAGACCATGTGCAGCCTGTGCTCGCGCCTGCGGCGCGGCGCGCTGTACGCCTGGGCGGCGGCAAACGGCATCACCAAGATCGCGCTGGGCCATCATCGCGACGACATCCTGGGCACGTTCTTCCTCAACCTGTTCCACCAGGGCAGCCTCAAGGCGATGCCGCCGAAGCTGCGCTCGGACGACGGCCGCCATGTGGTGATCCGCCCGCTGGCGTACTGCAAGGAAGACGATATTGCCGAGTACGCCGCGCAGCGCCAGTTCCCCATCATTCCGTGCAACTTGTGCGGTTCGCAGGAAAACCTGCAGCGCAAAGCGGTCAAGCGCATGCTGGAGGACTGGGAAAAACAGTTCCCCGGCCGCAGCGAAACCATGTTCCGCGCGCTCGGCTCGATAGCGCCTTCGCAGCTGGCCGACCGCAAGCTGTTCGACTTCGCTTCGCTTGGTGCGCGCGAAGGCGCGGCCCGCGCCGATGCGCACCAGTGGCTGGCCGGCTCGCCCGCCGCCGACGAGTCGGCAATCAATTGAAGCGGATGCCGAACTGTTCGAGGCGACGCGTCACCGTGCTCGTGTCCCAGCGCAGCCGTCCCGGTACCAGCTCGAAGCGATGCCGACACAACGCCAGCAGCGCGCTGCGCATCTGACATCGGGCCAGCGGCGCGCCCAGGCAGTAGTGCACGCCCTGGCCGAACGCGGTCAGCTGCCGGATCGGCCGCGAAAGATCCAAGCGATCAGGATGCGGAAACATCGCCGGGTCGCGATTGGCGGCGCCCAGGTCGAGCACCACCGGTTCGCCGCGGCGGATGAGGCGATCGCCTATCGAGAGATCGTCGGCGGCGACGCGGATGCTGATGCGAATGGGGCCGTCGTAGCGAAGCAATTCTTCGACGGCGGCATCCGCCAGCCCGGGTTGCTCGCGCAGGCGCTCGTATTGATCCGGATGCCGCAGCAAGGCGAGCACGCCGTTGGCGATGGCATAGGACAGTACTTCGGTACCCGCCAGCAGCAATAGCGAGGTGTTCGCCGCGAGTTCTTCGTCCGACAAGCGATCGCCATCGATCCGCAGTTCGAGCAGATGCCCCAGCAGATCGTCGCGTGCGCGCGCGCGGCGACGTTCGGCGACGTGGGCGCGCATGCGATCCATGATCGCGGCGGCCGCCTTTTCGGCCCTGGCGGGGTTATCGGCGAAGGCGGTCGCTTCGACGATCCGGAAGGCATCGCCGGCCAAGGGGTCCAGCGTTTCGGCGTCCGTGGCCGACAGGCCCAGCATGCCGAACATCACCTGCCTGGGCAGGCGCAGGGCGAAGTCCCGCATCAGGTCGGGCTGGTCGGCGTGGCGCAGGCGATCGACCAGGTGTTCGATGCGCTCGTCGATCGGTGCCTGCCAGCGCCGTACCGACGCGGCGTCGAACAGCGGATTCATCAGCTGACGCAGCCGCCGGTGGACCGTGCCGTCGATGAAAAGCATCGCCTGGTTGATGAAGTCGGCAGCCGGGCCCGGGCGTTGCCGGAGCAATTGGAAGATGCCGGTCACCGTGCCGCTCTTCGGTTGCGGCGAATCCACGCCGTCGAGCAGGTTTCTGCCATCCACCAGCAACCGCTTGTCGCGCAGCGCGGCGGACACGTCGGCATGTCGCGTCAGCCACCACACGACGGCGCCCGTCGATGCATCCACCATGCGATAGACCGGATCGCGCTCGCGCAATTGACGGAGTATGGGATACGGATCCTCGATGAATGCCTCATGCTCGGGATGGAAAGCGATGCCGTCGCGCAGGGAGGTAAATGCGCGTCCCGCTTTGCCCAACGTCGGCGCGCCGGCCAGTCGCGCCACTGGCAGTTCGTAGTGGACGGGTTGCAGATGGACGCGCATGGCTTCGGCCAGGGTTACCGCATGCGGCGCGAGCACCATCGCGTAGTGATCGCCAGCCACCTCGACGATCGACAGGCGTGAACAATGGCGATCCCAACCCAGGGCACTTTCGTCGAAACGATGCGCCAGTCTCCGGGCCGGATGCACGGACCCGTCAGGGAAACCCTCGCGCGCGCGGAGCAGCGTGACCGGTCCCGCATAGTGCCGTGGTTCGTACGCCACCATCGCCTCGAAGCTCGCCGCATGCGTGGCGACGATCGCATCGAGCGACGCATCGGCGAATGCGTGGCCTCGATCCGCACGCAGCTGGTGCCGAAGCGTCGCGCGTTGCGCGTCGACATCCAGCGAGGCCTGGGCCTCGGCGGCGCCGTCGGGGAGCGGCCGTCCGGCGAGCCGGTGCGCGATGTAGGCCAGCTCGTACATCGCCATGACGTCCGCCGGCGCGTCGGACGACGTACGTTCACCGACCAGCGTGGTGTCCAGGAGCAGCAATGCGGCCACGGTATCGCCGCGCTCCGTGAGCTGCCGGGCCATCTCGAACGCGACCAGCCCGCCGAACGAATGGCCGCCGAGGTGATAGGGGCCGCTCGGCTGGATCGCCTTCAGTTCGTCGATATAGCGTCGCGCCATTTCCTCGACCGAACCCAATGGCGGCTCGGTGCCGTCGATGCCGGCAGCCTGGAACGCGATACAGGGCTGGTTCCTGCCCAGTGCATCGGCCAGCGCGAGCAGGTACGCGACGCTGCCGAACAATCCTCCCACCAGGAACAGCGGTGCGCGCAGCGATAGCGGCTGCAGCGGTTTGGCGAGGCGCGGCTGCGCGGCATGGCGCCGATCGTGTTGTCCCGGCCCCGCGGGTGGTGCGCCTTCGATGTGATGCTGCAGCTCGGCCAGCGTGGCCGCGCGCATCACGTCCACCACGCTGAGTTCGCGGCCGAAGGCGTGTTCGATCGTGCTGGCCAGCTCCGCGGCCAGCAACGAATCCAGGCCGATCTCCGCCAGGCGCGTGTGCGGCGCCAGAGCGCCGGCCGGCATGGACGTCAGCTCGCCGACCAGGCGCCGCAGGGTCTCATCCATCGGCGCTGCCGGAAGCGGGGCTGGCGCGACATCCGCGATCGTCGGCGCGAGCATCGGGCTGCCCTGGAAGTAGGCATCGAGTTCTCCGGCCATGAGGCGCGCCTTGCAGGCCCGGCGAGCGAGCTTGCCGCTGGATGTCTTGTCGATGCTGCGCGGTTTGACCAAGGCCACGGTGGCGACGGCGAGCCCATGCGCATGCAGCACGCGCTCGTGCATGGCGCGCACGATGTCCTGCAGCGGCGTGTCATCGGCGGGCGCTGCAATCTCCGCCACGATCGCCAGGGTTTCCTCGCCGGACTGCTCGATGGAAAAGGCGATCACGGCGCCCGGGCGCACCGCCGCATGAGCCTGTTCGGCGGTGCGCTCGATGTCCTGCGGGTAGTGATTGGCGCCGCGCGCGATGATCAGGTCCTTGATGCGTCCGGTCACGTAGATATGGCCGTCCTCGATGAAGCCGAGATCGCCGCTACGCAGCCACGTGCCCTCCGCGCAACCGTCGATGGCCGCGCGGAACGGGCCTTCGTCCGCGTCGTCCATGCCCCAGTAGCCCTGCGCGACATGCGGGCCGTCGATCCATATTTCGCCGACCTCACCGGGCGCGCGCTCGCGCCGCGTGGCGGGATCGACGATGGCGATGCGTACGTCTTCGCACGGCACGCCGCTGGACACTATGGTGACGGTGCGCGGCGAGGGCGTTGCCGCAATCTCGATACGATCGCGCGACAATGCGTCCGCATCCGCGGACAGCGTGCGCCAGCCCTCGGCAAAGGGCGTCGAGCAGACGCCGACCACCGCTTCGGCCAGGCCATAGCCGGGCAGCAGTGCATCGCGGCGCAGGCCGCAAGGCGCGAAGGTCGCGACGAAGCGCTCCAGCGACGCGTGGTGCACCGGTTCGGCACCCACCAGACACAGGCGCAGGCAGTCGAGACGCCAGCCGTCGGCGTCGGCAGCGGCCTTGCGTGCAGCCAAGTCGAGGGCGAAGTTCGGTGCGCAGGTATGCGTGATGCGTTCGCGATGGATGGCTTCGAGCCAGATCGCGGGGTTCTTCAGGAAGTCCAGCGGCGATGCGAGCTGCACGGTGCAGCCGACGCTCACGGGCAGCATGACGCCGCACATCAGGCCCAGGTCGTGATACGTGGGCAGCCAGGAGAAGATCTTCGCGTCCTCCGCCAGCTCGCCCGCGCGCTGGAACATGCGCAGGTTCGCCATCAGGTTGCCGTGACTCACCATGACGCCCTTGGGTGTCGCGGTGGACCCGGAGGTGTACTGGATCAGCGCCAGGTCGTGCGCCGAGGGCGTCGAGCAGGAGCCGTCGTCGGCGTGGCCGGCATCCGCTGCGGCATCGATCCAAGCGGGCATCGCCAGCTCCGGCACCAGGCGGGACAAGTAGTCCTTGAATGCGAGGATCTGCCCACTGGTGATGACCAGCGCCGCGGCGGAGTTGACCGCCACCGCCTGGAGGCGTGGCAGCGTGCGCTGCAGGTTCGAGGGGTCGGGCGGGTAGGCCGGCACCGCGACGGCGCCGGCATACAGACAGGCGTAGAAAGCGACGACGAAATCCAATCCGGGCGTAAACAGCAGGAGGACGCGCTGGCCTTCGCCGCCATGGCGGCGAATCGTGCGAGCAACGGCTTTCGAGCGCGCCACGAGTTGCGCAGCGGTCATCTGCTGGCTCTTCTCTCCCGAGCCGCGGATGAAGCTGAACAACTCGTGGTCCGGTTGGCGATTCGCCTGGCGATCCAGGCAAGCGTGCAGCGAAAGAAAGCCCGCGCTCATGGCTACCCCCTGACGATCCTTCGAAGGGTGCGACGATAGTCCGCCGGTTGCGGAGGATTCGTGAGCGTCCGAAGCATGCCAGTAATGGGTGCAAACCTTGTCCCGCGTCGTCGCGACCTCAGGTTTTCGGACGGCCAAAGCGCTGCCGGCCCGGGCGCGCTGCTATAGTGGATCGGCTACACGCGGCAGCGCCGCTTTGCCCACACGGCCGACCCAGGCTGTCTCTCCCATCCAGCCCATCGCGAGTTCCTGCAGTGTCCCACTTTGCATCCGTTGAAATGACCCCGGGCGATCCGATCCTGGGACTTACCGAGGCCTATCTGGCCGATCCACGCCCCGGCAAGGTCAATCTTGGCGTGGGCATCTATTACGACGAGCAGGGACGCATTCCGCTGCTGCGCGCCGTGCACGAAGTGGAGCTGCGCCTCGCGCAAGAAGCGAAACCGCGCGGCTACCTGCCGATCGACGGCCTGCCGGCCTACACCCAGGCCACCCAGAAGCTGGTATTCGGCGCCGAGTCGCCGCTGCTGGCCGCCGGTCGCGCAGCGACCTCGCAGACCATCGGCGGTAGCGGCGCGCTGCGCGTGGGCGCGGATGTGCTGAAAAAGGCCCTGCCCAAGGCGAAGATCGCCATCAGCAATCCGAGCTGGGAAAACCATCGCGTGGTGTTCCTCGCGGCCGGCTTCGAGGTGGTGGAGTACACCTACTACGACGCGCAGACCCACGGGCTGGATTTCGCCGGCATGCTGGCGGACCTCGGCAAGCTGGAGCCGGGCACCGTGGTGCTGCTGCACGCGTGCTGCCACAACCCGACCGGCGTGGATCTCGATGCCTCGCAGTGGCAGCAGGTGGTGGACCTGGTGAAGGAGCGCAACTTGCTGCCCTTCATCGACATGGCCTACCAGGGCTTCGACCAGGGCATCGATGCGGATGCCACGGCGGTGCGTCTGTTCGCCGCGTCCGGCATCGCATCGTTCGTGGTGACCAGTTCGTACGCCAAGTCGTTCTCGCTGTACGGCGAGCGCGCCGGCGCGTTGACCTTCGTCGCTGCCGATCGCGACGAGGCGCTGCGCGTGCAGTCGCTGGCCAAGCGCACCATCCGCTCGATCTATTCCAGCCCGTCTACCCATGGCGGTGCGCTGGTGGCCGGCGTGCTCAACAGTCCCGAACTGCGCGCGATGTGGGAGCAGGAGCTGGGCGAGATGCGCGAGCGCATCCACGCGATGCGCGCCGGCATGGTGGAGAAGCTGGCGGCGCACGGCGCACCGCAGTTCGGCTTCATCCAGCGGCAGGCGGGCATGTTCTCCTACTCAGGCCTGAGCAAGGCGCAGGTGGATCGCCTGCGCGAGGAATACGCCATCTACGCGATCGGCACCGGCCGCATCTGCGTGGCGGCGCTCAATCGTTCCAACCTCGATACGGTGGCCGCCGCGGTGGCGGCGGTCAGCAAGAGCTGAGCATCCGGCATCGATACGTGAAAAAGGGCGGCCGCAAGGCCGCCCTTTTTCTTTTCGCCGCCATCGCGGTCAATAGTCGTAACTCACGCTCAGGCGTACGTAGCGCGGCAGCTGGCGCGAGGTTGGCGTGCCGTACAGCGGATTGGCCTTGTTCGGCGAAGATTCGCCGTTCGGGAAGATCGCCAGCACGCGCTGCTCGTTGAGCACATTGAACACATTCGCGCTGAAAGCCAGCTTGCTCGCCGCGAACGCGGGCCGGTAGCTGACGCCCAGGTCGAGCTGGCGGATCCACGGCAGGCGCCCCTGGCTGCCGGGCGGCGAGGGTTCGCCGAAGCAGAAGTGGTAGCTGTTGCCGTAGCCCGCCGGATCGGCCCGCTCCGGACCGTAGTAGCCCAGGCAAGGCTTGGGGGCGCCGGAGATCAGGCTGAGGTTGGCCGAGACCAGCCACTCGGGCGTGACCTGGTAATAGCCGAAGAACTTCAACTGGTGCTTGTGATCGTTGTTCTGCGCGCCGTTGCTGTAGTCCATGATCCACGCGTTGTCCCAATCCTGCGTGGTGGATACCGCGGTCTGACCGGTGCCGCGCGATTCGCGGTACAGATCCGAGCGCAGCTGGCCTTCGGTGTTGCCGTAGCTGCGCGAGAACACATAGGTGAGCTTGCTGTACCAGGTGCCGTCGAACGGATGCTCCAGGAAGGTCTCCAGGCCGTAGTACTTGCGCTTGAGGGTGGAGAAGCCGAATTCCGCATTGCTTAGCGGCACGCTCACGTAGCGGCCGGAGGTATCGACCAGGGTGAACGTGTTGGCCTTGCCCGGGTTGAACAGCCAGCAGCTCACCGGATTGCTGTCGGTGGTGACGTCGTAGCCGAGCGACTTGGCCTTGGCCAGCACGCGGTCGATGTCGCAGTAGTCGTCGATCGCACTGCGCAGGACGCGTTGGGTCAGCTTGGCGCCGTATACCCACTCGGAGCCGGCCGTCTTGGTGAAGCCGAGGATGAATTCGTCCTGGTATTCGGACTTCAGATCCTGCGTGCTCACCGTCTTCGGGTCAGGCAGGATGCCGAATGCGTTGTTCGCCGAGACCGGTTCGGACATCTGCGTCAGTCCGGTCGGCGTGCCGTCGGCGGCGATGCCGCTGTAGGTGAAGTACTGCGAGGTGCTCACGTACGCACCCGCCGCATTGAGCGAAGGGTTCAGCGGCAGGCCGAGGTAATAGCGGCCTGCGTTGGCATATACCTTGAAGCTGGCGTCGCCGTACACGTCCCACGACGCGCCCAGGCGCGGCGCCCATTGCGGCTTGTGCTGAGTGATGTAGGCCTGGCCGTCGGCGTTGTAGTTGCGGAACTGGTCATTGCGCAGGCCGATCGAGAGCAGCCAGCGCTCGCTCACCTGCCACTTGTCCTCGATGTACTGCGCACGCTGGCTGGAGCGCACCGTGGCCAGGCTGTTGGCCACGCTCTTGACCACGTAGTAGCCCTGCGCGCCATTCGGGAAACCGATCGTCGCCGGCACGCCGAGACCTGTGGAAAGCGGCGTGTTCGGGTCGGCCTGATCGTAACTCCAGTAATAGCCGGGGCCGGAGGTACGGGAACCCTGGTTGATCGCCTTGGCCGTCTGGTTGTCGATGCCCGCACTGATCGTGTGGTCGCCCAGTTTGTACGTCAGGTCGATGCGCGTGTTGTTAGTGCGGTTGCCGCGGCCGGGGTCGTACAGCGAGACGATGGTCTGGCGGTTGCCGCGGCCGACGCCGCCGTTGAGCGCGGGATTCTGGTTGGTAACGCCGTCCACGTAGATGAGCGACGGATCGTAGCCGCCCGGCACGTCGTAGTCGGAGGTCTTCATGCGCCCGTACTGCGCGGTGAGCGTGAGCGCATCGGTGAGGTAGCCGGTGTACTTGGCCGTATAGGCATCGCCGCCGCTCTTGATGTTGTCATCGGCGCCGATGCGCGCGCCCTGTGCGCGGTTGACATAGTCGTAGCGATAGACCGTGCCGGAGCTGTCGTACTTGTCGGAGACGCCGGTGACTTCGAGGATGTGGTTGTCGGTGATGTTCCAGTCCAGCTTGGCGTACCAGCGCGGGTCGTTCTGCCGATAGGCGACGTAGGGCTTGCCGGAAAGGAAGCCGCTGACCGGATTGACCGTGTTGCCTTCCTGCCGCTCGTACTCGCCGGCGACGAACAGGAACAGCTTGTCCTTCACCAACGGACCGCCGGCGTAGGCGCTGACCGTGGTGGTCCAGCTGCGGTCGGCGCTGTCCGGCGCGTAGAGACGGCCGGCGACGGGCGTGGCCGGCAGGCCGCTCTCGTAGAATCGGTCGCGCTGGCGCGCGCGGGCGAAGGCCGGCTCCCACAGCACCTGCGTGCCGAAGTGCCACTGATTGGTGCCGCGCTTGCCCACGACGTTGATCACGCCGCCGTCGGAGCGTCCGTACATCGCACTGTAGCCGCCGGTGTAGACCTCCTGCTGATCGATCGCGCCGTAGGGCAGGGTCAGGCCGCCGAAACCGCGCAGCGGATCGGTGGTGGCGAAACCGTTGACGTAGTACGCGTTCTCGCTCGCCGACGAGCCGCCGAAGCTCACCAGCGATTGCCGGGTAGGTCCGGTGAAACTGCCGCCGTTATTCACGACGCCGGGCGCGAGCAGTGCGATCGCTTCGGAACTGCGGCCCAGCGGTACCTTGGCGAGCTGGTCGGCGGTGACGACCGTGCGCGAATCGACGCTGGAGACGTCGATGGCCGGCAGCGCGTTCGCAGTGACGCTGACGCCGCCGAGGTTCTTCGCCGCGGCCGCGCCGACGAAGGACACCTCGGTGCCCGCGCCGACCCTGATGGCGATGCCGTCGCGCGTTTCCACTGCCTGGCCCTGGCGTTGCAGCGTTACCGTATACGTGCCCAGCGGCAGCTGCGCCGCGCTGTAGCGTCCCTTGTCGTCCAGCGGTATGTCGCGGGTCAGGCCGGTACTGCTCCTGATCGAGACGCTGTCGCCCTGGCCTGCCGCCACTTGGCCAAAGATGCTGCCGGTCGTGGCCTGCGCGAACGCGCCGCCTGCCAGGCCCAGGCCGATGGCCAGCGCCAGAAAATGTCTTGCCCCCAAGCTGCGATACGTCATCGATGCATGTCTCCCCGTTCGAGAAGGGCGCGCGCAGGCTTTCCGCGGGCGTGACGCGCCGCGGCAGATCCTGCGGTTCCCGCAAGTGCCTTGGTGTAGAGCTTCAATCCGATGGATGGTCGTCGCGACGCTGCCGGAAGCCGCTGGCGCGGCCGGAAATCGTCGCTTCAAAGCATGGCCGCGCTGTGCTCTCCCGTGATGTTGCGATGCGGCATGCGAGTCCGTTATAGCGAAAATATTTTTGGATGTATAGATGTCCAAACGCTTTGATATGCGCATTCGTGCGATCCGCCCGCATGCGTACGGGCCAGGACGCGATGCACCAAGGCAGTGCGGCCCAGGGGCATGTCGGTATGACCCAAAAGGCATGAGCCAGGGGCGGGGCGGCCTCATCCGGTATCATGGTCGTTTCGTGCGCCCCGGACCGGGGCCGCCAGACCGCCTGGAATCCGATCCTCTCTATGTTTTTCCGCAATCTGACGCTGTTCCGCTTTTCCCCCGCCGTTGCCGAAGACCTCAACCGACTGGACGACGCCCTGGCCGAGCACCGCCTGCGGCCCTGCGGGCCGTTGGAGATGGGTACCAAGGGCTTCGTGCCGCCGGTGGGGCGGGGCGACGAGGCGCCGCTCACCCATGCGGTGAACGCCTGCACCCTCGTCACCGTGGGTGGCGAGGACAAGCTGTTGCCGGCCGCGGTGGTCAATGACGAGCTGCAGCGCAAGGTGCAGAAGATCGCCGAGGAAGAAGGCCGCAAAGTCGGCGGCCGCGAGCGCAAGCGCCTGAAGGAAGACCTGCTCACGGAGCTGCTGCCGCGCGCCTTCGTGCGCAGCTCGCGCCTGTCGGCCTACGTGGACAAGCGCCACGGCTGGCTGGTGCTCGATACCTCCAGCCGCAAGTCCGCCGAGAACGCGCTGACCCAGATGCGCGAGGCGCTGGGCAGCTTCCCCGCCGTGCCGCTGGCGCCGGAGGAAGGCCCGCGCGTGCTGATGACCGACTGGCTGGCCACGGGCAATCTGCCCGCCGGCCTGACCCTCGGCGACGAGTGCGAGCTGCGCGACCCGGCCACCGCCACCGGCGCCATCGCGCGCTGCCGCCGCCAGGAGCTGGACAGCGAAGAGGTGAAGGAACACCTGCGCAACGGCAAGCAGGTGTTCCAGCTCGGTCTGGTATTCGACGATCGCATGAGCTTCGTGCTGGGCGAGGACCTGGTGATCCGCAAGCTCAAGTTCCTGGACGTCGTACTCGACGAACTCGGCGACAGCTACCAGGACTCGGCCGCCGAGATGGACGCCCGCTTCGCCCTGCTGACGCTGGAGCTGGAACGGCTCCTGGGCAAGCTCGAGGAATGGTTCGGCCTGCCGCGGCCGGCCGACGGCTGAGCTCGTTCCTGAACGACCGGTCCTGAACGGCGCCTCGAAACTTTCGAGGTGCCGCCTGCCAGGCGGCGCGGTTGAGCCATCCCGCCGTCGGGCCGGTTTTACCCGGCAGGTCCTGTCTCCCGACGCCTACACGCAAGGCGTCACCCGGCCGTCTTGCATAGCCTGCATGCTCTCCCCACATTGGCGGTCGGACAATGGCGGGCACAGGGACGCCGGAGCAAAGATAGGCCGTAGGCGGGGTAGTACCGATGACGCAGCATCTGGAAGGCGATTGGCTGGAACTCTCGACCACGAGCGGCGGGACCATCCGCGTGCTCAAGTCGGCGCACCCGCGTGCGCGCCGCCTGCGTCTGACCGTCACGCCGAAAGGCGCGCGCGTGTCGTATCCGCATGGCACGCATCCGGCGCAGGTGAGCGCGTTCCTGCGCAGCCACGTCGATTGGCTGGAGAAGAAGCTCGACGAGCTGCACCTGGTCACCAAGCCGCTGCCGCCGCTGCGCCTGGGCTATGCCACCGAATTTCCGTTGCGCGGCGAAACCACCTTGCTGGACTGGGCCGAGGGTCCGTATCCGAAGGTGGAGCCTTACGAGGGCGGCCTCACGCTGGTGATTCCGCGTCCCCACACCCGTGCTTTGCCGGTGGCGCGCGGCCTGCTCGCGTCGTATTTCGAAACGCTGATGCGCCGCGACGTTTCGCGCTGGATGGCCACCTACGTGCCGCAGCTCGGGCTCGCGCCCACCGCGCTGCGCATCCGTCCCATGAAAAGCCTGTGGGGCAGCCTGGACACGCGCGACCGCATCAATCTCGATCTCGCGCTTGCTCTCGCGCCGCCCGCGGCGTTGCGCTATGTGCTCGCGCATGAGCTTTGCCATCTGAGAGTGCGCAGCCATGCGCCGCGCTTCTGGGCACAAGTGGAAAACCTGTTTCCTGAGTGGCGCGAGCAGCGCGACTGGCTGCGACAGAACGGCGCCATGCTGAAGGCCGAACTGGATCGGCTGGTAGCCGACGTAGCGGATTGAAGCCAAGGCCGGAGCGAGCGCCGCGACGCCGGCACTTTCGTATACGGTCAGTAGGTTTCTTTCCCGTACCGCAAATACAGCCAGCCGGTGAGCGCGACCGCGATCACTGAAAAAGACGCGGCTACTGCGAACAAGGGACCATAGCGCCCGCCCGAGACCAGCCAGCCGCCAAGCGGCCCGGCCACGCCCAGCGCGAGATCCGTGAACACCGAGTACGCGCCCAGTGCCGAGCCGCGGTTGCTCAACGTCACGCGCTGCACCGCTTCCACGCCCAGCGCGGGGAAAATCAGCGAGAAACCCAGGCCGGTGAGCGCACCGCCGAACATTGCCATGCCCGAGCTGCCGGCGGCGGCGAGCACGATCAGACCGATGCATTCGACGGTGAACGAGAGCAGCGCCACGCGATAGCCGCCGAAGCGTGAGATCGCTCCGCCCAGCACCAGGCGCACGCCGACGAAGCAGGCGCCGAACACGCTCAATGTCGCGGCCGCGCCGCTCCAGCCCATCGCGGCGTAGTACAGCGTGACGAAGGTGGCCAGCGCGCCGAAGCCCACCGCGCCCAGGGCCAGGCCGATGCCGTACGGAAGCACGCGTCCGAATACGTGATGCATAGGCAGTCGCTCGCCCGGCTCCACTTTCGCGGCCGGTCGGCGCCAGCCCAGCAGCAGGCCCATCAACATCAGGAGCGCGCCCGCGACGCCGATCGCGACGAAGCCGAACGCGCCTGTCAGCTGCACGCCCAGTGGCGCGCCGGCGGCCAGCGCGCCGTATGTCGCCACGCCGTTCCACGAGATCACCTTGGCGGTATGCGCGGGGCCGACGCGCCCGATGCCCCACATGATGCAGCCGGTGCCCACGCAGCTTTCGCCGACGCCGAGCGCCAGACGCCCGAGCAGCAGCAGCGCGAACGACGCCAGCGGCCATGGGCGCAGCAGCGCGGCGACGATCATCAGCACCGCGCTGGCGCCGCAGGCGGCCATGCCGGTCATGGCTGCGCGCTTGGGGCCGGCCGTGTCCGACGTGCGCCCCGCGAAGCCGCGGCTCAGCAGAGTGGCGATGTATTGCGTGCTGATCACCACGCCCGCCAGCACCGCGCCATAGCCCAGATCGCCGTGCACGAACGGCGGCAGCACGGCCAGCTGCAGGCCGATCACCAGGTAGGCCAGGAAGGTGAAACAGACGATCTGGACGATGCGCCAGGTCAGCCGCAGGCCCTGGGGCTCGTCGCGGGAAACAGCGGTATGCATGGGATGTCTTCAGGCGGCCGCGGAAAGGACAGGGCGCGGCGCCGGCCATTGTCGCAGAGCAGCATCGGCGCCGCGACTGAAGAAAATGTCATGTGGCCCCGTGTCCCCGCGGGCCGGAGCGACACCTAGCTGTCGACGGCCGGGAAATCCACGTGGGCAATCCAGTTGCGCGCGCGCCGCGCGAGGCGGTCGCCGATGCTTTCGCCGTCGAGCGAACTGGAACTGCGTTGAAGCAAGGCCGGATCGACGTTCTCGAACGTGTTGACGTTGACGACCGCATAAAGCCGCCCTTCGATACGGCTGGTCACCAATACCGGAACGCCGCAAGTCATGCAGATCTGGAACGCGGCCGTCTCGGTGCCGAAGGCGTAGCGCGACACGCGCGACGGATCGGCTACGCGCACGCGCAGCCGTCCTTCGGGATAGGACGTCCACACGCCGCCGTGGCGCGTGCAGAACGTGCAGGTGCATGCGCGCGCCGGAATCCAGGCGGGATCGGGTTGCCAGTCCAGCGAGAAGGCGATGTTGCCGCAGTGACAGCGTCCTTCGATCAGCATGCGCAATTCCTTGGTCGACGATCAGCCGCCCAGCGGCAGATGCTGCACGGTGAACGCGCCGATGATCCGCGCCGTTTCCTCAGGCTTCTCCAGCACCGGCATGTGATTGCAGCCGTTGAGCGTGGAGGAGCTGATCGCGCTGGCGTGCGCGAGGCCATTGCGCAGGCTGTCCAGGGCGGAGACGTCGATGATCTTGTCGTCGTGGCACCACAGGCCGAGCACCGGCATGGACAGGCGATCCAGGCGGTTCTGCACGGAGAGGTACTGCGAAGGATCGCGCAGCTCGTTGAAGGTGCGGTCGAGGAAGGCCCGGTCGCGCTGGTTCTTCGCGACCAGCACGTCGATGAAGCGGCCGGGGATGTTCGGCATCTTCTGGAAGGCCAGCATCGTGGCGCGCTCGAAGCCGGTGCGATCGTCGTAGGTGAAGGGGTTCCTGCCGGTGAGCGCGTTGCGCGCAAAGTCGTTCTCGTTGGCCTTCAGGCCGAACGCATCGACCAGGGCCAGCGCGGCTACCTTGTCAGGATGGTCGGCCGCATACACGCCAGCGATCGCACCACCCATCGAGTGGCCCACCAGCACGAAGCGCGGCAGGCGCAGCGTGTCGACGAAGCCCTGCAGGCGCGCCGCCTGCGAATCGATGTTGTAGCTGGCGCCGTCCACGCGCGTGGAGTCGCCCCAACCCGGCAGGTCCGGCGCGATCACGTGGAAGTTGGGGGTGAGCAGGCGCAGCTGTTCCAGCCACACGTTGCGGTCGGCGGCGAAGCCGTGCAGCAGCACCAGCGTGGGACCCTGGCCGCCTTCGTAATAGACCCATTTGGTGTCGCCCACCTGTACGGAGTGCTTCTCCACGTGCGCGGCCATCGCCTTGCGGGCGATCTCGGCGCTGAGCAGCCATTGCGGCGCGAACAGGTAGCTGCCGCCCAGGCCGATGGCCAGCACCACCGCCACGATCGCGAGGAACTTCAGGCGGCGGAACAGCAGGCGCTGCCACAGAGGACGCTGACTGGCGGCGGGGGTGGGCTTGGTCATCGGGACGATCCGCGTCGGGGAAACAAAGGCATGTCGGGTCGTGCGGCGCGCCGATCAAGTCCGGCGCGCCGCACGACGGTGGTTACTTCTTCTTCGCCGGCTGCTTGGCCTTGTCGATGATCCGCTGGACGGCGTCCTGGGTCATCGGGTGATAGCCGGCCTTGGCCTTGGCGAAGACCTGCTCGGCGTAGGCGAGGCCTTCCGGCGTCTTCACGAAAGCGCGGTACAGCGGCGTGGTGAGGTACAGGCGGCCGATGCGAGTCATGTGCTCGGCGGCGGCGCTCCACACGTCCTTGTCGCCGCCGGCGATGGCGTGGCTGTACCAGCGCATGCCGATCTCCGCATTGGGGGTACCGGTGAGATGCCAGGCGGCATCGAGCTGCTTGAGCTTGTCCAGCGGCGCGACGTCGGGCATGCCGTCGAGGAAATACATCCATTCCTGCGTATTCCAGCCCTTCGCGTCGAGCTTGTCCGCCGCCAGCGAACCGGCGAGGAAGGCCGCGCGCTCCTTGTCGATAGCGTCGAAGCGCGGCGAAGCGGGCAGCGGCGCATTCTTCGGAATGCCCGGCTGGTAGACCCATGCCTTCACTTCGGCCCAGTCCATCTTGCCCGGGTTCTTATCGAACAGATTGGCCTTCAGGTAATCGAGCATCTGTTCGGTGTCGATGCTCTGGAAAGCGAAGTGCGCGAAATAGCCCTTCAGATAAGCATCGAAGGTGTCGCGGCCGAAGCGCTGCTCCAGCGTGCGCAGGAACCACGAGCCCTTGGTGTAGGCCACGTCGGACAGCGTGTCGTCGGCATCGACGCCGTGCGGCTCCGGCGCCAGCTTCTGCGAGTTCGCAGGCATCTCGCCGATGTGCTTCTGCAGGTCGCGTGCCGACAGCAGCGCTTCCTCATCGGCGAGCACCTTGCCGTACACCGCTTCGGTGATGCGGCCCTGCACGTAGGTAGTGAAGCCTTCGTTGAGCCAGATATCGCGCCACGCGGCGCTGGTCACCAGGTTGCCCGACCACGAATGCGCCAGCTCATGCGACACCAGCGATACCAGGCTCTTGTCGCCCACCAGCACGGTCGGCGTGGCGAAGGTCATGTTGGGGTTTTCCATGCCGCCGAAAGGAAACGACGGCGGCAGCACCAGCAAGTCGTAGCGGCCCCACGCGTACGGACCATAGAGCTTCTCGGTGGCCTGAATCAGCTTCTCGGTGTCCTCGAATTCCTTGGCCGCCTTGCCGACCACGCTGGGCTCGGCGTACACGGCCGAGCGCGGGCCGGTCTCCTTCACCGCGATGTCGCCGGCCGCGATGGCCAGCAGGTACGAGGGAATCGGGTGCGGCTGGTCGAAGCGGAAATCGCCGTCCAGCGCATGCTTGGCGTCATTGAGTGCGCTCATGGTCACGCGCACGTCCTTCGGCGCGGCGACGTGGGCACTGTAGGTGAAGCGGATCGCCGGCGAATCCTGCAGCGGCACCCACGAACGCGCATGGATCGACTCGGACTGCGAGAACATGAAAGGCAGCTTCTTGTCCGCCGTCTGCTCCGGCGTGAGCCACTGCAGGCCCGATGCGGTGGGTGCGGTGGTGTAGGCGATGCGCACCTGCGCCGGATGCTGCGGCGCCTGGATGGTGAGCTTGCTGCCCAGCTGCTTGTCGGCCGGCGCCAGCGCGTACTTCAACGCGGTGCTCTTGCCGGCGGCATCCAGCGCTTCGACCTTGGCGATCTTCAGGTCGCGCGTATCCAGCACCAGCGCCTGCGCCTTCGGGTCCTTCCAGTCCAGCTTCAGCGTGGCCTGGCCGTCGAGCTGCTTGTGCGGGAAGTCGATCTTCAAATCCAGATCCAGATGCGTGACGCGTACCTGGTCCGGCTGGGCGTAGGAATGGGGATCGGCGGCGTAGGCGGCCAGCGGCAGGGCGAAGGCGCCGATGGCGAAGGCGCAGAGGAGGCGCATGGGAAGCTCCGGTGAACGGGAGCGCCGAGTATGCCATCGGGCCGGAACGCTGGCCCGTGGCGGGGGTCATTGCCGCCGGGGCGCATTACCGCGGGGCGTGCGGGTCGACCGTGTAGGGGAACATCTGGGCCAGATGACCGGGCTGCGCCTGCACGCGCGCGACCCAGGCGCGGAAATGCGGATACGGCTCCAGCGCGAAGCCGGCTTCGTCGGCGCGGCTGGCATAGGCGAAGAGCGCGATGTCCGCGATGCCGTAGCGGTCGCCCGCGATGAATGCCCGTGTGGCCAGCTCCGCCTCCAGCGTCGACAGCGCGCGCAACCCTGCCTCGCGCTTGAGTTCCACCAGTGCCGACGCGCGTTTTGCCAACTGCCCGGTCAAGGTCCAGTAGCGCAGCGAACCGATCACCGACTCCACCCGCTCCTGTTCGAAGTTCAGCCATTGCAGCACCTTGGCGCGGCCGTAGGCATCGCCGGGCAGGTACGGCGTGCCCTCGGCGAGATAGGCGAGGATCGCGTTGGATTCGGCCAGCGTTCGTCCATCGTCCAGGGCAAGCGCGGGCACCGTGCCGGTGGGATTGATGCGCAGGTATTCGGGCCGCCGGCCTTCGCCTTCGAAAATGCTGACCGGGACGGTGCGATAAGGCAGGTCCAGATGGTGCAGCAACTGACGCACTTTCCAGCCGTTCTGCGAAGGCAGGTAGTCGTAGAGGGTGAACATCGAAACGGATTCCTTCAAAGCGCTGATGGCACGCAATATCGCGCGAACTCTCTGCGGTGCGCCCTCCGGTTCTTGCGATGGCGACGGCCGCCGTCAACCGATGCGCTGTTCGCGCGTCATCAGCGTTTGCCCACCCAGGGGTGACGAACGACCGGTCGCGCTCTCATGTCCCGACGCTCCCGCCGCCACGGCTTTCTGCTGCTGATCCTGCAACTGGCCATCGTCGGTGCCATCGCGATGCTTGCCGGTGGCCTGCATGCCGAAGATCCGGCCTCCGGTTATGCCGGCGCGTGGCGCCTTGACGACCGCAACAGCGACGGCGCCGATGCCATGCGCAAGCGTCTGCAGGAGGCCGGCCGTGGCGCAGTACCGGCGCCCGCTTCGTCGGCGCCTGCTCCCGCGCAGTCCACCGATAGCACGCACGGCGGGCCGGGTGGCCATCGCGGTGGCGGCATGGGTCGCATGGGCAGTGGCGGCATGGCCGGCGGCGGCATGCGTGGCGGCCACGGCGGCAAGGGCCAGCGCGGCGGCGATGCGAGCAAGAGCGACGACAAGGCCGAGGATTTCCGCGGCGACTATCCGTTGCCGCCCACGCTGGAACATGACAGCGTCCTGCTGGTGCAGCAGGACGCTCAGTCGATCCAGGTACGCTTCGCCAACGGCCAGAGCATGGACGTGGTGCTCGATGGTCAGCGCCGCCAGTCACTGGCCGGCACCGCCATGGTCAGCGGCCGCCGCGGCAGCGACGGCGTTCACCTATCCATTCAATACGCCGACGGCGCGCAGCTGGACGAACGCTGGGTGCTCGCGCCGGACGGCAAGCAACTCACCGTGCTGGGCGACTGGAAACTGCCGTCGCTGGCGCAGGCGGTGAGTTTCAGGCGCAGCTATGTGGGCTTGCCCTGAGTCATCCGGGTCTCAGGCCGCATACCGATCCGCCAGCCGATCCGTCGCCGTGACCAGCACATCCACGATCGCCGGTTCGTCTGCCGCGTGCCCCGCCGTCACCACGTGGAAATCCGCCTCCGGCCATGCGGCGGCGAGGTCATAGGCGTTTTTCACCGGGCAGATCAGGTCGTAGCGGCCATGCACGATGGTGGCGGGGATGCGGCGGATTTTCTCCACGTCGCGCAGCAGCTGGTCCGGTTCGAGGAAAGCGCCGTGGCGGAAGTAGTGCACTTCGGCGCGCGCCTTGCTGATGGCCGATTCCTGCGTGCCGGCGTCGGCCGGATCGTATGGCGTGTCCGCCAGCGCGATGCAGCTGCTTTCCCAGGCGTCCCACGCCAGTGCGGCGGCGAGGCGCACCTGCGGATCGGCATCGTCGAGGCGACGCCAGTAGGCTTCCACCATGTCGCCGCGCTCGGGCTCGGGAATGTGCGCGAGATAGCGGTTCCATTCGGCCGGGCGAATGTAAGACGCGCCGCCGCCGAGTTCGTTGAACCAGCGCAGCTCCTCGTCGCGGACCAGCCAGATGCCGCGCAGCACCAGGCCCAGCGCGCGCTCCGGGTGGGCCTGCGCATAGGCCAGCGCCAGCGTCGAGCCCCACGATCCGCCGAACACTACCCAGCGCTCGATGCCCAGCGCTTCGCGAATGGTTTCGATGTCCTGCACGAGATGCCAGGTCGTGTTGTCGCGCAGTTCGGCGAATGGCGTGGAGCGGCCGGCACCGCGCTGGTCGAACAGCACGATGCGATAGCGCTTCGGATCGAAGAAGCGGCGGTGGTACGGCGACACGCCCGCACCCGGTCCGCCATGCAGGAAGATCACCGGCAGCCCATCGGGGTTGCCGCACTCTTCCACATGCAGGTTATGCAGCGCATCGACCTGGATGCGCTGGGTCTTGTACGGCTCGATCTCGGGATACAGCTCGCGCATGCGATGGACTCCTCGGCAAGGGCGCGAGCATAACCCGCAAGGCGAGCGCTCAGCCCAGCGCGGCGACCGCCGCGTTGCGCATGGCCTGCGTGACCGGGCGATTGGCGTGCGAGGTCTGCAAGACCACCAGCGTGGTGGTGTTGATGCTCGAATGGATTTTCAGCAGGCGGTCCAGCACGTTTTCCAGGTGCGGCACGGACATCGCCACCACGCGCAGCAGGGCGGAGTCCTCGCCGGCCAGGCGACGGCAATCCAGCACTTCGGGGATGCCTGCGACCAGCGCGCCCACGCGCGCGCAGGTGCCGCCATCGCAGCGCAGGCGGATCATCGCCTCGATGTCGTAGCCCAGGCGGCGCGGGTCGACCTGGGCACGGTAGCCGGTGATCACGCCGGCCTCTTCCAGGCGCTTGACCCGCTCGGCGACGGCCGGCGCGGACAGTCGCACCTTGCGGCCGAGCTCGGCGTAGCCCAGGCGGGCGTCTTCCTGGAGGGCCTCCAGGATCTGCCAATCCTTGGTGTCCCAGGAGGGTTTCGATTCGAAGGTGAGAGCGTTCATTGGATGATTCGATCGTTGGCGAAACATGCCTATCGTACGCTGATTCATCATTCCGGGGCGGAATGGTCCGATCTACGATTTCCACCTGTTTCCTCCCAGGAATCTCCCCCATGAGCTCCCCGGAACGTCTCGACGGGCGTGCCCTCGCCTATATCGGCATCGCCCTGCTCACCTGGTCCTCGGCCTACGCCGCGATCGCTCATGCACTGGGCTCGTTCACCCCGGGCGAAGTGGCGTTTGCGCGTCTGGCCATCGGCTCGCTGTGCTTCGCTCTGCTGCTGCTGTTCAAGCGTGTGCCGCTGCCGGCGCGCAAGGACTGGCCGCAGCTGGCGGTGCTCGGCGTGATCGGCCTGACCGGCTATCACCTGTGCCTCAACGTGGCCGAGACCCGAGTCGCCAGCGGTACCGCGGCGATCATCATCTCGCTGGTGCCGGCCGCTACCGCGGCACTGTCCGCGATCTGGCTGCGCGAGCGTCTGTCGGTGCGCACCCTGACCGGGCTGGGCATCGCATTGTTCGGCGTGGTGATGGTGGTGCTGGCCAGCGGCAAGGGCGTGAAGTTCGAACCGATGGCCGCGCTGGTGCTGGTCAGCGTGCTGTGTTCGGCGGTGTTCTTCGTTGGCCAGAAGCCGCTGTTCGCGCGCAACAGCCTGCTCGGTGTCACGGGCTTCACCTTCTTCGCCGGCACACTCGGCGCGCTGCCGTTCGGCCTTGGGCTGCCGCAGGCGCTGATGCATGCATCGGCAGGCACCATCGGCTCGCTGCTGTGGCTGGGCATCGCGCCCACCTTCATCGGCTACATCGCGTGGAACGCCGCGCTGCAGCGCGCCTCCGCCTCGCAGGTGAGCAGCTTCATCTACTTCTCGCCGCCGATCGCGGTGCTGATCGGCTGGGTGTGGCTGGGCGAACGGCCGACGCTGTTGACGGTGGTGGGCGGTGCGATCACCGTGGGCGGTGTGATCCTGGCCAACGCGCGCAGGCGTCCGGCCGACAAGGTGACTTCCGCGGCGATGGCGACGGCGGCGGTCAAGCAAAGCTGATGAGGCAACGATGTCGCTGATCGCATTGACCGACACGGCCGGTGCCCTGCCGCAGGCGTGGACATCGCAGGTGCTGGCCCGCTTCGGCGGCGCCAACCTGAAGGTGCTGCGCATGGACGCGTCCGCGTATCCGGACGAATGCCACGACTATCCGGAAGGCCTGCTGGTGGTGGAAGGCGAGATGCTGCTGGAGATCGATGGCGCGATCGTGCGCGTCGGCGCAGGCGAGCTGTACGTGGTGCCTGCCGGCGTGCCGCATGCGGTGGCGGCGGGGAGCCGCGGGACGTTGGTGATTCTCGATACCTGATGTGAGATCAGGCGTGCCTTGCACGAGTCTTCAGGCCACCCGGCGCGTGTCGACGGGCGTGATGCAGACCTCCATCCGATAACCGAGCCGCGCCAAGGCTTCTTCGACTTGTTCCAGCTTGGATTTATGAGCAAGGCTCAGCAGGCGGTCGACCTGCGGCGCGTGCACGCCGAGCAGGCGGGCCAGTTCGGATTTGCGCATGCCTTTGGCGCGCATGGCTTCATACAGACCGATCTTTGCGACATCGAGCGCCGGCAAGGCTACCCAGTGCTCGCCTCTCTTTTTCATGGAAGGCTCCGGAATCGATCGACGGTCGTCGATGCAGCCTTGCAACGCGAGCGCCAGCGCGTCGATCGATTCGCGCAACGCCTCCGCCGGCGTCTCGCCGACGCTGTTGAATGTCGGCAGATCGCGGCAGGTGGCTGTATAGGCACCATCGGCAACGGTGAGTTTGATGGCGTACTGCATGGCTGGCTCCTGGGCATGCGCTCCGGCGGAATCAAAGGCCGAGGTCCTTCATGATCTTTCTTCGCAATGGCTCCGGCATCTCCTTGGAGCCGTGGCTGGGAACGACGGACGTTCTGCCGCGATGCCGCGCAAACAGGTGGCTTCCCCGTTGACGCTCGAACGTCACGCCCTTGGCCCTGAGCCAGCGGATGAACTCGCTGTACTTCATCGGCGTTCCCGCCATATCAACTAAGTTACAACATTTTTGTTGTATTCACCCGAGCGAAAAATCAGGCCAGGCCGCCGAGGTGAATCGGGTGACCCCGAGCGCTATGCAGGGAAGGGACTACGGCACGTCATTGCATGACTGCCAATCGATGCCGGGCCGGCTTACCCTTGGGGCCTGCACTCACGCCGCACGGGAGAGGCTCGGCATGTACACCCTCTACATCGCCAACAAGAACTACTCGTCCTGGTCCATGCGGACGTGGGTGCTGCTGCATGAGTTGGGCGTGCCCTTCGAGGAAGTGCTGGTGCGCTTCGAGGGCAACCACAACTGGGCGAACTTCCGTCGCTTCGCGCCCAATGGCAAAGTGCCGTGCCTGCACGACGGCGACACGGTGGTGTGGGATTCGCTGGGCATCGTCGAATACCTCGCCGAACGGCATCCCGGCGTGTGGCCCGATGATGCCGCCGCTCGCGCCTGGGCACGCTGCGCGGCGGCGGAGATGCACGCGGGCTTCGGCGCGTTGCGCGAGTACGCTTCGATGAGTTGCGGCATTCGCGTGCGCCTGTTCCACCAGCCGGAAGCGTTGAAGACGGATCTGGCGCGCCTGGACGAACTGTGGACGGAAGGCCTGGAGCGCTTCGGCGGTCCATTCCTGGCGGGTGCGCGCTTCACCGCCGTGGATGCGTTCTATGCGCCGGTGGCATACCGGATCCAGACCTACGGCCTGACCGTGCGACCCACCTGCGCCGCGTATGCGCAGCGATTGCGCGAACTACCTTCCTGCCAGCGCTGGTATGCCGAAGCGCTGCGCGAGCCTTGGCGCGATACCGATCACGAGGATCACACCCACCTCGCCGGCGAGTGGCTGGAAGACATGCGCGTGCCCGCCTGAGATCGGATGACTCGACGGCGATGCGCGCCGGTTGTCGCAAAGCGTCAGGCCAATTGCGTGGCTGTCTGCAGCGCGCGGCGCGCCTGCCAGCGCGCCAATCCCATTAGTACCAGCGCCACCGCGATGAAGAACAGCAGCACCAGCAACGCATCGCCCACGACGGCGGCATAACCGAGCGCCTTCACGTCCAGGAACGGGTAGGGGTACCAGCCGTTCATCGCGCCGCGCGTCAGCGCATAGGCGAAATACGCCGCGGGGTAGCCCAGCCATGCCGGAATCTGCCGCCATTGCAGCATCGCCTTCGGCACCGCGAACCACCAGTAGAGCAGGAACGCCACCGGCATCACGTCGTGCAGCGCCACATCGGCGAACAGCTGCCAACCCTGCGGATGCCACAGCTGGCGCAGCATGACGTTGTAGATCACACCGACGACCACGATGCTCATCGCAGCCGCCGTGCAGGTGCCGGGCCGATGAAAGAAACGCGTGATGCGACCGCGCGGTCCGACGGCGCCGGCAGTAAGCGCCAGCGCCACCAGAATATTGGTGAGGATGGTGTAGAAGCCGAGATAGATCCACACGCCCGCCAGCGCCCCATCTCCTTTCGCCTGCGCCAGTTCGATCGACTGCAGCAGCTGCAATACGAGCGCGAACCAGCCGAAAGCGGCGGCTGCGGTGGCGAACAGGCGAAAGCGTGCAGGCATGCGGACTCCTGGCGAATCAGGCGCCGGCCGCCACCTGCGCGCGCAGTGCGTGGCGCCGGCCTGCCGCAGCATACAACCGCACCAGGACAGGGATGCCGATCAGCAGGAAATTGTTCCAGCCCGGCACGAACCATGCGGCGAGCAGCGACAGGGCTGCCGCGCTCGGCATGCCCCAGGAGCGCCAGCGAGCGGCCTCCACTTCTTCCGGCGGTACGTCAGTGCGCAGGTACGGCGTCTGCAAGGCGAGGGTAAACAGCCAATGCTGCAGGAGACCTGCCAGCAGCAGTGTTCCGGAGTAGAACAACTCCGGCACGCGGGCCAGCGGATGCGCGCTCATCAGCGCCGTGACGAACGGCATGAACGCCACCACCATCAGCAAAAACATGTTCGGCCACATCATCTTCTGGCTGTAATCGGCCAGCATGCCGAACACGCGGTGATGCGCCATCCACAAGGCGCCGATCACCAGGAAGCTCAGCATGAAACCGAAGATGCTCGGCCGCAGCTCGGCCAGTGCCTGCCAGTACGCCGCATCGTCGCCGCTGCTCACGTGGGGTACGTGCACCTCGATGATCAGCAGGGTGATCGCGATGGCGAAGACGGCGTCGGAGAAGAAGGTGAGGCGTTCGAGTTGCGAGGTGTTTTTGCTCATGTGTTGCGGTTCCCCCTGGTGAGCCGCGGCATGCTGCTGGACGAGGCCGGGGCGGTCCAGGGGCGGCGGCAAAGTGACCTCACTTTGGAGATCGCGGCGACCGATCGCAAGAATTTGTTGGCAGGTGGCCCGGGCGAACGCATGGCGACTGGCGCGGCTGCCATTCCATGGACCGGGTCGTCACAGGACCGGCCGAAGCCCGGTCGGTCTCAAGGGATCAGGAACTTCTGGCAGTTCACCGGCTTGCCGCCAATGCTCGTGCATCCCAGTACGGGCGAAGACGCAACCACGGCCGTGCCGCGGCTCAACGCACCCACCCGGCGGGCGAAGTAAAGCGGGTCGTTGGCATTGGTCGGCCACGATTTCGGTCGGAAGTCATAAACGTGGATGCCATGGGGCGCCGCAATCTGATCGGCGGTGACCGGGATCGAGTTGCCATTGGAATCCCTGGTGTTTCCGAAGCGCGGGTCGGTGCTCCAGCCCTTCTCGCCGTACTCCAGGCTCAGCCTGCTGCCGTCGGCGAACGGGACCGCCACACGCAGGTCGACTCGGAAGCTCGGAGCGAAGGCTACGATGTCGCCGTGGCGTTCGATCTGCGCCTTGGCGCCGAACGCATCGCCGAGCTGCGCGCGCATGCTGCGGATATCGGCGACTGGGCTGTCGTTGACGTAATCGACCACGGCGTTATGCGTCGTTGAACCCGCATCCACGGCATGCCACGCGGTCACAGCGGGATCGGGATATGCCGCAAGAGCGGGGCGATCCGCTTTGAATCCGGTGACCCCAAGGGTCTTTTCGGACGACGCATCCGCACCTGGCCCGATCGCTTTTTCCCATCCCGCCGGCGTCATGTTGTAAAACGCGATGAGTGGCTGCGTCAGGCTGTCTACTCGACCATCATTGGCAATGGATGTCAGATAAAAGTCGTGCGCGCCCTGGCTTTGCGAGGGCGTGGGGTTGCCGGGATGCTTCGGGAGGGCGTCGACGCGAAATGCCTGAACGGTCTTGTTGGCGCCGTCGATGGAGAACCAGCTTTGTGCGAGGCCTACATCATTCTCATCAAGGATCTTCTGCCTGGCCTGCTGCGCCGTGCACCCGTCACATTGGGATAGATAGATGGTTTCCGAATCATCGGCGCGAGAGATGTCTGGTGTAGCGGCGAGTGCCAGGAAGCCTAGTGCGGCAATGCTTTGAACGCGTTTCATGGTCGTCCTTGTCCAACTAGATGGTTCCGTCAAACGAGTCTAAACGAAGCTCGAGAGGCTTGGGGAAATAGAGGCGAGCTGGCTTTTCGCAGAAGCTAAAGTGAATCTGACTCCATATCTTGGTGGTGGGTCGGGCCAGAGACGGGGTTCAAAATACAAAAGGGAGAGGCGAGCCCTCTTATTTGCCGCGTATGAACTACTACGAAAATGTCATTGCAGAGAGCATGGATGACGCAATAGCTCGCGTCAGGAATGGTGCACCTTCGGTGTTTTCACGTATTTCTGAGTGTTATCCGTTGTACGGGGCCAAGATAGATTGGCGTCGTTTGGCGAGCTGCTTCGAAGACAGGGCATCGAACCTCCATCGCCATCCGCAGAGGTTTGAAGAATTTTTCCATAACGTGATCTTGAGGTTTCGTTTGGAAGGCGACATCACTTACGTTGGGGATGGTCTGACCGACTTCTCTTTGCATGGGCCGATCGAGAAATTCGATCGGCTTTTGGGTGCGATCTTTGACGTACCTCAGCATCACTACTTTCTGGGCCGTGATCTCGATTGGTGCATGTGCTTCACGATGGAAGGCGATATGAATTTTGCGTTTCGCGATTTGGGAATGGGGAAGTGATGGCGAGCTGGGATGGTGGACGCTGCCATCAGCGCATCGCATCGTGAAGCAGGGTCGAGCGGATATGGATGCACCTTGGGAGGCATCTTGTGTATCTACCGGCCGCTCGAGGTGTGAGGCTTTGAGCGGGCATGAAGCTAAGAACAAAAGGCCAGAACTATCTGCAAGAAAGCCACGCGAGCCTGGTCTTGTCATTGTTCCAGGCTGCTGATGCAGCGATTCGAATCGCCATGTCTCGCTAGTTTGGGTGCGCGCCCCAACTGCCCCCGACGCTTCTTGGGCCTGAAATTCCTCACGTCCACCCGCACATGCGCCTGCGCCGCGCATCGCGTGCTCATGTCGATAAACGTCGGGTTGTGGGGGGCATCGCTAAGCCGTCGTCGTGCTTGCGCAGGACGCCGGCAAGCACCGATGTGAGCTGCATCGCGCTTGCCGACGTTGCGGAGCGCGGCGTCGCGTTCTATGGTCGATGCGACTCCTTCCCCGCTACTGAAATATCTTGCGATGGGATGCCATCGCCGTGACGCTGCCTTGCCTATGGGTTTCGTTTCTTCTGCTTTCGTCGATCTGCTCGCGGATTCCGTCAACGGCGCGCATTCGCTGGAAGAGCTGGTCCGTCCGCTGCTGGAGTTGCTGCAGGCCGTGACCGGGTTGGAGTCGACCTATCTCACGCGAATCGACACCGCGGCCGGTTTCCAGTACGTGGTATATGCGCGCAACACGCGCAAGTTGCAGATTCCCGAGGGGCTGGAAGTGCCCTGGGAAGGCACGCTGTGCAAGCGCGCCCTGGAAGAAGGGCGCCTGTACACCGACGACGTCGCCAACTGCTGGGCCGATTCGGAAGCGGCGCGCGCGCTGGGCATCGCCACCTATGCGAGCACGCCGGTGCGCATCGAGGATGGCATGCTGTACGGCACGCTGTGCGCCGCCAGCGACGAACGCAAGCCGCTGGCCGATGGCGCGGAGAAGATCCTGCACATGTTCTCGCGGCTGATCGGCCAGCAGATCGAGCGCGAGCGACTGATGCTGGCCTTGCGCCAAGCGAACGATTCGCTGGCGGTGAGTGCGCTGACCGATGCCACGACGCATCTTCCCAATCGGCGTGCGCTGATGGAGGAGATGCGGCGGCGGTTGGCGTTGCTCGAACGGGAAGGCGGTGCGCTGGCGGTGGTCTTCGTGGATCTGGATCGCTTCAAGGCGATCAACGACGGGCATGGTCACGAGGTCGGCGATCAGTTCCTGGCGGCGATCGGCGGGCGCTTGCAGGGTGCGCTGCGTGCGGGGGATTTCGTGGCGCGGCTAGGTGGCGATGAGTTCGTGGTGCTGTCACACATCCCGCACGAGGGTGACGCCGAGGCCGCAGGCGTAGCGTTGCGCGCGCGATTGCGGTCAGCGACGACCGGCCATTTCGGCCTGGCCGGCGCGGCGATCGATTACGCCGGCCCCAGCATCGGCATGGTCATGGCCTCGCCGGATGCGCGCGATGCGGAGGCCTTGCTGGCAAAGGCGGATGCGGCGATGTACGCGGACAAGCGTCTGCGCAAGGAAACCGTGCTGTAGTTCTGTAGGTTGGGTTCGCTCACCTCAACCTGCGGCGTGCCTTAGAGCTTGTACGCCTTGTGGATCGCCACGATGCCGTTGGTGAGGTTGCGCACCTCCACCTTGCCGAAACCGGCGCGCTCCATCATGCCCTTCAGCGTTTCCTGGTCGGGATGCTTGCGGATCGATTCGGCCAGGTACTGGTAGCTGTCGGCGTCGCCGGCGAACAGCTGGCCGAGCTTGGGCAGCACCTTGAAGGAGTGGAAGTCGTACAGCTTGCCGAACAGCTCGCTCTGCACCTTGGAGAACTCCAGCACCAGTGCGCGGCCGCCGGGCTTGAGCACACGGCAGATGTCGGCCAGGGCCTTGTCCTTGTCGGTGACGTTGCGCAGGCCGAAGGCCATGGTCACCGCGTCGAAGCTGTTGTCGGGGAAGGGCAGGCATTCGGCGTTGAGTTGCGCCCAGCGCAGGCCGCCGACCAGGCCGCGGTCGGTGAGGCGGTCGCGGCCGACGTTGAGCATGGCGGCGTTGATGTCGCCCACCACCACTTCGCCTTCCGCGCCGACGACCGGCTTGAGCAGTGCGGCGATGTCGCCGGTGCCGCCGGCCAGGTCCAGCACGCGGTCACCCTTGCGCACGCCGCTGATGGCGACGAAGTGGCGCTTCCACAGGCGATGGACGCCGAACGACATCAGGTCGTTCATCAGGTCGTAGCTGCTGGCGACCGAGGTGAACACGCGGCCGACGAGCTTCTGCTTGTCGCCGACGGGCACGTCGCGGAAGCCGAAATGGGTGGTCTGCTGCGGATCGCTCATGAGGTGTGGTTACCGTAAGGGGTCAGATGGTTGCGCTCAGGCGCGCGGCGGCGGTTCGTCGCTCGCCTCAGTCGCGACCGGGCGGATGGCTTCGCGATCGTGCGCGTGGTGTTCGGCCTCGACGTGGCGGCGGTGCAGATCTTCGGCGGAGGCGTCGTCCGGTACCGGCGCGGTGGCCGGCGGCGGCACGGCGGCGACTTCAGCCGCAATGTCCTTCTCGCCGGCGTCCTTGTCGTTGTCGCCGCCGGGCGTGATCTTGAGGATCGAGTGGCGAACTTCGCGAGCGAGGATCACGCGCGCGTCGCGCACCATGACTTCCAGCGCGGCGTTGTAATCGAGCTTGCCGTCCGCATCGGTCCAGATGATGCGGCTCTCGCGCAGCTTCTGGATGAAGCCGCGGAACAGGGCCTTGTCGAAGAACTCCGGCGCGGACAGCTCGTTGAGCAGCGCCAGGCGCTGCGCGGTGAGCGTGCAGGCGTTCTCCAGCTCGGCGGGGGTAAGCACGTGCGGACCATTCTTCACCAGCGCGGCGATGGTGATGTAGTAGCGCTCGAAGGCCTGGATCAGGCTACGCGCGATGACGCGCAGCTGGTGGGCGGCATCGTCCTGGCCGGGACCGCGCTCCAGCACGCGTCCTTCGCCGGTGGCTTCCAGCAGGCCGCGGCGTACGAAGAAATCGATGGTGGCCTGCATCTGCTGGGCGAAGCCGTCCTCATCCCACGGCAGGAACAGCTCGCCCTGGATGAAGGGATAGATCACGCGGCCCAAACGCAGCACCGAGGCGCGCGTCATGCGGCGATTGTTGAGGAAACAGCAGGCCACCCAGGCGGCGGTCGCCATCAGGTGCAGCACGTTGTTGCGGAAATAGCTCAGCAACACCGCCTGCTCGCCCTCGGTCGTCAGCACGTCGCCCAGCGGATGACGCACGCGGCGGATCCAGCCCATCTGCTCGCCGTAGGCGATGATGCCGGCCGGATCCATCGGGGTGAGGGTCATGCGGTCGGAGTAGGGCAGCTCTTCGAGCAGCGCCTTCATCAGCTCAAGCTGCGCGAGCAAGTCGTTCTCCGCCATCGCATGCTTGGGTGTGGCCAGGAGGGCCAGTGCGAGCAGGTTGATCGGATTGACGTCGGCGGCGCGGTTGATGTTGATCTGGATCTTGTCGGCCAGCTGGTCGATCACGCCGTTGAGCCACTCCGGTTTGGCATCCGGATCGGCACTGGCGGCACGCCAGTCGGGGCTGGCGGCATCGAGCAGCGGGTTGAGCTCGATCGGCTCGCCGAAGTTGAGCGCGACGTGGCCGTAGCGCTGGCGCAGCACCTTCAGGCCGCGCAGCAGGCCGAGCAGCGATTCCTTTTCCTTGGGCTTGCCGGAGAGCTCGCCGACGTAGCTCTTGCCTTCCATCAGCTTCTCGTAGCCGATGTACACCGGCTGGAACAGCACCGGGCGGCGCGGCGCGCGCAAGAAGGCGCGCACCGTCATCACCAGCATGCCGGCGCGGGGCGCCAGCAGGCGGCCGGTGCGGGAGCGGCCGCCTTCGATGAAGTATTCGATCGGCACGCCGCGGTCGATCAGCTGCGCGAGGTACTCGTTGAACACCACCGAGTACAGCGCGTTGCCCTTGAAGCTGCGGCGCAGGAAGAACGCGCCGCCGCGGCGCAGCAGCGGGCCGATTACCGGCAGGTTGAGGTTCACGCCGGCGGCGATGTGCGGCACCACCACGCCGGACTGGTGCAGCTGATAGCTCAGCAGCAGGTAGTCGGTATGGCTGCGATGGCAGGGCACGTACACCACTTCGTGGCCCGGCGCGGCGGCGCGGACCTTGTCGAAGTGATGCATGGCGATGCCGTCGTACAGCTTGTTCCAGAAGTTGGACAGCAGGAAAGAGACCGAGCGCACCACGGGGTGCGAGTAGTCGGCGGCGACTTCCATCGCCATGTCCTGCGCCTTGCGCCAGGCCTTGGCCTGGCTGATGTTCTCGCGCGCAGCGGTGGCGGCGATGGCTTCGCGCACGGGCTGGGCGTTGAGCACCGAATCGACCACGGTGCGGCGATGCGAGAGATCGGGTCCGATGACTGCCGCGCGGATGCGGCGGAAATGCGTACGCAGTACGCGGGCGATCTTGCGCGCGAAACGCTCCGGCTGGGCGATCTCGCCGGCCTCGGTCATCACTTCGCGCAGCGAGACGGGGTTGGAGAAATGCACCACCGTGTCGCGACCGTTGAGCAGCATGGCGAGCAGGCGGCGGAAGCGGCCGACCATCACCCAGTTCTCGGAGAACAGCACGCTGAACCAGCCTGACTCGCGATTGGGCGCGCGGCCGACGTAGATGGATACCGGCACGATCTGGATGTCGCGCTCCGGATCCGCCTCCAGCGTGCGCACCAGCTGGCCCAGGGTTTCGTTGGGCGCGCGGTGGCGGTTGCGGCCGAACAGCCAGCCGTCGCGGCGCACCAGCGCGAACATCGAACGCTTGCGGCGCGTGCCCTGCAGCGGCTGCATCGGGTTGGGCAGGCCGGCTTCGCGGCAGGCGCGGTCCAGGATCAGCGCATCGGAGAAGCCATCGCGCTCCACCACGTAGCACACGGGCACGCCCGGCTTGAGCAGGGTCGCGGGTTCGGCCGGGTCGCGCCGCAGGCGCACCCAGGGTTCGAGCAGATGCCCGGCCAGGTTGAACCACCAGGGGGCGCGGCTGCGGGCGGTGGATTCCGCGGTCGACATATTGAGCATCCGTGCATTGTACTTGGTGAGCCCGCCTGTTCCGGTAGGCGGGCGTGGACCAACAAGCTCTTAACGCTTGGCTGGCGCTGGCCCGGCGGGTGTGCTGCTTGCAGGGGCGGGCGTGCTGGCGGCGACAGCGGGTGCGTCGAGGCGCGCATGCGCATCGCGCACGTTGTGCAACAAGTCCTCGCTGTACCAGCGGCCGTTCTCCTGCACCAGCGTGGCCTCGGTGCTGAGGGGCTTGCCGAGCAGGGTGTAGTCGACCTTCACCCGCGCATGTCCGTTGACGTTTTCCAGTGGAGTGATCTTCGCCGAGGCGAGCATCTGGTCCACCGACAGGCCATAGAGCGCGAGCACGTCTTTCGCGCCGAGGAAGCCGACGCGGTATTTCTGCATGGCGGTATCGAAATCCATCGCATGCAGATGCTCGGCATCCTTCAGATCGAGCTTGCGGGCGGTAGCGACCAGCAGGCCGATCGCCTGTTTCGCCTTGGCCTGGTCGAACCAGTTCACCTGCTGCGCCCAGGGCACGATCACGTCGAGCACATCGTTGGTCTGCCGTTTCTGCGCGGCCGTCATGCCGTGGGTCTGATCGATGGCGGTGCGTGCGATGCCTTGCATGATGCCGATCATCACCGGCAGCTGGTCGCTGTACTGCTGTTGCAGCCGTGCCAGCTTGGGCCTGGCCTCGGCATAGAGCTTGTCTTCGGCGCCGGGCTCGGTGAACTCCTTGAGCTTGGCGTCGAAGTCGGCACGGTCCTGGGCGCTGGGCGTCTCGCCGGTGCCGTGCTGGCGCGGCCAGTCGGCGCGCAGGGTGGCGTAGTCGGCCGGCGGCAGGGCGTGCTTCCAGAGGCCGGCGAAGTCGGCGGCCTGGAGGTACTTCACCTGATCCTGTATCGCCGCTTCCGGCGTCGCGCCCCCGGACAGCTCGGGCGGCGGCGCCTGCTCCTTGTCGTGGCAGGCCGCGAGCGCGACCGCCACGAGCAGGCCGGGCAGGAGAAGGCGGAGGCGACGGAAACGCATCGGACGGATCTCGCGGGGTGGAGCGCCAGACGGCCAGGCGGAAGGGCGTGCACGGTAAGCGGGCCGGAGCGTAAGGGTGCCCGCCGAAGGGAGACAAGGGCCGGTTGGCCGGATCTCCACCTGCGCCACAAAAAGAAAACCCCGCGGGCGTTGGGCCTCGCGGGGTAATCCGGCAGAGCCGGAAGGGAAATGGCCTTGCCCGCAGAAATGTTTAGGTCAGCAGGTTCGGCGGAGCGATCTTAACCGCACCCTGAAAGCTAAGGCAATACCTGCGCTTGATTCTCTAACTCATTGATTCTTCGTGATCGCTCTGCGTCAATCAGCGCGCAAGGCATTGACTTTCAAGCGATGCCGCTCGTCGCGAGGCGCGCTCCAGTCGTTATCGAACAGGGCCGGTTCCCACGAGCCGTAGGTGGGGTTGGGCAGTACGAACCAGCGGGTACCGATCCAGCCCATGTAGGGCTCGACGGCCTTGCGGCGGCCATCGGCGTTATTGGCCAATACGGTCGCAAAATCGCCGATCTGGTCGCCAAATTGCATCAAGACGCGATATTTCCTGCTCACCAGCTGGCGCCGGCAGCCCTTCTCGGTACCCACCTGCTCACAGTCCTGCACGAAGGTGCCCAATCCCAGGAAGGCGTCCGGGCCGGATACCGGCAGGCCGGCCTTGCGCAGATTGCCCAGGGTCGCCTCGTCCAGATCCTTGGCGCGGTTGGAGATATAGATGACGGCCACGCCGTGCCTGGCGGCGAACTGGGTGAACTCGACCACGCCGGGCAGGGCGCGGGCCTTCTGCTCCTTGCACCAGGCGGCCCAGTCGGCTTCGTTGAACTCGCCGCCGCTCTTCACCAGGCGCGCCTGGTAGGGCGAGTTGTCCAGCACGGTTTCGTCGATGTCGAGCACGATGGCGGGCTTGAGGCCCTTGAGCGCCGCGACGCGGTCTTCCTTGGTCAGCGCGTCCCAGTTCTTGTCCTTCAGCGCGGCGGGCAGACGGGCCTGGGCGTCGCGGTAGGTCTGCAGATAGATAAGGTCGTGCTCGATCGCCGTCTGGGTCCACGCCACCGCGTTGAGATTGTCGTCGGCGGCGGGCCTGGCCGCTTCGGCCGCAGCCGTGGCGGGCGTTTCGGCCTTGGGCTTGGCGGGGTTGTGCGCCGAGCAGCCGGCGAGCAGGACGAGGGCGGCGAAGATCGCCGTCGGGCGTGTACGCATGGGGATCCCTGTAGATAAGCAGACGAACGGCATCGTCTCAGTGTACGACAGCCGGGTTTCCGGCCTGCTCTGCTGAACCCCCTGCACGGTTCGAACCTCCGGGGGTGGCGGGTGCCCTGGGCTGCTGACAGACTGCGGCTTCCCCGGACTGCACCCCCTCTTCATGGAAACGAGCCTGCCCCAACCCCGCCAGCCCAGCCTGCCGGTTCGCATAACCAGCTACGTGTTCGCGGGCCTGGCGCTGCTGCTGGTGCTGCTGCTGCATCTGTTGCCGGCGCTGTTCGCCGGGCTGCTGGTCTACGAGATCGTGCAGGCGACGGCGCCCCTGCTGGGCAAGCGCGTGCCCGGCGACCGTGCGCGCGTGCTGGTAGTGGCCTTGCTGGCGGTGATCGTGGTGGGCTTGCTGACGCTGCTGATCCTCGGCGCGCTGAGCTTCTTCCGCAACGAACTGGGCAATCCCGAGCTGCTGTGGCAGCAGCAGCTGATGCCGCTGGTGGAGAAGGCGCGCCAGCAGCTGCCTCCCGCGGTGGTCGGCTGGTTGCCGGACAGCGTGGACGAGCTGCGCGTCATGGCGCTGGAGCTGACCCGCAAGCACTCGGTGAGCCTGCAGTCGCTGGGCAAGGAAACCGCGCGCGTGCTGGTGCACATCATCATCGGCATGGTACTGGGTGCCATCGTGGCATTGAGCCGCACGCGCCCTGCCCACCAGATGGGCCCGCTCGCCTCCGCGCTCAGCCTGCGCTGCCAGCGCCTGGCCGAGGCGTTCCACAACATCGTGTTCGCGCAGATCAAGATCTCGCTGATCAACACGGTCGCCACCGCGGTATTCCTGCTCGGCGCGCTGCCGCTGATGGGCATCCACATTCCGCTGGCCAAGACGCTGGTGGTGATCACCTTCATCGTCGGCTTGCTGCCGGTGATCGGCAATCTCATCTCCAATACCGCCATCACCATCGCGGGCCTGTCGGTATCGCTGGGTGTGGGTGTAGCGGCGCTGGGTTTCCTGATCCTGATCCACAAGCTCGAGTATTTCCTCAACGCGCGCATCGTCGGCACGCAGATCCGCGCTCGCGCGTGGGAATTGCTGGTGGCGATGTTGCTGGTCGAAGCCGCGTTCGGTTTGCCGGGGCTGGTGGCGGCGCCGATCTACTACGCGTACCTGAAGAGCGAGCTGGAGGCGGAGCGGCTGATCTGAGCCGGCGGTACGTCAACAGGCCATGCGCAGTGGCGCATCGCATGCGCACGTCCACCGCATGCGCGGAGGATGGCGCCGGCGATCAGAACGCGCTCTGGCGCCTCGTCGCCACATATACGATCCACGCCCACAGGCAGAACATGCCGAAGCACGCCGCCAGGGCGAACACGGCCAGGCCGATCGCCAGGGGCGACTGGGACGCGAGGTCCCCCGAAAGGCCGCGCAGGGCGCCGAGATAAGCGCCATAGACGAGCAGCGCGGTGCTGAGCACCGCCGCAAGCATCACGCCGATCACGCGCCAGCCGCCCACGCGACTCAGCTCGCGGGGCAATCCAAGCCATGCGCCGAGGAAAGCGAGCACGGCCGGTATCGCGACGGCACCCAGGCAGGCACCAGCCGCGTGGGCATAGTCGCCGTCCGTGAACGTCGCCACATAGACCAGCATCACCGGTGCGCCCAGGGTGAGGAGCAGACCCGCCAGGATCCATGCAACCAGGCCGGCGGCGCGCCAGCGGACGCTGGCCGGCGGCATGGCCTGTGCGTCCTTGCCCATAGCGCCGGCGGCGACGATCCACGACACCCATGTGCCCAGCGCGTAGAGAAACGGATGAAACACCGCCAGTGCACCGACCATGACCGAGAAGTGCGCGCTGCCCCCCAGGATGTGCGCCAGGCCCATGGTCAGCGCGATCTGCAAGGCCTGCCAGCCGAGCACGCACAGCCCGAAGATCGCCAGCACCGCGAGCGGGCGCCGGAACGCCAGGCGGCCGTGCCGCTCGCCATGCGCCTGCACGATGAGGAAAGCGATGCCCGTGCGGAACACCAGGCTGCCTACCAGCGATGCATAGCTCACCGCCACGCTGGCGGTCTGGCCGCCGAGGTTCACGCCCCGCATGGCGATCGTGACCAGGAAAGGCACGATACCGGTAACCAGCACGGTGAGCGCGGCCAGCCAGGGCAGACTGGAGGAGCGGGAGGGTGGTAGGGACATGTGACTTCCTTGCCTCGATGCGGGATTCTGCGTTGCCGTCACAGGCAGGCTGTGGAGGCGTCCTTGAACGAATCGACCAGACCGATGATGCCAGAACGCTTGTAGAGATTGATGCTGCTTCCGCTGGGAGATGGCTGCACGTCGAGCATAAAGATGAGGCCGCCACCCATGTCGGGAAGAAGGATCTTGTAGCTGTTCCCCTCATCCACCATGGTCACGAGCGCGTTGACGCGAATCCATTTCGCATGCGCGCACCTGGCGTAATCCGCAGGTGCCTTGCGACTGGTCGCCGACAGTACGGGCTTGTTCTTGGAAAGAGAGTCGATACTGCCGCAGGCTGCCAGCAGAACGGCCAGAATCGCGATCAGCAATTTGCGCATGCGTAAGCTCCATGCCCCGGTGCGTAGATAACGAAGCGTAGCGCAGTTCCACGTCGTCGCCGCGCCTCTGTCGCGGTGCCTGCCGCGTCAGTTCCCGGCGAGCATAGCCGCGATCTTGGCCATGTGCGATTCGGCCGTCTCGCGCACCACTTCCTTGTCCGCCTCCGGATCCTTGCCCTGCCAATGCAGGTCGTCCTGCGGCAGTTCGTGCAGGAAGCGGCTGGGCTGGTTGCTGTGTACCTCGCCGTAGCGCTTGGTCTTGGACGACCACGACAGCGTAAGCATCTCCTTGGCGCGGGTGATGCCCACGTACATCAGGCGACGTTCCTCGTCGACGCGGCCTTCGTCCATGGCGCCGTCATGCGGTAGCGTGCCTTCCTCGCAGCCGACGATGAAGACGAAGCGGAACTCCAGGCCCTTGGCCGCATGCAGCGTCATCATGCGCAGCGCATTGCCGGGCTCGTCGCGGTCGGCGTGGCTGAGCAGTGCGAGCTGCGCGGCCAGATCGCCGGTGGTGTTGTCATTGCGCTGCATGGCGCGGAACCAGTCGCCGAGTTCGCGCAGATTGCCCAGGCGGCGTTCGCGCAGCGCTACGTCGGTGGTGCTGGCGACGATCTCGCTGGCGTAGCCGGTGCGCTTGAGCACGGTTTCCACCAGGTCCGCCGCGCTCTCGTGCAGCGAGGCGCTGCGCAGCTCGTCCATCAGCGTGGTGAAGCCGGCCAGCGCCGAAGCCGGGCGGGGCGAAAGCTGGCGCAGCACCGCATCGCTGCGCGCCGCATCGAGCAGGGATGCATTGCGCGTCTGCGCGATCTGGCCGAGCTTTTCCAGCGTGGTCGCGCCGATCTCGCGCTTGGGCACGTTCACCACGCGCAGGAAGGCGGCATCGTCGCTGGGATTGGTGAGCAGGCGCAGATAGCAGAGCAAGTCCTTCACCTCGGCGCGATCGAGGAAGCTCAGTGCGCCGGTGAGGTGATAGGGAATGCGCGCCAGGCGCAGCGCCTTCTCCAGCGGGCGGGCCTGAAAGTTGCCGCGATAGAGGATGGCCATCTCATGCCAGCGCGCCTTGTGCTTCTCGGCCAGCGTGGTGGCGATGGCGGCGACGCGTTCGGCTTCGTGCTCGTTGTCCTTGCACTCCAGCACGCGGATCGGCGCGCCTTCCGGGTGTTCGCTCCACAGTTTCTTTTCGTGCAGATGCGGATTGTTGGCGATCAGCTTGTTGGCGGCGCGCAGGATGCGGCGGCCGCAGCGGTAGTTCTGCTCGAGCTTGATCACGCGCAAGCTGGGCCAGTCCTTGCTGAGCTGGTCGATGTTCTCCGGATTGGCGCCGCGCCAGGCATAGATGGACTGGTCGTCATCGCCAACGCAGGTAAAACCGCCGCGGTCGCCGGCCAGCGCCTTGAGCAGGCGGTACTGCGCATCATTGGTGTCCTGGTACTCGTCCACCAGCAGGTAGCGCAGGCGTTCGCGCCAGGCGGCACGGCATTCGTCATCGCTTTCCAGGATGCGCAGCGGCAGGCGGATCAGATCGTCGAAATCCACCGCGTTGAACGCACTGAGACGCGCCTGGTAGAGCTGGTAGATCATCGCCGCGTCCATCTCGCGCGGGCTGCGCGCGGCGGCGAGTGCTTCTTCCGGCGACAGGCCGGCGTTTTTGGCGCGGCTGACCAGATTGCGAATGCCGAACAGCACATCGGGCTTGGCGCCCTTGGGCGCCAGTTCCTTGATGATCACTTCACTGTCGTCCGCATCGAGCACCGAAAAGCCTTTGCGCAGCCCCGCGCGCGCATGCTCGATCTGCAGGAATTTCAGGCCCAGCGCGTGGAAGGTGCACACGGTGAGCGCGTTGGCATCTTCGCTGCTGATCAGCTTGGCCACGCGCTCGCGCATTTCCTTCGCCGCCTTGTTGGTGAAGGTGATGGCCGCGATTTTGGACGGCGCCAGCTTCCGGCGCTGAATCAGATAGGCGATCTTCTGCGTGATCACGCTGGTCTTGCCGGAACCGGCGCCGGCAAGCACGAGAAGAGGGGTATCGCAGTGCTCGACTGCGGCCAATTGTTGCGGGTTGAGCATGGAAGGCGGCACGCGGAAGGCGGCCCGGGATAGTACCAAACCGGGCCCGCCTCCGTGCCGCGCTTCAGGGCGCGGCCGCCGCCTTCGCCGGTGTCGCGAACCCGGCCGTGTCCAGCTCCTTTGCCGCCTCATCCAGGTCGTGGCGCAGTGCCGGATTGGCGAGGAAGGCCGCCGCCAAGGCCTGGCCGAACACGCGCCCGGCGTAGATGTCCTGCGGCGTATGCACGCCGCGCACCACGCGGCGCCAGCCCACGTCATGGGCGTAGCCGGCCAGGGCGTCCGTGCGGGCCGGCAGGGCCTGGGCCAGCAGGATCGCGAACACGGTGGCGCGCGTGCTGTGACCGCTGGGATAGCCGTAGCTTTTCTTCTTCAGATTCTTTTCGTCGCCTTCCGGTTCCTTGCGGCAGGCGTCGAGCGGACAAGGGCGTTCACGCTGCCAGTGGTTCTTTGCTTCCTTCACCGCCTTGGCGGTCTCCTTCTGCACCTCGGCGAACAGCGCCGCGGTGCGCGGCAGCCTGGCGGCGTCGAAATCCGGGCCGAGCACCCGGGCGAAGGCGAAGACGTCGAACTCTTCCTCGGCATGCGACAGCGCGTTGTCGCTCTCGCTGCGCCCAGCATAGGCCTGATCAGTGACGGCACGGTCGGCGCGATCTTCAGGCGAGCCCGGCGGCGACGGCGGGGCGAGCACCGCCTGCAGCTGGTGCAGCTGGGTATCGGGGAGGTAGCGAGGCGCGCTGTCGGCCGGCGCCGCGAAAGCCGTCAGGAACAGCAATGTGCCAAGCGTGGCGCGAAGTATGGAGCGACGGTAAGTCATGGGCATTCTCCCGATCACAGAGCGAGGGATACGGAGGCGAACCAGCTGCGGCCGGGCAGCACCAGGTAGTACGGCGTGCTGCCCTTGATCGTGTCGATCACCTGCTTGTGTTCGTCGAACAGGTTGTCCACCTGCAGGCGGATCTTGTAGCTCTTGATGATCGAACCGGAGAGGTTCTGGCCATAGCCGAGGCTGAGCGCCGTGGTCCACCAGCCGGTGGTGTGGCCGCTGGCCGTGGCCGAGGCGGCGACGTCGGGGTTGAGGTCGCTGTTGTACACGCGCTGGCCACCCACGAACTTGCTGGTCAGCGAGCCGGAGAAGCCGCCGATGTCATACAGGAAGCCCAGCGCCGCGGTGCCCGACGGCACGGTGGGCATGCGCAGGTTCGAGCGCTTGAACTTCGCGTCGATCACCGAGCCATTGGCATACAGGCTCACGCCTTCGCCCAGGTAATAGGTGGCTTCGGCCTCGGCGCCTTTCATGGTGGCGCCCTTGGCGAGGGCGTAGATCGGATCGTGCGTCACCGGATCGGTGCCGATCAGCGGGAAGTTCTGGTAGTCGATGTAGAACACGTCCGCATCGGCGTTCAAGCGGTCGGTCTTGTACACCGTACCCGCCTGGTAGTTCATGGTCTTCTGCGGCTCGGTGCGACTTTCGCGCGGGTTGGGCACGTAGAACTGGTTGAGATTGGGCGTGAGGAAGCCCTGCGCCGCCTGCGCGTATACGCTCCACTCGCTGCTCAGCAGGTAATTGGCGGTAAGCGAGCCCAGCGGCTTGTCCCAGGTCTGCTGGTACTTCAGCGGCAGCTTGGTGGTCTGGTTGATTGGCGCATCGATGTAGCGCGTGGCGCGGTCGTATTTCACGCCGGGGGTCAGAGTGAAGGCGTCGGTCACGCGCCAGGCGTACTCGGCGTAGAGCTGCGTCGTGCGCAGGCGATCGACCATCGTGTACTTGTACGCGCTGCTGTCGAGCTTGCCCTTCTTCACGTCGTGGATGCCGCCCAGGCCGTAATCGAGCGCCACGCTGTAGCGGGTGTTGTCGATGTACTCGTACCAGCCGCCGAGCTTCAGCTGGCCGTGGTCGTCCGTACGCGTGGCTTCGAGCGTGTCGCCCCAGGCGCGGTAGTTGTTGATCTTGTTGTAGCCACCCATGTTGCTCTTCGACGCGCCGGTGCCGATGTACGGGCTCTCGTGGCTGTCGTTGTCGTAGGCGTAGGTGTAGAGCTTGTCATCCAGGTGCCAGGTATCGCTGAGCGCGCTGCTGAGGCCGATGTACTCCAGGTCCGTCTGCTTGGTCTGGTAGTTGTAGCAATAGCAGTCGGTACTGGCGCGGTTGGTGTTGAGGCCGAAGTTGCGGCCCAGCGTATCGATCTGCTGCTGGGTGAGGTCGGTCTTGTCCGGGTTGTTGAAGCGGATGTAGTTGTAGTTGCTCAGGAAGGTCAGTTCCGTTGCCTCGCCCAGCGGCTGGATGTATTTGATGTAGCCGGTCTTGCGGCTCATCGGCGATTCGGTGCGCGCTGTGTCGGTATCGTTGTACTGCGCGCTGGCGATCAGCTTGGCGCCGCCGAGGCTCTCCAGGCGGCCGCTGTTGAGTTCGAGGTGGGTGAGCGTGGTGTCGTAGCTGCCGTAGCTCACGGTGGGAATGAAGGAAAACTCGTCGCGCGCGTCCTTCGAGCGCAGCGCCACCGTGCCGCCGAACGTCGCCTGGCCGAGCTGGCTGGCACCGCCGGGGCCGCGGTCGACCGTGACCTGGCCGATCATCTTGGCCGGAAAGTAGCTGCTGGTGTGGTGGCTGAAGTCGTTGGTGTCGCCGAAGGGAATGCCGTCGTAGGTGACGTTGTACTGGTTGTCGTTGAAGCCGCGGATGGTCATCTGCTTGGCTTCGCCCAGGCCCGGGCCGCTGACGCCGATGGTGGACACGCCCGGCGCGATCGCGGCGATGGCCGCGTAATCGGCGGTGGGGGCGACGTGGTTGGCGATGTAGTCCAGCCCGATCACCGATTGCGGCTGGGTGATGTCCAGTTCGGCCTGGGTCGGCGCCTGCACGATGGCCGACGTCGACGTGTTGGCGCGCACTTCCACTTCTTCCAGCTGCTTGGCGCCGGGCTGTGCGGCGGCGGGGCGCTGGGGGTTGGTGTCGGCTGGCGTGTCCGTGGCCATGGCCGCGCCCGTCATGCAGAATCCGGCGGCCAGCAGCCACCGGGGCGCCGGCAGCAGATGCTGGCGTATGCCTGCCGCAAGGGCGCTCAACGAGGGGAGGTCCGTCCTGCCGCTACGGAAGAAGGGCTTGCGGTTCGGGATGTTCATGTCGAGCGCCGTGTTGAGAAGGGGTTAAAGCGGCGCATCGTGAGCTGCTTTTTTGACGGTTGCGTGGCGCTTGTGTGACGGCGGGCAAGAAACTGGTATGGCCGTTTGGACGCCTAAATGAATGTCATTGCGACGCGCGCGCGATGCCATGCGAGCCTTACATCGACCTTAGTTTTCCCCGCCACGGCCGAAGCCTGCGTCGCAGTTTCTTCCGAACTGGTATGGTCGCCTGGCGGGCCTGCCTGAAAAACGCGCGTCATTTGGCCGTCCGAATCGCTTTGACGCGACGCACCAACTGTGCTCTAGTCGAAGCCACAGCCGCGCACGGGGCAGTGGTGCATTTCGCACCGCTGGGCGTGCGTGTCCCGCAAATCCGTCGGCCGGGGAGGCAAGATGGTCCAGGCAGGTACACCGGCGCTGTACGACGCCGCGTTCGAACACGATAGCTGCGGCTTCGGTCTGGTCGCCCAGATCGACGGCCGCGCCAGCGCATGGGTGGTCGATACCGCCTTTGCCGCGCTGGCGAAACTTTCGCACCGCGGCGGCGTCAACGCCGACGGGATCAGCGGCGACGGCTGCGGCGTGCTGGTGCACAAACCGCAGATCTGGCTGGCGGCGCTGGCGGCGGAAGCGAAACTGTCGGTGGGCGAGCGTTTCGCGGCGGGGCTGGTGTTCCTCGATCCCAAGGACGAGCGCGGTGGCGAGCTGGCTTGCGCCACGCTGGAAGCGTTCGTGCGCGAGGAGGGCCTGCAGGTGGCCGGCTGGCGCGAGGTGACGGTCAATCCGGAGGCCTGCGGTCCGCTGGCGGCGGCGGCGCGTCCGCGCGTGCGGCAGATCTTTGTGGATGCGCAGGGGCTGGACGCCGACGCGTTCGAGCGCGCCTTGTTCCGCGCCCGCCGTCGCGCCGAGACGGCGCTGGCAGACGATACACATTTTTATGTGGTGACCCTGTCCGCCCAGGTGATCGGCTACAAGGCGATGGCCGCGCCGGGGCGCCTGCGCGAGGTCTATCCGGACCTGGCCCATCCGGCCCTGGTCTCCGACGCGGTGGTGTTCCACCAGCGCTTTTCGACCAACACCACGCCGCAGTGGAGATTGGCCCAACCCTTCCGGCTGCTCGCGCACAACGGCGAGATCAATACCATCCGCGCCAACCGGCGCTGGATGCAGGCGCGCGAGTCGATCCTGCGCTCGCCCCTGGTCGAGCTGTCGGACCTGGGCCCGCTGGTGCGCCAGACCGGCTCGGATTCGGAAAGCCTGGACAACGCGCTGGAAGTGCTCACCACCGGCGGCCTGGAGCTGATTGCCGCGATGCGTGTGCTGGTGCCGCCAGCCTTCGCCGCACGCGAAGGCATCGACGAAGACCTGGCCGCTTTCTACGAGTACTACGCGCTGCACAGCGAGCCCTGGGACGGCCCCGCCGGCCTGGTGATGTGCGACGGCCACTACGCCGCCTGCACGCTCGACCGCAACGGTCTGCGACCGGCGCGCTGGGCACTGTCGGAAGACAACCACCTGATCGTCGCCTCCGAAGCCGGCTTGTGGGACGTGCCGTCGGCCCGCGTGATCGCCAAGGGCCGCCTCGCGCCAGGAGAGATGATCGCGGTCGATTTCGCCAACAAGCGGCTATTGCGCGACGCGGACATCGACGACATCAACCGCCGTCGCGCGCCGTACCGCGACTGGCTGCGTGCCGGCGTGAGCTATCTCGAATCGGATCTGATCGACCCGTCCCTGGCCGCCGAGCCGCTGCCGGCCGACCAGCTGCGCTGCTACCAGAAGCTCTATGGCCTCTCGCGCGAAGAGCGCGAATCGGTGCTCAAGGCGCTGGCCGAGCTGGAGATGGAAGCGACCGGTTCGATGGGCGACGACACGCCGATCGCGGCGATGTCGCGCCAGGTGCGCCCGCTATTCGACCGTTTCCGCCAGGCCTTCGCCCAGGTCACCAACCCGCCGATCGATCCGCTGCGCGAAAAGCTGGTGATGTCGCTGGTGACGCAGATCGGCGCGGAGGGCAATCCGTTCGACCTGGGGCCGGAAAACGCGAAGCAGATCCTGATCAACTCGCCCATCCTGTCCCAGCGCAAGCTGCGCCAGCTGCTGGCGTTGCCGCAGTTTGCCGGCACGCCGCGCTTCGACCTGATGTATGCGCCGGAAGAGGGCCTGGAGAACGCGTTGCGCCGCTTGTGCCGCGAGGTGGCGCAGGCGGTGCGCGAGGGGTGCGCGCTGGTGTTCCTCAGCGACCGCTATCCGGAGCGCGGCCTGCTGCCGATCCATTCGCTGCTGGCCACTGGCGCGGTGCATGCGTACCTGATCGACGAAGGCCTGCGATGTCAATGCAACATCGTCGTCGAGACCGCCACGCCGCGTGACCCGCACCAGTTCGCCTGCCTGATCGGCTACGGCGCCACCGCGATTTATCCCTGGCTTGCCTACCAGAGCCTGTTCGAGCTGGGCCGCGAAGGCCACATCGCCAGCGATCGCATGGAAGTGGGCCGCAGCTACCGACGCGGCATCCGCAAGGGCCTGCTGAAGATCCTCTCCAAGATGGGCATCTCCACCGTGGCCGGCTACCGCGGCGCCCAATTGTTCGAAATCGTGGGGCTGGCGCCGGACGTGGTGGCGCTGTGCTTCCCCGGCACGCCGTCGCGCATCGGCGGCGCCGGCTTCGTCGAACTGGAGCAGGACCAGCGCCTGCTCGCCGCCGAAGCATGGAACGAAGCGCAGTCGCTGCGCGCCGGCGGCTTGTACAAGTACGTGCATGGCGGCGAGTACCACATGTACAACCCGGACGTGATCGCCAGCCTGCAGAAGGCGGTGCGCACGGGCGATGCCGCCGACTATCGCGTCTATACGGACTTCGTCGACCGCCGGCCGCCCTCGGCGCTGCGCGACCTGCTGCGTCCGCGGCCGCTGCGCGAAGCGGTGCCGCTGGACGAGGTCGAATCGATGCAGAGCATCCTGTCGCGCTTCGACTCCGCCGGCATGTCGCTGGGTGCGCTGTCGCCGGAGGCGCACGAGGCGCTGGCGATCGGCATGAATCGCCTGGGCGCGCGCAGCAATTCGGGCGAAGGCGGTGAAGATCCGGCGCGCTACGGCACCGAGAAGATGTCCAAGATCAAGCAGGTCGCGTCGGGGCGCTTCGGCGTCACGCCGTCCTACCTGGTCAATGCCGAGGTGCTGCAGATCAAGATCGCCCAGGGCGCCAAGCCGGGCGAAGGCGGCCAGCTGCCGGGCCACAAGGTGGACGCGACCATCGCGCGCCTGCGCTACGCCAAGCCGGGCATCGGCCTGATTTCGCCGCCGCCGCACCATGACATCTATTCGATCGAAGACCTCGCCGAGCTGATCCACGACCTCAAGGAGGTCAATCCCGCCGCGCTGGTCTCGGTCAAGCTGGTCAGCCACGCCGGCGTCGGCACCGTCGCCGCGGGCGTGGTGAAGGCCGGTGCGGACCTGATCACGGTCAGCGGCCACGACGGCGGCACCGGCGCCAGCCCGCTCACGTCCATCAAGTACGCCGGTACGCCGTGGGAACTGGGCCTGGCCGAAACGCAGCAGACCCTGCGCCGCAACGACCTGCGCGGTCGCGTGCGCCTGCAGACCGACGGCGGCCTGAAGACCGGCCTGGATGTGGTGAAAGCGGCGCTGCTGGGCGCCGAAAGCTTCGGCTTCGGCACCGGCCCGATGGTGGCGCTGGGCTGCAAGTACTTGCGTATCTGCCACCTCAACAACTGCGCCACCGGCGTGGCCACCCAGCATGCGGTGCTGCGCAAGGAGCACTTCATCGGCCTGCCGGAGATGGTGATGCATTACTTCCGCTTCGTCGCGGAAGACGTGCGCGAGCATCTGGCCCGGCTGGGCGCGCGCAGTCTCGCCGAGATCATCGGCCGCAGCGACCTGCTCGAGCAGCTGGAGGGTGCGACGCCGGTGCAGCACAAGCTGGACCTCGCGCCGCTGATCCATGGCGATGCGCTGGGCGCCGATGTCGATTTCGCCTGCGCCCTGCCGCGCAATCCGATGCGCGACGACGCGGCGCTGGCCACGCGCATCGAGCGCGACACCCGCGATGCGGTGGTCAACCGCAGCGGCGGCGAATTCCGCTATGCCATCGCCAATACCGACCGCGCGATCGGCGCGCGTCTCTCTGGCGACGTCGCCCGGCGCTGGGGCGATCACGGCATGGACGCGCACCCGATCGTGCTGCGCCTGGAAGGCGCGGCCGGTCAGAGCCTGGGCGCATGGAATGCCGGCGGCGTGCATATCGACCTGGTCGGCGAAGCCAACGACGGCGTCGGCAAGGGCATGGCCGGTGGCCGCATCGTGGTGCGGCCGCCGCTGGATTCGCCGTTCGCCAGCCAGGATGCGGCGATCATCGGCAACACCTGCCTGTATGGCGCGACCGACGGCGAGCTGTTCGCCGCGGGCCGCGCGGGCGAGCGCTTCGCCGTGCGCAACTCCGGCGCGCTGGCCGTGGTGGAAGGCGCCGGCGACCACTGCTGCGAATACATGACCGGCGGCGTGGTGGCGGTGCTGGGCAAGGTGGGCCTCAATTTCGGCGCGGGCATGACCGGCGGCTTCGCCTATGTGCTCGACCTGGAGCGCGACTTCGTGGACTGCTACAACCACGAGCTGGTGGACATCCTGCGCATCTCGCCGGAAGGCATGGAGCACTACATGCAGCACCTGCGCGGCCTGGTGTCGCGCCATGTGGAGCTGACGGGCAGCGAATGGGGCCGGCAGATCCTGCGCGACTTCCGCGGCCTGCAGTACAAGTTCTGGCTGGTGAAGCCGAAGGCGGCGAGCCTGGATGCGCTGGCGGAAGAACTGAGGAGCGCAGCGTGATGACGAAGACAACGCTGCGACCCGAAAGCGGGGCAGGGAAACACGGCGTGCGGATAGCGCGAAAACGCTCGATCCACACGGTTCTCTCCTGTTGATCCCTTCCATCTTCTTTCGACGCGTCCAGCCCCATGCCAGATAAGTCCTTTCAGTTCCTCCATGTCGAACGCCAGACGCCGCGCACCGTCCCGGTCGCGATCCGCGTGCTCGGCTACGGCGAGATCGCCGGCGACTTCGCCGGTCCCCAGGCGGCCATGCAGGCCGAGCGCTGCATCGATTGCGGCAATCCCTACTGCGAGCACGCCTGCCCGGTACACAACTACATTCCCAACTGGCTGAAGCTGGTGCAGGACGGCCGCATCCTCGAAGCCGCCACGCTGATGCACGAGACCAACCCGCTGCCGGAAATCTGCGGCCGCGTGTGTCCGCAGGATCGCCTGTGCGAGGGCTCGTGCACGCTGGAGCAGACCGCATTCGGCGCCGTGACCATCGGCAGCATCGAGCGCTGGGTTACCGACGAAGCGCTGCGCCAGGGCTGGCGGCCGGACCTGTCCAAGGTGCGCGAGACCGGCAAGCGCGTGGCCATCGTCGGCGCCGGCCCCGCCGGCCTGGCCTGCGCGGATCGCCTGCGCCGCGCCGGTATCGCTGCCGACGTCTACGACCGCCAGGAAGAGATCGGCGGCCTGCTCACCTTCGGCATCCCGCCGTTCAAGCTGGACAAGGGCGTGGTGCGCACGCGCCGCGATGTGCTCGAGGGTATGGGCGTGCGCTTCCTGCTCGGCCACGAAGTGGGGCGCGATGTCGAGTTCGGCCAGCTGCTGGACGATTACGACGCGGTGTTCGTCGGCACCGGCGCCTATACCTATGTCGATGCGGAACTGCCCGGCCGCCAGCTGCACGGCGTGCACGACGCGCTGCCGTTCCTGATCGCCAATACCGAGCGCCTGCTGCGCGACGAGGCGGTGCCCCATGCCTTCGATTTCCGCGGCAAGCACGTGGTCGTGCTCGGCGGCGGCGACACCGGCATGGACTGCAATCGCACCGCGATCCGCCTGGGCGCGGCTTCGGTCACCTGCGTGTATCGCCGCGACGAGGCGAACATGCCCGGCTCCGCGCGCGAGGTGAAGTACAGCCGGGAGGAAGGCGTGGAATTCCTGTTCCAGCGCCAGCCGCTGGAGATTCTGGGCGATGCGCAGGGCAAGGTGCGCGGCGTGCGCGTGATCGAGACCGCGCTGGTGAAGGATGGCCACGGCCGGGCGCGTCCGCAGAACGTGTCGGGTACCGAAACGGAGATTCCGGCCGACGTGGTGATCCAGTCCTTCGGCTTCCTGCCCAGTCCGCCCGACTGGCTGCGCTCGCATGGCGTGGCGCTGGATCGCTCCGGCCGCATCGTCACCGGTGCCGATGGCGCGCTGCCGAACCAGACCAGCCATCCGCGCATCTTCGCTGGCGGCGACAACGTGCGCGGCGCGGATCTGGTGGTCCGCGCGGTATACGATGGCCGCGAGGCGGCGGGGTCGATCGAGCGCGCCTTGCTGGCCTGAGCCGCAGCGTCTGGGCTTCGAAAGAAAGCGCCGCCCGAGAGGGCGGCGTTTTTCTTTGCGGCGATTTATTTCGAGTCGGCGTGATTATGGCAATTAGAACGTTCTAAATGCCTTGAGCATAATGCGCGGATATCCCCTGACCGTATTTGCCCTGATTATCTCTGGGCCATTTCGGCACGACTTATGCTAACTACGTTGCCGCGCAAAATATTGCGATATCAATGGTTTAGTTCTTTCTTCATGGAACTTGTGAAGCCAACCTTAAAGTGGAAGACTCTGTCGCGGACCCATTAAGCATGCGTCGAGAAATGGCGCATTCCCCCACCCGGCTAATGGGCTCGTTGGCGCAAAGCCATAACAAACAAAGAGAGGCCATCCCCATGAAGCGCAACCAGCTTGCACTGACCCTGGCCGGTTTGTTGTTCGCCCCGGTCGGAGCCGTTATCGCCCAGGATGCTTCCGCGCCGGCGTCCCCGCCGCCGCAGGAACAGCCCAAGCAACTGCAGACCATCACCGTGACCGGCTCGGCGGTGCCACGTATCGATGTAGAGACGCCGTCCCCGGTCACCGTCCTCACCGCACAGCAGATTCAGCGCAGCGGCATGACCACCGTTTCCGACGTGGTGCGCTCGATCTCCGCCGACAACAGCGGTTCGATCCCGAACGCGTTCTCCAACGGCTTCGCCGCCGGTTCGTCCGGCGTCGCGCTGCGCGGCCTGACCGTGAACTCCACCCTGGTGCTGGTCGATGGCCACCGCGCCACCAACTACCCGGTGGCGGATGACGGCCAGCGTTCGTTCGTCGACCTCAACACCATCCCGCTCGCGGCCGTCGACCGCATCGAAGTGCTGAAGGACGGCGCCTCTTCGCTGTATGGCGCCGATGCCATCGCCGGCGTGGTCAACATCATCCTCAAGCCCAACTACAAGGGCGTGGAAGGTACGGTCGACATCGGCACCTCGCAGCACGGTGGCGGCTTCACCCGCAAGGCGACGTTCCTTGCCGGCGGCGGCGATCTGGAAAAGGACGGCCATAACGGCTACATCGCCGTGCAGTATCAAAAAGACAACGCGATCTGGCTGCGCGACCGCGGCTTTCCGTTCAATACCCAGGACCTGACATCCATCGGCGGTCCCAACCTCAACGTCGGCCAGCCCGGCCAGCGCACCGGCTCGGTGTATGGCTCGGTGACGCCCGGTTCGCTCAGCCGGCCCGGCGATATCACCAGTGGCGTGCCCAATGCGGGCGCGCTGGCGCAACCGCTGCGTGCATGTGGCGCGAACTCGGCGCTGACGACCGACGACACGGGCAGCTACTGCCTGCAGAACTTCCAGTCGCTGTATGGCCAGGTGCAGCCGGCGATGGAGCAGGGCGGCATCTATGGCCGTTTCACCATCAAGCTCAACGACACCACCCGCGCTTACATGTCGGCCAGCTATTTCGAGGCCAAGACCTGGGCGCCGGGCCTGCCGCGCCAGGTGCAGAACAGTACGCCGCACAACACCAACAGCATCGCCCTGCCGCCGGGCAATCCGAGCAATCCGTTCCCGAACGACTATGCGTTGCTCAACTACGCGTTCGGCGACATGAACAACGGCTTCAACTACAACAATCACAACGCGCGCCTGGTCGGCGGCATTTCCGGCGCGTTCGGCGAGTGGAACTACGACGTCACCGCGACGATCAACCACGACTGGCTGGATACCAAGCAGTACGGGTTCATCAGCTACGCCGCCTTGCTGGATGCCATCAACAGCGGCAGCTACAACTTCGCCAATCCCGCGGCCAACAGCTCCCGCGTGCGCGCCGCGCTGGCGCCGGGCTACGACAAGACGTCCACCACCGACCTGGACGCGCTGGATATCGCGGTCAACCGCTCGCTGTGGGATATGGCTGGCGGTGCGCTGGGTTTCGCGTTCGGTGCGCAGTTCCGCCATGAATCGCAGGATGATCCCACGCTCAACCCGAACTTCGAGTTCCAGGGTCTGGGTAATGCGCAGACCAAGGGCAGTCGCAACGTGTCGGCGGGTTATGTCGAGTTCAATGCGCCGCTGCTGGAGACCCTCGAGGTGGATGTGTCCGGTCGACTGGACCATTACTCCGACGTGGGCACGCGCTTCACGCCCAAGGTCGGCGTCAAGTGGAAGCCGTTCGACTGGGTGGCGCTGCGCGGCACGTACTCCAAGGGTTTCCGCGCGCCGAGCTTCGCCGAGAACGGCTCCAGCTCCTCGCAGGGCTTCATCAACCACACGCCGCCGCCGGATTTCATCGCCGCGCACGGCGGTAGCGGCAATGGCTACGTCAACCAGTACGCGCTGTCGCTGGCCACGCTGGCCAACAAGGACATCAAGCCGGAGAAGGCGCGCAACTTCACGCTCGGCGTGCTGGTACAGCCGACCAGCTGGCTGAACCTGTCGGTCGACTACTACAACATCAAGAAGGAGAACGTGATCGGGCCGGCCGACGCGTCCTCGGCGCTGGCCAATTACTACGCGGGCCTGCCGCAGGCGCCGGGCGTCGTGGTGATCCCGGATACACCCGACCCGCTGCATCCGAACGCGCTGCCGCGGCCGGCGGAGATCGACAGCCTGTACATCAACGCCACCTCGCTGAAGACCACCGGCATCGACGTGGACGTGCAGGCCCACTTCGATTTCAACCACGACATGCACTACATGAGCCAGTTCAGCGGCACGCAGATCTTCAACTGGACGCTGACCCTGCCTGACGGCACCAAGGAGCAGTTCGTCGCCACGCATGGTCCGTACCAGCTGTCGTCCGGTGCCGGTACACCGCGCCGGCGCATGTCGTGGGCCAACACCTTCGTGTGGGGCCCGGCCACGATTACCGGCACGCTGTACCACGTGAGCGGTATGGCCAATTACGCGCTGGATGCGGGTACCGATCCGAGCAACTGCCTGAGCGCGATTCCGGTCAGTTGCCACATCGGCTCGTTTACCTACATGGACCTGACCGGCAGTTACCAGATCAACGACCACATCGCGATCACCGGCTCGGTGATGAATCTGTTCGATCGCAAGGCACCGTTCGATCCGTCCAACTACGCCGGCGGCGGCGCCAACTACAACCCGACCTATGCGCAGGCGGGCCTGGTGGGGCGGTTCTACAACCTGGGCGTGAAGCTGAAGCTCTGATCCGCGTCTGAAGGGGAGTCCGGGCGGCGCGCCGGTGTTCCGGCGCGCCGCATTTTTTGGAGCCCCGGGGCGGCGCGCGCTGCGGTAGGCTTCCGTTCCACATCAGGGGAAACGAACGCCATGCGCATGGGCCTCGCCGCTAACCAAGTCCACCACGGCCACGCGGAGGCGGCGCTGTTCCGCTGGCTGCGCGCGAGCGGCGCGGGTATTCGCGAGCTGGGCATCGGCCTGCATGCGGTGGGGCGCACCTATGACGCGATCGTGCGCCAGAACGCGCTGGCCGGTTACGACGGCCTGGTGCGCTATCCCTATGGCCGCGAGGGTGGCCTGATGAAGCTGGTCGCCGAAGTGGTGGGCATGCCCCATCCCGGGCGGGTGCTGGACGGGGCGATCTACCTGATGCATCCGGTCGATCCGTCGTCGATCTTTCCTGAAGCGGTGGCGTTGAAACGCCAGTGCGTGATCCATCAGAAGCCTTTCATCTCCACCGTCGCCTCGGCGCGCGACTGGGTGGAAATGGAGCGCATCCTTGCCGGCCTGGCCCCCGATCCGGGCGCGAACGCGTTCCATGCGCTGGAGGGCCAGGCTCTCGCGTTGATCGCGCACGATGCGATGAAGCCGCAGATGATCGCCTACGCTGCCGAACACTTCGATGTGCTGGCGCGTTTCGCCTACCGCGTCGCCACCGGCACCACCGGCCAGCAGTTGAACGAACTGGCCTGGAGCCGCGGCTGGCCACAAGGCGAGCTGTGGGTACAGCGCTACCAGAGCGGCCCGATGGGTGGCGATGCGCAGATTGCCGACCTGGTGCTGGAGCGCCGCTGCCAGCGCGTGCTGTTCTTCGAGGATCCGCACGTGGCGCGCCAGCACGAGGCGGACATCCAGCTGCTGGAACGGGCGGTCACCACCGTCACCGACGATGCGGTGTGCATGACGTCGCCGGCCGTGGCTCGCCGCTGGGCCGAAGCCGTGCGGCGGCGGGCCGCGTCATGTGCCTGATCGCCTTCGCGTGGCAGGCGCACCCGCGCTGGCGGCTGGTGCTGGCCGGCAACCGCGACGAATTCCACGCGCGAGCGAGCGCGCCGCTGGCGCGCTGGGATGATGGAGCGGTGGTGGGCGGCCGCGACCTGGAAGCGGGCGGCACCTGGCTGGGCGTGACCGACGCGGGGCGTTGTTGCGTGGTCACCAACGTACGCGATCCGCGCGATCCGCAGCTGGGCGCGTCGCGCGGCCTGCTGGCGACGGATTATCTGCGCGGCGAAGCGCACGCCGCCGCGCATGCGCAGACCATGCTGGGCACCGCAGCGGAGTACCGCCCGTTCAACCTGCTCACCTTCGATGCGGCCGATGCGTTCTATCTGGGCAATCGCCCGTCGGCCAAGGCGCAGACGGTCGCGCCCGGTATCCATGGCCTGTCGAACGCGGACTTCAACACGCCCTGGCCCAAGACGCGCGCCTTGATGCAGCGCTTGCAGGCGTGGCTCGACGGTAAGGATAGCGAGGGCGACTTCGCGCCGCTGTTCGCCGCGCTCGCCGACGAACATCGCGCGCCGGACGAGCAGTTGCCCGATACCGGCGTCGGATTGGAACGCGAGCGCTGGTTGTCTTCCGCCTTCATCCGCGGCGACCTCTATGGCACGCGCGCCAGCACGATCGTCGCGCTGGGCCATGACGGGCGCGGGGTGATCGTGGAACGGCGCTTCGGGCCCAACGGGCGCGAGGAAGGCGAGACGGCGATGAGCTTCGGCGGGTAGCCGAGGTATCAGGTGTCGGGAAACGTTCCGTCGACGTAGTACCAGCGGCCGTCTTCGCGCACGAAGCGGCTGATCTCATGCATGCGCTGGGCCTTGCCGCCGCCGTAGCGTAGGCGCGCGACGAACTCGACGATGGCGTTGTCGCCGGTGCTTTCGTGACGCTTCACGGTAAGGCCGAGCCAGGTCGGCTCGGGTTGCTGCGCGCCGAGCTTCAGGGTGGCCGGCCGCGTGCTTGGATGCCATGTGGCGAGCAGGTAATCCTCGCGCTTGAGCACATAGGCGCTGTAGCGCGAACGCATCAGCGCTTCGGCGGTGGCAGCGGCGGCGCCGTCGTGCAGCGGGCCGCAGCAGCGCAGATAGCCGTCGGGATTGCCGCAGGGGCAGGGCGTGAGGGTATCGATGGCTTGCACGGAAGGCATGCGGCGCGTGGCGATGAACGACACGGGCATCATGCCACCCGGGGCGGGCCTTGGCACGGTCCGCGGGGAAAAGGACATCCGCTCAGCGGCGGCGCCAGACCAGGCAGCGATTGTTCGCCGGCATCGTGACGTCGGCCACAGGCTGGAAGCCGGCCCGCGCGGCCAGCGCATGGACCGCTTCGGCATCGCGGATGGCCATGTGCGCGCCGCGCTCTTTCAGCCACAGGTCGAAGGCGGCGTTGCTGTCGCTGGTGTAGCGGCCGCCATCGTTGAAGGGACCATAGATCGCGAGCACGGCGTCGACGGATGTCGCCTGCGGCAGCCGCGCGAACAGCGTTTCCACCTCCGGCCAGCTCATGATGTGCAGCGTGTTGGCGCTGAAGACCGCGTCGTAGCGATGCGGCGGCCACGCGCCGGCGACGTCCAATTCCAGCGGGGCGGCCGTGTTGGGCAGCGCGGTCTCATCCAGCCAGAAGCGGATGCCAGGCAGGTGCTCCGCGCGGTCCGAGCATTGCCAGCGCAGCCACGGCATCGACGCGGCGAAATGCACGGCGTGCTGGCCGGTGCCGCTGCCGATCTCGAGCACCTCGTGCCGGTCGGCGAAGTGTTGGCGCAATACCGCGAGAATCGGCTCGCGGTTGCGTTCGCAGGACGGTGCGTACGGTTTGTCCAATGCTCAGACGGGCCGGCCGCGCAGCACGCGCGCCGGCAGCATCAACAGCGCGCCGAGGAAGGCGAATACGGCGCCCACGGTGATGCCGACCAGCCGCAGCGGCAGGCACAGCAGCCATACGATGGGGTAGAGCACCAGCGCCAGCAGGGCGAGCGGCCAGCAGAACACCAGCAGCAACATCCAAAGCAGGAAAGCGGCCATGAAAAGTCCCTCGGCGGGAACGGAAACGTGTGATCACTCTAACGCGGCGTATCGCGGGCGGGGTAGATGACTCCCTACACCCCGGTCCGCGGCCGGACGCAAGAAAACGCGGCTCAGGACATCGGATTCACGCCGATCAGCCGCGTGTGCAGCGCGAACGCGAATACAGCCCAGCCGACCATGCCGGCGACGATCGTGATCAGGTCGCCGCGCAGGGTGCCGGCGGGATAGGTGACGCCGTTGGCGCGATCGCGACGGCGCGAGACCACGAAATCCAGCACGGCCCACAGCAGGAAGGCGCCGAACAGCACCACGTCGTGCAGCATGCCGGCGGCGAGCAGGTGGCCGAATGCCCAGATCTTCACGCCGGCCAGCATCGGGTGGCCGAGCTTCGCCTTGAAGTGGTTGCCCGGCACATAGGCGGCGGCGACCAGCACGAAGGCGACCAGAGTGAACAGCGCATTGAGATGACGCAGCCACAGCGGCGGCACGTATAGCAGTACCGGTTGCAGCCGGGCCTGGCCGAAACCATAGACCAGCAGTACGAAGCTGGCGATGGAGATCAGCGAATAGAGGCCTTTCCAGCCCTTGTCGCCCAGGCGGGCGATCTGCCGCGTGCGCCAGCCGTCAGCGAAGATGCGCACCGAATGCACACCAAGGAACAGCACCAGACCTACGATGAGCAGCAGCATGGTCACCCCTCCTCGTGGAATGGCGCGAGTATAGGATGCGGAGGCTCAGGCGTCCGTCACCCGGATATGCACGGCCAGTACGACGGTGTCGCCCGACAACACAAGGTGTCCACTTGCCGAGGCAGGTATGTGCCAGCTATCGCCTGGGTGCAGCAGACCTTCCGCCGTGGGCACCTCTCCGCGGGCGCAATACGCGAGCGCGACGCCATCGAGAGCATGCGTGCCGGTGCGCCAGGTTTCGATGCGTCCGGCCGCCGTGCCGCGGCGGAGCATGAGGTTGAAATCGCGTGTCGCGCCACCGGCCAGCATCACATCGACATGTGCTTCGCCTGGAAAGGCGAATGGCGCGAACGGTTCCAGCAGCCGATGCTCGCCACCGTCGCCGAAGCGCATGGTGAAGCCGGCGCCGTCGAGCAGAGCGATCTGCCGGTCCACGCCGGGAAAGGCGGAAAACGGCGCCGCGCTGTCGACCTCGGCGATGCTCACGCGCCACGCGAAATTGGTGAGGCCGGCGCCCGCCGGGTGGATGGCCAGCTCGCGCGTGCGGCCCATGCCGTTCTTCCACGGCATCGCGGGGATCGCCGCGGCGCGGACGATGCTCATGCCGCGCGTTCGATCACGCGCGCGAACGGCGGCAGGGCATTGAGCATGCGCTCGCCGTAGCGCTTGAGTACCACGCGCCGGTCGAGCAGCACGATGCGGCCGCGGTCGGTCTCGGTGCGGATCAGGCGGCCGCAGTACTGCGTGAGCAGGCGTGTCGCGTCCGGCACGGTGACTTCGATGAAGGGATTGCGGCCGCGCGATTCCAGCCATTCGGCGTAGGTGGCCCCGACCGGATCGGTGGGCACGGCAAACGGCAGCTGGGTGATCACCACGGTCTCGCACAGCTTGCCGGGCAGATCGAGGCCTTCGCCGAACGAGGCCAGGCCGAACAGGGTGCTGCCCTTGCCCGCTTCCACGTCGGCGATGTGCTCGGCGACCAATTGCGCCTTGCCGAGCGAGCCCTGCGCGCGCACTTTGCGCACGTGTTCGATCGGCAGTTTCTGCAGCACGCGATCGAGCTTTGCGCGCGAGGTGAACAGCACCAGATTGCCGGCGCCCCAGTCCAGGTTCGCGGCGAGCCAGTCGCTGATTTCCTGCGCGTGTTCTTCCCGTGCGTCGGGCAGCGCGCGCAGCGCGGGTACTTCCAGCCGCGCCTGTTCGGCCAGGTTGAACGGCGAGGGCAGGCTGAGCGTGACCGCGCTGTCGGGCAGGCCTACCGCGTCGGCGAAGCTGCGGAAATTGCCGCCCGCGCTGAGCGTGGCGGAGGTCATCACGGCGGCGCTCGCGTTTTCCCACAGCACGCTGCGCAGCAGCCCGCCGGCGGATACCGACGAGGCATGACACACCAGCTGGCGATCGCCCGTGAGCGTGACCCAGCGCGCCAGTGGCGGCGCGCCCTCGCGATCTTCGCTGGACCACGCGCGCCAGGTGCGCAGCTGGCGATCGATGCGCTCCAGCGCCATGCCCAGCTCGCGCGACAGCGCCTCATGGGTGGGGCCGCTCTCGGTCATCTCCAGTACCGCGCGCCGCACGGCGCCGACCCAGCGTTCGATCTCGCCGGTGAAGACGTAGAGCACGCGGGCGTGTTCCACCCACGATTCCGGCAGCTGGCCGAGCGAGCCGCGGTACATCGGTTCGTCGTCGTCGGGCGAAGGCAGCCAGTTGAGGCGGATGTCCTTCTCGAGCTCTTCGAGTGCGTCGCTGAGTTCCTGCAGCCTCTCGTCGCCGGCGTCGAGCGTGAGCTTGCCGATCACTTCCTTGTCGGCGAGCGAATACGCCGCGTGGATCTGCCGGCCCAGCCGACTGAGCTGGCGCACCGCCGCGTTCATGTACACCTCGGCGGCGCCGCGATCGATCGCCTTCGCCGGCACGTGATGGCCTTCATCGAAGATGTACAGCACCTCGTCGGGCTTCGGCAGGATAACGCCGCCGAAACCGTCTTCCTCGCGCGGCATCGTCAGGTCGGCCAGGACCAGGTCCTGGTTGGCGACGATGATTTCCGCATCGCCCACCGCGCGCCGCGCCGCGAAGAACGGGCAGGCCATGAACTGGCCGCATTTGCGGCCGGTGCAGCCGCCTGCGCTGGTGGTGATCATGGAGCGCAGCAGATCGCCGGGCTGTTCGGGTGCGTTGTCTATGTCGCCGTCCCATTCGTGACGATCGAAGGCGCCGGCGAGCTTGGACAGCACCTGCTTGTCGCGCTCGGCCGGCGGCTTGGACCACAGCGCGAGGTCCGCCTCGAAGCCCAGGCCCATCTGCGCGGTGTCCTGCACGCTGTTGCGCGCCATCGCGAGGTTGCGCGGGCACAGGTAGCGTCCGCGTCCTTTGGCCAGGGCCACCTTGGCCTCGCGGCCGTTGAGCTTGAGATACAGCGGGATGTCGCGCTGGACCAGCTGCTCCTGCAGCGCGACCGTGGCGGTGGCGATCAGCAGCTTCTTCTTCTGCGCGCGCGCCACTTCCACGCCGGCGATGAGGTACGCCATGGATTTGCCGGTACCGGTCGGCGCTTCGATCACCGCCGCGCCGCCCTGCACGGCCAGGGCCTTGGCCACCTCGGCGATCATCTTTCCCTGCGACGCGCGCGCGCGGAAGCCGGGCAGGCCTTCCTTCAGGCGCGCATAGGCGGCGCGGATGGATTCCTTGATGTCGTCGGTGAGCATGCGGCCGGCGGGGGCTGACGAAAGTGGGCGCGCCCGCCGCGTCGGCGGCAGGCAGTCGGGCCATTGTACGGGGAGCTGCTCCCGCGCGCCCGGCCGGCGCGCGGAAAGCGCGGATCAGGCCGAGGTTTCGGCGGCGATCCGGCGCAGGTTCTGCTCGAACACTTCCGGCGGCTGGCCGCCCTGGATCAGGTAGCGGCCGTTGACGATCACCGACGGTACCGCGCGCACGCCCTGACTCTGATAGAAGTGCTCCTGATGGCGAACGTCATCGGCATAGCGGCCTTCGTCCAGGACCTTGCGCGCTTCGCCGCCGTCGAGGCCGACCTGTTCGGCCGCGGCGACCAGCACGTCATGGTTGCTGACATTGCGGCCGTCGGTGAAATAGGCGCCGAGCAGCGCGCGCTTGAGTTCGCCCTGTCGGCCCTGCGTCTGGGCCCAGTGCAACAGGCGGTGCGCGTCGAAGGTGTTGTAGATGCGACTGCGCTTGTCCATGTTGAAGGTGAAGCCCACCTCCGCGCCGCGCTGGCGGATCGCCTCGCGGTTCTGCGCCATCTGCTCCGGCGTGCTGCCGTACTTGCGCGCCAGGTGCTCGCCAACGTCCTCGCCTTCCGGCGCCATCTGCGGATTGAGCTCGAACGGCTGGAAATGAATATCCGCCTCGACCTCGCCCTGCAGGTTGCGTAGCGCCTGTTCCAGCGAACCCAGGCCCACGGCGCACCAGGGGCAGACGACGTCGGAGACGAAATCGATTTGGAGGCGTTTGGCGGGCATGAGGCGGTTCCCCAGGGCAGAGTTCACGGTAAGTGGGGCCGCCGAGGGGAAAAGCAAGCAATCGCGCGGGGACACAAAAAAAGGCCGCTGATTGCGCAGCGGCCTTTGTTCTTGCCGGGTGATTACCTCGCGACTAGAAGTCGTACTGCGCCATCAAACGGAAGTACCGCGGCGTCTGATAGCTGGTCGGGATGCCGTACGTGGTGTTGTAGTAGGTGGTCGGATTGGCGCCCGGCTGGCGTTCGCCGACCTCGTTCACCACGACGGGCTTGGTGTTGTTGAAGGCGTTGATGACATCGAGCTTGAGCGTCAGCCCCTTGGCCCAGATCGGGGTGTAGACGACGTTGGGACTCAAGGTCCAGGTCCATGGCGTACGGCCGCGGCTGCCGCGCGGAGCGACGTCTCCTTCGCACCAGAAGTAGGCCGAGTCGTAGCTGGGGATGCCGTTGGCGATCGGTGCGCCGGCGCCGCCGCCGAAACAGTTCTTCGGCCGTCCCGACTGCACCAGCATGTTCAGGCCGACGGACCACTCGGACGAGAACTTGTAGGCGCCGTAGGCCTTGAAGCTATGACGGCGGTCATTGGGCAGGTAGCCGTTGGAGCCGATGCCGAGTTCCGGATAGTCGAAATCCTGCGTGGTGCCGGTATCGCTCTGGCCGTTGTCGGACTTCACCAGGCCTTCGGTATTCCCGTAGTTCTTCGACCAGGTGTAGGAGACGTTGGCGTACCAGCGGGCGTTGCCTTTCTCGGCGCTCAGCACGATGCCCTGGTAGCTGCGCTTGGCCTTGGTGCCGAACAGGTCGGCCGGGATGGTGACCGGGCGCAGCTGGCCGCTGCCGTCCAGATCGAGGTCCAGGGTCAGCGACTTGCCAGGGTTGTAGATGAAGCAGCCTGGCGTGTTCGGCGGCGGAGTGAACTGATCGCCATGGGCGTCCATGTCCAGGCCGATCGATTTGCCGTACTCGTAGAAGGGACGCCAGTCGCAGGTATCGTCGATTGCGTTGTTGAGCTTGCGATAGATGGCTTTGGCGCCGACGGTCCAGTTGTCGAGGAAGGGATGGTCGCTGCTGATCCTGTGCTGGAAGCCGAGAATGTATTCGTCCTGCGAGTAAGGACGGAGATTGCGGTCGGCTACCGAGCGGGGATCGGGCGTGGCGCCGCTTTCGCCGTTGACGATGACCGGCTCGCCGAGCTTGTCGCCGAGCACCGGCGCGCCGGTGACGGGGTCGACACCGCTATAGGTCCAGTCCTGGATGGTGTAGTAGGACGCGGTGGCGGCTCTGAGCGCGACATTGGCTGCGACGGGCAGGGAGTAGCGGCCGGCGGTACCGAAGACTTTCGTGCTCGAATCGCCGAACACATCCCAGGAGAAGCCCAGGCGCGGCTGCCAGATGTTGCGCTGCTTGACGAAGGTCTCGCCGGCGCCATTCATGTTGTTGAAGGAGTCGTTGCGCACGCCGATATAGGCGAGGAAGCGATCGCTGATCTGCCAGTTGTCCTGCAGGTACCACGATTTCTGGATGATCTTCACCGATCCGCCGGTGCGGAAGTTGTACACCGAGACGTAGTCATTGGCCGGATCCTCGTCCTCGCTCTGGTAGTAATAGAGCGCGCCGCCCGCATAGGTCTGGCCGGCATCCGACTTCCAGTCATCGCGGCTATAGCCGCCGGCGAGGCTGTGGCTTCCCAGCTTCCATTCCAGATCGACGCGCCAGTTCTTGCGCTGATCCTTGCCGCCGAAGATGTCGTTGTTCGTGGAGGTGTAGCAGGAGCGGTAGGGATCGTTCGTCACCGGTGTCCCGTTGGCGCCCGTGACCGACCATCGCCCATCGATGACGTAGGCGCAGCCTTGCGCCGGTGAACCGATGTCGCCGTCATACGTGGTGACCGTGCCATCCGGCGATATGTAGCGCGACGAATTGAGGCTGGTGAGCTTGCCGTACTGTGCGGAGAGCGTGAGGTTGTCGGCCAGGTAGCTGGTGTATTTGACGACATCCGTATTGCCGCCCAGCTTGACTTGCCGCTGGCCGAGATAATCCGTCGTGTAAGGCGTGCGGTCCTTGCCGTAGGCCGCGGTGAAATAGTTGTTGGTGGCGTGCTGGGTGTTGTTGAGGTGCGTGTACTCGATGATGTTGCTGTCGTCGATGTTCCAGTCCAGCTTGATCAGCGAGTACGGATTGTTGAACGTGTTGCGATTGGCGGAGTTGGGGGCGATGCCCTGGCCGGAACCGGAGGCGGCCGGGTACGCCGTCTGGGTCTGCCGCTGCGCCTGGAAGATGCCGAACAGGAACAGCTTGTCCTTGATCAGCGGCCCGCCGATCCACGCCGAGTAGACATTGTCGTTGGTCGCATTGCGCTCGAAGTTGCGGTACAGCGTGCCGTTCTTGCGGTAGGTGGTCGGCGCGCGTTCGCGAGCGAAATCCGGCGTATAGACCCAGCTGAGGCCACCCTTCCATTCGTTGGTGCCGCGCTTGGTCACTACGCTGGTGACGCCGCCGGTGGAGAAGCCGTACTGGGCGCCGTAGCCGCCGGTCTGCACGTCCAGCTGGTCGATGGCCTGGAACGGCACCTCGGTGAACGACAGGTTGTTGAACAGATTGGTGACGTTGAATCCGTTGACGTAATAGCTGTTCTCCGCCACCGACGAACCGCCGAACGAGGGCAGGTTGCCGAAGATCGGATCGCCCTTGATGGTCCCCGGCGTCAGCGCCGCCACATCCACGACATTGCGCGGCACGGGCAGGTTGTCGAGTTCGCTCGCGCTGAACGTGGTGCGGGATTCGACGCTGGCGACGTCGATCGCGGTCAGCGCATTGGCCGAGACGGTGACCGTGTCGAGGTTGCGCGCCGGTCCGGCGCCGCCGCCGTCGGCAAAGTTGAGCTGGGCGGACTGGCCTGCCACCACGTTGATCTCGCGGCTGCCCACGGTCTGTCCGTTGGCCTGGAGATTGACCTTGTAGCGGCCGATCGGCAGCGAACTGATGCGATAGCGGCCGTCCTTGTCGGCTTCGACCTGCCGGCTCGCGCCGGAACCCAGGTTCTGCACCTGGATGACCTGGGATGGCGCGGCGATGCCATAGATGTCGCCTACCGTGCTCTGCGCCGATGCGGCGCCGGCGAAAAGGCCGGCGCAGAGTGCGCAGGTCAGTGCGGTGCGCCGGAGGGCGGACGCACGCGAAAACGATGCTCGGCCATGCAGGGCATGGCCCGGATGTGGGATGGCTTTCAAGATGATTCTCCCCGTAAAGATCTTGGGTGACGCAGGGCGCCGGCGCGAGGCGCTTGGCCTCGATGAACGGGCTCAGTCGTGGCCCTGACGTTCGGTGAGCGAACGCTGAGCGGGTTGATAATCGGAGTGCCGGTACACGAACAATCGGACCGCTCCCAAAAGCGCAGCGTCATGCGCAAACCCGCGTGCGGGCGCCAAGCGCCGACATGCTTTGCGCATGTCGTGTCAGTTTTCCCCTTCAAGGCGGCTGGCGTTGAAGGTCATCCACGCGCGAAAAAAAACGGCGGCGCATGCGCGCCGCCGCCGTGTCGATCACCAAGAGCAGAGAATTTTTCTTAGAACTTGCCCATGAAATCCGCCTTCCCCAGCTCCGCGCCGGCGACGCGAAGAATCGCGTACGCCGTGGTGCAGTGAAAAAACAGATTCGGCAGCAAGTAATGCAGCAGGTAGGCCTGGCCTTCGAAGTGCTGTTCGCCGTTGCGCGTCTTGATGGTCACGGCGCGAGCTTCGCTGCCATCCACCTGCTCGGGCTTGAAGCCCTTGATGTATTCCACCGCGCGCTCGATGCGCGCATGCAACTGGTCGAAGCTGGTTTCGGTGTCTTCGAACTTGAGCGGCTCCACACCCGCCAGGCGGGCGGTGCCGTTCTTGGCCATGTCGGTGGCGATCTGCACTTGCCGCACCAGCGGCAGCATGTCGGGGATCAGGCGGGTCTGCAGCAGCACGTCGAGCGAGACGCCTTTGGCCTGCGCGTGTGCTTCGCCCTTCTTGAGTACATGGGTGAGGTTGCCCAGGGCGCGCAGGAACACGGGGACCGAGGCCTGGTACATGGAAAGCGTCATGGTGATGGCTCCGAGGAAGTGGCGGGACGGGAATCGACAGCATCGATGTCGACCGGCCGCGTGGTGGCGAGCGGCGACAGGTCTTCGGGCACGGCGGCAGCGCAAGGCGCCGGTCCCGCGGCATGCGTGGCGGCCAGGTCGGCGGTTCGGCGCGTGGTACGCGCGGCGATCAGCGTGCCAACCACCATCAGGCCAGCGGCCACGACGAAGGCGAGACCGGGCACGTGCAGCGGCGACGTGGGCGAGATCGAAAACGAAAAGACCTGCGCGAACAGCGTGGGGCCGAAGATGCCGGCGAAACTGCCGAGGCTGGCGATCGCGCCCTGCAGGCGGCCCTGTTCGGTGGGATCTACCTGATGCGTCATCAGCGCCTGGATCGGCGGACCGGACAGGCCCCACAGCGCCATCATCGGGATCCCCAGCAGGAACACCCAGCCCACGTTGGCCAGCCCCATCAGGAGGAAGGCGCCGACGCCGCACAGCATGCCGGCCAGCAGCACGCGGCGTTCGCCAAAGCGCGGCGTGAGCCGGCCGGTGAGAAAGGCCTGCACCGAGCCGTCGCAGGCGCCCACCAGCATCAGCACGAAGCCCACCGCCTGCACGCCCCAGCCATAGCGGTAATCGGCGTACAGCACGAAGGTGGTCTGCAGCACATAGTGCGCCAGATAGACCAGGAACATCACCACGCCCAGCCCGAGCAGCACCGGGTCGCGGCGCAGCAGCTTCAGCGCGCCCAGCGGGTGCGCGCTATGCAGTTCGAAGCGCGGCGTGCGCCGCTCTTTCGGCAGCGATTCGGGCAGCACGAACAGGCCGTAAAGGAAATTGCACATCGCCAGGCCCGCGGCCGCCCAGAACGGCATGCGCAGCGAGATATCGCCCAGCACGCCGCCCAGGCCCGGGCCCAGGATGAAACCCAGGCCGAAGGCGCCGCCCAGCATGCCGAACGCCGCGGCACGCTTCTCCTTGGGAGTGATGTCGGCGATGTAGGCATTGGCGGTGGTGAAGCTGGCCGCGGTCATGCCCAGCACGATGCGCGCGGCGAACAGCAGCCACAGCGTGGGCGCCACCGCGAGCACCACGAAATCCATCGCCAGGCCGAGATTGGAAATCAGGATGACCGGCCGCCGCCCGAACCGATCGGACAGCGCGCCCTGCACCGGCGAGAAGATGAACTGCACGAAGGCGAACACCGTGCTGAAGATGCCGACCCACGATGCCGCTTCGGCCACGCCGCCGCCAGCGAGCTGTTCGATCAGGTGCGGCAGCGTGGGGATCACGATGCCGAACGCCAGCATGTCCAGCAGCACCGTGACGAAGATGAAGGCGACCGCCGCGCGGCGCCGCGGCTCGGAGACTGGCGTGACAGGCTGGTCCATGGTCGGGCGGCAGGGGGAAAGCGCGCACGATAGCGCAATGCGGATGACGCGCGTTGTAGCGGCGCATCATGCGCATCGACCCGGCAGAAACCTCAGGCTGGCGGCGCCGCGAGTTCCTTCGCGTCGAGGTAGCCGTCGTGGTTGCGGTCCAGCTTGTGGAACTGCCGGCGCAGGTTGTCCTGGTGCTGGCGCAAGGTCACGGGCTTCCCGTGGCCGCCTGGCAGTTCCTCCGGCTCGAGCACGCCGTCGCCGTTGGTGTCCATGCGACGGAAGCCGGCGCTGAGATAGTCCACGTACTCCTGCTCGCTGACGCGGCCATCGCCGTCGGCATCCATCAGCTTGAGGTACTCCGCCGGGGTGCGCGGGTAGCCCTGCGCGGCGGCGAGCAGCGGCAACGCCGCGAGGGTTGCCGCCAGGGCGCGACGCATCAGCGCGCGCCGCCGCGGATGCCGATGAATTGCAGGAATTCGGCGCGGGTGCGCGCGTCCTCGCGGAAGGAACCAAGCATCTGGCTGGTGATCATCGATACGCCGCGCTTGTGCACGCCGCGGGTGGTCATGCACTCGTGGCTGGCGTCGATCACCACCGCCACGCCGGCCGGATGCAGGTTTTCCTGGATGCACTGCGCGATCTGCGCGGTGAGCTTTTCCTGCACCTGAAAGCGGCGCGCGTAGGCTTCCACCACGCGCGCCAGCTTGCTGATGCCGACCACGCGGTTGGTCGGCAGATAGCCGACGTGGGCACGGCCCACGATCGGCGCCATATGGTGTTCGCAGTGGCTTTCGAACTCGATGTCGCGCAACACCACCATCTCGTCGTAGCCGGCCACTTCCTCGAAGGTACGGCGCAGGTATTCGCCCGGATCGGTGAGGTAGCCGGAGAACCAGTCGCGATACGCCTTGACCACGCGCTTGGGCGTATCCAGCAGGCCTTCGCGCGACGGATCCTCGCCGGCCCAGCGCAACAGCACGCGTACCGCCTCCTCGGCCTGCTCGGGGGTGACGTCGGTCGGGTGCTGGTCGCTCATGGGGATTCCTTTGGATGTCGCAGGTGGACAAGTGTAGCGCCGGCGTCAAGCCAGGGCCCCGGCGATGCCCTCAGGGGTCGGGAACGAAGCGTCCCGGGAAGGGTTCCGGCTGGGTGGTCCGGGGACGCCCGATCGGCAGGATGCCCCGGGCCAGCAGGTTTTCCCGGGTGTCGTAGTACAGCGTGATCACTTCGTCGGGCGTATCGGAGGCGCGCTCGAACGCCACCTCGGTGACGACGGAGTGCTCGCGCTCCCCGTGGCCCGTGCCCAGCGGCGTGCCGGCTTCGGCCAACCGTTGCATCTTGGCGGCGGCCGGTGCGGGCAGTGCCTGGTTGGCGGCCACGCCGTCGGCGTCGTAGTCAGGCGGTGGCAGCGACTTGCGCCGGAACACGGCCACGCCGATCACGCCCACGTTGTCCGGGCGCCCGGTCTTTGCCGCATAGCTGTCGCCAAGATCGGTGAACACGAAATCGGCGACCTGGGTGAGGCTCTTGCGCCAGCCCAGCACGTCGGTATTTGCGCGCGGGTCGAGCACGTAGCCGGTCTGCGACCAGCCCGCGGTCTGGCCGGATACCGCGTTGACGCCGTCCACCGACAGCACTGCGAGCAGGTCGGCGTCGCTGCGGCTGCGCAAGCGGACCTGGTAGCGGTGGCCTGGTTCGCCGGCGACGTAATAGTGGCCCCGGGAGGCATAGACCGGCAGGCTGCGCCCGCTGGTGCGGTCGTACACGCTCAAGGTCAGCAGGCGGCCCACTGCCGGGTTCGGCAGATAGCCGACGGCGCAGGCGAGGGTGGCGTGCGCGAGGCCGGCGGCCAGCGCCAGCGCGATCATCAGGGTTTTCATGGACGGCTCCGGCGGGCATCGCGATCCGATGCATGGGCTGGAACGCCGCGCGGACGCCGTCGGGGTTGATGGTCATCGTCGGGCTGTCTATGGTCCCGTGTGACGATGGAAAAAAGAGCGAACCCATGACCCTGCGTATTTCCCGCGACACCAAGCTATGCATGTCGCTGTCCGGCCGTCCCGGCAATTTCGGCACGCGTTTCCAGAACTATCTCTACGACGCCCTGGGCCTCGACTACGTCTATAAGGCGTTCACTACGCGCGACCTGCCGGCGGCGATCGGCGGCATCCGCGCGCTGGGCATCCGCGGCTGCGCGATCTCGATGCCGTTCAAGGAGGCGAGTATTCCGCTGGTGGATTCGATGGATCCGTCCGCCGCGGCGATCGACTCGATCAACACCATCGTCAACGACGATGGCCATCTGCGCGGCTACAACACCGATTACATCGCGGTAGCCAGGCTGATCGAACAGCATCGCGTATCGCCCGATACTGCGCTCGCGCTGCGCGGCAGCGGCGGCATGGCCAAGGCAGTGGCGTGCGCCTTGCGCGACGCGGGGTTTCGTCGCGGCCACATCGTGGCGCGCAACGAAGCCACCGGCCGCGCGCTGGCGCAGACCACGGGTTATGACTGGGCGCCGGACATGCGCGGCATCGAGGCGGGATTGCTGGTCAACGTCACGCCGCTGGGCATGGAGGGGCCCGATGCGCAGGCGCTTGCGTTCACCGAGGCGGAGATCGAGCGCGCGTGCGTGATATTCGATGTGGTGGCGTTGCCGCCGGAGACGCCGCTGATCCGCCTGGCGCGCGCGAAGGGCAAGCCGGTGATTACCGGCGCGGAGGTGATCGTGCTGCAGGCGGTGGAGCAGTTCGTGCTCTATACGGGCGTGCGGCCGGAGGATGCGTTGATCGCGGAGGCGGCGGCGCACGCGCTGGCCTAAAGAACTCTTCTCCCTCCGGGGAGATGATGCCAGCAGGCAGATGAGGGGCCACTCTGGCGAGGGTCTTTCTACGGAGCGAAGAAAAGCTCTTAAGTTTTCTCGACCCTCAGCTCACTACTCCGCCCGGCCCCTCACCCCAACCCTCTCCCCGAAGGGGAGAGGGAGCAGGAGGGGGCTCACTCGCCCGCTTCGTCCTCTTCTTCAATCTCTCCGTTAGGCGACTCGCCCAGCAACTGCTGCACCTGTTCGCCCGGCAACGTTTCCACGTGTCGCAGCTTCCGTTCGATCGCGCGCGTACGCACGCCGGCCTGGTCGATCACGTTGCTCGCTTCGGTGAGCTTCTTGCGCGTCTTTTCCAGGACGCCGGCGAACTTGCCGAATTCGGTCTTCACGGCGGCGAGCAGCTGCCATACCTCGCTGCTGCGCTTCTCGATCGCCAGCGTGCGGAAGCCCATCTGCAGGCTGTTGAGCAGGGCCGTGAGCGTGGTGGGGCCGGCCAGGGTGATGCGGTAGTCACGCTGCAACAGGTCGGACAAGCCAGGGCGGCGAATCACTTCCGCATACAGGCCTTCGGTAGGCAGGAACAGGATGGCGAAGTCGGTGCTGTGCGGCGGCGCCACGTACTTGCTCTGGATGCGCCTGGCTTCCTCGCGCACGCGCACTTCCAGCGCGCGGCCCGCGGCCAGTGCGGCGTCGGCGTCGGCCGCTTCCTGCGCGTCGAGCAGGCGCTGGTAGTCCTCCACCGGAAACTTGGCGTCGATCGGCAGCCATACCGGCTGCTCGCCGTTGTTGCCGGGCAGGCGGATGGCGTACTCCACGCGCTCGGCCGAGCCGGGGATGGTGGCGACGTTGGATGCGTACTGGTCGGGGACCAGGATCTGCTCCAGCAGCGCGCCCAGCTGCACTTCGCCGAAGGTGCCGCGCGTCTTCACGTTGGTCAGCACGCGCTTGAGGTCGCCCACCCCGGTGGCCAGGCTCTGCATCTCGCCGAGGCCGCGCTGCACCGCCTCCAGGCGTTCGGAGACCAGCTGGAACGATTGGCCGAGGCGCGTTTCCAGCGTGTTCTGCAGCTTCTCGTCCACCGTGGCGCGCATCTGTTCGAGCTTCGCGGCGTTGTCATCCTGGATCGCCTTGAGCTTGTCTTCCAGGGTGGCGCGCACTTCGCCCAGCCGCTTCTCGTTGTCGGCGGTGAGCGCGGCCAGGCGCTGCTGCTGCTGTTCGCCGAAGCGGTTGAGCGCGAGCGTGAGTTCCTGGCGGCTGTGGCGCGCGTCCTCGGCCAGCCGCTGCGCCAGTGCCTGCAGGCCGGCGTCGGTGCGTTCGGTGAGCAGATTCAGGCGCTGGCCGAAGCCGTCGATGCGTTCGGCCTGATGCTGGTTCATGCCGCCGAGCTGTTCGCCCACGTGGCCGCGGAAACGGTCGAAGCCCTGCTGCAGTTCCTCGCGGCCCGCGCGCTGCTCCTCGCGCAGGACGCGCTGCAGGCGCTCGCCGTCGTCCTTGAGCGCATCCAGGCGCGCATGCGTGCCGCCGTCGTCCCGCCCGCGCAGCAGGATCACCTGCAGCGCCAGCACGGCGAGGGCGAGGATGGCCAGGACGATGAGCAGGATGTCGGTAAGGGGCATGGCGATTCCGGACGGCAATGCCCTAAGTGTACGCGTCGCCGTCTCAGGCGCTGGGACGCGGGTGTGCGGCGGTCCTCACCACACCCGGCAGAACACCGCCTTCAGATAACGCCCCTCCGGCACGTCGCTGCGCACGGGGTGATCCGGGCCGGCGCCGCGCGCCTCCAGCACCTGGATCTCGCGGCCGGCGTTGAGCGCCACGCGGCGCAGCATCTCCAGGAAATCCGCCTCGCTCACCAGGCCGGTGCACGAGCAGGTCAGCAGCAGGCCGCCGGGCGGGATCACGTCCAGCGCGAGGCGATTCATCGCGAAGTACTTCTTCAGCGCGTCGACCACGCGGTTGCGATCGCGGGTGAGCTTGGCCGGGTCCAGCACCACGGCGTCGTACTGCTCGCCGCGCGCGATCGCCGCGCGCAGCCAGTCGAAGATGTCGGCTTGTTCGAAGCGCGCGTCCTGGCCGTTGGCGGCGGCGTTGGCGCGCGCCACCTCGAGGATGCCCGCGTCCATGTCCACGCCGGTGGCCTCGCGCGCGCCGGCGGCGAGCGCATGCACGGCGAAGCCGCCGGCGTTGCAGCACAGGTCCAGCACGCGGCGGCCGCGCGCCAGTTCGGCGAAGCGGGCGCGGTTGTCGCGCTGGTCGGCGAAGAAGCCGGTCTTGTGGCCCAGGCCCGGCGCAGCGTGGAAGCGCAGGCCGTGCTCGTGCACTTCCACCGGCGCGGGCGCGTCGGCGGCACGGCAATCGAAGGATTCCTGCTTCTGCACGTGGCTCTCCGCGAACCAGTACAGGCGCGCGCCGGGAAAGTGCGAGAGCAGCGCGGCGTGGATCGCCTCGCGGAACTTCCACATGCCGGCGGCGAAGTATTCGATCACCAGGATGTCGGCATAGCGGTCCACGATCAGGCCGGACAGCCCGTCGCCTTCGCTGTGCACCACGCGCCAGGCGTCGGTGGCGCGGTCCAGCTGCAGCAGTTCGCGGCGCAGCTGCACGGCACGGGCGATGCGCGCGGCGATCCAGTCCGCGTCGATGCTCTCATCCGGATCGGCGGTCAGCAGGCGCAGCGCGATGCGCGCGTGGCCGTTCCAGAAGCCGCGGCCGACGAAGCGGTCCTTGGCGTCGATCACTTCCACCACGCTGCCCGGCGGCAGCCGCTGCTCAGGCTTGTGCACCTGCGCGGACCACACCCAGGGGTGGCCAGGCGTGCGATCGGACTTGAGGCGGATGACGGGCAGGGCGGGGGCGGGGCTATTCATCCGCCCATGATACCGGCTGCGCCCCGCCGGCCCGCTTTCTTCGCGCGAAAAAGCTCAGCGCAGGCGCAGCGCCAGCCAGGACAGCAGGGCCAGCAGATTGATGCCCAGGCGCGACACCGCCGGCCCGGCCACCGCCAGCACGAAGCCCTGCGAGCCCACGTGCCAGTCCAGGCCCAGGTGCGGCGAGGCCTGCAGTGTGGCGAAGATGTTGACGAAGGCGCCGCAGTGCAGGCCATAGCTGAGCATCGGCGTGGCGACCAGCGGCAGCTGCAACAGCTGCGCGATGCGCGAGAAGGTCACGCCGCGCTCGCTGTTGCCCAGCAGTTCGAAGCCGGCCACCAGCACGAAGGCGTACAGCACCAGGCCGATCACCGTGACGATGGAGTCGTGGGCGGAACCGAGCGGCAGCAGGCGGCGCAGCATGCTCACCAGGCCGTAGAAGCCGCCGGCGACTTCGAGAATGCCGATCAGGCGGAAGAGGAAACTGCGCACGCGGGTGGTCCGTCGACAAAAGAGCGGCAAGCTTAGCCGGACCGCATGGCCGAGCGTAGGCTGACGCCCGACCTCACCTACGCCATGAGTACGCCGCGCGGCTCGTCCAGGATCGCGTGCGGCACGAAGCGCGCCGAGTCCTGCGTCACCGGCGAGGCGTCCTCGCGGATGCCCATGCCGCAGGCGCGGTCGGCCACCACCCAGCTGCCGATCAGCGGATGCACGCCGCCCAGGTCCGGCAGCGGATGCCAGGCCTGGCGGATGCACGGGCCTTGATAGGGGCCGCCGGTTTCGACGCGGCGGCCATCGGGCAGGTGCATGGTCACGTTGGCGCCTTCGCGCGAATGGATCGGCTTGCGTACCCACCCGCGCGGCAGTTCGCCGCCATCGTCGAACGCGGCCGGCAACAGGTTGGGATGTCCCGGATGCTTCTCCCACAGCAGCGGGAGGATGCCCTTGTTGCTGAGCACGGCCTTCCACGGCGGCTCGATCAGCTGCAGGCCCGAGGCCGGCAAGTAGCGACCGAACTCCTCGCGCAGCATGTCCTCCAGCGGATACAGCTTGAACAGCGCGCCGATGACGCGGTCGTGCACGTCGGTGAAGCGTCCGTCCGCGCTGATGCCGATGTCCTCGATCGGCATCGTGCCGCTCTCGATGCCGGCCTGCAGCGCGCAGTCGCGCAAATAGGCGATGGTGCCCTGATCTTCGGCCGACGAGCTCAGCGCGGCGAACAGGAACGGCCGCGCGATATGGCCGGCGATCGCGCCGAAGGCTTCCACCAGCGCTTCCTGGATCGAGTTGAACTGGTCCGCGCCGGCGGGCAGGCCGTTGCGCGCGAGCTGGTCTTCCAGCCACTCCCACTGGAAGAACGCCGCTTCGAACAGCGAGGTAGGCGTGTCGTAGTTCAGTTCGTAGAGCTTGGCGGGACCGCGGCCGTCGTAGGCGAAATCCATGCGGCCGTACAGATGCGGCTGGCGTTCGCGCCAGCTGCGCGCGATCCAGTCCCAGTAGGCCTCGGGAATGGCCAGGCGGCGCAGCTGGCGTTCGCTGCCGACGATCTCGTCGACCAGGTCCAGCGCCATCGCGTGGAGCGTTTCGGTCGGCGCCTCGATGTCGTCTTCGATCTGGCGCAGGGAGAAGGCGTAATAGGCCGACTCGTCCCAGTACGGTTCGCCGTCGATGGTGTGGAACACGAAGCCGCAGTCGGCCGCGCGGGCGCGCCAGTCGGGGCGCTCGCGAATCGCGATGCGGCGCATCAGCTGCCGGCCCGGCCGCGGAAGGACGAACCGAAGCCGCCGCGGCTCACCGTCACGGCGCGGTCGGGCACCGCGCTCACCGGCACCATCGCGCGCGAGCCGCTGCCGCTGTAGCCGCCGTAGTAACCGCCGGCACCGCTGCCGCCGCGCCGGTCGTTCGGATCCGGCTGCTGCCACTGGCCGGCGCTGTTGCGGAAGGCCGGGCCGCCGGTGAAGCCCTGCATCGGGCTGCCGTTGCGCAGCATCTGCGACAGGAAGAAGCCGGTCATCATCGGCCCGAAGAAGGAATGGCCGGTGTTGTCGCGGCGTTCCTCGCAGCGGTCCCAGTCGTAGGTGGTGGCGCATTCCTCGCGGCTGGCGAAGCGCGGGCCGTTCTGCTCGGCGTCGGTCTTGGCCTTGGCGAACGCCTGCTCGCAGGTCGCACGGTCGCCGGTCTGCGCCGTGCAGGATGCCACCGAGGTGTACAGGCCTTCGCGAGTGGAGTCGTCGTCGCCGCAGGCGGTCAGGTAGAGAGGCAGGCTGCTCATCAGCAGCAGGGCGGCGGTCCTGGAGCGTTTCATCGCACCTTCCATTGCGTCATCGCGGGCGTCGAAGCGGCAAGCATGCCCGCGCCGCGCGCGGGAAGGAAGTTCCCGGGGCAAATTCTTTCGACACCAGGTGCCATGCGATCGTCACCATCCGGCGGTATTCATGACCGTTGCAAGACAAGCCGCAACCTAGGGTTAGCCCCAGTAGGCGCCCGCCTGCGGGGACCTTTCCAATAGCGCACCCTTGTCCCCATCCGCAAAGGCTTACGATCATGGCGATCCCGCGCGACCTCGGCATCCAGGCCTATACACCGCCGCCGCCCCCGCCGCCGCCGCCGGAGAAATACCGCGTCGAGCACGGCGATACGCTCGAGGGCATCGCCCAGAAATTCGGCACGACGGTGGAAGCGCTGCACCAGGCCAACCCGGCGGTATCGGGCTCTCGCATCATGCCGGGCGACGTATTGGCCATGCCGCCGGCGAATGCGCCGGCCGTCGCCGGCGCGCCGGCGCCCGCGCCCACGCCGCAGCAGATGGTGAACCGGGCGCTCAACAACTATCAGGAGGCCGTCACGGACAACCGCACCGGTGACCTGCCCGGCTTGCAGGACACGCTCGACAAGGCCGTCGACGCCGAAGTGCAGGCGCGCCTGAAGGAGCCGGTGAACGACGGCCTCACCCCGCAACAGCGCAAGCAGCTGGGCGAGCAGCTGCCGAGCCTTGCCGAGCGCGAGGCATCGGCGCGTAAGGACATCCTCGGCCGCTACCAGGGCGACACGGCGATCCAGCACGCGGTGGACAAGCAAGAGGCATCCAGCCTTCTGGCCAGCAACGCCAACGCCGGCTACAGCTCGCCGAAGGACAAGCTGCTGGCGCTCGACACGGCGCTGAAGAATGTCAGCTCCGACCAGGTGCGCACGCTGGCCGAGGCCGATCCGGCCTTCGCCAAGACCGTGCAGGACGCTGCCGACTGGGCCGCGCAGCCATATAAGGAAGAGCAGCTCACCAACAGCCGCCAGATCGAGCCGAAGGCACAGCAAGCCGAGCAGTCCGCCGGCCGCTACGCCGAGCTGATGGCGGGCCTGTCTTCGCCGGCCGCGCGTGCCGCCATCGCGTCGCAGGGGCGCACGCAGATGGAGCAGCTCACGCATTTCGCTTTCTTCTACGACAGCGAGCAGCGCCACTCCGGCAACATCCTCTCCGATCTCTCCACGGTGGTGGGTACGTTGCGCCAGAACGATCCGCAGGCGGCGCAGTCGCTTGCCAACGATCTGGCCATGCAGCTGCCGGATCCGCGCATCGTCGCCGATTCGATGAACACGCAATCGATGCTCACCTCGATGGCGCAGCAGTCCGGCGACCCGACGCTGGCGCTGACCTTCGTGGACAAGGTGCGCAGCAGCGGCAACGACCGCATCAACAACGCGTGGTGCGAACAGACCATGACGGAGCTGTTCAAGACCGTGCAGGACACGCACTACCGCGTGGACGGCGCCGTCGAGTCGTACGTCAAGCTCACCGGCGAGCTCAACAGCCTGATCGCCAAGGAAGGCAAGTCCATGACTGCCGATCAGCTCAAGGCGGCGATCGACAGCTACAAGGCAAAGAAGGGACCGGATTGGGAGCAGCAGGTCGCTGCCGCGCAGCAGCGCATTGCCGACGACGGCAAGCTGCTGCTCTCCCAGCAGGCCGCGCTGGGCGATTGGGCCGCCGCGCATCCGGGCGACCAGAAGGCGGTGAACGACACGCTGGGCAAGATCTTCGGCAGCGACAACAACCAGGCGGCGATGAAGCTGGCGGTGCAGAGCGATCCCACCGTGCTCAAGGGCGAGCAGGGCAAGACGCTCATCAACGTCTGGGCGCAGTACGGCAAGGTCGCCGACCAGGCCGGCCGCAAGCTCACCCAGGAGCTGGGCACCAACTACGTCAAAGGCAGGCTCAGCGACCTGCAGAAGCAGCTCGGCGAGACCGGCAAGGATCTGGCTGGCCGCACGCGCGTGATCCAGCAGCTGGACGAACTGGGCGACAACAAGCCATTGGCTGCGCTGCTCGGCGTGGACGGCGGCAAGGTGAGCGGGCTGAAGGAAGCCACCGACGTGCTCAAGGGCAACGTCAACGATTTCCGGGCGCTGGCCGACTCCGCCAAGACCAAGGAAGCGCTGGAAGCGGCCCTGCTGGATGGCGAAAAGGACACCAACGACAAGCTGGGCAAGATCAAGGCGTTCGACAGCGGCAGCGCGCTGGGCAAGCTGTTCCGCACCTTCAGCGTCGGCGCGGCCGGCCTGAGCCTGGCCAGCGCCACCGATAAGCTCGGCACCGGCAAGAACACCCTGGACGAAGTCCGCAACTGGATATCCGCCGGCGCGAGCGCGGTGGGCTTCAGCCAGAAGACCGCGGGCCTGCTCACCGGCCTGAAATGGGTGCCGGACGAAGGGGCGTGGAAATTCACCGCGAGCCGCCTGGTGGACCACTCCGTAAACCTGCTTTCCGGCGCCATCGATCTGTGGAAGTCCGGTGAGGCCTTCAACAACGGCAACTCCACCGAAGGCGCACTCTACGCCACCACCGGCGTCGGCTCGCTGATGTGGGTGGCCGGCAATGCGGCGGCGACGGGCGAGGGCCTCACCGGCGCCGCGGCGCTGGTCGGCGGTTCGGCGGAGCTGGGCGGCTGGGCCGGCCCGATCGGTATCGGTCTGGTCGCGCTGGGCACGGTGGGCCTGATGGCGTACCAGAGCAAGAAGGACAATGACCAGGCCGTGCCGGGCCGCGAGGCCTTCCTGCAAGGCCTGGGCTACAACGAAAGCGCATCCAAGGCGCTTGGCGCATGGCACAGCGACGACGACCAGCCGGCGGCGAACATGTTGATGCGCTACGGCGAGCTGCACGGCATGAACACGCAGCAGACCATGGATTGGTTCAACAAGCTCGGCGCCGACCAGCAGAAGACCTTTGCGGGTGCGCTGCTGTCCTCGCTCGATACAGTCGGTGGCGACCCCGCCAAGTTCGGCGCCACCAACCGCAGCGACGGCACCTGGGACGGCTGGGCCAAGGACAATGCGCTGATCGCGGGCAACGTGAACCATGGCGTGTTCGGCAGCGGCCCCGGCGTGCTGTTCCGCGCCACCGCGATCGCGGGCAATCCGTTCCCGCTCAACACCGAGCAGAGACCCGAATCGGCGCACCAGCTCGACGTGGTGCTGAAGAACGTGCTCGGCGTCGACCCGCCGACACCCTGAGAGAAAGGCGGGCTGGGCGCTAGCCGGCGCCCAGCTCGTCGGCGAGCTCGTGGAGATCTTCCACGTGCTGGTCCCACCAGCGCGATTCCGCGGCGAACGGGAACGCGGCGGGAAACGCCGGATCGTCCCAGCGCGCGGCGATCCAGCCGGCGTAATGCACCTGACGCATCGCGCGCAGCGCCGGGACCAGGGCCAGTTCGGTGCGGTCGAACTCGCGGAACTGCTCGTAGCCGGTCAGCAGCGCTTCCATCGCCTCGTCGTCGTTGGCCAGCATCCACAGATCCTGCACCGCCGGTCCCGTGCGTGCGTCATCGAGATCGACGAAATGCGGGCCATGGTCGGTCCACAGCACATTGCCCGGATGGCAATCGCCGTGGAGCCGCAGCTGGCGCACCGGGCCAACCGCGTCCAGGCGCAGCGCCACCATCTCGTCCACGCGTTGCGCGGCGACGCGGTAGCGCGATTGCAGCGGCGCCGGCAGCAGCGGCGAGGCGAGCACCGCCTGCATCGGCTGCTCGATCAGCGTGGCGCGGTCCACGCGGCCGCGATGCGCGAACGATGCGCGTGCGCCGATCAGATGCATGCGCGCGATCAGGCGTCCGAGCCATTCGAGCTGTTCGGCCGATTCCAGCGATGGCGCGCGGCCGCCGCGGCGCGGCGACAGTGCATAACGGAAGCCGGCGTGATGTAGCAGCGTGCGTCCGCCGAAGGCGAGCGGCGCGACCACGGGCAGTTCCGCCTCGGCCAGTTCCAGCGCGAAGGCGTGTTCTTCCAGGATGGCCGCATCGTTCCAGCGGCCAGGGCGATAGAACTTCGCGATCACCGGCGACGCATCGTCGATGCCGACCTGCCACACGCGATTTTCGTAGCTGTTGAGCGCGAGCAGACGGCCGTCGGGATAAAGGCCACAGGCGGCGACCGCGTCGAGCACGTGGTCGGGAGTGAGCGAGGCGTAGGGGGCTTCTTGAGACATCAGGGACACCGTGTTTTTTCTGCTCCCTCTCCCCTCCGGGGAGAGGGTTGGGGTGAGGGGCCGGGCGGAGCGTAGAAGCGGGAACGGAAAGCGTGCCTCGCGCCGTCGATGTTCTGCCACGAGCCCTGCCCCCTCGAAGGAAATCCCTGTAGGAGCGGCACCTTCTCCCGAAGATGGAGAAGGACTTCAGGGTGCGACGTTACTTCTTGGCCACCCGCGCCGGAATCACCGCCATCGTGATGCGCGAGATGCACACCAGTTCGCCCGCCTCGGTCTCGATGCGGATCTCCCACACCTGCGTGCTGCGCCCCACGTGCAGCTTGCGCGCCGTGCCGACCACGATGCCTTCGCGCACGCCGCGGATATGGTTGGCATTGATCTCCAGGCCCACTGCCGCTTCCTGCGCGGGATCGAGCGTGAGCATGGCGGCGGTACTGCCCAGGGTCTCGGCCAGCACCACCGAGGCGCCGCCGTGGAGCAGGCCATAAGGCTGGTGCGTGCGATGGTCCACCGGCATCGTGGCCTGAAGCCAGTCGTCGCCGACGGCGGTGAGGCGGATGCCCAGCGTCTCCATCATGGTGTTCGCGCTCCAGGCGTTGAGACGCGCCAGGTCGGTGTCCTGCTTCCAGATCGCTGCCATGGTTGATACTCCGGGAAAGAGCCCGCATTGTCGGGCCACCCCGCCCGCCGCGACAATCGCACCTGTGCTCACCGTCACCCTCAAGCAATCCGGCCGCCGTTTCCCGGTCGAGCCCGGGGAAACCGTGCTGGAAGCCGCGCAGCGGGCCGGCATCGCGCTGCCGTACTCATGCCGCGCGGGCGTGTGCGGCAGCTGCAAGGCCACCTTGCTGCAGGGCAGCTGCGACTATCCGCGCAATCCGCCGCTGGCGCTCTCCGGCACCTCGCCCGCGCAGCACGCCGTGCTGTTGTGCCAGGCGGTGCCGCGCGAAGACCTGCTGATCGCCGCGCGCGAGGTGACCTCGGTCGAGGACATCGCGCGGCGGCGGCTCGATGTGGAAGTGACGGAGAAAATTTCGCTGGCGCCGGACGTGATCGGCCTGTACCTGCGGCCCGTGCCGGGCGAGACACGACTGAACTGGTTGCCGGGACAATACCTGGACGTGCTGCTCGACGATGGACGTCGCCGTCCGTTCTCCATCGCCAGCGGCCCACGGGCGGACGGCACAATCGAGATGCACGTGCGCCATGTTGCCGGCGGTGGCTTTACCTCGTGGGTCGCCGACGGCTTGCGCGTCGGTGACCGCCTGCGCATCGAAGCGCCGCTGGGCACGTTCGTGCCGCGCGAGGATTCGGAGCGTCCGATGGTGTTCATGGCCGGCGGCACCGGTTTCGCGCCGGTGAAGGCGATCGTGGAGCACTTCATCGCGCTGGGCACGCGCCGGCCCATGCGGGTGTACTGGGGCGCGCGCAATGCGGCCGACCTGTATCTGCTCGAGTTGGCCCGCAGCTGGGAGCGCACGGCGCACGCACTGCGCTTCGAGCCGGTGCTGTCCGACCCCGAGCAGGCCGCCGCCAGCGGCCTGCGCATGGGCCTGGTGCATGAGGCCGTGCTGGAAGACCTGCCGGATCTCTCCGGCCACGACGTCTACATGAGCGGTCCGCCGGCGATGATCGATGCCGGCCGCAAGCTGTTCCTGGAGGCCGGTCTGCCCGAGGAGCGGCTCTATTACGACTCGTTCGACTACGCGCCCGACGTGCTGGCGCAGATCCTCGCCGGCCGCGCCGGCCTGGTCCACGCCTGATCCTTCCGCGCCTGGTTTTTCGGAGCCCCAAAACGCATCGCGCGCCCTGAAGGCGCGCGAGAGGCGGGCGAAGCGTTGGCGGCGGAGCGGGCTTACTTGGCGCCCTTGGCCACCGGCAGCTGCGCCTGCTGCCATGCGAACACGCCGCCGCCGAGGGTGTAGACCTTGGCGAAGCCGGCCTTGACCAGCCGCTGGGCGGCCTTGTCGGCGGCGCCGCGGCCGTCCTTGTCCATCAGCACCACGGGCAGTTCCTTGGCCTTGGCCAGATCCTTGTTTTCCGGGTCGAACTGGCTCATCGCCACGTGCCTGGCGCCCGGGACGTGCATCTTCTCGAAGTCCGCATAAGCGGAGAGATCGATCAGCAGCGGGCTCTCGCGGTTGATCAGCAGGGTGAGGCCGGCCGGGGTCAGTTCCTTGTACTTGCGCAGCAGGCGCATGACTTCCAGCACGACGATCGCCACCAGCAGGATGACGAACAGCGCCGAGAGCGCGAGGTGGTTGCCGATGAACTCGGGCAGCTTGTGCAGGACGTCATTCATTCGAAGGTTTCCGCGGGCGCGGAAGGTCCGCGCGATGAGGGCAATGAGATCGAACCGGCGATTATACGGGCTGCAGGCCCGCCGGGCTCACTGGGCGGAAATGCTGGGCAGGCCGGAGACCAGCCACCAGCGGTTGGCTTCCTGGTCGTAGCGCCAGGTCTGGCGGTCGATCACGGTGCGCTCGACCTGGGTGTTGTTGTTGACCAGGCTGATCGCGACGATCTGGCGCACCTCGTTGTCGCCATTGGGCGCGGGGCCCTGGCCGTCGTCGTAGCCGGTGACGCGGTACTGGTCGTAGCGGGACATCTCCAGCGGGCTGGGCGTCTTTTCGGCGCGGACCTTCGGATCGATGAACTGCAGCGCGTTGCCGAAGTCGCCCCAGCGGATCACGCCGCCATAGGCATTGAGCGTGCGGGTGAGCGATTCGTTGCGCCGGTCGGTGGCGCAGCCCGCGAGCAGCAGGGTGGACAACAGCACGAGCAGGGCGGCGAAGGCGTGCAGGCGGCGCATGGCGGATTTCCCCGGAGAAGACCCGCCCATTCTGCCGCAAGCGCCGGCCCGCCGGGGCCGTGCCGGGTCGTCAGTCCCGGCGTTTTGCGACGAAGCGCGCGCTCAGCGTGGCCGCCGGCTTGGCATCGCTCTCGCCCGGCACGCGGCACGCCACCTCGATCCGCGCGCGGCCGCGCGTGCGCAGCGTGTGGATGAAGGTGTCCCAGTCCGCGCCTTCGGCCAGGCGTGCTTCGCTCAGAAGGTCGTCCCACACCGGCTCCAGATACTTCACCGTCGAGGCGGCCACGAACACGTCGCAGTCGTAGCCGCGCCGGCGCAGTTCCAGCTCGACCAGGCCCCAGCCATTGAGCGTCATCAGGCTGACCAGGCTGCCGCCGAAGGCGCAGCCCTTGTCATTGATGTTGGGTCCCAGCGGCGCGGCGATGGCGAGGTGATCCTCGTCGTGGCTGTGCAGGCGCAGGTCCATGCTGTGCGCGAGAGGAATCGTGTCGCGGATGAACGCGATCAGGTGCTGGGCGGGCGAAGCGGCGGCGGTCATGTGGAGCGTAAGCAGGCGAGGGGGTGGGGAACCGGCAAGTCTAGCGGGAGGAATGCGGCCCCACATGGGTGGCGAGTCATGGAGACGGTGGCGCGGGTCACGACCCGTCGCGCAACCCTCGCTACACTCGCGCGGTCTCCCTCCGGGCATGCCATGAGTTCGATCCGCGCCAAGGTTTCCCTCCCGCTCGCCGATCGCGTGGTGGTGATCACGCGGCCGGCCGGCACCGCCGCGCCGCTGGCGCGCCAGGTGCGCCGGCTGGGCGGTGAGCCGCTGGCGCTGCCGGGCTTGTCGCTGCGCGGCCCCGACGATACGCGTGGCGCTGCCGCCATCCTGCGCGCGGCGTTGCGCGACGAACTGCTGGTGTTCACCAGCCCGGCCGCGGTGCGCTTCGCCGCACGGCTGGCGCCGCTGCGTACGCGCGCCGTGGTGCTGGCGGTGGGGCAGGGCACCGCGCGCGCGCTGCGCCGGCACGGCATCGACGCGCTGGCGCCGGAGCGTCAGGACAGCGAGGGCTTGCTCGCCCATCCGTCGCTGCGCGAGCTGCGCGGCGTGCGCGTGGCATTGATCGGCGCGCCGGGCGGACGTGGCCTGTTGCGCGAGGCGCTGACCGCGCGCGGTGCGGTGTTGCGTGAGCTGCATGTGTACCGTCGGGTGGCGCCGCGCCTGTCGCGCCGGCACATCGCCGCGGTGGAAGCGTTGTCGCGCTCGGCGCGGGTGCTGCTGTCGTCCGCCGAGGCGCTGGATAACCTGCATGCGCTGCTGCCGCCGCTGGCGTGGAAGAAACTGTGCGCGACCACGGCGATCGCCAGCAGCGAGCGCCTCGCCGAAGCGGCCCGCGCCGGCGGCTTCGCGCGCGTGCGCATCGCCGCGTCCGCGCTGGCCGTGGATCTGCTCGCCGAAGCCGCGCGCTGAGCGCGCCTCGGCATTGCGATAGCCCGTTTTCACGCCTGTTTGATGCGAACAGCCATACGCGGGCTGCTAGCATGGCGCGCATGAGCCAGGACACTGCCACGCCCGACAGCGCCTCGAAGGCGCCCGCCCCCCATGCCCATGCGCCGCGCCGCGGCAGCACGGTGGCCCTTGCCATGCTTGTCGCGCTGGCCGCCGCCGGCGGCACCGGCTACGTAGGCTGGCGCCAGTACGTGCAGGAGACCGGCGTGCGCGGCGCCACGCAGGCCACCGCCGGGCTGGAAACGCGCGTGGCCAACATGGAGCGCGCGCTGGAACAGATGGAAAGCGAACGTGGCCTGCTGCGCCAGCGCCTGGGCGATGCCGATCAGGTCAACCGTTCGCTGCGCGAGGAGCTGCTGGGCCAGTCCGAGCGTACGCGCAACCTCGAGGACGCGGTGGCCAAGCTGTCGGAGAAAACGCTCTCCGGCCATGACGGCATGCTGCTGGACGAAACCGAATCACTGCTGCGCATGGCCAAGGAACGCTATGTGCTGTTCCATGACGCACAAGGCGCCGCGGCGGCGTATGCGCTGGCCGACCAGACGCTCGCCGCGGTGAACGACGGTGCGTTCTCCGGTCTGCGCCAGAGCATCAATGCCGAGCGCGAGGCCCTGGCCAAGAGCCAGCCGGCCAGCCAGGCCGCGGCACTGGACGCGCTCACGCGCCTGCGCGCCGCCACGGCGACGCTGCCGCTGAAGCCGCTCGATCGCGCCGATGCAGTCGCCGCGCCGGAGACGGCGTGGACGCGCGTGCGCCACGCGGTGGTGGACGTGATCCGCGTGCAGCGCGTGAACGGCGCGCCGCTGGCGGTGGCCGACGCGCGTTTCGCGCGCGAGCTGGCCGGCCTCGAGCTGGCCCAGGCCCAGGCCGCGCTGCTCGCCTATGACGGCACCAGCTACGCCGATGCGCTGAAGCGTGCCGACACGAATCTGTCCACGCAATTCGACACCCAATCGCCGGACGTGCAGCAGGCGCGCGCGAAGCTGGCCGAGCTGGAGAAGCAGCTGCCCGCGAACGCCCCGGTGGAGCTGGGCGCCGCCTTGGCCGAGCTGCGCAACCTGCGTTCGGTGCATGCCTTGCGTCCGGCCGCCGAAGGCGCGACGAAGCCGGCGGACGGAGCCAAGCCATGAATCTGTGGCGCTGGATTCTCCTGCTCGTGGTCGTCGCCGCGCTGGCCGCCTTCGGCTGGCACTGGGTGGCCGAAGACCCGGGCTATGTGATGGTGCAACTGCGTGGCTGGCAGGCGGAGACCTCGGTAATCGCCGCGGTGGTCGTGCTGCTGGTGGCGTGGGGCCTGCTCACCGCACTGTGGCGCCTGGCGCGCTGGCCGTTCGGGGCGCTGTCGCGCCGCCATCGTCGGATCAGCCGGCAGCGCCTCGCCGATGGCCTGGTCGCGTTGATGGAGGGCCGGCACGGCGACGCCGAGCGCGACCTCAACCGGGCCTCGCGCCTGGACAGCCTGCGCGGTCCGGCGCTGCTTGCCTCCGCCGAGGCATCGTCGCGCCGTGGCGAACATGGCCGCGCGCTGGAGGCGCTGGCCGAAGCCGGCCAGTCCGCGCCGCGCGCCGCGCGCGTGCTGCGCGCGCGGGTACTGCGCCGCGACGGCAAACCGGCCGAGGCGCTGGCCTTGCTGGCGCCGGAAGCCGATGCCGGCACGCTCAGCCCGGGCGGCTGGCGCGAGCTGGCGATCGCCGCGCTGGAAGCGGGCGATTTCCGCCGCGCGCGCGAAGCGCTGGAGCCGTTGCAGAAAAGCGGCGCGCTCGGGACGAAGGGCTACGTCGCGCTCGAAGCGAAGGTGCTGGGCGCGTCGCTGCGCGCCGCGCCCGATGGCGCCGCACTGAATCAGCTGTGGTCGCAGCTGCCGAAGACACAGCGCCGCGCGCCCGCTGCCGTGGATGCCTATGCGCGTACCGCCGCCGGCTTCGGCATGGTGCTGGCGGCGATGGACGAAGTGGAATCCGCGCTGCGCCGCGAATGGTCGCCGCTGCTGATCGAAACCTACGGCGTGCTCGGCGACGACAATCTCGAGGCGCGCCTGCGCCGCGCGGAAACCTGGCTCGACACGCATCCCAACGATGCCGGCCTGCTGCTCACCCTGGGCCGCATGTGCGTGCGCCTGAAGCTGTGGGGCAAGGCGCACCAGTTCCTGGAACGGTCGCTCGCGCTCAAGCCTTCCGCCGCCGCGTGGGAGGCGCTGGGCGATGCCTGCGCCGGCCAGGGCGACGCGGTCCTCGCGCAGCTGTGCTATCGCAACGCACTGGCGTTCGGCCGCGGCGGCAAGACCGAGCCGCTGCCGGCGGACGGCAGCCGCGGCTCGCGCCTGGACACGCGTCCGGTCGCGGTGGAAGAACGCAGCGAGCACGGCGTCCCGCGCCTGCGCGAGTGACCCCGCCGCTCAGCCCTTCGAGACCGCCCAGGTGAGGAACGCGGCGTTGACCGTGGTCAGCGTCAGGGCGAGCAGGAACAGCGCATCCGATATCCGCTCCAGCCGATGGTTCCGGCTGAGGCTGCGCGTGCGCAGCGCCCAGTACGACAGCAGGCAGGCGAGCAGATAGAGGATGGTGTTGAGCGCCAGCAGGTCGTTGCCGATCAGGTCGACCTTCCGCATCGCCACCGCCACGCGCAGGATGCCGATGACCGTGATGCACACGCCGACCATCGCCGCCGAGGCGGTGAAGATGTGCACGCAGATGTCGTGATCCAGGGGCTTCGTCTTGGGCGACCAGTTCATGGCGGAGTGTTGCCTGCGGAAATAAGCAAGATGGAGACCGACGCTTCGCGCCGGCGGTTCGCGGACAGGTTCTTGCGTTCAGCGGGAAACAGGAAAAGCGGGCCAGCCGCTCGATGCCGGTTCGCGGCTCGCGGCGCCTTTCCCGTCGCTTCGGTTCCCATCCCTGAGACCCGCCCCGGCTACAATCTCCCGATGGATGTCTCGCATTTGATCGACAAGCTCAATGACGCGCAGCGCGAAGCCGTCTGCGCGCCGCCCGGCCACTACCTCGTGCTGGCGGGCGCCGGGTCCGGCAAGACCCGCGTGCTGACCCATCGCATCGGCTGGCTCACCCAGGTGGAACAGGTGCCGCCGTGGGCGGTCCTGGCGGTGACCTTCACCAACAAGGCCGCCGGCGAGATGCGCGCGCGCCTGGAGCAGCTGATCGGCGCCGGCACGCAGGGCCTTACCGTCGGCACCTTCCATGGCATCGCCCATCGCCTGCTGCGCCGGCACTGGCGCGAGGCCGGCCTGCCGGAGAGTTTCCAGATCCTCGACGCCGACGACCAGCAGCGCATCATCAAGCGCGTGGTCGCGGGTCTGGGCCTGGACGAGGCGAAGTTCCCGCCGCGCCAGGCCACCTGGCAGATCAACAACTGGAAGGACGAAGGCAAGCGTCCGCAGAACATCGAGCACCGCGACCATCCGGTCACGCGCACTTTCGTGCAGATCTACCAGGCCTACGAAGACGCCTGCCGCCGCGCCGGCCTGGTGGATTTCGCCGAGCTGCTGCTGCGCGCGCATGAGCTTTGGCTGCAGCACCCGGCGGTGCTGCAGCATTACCAGCAGCGCTGGCGCTACCTGCTGATCGACGAATTCCAGGACACCAACACGTTGCAGTACGCGTGGATCCGCGTGCTGGCCGGGCAGACCGGCCAGGTCTTCGTGGTGGGCGACGACGACCAGGCGATCTACGGCTGGCGCGGCGCCAAGGTGGAGAACGTGCAGCAGTTCCTGCGCGATTTTCCCGGCGCCAAGACCATCAAGCTGGAACAGAACTACCGTTCGACGTCGACCATCCTCAAGGCGGCCAACGCGGTGATCGCGCGCAATGCCGGCCGCCTGGGCAAGCAGCTGTGGACGTCCGGCGAAGACGGCGAACGCATCGCGCTGTACGCCGCTTACAACGAGCAGGACGAGGCGCGCTACGTCATCGAGCGCATCCGCGAGTACATCGCCGAGCATGGCGATGCGCGCGATTGCGCCATTCTGTACCGCTCCAACGCGCAGTCGCGCAATTTCGAAGAGCAGTTGATCCAGCGCGATATTCCCTATCGCGTATACGGCGGTCTGCGCTTCTTCGAGCGCGCGGAGATCAAGGATGCGCTCGCCTATCTTCGCCTGTGTTCCAACCGCCACGACGATGCCGCTTTCGAGCGCGCGGTGAACACCCCGCCGCGCGGTATCGGCGATCGCACCCTTGACGCGCTGCGCAAGCGCGCGCGCGGCGAAGGCACATCGTTGTGGGAGGCCTCGTTGAACGAGCTTGGCGGCGGCCATGAACTGGCCGGTCGCGCGAAGAATGCGGTCAAGGCGTTCCTCGCCATGATCGACGAGATGGCGCGCACGTTCGCCGGCAAGGCCGACGGCGATGTCGAGGCGACGGCGCTCGCGCTGGCCGAGCAGATCGAACACGCCATCATCCACACCGGCCTGCGCGACTTCTACGAGAAGGACAGCCGCGGCAACGCCGAATCGCGCGTGGAAAACCTGGACGAGCTGGTCAACGTCGCGAGCCGCTTCGAGCCGACCCAGGACGATATCGAAGCGGGGCTGAGCGAGCTGTCGGCTTTCCTCTCGCACGCCGCGCTGGAGGCGGGCGAAGGCCAGGGCGAGTCCTGGGACGATTGCGTACAGCTGATGACGCTGCATTCGGCCAAGGGCCTGGAGTTCCCGGTGGTGTTCCTGGTCGGCATGGAAGAGGGTCTGTTCCCCAGCCAGCGCTCGGTCGAGGACGAAGGTCGCCTGGAAGAAGAGCGCCGCCTCGCCTACGTGGGCATCACCCGCGCCCGCGCGAAACTGGTGATCACTTATGCCGAATCGCGCCGCCTGCACGGCGTGGAGATGCTGGCGCGGCCGTCGCGCTTCCTGGCGGAAATCCCGCCGGACCTGATCGACGAAGTGCGCCCGCGCGTGCAGGTGTCGCGCCCGCTGTATGCCGGCCGCTTCGCCGAGCCGGCGCCGTCGCTGCAGGAAGATCTGCCGGTGAAGCTGGGCCAGCGCGTGAGCCACCCGAGCTTCGGCGAAGGCGTGGTGGTGAGCGCCGAAGGCAGCGGTGCGCACACGCGTTTGCAGGTGAACTTCGAGGGTGCGGGAAGCAAGTGGCTGGTGGCGGCGTACGCCAACCTCACGCCGCTCTAGCTCTAGCTCTTGCCCTTGTTCTAGCCCCCTCTCCCCTTCGGGGAGAGGGTTGGGGTGAGGGGAACCTACGAAGCGTAGAAGCAGGAAGCTAAAAACTAAAAACTAAAAACATGCCGTGCCCCGTCGAGCTTCTCCCGCGAGCACCCGCCCCTCATCCGGATGCGACCGAAGGGAGTCCCGTGGGGCCGCCACCTTCTTCCCGGAGAGGAGAAGGGTTCTAACTCGTGGTTTTCAGCCCTTGCGGACGAAACCACCAATCGCCAGCAACGCACCCACCACGATCCCCGCGATCCCCGTCCACGTCGGCACCGCCTTGTCATGCGTCGCGGTGATCTTGGCCGAACCCAGCTGCACCAGCGTATCGGTCTGCTGGTAAGTGGCCTGGCCGGCGAGTACCCAGATGCCGGCGCCGACGAGGATGAGGCCGAGCACGATCAAGACGGCACGCATGGGCGAATCTCCTTTCGATGAAGTGCGCCGATCATAGGCGCGGCCGCGCGCGGGCAAAAGCCAGGCGTGCCGCGCCAGTCAGCCGGCGGTCGAAAGGCGGGCGAACAGCAGGCCGTGCGGCGGCAGGCGCAGGCGATGGCCATCCAGGCTGCCTTCGGCCAAGTGGTGGCCATCGATGCGTGTGCCGCTCATCGGCAGGGTCAGCTCGATCGACTCGATGCCGAGATTGAATGCAGCGAGCACGGTCTCGCCTGCATGGGTGCGGGTGAAGGCCAGCACCGGTTCGGGCGTGTCGAGGAAACGGATATCGCCCCAGCGCAGCGCCGGCTGCGTGCGCCGCCATTGCATGAAGTCGCGGAAGCCGTGCAGCGCCGACGCGGGGTCGAGTTCCTGGCGTGACACCGCGCGGGCGCGATGATCGTCCGGCACCGGCAGCCATGGCGTGCCGGTGCTGAAGCCCGCGTGCTCGGCTTCGTTCCAGGGCATCGGCGTGCGGCAGCCGTCGCGGCCCTTGAAGTTGGGCCAGAAGGTGATGCCATACGGATCTTGCAGGGACTCGTACGGCACCTCGGCCTCGGTCAATCCCAGCTCTTCGCCCTGGTACACGCACACCGAGCCGCGCAGCGAGCACACCATCGCGGTGAGCAGATTGGCCAGACGCACCGAGGCGTGGCCATTGCCCCAGCGGCTGAGCACGCGCTCCACGTCGTGGTTGGAAATGGCCCAGCACGGCCAGCCTTCCGTCATCTGCGCTTCGAGCCGTTCCACCGTGCCGCGGATGTAGCTCGCGCTGAAATCGTTGGTGAGCAGTTCGAAGCTGTAGCCCATGTGCAAACGGTGGCCGCGCGTGTACTCGGCCATGGTCGCCAGCGAGTCCTCGGAAGAGATCTCGCCCAGCGCGGCGGCGCCGGGAAAGCGGTCGAGCAGGCGACGCAGCTCTTCGAGGAACAAGAGATTCTCCGGCTGCGTGTTGTTGTAGTAGTGGTACTGGAAGGCGTACGGATTGTCGGGGCTGAAGCCGCGGCCCACGCGCATCGCTGCCGGCTTGGGCGGGTTGTCGCGCAGCTGCCGGTCGTGGAAGCAGAAGTTGATCGCGTCCAGGCGCAGACCGTCCACGCCCTTGTCGAGCCAGAACGTCACGTTGTCCAGCACGGCGCGCTGCACTTGCGGATGATGGAAGTTCAGATCCGGCTGCGAGGTCAGGAAGTTGTGCAGGTAGTACTGGCCGCGTCGCGGTTCCCACTGCCAGGCCACGCCGCCGAACAGCGACATCCAGTTGTTGGGCGGCGTGCCGTCATCCTTCGGGTCGGCCCACACGTACCAGTCGGCCTTGGGGTTGTCGCGGCTGGTGCGGCTTTCTTTGAACCATGCATGCTGATCGGAGGTGTGGCTGAGCACCTGGTCGATCATCACCTTCAGGCCGAGCGCATGCGCCTTGGCGAGCAGGCGATCGAAATCCTCGATGGTGCCGAATAGCGGATCCACCGCGCGGTAGTCGGCGATGTCGTAGCCGAAGTCCGCCATCGGCGAGCGAAAGAACGGCGCGATCCAGATCGCATCGACGCCCAGGCCTGCCACGTAGTCGAGACGATCGACGATGCCCGGCAGATCGCCCACGCCGTCGCCGTTGGTGTCCAGGAAGCTGCGCGGGTAGATCTGGTAGATGACGGCTCCGCGCCACCAGGGTGTTTCACTCATATCCCATCGTTCCCCAGGCTTTTTCGCGCGCACAGTCTTAGGCGTGGCGCAGGTTGCGGGGCAGCTTAAACGGAGCCCGCGACAGCGAAGGCTTTCATGCATACGTATTCAGAAAATGCGGATTTTGCAGCGCAGCAGCGCGCGCGATGTCGCGAATGCGTCGCTCGGCGGGCACGCCTTGGATCGTGGCAAGTCACGCGCTGCGCGCAACGGATCGAACGCAGGTGATGGTTTTTTGCGATGCGTGCATCGCGCATGCCGTGCGCTGTTTTTGTCACAACCGCACAAAAAAAGCGGGGGATGAATACGTATGCATAACTGCATCCCCCTTCGAAAGCCGGTCCTACCATGGCCGCCACGCGAAAGCGCAACCCACACACAAGCCAGCTGCCGTACCTGGAGCAGATCAACTGGCGCCGTAGTAACAGCAAGCCCTGGGGAGGGGACAAGGTGATCCTGAAACGCAACGTATTGGCCATGGCGCTGGCGTCGGCCGGCTTGTGCTTCACCGTCGGCATCCATGCGGCTCCGGCCGGCACGGATACCTCCGCCACGGCTCCGGCTCCTGCCCAGGATGCGCAATCCGGCCAGGCGTCGTCGTCCGATCAGCAGGACGGCCGCAAGAAGAGTAGCGACGATCAGCTCGCCAAGAGCCTCGCCGGCATCACCGTGACCGGCTACAGCAACAGCGTGCAGAAGTCGATCGACTACCAGCGCTACGCCGACACGATCCAGAACGTGATCACCTCGGCCGACATCGGCGGCCTGCCGGACCAGTCGATCGCCGACGCACTGACGCGCCTGCCGGGCGTGTCCGCCGAGCGCATCGCCGGCCAGGCGTCGCAGGTAAACATCCGCGGCCTGTCGGGCAACTTCATCCAGACCACGTTGAATGGTCGCGAGCAGCCGTCCACCAGCGGCAGCAATTACATCCAGTTCGACCAGTACCCGTCCGAGCTGATCAACATGGCCACGGTGTACAAGTCGTCGCAAGCCTCGCTGGTCACCGGCGGCGTCGGCGGCACCATCGGTCTGCAGACGGCCAATCCGCTGGAAGCGCCCAAGCAGCAGAACCTCAACGTCGATGCGCGCGGCAGCTACAACAGCCAGGCCAGCGACGTGGCCGGCGCCAGTTCCAAGGGTTACCGCATCAGCGCGGCCTACCAGGGCAAGTTCCTCGACAACACGCTGGGCGTGGGCGTCGGCGTGGCGCAGATGTACCAGCCGCATGTGTCCGAGCAGTTCGTGGGCGAAGAGAGCGACGGCAACCAGGTCACCCTGGCCGACGGCCGCAAGGCGTACCTGACGCGCGGCTTCCAGATGCAGCAGAACGGCGGCAACGAGCGCCGCACCGGCGAGATGGCCACCGTGGTGTGGAAGCCCACCAGCGAGCTGCAGATCTCCGGCGACGCGTTCTACTCCAAGTTCAAGAACACCTCGTTCGGCTACGGCTATCGCACGCAGTCCATCTACGGCAACAACACCCAGATCGGCAATGCGGTGCTCGGCCCCCTGGGCACGATGACCGGCGGCACGGTCAGCGGCGACGGCACCACGCAGTTCTCCAATGAGACCACCGCGGACAACTACACGACCAAGACCAGCGTGTTCTCCAGCGGCATCAACCTGAAGTGGAACCACGACCGCTGGCACATCGACTCGGACATCTCGCTGTCGCGCGCTTCCAGCAACGAGATCAACGTGGACACCACGGCCGATCCGTACAGCGGCCTGGGCACGTCCGCCCAGCAGCTGGCCGCGCAGTCGGCCACCTACCAGCTGCGCGGCCGCGATATCGGCACGGTGTCGTACGCCAACCCGAACCAGTACACCGACCTGAGCAAGATGGGTCTGTCGCGCTACGGTGTGTATCCCTACATCTATCACGACAAGATGAAGGCGTTCCGCACCAGCGTGAAGTACGACCTGCCCAACAGTTCGTGGCTGTCGGCACTGGAAGCTGGCGTGTACATGAACAACCACACCTACAACGCCGACCGCGAGGTGTACGTCTACGGTTCGGAGTGGGGCACCGATTACAACAGCAAGGGTTCGTCCGGCTACCAGCAGCCCGCGCTCACGATCCCGTCGGGCGCCGCCAAGGTGCGTTGCTGGAAGGGTGACTTCGCTGGCCTGCCGTGCTTCCTGCAGCTCAACGGGCCGGCGATCCTCGCTGCGCACGGCATCACCGCAAACCCGGTGAAGGACATCCACAACAACAGCTGGTCGATGATCCAGAGCGGCCAGGTCGACGAGAAGACCCGCGACCTGTTCTTCATGGCCGACATCGACGCGCAGGTGGGCGGCCACGAGCTGACCGGCAACATCGGCGTGCGCTATTCGCACCAGTCGCAGTACAGCCATGGCCTGCAGCAGGTGGGTAACGGCGCCGGCGTGCCGATCACCGACGGCAACGGCTACACCAGCCTCGACTACGCGCCGCTCACCGTCGGCAAGACGTACTCCGACTGGCTGCCGTCGATGAACCTGATCTACCACCTGACCGACGACGACCAGGTGCGCTTCTCCGCCGCCAAGGTGCTGGCCCGTCCGCCGATCAACCAGATGCTCGCCGGCTCCGGCTCGTGGTTCTCCAGCGGCCATTACAACGTGTGGGGCGGCACCAGCCCGCTGCTCGATCCGTTGCGCGCGAACCAGTACGACCTTGGCTACGAGCACTACTTCGACGACTCCAGCGGCGTGATCAGCGCCGGCGTGTTCTACAAGGACATCAAGTCGTTCGTGCAGTCGGTGACGTTGCACAACTTCGACTTCGCCTCGGTCGGCATTCCGGTGCCCACCGATCCGGACACCGGCAAGCCGTATCTCAACGGCGACTACCAGACGGCGTACAACGCCAAGGGCGGCAAGGTGCGTGGCCTGGAAGTGGCCTTCTCCAAGACCGGCTTCCTGCCGGGCCTGTGGAAGGGACTGGGCGTGCAGGGCAACTTCGCGCTGACCTCCAGCACGGTGAACAACCCGACCACGCTGGGCGGACCGACCTCGTACATCGGCCTGCCGGGCCTGTCCAAGCGCGTCGCCAGCCTGGCGGTGTTCTACGACAACGGTCCGTTCTCGGCGCGCATCTCCGGCAACTACCGCTCGAAGTTCGCCTCCGACACGCAGATCGCGGTGACCAACCAGCTGGTGACGTTCGCTGCCGAGACGGTGTACGACTTCCAGGCGTCCTACGACGTCAGCAAGCAGTGGCGCGTGGTCTACCAGATGCTCAACATCAGCAACCAGCCGACGCGCACCTACTTCGGCAGCGATCCCTCGCAGACCGGTACCATCCAGTACTTCGGCCGCACCAGCTACCTGGGCGTCGAGTTCAAGCTGTAAGCGACGAACGCGCCGGCGCCTCCGCCAGGAGCGCCGGCGCGGTATCCGGCGATGTCCCGCCCGCGTGGCGGGCGTCGCTACCCGCGGAGCCCGGCGTGGCGGACACCAGCCCCGGAGAGCCCGGCGCATCGTTCCATCGAGGGCCCGCGACCATCGAATGGAGCAACGCATGTCCCCGTCCCGCCGCTTCCGTCCACTCGCCCTCCTGCTGGCCGCCGCGCTCGCGCTGCCCGCGCATGCCGCCGATTCCACGCCACTGGCCGCGCCGCCCGCCACCTGGAAGAGCCAGGGCTCCGGCGTGTGGTACGAGATCTTCGTGCGCGCCTGGTACGACACCAACGGCGACGGCATCGGCGACCTCAACGGCGTCACCGCCAAGCTCGATTACCTGCAATCGCTGGGCGTCAGCGGCATCTGGCTGATGCCGATCAACCCCTCGCCGAGCTACCACGGTTACGACGTGACCGACTACGAGGCGATCAACCCGCAGTACGGCAGCATGGCCGACTTCGAGCGCCTGGTGAGCGAGGCGCACAAGCGCGGCATCCAGGTGATCGTCGATCTGGTGATCAACCACACCAGCGACCAGCATCCCTGGTTCAAGTCGGCGCTCGATCCGCAGAGCAGCTACCGCCACTGGTACACCTGGGCCGGTCCCGGTACGGACCTGAAGGCCGTCAGTGCGGTCGACAGCCCGGCCTGGCATGCCAGCGGCAAGCAGCATTACCTGGGCGACTTCACCGGCGCGATGCCCGACCTCAATTACGACGAGCCGGCAGTGCGCCGCGAGATGATCTCGATCGGCAAGTTCTGGCTGGACAAGGGCGCCGATGGTTTCCGTCTCGATGCCGCGCGCCACATCTACGACGATCTGCAAAGCGACAACGGCAAGCCGGACGTCATCCGCAAGAACACTCAGTGGTGGAGCGAATTCCGCCAGGGGCTGCTGCAGACGCGTCCGGACGTCTATCTGGTCGGCGAAGTGTCGGCCAAGGCGCCGGGCGAGCTCGCGCCTTATCTGCCGGCGCTGGGTTCGGTGTTCGATTTTCCGCTGGCCGAACAGCTGATCGCCAGCGCAAAACAGGAGAAGGCCGGCAAGTTGCCGGCGCTGCTCACCGATACCTATGCCGCCTTCCATGCCGCGGCGGGCGACGATTACGCCGATGCGCCGTTCCTCTCCAACCACGACCAGGAGCGCGTGCTCAGCCAGCTCGGCGGCGATCTGCGCCACATGCGTACGGCGGCGGCATTGCTGCTGACACTGCCGGGCCGCCCCTACATCTACTACGGCGAAGAGATCGGCATGCTCGGCCGCAAGCCGGACGAGAACCTGCGCGAACCCATGCGCTGGCAGCGCACGGCGGCGTCGGGCGACAGCCGCTGGAAGACCTACAGCGTGAAGCAGGGCGGTGGCGTCTCGGTGCAGGCCGAGCAGGATCAGGCCGATTCGCTGCTCAACCTGTATCGCACGCTGATTCATTGGCGCCTGGAAATCCCGGCGCTGCGCGATGGCGGCCTGCGCGTGGTGGCCACCGCAAAGCCCTCGCTGGTGGCCTATGAGCGCGCCACGGCCGACAGCCGTGCGCTGGTGGTGCACAACCTGTCGGGCAAGCCGGCCCGCTTCAAGCTGGACGCGGACATCGCCAAGGCATTCACCGCCATCCGCCTGCATACCGTGGCTGGAGCGACGCTGGCCAAGGGCGAATTGAACGTGCCGGCGTACGCTACCGTGGTGCTGCAGTGAAGGCGTGGCGGCGGGCCTTGCTGGCTTGCATCGCCGCGTTCTCGTTACCCGCGGCGGCGCAGACGGACGCGGAAAGAGCCGACTGGCCGGGGCCGCCCGTCGAATACCCGGTTGCCGGCGGTACGGTCACGCTGCGCCATCTGTCGTCGGATATCGTCAAGCTCTCCTTCGTTCCGAAGGGCGGTGCGGCAGCGCCGCACACCGTGGTGATCGATCCGGCACTTGATGCCCGCATCACGGAGAAAGCGGCCGGACAGCAGGCGGGCGCCGCCAACGTGGAAATCCGCTGGGCCGTACTCAACGGCGGCCTGGTGGCGATCAATGGCGGTCGCCAGGTCCTGAGCGTGGACTTTGCCGCGCTGGGCCGCGGTGAGGTGCTGGCGCGCCACGACCCTGCCGACGCGCTGTACGGCATCCATGGTTACGGCGCTTTCGAGCGTGCCGATGGCGGCCTGCGGCGCACGGGCAGGCAGGTGGCCAAGGCCGGCGAGCAGGGCTATGCCGGCGCGCCATTCGTATGGAGCACGACCGGCTATGGCCTGCTGGCTGACACGGAGGGCGCAGATGTCGAGCTGGACGGCGGCAACATCCGCGTGCGTGGCCGCAAAGGGCACACCATCCATGATGTGTATGTGCTGCTGGGGCCGCCGAAGAGGTTTTTCGCCGCGCTGGCCCAAGTGAGTGGCGAGACGCCGCTGTTCCCGAAATGGGCGATGGGCTTCACCAACAGCCAATGGGGCATCGACCAGCGCGAGCTGCTGCAGCTGGTCGATGACTATCGGGCCAAGCACATCCCGATCGACAACTTCACGCTGGACTTCGACTGGAAGGCCTGGGGTGAGGACGACTACGGCGAGTTCCGCTGGAACACGGACAAATTTCCCGGCGGCCCGGACGGCAGCCTGAAAACCGCGCTGGATGCCGAGGGTGTGCATCTGACCGGCATCATGAAGCCGCGTCTGCATGTGGACACGGTCGAAGGGCGCTACGCCAGCGAACATGGCCTGTGGGCGGCGGCGAGCAAACCGGCACCGGATTACTTCTCGCACAAGACCGTGCGCGATGTGGACTTCGACAAGCCGGAAACGCGCGCGTGGTTCTTCAACGCCGCGCTGCAGCGTTCCTTCGCGACCGGCATGGCCGGCTGGTGGAACGACGAGGCGGACAACATCGACAGCGACACGCAGTTCCTCAACATGCAGCGTGCGTTGTACGAGGGACAGCGCGCCCGCGGCGACCAACGCGTGTGGTCGATCAATCGCAATTTCTACCTGGGTTCGCAGCGCTACGCCTATGGCTTGTGGTCGGGCGATATCGACACGGGCTTCGCCAGCATGAAGGCGCAGCGGCAGCGCATGCTGAGCGCGATCAATGTCGGCGCGATGCAGTGGGGCATGGATGGCGGCGGATTCAAGAAGAGCGGCGCGAAGGCCGACCCGGTCACCGGCGGACTGACGCCGGAGAATTACGCGCGCTGGATCCAGTTCGGCGCATTCACGCCGATCTTCCGCGTGCACGGGGAACTCGGCATCAAGCGCCAACCGTGGGTGTACGGACCGGTGGCGGAGAAGGCGGCCACCGATGCCATCCGCCTGCGCTACGCGCTGATTCCCTACATCTACGCGTACGAGTATCAGCGCCGCGTTACCGGCGTGGGCCTGGTGCGCCCGCTGCTGTTCGACTGGCCGGAAGATCCGAACGTCCGCGAAGACGTCGATGCCTGGATGTTCGGCGACGGGTTGCTGGTCTCGCCGGTGGTCGACGAAGGTCAGACCTCGAAAGCGATCTACCTGCCCGCTGGACGCTGGTTCGGCTACGCCAGCGGCCAGGCCTACGAAGGCGGACAGACCGTGCGCGTCCCGGTGGATGCGAAGGCGTGGTCGGATATACCGCTGTTTGTGCGCGAGGGCGCGATCGTGCCCATGCAGCCGGCGATGGACTACGTGGGACAGAAGCCGTTGCGCCAGGTCGAGGTGGATGTCTTTCCCGCCGCGAAGCGCACGAGCTTTCCTTACTACGACGATGACGGCGAAACCTATGCTTATGAGCGGGGCGGCTATTTCCTGCAGACCCTTGCCGCGCAGCAGACCGCCCAAGGCGTGACTTTCGAGACCGCCGCGCCGGCGGGGAGCTTCCGGCCGGCGCTGGCCTGGTATCTGCTGAAAGTGCACGGCGTCGCCGCGAAGGCGATCGCCGGCGACAAGGCCTTGCCGGAGGCGGCGAACCTGGAGGCGTTGCAGGCGCGCGACGGCGAAGGCTGGGCGCGCGGCAGCGATCGCTTCGGGCCGGTGACGTGGGTGCGGATCGCGGCGGGGCAGGCGAGGCGTGTCGCGCTGACGCCGTGAGCGTCCGTTTCTCGATGTCGATGCCATCCCCAGGCCGCCGTGCCGGCTGCGTGGGGAGGAGAGAGAGGGTTGGCCGAACGCCCGGAACGGGCACGGCCCATGGTGAAAGGGGGTTGTTCCATCCACCGATGAGAGGGGCAACATGATGCGTTCGATCGAACCGATGCACCGTTCCATGCGCGCCGCCCGCGGCGCCGCGCTCACCGCGCTGGCCTGTGCCGTCCTTGCGCTGCCTTGGGCAGCCCGGGCGGCCAGCAACGATAACAACGTCGAATGGAACGGCCTGTTCCACGACCAGGGGCCGCTGTTCGACAGCGCGCCGGAACCCGGCGCCAGTCAGGCCGTCACGCTCACCTTCCGCACCTTCAAGGGCGACATCACCAGCGCCAACATCAAGTATTACGACAGCGCCGACGGCGCCTTCCACTGGGTGGCGATGCATTGGGCGTCGAACGATCCGACCGGTACGTTCGATTACTGGCAGGGCACGGTACCGGCCAGCAGTTCCAAGAAGTACTACCGCTTCCAGATCAACGATGGCACCGCCACCGCCTGGTACAACGCGGCAGGCGCTTCCGCCAGCGAACCGTCCGCCGGCGACTTCTACATCATCCCCGGATTCAAGACGCCGGACTGGATGAAGAACGGCGTGGTCTACCAGATCTTCCCGGACCGCTTCTACAACGGCGACACCAGCAACGACGTGCAGACCGGCCAGTACAGCTATGGCGGCCAGTCCACGCAGAAAGTCGCCTGGGGCGGCAGCCCGTTCGCCACCGGTGGCGGGTCCAACAACCTGGTGTTCTTCGGTGGCGATCTGGCCGGAGTGGACCAGAAGCTGGGCTATATCAAGCAGACGCTGGGCGCGAACATCGTCTATCTCAATCCGGTGTTCACCTCGCCTACCAACCACAAGTACGACACCGAGGACTACTACCACGTCGATCCGGCGTTCGGCAGCAACGCCACGCTGCAGCAGCTGATCGCCGACGTGCACGCCAGCACCAACGGGCCCAAGGGGTATGTGATCCTCGACGGTGTGTTCAACCACACGGGCGATACCAGCCAGTGGTTCGACCGCTACAACTGGTGGAGCACGCAGGGCGCGTACGAATCGCAATCCAGCCAGTGGTACGGCTATTACACGTTCCAGCAGTGGCCCGGCAGCTACTCCAGCTTCTACGGTTACTCGAGCATGCCCAAGCTGGACTATGGCGCCAGCGGTTCGGCGGTGCGCAACCAGATCTACGGCAGCACCGGTTCGGTGGTGAAGACCTGGCTGTCCTCGCCGTACGGCATCGATGGCTGGCGCCTGGATGCGCCGCAGTACATCGACGCCGGCGGCAACAACGGCAGCGACGCCACCAATCACCAGATCATGGCGGAGCTGCGCACGGCGGTGAAATCCGTCAACGCCAACGCCGAGATCCTGGGCGAGTTCTGGGGCAACGCCAATCCGTGGACCGCCAACGGCCAGGAGTGGGACAGCGCGCTCAACTACGACGGCTTCACCCAGCCGGTGTCCGAATGGATCACCGGCGTCGACTACAGCGGCAATGCCGCGACGATTCCGGCCAGCCAGTTCGACAGCTGGCTGCGCGGCACGCGGGCGAATTACCCGGTCAACGTGCAGCAGACCATGGCCAATTTCCTGAGCAGCCACGATATCCAGCGCTTCGCTCAGCGTGCCGGGGGCGATATCTGGAAGACCTACCTGGCGCTGATCTTCCAGATGACCTACGTGGGAACGCCGACGATCTACTACGGCGACGAATACGGGATGCAGGGCGGCAACGATCCGGACAATCGCCGCAGCTTCGACTGGAATCAGGGCACCACGACCAACGCGGCTGTGGCGCTGACGCAGAAGCTGATCGCCATCCGCAACCAGTACGCGGCGCTGCGCACCGGCTCGTTCCTGAGCCTGCTCACCGACGACGGCAACAAGTTGTACGCGTATGGCCGTTTCGACGCGAGCCACCGTATCGCGGTGGCGCTCAACAACGACAGCACCTCGCACACGGTGACCGTGCCGGTATGGCAGCTGAGCATGACCAACGGCAGTACCGTGACTGACCTGCTCAGCGGTAACACCTATACGGTGAGCGGGGGTAATGTGACGGTCGCGGTGAATGGACACTACGGCGCGATCCTCGCGCAATGAGGGGAAAAGCAGCACATGACGATGCAAGGTGAACGCGCGGTGCGCGCATGCTGACCGCGCTGGTCCTGACCGGCATGCTTGCCGCCGCTCCGGCCGCTGCCGACGATTGGCACGGCGGACTGGTCTGGCAAGGCAAGGAGGCGGCCATGACGGCCGCCTCCGACGGCGGTTTCGTGTTGCGCTATCCGGGCGGCGAACGCCGCGTGGGCGCGCAGAAACGCCAGGCCCATACCGCCAGCGTCTTGTTCGATGGCCTGTTCGCGCTGGCGCAGGACGATCTGCGGCTGGATTCGGTGTCGGCGATCCGCGATGACGCGTTCGACCACGGCCAGGCCATTCCGTGCGCCTGCTTCGAGACGGGCGAGAAATGGCACTACGTGTGGACGCGCGATCTCTCGTATGCGGTGGATCTGGCGCTGTGGCGGCTGGATGCCGCGCGCTCGCGCGCCTCGCTGCGCTTCAAGCGCTCCGACGTGCGCGCGCCGGGCGTGCCGGCCGGCTCGTACGCGATGCAGGACACCGGTTCGGGCGGCAGCTGGCCGATCAGCACGGATCGTATCGTGTGGTTCCTTGGTGCGCGCCACCTGCTCGACGATCGCGCCTTCGCCGACGAAACCTGGCGGGCGCTCGTCGATACGCTGGCGCAGGATCGCCGGTATGCGTTCGACGAGACGATCGGTTTGTATCGGGGCGAAACGTCCTTTCTCGATTGGCGCGAACAGACCTATCCGGGCTGGACCAGGGACAACGTGGTTTTCATCGGCCAGTCGTTCGCGCTGTCCACCAACGTGCTGCACTACCAGGCATTGCGGCTGGCCGCGGAGCTGGCGTCGCGCCATGGCGCATCCGCGGGCACGTACCAGGCGCAGGCCGATGCGCTGAAGCAGGCGATCAATGCGCGTTTCTGGCGCGCCGACCGCGGCACCTACATGAGCTACATCGGCGGCGCCGATCATCCGGTGCCGTATGAAGCCTACGACCTGCTCGGCATCGCGCTGGCGGTGACCAGCGGCGTGGCCGAGCCGGCGCGTGCGCGCCAGGCGCTGGCGGCGTATCCGACGTGGGCGTCCGGCAGCCCGGTGATCTGGCCCGAGCGTGCCGAGGTGCCGATCTATCACAACCGCGCGATCTGGCCCTTCGTCAGCGCCTATGCGTTGCGCGCCGCGCGCGCGGTGGACGATCCGCAGCGCATCGCGCACGAGCTGCGTTCGTTGATGCGCGGCGCCGCGCTGGCCGGTTCCAACATGGAGAACTTCGAGCTGGCCACCCAGGCGGTGCACGTCGACGACGGCGCCCTGAGCGGGCCGGTAGTCGATTCGCCGCGGCAGCTGTGGTCGGTGGCCGGCTACCTGGACATGGTGATCCAGGGCGTGTTCGGACTGGAGGATGACGGCAGTCTCGCGCCCAAGCTGCCGGTGTCGCTGGTGCCGATGCTGTTCGGCGAGCGCCAGCGCATCAGCCTGGATCTGGGCGATCGCGAGATCGTGCTGGTACGGCCGGCGACGATGGACGGCGATCTGCTGGTGGCGAGCGGCGAGAAGCGTGAGGGCAAGCGCATCGAAGTGGCGCTCAAGGCGGTGAAAGTCCAGGCGGCGCCGCTGCGCACCGACGCGCCGATGTACGCGCCGCCCACGCCTGCCGCGCCGGTGGTGAGCGAGGATGGCCAGCGCTGGCGTCTGGCGGGCGAGGGCGAGCTGGTGCTGTATGTCAACGGCGAACGGCGCGGGCCGCTGCGCGGCGAAACCCGGGTGGAACGTACCGCCGCGCAGCAGTGCTTCAGCGTCACGCGCGTCGGTGCGAGCGGCATCGAATCGCTGCATAGCCCCACCGTGTGCAAGAGCGCCGAGTCGCGGGTCGGCGGCACCTGGCCACGCGCATGGACGGCGCCAGCGGATGGCCGGTTCCAGCTCGCCGTGGAGTACGCCAACGATCACGGACCGATCAACACCGGCATCACCGCGGCCGTGCAGGTCGCCACCGTGCGTTGCGATGGCGCGGCCCCGCAGCCGGTGGTGCTGGTGCTGCCGCACAGTGTGGGGCGGCAGCGCTCGACCAGCGGCCTTTTCGCGGCGAAGGCCGGGCAGCATTGCAACGTCGCGCTGGCGCCGGGCTTCAACATGTCGTATCTCAGCCATTTCGCGCACTACACCGGCGGCCAGGGCGGCGCCGGCGGCCCGCTCAATCAGGCCGATGTGGGCGATATGCTGATCGCGCCTCTGGGTACCGGAACCAAGTCACCATGATGAGCAGGAAACCCGCGCTGTCGTTCTGGCAGATCTGGAACATGTGCTTCGGCTTCCTGGGCATCCAATTCGGGTTCGCCTTGCAGAACGCCAACGTCAGCCGCATCTTCCAGACGCTCGGCGCCGACGTGAACGACATCCCCATGCTGTGGGTGGCCGCGCCGCTGTCGGGGCTGATCGTGCAGCCGATCGTGGGTTATCTGTCGGATCGCACCTGGACGCGGCTGGGCCGGCGGCGTCCGTACTTCCTGGTCGGCGCGGTGCTGGCCACGCTGGGCCTGCTGTGGATGCCCAACTCGCCCGCGCTGTGGGTGGCGGCAGGGCTGCTGTGGATCATGGACGCGTCGATCAACGTATCGATGGAACCGTTCCGCGCCTTCGTCGGTGATCAGCTGCCGCCGCGCCAGCGGCCGCTGGGTTATGCCATGCAGAGCTTCTTCATCGGGCTGGGTGCGGTGGTGGCTTCGGCGCTGCCATGGATCCTGGCGCGGCTGGGCGTGAGCAATGCGCCGGGCGCGAGTGGCATCCCGGATACCGTGCGCTATGCGTTCTACGCCGGCGGCGGCGTGTTGCTGGGTTCGGTGCTGTGGACCGTCGTGAGCACGCGCGAATATCCGCCGGAAACGCTGGAGGCTTTCGACACCGCGCCGGCGGCGTCGGAACAGCCGGTGGACCGCGCCGCGGCGCGGCGCTGGGGCTGGCTGTGGCTGGCCGCCGGTATCGTGCTGACCGTGCCGGTGGCATGGCTGAAGCTGGAGAAGGAGCTGTACTTGCTGACCGGCGGCATCACCGCGTTCGGCCTTGCCCTGATGTGGCTCAGCGCCACCACTGGACGCAGCGGCGCGGCGCAGGTGCTGGGCGATCTGTTCGGCATGCCCGAGGCAATGCGCCAGCTGGCCTGGGTGCAGCTGTTCTCGTGGTTTGCGCTGTTCGCCATGTGGATCTACACCACCGCCGGCGTGACTGCGGTGCATTTCGGCAGCAGCGACACGCATTCGGCCGCATACAACGAAGGCGCCAACTGGGTGGGCGTGCTGTTTGCCGCCTACAACGGCTTTGCCGCGCTGGCGGCGATCGTGATCCCGTGGATGGTGCGGCGCTGGGGTTTGCGTCTGAGCCACCTGGTCAACGTGTGGCTGGGCGGCGCGGGGCTGCTATCGTTCCTGCTGATCCGCGATCCGCGCTGGCTGATCGTCTCGATGGTGGGCGTGGGCTTCGCCTGGGCCTCGATCCTGTCGCTGCCGTATGCGCTGCTGTCGGACAACCTGCCCGCGCGCAAGATGGGCGTGTACATGGGCATCTTCAATTTCTTCATTGTCATCCCGCAGCTGCTTGCGGCCAGCGTGCTGGGCCTGCTGCTGCGCGCGTTCTTCCAGGGGCAGGCCATCTATGCGCTGGTCCTGGGCGGCGTCAGCCTGTTCGTCTCCGGCCTATGCGTGCTGCGTGTGCGCGAGCCGGCATTGGTTCGCGCGACGGCGTGACATCGGCTCCTCTCCCCTGCGGGGGAGAGGGCACTCACTGTTTGATGCCTCGCAAGCTCGACTTGCGCACCACCAGCCTCACCGGCAGCATCGCGCTCTCGGCTGGCTCGCCGCGGATCAGGCGCAGCAAGTTGTCGACCAGCGCCTCGCCCGCCTGGCGGGTGTCCTGGCGTACGGTGGTCAACTGCGGATTGATGAAGCTGGCCATCGGAATGTCGTCGAAACCGGCGACGGCCACGTCGCCGGGGACGTTCATGCCATGGTCGGCCAGCGCGCGCATCGCGCCGATGGCGATCAGGTCGCTGGCGGCGAACACGGCGTCGAACTCGGCGCCGCGGGCCAGCAAGGTCTCCAGCGCGGTATAGCCGGACTGCTCGGTGCTTTCGCCGTTGACCTGCAGCGCCGGATCGGCGGTGAGGCCCGCCTGCCCGAGCACGTCGGCATAGCCGCGGTAGCGTTCGAAGAACTCCGGATAATGGCTCGAGGCGTCGCCGAGAAAGGCGATGCGTCGACAGCCTTGCGCCAGCAGGTGGGTGGTGATGTCCTGCCCGCCGCGGAAGTTGTCGCAGCCGATGGAGACGTCCGGCTGGTCGGGCAGCACGGCGCCCCAGCGTACGCAGTGCGTGCCCTGGGCGACGAGTTTCTCCAGCTTGTCGCGGTAGGCCAGGTAGTCGCCGTAGCCGAGCAGGATGATGCCGTCGGCTTTGCGGGTGTCGGCGTAGTCCGCATGCCAGTCGTGCGAGAGCTGCTGGAACGACACCAGCAGGTCGTAGCCGCGCTGGGCGCAGGCGCGGGTGATCGAGCCGAGCATCGACAGGAAGAACGGATTGATGTGCGAGTCATCCGCGGTCGGGTCTTCGAACAGCAGCAGGGCCAGCGTGCCCGAATGGCGGGTTCGCAGGTTGGAGGCGTTCTTGTCGACCTTGTACTTGAGCTGCTCGGCCGCCTCCTGGATGCGCACGCGCGTCTCCTCGCTCACCAGCGGGCTGCCGCGCAGCGCGCGGGACACGGTGGACTGGGAGACGCCCGCCAGGTGGGCGATGTCGAAGGAAGTGACTTTGCCCTTTCTCTGCACGTGGCGCGGCCTTCTGCATCATCCGGCGCGGATGGCTGGGCCGGGTCAGGCGGGGATGCTAGCGGCTTTGGCCGTCAGTCGTCTTTCCCCCGGGCACATTTCCGCGGGCGGCGAGTCCAAACCGTGGCGAGCAGGCAAAAGAAAGGCCCCGAGGGTTTAGGGGGGAACCCTCGGGGCCGGGCTGCGGATCCCAGGGGAAGGTCCGCCTTACCGATGGCTCATCCAGGGAGGTGGTGAGCCGCGGACGCCGTTGCGTGCGTCCGTGTACATAGAACGTCCGAGGGCCGAAAAGTTGCAGCAAGGTTCCGGAAAAAATTCATTGTCGGTTCATTTGGAAATTCCAAATGCCTCAATGCGCTTCGTCCCAGTTCTTGCCCACGCCCGCTTCCACCAGCAGCGGCACGCGCAGCTCGGCCGCGCCGGACATGCGGGCCACGACGCCCGCGCGCACTTCGTCCACCGCATCGGCCCGTACTTCGAAGACGAGTTCGTCGTGTACCTGCATCAGCATGTGGGCGTCGTCATCACGCGTCTTCAACCATGCGGCCACCGAGATCATGGCGCGCTTGATGATGTCGGCAGCGCTGCCTTGCATCGGCGCATTCACCGCGGCGCGCTCGGCACCCGCGCGCAGGGCCTGGTTGCGGGCCTTGAGATTCTCCAGGTACAGGCGGCGACCGAAGATGGTTTCGACGTAGCCGTCGCGATGCGCCTGTTCGCGCGTGGCCTCCATGAAGGCGTGCACGCCCGGATAGCGCGCGAAATAGCGCGCCATGTAGTCGCTGGCCTCGCCGCGATCCACGCCCAGCTGGCGGGCCAGGCCGAACGCGCTCATGCCGTACATCAGGCCGAAGTTGATGGCCTTGGCGGCGCGGCGCTGGTTGGCGCTGACTTCTTCCGGCGGCAGGCCGAACACCTCGGCGGCGGTGGCGCGATGCACGTCGCCGCCTTCCTGGAACGCGCGCAGCAGCCCTTCGTCGCCCGACAGGTGGGCCATGATGCGCAGCTCGATCTGCGAGTAGTCGGCGGCCATCACCAGCCAGCCTTCCGGCGCGATGAAAGCCTGGCGGATGCGCCGGCCTTCCTCGGTGCGCACCGGGATGTTCTGCAGGTTGGGATCGGAGGACGAGACGCGTCCGGTCGCCACCGCACCCTGGTGATAGCTGGTGTGCACGCGGCCGGTGCGCGGGTTGACGATCTCGGCGAGCTTCTCGGTATAGGTGGAGCGCAGCTTGGCCAGGCCGCGGTAGTCCAGGATCAGACGGGGCAGCGGATGGTCGTCGGCGATCGCCTCCAGCGCTTCCTCGTTGGTCGAGGGCTGGCCGGTGGGCGTGCGCAGCTTGGCCGGCAGCCCCAGTTCGTCGAACAGCACGCTCTGCAGCTGCTTGGGCGAATCCAGGCTGAAATCGTGGCCGGCGGCTTTCCATGCCTGCTGCTGCAGCTCGAGCATGCGTTTGCCCAGCTGCTGGCTCTGCAGGCGCAGGCTGGCCACGTCGATCAGCACGCCGCGCTGCTCCATGCCGGCCAGCACCGGCACCAGCGGGATCTCGATGTCTTCGTACACGCTGCGCAGCTTCGGCTCGCTCTCCAGCAGCGGCCACAGCGCGCGATGCAGGCGCAGGGTGACGTCGGCGTCTTCGGCGGCATAGCGGCAGGCGGTGTCCAGATCGACCTGCGAGAAGGAAATCTGCTTGGCGCCCTTGCCGGCCACTTCCTCGTACTTGACCGTTTCGTAGCCGAGGTATTTGCGCGCCAGCGAGTCCATGTCATGGCGCGTGGCGGTGGCGTTCCACACGTACGATTCCAGCATCGAGTCGTGCTTGAGGCCCTGCACCGCGATGCCATAGTGCGACAGGATGTTGATGTCGTACTTGGCGTGCTGGCCGAGCTTGGGCCGCGCGGGATCTTCGAAGATGGGCTTGAGCCGGGCCAGCACTTGGTCGCGCGGGAGCTGGGCCGGAGCGCCCGGGTAGTCGTGGGCCAGCGGCACGTAGCACGCTTCGCCGACGTCCACCGACAGGCTCAGGCCGACGATGTCCGCCTGCATCGCGTCGATGCTGGTGGTTTCGGTATCGAAGGCGATCAGTTCGGCCTTGCGCAGCTTGTCCACCCACGCGTCGAGCTGCGCCTGGGTGGTGACCAGTTCGTAGCGGCCAGGCGCACTGAGGTCGCCGGCGGGCACGGGCGTCGCGATGGCGGCCGGCGCGGGCGCTGCCGCGGGCGCGGGTTGTTCGCCGCCTTCCAGTTCCTTCAGCGCGGCCTTGAATTCGTAACGGATGAACAGCTCGCGCAGCTGTTCGACGTGGCGATCGCGCAGGATCAGATCCGTCACTCCCACGTCCAGCGGCACATCCAGCTTGATCGATACCAGCTCGCGCGACAGCGGCAGCTGCGGTAGTGCCGCGCGCAGGTATTCGCCGATCTTGCCGCCGATCTTGTCCGCGCTGGCGATCACGCCATCGAGCGAGCCGTATTCGGCCAGCCACTTGGCGGCGGTCTTGGGGCCGCACTTGGGCACGCCCGGTACGTTGTCCACCGCATCGCCGACCAGGGTGAGGTAGTCGATGATCTGGTCCGGGCGCACGCCGAATTTCTCCATCACGCCGGCGTCGTCCATGGTGGTGCTGGTCATGGTGTTGACCAGGGTGATGCCTGGACGCACCAGCTGGGCGAGGTCCTTGTCGCCAGTGGAGATCTCCACCTCGATGCCTTGCGCGTGCGCCTGCGTGGTCAGCGTGCCGATCACGTCGTCCGCTTCCACGCCGGTCACGCGCAGGATGGGAAAGCCCAGCGCCGACACGATCGCCAGCATCGGCTCGACCTGTGCGCGCAGGTCGTCCGGCATCGGCGGACGGTGGGCCTTGTACTGGTCGTAGAGGGCATCGCGGAAGGTGGGGCCCGGCGCGTCGCTGACGAAGGCCACGTAGTCGGGCTTCGCCTTCAGCGTGGCGCGCAGCATGTTGACCACGCCGAACAGCGCGCCGGTCGGCTCGCCCTGCGAATTGGTCAGCGGGGGCAGCGCGTGGAAGGCGCGGTAGAGATACGAGGAGCCGTCGATCAGGATGAGCTTGGACATGGACGCCACGGGACGAAGGCACGGCCGCGCAACGGCCGCAGGGCGGAAGGGAAGGGGCGAGTGTACCGCCGATGCGCCGTGTTGCCGCGCTTCACGGCACCGCGCGGCAGCGCTGCTATGCTCGTGGCTTCGCGAGGAGATCCGATATGAAACCTGCCGCCTTCGTCGTCGTCCTGGGTGTGCTGGCCGCCGCGCCGGTGTTCGCGCAGTCGGCCCAGTCGTTGCCGCCGGCCCCGCCGCCGCCGGGCATGAACGATCCGGGCGTGAAGGCCACCCAGCCGTCTCGGCCCGCTCCCGCGCAAAGCTCGCCGAAGATGCCGGCCAAGGCGCCGGCCGCGACGAGCCAGCCGGCCACGTCGCCGGACATCACCGAATGCCTGAAGGACGACAACACCATCCAGGAGTACCGCCGCAGCGGCGTGTTGTACCAGGTCGTGGTGAAACCCAAGGTCGGGCCCGAGCAGATCTATCTGGTCGACCCCAAGGGCAATTACAGCCAGGTCAGCCAGAGCGGTCCGCGCGAACCGGTCAAACCGGTGATGTACAAGGTGCTGGAGTGGGGCAAGAGCCGCCCGGCCGAGGGCGAGCCGTCCTGCAGCAAGTAAGCGCGCCGTGAACCTGCGCGAGAGCTGGTTGTTGTTCGCGCTCGGCTCGGCGTTCTTCGCCGCGCTGACCGCGCTATTCGGCAAGCTCGGCGTCGCCGGCCTCAATTCCAACCTGGCCACTTTCATTCGCACCGTGGTGATCCTTGCGGTCACCGCGGGCATCCTCAGCCTGCGCGGCGAGTGGGCGCGGCCGGCAGGCCTGCCCTGGCAGTCGTGGCTGTTCCTGGTGTTGTCGGGTATCGCCACGGGGTTGTCGTGGCTGTGCTACTACCGTGCGCTGCAATTGGGCCCGGTGAGCAAGGTGGCGCCGATCGACAAGCTCAGCGTGGCTTTCGTGATCGTGCTTGGCTTCCTGGTGCTGGGCGAGCGGCCGACCTTGCCGGTGCTGGTGGGCGGCGCGCTGATTCTCGCCGGCGCGCTGGTGATCGCGGTGTTCTGATGCATCCGTTGCGCGCGCTCGCCGACGCGCTTACGTGTCGAGTTCGGGGTAGTGCCGGAAGATGCCCATCTCGTTGAACGGGATGCGCCGCGGCGAATCCAGATAGGCGGCCAGGCGCGGGCGTTCGGCGACGCGTGCGGCCAGCGCGGCCAATAGCGGGACTCTCCTGCGCATGCGCTTCATGGCTGCGGGGAACGCGTAGGAAAGGCCGCTCATCACCTGGAACAGCGACAAGTCGACGTACGAATGGCGGCCCAGAACATGGCGGCCGCCGGCCTTGTCCAGCACGTCCTCGAAATAGCCCAGGAATTTGGGGATGCGATGCTTGCGGAAGTCTTCGGCGCGCTGCTTCGCCGCTGGCCGCTGGTCTTCGTAATAGAGGCCGCTGGCGATGGGATGGTGCGTATCGTGTGCCTCCACGACCAGGTCGGAGATGGTCAGCTCCAGCTGGTGCGCGTACAGGCGCGCCGCTTCGCTTTTCGGCACCAGGCCGTGGCGCGGTCCCAGGTAGGCCAGGATCTCCGCGGTCTGCGCGATCACCAGGCGGCCGGCCTTGAGAAAGGGCGGTGCGAACGGTCGCGCGCCCGGCTTCTCGCCGCGCAGGAACGGCATGATCGCCTCATCACCTTGTTCGCGTGCGACGTCGACGTAGTCGGCGCCGGCATCTTCCAGTGCGAGCCGAACGAATTCGCCGCGGCCCTGGATGCCGGTCCAGTAATAGAGCTGATAACGCATGGCGGTCTCCCGGGGAAACGCGTTGACGCTATGCGTGTGCGCCTCAACGCGGCGTGATGCGCTTTCTTCCCGCGGCGCTGGCCGATGTCATGCCCGTCGCGGTCATGCGGATGACGTTCCATACCAGCTCGGCCACGGGCGACAACGAGCGGTGGCGGCGCCTCACCAAGGTGACCGCGCGATACGCGACGGGTACGAGCGGACGGACGACCAACGCCGTGGGCACCGGCAGCGACAGCTGTGGCGTGATGCTCAGGCCCAGGCCGGCCTCCACCATGCGGAATGCGGTGAGCGTGTGGCCGGCCTGCTGCGCGACGTCGGCCTCGATGCGTTGTGAAGCGAGCTGGCGATCGATCAGGCGGCGGCTGCCGGATGTCTGGTCGAGCAGCACCAGCGGCTGGCCACGCAGTTTCTTCCACGGGACTTCGTTCAATGCGGCGAGCGGATGGTCGGCGCGGCACACCAGTACGAACGGATCGCGCAGGATGGTTTCGGTGTCGAACGATTCCTTGTCCGCCGGCTCGATGGCGAGGCCGAAATCCACTTCGCCGCTGCGCACGCTGTCCAGCACGAGGGTCTGTGCCTGGTCGTGCAATTGCACGGTGAGCTGCGGGTAGTCGCGCGCGCAGGCGGCGATGCTGGCAGGCATCAGCCCCGCGGAAAGCGTAGGCACCGACGCCACGCGCACCTTGCCGTGCTGCCGCTCGCTCTCCGAATGCACGTGCGCGAGCACGCCTTCGAGTTCGTCCAGCAAGCGTTCCACCGCGCCCTGCAGATAGCGCCCGGCCTCGGTGGGGACGACCTCGCGGGTATTGCGGTCGAACAGGCGCACGTCCAGTTCGGCTTCCAAGTCTGCGATATGGCGGCTGATCGCCGGCTGGGTGAGGTGCAGGCTCTCGGCAGCGCGCCGGAAATGCCGCAGGCGGGCCACGGCGAGGAAGGCGCGGAGCTGGCGGAGGCTGACGTTCATGCGTAAATCGTATCAGTGAATAAGATAAAACGATTTGATTTATCAATGATCCGCCGCTGCAATAACGGGCATTCGCTCTCATGCCCTCGGCCCCTGCCATGTCCCTGCGCCGCTTTCTCCCCGACCGCTTCACCTGCGCGCTGATCGTCACCGTGATTCTCGCCAGCGTGTTGCCCTGCCGCGGCGCAGCGGCGCAGGTGTTCGAGGTGCTGACCGATGTGGCGATCGCACTGTTGTTCTTCCTGCATGGCGCCAAGCTGTCGCGCGAGGCGGTGGTGGCGGGCGCGACGCACTGGCGTCTGCATCTGTGCGTGCTGGCCAGTACGTTCGTGCTGTTTCCGCTGCTGGGGCTGCTGCTGCGTCCACTGCTGGCGCCGCTGGTGACGCCGGATCTTTACCTGGGCGTGCTGTTCCTGTGTGCCTTGCCGTCGACGGTGCAATCGTCCATCGCCTTCACGTCGATCGCGCGCGGCAACGTGGCCGCGGCGATCTGCTCGGCGTCGGCGTCGAGCCTGCTCGGCATCTTCCTTACGCCGCTGCTGGTCGGCCTGATGCTGGAGTCGCACGGTCAGGGCGGCATGTCGTGGGATGCGATCGGCTCGATCGTGCTGCAGCTGCTGGTGCCGTTCGTGGCCGGCCAGGTGGCGCAGCGCTGGATCGGCGGCTGGGTGGCCAGGCACCGCGGCCTGATCGCCTATGTGGATCAGGGTTCGATCCTGCTGGTGGTGTATACCGCCTTCAGCGCGGCCGTGTTGCAGGGCCTGTGGAAACAAGTGCCGTTGCCCGTGCTGGGCGGGCTGCTGCTGGTGAACGCGGTGCTGCTGGTGATCGCGCTGCTGGTCACGCGTTACGGCGCGCGCGCACTGGGCTTCGATCGCGCGGACGAGATCACCATCGTGTTCTGCGGCTCCAAGAAGAGCCTCGCCAGCGGCGTGCCGATGGCCAAGGTGCTGTTCGCCGGCCATCCGTTGGGCACGATCGTGCTGCCGATCATGTTGTTCCACCAGATCCAGTTGATGACCTGCGCGGTGCTGGCCCGGCGCTACGCGGCGCGGCCGGTGGAAGTGCGTGCCGGCGCTCCCGTCGCGGCCTCGCCGCGGCGCTGATCAGCGGCAGGGCTGCTCCACCTGCGCCGGCGCATAGCGGGTGCCGTCGGGCCAGGTGCCCAGATAGCGCTGGCGATCCGTACCCGCACCGAACACCGCGTCCGACAGCTCGTCATGCGCCAGGCCGTCGATCAGCGCATCGATGACTTTCCAGTAGCCGTAGACGTCGAGCTGGTTGAACGAAGGCGAAGCCTCGAACTCGTCGCGGCCAGCGATGTGCGTGGGGATGGCGCGGCTCTTGAGCGCGAAGTCATAGCGGCTGTCCGGCGCACCCGGTGAGCCATGCGCCGCATGGACGCGGGTGCCGCCGTGCTCGTCGCCGGGCAGCACCATCAACACGCGCCGGTCGGCGCGAATGCCGCACAGCCGCGCGGCCAGCGCACGTGCCGTGGGCAGGCCGATGGAGGTGTCTTCCACGCCGGTCAGCAGCGCCACCGGCAGGTCGGCGGGCAACTGCTCGACGGGGCCGATGATGCTGCGTCCTTCGTCGCCATGGACCACGTGGTAGGCGTCGCCCGGCGCCACCAGCATCAGCGCGCGCGGCGCCGGCAGGCCGTGGTGCTTCGGGTCGAGCGCGAGGTTGAGCGAGATCGCGGCGCCCATCGAATAGCCGTAGTACAGCACGCGTCGCGGATCCGGCCGCAGACCGCGACGCTCGGCCAGGGCGTCCAGCGCGCGGCGGTCGGCCAGTGCCGCTTGCGCGGTGACGGTCTGCGGTGAGGTTTCGGCCGACTCCTGGTAGACCGGATAGATCACGACCTGGCCGCTGCGCACGAGATGATCGATCAGCCCGCCGAAGTTCTTCGGGTTCATGCCCTGCCAGCCATGGTGGAACAGCACGACCGGCGCTTCGCCGCGTGGCAGTGCCGGTGCCGATGGGGTGAACACATAGACGCGCTGGGCGCCCTCGCCGAGCGTCATCACATCCACGGCGGCGTGCGTCTGCCGCTGCTGGAGCGCGGCGGGGCCGAATTCGCGTTCGAGCGTGTCGGAGGACTGCGCCCAGGCTGGCGCGCCGGTCAACAGGAGGACGAGGCCGAGGGCACGAAGGTGGCGAGGCATGGAGCGCAGCGGAAGTCGGGTCATGGGGAGATGGGCGTGGCGTGTTCGTGGATGGCGGCGAGAGGCGCTTCGGCCGGCGGCGGATTGAGCCACGCCAGCAGCATGGGGGTGAGCAGGCTGGCACCTTCGTCGGAGAGATGGATGCCGTCGCCGGCGCGGATGCGCGTGGTGCCGCCGTCCGGCGTCTGCACGTATTCGCGGTACTGGCCATCCGCATCGGCGATGTATGGCGAGGTGTTCCACCAGCTCGCATGCGGATGGTGGCTGACCACGCGGTAGGCGATGCGGTTGATCTCGGCCATGCGCTGGTTGTACTTGGCCAGGCGCATCGGCGGCAGGCCCATCCACACGACCTGGGCGCCGTCCTGGGTCAGCAGATCGAGGAAGCGCGTCAGGCGCTGCTCGTAGGCCTGGGTCCAGGCTGCGCTGCCGAAGTCCAGCACCTTGCCGTCCTCGACGAAATTCTGGCCGTCGTTGGCGCCGATGGCGACGATCACCGTATCGGGCCTGGCGGCGCCGAGCATGGCCGGATATTCATTCATCCAGTCGAATACGTCGGGCCGGCTCAGCCCCGTGCCGGAGCGGAACGCGCGCACCGCACGCAGCTGCGGATGTCCCGCGATACCGCGCAGCAGGCTGCCGCTGAGGCCTACGGCCATCATCGAGTCGCCGACCAGGGCGACGGTGCGCGGCTCTGCGGCGGCCGGCTGCAGTGGGGGCAACGGCGTCGCCCTTGGCAGATCGGCGGTATCGGGGGCGATGTCGGCCAAGGCTTGCGGCGGCGGTGCGGTGCTCGACGCAATGGCGATCTGCGGCGCGGCTGGCAGGGTCTGGCATTGCGCCAGTGCGATGGGCGCCGGCGCCACGGGAGCGGGTGTCGGCGTCGGCTTGGGCGTGACCGGTTCCGGCGCCTGGAGCTTGCGCAGATCGGCTAGCGCGCCTTCGCGCAGTCGGGTGATGCCCAGGGGATGCAGATGGTCGTGCAACGCGCTGGCCGCGGGCAGCGCGACGCGGCGCAAGGGGCCGATCTCCAGCCGCTGCGCCCAGGTCAGCAGGCCACCCGATTCGAGCAGCACGGCGACGAGCAGGCAGGTGGCCAGCAGCCAGGCGAGGCTGCGGGTGGAATCCAGGCCGGGCGAGGTGGGCGCAGACATGGCTAGAACTGGAAGTAGATGAAAGGAGCGACCCCGCTGGGGCCGAGGATCTCGACGGCGAACAGCGCGCCGGCCAGTGCCGCGCCGCGCAGCGGCGCCGCCCAGCGGGCGAATTCCGCGCGTGCGCTCTGGCCCCAGCGCGCCGGCGCGTACTGGCCGGCCAGGCCCAGCAGCAGGCAGGCGACCACGCCGGTGCTGGCCAGCGTCAGGGCGCCGGGCACCGTCAGGCGGGCGAAAACATCCAGGGCCAGCGGCAGAGTGGGCGCGCGGAAGAACACCCAGGCCGCGCACACAGCATGGAACAGCAGCAGGCGCGCCAGCCAGCGCCACGCGACCGAGCTGCGCAGCGACGCCGTCCAGGGCTGCGCGGCCCAGACGCGATGGCCGATCAGATAGAGCCCGTGCAGGCCGCCCCAGATCACGAAGTTCCAGGACGCGCCATGCCAGAGGCCGCCGAGGAGCATCGTGATCATCAGGTTGCGCGCCGTGTGCCAGCGGCCATCGCGCGAACCACCCAGCGGGATGTACAGGTAATCGCGCAGCCAGCTGGACAGCGAGATGTGCCAGCGCCGCCAGAAATCCTGCGGATCCGTGGCGGTATAGGGGCGATCGAAGTTCAGCGGGAAGCGATAGCCCAGCAGCAGCGCGCAGCCGATCGCCATGTCGGTGTAGCCGGAGAAGTCGCAGTAGATCTGCACGGCGTAGCCGTAGATCGCCAGCAGCATGTCCGGCCCCGACAACGCCGCGGGCGCCGCGAAGGCCGGATCGACCAGCGACACGGCCAGCGTGTTGGAAAGGATCACCTTCTTCACCAGCCCCAGGACGATCAGCATCACGCCGCGGTTGGCGTCGATGGCGCGCGGATCGGGCGAGGCCGCCAGCTGCGGCATGAAGTCAGAAGCGCGCAGGATCGGCCCGGCGATCAGCTGCGGGAAGAACGCCACGTAGAGCAGCGCATCGCCGATCAGCACCGGCTGCTTGAGCTTGCCGCGATAGACGTCGCCCAGCAGGGAAATGGCGTGGAACACGAAGAACGAAATGCCCAGCGGCAGCAGCGGGCTTTCCCAGCGCAGCGGCGGGGGCGTGCCGAAGTGCCGCCAGGCGCCGAGCAGGTTTTCCAGCAGGAAGCCGGTGTACTTGTAGTAGGCCAGGGTGGTCAGGCAGACGACCACTCCAAGCAACAGCCAGCCTTTGCGCGCCGCAGGGCTGGCGCTGCGCTGGATGCGCTGCGCGAGAAACCCCGCGAAGAGCGACACGCCGAACAACAGCAGCACGTAGCCCCAGTTCCAGAAGCCGTAGAAGACATAGCTGGCCAGCAGCAGAAAGCCTTTGTGCCAGGCCGGCCAGCGCGCGAGGTTCCAGGCGACGACCAGCGTCAGCAGGAAGAACAGGGCGAATTCGACGGTGGGGAACAGCATGGCCGCTCAGCCCCGGATTGCGCGCGGGAGAGGGCGGCAGGGGACGCGCGGCGGCGCTGCGTGTCGGGAAGTCGGAATCCGTTCCAAGCCAGGCTCCATGCCGGAAAGCTTCAGCGGCGGCCTGCACCCCAGGCCGAAAGGCGGTGTTCGATGGCGCGCAAGTCTAGCGGCGCCGGAGCCGTCCGGGCAGGGGAGGGGCAGCGAAAAAGACCACGCCCGACGCCTTGCCCGGATTTTTCCATGGCCGGGGCCGTTCCCTGCCCCGGCGACGGCCGCCGATCAGTGGCGGAAGTGACGCATGCCGGTGAATACCATCGCCATGCCGTGCTCGTCGGCCGCGGCGATCACCTCGGCATCGCGCATCGAGCCGCCCGGCTGGATCACGGCGGTGATGCCGGCCTGCGCCGCCGCGTCGATGCCGTCGCGAAACGGAAAGAACGCGTCGGAGGCCATCACCGAGCCGCGCACTTCCAGCTTCTCGTCCGCAGCCTTGATGCCGGCGATGCGGGCGCTGTACACGCGGCTCATCTGGCCGGCGCCGATGCCGATGGTCTGGCGGTTGCGCGCGTAGACGATGGCATTGCTCTTGACGTACTTGGCCACTTTCCAAGCGAAGATCAGGTCGTGGATCTCCGCTTCGGTCGGCGCGCGCCTGGTCACCACCTTGAGCTCCTCGGCCGTGACCATGCCGCGGTCGGCGGTCTGGATCAGCAGGCCCGAACCCACGCGACGCACGTCGTTGCCCGGGTGTGCGCGGGACAGGTCGCCGTCGGCCGGCGGCGGGATCAGCAGCACGCGCACATTGGCCTTCTTGGCGAACGCCAGCAGCGCGTCTTCCGCATAGCCGGGCGCGAGCACTACTTCGACGAACTGCCGCTCGACGATGGCGCGCGCGGTGGCACCGTCCAGTTCGCGGTTGAAGGCGATGATGCCGCCGAAGGCCGAGGTCGGGTCGGTCTGGTAAGCCAGGTCGTAGGCGCGGCCCACACCTTCCAGGCTCACCGCGACGCCGCAGGGATTGGCGTGCTTGACGATGACGCAGGCCGGCTTGGTGAAGCTGCGCACGCATTCCCACGCCGCATCGGCGTCGGCGATGTTGTTGAACGACAGCTCCTTGCCCTGGATCTGGCGGAACGTGGCCAGCGTGCCCGGTGCCGGATACAGGTCGCGATAGAACGCGGCGTGCTGGTGCGGGTTCTCGCCGTAGCGCAGGTCCATCAGCTTGACGAAGCGACTGTTGGCCTGACCGGGGAACAGATCCTGGCTGGCGACCGCATCCTGCGTCTCGTTGAGATGGATGGAGGAGAGATAGTCGCTGATCGCGCCGTCGTAATTGGACACGCGGTTGAACGCCGCCACCGCCAGCTTGAAGCGCGTGGCGCGCGACAGACCGCCGTGCGCTTCGATTTCCTTGAGCGCGTCTTCGTACTGGTCGGGCGAGGTGAGCACGCCGACGTCGTTCCAGTTCTTCGCCGCGGAACGCAGCATGGCCGGGCCGCCGATATCGATGTTCTCGATGGCCTGCTCCAGCGTGCAGGCCGCGCGCGCCACGGTCGCTTCGAACGGATACAGATTCAGCACCAGCAGATCGATCGGCGCGATCGCCAGTTCGGCCATCACCGCATCGTCGGTGCCGCGTCGGCCGAGCAGGCCGCCGTGCACTTTCGGATGCAGCGTCTTCACGCGGCCGTCCATGATTTCGGGAAAGCCGGTCAGCTCGCTGACATCCTTCACCGCGATACCCGCTTCGCGGATCGCCTTGGCGCTGCCGCCGGTGGAAAGCAGTTCGATGCCCTTGGCGGACAGGCGGCGGGCCAGATCGATGAGCCCGTGTTTGTCGGAGACGCTGAGCAAGGCGCGGCGGATCGGCGCCGTGGAGGCTGCGGACATGAGGCTAATCCTGCGGAGAAAGGCCGCAATTATAGCCTCTTAGCCGCCTGCGGCGGCGTTCAGCGGCGCAGGGCCAGATGCAACAGGGGGAACGGACGTCCGCTCGCATCCAGCTCCGAGCGGCCCACCTGCACGAAGCCGACATGCTCGTAGAAGCGCGTGGCGCCGGGATTCTGCTCGTTCACGTCGACCGTCCAGGCCGTGCTGGGATCGTGCGCGATCACATGGTCCAGCAACCGGCGGCCCAGGCCTTGGCCGTGCAGCTCGGGGGCGACGAACAGGGCCTCGACATGGCGTTCGGCGATGGCGATGAAACCCGCCACGACGCCGTCGCGTTCGGCGACCGAGACGTTTAGACGTCCAAACACTTCGGGCAGGAAGCCGCGGAAGAATTGGATGTCGTCTTCGGAGAGGAAATCGTGGGTCGCGCGCACGGCGGCTTCCCACACATCGGACATGCGTGACCAGTCCGCGATGGCGGCCGGCCGGATGATGTCGTTGGACATGTTGCGTTCCGTTCTGGGGCGTCCTGCCGCTGGCACGCGACGCCGTCAGAGCAGGCCGTGGACGGCCAGCTTCTTGCGCAGGGTGGCGCGATTGATACCCAGCGCGGCCGCGGCGCGGCTCTGATTGCCGTCGTGCCAGGCCAGCACTTCGCGCAGCAGAGGGCCTTCGACTTCGCGGATGACGAGCGCGTGTAGGCCTTCAGCGCACTCCGTGTCGCCGATATCGGCGAGATAGCGACGGACAGTGCGGGTAACGCATTCGCTCAACGCGCTCTGCGACGAGGTCTCCTTGGCGGCCTCGGAAGCAGGCAGTCTGACGGCGTTCACGGGCATCTCCCTCACGTTCTGCGCGGCGACTGCATGGGTCACCGCATGTTGCTTTGGCTGGTACCGCGGGCGGCGGCTCGCATGGAACGCCGGGTGCAGCAGACGAAGGGAGGGAGTTTACCCGTGCGTCGGGAGAATTTTAAGTACTGGCTTTCTTAGAAAGTCATGAGTCGTCATTCGAAGCCGATCTCGAAGGCCACCGCCTTGTTGCCCGGGTCTTCCACTTCCAGCACCAGGGCCGCATTGCCGCCGGCCGGCAGGCCGCGCTCCTGGGCGGTGCCGTCGCCGAGGTATTCGGCGGGACGCAGGCGGCGCATCGCCAGGCGCTTGCCGTCGACATCGGAGAGCGTCACTGAGACGACCGGCCACGGCTGGTCGAAGCCGGCGTCGTTACGCACGGTCGCGCTGATCAGCAGCGCACCGGGCACCGACGGATGAGCCTGCACGTCGCGCGCCAGCAGGCGCAGCCGGTGCACATCCTGTACCAGTGGCAGGCGGCAGCCCAGGCCGCCGCACAGTTGCCGCAGCCAGGGGCCGGTAGTGGCGTCCGCCACGAGCGCGTCACGCTTGGCCCAGGCCAATTGCGCGCAAAGCAACAGCAAGAGCACCAGGCAGGCGAGCAGCCACGGCCAGCGGCGGCTGGCCGGTTGCCGGGCTTCGCGCGCGAAGCGCGGGGAGAAGGTCAGGCGCGTGAAGTCTTCGCCGTCCGTCGTCGCGGAGACTTCAGCGAAGACCGGTTCGGGACGCGGGCGGTAGACGGCCGACTCGACGCGTGGTGGCCGCCCTGACGCTTCGCGCGCGGGAAGATGCTGGAACGGCTCGGGCGGCAGCTGGCTGCTCAGATTGACCAGCGCATCGAACTGCGCCTGGCAATGCCCGCATACGACATGCCCGCGCGCCTGCGCTAGCAGTTCCGCATCCATCGAGAACACGGTGAGGCAATCGGGGCACTGGGCGTACATGCGGCAAGTAAAGTCGTTCGCGCGGCGGCATGCAAAGGGTAAGCGCAAAGCAGGGGCGAATGTGGAACGCCGTCGCGCTTTGACCGCTGCGCAACCGGCAGGTGGCGTTATCATCCCGTGGCCGGGCTCCTGAGCCTGGTCGCGGTTAAGGTGCTGCCCGCCCCAGGAGAAAGCGGCGCCATGGATAAGGATCACTTTCTCATGACGAATGTTCTTCGCGCCGCCGGCCTCGGTCTGGCCTGTATGGCGGGCTTCGCTGCCGCCTCCCCGGCGTTCGCCGCCGACGCCCGCATCGCCTCGGTGGCCAATGCGATCACCTGCAAGGGCGTGAGCGCGATGGCGGACACCAATCGCGCGGTCGACGACAAGAGCTTCATGCCGTTCCTCAAGGAGCCGCAGAAGGCCGGATTGGACAGCGGCTTCATTCGCGAATCCGCCGAACCGGTGGAGGCGTTCGGCCTGCGCTCGAAGTACGTCTACTTCTACGCGCGCAACGAAATCTATCTGGTGGTGAAGAGCGACAAGCCATTGGAAGACATGGCCGCTTTCGCTGCCAGGCAGGGCTGGCAGAAGGACGACAGCCTCGGCGCCGAATGGCCGATGTACGGCAAGCAGGCCGGCGACGGCGCGCTGACGGCGATGCCGGGCGAATCCGGCGCCAAGAGCGGTTACTACCTGGTCGGCTGCAAGTACGAGCTGGACGCCGTGCAGCAGAAGTACTTCGGCAAAGCTCAGTAAGGCGGAATACTTGCGGCGAGCGGTGCCTCAGCCTGCGCGGCGCCGCCCGCTGATGCGCACCCAGTCCTCGAGAGTGTCCACGCGCAGCTCGTCGAACCACTCGGCGTAGCACTTCAGCAGTTCGTCTTCCTGGCCTTTGAGAATGCCGGAGATGGCGAAGGGCGCTCCCGGTTTCGCGGCCGCCGCGAAGCTGGGGGCGAGCTCTTCCAGCGGGCCGGCGAGAATGTTGGCGATGAATACGTCCGCGGGTTCCGCGTCGAGGTCCTCCGGCAGGAAGAGTGCCAGCCGTTCCGCCACGTTATTGCGATCGGCATTGTCGGCCGAGGCCGTGAGCGCCTGGGGGTCGTTGTCCACGCCCACTGCGCTGGCCGCGCCGAGCTTCAATGCGGCGATGGCGAGGATGCCCGAGCCGCAGCCGTAGTCGACCACGCTCTTGCCCTTGAGATCCTGCGCGTCGAGCCAGGCCAGGCACAGCGCCGTGGTCGGATGCGTGCCGCTGCCGAAGGCCAGGCCCGGATCGAGGCGCACTACCACGCTGTCGGCGTCCGCGGGCGGCTCGATGTTCCACGGGTAGATCCACAGGCGCCGGCCGAATTGCATCGGCTTGAACTGGTCCATCCACGCGCGCTCCCAGTCTTCGTCGGCAACATCGCGGTAGAACAGCTGATCAGGCTCCAGCCACGGAAGCAGCTCGCCGAGCGCTTCGGTGAGCCCGCGACGGTCGGTGTCGGCATCGAACAGCGCGTTGAGCGTGATCGTCGGCCACAGCGGCAGCTCGCCCACACCCGGCTCGAAGATGGCCTGCTCGTCGGGCGTTTCCGCGTCGGCATCCTGCAGGGTGACCGACAAGGCGCCGAGGTCGTCCAGCGCTTCTTCCACGCGGGGCTGTTGCTCGGAGCGGATGGTCAGCGACAGTTCGAGCCAGGGCATGGGCGCATGGGTCCGGTGGAAAGAAAGGGATTGTCGCCGATTGGCCCGGCGCAGGGTACGCGGCTACAGCCAGGGCAGTGCCTTGTAGGTATGCCGCAGCAAGGGCAACGACAGCGCCGAAAAGCGCCGCTCGATGCGCGCGCAGGTTTGTGCATCGATGCGCTGGCCGAGGCTGGCCGGCACCTGGCGGCAAAGTGCCAGGGCCTCGGGCAGTGGCAGGTCGAACAAGGCGCTCAGCGCGCGCGCCGCATCGCCGACACGCTCGGCCGGGCAATCGGCCAGGATGAGGTCGTACTCGGTATGCAGATCGCGGGAGATGCCGGGGAGCGGAAGTGCGTCGCTTTCGCCGGACTGGAAGCGGCCCAGGTCGAGAAAAGCATCGTGGTGGGCGTAATGCGTCAGCGCACGCGCGTAGTCGTCGACGCCGGATAAAGGGTGCTGGCGTTTCTGCACGCTGAGCACATCGGCGAAGGTGGCTGCTTCCAAAAAGTGGTAGAGACCGTGCTCGGCCGCGAACGCCGGCACGCCTTCGCCAGTCTCGTCGACGAGGTGGTTCTCCTCGTCCTCGGCCGATGACAGGTAAAAGCGGCTTGCGGTCAGCGGGCTGTCGCCGTCGGCGTAGACCCAGGCGTAGCGATCCCACACGTCGCCGTCGTCGCGGCAGGCGGCGATGGCTTCGATGGTTTTGCGCAGGGACATCAGGGTGGACATGCGATGTTAGAAAGCACAGCCAGGTGCTGCGCCAAGCGTGGCCTAAGGCTGTGTGGTCTTCCAGTGTCGATAGGCGCTATCGATGGCTGGGGCAAGGCGGTCGTAATTTTCCCAGGTGTCCTGCACGTGGTAGGCGGAAGGCAGCGCAAACGCGAGCATACGCTCGTAGTCTCGGCTATATCCGGCTAATGATTTGTCCTCGCCTACGTAGTAGGCCCTCGTAAACCGCAGGCCTTCATCGTTGAGGTCGCTATCCCAGAACTTCTCGTCACACTGCTGGACGAGGAAATCCCGCCCGGTCATGCGCCGTTCGCGAACCGCCACCAGCTCTTCAATGCTATCGGTCAAGTGTTCTTCACCGATTAGGTTATGAAGAATGATCCAGGCCAGGAACATGCCGATGTGCGTGCCCCCACAGAGGCTATCTAGCCCTCTGGGAAACTGGCCGCCGTAATGCCAATCCATGCGATCGATCGCCACGTGTACCTATCCTTGGCTGGTGGTCCGGATGCCGGCGGAACCTTGCACCGCCGGCATCCGCAAGCAGCCTCAGTGACCGGAGGCTGTGGTTTCCTTCTGCTCTGCCATGCGCTTTTCCAGGTAGTGGATGTTCTGTCCACCCTGCTGGAAGCCGACGTCGGCCATGATGCGCTGCTGCAGCGGAATGTTGCACTTGACGCCTTCGATCACCGTCTCGGCGAGCGCCAGGCGCATGCGCGCGATGGCGGTTTCGCGATCGGGGCCGTGCACGATCAGCTTGCCGATCATCGAGTCGTAGTTCGGCGGGATGCGGTAGCCGTCGTACAGATGCGTATCCACGCGCACGCCGGGGCCGCCCGGGGCCTCGAAGCGCTTTACCGTGCCGGGCGACGGCAGGAAGTTGTCCGGATCCTCGGCGTTGATGCGGCATTCGATCGCGTGGCCGTGGATCTTGATGTCTTCCTGACGGATCGACAGCTTCTCGCCGCCGGCGATCAGCAGCTGCTCGCGCACCAGATCGATGCCGGTGATCAGCTCGGTCACCGGATGCTCCACCTGGATGCGGGTATTCATCTCGATGAAGTAGAAGCGGCCGTTCTCGAACAGGAACTCGAACGTACCGGCGCCGCGGTAGCCGATGCGCAGGCAGGCATCCACGCAGACCTTGCCGATCTGCTCGCGCAGTTCCGGCGTGATGCCCGGCGCGGGGGCCTCCTCGACCACCTTCTGGTGGCGGCGCTGCATGGAGCAGTCGCGCTCGCCCAGGTGGATGGCGTGGCCCTGGCCGTCGGCGAGCACCTGGATTTCCACGTGGCGCGGATTTTCCAGGAACTTCTCCATGTACACCTGATCGTTGCCGAAAGCCGCCTTGGCCTCCTGCTTGGTCATGGTGATGGCGTTGGCCAGGTGCGCCTCGGTGCGCACCACGCGCATGCCGCGGCCGCCGCCACCACCGGCCGCCTTGATGATCACCGGGTAGCCGATGTCGCGCGCGATGCGGATGTTTTCGTCCACGTCGTCGCCCAGCGGGCCGCCGGAGCCGGGCACGCAGGGCACGCCGGCGGCCTTCATGGCGCGGATCGCTTCGACCTTGTCGCCCATCAGGCGGATCACGTCCGCGGTCGGGCCGATGAAGATGAAGCCCGACTGCTCGACCTGTTCGGCGAAATCGGCGCGCTCGGACAGGAAGCCGTAGCCCGGGTGGATCGCCTGGGCGTCGGTGATTTCCGCCGCGGCGATGATGCGCGGGATGTTGAGATAGCTGTCGGCCGAGGGGGCCGGACCGATGCAGATCGATTCGTCGGCCAGGCCGACGTGCTTGAGGTTGCGGTCTGCGGTGGAATGCACCGCGACCGTCTTGATGCCGAGGCTATGGCACGCGCGCAGGACGCGCAGCGCGATTTCCCCTCGGTTGGCGATGACGACTTTCTCCAGCATGGGCATGGTCGTCGGCCGCTCAGGCGATCACGAACATCGGCTGGTCGAACTCCACCGGCTGGCCGTTCTCGATCAGGATGGCCTGCACGGTACCGGCGACGTCGGCTTCGATCTGGTTGAACATCTTCATCGCTTCGATGATGCCCAGCGTCTCGCCGGCCTTGACCTGCTGGCCGACCTTGACGAACGCCGCGGCACCCGGGCTGGCCGAGGCGTAGAAGGTGCCGACCATTGGCGCCTTCACCACGTGGCCGGCCGGCAGCGCATTGGCGGGGGCGGCCTCGGCGGCGGGCGCCGGGGCGGCGACGGGCGCGGCGGCCTGCATCACCGGCGCGACGACCGGCGCGGCGGCCACGGTCACGCCGCCCTTGGGCACGCGCGACAGGCGTACGACTTCCTCGCCTTCCTTGATCTCGAGCTCGGCGAGGTTGGATTCCTCGAGCAGGTCGATCAGCTTCTTGATCTTGCGCAGGTCCATCGGTCAAACCTTTTCGTGAATGCCGCCGCGGCGGCAGGAATGGAAAATTCGGAGGCCAGGAGGCCGGTCAGGACGCGTCGGCCGCGTCGGACCGGCCCAGGCGGGCCAGTGCCGCTTCCAGCGCCAGCCGATAGCTGTCGGGGCCGAAGCCGCAGATCACGCCCACGGCGATGTCGGCCAGGTAGGAGTGGCGGCGAAAGGGTTCGCGTGCATGCACGTTGGACAGATGCACTTCCACGAATGGGATCGCCACCGCCGCCAGCGCGTCGCGCAGCGCGATGCTGGTATGGGTGAACGCGCCGGGATTGAACAGAATCATCGCCACCTGCTCGTCGCGGGCCTGGTGGATGCGTCCGATCAGTTCGTGCTCGGCGTTGTGCTGGAACCAGGTCAGCTCATGGCCGGCGGCCTGGGCGTGAGCGGCGAGCGCGGCGTTGATGTCGGCCAGGGTGGCGCGGCCGTAGATGTCCGGTTCGCGCGCGCCCAGCAGATTGAGATTGGGTCCGTGCAGGACCAGGATCTTCGCCACGCCGAAACCTTCAACGGGGCCGGGCTCCGCCCGGCGACCGGCGGGAGTGTGCGCGCAGTCGGCAATGTTGTCCAGTTCGGCGCAGTTCGGCGATGTTCGGCGGAGAAGTTCGTGTTAAACCGTGCGGGGGCGTATTGCGTGGAAGAATCGCGTCACGGCGCGCCCGGCGGTGCCAGCCATCGTTCCAGCGCGGCTTCGTCCAGTGCGCCGCGCCGGGCATCGAGGATGCGGCCGTCCGCGTCCAGCAGCACGCTGTACGGCAGCACTTCGCCGACGTTGCCCAGGCGCAGCGAGGTGCTGGGGCTGTCGAGACGGCCGAGCAGGATGGGGTAGTCGACCGGGTGGGCGGCCAGGAAGGCGCGCGCGTGTGCCGGTTCGTCCATCGCGATGCCGACCACGATCGCCCCCTGTTCGCCGAACTTCGCCTGCGCTTTGGCCAGCGCAGGCATTTCGTCCAGGCAGGGGCCGCACCAGCTGGCCCAGAAGTTGACGAGCACGCGGCGGCCACGGAAGTCGGACAGGCGGTGCTCCTTCCCGTCCAGCCCGGGAAGGGCCAGGTCTGGCCGCAGGTCGCCGATCTTCGCCACCTGCACGCCGGCCGGCGCGTGTGCCTGCCGGCTGGCGTGCTGCAGCCAGCCGCCCAGCGCGGCGGCCAATACCGCCGCGCCGAGGATCAGCCAGTTGGCGCGGCTCAGCATCGGCGTGCCCGCATTACTTCGCCGCCTCGGTGAGGGCTTCCTCGACCAGCGAGGACGTCAGCACGGTAGGCAGCTTGCGACCTTCGCCGCCGTTCTTCGGGAACACCACGTACAGCGGCACGCCCGGCGTGTGGTACTGCTGCAGGAAGGCGGTGATGGCCGGATCTTCATTGGTCCAGTCTCCTTTCATGTAGACCGCGCCGGTACGCTTGAGCAGGTCGCGGAAGGCATCGGTGCTGAGCACGGCATGCTCGTTGGCCTTGCACGTGATGCACCAGTCGGCGGTCATGTCCACGAAGACAGGGGTGCCGGCCTTGCGCAGTTCGGCGAGCTTCTCCGGCGTGAAGGCGACAGTGCCTTCCGCGGCGGTGGCGGCCGCGAGCGGGGCGGGCAGGTGAGCCAGGTAGTACAGCGGCGCCAGCGCGAGCAGCAGCGGCAGCACGGCCAGCGTGCGGGCGCCCGCGCTGCGGTAGCGGCTGCGCTCGAACCACCACAGCGCCATCGCCAGCATCACGCCGGCCACCAGCAGCAGGCCGATGGCATCGGCACCACGCTGATTGGCCAGCACCCAGGCCAGCCAGACGGCGGCCAGATACATGGGGAAGGCCAGCACCTGCTTGAGTGTTTCCATCCACGCGCCAGGGCGAGGCAGCAGGCGCGCCAGCGCCGGTACGAAACCCACCGCCAGGAACGGCAGGGCCAGTCCCAGGCCGAGCATCGCGAACACCAGCAGCGCCTGCGCGGTCGGCGCGGCGAGCGCGTAGGCCAGCGCGGTACCCATGAAGGGCGCGGTGCAGGGGCTGGCCACCACCACGGCGAGCACGCCAGTAAAGAAGTCGCCGGCCAGGCCGCTGCGGCTGGCCAGACGGCTGCCGGTATTGCCGAGCGAGGCGCCGAACTGCACTACCCCGGACATCGACAGCGCCACTGCCAGCATCACCAGCGCCAGCACGGCGACCACCAGCGGCCGCTGCAGCTGTGCGCCCCAGGCCGCCTTGAGCGAGAGGATCACCAGGCCCAGCACCATGAAGCTCGCCAGCACGCCGGCGGTATAGGCCAGCGCATGCGTGCGCCGGCGCGCCGGGCTCTCGCCGCTTTCGATCAGGCTCACCGCCTTGATCGACAGCACCGGCAGCACGCAGGGCATCAGGTTCAGCACCAGGCCGCCGCCCAGCGCGAGCAGCAGTGCGGACCACAGGCTCACGTCCAGCGTCGCCGACGGCGCCGGCGGCATCTCCGGTGCCGGGCCGGCCACCGTTTCGCCGGTGGCCGTGGCGCCGTTGCCGAGGTCGAGCGTGAGCGCGCGCGTCATCAGCGGATAGCACAGACCGCCGTCCTGGCAACCCTGGAAGCTGGCTTCCAGGGCGAGCTGCTTGTGCTGTGCGGTATCGCCCTCGATCGCGACCGGCAGTTCGACCTGATCGAAGAACACCGTCACGTTGCCGAAGTGCGGATCCTGCTTGGCCGCGCCCTGGGGCCAAGCAGGCTTGCCCAGGCTCAGCCCGTTCGCGTCCTTGAGGCGCAGCGTGGTCTGGTCGCGGTAGAGGTAATAGCCCTTGGGCATGGTCCAGCGCAGCAGCAGTTGATGCGGCGAGCTGGCCAGCGCCTCGAAGCGGAACGCCTGCTCGGCCGGCAACGGCGCCGTTTCGGTACCGGGCGTGTCGGAGGCGGGCGTCTGGCCGCCGAGCTGGGCCAGGGCGGCGCCGAGGCTCTGCGGTGTGCCGGTCGTCGCTTGCGACGGTGCGCCCGCGGGCAGGGGCAGATCGAGCTGCTCCGTATGCGGCGGATAGCAGATCTTCGGTTCCACCTCGTGGCAGCCCTGATAGCGCACGGCGAGCTTCAGGCGCTGGGTGCCGGGCGTGATCGTGTAGGGAACGGTGGCGTCCACCGCGTGGTGATAGATCTCCACGTCGCCGAGATATTCGTCGTGATGCTTCTCGCCGTCGGGCAGGGTCGCTGCGCCGGCGGTGACACCGTCGGCGCCGGTGAACTTCATGCGGCCGCGGTAGAGGTAGTAGTCCGGCGCGATGTCCCAGTGCAGCTTCAGCACGCCCGGCGTGGAAGCATCGGCGTGCAGCTTGTAGGCCTCGGTTACGGGAAGGATGCCGTCGTCGGCGTCCTGCGCTGCGGCCGGCGTGGCGCCGGCCAGCAAGGTCAGCAGCAACAGCCAGGAAAGCGCGACGGCGCGCGCCGCCAGGCGGATCGAGCGGTTCGGGTGCATTGCAGCTCCAGCAAAGGAGGCCGGCGTCGGGACGCAGGCGATCTTGGATTATGGCGCAGCCGGCCGGGGACAGCCGGCTGCATGGACAACCCCGCGCTCAGGCTTGTTCCGGCGCGGGTACGGACGACGCGGTGCGCGGGCGGAGCATGCCGGTGGTCAACGCCACGCCGAGCAGGATCACCACGCAGCCGCCAGCCATCGACAGGGTGACCGGCTCGCCCAGGAACATCAGGCCCCACAGCGCGCCGAACACGGGAATCAGATAGAGCACCGCCAGAGTGCGGGTGGAACCGATGCGTGCCATCAGGCGGTAGAACAATACGTAGGCGAGCGAGGTGCAGGCGGCGGCCAGGCCGAACAGCGCGAACCAGGCTTGAGCGGTCGGCATCTTCGCCGGCCACAGCCACACGGTGAGCGGCAGCAGCGCCGCCGCGGCCGCGAGCTGGCTGCCGGTGGCCACCGCCAGCGGCGACACGCCGCGCAGGCGGCGCTGACCGTAATGCGCGCCGAAGGCATAACAGACGTTGGCGCCGACGCAGGCCGCCATGGCCCAGGCCGAGCCGGCGCCGTGGCCGAAGCCGACGCTGCCGGCGATCAGCCAGACCACGCCCGCGAAGCCCACCAGCAGACCGGCGCTGCGGGCGCCGTCCAGTTTCTCGCCCAGCCACAACCAGCCGGAGGCGGCCACCAGCAGCGGCCCGATCGCATCGGAGATCGCCGATACCCCTGCCGGCAGGCTCTGCGCGGCATATGAGAACAGCACGAACGGCAACGCCGAATTGCTCATGCCCACGATGGCGATCGGTCGCCAGTGCCTGCGCATCTCCGCCAGCCGCTCGCGAGAGGCCAGCAGCGGCAGCGAGCACAGCGCCGCGCCGATGGCGCGCAATCCGGCCAGCGCCATGCCGCCGAACTGGTCCGCGCCCATGCGCATGAACAGGAACGACGCGCCCCACAGGGCACCCAGCAACAGCAACGCAGCGAGATCGGACTTCTTCATGGCGGCAGACCGAAAAGGAAATGGACGTCCAAAACTAGAGAGAGGCAGTGCCGGAACCTGTCAGCAGTCTTTGGCCGCTCAGGCGGTGGTCGACGGCTTGCCTTGGCCGAAAAGTACGCGCCGCTCTTCGTCCGACAGGCTCTGCTTCGGCGCGTAGGCGTTCTCCACGCCCTCATAGGCGCGCTGTGTAGCCGGTCGCGAGGCCATGGCGAGGAACCAGCGCTCGAGATGCGGGAACTCGGCCAGATCCTGGCCGTGCGCCGCGTGCGGCACGATCCACGGATAGCAGGCGATGTCGGCGATGGAGAAGGCCCCGGCGATGAACTGGCGATCGGCCAGGCGGCGGTCCAGCACGCCGTAAAGGCGATGGACCTCGCGTGTGTAGCGGTCAATGGCGTACGGCACTTTCTCCGGCGCGTAGACATTGAAGTGGCCGATCTGTCCGGCCATCGGCCCCAGGCCGGCCATCTGCCAGAACAGCCACTGCAGCACCTCGGTGCGGCCGCGCAGGTCGGCCGGAATCAGATGGCCGATCTTTTCGGCCAGATAGAGCAGGATCGCGCCCGATTCGAACAGACTCACCGGCGCGCCGCCGTCCGCGGGCGCGCGGTCGACGATGGCGGGGATCTTGTTGTTCGGCGAAATGGCCAGGAATTCGGGCTTGAACTGCTCGCCCTTGCTCAGGCTCACCGGGATCACGCGGTGCGGCAGGCCTGTTTCCTCGAGAAACAGCTTGATCTTCAGACCATTGGGCGTAGCGGCGAAATAGAAGTCGATCATGACGGGGATTCCTTATGAGGGCGGTGACATGCCGGAGGCGGCACGTCGATGAGTGCAGGCTAGGGCGATGGCTGGTCTGGCAAAAGGACCACGATACGGCAAAGATTGGGGTCCAATTTTCGGAGGCCGGGTATGGACCATCCTTTCGAGTTCCCGCTGGAGCTGCCGGCCAAGGGCTCGCGCCAGCGCCTGGCGGCGCTGCATGCGCAACTGCGCGCGGCGATCCTGGACGGACGCCTCAAGGCGGGTCTGCGCCTGCCCGCCACCCGCGAGCTGGCCCTGGCGCTGAAGCTGTCGCGCAATACCGTGGTAGCCGCCTACGACCTGCTGCTGAGCGAAGGCTACGTGGTGGCGCGCCGCGGCGCCGGGAATTACGTGGCCGATCTGCTGGAGCGGCGCGGGCGCATGCGTGCCACCGCCGGCCACGATGGCGGTGATCGTCGCCTGGCGCCGTACTGGCGCCAGGCCCGGCCATCGGCTGCGCCGGCGCCGCGCAGCTTCGATTTCGATTTCCGCGTGGGCTCGCCGGACCATCGATTGTTTCCATTCGAGGTGTGGCGCCGCTTGTCGGCGCGGGCGCTGCGCGGTCTTTCCAAGGGGCCGCCGATGTATCGGCATCCGTCCGGGCGGCCGGCATTGCGCGGCGCCATCGCCCGGCATGTGTCGTTTGCGCGGGCGGTGGCCTGCGAAGCGGACGACGTCGTCGTGACCAGCGGCGCGCAACAGGCGTTCGACCTGCTGGCTCGGGTGCTGGTAGTGCCGGGCAGGACGGTGGTGGCGGTGGAAGATCCGGGTTATCCACCGATGCGTGCCGCCTTTGCTGCCGCTGGCGCGAAAGTCGTTGCGGTGCCGGTGGATGCCGAGGGCATCGTGGTGGAACGGATTCCCGCCGAGGCGCGGGTGGTCTACGTAACGCCGTCGCACCAGTTTCCGCTGGGCATGTCGATGTCGCCGCGCCGTCGCGCTGCACTGCTGACGTTCGCCGCGGCCAGGCAGGCGCTGGTGGTCGAGGACGACTACGACAGCGAATTCCGTTTCGGCGCGCGCCCGCTGGATGCGCTGCAGACGCTCGATCGCAGCGGCTCGGTCTGCTACGTCGGTACGTTCTCCAAGTGCCTGTTTCCTGCGTTGCGGCTGGGCTACCTGGTTGCGCCGCCCTGGCTGCTGCCGGCGCTGGCCCGGGCCAAGGAGCTGGCCGACTGGCATTGCGACGTGCCGGCGCAGGACACGCTGGCGGCCTTCATCGCCGAAGGGCATCTGGCGCGCCACGTGCGCAAGATGCGCAAGATCTATGCGGATCGGCGCGAAGCCTTGCTGACGGCGCTGGCGCGGCATGGCCTGGAAACCTGGCCATCGGATGCGGGCCTGCACCTGTCCGCGCGCCTGCCGCGCCAGGTGCGGCCCGATGCACTGGTCGAGCGGGCTGCCGTCGAGGGCATCCGCCTGGAGGCGCTAGGCGGCTACACCCTGGGCCGCGGCGGGCCAAACGGATTGGTCTTCGGCTATGGCCTGATCGAAGCGGCGCGCATCGGGGAGGCCATGGAGCGGATCGTGCGGATGCTGTAGCGCCAGGTGGCTCCATGGTTTTGCGGGAAAGTGGTCCTTACAACAGGTCCACATCGGCGCGAGGATGCCGGCTCCTTTCCCCATGGATTCCCTCATGTATCGCTTGCTTCTTTGCTGTTGTCTTCTGCTTGCGGCGCTCGCCGCGCCGGCCTGGGCCCAGTCCGGCCAGCAGCGCGCCGAAGCTGCCGGCAAGAGCCTGATCGGCACGCCCGCGCCGCGCGTCACCGTGAAGACCATCGATGGCCAGACCATCGACCTGGGCCGCCTGTACGGCAAGCAGGCCGTCTACCTGAAATTCTGGGCCACCTGGTGCGTGCCCTGCCGCGAGCAGATGCCGCACCTCAAGCAGACCTTCGCCGAGGCAGGGCCGGACCTGGCGGTGATCGCGATCAGCGTCGGCTTCGACGAGACCGTCCAGGACGTGCGCAAGTATCGCGAGGAGATGGGCCTGAAGATGCCGATCGTGTTCGACGACGGCTCGCTGGGCGAGGCCTTCCACTTGCGCGTGACGCCGCAGCATGTGGTGATCGGGCGCGACGGCCGCATTCTCTATATCGGCCACGAGGCGAATAAGGCGCTGGATGCTGCGCTGCTGGCCGCGCGCACCACGCCGGGTAACGTCGGGCCGGCCGCGGCTGGCGTGAAGGAAGAAGCGCACTACGACATGGGCGACCGCGTGCCTGCGTTCGAGGCCGCCATGCTGGACGGCACGCATCTCTCGCTGCCGCAGGCGGGTCGCCCGACGGCGCTGGTGTTCCTGTCGCCGTGGTGCGAGAGCTACCTGGCCACCAGCCGTCCGGGCCTGGCGCAGAGCTGCCGCGCGATGCGCGAGCAAGCTGCTGCGCTGGCGTCGCCCGGTGCCAAGGTCCGCTGGGTGGGCGTGGCCTCCGGCCTGTGGGCCAATCGCGAGGAGCTGACCAAGTACCGCGACGAGCACCGCATCGGCATGCCGCTGACGCTGGACGATTCTGGCGCACTGTTCCGCCGCTTCCGCGTGACGCATGTGCCGACCGTGCTGCTGATCGATGCGCAGGGGCACATCACGAGCCGCATCGAGGACGCGGGTCCGAAACTCGAGCAGGCCGTGCGGGCCTTGTCCGCGCGCTGATCCCTTACTTTGGAGACGCTCATGAAGACGTTCGCGTTCGTGCTCCTCGCTCTTGGCATCGCCGTTGCCACGCCGGCCTTGCGCGCCGCGGAAGAGCATCCCCTGCTGTCGGCGCCGCTGACGCAGGCGCCCGGCCGGCAGCTCACCGCGCTGACCGTGACCTTCGCGCCGGGCCAGCAGTCCAAGCCGCATCACCATGAGGCCGATGCCTATGTGTACATGCTGTCCGGCCGGGTCCGCAGCCAGGTGGAAGGCGAGCCCGCCAAAGAGTACGGACCGGGCGAGAGCTGGTTCGAGCCGGCGGGTGCGCATCACGTCGGCACCGCCAATGTCAGCGACACGGAGCCGGCGACTTTCCTGGTGGTGTTCGTGGCGAAGCCGGGCGCGCGGCTGAGCGTGCCCGATCAGGCCGTCACGCCGGCCCGGACCCAATCCAGATAGGCGGTGTGTCCGCGGTCCACCGGCACGGCGATCAGCTCCGGCAGTTCGTAGGGATGCAGTGCCAGGAGGCGCGTCTTCAAGGCCTCGAAGCGCGCCGCGGTGGTTTTGATGAGGAGCAATTCCTCGACATCCGTGGTGACCTCGCCCTTCCAGCGATAGGTCGAGGTCACCCCGGGCAAGCGGTTGACGCAGGCTGCCAGCCCTTCCCCTACCAGGGCTTCGGCCAGCCGGCCGGCGCTGGCGGCGTCGGGACAGGTGCAATAGCAGAGCAGGACGGGCTCGGTCATCCGTCGAGCTTAGGGCAACACGGCCGGCGGTATCGCCGGCATGTTCCTTGCGCCCCTTGAAAGCCCGCCGCAGCTTCCCCATTAGCCCTTGCAGCCTCGGGGCGGATGCCTCTTGCAGGGGATTCCTGCGTCGCTAGAATTGGCACTCATCTACCGGGAGTGCTAACAGCGGCGCCAGGCGCCGTTCCGGGGACCACTTTTTTTCGTCCACACCAACTAGCTGGAGCCCACCATGAGCAAACTGCGTCCGCTGCACGATCGCGTCATCGTCAAGCGCCTGGAGGAAGAGCGCGTTTCCGCTGGCGGCATCGTCATCCCCGACAGCGCCACCGAGAAGCCGACCCGCGGCAAGGTCATCGCCGCCGGTGCCGGCCGCATCCTGGAAGACGGCAAGGTCCGTCCGATGTCGGTGAAGGAAGGCGACGTGGTGCTGTTCGGCAAGTACGCCGGCCAGGAAATCAAGATCGACGGTGAAGAGCTGGTCTTCCTGAAGGAAGACGACATCGTCGCGGTGATCGAAGGCTGATAAGCCTCTCCCGCTTCTCTTCCCTCCCATTTACGCATTCAAAGGAATAAAGACATGGCTGCAAAAGAAGTACGTTTCGGCGAAGACGTCCGCGCCCGCATGCTCAAGGGCGTGAACACCCTGGCCAACGCGGTCAAGGTCACGCTGGGTCCGAAGGGCCGCAACGTGGTGCTCGAGAAGAGCTTCGGCGCCCCGACCGTGACCAAGGACGGCGTGTCCGTGGCCAAGGAAATCGAGCTGGCCGACAAGTACGAGAACATCGGCGCGCAGATCGTCAAGGAAGCCGCTTCCAAGACCTCCGACGTGGCCGGCGACGGCACCACCACCGCCACCGTGCTGGCCCAGGCGTTCATCCAGGAAGGCCTCAAGGCCGTTGCCGCCGGCATGAACCCGATGGACCTCAAGCGCGGCATCGACCAGGCCGTGGTCGCGGCCGTCGAAGAGCTCAAGAAGCTCTCCAAGCCCACCTCCGACGACAAGGCGATCGCCCAGGTCGGCACCATCTCCGCCAACTCCGACTCGGCCATCGGCGAGATCATCGCTACGGCGATGAAGAAGGTCGGCAAGGAAGGCGTGATCACCGTCGAGGAAGGCTCGGGCCTGGACAACGAGCTGGACGTGGTGGAGGGCATGCAGTTCGACCGCGGCTACCTGTCGCCGTACTTCATCAACAACCAGCAGTCGCAGCAGGTCGAGCTGGATGATCCCTTCATCCTGCTGTACGACAAGAAGATCTCCAATGTGCGCGAGCTGCTGCCGGTGCTCGAGGGCGTGGCCAAGGCGGGCAAGCCGCTGCTGATCGTCGCTGAGGAAGTCGAAGGCGAGGCGCTGGCCACCCTGGTGGTCAACACCATCCGCGGCATCGTGAAGGTCGCCGCCGTGAAGGCGCCGGGCTTCGGCGACCGCCGCAAGGCGATGCTGGAAGACATGGCCATCCTCACCAACGGCCAGGTCATCTCCGAGGAAGTGGGCCTGCAGCTGGAGAAGGCCACCGTGCAGGATCTGGGCCGCGCCAAGAAGGTCGTGGTCACCAAGGAGAACACCACGATCATCGACGGCGCCGGCGAAGCCGAGCGCATCCAGTCGCGCATCGGCCAGATCAAGGCGCAGATCGAGGAGACCTCCTCCGACTACGACCGCGAGAAGCTGCAGGAGCGCGTGGCGAAGCTGGCCGGCGGCGTGGCCGTCATCAAGGTCGGCGCGGCCACCGAAGTCGAGATGAAGGAAAAGAAGGCCCGCGTCGAAGACGCTCTGCACGCTACCCGTGCGGCCGTCGAGGAAGGCGTGGTGCCGGGCGGCGGCGTGGCGCTGCTGCGCTCGCTGAAGGCCGTACAGGGCCTGAAGGGTGCCAATGCCGACCAGAAGCACGGCATCGACATCACCCTGCGAGCCCTGGAAGCGCCGCTGCGCGCGATCGTGGCCAACGCTGGCGAAGAACCGTCGGTCATCGCCAACAAGGTGAAGGAAGGCGAAGGCAACTTCGGCTACAACGCTGCTACGGGCGAGTTCGGCGACATGATCGCTTTCGGCATCCTGGATCCGACCAAGGTGACCCGTTCGGCCCTGCAGTACGCCGCCTCGGTGGCCGGCTCGATCATCACGACCGAAGCGGCCGTGACCGAAGTGCCGAAGAAGGAAGAAGCCCACGCGCACGGCCCGGCCGGCGGCATGGGTGGCATGGGCGGCATGGATTTCTGATCCTTCCGTTCGCGCTGTCGTTTCGAGAAGAACCCCGCTTCGGCGGGGTTTTTCTTTGAGCGCGATACAAACAAAAAAGAAAACCCCGGGAGTCCGCCTCCCAGGGTTCGTCGAAACGCGGCGCGCCCATGGCGCCGCGCTGTGTCACGACTTACTTGCCGCCGGCTTCCGCCTTGGCATCGGTCTTGGCACCGGCTTCGACGCCGCCGACCGGCGTGTCGACCTTCGCGCCGGCCTTCACCGCGGCGGCACCTTCGGCACCGGTCGCGGCGTCACCCGCGGCCGATTCGGTCGCTTTGGCGGCCTTATGGCCGGCGTGCTTGGCCTTATGCGCAGCCTTGTGCACGGTGTCGCCCGTCTTGGTGACCACCGTGTCGGCGGTCTTGGTCGCACCGTCGGCGACCTTGGTCGCGTCCTGCACCGCAGCGCCGGCATTGACGCTCGCGTCGGCCTTGGCCGCGGCCTGGGCCTGAGCGAAGGCGGGGGCGGTCAGCACGCTGGCCGAGAGAACGAGAGCAGCAAGCAGGGTCTTACGCATGGGGTAAACCTCCGATGTGAGTGCCGCGACGCAACGTGTCGCGGTGGAATCACGCTAGAGGCTATTTGCCTGCTGATTCCTGAATTTTCAGAGGCGTCTTAAGCCGGCGGACATCTCGCTGAATCGCCGGTATGTGCTTGCGCGAAGCGCATCCGCCGCATGCTTGTTTTTCTTCGCGGTGCTAGTCGGATCGCGCTTTGCGCGTCGATTACTGATGCACACCAGCCGCCGCGGCGGCGCCGGGTTGCGTTTGTTCGCTGACGAACCCGGCGCTGGCCGGCAGTGCGTCCGGATGCGGCAGCAGGCGATCCAGTTTGCCCTTCAGACGCAGCAGAGCCACGTTTTCCATCGCCTGATCGGTGTGCTGTTCCGTTGTGTCCTGCGCCTCCGGTGGCGCACCTGGTGCGCGTGTGAGCGCGGCCAGCCGTGGCGCCAATACCTGGGTCAGCGCGAAGTATGCATCGTCATGGATACCGGCCTGTTCGAGCAGCTTGCCCGGCAGCATCCATGAGGCGAGATCCTCATGTTGTGCCTTGCCGCCGCCGCGCGGATCGACCAGCAGCCACGCGCCGGGCTGGCTGAGCATGTCCTTGCCATCGACGAAGCCCAGCGTCTCGAACGCGCCGCTGAGGCCGGGCAGGTGGTCACCGTAGAACAGCAGCAGCGTCGGACGGTCGCGCTTGGCGAGCAGATCGGCAAGGCGTCCCAGTTCTTCGTCGGCGTGCTGCATGTGATAGAGGTAGTTCTGCAGCTCCGTCTTGTCCTCACCCGTCACGCTTTCGGGCACGGGGATCGCGTCGCGCCGGGCGGCATCCGCGGGCGATACGTCGTACGGACCATGCGCCTCGATACTGATCGCGAACAGGAATTGCGGCGGACCCGCGTCCTTGAGCTGCGTCATGATCTCGTCGGTCATCGCGCGGTCGGCCATGTACTGGCCATCCAGGTCGCTAGCGTTGGCGAAGGCGTTCTGCGATACGAAGCGATCGAAGCCGATCGCCTTGAAGGCCGTATTGCGGTTCCAGAATGCGGGGTTGTTGCCATGGATGGCCACGGTTTCATAGCCATGCGCTCGCAGCGTACGCACCATGCCAGGTACCACCTTGGCGTTGAGCTGCAGATAAGGGAACTGCAGGTCGTCGAAATAACGCAGGGAGAGGCCAGTCAGCACTTCGAACTCGGTGCGGATCGTGCCGCCGCCGAACGTGGGTACGTGCAGCGGACCGCTGGCGCCCTGCCGGGCGAGGCGGTGCAGGTTGGGCGTGAGGTCGTGATGCTCGAAACCCTTGAGAATCGTCGGGTCGAAGAAGGACTCGCTCTGCACCACCACGATGTCAGGCATCGCGCCCGGATCTTCCGGCGGCGCACGCAGGCGCTCGCGCAGCGCGCCATCCGCTTCGCCGATCAACTGCATCGCCGCATCCGGATCGGCCTTCTTGCGCTGCTGGCCGAAATGCAGGTGGAACATCATCAGCGAGCTGACCAAGCCAGAATGCTGCGCGGTGGATGACGCCGACCACGGTTCCATCCACAGCGTCTCGCCGTCGTAGAGCTTGCCCCAGGCCGGCATGCCGGCGAGCAGCGAACCCAGCGCCAGCGTGATCGAGGCGCCAGCGAGCAATCGCTTGCCGTGCGTGCGACGGGCGAACAGCGCCGGTTCCTTGCGCCAGGCCAGCACGATCAGCGCGATACCGATGGCGAGTGCGAGATACGGCCAGGGCGTCGCCGGGAGATAACCGCCCAGCAGATGCATGCCGCCCTTGCGCAGCTGGCCCACCATGCGGAAGTCCGCAGGCATCAGCGGAGTGCTCAATTGCCGCAGCTTGAGTGCGTTGACGCCGTACAGCACGCCCTGCAGCAGGAAGGCCAGGCCGAACGAAAGCAGCGGACGCCGGGTCAGTACCAGCAGCAGCGAAGCCAGCAACAGGCCCGGCAAGGCATTGGCGAAGAGGTACAGCGGTTGCTGGAACAACTGCAGCGGTGCCACCCCTTCGCCGCCGTCCATCCAACTGGTGAGCAGGATGAACATCGCGGCCAGTGCCAGCGGCAGGAGCGCGTGGCGGGCGGGTATCGAACCGTTGTGCGTGGGTGAAGGCTGGGGCATGGCAGTTCCGAAAGCGCGCTGTCATGGCATGGACATGAGAATGTAACGATGCCGGTCTGAATCAGATGTTCGGTATTCGTACCCGAGGAGTCTTTTTCGAATCGTCTCAACGTGATGGGCGCGCAGCACGTGGACGGCGAGCGCTGGCGCAGGCTTTCGTGGTCATCTGGTGGTCATGTTCGGGCGACGCCTTCTCTGGGGCACAATGGCCCGATGGCTAAGGAATCCCCGGCGCTGCGCGCCCTGATCGACGACCGCTATGGCGAACTGGTGGCACGCTGCCGTCTGGCCGGTGTTGCGCTGCACGATGACGCGGGCGTCGCCGAACGCATCCGCCGCACCTTGTTGTGCAGCGATTTCGCCTACGACATCTGGTTCCGCCAGCCGGCGCTGCTCTCGCCGCAGGGCCTCGAGCGCCTGCGCGCCGGCGGCGATGCCGGCACGCGCATCGAGGCGCTGAAGCTGGACGAGGACGAGGCCGCATGCATGGCCACGTTGCGCCGCTTCCGTCACGCCGAAGCGCTGCGGCTGGTGTTCCGCGACGTCAACGGGCTGGACGAACTGCCTGAAACGCTGTCCGCCACCAGCGTGCTGTATGAAGCATTGCTCGGCGCCGCGCTGGGCTGGTCGGAACGCGCGATGGCCGCGCGCTATGGGCACAGCCGTGGCCACGATGGCGCGGTGCAGCGCATGGTGGTGGTCGGGTTCGGCAAGCTCGGCGGCAGCGAACTGAATTTTTCGTCGGATATCGACCTGGTGCTCGCCTATCCTGGCGGCGGCCAGAGTGATGGCGCGCGTCCATTGGACAACAGCGAGTACTTCGTGCGCCTCGGCCGGCAGCTGGTGCGCCTGCTGCATGAGCCGACGGTGGACGGTATCTGCGCGCGCGTGGACTTGCGCCTGCGCCCGTTCGGCAACGCCGGTCGGCTGGCGTTGCCGTTCAGCGCGATGGAGCAGTACTACCAGAGCGAAGGCCGCGACTGGGAACGCTATGCCTGGATCAAGGCGCGTCCGGTGGCGGGCGACCGCAACGCTGGCAAGCAGCTGCAGGAATTGCTGCGACCGTTCGTGTATCGCCGCTATCTCGATTACACCGCTTTCGCCGGACTGCGCGAGATGAAAGCCTTGATCGACGCGGAAGTGGCGCGCAAGGACCTGGCCGACAACCTCAAGCTCGGTCCTGGCGGCATCCGCGAAGTCGAATTCATCGTGCAGCTGACTCAGCTGATCCGAGGCGGCCGCGAGCCCAGCCTGCGCGTGCGTGGCCTGCTGCCCGCGCTGACCGCCTGCGAAGCGCGCGGCCATATCGGCGCTGCGCGTGCGAAGGCACTGCGCGATGCCTATGTGCTGTTGCGCCGCGTGGAGAACCGCGTGCAGATGTTGCGTGACGCGCAGACGCACGATATTCCTGAAGATGCATTGAGCCGCGAGCGCATTGCGCTCGGCCTGGGCCGTGCATCGTGGGAGGAACTCGCCGAGGAGCTGGCGCGTCATCGCGCGGTGGTCAGCGAGGAGTTCGCCGAGGTGCTGGTGCCACAGGGCGGGCGCACCGCGAGCGCGCCGGTGGAGGATGTCACGCTGTGGCAGCGCGTCTGCGCGGAGGAAATCGATCCCGGCACGCTGGAGGCCGCCGGTTTCGTGCCGGGCGCGGACGCCGCCGAGGCGCTGCTGAAGCTGCCGCAGGCCGCTGCCGTACGGGCAATGTCCGCACGTTCACGCGAGCAGCTGGATCGCCTGATGCCGCAGCTGCTGGCGCTGGCGCGCGACAGCTCCGCGCCGGTGCCTTGCCTGTTGCGTCTATGCCGACTGGTGCAGGCGGTGGCACGGCGCTCTTCATATCTGGCGCTGCTGGAAGAGCAGCCGGCGGCGCGCCGTCGTCTTGCCGACCTGTTCGCGCGAAGCGCCTTCCTGGCCGAGCGTGTCATCGCCCAGCCGCTGCTATTGGACGACGTACTGGACCCGCGTATCGATCAATTGCCGCTCAAGCGCGCCGACATTAGCGCGGAGATCAGCCGCGTGCTCGCCACGCTGGACGAACGCGAGGCGGAGGCGGAGCTCGAACGCATCAACGAGTTCAAGGCCAGTACGGCGTTCCGCCTGGGTCTGGCGTTCAACGACGGCCGCGCCGACGCGGTGGCTACCGCGCGCCGTCTCGGCGCGCTGGCGGAATCGGTGGTAATCGCCGTCACTGCGCTGGCCGAGCGCGAGCTGGTCGAACAGCATGGCCGGCTACCCGGCGAGGGCACCGGCTTCGCGGTGCTCGGCTACGGCAGTCTTGGCGGCGAAGAGCTGGGCTTCGCCTCGGATCTGGATCTGGTGTTCGTCTACGACACGCGCCGCGCGCATGCGATGAGCGATGGGGCGCGGCCGATCGAAGGGTCGCGCTGGTATCAGCGCCTGGCGCAGCGCGCGATGAACTGGCTCACCGTACTCACCCGCGCCGGTCGCTTGTATGACGTGGACACGCGCCTGCGTCCCGACGGTTCCAAAGGGCTGTTGGTCAGCAGCCTCGAAGCGTTCACCGAGTACCAGAAGAGCCGCGCCTGGACCTGGGAGCATCAGGCCCTGCTGCGCGCCCGTCCGGTGGCCGGCGATACCCTGCTCAACGCCGAGCTGCTGGAGGTGCGGAGGCAGATCCTCGCGGTGCCGCGGGATCGCGTCGCCGTGCTGGCCGAAGTGAGCGACATGCGGCGGCGCTGGCGCGCCGAGCGCGATCGCTCCGACGAGCGCCAGCTCGATCTCAAGCAAGGCCATGGCGGCCTGCTCGATATCGAGTTTGCCTTGCAGGGGCTGGTGCTGGCGCACGCGGCCGAACACCCATCGTTGCTTGCGGCGACCGCCAATGCGGCGCTGATCGAGGCCTGCCGCACGGCGGGTCTGTTGCAGCCGGCTCAGGCCGAGCAGCTTGCCCGCGCGCACGGCGAACTGCTGCGCCGTGCGCTGGCGTGCACGCTGGATCTGCGGTCGCGCATCGCGCCGCGAGAAGCGGAACTGGAAGCCTTGTGCGCGGAGGTGCGTGTCGTCACGGCCGCGCTGGGTTTCGACTTTGAAGCGAAAGCGACCGCCTAGACGGGGCGGTCCGCCGCCGCAGACGAGGAGGCGAGGGTCTGCCGCTGCGCTATGCGGCGTCTTACCGCTTCGGCGATCGCTCGTGTTTCGCGCAGTGGCGGCTGCCGCTCCGGTGCGGGGTCGTCGAGGCCGTACAGGAGGCCCGCTTCGCGCAGCGCGCGATGGAATCGCTCGAACTTCTCCGGCAGGGGAGCGACCACCAGCGTCTGCACAGGACAGCCGACGGCGCAGGCTTCGGAGAGCATGTTGATCGAGTCGGGCGTCACTACGATGCGGTCCGCCCAGCCCATCGCGGCGGGATAGGGGTTGGTGCCGTCCTCGGTACTGCTCCAGATCACGCCGGGCACGCCGGCAAGGCGCTGGCGCAGCACGTTCACGACGGACACCGGCGTGCGCCGCGAAGCCAGCACCAGCAGGCTGCCGCCGTCGCGCCGCTGCCGTTCGAGCAGGCGGTCGGCGAGGGCGCCTGCATAGGCCGCATCGAGCGGGATGCCCTTGCGCGGGCCCCCGACCAGCACGGCGACGCGCGGTTGCGGCAGGTCGCCGAATGCCGGACAGACGTCGCGACCTTCTTCAAGCCAGGTCTCGTCCACCGGATTGAGCGAGCCGAGCGGATCGAGCACGTTCGGCCCCTGCAGGCCGTCGTGGCGTGGCGCGATCACAGTGTCCCAGTGTGTCGGGTCGATGCGCGGGTCGAGGATCTGCACGGTATAGGTGCCACCCTCCGACAACCGGCGCAGCAGACGCGTGTAGTAGGCCGCGGCGCGGCCGCAGCCGATCGCCACGGCCGGCCAGGGCGGCACCACGACGCCGCGGCGCTGAGGCGCCGGCAAGGCCAGCCGGCCGCCGGGCAGCAGGCGGGGCGCGAACCATGACCATGGAGCGCGCAGGCCCAGCACCAGGTGGCGGAAAGGCAGGCCGAGCTGCTCGGCCAGGGCCAGCGCCTGGCGGTCGTTGCCGGCGCGGCCATCGGTGATGACCCAGCAATCGCCGCGCAACTTCATGCGCGGCTCGGGCCCGGGATTGTTTCGATAATCGCCACAGTACGTTCTCGTCCAGCGGAGTCCTGTTCGCGTCCGCGTGCCCGTACACTTCCGGGTCACGGCGCCGAGCCCGGCGCGTTTTGACGAAGGATACCCATGAGCGAGTTGCTTTCCGAGGCCGCCCTCGACCAGCTGTTCCGCGAGGCTCGTACCTACAATGCCTTCCTGGACAAGCCGGTCAGCGACGAACTGCTGCACCGGGTCTACGACCTGGCCAAGTTCGGCCCGACCAGCGCCAACTCGTCGCCGGCGCGCATCGTGTTCGTGAAGTCGAAGGAAGCGAAGGCGAAGCTCGAACCGTTCCTGTCCGAAGGCAATCGCGCCAAGACCATGGCCGCGCCGGTCACCGCCATCGTGGCGACCGACCATGAGTTCTACGAGAACCTGCCCAAGCTGTTCCCGCATGCCGATGCGCGCAGCTGGTTCGTCGGCAACCAGCCGATGATCGATACCACGGCATTCCGCAACGGCACCCTGCAGGGCGCCTACCTGATCATGGCGGCGCGCGCGCTGGGCCTGGACTGCGGTCCGATGTCCGGCTTCGACAACGCCGGCGTGGACAAGGCGTTCTTCGCCGGCACCCCTTCGGTGAAGTCCAATTTCCTGATCAATCTCGGTTACGGCGACGCCAGCCGCAACCTGTTCCCGCGCAATCCGCGCCTGTCGTTCGACGAGGTCTGCCGGATCGCCTGACGGCGGCCGTCGCGCCTCGCCTGTCCTTAAGTCCGAACTCTCTCTTCCACGGAGGAATACTCATGCGTGCACTTCGTTATCTCGTTCTCGCCGGCCTGATCGGCGCCGCTGTTTCCGCCCAGGCCGAGCCGATCACCTACAAGCTCGACCCGACCCATACCAACGTGCTTTTCAGCTGGAACCACTTCGGCTTCTCCAACCCGACCGCCAACCTGGGCCTGGGCGAGGGCACCCTGGTGTTCGATGAAAAGGATGCCGCCAAGTCGTCGGTCGAAGTGACCCTGCCGCTGGCCAACCTGGACACGCACGTGACCAAGCTGGACGAGCACCTGAAGAAGCCGGACTTCTTCGACGCCGACAAATTCCCGACCGTGACCTTCAAGAGCACCAAGGTGCAGTCCCTGGGCGGCGGCAAGTACAAGATCACCGGCGATCTCACCGTGCATGGCGTGACCAAGCCGGTCGTGCTGGATGCCAAGCTCAACAAGAGCGGCGTGCATCCGATGCTGAAGGTGCAGACCGTGGGCTTCGACGCTTCCACCACCGTGAAGCGCTCGGACTTCGGCATGGGCGCCTACGTGCCGAACGTCAGCGACGACATCAAGATCCACATCACGACCGAAGCCTCCGTGCCGAAGTCGGAGTAAGGCGCGACCGGCGGCTGCCGCCGGCCAGTGCCAAAAAAAGCCCGCGCCGTCATCGGCGCGGGCTTTTTCATGCGCGGATCGCGCGGTATCAGTTGCCGGCGACGCCTTCGTTCTTCAGCGCTTCGAGCTTGCCAAGGTCCACGCTCTTCACCGCATCCTTGAGCGCATCGATATCGCTGGTATTGCCGCTGGCCTTCACCGAGAAGCGCTGACCGACGATGACGCCGTACTCGCCGCTCTTGCTGGTCTTGTCCCAGCTTTCGTGCACCAGGCGGCCGTTCTCGCTGTAGGTCTTCTCGTAGCCGGTGTCGGTCTGCCGCTCCGCTTCCGGCGCGAAGGAGGTGGCCATGGCCATCATGCCCTTCATGCTGCCGGTGTCGGAGATTTCCAGATCGATGCGGCGATCGCCGTCGACGTACTCGCCGTGCGCCACGGTCACCTGCACGCCTGCGCCGCTGCGTTCGGCGGACAGGCTCTCGCGCTTGAAGCTGCCCACCTTGTCCGGCAGGAAGCCCTTGATCTGGTCGGCCGGGAGCGACTGCACGGCGCCGGATTTCTGCGCGGCTTCCAGTTCCTTGCTGGCCTGCTCGGCGCGGTCGCCCATGGCGGCAAGCTTGCCCACGGCGCTGTTCGGATCCACGGTGACGCTGCCGTCGGCGCTGCCGAGGGTGACGCGGCTGCCGCTGACTGCCGCGCCGGTGAGCGCCGCGGTGCCGATCACGCCGGCTACCACCATGCCGATGATCCACGACAGCACGATGCCGATCACCACAGTGACGGCGGTATAGCCGGCCGTCTTCTCCGGCGGGCATTTCATCGTGGCCGGCAGGCCCAGATAGAGCAGGTAGATCGCATAGACGCCGCCGGCGATCGCGACCAGCACGCCGATCCACGGCAGGATCACGGCGATGCCGGCTACCCAGCTGGCGGTCCAGGCGTAGGCGATGGCCTTCACGGCTTGCACCTGGTCCTTCTGGCCTTCGAAGGTCGGTGCCAGCGCGTTGACGATCAGGGCCATGACATAGACCAGGACCAGCGACAGCAGGTACTGCAGCACCATGCCGGCGAGGCCCGAGCCCACCGGCGTGCGCACGGTGACGCCCAGCAGACTGAAGCCGATCAGGCTGTTCTTGATGAAGCCGGCAATGGCCGGCAGGGCGGCAACGACCAGGATGTAGTTGACGTATAGCCCCTGCACCGTGGCGGGCTCGGCCGCGACTACCGGCCATTCGGTCTTGGGCGTGGTGAGGATGGCCCGCGCGCGGGCGATGATCTTTCCGAAATCCATGGTGCTCCCTCAGGCTGGTTGATCCGGCGGAGCGGGCCGCCGGCGAGGCGGATGATCGGGCCGCTCCGTGACAATCTGCGTGGGCCGGGCGGCTGGCCCGGACATGGTTCTTTTCCCCTGCCTCGACGCGCTGGCCGGGCGTCGCAGCCTGCTACCATAAGCGGCCCGCTGTCCAGTCTGGAGCCTTGTCCCCATGCCGCGTTCCCCCGCCGAGCCCGTACGGCAGATTCCGGCGAATGCCGAAAATCGTTATGAAGTGACGCGCCAGGACCTTCCGCTGTCCTGCCCCCTGCCGGGCATGTCGTTGTGGAACTCCCATCCGAAGGTCTACCTGCCGATCGTCGAAGACGGCGGCGAGTCGACCTGTCCCTACTGCGGCGCGCACTACGTGCTGCGCGACTAGCAAGGCCGGGGCCGCGCGGCCCTGCTCATAAAAAAGGGCGGCATTCGGCACGATTGCTGCTTGTCCGCAGGGATGAAGGCATTTATCGAACCGTCCATGTCCGCCGTCGCCGCACCAGCCCGGTCGTTGACCGTCGTCCAGCTGATCCCGGCCCTGCAGTCCGGCGGGGCCGAGCGGTCGGCCTTGGAGGTTGCGCGCGCGCTGGTGCAGGCAGGCCATCGCTCGATCGTGATTTCGGCAGGTGGTCGGCTTGTCCCGCAGCTGGAAGCGGAAGGTAGCGAGCACATCGCCCTCGATATCGGCCGCAAGTCGCTGCGCACCGTGCTGCGCGTGGGCGCCCTGCGCCGCGTGCTGGACGGTATCCAGCCGGACATCGTGCATGCCCGCTCGCGCCTGCCGGCCTGGCTGGGCTGGTGGGCCATCCGTGGCATGAAGCGCCGCCCGCATTTCGTAACCACCGTGCACGGGCTCAATTCGCCCGGCCGCTACAGCTCGATCCTGCTGCGGGGCGAGCGGGTGATCGCGGTCTCCCAGACCCTGCGCGACTACGTGCTCAGCCACTATCGCTGGCTGGAGCCCTCGCGCGTGCGGGTGATCCCGCGTGGCATCGACCCGGAAGCGTTTCCCTATGGACACCGCCCCGACGACGCCTGGCAGAAAGCGTTTTTCGCCGAATTCCCGCGCCTGGCCGGCGCGCCGCTGCTGACACTGCCTGGCCGCGGCACGCGCCTGAAGGGCCATCACGACGCGGTCGAGCTGATCGCCGAGCTCAAGCGCCGCGGTATCGATGCGCGCCTGCTCCTGCTGGGCGTGATCGAGCCGGGACGCGAAGCCTACGTGGCGGAGCTGCGTGAGCTGATCCGCGCACGCGGCATCGAGTCCCAGGTGGTGCTGACACCGCCGCGCAACGACGTGCGGGACATCTACGCGATCTCGGCCCTGGTGCTGCAGCTGTCCAACAAGCCGGAGTCCTTCGGCCGCACGGTGATCGAGGCGCTGTCGCTGTGCCGCCCCGTGCTGGGCTATGCGCATGGCGGCGTCGGTGAGCTGCTGGCCGAGCTGTACCCGGCCGGCCGCGTGCCGGTAGGCGATCGCGAGAGGCTGGTCGAGCGTGCGGCCGAGCTGCTGCGCGTGGCGCCGGCCATCCCCATGCTGCAGAGCTATCGCCTCACGGACATGCAGCAGGCGACCCTGGCGCTGTACGAGGAAGTGATCGCCGGCTGAGGCGTCGCCCGCCGCATGACCGGCACGCTCGCCTACAATGCGCGGGCTTTTCTCGCCGGGACCATGCATGTCCGTTCTTTCCGCGCTCAAGGCGGCGCTGCGCTCGCCGCTGTTGCCGTTCTGGCTGGTGATCGCGCTGCTGCCGTTCGGGCGCAGCGCGGAGCTGGGCACGTTCCTGTGCCTGCTGGGCGTGCTGTTGCTGTTCGCGCGGCATCCCCGAGCCCTGGCGGATCACGCAGGCGCCAGGCTGCTGCTGTGGCTGCTGGGCGCCTACGTCGGCGCGGCGCTGTTGTCGTGCTTCGGCGCAATCGCTCCCGGCAAGAGCTGGTCCACCGTGGCGGCGCTGCTGCGCTACGTGCCTTTGGGGCTGTACGCGTGCTTCGCGATCCGTCGCCCGGGCAAGCTCGAAGCGCTGTACACCGCGGTGGGTGCGGTGCTTGCGCTGTGGGTGCTGGACGCCTGGGTGCAGGCATTGACCGGTTGGAGCCTGGGTGGGCATGCCGAGGCGGAGCGGATCTCCGGCATCTTCGGCACCAATCTCAAGCTTGGTCCGACGTTAGCGGTACTGGCGCCTTTCGCGTTGTGGGCAGCGCGTCGGCGCTGGGGCCGCACCGGGCTTGTTCTCGCCGGACTGCTCCTGCTCGGGCCGGTGCTGCTGTCAGGCTCGCGCGCTTCCTGGCTCACTTATGCGCTGGTAGCGGCGGCGTTTGCCTGGCGCGAAACCGCATCGCCCAAGCGCTTCCTGCTGCTGTGCGGCGCCGGTGCGCTGGTGGCGGTAGCCGCCGGCGGGGTGGCCTGGAAAACCTCCGAGCGTTTCCATGCGCGCATGGAGAAGACGTTGACGGCGCTGCAAGGCTCCAGCCAGGCACTGGATACGGCGCTCAGCGGGCGCCTGGACATCTGGCGCACCAGCCTGCGTATGGTTCAGGCGCACCCGCTCAACGGCGTCGGCGTGCGCGGCTACCGCTATGCCTACCCGCAGGTGGCGCCGCCTAACGACCATTTCGTGGTGACCGGTGAAGCCTGTGGCGTGGGCGAAGGGGCCTGTCATGCGCACCAATGGTTGCTGGAGGTGCTGACCGAGACCGGTGTCGTCGGTCTGTTGCTATGGCTGGCAGCAGCCGGACTGGCGTTGTATCGCTGGCGCGGTGTCGGTCCGGCCGCGCGTGCACGCGCCTTTCCGGCCACCGTCGCCTTGGGCGTCATGATGTTTCCACTGAATACCCATCTGGCCTTCTATTCGGCGTGGTGGGGTTTGCTGTTCGCGTGGGTGCTCGGGCTGTGGTGCGCGGCGTTGTACGTGGAGGATGCGGATGGCGCGTGAACCCCTGTCCGTCGTAGTCACCAGCTACAACAGTGCGGCCACGCTCGATGCCTGCCTGGCCAGCGTGCGCTGGGCCGACGAGATCGTGGTGCTGGACTCGGGGTCGACCGACGCCTCGCGCGCTATCGCCGTTCATTACGGTGCTCGCGTTGAAGTGCAGCCGTTCGCCGGCTACAGCGCACAGAAGCAGGCGGCGATCGATCTGGCCCGGCACGATTGGGTACTGCTGCTGGACTCGGACGAAGCCATGCCTGCCGGCTCGTGCGAGGCGATCGGCCAGGTATTAGCGGAGCCCGCGCATGCTGGTTATCTGCTGTGGCGACGCGAATGGATCTTCTGGCAATGGCAGTCACCGCGCAGTCGCTTGAATCACTATGTGCGTCTGTTCGACCGCCGGCGCGCGCATATGAGCGGCCACCAGGTGCACGAGGAAGTAGCAGTGGACGGCAGCGTCGGCGTGCTGGACCTGGTGATGGATCATTACGGCGAGCGCGATATCGCGGGCCGCGTGGACAAAGCCAACCGCTACTCGAGCATGCAGGTGGCCGATCTGGCTGGGCGTGGCGCCACGGGCCTGCGTCTACGCATGCTGACCAACGCTACCGCGGCGTTTGTCCGCTATTACCTGCTGCGCGGGCATTACCGGTCCGGATGGGCCGGCTTCATCGCTGCGCGCATCCACGCGTTCTATGCCTTTCTCAAGTACGCCAAGCTCTACGAGGCGACCCGCGCCGAGATGCGCGAGACGCGTGTGCCGGAAGGGTCCCGCAAGGACCCGCAGGCTTAGGCGGCGCGTTCCAGCGGCAGCGATGTACCGCGTAGCGCGGTCACCAGCAGCACGCAGGCGTCGTGTCGCAGCGCTTCGCGCTTGCGAAATGCGGAGCGGTGCTTGCTCTCCACCTGCGTTTCGTCGCGCACGGGTTCGCGCGCGGGCAGGGCGTAGAAGCCGTCGCTCAGCGGCTCGGCCTGGCACTCCTGCCAGAAGGCGTCGTAGTCCGCCTTGATCTTGTCCGCCTCGCCGGCAAAGGGATGGGCGAGGTTGGCAACACCTCGCACCTGCGCGATGCCGTAGGCGTCGGCAAAGGCCAGCAGCAGCGAGAACAGCAGGTTCTTCGGACGCAGCCCATGACACTGCTTGGTCAGCTCGCGCACGGCCTCGCGGCCCAGGTCGGCGGCGGCGCCCTGCATGCAGCCGATCAGCAGCGAGCGCCCTTCGTCGGCGACAGTGAAGATGGCTGACGACAGGATCTGGTCCTGGCTGTTGGCCAGGCACAGCGCCAGCTCGCCTTCGCGGCTGCGGCCGGTAGGCCGGCGCAGTTCGATGCGCAGCTCGCTGCCGTCCTTCAGCACAAGCGTGCCGACGAGATGATTCCCGCGCAGATAGACATCGTCGGCGAGTATCGCCGGCAGGTGTGTGAAGACGAAGCGGAAGTGCTCGTCCATCACCGCCATGCGGCGAGCGCGCCCGAACTGGCGATTGATGTAGTGGTGGTGCCAGCGCTCCAGCAGGCGCGGGTCGTGCTCGACGATCGCGGCCAGCCGCGGCGAGCCGTACACCGTGCGCAACCATGCCGCCTGCCGCGGCGCCATGCGGACGCTGCGAAGCAGGTATTTCAGCCCGGAGGCAATACGTTTGGATGGCGAGCCGCGCCAATCATGCCGACGGCGCAGCGAGCGCAGGAACAAACGAAGAGACATGGCACGCGTATGTGGGGATGAGCCGCGTGCCTTGTACGCGATCTATCTGTCGTCTGCCTGTCGCGGCCTAGTAGACGTCCGGGCTGCCCGGCGGCCGGGTCTTGAAGCGCTTGTGCACCCAGAGATATTGCTCGGGCGCTTCGCGCACCATCTGCTCGATGCAAGTATTCACGCGAGCCGTATCGACCGCGGCATCCGGCCCGGGGAAATCCTGCAGGGGAGCACCGAGGCGCAGCGCATAGCCACTGTCGTCGGGCAGGCGGCGATGGAAGAAAGGAATGACCAGCGCGCCGGACAACCGTGCAAGATGATGCGTCGCGGTAATGGTGGCCGCGGGCACGCCGAAGAACGGCACAAAGACGTTGTCCTTGCTGCGCATGTCCTGGTCGGGCGCGTACCACAGGGTGCCACCGCCGCGCAGGTACTTCACCGTGCCGCGGATGTCGTCCTTGTCGAACATCGCATCGGCGTAATCCAGGCGGGCACGCAGTACCGCCCATTCGAATACGTCCGAGTCCATGCGCCGGTACATGCCGGCGATGCGGATGTGCCGCGATACCAGACGCGCGCACAATTCCAGGTGCGAGAAGTGGCCGCCGACCAGCAGCACGCCTTTGCCTTGAGCGCGCGCGGCCTCGAGATGCTCGAGGCCTTCCAGCGTCACCGGCGTGCGCGCGATGGCGCGGTCGCTGCCCATCCAGCCGAGCGCGAACTCCACCATCATCAGGCCGATATCGCGCAGGTGTGCGTCGACCAGCGCGGCCTGCGCCGGCTTCGACAGCTCGGGAAAGCACAGCGCGATGTTGACCTCGGCGATATGCCGGCGGCGCGACGGAAAATGCTGGATCAGGAGACCGAGGCCGCGCCCCACCGCCATCAGCGCTCGCCGAGGCAGGCACGCGATCAGCCGGAGCACGCCCACGCCGAGCCACGCCGGCCAATGAATGGGCGAGAGCAGCTTGGTGGTGAAGGAGGGACGCGGTGTGCCGGGCATGGGCGGTCGATTGTAGCAAGCACGAGCCAGGCCCGGCCTGCCGCAGGAGGGCCACCGGCTATACTGCCGCGCCGGATCCGAGAGCCCACCGTTGCGCTACCTCTACACCCTCGCGATGTACCTGGTGACGCCGCTGATCATGATGCGGCTGCTGGCGCGTGGCGTGCGCTATCGCGACTACCATCGGCGCTGGCGCGAGCGCTTCGGCTTCTACCAGGGGCCTCGGGTGAAGGGTAGCATCTGGGTGCATGCGGTATCAGTGGGCGAGGTCAATGCCGCCGAGCCGCTGATCAAGGCGCTGCGCGAGGCCTACGTCAACGCGCCGCTGGTGATCACCACGGTGACGCCGACCGGTTCGGAGCGCGTGCGCCAGTTGTTCGGCGACAGCGTCTACCACGTCTATCTGCCGTACGACCTGCCGTTCGCCGTGTCGCGTTTCATGAAGCGGGTCCGGCCGCGCCTGGCGATCATCGTCGAGACGGAGATCTGGCCGAATCTCTATTTCGCCTGCAAGAAGCGCGGTATCCCGCTGATGATCGTCAACGCGCGGCTGTCCGAGCGTTCGCTGCGCGGCTACCGGCCGCTGCAGGGGCTGGTGCGTTCGGCGCTGGGTTGCGTGCGGCAGATCGCGGCGCAATCACGGACGGATGCCGCGCGTTACCGGCTGCTCGGCGTGGATCCGGCGCGCATCGTGGTCAGCGGCAACCTGAAGTTCGACATGCCGGTGCCCTATGCGGCGGTACAGGCGGGCGAAGAACTGCGCCGGCAATGGGGGCATCTGCGGCCGGTGTGGATCGCCGGCAGCACGCACGAGGGTGAGGAACTGCCGGTGCTCGAAGCGCATCTGCAGGTGCTCAAGCGCTTGCCGGATGCACTGCTGCTGATCGCGCCGCGCCACCCCGAGCGTTTCAAGCTGGTGGAAAGCTCGGTGCGCAGCCTGGGCTTCACCTCGGCCACGCGCAGTGCGGATCGTGTGCCTTCTCCTTCTCATCAGGTCTTCGTGATCGACGCGATGGGTGAACTGATGCAGTTCTACGCGGCGGCGGATCTGGCTTTCGTCGGCGGCAGCCTGGTGCCGATCGGTGGGCACAACGTGCTCGAGCCGGCAGCGCTGTCGACGCCCGTGCTGGTGGGGCCGCATACCTTCAATTTCGAAGAGATTACGCTCACGCTGATCCGCGATGGCGCGGCCATGCGCATCGACGAGGCCGGCGAACTGGGCGGAGCGGTGCTGCAGCTGCTGCGCGACAAGGAGCGGCGCAAGACCATGGGTACGCAGGCGCGCATCGTGTTCGATAGCGAACGCGGCGCCGTGCAGCGCGTGATGGAGCTGATTGACAAGCAGCTGCAGGAATGAGGCTGGGAGCCAGAGGCATGAAAAAGGCCGGGCATGCCCGGCCTTTTTCGTAGACGCAAGCGGAGCGCGATGTTTACTGCAGCAACGAGTTCACCGCCTCCAGGTCGGGCATGTCGATGGTGCCTGCGGCCTGCTTCAGCTGAAGCTTGTTGAGGATGAAGGCATGGCGGGCCTGCGAGTAGCTGCTCTGCGCCTGGGTCAGCGTCTGAATCGCGTTGAGCACGTTGAGCATGGTCTGCGTACCCACGTCGAAACCGGCGCGGGTGGCTTCCAGTGCCTTCTGGCCCGATTCCACCGAAGCACGGTTCGCCTGCACCTGCAGGATGCCTGCGCCCACCGAGCGGTAGTAGTTCAGCGTGTCGCGGGAGACCTGGCGGCGGGTGGATTCGAGCGAATCCTTGGCCGAATCGCGCTCATAGATCGTCTGGCGCACGCGCGACTGCGTGCCGCCGCCGGCGAAGATCGGCACCGACAGAGTCAGACCCGCGGTGGTACCCCAGCGGCCGTTGCCGGCGATGCCGACGCCGCCATTCTCCGTCCAGGCGCTGGTCTTGCCGCGAGTGACGGTGGCGTCGATGGTCGGCAGATGCCCGGCGCGGGCGGCGCTGATGCTGTGCTCGGCGGCTTCGACGGAGTATTCCTGCGACAGCACGTTCGGGTTGTGCTTCAGCGCTTCTTCCACCCAGGCGTTCGGATCGTTCGGCGAGGGGGCGTCCATCGGCAGGTCGTCGCGCAGCTTCTTCAGCTCGCCGACCGGCTGGCCGGTGATCTGGCGCAGCGCTTCCTTGGCGTCGTTGAGCGAATTCTCGGCAGCGATGGTCTGCGCCTTGGCCAGCTCGTAGTACGACTTGGCCTGGTACACGTCGGTGACCGCGGCCAGGCCGACCTTGAAGCGCTGGTCCGCCTGTTCGTAGGACTGACGGTAGGCTTCTTCGTTGGCCTTATTGAAGGTCAGCGAATCCTGCGCGGTCAGCACGCCGAAATAGGCCTGGGTCACGCGCACGTAGAGGTTCTGCAGCGCGGCCTGGTAGAGCTGATCCTGCGCGTCGGACTGCGAGCGCGCGGTCTTGAGGCTGGCCCACTTGCTCAGGTCGAGCACGCTCTGGTTGAGCGTGGCGCTCTCGCCACGGCTGCGCGAATGGCCGCCTGACGTGTCCCTGCTGTTGGAGCCGCTCAGCTGGTTGAACTGCACCTGCCCGTTCACCTGCGGCAGCAGCAGCGCACGTGCCTGCGTCACGCCCTCGCCGGTGGCCAAGCGGGTCGCGTCGGACTGCGCCAGCACCGGATCGTTAGCGCGGGCTTCTCGGTATGCATCCAGCAAATCCTCACTGTGGCCGGACAACGGGAGCGCCGTCAGGGCCAGGGCGAGGGTCAGAAGCTTCAAACGCATGGGTTGCCTCTCGGGGAATGGAGAATTCGGGGTCAGAAAACGAACTTGCGAGGCGGCTCGGCGTGGATCAGGTAGGGCAGATCGGTCTCGAGGATGCTCTCCTCGCGATACCGGCCTTCGCCCTCGTGAGTCAGCAGCACCATCTGCTGCGCCGGCGACTCGCCGCGCACCGCCAGCAGACGGCCGCCCGGCTTGAGCCAGGCGAGGAAACGCTGGGGGATCTCGTAGACGGCGCCAGTGACCACGACCGCGTCGAACTGGCCAGTCGGCTGCCAGGCATTGACCGCCTCGCCGGTTTCCAGCTTCACGTTGCCGATGCCGGCCTGGGCCAGGCGCTCGCCAGCGCTGGCAACGAAGTCGGCGTGAACGTCGACGCTGGTGACGTGGCCGGCCAGGCTCGCCAGACAGGCGGTGAGGTAGCCCGAGCCGGTGCCGATTTCCAGCACCTGGTCGTCGCTCTTCAGTTCCAGCGCCTGGAGCACGCGGCCTTCCAGCACCGGCTTCATCATTACTTCGCCGTGGCCGATCGGCAGGCCCACGTCGGCATAGGCGAGCGCACGATGCGCCGGAGCGACGAACTGATCGCGATGCAGGCGGCCGAGCACGTCGAGCACGCGCGCGTCCAGCACCTCCCAGGGGCGCACCTGGTTTTCCACCATGTTCTGACGCGCCTGTTCCAAGTTCATCGCCATGATCAGCCTTATGTCCCGTGCAAAGTCGAAAAAGGTCAGAAAGGATAAGCGCTTAGACCAGTCCCGACAATGTTCAAAAGCCTGGAGCTTGCATGCTTTCCCACGAAGTGCCGGAAGTCACCGCGGCGAGCTGACGGAAGTCATGCGCGGCGCCGTGTCCGCGGACACTCACGCTGTCAGACGCTGGTTATCCGCCGGCTTGGATGCCTTGTCCACCGGCAGCCGTGCGAAGACGTCTTCGGCAGCCTGGCCGAGCGTGGCATCCAGCAGCCGGATGCGCGGCAGCAGCGGCGGCTGCCGGCGGCTTTCCGCGGCCACCGCCAGCCACGCGAGCCAGCGCGCGAGGCGATGCCGTTCGGGCGCGTTGAGCGCAGCCAGGGCGACACGCACGGCGAACGAGCGGCGCCTGGCCAGGGCCTGTCCTTGTTCGAGCCACGCCGCCAGGATGCGCTGCGCGTGGCGATAGGGGCCGCTTAGGGCGAGTTCTGCGATAGTAGAGGTCATGGGTCGGCCGTTCAGGACGGCGGTGGAAAATAAGTAAACCGGCGCGTATACTAAACCTCGGTTATCCCTTTGTGAAGGTGTAGAACGGCATGAACACGATCGCGCAGACCAAGCCCCAGGGTCCTGGCCGCCCGAAGGACATGGAAAAGCGCGCGGCGATCCTCGAGGCCGCGAAGGCCCTGTTCGTGCGTAACGCCTTCGCCGGCACCAGCATGGACGCCGTGGCCGCCGAGGCCGGCGTGTCCAAGCTCACCGTCTACAGCCATTTCGGCGACAAGGACAACCTGTTCCGCGAAGTCATCCGCGCACACATTCAGGACGTCCTGCCCGAAGACACCTACCAGTACGACTCGACGGCGGACATTCGCGACGTGCTGATGCACGTGGCCATGACCCACGCCCACATCGACTGCGACCCCAAGAATGTCGGCACCTTCCGCGCCATCCTCAGCGACTGCCGCCAGGGCAATCCGCGTTACGGCAAGCTGCTGTGGGAGGAAGGTCCCACCCGCACGCACAAGCTGATGGAACGCCTGCTGCAACAGGCGGTTGACGACGGCAAGCTGGAGATCGAGAACGTCGCCCAGGCCAGTGTCCAGTTCCTCGCCTTGATCAAGGGCGACCTCGTCCTGCGCCGCATGTTCGGCTGCGACGGCTGCCAGGAAGCCTTCGCCAGCGAGATGGAAGCCAACGCCCGCGCCGGCGTGTCCACCTTCCTGCGTGCCTACCTGCCGCGCTGATCCGCACGCCTTCACGCCGCGTACTCGCCCGTATCCGGCGATTCGTGCTTGAATACCTGCCTTCTGGAAGCGGGGGTGCCGACCACAGTCGGCTGAGAGAGTCCCTTCGAACCTGATCCGGTTAGCACCGGTGTAGGGAGCTTCGCCGCACGATCCGTCACTGTTCGTGCATCCGGCGCCGCCGCTTCGTGTTCCCCCGCCTCACGAAGGACGCCACGCCGATGAATGCCCAGCCCAACGATCTCGCGCGCGCCGCGCAGGAACTCTCCGAGGCCGTCACCCGGCCGATACCCGGTTCGCGCAAGATCTATGTGCAGGGCAGTCGCCCGGATCTGCGCGTGCCGCTGCGCGAAATCTGCCAGGCGAAGACGCCGACCCTGTTCGGTGGCGAAGACAACCCGCCCGTCACCGTCTACGACACCTCCGGCCCGTACACCGACCCGGGCTACCAGGTCGACCTGGCGGCTGGCCTGCCGGCCCTGCGCGCAGCGTGGATCGAAGAGCGCGGCGATGTCGAGCGCCTGACCGGCCTCAGCTCCGACTTCGGCCGCCAGCGTGCCGCCGATGCCAAGCTCGACCCGATCCGCTTCCGTCACCATCTGCGCCAGCCGCTGCGCGCCAAGGCCGGCGCCAACGTCACGCAGATGCACTACGCGCGTCGCGGCATCGTTACGCCGGAGATGGAATACATCGCCATCCGCGAGAACCAGAAGCTGGAAGCCCTGGCTGAAAGCGCGCTGCGCAACCAGCATCCCGGCCAATCCTTCGGCGCCTCGCTGCCCAAGCTGATCACACCGGAATTCGTGCGCGACGAAGTCGCCCGTGGCCGCGCCATTATTCCGGCCAACATCAACCATCCCGAAAGCGAGCCGATGATCATCGGCCGCAACTTCCTCACCAAGATCAACGCCAACATCGGCAACAGCGCCGTGTCCTCCGGCATCGCCGAAGAGGTGGAGAAGCTGGTGTGGTCGATCCGCTGGGGCGGCGACACGGTGATGGACCTGTCCACCGGCAAGAACATCCACGAGACGCGCGAGTGGATCATCCGCAACTCGCCCGTGCCGATCGGTACCGTGCCGATCTACCAGGCGCTGGAGAAGGTCGGCGGCGTCGCCGAGGAGCTGACCTGGGAGCTGTTCCGCGACACCCTGGTCGAGCAGGCCGAACAGGGTGTGGACTACTTCACCATCCATGCCGGCGTGCTGCTGCGCTTCGTGCCGCTGACGGCCCGGCGCGTCACCGGCATCGTCTCGCGCGGCGGCTCGATCATGGCCAAGTGGTGCCTGGCGCATCACAAGGAGAATTTCCTCTACACGCACTTCGAGGAAATCTGCGAAATCATGAAGGCCTACGACGTGTCCTTCAGTTTGGGCGACGGCCTGCGTCCGGGTTGCGTGGCCGACGCCAACGACGCCGCGCAGTTCGGCGAACTGGACACGCTGGGCGAACTGACCCAGATCGCCTGGAAGCACGACGTGCAGACCATGATCGAAGGCCCCGGCCACGTGCCGATGCAGCTGATCAAGGAGAACATGGAGCGCCAGCTGGAGAAGTGCCACGAGGCGCCGTTCTACACGCTGGGGCCGCTGACCACCGACATCGCGCCGGGCTACGACCACATCACCTCTGCCATCGGCGCGGCGATGATCGGCTGGTTCGGCACCGCCATGCTCTGCTATGTCACACCGAAGGAGCACCTGGGCTTGCCGAACAAGCAGGACGTGCGCGACGGCATCATCGCCTACAAGATCGCCGCGCACGCGGCGGACCTGGCCAAGGGCCATCCGGGCGCGCAGGTACGCGACAACGCGCTCAGCAAGGCGCGCTTCGAGTTCCGCTGGGACGATCAGTTCAACCTGGGCCTGGATCCGGAAAAGGCCAAGGAATTCCATGACGAGACCTTGCCCAAGGACGCGCACAAGTCCGCGCACTTCTGCTCGATGTGCGGCCCGAAGTTCTGCTCGATGAAGATCACCCAGGACGTGCGCGACTACGCCGCCGAGCACGGCGTGGACGAGTCGTCCGCGCTGGACGAGGGCATGGCCGAGAAGGCCGCCGAGTTCCGCGAGCAGGGTTCGGAGGTCTACCACCGGGCCTGATGCGCGCTTTCTTTCGCCGCACCGCCGGGCCGCGCGTTCGTGACGCGCGGCCTTTTTCTTGAGGCCTGCCCGGCACACGCACGTTCTCGCCGCGTCATCCGGGTTACCTTACGCGCGTTTCCGCCAAGACCGGAGTCGAAGGAATTCCCGATGCAAGCGACGGACCCGACCGCCAGACCGAACCACGCCCTGCTGCGCGTGGCGCTGGTCGTGCTGGCCCTCCCTCTGCTGATCGCCTGCGTCGCCCTGTGGTGGTGGGATCGCGAGCCCACGATCGCCAATCCCTCCGTGCCGCCCCGCACCGAGCAGGTGGCGATGCGCCGACCGGTCACGCCGGGCGCCGCCACCACCGTTACCGTGATCCATGCCCTGCAAGGCCTGGCCAGCCGGCACGGCGGCCACGCCCCGCGAGGCCATCACCATCCCACCGGCGCGGCGATCGAAGGCACGCCGGGCTGGGAACGCGGCACCCTGGTCGCCTCGCGCGACCTGCTGCACGCCTTGCGCGTCGACTTCGCCCGGCCACGGGCGCCCCTGGTCGAAGACAGGGACCTTGCCGCCGCCGACGTCCTGTTGTCCGGGCATGTCGGCCGGCTGCCCCTGCGCAGCGCCGAGAGCCAGTACCGCAAGGCGGGCGATCACCTGATGGGTTATCTCGAACGCCTCACCGACGACGATCCGGACAACGCGCATTTCTATGTCAGTGCCGCCAGCCTGGCCGACTACCTGGAAGTCGTCACCGATCGCCTCGATGCCCTGCAGGATCGCCTGGCCGCCGGCATGATCCCGCCGCACCAGAGCGAGCTGACGCCGCCGCGATGGCCGATCGTCGCGTCGGCCATGGCGTTGCGGCGGGGCGGGCTGCCGTGGCGCCGCGCCGACGAGACCCTCTACGAAGCACGCGGCTACACGGCCACGCTGCTCGTGCAGATGAAAGCCTTCCAGCACGACTTCGGCCCGGTGCTCAAGAGCGATCAGGCCAAGGCCGACCTGCGCACGGCCATCGACGAACTCGAGGCGATGCAGTCGGGTCCGGCCAACCCGCTGGCGCTGGATGGCGCGCCGTTCGTGCGCCTGCCCGAACACGCGCTTGCCCTCGCCGCTGCGGTATCGCGCATCGACGATGCAGTGCTCGATCTTTGCGAGGAACTGCGCAAGAGCTGAGGGGCTGGCTACTTGACGGCTTCCATCACCTCGGCGACGTAATCGAGAAAGCAGCGTATGCGCGACGCCAGTTGCGTGTTGCGGTAGTACACCGCATGGATCGGCTGGCGCACGTCCAGCGTATCGCGCGCCAGCACCTGCACCAGCCGCCCTTCGGCCTGGTCCTTGACGGTGAGGTAGTCGGCCAGGCAGGCGATGCCTTCACCGGCGATCGCAAGCTGGCGTAGCGTTTCGCCGCTCGAGGCCAGCAGATTGGGCACGATGCGCAGCGCATCGCCCTGCGCATGGCGCAGCGGCCAATCGTTGAGCGTTTCGGTGAAGGCGAAGCCCAACAGGCTGTGCCGCGACAGATCGCGCACGTGGCGCGGCTGGCCGCGCGCTTTGAGGTAAGCGGGGCTGGCAAGCACGCGTAGCCGGCTCAGGCCCAGCGGCCGTGCATGCAGGGTGGAATCGCGCAGCGCCCCGATGCGGATCGCCACGTCGGTGCGCTGCTCCAGCAAGTCGATGATCTGGTCGCTGGTGTTCAATTCCAGCTCGATCTCCGGAAAGCGCGCGCGGAACCCGCCGACCAGCGGCACGATCACATGCAGCATGAAGGGCGACGCGGCGTTCACGCGCAGACGTCCGGCAGGCTTCTGCCGACGTGCCGTCATTTCGTCTTCGGTGTCTTCTACCGCGCCCACGATCTGCCGCGCGCGGTCGAGAAAGAAGCGGCCCTCTTCGGTCAGTTCCAGCCGCCGCGTGGTGCGGCGGAGCAGCGTGGTATCGAGCTTGCCCTCCAGCCGGCTCAGCGCGCGGCTGATGCCCGACACGGTCTGGCCCAGTTGCTCGGCCGCGGCGGTGATCGAACCGGTGTCCACCACGGTCACGAAGGTCTGCAGTTCGTCCAGGCTCGTCTTCATGCGAGGCGCGTCCTCATTGTTGCTTCCCGGGCAAGACTCCTTCGCTGTTTAGCAGGTTCTTGTGAAAGAGTCGCGTGCCGGCACCGTGCGCATCCTTTGCCAGCATGGAGCGCAGCCATGTCTCTCGCTCTGCTGGTGATGGCCATCGGCGCCTCCGTACATCGGCCCGGCCTGCGCTCGGCCGATCCCGCCAGCCTCGCGCCGGTTCGGAATTGAACGGCGAAGGCCCGGCCGCGCGATGCGGCCGGGCCTTCGCTTTTCTTTCAGGCCGAGGCCGGGGCGCGCGGCGACAGCAGCGCTTCCTGACCGATCCGGCGCAGGAACTCGATGCGGATGCGGTCGGCCACCGCAGCCACCACAGCCGCGCCATCGTCCGCCGGATCCACGTGCACGCGGAACGGACGCTTGCCGAAGGGCAGGTTCACGATCTCCACCATGGCGTCAGCGACGGTGGCGACGTCCGCATCCGGCGGCTCGCCGGCGGCCAGTCCGCGCAGGATCTCGTCCTCGAAACCCTTGTATGGACCTTCCGCGTACTCCTGCACGCGCGCTTTGTCGGCGGGCGTGCCGGAGTGGGCGAAGTGGTTGGTGCCCTTGGTGAATGCGCCGGGCACCACGATGGAGGTCTCGATACCCCAGCGCGCCAGCTCGCCCGCGTAGCTCACCGCCAGCGAATCCATCGCTGCCTTGGCGGCGAAGTAGGGCGCCAGGTAAGGCGGCGTGCCGCCGCGCGTACTGCTGCTGGAGACCCACAGCAGTAGACCTTTGCGCTGCCTGCGCAGCTGCGGCAGCGCGGCGCGGTTCACGCGTTGCGTGCCCAGCACGTTCACGTCGTAAAGCTGCGCGAACTGTTCCGGCGTGAAAGCTTCCGCCGGGCCGAACACCATGTGACCGGCGTTGTGCACCACCACGTCGAGGCGGCCGTCGGCGGCGACGATCCGCGCCACCGCCGCATCGGCGGATGCCTGCGACTGGACGTCCAGTTCGAGCGTGCGCAGATCCACGCCGTGTTCCTTCGCATAGGCTTCGGCCGCTTCGACTTGCGGTGCGTTGCGCCCCTGCGTGTCGCGCATGCTGGCGTAGACGGTGTGGCCGGCGCGGGCCAGCGCGCGGGCGGCGAGGGCGCCGAAACCGCTGGAGGCGCCGGTGATGAGAATGACCTGGTTCATGCGAGTGCTCCTTCCGATGGGTGGGTTCAGACCATGCCGCCGTTCACGCGCAGCACCTGGCCGTTGACCCACAGGCCATCGGGGCCGGCCAGGAAGGCGACTGCGCCGGCGACGTCCTCGGGCGTGCCGAGGCGCTCCATCGGCGCGAACCTGGCGATCTCCGCGATCCGTTCGTCGCTCTTGCCCTGGAAGAACAGGTCGGTACCCACCGGGCCGGGCGCGACCGCGTTCACCGCGACGTTGCGGCCGCGCATTTCGTTCGCCAGCACGCGGACCAGCCCTTCCACGCCGGCCTTGGAGGCGATGTACGGACCATAGGTGGGAAAGGAGCGGCCGATCGTGCTGGTGGACAGCGCAATGATGCGGCCACCCGACGGCACGCGCTGCGCCGCTTCGCTCAGCACCACGAACGCGCCGCGGAGATTGATGCGGATCATGCGATCGAACGCGGCCAGGTCGCCGCCGGCGATGGGCAGGTTGCTCATGACGCCGGCGCTGTGCACGACCACGTCGAGCGCGCCGGTCAGCTGCGCCGCCGCATCGAACACGCGGCGCATGTCTTCCGGTTCCGCCACGTCGCCCTGCATGGCTGCGGCGCGGCCGCCGGTCTGTTCGATCTCCCGCACCACGCGGTCGGCAGTGTCGGGGTTGCCGGCGTAGTGCACGGCGACCGCGAAGCCGTCCGCCGCCAGGCGCAGGGCGATCGCGCGGCCGATGCCGCCCGAGGCGCCGGTGACCAGGGCCGTTTTCGAGTTCTGCTGCTGCTGAGTCATGGGAATGCGCTCCTTGGGATATGGCCCGCGATGGGCCGGTGATTGGGTCGGGAGCCATTCTTTTGTTTTGATGGGCGTTGATAAATCGCCCTGATCTGGCATATCTATTCAATCCCATTGAATAATGGCTGCCATGGATCGCCTGGACGCCATGCGCCTGTTCACCCGAATCGTCGAACTCGGCAGCTTCTCGCGCGCCGCGGACGAGCGCGGCCTGCCGCGCGCGACGGCCACCTACGCGATCAAGGAGATGGAAGCCCGCCTGGGTTCGCGCCTGCTCGAGCGCACCACGCGGCAGGTACGTCCCACCCTGGACGGGCAGGCCTATTATGAGCGTTGCGTACATTTGCTGGCGGAGCTGGACGACGCCGAATCGGCGCTGGGCCAGGGCGCGACCAACCCTGGCGGCATGCTTCGGGTGGACCTGCATGGCGCGCACGCCACCCACATCGTGCTGCCGCGGATCGATGAATTCCACGCGCGCTACCCGCGCATCGAACTGAAGATCAGCAGCGGCGACCGGCTCGTCGACCTGGTGCGCGAAGGGATCGATTGCGTGATCCGAGCCGGCAACCCGAAGGATTCCAGCCTGGTCGCGCGTCGTATCGCCGTGATGCCGGAAGTGATCTGCGCCAGCCCCGGTTACCTCGCCCGCTTCGGCACGCCGCGGCATCCCGATGAGCTGTCGCGGCACCAGGCCGTCGGCTTCTTCGCCAGCGGGCGCGATAGTGCCTATCCCTTCGAACTGATCGTGGACGGACAGCTGCGCGAGTACACCCTCGCCTGCTGGCTGTCCGTCAATGACGCCGCCGGCTATCTCGTCGCCGGGGTGCAGGGCTGCGGCCTCATCCAGCTGCCGCGCTATCGCGCGCAGGAACATCTCGACGATGGCCGCCTGGTGGAAGTTCTCTCCGCATGGCGTTCGCCGGGGCTGCCGGTCGCCGCGATGTATCCCTACCACCGGCAACTCTCACCGCGCGTGCGCGTGTTCGTCGATTGGGCGGCCACGCTGTATCGCGAGACGTTCGGAGACATGACTTGATGCCCAACACCTTGCCCGAATGGCTCGCCCGCATGGAAGACGATGGAGCGCTGCGGGAACCGATGAATCTGCGCGAGCGGCTCGATGCGCTGGATCGCCTGGAGCTTCATGCGGAAGCATTCAGCGATCCGGCGTGGCTGGCGCGAGCCGAGTCGCTTCGCTCGACGCTGGAGGCGTTTAACCAGCAGCTTTACGCGCAGGTGCGCCAGGACATGCGCGCAGGCAGGCAAGCATTCGCGCCCTGGATCGACGCGCTGGAAGCCGCGCCCGCGGGCGACGGCTACGACTACCGCGATGATCTGGTCAGCGGCGTGCTCGCGTTCGACGAGCCGGGCGAAGCCGCTCCATTGCCGCCGGAGATGGTGTTCTACCAGCCCACGCCCGCGCGGCATGTGTTCGATCTGATCCGGCGGACGCCATTGAATGAGCATGACGTGCTTATGGATCTCGGCTCCGGCATGGGCATCGTGCCTATGCTCGTTGCGACATCGACCGGCGCGCGCGCGATCGGCATCGAGCGCGAGCCGGCCTATGCGGATGCCGCGCGCCGGTGCGCCCGGAGCCTGGGCCAGGCTCGTGCGTCGTTCGTCTGCCAGGACGCACGGGAGGCTGACATGTCGGCGGGTACCGTGTTCTATCTCTACACGCCCTTCACTGGCGAAGTGATGCGGACGGTGCTGGCGATGCTTCGCGACGAAGCGGCACGGCGTCCTCTGCGGGTGGCGACATTCGGGCCGTGCACGCCGGTGGTGGCGGCGGAGGCTTGGCTGCGCACGGACATGGAACGAAGCACGGAGCGGCTGGTGTTGTTCAGCACGGACTGACGCGCCCGCGTAGGTCGTCAGTCCCGAGGCAGGCGCGTCCGCTACCGCGTACCATCCCGCTACCCTGGGAGCTAACGGTGCCATGCCATGAAGCGTCCGCTGTTCGCCTTGCTTGCAGTCGTGATGCCTGCCTGCGCGCTGGCGAAGGAGGCGCCGCCCACCGTGCATCCCTGGACGCCGGTCGGCGTCTCCAGCGAACTGTTCGAATCGCATCCGGCCTTCGATCCGCGTACCGGCGAGCTCTACTTCGTGCGCAGCTCGAAGGCGTTCAAGGGGTGGCGCATCCTCACTTCCCATTGCGACGGCAAGACCTGGACGCCACCGGTGCCGGCGCCTTTCGCGGGGCCGGGCGCGGAAGCCGATCCCTGGTTCACCCCGGATGGCCGCAGCGTGTACTTCATCTCCACGCGCGCCACCGGCAGCCTGAAGAGCAAGGATCTGGACATCTGGCGCGCCGACCGCGCCGCGGACGGCACGTGGCAGGCGCCGGTGCGCTTGCCGGAGCCGGTGAATTCCGCGGAAGCAGAGTGGTTCCCGCGCATGGCGCCGGACGGCTGGCTGTATTTCGGTTCCAACCGTCCTGGCGGCCTCGGCAAGAACGACATCTGGCGCGCGAAGGAAACCCATCCAGGTCAATGGACTGTCGAAAACGCCGGGCCTGCGATCAATACGGCCGGCGACGAATACGAGCCGCTGCCGTCGCCGGACGGCAAGCGCATGATCGTGATGGCCGACGGCGGGTTGTACGAATCGCATTGGGATGGCCGACAGTGGTCGACCAAGGTGAAGCTCGGCCCCGAGGTGAACGTCAACGGTAGCGAGATCGGCGCGCTGTTCTCGCCCAGCGGCAAGTCGCTGCTTTTCGCGCGCGATACCGGCGAGCCGAAATCGGGCGAATTCTTCGTGTGGCAACCGCAAGGTCCGGAACACTGGCCGCCGGCGTGCGGCGAGGTTGCGCGCGCGGCTGGCGCCGCGTCGAGGTGATCGCCTAGCCGCCGGCATGCCGACGATGACGCCACGCGATCGCCAGCAAGGTTTCCAGCAACAGCAGCGCGGCGACGACTCCGATGCCGATCGGTGCGGGATTGCTGACGTGCCGCTGCAAGGCAAAGCCCACGCCGAGGAAGGTGCCGTTCCACAAGGCATTGCCCAGTGCGGTCGCGCCCAGAAAGGTAGCGGAGCGTACTTCCAGTACGCCCGCGATCAACGGCACGCACAGGCGCACTACGGGGATCACCTGGCCGAACAGCACCAGCGCGAATGGCCGGCGGCGACAGCGCTCGACCAGCATCGCGTAGCGCGCGCCGTCGAGGCCGGCGCGATGGCCGAAACGAACCACCATCGCTTCGGTGTGCCGCTGTCCCAGCGCACGGCCGAGTGCGTACCAGCAGGCCGCCGCCAGCGTCGAACCCGTCGTGGCCGCCAGTACGGCCACGCCAAGCCGTCCCACGCCGGCGGTGTGCATGCCGATGCCCATGTAGAGCACATAGGACGGAAAGATCGGCACCAGCTTTTCCGCGAACGCGGCGATGACGATATGGACGAGCGCGTCGGCGGAGAGCCAGCCTAACCACATGGCCGCACCTCAGGCGAATGCCGCCGCGCCGACGGTCTGGCGGCGCTGGATGCGGTACACGGTGGCCGGAGGCAGGTTGCGCAGCACGTAGCCGACCCGGCTCGCTTCGAGTTGCAGGCGCTCCAGCAACGCCGCCGGCACGGGGCAGGCCAGACCATAGGTGAATTGGTACAACGCGCCATCGCCGCACAAGCTGGCGAACGCACCGGCCAGGATATGGCGCCGGCTGTCGTGCGCGAAGTTGCGCAGCGGCAAGCCGCTGACGATCGCGCCCGCCGCGAAGCGCTCCACGCGTGCCCATTCGCCGAAACGCTCGGCATCCATCGCGAGCACATGCGCGCGGGGGAAGCGCTCGCGCAGGCGTTCGGCGAACGCCTCGTCGCGCTCGATCAATACCAGGTTGCCTTCGCGCACGCCGCGTTTGAGCAGGGCATGCGTGAATACGCCGGTGCCCGCGCCGAACTCGGCGATGCGACCGCTGCGCGCGTGGATCTGGCGCGTGATCAGGTCGGCCAGCGCACGGCCGGACGGCGCGATCGCACCGATGTGATGCGGATCGGCGAGCCAGCGGCGGAGGAAATGCACGGCATCTTGAACCATCGCCATAAACGCTCTTCGCGTGGGGAGGTAGTCGTCATCATCCGGACGAAGCTGGCGGCTACATGGCGTACCCGCCGGCGCTTCAACCGGCCGGTGGTGGATACGGCGCGGCCGACAGTGGCGGGAAATCAATGCGGAAGCAGGCGCCGCCGCCGGGCTCGTCGCGCACCGTGACGCGCGCGCCATGGCGCTGCACGATTTCCTGCACCAGATGCAGGCCGAGGCCGGCGCCGCCGGCCTGCGGGCGCAGGCGGTGGAAGGGTTCGAAGATCCGCTCGCGATCGGCCGCGGCGATGCCGTCGCCCTGGTCGGCCACTTCCATGCTGCGCGGCGGGAGCACGCGCAGCGCGATCGTGCCGCGCCGGCCGCCGTGCTGGATGGCGTTCTGTACCAGGTTGGCGAGCACGCGCTCCAGCGCGGCGCGGTCGCCGTCCACGAAGATCGGCGCGGCGCTCGCGTCTTCCAGCGCGAGTTCGTAGCCGGCAGCGATGGCCAGCGGTGCCAAGTCGGCGGCTGCGCGGCGGGCGAGCGCGCCGAGATCCAGCGGGACGAAGGCGCTGTCCTGCTGGCGCAGGCGCTGCGCATCGAGCATCTGCTCAGCCAGCGTGGCCAGGCGCGCCACATCCTCGAGCAACTGCGTGCGGGCGCTGATGTCGGGCAGGCCTTCCAGGCGCGCCTGCAGGATGGCAATCGGCGTGCGCAGTTCGTGCGCGGCGTCGAGCAGGAAGCGCTGCCGGCGCGCATAACCTTCGTCGAGTCGCGCCAGCGCCGCGTTGACCGCATCGACCAGGGGCACGACTTCCGCCGGCACGTGTTCGGCCGGCAGGCGCACGCCGCGACGATCCACATCGATACGCGCGGCGTCTGCGGCGGCGCGGTCGAGGCCGTGCATGGCCCGACGCACCACCAGCGGCGTGACCAGCAAGGTCACCAGCGCCATCAGGCCCGCCGCCGGCAGGCCGAACGCGGCCAGGGTGAGCAGCGCCACCTTGATGAGCTGGTATGCCGACAGTTCGCCGCCCGGTCCGGTCATGACCTGGACCATGCCGGCGGCGGAGTTCATGCGCTTCACGCGCGCGGTCGGCCGGGCCCGATCGCCGAGGTTCCAGCCCAGCCGCGCCTGCCCCACGTCGTCGAGCGCGTGACCGATGCGCGCAAATTCCGGCGGTACCTCGCCCTCGCTCAGCCAGTGACCCTGCATGTCATGCACCGTGAACCACAGGCCGGGCACGTCGGCGCGCAGTTCGGCGAGCGCGGGTGTAGGGCGCAGCGCGAGGCTGCCATCGGGCCGGCGCGCCAGCGCGTCGCGTACGACATCCAGCACGCGGTCCTCGGTTTCCAGCATCGTCGCGTCGCCGCGCCACCACGACAGGCCGAGCAGTACCAGCAGCAATGCCGTAAGCAGCGCGACCTGCAGCACCACCAGGCGCCGCACCAGCCGCCAGCGCAGGGTGCCATGGCCGTTCAAGCCGGGATCTCGCGCAATAGATAGCCGACGCCGCGGATGCCGTGGATCTCCAGGCCTGCCTGCGCGAGCTTGCCGCGCAGACGCGAAACGTGCGTGTCCAGGGCGTTGGGCTGCACGGCATCGTCGAAGCCGAACACGGCTTCTTCCAGTGCGCTGCGCAGCACGGTGCGGCCCTGGCGCTGCAGCAGCGTTTCGAGCACGAGCAGCTCGCGCCGGGGCAGCAACAGCGGCGCGCCGTCGATGCTGGCTTCGCGGTGGCGCGGGTCGAAACACAGGCGGCCGATGCGCAGCGTGTCCGCCTCGACCCGGCCGGGCCGGCGCAGGACGGCACGCAGGCGGGCCAGCACCTCCTCCACCGCGAAGGGTTTAGCGAGGTAATCGTCGGCGCCGTGATCGAGACCGCTTACGCGATCCTCCAGCCCGCCCCGTGCGGTGAGCACGATGACCGGCGTGTCGATACGCCGCGCGCGCAGCTGCGGCAGCAGGCTCAGACCATCGCCGTCCGGCAGCCGGCGGTCCAGCAGCACGGCATCATGCACGCCGCTGGCGAGTGCGGCGCTGGCGGCGGCCAGCGTAGGCACGTGATCCACCACGGCGTGATGGCGCGCCAGCGCTGCCGCCAGGGCGGCAGCCAGTTCGGTTTCGTCCTCGACCAGAAGTATGCGCACGCGTCCCTCGCATCGGCCCGGCGCCAGCCTGGCGCGCGAACATGGCGGCTACCTTGCGTAGCCGCCACGGACGGGGCAAGTGCCGTCGGCTCAGCTGGCGGCGCGGCGTCGGAGGCCCTGGCTGGTCGCGTGCGCTTCGCGCAGGCGGCGGCCGTGTGCCGCCAGCAGGTCGCCGCGCGTGACGATGCCGACCATGCGGTGGCTGCCGTCGGTGCTCAGCACGATCAGGCGGCCGACGTCGGCCTCGACCATGTGGTCGGCCGCTTCGCGCAGGCTGTGGTCTTCGCGTACGACCAGGGCGGGGCGTTTCACGAGCTCACTGACCCTGCGCTCGCCCGTCACCTGGCGGTCGAGCAGGTCGCGTCGGGTGACCACGCCGCGCAGCGCGCCCTGTGCATCGACTACCGGGAATCCCTGGTGCTTCGCTGCCGCGCCGCCTTCGTCCAGCCAGGTGCGTACGTCATGCAGCGATTGCTCTGCCCGCAGCGTGACGACGTCACGCGTGCAGGCGTCGCGCACCAGGATGCGGTCGAGGTAATCGGCCGTGTATTCGGCCGGCACGCGCACGCCGCGGCGTGCGATCTTCTCGGTCATGATCGTGTGGCGCATCAGCAGGCCGGACACCAGGTAGGCGGCTGCGCAACCGGCCAGCAACGGCAGCAGGCCATTGGCCTGCCGGGTGGTTTCGAAGGCGAACACCACCGAGGTGAGGAAAGCGCGCGAGGCGCCGGCGAAGATGGCCGCCATGCACACCAGCGCCGCCATGCGGGGATCGACGTGCAGCCACGGCAGGCAGGTCATGGTGAGCGTGCCGAACACGCCGCCCAGCGCGCCGCCGATGGTGAACAGCGGCGCCAGCGTGCCGCCGGACGTGCCGCTGCCCAGCGAGACCGACCACGACACCAGCTTCAGCAGGCACAGCGACAGCATCGCGCCCACGCCGAGCTGGCCGCCCAGCACGGCGCTGATGTTGGTATAGCCCACGCCCAGCGTGGCGGGCAGGAAGTAGCCGACCACGCCGGTGACCACCGCGCCCAGCGCTGGCCACCACATCCAGTGGATCGGCAGTTTTTCGAAGCCGTCCTCGATCGCATAGACCAGGCGCGTGATGCCCACGCTGAGCACGCCGACCACCAGGCCCAGCACGAGGTAGGCCGCCAGCGCCGGCAGGTCGGGCGCTGGCAGCGCCGGCATGGCGAACATCGGGCCGCTGCCTTCGAGCGCGAAGCGCACGCCCGTGCCCGCCGCCGCGCCGAGGGCCACGGGAATGAGCGAGCGCGCGCGGCGCTCGAACAGCAATAGTTCCAGCGCCAGCAGCACGGCCGACACCGGCGCGTTGAACACGGCCGCCATGCCGGCCGCCGCGCCGGCGGCTAGCAGCGTCTTGCGCTCATCCGCGGTGACGCGCAGCAGCTGCCCGGCCAGCGAACCCAGCGCGCCGCCGGTGGCGATGATCGGACCCTCGGCACCGAACGGCCCGCCGGTGCCGATGGCGACCGCGGAAGATACCGGCTTGAGCCAGGTCATGCGCGGCGGGATGCGGCTCTCGTTGAGCAGCACCTGTTCCATCGCTTCGGGAATGCCGTGTCCACGGATCGCGCGCGAGCCGAAGCGCGCCATGATGCCGACGATCAGGCCGCCGGCCACGGGGACGGCGATCACCCACAGGCCGAGCCGGTTGTCAGCGGGACTGGCGAAGTCGAAGCTCCAGCGGCCGTAGAAGGCGAGGTTGGTGACCAGCCCGATCAGTCCGGTGAGCGCCCGCGCCACCACCGCCACCACGGCGCCAAGCAGCATCGCCAGCGAGGCGATCCACACCACGCGCATGCCCAGCGGCCGGAACCGGCGCGGCATGTGGGCATCGGCGAGCGCCGGGTCCAGCGAGGGGGCGAGCGGAAGCGCCGCACGCGAGTGCGGGTCTTGGGCGTCATGCATGGGAAAGGGCCTGGGAGGCGGGTAGGCCGCGCAAGGTTACGCAAAACCCGGCCTCGTAGCTGGCTGGAAAATGAACGATATCTGGACGTCCATCCGCCTGGCTTACGATGGCGCGTCCCGTTCGACCGTGAGGCACGCCATGAAGCTCGGTCCCGTCATCCCGGTTCTGCGCATGTTCGACGTACCGAAGGCGCATGAGTTCTATCTCGGCTTCCTCGGCTTCGCGGTCGACTGGGAACATCGCTTCGAGGAAGGCCTGCCGCTGTACACGCAGGTCTCGCGCGCCGGTTGCGCGCTGCATCTGTCCGAGCATCACGGCGATGCCAGTCCCGGCGCCGCCGTGCGCATCGCGGTGGACGATATCGATGCGTTGCATGCGGAACTCGCGGCGAAGCAGTACGGCTATGGCCGGCCCGGCGTCGAGACCAGGCCTTGGGGTCTGCGCGAGCTGGCCGTGCATGACCCCTTCGGCAATCGGCTGATCTTCTTCGCCGGGCCGTAGCGCGGTCAGCGCGCGGCGGGCAGTTCGCCGGTGACCTGGCCGTGTTCATCCAGCGTGCGGACCATCGGCTTGCCGTCGCCCGCCACCATCAGCACGATGCGCGGCCGGCCTTGATCGTCGTTGATGCCCAGCCCCACCGTGCCGTCCTGTCCGCGGCCCATGGTCAGGCGCGTCTTCAGCGTGCCGCCATGCGACGCATAGAAAGCCTCGATCCGCTTGGCCTGTTCCTCCGGGGGCAGGTTCTTGATCTGGTCCAGCAGCTGGATCAGTTGGAGGATGGGAAACGGCGGCTGGTCGATGAGCGTGAAGCGGCTGCTGCGCGCCTCGCCCTGCTGGCTCGCATCCAGGCTGAGGATCTGGTCCTGCTCGAAGGCGTCGAAGGAGAGATGGCCGTAGGTCTGCTTGGTGCCGTCCGCGCTTTTCTCGCCGCCGAAAATCAGGCCGCCGTTCTCGGTACCTTCGTCGTTGAGGAAGATCATGCCGGCGGTCTTGCGGTTGGGGTGCGGATATTCCTTGTTCTTGATGTAGATGCCCGGCGCCTTGTCGGTGCTGGACACGATCAGGCGCAAGGTGCCGTCGGGCTCACGGATATTGATGCGCTGTACATCGAGCTGTTCGACCGAGAGTTTCCTCGGCGCATCGACGAAGCCGCTGAGCACGGTGACGGCGAACACGGCGGTAAGCACGCCCGAATAGATCATCAGGAAACGCTGGCTGCCCCAAGTCATCGCGACACTCCTGGAACGAAAAAGGCGGGGCCACATCGTGTGACCCCGCCCGCCAGGAAAGCGTGATAACTGCCGTGTCAGAACGCGCCGGCGTTCTCAGAAATGGATCACAGTGCGGATCGACTTGCCCTCGTGCATCAGGTCGAATGCCTCGTTGATGCGTTCCAGCGGCAGGTTGTGGGTGATGAACGGATCGAGCCGGATCTCGCCCTTCATCGCCTGCTCGACCATGCCCGGCAGCTGGGTGCGGCCCTTCACGCCGCCGAAGGCGCTGCCGCGCCACACGCGGCCGGTGACCAGCTGGAATGGCCGCGTGCGGATCTCCTGGCCCGCGCCGGCCACGCCGATGATCACGCTCTCGCCCCAACCCTTGTGGCAGCACTCCAGTGCGGCCCGCATCACCTCTACGTTGCCGATGCACTCGAAGCTGAAATCCACGCCGCCATCGGTCATCTCGACGATGACGTCCTGGATGGGTTTGGCATGGTCCTTCGGGTTGACGCAGTCGGTGGCGCCCATCTGGCGTGCGAGATCGAACTTGGTCGGATTGGTGTCGACGCCGATGATGCGCCCGGCCTTGGCCTGCACCGCACCCTGGATGACCGCCAGGCCAATGCCGCCCAGGCCGAATACCGCCACGGTGTCGCCGGGTTTCACCTTGGCCGTGTTGTGCACGGCGCCGATGCCGGTGGTGACGCCGCAGCCGAGCAGGCACACCTTCTCCAGCGGCGCGGCCGGATTCACCACGGCCAGCGAGATCTCCGGCACGACGGTGTACTCGCTGAACGTGCTGGTGCCCATGTAGTGGTAGATGGGCTGGCCGTTATAGGAGAAGCGCGTGCTGCCGTCCGGCATCAGACCTTTGCCCTGGGTTGCGCGCACGGCCTGGCACAGGTTGGTCTTGCCGGACTTGCAGAACTTGCACTCGCGGCATTCGGCCGTATACAGCGGAATCACATGGTCGCCCGGCTTCACGCTGGTGACGCCTTCGCCCACCTCGACCACGATGCCGCCGCCTTCATGGCCCAGCACGGCAGGGAAGATCCCTTCCGGATCGTCGCCGGACAGCGTGAAAGCATCGGTGTGGCACACGCCGGTATGGGTGATGCGGACCAGCACCTCGCCCTTGCGCGGCGGCGCGACGTCGATGTCGACGATCTCCAGCGGCTTGCCCGGCCCGAAGGCGACGGCGGCACGTGACTTCATAGGTATGTCTCCAGCGAACGAACGGAACAGAATGGCGGACGGCGGCGCCCGCTTATTTCAGATAGGAACGGACCAGCTCGGTCATCTCGCGCACGCGCTCGGCGCGGCGCTCTTCGGACGGCGCCGGTGCACCGAACTCCTCGCGGATATGCGCCTCCATCACCTCGGACATCAGGCCGTTGACCGCGCCGCGCACGGCGGCGATCTGCTGCATCACCGGTGCGCAGTCGGCGCCCGCTTCGAGCGCGCGCTCGAGCGCCTCGAGCTGGCCGCGAATACGGCGCACGCGACCGAGGACGCGTTTTTTCTCTTGCGGCGAATGGGGCATGGCGCAGGACCAGTATCTATACTGGGGTAGAGTATCTGGCCAGACGAGCCATAGGTCAATGCGGATGGCCTTATCAGGCCTAGCTTTTCCATTTTGGAAAAGCTGTGTATGTCTTTGTCTTCTATTTGCACCCCAACTGGAAAGTTAGGATGCCCTCCGTCGGCCGCCGCATGCCGCGGCGGCGATTCCCCCTCCGAGGTGCATCCATGTCGTCCTTCTCCTTGCGCGCTCTTTTCATGACCGCGCTGCTCTCGCTCGCCGCCGGTGCGCACGCAGAGTCGCCACTCCGGCAGCCCGGCAGCCTGATTGTCGATGGCAGCTTGCCGAAGGCGCAGGTCGAAGCGCAGGTGCTGGCCGCGCGTCGCTACGACACGTTCTGGAGCACCGGCGAAGAAGCGCTGGCCAAGGCTGCACTGGCTCCGGGTTTCATCGACCGCACGCCACCGCCGGGCCGCGCGCAGGGACTCGCCGGCCCGCTCGCCGCCTCCAGGCTGATGCGCGCGGCGATACCCGACCTGCGTTGCGAGATCGAACAGATGCTGGTGACAGGCGACCGCGTGGTGACGCACCTGCGCTTCCGTGGCCATTTCACCGGACGCTTCAAGGCCGTGCAGGGCAAGGGGCAGGCGATCGACTTCATCGCCACCGACATCTATCGCATCGCCGACGGGCATATCACCGACAACTGGCATCTCGAGGACAACTTGACGTTGATGAGCCAGATGGGCCTGTTGCCGGCGCCGGAGAACGCATCGTGAGCACGGAGCGCAGCTTTGACGGCAATCGTCGCGACTTTCTCGCCAAGGCGGGTGTCGGCGCCGGCATGTTGGTGACGGGAATGGCGATCCAGGCGATGCCCGGAACGCAAGCCGTGGCGCAAGCGAAACCCGGTCACATACGCGATGTCGTGCGCGGCGATGTCTGGCCGAACGGTGCGCGGTTGGTGATCTCCATTTCGATGCAGTTCGAGGCCGGCGGCCAGCCGCCGAAAGGTACGGATGGCCCGTTCCCGAAAGTGGACTTCCCCGCCAGCGTGCCGTCCGACGCTGCGACCGACACGTGGTTCGCCTACGGCTACCGCGAAGGCATCCCGCGCATGCTGGACCTATGGGACAAGCATGGCGTGAAAGTCACTTCGCACATGATCGGTGAGGCGGCGCGCCGCCACCCCGCGCTGGCCCGCGAGATCGTAGCGCGCGGGCATGAAGCCTCGGGCCATGGTCCGCGCTGGAGTTCGCAGTATGCGATGGATCGCGACGAAGAGCGCCGCTTCCTGATCGCCGCGCGCGACATGGTGAAAGAGGCCACCGGGCAGGCGCCGGTGGGCTACAACTGCAACTGGTTGCGGCGCGGACCCCACACGCTCTCGTTGCTGCAGGAACTGGGCTACCTGTATCACATCGATGATCTGAGCCGTGACGAGCCCTTCGTCGAGAAGGTGAACGGCAAGGACTTCGCGGTGGTGCCGTATACGCTGCGCAACAACGACATCCTGCTGGTCGAAGGCCGCAACTACTCGCCGGACGCGTTCCTGGCGCAGATCCGGCGCGACTTCGATCAGCTCTATCAAGAAGGCGCGACGCGCCGTCGCCTGATGTCCCTCAGCGCGCACGACCGCATCAGCGGCTCGCCGCAGATGGTGCACGCATGGGACGAATTCCTCACCTATGCGAGACGACACGAAGGCGTCGCCTTCATGCGCAAGGACGATATCGCGCGCTTCGCATTGGGCAGCCCGCACACCGTGCGCGAAACCGAGACCATCTAAAGGCAGATACGCATGACGAACTTTGAAGGCAGAAAGATTCTGGTAATCGGCGGCAGCTCCGGCATCGGCGAGGCGACGGCGAAGGCATTCGTAGCGGCCGGTGCGGCGGTGACCATCGCCTCGCGCTCCATGGAAAAGCTGGCGGCGGCGGCCAAGGCCATCGGTGGCGACCTGCGCGTCGTGGCCCTGGACACCACCGATGCGATCGCGGTGGAGTCGTTCTTTGCCGCGCAAGACAGCTTCGACCATGTGGTGGTGTCCGCGGCGCAGACGCCATCGGGCCCGCTGCGTGGCCTGCCGCTCGACGCGGCGCGCTCCGCGTTGGAAAGCAAGTTCTGGGGTGCGTATCACGTGGCGCGGTTCGCGAAGATCGCGCCGGAGGGCTCGCTGACCTTCATCTCCGGATTCCTGGGCACGCGGCCGAGCGCGAACGCGGTGCTGCAAGGCGCGATCAATGCCGCGCTGGAATCGCTGGGACGCGGCCTGGCATTGGAATTGGCGCCAGTGCGAGTGAACACGGTTTCGCCTGGGGTGATCGCCACGCCGCTTTGGTCAAAGCTGACCGACGACGCGCGCCGGAGCCTGTTCGAGGCCACGGCCGAACATCTGCCGGCAGGGCGCATCGGCCAGCCCGAGGATGTGGCCAGGGCAATCGTCTACCTCGCCGCGACACCGTTTGCGACAGGATCGATGGTGCTGGTCGATGGCGGCGGCGCCATCGCCTGATCGCTCTTCCATCTCGCTTCTCTCAAAGGGTTACAACATGCACATCGATCTATCCGGCAAGAACGCGCTGGTGACCGCCTCCACCGCCGGCATCGGCCTGGCGATCGCCACCGGATTGGCGCAGGCCGGCGCCAGCGTCGTGATCAATGGCCGCAAAGCGGACACGGTGCGCGACGTGGTGGACAAGCTCCGCCACCAGCTGCATGGCGCCAGTGTCGAGGGCGTCGCGGCAGACCTGTCCACGGCGGCGGGCGCCAAGGTGCTGACCGATGCGGTGCCCAGCGTGGACATCCTGGTCAACAACGCCGGCATCTTCGGACTGAAACCGTTTTTCGAGATCGACGATGCGGAATGGGAGCGCTACTTCCAGACCAATGTGATGTCCGGCGTGCGCCTGGCACGGCACTACATGCGCGGCATGATGGAGCGCGGCTGGGGCCGGGTGGTGTTCATCTCGTCCGAGTCGGGCCTCAACATTCCCGTGGAGATGGTGCAGTACGGCTTCACCAAGACTGCGCAGCTGTCCATTGCGCGCGGCCTGGCGAAAGTGGCTGCCGGCACCGGCGTCACCGTCAACAGCGTGCTGCCCGGACCGACGCTGTCGGACGGCTTCAAGGACCTGGTGCGCGAACAGGCCGAGCGCGAGGGCAAGAGCTACGAGCAGATCGGCAACGAGTTCGTGAAAGCGCACCGCGGCAGCTCGATCATCCAGCGCATCGCCTCGACCGAGGAAGTGGCGAACATGGTGGTGTATGTCTGCTCGGCGCAGGCCTCGGCGACAACGGGGGCCTCGTTGCGGGTGGATGGCGGCGTGGTCGATACGATCTAGCGGCATGCCATGGCGCGGAACGGAAAAGAAAACGCCCCGCGATGCGGGGCGTTTTTCGTCAAGCGGAGAGAGCCGGCTCAGGCCTTGTTCTCGCTCTCGTAGCGCTCCATGCCGTTGATGATCTCGGCCTTGGCCTCGGCGGCGTTGCTCCAGCCCTCGACCTTCACCCACTTGCCCTTCTCCAGATCCTTGTAGTGCTCGAAGAAGTGGCCGATACGCTCCAGCCAGTGGCCGGAAACTTCGTTGATGTCCTTGATGTGGGCGTAGCCGTTGAAGATCTTGGCCACCGGCACGACCACCAGCTTTTCGTCGGCGCCGGCTTCGTCCGTCATCTTCAGCATGCCGACCGGATGGCAGCGGATCACCGAGCCCGGCACCAGCGGCAGCGGCAGGATCACCAGCGCGTCCAGCGGATCGCCATCGCCGCCGAGCGTGCCCGGCACGTAGCCGTAGTTGCAGGGGTAGCGCATCGGCGTGGACAGGATGCGATCGACGAAGATCGCGCCGCTCTCTTTCTCCACCTCGTACTTGACCGGCTCGGAATCCTTCGGGATCTCGATGATGACGTTGATTTCGTTCGGCACGTCGCGGCCGGCGGAGACGAGATGCAGACCCATGATGATTCCTTGACTAAAGAGAGGTGCGAGGGAAAAAGGCGTAGGAAAGCCGCCAAGGATACGGCAAAGCCTGCTGCGCCGCAGCGTGCGGGGGTGTCGGATTCAGGGGCGCGTCAGTGCGCGGACGCGCTCAGCGCTGGTACGGGCGCTCGCGCAACCATTTGGTGGCAATCCATTTTTCGCCCTGGGCGACGGGCAGGCCGGCATGCAGCGACGCCTGGTCGCCGGTGTCGTAGGCGAAATAGACGGCCGAACCGCGCAGCGCCGTGACGGTGAGCCCTGCGGCGGGAAAGGCCGTGCCGCCGCCTTCCTCGGGGGTATTGAGGTACATCACGATGCTGGCGATGCGCTGGCCGCCGCGCGCGGTGACCGCGGTGAAACCCGGCTGAGTGGGATCGAACCAGTCAAAATGCGGCTCGTACTCCTGGCCGGGCAGGTAATGCAGCACCTGCAGGCCTTCGCCGTGGTTGATCGGCAGGTCCACCAGCCTGGCGATGCGCTGCTCGATGCGCTGGATCAGCGGCGTTTCCCCGATGCGGAAGAACATGCCGTTGCTGCTGCGCCGTTCGTCGGCCTGGTGGCGGCCATCCTCGTCTACGGTGAGCGAGCGCGCCAGGCGCGGCTGGGCCAGCGCGACCAGCGCGTCGCACTCCTCGCCGGTGAGCAGTCCTTCCAGCACCCGCACCGCAGGGCTGTCCACGCTGACGCCCACGCGCACGACATGGCCGTCGATGCTGGCGCACGGCGCGGCAGGATGGCGGGTGCGTTTGGCGCCGGCGCGCGGCAGCGTGGCATGGAGTGCCGCGAGCGGCACGCCGAGCACTTCGGACACGGCGCGATGGCTCTGCTGCGCGTCGTAGCCGGACTCCTGCATCAGCTTCACCACCTCCAGCGGACCATGGCCGGCGCGCGCGGCGGCCAGGATCCATTCGCGGAGTTCCGGGCGGGTCTTGTGGAAGTGCTTCATGCGGAGCGGGGCACGGTGTGAAGGGAAGCGCCTACTTTAAGGGCCTGCGAGCTATTTCACGTGATCCCACAGATAGGTATAGCCCAGTGCGTTCATGAAAGCCGCCTGCTTGTTGTCCGCCGCCGCGCCATGGCCACCTTCGATGTTCTCGTAGAACGACGTGTCGTAGCCCATGCCGGCGAGCCTGGCGTACATCTTGCGCGCGTGCACCGGGCCGACGCGATCGTCGCGGGTGGAGGTGGTGAACAGCACGGGCGGATACTTCTGGTCCGCCTTGGCGTTGCTGTAGGGCGAGAAGGTCTTGATCCATGCCCATTCCTGCGGCTTGTCCGGATCGCCGTACTCGGCGATCCACGACGCGCCGGCCGACAGGTGCGTGTAACGCTGCATGTCCAGCAGCGCGACCTGGCTGACGATGGCACCGTAGAGCTGCGGATACAGCGTAAGCATGTTGCCCATCAGGAGGCCGCCGTTGCTGCCGCCCATCGCGCCCAGGTGAGCCGGCGAGGTGACGCCGCGCTTGAACAGGTCTTGCGAGACCGCGGCGAAATCCTCGTAGGCGCGTGGACGGTTCGCCTTGAGCGCCGCCTTGTGCCAGCGCGGACCGTATTCGCCGCCGCCGCGGATGTTGGCGATGACGTAGACGCCGCCCTTGTCCAGCCACGCGCGTCCGACGGTGCCGCTGTAGGCCGGTTGCAGCGAGATCTCGAAGCCGCCGTAGCCGTACTGAAGGGTCGGGTTCTTGCCGTCCGCCTTCAGGTCTTTGGCGGCGATCTGGAAATACGGCACGCGCGTGCCGTCCTTGGAGACGGCGAAGTGCTGGCTCACCGCGTACTTCGAGGCATCGAAGAAGGCGGGGCTGTGCTTGATCGCCTGCGGTTCGCCCTGGTCCAGCGTGCCCGCGTAAAGCGTGGTCGGCTGCAGGAAGCCGCTGACGGTGAGGAAGTAGTCGTCGCTGTCATCCGCGTCGATGCCCGCGGCGGCGATGGTTGAGAGTGCCGGCGCGCCGCCCAGGCTTTCGCGCTTCCATGCGCCGGGCTGCGGCGTGAGCACTTCGAGGCGGTTCACCACGTTGTCCATCACGTTGAGGATCAGGTGGTGGCGCGTCCAGGAGTAGCCGTCCAGCGCGGTGGTATCGGTCGGTTCGAACAGCGCGATGAGTTCGCGCTTGCCCGCCATGTAGTCGTCGAAGTTGCCGGCGAGCAGCGAACCGGCCTTGTAGGTCTTGCCGCCCACGGTCCAGTCGCTGCGCGGCGTGACCAGCAGCCATTCGCGATGCACGTCGGTGGTGGCGTCATTGGGCACGTCGATCTTGACCAGCTTGCCGTCCTTGCCGCGCAGGAAGGTCTCGCTGTCGTAGAAGGCCAGCTGGCGATGCACGAAGTCGCGCTCGAAACCGGGCGTGTGGTCGCGGTCGGCCGAGATGCTCATGTCCTCGTGCTTGCCTTCGTAGACGAAGGCCGCGGCCGACAAGGGCGTGCCGCGCTTCCATTCCTTGACGATGCGCGGATAGCTTGAGGCGGTCATCGAGCCGGGGCCGAAATCGGTGGCGACGTACAGCGTGTCCTGGTCCTTCCAGGTGACCTGGGTCTTGGCCTCGGGCAGGCTGAAGCCGTCCTTCACGAAGGTCTTGGAGACGAGGTCGAACTCGCGCACCACGTCGGCATCCGCACCGCCGCGCGAGAGCATCAGCAGGCAGCGCCGGTTCTCCGGTTTGAGACAGTCGACGCCGTGCCACACCCAGTTCTCGTTCTCCGCCTTGGCCAGCGCGTCCAGGTCGATCACCGTTTCCCACGACGGCTGGTCCTTGCGATAGTCGGCCGGCGAGGTGCGGCGCCACAGGCCGCGTGGGTGATCCTTGTCGCGCCAGAAGTTGTAGTAGCGGTCGCCGATCTTGGTCGCGAACGGGATGCGCGCATTCGAGTCGAGCACCTCCAGGATGCGCGCGTCGAGCTGCTTGAACTCTGCCGTGTCGGCGTACTTCTTCACCGTTTCGGCATTGTGCTGGCGCACCCAGTCGAGCTGCCTGGCGCCATCGATGTCCTCCAGCCACAGCTGGGGATCGCTGGCGGTGCCAGAGGAGGGCTGCGCGGCGTCAGCGGGGGTCATCAAGGTCATGGACAGAACCAGTAGCGAGGCGAGGTAGGACGTCTTCACCGGAAATGCCTTTGTCGGGGTGGCAGTACCCGCATTCAAGCAGGCGAGACGCTGCGCGTCACCCGGGGAGGGCGGCGCGGCGCGGACGCTGCCGGCGCAAGGCCTTGGCCATGCGCCGCACGGCTTCGTCCAGTTCGGCGGCGTCGTGGTAGCTGAAACCAAGGCGCATATAGGGGCCGGACTGCTGCTGGAAGTCGTAGCGTGCGGCGTCGAAAAACAGGACGCCTTCGCTTTGGGCATCGTGCGACCAACGCGCCACGTCGATACCGCGGTCCGCGCTCGCCCAGAGCCCCAGGCCGCCCTTGGGCGGGCTGAAGCGCAGAGCGCCGCCGAGGTGCCGGCGCAGCGCGTCGGCCATGGCATCCCGGCGTGAGGCATAAACCTGGCGCATGCGGCGCGCGTGGCGTAGCAGTTCGCCATCTTCGAACAGCTCGGCCAGGGCGCATTCCATCGCCGCGTCCCCTCGTGCGTCGCTGGCCGCGCGCAGGCTAAGCAGGCGCGCCGCCATGGCTGGCGGCGCCACCACGAAGCCGGTGCTCACGCCCGGTGCCAGCAGATGGGAAAGCGAGCCGACATAGATCGTGTTGGCGCCGCCGCTGCCGGCGGCGATCGGCAATATCGGCCGGCCTTCGTAGTGGAATTCGTGGTCGTAGTCGTCCTCGATGATGGCGAAGCCATGGCGCAGCGCCAGCTCGGCCAGGCGCTGGCGCCGCTGCGGCGACATCACCGTGGTGGTCGGAAACTGGTGGTGCGGTGTGAGGAACACCGCGCGCAGCGCCTGTACGCGCAGCAGCGCCTCCAGCGCATCGACGTCGAGCCCGTCGCCATCCACCGCCACCGGCAGCAGCCGCGCGCCAGCCAGGCGCAGCACACTCCAGGCCGGGGGATAGCCGAATGCCTCCACCGCGACGGCATCGCCGGGGGCGATCAAGGTGCGTGCCACCAGATCGATCGCCTGCTCGATGCTGCGAGTGATCAGCAGATTGTCGGGCGTGACGGACAAAGCGCGCGTGCGCGCAAGCATGGCCGCCAGCTCGGCGCGCAGGCGCACGTGGCCGGCCGGATGCGTCTTCGCCAGCAGCGCGCGCCCGCGCAGTTCGATGGCGCGACGGAAGGCGCGCGCCAGGACGCGCGCGGGAAACAGCCTGGTATCCGGCGCGCCGTGCAGCATCAGCAGTCCGGCCGCCGGAGCCGGTGCGACCGGCGGGAGCACCAGCGGCGGCAACGCGTAGGTGGGCGTATCGCGATCGGCCGCGGGCGTGGCAGGCGGCTGCGGGGGCGGTTCGGCGACGAAGGTGCCGCCGCCCGCGCGCGTGCGGACCAGGCCTTCGGCGGCCAGCTCGTCGTAACCGGCCACCACGGTGTTGCGGTTCACGCCCAGGCGTGCGGCCAGTTCGCGCGAACCCGGCAGGACATCGCCCGGTCTGAGTCGGCCCCGGCGGATGTCGTCGGCGATAGCGCCGGCAAGCTGCAGGAAGATCGGCAGCTCGCGTGCGGGATCGAGGGCGATGGACAGTTCCCAGCGGCGCATGCGTGGATTCTAGGGCTGCACCGGCCCACGTACACCCATGACCTGCCAGGCACCGGACCAGCCTTCGTCGCGAAAGTGGCGCTCCCGCGCCAGCGTGCCGGGTTTCACGCTGAAGCCTTTCCGGTCCGCATCCGAGGAGGGTTTATGCGATCGCTATCGCATTTCATGCTCACCGCTTTTTGCGCAGCGGCCCTGCCCGCGCTGGCTTCCGGCCAGACGGCGTATCACCTGTTGCGGTTGCCCGGCCTGGGCGGTTCGGTGGCGGCCGGCAGCAGCATCGACGACCTGGGCCTGGTCAGCGGCAGCGCCAACCTGGCCGGCGATCAGGCCGCGCACGCGGTGCTGTGGCTGAATGGTTCGGCGCACGATTTGGGCACCCTGGGCGGTACCAACAGCGCCGTGCAGTGGCCAGTCAAGAACAACGCCGGCGTGCTCGCCGGCATCGCCCAGACCGGGCAGACCGATCCGCTCGGCGAAAGCTGGAGTTGCTCCGGATTCTTTCCCGGGCCGCAGGCATCCGGTCATACATGCCTGGGCTTCGCGTGGATCTGGGGACGCATGTGGCCGCTGCCGACGCTGGGCGGCAACAACGGATTCGCCGCCGGCGCGAACGACCGGGGCGAAGTTACCGGCTGGGCCGAAAACACCGTGCGCGATCCCACCTGCGACACTGCGGGTAGCGGCCAGGTGCTGCAGTTCCGGCCAGTGGTGTGGGGACCTGCGCCAGGCCAGCTGCGCGAACTGCCGCTGCCTGACGGAGACAGCTCGGGCGCAGCGACGGCCTCGAATGATCAAGGGCAGGTCGTGGGCATCGCTGGCACCTGCGATCAGGCGGTGGGGCGCTATAGCGCGCGCCATGCGGTGCTGTGGGATCACGGCGTCGTGCGCGATCTGGGCAATCTTGGCGGCGTCGCGTGGCATACGCCGATGGCGATCAACCGGCGCGGACATGTGGTCGGCTTCTCCAACGTGTCGGCTGCCGACGGCGGCAAGCTGCACGAGCACGCTTTCCTGTGGACGTCCGCTACCGGCATGCGCGACCTGGGCACGCTCTATCCCGACGACGTGCACAGCCAGGCCTTGGGCATCAATGCGCGCGACCAGGTGGTGGGTGTTTCATGCACCGCGCATTTCGCCAGCTGCCATGCCTTTCTGTGGGAGGACGGGCGGATGAGCGATCTGGCGCTGCGCGTGACCGGCGGCGACGAGCTTACGCTGGTGCAGGCGTTGGACATCAACGATGCCGGCGTCATCAGCGGGCAAGGTGTCGATCCGGTCGCCGGCACCGTGGACGCATTCATGGCCGTGCCGGCGGGCGCCATGCCGGTATCTGCCGTGCGCCATGCCGTGGCCGACCGTCCCTTGCCGGAGGCCATGCGTTCGGCATGGTTGCGGCGCTGGCGCGTGGCGAGCGCCATGGACGTGCCTTGAACGAAAAGGCCGTCCGCATTCGCCCACATCCGCTTTGCCGTCCCCGCATAAAAAAGCCGCCGGCTATGTACCGGCGGCAGTCGGGGAGATCCGAGATCCCTCGGCGCCGTTCCAGGCACCGGGGCTCGGTGTTGTGTAATGCCTTGGGTCAGAAGTCGTAGCGCGCGGTGATGCGGAAGTAGCGCGGGTCGGACACGTTCAGTTCGCGCAGGTACAGCGGGTTGGGCGTGTTGCGCGCGCCGGTTTCGTAGCGATAGTTGTAGGCCGTGGCCACCTGGCGGTTGAGCACGTTGATGATGTCCAGCTGCAGCGTGAAATCCTTCAGCCACTTCGGCTGGTAGGCCACGTTGAGGTTCAGCTGATAGGTCCAAGGGGCGGTGCCGTGCGAGCCGCGGGGCGAGAACGCATAGTCCGACGCGGCGGGGACATACGCGATGGGCTTGCCCTTCGAATCCTTGGCTCCCGGCACCGTGCCCGAGCCGGACAGGCCGCAGAACCAGTAGGCGGAGCTGCCGTAGAGACCTGCATCCGCCGTCGGATAGTGGCTGGTGCAGTTCTTCGGACGACCCGACGCTGCGATCAGCGTTGCGCCGAAACGCCACTCCTCGGTGGCCTGGAAGTAGCCGAACGCCTTCAACTGGTGCTTGCGGTTGTTCGGCAACAGGCCGTTGGAGCCGACCATGAGCTGCGGCAGGTCCCAGTCCTGGGTGGTGGACACATCGGCCTGGCCGCCGTTGCCGGTATCCAGGTCGGAGGCCAGCTGGCCCTCGGTGTTGCCGTAGTTGCGCGAGAACGTGTAGTCGATGCGGCCGTACCACTTGTCCGCGAACGGATGCTCCAGGAACAGGTCGAGGGCGTAGTACTTGCGCTTGAGCTTGGGCAGGCCCAGCTGCTCGGTCGTGTAGGTCACTTCCTTGAAGCTGCCGTCCGCTTGTTCCTGCAGGAAGGTGTTCGTCGTGCCTGGGTTGAACAGGAAGCACGAGCCGCCCAGCGCCTGGGCGCAGGTGTCGTCGATCGCGCTGCGCAGCTTGCGGTAGGTCAGCTTGGCGCCCCAGTTGAAGGTCGGACTGATCTGCTGCTCCAGGCCGGCGATGTACTCGTCCTGGTAATGGGACTTCAGGCCCTTCGCCGCCACGGTCCGCGGATCCGGTGCCGTGCCGCACTCCAGGTTGGTGGAGACGGCATTGGTATTGCCGCAGGCGTGGCCCTGGCTGCGGTCTACCGCGATAGGGGTCAGGCCGGTGGGCGCGCCGGTCTTCGGATCGACGCCGGTATAGGTGAAGTACTCGTTGGTGATCAGCGAGCCGGAAGCGCCGCGCACCGCGACGTTGTTCGGCATCGCCAGGTGATAGCGGCCGGCGTTGGCGTAAAGCTTCAGCGAGGAATCGCCGAACACGTCCCAGGCGGCGCCGATGCGCGGAGCTAGCTGGTGGCGCTGGCGCGCGTACGGCTTGCCGTCGCCGTTGTAGTTGGTGAACTGTTCGTTGCGCAGGCCGACCGACAGCAGCCAGCGGTCGGTGATCTGCCAGCGGTCCTCGATGAACTGGGCCTGCTGCTCGGTCTTCACCTTGGCGTTCTGCGTGCTGTAGGCGCGCGAGACGAAATAGCCCTTGGTGCCCAGGCCGCCGCCCGAGGCCGGCGTGCCGGTGCCGAGGGCATCGATAGCGATGTTCGGGTCTTTCTGCCAGCCGTAGACCCAGGCGTAGCCGCCGGGATAGGACTGGCCGGTGAGCGACTCGGCGGTCTGGTCGTCGATACCCGCGCGCAGGTCGTGATCGCCGAGACGGTACTCGACGTCCAGGCGCCAGCCATGGGTCTTGTCGTTGGCGCCCGGAATCAGCAGCGAGGACACCGCACCCTGCTGGCAGGCGCCGTAGGTCAGGCCAGGTGCCTGCACCGGCGCAGAGGAAGAGATGTATGGGCAGTTCGGGTCATAGCCGAACGGCTGCTGCAGATGCTCGAGGTTCTGCTTGCCGACCAGCGCCGACACGGTCAGGTCGTCGGTGATGTAGCTGGTGTACTTGGCGATGTAGAGCCGACTGCTGTCCTTCTGGTGTACGCCACCGTTTTTGACGTCGCCGTGCGAGAGGTCGTTGTAATTGAAGGCGTAGCGGCTGGAATCGTAGACGATATTGTCCTGGACGCCGGTCAGCTCGAGGATGTTGCTGTCGGTGATGTTCCAGTCGACCTTCGCCGTCCAGCGCGGCAGCTTGTAGGTATAGTCGTTCCAGCCGGTCTTGGCGACAGGGGCCGACGAGTTGGAGAACGACGCGACGGCGTTGCCGCTCTGCTTGGTCATCTCGCCGTCGACGTAGAAGAACAGCTTGTCCTTGATCAGCGGGCCGCTGACGTAGGCACCATAGGTGTTGTACGAGTACTGGTTCTTGTTGCGGTACCAGTAGAGCGTGCCATCCGTGCGTTTGGTCGGATCGGGATTGCCGGCCGTGTAGAAGCCCGTATTGGGGAAGTAGTTGTTGCGCGGATTGGCTCGCAACGCTTCCGGACGCAGGATGGCGTACACGCCGCCCTTCCACTGGTTGGAGCCGCGCTTGGTCACGATATTGATCACGCCGCCAGTGGAGCGGCCGAACTCGGCGCCGTAGCCACCGGTGAGCACCTGCTCCTGGTCGATCGCGTCGAACGGCAGAGTGGTCGCGCCCAGCGAGGTGAGCGGATTGGTCACGGCGTAGCCGTTGATGTAGTACGCGTTCTCCGACGAAGCCGCGCCGCCGAAGCTCGGGATGTTGCCGAAGCCGGTGGTGCTGTAGCTGGAGTTCTCGACCACGCCCGGAGCGAGCAGGGCCGCGGCGCCGACGCTGCGGCCGATCGGCAGCTTGGCCAGCTGCTCGGAGGTGAGCACGGTGCGCGTGTCGACGGAGGATACGTCGATCGCCGGCAGCGCGGCGGCCACCACCGAGACGCCCTCGAGGTTCTTCGCATCGCCGGACGCGGCAGCGGCGCCGAAGGACACTTCGGCGCCGCTGGCGATCGCCACCACGATGTTGTCGCGCGTGCTGACGGCGCTGCCGTTGTTCTGCAGCGTCACCTTGTACTTGCCCACCGGCAGGGTGGAGAAGCGGTAGCGGCCGCTGTCGTCCACGGTAGCGGTGCGGGTGAAGCCGGTCTCGGTGTTTTCGACGAGCACGGTGGTGCCCTGCTTGGCCGCGACTTGGCCGAAGATCGAACCGGTGGTGTTGGACTGTGCGAACGCGCCGGTGCTGGCAAATGCCAGACCCATGGCGAGCGCGAGTGCGGAATAGCGCAGTGGACGCGACGCCGAAGCGATGGTGATGGTCATTACAACAAGCTCCCCCAGGAGAATTGGACAAAGCGAAGGACGCGGCCCGCAGGCAGGCGCGTAGTCGTCGGAAGTGCTCCCTGGCGCACGGTGGAATGAACAGGCCGCAAGAACCTGCCCCGGTCCCTCCCCAGGGACCAGAGATGTGCGCCGGTGGCGTTTTTCCCCCAGGCCGGATGACGTCCGGCCTGTAACGCTTCTAACCAAAGGGTTACGGAAGCGTCAACACGTACGTCGCAAAAAAACGTAGGAATTTTTTACGTCGCTTTCACATCAATATCTTACGTTTCGACGGGGACTCGCGATCGCAGATGAGTGGTTCGATGAAACTTACGCCTGGCTTGCCAAAAACTTGCGCCAATGTGACGGCTGGCGATTTGGACGTCCAAACGCAACGGGCCGGGGCTTGTGGCCCCGGCCCGCATGCATGCCGCCGGTCCTGTCAGAGCAGCGGGATCAGCAGCAACGCCACGATGTTGATGATCTTGATCAGCGGATTCACCGCGGGGCCGGCGGTGTCCTTATAGGGATCGCCCACGGTGTCGCCGGTCACGGCGGCCTTGTGCGCATCCGAGCCCTTGCCGCCGTGATGGCCGTCCTCGATGTATTTCTTGGCGTTGTCCCAGGCGCCGCCGCCGGTGGTCATGGAGATGGCCACGAACAGACCGGTGACGATGGTGCCGATCAGTACGCCGCCCAGCGCCTGCGCACCGGCCTCGGCACCGCCCAGCCACTTGAAGCCGAACACCACGAGCACCGGCACCAGCACCGGCAGCAGCGAGGGCACCAGCATTTCCTTGATCGCCGAGCGGGTCAGCATGTCCACCGCACGCGAGTAGTCGGGCTTGGTGGTGCCTTCCATGATGCCTTTGATCTCGCGGAACTGGCGGCGCACTTCTTCCACCACCGAACCTGCCGCGCGCCCCACGGCTTCCATCGCCATCGCGCCGAACAGATAAGGGATCAGGCCACCGATCAGCAGGCCGATGATCACGTAGTGGTTGGACAGGTCGAAGCGGAAATCGCCCACGCCCAGATGCTGGCTGAGGTTGTGCGTGTAGTCGGCGAACAGCACCAGCGCGGCCAGGCCGGCCGAGCCGATGGCGTAGCCCTTGGTTACCGCCTTGGTGGTATTGCCCACCGCGTCGAGCGGATCGGTCACGCCGCGCACTTCCGGCGGCAGCTCGGCCATCTCGGCGATGCCGCCGGCGTTGTCGGTGATCGGGCCGTAGGCATCCAGCGCCACGACCATGCCGGTCATGCTGAGCATGGCGGTGGCCGCGATGGCGATACCGTACAGTCCGGCCAGCGCGAACGAGCCCCAGATCGCCGCGCACACCGCCAGCACCGGCAACGCGGTGGATTTCATCGACACACCGATGCCCGCGATGATGTTGGTGGCATGGCCGGTGGTCGAGGCCTGCGCCACGTGGCGCACGGGCGCGTACTCGGTGGCGGTGTAGTACTCGGTGATCACCACCATGGCACCGGTGAGGGCCAGGCCGATCAGCGCGCAGCCGTAGAGCTTGCCCACCCCGTAGGCCGATTCGGCCATCAGCTGGCTGGTGATCGGCCAGAACGCGACGGCGGCGAGCACGGCCGAGACCGCCACGCCGGCGTAGAGCGCGTTCATGATCTTGCCGCCCGCACGCGAGCGCACGAAGAAGGTGCCGATCACCGATGCGATGATCGACGCACCGCCCAGCAGCAGCGGGAACAGCACGCCGTTGGAGCCGGTCTGCTCGGCCATCACGCCGCCCAGCAGCATGGTGGCGATCAGGGTCACCGCGTAGGTTTCGAACAAGTCGGCCGCCATGCCCGCGCAGTCGCCCACGTTGTCGCCCACGTTGTCGGCGATCACCGCCGGATTGCGCGGATCGTCCTCGGGAATGCCCGCTTCGACCTTGCCGACCAGGTCGGCGCCCACATCGGCGCCCTTGGTGAAGATGCCGCCGCCCAGGCGCGCGAAGATCGAGATCAGCGAGGAGCCGAAGGCCAGGCCGACCAGCGCATGCAATGCGTGCATGTTCTCATAGCCCATGCCACGCAGCGCCGCGTAGTACGCGGCGACACCCAGCAGGGCCAGGCCGACCACCAGCATGCCGGTGATCGCGCCGCCGCGGAAGGCGACATTGAGTGCGGCGGCGAGCCCGCTGCGCGCGGCCTCGGCGGTGCGCACGTTGGCGCGTACCGAGACGTTCATGCCGATATAACCGGTGGCGCCAGACAGCAACGCGCCGATGGCGAAGCCGATGGCCGTGCCCCAATCCAGCGCCAGGCCGATCACGATGAAGAGCACCACGCCGACGGCGCCGATCGTGGTGTATTGCCGGTTGAGGTAGGCCCGGGCGCCTTGCTGGATCGCCGCGGCGATCTCCTGCATGCGCTCGTTGCCCGGTGATTTGGCCAAGATCCAGCGCACCGAGAGCGCGCCATACAGAACCGCCACGACCGCACATGCAAGCACGATCCACAAGCCATACTGCTGCAGCATCGAAGCCTCCCCATCTCGGTTGTAGTAGCCGCCCATTGCGGGCGGTTCCGGCGAGTATAGGCAGAGGTCGATGGCGTTCATGTTGTGCGACGCAACGGCGCACGAAAAAAGGCGGTGCCCCGTAGACACCGCCTTCACCATGATCCATCCGCCGCTTAGTTCAGCACCATGTCCAGGATGATGCCGGTGCCGATGGCGACGAGCAGGTAGCCGCCGTCGTCGCGCACCCAGTGATAGCCGTACGGCGGCGGACGCAGGCGGTAGTAGCGATAGTCGTTCACCACATACACCGGGCCGTAGTAGCGCTCGCCGCGCGCCCAGCGATGAGGATGAGGACGATAGTGGCCGCCGTAATAGCGGCGATCGTGCCAACCGCGATCCGGACCGCGCCAATGGTCGCGGCGGTCCCAGTCGCGGCGGTCGTGATCGCGACGGCCCCATTCCTGACGACCGCGGTCGCGATCGTAGTGGCCATGGCGGTCGCCGCGATCGTGCCCGCGATCGTGATCGGCCAGCGCGGCGCCGCTGCCGGCCAGGAGGCCCAGCGCGAGGAACAGCTTGCCGAGGAACTGTTTGCCCAGAGTCTTCATTTGCGCTCCTCCGACGAATCGCCGTCGTTGCGAAAGATCGTAAAAAGATGCGTCTGAACGATGAGTCCTATTCGTCACGGGGTCTTTATCCACTGCTCAGCTGTCATGCCTTCGCCATCTGTCTTTTTTCAAACTGAAATATATGATTTAAAAGGATATTTTGACTAAAGCATGTCTCCCTCCGGCCGATGCAGGGGCCAGCTCCCCACTTCCCCGAGTAGGTGTCGCATGCGTTTTCTCCAAGCTCTCGCCCGCCACTGGCGGGTCTTGCCCGCGCTTTCCTTGCGGTTCCGTCTGATCCTCCGTCTCGTCGGCCTGCTGCTGCTCCTGCTGGTGGTGGGCGGCGTCGCCGGGTTGTCCCTTTGGCATGCCGACCAGCGCATGGGTGCACTGGTGGCCGACGCGTTGAGCCCGTTATCCGACGTGGGCCGCATCCAGAACGATTACAGCGACAGCCTCAACGCACTCACGCATGCCGGGCTCACGCGGCTGCCATCCGCACTGGAGGAGGCGCGCACGCAGATCCAGTCCAACCGCGTGGAGATCGGGCGTCGCTGGGAACATCTGCGCGGTAGCGGCCTGGCGCGCGAACAGGCCCAATTGCTGGCCTTGACCGACGCACACCGGAAGGCGGCCGAGCAAGCCGTCGACGACGCGCTCAAGCAGCTGGAGGCCGAGCAGTACGACCTCGCTCAGTTGCAGATCGCTTCCGACGTGCAGCCGGCCTTCGTGCCGCTGCATGCGGATTTCGCCAACCTGTTCGCCAAGGCCGTGCAGGCTGGCGAAGAGGCGGTGGCTGCCGCGCATGCGTCGAGCCGCCGCGTGCAGATCCTTCTGACCGCCGTGCTGATGGGCGGATTGCTCGCGGCGCTGCTGCTGGATGGTCTGCTGATCCGCGCCATCACCCGCCGTCTGCGCCAGGCGGTCTCGGTAACGCAACGCATCGCCGATGGCGCGCTCGGCCATGCGCTACAGGTCGGAGATCACGACGAAATAGGCGCTTTGCTGCGCGCATTGCAGCGCATGGATCTGCGCCTGGCTGACGTAGTGCGCGAGGTGCAGCAGGGCGCGCTCGGTGTCACTCGATCCGCCGATCGGCTGGCCCGCGACAATGACACCTTGCGCAAGCGCACACGGACCCAGGCCGATAGTCTGGAGCGCAGTGCCGCCTCGATGGAGCGCCTCACCGAGGCGGTGCGCCGCAACGCTGACCATGCGGCGCTCGCCGACCGCCTCGCCGCCGCCGCGCGCGAGCAGGCCGAGGCGGGCAGCGGCATCGTGGCCCAGACGCGCCGCTCGGTCGATGCGATCGGCGACGCCCACCGACGCATGAGCGACATCGTGGCAGCAATCGACACGCTGGCTTTCCAGACGAGACTGCTCGCCTTGAACGCGGCGGTGGAAGCGGCCCATGCCGGCGCGCACGGGCGCGGCTTCGCAGTGGTCGCCGACGAAGTGCGCCAGCTGGCCCAGCGCAGCACCGAGGCCGCGCGCGAGATCCGCGGCTTGATCGAAGACAGTCACGCCAGGGTGGAGGCAGGCGCCGTGCTCGCCGCGCATTCCGGCGACGTGTTGATACGCATTGTCGAAGGCGCTTCGCAGGTTTCGCAGGCCGTCGCCGCGATTCGGGCGAGCAGCCGCGAGCAGAGCGAAGGCATCGGCGAGATCGACGCTGCGGTGCGGCATATGGATGAGGGCACGCGGCAGAACGCGCGTCTTGTGGGCGACGTGGCGGACGCGGGCCGCGCGTTGCGTGGTCAGGCCGATGCGCTGACGGCGCTGGTCGGGTTCTTCCGTTCCGCCGACTCGCCGGCCGAAGAGGGTGCAAAAGCGTGATGCGGCTCGCGCGTCCCGACCAAAAGGCGTACAGGCGTGCGCCGGGTGCTATGGCAAGCTCGCCAGCACGATGGGAGGGCCGCAATGAGCGCATGCCAATGGCCGACTGGAATCGGGCTGCTGTTGCTGGCCCTGCCGTGGCTGTTGCACGCGACGCCGCCGCGCGCGGAACGCCTGGAATGGCACGGCAAGGCCTACGCGCTGCTGAGCGAGCCGCTGGAGCAGCGCTACCCGGATCGTCAGGCGCGCCCGCGTTTCATGCCCGCACCACTGCGCGCCGCAGACGACCGCGGCTATGTCGGCAGCTGGCGCCTGGAAGACGATCGTCTCTATCTGGTGGACATCGATACGTGGCTCTGCGCCGACGCGGCCGCGCGCACCGGCGACTGCCGCCGGGCCACGCTGGCCGAACTGTTCGGCGCGACGCAGGGCGGGCAGGTATTCGCGAATTGGTACAGCGGCGAACTGATCCTGCCTGACGGTGCCTTGTTGCCGGGCGACGGAACCGGCTACGGTGCGCCCCACGAGCGGACCATCCGCATCACCCTGAAGGCCGGCAAGGTGACTCGCATTGAGACGATCGACAATGCGCATCCGCGCAAGGCGGAGCGCTGAGCGGTGTTTTGGCGAACCATCGCGGTAATGGGCGTATTGGCCTTGTTGCTCTACGTGGGTTACGCCGCTGCGCTCTACTTCAACCAGCGGGCGATGATGTATCACCCGGAGGCAACCTGGCGAGTCGTGCAGGCGCCCGATATCGAGCTCGTTCGCGATGGTGTGCCTCTGCGCGGTTGGGTGATGCATCCGGGGCAGCCAATGGCGATTTTGTACTTCGGCGGCAATGGTGAGCGCGTAGAAGACGCGCGCGAGTCGCTTGCCCGCTGGTTCCCGCAACACACAATCTATCTGCTGGCCTACCGCGGCTATGCGGCCAGCGGCGGCGAACCGGAAGAGCGGTCGCTGGTGGCCGATGCGCTGGCCTGGTTCGATCGGATCGCGCCCGACCATGCCTCGGTTGCTGTCATCGGACGCAGCCTGGGCAGTGGCATTGCCGTACAGCTGGCCGCGCAACGTCCGGTGGAGCGATTGGCGCTGGTGACGCCGTTCGACAGCATGGTGCGCGTGGCGAAGGATTTTCATCCATGGATGCCGGTCGACTGGCTTGCGCGTGAACGCTATGAATCGTGGCGCTATGCGTCGAGTGTGCGTTGTCCGGTGCTGATCATCCGTGCGGGCGAGGATGAACTGGTGGCCGCCGCGCACACCCAGGCGCTCGCTTCCGCCTTTTCTTCACCGCCGTTGCTGCAAGTGGTGCCGGATGCGGGACACAACGACATACAGGAGTATTCCGCTTATCGCATCGGCTTGAGCCGCTTCATGCAGTGATTGCTTCTGACAGCGGAGTGGTAAGCCACCTGCGCAGTGCGGCGATGGCGTCGTCGCTTTCGTTGGCCGGCGGATAGACCAGGTGGTAATCCTGGCCGTCCAGTTCGGGGCCGAACGGGATCGTCAGTGTGCCGCGGGTCAGTTCGCCGGCGACCAGCGCGATGTTGATCAGGGCTACACCCTGGCCGGCGATGGCTGCGTCGATGGCGTGGGCTTCGTCGCTGAAGGTCACGCCGCGCGAGACATCCGCGCCGTGAAAGCCGGCGGCACGGTGCCACGCCGCCCAGTCGGATGGCTCGCGAAAACCCGGTTGCCACTGGTAATGCAGCAGCGGATGACGCATCAGGTCGGCGGGCGCACGCAATGTCAGCCGCGGGCTGCACATTGGCGCGAAGCGCGCGTGCAGCAGCGGCTCGCTGTGCAGGTCGCGGAACGGGCCTTTGCCGTAGCGCACGGCGGCATCGATCTGCTGCGAGCCGAAGTCGACTGGTTGGGTGGACGCATGCAGGCGCAGATCCAGTTCCGGATAGTTGGCCTGGAATGAGGCGAGCCGCGGTACCAGCAGGCGAGCGACAAAAGCCGGCGTCGCCGATACGGTCAGGATGCGCCGTCGCCGTGGGCGCAGCAGCGGAGCGAGCCCTGCCGCCATCAGGTCGAAGCCGTCCCGCAACGCAGGGAAAAGTTGGCGACCTTCGGCGGTGAGCGTCACCTTGCGCACCTGCCGCTCGAACAGCGCGACGCCGAGCAGCTCTTCCAGCTGGCGTACCTGATGGCTGATCGCTGTGGCGGTCACCGACAACTCCTGCGCGGCGAGGCGGAAGCTCTGATGACGCGCCGCGGCTTCGAAGGCGCGCAGGGAGGCGAGGGGCGGGAGGTGTCGGCGCGAGCTTTCCATGGGTGATCTGTATTCATGCATGAGCTGAGAAAGGATCGTTTTTCAGGCCGGTTCTTCGTTCATAGCATGCGCTTCCGGCTCCATCACGTGAATGGAGTTCATGCCTGGAGAACTCGATGACCACCTTGCTCCACCTCGATGCCAGCGCCCGCGGCGGCCGCTCCGATCTGCACCGATTCGGCTCGCACACGCGGCGGCTGAGTGCACGTTTCGTCGACCGCTGGCATGCGACGCATCCGGCCGACGACGTGCTTTATCGCGACATCGGGCAGCGCCCGCCGACGCCGGTCGATGGCAGCTGGATCCATGCGGCCTTCACGCCGGAACCGTCACGCGCATCGTGGATGTGCCAGCGGCTGGGCGAGAGCGATGCCCTGATCGACGAACTGCTTGCCGCCGATCTCATCGTGGCCGGCGTGCCGATGTACAACTTCGGCGTGCCGAGCGGCTTCAAGGCCTACATCGACAATATCGTGCGCGTGGGGCGGACGTTCGGTTTCGACCGGTCGCGCACCGGCGCGCCGTACTGGCCTCTGCTCGACGACAAGCCGCGCACGCTGGTGCTGCTGAGTTCGCGTGGCGACTACGGCTACGACGCTGGCGGGCGCATCGCTGCGATGAATCATGTGGAGCCTGCCGTGCGCACGGCTTTCGGGTACATCGGCGTGACGGACGTGCGCATGGTGGCGGTGGAGTACGACGAGTTCGGCGGCGATCGCCTGGCCGCCTCGCTGCATGCAGCTGAGGCGGCGGTGGACGCGCTGGTGGACGAGCTGCAGCGGGCGCACGCGGCGCACGCCCCGCCGCCGTTGGTCATGGCGTAAACGCGGGCAGCTTGCGGGCTACGGCGGTGTTCTTCAGTTGCACGTACTTTGGCAGCCCGTTCTTGCCGTAGGGCAGCGAGGCCTCGCCCTGGATCAGCGGGGCGAGGTAGCGGCGTGCCGCGGCGGTGATGCCGAAGCCGTCGCGGGTGAGGAAGGAGGCCGGCATTTTCTTCTCGCGATTGGCGATCTTGGCCAATGGCGCCGATTCAATCTTCCAGCGATACGGCGCGTCGGAGGTGCGCACGATCACCGGCATCACCGCGTTCTGGCCGGCCAGCGCGTATTCCGTCGCGGCCTTGCCGACGGCGTAGGCCTGGTCGGCGTCGGTCTTGGAGGCGAGGTGGCGGGCCGAGCGCTGCAGGTAATCGGGCAGCGCCCAGTGGTACTTGTAGCCGAGCTTTTCTTTCACCAGCGCGGCCAGCACCGGCGCGACGCCGCCCAGCTGCGCGTGGCCGAACGCATCGCGCGTGCCGGCTTCGGCGAGGAACTGGCCCTGTGCGTTGCGGATGCCCTCGGAGGCGACCACGGTGCACCAGCCGACGCGTTCCACCGTGGCCTTGACCTTGGCCAGGAACGCCTCTTCGTCGAACACGCGCTCGGGAAACAGGATGAGATGCGGCGGCGCATCCGGGCTCTCGCCGGCGAGGCCCGCGGCGGCGGCGATCCAGCCGGCGTGGCGGCCCATCACTTCGAGGATGAAGACTTTGGTCGAGGTATCGGCCATCGAGGCGACATCGAGGCTCGCTTCGAGCGTGGAGACGGCCGTGTACTTGGCGACGGAGCCGAAGCCGGGGCAGCAGTCGGTGACGGCAAGATCATTATCGACGGTCTTGGGCACGCCAATGCAGCGGATGTCGTAACCCATGGCCTTGCCCAGCTGCGAGATCTTCAGCGCGGTGTCGGCCGAGTCGTTGCCGCCGTTGTAGAGAAACCAGCGGATGTCGTGGGCGCGCAGCACATCGATGAGCCGCTCGTACTCGGCGCGGTTCGCTTCCAGCGATTTGAGCTTGTAGCGGCAGGAGCCGAACGCCCCGCCAGGCGTGTGGCGCAGCGCCGCGATGGCGGCGGCAGTTTCCTTCGACGTATCGATCAGCTCTTCGCGCAGCGCGCCGAGGATGCCGTTGCGCGCCGCATAGACCTGCACGCCTTGGGCGCGCGCAGCCTCGATCACGCCGGCGGCGGTGGCATTGATCACCGCGGTGACGCCACCCGACTGGGCGTAGAGCAGGCGGCCGGCGGGGGATCGGGACGAGCGCTTCATAGGCATTCTCCAGGTGGTCTTTTCGTGCGGTGCGGCAATCTTGCGCCGAGCCGGGATGTCTTTTGCAACAGTGATTTAGCGCAAACGGGCGACGCATCTTGTTTGACGGCACCCCCTGCAGACGTTAACGTGACTGTCAATTTCCTTCTGTATTGGCGGACCCGGCGGCAAGCGCCGCGGCGAGCCGGAACTCGTGGAGCATTATGCGACTCGTCCTTCTTGGCCCGCCCGGTTCGGGCAAAGGTACCCAGGCTGCGCGCCTCAAGGTTGAACTCGGCGTTCCGCACATTTCCACCGGCGACATGCTGCGCGCGGCGGTGGCCGCCGGCACCCCGACCGGCCTCAAGGCCAAGGCGGTGATGGATGCGGGCAAGCTGGTGTCCGACGACATCCTGCTGGCGATGCTGGAAGAGCGCCTGTCGCAGGACGACGTGAAGAACGGCTTCATTCTCGACGGCTATCCGCGCAACGTGGCCCAGGCCGAGGCGCTGGGCCACCTGCTGGCCAAGATCGGCCAGCCGCTGGACGCGGTGGTGAAGCTGGACGTGCCGGATGAGGTGATCATCGGCCGCGTCGAGATCCGCTTCCAGGCCGAGCACCGCAAGGACGACGATCCGGCGGTGGTGCGCGACCGCCTGAAGGTCTACGCCGAGCAGACCGCGCCGGTGGCGGATTTCTTCGCCAAGCGCGGCCAGCTGCAGGTGGTCGATGGCGTGGGCGAGCTCGACGAAGTCACTGCGCGCGTGAAGCACGCGCTCTCGCGGGAATCGGCCGCCGCCAACGGCTGATCCCACGGGCCGCCACCGAGCGGCCCGTTCTTTTTTCGAGTGTCCTTTTGCGGCAATCCCCTCATCGTGACGGCCACGTGCCGCGCCACGCGTTCGACAGGTTCTCCATGCGTCTGCACATTCTCGGCATCTGCGGCACCTTCATGGGCGGCGTGGCCGCGCTGGCGCGCGAGCTCGGCATCTCTGTCGAAGGCTCCGACGCCAACGTCTACCCGCCGATGAGCGACCAGCTGCAGGCGCTGGGCATCGGCTTGATGCAGGGCTACAAGGCCGAGCACCTGCAGGCGTCGCCCGGCCATGTGCGGCCGGACCTGGTGGTGGTGGGCAACGCCATGACCCGTGGCAATCCCGCGGTCGAATACATGCTCGACGAGCAGATGCGCTATGTCTCCGGCCCGCAGTGGCTGGGCGAGACGCTGCTGGCCGGGCGCGAAGTGCTGGCGGTTGCCGGAACTCACGGCAAGACCACCACCACCAGCCTGCTGGCGCACCTGCTTGAAAGCGCCGGTCTCAAGCCGGGCTTCCTGGTGGGCGGCGTGCCGGGCAACTTTGGTATCTCCGCGCGGCTGGGCGAGGGCAAGCCGTTCGTGATCGAGGCAGACGAATACGACAGCGCGTTTTTCGACAAGCGCTCCAAGTTCGTCCACTACCGGCCGCGCATCGCCATTCTCAACAACCTCGAATACGACCACGCGGACATCTTTCCGGACGTGGCCGCGATCCAGCGCCAGTTCCACCATCTGGTGCGCACGGTGCCGGGCAATGGCCGCCTGATCGTCAACGCGCACGACGAGCGTCTCGCCGAAGTGCTGGCGATGGGCTGCTGGACGCCGGTGGAGACCTTCGGCATCGGGCGTGGCGACTGGCAGGCTTCGCTGATCGAGGCGGACGGTTCGGCGTTCACTGTCGCTCTGCGCGGTGAAACGCTGGGCGAAGTGCGCTGGCCGCTGCTGGGCAATCACAGCGTGATGAATGCATTGGCCGCGCTCGCCGCGGCGGCGGCGGCGGGGGCCGATCCGCGCACGCTGCTGCCGGCTTTCGCCAGCTTCCAGAGCGTGAAGCGCCGCATGGAAGTGGTCGGCGACGTGGATGGCGTGCGCGTGTACGACGATTTTGCCCATCACCCGACCGCGATCGCCACGACGCTGGCCGGCCTGCGTGCGAAGGTGGGTGGGTCGCGCATCCTGGTCGCGCTGGAGCCGCGCTCCAACTCGATGCGCCTGGGCGCACATGCCGAAGGGCTGGCGCCGTCGCTGGCCGACGCGGATGCGGTGGTGTTCCTGCATCGCTCCGAACTGCCGTGGGACGCCAAGCGCGTGACCGACGCGCTGCAAGGCCGCGGCGCTACCGCACCAACGGTGGATGCGCTGGTGCAGACGCTGCGCACGCAGGCGCGGGCGGGCGACCACGTGGTGTTCATGTCCAACGGCGGTTTCGAAAATGCGCCGCGGCGTTTCGTCGAGGCGCTGCGCGGCGCCTGAGCGGGTTCAGAGCGGCGCTTCGAAACTCGGGGCGCGGCGCTGGTATTCGCGTTGCGCGGCGTACCACACCGCGCCGCCGAAGCTGATCGCCACCGTGGCCAGCACGATGCCGCCCCAGGCATAACCCATGACGCCAAGCAGCCCGTAGCCGCCCCAATAGGCGCCCATCGCGCCGAAGATCAGCAAGAGATTCACCGCAGCGCGGCCGAAGCTGCCTTCGGGGCCGATCAGGTGCACCGCCAGGCCGACCAGGCTGGCGGAGGTGGCGACGATGGCGGCGGTCAGCAGCATGCGACCGGGCTCGGCGGCATGGGCGAGCACGCTGCCGAGGAGCGTGTAGGCGAGGGCGGTGAGCACGCTCACCGGGACCAGCAGCATCAGCGCGTCCACCACGATCTTCTGGTACTCCGCGCGGGTAGCCGGCGCCAGCGTGAGATAGAGATCGGCCAGGTTCGGCCGCATGCGCAGCATGCCGCGGCCCAGCTGCGGGAAGCGCGTCATGGTGAGCAGGATGGCGTAGGCGCCGATCACTGCCGCATCGAAGTTCTGCCGATGCATCACCGCCAGGAAATAGATCGCCACCATGCCGGCGACCAGTACAAGCCTCAGAGCGATGGCCTGCGGATTGTCGTGCGGAAGCAGCAGGCGGCGTACCAGTGTGAGGCGGCCGGCGGCGGTGGGATGGCGGCGGTAGCGCTGCAGGGCGTGCTCCATCGCGCGCTGCGCGGCGCGGTCGAACAGGTCGGACAGCCAGCGCCCGAACACACCGCGTTGCGCCGGGGTTTCCTCGAGGCCGGCACCGCCGCGGCCGAGGCTGGCATTCTCCAGCGGCGAGGACGGCGTGTCGCGATCCTCGATGCGCAGCAGCGGCGCCAGCGCGAAACGGAGCAGGAGAATGGCGCCCAGCGCCATCAGCGGCGCCGTCCATGGAGAGGCGAGCGCGGCGTGCATCACTTGGTTGGCCACGCGTGGCATCCAGCCGGCCGCGATGAAGACCACCCAGATCAGCAGGCCGACGCGCCGTCCGCAGCCGATCGCCAGTCCCAGTGCCGCGACCAGCAGCAAGGCAGCGACGATCAGCGCGACATGCCATGGCGCGGCCAGCGCCATGGCCAGCGTGGGCAGCGCCACCCATTGGGCGACATTGACCAGGCCCAGCCAGGCCAGTCGCTGGCGAAAGCGTGGCAACAGAAAGCTGTCCGGGCGGCACAGGCCACGCAGCACCTGGCCCTGGCCGATGTGCCAGAACCAGGAGCCGAAGGCCAGCATGCCGACGCCGAGGTAGGCCACGCCCTCATCCCCCGCGAGCGCGACCCACGCCAGGATCACGCCGGTCAGCCACATCAACGTGGCCAGCGCGGCCAATAGCGGCATGCGCTTCCAAAGCTGCAGCCACAGCTGCCAGACCGCCTTCATGCCAGTTCCACGAACAGGTCTTCGAGCGTGGGCGTTTCGATGCGCAGCGTGGCGCCGCTGTGTTCGGCCAGTGCCTGCAGCGCGGCATGGTCGGGCGCTTCGAGCAGCATCTGCAATTCCGTGCCGCTGGCGCTGGCCTTGAGCAAGCCATCGAAATGCGGCGTGGCGGTCCAGCCTTCATCGCGGATGAGCACGGCGCGCAGGAAGCGTTCGCGCAGTTCGGCCAGCGGCCGGGTGAACTGGATGCGGCCATCGCGCAGCAGGGCGATGTCGGCGCCGGCCCGCTCCAGGTCGGCCGTGATGTGGGTGGAGAAGATCACCGTCTTGCCGGGATGGCGCATCAGCTCCAGCAGTTCGGCCATGAAGGCGCGGCGCGCCTGCGGGTCGAGGCTGGCGACCGGTTCGTCCAGCACCAGCAGATCCGGTTGCGGCGCGATTGCGCGCACGATCGCCAGCTTCTGCCGCTGGCCCTGCGAGAGCTGGCCGATCTTCTGCCTGGGGTCGAGCTCCCAGCCTTGCAGCAGGCGTGCCGCCAGCACATGGTCCCAGCGCGCATAGAACGCGGCGGTGAAGTCCAGGTAGGCGCCCACTTTCATCCAGGGAAACAGATCGAACGTCTGCGGTACGAAACCGATGCGGTGCATGCGCTCGCCGCCGGGTTCGGTCATGGGCGCGCCGAGCAGTTGCACGTCGCCGCCGTCGATGGGCGACAAGCCGAGCAGGCAGCGCAGCAGGGTGGTCTTGCCGGCGCCGTTGCGGCCGAGCAGGCCGACCACGCGGCCGGCGGGCACCGTCCAGTCCACGCCTTGCAGGACCTGGCGCTTGCCGAAAGCCTTCGCCAGGCCGCGTGTCTCCAGTACGGGGGCGGCCGGCAGGCCAACCGGGTCGACGAGCGTGAGCGGCAGTTCGGTAGCGGACATGCGGGTCGGATCCGAGCGTTCCCCAGAAGATAGCGGATGGTGCCTCGCGTCCGGTGACGGCGGAAGCCTGGCGGGTGATCGGCGGCGAGACCGGACCGGTGTTGCCTTAGACTTCCGGCATGGTTGCGCAGCCCTTTCCCACCGAACTGCCCTTGTTTCCCTTGTCCACCGTGCTGTACCCGGGCGGACGACTGCAATTGCGCGTGTTCGAGCCGCGCTATCTGGACATGGTGCGCGACTGCACCCGGCGCGACAGCGGCTTCGGCGTCTGCCTGATCCTGCGGGGCCAGGAAGTGGGCGAGCCGGCGCTGCCCGCGGCTGTGGGTACGTTCGCGCGCGTCATCGACTTCAGCCATGGCGAGAGCGGCCTGCTGGCGATCGTCGCCGAAGGCGCCGAGCGTTTCCGCGTCACGCGCACGCGCGTGCGTTCGAACGGCCTGATCATGGGCGAGGTGGAGCACTGGCCTGCTGAACGGAGTCAACCGGTGCCGGTGGAGTTCGCGCTGCTGCAGACCATCCTCGGGCGACTGCTCGAGAACATGGCGACGCACTGGCGCCATGCGCGCGCCGAGAATTACGAGGAGGCCAGCTGGCTCGGCTTTCGCCTGGCCGAGCTGTTGCCGCTGGAACTGGAAGAGCATCAACGCATGCTGGAGCTGACCGATCCGCTGCGGCGCCTGACCGAACTGCGAGACATCCTGCCGCGCTTCCAGAAGGCCTGAGTCGTCCGGCTGCCTGATCCTCCGCTTAGCTTTGCGCATGCGGCGCGCGCTTCTAAACTGGTGTTTTTCCACCGAGACGCGACGCCATGGCCAGCCTGAGCGGCAAGACCCTGTTCATCACCGGCGCCTCGCGCGGCATCGGCCTGGCGATCGCGCTGCGTGCCGCGCGCGATGGCGCCAACATCGCCATCGCCGCCAAGAGCAGCGTCCCCAATCCCAGGCTGCCGGGCACCATCCACAGCGCGGCGGCCGCGGTCGAAGCCGCCGGCGGCAAGGCGCTGGCGATCAAGTGCGACATCCGCGAGGAAGACGAGGTGAAAGCCGCGGTGGCGGCGACGGCCGAGGCATTTGGCGGCATCGACATCCTGGTCAACAACGCCAGCGCGATCTGGCTGGCTGGCGCGCTGGATACGCCGATGAAGCGCTTCGACCTGATGCAGCAGGTCAACGCGCGCGGCTCGTTCCTGTGCGCGCAGGCTTGCCTGCCTTATCTGCTGAAGTCGGCCAATCCGCACATCCTCACGCTGGCGCCGCCGCCGTCGCTCGCGCCGAAATGGTGGGCGCCGCATACCGGCTACACGCTGGCGAAGATGGGCATGAGCTTCGTCACGCTGGGCCTGGCCGGGGAGTTCGGTCCGCGGGGCGTGGCGGTGAATGCGCTGTGGCCGCGCACGATCGTCGCGACTGATGCGCTGAACATGATTCCTGGCGTGGACGTGCAGCGCTGCCGCAAGCCGGAGATCGTGGCTGACGCCGCGCATGCCGTACTTACGCGCGAAGCCAAGGGTTTCTCCGGACAGTTCCTGATCGACGAAGACGTGCTGCGGGAGGCCGGCGTCACGGACTTCGCGCCCTACGCGGTGGATCCGTCGCAGCCGCTGCTGCCTGATCTGTTCCTGGGCTGACCGGCGCAAGCGCCGCTTTGCCGGCTCGTGCCGGACGTGCCGCCTTTCCAAGATGAAGAGGACATTCTCATGAAATATCTGCACAGCATGGTTCGCGTCCGCGACGTGGACGCGAGCCTGCGTTTCTACTGCGAAGGCTTGGGTCTCAAGGAAACCCGCCGGATGGAAAGCGAGGCCGGCAAATTCACGCTGATCTACCTCGCGGCGCCGGCATCGCCGGAGGCGGAAGTCGAGCTGACTTACAACTGGGGCTCCGAGGAGGATTACGGCAGCGCCCGTAATTTCGGCCACCTGGCGTTCGAGGTTGAAGACATCTACGCGACCTGCCGCCATCTGCAGGACATGGGCTACATCATCAACCGTCCGCCGCGGGATGGGCACATGGCTTTCGTGCGTTCGCCGGATCTGATTTCGATCGAGCTGCTGCAGCGTGGCGGCCACCTCCCTGCGCAGGAGCCGTGGGCGTCGATGCCCAATACCGGCGTGTGGTGATGCGACGCCTTCGTCCTTCTGGCTGAGTCGACCCCGCCCATTTGGCCGGTGCCGCTGTCCGGGACGGCCGTATAAGGTGTGAGCCAAATCACCTTTTCGGGGCGCCCCGGATAGGGCGCCCGCGAACGTGACCGCCCGGCGCGGTTGGGGAGCCCCGTGCCGCGCCAGGAGACCGCGTGGTGGGAGGGGCGATGGCTGCAAGCAAGGGGGACGCCAGGCGCTGCGTGGTCTGGTTCGGCCAGCCCGGCGCCACCGAGCGCGTGCGCCTGAATCGGGCTGGCTGGTTCGTGCGCGTCGCCGAATCCGGCGGCAGCGCCGGTGTCGGCACGCGCGGCGGCAACACGGTGGTGGCGGTGGCCGATCTGCGCAACGCGGATGCCACCGATGTCGTAGCGATGGAACGCGTGCTCGACGAACATCCCGGCCTCCCGTGGCTCGCTCTCATCCCCGCGGAAATGCCGGAAGGCGACCAGGCGCTCAGCCACATCATCGACACCTGCGTGGATGTTTTCACCGCGCCAGTGGATTTCGAGCGCCTGCTCGATTCGCTCGCCCACCTGGGCGGCGACCTGGTCATCGCCGAGCCGGACGACCTGGGCATCACCGGGCACAGCAAAGCCACGCGCACGGTGATCGCCGCCGTGCGGAAGTACGCGCCAGTCGATCTGCCGGTACTGATCACCGGCGAGACGGGTACCGGCAAGGAAGTGGCAGCGCGCGCGTTGCATCAGCTGTCGCGGCGCGCGGCCAAGCCGTTCGCCGCGATCAATTGCGGCGCGTTACCGCCGAACCTGGTGCAATCCGAACTGTTCGGGCATGAGCGTGGCGCGTTCACCGGCGCCAACGCGCGGCGCATCGGCCATTTCGAGACGGCCGCCGGCGGCACGGTGTTCCTGGATGAAGTGGGCGATCTGCCCTCGGACGCGCAGACGAGCCTGTTGCGTTTCCTGCAGGAGGGCACGCTGGAGCGGGTGGGCAGCAGCCAGTCGATCAAGCTGGACGTGCGCGTGCTGGCGGCGACCCACGTCGATCTGGAGAAAGCGGTGGCACAAGGCCGCTTCCGCGAAGACCTGTATTACCGACTCAACGTGCTTCGCCTCCACATGCCGGCGCTGCGCGAGCGCGAGGACGACGTGGTGCTGCTGGCCCAGCATTTCCTCGATGCGTTCCGCGAACACCATGCCAGCCACGCCCGCACGTTCAGCAGCGCCTCGCGCCAGGCGATGCGCAACTTCGGTTGGCCGGGCAACGTGCGAGAGCTGCTGAATCGGGTGCAGCGTGCGGCGGTGGTGGCCGAGGACGCGCTGATCACGCCGGAGGACCTGGACCTTGGCCATGTCTCCCAGACGCCGCTGGGGCGGGCCAGCCTGGGCAGCGCGCGCGTCGCCGCGGAGCGGGAGGCGGTGATCAGCTGCCTGCGCGAGTGCCATTTCAACGTGAGCGAATGCGCGCGCCGGCTCAAGGTCTCCCGCGTGACCATCTACCGCCTCTGCAAGAAACACCGGCTGGCGCTCGACCAGCTGCGCTGAGGCGGATGCCTTGCCGGATATGCAGGTGCGTGCGCATGGCGCGCGGATGGCATGCGTCCGCGCCGTTTGCGGATCCGGATCGACACGAGAAAAAGACGGAGGGCCCCCGGCCTACAGGGGTCAGCCGGGGGCCTCCGTTGGTTGCCCGGCCACAGGGAATGCCGGGTTACCGCCCAGGTCGCCATCGGGCGATGGCGTTGAACTCGGGTCGCTGTAAAGAGGGCAAACGGCGTGCCAACTGTCGTGTGAGCGGCTGCAGGCGTTTTTTCAAGGACTTACGCGAATGGCGGCGAGGCTTGGTGTAACGCATTCGAGGCAGCCGCCACCGGCGCGATGGGCGCGGCGCGAGTTGTGGCGCCATGGGTCGGGACAACGAGGGGTGTATCCGTGGTGCAACGGTGCAACCTGCATGGATACAACGCCTGCGCATGGAAAAGCCGGGGCGCTGGTTCTACGATGCGCGAGGCCCCGTCCGCGCGGATCGCGTCGGCGCAACGGCCAATCCTCCCCAACCATTCGATGGTGTTGCCCGAATGGCAATGCCAGGAGCTTTTTCATGCACGCGCAGGATTCATCGTCGTCCCTGATCGATCTCGGCAAGCGCTACTGGCTGCCGGTGTACCGACCCCGCGAGGTGGTGCTGGATCATGGCAAGGGCGCACGCGTGTGGGATACCGAAGGGCGCGACTACGTGGATCTGGGCGCCGGCATCGCGGTGAATGCGCTGGGCCACCAGGATCCGGACCTGGTCGATGCCCTGGTGACGCAGGCGCATAAGCTCTGGCACAGCAGCAACGTGTTCTATACCGAGCCGCCGCTGCGCCTGGCCGAAGAACTGGTGAAGGCCTCCGGCTTCGCCGAGCGCGTGTTCCTGTGCAATTCCGGCACCGAGGCCAACGAGGCGGCGATCAAGCTGGTGCGCAAGTGGGCTGCCTCGAAGGGGCGTGCGCCGGACCGGCGCGTGATCCTGACTTTCCGCGGTTCCTTCCATGGCCGCACGCTGGCCGCGGTGACCGCGACGGCACAGCCGAAGTACCAGGAACATTACGAGCCGCTGCCCGGCGGTTTCCGTTATCTGGATTTCAACGACGTGGCCGGACTGGAGGCCGCGTTCGCGCAGGGCGACGTCGCCGCCGTGATGCTCGAGCCGGTGCAGGGCGAAGGTGGCGTGCTGCCGGCGTCGCCGGCCTTCATCCAGCGCGCGCGCGAACTGTGCGACACGCACGAAGCGCTGCTGGTGCTGGACGAGATCCAGTGCGGCATGGGTCGTACGGGCACGCTGTTCGCGCACGAGCAGGATGGCGTGACACCGGACATCGTCACCCTGGCCAAGGCGCTGGGTTGCGGCTTCCCGATCGGTGCGATGCTGGCCGGCCCCAAGGTGGCCGAGGTGATGCAGTACGGCGCGCACGGCACCACCTTCGGCGGCAACCCGATGGCGGCGGCGGTGGCGCGCGTGGCGTTGCGCAAGCTCGGCTCGGCGGAACTGATGGCCAATGTCGCTAGGCAGGCGCGTGCGCTGCGTGACGGGCTGGCGGCGATCGATGCGGAGCTGAAGCTGTTCGCCGAGGTGCGCGGCCGCGGGCTGATGATCGGCGCGGTGCTGGCCGAATCCTATAAGGGGCGCGCCGGCGAAATCCTGGACTATGCCGCGGCGCACGGCCTGCTGGTGCTGCAGGCTGGGCCGGACGTGCTGCGTTTCGTGCCGCCGTTGAACATCACCGATGCCGACCTGGCTGAGGGCTTGGCGCGTCTGCGTGCGGCGCTGACGGATTTCGTGCGCAAGCCGTAAACGGCTCTATTCGGCGCCGTGCTCGAGTGCGGTGCCGCACAAGCGGCAGTAGTGCGCGTCGGCTTCATGGTCGCCCAGGCGGCAGGTGGGGCAGGTGATCCGGCGGCGGGCATCGCGCAGGCCCGCCGCCAGCTCTGCCGCGAAGATGCCGGTCGGCACCGCGATGATGCTGTAGCCGACCAGCATGATCACCGAGGTCAGCAACTGGCCCAGCGTGGTGTGCGGGGTGATGTCGCCAAAGCCCACGGTGGTCATGGTCACTACAGCCCAGTACATCGAGCGCGGAATGCTGCTGAAGCCGTTGCCCGGCCCTTCCACCATGTACATCAGCGCGCCGAAGATCAGCACCAGCGTCAGGATGGTGCTGATGAACACCAGGATCTTGCGCCGGGCACGCAGCATGGCCGTCCAGAGCTTGTTCGATTCGTCGACATACCGCGTCATCTTCAGTACGCGGAAGACGCGGAGGATGCGCAGCGCGCGCACCACCAGCAGATACTGGCTGCCGACCAGGAACAGGCTGAGATAGGTGGGCAGCACCGCGAGCAGGTCCACGATCCCGAAAAAGCTGCGCATATAGGCGCGCGGTCGCTCGACAACCGCGACACGCAACAGGTATTCCGCCGTGAACAGGATGGTGAAGATCCATTCCAGCGCATAGAACAGCTGCGCCGCGCGTTCGTGCAGTTCGGCCACCGAGTCGAGGATCGTCACCAGGATGCTGGACACGATCGCAACCATCAGCACGATGTCGAAGAGACGGCTGGGGCGATCGTCGTGATCGAAGATGATGTGGAACCAGCGCGCCCGCCAGCCGGTGGTCGTGGCTGGCCCGCAGGGACGAGGTGATGCGCTGCGAGAGGATGTGCCCATGAGGAGCTCCCAGGTGGCGGTCCGGTACGTCCGTGGCGTGGCCGGCAGCATAGCGGCGACGCGTGGAGCGTCCAGAGGGCGCTGGTGGTTCAGTCCAGACCGAAGGCGCGTAAGGTGCGTCGGAATCCTGGCAGATCGAGGTAGTGGTGGGCGTGGAGGCCGGCGATTCGAGCGCCCTCGGTGTTAGCAGCGCTGTCATCGACGAACAGCGTGCCGGTCGGTGTCGCCCTGAGCGCTTCGAGGCAGCCGAGATAGGCGGCCGCATCCGGCTTGGCGGCGCCGAACTGTGCGGCAGTGTAGGCGCGGCCGGCGAACAGCGGGAACAACTCAGGCGCGATGAGCGGCAGGTTGTCGGCCATCAGCTTGCCGTTGTTGGTGAGCAGGCCGAGGCTCACGCGGCCGACCAGGCCGGCTGCGAGCGCGAGGACTTCCGGGCGCACTCGCGTGGCCGCGCGGCGCGCGGCAATCCAGGCCTCCGCGCTCATGGCACGGCCCAGGTGTTCGCTGAGCGCGGCCAGATAGGCCGCGCCGTCCAAGGCGCCGCGGTCGCCAGCTTCTTCGATGCCGGAAGCATAGATCGCCGCATGCACGGCGGCCGGCGTGGCGCCGATCCGCTCGGCCAGGTGCGCGACGCGCACCTGCTTGTCGTAATCGGCCAGCACGCCGTCCAGATCGAACAGCACGCAATCCAGCAGAGCGTACATCAGACGCGCAGCGTGAGCAGGGTCTGGCGGGCGGCTTCCAGGGTGGCGGCCAGATCCTCGTCGCTGTGTGCGCTGGACAGGAAGCCGGCTTCGAAGGCCGAGGGTGCCAGGTAGACCCCGCGCTCCAGCATGCCGTGGAAGAAGCGATTGAAGGTGGCGGTATCGGCGGCGGTGGCCTGGGCATAGGTCTCCACCTTCTCCTTGGTGAAGAACAGGCCGAACATACCGCCCACGCGGTTGGTACTGAAAGCCAGACCTTCGCCGTCGGCCACCGCTTGCAGGCCGTCGGTGAGCAGGCGGGTACGCGCGGCCAGCCGGTCGTAGAAGCCGGGCTCCTGGATCAGCTCCAGCATGGCGAGGCCAGCGGCCATGGCCACCGGATTGCCGCTCAGCGTGCCGGCCTGGTAGATCGGGCCGGCTGGTGCGACCTGCTCCATCAGCTCGCGCCGGCCGCCGTAGGCACCGACCGGCATGCCGCCGCCGATGATCTTGCCGAACGTGGTCAGGTCCGGCGTGATGCCGTAATGCGCCTGGGCGCCGCCCAGTGCGACGCGGAAACCGGTCATCACCTCGTCGAAGATCAGCAGCGCGCCGTGGCGCGTGCACAGTTCGCGCAGGCCCTGCAGATAGCCTTCCTTCGGCGCAATGCAGTTCATGTTGCCGGCGACCGGCTCGATGATCAGGCCGGCGATGTCGTCGCCGTGCTCGGCGAACAAGGCCTTGGCCGCGTCCAGGTCGTTGTAGGCCAGGGTGAGCGTGAGATCCGCGGCGGCCTTGGGCACGCCGGGCGAGGTCGGCACGCCGAAGGTGAGCGCGCCGGAGCCGGCCTTCACCAGGAAGCTGTCGCCATGGCCGTGGTAGCAGCCTTCGAACTTCACGATCTTGCTGCGGCCGGTGACGCCGCGCGCGAGTCGGATGGCCGACATGGTGGCCTCCGTGCCGGAGTTCACCATGCGCACCATGTCCACCGAAGGCACCAGGCGGGTGATGGTTTCGGCCATGGTGACTTCGGCGGGGCACGGGGTTCCGAAGGACAGGCCGTTCACGATGGCGCGCTCGACCGCTTCGCGCACCTTCGGATGGTTGTGGCCGACGATCATCGGCCCCCATGAGCCCACATAGTCGATGTAGCGCTTGCCCTCGACGTCCCATAGATAGGCGCCGTCCGCGCGCGCCGTGAAAAAGGGCTCGCCGCCGACGGACTTGAACGCGCGCACGGGCGAATTGACGCCACCGGGCATGAGCTGCTTGGCGCGCTGGAAGAGTTCGTGGTTGGTCATCGTGTGGATCCAGAAGTGGACGAATGCGAAGCGATCGAATAGAGCGAGGCGAAGCGCCGGGCTTCGGCGCACACATCGGAGGCGCCAAACAGCGCTGAGATCACCGCGAGGAAATCCGCGCCAGCGTCGACCAGGGCGCCGGCATTGTCCGGCGTGATGCCGCCGATCGCCACACGGGGCACGCCGAGCGCGGCGCTCTGCCGCAGCAGCTCCGGCGCGGCGCGGCGGGCCAGAGGCTTGGTCGACGAAGAGAAAAAGGCGCCGAAGGCGACGTAATCGGCGCCGGCCATCGCGAATTGCCGGGCGCGCTCGAGCGAGTCGTAGCACGACACGCCGATGATGGCTGCGTCGCCGAGCATCGCGCGCGCGGCGTTTGGGGCGGGGTCGTGTTCGCCCAGATGGACGCCGTCGGCACCTACGGCGACTGCGAGCTCTACGTCGTCATTGATGATCAGCGGCACCCCATGCGCTACGCAGAGTTGCCGCAGCGCGCCGGCTTCGGCGAGGCGCCTGGCCGAATCGGCTGTCTTGTCGCGGTATTGGACAAGCCTGGCGCCGCCTTCCAGGGCATGAGCGACGGCATCGATCAGGTCAGGGCGAGGGCCGTCCGTGATGGCATAGAGGCCGGAATGTCGAAGCTTGGGATGCATGAGCTGTGGTGTGTTGCCGCCGTACGCTTCCGCACGGCCTGCCGAGTTGCGAGAATGCGCCTCTTGTTCCCCATTTCAAGCAGTGCACCGATGACTCAGGGCTCTACCGGCAAGGAAGGCAATCTGCGCAAGTGGATGTGCGTGGTCTGTGGCTTTATCTATGACGAGGCGCTGGGTCTCCCCGATGAAGGCATCGAGCCGGGTACTCGTTGGGAAGATGTGCCCGACGCCTGGACCTGCCCGGATTGCGGTGCGACCAAGGACGATTTCGAAATGGTCGAAATCGACTGAGTTCCTCCGATCAGTCAGCACGCGGCCCGAAATCGCCATACCGTTGACCGGGCCGCGTGTTCAGATGCTCCCGCGCCCTCTTAATAAGAGAGGGTGCAGCCAGTAGGGAGCCGCCATATGCAACAGTTCGTGCCTTTTGAAGACGATTGGGATGCCCTGGAGAAGCTGCATCCCGCCTCGTTGATTCCTTTCCGCATCGGCGTGCCTTGCGCACACGATCTGGCCGCAACGGCCGATCACTGCACCTTGCCGATCGTTCCTTCCACGCCCAGCTCATCGCCGATCGCGGCGCCGATACGGCTGGCGGTGCCCGCGGGCAGTTCCAGCACATAGCGGGCTGGCCGTTCGCTGGGATAACTGGGGCAGGGGTCCGCCTTGCACGGCGGTACGTCCAACTGCATGGAGACCAGCTTGCGGTCGGCGTCGAAGTACAGGATGTCCAGCGGAATGAGCGTGTTCTTCATCCAGAACCAGCGCTGGTCGGTGTCCTTGAATATGAACAGCATGCTGTGATCGGCTGCGAGCTCCGTGCGCATCATAAGTCCGCGTGCGCGGTCTTCGTCATTGGTGGCCAGTTCGGTGACAAAGCGCTTGCCGTGCAGCGTCACGCTCGGCGAAGCGGCGTGCGCGCCGACGGAGACGCTGCCGGCGAAAGCGAACAAAAGGGGCGCTAACAGACTTTTCATCGCTACCTCGGATCCTTGGCTGACAAATAAGTGGTGGGCGCGAGTGTAGCGGTCGCGTGGAGTGTCATCTTGCGGAAAAAATTTCAGTGCGCCCCCTTCCCAGATTCAGGGAGGGGCGATATGATTCTCGCCCCTTCGACGAATCGCTTCCGACGAAGGGTTCCACGGCAAGGCCAACGACGA